>NZ_JBBODG010000001.1:0-4800000 GCF_038002805.1 Paenibacillus sp. FSL H3-0333 | reverse complement strand
CAGAATGAATACCTGCTCATGCCCCAGGTAACGCAGCAGCCACCACAGACGGGCGGCGTTCATGCCGTTCTCATCGTCGTAGGCGACAATGCGAGTATCATTGCCTATGCCGAGCTTCGAGAGCCGGGATGCCAGCACTTGCGGGTCTGGCAGGGGATGGCGTCCGCCATGTTCGCCTACAGGAGCAGACAGATCCAATTCCAAATCGAGATAGACCGCGCCTGGAATATGCTCTTGTTCATAGCTGTCTCTGCCGGCCTCAGGTTGGCCTAATGTGAACCGGCAGTCTACGATGGTCTGTTCAGGCTCATAGAGTCTGGCGAGCAGCCAGCGTTTGCTTACGGTTGCGTCCATATGTATCCCATCCTTTGCTTGTATCATTTGGATTATATTATAGCGGATAATCAGGCATTCCGCATATTATTGAAGCGGTGCAAGCATAGGCTTATCAGGTCAGGAGTGATCGTGATAGTGAGCGGGCTGCTATTCTGTACAGTTTGACCAGAAACAAAAAAAGCTCAGGACTCGCCTGAGCAATGAAATGAGGTTAACTAAGGACGGGACCGATGATGTTCCAGTCTCCGAATGGATATACCTGATCAAATACTATGAATCCGGCTGCATCCCGGGCTACTGCGTATAGCGAGATGTCGTTCACGAATCCGGGAGCACCAGGTGAAGAAACGGTGATACTGTAGTTGGCTACCGTAGTTGGAATGATGAGAGTCACTACTCCATTTGGAGCAGCAATTGCGAACGTTGTTGTGAAATTCAGGGTTTCAGCTATCCCCTCCGGGCCGGCATCTGTGACACTGTAGGCATTGACTACAATGGGTTCGAGTCTTCCTGCGGTGGTATTGGTGATTCGGAGCTGCACAAACTGGGAAATCACTGTTCCGGTTGGTTCGAGGTTGGGTACTGCACCAATCGTATAAATAGGCATTTGGAAATCCTCCTTTTCTTTTGATACAGTAATATATGTAAATCTGATAGATTGTTTTGTATAATTGTCTTTCGTTTACTAAAAAAGGCGACTGGATCAGAGGATAGCGAACCGCCCCTATCCTAGTAGATTTGACATCGCAGTATCCGGATTCTACAATTGCTTCTGAACGTATAAGAAAGGGGGCATAAGCCTACGGAAGCTATATTGAGTCAGGCCTGGCCTGAATGGAAAGGTACGCTGCGCAAACAGAGCGGAGGCTGGAATAATACTACGTATTTTGTGGAGAGCGGGGAACGCCGCGCTGTGCTGCGCGTCTATAATACACATAGAGACAGGAATAAAATAGTGTTCGAGCATACTGTCTTGCAGAAGCTAAACGGATTGAATCTTCCTTTTACAATACCTGTTCCGATTCTTACTGTTACGGGAGAGACGTTAGTACAATTGGAGGATGGAACAGATAAATACGCCTGCCTGTTCGGTTATATTGAAGGAGAATCTCCCACCGAACATGATTCCGGCTTCTATGATTCGCTTGGAGAGGCGGCAGGCACATTATCCGTTGCCCTGGCTAAAGTGGAGACAGGGATAGCTCCAGTGTACCGTCCCTACTACGAGCTGCGGACCTCCTATCCGCTATGCACCCGTGAAGCGCTGCATGGTCTGGTGAAGGACCCGCCCGAATCTCTGAAGGAGCTGCTGCCGGAGCTGACCCTATTAGTGGAGGCCTACGACAATGTGGCTGACTCGCTGGAACAGCTTGAGAGTCTGCCGCATCAGCTGGTACACGGCGATCTGAATGCTTCCAATTTGCTGGTGGATGGGGAGGACTCAGCACAGGTGGTCGCGCTGCTGGATTTTGAATTCTGCACCCGGGATGTACGGGTTATGGATGCTGCTGTAATTCTGTCGGCCTTGCTCAGTCATGAGGACTCGGAGTGGATTATCCGTGATTTCTGGCGGGGTTATAACCGCAGGGTTACGCTGACTCCCGAGGAACTGGCGGCGATTCCGGTGCTAATGCTCCTGCGCAAGATAGACGTATTCCTGCATTTCGCCACCCGCTACTGGGAAGGGACCGATGAGGTGAATGTCCTGCAACAGCAGGTCCGGGAGCTGGCGGCAGAGGTAGCTGCGATGTAGGCGGGAAGCTGCAGGGAACTTGCACTGTCTTCAAGCTTCCTTACAGGAAAAGCTGCTGATTATGTATTCTTTTCATAAGCTCTCTGCCGGATCGGACGACTTCGGGCTGATGATGGTGAGTACCCCAGCAGATATCGCCGAGGGCCATTTTGATGAAGCATATTTGTATTTCAGCAGACTGGTCCTTAAGCACTTCAAGTCCATACCCTGCAAAATAGGCATCTCTGGCTGATGGATGATCTATGAAATATCTGGCGAACAGAATGGAGAAGTTGTCCACAGCCAGCCCCCTCAACAACACACTGAGAAGTTAAGTCCTGAATTGCATCAGCAACATACTGCACCGGGTCAGCATGGTGCCTTAGCTCTATCGGGTTTCCATATTTATCGGGGCGGCCGAACCAGCGGCCTGTCTGCGATAGATGCAGAATCCTTGTTAACTCACCAGCCTTATAAAAAGCAGCTTTAGCAGCACTTGGGCTTAGTGCCGTCTCTCTCATAATGAACCCGTCGATTGCTGTAATTAATATAGCCTGCCAACTCTCCCCCTCGTAAGCAGCTATTAACTCAGGTACATACGGTTTCAACTGACCTATCCAGTGACGGTATGCATAAACCTCAGGATGCCATCTCTGTTTGCGGCTGTACGTTTTTAAGTAATAACATTTAGAGTCCTGATCGGATTGCAGCTTCCAGACCCCGGTTCTCACACTATTCAGCCTGTAGTTTCTCAAGACCTGAAAGCTGCCAATGTCGGACTGAACCTCCTCATACAACGCTGTTGGATGGATATCCAGTGGCTTCATATTCTGTTGGTCCTCCTTCAAAATTAGTTTTATTGACTATTTTACAATAATATCCTATCATAGGAAATTCACTAATCCAAAGTCATACCAAACAGGGCACTCTCCGGCTGGGCGATACCAGAGGGTGCCCTGTTTCACGTGCCTATTCTGTTAGATTAAGCGGTAGCCTGGAGGAAGTTCCCCGCTGCTGCGGATACGGCGGATCTGGTCCAGCGTCAGTCTCTGGTTGGTAGAGATGATCGATTCTACGTCATTGCCGGAGATGAAGTCATCCAGATCGCGGATGCTGTGATTGCCGCGAAGCACGCGGAAGCTGCCTCTGAACCGGGTTCTGCTGAACAGGACGAGCGTAGCATTGCTGCTGGTGGAGAAGAAGCGGAGACTTTCGATGCCATCCAGAATATTGTCCGTATCGCGGATACCGAGATTACCTCTGTAGATTCTGCTTCTTCCCCGGAAGTTTTCTTCGCTGTACACCGTTAGTCTTGGATAAGTCTGCGAGATATGAACCTCTTTATTCATGTGTATTCCTCCTTGAAGCCGTTTTGGCAAAAGCAGCATGATACTGCCACCTGCAATACTATTCTATGTATGCTGATAGAGATTGGTATGGTTAGAACCCCTGCACGTATAGCCTGTTTACACAGTGCTTCAGGAAATTTTTCACAAACCTGCTTTACAAACCGAAATTACTAGTGTACTATTTAACTAACACACCAATACAACATTGAAAATACACATGTTCCAGCTTAGCAATAACCCGTGGAATTAATACTCCACCTATACCGATCCGCACAAGGAGGCTGTAATGAATACAACCGCTCATTATGTTCAGGAGCCGTCAGGCCCTGCGCAAGAACAAACCGTACTGGAAATGCAAGGCGTCAGTAAAGTGATAAAAGGGAAGGCCATTGTAGATAATCTAAGCTTCAAGATCCATAAGGGAGAGATTGTCGGGCTGCTGGGACCGAATGGCGCCGGCAAAACGACCACCATCCGGATGATGACCGGACTGATCCGCATGAGCGGAGGGGATGTTCTGATTCATGGACACAGCATCCGGAAGGAATTCAAGCAGGCGATCTCACAGATCGGGGCGATCATTGAGAATCCTGAGTTCTATCCGCATATGACCGGGTACGACAACCTGCTGCAATATTTACGAATGAGTGATGGAGCCGGGGTATCACGGATCAAGGAGGTCGTGGAGCTGGTGGGGCTGCAGGAGGCGATTAACAAGAAGGTTCGGGCCTACTCCCTCGGTATGCGCCAGCGTCTGGGGATTGCTCAGGCCTTGCTCCACTCGCCGAAGCTGCTCATTCTGGATGAGCCGACCAACGGGCTGGACCCCGCCGGCATCCGGGAGATGCGCGACTATATGCGGAGAATAGCAGAGGTAGAGGGCATTGCCATTCTAATCTCGAGTCATATGCTGGCTGAGATTGAACAGATCTGCCACCGCGCGGTGGTCATTCAGAACGGCAAGCTTGTAACGGTGACACAGCTTACGGAAGCACCAGAGGCGCAGAGTGAGGTAGCGCTTGCTATCCGGGTAGACAAGATTGAAGCTGCACGGACTGTGGCCGGAGCCTTGCAGGGCGTCAAGGTCACTGGAGCAGATGAAGCCCATTCCGAGCTGCATGTACAGCTGCCGGATGGATCCGTACCGGAGCTGGTGGCGGCACTTAGCGAAGCTAAGGTCGGGATATACCGGATTACTGAGAATAGACAAAGTCTGGAAGAGGATTTCCTGAAATGGACAGGGGGCAACCGCATTGCGTAAATTTAATCTGCTTGTGCTGAATGAATGGCTCAAAATATCGAAGAAACGCAGCAATATCATTCCTTATGTCATCCTACTGGTGCTGTCGCTGGCAGTGGGCTATATGACTCGTACATTTGCCGCAGATATGTATGCTTCAGCGGTAGACTTTACAGCGGATTCCCTGCAGCCCAGAGGCATTGGCCAGCTTCTGGCCATTCTGGTGATCGTCGGGACGGCGGGGATTGTATCCAGGGAATACAGCCAGGGGACGATCAAATTTTTGCTGATCCGTGCCCGCAGCCGCACGGCGATTCTGGCCTCCAAATATGTAACTGTACTACTCTATACACTTAGCATGCAGGTAGTTGCGACGGTGGGGCTTTTCCTCTCAGGAGCGGTCTTCTTCGGACTCAGCGGAGGGGAAGCGGGAATCGGTGAGATCCTAACTTCGCTGCTGTATTCAACTGTGTACTGCACCGTCTACGCTACGATCGGCTTCATGCTGGGGATTCTGACGAAATCGACTGGCGTAACCATTGGAGCAACCATCTTCGCCACCACCATCGACAAGCTGGTCATTTCCCGTGAGTTCTACAAATATGTGCTGTTCCCTAATCTTAATCTCGCAGCCTACAAGGATGGCGGTGCGCCGATGCAGGGAATGACACTAACCTTCTCCATTATCCTGCTGTGCATCTACATGACACTGTTCCTGCTTGCAGGCTTCGCCGTCTTCAGACGTAGGGATGTTGCTTGATGGGGATCGAATTCGATAATAACCAGCCGATTTATCTCCAGATCATGAATTACATCAAGGGAGAGATTATCACCGGCAAGCTGAAGCCTGGAGACAAGATCCCCTCTGTCCGTGAATTGGCCGCTGAACTGCAGATTAACCCGAATACCGTGCAAAGAACATTTCAGGAACTGGAGCGTGAGACCATCGTGGAGACCCACCGCGGCATGGGCAGATATGTGACCGGAAGCGAAGAGACGATACTGACCGTCAAAAAGGAGATGGCACAGGATGTGCTGGACCGTTTTATCCGCGGAATGCAGGAGCTAGGCTTCCAGGGCGAAGATATACTTACTGCAGTAGCAGAGAACATCCACCAGCGGGACCAAGAACAGGGGGAGTAAGAAGAGTGGACGATATACTTGACATTCAGAATGTAAGCAAACAGTTCGGCCCTAGACACGCGCTGAACCAGGTCTCCTTCAAGCTGGGCAGCGGCACCATCACCGGCCTTCTGGGAAGTAACGGCAGCGGCAAAAGCACGCTCATGAAGCTGATCTCAGGACTCGCCTGGCCCGCCTCGGGCCGGATCTCAGTCCTCGGGATGCCCGTGGGCATAGAGAGCAAGAAGCTCGTCTCCTTCATGCCGGATGTGCCGGTAACGGAGTCATGGATGAATATCGGGGATGCGCTGAGATTCCAGCAGGATTTCTACCCGGATTTCGATCAGGCTAAGGCACTGCGGATGCTGGATTTCATGAAGCTGCGTACAGCGGATAAGGTGCGGACGTTATCCAAAGGGATGAACGAACGCCTGCAGCTGACCTTAGCACTCTCCCGCCGGGCCAGATTATATCTGCTGGATGAACCGATTGGAGGCGTTGATCCGGTGGCACGGACCAAGATTCTGAATGCGCTGATGGAGTTCTATGAGGAGGACAGCAGTATTCTGCTCTCCACCCATCTGGTGACGGATATCGAACGGATCTTTGACGAGGTGATTTTCCTGAAGGATGGGGAGATTGTGCTGCATCGTCCGGTGGAGGAGCTAAGACAAGAACACGGGAAAAGTGTAGATGAGCTGTTCAGAGAGGTGTTTGCCGAATGCTGAAGCTATTAAAATATGATCTTAAACGCCGACAAGAACGTATTCTCGTCTTCATCGTCATTGCGTTACTCGTGCAGGCCGGGCTGTGGATCTCCAGTGCTAGGATAGACGCAGACTTGGCCTCCCTGAATCTGGTTATTTACTGTATACTGGCCATCGCAATGATATTTACAGCCGTTACCGGATATTTCCGTAATCTTAAATCCTATCAGCGGCGGCTTTTGCCGGTTACTGCGCTGCAGACGGTCCTGTCTCCCATGCTGCTGGCGCTGCTGCTGATCGGGGTGGTCGTACTTCTGGGTCTGGCCCATCTGGGGATTTACAAGCTGCTGTACACGGTGGATTTTCTGCCCGGCAATCTGCTGACGGTTGGCTTCCGGGCATTGCTTCAATCGGTCTGGTCCATCCTTTTTCTCATGGTGATGGTGATGTTCTCCTTTACAGTAGCCTTTAGTCTGCGCATGAAGGGGAGAGTCTGGCTTGGCATCGCCCTTCTGGTCCTGCTGGAGAACGGGATTGGTTATCTGGAGAAGTTTCTTTTTGACACATATTTCATAGGTTTAGATAATGCCTTCAACTTCGAGATTTACCCTGGAAGACTCCAGTCCGGTAGTGATTTCACTATACAGTATCTTTCATTCAATCAAGGGGCGCTGCTGTTTGAAGTGGCGGTGGTCTGCCTGATGGTCTATGGAATGGTTACGCTGGTGAGGAGAAGAATCGAAGTGTAAAAGATACGTTCCTATTTCACGCAAGCAAGGCTCCTAATCAGCCTTGCTTGCGTTTGTATGCATTATTAGGGAGTGCAAAGGCTACAAGCCTTGCGCGCTTCTTCCGCTGGTCCAGAGCTCCAGCTCCCGCAGCAGCTGTTCTTCCTCGTCTTCCTGCAGGTCCAGCCTTACCCCATACTGGTATTGCCCGAGACCGAACATCCAGCCCCAGCGGACACTGCCTTCATACTGTAGCTTCTCTTCCGCCAGCTGAAAATGAATAATCAGCTTCGTATCCCCTGCGGTGAAGCGGAGGTTCAGCGACGTGCGGACCTTGCAGCCGGAGCGGCTAAGGTCAAGCAGAATACCTTCAGTCAATTTTCCCGCTCCCGGTCCCGAATTACTGGCGGGAATCTCAAGCCAGCAATCGATGGGCTGGTTCATTACATATCGGAATGGTTCTTTTCTGCTGGAGTCATCCATCATTTACCTCCGCTATTTTATTTGCTATTATATCGAAACGGCTACACTTGGACAATCTCCTAAAGTAGTATATTTAAAGAATTATATAGTATCTGTTATACCATACCTTTGCTCCAATACCCAGATAAAGAGGTGCTTAAACTATGTATCAATACCATAATGAAACCTTTAATGAGCATAATTTTGATTACGCAGCATTGCAGGATGGAGAAATAAACGGCTGCACCTTTGAGCGCTGCTCCTTTCGGGGAGCTTCTATGGAAGAGATGACCTCCACCGGCTGCCGGTTTGTCGATTGCGATTTCACCGGTGCCCTGCTGAATGCTTCGCTGCACACGGATGGCGCGTTCACCAACTGCAAGTTCACCGGAGCCAATCTGTTCGTGGCGAAGTTCGAGAACTGCAAGATGGTCGGATCGGATTTCGCCAATGCCTATATGGACGGAATTACACTTAGCGGAGGGGACTGGGCCTATACGAATCTGCGCCATCTGAATCTCAGCAGGCAGGATCTGCGGGGCATCCGGTTCACCGAGGCAGACATGCAGGGCTGCGATTTGCAAAAGGCGGATCTGCGCGGGGCGGATTTAAGCCGGGTGCAGCTTGCGCAGTGCAAGCTTACAGGGGCCGATCTGCGTGACGCCAAGTTGGAGGGGATTGACCTGAAGAGCCTGGAGCTCAAAGGAGTGCGGCTGGATGTGGAGCAGGCTGTGCTGCTGGCCCGTTCTATGGGAGCGAAGGTAGGGTAACGACTCAAGAAAAAACGGCTGTGTGCCGGAAGCTGTATTATATTTCTGCCGGACTCTTCCGATAAAGAAATATCGACCCAGTTCGACATGTTGCCGCAAGATATCTTCAGTGGTCGGAAGCATGAACAAGGTCATCGGAAGAGGAGAGTGTACATGTCATTAAGTCTTCGCACTTTATTTTCAGCAGCATTTGCGGTTATTATCATTCTGCTCACGGCTATTCTCAGCTATGTGATCGGCAACCGCTCCACCACTTCTGTGGAAGTCAGTATCGGCAGCTCCCTGGCCGCAGAGGCCAATCAAATGTCCGAGAAGCTTGATCAGTTCATGTGGTCACGTTCCGGTGAAATAGAAGTTTTGAGTAAGCTGAATGCTTTTCAGGAGCCCGTTGACCAAGCAGAGGCTGGCGGATTGCTGAATCAGCTGAAGAAGAGTCTGCCGGTATTCACCTGGGTGGGCTTCCTGGATAAGACAGGGAATGTGGTTGCTTCCACGGATCGGATTCTACAAGGAACGAATATCAGCCAGAGGCCTGTCTTTCAGCAGGCGCTTAAGGGAACCTTCGTCGGGGATGTCCACGATGCGGTGCTGCTCTCTAAGCTGTTGCCTAATCCTACAGGGGAAGCCCTGCAGTTTGTTGATGTGAGTGTGCCGGTCATGGACAAGCAAGGACAGACAAGCGGCGTGCTGGCGGCACATCTTAGCTGGGAGTGGTCACGTGAGGTCGAGGCCTCCATTGTGAATCCGCTCAAGGAACGGCTTAAGGGCGTGGAGGTGTTCGTGGTCAGTAAGAAGGACGACACCATTCTATTGGGACCAGAAGCGCTCACCGGCAAAAGAATGACGGATGCGGTCCTGCAGCAGGCCCGCAGCGGTAAGAGCTCATACGTGATCGAACAGGAGCGGGGCCGTGACTCCTATTTAACGGGATACGCCTATGGCGATGGTTACATGAACTACCCGGGCCTTGGCTGGACGGTCATTATCCGTCAGCCGGCAGACATCGCTTTTGCCTCAGTCCATCAGCTTGAACGCTTCATCCTGATCAGCGGTCTGCTGACCGCTGCGGCCTTCGCACTAATCGGCTGGCTGCTGGCCGGATGGATCAGCCGACCGTTGAGGGATATCACCCGTACAGCCGACCTGCTCAGCTCCGGTGCCGATGTGGAGATCCCGGCCTCTACCCGGTTCAAGGATGTGGCGATTCTGTCGGCCTCCCTGCGGAGCCTGGTGAACAACCTGACCAAGACAGAGACTAAGCTGAGCTATATGTCGGATATGGCGCTGCATGATAAGCTTACCGGCTTGCCCAACCGGGCAGCACTGGATGAGTTTTTGGCCCATGCGGTCAGTAAGGCCAAGCAGAAGCGGACGACACTAAGCTTTTTGTACATGGATCTGGACGGCTTCAAAAAAGTGAATGACAGCTTCGGCCATGCGGTTGGAGATGCCCTGCTGCAGGAGGTGGCCTTCCGGCTGATGGATTGTACGCGGGACAATGAGATCGTTGCCCGGCTGGGCGGCGATGAATTCGTGATTATTCTGAATACCTCGGCGGGCAAACCGATGAAGGAAGCGGAGGTGGTGGCTTCGCGGATTATCAGCAAGATCAACCAGCCGATTCTGATTAAAGGCGAGGAGCTTCGTGTAGGCTGCAGCGTAGGTGCTGCTGTATGGACTCCGGACGGCGGAGATACCACCCTGACCCTGCGGCTTGCAGACGAAGCATTGTATATCTCCAAGCGGAGCGGGAAGAACCGGATTACCTTCGAGGCGGCATCTTAGCATCAGCAATCAACAGCAGACAGAAACAACAAACAACCTTTTATCGGCAGGACGGGGATGCTTCTCTTGTGCCGGAAAAAAGGTTGTTTGACGTTATCTCATTACGTTCAGCGTAACCGCTTACGTGGATTAGACCATCTCTTTATCCACAGAAATCCTTCGTCGTCCCGGAAAAACTTAATGCCTATCCAGCTCAGCGGTGTCCAAATTTCCTTGAAATAATATGAAGGCATAGTAAATTAGTCCCTCCGATATAGTTAATTATTACTAGTTTAAGCCAGGATGGAAGATTTAACAATACTTTTTTTACATATAAATCCCATATTGTGCGTTCGCCCAGTTTTTTTGGGACTACAGGCATATGATGTAGAGGAATCAAGGCTGGGCATGTGCGTAAGAAAGGAGGGCTCCAGATGAGTGGAGGTCTGAGAACATCAACGGCTACCATACTGGTGTTGTTTATTTTGCTGATTATTATCCTTAGCGTATTTTAGTGGAAGGGAATATAGTGGGTTATTGAAACAGTGCCGGTGCATCTGCTCCGGCGCTGTTTGCGTGCGTATAAGCTGCAGCTCACTTCCATATACATCATAAACAGGGATAAGCACAGGCAGTTTGGCAGGGCGGGGCATTTAATATAGTAGGAAAGGAAGTGAAGCAATGACGAACTCCGAATTTATCACCCGGATCGCTTCTTTCGCAGTAGCGGATATGCAGCGCACCCGTATCGCAGCTTCGCTGACGATTGCCCAGGCAGCGCTGGAATCCGGCTGGGGAACGAGCGGCTTGACGCTGAAGGCAGGCAATCTGTTCGGCATCAAGGGCAGCGGGCCTGCGGGCAGCCTGGCGCTTCCGACAACGGAATACAGGAACGGCCAAGCTGTACAGGTGACTGCCCAGTTCCGTTCCTATCATAACTGGGGAGAATCTATAGCGGATCATTCCGCACTGATTACCGGGGGAGTGCCCTGGAACCCCAAGCTGTACAGCAAGGCTATTGGAGTCGACGGCAAAACAGCCGCCCGCGAGATTGCTGCTGCAGGCTACGCAACGGACCCGGGTTATGCGTCCAAGCTGATTCAGATTATGGATTCATATAACCTGTATCAATATGACGAGCTGAAGGAGGATGAAGAGATGTCGGCTGAAGATAAACAAAAAATTGCGGCGCTGGAAACCGAGCTGCGGGAACTGAAGGAGCTGCTGGCAGGGCTGTCTGTCAGCAGAGATACACTGAAGGCCGGCGTTCAAGAGCAAGGCCAGGCCATTAAAGGTGTCGCGGAGCGGCTGGCTGTCATTGAGGGCCGTACAGTAATGAATGTGCCGGCCTGGGCTGAGCCTGCGGTACAGGCCGCGTCTGCAGCCGGTCTGCTGGATACGCCGTCAGGAGGCAGCTATGATTTCTACCGGATGCTGACAGTATTGAACCGCGCCGGTCTTCTGGTTACAAGCAAGGGGGTGTAGCCGTTATGTACAATGATGCACTTAACAATGTACTAGCTTTTGCATCCGTATTGGCGGTATTCGTTATGGCGCTGGTCCAGTTCGTCAAGAACAGCGTTAATCTTCCGCGCAACGTGGTTCCTGCGGTGGGGCTGGCCATCGGCCTGCTGGTAGGAGCGGCTGCATACCCTTTTACAGACATGAATCTCATTCTTCGTCTATGGGCCGGAGGCTTGGCCGGATTATCGGCAACGGGACTGTTTGAACTGGCGTTCAATAAACGGAGCGGGACTACCAAAGAAGAATAGGACAGCTGGAGCTGTAAGAGAGTATGTAATATGGGGAAAGAGAGCGGGTATATCATCCATGCGATTTGGAAGGAGCGCGAATATATTAATTAAGAAGAAAGGAGGTGCTTGATATGGGAACTTATGTTGATGGAAGAACATCGCAGAATGCTAGTTTTGCTAACTCTATTGCAATACCTATCCTGGTAATTAATACTCCGCAGCTGTTCGGGCAAATTGGGCTGATCACTGAAGGGGTAGGGGCGAATCCTCGCGTAATACTAAAAGGAACCATCTCGCTGCAGCTTCCGCTTGCGCTGGTAGGTGTAACTGTAACTATTGTTAGAGGAACTCTATCGACCGATCCTCTGGTCTATTCCGCCACCTCTACCTTCAGTCTTAGTGTTCTTGCGCCACAGGTGATTACCTTCTCGGCTGATGATTTTCTTCCGACGATTACACCACAGTTAACGTATACTGCGTTCATCAGTTCGAACCTTCTGGGTACAATCCGTGTAGGTCCGGAGAGCTTCGATGGAATCCTGGTATCCGATTAAGTAATAGCATGGGACATCCTGGGCTGCCCGCAAGGACGGGCGGGCAGGATGCCCTTGTACATACGCCCCAAATTATGTCCGTTTCGCCCAATCTGATAAGGCGGCTGGCTCATATGCTGTTCTGTAGTCAACATTATGAAGGAGGTAATCTCATGGGTGCAGATTGCGGATACGGTGGCAATGTAGGCGGCGTGAATACGTGTGGAGTAGGTCCCTGGACATCTACAGGTGCGATTCTGGTTCTTTATATCCTGCTCGTTATTATTCTGAGTGCCTGCTTCTACTAGGAGATCCAATCAGTCAGAGCAGTCCCGGTAATCCGGGACTGCTCTTGTTGCAGATGCAGGATGGACAAGCTTTGCTGCATGACGGTGAATTTAAATTCGCCTTGGCCCGAATGGATGTGCGATAATAGAAGTCATTGTCTTCAGGGCAATTAGTGCTGGCATGAAAGAGGTGTACGATGGAAGAGAAGGAAAAGATATATGCCATCCTCAAGCGGATTGAAGCGGAACAGGCGGTTAATCAGGAGGTAATGGAACTCGAAGCCGAGGCCTTCGCCGATATTATGGAGGAGCTTATCGACAGCCGGATGGTGGAGAATATTAAGATCTCCCGGTCAGGAAGCGGGATCGTGACAGTCAGAACTACTGACATCAAATTGACCCGGCGTGGTCATGATTTTATTTTATTGAAGGAGTCTGGCCGAATTTGATCGGAAAATAGATGTCATTACCCGGCACTGTAAGAGGCCGGGCTATTTTTGTTGACTAGGGTTCCTGCTTGATGAATCAACGCTTAAGGCTATTTATTGCTGTATTTTTGCAGAACCCCTTTCTTCTCAAACAACAGATAGACGCGGTCCAGAATCGTTGCCAGTTCTGCCCGGGTAACAGGGGCGAGCGGTCTGTAGTATCCACGGGAATCGGCTGTAATAATCCTTTGGGAATCCATCGCTGCAATGGCGTAAACCGGCAGAAAGGTGAAATCTCCAATTAGCGAGATAGATCCATTTTGGTATGTATAAAAAATCGCTGGCGAGAGCTCATCCCCAGGTATGTATGTATCCCACCTGTTGCCGGCCTTCGCTCTCTCTGTATCCATGTATTGATCCATTGCAGTCTCAGTATTGAATTTTTTTAAGGGAATATCCTTGAATTTACTTAACCGCTGATATAACTCTTTGTCAGAATCACCGGCATTCGAACCCTTGTCGAAGTCTTCAGCGAATAGCTGGTACAGCATGGACGTTAGCTTGAGGCGGGTTAACCGTGCATCCGGCTTGAAGGTGTACTTGCCTGTTGAATAATTTTTGGAAATCCCGCCGCCACTGACCGCTGCAGAATTATATAGCTCGGTTATTTCCTTGTAGGCCCAATGATTTGTGGGGACATCCTGATAGCCGGCCACTTTCGGTTCATAGAACAGGGGCTTTACATTGGGGCGGTACTTATCGAACAGCCGGTGCAGCATGACGGTGAACTCGGCTTTGGTAACCGTTGCTTCAGGTTTGAAGGTACCGTCGGAATACCCTTTTAGCACATCGTTATCCGTCATGAAAAGAATGGATTCCATCGCCCAGGAATATTTCTGCTCGTTGACATCGGAGTACAAGCTTTGCGCACTTGCGGATGAAGACGGGGCAGAGCTGAGAAGCAGCATGCTGATGACGGGGAAAAGGATTGTTTTTTTGAACATGGGACCTCCTGATCAATTGAATTCTTATGATGAATGCGGGAGCCCTAAGCTCCCTTACCCTAATGAACGGTATCACCATCATTCCTGAATTGTCAATAAATACGGGAGGTCCCATGCCGGAGACATAAGGAGGTTTACTCGGTTGTAATCTCCGACAACGCCTTGTCCATCTGCGTTTCATTCGATTGTACGGCTTCGCTGTCCACAGCATCAATTCCGCGGAAGACATTCTTAGTGTTCTGATAAAAGTCAAAGGCAAACTTCTTAATAGCTTCACCGTCAGGGTGATTGCGCTCAACAACGGTAGCCTTGAACAGGTTCGTCAGCATGTATCCGGCATCCTCTCTATGCGCGAGATAATTCCCGGCGGTGTACTCCTCCACGATCTGGGATTCAAAATCCTTAAGCTCCACAGCCGACGGAGTGTACGATTTCGCCAAAACTTCCGCAGCATCTGCTTTTTGCGTGGCCTCCGTATCCGTAGTCGCGATTTGCTGGATAGCAGATTCCCAGTTCACTGCCCCCTTCCCGGTGGACGGTTCAGTGGCTGGTACTGGTGTGGGCTGCGCTGCTGTTGGCTGCGCTGTCCCGGTGGGAGTTGGGGTGGCCTGATTAGCCGAAGTGTTGCAGCCTGCGGTCAGTCCAATGGCACCGCTGAATAGGATGACTAGGGCGAGGGACGACATCTTTTTATACAAGGGCTTCTTCATAGCGGTTCCTCCTGAATCTATCGGATATCCATATACTATATATGTAACCTTGTGATGCCTGATTGAACTACGTAACCTAATTACAGTCTTCACCTTAAATGGATAATACATTCCCTGAGAGAATCGGGGATAAATGACAAATAAGAATATTGTGTGAGTCTATAGAACTAAGTCATTCGACCTGATATAATTGGTAAAAAATAGAATAGAAAAGAGGTGCCAAGTAAATGAAGCGGAAACTAGCAACGCTTTTTTTTGTGATGATATTTGCTCTATCCTTAAGTGTGCAGCCATTATCGGCAGCAGGCAAGACTCAGAAGGTTAAGGTTACGTTTGTAAGTGCAGACCTGGTAGAGAATAATCATGTAGGTAATGAGTGGTGGTGGGGCGGATTCGTCAATGGAGAGGAGCTTGAGGAAGGGGATTCAGTCACGCTGGATCTCAGTTCAACAGGAAGCATCAAGCTTCGTGCTGAAGCGCAGGAACAGGATAAGATTCCGGATGAAGGCTCAGCAAGCGCCTCTATTAAGGTGTCAGCCCTGAAGTATACCCAGAACAAATCGCTGACAGTGAAGGTAGTCGAAAACCGCGGGCGGTATTCCGGAAATACTGCCTCCTGGAAGTTTGTTTTCAAGATCGATAAGGTCAAATGACAAGCTGAAATGAAGTAGAATAATACATTTGATTCTGGTACAATCTAAATATTAAGTTTGAAGGAGCGGAGCACATGGATAATGATTTGGTGCAGGTATTAAGATCCGTTATTCGTGAAGAATTAGTTCCTGTTAAGGCGGAATTAGGAACCGTCAACGAGCGTTTAGATCGAATTGAGACAGAGCAGCAAACAATGAAGCAAGATCTGCAAATAATGAAGCAAGATCAGCAAACAATGATGCAAGATCAGGAACAGATTAAACGTGCTGTGCTGGAAACAAACGAGCGGCTCATCAACGTCGAGTCTTTATTGGAGAATCAGCACAGAATTATCGAACTTCTCTCAGCGCGCTCCATTGAGCAGGAAGCCAAGCTGAAGCGGATTATATAACTATATACACAGCAAGCCCACGCATCTTGATTTCAAGGCGGGGGCTTTTTTGCGTAAAACAAAAATCGAGGCTCCCTTTCGGGAGCCTCTTTCATGGGAGAGGAGAAACCGGACGAAGAGCTTATGGGGAAACGTAAGCCTGCTCCGCGGTTGTCTACGACATTTTGTGATGTCGATAGTTACAGGATGACCCGGTTACGGGAGTTTTATACATTTGCTTGCGAATATTCTTCTGCTCCGCATTGTGACAAAGTCGGACAATCTTTTTATTTCATGGAATAATTGTGGTACTATAGGCTTGGACTTATGCCCTGTAACGGCATAGTAATGTAGAGACAAAAGCTAAAAAGCAGGTGGATGATCGGTGAGAGTCATATCGGGAAGTGCAAAAGGCAGGCCGCTTAAAAGTGTTCCAGGCAATGGCACACGGCCTACTACCGATAAAGTGAAGGAAGCGTTATTCAGTATGATCGGGCCTTATTTTGAAGGAGGTACGGTGCTTGATCTGTATGCCGGTACCGGAGGCCTGGGGATCGAAGCTCTGAGCAGAGGGATGGATGCTGCGGTGTTTGTGGACATGGAGCAGAAGGCGATTGACACGGTGCGTGCCAACTTGAAGGCGGCCCGGCTGGAGGCGCAGGCTGAGGTCTACCGTAATGATGCGGGAAGAGCCCTTGGGGCACTCGGGAAGCGGGGGAGAGCGTTTGATCTTGTTTTTCTGGACCCGCCTTACCGTATGAAGCATGGAGACGAGCTGATGGTTACGCTGGCGGAGAAGCTGCTGCTGAATCCTGATGCAGTGATCGTGCTGGAGCATGAATCGGGGTATACCTATCCCGAGGATATACCCGGGTTCGTGAGAACGAAGCAATCCGTCTATGGAGAGGTTACGATCTCTATCTACCGGTATGAAGCTGCTCTTCCAGAAGCTGCCGCAAACGGCAAGGAGGTAAATGATGAGTCTGCAAACTAGAAAAGAGCGTGTCGCCATCTATCCGGGTACCTTCGATCCGGTTACGCTGGGACATATGGATATTATTCACCGGGCCGCCAAGCAGTTCGACAGGCTGATTGTGACGGTGCTGAACAACCTGAGCAAGAATCCGTTGTTCTCGGTCGAGGAACGGACAGAGCTTCTGCGCCAGGCGACAGCGGATATACCGAATGTTGAGGTAGACAGCTTCCGTGATCTCCTGGTTAACTATCTGAGGCAAAAGGATGCGCAGGTTATTGTCCGGGGAATCCGGACCGTTACGGATTTTGAATACGAGCTGCAGAATGCTTCTATTAATCATAATCTTGACCCTGAAGCGGAAACTATATTTATGATGACTAATCCGAGATACTCCTACCTTAGCTCCAGTGTGGTGAAGGAGATTGCCCACTTCGGCGGGAAGGTCTCGGATTTTGTAACCCCTGAGGTGGAGCAGGCCATGAAGCTGAAGTTCAGCCGGATGGACGGCGGCTCGAAGTAAACAGCTTCACGGCAGCAGACAGCAACAGCAGCAGTATAACAAGCAGGGCCATAAGTCCCAGGATCTGTGGGGCCAGAGTCCATATTCTGAGCGAAGTGCCTATGTCTTGCAGCTGTACGGCCGGGGGTGAGCCGGCTAGAACCGGCAGCACCGCAGACTGAATATGGAGCAGCGGTGTCCACAGCAGGAGCGTGAACGCAAAGGCAAATAGTCCATGCAGCAGCCTGACTGCGGTGAACGGAAGGAAGCGGACATTCGCTGCCTTCAGCACAGTCAGTGCCTGGAGCTGGGCGCAAATGCCGCTCCAGGCCAAGCCGGCCGACAGCAGTGCCGGGCCAAGAAGACCGCCGATGACGAAGCCTTCGAGCCCTGCTGCGGCTGAAGTCATTGACCGGGCTCCGAGATGAATCTCAAGCATACTTGCTGTAACCAGAGCAGGCAGCTGAGGGAACAGCCGGGTAACAATACTGACGACAACTGCGAACATAATCATATAGCCGCCTATAATCATCAGGCTCTGTACGGCGGAGGATACGGATTCACCGAGCACCTTGCCGAAGCCCCGTCCATCCCTTGAACGGGCGTCCGCTGCTGCCTGATGGATACGCCGGGGTAAGGATGCTTTTTTGGCGTGAGAGCGTCCGCCGGTAAGGCTGGGATCACTTTCATGCGGAACTTGCGGAATAGGTGAGGTTATCTTACGGGAGCCATTGAAGCAGGCGGATAGAATACCTGCGGCTATCCCTGACAGCCAGTGGATGGCCAGCAGGGCATACCCGGCGGCTGGACTGTGCAGGAATGCTGTCCCGACTACAATAAGCAGTGTGACCGGACTGGCATAATGCACGATAGCCGCCAGCCGTCCGGCCTCCTTGTCCGTAATGACCCCCTGCTTGTGCAGCTGCATCACTCCTCCGGCTCCTGCCGGGAAGCCGGCGGTAAGGCCGAGCACCAGCGTCCAGCCGCCCGCCCCGGGAAGCCGGAAGCACCGCTTCATCAGCGGCTCAAGCAGGACACCGATACCGTGCACGAAGCCGGATGCGCTGAGCATCTCTGAGAGGATCAGGAAGGGCAGCAGCGCCGGAAAGACCAGGGTCCACCAGAGCGTAAGGCCCGTAAGTGAAGCCTTGAATGAGGCTTCAGGTGCTATGATTATTGCTATAGCTAGCAGAATGGCTGCAGCCCCGGGTATAAATGGAGCTGAACCCGACAGGAAGCGTCTGGATCTAAAGTTTATCATTAGAGTTATCCCCTCTTCATAGCTTAGGACATGGGCAGAACTTGTTATCAATTTATGCAGGGGAGACAACCATCATGCCACAGCCGGAGTGAAGCTCCAGGCTAAGGTACCACATTCTAAGTGCCGGGGCATCATCCGCAGGAAAGAAGGGGAAGAGACTTGAGGCAGTACAAACGCCGGGTAGGCATCCGCGCTTCAGCCTATTTATTTTCATTCGTGGTCATTCTCTATGTTGTCGTCTTTATGAACACACCTTACATTGTATATCAGCCGGGAAGCGCCTCCGAGGTGGCACCGATGATCAAGGTTGAGAATGCCGATCCGCAGGAGCAAGGAACCTTCATGATGACCACGGTCTCTGCAAGCTATGCGAATGTGGCTCTTCTAATCGCCTCTGTGTTCAACTCGAATGCCGAGGTAGTATTGAAAGAAACCCGTCTGCAGGATAAGACGGAGCAGGAGTATGCGGCGGAGCAGGTGTTCTATATGAATAGTTCACAGTCCTATGCTGTGCAGGCAGCCTATCATGCGGCAGGTGTACCTTATGAGGATGTCGTGGATTATCTGTATGTGTTCTCGGTACCAGAGACTGCTAATCAGGACCGGTTCAAGCCGGGGGACAAAATCATCAGTGTAGGCGGACAAAAGGCAGCCGATCCGGCCGCGCTGTCCAAATTGCTATCGGTTCATCAGATTGGAGATAGCGTGGAGGTATCGCTCCAGCGTGACGGCAAAGAGCTCAAGGAGCAGGTCAAGCTGGTGGGGGTCAAGGATAAAGACGCTTCGCCTGCACGGCCGGGCTTCGGCGTCGTAATTGGTGCGGTTCAAAAGGTGGAGCCTAAGGAGAAAGGCAAAGCTGTCAGTTTCGTGGATACCAACGTGGGCGGACCCTCTGCCGGTCTGATGTTCACCATGGAAATCTACAACCGGCTTACGCCGGGGGATCTGACCAAGGGTCGGAAGGTAGCAGGCACGGGTACGATAGATGCGGAGGGGAACGTGGGGCCAATCGGCGGTGTGAAGCATAAGATTGTAGCGGCCGACCGTAAGGGGGCGGAGATCTTCTTCGTTCCGGTTAAGAACTACGACGAGGCCAAGGCAAAAGCGGATCAGATCGGCACGAATATGAAGCTGGTTCCTGTCTCCACCCTACCCGATGCCCTGAAATACATGGAGGAGCTGCCGGTCATTAAATCCTGACCGGCGGCTCAAGATAATCACTGTACAGATCGCTGCGCAGCGGGTCGGCATAAGCCCCGGCGAATACAGCGGCCGCCTGGAGGTCACGCTCCAGCATGGGATGGGTGCAGCGGGCAGGGCTTGTAATCACCGGAAGCGCCGCTGTCTGCTTCATCTGCTTCAGCAGCTCCCGGCCGCTCTCGCGGAAGCCGAGAACCCTTATGTAGCCGGGACCCTGGGAGAGAACGGAGGGGGACAGCTCTGTTTTGCTATGGTTCAGCAGGGTATGGAGCAGCAGACGCTGGAGCCTGGTAAGGGTATACCGTCTGCTCTTAAGCTCCTGCAGCAGACCGCCGACTGTGAACTTATCCAGCTGGCGCATGCTTCGGAGCAGCCGGTTCTCCAGGCCCTCGTTCATATCCTGCAGCGTGTGCAGCTCCGCAGCGGAGCGCGTATAGAGCACATGGCGCAGCGGCCCGGCGAAGTCTTCTAGCAGTACCGGGCCCCGGCCTGCTGCACGTTCCCGCTCCAGGATCGACAGGGCGTACTCCGGCATGTAAGCCGCCGGTGATCCGCCCTCCTGCAGCAGCCTGCGGATGGCTGTTGCACTGGCAATGGCCGACCCGCCCTCCAGCGGGTCGTGGAAGCCCGCGCCGGTACGCGGCACGGTCAAGGGCCTGATCGCGCTGCCCAGCCGCCGCAGCGCGATCAGGTAGTGCAGGCCGAGGCTGTTGTTGGGCTGCCGCAATATACTTTCGGCATCTTCCGGTTTCTCCTCTCCCAAGAAGGAGGCCTTCCAGGCCGCCGCCGCCGCTGCACTGTAGGCGGCGGGGAATCCCGCGCCCTCAGAGAGGCGCGCGCGGATCTCCTCCTTAAGCGCGCTGCTCTCTTCAGCCAGGAAGCCGGCCAGAGGCAGCAGCACGCCCAAAGTGCCTGCTTCGGAGCCGAAGCACAGGCTGTCGACGACGCCGGTCGCCTCCAGCAGGGACACCGCTCCGAAGGCGAACCATTCCGCCGGCTGGACGGCGTACGCCACCGGCAGCTCAATGACCAGATCGGCGCCCATATGCAGCGCCATCTCGGTACGGGCGCGCTTGCTGACCGCCGCCGGCTCGCCGCGCTGGGTGAACGGTCCGCTCATAATGACAACGGAACGGTCCGCTCCCGATATTCTTTTGGCCTCGGTGAAATGATGGACATGTCCGTTATGTAAAGGGTTATATTCGGCTATAATACCTACAGTTGCCACAGTTGCTTCACGCCCCATTCTGGAAGATATATTGTATATCATAAATTGTCACGCTCCCTGAAACAATATAAAGGGAAAATGGTTGACAAACTCAGGGAATAATAGGTATAATAAATTTTGTTTGTTTGGAGTGATAACGATGAACATTCACTTTCGCAAATTAGCGAATGCCGACAAGCCTCTGGTCCTCCACGAAGTTGTGGATGTCAGCGGGGTTGTCACAGGGCGCAAGGATATACTTGCTGTTGCACCACTCTCAGTAGACCTTAAAGCGCTGCCCGCGGGAACCGATAGTGTGAACGTGGTGGGAACACTGAACGGAGAAGTGGACATGTTATGTTCACGTTGTCTCGGTGAGGTCAAGAGTAAGCTGAACATTCCTTTCGCTGAGACCTTCAAGTGGCTTAAGCAGCCAATTCTTCCGGAAGATGAAGATGAGGAACTCATTTACATCAAAGATGAGATTGTGGATCTTATCCCGTATGTGGAAGAAAATTTCGTACTGCACTTACCGGATTCGGTATTGTGCAAGGCAGACTGTCTTGGTCTTTGTCAGAAATGCGGACAGAACTTGAACGAAGGCACCTGCAGTTGCGACAACACAGTGATCGATCCAAGACTCGCTGCGTTGAAAGGATTCTTTACCAAGCAAGATGACTAAGAACAAATCCCAAGGAATTGGGTTACAACAAAATCAGGAGGTGTCTAACAATGGCAGTACCACAACGCAGAACGTCCAAGACTCGCCGTGACAAGCGTCGTACTCACTTTAAACTGGTTGTTCCAGGTATGGTGAAATGCGAACAATGCGGAGAGCTGAAGCTTGCTCACCACGTATGTAAAGTTTGCGGAACATACAAAGCAAGAGAAATCATCAAACAATAGTTTGCACATAAGAGTAGCACTTCATCTGCCGGTGGAGTGCTATTTTTATGTGAAAATAAAGCTGGGGCAGAGCTTATATGCCTTGCGCTGCGCGGGTTTTCAGGCGCTTTTCAAGCCAAAGCTTTATTTTTGCGTCGGCATGCTTTATACTACATATTAGTACCTGGTTCTAATTGATAAGGTAGAACAGAGAGAGATGATTACAGCGGCCACTCTTACGGGCCGGAAAGCTGCACATCAGGCCTGTGCCGGGAGGTGAGCCGCTATCGAGCGGATGTCCAAGAAGGAACGTCAGCAGCAGCTGCTGGCTATAATAGAAGGGAACCCGTTTGTAACGGACCGGGAATTGACCCGCCAGCTGAAGGTGAGTATCCAGACGATCCGGCTGGACCGGCTGGAGCTGGGGATTCCCGAGCTGCGTGAGCGGATGAAGCAGATGGCGGAGCATTCCTATGATCAGGTGCGTTCCCTGCCAGCTGATGAAGTGGTCGGTGATATTGTGGATCTGCAGCTGGACAAGAGCGGAATTTCGATCTTCGAGATCCGCGATGAGCATGTGTTCTCCCGCAATGGGATTGCCCGTGGCCACTACGTCTTCGGCCAGGCGAATTCGCTGGCAGTAGCCATAATTAATGATGAGATTGCCTTAACGGCTTCGGCCGACATCCGGTTTGTGCGCATGGTCCGGCTGGGAGAGAAATGCATTGCCAAGGCGCAGGTGCGCTCACTTGCGGGCCGGAACGGCAAGGCTGAAGTGGATGTATTTACATATGTCGGAGAAGAACTGGTATTTCAAGGCCATTTTATAGTGTATCGTTCAGCAACTGAAGAGTACAGCGAAGGGGGAAACCGGAGTGCGGATCGCCATTGATGCCATGGGCGGGGATAATGCTCCTGAATGTAATGTGGAAGGCGCGCTGGCAGCGGCTGCGGAGTGGAATGACATAGAGATCATACTGGTCGGTGATGAAGCGCGGCTTGAGCCGCTGCTGAAGACTAAGCCTTCTAACGTTACCGTACGTCATGCCGGGGATGTGATAGGTTCGGATGAAGAGCCTGTGAAGGCAGTCCGCCGCAAAAAGGACTCATCCATGGTCGTAGCCGGACGGATGGTCCGCGAGGGTGAGGCCGATGCCATGATCTCCTCTGGGAATACCGGAGCCTTGATGACCACAGGACTTCTGGTAGTCGGAAGAATGGAAGGGATCGAACGGCCTGCGCTGGCTCCGATGATTCCTACGCTGGATGATGTCGGTGTGCTGGCCCTGGATCTTGGCGCCAATATGGATGCCAAGCCGCAGCATCTGGCACAGTATGCCCAGATCGGGAGCATATACCGCAACAAAGTGCACGGCATTGCGAAGCCCCGGGTAGGCCTGCTGAACGTCGGGACTGAGCCGGGCAAGGGCAATGAATTGACCAAGGAAGCCTATCCGCTCCTGGAGGCGCTGCAGGGCATTCATTTTGTCGGCAATGTAGAAGCGCGGGATGTGCTCACCGGAAGCTGCGATGTGCTGGTCTGTGACGGCTTCGCCGGTAATATACTTCTGAAGACGCTGGAAGGAACAGCCGGCGCAATGTTCTCTCTGCTGAAGGAGCAGTTCAGCAAATCGCTTAAGACGAAGCTGGGGGCGGCGATCCTGATGCCGGAGCTTAGAAGCCTGAAGGGCAAGATGGATTATAAGGAACACGGCGGAGCGCCTCTGCTCGGTCTTAGCGGCCTGGTAGTGAAGGGGCATGGTTCGTCCGACGGCAATGCGGTGAAGAATGCGGTAAGACAGGCTCGGATTGCGCTGAAGGCGGATCTGGTGCCTAGTATATCGAAGGAAATTAGCGGGAAGTGAGTGAAGACATGAGACAATTACGTCCGGTAGGAATTATTGGGACTGGCAAATATGTGCCTGAGAGAATATTAACCAACAGCGATCTGGAGAAGATCGTCGAAACGAATGATGAATGGATTGTCAGCCGCACGGGAATCCGGGAACGGCATATTGCGGCCCCGGAGCAGGCTACCTCTGATCTGGCCTATGAAGCGGCCCTGAAGGCACTGGAATCCGCAGGCATGAAGGCTGAGGAGCTGGATCTGATCATTGTCGCTACAGTAACACCTGATAGTGCTTTCCCGTCCACAGCCTGCATTCTGCAGGACAAGCTGGGAGCCAAGAACGCAGCCGCTTTCGATCTGTCGGCAGCCTGCTCCGGGTTCGTCTACAGTCTGGCTACGGCAACCGGCTTTATCCAGAATGGAATGTATAACAATGCGCTGGTAATCGGTGCAGATACGCTGTCGCGCATTACAGATTATACAGACCGCAATACCTGCGTGCTGTTCGGTGACGGTGCCGGTGCGGTAATCGTCGGCGAGGTTCCGGAAGGACGCGGCTTCCAGTCCTTCGATCTTGGAGCGGAAGGCTCTGGCGGCAGCCTGCTTAATCTGGAAGCGGGCGGCTCACGTCTCCCGGCTTCCCAGCAGACCGTAGAAGACAAGAAGCACTTCATCTATATGAATGGCCGCGAGGTCTTCAAGTTCGCAGTACGCGTCATGGGATCGGCCACGGAGCGTGTGCTTACCAAGGCGGGATTGTCTAAGGAGAATATCGACTTGTTCGTGCCGCATCAGGCCAACATCCGGATTATTCAATCCGCTATGCAGCGTCTGGATCTGCCGCCGGAGAAGGTTGTAGTCAACGTTGATAAATACGCGAATACCTCCGCTGCCTCCATTCCGCTGGCTCTTGTAGAAGCAGCCGAGGAAGGCCGGATGAAGGCAGGCGATGCAGTGCTTATGGTTGGCTTCGGCGGCGGACTTACCTGGGGCGCTTCTGTGCTGATCTGGTAAGAATCGGGGCATTAATAATAGTGACGCAGCAGCCCAATCCGGGGAATATCCGGGCTCGCTGCAGTTAAAGGGAAGGAGCTGTATACCTCATGAGCAAAATCGCATTTGTCTTTCCCGGTCAGGGTGCACAGGCAATCGGTATGGGTAAGGATGTATATGAAGCATTGCCTCAGAGCCGTGCAGTCTTTGAAAAGGGTGACGAGGTGCTTGGATTTTCGCTGAGCGGGCTTGTATTTGAAGGGCCGGACAGCGAGCTTAAGCAGACGGTGAACACTCAGCCGGCACTGGTTACAGCCAGTGTGGCTTATCTTGAAGCGCTAAGCGGCCTCCAGGTTACGCCGGATTATGTGGCAGGCCACAGTCTTGGCGAATATAGCGCTCTAGTGGCAGCCGGCGTGCTGTCCTATGAAGATGCTGTAAGGCTGGTCCGCCTGCGCGGACAATTCATGGAAGAAGCAGTTCCCGGAGGACAGGGGGCTATGGCAGCGGTGCTTGGAGCAGACCGTGAGGCGCTTACGGAATTATGCCGCAGTATTACAGCGGCGGGTACTCCCGTTGAACTGGCGAATGTCAATTGTCCGGGACAGATTGTGGTGTCCGGTTCCGTAGCCGGTGTAGATGAGGTGGTCCAGCGTGTGAAGGAAGCCGGGGGCAAACGGGCGATTCCGCTGGAGGTTAGCGGGCCGTTCCACTCCTCATTAATGAAGGGTGCGGCTGAGCGGCTGGCTGCTGAGCTCGAGAAGGTAACCTTCAATGCTCCTGCTATGCCGGTAGTGGTCAATGTCACCGCTGCTCCGGTGACAGACCCTGAAGAAATCCGCAAGCTGCTGGTAGAACAGGTATATTCTCCGGTACTCTGGCAGGATAGCGTGGAATGGCTCATTGGCGCAGGTGTAGATACTTTTGTAGAGATTGGCTCCGGCAGTGTGCTGGCTGGCCTGATCCGCAAGATTGACAGGAAGGTCAAGGTTGTGAATATCAACAGTCTGGAGAGCGTGCAGGCTGGCTGGTAAGCAGCTTGGCCTAACCGCAGCCGCATGATTATCGAAGGGGGACAACATAGCATGTTTGCAGCACTAAAAGGTCAGACCGCCCTTGTAACCGGAGGGTCCCGGGGGATCGGCCGCAGCATTGCCTTGGCACTCGCTGCTCATGGCGTGAAGGTCGCGGTGAACTATTCCGGCAGCCTTCAGGCGGCTGAAGAGACCGTGGCCCGGATTCACGAGCTGGGCTCGGAAGGAATCGCTCTGCAGGGGAATGTCGGCCGCAGCAGTGACGCTGAGAACCTGGTCAAAGAGGTTATCCAGACCTGGGGGAAAATCGATATCCTGGTGAACAATGCGGGCATTACCCGGGACAATCTGATCATGCGTATGAAAGAGGAAGAATTCGATCAGGTCATCGAGACGAATCTGAAGGGCGTCTTCAACTGCCTGAAGGCAGTAACCCGCCCGATGATGAAGCAGCGTTATGGCCGGATCATCAATATTTCCTCGGTTGTGGGCGTGACGGGGAATCCCGGACAGGTGAACTATACCGCTGCCAAGGCAGGGGTAATCGGCATGACGAAGTCTGCGGCCCGCGAGCTGTCTTCACGTGGAATCACAGTGAACTGCATCGCACCAGGCTTCATTGATACCGACATGACCCGCGAGTTGTCCGATGAGGTTCGCAGCGAGCTGATCAAGGGGATTCCTTTGGGAGAGCTTGGGCGGGCGGAGGACATTGCGAATGCGGCGGTATTCCTGGCTTCGGAAGGGGCAGCTTACATGACAGGCCAGACGCTTCATGTGGATGGCGGAATGTACATGTAAGGCTTCGCAGGGCGTTAGATCGTTACGGGTGAAGATGGACAGAGGCAGCCAGGGCAGCGTTTTTTATGCTCTATGGTATTTTGACTTCATATCTCGTATAATACCAAAAGAGGAGGTGAACCGGATGTCCGATGTATTGGAGCGTGTAACACGCATTGTCATCGACCGCTTAGGTGCCGATGAAGCAGAGGTAACATTAGAAGCGTCTTTCAAAGATGATTTAGGTGCTGATTCTCTTGATGTTGTAGAATTGGTAATGGAATTGGAAGATGAATTCGACATGGAAATCTCTGATGAAGATGCAGAGAGAATTACGACCGTGGGTGAAGTTGTGAAGTACATACAATCTCATACCTAGAGTCATATGATTGAGGGTCCCGTTCCTGCCAGGGCGGGACTTCTCCTCATTTTACAGTGATAATAACAGAACCGCAGATTAACTAATCCTGCGGCGACTGCAGTTTATATAGACATCTGGTATGTTTGCGTTTACACATTGTAGAGGTACACAGCCTATAGACGGGGTGATTATGTTTGAATCATAGAGTAGTTGTAACTGGTATGGGTGTAATGACTTCGCTGGGTAAGGATCTTGAGACGTTCTGGGATAGCCTCATGAGCGGCAAGTCCGGAGTATCCCTGGTTGAAGCTTTTGATGTCAGTGAATATCCAACAAGAATTGCTTCCTCGGTCAAGGATTTCGATGCGGAAGCACGCTTCGGCCGCAAGGAAGCCCGCAAGATGGACCGGTTCGTACAATTCGCAGTTGCTGCCGGTGAAGATGCGCTGAAGGACAGCGGACTTACGATCGGTGAAGATATCGATGCAGAGCGGATCGGGGTATCTGTCGGCTCTGGAATCGGCGGCCTCGGCACATGGGAAGATAACCACAACCTGCTGCTCGAAAAAGGCCCGAAGCGGGTCAGCCCGTTCTTCATTCCGATGATGATTGCCAACATGGGCTCCGGCCAGCTGTCGATCAACCTCGGGGCCAAGGGACCGAATACAACGACAGTGACCGCTTGTGCAACAGGAAGCCACTCCATCGGAGAATCCTTCCGTCTGATCCAGCGCGGTGATGCGGATGCGATGATCTGCGGCGGTGCGGAAGCAACCATTCGTCCTACAGGAATGGCAGGCTTTTGTGCAATGAGAGCCATGTCTACCCGCAATGACGAGCCGGAGAAGGCCAGCCGCCCGTTTGATGTGGACCGTGACGGCTTTGTTATGGGCGAGGGTGCGGGAATCCTGATTCTCGAATCCCTGGAACACGCCGAGAAGCGCGGAGCCAAGATCTATGCCGAAGTCATCGGATACGGTCTCAGCGCCGATGCTCACCACATGACGGAGCCTGATCCTGACGGTGCAGCGCGCTGCATGAAGATGGCGATCCGTGATGCCGGTATTCATCCTGAGGATATCGACTACATCAATGCGCATGGTACATCTACACCGGTAGGCGATAAATCCGAGACAGCCGCTGTGAAGAAGGCGCTCGGAGAGCATGCGTACAAGGTTGCGATCAGCTCAACCAAATCGATGACAGGCCACTTGCTTGGCGCTGCCGGCGGGGTGGAAGCGATTATCTGCGGGCTGTCCCTGCAGAAGGGTATGATCGCGCCTACCATCAATTTGGACAACCCTGACCCGGATTGCGATTTGGACTATGTTCCGAATGTGCCACGTCAGGCGGAGCTGAATATCGCGATGTCGAATTCCTTCGGATTCGGGGGACATAACGCGACCGTTATTCTCAAAAAATATAATAGGTAAGGGGAGACAGTGCAGTGAAAGGAGACCTGAAGCAGTTACAGAGCCAACTTCAAATCCAATTTCACGATCCTGTACTTCTGAAGCAGGCTTTCACCCATGCATCGTATGTGAACGAACACCGGTTCAATCAGCATCAGGACAACGAGCGCCTGGAGTTCCTGGGTGATGCGGTGCTTGAACTGACGGTGTCCGAATATCTGTATAATCTGCTCCCGGACAGACCCGAGGGAGAATTGACCAAGCTGCGTGCTGCGATTGTCTGTGAGCCGTCGCTGGTCCGGTTCGCCGAGACCTTGGGCTTCGGGCGGTATGTACTGCTGGGAAAAGGGGAAGAGCTTACGGGCGGGCGTACCCGCCCGGCTCTGCTGGCTGATGTGTTCGAAGCCTTCGTGGGAGCGCTCTATCTCGATCAGGGACTGGAGACGGCCCGGAGATTCCTGGATAATCACGTATTTCCGCTGGTGGAAACCGACGGTAAGCTGCAAATGCAGATGAGCGACTTCAAGACAGAGCTTCAGGAACTGATACAGCATCATGGGATGGGTACGCTGGAATATCGGATTATTGAAGAACGCGGACCGGCGCATGAGCGTGAGTTCGTCTCAGAAGTATATATGGCCAGCCGTTCACTCGGCAGCGGTAGCGGCCGCTCCAAGAAGGAAGCGGAGCAGCAGGCAGCGGCAGCGGCGTTATTGCTTCTGAAGGAAGATGGTGCCTGAAGGCACATATGAACATCTGAAATGCGGAGTAGAGCAGCAATGGTCTGAATGCCGGCGGTTCGGCGGAAGTCAGACTTTTGCTGCTCTTTTTCGAAAGATCAGAAATGATATGTTTTGGGGTAAATATCGAAGCAGGTGCACCACTTTATGGGGTTGTTTTGGCAAGGAAACACTATGGTATAATGGGTCAGAGGTGAGTAGCGAGTTATGTTTCTGAAACGGATTGAATTAGCAGGCTTCAAATCATTTGCCGACAAAACAGAGATGGAATTTGTGCGCGGAATAACGGCTGTAGTCGGCCCGAACGGCAGCGGAAAAAGTAACATATCCGACGGCATCCGCTGGGTGCTTGGGGAGCAGAGTGCCAAATCCCTGCGCGGCGGCAAGATGGAGGATATTATATTTGCCGGAAGTGATGCCCGCAAGGCGGTCAACTATGGTGAGGTCTCGCTGACGCTGGATAATGAGGATCATGTGCTGCCGCTGGATTTCAGCGAGGTGACCGTGACCCGGCGTGTCCACCGCAGCGGCGACAGTGAATATCTGATCAATAAGCAGGCCTGCAGGCTGAAGGATATTACGGAGCTGTTCATGGATACCGGTATCGGCCGTGAAGCTTATTCGATTATCGGACAAGGCCGGATTGAAGAGATTCTCAGTACCCGTTCGGAAGACCGGAGGGGGATTTTTGAAGAGGCTTCAGGTATTGTTAAATATAAGTCACGCAAAAAGGATGCCGGCCGCAAGCTCGATGAGACCGAGCAGAATTTGCTGCGGATTCATGACCTGATCAGCGAGCTGGAGGATCAGGTGGGACCGCTGAAGGACCAGTCCGAGAAGGCGATAAGATACAAGGAGCTGCGCGAGCAGCTAAAGCATCTGGAGATTTCGGTATATGTGCATCAGATCGAAGGGATACATACATCCTGGCAGGAGGGCAACGCCCGCCTGGAGGTGCTTAAGACGGAGCAGCTGGAGCTGTCCACTATAGTCTCTGCCCATGATGCCAAGCTGGAGAGCGGCCGGGCGGAGCTGCGTAATCTGGAGCAGGAAGTGGAGAAGCTGCAGGAACAGCTGCTGCGCAGCAGCGAAGCCAACGAGAAGAGCGAAGGCTACGGAGAGCTGCTGAAGGAGCGCCGCAGGAATCTGGAGCAGAACCGGGAACAGCTCATGCAGACTCTGGGTTCTGTAGGCGAACGCTCTGAAGGGCGGCAGCGTGAGCTGGCCGAGCTGGAGCATAAGCTGAGGCAGACCCGGCAGACGCTTGCGGAGCTGCGGGCACAGCTGGCGGATGAGGAATCGAAGCTGCAGGGTGTGGCCGGCGGCATCAGCCAGAGCAAGGAAGAGAAGCTGAAGAGTGCTCTGCTTGAGCTGATGAACCTGATGGCTCAGGCGCGCAACGAGATCCGCTATGCGGATCAGCAGAAGGAGAGTCTGGAGCGGCGGATGAGCCGCAGCCAGGAGGAGAGTGGCAAGTGGACAGCGCGGCTGGAGGAGCTGGTCTCTGCACAGAGCGGGCTGAAGGATAAGATTGCCGCGCTAGGCAAGGAAATCGGGCTGCTGCGCGGCGCATATATTACGGAGAGCGAGCAGACCGGCAAACGGCAGAAGCTGCTCGAAGAGACGCAGAGCGGCCTGCGTAAATGGGAGCAGAAGCGCGAAGCCCAGGTGTCCCGGCATGAGACGATGAAGGAAATGCAGGATGATTTTGACGGCTTCATGCTTGGGGTCAAAGAGGTGCTGAAGGGCGCGCGCAAAGGACAGCTAAGCGGTGTACACGGGGCAGTTGCCGAATTGATCTCCGTTCCCGAGAAGCTGGAAATGGCGATTGAGACCGCCATGGGCGCTTCCTTGCAGCATGTGGTTATGGAGAATGAAGCGGTGTCCCGGCAGGCGATTGCTTTCCTGAAGCAGCGTCAGCTCGGACGGGCGACCTTCCTCCCGCTGGATGTGATCCGGCCGCGGCAGATTACCGGCAGTGACCGCAGCATGGTTCAAGGTGCTGAAGGGTTTGTCGGTATCGCCTCGGAGCTGGTAGGCTATGAAGACAAGTATGGAAGCATTATCGGAAGCCTGCTTGGCAATGTCGTAATCGCTGAGAGTCTGGAGCAGGCGAACCGCATTGCGGCCAAATGCCAATACCGCTACAGAGTGGTTACGCTGGAAGGCGATGTGGTCAATGCAGGCGGCTCGATGACCGGCGGCAGCCAGCATAAGAAGAACAACAGCCTGCTTAGCCGCAAGCGTCAGCTTGACCAGCTCTCCGGCGAGATTGAAGAGAGTGAGCAGCAGATTGCCAAGCTGAAGCAGGGGATCAGCCGCTTGCGCGCTGAACAGGACAAGGGCTCCCAGAAGCTGGAGCAGCTGCGGCATGACGGTGATGAGAAGCGGCTGGAGGAACAGCGCGTATCCGGCGATCTGAAGCAGCTGGAGCAGGAGCTGCGGCATGTGCAGGAGCAGGTCGAGGGCGCAGGCGCGGAGCGCAGCGGCTTCGAGCAGGAGGTACGCGGGCTGGACGAGGCCCGCAAGCAGGCTGAAGCTGAGCTGTCCCGGCTGGAGAAGGAAGAGCAGGAGGCGCACGCAGCCATCCGCAGTGCCGAGTCGGACCGCAAGGCGAATGAATCGGCCAAGGAAGAGCTGCAGGGCAAGCTGACCGGGATGAAGGTCACGGAGGGTAAGCTGGATCAGGAGATCTTCTCGCTGGAGGAGCAGCTGCGCCGGATGAGGCAGGATGCCGGCTCCCAGGAGAAGGAGCTGCGCCAGAGCCGCAGCCTGCTTATGACCATCGAGCAGGATCTGGAAGAGAATGCACGGGAGACCGTGAAGCAGAAGGAAGAGGTCAACAGTCTGAGGCTGAGCAAGGAAGATACGTCTGCGAGGCTTGACCTGGCCCGTGCCGACCGCGCGGCGATCTCGCGCAAGCTGGAGCTGGCCGAAGGCGAGACCAAAGACCAGCGTCAGGCGCTCCGGGCAGTCGAGGACAAGCTCCGTTCCACGGAGGTTGCCGTTGGGCGGCTCGATGTGGAGCTGGACAATATTCTCCGCAAGCTGAGCGATGACTACGAGCTGAGCTACGAGCTGGCGAAGCAGCGTTATCCGGTGCCGGAGGATGTGCCTGCGGCACTGCTGGAGGTGCAGCGTCTGAAGCGCAGCATCTCCGGTCTGGGCGAGGTCAACCTTGGTGCGATTGAAGAGTATCAGCGGGTGCATGAGCGGTATACTTTTCTCAGCGGGCAAAAGGATGATCTGGTGGAAGCCAAAACAACGCTGTATCATGTCATCCATGAGATGGAAGAGGAGATGTCTAAGCGCTTCAAGCAGACCTTCGATGCCATCCGCCGCGAGTTCGGTACGGTGTTCACGAAGCTGTTCGGCGGCGGCCGGGCAGATCTGCAGCTGCTGGACCCTGAGCATATGCTCGATACAGGGATTGATATCGTTGCCCAGCCGCCGGGCAAGAAGCTGCAGAATCTCCAGCTTCTCTCCGGCGGAGAACGCGCCTTAACCGCGATGGCTCTGCTGTTCGCCATTCTGCAGGTGAAGCCGGTGCCGTTCTGCGTGCTGGATGAAGTGGAAGCGGCGCTGGATGAAGCCAATGTGGTGCGCTTCGCCCAGTACCTGCGCGAGTTCTCGGAGCAGACGCAGTTCATCGTAGTGACCCACCGCAAGGGAACGATGGAGGAAGCCGATGTGCTCTATGGCGTGACGATGGAGGAGGGCGGCGTATCCAAGCTCGTATCCGTGCGGCTGGAGGATGAAGAGGCAGAGATAGCTTAACTAGACGCAGGATTCATGAAGTGATCCCTATAACCCTTTAGGAGGAAGCATACGCATATGAGTTTTTTCAAAAAACTGAAAGACAGCATCTCCGGTAAAACGGAAAGCGTAACGAAACAGTTCCGCGACGGTCTGGAGAAAACACGCAAGGGCTTCGTTGAGAAGGTCTCGGATCTGATTATCCGCCGCAAAAAGATAGATGAAGAATTCTATGAGGAGCTGGAAGAGATTCTGATCGGCGCAGATGTCGGCGTGAATACGGTCATGAATCTGGTAGAGGAGCTGCGTGCAGAAGTGAAGCAGAAGCGGATTGAGGACGCGGCAGAGCTTCAGCCGATTCTCTCCCGCAAGCTGATGGAGCTGCTGCGCGGAGATGATGACAATAGTCTGAACGAGAATCCGGATGGCATTACCGTGATCCTGTTCGTCGGCGTGAACGGAGTCGGGAAGACGACGACCATCGGCAAGCTGGCGCACCGCTACAAGCAGGAAGGCAAGAAGGTTCTGCTGGCGGCAGGCGATACCTTCCGTGCCGGAGCCATTGAGCAGCTTGAGGTGTGGGGCAAGCGTGCCGGAGTGGATGTGATCAAGCAGCAGTCGGGCTCGGACCCGGCAGCGGTGATGTTCGATGCGGTTCAGGCTGCCAAGCAGCGCAGTGTGGATGTGCTGATCTGCGATACGGCAGGCCGGCTGCAGAACAAGAGCAATCTGATGGAAGAGCTGAACAAGATCTTCCGTGTCATTCAGCGCGAGATTCCAAGCGCCCCGCATGAGGTGCTTATGGTGCTGGATGCCACCACCGGGCAGAATGCGCTCACCCAGGCCAAGCTGTTCGGCGAGAAGAGCGGCGTGACCGGCCTGGTACTGACGAAGCTGGACGGTACGGCGAAGGGCGGAATCGTGGTCGCGATCCGCCAGGAAATGAACCTGCCGGTGAAGCTGGTTGGTCTGGGCGAAAAAATGGAAGATCTTCAGCCGTTCGATTCCGACCAGTTCGTGCATGCCCTGTTCGCAGGCATGATCTCGGAGGAAGCGGACCCGGAAGAATAACTGCTCAGGCTTGCATTTGAAGCAGTGCAGGCAGAACGAAATAACGGCCATTGCAACCTCCCTTTGGAATGAAATATTCCCGGGGAGGTTTTTTGTTGAACGGATTGGACCCGCTGAGAGGGGAGGGGAAGAGGAAATAGTTGGATTTTCTCCACTTGCTGATGAAAGAAAGGTCTCTGTTAGGGAAGGAGTTGGAAAAACAACACTTAATTGAGCGCATTTCAGCCAATGTGGCTGATACTAAGACTAGCAGTTGTAGTTTTTCCACTTGCTTTCCCCTATCCTTCAGAAATCGAAGAATTAAGATACGTTTGTCCACCTGTTGTTGCGGGGCTGCCGCTTCTTGGCTTCCCGCGCAGAATCCCCCGCCACGGACATATACTCCTCTGCGGAAAGGAGCCCCCACCAGTACATAACCATTCTTCTGCTTACTCCCCTTTTGGCGTTTAAAAGAATACGCCGAAATTATATTAAAAATACATCATATGAAAAATTCATAATAGTACTGCTTGTCAGCACTCCGGCATACAATTGGATGTGGAATGAACGCGGAGCGCCCCGAAAAGCAAGTTTAAGAGAAAGGAAGCGATTCCAAACCGGCAGGATGGTTCAGAAACTCCATTTTGCTGTTATAAATATTGACATGGATAATATCATTTACGTATTATGAAGGTAGTAAATCATATTTTCGTGGTGAATTTTTAAAATTCGAACTTATTTGTTAAGAAACATAACACATTATACTGATCCGAGAGGAGTCGGGCTCATGTCCAAACTAGATCCTTTGCCCGGTCTGTCTCCGTATCCGCTACAGCATTTCTATGATGAGATGTATGCGGATGAACGGAACGTCCGGCCTCATTACAAGCATGTGAACCGCATGTTTTCCGGGATGAGCCCCGAAGAGCTGCAAGGCAAGCAGAAGCTGATGCAGCGTCGGATGATGGAAGAAGGCATTACCTTTACACTGTACAACCCGGCACAGGATCAGCCTATGGAGCGGACGATTCCCTTCGATATGATTCCGCGCATTATCCCCAAGGGGGAATGGGAACGGCTGGAGGCGGGCATCGTGCAGCGGATTACCGCACTGAATCTGTTCATTCATGATATTTACCATGAGCAATACATCGTGAAGGACGGTATAGTGCCGAGGCGGATGATTATATCGAACTGTTATTTCCGGCCGGAAATGACCGGACTCCGTGTACCCGGCGGTGCGTACATCACCACTTCAGGGATCGATCTGATCCGCCATCATGACGGCGAGTATTATGTGCTTGAGGATAATCTGCGTACACCCTCTGGCTTCTCGTATCTGTTCAAAGGCAGATCGCTCATGAATCAGCTGTTTCCTGAGTTGTCGTTTGCCAGCTCCATCCGCGATGTGGATCACAGCCTGAACCGTTTCCTCTCCGTGCTGCGCAGCCTGTCCCCGTCCCGGACCAAAGACCCGGTCATTGCCTTGTTGACACCGGGGGAATACAATTCGGCTTATTATGAGCATGCTTTTCTGGCGCAGCAGATGGGCATTCATCTGGTTGAGGGCCGCGACCTGGTTGCGCAGGACCACAAAATCTACCTGAAGGTGATGAACGGTCTGCGCAAGGTCGATGTGCTGTACCGCCGCCTGGATGATGATTTCATTGATCCGCTTGCTTTTCAGCCCAGCTCGTTGCTGGGGGTTGCAGGTCTGATGAATGCCTACCGGGCGGGAAATATCGCGATTGCCAATGCACCCGGAACCGGGGTAGCTGATGACAAGGCCATGTATGTGTATGTGCCGGATATGATCCGCTATTACCTTAATGAAGAGCCGATTCTGGGCAATGTGCCGACCTATCTGCTGTCACGGCCGCAAGAGCGCCAGTATGTGCTGGACCATCTGTCTGAAATGGTGGTGAAGGAGACGTCTCTCTCCGGGGGCTACGGCATGCTGATCGGGAGTGAGGCGACGAAGGAGGAGCTCATAGACTTCCGGCTCAAAATACTGGCAGAACCCGAGCGTTACATCGCCCAGCCGATTATGTCGCTGTCCCGTGCACCGGTCTTGTCAGAAGGCAGTATGGCTCCGCGGCATATCGATCTGAGGGCATTTGTGCTGATGGGGGCTGACCGTAAGCCGCATGTCATTCCAGGGGGCTTGACCCGGGTAGCGATGCGCGAAGGCTCGCTGGTCGTGAACTCCTCCCAAGGCGGCGGAGTGAAGGATACCTGGGTAATGGCCTAGAGACTATCTACGTTAAAGGGGTGGCTAGAATGCTGAATCGCAATGCGGAGGCTCTGTTCTGGATCGGCCGGTATATTGAACGGGCTGAGAATCACGCCCGGCTGATCGATGTGCATTACCATATCCAGCAGGAAGAGGATTTCCAGGAAGAGGGCCACAAGTGGTCGCGCCTGATTGACGCGCTTGGGGTACGGAGCGAATATCTACGGCAGTTCGAGAGCTTCAGCGAACAGGATGTATTATCCTTCATTACGCTGGATCTGGGGAATACCAACTCTCTATTCTCCTGTGTGCATCAGGCCAGGAATAATCTGCGCACCCTGCGCCAGCATCTGCCGAGTGAGCTGTGGGATATTGTAAACGGCTTTAACCTGTGGCTGGGGGAGCAGTCGGTAGCGGATATCATGCGCGGTCCCCATCAATTCTATCAGCAGGTTAAGGAACGGGCGGCGATGTTCCTCGGCGCGGAGCAATCGGTGATGCTCCGGGGCAATGAATGGCATTTCATCGAGAGCGGCCGGTTTCTGGAACGGGCGGAGAATACGACACGCATCCTGCAGACCGTCACGGTATCCTGCAAGTCGAAGGCTATCAATTCCATCTATACCCAGCTTCAGGCTGTGCTGAAATCGGTGAGCGGCTATCAGTCCTTCCGCCGGTATTACGCCGATGATATGTCGCCGGAATGCATTCTGGAATTCCTGATCGTGAACCCGCTCTTCCCGCGTTCAATCCGCTTCTCCTTCCACAAGCTGGAGGAGCATCTGGCCAAGCTGGAGCTGGACACTACAGAGAAGGGCTCGGGGCATGAGAAGGTGATCCGGCAGGCGGGCAAGATCAAGGCGGAGCTGGATTATATGGAGAAGGATGAGATGTCCGGGGACCTGGCCCTGGATGTGCTGGAGTCACTGATGATATCCTGTCAGAGGCTCGGCAGAACGATGGACGGTGCTTTTTTTCGCCGTGAAGGAGTCTCGGTATGAAAATACAAATCAACCACACAACCACCTACAGCTACCCCGAGCCGGTGACGGACAGTGTCAATGAGATCCGGCTGACGCCGCGCACGAACTACCGGCAATCCTGCTATCACCATGAGGTGGAGGTGCACCCGCCAGCCAATCTGCTAACCTATGAGGATTTCTTCGGCAACCGGGTCCATGCCTATTCGGTGAATAAGCCGCACACGGAAATGGTGATTCACACCAAAGCGACCGTGGTCACGCTCGACAAGGCGCAGGGCACGGATCTGCCGCATATTCCGCTGGAGGAGCAGGTGAAGCTGCTGAATGACGAGAAGTTTCAGAACCGGTATATAGAGTTTATTCTGCCTACCCGGTACACCGAGGTGACGCCGGAGCTGGTGGAATTTGCATCGCAGCATCCTTTTGAGGATGCAGAGGATATGTATGAATGGACCCGGAAGCTGTCGTCCACCATCTATGAGCAGTTTACGTACGATCCTGAGGCGACAAGCGTCAATACTACGGTAAAAAGAGCACTGATGCTCAAGCGCGGAGTCTGTCAGGACTATGCGCATCTGATGATTGCGGTCTGCCGCAGTGTCGGCTTGCCATCGCGGTATGTGAGCGGGTACCATTTTGTCGGGGATCTGCAGGGGGGCAACGCCAACTTCGAACAGGCCTCGCATGCCTGGGTGGAGACGCATATTCCGGGTACGGGCTGGCTGGGCTTCGATCCGACCAACAATGTTGAAGTGAACTGGCGGTATATCAAGCTTGGGCATGGACGGGATTATAAGGATATCGTTCCGGTCAAAGGCGTATACCGTGGTGGAGCGGGCAAGCTTACAGTCAAGGTGGATGTACGGCAGCTGGAGAATTGAATGAGTCAGAGCAGGCCCCCGCAGATGTGGGGTTTTTGCTGTTGCAGACAAGATATGCAGGAGCTTAACAAGCGGATAGGCTGTGCATGTTGCACTGGGCTTGTGCAATTTTTTGCATAACATGATTATAATCAAGCATCATTTGGGTAATCTTGAAACAGAGCCATTACATGTAGAATGGTATTCACGGAAGGAGAGTGTACATATGAGCCCCAATATAGCAAAAAAGCAGCGTTTTCAAGGGAAAACAGCCATAATCACAGGTGCGGGCTCGGGAATCGGCAGAGCGGCAGCAATTCAGCTGGCACGTGAAGGTGCGAATGTCGCCTTGTTCGATCTGGTGAACGAACGTACTTCGATCCTTGAACAGAAATTGAATAAGCTGCGCAGGGATTGCGCGTTAGCTATTGATGTGGATACTTCGGATGCCGGCCGGATGGAGGAAGCGGTGCGCAGGACTGTGGAGCATTTCGGAGGTCTGGATATTGTGTTTGCCAATGCTGGCATTAACGGAGTGGTCGGGCCGATTGAGGAGCTGAGCGTGGATGATTGGGAGAAGACGTTGTCTGTCAACCTCACTGGCACCTTCCTGACGCTGAAATACACCATTCCCCATCTGAAGGAGAAGGGCAAAGGCAGTATTATTATTACCAGCTCGATCAACGGCAACAGCAGATTTACCAGCTTCGGCTGGTCACCATACAGCACCACTAAGGCGGGACAGGTCGCGTTCGCGAAGATGGCTGCACTGGAGCTGGCCAAGTTCAAAATCCGGGTCAATGTCATTTGTCCGGGAGCGATCGCCACGAATATCGACGAGAGCACGGAGTGGAACGATGATGTGGAGTCCATTGTCATTCCCATTGAATTCCCCGATGGTGCGCAGCCGCTGGCAGACGGTCCGGGCAAACCGGAGAATGTGGCCGATCTGGTCGCGTTCCTGGCCTCGGATGAATCCATTCATATTACCGGCTCGCAGATTGTGATTGACGGTGCGGAGTCGCTGCTGTCTTAAATTCATTCTCCAGGAAAAGGTGATTCCATGAACCAAGAAGTGACGGATTACATTGCTCAGATCAAGCTGCCCTGGCAATCCGAGATAGGCTCCAAGCTGCGTGAGGTCATTCACGAGGCTATACCGGAGGTAGCGGAACGGATTCAGTATGGCAAACCGCATTTTCTCAAAAACGGGAAATATGCCGCTGTCATCTCTACCGCCAAAGGCTGGGTGAGCTTCTCCATCTTCAACGCAGCAGGGCTGGAAGTGCCTGAAGGCCAATTCGAAGCGGGGAGCGGGGATCGTCTCACAACCAAGCTGACGGAGGGCAAGGCTGTTGATTATGAATTGCTGTCTTCCTTGCTGAAGCAGGCTTCTGCTGCATTATAGCTACTAACAAATAGGGATCCTTCGGGATATAGAGACACTGCCGGAAATGGCGGTGTTTTTCTTTTGTCACAAACAATCTAATTAGATAGTTGTAAAATAACAAACGAAATGATAATATGTTTATATAAAAGCAAACAAAGGGTGTGATGGTCCAGTTGGCAGAAGAGAATGAAGCAGTGCGGATATCGGAGAAATTCTGGAATGCGTCCATTGCAGAATTGAAGCGGGGTTATAATGTGGAGACGGAAGAGCGGACGGAAAAGTATTATTGTCTGGTCTGCGGAGCTGCCTTCGAGAAGGGCTTGATTTATAAGGATGAAGGGCAGTATTACGAAGCGGAGAAGTTCGCAGCTCTGCATGTGGACAGGGTTCATGGCGGGATGTTCCATTGGCTGCTGACGCTGGACAAGAAGCTGAGCGGGTTAACCGAATTGCAGAAGGGGCTGCTGCAGGCCTTCCGCCAAAGTCTGAGCGATGCAGAAGCAGCCAAGGAGCTGGGAATCGGCAGCACCTCCACGGTGCGTAACCACCGGTTCACGCTTCGCGAGAAGGTGAAGCAGGCCAAGCTGTTTTTGGCGGTTATGGAGCTGGCTGAGGAGAAGCCGGGAGCTTCATCTCCTTTTGTGAGTATTCCGCGTACGGCTGTGATGGTTGATGAACGGTTCGCGATTACCGAGCAGGAGAACGACGAGATTCTGGGCACCTATTTCAAACAGGGGCCGGACGGCCCGTTGTCAGAGTTCCCTAAACGGCAGAAGCGGAAGGCGGCTATTCTGCGCCATTTGCTGCAGCGTTTTGAGACAGGGCGTAAGTACAGTGAGAAGGAAATCAATGCGGTGCTCGAAGCTGCTTACCCCGATTATGTAACGCTCCGGCGTTATCTGATCGATTACGGGCTGCTCGGCCGTGAAGAAGATGGAAGCAGCTACTGGGTGAAATTATAACGGAGAGATGAAGGGGAGAGCATAAATGACGGATAAAGCCAGACGCAAGGAACTGGGATATAACTATGCGCACACGCACAGGCCGATGGGGGTATACAGAATTGTGAATACCGCGAATGAGAAAATGTATGTGGGAAGCAGCCTGAATCTGGACGGGGTCTGGAATAAGCATAAGTTCATGCTGGATATCAAAGGCCATGACAACAAGGCGCTGCAGGAAGACTGGAATGAACGCGGGGAAGCGGGCTTCCGCTTCGAGGTACTGGAGCAGATTAAGCCGGAAGAGGATTTCGTGGCCGATGTGCAGGAGCTGCATAAATACCGCAAGATGCTGCCGGATATGGAGAGTAAGTGGCTGGAGCAGCTGTCTCCTTACGGGGAGCGCGGATATCATAAGCAGAAATAGCTTTCTGCCTGGTGATAAGAAGCGATAACTTACAGTCAAACCGGGAATGAATTTCAGCAGCACCCGTGCTAAAATAAGGACAAAGCTGTAGCAGAATGTGCCGTTTGGAATGTAAAAGGGCACTGGGGCGCTGATGAAAGGAACGGTGCGGATGGCTATATTATCTTGGCTTGCAGAACAAAGAATTCAGGAAGCTATGCGCAGCGGGGAGTTCGCCAATCTGCCGGGGCACGGCAAGCCGCTTGCGCTGGAGGATCTTTCCGGCGTACCTGAGGAACTGCGGATGTCCTACAAGATTATGAAGAACGCCGGGCTGCTGCCGGAGGAAGTGACGCTGCGGGCAGAGTGTGTAACGCTCGAAGAGCTGCTGGTGGCTTGCCACCGAAGCGGCAACAGCACTGCCGAGGAACGAAAGGAGCTGGAGGGCAGGCTCTCCCTGAAGCGGCTGCGTCTTCAGATGCTTTTGCAGGAACGGGGGCTGGAAGGCAATGCTGCATATACGGATTACAGGGACGCGATCGGGCAGCGGCTGGCGGGAAGGGAAGAGTAAGTAAGCGGAAACCTCCGGTTCTATGAACTGGAGGTTTTGTGCTGGGTAGGGGAGTGGGGGAAGTGCGTTTCATATAGGTGGATTTTCTCCACCTGCTGATGACGAATGAACCGCAGCTATAACTGCAGGTGGAAAAATAGCACTTAAATGACCGTGCTTCACCCAAAGTAGCTAATACCACCGCCAATAGATGCTGTTTTTCCACGTGCTTGCCTACAATCCGCCGAAACCCACAATTTAAGATACAAAATTCCACTTGCTTACAGTGGTGTAGGTAGCGTCAAGAAGTTTGTGTAAAAGAGTAGAAGTGCCTCCCCCGGGTTACGGGTTGGGATGTAGTGTTTCTGGGGGAAGGGGGAACCCCGACCCCCAGAAACTGGATTTCTCTGTTACGCCTCTTCCGGTGTGGGCAAAGAGGGGTAGCGTGTTTCGAATAGCACTTTTAGCTTCTTTTTAACGGCATCCACTCCAAAGCCTTGGGCGACCCGCCCTGCATGACGTTCATTGTATTCCAGCATCTCCAGGTACACGATTTTCTCTGCGGCATCCATGTTTGTCAGACTGTTCATCGGTTTCAGACGCTTGCGGATTTCCTTGTTCATCCGCTCGATGGGGTTCGACGTGTAGATCGCTTTACGGATCGACAGCGGATAGTTGTAGAACGTCAGGAGTGTGGATAACTGTTCCTCCCAGGACCTCATTTCCTTCGGATACAGCTTGTTCCACTTCGCTTTGACCGTATCAAAGTTAGCCCGGGCTACCACTTCATCCGGTGCCGTATATATGGTTTTCAACGCCTCCATGACATCGGTTTTGTGCTCCAACCGGATTTTATGGAACGTGGCCCGCACTTTGTGCACTACGCAATGCTGTACATCCGCCTGAGGATAGGTCTCTTTAAACGCCGCATCCAGCCCCGGCAGTCCGTCAAACACACCCAGCAGGACTTCCTGCGCTCCGCGGTCGTACAGGTCTTTGAGTACCTCCCGCCAGCCATTCGAACTCTCTTGGCCACCCACGTAGAACCCGAGAATTTGACGCTGTCCCTCCTCGTCAATTCCCATCGCAAAGTAGACCACTTCACCACGAACCGTGCCCCGTTTCAGCTTCACGTACAGCCCATCTAAATAGATCACAGAGTACCGTTTGCTCAGTGGCCGCTTTTGCCACTGGTGGATATCGTCCAGCACTGTAGCCGTAATATTGCTGACCGTGGTGGGGGAGTAGTGGCTGCCAAACATACTTTCAATGAACCGGGCCACATCCCGCGTACCCATGCCCGATTTATACATTTGGATGACGGCCTCTTCTAACCATCCGTCCCGCCGCTGGTACGGCTCAAACATCTGCGTCTGGAAAAGGCTTTGGCGGTCCCGGGGCACCTGAAGATCCTCGATATGGCCATATTTCGTGTGTAAGTCTCGCGTATAGTAGCCATTGCGACTATTGCTGGCGCCGGCTTCTTCACTCTCCATAAACCCCTGGATTTCGGCGCGCAACAGGCGTTCCATGTTGTCTTTCACAAAATCTTTAACAAGTTTTTCAAATAGATTATTCAGAGAACTTTCGGGTAAAATATTCATTGGTAGGGTTCCTCCTTGGTGGTTTCGCAATCCCGAGGATACCCTACTTTTTTGGTGCCTGACTAGGCTCCAAATCTTGGTACACAACTTACTTTACGCCATCGTGGTGTATTGCGGTGAAGGCAGAATCATGAATTGCGTGATACAACAGCCGGAAGCCAAGAATGTTCACCCTAAGGGTGACTAAGCTTCTACTTGATATCCGGGGCGGTTTCACCCATGATAATGAAATGGATATGAAACTTAACTTTTAGCGGATGATGGAGAGATGAAATGAAGCAGCTTCCGATTATGCAGGTGCTCCCTGACCTGAAGAGAATTCTGACAGACCGTGCTGTGGCGGTTCTAATTGCTGAGCCTGGAGCGGGGAAGACAACGACTGTGCCGCCTGCTTTTTTGGAGGAGTCCTGGCTGGCCGGTAAAACCATTCTGATGCTGGAGCCCAGACGTCTGGCAGCCCGTTCGGCCGCAGGCTACATGGCTTCCTGTATGGGGGAGAGTGTCGGTCAGACCGTAGGATACCGTATGCGGATGGATACCAAGGTGGGGCGGAATACACGGATTGTTGTTGTGACGGAAGGCGTGCTGACGAGGATGCTCCAGAGCGATCCTTCGCTGGGGGATGTGGGGCTTGTGATCTTCGACGAGTTCCATGAGCGCAGCCTGCATGCGGATCTTGGACTGGCACTGGCGCTTGAAGCGCAGAGTGTGCTGCGCGAGGATCTGCGCATTCTGGTGATGTCGGCGACCCTGGATGGAGATCGCGTAGCTTCCCTGCTGGGCGAAGCGCCGGTCGTCCGTTGTCCGGGCCGGACGTATCCGGTGGAGACGGTCTATATGCCGGAGGCAGGCAATGCTGCCCTTGAGAAATCCGCAGCTGCCGCTGTCCGGCGTGCGCTTGCTGAGCAGCCGGGGGATGTGCTAGTCTTCCTGCCCGGCGAGCGGGAGATCCGCCGGACGGAGCAGGAGCTGGCATCAGGAAGCCTGCCGCCAGGAACGGTGCTCCGGCCGCTCTATGGCCAATTGCCGCAGCACCAGCAGGATGCGGCGGTGGCTCCTGCGGTGGAAGGCGAACGGAAGGTCGTATTGGCGACCTCCATTGCCGAGACAAGTCTGACCATCGAAGGAGTACGCTCGGTGATTGACACGGGGCTTCGCCGGACGCAGGTATTCTCTGCGCGTACCGGCATGCCGCGCTTAACGACAGTGCCGGTCTCGAAGGCCTCGGCTGATCAGCGGCGCGGCCGGGCAGGCCGCACAGCGCCAGGCGTCTGCTACAGGCTGTGGAGCCGGGAGGCACATGATCATCTGCCGGACGACAACGTGCCGGAGATCATGGAGACCGACCTGGCGCAGCTCGCCCTGGAGCTGGCGCTCTGGGGCGTGCGCGAGCCGGGAGCGCTCGCCTGGCTGGACGCGCCGCCTGCCGCGCCTTACGCGCAGGCCACGGCGCTGCTGCGCCAGCTCGGCGCGCTGGACGCCGGCGGCGCCATTACGCCGCACGGCCGCAGCATGGCCGTGCTTGGCGCGCACCCGCGCATCGCGCATATGCTGCTGCGCGCGGCAGACCTTGCAGCTGCGCCGCTCGCCGCCAGGCTCGCTGCGCTGCTGCAGGAGCGGGACCTCTTCCGGGGTCCCGCGGCTCTAGATAGCGACCTCACGCTGCGCGTGGAGGCGCTGCTCGGGTTCGAGCGCTCCGCCGGGAGCGGCGGAGCGGACCCGGCGGCCTTGCGCGCGGTGCAGCGCGAGAGCCGCAGCTTCCTGGCGCAGCTGCAGGCAGCGCCGGGCGAAGGGCCCGGCGACCTCAGCCGCAGCGGCCTGCTGCTGTCGTTCGCCTATCCCGACCGGATCGGGCAGGAGCGCGGCAATGGCGCGTTCCTGCTCTCCGGCGGCCGGGGGGCGGCAATGCGCGAGGGGCAGCCGCTGGCACGCTCGCCCTACATCGTGGCACCCGGCGTGGATGACCGTGCCGGGCAGAGCCGGATTATGCTTGCCGCAGCGCTGTCCGAGCAGGACCTGCTGAAGCATCATGCGGACAGCCTTCTGGAGGAGCGCGAAGTCTACTGGGACAGTGAGAGCGGAAGCGTGAAGGCGCGCAGAGTGACCCGGCTGGGGGCGCTCATCCTGAAGCAAACGACCCATGAGCGGGCTACTCCCGAGGAGACCGAGAGCGTACTGCTGAAGGTGATCGCGGCGGAAGGGCTACAACTGCTGCCATGGGAGAAAGGGACCACTCAGCTGCGGCAGCGGATGGAATTCATGCACTCACTGCGGGCCGACTGGCCCGATATGTCGGATGAGGCGTTGACGGATACATTGGAGGAATGGCTGGCCCCCTTTATACAAGGGATGCGGAATCTCCGTGATTTACAGCGGGTGAAGCTGACGCAGGCACTGGAGGGTATGCTGGACTGGAACAGCCGCCAGCAGCTGAACAAGGAGGCACCGACGCATATTACGGTACCGAGCGGTTCGCGGGTTCCCTTGGATTACAGTAATCCCGGAGCGCCGGTACTGGCAGTTAGGCTGCAGGAGATGTTCGGGCAGACGGATACTCCGCGGATCGGCGGGGGGAAGGTCCCGGTGCTGCTGCACCTGCTGTCTCCGGCGAGAAGGCCGATGCAGATCACCTCAGATCTGGCCAGCTTCTGGCAGAACACCTATTTCGAGGTGAAAAAAGATCTGAAAGGCCGTTATCCCAAGCACTACTGGCCGGATAATCCGCTGGAGGCAGCACCTACCAACCGTACCCGTCCTACCAAATAGAATGTGGTTGTGATCAGGCATTCATGCATCCGAAGAAGCTTTTCCTGTTTGGGCACCGCGTAAACGGGTAATAGAGTAGCGAACAACAATTACGAAGGAGGGCTTCAAGTGACAGAGAAAATTATTGGCGTATTCGATACGGAACAAGAAGCAACCAGAGCAATTGAAAGTTTGCAGAGACAAGGGTTCACGAACGATGAGATTTCAGTAATAACGAAGGATCGAGATGACCTGAAACACATCTCCGAAGATACAGGAACGATGGCGCCGGAAGGCGTTGCTACAGGTGCGGCCACCGGCGGCGTAGTGGGCGGAATTACCGGACTGCTGGCCGGGATCGGTGCGCTGGCCATTCCGGGAATTGGTCCAATCCTTGCTGCAGGCCCAATCGCAGCTACACTAACAGGGGCTGCCATCGGAGTAGGAGCAGGCGGACTGGTGGGCGGATTAATCGGACTCGGCATTCCCGAGGATGAGGCCAGAGATTACGAAGGCTATATCGACAGCGGCAAAATCCTCGTCCTGGTCGATGACAACGGCCGTGGAAGAGATATCCATACGGTATTCCGGGGCAACCGTTCACTCAATTCCGGCCGGTACGATAGCCTGTATCCGGAGGATACGCTGGCGGACCGCGGAGCAACTAACCCGGATCTGGTCCCTAGGGACACAACGGTTGGCAATACCTTGGGCAACAGAGGCTCGATGAATGCAGACCGTGACCCGGACCTATACAACCGCGACAAAATCTAACCCTATAGCGGGACACAACCCCGCTAATATAGCTCAACAAAAGAACTGCCTGCGGGACAACCCCAGGCAGTTCTTTTTGCGGACAGCATCGTATTCCTTCATTATAATGTGAGATAAGATAAGGGGCACAACCGTTCGAAAGTTATATAAATTTATCATATGAAAAATTCGCAAAAGAACGAATAGTTGGATTTTCAACACTTACTGATGAGATTTTTCGCGTATCTACATCAACAATTGGAAAAATGGTACTTAAAAAACCACAATACCCCAACTTGTAGGCAAACGAGTAAAATTAGCTGCCTTTTTTCCACTTGCTGCCGTGCAATCCTCGAAGTTTGATGAAATAAGATACGTTTTTCCACTAAAAATAATAATTCATCATATGAAAAATTCACAATAGAGATGCTAAATCCCCATCTCTACACCTATCTACGCCACCTAACCCCCATACCAACCACTTACTTATCTACTTCAAAACAGAAAAAGTGAAAGATTACCCCATTATCGACAAATAGGCAACTCACTAAATGACTATTGTCTCATTTCCATGATTGACGACAGTACTGTTTTGGTATCCTCCTAAATTTTAAATAACTTGTTGTGAAAGCTGGGAAATAGAGTTTATACTAGAGTAATAGTGGGAATTGCCAAGCGGCAACAGTTTTCCCTGCTATATGATTTCTAACAAGTGGAAACGGCTTTGCCGTCCTTTTAAAGGACGGTACCGTTTCGGCGAGAAATAGAAGGATAATGTATAGTGTGAAACATATACATTCTTATATTTCAAAAAACACCCCGGGAGGTGTCTTATGGCGTTTATGATTGCTCAGCGGGCATTTATAAAGGTATACCTGATTACGATGGTGGAGCAACACAAGGGGTATGGTTATCAGATGCTTGAGGATTTGCGCAGAGATTTCAAAGCTCATGGCTATTCGCCTCCCCAAAGTGAAATTTACCGCGCTCTGCATGAGTTGGTGCAGCAAGGGATACTTTACCGTACCAAGCAGCTTAAGGGGAGCGATCCGAAGGTCGATTTTCAGGAGATTGTCCTGTATCACTTCACTTCGGACGGGGAGGAGAAGGCCAAACTATATAAGAAGCAGGTGAAGGCCGATCTGGACCGTTGTCTTGGTATTCTTAATAAGGCAGTAGCAGACAACTTCTGATGGGAGATCCACGAGCTGGAGGGCTCATGTATATCGATCTGGCCACGTTCCGGCGGACTCATCTATATCAGTTATCCAGAAGCCTCACAAGTCGTGAACAGCCGGATCAGGTATCCTCATCTTCAGAATCCTGGCCCGGCGGGGTTACCGGCGAGCTTGCGCTGCCATAATCCTCGACGGCTTCCCAGGCACCAGCGTCATCGAATCTTCCGCTATTCTGCTGACGTCCTTCGCCTGCACCGGCTGGCGGCGGGGTCATCACCTCTTCTTCCACAGGGCGTGCGCCGGTATCACGGCTGGTTGGGGCATGCTCCACGGTATGGCGGGTGTAGGGGATGGCCTCAAGCCGCTCATAAGGAATCTCTTGCTTACTGGCTTCGCAGATTCCGTACGTTCCGTCATCCATCCGCGCAAGAGCAGCTTCGATCTCCGTTAATTCTTCGGCTAGCGAGGTGTTGATGGACAGGTCGCGGCTTCGTTCAAACGTCTCTGTTCCTGTATCGGCGGGATGGTTATCGACCGAAGAGAGCTCGCCCGTTGAGAGGATAAGGGAATCGCCAAGCAGGCTGTCTTCTGCTCCATTGCCGGAGAAATGCTGATCCAGTTCTGCCTTGCGTTCTTCAAGCGAGGCTCTAAGCTTAGTCAATTGGTCTTTGGTTAAGTGGCTCATGTGTCATCTTCCTTTCAGCTTGATTAGTAGTTACACTGTCGTAATCTTTCCTTACCCTAATGTGTTATAGGGCAATCAGCAGGTATCCCTATGCTGAATTGTAACTTTAGTGATATTTTCATGCTGCTTTCACCCTGTTATAATAATACCTGCCGGATGAATGCAGCATACACTTGGAGGTTATGAAATGGACGAACATATGAAACGCCGGCTGGATAAGCAGAGAAAGCTGTTCAGCCAGCTCGGTATTACCCTTGATGCACTTACCATTCATGAGAAGGAATTCAGTATGAAGCTTCGCGGCTATGATGCCGAAGAGGTGGATACGTTCCTGGACAGCGTCATTAAGGATTATGAACGGTTCTATGCTACCATAGCGGATCTGATGGATAAATGGCAGGAGCAGCAGATTGAGATGAAAGAGCTGAAGGCAGAGGTGAAGACCGCAGCCACTCCGGCCCCTGTGCCGATTATTAAGGGGATTGATCCGCAGGATCTCGAAGATATTATCATCAAGCTGGAAGCCAATGTGCGTCAGCTCAAGGACAGATTGCCCATTCCCCGCACGGAGGGGTATTTGTAATCCCTGTGCAGCCACAGCGTGAGAGACAACAATATGCAGCATAAGTATAACTCTGGACGGGGGTTGGACCATTGCCGGAGAAGCATGCTTGGAGCTTGAAGATCCGCGGCAAAATCGCACTTGGATATGTCATCATATTATTAATGCTGGGGCTATTTCTGATTATAGTCTCTGGCCGGATTAACAGCCTGGAGAAAGAAACCGTGTTCTTGAGCGATCATGATATAGAAGTTCATGAACTTACATATCAAATTGAGAAAAATGTACTCGATATGGAGACTGGACAGCGGGGGTACGTCCTTACCGATGATGAGTCATACCTGGCGCCATATAATGACGGGCTGGTGCAGTGGAGGATTAATGCAGCGAAGCTGAATAATCTCATTGCCGATAACCCGAAGCAGGTACGGAATCTGGACACGATTACGGATAATATCGAGAAGTGGGTCGATGTTGCCGGACAGCATGTGGTTGAGCTGAAGAAGAATGGCCATACGGAAGCGGTCAGCGCTTTTTTTCGCAACGATACGGGAAAAAGCCTGGTCGACACGATCCGTTCCCAGTCCGATTACTTCCGTGACATCGAACGTACGCTCACGAACGACCGGATCAGCAACCTGAAGGACAGCAATCATAAGCTGCTGATTACCATGTACATATTGTGGGGATTGGTGGTCGTACTTGCGCTGCTCATCACTTATCTGCTCTCGGCCAGCATTGTGAATCCGTTGCACAGCGTCATACAGGCCATCAACAGTATTGCCTCCGGCGGTAACCGCTCGGAGCGCATTAGGGTGAAGACGCTGGATGAAATCTATGACCTGGGCGAAGCGACGAACGGGCTGCTGGATAACGTGCAGCGGGAGCAGTGGACGAGCGAACAGCTCACCTCAATGTCGATTGCCCTGCAAGAGACCATTGATATGCCTTCGCTGTGCAGAATTTTTGTGAGCCGGTTGTCGGTTATGCTGGAAATGCAGTATGCCACTATATACGTCGTGAATAACGAGGAACTGTTCGAGCGCATCTATTCCTATGCAGGCGCAGAGAATAAGGAAGAACGCATCGGGCCCGAGGTTATTCAGCCGGGAGTAGGCCTGGCAGGTCAATGTGCGCTGGATCAGCGGATGAATGTGATTGAGCAATTGCCTGATGACTATATCTCCATCAGCTCCGCTCTGGGCAGAACGCCGCCGAGGTTTGCTGTGATTGCTCCGATTATTTTTGAGAACAAGACTGTTGCTGTACTGGAGATTGCTGCGCTGACCCGTTGGGCGCCTTACCATTTCGAGCTGCTGAAGGAATTGCTGGATATGATGGGGGTTACCGTGAATTCGGTGAAGACCCGGATGGAGATCCAGAGGCTTCTGCATGAATCACAGGTGATGAACGAAGAGCTTCAGGTTCAATCCGAAGAGCTGCAGACTCAGTCCGAGGAGATGCAGATGCAGACGGAGGAGCTTCAGAGTCAGACCAGCGAGCTGCTAACCGTGAACAAGGAGCTTGAGAATCAGAAATATGTAGCCGAGAATGCAGCGATCGAGCTGGAGCGGTACAATGAACAGCTGGAACAGAGCTCGCGCTACAAGTCTGAATTCCTGGCCAATATGTCGCATGAGCTGCGGACACCGCTGAACAGTATGCTGATTCTCTCACAGCTGCTGACGGAGAACCGCAATCATACGTTAACCGAGGAAGAACTGGGCTATGCCTCTGTCATTTACAATTCCGGCAGTGATCTGCTTACTATGATTAACGATATTCTGGATCTTTCCAAGGTGGAAGCGGGCAAAATGCTGGTGGAAATGGATGCCGTCAATCTCACCGAGCTGCCCTCGCTGCTGCAGGGTTATTTCGGCAAGCTTGCAGAAGCGCAGAATGTGGAGTTTAACGTGACCCTGAACCCCGAGGTTCCGGATCTGTTCTTCACCGATGAGATGCGCCTGCACCAGATTCTGCGGAATCTGCTGTCCAATGCCTTCAAATTCACGGAGCAGGGCTCTGTTACCATGGAGATTACCAAGCTGGCGGCATATTCAGATCAGAGTTACATAGCAGAGGGGCCGGTACTGGCCTTTGCTGTCCAGGATACCGGAATCGGCATCTCTGAAGAGAACCGTGAGCTGATCTTCGAGGCCTTCCGCCAGGTGGACGGAACGACTGCCCGCAAATTCGGGGGAACCGGTCTGGGCTTGTCCATCTCCCAGCAATTGGCTAAGCTACTGGGCGGGCATATCAGCCTGGAGAGCGAAGAAGGGAAGGGCAGTACATTCACCTTGTATCTCCCATGCCGTGAACTGGACAGTGAAGAAGAACCGTTCCATCCGGCGGAGCTGGCTCAGACTGCAGCCGGGTCGGAGCACTCCAGAACCGTTCATGATACAGGGCAGCCGGGTAATAGCGGGGACTCCCTGTTCGAGAAAGAATACGCCATGCTGCAAGGCAGAACTGTCCTGATTGTGGATGATGATATGCGCAATATTTATGCCTTGCAGAAGGGTCTGGAGCCTTACGGAATGATCATTATTACCGCTCAGACAGGGTATGAATGTCTTCAAGTGGTTAGAGAGCAGCCGGAGGTGGATATCGTACTCCTGGATATTATGATGCCGGTTCTGGATGGCTATGACACGCTGTCTATTATCCGTGAGGAGATGCATCTCACCGACCTCCCGATCATTGCAATCTCTGCCAAGACGATGAAGGAAGACCGTGAGCGTTGCCTGGCCGCCGGAGCCACTGATTTCATCAGCAAGCCGGTATTGATGCAGGACGTCATTACACGAATGTGCCGGTACATTTGACTTTTCCAAAAACCCATTGACGGGAATACAAGGTATGCTTTATGATGGGTTCATAAATGATCATTTATATGCAGTGGCGTGTTACCTTAACAGGGCATGAGCCAAGATTCGTACTCAATACTTTGAGTCCAGTCTTGGCTCTTTTTTGTGCAAAAAATCAGGATATGGGCGGAAAGGAGGGGGAACTTGGCGAGGGACACTGAACAATTTCAGGTGCTGCGGGTGATTGGGAATAATGTCGTAATGGTAGAGGGCGGCAAGAAGAGCAAGGAATATGTAATTATCGGCAAGGGCATCGGGTTTGCGCTTAAGGATACGGGTGTTATTGATTCGGATGATCCCCGGATTGAGAAGCTGTTTCGGCTGGAGGACCGGGAGGAATGGAGTCAGTATCAGATTCTGCTGGAGGACATTGATCCCAAGGTCATGAGGATTACGGATGAGATTATCTCTGATATCGCCCGTGAGTTTCCCGGCAAGCTAAACGACAAGATCTATTTGGCGCTCCCCAGCCATATCCAATTCACCATTTTCCGCTTGCGCAGCGGGATGGACATTGTGAATCCATTCCTGGAGGAGACCCGGATGACGTTCCCCAAGGAATTTGAGATCGCTTCCAAGGCGGCCGGGAAGATCAGTGAAGGCTTTGAAGTGCAGATTCCTGAGGACGAGGTCGGTTTCCTAACTTACCACGTCTATTCTGCGGTCAGCAATGTGCCGGTGGGCCAGCTTGTGAAGGCCTCTAACATTGTCAGTGAGCTGATGGAGATGATCCGCAGTGAACGCAAGATCCGCTTTGAGCAGGGCAGTATGAATCATGTCCGGCTGATGGTTCACTTGAGATTCTCGATTGAACGGATTCTGCAGGGTTCGCTCATCGACAATCCTTTTGTGAAGCATATCAAGAAGGAATACAAGGATGAATACAAGCTCGCGCATAGGATGGGCAAAGTCATGCAGGGCAAGCTCAGTGTAGACGTACCCGAAGAAGAAATCTGCTTCCTGGCTATGCATCTGCACCGGCTGTTCCAGACCATAGAGAAGAATAAATAGCAGCAGCAAGGAGTGACTTTTATGTTTTCGAGATGGAAAGCTAAAAAAGAAGAGAAACCTACTGAGGCGGTAACCCGCCTGGAGATATACGCTCCGGTCAGCGGACAGTCCGTACCGTTAACGGAAGTGCCGGATGAGACCTTTGCCGGTGGGCATATGGGCCAAGGCATCGCCATAGAACCTATAGAGGGACGATTAACGGCCCCTTTTGACGGAAAAATTGCGCATGTGGTCAAAACCAATCACGCTCTAATCCTGGAGCATGCCTCTGGTCTGCAACTGCTGATGCACATCGGAATTGATACGGTCAGCTTGCGGGGCGAAGGCTTCATCAGCCATATTGCCACCGGAGATGAAGTGCAGGCAGGGCAGACGCTGATCGAATTTGATCTGGAGGCAATCCGCGCTGCGGGTTATCGTACGATCACTCCGGTAATTGTAACGGGCAACGGGGAGGACACCCCGGAAGTGGATTGCCATTACGGCCAGGTTACGGCAGGAACAAGCAGTGTTCTTACAACAGCAGTAGCTTCACAGCCTTAGAACATACATGTACTTAATATGAAACCAGGGGGATGATTTCATTATGTTGGCTTTTTTACAAAAGTTAGGGAAATCTCTGATGCTTCCAGTCGCAACTTTACCGGCGGCAGCCATACTGCAAGGGTTCGGACTGATTAATTATGAGAAGGACTTCCATCTGGGCAGTACCGTGGGGGGATTTCTCAACCAGTATGTGGCTCCTTTCTTGAATGCAGGTGCGGGTGCAATCTTCGGTAATCTGGCGCTGATTTTTGCAATTGGGGTAGCGATCGGGTTCGCAGGGGATGCGGTTGCCGCGCTGTCCGCCCTCATTGCTTATCAGGTGCTGGACAGTATTCTTAAGGTGCTTCCAGCCCAAATGCCGTTCATCGCTGATGATGTGAAGCTGAATATGGGCGTGCTGGGCGGGATTTTTGCCGGAGCCTGGGCTGCTTACCTATACAAGAAATATCATAATATCAAAATGCCGGACTGGCTTGGCTTCTTCGCAGGTAAGCGGTTCGTACCTATCATTACGGCCATAACCACCATGATTCTCGCAGTGCTGTTTGGGATGATCTGGAGCCCGATTCAGGATGTGATCAGTGACTTCGGCACTTGGGTTGTCGGTCTTGGCGGTGCAGGGGCATTTGTATTCGGGACAGCTAACCGTCTGCTGCTTCCGTTCGGCCTGCATCATGTAATCAACGCTATCGCCTGGTTCCAGTTGGGTGATTTCACGAACGCTGCAGGGGATATTGTTCACGGAGATCTGACGCGCTTCTTCGCCGGAGATAAGACTGCGGGAATGTTCATGACAGGCTTCTTCCCGATTATGATGTTCGCTATGCCGGGTGCAGCCCTGGCGTTCATTCATACAGCCAAACCGGAGAAACGCAAAATGGTTGCGTCCATCTTCATCGGATCGGCGATTGCTTCCTTCCTGACAGGGATTACGGAGCCCCTGGAATTCTCCTTCATGTTCCTCGCACCGCTGCTGTATCTGGTACACGCTTTGCTGACCGGTTTTGCCGGATTTCTGATGTATGTGCTGGATGTGAAGCTGGGGTTCGGATTCTCCGCCGGGCTCATTGACTACCTGCTTAACATGAAGCTCTCCACCAATGCGTGGGTGCTGATTCCGGTTGGGCTTGGCTTCTTCGTCCTCTATTATGTGCTGTTCCGGTTCATTATCGTCAAGTTCAACCTCAAAACTCCCGGACGCGAGGATGAGACGGAAGATGACCTGATTGATCTGTCCAAGAGTGGTACAGCCGCGTCGTCCTCTTCCAGAGCCGCCAAGATTCTGGAGAACATCGGCGGTCCTGCGAATATCCGCAGCATCGATGCCTGTATCACCCGCTTGCGTCTTAACGTAAATGATGACAAGGCGGTTAAGGACTCCGCGCTCAAGCAGCTGGGGGCTTCCGGTGTCATGCGGCTTGGTCAGGGGGCTGTACAGATTGTATTTGGACCACAGTCCGAGCAACTCAAGGATGATATTAAGAAGCTGATGTAGCTTGAAGCTTGTTAGCACAGCAGAATAGGGAATTCCATGCAGGCATCCTTCACAGGATGTCTGTTTTTTTGTGCGCAGGCTATTGCAATATATACAATACCGAGTATAATACTTGGTATAAAGAAAAAAGGAGTCGGTCCCTTTGTCTATAGATGATTATCTGGATTTGCTGAATTATGCCAAGGCAATTAACGATGAACAGTGGCAGGCTGATCTCCTGGAGCAATTGAATAACTATGAAATGCTTGCCGAAGAAAAGAAACAAGTGGATAGTGTGAGAGCGCTGTGGTCGCGGTTCGACGATATTAACTTATTGCTGATGCAATTATTCGATAAGCTGAGAGAGCAAGAGGATACAACGGATAGCGGTCTGTGGAGAGAACAGATGTGGGAGCTGAAGATGGAGCGGATTCACGTGGCTAAGCAGCTTCAAGCGCGGTATATCAGGATTAGATAGAGGATAGAGAAGAAATAATCGGAGATATGATTAGGTAGATATAGAGGTAATATAGTTTAACTAAAAAATGGCATGCAGTTAGTCTGCTCAGCCATGACATGCACAGTAAAGGTGAATTTCGCAGATTCACTCTCAAGGGCTTGCCGTCGTAAACCTGGACTTACTTGGACATTTCCATTCCATTACGCATCATGGTCATACACATGGTCATCATTTCGTCGCACTGCTGCATTTGAGTCATCATCTTGTCCATATCCATGTTCATCATGCCCATTTCGGTCATGGTTTCCATGCACATCTTCATGTTCTTCATCTTCGACATCATGTCTTCCATACACATGTTCATCATCATTTCCATACATTTCTGTTCCACCCTTAGCTCCACCTTTCAATTTATAATAGTTTACACCTAATAAACTACTATATTTTATTGGCAAGATCAACCTTTTAATGGATATACACCAGATATCAGTCCTACCGTGTGCGGGAGGGCTTTTTCTGTGTGTCAAAAAATCATTTTTTGACTGGTTCTGTTTAAACGCGGGACTGACGGGTTATAAATCTAAAAATCCGTTTGTTTTGCGAAAGGATGGGGTATAGGTGAGAAAAAGGCGAATGTCCGGACCTGTGATCCGGCGGTTATGGACGGCTGTCATCTGGCTAGGGGTAGCCGTAGCGCTGAGTGTATCAGCGGGCCAAGCGGAAGCTTCACCGGCAGCAGGCAAAACGATCCAGGTCAATCTGGATGATAAACCGTTATCTTTTGATAAAGCTCCCTTGCTGGATAAAGGGACGACGCTGGTTCCATTTCGTCCGCTGTTCGAAGCGATGGGCCTCACAGTAGGCTGGAATCCGGCACAGCAGACGGTAACCGGCACCAAGGAAGGCCTAACCATCGTCATGACGATAGGCAGCAAGACGGCTACCGTCAATGGCACCAGTGTTCAGCTATTGCAAGCGCCAACTATTATCGATAATTATACAATGGTCCCGCTCCGATTCGTTGGGGAATCCACTAAAGCGCTGGTGGCATGGAATCCGTATAAGCCGCAAATTCTCGTCTATACCGATCCTTACTTAGCGGCAAACGGCCTGACCCAAGCCACGGCGAAGGCGGAGGTTGATAAGCAAATCGCTGAATTCAAAAAAGTATATGACGAGCAGATCGCCAGCCAGCCGCAACAGCCCAAGCCGCCAGCTCCAGGGACTGTGCCGAATGCTCCTGCCGGAGACGGTTCCTATAAGCCAGCCGCTTCTGACCAAGTGAACCTGAGCAATCTGCAGGGAATGTATTACGGCTTCAGCCCGGACTACGACGGGTATGCGTGCGGCGGGATGTGCTGGAATATCATCACTTTCCTGCCGGGTAATAAAGTAGTTGTTGATGCTCCGAAGCAAGGTGGACCGGAGACGATCAACTGCTCGCGTGACGGCTGCCAGACTTACACGATACAGAACGGTAAGCTGAAGCTAAGTAACGGAGACACCTATGATATTGCGGTCAAATCCGGCAAGCTGTATATTGATGATGTTGAGCTGAGCCGGGTCAAAACAGTCAAGAACGGGCTGACCCTAAGTGGTACTTATGTTCACCGCGGCTTCCAAGGGCTGGCCGGGATATCTGCCGGGTCAACTTCTTGGACACGGACGCTGGTGCTGAACAGCAATGGAACCTTCACCAGCGACAACCTGATGCTGGGTACCGTCCAGGGCGGAGCACCCACAACAGGCGGGGCCGGCGGTTCAGACACCGGTTCATATAAGATAAGCGGGAATACCATTGTATTCGCTTTTGGTAACGGTAAGGTATCCAGTTCCCTATTCTTCCAGCATGATGACGGCAGCATCCAGGTTGGGGACGAGAATTACAGCAAGCAATAGTCATGAATGGAATAGCAAGACGCAAACGGTCCCCGGGATTTTACCGGAGGACCGTTTTTTTTGTGACAGATAAGCATTCATATGTTTTGGGGTCCCCGCAAAGTACCTGAGTCATCACCTACGCTAAAGCCCCACTTTGTGGGGTTATTTGGTGGATGTAGATGCATAGGGCAGCGCCCGGAGTGGATGTATGCGGGTCAACCGGGCTGACGTATAATTAGAAGATCAGAATTGCTGGAGAGAAATCTTGAGGCAAGGTGATACAAATCCGCCTTAGCCTTCGTCTTACTTATAGCTGCAGCGGATAAGGAGGATTTACCTAATGAATATTCCGGAATCAGACCCATACAAATTAATCTTTTATGAGCATTACCCGAGTGTGCGCCGCAAGCTGGCGGCACTTGTGAGGGACGAGAGTGCTGCCGATGATCTGGCGCAGGAGGTTTTTATCAGACTCTACAGAAATCCGCCGGATGATCCCGCGGCTCTGGGGGCGTGGCTGCATAGAGTGCTAACACGGATCGGATATGATTATCTGAACCAGCGGGTGAGAGAGCGGCGACTGATCAACAAACAGGAGCTGTTATATGATGCGGGGGCTTCTGCTCCTACGGGGGAAGAAGTAGTCCTCAGCAAGCTGGATCAGGAAGATGTACGGAGCTGGCTGGAGGATCTTCCCGAACGGGACCGGCAGGCCCTGCTGCTTAAGTATTCGGGCTACAGCTATGCAGAGATCGCCGGGGAGCTGGGAGTGAAGCCGCCAGTAGTCGGAACCCTGTTAAGCCGGGCGACAGCTAAACTGAAACACCATGCGGTGAAATCCATTCCGCAAGAATAATGAGATCCGGGAGGAAAGTGACCATGAATAGAGCAAACGGGCAGGTACAGCCACAGAACACAGATGAAGCCTGGGCTAAATTACAGGAGAAGCTGGAAGACGAGCCGGTCAATCCGGTGTGGGCTACATGGGGCAAGCAAGAGACCCTTCTAGAGGAACAGGCTGCCAAGGCTGATAGATCAGATAGAACAGAACCGGCAGCAGATGAAGTGCTTCCGGCAGCTAAGGCGGATAGTCGTGCAGCAGCGGAGCCAGTGCAGAATACAGGGCGCAAGTCACGCCGGCCTATAATGAGCCGCAGCCGCAAGTGGGTCGCTGCGGCAGCAGGCGTAGCGATTTTCGCAGCAATTCTGGCTACTCCGGTAGGGAATACAGCCATGGCAGCCTTGCTGAACCAGTTCAAGATGCAGGAGGCTACTGTTGTTGAAGAAGGCGATCTGCGGGATATGTTCTATCAGATAATTCAGAATGGCAATGGCAATATTGAGCAATCCCTTGAGGCCTTCGGTGACATCTCCATCACCAATGGTGAGATGAAGGAAAATGTTCCGCTCAAGGATATCCAAGGCTTGCTGGGCTACGAGCCGCTGAAGGGGTCCGTCATGGATTCAGTCAAGTTTGTTCAGGTCAGCGGGTCCCATGATATCACACTGAACCTGAAGGTGGATGAAGTGAACAAGGCACTGAAACGCCTGGGCTCGGACAATCTGCTGCCTGCATCTGTAGATGGCAAGCCGATTACGCTTCATATCCCCGAGCAGGTGAATTACGATCTGGGCAGCGATCAGCACTGGGGAGCCTTGTCACAGATGAACACACCTGTCGTTACCGTAGATCCTTCTGTGGATCTGGACGAAGCGATTGATGCCGTTGTGAACTTCCCGCTGATTCCCGACAATCTGCGAAGCAGTCTGCAGAAGAGCCGGATTTTGTCCGGCGATTTGCCGATGCCGCTGATTAAGGGCAATCATGATGAACAGATTACGGTGGCTGGTACGCCGGTCATTCTTACTGAAATGAAGTTCAGTAACGGCAACAGCTATACGGCTGTCTGGGTGCAGAAGGGGCAGCTTCTGCAGCTTAGCGGCGGAGATATCTATCCTGAGCGCGAGCAGTTCATTCAGAAGGTACAGGAGTTGATCACACAATGAGCAGTATCCCTGCGATTGATGCGAACGCCTTGACCAAAGCTTATCCGAACGGGCGCGGTTGCCGGGATGTTACTCTGACTGTGGGGAAAGGGGAAGCCTTCGGCTTCCTCGGCCCCAACGGTGCCGGCAAGAGTACCTTTGTCAAAATGCTCGTCGGACTCATCTCACCAACAGGCGGCCATGCTTCCATCCTGGGCCATCCGCTGGGCTCTATGGAAGCCAAAATGAAAATTGGCTATCTGCCGGAGCTGTACCGCTACCAGGATTGGCTGACTGGTGAAGAGGTGGTCAGGCTTCATGCCAAGCTGTGCCGGATTCCGAAATCCGTCATGGATCAGAGAATCCCTCACCTCCTGCAGGAGGTAGGTATCGGGCTGCGCGGAAGGGACCGGGTTAAGCATTATTCCAAGGGAATGCAGCAGCGGCTGGGTCTTGCGTGTGCGCTAGTGAATGATCCGGAGATTCTGTTCCTGGATGAACCCTCTTCAGCCCTTGATCCCATCGGGAGAATGGAAGTGCGGAAGATTTTGCAGCGGCTGAAGGACCGGGGAATTACTATTTTTCTCAACTCTCATTTACTTGAGGATGTTGAAGTGCTGTGCGACCGGATGGCTCTGCTGAGTAACGGAGCGGTCCTGCGGCACGGCAAAGTAGCGGAGATGCTGAACAAACGGACAAGCTGGCATTTCAAAGTGGGCGGATACACGCCTTTTTTGCTGTCCTGGCTTAATGAGCATACAGGGCTATCCATCCGGGAATCCGTGCCTGCGGCGGGTAAATCGGGCTATGATCCGGCACAGGAGGAGTCAGATTCAAGCGTCGTGTGGCTGGAGGCGGAGCTGGATCATGAGGAGCAGGCAGGCTGGCTGAACGGGCTGATGGTGGAGCAAGGGATGACGCTGTACCAGGTAAGCCGCCAGACTGAACGGCTGGAGGACTGGTTCATGGATGCGGTAGCCGGGCTCAGTCATAGGGGGGAGAAGGAATGAGAACTATATTAGCAATGACCTGGAAAGAAATGCTGCGCAAAAAAGTGATGCTGCTAACCCTCCTGCTGACCCTGGTGTTCCTGATTGCCTTCTGGTTTGTGGCCGATACCGTGGGAACGAACGATCAAGGGGCCGGAACGCTGGGAAATGGCAGCGGGTTGTTCATGCAGTACATGAACGGCGCTTTTATTCTGAGTCTGGGCTTTTTCTTCGGCGCGTTCGTTATTGCCTTTCTGGCGATCTTCAGCTCTTTCTCGGTGATTGCTGGTGAGGCGGAGCAGGGGGTCATGCAGGCTCTGTTACCCCGGCCGCTGCCGCGCTGGAAATGGTATCTTGGTCGCTGGCTGGGCTTTGTCACGCTGGGAACGATCTATGCCCTCATTCTGTTCACTGCAATTCTGCTGATTACAAGTGCCCACGCGAATGTTCCCAGAGATGCAGTCGTGCTTGCGAAGTCATTCCTGCTGTTCGCCTCTGTAGTTCCCTTGTTAATCTCCGTATCCATGCTGGGTTCAGGACTATTCTCGGCGCTTGGCAACGGTGTGTTCATGACAATGCTCTACGGGGCGGGATTTCTCGGAGGGATGGTAGATAAGCTTAGCGGTTCGCTGAGACTGGAGGACGACGGACTCAAGGTGCTGAATAATCTGACCGGAATGATCTCGATGATTATGCCCGCAGATACCTTGCAGCGCCGAATGACTGTCGAGCTGTTCAGCTTACAGGATATGAATGGTATGTTATCGATGGATAGCGGGGCGCTTAGTCTGATGAATTTCAATTCATTTCCGTCTAATACCTTTGTCGTATACGCTGTAATCTACACTGTGGTTATCTTTGGGCTGGGGCTTCTGCGCTTTCAGCGTAAGGATCTGTAGGAATCGACCATGCTTATTATAAAATCAAACAAAGCAGCGCCCCGAAGGTTCCTGTTCAGGAGCTTCAAGGGCGCTGCTTCGCGTGCCGTGCGGGAATCATTTGGTCACGCCGATCTCGATCCAATCCGTAGACCAGTTACCGATCTCTCCAAGAATGGGAGCCAGGGCCGTACCTTTATCGGTTAACGAATACTCAATTCGTACGGGCATCTCAGGATATACAGTGCGCTGTATGATCCCTTCCGTCTCCATCTCCTTCAACCGGTCTGACAAGACCTTGCCGCTAAGGTTGGACAAGCAATGCTCAATTTCTCCGAACCGCCGCGGACCATCCATCAGGACGAACACGATCAGGGCGACCCACCGCTTACTCAGCACATCTACCGCTTTCTCAAACCGCGGGCACATTTCAAAATCATTCATAAGGATCACCTCAGCATTCATTATATCATAAACTTACAATAAGTAATTATAAATATTTAAATATATATTATAACTTGACGAAGTTATATTACAATGATAAACTAACTTACAAATAGTTACTATGAAGAAAGTAAAATATCAAAATTTAAAGCGAAGTGAATTCTTTTCACAGCAAGGTTGCATAATGGAATCGAAGAAGCTTATGCTATCAAACTTTTAGGACGGTGCTCTTATGATCAACCCAGATATCCTATCTATACTACAGAACAAAATCAACCGGATTCCTATGGAAAACTCCACGAATATATTGGTCGGACCTATTACCCTGCCTGTCAATCTGGACGGGGAGACGATCACCTTCAAATGGTACAGCTGGCTGAATGTGACGGACGAAGAGCTTCAGCGCGCTGAAGGCAAGGAGGCTACCGAGCTGCTCATCAGCCGGTTGTCATCGATGAAGCTTGCGGATGGACAGCAGTCCAGTGTCCTGGTCTACGGAGATTTCGAGCATTCGGAGGAAGCGCTGATCCGGATGCACAGCATTTGCCATACCGGGGATATCTTCGGCAGCAAGCGCTGCGATTGCGGCTTCCAGCTGCACCAGTCGATGAAGATGATTGCCCAGCATGGCGCCGGGGCCCTCTTTTATCTGGCGAATCATGAAGGAAGAGGCATTGGCTTGTTCAGCAAAGCAATGGCATATCTTCTTCAGGAAGAAGGGTATGATACCGTAGAGGCCAATCTGGAGCTTGGGTTCGCCGATGATTCCAGAGATTACACAGATGCGATCAGCGTGCTTCAGCATTTGCGCAGCCATCCTGTGACTCTGATCACCAACAATCCGAAGAAGCTGGAAGCACTACGGGCTGCCGGAATGAATACAGTGAAGCGGGTGCCGCTATGGGGCGACGTATCGGCCTTCAATGAGAAGTACCTGCGGACCAAGGTGGCCCGTTCCGGACATCTGGAGGCTGTGCCGGGTGCAGAGTTTTTTGAGGGAAGAGTGGCTAAATAAGCAGGCTGGACGGATATGCATCCGTTCCATTATAATGGGGTACTGAACCCAATACTTAGCTTAGTGAGGTAACCTATGAATGCTATACAAGTGCAGGACTTGCGCAAGACCTTCAAAGTCCAAAAAAACCGCGAGGGCCTCAAAGGGGCCTTCGCTGATTTGTTTAAGCGGCAATATTCCGAAGTAACAGCAGTGAAGGACATCTCGTTCAGCATTCCCGAAGGTGAAATCTGCGGATATATTGGGGAGAACGGGGCAGGGAAGTCTACTACGATCAAAATGCTTACCGGAATTCTTGTCCCTACCGCCGGCAGTCTGACTGTCGGCGGCTTCGTGCCGTACGAGGAGCGCGAGAAGTTCGTGCAGAACATCGGCGTTGTCTTCGGCCAGCGGAGCCAGCTCTGGTGGGATATCGGCGTGATTGAGTCGTTCCAGCTACTGCGCAAGGTATACCGCGTGTCCGAGCAGGACTTCAAAAAACGGCTGGATGAGCTGGTGGAACGCCTGGAGCTTCAGGATCTGCTGAACCGTCCGGTCCGCAAATTAAGCCTGGGCCAGCGGATGCGCTGCGAGCTTGTAGCGGCACTGCTGCACAATCCGTCCATTCTGTTCCTGGATGAGCCGACGATTGGACTGGATATTGTCGTGAAGTCGGAGATCCGCGAATTCCTGAAGGATATGAACCGGGAGCATGGCACAACCATCCTGCTGACGACACATGATCTGCAGGATATCGAAGCGCTCTGTTCGCGGGTCATTATGCTGGATGACGGGCGGATTATCTATGACGGAGGTCTGGATGATCTGAAGCAGCGCTGGGGAACCGGGCGTGAGGTGCAGTTCCAGTTCGGAACAGCCACGAAGCTGCAGCAGCTGATCGGCTGGACGGAAGGCATGCCGGTGACCTGGACCGCAGAGAATGAGCTGGCGGCCAAGGTCTGGATTCCGCTGGAGCTGAATGTATCGGATGTGCTGGGCCGGGTCGTCGGACAGGCCGATATTACAGACATCAAAATCATCGAAACAAACACGGATGACATCGTCCGCAGTATTTATCAGTCAGGCTCGGCAGAGAAGCCGGAGGAGCGGATCGCCGCTCTCAGCGATGAGAAAGAGGTTATCCATGTCTGAGAAGCTGGCAACGGCAGTTCCCTCCTCCGGCGGTTCTCCGGGCGGTTCCGGGGAGAATGGGCGGAGGCTGCTGCTTGGCGCTTATTTTGATTTTATCCGTATCCGGTTCCTGACGATGCTTGCTTACCGGGTGAATTATTATTCGGGGATTCTGATCTACACGCTCAATATCGGGGTGAACTATTTCACCTGGAGAGCGATCTATGGCGATGGTGAATCGCTCGGCGGCTTTACCGGGGCGCAGATGACCACGTATGTGGCGGTGTCCTGGATGGCGCGTGCCTTCTACTTCAACAATCTGGACCGGGAGATCTCCACGGATATCCGTGACGGAAGCATCGCGATCCAGTTCATCCGGCCTTATAATTATGTTCTGGTCAAAATGATGCAGGGCCTCGGCGAAGGCCTGTTCCGCTTCATGATGCTGATGATCCCGGGCATGGTGATTGCCATTCTGCTGTTTCCGGTACAGCTCCCTACGGAGCCCTCGGCTTGGGCCGGGTTCCTGGTCATGCTGTTCTTCAGCTTCCTGATCAGCTCGCAGATTAATATTATCACAGGCCTGTCTGCCTTCTTCGTGGAGAACAATGAGGGGATGATGCGCATGAAGCGTGTGGTCGTGGATCTGTTCTCGGGGCTGATTGTGCCGATTACCTTATTCCCGGACTGGTTGTCCTCCGTGCTTAAGGTACTTCCCTTCCAAGCGATTACCTATCTGCCGGGTTCTGTATTTACAGGCCGCGTGCAGGGGGTGGGCATCTGGAATGTGCTGGGTATCCAGGTCATCTGGTTCCTGATTCTGCTCATTCCGATTGTCTGGCTAAATCACGCAGCGCGTCAGCGGCTGTTCGTGCAGGGGGGTTAAGCTGAGCTATGTACTACCTGGGCTTATTGATTGAATATCTGAAGAATTATATGAAAACACGGTTAACCTACCGCGCGGATTTCTGGGTGGAGGTCATTTCCGACCTGCTGTTCCAGGCGACGAACTTTATCTTCATCCTGGTCATCTTCATGCATACTGACAGCCTGGGCGGCTGGAATCAGAACGAAGTGGTGTTCGTCTACGGCTTCTTCATGGTACCGTTCGGCGTGTTCAGCTGCTTCGTCAATATGTGGGGCTTCAGTGAGCGGTATATTGTCAAAGGCGAAATGGACCGCATCCTGACCCGTCCGGCGCATAACCTGTTCCAGATCTTCCTGGAGAATGTGGACCCGCCATCCCTGTTCGGCTCCTTCATCGGGCTGATTGTCATGGCGATCAGCGGCAGCAATTTGGGCCTGCCGTTTGAATGGTGGACCCTGCCGATGCTGATTCTTCTGACTCTCAGCGCTGTAGCCATTTATACAGGGATCTATACGACACTGACCTCGTTGTCGTTCTATTCGGATGCGCCTACAGGCATTCTGCCGCTGATGTATAACATCCAGACGTACGGACGTTATCCGGTAACGATCTACAACCGGGCGATTCAGGTGCTGCTTACGTGGATTATCCCGTTTGCTTTTGTCGGGATCTATCCGGCAGCCTTGTTCCTGCACCGCGATGAGATGCGGACGATGGCCCTGCTGACCCCGCTGGTCGGCGTGGTCTTCCTCAGCATCGGCCTGATGGCCTGGAGCTATGGCGTCAAGCGGTATAAGGGCGCCGGGTCTTAAGACGCTTGAATGAAATAGCTATACAATGGGGGTTGTCCCGCAGCATAAGTTTGGCTGCCGGGGCAGCCCTCTTTGTCAATAAAATAACAGCATTCGCTATCGGCAGGATGTTCATTTTCAAGTGAAACGTACTATCCAGATGCTCGGAAAATGCTACTTATCTAAATGTTGAAAGCGCATAATTAGAGAAGAGAGGTACAGCATTCTAATAGGGAAAGAAGGATGGGAGAGAATGGATAAATACATAGTCGGCATTGACCTGGGCGGAACCAATATTAAGGCAGGCCTATTCGATAAGCATTTCACAGCCCTGGAGGAGTTGTCGATACCCACAGAAGCGCAGCAGGGTCCGGCACATGTGCTGGAGCGGATCAGGCTTGCTGTTACACAGCTATGTGCAGGAAGCGGAACTTACGAGTCGCAGATTGCCTGTATGGGAATGGGAATCCCTGGTCTGCTCGACCCGGAGGAGGGCCTGTCGGTCTTCTCACCGAATTTTCCCGGCTGGGAGCAGGTCCATGTGGTCAACGAAATGAAGCCTTACTACGACTTCGAGGTCTACATAGATAACGATGTGCGGGTTAATCTCTACGGAGAATGGCACCATGGTGCCGGACAAGGTCATAAGCATCTGATACTGCTCACACTCGGGACCGGTCTCGGCTCCGGGATGGTTCATGACGGCAAGGTGCTGTATGGGACAACCTTCAGCGCAGGTGAAATCGGGCATATGAATATGTACCGGCAGGGACGTCCCTGCCGCTGCGGAAGCTCTGGGTGCCTGGGGCGGTATGTATCTGCGGTGGGGATGGTGAATACCTTCAAGGAGAAGCTGGAGGCAGGGAGGGTCAGCCTGATTCAGACCTGGACCAAGCAGACCCAGAAGCAGATTACGGCGCAGATGATCTCAGAGGCTTATGATCTTGGAGACCCCTTGGCCATTGAGGTTATGCATGAGACGGGGGAGCTGCTGGGATACGGGCTGGCGAATGTGATTAATCTGCTGAACCCGGAGCTGGTTATTATTGGGGGCGGCATGGCCGCAGCAGGAGACCGTCTCCTGAACAGTGTCCGCGATACTGTAAATGCCCATGCGCTGAAGCTGTCCGCAAGCCGGTGCCGGATTGTTCAGGCTGAACTGGGCAGCCGTGCAGGTACGCTGGGTGCTGCTGTATATGCTTATCAGAAACAGAAGCATACACAACTAGACCATTCTAATTGAGCAAAAATTCGCTGATGCAAAACTATTGAAATTCAATAATTCACCATATGTCCATATAAAAGCTCGAAATCGACATGAATCGTCAAATTAACCCAATGAATACAGTGACTTGCAGGCGCTATACTGATAACAACGCAGGTTACTGGAATATATATCCTTCCCTTCTATAGAAGCAGCATGGATGATCCGGTTCTTCAACAACTGCGAATTATAATCACGGGCAAATTGAATGAACCGTTAGCTGGTTGCTGAAGGTATTCATGCGTTCGATAAGGAGCCGTTCATGTTATGAATCTCGTCATTGGGGGAAATGGCAGTCTGGGCCATTCCATCACACAAGAATTACTGTCACGGGGCAGACTGGTGAAGGCTACCTACCACCGTTCCAGTCAGGCTTTACGCAGGCTGAAGGGCCCGCTGTTGACCCTGGCGGCAGTAGATGTAAGGAATGAGAAGGTGCTTGCTGAAGCGCTGAATGGGGTGACAACCGTCTATTTCTGTCTTAATGTACCGTATCAGGATTGGTACTCTGTCATGCCAGAGGCGCTGGAGCGGGTAACCCGCCAGCTTAAGACTGGCCAGACCCTGTTATTTCCGGGCAATATCTACGGTTACGGAAAGCTCCAATATCTTCCAGCGGATGAACGCCATCCGAAGGAGGCACGAACCCGCAAGGGGAAGCTGCGGAATCAACTGGAGGAGCTGCTTAAGACGGAGGCTGAACGGCGGGGCTTCCGTTACGTGATTCCGCGATATCCGAATTGCTACGGTCCCAATGTCACGAACCGCTTATTCGGACCGATCTTCAGCGGAGCCCTCCAAGCCAGAACGATTAAGTGGCCGGTGAAGCTGGACGTTCCACATGATCTGGTCTATATCCGCGATGCGGCCAGAGCGGCCGTGCTGCTGGCGGAGAGCGGTGAGCAGGGGGAGTGGCATGTGTCCGGCTCCGGAGCTATTGAGGGGCGGCAATTCCTGATGAATATCCACCATGCGGCTGGCAGTCCGGGAAAGTGCTGTGCGGTGCCGAGCTGGGCAGTCGGATTAGCCGGTATGTTCAATAAGGAAGCTAACGAATTCCATGAGCTTCTATATGAATTCGAGTATCCTCTGCTGCTGAATGATAACAAATTCATGAAGCGGTTTCCTGAATATAATCCGACATCGTATAAAAATGCCATTAAGGAAACCATAGAATGGTTCCGTGAAGAGCTGGGTTAGCGGATTGAGCCAAGGGAAATGAGCAGCAGTGCTTTTTCATGACAAGCTTGCAGAATTGTACGCCGTCCCGGGTAGCATGATATGCTATAGGCAGTAATACACGGGAGGTAATAGGATGACACGTGACATACAGCATATGCCTTATGGCTATGAACCGCCAGCCAGTGAGCGCAAGGGAACGCTGATCTTCTATGATTCCTTCGAGCATATATCGGATATGGAGCTGCTTAAGGCGGCGGAGACGGCAGTGGAGCGCAAGTTCACGAAGCTGGTGCTCTACCCGCTGCATGAAGAAACCGTCCGGCGGATGACGAAGGAGCCGGTGAAGGCCTGGTATAAGCGGGACGACCGGCTGCATGCGTGGAAAAAAGAGCAGGGACAGTCCTTCATCACCGTAGAGAGCCTCGAAGGTAAGCGTAAGAAGTATACCCCGATGGATTCGGCGCTGCGTCATATCTGCGACATTTACCCCGCGCCGTATTTCCTCTATCTGACTCCAGCTATGGCGAATCTGTTCGCCTCCTTCTCCTCCTTCGAGGAGTGGATCGTCAAGCTGCGTCTGCTGCTCTCCGAAGCGCCGGCTGAGGTCCATCCGCGCCTCGAGAAGTTCCGTCACCGCTGGGATGTGGCAGGCAGGGAACGCTGAACGGGTTACACTTTAGTCCGCTTCATTCCGGCAGGCGCAGGCCAGCCAAGCCTTGACAGTAGTGTTCTACTGCTGCAAGGACTGGCTGGCCTGTTCTGTGAAATGGACTAGAGATACTCGAAAATCCTCGATTATGTACGGTTTGGTCTTTCTTCCTCCGCACTGCATATTCCTATAAACGGAACACATAATCCCGTATCGGGACAAAACCCCGGGCTATCCGCGCATAAAGCTTTGGCAAAATCAGGATTCCGTCGGCTTAGGAATTTGAAATAGCAGACAATCTCATGATTGCGGACAGGCAAACTGTTCAACTGGAAAGAGATCGGAACCTTCGTGTTTACATGCCGATAAAACAAACCGTTGTTGGTAAACGGAGGCGGATACGCATTAGCCGGCAAAGTCGGAATAATGTCATGGACGTTGGCAATACGAAAACTGTTTTTTACCGTTTGGTTGAAAAAGGAAGAAAATTTCGGGTCTGCGACACGCGGACTGCCGTATGAATACACGACAGGATGTTTAAATCCGGTGTTCACCGCAATATCCAAAGCAGTCAATACGGTTAAAGCCCCTCCCAGACTGTGGCCTGCAATCAACAGTCTTTTATTCGTAGAAAGTTTGTTCAATTCCTCGATCAATTCATCTCTTGCCGATTGATAAATACATGTAAAACCGCGATGGGTTTTTCCGGCATTTCTGACAAATGGAAAGGGAACTTGATACAAGTCCTGGTCTGACTCATTGTCCTTAAATGTTCGTGTTCCTCTGAAAATTATTATGACATTATCTTTCGACTCCGCGAGAAAGCCGAATACTTCTTCCTCCGGCTGTTCGACACCTGCAAGCGCTAGAATGTTGAATCGAAGGGTATAACCTTGCGGCAGAACTACCTTTTCCTTCTCAAAAAGCCGGTAAGCCTGATTGATCATGGCCGCAAGCAATATCGCGTCTTCGTTGCTGTACATGTCTGGAATTTTCAAAACTGCAACTCCTCCTTAATATTCAAGGATTCGAGCGCTAGCATCCTTGAAACGGAAAGCACATGCCGGTATCAGGACAGAACCCCGGATTTTCGTCGCATAACGCTTTGGCGAATTTGGGATTCTTTTGACTGAGCTTGTTAAAATAGCAGGCAATCGAGTCGTTGCGCGGCACATTGTTCAGTTGAAAAGAGATGGGTACCTTCGTTTTTACATGCCTATAAGTAATTCCTCTCTTTGTAAAAGGAGGCGGATACCTTCGGGCCGGGAAAGTCGGGAAAGAGTCATGAATGTTGACGATTCGCACACTGTTTTTAATTGTACTGTTAAAGCGGGAAACGAAGTTGGGGTCTCCGATGCGAGGACTGCCGTACGTATAGACGAACGGATGCTTGAACCTGGTGTTTACTGCAATATCCAAAGCGGCCAGCGTGGCCAAAGCCCCACCGTAGTTGTGGCCGGTAATATACAGCCTTTTAGCTGTCGAAAGCTTGTTTAATTCACGGATTAAGTTGTTTCTGGTTGATCGATACAAACATGTAAAGCCACGAGAGGTTTTCCCCCCGCTTCGGACGAAAGGATATGGGGTCAGAAAGATGTCATATGAGGCAAGAAGGTCTGCCGGATACGAAGCGTATCCTCTAAACGCAACAACGATTTGATCCCGCGACACGGCGATAAAGCCGAATACGAGCTCCGTAGGGTTCTCAACGTCGGCAAAAGCGCGGATCGTAAATCGAAGCTTAAAGCCTTCCGGCAAGACAAGCTTTCCCTCAAAAAAGAACGGGTAGGTCTGATAGCTCATCGCAGAGAGAAATATGGCTGTTTTGCTATCAAAAACAGGCGGTTTGTGAGCGAAAACCATCTGTATACCTCCTTTCCGCATGAGAGATTATTCTTCGTCTTCTTCCTAAGCTTGAACAATCCGTGAGGTTGACTTGGCCAGATTGTTAAGGGTTCTTGATTATTAATATGAAACCTATCCCTAAATGATGATGTCACCGACTGGCGAAATGCGAAAATACCATACAGAAACTGCGCGATTCGCTTTTGAATTTGTTTTCTGGAGGTTCGCCGACAGTTTACCGTAAATATACGCTAAGCTCCTACCAAAATTTAAAATTATTATCCATTGACAGGAGGCGTTTTTTTGTGGTTTTATTATGTAGACCAATTGTTATAATGGTTGGATCGTCAAGATAAGGAAGTGTAGAGCTTGTCGAACAAGCCTAATGCACGCGAAGCCATTGTGGATACGGCTTCCAGGTTGTTTTTTACACAGGGGTACCATGCTACCGGACTGAATCAGATCATTAAAGACAGCGAATCGCCCAAGGGTTCCTTGTATTATTATTTTCCCCACGGCAAAGAGGAGCTGGCCCTGACCTGCATTAACCGGACTAGTGAAGAGGTAGCCCGTTTATTGCGCCATTATATGGAGAGTGAAGCGGTGCCGGCTCAGGCTGTGCAGAATTTCATCATGTCTATGGCAAATGAGGCGGAGAAATCCTCTTTTGAAGGACTGGTTCCGTTCAGCTTCTGGGTAGCCGTGGAGACCTCTTGTGTCAGCCATGAGCTGCGCACTGCTTGCCAGTGTGTCTTCAGGGATTGGCAGGATATTATTGCGAAGCGTCTGATCCGGGAGGGGGTACAGGAGGAAACGGCAGAGTGCAAAGCTTCGGTGGTGGTCTCCTTGTTCGAGGGGGCGCTGCTGCAGGCGTTGACCTGCAGAAATATTCAACCGCTGGAAGCAGCAGCAGAGTGCATTCCGGCAATACTGGCTTAACCGTAATACGCAAGACCCTAGAGAGATATACACAGATACCAGGAGGATACGAGAGTGAATGCAACTATGACTGACAAGGGTTCAAGTAAGCCCCGGCAATTCAAGACTTTACCCATTCTGATCTCCCTGCTGATTGCCGGCTTCATCGGCATGTTCAGTGAGACTGCCCTAAATGTAGCTTTAAGTGATCTTATGAATGTCCTGCAAATTACACCATCGACGGCGCAGTGGCTGACTACCGCCTATCTGCTGACGCTGGGCATTCTGGTTCCGATCTCAGGGATGCTGCTGCAGTGGTTCACCACAAGACAGTTGTTCGTCGCTGCCCTATGCTTCTCTATTCTGGGCACGTTCCTTGCGGCGATGTCGCCGAATTTCGAGTTTCTGCTCACTGCGAGAGTGGTACAGGCGATGGGAACCGCGCTGCTTCTGCCGCTGATGTTCAATACGATTCTAATCATCATTCCCGCTGAGAAAAGAGGGGCGGCGATGGGACTTATCGGCTTGGTAATCATGGTAGCTCCAGCGATTGGACCTACGATTGCCGGTCTGCTGATTGAGAGCCTGAGCTGGCACTGGATCTTCTGGCTGTCCCTGCCGTTCCTGGTAATGGCTCTAATTAGCGGAATTCTCTTCATGCAGAACGTCACGGAAGTGACGAAGCCTAAGATTGATGTCCTGTCCATTATTCTGTCCTCCTTCGGCTTTGGCGGTATTGTCTACGGCTTCAGCAGTGCCGGTGAAGCGGAAGGCTGGGGAAGTCCGAAGGTTATTATCGCCATCGTGATCGGTGCGATTGCCCTTATTCTGTTCTGTATCCGCCAGTTGACGATGAAGCAGCCTATGATTGATCTGCGCGCCTTCAAGTTCCCGATGTTCGTGGTTGGGGTACTGATGGTCTTTATCTGTATGATGGTTATTCTCTCCTCGATGCTGATTCTTCCTATGTATCTGCAGCAGGGACAAGGGTATTCAGCCTTCAAGGCAGGATTACTGCTGCTGCCGGGCGGAATCATCAACGGGCTGATGTCGCCGGTCATGGGACGTCTGTTCGACAAATACGGTCCGAAATGGCTGGTTATCCCAGGACTGGCGCTCGTCGCCGTCTCCTTGTGGTTCTTCTCGGGAATTACAGCTACTTCGACCGTTGTCTTCGTGATCGTGCTTCACAGTGTGCTTATGATCGGAATCTCCATGATTATGATGCCTGCACAGACGAATGGGATCAATCAGCTTCCGCTGGAATACTACCCGCACGGTACAGCCATTATGAATACACTTCAGCAGGTGGCGGGTGCGATTGGTACAGCGCTGGCGGTAAGCATCATGACCTCCGGCTCCAAAAGCTACATGCAGACCGTCACTAACCCGGCTGATCCGCTAAACATCGGCGCTGCCTTCACTCATGGAGTGCAGAATGCCTTCATCTTCGGGATGGTCATGGCTATTATAGGTCTGGTGATTGCGTTCTTCCTTAAGCGTGTCATCGTATCGCACAAGACTCAGGCTTCGATGCATTAATTAATCTGCTATTGACTAAGAACCTCTCCTTGCTAAAATGGGCAACCATTTGGCGGGAGAGGTTTCTTTGTGTTTGCTAATGTATGGAGGCGGATGTGAGGCGGCTGGACTTCGTTTGGTTAATACTGTATATTAAGCATAGATTAACGATGTATAGGTGAAACAAACAGGAGGAAATGCCGATGAAGGTCAGCAAAGAAATGCTGAAGGGGAGCACGGGGACGATGATCCTCACTCTGCTGCTGGACAGGCCGCTGTATGGGTACGAGCTGATTAAGGAGCTGGAGCAGCGCTCACAGGGAGTTTTTGCCCTGAAGGAGGGTACGCTCTACCCGATTCTCCATGCGATGGAGAGTGAACGCTGGGTGGAAGCGTATTGGATGGAGGTAGACGGACGCAGACGCAAGTATTACCGGCTATTGGATGAGGGCAAGCACAAGCTTCAGGAGAAGAAGGCGGAATGGGCGCTGTTCAAGGGTGCCATGGATACCGTTCTGGGGGAGGGCAGCGGCTGATGGAACCAAATCAGAAGGTGTTGAACCGCTATTTGAATAAGGTGTGCGCCGAAGTCAAGGCTAAAGGAATGCACGCTGAGATCCGGGAGGAGCTGAGCGGACATTTCGCCGACCTGATGACGGAGAGGCAGCAGCAGGGGGCATCCGAAGAAGAGGCGCAGCAGTATGCAATTGCACAATTGGGTGATCCGCAGGCCATCGGCCGGGATCTGCACCAGATTCACAAGCCCAGGATTCCTTGGTCGCTGCTGGCGGGTGTTATTCTGTTGTCGGCGGTAAGTCTGCTGGGGATGGCGGCTGTGGAAGCGGGGTTTGGGGATTATTACAAATTTCCTGATGCCCTTATGCTGCGCCAATCTGTGTATATCGTTCTTGGGATCGCGGTCATGGCCATAATGTATTTCATCAATTTCAAGCACGTTCTGCGGTCTTCGGGATGGATATATGGCACAGCATTAATGGCAATCCTCTTCAGCATATTGGATGGTCTTCAAGTGACGAATGGTGTTAGGCGTTATGTGGGCATTCTAGGACTCTTCTTCGATGTGATCGGATACAGTCCTTATATATTTGTAGTTGCTCTGGCAGGGATATGGAACAGACAAGGCTTCATGAAATCATGGAGCGGACGAACAAGAGACTTGGCGGAATTATCGTTATTGCTGCTGCCTGTCGTGATTTATACGGTTATCCCAGCTTTTCCTGAACTGATTGTATATCTGGCCGTATCCCTGACGCTCTATATCTGGATTACCCGCCGCTGGATTAGAGGTACGGTGATTGCTGTAACATTTCTAACGGGCGGGGCATTCTATGTGTGGAACCACCTGCATCTCCGGGAGCGGTTCATCGCGGCCGTTCAAGCGGATCATAGGGATACCGGCGCTGGGTACTTGAATAGTGTAATTCATAACACGTTAACCTCCGCAGGCTGGAGGGGACAGGGAATGGGCTACAGAATTGCGGAAGAACGCTTGATGTTTCCGTATACGGACCTTTTTCCAGTGTATTTGATCCAAACCTTCGGTTGGGCCGGAGGCCTGCTGCTGCTTGTGCTGGTCTGCTGGTTTGTGCTCAGAATGTTATCCTCTGCACGCACCGTAAGCGATACCTATGGACGGGCACTGATTCTGGCACTGGCTCTGATGCTCTCCATTCGTCTAATCTATGGCCTGACTATTCTCTCCGGCAGAATGCCGCTGATCTCCATACCGTTCCCGTTTTTGAGCTACGGCCAGCATGTGTTCATTGAATTCGCGGCTCTCGGGCTGCTGATGGGGGTCTACAGGCGCAAAGATATGCTCCCAGCGGGTCAAGCTCCATCTTCGCTATAGACGCTCCCTGGGGCTGCACCGTATACTGGAAGGGTAAATATGGGATGAGGCAGGTGAGGAGTAAACATTGTGAATAAGCTGCGATTTAGAGGCACAAGACTGGGATTACTGTTAGGCGCAATGATTGTAAGCGGGGCTGCACTTCTGGGCGTCATGACAACGGCTGCAGCGGCACCCGTGACTCCTGAGACACCGTTTACACCAAGTACAGTTGTGAAGAAAAACAATCTCCCCGGCGGTTTTGTCTATCTGGATGAGGTTATTCCCTCGGCGCAATATGAGATCCGTTACTATAGTGAGAATAATTTTACCGGCACCAGAGTGGACGGATATAAGGCCCCGCTCGCGATCTTCTCGAAGACTGCCGCTGCTGCGCTGAAGAAGGTTAGCGAAGATCTGGAACAGAAAGGCTATGTTCTGAGAATCTATGACGCTTACCGTCCGCAGCAAGCCGTTAATCACTTCGTGCGCTGGTCACAAGACGCCGGTGATCTGAAGATGAAGGCGCAGTATTATCCGAAGCTGGACAAGCGGAATCTGTTCAAGCTGGGCTTCATCGCCAAGAAATCCGGGCATTCCCGGGGCAGCACGATCGACCTGACGCTGGCTCAGAAGAGTACAGGCAAGCTGGTGGATATGGGCAGTCCTTATGATTTTTTCGGCGAAATCTCTTACTATAATACGAATCTCATCAGCAGCACCCAACATGCGAACCGGAAGCTGCTGAAGGATGCGATGGTGAAGCAGGGCTTCAAGCCGTACGCCAAGGAATGGTGGCATTTCACACTGATCAAGGAGCCTTACCCGAAGCAATATTTCAACTTCAAAGTGGAGTAGGGCTGTTCCAAAGCAGTATAGAACGGTTAATGGATAAGGCAAGGTTAATCTCTGAAGCATGCGTGCATAATATTCGAATATAGGAAAGGTGGGATCGATTTGTTCAAAAGAATCGTAGCCGTATTCCTTAGTGTAATGTTATTTGCAGCAGGAGCAGGTGTATTGACCAGTAATAACGTTAGTGCCGCCGGAAGCTTGAGGATTATCGTGAACGGTCAGGAATTACAGACGGGTGAGACATCGGCCTATACCAACGGACCGGACGTCATGCTCCCGCTGGGGGAGACGGTAGAGGCCCTCAAATATAAGGTCACCTTCAGTGGAGCTACCGGGACGTTCCTGCTGGAACGGTTCCAGGAGAGTGTTCAGTTCAGATTATCCGGTAAGGAGCTTGTGCTGGACGGCAAGAACAAAGTACCGTTTACAGGCGGCTTTGAGTTAAAACAAAAAAAAGCGTACGCGCCGCTGTCTTTTTTTGCAGCGATCGGGTTGGTTACTTCTTATAATCCGGAAACCGCTCAGGTTGACGTATACACACGGGAGGTAATGGCAAGTGCCGTAGCAGGTCTGCTGGCAGCTGGTAACTATCCGGCACTGAAGGAGCGGTATTACGCCAAGGACGCAGAACCCGCTGCTCTTCCGGCTCTCCAGCAGAGCTGGGAAGGAATTAACATGCTGGCGGGCAGTTACCGCGGAGTGAAATCGACCACCAGCACACAGCAGGATGGAGGAATCACGATTGTGAGCGTATTGTCCTTCACCAAAGCGGAGGCCGTACTGACTCTGGAACTGGGCGCTTCAGGTAAGCTCACCAAGCTAACCCTAACGCCGGTCCAGGCAGCCAGTGAAGTATTGGCCGGCCCGGCCCCATCCTAGATTCTCATAAGGCATAACTCTGCTCCCAAGGGAGAATTCCACGGCTTAAGTATAGCTGCAGGAATTCTCCCTTTATATTTGTGTTGACAGAATGCCGGAAAGAGAGTAATTTTAAATTCGAATTAAACAATGTTTAAATCGTTGATTAGATCAATGATTAAGATTCTGTGACAGAGGAGGGCGACAAGCTGCATTATGGTTAAATTGGGCAACAAAGCTGATTCTTCAGATAAAGATACGAAGCAACTTATCCTCGATGCCACGGTTGCGCTGATTCGTGAGGACGGATTCCACTGCATTACCCTGCGCAGTATCGCGGCAAGAGCTGAGACCAATCTGGCCCTGGTGAACTACCACTATGGCTCCAAGGAGAAGCTGTTCGGCGATGCTGTGAAGCAGCTCGTGGCGACCTTTGACGATGCTTTTAAGGCACTGGAGGACACTTCGTTGCCGCCGAAGGAGCGCATGAAGCTGTTTTTCACCCGTTACATTATGAATCTTAGCCGTTATCCCGGGATGGCCCGACAGATGCTGGATCAGAGACACCATATTATGGGCTCACACGATGAATATGCGAAATATTCCAAGCTGATGAGAATTGAACGGATTCTTGATGCACTTGCCGAGATTACCGGAGAGCAGGACCGTGACAAGCTGATGACGATGACGATGCAGATCTATGGGGCCATCGTATTTCCGGTGATTATGGTGAGCAGTCTCCCCAAGGAGCGTGAGGATCTTCAGCAGATCTTCAAGCTGGCCCCGCTGGAGGAGCAGATTGACGGGTTGTTTGAGCTGTATTTTCACAAGTATAACTAATCATGAATAGAGAAAAGAGTGGACAAGAGAATGTCAAAACCTATGAATCCAAGTAACACCGCCGCCGCAGAGGCGCCGTTCTCGCTGAGAGCTATACTTCCATCGTTGCTGGCGATTATTGTCGGCATGATCATGGTTATTCTGGACAGCACCGCAGTCAATGTGGCCGTTCCTAATCTGGTGCAATATTTCGATACGGACCTGAAGACTGTTCAATGGGCGATTACCGGCTACACGCTTGCGCTCGCTGCTGTAATTCCGCTGGCAGGCTATATGACCGACCGGTTCGGGTCCAAGCAGGTATTCCTAACGACCATTGCCATGTTCGTGCTTGGCTCTGTGTTATGCTCGGTAGCTCAGACTTCAGGGCAGCTTGTCTTGTTCCGAGTCATTCAAGGTCTTGGCGGCGGCATGGTCGCTCCGATCGGGATGGCGATGGTCTTCAGACTCGCTCCGGCAGAACGCAGAGGCTCGATCATGGGGATGCTCGGTATTCCAATGCTGCTGGCTCCGGCCCTTGGCCCGATCCTCGCAGGTTATCTGGTGGAGTATGTGAGCTGGCACTGGATTTTCCTGATTAACCTGCCTATCGGTATTGTAGGTATTATTCTTGGCCTTAAGTATTTGCCGGTGACCGAGAAAAAGGGAAGAGCCCACCTCGATATCCTCGGAATCATTCTGGCTCCGCTCGCGTTCTCGATGCTGGCTTATGGCGTCAATCAGGGCGGCGGAGAGAGCTGGACTTCAACCGGGGCTATCCTAGGCTTGTCGGTTGGCGGAGCCGCGTTGATCGTCTTTGTCATTGTTGAACTGCTGCAAAAGCATCCGCTGCTGGAGCTGCGCGTCTTCCGTTCCTCGGACTTTACGCGCGGGATTATTCTGTCCTGGGTCACACAGGCGGCATTGTTCGGCTCCATGCTGTTCGTTCCGCTGTACCTCCAGCAGATCCGCAATTACACACCGCTAGAGACCGGGCTGATCCTGCTTCCGCAGGCGCTGGCTTCCGGAGTAGGGATGCCGCTGGGCGGCCGATTGTTCGACCGGATCGGAGCGCGTCCGCTAGTGTTCGTAGGTCTCAGTATTATATCGACGGCACTGTTCCTGCTCTCAGGAGTTACAGTAGACACCAGTCTTCCTGTTATTATACTGTCTCTGGTCATGATGGGCCTGGGAATGGGGCTGTCGATGATGCCGGTCAACACCCATGTTCTGAACTCTGCGCCGCGTGAATGGGTGAACCGGGTTACCCCGCTTACCGCCGCTGCCCAGCAGGTTGTGGTATCGTTCGCTGTTGCCGGCATGACCGGGTACCTGACCAGCCAGATTGCGGTGCATATGGGTAAAATGACGGCAGGAAGCAATCCGCTTGCCGCTGCCGTACAGGGCTTCGGGGATGTCTTCTTCCTCTCGGGCTGCATCGCCGTGGCCGGAGTGGTCCTCAGTCTGATTCTGCGCCGTCCGAAGACAGCAGGCGCTGCACCTTCTCCTGAAGAACAGCAGACAGATGCCGCTATGATGATGGGGCATTAATCGGCCACAATTGTTATAGACACAAGTTGTAGACAAATGTTATAGACATACAAAGAGCGTCCCTGACTGCCGGTTGGCAGGGGGCGTTTTTTGTTGTTCCCGATGAATGATGCGGGGAAGGGAGAATGTTAGAAGAGGGGCGTTAGGTGCGGGGCTGATGATAGGGAGAAAACTGAATGCATGGGCGGGGGAGCGGCGCGTAGACCGAATGTAATCGAAAAACCGATTACAATTGGACTGGGGGCGCGCGTGAGCCAAATGTAATTGAAAAACCGATTACAATTGAACCGGGGGCGGCGCGTGAGCCAAATGTAATCGAAAAACCGATTACAATTGGACCGGGAGCGGCGCGTGGTCCAAATGTAATCGAAAAACCGATTACATTTAGACTGGGGGCGGCGCGTGGTCCAAATGTAATCGAAAAACCGATTACAATTGGACCGGGAGCGGCGCGTGAGGGTACGTGAGAGTAGCTTTAGCCAGAAGGGAGGAGCGGATGAACGTCTAAGGAAATTGTCCCGCATCCACTCGATCTGCCAGAAGAACCTATAAATGCGCCCGCCGCTTCTTCAGCATCCTTGCCGGAGGAACCATATGCAGCTTGCCCAGCAGCTCAGAGGCCAGAATGCCCAGCAGGACAAGGGCAGCACCGGTGTAGCCCTGGAGCGAAAGCTGTTCGTGTACGAACAAGTAGCCGAAGAAGGTAGCGAATACCGGCTCAAGGGCGAAGATCAAACCGGTGCGGGTTGGCGAGGTGTACTTCTGGGCCACAGGCTGCAGGATGAAGCCGCAGGCGCTGCAAAAGATCCCCAGAGCCAGAATCGCGATCCAGCCCGGGAGGGTGGACGGTAGCGAAGGCGTCTCGAAGATAGCAGATAGAATCAGGGCATAGCCCCCGGCGAAGCCGAGCTGCAGAATGCCGATATTCAGTGAGTCGCAGGTCTTAACCGCCCGGCTCGTCACGAGAATCTGCACCGCATAGAATACTGCTGACAGAATGCAGAGGAGATCACCAGGCCGGATTTGCAGCGAGCCGTTAAGCGTAAGCAACCCGATGCCGCTGATGGCGAGCACAGTGCCGAAGATTTGCGGGGGCGCGACTTTTTTTCTAAACACCAGAACCTCAAGCATAGGAACAAAGACAACGGTCAACGCAACCAGGAATCCGGCATTAGAGGTCGTGGTCGTCTTCAGCCCGAAGGTGATGCAGGTGAATACGCCAAGCAGCAGGAAGCCGAGCAAGGCTCCGTATTTCAAGGTTCTGGCATCCACACTGCGCAGCCGTTTGCGGAACAGCACCCCCGCCAGGATGAATGCAAGCCCGAAGCGCAGTGAAATCAGATTGAATTCTCCCAGTGTACCCAGTCCCAGCTTCATGAACAGGTAGGAGGAGCCCCAGAACAGTGTTACTACAATGAGCATTAGCTCGGCCTTAAGCGGCTTCATTCAGTCATCATCCTTCTTTATTTCAAGTGAGTATAGTATAATACGCTCGAATACATAAGGTAACTGAATGTTTATCATAGGATACATGAGAAATTTTCATGCTAAGTGAGGGGACTGGATATGAGTCTGATTAAGTACGAGGTGTTCTTGAAAGTGGTGGAGCTGGGCAGCCTGACGCGGGCGGCAGAGGTGCTGGGCTTCACCCAATCCGGCATCAGCCACACGCTGAGCAGCCTGGAGCATGAATTCGGCTTCCCGCTGCTCGTGCGCAGCCGTTCGGGGGTGAAGCTGACGGTGAACGGGGAGCAGGTGATGCAGCCCATCCGGGAGATCCTCAACTGGAATGAGCAGCTCAAGCAACAGGTGGCGGATATTCACGGCCTGGAGACGGGGACAATCACGATCGGCACCTTCACCAGTGTCTCTGTGCATTGGCTGCCGGATATCATCAAGCAGTTCCGTGAGGAATATCCGTACATTGAGTTCAAGCTGATGGAGGGTGGTTATCTGGAGATTGAGCAGTGGATCGAGGCTGGGGTGGTTGATTGCGGCTTCCTCTCATTGCCGACAAGGGAGCGGTTCGAAGTCATTCCGCTGAAGCAGGACCGGATGCTGGCGATCCTCCCGCTCGGCCATCCGCTGAGTAAGGCCCCTTATATGCCGCTGGCCCAGATCGCCTACGAGGACTTCATCATTCCGAAGCCCGGCTCGGATTATGATGTGCAGCGGGTGCTGGAGAAGGCCGGGATTAAGCCGAACATCAAGTTCTCGGCCGGGGACGATTACGCCATTATTGCCATGGTGGAAAAAGGCCTGGGCATCAGCATCCTTCCAGAGCTGGTCACCCGGTTCCAGTATGAGCGTGTAGCCATGCTCGAGCTGGAGGAGCGGAGCTTCCGTTCCCTAGGCATCGCAGTCAACTCGATGAAATATGCTTCACCTGCCACGCGGCGATTCTTACAGCATGTGCAGCACTGGTCTTCCAGCCAAGGAGCCATTTGACTTGCTGAAAAAGCGAAAAAAAGGCATGTTTTCTATTTTGAAAACATGCCTTTTTGCCAATACGTACCCGCGTATCATTCGCTTAACTTGCGCCCTTCATGGTCGAGAAACAACAGCTCGTAGTATTTTTTGGGCCTTCCCTTACTGTTGTCCCTCTTTTCAAATACCGCTTGTACTTGTTTACTTTCCTCAATTTTGTTAAGAATTCGGTTTGCACCTTTAACGGTCATGGACAGGCACTGTGCAACATCCTCAGAGGATAGCTTATTGGTACGCATGATTTCTGCATAAGATATGATTTTTTGCAAATTGATGTTGTTGATTCCGATGGTTTTGGCTAACGCAAGGATTTCCGGGTCCCCCTGCTCGGAGAACTGAATGACATTCATGCTCCGCATGGGGCCGGCAACTTTCTGATTCTCGTCTATAAAAAAGCTGCTGCTGCCTGTATAGGCTTCCGCCTGTCTGTGAGCCTTGGTGGCGTTAACGTTTGCTTGAAAATATTCATGCCCCGAGCCCCACCCGATCTTTACCTTGCCCTGTATGCGCTCCTCCAGATACTCCAGCAGGGAACAGTTATGAGCGTTAGAGGTGATTCTCATGAAATGGCCGTAGGTGGTGTACAGTCTGACATAGCCTTCTAAGATTTGGGCCGTGTCTGCCAGATTCACGCTGCGCAGAAAATTGCCGACAAGGACTTTCAGCTCATGAAGCTCCTCTTCGGAGAAGTGCTGCTCATTTTGGACCGATAAGCACGCAACCACTGCCCTCTTGTTCTTAAGCTTGAGGATGGTAATCTCGTTGATGATCTCGCTGATGGTTTCTTTAACGCTCTCCAAAGTGGGCCGGATTAAGATATATTTGACGCCGTGCTTCTGGAGTTCCGGAATAAAGTGGCCGAAGGCCGTGATGGACAGATCTATTTTCCGATCAGGGATTCCAGCTGGCCCACCAGATGTACGACATGGCCATTGATGAAGAAGGAGCACTGGAGCGGCTGAAGAAAATGCAGGGACGCCTGATGGGCAACGATGTTCAATAGAAAGATGACAGGACCTACACGGTTCGAAGAGTACTCCGAGAAGTACAAGGACTTATTCTGCATGACCCGCCGCGGCGGCATCCTCGAAGTGCGTATGCACACTCACGGGGGACCGTTGCAATTCGATTGGCCGGTGCAAGCCGCATATGGTCAGGTATGGTCAGTTATTGGCCGTGATTCTGAGAATGAGGTCATGATTCTTACAGGGACAGGAGAGTTATGGCAGACCGGCAATCCTGAAGTCTGGACCACCAAATTCATGGATTGGCCGAATGGCCGGAAGCTGGAGATGTATCATGAATCGCTCCGAATGATTGAAAATATGGTTCATTGCATCGACATCCCCACGATTGGGGCGATCAATGGGGCAGGCGCACACTGGCAGCTGGGAACGCTTTGTGATATTACCCTTTGTGCGGAGGACACCGTGTTCTTCGATGCCCATTATCTGGGCGGTGTTCCTCCTGGAGACGGAATCGTCCTGGCACTTCAAAGGATAGTGGGAACCAAGAAAGCGGCATACTATGCATACACGGGGATGAACATTACTGCAGAGGAGGCACTAGACCTCGGACTGGTCAGTGAGGTATTGCCTCGTGAACAGCTTTTTCCACGGGCATGGGAGCTGGCAGAGATGATCATGCAGGCCCCCCGCTCTACAAGACATCTTACGCATTCGATTGTCACGCACCCGTGGAAACAAGCTTTGGCAGAGAATCAGGGTCTTCAGCTTACTCACCAATTGGTTGACATGGCGATTGATGAAGAGGGGATTCATGAGCGACTGATGAAGCTCAAGGAACGTTTTCAGAGGAATGACAACTGAGAAGGGATAAGGGTGCTATGAGATCGTTGACTGAGCTATTTAAGATTGGCAGCGGACCGTCCAGCTCCCATACCATGGGGCCGGAAAAGGCGTCCGGAATCTTCAAAGCAGAAAATGAAGACGCAGACCAGTTCAAGGCACTGATCTATGGTTCTCTTGCCAAAACAGGCAAAGGCCATATGACGGACAAGGCTATTATCCGGGCACTGTCACCCATTCGGACGGAGGTTCAATTTGTTCCGCAGCCTGACTTTGATCTGCCCCATCCCAATACTATGGACTTGTTCGCTTACAAGGACGGTCAGCAAACCAATTCCATGCGTGTTGCCAGTATCGGCGGCGGGGAGATCGTGATTGATGGGCGGGAGGAGACGCGGGGACCTGATGTCTACACGGAGAACAGCTTTGCCGAGATCAGCGCCTATTGTAAAGCGAATCATATCCGTCTAAGCGATTACGTCGAGCAGCGTGAAGGCATACAGATCTGGGATTTCCTCCAGGGAATCTGGGAAGCGATGAAGCGGTCGATCGACGAGGGATTATCCGTCACAGGTATTCTGGAAGGCGGGCTTAATGTTGAGCGCAAGGCGAAATTTCTCTATCATCAGGGGCATGCGGATGAGAGCCCGGAGACGCGTGAGAACCGGATCGTCAGCGCGTACGCCTTTGCCGTCAACGAACAGAATGCGGCCGCCGGTACAGTCGTAACGGCTCCAACCTGCGGAGCCTGCGGTGTTGTACCCGCCTCGCTCCGTTATATGCAGGAGAAGCTTCAGGTCCCGGACGAACGGATTCTCCGGGCGCTGGCCGTCGGCGGGCTCATCGGTAATCTGGTCAAGCAGAACGCTTCGATCAGCGGCGCTCAGTGCGGCTGCCAGGCGGAGGTGGGCACGGCTTGCTCTATGGCTGCGGCTGCACTCGCCGAACTGTCGGGTATGGAGATCGACCAGATTGAGTATGCGGCGGAGGTGGCCATGGAGCACCACTTGGGGTTAACCTGTGATCCGATTAACGGACTGGTTCAGATCCCTTGTATTGAGCGGAATGCTGTGGGTGCGATGCGGGCGATCAATGCGCTGAGTCTGGCGAAGTTCTTGTCCGGTTCCCGTAAAATATCCTTTGATCTGGTTGTACAGACCATGTATGAGACAGGCCTGGACATGAACAGCAGGTACCGCGAAACTTCTGAGGGCGGGCTTGCTAAGTTCTACAACATGGGCAGTTAAATGAAAATGATATCGCTATAGACGAGGAACGTCCCTTGCTGCCGGTTGGCAGAGGGGGCGTTCTTTCGTTGTGCGGGAGATCTGTGAGGCAGAGCCGGCTGTAAGAAAAGAAGTGATTTGACGGAGGGCGGCCGGGATGAGAAAATGTATGCGTGTACATCTAGTAGTCTATTCAGTGAGGAGGCACCAAATGAAACAGCTACGCATTGGAATGATAGGTTATAAATTCATGGGCAAGGCCCACAGCAACGCTTACCGCAGTCTGCCGATGTTCTTCCCCAAGGCAGTTAAGCCGCAAATGTCGGTCATCTGCGGACGCAATGAGGAAGCGGTTACAGAAGCGGCAGCACAGCTTGGCTGGTTAGAGAGTGTGACCGACTGGAAGGAGCTTATCGCTCGCAGCGATATTGATCTGGTCGATATTAACGCACCAAGTAATGCCCACAAAGAGATTGCCCTGGCGGCAGCTGCCGCAGGCAAGCATATCTTCTGCGAGAAGCCGCTGGCGCTGAATCTGGAGGATTCCCGCGAGATGCTGGAGGCTGCTGAAAAGGCCGGAATTGCGCATATGATTGGCTTCAACTACCGTTTCTCCCCGGCGGTGCGGCTGGCGAAGCGGCTGATTGAGAGCGGCCGGCTGGGCAAGATTTATCACTTCCGCGCATGGTTCCTGCAGGACTGGATTCTCGATCCGGAATTCCCGCTGGTCTGGCGGCTCCAGAAGGAGGTTGCCGGTTCAGGATCGCATGGTGATCTCGGGGCGCATCTGATTGACCTGGCCCACTTCCTCGTAGGGGATGTGGAGGAGGTTATCGGGATGAGCGAGACCTTCGTCAAAGAGCGGCCGCTGGCTACGGAGATGACTGGTCTGAGTGCGAAGGCAGGCAAGGATGCGCCGCGCGGTCCGGTCACCGTGGATGATGCCACGCTGTTCCTGGCCCGCTTCAGCAGTGGTGCGCTGGGCAGCTTCGAGGCGACACGCTTCGCAGCCGGACACCGCTCGACCAATTCTTTTGAGATTAATGGCAGTCTGGGCAGTGTGAAGTTCGACTTTGAACGGATGAACGAACTGGAAGTCTACCTGACCTCGGACGACGAGGATGTGCAGGGCTTCCGCCGCGTGTTAGCCACCGATCCGTCCCATGACTATGCGGAAGCCTGGTGGCCGCCGGGCCACACCATCGGATTCGAGCATACCTTCATCCATGAGATGCTGGAGCTGTCGAATGCCATTGAGGAAGGTCGTCAGCCGGAGCCGAACTTCAACGACGGCGTGAAATGCCAGGCGGTGCTTGAAGCGGTCGAGCGTTCGATTGAGCAGCGGCGCTGGGTTCCGATATCGGAGATGTAAGGGAAGACAGGGAAACACCGCCGGCCGCTTGATGGCCTGCGGTGTTTTTTGGGCTGTGGCCCGGACAGGCCGGGAAGGCGTATGAGCCAAATGTATGCGGAAACCGAATACATTTGCTGCGGTGGAGGCGCGTGGACCAAATGTAGTCGAAAAACCGACCACATTTGGACTGTGAGCGGCGCGTGGACCAAATGTAGTCGAAAAACCGACCATATTTGGACTGTGAGCGGCATGCGGACGAAATGTAGTCGAAAAACCGACCACAATTGGACCAGGAGTGGAGCGCGAGCCAAATGTAGTCGAAAAACCGACCACATTTGGACCGTACACGCCACATAGGCCGGATGGTCAGCAGTCGCTCCATTCTTTCACCCTTGTTTCCGTGCCTGGGAAGGGGTTAGACCCTTGTATTGCTTGTACAGCTTGGTGAAGTAATTCGGATTGTCACAGCCGACCCGGCCTGAGATCTCGGTAATGCTAAGGTCTGTTTCCAGCAAGAGCCGCTGCGCCTCATCCATTCTGCAGAAATTCACATAATCGATGAACGTCCGCCCGGTCAGCTTTTTGAAGGTTTTGCAGAAATGAAAAGGGTTCAGATTCACGAACCTGGCGGCAGCCTCAATCGACATCTTCTGATCTGTGTGGTTCTCCAGGTGTTCCAGCAGAGGCTTGAAGCGCTCCCGGTGGATTGAATGGCGTTCGCTGTGCTCCCGCTCGCTGCGCTGCCGGGCCGGGAAGGCCCGGGACATCAGGGTGAAGAACAGGTGCAGCTGATTCTTCACCACGAGCTGAAAAGCCGGCTGCTTCGCCTCCACTTCGGCAATCACCCGCTCCAGCAAATGATAATACGCGGCGCATTCAGGCTGCTGGGCGGCAGGCATAACCGGGAACTGATTCAGATTATTGAGGTACGGAGCTACAAATTGCTCATGCTGGGAATCCTGGTTCCGGTCCTTGAACAGCGAGGCATGGAATACAATCGAGACATACGACAGGTCACCGCTGCACTGGCTATAGCCGACATGAAGCCCGCCGGACGGCACCATAAGGACATCCCCCGGACCGGCCTCATATGGCTTGCTGTCCACATGAAAAATGGCCTGACCTTCGCGCATAATAATGATCTCGAAATGCTCATGCCAGTGCAGAAACAGGATGTTCTGTTCAGGCGATACCTCCCGGCAGGTGTTGAAGAATAGACGGAACGGATACGTTTTCTCTTCCAACCTTGGATATTCCTTAAGTTCCTTCGGATAGGTCATGCTTGGTTCAACTCCCGCAAGATTCAACTAGTTTAGCACAAGATAAGTAGAGATTTTGCCCAAAATGAGCGATATACTAGGAATGTTGCATTAACTATAAACCAATATTGGAGTGGCATACAAGATGCAGGATACATTAAGAATCGGAACACTGGTTGGAGGCGGGGATGCGCTCAGAGTCATTCCGCAGATTATAGGGCATGGATTCGAATCCTTCAGCTTAACCTTCTGGCAGACTACAGGGACTACTGATTTGGCAGAAACAGCGGCACGGGTGCGTGAACTGGCTGCAGAGCATGATTTCACAATTTCTTCAGTCGGCATATTCGGGAATCCGCTTACAGGGACAGGCGATAATTCAGATACGTTAGCCAGCTGGGAACGGTTGATCGACCATGCCCATTTGTTCGGTACCGATCTGGTCTCCGGCTTCACCGGACGTCTGCCCGGCGTATCTATAGATGAGTCGATTCCGAAGTTCGCTGAGGTGTTCGGTGAGCTGTCGAAGCGGGCGGCGGAGCGCGGAGTCAAGATCGCTTTTGAGAATTGCTCGATGGATGGGAATTGGCGGGCAGGGGACTGGAATATTGCGCATAACCCATCAGCCTGGGAGAAAATGTTCAACGCGGTCAATGCCGATAATCTCGGCCTGGAATGGGAGCCCTGCCACCAGATGGTGCAGCTGATTGACCCGATCCCGCAGCTGCGCAAATGGACGGACAAGATCTTCCATGTCCACGGTAAGGACGCAACCATCGCCTGGGATATTATTAAGGAATACGGAATCCACGGGCCTAAGCCGTATGTATGGCACCGGACGCCGGGCTTCGGGGATACGAACTGGACAGATGTGATCTCGATTCTCCGTCAAGCTGGATACAAGGGCACGATTGATATTGAAGGCTGGCATGACCCTGTCTATCGTGACGATCTGGAGATGACCGGTCAGGTTCATGCACTGAATTATCTCAAAACCTGCCGGGGCGGCAGCTTCATCCCGAACCCGGTGTAACTGGAGGAAAGAGTGATGACAGCAGGACATCGTGTGGTTGTGGCGGGCTGCGGGGCAATGGCTAATGAGTGGATTACCTATGCACTGAAGCATACTGATGAAATAGAGATTGTAGCGCTCGTGGATATCCGGCGTGAGTCCGCTCAGGCCATGGCAGAGAAGCACGGGCTTACTTGTCCGGTATTTACTGATGTGGAACAAGCGATTGCCGATACAGCGGCTAATCTGGTATTTGATGTGACGGTGCCGGCCAGCCATTACAATATTGCCAGCAGTGCGCTTGAGGCTGGTTGCCATGTGTTCTCGGAAAAGCCGCTGGCGGAGACGATGGAGCAGTGCAATTCGATCGTCAGCATCGCTGAACGTACCGGCAGGAGCCATGCGGTGATGCAGAACCGCCGGTATGATCCGCGCATCCGCTCTTTGCGGGAGCTGATCACTTCAGGGGTAATAGGGCGGACAGGCTCTATCAGCGCGAACTTCTTCCTGGCTCCGCATTTCGGCGGCTTCCGGGATGCGATGGACAGCCCGCTGCTGCTGGATATGGCAATCCATACCTTCGATCAGGCCCGCTATATCAGCGGCGCTAATCCGGTAAGTGTGTATTGCCAGGAGTTCAATCCGCCGGGATCTTGGTATGCGGGGAATGCGGCGGCGATCTGTATTTTTGAAATGTCGGACGGCTCCGTGTTCTGCTATCAAGGCTCCTGGTGTGCGGAAGGCGCGCCTACGTCCTGGGAAGCTTCTTGGCGGGTTCAAGGTGAACGGGGCGCTGCTATCTGGGATGGCCAGGTTCTGCCTTATGCCGAGGTGATTAGTGCCGGGAGTGAACACTCCGGCCAGTTCCTCCATGAATATGGGCGGGTGGAAGCGCCGGAGGTACAGATAGAGGAGACCTTCCATCAGGGCTGCCTCGATGAAATGTTCCGTTCGCTGGCCGAAGGCCGTCCGGCCGAGACGGATTGCCGCGATAACCGCTACAGCATGGCCATGGTGCTGGGCGCTCTGGAGAGTGCGCGGACTGGCCGCAAGCTTAGTATTGCCGAATTCATAGAGGGCGCTAAGCTGGCGGGGAGTAAGGCGTAGGGGAATTTAGCAGGGGAAGCAAAATGGAATGCAAAAAGGCATGGGGAAAGCCCCATGCCTTTTCTTTTACCGCCGTCTTCTCAATTCTGGTTATTTATCTGTCCCCAGTAACAAGTTCACAACCGTATCCAGCTGCTGCTCCAAAGAATAAGGGTCCTCCATGACAAATTCATCATGATAATTATCCCCGTATAAGAAGACTTTTCCATTCTTCACGGCAGGTACACTTTTCCATATATCACTTTCCATTGCCTGGTTTGTAATCTCAGCATCGCCATTATAGACAAAGATATAATCACCTAAGTATTCAGGAAGCACCTCAAGCGAGATTGATTCGAACCCCTCTTTCATATGTAAGGCACTTTCTGTTGGAGGCAGCTGCAGCATTTCGTAGATAGTGGAGGAACCATAATTTCCGCCCGTTGCCGCTAACACATAAACCGTTTTTTCGGCAAACTGTACGATGGATACCGTCTCGCCTTCTTTAATGACATTAGAGACCTTTAACCTTGCTTCAACAACCTTCTGTTCGTATTCCGCAATCCATTCCTTTGCCTGCTGTTCTTTTCCGAATATCGAGGCTACTCGTCTGAATTTATCAAGCGGTCCGGCCGTTGACAGCTCTTCCCAATAAGGCAGAAAAACAGTGGTGCCGATCTTCTCATATTGGTCAACATAATCTTCGATGGAACCGATAATGAGGTCTGGCTCTAGCATGGTCAATTTCTCCAGATTCATCGGGAATTCTCCCAGATCTTCGATCTTATCGAGTGTTTCTTGTGGAATCTCCGCCTTGTCCATCCAGCCTTCGTCGAGCATGAACGTTCTTGCACCGACGGGGACAATGCCCAGTTTCAATAAATGGCCCATATATTGGTCTGCCGCCACTTTTACCGGCTCTGCGGGTACTTCAATATCTCCTCTTGGCGTGGATACGATCCGTGTCTTCGGACTTTCTTCAGAGGCAGCCGGAGTTGCTTGATTTACGTTAGTGTTCCCGCTGCTTGAATCCTTTGCTGCTGTGTTCGTCCCGTTGGAGCAAGCACTGAGCAGCAGGGAGCCGCACAGCAGGATAGCAGCCATGGCCACAGATCTCGTTGGTTTAAACATATGTATTTCCCCTTTGTCCGTATTATGATAATGATTATCATTATTAATATACAGATCCGCACTATATTCAGAAATAGAGGATGTGGGGAAGTTTAATGGACTTTCAGCAACTTTGTGCTGCTCCAGCTCTCTATTTCTATGATGAGCAGGGGCTACACCTTTTCGTTTTTTATAAATCCTGCTGAAATAATACACGTCTTGATACCCGATGCTGGCCGCAATCTCCCCGACAGAAGCATTAGTTGTCATTAGAAGCTCTGATGCAAGGTCAAGCCGGTAGCGGATTAAGTAATCAATCGGACTGATGCCTGTATGCTCCTTAAATAAGGATGACAAGTGATAAGCACTGAAATTGAATACTTCGGCAAGTGAATCTAAGGTAATAGGTTCCGCATAATACTCCTGGATATAAGTGATTACCTGGACTGCAACAGAAGTTGTTCTGACCTCGGTCTTATGCTCTTGCAGGCGCAATTCCTTTAACGTCAGATGAACGAACTGGTAAAAAAGTGCTTTTACCTGAAGTCGCTCTTCCGGCTTGTCCCATTTCTGATGCATCTGCTGAATTCTGTTATACAGTAAAAGCGGTGCCTCAGGGCTAAAGCAATACTGCGATTGAAAAGGATTCGCTTCATGGAGCAAGGCTTTGTAGTAAATGATGTAGTAAATAAATTTATCGTTAACCGAAACGATGCTTAGGGCCGCCCCTTTGCCGCTATGTAAAAGTTGAAAGCCTGTGCAAGTAAATTTAGCCTGGTCTGCCTGAACTTGTGCGTTTCCTTGTACCGAAAGTAAGAATATATTAGCGGGTATTATGAATGCAGGAAGAACTTCGCCTTGCGCTAACTCCATCTGCCTGATATCCACCAGCCTAATTGCAGCCTGATCCCAAAGTAATAATTGATTGCTGTTGTGCATGATGCGTTATTCCCCTCCGTTATCTGTCTGCTTCTCATTTTAAATGATAACCATTATCAATGACAGTCTGAATAATACTTGCTACACCGCAATACAGAGGGAAGGTTAGGCTTTGTCTCGCTGATAGTGGATGCCGTTAAGGTGTGAAAATAACATCCGCCGCCAGCAAAAAGGCTGATCTCCCCAGCACAATGCGCTGCATCGAGATCAGCCTGTACTCCAATCGGCCAGCCCGGGCTAGAAGCCCCGGTACTGCGGTTCTTCCTTTTCCAGCTCGGTTACGCGTCCTTCCACCTGCGTGACAATCTGCTGGGTCTGCTCGGCCGCTTGGGTGAACAGGGTCTTGGCTTCCTCGTTTTGAGTCTCCATGGCGAATTGCTCCAGGCTGGCCTGGGCGCTTTTTAGCGAAGCTACGCACGTCTTGACTTGTGTGGCTACAGTCATCGGTATACCCTCCTCCATATCATAGAAATGGATCATCATCCACGGATTCTAGTATCTGCATTCCCGCAGCTCATATTCTGGAAAATCACTCCAGCCTCACGAGAGCATAATCAGCTGACACGATTTTTTTTGGTTAATTCACCCCTGGTTTGACAAATACTGAAGCAGAATGTCTGACGACACAGAGCATGAAATATCACATTACAGGGGGTTATTCGAATGCCTGAAGCGCTGGAAGTTGTCCTGCGGACCTTATTCGCTGTGGTCGTAATGTTTTTTCTTACCAAGATACTCGGCAAACGGCAGGTTTCGCAGCTGTCTTTTTTTGAATATATTACGGGAATTACGGTGGGGAGCTTGGCTGCTTATATCTCGCTGGACACGGATAAGACCTGGCATCTGGGCCTAATTGCCTTAGGCGTCTGGGTTGCCTGTTCGCTGGGAATCGAATATCTGCAGATTAAGAGTAAGAAGGCCCGGGATTTCATTGACTTCAAATCGACGGTGCTGATTAAGGACGGTAAGATTCTCGAGAATAATATGAAAAAAGAGCGTCTGAGCGTCGACGAGCTGCTGGAGGAATTGCGCAAAAAGGATGTCTTCAAGGTGGCCGATGTGGAATTTGCGATTATGGAATCGGATGGTGCGATTAACGTGCTTTTAACCAAGGAGAATCAGCCCTTTACCCCCAAGGATCTGGGAATCAAGGTTGCACCGGAGAAGGAGACGCTCGCTGTGATTATGGATGGTGAGATTCTGGACGAGCCTCTGGACAGCATGAATCTCTCCAGGGCATGGCTAAAGGATGAGCTTGACAAAATGAACCTGACCGTAAAGGATGTCTTCCTCGGGCAGGTAGACTCTTATGGTGAGCTTACCGTGGATCTCTATGCTGACAATGTCAAGGTGCCGCAGCCGCAGGATAAACCTCAGCTGTATGCGCTGCTGAAGAAATGTGAAGCCGATCTGGAGCTGTTCAGCCTGTCCACCAAGAACAAAGCGGCGAAGCAAATGTACGGAAATTGTTCAGAGCAATTGCAGGAGCTGCTGCAGAAGCTGAAGCCTTTTATCCAGAACTGAAGGGTATTCCCCGGGTACGAGGACAAGAAAGATTGGAACTATGAATCCGGAAGGAGGCCAGCAGAATGACTGAACCAGACATTCTTGAGCTTGTCAGGCAACAGCTTGCAGATTGCAACGATGCGGTCTATCAGTCGATTCGTGTATACGGTCATCTCTGTATGCTGATCTATATCCCCTCCATAGTAGATATGTATAAACTTCAGGAATTCATTACCAGTCCCCTCAAGTCTGAAACGGACTCCAAGCGCGACTGGCCGGATTTTATTGAACGGCTGGACCAGGGATCAGCGTTCGCTATTCCGTATATGAAGTCTTATCATCCTGAACGTGCTGCTGAACGGATTGTCAGCGGGAACCCAGTGTTATGTATTGAAGGGCTGCCGTACGTATATTATTTCGAAATCGTTCATTACCAGAAAAGATCGGTATCCGAATCGCAGAACGAATTAGTAGTCATCGGCCCCCAGGAAGCTTTCATTGAGGATATTCATACGAATCTCTCTCTGCTGCGGCACAAAATTAAACACCCCGGTCTGAAAACCAAACACTTCACGGTTGGCAAATATACAAAGACAGATATCTATCTGGTCTATATAGAAGGTTTGTGCAAGCCGGAAATTCTGTCTGAACTGGAAGAGAAGCTGACCCATTTTTCCGTTGACGGTATATTGGGCATCAGCTATTTGGCAGAATATATGCGGCAGAAGCATTTTTCTCCTTTTCCCATTTACCAGTATACAGAGCGCCCAGATTCAGTAGCAGCATCCTTAATGGAAGGCAGGGTTAGTATTCTGCAGGATGGTACACCTTCAGCGTTGCTGGCACCCGTAACGTTCTTTGCGCTGCTGCAATCCTCCGAGGATTATTACCAGAGCTTCTATGCTGGCAGCTGGATCAGAATGGTCCGTCTGGTGTTCTCACTAATATCCATGCTGCTTCCAGCGTTGTACGTAGCGATAACCACTTTTCACTCCCAGATATTACCCTCTGATCTCTTGATTACGATTGCTTCCGCCCGCGAGAATATTCCCTTCTCCGCACTCACAGAGGCGCTAATTATGGAGCTGACCTTTGAAGCTCTGCGTGAAGCAGGAACCCGGATCCCGAAGCCGGTGGGTCAGACTGTCTCAATCATCGGAGGTATTGTCATTGGACAGGCTGCTGTACAGGCGGGGATCGTCTCTGCACCAATGGTTATCGTTGTCTCTATAACAGGGATAGCTTCCTATATCATTCCGCATCTTGAGCTGGGCTTAGCCTTCAGGCTATTGCGGTTTCTGCTGCTGGTGCTGGGAGGGACGATGGGACTGCTTGGTGTGTTTTGTGCTGTTTTTGTTATATACGGTCATCTGGCTAACCTGAAGTCATTCGGTTCACCTTTTCTACAGCCTATAGCTCCGTTAGTAATGAAGGACTGGAAGGACACTCTCATTCGTGTACCCATCCAATATATGAAGCAGCGAAGCACCTCTTACACGAACACTATGAATAAAAGGAGACAAAAGCCATGAAGCTCCTCAAGGTAATTCTTGTGGCAGCATTGCTGCTGAATCTGACCGGCTGTTGGTCCAAGATTGAGCTTGACGAGCTAACCTTCATCTACGGTTTGTATGTTGACGCAGGCGAGCAGCCCGGCACGGTTGAATTGACGATCAGTTCACCGCTTCCCAACCGTCTGATGTCAGGTACCCAGGGAGGCAGCGGCGCAGGCGACGGGAAATCCTATTCAACAGTCTCCAAGACCTCTGCGACGATACCAGAGGCTGCCATACTTATTCAGCAAGATCTGTCCCGCAGGCTGGAAGTATCCCATCTTAAAGTTGTAGTAGTAGGCAGGGAATATGCCAAGCAAGGGATAGGGGACCTGCTGGAGTGGTTGAAACGTCAGCCGGAGATTCCGCTTGGGACCTTCATAATATCGGCTCCAGGCAGAGCGAAAGAGATCCCCCGGCTGTCAACGGTCTTCGAACAATTTCCGGATCAGGTACTGGAGAATATAATTAAGGGAAATATTATGTACAGCACCACACTCAGAGATTGTATGCTGGCGGAATCCGCAGGGATGGGCTATGCAATGAATTATTTAACATTTGGTAAGAAGAACGAAGCTCAGGGGCAAGCCAAGCCGGAATATTGGGTCGGTTCAGGAGGCGTGATGCTGTTTCAGGATAACCGGATGAAGCATATTCTGAACATTCGGGATGGCCGATCTCTGGCATGGGCCGCCGGCCGGATAGCCGGTCATGCCAAATTTCCTGTATATACAATTACTTGGGAGGATAACGGTACAGGAAGTATGAGTACTGTATTTCTCAGCAATTCAGCCTCTACCTCGGTAAGAATGACTACTGACGGCCCTGTCTTTCATGTGAAGGTGAAAGGACGCGCCGGATTAACCTTTTTGAAAGATACCAAGGGACGGAAGGCGGAACAGCTGAGCCCCCTTCTGTTGACGAAGCTCCAGGATAAAGTGGTGAAGGAGATTACTGAAGCGCTTCATCAAGTTCAGCGGTCCGAAGCTGATGTGCTCCAGCTGGGGATGCTGATGGAATGGAACTATCCTACGGAATGGAAGAAGCTGAAGGAGCATTGGCTGGAGTATTACAGCAAAAAGGCTCGGATCATGGTATCAGCCAAGTTTCAGATTGCAGATTTCGGTTCAGAGAAATAAGGGAAGGAAGGGACAGAAATGCGGACATCAGAGTGGCAAATGACTCGTTTCTCGTTAGTGTATATGGGTTCCCAAAGTACGATGTTTCTGATTCCGAGTCTGATCGAGTCTTCCTCTTATCAGGGTTGGATCGGATTATTTTTGGGCGGACTTCTTGGATTAATCCCACTGTTTTTTACCATTCAGACGGGAAAGCTGAAGCCTGGTGTTGGCTGGGTTGATTTCGGTGGCGAAATTGTAGGACTTTGGCTGCATAAGGTCATAGTATTTCTGTTGCTGGGCTGGTGTATCTATTATGTCTCCTTTGATATCCAGAATTTTGTTTTGTTCTTCGGAGCCAATTATTTGCGCGGCACTCCGCCGCTTTTTATTCAAATTGTAATTGGTCTTGTAATTATGTACACGGCTCATTTGGGATTCGCTTCTATCGTGTATATGTCTGATGGAATTGCACTGATCTTCTGTTTTTCGACTCTGTTTAGTGTTTACCTGTTTATCCAAAATGCTAATTTTTCCATGCTCCCCGCGTTTATCCACTATTACAATCCTTACAGCATCTTTAAAGATTCTATTTCTGTATTGTCCTGGCTGGGAGAATGGGTGGTGTTCCTGTTCATTGCTCCTGAGCTTAAGCTCAGTAACAGAATGCTCAAGCGGTTCGGTGTAACTACAGTGATTCTGATTGTCATTATGCTGCTGGGCTGGACTATGACAATGCTGAATTTCGGCCCGTATCTGGGAAAAGAACTGCAATACCCCTACCTGCAGCTGGTCCGTTCTTCCTCAAGCGCTGAGCTTTTGGGCAATGCGGATCCGCTCCTGATCGGAATATGGTCGTCTTCAATGTTTATTCACAGCGCCTTTCTAATTTATGTAGCATACAAATGCGCCTTATATCTCTGGAAACCAAAAGCCAAAACATACTTTATTCCGGTTATGATGTCCTGTTCCATTATCATTGCATATCTGTACTCTAAAAATGTGGCTAAATATACACATGACTATTATTCGTCTAAAACACAGATTATTTGGCTGATTATTGAATTCATACCGATGTATTACTATTTTATAGCCGTCATTCGAATGAAGGTGCGAAGAAGGGGGGAATGACTGTCAGATCTCCCAATTCTACAATGAACACGCTTTCTGGTATGATGAAGAGAGTGTACATACCTTTTTTTGGAATAGGATGGTGTTATTATTCATGAATCTTCAAGAAGCAACAGCTTTAATTGAATCGATCCGAAGTAATCTGGCAAAAGTTATTGTGGGCAAAGAGGGCGGCGTGAATCTGCTGCTGACCGCCTTGCTGGCGAATGGTCATGTGCTGCTGGAGGATGTTCCCGGCACCGGAAAGACACTGCTCGCCAAAACACTGGCCCGCTCCCTGGACTGCACGTTCAAGCGGATTCAGTTCACGCCCGACCTGCTGCCGTCCGACTTAAGCGGTATCAATTACTATAATCAGAAGACGGGCGAATTTCAATTCCGCCCCGGTCCGGTATTTGCCAGCATTCTGCTTGCGGATGAGATCAACCGGGCTACGCCACGTACCCAGTCCAGCCTGCTGGAGTGTATGGAGGAGCGGCAGATTACGATTGACGGCGTGACGCATGAGCTGGAGCGGCCGTTCCTGGTCATTGCTACCCAGAATCCGGTGGACAGCCAGGGGACCTTTCCGCTGCCGGAAGCGCAGCTGGACCGGTTCCTCATGCGGATTACCAGCGGGTATCCGACATTTGAGGAAGGGGTACATATCCTCCAGAGATTCCGCCAGAATAACCCGCTGGAGGATACCGCTGCGGTGGCCACAGCCCGGCAGATTCAGGACATTCAACGTCTGGCTGCGGAGGTTACTGTCAGTGACGAGCTGCTCGCTTATATGATGCGCGTGGTTGAGGCTACCCGCACCTCCCCGGCGGTCCGGCTGGGAGCAAGCCCCCGGGCTGCATTTGCCCTGCTGCGCGCTTCGCAGGGATACGCACTGATCCAGGGCAGAAGCTACTGTATCCCGGATGATATCAAAGAAGTTGCGGTCCCTGTGCTGGCGCACCGGCTGATTCTGCAGCGCGGCCCCGGAGTCCGTGAAGGCCAGTCGGCAGAGGTAGTGCTTCAGGTGCTGCGTGAAATTGAGGTGCCTGCTGAGCCTGCTGTTCTGTCACGAGGCGGAAGGGTGGAGTGATCCATGTCGCTGCCGTGGTTCATTGCAAGCACGTTCATCCTGCTGGTCCTGATCTCGCTGGTCTATGACCGGCATGCGCTGAAGAAGGTCAGCTATACCCGTTACTTCTCTGCCAAAGCGGTGTATGCCGGTGAACAGGTAGAGATGGTTGAGGAGATCATGAACAAGAAGCTGCTGCCGCTGCCGTGGCTGCGGCTGGAATCCAGCATAGCTAAGGGGCTTGAATTCGGTAACCAGGAGAATCTGGGCATCAGCAGCGGAGAGATTTCCCAGAATCATGTCAGCCTGTTCTTCCTGAGGTCTTTCCGCCATATCAAACGGCGGCATCATATCACTTGCAGGGAGCGGGGGCTGTTCGTCCTGGAGACGGCAACCATGACTACCGGCGATCTGTTCGGACTGAGCCGCAGCGCCAAGACCTTCCCGCTTCATCTGGAGCTGCTGGTCTACCCCGGTTTGCTGCGTTTCCATGACCTTCCGTTGCCGGTTCACAGCTGGCTTGGAGAGCTGCCGGTCAAGCGCTGGATTGTCGAAGATCCGTTCCTGACCGCCGGTACAAGAGAATACAGCGCCGGGGATTCTCTGGCGAGCATTAACTGGAAAGCGACAGCCCGTACGGGAAGTATGCAGGTGCATCAAAAGGATTACACCGCCGATTCCCGGCTGGTCATCTGCCTGAACGTGGAGACGAGTGAGTCCATGTGGAGAACAGTTACTGATGTGCAGCGTATAGAGCTGGGAATCCGCTATGCAGCGACTGTAGCCGAGTATGCGATCAGCCACGGTATTGAGGTCCGGCTGCTCAGTAATGGAAGACTGGACGGCAGCGGGGCGAGAGATTCGGTGGACACCTGGTCCATTGCCCATACCGAGGAGTTCCTTGGCCTGCTGGCCAGACTGAATCTGGACCGGACCGTGCCGATGAGCAGGCTGATGGAGATTGAAGCGGATAAGGGTGAGGGAGATAAGGATTATCTGATCATTACCTGTCACCGGGGGGCAGAGCTGCAGCTGGCAGTCTCAGGCTTAAGCTTCCTCGGAAACGGTGTAGAGTGGCTGGATATTCCTTCTGAAGGAGGCGGTGAGCTATGACTTCCCGAATCCCGGATGCCTTCAAAGAAAATTACGCCATATGGATGGCAGCCTTCATCGAATGGCTGCTGCTGCTCCCGGTATGGCTGGTGCTCCAGACTTATTTCCAGCCGGAGGCCGAGGCGCTGCGCTGGATCTATCTGCTGCCGGTACTGGCCGCAGCCGGTGTGCTGCTGCGAGAGATATGCAACCGCCGCTGGAAGCAGCTGCTCGCGGCGCTGGTTCTCGGAGCTATATCAGCGGCGTTAACCGGTACGCTGACACTTATAGGTCTTCCGCTGGCAGCGGGAGCGGCAGTGTCTGCCTTCCTTGGCATGACAGCAGCCGCACGGGTGAACCGGCTGTGGCTGTATATCAGCGGGATCATGCTGTATTTTGTCGCTTCGATTGCCTTCTCGCGCATTCCCGGTCTCCAGCCGAGTGCACCGGTGCTCACCTGGAGCGGCAGCTTGTGCCTGATCCTGGCACTGCTGGCTACGAACAGCACCCACCTGCGTTATAGCTCCTTGAACGGAGGTGCAGGAAATCTGCCTCAAGGACTGCGGCGGCATAACCGGATGTTCGTGGTCGGCTTCATTATCCTGGCAGCACTGCTTGCAGCGGGGGGCGGTAGGGCGGTTGGGATGCTGCTGTGGAATATGACGCGGGCATTCTTCGCCTGGCTCAGCCGGTTATCCTCCGGTTCCGAGGAGGCACCGCCAGCTGAAGCACCGCCTGAAGCTATCCCTGCCATGCCGGCTGCGGAGCCGGGTGAACCGGGATTGCTGTCGATGATTTTAAATATAGGCTTCTATATTCTGGGTGCGGCAGCCATTCTTGCCCTGATTTATTTTATTCTGCGTTGGTTGTACAGAAATACAGGAGGTATCCTGCGCAGAGTGATGGACAGGCTGCTGTCCCTGCTGCGCAGAGAGACTCCTGCGGCTGCCGGGTATCAGGATGAGGAGACCAGCCTGTTCAACTGGGAGCAGACCGTTCAGGACTTCCGCCAATACGTGCGTTCCAAGCTGACACCTGCCAGCCGCCGGGACCGCTGGGAGGGGATGGACGGAAGCCGTGAGCGCATCCGCTGGCTGTACCGGCACTGGCTGCGGGCCAGACATGCGGAAGGGTATGAGGTGAAGCCCTACCTGACCCCGCAGGAGACAGCAGCTGATGTAGCCGCCTGGTCGCAAGGCCAGAAGCGCTCGAGCAAGCACTCTGGCGGAGAGGCCTCTGTTAATGACCGGCTGCTCGGCCTATATAACAAGGCCCGCTATACGGAGGAGGAGCTGCCTGAACTTACTGCCGCTGAGGCGGCAGCACTTAAGGAGCAGTTGAAGCTGTAGGCGAATCATTACGTTCAGCGAATATTGGGAAGGAGCAGCAGCTGTGACCACTTATCTGCGCGGTGAGCTGGCTAAAGAGGCTCAGATTAATATGGAGACGCTCAGGTTTTATGAGAAGAAGGGTCTGATCCCGCTGCCGCAGCGTTCAGCAGGCGGGTATCGGCTGTATCCGGAGGAGACGCTCCTCCGGATCGCTTTTATCCGTAATGCCAAGAGCTGCGGGTTCACACTCCAGGAGATCAAGAAGGCACTCGTTAAATCTGCAGACCGCAGCATAGGAATCAGTGATTTCATCGAAGTCATTGAGCGGAAGATCGCCGCTGTCGATCTGGAGATTGCCCGGCGGAACGAGACACGCAGACAGCTTGAAGCACTGAAGTCCGGCCTTCTGGTTCAGGACAGGCACCCGGGCGTGCAGGATACTCTTAATATGTTGAACATGAATGATTAATCTGTTGCCACCTGTAATTCTGCCGGGATTGCCGCTTGACTCTGTACATTGCTACAGGGTCTATAGTATGGGCATCCCAGGATAACAGGAGGAATTACACGTATGTTGTATCCGAGCAGTACCCCGATTGAACAGTTGCAGGCCATTACAGCTTATCTGAAAAGCAATAATAATTACTCCAGAAGACCGGTTCAGGAGATCCGTGCGGCGGCTCTCGAAGCGTCCAGGCAATTACCCTTTCTTGAAGGCGTGAAGGTTGAACCGGTTGAGGTGGAGACCTTCAGCGGAGAGTGGGTCAGAGCGGAGGAGAAAAGTCTACAAGGTGAAGGACAATCGCAACCCTTGGAGAACAAGGTAATTCTTTATTATCACGGCGGAGGGTTTGTGTCTGGCAGCTGCGAGATCTATAGGGATCTGGCAGCCCGTATATCTGAAGCAGCTGGGGGAATTGCCGTCTTCACTGTGGAGTACCGGCTTGCACCGGAGTTCTGTTTCCCTGCAGCCAATGAGGATTGCCTTGCAGCGTACCACTGGCTGCAGGAACGGGGCGTTCATGCCGGGAATATTATAGTCTGCGGAGAGTCCATCGGAGCCACGCTTGCGCTGATGACCTTGATTACGCTGCGGGACCAGGGGGATAAGCTCCCTGCCGGTGCATGCCTGCTATCTCCCCATGCCGACCTTATTCATTTGGACGGGGAGTCTTATGACAGCCGTGCGGGAACGGACCCGACAGGAAGCCGGGAAGCGAATCAGAGAATGATTGAGGAATTTATGGGGGACTATGGCGGTGCGTGGCCTGCAATATTATCACCCTTAAGAATGGATCTCCGGGGCTTGCCGCCCCTGCTCATACAGGCGGGAGATCATGAGGTGCTGCTGAGTGATGCAGAACGCTTGGCTGAACAGGCAAAGGCGGCGGGCATCACTGTAGAACTTCAAATCTGGAAGAACATGTGGTGCGCCTTTCAGCTGATGGCTGCCATGCTTCCTGAAGCGCAGCAGGCCATCGGGAACATAGGCAGCTTCATTAAGAGAGTATTGCAGCTGGAGGGCAGGCAAGATTAGCACCGGTAGCCTGAAAGTGATCGTACAGCGTATCCAGTGGACAGGGTCAGAACAGCAGACGCAGTAGCATCAGTGTCACAATACCGGTCAATACGGTAGCCAGCAGGCTGCGGGTCTTGACGGCTACCCAGAAGGTGGGGAGGGCGGCGATTAGCTCCATATTGGTGGTCAGGACTGCGAACCTGCCGCCGGTTACGAGCAGCTCTTGGGCAACCAGTGCAGCCATGACAGCAATCGGCACGTAGCTTAGCCAGCGCATGCCCCATTCCGGGATCGTGATCCGGCTCAGCAGCATCAGCGGAAGGACACGCGGAATGAAGGTGACGAGCGCGGCTCCGAGAATGATTATAGCAATATCCAGTCTTATTTCCATTGTTCCATCACTACTCCAATCGTTGAGGCTACCAGCGCAGCAGCTATAACGCCCATGCTGGGTGACCACAGCACAGAGACGAGAACGGCGACCACAGCGGCTGCTAGGCCGACAGTGATATCCAGTCTATACTTGCGTCGTCCCATAATGGTCAGGACCAGCAGCCCGATGAACATAGCCGGCAGGGCGAAATCCAGTCCCCACTTCTCGGGACTGGATATCCATTGACCGAGAATAGCGCCGGCGATATTGGCCAGGAACCAGTTCAGATAAGCGGTAATATTCAGGCCGTGCATCCATCTCTCGCTGATCTGCTTCCTTGCGGCGCTCTTCTGAATGGCTACGCCGAAGGTCTCATCTGTGAGCAGCGAGCCGATCAGCAGGTTGCGCAGCGGGGTCAGGTGGCGGAAGTAAGGCGACAATGCTGCGCTTAACAGCAGATGCCGCAGGTTAACCAGCAGAATCGTAATGACAATACCGGAGGCGCTGCTCCCGGCGGCAATCATGCCAGCGGCAATAAACTGGGCCGAACCGGCGTACAGGATGATGGAGATCATGGCGATTTCGGCAAGGGTCAGCCCCGCTGTTTTCTCCACAACGCCTGCGGCGAACCCGATGCTGAGATAACCGAGCAGAGTGGGGAGGCAGTCCTTGACCCCTTGCCAGAACGTATCGCTGCTCTCCGGCACACTTGGGCTATCTGTAACCAGGCTGCCGCCGGATAGCGGCTCCTGATGAATGGATTCTGGCTTCATGGGCATGCTCCTTCTGGGTAATGGAATAACAACTAGTATCAGACCTTAACGAGCCAGCGCCCCATTCCCGCAGCAGTCCTTCGGATACTGTAGGCGCTGGAACGCTAGCAACTGCATTTTGTACAATAGAATGCTGTAAAAAAGGCTTCGAAATAGAATCTATTGTATTCTGTACAATGGAATGTTGAACAAAGGCCGTTTTTCACCCAAAACACAACATTCTAATGTATGAAATACAATAGACTCTTATTTTACGGTCAGCAATGCGTTTTCTATTGCAGGAAATACAATCAATTACTTGAATGTAAGAGTAGAAGTCGGCAACGGGTGCAGGATCAGCCTAAGTTCGCGCCCCGATTAGAGTGCATAAGGTAGGCTTAATTGCAATCTGTACAACTAAATTGCCCTATATGTTGCTGAATCTCTATTTAGGTGTATTTCGAGCAATTAAATGCCCCCTATACCTTGATTTTCGCCCATCGTGGCAGATTTAGTTGTACAGAATACAGTAAGAAGAGGAAAGCCTTCCGTGTCACTGTTTTTAGTTGCACAGAATACACTTATCTCTAAATGGTACGCTACGAACAGAAATACATTGTATTAATATCTAATAATTCATAGCGAATTGCAAGGGAATATTAGCTGAAACTGTAAAAAGGGTTCCGCCGTCCACAGAGCGATCTGCGGCAGCGGAACCCTTTTGGAGTTCACGGTTATTTCAGGACCAGTACGCCGAACCCTTCCATCGTATAGCTGCCCGACAGGGTCTGGCCGCTTAAGAGGTCCGTCTTGGCTGACTTAAGCACAATCTGTGCCGGTTCTTCGCTGTAGTTGAGCAGGAAGGCGACACCGGAAGAGGCGTTTTCCCCGGTGGCCCGAATCTGCAATTCAACCTCTGGCGGCAGCTCCGCCCAATCGGCGGCTGGCGAGACCAGACCCAGACCGCCAAGCATCTGCAGCACAGCAGGCTCATTGAACACGGCGCCGTAATACCACACTTCGCCTTTGCCCCTGGTATTGCGGGTTACCGCCGGTTTGCCGGCATAGTAGTCGGACGCATAGGTTGCCATGACCTGGACACTGTCTTCTTCTACATGCAGGATGTCATTGAAGGCATCTGCACCGGTCAGCGCCTCAGGAGCATGGTTCCAGCGGATGGAGGTAGGCTTGCGCGTTCCTTTTACCAGCGTGAATTCTTCCACGGTTACCCCGCACATCTCCTGCGCCGCTCCGGGAAAAGGCCGCATGTAGCATTGTCCGGTAATATCCTTGTAGCCAGTGCGGCAGCCGAAGACCAGCTTCCCGCCTTGCTGTACATACTGGTCCAGCAGGGCCGCCGTATCATCGGTCATAATCGCCGGATGCGGGTAGACCAGCACTTCATAACGGGCAAGCTCTGCAAGGGTTGTATGGCTGCGCAGGTACAGAACGTCATTCGGAATATGCTTCCGCTGCAGAGCCTTGAACCATTCCTTGTTGCTCTGCCACATGAACGGGCCGTGCCAGACATCATATTCCCCGTCCCACTCATTGTCATAATCACGCACGATAGCAACGCTCGCCTGAGTCCGGCTGCCGATGAACTGCTGCCCGATGCTTGCCAGCTCGCGGCCGATCTGCTCCGCTTCTCTTACCCGCCGGTTAGGCTGGTTATGGTAGTCGTTCAAGCCGTGCCAATAGATCTCATTGCCCATGGTGGCGGTCCGCCAGCGGAAATAGAGCAGCATGTCAGCGCCGTGGGCGACGGACTGGTAGGTCCATAGCCGCATCTGTCCCGGCTTCGGTGAAGGCATGTCCAGCCGGTTGACCCAGCCCCCCGGACCGGATTGCTGCTCCATGACACAGAAGTTGCTGCTGACCGAACGTACTGCTGACAGGGACAGTCCCCAGCCGCGGTCAAGCATCGGGTTCACCTCAGACGGATCGAAGCCGATGGTGGAGAACTGCGGATATGAGTCATAGCTGAAGAAATCCAGCAGCTCGTCATTCAGCTCATGGCTGTCCAGATGTCCGAACAGCCCGTTTGTGGTAACCCACTGATTAGGGGCCAATTCCCGGAGGATATCTGCCTGGATTTTGGCGAAATGGATGGTGTTATCCGAGATGAAGCGCTTCTCATCCAGAGCCTGGTGCGGATTCGGCTGATTCGGTGAAGGAGTAGGCCGGGTGAGGCAGACCTGTGACCAGCTTGTATAGGTCTGATTCCAGAACACCGTGCCCCAAGCCTGATTAAGCTTGTCCAAGGTGACATACTTCTCCTGCAGCCAGAGGCGGAAGGCCTGATGATCACTCTCCGAGTAGAATACATTGATCTCACAGTTCAGCTCGTTGTCAATCTGCCAGCCCACGACGCCGGGATGATTGCCGTAATGTTCGGCGAGCTTCGTTACAATCCGGGCACATAGCTCACGGTATTTGGGACTGCTGTAGTTGTAATGGCGGCGCATGCCGTGCTGTAGCGTCACACCTTCATAAGTAACATTCAAGGCCTCAGGGTACTTCTCTGTAAGCCAGGCAGGCGGAGTGGCCGTAGGCGTTCCCAGAATGACCTTCAGCCCGTAGCTGTGTGCCATGTCGACCGCACGGTCAAACAGATCGTATTGAAACACGCCTTCCTCCGGTTCAAAAATGGACCAGGCGAACTCAGCCAGACGTACAATGGTGAATCCGGTTTCAACCATACGCCGGTAATCGTCAGCCCACATGGATTCAGGCCAGTGCTCGGGATAATAGCAGACGCCCAGTTCAAATCGTTCTGCTGCAACAGGTTTCTTCATCTTAACCTCCAAGTGTAAAAATATGCTTTCATTAAGCTACCAATCTATTGTATTATCAGCAGTGTATCCACTTATATAACAGAATATTGCTATTATATCATTATATTGCGTGCTTGATTCAGCGCAGGGCAGGAGGAGATTCACATGAGAAAACACTGGGTTCTGCCGCAGCCTGCTTATGCCTACTATGTATGTTATCCGGAGATGCTGGGGCATTACAGCGACTTCCCTGAGCATGCAGAGCGCAGAAGCGAGGGGTTCCTGAACAGCTATAATCTCCACATGGTTTTCGGGGGAGAAGGGTATGTATTTCAGGGAGGGGAGCGGATATCCATGAGGCGGGGCAGCGGCTTTCTTTTTCCCAGAGGGGCTTATCAGCAGTACGGTTCTGATCCCGGCGCCGCCTGGGATGTGCGCTGGATGCACTTCGCCACGGCGATGCCTCTGCCTATGCTGGAGGAGGCGGATCAGTCACGCGGCTACTTCTTCACCTTCGATCCCGGCACCGGTTATGAAGCGCTCTTCGAGGAAATGTACCAGCTCAGTGCAGGCTATGAGACCCGGAGTGAACCGCGCCTCTCCACACTGCTCTATGAGATTCTGGTTACGCTGATGCAGAACACCGAGCCGCTCCACGGCTCCGTTCCGCTGGAGATCCGGCATTCCATCCGGCTTACCGCCGACAGGATCTATAGTGAGTGTGAGCGGCCCTGGACGCTGGAGTCTATGGCCAGACTTGCCGGTTATAGCAGCTATCATTTTCTCCGCCTGTTCCGCAGCATTATGGGTAAGACGCCGAACCGGTATTTGAGCGATTGCCGGATGGCCCGGGCCAAGCTGCTGCTGGCCTCCACCAAGCTGTCCGTTGCACAAATTGCCCTGCAAAGCGGTTTTCAACAATCCAGTTATTTCATCAAGGTGTTCAGACAGCTCGAAGGGATGCCGCCGAACCAATACAGACGTTCCTTCAACTCGTAGAATCAAGCCATTTTAGGACCAAGTATTAAGAAAGTTTGTTACATTTATGGCAGAGTTCACGCCGCGATAGCCTTGGTTAGGTGACAGAAAGTTACAAATGGATACAAAGGGTTACAAAGTGGATACAAATTCCACGCGCCAAGCAACTATACTATTGCTAGTAAATACATCTGGAGGGAAATAAATGAGAAAGTATAGAGTTACATATGCTGCATTGCTGGTGAGTTCACTCGTTGCCGGCCAGGCGGCTGGCAGCATCACTGCGCCTGCTGCACATGCAGCCCCGGCGGCGAAGGCCCCCGCAGTATCCGCTCCGGCGGCATTCAAGTTCAATTCCGTTCCCATGGGTGCCGGAGTGACCGCAGTACTAGAGAATATCAACATATGGAGCCAGTCCAGCGGAAACATCTTGTCGTACACACTTAAATATACGAATTCCGGCAATTCAAGCGCAAGCCTGATGCATTATTTCTCACGCGTTGTCACTCCGGGAGGATCAGTACTTCCAGGTAATCCCTTAGGTGCGGATGCCCTGAAGAAGAAAGTTGGCGCCAAAGAAACCCTTAGCGTGACCTATTATGTAAATGTGGGACAAACCTCCTCTTTGCAGGGGATCAAAATCTCGATGCTGGTCTGGGATGCCAAGACGAAGGGGTATCTGAAGCAGACGGGATCTTTTGGAGTGCCCGCTAATTATTCAACTACGGCTGCAGTTGGAACAAGCCTAAGTACAGTCATGAACGACATTCCCGTCGCGGCCAGTGCTGACTCCCTCCAGCTCTACAAATACAGCGGCAAGGTCTATGCCAAAGTAGGGGTCAGTCTGACCAACAAGGGCAATAAAGTCCTCAGTGATCCGGGCTATTCGGCGTATCTGGTATCTGCGAGCGGCACCTCCTTCGAGCTGGCGCTGAGCGGTACACAGGCGGATTACAAGATTCAGCCGCAGGAGAAACGGAGCATTTATTATATTACGGAAATCCCGGCCTATCTCAAAACAGATAATATGAAGCTGCAATTCACGCAGAGAGACGAGACCACGAAGCTGGAGCTGGCTAAATCCTCTTATAAGCTGCCCGCAGCAAGCTCGCCTAATCTGGTAGTGGGCAGCGGGGTAGTCAAAAAGATTGTAGTAAATAACAACACGGTAGACACGCTGCTCAGCAATGCCAATGTGTACGCACAGGATGCAGATGCGGTATGGACGTTCCAGATGCAGCTTAAGAATACCGGCAACAAGGCGGTAACCCTGCCAAGCTACGACCTGGCAGTCAAATCGGTGAAGGGCAAGGTTTTTCCGGTGAACTCCAAAGGCGTAAGCGGAGTCACCCTCAAGCCGCTAGAGACCAAAATTGTACCGCTTACGGTTCGCGTACCGCTTGAAGTCGATCAATCCGGATTGCAGCTTATGATGATCGAATCAGTAGGCGCAGAGAGCTCAAGTATGCCTGAACCGAGCGGAACCGGCGAGACAACCGGAAATACCGGGAATACCGGAACGCCGTCCACTTCGCCTCCTGCAACACCGACTGCCAAAATGGTTTTCCCGGTAGCCTATTTCGTCATTCCTTATGCCCTGCGTACGGAGGTAACGACCGGCCAGGAGTATATGACCACGAATTCATACGGATCCTTCTCGTACAGTATAGAGTCTCTGCAGCGTTATCCTTGGAGAGATGATGATATCGTAGCTGCCAGACTGAGAATCACCAATACCCAGAACGTGTCTCTTACGCTGCCTGAGCTGAAGGGAACCATTAAGCTGGATAAAGAGAATCTGCCCGTGACTACAGAGCTGTATATGGACAATAAGGATGCTTCTGTCCTTGCGCCAGGGAAGTCGGCGGATCTGTATGTACTCGGCAAAATCGCCTATACCTCAGAGTTTCAGAATATGCGGATTGCCCTGAACGGCACACAGAATTCAGAGACCGTTCCGTTCCTGGATGTCAGCGTCAACAACTCGATTAACAGTATTCCGACCATCGAGAAGGGCAAGAGCTACACCATTAGCGGCAAAGGCAAAACGGCCAGTGTACAGGAGAACCGGACAACGATCTATCAAGGGGAGAGCCACAATCTGGTGTACACAGAGCTCTATCTGAGTAGTGAGGAGAAAAGACAGAGCAAAATGGCCCGTCTCCAGGCTTACTATAAGACCAAGGACGGCCAGTATTTCGAAGCGGGCACCAGCCAGTCGGAGAACAGCGCGTCTCCGGGTGCCAAGCAGCTCGTGGTCCTGTGGGCCAAGGTGCCTAAGGCTACGGACCTCGCGGATGTCTCACTCTACCTCGGTTCCGGTATCAAAGAGGGTAAGCTGATCGAGGCCAAGGAGGAAGCGACCGGATTCGTCAATGTGGCAGCACTTCAGCTGAATCCGCAGGCTAACGTACCGAAGAATACGCTGGAATCAACGGCATTATATCCTTATACGATTTCTGTTCTGACCTCTGAAGGCAAGCGGGTGAAGTCATCGGATACCCTGGATATTACTATGAATTACAGCCTGAGGAAGGATAACATCTACGATGCAGGCGTGCTGGAGCATAAGCTGATTCTGCAGATTACCGATCCGTTCGGCATCGCGACCGAGAAGGTTCTTACACTGGGCACAGACCTGATTGAAGGGACGAACAACCAGTATTCCTTCTCCCTCAGCAGACCTGTGTATAAGACGATGGACGGCGGCGCTTATAAGTTAACCTTCTATGATGAATTCCAGGGTGAACGTCTGATTCTGGGCAGCCAGGCCTTTGGAGTCACCAACGTGGTTCCGAACAAGACACAGGAATAATCGTCATTCGCTTAACTAAAACATTCTTGTATTTTTAAAAAAGGAGCAGCTTCCATGTTGCGTGTTGAAGATATTACGCATTCGTACAAAAGCGGTAATGAATGGACCTCCGTTCTTCATAAAATCAATTTTTCCGTCAAAAAAGGAGAAATGGTTGCCCTGCTGGGCAGTTCAGGTTCCGGGAAGTCCACGCTTCTCAACCTCATGGCCGGCTTGATGAAGCCCACGGAAGGTCATATCTACATTGCTGATCAGGACATTGTGAAAATGGGCGAGAATAAGCTGGCCGAGTTCCGCCGCAAGAATATCGGATTTATCTTTCAGGCCTATGAGCTAATTACCAGCCTGACGGTCCGCGAGAACGTGGAGCTGCCGCTGGTCTTCCAGTCAGTCTCTCCCAGGGCACGCAAGGCCAAGGCGCTGGCGCTGCTGGAGCAGGTGGGAATTCCCGACAAGGCGGATCTCTTCCCCTCGCAGCTCTCCGGAGGACAGCAGCAGCGGGTCAGTATCGCCCGGTCGCTGATCACAGAGCCGTCGGTCATCTTCGCCGATGAACCGACGGGGAATCTGGATTCCAAGACCGAGGAGGAGATTATCGGCATTCTGCTGAACCTGAACCGGACGATGAAGACGACATTTATTGTCGTAACTCATGAATATAAGGTGGCTGAACAAATGCAGCGGATTTTCACGCTGAAGGACGGCTTCCTGGTCACTGAATCGCAGACAGAACCGCAAGCAGAGATAGAACCGCAGATAGAACCGCAGATAGAACCGCAGCTTGAGCTGCAGACAGAAGCACAGGTTGAAGAGCAAATCGCTGAGGAAGCTGAACCGCAGACCATGGTAGAGGTTGAAGAACAATTAGCTGCAGGAGCTGAACAGGAAGCTGTAGAGCCAGTACCGCAGACAGCAGGAGCGGATGAAGATCCGCCGGCTGAGGAACCTGAACACCAGACCGCTGAGGAAGCTGATCCTGCAGAGGGAGGGAAGCCGTGAAGATCAGAGACATTTCACGGATGGCCTGGGAACAGGTCAAACGGCGTAAGGTGGTTACAGGTCTATGTATGACCGGGATATCCATCGGCTGCGCAGCAATTATCGTGGCTTTGAGCGTAGGCCAATCTGCACAGGTCTATGTAACGGAACAAGTTAATGCCAACTTCAAAATGGATGAGATTACAGTCTCGCCCGGCGGAGGACTTCCAACGAACGGGAAGAACGGAGGCGGGGGCGGCGGATCGGGTGAGGTGAATGAGAACCTCGACCCCGGCAAGCTGACCGATCAGAAGCTGAAGATCATCCAGGGGCTGAATCATGTGAAGGCGGCTTCGCCTTTTCATCAAGCAGGATATCTGCAGATGGTGACCATAGACAACAAGATCTCCGATGTTCAGGTCGTTGTCGCCGATCTGCAGAAGCTGACGGCGTACGACCACAAGTTCAAGCAGGGAGGGGCGAATGGCCAGCTCGGATCCATTGTGCTCAATCACGGGGCTACACTGGGCCTGATTGACCTGGAGACCCGGCAGAAGCTGTTCGATCAGATGAGTGCGGATCCGTTCAACCAGGAGCTGTACCAGCAATATGAAAAAATGGCCACTGTGCCTACTGAATTGTACCGCAAGCAGGTTCAGATTCAGGCGCAGGACTACAGCTCTACATCCCCGGTGTTCAAGCTTAGCTCACCCCTGCAGATCTCCGGAATTCTGGCGCTTCCCAAGGGGATGGATGAAATGCGGTCATCCTATGAGAAGATTATGTATGTGTCTCCCGAGACCGCACAGCAGCTCTCCAAGGAGCTTGCGTTCGATAATTCGACCACCAGTGTGCTAACTCTCCCGCCGGAGGGCAGCTACAACTCGATTACAGTCAAGGTGGACGATGTGGCGAACATCAAGCCGGTGGAGCAGATGATTCAGAAGCTGTCCCTGAACGCTCAAGACAATCTGTTCCAGCAGGAGATGCTGAAGGAGCAATTTGATATGATCAAAATGGCGGCTCTCGGCATCGGGGTATTCATCCTGATCATCGCTTCCATCTCCATCATAGTGGCCATGACCATGTCCACCCATCAGCGGCGTCGCCAGATCGGGATTATGAAGGTCCTGGGGGCTAACATGGGGCAGATCCGTAACATGTTCATTACCGAAGCTGCGCTTCTGGGGCTGCTCGGGGGCATGCTGGGTGTTGCATTCTCCTATCTCATTGTGATGGGGCTCAACAAGCTGGTAGGCAGTGCAGGGGACGGGATGAATTTCTTCATTCCGGCGATGAATCTGCCGGTCGGAATCTCCTTTGCTATTATGACGGGTGTACTGTCGGGGATCTATCCGGCGATCAGTGCCTCCAGAACCGATGCATTAACCGCTATTAAACGAGACTAACCCTAAGCTAGAAAGGAAGCCGAAACGATGAAGAGGACTCTAAAGAAGAGCCTGAAATGGATCATAATCTTAGGTATCATCGGAACTGCCGGTTATTTCGGATATACCAAATTCTTCAAGGCAGATGAGACCGCTGATCTCCCGCCTGAACCGATGCAGGTGATCAGCTTCCCGGTAACGGAAGAGACGTTAACCAGCTCCGTACAGATCAAAGGCAGATCGCAATACCAGAAGGAGACGCTGGTCTATGCCCCCTTTGCCTCCAAGGTTACGGCTTGGAAGGTGGAGAACGGGGCCCAGGTGAAGAAGGGCCAGGTGCTCTTCACCCTGGATCAGAGCACACTCCGTAATGAGATTGCCACGGCGGAGGCAGCCGCCCGCAAGGCGAAGCTGGAAGGGGAGCTGAATGCTTTTGTCGCGCAGCAGGAGGATGATTCCTCGGCCCCGGCCGGTACAGAAGCGGAACGGCTGAAGGCCCTGGCTGCCCAGGAAACCGCCCGTCTGAGCGATGAGCTGAACCAGGTGAACGCCGAGATTCAAGCCAAAGAGCTTACAGAGAAGAAGGCGAAGCTGAGCACTGCGGTATACCATGCTCCGGAGAACGGCATCTTCCTCTTCGACAGCAGTACGGAACGGCCGCAGACCGTCACCGACAATCAGTACATCGGTAAGATTGTGGACACGAACAAAGTAGAGTTCATAGCACAGGTCGGGGAGCAGGATATCTTCCGTATCAAAAAGGGCATGAAGGTAAAGGTGAAGATGACCGCCGTAAAAGATCTGGTCCTGGACGGAGAGGTAACCGGAGTGGCCAAGTTCGCCACGACGACCACCGGACAGAACACAGCCGGCCAGCTTCCGCAATTCGAGGTGGTCATCTCCATGCAGCCGGACGAGCATTTGATGGGCGGCCTTAGTCTGAGCGGAGACGTCGAGACCTCACGCAAAGAGAAGGCGGTAGTTGTATCCAATATCGCCGTCATCCGTGAAGGGGATCTGGCCTTCGTTATGGTGGACAAAGGAAACGGCCAATACGAACGCAAAGAGATCAAGACTGGAATGGAAACAACCGATAAAACAGAGGTGCTGTCGGGACTGAAGGCAGGAGACACCGTGGTTCTGCAATAGTTGACAGCCCCAAACCTGGTTGATTGCCGGGTTTGGGGCTTTTTGAATAGAAATTATAGGCGTGAGTGGCGCGCGGCGGATCATCTAAGTGGAAATAGTACATCTAATTTATGGTCGCAGGAACAATTACTTATAGCAGTTGGATAAATAACACTTAATCAGACCGAATTCTGCTGAGATTATGGGGCTTGGTGGATTAGATGTACTTTTTCCAACTGCTTCCCCACAGCGCATGGTTTCGGCTTAATTAAGTGTCTTTTTTCCAACTCTGACGGTTCATCCCAAGGGTTAGTGGAGTAAACTTCCCCTAAGTATATAAATGGTTGAGAGTGTACCGACTCCGCTTGTTAGCTACTTGTTCTGCTGATACGGCTTCCGCCAAGTCTGGATGTCACTGTTCAGTCCGGCGAGATCTGGCAAGGGCACCGCTTCATCCGTTAATTGATACTTGGCTTTCAGCGCCAGAATCCGGTAGACACTCTCGTCAATCCGGGCTTCGGAGATGCGGCCGTTCTTGACGCTGTCCAGCAGTGCGGCGCGTACGGCTTGCTCGTTCTTGTATTCATGCGCGACAAGCAGGATATCGCTTCCGGCCAGCACGGTATCTACTGCCGCAGCAGGGAGACTGTAATTCTTGACGATTGCGCCCATGGTCATGTCATCCGTAATGACTACCCCTTCGTATCCCATCAGCCCGCGGAGCTGTTGGCCGATAATCACTTGGGACAGGGAGGCGGGCTTGTCCGGGTCGAGCTTCGGATATAGAATATGGGCCACCATTACTGCATCGGCTTTCTCCCGGATCGCTGCCTGGAATGGGAGCCATTCCAGTTCTGCCAGCTGGGCCTCTGTCTTGTTGATGACCGGCAGCTCCAGATGTGAGTCTACAGAGGTATCGCCATGGCCCGGATAATGCTTGACCACGGGAATCACGCCTTCACGCTCGAACCCCTGCATCTCGGCAATGCCGAGCCGGGTGACCAGCTCTGCGCTGCTGCCGAAGGAACGGTCACCAATCACCGGATTATCCGGGTTGCTGTTGATGTCTAGCACCGGCGCAAAGTCCATATTGAAGCCGGAGGATTTCACCGCCCTGGCAAGCAATTCGCCCATCGTTCCGGCAGCAGCGGCATCATCTCCGCTGCCGACAGCAGCGTTCGATGGGAAGGTGGCATAGTCATCGGGGAGACGGCTGACCTTGCCGCCTTCCTGATCGACACTCATGAACAGCGGTGCGGGATTCCCCGCATTGCTCTGCTTCAGGGCGTTGGTCAGCTGCACCAGCTCCTTGAGGCTGCCGACATTATTAGAATACAGAATGATTCCGCCGACCTTATCTTCGGCAATCATCTTGCGTGCTTCAGCTCCTGCCGCCTTGCCTTGGATGCCGACCAGCAGCATCTGCCCGATCTTCTCCTCCAGAGTCATTCCGGCGAGCTTCCGGGAGACCGGGTCAGGAGTGGCTGAAGCCTCTGGTGACGGGGTCACTGGGGCTTCGGTTGCCACAGGCACAGGCGTCTGTGCGGCAGCCGGAGAGGCTGACACCGCTGCCGGGGCGGAGCCGGGGTTAACCTGTGCAGCGGCATTTCCATTCCCCTCACAGCCGCTTGCCAGCAGCAGGCAGGCGGAGGCGGCGAGCAGGAGGAGAGCACGGCGGGGTGGAGTATTGTTTATTTTTTGACGGCTGTACCATTTCATAGGGGGATCTTCCTTTCGTTTGCGGTTTGGCGGATAAGGATGATAGAATGAATAAGACATTACATATGATCTGCTTCAAGCATAATCAATACTATAGGATGAGGTGACCTGTCAATGAAAGAGCAATTAATGAACACGCTTAATGAACAAATGAATTTCGAATTCTATTCTGCTCATGTCTATCTTGCAATGGCTGCGTATTGTTCCGGTGAGAGCCTGGACGGATTCGCCAATTTCTTTCTGGTGCAGGCTGAAGAAGAACGGTTCCATGCCATGAAGATTTACAAATTCCTGAATGACCGTGACTACCGGGCCACCCTTGCGGCGATGCCTGAACCGAACAATGAGTATAGCTCCATGCTGGATGCGTTCGAGCATGCCTTCGCCCATGAGCAGCAGAATACGAAGAAATTCTATCATCTGGCGGATTTAGCCCTGGATGAACGGGAGCACGCGACCATCTATTTCCTGAAATGGTTCATTGATGAGCAGGTGGAAGAAGAGGCACTCTTCAGCAACATTATCGCCAAGCTCAAACGGATCGAAACCGACAGCAATGCCTTCTATATGCTGGATGCAGAATTTGCAGGACGTTCATTTACACCGCCAGCGGAGTAGAGGACAGCTAGGGTAACCAATCATACGCAAGCTTAGCGGCATTCTCCTGAAGAGGGGAAGCCGCTTGTTTGTGTGCAAATATAAGAAATTATATGTTTCACACGATAACTTATCCTTCTATTTCTCGCTGAAACGGTACCGTCCTTGAGAGGACGGCAACGCCGTTTCTGCTTGGCCGACCCAAGGGTCTCCATATACTTAGACTACGTTTTGCGAGAAAAGTTACACGGCCTGTCAGCAGCTGATAAGCTGCAAAGTTGAACAAGGGCAAAGAATGTAGGGAGCCGCAACTTACTTCCGGGTTGCCAACTCTATTTAGCGGGGTTAACTCTTGCGCTGTCCGGCAACACTGTTTCTCTAGACCCACCCGTAAGTCAGCGTGTAGTATGGAACAATACTAATCTTTGGAGGTCCTTTTTCTTGGAAAATTACAGCGATATCAAACAAAGTGAAAAAGGAGCATGGCTAAGTCTTTTAGCATACATACTCTTATCTGCCGTCAAATTATTCATAGGAACGGTGTCAGGCTCTCAGGCCCTCCTGGCTGACGGGCTGAATAACAGCACCGACATTATTGCTTCCCTGGCCATTCTGACCGGACTCAGGATTTCCCGCAGACCCCCGGATTCGAACCATGGCTATGGTCATTTCAGAGCAGAGACAGTTGCCGCACTGGTCGCCTCTTTTATCATGATTGCTGTAGGCTTCCAAGTGCTCTATCAGGGTGTGAACAAATTCATTCAGCCTGTGCTGGAGACCCCTGATCTGATTGCAGCGTGGACGGCAGCTGCCTGTGCTGTGGTTATGATCGCAGTCTACCGGTACAACATCAGGCTTGCCCGCAACCTCAACAGCAATGCAATGCATGCAGTGGCACAGGATAACCGTTCGGATGCGCTGGTCAGCATGGGAGCCTTCGTTGGTATTATCGGCTCACAGTTCGGCATTCCCTGGTTAGATCCGCTCACAGCTACGATTGTCGGATTGCTGATCTGCAAGACGGCCTGGGATATTTTCCGCAAAGCTACACATGACCTCACCGACGGCTTCGATGCCGGTAAGCTTGAGCTGATGAAGCAGACGGTGGCTGAGATTGAAGGTGTGGAGTCGATTAAGGATATCAAGGCACGTATTCACGGTAATAATGTGCTGGTCGATACTACAGTACTGGTGGATTCCAGTCTGAATGTGGTGCAGAGTCACGATATTACGGAGGAGATCGAAGATCAGCTTAAGGACCGTCATCAGGTCTCTACCGTACTTGTCCATATCGAACCGATGTGATCAACAGGTGCACAACAAGAATAGGCTACATGAATTGCCTTGCTTTCGGGTGGGGCGATTTTTTGTGTTAGATAAGGCGCACAAAAGAAATTAACGAAAAGCAAAAAGAAGCGGAGGGGAAATTTGGAACTGTAGGAGCGATAGCGACCGCCTGAAAGCTTTCTGCAGGAAAGCTCGCATCGTAAGCATCAGCAGTCACCGGATTTCTACCACGAATAGTGGTTTAAATCAAGAAATCTGGGGACAACAGCGGCCGGAAGTCCAAATGTTCACCGCAGCGACGACCAAGCTTCGAGTTCAAACCTTGAGTACGTCTTATATAGATTGGGAAAAAACGTTCTTCGCCCTGGCCCGGACTTGCCCGCATTCCATTACCATGTATATAATATCAATATGTTATTAACAAACGAATCCTATTAATCGATTCAAGACAAGGAGAATATCCATGCCAAATCAACCCGTAACCGACTCTAACGGCTTGAACGAGGAGCAATTCCTGCAGAATTATAATGCGGGCAATTACGAACGTCCGTCTGTCACCGTCGATATGCTGATTTTCACCGTGATGGAGCAGGAGCAGAATAACTACCGCAAGCTGGCGGATAAGTCCTTACAGCTCTTGCTGATTCAGCGCGGGGAGCATCCTTTTCTGGGACAGTGGGCCTTGCCGGGAGGGTTCGTAGGGATCAGTGAGAGCGTAGAGGAAGCAGCCCGCCGGGAGCTGTACAGCGAGACTAATATCGATAATATCTATATGGAGCAGCTGTATACCTGGGGCGATGTAGACCGTGATCCGCGGATGAGGGTGATCAGCTGCTCCTACATGGCGCTCGTGGACCGCAAGGCATTGGACGTACAGGCAGGGGATGATGCAGCCGCAGCTGCCTGGTTCGACGTCTCGTACCACATTCTGGAGACCCGCCGCGAGGTGCTGGAGCAGGACGTCCGTCAGGAGACACTGGTGGAGATTATACTGGAGAGTGAGCAGGAGAAGCTAAGCGGGGTGGTCAAGCTTACCGAGACTATTCAAGGGCATGTCCGACAGGTCAGCCGTGAGATCGTGCGCAGCGCGGGGTTTTCTTTTGACCATCTGCTAATGGTGCAGTATGCCATCGAACGTCTGCGCGGCAAGGCGGAATATACCGATATTATCTTCAATCTGATGCCGCCGTTGTTCACCTTGTCCGAGCTGCAGCGCGTGTATGAGATTATCCTCGGCAAAGAGCTGCTCGCCGCCGCCTTCCGCCGCAAAATCGCAGAGCGGGTCATCGAGACGGATCAGAGCACCCGGGATGCAGGACACCGTCCCTCGAAGCTGTACCGGTATAACCGGGAATGGAATTTATTTTGAGAATGCCCTTCTGTCCGGCAACGCTGCCTTGTGATGTTCTTAATAGAACTTTCATATGGAAAAGCAGACAATTAGTTATATTTTGACTATTGTGTTTATGGCAAAGGACAGGGTGAGCCTATGATTAGCTGGAAGGATTCGTATGATATCGGAGTAGAAAAGATTGATTGTCAGCACAGGCAGCTGCTGGTAAAGCTGAACGACTTTTTTGACGCTTGCAGCAACCAGCAGGGCAAAGAAAAGATCGAAGAGACGCTGAGGTTCCTCAAGGATTACACCGTGGAGCATTTCGGCAGTGAAGAGCAGCTGATGAAGAATATCGACTTCCCGGAGCTGACGGAGCATCAGAAGACACACGCTGAATTCGTGCAAACGGTGTTGGAACTGGAGGAGACGATCAAGTCCAAAGGGGTATCCGTATTATCCACGATCAAGCTGAACCGGACGCTGACAGACTGGCTGATCAATCACATTCACAAATGCGACAAGCTAATCGGTGAATGCATCGCGGCCAAGGGCAACCAGGCGGTCTAACTGAATGATCGGGAACAAGGAGATGCTGTAAGGCATTTCTTTTTTTATATTAGCTGCTTGGACCGGATGCGCCGCGTAGGCCAAATGTAATCGAAAAACCGATCACAATTGGACTGGGCGCTCTGCGTGGGCCAAATGTAATCGAAAAACCGATCACAATTGAACTGGGCGCTCCGCGTGGGCCAAATGTAGTCGGAAAACCGATTACAATTGGACTGTAAGCTCTACGTAGGCCAAATGTAATCGAAAAACCGATCACATTTCTATAAGAGGTACCAAAATACTTCTATGAATCCTATTGCCTGTTGATATTATCATAGTATCCAGTTTGTTAAGGGGGGAGGATCATCATGGATTGCCTGGGGTGCAGAATTGCGAACGGGGTGGAACCCGGCCTGAATATCGTCTATGAGAATGAATATATCACCTGTGTACTCGATATCGATCCCTTCAATGAAGGCCATACCCTGATTCTGCCGAAAAAGCACTATTGGGACGTCGATGAGATGGATGCGAAGACTGCACATACTGTTATGGAGGCTTCACAGAAGCTCGCCGCGCTGCTCAAATATCTGTACCAGCCGGACGGGATCAGAATTATTGCTGATGGCGGTAAATTCAACGATCTGACCCACTACCACATGCATGTGCTTCCCCGGTATGAGGGGGACGGGCTACTGTGGGGAGAACCGCTCCACCCGGATGGAGCCGGGGAACGGCTGGGCGAGACGAGACGGAGAATGGTGGAAGGGTTGGCTGAGAAAGAACCGATGCAAAAAAAAGCGATGGATACGCTAGAGTTTCTGAGCCAGGACGCCGCAGCGCGAATGGCTTATGATGCCCGGATGAAGGCGCTGAGCGATGAGCATTCCCGTATTGAAAGTGCCGAAGCAAAGGGTAGAACGGAGACAAGTAAAGAAATCGCTATTAAACTTATAGACCGGGGTATAGACCTGCAAACCATTTCCGAAGCCACCAGCTTACCGGTAGAAGAAATCAAGGGACTAAGACAATAAGTGAAAACACGCATTCCATCAACGGCAGCCGCAGGGCTGTCTTTCTTTTTTGTCCAAGGGGAACTCAGGTATATCACAGGTTGACGGCACAGTTTATACCTGGTGAATACTTTGTGTTATGATTTGAAGTAGATCGTATAGAAACTTACTTTAAGGGAGTGGAATGAAGTGAAAAACATGCGGATGCTGGCCGGGGCTGCGGTCATGGTGCTGGTGCTTGGACTGGTGAATGTCTACATTGGATGGCATCTGTCCGTATTGCTCCAGGCATGGCTGCCGGGGATGAATACTACTGCGTACTGGACTATCTTTCTTGTCATTTCCTTCTCTTATATGATTGGCCGGGTGCCGCTGCCGCAGGCGCTGAGACCGGTAGGCAGGTTGTTCAAGGTGATTGGCTCTTATTATCTGGCTTGTATGGAGTTCGCCGTGATCATGCTGCCGCTGACCGATCTGCTCTATGGTGTGCTGGCGCTTGCAGGCGTAGGACTCTCCGCATTCGTAACGGAATCCGGGACTACAGTGCTGGTATTGCTCGCAATCTTCCTGATCTGGGGATCGCGGAATGCCTGGAGTACTGTGGTGCGGACCCACCGGCTTAAGGTGGCAAAATCCATCGGAACCAGCGTTCCGCTGACGGTAGCAGTAGCCTCCGACCTCCATCTGGGCAACATTGTCGGCAACCGCCATCTGCGCAGAATGGTCAGGGAGATGAACGCGATGAACCCGGATATCATTCTGCTGGCCGGGGATGTGCTGGATGACAGCATTGAGCCTTTTCTCCGTAATGGGATGGAGCAGCAGCTGAAGCAGCTCAAGGCACGTTATGGAGTCTACGCCGTGCTGGGGAATCACGAATACTACGGCGGCTCGATTGCGCAGTATACGGAGGTTATGCGGAGTGTCGGCATTCAGGTGTTACAGGATGAAGTGGTGGAGACGTCGGGAGTCTACGTGGTCGGGCGCAAAGACAAGACTGCCGAGCACATGGAGGGTGGACGGCTCAGCGTGGAGACTCTTCTACATGGAGTGGACCGCAGCAAGCCGATCCTGATGATGGATCATCAGCCGACTGGCTTCGGGATCGCTTCAGAGGCTGGAGTGGATGTGCTGCTGTCAGGACATACCCACCGGGGGCAGATTGCACCGAATCACTGGATTACCCGGCGCCTGTTCGAACTGGATTGGGGCTATCTGCTCAAAAACAAGCTGCATGTCATCGTCTCGTCCGGCTACGGAACCTGGGGACCGCCGATCCGGCTGGCCAGCCGCTCAGAGCTGATTAGGCTGGAACTTGTGCTGGATGGCAGCATGAGCTTTGGTGCAGACAAGGTGTCACCTGCGGCTAAGCCTGTTTTGATCTAACGGAAACCTGCATGTGGCAGGATTGAACCCTCTACCTTCCTTAAGGAGAATAGGGGGTTTTTTGTCGGGTTATAGAGGAGTTATTCATTTTCTTTTGACATTCCTGCCGGGATCCGCTAATCTATCTGTAGAAATGGTTTAGCTATTAACTAAATGGAGTTGACGACTGCTAATGGATGATTTACAAAAGGTTGTGCTTGAGCTGCCGCTTGAAAATGAGGTTTTCTTCGCCTTGGTGGGAGCGACAGCGGGCACTGTGGCCGTCTCCGAGAAATACTGGCAGGCGCAGGGTCTGAACGGGGCAAGAATCCGCGTACTGGTTGAGATTGCAAAGCACGGGGGATCGATCCTGCCCTCGCTGCTTGCTGAGCGAATCGCGGTAACCAAAGCCAATATCAGCCTGCTGCTGACTCCGCTGGAGAAGGACGGCTATATTACGCGGGCGGCTCACGCACAGGATGGCCGTAAGACAGTCATTTCGCTGACCGGAGCAGGTAAGCGACTCCTGATGGAACAGCTGCCGGGGAACCGGGAAGCAGTTGCGGCGGTAATGAACCGGCTGGATGAGCCGGAGCTGCAGCTGCTGCTGGAGCTGCTGAATAAGCTGAGTAGAGGATAGAAGGTGTGGAATGTTCCGCATGCCGGGAGGCTGCCCGCAGACAGAGATTATATAAAGCAGCTGGAATATGCCGGTGGATATGTGAAGAAATCTGATTCCAATAAGGAAAGGGTGTTATCGCCTATGACGACAATATTGATTACGGGAGCAAACGGGCAACTGGGAAGTCTGATTCTGGAGAATCTGCGTAGCCGCATCCCTGTAGGGCAAATCATTGCCGGAGTAAGACGTGTTGAGCAAGCTTCTTTTATCCGGGAGCAGGGAATTGAAATCCGCAAGGTGGATTATGATCTGCCGGAATCACTGAATGAAGCTTTTCGCGGGATTTCACGGCTCCTGCTGATCTCCAGCTCGCACACGGATGATAATGTCCGTCTGACCCAGCATAAGCGGGTAATTGATGCAGCCAGACGAAGCGGGGTGGGGCATATCCTCTATACGGGTTTTGCATTCTCACAGCATAGATTAGATATGAGCAAGCCGGATAATGTGCACACACTCACGGAACAGGCGATTATAGAGTCCGGGCTGGAATATACCTTTTTGCGCAATGCCCTTTATGTTGATTTCGTAGGGGTGCTGGGACTGAAGGAGGCACTCTCCAGCGGAGAGCTGGTGACGCCACCGGGAGAGTGGAAGTTTAACTCGGCTAGCCGCCGTGACCTTGCATTGGCTGCTGCTGCTGTATTTGGCGAAGGGGGAGCAGGCAACCGTATCTATGAATTGACCGCTCCGCAGACCTGGGATTTTGGCGATCTGGCCGAAGTTCTGACAGAGGTTGCCGGCAAGCCGGTGGTGCACCGTCAGGATGACGGAGTTCAGCACTGGATCTATGCTTTTATGAGCAAGCTGGATACGGCCTCCACCTCCGGCGACCTGGAGCGGCTTATGGGCAGACCGGTCACCCCCTTGCGGGACAGCATTCTGCCTTTTATAGTGTAGAACGTACTGACCTAAGTGAGCTTGTTGGTTTGGAGTCCTATTGTTTTGAGCAGGGTTTGTTGCTAGTATGATGACATTGATCAGGCAAGCCGGAGGGAGCGTATGTAAGTTGAAAAAGATACTGGTAGCTGACGACGATGTTCATATCCGCACGCTGCTGCGGCATGTTCTTACTAGAGAAGGATATCAAGCGATAGAAGCCGGAGACGGGCTGGAAGCGGCGGCACGCATGAAGGAGCAGACGGTCGATCTGGCGGTGGTGGATGTGATGATGCCGCATATGGACGGGTTGGAGCTGTGTGCATACATAAGGGAGAACTATGATATTCCCGTCATTCTGCTGACGGCCCGTCAGCAGCTCAGTGATAAGGAGCAGGGGTATCTGCACGGGACGGATGATTATGTGACCAAGCCTTTTGAACCGGAGGAGCTGATCTTTCGCATCAAGGCATTGTTCCGCCGTTATTCCATCGCCTCAGATGACCGGATTCGCCTGAATTCGCTGGTGATCGACCGTAAGAATTACGAGATCAGTGACGGGACAGAGGTGCTGCTGCTGCCGGTGAAGGAGTTCGAGCTGCTGGCCCAGCTGGCCCAATATCCGGGGCGCCTGTTCACGCGTGGTGAGCTGATTGAGCTGGTCTGGGGAGCGGACTACGAAGGGGATGAGCGGACGGTGGATGTGCATATCAAGCGCCTGCGTCAGCGGTTCAGCGAATACCAGAATGATTTTGTCATCCGCACGGTCCGGGGAATTGGCTACAAAGTGGACATGGTGAACGCATGAGATCGCTCTATGTACGGATGAGTATTATCTTCTGCTCGGTGATTATGATCAGCAGCGTGCTGGGATTTCTGGTCTCCAACCTGTATTACCAATCCCAGGTCAAGCCGAAGAATGATGCTAAGCTGACCCGGATGGCCATAGGTTTGCAGCAGTTCATTGAGGATCACCCGGATGCGGTGGAAGAATATCTCCTGAGTACGGCTTCCTTGGGGTACAAAATGTATCTGGTCAATGCCGATGGAGAGGAACGCTTCTACGGCCTGCCTTTCCGCAAAAATGACCTCAAGGACGAGGCGCTCCGCAAAGTGCTGGACGGGGAGATCTACCATGGGGTGGGGAATTTCCCCGGCCAGCTGTTCGTGACAGGGTTCTTCGATAACCAGCTCAGCAATTCCATTGGGGTGCCGGTCCATATTAACGGAGAGACCTATGCCTTGTTCATGCGTCCGGATGCTCAGGTGCAGTTCGGGGAGCTGCGGATCTTTTTTGTCGTGATTATTGCGGTTATCATTCTGCTAAGCCTGTGGTTCATGCTGATTACTGTATTTCATGTGGTGCGGCCGATTACCCGGCTGACCGAGGCCACGCTCCTAATCTCAAAGGGGCGCTATGACATCAAGCTCTACACCGCCCGCCGCGACGAGATCGGCCAACTGGCTTCCCACTTCATGACGATGAGCCGCGAGCTGGAACGTACGAACCGGGCAAGACAGGAGTTTGTCGCCAATGTGTCGCATGAGATTGAGTCGCCATTAACCTCTATTCAGGGCTTTGCGCATGCGCTCCAGGACAGTACTCTACCGGAAGCACAGCGCCAAGAGTATCTGTCCATAATCGGGGACGAGAGCCGGCGGTTATCTATGCTCAGCACGCAGCTGCTCACCTTGTCCTCGCTGGATTATGACGAGCATGCCCTGCAGAAAAGAAGCTTCGATCTGCGCGCCCAGCTGCGGCAGGTGATTCAGATTATGGAGTGGCATCTTACGGAGAAGGAGCTGGCAGTACGGATGCATGCCGGAGATATCACGCTTACGGGCGATTCCAATCTGCTCTATCAAGTGTGGATGAATCTGGTGACAAATGCGGTCAAATACACCCCGGCGGGCGGGACCCTCAGTATCGCAGCACATGTGGAGGGCCAGCAATGTATTGTAACGGTGACCGACAACGGTGCGGGCATTCCGGCGGAGCAGCTACCGATGATCTTCGACCGGTTCTACAAGGTGGATCAGTCGCGATCCCGTGAGCCAGGCAGCAGCGGGCTGGGGCTGGCTATTGCCCAAAAGATCGTCCAGGCGCATGGCGGAAACATCGAGGTTACGAGCACAGTAGGGGAAGGAACTACGTTCACTGTCACTCTGCCCTGCCACCCTGACACTATATAGGTTGAACTAATAATTTATAGTTAAGGGAAAAGTGGCGGAGGGGAATTTTGGAACTGGAGGAGCAATTTCAATCTATATAGTGTAATTCTTTATTCATACTCCGTTCATCTTCACTCTCTAAACTGTGGATATACAGATTAGAAGGAGTGGTTATATGTTCTTGGCAATTCGGGAGATGAGGCACTCCAAAGCACGCTACAGTCTCATTATGGTGATCATGCTGCTGGTCTCGTTCCTGGTGCTGTTCGTCACCGGCCTGGCTAGAGGTCTTGCTTATGCCAATATTTCGGCGCTGAAAAATATGCCCGCCAATTACTTCGCCGTGCAGAGCGATGCGGATCATACCTTCAGGCGTTCACAGTTAACGGATACGGAGCTTGCGGCTGCCCGGTCAGTAGCCGGAGAGGCGAACGCGACTCCGCTGGGGGTACAGACCAGTACAATTACAGCTGCCGGTGCGGATGTTAAGGCGGATATTACTTTTTTTGCCGTAGATATGACGGGCATGCTGGCTCCTGAAGTAACGGAAGGCGCCGGATTCACCAATGAGGTTCAAGGCAGCGCGGTTGCAGACTCCAAGCTGGAACAGTCCGGCGTTACCATTGGCAGTACGATCCGTGATCAGGCTTCCGGCATGAGCTGGACGGTTACCGGCTTCGTGAAGGACAGCTCCTACAGCCATACTCCGGTGGTCTATATCAATCAGCTGGACTGGCAGGCGATGAAGCAAGGAACGGTTCAGGGAAGCGGAGGTTCAGGCAATGCCAATGCCCCGTACAATGTGATCGCGCTGGATGTAACGGCGGCTCAAGCTGGGCAGATTGCAGATCAGCTACAGTCCGTAGAGGTAATTACGCAAAAGCAGGCGATCGCCAGTGTTCCCGGTTACTCCGCCGAGCAGAATTCGCTGCTGATGATGATTGTGTTCCTGTTCGTGATTGCTGCGGTAGTTCTTGCTGTATTCTTCTATGTCATTACGATCCAGAAGACCAGCCAATTCGGTATCCTGAAGGCGATGGGGACCAAGATGTCCTATCTGGCCTGGAGTGTAGTCGGTCAAGTAATGCTGCTGTCTGTCGCCAGTCTGGTGCTGGGCATTCTGCTTACGCTGGGGATGAATATGGGCTTGCCCGATTCGATGCCGTTTGAGCTGGACGGACAGACGATGGCGATGACCAGTCTGCTGTTCATAGGGATGTCCCTGCTGGGCTCGTTAATTTCGGTAGCAAGAGTAGCAAAGGTGGATGCCTTGGAAGCGATAGGGAGGACTGGAGCATGAGTGCGAAATTAGTGATGAAGCAGGTAACCAAGACTTACGGGGATGGGGACGGGGCGATGACCGTTCTGAACCATCTGGACCTTACGGTGAACGAAGGCGAATTCATAGCAGTACTGGGGCCATCCGGCTCCGGGAAAAGCACGTTTCTCTCCGCAGCAGGTGCGTTGCTTACGCCCACCAGCGGAGAAATCCTCCTCGACGGCGAGTCGCTGCGTGACAAGGACAAGGGGGAATTGACGGAGCTGCGGCTGAAAAAAATCGGCTTCATGTTCCAAAGTGCGCAGCTGCTGCCGTTCTTGAAGGTAGAGGAGCAACTGCTCTATGTAGCGAAGCTGGCTAAGCTCAGCCCGAAGGAAGCGAAGGTGCGTGCCGCCTATCTGCTGAAGCGTCTGGAGATCTGGGAACGCCGCAATCATTATCCCGAACAGCTGTCCGGGGGCGAGAAGCAGCGGGTGGCGATTGCCCGGGCATGGATGAACAAGCCGGCCATTCTGTTCGCAGACGAGCCGACGGCTAGTCTGGATTACAGCCGTGGCCGGGAAGTGGTACGGATGATAGCCGACGAGGTGCGGAGCGAAGGCAAGGCTGCTGTAATGGTTACTCATGACGAACGAATGCTGGACTGGTGCGACCGGGTGCTGCATCTGGAGGATGGCGTGCTGGTTGAAGCGCATAGCCTTAATTAATTGGAACTGAACCCTGGGGACGGGGTTCAGTTTTTTGGAATGCCGGTTTCCCGCTGCAGAATGCCTTCACACGCCCGAGTAGGCCATAAACCCGCCGTCTACGGGGATGCTTACCCCGGTTACGAACCCGGACATGCGTTCATCAGCCAGCCAGAGCAAGGTGCCGAGCAGATCCTCCGGTGTGCCGAAGCGGCGCATCGGGGTCTGGGAGATGATTTTGAGCGAACGTTCGGTCAGTTCACCGTTCGGGTCCTTCAGCAGCTGTTCATTCTGTGCGGTGACGAAGAAGCCGGGGGCGATGGCATTTACCCGTATGCCGGACTCAGCCAGATGCACCGCAAGCCACTGCGTGAAGTTGTTGATACCTGCCTTGGCCGCGCTGTAAGCCGGAACTTTGGTGAGTGGCGATGCGGCGCTCATGGAGGAGATGTTGATCACCGCTGCTCCGGGGCGTCCGAGCATCTGCTTGGCGAAGATTTGAGTTGGAATTAATGTTCCGGTCAGATTGAGGTCGAGGACCGTGCGGAAGCCGCTCACGGACAGATCGAAGAAGGAGACGACATCGGGATTCTCCAGGTCTCCCGGTTCTAAGGTCTCCTTGGTGGTAATCGCCGAAGGCTGATTGCCTCCGGCCCCGTTGATTAACAAGTCGCAGGGACCCCACTGCTTGCAGATCTCATCCGCTGCCTGCCGGACACTCCCGGCATCCATAACATCGCAGGCCAAGGCCAGGGACTGGCCGCCGCCGGAAGTGATCTGTGCAGCCAGAGCTGCCCCTTTGGCCTCCGTACGGTTCAGGATGGCGACCTTCACGCCTTGCCGGGCCAATTCCAGCGCCATAGCGCTGCAGAGGGCTCCGGCTCCTCCGGTAATTACAGCGGTCTTGCCTGCCAGTGCAGGCTGTAATGCCAACTCGGACATAGTGATCCAACCCTTCTTGGTGAAAGTATGATCTTGCGTCAGGTTATATCAGTCTGCGGATCTTTGCTTATAATATTGCGGATATTTCTCCATCAGCATCTCCTGATCGGCGATCGTCAGGGCCATATGCTCCTGCATAAGCTGATCCCCTTGCTGAATATTATGCTGCTCAATGGCTTCATATAGACCATAATGCTGCCGGTACAGATGCTCCCAGTTGTGATCTGCCGTGAGCTTGAGCATCCGGCTGCGGTTCAGGTGAACCTTGATCTGCTGGATGACCTCCCAGGTATTCTTTTTATTGCAGCCCATAAAAATCACATGATGGAACTCTTCGTCCAGCATGAACATTTCTTTATAGTCCTGATCCTCGATGCAGAGCTTCTGCTTGTCCAGATTAGCCTTCAGATCGATAAGATTCCTGGCCTGGAAGGCGCTGCACGCTTCCCGGATGACTGCCCGCTCCAGATGCTCGCGCATGAAGCGGGCTTCTTCCACGAGCTCGGAATCAATCAAGGAGACCACCGTTCCCCGCTGGGGGTATACAGCAAGCAGGCCCTCCTGGGCCAGACGGACAAAGGCCTCACGGACCGGAGTGCGGCTGACACTGAACTTCAGCGAAATCTCCTTCTCCGAAATCCCGGTTCCGGGCGGCAGCTCCAGCAGCAGAATCTGATTCTTCAGTGAACGATACACGATGTCCCTTGTGGAGAGTGCTTGTGTACCGATAGTGTATTCCATCGTGTAACCCTCCTGTTAATGATTAATGTAAGCACTACCATACTACCATACTTGTATGGTAGTATGGTAGTGCGAATGGGCAGAAGCGCCTGCTGTCCGCTTAAGGACGGTATCCGTGGCCCACCAATATCATAGACGAGAGGCTGGAGAACAATATGAGTACCTCATCTTTTATTCATGACGACTGGCTGCTGTTAAGTCCAAGTGCACAGAGATTGTATCACGATTATGCCGCCGCAATGCCGATTTACGATTTCCATAGTCATCTGAATCCGCAGGAGATCAGCAGTAACCGCAGGTTCCGCAATATCGCTGATCTCGCGTTATCCGGGGATCATTACAAGTGGCGGGCGCTCCGCTGGCTGGGCGTTGACGAACAGCTAATTACCGGGAATGCGCCGGACAAAGACAAATTCATGGTCTGGGCGCGTTCCCTGCCTGAGATGGTGGGCAATCCGCTCTACCACTGGACCCACCTGGAGTTGAAGCGCTACTTCGGGATCGACGAGCTGCTCTCCGGGGAGACTGCGGACAGTGTGTGGGAACGCTGCAATGAGCAGCTTCAGGGAGATGAACTGACTACGCAGGGGATTCTCAAAAAACTCAATGTCGATGTGGTCTGCACAACGGATGATCCCATTGATTCACTGGAGCATCATATTCAGATTAAGAAGGATCATGTACTTGAGACGGTGGTTGCCCCGACCTTCAGACCGGACCGGGTGCTGAACATCCGTGATGAAGGATTCACCGGATACGTGGGCCTGCTTGGTGAGGCGAGCGGTATTGAGATCCACGATTACTCCGGATTCCTCCAGGCTGTGACCGCGCGGATCGATTATTTCCATCAGCATGGCTGCCGGCTGTCGGATCAGGCCTTCGGTGAGCTGCCGCATGCCCAGTCTACAGAGCATGAAGCGGCCTACATATTCGCCCGGGCCTTCAAAGGGGAAGAGATCAGCCCGCAGGAGGAACAGAAGTTCCAGAGCCATACGCTGATCAAATTAGGCCGGCTCTATCATGAGCGGGGCTGGAGCATGCAGCTGCATATCGGAGCGCTGCGCAACAACAACGCACGGATGTTCAGTGCCATCGGCAAGGACAGCGGCTTCGATTCGATTCTGGATTTCAATATGGCCCGCAGTCTCAACGCACTGCTGAATGAGCTGGATGCCAGCGGACAGCTGCCGAAGACCATCGTCTATACGCTGAACCCTTCGCAATACGAGATGATAGCCACCGCAATCGGTAACTTCCAGGGTGATGGCATCAAGGGCAAGGTGCAGATGGGTTCCGGCTGGTGGTTCCATGATCAGAAGGAGGGCATGCTGCAGCAGTTGAAGGCGCTATCCAGCATTGGCCTGATCAGCCCTTTTGTCGGCATGCTGACTGACTCCAGAAGCTTCCTATCCTTCACGCGTCATGAATACTTCCGGCGCATTCTCTGCAACCTGTTCGGCACGTGGATGGAAGAGGGGGACCTGCCGCGAGACTATGCCTTAATCGGCCGGACCATTGAGAATATATGCTACAACAATGCGGATGCGTATTTCGGGATCAAGTAGAGAGCAGGAGCGCAGCATACCATTCATCGATTGACACAGCGTTAAAAAATCAGCAGGTCTCTTAGAGAGGCGTGCTGATTTTTTAATTGTTCAGGAATTATGTCTTTCAAGGCACAACAGCAGCATGAAAATGAGCAGCGTGCCTAAAAACACAACGTCGTCTGTTTATCTGAATTACATATTTTAACAGAGAAAAACGCAATTGGACCGGGTTGGCTACGTAAGCCGAATGTAATCGAAAAACCGATTACAATTGGACTGTGGGCTCCGCGTAGGCCGAATGTAATCGAAAAACCGATTACAATTGGACTCTGGGCTCCGCGTAGGCCGAATGTAATCGAAAAACCGATTACGATTGGACTGTGGGCTCCGCGTAAGCCGAATGTAATCGAAAAACCGATTACAATTGGCCGTTACAGCGGAATATGGACCAATGCAGCATACATTGTGTTCGCGCGAAGGTAAGCTTATCCATCCGTTAGGATGATTATGTTCTGATAATTCCGGTGCATTCTACCGCGTACTGCTCCGGTAAGCAGACGGGGATACGCCGGTTGACTTCTTGAACACCTTGGAGAAGTGGGCCAGCTCCATGCCGACCTGCTCGGCGATACTGGAGATGCTGAAATCGGTGTAGGAGAGCTGCCTCTTCGCGAGCTCCATCCGTTTCAGCTGGACGTACTGCATCGGCGGAACGCCGATGAATTTCTTGAAGTAGGGAATGAAATAGTTCGGGTGCAGATGGACCCGCTCTGCCAGCTCCTCGACCGTCAGCGGCCGCATTAACCGTTGATCGATGTAGCCCAGCACATTCGCCAGCTTGCCCTGGTCGCTCGTATGCGTCAGATCGTCAAGGAAATTGCTGTAGCCTCCCGATTCCAGACAGAGGGACAGCAGTGTAAGCAGCGCGGCCTGCGTCCGAAGGGTAGCGAGGAAGCCGGTATCCTGGAACCATTCAATCATCTCCGCGAACATCGTCCGGGTGGCCTCCGGATCAGGCACATCACAGATATACAGCTTATTCGCCGAATGAAACAGCGGCCATTCCCCAATCTGCGCATCGAAGTGACAATAGTAGCGTGTATAAGGATCATCACGTGAAGTATCCGTGGTCTGGGTAGAGCCTGCGGGCATAATCATCAGCTGTCCGGGTCTCGGATAGTACGCCACTCCGTTGATAATCACCTTGCCTTCGCCGGAATCAATGTAGTAGAGCCGGTTGAAGGCAGGGGTCTCATTCGTCCGGTTCCATCCCGGATATCTGCTGGTTAATTGGGCATGGGTAACGGTAACCGTCAGGTTGTGCAGCAGGCGTCCGGTCAAATTACCATTGCCTTTCGCAGTCATATTCATATCAGGGCTCCTTCAAATAAGGCTATAAAGCTATTATAACGCTTCCATTTATCCAATACATCTTATTATTATACAAATATACCTTAATTACAGTCATGGCCTCCACCGGCAAATAGGGTTATCCTCATAACATAAACTGTTTCAGGAAGGGAATGGGAGATGGATAAGGTACGTTATGGAATTATTGGCGTAGGGGGTATGGGGCGGACCCATGCACAGAGTCTGCTGAGTGATATTAAGGGGGCCGAGCTAACGGCCGTCTGCGACATCAGCCCTGAGCGGCTGGAATGGGCAGAGGAGCATTTGCCGGATCATGTGCAGCGCTTTCTGTCGCCGGAGGAGCTGTTCAAGTCCGGGATCATTGATGCGGTGATGATTGCCACCCCGCATTATGATCATCCGCCGCTGGCGATTGAAGCGCTGGGCTACGGGCTGCATGTTCTGATCGAGAAGCCTGCCGGTGTCTATACGAAGGCAGTACAGCAGATGAATGACGCCGCAGCGAAGTCTGACCGCAAATTCGGCATTATGTATAACCAGCGGACGAATCCGCTCTATCAGAAGCTGAGAGAATTGATTCAGTCCGGGGAGCTGGGAGAGATCCGGCGCACGAATTGGATTATCACCAATTGGTACCGCTCTCAGAGCTACTATGATTCCGGCGGCTGGCGGGCGACCTGGGGCGGGGAAGGCGGCGGAGTGCTGCTGAACCAGGACCCGCACCAGCTTGATCTCTGGCAGTGGACTACCGGAATGATGCCTAAGCGGGTACGCGCTTTTTGCCAGTTCGGGAAGTACCGGAATATTGAAGTTGAGGATGATGTGACCGCTTATGTGGAGTATGAGAATGGCGCAACCGGGCTGTTCATCACGACTACAGGGGAAGCGCCGGGGACGAACCGGTTCGAGATTACAGGCGACAACGGTAAAATCGTCATCGAAGACGGCACGCTGACCTTCTTCCGCCTTCGCACCCCTGAGCCGAAGTTCAATGCGGAATATACCGGGGGCTTCGGAGCGCCGGAATGCTGGAAATGCGAGATTCCGGTGGACTCCGGGAATGGAGAGCAGCATAAGGGGATTCTGCGTAACTTCACCAATGCGATTCTGCATGATGAGCCGCTATTGGCTCCGGGGGAAGAGGGCATTCACGGGCTGACCCTGTCCAATGCCATGTATCTGTCTGCGTGGACCGACAACTGGGTGGACCTGCCGATCGACAGCGAGCTGTTCTATGAGAAGCTGATGGAGCAGGTGGAGAATTCGACTTTTCAGAAAGCTCCGGTCAGCCAGAAAGCCCTTGATGTATCGGGTACCCACTAGATTAACTTTACTCTCTTACGCCAATTAAACTTATCTAGGAGTGGATGAATACAATGAACCGTTCAACGATTGCCGCCCAAATGTATACCCTGCGTGAATATACCCAGACGCCGGAAGCCTTGCGGGAGAGCTTGCGGAAGGTGAGCAGCATCGGGTACCAGGCTGTGCAGATCTCCGGGATCGGTCCCATGGACCCTAAGTTGGTGAAGGAATATGCGGATGAATTTAATCTGAAAATATGTGCGACACATGTTCCCTGGGACCGGCTGGTGAATGATCTGGATGCGCTCGCAGCAGAGCATAAGCTGTGGGACTGCAAATACATCGGTCTTGGCTCGCTGCCTGCGGAATATCAGACCAGCCAGGAGGGCTACCGCACCTTCGCCAAGCTGGCTTCCGGCATTGCACGGACACTTAAGGAAGAGTATGGCCTGCAATTCGTTTATCATAATCATGATTTTGAATTTGAACGTTTTGACGGTCTGACCGGTATGGATGTGCTGCTGCAGGACAGTGATCCGGAGGTCTTCGGGTTCGAGCTGGATCTGTACTGGGTTCAGGCGGGGGGCGGAGATCCTGTAGAGTGGATTCACAAGGTGGAAGGCAGAATGCAGGCCGTGCATTTCAAGGATATGACTATTCTGAACCGTAAGGCTGTGTTTGCCGAGATCGGCGAAGGCAATATGAACTATGGAGCGATTATTGATGCCTGCCGCAAGACGGGGGTGGAATGGCATATCGTGGAGCAGGATGTGTGCCAGCGTGATCCGTTCGAGAGCCTGGAGATCAGCCTCCGGCATCTGCACTCCAGATTGGAGGTGCAAGCATGAGCCGCAAGGATGGAATGATGTATGCTCCGGTACATGAGGCGAAGCCTGTGGTGGGACCGGGTGAATTCGTGATTGCCGCGCTGGCGCTGGATCATGGGCATATTTACGGGATGTGCAACGGACTAGTAGAGGCGGGAGCCGAGCTGAAGTGGGTATACGATCCAGATCCCGAGAAGGTAAAAGCATTCCTGAACAAGTATCCCGGCGTCAGAGCCGCACGTTCTGCTGAAGAGATTCTTGAAGATCCTGAGGTCCGGCTCGTAGCAGCAGCGGCCGTTCCTTCGGAGCGCGGTCCGCTCGGTCTGCGGGTGATGGCACACGGGAAGGATTATTTCACAGACAAATCTCCGTTCACTTCTCTGGACCAGCTTGCGGCAGCACGCCTTCAGGTGGAGCAGACGGGGCGGAAATACATGACATACTACAGTGAGAGACTGCATGTAGAGAGTGCTGTCTATGCCGGTCAGCTGGTGCAGCAGGGGGCGATTGGCCGTGTGCTTCAGGTGATGGGACTGGGGCCGCACCGGTTAAATGCACCCAGCCGGCCGGAATGGTTCTTCCAGCGTGACAAATACGGCGGCATTCTCTGTGACATCGGCAGCCATCAGATTGAACAGTTCCTCTTCTACGCGGGCTGCCGTGATGCCAAGGTACTTCACAGCAAGGTCGCCAACTACAACAATCCGGCTTACCCGGAGCTGGAGGATTACGGGGATGCTACGCTGGTTGGGGACAACGGGGCTACGCAGTATTTTCGCGTGGACTGGTTCACTCCGGCTGGGCTCGGGACCTGGGGCGACGGACGGACGATCATTCTCGGCACGGAAGGCTATATCGAACTGCGCAAATACAGCGATATCGGCCGCTCCAGCACACCGGACCATGTCTACTGGGTGGACGGTGAGGGAGAGCATTATGAGCATGTGGCCGGGAAGATCGGCTTCCCGTTCTTCGGTGAGCTGATTCTGGACTGCCTGGAACGGACGGAGAAGGCGATGACCCAGGAGCATGCGTTCAAGGCGGCTGAGCTGTGTCTGGAGGCGCAGCGGCAAGCGGTGAATCTGACCCCGGATACGCTCAAATAGTTGCACTACAGCTATCAGAAGATCGGAAGGTGGTTAAGATGAATACCAATGGAGCAGCGATTATCGGCTGTGGGGCGATTGCCCCGCTGCATGCCAGAGCCATTGCTTCCATCCAGAATGCGCGGCTGGTAGCCGTGGTGGACAGTGATCCTGTTCAGGCGGCGCAGTCCGCTCAGGATTACGAATGTGAAGGCCTGACGGATTACAGGGAGCTGCTGGAGCGTGCAGATATCGGCATCGTCCATCTCTGCACGCCGCATCATCTGCATGCCGGAATGGCGGTGGAACTGCTGAAGGCGGGCAAGCATGTGTTAACCGAGAAGCCCATGGCGCTGGATGTGCCTTCGGCCCGCTTGATGCAGGAGGCGGCGGAGCAGGCTCCGGGACAGCTGGGTGTAGTATTCCAGAACCGCTATAATGAACCTTCAGTGAGGATCAGACAAGTAATCGATTCCGGCAGCCTGGGTAACCTCCTCTGCATGAAGGGATTAGTAACATGGACCCGGACTGAGGAGTACTACACGAACAGTCCATGGAGAGGCCGCTGGGCTACGGAAGGCGGAGGGGTATTGATCAATCAGGCTATCCATACCCTGGATCTGCTGCAATGGTTCGGCGGTGACATCGCTTCCGTGAAAGGCAGTGTAAGCACCGATGTGCTGAACAATGTTATTGAGGTCGAGGACAGTGCACATGCGTGTATCGACTTCAAAAACAAGGCGCGGGGGCTCTTCTACGGAACCAATGCATATCAGGCCAATTCGCCGGTGGAGCTGGAGCTGGTCTTCGAGCAAGGGACCCTGCAGCAGCGCCGGGACAGCCTGTATCTGTGGAAGGATGGTCAGGAGACGCTGCTCTGTGAGCCGCAGAGCATCAGCAGCGGCGGGAAATCGTACTGGGGCACCGGGCATTCACGGTTAATTCATGACTTCTATGCCCACATCCGTGAAGGCCGCAGGTTCTGGATTGACGGTGCTGAGGGCATCAAAGCGCTCACGCTGATTGCAGAGATCTACAAGTCCTCGGGGAGCCGGAATCTGGTCCCTCAGGTCTAGCGTACATCATCCGGCTGATGCCGGAATAGGCTGTCTCTTATGCAGAGCTCTGCTTAAGGGATGGCCTTATTCGTGTTAGCCGCTACAGCTTAATCGCAAGCCAACAGGCTTCAATGGTCTGCTGAATCTGCTGCTCGTTAAGCGGATATTTTCCGTCCAAGTAGCCTTTGATGACAGCAATTAATATCCCGTAGATCAGCTGATAGCACAGACAAACATTCATTTCCCGGATGATTCCCTGCCGCTGTCCTTCTTCAATGATGGCGAATATCTCTAAGGTTGAGGGAGCCGGCGTGTTCCGCAAGTCCTCGGAAATATAGGGCGAGGAGCAATAGTTCTCTGTGAAATCAACCTCTTTGGGGTATTGAAGCGAATAGTTAGCCGTATTCTTCAGAAGGCTCTTCACACGCTCATAGATGGTTAAGCCGGGGTCATAGCCATTCATGACGAACTCATTTTTATGTATGCGGACTTTATAGTACAACTCATTGACCAGCTGCTCCTTGTTCTCGAAATAATGGTAGAATGTGCTGGAGCCTACATTGGCCCTCTTGAATATTTTGGCGAAAGTAACAGATTGTAAGCCTTCTTCAGTAATCAAATCAAGGGTTGCCTGAAGAATATCATCGCGTTTACCCATCATTACACCTCGTTACGGAAAAATCATTCTATAAAATAGTACAACTCCTGCAAGGAATTGTCAATTAAAAGAATATGTATTCTACTCTCAAGTATCAAAAAGATAGATTTTGTGGTGAAACAGACAATAAGAAAGCTATTTATTAGTCATTATTCTGCAAAAAGGAATTTCCATTCCGAACATACTTAAAGTTTAATTATTCTCTTTCTGAACTATAAATAGAATAAACATTCTATTCATTAAGTTATCTTAGGGCAATCAGGTCTAGCGATCAAATTGACTTTCAGGTCATTAGGCTTTATCTTCAGTACAGGGTTTAACAAGAGTCAGCAGATGAGAGACAGGGAGTGGGAGTATGGCTATGGAACAGGCAATGTTTGCCGGAGGCTGCTTCTGGTGCATGGTTACGCCGTTCGAAGAGCTGCCCGGCATTCACGGAATTGTATCAGGTTACGCCGGAGGAACGGTAGAGAACCCAACTTATGAGCAGGTGAAGACAGGGACAACTGGTCACTATGAGGTGGTGCAGATCACTTATGACCCTGAATTATTCCCTTACGAGCGGCTGCTGGAGCTGTTCTGGCCGCAGATTGACCCGACGGACGACGGCGGACAGTTTCAGGACCGGGGAACGCAGTACCGCACGGCGGTATTCTATTATACGGAAGAGCAGCGGCTGGCGGCACTTGCTTCCCGGGAGCAGGTGGCAGTCAGCGGCAGATTCGAGCTTCCGGTGGTGACGGAGATTCTGCCTGCGCCGGTATTCTATCCGGCAGAAGACTATCATCAGGACTATCACAAGAAGAATCCGAAGCACTATAAAGAGGACCGCGAGCAGTCCGGGCGGGATACCTTTATTTCGCAGCACTGGGAATAGTGAATACGAGAGGGAAGCCTACAAAAGCCTTTAATGACCAGGCATCTGGGAATTAAGGGCTTTTTGCTATTTTTGCAGCACCCTGCGGGTTAAGCTATAGATCATTATACCAAAAACCAAAATATGGGAACCTAAATCCGAAATTCCGCGCCTACTCAATTGCCACTTGTGCAACTATAATCATATTTGTAAACGGATACAAGCATTGGTAATTCTGGCTCTGATGCAGGCGGGAAGAGAGAGGAGGGAACAGGGGATAGAATAAGCAGCTTAGCGAAATACAGAATGCTCTATAGCTCCTGTAGTTGAAGGGAAGTACTGCAATGCCAATATTATTCAGGAGGAATCTAAGAATGTCCAAAAAATGGCTAATGACGATGCTTGCGTTCGTGCTTTTGCTCTCTTGCCTGCCTTTGTTCAATTCCAAAGCAGCCGCAGCTGATTATACCCAAGGGGTAGATCTGTCGGGAACCTCAGCTACCATCTGGTTCAAATCTACGGTCAGTACCAGCTGGACCGATGTGCATTACAAGGTGAACTCGGGAACCCAGCTAAACTACCGAATGACTTATAACAACGGTAAATCGCGTTATGAGCAGGTGGTTACAGGCGTCGCCAGCGGCACAGCACTCTCGTACTTCTTCACCTACAACAATGGGACTCCGGCTTATGATACCGGCTGGTTCAACTACACTTCGGGAACCGCGCCCACTGCAGCGCCGACTACTCCGCCTTCAGGGTCTTCCGGTTCCATCTATTCTATCGCTGCCTCTTCTATTCCGACACCGCCGGGAGGCTCCGTGTCTGTCAAAGTCATGAACGGAACGGGAGGCGCTTACTCCGATAACCAGATCTATTGGGGCGTCATCGGCATCAATCCGGCTAACGGCAAATGGAGTTATCTGGATCTTAGCGGCAATCTCATTCCGATCTCGAATGCGCTGAATAATGCTTCCGGCCATCTGACCAAGAACGGGGTCAACTATGCCAATATTTATCATACGGTTAGCCAGACCAACTGGGTAACGCTGCCCAAAATCACCTCCGGCCGCATGTTCCTAAGTGTTGGCACGCCGTTGTATATTAAGACCTATGACGATGGCTTTGCCGGACCGGATATCGATAATCCAACCGATCCTAACCGTAATCTCTATTTCGACTTCGTTGAATTCACGGTGGATGCTACAGGCTACCATGGAAATACGACCCGTGTAGATGCCTTCGGCTTCCCGGTCCAGCACCGGCTGGTAGGCTTGTCCGGCGGTTATGACAAGACGGTTGGCGAGCTGGAATCGGAGACACGGGCCGGCATTTTCACCAAATACCAGAATGAAGTTCCGTCCGCCTTCAAATCGCTGGCAACCGATCAGGCGCCTTACCGGATTATTGCTCCAGTCCATGGATCGTTCAAAGCCGGTGGAGCCAATGCGAATTACTTCGCAGGGTATTCCAGCTATAGCACCCAGGATATTCTGCGCAATGACGGTTCGCTAATCGATGCCGCCACTTCCGCTGCGATCAACCGCCATGTCTACACCACTAGCAACTGGAACAACGTAGCGAATTATTACAATGCGGCTCCTGCGAACTTTTATGCGAAATTCTGGCATGATCACAGCATCAGCGGCTTGGCTTATGGCTTCCCGTATGACGATGTTAACGGCCAGGCAGCCTATCTGGAAGTCGGTGACCCTAAGGGCCTGATTATCCGCGTGGGCTGGTAAGTATGGAGCCGATGGCTTCCTGCAGCGCAGCTTCCTCAATCATCAGCAAATGAGAGCTATCGCATATAGAGCCGGTCCTGAATATAAGCAGGCAACCGGCTCTTTCACATGTCTATTCAATCCAAAAAGACTAAAAAGGCTAATCTATAGAAAATAAACAGGAAGAAAGGTATGATAGATAGCAATTGCACACGAAGGGAGCATCCGGGAGAGATGAAGGACAGCTTGAAGCACATCTTATTTGATCTGGACGGCACATTGACTGACCCCAAGGAAGGCATCACCAAAAGCGTGGAGTATGCGCTTAACCAATTCAGCATCGAGGTGGAGCATCCTGACCTGTTGATTCCGTACATAGGCCCGCCGCTATATGATTCTTTTATCGAAATTCAGGGCTTCACGGCGGAGGCGGCGGCACAGGCGGTGGAGTTCTACCGGGAGCGTTTCCGGACGCTGGGGATGTTCGAGAATCATGTCATTCCAGGCATTCCAGAGCTGCTGGAGAGCTTGAGGAGTAAGGGATTCGAGCTGTATGTGGCGACCTCGAAGCCCATCGTATTCGCTGAGCAGATTCTCCGGCATTATGAGCTGGACGGGTTCTTCAAGTATGCGGCAGGCAGCAACCTGGATGGGACACGCTCGAAGAAGCGCGAGGTCATTCAACACGTGCTGGACGAGAATAATCTTCTTGCTTCGCATTCGCTGATGATCGGGGACCGGGAGCATGACATTATCGGGGCCAAAGCCTGCGGTGTGGCCTCTGTGGGCGTGTTATTCGGCTATGGTTCAGAGGAGGAGTTATCGGCGGCCGGAGCGGATTACATTGCAGCAGCGGTGGAAGATGTGGAGGATATTATCCTGCGGATACAGAGGAATGAACTGAACGGGTAAGAACTACGAGTTAAGGGATTAAGGGAGTAAAGGATTAAAGAATTAAAGAATTAAGCGGTCAATTAGGAAGCGGCTTTCAAGTTTTTTTCTGCACGGTATTGACTTTTTACAAAGGCCGTGCGTATTATGTAACCAGCAACACTATAACCAAGGCAATGACCAGAGACAGGATATCCCGTGAGGACTGACCAGAGAGAGAAGTGCAAGGTGAGAGCTTCTTACAGAGACCAGCCGGATGTTACCCCTCTATAGCCGTGACACTGAACCCTCCTGCTGTTAGCGAGGCTGTAAATGTCACCGCCCCATCCCCGTTAACGGATGCCATGAGGATTGTACTGATCACGTTTCCGCCGAACAGCCGGGGGTGAAGTGACGTATAGTCGAATTAGGGTGGAACCACGAGCTTAAGACGCACTCGTCCCTTTCCGGGATGAGATGCGTTTTTTTGTGTTCACATATACGAATATACACTGAAGAAATGGAGGCCATAATCATGGAGATTCAAGTGCAGCTGCCGGATGGAGCAAATAGGAGGTATTCGCGTAACACCACAATTGCGCAGATTGCGGAGTCGATTAGCTTAAGTCTAAGGAAGAATGCAGTAGCCGGCAAAATCGATGGCAGACTCGTTGACCTTGATTGTCCGGTTGAAGGGGACAGCCTCGTGGAGATCGTGTCAGCGGACAGCAGCGACGGGCTGATGATTCACAGACACAGCACAGCCCATGTGATGGCCCAGGCGATCAAACGGATCTATGGAGAACGGAACGTGAAGCTGGGCATTGGTCCAGTGATCGAGGACGGCTTCTATTACGATATAGATATTGAACAACCCCTGTCCAGCGAGGATCTTGCTGCGATTGAGCGGGAGATGGGGAAGATCATCAAGGAGAACCTGCCGATCCGGCGCCGGGTGGTCAGCCGGGCGGAAGCGGTGCAGTACTTTGAACAGCTGGAAGAGCCGCTGAAGCTGGAACTGATCCGGGATCTGCCGGAGGACGCGGTCATCAGCCTGTATGAGCAAGGCGAATTCACGGACCTGTGCCGGGGGCCGCATCTGCCCTCCACTGGCCGGATTAAGGCGTTCAAGCTGCTTAGTGTAGCGGGGGCCTACTGGCGCGGGGATGCTGATAATCAGGTGCTTCAGCGGATATACGGCACATCCTTCCTGAGCACAGCCCTACTTGAGGAGCATCTGCATCTGCTGGAGGAAGCGAAGAAACGGGATCACCGCAAGCTGGGCAAGGAGCTGGAATTGTTCATGTTCTCCGAGGAAGCGCCGGGCATGCCGTTCTACCTGGCCAAAGGGATGCTGATCCGTACAGCGCTGGAGGATTTCTCCCGCAAGCTGCAGCGTGCCGACGGGTACGAAGAGGTCCGCTCGCCGCTGATGATGAACCGTCGTCTGTGGGAGCAATCCGGACATTGGGATCATTACAAGGATGAGATGTATTTCACGAAGGTGGATGAGACAGACTTTGCGCTGAAGCCGATGAACTGTCCCGGACACATGCTGATCTACAAGAACAGCCGCCGTTCCTACCGGGATCTGCCGATCCGCATTGCGGAATACGGGCAGGTTCACCGCCATGAGTCCTCCGGTGCGCTGAACGGAATGATGCGGGTCCGTACCTTTTGCCAGGATGACGCCCATTTGTTCGTGCTCCCGGAGCAGATTGAATCCGAGATTACTCGGGTGCTGGAGCTGATTGACCAGTTCTATTCCATCTTCGGATTCGAGTACAAGGTCGAGCTGTCTACACGCCCGGAAGACTATATGGGTTCCGAAGAGCTCTGGGATCAGGCGGAAGAGTCGCTGGAGCGTGTACTGAAGAAGAATGGAATAGAGTACCGCGTGAATGCGGGGGATGGCGCTTTTTACGGACCGAAGATTGATTTTCATGTCCTCGATGCCCTGAAGCGGAGCTGGCAATGCGGTACGATTCAACTGGATTTCCAGATGCCTGAGAAGTTCGACCTGACTTACATTGGCGAAGATAACAACAAGCATCGTCCGGTTGTCATCCATCGTGCGGTGTTCGGCTCCATTGACCGGTTCATGGGTATTCTTACAGAGCACTATAGCGGAGCGTTCCCGCTGTGGCTGTCTCCGGTGCAGGTCAAGCTGCTGCCAGTCTCTGTGGTTCATGACGAGTATGCCGAGCAGGTCAGAAGACAGCTGGCAACAGCCGGACTGCGGGTGGAGGTAGATTCCCGGAATGAGAAGCTGGGCTACAGAATCCGTGAAGCGCAGCTGGAGAAAATCCCTTATATGCTGGTGCTGGGAGATCAGGAGCAGAATGACGGAACAATCTCGGTACGAAGCCGTGCGGAAAACACATTATTCACACTGAGCGCCCAGGAGTTCATTCAGCAATTGACAGCTAAGATTGACGGTTGGGAATAAATCGCTTCATATATAATAGGTGAATATAATAGGTGAAAAGTATAACAGGTAAAAAGATATAGGGGGAAGTCAGTTGACAGTAATAGAAGCAGGCCAGCTTGCAGGCAACGTAATCCGGCTTGTGCCTTTGGCAGAGGAGCATAAGCTTGAGCTTAAGAAGCTGCTGCACAATCCGCAGATCTGGGAGTACACCTGGAGGCAGATCAGCTCAGAGGAAGAGGCAGGACAACTGGTGGATACGGCTCTGGCGAATGGGGCGGTGGGCAAGGAAATCCCTTATGTGATGGTGGAGCAGGCATCCGGCCGGATCGTAGGGACTACGCGGTTGATGCATCTGGACCGTACGCATCGTAATGCAGAGATTGGCTGCACCTGGATCACACCGGAATATTGGAGAACTGCGGTGAATACAGAATCGAAGCTGCTTTTGCTGCAGTATGCCTTCGAGGTGCTTGGGCTAATCCGGGTGGACTTCTCCATTGTCAGTCACAATTTGCGCTCCCAGCGGGCCATTGAGCGGATTGGAGCGGTCCGGGAAGGCGTCCTGCGCAAGCATCGTATTACCGCTCACGGGGCTGTTATGGATAATGTACTGTACAGTATTATCGATGAAGAATGGCCTGTGGTGAAGAAGAATCTGCAATATCTGGTGAATGAGAAGTACAAGTAGCGCTTTAACATAGAGGGGTCCCTGCGCGGGCTCCTCTATTTATTTTGCAAATAGCCATATCTATGAAACATTGATATAATAGAATGACATGAGAATAGAAACATACATTCCCATTATCTCGGGGTTCTGAGCATGAACAAACCGTCTATATTTTTATGTTCCGGCCCAACCTTCACCTTGCGGTGCGGATTTGGGTTTATGTTATGTTGTGGGGAAATTATGAAGTGATGGCGAGGTTGGCAAGAGCATGAACTGGAATGATTTCGGAGAACGGAATAAGCGGCTGAACCCCTTATGGAGTCTGGGCGCAGGCATGAATCTCGGTGAGCTGCAGCCGTATAAGGAAATGATTGCGCTTAGTGTGCTGCTGCAGGTCTATTATCTGGAGCTGGAATCGAATGAACAGAGGGCCAGGGAGGATCTGGTGGATCTGGCCTGGAGCTCTCTGGAGCGCTTCGGCATAGCGAAGCTGGGCAGCCCGGAATCGGTCGAACGGCTGGTAGACGGATTGCTGTGGAGCGGCAGCGGCGGGGATTTCGAGGCGTATTATTATGAGGACCATTCGCGGGAGATCGCAGTACAGAAATACAAGTATTTCACCGTAGATGAGGACGCTACACGTACCAGCTGGGAGGAGAACGGGACCACGGTGTACCGGCTGTCCGAGTATGCGATGGAGCTGATCTTCATGAGCCACGAGATTATCGACGAGTTCCAGGTCAGCATCAAGCTGCTGGAGATTCAGATGCATATCAAGCATGGACGGGTTACCCGGGCGATGCAGGATGTGAATGAGCTGATCTCCCGCGTACGCAAAATGACACAGCAGCAGCAGGAATATCGTAATGCCCTGCGCCGTAATCCGAAGCATATCTTCAGCGAATACGGCACTCAGCGGCACGAGCGGCTGGAGGAGATCCACCAGCAGTTTGACGAGGAACGCAAGCATTTCGATAATATCCACCGCTCGCTGGCCCGGCTGGCCAATGATGAGAAGGATGTCATTGATTTCAATGAGCTGCGTCAGCTCTCCGAGCGGGTGGAGCTGTCCCGGCGGGTGCATGACGAGCTGGCCGAGGTTGTGCTGAGCATCTTCGAAGCGGAGACGAATCTGCGGCTGAACTTCCCGGAATTATTCTGGGGAGCAGCAGGCTTCAACTTCCGCACCCATGTGTGGGAGGAATGGGTGAAGCCGGAAGGACTGTCGGACGGGGATGGCCTGGAGACCTTAATCTGCGGGCTATTCTCGCCCAGCCAGGATTTCATCTATCCGCTGGCTTGGGCCTGGGAAGAGCAGGAGGTCGGTTTCCTGCCGGAGGATACGCCGGATGCGCCGGATGAACCCGGGGAAGATGAGGACATCCATTATGTGCCCAAAGGCATTCCCTGGACTGAGGTCTGCGAGCTGTGGCTGCCCGTCATAGAAGGAGTGGCTGCGCACGGCAGCTTTACCTTCACTGCGGAGGCGTTCACGGAGGAGGAGCAGCGGCGTTGGGCGGATTGCCCGGATGCCGTGGATTTGTGGGTGCAATTTTTCCATACCGTAATTACTGTTGAGGCGCAGGAAGCAGAGGGCCACGGCGTGGCGGACGAATGCCAGAAGCTGCTTCAGCGGCTGATGCTGGACCACCCGGAGCTTGCGGTGCTACGCGGCGCAAGGCTGCGGACCACCATCTCTGCACAGCAGCAGGGCAGCATCCGTATCCCCGGCCTTGAGATTAGCCCTTATACCATTAATATAGTAGAGAAGTGAGATGATACGGATATGAGTTATTCCTTAGAGCAAGTTCAGCAGGCATCGCGGCTGTTCTTCGACCTGCTTCGCCGCAAGGTGATTCCGCTGGATGATCCCGCTGCCGCCGAATGTCTGCAGGATACAGCTGCTTATGATGCCCTGCAATATGTAGCCAAAGAAGCCGGCTGCCGGATTATGAATTCGGGTCACCGCCTGCACCTGCTCGTGAGTCCGATCGGCTCCGGATTCGCCAGTAACTTCACTCAGCTGCGCAATAAATATTCACGGATTGAGCGTAAGACACATCTGCATATCATTAACGTTATTATCCTCGTTTTTCTGGCGGAGATGGACCAGGATGAGCAGCACTTCAAGCCGGGACAGGACAGCATGTCTTACATACAACTGTCGGATCAGGTATCCGAGTTGTTCCAAGGCTGGATTAGTATGGATGAAGACGGCAGCTTCAGCAAGCAGTGGCGGCTGGATATCCAGGCGATGCACAAGGTGTGGACCAGCCTCTACATGCAGACCAAGAGCCAGGAGGAAGGCGATTCGCTCAGCCGGGGAGCCGGTTCACGGATCGGTCTGATCCATGAAGGCATGAAGCTGCTGGAGGAAGAGCATCTGGTGTTCATCTCCGAGCATGAGAAGCGGATATTCCCCCGGGAAGAGTTGTACGAGCGGATGCGTTATCTCTACCACGATGTGGACCGGTACAAAGAGCTGAAGGCTCTGGTTGGCCGCACACTCAGCGGACAGGAGGGTGAAGCCCATGCCGCGCATTGAGCGAATCCGCATCGCCGGACTCAAGTACGAGAAGATGCTGAAGAAATATGAGGATATGATCCTCGATCTGTGTAATGAAGAAGGCCCGGCCAATACCCTGATTACGCTGATGAACGGCGGGGGGAAGGGTGTTCTGCTGCAATCGATTTTCCAATTGCTGATGCCTAGAGCCGCCTGGGGCAAGAATAATGAGAACCAGGTCGAGGCTTTTTTTCATAATCACAAAAAACAGCTGAAGCCCTACACCTTCCATGTAGCCATCGAATGGCGGCTCGACGATAAGGAGCGGACGGAGTATGTCACCACCGGGATCGCGATGACTGCTCAACATTCCATGGACCAGCTTGAGATCAAAGTGGATTATCTGCTATACGCGCTGCTGAAATATGAGGAGACGGCTGAGCTTACACTATCCACCCTGCCCTTATATGATCATGAGCTGAATACGCCTGCGAGCTTCGAAGCGATTCAGCAGTTTGTGCGGGAACGGCGGGGTGAGATTAATGTCTACGGCAGCAGCAGCTCCGATCTGAAGAAATACTATGCCTACCTGGCTGACCATGATATCCATATTGATGAATGGCGCAATATGCGCAGAATCAACGGGGAAGAGGGCGGCATCAAGGGCTATTTTCAGAAAAATGACGCATTCACCAATCATAATCTCTTTGAGCGGCTGATTATTCCAGAGATTGGTTCCAGTCTGGGAGGGAGCCTGCGCGAGGATGAAGGCTCGCTTCAGCGGATGTTCGTGGATACCGCTACGGTTGCACAGCGGTTGCCGATGCTGGAGCAGCGGGAGCGGGCTTTTGCCGAGTTCACCTCTCTTGCGGCTCCTCTGTATGAAGCGGTGAAGCTCGGAACGGAGGCGGACCTCAGCTTCCGGGAGACCGAACGGCTAGGAGCGCAGCTCTATACCGTTATTCATGATGAACTGAAGCAGGCGGAAGACAAGCGCCGCAGAACGGCGGATGAGCTGGCCGGACATTATCTAGAAGCGAAGACGCTCAGATTCGAGAGCGATAATCTGAAGTACCTGCGGCTGAAGGAAGAGCATGACGGCAAGCAGGAGCACTTCAGAGTGGTCTCTGACAACCAGATACGGGCTAAGCAGCGTCTGGAAGAATCGAAGCAGAGAGAGAAGTCGCTGGAGGTTGCCCATTATCTGGCCCGGCGCAAGCTGCAGCTCCGTCAGATGGAGCAATGGCAGAAGGAGATTGAAGCCATCGAAGGGTCGCTTGCGATGAAGGAGCGCCAAGAGGTGATTCAAGGGGCCAAGCAGGAGCTGCGGGTACAGTGGGAGCAGGTCTACCGGCTATGGCAGGCGAAGAGCCTGTTCTACAGCGGACAGCAGCATTCCCATGCAGCGGAAGAACAGATTCTGCGCAAGGGCAGGGAGGAATTGCTGCTGGAGCTTGGCAGGCTGGATGGGAAGCTCCAGGAATTAACAGCCATGATCCGTCAATATACGGAGGAGCTGGGTGTGTTCGCTTCCCGCCACGGGCAGGAAGCCGCCCACTCACCGGCAGCCGCCCTACAGAGGACGCTGATTGCGGCCAGAGGGCTGACTGAGCAGATTGAGGCCTTGAACGAACAGCGCAAGACCGCTGAAGACCAGAAGCTGCTCCTGCATACGCAGCATACCCGGCTGGCTGAGAAGCTGCTGGGGGCCGAGGCTCAGGCGGAGGAGCTGACCGGACGCATCGAAGCCCAGATGAACAAGGAATCACAGCTCTGGTCACAGCTCGTAGTGCTGCTGGAGATGTATGAGGAGCATCAGCGCTTAGGCGCGACAGCTCTATTCGAAGCGAAGCCTCTAATCCAGGAGCGGTTCATTCGCAGGCTGGAGGATACCGAGCAGCAGACGAAGCGGCTGCGGCGGGATTATTATCAGCAGCTGCTGGATGTTGAGCTGCAACAGGAAGCCTACTGGCTGCCTAACCATGATATTGTAACGGTGAAGGATACGCTGGATGCGCTCAAGATTAGTTCTATGACTGGCACCATGTATCTGAACGATCAGCCTTATCTGGTCCGCGAGGAGGAGCTGGAACGCCATCCGCTGCTTCCTTACGGCCTGATTGTCACGAAGCGTGAAGCGGCTAAGCTGCAGCCGGAGCTGCTTAAGGAGCTTCTGCTTAAGGCTCCGGTCCCGATCTTCGTGCGCGAGGAGATGGCGGAGGGCGGTAGAGACGCCTTCCTGCTGCTGGCGCATCAAGGACCGCAGATGGTCTTGCACCCGGATCATTTCCAGGAGTGGAAGCGGGGAATGGCCTCCAGGCTCCGTGAGCAGGAGGAGGAGCTTCAGGCGGAGGAAGCGTATCTTGCCAAGCTTAGATCCGCCCGGCAGGAATATGAACGTCTGCACCAGGGCGAGCATACCGTAAGTCTGCGGAGCAGACAGAAGAGCGCGGAGACCCTGCTGCAGGAGCTTCGCAGCCAGCTGAAAGAAATGAACGCAGAACAGGCACGTTATGAGGAGGTTCTGGCTGGAATTTCCAGAGACCTGTCAGCCTGCGAAGCGGATAAGTCCGAGCAGGAGACCCGGGCGGCGGCGCTGCGGGAGTGGAGTGAGCGGAGCCGGAAGCACGAGCAGAACTATACAGACAAGCAAAAGTCTATGGAGCAGAAGAATAACCTCAGCAAAGAGATTGCAGTTAAGGACCAGCAGCTCACCCGGCTGAAGGCAGAGATGGACAGTTTCGCCTTGCAGCGCGAGAAATGGATCGGGGATGCCCGTTATTCTGTATTCCCGCGGCTGCAGAACTGGTTCCCGGACATAGAGTTCCCCGGTGAAGCTGCGGGTGCGAAGGTTCAGGATGCAAATGCTGAGGCGGATCAAGCAGCTGCCGATGAACTGCTGAATGAGGCGGTACAGGACAAGCTGCTGCAGCTGCTCAGTACGGTTGAGAGTCTTCAGCAGTCGCTAAGTCAGAACGAGCTTGAGATCCGCACAAGAACAGCCCAGATCAAGGCGGCCAGAGAACAGCTGGCTGAGCTGGAAGCTGCTGTGCAGCAGGTAGATGCCGGATGGCCGTCTGCCCCTGAGCCGCAGGAGTCACCCGATATGATTCAGTCCGCCAGAGTCCGACAGAAGAGCGACACGATGATTCTGGACGAGGACTATCAGCAGCTCCGTGACTCCTTCATCCGCTGCCAGACCGAGCTTGACAGCCTGCGCAAAGAGCTGGGCAAGTCCGAGAAGGCGATCAAGGAGAAGCATGAGCGGACGGTAGAGCTATGGAATGAGCCGCTGGAACAGAAGGAAGAAGAGATCAGTCTGCGGGGCCGGGAGAATGAGCATCTGCTGAATACCAGTAAGCAGGCGCTGGCTTCCATGGATCAATGGCTGCTCGTTCTGGGCAATCAGAGCCGGATCATGGATTCCCATGTCGAGCACCGTGTATCCCTCCGGGAGGTGCCGGAAGAATTGCAGCTGAAGGTGCGGGAGAGCTGCGAGACGCTGGTGGAGGATTGGCTGCAGCGCAGCAAGGAGAGCCGCAGCCAGCGGGCAGATATCTCCCGCAAGGTGAAGGAAGAGAAGACTGACCTAAGCGGCAAGGTGGCCAAGTCCGGCTGGAATGCAGAGCTTGAGACCAAGATTCAGGAACGCCTGAACAATGTTCACTGGGATGATTTCGCTATCGCCTTGCAGGTACTGGATTCCATGCTTCAGAGCTCACGTGATCAGATGGAGAGCATCCGCAGCGATAAAGAGGATATGGAGCTGTCCCGCAAGCTGTGGGTAGGCCGGGCAGCCAAGCGTGTGGTGCAGATCGTTGATATTCTGAAGCGGATGGAACGCCGGATGATCATTCACAATGAGAGCGGCCATGCCTTCCCGCTGGTTAAGCTGAATTACAAGAATATTAACGTTCCACGTACGACAGATGACATCGAGCCGCTGGTCAGCGACTATTTCAACCGTTGTATCAGCAGCCTGCTGGAGAAGTATCCGAAGATGGAGCAGGTTCCGGCTTCAGCTGTCAGAGAGCTGATTAACGATGGACGCATGGTATACGCGGCGCTGCAGAACCGTTTCCCGGTGTTGCAGGTGTATAAGCCGGTGACGGAGAATTACTTCCTGTATGCCGCTCCCGAGGACTATCATTATTCCGATTGGGAGGTTATCAACCGCGGCGCGCTAGATGAGGCAGTGGGCAGCGGCGGGCAGCGCCAGTCTGTTCAATTGCTAGTGGCGATGATGATTATGACTCACAAGCGCGTTAACCGGGAAAACAAAGGCTGGACGGTCTTCCTGTACGATAACCCGTTCGGTGAGATGGTCTCGAATAACGTGCTCGATCCGGTCTTCGAGATCTCGAAGGCGCTGAAGTTCCAGTGGCTGATCGTCACGCCGCCGGAGCTGGTCAAGAATGATGTCAGCATCCGCTTCGGCGTGTACTGGCAGCTGTATTTTGGCGGAGATAAAGGGGATGCCCTGGATTCGACCCTGATCAAAGGCGGGCGCAAGCTGATCCCTGCTTCATTATTCTAGTTAATCTAACCAATCCAATAGACAGGTGGTAGTGTGATTATGATGAACTTAAAATCGGCAACGAAATTAGCTAACAGTGTAGAAATGCCATGGTTCGGGCTGGGTGTCTTCAAGGTACAAGAGGGCCAGGAGGTTATTGATTCGGTCAAAGCAGCCATCAAGGCCGGTTATAGAAGTATTGATACCGCATCCGTATATGGAAATGAAGAAGGAGTCGGGCAGGCTATCCGTGAATCGGGAGTTGCGCGTGAGGAGCTGTTCATCACCACCAAGGTATGGAATACAGAGCAAGGCTATGATTCTACGCTGGCTGCATTTGACCAGAGCTTAAGCAAGCTGGGACTGGATTATGCCGACCTGTATCTGGTACACTGGCCGATCCGGGCCAAATACAAAGACACTTGGCGCGCCCTTGAGAAGCTGTATGCGGACGGTAAAGTCCGTGCCATCGGAGTATCCAACTTCCAGATCGATCATCTGGAGGATCTGCTGGCTGACGCCACCGTGAAGCCGATGGTCAACCAGGTGGAGCTGCATCCGCTGCTTAACCAGCAAGAGCTCCGCGAATATTGCAAGGCGCAGGGCATTCAGATTGAAGCCTGGGCCCCGCTGGCCCAAGGGCATCTGCTGGACAATGAGGTCCTGGCCGATATTGCAGCCCATCATAACAAAACGCTGCCGCAGGTCATCCTGCGCTGGGATCTGCAGAACGGAATCGTGACGATTCCGAAGTCGGTCAAGGAGGAGCGGATTATTGCGAATGCCGATATTTTTGACTTTGAGCTGTCAGAAGAGGAGATCAGCCGGATCAACGGCCTGAACCGCGATCAGCGCTTCGGCTCCCATCCGGACCGGTTCAATAACGAGTAAGCCCGGCAGACTCTTTTGAATAATTACTAGATTCGGACATACACATAAGAGAGATGGAACTATACGTCCATCCCGTGCGTAACCGATATAGTAATAGAAGAGATTTGAGAAGCCGGAGGGGTAACTATGAATCGTAAAAGTATACAAGCAGCACTTACCGCCATCCTGATGATTGTGCTTCTGCTGCCGCTGGCACCCGGGCGGGCGGAGGCTGCTGTTCCGAAACATTCAGAATCATTCTATGTGAATGACTTTGCAGGCGTAATTGATGAGAAGACTGAGAATTACATGGTCAACTATGGGGTGAAGCTCTATCAGGAGACCGGGGCGCAGGTAGTGCTGGTTACGGTGAATTCGACGAACGGCGTCTCTATGGAGAAATATGCGACCTCGCTGTTCAATTCATGGGGAGTCGGCTCAGCGGACAAGAATAATGGACTGCTGCTGCTGCTCTCCATTAAGGACGATGATTACTGGGCGGTTCCCGGCAAGGGACTGGAGAATGAACTGAACAGTGGTGTAATCTCGAAGATTCTCTCGGCATCGCTGGAGCCGGACTTCGCAGCCAAGAAGTATAGCGCAGGTGCTAATAAAACCTATGGCGCCTTCATTCAGAAGCTCGGCGGAAGCTACTCGGAAACACTAGGCACCCGAAGCTATGTCTCGGACAATGCCGGAGTCCTCCCGCAAGTCACCAAGGATTATCTGAACCAGTCCAGCAACCGTTACGCGGCTACCACCGGGAGCGGAATCTATGTGGTAACTGTTAAGAATACTGGCGGCAAGAGCCTGCAGGATTACACCTATGCGAAGTTCGCCGGGGTTGCTGCCGGTCCCAGAGATGTGATGCTGGTGCTGGATATCGGCGGGGATAACTATCATGTGCTACAGGGCAAGTCGATCGACAGAGTGCTGACGAATGAGCGGATCAGCGGGATTCTGAATACGGTGCTGGAGCCTAAATTCGCGGCAAAAGATTACGCAGGCGGAGCAACGGGGACAGCGAATGCCTTCTACGGCTTCTTCCTAGCGCGGGCAGATGCTGCTTCGGGAAAAGCCGCAGGCAGCTCCGCATCCGCAACAGCCTCCACCGTCAGCAAAGCACCTGTGACAGCGAAAGAACCTGTGAAGCTGGTGCCTGTCTCCAGATCGAAGGGGATGATGATTCTCGGGATTTTCCTGGTTCTTGTCGCGCTAATCAGTCTCGCAGCTGCCGCGCGCAACCGTTATGTTGCCCGTTACGGGATACGGATAAATCCGCATAACCCGCGCAATATCCGGCGTTATGGCGCTTGGACCGGCCAGCCCGGTTATGGCTACAGCCAGAGAAGAAGATACCGGCGGCCGCACCATCACTCCTCCTCAGGAAGCAGCTCATCCAGCTCCAGCAGCTTCTGGGGCAGTAACTCCGGGGGCGGCGGTTCTTCGAGCGGAGGGGGAGCGGGGCGGTATTCCTCGCGTGACGATGATGATGATGACCGGAATCGTGGCGGTGGCGGATACTCGGGCGGCGGCGGAGCCGGCCGTTATTCCTCCAACGATGACGACGATGATAGCAATTCCGGCGGTGGCGGCAGTGCAAGCAGCGGCGGCGGCGTGGGGAGACATGGGTGAGCCGTACTATAAGTAGGGGCAGGTTTTTGCGGAACTATGTAAAGTTTCTCTAAAATATTCTTTGCCTATCCCCCATGTAATTATAATGATATCCTTTTCCTACCCCGTAAGCATCTCGACTTTACGAAAGACTCTTCATAGAGCTTGATCTTATGCTGCAGCCGAGGGTAGAAATAGCGGAGGATAGCAATGTAATCCCCCATCATGGAGTCATATTAGTCTAGACTCAGTCCAAATGGAAAGGAATGATTGATCTTATGAGTAAATCTACACTTGTCCGCCGGATGAAGTCCGAGGACATTACATTAATACATGAGGGGCTGGCTCCGCATGATGTCAGCAAACCCGTAGAGTATATTGAACATTGTTGGCAGGAGAACGTAGAGAATAAACGGCTTACGCTATTAGCCTTCCATGAGAATCTGTTTGCAGGCTGGGGACATATCGTGTATACCTCACACTATCCTTATTTTGCAGAGAATCATATTCCAGAGATTCAGAATCTCGATGTGATCTCTACCTTACGAAAACGCGGCATAGGGAATGTGCTGATGGAAGCTCTCGAAGCAGAAGTGTTCGCTACATTCGATACGATTGGCATTGGGTTTGGACTGTATGCCAGCTACGGTACGGCCCAAAGGCTGTACACCAAACGCGGCTACATTCCGGATGGCCGGGGACTCATGTATGACAACAAGCCTGTGGTTCCTGGAAGTCAGGTGCGGGTGGATGATGAGCTTACTCTATACTTGACAAAATCAAGGTAGAGCACGAATTACCATTACTATAGCGGCAGTCAGGGATATTAATGTCCGGGCTGCCGCTATTAGGTTTCTTTAGATTTCAGCATCATAGCGTGCCATGAATTCAGGAACTAATTCAGGATTTGTCATAAGCGACACCGATTCATTTTCTAATTCCTCAGCCAGCTCATCGTCGGTCATGGATACAAAGAAGGTAATGTCCTCTTTGGTTTGATTATATTTTGTGAATAAATCGTCCTTGGTTTCATTAACAACCTTGGCAATGATTTTGACCATTTCATCTTTATATTGGTATACATTATCCTCTGCATATAAAAAACGGCTGATATGATTGAAATGCGAATGCTCACCATATTGAAATTCGGAAATTGCCCATTTGTAATAAAGCTCTGTTTCAGCATCATCACATAAGCCTTCACTTGTCATATCGGCAATATGTCTGGCAAGGGATTGCTCTGTATTGACAGCAAGGAACAGAGTGACAAAGTCGCTATCCGTCCCGACTGCGCAGACATATACCTTCTCTTGTGCTACTTCCGCCAATATAGCTTCAAGGTCAGCCACAAAGCCCTCGCGAATCCGTTGTTCAAATTCAGTTAGAAAAGCGTTCATTATAACCCTCCTTATATTATGATTTAGTATAACTTCACTTATAGAATAGTGGCGTTACGTATAGGAATGCAAGCAGCTGCCTTTATCTCCGGTTTGCCTCTGTCAGCGCATTCTCCCTGATTGTATTCAACTCCTCCACACTGAACAATCCGGCCCGGTACAGATTAACGAACTCGTCCGACACACTCTGGTCAAAAATAATCATATCATCCGTATTCACCGTGACTGTGACGCCATAATCATAGAGCTTGCGGATGGGATGTGACCCATAATCAGCCACCCGGGAGAGCAGAATATTGCTGGTGGGGCAGATGTTAAGCTGGATATGATGGTCGGCAAGCCACTTCATCGTCTCTGGCGATTGCGCGGCTGCGATGCCATGCTGAACCTGATCCAGCTCCAGTTCCTCCACCGCTTTTTTTACCAGATCAGATGTACCAAATTCCCCTACATGCGCTTTGAGAATCAGCCCTTTCGCCTTCGCTATGCGGAACGCCTGCTTAAACCCCGGAACAGCAGACTCATCGCCAAAGATATCGAGGGATTTAAAGTAGTTATGTTCCAGATATTGTTCGAGCATCTCAATGGTTTCTTGAATCGGCGTATGGGTGAGAAAAGCAAGCTCCGGGACAAAATGAATCTCTGGTGCAAACCGCTGGTGAATGCCATGGATGGTCTGAATCAGTGTTGCTATAGAGCCGTCAAACCACTCTTCTTCTCCCATCGTCACACTCATATGCAGCAATTGAACACCGTCGGTCTTCGCTTGGACAAAAGCGGCCTCAATCCGCTTCTCATACCCGATTCGTCCGGGCAGCAAAGGCTTGATATAGCGGGTATTCCACCGGTTCATCTCCCCAAGATCCTTAAATGTTGGACATTCCGGTATAGTCGTACCGCACCAGGCACTTATATACCGTTTGTTGCCTCCCCGGGTGATATGGTTGTGCAGATCGCCTTTAGGTATTTGCTGGATGCTGTCCAGATTGTTCTGCTCCAAGGCTGTGATGAATTGCTGTTTCATGCCGCTGTCCTCCTATGTTTTAATCGGGCCGGCCTGTGCTTATATGAACTAGTTTACAGTTTCTGGACAGAGTTAAACAAACTGAAACTTTTAAATCAGAGATTTCGTCTATCATGGAAGTTGTGAGTTTATAGACTTAACCATTATCAGTATGTTAGGGAGGATTTCAGAAGTGAGCTCTTTACCACAACGTTCTACTGTCCGCAAGAAGAAGACACCGGCGCGCAAGCGCAAGAAAAGAGGTTTCTTCCGCACACTCTTCAGGGTGTTCATGGTCTGTTTCATTCTGGTTATAGCGGCCGGAGGCTGGCTCTATTTTGCACCGTCGGCCCAGAATACGCGCTTCCTGATCGCAGATACGCTGATTACGACTCAACACCGGCACTGGGCCAAATATATTATCGGCGAAGAGGAACTGAAGCACCGCGTCAGCGATTATACCAAGCGCTTCGAGGAGATGGGCGACGAGGTAGATACCCATGAGATCAAGCCTGAGCCTGTAAAGGAAGCGGAGCATACACCGCTCGTCCAGATTGAAGAAGTCACGGGCAGCGGGTATAGCGGCTATGTCATGATTGTGAACGATCCCAAGAAGGTTCGCCTGGGTGTGCCTAGCAAAATCGGCTCCGGGGAAAAGGTATCCAGCATGGTGGCACGGACGGGGGCTATCGCCGGGGTGAACGGCGGCGGCTTCGCCGATCCGAACTGGAAGGGCAATGGCTTCAAGCCGATCGGGCTGGTGATCTCGCAAGGGAAGCTGTTCTACAATGGACTGGGCGGCAAGAAATCCACTCAGATTGTCGGCATCGATAAGGAAGGAAAAATGGTTGCCGGTAACTACACTCTGGATCAGCTCAGCAAGATGGGGGTGCAGGAGGCGGTTTCTTTTCAGCCACGGATTATTGTGAACGGTAAAGGCCAGATTAAGAATGCCGCCGAAGGCTGGGGCATCGCGCCAAGAACTGCAATGGGCCAACGGGCGGACGGTGCGCTCCTCTTCGTTGTGATTGACGGACGGCAGCCGGGCTACAGCATCGGGGCGAACCTGTATGATGTGCAGCAGATTATGCTGAAGCATGGGGCGGTCATTGCGGCCAATCTGGACGGGGGATCTTCGACGGTGCTGGTGAAGGACAACGAGATTGTCAACAAGCCTTCTTCGCAGTATGGTGAGCGTTACTTGCCTACGGCATTCCTGGTGTTCGATGACCCCGAGAACGCGAAGATCAAGAATATCTGGGAAGGGCTGGACCCGGCCAAGATCGACGCAGGCAAGAAGCGCACCCAGTAGCATCCACAGGTTCCCTGCTTCATAATCTATAGTAGATCAGACGTGGCAGGTGTGCTAGGATAACAAGTAAATTCTTATTTTGCTGAACCTGCCAGGTGAAGTCCTTGATCGGAGGGGGAAAAGGTTTGACTTTGCAGCAGCTCCGCTACGCAATTGAGATTGCGAACAGCGGCTCTATGAATGAAGCGGCCAAACGGCTATTTGTGTCGCAGCCCAGCCTCTCGAATGCTATCAAGGAGCTGGAGAACGAGCTGGGCATCACGATTTTCGAACGGAATAACCGGGGGATCAGTATCTCGGCGGAAGGCATGGAATTCCTGGGCTATGCCCGGCAGATTATTGAGCAGACTGAATTCATGGAGAACCGCTATACCGGTAAGAAGCGCAGCCCGATCTATTTCTCGGTATCTACACAGCATTACGCGTTTGTTACGGATGCTTTTGTGAAGCTGATGAAGGAGAGCAAGGTGCAGGAATACAATTTCAGCCTGAGAGAGACGCAGACCTATGAGATCATCGAGGATGTGCGCACCCTGCGCAGCGACATCGGGATTCTGTATATCAACGAGAGCAACTACAAGATCATGAACAAGCTGTTCAGTGACGGGAACCTGAAGTTCACTCCGCTGTTCAATACGAATCCGCATGTCTATGTGCGGGCAGGGCATGTATTGGCTGCAAAAGAGTGGATCACGGCGGAGGACATTCATCCGTATCCTTACATTACTTTTGAGCAGGGGGATAACAATTCACTGCATTTCTCGGAGGAGATGCTTAGCTTCACACAGATTGAGAAGAATATTAAGGTGACCGACCGGGCCACGCTGACTCATTTGCTGCTCGGAAGTGATTCGTATACCGTAGGGACTGGGATTATGGCCTCTGAGCTGGATGATGCGGGGCTGATTACGATTCCTTTTGACAGCAAGGAAGTGTTCTCTGTCGGCTGGATCGCCCACAAGGACCGCAAACCGAGTGAGATTATGTCTACATATATCGATATTCTGAATGATCTGGTGTCGGGTAATGCTTTCGAGCTTGAATCTTTCTTATTATAAGAGCAGGAGGGACGTATGAGCAGTCCAGTGATCGGATCGACAAGAAACGCACCGCCCTTCCGTTACGACATTGTCGGGAGCTTCCTGCGTACAGAGGAGATCAGGAATGCACGCAGCCTGCATGCGGAAGGTGAACTAACCGCGGGACAGCTGCGGGAGATTGAGAATATAGAGATTGGCAAGCTGCTTCAGCAGGAGAAGTCGCTTGGGCTGAAGGCTGTGACCGATGGCGAATTCCGCCGCTCCTGGTGGCATCTGGACTTCTTCCTTGGGATTGAGGGTACTGGAAAAATCACTCTTGGCGGTACTCCCGGCGTTTCCAAGGAGCAGACGAACCGCGCCGAGAGCTTCAGGATTACCGGTAAAATCGCCTTCGGTGACCATTCTATGGTCGAGGAATTCCGTACCTTGCAGCAGATGGCCGGAGAGACGCTGGCCAAAATGACGATTCCTTCACCCTCTTTGTTCCATTTCGTGCAGGAGTATAACGGCAACGACATTTATTCCAATACCGAAACGCTGTACGGCGATATCATTCAGGTGTACCGGACGGCGATTCAAGCCTTCTATGATGCCGGTTGCCGTTATCTGCAGCTGGATGATACCACCTGGGGGACGCTGTGCAGCGGCAGACATCGTGCTCATCTGCGCAGCAGGGGCGTTGACCCGGATCAGCTTGCTCAAGACTATGTCCGGCTGATCAACGAGAGCATTGCCGGCCGCCCGGCGGACATGACCATTGCCCTGCATGTATGCAGGGGCAATCTCCGCTCCACCTGGTTCGCCGCCGGAGGGTATGGGCCGGTCGCCGAGGAGCTTTTCTCGAATACGAACGTGGACGCGTTCTTCCTCGAATACGACAATGAACGCTCCGGCGACTTCGAGCCGCTGCGCTTCATCAAGGATCAGTTCGTCGTGCTGGGTCTGGTGACCACCAAGCATGGCGGGCTGGAGAGCAAGGAGCAGCTTATTGCGCGTATCGAAGAAGCTGCCCAGTACGTAGACATCAACAAGCTGTGCCTAAGCACACAATGCGGCTTCGCCTCCTCGGAGGAAGGCAACATTTTAACGGAAGAAGAGCAGTGGGATAAGCTGCGGCTGGTGATTGAGACGGCGAATGAGGTTTGGGTGTAACGTTGGATGGATCGGGATTAATTGGTGTGAATTGGGGAGGATTGCCCGGTGTGGCGATCCTCCTTTTTGCGGGGGGCGCTAGGCAGCGGGCTGTGGCGGATCATAGGTGGATTTCCTCCACTTGCTGATGAAGGAATGGACTTTGCCGGGACAACAGTTGGATAAAGGACACTTAATTTCTTCCACATTCCGCAGTAGCGGCATATCCCGATGCAGTAGTTGTTGTTTTTCCACTTGTTCACCTTAAAGGATTAGAAATCACGAAATTAGGATACATTATTCCACTTGTTTCGGAGCTGCGAAGGCTCAAGTGTTCTTGTGCTTGCTGTGATAGCCTTTTTCTTTAACCATTCTATACCAACCGTAGAGATTCCCTCCACAGTATAATGTTGGGAGAAGTTTGAATGCTGAAACTAGATCTTTGGAGGGAATATGATGGTTATTGAACTAAGGCCTGTAACGGCCGAGAACTGGTATGATTGCACATTGCTGAAGGTGAAGCCAGAACAACAAAGCGTTTTTCCTGCTCCGGTGGTTAATTGGATTGCTGAGGCAAAATTTGTGCAGGAGTTTGAACTTCTGGCTATTTATTCAGGAGCTGTGGTGGTAGGATTTATTGTTTTTTGTACAACTCCCGATGAGGAAGGTAACTGCTGGATACCTGCCCTTATGATTGATGAACATCATCAAGGACAGGGGTATGCCAGACAAGCCATGGTGAAATTAATACAGCATATGCGAAATGAAGGGTGTAGCCGATTAATGATCGGGCATAGACCCGACAACCGGATTGCCGGAATGTTGTATGAATCGCTTGGATTCCAAAAGGTCAGTGAAGAGTTATACGACGGTGAGGTTGTACGTTGTCTGGAGCTTAATCAATGCATTTGACCACAAATAGCCCTCCTGCAAAGAGGGCTGATCGTTTGGCCATAGGAGCCGGGACATTCGATTCTATTAGTCGCATAGACCTAAATCCCATTTTTTTTGCTATTCCTGTTACATACTGTTGAGAGCTTTTTCTATTTTTACTCCAAACTTTGTTTCGTTCAGCTTGGGTGTTCTAGTTTTTGAATCGACGAGGGCGTAATACAGAACTAAATATTTTCCAGATTGGTAGACAATTGGTGCGTGGGAACTAAGAAGCTGAATACTTTTTTCAAAGTGCTTTATTCCACTTTCTTGTTTCTCCTCCGATCCGAAAGCGTAAACTTTTATAATTTCCTCATTACTCAGTTTATAGCTAACAGGTTGAATACCCTCAAGAATATAGTCGTCAGGTGATTCAATTTTTGTAATGTTTTTTTCAAGGGACATTATGGCTTCATTCACGTTAGAATATTCTTGTTGAGAAGAACAAGCAATAAGAAATAAAAAGCTAATGAAGGTGAAGAATAGATTTTTTTTCATGAATAACCCTCCTTTTTTGTTCAGGACACAGATAAGAAGAGACGAGACCCACCTAATGCAGAAGTTACTAACAAAATTGAGCTTGCCATGTATTCCTTATGATTTTATCAAAAATAGCGAAGAAAAGTATGGCATGGGCTTAGGGTGATGAATTTTCTGGAGTTCTGTCTTTGGTTCCAGATGCTCAAGCGAAATACCTGACAGCTATTAAAGGTTATTTTAAACTTAATAATTGACACATTCTCCCTCCCGCAGTATTATTGCAAATAATAACGTACAACAACACAAGCGATGAAGAGAAGAGTAAGCAGGCGGCAGCGTTCACAGAGAGCTCCAGAGTGGTGAAAGGGAGCAGCGAAGCGCCTGATCTGAAAAAAGTCTCCGAGCTGCATAGGGAATTGGTCACAAGTGTCCAAGGATGGTATGCCGGGTTCTCCCGTTACAGAGATAGGGTATAAGCGTCATGGCCGTACCCGAAGAGGCGGATGAGGCAACTTGTCCGTGAACAGAGGTGGTACCACGAAGCTTATCCAAGCTCCCGTCCTCAAGATATTAATCTTGAGGGCGGGAGCTTTTTTGCTTTTCAGGCAATTCACAATAAACTTAGAGGTGATTGAGATGCATTGGGCAGAAAAAATTGCAAACCGGTTAATCGCGGAGCATCCGCAGCGGCAGACGTATGTATGTGCATCCGGGATCAGTCCGTCCGGATCAGTTCATATCGGGAATTTCCGCGAGGCGGTGACGACTGCATTTGTGGCGAAGGCGCTGCGGCGGGCGGGGAAGGAGGTGCGGTTTATTTTCTCATGGGATGACTTTGACCGGTTCCGCAAAGTGCCGGCCCACGTGGACCCGGGCTTCGCTCAGTATATTGGTCTACCTTATTCGCAGGTGCCGTGTCCGTATGGCTGTCATACTTCGTATGCGGCCCATTACGAGTCGGAATTCGAGCAGGCGCTCCAGGTATTTGAGATTGAGCCGGAGTTCATTTATCAGAGTCGGGAATACCAGTCAGGCCGTTATTATCCGCAAATCCTGCACGCCCTGCGCCGCCGGGGAGAGATATACGATATCCTGATGTCGTTCAAGACAGGTGAGAGTTCGGCGGAGGAGCGGGCGGCATTCTATCCCATCCATCTCTATTGCGGGCAATGCGGCAAAGACTCGACTACCATTCTTGATTACAACGACACGGCGGAGACCGTGGCTTACCGCTGCGGCTGTGGTCATTGCGATACCGTACATATTCCGCAGGCGGATAATATCAAGCTGCACTGGAAAATCGACTGGCCGATGCGCTGGCAGCAGGAACAGGTCGTGTTCGAGCCGGGCGGCCGGGACCATTCGTCAGAGACGGGAAGCTATAATGTGGCTGCGGTAATCGCAGAGCAGATCTACGGGTATTCGCCGCCCATGTATGAGCCTTATGAATTCATCAGCATCAAAGGCAGCTTCGCTAAAATGTCCAGCTCCTCCGGGCACAATTACACTCCAGATGATCTGCTCCGAGTCTACGCCCCGGAGAACATTCTGTTCCTGTTCGCCAAATACCAGCCAAATGCCGCCTTCCATATCGGGCTGGATGAGGATGTGCTGCGCAATTATGCGGAGTTCGAACGGTATGCTGCAGGAGCACGTGCAGGCACATTAACGGGTGATCTTGCGGGTGCGCTGGAGCTGTCTCTGCGAATCGACTCTCCGGTGAGCACTGGAAGCAACATTAGCTTCGGCCAGGTAGCAAGTCTGCTAACCTTAATCAACTTCGACAGGGACAAGCTTCGGGAGATGTTCAACAGGAATAGCGAGGAGATCGATCAATTCCAGCTGCACAGGATGGCAGAGCGGGCGGAATACTGGATCAGGAACTGGATGCCGCATAAGCTGGTAACGATTCAGAGCAAGCCCAACTATACTTATTATCACTCCCTTACCGGAGTGGAACTGAGATGGCTGCGGAGCTTGTGCAGTCTGCTGCGGAGCAGGGAGCTGGACGAAACGCAGCAGATGACCGAAATCTACGCCATTTGCCATCATGAAGACAAAAAGACGATGCGTAGCCAGCAAAAAAGACTGTTCACCATCGTCTATCAGTTAGTGCTTGGTGCGGAGGAAGGCCCGCGTCTGCCTTGGCTAATGCAGGCAGCCGGGCCGGAGCAGATGCTGAATTTGCTGGATTTGTGAAGGAGCGTGGACGGCCCTTTACGGGATCGATTGAAGAGAGGTATAATATACAAGACTGTTTTTAATTAAATGTTGGAAAGCGAGCGGTAACGATATGGGTCGTAAATGGAATAATATTAAGGAAAAGAAAGCATCCAAGGATGCTAATACAAGTAAGGTCTACGCCAAGTTCGGGGTAGAAATCTATGTGGCAGCGAAGAAGGGCGAGCCTGATCCGGAATCCAACCGGGCGCTGAAGGTCGTTCTGGAGCGGGCCAAGACCTACAATGTACCGAAGGCGATTATTGACCGTGCCCTGGAGAAAGCCAAGGGCAGCGGCGATGAGACCTACGTTGAGCTGCGCTATGAAGGCTTCGGTCCAAGCGGCTCGATGATTGTAGTCGATGCGCTGACGAATAACGTCAACCGCACGGCTCCGCTGGTCCGTTCCACGTTCAGCAAGAACGGCGGCAACATGGGCGTCAGCGGATCGGTGACGTATATGTTCGATCCGACAGCGGTAATCGGGGTGGAAGGCAAATCGGCAGATGAGGTTATGGAGCTGCTGATCGAAGCAGACCTGGATGTCCGCGACGTGCTAGAAGAGGACGAGGCGGTCATCGTGTATGCTGAGCCGGACCAGTTCCATGCAGTACAGGAAGCCTTCCGCAGCGCGGGAATCACGGAATTCACCGTAGCGGAGCTGACGCTGCTCCCGCAGAACTATGTAGCTATTCCTGAAGATGCGCAGGCACAGTTCGAGAAGCTGATCGATGCGCTTGAAGAATTGGACGATGTGCAGCAGGTCTACCACAACGTGGATTCGGAAGAATAGAATAGCAGTAACTTGAATGAGCGGGCAAGCCGATTTCCAGGCTTGTCCGCTTATTCTTTCGTGTGCGGGAGTGGAAGATCTTACCCTGATCGGAACGATGCACCTGCGGACCTCCGGGGATGAGCGGGTGGATTTCTTTTTCAGGGCGGAGCAGTGGACTGGAGAGATCTGCAACATGGAGCCGGACAAATGCGATGAGATATGCTGGTTCCCGGTGGATGTGCTGCCGGAGAATATTATCCCGTTCGTACAAGAGGCCTGGAATACATTCAGGGACGGCGTCTGGTATGCCGCTCACGGGTGGAATTAGATTAGAGTAGCAGGGGGAATGGCACAGTAATGGAAGACTGGACGCTCAGTATGGTTCTTATATTGGTGATATGTGGATTTCTGGCTGGATTAATTGATTCTGTAGTGGGCGGCGGAGGACTGATCGCGATTCCGGCGCTGCTGGCGGTAGGGATTCCGCTTCCGCTGCTGCTGGGCAGCAGCAAATTGGCGGGATCGATGTGCTCGCTGACCAGCACCGCCTCGTTCGTGCGTTCCGGCAAAATCAATTTCAAGCTGGTGCGGACGCTGATCCCGCTGTCGATCATTGGCGCGATGGCCGGAACGCTGACTGTCCGTCAGGTGCCTTCCGAGTTCCTGAAGCCGCTGGTGATCGTGATGCTGGTGGTCATTACAATCTACACCTTGTTCAAAAAAGCCTGGGGAGACGTCTCCACCTTCTCTGCCAGCAACGGTAAATTACGTCTGGCGGGAAGCATGGCAGCGCTCATAATCGGCTTCTATGACGGGTTCTTCGGCCCGGGAACGGGGTCGTTTCTGATTTTCGCTTTTCTGATGATGGGGTTTGAATTTGTCACCGCCGCAGGCAACGCCAAAATCCTGAATTTCGCCAGCAACATCACAAGCCTGCTTACATTCATTGCCCTGGGCTCTGTCAGCTACACCCACGGGCTGATTCTGGGGATTCCGATGGTGATCGGAGCCATTGTCGGCTCCCGGATGGCGATCCGCAAAGGAGCGGCGTATATTCGACCTCTATTCATTACAGTCACTGTCATATTGATCGGCAAGCAAATATGGGATACGATGCATTAAGCACAACTAATGGAGTGGATGAGATGGAGATCAAGCTTATACATAAGGAAGAAGTCTGGAAGCTTAGACATGAAGTGATGTGGCCCGAGCGGGAGCCGGACTATATCAAGCTGGCAGATGACGATCAAGGCAAGCATTACGGGCTGTATGTGGGGGATCGTCTGGTTTCTGTGTTATCCCTGTTCGTCAACGGCACAGATGCGCAGTTCCGCAAGTTCGCTACCCTGGAGCTGGAGCAGGGCCAGGGCTATGGCAGCAAGCTGTTGAAGACGGTTCTTGCGGAAGCGGAGAAGGCGGGGGTGCGACGGATTTTCTGTAATGCCAGAACGTACAAGGCAGGCTTTTACAAAAAATTCGGCATGCAGAGAACGGATGAAGTGTTCAGCAAAGGCGGCAAGGACTACGTGGTCATGGAGAAGTTTTTCGGACCTGCAATGGATGCGAATGGGGGAGCTTAAGGGATGACCAAGAAGCTATATTATGATTCAGCTTTTATTCAAGAATGGAGTACCGTGATCACTTCCGCGATAGAGCATGAAGACGGGATCTATGTGACGCTTGCAAAGACGGCCTTCTACCCGCACGGCGGCGGACAGCCTTGTGATACAGGAACCATCGGCGGGATTGCTGTGCTGGATGTGGTGCTGGAGGCTCAGGAGGTGCTGCATAAGGTGGCGCAGCTTCCCGGGCAGACTGAAGTAGACTGCGCCATTGACTGGGCCCGGAGATTCGACCATATGCAGCAGCATAGCGGCCAGCACCTGTTATCCGCCGTATTCCTAAAGTTATATCAGGCGGCGACCGTCAGCTTCCACCTGGGGAGTGATTATGCCACGATTGACCTGGACCGCTCTGAGCTGTCAGCGGCGGAGCTGGCGGAGGCTGAGCAGGAGGTTAACCGCCAGATTTACCTGAACCGGAGCATAGTCAGCTACTTCGTGACTGCAGAGGAGATGGCGAAGCTGCCGCTCCTTAAGCTGCCCAAGGTAACCGAGGACATCCGGATTGTCGAGATTGAAGGCGTGGAGCACAATGCCTGCGGGGGAACACATGTCGCGGCGACCGGGGCGATTGGCTTGATTAAGCTGCTGCGCTCCGAGAAGCAGAAGGGCCATGTGCGGGTTACCTTCCTGTGCGGGGGGCGGGCACTTGCCGCCTTCAACGATCATGTCCAGATCATCAGCCAGTTGTCCGTCAAGTTCAATACCGGCAAGGAAGAGATTATGGACCGGATCGGCAAATGGGAGCAGGAGCAGAAGCTCATGCAGATGGAGCTGGCTGCGGTGAGAGAGCAGAATGACAGCTATCTTGCCCGGGAGCTGTTAGCCGCTGCGGAAGCCGACAGCCGGGTGATCCGGCTTATCTCGGATACGAGAACGCTTAAGGACTTGCAGAGTCTGGCTGCAAAGCTGACGGCGCTGACCGACCTTCCGCTGCTGCTGCTGAGTGCGGCGGAGAATAAGGCTGTACTCGCGCATAGCGGCTCTGCGGAATTCTCGTGCGGAGCATTCTTCAAGGCTCATCTGGGCGGATACCAGGGCAAGGGCGGGGGCAGCGACAAGCTGGCTCAGGCCGGATTCCCGTCATGGGAAGACGCACTGGCATTTTACAATTTTGCCAAAGAACAATTCTGATGTGGGGCAATTAAGGAGCTATGGAGCGTTTATTCCGTAGCTCTTTTTGCTGTTTTCATAGGGTGAGCAAGGATTGGAGCGACTTAAGGATTATTTAACATTTGAAGTCTTATAATCAGGACAGAGCTTGACGAAGGGAGAAAATTAACGTGTTCCTGACTATTCTAAAAAAGGATTTGCGGCGTAAAAAGGTGATGAATACCGTTCTGCTGATCCTCATCATCCTGGCCTCCACACTAGCTGCAAGCAGCTCCAGCCTGATGTATTCCACCTCCAGCGCCTTGGGCAGTTTCATCGAAGGCAGCAAGGTGGCGGATCTTAATATCACGCTGGCCAATGACCCTGGCTATAACTCGGCAGTAGAAGACTGGGTCAAGCAGGAAAAGAAGGTGGAGACAGCTTATACAGAACGGCAGCTCAACCTCTTACTGAATCAGGTTACGATGCCAGAAGGCCGCAAGAGCTTCTCGGGAAATGTAAGCTTCGTGCTGTCCGCTATTCCTGAGCAGGTGAACCTGGTCTTCGGTGAAGACAATGAGCGATATTCACTTCGCCCAGGGGAGATCGGTCTTCCGGCCAGCCTGATGCTAAGCAGCGGTATCGTACCGGGAGAGCAGCTGAAGCTTAAGTTCGGTGAGATTACGAGAACGTTCACGGTGAACGGTTACTTCAAGGATGCGTTCATGGGGGCAGATCTGCTGGGACTGAAGCGCCTCATGCTGTCAGCAGAGGATTTCAAGGAAATAGAGAAGCTGGTGCCCGAAGATAAACGGATGAATCTATGGAGCTTCGTGGCGGCACCGGGTGTAGCGTCTACTGAGATATCATCTTCTTTTGCGAACAGTGATCTGCCCATCAGCTTCGAGGTGGATAAGGCGCTGGTCAAGATGACTTATATGACGGACCGGATGATCTCAGCCATGATGTTTGCGATTAGTGTGTTCCTGATCTTCATTGCTTTTCTGACCCTGCGCTTCACCATTGTCTCCACCCTGCAGGATGAATACAAGGAGATTGGCGTTATGAAGGCCATTGGGTTCAGGAACCGGGCGATTAAGCAGCTGTACCTGACAAAATATACAGGGCTGGCCTGTCTCGGCGGCGTTCTCGGACTCGGCATCAGTCTCCCATTGACTGCGCTGATGTCCCGCAAAAGCTCGCAGTATATGATTCTGCCCGGAGGCAGCACCAATATAATGATCTCAGCGCTTAGCACGGTGGTTATGATCGCATTCATTCTGCTGTTCTGCTTACTCTGCATGCGCAAGATTAACAAGGCATCGGCCATCGATGCCATCCGGCAAGGCCAGACCGGTGAACGCTTCAAGGCGTCCCGGCGCATTCATTTACATAAAATCCGTTTCATCCCGCCTCCGTTCTTCCTCGCGCTGAGCGATGTGCTGAACCGGCCCAAGAGCTACACTTCACTTATTCTGACGCTGATCTTAAGCTCAGCGATCATTCTGATCCCGGTCAATCTGACCAATACCATTGTAACTCCTAAGTTCCTGGAATATTTCGGTACGATTGGTGCGGATTTTTATAGCCCAACCGTCGTGGCAGAGAAACCCGTTGAGAAGATCCAACAGGAGAAGGCGCTCCTGTCCAAGCGGCTGAAGGATCGGGGCTTCGAGGTTACGCTTACAGCGAATTATACGGTAAGTACCAAATATATCTCCGATAACGGGCAGGCCAACCGGCGGATCAACGGCCAGAAGAATGATCAGAACGGATCTGTTGAGATTCTGGAGGGGACGGTCCCGCTGCTGAAGAATGAAATTGCGATTACAACCATCATGTCCGAGAAATACGGGAAGCGGGTGGGCGATAATATTACTTTTGAAATCGGCGGGGTTCAGGGGACCTTCATGATCAGCGGACTGTTCCAAAGTATCTCCAACGAGGGGTACGCGGTCTGGATTGCACGGGACTATGAGCTGAAGACAATATCCGCTTACCTGTTCTCCGGCGAACTCCATGCCCCGGAGCAAGCGAAGGCAGGGATGATGAAAGAAATTCAGCAGCAGTTCCCGGAACAAGGCTTCAAAACCTCGCTTGAACTGCTGGGAGAGATCACGGGCGGCTTCATGGGCCAGCTTCACAGCATCAATGGGCTGCTTACGGCTATCATCTGCCTCATTACGTTCTTCATCACCAGCCTGTTCGTCCGATTGATGATTGCGAAGGAGGTTCACGGCATTGCTGTCATGAAAAGCATCGGCTTCACGAATGCCGCGATCCGGCGGTGGCAGGCGCTGCGCATTCTGATTATTATCTCCGTCTCGCTGGTGTTGGGCGTAATCGCTGCGAATACCCTTGGCAGCCGCCTGCTGGGTCTCATTTTCCGGATCTTCGGACTGACCAGCCTCCAGCTGAATATTCTTCCGTTTCAGGTCTATCTGCTGTATCCGCTGCTGATCCTGGCGGTCGTCATGCTGGCGGTGTACACCAGCTGCGGCCAGATCAAGCGTGTGCAGCTATGGAATATGAATAAGGAATAGGCTTATATTTTAAAAGAAAAGAAGGAGTGGCGAAATGGCAGCATTACTTGAAGTAACTAACCTATGCAAGACCTATATCGTCAATAAAGGTCAGAATAATGTTCTGCGGAATATCAATTTCACGCTTCATGCCGGGGAGTTCGTGTCTGTCATGGGGCCGTCCGGTTCGGGCAAGTCTACGCTGCTCTATACCGTCAGCGGGATGGACCGGCTTACGGCGGGCGAGGTGGTCTTTGACGGGGAGAGTCTCTCGCAGCTCTCTGAGAAGGGAATGGCTGAACTGCGGCTGCACAAAATGGGCTTCATCTTCCAGCAGATGCATATGCTGAGCAATCTCTCGGTTTATGATAATATTATTCTATCAGGCTATGAGTCGCTGAGCGGCAAGAGAGGCGGACAGGGACGCAGCCGCAGCGAGGTGAACCAATATGCTGATGAGCTGATGCGGAAGCTGAACATTATGGAGACAGCGGGCCATGACATTACAGAGGTATCCGGCGGACAGCTGCAGCGGGCCTGCATCTGCCGGGCGCTCATCAACAAGCCGGCTATGCTGTTCGCAGATGAGCCGACAGGTGCGCTCAATTCCAAAGCCGCACAGGAGGTCATGTCCGAGCTCTGCCGGATCAACCGGGAAGGAACAACGCTGATGGTGGTTACACACGATGTGAAGGTAGCCGCGCAGAGTGATAAGGTGCTGTATATGGTGGATGGCAATATTCAGGGCGAGCATGTGCTGGGCAAATATATACCGGAGCAAGGTCCGAGGGAACGTGAACGCAGCCTGACCGGCTGGCTGATGGAGATGGGCTGGTAAGAAGCTGCAAGCAGCAGGAGGAGAGAGCCGTGGCGGACATTCTGATCATTGAGGATAATGCGGAGCTGGCGGAGGTGATGAAGGATTTTTTGCAGGTGGAAGGATATTCTGTATGCAGTATGGCCTCCGCGGAAGAGGGCTTGGCTTATTTGGAGACGAATGCCGTCAAGCTGCTGCTGCTCGATATTATGCTGCCGGGGCTGGACGGCTTCGCCGTATGCAGAATCGCCAGGGAGAAGTTCAATCTGCCGATTCTGATCATGAGCGCACGCCACGGGGATGAGAGCAAGATTATCGGGCTTGAGCTGGGTGCGGACGATTACCTGGAGAAGCCCTTCTCGGCTCCTCTGCTGACGGCGAAGGTCAAGGCGCACCTGCGGCGGAGTTATGAGATGAACGAGAACAAGCTGCTGCTGACGGATGGCGAACTTACAGTGAATCAGACCGCAAGAGTAGTATATAGAAGCGGCCAGCCGCTCGGGATGACAGCCAAAGAGTACGAGCTGTTGGTCTTGCTGATGAGCAACAAGGGCAAAGCGCTTCGCAAGGAGTGGCTGTTCCAGCAGGTATGGGGGGCAGACAGCTTCAGTGAGCCGTCCACGTTGACCGTACATATGAACAAGCTGCGGGACAAAATCGAACATAACCCCAAAGATCCAAGGCGCATCGTTACCATCTGGGGAGTGGGATATAAATATGAAGGCATTTAACAGGCTGATGCTCTGGGCGTTACTTCTCGGGCTGACGTTCATAGCGGCTCTTAATGGGTATGTATCCTACAGGGAGACAGGGACGGCCGGGAAGGCTTACCGGATAGAGATCAACCGGATCTATGACCAGGCGGAGCGAGGAATACCTCTGGAGGAACTGCTGCCGGATCAGAACCGGTATACCTACGTGAAGGACTTAAGCTGGATCGGGAAGGAAGCGGGGCCGGAAGAGGTTCAGCGCTTTTTTGCCGGTATCGGGGTGGGGGATGCCAATGAATTCACGGTCAAGCCCTTGTATGCGGATCAGCAAATCGCAGGATACTTAAGGTTCTCTTACCGGATGCCCGGGCCGGATGTTCATGCGCTTCTGGTTCTGAATCTGTTTCTGCTGGCGGCGCTTGGAGCCGTGATGGTGCTGCTGTTCTACATCCGTAAGCAGATTCTGCGGCCGTTCCATACTCTGCAGGAGTTGCCTTATGAGTTATCCAGGGGGCAGCTGAGCATAGGTATGAAGGAGCACCGTAGCCGGTACTTCGGCCGGTTCGTGTGGGGGCTGGACCTGCTGCGGCAGACACTGGATGCCCAGAAAGAGACGAATCTCCGCCTGGAAAAGGACCGCCAGACGCTGATCGCGTCCCTCTCGCATGAGCTTAAAACCCCAGTCGCCACGATCAGGCTCTACGCCAGCGCCCTGGCGGACGGCCTCTATGACAGCGAAGTCAAGCGGCAATCGGCCACCCGGCTGATTGGTCAGCAAGCAGAACATATGGAGCAGCTGATCGGCGGGATCATCACCGCTTCCGTCTCTTCTTTGCAGAATATAGAGGTGGCCCCGGGAGAGTTCTATCTTAGCGGGCTGGTCGGCAAGGTCATCCGTAACCATAAGGAACGGCTGGAGCTGCTGAAGGTGGAGCTCACGGCAGGTGCTTATCAGGACAAGCTGCTGCTTGGGGACGAAGAACGGCTGCATGAGGTGCTGAATAATCTCATTGAGAATGCCATTAAGTATGGAGACGGCAGGTCGATCTCTATTACCTTCCGCGAGGAGGATTACCGCCAGCTGATTGTGATCGAGAATTCGGGAGAGCCGCTGCTCCTGAGCGAGCTGCCCCATATCTTCACCAGCTTCTGGCGCGGGTCCAATGCGGACGGCAAGCCGGGCAACGGCCTCGGCCTCTTCATCTGCAAGCAGCTGCTGCAGAAGATGGGCGGCGATATCTTCGCGGAGCCGCTTGAGCGGGGTATGCGGTTTGTACTGGTGCTGCGGTATTGAAGTGAGATACATACATGGAGGAAAGCGTAATGAATGAGCTGAATAGGCTTTTGGAGCTGCAACCTGAGAATTTTGCTGCAGTTTATGATTTTTATGCCGGTAAAAAGCATCACCTTCCCGCCTTATCTGTCCTGCTGGAGAATTATCCCGGGCGGGTATTTGCTGATCATACGGAAGCGCCGACACTGGCTGTGGTATGGGCTACGGGGAGATGGATGTATGCTGCCGGAGATATCAGTACTGAGATCAACCGGCTGAAGCTGGTGACCTTTTTGCAGACGGTAGTCGTACCTGATTGCCAGCAGAGGCAAGAGAAATGGTTCGAGATCTATACGGATGATAGTGATTCATGGACGGAACTACTTACGCTTGAGATTGCCGGGCTGAGCGTAGACAGACATATGGAGTCGGTCTATGAGTTCAATAGCGAACGATTCATTCAGCTAAAAAACAGGCGTGCTGCTATCCCCTTGGAGGGAGATCTATCTGTCGCCTACGAAGAATTTCCTGTTCTTACCCTACCGGAGCATAATAGGTCTGCAAGAGAGGACAGGTTCATTGGGCTGACAGCCACTGGTGCTGTAGTGAAGATCAGGGATGAAGTGGTCTCTATTTGCAAAAATAACGGCTTCAGCGTGAATAACAGGTACTTCATTGATGTAGATACTTATGCAGAATCGGAGCGCGGGAAGGGCTATGCTACGCTCGCCGCTGCATCGTTAATCAGCCACTATCTCGATCAGGGAATGCTTCCCTTATGGGAAACAACGCATGAGAATGTAGCTTCACATAAGCTGGCGCTGAGGCTTGGCTTCGAGCCGGTGGAGAGTTATCCGGTATTTGCTTTTGTCATGGAAGGATAATACCTATTAACGTAGAGGAGCGATATTGATGAAGAGGTTAGCAATCCTTACAGTCGGTAAAACGACATAGCGGGAAGACCACATTTGCCAGAGAATTAGAGCGGTGCTTACCTGAATCGGTTGTTATTGACCGGGATGATGTTGCTGAATTCATTAACTCTCAGTACGAAAGTCTGCTGCCCAAGCAGGGGACGAATACGCTCAAGGATGCTCTGACCCGGACGTTAGTGGATTGCCGTTCATGAGACGGAGCAGCACATCATCATGTGTAACAATTACTCCAATAGGGAAGGCCGACTGCGAATGCTGGATTGGTTTCACCAGAAGGGATTGGTTAGTGTGCTGGTATATTTCAATCTGCCCGATGAGCTGCTGTATTCGCGTATAGCGAGTAGTGAACGGAGCACAGCTATCCTTAGAAAATCAAAGAGCTTCGATGTAGTGCTGACCCGGCAAATCGCGGATGTACAGAAGGGGCAGGCTGAGCCGCCAACGGAGAGGGAGTCGGAGTATCTGTTTGTAATCAACGACAGCGATGAAGTACCCGGCGCGATTCAGAAGATCGTCCAGATCGCAGGCGGGAAGTCCATATGAATGTTCATTCAGGCCTACCAACTGGACCTGACCGCCCAAACCCTTCATAATAAGAAGAGTTGTGAACGGTTCCACACAAACTCATAAACGGAGGTTCATAGGATGAAATACCGCGAGCTGGGAAATACGGGTCTGTCTGTCAGTGAGGTCAGCTTTGGCACTTGGGCGATTGGCGGGGACTGGGGGAATAGCAAGGATGAGGACGGGCTGAGAGGCTTGCAGGCGGCGATGGAGCAGGGCGTGAATTTCTTCGATACCGCAGATGTCTATGGCGGAGGCCATGCGGAGGAGCTGCTCGCCAAGGCGACCCGGGGCAAGCAGGATGAGATACATATTGCCACGAAGTTCTGCCGCGCCGGTGATATCCATGACCCGGAGAATTACTCCGCACGCCGGATTAGCCAATACTGTGAGCAGAGCCTACGGCGTCTGGAGCGGGAAGCGATTGATCTGTATCAGATCCACTGTCCGCCGATGGAGATTCTGCGTGATGGCAGTGTGTTCGCGGCGCTGGACCAGTTGAAGGCTGAGGGTAAAATCCGCCACTACGGCGTCAGCGTAGAGACCATCGAAGAGGGTTTGCTCTGCCTGGAGCATCCTGGCGTTGCGGCACTCCAGGTGATCTTCAATCTGTTCCGCCAGCAGCCGGCACAGGAGCTGTTGCCGCAGGCTGCGGCCAAGGGTGCGGGAATTCTGGTGCGCCTGCCGCTGGCCAGCGGTCTCTTGACGGGCAAGTTCACAGCGTCCAGTACCTTCCAGGAGAACGACCACCGCAGGTTCAACGCGAACGGGGAGCAGTTCAATGTGGGCGAGACCTTTGCCGGGCTGCCTTTTGGTAAGGGAGTGGAGCTGGCGCAGAAGCTGGAGTGGATCGCTGAAGGACGCGGCAATATGGCACGGGCCTCCATGCGCTGGATTCTGGACCATCCGGCTGTCAGCTGTGTGATTCCGGGCTTCAAGAATGAGGCTCAGGTGAACGATAATCTGGCCACACTGGATGTACCCTCCTTCAGCCCAGGGGATATGGAGCGCCTGGCTGCCTTTTACCAGTCAGAAGTGGTTCCATATATCCGTGGAGAGGTGTAGCAGTACCGTATGAATATAACTGTCGGACTGCTCGCCCATGTAGATGCCGGGAAGACGACCTTCGCCGAGCAGCTGCTCTACCATACCGAAGCCATCCGCAGCAGGGGGCGTGTGGACCATCAGGATACGTTCCTGGATACCCATGAGATTGAAAAAGCACGCGGGATTACCGTCTTCGCCGATCAGGCGGAGTTCACCTATAAGGATGCCCGCTATTTCCTGCTGGATACGCCGGGCCATGTCGATTTCTCCCCGGAGATGGAGCGCTGTCTGCAAGTGCTGGACTATGCAGTGGTAATTCTCAGCGCGGTGGAGGGTGTAGAGAGCCACACCGAAACGCTCTGGCAGCTGCTGCGCCAGCACCGGATTCCCACCCTGTTCTTCATTAACAAAACCGACCGTGCAGGCAGTGATCCTGAGCGAGTCCTGGAAGAGATCCGGCAGCTGCTTAGCGGTGATGCCTTGCTGTTGCCGGAGCAGCCGGAAGCGGCGTGGACCGAGGAGATGAAATCGTTCCTTGCCGAACGCGAGGATGCGCTGCTGGAACCTTATCTTGAAGGCATGCTGACGGACAGCGATTGCCGCAGTGCGCTAAGATCTATGGTGAAGCGCGGAGAGATTTTTCCGTGTATGCACGGCTCTGCGCTGCTGGACCAAGGCGTGGGTGAATTTCTGGAGGTTCTGGATGCGCTCTCCTTCACGGAGTACGATCATCGGCTGCCTTTTGCCGGGAGGGTCTACAAGATCCGCCACGATGCCAGAGGTACACGTATCACCTACATCAAAGCTCTACAAGGCGTGCTGAAGAACCGGGAGTTCTTGACGTATGGACCCGAAGCAGAACAAATATCCGAACGGATTACCGGAATCCGCAAGTACAACGGTACTGCTTATAGCGCTGCTGACTGGGCTGCCGCCGGGGAGCTGTTCGCCGTTGTCGGCCTAAGCTCCGCACTTCCGGGTGCGGGTGTGGGCGCACTTCAGGATGCTCAGGGCAGCGGACTTATTCCCACCTTGAAATCCAAGGTGCTCTTCAAGCCGCCCGTGCACCTGAAGGAGCTGATGCATGCCTTCGGACAGCTCGGCGCGGAAGATCCGTCACTGAATGTAAGCTGGGATGAAGATCTTCAGGAGCTGCATATTCAAGTGATGGGCGGGATACAGCTTGAAATTCTTGAGCAGATTGTGGCGGAGCGGTTTCAGCTTAAGATCTCTTTTGGCGCGCCGGAGATTCTCTATAAGGAGACTATTGCCGGTACGGTCTATGGCTGCGGGCATTTCGAGCCGCTGGGCCACTACGCCGAGGTTCATCTGATGCTTGAGGGCGGGGAACGCGGGAGCGGGATCACCTTCATGAACTGCTGCCACCCGGATGATCTGGCGGCAGGCTATCAGCATCAGATTGAGCAGCATCTGCTGGAGAGCGGCCATCACGGCCTATTGACCGGTTCCCCGCTGACGGATCTGAAGATCACCCTGCTTACGGGAAGGGCGCATAATAAGCATACGAGCGGCGGCGATTTCCGGGAAGCGGCTTACCGCGCCTTGCGCCAAGGGCTGGAGCAGGCAGAGAATCTGCTGCTGGAGCCGGTCTACGACCTGAAGATCCGGATAGATCCGGACGATGTGGGAAAGGTTATGAGTGATATCCAGCAGGCCGGCGGCCGCTTCAATCCCCCGGATATTACACCGTCCAAAGCGGTAATTACGGGCACAGTTCCGGCGGCAAGCTTCATGAATTACGGGGTGAGACTGGCGGCGATGACGCAGGGCAAGGGATCGATGTCGCTCAGAGTGGCCGGATATGAGCGCTGCCACCAGACCAAGACGGTGGTGGAGCAGCGGAATTATAATAAAAATGCAGATCCGGCCTACTCCTCGGCGTCTATTTTTTGCGCCAAGGGTGAGGGGTATGCTGTACCCTGGGAAGAGGCCGGACAGCATATGCATATTCAAGCAGCAAGCAGGAACGGGTACACGGTTCTTAAGAGAGCAGTACCGTTTCAGCGTGAAGTAGAAGGAAAGGTGCAGATTGACAATGACTAATGTAATAGATAAGGTAGCCTGGATCTATGTTGTGGATGGCAAGGTACTGGGCGCGCGTTCCAAAGGCAAGGACACCTATTATTTCCCCGGTGGCAAGCGGGAGCCCGGTGAGACGGATGCACAGACCCTGGTCCGCGAGATTGAGGAGGAGCTGTCGGTGCAGATCCTGCCGGAGACGATTGCAGAGTTTGGAAGCTTCGAAGCCCCGGCACATGGCAAAGCGGAAGGTATCCTCGTACGGATGACCTGCCTGACCGCAGATTTCATAGGCGAGCTTGCCCCGGCTTCGGAGATTGAAGAGCTGGCCTGGTTAACCTATAAGGACATAGACCGGGTATCGGCGGTCAGCGTCATCATCATGGACAAGCTGCGGGAGATGAGTCTCATCTCCTGAATATAGAAGAGAGAGTAAGCCCGTTTTGAGCCGAAACCCGGCCTGAAACGGGCTTGTTGTCTCTTTAGCAGGGCGATGCAGGCGGCGCAGCAAGCACACTTTTACCGAATAGGACATATGTCCTTCCCGAATCCGGCGAACTGGCTTTTAATAAGTACAGAGAAGCAAAAAGAGGAGAGAGACAGATGAGAGGGATACTATTCGCATTTTTGGCCGGGGCCTGCATTACACTTCAGGGGGTAGCCAATGCCAGAATCAGCCAGGATATCGGCACGTGGCAGGCGGCCACCATTACCCAGCTTACCGGATTCATTATGGCGTTAGCGATAGCGCTGGTGGTACGGGACGGCAAAAAGCACGGCTTACGCAAGGTACATCCGTTATACATCAGCGGCGGCGGTCTGGCTGCCTTCGTGATTTTCAGTGAGGTGACGGCCATTCAGAACATTGGGGTTACGCTTACGATCTCGGCGCTGCTGATTGCCCAGCTCTGTCTGACCTTTATCATTGATATCAGGGGCTGGTTCGGAGTCGTCCGGCAGAAAATGAAGCTGCCGCAGTTTATCGGCATCGGGATGATGATTCTCGGGGTAGTCGTACTGAAGTTCTAAACGAAGGGGGCAAGAGATATGTTAACAGGATTAGTACTTGCACTGATCGCGGGCGCGCTGGTCAGTTTACAGAATATTTTCAACGCCAAAGTCAATGAGCATACAGGCTCTTGGTCGACCACTACACTAGTACTGGGCATGGGCTTCGCCGCTTCCCTTGTCATGGGGCTGATTATGGAAGGGAAGAATATGTTCACGCTGCAGCACATGCAGCCCTGGTACTGGTTAAGCGGGATGATCGGCGTGGGGGTCGTAATCTGCCTGGTCCAGGCCACCAGAATCCTTGGCGCCACCTATGCCATCTCGATTGTACTAACTGCCCAGCTTGGCTTCGCCTTGCTCTGGGATTCACTGGGCTGGCTGGGCCTGGCAAAGGTTCCGTTCTCGTTCAACCAGCTGATCGGCGTGCTTATTATCGTAGGCGGGATATTGGTGTTCAAGCTGGGTGGAGCGCGTGAGCCCCAAGCTCAAGACGACCACTCTGGAGCGGATCATACGAAGCAGGCAGTGGAATTGAAATAGTATACTTGCGATCAATAATGAATGATTCCTGAAACAGAGAAGAAGCGCTGTTCGTGACTAACACGGACATGCGCTTCTATTGTATACAGATAACGGCAGCTTTGGTTAACGGGAATCCTGAATTGTAGCGGTGCTGTTATTCGCGCTAAGATCTGTCAACGGATCAAACGGAGGACCTGTAATCGTTCCAACGAGCAGTGCGATATCCACAGCATTCACCGGACTGCCCCAGGCGTTGCCTGAATAGACTAGAACCGCCCGGTCATTTACGAAGCCGCGTGTATTGTAAACAATGTTATTAATGATCTCACCCGTTGCATTCTGATTGAAATAGGCAGGCTGGCGCAAAGAATAAAAAACATTGTTCCGCACGATCAAATTGGTCATGTTGTTGGCAGCTGACACTAACCCCCGGTTTACTACCCAGCCGGAGGAAGGTCCGGCCTGCGGCGGACCATAGATCACATTATTGATGATGGTGTGATTGGTTCCCGCCACTTGAATGAACTCAACAGCATACGGGTTATCACTCGTTATGGTCAGTCCATCGATCGTCACGCCGCTGCCGGTAACGGTGAAGACGATGACCGCCGCCTGAAGAATAATCAGGCTATTTGGAAATCCTTTTATGGTTACACCTGCTTTACTAATTCCGATATTAGCCGTTATTGGATACGTCCCGCCCAGAATATATACCGTTCCATTGGGGGATACGGCAGTTACTCCCTGTTGAATGGTACCAAAGGGGCTCGCTTGTGTCCCGTTTCCCCCAACGGCTCCTGCCTGGACGTATACCTGAAAAGGATCTGGCAGTACTGTTCCCGTAGCCCCTGTGGTTCCAGTAACACCAGTAGCCCCAGTAGCCCCTGTAGCCCCCGTAACACCTGTAGCCCCCGTAGATCCAGTCGCCCCCGTAGCCCCTGTAACACCCGTAGCCCCAGTAACTCCAGTCCCCGTAGCTCCAGTCGCTCCAGTCGGTCCAGTGGCACCCGTCGCTCCAGTCGCACTGCCAGAGGGACCAGTTTCTCCTGTAGCCCCAGTCAACCCTGTCACTCCTGTAGCACCTGTAGCACCTGTAGCTCCAGTCACCCCCGTAGCCCCGGTCACCCCTGTAGCTCCCGTAACGCCTGTAACCCCGGTCAGCCCGGTCACCCCTGTAGCTCCAGTCACCCCCGTAGCCCCGGTCACTCCCGTAACGCCTGTAGCCCCAGTCAGCCCGGTAACCCCTGTAGCTCCCGTAGCACCTGTAGCTCCAGTCACCCCCGTAGCCCCGGTCACCCCCGTAACCCCCGTAACCCCCGTAACCCCAGTCACCCCGGTCACCCCTGTAGCTCCCGTAACGCCTGTAGCCCCAGTCAATCCGGTAGCCCCAGTCACCCCCGTAGCCCCAGTCACCCCGGTCACCCCTGTGGATCCAGTCGCTCCAGTCGCCCCAGGTATGCCAGTTCCACTTCCTAGCATTTCTGAAGCTACTAAACGATGAGCTGTAACAAGCGCCCCGGTACTGCTTTTGCCCCATGATGAAGCTGCGAAGTTCGCGGAGCTTACACCTGTGAAGGTGATCACAAAGTCAAAGCTGAAATTCGCATAATAATTATTAGTGGCTACCGCATTTGGTGCAAGCGAAATAGATTCACTGACATACAATGTTCGGCTTCCATTCAGCATATATCCTTGAATCGTTACTGAGGCAAAATTGGAAGGGTCTCTATTTTCGAGCTTAACGGTTAATGATAGGGTGGGTCTTGTCCCATTTACTGGATTGTTTTCAATGGGACCAGTGGATAGAACAGCCATTGTCATTCCTCCTAATAATCTGATAATTGTGTAAAGCACTCGAATCCCGGTTGTTTAATATATTCAAGGAAAGGTGAAAGGTTCATAGATGCCATAAAATAGACAAATAGATGAGATTAGGAGATTAGAATTTTCAAAAGTAGCTGAATGTCGCACTAAAAAAGCAGACTGATGATCAGTCTGCTTTCATTGCTAGAGTTAGTGTCCGTCAAGCCTGCGCCTGCCCCAGAGAAGCCGCTGTGCTGCAGAGTATTGCACTTTTCCATTCTGAATACGCGATCCAAGCCCGCCCGTTATCCAGCAGAGGCTTACAGGTATAGACGCCTTCCTCAATAGAATTCACACGCCCGGCGGCATGCAGTCTCGCAGCGGCGTTCAGCAGCGTCTGGTTGTAGTAGGCCATGTGCCCGCCGCCTTGCAGGACCTCCTCTGCTATACGGAGCTGCCGCAGAGATGTCCACTCCTGCTCCTCAGGCAGTGTCACCTCCAGGCCAAGCGCCTCGGGGTCAATGATATCCAGCTCCGCCGCTCCATCCTGAATCCGGTATACGCGGTTCGGCCGGTCAATGTACAGATCCTCCGAGCCTTCCACACCCTGCACCACCAGCCCCCGCTGATAGCCGAGCTTCACAATGAGCCGGGAGATCCGGTCGAATACCGTATTATGGAATATCCCGAATACAATAAACGGTGAGCAGGAATAGTCAATCAGCTTCTCCGCCGTATTGAGAATCGTCCGCATGCCAATGTCCTCACGGAGTCCGCGAAGCTCCCCCAGCGGCGGGCACCACTGCTCCGACTTCACGAACAGAACCCCGCTGGCTTCGGCGGCATGAACCGCGTCGCTGCGGCTCAGTCCGGTTACATCCACTCCGCTGGCCTGGATCATATCCTGTAGCGTAATGCCCCATTTGGGCGGCAAGCCCGCTGAACCATGCAGGGTAACCGGCAGACCTGCGGCTGACAGCAGAAAAGCCGTAGGGAAGGTGGCAATGAACGAATGAACCCTGCCGTCATACGGACCGGCGCAGTCGATTCCCTGGTGAACAGGCTCGCGGAAGGCGTATTTACGGCAGACTGCCACAAAAGCCTCCAGCTCCTCCAGGCTCTCCAGCTTCATGCGCTCTGCGATCAGGAATGCGCCGATCTGGACCGGTGAAGCGGTCCGGGTGAGTATGGCTTCCGCCGCATATTCGGCTTCCCCGTAGCTTAAATCCTTCGCACCGCGTTTGCCGCGGGCAACTTCCTTGAGAATATTAATCATATGGCGTTCTCCTTAAGTTTGATCCTGCAGCATCTGGTAGACCTTGACGATGGAGGTTGCTACATCGACGATCCGTTTGCGTTCATTCATCGCCTGCTTGCGCAGCAGGTCGTAGGCTTCCGATTCGCTGATATTCTTGGCCTTGGACAGAATGCCCTTAGCCATATCAATCCATTTGCGTTCCTCGATCCGGGAGAGCAGCTGCTCCCGTTCCTTCAGCCATTGCTTGCGCTCGAAGCATTGCCTGGCACTGAAATGAAGCGTCCAGTGAATCTCCGGCGGCTCCATGGCAGGGGACAGAATGCCGTCCACGATAATTTCGTCGCCGCAGGCAGAGACGGAGAGGTTAGCGGTATGCGGGGTACACCACCAGATGACCGGCGCGATCCTTTGCCGCACCAGCAGGGATCTCCAGTGGCTGATATCCGTCACCGGAAGATGGAGGATGAAGGCGTCGGTATCGCCGATGAACGGAGCGGCCTGCTCCGGTGACGCTGCGGTTCCAACTACATAGCCGCAAGAGCTTAAGATGTGATCAGGCCCATCAGAGGAGCGCGCTTCTGCGGGATTCTCTGTTCCGGCAGGCTCTATAACCAACAGGGAATGCATGGGGGACGACGCTCCTTTTACCTAAGAATAGAGACATCTTGTATGATTGCAGATAATCCAATTACAGGATAGACTATGTTATATTATATAACACGAATTCAGCGTTATTGTCGATAAATTAAATTAATTAAATTTTATATGTCATAAATATTGACGTATTGTAGACGGCTGTAGTATAGTCGTTTTAACAAATTCAACAATTCACGAATACAACGATGTATTCGGCTGAAGCGGCAATGGCGCCTGCTCTCACTTATATCGCTTACGGGAAATGTATCTTTTCCGGGCGGAGTGAAGCGGGCTATTTCTGTTGTGCACCTGGAGAGGAGAGAGATACAGATGACAGTGAAGCGTAAAAAACTGATAGTAGTCGGCAATGGGATGGCAGGGGTCAGAGCCATAGAGCATCTGCTCAAATTGGCGCCGGAGGCGTACGAGATTACAATTATTGGCGCAGAGCCTTATCCCAATTATAACCGCATCATGCTGTCTTCCGTACTGGCAGGCGGGGCAAGCCTGGATGAAATCGTAATTAATGATCTCGAATGGTACCGCAGCTTCAATATTACCTTATACACGGGACACACAGTGACTTCTATTGATACTGCTGCGCGTACAGTTTATACGGATAAAGGAGTTACCGCCGTGTATGACGAGCTGATTCTGGCGACCGGCTCCAATCCCTTCATGCTGCCGATCCCCGGAACAGAGAAGGAGGGCGTCATTGCCTTCCGTGACATCAAGGATACTCAAATCATGCAGGACGTCTCGCAAAAATACAGCAAGGCGCTCGTCATCGGCGGCGGTCTGCTCGGACTGGAGGCGGCCAGAGGGCTGCTGCATCTGGGGATGGATGTCTCGGTAGTTCATATTCACGAGTATATTATGGAGCGTCAGCTGGACGAGGCGGCATCCCGGATGCTGCGGGGAGAGCTGGAGGCTCAGGGGATGAAGTTCCTGCTGAAGAAGCAGTCGGAAGCCATTCTCGGCAAAAAGAGAGTCAAAGGCCTGCTGTTCGCAGACGGCGAGATGGCGGAGGCCGATCTGATCGTGATGGCGGTCGGGATCAAACCGAATGTTATGCTTGCCCGCAGCAGCGGGATTGAGGTGAACCGGGGCATCGTGGTGAACGATTATATGGAGACCAGCCTGCCCGGCATTTACGCCGTCGGGGAATGTGCAGAGCATCGCGGCATTGCCTACGGCCTGGTAGCCCCGCTGTATGAGCAAGGCGCTGTGCTGGCCAAAAGACTGGCAGGCGCTCCCACAGAGGGCTACGCCGGTTCAGTCACCTCGACCAAGCTGAAGGTATCTGGTGTAGATGTCTTCTCGGCGGGACAATACAACGAGCAGCCCGGAACGAAGGCGCTCCGATTCCAGGATGAGACGGAGGGGATCTACAAGAAGCTGGTCATCCAGGAGGATAGGCTGATCGGCGCTGTCCTGTTCGGCGATACGAATGACGGCGCGCAGCTCTTCTCGATGATCAAGAAGGGCGAGAATATTAAGGGACGCGAGAAAGAACTGTTGCTCGGCATTCCGGCTGATGCGCTGGCTTCGCCCAAGGGCAACCGGCTGGAAGGGATGCCTGATGACGAGATCATCTGCGGCTGCAACGGAGTAACGAAGGGAACCATTGCCGAAGCGATTACCGCCGGCGGCTGTACCAGTGCCGGACAGATCAAAGCCTGCACCAAAGCCTCCGCCTCCTGCGGCGGCTGCAAGCCATTGGTAGAGGGACTGCTCCAGCTCTACGCCGGAGAGGCTGCCGTTACGGTCAAAGAGGGCATCTGCGGCTGCACGACGCTGGGCCGGGATGAGATTGTCGCCGAGATCAAGCGGATGAAGCTGACCACGGTGAAGGAAGTCATGCATGTATTGTCCTGGAGCAACGAGGAAGGCTGCCCGAAATGCCGCCCTTCACTGAACTATTACCTGGGCATGCTCTGGCCGGAGGAATACGTGGATGAGAATGAATCCAGATATACGAATGAGCGCTACCATGCCAATATCCAGAAGGACGGAACTTATTCTGTGGTGCCAAGAATCTACGGCGGGGTCACTTCTCCGGCGGAGCTGATCAAGATAGCGGAGGTCGCGGTGAAATACGATGTGCCGCTGGTCAAATTCACCGGCGGGCAGCGTCTGGATCTGCTGGGCGTGAAGAAGGAGGATCTGCCGAAGATGTGGGAGGAGCTGGATATGCCTTCCGGCCATGCCTACGGCAAGACGCTGCGCACTGTGAAGACCTGCGTAGGCTCCACCTTCTGCCGCTTTGGGACCCAGGATGCGCTGGGGATGGGAATTCGGCTGGAGAAGGCTTTTGAACGGCTGAATGCTCCGGGGAAGGTGAAGCTGGCTGTATCCGGGTGTCCGCGCAACTGTGCGGAAGCGACAATCAAGGACTTCGGGGTGGTGGCGATTGACGGCGGCTGGGAGCTGCATGTCGGCGGCAACGGCGGCGTTCATGTCCGGGCGACCGATCTGCTCTGCGTAGTGAAGACCGATGATGAGGTGCTGGAATGGGCAAGTGCGTTCCTGCAATACTACCGCGAGCAAGCCGGATGGAATGAGCGGACCGCACAGTGGATTGAGCGAGTGGGCCTGGACAGCATCAAGCAGGCGCTGGAATCCCCGGAGGAACGGGCGGCGCTGGTGGAGAGAATTCAGAAGACGCTTAGCCTGACTACCGATCCATGGAAGCAGATTGTGAATACCCCGGAGCTGCGCAAGAATTTTGAAGCGATCTCGTTACCCGAGACGGTCTAAGGAGGAACCGAAATGACAATGACCAAACTGCTAATCGGCAACCTGAATGAGGTAGATATCAAAGGATCACGTAAATTACGGGTAGGCGATACCGAGATTGCCTTGTTCCGGCTTAGCAGCGGAGAGGTTCTGGCGGTGGAGAACCGTTGTCCGCACAAGGGCGGGCAGCTCTCGGAGGGCATGGTCTGCGGCTCCAAAGTGCACTGCCCGCTCCATGACTGGCGGATCGAGCTGCATACTGGCGAGGTGCAGGCCCCCGATACGGGCCATGTGACCACCTATGAGGTGGAAGTCGATCACGCCACAGGCAGCTTGTACTTAACGATCTAATTCTTTCATACATGTACACGTATAAGGGGGATTCATAATGGACTATGTCAAACCAGGCGAAGTGCTGGGCTCCATGATTGAAGCGGGAAAAACCAAAGCAGAACTGGGCATCATGCAGCTCATTGTACGCGGCAGTCTCGGAGGTGCCATTCTGGCATGCGCTACCACACTGGCCTTCACCGCAGCGGCACAGACCAAGATCCCTATGGCGGGCGCGATTCTTTTTCCGGTAGGCTTCGTGATGATTATTCTTCTCGGGCTGGAGCTGGTTACCGGCAGCTTCGCCTTGATTCCGCTGGCCGTACTGGAGAAGAAGACCACCATCGGGCGCATGCTGGGGAACTATTTCTGGGTCATACTCGGACATTTGATCGGATGTGCCGTCTATGCCGCATTATACGGGCTGACGATTACGAGGATGGGTACCGATCTGTCGAACCCCATGGTGCAGACACTGATTACAGCAAGTGAAGGGAAGACAACGGCTTATCAGAGCCTGGGGGCAGAGGGACTCGTGCTGGCCTTCATCAAGGCGATGCTCTGCAACTGGATGGTTACACTGGGTGCGGTGATGGCGATGACCTCGAAATCCACCTCCGGCAAAATCCTCGCCATGTGGCTCCCCATCCTGACCTTCTTCGGACAAGGCTTCGAGCACACGGTTGTCAATTTCTTCGTCATTCCGGCGGGGATGATGCTTGGAGCGAATGTGACTATGGCGGACTGGTGGATCTGGAACGGCATTCCGGTGCTGCTCGGCAACTTCGCGGGCGGGCTGTTGTTCACGGGCCTGCTATTCTATTTATCGCAAAAAGGCAGCAGGTCGCAAAAAGGCAGCAAACCCGGAGCAACTGCGGCAGCAGAGCTTCCGGGACGCGGAGAGGCGGGGCTCGCGGGCACACCTGCCCTGGAGAAAAGCGTATGAAGCAGGGCAGCATATCTATTGTAGGCGCAGGTCCGGGTGATCCCGAGCTGATTACATTGAAGGCGCTGCGGCGCATTCAATGTGCCGATGTGATTCTGTACGACCGGCTGGTGAACGAGGAGCTGCTGGACTATGCCCGAGGCGATGCCGTGCGCATCTACTGCGGCAAAGCGCCGGGTCTGCATTCGATGCCGCAGGAGACGACAGAGCGGCTGATGATCCGCCATGCCGCAGCTGGAAGCCATGTAGTCCGGCTGAAGGGCGGCGACCCGTTCGTGTTCGGCAGGGGCGGGGAGGAAGCGTTGTCCGCAGCTGCAGCCGGTATTCCCTATGAGGTGATTCCGGGAATCACCTCGGCGGTGGGCGCAGCCGCTTCTGCCGGCATCCCACTGACTCACCGCTGTGTGGCGGCCTCCTTCGCCATCGTGACTGGCAGCCGCTGCCAGACCCAAGATTCGCCGCTGCGTTGGGATGCGCTGGCCCATGGTGTGGATACGCTTGTGATTTATATGGGCGTAAGCAAGCTGGGGGAGATCTGCAAGGAACTGCTGGTACACGGCAAAGATCCGCAGACCCCGGTTGCCTTAATTGAGAACGGAACAACGGTGCGCGAACGGATCGTGACCGGCACGCTTGGCAATATCGACAAGGTCGCCGCCGCGATGAAGATCAGCAATCCGGCCATGATCATAATCGGCGAGGTAGTCCAGGTCAGAACGGAGCTGCTGAATCTGGAAGAAGCCGTACGCTCGCAGATCGGGTGAAGCAGAATAGGGCAGGCGTTGACATCTCCGGGCGGTAGGCCAGGTTATGGCAGCGCCTGTTTCTGTGTTATATTCAGGGGGAAGAATTCATCGCTGATGTGTCATGTGCGCAGAAAGTTATATTTTCACATTCACAGTGACTGCTGTCACACGGGTCTGCGCAGATTAGGGACTATACTTGTCGCCTACAGATACAGCATACCGGACAGGTTGTCCTGAAGGGAGAAATTACAGATGCAGATTGAGCTTAATGCAATGACCCGCGAACGGCTGGAGCAGAGCCTGGCCGGGAAGCCCGGGCAATTCAAAATGTTCTACGATACGGAGGACTGCGGCTGTAATGGCATGCTGGTCATCCGGGTAGTCAGCGAGCCTTCGCCGACCGATATTGTGTTTCAGACCGAGCCGTTCACCTTCCTCTGTGACCGTCAGCAGGAATTGCTGTTCGATGACGTTATGCGCCTCGAAGCAGAGGCCGGGTATCCGGCCTACAAGCTGACGAGTGATTCCACCTTGTTCGGGAGCAATATCAGGGTGCAGGATGCACGGGGCTGAAGGAGATAAAGGTAGCATAAGCAAGGAGGCCATCTGCCCGCAGAGTGACGGGGGATGGCCTTTATTTAAGGGAAAACCGAGCATATCGGGCATGGCGGAGACTCGTGAGCTGATTGTAATCGAAAAACCGATTACAATTGGACTGGGAACGCCGTGTAGGCCGAATGTAATCGAAAAACCGATTACAATTTGACTAGGCGCGCTGCGTAGGCCAAATGTAATCGAAAAACCGATTACAATTGGACTGGGGACGCCGTGTAGGCCAAATGTAATCGAAAAACCGATTACAATTGAAATGGGGACGCCGCAGCATCCAGTCCTGATGCGGCCCAAAGGTTGCAAATGAGGGTGCTATTTCGCAATAGTGCCCCTCATTTCGCTTTAGGTCCTCAGCTTAATAAGCAGTCCATCCGCCGTCTGCGGTAATGACTGCCCCATTCACAAAGCCTGCTTCCTCTGAAGCCAGGAACAAGGCTAGCTGTGCGATTTCTGCGGGCTGGCCCATCCGTGGATTAAGCGCCATGCCCGGCTGTGTACGTTCCATGCCAAAAGGATTGATATGGGTCATGGTTGAACCAATGTTGGTCTCCACACCGCCCGGCGCAATCGCATTGCAGCGGATTCCCTTGGCAGCATACATGAATCCGGTGTTCTTGGTAAAGCCGATAACTGCATGCTTCGAGGCTGTATAAGCCGCCCCGGCACGGGCACCGAACAGACCGCCTACCGAGGCAACGTTAATGATAACACCCTGTTGTTTTTCCAGGAAAATAGGCAGTACCTTGCGCGTAGCACGCATCACCGAAGTTGTATTGACAGCGAGAACCCGCTCCCAGCTCTCATCCTCAATATCACCCGCCGGTTCAAAGTTATCCATGATCCCCGCATTATTCACCAGAATATCTACCGTGCCGTAGGTGTTGACTGTACTGTCGATCAGATTCTGGATATCAGACTCCTCTGCAACATTTGCTTGTACCGCCAGGGCTTCCCCGCCGCCAGCTTTAATGTCACCGGCCACCGTCTCCGCAGCCTCCAAATGAATATCCGCCACTACGACCTTGGCCCCTTCCTTCGCATACAGGACGGCAATCGCCTTCCCCATCCCGGATGCCGCCCCGGTCACTACTGCTACTTTGTTGTGAAGTCTCATATATGTACCTCCGTGTATAGTTATTTTTCTCTGGTCTAGTATCTTTTGCTTCATAGTGTTTTATGCGCCCGATTGACGCTATCCATCGCGAAGGCTTAACATATGGGCTATACAACAGGGAAGAGGATGGAGCCTATGATTACGGCTGGACTAGATATCGGAACTACATCCATCTCCGGGCTGCTCTATGATCTGGAGAAACGTACGATTCTGTATAGTATAACGGAAGCACAAGCGAGCCTGCCGTTCAGCCTGAATCAGGAATGGGAGCGGCTGCAGGACCCGGAATTGATTGTGAAGCAGGTGGAACATATACTTGAACGTCTGCTGGCGAAGCAGCCGGATGTATCAGGAATTGGCCTGACCGGGCAGATGCATGGCATTGTCTATTTGGATAAAAGCGGGAGGGCAACAGGTCCGCTGTATACCTGGCAGGATGGACGGGCGGGACAGCTCACCGGAGGGATGGACAGTCCTACCTATGCGCAGCAGTTCAGTGATCTTACCGGGTACATTGTAGCTCCCGGCTATGGACTCGCCACCCATTACTATAATGTGTCCGGGCAGCTTGTCCCTGAACGCGCAGTCAGCTTCTGCACAATTGCGGACTATATTGCGATGAGGCTGGTGAACAGTGAAGTGCCGCTGATTGATGCAACGCAGGCAGCGGGGATCGGGGGCTTCAGTCTGGGGACAGGGGATTTCGATAGAAACGCGATTGGTATGGCCGGCATCGATTGTTCGTTATTGCCGCAGGTCGTCCCCTCCGGGACGGCAATCGGCAGCACGGCACAAGGCATTCCCGTATACACTTCGCTTGGGGATAATCAAGCCAGCTTCCTGGGCAGTGTGCCGCAGCCCGGAGAATCTCTACTGCTGAACATTGGCACAGGGAGCCAGCTCTCGGCCTGGTTGCCTGACTGCGCCAAAGCTCCTTCCGCGATGGAGGTACGACCGTTCCCTGGCGGCGGGGTGCTGATGGTTGGCGCAGCCCTGAGCGGAGGCAAGTCTTATGCCCTGCTGGAGGGATTCTTCCGGCAGCTGATCACCGCATACACGGGAGAAGCGCCGACAGATGTCTATTCCCTGATGTCCAGGCTGCTCAATGAAGAGGTGCCGGGAAGCGGCATCACAGGGCTTACGGTGAACACACAGTTCCTGGGGACAAGGACAGACCCGGAGAAGCGCGGTAGTGTGGAGGGAATCACGCTGGAGAATTTTACTCCCGGCGGGCTGGCCCATGCTTTTCTGCAAGGGATGGTAGATGAACTGCGCGGTTTCCTGGCAGAGCTGGAACAGCAGGGCGCGGGCACATTCAGCCGCCTTATAGGATCAGGCAATGCGCTGCGGAGTAATCCGGTCCTGTGCGCCAAGGGCGAAGCGGCCTTCGGACTAACGCTTGAGCTTGGTGAACATGCTGAAGAAGCGGCGGTAGGGGCGGCGCTCTGTGCCGCTGTCGGCAGCGGGGAGATCACCAGCTTCAGTGAAGCTGGTGCTTATCTTAGAGCAGAGCCTAGCTGAGTTAACGGGAAGGGGGCTGTCTCAAAAAGTGACCAATGGGCTTGTTAAACCAAGGATGAACAAGGAATATTGTAACATCTATCATTGACAAAAAATATTTTTTATGCTATAATTTACATATTAATAGTTTGTGTATATAATAAGGTTCTCCTGGCCAGGGGAATCTTATTTTTGCATGGAGGAATCACGAATGAAGCAGAACAAGTCCAGCATGACTGCCTTAGTGGCCGCTTTTGGCCGTGCGTATCACAGTCAATTTGACAGTCCAAAGATCTTCAATGATGATGTGGCGCCGAAGCTGATATCACCGCAGGAGTTCGCGGATATCCGCAGGAATATGGTGCAAGGGATTGCGTTCTTCAATCCTGAGATCGCGGAGAGGTACCCGGATGATCCTGAAGCCATCTTGAGATGGATTGTCCAGGTCCAGTTATCGCCCACACCGCTGGCACGTGCTGCCTACTGTGAGGCTATTGTGCTGCATGAGGTGAGTCTCGGGCTGAAGCAGTATGTAATTCTTGGCGCGGGGCTGGACAGCTTTGCCTACCGTTATCCTACGCTTATGGAGCAGCTCACGATTTTTGAAGTAGATGCTCCTGCTACCCAGGCATCCAAGCAGCAGAGGCTTAAGGACGCACAGCTTGAGGTTCCCAGCAATCTTCATCTCGTCCCCATGGACTTCACGGGCGAATTCTCTTATTCCAGTCTGCTTAATCGGGGATTCGATCCCGAAGCTAAGACCTTGTTCAGCCTGCTGGGGGTATCCTACTACCTTACCAAGGAGGAGAATGCCCGCCTGATTAAGGAGCTGCTCGCAAAAGTTCCCTCAGGAAGCTCTATCGTTCTGGATTATGCAGATGAGTATCTAATGGAAGAGCAGGGCGTGTCCGGCCGGGTGGCTAAAATGGTGCAAATGGCTGCTGCCAGCGGCGAGCCCATGCAATCCTGGTTCAGCTATTCGGAGATAGAGGAGCTGCTGGCCGAGGCCGGGCTGCTAGTCTACGAGCACCTGTCTCCGGTTGAGATCAACGAGAGGTTTTTCAGCGGCCGGAGTGATGCTCTAAGCGCTTTTGAGACGATTCATTATGTTCATGCGGTTAAGCGGTAGCTTACTCTCCATAAATAAAAGCCTCCACCGCCGCTATAGCGACATTCCGGTCAGGATGGGAATTGTCGATCTGCGCCACCTGTGCAGATGGGAGCGGCCAGGCTACGGTGCGGAGACCTAGAGAAGCGCTGAAATTCTCCCAATGGGCGAACTTCCAGGCATCGAGCGCGGAATGTCTGCCTTCAAGCCGTTCACGGAACATGGCTGCATCCGCAAGTCCTACCAGGACTACCTTGACCTCGACTTCCTCCAGTGTGCGCCCGATGCGCGCCAGCTCGCGGCCGATCCACTCCGCATCGGCCGCTTCTTTGGTAAAAGGACCCACCACGTAGATATCGCTGGACAGACCGATATTATCCAGCGCTGCATCCATGGTAATGCGGTAGCCTAGGTCGCGGCATAGTCTTTTATACTCATCGGAATCCCTGTCGTCAGGGTCAAGCCCATGCATAGTCATGATCGCGGTTGCTGCCGGACGCAGCAGAATGTCCATATCGAACACCGCCGCCGGACGCCGGGCTGCAACAGCCTTGGCTAGTGTGGTTTTGCCCGCCCCTCCGGGTCCGAGGAAAAATACCAGCTTGTTCATCTGTTCTCACTCCTTATCCTACTTGCAAATCCCAGTATAGCAGGCTAATCGTTCAGCGGGAAGGAGCCGACTGGAGGGGGAGCCTGGCCATTGCTAGTGTGTGACAGCGATCACGAGGTAATGATATGATAGATTATCTATATATTGAAGCAGGAAACGAAGAAGATAGAGGGTAAAAGGAGGACTACCATATGATCACCATCCGTCCCATTGAGCGCAGGGATAATGCAGCCATTGAGGGGATTATCCGGGAATGCCTGATTGAATTCGGCGGCAACCGCGAAGGCTTGGCTTGGGCAGATGACAGCCTGCAAGACTTATATACCTATTATAATAGCGCGGCAAACCGGGCTTATTGGATTGTTGAAGTGGATGGGCAGGTGCTGGGCGGCTGCGGAATTGCGGCTTTTGACGAAGCACGGCAGATCTGTGAATTGCAGAAAATGTACCTGTCCGCAGCCATCCGCGGCCAAGGCGTTGCAGCAAAGCTGCTGGATACGGCGCTTGCCTTCGCTAAGCAGCATTACCGCAAGTGTTACCTGGAGACGCTGCTGACGATGCAGGCCGCTGGCCGCTTCTATGTCAAGCACGGGTTCAGCCGGATGGACGGCCCGATGGACGGTTCAGAGCATTATGCCTGCGATGCATGGTATATTCGAGACTTACATATCTGATTGCTGTGGAAATACGGGCACTATGAAGAATTCACTTCTATAAACTTAATGGAAAATAAATCCGATAATAAAGGGATATGTATATCAATAATGGATATATATTGAATCCTAATATTGTACATTGGAATCCATTCTGGAGAAGGAAGCAGGGATCATAGTGTCTTCCACGAAGCTTGTATTTAACGAAGATGAAGTCAGGCGCCTACAGTCGAAGATTGGCCAGGTGAGTCAGGACACCAACCGGTTATATCTTCAATTGAAGGGCCAGTCCAGTAGCTGGGGCGGCATTCCCATGGGCGACCATCTTGTCAGTGCTCAGGTCCTGATTAATGAATTAACCGTAGAAGCGGAGAAGTTAGAGGATATTATCCGGGTCGCCCTAAGAGGCGTATCGGAGCTACAGGAAGAGAATAAGCGGCAGGCAGACAAGCTGACAGGCCAATTTAATCTGCTGCTCGCGGCTTTTGGAAGCTTGGGGCTGCAACCAGCAGCCGGACGGATCTCCATCCCTGAATTTGTGCAGCGAAGTGCGACGAATCTCATCACTTCGATTGCCGCTTTATCGGGAAAAGATGAACTCAGCAGGGACCCGGTGGTGCAGCAGCTCAGGAATGTTATTCAAACCTCGGGCCTCTTGACCGTAGAGAGTATAGCTGCACAAAGTAAACTGAACGATATCTTCGCAGCGCGTAATCAGATCGCAAAGGCACAGACGGCCTTCAAGGTGTATCAGGCGTTCGGCAATCAGGCGCAGATGGAGGCTGTTCATGCGAAGGCCGAAGAAGCCCGGCAGAAGCTGGCTTCTCTAGGCGTAGCCGAGATCTATTATGAATCCGGCAAGGATCTAAGCGCCCATTACAAGCAACCAGCAGTTACCGCCTGTGAGTATGATCCGTCGATTACGGTGGACAAGGTCCCCTTACTACATAACGAAGAATATTTACTGCTTTTGCGGCTGGCGATGGAGAAAACCGCCGCCGGAGCATATGCGCGGAGTCAGCTTGCGGCGAAGCGGCAGGAAATTCAGATCGCAGCGGCTCTTAAGCAGGTTCAAGAGCAGATCGAAGCGCAGCGGCGGTTGAACGGGCCGCCGCTCACATTGCCGGACGGCACGCCAATTACCGCAGACAACAAGGAAAATGAGACTACGTGGGACTTTTATCAAGCGAAAGTCTATGTGCCGAATGAATATCTCACCCCGATGTACACCAGTTATCTGGGGTGGCTAGAGGAGACTTACGGGCTAACGAAATGGGAGAGCAAGGTCCGTCAGGCGGATACGGTGGTGCTGGCTTTTACCGAAGGATTGGTGAAAGAGGTCGTCATGGGCGTGGCGGATACGGCAACCTTTGCCTTCAAGCTAGTTGTGGACCCGGTCAAAACCACCACAAAAATGAAGCAGCAAGCGCAATATCTGATTGACCATCCCGAAGTGCTGGTGGAAGCGGCGAAGATGGCGTATCATCAATTTGATGAGGGCACCCCGGAAGAGAAAGCGAAAATGCTGGGCTCGGTTGCGTCGATTCTGGTCCCCGGATTCCAGGTCACCAAAGCAGGCAAAGTGGGGAAAGTCCTAGGCGAGGTAGAAGACGCCGTCAGCCAAGCGGCGAAGGATGCCCTGCAAGGGATTAGGCAGAAGCTTCCGAATCTGGGTCTGGTGGTGCAGACGCCGGAAGGGTTTGTTTTCAAGATAGGGGAGATCCCCGATACTCCAGCCTTGCCGAAGACGCCGGTGCAGCAGCGGTATATGGATGGGGTGGAGGGGAAGGGAGAACCGCATAGTATTGGGAGTGTAATTAAAGACGGGAATAAAACAAAATATACGAACCCTTCGGGAAATGAAGTAATTTGGTCTGATCAACATCCGAAAAATATTAGTCGTGATATTGAGACGTTCCTTAATAGTCCTAATATAGGAAAAGCTACAGAGGGGAAAGTTGCAAAATTTGTTTCGGAACAAAAGGAAGTTACAGGTTTTGGACAAAAAGTTCAGAGGGCTGATAAAACGCCAGCTGGGGATTTTGATGTGATGACAAAAGATGAAATTATTGAAGTAAAAGCATCTGCTGGCGCTTTAAAAGTGGAGCAAATTGAAAAGTATACAAAGACAACTCACAAAGATTTTTTGAATCCAGAGAATAAAAAAGTTATTGTTTACATTGAAGAACCGTTGGTTAACTTAGCGCCTGAACAAATACTAAAATTAAATAAGATTAAAGATATGGGTGCAATTGTAGTGAACTCACTTGAAGAATTGAAAGGAGTTTTAATGTAGATGGGAACTTCATCATTTTTTTTAGTTGAAAGAGACACTTATTCACTAGATGATTTATTATCGTCAGTAATGTTAGCTTCATTTAAATCTGATGCCATGCTTTTTTATAAGAATGAAAAGTACTTTACTGAAGATAATCATTTTAAATATACAACTATAAGTATTATGTACCATCCAGATACTGAAGAAAATAAATTTTTAATGTACATAGATGGAGTTGAGAATGACGGTCTGGCGTTTTACAATGACGGACAATTTTCTGGCTTGAATCCTTCACTGAATTTGTATCAGGTTGGTTGTATTGAGGATGTTGATGATAATGAGCAACTGCTTTTTAGCTTTGTTTATGAATACTTGAAGCTAAATCCAAAACAATATTATTGGTTGGGAGGTTATCATTGGGTCTATAGTTTGGAGGACATGAGGAAGCTAAAATCTCTGCCGTATGACCCGGATTGGTGTTATAAGAATCCTAGAGACTATTGATGTTACTGTACCAAAAAATCCTCAAGAAGATTTCAAAAAGGCAAATCTAGAAGCAGGTCTTAATAAGGATTCTGATCCACCTGTGCCAGCAATTAATAAGCCTCCCGAAGGTTACACGTGGCATCACCATGAAGATGGAAAGACAATGATTCTTGTCGATGAAGACATACATAGAGAATTTAGACATATTGGAGGTCAGTCTGCAGTAAATGGAAAAAATAGAGAAGGAGAGTAATTATGGCGAATATGGGCCGAAATAACGAAAAAATAACTATAAATGAAAGTCGTGAATTTGAAGGTCAATATGTTCTTAGTCTTCCTGAGCAGTATATTGATTTTTTACTTAAATATAATGGAGGGTATCCTGAAGCATCAACTTTTAGGATTTCTGATGAAGAGGGTGAAAGTGTAGTAAATAAATTTTACGGAATCGGTGATATGAAAGGAAACTTGGCAAAAGTGTTTGAGGTTTTAGATGGTGAATTACCTGAAGGATTTATTTCAATCGGCAGCGATCCAGGAGGAAATGAGATTTGTATAGGGGTTAGTAAGGAATACTTTGGAAAAATATATTTCTGGATGCATGATATGGAGTCAGATGAAGAAATGGACAACATGTATTTTTTATCTAATAGTTTTAACGATTTCTTTGATAATTTATACTAAAGATTAGCTCTTCACTGTTTTCAACTCCACTAACAAGATCGCACAATACAACCAACAATGCCACAATGCGAGCTAGCCGCCCGTGTTGTGGTTTTTTTTATCCTCTATGTGTATATCAGGTAAATGAAATAGATCACCCCCAGTGCCTAATGAAATTTTAATTTCTTGTCCATCCTGCTGAATGATCAGTTTCATTGAATCACCTATCTTTTCCGTAGAAATAGCTCTTAAAGAGTGCTCTGCATTAAACCTATAATGAGTGTGTATTGCAGAGAGGGGAGGGTGTGCAGAGTTATTCTTCAATTTTGTAATCGTTGTAATCGCTATCATTAGAGGGCTGTGAATATCACTGTGTGTCGTTCCACATCAGATTAAGGAGGAATAGAATGCGCAACAAGTACGTTACATGGTCACTTGTAGTTACGCTGCTCATCTCCACGCTCTTCATGGCGGCTGGACCGCTTACCCGTTCGTCGGCAGCGGGCGGACCGAATCTTGCACTTAACAAAACCATTACCGCCAGCGGGCAATCCCAGAATTATACGCCGGATAACGTTAAGGACAGTAATCAGAATACGTATTGGGAGAGCGCAAATGATGCTTTTCCAGGGTGGATTCAGGTCGATCTGGGTGCGCTCACCAGTATTGACCAGCTTGTATTGAAGTTACCAGTCATCTGGGAGGCGCGGACGCAGACACTGGCTGTTCAGGGAAGTACGAACGGCTCTACCTTCACGGATATCGTTGCTTCGGCCGCATATGTCTTCAACCCTACGGTGGGGAACAACAGTGTCACGGTGAGCTTCACCGCTGCCAGCACGCGTTATGTCCGTCTATTGTTCAGTGCGAATACTGCTTGGCCTGCGGGCCAATTGTCCGAGCTTGAAATCTACGGAGCAAGCATCCCAACTTCTGTCCCTACAGCGGGACCTACTGCATCACCTGTTCCAGAAGGTACCTATGAAGCGGAAAACGCTACACTCTCCGGGGGCGCAAAAGTGAACACGGACCATGCCGGATACTCCGGCACAGGCTTTGTGGACAACTATCTGACCCAAGGTCCGGCTACCACTTTCTCGGTCAATGTACCTGCGGCGGGTACACGGAACGTTACGCTGAAGTATGCCAATGCAAGCGGAAGCGACAAGACGATCAGTATCTACGTGAACGGAGTTAAGCAGCGCCAGACCACCTTGCCGAACCTGGCGAACTGGGACACTTGGAGCACGAAGGCTGAAGCCCTCCCACTGAATGCTGGCAGTAATAGCATTGCTTACAAATACGATGCAGGGGATACGGGCAACGTTAATTTGGATCTAATTACGGTAGCATCTGCAATCATTGCTACACCTGTACCTACATCTACAGTAGCTCCAACAACTGCCCCTACACCAACGCCAACGCCGGTAACTACCCCTGCCCCTACAGCTACGGTGGCACCAACTTCCGCACCAACACCAGCACCGACAGCAACACCGGTGCCTACACCAACGGTGTCCCCTGGAGGTAACATCGCCATTGGTAAGGCGATCAGTGCATCCTCCAACACACAGAATTTCATTGCCGGTAATGCCAACGATAACAACACGGCTACTTACTGGGAAGGCAGCGGGAATCCCAGCACCCTTACGCTTGACCTTGGAGCCAATCATAATATCACTTCCATTGTGCTGAAGCTGAATCCGGCTGTCGAATGGGCAACCCGGACGCAGAATATTCAAGTAATGGGACACAATCAGAATTTAACAACCTTCAGCAATCTGGTTGCCGCCCAGAACTATACCTTCAATCCGGCATCTGGCAACACGGTGACCATCCCCGTGACGGCAACCGTTAAGCGGCTTCAGCTTGCTATCGCCGCCAATTCCGGTGCACCGGCCGGACAGATCGCTGAATTCCAGGTATTCGGCACACCGGCAGCGAACCCGGATCTGACGATTACTGGTATGAGCTGGACTCCTGCTTCTCCGGTGGAGACGGGCAACGTAACTCTGAATGCTGTAGTGAAGAACATTGGCAATGCCGCAGCGGCAGCCACCACTGTCAATTTCTACTTGAACAACGAACTGGCGGGTTCGGCTCCAGTAGCGGCGTTGGCAGCAGGAGCTTCGGCATCCGTCTCCTACAATGCAGGGACGCTAACAGCTGGTACTTATCCGCTCAGTGCCAAGGTAGATGAGGCGGGCCAGATTATTGAGCAGAACGAAAGCAACAACAGCTACACTAATCCTGCTTCCCTGGTCATTGCTCCTGTCTCCAGCTCCGACCTGACCGGAACGACCTCCTGGTCACCGGGAACACCGGCTGCGGGGAGTAACGTAGCCTTCACCGTCAGTCTCAAAAATCAGGGCAATCTTGCTTCCGCAGGCGGTGCCCATGGAATAACTGTAGCCTTGAAGAATGCCGCAGGCTCTACCGTGCAGACCTTCATGGGCTCCTACACCGGCGTAATCGCAGCCGGGGCTTCGGTTGAGGTGTCTCTCCCTGGCACCTGGAGTGCAGTGAACGGCAATTATACGGTCACTACAACCATTGCCGCAGATGCCAATGAGGTGACATCCAAGCAGGCCAATAATGTGAACACTGTGAACCTGGTTGTATATGCTTTGCGCGGCGCAAGTGTTCCGTACAGCCGGTACGATACACAGGACGCAACCCGCGGAGGCTCGGCCGCGCTGAGATCCGCACCGAATTTCGATCAGACGCTGATTGCCTCCGAGGCTTCGGGTCAGAACTATGTGGCCCTGCCGTCTAACGGAGCTTATGCACAGTGGACAGTGAGAGCGGGGCAAGGCGGTGCCGGAGTCACCATGAGATTCACGATGCCGGATTCGGCAGACGGAATGGGTCTTACCGGTGCGCTTGACGTATACGTGAATGGAACCAAGGCCAAAACCATTCCGCTCACCTCCTATTACTCCTGGCAGTACTTCTCCGGCGACCAACCTGGTGATGCTCCAAGTGCTGGACGTCCGCTATTCCGGTTCGATGAAGTTCATTGGAAGATGGATACACCACTTCAGCCCGGTGACACGATCCGTATTCAGAAGAACAACGGAGACAGCCTTGAATACGGGGTGGATTTCCTGGAGATTGAACCTGTACCGGCAGCCATTGCCCGTCCGGCCAACTCAGTGTCGGTCACCGATTACGGCGCAGTGGCAGGAGACGGACAGGACGACCTGGCCGCCTTCAACAGTGCGGTTACAGCCGCCGTCACCAGCGGGAAATCTCTATATATTCCGGCTGGAACTTTTAATCTGAGCAGCATGTGGGTCATTGGCTCGGTCAGCAACATGATCAACAACTTCACGGTCACCGGTGCAGGTTATTGGCACACCAATCTGCAATTCACCAATCCGAATGTAGCCGGGGGAGGAATCTCCTTCCGCGTTCAAGGCAAGCTGGATTTCAGCAATGTCTATATGAACTCGAATCTGAGATCCCGGTACAATCAGAATGCCATCTATAAAGGCCTGATGGATAACTTCGGCAACAATTCGGTCATCCATGACGTATGGATTGAGCATTTTGAGTGTGGCATGTGGGTGGGGGATTATGCGCGGACGCCGGCGATTTTTGCGAACAATCTGCTTGTAGAGAACAGCCGCATCCGCAACAATCTGGCGGACGGCATCAACTTCTCCCAAGGGACCAGCAATTCTACTGTCCGCAATACCAATGTGCGCAATAACGGGGACGACGGACTGGCCGTCTGGCCGAGCAATACGTTCGGGGCGCCGGATGGGGTGAATAACACTTTTTCGTACAATACGATTGAGAATAACTGGCGGGCCGGCGCTATCGGTATCTTCGGGGGCAGCGGTCACAAGGCGGATCACAACTACATTATCGACACGGTGGGCGGCTCCGGTATCCGGCTGAATACGACCTTCCCGGGGGCGCATTTCAACAGCAATACGGGGATGATTTTCTCGGATACGACGATTATTAACAGCGGCACCAGCCGTGACTTGTATGACGGTGAACGCGGTGCGATTGATCTCGAAGCTTCGAGTGACCCGATCAAGAACGTTACCTTCACCAACATCGACATCATCAACACCCAGCGCGATGCGATCCAATTCGGATACGGCGGCGGCTTCTCAGGTATCGTATTTAACAACATTAACATTAACGGCACCGGTCTCGATGGAGTAACCACTTCACGATTCTCCGGCGCCCATAAGGGAGCGGCAATCTACACGTATACCGGCAACGGCTCGGCGACCTTCAACAACCTGACGACCAGCAATATTGCGTATCCAAGCTTGTATTATATTCAGAGCGGGTTTGGGCTGTTGATTCAGTAGCCTAGAGATAGACAGGGGAGGGGCCTAAGTGGCTCCTCTTTTTGTGTAATCTTTTCATAGTAATTTCATATTTGCTTTCGATTTTTTGCGACAGCATTACAGCATCTCTGCATGTTATTCTATTCATTAAGTACATAATGACTTTACAAAGGGGAAACGTTGATGAAAAGGTTGCTTTATATCATTTTGGCAGTAGGTTTAATGATGAGTGTAACGCTCACGGGAGGGGCAGGTACTTCATCTGCTGCACAAGCTAATAAGGTATTGCGTATCGGTCTGGGAAGTCTTCCTGATCAGCTTGATCCGGCAGCAGCTGCGGATGACAGCACAGTGACAGTTCTCAAAGGGTTATTTGAAGGACTGGTCCGGTTGAATGCGGCTGGTCAGGCCGTTCCGGCAATAGCAAAATCATGGACCCTCTCGAAGGATGGCAGAACGTATACCTTTGCGCTTCGCGGGGATGCGAAATGGAGCAACGGGCAGCAGGTGCTGGCCTCGGACTTCGAGTATGCCTGGAAGCGGGCGCTGGCTCCGGAAGCCAAGAATGTCTACGCTTTTAATATGTACATGATTAATAATGCGCAGAACTACAACGAGGGACTTCTGAAGGATACCTCCAAAATCGGCGTAAAGGCATTGAATAACACCACACTACAGGTCACATTAAAGGAGAAAACTTCCTATTTCATCCAACTGCTCGCAGAGAGCATCTATTATCCGGTGTACGCTAAGACTGCGAAGGCCAACAACCAATGGGCAACAGACCTTAAGTCTATGGTAACCAATGGTCCCTTCAAGCTCAAGACATGGAAGAATAATGAGATTTCTATAGTTAAAAACCCTGCTTATTATGCGGCCCAAGAAATTAAGCTGCCGGAGGTACGTCTGCTGCTGCCTGAGAATCCGACAGTCGCTTATATGGACAAGGAGGTTGACTGGGTTGGAGGCGGAGGGGTGGAATCAGTGGATTATACATCTTTAGATAGCGCATCTTACCGCGACCTGCATGAAGGGCCGTATGCTTCCAACTATTTTTATCAATTCAATCTGACTAAGCCGCCGTTTGACAATCTGAAGATCCGCCAGGCATTGGCGATGGCGATTGACCGTGAAGCCTTGCGTTACGGCAATCCGGCGTTTGGATTTGTGCCGCCAAGTATTCATGGGACCCAGTTGAATTTCCGCACAGAGATGTCGGACAAGATGTACTTTCATGAGGATGTGGCGGCGGCCAAGCAATTACTGAAGGAAGGCATGAGAGAAGCGGGACTCACCAAGATCCCCAGCTTCACTATTATTGTGAATGAATATATCAATCATGACGTTATCGCAAGTAAAGTGATCAAGGACTGGCAAAAGAACTTAGGCATTGAAGCAAGTGTAGAAATCCAAAGCTTCGAGGAACTGCTGGATAATCGTATACATCAGAACTATGCTATAGCAAGAGCGGGATGGAGCGCTGATTTCAATGATCCGGCCTCGATGCTGGAGCTGTTCAGTTCACAGAATGTCTCCAATGATACAGGGTGGAGCAATACAGCGTATGACCGTTATATGCAGCAAGCCCGGCAGGCGGCCGACCCCGGCACGCGTATGCAGATCTATGCCACGGCCGAACAGCTGCTCATGAATCAAATGGCAGTTATTCCGCTGTTTTACACTGTGACTGATTATTTGAGTCATCCTAATATCAAAAATGTATATGTTGACTATGACGGGTCCATAGCTTTCACAAGAGGCTCGTGGCGGTGAAAAACGTTTAGAATACAAGGATCAGGAGGCCATGAGCAGATTGCTGCTTGTGGCTTCTTTCTTTTGGCCCGGAAGCTCTTCACCAATCGTTCAAAATCAAGCCGTGTCCGTACAGACAACAGCGCATATCTATGTTAATATACATTATGAATGAATTATAAAATATTCATTCATGAACTGCTCAGGTATCAAGTGGAGTCACTATTTTGTATTCTATTCTGGAGGGACAATCATGAAGAAGGTCATCGCAATCATCGGCAATCAGCAAAAGAACAATACGTACAGAGCGGTCCGTGAGTTTGAAGCACAGCTCCGAACCTACGGGGAGATTGAGTTTGAATACATTTTCCTCAAGGACTATAGGTTGAAGTTCTGCCGGGGCTGCAAAACCTGTTTCAGTAAGGGCGAAGAATATTGTCCGCTCAAAGATGACCGGGATGTGCTGATCGAGAAACTGGAGCGTGCGGACGGTGTGATTATGGCGACTCCCAATTATGCGTTCCATGTCTCGGCATCGATGAAGAATCTGCTGGACCGGCTGGCGTATGTGTTCCATCGGCCCCAGTTCTTCGGCAAGACCTATACGTCGATCGTCAATCAGGGGATTCACGGCGGGAATGCGATTGTCAAATATCTTAGCCGTATGGGAGAGAATCTGGGTTTCCAGGTTACCAAAGGGTGTGTGCTTAGTACGATGGAGCCAGTGACCACAGCAGCCGCGCAGAAAAATGCAGTGAGAATCCGCAAGTCTGCGGCCCGCTTCTACAAAGGACTGATGCGTCCGGCACCGCCGGCTCCCACATTGTTCCGCTTGCTGATGTTCCGGCTGTCCCGGACCAGTATTCAGCATATGCTGGATGAGCGGTCGAAGGATTACCGGCATTACCGGGCTAACGGCTGGTTTGAAGCGGCGTATTATTATCCGGTCTCACTCAGTCCTGTCAAGAGCTTGGCCGGGCATCTGTTCGACAGAATCGGTAAAAGAATGGCTAAACGCGCTTAATAATGAATGAACACAAATATATTCATTCACGACGAGGGGTTTAAGAGGAGGGTCAACATGAAAAAGAAGTGGAAACGCAACCTGTTGCTGCTGTGCCTAACCGCGATTCTCGTGGGACTAATCGGTTCAGGCGCGGCCTTGCTCTATACAGAGAAAGAGCGCCGTGAAGCGCGGAATGTAGAGATTGATCAAGTGAACTTCAACAAGCTGCATGCAGGTGAGTTTGCAGGTGAATATGCTGGCGGAATGTATAAATGGAGGGCGAATAAGGTGCTAGTTACCGTCACGGCGCACAAAGTTACAGCGATCCAGCTCCTGGAGCATGCGGAGAATCAGTCTACCGTGTCTGCAGATGAATTATTTGACAGAGTGATCCAGGCTCAATCGCTTCAGGTAGACAGCATCAGCGGTGCCACGCTTACAAGCAAAGCCTATCTCAAGGCCATAGAGAATGCCCTTCACAAGAGCGTTGAAATGTAACAAATATTTTGCAATACTAGCAATACCATTATGTGATCCTTACGCGAAAAAGAAACCAAAGGAGCAACATCCATATGCATACTGACTCATTATCCGCCATCGCGGCGGGATACCGCCATTCTGTTCTGCTCTTGCCGGACGGAACCGCGCGGGCTTGCGGCGAAAATACATACGGGCAATGCGAGGTAAGCGGCTGGCGTAATATAATTGCGGTTGCAGCGGGCAATGCTCATACAGGGAATTCGCATACAGTAGGGCTAAGATCGGATGGAACGGTGATCGCTGCAGGCTGGAATAAGCATGATCAATGCAACGTGGGCGATTGGTACAATATCGTTGCGGTTGCGGCAGGCTGGCGGCGTACGGTTGGGCTGAAGGCAGACGGGACGGTGGTTGCGGCGGGAAGAAACAACGAGGGTCAATGTGAAGTCAGTGGCTGGTCGGATATCGTTGCGGTTACCGCAGGAGACTGGCACACAGTTGGACTCAAGGCCGATGGTACGGCTATTACAGCGGGGAACAACCGCTATGGGCAGCGGAATGTGAATGGCTGGCAGGAGCTGACGATGATCGCAGCGGGTTATCTTCATACGACCGGTCTTAGAGCAGACGGCACAGTAGAAGCTACAGGTCTGAATAAGCGCGGACAAGGTGAAGTAGGCGGCTGGCGCAAGATTAAGGCCATCGCGGCTGGCAGTCATCATACGGTAGGCCTTCAATGGGATGGTACGGTGACGGCTACAGGCTGGAATGATTACGGCCAATGTGAGGTAAGCGGCTGGACGGATATTGTTGCCATTGCGGCAGGCTGCACCCACACGCTCGGTCTACAGAAGGATGGCACAGTGGTTACGGCGGGGAGTAATGCGTATGGGCAATGTGATACAGCGCTGCTGCATGGTCGATCATCTTAATGCAATCTTAATGCCACAGCCGAATCCATAATACTATGCTCATTATGCACATGCTATACTGACGCTAGAGTGTATAATGGCTGGGAGAAATCCATGGAACCATGAGGTTCATAAGAGGAAAGGAAACCTTCGGATGACAGGGCAGATTACGGCAGAGAAACGGCGCGGCCGGCTGAAAATATTCTTCGGATATGTACCGGGAGCAGGGAAGACCCGGGCGATGCTGGAGGCTGCCCATGTGGAGCAGAAGAACGGCCAACAGGTGCTGGCGGGCTACATTGAAGCCCATGACAGAGCAGATATAGCGGAGCTTATTAACGGACTGGAGCTGTTGCCGCCGCTGGACATTCCTGTAAACGGGACCATCCGGCGGGAATTCGATCTGGACCAGGCGATCCGCAGGAGGCCGGACTTGATTTTACTGGATGAGTTGGCCCACATCAATGCTCCGGGTGTACGCCACAAGCGGCGGGTTCAGGATATGGAGGAGCTGCTGCGCGCGGGAATAGATGTCTACACTACGGTTAGTATAGAACAGCTGGAAAGTATGACCGATGTTGTAGCATCCACGACCGGAATGGCTGAGCCAGCGCGTATTCCCGACAGTGTGTTCGAGCGTGCGGACCAGGTCGAGTTCATTGATATCAGTCCGGACATTTGGCTGAAGCGTCTGCATGAGGGGCGAATCTTTTCCACGGAGCAGCTCCGGCAGGAGGCCGGTGATCTGTACACTCCCCAGAAGCTGATCGCTTTGCGGGAATTGGCTCAACGGTACAGGGCGGATCAATTCAAACGTTATGAGGGCAAGTTAGGAGAACGGGCAGTGGAAGCCAACTTGTACAGCAGAGAACATATCTTGGTCTGCCTGTCGTCGGCAATATCCAACAAGAAGGTTATCCGCACAGCGGCGAGAATGGCCGAAGATTTACAGGGGGAATTCACTGCTCTCTACGTGGAGACCTCTCGAACGAAAGAGTTAACGGCAAGGAACAAGTCGGAGCTGCGGGAGAATCTGCGGCTGGCCGAACAGCTTAATGCGCAGGTTGCCACTGTCTACGGGGAGGATGTGCCGGCACAGATCGCCGAATATGCCAAAACCAGCCGGGTCTCCAAAATCATCCTGGGCCGGTCGCAGAATCGCAGCCGCTGGTCCGTCGGTTCGGGTTTCGTAGATAAACTGACGGCTGCTGCCCCGAATATCGACATCTATATCATCCCGGATCAAGAGTCTGCCTTGCAATCCAAAATTCCGCAATATGCCAGACCTCCGCTTCTCACCCTGGCTGATACGGGCAAAACTCTGGGGATTCTGCTGGTCTGCACGATCATCGGGTTGTGGTTCAAGGTGCTCGGCTTCAGTGAAGCGAACATTATCACCGTCTATATTCTGGGTGTTCTATTGGATGCGATGGTTACAAAAGGACGGCTGTACAGCGCGGTGACATCGATTTTGAGCGTGCTGGTCTTTAACTATTTTTTCACTGAGCCATATTTCTCGCTTCAGGCCTATGACTCGGGGTATCCGGTGACCTTCCTCGTCATGCTGGCCGCCTCGTTCATCACCAGTACGTTGACGTTGCGGGTGAAGGAGCAGGCCAGAGAATCGGCGCAAAAAGCCTACCGCACCGAGGTGCTCCTGGAGACCAGCCGGAAGCTGCAGCAGGCCAAAGACACGCCCGCCATTCTGAGCGAGACCGCGCTGCAAATGCTCAAGCTGCTGGACCGGAGCATCATCATCTATGAGGTTGTGGACGATGGGCTCTCGGAGCCGCTGCTGTACAACAAGGATGGAAGTACGATTGACGCTCAAAAGGCTAAGCTGGAAGCGGAACGCGAGGTAGCGGAATGGGTGCTGAGGAACAATAAACGGGCCGGAGCGTCTACCGATACCTTCTCGGCGGCCCAATGTCTGTATCATGCGGTAAGGAGTGGTGATACAGTGTTTGCGGTGGCAGGTATTGTGATGCAGCAGGAAGAGCCGCTGGAAGTATTCGAGTCAAGTCTGATGATTGCCATGCTAGGCGAATGCGCCCTCGCGCTGGAGAAAGACAAGCTGAATGAGCTGCAAAAAGAAAGCTCCCTGCAAATCCGGCAGGAACAGCTGCGCGCCAATCTGCTGCGCGGCATCTCGCATGATCTGCGCACGCCGCTTACGAGTATATCCGGTAACGCGGGTATCCTGATCGGCAATTCGGCGGTGCTGAGCGAGGAGCAGAAGCAGGAGCTGTACAGCGATATTTATGACGATTCGATCTGGCTGATCAATCTGGTGGAGAATCTGCTGTCGATTACGCGGATTGATAACGGTGCGCTTCATTTGAACTTTCAGGCGGAGCTGCTGGAGGAAGTGATCGCGGAAGCGCTGCTGCATGTGAACCGCAACAAGGAGGATCATGTGATCCGGGTGGTGCTCGAAGAGGAACTGCTGATGGCCCGGATGGATTCACGGCTGATCATTCAGGTGATCATCAACCTGGTGGATAATGCGATTAAGTACAGCGGGTCGGGTTCACATATTACCCTATCCGCCAGACAGGAGAAGGGGCTTGTAGTGGTCGAGGTTGCTGACGATGGGCCGGGAATATCCCCAGAAGCGAAGGCCAAGGTGTTCGAAATGTTCTATACGGCGGACAATGTGCGGGGAGATGGCAGGCGCGGTCTGGGCCTGGGCCTTGCGCTCTGCAAATCAATTATTCATGCCCATGGCGGGCATATTGAAGTACAAGATCATGCACCGCAGGGAACGGTCTTCCGCTTCACCCTGCTGGCAGAGGAGGTGAATGTCCATGAATAAACCCATGATTCTGGTCGTCGAAGATGACAAGCCGATCCGCAAGCTGATTACCACAACACTGGAGACTCAGGGCTATAAATACCATACGGCGGAGACGGGGGAGGCTTCTATCCTGGAGGCGGTATCCAGTCAGCCGGATCTGATGATTCTGGATCTCGGTCTGCCTGATATGGACGGCGTTGATATTATCAAGAAGATTCGTGCCTGGTCGAACCTTCCGATCATCGTGGTCAGTGCCCGCAGCGAGGACCGCGACAAGATCGAAGCGCTGGATGCCGGAGCCGATGATTATCTGACCAAGCCCTTCAGCGTGGAGGAGCTGCTCGCCCGGCTGCGGGTCAGTCTGCGGCGAATCCGGGGGGACAGCGAGAAGCTGATGAAGGATTCGGCCTTTTTTGCGAACGGAAATCTGCGGATTGACTATGCTGCGGGCTGTGTCTGGCTGGACAATGATGAGATCCACCTGACGCCGATTGAATATAAGCTGCTGTGTCTGCTGGCGAAGAATGTCGGCAAGGTCCTGACCCATAATTATATCCTGCATGAAATCTGGGGCAGTCCTACGTATGATATTCCGGCGCTCCGTGTGTTCATGGCTACGCTCCGCAAGAAGATTGAGCGCAGCCCTTCCCAGCCCAAGGTGATCCAGACCCATATCGGTGTGGGCTACCGGATGCTGCAGGCGGGAGACGACAGCCGAGTGATTTGAAACGGCTTACGGAAGCCGTATAGAGTGTATCATAGTGTTCCTAACCATGCCTGTGCGGGCATGGTTTTTTTGCCTTTCCGGCGGCTGGTGCGAGCGCGGCTGGAGCGGCGTTCCGGCGGTATTTTAACGTAATCTTAATCTGTAGAACCAAACCCTAATCCTGAACTAATGGCGGGAGTGGTACGCTGAATTCTGAAGTTAACATACTGGAGAGAAGGCATGGAGATGGATGTGTGGATGAGAAATATCGGATGGGTGACGGTGCTGACGGCGCTGCTGGTGCTGATCAAGCGGCATTATGACCGGATCGATCTGCTGCAAGAGTGGACCTATGAGAATAGCGGGGTGTACGCTGCGGCATACCAGTTTGCCTGCGGGGCTTCGGCCCGTGAGGTCAGTGAGCTGCTTGTGACCAGCTTCGAGTTCGATCGTCAGGAGACGGAAGTGATCCTTGCCTGGGCGCTCCCGCACCGGATGGAAACGGACGGGGGTTATGGTGCTTTTATCGGGGCGGTCAACAGGGTGCTGGGTGAAGAGATTTACCATTCCTTCTGAAGTCTTAATACAATCTTAATGCGCCTGAGGAAACCCTTACCCTGAACTAATGGGAGAAATGATACGCTAGACCGGAAGTTACAAGAGAGAGAGATTACCATAAGGTGAGGAGTGGCAAAGACGATGATGGATGTGTATATGACGGCAATGCTGGCAGCGATATTCACGGTATTCTATGCGTTTGTACAATGGTGCAGCCGTGTGACCGATGAGCAAGGGGGGACGGAGTAATGGCAGTTGTCCTCGCAGCTACTGCGCTGCTGTTTCTGTATTTGGGCTATGCTTTGATTCATCCTGAAAAATTCTAACTACTTAGGAGGGCCATCCGTGGGGATTGTGCAGATTATAGTCGTCATCTTAATACTCGTACTGCTGGTGAAGCCGGTGGGCACTTATCTATATCATGTATTCTCGAATGAACCGAACCGGACAGACCGGGTATTCGGCGCAGCGGAGAAAGGGATTTATCGTCTGATCGGGCTGAAGCAGCGGGGCGGGATGTCCTGGAAGAAATATGCGCTCAGCTTCATTGTAACGAACATTGTATTGGTGGTATTCAGTTATCTCTTTCTGCGGCTGCAAAAGGGGCTTCCGCTCAACCCGAACGGGATCGGCAATATGGAAGAGACGCTCACCTTCAATACGGTAATCAGCTTCATGACTAATACGAACCTCCAGCATTACAGCGGGGAGAGCGGCGTGTCCTACTTCTCACAGATGGCGGTCATAACGATGCTGATGTTCACCTCGGCGGCCAGCGGCTTCTCGGTCGCGGTTGCTTTTGTCAGAGGGATTACGGGCCGCCGCTCGGTAGGGAACTTCTTCGAGGACTTCGTCAAAGCGCATATCCGGATCTTCATTCCGCTGGCGCTGCTTGTAACAATGACGCTTGTAGCGCTTCATGTGCCACAGACCCTGAAGCCTACGCTGGAAGTCACCACGCTTGAAGGGCAGACCCAGCAGATTGCTATCGGTCCGGTGGCCTCCCTAGAGTCCATTAAGCACATCGGCACGAACGGCGGGGGCTTCTTCGGAGCAAACTCGGCCCATCCTTTTGAGAATCCGGGTCCGCTGAGCAATGTGCTCGAGATCCTCTCCATGTGGCTGCTGCCCGCATCTCTGCCGTATATGTACGGGAAGTTCGCCGGGAATAAGCGGCAGGGCTGGATGATTTTTGGCGCGATGATGACGCTGTTCGTGGTGTTGCTGGGAGTGAATTACGCTGCGGAAAGGGCGGGCAACCCGGCGATTAATGCCATGGGGATAGATGCTTCACAGGGCAGTATGGAGGGAAAAGAGGTCCGGTTCGGCATCGCACAGTCGGCGCTGTTCACCACCGTTACAACGGCGGCCACCACCGGCAGTGTGAACAATATGCATGATACGCTGACGCCGCTTGGCAGTATTACCCCGCTGACCCTCATGATGCTGAATAACGTGTTCGGCGGCAAAGGTGTCGGGCTGATCAATATGCTCATGTATGCGATCCTCGGCGTGTTCCTCTGCGGGCTGATGGTGGGCCGGACGCCGGAGTTCCTGGGCCGCAAGATTGAAGCGCGGGAGATGAAGCTGATCGCCATCGCGATTCTGATTCATCCGCTGATTATTCTGGTGCCGACGGCGGGGGCTTTTCTGACGGAGCTCGGTAAAGGAAGTATCAGCAACCCCGGCTTCCATGGAATGACCCAGGTGCTGTATGAATACGTATCGTCTGCGGCGAATAACGGCTCGGGCTTCGAAGGGCTGGCGGATAATACCTCCTTCTGGAATATCACCACCGGTGTGGTCATGCTGCTGGGCCGGTATGTCTCAATGATCGCCATGCTGGCGGTTGCCGGTTCCCTGCTGCGCAAGAAGCCGGTGCCGGAGACCATTGGAACCTTCCGCACGGATAACGGGCTGTTCACTGGTATTCTGATCGGTACGGTGCTGATTATCGGCGCGCTGACCTTCCTGCCGGTGATTGTCCTCGGTCCGGTTGCAGAATATTTGACTTTACGGTAGGGAGAGGGAGAGAAGAGAATGAGTACTATACACAGAAAGAAGCTGCTGACGGGTCCCATCCTGCTAAGTGCTGCCAAGGATAGTCTGGTGAAGCTGAACCCGGTGACGCTAATGAAGAATCCGGTCATGTTCGTCGTGGAGGTAGGGACGGTTATCGTATTGCTTATGGTGCTGGCGCCGGGGTATTTCCATGCGGAGCATGCGGTAGGCTTCAATATTACCGTGTTCTTCATCCTGCTGTTTACCGTGCTGTTTGCTAACTTCGCAGAAGCGCTGGCGGAGGGCCGGGGCAAGGCACAAGCCGATTCGCTCAAAAAAACCAAGCAGGACATCACCGCCAATAAGCTGACGGGATCAGTGGTCAAGCAGGTGCCGGCCTCTGAGCTGCGCAAAGGCGATATCGTGGTCGTCAGCCAGGGCGAACTGATTCCCGGCGACGGGGAAGTGACCGAGGGGCTGGCTTCTGTGGACGAATCGGCCATCACCGGGGAGTCGGCTCCGGTCATTAAGGAAGCCGGAGGCGACTTCGGCTCCGTGACCGGCGGTACCCGGGTAGTCAGCGACCAGATCAAGGTGCGGATCACCAGTGATCCGGGGGAATCGTTCCTGGACCGGATGATCTCGCTGGTCGAAGGGGCGAAGCGCCAGAAGACACCGAATGAGATTGCTCTGAACACGCTGCTGATCAGCCTCACGATTATTTTCCTGATTGTCGTCGTCACCCTGCGTCCCATCGCGGATTATATCGGGGTGAAGCTGGAGATTCCGGTCATGATTGCACTGCTCGTCTGCCTGATTCCGACCACCATCGGCGGGCTGCTGTCGGCCATCGGGATTGCGGGAATGGACCGGGTGACGCAGTTCAACGTCCTGGCGATGTCCGGGAAGGCGGTGGAAGCTGCCGGGGATATCAACACGATGATTCTGGATAAGACGGGGACGATTACCTTCGGCAACCGGATGGCCAGTGAGTTCGTAGCGGTAGGCGAAGTAACTGTAGCCGAGCTGGCGGCCTGGGCGGCGGTCAGCTCACTGAAGGATGAGACGCCCGAAGGACGCTCTGTCCTGGAGCTGGCGAAGAAGCTGGAGCTTCAGTATGACAGCAGCCTCGCGGACGGCGGGGAGTTCATTGAGTTCAAGGCAGAGACCCGGATGAGCGGGATGGATCTGCGGGACGGACGCTCTGTGCGCAAGGGAGCGGTCGACTCCGTGAAGAAGTGGGTGCTGTCGCAAGGCGGTGCCGTACCGACCGATCTGGACAGCAACTCGGATGCTATCGCCCGGCTGGGCGGCACTCCGCTCGCGGTTGCTGTAGATAACCGGATCTTCGGGCTAATCTATCTGAAAGATACCGTTAAGCCCGGGATGAAGGAGCGCTTCGACGAGCTGCGCAGCATGGGGATCAAGACGATTATGTGTACCGGGGATAACCCGCTGACCGCCGCCACGATTGCCCGTGAAGCCGGGGTCGATGATTTTATAGCTGAGAGTACTCCGGAGGATAAAATTGCGGTGATCCGCCGGGAGCAGAACGAGGGCAAGCTGGTCGCCATGACCGGGGATGGAACGAACGACGCTCCCGCGCTGGCCCAGGCCGATGTGGGGCTGGCGATGAACAGCGGGACAACTGCTGCCAAGGAAGCGGCCAATATGGTGGATCTGGATTCTGATCCGTCCAAGATCATCGAGGTTGTAGCCATCGGGAAGCAGCTCCTTATGACGCGCGGGGCGCTGACCACCTTCAGCATCGCTAACGATATTGCCAAGTATTTCGCCATCATTCCGGCGATGTTCACGCTCGCAATTCCTGAGATGGAAGCCCTGAACATCATGGGTCTAGGGTCCCCAAGCTCCGCTATTATTTCGGCGCTGATCTTCAACGCGATTATCATCCCGCTGCTGATTCCGCTCGCTATGCGCGGGGTCTCCTATAAGCCGATGAGTTCGACCAGACTACTGACGCGCAACATTGTCATCTATGGTCTGGGCGGAGTCGCTGTTCCATTCGCCGGCATCAAGCTGATTGATATGCTCGTCAGTATATGGATCTAGGGGTCCGGCAGACGATTGAATATACAAGGAGGGCGTAATCATCATGACACAATCTACACATGAGACAACCGGAGAGCAGGTCTCCGCTTCACCAGCAGCTTTTGTCTTTACTACAGTGAGGTTAAGCATCGTATTCATTATTCTCTGCGGAATGATCTATCCGCTGGCTTCCACCGCGCTTGCCCAGGTGCTGATGCCTGCCCAGGCGAACGGCAGCCTGCTGAAGGACGCTTCCGGGAAGGTCGTCGGTTCTGCGCTGATCGGGCAGAGCTTCACGAACCAGGCAATGTTCCAGAGCCGTGTGTCCAGTATCGGGTACAAGGCCGAAGCTTCGGGCTCGAATAACTACGGGCCGTCAAATCCTGATATGCTTCAGCGCACGAAGGATTCGATTGCCCAGTGGAAGCTGGACAATCCCGGCGTCCCTGTAAGTCAGCTCCCTGTGGATCTGATTACGAATTCCGGATCGGGTCTTGATCCGCATATTTCTCCGGCTGCGGCGCTCGTGCAGGTTCCCCGGATCAGCAAGCTGACCGGCATTCCGGCAGATACCCTTGAGGCGCTGGTGAAAGAGCATACCGAAGGGCGTGATCTGGGCCTTTTCGGAGAGAAACGGGTGAATGTGCTGAAGCTGAATCTGGCACTGACAGAGGTAGCGAAGTAAGCTGAGTTCATATAGACTGCTTCCTCCAGTTGTGAGTTGTGCGAATAGAAAGAAGGTGAGTCCGTGGCGCCCTACAAACGCAAGTCTCCTGAGGAGATTCTATATTCTATCTACCAGCTCCAGCGGGGGCGGCTGAAAATCATCATCGGCTCGGTCAGCGGCTCCGGCAAAACCTATCATATGCTGGAGGAAGGCAAGCTGCTGAAGCAACAGGGAATTGATGTGGTGATCAGTGCCGTCTCCACTATGGGCCGTGCGGAGACGGTTCAGCAGCTTGGCGATCTGGAGCGCGTGCCCAGTATCCACTGGCTGAAGGACGGCAAGGAGGAGAAGGATCTGCCGCTTGAAGCGCTGGTGGAGCGCAATCCTGAGGTGCTGCTGGTCGATGGTCTGGCCCACCGCAACCGTCCGGAGGCCCGCTTCCCGACCAGGCTTGCGGACATCCGTTATCTGATGGATCAGGGCATCAGCGTAATTACGACTATTAATGTCTATGAGCTGGCCGGAGTGGGCGAGCAGATCTATGAAATGACCGGCATCCGTGCGGAGTGCACCGTGCCGCTCAATACACTGGAGCTCGCCGATGAGGTACGGCTGATCGATGTGTCGCCGGAGACGATTCTCAAGCGGCTGGAGGAGGGGGTGCTTGGAGAAGGTGCGCATCCGGCACTGTCCCTCAGGGGTAACCTTGGCGTTCTCCGTGAGGTGTCGCTGCGGCTGATGGCGGAAGGGGTCAATGATTCCCTGGAAAAGCACCGCGAGGCCGAGGGACTGATCGGCCCATCAGGCGCGACAGAGCGTATTCTGGTATCCGCGCAGTATCACTGGAATGGTTCCCTCTATATTAGAAGAGGACAGCAGATTGCCAAACGGCTGAACGGAGACCTGCTTATCGTTACCTTCCTCCTGCGCGGCCATCCGCTGACCAAGGATCAGCAGGTATTCAAGCGCTCCATCCGCAAGCTGACTGAACGGATTCAGGCCCGGTTCGAGGAGCTGGAGCTGCTGCGTCTGCGGATGCTGCCTACCATGCTTGTGCGCTATGCCATTCAGAACAATGTCACCCGAATTGTGATGGGGCATTCGCAGAAAAGCCGCTGGCAGGAGAAGTGGCAGGGTTCCATTGCCAGCCGTGTCCTGCGGCGGACGCGTAATATTGATGTGTTCCTGATGGCTGACCGTGCCGAGCAGGAGGGAGAGCGGGTTCTGCCGGTCCGTCCCGCCGTGAAGATGGCGGCGGAACCGTTCCACCGGCTGACCGGCCGGGAGCTGGAGCGGCGGATCGAGGATATCCGCCGGGGCACCTTCAAGGTGTACATCGGCGCAGCCCCCGGCGTAGGCAAAACCTACAAGATGCTCCAGGAAGGCAATCTGCTGCTGGGTAGGGGCATCGATGTGGTTATCGGACTGCTGGAGACCCATGGGAGAGAGGAAACCGGCAAGCAGGTGGGCAAGTTAACGATGATTCCTAGAGCGCGGATTGCCTACTCGTCCACCGAGCTTACGGAGATGGATACAGCGGCTATTATCGCCCGCCATCCCGAGGTGGTGCTGGTGGATGAGCTGGCCCACACCAATGTCCCCGGCAGCCTCACCAAGAAGCGGTATGAGGATGTGATCAAGCTGCTGGAGAACGGGATCTCTGTCATTACCACGGTTAATGTACAGCATCTGGAGAGCCTGAACGATGCGGTGGAGCAGTTAACCGGTGTGCGTGTGCGCGAGACGGTGCCGGATGCCATCCTGCGGATGGCGAGTGAGGTGGAGCTGATTGATGTGACTCCGCAGATGCTGCAGCAGCGGATGCGGGAAGGGAAGATCTATGCGCAGGAGAAGGTTAATCAGGCGCTGGAGTCTTTTTTCAGAATCGGCAATCTGATCGCGCTGCGTGAATTGGCCCTGCGCGAGATTGCCGATGATGTGGATGAGCGGCTGGAGGCCTGGGAGCGTGAGCCTGCCTTACGCGGGCCGTGGAGCAGACGGGAAGTGATCTTCGTCTGTGTAGACACGGGACCACAGGCTGAACGGCTGGTCCGCCGCGGCTTCCGCATTGCACACCGCCTGAAGGCGGAGTGGCATGTACATTACGTACACTGTGCCCGCATGAAGACAGCGGAGGAGCAGAAGCGGCTGGATACGCTGAGGGCTCTGACCGAACGGCTGGGCGGGGTAATGGACATTACGGAGGCGGGAAGCCGCAAGCATCTCTACAGGCATCTGCTCCAGCGGATGAATGATATGCAGACTACGCAGGTGATTATCGGCCAGTCCCGCAGACCCTTCCTGCGCAGCCTGTTCATAACGAGCTTCGTCCAATATCTGCTGCGGCATGCCCGGCATATGGATATGCTGATCGTGGCCGTTCATACGCAGATCACGGAATGAAGCGGCTCTGCGGCATAGGAGCGATACGGGTAATGTACAATTTACACGGGTTTGTTCAGTAATTGACATCCTTGGCACCATTGGCAATTGCGCTAGTAGGGTCCCCGCTGCTAACCTAATGAACAGATGTTCATTTCAATACAACTGTTTGAAGCGGAGAGGGGATACTGGATGCGAATATTAGTGATGGGTGCAGGGGTGATAGGCAGTTATCTGGCACATGTGCTGGTGCGGGGCGGGAATGAGGTTACGATGCTGGCCAGAACGAAGCGGGCGGGCCAATTGCAGAAGGACGGACTGGTCCTCCGGCATTATTTTCAGCGCAAAACGACTGTAGATCAGGTGAAGGTGATATCCGAGCTGCGGAGGGATGATGTCTATGACCTGATCTTCGTAGTGATGAAATACAATGACTTCCCGGCGGTGCTGCCGGCTCTGGCGGACAACGGAAGTACGAATATTGTGCTTGTCGGCAATAACGGGGATACCCGCGGGATGCAGCAGTTCTTCAAGGAGAATAGCCGGATTCCGCAGAATATTGCGTTTGGCTTCCAGATAAACGGCGGGACGCGTGAGGAAGACGGGCGTGTGATCGTTGTAAGCGGTGGCGGCAAGATGGTACTGGGCAGTCTGGAGGGTGAGGTTCCGTTCAAGACGAAGCTTGCAGAAGCCTTCCATAAGACGAAGTATAAGCTGGATTATTCGCTGGATATTAACGCCTGGCTCCTGAGTCACATTGTTTCAATTATTCCGGTTATGTCGGTCATTTATCTCTATGATTTTGATTTGGCAAAAGCAAGCAAAGACTCCGCCCGCTGGAAACAGGCAGTTGCTGTAATGGATGAAGGGTTCCGCGTGCTCTCCACGCTGGGCTTACCCGTTAACCCCGCCTCTCTGGTTAACGGGGCGAAGAAGCACCCGGCACTGCTCGCCCAAGGGTTGAGACTGGTCCAAAAGCTGCCCTTCATGAAGCTGATTGATGGCTCATTCAGCGAGATTGCAGCGCTCTATCAAGCCTTTGAACCTCTGATGCAGCAAGCCCGTCTGTCCACACCGGCCTGGGATGATTTCAAGCAGCAGACGATGAGGAAATATGCGCTGGAGCAGGCTTAGGATGAACGGATGCACGGAGTACAGATGAACATATGAACAGATCAACTCCTCCAAAAGAACAGCTCAGGAAGCTCCGCTAAGGCGGAGTTTGCTGGGCTGTTTTTGCTCCTGCGAGTAGGTGAAGGGATGGCGTAAAGTAAGTTGTGTACCAAGATTTGGAGCCTAGTCAGGCACCAAAAAAGTAGGGTATCCTCGGGATTGCGAAACCACCAAGGAGGAACCCTACCAATGAATATTTTACCCGAAAGTTCTCTGAATAATCTATTTGAAAAACTTGTTAAAGATTTTGTGAAAGACAACATGGAACGCCTGTTGCGCGCCGAAATCCAGGGGTTTATGGAGAGTGAAGAAGCCGGCGCCAGCAATAGTCGCAATGGCTACTATACGCGAGACTTACACACGAAATATGGCCATATCGAGGATCTTCAGGTGCCCCGGGACCGCCAAAGCCTTTTCCAGACGCAGATGTTTGAGCCGTACCAGCGGCGGGACGGATGGTTAGAAGAGGCCGTCATCCAAATGTATAAATCGGGCATGGGTACGCGGGATGTGGCCCGGTTCATTGAAAGTATGTTTGGCAGCCACTACTCCCCCACCACGGTCAGCAATATTACGGCTACAGTGCTGGACGATATCCACCAGTGGCAAAAGCGGCCACTGAGCAAACGGTACTCTGTGATCTATTTAGATGGGCTGTACGTGAAGCTGAAACGGGGCACGGTTCGTGGTGAAGTGGTCTACTTTGCGATGGGAATTGACGAGGAGGGACAGCGTCAAATTCTCGGGTTCTACGTGGGTGGCCAAGAGAGTTCGAATGGCTGGCGGGAGGTACTCAAAGACCTGTACGACCGCGGAGCGCAGGAAGTCCTGCTGGGTGTGTTTGACGGACTGCCGGGGCTGGATGCGGCGTTTAAAGAGACCTATCCTCAGGCGGATGTACAGCATTGCGTAGTGCACAAAGTGCGGGCCACGTTCCATAAAATCCGGTTGGAGCACAAAACCGATGTCATGGAGGCGTTGAAAACCATATATACGGCACCGGATGAAGTGGTAGCCCGGGCTAACTTTGATACGGTCAAAGCGAAGTGGAACAAGCTGTATCCGAAGGAAATGAGGTCCTGGGAGGAACAGTTATCCACACTCCTGACGTTCTACAACTATCCGCTGTCGATCCGTAAAGCGATCTACACGTCGAACCCCATCGAGCGGATGAACAAGGAAATCCGCAAGCGTCTGAAACCGATGAACAGTCTGACAAACATGGATGCCGCAGAGAAAATCGTGTACCTGGAGATGCTGGAATACAATGAACGTCATGCAGGGCGGGTCGCCCAAGGCTTTGGAGTGGATGCCGTTAAAAAGAAGCTAAAAGTGCTATTCGAAACACGCTACCCCTCTTTGCCCACACCGGAAGAGGCGTAACAGAGAAATCCAGTTTCTGGGGGTCGGGGTTCCCCCTTCCCCCAGAAACACTACATCCCAACCCGTAACCCGGGGGAGGCACTTCTACTCTTTTACACAAACTTCTTGACGCTACCGGTGAAGGCACAATGTATGCGGAAAACCGATTACAATGTGCTCGTGAGATGGCAGATGGCCAGATGTAATCGAAAAACCGATTACATTGCGCTGGTTAGAGGGCGGATGGGCAAATGTAATCGAAAAACCGATTACAATGTGCTCGTGAGATGGCAGATGGCCAGATGTAATCGAAAAACCGATTACATTGCGCTGGTTAGGGGGCGGATGGGCAAATGTAATCGAAAAACCGATTACAATGTGCTCGTGAGATGGCAGATGGCCAGATGTAATCGAAAAACCGATTACATTGCGCTGGTTAGGGGGCGGATGGTCAAATGTAATCGAAAAACCGATTACAATGCGCTCGTGAGAGGGCAGAAGGCGAAAAACAAACACAATGGGCTGGCATCAGCGTGCGTGTACCGGATGCCGCTAAAAGTGGACAGATGGGTAAGGCTGTTTTTGCCCAGGAGCCAATTCACTTTCAGCATAAAAAATCATTAACACCATATACATAATGTTCCAATCTACTTATAAAGTATTGTAATTTAACGTGCTAAAGAGATATGCTTATTACCATGTGGATACAAATACAACAGAAGGAGTGGACTACCTATGACTATCATCGATACTATTCAAACGAGAAGAACGATCAAAGCCTTCCGGCCGGACCCGATCAAAGAGGAGGAGCTGAATACTTGGCTGGAGGCTGCCAGCTATGCTCCGAACCACCGGATGAATGAGCCGTGGGAGCTGTTGTTCATTGGGCCGCAGACCCGTGCAGCGATGAACCATAAGACTGATTTTGGCGGCGCTCCGGTGCTGATTGGAGTCTTATCCAAATCTGCCGCTACCACAATGGAACGTGAAGAGAACATCATGGCCGTGTCCTGCTTTATCCAGAATTTCATGCTGGCAGCCCATGAGGCAGGAGCTGGCGTGTTCTGGTCGTCACTCGGCGGTACAGCCAAGGGCCGTGAGGTGCTAAGCGTTCCTGAAGAGCAGGATGTTATTGCGGTGCTTGCCGTAGGGTATCCTTCGGAAGTGCCTGCTGTCAAACAGAGAACACCAATGACTGATAAAATCACATATTTACCCTAAACGGACGAACGGATGCGACGACTGATGAGATGAAGGTGAACTGAATGTGGAAGCTCAGGGGCTTCATGAAGCCGTACGCCCTCTGGAGCGTGCTTGCCCCGCTGTTAATGGTAGTTGAAGTAGTGATGGACCTGCTGCAGCCTGCACTTATGGCCAGCATTGTGGATAAAGGCCTGATGAAGAATGATTTATCGCATATCCTTTCAACAGGCGGCATTATGATTGGAATCGCTGTCATCGGGATGATTGGGGGTGTGGGCTGTGCGATATGTGCAAGTATCGCCTCACAGAATTTCGGGAATGATCTGCGCATCAAGCTGTTTGAGCATATCCAGACCTTCTCGAACCGCAATTTGGACCGGCTGAAGACCGGCTCGCTGATCACCCGGCTGACTAACGATGTGGTGCAGCTCCAGACCTTCGTGCAGATGATTCTGCGGAGCTTCGTGCGGTCACCGCTGCTGCTGATCGGCAGTCTGATCATGGCGGTGCGGATCAGCCCGTCCCTGGCGTTGATCCTGCTCGCTGCGGTTCCGCTGCTGTTCATCCTGCTATTTGTGCTGATCCGGCTCTCTTTTCCGTTATTTGCCCGGATGCAGGAGAAGCTGGATGGGGTGAGCAATGTACTACAGGAGAATCTCACCGGCATTCGTGTAATCAAGGCCTTCGTCCGTGGAGACCATGAGCAGAAGCGGTTTAATACAGCCAATACAGGCTATACCGACACCGGAATCCGGGCGATCCGCCTGATGGCGCTGAATATGCCGCTGATGATGCTGATTCTGAATGCCAGCATTATTGCCGTGCTCTGGTTCGGAGGCATACAGAACTGGAACGGGGCGCTGCCCGTTGGTGAACTAATTGCTTTCATTAACTATGTTACTCAATTGCTCATGTCGATGATGATGCTGAGCACGATGCTTGCCTTCGTATCACGGGCCAAGGTATCGGGGGACCGAGTGAACGAAGTGTTCGCCGCCACAAGTGAAATTACCGAAGCGCCTGCGGCGGACCAAGCAGCCATTACACTCGGACGGATTGAATTCAGCAAGGTCTCCTTCGCCTATAACCGCGCGGATGAGAATCTTGTGCTGGAGGATATCAGCTTTGCAGCCAGCCCCGGGGAGACGATCGCTATTCTGGGGGCTACCGGAGCAGGAAAGTCTACCCTGGTTAGTCTGATTCCAAGATTCTATGAGGTCTTGTCCGGTGCCGTTCTGATCGACGGAACAGACATCCGGGAGATTAGCCTAGAGCATCTGCGGAGCCGGATCGGCTTCGTAATGCAGCAGTCCCTGCTGTTCAGCGGCAGTATCAGGGATAATATCCGTTACGGACGGCCGGAAGCAACAGATGAAGAAGTGGAGCAGGCGGCTGTGGCCGCAGAAGCACATGGATTCATTACAGCTATGCCGCAAGGCTACGACACGCAGCTCGGACAACGCGGGGTGAACCTGTCAGGCGGACAAAAGCAGCGTCTGTCCATTGCACGCGCGCTGTTAATTAAGCCGGCCATTCTGATCCTGGATGACAGCACCAGTGCTCTGGATGCGGTTACTGAAGCGAGCATCCGCCTGCTGCTGAAGACGGAGCTTCAGGATTGTACTGTCGTTATGATTGCCCAACGGGTGTCTTCCATTATGGATGCCGACCGGATTCTGATTCTGGAGAACGGCCGGATCGCCGCACAGGGTACGCATACCGAGCTGATGGCAGGCAGCGAGATCTACCGGGACATCCGTCACTCCCAGCTGAAGGAAGAGGAGGAGCCCTATGTCCAGTCAACGTAAAAGGGAGCAGGCTCCCAGCGGACCTGGAGTGTTAGGCGGCGGGCCTCCCGGCCGTGTTGGCGTAACCCCCAAGGTACGTCCTAAGAATAGCAAGGCAACCATCCTCCGCATCTGGTCCTATCTGAACCGTCAGCGGACAGGGTTGATTATGGTCTATGTATTCACGATTCTGAATGCTGTTCTCGCCCTGATCGGACCCTACCTGCTAGGAAAAGCTATTGATACCGCGATCCTCCCGCAGGATTATAGTCTGCTGGTCCGGTTCTGTCTCCTTCTGGGCGGCATTTATCTGCTGGGCAGCGCCGTCTCTTGGGTCCAGGCTTATGTGATGACCTCCGTCTCGCAGCGCACGGTGTATGAGTTGCGGCGGGACCTGTTCGCAAAATACCAGGAGCTGCCGGTCAGCTTCTTCGATACCCATGCTAACGGTGAGCTAATGAGCCGTGCAACTAATGACATCGACAACGTCTCGAACTCGCTGAATCAGAGTGTAACCCAGCTGCTGAACAGTCTGATTACACTTAGCGGCTCATTGGTCATTATGCTGATGCTGAATGTGCCGTTGACTGGAGTTGCTCTGGTAACCATTCCGCTGGTCGTACTGGCGAGCCGCCGGATTACCGGCTTAAGCCGGATCTACTTCAAGGATCAGCAGCAGCATCTGGGTGAGCTGAACGGCTTCATTGAAGAAGCGGTCAGCGGCCAGAAGGTGATTAAGCAATACCGCAGAGAACAGGCGGAGGTCACCAGATTCCGCGGAATAAGCGGGAAGCTTAACAAAGCGAGCATCAAAGCGCAGATTGTATCCGGTCTGGTAGGACCAGTAATGAACCTGATTAACAATCTGAACTTTGCGCTGATTGCCGGCATTGGCGGCTGGATGGCTTATCATGAGCTGGTTACCGTGGGAGTCATCGTCAGTATGCTGAATTATGCCAAGCAGTTCGGCCGCCCCATCTCCGACCTTGCGAACCAGTATAATCTGATCCAATCGGCAATCGCCGGAGCGGAGCGCGTATTTGAAGTGATGGATATGCCATCCGAGTACAGCGGGGAGCAGCCGCAGGAGCTGGAGCGGATTCGCGGGGAAGTTGTTTTCCGGGATGTAGTGTTCGGCTATAAGCCGGGCGAGCCTATTCTGAACGGTGTAAGCTTCACTGCGCAGCCAGGCGAGACGATCGCCCTGGTCGGGCCGACCGGAGCGGGGAAGACGACCATTGTCAACCTGCTGACGCGCTTCTATGAAGTGAGCGGCGGTGAGGTGCTGATCGACGGCAGGGATATCCGGGAGCTGGGTAAAAACGGGCTGCGCCGCCAGCTCGGTATGGTGCTGCAGGACGCCCATGTCTTCTCGGGAACCATCCGCGAGAATATCCGGTTCGGCCGCCTGGAGGCCACAGACCGTGAGGTGGAAGAGGCCGCAAATCTCGCCAACGTCAGCGGCTTCATTGCGCGGATGCCGCAGGGGTTCGATACGCTGCTGGGCACGGACGGGACCACCTTGAGCCACGGCCAGCGCCAGCTATTGACCATTGCCCGCGCCATCCTGGCCGATCCGGCCATCCTCATTCTGGATGAGGCAACGAGTAGCGTGGATACCCGGACAGAGATGCATATCCAGCAGGCCATGCGGACGCTGATGAAGGGCCGCACCAGCTTCGTGATCGCCCACCGGCTCAGCACCATTCAGGATGCTGACCGGATTCTGGTCATTCAAGGCGGGCAGATCGCCGAGCAGGGAAGCCACAGCCAGCTCCTTGCGCTGCAAGGGATATATTCCGAGCTGTATAACAGTCAGTTCAAGCAAGCCTTTGAAGCCGGGTAACCAAGGCACGCCGATTAAGGTACGATGATTAAATAGCAGACAGCGATCCTCCGTTTAATAGAGAATCGCTGTTTTGCGTTTTGGCTTCAGCCGCTATTAGTCTGAGGGAATTCCTGCACAGAATGCAACAATGTGCATGATCCAGCACCGCGCTGATGAAATTCCTGCACTAATTACAACAATGCGTGCTCTTTAGCTGTGAATCTAACCGAATTCCTGCAATAAGTACAACAATGTGCACTATCTGAGATAAAACGGATCAAGTTCATGCAAAAAATACAACATTTGTATCAAGCGAGGTGTTCAGTGGGGCGTCCAGTGAGGCTTTCTCTTTCAGATTTGTATTCAGTGGGACCACTTTCTCTCTCAGTATGTTTTAGGTGCATTCGCACCCTACTCTCAAACAGCGGAGCGGGCGGAACGATTGTGGAAAAGCGGAGCGTTCGCCTTTGTGTCCGGATTTTCACCGCTAAGGGGAATGGAAAAAATCTGGACACAACAGCGATTGGAACAACGTTCCGTTTGCGCAGCGTTCACCCGAGCGCTAACATTTCGCATACTCCATCACTCATTTTTCAATCAATTTCACAACAGGACACATAAAGGACATAACACTCGACTATGCTGAGAGGTATAAACGGGTTGAAAGCAGGGAGTACATTGAACAAAAAGCTATTGCTTGTCGAAGACGAGCTGCGTATCCGTGAGCTGGTGTCGGATTACTTCATACAGGACGGCTGGGAGGTACGCGAAGCCGATAATGGGCAGGACGCGCTCCTGTGGTTCGATTCGCTGGAGCCGGATCTGCTGATTCTGGATATTATGATGCCCAAAATGGACGGATTTCAGGTATGCCGGGAGATCCGTAAGAAATCGGCGACCCCGATCATTCTGCTGACCGCCAAATCCGCCGATGATGACAAAATACACGGCTTCGAGCTGGGCGCCGATGATTATGTAACCAAGCCGTTCAGTCCCAAGGTGCTGGTGGCCCGGGCTGCCGCGTTGATGAAACGGGTGGAAGGCGCACATCAGCCAGAATCCGGTGTAGTGAGATTCGGCTCGGCCATCTTCAACACCATGGCGCACCGTCTAGAGGTGGAAGGCGCCGATGTCGAGCTAACCCCGAAGGAATATGATCTCCTGTGGCTGCTGATCCGCAACAAGGGCCATGTGGTCTCGCGGGATACCATCCTCAGCCGGGTGTGGGGAATTGAATTCGAGGGGGACTCACGGGTCGTGGACAGCCATATCAAGAAACTGCGCAGCAAGCTGGGGTATGAATCCCGCCACATCCGCACAGTCATTGGAACCGGCTACAGATTCGAGGATGAAGAATGAAAAGATGGGGAATTACCTTCAAGCTGTTCGTGATGACCGTGATCTTCTTCGTCTGTTTCTACGGGATGGTAATCCTCAGCCAGTTCCTGCTGTTCGACCGCTTCTACCAGACGCAGAAAGAGTCCCGTGTGGAGAAGCATCTTAAGAGCTTCGGGACAAGCTACACCAAAGAAGCCTGGGGCAAAACCCGGACTTCCCGCGAGCTGGTCCGGTTCATGCTGCGCAATAAGACACAGATGGTTATTCTGAAGCTGGACGGCCGTATGAAGTCGGAAGATCCGTTCCGCATGAAGCTGATTGACGATAAAGGCCAGACTCAGGTGATCCCCATGTCCTTGTTCATGAATCAGTTCGGGGATATGCTCCGGTCGGCCCATTTGAAAGAGAATGACCGGGTTACCATCCAGGGAGAGCTTGTCACTGGGGAGAATGACCTCGGCAATCAGTATTTCCCGCTCACGATTACCAAACAGGGGTTCCAGCCGGTAGGCGAAGAGGCGGAGCTGGGCAACACAAGCATTACCGGGACGATTACGGAGCTGGTCCTGCCGGATCTGAAAATATGGAACCCGCGCCAGGGCATCCTTTTTGAGGCCATCGAGGACTGGTTCCCGTTAAATACGGGGCAGCTGGAGAGCCTGGGCAAGCTGAATATGGTCAAGGAAGAGTGGACGGCTCCCTGGAGCGGTATCCGCAATTCCGTGATGATTCTGCCCGTGAAACAGGCCAGCGGGGAGATTGAGCTGTTGTTCTCAGTGACCTCGCTGCAGGATGTTAAGGATTCCAATGAAGCGCTGCGCTGGTTCTTTTTATACTTAGGGCTTGGAGGGTTCGTGCTGATTCTGGTCCTCTCGCTGTTCTATTCCAAGATGGTGACCCGGCCCTTGATCAAGCTCAATAATACGGCCAAACGGATGGTAGCGCTCGATTTCACCGGCCATGCCTCCATCCGCCAGAAGGATGAGCTGGGCAATCTGTCCAGAAGCATGTTCACCTTGTCCCAAAGTCTGGACACTGCACTGGGCGAGCTTCGGGAGACGAATCAGCAGCTGGTGGAGGAGATGGAGCAGAAGAAGAAGCTGGAGCAGATGCAGCAGGACTTTTTTGCCAGTGCCTCCCATGAGCTGAAGACGCCGCTTAGCATCATCAAGGGCTTCGCCGAGGGTCTGGAGGATGGGGTGAGCGCCGGCAAGCAGGATCATTACATCAAGGTCATTATCGAAGAGGCCGACAAGATGGAGTTCCTGGTAAAAGATATGCTGGACCTGGCCCGGCTGGAGTCCGGCACGATCAAGCTGCGCAAAAGCTCCTTCATGCTGAGCGAAATGACGGAGAAGGTGACCGATAAACTGGTGCATTCCCTCCAGAATAAGCAGCTGGATGTGGTCATTATTCCGGCGAATGAATTGCCCGTATATGCGGATGCTACATGGATTGAACAGGTGCTCAGCAATCTGCTGACCAACGCAATCCGTCATGCGGAAGAGGGCAGTACGATAACCGTCACCTTGGAGAGTTCACCCAAGAAGCTGCTGTTCACCATACACAACAAAGGGGAGCGAATCCCCGAGGATCAGCTGGCGCATATCTGGGAGCGGTTCTACCGGATCGAGGCTTCACGCAGCCGTCTGACGGGCGGGACCGGACTCGGATTATCCATTGCGAAGCAGATTTTAGATATGCATGGCTGCCGGTATGCAGTGATGAACACCTCGGACGGCGTCTGTTTTAGTGTAACCTTTGGAGGCTGAGCCGCCCATTACTAACTTGTCAGGAAAGGAGTGAACAGCATGAAATGGAGCTGGCTGCCTTCAATGTGCACACTGGGAAACCTGGGCTTCGGATCAATTTCCCTGCTATTCACGATTGAAGAACGTTATGATCTTGCTTTATTAATGATACTGCTGGCTGCGATATGCGATGTAATGGACGGACTGCTCGCCCGTATGCTGCATTGCACCAGTGATTTCGGCAAACAACTGGACTCTTTGGCGGATATTATTTCTTTTGGCATCGCTCCCGCCTTCCTAATTCTGTTATACCGGCTGGAGAACGTGCAGTGGGTCGGACCTGTCGCTGCGGTCGCATTCCTGATCTGCGGGGCGCTGCGGCTGGCCAGATTCAATATCTCGGCTCCTTCCAAGGGCTTCGTGGGCATGCCGATTACGGCAGCCGGATTGCTTCTGTCGATGACCACACTTATAGGTGAGCGGCTGAAGCCGGAAATGGTCATTTTAATTATGGGACTGTTGTCCATACTGATGATAAGCAGGGTTCCGTTCCCTTCGTTCAAAAAATTCGTTAACAGGAAGTGATTGTTCATGCCATGGGTCATCGAGATGATCTCACAATACGGTTATATAGCTATATTCGCGCTGCTGGCGCTGGGGCTTGTGGGGCTTCCCGTTCCCGATGAGCTGCTGACGCTGTTCGTTGGCTATCTATCCTCTACCATGGTGCTGGATTTCTCGCTTTCGGTTCTGGTCTGTTTCATAGGTTCGATTACAGGCATGCTGATCAGCTATACCATCGGTCTCAGAGTGGGGCAGCCTGTCGTGGACCGGTACGGGAAATGGGTAGGCCTGACGCCCAAAAGATTCGCCTATGTCAAACGCTGGTTTTTCCGGTTCGGCAACTGGACGATATTCATCGCTTATTTTGTTCCGGGCATCCGGCATGTGACAAGCTACATCTCGGGCATCAGTGCCATGTCCTTCCGAAAATACTTAATGGTCACCCTGGCAGGTGCCTTTATCTGGTCACTCCTGTTTGTCTCGATCGGTTATCTGATCGGTTCGAGGCTAACCTTTGCTTGAGTTAAGTAATAATCTTTTATAATCAAACAGGAACTTACAGCGGCTTAACGTTCTGTTATATACTGCAAGTAGTATTTATTGCTATGAAGCTAGGAATTATAGCGATCCGAGGAGGTATGACTGTAATGCCCGAATTACAAGAGATCGAGATTGAAGAATATGTGCCGGCTAAGCATGCCGCTTCCATTGCCGAGATGTGGAACAGAAGCGCAGAGAGCTGGGGCGGAGACGGAGCGTACCGGACAGAGGAAAGCGTGCTGCGGGAACACGAGAACAGCCCCATGCTCAAGTTGTTCCTGGCGGTAAGCGGCTCAGAGGTCATCGGATATTGCAGCTTCTCTCACTATAAAGAGGATACCGGGGCGCTCTATATCGCTCTGCTCAACGTGAGACCGGATTACCATGGACGCAAGGTGGGCAAGCGGCTGGTAAGGCGTTCGATTGAAGAGACGATTAAGCTGGGCTGGCCGCGGCTGGATCTCTATACGTGGCCCGGTAATGTCAAGGCGGTGCCTACGTATAAGAAAAGCGGGTTCTTCTGGGAGAACCGGGATGACACGACTCATCTGATGAACTTCATTCCCTCGGTGCTTCAGACCGGAGCGGTGAAGTCTTTTTTCGAGAAGATAGACTGGTATAACGACAGCATCCGTGAGATCAAGGTGGAGCCTGACGGTCATGGGGAAAACGGCTTTGACTATTTTACATATGAATGGCTGAAGGACGGTCTGTCGCTGAAAATGGAATATGAGCGGACCGGCCGCGGCCTGCGCCTCATTGAGACGGAGGATTACCGGATACAGGTAACGATTCCTGCGCAGCATGAGCTGCCGTTTGGAGCGGAATATCCTGTCATTTATGAAGCCGTTAATAAAAGCGGGAAGCCCTTGTCGCTCCAGATTAGCGGTAAAAGCAATGCGCAAATCCGCTTGGAGCTGGAGGCTGCTCAGGATATCGAATCCGAGGCGCGGATCGAAGGCCGCTTCTTCATCCATCCGGTGGAGGAGGAGCAGGATCTCTATCAGACCCATCCTGTGGTGGAGGCAGAACTGCTCATTAACGGCCTGCCTGCCGTATTCAAGCTGGGCATTAAGCCAAAGTTCCCGGTCAAGGTAAAGCTCCAGGTACCGGACAGAACGCTTTTCGCGGGCGAAGAGGTGGAGCTGGATGTGACGGTGGAGAATGAGTACAGCACAGACACCGTGTTCAGCTTCGAGCTGCCGGAGGACGAGATTCTGTCGTTCAGTCAAAAGCATTACACCGTTGAGGTTCCTGCCAAGAGCCGGAGGACCGTTACCGCAGCGGCCCGGCTGCTCGGGTACGGGATTTGGCACCATTCGGTGAGCATCCGCAGTGCAGAAGAAGGAGCGGATTCAGCTATACTGGAGCAGGAGCTGAGCCTGGTCTTCACCGGAGCAGAGACGGTCTTCGGCGGCCCGACCGACAAGGACTGGATCATCAGCAATGGCCGCTATTCCGCCGTTCTGAACAAAACGAACCATTGGCTTACTTTTTTCCAGAACCGTAAATATCTGATGAACCTGCCTTATCCGAAGCTTGGACTGCCGTATACGAATGAATTCAACAAATTCTCGGCGCTGGATGTGAAGATCTCCAGGGATCAAGAGGCTATCGTGCTTGAGGCCACTTATGAGATCGGCATCCGGAAGGGCTTGCTGCTGACGATGGTTGTGAAGCTGTTCAGCAACGGTATAGTCTCCCGTTATTTCAGAATCGACAACCCGCAGGCTACCGTTCAGGAGGAAGAGCTGTTCCTCAGGGACAGCTTCCGCTTCAACCTGCATGGAGGCGTCATCCCTTACCGCGGCAAATATATAGATCTGAGCGCAGGGGCTGAAGCCTCCGGCATGGATTACTGGGAAGCGCAGGAATTCACGGAGAACTGGATGTTCGCTGCGGATGAAGGCTTCTCCAGAGGGATTAGCTGGCCGTCAGAGCTTAAGCTGATTCAGGACTCGTGGATGCATGCTGTGGAGCATTCTCTGGGGCGGATTCCCGCCGGCGGGCGGAAGGAAACGCAGCCGCTGCGGATCGCTCTGGGAACCTGGGACCATTGGCAGGATTTCCGTGCTTATGCGCTGCAAAGCGGTAATAGCAATGCTGAGGAACTGACCACTACAGAGCAGCTGGAGCTGAGCCTGAATAACGGGAATCCGTTCATGGCTGGAGAGGCTAAGCTTCTCCTTCAGGAGCAGAAGAAGAGCTATCTGGTGGGTGAGATTCGGATCTCTTCCGAAGCAGGCAGCATGGAGGAAGCGCGGTTAACGGTTCAAGAGGAAGAGAAGCTCAGAGAAGCGGCTCTGCCGCTGACAGTACCGGCAGGCGCTGCCCCGGATGTGCTGACCCTGCATCTGGATATGGACAGTTATGTGCAGGATCAATCCTTCCTGGTCTTGCCTGTCGCGGATGAACGTGTCCGGCAGGAGAGACTTGTAGCAGAAGGGGCGCAGGTACTGGCTGTAGACAACGGGGTACTGCGGATACAGGCCAGCCCTGACTTTGCGCCGGGACTATTCTCGCTGGTCCATCAGGGCGAGGAATGGCTTGAAGCTTCTTTTCCGCAGCCGATTGCAAAGTCTTGGTGGAATCCATGGGTAGGCGGAATCGTAACCAGTGTGGGCGACATTGCCTTGCGCAGCTTCATGGAGGAGCCGTTAACGGCTGATTTCGCCGAACTGACCGATAATAAGGGGAACCGCTGGTCGGGTATCCGGATGAGCGTCACCATTCAGAAGAATGATAAATACAAAGGACTCGTACTGCATCAATATTACATGCTGCTGCCGGGCGTTCCGGTGCTTGCCTCTACGGTACATGTGGAGCAGAATACAGGCGGCCCGCTATGCCCATTGAAGCTTGAGACTTCAACCTTCTATACTGCCGCCTCCGGCATACAGGATGGCAGGGCGTATCTTAAGAACAGCAGAGGTCAAGAGCTCACCTACAAGTCAGGCCGGGGACAGGCAGAGGATGCAAGCCATAACGGGATCCTGCAAGTGGGTTCCATGGAACGCCAGCAGCGTCTGTCATTAGTTACATCATTTAAGCATCCGTCACCTTCCTTGTTAGTCAATTCCGTCGCATTGACGTCTTATGCGGAAGAGTACCTGCATCTGCAGGATGGCAAAGAGCAGTTCAGCAAGCCGCAATTCTATCTGATCTCGGATCTCCAGGTACCTGAGCAGGCTTATGGCGATCTGCTGTCCATCCGGTTCAAGAAGTGAGTCAGAGAAAGGAAACTTCTATGAAAATCATTGACGCACATGTGCATTATTCCAATATTGCAGCCTTCCACGAAACAGCGCAGACCCTGGCACATATCGATTATACCGGCAAGGGACTCCAGGAGGAGTTCCGCCGCAGCGGTGTCATTGCCGGGGTCGGCATGGGAGTGACCGAGACGGTTGCCGGAGCTTTTCCCGATTCCGCTGCGCTGAATCCTATGCTGCTTGACCTGAGCGAGACACTGCCGGACAATCTGTTCACCTGCGTAGGCATTAACCCGCTCACCCTTCATCTGGAGGGGCAGCTTGAAGCACTGGAGCAATCGCTGCAGCGCTCCGATGTCGTTGGCATCAAGCTGTACGCCGGGTATTACCACTTCAATGTGGGGGATGAGATCTATGATCCGGTCTATAAGCTGGCTGCCGCTTACGGCCTCCCGGTGGTCATTCATGGCGGATTGACTTATGCGGACCAGGGATTGCTGAAGTATTCCCATCCGCTGTCCATGGAGGAGACCTTCCTGAAGCACCGGGAGATTACCTTCATGCTCTGCCACCTGGGCGATCCTTGGGTGATGGACACCGCAGCCCTGCTGGAGAAGAACCCTAACCTGTACACAGATCTATCCGGCTGGATTGTCGGCGATCAGGCCAAGGTGGACCGGCTGCTGACCGAGCAGACCTATACCGACCATTTCCGCCGGGCGCTGGTGTTCGCCGAGAAATACGACCGGCTGGTCTTCGGCACCGACTGGCCGCTGGTCCCGCTGGACGCTTATATTACCTTCGTGAAGCACCTGGTGCCGGAGGCTTATCATGAAGACGTCTTTTATAAAAACGCACTCTGCGTATTCCCTAAGCTTGCGGAGCGGATCAAAGAACTGAATCTGTAGTGAGATGGGCTGCAAACTTCCCCCGGAATGGTATTCCGGGGGTTTTTAGTTTCGTTTCCACTTGTTGAGTGGGGGGAGGGTTACTACTTCTGATGGACGACCTGTGGTAAGCTGAGAGTAGTACTGCATCAGCTTTAACACTGTAAGTGATTGTATTTCCTACAATAGAAAAGGCAGAGCTGACCGTAAAATGAGATTCTAATGTATTTCATACAGTGGAATGTTGTGTTTTGGGTGAAAAATGGCCTTTTTTCAACATTCAATTGTACGGAATACAGTAGATGCTATTTCGAAGCCTTTTTTACAGCAATCTATTGTACAAAGTGCAGTTACTATCGTTCAAGTGCCTACAGCATCCGAATGACTGCTGTGCGAATGAGAAGCTGGCTCGTTAAGGTCCGGTAATGGTCATATTCACAAAGGGAGGCGGGTATTATGCCATACATACAGGTACATGATCTTGAAATGTTCTATGAACAGATGGGCACCGGAGAACCGGTAATCTTCCTGCACAGTCATTATTCCCGCAGCATGCTGGCTTTCAGCAGCCAGGTTCTGGACTTCCAGAGCCATTACAGTTGTTACTTCCCTGATCTTAGAGGGCATGGCAGGACCCGCTGCCGGGATCTGGACTGGTCTACTCCACGAATAGCTGAGGATGTCGCCGGATTCATGGATAGGATGAACATTGAACAGGCACATCTTATTGGATACAGTATGGGCGCGGGCGTAGGGCTGTACCTGGCGGTGAATCATCCGGGACGGATTGCTACGCTTACTACGATTGGAACCAGCGGATTCTGTGAACCGGCTGGAGCCGGAGAATACGAGCCTGAACAGCTGCTGGCGAATCAGCAGCAAGCCTTCATTAATCAGATGATCGAGAGGCATCAGGAGGCCCATCGGGGGAATTGGCAATACTATCTGCGGCAAACGGTGCAAGACTGGATCAGATACCCGGATCTCACGGAGGAGCAACTGGGCAGTATAACCTGCCCGGCACTGCTAATTTCAGGGGAACATGATCCGTTCGCGGGAGAGGACAGAACGGTGAAGCTCGCTTCCCTGCTTACGGATGCAAGGACGCTGATCGTTCAGGGAGCGGGGCACCGCCCGCATATGTTAAGGGAACAGCCCATCCTGGTGAACGATACGATTCTTGAATTCCTTGCACAGAACCCTATCCACTAACACAAGGGGATGTACACATCCAGAAAGGACGTACAGATGAAGAAAGTCATCGTGATCGGAGCAGGGATTCTCGGAGCCTCGGCAGCCTACCAGTTAGCAGTGATGGGCGCAGAGGTGCTGATTATAGACCGTCAAGACCCTGGACAAGCTACGGATGCAGCGGCAGGCATCATCTGTCCCTGGCTGTCGCAGCGGCGCAATCAGGCCTGGTACCGGCTGGCGAAGGCGGGGGCGCGGTTCTACCCTGAGCTGATTCAGCAGCTGGAGCAAGGCGGAGAAGCGAATACCGGTTATGCCCGGGTTGGAGCGCTTAGTATACATACGGATGAGAGCAAGCTCGACAAAATAGAAGAGCGGGCACGGTTGCGGCTGGCGGATGCCCCGGAGATCGGAGTCATTACGCGGCTTAACCCTCAGGAGACCCATGAACGGTTCCCGCTGCTGGCGGAAGGATACGCCTCGGTACATATCAGCGGTGCTGCCAGAGTGGATGGCCGCGCTTTGCGGGATGCTCTGCTACATTCTGCACAGCAGCAGGGTGCGGTAATGGTTACCGGTGACGCTGCGCTTGCCTTTGAACCGGGCCGGGTCACCGGAGTCAACGCAGGGGGACGCTATTATCCGGCGGATGAAGTGCTTATCTGCGCAGGCGCATGGGCGAACCCGCTGCTCCGGCCGCTGGGCATGGACTTTAAGGTGAGCTACCAGAAGGGGCAGATCATGCATTTGCAGGTATCTGACCAACAAGATACGGAAGTCTGGCCGGTGGTGATCCCGCCAAGCGATCAATATCTGCTCGCTTTTGCCCGGCAGCAGATTGTTATCGGAGCTACTCATGAGAATGACGTAGAAGGATATAATACCAGAGTGACCGCCGGCGGGATGCAGGAGATTCTGGCTAAAGGGCTGGAAGTTGCGCCTGGACTGGCGGATGGTACCTATAGTGAAGTGAGGGTCGGCTTCCGTCCGTTCACTCCGGGATTTCTGCCGGTCATAGGGGCTGTCCCCGGGTGGAGCGGAGTCCTTGCGGCCAATGGTCTGGGAGCTTCAGGACTTACGATGGGGCCGTATATCGCTTATCAGCTGGCGAAGCTGGCACTCGGCAGAGAGCCTGATCTGGAGCTGGATGATTATAGCCTTCAGAGAGCCATAACGGGCGGATGATTACGAATACATTTCCTTCATTGGAACATTATGATTCAATTCGGCTTGCCGGATGAATTTTTGTTTGACAGAAGTGAAGGTCTGATCCATAATACAATCCATACTAAACATATATGATTTATAGGAAGGGTGGATCACACGTGATTAATTTAAAAGCTTCTATGAGAAAAACAGCAGGGCTGGGCACACTTGCGGTATTGTTCGTATCGCTGCTTGCCGGCTGCTCCGGGTCTGCCAATCCTGCGGATTCCAATAATGGGGCTAAGGCCAGTACGGCTCCAGCGGCAACAGAAAGTGCAAGCACAACAGAGCCTGCAACTGGAGGCACCTTCGTGTATGGCCGCCCGGCTTCCGTAACGTCGTTTGATCTGCATAACCAGATTACATCGAATAACGCATTCGCGATTGATAAAGTGTTTGAGTCACTGGTTGCTTTTGACAGCAAGGGTGAAATTACGGATCAGCTCGCAGCCTCACATACAATTAGCGAAGACGGCTTAACTTATACGTTCGTACTCCGTGACGGCCTGAAGTTCTCGAACGGTACGCCGGTGACCGCAGAGGATGCGGTATTCTCCCTCCAGCGGCATCTGAAGGTTGGCGGTCCCCTGGCCATCTCGGCCAAGGTGGATACGGTGAAGGCACAGGATGAGAAGACACTTGTAATCACGCTAAAAGAACCCTACACTCCGTTCATCTCGGAGTTGTCGAACTTCTCGAACGGGATCATCCCGAATAACTTCGGCGGAGTGACCGAAGAGGAATTCTTCAAGAAGCCGGTAGGCACCGGGCCGTTCGTGATTGAGACCTGGGACCCGGCAGGTGATGTCACCTTCACCAAGAATACCAACTACTGGAAGGAAGGCCAGCCTTATATTGACAAGCTTGTCTATAAGCTGATCCAGGACGACAGCCAAGCCATCAACCAGCTTAAGGCGGGAGCAGTGAATGCAGTTGAAGCCCTGTCGCTACAGAATGCGGGTGAGATTAAGGATGGTGCAGACACAACAGTGGTAACGAACGGCAGCTGGGTGACAGAGCAGCTCTTCTTCAATACACTGGATAAGCACTTCTCCGATGTGCATGTCCGCCGGGCACTGGCACTGGCGCTTGACCGTGAGGGACTGACCAAGGCCCTGACCTTCGGCTATGCGCAGACGGCGACTTCGCTGCTGCCGTCAACGATCCCTTACAATGCCAATGACAAGATCAAGGCCCTGAGCTTCGATCCGGCGGCTGCCAAGGCAGAGCTGGCCAAATCGGCCTTCCCTGACGGATTCTCCACCAAGCTGCTGGTGGCTTCCGGCAACAGCACCCGGGCCCAGGAAGCCCAGATTATCCAGGCAGCCGGCCAGGCGATCGGGATCAAAATTGAGATTGAATCGGTGGAGCTGGCCACCTTCCGTGAACGCTTCTTCGCTTATGATTTCGCGGCGATGCTGAACAGCGGTCAGGCGGATTCCCCGGAAGCGAACTCGATCCTGGCGTTCCAGACTGACCCGGAAGGCTTCAGCAAATCGTACTGGACGCATTACACGAATGAGAAGGTAACCAAGCTGCTATATGAAGGCCAGAAGACAGCAGACGGTGAAGGACGGGCTACCATCTACACCGAGCTTTTACAGACGCTTGCCGATGAAGTTCCTTACATTCCGCTGTACTATCCGGATATCCTGATCGGCGCGCGGTCTTCTGTAGACGGACTTGTGGTTCTGCCTAACGGCAGCATCCGTCTGGAAGATGTCCGACTAGCTAAATGATGAAATCCAAGCTGACCCTGAGCGGTGCAGCTGGAAACAACGGTTCTTACAAGTGGCTGGCCTTAGCCCTTGTAAGAGCCTTACTTGTTATCCTCTGCGTAATGACGGCGGTCTTTTTCCTGATTCGAATTGTACCCGGCGACCCCGCCAAAATGATTCTCGGTGAATACAGCACACCTGAAGCGCTTAAGAATATGCACCACACACTGGGACTGGATCTCTCCTTATGGGATCAGTTCACCCGGTTCGTGAAGCTGCTGTTCACTCAGGGAGATACCGGAAACTCTATTATTGCCGGCACCTCGTCCAGAGAGCTGATTGCAGAGCGTGCTCCGGTCACACTACTGCTGATTGTAATTGCTTCGGTGCTTGCGATAATTGTAGCCCTTCTGCTGGCAACGGTTGCTGCCACCCAGAAGGACAAGCTGCTCGATCATCTGATCCGCATTATTCCAGCGGTCACCCTCGGGATGCCGGTCTTCTGGGTTGGGATTCTGTTCATTCTGTTCTTTAGTGTGCGGCTGGGCTGGTTCCCCGTAGGGGGAATCGGCGAGGGATGGTCGGGTACGCTCCATAGTCTGGTGCTTCCGGCGGTCACGATTGCTTTTTCACAGATTCCTACGCTGGTCCGCTCGTTGCGTGCGCAAATGCTGGAGGTGCTGGAATCCGAATTCGTTGTCACTCTCCGTGCAGCAGGAATCCCGTCCAGGGTGATCCTGTTCAAGCATGTGCTGCGCAATTCAGCATTGCCGACCCTGATGCTGCTGGGAGTGAATGTGTCCTACCTGATCGGGGGAACGCTCGTTGTGGAGCAGGTCTTCGGGATCAAGGGCATCGGCAGCCTGCTGTTCACCTCCATCTCGAATAGAGATTTTCCGGTGATTCAGGGGATTGCGCTCTATTGTGCACTGGCTGTTGTAATTATCAGTCTGCTAATCGAAATGATCTCCGGGTGGCTTGATCCCAGAACGAAGGGGAAATCATGAATACTACACAGATAGATACAACCCTGCCGGACCTCGGGAAGCCCGCAAGCGGACTCCGAAGAGTACTTCACACCCCGTCCTTGCTGATCGGGATCATTATGTTCGCTATACTTATACTGCTCGCCATATTCATCCCTTACTTAAGTCCCTACAATCCGACAGAGCAGAATCTGAGCGCCTTCCTGCAGCCGCCTTCCGCAGCCCACTGGCTCGGTACCGACCAGCTTGGCCGTGATTTGTTTACCAGATTGATCTATGCCGCACGGACGGATCTGACGATCATGGTGCTGGCTGAGATGATTCCGTTCTGCACGGGCGTCATGCTGGGCATGATTTCGGGGTACTATGGCAAATGGACCGATAGAATTATATCGCTGATCACGGACACTTTTATTGCCTTCCCGTTCTATCTGATCGTCATTATCGTGGCCTTCGCCAGCGGAGCAGGGGAGCGCGGAATCTATATTACCTTCATTCTGGTAGGCTGGATTGTATTCGCCCGTGTGGTCAGAGGACTCAGCGCGTCCTTCCGGAAGCAGGAATGGATTGCTTCTGCGCAGACGCTCGGTCTGCCCGGATACCGCATCCTTCTGCGCCATCTTCTGCCGAATGTATTGCCGCAAGCCGTTGTCGTGCTGATGACGGATATGATCGGACTCCTGGTAGCCATTGTTACGCTGGGTTATCTGGGAATAGGGATTGCCCCGCCTACGCCGGATTGGGGAACGATGATCGCAGACGGACAGCCCTTCATTACTACAGCCTGGTGGCTGTCGGCGGTTCCCGGCTTCGCAGTTGTGTATACGGGAATTGCGTTGTCTCTCCTGGGAGACGGACTGGCCGATATCTGGAGGAGAAAAGGATGACAACACAACCTGTACTTGAACTTGAAGCGTTGACACTCGCGGCCCTCTCCAAAGAAATCCTGGTGAACAGCGTCAGCTTCTCCCTTGAACGCGGCGAAAGCCTCGGACTAGTGGGCGAATCCGGCTCCGGTAAATCGCTGACGCTGCGGGCGATTCTCGGCCTGCTTCCGCGTGGTGTGGAGCAGACCGGGGGAGTGGTCCGCAGCAAGGTAAGCAGTGCCATGGTGTTCCAGGACCCCAGAGGGGCACTGGACCCGCTCTGTCCGGTAGTGAAGCAGCTGACCGAGGTTGTCTATTACAGACAGAGAACCAGTCTGAAGGCTGCGCGGCGCATCGCCCTGGAGCTGCTTGAACGGCTCGGTCTGCCAGCTTCACTGAAGACAACAGACCGCTACCCGGGGCAGCTGTCCGGCGGCCAGTGCCAGCGTGTGGTCATTGCTCTGGCGCTGGCCTGCAAGCCGGGCATTCTGCTCTGCGATGAGCCGACTACGGCGCTGGATGTGACGGTTCAGCGCCAGATTATAGATACGATTACGAGTCTGCAGCAGGAGTTGGGCTTCGCTATGGTCTTTGTGACCCACAACCTGGCGATTGCCGCCAATCTCTGCTCCAGACTGGTTGTAATGAAGCAGGGCCGGATCATTGAGCAAGGCGAGACGCATAGCCTGCTGCGGCATCCGGCTGAGGCGTATACACAGATGCTAATGGATTCGGTGCTCCCTCTGCCGGAGCTGGAAGGAGACGGGATCTCATGGAAGTAGCACTACAGGTGCAGGATGTAACCGTCCGTTATGGCGGATTCACCGCCCTTGATCAGATCCGGCTGGAGCTTGCGCAGCATACCACGCTGGGGCTTGTCGGCGAGTCCGGCTCCGGGAAGTCTACGCTGGCCCGGGTCATTGCCGGACTGATCACTCCGGATGAAGGACAGCTTCTGCTGGGTGCGGAGCCGTTAGGCAAGAAGCGGAGTAAGGCACAGCATAGACAGATTCAGATGATCTTTCAGAACCCGGATTCTTCGCTGAATCCCCGGCATACCGTCAGGCAGATTCTGGCGGAAGCCTTGCTGTTCCACCGGATTGTAGAGCGGTCGCAGGTTGAGCGCAGAAGTAAGGAGCTGCTTAGCCGGGTGCAGCTGGATGCCAAGTCTCTGGACAGATATCCGCATGAATTCTCCGGCGGCCAGCGCCAGCGGATCGCCATTGCCCGCGCGCTTAGTGTGGAGCCTAGCCTGCTGATCGCTGATGAGCCCACAAGCGCACTGGATGTCTCGGTGCAGCGCAGCGTGCTGGAGCTATTCTATACGCTGCAAGCCGAGCTTAATCTGACGATGCTGTTCATCTCCCATGATCTGGGAGTCATTCATGCCGTCAGCGATACCGTCGCTGTGATGCGTCAGGGGCAGCTGGTCGAGGTGAATTCGAAGGATGAATTCTTCGTCCGGCCCCAGCATGAATACAGCCGGGAGCTATTGACTGCGGTGCCCAAGATGCCGCAATATTGAACATTCATACCATCAGGAGGATTATATGAACCGTCAAATTACAGGATTCGTACCACTCACGTTATCTGAGCTGGACACATTAACACAGCAGCTATCCCGGCTATTAGGGACACAGCATCCTCCGGTAATCATTCCGGGGGAGGCGATTCTAGGCATTGAGGCGGTAGCAGCAGGAATTGCAGCGCCGGGACGTACGATTCTGAACGTAGTAACCGGACCTTACGGAAGCTTGTTCGGAGAGTGGCTTACGCGCGGCGGGGCTACCGTTAAGGAAGTGAAGGTTCCCTTCGACCAGGTGGTTACAGTAGAGGAGGTTGCTGCAGCGATTGAGCAGCATCAGCCGGTTGCGATTTCTTTGGTGCAGGCAGAGGTGGTTACAGGCGGCTCGAACCCTGCGGAGGAGATCTTCAAGCTGGCCCGCAGGCATGACCTGATTACGGTAACGGATTCCGTGTCGGCTGTCGGGGGAGAGGCGCTGTCTGTGGATGAGTGGGCGGTGGATTTCGCTGTAATGGGTGCGCAAAAAGCGCTCGCCGGTCCTAACGGAATCAGCGCGGTCAGTATTTCTCCCCGCGGCTGGGCCTTCCTGGAGTCGAACGAACGGGCTCCGCGCAATTCTATTCTGTCCTTGCTGGATCTGCAGCCGTCCCCGGACGGAGCAGCGCCACTCCGCGTCCCGCCGAATATCCCGGTCCTGGAAGCCAGAGCTCTAATCGAAGCCCTGGAGGCTGTTGCCGAAGAGGGACTGTCACAGGTTATCCAGCGGCATGAACGTGCGGCGGCCTCTGCTGTCGCAGGGGTCACGGAGCTTGGGCTTGCGCCTTGGCAGAAGGACAGCAGTCATTATTCCACGCTGACTACGACTGTTCGGATTGACGAGCAGCCGCTTCTGCTGATCAAGCAGCCTGTCGGTATCGTAGCTCCCGGGGACGGGGAATTATTCGGTCAATTGCTGCGGATCAATCATTTCGGAACGAATGCCAGCCGGGAGAGTGTCGAAGCAGCGGTGCAGACGCTGGCCAGACTGCTGAAGCTGGATGCTGAACCGGCAGTGCAGGCCGTCCGCCAGATCTGGAGGGAAGCGGAATGATCCTCAAGCAGCCGCAATTTCAGGCGTACACTGGAATCCATATTGCGGGTACCCCGGAGAAACGCTTTGATATCGAGATTACGAACGGGCGGTTCACCTCAGTGGCAGAAGCGGGTCCACAGCCGGAACAGGCGGAAGGCTCCAGGCAGCAGCAGCTATGGATCAGTCCGGGCATTCTGGATCTGCACACCCATCTGGCCTGGACCGACTTCGACCATGACGACCAGCTCCGCCGGGACCCCCGCGAGATTGAGGTCATGCAGGCGGAGGCCTTCGCCGCTACCTTGCGGACGGGGGTAACTACAGCCCGCGATGCCGGCGGTATTCTGCCAGCCACGATCCGGCATCTCGTGAAGTATTACCAGCAGCCGCTGCGGGTAGAGACCAGCAGTGAAATGCTGGGAGCTGCCGATGCCAAGGGGATCAAGCATCTGGAGAGCCGCCTGACGGAGATCTACGCGACCGGGGCAGGCTGGGTCAAAATCATGGCAACCGGCGGTCTTGGCGCACCTACCGAGCAGGTTACGGAGCCGAACTTCTCTAGGGAGGATTTCGCCTTCATCGTCCGTCATGCCCATGCGAACGGGAAGAAGGTATTGGTGCATACCTGGGGCGGAGTGACGATTGACTGGTCCATTCAGGCCGGTGTGGAATCTATTGAGCACGGGATGTTCATGACCTGGGATCAGGCCGGGAGACTGGCCGAATCCGGCGTAGCTTACGTGCCGACCACTTCCATCTACCGGATCGCCGCCGATCCGCAGGGAGTCCTGGGGCTGCCGCCGGTCATCTGTGAACGCGCAGCCCGGGCAGCCGATGCACACGCCATCGCGCTTGGATATGCCAGAGAGGCAGGGGTGCGGCTGGGCTTCGGCACTGATTACGCTACGCCTGCGCTGCATGGCTACAACCTGCAGGAATTCGACACCCTGCTGGACTATGGCCTGAGCCGGTCGGAGGTCTGGCGGTCAGCTACAGAAGACGCGGCGGGGATTCTCGGAAGCGGCCATGAGCTGGGCCGGATTGCGGAAGGCTATATTGCCGATGCCGTAATCTACGCCGCCGATCCGTATCAGGCCAAGAATGCGGATCAACTGCGCACAAGCATTGTTACGGTAATTACCGGAGCGCAGGAAGAGGATTTGGTGTAACGGATGTGCAAAGAGGCTGTCCTTTCTGATGAAGGACAGCCTTTTTGCGGTCTGATGGCCCGAGGCCAAATGTATGCGAAAAACCGATTACAATGGAGCGCTGGAGGGCACGTGTGCCGAATGTAATCGAAAAACCGATCACATTGGGGCGCTGCGTAGGCGTGTGACCAAATGTAATCGAAAAACCGATCACATTGGGGCGCTGCGTAGTCGTATGGCCGAATGTAATCGAAAAACCGATCACATTGGGGCGCTGCGTAGTCGTATGGCCGAATGTAATCGAAAAACCGATCACATTGGGGCGCTACGTAGGCATGTGACCAAATGTAATCGAAAAACCGATCACATTGTGCCCCGTTGAGCCTCCCAGCTTTTCTCCCGCCAGCATCATTCAATTCAAATTGTAACCATTCACAGCTCGGTATACTGCTTAACCACTTGATCCAGGTAGGATTCAACCGCAGGCGTCTTTTGATTACCAAAAGTATTCAGAAGCGTTACCAGCTTGACCAGGATGTTCAGCACTTTGTTATCATCTGCACCCTCCATCAGGGCATGGTCGTAGGCGCTGCGCAGCTCGGGGTCGAGTTCATTCGTGTCATAATCGTAGGCTGGGGTTTTATCCGAGCCGAGCAGCACTAAGGGAACGGTATAGGACATTTCATTGCGGATGGCCGCGGTCCGGTTCGACTTCGGATAATCCTGGACGTAATCACTCATGATGGCAGCTCTGCCGATCAATTCGTCCCAAGTGATCACGATACCCGCATCGAAGGTGGAAGGCTTGTTGCTCTCCGTTGCCATGATATCAATATACGCGGCGATATCCTTGCTGACATAGGGCTTGAAGACCTTGAAGCCTTCATAATGCATAACCGGATAATACATGCCTTCGCTGGACTCCAGCTTATAGCCTTTATCCCAAATCTCTTCAATCAGCTTGCGGACCGCAGGTGCTTTAACCCGCTTCAGGATCTCCGTATAGGTCATGTCGTTGTTAATTTCGGCATCCATTAATGTCTTTTGCACAGCATCTGTATATAGCTTCTCGGAGAACCGCTCCAGCTCTGCTTTCTGGGCATTCTCCAATTGAAGGGTCATTACCGTGCCGTACCAGGAGCCAACTTTGGAGATATGGTTCATAAGATATTTGCGTGCCTGCGCGAGGCTTGCGGGATTGCCGACATATTTGCGGAATTGGTTATAGACGGCCTGAGCATCAGCTGTGGATGCCGACGCTGCAGCTACGGGCTGTCCACCAACGCCTGCAATCACTGTACCGCCTGCCAGAGTCAGAGCTGTACCTAGCAGCACCGCTCTTGCTGTTTTTGCTAAGGTTTCTGGTAATGTTCTCATTATGTACCTCCTAATGGGATAAGATGCTTTCTGCAACGCCTATATAAATTGAACTTAAGGATTTAAGTTAAGGGAAAAGTGGCGGAGGGGAATTTTGGAACTGGAGGAGCGGTAGCGCCCGCCTTTGTCTGCGGATTTCTACCGTTAAAAACGGGATAAATCATGAAATCTGCTGACAACAGCGGCCGGAAGTCCAAAACTTCTCTGGAGTCACGGCACATCCCAAAACATAAAACCCATTAGCTCAATCTATCCTATCTATTTGGACAGATCTGGATTGAATGAATCGGGTGGGACTTATGAAATAACGCTTGACTTGGAACGCATTTCATAACCTATAGTTCAGTGGAAGACTAGACAAAGGGGAGAAGAGGATATGAATCAGACCAGCAGCAAGATTATTTTCATCGATATTGACGGAACGCTTCTCATGGAGAATGGAATAGTCCCGGAATCGGCAGTGCAGGCATGCCAGCAGGCACGGAAGAACGGGCATTTGCTGTACCTGTGCACCGGACGCTCCAAGGCTGAAATCTATGATTATATCTGGGAGATCGGGTTCGACGGGTTGATTGGAGCGGCTGGCGGATATGTGGAGAGCTGTGGCGAAATGCTTTATCATAAAAAAGTGACCCCGGAGGATGCGAAGCATTTGATCGATTATTTTAACGCGAACGGGGTCGATTTCATTCTGGAATCCAATACGGCGCTTCACGGCAGCCGCTATTTACAGCCTCATCTGGAACGCAGAATCTATGGAGACTTGCTGAATGACCCCGAGGCGCGGGAGAGAAAACGACTGTCGCCCCATCCCTATATCGCAACACTTACTTATGGGGACGAGGAATTATATCTGGATGACGTCAACAAAGTATGCTTCTTGGAGAGCAGCCTGCCCTTTCAGCAGATTCAGGAGGAATTACAGGACCGGTTCACGGCGATTCAGTGCTCCATCCCGATCTTCGGGGAGAACAGCGGGGAGCTGATGATGCCTGGCGTTCATAAAGCTGCGGCTATTGCCGATGTCCTGCATCATTTGAATATCCCTCTTGAAGACAGTATGGCGATTGGCGACGGACTTAATGATCTGGAGATGCTGGAATATGTCCAGGTGGGGGTTGCCATGGGCAATGCCCGCGAGCCGCTCAAAGCAATTGCCGATGATATCACCGATTCTATTGAGAACGATGGACTGTATAATTGCTTCCTGAAGCACGGACTGATCTGACTAACGGGTTGATCTCCGGGAAGACTCGTGTTAGAATGCACTTAATTAAGCGATTGGAGTTGAAGAGTATCGTGCGGACATTTCTTGCGTAATGTGACCAATAAACAAGCGTTATTTGTGGCGCGCAATTTATGGTTGATATGCAGGAAGGGTCTGCCTCTTTTCACTCTGGTCCAAATATCCTTATTCAAGTCTGCCTGGAGGTAAGTGTCCGGGGGAACAGATTTGCTGTGTTTATTTGAGCTGCGGGAGGAGAACCTTCTTGCAGCTTTTATTTTTGTAAATACAGGAGGATACGTGTATGTCTTTGATTAATGTGAGCAAGCTGACTTTTGCCTATGAGGGCACTTACGAACATATTTTTGAGAATGTTAGCTTTCAGCTGGATACAGATTGGAAACTGGGCTTCACCGGACGCAACGGCCGCGGCAAAACCACCTTCCTGAATCTGCTGCTCGGCAAATATGAATGCAGCGGGATGATATCCGCACAGGTAGGCTTCGAGTATTTCCCGTTTGCGGTGGCTGACCCTGCGGCTCTGACCGTGGATGTCATGCAGGAGATTGACCCGGAGATGGAGCACTGGAAGCTGATGCGCGAGCTGTCGCTGCTGCGGGTGTCCGAGGATACGCTGTACCGGCCGTTTGAATCGCTGTCGAACGGGGAGCAGACGAAGGTGCTGCTGGCCGCTCTGTTCGCGCGCGAGAACCAGTTCCTGCTCATAGACGAGCCGACGAACCATCTGGATGCGAAGGGCCGGAAGCTGGTCAGTGACTATCTGCGTACGAAGAGCGGGTATATTCTGGTGTCGCATGACCGTGCTTTTCTCGATAACTGTGTGGACCATATCTTGTCGATTAACAAGACCAATATTGAGATCCAGAAGGGCAACTTCAGCAGCTGGTGGGAGAACAAGTCCAGACAGGATCAGTTCGAGTTGGCGGAGGATGAGAAGCTGCGGAAGGACATCAAGCGCTTGTCGGACTCTGCCAAAAGAACGGGCGGCTGGGCGCATGAAGTCGAGAAATCCAAGAATGGCACCCGAAGCTCCGGCAACAAATTGGATAAGGGCTATGTCGGCCACAAGGCCGCCAAGATGATGAAGCGTTCCAAGTCGATTCAGCAGCGGCAGGAATCCGCCATCGCCGAGAAGTCGAAGCTGCTGCGGAATCTGGAGAGCGCGGACAGTCTGAAGATTGCACAGCTTCCCTATCATAAGCAGCAATTGGTGGAGCTGGAGGATCTCTCGATCCGCTATGAGGACAAAACAGTATGCTCCGGCGTTAGCTTCGCTCTGGAACAGGGGGACCGGATCTCCCTCTCCGGCAGCAACGGCTCAGGCAAATCAAGCATTCTGAAGCTGATCTGCGGGGAGGACATAAGCTATACCGGCCACTTCGCGCGGGACAGCCAGTTGTCTATCTCTTATGTATCCCAGGATACTTCGCAGCTCAAGGGCAGCCTAAGTGAATATGCGAGAGAGCAGGGGATCGACGAGAGCCTGTTCAAATCGATTCTGCGGAAGCTAGATTTCTCGCGGCTGCAATTCGAGAAGGAGTTGTCCACGTACAGCGGCGGGCAGAAGAAAAAGGTGCTGATTGCCGCCAGCCTCAGCGAGCAGGTGCATCTGCACATCTGGGATGAGCCTCTGAACTTCATCGATGTCATCTCCCGGATGCAGATCGAGGAGCTGCTGCTGGAATATACCCCGACGATCCTGTTCGTGGAGCATGACCGCGAATTCTGCGCGAATATCGCGACTAAGCAGGTTGTACTCGACTAAGCAGGTATCAAATCTGTACCGGAAGCTCAAATTGTTCCTTCAACCGCTTGATGTCGGCCCGCGGGGGAGCGCCAAACATACGGGAATATTCCCGGCTGAACTGTGAGGCGCTCTCGTAGCCGACCCGGAAGGCAACATCGGCTGCATCTGCAGACTCGGCTAATAACAGGCGGCGAGCCTCCTGCAGGCGCAGCTGCTTCTGGAACTGGATCGGGCTCATAGCCGTAACTTCCTTGAAGTTGCGGTGGAATGCGGAGACGCTCATATTGGCGATATCGGCCAGCTCGTCAATCCGCAGAGCCTGTTCGCTATGGCTGACAATCTGTTCAATTGCTTCCCTGATCCGGTAAGTGCTGCTGCCTTCCATGGCAATCTGGGCCAGCGTTACTCCATACGGTCCCTGCAGCAGTTTATACAGAATTTCCTTAGTATATAGAGGGGCAAGGAACGGGATGTCTTTGGGAGTATCGAGCAACCGCGCCAGACGGAGAAGCGCATCCAGCAGATCCGTGTCGATGTGTCCGACGAATAAGGCAAGCCGGGCATTCTCCCGCGGGAGAATCTGCAGCTGCGATTCATGGAGGACCTCCAGAATCTGGTTTTGCGTGAATTCCATTTTGAAGCTTAAATAGGGAACCTCCGGGGACGCCTTAATCACTTGTCCCACTACCGGCAGGTTCATTGAAGCCACCAGGAAATCAGAAGAGGTATATACAAAATGCTCCTGAGCCAGCATAATCTCCTTCACGCCTTGGGTAATGAAGCAGAAACACGGGTTATACACTCTGTAAGCAGGCTCACTCGCCTGGGAGTAACGGATGAATTGCAGTGCAGGCACGGCCGTTTCATGAGCGCCGTCCCGGCCGGTATGCCGCTCAATCAGCCGGCACAGCTCAAGCTTTTGCGTTGCGATTGCTTCGGTCACTTGAGATCCTCCTTAGTTTCATATGGTTTCATTATAGGGCATATCCGGCGGGAGTGTTAATGAGAACGGTAGGATTAGGCAATCATTCGCGACTATTGTGATAACGCCAATCCATTATCTGTTGCACAATAAGAGAGACTGTAATCTACACTATTCTCAGGAAAGCAGGGAACAAGCGAATGGAATATACAAAAATGGGCAACACCGGCCTTGATGTCTCCAGACTGTGCCTGGGCTGTATGAGCTTTGGCGATGCCAAGCGCTGGGTGCACCCTTGGGTGCTGGATGAAGAGCAGAGCCGGACGATGATCCGTGCTGCACTGGACCTGGGCATTAATTTCTTCGATACGGCCAATGTCTATTCTGACGGCACGAGTGAAGAAATGCTCGGACGGGCTTTGAAGGACATGACTACCAGGGATGAGGTGGTGATTGCGACCAAAGTATTCTTCCCTATGCGAACCGGACCGAACGGCGGGGGCTTGTCCCGCAAAGCAATTATGAGCGAGATCGACCACAGCCTGAAGCGGCTTGGAACTGATTACATTGATCTGTACCAGATTCACCGCTGGGATTATACTACGCCGATTGAAGAAACGATGGAAGCCCTGCATGATGTGGTGAAGGCGGGAAAAGCCCGCTATATTGGCGCTTCCGCCATGTATGCCTGGCAGTTCCAGAAGGCGCTGCATGTTGCTGATATGAACGGCTGGACCCGGTTCGTCTCCATGCAGAACCACCTGAATCTCATCTATCGTGAAGAGGAACGTGAGATGCTCCCGCTCTGTAAGGAAGAGGGCATTGCGGTCATCCCTTACAGCCCCTTGGCTTCCGGCCGGCTAACCCGGGACTGGGCGGAATCTACGCTGCGCTCGGAAACGGATCAGGTACAGAGATCCAAATACGATGCTACAGCCGATAAGGACCGCCTGATTGTCGAGCAGGTAGCTGCCATTGCGGCGGAGCGCGGAGTTCCGCGCATCCATGTTGCACTGGCCTGGCTGCTGCAGAAACAGCCGGTCACTGCGCCGATTATCGGGGCGACGAAGCTGTCGCATATTACCGATGCGGTGGGAGCGTTATCCCTTCAGCTGACAGCTGAAGAGATTGCCCGGCTGGAAGAGCACTACGTGCCGCATGCTATCGTTGGTGCGCTTTGAAAATTTCCATTCAGTAGACAACTGAATCAGCTTCATCCATTGAGCGCGTGCCGGTATGATCCGGCATGCGCTTTTTGCTGGAGCAGGAAACAGCCCTGCTTAAGGAGAAACTAACAGGAAGCCGGGAAATGCTGCCGGAGCGTTTGATTAAGGATTTGGCCGGAGGCTGGATGCACAGTGATGAACTGCTGGATTCATGGCGGCATCTGGCCGCAAGAGTATAGAGATTACCATGATTAGGAGTGATAATTGTGCTGTCAAAGATCAGCCTTGAAGGCGAATGGAAGCTGCAGCTGGAAGAGAAGGGGCAAGGACTGGTGCTACCTTTTACCGATGTAATTATGCTGCCGGGAACTACCTCCTTCGCCCGTAAAGGGCCGAAGAATGAGGAGATTCTGGTAGGCGCTCTGACGGATGAATTCCGTTATGAAGGACCGGTCTGGTACTCCAGTGAAGTTGTGATTCCGGAAGAGCTCACAGGTAAGCACTGCTGCTTATATCTGGAACGTACAAGGCTTACCACCCTCTGGCTGGACGGTCAGGAGATCGGTAGCCGCGACAGCTTGAATACTCCGCATGTATATGAGCTGCCGCAGCTGCAGCCCGGGAGTCATACGCTTACTATCCGGGTGGACAACACCGGCTATCCGACCAAAGGCGGGCATATGACCTCGCCGGACACCCAGACCAACTGGAACGGAATTACCGGCCGGATGGAGCTGCAGTTCTATGGGGAAGCCCGGATTAGCGGCATCCGGCTGAAGACTGATCTGTCTGCACGTTCGGTGCAGATCTCGGCAACGCTGGAGAGCATGCAAGGTGCTACACTCGCGGTATCTGCTAATAGCTTCAATAGTGAGATAACACATTCCGCAGAGGAACAGGAATATATCATCGCACCGGGTCCGTTCACTATAGACTATGCACTGGGTCCCGATGCGCTGCTGTGGAGTGAATTCGCTCCCCATCTGTATACTGTCAGCCTTGTTCTCAAGGGCAGCGATGGAATTACCGTGGACCGGCAGGAGGTGATCTTTGGGCTTAAGTCATTCCGGGCTGAGGGGGACAAGTTCACCATTAATGGGGAAAAGACTTTTCTGCGCGGCAAGCATGACGGCCTGATCTTCCCGCTCACCGGCTATGCTCCGACCGATGTGGAGGAATGGGTACGAATCCTGGGGATCTCCAAGTCTTACGGGATCAATCATTACCGCTTCCACACCTGCTGCCCCCCGGAGGCTGCGTTCACCGCTGCCGATCTGCTCGGGATCTACATGCAGCCGGAGCTGCCGTTCTGGGGAACCATTACTGTAGATACCGATGAAGGGCATAATCAGGCTGAGCAGGACTATCTGATCAGCGAAGGATACGCCATCCTGCGGGAATTCGGCAATCATCCTTCCTTCGTCATGATGTCGCTAGGCAATGAGTTATGGGGCAGCAAAGAGCGGATTGATTCTTTCCTTGCAGATTATAAAGCGTTCGATGACCGTCCGCTCTACACCCAAGGTTCAAATAACCATCAATGGGTGCCGGAGGTGCTGGAGCATGACGATTTCTTCAGCGGTGTGCGCTTCACCCGGGACAGGCTGTTCAGAGGCTCCTATGCCATGTGCGATGCTCCGCTTGGCCATGTCCAGACTTCGCTGCCAAGTACAATGAAGGATTACGACGATCAGATTGTTCCGCCGGGCTTCGGGAATGGTGAAGGAGTGTCCGTCGAGGCAGGCGGCGAGATCCTGATCCAGTACGGTACCGAAGCCAAGGCCGTACAATCCGGCAGTGAGTCCGGCGAATGGATACCACAGGTTCCGGTAATCTCGCATGAGATTGGACAATATGCTACGTTTCCGGATTTCCAGGAAATCGGCAAATACACAGGCCCGCTAAAGGCCGGGAACTTCGTCATCTTCCGCGAACGGCTGGAGAGTAAGGGGCTTGGACATCTGGCCGATGCATACTTCAAAAGCTCAGGCCAGCTCGCTGTCGCTTGCTACAAGGAAGAGCTTGAGGCTGCCTTCCGTTCCCGCCGGCTTGCCGGATTCCAGCTTCTGGATCTCCAGGACTTCAGCGGCCAAGGCACAGCACTGGTAGGTGTTCTGGATGCCTTCATGGATTCCAAGGGGCTGATTAGCCCGGAAGAGTGGCGGACCTTCTGTAATGATGCCGTGCTGCTGGCAAGATTCCCCAAGTATAACTACGGCGCTGGTGAGACCTTCGAGGCCCATGTGGAGCTGAGCTGCTTCCGCAGCGGAATGCCGGATGCCATCGAGCTTCACTGGGAGCTTGCGGTTGAAGGGGGTGTTCGGACAACGGGCTCAGCCGGAGCCTTTATTCCTGCCGGAACCCACTACATAGACATTTGTGATCTGGCGATTGAGCTTCCGGCGGTTGACCGGATGAGCCGTACGGAGCTGTCGCTCCGGGTCCAAGGAACTGATATCCGTAAGAGCTACGACTTGTGGATATATCCTGAGCAGAGCGATAATCCGCTTGAAGTTGAAGGCATCCATGTGTTCACAGAGCTGTCTGAGGAGGCAGTCTCCCTGCTGGAGCAAGGAGGCAACGTGCTGCTGATGCCGGAGCCGGAGTCGGTTCAGAACGGAATCGAAGGCTATTATTGCACGGATTTCTGGTGCTACCCGATGTTCCGCTCGATCTCGGAGAGCATGAACCGGCCGGTTCCCATCGGTACGATGGGCCTGCTGATCGATAACGGGCATCCGGTGCTGCGCGATTTCCCGAGTGAAGCGCATTCCACCTACCCGTGGTGGACTATCGCCCAGCATTCCAAATCGCTTATCATGGATGAGGCGGACCGCAGCTGGAATCCCATCGTACAGACCATCGATAATTTCGAGCGTAATCACAAGCTAAGTTTCCTCACAGAGTGCAGCGTAGGTAACGGTAATCTGCTGCTGTGTGTACTGGATGCCGCTAAGGTGAGCCGGACCACTGAAGGCAGACAATTCTTGACCAGCATAGCCGGTTATATGAATTCTGCTGATTTCCAGCCCCAGTACCAGGCAACCATTGAAGAGATTCAGACTTTGATTCGTTAAAATGACCTAATAGAGCTGTCCCAAAGCCGTGAAGCGGCTAGTTGGGGCAGCTCTTTATACTTCTCTATTCTGCCGAATATACTCCATGAACCTTCTGGAGGCGGGAGACAGATAATGGTCCCGGCGCCATTGCAGGCCCACCTCCCATTCCCAGCCCGGTTCCTGGATGGGAATCCAGACCAGCCCGTCAAGCATCAGTCCCAGCGTCTGCGGAAGCACGGATACGCCGAGCCCGGCTTTGATGAAGCCGGCCACAGTAATCAGATCCTCAGCATAATAGGTAGAGGCCAGCTCGAAATTAGTATTTTGGAAGAGGGAGGTGATGGTGTTCTTGAGTCCGCAATTCGTCTTCAGTCCTACAAACGGCTCACCCGACAGCTCGAACAGACTCAGCGAGGAACGCGAGGCGAACCGGTGGGAACTGGAGACCACAATATAAATCGGCAATTTGCGAATTACCATCCATTCCTTATTCTCCGCCGTAGTCTCTCTGGACGTAATCAACATATCCGAGGTCCCGTTATCCAGCGATTCGTCGATATCCCCGTGATTCCCCTGATACAGATCAAACCGTACCTTCGGATGGTCTGCCTGATAGTCTCTGATAAGCGAGGGGATCAGGTCCACGCCAAGAATATTCAGATAAGACAGATGAACGGTTCCGCTCTCCGCATTGGCCGACTCCTCAATCTCCCGCACCCCATTCCCGATACTGCGCAGCGCTTCTTCGACCCGTGAACTGAACATAACCCCATAGCGGTTCAACTGGACATTGCGGCCCTTACGCTCGAATAAAGGAACCCCCAGCTCACTTTCCAATTTGGATATCGCATGGCTCAAGGCAGGCTGCGTAATTCGCAGCGCTTTGGACGCTGAGGTCATATGCTCAAGCCGGGCTACGGTCAGAAAGTACTCCAATTGTGTAAGCTCCATGTAGGCAGCCTCCTTTATATATTAATATTATTAATGAATTTAATGAAAATAATAAATTAGACGCTCATATTAATCAAGTCTAAGATATACTTATAAACCTTAGACGGCTGGACTTCCAGCCTAACCTGAGGAATCCCTAATGAAATGAGGCTGTAACGATGGCTATAACTTATGCTAGCCCGCTGACAGAATACGAGGGTAAAAGAGTCCTGGTAACAGGCGGTACCAAGGGCATGGGACAGGCTATCGCTGCCCGATTCACAGCGGCAGGCGCTGAAGTTATGACTACTGCCCGGACACTTCCGACGGAAGGGCCCGCTTCTGATTTGTTCGTCCAGGCAGATCTGTCCAAGCAAGAAGGAGTGGACCGGGTAATTGCTGCGGTTAAGGAGCGTTTCGGCCGCATTGATATCTTAGTGAATAACATTGGAGGAAGCTCGACACCTGCCGGAGGATTCCTGGCCGCGACCGATGAACACTGGATGGATGCGCTGAATCTGAACCTGCTCGCAGCTGTGCGGCTGGACCGGGGGCTGATCCCGCTCATGCTGGAGCAGGGCAAGGGAGTCATCATCCACATCTCCTCCATTCAAAGAGTGCTGCCGCTGATCGAATCGACCATCCCCTATGCAGCCGCCAAAGCTGCGTTAAGCAATTACAGCAAGAGCTTATCTAAGGAATTCTCTCCGAAGGGCATCCGGGTGAACCGGGTCGCACCGGGCTTCATTCAGACAACAGCAGCTGATGCCATGATGGAGAACATTGCGGAGGTAACAGGCAGTGTGGAAAGTGCACTGCAGTCGGTAATGGACGCGCTGGGCGGCATTCCCATCGGACGTCCCGGCTTCCCTGAGGAGGTGGGTGAGCTGGTAGCCTTCCTCGCTTCCGACCGGGCAGCATCCATTACGGGTGCTGAGTACGTGATTGACGGGGGAACCGTACCTACGGTGTAAGGTGAAGCTTCACGGTTAAGCTCTGCCTAAACTAACCTCTACTATTAGGACAGTCCGTTAAGCCATTCATTGGCTGAGCGGGCTGTTCCTTTTTCTTTTATTTGTTTTGGAACTATTAAGAAGGTTTTACAAACGAAAAGCAAAAAGAAGCGGAGGGGAAATTTGGAACTGGAGGAGCGAATGCGATCGCCTTTGTGTTTGGATTTCTACCGCGAGTAGCGATTATATTCAGGAAATCCAAACACAACAGCGGCCGGAAGTCCAAATGTTCACCGCAGCGACGGCCAAGCTTTGAGTTGTAATAATTCTTTATCTTTTCTTTAGATTTGGTTTAGACTGGATTAAGAATGGCAGGCTATAGTTACAAAGAGCGCGGCTTGCATGACAAGATAGAGGGGGATTCACCATGTATACCATTCTCATAGCCGATGACGAATCGGAGATTGTTGAGCTTCTGCAGCTGTATCTGGAGAAGGAATATAACATTTTGACGGCAGAGAACGGAATTGAAGCCTTGAAGCTGATGCAGAATAACAAGATTGACCTGGCAATTCTGGATATTATGATGCCGGGGATGGACGGGCTGCAGCTGCTGAAGCGGATTCGGGAGCACGAGCATTTCCCTGTACTGTTCCTGTCCGCCAAGAGCCAGTATCATGACAAAATCCTGGGGCTGGAGCTTGGAGCGGATGACTACATCGCTAAGCCTTTTAATCCGCTGGAGATTGTGGCGCGTGCCGGGGCCATGCTGCGGCGGGTGCATCAGTTTGATGCCAAGGCACCGGAGGAGGAGAAGCCAAGTGAGCAGATCGTGCTCGGCAGGCTGACGCTGGACCGGAGTACCTGTCAGGTTGAAGTGGCCGGGGTGGCTGTCGCTCTGACATCAACCGAATATAAAATCCTGGAGCTGCTGATGCAGCAGCCGGGCCGTGTTTTTACACGCAAGAAGATCTATGAGACTGTCTGGGAAGATTTCTATGTCTACGAGGACAACAGCATTATGGTGCACATCAGCAACATCCGCGACAAGATCGAACGAGATTCCAAGAGACCGGAATACCTGAAGACGATCAGGGGATTGGGGTACAAAATTGAAGCACCCGTGGAAAAGTAGAGATAACCGCCCGCTGCAGACGTCGCTGACCATCGACTTCCTGCTGTTCAACTGTATGCTGCTGATGCTGGTGTTAGTGGTCTACCTGTTCGTACAAAAGGATATCGCCCAAGTCATCCGGGAGCGGATGACGCCTGATCCCAATCTATCTGTGGAGGCCGGGACGTACCGGGAGGAGCTGGGCCAAGGACCGGAGAGCGAACGTCTGCTGAAGAGCGGAGGCTGGCTGGAGCTGCTGGATTCCGGCAAGCGGGTGATCCGTGTTGTTGGCGAGAAGCAGGATGAGATTCAGGTTTATGACGAGGACAGCCTGTTTCAGGGACTGGAGAACCGCAGCGACCAGCCCTTTTATTATTCTATTACGAGCGTAACGGAGCAGGATAGCGGGGCAGCCTGGATGTTGCTTAAGATTCCCCGCGATGTAATCAATGTCTCCATTAACAACGAGTTTCTGGTCTCCTATCTGAATCATTCGGTGTTCTTTTATGTATTCCTGGTCAGCGGGTTGATTCTGCTGCTGATTTTTGTGTACAGCTATTGGGTCTCCAGACGGATCAAGAAGCCGCTGCGGGTGCTGAATCTAGGCTTGAACCGTATGATGGAAGGGCATTATAACACGCGGATCGCTCTGTATGCAGAGACCGAGTTCCTGCGGATCGGCCACAGCTTCAACTACATGGCTGATGTGATTGAGAAGACCACCGAGGAGAAGCGTCTCGCCGAGAAAAGCAAGCAGCGTCTGATGGTCGATCTGTCGCATGACCTGAAGACCCCGATTACCAGCATCCAGGGATACGCGCAGGCCCTTATCGAAGGACGCGTTACCGACCCGGAGCGGCAGACGAAATATTTGAATTACATCTACACCAAGTCCGTGCAGGTCACGAAGCTCATTACGCATATGCTGGATCTGCTTAAGCTAGACTCACCGGATTTCATCCTGCGGATAGAGCGCCTTGAGCTGGGCGACCATCTGCGGGAGATTATTGCTGATACCTATGGCGAGATTGAGCAAAAAGAATTCGAGCTTCACGTGCAGGTGCCCGAAGAAGAGGTCTATGCCCGTTATGATCCCGAGCTGTTCGCCAGTGTCATTAATAATCTAATTTCTAATGCTCTGGCCTATAATCCCGAAGGGACGCGCATCCGGGTATCCGTGATTCCCGAAGATACACAGATCAGGATCGAGATTGCGGACAATGGAGTCGGCATTCCGAAGGAGCTGTGGACTACGATCTTTGATCCGTTTGTGCGGGGAGATGAATCCCGGACAACGGCAAGCGGGGGTACCGGTCTGGGCTTGTCCATTGCCAAGAAGAACGTAGAGAAGATGGAGGGCACGCTGCTACTGGAGAGTAGGGAAGGGGAGCCGACGGTATTTGTGATCCGTATTCCGAAGTAGAGAACGGCTGAAGGAATACAGATAAGTGATTTTATATAGAGGAAATAATTAACTTCTTGTCGAATGTACTGATCTGGAAGATTCCGGCACCTTGCCGGGACACCTAACTTACATCGGGGGAAGGAATTAGAACATCTATGAAAAAACTTGCATTACTGCTCACCACTCTGCTGCTTGCGCTCGGACTGGTCTATCCGGGAGGCGCCGGACAGGCAGCGGCCGCAGCCGCACCGGTGTACACGGAGATTGCTACGTTTGTCGAAGGCAACCTGCTTATTTCGCCAGTTAAATCTGTACTTGTGAATGGCTCTGCCTTTGTGCCGGTTAAGCTGGCCGGGCAGATCCCGGGCTTCACTGTGGCGGCAGATGCCACTGGCGTAACGCTCACAGGCAGCAAAGGAAGCACCAAGCTGAACAAGGATAACTCTATTTTGTACAAAAGCACCAATTACGTGGCCTTCAAAACTCTGCTGAAGCTCGGAGCGATCGACGGCAAATATGCCTCCAGCGCCATAGCGTTGTTCGTCTGGAGCACAGAGGACGGCAAGAATAAGAGCAACAGTATGCTCTACGCCATCAGCAAGCTGCCTGGAACGATGGGCATTGTGCTTGGCAAAAAGGTCTACTTATATGGACATCCGGGAAGCCATTGGGTGAAAAGTGTACAGTATGTTGATGACAACAACCAGAACTTTGTGATGCAAAATGAAGCCGGAACCGAGTGGGTTCTGGACTTGAACGATTTTGTGGACAATACTATGTACACCATGGAGAATATTGATTATTTGAAGTATTACTATAATGGACTAACGGTGTGGACCCGGAACGCCATGATCAGCGATAGTCCGTTCAAGAACTTTGAGAAAGCAACCATCGCCAATTTCCGCCCGAACCCGGCCAATGGTAATTTAGAAATGATCATCCGCCGGGCCAACGGGCAGGAGGTTCCGCTCAAGATTGAACCTCGTGATGACCCTAGTGAGTATGTCGAAGAGGTACTGTTTTTCAAGAATCCGCAAACGAAGTTCAAGATCAGCGATAAAATGTGGTCAGCCATCCGTGAAGAGCGGGCGGTCAGCGGCATGACGATCACAGAGCTTCTGCTATCCTGGGGAGACCCGGACGAAGTTTATGACGGGTATGTAGTGTACGGCGACCAATACGTCTATTTCATCAATGATAAGGTCTTCTCTATAGTTAATCTTTAATTCTTAGCATCTCCAGGCTTGCTTAAGGAATTCTTAGAGTTCCTTGGGCAGGCTCTTTTTTTCATGTATAATAAATGCACTGGAACCAGCTATTCTTTTACACTCTAGGAGGACATTATGCAGCTCATTCAACCCCAAGCTATTCAGACTCGGATCGACGATTTCGTCTCTGAGGATCTATATATCCATCTTGAACTTACAAACGGAGCCTATGCCAGCCATTTCGACAGCTCCCGTGCCCCGGGCTCGGTGTTCATCAGCAATGCCGAGATCCGTTACACGAACGGCTCCATCTCAGGGACAGGACCCTACCGGGTGGGCTTGAAGACAGAGAAGGGCTGGATCTATGCAGAAGGCCTGACCCATGTGGATGAGCAAGATAACGAGCGGCTGATTCTGGCCGGACATGACAGTATGGGCAAGCTGATCGTGGCGTTGCAGCTTAGCCGGAGCCCTTTTTAATGATACTGGAGGAGTAAGCAGACATGAATAATAAATCTATAGACCATGCAAGAATCCTGGTGGTACTTCCCCATCCTGACGATGAAGCCTACTTCGTATCCGGGACGCTGGCGATGTATATTGCAGCAGGTGCAGAGGTGACCTATGCCTGTCTGACACTGGGAGAGATGGGCCGGAACATGGGCGTTCCGCTCATTGCGAACCGCACGACCCTGCCAGTCATCCGCCAAGCGGAGCTCGAAGCTTCCTGTAAGGCCATTGGAATTCAAGACCTGAGAATGCTGGGCTTCCATGACAAAATGATTGAGTTCGAAGACCCGGCGCTTCTGGATCACAGGATTGAATCGCTCTTAAAGGAGCTTCCCCCTTCGCTGGTGATTACGTTCTACCCCGGCTACAGTGTACATCCGGATCATGATGCTACTGGTGCTGCGGTGATCCGTACGATTGCCCGGCTGCCCGCAGCGGAACGTCCCGTTGTACATAGTGTCGCCTTCTCGAACGGCCATCAGCAGCGGATTGGAGCAGCCGATGTAGTCATCGATGTAACGCCTTTTATCACTGTCAAAATCAACTCCATTCTGGCGCACCGCACCCAGTTCCAGGAGGAGAAGGTGCTTGGAAGCCTTAAACCCACCGATGCAGCAATCCGCAGCAAGTATGGTACGGAACGCTTCTGGACCTACCGGTTCCCAGAATGCAAGGAACAGCCGGAGGAAGCGGCATTGTGCTGCAATTAAGAATGGAGGCGTAAAGATGACAGAACAACGGGTATACATCCGCTACCCTGAGGCAGGAGATGCCACGGAGCTGACGGCGATGTATTTGCGTAACCGTGAATTTTTTGAAGAACATTCTCCGGAGATCAGCGGGGATTTCTATACAGAGGAGTACCAGCGGGACAAGCTTGCGCAGTATGAAGAGTTCAGGGCAGCGGATGAGAGATACGACTTCCTGGTCATTCACAAGGCTGACCGCCGGATTATCGGTACTGTCAGTCTGTCTTTTGTGGTGCGGGGACCGCTGCAGAGCTGTATGATCGGGTACAGTCTGGATAAGGACTATAACGGAAAAGGCTATATGACGGAGGCGGTGCAGCAGGTCGTGCGCTATGCCTTCGAGGAGCTGAAGTTCCACCGGATTACTGGGGAAGCCTCACCGGATAATCCCGGCTCCATCCGTGTGCTGGAGAATGCAGGCTTCCATAAGGAAGGCATTGCCCGTCTGAATGTGAAGATCCGCGGGGTGTGGAAGGACCACCAGATTCTCGCGATTATCAACCCGGCCGATATTAGTTAACGGAGTTAACGCACGGATTAGTAGCTTAAATATTAACATTGTGGAGGATCACCAATGAGCCAGCGTTTACGAATTACCCGTTCCATGCAGGAAGAGAATGCAGAGCAGGCGCTTACCTTAGAGGAATGCAAGCAATACTTTGCCGATAAATCGGGCTTCAGCTATTCCGGGGTCTACACCGTACAAGGTGCGGAGAGCACGATGTCGATTGATGGAGATTTTTTCATGTGGAGCCATGAGGGGACGGAGTATCCGTTCCGTCTGTATATGGGCGATCTGTACGTTGCCTTGTCAACGGAGGCTATTGTACCCGTAATCCTTGAGATTGCCACGGACCTGCGGGCCGATGTGGTTGAGGGGTAGGCTGAGTAAAGTTCGGATTAAGCTGTTTTTTACACATTCTGTATGCTCCCCGGATGTTATATTGATCCAGTACATATAAGAACTGGGGGAACCAGAATGAATACATATCAGAGCAGAGTACAAGAGCTTCACACGATGCTGACCCGCTTTATAGAGAATGGACCGTTTACCGGATTGCAGGTGGGGATCGTTAGTGAGGACAAGATTCTTTTTACAGGAGAGTATGGCAGCGCTAATGTGTCTACAGGGGAGCCAGTGGTTAACAGCACTCTTTTTCACCAGGCATCCGTCTCCAAGACCTTCGTAGTTACGGCTGTGATGCAATTGGCAGAGCGTGGGCAGGTAGAGCTGGACTCACCTATAGTGTGCTATCTTCCATATTTCAAAATGAATGATGAACGCTATCATCAGATTACGGTCAGACAATTGTTGAATCACACCTCCGGGATGCCGGATGAGGAGGATTATGCCTGGGACCGGCCTGAATATGATGAAGAGAGTCTTGAGAGGTATGTCAGAGGAATCTGCCATCTCGGCCTGTTGAGTGATCCGGGTACTCATTTTGCATACAGTAATATCGCTTATGAAATTCTTGGAGATCTGATTGCCAAGGTTAGCGGCCTCAGCTTCGAGGAGTATATGCGGCAGCATCTTCTGGAGCCTGCTGGGATGAGCACGAGTTCTTTTCTGAAAATAGAGGTTGAACAGGTGCTGGCTGCGCCCCATGTGCTGAGGAACTCTGCAGGGTACGGGCCATACGTTAGTGAAGTGTTCCCTTACAATAGAGCGCATGCTCCCAGCTCCACACTGTATACCAATGCGCAGGAGATGTGCCAATATATGCTGATGCAGCTCGGTCAGGGCAAAGCTAAGGATAGATATAACGCCTTACAGCCCGGCAGTTATGATCAGATGTGGAACCCTACTATGGCTACAGGCTGGGGGCCGGAGCATGAAGCTGTGGGGCTGGGCTGGTTCCTGGGCCACTATAATGGCTCACGGATACTCTCGCATTCCGGCTGGGATACCGGATTCCTTAGTGAGCTTATTCTGCTGCCGGATGAGAATCTCGGCATCTCTGTAATGACCAACTGTGACCATGTGTGGCTGGGCAGTGTGACCCGTCCTATTCTGGATCTGCTGCTGGGCATGGAGGTACGCCAGCTTAAGCTGTCGATGGTACATCATCTTGCCAAGACTGTTGTCACGAGCGGCGCAGGTGAGGCCATTAACGAATACCAGCGTATCCGGCGCTTAGAGCAGGATAAGTATTATGAAGCGGATTTTGAATTTATGCGGATTGCTGATACCTTAAGTTATGGCGGTCACCGGGAGGGAGCAATACGCATTCTTACCTGCGCTGCTACAATATACCCGGACAGTGAAGCCGTTGCAGACAAGCTGCAGCAGCTTTTGGACGAAGCCTAGATTTTTCAGTGGGGTAAGACTCGTCTTCCAAGCGCTCCCTAGCGGTCATCAAGACTGTGATGGGAGTCTTTGGTCTTGCGGGAACGCCGCCGGGACATGAACAGCAGACACAGGGCAATCACGGTGAGGATCATTCCCAGCAGCCGGAATCCGCTGAAGCTGAACTGGTCGCCCATAATGATTCCGATGAGCAGGGAGGAGAGGATCGTCCCGAAATATCTGGAGGTGCTGAATAAGCCGGAGGTTACCCCGATGATCTCTTTTGGCGAGTGGTTGAACAAGGCGGCTTGCATGGCGACGTTGTTCAGTCCGTTGCTGATTCCGAAGGCAGCCAGGGCCAGGATGATGCTGATTACAGGCGATGCCGGATTCAGCATCACGATCCATAGCGACCCGATGGTCATGAGGATTGCCGAACCTGCCTGCGCGGGCCGGGGCCCTGAGGCATTGATCCATCTTCCGGCGATTGGAGAAACGGCGAGTGAGCATAGCCCCAGACTTAACATCAGAAGCCCGGTGTGGAATTCACTGACCTGACGAACGAGCTGCAAATAAGATGGAAGACCGAAGAAGACGGAATAAAATAATAGATTAACCAGCATGAATTCGACATTGACACGGATCAGCCCGGGATACCCGGCGAAGGTACGCAGAGGAATGAAGGGCATGGCTGTTCTTAACTCATGCCTTACGAAGACCGCAAGCAGGATGAACCCGGACAGGCCGATGATTACATTGAATAGGGTGACATGACCGGAGGACTTGGCCGACAGCATCTGTCCAAGTACAGCCACCAGCCCCACAGTGAACAGCAGGATTCCAGGCACATCCATCCGGCTCATCCATTGCCGCAAGGACGGCTTGGGTAATAAGGCTGCGGACGGCTTATCTTGCGGGATGGTTCTCCAGGCTAACAGGAAGCTGGCCATTACAAACGGCAGGTTGATGTAGAAGATGGAAGACCAGCCCCACACATGGATCAAGACCCCGCCGATGAACGGTCCTGCCGCTGCCGCTCCTGATGTAAACATCGACAGCACGGACAGAGCAGAGGCTTGCTTGTCTGTAATATTCACCCGGATGATAGCCATCCCTACAGCCACCACCATACTGGTTCCGATAGATTGGATAATCCGCAGAACAACGAGTCCCCCGAAGCCCGGAGACCAAGGGGCGAGCAGGGAGGCTGCGAAGACGATTACCAGTCCGGCCAGGAATATTCTCCTGCGGCCGAAGATATCGCTGGCTCTGCCCATGACAGGCTGGGCAACAGCGCTGCCAATATAGAACGAGAAAATGATCCAGGAAACCACAGTGAACTCAAGCCCGAACACATGCTGTAACCTGGGGATTGCCACAGCTACCATCGAAGAGTTAAGCGGGTTAAGCATGATTCCCAGCCCAACGGATATCATTAACCACCAGTTGCGTGCATTCATTGTTATTCCCCCTCAAGTGCTGTACAGTTATCGTACAGGATATGAGTTATTTACTCCAACGCATTTCATGTTATGATTTCATAGACTTGAGGGAATGAATGGAGGCGGGATATGGAGCTTCTTCAATTGCAGTATTTCATCGCGGTTGCCCGCCTGGAGCATATGACCGAGGCTGCACACAGGCTGCATGTTACCCAATCCTCACTGAGCAAGACCATTCAGCGGCTTGAGGAGGATCTCGGAGTTCCATTGTTCGACCGGAGCGGGAGGAAGCTGCGGTTGAACGAGCCGGGACGCAGATTTCTGCAGCGTGCAGAGAAGGCGCTGTTCGAATTGGAGCAGGGGAGGCAGGAGCTTAAGGACCTGTCCAGCCTGGAGTCCAGCAACCTTGAATTAGCGGTAAACACCGCGAGTACCTTGCCCGGTATTCTCCGGGAGTTTCGCCTCAAGCTGCCGGATATCCATTTTCACGTACAAATGCTGCCCATGCAGGAGATGATTCCCCTTCTTCAGAGGGGAGAAGTTGATTTCTGCTTGTCCTCTCCTCCGGTCAGAGGGGAAGAGCTGGAATGTCAGGTGGTCTGTAACGATCACATCTACCTTGCCGTTCCAGCCGCTCACCCTCTGGCGGAGCGCAAGAGCCTCGCCTTGATAGAGCTTAAGAATGAGTGGTTTGTGGGTGTCAAACAAGGTTACGGGATTCGAGATTTGGTGGATTCCGTCTGCCAGGCTTCAGGATTCCTGCCACGCTATGTGTATGAGGGAGACGAACCGGCCCGCTTGATTGACATGGTGGAAGCCGGAATCGGCTTAGCCTTCATCCCGGGTACGGCGAGGAATGCGCAGGATCATATCCGTCTGATTCCGCTGGAAGACGAGGGACTGGTCAGGGAAATCGCCTTGTTATGGCATAAGAACCGCTATATTTCACAGGCGGGCCTGATTTTCCGCGAGGTTGTTATCGAATATTTCGCTAAGCTATAATGTCACCGGGAGGAATGAACCTATGAACGACACACAGATTACAGAACACAAGCGCATACTGGTGGTGTTCCCGCATCCTGACGATGAGGCTTTTACAGCGGCTGGCACACTGGCGAAGTATATTGAGCAAGGCTCAGAAGTAACCTATGCCTGCCTGACGCTGGGCGAGATGGGCCGGAATATGGGGATTCCTCCATTCGCGAACCGGGTAACCTTGCCGGAGATCCGCCGGGAGGAGCTGCGTGCTTCCTGTCAAGCTATCGGGATACAGGACTTAAGAATGATGGGCTTCCACGATAAAATGATCGAGTTCGACGACCCGCGCCTGCTGGAGGATACGATGCTGTCCCTGCTTCGGGAGCTGACGCCGTCCCTAGTGATTACTTTCTATCCCGGCTACAGCGTGCATCCGGATCACGATGCTACCGGAGCAGCGGTTATCCGGGCAGTCCACCGCCTGCCTGCCGCTGATCGGCCGGTTGTCCACTGTTGCGCCTTCTCCATCGGCCATGAGGAGCATATCGGACTATCGGATGTGCATGTCGATGTCACCGCATACTTGGACAAGAAGATGGCTTCTATCCAGGCACACCGTTCGCAATTCCAGGCGGCGGAGCTTGTCGGCAATCAGGTGCTGACGGCGGAGGAGATTCAGCTCCGCTTCGGGCAGGAAGCCTTTTGGACCTACCCCATGAACACACAACACTAAGAGAAGGCAGGAATCACCTATGAATCTAATGAATCAAAAAGATAGAATGCTTGCAGGATTACCCTATAAAGCATGGCTGGACGGATTAACCGAAGAACGGACAGCCGCCAGGCTGCTGGTTCACCAGCTCAATTCACTTTCTCCAGACGCTCATGAGGAGAGAGACGGGCTGATCCGCAAGCTTTTCGGCAAGACGGGGGAGCTTGTGCATATTGAGACTCCTTTCCGCTGCGATTATGGATCGAATATCACTGTAGGGAATAATTTCTATGCCAATTTCAACTGTACGATTCTCGATGTAGGCAAGGTGGTCATCGGCGAGAATGTCATGTTCGCTCCGAATGTATCGCTTTACACAGCAGGACATCCTGTCCATCCCGATTCCCGGAATTCAGGCTATGAATACGGGATTGCCATCACCATCGGCAACAATGTGTGGATCGGCGGCAATGTCATTGTGAATCCGGGGGTAACCATCGGGAATAATGTAGTTATCGGAGCGGGGAGCGTAGTGACCAAGGATATCCCGGATAATGTGATCGCCGTAGGCAGCCCGTGCAGAATTGTCCGTGAGATCACGGAGGAAGACCGGAAATTCTATTACAAGGATAGAGAATTTGACGTCACGGACTACGTGTAGAATCGCTGCTATACCGTCCTTAAGGGACAGAATTCGTTCTAAATAAGCACATAAGTAGCCCTCAGCGGCCCATGCACCCCGACGACAAGCTTCATTTCGATATCGGCGGAATTGGAGGGACCGGAGATGAAGTTAATCGATGAACCCACCGGTTCCCCGTCCTGAATTCTCCAGTTAAGCGCTGCGGCGGCATCCGTGGAGCGGAGCACCAGCTTCTCACGTTCAACCACCGCAATATAATGGGCGGGCAGGAAATGGAGCGACCGGCCCTGATCGGGGCGGCTCTCCAGAACAACCGTTCCAGATTCCGCAAGTGCACAGTCGGCGAAGACTATGGCTGTATTCGCCGATTCAGCACGCCTGATATTCTCCGCCCGTCCCGCAGCTTCTTCCCATACGGCAGCATCCGGGAAAGCCAGTCCGTACTCCCTGAACCGGGGATCACCGGAAGTCATCACGTTCCCGCCGCCATTTGCCTCTATCAGATCATCTAACGTTCTCTGCAACAGCTCCCGTGTCGATTCAATTACCTGGGTGTGGATGAAGAAGCACTGTTCCTTAAGAATCTCCACCAGATCGTCCGTAGTAAGCGGGCCGTAGCTGTCAGGAATGAACTCCCGGATTGCAGGACGCTGAACCTCAGTCCTCCGTTCCCGGCCCAGCTTGGCGGCAATCGTATTCAGAAAAGCCTCCTTATTCGTGTTTCTGTTCGTGCTCGTGTTGGTGGTTGCTGTCATTGCTCTGCGCCTCCTTTCCGTTGCTCCAGCCATGCCCGGAAGCTGTCCTTCTGCTTGACGGGCTGCTTCAGGTCGCGGGAACGAATCCAGCCCTGAAGCAAGGCTGGTCCTCTTACAATACGGCCCTGCTTGCTCATCATCCGGCTTGCAGAGTGGGCGAACCGCAGGGTTTTGCCGAACAGGGCAGGGGAAGAGAGTAGCTTGGCGGCGGCCTTCATCTGGATCCGGTCGGCAGCGCCGGTCCTCTTCTGCTTCACAATATTCTGGCGGTGCATAATTAGCTGCTCATGCAGCGGGATTTTTACCGGACAGACATCTGTACACGCCCCGCACAGGCTGGAAGCATACGGCAGCTCCTTATAATCGTCATAACCGCCAAGCAGCGGGGTGATGACCGCCCCAATCGGCCCCGGATAGATCGATCCGTAAGCATGGCCGCCGATATGGCGGTAGACCGGACAGACATTCAGGCAGGCACCGCAGCGGATACACTGCAGCGCTTCATTGAATTCACTTCCGAGAATATCGGACCGCCCGTTATCGACGACTACCAGATGGAATTCCTCAGGGCCGTCTGTCTCACCGGCGGAGGAGGGTCCCATTACTGTGATATAGCTGGTTAGTTTCTGTCCGACGGCGCTGCGGCAGAGCAGATTATCCAGTACCTCCATCTCCTCCAGAGTCGGCACAATCCGCTCCATGCCCATTACCGCGATATGCGTCTTGGGAATGGCAGCCGTAAGATCGCCATTACCCTCATTGGTGACGAGATTAATCGCTCCGAGATTGGCTATGGCGAAGTTGCAGCCTGTAATTCCGACCTCCGCTTCCAGGAACTTCTGCCGCAGGACCGTGCGGGCAAATCCGGCCAGATTCTCCGGAGTTTCATCGCCTGTATATCCGAGCTTCTCCGCGAAGACGCGCCTGACCTGCTCCCGGTCTTTATGCAGAGCGGGGGCTACGATATGGGAGGGAGGGTCCCAGTCATCCATCTGCAGGATATATTCTCCAAGATCCGTCTCCGTCAGCTCACAGCCTGCTTCAAGCAGAACGCGGTTCAGCTCTATTTCTTCCGTGACCATGGATTTCGATTTGACGATCTTCGTGGCTTGTTTGCGCACAATAACATCCCGGATATAAGAGCTGGCTTCTTCTTTGGTCGCTGCAAAATAGATATGCCCGCCCTGTCGCTCAATATTTGCGGCAAGCTGCTCCAGATAATAATCCAGATTCTCCAGAGTGTGCTGGCGGATAAGCTGGCCTACATTCCGCCACTGCTCCCAGTCACCGAGCGCAGTGGCCGCAGACAGCCGTCTTGTCTTGAGACTGTCCTGCGCCGAACCCACGGCACTGCGCATGAAGGAATCCCCAAGGCCATCCGTCGTCCGTTCTTTGAAATTACGTGAATCCGTCTGCAGGCTCAAGTCCGGCTTCCCCCTTTGCTAACTACAGGCTGATGTTGATTCAATACCTCTGCAATATGCATGATCCTTACAGGCTCACCCTTACGTGACAGGCGTCCCCCGATATTCAGCAGACAGCCCATGTCTGCACTGATTAGAATATCCGCTCCCGTATCCATGACACAGCCGCATTTCTCATCCACCATCTGCTCCGAGATTTCAGGCATCTTCACCGCAAAGGTTCCACCGAACCCGCAGCAGTTATCGCTGTTCTTGAGCGGCTCAAGCTTCAGTCCCTTCACCTGCTCCAGCAGCTGGAAGGGGGTTTCCTTCTCTCCGAGAAGTCTGGTCATATGACAGGAACGATGGTAGGTTGCGGTGCCTTCGAGAGTTGCACCCACATCGGTCACCCCCAGTACTTTGACAATGAACTGGGTAAGTTCATAGGATTTTTCTTTTAGAGTAACCGCTTTCAATTCCCAATCGGGGTCACCGCTGAAGATCTTCGGATATTCATGAAACATAGCAATGCAGGAGCCGGAGGGACCTACAACATAATCCGAAGCCTCGAAGGCCAGCATCATGTTCTGCATAGCAAGCTTGGATTCTTGCAGATAACCGCTATTGTAAGTGGGCTGGCCGCAGCAGACCTGTGATGCGGGATAATCGATCTCGCAGCCAAGCCGCTCCAGGACCTCCACCATGGCAATCCCGACATTTGGGCTCATAAGGTCTACCAAACAAGTAGAAAAAATACTGATTCGCACTCCTACCCCTCCCATCAATGAAAACCTATATTCACAGCTTAACTCAACAAGTCAATGAAAAACAACACAAAAACAAATAAAAAATGTGAAACTTATTGACAATAAATATTGATAGCGTTTACACTATGATTGGGTAATTGGAAAAATGGAATAATCTACCTTGAGGGGGAGAAACAGTGACCAAGCATTTGATGTATATCGACGGCCAATTTACGGAATCCGAAGGCAAAGAGTGGATGGATGTTACCAATCCGGCAACCGATGAAGTGATCTCACAGGTTCCCAAGGCTACAAGGAATGATGTCATACGTGCCATTGATGCAGCAGAGCAGGCCCAGGCAGCGTGGGAAGAGACTCCGGCGGTAGAGCGCGGAAAGTATTTGCATGCGATTGCTGACGGTATTCGGGCAGAGGCGGACAGCATCGCCAGGCTGATCTCGGAGGAAGTCGGCAAGACCCTGGAATTATCCACCGTAGAGGTTCATTTCACTGCGGATTATTTGGACTATATGGCGGAATGGGCACGGCGTTATGAAGGGGAGATCGTGCAGAGCGACCGTGATAATGAGCATATTTTTGTATTCAAAAGAGCGATTGGCGTCACCACAGGCATTCTGCCCTGGAACTTCCCGTTCTTCCTGATCGCGAGAAAAATGGCCCCGGCGCTCATCACCGGCAACACGATTGTCGTGAAGCCCAGCGCGGAATCCCCGAACAATGCCATGGCGTTCAGCCGGATCGTGGATCAGTCCGGATTGCCTAAGGGGGTATTCAACCTTATTACTGGCAGAGGTGCGGAAGTGGGCAACGAGCTGTCCAGTAATGCCAAGGTAGGCATGGTTAGTCTTACAGGCAGCGTACCGGCAGGGCAGAAGGTTATGGAGGCGGCGGCTGAGAATATCATCAAGGTCAGCTTGGAGCTGGGCGGCAAAGCGCCTGCCATTGTCATGAAGGATGCCGATCTGGAGCTGGCTGTTCAGGCGATTGTGGCTTCCCGGGTCATTAATACAGGCCAGGTCTGTAACTGTGCGGAGCGTGTCTATGTCCATGAAGATATCAAGGAGGAGTTCACTACGCGGCTGGTTGAAGCGATGAAGGCCGTGAAGTACGGAGACCCGCTCAAGGACACCGACATCCAGATGGGACCGCTCATCAACAAGGCCGCGCAGGAATCGGTACAGCAGAAGGTGGACCGGGCTGTTCAAGAAGGGGCTAAGATTGCCCTGGGCGGTAAAAAGGTAGAAGGAACCGGCAGCTTCTTCGAGCCGACAGTGATCACAGACGCTACGAATGAGATGGAGATTGTGCAGGATGAGATTTTCGGTCCGGTTATTCCTGTCATCTCATTCTCAACCTTGGATGAGGCGATTGCACTCGCCAATGACAGTGAATTTGGCTTAACCTCATCGCTGTACACCCAGAATCTGAATGTCGCCATGAAAGTAATCAAGCGGCTGAAATACGGGGAGACGTACATCAACCGCGAGAATTTCGAAGCGATGCAGGGCTTCCATGCAGGCTGGAGAAAATCCGGCATCGGCGGCGCTGACGGCAAGCACGGCTTGAACGAATACCTCCAGACGCATGTCGTCTACTTGCAATATGATAAGTCGGTTAACTGAATGACCTCATAATGTAAGGATATAAGGATAAAAGAGAAATGCTCTCATGCAGTTTGGGGGCATTTTTTGCGTGTGAATATAAGAAGTTGTAGGTTCATCCGCAATTGAGCAGATTTACAAACGATTTCACAGATATGGGGGCCTTCGGATTCGGGAGCGCGGTGCTATCATTGGTAATGAAACGGCAGGAATTATGGATTGTAAGCGCATTAACGGGCTGGCGCCAGAGCCGTTCTTGGTTAGAGGCAGCGCCAAATTACCAGGGTCTGGGGGAACGGAAGAAGCGATGAGAGAAATTCTGTTGAACGAATTGAACTGGGAAGTCAAAGGATACTGGCCTTGGGTGCCGCTGAAGGGTACAAGCATGGAGCTAGGCCAGGAATTAATGGGGGTGACCGGCTGGATGCCGGCAACGGTGCCGGGGGGAGTTCATTATGATCTCTACAGACAGGGCTGGATTGCCAATCCCTATGAGGACTTGAACAGCTTGAGCTGCGAATGGGTAGAGAATCGCTGGTGGGTGTACCGTATGACCTTGAAACGACCGGAGTTGAAGGGGTCCCGAGTTGAGCTGGTCTTTCTGGGACTCGATTATGAAGCAGCGGTATACGCTGATCATATCCTGCTTGGAGAGCATAAGGGAATGTTTGATCCGGCTGTGTTCGATGTTACAGAGCTGCTATCCGTTCGGGAGAAGCTTGAGATCTCCGTGCTTCTGAAGCAGGCGCCCGATGAAATGGGGCAAATCGGCAAAACATCGGCCACCTTCACACAGAAGAGCCGTTTCAATTATAAGTGGGATTTCTCTACCCGGCTGGTTAACGTTGGAATCTGGGATGATGTGCTGCTAAGGATACATGAGGATTATTCGTGGGGCGAAATGTCCATCACAACCGATGCTGAGGTTGAAGAGGACGGCAGCACTCAGGTGGTTGGCAGTATTGAAATACAGGCAGCCGTCCCATCCACGGCTGGAGCAGAGCCTGCCCGGACACTGGCGGCGAATATCACCTGCTCTGATCCCGGAGGTAATCTGCTGCTGCTGCAGACGCATCCCGTCTGTGCTGGAGCGGTGCTCAAGACCACGCTGGATATTCCTGAACCTGAGCTATGGTATCCGAACGGTTACGGAGCGCAGCCGCTCTACAGTCTTGAACTGAAGCTGCTGGATGAAGCCGGGAAGGAGCTGGATACGCGGGTTATCAGAACCGGCATCCGCAAGCTTGACTATATCCGCAATGTTGACAGTCCTGACAATGCGCTGCCCTATACAGTGGTCATCAACGGCCGCAGGATCTACATGAAAGGGGTGAATATGACCCCGCTGGATCATCTCTACGGAAATGTAACTGCCGAACAGTATCAGCTTATGGTCCGTCTCATGAAGGCGGCTCATGTCAATCTTGTCCGGGTATGGGGCGGCGGGATCATTGAGAAGCAGGTCTTCTACGACCTATGCGATGCGAACGGCATTATGGTCTGGCAGGAATTCATCCAGTCGAGCTCGGGGATTGACAATATTCCTTCCAAGCAGCCGGAGTTCCTTGAGCTGCTGCACCAGTCCGCCCGCTCAGCACTCAAGGCGAAGCGTAATCATGTCGCCATGACGATATGGAGCGGCGGCAATGAATTAATGAGCGAGCCGAATAAGCCTTCGGACTTAAGCGATTCCAATCTGGCGATGCTGAAGGAACTCGTTGAGCAGTATGATCCGCAGCGGCTGTTCCTGCCAACCTCGGCTTCGGGTCCGGTGGAGTATATTACCGAGACTAAGGGCCAGGGGCATGATGTACACGGTCACTGGAAGTACATGGGCAACCCGTATCATTACGAGCTATATGGCAGCAACGATAATCTGCTGCACAGTGAATTTGGGGTGGACGGTCTGAGTTCACTCAAGAGTCTTGAGAAATTCCTGGGCGCAGCGCACCGCCAGCCGGTCTCCATGGAGAACAGTGCAGTCTGGAGGCATCACGGGGAGTGGTGGGATACGCTGAGCCGGGATGAAGAAATATTCGGAAGTCTGACAGACCTGGCACAATTCTCCGCCTGTAGCCAGTGGATTCAGGCGGAAGGAATCCGCTTCGTGCTGGAGGCCAACCGGCGGCGCAAGTTCCGGAACAGCGGAAGTATTGTCTGGCAGCTCAACGAACCCTGGCCGAACGTGTCCTGTACCAATGTGGTTGATTATTATGGTGAACCGAAGATGGCTTACCACTGGATGAAACAGGCCTTTCGTCCACTGCATGTATCACTGGACTACCGGAGTCTGCTGCTCGCACCCGGCACTGATTTCCAGGGAGATGTATACGTACATGGCTGGGAAGGGGAATCATGTGAAGCTGATGCGGAGGTCCTGAATGCGGCAGGCCGGAGCCTGCACCGGCAGCGCTTCATAACCCGAGGAGACAGAGACCGGGCAGTCTGCGCCGGGACCCTGAAGTTCACAGTACCTGAGCAGGAGGACCAGTTATATTTCGTCAGATTGTCCTTCATGAATCGTGAAGAAGAACCGCAGCAGAATGTATATGTATTCTCTACCGCCAGGGAGCATCTGTACGCACCAGCGTTAGCGCTTACAGGCGGCCATCTTCAGGTGCGCCAGGAGAATAAATGGCTGCCCGCTGTTACTGGAGAGCCGAATCTGCAAGCCTGCTTCATGGTAGCTAATACAGGCAGTGAAGCGTTGCTGCATGTACATGCGGAAGAGGAGGGGAACCGCTACTGGCTGGAAGCAGACGAGCAGTTCCTGACCTTGTTCCCGGGTGAGGCAAGAACGGTGACGATGACCTGTACGCCGAAACAGGCGGGAGGATTCCTGGCAGGGGAGAATCACAGCATCTCCGGTGACCTGCCGGTTATTCAGTTCAAATCGTTCCTGGCTGTCCAGGGCACAAGCAAACCGGACGGGGGGCAGGAGAATTGTGAGTAAAACATTGTGTTTTGTACCAGGGCCATTCGTACCGCTAAGCCGGTACCTTCAAGCCAGGGGGCATGAGCCCGTTACCGTTCCGGTAAGCCGGGCAGTGGCGGACTATCTAAGACGGCATCGCTCCATTCTAAAGCTGGCCTGTCAGCGCAGCGGCGAGGTGACCTACCTTAATGCACGGTGGTCCACACTTTATGAAGATACCGTTGAAGTTGAAGCTGAATCAGCAGCAGGGAACAGCAATACAGCGGAAGGCGTGTTCGTACTTGTCAGCCCGCTGCTTACCAATATGCTCCCGGTAGTATCGCACTGGGATAACGATTCAGCAGAGGGCGGAGGCAGGTTCCGCTATGGAGGAACAGACGGCATTGGAACGCTGCGCATGGACGAAGCGGGCGAGCAGGTTATTTCCGAGCATGTAAAGCTCTATAACAGCGACGCCGACAGCCCCTATGTATATAACACTGAAGATTATGAGCTGTTTGGGGATGGAGAAGCGGAGAAAACACTGAAAAATCCGCAATTTGAGCATTACATCGGGGACCGTTACAGTCTCTATGCCGTCGATGATTTGGTGGCTGTATCCTTGAGTGACCGTATGCTCAAGACCTTCGGATATCCTGTGGTCTTCATTAATGAATCCAGGGAAGAAGGGGCGCTGGTATATGATGCACCTGTGTTTCAGCTGATCAGCAACAGGCTGCTGGTTTCGGAGAACCGGTATAGCCTGGCTACCTATATTCTCCCGCCTTATTGGAATCCGGCGAACGCCAAGAGGTATCCGCTGCTGTTCAATGGTTATTACGACGCTAATGAGAACACCTTCAGTACCGTGGGACCTTCATTTGTGGAGATCATAGGCAAGACGTTGGCCGGCACGGGACAAGGCGTGGTTGGCATTCTCTGGAACGGCGGAGGCTGCATCGGAAGCCGCTCCCTGCAAGGCTCAATCTATGGAGGGATCGGGGCGGCAATTGCCAGCGCCCAGGACCTCTATGGCGGTGATGCAGACCAGGTAGTGGCTGTAGGAGGTTCGCGCGGCGGATTGACTGCGCTGCTGGCCGGAGGCAACCCGCACCGGCTGCCTTACCGGGTACGATACACACTGTGCTATGCACCGCCGCTCATCCTAAACGGACTTATCCGTGAGTATGCGGAAGGCGCCTGTCCGCTGATCTGGCATGTAGCAGAGGTGGACACCGGTTACCGTGATATTTGGAAGCAAAACTGGCGGCATCCGGTGACAGGAAGCACAGCAATTGAGACTCTTCTGTGGACACTTACAGGTGAAAGTGACTCCGGCCTTCTGAAGGAAACTGCCGGACTCGAATCCGGGTTCTTCCTGCAAGGGCTGAAGGCGGGCGGTACGAAGCTGCTGATCAATCACGGTACACATGATGCCTTCACTCTAAGCCGGTTCAGCTTTGCTTTTGCAGCACGGGTCCGCAGCTATGGCATTCCGCTGCGTCATGAGATTGGCTACCGTTACGGCCATAACAACTGTACGGATCTTTACGAACAGGCAGCCCTATGCCTGAAGGCTCTGCTGCAGGATCAGGAGCTTGACTTCACCGGGACGGTGCATTACCGCAGACGCAGTCCGGCTGCAGGAGAATGGGAACAGGCTGAACGGTTTAGCCCGGCCCATCAGCCGGTTTTTCTGGAGGCGCCTAAGTTAGTACCCGCAGGCAGACCGGTAGCTTGGACACTGTATGGAGAGCAAGGCATGGAATACCGGCTGGAGCTGGAGAGCCTGGACCAGCAGGCATGGGAACAGAACAAGCAGGTGATCCGTAACAAGCGCATCACTCTTGCGACCGGGAGATTGCCGGACAAGCGGCATCCCCTTGAAGTCTGCTCATGGCAGGAGGGGATAAGCCCATCCACTGACGCGTTAAGTGCAGGTTATTATCTGTACGGGCTGTCCTACAGGCTGAGGGGCGAACTGAACTGGACCGAGGTCTCGCCTTCCCGGGTGCCACAGCCGGGTGTAGAGCCGCAGTCAGTTCTCCGCATTCTGGAGGAGCAGCCCAATCCGGCAAGCGAGGCCTTCCGCGCGGAAGCGGCTGTGCTGTGCATCAGCTCCGGGCTGTCTGAAGCCTGAGCAGGCAGCTTAACCGGTACAGAAGGTATACCAACTATACAACGCCTGACCGGAGTGAATTACGGTTCCGGGAGGAAGGAAGGACAGGAGCATGATTGGAAGAATCACTGAACCACAGCCTTTATTGGCTAAGAAGAAGAACGGGAATCCTCTGCGGCGACTGCTCAGAGATTGGTCCTCCTGGATATTAATAGTGCCAACGGTGTTAGTCTTTTTCTTTTTTTCCTGGCAACCGCTCGTCAAGGGGATTGTGCTCTCTTTCTTCAACACCGAGGGTTATAATGCTGTAAGCTTTGCCGGACTGCAGAACTACAAGGATGTCATTCAGAATTCGGCATTTCAGCAGACACTGGTCAATTCATTTATGTATGTGATCTGGTCGCTGCTGATCGGCTTTGCCGTACCGATTGTAGTCGCTGTTGTGATTAATGAACTCCGACACGGGAAGTCCTTTTTCCGCTTCTCCGTCTTTTTTCCCAGTATGGTTCCCGGTATTGCGGCTTCCATGTTATGGATGTTCCTGTTTGAGCCCGGGCAGGGCGGTTTGCTGAACAGTATGCTGAGTGCCTTGGGCTTCCCGGTACAGCAATGGCTTCAGGACCCGAAGATGACCATAATGCTGATTATATTCACGATCACCTGGCGGAATTTCGGAGGGACGGTGCTGCTCTATCTGGCAAGCCTTCAGAGTATCAATCATGATCTGTATGAAGCAGCTTCGATCGACGGTGCCAATGTATGGCGGCGCTTCAGAAGCATTACCCTTCCGCAAATTTCCAGCATGATCGGACTGATGATGATTCTGCAGATCAGCGGGGTATTTCAGATCTTCAACGAACCGCTGGTCATGACCGAGGGCGGACCGAATAATGCTTCCATGACGCTGATGCTGCAAAGCTACTATTATGCATTCCGCAGTTTCGAGGCAGGCCATTCCATGGCGCTGGGGGTTATTACTTTTCTTGTCCTGATGGTGCTTACCGTTATTTATTTCAGGCTGGATAAGAAATTGAACAGGGAGTAGAAGCCATGAAAACCAATGAAGCTTACGGCATTATCGGCAATATTGAATACAGATCACCCTGGGTGCGCCTGCTGTACTGGAGCTTGTTCCTTCTGATGATTGCGCTCGCCGCCGTCTGTATCCTGCCTCCCGTCTGGATTATGGTCTCAAGCCTGAAGGACATTAAGGAGTTCTATGCGATTCCGCCTACCTTGATTCCCCGCACCTTTGATCTCAGCAAGCTGTGGGAGACCTGGCAGGAGTTCAATTTTCTCAGTTACTATCTGAATACCGCTTACCTGGCTGCCGGTTCTGTACTGTTCTGTCTTACCTTTAACGGGCTGGCCGGGTATTTCTTCTCCAAGCTGAAGCCGCGCGGGAGCGCGCTGCTGTTCGTTCTGATTGTATGGACGATGATGGTTCCGAATACGGTGGGAATGGTGCCGCTGTTCAAGAACCTGATTGATTTCCCGCTGCTGCATGTGAATCTGACCAATACCTTCTGGCCGATGTGGTTCATGGCTGCCGTGAATCCGGTGGTGATACTGATCTTCAAGAACTTCTTCGACTCGATTCCCCAGGCACTGCTGGAAGCGGCCAAGATAGACGGGGCGAGCACCATCGGCATCTTTATCCGGGTGATCCTTCCGCTCAGCGGCCCGGTCATGGCTACGATTACGATCCTTACAATGAATAGTGTATGGCAGGATTTCTTTTGGCCCTTCATGGTACTGAAGGATAAATCGACCTGGTCGGTCATTGTGGCCATCTATAATTTGAAAGCGACATTACCGCAGGACATTCAGTTTATTGCCCTGACGTTTGCCATCCTGCCGCCGATTCTGCTGTTTATTTTTTTCCAAAGGTACATTATGAATGGGCAAGCCTTCGGCGGCAGCATCAAAGGTTAATGTCACCCGATCACAAACCATTTCACAGTTTTGCCCCGTAGGGCGCTCTAAAGGGCGCATGGTAAGATGATTTCAGAATTAAAGAAAGCGCTTTACAAAATGCAGAATTGCTATAAGAATAATTCTAGGGGGAATTACATTGAGAATGGCACACACCAAGAAACTAACCGCAACACTGGCGCTCACACTGCTGCTTACTGCCGGACTGGCCGGCTGCGGCGGCTCCAATGAAGGGAAAACAGGCGGGAGCGGAAATGCAGCAGCCGGCAAACAGGTTACGATTAAGGTCAGTAACTGGCCGAAGCCGAATGAGGAAGCCAAGATCGCCCAGTATGAACAGCTCATGGCGAAGATGAAAACTAATTATCCGAACATTACAGTGGACAAGGATGAATGGGGCTACGACGTCAGCTCGTTCCTGCCCAAAGCTGCGAGCGGGCAGCTTCCAACGGTATATGAGACCTTTTTCACCGAGACAAGCAAAATCATCAAAGCTAATTACGCAGCGGATATCACGGACATGATGAAGAAGTATGGATATGACAAGGCCATTAACCCGGATCTTCTAAAAATGGTGACCAAGGACGGCAAGTATTACGGGATTCCGAAGGACGGCTATGTCATCGGCATGCTCTACAATGTGAATCTCTTCAAGGAAGCGGGCCTTCTGGATGACAAGGGGATTCCGAAGTTCCCCAAGACGTATGAGGAGCTGGCGGAAACGGCGCAGATCATCAAGCAAAAGACCGGCAAAGCCGGAATGTTCCTGCCGACGAAGAGCGGCCAGGGCGGCTGGATGTTCATGAACATTGCCTGGGCTTACGGTGCGGAATTCGAGAAGCAGGTTGACGGCAAATGGCAGGCGGTATTCAATTCTCCTGAGGCTGCTGCGGCGCTGCAATATGTGAAGGATCTGAAGTGGAAATACAATGTGCTGCCCGATAACAATCTGGTGGATGTCACCAATGACATGTTCCGTATGCTCGGAACCGATCAGGTTGCGATGAGCTTCGGCACCAACGACTGGCCTCCGGTTATCCAGCAGCAGACCAAGATGTCCAAGGACAATATTGCCATGTCAGCACTTCCTGTAGGTCCGATCGGAGAACCTGTTACCCTGCTGGGGGGCGGCCTGTATATGTTCTCGCCGAATGTAACCCCGGAGCAGATTGATGCCGGCTTCAAATGGCTGAAGACCTATGGGTTCACACCCGAATCCTCAGAGGAAGCTCTGACCGGCTGGGATATCGAGAAGAAGACACTCAGCGATCAGGGGCTGATCATCGGCCCTTACGGGCTGCGGATCTGGACCGATGAGAAGCGTATTGGAGAGGAACAGAAAATTCTCGACAAATACAACAACGTGAATCTGGACATGTTCCGTGATTATATGGACAACGGCAGTAAGGGGATGCGGGCGGAGGAGCCCATCAATGCCCAGGAATTGTATCAGAAGCTGGATGTCGTGCTGCAATCTGTGCTAACCGACAAGAATGCAGATCCGCAGAAGATCCTGGATAAGGCGGCGGAAGAATTCCAGCGGGATTATCTCGATAAAGTCAAATAAAAAAACAGTCAAGCACCGGCGCCGTCCTTCTGAAGGGCGGCGATGCCGTTTATATGAAGGTGAAGGGAGATACGGATAACATGGCGGCAAAAGATTGGGGAGACTGGAGCGCCCGCTGGATCTGGCTGCAGGAAGAGCAAGAAACTACGGACAGGGAAGCGCGGCATGAGCGGGTATATTTCCGCAGGGTGTTTGAGCTGCCAGCCGGTACCGGAAAGGCTTACAGTCTGAATGTGGCCATTACCGGAGACAGCCGCTACAGGCTGTTCGTCAATGGCCAGCGCCAATGGGCGGGGCCTTGCAAGGGGCATGAACATGTACAATATTATGAGGAATTCAGCCTGGAGGGTATCCTGCAGCCGGGGATCAATGTAATTGCTGTTACAGTGGTTCATTATGCCGGGACCGCTCCCTTTGAAATGGGGGAAGACGGTCCTTTATCCGTATGGCGTTCGGAGCAAGGCGGTTTGCTAGTAGAAGCGGAGATTACAGCGGACGGGCAGCTTGTGCAGGAACTGCCTACGGATACTTCCTGGAAAGCTATCCGGGATCTCAGCTACCGGCTCCGCCCGTTCCCGATGATGCGCTGGATGGGCGGATTGGAAGAGGCCGCCGGGGACAGGGCACTCCGGGACTGGACGCTGCCGGAATATGATGACAGTGCCTGGAGTGCTGCCCGGATAGTGCAGCCGGTAAGGGATGACTATGGTCAACTGACCCCCTGGCAGCTGGAACGGCGTCCGGTTCCGCTGCTGTATGAGCAAGAACAATGCTTCCGGAAGCTGATGCGCAGCAGCTGCGGGGAGGGAGAGGCCCTCTTCACGGCCGGGCATCGTCTGGAGCTGCGCGATGGAGTCAGCAGCACTGCCCCTTCTATTGAAGGGCCTCCTGCTGAAGGTGTACTTGTCCAGGCGGGACAGCAGCTCTGGCTGGAGCTGGATGCAGGCGAGCTGACCACAGGTTATCTGCAGCTTAAGCTTCAGGGCGGAGGAGGCAGTCTCATTACACTCCAATACGCCGAATGCTATGAAGAAGAGACAGGGGATGAGGAAGTCCGCCGCAAAGCCGTCCGCGATGAGATGAGGGAGCAGGTATTGCGGGGTGGTTACGACAGCTACCGGCCAGCTGGTTACGGTACAGAAGACCAGCCCGAAGGGTATGAGCCATTCTGGTTCCGTACCTTCCGTTATATGCGGCTGGAGGTTCATGCCGGAACCGAACCGCTGAGGATAACCGGAATCAGCTACAGGGAGACCGGATATCCGCTCCAGCTGCAAGGAAGCTTTCACTGCTCGGATGAACGTTATAACCGTCTCTGGGAGCTGAGTGTGCGGACGCTCAAACGCTGTATGCATGAGACCTATGAGGACACTCCCTATTATGAACAGCTGCAATACACAATGGATACCAGGCTGATGATGGAATTTACGTACCTGCTGTCAGGAGACGACAGGCTGGCCCGCAGGGCCATGAAGGACTACAGAGCTTCACAGCTGCCAAACGGGATGCTGCAAAGCCGCTATCCCTCAGTGCTGCCGCAGGTCATTCCGTCCTTCTCCCTGTACTGGATCGGAATGATTCATGACCACTACAGGGTCTTCAGGGATCTGACGCTGGTGAAGCATTACCGGACGGCCATGCTGTCCGTGCTGGACTGGTTCGATCAGCGCTTGACGCCGGAAGGACTGGTTGATCGGACTCCGCGCCAGTACTGGAATTATTACGACTGGGTAGAAGAATGGCCGCTTGGCGCTCCGGATTGCACGAATGAGGCACCTGCCACTCTGATGAGTCTAATGTATGCTTTTTCACTGGGACAAGCGGCCGAGCTGCTGGAAGCGAGCGGCTGGACACAGATTGCCGCAGAACTGCGCCAGCGCAAGGCCGCAGTCAACGCTGCGGTATTGGATAACTGCCGCCAAGCGGACGGTCCGTTCTTCCGCGACAGCCCGGAAGCAGGACCAAAGGTGCAGCTCAGCCAGCACACGCAGGTCTGGGCAGTACTGGCTGGCACTGTGTCTGCTGCGGAGGGAGGGGCTCTGCTGCAAACGGTATTGACCGATACGCCGATGTCCAAGCTCTCGCTGCCGATGAGCCATTATCTGTTCCGTGCGCTGGAGCTTAGCGGAATGTATGACCGGTCTTTCGGGCTATGGGCACGCTGGATGAAGCAGCTGGAGCTGGGTCTGACCACACTTCCCGAGATCGACTCTGCGGACACCAGAAGCGACTGTCATGCCTGGAGCGCACTGCCGATTACTGAATTCACCAGAGGGATATTGGGGGTCCGTCAGGAAATAGATGGCATCATTTTGCAGCCTCATTGCGGCGATCTACAGTACGCCAGCGGAGCCGTAAGCACAGAACAGGGGCTTATAACTGTGAGCTGGGAGATTACTACCGAGGAAGGAATCGAAGTGTTTCACATGGAAGCAGTCTGGACACCCGGCTCAGCCATTACTGTTATTCTGCCCAATGGAGAGGTTCAGAAGAGTGACATCGGCCGGATAGAGATCGACATTAGGGGCTTTAACTGCTAGTCTTATTTCAGCTTGATCTATTCTAACACCGGAAGGGGATGGGGAAGCCTTATGTTCAGATCGTTCGGCCGCAACATCCGCCTGGTCCTGGTGTTGTTCATTACGGTCTATATCTCTGCTTCGAGCTTCATTCTGTACCGCAATATGGAGCACAGGAGCATGGATATGCTCAGGCAGCTGTCTGTCCAGTACACCGGCCAGCAGCATAAGAATACACTGCTGTTCATGAACTGGCTGGAAGAGACCTCCAAGCTGATCTCCAATAATCAGGTGGTGCAGCAAGCGCTGAAGAAACCAGCGTATGACGGGGCAATTTCCCCCATACTGGAAGGGATACGTTCTTCCAGCAGTGATATACTCGGCATTTACATTTGGGGTGAAGCAGGCGTGGCTTATTCTTCCAGCAATGTGTCGGGGCTGCTCCCGTTCCCCGAGATCAAGAAGGACCCGGGAATGCAGCAATTCCTGGGAGATCATGAGCAGACCTTACGCTGGACAGTCCTGAACCGCGAACAACTGATGAATGCGCCTACAGATCTGCGTGACCGTCTGCTGCTTGAAGTGAAAATTCAGGAAACGGGAGGACGGGTCCTCGGTCTGCTCTCCCTTGAAGTGGAGATTGGCAAGCTGTACAGCTTCTACCTGTCAGACAAGAATTCGATCTACGGGGAGAATGAGGTCTACCTGCTGAAGGAGGACGGGAAGCTGCTGATGGCAGCGGACATGCCTCCGGTGCGCCTGCAGGAAATCGGAGCAGCGCTGGCTACACCGGGAAAGAGCAGCCTGAACGAAACGGACTTCATGGTGCGCGAAACAGCCGGTGGCCTAATTCTGCTCTACCCGCTGCCCGATTCGGCTGATCAGATTGTCACCTATATCTCTGCGGACGGCATGAAGGCAGAGCTCCAGGCGTTCAAATATATAATGCTGGCATTGAACATCGCAGTATTCATATTGTTCTGGCTGCTGATCTCTATGCTGAGCAACAGTATTGTGAATCCGTTGAACCAGCTGTACCTGAAGATCAATTCAACGATGAAGGAGTAGGCAACACAAAAGAAATTCAGCTTCGATCCAAGCACATGCAGTACGGTGAACCGTAACGCAAGTAGGGGCGAGTTTTTTGCTGACTTTTTCGTGCAGAAATTGCAAGGTATTCATTTTTTATTTCCGATAAAATTACCTTGAAGGGAGGGAATACGATGGATTGGTTGGACTAGGATGAATAGTGCCATGGAATATATCGAAACAAATCTAGTGGACACTAATTCATTTGATGATAGTGATATCAGAACTTCCATTTTTCGAAACGCAAATTTGCTTACTTGCTTTGGCGAATAAGCTTATTGCGTTTTTTCATCTTCCTCCATGTTTTCACGCGGTAAATGAAATGTAATTATTGTCTGCCAATTGAGGAAGGAGGATAAATTCATGTTTACCTATATAGGAAATGGTGCGTATTGTTATTCCAATTCCACTTCCATGCTTCTTGACACTGTCGGGGAAAGAATACCCGCGGAATCTATTGAAGTCTTGTCTGGCGTTGGACTTGGAGCGCTCTGGTTCAAAGAGGACAACATGGTATTCTTTTCGAACGGAGTTCCACATATCGGAGTAAGCAAGGCACTGGATATACTGGGATTCACCATTACCGAACATTCAAGCATAGATAGTTCAAATATTGAAGGAATACTTACAACTGCAATCAAACAACATCCAGTATTGCTAGGACCGTTGGATATGGGTTATTTAAGATATATGCCTAATCATAGTTATCTACATGGCTGCGATCATTATGTGCTGGCTTTTGGGATAGAGAATGGAGTGGTTAGACTCCATGACCCTGCAGGATATCCTTATGCAATGCTTCCAATGGAAGACTTGATAAAAGCAAGTAAAACAAGTCATCTTCAATACCGATTGTATCCACATGATATGACCTATCATTACTGGTGTGCCCCCAAACGAGTTAAGCACCCGAATCATCAGGAAATATGCGATGAGGCTATCCGGTATTTCAGACAAGTTTATAACGATATAGAAGGACAATACTCGGAACGTAACTGGTTAATAGGAAGTGATGCCATAGCAGAGTTAAAGAGATATATTCTGGGTGGCGATATTAACCCTAGTTTGCTGGGTCATTTGACACATTTTGCGTTTCAGGTAGGGGCAAGACGTGCATTGAACTTTAGCGAATTCTTCCGAGGTGAGAATGGTGGTTTAGCCGAAATTAAGCTGTTGCAGTCAGAAGTGTATGGCAGGTGCCACTCGCTGGCGGTAAACAGTGATTGGCTTATGATAGGTGAAGCTTTAAGTCATTTAGCAGAGCTAGAAATTAAGTTTCAAGAAGCTATATTCATGTAATGTTCGGCGGTCTTGATGCAATTGTGCAATCTACAAAGGTAGTTTGAAAATATCTTTTAAAAAAGAGCCATCCTTTGCGGGATGGCTCTTAAACCTTTATCCTCTAATAAATCAATGAGCTTGGGGAATTGAATATAATCCTCATTACCTTCATGGACTGTGCTAACTTCCCCGTCAATCATCAAATCCGCGATGCAGATCCGTCCGTGTGGTTTCAATACCCTGCGCATCTCCTGAATAGCGAGCAGCATTCGGTCACTCGTCAGATGATGCAGGGCAAAACTCAAAACAATAAAATCACTGAGCAAGTAGCAGTGCGCTCTAAGCGTATCGTTAAAGACATCTGATTTCGTATCCCGCTTAAACGCACTGCCCTGATATCATTTAGACAATTCCTTCTTCAAGCGGATGGTCACGGTGGTGCCTTGCCCGGGAGTGCTGGAGATGCTGAGTCCGTATTGGGGACCATATTCCAGCTTAATCCGTTCGTCCACATTACGCAGACCGTATCCGCTCTGAAACAGCACATCCTCTTTGGCCTGGCTGAGTGTGGCCCCATTTGCGAATCCGACGCCGTCATCGGTCACCGTGAACCGGATCTCTTCCCCCAGGAGCTCGCCCTTAATCCAGATCCGGCCTGCGCCGCGCTTCTCGCTGATGCCATGTTTGATCGCATTCTCGGCAATAGGCTGGAGAATCAGCTTCAATATGCGGACACCTTGCAGAGATTCATCCATCTCATATTCAACTCCGAACTTATCCGGGAACCGCATTTGTTCGACCGTCACGAAGCTCTGCACCAGACGGATTTCCTCTTCGACCGTGACGAACTTGTCCCCTTTATGAAGGCTGATCCGAAAAAAGGTAGCCAGGGAGGAAATCAGCCGTTCAATGTCCGGCTGCTTCTTCAGCCGGGCAATCCAGGCAATCGCATCCAAGGTGTTGTATAGAAAATGGGGATTAATCTGCGACTGAAGCGCAGTTAGTTCGGCCTTGCGCTGCTTTTCCTTCTCCTCATCCTTCTCCAGCATCAATTGACTGATCCGCTCCACCATTTGGTAATAGCTGTTCTCCAGTTGGCTAATCTCATCGACTTGTCCCCGCGGGTCATAGACAGCGGCCAGATCTTTTTTGCCGAAGAGCCCCAGCTTCTTCTTCAAATTCAGCAGCGGGCGGGTAATCTGCGCTGCCAGATAGAAGGACAGCAGGAGGAGCACAATGAAGGTTACGCTGGCGAACAGGAGCGCATTGCGGTTGCCCTTGACGATTCCCCCAAACAGCTTGTGGCTGGAGATCACGCTGGTGAATTCCCAGCTGACCCCAAGGCTCGCCAGCCGGGGATTCAGCGGATAGGTCGCAATGATATAAGTGTTGCCATTCTCCGACCAGGTGCGGTAGCCTTCTTCCTTACCCGGACGAAGCGGGGCGCTCTCCTCCAGATAATTGCCCAGCAGCCGTTTGTCCGGATGGGAAACAATCCGGTTGCCGGACGTCAGGAAGGAGTAGCCGATGCCTGTGAAGCTGGAGGAATACAGCGCCGCCAAGGCCGACTCTCTGACATAAATAATCACGACACCGATATTCTGCCCCGTATTGAAGTTGCGGAACTGCTGTCCGAAGGGAATGTAGGCATTGCCTTCGCCATCGCGTTTGATCTCACCGACCACAGGCATGCTGCTCTCCTGAATACGCTTGATGAACAAGGCCTCGGGTACCTCCAGCATCTGCTGCTTGGTCTGGTAAGAATAGAGCACATTGTCATTGGTATGGATGATAACATTGCCTGCCAGGTCATTATCGGCCAGCATATCGTCAATAATGGTTCCAATCCGCAATTCCTTGTCTGCCGCCGGGAGGTGGTCATTATTGATGATCTGATAGATATCGCTGTTCACCAGAAACCGCAGGAACAGCATCTGGATGTCATCGGCCATCAGCTCCACACTCAGTCCAATCTGGCGCTGCGTCTGAACGACATGGCGGTACAAATCTTTTTGCAGATAGGTATAGGAGTAGAAATTGAAAATAACCAGCATCAGCACCAGATGCAGAGACAAGCCCGCTAACAGAACAATCACAATCCGGCCCTTGATCTTGAACCGCCGCAGCCGGGAGTTCATCCATTTCTCCAAATTCGGCTTAACCATAGGTTTTCGCATATTCACTTGGCGGGATACCGGTCATTTTTTTGAAGATCTGGCTGAAATACTTGGAATCGGTAAAGCCGACCTGATTGCCTACCTCATAGACCCGGTACATCGGATTACGCAGCATACGCTTGGCTTCCTCGATGCGGTATTCCGTCAGACACTCGTAGAAGGTCTTATTCAGATCCTTGCGGAACAGATGCATCAGATGGGTCGGACTCACGAATACCGCCGTAGCAACTCTCTCAACAGTAATATTCCCGGCATAATGCTCCCGGATAAAAGCGAGCGCTTCCCTGATTTCACGCCGGCAGCGCATTCCGGCCTCTTCCTCGGCATACAGCACGCGTTCAACACCAGTTAAGGCCCGCTGTGCGGCAAGAACAGCCTGCCGGTACGAGTCTGAGATCCTGTGCCAATCTCCTTCAGGCTTGCCAATACCTATACTGAGCGGCTGCCCGAAGTGCTGCTGGCTCCATTCGGACAGTTGTTTGCCCAAGCTGCGGGCAGAATCACCGGCAGTGTTGATATCTCTGGTCCTGAGTACCATAACCCACTCCAGATGGCTGTCCCGGAAGAGGCAGAGCTGCTCCAGAGAATGCGCTTCCACGAAGTCCGCTGCGGCATCCTCCAATGCTCCCTTTGCGTCGGCCGTCCGCTCCACGCCACTGTCGGGAGGGAAGGCGAGAGATAGAGGCATGACAGCTTCTCCATGTGCGAGCTCCAGGTTCAACAGCTTCAGCTTACCGGCGACGAATGCCTCATCCTGCAATTGGCCGTGCAGCAGATCCTGCCAGAATTGTTTGGAGATCGAAGCGATTTCCCCGTTCAGCTGGGAGTACCGCTTGGAATGCAGCTTCTTCTCCAGAATTTCTGTGCCGACACAGCGTACCGTATCTGCGAGTTCTTCTATATTAATGGGCTTCAGTAAATAGGTGGAAGCGCCATAACGCAGAGCTGCCTGCGCATATTGAAATTCATCATAGCCGCTAAGGACGACAATGCCCACCAGCATGTCCTGTTCGCGGATTTGCTCTATAAGCTCCAGACCATTCATGAACGGCATGCGAATATCGGTAATAATCACATCCGGGCGGTGTTGGAGGGCAAGCTCCAGGCCTTCTTCGCCATTGCTGGCCTCTCCAATGATCTCAACGCCATATTCTGCCCAATCTATAGTTTGTGTGATGCCCATACGTACCAGGTATTCGTCATCGACTACAAGCGCTTTCAACATTAGCTTCACCCCGTAGTAGTTTACTGTGTCTTACAGTCAGTATAAACATGAATTGTCTTTTAGAGTAGCAGTAAATAATCAGGTGGTCAGGATCGCAAACCGTTTCATAGGATTCTAACCTAACTTTCGTAAAATACACTGTGATAGACTTTAAACGTGAATAAGCAGTAAGCGCTTTTATAGATGAAAGACTATCGAAATTGAACGCTGTAGGAGGAGTTACGTCATGCAAGATCCATTTATTCCATTCGGGTTTCAATATTACCGTTCCCCAACCCCCTTCAAGGACCAATGGGAACAAGACCTCGGCAATATAGCCGGGCAGGGGTTCAATTGTGTGAAGTATTGGGTGCAGTGGCGGTCCAGCGTCTCCAGGGAAGGGACATTCGTGTTCGATGATATTCAGGAGCTGATGGATATAGCTCACCGGAAGGGGCTGAAGGTCATTTTGAATGTGATTTTCGACGTAGCTCCGGCCTGGTTCTATAGAAAATATCCGGATTCCAAAATGGTCACGGCCGACGGTTCCATTCTGGAGCCGAGAACGATTAACTGCCGCCAGATTGGCGGAGCGCCCGGACCTTGCTATCATCATGCGCCAGCCGCTGCGGAGAAGGCACGCTTTCTGGAGGAGACCGTCAAGGCCTTCAAAGATCATCCGGCGCTTTGGGTATGGGATTTGTGGAATGAGCCGGAGCTGACCACGGGGATTAAGCGTGAGCTGTCTTTTGACAACCAGGTCTGTTATTGCAAACATTCAATTCCGGCATTTCACGACTGGCTGATCCATAAATATGGTTCTCTGGAAGCGCTCAACGATTCGTGGCAGCGGACTTACGGGGACTGGGAGGAAGTGGAGGCACCGCGGGGCCAAGGCGTCTTCAACGATCTGATAGATTGGCGGCTGTTCATGTCGGACACCCTGACGGAGGAGCTGCGGAGGCGGGTACAAGTGGTGAAGTCGCTGGATGTGCAGCATCCGGTTATGGCTCATACGGTACCGGCCCCAATCTTCAATATGATTACGGCCGGTTCGGATGACTTCAAGCTGGCAGAGCCCTGTGATCTGACAGGCAACAGCCTGGGGTCTTCGGCATGGTCGGCTGATCTGCTGATCTCGGCTGCCAAGGGCAAACCGATTATTAACTCGGAAATTCACGCGCTGCCGGGCAATACAGCGATGAAGCCGCGCCAGCCGGATCTTCTGGAGATGAAACGGCATATTCTGACCCCGCTTGCCCGCGGCATCACCGGATATCTGTTCTGGCAATACAGGCCAGAGATATTGGGTCAGGAAGCTCCGGCCTGGGGCAGTGTCTATCTGGACGGCAGCGCTACGCCCTGGTACAAGGACATGGCACAGCTTAACAAGCTGGTACAGAGCAACAAGCGGGAGCTGATGCTGGCCAAACGCCGCGGGGACGGGATTGCCATTCTGTTCAGCCCGGAGAATCAGATTGCCAACTTCGCTGCGCATGATCATCTGGATACCTACAACGACTCCATACAAGGCGCCCATAAGCTGCTGCATGAGCTTAATTATAAAGTTGAGTTCCTGCATGAGTCTGATGTTACAGAGGAGTCACTGAAGCCATACCGCTGCCTGTGGATGCCTTATCCGCTCTACCTGAGCCGCAACTTGTGCGCCATCCTGCGTGTGTGGGTGGAGAACGGCGGAATTCTGATCTCGGAATGCTCCTTCGGTGCTCTTCAGGCAGAGAATGGCTGTCATAGCTATAACGTTCCGGGATACGGATTCGATCAAGTGTTCGGCGTCCGCGAGACCTGGATTCACTCTGCCGAGAATCTGGATCACAGCTATCATCAGGTTGCCTTCGAATCCCGGACGGCGATCCCGCTGCGGAATGTGATGGGGCATATCGGGGAAGGAGAGCTACCCTCAAGCGATCTGGCTCATGGTTCCTATTACAAATCGGATATCGGGCTGGAAGAACATGTGAAGGTGCTGGCCCAATTTACCGAAGACCTCATGCCTGCCTTAACCTGCGCCGATTACGGCACCGGACGCGCTGTATGGTTAGGCACCTTGCTTGCGGCTGCCTATTGGAAGGATGAGCATCCCGGTACGCTTCAGCTGGTACGGGATCTGCTGCAGCAGGAGCTGAAGCTGGAGACTTATGTGCAGGCAAGCGGTAAAGTCCGTGCGGATCTATCCGAATGGGGCGAAGGAACGGACCGGGGCGCATTTCTATATGTGCACAATGAAGGGCAAGAAGAGACCACGACTGAAATTAAGCTGCGTGCTGTGTATACCTCAGCCGAACCCTGGTTCACCGGCGGCCACGCGGAAATTTGGCCGACGGACAGGAAGGAGTCTGCAACAACCCGCCTGACTGTACAGATGCAAGCCGGGGATATTCAGGTATTCCGCTTAACTTAGAGCGGCAGAGGTACTGCTAGATATTATAGAGCCGGCCGGTGCGATCCGGCTTAAGGAGGGTATTGGTATGAAGTTATTAGATTATGTGAATCCCATGCAGGGAACAGAATCGGATTTCCGGTTTTCCAACGGAAACACACTGCCGCTTACAGCAATGCCGTTCGGTATGGCAGCCTGGTGCCCGCAAACCCATGAAGCGGGCGGCACCTGGTTCTTCCATCCCAGTCACCGCCACCTGGAGGGCATCCGCCTGACCCATCAGCCCAGTCCCTGGATCGGGGACTATGGACATCTGACGCTGTTGCCGCAGAGCGGGCCGTTGCTGCTCAGCCCTGGCGCACGCTCCTCCTCCTTCAAACCGGGGGAGATGCAGGTCTCCCCCCACTATTTCAGTGTACACTTGCAGCGTTACCGGACCCGGCTGGAGCTGACGCCCACCGAACGCTGTGCAGCGCTGAGAATAACTTATGATGAGCCGCACCAGAACAGGCTGATTATAGCGCCCCTGAAGGGGGAGTCACGTTTTGTCTTCCAGCCGGAGATGCGCAGAATTACCGGCTATACCAGAGGCCATACCGCCGGGGTACCCGATAACTTCGCCATGTATTTCGTCTTCCAGTTCGATACAGACCTGATCATGGAGGAGTCGGGCATCTTCAATGGAGATTATCAGCCGTTAGGGACATATGAAGGAACGGGAGAACGGCTGGGTGCCTATGCAGGATTAGCCCTGCCCGAATCCGGCGTTGCAGGGGTCAAGTGCGGTACCTCCTTCATCAGCGGGGAGCAGGCTCTGCTGAATCTGGAACGGGAGATTGGTGAATGCAGCTTCGGGGAGATCTTAAGCACAGCAGAGGCAAGCTGGGAAGAGCGGCTCAGCCGGATTACGGCAGAAAGCGCAGATGAAGAGAATCTCCGCACCTTTTACAGCTGCATGTACAGGGTCTGCCTGTTCCCCAGAACATGGCATGAATATAACGAGCAGAGCGAACAGATCCATTACAGCCCATTTAACGGCAGCATTTGCCAAGGTCCAATGTATTCAGATATCGGTCTGTGGGATGTATACCGTACGAGCCTCCCGCTGTACAGCGTTCTGTTCCCAACTCTACTGGGCGAGATTATGCAGGCGTGGACGCTGGCTTATGAAGAGAACGGCTGGCTGCCGAAGTGGCTGTCTCCGGGTGAACGCAGTGCGATGCCCGGGACACTGATTGATGCGGCAGCTGCGGATGCCATCGTCAAGGGAATCGGGGGCTTCAATGCGGAGCTGCTATATGAGGGCCTGCTGAAGCACGCAGACCATCCGGCTGCGGATGAGAGACTGGGCAGACGCGGACTTGAATTATATTTACAGTATGGCTATCTGCCTCATGACCGGTTCCATGAAAGTGTAAGTAATACACTCGATTATGTATACGGGGATTTCTGTATTGCCCAGATTGCCAGGACACTTGGCAAGATGGACGACTATGAGCGCTTCATGAGCCGTGCGCAGAATTACAAGCGGTTATTTGATCCGGAAGTCGGATTCATGAGAGGCCGTAACGAGGACGGCACCTGGCAAGAGGCTTTTGATCCTCTGCAATGGGGCGATCCCTTCTGTGAGGGCGGTGCCTGGCAGGGGAGCTGGGCGGTCCCCCATGACTTCCCAGGGCTGGCCGGACTGATGGGGGGAGAGCAGGCATTCGTCCGCAAGCTGGACCAGCTAATGGCTGAAGAACCGGTATTCAAAGTAGGCTCCTATGGACAGGAAATTCATGAAATGTCGGAGATGGCTTCGGCCGGACTCGGGCAATTTGCCATCAGCAATCAGCCCAGCTTCCACATCCCTTATCTATTCTCCAGACTCGGGGCGTTGCCCACAACACAGTACTGGGTCCGCAAAACGATGGCCGGACAGTTCAGCAGCAGGATGGACGGGTTGCCCGGCGATGAGGATAACGGCAGCATGGGGGCCTGGTATATTTGGAGTGCCCTCGGCCTGTATCCGTTAAGTCCCGGAATTCCTGAGTACGTACTCGGCAGCCCCCTGTTTGACAAGGTTACCGTCCAGCTTGACAACGGGCGGCAATGGGTCATTGAAGCGGAGAATAATAGTCCCGCCAATGTATATAGTGAATCGGTTCACTGGAACGGTAAGCCATGGGAGCATCACTCCTTGCCGCATGACGAGATTATGAGAGGCGGAGTCTTAAGCTTCAATATGGTTCCGGGGCCTGCCCCGCTATAAGAACCAGTCAAGGCAGTCCGGATCTTCCAGGCTGCCTTTGTTCTACCTTATAGACCCTTCCAGCTAAGGAAGGAAGAACCAGACACTGCTGTCAAATCGTGAAATGGCAAACCATTTCGCAGGTTTCACTCCTGTCTTTTCACGAGCAATATGTCTAATATCGAAGGTGTTGAAAGCGCTTAACAGCAATGCGGAGAGAGGAGAGATCAAGCAATGGCTCAAAGGTTTCATTCCACAAGGACAATGCTCGCCGCTGCTCTGGCTGTATTGATCGCCGGAAGCCTGATGATGATTGGAACAATAAGCACGGCAACGCCCGATGAAGCACCTCCGCTTCTGATCGTCAATGGCCGGGAGGCCACCACCGCTGAGTTCAACTGGCATCTTCAGCTGAACCGGGCGCTTACTGCCGATTACTTCATGCAGACTTATAATGCCGGTTATTCTGAGGACTTCTGGTTGACCGATTATTCCGGCGAGATTCCGTTGCAACGATGGATCAGGGACGCTCAGACTCAGCTATTGACCAAGCAAGCAGAGCTGCAGCTTGCAGAGGAAGCTGGAGTGATATCAGACATCAGCTTTGAGGCATTCCTGATTGGAATGGAGCGCGAGAATATACGGCGGAGTCAGGCGGAAGTGAACAAGGAGGTGGTGTATGGTCCTAAGCATCTGGATGGACAGGCTTACTACAGCTATTACATGAGCAATCTTGAGGATGCAACGATTGATGCGATGCGCCGTAATGGCTCTATCGTCATCACTGCTGAACAGGAGAGACTGGAATATGAAGCCAATCTGGCTGCGAAATATTCTAGGCAGGGAACTATCCGTCTGGAATGGGTTACGCTGCCCTACGGACCGGAATCCGAATACAAAGATCAGAGCGGGGCCATGGACAGAATGAAAGACCTCCAGGCAACAGTACTGGCCGGAACAGAATCGAACGGAACCGAACTTACCGGAACAACTCTCCGTGAACAGGCGGACAAGCTTGGGGTCTATGCCCGCGAGCTAACCGTTACCAGCACCTCACGGCGGACAGCAGCGCTGGAGAATCCAATGGTGTTACTTGCTGCGGAGCAGCTTGCACAGGGACAGATGAGTAGCTTGATTGTAGAGAACGGGGCTGTCCACCTCCTGTACTGCCTGTCCGAAGCTGACCTTGAAGTTCTGCCGTTCGATCAGGTAAAGGATAAGATTGCACAGGATCTGGCACAGCAGAAGTTCAGAGCTCTTGTGGATCACAAGCGGTCCGAAGCCGTCGTGGAGTGGAATAAGCAAATGGCTGAGGATCTGGCACAGCAGGCGATTCAATAACAATCTAAGGAGGAATTACGCAATAATGTTGAAAAAACTGACAATAACCATACTTGCGCTGGTGATGATCTGCACAGCGATGCTCCCCGCAATGGGCGTCTCAGCCCATACTGAAGAGACGGTGACCAATGAATTCACGGCCCTTCCGGCAGAGGAGTTACGCTCGGAGAATTGGGTGATTGACAGCAGCAACCCTCAGTTCTTCAGCGGAGATGCTGACAGAATGGTCAGGACCTCAATGGATGCCGGATATGCAGTCTATCCAATGACAGGCATCCAGTCGTTCTCGCTTCAAACGTATTATTTCTCCGGCTCAACCGCCGTAGTGAAGTTCTACGGATCAGCGGATGCCGCAGACTGGACGGAGCTTCCGGCCGTCAATGACAGTCCGGCGGCGACCGCCTCGGGCTGGTACGGAACCATGTATACACCATCAGGTGCATTGCCGGATAGTGTAAATTACCTGAAGATTGAAGTCAGCGGCGATCTCGATACCTGGATGACGCAGCTCGGAAGCCTTAAGCTCTCCAATGTATCCATAGCTCCGCTAACGGTGAGCGATGAACTGGACGATGTCTCACAGCTCTCTGCATACAGCGATAACTGGACCATGGATACCAGCAATCCCGATTATTTTGGCGGGGATGCTTCCCGGGCGGTAAGAACGGCAGAAGCCGCTGAATTTATCGTATACCATCTGCATAACCTGCAGTCCTTCAAAGCCCGCCTGCATTCCTTTGCCGGCTCCAGCGGAAGCATCAAGTTCTACGGTTCAGCGGATGCCTCGGCCTGGGCGGAACTGCCCGCTGTTCAAGATGCTCCCCAGTCTACGGGTGATGGAGCTTGGACAGGGAGCAATTATACGCCTGCAGAGGTTATTCCACCTGGTATTCATTATCTGAAAATCGAACTAAGCGGTGATTCCGCCCCCTGGCAAATGCAGCTAGGCTCGGTCTCCTTATCCAATAGAACGCAGGGAGGCGGCGGAAGCAGTGGCGGAGACGGGGATTATTACGTCGATGCCCTTACAGGCAGCGACAGTAATGACGGGCGGACACCGGAGACGGCGTGGAAGACATTTAGCGTGGTCAATCAGACTACCTTTGAGGCCGGTGACCGGATCTTGCTGAAGAAGGGCGGCATCTGGAACGAACAATTATATCCCAAAGGCAGTGGAACGGACGAGAAATTGATCACTATCGGTGCATATGGCACCGGAAGCAAGCCGGTTATTAATGGCGGCGGTATGGCCGGCGGGGCCGTGTATTTACGCAATGCCTCGAATTGGATGATCCGGGATCTGGAGGTTACCAACTATGCCTCCGAGAGGGGAACGGTCTACCGTGAAGGTATTATGGTAGAGAACGCCAATGGAGGAATCTTAAGAAATATACACATTAAGGATAACTATGTTCATGATGTATCCAGCAGCTTCCGCTATCCTACCGTATCCGGGGCTGAAGGTGGCCCACATGCGTTCGGTGGCATCTCCGTATATGTAGGAGGAACAACGGGTACAGACAAGTTCGACGGGGTATGGATCGAAGGCAACACGGTGGAACGGATTGGTCGTACCGGGATTGTGGTATGGGATCAGCGGTTCAACGGAACGGACTATGCTACGGTCAATGTCACCATCCGCGGGAATTATGTCAAGCAGGCGGACAGCGACGGCATTCTCACCTTTGGTGTGAATGGGGGATTGATTGAACATAACATTGCAGAGGAAGGAGGGAACTATTCCGAGGAGGGTGAATTTAACGGCTCCGCCGCGATCTGGCCGACCCGGGGCAGGAATAACGTTGTACAGTTCAATGAGTCCTTCAACACGAACAAGCCGGAGGGCGACGGGCAGGGCTTCAATCTGGATATTGATACCATAGACAGTGTGGTTCAATACAATTACAGCCATGGCAACAAAGGCGGATTCATGCTTTTCGTTGATGCGCGCTTGACTCCGGGGGTGCTGACAGGATCCTCTAATAATGTGGTACGCTACAACATCAGCCAAAATGATCTGACGCATACCTTTAACTTCGCAGGCGGGGTTACGCCGGATACACAAATCTATAATAATACGATCTATATCGGAGCAGGGCAGAACACCCGAATTATCGACCATGAATGGGATGACGGCGGCAATATCAATGCTCCCTATTCCTTCAAGAATAATCTGGTCTACAATCTTGGACAGGGAGGGTATAACCTGCCGGGGGTGAACGGTACCTTCGATCATAATCTGCTGTATGGCAACCATCCTGCAAGTGAGCCGGAGAATGCTAATTCCATCACAGCGAATCCGCTGCTTGTCGCCCAAGGCAGCGGCGGCACCGGCTGGAATACGGTGGACGGCTACAAGCTGAGAGACAACTCGCCTGCACTCGGAGCGGGAGCTGTTATTGCAGACAATGGCGGACTGGATTACTGGGGCAATGCCGTGTCAGCGGATGCTCCGCCGAATATCGGAGCATATAACGGTCCCGGACTTGATCCGGCAACGCTGCCTGAAGCACCAGTAGATGATCTGCGGCTGTATTATGAAGGCCTGAAGATTGTACCGCATATTAAGGATGGAAGCAGCGGTGATCTATCGCTTCAGCTTCAATTCACGAATAGTTCCACCGCAGATCCTCTGGTCATTAAGAAGATTACCTGGACTGTAGGTGAAGGCAAAGATCAGATTAGCGGCAGCGAATCGCAGTTGTCCGGGATCGCACCGGGCAACAAATTCCCTTATTCCATTCCACTGCCGGGATTCGCTGAAGGCGTTAAGTATCCGCTGGAGCTGACGGTTGATCTGGAGGGTTACGAGGATGTCCACATTAAGCGGAATATAGATATTAACCGGATGCCGAATCAGTCGGATACAAGCAGTCCGGCGCTGATTGATCTTGCGGACGGAACGCCTCTACTGACGGGTTACAATGGTGTTGATGATCTCAGTGGAACTGCGCAGCTGCGCTGGGATAAAGACCAGTTATATTTGACAGCCGATATCCGTGATGATGTATTCACTCATAAGGCTTCCGGGATTAATATCTGGCAGAATGACAGCATCCAGTTCAGCCTTGCTCCCGGTGTGCCAGGAGACAGCCAGTCCTGGTATGAATATGGGATCTCTCAGACGCCGGAGGGTCCGCAAATATACCGCTGGTTGTCCATGAAGGGGGCAGCCACCGGAGTGTTGACCACAGGAACGCTCAAGGTGACCAGAGATGAGCAGAATAAGGTAACCTCCTATGCCCTGGCACTGCCCTGGAGCGAAGTTAGCCCCGTCCGGCCAGCGGCGGGTGAAGTCTTAAGCTTCTCGATGCTGGTCAATGACAATGACGGAGCAGGCCGCAAGGGTTATATCGAATGGGGCTCGGGCATTGGCGGTGTGAAGGACCCGACTCTCTTCCGCACCTTTCAGCTGATGAATACCGGCGGGGAAGAAGAGCCGGAGCTGAGCAGCAATGCCGCTTTGAGCCGGTTGAGTATTGACGGTACAGATATTTCAGGGTTCGAGCAGGATAAGCTGAATTACACCATCAACCTTCCTTTTTCCAAGACTGAGGTGATTGTAACAGGGACGCCTGCTCATGCCGGGGCCACCGTGACAGTAACAGGCGGGAGCGGGCTTCAGGTAGGAGACAACAGGATTGATGTCAAAGTGACTGCTGCCGACGGAACTACTTCCAAGACTTACACCGTAAATGCGGTTCGGAGCGGGGACAACGCGGGGACGGATACGCCTGAACCTACGCCCGGCAGCAATAACGGCAACAATAATAATAACAGCGGCGGAAGCAGTGAAGGTACTCCCGGCACAGTAGGTAGTGAGATCTTTACTCATTCACCGGGACTCCTTCAGGTACAAGCTGAACCGGGAGCCGATGGAATCATTCACGCACAGCTTCGGGACGGAGAGATCCGGCAAGCCATGGATGGTGTGCAGAGCGGAGCACTGGTGCTTAAGCTGGCAGCAGAGAATGCTATGACCAAAGGAAGTGCTTTTCAACTACCGGTTAAAGAGCTGAAGGATCATGTAACCTCGCTTACAGTACAAGCTGGCGGAGTGACCCTAACGATTCCCGTGGCTTCTCTGGTAGATAGTATTCCTGAGGATTCCCGGCAACTGGAACTTTCCGTTCATGTTGCAGATGCTTCACAGCAGCCAGCGGACATGAATAAGCAATGGACAACGTATTCCTTGCACCGGGTCTCTCTCACGGTGGATGGACAGCCAATCGAAAGGTTACGCGGTTCTGCATCCATGAAGGTATCCGTTGCTCACGACTTGAAGCCGGGAGAAGCGCAGCATCAAGCTATCGCCTATTCCGTCAATGGTAGAGGGCAAACCGAAGTGATTAAGCATTCTAAATATGTAACAGGAGCAGGCGGCATTACATTTACAACACATAACTTTGGCCTCTACGGCACTGCAAATGCAGGTATTCAATTCTCCGATACGGATTCAAGTAACTCCATCATCCTGGAGACATTGGCTGCCCGTGGCCTGGTTCGCGGTACAGGAGAGGGCAAATATGAACCTAACCGGCAGATCACCAGGGCAGAATTCATCCAACTGCTGGTATCCGCTCTGGAGCTTCAAGGAGGGAATAACCAAGGGATGTTCAAGGATGTCACTCCAGGTGCCTGGTACTACCAAGCCGTTACTACGGCTCAGGCTTTAGGTGTTGTTAACGGGCGAAGCGAGAGCTTCTTCGGTGCAATGGAGCCGGTTACCCGCCAGGAGATCGCTGTTATGCTGTTCCGCGCTATGCGTCAGAACGGACTGCAGCCGGAGACTTCCAGCCATACCGCAGCTTTTGCGGATCATACACAAATTGGAGCATACGCTCTGGAAGCGGTGAACTATCTGCGGCAGACCGGTATTATCAATGGTTATGGCGACGGTACTTACAAACCGCAGGGGCTTACCACGCGTGAAGAAGCCGCAGCAGTGATATACAGAATCATGGGATTGTGATTTCATTCTAGTGGAGGCTGCCGGGATTTCCCGGCGGTCTTTTACTGCTTCAGTTCAATTTGATAATCTCTAGACGGATTGCAGCTATACATTTGACTATCCACTACATTTTGTAGTAGATTATAACTACTACGTAGTGTAGTAATAATGTTATGGACGCATAACGAAATGAAGAGGTGTTCACGGTGAACAAGATTCAGAAGCTATCGGATACAGAATTAGAGTTAATGGAAGCCATTTGGGCTAGTACGCCGCCAGTTACTTCAACGGAGCTGCTGAACCTGTTCGCGCAGAAGGGAAAGGATTGGAAGGCGCAGACGATCTCTACCTTTTTGTCACGGTTAGTAGATAAGAGGTTTCTGACCGCTACCCGGCATGGGCGGCTGAACAAATATGTGCCCGGCATTTCGCCTGAGGACTATAAGCTGGTGGAGACTCAGCATGTCCTGGACGGGTTGTATCAGGGTTCGGTCAAGAATCTGATCTCTGCCATGTATGACGGCGACAAGCTGTCGGACCAAGATATTGACGAGCTGAAGCAATGGTTCTCGGAAAAGTAGGTGATGACGATGAAGACCTTACTCGATATTCTAATCCCGCTAACCGTTGCCGGAAGCGTAGTTACACTCAGTATTCAGGCACTGGGGAGGTTCTCCACCGGACATTTCCCGGCCCGATGGCGTTACGGACTCATTAAACTGTCCTTAGTCTTTTATTTGATCCCTATCGCTCTGATCCTGCCGTGGTTATCCCAACACCTAAGCGCACCGCGCGTAGCCACAAGTGTACAGAATCCCCAAAATGGGGGGCTAACCGGGTATGTAGCGGAATCTCTGCAGCCTGCTCTAGCCCTTACCGCAAGTACCGCATATATCCTGTTAGGGATCTGGGCAACGGGAGCCATCATTTTTGCCGCCTGGCAAGGATATGCGTACCGCAGGTTTACCAGAGTACTTAAGCGTACCCGTACCATGGTACCGGAGAATAGTGAGCCAGCCAAGATGCTAAGGAGCATCAAGGAGGAGCTTGGCCTCACATGTAACGTGAAGCTCGCGTACAGTTCTGTCGCACGCAGTCCTTTTCTGGCCGGTCTATGGAGACCGTCGATCTATTTGCCTATACAGAGTCATGCCAATCTGGATATGGAGATGGTCCTGCGCCATGAATTGGTTCATCTGAAGCGGAAGGATCTGTGGATCAAGGCTGCATTGCTATTCGTCCGTACCTTGCACTGGTACAATCCGCTGGTTCATACGGTCCGTCATGAGCTTCATACCTGGAGCGAGCTGACCTGTGACCAGGAGGTGGTGCAGGAGATGTCTCATGCCGACCGCAAACGTTACGGCGGGACCATACTGAATGTCATGGCAGGCCCAACCAGCCAACCCGGAGCGTTCTACGCGTCATTATCCGGTGACGGCAAACAATTACAAAGGAGATTAACCCATATGCTTAACGTCAAAAAACTAAACAGACAGACCCTCTTCCTATCGGTTACCGCAGCCCTGTTAATTGCAGGGATCGGCACCTCTACGGCGGCATTGGCCTCCAAGATGACACCGCAAGTAGTCGCCGACTCGGAGTATACTACTTCTGACAATGCCGCTTCCGAAATTGCAGCTTCCAAAGTGCCCGAAGGTAAAATAACCGAGCCAGCCAAAGGTTCTGGAACCCAGCCTGCCGAGAGCAGCACCATCCCCGCCCAGGAATATAAAGCAGGACAACTTGTTGCTGAGCCAGCTGAATCTGCTGATTCTGTAACGGTTCCCGCTGAGCAGTCTCCAGGATCTGCTCAAGCAGAAATAATTGCCCAGCCGCTGCCTGAGCTTGTAGCAGCCCCTGAGGAGAGTGCTCCCGTAACGATGCCGAAAGCAAGCGCTGTCCAATCTGATTCCGGGCTTGCCCCTGCGCCGGTCCCTGCTCAGGAAGGGACTGTCACAGAGGCGCTTCCGGAGCTAGTGCCTGCTCCGGTTCCTGCTGAAAGTGTTCCCGCGCCTGCCAAGTAACATAAGACATTAAGTGTAATTTGATGCGAATTAATATTATCAAGGACAGGAGCAGTTCCCATGTGGGGCTGCTCTTGTTTTATGCTATTACCTGTTCTATCTAGGTGATGAAGGGTTGTGATGTGATTTGCTGCTGACTAAGTTTACAGAGATATGTTACAATTCTCTCGGCTGCGCTCCTTGGAATCTTCTCGGGCGGAGCATTTGAAGTTTGGGGGCGGACAAATGGACAGATTAGCCAGGATCAGATCCGAAGAGAAGAAATATCATGATCAATGTTATGATATTTACGATTTATTTGAGCCAGGCTCCTGGCTGCATAGACCCGTTACTACAGTCATTAATCTTATCAATCAATATAAGGATCAAGAATACATAAACGTACTGGATCTGGGAGCTGGAGTTGGCCGGAACAGCATTCCGATCGCCGAATCGATTAAGCATAGGAACGGAACAGTTGTATGTGTAGACCTGCTGGAATCAGCCATAGTCAAGCTGAAGAGTTACAGTCAGCAATTCGGTGTCGAGCCTTACATTGTACCCATTTTATCTGATATTGAACACTTTTCTATTGAACCAAATGAATATGATATTATCGTAGCCGTATCTTCATTGGAACATGTGAGGTCGGCACAGGTACTGGAGCAGAAACTGAGTGAAATGAATGCCGGGACAAGAGCAGGCGGGGCGAATTGCATTATTATCGCGTCCAATATCCGGGAAATGCTTCTAGAGAATAAGCAAGAGCTGGACCCAATGTTTGAAGTGAATCTGTCTACTGAGAGAATGATTGACCTTTTGAAACAGCAGTTTGCCGGATGGGAGATAGAGCAGCTGATCGTAAAACCCTTAGCATTTGAGATTAACAGAAACGGGCAGCCCGTTAAGCTGACCTCTGATTGTATCACCTTTGTAGCCAAAAAGAGCTGATCTTTATAGAGATCGGCTTTTTTTTGATAGCGATGGAGATAAGGTACTTGATATGCCAACCTTGTCAGGCAAACACTATATAAATTGAACTTGAAAATATACGAAAAAGGGAAAAGTGGCGGAGGAGAATTTTGGAACTGTAGGAGCGGTATCGTCCGCCTTTGTCACCGGATTTCTACCGCGATTAGCGGTTTAATCAAGAAATCTGGGACAACAGCGGCCGGAGGGCCAAACATTCTCTGGAGTCACGGCTGTCCCCATAACCGAAAACCTACAAGCACGAACTAGATAGCAGTTGCTTAAATCCACTTAAATTAGATTTCTACCCCCGTCTGTGACCACACGCACCACATCTTCCGTGAATTAGGCTACATTAAAAGTAGGCCAAACGAAAGCTTTCACAAACTTCCGAAATTTGATTTGAATCCTCCTTTTGCAGCGGCTGGCGTAATAGAATGAGGTTGCTGATAAGGATTATCAATCAAATATTGGAGGCTAACACAAATGAGTACACAAACCAGACAAATCGCCGAGGGCATCCACTGGGTAGGCAAAATAGACAACCGTGAAGTCCCGTTCCACCGCTTGATTCTCGCCAAAGGCACCACCTATAACTCCTATCTCCTCAAAACAGGCAAGCCGACCGTCATTGATACGGTAGATATGGAGTTCGGCCGCGAATATGCCGAGTGTCTCGCCGGAATGATTGATCTCATGGATATTCATTACATCGTCATTAACCATACTGAGCCTGACCACTCCGGTGGACTGGCGGCACTGGCGGCACAGGCACTGAATGCTACGATTGTCTGCACCGAGATCGCTGTACCGGAGCTGCAGGAGATGTATAAGCTGCACAGCCGCAACTTCCTGGTGGTGAAGGACGGAGACACCCTGGATATCGGCGGCAAAACCCTGCTGTTCAAAGAAACACCGTACCTCCACACCGCAGAGACGATGATTACATACTGTGTGGAAGACAAGATCCTGTTCCCTTGCGATATTTTCAGTACGCATGTGGCAGCTGAGCATCTGTTCAGCGATGAAGCAGGCTTCGATATCACCGAAGATTACAAAGGCTATTATGCAGCGATTATCCATCCGCACAGAAGATATGTAAGAACGCTGCTGGAAGCGGTGAAGGATCTGGAGATCCGCATGATTGCACCCTCCCACGGGTTCCTGATCCGCGAGGACATTCCTAAGTTCATCGGGCTGTATGCCACAATGAGCCGGGAGACCACCCAGGGCAAGAAGGCTGTCATTGTCTATACCACCATCAAGAACAGCACGAAGAAGATGGCCGCGATCATTGAGAATTGCCTGAAGGAGAACAATATTGAGACAGAAGTCTGGAACGCAGATAAAAGCAGCACCGCAGACATCCTCCACAGCATCGAATCAGCAGACGCCGTCTTTATCGGCAGCTCCACGAAGTATGCAGATATGATCGGGAACCTGGAGGAAGTGCTGAAGGGCATGCAGGAGATGAACCTGGAAGGTAAGCTTGCCACGGCGTTTGGCTCCTACGGCTGGAGCGGAGAAGCGATCGAGGTGATTCAGGATTACCTGAACGGAACGAACATGACTGTACAGAGCACCTCCGAGGTTATCAAAACCACCGGCATGACCCATGTGGAGTTCCCCGTACGGGTAAGATTCTCCCCAAGAGAGCCTGAGAAGGTTCAGAAGATTAAGCATGCAACCGAATTTGTCTCGGATCTGCTGCTCAGTTCAATCTAGGGAGGAGGAAGCGAACATGACGAAGCATTACGTAATCGTTGGGGGCGGTGTAACCGCCGTCCATGCCGCCAAAGCGATCCGCGATCAGGACGCGGACTCGGAAATCTCAATCATTGGAGAAGAGAGCGGCCTGCCGTATAACCGGATCAAGCTGACCAAGGGCCTGTTCACCGACCTGCACAGCGAGAAGGTTCTGATCAAGAAGGAGAAATGGTACCGCGATAATCGCATCACCGTACAGTCGTCCACCCGCATCGTGTCTATCCACCCGGAGCGCCAGACGATAGAGACAGAGAGCGGCCAGTGTGTGGAATACCATAAGCTGCTGCTCTGTATGGGGGCGAAGAACCGCGCATTAACCATCCAGGGTGCCGGACTTTCCAATGTACACAGCATCCGGGATCTGGCTGACGCAGACCGGCTGAAGAACAGCCTTAAGGAAGGCAGCCGCGTAACCGTCATTGGCGGAGGAGTGCAGGGAATTGAGACCGCCTGGGCGCTTCACGAAGCAGGGTATAAGGTAACTGTGGTTGAATACGCACCTGCCCTGATGGGCAGACAGCTCGACAGCTACTCTTCTAAGCATCTGCAAGAGATCCTTGAACAATCCGGGGTGAAGGTGATTCTTCAAGCGGGTGTGGCTTCCATTGAGGGGACAGAGGTTGTCACCGGGGTTACGCTGAATGACGGCACGAGCTTCCCGTGTGACCATGTGGTCTACTCCATTGGGATCGTTCCGAATACTGCTCTGGTTGACGGATCGGAGATTGAGGTCCGCGTCGGCATTATTGTGGATGAACATCTGCAGACAAGTGCTCCGGATATCTATGCAGCAGGTGACGTTGCCGAGTTCGGTGGCTTGGTGGAAGGACTGTGGGGCGGAGCGATGGAACAGGGCAGGATTGCAGGGAGCAATATGGCAGAAGCCCGGAGTGTATACCGCAGAGCGGTTCCAGTGACCTTGTTCAATGCTTTTGGGGTGTCCTTGTTCTCCATCGGCAACACCGATGAGCGGAATTGCGATGAGTCGGTATGCGGTGAAGAGAACGGGGCGTATACACGGATTTTTGTGAAGGATCATGTCATTGTCGGGGCGTTGTCCTGGCAGGGCGCTGCGGCTTCGCTGGCTTACAAGGCGGCTGTTGAGCAGGGCGTCCGGCTGAGCGGGAGTGCTGACGGCAAGAGCATCGAAGACATTATAGCGGAAACGCAGTCTGTTCTGAACTGATTAACTACTAAGAATATAGGAGATGAGTATGATGAAAAAGTATATCTGTACCCCTTGCGGCTACATCTACAACCCGGCGGTAGGCGATCCCGATGAGGATGTAGCTGCCGGAACAGCGTTCGAGGATCTGCCGGAAGATTGGGTCTGTCCGGTCTGCGGTGAGGACACCAGCCATTTCGTACCCGTTGAGGAAAAGAACACAATTGCTCATTAGTGGATTAAGGCTTCACATTTCACATTACAGGGGGAACGGTATGAAAGAGCATTCCTGCCAGCACGCCGCAGAACCTTGTACACGCAAGGTACCGATTTTTGCCGCGCTGACCGATGAGGATCTTACCCGGATCAGCGCAATGATTAAGCACCGCAAATTCACCAAGGGCCAGCCGCTAATTCTCGAAGGCGCGCCGTCCGATACGCTGTACATTATTCAGCAGGGACATGTGAAGTTATCCAAGATTACGCCCGAAGGGAAGGAACAGATTCTGCATATCCTGACGAACGGGGATTTCTTCGGGGAACTCAGTATCTTCAACAGCGACGAGCTTAGCAACTTCAGTGCGTATGCGCTGAAAGACACCAATATCTGCCTGCTGACCCGCAGCGATATGGAGCAGCTAATGACCGAGAATCCCGACATTTCTCTGCGCCTGCTCAAAAGCGTAACCAAACGCCTCGCCCACACCGAGAATCTGGCGCAAAGTCTGGCGACCAAAGACCCGGAAATCCGGATCGCGTATATGATCATGGAGCTGAGCGAGAAATACGGCAAGCCGCGCGGCGGACGCGTACATATCGACCTCCCGCTGTCCCGGGAAGAGCGGGCCAGTTATGTCGGAGTGACCCGCGAGACGATCAGCAGGAAGTTCTCCCGATTCGAGGACTCCGGCCTGATCAAGCTGATCGGCAACAAGCAGATGGTCGTCATGGACCCGGCTGGTGTGGAGCGGTTCATGGGAATATAAGGGGAGTTGAATATAGGCTAAGCGGCATTTCTACCATCCGGTGATGGGGAATGCCGCTTTTTAGCATGGATAGCCGCTTCCTATGATAAATCTTAAGGCAATGTTAAGGTTACCCGTGTTTAACTGAAAGGTAGGGTCAACATAATGGACTTACAGCCCTGAGGGATGGGCGGGAGGAGAGGTGAAATGATGAACCAAACGATTCTGATTGTGGACGATGAGAAGGAGATCCGGGAGCTGTTGCGCCTGTATGTTGAAAAGGACGGATATATCGTGATCCAGGCCGGTAACGGTCGGGAAGCACTGAAGCAGGCTGAAGCAGCACGGATTGATCTGGCTGTCATCGACATTATGATGCCTGAGCTTGATGGCTATCAGCTAATTAAGGGCTTGAGAGAGCACAGCAATCTGCCTATTATCGTCGTTAGTGCCAAGACAGAGAATCACGAGAAAATTCTGGGGCTTGACCTTGGCGCGGATGATTATGTGACTAAGCCGTTTGACCCATTGGAGGTACTGGCACGAATTAAAGCCCAATTACGCCGCTATAGCGGTGGTGCAGCGGATTCCGCAGCGGATATGCTGATGGCAGGGGAGCTGTGTCTGGATATTTCTGCTTGCGGTCTATGCTGGGGCAGCGTGACAATTCACCTTACCGCAACAGAATTTAACATCATTAAGCTGTTTATGCAAAGCCCGGGTCGCGTATACACCAAGCAGCAGCTGTATGAAGCGGCCTGGCAGGAGACGGCTATCGTAGATGATAATACGGTGATGGTGGCCATCAGTAAGCTGCGCGCCAAGCTTCCGGGCGGCAGCAGGGTGTCCATTGGAACAGTGCGGGGATTAGGGTATCGGCTGGAGGTGCATCCATGAAGAACAAGCGCAGCTTCAGAAGAGTCATCATGCACAGATTCATAGGCTACACCTTCGGCATTGCGCTGACGCTCCTGGTTCTGGAGCTATTGTACGGTCTGTTGACATGGAAGAACGGGATGAACTTCGCGGAGCTGGCCTCTTCCCCGCTGGCCAAGGGAACGGAATCGCTTCAGATCACGCTGTCCGTGATCTGGATTCTTATTACAGCCGCCGTGTATTTTATAGGGATTGTCCTGTTCGGGCACGGGATCAACAGGAAGCTTATGGAGCCTGTAAGGAAGATGGAAGAAGGGTTCAAGGCGGTGACCTCGGGCCATTTGAATACCAGGCTGGATTTTGAGACGGAAACGGAATTTGGAGAAATGCGGGATGCGTTCAACTATATGGCCCAAAGGCTGAAGAATGCCGAAGAACAGCGGATGAGCATGGAGAATGAGCGGATGCAGCTGTTCTCGCATATTGCCCATGATCTGAGAACTCCCATGACTACGATTTCAGGCTATGCAGGGGCCTTGGCAGGCGGGTTGGTTGAGGAACCGGACAAACAGCGGGAATACCATCTGGCGATCCAAGCGAAATCGGGACAGATGAACCAATTGATTGACCAGCTGCTGGCCTACTCCAAACTGGGTGCGCCCGGTTACCAGTTGAACTTAACGATGGTTGACCTTGTGGAGTTGCTTCGGATATCTTGCGCTACTCTGTTTGGTGAAATCGAAAGTAAGCAAATGAACTTAGAGCTGCAATTACCGGACCATCCCGTGTTTTACATGTCAGACCCGCTGGAAATAAGCCGGGCTATCGGCAATCTGCTGACTAATGCAATCCGCCATAACCCGTCAGGCAGCCTGTTATTCGTAGGACTGGCGGATGAGCCCAGCCGGATTACAATCCATATTGCCGATAATGGAGCAGCGATCCCGGAGGCCATCACCGGAAATCTCTTCGATCCGTTTGTCTCCGGCGACACTTCAAGAACCACCAGCAGTGGAACTGGGCTAGGACTGGCTATTGTGTACAAGGTGATGGAACAGCATTCCGGGGGAGTTAGCGTAATAGACGCAGTCTCACCCTATACCAAGGAGTTCGTCCTCATTTTCCCCAAAGGTTAAACCTGTAAGGTCACAAATAGACGGAGGAGTGACATGTATCTAAAATTAATTAAAAATGATCTGCGCAAAAGCAAGCTGATTACCGGCACGATTATGGCGTTCATCCTCGTTGCCGCCATGCTAACCTCGCTCGCCGCATCGCTTACAGTGAATCTGTCCGGCGCGATCGATAACATGCTTCTATCGGCGAAGGCGCTCCATTTCATGCAGATGCATACAGGAAACGTTGATGTGGACCAGTTGCGGCGCTTCGCAGACACGAATGGAAGTGTTGAGGAATATCAGGTGCAGGAGTTCCTAAATATTGAGGGTGCAGAGATAGTGATCGGGAACGATTCGCTTGCAGGAAGCATTCAGGACAATGGTCTTTCCGTACAGGGCAAGAAATTCGACTATCTGCTGGACTTAAACGGCGGGGTGATTCATCCGGCAGACGGTGAAATCTATGTCCCTGTCTATTACAGGCAGGAAGGGAACGCAGCACTAGGAGATACATTGACGATCCACGGTATTTCCTTCCACGTTGCGGGGTTTTTGCGGGATTCGACTATGAACGCGGCACTGGTAAGCTCCAAAAAGTTCCTGGTCAGCCAGGCGGATTTCGAGAGGGTCCGTGAGTTCGGACAATTGGAGCACCTGATTGAATTCCGGCTGTCTGAGGGGGTTAACTATCCCGCTTTTGAGACAGCGTATCTGGATGCGGGTCTCCCGGCCAACGGTCCGCCTGCGATCACGTACAATCAGGTGAAGATGATTAACGGCATTACGGACGGCATTATGATTGCTGTGCTGGTGTTAATCGGCATGCTGGTCATTATCGTGGCCTTCTTATGTATCCGCTTTACGCTACTGGCAACGATCGAAGAGGATTACAAGGAAATAGGCGTACTGAAAGCCATCGGGATGCGGGTATCACAGATCAAGAAGCTGTACCTTGCGAAATACGGTGCGATCACGGGTGTAGCCTGCGTGCTGGGTTTTCTGGCTTCTCTGCCGCTCCAGATCCCTTTTATGCACAATATTCGTCTGTATATGGGTGATAGCGGGAGCCGGTTTCCCGGCTTGCTCAGCGGACTTGCGGGGGCGGTGCTCATCTTCGCGGTGGTCATGCTATATGTGAATGGTGTGCTGCGGCGCTTCCGCAACATCTCCCCGGCGCAGGCGGTGAGGTTCGGCGCATCGCGGGAATCCTCGAAACCGGGCAGAAGCTTCCGGCTGAGTTACAACAGGCTGTTCACCCGGAATATCTTTCTAGGCATCAAGGATGTGCTGTCCCGTAAGAAGCTGTATGTCACCATGACGATGGTGCTCGTCATCTCCTCATTCATTATGATTGTGCCGTACAATATCAGCAATACGATCTCTGCACCCGGTTTCATCACTAATATGGGTATGGGCATCAGTGACCTTAATATCGGAGTGCTGCGGACACAGGTGGAGGATGTCCCGGGGAAGGCGGCGGAGGTTGCAGCCAGGCTGGCGGAAGATAAGAACGTTGAGAAATATGCTATGTTCACCAGCCGGATGCTAGAGAGGAGAACGGATGACGGAACGCCAGAGAAGCTGCGGGTGACCTTCGGGGACTATTCCGCTTTTCCGGTTACGTACTCCAAAGGCCGTGCACCGCAAGCGGAAGCGGAGATCGCCGTCTCGGTACTGAATGCGGAAGACCTTGAAATGAATGTTGGGGATGAAATCGTTGTTATCGCTGACGGTACGGAAAAGCACCTGAAGGTGTGCGGAATTTACTCCGATGTCACGAATGGCGGGCGAACAGCTCAGGCAAATTTCAAGATGAATCACGGGGAGATTCTAAGCGCCTCAATTGCGGTTACGTTCCGTGACCGTCAGAGTGTTCAGGCGGCCATATCACAGTACCGGGAACAATTCCCCTTTGCCAAAATTACCGGGATCGACGAGACCATCGGGCAGATGCTTGGTCCTATGCGCAAGGCTATACAAAAGGCATCCATCGTCGCAACTCTGGCAACCGTCCTGCTCACACTACTGGTAACAACGCTATTCATGAAGTTACTGGTGGCGAAGGACCGTTATTGCATTGCCATCTTGAAATCCATAGGCTTAACTAGCAGGGATATTCGGAGGCAATATCTTACACGCTCCGTTACCGTGCTGGGGATGGGTGTCATCACCGGTACGCTATTGGCAAATACGCTCGGAGAGCTTGCCGGTGTGGCGATCGTGTCGTCCTTCGGCGCGTCAGCCTTCCATTTCGAGGTAAATCCGTGGTTTGTCTATCTTTTTTCGCCCCTGCTGATTGCAGGCTGTGTCGTTGCAGCTACCAGGTTAGGCAGTTCCGGCATCCAGGCTTTGCAAATTTCCGGGCATATCAAGGAGGATTAGCAGATGAACAGCATCATTACAGGTACCCATATTGTGAAAACTTACGGTAAGGGTGCAGAGCAAGCCATGGCATTGAATGGAGTAGACGTAGATATAACAGAAGGTGAATTTGTTGCCGTAATGGGGCCCTCAGGCTCAGGCAAAACCACACTGCTGTTCGCACTCAGCGGCATGGATGAGATTACTGAGGGAACCGTGAAATTTGGCGATACGGAACTAGCCGGGCTCCGGGAAAATGCGCTTGCCGATCTTCGCCGGACCCGCATGGGCTTTATTTTTCAACAGCCCACGATGCTGAGGAATCTGAATCTGCTGGATAATATCATGCTTCCCGCCGTGCAGGACGGCAAGAGGAATACAGTGGAACTCGTGCAAAAAGCGAGAGACCTAATGATCCAGACAGGCATTGCCGGGCTGGAAAACAGGGATACTACTGAGGTATCTGGCGGGCAGCTCCAGCGGGCCGGGATCTGCCGCGCACTAATCAATACGCCGGAGATTCTGTTTGCCGATGAGCCAACCGGTGCGCTGAACTCGAAGACCGCAGAGGAAATCATGGAGCTGCTGGCAGGCATCAACCAAGAGGGCACAGCCATCATGCTTGTGACCCATGATGCGAAAGTCGCCGCCAGGGCGGACAGGGTTCTTTTTACGAGGGACGGGAATATCGTTTCCGAACTTGTACTTCCAAAGTTCAGCGGCGGGGAGCTGGAAGCGAGAGGGGAGAAGGTGCTTGCACGGATGGCGGCTGCGGGCATTTAGTTTCAGCATCTTCACGTGGAATGGACGGAATTTCCGCCGCTGCTGGAACCTTACAAATACCTGACGCATATTGTATGGTTATAAGCCTATCAGGCTGCAACGGGAAAGGAAGTGGGTGTATGGCTGCGGGAATTTTAAGATATTTTGCAGACGGGAATACGGCTCTTGGCTACTTCAGTTTGTTCGAATCGAATCTTCAAGGACTCCGGCGGATATTCATCTTGAAAGGCGGTCCCGGTACAGGCAAATCCTCGCTGATGAAAGCAATCGGCGCGGAATGGGCGGAGCGGGGATATCCTATTGAGCTGATTCATTGTTCATCCGATAAGGATTCCATTGACGGGGTCATTATTCCGGCGCTTGGCGTGGGCATTGTTGACGGGACGGCGCCCCATGTGATCGAGCCCAAGGCTCCCGGAGCAGCCCGGGAATACGTGAACCTGGGGGAAGCGTGGGACTCGGCAGCGCTTATCGGTCAAAGGGAGATCATTGAGGAGCTTAACCGGAAGGCTGCGGATGCCTATGCGGCAGCGTACAGCAGATTTGCGGAGGCCTTGAGCATTCATGACGAATGGGAAAAGATGTACTTCGAGCATATGGACTTCGGCCAGGCGGATCAATTAACGGCCCGGATGCTGGAACAGTTGTTTGGCGAAGCGCAGCTTCAGAGGCATGCTGATGTGAAGCACCGGTTTTTGGGCGCAGCAACGCCGGCAGGATCGGTTGACTTTGTACCTAATTTGACCGAAGGACTATCCAGACGCTTCTTCCTCAAAGGCCGGGCCGGAACAGGCAAATCAACCATACTCCGCAAAATCGCTGCTGAGGCAGAGAAGAGGGGCTTTGATACGGAAATCTATCATTGCGGATTCGATCCCCACAGTCTGGATATGGTTATTGTGCGTGAGCTTGATTTTGCGGTCTTTGACAGCACCAGCCCGCATGAATATTATCCGGAGCGGGAAGGAGACGTAATCATCGATACGTATGAAGCTGTTATTGCACCGGGAACGGATGAGCGCCTCGCCGGACCGCTAGAGGAAATAAGCGCACAATATAAGGCCACAATGAAAACGGCAATAGCCGCTTTGGCAGAGGCCAAGGTGCACCGGGATGAATTAAAGGAAATTTATATTGCCGCGATGGATTTTAGCGTGGTGGATGCGGCCAGAAACCGGATATCTGCTGAACTGGATAGTATGCAGGCTTAGCGGTTACTATGATCTGTACCAGCCTTGGGGCTTACTCTGCGGAGGTATTTTCCATCCGTAGAGTAAGCCTTTTTCGGCCTGAAAAGCGAGCGTCTCCTCCTGCTCCGAATACCAAGCGAGAGGAGAGAGTGTGCTAGCCTGGATGGCGGCTGCGGGTATTTAGTTCAGGTACGAGAACAATGGATTGTTTACACCACATAGGTCTGATACGATAGATAGACTTGAGAATAATTGACCGGGCAGGGTCTGGGTTTGCAGGAAGGGGGATATCATGCAGATATACAGGAAAGTCCTGGCCTACATCACGTATAACGATAAGCTGCTTGTCTTCACGCACCGGGATGCGCCGAGGCCGGGGTTCAGGTCCCCGCAGGAACGGTAGAACCAGATGAGAGTGTAGAAGACGCGCTGTATAGAGAGATCGCGGAGGAATCAGGCATTGAGCAGCAGGAGTTGCGGCTGGTCAAGCATCTGAAGACATATCTCTACTACGCAGAACATAAACAGCAGCGGCATGAACGGCATGTATACTGGCTGGAATTCGTGCATGAGCCGCTGCCCGCCTGGGAGCGTTCACCGCAGTGACGATTACGCTTTCCAGTTCTTTTCTCTTGAGCTTTTTATAATCACACACAAATGGGGACAACAGCATGACGAAGATATTCAGACATAAGGGTTATTTTATCGGAGTGCACATTGTATTGTGTATTTCCTTGTTCTCCACACTGTACGCATATTCTCCGGTCATCCGGGTGAAGGTGAAGGAGATGATCGAGCCGGCGGACAAAGTCTATACGATTGCCCATCGCGGCGCATCCGGTTATGCTCCCGAGAACACGATACCGGCCTTCGAGCTGGCACGTGAGATGGGTGCCGACTCGATTGAGCTCGATATTCATTTGACCAAGGACCTGATTCCTGTTGTGATACATGACGAGACGGTTAACCGTACCACGAGCGGCAAAGGTTTTGTGAAAAATATGACCCTGGAGCAGATCAGGCAGCTCGATGCAGGCTCTTGGTTCAATCAGGACTACCCGATGTTCGCTAGAGATCTATACACAGGGCTTACCGTCCCAACGCTTGAAGAAGTATTCGAGACATTCGGCAAGGACATCAACTATATGATCGAAATCAAGGAGCCTGCATCGAAGTTCGGGATCGAAGCGATCCTGAATAATACGATATTGAAATATGATCTCGCCAAAAGGGTGTCCGTTCACTCCTTCAGCGCAGCCAGTCTGCGGAAGCTTCATGCGATTAACCCGGATATTCCGCTATACCAGCTGGTATGGAATGATTATGCGGCTACGAGGGTGACTCAGTCCTATCTGGATACCGTGAAGACCTATGCCGTAGGAATCAGCCCGAATTTCCAGGGAATCAGCGCCGCTTATGTAGCTCAGGTGAAGAGGGCGGGGCTCAAGATCATCCCGTACACGGTGAACTACCAGCTTAATATGGATAAAGCCTATTCTTGGGGAGTAGACGGAGTGCATACGAATTATCCCGACCGCTTCCTTGAAGTGATTGCCGCCAACAGGGCAAATGCCAAATGGTAGGAGTGGATCTCTCACATTTAGGTGGAAAAACGTATCTTAATTTGGACGTTTTTGAGCATTGGAGGGCATTAGGTGGAAAAATGCCATCTAATTTGGTGCATACCCTCTATTCTGAACTCTCCGTAGTATATTAAGTGCCCTTTTTCCAACTGTTCCCTGGAGAGGGCTGTTCTGTTCAGGAGCAAGTGGAGAAAATCCACCTGTTTCTGGAAATACCTAATTCTAGCTTCTCAAATTTAGTGAATCCATACTGCTTCGTCGCTTAAAATGCGCTTAACACGATATTCCGCAGCTTGCGTGTAATGGGCAGGGTACCGGAGTCCTTTCTCTGGATCATGAACAGGATGGTTAGGCGTTCCAGCGGACAATTGGCAAAATAAGCGCCCAGCCAGCCGTCCCAGCCGTATTCTCCCAGGCTGCCGAGCCCTCCGGCTTGACCCGGATCGGTCAGGATGCGCATCTGATTGCCGTAGCTGTAGCCTTGCAGCGAATGCCAGGGATTGAAGCCTTGCTGCTGCGGGCTGGTTAAGCTGGCCGAGGTCATAAACTGAACGGTGCGGGGCTTCAGCAGCTGCACCCCGTTCAAGCTGCCCTGATTGATCAGCATGGTGGTGAATTTGGCAGCATCCTCAATCGTCGAGACCAGCCCGGCTCCGCCTGCCTCGTAAGCTGCCTCCCGGTCCATATGATGATTAACGCCCAGAGGACTCTCCGAAAAGGGTATCAATCCGCCTTCACCATCATCCTGGTAGACAGAGGCCAGCCGCTCTCTCTTGTCTTCGGGCAGCCAAAAGCCGGTATCGTTCATTTGCAGCGGACCGAAGATCTCCTGCTGCAGGAATTCGCCGTACCGCATGCCGCTGACGACTTCAACTAATGCACCTAGAACATCCGCAGAGGTTCCATACTGCCAGGAGGTTCCCGGCTCGAAGGCCAGCGGGCCTTCTCCCAATCTGTTGGCGAATTCCAGTGTGCTCATCGGGTTGGTGCCAAGCAGGCGGCTGTTCAGTTCCTGGTACAGCGCCTCCGTATACTGACCCGCCAGGTCGTCGGCTCCGCCGTAGACCAGACCGGAGGTCATGTTCAGCAGGTCGTTAATATCAACCTCACGAGTTACGGGCACAAGCTCGCCGTTCTTTCCCACCTTCTGATTTTTAAATCCGGGTATGTACTGGCTGACCGGATCGAACAGGTCGATCTCCCCGCGCTCCAGGAGCAGCATAACGGCTGCGGCAGTAACCGGCTTCGTCATCGAGTAGAGGCGGAAGATCGAATCTCTGGACATTTTGCGTCCAGCTTCAATATCGGCATAGCCGTCTTCGTGATACCAGCTTTCTTGTCCGTTCTGAATCACCATGAAGTTCGCACCGGCGATTTCCTTATTGGCAATGCTTGCGCTCAGCGCTTTGGTGATTAGACGGGTAGTGTTTGAATCCAGCATCTCTAGGTCTCCTTTGGTATGATCCGTTATCTATATTCCAGGGTGAATAGCATTTCACATAGAGAATATTATACGTCTTTCAGAGTGAAATGTAAGCGCATTTCAGTGAAAAAATTGAATAAGTATGGGTTTTCGTTGTTTCGCTTAATTCAATGTTGCCTTTCCGGTCGTCTATACTAACGGAGAGACTATCACAGGGAGGTAATATTTTGAAACAGAGAACAAGATGGCTTGCAGCGGTTCTTACTTTTACAATGCTAATCATGTCGCTGACTGCACTTGGATTACCGGCACAAGCTGGAGCGGTTCCGATTCCGCAATCCTTCGCCAAGGGCGCAGATGTCAGCTGGCTGCCGCAAATGGAAGCTGAGGGCTACAAATTCTATAACGATCAGGGAGACGAAGAGGACCTGCTCCAGATTCTAAAAGATCACGGAATCGATTCGATACGCCTCCGGGCTTTCGTCAATCCATCCGATGATCCGATCAACGGCCATAACAGCACTGAAGAGATGGTTATGCTGGCCTCCCGTGTAAGCGCTCTCGGATTCAGGGTGATGGTTGATCTGCACTACAGTGATTCCTGGGCCGATCCCGGGAAGCAGGTTACTCCGGCCGCCTGGGCCAGTGATAATCTGGAGCAGCTCAAAGCACATGTCTCGGAGTATACCACAGAGGTGATGCAAGCGCTGAAGACTGCGGGGGTAACCCCCGAGTGGGTGCAGATTGGTAATGAGATTAATAACGGGATGATGCATCCGCTGGGCAGCTATAGCAATACTGCGAATCTGGTGGAATTGATCCAGGCGGGATCACATGCGGCCAAGGCTGTTTTTCCTGAGACCAAAATCATTATTCATAGAGCCAACGGGGCCGACACCGGTGTAGATCCGTTCTATGCAGGTCTGGTCGAGGCGGGTCTTAAGGACAGTGATTATGACATTATCGGGTTATCTTATTACCCGGATTCTATCTACACTTCTTCTATTAATGAACTATCCTCCAACATGAATCTTCTGGCTGCAAAATACGGAAAAGAGGTCATGGTCGTCGAGGTTGGCGGCGATGTGAGCAAGAATGTGGATAATGTATACAACATGCTAGTTGCTGTGCAGGATGGCGTGAAGGCTGTACCTGGAGGCCAGGGAACAGGTGTGTTCTATTGGGCACCCGAGGGAGTCTATTTCGGCTATGGGCTGTCTGCCTGGAACCCGGACGGGAAGCCTTCCTTCGCGATGGATGCTTTTATCGACGGTGCTTCGGCAATCAACCGGGTACCAGTTCAGTCGGTAAAAGTAGAGAAGCAGACCGCTGTCCTAGAAGTAGGCGGAACCGGCAGCGTTAAGGCAACGATCAGCCCGGCGAATGCAACCTATAAGGGGCTAACCTTCACCAGCTCTGATGAAGCCATCGTCAAGGTAGACAAGTATAAAGGAACCATCTCCGGGCTTGCTGCCGGGACCTCTACAGTAACAGCGGTTACGTATGACGGCGGATTTACAGATTCAACTGAGATCACAGTCTCGCCAAGCACAAGCTTCATTCAGAATCCAGGCTTCGAGGACGGGCTGAATAGTTGGACCGTAAGCGGCGATAGCGCGGCGGTCAATGTGGAGTCGGATGCCCATTCCGGTTCGGCTGCACTGCACTACTGGAGCTCAGGGGCTGCGGAATTCCAAATCTCCCAGACGGTCATCGGACTTGAAAATGGTACCTATCAGTTATCCGCTTGGGTCTCGGGCGGGGGAGGGGAAGAGACGGCAGAGATTTTTGCGGGCAATCAGAAGCAGCCGTTCGTCAACACAGGCTGGCAGCAATGGAGTAATCCAACCATCGATACCGTTGAAGTTACAGATGGAACGCTGACACTAGGCGCTAATCTGAAATACGCTGGAGACAAGTGGGGGAATATTGATGATTTCAAGCTTGTCAAAAAAGCCGGAGCCGTCAGCACCAATAATCTCACGGTGAACGGCGCTAAGTCCGACTGGTATCTGAGCGGCACTAAGCCCGCTACCTTCGGAGACAGCAATGCTTCAGGCGGCTTCGATTACGGGGATGACAAGCCGATTAACTTCAGCCTTACTCATGAAATGACCGGACTTGCGCCCGGAACCTATACCCTCCAGGCCAAAATCTTTGGGGACAAGGGTGAACCTTCTCCCGGTTCGGTAATGTATGTGATCTCCGAGGGGCAGACGTATTCGGTGCCGGTTACCTATTCAGGCAGCGCCTGGCTGAAGCCCCGGACTCTGACGCTAAAGCATGTGCACATAGGGGAAGACGGCAGCGCATCGCTGGGCTTCAAAGTCCTCACAGACTCGGATAATCATTACGGCTATCTGCAAGAGGTGACCTTCGTGCGTAATAGCACAACTACACCTGAGGTTCCTAGCGAACCAAGTGAACCGAGTGAACCGAGTGAACCAGTAACACCTCCAGTAACGGAGCCTGTAACACCCCCGGTAACAGAGCCAGTAACGCCTCCGGCAACGGAGCCGGTGACAAGTCCGGAAGAGAATCCTGCACCAAGTGCGGAAGCCAGCCCGGCACCAAGCCCGACTACGGCACCAGGAACAGGCTCCGGTTCAGGCTGGACCGCTCCGCTGGCAACAGCACAAGCTTCAGCTGCACCACAAGCTACGCCGCAGCCGGAGATTCTGACTGTAACTGAGCCGAAGGTGAACGCCCAGAACCAGATTGTGATTCCAATAGCTGAAGGGCAGAGCGAAGTAAGAATTCCCGCTGACGCTGCGGCCCTTAAGGGAATAGCCGCACTGAAGGTGGAAGGCAAGACAGTGGCTGTAGAGATTCCAGGCAAGGTTGCTCAGCAGCTTCAAGCGTTGGCAGGACAGCAGCAGAAGGGCTCGATGATGTCTATCCTGCTTGAGCCAAGGTCCCCAGAGCAGAAGGCAGCCTGGATACTTCAGGCTAATAAGAAGAGTGAAGCTGAACTGAGAACAGCCGGAGAAATGTTCAATCTCAGGCTGTCTGTGCTGAATCAGCAGGGAGTGAAGACTCCGCTGACCTCCTTCGCTGAACCTGTTACGCTTCGCTTGAAGGTTCAGGAGAACGGAAACCCGATGCTTGCAGGTGTCTATGCGGCCGCAGACGATGGAACGCTTGAATATGCAGGCGGAACCACAGAACAGTCCGTATTGACTTCACAGGTACGGCAATCCGGCAATTATGCTGTACTGGAGTATGACAAGAGCTTTGCAGATGTGAGTCCGGCGGATTGGGCCTACTCAGTGATTAAAGAGATGGCTGCCAAGCATATTATCGAGGGCGACCGGGAAGGACGCTTCGCACCGAAGAGAGAAGTGACCCGGGCCGAATTCGTTACGATGCTCGTCCGTGCCCTTGGGCTGAAGGAAGGCATGAGTTCGTTCGCTGACGTAGACAGCGGCAAGTGGTATTCGGGCGATGTCGCCGCCGCTTTTGCAGCCGGAATCGTCAAAGGGGACTCTAACGGCAAGTTCGCCCCCGAGTCGCGTATTTCGCGGCAAGAGATGGCAACGCTGCTTGTGAGAGCCTACGAGCTGCGCTCTGGAAGTAAGGCTCCGGCAGGTTCCTTGCCTGCTTTTGCCGATGCCGCCAAGATTGACAGCTGGGCTAAGGACGCCGTGAGTGCCGCCGGTTCACTGGGCTTCATCACGGGGACTCCGGACGGATTCCTCAAGCCCCAGGCCAATGCGACGCGCGCAGAGTGTGCGAAGGTATTGAGTTTGCTGCTTAATCTGTAAGCCGAAGGATTAGAGAGAAGTAGAAGTAGAGCAGCGATTCTCCTGGTTAGGGGGCGCTGCTCTTTTTACTGGCATGGGAAAGTTCGATTACGAAGGAGCCGGGCCGCATGTAGGTGAAGAACCGATCACATTGGGCAGCAGGAAGGCGAACGGGCGAAATGTAGTCGGAAAACCGATCACATTGGGCAGCAGGAAGAAGAACGGGCTAAATGTAGTCGGAAAACCGATCACAATGGGCAGCAGGAAGAAGAACGGGCGAAATGTAGTCGGAAAACCGATCACATCGGGCAGCAGGAAGGCGAACGGGCGAAATGTAGTCGGAAAACCGATCACAATGGGTCGCGGCGAACGCAACAGTAGGGGGCCGTGCGCTTCCTAAGTACAAAAAAGATCTACTCTAGCCTGCAGCTCCTCCCTTACTTCATCCGGCATTTCCTTCACCTTAAGGTCATCGCCCAGGAATAACAGCCAATTCGTGAACTCCTTCAGCTCCTCCGTGCGGTTCACCTCGACTTCCATTTTCAGGATAGCGGTAGTTTGGTAGGGGTTAGTATAGGACAGCGCCACCCTGAACGGGTGATATTTGCGGTATTGGGCAATGGCCCGGGGACCTAGCTCTAGGACAAGGTTGTTCTTCACTTGCTGCTTGCTAAGCTTCTCCTGAATTTTTTTCGCGCTTGGCCTGTTGGAGCCCGGGTAGGGGATGATATCAGTTAGCTGATCAACCGGGATGATCCGTTTCCTGGAGGCGTCCAGGTCGAAGCACTCGATGAGCCACAGGCTTTTCTCCTGGTAGAGACGTAAAAGATACACAGCATAAGAGATATCCTTCTGGTCTTCCCGGCAGGTAATTAGCAGATAACGGTCCGCCAGCAGGAGCCGGATCAGCTTGTCCAGCATAGGGTGGGGGAGATCGGACAGATCCAGCAGATCAGGATTGCCCGGGTGGGTGCCCTCGAACAGCAGGATCTGATTGAGAAGAACAAGCTCCTCCTGCTGATTCTCCGAGATGAGCCCCAGTAATTTCTCCGTCAGCGACTGGCGGCTCCTGAGATAAGGAAGCTGGCCGTTTCTTGTCGCCATGAAGGCAATGAACAGCGCTTTGACCTCGTTATCCGTGAACCGGACCACCGGAAGGATAGAGTTGCGCATAACGGAATACCCGCCATCCCGGCCCACCTCTGCAACCAGCGGCATCCCGAGCGCCTCGATCTCCCGGATATCCCGCTGGGCGGTCGAACGCGAAATATTGAATTCCCGCATGATTTCCGTCAGCGTAAAATGGGCACGATTGTTAATGTACCGCATGATGATGTTGATCCGTTCTACTTTTTTCATCGCGGCTCCTAAACAGGTTCATTTTTTGACATGGTTCAAGGTTATCATATACATAGCAGGTGAGGAACACAAATATGAATAAAGGCGGGATATAACAATGGCAGGGTATACTATTGCAGAGAAAGACAGCTTTACGGTGATTGGTCTGGGCGTTGATCTTAAGAGTGATTACACGGACTATGCCGGGATTTATAAGGAGAAGATGGATTTTTGGCAGGCGGTCAGTGAAGATGGCAGGCTCGACTTGTTAAAAGGGATTGCGGAGAATGACTATGTGTTTGTGGTGAACGAAGCGGTGAACGGCAAGATGATGCATTATGCCGGGGTAATGGCAGGTGCAGCCGCAAAGATTCCGCAGGAAGCCCGGGTGATTCAATTCCCGAAGGGGGAATACCTCGTAGTGGCAGGCGAAGGAGCGACAACGGAGGAATTAAGCAATACTTTGACGGGCTTGGCCTTCGGACAAGCTTTGCCGCAAGCAGAAGGATACGCCTACGTGGGCGGGCCGAATACCGCTGTGGAGATGGGCAGCCGGGACGGCTCGCTGTATGGCGAAATGTGGATTCCTGTCATAAGAAATTAAGTAACGTAATGGAGGATAACTAACGATGGCATACACAGTTGATTTCAAAGAGGTGTCTTTGCAAGGCCTGGAGTCGTCTCCGGTTGCTGAGGCGCTGGCGGGATTACGTGCGAATGAGGCGCGTTATTTCATGAACAAGTATAAGCATGAATTCACAGTCGTTCCGGCCAGTGAAAGCCAGGAGACGCTGAATTACGTGAACGGGATTCTGAGTAAGGAGCGGGGTCTTGAGTTTGCTGCTAAGCCACTCCAAACGTCGCAGTTCCAGGTGGAGAATATCCGGTTCGCCTACGTTTTCTATGAGGATGGTCTTGCGCTTAACGTAATGTACACGGTGGATGATCCCAAGAAGCGGGCGGTCGGCTTCAAGCTCTCAGAGGGGATGGAGATTCCGAAGGAGCTGGCCGACAAGTTCAAGTTCGCGCGGCAGAAATCGAAGCTGGCCGGTACGATTCGGGGTTCGTTTTTTGTGATTAAGGGAGAGTACTAATAAAAATCCCCACAAAGGGAAGTTAAGCTTCGGAGTCTATTCAGAACCTTTGCGGGGGCCCCAAAACCATATAGGTTCTTAAAGAGGGGCTGCCGGTTGGCAGCCCCTTGTATCGTTCAAATCTCCTCCGCAGTATACGTTTTCTGGGTGCGGAGGACCGGGAAGAACCGATACATCCAGAGCACGGTAATTATCAGGGTGCCCACTCCGCCGATCACGGTTGCGGGTACGGCCCCGACCAGCCCGGCCATGGTGCCGGACTCGAATTCTCCAAGCTGGTTCGAGGTGCCGATGAATAACGAATTCACTGCGTTCACCCGGCCCTGCATCTCCTGCGGCGTGTTGACCTGCACCAGTGTCGAGCGGATAACGACACTCACGACATCCGAGCCGCCGATCAGAACGAGCGCGAACAGGGACAGCCAGAAGCTGCGGGAGATGCCGAACAGCATCGTGGCCAGGGCGAAGACGACCAGCGAGGCGAACAGCATCCGGCCGATGGCCCGCTCGACCGAATAGCGGGTCAGGATGAGCGAGACGATGATCGCGCCTACCGCCGGGGCAGAGCGCAGCAAGCCAAGACCGAGCGAGTCGGTCTTCAGAATATCCTCGGCGAAGATCGGCAGGAGTGCCGTGGCCCCGCCAAGCAAGACAGCGAACAGGTCCAGCGAGATTGTACCCAGGATAATCTTGCGGGCGAAGACAAACTGCAGGCCGCTGAGGAAGGTGTCCATGCTGACTGCGTCCAGCTTTTTGACGAAATGAACAGTCTTGACGAAGAAAATCAGCACTGTCGATACCAGCAGCGCGGCAAGCGAGGCGATATAAGCAGCAGCCGTACCCCAGACCACGAGAACACCCCCGAGGGACGGGCCGACGATCATCGCCGTCTGCATCGCAGACGCGGACCAGGCCGCTGCCTTCGGCAACTGCTCGCGGTCCACGATATCGGGGACCAGCGCCGCCGAGGCCGGACTCTCGAAGGTACGGCACGCGCCAAGGACTGCTGCGGCTGCCAGCAGGTGGACTGCGCTGAGCCAGCCTTCGATGCTGCCGAGGACAAGCAGCAGCACGATGAGGCACTCTGTAAGCTGGCACAGGAACACAATGGTTCGGCGGTCATAGCGGTCTGCCGTCTGTCCGGCAGGCAATGTTAGCAGCAGCATGGGCAGGAATTGGGCCAGCCCGACCAGTCCAAGCTGATAGGCGCTGCCGGTCAGCGCATACATCTGCCAGCCAATCGCCACCGACAGCATCTGGAAGGCGCTGGTGGAGAAGATCCGCGCGATCCATAGGCGCAGGAACGAGCGGTTATGCAGTACAGATGAGCTTGGAGTATTCCTATCCGGTGTATTCAATGGGTGTCATCCTCCAAGCGATCAGGATCGGGTTCAGATGCGGGCTCCGGCTTTCGCCCGCGCATCTCAGGGTGATCCTGGAATATTAAGGCGTAATTCTTGCCGTAACGCGCCTCCAGCTCCGCGGCGAAATCCTGCTCTATGCGCATCATCACGACATCGTGATAATAAGACGTCTGAAGCACATCCAACACAGCCGGATGGTTGCTCTCCAGCGCCGAAGCCTGCGAATGGCGGGTGAAGCTGCCCAGAAGCGAGGTCTCCTTATCCAGCAGGAGCGAGAAGTTCCGGGCAGTCTTCGGCCCGCCTGCCGGTACGCTATGCACAATGACACGCGACAGCGCTGTAGGTATGTCACCTATCACCATCAGGTGGACGGCAATGCCCCGTTCTTCGGCGGCAAGCAGTGTGTCTTCTATCTGGTGCAAATCCTCAGCCCAAATATCTACCAGAATCTCCGTGCTGGCATTGGCAGCAAGCCGCTTGACCGCCAGATCCACCTGCGCGTCTCCCTTCCAGTTGCTGAAGAAGGGCGGTGCGGCAGGCAGGTGGGTCAGCTCGTTCTCCAGTAGGTGGGCGGTGCGCTCAAATTCTGCCTGAAGCAGCTTAACGACCTGCCGGACCGGAATTGCAGCGAAGGTCACCGGCTCGCCTTCGACTGTCCGGCAGACTCCTTTATCGACCAGACTGCGCAGCGCGGCGTATACATTGGACCGGGACACGGACACCTGCTTGGCGACCTCATAGCCCGAGGAGGGCGGCTGGCCGTGCAGCGCCAGGTAGCAGCGGGCTTCCAGATCGGATAAGCCGAGCTTGCGTAATGCTTCAATCATGGGTGAACCGCCTTTCTGTGAGAGTAAGTAATGCTTCGTTGTATGTAGAAGTATTTCAAAATACTACTCCGATCCTAAAGTACTGTCAAGCAGCAATATCCGGCCGTCCGCAGCACCGAGCGTCTCATAAAAATGATTACAGTCGGGTGAAATCAGGTAATAACTCTCAAGACGGCTTTAAAAGCCGATATGCAAGATAGTCTCGACTATAAACCAATGACAGGATGAGGACTTATGCGAAAAGCAATTCTGACTACCATGCTCATCTCCAGTCTGCTAATGGCTGGCTGCGGCAATAACGAGGCGGCAAATGGCGGTACAGCGGCTACTCCAGAGACAGGACAGGCAGCGACGGCAAGCCCGGAGGTTACACCCGAGGTCACGCCGGAACCGGCAGCTGAGGCTACCGCAGAGCCCGCACCGGAAGCTACGGCACAGGCACCAGCGCAGACGGCGGCACCGGAAGCCGCGCCGAAAGCCAGTGCGACGGCGGGGGAATCGCAGCGGCAGACGTATTTTGACAAGCTGGATAAGATTGAAGAAGGACTTAGCGATCTGAAGGCTCTGTCGGACAGCGGCGTCATGACTGATATGAAGGAGGCCGCCTCCAAGGAGCATGAGCGCTGGGACAAGGCGCTGAATGAAATCTACCAGGCGCTCAAGCAGCAGCTTCCCGAGGCTGATAAGGCAAAACTGAAAGAGGAGCAGCTAAGCTGGATTAAGGAACGCGATAAAGCAGCAGAGGAAGCTGCTGCCAAGTATAAAGGCGGAACGATGGAGGGGCTGGAATACGCGGCTACCTTGGCCTCAGTGACGAAGGAACGTTGTTATAAGCTGGTTGAGTTGTATATGAAGTAATCAAAGAGCGCAGTGACCCTCTCGTAAGGAGGGGCGCTGCGCTGTTTTTTTGACCATTTGTATGACTGAAGAATTGATAAGTGTATTCTGTACAATTAAAAACCGCAAAAAGGAGGGATTTCGTCTTCTAACTGTAGTCTGTACAACTAAATCTGCCCGAATGGCCTAGAATCAGTTGTAGAAAAAAGTTTAATTGTACGGAATGCAGTTAAGCGGATAATATGCGGTAAATTAGACGGTTTAGCTGTACATAATACATCTAAGCCCACTAATTTAAATCTATTCACTTAATCTGCAGATGCCCGCCTAAGCGAGAATTGATTCAAATCTTCTGAATCTCCGTGGGACAACAAGACTCCCCGGTTAATCATCTCCCGCATTCTATTTACTATAAATGAAGTGTCCACTAGCTGCCGTGAGACTTCTAACACCCGGATGAAGACACTCCCTGCGCTGACGTATCCCTTCCTGGCCTGATTCCGTTCTTGCTCCTGTTCCAGTTCAATAACGGACCTGAGAATCACCTCATCCATAGCGCTTTCATCACAGCTAATAATGGCGGCATCTTTCCATAGACGCAGCATTTGATTTTCCTCCGCCAGCCTGAGCCAATCCAATTCATATCTCCTTCTCTGATCAGATTGAAGAGGGAGGCCTTGACCATGGCTTTTTACGATATATAAGTAATCCTCACGATCGGTTCCGCCTATAAAATGGGGTGTGACCCCTTCTTTGCAATGAATCCCTGCTGAATGATAAAGCTCAGTCACATCAACCATATGCACCGGCTGTATGCGATCCCGCAACAGATGTAATACGAAACGCAGACCAGTCTGGTCATGCGCATTATCCGCCACCCAAATGACGATGATCTTATGGGGCGGGATGCTTTTCACTGTCTGTGACATGCGGACAAGCTGGTTCTCTTGGTGGCAATGCTGGCTGATGCTGTAATTCTCATCACGTTCCGCCACCCATTGATGCCTGTTCTGCATTCCCGTTAATGTGTCCAAGCCTGATAAGGGCCCAATTGAGAACAATTCATTAAAAGCAAGCACTTGGCTTGTCTCACGTTTACCGAGGGCACTGAACGCCACTTTTAGGGAACCTGCATCTGACATGCCAGAAATAATATGTACATATTCTTGTTCCATTCGTTCATTTGAAACTCCATGTGCCTTTGCCATAAACACCCTCCTAACCAAACATATTCACCATGATACCACATATTGGAATCTTGCTTGCCCTCATAAAAGTCGATTCTAGGCTGAAAGTGCTTTTTTTTGAGCAGAACGGATCCCTATTATTTGTTACGCTCCATATGAATGTTACCAGGAAAGGAGGCGGGGGCGCTCAAGCTCAAGCTGGAAGACAACTAGGAGAGCATCTGCACAAGTTTCCCCTGATTTCTAAATTGATTTTAGAATACTAGGAGGAGTTAAGCCCATGGGTAGAAAAAAGAGGTCTGTTCAGAAATCATTGCTCACATTCTTATTATCCTGTCTGCTGGTTTTACCGCTTGCTCTCCCGCCCGCACCGGCACATGCAGCTTCTACCGGAAATATTCCCGCCCGTCAGGCAGAATATCTGGACCGTGGGTTGGTGGCGGTTCTGACGGATGGCGGCGTGTTTGTGAGCTGGAGGTACTTGAATACGGATTCAGATGAAATCGCTTACAATGTCTATAAAAACGGTATGAGGGTGAATCCGGCTCCGATCGTAGACTCTACCAACTATGTGGATGCGACGGGGGCCGACAGCTCGCAATATCAGATTTCTACGATTGTTGCCGGGAAGGAGGAAATGCAGCCGGAGCGGGCGGCAGTGTGGCATAACTCTTATCTGCCGATTCCGCTGGATAAGCCTGCTGATGGCCGGACCAAAGACGGGGGGACGTATTCCTATTATGCCGGAGATGCCTCTGTTGGGGATCTGGACGGGGACGGGGAATATGAGATCGTTTTCTTGTGGAGTCCCAGCAATTCTAAGGATAATTCACAAGCCGGCTATACCGGGAACGTCTACATCGATGCGGTCAAAATGGACGGCACCAAGCTCTGGCGCATTGATCTTGGCGTGAACATCCGGGCCGGGGCGCACTATTCGCAGCTGATGGTGTATGACCTGGACGGCAACGGCAAAGCCGAGGTGGTGGTCAAAACGGCAGACGGCACCAAAGACGGTCAGGGTACAGTCATCGGTGACGGCACCAAGGATTACCGCAATGACGGCGGATATATCCTGGACGGGCCGGAATATCTGACGCTGTTCGACGGCCAGACCGGCGCTGCGGTGTCCACCGTTGACTATGACCCGCCAAGGGACAATGTCAGCTCTTGGGGAGACGGATACGGCAACCGCGTCGACCGTTTCCTGGCCGGGATTGCATATCTGGACGGCGTGAAGCCGAGCGTTGTGATGGCCCGTGGCTATTATACAAGAACAACGCTTACCGCCTACGACTACACGAATGGCGCATTGGTGAAGCGCTGGAACTTCGACACGAACGAAGCTGGCGCACAATATGAAGCACAGGGTAATCACAACCTCAGTGTGCTGGATGCAGACGGTGACGGCCGGGATGAGATCATGTACGGTGCGCTGGCGATTGACGATGACGGCACACTGCTCTACAGCACCGGGCTTGGTCATGGAGATGCGATGCATGCCGGGAAGCTCGATCCGAACCGGGAAGGGTATCAGGTTGTCAGTGTGCATGAGCATAAGGATGCTGCTTACGGGCTGGAGATGCGCGATGCCGCTACAGGAGAGATCCTCTGGGGACAATTCACCGGCAAAGACACCGGGCGGGGAATGTCAGCAGATATCGATCCGGAGCATCCCGGTTATGAGTCTTGGGCATCCACGATTGTGAATGGTCAGATGGACCCGTTATCCCGCGGCTATGCGGCTGACGGTGAGGTGATTTATGAACAGAATGAAGTGCCGCGAAGTGCGGATTTTGCGATCTGGTGGGACGGGGATCTTCAGCGGGAGCTGTTCGATCACGACTGGAACAACACTACCGCGCAAGGCATTCCGCTCATTTACAAGTGGGATTACCGGAATAAGCAGCTGCAGGAGATTTTTCGGGCGGCGGGTGCGCTAACCAATAATCATACCAAAGGTAACCCGGCCCTTCAGGCAGACCTCCTGGGCGATTGGCGTGAAGAGCTGCTGCTGCGCAGCGAAGACAGCACGGAGTATAGACTCTATACCACTACGATTCCTACAATCTACAGAATTCCGACGCTTATGCAAGATCCGGTGTACCGGCTGGGGATTGCCTGGCAGAACGTGGCGTACAACCAGCCGCCGCACACAGGCTTCTATCTGGGGACGGAGGCCACCGCTTTCCCCAAAGCCAATCTGACACTGACCGGTGCGCCGCAACCGTTGGAGCAGCTATACCACTTCGGGTTCGGTACGCAGCCGCCAGCTGGAACAACCTCTGTACAGGCTACGCCGTACACTGCGGGCACAGGATATGGATTCGAGAGCATCAGCGGAATCACCTTGGGTGCGGGCCACGCTTCTCTGCCGGAGAACACCAAGTTTGCGGTGGACCTGCCGGATGCCAATTACAAGGTGACGCTCAAGCTGGGCAGCGGAGACAGAGACTCAAGTGTAGGGGTCAAATCTGAATTTGTGCAAAAGCTGGCGCTCACTCAAATCCGTGCCGGCACACCACTGCTCTACTCCTATGACATTGCAGTGGTGGACGGCCAGTTAGAGTTTATTTTCTCCGGCACGGCTGCCGATGTGCAGGAGATCAAGATTGAGAAGTACCCGCAGAAGGTCCCGGGAAGCGGAACAACCATCTATATGGCTGGTGACTCGACGATGCAGTCCTACAGCGGAATGCAGGCTCCGCAGGAAGGATGGGGCCAGCAATTCAGTAAATACTTCAGCAGCGGAGTAACGGTCCAGAATGATGCCATCGGCGGCAGAAGCAGCAAGTCGTTTATGGTGGACGGCCGTCTGGATAGTATCCTGCAGCGGATCAGACCGGGCGATTATTTCTTCATCTCCTTCGGCCACAACGATGCCAGCGCGGGTATTCCTGACCGTTATGCCTCTCCGGCAGATTATGCAGCGTACTTGACCCGCTATGTGAACGGAGCGAAGCAGCGCGGGGCCACTCCGGTTCTGTTAACGCCGGTAGGACGCAGGGACTTCAATACGATCACTCAAGAATTCAACGTAAGCTTCCCTGAATATGTGAAGGCGGCGAAGGAAACGGCGTCCGCGCTGAACGTGACGCTGATTGATCTGAGCCAGCTCAGCATTGCGGAGTATAACCGTGTCGGCCTGGCCGCTACGGAGAAGCTTTTCCTGTATGCCAATCCTAGCGAATACCCGAAATACCCGAACGGGGTCAGCGATAATACCCATTTCAGCACGTATGGCGCACAGGTCATTGCCGGTCTGGTGGCGGGCGCAGTGAAGGAGATGAACCTCAGCATATCCCCGTTCGTGATTGATCCCGGTATTACCGAGCCGGAGCCAGAGCCGGAGATACAGCAATATGCGGAGAATTTCGAGGGCGATCCGGCCGCTGCACAATATTCGATGGTGAATGCTACTGGCATTGCCGGAACTATGGCGGGGACGGTTACAGAAGAGAACGGAAATAAGGTATTGTCTGTGACGGGTTCCGGCTCCGGCAACCGCGCCAAGGTATTCCGCCTGTTCGATGCGGTGAACGGCGACATTGTGAATGTCGATTTCAACTGGCATTCCGGCAACGTCAGCGCTGTCCCATCGGAGGGGCATTTAAGTCTGCAGGATGCCAGTGAGAATATTATTTTCACTCTGTTCACCAAGACTGGAGCGGCAAGTCCGAATACGAACATTCATTATTTCACCGGTCCGTATACACCTGACTATGGTACTGGCACCACTGCCATTCCAGGGGGCGGAACCGCTACGACTATTCCCAAGAATCAGTGGTTGAATGTCAAGCTGAAGATTGATTTTGCCGGAAAAACCCTTGATCTCACCTTGACCAGTCTCGCTAACCCAAGTGTCACCCAGACAATCCGTGATATTCCGCTGAGTCCTGGCGTCTATGCGAATAACGTCAGGGGCTTGCGGTTCCTGGGTACGCGAAAAGGAGGAGGAGGCACGCTGAACTGGACTACCCAGATCGACAACGTGAAAATGGAAGGCACCAAGCTGCCGGTGGCAGCAGGCGATATGGCGGCGTTGATTGCGCTGCATCAGGAAGTGAAGGCTATCGATCTCACATCCTACACGGAAGCTTCTGTAGCTGTGGTGCATAGAGCCTTGAACGCTGCCGAGGCGCTGATCGGGACAACAGCCTCGCAGGCGCAAATCGATCATGCTGTGAATATGCTTAAGGTTGCACGCGATTCACTGACCCGTGAGCCTGCTGGGGATATTAATGCGTATTCCTTTGATTTTGGCTCTGGCAGCGCAGCAGACGGCTATACGAAGGTGGATGCCAAACGGGCCTACGTGGAAGGGAACGCATACGGGTTCGCCGACACCGCGCTGGTCCAAGACGAGAACCGGGGAACCGGCAACCCGCTGACAGAGGACTTCACCCGTGTAAACGGGACCTCTTTCGTAGTGGAGATGAAGCCGGCGAATTACCGTGTAACGATGACCATCGGGGATACGAAAGAAGTGACCCAGACGGGTGTTACGGTGGAGCAAATGAACAAGCTGCCGGTCACTACCATCCCCTCAGGCCAATTCAAGGAAGTGACGTATGATATCGCCCTGATCAATGGTGTATTTAACTTCAGCTTCTCCGGCAGTACACCGAAGATCAATGCGCTGAAGATTGAGCGCCTCCCGGAGCAGGGAGCGGCCGATAAGCCAACTCTATATTTGGCGAGCGATTCCACCGTGGCCAATTATGCGGAGAGCTACCGTCCGCAGGCCGGATGGGGCGAGACGCTGGGCCGTTATTTTGACACAGAGAAGATCGGTATTGATAACAGGGCAGTCGGCGGCCTAAGCAGCAAAACCTTTCTGAACAGCGGATATCTCAATGATATTCTGCTCGGTATTCATGAAGGGGATTATCTGTTCATGCAGTGGTCGCATAATGATTCCACGCCGTCCCGGCCGGAACGTTATCTTACCCCGGAGCAGTTCAAGGTGTACTTGAAGGATTACATTAACGGTGCTGTGCAGAGAGGTGCGATTCCAGTACTGGTTACACCTGTGAACCGGCGGGATTTCAGCGGTGAGGTGCTGAACAAGAGCTTCCCGGCTTACGTGCAGGCGATGAAGGAAACGGCTCAGGAGACGGGGACGCTGCTGGTTGATCTGAATCAGGCAAGCTGGGAGTATTTTCAGGAGCTGGGCACAGAGGGCACCAAGTCCATCTTTATGTGGACGGGAACCACGGAGGACAACACCCATCTGCAGATGAACGGTGCGATTAAGGTCTCGGAGCTGGTTGCGGGGCTGGTGAAGGAGCTGAATATTCCGTTGTCCGCCTTAGTTACTCTGGAAGGAGAGCAAGGGGATCAGACCCCGCCGCATACGTCTGCGGCAGTGAAGGGAGCAGAGCAGAGCGGCTGGTACACATCGGCGGCAGAAGTGACGTTCACCGCGAGCGATGAGCAGTCCGGGGTTGACCAGACGTATTTCAAGGTGAACGGCGGGGAGCTTCAGGCCGGCAGCAAGCTGACGATAAGTGAGGAGGGCAAGCACACCCTGACCTATTGGAGTGTGGATAAAGCTGGCAACAAAGAGGCTGAGCAGACGCTGGATGTGGCGGTTGACCTCTCGCCTCCGGCGGTCATCATTCTGGGAGAGGCACAGTATACGATTGATCAGCAGGTGGAGATTAGTTACACGGCTTCCGATGCGGTGTCAGGTGTAGCAGATCTAAGCGGTGAGTTGCTGAATGCACCTGCGTATACACTTGAACCTGGTCTGCATAAAATAACGGCCACCGTCAGCGACCTTGCTGGCCGTGAGACTAGTGTAGACTTCAGCTACAGTATTTACGCTACGTTTGCGAGTCTGGCTGAATTGACCCGTGCTTTCGCGGCTGAATCGGCCGACCCCGGTGCAGCGGCGCTTGCAGAGCAACTGGTCGGTAAGCTAATGCAGGCGGAGCAAGCGGCGGGAGCGCGTGAAGGGGCGAAGGCCCGCTCGCTGCTTGCAGCATACAGCCAGGAGGTCAGCTCTGGGGCCGCTGCGGCTTTTACGATGGAACAAGGGAATGAGCTAACGAGATGGGCTGCCTGGATCAGTCAGGGAATACCGCTCGCGGACAGCGCTCCAGGTATGCCGGTGCTGTCAGATAATAACGGGCATGATACGGGGCTGCGGGACGGCGATTATGCGATTACGATGAATCTCTGGTGGGGCAATAATGGCTCCCGCTTCAAGCTCTATGAGAATGGCGAAAAGATTGAAGAAGGCGCTCTGACAGACCAGTCACCGTCCGCCCAGTCCGTGCAGATCGAAATTGCCGGAAGACCGAACGGGACTTACGTCTATACGCTGGAGCTCAGCAATCTGCATGGATCGGTGACGAGCGCACCCTTGACGGTGACGGTCACCGATGCCTCCCCAGGGCAAGCAGTATTATCGGGTGATAACTGGGACGGGGACGACAGCTATGCGGTGATGATGAATCTGTGGTGGGGGACGAATGCAACGGAATACCGGCTGTACGAGAATGGAGTATTGGTTGATACACAGACTCTACAGGCGCATACCCCGGATGCCCAATCCGCAGTCACTGCAATCTCCGGCAAAACCCCCGGAACCTATGAATACGAAGCTGTCTTGCGCAACGCAGCAGGCGAGACCAGATCTGCGAAGATGACAGTGACTGTAGGAAAGTGAGCGGCTGCTTGAAGACCGGATGATACGCTTGATCGTGTGAAATTTAGTGGAAAAGCCCGGGGAACCGGGCTTTTTTGTGCTTCGAGAGATACATCTCAAGGCTTGGTCTGAATGGGGATGGAGGAGAGGCGGGAGGAGCATTAGTGCCCCTGAATTAAGCGAAAGTAGGCGGCAATCGTAAATGAAGAGCAAAAGTGCACCTGAATCCAGCGAATGCGGGCCGGACGGGGCAAATATAGTGCACTAGTGCCCCCGAATGTACCGGATACGAGCAAAACGAGCAAATAAGGAGCACTAGTGCACCTCCCTACGAAGGATGCCGCTAAAAGTAGGCGAAGAGTAAAAGAGAGTGGGCATTCATGCAATTTGGTGGAGCTATTACAATAAAAGCCGCCAGTTACAGCAATCTTGCAATAGTACAGTAACAATCCTTTAAGCAGCATGCTATTCTTGGGCCAGCAATAGTAACAGTAACACTAGCATCTAGCACATGTCACACTAGGACCAGGCATACGAACACCAGGATAGTTGCTGGGACGGGGAGGCGGGACCGGAGAAATATGTATGCGTTTACACTTAGTTGGTTTTGTGTTTGTCGGTAATTTTGTATTCGTCTTTTTCTTTTGTGTTCGTTTCTCTTCAATAACATTCCATTCAGTAGGCAGGTAATGCGTTCACATTGCTACCCGGTATCTATTTATGTAAGTAAGACCAAGAATTAAGGGAGGCGTAATCGTTGAAGCGGATCAAACAATGGATGCTTACTCTTGTGATGACGTTGCTGCTGACTGTAGTGCCAGCGGGGACGGGGAGCGCGGCGGCTGTGCTGGAGGAGGTGCCTTTTCCGATGGATTCCAGCAATCAGGCGGGATGGTGGTCTCCTCTTGCCACCTATGGGCTTGGCTATGAGTATGCCTATATGGCTTATAATGCTCCGGGGTCTATCCCCGGCAAGCATACAGTAGCTATTGCAAGAAGGGACAACGACGGAATATGGAGCAAGCTTCCGCTCATGGATGGGGCAACCCCTGCGGAATATCTGGACGATCTCGGGCACAACCAGCCTTCTATGGCGAGAGACGGGAGCGGGCGGTTCCACGTTTTTGCTTCCATGCACAGCAATGCCTGGCGCTATTACCGTTCAGATACCGTGGGCGGGATTCCGCAGAACCACTCGGACGAGCTGCCCGCAGGCATGACGGTAACCTATCCGGTAGTGACGACCGCTCCGAATGGAGACCTCTATTTGCTGGTGCGCGTTGACAAAGACCCGGCCGGCAAAAGAGAGGCTGTTCTGTTCCGCTGGAACAATGCCGATTCCGTATGGACTCAGGTCAAGACCATTGCGGCACATTTGAACCGGTCTGTCTATCCGGATGACCTGGTTTTTGATGCAAACGGCGACTTGCATATCTTATTCGAGTGGGCGTATTTCGCCGCCAGCCCGCTGCGGCATCAGTTGTCCTATCTGAAGTACAGCCCGTCCACGGGGGTATTCAGCAAAGCCGACGGAACTCCGGTCACAGCACCGGTCTCCCTGACTACTGCGGACATCGTGCAGCCAATGGCTCCAAGCGAAGCCTATGTGCAGAGCGGCAGTGACCCCGGCGGCCCGGGCGTGCAGAGTGCCAAGATGACGCTTGACTCTGCAGGCCAGCCGGTGATTGCTTACCGCTACCGTGAGGAGGGCAGCACTAGCTTTGCTGTGAAGCAGGCCACATACGGTGCAGGCGGCTGGTACTTGGAGACCGTCTACAACGCTACTCCCACCAATGCGTCGATCGATGTAACCTGGAACGTTACAGCAGCCAGAATCTATTATGTCCGAAGCAGCGGAGAGGGCCGTGCGTTCATGGCAGTGAACAGCGGCGGAGGCTGGACCGAGACCTCGCTTGCACCGGGTATCCCGGTTGAACGGCTGGCGGTAGACCGCAGCCCGAAGGGCATTGACATCTTGTACTTGGTAGATGTAACGAACCTGAAGCTTTACTATGGGCGAAATAACTAGGCTGGCCAAATTGATCACCGCACAACTATACTATCCACTTAATGAAAGGCCCGGACATTCGCCCGGGTTCTTTCATTTGCAGTTTGCACGGAATGGGCATCATTTCCAGGATGTAAGTCCGGGCAGGTCTAACAAGCGCAGAATACATTGAGCTGCTATAATGTTTCATTAGAAGATTATTACGAAGCAAGGGAGAGCACCGGAACATGATTATATCGCTTGAACAGGTGTCATGGCGGCGTGAGCAGACGATGATTCTGCATGAGATGAATTGGCAGGTGGAGAAGGGGCAGCACTGGTGCATAGTCGGTCTGAACGGATCAGGCAAGACGACGATGCTGAACGTTGTAAACGGCTATATCTGGCCGACGCAAGGCCAGGTGGAAGTGCTGGGCCACCGCTTCGGCGATGTGGACCTGCGGGAGCTGCGCAAGCGGATCGGCTGGGTCAGCACCTCTTTACAGCAGAAGCTGTATGGCCATCAGACGGCGTTGAATATCATTCTGAGCGGCAAATTCGCCACGATCGGGCTATATGACAAGACGGAGGAAGAGGATCTGAAGCAGGCAGAGGAGCTGCTGGAATTCCTGGATTGCTCGGCCCTGGCATCGCGAACTTATGATACCTTGTCACAGGGACAACGCCAGAAGATTCTTATCGCTCGGGCTCTCATTGCAAACCCTGATCTGCTCATCTTGGACGAGCCTTGTACTGGACTTGATATTTTTGCGCGGGAGCAGCTGCTGCAGATGATCGAGAAGATCACGAAGCAGGAAGGCGGCCCCACCTTGCTCTATGTGACCCATCATATCGAGGAAATTACACCATGCTTCACCCATACCCTGCTGGTTAAGAAGGGGGAAATCTATAAAGCTGACGAGACGGCGGAGTGCCTGAAGTCAGAGGTGCTCAGCGATTTCTTCGATACCCCGGTTGAGGTGCAGGAGCATCATAACCGGAGATGGCTTACGTTGGGTTGAATAAGAGGCGTTGCAGGCATCCATGACAAATAGTGTTTTGTACCCGGGAGACATGCCGTGTCCATTCCATCAAGTCCGCAATATTGTGTAGGGTAGGACCATAAAAACCACAATATTAGGAGGAATGGCTTATGGCAGATGAAGGATGCAATCAGACCGCTTCCGGATCTTGCTCACATGCAGAGGGGAACTCTACTACCGCAAGCGGGTTTGCTTCCCATGCTGAGGGGTATGAGACCACAGCCAGCGCTTCTGCGGCTCATGCTGAAGGGTACCAGACGCTTGCAGTATTGGATACGTCCCATGCCGAAGGGAGTGGGACGCTTGCATCAGGACCGGCCGCACATGCGGAAGGCTACAGGACCTTTGCAGTCAATGATGCTGCCCACGCTGAGGGAGGTTTAACTACTGCTTCCGGAACGCAATCACACGCTGAGGGTGCTCAAACGACTGCTTCGGGTGTAGCTTCACACGCGGAAGGGCAATATAGCGCCGCGAGTGGTGATTTTTCCCATGCAGAGGGCGGCGGGACCTTAGCTACTGCATCTGCTGCTCATGCAGAAGGTTTCCTCACTCAGGCAAATGGACTCTTCTCACATGCTGAAGGTTTATCCACCATTGCTAATGCGTTATCCTCTCATGCTGAAGGTGATACTACGGTCGTTCTTCCAGAACACACTAGTTCTCACATCATGGGTTCGAATGGTCAGACGCTTTATCCCGGTTCTTGGCATTTAGCCAATGGGGATGCTTCCACCCCCGGCTTGGCCGCTATTCTTCAAGGGTCTACCGGAAATTTATACCTTCAAGGTACTGTAATCTCTCCTGGGGCAGACTATGCCGAAATGTTTGAGACGGTGGATGGATTGCCGATAGAACCGGGTTATTTCGTGACCACAGAGGGTGAACGGGTCAGAAAGGCTACGCCAGCAGATAAATATATCTTGGGCGTTATCAGTGCAAGACCTTCTATCCTGGGAGATGCAAGTCATTTACACTGGAAAGGCAAATACGAAGTTGATGAATGGGGCCGGATCATCTATGCAGATCGGGAAGTGGAGGCTGTTACAGACATGAAGGGCAATGTTCTAACTCCTGCACATTCTGTGAGCGCGGCCGTTCTCAATCCTCAATATAAGCCGTCTCAAGCCTATGTGCCACGGGTTGATCGTCCGGAGTGGGTGGCTGTGGGAACAATGGGCAAGCTCCTGGTGCGGGATGATGGAACCTGTGAGGTGAATGGATATTGTATGCCTGGTGAGAACGGAGTGGCGACTGCTTCTGTCGAAGGGTACCGCGTTCTTGCCAGAACAGCACCGGATCAAATCCGAATTTATGTGAAATAGAGACGATTCAGCAAGCGGGCGCGGCTCAAAAATATAAAGCAGCGATTCTCCTGTTAACGGAGGATCGCTGCTTTTGTTGTAAAGAATTTATTGATACTTCGGCAACCAGTCACCATGAGCCGCGATCAGATCGTCGCACATGCTGACAATGTCGTCCATCGACAACTCGGCAGCGGTATGCGGGTCCAGCATGGCGGCGTGGTAGATATGATCCTTTTTGCGAGTCATAGCGGCTTCTATGGTCAGGAGCTGGGTGTTAATGTTGGTCCGGTTCAGCGCTGCGCACTGCGGCGGCAGATCGCCTACAAAGGTTGGCGTTACGCCGCTTCTGTCCACCAGACAAGGCACCTCGACACAGGCTTCACGCGGCAGATTGGTGATCAGGCCCGTGTTCATCACATTGCCGCCGATCTTGAACGGTACATCCGTCTCCATGGCTTCCAGGATGTAAGAGGCATATTCATGGGAACGCTCATGCGTCAGATCCTGATTGTTCACCAGCTCCCCGCGCATCTGCTCCCACTGCTTAATCTGTTCCACGCAGCGGCGCGGATATTCGTCCAGCGGAATCTGGAAGCGTTCGATCAGCTCCGGGTAGTTCCGCTTGATGAAGTACGGATGATACTCGGCGTTATGTTCAGAGGATTCCGTAATATAGTAGCCGAATTTAAGCATCATCTCGTAGCGGACCATATCGTAGTGAGACTCAAGCTGCTTTTCGGCCGCACGTCGTTTGATCTCCGGGTACAGATCCTCGCCGTCTCTCGTGACTTCAAGCAGCCAGGCCATGTGGTTGATGCCGGCGATTTTGGCTTGTACCCCTGTCTTGTCAATGCCGAGGTGGTCGAATAATCCGGGAATACACTGCTGCACGCTGTGGCAGAGTCCAATAGTATTCACACCGCCGTAAGTGTTCATGACATTCGTCAGAACAGCCATTGGGTTCGTATAGTTCAGGAACAGCGCATCCGGGCAGACCTCACGGATATCCGCTGCAAAATCCAGCATAACCGGAATGGTCCGCAGATTGCGGAAGATGCCGCCGATCCCTACCGTGTCCGCAATGGTCTGGCGCAGGCCGTATTTCTTGGGAATCTCAAAATCCGTAATCGTACAAGGGTCATACCCGCCGACCTGAATGGCGTTCACCACATATTTAGCACCGCGCAGCGCTTCCTTGCGGTCAGTATACATATTGACGGTACAAGTGCTGCCGCTGCTTTTCTTCAGATTCTGGAGCATACTCGCTGAGTCATTCAAGCGCTGAAGATCGATATCGAATAATGCAAGCTCGAAGCCCTGAAGGGCAGGTGTAGCCATGATATCGCCGAGGACATTCTTCGCGAAGACGGTACTTCCGGCACCGATAAATGTAACTTTAGACATAGTGATAAGCCTCCTATAAGATGCGTGAAAAGCCTTCTGTCATACAGCCGCTTGCGGATGAAACTGACAGAAATGTGCTGGAACAGAAGCTTTTTGCGCTGATTTCTACTATAATCACTATAGAATAGAACCGCTGCGCAGGCTATGGAGAAAGACAAGATACATATGGAGGAATGTTGCATGGACCCGGAGCATTATGAATTCACCCTGGGCATCAACCTGACGCCGGAGGAGCAGGAGCTGTCCGTGCTGTTCAGCGGGGAAGGGAGGCCGCATCCCGGCCACACTGTCGGGCCGTCCGTACATGATTTCTACCTGATCCATACCGTTCTGGAGGGTATAGGCCGGTTCCAGAGCGATACATTCTCGGCGGAGTGCAAGGCAGGAGATACCTTTGTGATTATCCCGGGGATGTTATTCAGTTATAAGGCGGACGAGGGCCACCCGTGGCATTATGCGTGGGTCGCCTTGCAGGGCATTGGCGTGCTGGATCAGCTTCGGACGGTCGGGATCACCAGGGAGCGGCCCTTCGCCCATTCGGAATCGGTCCCGGAGCTGCATAACCTGTATAAGGGCATCCGGAAATCCTTCAAGCAATCCGCATATCCACGGCTGGAGAGCCTGGAGGCTTCGGGCTGGGTGCGGCTGCTGCTTCACCGCTTCGGGCGGGACAATCTGGATCAATTGCCGCCGCATCCGTCTGAAATGCCGGAGACGATCGACCGGCAGATCGACCAGGCGATCCGCTGGATTACGCTGCAGTTCCACCAGCAGCTCAGCATTGATCACATCGCGTCTTCGCTCGGCTATCACCGTGTCCATCTATCCAAGGCCTTCAAGCAGCGGACCGGAATGTCACCTAAGCAGTATTTGCTCAAAGTGAGGATGGACAAGGCCAAAGAGCTGCTCGCAAGCCCGCTGACCATCGAACAGGTAGCCTCATCGGTCGGCTTCAATGACGCCCTGTATTTCTCTAAGCAATTCCGCAAAGCTACGGGCATGCCGCCGAGTGAATACCGGGCCGCACTTAGGAACGGGAACGAAAAAGATACAGGAGGATCAAGCATATGAAACTGCAAGTTCAGCGAATCCGTGATCTGACCATAGTACGGAGAGGGGGGGGCCGGGTGCTGGTCATCGGCTGCGATTCCAGCGCCAGCATCGGGAATAAGCCGATGGATGCGGTGCAGACACCCCCGGCTGTCGCAGGCTATTATGCTGCCAGAGTTGCAGTAATGGAGGTGCTGTCTGTGGGGGCGGAGATCTTAACAGTCATCGACACCCTGGCGGTAGAGAAGGAGCCTACAGGGAATGAAATTATCCGGGGCATCCACAGGTTGCTTCAGGAAGCCGGACTGACTGCCGCCCATGTGAACGGCAGCACCGAGGATAATTTCGTGACCTGCCAGACCGGTATCGGTATTACCGTGATAGGGGAGGCGGATGAGACGCAGCTGAAGCTGGGATGTTCACAAGCCGGCGACTGTATCGTGATGCTGGGCGAACCGCTGGTCGGCAGCGCTGTTCTGGAGCAGGAAGCAAGCCAGTGTACCCTCCGGCAGCTTCAGCTTCTGGCAGCCACGCCGGAGGTCCATGACATTCACCCGGTCGGCTCGAAGGGAGCCGGGTATGAAGCAGGACTGCTGGCGGAGCTAAGCGGCTGCAGCTTCCAGCCAGTGCCTGGAATAGAGGATAAGCTACAGGCATCCGGGGGGCCGGCGACAGCGGTGATTTTTGCGACAGAGGAACGTAGGATTAGAGAGCTTCAGTTCAGAATAGGCGGCAAGATGGAGATTATCGGTTACTTGCAGCCTTGAACGGCTTGCGTAAGATCCATACAAGTGCGAATCAAGGCGGCTTTGATTAAGGCAAATCTGCCTTGCCAGCAAACAAATGGATAAACGTATCTTAATTTTCCCTCTTTCTGCGAAATGCCCTGAAACAAGTGGAAAAATAGCAACTGCTGCTTACGGATTGGGCTGTTTGAGGTAACGAGTGATTATTTAAGTGCCATTTTTCCAATTGTTTCCTCAGCATGGCCCATACGTTCCTCAGGAAGTGGAGAAAATCCAACTAAATGCGCTCCCGCAAACATACACATCCCAGTCTCATCCGCTATCCAAGCGCAATGGGCGCTGCCAGCCCCTTGCAGACGGCGGAATGGTATGAGCTGAAAAATGTACAATCTTTCTATCAATTTTTCAATCAGCATAAGCATCTGTTTGAATAAGGCTTAATAAGCGCCAGGAAGCGCCACAATTGACATCATTCAAATTCAAAGTTATTATAGACACACATAGTCCTTAATAAGGGCGATGCAGATGTGTATTACAGATTGTTGATGTAGATTGGACGATGCAGGTTGGTCGACGCAGATGTTCATTGCAGATTGGCAATACAGATTGGCGACGCAGGTGAGCGATGGAGATGCGGTGTCTATTTTTTTGTAATATTCACGGACTACAGAAGTCTCTAATATCCGCGAATCGACCTGCCGTCACCGCCACACCAGACACCAACCACTCAAACCACCCACAGGGAGGAATTACAAATGACGAATCTGAAAAATAATGATGCAGCAAATGTAGTTAATACAGATGCAGCAAATGCAGACGCAGTAATTATCGGCGGTGGCCCAGCCGGCCTTAATGCCGCGCTGATGCTGGGCCGTGCACGCAAACGGACGATTGTGATTGATGCGGGGCAGCCGCGTAATGCGGTCACCCGGGAAGCGCACGGCTTTCTGACCCGGGACGGGATCGCTCCGTTCGAACTCCGGCGGATTGCCATAGAACAGCTAGGCGCTTATCCATCCGTTTCACACATTGAAGATACAGTAGTGTCCATTACCGGGGAGAATGGGGCCTTCCTGCTGGAGACGGCTTTAGGGCTTAAGCTGACCAGCAAGAAGCTGCTGTTCGCCGCAGGCATGAAGGACCGCAGGCTGGACATTCCGGGGCTGGCCAAGGTCTACGGGAAGAGCGCCTTTGTCTGTCCGTACTGCGATGGCTGGGAATTAAGAGATCAGCCGCTGGTAATCATCAGCAGAGGAGCAGCACTCATGCATCTGGCTCCGTTGTTATATGGGTGGACTAAGCAATTTGCGGTCTGCACGAATGGACCCGATGAGCTGACAGAAGCAGAACGCGAAGAATTGCGTGCCCACGCTATTCTGTTATTCGATACTCCTATTCGCGAGATTGCATCAGATGAAGGCATGGTTAACCATGTGAAGCTTATGGATGGAACAGAAATTCCGTGTACCGGAATATTCTTCCGGCCCGAGCTGGCTCCGGGAACGGATCTGCCGCATTCCCTGGGCTGCCGGATATCTGAGCAGGGTATCCTTGAAGTTGGCGAGTCCGGCCAGACCAGCGTGCCCGGGATCTACGCAGCCGGGGATGCCGCCTCCATGATGCATCAATCCATCGCTGCGGCCGCATCGGGCGCGCTGGCTGCTGCTGCGGTGAATGGTGAATTGAACCGGGAAGCCTGGAAGGCCGGGCTTGCATAATTTTTCCCTCAATAGCACAGAATAACATGACTATGAATATGAAATTCAAAGGATAGCGCAGGGAGGGAGTACGGATGAATACTACATCGGAAGCAGAACCGCAGACTCAGCTGACCCCGCAGCTGGCAGAGAATGAACAGGTGCTGCGCGGAGTGTTTGAGGGCTGTGAGGATGTGGTGTTCCATTCGTTCCAGACGATTCATCGTACTTCCGCGCTCTGTGTGTACTGTACAGGATTATGTGATACGGAGCGGCTGGAGCAGCAATTGCTGGCCCCGCTGGAGCAGACTGGTCTTGCAGTTGAAACGGCTGTGCAAGGGTCTGCTGAGGTTCCGCTCGCCTCGATTCACCGAATTGGGACCGTAGAACAAGCCGTAACAGCGATCCTGGACGGTGAAGCTGTGCTTTTGCTGGACGGCCAGGCTTCGGGTAAGGGCTATCCTCTATACAAGGTGCCCACCCGGACTCCCGAAGAACCGGCGGCTGAATCCACTGTGCGCGGTGCCCGTGACGGCTTCACGGAAGCTCTGGCTACGAATCAGTCTCTATTGCGTATGCGGCTTAAAACGCCAGCATTGAAGCTGCACTCTAACACTATTGGAGAGTACAGCCATACGAAGGTCACCCTCGCTTATGTGGAAGGAATCATTCAGCCGGGACTGGTCACTGAAGTCAATAAACGGCTAAGCCGCCTGAATATCAAGGATGTGCTGGAGAGCCAGTATATTGAGCAGGGCATCATTGACCAGCCCTTTTCACCGTTTCCGCAGATGATTGCCACGGAGCGCCCGGATGTGGTGGTCTCCAATCTGCTGGAGGGCCGGTTTGCGCTCTTGATTGACGGGACTCCCTTCAGTCTGATTGCCCCGGTCAATATGTTCTCCATGCTGCAATCCCCGGAGGATTACTACGAGAACATTTACATGAGTATTTTTGTCCGCTGGCTCAGATACATCTTCTATGCTCTGTCGCTCCTGCTCCCCTCGGCTTACGTCGCCATCACCACCTTCCATCAGGAGATGATACCTACCGTACTGCTGCTGAGTATCGCGCGGGCGAGAGAGGAGATCCCTTTTCCGGCCCTGGTGGAAGCGCTCATTATGGAGATAGCCTTCGAGGCGCTGCGGGAGGCTGGCGTCCGGCTGCCGAAGCAGATAGGTTCCGCTGTCAGTATCGTGGGCGCACTAATCATAGGCCAGGCTGCCACCACTGCGGGAATTGTCTCTGCACCGATGATCATTATCGTGGCTATCACGGGCATTGCTTCCTTCATGGTTCCGCGTTATTCCGCCAGTATCGCAACCCGTCTGCTGCGGTTCCCCATGATGATTCTGGCAGGCACGATGGGGCTGATCGGCGTCATGCTCGGCATCATCCTGGTGGTCATTCATCTTAGCAGTCTGCGTTCGTTCGGCAGGCCCTATCTGTCACCGGCAGCTCCGACATTCAGCAAGGGCTTGAAGGATGTATTGTGGATCTCGCAGCCGCGGAGCAAATGATGGCAGCCGGACTTCACCAGAGAAAGGGATTCTTATGTTGACTGACAAAGGGAAAATATCTGTTACCCAGCTGGCCTTCCTTGTTTTCCCCTCGATTCTTGCCACCGCTATCCTGTCTGTCCCCGGGATCACCATGCATTATGCAGGACATGATATGTGGTTATCGCCCATCCTGGGCTCGCTGATTGGAGTAACGGTTATAGGGATCTCGCTTGGACTGAACCGGCTTTATCCCGGCAAGACCATTATGCAGTCCAGTCTGCTAATCGCCGGGTGGCTGCCGGGCAAAGTGATCGGGCTGGGTTTTCTGCTCTTTCTGCCCCATTTGAACGGCCTGATTATTCTGGAATACGGCGAGTTCATTGTGAATAATGCACTTCCCAAGACGCCGCTGCTTGTCATTATGGGGACGATGGTTGCGGTCTGCGCGATTAATGTAAGGCAGGGCATAGAGGTAGTCAGCCGGACCGCCCAGGTGTTCGTTACGCTCCTGGTGGTGATGCTCTGCCTGATCTTTGTGCTCCTGACCGGAGAACTCCGGCCTGCCGAGCTGCTTCCGTTCATGGAGAACGGATTCGTTCCTATCGTCAAAGGCGCGGTGGCTCCGGCGGCATGGTTCAGTGAATATACTGTGCTGGCCTTTCTGCTGCCCTACATCAACAGCAAGAAACATCTGGGCCGGACGATGCTCGTTTCGCTTGTCGTAACGACACTGGCGATGACGGTGACCAATCTGTTCTGCCTGCTGCTGATGGGCGATTTGACGGACAGCTTTGCTTTTCCGGTGATGATTGCTGCACGTTACATTACGATTGCCGATTTCTTGCAGCATATTGAGGCGCTCATTATTGCGATCTGGATCTTCGGGATCTTTGTCAAAATCTCTGTCTTTCTCTACATCTTCGCCACCTCAGCCGCTGAATGGTTCGGGCTGGACGATTATAGACCGTTGGTGATACCGCTCGCCTTCGTAAGCATGGTGTTCTCTTACTGGGTAGTGACTGGCGCTGCGGGTGCGGCTGCGCTTATTAGCGCTTCGGCTAACATATATACAATGATGTTCCTGGTGGGGCTTCCCGCCGCAATCTATGGACTGGCTCTGCTGAAGAAGGGGCTGAAGCTTCTGAGCAAGGGATGATGATAAGGAGGGAGGGCAATGCGGGGCTGCAGAGTCATGATTATGCTGCTGCTGAGCAGTATACTGCTGAGCGGATGCTGGGACCGGACGGAGATCAATGACCTGGCCATCGTGCTCGCCACCGGCGTGGATTATAAAGACGGCCAGGCACAATTGACGGCCCAGATCTTCATTCCGCGTAAAGGAAGCGGCGGCTCGGAGAGCGGCGGGGCAGGCGAAAGCGCAAGCGGAGTCACCATGACCCGCACTGCTGAAGGAGTGAACATTGCGGAAGCCTTGAACCGGCTGCAGCGGAAGGTCGCCCGCCATATGTTCTGGGGCCAATGTGAGGTGATTGTGATCAGTGAAGAGGCGGGGAAGCAGGGGCTGCGTGAATTCGTCGATTTCTTCCTCCGTTATCCTCAGTTCCGCGAACATGCATATATCTTCTCCAGCAAGGATTCCGCCAAGGATATTCTTGCCCTGCTGGACCCGCTGGAGCGCAGCTCCTCCGAATCTCTCCGGGAAATGGCGAATATGAACCTGGGCACGCGTGTGACTCTGCTGGAATTATCCCAATCCATTCAGGGAGCCAGCGGTTCGGCCATCCTAACCCGTATCCTGATTGCTCCCCCGGAACCGAACGATGGACCGAATGCGACAACCCCCTCACTCAAGGGGTTAAGCCTGTATAAGCACGGCCGTTATTCCCTCACTGTAAAAGAACCGGTAAGCCTCGGAGTACTGCTCATGATTAATGAGCTTAATAATATTATCATGCCGGTTACTCTGGAAGGGGAGAAGGGGGCCTTCTCGATCCTGTCTAAACAAATCACCACCATGCTGAAGCCAAGCATCGTCAACCGGGAATGGATGATGAAGGTCCGGATTGTGGCGAGTGGGGAGGTCGTTCTGAATACAACCGATGCCAATCTGACTGATCCGTCGAAGGTGATGGCACTGAAGAAGGCATGGGAGAAACGGCTTAAGGAAGCTGCCGATCAGGCACTCCATATGTCCCAAAAGGAGCAGCAGACCGACTTTTACAGATTCGCCGATTCCTTCCGCAAACATTACCCGCAAGAGTGGAAGGCAAAGAAGGAACAGTGGGAGACTATGTACCCCGAGCTGCAGGTGGAGGTCTCCGTCAAGACGAGTATTACTGGTAACGGAAGATCAACCGGACCCCAAGGCATACCGGAGCAATCGGCCAACTGACAGAGGGTACGCCTGAATTCCAGCAACCATACAAGGATGTGGGAAGCATGAAAATGGCAATGATCCTAAGTATTCTGCTGCTGTCCTGCGGGATCATTATTTTTGAATTCCGGGGCAGTAAGGACAAGAAAGCCAGAAAGGTGATTGCAGGCATTACGTTTGCTGCGGCGGGACTTACCATTCTTCTGTTATTTCAACCAGGCTTGCCGGGTCCCACCGAGCTGGTGAAGCTGTTGTTCGGCAGAATCGATCTGATTATGAAATGAAGCTTAAGGCAGTCCCTCCGGGGGCTGTCTTTTAAGTTATTACCAAATTCATTTAAGCGATTACATTTTCTTATCTCCCGGGGTAGCTATAATGAAGAACAAGAGAGCTCCTTAATACAGCCGGAGGGATGGGAGAAATGAAAGCGGTTTTAAACAATCAGCAAGATCAAATCGGACTCACGCGAAGACACACCTTTTGGCTCAGGATCAGGAGAGATGGCCTACTCTACATCCTTTTGCTGCTGCCACTCCTGTACATTGCCATTTTTAAATATGCACCGATTTACGGCTTGATTATGGCCTTTCAGGATTACAATATTTTTCAGGGGACGAGTGGAAGCGAATGGGTCGGACTTGATGTGTTCCGGTTTATTTTTCAGCAGGACAGCTTCTACCGTGCCCTCAAAAATACGCTGGTCCTGAATGTGCTGGATCTGGTGGCGGGCTTCCCGGCCCCGATTATCCTGGCGATTCTGCTTAACGAGGTCCGCATGGCCCGATTTAAGAAATTAACGCAGACGATTCTCTATCTGCCTCACTTCATGTCCTGGGTAATTATCGGCGGGATTGTCTATCTGATGTTCTCCAACAGCGGGATGGTTAATCTTTTCCTGGATAGCCTGGGCCTGTCGAAAATTGAATTCTTGTCACAGAAGACCCCTTGGCTGGTCACCTATATTACTGTGGGGGTATGGCAGAACATCGGGTGGGGTACGATTATTTATCTCGCGGCGATTACCGGCATCAACAAGGAGCTGTATGAAGCGTCCGATATGGACGGCTGCAGCAGACTCCGCAAAATGTGGCATATTACACTGCCGGGCATTAAATCTACGATTAACATTCTGCTGATTCTTCAGATTGGCCGAATGGTATCGATCGGGTTCGACCGCCCGTTTGTAATGGGTAATTCACTGGTCAGCGAATACTCCGATGTCATCAGCACCTTCGTGTACAGAGTGGGCATCAGCTCGGGAGACTTCTCCCAGGCAACGGCCGTCGGGCTATTCCAGTCTGTGGTAGGTCTGACTCTGCTGATCGGTGCCAACTATATTGCGAAGAAATTGGGTGAGGATGGGATATGGTGAGAGCGGCAAGTACGATACGAACAGGGCGGATTGGCCGGAAAACAAGTGTGGCAGATATTGCGATTATAGTCTTTATAGTGGCTTTGTCGTTCACCTGCATTGTCCCGTTTTTATATATGATAGCGCTATCATTCAGCTCTAACGAAGCGATTATCTCGCAAAAGGTTAGCTTATGGCCGGTAGACTTCACTGTAGAGACGTATAAGACGATTCTGAGCGATGCCGATATGCTGTATACGCTGGGCTATAGCATTGTCCTGACGATTTTTTACACGGTGGTGTGTATGTTCCTGACGATCTGTGCGGCGTACCCGTTAACGAAAAAGCGGCTGTGGGGGAGAAACTTCCTGTTGTCCGCTCTGGTCTTCACGATGTATTTCAGCGGCGGTCTGATTCCTTCCTATATCCTGATCAAGAACCTGGGGATGATGGATACGATATGGAGTCTGGTGCTGCCGGGCGCGATGAGTGTATTTAATCTGATTATCCTGAAAACCTTCTTCAGCTCCCTTCCGGAGAGTCTGGAGGAATCGGCGTCCATCGACGGGTGCTCGGATCTGGGAATTCTTCTCCGGATTGTCCTGCCCCTCTCGCTGCCTTCGATTGCCACCTTAAGTCTCTTCTATGCCGTAGACCGGTGGAACGGATTCCAGGATGCGTTATTTTATATTACCAAAAAAGAGCTCTATCCCATGCAGCTCAAGCTGTACCAGATCATCTCAGCCAACCAGCAGCTGGACAGCCAGCAGGGCGGCGAGGGCAGTGTCGGCTCGTTCATCGTGCCAGAGTCGCTGAAAGCCGCAAGCGTCATGTTCACCACCATTCCGATTCTGCTGATCTACCCCAAGCTGCAGAAGTATTTCGTCGACGGTGTAATGACGGGCGCGATCAAGGGCTGAAGCGGTACACTCCAGGGAAGGGGGGATGCTTGGCTGGCGGAAGTTGAAGCTGCCTGGGCAAGGAAGCTATAATCTGGATTACTATCATGATAAGAGATGAAAGGGTGGTATACCGTGAAGACAGGAATCAAGAAAATATCGGCCGTTCTGTGCAGCACCGTGCTGCTGGCCGGCGTTGCAGCAGGCTGCGGCGGCAATGATAAAGAGAGCAAAGAGACAGCCGCGCCGGAGTCGTCTAATGCAGCAAAGTCCCCTTCTGATCCTCCTGCAAAGCTGACGGTGGAGGTGTTCGACAGAGGGGTTCAGGGCCAGCCGGATCTGAATAATAATTTCTGGACGAAATATGTGAATGAGCATTTCGGCAAGCCGAATAACGCCATTGTTGAATATGTACCGGTTCCCCGGTCCCAGGAGGTTGATAAGCTGAACGTATTAATGGCTGCGGGCCAGGCTCCGGACATCTCGTTCACCTATGACGGGACACTGGTGACCCGCTTTGCCAAAAGCGACGGCCTCTACACGCTCGATGAGCTGCTGGAGAGCCACGGCCAGCAATTAAAGGCTTATCTCGGGGAGAACGTTCTCGCTTACGGCAAATATAACGACAAGCAGGTATCCATCCCGGGCAAGCGCACCCTGCTGGCCTGGAACGGGATGTTCATCCGTAAGGATTGGCTCGACAAGCTCGGGATGCCGCTTCCGACCAATAGAGATGAGTTATACAATACGCTGGTGGCCTTCCGCGACAAGAACCCGGGCAATGTGAACGGTGTCATTCCCTGGGCAACGGCGGCAGCCGGCATGAACTACACCTTCGGCAACCTCGTTCAATCCTTCTGGGGCCAGATGTCAGAGGAGGAATTCGTCACCACGCCGAACTGGCTGAAGCCGGGCAACAAGGATGCGTATAAATGGCTGAATAAGCTGTATAATGAGAAGCTGATCAGCCCCGATTTTGCCCTGGACAAAACCACCAAGCAGGCGGATGCCGATGTCACCAACGGCAAGGTCGGCTTCTATGCCGCCAACTGGGATTATCCGATGACCCAGAAAATCCGTGTTCCGCTGAAGCAAAACTCGCCGGATGCCCACTATGTTCCGGTGGATACCTTCAAAAATGCCGAAGGCAAATACCTCAAAGAGGTATATAATGAGAACGGAATCTTCTCCTTCATTCCCAAAAGCAGCAAAAACGCGGAGCTGGCAGTCAAATATCTGAACTGGATGGCGGACCCGGAGGTGATGTTCTTCCTGCAGTTTGGTGAAGAAGGCGTTCACCATACTCTGAAAGACGGCATCCCGCAAGGGATTGCACAGACCGGCGAGAAAATGCAAATGAGTAATCTGAACATGGATTATACGATGATTGTTAACGGCGCTGAGCTGGGCGACACCGAAAAGAACGTCAAAACCTATGCCGCAGCCCTGGCCTCCGGGGATAAGCAGTATGAGGAGCTCGCTATGGAATCGTACAAAATTAACACAACAGACGGCTATTCATCCTTCTATTACGGGGTGCCGAACGAATCCAACATCAAATACGGCAAGACGCTGGGCGATATGAACAAGCAGATGATTGACCGGTTGATCGTGGCCAAGGAGTCCGAATTCGACGCCTTGTACGATAAGCTGGTCAAAGAATACATGGATGCCGGCGGTAAAGCGGTTCAGGAAGAGAATGTGAAGAACTACAGGGAAGTCACGGCGAATAAGAAGTAACACCTGAAATACGGATAAACCACTGGCTGTTCATTGGCCTGGTTTATCCGCATTTCCTTTATGTAACCACATCAGAAGAATCCACAGTCTCAGGAGGATATCCATGTACAAGGTCATTATTGTAGATGATGAGTCGTGGGCGATTAGAGGGATCAGCAATGCCTTTGACTGGGAGCAGTATGGCTTTGAAATCTCGGGACAGTTCACAAGTGCATATCAGGCGTGGGAAGCCATCGCCTTGCAGGAGCCGGATCTGGTGGTCACAGATATCCGGATGCCGGAGATTTCCGGGCTCGATCTGATGAAGCGGGCCAAAGCGCAGGGCATAGACTCGGAATTCGTCATTATAAGCGGGTATGCGGAATTTGAATACGCCCAGGAAGCGCTGCGCTACGGGGCCTTGGATTACTTCCTGAAGCCGCTGGATGTGGATATGACCGATACGTTCCTGGCGAAGCTCGCCCTGCACTTCTCCCGGCGAAGTGAGGCGCGCAATCATCTTCTATTGGATGCACTTACCTCAGCAGATGAAGATGAGATCAGGCGCTGCCTTCCTGCCGGCATGAGTGCAGGCTGCTGCCGGGTGCTTGCTGTCCATTATGAGGCAGACCGGCCGAAGCTCGGCGAATTGCTGAAGCTGGACGGGCAGCCGGTTCATGTGCTGGAGGTAGAGAACGGAGCAAGCACCCTGCTGGCGGTTCTGATCACAGAGCAGGAGAGTGAGCTGGAAGGAATCACGGATGATTGGCCTGCGGCCGCAGGCAGTCCAGGGCTTCCTGTGGTGGGGATCAGCAGTATCGGCAGCGGGCTTAAGCAGATCAGCAAGCTGATCAAGGAAGCCGAGCTGGCGGCCTCCCGGGTATTCGTGGATGAAGCTTCCGGCGCGGTTCACTATAATCCCAAGCTGCCTCAGGTGAAGCCCTGTATAGATGAGCTGCACTCTATAGTTCATGGTAATCAATATGACAGCATCGAGACATTCATCTTGGGCTTGCAGGAATACTTCAGACTTCATGAGCTGGGAATGATTGAGGTGGTCTACTTATGGAATCAGGCCGTCGGACTTCTGACGAGCGCCTATTCGGAAGAACTCAGAGACATGGAGCTGGAGTTCCTGAATTATGCCGAGCTGAAGGAGCGGTTCGAGGATCTGGAGTCGCTGTGCAGCTTCCTGTATGACGTTCTTACCGTGCTCCGGCAAGGGAATAGCCGTGCTTTGCAGGAAGGGGATATTCTCTCCTGCTTCAACCGGATGGTCGCCTATATCGACCGGAATTATGAGCAGAAGCTGTATCTGAAGGAGCTGTCGGTCCAATTTTTCATCAATCAGGTGTATTGCTGTCAATTGTTCAAGAAGAATCTGGGCAAAACCTTCTCTGAATACGTGGCTGAGCTGAGGATCAGGAAAGCCCGCGGGCTTTTGCAGCAGACAGACCTGTCCATTGAGAGCATTGCCATCCAGTCCGGGTATGTAGATTACTATTATTTCAATAAGGTGTTCAAGAAGCACTGCGGGATGACGCCCGCCAAATTCAGAAAAAGGGAAAGTGAACGGAGCAACAGGCCATGAAGACCGGCAAGGTGAAATTGAAGCATCAGCTATGGCTGTTCATCGTGTGCTCCATCCTGATCTTCATGGTCATGGAGTTCTACTTCTTCTACAGCTTCTCGAATCTGACACAGAAGCGGGCGGTCACCTACAGCAACAAGATGATTGAGCAGACCCGCCGCAAGATTGATTCGGTGTTCAATGATATCCGGATCAGCACCGGCTTTGCGGTCAACAGCAAGCTGATTCAGGAATTCACCATAGCCGATGATGATTACAAAAGGGCGTTCGACAGCGCTCCCTATGCACTGGATCTGATGGAATATATGCGGTCCTTCAATTCCTATGTGAAGGGCATCATGATCAATGACCTCCAGGGAAGACGCCTCTCCAGTGAGGATTCTGCAAGCGGCGATATTTTTTATATTAATCTGTATGAGACCTTTATCCGACCGTACAAGAACGATCCTGCGCTTCGGCAGAAGGGGAAGTTCACCGCCATTCTAAAGGATGACCGGACAGGGACGGAACAGTTCTTCTATATTGCTCCCATTGTGGAGTCCATCGGGGGCGTCCATTTCTCACAGATTACGGGTTACTGCATGGTGATGGTCAATATGGACAAAATGCAGGGACTGGTCGCGAATACGGAATTAACGCAGAACTCCACCTTGTATATTCTGAATAACCGGGACGAGGTGGTTGCCTCCACCAATTCCTATGCGCGGGGCAATGTGATCAAAGATGTGCTGTCTATGGACAAGAACCAATTGCTTAACGGGGTAAAAGCAACGATCGGCGGCAAGGAGGTTCTCGTTCAGGTTAAGGGGCTGGAGCAGGCTGACGGGTGGCGTGTGGTCAGTATGATCCCGGTGCAGGAACTGACGGCTGACATGATTCCCATGCGGAAGGTCAGCATTATGGTGGGCCTTGGTATTATTGTGAGTATGATTATTACAGGCAGCTTCTTCTTGCACAATCTGATGCGTCCCCTGATGGGACTGGTCATGGATATGAAGAAGGTGGCAGGGCGGGACAGAGGCTTCCGGATCAAAGTCCGGTTCACCAACGAGGTGGGCCTGCTGGCCCAGGATATTAACCGGATGATGGACGAGATGGACGAAATGACGCGGGAGATGTTCAATACCCAGGCCAGACTATATGAATCCGAGCTGAGCCAGAAGCAGGCGGAGTTCTCTGCCCTGCAGAGCCAGATTAATCCCCACTTCCTGTATAATACGCTGAATTGTATCAGCAGCATCGGACTGGAGTACGGAAGCCGAGAGATTGCGCAAATTACGTACTGCATGTCCAAGATCTTCCGCTATAGCATCAAGAAGGATGATCTTGTGCAGATCCGTGAAGAGGTAGACTGCATACAAGCTTACATGAAGATCATCCTGATCCGCTACGAGAATAAATTCTCCTTGTCGCTCGATGTGGAGGAGAGCTTGCTGGAGCTGTCAACCCCTAAGATGATCCTCCAGCCCATCGTGGAGAATTCGGTCTATCATGGGCTGGAACGGATGGATCAGGGTGGAAGCCTTCAGATTACCGGGAGCCTGGATGCGCGCGGAGATGTGTGCTTCTGTATTACGGATACCGGAAGGGGAATGGAGCCGGAGGAACTGGCCGCCCTTCAGGCCAAGCTTGGCCTGGAGCATAAGGAGCTGGCTCTGACCGGGCAATCGGCACAGGGCATCGGGCTGCTGAATATTCATAACCGGCTCCGCCATCTGTTCGGAGAAGGCTACGGACTTACCGTTGACAGTCGGCTGGGCTATGGGACAACCGTGAACGTGAAAATTCCGAAGCTGCCGGGAGGAGTTAATAGTATATGAGTTTGGACAGGGTACCTCCGTTTATCGGGAGGTGCCCTGTTTGGCTGCATGGGGGAGGGCAGGCTTCAGGATGATTCAGGCGGGAAGGGGGAACAGTTGGATTTAGTCCACCTGCTGATGGAGATACAGCCTTGCCTGGCGCAGCAGGTGGATAAACAACACTTACTCAAGCGCTATTTACTTAAAGTGCCTGAATCCGTGAGCAGCAGTTGCTCTTTTTCCACTTGTTCCCCTGCAATCGCCAGATGTCGAGAAATTAAGCTGCGTTTATCCAATTGTTTGGTTACTAACCTGGCTCGTCGCCGCACTGTAATTATTTTCTACTAAAACGGTTACAAAAACAATTTAAGATAGTCCATTTTTTTAAGCGGTCCTGGAGGGTATTATGAGTACGCTAGCCGGAGTCATCATTCGAACGAGAAGGAGATGAAAAAATGAAAGCGGTTAATTCAGCCCGGAAAGAACAGAAGTGGTCCAGAACAAGCGTCAAAGCTCTGCTGCTCAGCCTAGCGGTCCTGCTCATGCTGCCTCAGTGGGGAGGGAGAGCTGCGGCGGAAGAGTCGGGGACGTCACTACCAGAGCCGGTAGTGGCTGTACAAGGAGGAACGAATGTGACGGATTTCTACAATGTCATCATGCAGACCGGGGCCGATCCCTGGGTATACAAGCACACGGACGGCTATTATTACAACACCTTTGTTAATGCCAGTGGAGTGATGGTCCGCAGGTCGAAGACGATTACCGGTATTGAGGCAGGCGAGCGGAGTCTGGCTTGGTCGCCAGTTAAGGGAACCATGTACAGCTCCAACGTGTGGGCGCCGGAGATGCATTATCTCAAAGATACGGACGGCCAGTACAAATGGTATATCTACGTTGCAGCCGATAACGGAACCAACGCTAACCACCGTATGTATGTGATGGAGAATGCCAGTGCCGATCCGATGACCGGAAGCTGGACCTTCAAAGGCAAGATTACCGATGCCACGGACCGATGGGCGATTGACGGCACTGTGCTGACGATCGGTGACCAGCACTACTTCATCTGGTCCGGCTGGGAGGACACCGATGGCAGCTTTCAGAATCTGTATATCGCCAGAATGAGCAATCCATGGACGATCAGCTCGCAGCGCGTGCTCCTGTCCACACCGGAGTATGACTGGGAGACCTCACCCGGCCGGATCAATGAAGGCCCGCAGATTACGATCAAGGGGAACAAGATCAATCTGGTCTATTCCGCCAACGGAAGCTGGACAGACAGCTATAGTCTCGGCTTGATCACCGCCAGCACCAGCGCTGATCTGATGAATCCCGCTTCCTGGACCAAGCGTAATCAGCCGATCTTCTCCAGCGCGAACGGTGTCTATGGCCCGGGCCATCACAGCATCGTGACCTCACCGGACGGGACCGAGGACTGGATCATCTACCATTCCGCCCGCTGGCCGGGCTCAGGCTGGACCCGCAATGTCCGCGCGCAGAAGTTCTCCTGGAACGCAGACAACACGCCGAACCTGGGAGAGCCCGTTAATCCGAACAGTCCGATAGCAATCCCATCAGGCGAGCCGGCCCGGATTCGTTATCAAGCTGAAGAAGCTCTGCTTGTAAAAGATCCCGCTGGCACTTCATCCCCGGCAGTCCGGCGCGAAAGCTCCGCCTCCGGCGGGATGAAGATCACCAATCTGGCTAACGCTTACGACTACGCCCAGTTCAACGTCAACGTGCCGGAAGCGGGCTTCTATGTGATGTCCGTGCGCAACAGCAACGGCTCTGCGAATGCGGGGGATGCCTCCCATATCCTGTCGGTCAACGGCGGGCCCGGAGCGTCGATGAATATTGTCTATTCCGGCGCGAACCGCTGGGGAGCCTCCACGGCGAAAATCTATCTTCAGCAGGGAGACAACGTTCTCCGCTTCACCAAGGGGAATAATCTGGCCGACATCGACAGCCTGGATCTATCCCGGCTGAATACAACGGAGCTGCTGTTCGGGACTCCCGGATATACGCTTGGTCTTAACGAGACCCGCAGTCTGCCCCTTTATACAGTAACAGGAACTACCTATGCTGCTGTCACGGCAGGCGTGATCCTGACCTCGTCCGATACGAACGTAGCCGTGATTCAAGCAGGGAATCAGGTGAAGGCCGCCGGGGCAGGAAGTGCAACAATTACTGCCGCCTACAACGGCCGGACTGCTACCGTGGCAGTTAACGTCAAGGCAGATCCCAGAACGGTACAGTCCTTGGCACTCACCGGACCGGAGCCTGTGCTGATCAGCGGCCAGACCAGCTCACCGTTGCGGGCAACAGCATATTACAACAATTATGAAGTTCAGGATGTAACAGGAAGTGCGCAGTACACCAGCAGCAATCCAGGCGTGGCGGGAGTTGACCCGGCTACCCATACGGTAAATGCCGTTCAACCGGGCATAGCGCAAATTACAGCCGTATCCGGCGGCAAGCAAGCTACCTTCCACATAACAGTCATTGCCGCTTCCGATGCCGTTCAGGTCACTTCAACAGTGAAGATACCTTCAGGCGTGGTTCCCGTGCTTCCGGGCGTTGTAAATGCCGTCTACCACAACCAGACGGTTCAGGCCCAGGTGACCGGCAGCGAGACGGCAGGACTGGACTTCAGCACCATTGGCACGGTTCAGATTCCTGTGACGCTCAAGATCAGCGGCCAGGAGTTCTCCTCCACTATCTCTGTAGAGGTTGTACCTGGTTATGGTCTGGATGAGATCGTGAATCAGCTTCGCAGCAAGCTGGCTAATAAATCCTATCCGCTTGGAAGCGGGGCAGGCAATTATAGCGCAGCCAAGTATGCTGACTTCGTGGCCGCCGTGGATCATGCGGAGGGGCTGGCCGGTAATGCAGAGCTGACCCAGGCACAGTTCAATGCAGAACTGAACGCACTGGCTGAAGCGGAAGCTGCCCTGCTGAATTCGCTGAATACCACGCAGAACGGCATAACTTATAAGGCGTACCGGGATTTCTCCGGCGATACAGCAGGCAAATATCCTTACGGCATTACTACGCAGGATTTGACGAATGGCGCTACGGCTGTAGTCCAGGAAGAAGCCGGCAACAAATTTCTGCGGCTGACCACGACCGCGATATCAGGCAAAGCCAACCTGTTCCTGCCTTATCTTGGGGAGGTTAGTGCTGCGGGGAATCAGCGCATTGTCATAGAGTACCGCGTCCGGTTAAACAGCAACTTCCAGTATGCCAACGGCGCCATGGTAAGAAATGATAGCGGTACAAGCAACTATTCGATGGTTACAGCGTTCGATTCCGGTAAAATCCTTGTGCAAAATGGCGGTTCCAACAAGGTCAAGGTGAGAGACTTCTCGCTGGGCACATGGTACGCCATCAAAATGGTCGCGAACTGGGATGCCAAGACGTACAGCGTCTATATTAACAATGAATCTGTTCCGGCCGCTACAGATTTCGCCTTCCGCCATACCGGCGGCAGCTCACTGACAGGACAGCTGTTCGGCGTCGACGGTTATGCGAATGCGTCCATCGACTTCGACGATTTCAAGGTTAGGGTTACCGGAGATTAACCAGCGGAGGGATAGACAACATGTCAAGTCAGGTCTACGAAAAGTTCACGCCGTTACACAATGCCAAGCTCGTTCTGGGGTATCTGACCTCTATGGTGGATGAGCAGGAAGACAATCTTCCCTACTGGCTTATACTGCCGCATAAGAAGCCTGCCGAGGCTGCCCATTGCCGGGTGGACGATGCGGAGCTGGTCGGCTCTTGGTATGAGGCCATCGATGCGGTGCGCAAAATGCTGAAGACGGAGGAAGGCGCTGCGGTGCAGCAATCCTTTTACCGTCATCTGATGAAGTCCTGGGGGGAGCACGGCCTGCGCTTTCATGAGCCTTATCCGTGGACGCATACGAATCATAGCTCTTTTCACGAAATGGGCTATATTCTTCCCGCGCTGAACCGGATGCTGGAGAATGATCCCGGGGATGAGGAGGCGGAGAGGAGAGCAGCTGGGCTGGTCAGGGGAATGCGCTCCCTGGTGATTGAGCGGAAGGTCCGAACGTTCTGGTCGGGGGACTATGAGGAGCAGGAGCCGCTGTACGAATTCCCCAATGATGTGTACCTGAAGGACGGCGGCTTCGAGCTGTCCAGGCATACCGGGCGGGGGGAGCAGGCGATCCGCAATGCCATTGTCCTACATTCTCTGGTGCGCAGATATGAAATTGCCGGAGATGAGGCCGCGCTTGATCTGGCAACGGGCATTGCCAACCATCTGCTCGGACCTTCGCGCTATTTCAATTACAGGATGGAATTCTTCGGACATGTCCATTCCGCAGGCTGGGTAGCTTCCGGGCTGGTACGTCTGGGCCGGGTAACAGGCAAGGAGCGGTATATTACCGCAGGTAAAGGAATCTATGATTATATCCGCAGCCTGTCCTCCTCCTTCGGCTGGGTGCCGGAATATGCCCAGTGGCATCCGCCGCATGAGGAGCATTGCGAGACCTGCTGTATTAAGGATATGATCGAATGCGCGAATGAGCTGATTCTGGCCGGGTATGAGGAATATTGGGAGGATATGACCTTGTTTGCGCGGAACCAGCTGGTGGAGAATCAGCTTAAGGTATCTTCCTACGTGGTCACAGACAACACCCGGCCTGACGAAGCAGGCTTAACCTACAGGGAGATTGATACAAGAATGATCGGGGGCTTCACCGGTGGCTCGCTCGTGAATTCCATGTCGCTATCCAAGTTCCGTTCCATTGCGGGCTGCTGCGTCGGCATGGCTCCGGTGGCCCTTGAGATCGTATGGAACCGGGTGGTGGAATTCCATGACGGAATGGTAATCGTCAATATGCCGGTGGATAAGGAGACGGAGGAGGCGACCGTCACCATGAGCTATCCCGACCGGGGCTATATGTCCATCACAGCCAAGCAGCCATGCGATGTTGCAGTACGGGTCTATGACTGGATGGGTCAGAACCTCAGCATGAAGATTAACGGAGCCTTCTGCACACCCGAGAGGGAAGGGAATCTGCTTGTTATCCGTAGTATAGGAGCAGGGGATACTGTAGAGCTGGAGCATCAGCTGGAAACGCTTACTGTGAAGGAGACGGTGCGCGGTGAGGAATACAAGGTATACTGGAGAGGCTGTGATGTCGTGGATATCTCTCCCCGGGGAGAGCATTTGAGACTATATCAGCGGGATCTGCGCATCCCGAAAGTGTATCCCACGCCGGAAGATGTTCACTTCACCGGAGCGGCGAATTACGGGCCTACCCAGCAGGCGCAGGGGAGCAAGTGATTTTAGCACTGGAGCATTAAGCCGCAATTGAAAAACCGCACCCCGCAGGCGTTGCTTGCGGGGTGCGGTCTATTGGCGCGTATTTGCAGGGCTCATTTGTTCCTGGTCTTCTTGACCAAGTCCACGCCATCATATGCCAGGCTGTCCACACTTGCCGCCTTCTGCCGGAGGTAATGATCCAAAAAGGTCTTCGTATAGTCTGTAACCACATTTCGCATCTCCATCGCATCCCGTTCGCCTCTGAGTACTTCATTAGCACTGGTAAAAACAATGTCGCAGTAATCTAAATGCGCAACCCGGTCAACAGAGTAATAATAGGTTTCCCTGCTATTGTTAGCACCAATGACCGCATTCATGTTGTAGTTGGGTTCACGATACAGCAGGAGGAAGGGCTTCTTAAGGTCGCTATCCAGAAGACCGAACGCACCGCTATCCAAGCCAATTCCGCAGGTGAACCGGTCGTCATCCCGGCAGACCATCGCCGTCGTAAGCCCTCCATAAGAATGCCCGACGATACCCATGCCGGTGTCAAAGAGCAGTCTGCCATTAAAGATAGAATCCAGCTCTCCAGCGTCCAGTTTATACAGATGATCGGCTACAAACCGTATATCTTCCGCCTGTAATTCACTATACTCTGTTACCTTGGCAATTACCGGGAGTGCAAGCACGTTACGGCACATCTGAACGGCTGTATCATCGTCAGGCCGCATTTCCATTTTACCAGCCAGCGCCTGCATCTCCGGATCTTCAGACAACGTTATGATAGCCTCCGAAAAACCCTTGGATACATTATACAGACGTCCGTCTTTACGCTTATACATTGTACTATTTGGATGGCCGATGCTAACCACAACGTATCCCATACTGGCCAAGTCCGTACAGAGCACTGTGCCCCATTCCGGAGAACCGCCCCCGCCGCAAACATAGAATAACACCGGATAGCGCTTGTCCTTTGCGGAGAGAGCAAGATCGTCGTAACACCGGGTCTTGAACTCTATAGAGAAATAACCCCCTGAAAGATACCCGGTAACCATTGGCTGATCCTTTAACATCTCGTAGACTTCAGGAAACATGTATGCTGATGTAGCTTTATCTTCGCTGCTGTCGGACGGATAGTACACGAACACCGTCAATTCTCTTGTGGAATGGTCCGAAGCCATGTACTCCAGATCCATCTGAGTCCGGCCAACCGTATAGCTGCCAACAGGTGCTGGAAAAACCTCGTAAGTTCTCATATGCTTGTTCATACACTTCTACTCCTTTGCTTTTTTAATATCGCTAACCAGCTCGGAATATTTATGATCTTCAAGCAGACCATGACCCATAAAGTCAGCAAAGTATTTGCTAAGTTTATGCTGCATCTGAGAATCCTTAATACCGAATTCCCTATAAAACATGACTAAATTAAACTGCATAGATTCGAACATAAATGAAATCAGGTCGTCGTCAATATCAGGCCGGAGATATCCGTCAACCCTCAGCCGCCGTATAATGTCCTTGATCAAGGGGAAGGACTCGCCCTTTAGCACGTTCAGATATACTTTCAGCAGGATGTCCTCGGGAATGTGTAAAAAAGTCTCAGTAAGCTTGATCTCCAGCTCATTCAGCGGCTCGGCCGCAGTGCCATTCACGTTACCAAATAAGCCGGTAAGGAAAGAGCGGAAAAGGGAATCCTCAGTACTGTTATTAAAATACGCAGCTCTTTTCCGGGTCACATTACGGATTAAGTGACAATACAGGTCATCTTTGTCTTCAAAATAACGGTAGAAGGTTCCGGGGTGCATGGACAAGCTATCCAGAACCATCTTCATCGATATATCCTCGTAAAGATGATCCACAAAAAGCTGCATAGCCTTGTTCGATATTTCCTCGCGCCTTGCTTCATCCAATCGAAAGAACGTATTTTTCGGCATCGTTTCCTCCTTTAATACGTGGTGTGAACTGATTCACACTATATCGATAATTGATTCACATGTCAAATATCAGGGCTGGAACAACGGTACAAAAAAACCACAACCCGCATGTAACTCTTGCGAATTGTGGTTTCTAAGCGTTAGAGCAGAATGCGGACTTCGCCGCTGGACAGATATTCCTCATCACCATTCGGATACCGGACCTTCAAGCGGCAGTCATTGTCGATATCGACAGCGGTGGCCTGCTGCTGCTGATTCTCCTTAATGACCATGACCGTCTTGCCCAGGGACATCATGCGCTGCCGGTAGTCCGGCAGGAACAGCCGGTCCTTGAGCTGATCATAATAGCCTAAGAAACGGTTCAGCACTTCAGCGGCAAGCCGGTTGCGCAGATCGCCTGGAGGCTTGTCCTCCTTGTATACAGAGGTTGCAATCTCAGACAGTCCGGCGGGGAAGCCCGCTGCGGGCAGCGCCACATTGATCCCGATCCCGAGTACGGCATAATCCAGCCACTCATTCTCCAGGGACAGGGAAGCCTCGGTGAGGATTCCGCACACCTTTTTACCGTTCATGAATACGTCATTCACCCATTTGATCTGCGTGCTGAGGCCGGACACACTCTCGATCGCCAGAGCCACCGCAACGGCAGCAGAGGTAGTCAGAAGCGTAGCATCTGCCGCCGACAGCCGGGGTCGCAGCAGAATGCTCATATAGATGCCCGTCCCCGCAGGGGAAAAGAAAGGCCGGCCTTTCCGGCCCCGCCCGGCGGTCTGCTCCTCCGAGAGGATGACTTTGCCTTCCGCTTCACCGCCGGAAGCCAGCGCCTTCACCAGCTCGTTCGTGGAAGCCACGCTCTTGAAAACTTCAAGCCGCAGCGTTTGCCCCCTGGCATTCAGGTATTTGGCGACTGCTGCGGCGGACAGAATGTCCGTCTGGGGGGACAGGGAGTATCCCTTATTGGTGACGGCCTGAATGGAATAGCCGTCACTCTGCAGCGCTTTGATGGCCTTCCACACTGCGCTGCGCGTCACGGATAACCGCCCGGCGATGTCCTCGCCGGAGAAGTATTCACCCTTATTGCTGTCCAGTAAAGCCAGGATATGTTCTTTAGCTGTCATGCCTATAACCCTCCACAAGTCTAACGTTCCGATCTCATCTCTTTAAATATATTAACATGCTTAGGATCATTAGAAAAATCAGGTATACTCACATCCTAATTGTGAACCTATTTATAATTTATGGTTTACAATGAAGGCGTCCTCCACTATAATTCAGCTTGTTGGCTGGGCTCCCTAACCGGAAGGCCGCCCAATTCCTGTATCTTATCTTGTGGAGGTTATTGAATTGAGAATCAAAGAGTTGGTCTATGCGGCCTTATTCGCCGCGCTTATCGCGGTGCTGGGCTTGGTTCCGCCCGTATCGCTAGGCATTATTCCTGTACCTGTCACTGCCCAGACGCTTGGCGTCATGCTGGCCGGCTGTTTTCTGGGCTGGCGGACAGGCGCACTCAGCCTGGTCATTTTCCTTATCCTTATCGCTTTAGGCTTGCCGGTATTACCAGGCGGACGTGGCGGGCTGGCCATACTCGTTGGACCGACAGCAGGCTATCTGTTCAGCTGGCCGCTGGCCGCCGGGCTGATCGGCTGGTTCGCTGAAGCGGTCTGGCCGAAGCTCCGGGCCTGGAAGCTGTTCGCCGTTAATCTGATCTTTGGCGTTCTGCTCGTTAATCTAATCGGCGCTTCGACCATGGCCTGGATTACGAATACTCCGCTCTGGACCGGACTTGCCGGGTCTGCGGCTTTTCTGCCTGGAGATCTGATCAAAGCTCTGCTGGCCGCTGTCATCACCATGCAGCTCCGGGCGTTCAGTCCGGTTGAGGAGAAGAGGGGGGCGTGAGATTCCGGTGAATCTGGCAGAACACATTCTGGAACGTGCCGCACTCGTCCCTCACCGTATTGCAATTTCAGATGGACACGAAGACTGTACCTATGAGCAGCTCACGGAGCGGGTTCAACAGGTTGCCAGCGGTCTGCGGCAGGGCGGACACACGAATCAGACCGTTGCGCTTCTATCCGGTAACCGCATGGAATTCGCCGAATTTGTCCTGGGTGCTATCTATGCAGGCTGCACTCCCGTACTGCTGGACCCGAAATGGTCTCCAGCAGCGCTGGAGCAGGTCATCCGGCAATGCGCTCCCGGGCTGATTGTCAGTGAAGCATGCTTCGCAGCTGATCTGACTGGTCGTTACAGCGGAATTCCCCAGCTATATTTCGGCAGGGAACAGGTCTCCGGCAGCTATGAGGATTGGGTAGCAGGCTTCGGGCCGGAGGCTGAAGCCGCAGATAGCCCTGAACTGTTGTTCATCGGATATACCTCTGGCACCACAGGTATCCCGAAGGGGTATATGCGGACCCATCAGTCGTGGTTCAGCAGCTTGGAGGCTACAGAGAAGGCGTTCTGCCTGAACCGGATGCAGCATGTGCTTGCGCCCGGGCCGTTCGTGCATTCGCTGTCGCTGTTCGCGCTGCTGCAATCCCTGTACAGCAGAGCCACGTTCCATCTCCTTCCGGAATTCGATGCAGAGCGTGTGCTCACCCTGTGCTGCCGTGTACCGGATATGATTCTGTTCGTTGTTCCCGCTATGACCGAGGCGTTATTGCGCCAAGCGGAGTCAAGCAACGCCGGGGTGTCCATCCAGGCCTTGATTAGCTCCGGCGGCAAATGGCCTGTGTCTTCTATACCTAAGTGCCGCGAGAGGTTCAACGGGGTTAGGCTCTATGAGTATTACGGCTCATCTGAAGCCAGCTACATCAGCTATCTGGAGCTTACCGGAGCGGAGCCGCAGGACTCCCTGGGCCAGCCGTTCAGCGGTGTAGAGCTATTGATCTGCGATGAACAGTTCCGCGAGGTTCCTCAAGGCACCGTGGGGGAGCTATACATCCGCAGCGATATGATCTTCTCCGGGTATCATCTCCTGCCGGAAGAGACGGCGCGGGTATTCCGGGACGGCTGGCTGCGCACAGGGGATTACGTATATCAGGACCGGCAGATGCATCTGCGCCTGGCCGGACGCGCGGGCAGTATGATCAAGAGCGGGGGGCTCAAGGTGTTCCCGGAAGAAGTGGAAGCAGTACTGCTTCGCCATCCGAATATCCGGGAGGCGATGGTGTTCAGCATACCGGATGAACGCTGGGGGGAGCAGGTAACGTTACTGATACAGTGGCAGGGTCAGGAACGGCTTACGCTCGATGAGATCAGGAAGTATTGCCGCCCCTATCTGGCCAGCTACAAGCTGCCTAAGAAGTTGTTTAACGTAGAGGGATTCAGCTACACTGGTTCCGGCAAAATCGCCCGCCTGCTCATGAAGAGCCGCGCACTAGAGGGGATGACATGAAAGAGGCCGTGCAGGAGGCAGTATCCCCCATGCTCGTTTTTGACCAGGTAGACTTTGCTTACCGGAGAGGGCAACCGGTGCTCCGTCAGCTCAGCTTTGACATTCGCCAAGGCGAATTCGTTGCCATCATCGGCGCGAATGGCAGCGGTAAATCCACCATCGCCAAGCTAATGAACGGATTGCTGCTGCCAAGAGCCGGAGAGGTGAGGCTGGGAGGGCTGATTACCTCGAACCGCCAGAATCTCGTAAGCATCCGTGAGCGGGCTGGACTGGTCTTCCAGAATCCTGACGATCAGTTCATTACGGCTTCCGTGCTGGATGAGGTGGTCTTCGGGCTGGAGAATCTGCGGGTCCCGAGAGCTGCAATGCTCAGCCGGGCAACCCGTGCACTGCAAGCCGTTCATATGGAAGACTATATGGACGCCGCTCCGCATCAGCTGTCGGGCGGGCAGAAGCAGCGGGTTGCCGTTGCAGCTGTTCTGGCAATGGAGCCCTCCATCCTCATCCTGGATGAAGCCACCTCCATGCTTGATCCGCAGGGCAGGCAGGACCTTCTTCAGGTGATGCACACGCTTCACCGGCAAGGGTTGACGATCATCCACATTACCCATCATATGGATGAGATACTGCCTTCTGACCGTGTGCTGCTGCTTAGCCGGGGAGAGCTGGCTTTTGACGGGACGCCCTCCGGCTTGTTCAGCAGTGTAAGCATGACGGAGCATCAGCTTGCGCCTCCTTTTGCCGTAAGATTATTTCAGGCACTCGGGCTGGACGCTCCGCTGCATGCAGAATGGAAGGAGACGATCAGAACCTTATGGTCTACGCATTGCAGGAGGTAAGTGTGAAGATGAACGGGCGGGACATTCTTGAATCCGTAAGCTGCACGTTACAGGAGGGAAAGTGGATTTCGGTTATCGGTCAGTCCGGGGCCGGCAAATCCACCCTCGCCAAAGTATTCAAGGGTCTGCTACCGATCAGCAAAGGCGAATATAGCTACCGTGGGCAGCCATTGCCAAAGGATCAGCAGGGTAGGCTGAAGGCTGTGCCGCACATCGGTTATGTCTTTCAGTATCCGGAGCAGCAGCTGTTTGCGGCAACGGTGAATCAGGAGCTGGCTTTTGCGCTTAGTATGAGGGGGGAATCCCGGGCGAATGTGGAGCAAGCGATCAAGCAGGTTATGGAACAGATGGGCCTACCCGCAGCCCTGCTTCAGCAGCATCCCTTGCAGCTCAGCGGGGGAATTAAGCGGCTTGTGGCTATCGCTTCTGTGCTGATCGCCGGGCCGGCGATGCTTATTCTGGATGAACCTACCGCTGGGCTTGATCCCGGGAACAAGAACGACTTGCTCAGGAGGCTAAAAAAGTGGCAGGAAGAGCACAAGCGGACCGTGCTGTTCCTGTCGCATCAGCTGGAGGATGTTGCCGAATACTCGGATGAGGTGATGATTATGGGGCAGGGCCGCCTGTTAGGACATTGGGAGGTCAACGAACTGTTCCTGAAGCAGGCAGATTGCATGGAGCAAGCAGGTCTGCCTGCACCGGAGCCGATTCAGCTTTTGAGAATCATCGGGGAATGTTCTGGAGAGAAGCCCCGGCCTGCAAGCTGCAGGGAAGCAGAGATTTTTCGAACGGTGAGTGCTATCTGGCAGGATCAAGTTCTCTAAGCAATGACGGATAAAATTATACTCGGGCAGTATGTCCCCTCAGACTCTATCATCCACCGGCTTGATCCGCGAACGAAGCTGCTCCTCCTTGTTGCCTTCACAATGGGCAGTATGCACCTCCAGGCGCCCTCCGGATATATTGCAGCGACAGTCCTCACCGGGGGGCAGGTCCTATTATCAAGAATCCCTCTTCGTATGCTCTTACGGGCATTGCGGCCGATTCTGTTCATCCTGCTGCTGCCAATGCTCTATCATCTCCTGTTCAACCAGGAAGGACTAAGGAATGAGCTCTTCGCACTCTGGCGGATTCTGCTCCTGGTCTCGCTTGCCCTCATCCTGACATTATCGACGAAACCGCTCGATCTGGCCAAGGGTCTGGAACAGCTCTGCAAGCCGTTAACCCGTCTGGGCGTTCCGGTGGAAGCGCTGGCCTTGACGGTTATGCTGGCTATTCGTTTTATCCCCACTATTACCCAGGAGCTGGACCGCATTCTTGTGGCGCAACAGGCCAGAGGGTATGATATCAAGGATACCAAAGGCCTTAACCGGGTACAGGCTTACATCCAATTAGTGATTCCGCTGCTCGTCACCACCCTTGCGCGGGCGGAGCAGCTGGCGATGACGATTGAGGCAAGGGCTTACGGGAACGGGAAGGGACGGACTTCCTATAGGTTGCTAAAATATGCACTGATGGATTATGCAGCCGGCGGGATCATGCTTGCGTATGTTCTGCTGGGAATTCTGCTGGAGAGATGAGGGGATAGAGCTTGAACAGAACAGCCATACTGGAGCGGCTTCAGTCAGAGCTGCGCGAAGGCAACCACATTATCGGTGTCTCGACAGGCACGGGAATTACAGCCAAGGTTGCCGCTGACAGCGGAGCTGACTTCATTCTAATGCTGAACTCCGGCAAGTTCCGGCAGATGGGGAGAAGCTCGCTGGCGGGGTTCCTGCCCTTCTGCAACAGCAATGAGATGGTGATGGATTTTGCCTCGAAGGAGATTGTGCCGCTGGTAAGAGACACTCCGGTGCTGTTCGGGCTGAATGCGAATGATCCAACGAGAGAAATGTCCCTGTATATAGAAGAGATTAAGGCCAGAGGCTTCGCGGGAGTGAATAATTATCCGACGATCGGCCTGATTGACGGGGTATTCAGAGAGGCATTGGAGGAAGACGGCATCAGCTATGACAGGGAGGTGGAGGCTATACGTCTGGCTCATCAGCAGGAGCTGTTCACAGTGGCCTTCGTCTTCGACGAAGCCCAGGCGGTCCAGATGGCAGAGGCGGGAGCGGATGTGATCTGTGTGCATCTCGGCCTGACTGTAGGCGGATTGCTGGGGGCGCGGAAGGTGGTCTCTCTGGAAGCTGCCAAGGCGAAGGCGCTGCGTATTCTCACTGCCTGCGGAGAGGTTAAGCCTGAAGTCATTAAGATGATCTACGGCGGCCCGGTCAAGACTCCGGTTGATGTCCAGTATATGTACAGCAGCAACACGCAAATTATGGGCTACATTGGCGGCTCTGCCTTTGAACGGATTCCCTCCGAGCAGTCGATTACAGCCATAACCCGCGATTTCAAGCGCCTGGGCAAGCTGGATGAGGATGATCTCATGGTCAAGATGCTCAGCGGCATCACCCGGCATTACGATTACGTAGAATTCGTCAAAGAATATGTCGCCCAGAACTACAGCGAGGAAGTAGTGTTCGCGGATCTGGCCAAGGTGGCGCATGTGTCGCGCAGTTATCTGAGCAGCTTGTTTAAAAAGGAGGTAGGGTGCAGCTTCCAGAACTATCTGGTCGGCTACCGTATGCAAAAGGCTGCCATACTACTCCAGGCTCCGCACCTGCAATTATCCGAGGTGTCCGCAATGGTCGGCTATCCCGACTATGCCCAGTTCAGCAGAATGTTCAAAAAGCTCATGGGCTGCTCGCCCAAGCAGTACAAATCTAACCTAAACACAAAAACATAGAACATAAAAGCGTTTTCATCCATAAAATTGCCCGGTATGATGAATCTATGATTCGTATACGAGGAGGCCACAGAATGAAGACGATCGCCATAGCTGGAACGTTTGATACGAAGGGTGAGGAGTACCTGTACATCAAGAAGCTTGCAGAGGAGCTGGGTCTCAGAGCCCTGATGATCCATACCGGTGTATTCGAGCCAGCCTTTCAACCCGATGTGTCTAACCGGGAGGTCGCATCCGCCGCAGGGATGGAGCTGGACGAGCTTGCCGCGAAGAAAGACCGGGCGTTAGCTACAGAAGTGTTGTCCAAAGGACTGGAGCAGCTTGTTCCCCGGTTATACCAGGAGGGGAAATTTGACGGCATCATTTCCTTCGGGGGTACCGGCGGAACTTCACTGGTTGCCCCTGCGATGAGAGCCTTGCCAATTGGCGTACCGAAGGTTCTGGTATCCACGGTTGCATCAGGAAATACGGCTCCCTATGTCGGGACCAGCGATATTATGATGATTCCGTCGGTCGTGGATGTCTCAGGCCTCAATTCGATCTCGACGAGAATATTCAGCAATGCGATGTTTGCCATCGCGGGCATGCTCATGTTCGAAGCAGACTATGAACCGGAGAAAAAGCCGCTGGTCGCAGCCACCATGTTCGGAGTGACCACACCTTGTGTGACTGAAGCGCGCAAATATCTGGAGGAGCGCGGCTACGAGGTGCTGGTATTCCATGCTACCGGAATCGGCGGACAATCGATGGAGGCGCTGATCGAAGCGGGCTTCATTGAAGGGGTGCTGGACTTAACCACCACCGAATGGGCAGATGAACTGATCGGCGGCGTCTTGAACGCAGGACCGCACCGCCTGGAGGCCGCAGGCCGCAACCGTATTCCGCAGGTCGTCTCGGTGGGCGCCCTGGATATGTGCAACTTCGGACCGGCGGATACCGTACCGGAGAAGTTCAAGGATCGCAAATTCTATCATCATAATCCTACAGTCACCCTGATGCGGACGACCGTGGAGGAGAATGAACAGCTCGGCAGGAAGCTGGCCGAGAAGCTCAATATGGCAACGGAGAGTACGGTGCTTATGCTGCCGCTTGGCGGTATTTCGGCGATTGATGTGGAGGGTCAGCCCTTCTACGGCCCTGAAGAGGACCGGATGCTGTTCGATACCCTGCGCCAGCAGGTGGACCGCTCAAGAGTTGAACTGATCGAAGTGGACCTGGCGATTAATGATCCGGCCTTTGCCGAGGCGGCAGCCCGGAAGCTGATTGATCTCATGCAGGCCGCGAAGGCCTGAACCCCACAATAAGGAGGAGCTACTAATGAATAAGCAGACTAGAGCTGAGATTATGGATAGATTCAAACAAGAGGTGAAGGCGGGCAAGATTCTCCTCGGTGTCGGGGCAGGCACGGGGATTACCGCCAAGAGCAGTGAGGCAGGCGGAGCGGATATGCTGATTGTGTACAATTCCGGCCGTTACAGAATGGCAGGACGCGGTTCACTGGCAGGCTTGCTGTCGTATGGCGACGCGAATCAGATTGTGGTGGAGATGGGCTCGGAGGTGCTGCCTGTCGTCAAGGATACGCCCGTTCTGGCAGGGGTATGCGGCACCGACCCGTTCCGGGTGATGGAGGTATTCCTGAAGCAGTTGAAGGAGCAGGGCTTCAGCGGTGTGCAGAATTTCCCTACTGTGGGTCTGATCGATGGCGTCTTCCGCCAGAATCTGGAGGAGACCGGGATGGGCTACGGCCTGGAGGTCGAAATGATCCGTATCGCCCATGAGCTGGATATGCTGACCACCCCGTATGTGTTCGACCCTGAACAGGCACGGGCCATGGCAGAGGCGGGCGCCGATATTCTGGTCGCCCACATGGGCCTCACCACCAAGGGCACCATCGGCGCAGTAACCGCGTTGACCCTGGACGATTGTGTAGAGCGTATCGAGGCGATTATCGAAGCCGGACGGGCGGTCAACCCGGAGATTATGATTATCTGCCACGGGGGCCCGATTGCCGAGCCGGAGGATGCGGCTTATGTCATTCAGCGGACGAAGGGCATCCATGGATTCTTCGGCGCTTCCAGCATCGAGCGCTTCGCGGCGGAGCAGGGAATTACCCGCCAGACCGAGTCGTTCAAAGCAATTCAGCAATAAGCGCAGGCGTACGGCATTACAGCCCTTGATACTTTCAAGGGCTTTTTTGAGGTTCAACCGTGTGCAAAAAACCGAATGCATTATGCCACAGCTGTCCGAACTTAAACTAATTTTAAACAGGGCAGTACGCTCGATTTAACCTTCACCTGATAAGCTGATGTACATCTACAAAGGGAGGGTTAACATCATGAATCCATTGCTTCGCAAAGCAGTATTGTCAGCAGTCTTGTGCAGTTTCACTCTAATTACCGTTAGGGGAGCTGTACATGCGGAAGGGGCGCCTGCAGCTGACGCTGCGAGTACGATGTCCGCAGAGGCCGGCTGGAAGGAGAACGTCCGGGCTACTGCGAACATCATCACAACTGTTAAGGCTGAGAAGGGCGACACTTATTCCGATCTGGCGTTTCTTCAGCCGATTCTGGCGGATAAACGGATTGTGAGCTTGGGCGAGGCCTCGCATGGGGCGGCCGAATATAATTCGGTGAAGGTAAGGCTAATTAAGTATCTGCATGAAAAGCTGGGCTATAACGTCATCGCCTTCGAGTCCAACCTGGCGGATGCTGCCGCAGCGTATACACAGGTTCAGGAGCTGAAGCCGCAACAGCTGATGGAGAACTCCATCTACGGCGTATGGCAGGTGGAAGAGAATCTGCCGCTGTTCGAGTACATAGCGGAGCAGAGCCGTACAGACCATCCGCTGATGCTGACCGGGTTTGACTCCCAGGCCGCCACAGACTCTTTTATTACATTTGTTGAACAATGGTTTGCCGGGGTGGACTCTTCTAAAGCCAAAGCGTTTACCCGAACGGAAGAATGGTATTTGAAGCTTAATATGATTGATGATATCGGAGAGTTTACAGCCCAGAAGGATGCAATCAAGAGCAAATATATGATTTTCCAGGCATTCGTGAAAGATCATAAAGCTTCATTGAGCAAAGTCTATCCCAAACAGCCCAAGCTGGTGCCAACTCTTGAGCGTGTGCTCCAGAACAGGATCGATATGCTGGATTATTACCATCCTCATATTGTAGAGCTACTGGCCGGGGTAGACCCGGAGAAGCACGTTAAGCAGGGGAGCTATGAGAGAGATCGCGTGATGGCAGGGAATGTGGCTTGGCTCGCAAACACAACCTATCCGGGGGAAAAGATTATTCTGTGGGGACACAACTACCATATCCGCAAACACAATTCTACGATGATTACCGAGCATAATGGCTTCGGTTATGATCAGACACCCTATCCTACGATGGGGGAGCTGCTGCCTTGGTCCCTGAAGCAAGATAACTATGTGATCGGATTATATGCTTATGAAGGAAGTGCGCACAAGAACAACGGTAAGGTGGAGCAGATTATGCCGCATGACAAGGGAAGTCTTGAAGAGATTATAGGTGCAGGCATGGGCGCTGCGCAGTTTATCAACTTAAGAGACACCATGTTAAGCGCGTCCACGGAATGGATTTACACCCCGCGTACCGCCAAGGCATGGGGAGTCCTCGATGAGACAATGATCCCGCGCGAACAATATGACGGAGTATTACTCATCCAGCAGCTTCACCCTTCCACCCCGGTAAAAGATTAGTTCTCACAGCAGGTAACGGCTTCTATATTAGCGGGAAATGGGCACTCTTTAATTAAAGAGTGTCTTTTTTAATGTTCACAGAAGAGAGAGGATATGATATAAATCACAGAATGGTCACAGACTCTAGCTGGTATAGCCAGTTTGGGCTATAGGCACTTCAATTCCTTTTATTTACACTTAATTCGGGTTTGCACAAGAAACCATCCTACAGTGGGGGTGAACAATGCTTGTAGTGAAAAGGTATGAATGCTCCATCAGCATCAGGGTTCTCGTCTTCATGATTGCAGGCCTGTTCTTCTTCTCCTTCAATCATGGCCGCGTTGTAAGCGCAGACACGAACACCGGAGTCCTTCCGCTCCAGCCCATCATCGACTCAGCCCGTGAGGGAGATCTTATCACCCTGGCTCCGGGAGCCTATTCGGGTCCGGTCCGGCTGGATAGGCGAGTGACGATTAACGGTAACGGCGAGGCGTTTCTGCTGCATACGACAAAGGACGAGCAGGCGGTGGTGCTGATCACGGCAGACGGTGTAAGGCTTGAGAATCTGAAGATTCAGCAGAATAACGACGGGGAAGCGGCGGCTGTACGCGTTGAAGCGGACAGGGTCACCCTGAAGGGGCTGGTCATTCATTCGGCAGGGTACGGAATACTCCTGCGTGAAGCCGATGGCGGGGTGATCTCGGATAATACAATAAGCTGGTTCATTCCCAAGGGAGAAGCACCGGGAACGAGAGGCAACGGGATCGATCTCTATAACTCTCACGGCGCTGTGATCCGGGGCAACGACATCGCTTATCTGCGGGATGGCATCTATCTGGAGAACAGCCGCAATACGGTGGTGGACCAGAACAAGCTTGCTTATCTGCGGTACGGGGTCCACTGCATGTATATCAATGGCTCGAAGGTCACTAACAACACCGGTGAATACAACATTACCGGCGCGATGGTGATGGGTGTTACGGGTGTGGTGGTGTCGGGGAACTCCTTCCGCAAGCAGAGCCGGAATGTGCATTCACAGGGGATTCTGCTCTACGATGTACGAAATTCCGCGATTATGAACAACCGGGTGGAAGGCAACCGGGTGGGGATTTACATGCAGCAGTCCTCGGATAACAAGCTGCAGCAGAATCTGGTGCTCCGCAACTATATCGGTGTGCAGTTCGAGAATGCAGAGGGCAACCGCTTTGAGCGTAACGGGTTTGTGGCAAACGTCATTGAGGCCCAGGCCACAGGCAGCAGGGACAATGAGATGAACGGGAATTACTGGGATGCCTTTGGCGGACTGGATCTCACGGGGGATGGGGTCAGCGACCTAAAATATGCGATCAACCCCTTCTATCAGCAATTGGTTGCGGGGAATGCAGCGTATCAGCTGTTTTTCCAGTCACCGGGGATGACGTTCCTGAGCGATATGTACACCGGCGGTTCGGCAGGGTGGTCCACCGATTCAGCGCCGCTCATGCAGCTTGAGGCAGGTACAGTTAGCCCGGATCAGGCGGCAGGCGGACAAGGCACGGTCATGGTAGCGGGCTGGCTGCTGCTGTTCCTATCTGTAATTACAATCATATACTTGGGGGTACTGCGATTATGAAACGATGGAGTCTGGTCTTGATGGTAGCAATGAGTCTGGTGATCCTCGCGGCCTGCGGACAGAAGAAATACGAGCCGGTAGCGATTAATGAAGACGTCGATATCTGTGTGGTCTGCAATATGCAGGTCAAGGATGATGCTTACGCCACTCAGCTAACGACCAAGGACGGCAAGAATTACAAGTTCGATGATATCGGCTGTATGAATGAGTGGAAGAAAAGCAACGGCACGGAGCAGATCGGCATGGATTATGTCCGCGACTATAACGACAAGAGCTGGGTTGAATTCAGCAAGGCGAGCTATGTCTATGACGCTTCTCTGCGTACGCCGATGGCTTATGGAGTGATCAGCTTCAAGGACAAGGCGGCAGCAGAAGCATTCGTGAAGGAGCAGGGGGTAGGCGCTGTGCTGACCGCCGGAGAGCTGGACTCCCATGAATGGAAGCAGAACAAGGATATGATGAACATGGACATGCAGAGCGGGGAAGGTCATATGGAGGAGCATAGCTCAGAGGAAGGCACGCATTCCGAAGAGACGGATATGTGAGTATGGCTGACATCCTGCATATTGCCCGCAGAGAGCTTAAGATGGGCTTCCGCAATCCGTGGGCCTATTCCTTCCTGGCCTTGTTCTGTACCTTCAGTCTCGGGCTGCTGCTGATCCATGCGAATAACGCGGTGGAAGGCTATACGGCTGTTACGGGCTCCATGCTGAGCCTGATTCTGTATCTGTTGCCGCTGATGACGTTATTTCTGGGCTCCTTCTCACTGACCTCGGAACGGGAAGACGGAAGCTGGCAGCTCTTATCCACCTATCCCATTGGAACCTTATCCTTCGTTCTGGGAAAATACACCGGGCTAGCCGCTGTCCTGCTGACGATTGTAGCGTTTGGTTACGGGCTGATGGGGCTGCTCAGCGGTCTGCTCGGGATGGCTTTTGCGGCGGACACTTACTTCCTGTTCCTGGCCTTCTCGGCAGGTCTGGTCTTGCTGTTCCTGACCCTTGCCCTCATCATCGGCTCGTTATCCCGCAACCGCTGGCAGGCCTTGACAATCTCTGTAGCGTTCTGGTTCTTCGCGGTGATCGGCTGGCCGACATTCCTGATCGCAGGCCTCGGCCTGCTCCCGTATCTCTGGATCAAGCCAGCGCTGATTGTGCTGACGATGCTTAATCCGGCTGAGCTGGTGCGCCTGTTCGTGGTGGTGAAGCTGGGCGGAGGGTCGGTTCTGGGGCCGGAATATTATCAGTGGGTGGAATGGATTAGCCGCCCGGGCGGCAGCCTGTTGTTCCTCGGGGTCTGCGCTGCCTGGGTGCTGCTGTCCATCTTAGCGGTATATTGGATCTGGGAGAGGGGGCGTTCCCGTGGATAATCCGCTAATTCAGGTGAAAGAGATTACCAAGGTCATCGGGCGGCAAACACTGGTCGAAGAGATCAGCTTCCAGGTTCCAGGCGGCAGCATACTTGCCCTGTGCGGCGGGAATGGGGCCGGCAAAAGCACGGTGCTGCGGATGGTAGCTGGCATTCTACAGCCGACTTCAGGCGAAATTACGGTAAACGGGCTGAAGTGGAAGCAATCCCGCAAGAGCTTTTCCATGCAGATCGGCTATATGCCGGATGATTATCAGTTCAGCCACGGGCTGTCTGCGGAAGAGCTGCTGAATTTCTGGGCGGCGCTGCGCCGGATTCCCAGACGCAAACAGCGGGTAGAGGAGGTGCTGGCTCTAGTCGGACTTGCGGATAAGCGCAACAGCCTTGTGACCACCTTCTCCAAGGGGATGCGCCAGCGTGTGCTGTTCGCGCAAGCGCTGCTGGCGAAGCCGCCGCTCCTGATTATGGATGAGCCGACTAACGGGCTGGACCCGTTCTGGATGAACGAATTCGTGACGCTGCTGCAGGGCATCCGGGAAGAGGGGCATTCGGTCCTCTTTTCCACCCACCAGTTGGAGATTGCGGATCGGGTAGCCGATCAGATTGTCTTCTTGAATCAGGGCAAGCATGTGGGGTCAGGCACTACGGCAGAGATCCGTACAGAGTTCGGTTCACTGTACGCCGCCTTTCACCATAGTCTGGGGCTGGGATGAAGCTGCGCCGGATCGTTACTCTGCTGATTATTGCCGCTGCCTTTGCTGCCGGAATCGGGGTATATCTTCAGCAGTCCAGCCAACCTCCGGCCGGGAGAATGACCGCAGGTGCTTCGGCTCCTGCGTTCGAAGCGGTAACCTTGCAGGGGGAGAAGGTGCGCCTCAGCGAATATAAGGGCCGGGTCGTGCTGCTTAACTTCTGGGCGACCTGGTGCAAGCCTTGTATGCGGGAAATGCCGCTGTTAAATGAACTTAACCAATCCGCTGAGCTTCCAGTCGAGACCTTGTTCGTGAACGCAGGAGAATCCAGGGGGACGGTATTGGAGTATATGGCGGAGCAACAATTCTCTTTTCCCGTCATTATCGATGTTACCGGAAGGATATCTGCCTCGTATAGCGTCAATGCACTGCCGTCAACTTATATCATCAATAAGGCGGGCGAGATAAGCAAAATCGTGGTCGGAGAGATCGGGGATCTCGATACGCTCAAGCAATGGCTGGCTGAGGCCGGAGCTGAATGAAGGGGATATTCTATTATATTTTATGCACAGCCTCCGCTTGCCGGGAAGATGCTTCCGGTGTTGGCGGAGGCTGTTTTGCGGGCATAAAAAGAAAAATTATTTCTTTTTTTAATTTAATTTAGGAAAAATACTTCATTTATTTAAAATTTCTGATATACTCATTGCAAAGAGGGAGCAATAAGTCAGGAACCTGACGCGGGAAGGGCGCTCGCCTTACACTTAATCTGAGGGGGAATGTGGTGTGGGAACTAACAGAAAGGGCTTCACAGTATCGCTGCTGCTGACCATGTCTATGCTGCTTGCGGCTTGCGGAGGAAATGGCAATACGAAGGGGACACCGGATGCCGGAAGCACCGGAGAACCCGGCACGGGCGCTGAAGCTACGGCTGCGGCGGAGCCGGTGAAGCTTGAATTCTGGACGATTGCACTTCAGCCAACGTTCAATGATTACTTCAATAATCTGATCACCCAGTATGAGGACAGCCACCCCGGAGTAACGGTGGAGTGGAAGGACTATCCCTATGATGCCATCTCGCAGCGGCTGTTGACCAGCACGGCCAGCGGCAAGAGCCCGGATGTCGTGAATCTGAACACCGAGTTCGCCAGCCAGCTAGGCAGCAAGGGAGCGCTGCTGAATCTGAGCGAGTATCTGACGGATGAGCAGGCGAAGAGTTATTTCGAGGGAATTTATAATTCCACTGTATTCGATGGCAAGGCTTATGCACTTCCCTGGTACACTGGCACAGAAGTGCTGTTCATGAACAAGAAGCTGGTGGAGAAGGCGGGCCTCGACCCGGCGAACCCGCCGCAGACCCGCGAGGAGCTGGTGGAGTGGGCGCGTCAGGTTCATGAGAAGACCGGAGCAGCCGGGTATGCCCAGCAGCTGGTCTCCAAGCTGTTCCCCATCGACGGCATCTCAATCCTGAATGAGGACAAGACAGCCGCCGCCTTCAATACGCCGGAAGCAGAGGCGATGATTACCCAGATGCGCGACCTGATGAAGGAAGGGGTAGTGCTCAAGGAGGACGCGGATTTCAGCAAGCAGATTCAGTATTTCTCCGGTGAGCAGGTAGCCTTCCAATTGTCCGGTCCAACGTTCATCAACTTCATCAAGACCTCTGCGCCGGATGTCTACAAGAATACCATTGCTGTCCCGCTGCCGACAGGCAAGGCGAACCTGCGTCTCTCCAATTCGATGAATCTGGTCGTGCCGCAGAAGTCGAAGAACCCGCAGCAGGCGGTGGAATTCGCTGCCTTCCTTACGAATGCCGAGAATCAGACAGCCTTCTCCAAGGCCGCCAACACGCTGCCATCGAGCAAGGCGTCCATTCAGGATCCGTTCTTCACCGAGTCTGACGGCTCTCTGGAAGCTGAAGCGAAGGTGGCTTCCTCGCAGAGTCTGGATAAGGCTACCGATTACATGGTCGGCGTTCCAAGCGCCGCAGATATCAACTCTGCGCTGGCGCGGGGATTGCAGGAGATTCTGATGAACGGCGCGGATATCAAGGAGACGCTGAACAAGGTGGAGAAGGAAGTCAATACTATTATCAGTCAGGGTTCCTAAGCTGCTGAAGCATAGCCGATAAGGGGGAGTTTCTCCCCCGATGGATATATTTTGAGGGTATTTGAAGGAGTGGGAGGTGTAGAGGGTGTACAAGGGGTTTCGGTCTGAATCTTTTACCGCATGGGCGTTTATGGCGCCGGGCCTGCTGTTTCTGGCGGTGTTTACCTTTTGGCCGATTATTTACGGTATACCGCTCTCGTTGACAGATTATTCTGTCATTACAGAGACGAATTATGTAGGTCTGGAGAACTTCACCCGGGCCTTCCAGGATCATAATTTCCTGATTTCACTGTGGAATTCACTGGTATATGTGCTGATTGTGCCCGTGATCCAGATCATTTCGATCTTAATGGCGATTCTGGTCAACAGCCGGATTCCTGGAGTCAAAATGTTCCGGGCCGCCTACTATATACCGGTCGTCACTTCGATGGTTGCGGTGGCGCTGATCTGGAGCTGGCTGCTCGGCAATAACGGAGTTGTCAATTACCTGCTGCTGAAGGCAGGGATTATCAGTGAACAGGTCTCCTGGCTATCGACGAGCAGCACGGCGCTGTATGTTCTAATGTTCATTACGATGTGGAAGGGCCTCGGCTATTACATGATGCTCTATCTGGCCGGGCTTCAAGGCATTCCTGCAGATCTGTATGAGGCCGCAAGGGTGGATGGTGCAGGGCCGCTGCGGCTGATTGTACATGTGACGCTGCCGCTGCTGCGCCCGCATATTCTGTTCTGCACGCTGATCTCGGTGATGGGCGCGATCCGGGTGTTCGATGAGGTCTACATTCTGACCAAGGGCGGACCGGGGACGTCCACACTGACCTCAAGCGTCTATATTTTTCAAAAAGGGCTGGAGCAGTTCAACTTCGGCTATGCCTCGGCGCTCGGGCTGATCGTCAGTGTGATGGTGGGAGCGCTTAGTGTACTCGTATTCAGACTGAACCGGAAAGGCGGGGTGAATTCCTATTGATGCCGCGTAGCTTGCGTGTTCTGATCACTTATCTGCTGCTGATCCTGCTTGCCCTGTTCATGATGGGGCCGTTCCTGTGGCTGCTCAGTGTCTCGCTGATGCCGGGGCGCAACGTGTTTGCGAACCCGCCGGCCATTCTGCCCACCTTCATTGCGTTCGATAACTATGTGCAGGTGTGGAACTTCATGAATTTTCCGCGATACATTCTGAATACGGTCATCATCACGCTGCTGGGAGTCGTGTTCAACATTATTCTATCCTGTCTGACGGCTTATCCGCTGGCGGCCTTCCGGTTCAAGGGCCGGAACCTGGTCTTCACGCTGCTGATCTCGACCATGATTATTCCGTCGGCCACCGCTATGATTGTGCATTATCTGACGATTCAGGCTTTTCAGCTGGGCAATACGTTCTTCGGCGTTGTTCTTCCGGCAGCGGTGTCCGTGTTCAATATCTTCCTGATGCGGCAGACGTTCCTGGGTATTCCGGCAGACATCCGGGATTCAGGTAAAATGGACGGAGCCTCAGAGCTGCGCATCTTCATTCAACTGGTCATGCCGCTCGTCAAGCCGGGGATTGCGGTGATTGGATTACTGGAGGTCATGGCGTTCTGGAACAACTTCCTGTGGCCGATTGTCGTCCTGGAGGACCCGGAGAAGTATCCGCTCGCTGCGGCGCTTACGTATCTGAACGGGCAATTCTCCTATAACTTCGGCTGGATTGCCGCCGGAACCATGATCTCGGTGCTGCCGATCATCCTCGTGTTCCTGTTCACGCAGAAGTATTATATGGAAGGGATTGCCGGCGCGATAAAAGGCTAACTAAGGAGGCATAACTCAATGGGAATTTCGTTACGGGACTGCCAATATCTGTTCCGCGACTATTATACGCAAGGGAAAGAGCTGGTTGTGGAGGGCCCGCAGCTGCGCTGTGAGCTGGCCTCACGGTATGCCATGAATCAGGATGTAAACGGGCTACTTGCTGAAGGCGGAGACATCGTAATTCTGGAACCGGCCGGACCGGGTGTAGCCACCGCTGATAAAGGCAATGCACAGCTGATGCTGGAGTATGACTGCGGGCTTGCTGCAGATGGATACCGGCTGGTGATTGGAGAAGATGCCAAGCTTGTTGTTGCTGCGTCTAACCGGCGGGGGCTGAAGTACGGGCTGGATGCGCTGACAATGCTCCTGACCGTGGAGGAGGATTGCTGCCGCCTGCCGGTGGTTACGGTGGAGGATGAGCCTTCTTTTCCGGTGCGGGGCATTATTGAAGGCTTCTATGGCGTGCCATGGAGCTTCGCGGACCGGATGGATTCGGTCAGATATATGAGCGGGCACCGGATGAACGCCTTCATGTACGCGCCGAAGGATGATCCTTATCACCGGAAGCTATGGCGTGAGCCGTACCCGGACGATGTGTTCACCAGGATTCATGACCTTAAACAGGAATGCGACAAGCATCTGGTGGATTTCTACTATTGTATTAGCCCGGGCAATGATCTGGAATTCCGCAGCAAGGAGGACTTCGCTAGGCTGGAAGAGAAGCTGGCCGCGATGATCGCGATTGGAGTGCGGCATTTCGCCCTGCTGATGGATGACATAGATTATGTGCTCCAAGGCGACAACAAGCAGTTCCTGGAGCGCTCCGGGACCGCCCATGCCTATGTGACGAACCGGGTCTATGATTACTTAGCCGGATGTCTGCCGCACTTCACCCTGGCTATGTGTCCTTCAGAATACTGGTCGTATTGGAATACGGAGTACAAGAAGGATATCCGGGAGCAGCTTCATCCCGCTGTCAAAGTGTTCTGGACCGGCTATTTCGTCTTCGCCCCGGAGATCGGCCGGGGGCATGCGGAGGATAATTACAGTTTTTACGGGCATGAGCTGTGGCTGTGGGACAATATTCCGGTGAATGACTGCGATAAGGACCGGCTGTTCCTCGATCCGGTGCGCGGGCGCAGCTCCCGGCTCGGCAATTACGGGCATACAGCGGTCGTTGCCAATCCGATGAATCAGTGGGAATGCTCCAAGATCACGCTTAACACGATGGCCCATTATATGTGGAACAGCGAGCGCTACATGCCGGAGCTGTCCTGGGAGCTGTCCGTGCGTGAATTCGCCGGGGAGCTTGCGGAGGACATGATGTTCTTCTGCCGCCAGAATCTGAACAGCCGCCTGTACTCCGGTGGGTACCCGGAGCTGGACGATGCGCTGGCGGAGCGCGATCTGGAGCGGCTGGACGCTTATTTCAGCCGGCTGGAGCAGGCTGCCGTGCGGCTTGGCGGCTTAGAGAATGCCAAGTTCATCGAAGAGGCAGGGCCATGGCTGCGCCGGGCAATCGGGGATGCTTTGCTGTGGCGGGCTGTGCGCAGACAACTGGAGAATACGCTGGAGCCGCTGGCTGGGAAAGATGTGCTTAAGTGCCTGGAGACCTGCCGCAGTTATGGTGTACGGCTCGGCAGTGATCCGGCTGTGCGTGCGGCTGAGGCGCTGGGGATCGAGCTGCCGGAAATGGAGAAGGAGACGAAGGAGGAGGACCAGCATGTCTAAGCACCATAAGCTGATTCTGGTTCCGCTCGATGAGCGGCCCTGCAATTATGAATTCCCTTATCTGCTGGCTCAGGGAACAGATTATACGGTAGAACGTCCGCCCGCCGGGATTATGGGCCTGAAGAAGCGCCCGGGTGATGTTGAGCGGCTGTGGTCCTGGTTCGAGGCCGCCTGTGAAGGAGCGGACGGTGTGGTAGTTGCGCTGGATACGCTGCTCTACGGCGGCATCATTCCATCGCGGCTGCACCAGCTGGAGCTTGAAGTACTGGCTGCGCGTCTGGAGCGGCTGCGGGAGATCCGGCGGCGTTATCCGCAGCTTAAGCTGTATGCGTTCCAGCTGATTATGCGCTGTCCGCAGTATTCTCTATCAGACGAGGAACCGGATTATTATGCCGACTGGGGCCGGGAGATTTTCCGTAAGGGCTTCATCGGCCACCGGCTGGAGCTGGGCATTGCCACGGATGAGGAGATCCGTGAGCTGGCGGATATTGATCACCGGCTTCCAGCCGAGGTGCTGCAGGATTATCTCGGCCGCCGGGCGATTAATATTGAAGCGAACAAGCAGGCGCTGGAGCTGGTCCGGGACGGGGTGATTGACTTCATGATTGTACCGCAGGATGATTCGGCGCCGTATGGTCATACCGCCAAGGATCAGGAGAAGGTGCGGGCGAGGATTAGTGTGCTTGATCTGGAGCTTAAGGTCTATATGTATCCGGGAGCGGATGAGGTAGGCTGCACGCTGCTCGCCCGGATGCTGAACAAATCCGAAGGGCGGAGGCCGATGATCTATCCCCGCTTGTCCGCTGTGCAGGGGGCATTCGTGACGCCGCTGTTCGAGGACCGCTTTTTCTATGAGACGCTGAAGTATCAGATCCTGGCCGCCGGGGGGCTGATCGCATCCAGTGCTGCCGAGGCAGACCTGGTTCTGCTGGTCAGTACGCCGGGGGAGACGATGGAGGAGGCGGTGTCGCAGAAGCATGCTTTTCACAGTTATGACGTATACCGGAACCTGATGGAACTTGTAGAGTACGGGGACTACCTTCTGCAGAGCAAGGAGATGCCGGTGGCTGTTGCGGACGTAGGCTATGCCAATGGCGGTGATCAGAAGCTGGTTAAGATGCTGCGGCAGAAGAACCTCCTGTTCGATCTGGCCGGATATGCCGCCTGGAATACCAGCTCCAATTCGCTGGGGACCGTAATCTCGCAGGCGATGATCTATCTGATCTACGGACGTACACAAGGACATCTGGATTTCCTGGCGCTCCGCTATGCCGAGGATGTATGCTATTGTTCAGTAGTGCGCGGAGAGCTCAGTGAAGGACCCGTGCAGGAGATGGGCTATGGCAAATACGAACTGGACGGACCGCGCGGCCGTGTGGCTGCCCGTGTACAGGAACGGCTGAGTGAAGAGCTGGCCGTGCGGATTCACAGCCCTTCGGGGAGCGTTAAGATCACCGACTGCTATATGCCATGGAACCGGATGTTCGAGGTGGGCTTAACTGTGCAGTATGTGCCATCGTGAGGGCAGGGCTGGCTCTATCCATTGAATGGTTCATTTTTAATTGAAGCGAACATTCAGAGATAGGTGTATTCTGTGCAATTAAAAACAATGAAATGGAAGGATTTACTCCTCTAAATGTAGTCTGTACAACTAAATTTCCCAAATGAGCTAAAACACAGGCACTGCAGGCATTTTAAATGTACAAAATACAACTAAACGGATCATAGGCCGAACATCAGATGATTTAATTGTACAGAATGCACTTAAGCATATCGCGTGTACCTTACACGGGGCATCACAACCCTTGGCATGCGGCTGGTTACAGTAATTCTTACTAGTTGAATTCTGATGTTGTACTTGTTCAATGGATATAGAATATAAGGAGAGAGGGTGGGGACCCTGAGCAAAAATATACTGGAAAAACTGCATCTGGGGCTGATTGTATCCTGCCAGGCGCTGCCTGACGAGCCGCTGCACGGGCCGGAGATTATGGCCCGGATGGCGGTGGCGGCAGCGGAAGGCGGGGCCATCGCCATCCGGGCGAACGGGGCGGCAGATGTGCGCGCGATCAAGCAGGCAGTTGCGCTGCCGGTGATCGGCATCGTGAAGCGCAACTACCCGGATTCGGACGTCTATATTACCCCTACGCTTAGAGAGACTGAGGAGTTGCTGGAAGCGGGGGCGGATATTATAGCCTTTGACGGGACCCGGCAGACCCGGCCGGGGAATTGTACGCTGGAGCAGATCATAGACCTGCTCACGGCAAGCCCGGCGGCTTCCATGGCGGATATCTCCACTCTGGAGGAAGCGCTATACGCTGAATCGCTTGGAGTCAGCTGCGTCTCGACCACCTTGTCGGGATATACACCGTATTCCCGTCAGCAGGAAGGGCCGAATCTGGAGTTGCTGGAGCAGGCTGCACAGCGGCTGAAGATTCCGGTCATTGCCGAAGGCCGGATCAGCCAGCCCGGCCAAGTGGAGGCAGCGCTGAACCTGGGGGCCTATGCGGTGGTGGTAGGCTCCGCAATTACCCGGCCGCAGCTGATCACCCGGCCGTTCGCAGCAGCGGCGAGAAAAGTGAGGATGAACCGTAATGGAAATGAATGACCGGATCAACACGTATTACCCGTCCATGACCAAGTCTGAGCAAAAGGTAGCCCGGTGTGTGCTTGAGCATCCGGATAATCTGATCTATCTGTCTGTGACTGAGCTGGCGGATTTTGCCGGAACGGGCGAGACCACGGTGATGCGCTTCTGCCGCAAAATCGGCTTCAAGGGCTATCAGGATTTCAAACTGATGCTGGCCCAGGGCCTGCCGAAGCGGCAGACTCAGGCGGATGGCGAGCAGGGGGCAGGCGGAGGGGATTACGCCGACCACCTGTATGACTTAATGGTGGGTGTATTGCAATCCAGTCTCGGGATGCTGGACCGGGAGCAGCTGCAGCAGGCGGTAGACGCTCTGGATCAGGCCCGGTATGTCCAGTTCTTCGGCGTAGGCTCTTCCGGGATCACGGCACTGGACGCCAAGAACCGCTTCCTGCGGATCGGGCGGCGTGTCGAAGCCAATTCCGACAGCCATATTCAGTCGATGATGGCGGTGACGATGGGAGCGGGCGATGTGGCATTTGGCATCAGTGTATCAGGCAGCACACTGGATACAAATGACATGCTGATGAAGGCCAAGCAGAACGGGGCCAAAGTCATTGCCATGACTAACTATGCCAAGTCCCCGATTGCTTCCATTGCCGACATTGTGCTGCTGACGGCCGGGAAGGAATCCCCGCTGGAAGGCGGCTCCGTAGGGGCGAAGGTCTCCCAGCTGTTCATTATCGACCTGCTCTGCCAGGGACTGGAGCAGCTCCATGCCGAAGAGACCAAGCGGATGAAGGAGGTAACCGCCCGGGCGGTTATTGACCGGATTTACTAGGGTGCGGGGGAAATGAAGTGATGGTATGTGATGTATCGTGTAACGGTTAAGGGATGGGCGGGGGCTGAGGTGCTGGTGTGAGGGCAGACGGGCGAATGTATGCGGAAAACAGCATATAATTTGCTGGTGCGAGGGCAGACGGGCCAATGTATACGGAAAACAGCATACATTCGGCTGGTGCGAGGGCAAGTGGGGCAAGTATATGCGAAAAACAGCATACAATTTGCTGTTTCGAGGGCAGACGGGCGAATGTATGTGAAAAACAGCATACATTCTACCAACGCGGGTGTGCGTGGGCAAATGTATGTGGAAAACAGCATACAATGTGCTCGCGCGAAGAGTAGTGGAGGTGGTGCGAATGCGGCAAGTCATAGGTGTGGACATCGGGGGGACAGGCATCAAGGGGCTTGTGACCGATGAAGCAGGGACGATTCTGGCAGAAGCCGGGCGAGACACGGAGGCCCGGCTGGGCCGGGAGGTTATTCTCGGCCAGCTCCACAGCCTGGTGGAGGAACTGCTGGCTGGCCATCCTGCGGTGGAAGCGCTGGGGATTGGCTCGGCGGGCAGGGTAAATGCGGATACGGGCGAGGTGGTCTACGCCACCGATAATCTGCCCGGCTGGCAGGGGATGCAGCTTACGCAGTGGGCAAAGGCTGCGTTCGGACGGCCTGCGTCGGCCGATAACGATGCCAACGCGGCGCTGCTGGGCGAGGCCTGGCTGGGCGCGGGGCGCGGCAGGTCGAGCCTGGTCATGCTGACCCTGGGCACCGGGGTCGGCGGGGCTAATCTGGCGGAAGGCCGGCTGCTGCGCGGAGCCGCCTGGAGCGGTGGCGACTGGGGGCACAGCGTGCTGGTGCCGGGAGGTCGCCCCTGTAATTGCGGCAAGCGCGGCTGCGTGGAGCAATATGTGTCCGGCCAGGCGCTGCTGCGTCTGGCACTGGAGGAGACCGGCCGGGCGTATGCGCACGGGCGGGAGATTATGGCGGCGGCGGAGCAGCGCGACGCGTCAGCGCTGGCGGTGCTGGAGCGCTTCACAGCGGATCTTGCGCTGGTGACAGCTAACATCGGGGCGGCGGTAGACCCCGAGCGAATTATTATCGGCGGCGGGGTCATTCAGAGCCGCGCGGTCTGGTGGCCGCTGCTGGCCGGGCAGGCGGGCGGCAGTTTGGCCGCCCGGATCGTGCCAGCGGAGCTGGGCAACCGGGCAGGCTGCTTCGGCGCGGCCCGGCTGGCTCTGGAACGGCTGCGCCGGGACGAAGGCGAAAGACAGATCTAATTGCTGAGGCAGGGAGGAGATGGAGAGATGGCTGGCGAACAGGAGAAGCGTTCGGATGTAGTAATTATCGGCGGCGGACTTGGAGGAACGGCGGCGGCGCTGGCCGCAGCCAAAGCCGGGCTGCGGGTGCTTGTGACAGAGGAGACGGACTGGCTGGGCGGGCAATTGACCTCCCAGGCCGTGCCGCCGGATGAGCACCGCTGGATTGAGGAATCGGGCAGTACCGCGTCTTACCGGGAGTTCCGCAGCAGAGTTAGGGAGTATTACAGGCGGAATTATCCGCTTACAGAAGATTCCAGGAGTAATCCTATACTGAATCCCGGCAACGGTTGGGTCAGCCGGCTGGCACATGAGCCGAAGGTAGCACTGGCTGTTCTGCAGGAGATGCTTGCCCCGTATGTGAATACCGGGCGGATCGAGGTGCTCTATCATACGGTGCCAGTAGCGGCCGATACCGAAGGCGATTATGTTACTGGAGTTACCGTCCGGCAGGGGCCGGGCGGTGACCTGATCAGGCTGCGGGGAGCCTGCTATCTGGATGCCACGGAATGTGGCGATATGCTGCCGCTGGCCGGAGTGGAGCATGTCAGCGGCGCTGAAGCCCGCAGTGAGACAGGGGAGCCGCACGCCCTGGAGGCCGCAGACCCGCTCGACATGCAGTCGATTACCCACGTGGCGGCGGTGGACTATGTTCCGGATGGAGACTATACAATCCCGCGTCCAAGAGATTATGATTACTGGCGCGAATATGTCCCATCGTTCTCGCAGTATCCGATCTTAAGCTGGTTCGCTTCAGATGCTGACGATACTAGCAAGCTGAAGCAGTTCACAATGTTCCCGAATGAGCAGGGGATTGTCTCCCTGTGGGATTACCGGCGGATCGTAGACCCGGACATCTGGACGGAGCCGCTGAATGACGGCGAAGTCACTCTGCTGAACTGGGCACTGAACGATTACTATGCCGGGTCAATTATCGGCGTATCACCGGAGGAACGGGAGCGGCACCTGGAGGGGGCGAGACAGCTTACCCTCTCACTCGTGTATTGGCTCCAGACCGAAGCGCCCCGCCTGGACGGCGGGCAGGGCTACCCGGGCGTGCGCCTGCGCGGAGATGTGCTCGGCACAGAAGACGGGCTGGCCAAGGCCCCTTATATCCGGGAATCCCGGCGCATCCGCGGATTGTATACGATAGCAGAGCAGGATGTGAGCAAGGAGCTGCGCGGACCGGCCGGGCCTAAGCGTTATGAGGATAGCGTAGGGGTAGGCAGCTATCATCTGGATCTTCATCCCACGACGGTGAGCCAGCGTACCTTCTATATCCCGAATCATCCTTACGAGATTCCTCTCGGATCATTGATCCCGGTACGGGTCAAGAACCTGCTCCCGGCTTGCAAGAACATCTCCATGACCCAAATCGCCAACGGCTGCTACCGGCTGCATCCTACGGAATGGAATATCGGCGAAGCTGCGGGCACCCTCGCGGCCTATGCCATCAGGCAGCAGGTGGAGCCGGCGGCGGTCAGGGAATCGGCAGAGCATCTAGAGGCCTATCAGCAGCAATTGATTGCGCTCGGTGTTCAGCTGCACTGGACCCCGGAGGAGCTGGAGGTGTAAGCGCACCTTCTCCGGTAATTCAGTCTATCTCAACAGTCTATAATCTCACATTCAAGGTAAGGTGCCTCGTCAGCGGGGTGCCTTTTTGGTATTTTCTTTTTAGTAGATGTTACCTGGCAGCAAGTAGGTGGATAAACGTATCTTGTTCAGTTGGTTTTGGCAGAAACGGAGGAAGCAAGTGGAAATTGTACAACTAAATTGCTTCAGTCTCGCTGCTCAGTAGAAAATATGAAAAATTAAGTGCCCTTTCTCCAACTACTATCCTACTATGGCCTAATCGTCCATCAGCAAGTGTAGAAAATCCAACTGTTTCCCTGATCCAAAGAAAACAAGTTCTAATCTGGAAAATAAAGCAGTACTGTATTGCATGTAATGAGTATTTTTTCAGAGCAGATCCTAGCTCACCTGTAAATAAGCATGATGTTCCTGGAGGACTTTTAAAGCTATGGAGAATGGACCATTATAATATTTATTATTAAGGGATTCCAATTAACGAAGCATACGAGCCCAAGTGGATTAGATTTCTTCGAAAATTTTTGAGAAAATGCAAAACGTCAGTCAAATAACAGCGGCAGTCTGAGGCTTTTTGTCAAGTCTTATTCTGCCGCTGTTTTATATTGAATTTTAAATATAAATTTATATATTAAATCTCATGCGTGTTATATACTCATTCTAGCTTTCCCAAGCAGAGCACACCACGAGATGAGGAGAACTGAGACCACATGCCATTACTGAACCGATTCAAAGGAAACGCCGCCCAAGCCCCACAAGGTGATGCGCCGCAAGCCGAACGTAAGCTGATCGATGCCTTACAACAGTATGTTGAGTTGGCCGAACGCCAAGAGGAGGAGCAGTCCGATACATATTTTTCCTCTAATTCAGATGAAATGCTCGGTTTGTTGAAGCGCCTGTCATCCGTGATACATAAACGCGAGGATTACTATAAGGTCAGATTAAATATGATCACTGAAGCGATTGAGATCTCCCTGTGGGAAATGGATGTGTATGAGGGGGATCCGGTGAATCCGCTCAATGAGTTCAGGTGGACCGATGAGCTGCGCCGGATGATCGGCTATACGGATGAGCATGATTTCCCCAATGTGCTGGAGAGCTGGTCCAATTGCCTTCATCCCGAGGATAAAGAGGGCGTACTGCAGCTGTTCTCGGATCATATGCTGGACCGGACGGGCACGATCAAATACGACATTGAATACCGGCTCAAGACGAAAGCAGGCGAGTACAAATGGTTCCAGGCGACGGGCACAACCGTACGTGCAGCTGACGGATCACCTATTATGGTAGCCGGAGCCTTGCTGGATATTCATGATAAAAAAATCAAGCAGGACCAGCTGGGCGCACTAGTTGTCCGCTATGATCTGGTGAACCGTGCCCTGGTGGAAGCACCTTGGGATATGGTGGTTATCGCAGGCGATCCGGTCAACCCGGATAATGAGTTCTGGTGGTCGGAGCAATTCCGCAGAACGATTGGTTTTGAAGGCGAGCATGATTTCCCGAACCTGTTAAGCAGCTGGAGCAACCAGCTACACCCGGACGATCTTCAGCCCACGCTGGATGCCTTCGCCAATCATTTGAATGATTACACGGGGCAAACGGACTATACAGTGAACTACCGGTTGCGCTCCAAAAATGGCGAGTATCGCTGGTATCACGCAGGCGGTGAAACGATCCGGGACGAGCAGGGCATCCCTCTGCGGGTAGCAGGAACGATTCGTGATATTACGCAGGAAATCAATAAAGAGGATACAATCAGACGGGTAAACCTGCAGATGGAAGGCTTGCTGACTGCGATTAACGAGATTGTTCACGGGATTGTATCGGTAACAGAGCAAGCTCAGGATATCGCCGAAGTCCAGGAGCAATCCTACAAGGCTGCAGTTGATGTGAAAGAAAAAACGAATGAAACCAAAGAAATCACCAAATTCATCAGCGAGGTCTCGAATCAGACCAGTCTGCTCGGGCTGAATGCTTCCATTGAAGCTGCTCATGCGGGGGAGTATGGCCGGGGCTTCTCTATTGTGGCAAGTGAGGTGCGCAAGCTCGCAGACCACAGCAAGATGGCTTCGAACAATATTGAGAAAACCACGCAGGAGATGAATGACCGCATCGACCATATTATCAGCACCATCAACGGCATGTCCAGCTTGACCGATGCCCAGGCTGCACTGACGCAAGAGGTCAATGCTTCTGTCGAGGAAGTAAGCAGGATGTCGGAGGAGCTGTTAGGTATTCTGCGTACTTTATAAGCGTTAACTGGAATGGAACACCATAGCCTGAGATCAAAAAGCGGAACGGAGCTTCAAGCGTTTCGCTTTTTGATGTTGCAAATTTCTGAACGTGCTAACCGAAAGCCTATAATCTGTAAGGTTGTTGAAAAAAACCAAAGGAATACAATAACAATATAAGATTACAGTTTAGTCTGAAGTGGAACCGGAGGGACTTCCTTGGAATTGCTTAAAAGCTATGTAGAGATGTTGAAGTTAACATATAAATCTATACCACTTTGGTCGTCCTATACAATCTTCAATAATATATTTGGTGTACTCTGTAACTTTTTGAGTTCGGTTATTCTAATCCAGGTCGTATTGAACGGTATAGGCACGAATAAATCTTTTATGGAGATTATAATCCCTGTTGTCTTCATTCAAGTCGTTGTCACGCTTGGGGGAATTAGTACATCCTTGTATTACAGCAAAATAGATCCCGTTGCCCGGCAGATTCTTCACAAAAAAATTGTTGCACAGTTAATACATACGATAATGCACACAGATACTAAAAACTTGGACAACGCAGCTTATCTTAACGATTTTCCCTTTGCCATCAACCAGGTTGAGCAGAGAACGACGGGGAGCATATTGTTAATCTCTAATTTGTTATCGAATGTAGTGGGGATCATCGCAACCGTTTCAGTCATTGGAGTTATGCATGTTGAACTGGTAGGTATAGTAATTATAACGGTCTGTGCAGCCTTTATAATCAATACTACATTAATAAAGACGCAATACCAGTTCGACCAGGACATCCTCTCGCCCAATAGAAAGAAGCAATATGTTGAAAGAACCTTTTATATGAAAAGATATGCGTTAGAGCTAAGGTTGTATCCCATACAGAAGATCTTGTTGAATTTGTACGATAATGCTGTAAAGGAAATCTTACACTCCACGAAAAAGTATGGCTGGAAAACAGGTGCTCTGCAATTCTTGAGAGCTTTTAATCATGAGGTCATCTTATATTGGGGAACCATGGCAGTTCTTCTATTCTCATTAATTCACAGTGAAAGCGGGACCTCGGCTGCTAATATAATTCCTATAACAATTGCAGTATATAGTTTTTCAGACTATTTATTCGGGTTGACCGAAGTCATTACCTCACTGAAAGAATATCAGCTGTATTCAGATAAGTTATTTCTCTTTTTGCAACCGGATAAGTCTTTGGAGAGTCGAAAAGGATTACCTGTTCCATTAAACACCGGCAATACTATCGCTTTTGAAAATGTAAGCTTTGGATATGCAGCAAATGACAAACAGGTGTTAGAGAAGGTTAACCTTCGTTTTAATCCAGGGGAAAAGATAGCATTGGTCGGAGTCAACGGATCAGGAAAAAGCACTATCATCAAGTTATTGCTCGGTCTGTACGACCATTACTCCGGTGAGATCACAATTAATGGGGGATCCATTCGGAAGCAAGATATACGGCAGTATCGTAAGCAGTTCTCAGTAGTGCAGCAGGATTTTCAATATTATGCATGTACGGTAGCGGAAAATATATTAATGGACAAAGTGGATACATCTGCAGATGCTGTGTCCGAGCAAATCGGGCAAGCCATTCATGAGGTTAATTTGAACCTGGATCGTACGCCCGAAGAATTATTGAATACCTACATAACCTCTGAATTTAGTGCCGATGGCCTCAGCCTATCCAAAGGGCAATATCAAAAAATGGCTATAGCCCGTATCTTTGTGAGCAAAAGAAATTTCATTATCCTTGATGAGCCGACCAGTTCGTTAGATCCTGTAGCCGAATATCAATTATTCAATCACATTTTGAAACATTTCCATGATAAGACCATTATCATTATTTCCCATCGGTTAACAGCCGCCAAATCAGCGGATAAGATCTATTTGATTGATGGAGGCACGGTCATGGAGAGCGGTTCACATGAACAGCTCATGAGTCAGGAAGGGAAATACTCAGAACTCTATAGACTTCAAGCAGAAAAGTACCTGTAACACAGGGCTGGAGGTGAAATAGAATGAGCAAGAAATTTTCTCTTAACAATAGCATATTTTACCTGAAATCAATTTTCGTATATGACTGGATCAGAATACCGGGCCTAATTCTTACCGCATTATTTGTTGCTTTCGACACTTGGTTCATTAAGGTGTATGCCATCAAAGTAATCTTAGATGCTTTAATGAATAATTTTGACTTCAGACGAATTATCATTATGATTTCTATTGTAGTTGGCTTCAAAACCATTAAACTTGCTTACGATTCTGCTTGGGAATATTACATAAAACGTTCTGATCCTATCATCATTTCCGGGTTTCAACATGTTGCTTTCAAGAAGGCTAATGAGGTAGACATCAATTGCTATGACGATACGGATTACTACAACCAATATATCTACTCTGTAGAAGAAAGCTCCACAAGGCCGATTCTCTTCTTAAATAGTTTATTTCAACTGAGCCAAACGATTTTCTCCATAACATTTTCCGGAATTTTTATTTTGACTAGTGATCCTCTAATCTTGCTGTTTGTTGCTATTCCTATTCTTGGAGATTCGTTTGTCAGAACAAGGATGATCAAGGCCCGAATGGAGCGAACCCATGCTATCATCCCCGAAAAAAGAAAAATGGATTATGTGCTCCGGACCAGTTATCTTCGTGACAATGCGCTAGATATTCGTATAACCAATATTCATGTAGTGCTTAAAGACCTGTTTCTAGAGGGTGTTGAAAATATAATTGAACTCTATAAAAAATTCAGTAACCGGTTTACGAAATTGTACTTAGTTAGTGATGCCTTTACTCATATTAATAACACTTTGATCTTGCTATACCTCATATATAAAATCGTCGTTACCCAGACACTTAGCGCAGGAGATTTTATCCCGATTAAAGAAGCTGTTGCGCTTATGAGCAGCAATCTCGGCAAGATTATAGAGAGAATCCAGGCATTTCAGGAGCATAACATATACATAGAAAGATTCCGTACCTTTTGCAACTATAGAAACAAGGTAACAGACGGGAATTCCGGGATTCCGCAGGCCAATTTATCACCTTATCTTCTTCAAATGACTAATGTGTCGTTTAGCTATAATAATCAGTCCGATGTTCTGAGCAATATAAACATTGCCATTAAAGCTGGACAGAAAATAGCGATTGTAGGTAAGAATGGTGCAGGGAAAAGTACGTTAATCAAGCTTATGATGCGTCTATACGACGTCACCAAAGGTTCAATAGAATTTAAAGGAGCGGATATTAGAAATTTCAATAAACAAGAATACCTGTCTAAGTTCGATACCGTGTTTCAGGATCATAATAGCTATGCTTGTTCACTGATTGAGAATATTCTGTTTGAGTCTAACCCTACAGCAGAAGAGATTGACAAACTGATCGATATATTGGACAACATAGATTTCTCTTTATTTCTAAAGGATAAGAGCAAGATAGAGCTTGAGCTAACCAAAGAATTCTCAGAGGAGGGGATCATTCTATCTGGCGGTCAAAATCAAAAAGTGGCATTGGCCCGCGCACTGTACAGAGATCATTCTGTGTTGGTTCTAGATGAACCCTCAAGTGCATTAGATTCCATCTCAGAATACAAGTGGATGCAATTGATGGACAAAGCTGCAATGAACCGCACTGTCATCGTAATTTCGCACCGGCTGTCCTCCGTAAGAGACTCGGATTGCATCTATTATATGGAAGCTGGCCGTATTCTTGAAGCTGGTCCTCACGATGAACTGATGAACCTTCAGGGACATTACTTCCAGATGTTTAAGGTACAGGCGGATGCTTATTGACAAAGCGTTAGAATCCGGCTATATTGAATTTCGGTAAATTATATTTCGCGCAATTAATAGGAGGAGCATACTGATGTCCGAATCCAATCATGCTTTTGGTCAAGCACTGGTGAAATCTCTGGTGGGAGAGCGCGGGCATATTCCGATCGCCCGGGCCTTGCCGGATCTGACACTGGAGCTTGCAGGTTATACAATAGAAGGAATTCCTTACTCCATCTATCAGCTGGTGAAGCATATGGGCTTCTGGCAGGATTTCATGCTGACCCACCTGGAGGGCGGCCAGCCTCAGCGGCCTGCAAGCGTACAGGAGAGCTGGCCTGCGGAGAAGGCCCCGGCAGAGGAACCCCAGCTTCAGGAGGCCATCGCACATCTGCTGCAAGGTGTCGATAAGGCGGTTGCTATCGCTCAGAGCGCACAACTTGACGAGCCATTAGCCCATTTTCCAGGGGAGACCAAGGGCGGGCTGCTGCGCAATATCGCCTCCCATAACTCCTATCACCTGGGGGAGATTGTTCTGCTCCGCCGTCTGCAGGGTGCATGGCCACCGCCAGGGGGCGGTTATCCTGCTTAAATAGAATCATCCGAAATGTGGAAAAGTCTGCAATGCTAGATTGCAGGCTTTTTGCTATGGAAGCAATAACATTCATTGACAGTTCGTGAAAAAGTAGATGATAATTTAGTAGATTCATCCTGTAAATTATGGTAATTAGATCTATCAAATCTTCAAGGAGGCGGGCATGGAAGCAACCTATGATCTGTTTACGATTAAAACGCATTGCATGAATTTTCTGAACTACGCTTATCTCGGTATTGACAAGACTTCCCGCAAAGCTTTTGTAGTTGATCCATCCTGGGATGTATCGCAGATGATCCGTATTCTGGATTCGCATGAGGCCACAGTCACGGCTGTTCTGCTGACCCACTCTCATTTTGATCATACCAATATGGTGAAGAAGCTTGAACTGCTCTACCGTCCCACTGTCTACATCTCCAAAACCGAGGCAGATTACTATAAATACCGCTGCAACCGGCTCCGAACCGTCGAGGACATGGACCTCATTCGGATCGGTGATTCACGGATTACCTGTCTTGTAACACCCGGCCATACGCAGGGAAGTGTCTGTTACTGGGGGCAGGACCATCTGTTCTCCGGGGATACGGTATTTATTGAAGGCTGCGGCTTATGCGACAGTAGCGGAGGCTCGGCTGAGGATATGTTCAACAGCATCCACCGGCTCATCCGGCTGATTCCTCCCAGCACCCGGGTATACCCGGGACATTCCTTCGGCGATCCGCCCGGCAAAGAGATGAGCTATCTCTACAAAAATAATCTGTATTTCCAGATTGATGATATCAATCATTTTGTGAAATTCAGGAACCGTAAGAATAATGCCCGGCTGCTTGATTTCAAATAAGCCGCTCTACAATCAGGGGGGACGGAAATGCACAGCGAAATCGTATTTATGTTCTCCGGGCAAGGCTCGCAATATAATAAAATGGGGCTTGAATTGTTCGGGAAGCAGCCGGTATTCCGGCAATCGATGGAACGCCTGGATCAGATTGTTCATCAGCTGACCGGCAAGAGCGTGATTGAAGAGCTGTATCAGAACTCACGAGGTAAGGGCGCCAGCTTCGATAATATTGTCTATTCCCATCCTGCAATCTTCATGGTGCAATACGCGCTCGCGGAGACTCTGGAAGCTGAGGGAATAACCCCACGCTACACGCTGGGAGTCAGTCTCGGGGAGTATGTTGCGCTGGCGGTGGCTAAGGTGCTGACGCCTGAACAGGTGCTGGAGCTGATTGTGACGCAAGTACGGCTGCTGGAGGATACCTGCGACAACGGCGCGATGATTGCTGTTCTGGATCATGTGCAGCTCTATCACCGGAACGCCGAGCTGAACACCCGCTCCGAGCTGATCGCTGTGAATTTCGACAAGCACTTCACCATCGCTTGCAGCAGCGGGCATACCGGCGAAATCCAGCAGTTCCTCAGAGCACAGGGTGTGGCCAGTCTGAAGCTGCCTGTGAACTACGCCTTCCATTCCTCATTCATCGATGAACTGGAGAAGCCTTATCGTACATATATGCAAAAGATCGATTACAAGACGCCTGCTCCGGGAGTGACACTGGTATCGGCCATGACCGGGGGAAATGTGCAAACGGTGGATGAATCCTTCCTGTGGGATGTGGTGAGGAAGCCGATGAATTTCCGCACAGCACTGGAGGGTCTGACTGCCGGCGGGCCGCGGCTGCTGCTCGATCTGAGCCCGTCGGGTACCCTGGAGAACTTCAGCAAGTATATTCTCGGCAAGCCGGCGGCTCAGCAGGCAAGGTCGGTACTGACGCCGATGGCCAGCGAGCTGAAGAAGCTGAATGAGATTGTGAATGATGCCTTAGAAGTCTGATTAAGCCAAATCCCTACAAGCAGCAGTTCTCTTAGTTATGGAGAGCCGCTGCTTTTCTGTTGTTGTAATTTGTGTATAATACATGTACAACCATACATGTAACGGAGGGAACGATGAAGCGGTTCATGCCATATCCATCCCTCTTGAAGAGGTTAAGGGCGTATATGCCCTTTCTATTCAGCGGAAGTATGCCGCTGCGGCGGAAGATTCTGCTAAGCAACCTCCTGATTGTCCTGCTGGCACTGGTGATTTTCATGGTCAGCATTCAGCGGATTGTCTTCAATCAGACCCTGGAGAGAACCACGGCAAGCTCACAGCAGGAAGTGAAGCTGGTCAAGCAGTCGATGGAGACGGTGTTCCAGTCGGTCCAGAATTTCACCAAGTTCGTGCTGATCAATCAGGACACCCAGAAGCTGCTCAGCAGCGATACCGGTACCGGCAATGATGTTGCTGCACTGAAGTCGATCTACAATACACTTGCAGCGATGCTAGTAACCGAGCCGAATATTGATTCCGTAATTATAGAATCCTTGAGCGGCAATCTCTATTACACCTCCAATCTGACCGGCGTGACCCGGGAGAGTCTGGGAATCTATCCCAAAGCGGAGATCGATGCAGCCAGAGGCGGGGCGGTCTGGGCGGATTCGCTGACGCCTGCTTTTCTGTCCGGGATGAAGCATAAGAATATGATCAGTGTGGGCAGGGTCATTAAGAGCATGGAGAAGGGGACCCCGCTTGGCTATATCTATGTCAACATTGACGAGCGGACGCTTGCCCGCCTCTATCATAATGAACAGAACCCGGAGAGCGCTACGCTGGTCATTAACCGGGATGGAAGAATCATCTCTGCGAATGAAGCCACAAGGGTGAACCAGCCGGTCCCGGAGGCATCCCTCACGGATTGGGTCAAGTCAGTCTCACAAGGGGCCCGGACCCAGGAGGTCGCCGGAGACCGTTATTTAGTATCCATGCAGAGTCTCACTCCCTATGACTGGAAGCTAGTCCAGCTGGTGACGATATCTGAGCTAACCTACGGGTACTGGAAAATCGCTCTGCTGCTGGCCGGGTTCAGCCTGATCAGCATCCTGTCGGCAGTGCTTTTGTCTGTTCTGTTCGCCCGCCGGCTGACCCGGCCGCTCAGCCAGCTTAGCGAGGTAATTGTCGAAGTGGGCAGCGGGAATCTGGAGCGGCGCGCCGCCGCCGATTCTGAGGATGAGGTCGGGCGGCTCGGAGCTACCTTCAATGAAATGGTGGAGCGCATCCAGGGCTTGATGGTCCAGGTGGAGACGGAAGAGAGGACCAAACGGATGCTGGAGCTGCGGCTGCTCTATTCGCAGATCAAGCCGCATTTCCTGTACAATACACTGGATACGATTCGTGCAATGGCGGTGATGTCGGGGGCGAAGGACATCAGCAAGATGCTGAAGGCGCTGGGTGAGTTCTACCGGATATCACTTAGCAACGGACAGGAGCTCATTACCGTGGCCCAGGAGCAGAAGCATCTGGAGAGCTACCTGTATATTCAGCAGATCCGTTTTCCTAAGCTGAACTACCGGATAGGGTTCGAGCCGGGGCTGGAGTCCTGCCTGGTGCCGACCATGCTGCTTCAGCCGCTGGTCGAGAATGCGATCCACCATGGCATTAGAGGGATGGCGGACGGAGGCTGGTGTGAAATTACCTGCGAAGCGGAAACCACGAATGGACAGAGCCGGCTCTGCTTCACCGTACGCGACAACGGCAAAGGCATAAGCGAAGAGCAGCAGCGGATGATCTGGTCGGGGCATGACAATACGGAGAGGTACAGCTTCGGACTCCGAAATATTCAAGACCGCATCCGCCTGCGGTTCGGCGGGGCCTATGGAATCTCTCTGACCTCTGAGCCAGGCCAGGGCGTAGAAGTGAAGCTGCGCTTGCCGCTGCTTATGCAGACGAACGAACAGGAAGAGGGGACAGTCAGACTATGAGTACAGCACCGGTAGCCCGCGTCCTGATTGTGGATGACGAATATTATTTCAGGCAGCTCCTGATCCGTCTGGTGGACTGGGAGGCCGCCGGGTTCGAGGTCGCCGCAGAAGCGGATGACGGCACGGCCGCATTGCAGATCATCGGGGAGCAGCCAATCGATCTCATCATTACGGATATTGAGATGCCGAATATGAACGGGCTTGAATTCATTGGGGAAGTCCGTAAGTTGAATTCGGCGGCCAAGCTGATTTTTATCACCAGCTACGATAATTTCTCTTATGCGCAGCAGGCTATATCGCTTGGCGCAGACCATTATCTGCTGAAGCCTGTTGATGAGGATGCTGTCGAACAGGCCCTCCGCACGATCCGGACGCAGCTGACAGAGAAGTGGGAGGCCGAGCGCTACATCAACCGGCTCAGAATCAAAGCCGGGGATGTGCAGGAGCCGCAGGCAGGCGATGCCCGTGCGCAGAAGCGGCAGAGCAGCGGCACGGCCTTAATCAGCAAGACCATCGCCTATGTGACGGCACATTACGCCGAGGATACATTATCACTCCAGAGTACGGCCAGCGCCCTGTTTGTGAACCCGAGCTATTTAAGCCATGCGTTCAAGAAGGAGACCGGCGAGTCTTTTGTGGAATATGTGACGAACGTCCGTCTTGGCAAGGCCATGAAGCTGCTCAGCCAGGGGAGCTCCGGGGAGGAAGCACCGGCTCCCAAGATTGCCACCATAGCGCGCCAGGTGGGGTATAAAGATCCGTTTTATTTCAGCAAATGCTTCAAGAAACGCTACGGCATGACCCCGAATACCGTCTACAGCGGTTCCTATTCGGATATATAAAGAGCAGCTATGCTCAGAGTCCGGTGTTTTGCAGCCGGGCTTTTTCATTTGATTGCGTGCCCAGAGGCACGCATTATCTAGTTGGTGAAAGTCCAACCAAAGGAGGGACCAAGCCACCTTTGTAGCTAGGATGCTTGCGCATGGCGAAATCTGTGAGTAAAAGCGCATCGACAAAAGTACCGGTCAGAGACTGGGCGAGCAACAATCCAGGCCGCAACATGAAGTGAATCTTGCCGCGTCGTCAAAAAGGCCCTGCGAAGGGGATGAGAGGATGCCGAGTCTCGAATCAATAGACGAAGGCCAAGGAAACTGTACAGAACTTGGAACAGCAGTGAAGAATCCTCCGGCGTATAGGGAACGGCATGGATTGAAAGATAATGCAGTGAACTGGGGAGACCCTCCCCCACACGGGAGAAAAAAAAAGAATTTTTTTTTTAAGGAACCCGTAAAGAGACGCTCTATAAGTCCAGAAGACGAAGTGAACCGTCTGTGGGAAGGGAGTCCGAGGGGCTTATAGTACCGAAGAACCTAAGGACAACATAACCTTAGGGAGGGAAGGAGCCCTGCTTTGTTTACGCTTTTGGAGGAGGTACGAGTGAGTGAATGCCAAACGGCTAACGACACCCAAGGAAAAAGTTCAAGAACTCCAAGAAAAGCTAGGTCATGCGGCCAAGGAGAACAACAAGCGTAAATTCCACGCCTTGTACGACAAAGTCTACCGGTGGGATGTGCTATGCGAAGCCTGGAAACGGGTGAAAGCGAATAAGGGAGCTGCGGGAGTAGATGCCGTAACGCTCGCAGATATTGAAGAACAAGGAGAAACAAGATTCCTCAAGGAATGCGAGCGAGAACTGAAAGAAGGCAGCTACCATCCGCAGCCCGTACGTCGGCACTATATCCCAAAGAAAGACGGGAAGCCAAGACCGCTAGGCATCCCTACCGTGCGTGACCGAGTCCTACAGATGGCAACGAAACTGGTGATTGAACCCATCTTTGAAGCCGATTTTAAAGAAGTCTCCTTCGGATTTCGTCCGAAACGAAGTGCGAAAGGAGCGTTGGAGCGAATCCGTAAAGCCTGCAACCGCAAAGGAAATTGGATAGTCGACATCGATATCCAAGGCTACTTCGACAATATCAATCAGGAGAAGCTCATGAAGTTAATACAAATGCGTATCAATGACAGGCGGATCTTGAAGCTGATACGGAAGTGGCTACATGCGGGAGTGATGGAAGAAGGAAACGTACGGCGCTCCGATTTAGGGACACCCCAAGGTGGCGTGATTTCGCCACTGCTGGCGAATATCTATTTGAACTACTTTGACCGATTATGGGAGAAACACGGAAGTGGGCTGGGAGAACTGACGAGGTATGCAGACGACTTCGTTGTGGTCTGTAAAACCAAAAAGGATGCGGAACATGCGTATGAACTCATCCGCAACATTATGGAACGTCTGGAACTCACGCTACATCCGACCAAAACCCGCATTGTAGGTCTGTGGACAGGAGACGAAGGCTTCGACTTCTTAGGAATGCACCACCGAAAAACGAAAGCAGAAACCTCTCAAGGGAAGGTGTACTATACCACACAGCAGTGGCTAACGAAGAAGGCAGAGGAACGTATCCGGGGCGTGGTCAAAGACCGATTAGCACCACCCGGCATGCGCTGGAAATCGTTTGAGGAACACGTGGAATGGCTCAATCCCAAGATACAGGGATGGAGAAATTATTATTACACGAAGTATAGCCAAAAGAGGTTAGCGAAGCTGGATTGGTATATTCTGCAGCGATTCACCCGGTGGTATGCAAAGAAGAGAAATCGGAGGAGATGGATGAGTTCATTCCCGGAGGTCAAGTATATGGCCAATAAGTGCGGACTAAAAACGCTATTGTAATCTGCATGCCCATGAATGACAAACATCGGAAAGCCGTATGAGGGAAAACCTCACGTACGGTTTGATGAGGAGGGGCTGGGTTACTCCAGCCCTTTACTCTAGACATTTTCGCTGATTAAAGTTAACCCTGTGTAAAGCTGCCGTTAAGATGGGAACGCTCCGTAAATTAAGTGTAAAGTAATCTGACATACCTAAAAATTTTACTGTTAGAACCAATATATCTCCATTCGTGCACGGCGGTTCACTTGTTAAGATGATACCTGTAAGTCAAAACCCGAAATATTGAAAGGTGGTCCAACACAAATGTTCGGAAAAAAGCTTGGGGTAGTTGCAGCATCCATCGCGCTCAGCAGTGTAGTGCTTAGTGCTTGCGGAGGAGCCAATGGTAACGAAGGGGCAACTCAGAATCAGGATGCGAAACCGGCGGAAGGCAAGGAATCTGTCTCCTTATGGATGTTCGATGCAGATCCGATGTATCAGGCTGCTGCCGAGGCTACCGCAGCGGAAGTCGGCGTGGATTTGAACTATGAGTACATACAGGACGAGACCTACAAGACTAAAATCAGTGTTGCACTGGCTGCCAATGAGCTGCCGGATGTCTTCCAGCAGCATGCCGGGAAGTCCTACCGGACACCTGTACTGCAATCAAAAACGGTAGCCCCGCTGAACGATACCCTGGATTCCACGGGACTTGGTGCGAAATTTCTGGACAACCAGCTGGTGAAGGAGGAAGACGGCAATATCTATTCCGTTCCTTCCAACATCAGTACAACCCTGGTCTTCTACTATAACAAAAAGCTGATGAGCGATCTGGGCGCTACGCCTCCGGCAAGCTGGGACGATCTTCAGGCGCTTGTAACCAAGGCCGAAGCTAAAGGGATCATCCCTATCGCCCTCGGCGGCAAGGAAAGATGGCAGGGCGATCTGCTGTACAACATGCTCGTAGCGCGTCAGGACGTTAACGCCTTCGACAATGCGATTAAGGGCGATGCGAAGTTTACAGATGCTCCATTTGTAGATGCAGCGAAGCAGGTAGCCACCCTGGTAAGCAGCAATGCCTTCCAGAAGGGCTTCCTCGGCTCGGCTTACCTGGATGCCCAGGAGCTGTTCAAGAACGATAAGGCGCTGATCTGGATTGACGGCAGCTTCAACTTCGGCGCGCTGTCGAAGGCCATGGGCGATAATCTCGGATATATCGCATTCCCGAAGACGGGTGCAGAGGATGTCTACAGTGCGACGATCGGCTTCCAGAACTCGGCGGCACCTTACTCCTTGTTCGTGAACAACAGCTCTAAGCATCTCGACAAAGCCAAGGAATTCGCTATTAAGCTGTCCCTCAAGCTCAATGATGAATTCGTACGCAAAGGCCTGCCGGGCTATGCCGCCAGCGAAGTGAAGTCGGAATCGCAGAATGAGCAGCTCTCCGCTTATGCTTCCGATATCAGCAAAACAGCCAAAACCCAGGCGATGTGGTTCGGCCTGCTGTCGGCAGATACAGGTCAGGAATACCGCGATATGACGCAGCAGCTCTATGGCGGCAACCTGACGCCTGAGGAATACACTGCACAGCTGGAAACCTTGCTCCGTTCGGCAGAGTAAGACACGCTTTACAAATATAATAGCGGAAAGGCGATGCAGTCTCTTGGACCGCATCGCTTTTCTGCACTCTGATAGGTGGATAGTGATGGAAAGAGCGCTCTCGGATAAGAAATTAATCGCTTTGTTTCTAGTGCCCGGTTTAACCGTATTTCTGGTCTTCTATTTCGTGCCGATCCTCATGACGGCGTATTACAGCTTCCAGGAGTGGGACGGGATTAACCCTATGGCCTTCGTGGGCCTGGACAATTACACCAAGATGTTCACCGCAGATAAAAGCTTCTGGAAGGCGGTATGGAACAGTGTGGCCTTCCTGCTGACAGGCGTGTTCGTTCAGCTTCCGCTCTCGTTCGGCCTGGCGCTGCTGGTCTCCCGAAAGATGAAGGGACGCAAATGGTTCCGCAATATTTACTTTTTCCCGGTGGTCATGTCAACGACGATGGTCAGTCTGCTGTGGGTCAAAATCTACGATCCGAACATCGGGATGCTGAACACGCTGCTGGAAGCCGCTCACCTAGGCAGCTGGGCCCAGGCCTGGCTTGGAGATACCAAGACGGCACTCTTGTCAGTCCTGATCGTAACGACCTGGCATTATGTAGGTTATAACATGCTGATCCTATTTGCCGGTATCCAGGGTATCTCAGAGCAATACTATGAGGCCGCGAAGCTGGACGGAGCTGTCGGTTGGAAGGCCGTCCGTTATATCACGCTTCCGTTATTGTCTGATGTGCTGCGGATCTGTGTCGTGCTGAACGTGATTTATGCGCTTAAGACTTTTGAAAGTGTGTATGTTATGACGAATGGCGGACCGCTGCATTCCACGACCATGATTGCCCTGAAAATGTTCCAGGAAGCCTTCCTGAAGCAGAACTTCGGCTACGGCAGCGCACTTGCCGTGTTCATGGTGCTGGAGTGTCTGATCATCGCCTGGGTACTCAATAAAGTGCTGACCCGTGAAAAAATTGAATATTAAGGAGGACCGGACATGCTGAAGAGTACCAAAAACACTGGCATCTATCTACTGATGGGCCTCATTGCCGTCCTCCAGTTGTTCCCGCTCTACTGGCTTGTGGTAAGTGCATTTAAGGACAATTCGGAGATTATCGGTGGAGTAGTCTGGGCGCTCCCTACAGAATGGCGGTTCAGCAATTTCTCAGAAGCCTGGGTAAGCGCCAAGGTGAATCAATACTTTTTCAACAGTGTGTCAGTTACGCTGATTACCCTCTTGTGCGTGCTGCTGTTCGCTTCGATGATGGCCTACGCGCTGACACGGATGAGATTCAAATATAACGGATTGATTCTGTTCATTCTGCTCATGGGGGTCATGGTGCCGATTCATGCTACGCTGATCCCGCTGTTCATGATCCTGAAGAATCTCGGCCTTCTCAGCTCGCGGCTGTCGATTATCCTGCCGTACATCGCTGTGAATCTGCCGATTGGCGTCTATATGCTGTCGGCGTTTCTGCGGAGCATGCCTAAGGAGCTGGAGGAGGCTGCGTTCATCGACGGCTGCGGGGTAGTGAAGTCCTTCTTCAAGGTCGTGCTGCCGCTGCTGAAGCCGCCGCTTGCCTCGGTTGCGATCTTCGTATTCCTCGCCGTGTGGAATGAGCTGCTGATGGCGGCAACCTTCATCCAGAAGGAATCGCTGCGGACGCTGCCGCTCGGGTTGATGAACTTCAGCGGCCAGTACAGCATTAGCTGGGGACCGCTGGCCGCAGCCATGGTGATCTCTACGCTGCCGATTCTGCTCGCCTATGTGCTGTTCAGCGATCAGATGGAGAAGAGCTTCACCGCAGGCGCAATTCTGAAATGAAGAGACGGAAGAAGGGTGAACGAGATGATGGAACCGGCAGCAAGCCGTAACCTGCGCAAGATCGTGATTATCGCAACATCGGATGTTCATGGCAATCTGTGGGGCTACCGTTACGAAGACGGACTCGCTACCGTAAATGACGGGCTCGCCAGAGTAGCCGCTTATGTCCGCGAACTTAGGGAGAGCGGGACAGAGATTCTGCTGATCGATAACGGAGACGTCTTCCAGGGGAATATGCTGACTGACGATGTCTACAATAAGCGGCCGGATGACAGGCATCCGGTCGCGGCAGCGCTGAATGCCATGGGCTATGCCGCATTGACACTGGGCAACCATGAGTTTAACTTCGGCCTTGGCCTGATTGAGCGAATCAAGCAGGAGCTGAGCTTCCCGGTGCTCGCGGCGAATGTCTGGGATGCAGAAGGCAGAACGTTTGCAGAGCCGTATGTAATCCTTGAGCAGCAAGGCATCCGGATTGCGGTCGTCGGATTGACGAATCCCAACGTTCCGCGCTGGGATGGAAGTAAGGTGGAGGGCCTAAGGTTCGGACACATGGCCGAGACTGCGCGAACGATTGCAAAGTCCCTTCTTGCGGAAGGGAAGGCGGACCTGATTGTGATCAGCGCCCATGCGGGCATGGTCGCAGAGTTCGATGAAGAGGGCGGCTCGGATGCCGCCGGACGGATTGCGGAGCTGGTTCCTGAAGCAGATGTGCTGCTGGTCGGCCATATGCATATTACCGTGAACCAGCGGATTGGGAGCACGGTCATTGGAGGACCGCGTGACCGGGGACGGGAAGTTGTACGCTTCGACCTGACACTGGAGCTGGACAGTGGCCAGCCCAAGGTTGTGAGCCGTGAGGTCACGGTGGTAGATATGAGTGGCTGGGAGCCGGACCCGGAATTGCGCAGTCTGGTTGCCGAGGCGCATGAAGAGACCCTCCGGTTCATCGCCGATGGCGGCGGAGGCTCTTCGATAGAGGGGGAGGGCGGCATTCTGGGCTATGCGGCCGCCGATTTCCAGCCTGAAGAGACTGCCGGTCTGCCGGCGGGACGTGTGCAGGATACGGCGGTCATTACCTTGATCCAGCGGGCCATGCTGGAGGCCAGCGGAGCGGATGTTGCCGCCACCAGCCTGTTCAACGACAAGGCGGATCTGAAGCAGGGACCGCTGACCTATGCAGATGTGTACCGCATTTATCCTTTTGACAATGTGCTGTATGTGGTTACCGTCACCGGCAAGGAGCTGAAGGCTTATATGGAAGCTTCGGCTGCCCATTTCCGGCAGTGGCAGCCCGGGGACACGAATATTGCCGCCGATCCCGAGGTGCCGAGTTACCTCTACGATATGTTCGCCGGGATTAATTATCAGATCGACATCTCGCAGCCTGTTGGCCGGCGGATCATCCATCTGGCCTACCGGGGCAGAACGCTCGCCGATACGGACGAGCTACAGCTTGCCGTTAACAATTACCGCTACAGCAGCCTGTTGAAAGCCTCTGGACTGGTCAGCGCCGTCAAGCACTGGGAGTCGGACTGCAGCGTCCGCGAGTTGCTGGTCCATTACATCCGGGAGCGCCAGACGATCATACCGGAGGTCGATCATAACTGGTCTATTGTGGGGATGGATTGATCCCGAATGATTGAATTAAAATAGCCAAGTTCATACTCCGTTCATATTCCCGTCACGAAGAGGACATCTTAAGCAGATACACTCTTCATATACCGCTAAGGCGAATCTACAGATAGAAGAACAGGAGAAGATGGACATGGCAGGAACCGCTGAAATAAATAAACCTGAAAAGGGACGCAAGAAACGGAGATTATGGTTGAAAATATTAGGTGGCATTATCGGAGTGCTTGTGCTGTTCATAGGCATCACCTTTATCGTTAATGTCATCAGTAACGGGATAGAGAAGAAGAAGATCGAATCGTACGGGCAATACGTCAATGTAGACGGGAAAAAGATGAATGTGCTGATTCAAGGCAGCGGTGAACAGACTATCGTTCTCTTGCCGGGGCAAGGAACCGCTTCGCCTGTGCTTGATTTCAAGCCGCTGATAGATCAATTGACGCCTTCGTACAAAGTCGTAGCCATCGAGCCTTTCGGCTATGGCCTGAGCGATGGGACGGATAAAGAAAGAACGACAGAGAATATCATCAGTGAAATTCATGAGGCTGTGGAGCAGCTCGGTCTGAAGCGTTATATTCTGATGGGACATTCCATTACAGGACTCTATGCTGTATCATATGTAAATGCTTATCCGGATGAAGTTCAAGCCTTCGTAGGAATTGACAGTAGTGTGCCCAATCAGCCAGGCATGGATGTGAAATTGCCGCTGAAGGCCATGAAGTTTGCCAAGGATTCAGGTGTGATGCGGCTGCTAACGAAGCTCAGCGGAGATTCGTTTAAATCGCTTGACTATGATGAGCATACCAAAGAGCAGATGAAACTGATCACCAATGTACACGGCAATAACTCCACGCTGATGAATGAGCTTAGCCACCTTGGTTCCAATTTCAAAAACGGCTCAAAGCTGAAATACCCGCAGGATTTGCCGGTCTTGCTGTTCGCACAATCCAATAACGAGAACAACAAGCAGTGGATTCCGCTGCATGAGGAGCAGGCGAAGCAGTCTGCACAGGGTAAATTGATCCCGATGGTAGGCTCCCATTACCTGCACCATACGAAGTACAAAGAAATCGCCGAGGAATTCAAGGAATACATGAAGACCGTTCAATTGAAGCAAGCCCAGTAGGGAGAATGGAATAATATAGCGCGGCGCCCCTCGGGGTGCCGTTTTTTCGTAGAAAGATAAGAATTTATATGCTTCGCGCTATAATTATCCTTCTATTTCTCGCTGAAACAGTACCGTCCTTTAAAAGGACGGCAAAGCCGTTTCCACTTGATATAACTAATTATAAATGCTCAATTTCGCAACCTATTCCAATTATTGGAGTCTAATTTAAGAATCAGCAATTCTACAAATTAGATGAAATGGATGAGATGCACGTATGAAAAAATGTAGTTGGTTCCTCCTGTTGGCTGTCCTATTCTTATGCTTCCCGCTCAACGGGCGGGCCAGTGCCGCTGTGAAGACAAGTCCGACCATAATACTGGACGGGCAAGCAATCCCTATGCAAAAGAAAGACAAGGTTGAATTGATCAACGGCAGTGTGATGGTTCCCTTGCGGATCATTGCGGAGAATATGGGAATGGGGGTCCTCTGGAATCAACAGGTTGGAACCGTAACCATCCCGAAGGAATCCGGCAGTATAGTGCTGACGATCGGCCAAAAGAAAGCCCTGATCGATGGGGCCTCCCATTCGCTGGCCACCGCTCCCCGGAACCGTAACGGAACCACGCTGGTTCCGCTAAGGTTCATCAGCGAAGCCATGGGTGTCCAGGTGAGCTGGGACAACAGTCTCAAGGTGGTGGGCTTGACTTCAGCCCCGCTTCCGCCGGAGCAGCCGGCCATCACTCCTGCTCCGGCAAGCCCTGAAGTCCCGGACCAGCCGGTGCCCCTGCCCGCCGCAGCCGCGGCGACTTCCACCGTCCATAGTCTCAGCTTCAGCGATGACCGCCTGATGCTTGCTTTTACCGGCGATGTCCAGCCGTCTGTACATACCGGAAACGAACCGCTGCAGATTGTAGTGGAGCTGCCCCGAACGAACTTTTCCGCAGATTTCTTACAGACGGTATCGTGGGATAGCCGCACCCAATCCGGCGAGCAGACCGTTACCGGCGTTCCCAATGTCAACAAGCTGTATTACGGGCTATTCGAACCGGACGCCGCCACCTTGCGGATTGTGATTGCGCTCTCTGCCGATACGAAGTATACCAGTTACATCGAGGAGGATGCCGCCTCCCGGCTCCTGGTCGTCGATCTGAGCTCTGCCACAGCCGAATTGCCTCCGGCAGAGCCGGTTCAGCCGGGCAACGGGAAGAAGACCGTTGTTATTGATGCCGGCCATGGGGCTGCGGACCCGGGAGCGATCGGCATTACGAAGAAGCTGGAGAAAGATTTCAACCTTAGCGTAGCCTTGAAGGTGGAGCGCCTGCTGCTGCAGGAGCCGGCGTTCAATGTTGTGATGACACGCCGTGAGGATACCTATCCGCCCAACAAGCAGCGGGCAGAGATGGCCAATGAGCTGCAGGCCGATGCCTTCGTCTCCATCCATGGCAATTCTGTCACAGGGTCGCCCAAGGTGCGGGGAACCGAAACCTATTATTACAGCCAGGAGAGTAAAGCCTTCGCCGATATCATGCATCGACATCTGCAAGGGACCACCGGCTTTCCGGACCGCAAGGTTAAATACAACAAATATATCGTATTGAAATATTCCAACATGCCCGCTACGCTGCTGGAGGTTGGTTTCTTGTCCAATGCCGTCGAGGAAGCTATCCTGTTCTCCGACGATTTCCAGAACCGGGTAGCGGCTGCTGTCGTAGCGGGGCTGAAGGAATATTTCGGAGTCGCTTGACCCCGTCTGTTCCTGGATTTATAGCTTTCAAGATCGCGGTCCGCTCCTTATAATATAGAGAGTGAAAGGAGAACCCCGCCTTAAGAAGCTGAGCGTATTTTATCGATAAATAGGGGGTTAAACGATTGAATCAGCATGACCAAAGCGCAAATCAACCAAGCCTGTTCCGCAATCGCTTTCTGCAGACGATTTTATTATCCAGCGTGCTGCTGCAGATCGGGATCTGGGTGCGTAATTTCGCGATTCTGCTCTATGTTGCGGAGCGGACCCATAATGATCCCTACGCCATTTCGCTGATCAGCGTAGCTGAATTTGCGCCTATCTTTGTTTTTTCCTTCATTGGAGGAACCTTTGCAGACCGGTGGCGGCCGAAGCGGACGATGATCTGGTGTGATTCCCTGTCTGCGGTATCGGTATTCGCCGTTCTGCTCAGCATTCACTTCGGTTCCTGGGAATCCGTGTATCTGGTCGCGTTCATCTCGGCCATTCTGTCGCAGTTCTCCCAGCCTTCCAGTATGCGGTTATTTAAGTTCCATGTACCGGAGGAACAGCTGCAGCAGGGGATGGCGCTCTTCCAATCGCTGATGGCCATCTTCATGGTTCTCGGACCTATGTTAGGCACTTTCGTATACAGCACCTTCGGCCTTGAGATCTCCATTGCCGTAATGGGCGTTGCTTTTCTGCTGTCGGCGCTCGTGCTTATTCGTCTGCCGGAGGATCATATGGAAGCCGGGACAGTTGCGGCGAAAGGGCAATTCCGTAAGGACTTCACCGAAGGCTTCCGGTATGTCTGGCAGAGCCAGGTGCTGCGGATGCTCGGACTTGCGTTTGTACTGGCGGGACTTGCGGTGGGCGCAGCCCAGGCACTGAATCTGTTCATCGTCACAGAGCGGCTAGGCCGAAGCAAGGAGTTCCTGCAATACATGCTTATGGTTAACGGTGCAGCCATGCTGATCGGGGGAGGGCTCGTGGCCGCCTTCGCCAAAAAGGTTCCGCCCCAGCTGCTGCTCGCCATGGGGATGCTGGCAGGTGCCGTATGTACGACCATTGTCGGGTTCTCAACAAGCGTTCCGCTCACGCTGACCGTGCAGTTCCTGAACGGGCTGATGTTCCCGTGCATTCATATCGGAATCAGTACCATGATTCTGAGATGGTCTAATAGCTCGATTGTCGGCCGGGTTAACGGAGTGCTGAATCCGATGTTCGTCGGGATGATGGTGGTATCCATGTCGTTCGCCGGTGCGCTGAAGAGCGCCTTCTCCCTGAGTACCATTTATGGCGGGGCTGGACTCCTGTTCCTCCTGGGTGCACTCATGATGTTGCCGATCATGAAGCATAAGGCGCCGGATCAGGTGCAGGCTGCCTAGTATTAATTTAATGATTTCTTTACAGGTACTCTTAATAAGAGTACCTTTTTATACATAACAGGCTACAACGGAGGCCCTTAAATATGACACAAATATTGCTGGTTGAAGACGATCCGGCCATTGCGCGCAACCTGGTGCTGCTGCTTCACTCGGAGGGGTTCACTGTCACGCACGCGCCTACGCGCAAGGAAGCAGCGGCTGCGCTTGACGGACATATGTTTGACCTGGCGCTGATTGATATCTCATTGCCGGACGGCAATGGCTTTACGGTATGCACGGAGATCAAGGAGGAGCAGGACATTCCTGTCATCTTCCTGACGGCTTCGGGCGACGAGGCGAGTGTAGTGACCGGGCTGAATATGGGGGCGGACGACTACATCACCAAGCCGTTCCGGCCACGGGAGCTGATCGCGCGGATGGGCACGGCTCTGCGAAAAAGCGGGCGCTCCGGGTCTACTTTTGATCTCGGCGGGCTGCATGTTGATCCGGCCAGCGGAGTTGTGAAAAAAAACGGCCGGGAGGTATTCCTCTCCGCGCTGGAATACCGGCTGCTGCTCGTATTTGTGAACAATCCCAGAACCATTATTACACGGGGCAGACTGCTGGATGAATTGTGGGACGCAGCGGGCGAATTTGTTAATGACAATACGCTGACTGTATATATCAAGCGCTTGCGGGAGAAGATCGAGTGCGATCCGGCAAGCCCGAAGATCATCCTGACGGTGCGGGGGACGGGATACCGGCTGGGGGGCAGCGATGCTGCGCAATAGAGAGGTCCGGCAGTTTGCCGTGGTGTTCGTCCTCCTCGCCGCCGCCGCTGTAACGGCTGGATTCGTCATGAACACGGCAGCGGGCGTCCTGGCCATAGGCTGCACTGCTACTTTTGGCACAGCGTTCGTTGGATTTACCCGGGCCAGATACAGGAGCCTGGCGAGATTGTCCGATGAAATTGACCGGGTGCTGCATAATGCGGACCATCTGTTCATCGCTGATTCGGAAGAGGGCGAGTTATCCATCTTACATAGCGAGATTACCAAAATGACGCAGCGCATCCGGGATCAGAACCGCGAGCTGATCAAGGAAAAGGGCCATCTTGCCGATTCCCTGGCTGACATCGCCCACCAGCTCCGTACTCCGCTCACCTCGGTGAACCTGATTATGACGCTGCTTGCTAATAGTCCTGCGGAAGACGAGCGGAAAGCTTTTATACGGGAGACCGAGGAGCTGCTGATGCAGATGGATTGGCTGATTACCTCTCTGCTCAGGCTATCCCGCCTGGATGCGGGTATTGTTGTATTTCAAAGCGGGCCTATCGCCGTTAACGACCTGCTCCGCACTGCTGTTCGTCCGTTCCTGATCCAGATGGAGCTGCGCAATGTAGACTTAAGGATCGCTTGCCCTTCAGGAGTAGTGATCCAAGGCGATCCGGCCTGGCTTCCGGAAGCGATCCAGAATATCCTGAAGAATTGCCTGGAAAGCGCAGGGGAGAACGGGAAGATTGAGCTGGTCTGCACAGACAATCCGCTGTATACCGAGCTGATAGTACATGACAACGGCCCGGGCTTCAGCAAGGAAGAAATCCCCCGGCTGTTCGACCGCTACTATCGCGGCAGTAACCCTAATCATGCAGGGTACGGAATCGGCCTCGCCCTCTGCAAAATGATTATCACCCGGCAGGGAGGAACCGTTACCGCACATAATCATCCGCAAGGCGGTGCGCTCTTCAGGCTTCGTTTCCCTAAGTGACGGATCTCTCACCTGAAAGTCACAGAGATGTAAGCTTGCGGCTCTATGATAGGGATAGATCAGGTGAAGGGAGAATTGCAGCATGGAGTTTTTGAGAATTGACAAGCTGAGCAAGGTCTACGGGAAGGGAGATAACCGGGTTACGGCGCTGGACGAGGTGTCTCTGACGATTGAGAAGGGGGAGTTCACGGCGATCATCGGCTCCTCCGGCTCCGGGAAGTCTACCTTGCTTCACATCATCGGCGGAGTCGATGTGCCGACAAGCGGCAACGTTTATCTGGACGGACAGGATGTATATGCGCAGAGCAATGACAAGCTGGCGATCTTCCGCAGGCGGCAGGTCGGGCTGATCTACCAGTTCCACAATCTGATTCCCACGCTGGATGTAGTGGAGAATATCACCTTGCCGATTCTGATGGACAAACGCAAGGTCAACGAGGAGCGGCTGAACGATTTGCTTGAGCTGCTGGGGCTGACGGACCGGAGAACGCATCTGCCGAATCAGCTCTCGGGCGGACAGCAGCAGCGTGTATCCATCGGACGCGCGCTGATGAATGCCCCGGCGGTCATGCTGGCGGATGAACCCACAGGCAGCCTGGACAGCCGGAATGGACATGAGATTATTAATCTGCTGAAATTAAGCAATCAGAAGTATAGGCAGACCCTGCTCATCGTTACGCATGACGAGAATATTGCCCTCCAGGCAGACCGGATTATCGGCATCTCAGACGGCCGGGTTGTGCGGGACGAACGGGTACGGCCATGAATATTTTCAACAAGGTTACCCTCCAGAGCCTCAAAAAAAGCCGCACGCGGACCATTGTAACGATTATCGGAGTAATCCTATCCACTGCTATGATCACTGCTGTCTCCACCTTCGCCGTATCCTTGCAGAGCTATATGATCAAGGGCTCCATTGCCAAATACGGCGGCTGGCACATCGGATTCCCGGCAGTGGATTCCTCCTTCCTGCAGGAACGGACACACGATCAGGCCGTAGCCCGTACAGCATCCTTCGAAAATATTGGCTATGCGGCACTTAGCGGCGGGAAGAACCCGGATAAGCCTTATCTGTTCATTGCTGGCGTACGTGAAGACGAAGCTTCCCCGGGTATCTTGCCCGTCACTCTGGTCTCCGGCCGAATGCCGGATAACAGCAGTGAGATTCTAGTCCCGTCACATCTGGCGGCGAACGGCGGAATCAAGTTCGCGGAAGGCGACATGCTCACACTGGCTGTGGGAGACCGGATGAACGGCAACCAGCGGCTGAACCAGCATGATGCCTATCAGGCGGATAAGGCCGCTGAAGCTTTGGTGCCCCGGGCAGAGCGAACCTACAAGGTCGTCGGAATCTGCGCAAGGCCTGCTTTTGAGGAATCCGCTGCACCAGGCTATACCCTGATTACCAGAGCCGATCCGTCAGAGCGGGCGGACAGCTTCAGCTTATATGTTACCCTGAAGCATCCGCGTGAAGTGAAGGCTTACGCCAGCAGCACCGCTTCAGGCCATGCTTACATCTACAACGATAATGTGCTGCGCTTCATGGGCGTCTCAAGCAGCGGGTTGCTAACTGCTCTACTGTACACGGTTGGTGGGATCGTCGCTTTTATTATTGTGACCGGTTCGATCTTCATGATCTACAACGCCTTCACCATCTCCCTGAATGAGCGCACACGCCAGTTTGGCATTCTCTCATCGGTGGGAGCCACAGCGAAGCAGCTGCGTAACTCTGTGCTGTTCGAAGGTCTGTGTATTGGTGCGGCCGGAATACCGGCTGGCATTCTCTTGGGAATAGGCAGCATGGGACTGGTGCTAACTGTCGTATCCAGTAATTTCGGGAATATTCTCTATTCCGGCGTACCGCTGAGCTTGAAGGTGTCCGTTCCGGCCATTGCGTGTGCGGCAGCGCTAAGTATGGTTACGATTCTGATCTCGGCGTACATTCCGGCCAGGAAGGCGGCAGGCACTCCCGTGATGGAGAGTATCCGCCAGACGAACGAGGTCAAGGTTGAAGCCAAGGCCGTGAAGACGTCCAGCCGGGCGCAGCGTATCTACGGTCTCGAAGGCGCCCTTGCACTTAAGAATTTCAAAAGAAACAAGAAACGCTACCGCAGCATTGTGCTGTCGCTCATGTTAAGCGTCGTGCTGTTTATATCGGCCAGCGCTTTTGTCACTGATTTGAAGCAGATGTCGGAACAGGCGGTAGCGTTCACCAACTATGATATCGGCTTCGCCACACCAACTATGAAAGACAGTGAAATGCTGGCGCTCTACGACAAGCTCAGAACCGCAGGCGGCATCTATGAGAGCTCTTACCAGACGCTGCTGAAAGTGACGGGGACAGCCCACGCAAGCGAGCTCTCGGATGCCTATTGGGGCACAGAGGGGGACTCGGGGAAAGCAGTCAATGATGGAAAAGCAGGAATTGCGGGAAAAACAGGTACTCCTTCGCCGGGCCGGTCGGATGAGCAGGCAACGCTACCCGTAGATCTGCAATTTCTGGATGACAGCGCTTATCTGAAGATTCTCGAAGGGCTGGGCTTGTCCGCAGCGGAATATACAGGTCCGGACGCCAAGTTCCTCGCCGTTGCCAAATCGATGAGTCCTGCCGAAGATAAGCGGCTGAAGGAGGCTGACGAGTTCCGTAATTTGTTCAAGCGTTCATCCTCTACCCTGACCATTGCCCCCGAATCAGAGGGAGGGTCGAAGATTGGGCAGGGGCATGACGTAACGGTTACGTTCGTAGAGACTGTACCGCCGGATACCCTCCCGGTTACAGGAAGCCCCGGCGCAAGTCAACCGTTCTTCTTCCGGATGATCGCTCCTTATTCACTCATCGGCAAGTTTGAGACGGCGGACAGTCCGCCGGCAGTGAAGGGCCTGACTTTTCGTTCCAAGCATCCGGCACAGTCGGTCGCGGAGATGGAGAAGACGATCCAGGGTGCGCAAATTACGGATGAATATAAGCTGTACAATGTGTATGCGATGATGGATGAGAGCCGCAATACGATATTCATCATCAACGTGTTCGCCTATACCTTCATTATCATGATCTCACTGATCGCGATTGCCAATGTGTTCAACACAATCTCGACGAACATTAAGCTGCGCCGCCGGGAGCTGGCGATGCTCCGCTCTGTGGGGATGTCCGACCGCAATTTCCAGAAGATGATGAATTTCGAGTGTGCCTTTTATGGTATGCGCGCGCTCTTGTTCGGGCTACCTATCGGGCTGGCCTGCTCCTGGCTGATCTACCGGGGCATGCTCATCGGCGGCGCGGACAATATCGGTTATGTCTTCCCCTGGGCCAGCATCGGCATCAGTGTAATCAGCGTGCTCCTGATCGTATTCGTTACCATGCTGTATTCGGTCAGCACAATCAAGCGGGAGAATATCATTGATGCGCTGCGGGATGATATGACTTGATGGAGTGTCAAAGACACAAGCTCCTTACGATAACAGAAACATGAGTCCCTTAAAAGTCGCTCTTTAGCGACTTTTATTGTTATACAAGGCATTAGGCCTGGTTCGGATAGACCACACCCATTTGCGACTTTTTCCCATTTATGATGTCAAATAAGATAGGGTGAAAAAGGAGGGTTCAACCTGAGTCCTTGCCGCCTAATACAACTATTGCAGTGGACTGTCAAGAGGGCGATAACGGGAATAAGGAGAATATCATTGTAAGCCGCAAGGAGATGGCCTATAAAGCGGGGAAGTAATCGTTCTATAGCGGGAACCTGCTCATGACCCGGATATTCCCGGTGCTGATTGGCGTAACCGACCGCATATCCCCAAAGTCAGAACCAGCCAGAGGGAATTGCGCCAGAGGGATCAACGAACCATTCCTGCTAATTCAGACTTGACCCTGACGTTTACTGGAGGGTTTACAATGGAGGCAGGAGGGATCACAAATGAACAAAACAACATTGCCTACATCGAACATCTTAAGCCGTACACCTGCCCGCAGCTGGCTGGCAATTACAGCGCTTGGGTGGCTCGCCATGACGCTGGGACTGTTCACGGCTACGGTTGCCGGGAACGCCGTCCGGGCTTCCGGTGCAACGGACAACGAAATTGCCGTTGTCCAGGCCTTCACCGCGGCGCTGCTTATTGTGCCCGCGGTCTGTCTGATTCAGCGCCGTTTCCGGCTAAGCGCCAGGCTACTGCGATTGACCCCGGCCACATTCCTGCATTTGCTGGGCGGCGGGGCGTTAGCCTTGCTAATGGGGGGATTGGGCTTTATCATTACCGGTGCGCTGGGCTGGACCACCATTATTGCCTGGGATTTCTCCGTGGACCTGTTGCTGGCTGTAGCCTTCAGTACATCTATCGCTTTCCTGTACGAAGCGTTGCCGGAGGAATTATCGATGAGAGGAATTGTATACAGCGGCCTGCGGCTGCGGCTACCTGCCTATGCTGCTTATTGCGCTCAGGTGCTGCTGTTTGTGCTGGTGCCAGTCACTGTGAATCAGCTGCAAGCCTGGAGCGGACTTGACCGCGGAAATAGCATCAATGCAGAATATGTGATTATGCTGCTATGCTTCGGCACGGTACTTCAACTATGGCGCAGCTTGACCGGGTCGCTGTGGGCTTCCATCGGCTTTCATCTGACGTATCTGGCAATGGCGCGGTTTGTTATTCTGCAGAGGGAACAGCGCTTGCTGACGTACAACGAGCTGGAGGCAGGGACCGGTCCCGTTGTGATCCAGTTTGGTATAATCATTGTCGGCAGCGCTGTGCTGCTGGTACTGCTCAACCTGTGGCGCCGGGGTCGCCGGCGGACAGCATCTCAAGAATAAGGCGGCGCCCGGCAACGCCGATACCGCATAAACTTCTGTGCCCAACCTTCTATATAGATAGATCTTGAAAATATACAGACAGGGAAAAGTGGCGGAGGAGAATTTTGGCACTGTAGGAGCGGTAGCGTCCGCCTTTGTCACCGGATTTCACCCGCGATTAGCGGTTTCAATTAAGAAATCTGGGGACAACAGCGGCCGGAGGGCCAAACATTCTCTGGAGTCACGGCCAACCCATGTCGCATGACTTACAAATTCAATCTATATAGCTAATAATATACCTATTGGAGGGAAGCCGATGTATACCGTAGGGCAGCTGTCCAAGCTAACCGGTGTGTCTGTCCGCACCCTGCATTACTATGAGAAGCTGGGCTTGCTGCAGCCGGACAGGGATACCAGGAACCAGTACCGCTCTTATAGCGAGAATGAGATTTTGCGGCTGCAGAAGATTGCTGTGCTGAAGCAAATGCATTTCAAGCTGGGTGAAATTAAAGTGATCCTCGACAACGGTGAGGTTGCACATCATGATGTTGCTGTCTGGAGCCGTGCACTTACGCAGCAGATGGTCTTCGTGAAGCAGGAGCAGGAGAAGCTGCGGGCGGTAGAGCATTTGCTGTTTTCCACCTTGTACGCTATGCGGGCAACCGAACAAGTAAATATTGATGAGATGCTCGGATTTATCCGTGAGCTTGAACAGCCTTCCCAGGGTCCACAGCTGCGGCAGCAGGTTTTCACCCCGGAAGAGCTGGAGGTACTGCCGATCAGCGATGTAAGTAACCCGCTCGCTATGGAGTGGTCCGATATCCTCAGAAGGGTCTCAGGACTGCTGGCGCAGCCGCCTGATTCACCCGCAGCGCAGCAGCTTGCATCCTCAATTATTGAATACGCCGATAAAATGTTTGGCGGAGACGAGCAGCTGATCCAAAAATATTGGGACTACATTACTCCGCAGGAGGACCAGTCTGCACGGGTGTACGGAATGACAACCGAAGTCATGCAGTATATGGATGCGATCATCCGCATTTATATGGGCGGGGAAGACCCCCGCCCTTAATCGTTGTTCCATGAAGCGTGCCTGTAATGGGGCACGCTTGTTTATTCCTCCCCCGATGCGGGAGCCTGCCCCGGCAGATCCCCGCCAGCCCGCTTACGGTACTCACCCGGGGTCAGGCCGGAGGCACGCTTGAACATGCGGATGAACGAGTTCACGTTCTGGTAGCCGACCTGAAGTGCGATATCCTGGATGCGCAGGTCGATGTTCATCAGAAGCTCCTTGGCCCGTTCGATCCGCAGCGTGTTGAGATATTCGCTGAAGTTAATGCCGGTCTTCTCCTTGAAGATGCTCGACAGATAGCCGGAGGTCAGATTCAGCTTGTCGGCTACGATATTGAGATTGATGTCTTCCCCGTAATGCTTCTCCAGATACTCCAGCACGAAGCTGATGACCGGGTCCCGGGCCTCCGAGCCGCTGCGGATCGCCGCAAGCACTGGAGTCACCAGCTCCTGGAGCCATTCACTATACTGCTGCGTGGAATAGAAGGCGGCGAACGGCTCACCGGACTGGGCTGCGACCAGCCCCATCTCAAGCTCCGGCAGATTCAGCTTCATGACAGTCTTGCTTGTCTGTTCTGCCACTCCCGCAGCAAAAGCCCGGAAATCCTCCGCAGCGGCATCCTTATTCGACAGTTGCTCCAGTTGGCGGTCTATCCAGCCGAAGACCGGCTCTTCGCTGCCGGACTGCAGCAGGTTATGCAGCTCTTCTCCATGGGTGACCTTCAGATGAAACGCTTTGGCCGACGAGGCCCGCGGCTCCACGATGATCTGTGTCTCCCCGTTCAGTCTGCGTTCCTTCAGCAGCTCCGACAGGTTGTGGTACGCATCGGTGAACGGGGTTTCGCCCGAATACACCGGGCTGACCGCTATCGTGAGGTAGAGGGAACGCTCCTCGGCCAGCAGCTCCTGCAGCGTGCCCAGTACCTGAAGAATGCCGCTCTGCGGACCGGGATCGAAGAGCAGCAGCAAGAGCAGATCCTGCTCCGGCTGCAAGGCGACGTTCTCGGATTCCTCCCCGGTGAACAGGCGCTGAATCAGCTGCCATAACGCCAGTGTATGCTTCTCCGGCTCCTCCGGGAGGCGGGTGAAGCTGAGCTTGAACAGAATGGAGGCATACGGCCGTTCGGAATGCAGCGCATCCTCCAGCTCGCTCAGACTTGCGTTCAGCGGAATATTTTTCACCTTATGGGTATAAGCATACTGGCGGACCAGCGAATTCTTGTGTGCCAGATCGTTCTGGATGAACCGGTTGTTCTCCAGGATGGAGCTTAGGCGGTCGCCGATAATGGCGAACTCTTTGACGCTGCTCACCTTGCCGGGGACGCTGCCCGATTTGCGGTCGAACGCGGCGATCAGGCGCTGGAGCGGCTGGTTCAGCCGGTAGCTGAACAGGAGGGAGAACAGGAGGCTGACCAGCACCGCAGCAGCGAGCAGAACGGCGAGCAGCACCCGCATACCGCGCAGCCCGCTCGCAATGGCGGCAACCTCGGTGACCCGGACGTAGGTGAAGCCGGTCTGCGCCCCTTTTTGATAGAAATAATAGTTGTCCCCGATCCGCTCATGAGCGCTTGTAGTAACGGCATACTCCAGCGCTGGCAGTTCCGTCTCTGCGGTGGAGAAGAGCAGCCGGTCTTGCGCATCCATTATATAGAAGGGATTCTTCCCGGCATCCCCGTACGCCTGCTCCAGCCGCTGCGGATTCAGCATCACAATGCCGTAGACCTCTTCATAAGGAATAGCCTTGATCATAACCGGCATCAGCCGCCCGAGCGCACGCGTGGAGCTCATTGTTGTTTCCGTAAAAGAAGCAGCAGGGAGGACCTTCAGATACTGGTTGTCCATGGTCTGGGCGCTCCAGAAATCCGCCGGATACTCCCCGCTGTAATAATATTTGCCGAACATGTCGGCCGCGGTACTCAGCCCCTCTTTCTCAAGAACATAGTCCTCCGCCTTGAAGTACAGAATGAAATTCTCAATATGCAGAAAAGGATTCCCGTACAGCGTCATCAGATCCGATTTGACCTCGTTGAGAATATCATACCGCCGGTTCTCCTTCAGATGGCTGAGAATGCCCAGGTTGGCTGTCCACGTATCCGACTGGGTCAGCGCCAGAATCATATTCTGCGTCAGCCGGAAGTGATTCTCGTACCCTTCCACCGTCTGCTTCAGGCTCTGCTCGTTCTGCCGGACCACCTCCTGATAGACCTTCCCGCTAAGATATAGATGAGAGAACAGATTGAATGAAGCCAGCAGCAGGATGACGCTCAGGAAGCTGAGCATGAGCTTAACGAACAGGCCGCTAAGGGCAAATTGGCTGGTAAGCGGTCTCTTCATATGTATTCCCCCTTCAGGTGCAGCCGCTTGGTTATCGTTTTATCCTATCATAGCGGCCCAAAGCTGACACGCACAATATGCACTTTTGCTGATTTATACGCTATTCTAGGGAAATACGCAAATAAGGCGAAAAGATATATAACATGCTGATAGCGCTTCCCAAAGACTTGCCGCTATAATTCGGAGACAAACCCCGGAAACAGAGGGGAAGTTAGCTGACATTCAGCGAGCTGCCATCATTAAGAACAAGAGGGGAATGCCTATGGCTCAAACGAGTGTAGTACAAGACAACTTGCGAAAGGAAATGAAAGATCCTTACCGGCGTCAAGGGCGTCTGCTGCGGACCTGGAACCATAACAAAACGCTATGGCTGCTGTTCCTGCCGTGCCTGCTGTACTATCTGATTTTCCGGTATGCGCCGATGTTCGGCCTCGTCATTACGTTTAAGGATTATAATCTGTTTAAAGGAATCTGGGCCAGCGATTGGGTGGGGCTGAAGTATTACCGGATGTTTTTTGAGAATCCTGACTTTTGGCCGCTGATGAAGAACACCCTGCTCCTGGGTCTGTACAAGCTGGTGTTCGGTTTCCCTGCCCCGGTGATTCTGGCCATTCTGCTGAATGAAGTCCGTAAGGCCGCGTTCAAAAAGTTCGTGCAGACGGTCAGCTATCTGCCGCATTTCATCTCGAATGTCATTGTGGCGAGCATGGTCATTATGTTCCTGTCGCCGACAGGCGGCCTGATTAACAACCTGCTGGGCACGTTCGGGATCGGACCGATTAACTTCATGAATGAGCCGGGAATGTTCCGGGGGATCTATGTCCTCTCGGAGATCTGGCAGCATATCGGCTGGGAGACCATCATCTATCTGGCGGCATTAACGGCGATTGATCCCCAGCTCTATGAAGCAGCCGACATGGACGGGGCCAGCCGGATGCGCAAAATATGGCATGTCACACTGCCCGGCATCTCACCGGCGATTGTCATCACGCTGATTCTGAATATCGGCAAGGTGCTGGAGATTGGCTTCGAGAAGGTATTCCTCATGCAGAACCCGGCGATCTACGATACGGCCGACATTATCAGCACGTACGTATACCGGGTCGGGATGGAGCAGGGGAACTTCAGCTATGGCGCTTCGATCGACCTGTTCATGGGCATCATCAGCCTGATCTTCATCTATAGCGCCAATTACATCAGCCGCCGGGTCAGCGAGACAAGTCTATGGTAGAGAAGAGGTGTGGTGATGAGATCACCGAGAATATCCTTGTTTAATATTGTCAGCACGTTCTTTCTGCTGATCGTTGTGGTGATTACGCTCTATCCGTTCCTGCACATGCTGGCGGTGTCTCTGAGCAGCGATATCAATGTCATCAAGAATACGGTCTCGTTCTGGCCCAAGGGCTTCAATGTGAAGATGTACGAGCTGGTGCTTGGAGACCCGAAGATCTGGACGGCCTATAAAAACACGCTGATCTACACCGTGCTCGGCACGCTGATCTCGCTGGTGGTTACGTCTACCGGGGCCTATGCGCTCTCCCGCCGGGATATGGCGCTGCGCAAGACCTTCACGATGCTGATCGTCGTGACGATGTTCTTCAGCGGCGGGATGATCCCGACCTTCCTCGTGGTCCGCTCCCTGAATATGGTGGATACCGTATGGGGCATGGTCCTGCCGGGCGCGGTAAGCACCTGGAATCTGATTCTGATGCGCACCTTCTTCTCGGGCATTCCCAAGGAGCTGGAGGAATCCGGGCGCATCGACGGATTGAATGATATCGGGATATTCATGCGCATCATCATTCCGCTGTCGAAAGCGTCCTTCGCCACTATTGCTTTATTTTACGCAGTGGGCATGTGGAATAACTTCATCTATCCGCTCCTGTATCTGCGTACCCCGGATTTGTTCCCGCTACAGGTGCTGCTCCGCAATCTGGTGCTGGCGGGAAGCGCAAGCTCGGGGGATGTGACCGGAATCGGGGGAGACAACCAGGTCGTTGAAGAGTCGCTCAAATATGCAACGATTATGGTCTCTACGCTGCCGATACTCACGGTGTATCCGTTTGTTCAGAAGTATTTTGTCAAAGGCGCCATGATCGGTGCAGTGAAGGGCTGAACCGGTCTGAACCATAACTACTACTTAGAGGAGAGATGAAGAATGAACAAATGGAAGTCTGTAATGCTGCCCCTCGCGGCAGCTGCAATCCTGGTGAGCGGCTGCAGCGGGGGCAATAACAATAATGCCTCACCTGCTGCCACAGCTGCACCGGGCGGAGAATCTGGAGCTGCCACTGCGGAAGCGAAGCAGGCCCACACCTTCACCGCACTGCTGGACAACAATGCCACCTTCCCTTATTCCAAGGACTGGCCGGTCTGGGGCTGGATCAAGGATCAGACCGGCGTCACGCTGGAGGTGCAGACACCTTCCGGGAAGCTGGCTGAAGCGTTGAACCTGGCGGTGGCTTCCAATGCGCTGCCGGATCTGATGTATATGCCCAACCGCAAGGAATCGAACAAATTCGGCCAGCAGGGCGCACTCGTAGACCTGATGGAATACATGGACAAGCTGCCGAATCTGACCGCCTGGATGAAGCAATACCCGGATGAGGCGAAGGCCGCACTCTCCGCTGACGGCAAAATGTATATGTTCCCGAACCAGGGCTTCGGAGAGACGAACCGGATGATCTGGATGTACCGCCAGGATGTTTTTGAGAAGGAGGGCATTCAAGTCCCCAAGACTTATGATGAGCTGCATACGGCTCTGAAGACGCTCAAGACGAAATACCCGGACAGCTACCCGCTGTCGGTCCGTTACGGCCAGATTCCCGATGAGATGAACACGAACATGACGGTCAACTATGGAACAGGCGAAGGGGCGTACTACGATTTTGATACAAAAGAATGGCGCTATGGGCCGACAGAGGACAGCTACAAGGAAATGGTCGGCATGTGGAAGCAGTTCTACGATGAAGGGCTGATTCCGCCGGACTTCCTCTCGCTGCAGACCAAGCAGTGGCAGGACATGGTGTCTACCGGCAAGTCTTTTGTAACCGTGGATTATATCAGCCGTGTGGACTTCTTCAATAATGCGATGCGCAAGGAGAATCCTGAATTCAATATGCAGTTCTTGGCTCCTCCCGCAGGGCTTGAGGGCGGCAAACAGCTGAATCCTTACTTCCATTACATGGAGGGCGGTCTGACGGTTGCTTCGACCTCCAAGAATATCGAAGATATCATGAGTTATATGGACTTTTTCTATTCGGAAGAAGGCCGGACGCTCAGCAGCTGGGGTGTGGAAGGCGAGACGTATGTGAAGGAAGGCGATACGATCAAGTTCAAGCCGGAATATACCGATGTGATTGAGATGCGGAAGCAGACGGGACTTCAGACCAGCGGAACGTATACGTGGATTGACTTCAACGCCCATCTGTCCCTGTTCTCGGATGACCTGAAGCACGCTTATGAAGAGGCTGTCAAATACGATCCGGCCAACATGCAGCCGCGTCCGGCCTTCACCGAGAAGGAGAATGAAGTCATCTCGATCACCGGACAGGCGATCAAGAAGCACCGTGATGAGAGCTTTGCCAAGTTCGTGACCGGTTCCCGTAAGCTGGCGGACTGGGATAAGTATGTCGAGGAGATTAACAATCTCGGAGTAGACAAGCTGCTCGCGACATATAAGGAAGCTTACGACCGCGTTCAGAATATTCAATTAGGCAGCAAGTAACCGGGTGCTGACCGCAGGGAAGAAACGCTGAAGCACAGGCTAGGCAATCAGGCTATTCGCTTGACCATTAAAGGAGGCGGCGCTTATGAAGCAAAGGCTGCAAGGCTTTGGTAAACGGCTTGGATGGATATTGCCCTTGATCGGCCTGATTCTGGTAATCTCAGCAGTGATGGCCCCGGGCACAGCCCGGGCCGCAGGCACCATTACACTGGATGAACCGCCCGGGGGATATGTATCCTCCGGCGGGCCGGTGGAGGTCAGCGGCACCTATACCGGGCTGTACGATGTCCGGTTATATGTGAACGGGACAGCCCAGTTCGAGGTATTGCTGGATGACCCGGACGGGGATGACAGCGGCAGCTGGTCTTATACGCTCGACACCTCCCGTTACAACGGTACGGTGGAGCTGGTAGCCCGCGGGCTGGATACTTCCACCCGCTACGGGGTGTGGAGTCCGTCCGTCACCCTTGAGGTGAACAACTCCGCAGGCGTTGCGCCAGTGGTGACGATTACCGGCCCGGACGAAGGGATTGCTGTGACCGGACAGGTGGCGGTAACCGTTCAGGCAGAATCGATTGCGCCGGTCTCGGCCGTGCAGGTCCGGGTGAACCGGGGACCGTGGCAGCAGGCCGCTTATAACGGCACGGAATATGTATATGCCTGGAATACGGCGGGCATCGATGACCGCACGATCAGCCTGGAGGCAAGGGCAACGAATGCGCCCGGACGTTACGGCTACAGTCCGACCGTTTATGCGCAGGTCGGTGCCGGCACGCATGAGCCGGCGGTTCCTCTGCCCGATCAGGACCGGGCGATGTGGATTTGGGAGCCGGAGAGCTATAAGCTGCTGCTGAATCCGGGCTCTCGGGAGGTGCTGGAGTCCTTCGTTACGGACACCGCAACCTTCGGATCAGAGCCGGTGACGACGCTGTATCTGGCTGTGGGCAACTACGCGGGCTACCGGGCGCTGGAGGAGCAGGAGGATGAGCTGCGCTCCTTCATGCGCTGGGCGCATGCGCGGAATTTAAGCGTCCATGCCCTTGTCGCAGGCGGAACCTCCCCGGCTTATATGGGTGCTTATGAGCGCTACCATAGTCATGCCGTACGGGAGATCGAGCAGATTATCAACTACAATCTTGCGGTGGATGCGGATGAGAAGTTCGATGGAATCAATGTGGACATCGAGCCTTATATCTCCCCGGACTTCAAAGACCCAAGCAAATTCCTGCAAAAGGAGTACCTGGATGGCCTGCGCAAAATGATTGACCGCCGGGATACAGCCGGTATCCGGCTGCCCTTCGGCCCTGCTGTCCCTAAATGGTACGATTCCTCCGAGCAGGGGGCGAATATCCAGTGGAACGGCACGACGAAATGGCTGTCCGAGCATATCCAGGATATCTCCGATTATATCTCGATCATGGATTACCGGGATTCCGCAGATGGCACAGCGGGCATCATTGCCGGCGCAGCTGGTGAGCTGGCTTATGCCGAGGCGATCGGCAAGCCGAATTCTGTAGTCATCGGGGTAGAGACGCTGGATATTGCAAACAGCGGTGACCCGGAGACCATCACCTTCCAGGAGGAAGGCCGCAGCCACATGGAAGCAGAGCTGGACAAGGTCTACGCCGCTTCCGGGCAGAGCAGCGCCTTCGGCGGAATCGCTGTCCATCATTATGATTCCTACCGGGCATTACCTTCCTATTGGGGACCGGGCGGCGTCTTCTGGACAGCGCCGGAAGACCATGAAGCGCCGTCTGCTCCTGCGGGCACACCGTCCGCTGTTGCCAGCGACTATCAGAGCATAAGGCTGAATTACGGAATGGCTACTGACAACTTAGAGGTTGACCGCTACATCATCTACCGCAGCACAGTATCCGGCTTCACGCCAACCTCTGCGGATATCGCCGGCCTTGCCCGGGGCCTGAATTATCAGGACAAGGGACTGCTCCCGGAGACGACTTATTATTACCGTATCGCCGCCCGCGATCTGGCGGGTAATATCGGGCCGTTCTCCAGCGAAGTGTCTGCGGTCACCGGTAGCACAGCGCTGAAGCCGATGATCGTGACAGATATGCAGCTATCATATACTGGAACCGCTGCGGCAGCTTCCATGAAAGTGCGTGACTATACCACAGGGGCAGTACTCGCAGGGGCCGCTATAGAAGGCCGGTTCACCTATTCGGCAGGCCGTTACGCGGCGGCTGTTACAGGAGCGGATGGACGGGCTGCCTTCACTTCAGAGGCGATTGCCCAGAACCGTCAGGCCGGGTTCGAGCCGAGAAGAGTTCAGGCTGCCGGATATTATTATGCCAGCGCCCATGACCTTCCGCACACCATCGTGCTGCTGCCGCATGGAGGGCTTAGCGGATTAACGTTATCGGCAGGAGAGTGGGACAAGCCCTTCTCTGCAAGTGACAAATCCTATACCGTAACAGTCAACAGCAATGTAACTTCGCTGCAGGTCACACCGGTTACCGCCAAGGCCTCGGATGCGGCGCTTGTAAATGGACTGCCCGTGGCATCGGGAACGGCCGCGTCCGTTACGATCGGGTCAGAGCCTGCTGATGTGTCGGTCCTGGTGTACCACGAAGATGGAACGGCAGATCTCTATCTACTGAATATCGAGAGAAGTGCTCCGGCAGATCCGGTGATCCCGGTGACCATGGATGCCTATGTCCATGAACATCAGCCCTCGACTAATTTCGGGCAGGAGCCTGTGCTGGAGGTTGCCGATCTTCCGAACGCACAGGGCGGAGGCGACCGTATCGCCTTCATGAAGGCAGAGCTGAATCTCTCCGGGACGGCGGTGCAGTCCGTAACGCTGAACGTCTATGTTACCGCTGCTCCAGCTTCTCCGGTTACGCTTGCTCTGAAGGGCTACACCGGAACGCAGTGGACCGAGAGTGGAATTACCTGGAATAACCGCCCTGTCAGCGGCGGAACGAATCTCGGAACAGTCCGGGTCACCGGGTCCGGGTGGTACAGCGCGGATGTGACCGCTTATGTTGTCGCGGCAGCGGCGGCTGGACTTACGCCGACCTTTCAGTGGAGCGACCCTAATACTGCGGGAATCGTTGTAACGCTGGGCAGTTCTGAGAATTCGGATAACAAGCCATATTTGATGGTGAGTAGCGGGTTGTAACCGAGTGGATGCGCTAGACAGAGCGTGACAGGAAGAGTAGAACTGGATGAGTTTAAGTGAAAGAGAGTAACGAGAAGATCGTAATTGGAAGAGTGTAACTGGATGAGTGTAACTGGATGAGTGTAACAAGCAGGGGCGGCCCCCGCCCCTGCCACACCCCAATAAGGAGGGATGACGTAGCTATGAATGATAGTATGGATCCGGCAGAGGAGCATCAGGTGGAGCGTATGCGCGTTCTGGTCTATAACCAGCGCAGCGAGATGGGTGCTGCAGTGGCAGGAGCAGTTGGGCAGCGAATCAGAGACTTGCAGGGGAAGTCCCAGGCTCCGGTCCGCATTGTGTTTGCCGCAGCTCCGTCACAGAATGAGCTGTATGAGGGGCTGGTGCGGGAGCAGGGGATTGACTGGTCCCGGGTGCATGCTTTTCATATGGATGAATATATCGGTCTTCCGTCAGAGGCTCCCCAGCGATTCGGGAACTACTTGCAGGAACGGTTGTTCAGCAGGGTGAATCCCGGACGAATCGAGCTGCTGGGCCGGACAGGAAGTATTGATGAGGAGTGCCGGAGATATGCGGCGCTGCTGAATGAAGCCCCTATTGATATCGTCTGCCTCGGCATCGGGGAGAACGGGCATATTGCGTTCAATGATCCGCCTGTAGCCGATTTCGCCGATCCGCTGCTTGTTAAAGCGGTTGAATTGGATGAAGCCTGCCGGACGCAGCAGGTGAATGACGGCTGCTTCGCCACGCTGGACGATGTCCCTACTCATGCGCTGACGCTGACCGTGCCCGCCTTGATGGCAGGCCGTCATCTGTTCGGGATTGTACCTGGGAAGGCCAAGCAGGCCGCATTGCAGGCTGCGCTTCATGGCCCGCTCAGCACTGCGTGCCCGGCGAGCCTACTGCGGACCCATCCCGCCATTACACTATTTACCGACCGGGATGCCTTCGGCTCATGAACGGTGTGATCTCGGGAAGACATTACAGAACCGGCCTGCCGCTCGAGGTCCACGTTAACGGTGGCGTCATTGAAGCGGTTCATACCCTGGCCGAGAGTCCGCATATGGCCGATTGGCCCTGGCTTGCGCCGGGGCTGGTTGATTTGCAGGTGAACGGCGGCTGGGGGCTTGACTTCAATACGCTGCCGCTTGCACCGGAGACCGTGGCTGGACTCTCTCGCTGCCTGCTGGCCCGGGGAGTTACCTCGTATTGTCCTACCCTGATTACGAACGGGTCGGACCAGCTCGTCCAGGCAGCATCCGTGATTGCTGAAGCCGTGCGGACACAGCCGGATATCGCCGGGCTGATCACAGGCATCCATTTGGAGGGACCGTTCCTGTCGCCGGAGGACGGTCCGAGAGGCGCGCATCCCCTGGAGCATATCTGCCCGCCAGATTGGGAGGCCTTCTGCCGCTGGCAGGAGGCGGCGGCGGGGCTGATCCGGATCATTACCGTGTCGCCCGAATGGCCGGGAGCCACAGCCTTCATCTCCAGATGCACCGCTTCCGGCGTGAGGGTCTCCATCGGACATACGGCGGCCTCACCGGAGCAGATCCGGCAAGCAGTGGCTGCAGGGGCGGTGATGTCTACTCATCTGGGCAACGGTACGCATCTTACTCTGCCGCGCCATCCTCACTATCTGTGGGAGCAACTAGCTGCCGATGAGCTGTACGGCTGCATGATTGCCGACGGCTGCCATCTGCCGGATACGCTGCTGAAGGTGATTCTGCGGGTGAAGCAGAGCCGGGCGATTCTGGTCAGCGATGCCGTCTCGCTGAGCGGCATGGCACCCGGTGCCTACCGGCTGCATATCGGCGGCGACGTGGTGCTGACGCCGGAAGGCCGGCTGCATCTGGCCGGCCATCCACGGCTGCTGGCCGGATCAGCCATGATGCTGGCGGACCAGGTGGCCTACCTGGCCCGGTCCGGGCTGGCACCGCTGGAGGACGCCATCGACTGCGCCTCACTTCACCCGGCCCAGCTGCTGGGGCTCCCGCAGGCTGCCGGACTTACCGCCGATGCCCCAGCAGATCTGATCGGCTTCCGCAAGAACGGCGGAGCCCTGGACATTCAGGCAGTGTGGAAGAATGGCCGGATTACAGCGGCCAAGAAGGACTAGGAGAGTAACAGAATAAAAGAACTGATCCCATTTCATTAACGCGATAAGGTAGGACGTTGCGTTCGTACCGAACAATCAGAGATAAATGTAATGGAGTGGTCACAATGAGGCCATCCGTCCCAATGTAGTCGAAAAACCGATTACATATGGAACGGAGACGGCGAGTGGGCCCGATGTAGTCGAAAAACCGAACACAATAATAGGCGGTTTCGTCCTTACTGATCCAATCCATAAATTTAAACCTGACGATGTACTAGGAGGAGAGAGCGATGCTTAGCTTAATACCCGAGCCGAAGCAGGTAAGGTTGACAGAGAAGGAGCCATGGCGGGCCGGCGGGGAAATCCGTCTGCGGCTGGCCATGGAAGTGGAAGATCCCCGGCTGGTGCTTCATTGCCGGCGGGCTTTTCCCGGCAGGGAAGTCACCGCCGTCGTCTCGGGAGCAGGCGAGGGATACTCGCTGCTGATTGAGGAGATTGTGAGAATCGAGGGAACGGAGGAGACTGAGAGCACTTCAGCGCAGGCAGTGCCTGGAGAAGCGGGACCGACTAACGGCCGGGCTTCGGCTGCTGATCCTGATGAGACAGAACTGTCCCCACTGAAGGGCCGGGCGGAAAGCTACCTTCTGGACGTTAGCGCAAACGGAGCTGTAATCCGCGCACTCGACGCCCCCGGACTCTATTACGGCTTGCAGACGCTGCTGCAATTGCAGAGCCTGCACGGCGACGGCAGTATTCCGGCGATGTCCATTACGGACTGGCCCGATACAGAGCTTCGGGTGATGAATTTCGATCTGCGCCAGACCTTCTCGAAGCCGGAGCGGCTGATCGAATATCTGGCTGAATTCTCCAGCTACAAGACGAACGCGGTGCTCATTGAATACGAGGACAAGTTCCCATTCCAGACGCACGGGGAATTCGCTCATCCGCAGCACGCGCTTAGCCGGGAAGAGCTGGAGGCGCTCCAGGCTGCGGCCCAGGAGCATTATATCGAGATTATTCCGCTGCAGCAGAGCTTCGGCCATCTGGAGTATGTGCTGCGCCATGACGCCTGGAAGCATCTACGGGAGACAGAGGAATCTACTGGCGAGATCTGCCCGTCCCATCCGCAGACCTATGAACTGATTACAAGCTTGCTGGCGGAGATGATGGATGCCCATCCTGAATCACGTTATATTCATCTGGGTTGTGACGAGGTGTACAGCCTGTGCGAATGTGAAGCGTGCCGGAAGGAATTCGGCGGCGTACGGGAACGGGCCTTCATCTCCTTCCTGAACCGCCTGATCGAATTCACAGCCAGCCGGGGACGGCAGCCCATCTTCTGGCATGACATGCTGGACAAATGCCCGCCCGAAGAGCTGGCGAAGCTTGATCCGCGCAGTGCAGCAATGATCTGGATCTATAACGGCCGCAACATACAAGCGGAGGTTACTTCCCTGACCCGTAAGTTCAGAGCGCTCGGCATTGAGGTGATGGGTGCACCTGCGGTCCGCAGCTTCGACTGGGCGGAGCATCAGAACTACCCGGTCATTGATAACCGGACCGACAATCTGCTGCAGTGGGCAGAGACAGCTGAGAAGCTGGATATCCGCTGTATGGTCGCTACGAACTGGACCGGGCCGTTCAGCCTTGGCGTTCCTTATGGCGTATTCGAGACCACCTGGTATCCGATGCTGCTTCATGCCGATCTCGCCTGGAACCGGCGGGCAGATGCTGGTACGTTCATCGACCGCTTCCTGGAGCTGTTCCATGGTATAACTCCAGAGACAGGTCATGCGCGGCTGGGAAATTACCAATTAGAGGATTACTACGATATCATCTGGAAGCTGCGGGAGGAGGTGCAGCGGAATCACGGCTACGCTGAGCTGATCGCGATCATGCATGATTTCGAGGTGGCCACCGACCGCTCCAGGGCGATCCATAAGTATGCCTACCGCTGGGAGCTGTACCCGGGCGATAGCGCGGAATGGCGTTCTCTGCTGAACAATTACACCCGTAACCATAACGGACGCGAAGCGGTCCGGCCCCGGATGCTGGAGGCGCTTCTGCAATACCAGCCCCGCGATATGGCCGAGCATTTCGTGAGATCCCGGTTCTATCTGCATGATTATCTGGAACGGACGCTCTATCAGGAGCTGGGCCTTGTCCATAGCGAGGGTTAGCAAACAAACCGACAGGAGGATGGAACAGTTATGCAGCTGAATGAAGTGAAATCACCACAAGCTCCGGCAGCCATGAGTCTGGAGGACAAAATTTCCCTGATGTGTGTGGTCGGAACCCCCTCCACAGCAGCAGAGCCTGACTTCCGTGAACGGATGTCTCAGAACCGGTTCGGCGGGATTGGCCTGTTCCCTCATAATGTGAAGGATGAGCAGCAGACGCTGAAGCTGATGGCGGAGGTTCAGGCCATTGCCGGAGACTCCGCCATTCCGCAGCCTTACTATGTGTCGATCGATGAGGAGGGAGGCACGCTCTCCAAGTTCAAGACCTTCTATCCTTACATCCCAGGCAACCGTGCTGCCGGATTAAGCCTGGATGCTGAGACCGCCTATCTCCAGGGTAAAATCATCGGCAGCCAGCTCCACGCGCTGGGCATCCCGATGAACTGGGCGCCAGTACTGGATGTGAATACGAATATTGACAATCCGGTTGTCGGGGTGCGCTCTTTCGGCGAAGACCCTGAAGTCGTAGCCGCCTTCGGCAAGGCTTATATTCAGGGGATGCACGAGACAGGTGTAGCGGTAACGGCCAAGCATTTCCCCGGCCATGGACAGGTCAGCGGCGATTCCCATGTCGTCCTCCCCGAGTGTGAACTGACGCTGGAGGAATTAATGAACGGGCCGCTGTTGCCATTTATCGCTGCCATCGAAGCCGGGACCGATTCAATCATGATGGGACATCTCGTATTTCCTAACATTCCCGAGTCGGCAGGACTGCCTGCTTCACTGAGCCCCTTCTTTGCCGGAGACTTACTGCGCAGCAGGCTGGGCTTCGAGGGTATCATCTGCACCGATGACATCGAGATGGGCGCGATCAAGAAGAATTTCAACCCGGATGAGGTGGGCGTACTTGCCGTGCTGGCCGGCAACGACATGATTCTGATGTGTCATACGCCGGAATTCCAGGAGCGGGTCATGGCCGGCATCCGTAAGGCTGTATTGGATGGTGACATCGCTGAATCCAGAATAGACGAATCGGTCAACCGCATCCTCCGCCTCTATGCGAAATTCCGGCAATACCGGGCGGCGGCCCGGCCCATTCCGCGCGAAGGATGGAATGAGGCGACCCTACAATATGCGCGCCGCACGGTCAAGATCAGCCGCGATCCGCAGCAATTGCTGCCACTGTCTCCATCGCGCCCATATATGCTGATCTTGCCGCGCCAGGAGCAGCTTACGATTGCCGACAACTCCGGCGGCCAGACAATCGTTTTGGCTGCGATGCTGGAAGCTGAGGGCTTGTCCGTACAGTTGCAATACTGCAGCATGAAGCCCGAAGCCGCTGAAATCGCGGCCTTATGTGCACAGGCTGCCGGTCATGTAGTAATTCAGGGAACACTGAATGCCCATCTGTTCCGGGGACAGCTCGAACTTGCGGCACAGCTTGCCGATGCCGGACCGCTGCTGAACCTGGTGTTACGCAATCCTTATGACGATGCTTACCTGCCGCAGAGTTCGGGCAGCATTCTGCTATGCTCCACCTCAGATTATTCACTTAAGGCGCTGGTAGAAGTGCTTATACAGGGAACGGAAGCAGCCGTTTGAGACTATTACAGCATCAGATTTAAATCTGTTTATAGAGACTGACTCTCAGAGGTTCCGTGAAACGAAACCACATCAACCGGCAGAGGGACTCAACGATAGCTGTAGAATGTACAAATGAAACTCCCCGCAGCTTGCTGCGGGGTATCTTTCTTAGCTGGAGAGTTCGCTTCGCGCACCTAGAAAAACGTCAATTGCTCTCCTTCTGTTTTTTCGTGTAACTTTACGTATTCGTCCATAATCCCTTGCTTCTTCACATAATGTCTTATAGTTGCTCCACTTCCAAACAATGTTCTAGACTGGGCTGCCGTATTGAGCTGTTGTTATCAGTTAAAGAGCTTATCTTAATCTACCTATCGGTTAATGCTTGGATCAATAGAAGATCATAACTGGCAGCAACGCCTCCCTGTACGCTGAACTTCCCCTCGTATTCCTTATACATGTTGGTGAACAGGCGTCGCGAACTGAGTCCACCCATAGTAACAGCCTCTGAAGTGCTGGCTCCCATCGCTTTTACCGAGTGAAGAAAGTCTCTTGCTGAAGCATACTTTTCAGTCTGAATCGAGCGTTCATATTGGATATTTGTGAACCCTGATTCCTTAATCAAGTTAGTCCATTGGTCTGTCGATCGAAAAGTCAGTCCGTGACGCTGCGGTTCTAATCCACTTGCTCGATAAACTTCATTAAAAGCCCTATGCATTTCGTAGAAAGTATCAGGCCCGAATGTCGTGAATATTAGCATGCCTCCAGGTCGAAGCATCCTCCGAAGTTGACCAATTGTTTGCCTAGGATTGCTCAGCCATTGAAAGCAGGCGTTGGAGACGATGAGATCAAACGAAGCTGTCGGAGCTTCTGGCGCCCACATTTCAACATCAGCATGAAGAAGGCGTAAACGATCCGATGTAATTTTCCCAATAATGTTCGCTTCAGCTGAAAGGACACGTTGTTCAGCCAATTTGATCATCGCGGGCGCAATATCAAGTGCAGTAATACTCGCACTGGGCCATTCATTTATTAGAATCTCTGTCAGTGTCCCCGTGCCGCAGCCGATCTCAAGAATATTGAGACCGGCTACGTTACCTTTGTTCTTCCACCCTATGAAAGAACCTGCAAGGCGATCTGACATTATACGCTGAACTTGAGCGTGAGCGTCATACGAATTTGCACTTCGGTTAAATTGACGTCGAATATTACTTATCCTACTGCTCATGCCACCATCTCCTCAGTTCATCAGCTATATGATCTTCCTTTCCCAAGAACGGGGCATGCCCGCAGGCAGGTATCGTGAATAACTTTGCTTTAGGTAACTGGGCAATAAGCTCCGTTGCGGCGCCGTAAGGACAAATACTATCCTCAGTCCCGTGCACAAGAAATACCGGACAAGTGATGCTTTTCAGTTGAGACAAGCAATCCTCGTTGCGCAAAATCTGAAGACCTGCGATTAGCGCTGGAGTTGTCCAACTACCTATTGGGGGAAGGCTTTCGCCTATATCGGCCTCCCATTCTGCCTCCGTAAACATGAGCTGCCGGAAATTTGTTTCAACGGCTTGCCGATCCTTTACAATCCCTGTAATCATCTTCCTAACGTATGTATCTACCCAACCGAGGTCAATCTCTTCTTTTGAACGAGTAAATCGAGCGGTTGCAGCGAACAACAAAAGGCCATCCGCGAACCCTTTGGACGCTAGTCTCAGAGCAAGTAAACCTCCGAGAGACCAACCTGCGATCAACAGCGGACCGGTGGAAGCCCTTGTCCTACAAGCCGCTCCATCCAAATTCAGAACATTTTTAGCTGCTATTTCAGTTTGGATCAATATTTTCTCTGGAGTATCAGTATTACTGTAATCTACAGAAACATGATGAAAATCAGGCAGCAACTCACGAAGCCGATCGAAAACCGAGTCCGGCATACTCCATCCGCACAACCATAAAATGGTGCCGCTTGTCTGCGTCTGAATTTTAACTGAATCAATATCCAATGCAATCATGAACTCAACACCCCTAGTCGAAGGCCGATGTTGTGGATGCGTGCGACTGCATTGGTCAACTCCTTATCCGTGTGAACGGCTGACAAGGAGAAGCGAATGCGCGCTGTGCCATCAGGAACAGTAGGCGGACGGATGGCAACCGCTAGGACCCCCTCTTCTTCAAGAGCTCCACTGAACCGTAAGGCCGCATCGTTATCGCCTACGATCAAAGGTACAATTGGCGAGTCGCTGGCACCGATGTTAAACCCGGCGTCACAAAGCGAGGACCGAAATAACCTGCTTGCCGCATAAAGCCTTTCTCGACGCCAGTTTTCCTCTTGCACCAAAGCTAACGCCTTTGAAATACCAGCTACGATAGAAGGAGGCAGCGCTGTTGAATATATGAGTGGTCTAGCCTTGTTCACCAGCCATCGAATTAGCGTGCGGCTGCCACAGATATAAGCGCCGTAGACACCGAACGATTTGCTGAATGTTCCCATATGAATATCAACATCATTTTGCAACCCAAGTTCATGGCATAATCCCTCGCCTCGCCCCCCGTATATCCCCCCACTATGTGCCTCATCCACCATAAGCATCGCCCCGTATTCGCGTTTGAGCGAAAGGAGTTCATGTAAGCGCGCCTGGTCGCCATCCATGGAGAAAACAGCATCTGTAACAATCAGCTTACGCCGTTTATCACGATACTTATTCAATAATGTACGCAAATGTTCCATATCGTTATGTCGGTACCGAGCATGCTCCGCACGGCTCAATACAATGCCGTCCACAATGCTTGCATGGTTCAACTGATCGCTAAAAACAACATCTCCTCGGCCTATTAGCGCACTAATTACACCAGAATTAGCCATATAGCCATTTGCAAATACTAACGCTGCTTCGCAGTTCTGCCAATCGGCCAGTGACTCTTCAAGACGAACATAAGGCAACCGGTTACCTGTTACTAGGCGTGAAGCTCCTGAGCCAGCTGCTTCCGTGAGCAGAGCCTCGCGCATCACTTCTATTATGGCAGCATGCTGGGAGAGTCCAAGATAGTCATTGGAGGACATGTTGAGTAACACTTGTTCTCCGCGCACCGTATAGCCAGGAGATCCCGATACTGAACTACTTGCACGCAAGGAACGCTCCAACGAAGCATCAGACAATAATTCAAGTTCTTTTTCCATCCAGTTCATGATCGACACCGCCTTAAAGGGCATTTAATTCAATCTCAAATCCCAAATCCTCAATAATTTGATGATCAGCCGTTACGTCTTGGCCCGCTGTCGTTAAATAATCACCTACAAAGAGTGAATTTGCGGCGAACAGTGACAAAGGCTGCAGTGTACGGAGGTTGACCTCACGACCACCAGCCACGCGGATTTCTTTAGACGGACAAATGAAACGAAATAGAGCTAGTACCTTCAACGCTTTCATAGACGGTGTGCGGCCTGCATGTTCCAGAGGTGTTCCCGGTATCGCATTCAGGAAATTGATCGGAATCGAATCCGCATCTAGTTCGCGAAGTGCATAGGCCATTTCAACAATTTCTTGATTTGTCTCGCCCATGCCGATAATAACACCAGAGCAAGGGGACATGCCGTATGTTTTTACCTTCTCCACGGTTTCAACACGTTGATCATAGGTATGGGTCGTCGTGATGGATGGGTAATTAGCTCTGCTCGTGTTCAAGTTATGGTTGTAACGATGTACACCAGCTTCTGCAAGACGTTTCGCTTGATCGTCCTTGAGAATGCCCAGACATGCGCAAATTTTTAGAGGCATTGTATGACGAATTTCTCTAACCGCGTCCACTACTTGATCTAGCTCCTTGTCTGTTGGTCCCTTCCCAGCAGCTACAATGCAATAGGTTCCGGCTTTGCGTGCCATCGCTTCACGTGCGCCTGATAGCAACGTGTCTTTATCTAGCAGGGTGTATTTCTTAACCGGTGCCGTGGAAATAATCGATTGTGAGCAGTAGCCGCAGTCCTCAGGGCATAAGCCGCTTTTGGCATTGATGATCATATTCAGCTTCACTTTTTTACCGTAAAAATGTTTCCTCACCTTAAACGCAGCCTGCATGAGTAGCAGTATCTCATCGTTGTCCGCTTCCAGCACAGCAAGCCCTTCCTCTACTGTTAAACATTCTCCCTGCAATGCTTTTTGGGATAGCGATTGCCACTCCATCTCCGATGCAACTATTTCCATCTCAATCATCCTCCCATATATTGAACTGCAAATACCTCTCTGATAGGCGTGAATTGTATTGTGTTTCGTACGGTATGTATCAATGTCTCTGAAGTCGCTTCGGCGTACAAATGTGGAAACCGACCGAGCACCTTAAGGTTGCTGTATTGTTCAATTAGTTGTCCATTCGCAGTAACACTCGGATCGTCATTCAGCTCTGTTAATTCTCCATCATTTAAAATGACGCCAACAATTGGGACGCCGCGACTCTGAAGGAATGATGCAGTCAGAAGTGTGTGGTTAATGGTTCCGAGGCCAGAACGGGCTACAATTAGAGCAGGTATCCCAAGCTCCGAGATTAAATCCACCATGAGGGCGTCTTCGGTCAGTGGTACAGCTACGCCGCCCGCGCCTTCGATGAGCAGCACTTCGTATCGTCTAGTGAGCGGTAAGCCAGAAGCGATTATCTCATTCAGCGTAAGGGTCACACCAGCCTGCTTGGCAGCAAGCATCGGCGTAAGCGGAGCTTCAAATGTAAATGGCGCGACTGCCTCTGGCCGCTCATTGATTTCCGTGCTTTTCAGCAGTCGCTCAGCATCGGTAAGTCCACTACCAAGAGGTGCACCAGACTGAATCGGCTTCCAGACACCGGCATTCAGCCCTTCAGCGCGGAGCATAGCGGTAATGGCTGCCGTTACAACAGTCTTGCCTACACCTGTGTCCGTACCTGTCACAAATAATCCGCGTACCTGTCCACAGTTCACTTTGTTCATCTAATTTAACCACCTTCGGTGACTTTGCGTATCGATTCCGTCAATATACTTATCATGGCATCCAACTCAGCTTCACTACTGGCAAGCGGAGGGATGAAGACAATCACATTCCCGAGTGGTCTTGTTAGCATGCCAAGTTCTCTGGCCCGCTGACTCGTACGAACGCCGATTCGATCTGCCCAATCGTATGGCTCTCGTGTAACCTTATCCCGCACAAGTTCTATTCCGATCATCAGTCCCTTTTGTCGGATTTCACCGACGTGCGGGCGGTCTTTAAGCGCTGCGAGCTTATGCTCGACAAATGATGCCTTTGCTCTTACTCCTTTGACCATGTTGCGCTCTTCAAACAGCTTCAAGCTAGCCAAAGCAACGGCACAACCAAGCGGGTTCCCTGTGTAAGAATGACCGTGGAAAAATGTTTTCTGCTCTTGGTAATCAGCATAAAACGCCTCGTACACCTCGTCAGTCGCAAGCGTCGCTGCCACTGGCAAATAGCCGCCAGTCAACCCTTTCCCAATCACCATCAAATCTGGTGAAACATTTTCGAGTTCACAAGCGAACATAGCGCCCGTTCGACCGAAACCTGTCGCCACCTCGTCAGCTATGATCAGCACGCCATGCTCCCGGCATAGCGTAGCCATCTGACTTAAACAACCCGGTGGCATGAGAATGATGCCACCAGCCCCTTGCACAATCGGCTCCACGATGAGAGCCGCAATCTCATCTGCCCTCGTCTCAAGCAAATTACGCAGTGCAGTTAGCGAAGCATCCAATGCCTTCGTCTCACCACCCTCATGGCGATAAGCGTAGGGATAAGGAATAACATGCGAAGGAAATAACATGGGGCGGAACACGTCATGATACAAAGGAATTGCACCAACACTCACCGCGCCAATTGTATCTCCATGGTAGGCTTGATTCATCGTGATAAACTTCGTTTTACCTCGTATCCCCTTGTTATGCCAGTATTGAAAAGCCATTTTGATCGCGATCTCAACACCGGTTGCTCCTGAATCTGAGTAAAACACTTTATTTAATCCTTCCGGAGTAATTCCCACCAACTTTGCTGCAAGTTCGATTGCTGGTACATTGGCCATTCCGAGAAGGGTAGAGTGGGCGACACGCCCTAACTGTTCTGTGATCGCCTGATTTAGCTCCGGCACGTTGTGTCCATGTACGTTGAGCCAAACGGATGAGAAACCATCATAATAAGCGCGTCCTTGAACGTCATACAGCATAATGCCTTCGCCACGTTCAATAATGAGCGGATCAGAGTCATTGTAGTCTTTCATTTGAGTAAAAGGATGCCATAAGTGATCCTTATTCATGGCAGCAAGCCGTTCGTAATCTGTTATCACAAATTATCACCATCCGGTAATTGTTTTTTAATTGTCAACCAAAATGATCATTTAAGGTTCACAATCGGATTTGGTTATTTTAGCAGACCTAGACGCCCCTGTAAAGAGAATTCAAAGTGTTAGATTGAGGATTGACACCATACAGAATTACCCGCGGAAAAGCGAAGCGGTCGCCTTTGTCCCCGGATTTTCACCGCTCATCAGTATGAATCAACTTTATATGAGTATTAATCATTGGATTGTTGGAAGCGCTGCTATATACTTTCATTGTGAAATCCTACCTACTGAATATTTAATCCAACCAGATTAAGGGGCTGTAGCAATGAGAGAACTGAAGGGCAAACAGGTCATTCTTCAAGATCATGATTTGAAACGCAGGGAAGAGGCCAACCGCCGGTATCTGATGAAACTGACGAATGATAATCTCCTCTTTAACTATAAAGTAGAGGCGGGAAGATATGACGGCAGGGATATCCCGGAAGATGCGCATGGGGGATGGGAGACGCCGGTCTGCCAGATCCGCGGACATTTCCTGGGACACTGGCTGTCAGCGGCAGCGATCCGGTATCATGAGACCGGGGATCTGGAGCTCAAGCTGAAGGCTGACCTTATCCTGGACGAGCTGGCTGAATGCCAAAAGGATAACGGCGGACAATGGGCCGCACCGATTCCCGAGAAATATCTGCACTGGGTGGCCCAAGGCAAGGCAATCTGGGCACCGCAATATAATATTCATAAGCTGTTTATGGGTCTTGTCGATATGCATCATTTCACCGGGAGCGACAAGGCGCTTGATATCGCGGACCGATTCGCCGACTGGTTCGTCGATTGGAGCAGTACCTTTACCAGAGAGAAGTTCGATGACATACTGGACATGGAGACAGGCGGTATGCTGGAGGCTTGGGCCGATCTGCTGGAGCTGACCGGGAACGATAAATACACTGTTTTGCTGGAACGGTATTACCGCAGCAGATTGTTCCGTCCGTTACTGGAGAATAAAGACCCGCTGACCAACATGCATGCCAACACAACCATTCCCGAGGTACTCGGCTGCGCCAGAGCTTACGAGGTCACCGGCGAGCAGCGTTGGATGGATATTGTCACGGCCTACTGGAAATGTGCGGTCACCGAGCGGGGAACACTGGCAACGGGCGGAAATACGGCGGGTGAAGTATGGATGCCGAAGATGAAGATCAAGGCCCGCCTTGGAGATAAGAATCAGGAGCACTGTACCGTGTATAACATGATCCGTTTGGCAGAATTTCTTTTCCGGCACACTTCGAATCCGGCCTATACGCAGTATATTGAATATAATATGTACAACGGGATTATGGCGCAGGCCTATTACCAGGAATACCATCTGACCGGCAACAAGCATAGTGATCCGGCAACCGGGCTGCTGACTTACTTCCTGCCGATGAAGGCCGGGCTGCGGAAGGACTGGAGCACGGAGACAGACAGCTTCTTCTGCTGCCACGGAACGATGGTCCAGGCCAATGCGGCGCTCAACAGAGGCATCTATTATCAGGAGCAGAACGATATCTATGTCTGCCAGTATTTCCGTTCGGAGCTGACCGCCGAGATCCACGGAGAGAATGTGCGGATTCAGCAATCCCAGGATCATATGAGCGGAAGCATGCTGAACTCCTCGAACACAGCCGGGCAGCAGGAGCTGAATGAGATTACTGCACTTCATGAGAACATGCCGGATTACAGAAAATATGATTTCACCGTCCATACCAGCTCTGCCAGCGAGTTTGCCGTCCATCTGCGGATTCCAGACTGGATCATGTCAGAAGCTGTGATCTATGTGAACGGCGAGCTGCACGGGAAGTCTGCGGATCACTCCGCCTTCTACACGATACTGCGTAACTGGCAGGACGGCGACCGGATCAGCATCATTCTGCCCGTGGGCATCCGGTTCATCCCTCTGCCTGACGACGAGCAGACCGGCGCGTTCCGCTTTGGCCCGGAAGTGCTGGCTGGTATCACCGAGAACGAGCGGATTCTGTATGCCCCATTAGCGGATGCAGCCGGTGAGATCATCATGGAGAATGAACGGGAGTGGGGGAGCTGGCGTTACTTCTTCAAGACCACCCGCCAGGACCCGGGCATCCAGCTCAGAAGAATCCGCGATATCGGGTATGAGCCTTATCAGGTGTATTTCCCGGTAAAATCCCCCCACAAAGTGGGGTTTTAGCTTCGATGTCTATTTAAATAAGCATAGGCGTTATTTAGCAGAACAACCACCTGCATCCTTGCAGGTGGTTGTTTTATGTGTAAATATATTTTTTGAACGATCGGTCGTTAAATTATTGACAATTCATAGGGCCAATCCTTATAATGACATTAATTCAATGGAAAGGAGCCTGAGGGTTATCAAGAAAAGAGAGATTACAGCAAGTTACATCATCCAGGCAGCATTTGAGCTATTTGCAGAGTATGGAATAGAGAAAACGAGTCTGGGCATGATTTCCAAGAAGGTGGGGATCACCAAATCCTCCATTTACTATCATTTTGCGACAAAAGAAGAGCTGATCAGCCGGACCTTTGAGCATATTTTCCGGGATCATCATTTTACAGCGTACTTTGATACGGTATCCGTTAACAAAGACAATTTTGCAGAGACATTAATTAACGGCGGACTAAACATGCTGCCAAGCAGCGACGCAGAGTATCGTTCAACATTAAGGGTACTTAGCGAGTTCACGATGCTGGCCGAGCGTGATGAGCAATTTAGAGCTCCGCTATTGAAAATTCAACAGGATTTTGTTAACGGTTTTGTTCAACTTTTATCGAAGGGCGCTGAATTCGGGCTTATTGCTTCTTCAACCATCGGCGTTAACGCAGCCATTCTTGCCCTGCTTATAGATAATTTATCCAGATGCAAGATGATGAAGATGGACCTCGACTATGAGCTGATTTGGGAAGAGGCTGTCCGAAGAATGATACTTCGTGAAGATCACCAATAACCTACAGGGGAGTGATACACTTGAAACATATTATTATTACAGGTACATCCAGAGGAATCGGTGAATCCCTGGCGAATCAATTCATCGACCCGTCCCACCATCTGATATGTATATCCAGAACGGCTAACCAAGGACTCATGGAGCGTGCGAAGCAACTGGATTGTCAAATGGATTATTTCAATTATGATTTAACAAATATTAGTGGTATCGATCAGCTTTGTGAAGATATTTTCAGCCGAATTGCTCTTCCTTCCAGCGATGAAGCCATCTATCTGATCAATAATGCCGCCATGTTGACTCCTGTAAGCCCGATTGAGCGGTTAGAAACGGAGCAGATCCTAGAGAACCTGCATTTGAATCTGTTAGCACCGATGGTGATCACCTCCAACTTTTTACAGCTTACTAAGCATCTGAATGTGGACAAAAGAATCCTGAATATCTCCTCAGCTTCTGCAAAGTACATACTGCCTTCACAAAGCGCCTACAGTACTGCCAAAGCAGGTCTAGACTCTTTTACCAAGTGTATAGACATAGAACAGAAGCTGGCTGCCTATCCGGCAAAAGCAGCAGCAGTATATCCCGGCATGATCGATACAAGCTTGCAATCGGAAATACGGTCTGTATCCACTGAGCTGTTCCCCTACGTGAATGAATTCATTCAGCTATCTGAAGAAGGGAAGCTGCAATCGCCGGAATACACGGCCTCTAAATTAATTGAGATTCTTATCAGTGAAGATTTCGGAAAGAATGTTCTTATTGAAACCATCAATTAATGTTATGAGAGAGGTGATGAGCATCAGTCCCTCCAGAAAACTAAGCAACTTCAGCCAGCTTGACGATTTCTTGCATGCAGGCGGTTATATGGAAATACCGGAGAATCACGGACGGACACTTCAGGAGCTTATGCTTGACTGTCAAGTCAGCTACAGAAGTGAGCACGGGCTCAGCCTGGAATTTGAGTTCCGGCAATGCAGGTTAACGGTGGTTTACGCAAAAAAAGGCTATTTCGGATCGCAGCTTGACTTCAGCCGCAGAGGACGAAGAGTTGCGGGGAGTGACATGCACCAATGGCAGGATTTTGCCACTTACCTGGCAGAGCTTGGGCTGACCACCGTCAACTTCACTCAGAACAGCAAGAGTATTAGAGCGCAGCTAAGCAACGGACTGCGGGTTATTTTCCAATACTCGGCGGACCATGACGATTATCTGCTGGATCAGATCAGCAGCCGTTACAGTACCCAAAGAAAACTGAACCGCATTATAGCTGAGCCAATGATCCTGGTGCTGGAGAGCATGGGCTGTATGGTCAGCGAATACCTGAAGCAAGGCGGATTCTTCAAGCTGCCGGGGCAGCAGGACCGCCGCTTCACGGATCTACTCATGCGGTGCACCACCAAAGAAAACCACAGCAGTATAACAGGCACTATATTGGGATTTCAATTTAAGCGTTGGCTGCTGGAGATCTTTTATGATGAGAAGCTGCAGTTCACAGGCGAGAATATGAAATTCATCGGGGAACACGGAGAGGACAGGAAAGAGGAGGAGCAGCAGCATAACGAATTCCGCACATGGGGAGATTTCCAGGCGTTTGCCCGGTATAACGGCATTCAGATCGTAGAGCATTGCCGCAGCCTGGATGTCATGATCGTCTTCCTGGATACAGGGGCCAATGTGCATTTTAATTATTCCGAAGATCTGGAGGATTATGTTGTCACTGTGTTAGAGGGCGACGGAGCGCGCCTTCGGGACAACTATAGGAGAATCTATAAGGATTAATTCGTTGTATCCATACAAAGCAAAAACCACCAATGAAGATTTAGAACCTTCATCGGTGGTTTTTTGCGTATAGAATGAACCTTTTGCCGTGAAAAATTTGACTATGGAAATTCAATTGCCATTTTTTTGCGCATCTGCATGTTGGTTAGAGTATTTCCATTCATCTACTTCACGGGGATCAACACCACACAAGTGACTGATTAGAAGCGCCAATGTAACGTTCGGGAGTACCACACCGTACTCAATATTCTGGTAGTTGCGCAAGGTGCATTTCATGGTGTCGTTAATCTGATGTACGATGGATTCTTGGGTATACCCTGCGGCTTTCCGTGCATCCTTTATCCTCAAAATGCAATATCTCCCTCAACTTTTCGGTATGTTTTTATGATAGGGGAGGAAACAAGTTAATTTAACGATTTATAATACACGAAATATATTACGTAATTTGTTTTTCGGTATATAATAATAGATGTAAACGGGATAAATAGTAAAATATACCTTTGTATTGACCACCGTTTGATTCAACCTTAGTATCAACTACACGTATGCTTTTCATCCTATTTTATGGAAGGAGGTGTATTGGTTTGGGATCGGTCAATTCGATTCGGGAAGAACTGCTCGCGTATATGAACAGAAATCAAATGATACATTCACATTTTGCAGAGTTAGCGGGTCTCAATTCAGGTACGCTCAGCCGGATCTTAAAAGGTAAACATCCAATCTCTATGGCACAGCTTGCTGCGATTACTGCTGGAATGAAGCTGCCGGAAGACTATTTTTTTGAAGACTATGTAGAGGAATGCTTTTCTTTTGTAGTCTCCATGCGGCGGATACGACCCTTTATATTTCGCTCAGCTGAGTTAGAACGTCTGGACTGTCTTGAACAGATTGTGAACCGTCTGCTGGAGGATTTGTCTTATGCATCTTTACTGTTTGAATTCGCTGAACTTTTTTATGAGGACAATAAAAGCAAAGCTGCAAGGATACTGTATCAGGGTGTGAGCGAAGCCGAAAAGTATCAGCATTCCGAACGGTTAGCATTATGCCAGTACCGTATATTTCAGATTGAATTAGAAGAACAACAGGATCTGGAGGAGAAGTTACGTGCAGCCACTCAATTTGAGTTGTATGTCAACCGCTTAGACGCAGCCGATCAGCTCGATGCAATGAAACAGCTAATGCATATTTATGGTCTGGTACACAAGTGGAAGAGAGTAGACGAACTCGCTAAGGAAATGCACCGGATTGCATCCGTTCAATACGAGCTGGAAGGCCGCCGGTCTGACACAATAGAAGAAAGGGTGAAGCGTCCTGAGCGTCCTTTTTACTATTATATCCTGTACGCATACTTAGCCAGATCTACGGCCAGCGAAGAGTGCGGCGACTACAAGAGGGCATTATCCTTTGTGAAATTGTATGCAAATGGTGAACGCTGGGTTCAGGAGAACGATGAAGAATCCCGGCAGGTCATTGCACAATTTACGGAATGGGCCGTGGCTAACACTTATCTGTACCGGTTAATGTCCGGAGATTTGGATGTAATACATGAGTACGCAGACTATATAGCTATTCAAGAGGATGAAATATTTGTGGCATTGCGTTATATGGTTCAAGCGGCGAATATATTTAAGCTTAATATCGACAGTATCTTAGAGCGGTTCGCGGCATACATACCTTATGAATCCAGCAAGACAGAGTTCGGTGAATACAATCAGGCCATCCTGCAAGAGAGCTACGCGCAATTCCTCATCGACCTTGCAGTCTATTTTTTCAATCACAGCAAGAGTAAGGAACAGGCGTTGAACACGGTACTGAAAGGCTTGGAAATATCAATTAGGATCAATAGCAGCCGAAATATGATTGCTTGTATGACTCTTTTTGAGCAGTATAGGGATTTCGCGGATCAGGAACTGCAGGAAAGATTCAAAAATCTATCAAGTGAGGTGTGTCGGCTCAATGCGAAAAAAAGTCTTGTTATTCTTGACGCTCTGTAGCGTTTCAGTTGTTATTTCTATGACGATAACCTTGGTGACTACACTGGGACATGGTTGGGGAACTTAATCATTTTCGCGAAAATATACAGGGGTGCTCCTGAAGTTTCGGGGGCGCCTTTTTTGTTATGTTCTGAAGTTATTTTGTGCAATGCAAAAGACATCCTATTATCTGTCATAAAACCCTAAGATAGCATAAAGGGAGGATTCTATGGTGAACAGAAATATGCTCGTGCAGGTCCGGATTGAACGTGCCCGGAACCGGCTTCACATTCTGGCGGAGAAACATCATGATCTTCAGCACCCTGCGGTCCTTAAGCAATCCATGGTATTGGATGAATTGATTAACCAGTATAATATGGAGGGAGAGCAGCAGAGATTAATAGAGAGCAGGAAATTACTTGAGAACAAACATACTTTATATTGAAGATAATGAGAAAATCGGCACTTGGGTCAAAGAGGAGCTGGAGCAGCGGGGATATTCGGTACAATGGCTGCAATCCGGTGAGGGAGCCGAGGCTGAGGTTACGCAGTATGATGTCGTTATTCTGGATATCATGTTACCGGGCTTAGATGGATTTACTATAGGCAAACGGTTAAAAAAGGCGGCACCCGCCGTTCCAGTGCTGCTGTTGACCGCCCGGACCTCCGTCGACGATAAGGTGGAGGGCCTACAATTCGCAGATGATTATGTGACGAAGCCCTTCCATACCGATGAATTGGTGGCCAGGCTGGAGGTATTAATCCGCCGGAGCGGCGGAGTCTCTTCGGACCGCATTACACTGGGCACTCACATTGAAGTGGACACGAAGCTTCAGACCATCTATGACAAGCGTACAGGAGAAGAGATTATTTTGACAGGGAAGCAGCATCAGATCCTGATGTATTTCCTGCGCCATCCGAATCAGGTTCTGCCGAAGGAACAGCTCTATGAAGCCGTCTGGGAGGAAGCTTATATCCCTGGAGATAAGACTTTACTGGTACATCTCCACCGGCTGCGGCACAAGCTGGAGCGTGACCCGGAGACCCCGGAGATTATTGAGACGCTGAAGGGAATCGGCTACCGGGTGAAGCTATGAAGCAGCCCCGTTCCTTGTTCCGGCATTTTCTGAAGCTGCACTTTCTGTTCATCCTTCTTCCGCCTATTGTGCTGATGGTATTCTCATCCTTCTTTGGCACTCCCGGGACAGAGCCAAGATTCAATACATTGAACCTGTTTTACATTACAGTGCTTATGTTCACTGGTATTATTGTGGCGTTCGTTGTTCTATCCTGGCTGTTCTTCTGGAGACTCCGCAAACGTCTGACCCGCTTACAAGAAGCTATGTCCGCTACTCCCGCTGCTGCGGATTCGTGGCCTGGACCTGTCCTGATTCAAAAGGACCGCATGGATGAAATAGACCAGTTAGGCGGTTCCTTCAACCGGATGATCCGGCAGCTGGAAGACAGCCGCAGGCGGGAGCAGGAAGAGGCCGGGCTGCGGCAACGGCTCATTGCCAACATGTCCCACGACCTGCGGACGCCGCTGACCATCCTGCGGGGACATGTCACCAGGCTAAACAAAGAACCCATGAGTCCAGAAGGACAGAGCTCCTTAGCCGAGATCAACCAGACCATTACCCGGACCGGAGAACTGATGGATGATTTGCTCTCTTACACCTTGCTTACCTCGGGAAAATATCCCTTCGAGCCTGCACCCACAGACATGGGGCGTCTGGTAAGAGCCTCGGTTGCTGCGTGGTATCCGGTTTTTGAAGAACATGGCATTCAGGTCGATGTTGATCTACCCGCAGAAGCGACCTTCCACTGGACAGCAGATCCTGGGTGGATGACCCGGGTGCTGGATAATCTATTTCAGAATATCATTCGCCATGCAGCGGACGGGAAATATGCTTGGATTGCTGTGGATGTGCAGCAGGAACGGATTCTTGTCGCTGACCGAGGCCCGGGTATGGATCATTCCGCATACGGCGGCGGGGCGGGAATAGGACTATCGACCGTACATTACATGCTGAATACAATGAACCTGAAGGCTGAATTCAACTCGAGCGGGCAGGGGACGAGGGTAGTCATTAGCAGAATGTAACCTGAAGTTAACCCGGAAGTAAACAGCCTGCCCACCGGGATGTAACCTTGCAGCTGTATACTTAGCACCATAACGAAAGGATGTGTTATGGTTGCTTACTATCAATAACTTAGTCAAACGCCGCGGTACGCAGGAGATTCTATCCGGGATCACCTTCGAAGCCAGACCTGGAAGAGTCACAGGATTCCTGGGACCCAACGGGGCCGGCAAAAGCTCTACACTCCGTATCCTGCTCGGATTGGATCATGCCACCTCCGGGAGCGCCTTGATTCATGGCAAGCCCTTCGCAGAATTACAGCACCCGCTGGCAACCGTAGGTGCCGCACTGGACGGATCTGGAGCCCATCCGATGCGGACAGGACGCGCACACCTGCGCTGGATTGCTTGCGCCGCCGGTCTGCCCCGCTCACGTGTCGAGGAGGTGCTGGATATCGTTGGTCTTACCAAGGCAGCAGGCACTAGAGTCAAGCGGTATTCGCTCGGCATGGGGAGAAGACTGGGGATTGCCGCAGCGCTGCTGGCAGACCCGGAGATTCTGATTCTGGATGAACCTGTGAACGGGCTCGACCCGGAAGGCATCCGCTGGATTCGGACATTTCTGCGTAAGCGTGCAGAAGCCGGGAATACGGTGCTGCTCTCCAGTCATCTTATGGGCGAGCTAGCCGAAACGGTGGACGATGTGGTGATCATTAAGCAGGGGAGAATTGTCGCAGACGGCACCTTGCAGGAGGTAACCGGCAGTCATTCCACGCTGGAGGATGCCTTCTTCGCCCTGACCTCTGAACAGGCAGGTGATGCTTGGTGAAGGCATTCCACGCAGAAATCTTGAAATTGCTCTCGCTGCCGGGGATCTGGCTCGCCCTGCTTATTGGAGCATTGGCTCCTGCGGTCATTGCTGCCTTGGACGCTATAGCAGAAAAAGAGGCGATTATAGCTGGAGTCAGCACACGGCTGCCCGAAATGGGCTACAGCGGATTAGGTCTTGGTGTGCAGGGCGTTATTATCCTTGGCGTGCTTGCAGTCAGCAGCGAGTACCGGACAGAGAGCAGTGAAGGGGCCGGAGGGCAGCAGATTTCCACAAGTCTGATGGTTGTGTCATCGCGGCTTCAGTTGTTTCTGGCAAAAGCAGTCGCTGTATCTGTCATCAGCATCCTCCTGTGTATCCTTGCTGTGATTCTGATTGTACCAACCACACACTATATATTAGGTGACTATGCCCCGCTACTTGAATGGACCCGGCTTGCCGGTGCCGTCTGCTACTGGATCTTCACTGCACTGTTGGCCTTCGGGCTGACGCTGCTGACGAAGCAGGGCATGATCCCGCTTACCGTGCTCATGATTAATTCATCGCTGGTATCCTTCAGTGTCCTGCTGGCCAAGGTGACGAAGCTGGCATTCTATTTGCCGGACCGGGCCGGCTTCGAGATGTTTATGTTTACGAAGGACAGCGTGGCACCCAAGGCTATAGGCAGTCTGTTCGACAGCTATCACACCCCGGTTACCGGCGGTTTGATCATGTTTGCCTGGGTAGCCGTGCTGCTTGGGATTGCAGCCATTGTCTTCCATAGGAGGGATGTGGCGGCATGAGTGTCTCATCCGGCAGGAAGACTATACGAGTCCTTAGAGCTGAACTGGACAAGCTGATGACATTGCCATGGACATGGACCGCTGTTACGGTTACATTTCTTGTTCATCTTCTTTTGACCGCGGCCTTTACTTCCGCCTCTCTGCAGGAAGGAGCCGCAGCACCCGGAATCCTGAATACAGGACTTGCCTCGATGAGCTATCTTCAGGCAGGGTTCATTATTCTGGGGATCTTGGCGGCTTGCTCCGAATATACGGGCGGACAGATCCGCACAACGTTAACGGTAATCCCCTGGCGCGGACGCCAATTATTCATGAAGCATCTGGCACTCACCCTGATTACGATTCCCGCCGCATTTATCCTTACGGCCTCTGGTGTCTTATATGCGGGCTGGAGGCTGGATGGTCATGCAGCAGGGGTTGAACCTCATGAAGTCATACAAGCATTGCTGGGGGCAACGGGCTATCTGACCTTGACCACACTGCTTAGCGCGGCGATAGGGGCTTTATTGAGAAGAACCCTTCCGGCCCTGGTGATCCTGCTTGGCTATTATTTCATTATCAGTCCATGGTCGCGGGGGCTTCTGCCGGCTTACTTCCCGGATACGGCTGGACGTTACATGTACCTCCTGCCCTCCTCTGGCGAACTGAATGTCCTTACGCCTGTTCAGGGGGCCGGTATTGTAATGATTTGGACGGTGTCCTTTGTGGCGACAGCGATTGTTGTCTACCGTATCCGGGATGCTTGAAGCCAGAGAGAGGATGAAGAGGGGGCCTTCTGGACGTAGAGACGCCAAGTATATTAACATAAAGGCAATAAGTCATGGAACGGTACAAGGATGTACCGTTTTTTGGCGTCCTGGAAGATCGCATTACACCCAAGTACCTGACAGAGGTCATCCCGCATGAATGATGAATTCCCGCTTGCCGATTCATCTTAGTGACTTAAGGTGAAGGCTATAGTGAACACCGAACCATGTAGAGGAGCGAGAAGGCGATGAGAAAATCATATTTGTCCTTATTTACTCTGGTATTTTGGATTCCTGCAGTGATCCTTAGCATCCTGGTATGGAACGATTATTCCGGTTATATACGCAGTGCAGCGGACCGCCTGCTCCCGGTCAAAGCGTTGTACTATCTGGACCAGGGCAAGAAGGTGCTTGCGGTCACGGACAGCAGCAACGGGCTAATGGCAACGTTGTATGACGCAGGCACCCATAAGGCTGAGCAGGAGGTGGAGCTGCGCTCAGACATCCACCGGCAGCGGCTGGTCTCTTATCAGGCCGGTAAGCTGATGATCGCAACCAAGGATAAGGCAGGCCTGCAGGTGAATGTTATTGATCCGGCGGGGGACACGAAAGAGCTGGTACAAGGAAGCTTTAATATCCCGACCTTTCTGAGCTCCGACGGGCATGAGTGGCGGGGCAGATTACTGTTCGCCGGGGCGGATAAAAGCTCAGCGGTCCATGTGGCGGAGGTCAGCCAGGCTCAGCTACACTACGTGAATCTGAACGGCTCAGCTGCTCTTCCCGCACGGCCGGTCTCCATTCGGGAAGCCTCCTTCAGCTTCCAGGATGGTTATTCCCTCCCCGTCTATGAGGTGGGACTGAAGGACGGGCGTACCGCTTATGCTTCTGCCCTCTTCGGCAAGGACGGCATACCTCTATTTGGGCTGAAGGGGGCGCAGGAGAGTGCTCCCGAAGCGCAGAAGAGGGTAGGACAGGAGTTTGCCGCGCAGCTCGGACTGGACAATACCCGGCTACTGCGGGTAAGCAGCGAATATCCAAAACAGGTTCACTATTACAATGAGGCTGCGGGTAAATGGGGCGAAGCCGTCAAGACGCCGGAGCCGGTCTATCAGGCCAGGCTCTTCCCGCTGAACGACCAAGAGACGCTGATTGCCGGGTCCACCACGGAAGACGAGATCAAGGGTACCTTACGCGGTTATTTGTATCATGAGCAGACTGGGGAATTTACGAATGTCAATGCCGCGCTTAAGACATTATCCTACGATAAGCTGCAAGATCCGAAGCTGAGCTTCTATAAAGAAGCGAATAATGATACACTGTACTATTCAAGTCTGGATTCATTGGGAGGCTGGCTGCATGTCAAGGAGGGGCTTAGCGGACAGATCAGCAACGGGGAGCTGCAGCAATGGCAGATGGCTGCCGGGGAGGATCAATTATCTGCAGCGACCTTCAAGAACTATGTGCTGACATGGAATGCCCTGGTTGTGAACTGGGTGATCTGGCTCGCAATTCCTTTACTGATGGTGGTGGGACTACTCTGGCTGCCACAGCTTCTCATCCGCAAGCGGTGGCAGAAGCTGGCCGAGGGGGTTCTGATTCAAGGCACGGTTATCAATCTGGCCGAGACTGGGATGCTGGTCAACGAACAACCACAGGTCCGGCTTACCGTCCGTTTCACGGACCAGGGCCAGAGTAAGGAAGTCCAGATCAAGCAGGTCATTTCTTATCTGAACCCGATCCGTCCAGGCGATCAGGTGATGATTAGCTATAACCGGAGCAAGCATAAGGCGACCCTGGTACGGGAGAGCGAGCTTAAGAACCAGGCGCCTCCCCGGATCATTCATGATGCGGTCTTAAGACAGATGGAAGCCTGCGGACCTGTAAACCGCGGGCAAGCACTGCTGCTGCACTTTGAGGCAGCAGGCCAAAACTACAGTGTGCCTGTGGTGCAGCCCTCCGGCTTCGTCTACCGTACCGGAGAACGGGCAGATCTGATCGTTAGGGACAGCATAGTCAGATTGTTGCGGTATGGTCCAGCAGAGCGGAGGGATCAGGCCAGTCAGCTCACCTTAGAGGCTGAAATTACAAGCATTCAGAGGTTCCCGTTGAAGCTTGCCGGCCAGCAGCTGCTGCTGCTTGAGATTGTGATGATGCACGGACAGGAACGTCTGCGCAAGGTGAACAGCCAGTTCGTCCCGGAGAATCTGGAAGTCACTGTAGGAGCAGTAGTTCCCGTAACTGCGAAGCCGGAGGAGGTTGCGCTTCAATCGCGGCTTCTGCAAGGCAAGCAAGGCAGTGCCAGAGTTCGATCGGTCGACTACCGGGGAACGACCGGCGACCGGCCGCTTGCCACGATCACCGTCGAACGCGGCGGACAGAGCTACCGGATCAGGCAATCTATAGAACCGGTGTATGGCGTAGAAGCTGGCGATGAAGTATGGGTCGCCTATGATGAGCGCACCGGGGAAGCCACTATTGTTAACTACGCCACGTAAGCACAGTTAAGGATTGATAAATTCATTTAATGAAGGGAGGGAACTGGAGATGGACAGCAGAAGCCGAATAAGCAATCTTACGAACCTATGGTTGTGGTTAAGCAGGAAGCATCCCCTTCCCCCATTGCAGTATAGGTCTATTGTATTCAGTCTGTCTTCAGGCCCCCCTGAATGACTGAATCGGAATAGCCTTGCAGCTCTCGTGAATGAAGGAATGTGCAACTCTCCCTGCTGAGGCAGTGGAGAGTTTATTTATTTACGTCAGATTGGAGTTGTACATTATGCAAATGAACTTTTTCCATCAAGGGAACCAGCGCAGACCATTCGGCTGGGCGGATATTCTCGTCATATCCTTGTTGTTATCCATCCTGTATGCCGCGGCAAAGTTAGGCTCAGGGATGCAGGTGCCTTTAGATCCAGAGGAACTGTCTTCGCTCAGTCTGGACCCTAAGTGGCTGCCTTACTATGCAGGCCGCTCGCTCCTGCGCATGTTTATCGCTTTTGCAGCATCCTTGATCTTCACCTTCGTGTACGGCCGCATTGCGGCGTATAACCGGACAGCCGAGAAATTCATGATTCCCGCCATTGATATCCTGCAATCCGTTCCGGTGCTTGGATTTCTTTCGGCCACTGTCCTGGCTTTTATGGCATTGTTTCCGGGGAGCCTGCTAGGAGTGGAAATGGCTTCAATCTTCGCTATTTTCACCAGTCAGGTCTGGAATATGACCCTCAGCTACTATCATTCCCTTAAGACGATCCCCCGCGATCTGAAGGAGGCTGCCGCAATGAATCAATTGGGCAGATGGCATCGTTTCACGAAGCTGGAAGTGCCATTCTCGATGATCGGCTTGGTCTGGAACAGCATGATGTCGTTTGGCGGAGGCTGGTTTTTCCTCGCAGCCAGTGAGTCGATCAGCGTGCTGAACCAGGATCTGCATCTGCCCGGCATCGGGACGTACATGGCCTTGGCCGCAGATGAAGGTAATATTAAGGCCTTGATCTATGCGATCCTGGCGATGGTGGTGCTGATTGTGATGGTGGACCAATTCTTCTGGCGTCCGATTATTGCCTGGAGCCAGAAATTCAAGAATGAACAGACAGAAGCAGGCGAGGCGCCAACCTCATGGGTGTTGGAGCTTCTGAAGCGGGCCAGCTTTGTTCATGATCTTAACCGTAAGCTGCACGGCGGCGTTCATGACGGATTCTTGCGGCTCTCAGCCACAAGCTTACATGTGAAATTGCCGCATGTCCCATCACTGGTCAAGACAATCTTCAAATGGCTAATCTTGCTTGTGGCCGCTTTAATTATGCTCCAATATTTGTATTCGGGGATTCTGGAGATTGCCCGCTTAAGCTGGAGCGAGCTGATTCATGTGGTATTCCTCGGTCTGCTGACCGGGTTACGCGTTGTTGTTTCGACACTTCTGGCTGTGATCTGGACGCTGCCCGTGGGTGTGTTCATTGGAACGAATCCTCGGCTATCACGAATTGTTCAGCCTGTTGTGCAGGTGTTGTCTTCTTTTCCGGCGAACATGGCATTTCCGATATTCACGATTCTGTACTTGAAGTTCGGGATATCGATGGAGATTGGGGCAATTCCGCTGATGATGCTGGGGACACAATGGTATGTATTATTTAATGTGATTGCCGGTGCGATGGCCATTCCTTCCGATCTTAAGGAAGCTGCGGTGACTTTGAAATTGACACGCTGGCAGACCTGGAAAAAACTAATTCTCCCCGCCGTCTTTCCATTTCTTGTAACCGGCTGTATTACGGCAAGCGGAGGCGCCTGGAACGCCAGCATTGTCTCGGAAATTGTATCGTGGAAGGATCAGGATCTTCAAGCAGCCGGGTTAGGTACGTACATCGCTGAGGCCACTACGAACGGCAATTGGCCGGAGATCATCTGGGGAATATTCGTCATGTGCCTTCTCGTTGTAATTGTGAACCGCCTGGTGTGGCGCAGGCTGTATGCATTAGCTGAAAGCAAATATCACTTGGATTAGAGGTGTAGAACATGACCAAAGTATTGATTGAATTAAAGCAAATCACCAAACGTTATGATCAGCCGAAGCAGGCAAATGTGAGTATTATGGAGGATATTAATATCAAGATTAAGGAGGGCGAGCTGGTATCCATCCTGGGACCTTCAGGTTCAGGGAAATCGACTCTTCTGCGCATCATTGCAGGTCTTGTCCCTCCTTCACAGGGCACGGTGCTCTATAATGGACGGGAGATTGCCGGTACCAATCCGGGTGTGGGAATGGTATTCCAATCATTTGCATTGTTTCCTTGGCTTACAGTCCTGGAGAATGTGAAGCTGGGGCTGGAGAACAAACCGCTGCGCGAAGCCGACAAAATGCGTAAAGCCCTCTCGGTCATCGATATGATTGGGCTTGACGGATTTGAAGGAGCGTACCCCAAAGAATTGTCCGGAGGGATGCGCCAGCGTGTCGGTATCGGCCGGGCGCTCGTCATGGAGCCGGATATTCTCCTGATGGATGAGCCGTTCTCCGCCCTTGACGTATTGACCGCAGAGAACTTGAAGCGCGACCTGTTGGAATTATGGACGGAGAAGCAAATCCCTACCAAATGCATCATTATGGTCACCCACAGTATTGAGGAAGCTGTCTATATGTCGGACCGGGCCATCGTCCTCTCCAGGGACCCTGCCCGTGTAATCTCCGATATTCCCATTCCCATGGCGCACTGGAGGGATAAACAAGATCTGCAGTTCACATCGCTTGTGGACCAAATCTACTCCATACTGACCCAAAGGGAAGTGAAGCCTGCCGGTCCGGCCGAAGAAAAGCAAAACACCATCGAGAAAATACCACCGGTTCCGGCAGGCGCCCTCACAGGCTTCATTGAACTGATTGACGATCTGGGTCAACAAGTGGACTTGTACAAGCTGGCCGATCAATTAAGTCTGAAACTGGAAGATTTCCTGCCCATCGTCGAGGCGGTGGAAATGCTGCAATTTGCAACGGTTCTGCATGGAGATATCGAGTTGACAGAGCCAGGACGCCAGTTTGCCAATGCAAGTGTTCTCTCCCGGAAGGAAATTTTTAAAGACCAGGTGCTGGAGCATGTTCCCATCATGGAGAAAATCATCTGGATTCTGCAATCGAAATCAAATAATAAAATGGAAGGAGCCTTTTTCGTGGAGATTTTCGAAAAGCATTTTGAGGCGGAAGAAGCCGCACTTCAACTGGATATCCTGATTGACTGGGGCCGGTACGCGGAACTGATTGCCTACGACAAAAAAGCAAAGGTGTTGTACCTGGAAAATGATTGAAATCAACCTGGATATTCGAGCGGAGGAAGTGCCTGGTCTAAGAGAAGCCGTGGGCTGGGCAAGAAGAGATTCTGACTATCCCGCCCTGTTTCAGCGGTGCAATTTCTGGGCGGGAGCCAGAGATCCCGCAGGCAGACTCATTGCCTTTGGCTACGTTGCCGGAACCGGCCTGGAGCACGGGTATATCGAGGACATTATCATCCATCCAGAGTATCAGAGGCGCGGAGTGGGGCAGCAGCTTGTTAAGGAGCTATTGAACGAGTCTATTCGACGCGGATTGACCATAGTAACCCTCACTTATAGCCGCGAGCATAAGGAATTCTATGAGAAGTGCGGCTTCTCGTCTACAGCGGCCGGAATTTGGCGGGCGGAGGAAGGAAAGTAATGCATACAAGAACTGAGAAGCCAACGAACCCTTATGGACGCTGGTTTTTTGGAGACCGTAAACCGACAGTAATTCTATAATATGTAAGGTAATTTACTATTATTAGGCAGGTTAATTCCATCATCCCGATCCGTTATGATTACATAAGCTGCGCTCTTTGAAGGAGGTTCTGCGGGCTTATGAATCCTACCCGGACGCTGATTAAGGAGATACTGTCTAATAGTAAGGGTATCCTTGCTATGATTCTATTCTTCAATATAGTAGCCGCATTCGTCTCGACTCTTCAGCCCCTCCTGTTCAAAGACTTATTTGACAATATCTTGCCCGGCAGGCAGATCGGGACGGCTGCATTCTATATGCTCCTGCTCATTCTAATTCCCGTAATTTACGCCGCCTTGAACAGCGTCACCTCTTATTACAATAATGAGCTTGGCAACCATTTATCCAAGAATCTGCGCCTGCGGCTGTTCTCAGATGTACTCCAGACCCGGCCAAGAGATGTGGACAGCATCGGCAAGGGGGAAATCATTAACCGGATCACCCTGCAGGTAGGGATGCTGTGTGAAATTTTCGTGGTAGACACCCTGATGGCCATGGTCTCGAATGCTATTCTGCTGATCGCGACCCTGTGGATCATGTTCTCGATGAGTACCGAGCTTACACTCGCGGCCATCCTCTCATTCCCTCTATGTATGTATGGCTTCAAGCGTTTCAGGAGCAAGACGGAGCGCCTGGATAAGCAGTATCATGGCATTTTGGATAAGGGCATCAACTATTTGAATATCATTTCCATCATTACGGGCATCATTTACGGCTATAGTCTGTTCCTGATTCTAAAAGGCCACATCTCACCAGGCACATTGCTGGCCTTCATTGTGATTCTTCCAAGACTGTATCAGATTTTCAAGTCGCTGTTTACGCTGAACATCGATAGGAGCCGCATGACGGTCATTATTAATAACCTGAATGACATCCTTGAACTGGAGAAAATTTCATCGGGAGCTACAGCTCCCGACTATCACCGTGTCCCCCTCCTGCAGCTGAGGAATGTCTCGTACCGGTACGCTCCAGACGATTATTTTGGGATCACTGACTTTAATCTGGACATTCAGCCCGGCGCTATCGTGGGAATTGTTGGATTAAGCGGCTCAGGGAAATCTACGATATTCGAGCTGATTCACAGGTTCATAGAGCCGGATGAAGGGGAGATCTGCCTGGACGGCGTTCCGATCCAAGAACTGGACATTCATGAACTAAGACGATATGTCGGCTATTCCCCGCAAAAGGGAGTGTTATGGAACAAGTCCATTCTCGACAACATTATTTATCCATTGCAGAAGGAAGACATGAATGAAGAGACATGGCAGAAATTCAGCACTGCTGTTGAGCTTGCCCATGTGGACCCATTCGTACAAGCCATGCCTGAAGCGTATGATAAGCAGGTGGAGAACCATGGAGACAATCTCTCCGGCGGCGAGATCCAGCGGATTCTATTAGCCAGGGCCTTCATGAGTGAACCTCGGATTCTGATGCTGGATGAATACACCTCAGCTCTGGACGCCTTGACAGAGAGTGACTTGAACGACACCTTGCTGAGCCTGAAAGGGAAGCAGACGATCCTAGTGATTGCACACCGGCTGTCCACCGTGAAGAATGCAGATGTCATCCTGGTCGTGGATAAGGGAAGAATTGTTGAGCAGGGCAGCCCAGCCGAATTACTGGTCCAACAGGGAATGTATTACAAGATGGTGGAGAAGCAGAAAATTTAGACGAAAGAGGACCTCAAGCCCAAAACTTCTCAGGAGTCACGGTAGTCCCACACTGAGGAACTTTTGTTTGGAAACTTTAGTTTGGAATATTTAGGATGTCAAATAAGCCGAGGCTTAGTATAATAGGTGCAGACGGATTCCAAGGAGGAGGTGGTTGTATGAGTGCAGGCGATATTAGCGACATTAGCGACATTAGCGATATTACTCCGATGTTCAAATTTCATATGAAGAGGAGAGGCTTTCATGAGCTACAACCCCGAAATCCCGAGAACCCGGTACGACAACTATGGCGACCGTGAATGGACACGGCTGGAGAAGGATGGTCCCGGCGAGCTTTTGTATCAGGTGCATCTGGACATTCTACAGCGCTATATCAAGCCTGGGGACCAAGTGTTGGAGATTGGTGCAGGTTCAGGCAGGTACACCAAAGATCTGGCTACCATGTGTTCTGAGTTGACCGTCGCTGATCTGTCCAGCCATCAGATTGAATTCAACAAGTCCAAAATGCAAGAGCTGTCCCTGGTGGACAGAATCAAGGCATACCATGTACTAGATGTGCTGGATATGAGCGTGTTTGAAAATGCTACGTTCGACTCTGTGGTATGCATCGGTGGTGTAATTAATTATCTCTTGGACAAAGAGACGGATGGAATCCGGGAGCTGCTGAGAGTACTGAAGCCGGGCGGCCTACTGATTGTCGGGTCGATGAGCTTCATCGGCGCCTCCATGTATTATCTCGAAGGCATCCGCTATGAGAAGGACCAGTTCGGGATCGATGCTACAAGATGGCTCATGAATACAGGGGTTCAGGACGAAGATCATTATCCAGTTCCCAGTAAGCATTACGTCCATATGATGAGGAGCTCTGAACTGGATGCTTTATTTGCCCAGTTTCCGGTTAATATTCTGGAGAGAAGCTCTGCCGGACTATACACGCAAGCTGGAGACGTTGCCTTGGAGAATGCCCGGGGCGACCAGGAGTTCTGGAAGCTGATTGTCGAACAAGAAATTGCGTTCACCAAATTACCTGGCACGCTTGATTGTGGAATGAATCTCATCTACGTGGTGCGTAAGCTATAAGGCTGCCGCTCAATAAGCATGCTTAGTCAAAATCCCGTCTGCCACAAACAGGCGGGACTTTTTATATCCGAAGGGACGGGGGTTTACGGGAATGGGAGTATGGACAAGCTCAATGAATGGTGCACCTTGGACAAAAGGTAAAATGGATCAAGCGGTGAAGGAGCTCAGACAGCGGGCGCTTATTTCGTATGTCATCGATGTGGACAAGCTTCAGGATCTGCAGGAATTAGATCAGCATGTATTTGCCGAACGCCCGGATCTGGTCTTGTCAATTAGTCAAGCCGACAGGAAAGTGCGCTATTCCGAGGAATTGCTACAGACCCTATCTGAATTACAACACATCACAGCCTTAGAGTTGAATCTGTTTCATAGTGTGGATCTGAGTGTGCTTGGCAAGTTAGCGCGGCTGCTGTTTTTATCCATTTCGGCAAAAAAGCCGATTGACCTAAGCTTTCTCACAAGCTTCAAGCAGCTGCAATATCTCTCGGTCCATGGGAAATTTCATGACTTAACGCCGATTGGCGAAGCTTCCAGCCTGGACACCTTAATCTTACGGACTACGATTCATGAGCTGGAATTTGTCCGCCGGTTACCGAACCTGCTGTGCCTCTTCATTCACGACTCCATCTTGAAAGGATCACTGGATGCGCTCGCAGATTCTACCGTCCCCATGCTGAGTCTGGCGGCTATCCGCAACTTAACGAAGGTGGATGCCCTGGAGTCCATGAGCAATCTTACATACCTGAACTTATCCTTGCCGAAGCTTGAGGCTTTGTGTGACTTTTCGAATATGCCGGGGCTTATACAGCTTGAACTCGATCAGATGAAATCCCTGGAGGATATAGATCCTTTATGGACCGCAACGCAGCTTGAAATGTTACAGCTAAGAGAGATTTCAGCAGCCGTGACCGCGAAGGAGTTAGAGCCTTTGACCGCAATGAAGCATCTGAAGCAGATCGACTTCCAGTTCCTTGATCTCAAAAAAGGAAGAATCGCAGCCTTACGTGAGTCGTTTGCCCAGGCAGGCAAGAGCCACCTATTGTATGAGAATATCGCCGAAGCCCAGCGAATCCAGCCCATGTCGTTAGTGCATTTACGCAAGCATATGGGATCGGTTCAATAAGTTAGTTCAATAAGACAGAAGATAGAGGTGATCACAATGATTGATTTAGCACAACTCCAGAAGAGAGTATATCAGAATAAGCTTGAGAAGGGGTTCAATGTCACAGATATTTATCAGGAATTCTGTCTGACCCACGGGGAACTGTCTGAAGCCTGCGAAGCCTACCGGAAGAAGAAAGATGACCTCGGTGAAGAATTAGCGGATGTTGCTATCTACCTGATTGGACTGTCGGAGATTCTGGGGATTAACCTGGAAGAAGAGATCATGAACAAGATCGACAAAAATGAGAAAAGGACCTATGAGAATAGGGATGGAGTGCTCATAAAAGTTAAGGACTAAAGCGCATTCTCCAATCTTCGTGCATAAGCACCCCCATAGTATGGAAAAACTTCTATAGTGCAGATCAACAGCATGAATAGATTTCTCAGGAGGTTAGCGTGATGACAACTCAGGACCCGAAGGAGCTTTTGAAGCTGAAGCATGAGCAGGACGAGGAGAAGAGACAGTTCACTAGCTTTGCCCGGGCTGTATCCGAAGATGGGGAAGTAGAAGCAGGTCAGGAATTCAGTCATGACCGGGTGCCTGACGACCAGAACCGTATGAAATCGGTGGAGAACAGACAGAACTGAGCAGGACCCTGACAGAAAAGTACAATGGATGGACCCTCAGGAAGCCTTCCATGCGTTCCTGAGGGTTTTTTTGTTTATTATTGTATACATACACTACTCATGGAGGTTCATATATGGTTTTTATCATTTCAATTACCATCGTAGCGATTTTTGCCATATGGGGAGCTGTGGCGCCTGACCAGATGGCCAGTACCGCTAATGCTGCGTACACTTTCTCCATCCATAATTTCGGCTGGTTCTATTTGCTGGCGACTCTGTTCTTCTTGATCTTCACCTTCTATTTAGCCTTCAGCAGGTTCGGCAGTATCCGGCTGGGAGACGATGACGACGAACCGGAATATTCCACGATATCCTGGCTGTCGATGCTATTCAGCGCAGGAATGGGGATCGGGCTGGTCTACTGGGGTGTCGCTGAACCGCTGTCCCATTATTTATCTCCGCCGGAGGGCGTAACAGGAGGGACGACAGAAGCAGCACGGATCTCCATGCGCTATTCTTTTTTCCATTGGGGACTGCACCCATGGGCCATCTATGCCGTTATCGGTTTGACACTTGCTTATTTCCAGTTCCGCAAAGGGTACAAAGGCTTGATCAGCTCTGCTTTTATCCCTCTACTCGGGGAGAGGCTGGTATCCGGCTGGCTGGGCAAGGCCATCGATATTTTGGCGGTGATTGCCACTATTTTTGGAGTAGCGACTTCGCTGGGTCTCGGGGCTCTGCAGATTAACGGAGGTCTGCATTATTTATTCGGACTTCCGAACACCGTAGCCGCTCAGATTGCAATTATTGCGGTAGTGACCGTGCTGTTCCTCATCTCCGCTACCAGTGGTCTGGACAAGGGTATCAAAATCCTCAGCAACACCAACTTAGTGATCGCCGTTCTTTTGATGCTGTTCGTATGGATGACGGGTCCGACCTCGTTTATCTTTGATACCTTTACCACCACATTAGGCAGTTATCTGCAAAACATCGTCAATATGAGCTTGAGGTTAACGCCTTTTTCCAAGGGAACCTGGGTCGGGGCGTGGACCTTATTCTATTGGGCCTGGTGGATTGCCTGGGCACCCTTTGTCGGAACATTCATTGCGAGGGTATCCAAAGGAAGAACAATCAAGGAATTTGTCATTTGTGTGCTGATTATACCGAGTCTGTTCGGTTTTATCTGGTTTTCGGTATTTGGCGGAACGGGCATGCAAATGGAGCTCTTCGATGGTGTCCAGCTGGCTGAAGCCGTTAAAGGAGACACGACCACCGCCCTGTTCGTCATGCTGGAGCAATTGCCCTTAGGCACCATAGTATCGTTAATAGCTACGATCCTGATTATGATCTTCTTCATTACATCAGCTGATTCGGCTACCTTTGTACTGGGCATGCTGACGTCAGACGGCAAGCTGAATCCCAGCGCAAGAGTCAAATTAACCTGGGGTATTCTGCAATCCTCCATCGCTGTTGTGCTGCTGATTAGCGGTGGCTTGGGCGGCCTTCAGACCGCTTCCATTGTAGCTGCGCTGCCTTTTGCCATTGTCCTGATCGGCATGTGCTTCTCCCTGCTTAAAGCGCTCAAGGAGGAGGACAAAGAGCGCCGTCAACGGGAAAAGCGCCAACGTCAAAAGCTGAAGCAGCTGCTGGAAGAGCATGAGGCTATCCAAGCTAATGCGGATTCCATATGATCATTCATTTGTGAAAAGTTATTTAAAAGAGTTCTCTCCCCCCCACCCTCCAATAGCCGGTGTTATCCTTAACTAAAAATATAAAAAGGTGTGTGTTAAAGATCACAAAGGATAATCTGAGGCTAAAACATAAGAGGATGGAGCTAGTGGTAGAGAATTTAGAGAAAGATTTCGGCGATAAGCATGTACTGTCAGGTGCGGATTTTGTGTTTGAGCAGGGGAAGATTTACGGTCTCCTTGGCCGCAACGGGGCCGGGAAAACGACATTGTTCAATTGCTTAGGCGGGGAAATGCAGGCGGATCGCGGAAGCATGAAGCTGGTACAAGGCCATTCCAGCCGTGATTTGCAGCCTGAGGATGTCGGTTATGTCTATGCACTGCCCATTTTGCCGGAATTTCTAACCGGATATGAGTTTATCCGTTTTTATATTGATGTGAATCAAGCAGCGATTGCAGACCGGGGAGACGATATAGACGCGCTATTCGATTTGATGTCTATTGAGGAGAGTGACCGCCATAAGCTGATTAAGCATTACTCGCATGGAATGAAGAATAAACTGCAAATGCTGCTTTTCCTGCTAATGAAGCCCCCGGTCATTCTGCTGGATGAACCGCTGACTTCGTTAGATGTCATCGTGGCCTTAGAGATGAAGAAGCTGCTGCGGGAAATGAAGGATGAGCATGTGCTGATCTTCTCCACGCATATCTTGCAGCTGGCTGCCGATTTATGCGATGAGCTGGTGGTACTTCATAGAGGCAAGCTAACGCGCGTATCAGCAGAGGTGCTGAAACAGCCGGATTTTGAGCAGCAGGTGATTGAACTATTGAGTGAAGTTGACGCAGACGAGTCCGGGAGCGGGGAGGAGGATGCCGATGCCGGAGATAATTAATACCATGGTCCGCATCTGGCAGCTGCAGATTGCAATCTTTGTCAACAAGCTGATCTTTTATGCCCAACGTCTGCCTCTAATCGGGAGGATGATTACAGACCGGGCGTATGCGGCTGTACAGGCCAAGCGGAGGGCGGGTGTTGCCGCCGTTGTTCTGATCCTTATGGGCGGTTTAGCCGAGAGCTTGCTCTATTTTGGAGTGCTGCTTGCGCTGCCTATTGCTCTGTGGACAGACAACTCTACGGCGGATGAACGGCTTGCTTTGTTTATGCATATGTATTTCTGCATGAGTGTCTTACTGGCAGGGGTATCAAGTGCGAAGGTACTGGAATCCAGTAAAATGAAATACACTTTCGTCCGGCTGATGCGGGTTGCGCCTACAAGGTATATGCGGGCAGTACTGGTTAACCGGTATGCAACCTTTCTGGTGTACCAATGGATTGCCATGATGATGACTGCCGGCAGCTTAGGCATCTCGGCACAGCAGGCACTCTTGCTGGTTGGGGCTGTGACGATGTGGAGGATCTTATGTGAACTGCTGCATTTGAGACTTTTCCGGTATGTCAAAATCATACTGGTGAAGAAGACAGGGCTTGTCTCACTGGTCATGCTGATCACACTTGCTGCGGCTTATCTGCCATTCACAGGGTTGATTGATGTGTCACTGTTCGGCGCCGCAGTCCTTGGTCAACCGCTGCTTCTGGTATTGCTGCTGCTCAGCGGCCTGGCCGCCGGATATACACTGCTGCGCAGAACGAATTACACGGATGCGGTAAGAGCGGTGACCAGCTTCGATGATCCGCTGCTAAACATGGAACGTATGCTGATGGATCTTCAACAAAAAAGTGTACAGACGGACCGCACAGACAATAGCGGGGTTCTTCCTGCTCAAGACAAGAGGGGATACGCCTATTTGCATTCTGTGTTTGTTAAACGGCATAGGGGACTTGTAGCCGCACCTTTTCATAAAAGGTTAGTAATCATTAGCGTAATCGGCGTTCTCTTAGCGCTTTCCGCGCTGTTTTATACGGAGCATCTGAATGTAACACAGCTGGAACGGTATGTATCTTTTATCATTCTGGCGATGTTTCAATTGACGATGGGCAATCAATTGTGCAGAGCACTGTTTCGCCACTGTGACCTGCCGCTGATGCGGTATTCCTTTTACCGGAAGGATGCGCTTAAGCATTTCCGCTTGCGCCTCCGCTGGCTGCTGGGCAGAAATATACTGATTGGAGGGAGCCTGGCGGCTGTTCTGAGTGTATTTATCCTGATCGTCGCGGAAGGGAGGTTCCATCCGATCCTTCTTCCAATATGGCTGTTAACGCTGGCGCTGGCGGTGATTTTCACGGTACATCATTTACTGCTGTATTATCTCCTCCAGCCTTACACCACGGATATGACTACGGGTAACCCCTGGTTTACATTGCTAAACAGTCTGGGTTCGATAGGTTTCCTTGCAGCATTCTTGCTGCGCCCGGCCCCCTGGATACTAGCTCTCACCGTCGCCTCGCTCACTGTCGTTTATTTTATCAGTGCATTTAAGCTTGTCTCAAGGTACTCATGCAGCAGATTTAGCCTGAAATAATATACAATGGCTGAACCCTCAGGAACGCGATCCTAGCGTCCTGAGGTTTTTTTCGTAAAGCCTCCATTCACAATTCAGATTAATATCTTATAAGAAATTCTAGAAATCACAGAAATTTATCCGGGCAGGGGGTGCTACTATACAACTATAAATAGAGACGAGGTGATGATATGCAAGCGAAATTGGCAGCGGACGCCATGCCCCTACCCCAAAAGCGGAACTCATGGATAAGAACGATAAAAAAGTATAAAGTGATGTACGCTCTCCTGTTCCCGGCGTTAGTGTATTTTGCCGTATTCAAATACATTCCTATGGCGGGAATCATTATTGCTTTTAAGAACTATAACCTGGCTTTGGGGCTATGGGACAGCCCGTGGGTGGGATTTAGAAATTTCACGGATTTTATGAACGGCGTTTATTTCTGGGACATCATGAGAAACACGATTATCATATCGCTGTATAAGCTGTTGTTCGGCTTCTCGGCTCCGGTCCTTCTGGCTTTGCTGCTGAATGAAGTGTATACCCAATGGTTTAAGAAAATCGTACAAACGATCACTTATTTGCCCCATTTTCTGTCATGGGTCATTGTGTATGGAATGATGGTGGCGTTATTGGCCCCGGGGGATGGGCTGTTCAACATGATTTTGAAGGAGGCTGGAGTTGAACCCATCTCATTCCTGACAGAACCTGCCTGGGGCCGGCTGCTGATTATCTTATCTGAAATATGGAAGGATATTGGCTGGGGAGCGATATTGTACCTTGCCGCATTAGCAGGCATCGATCCCAGTCTATATGAAGCAGCACGAATGGATGGCGCCTCCAAATGGAGACAGCTATGGCATGTAACCCTTCCCGGCATCCGGGGAGTTATGATTCTGATGCTGATCCTCAAATTAAGCCATATTCTGGATGCCGGTTTTGACCAGATATTCATGTTTGCCAACAGCTTTAATCAGGAGAAGATCGACATTATTGACACATGGGTCTACCGTGAAGGGCTTGAGCGGCTGAAGATTGGCCTGGCTACGGCTGTGGGATTGTTTAAAGCGGTCATCGGATTTGGTTTAGTGCTCGCGGCCAATAAGCTGGCCAAAAAATTCGATGGGCAAATCTGGTGAGGGGGTGATCCAAATGATCAATTTGACAACCGGGGAAAAAGTCTGGCAAGCCGTCGTTTATTTTATTCTGATTTTGCTGTCCTTGATGTGCTTACTGCCCTTTCTCTATGTGGTTGCTGTTTCAGTGACCCCGGAATCAGAAGTGTTAAGAAGAGGAATTGTGATTATACCAGAGACCTTTACCTTTCTAGCCTACAAAGAAGTATTCATTTCTCACGGGATCGGTCAGGCGTATAAAATCACCTTGTTTCGGACGATTGTAGGCACTGCGCTGAATGTGTTTTTTACGGTAATCGCGGCTTACCCCTTATCCAAAAAATATTTGCCGGGACGAAGCCCGTTCCTGCTCTTCATTGTCTTCACCATGATGTTTGGGGGAGGATTAATTCCGACATATTTATTAGTCCGCTCTCTGGGATTGCTGAACAGCCCGTGGGTACTGATTATTCCACAGCTCATTAGTGCCTTTAATCTGGTCATCATTAAAGGATTTTTTGAGCAATTGCCCGCAGAAATCGAGGAATCAGCGAGGGTGGACGGTGCAAGTGAGCTTCAGTCGTTATGGCGGATCATTTTACCCCTGTCTCTGCCCGTCCTGTCCACAATTTCTTTATTTTACGCGGTCGGGCACTGGAACAGTTACTTCGATGCTATTGTGTATATCAATGATTCCAGCTTAATGCCGCTTCAAGTGATCTTGCGCAACATCCTGCTTAACGTCGCCACACAAAGTGCTGATTCGCTTGCCAATTCCGGCACGGTTAGTACGTTCGCTGTGCAAATGGCTGCCGTTGTCGTGACTACGGTTCCGATTTTGATCGTATACCCGTTTATGCAAAAGCATTTTACCAAGGGTGTTCTCTTGGGATCGGTTAAAGGTTAAAAGGCATTCCAACCTGAGTTGTTACGGGGAAACCGTGATAATATAGAAGCAAAGGAGAGGTCATTATGCAACGTAAAGCAATTACATTGGCTATGCTGACAGCAATAGTGGGTATGGGAACGGTATTGTCAGGATGTGGGGGACCAAAAGAAGATACGCCGGCAGCATCGGGGAATTCAGAGGGCCAGCAGAGTCCCTTTGAAACCAAATTGAAGATTACGATGTTTAACCAGGGTACGTTCAATGCGGCTGCTCCGATTCCTCCACGTGAAGAAGATATTCAGCGCCAAATGCTGGAGGAAGCCGTAAACATTGACCTCGAAATGATGATTCCCCAATCCGGGCAAGCCACGACTAAATTAAATACGCTCATAGCCGGCGGAGATATTCCGGATTTGATCTTCTTGAAAAGCCGGGCGGATCTTGCGCAATATTATGATCAAGGCGTTCTTGCGGATCTGACACCGTATCTTGATCAATTTCCTGAATTGCAGAAACGTTTCAGCAGCGACTCCTGGGAGGCAGTGACCTATCAGGGACAAACCATTGGGGTTCCAGGTTATGATAATGTCAACGGTATCAGCCGAAGCTACTTCATCCGCAAGGATTGGCTGACAAAGCTGAATATGGAGGTGCCTACAACACCTGACGAGCTGTTCGAAGTTATGAAAGCCTTTACAGAGAAGGACCCGGACGGTAACGGCAAGAACGATACGTACGGATTCATCGGCGGTATGAATAAAGAAGGTAATCTGCAAACCTACGGCTTCGATAGTCTGATGTGGATGTTCGGTGTCAATCCTCCCTCAGCCATTGATGTGAAGGATAATGAACCGGTGTTCCTGTATACCGATCCCAAAATGAAAGAAGCACTCGCTTATATCCATAAAATGATGGAAGCCAAAGTTGTAGATCCGGACTGGGTGACGATGAATACGCCCGATTTGCTCGACCAAAAGTTATTCAAGGGGAAAGTGGGCTTCATGATCAGAGACGCCCGCAGGCTGGAGCCGGATTATCAGCAGAAAATGAAAGAAATCAGCGGAGAGGTGCCGGAATGGATCGTTATTCCTCCAATGACAGGTCCTTATGGTGATCAGATTGTAGAGAGAAAATCGTTCCAGGGCAATTCATGGGCCATATCCAAGAAAGCGGATAAGGAGAAAATCATCCGGATCTTGTCCATGCTGAATTATTTCTTCACGGACCAAGAAGCCTATCCGAATTTTGCCTACGGGATCAAAGGGATTCACTGGGATGTGGTGGACGGCAAGATCAAAAATAAAACCTCTGAATTATCGAAGGACATGAAAGAAAAGTACCTCTGGGTCGATCATTATAGAATGCCGCGCCGCGGGGATGATGCGGAGTACTTCAGCTTCCAGAATCCCAAGACGGCAGAAGCGTTTGAGAACAATCAGAAATACGTGGCGCCTACGTTGCCCGGGAACTTATTGACTGAAGACCCGAACGATTCATTGGCAGCTGACCGCCAGCGTTACATTAATGAGAGCCTGGTCAAATTTATGACTGGCAAGGAACCACTTTCGAACTGGGACAATTTCCTAGATACACTGGAGACCAAGTTTGACATGCAGAGGTATAAGGAGTCTGTAATCAAACAATTTAAGGAAGCAGGCTTAATCAAGTAAAAAATAAACGAAGAGAGCGGCTATCCTTAGCCCTCTCTTTATTGTCATATGCTATGATTTGTTCCATACCGATGCAGAAGGAAGATGATCGATGCGAAGAAGAATCAGCCTGCCCTTAAAATTATTTTTGATCGTCTTTGCCTTTGTATTAAGCTGCATCATCTTGATCAGCCAATTATCTTACCGCTATGTCCAAAAGGAAATAAGAACCACGGATGTGTATTACACCAACCAAATTCTTGACAAGATAGACCAGTATTTCACCGTCAATTTTTCCTCCTTCCAGACGATCCTGTTCTCGGTGGAATCATCGGTGAAAGCCAATATTGACAATACGGACGTAATTAAAAAACAATTAAGAGAGCTATATGAACTCAACAGCAGTTACGTCAGTAATATTTATCTGATCCAAAGCGATTTATCCATTCTAGGCGGAAGCACGGCTACCCGGATATTCGATGAACCTTTAGCTGAAAGAAAACCCTTGTTTGCTGCCGCTGACCAGAACAGAAGGACAACCTTTGTCAGCGACCCTTACAAATCTAAATATTCCGGCTGGACCGTTACCATGGTCCGGTATCTGAACGGCACTCCGTTTCCTATGGCCATTGCGGTAGATTTGGATCTCAATGCCATTGAAGAAACCTTGTTCAAGATTAATAGACAAGAACAAATGAATCTGGCTCTAATCACCGCATCGGGAAAAATCATTGCCGGATTTTCGGGAAATAAAGGCTCCCTGAATATTCAAGACCATACGTTTTCAATCGGCGAAACGTCAGCGGAACAAATTCTGGATACCGCAGAAACAAGCCTTCAATTGCATACCAAAGAGGGAACTCAGGTCTCCCTTCTGAAAAAACCGACGGAAAAGTTCAACTGGACCATTATCTCAATCAATGATGAATCACGCTTGAAAGCGGCTTTGTCCAGATTGGAAACCTATTATATCGAGCTTCTGGCTGCAGGTTTTCTCTTAAGCCTGTTCGTATCCTTTTTTATTGCCAAATATATAAGGACTCCACTCTATGCACTCAAAACAAAAATGAAACGGGTGGAGCAGGGCCTCCTGACAACTACTATATCTATTAACCGAAACGATGAGTTTGGCGATCTCTCCCGGGCATTCGATCGTATGCTGCAGCAAATTGTGGAACTGATCCGGGGAGCAGAGCTTCATCATGAACTTGAACGCAAGCTGGAAATTCAAGTGCTGCAGTCGCAAATCAACCCTCATTTCCTGTATAACACGCTTGGTTCTATCAGCAATGTCATACGGCTCGGACAGATTGAGAAAGTAGATGTGGTGATCGAGTCTCTGATTTCAATCCTGGAATACGGGATCGCCGACGCTTCGGAGAAGGTCTCACTGCGCCAGGAACTGCAAAATGTATCGGACTATATCGCGATCCAGAACATCCGTTATAACAGGAGCTTTCAATTGATTGAAGATATCGAAGCAGGATTAACAGACTTTCCGGTATTTAGAATGCTGCTGCAGCCGCTTGTGGAGAACAGTATCTTCCATGGTTATAACGGAGGGGGGATCGAAGGCCCTATTACTATTCATGCGTACAGAGAGGGCGGCAGGGTCATCATAGAAGTCGTTGATCAAGGCGAGGGTATTCCGGCTGATACCATACAGCATATTTTAACTTCAGAACCCAGTGATGTGGAAGTGAAAAGGAAAAGAATCGGATTAAACAATATTCATGACCGGATCAGACTTCACTACGGAGAAGAATTCGGACTCCAAATTACGAGTATACCTAAGGAAATAACCCGTGTTCAGGCCGTATTCCCGGCAGGCTTGTTTAAAGGAGATGCATGATGGTGAGAGAATACACCTGCTTCATTGTTGATGATGAGGATCTGATCCTTCAGCGGCTGGAATTGTTTTTTCAAGAGCTCTCCCTTAGGGATAAGCGATTTCATCTGGTGGGCACAGCGAATAATGGGCTGGAGGGGATAGAGGAGATCGTAAAGCTTAAGCCGGATATCGTGATATCTGATATCGTGATGCCGCGAATGGATGGGATTTCCATGATAGAGCAGCTAAAGTCAACGCTCCCCCGTACCCAGTTCATTCTTTTGACCGCTTATTCCTCCTTTGAATACGCTCAGAGAGCGATTCAAGCCAACGTAATGGAGTACATTGTTAAGGTTCCGCTCAGGGAAGCGGATTTGAACCGGGCTTTAGATAAGGCAGCCGGGAATTTAAATGAGCTTAAGAAAAAAGAAGCGGAATTTCAATCGTTAAACGTATCCGTGCTTGAAAATAAATATAGAGTCCGCAAGCAGTTTTTTAACGAGCTGATCAGGGGCGAAATTCCTTCTCACCGGGCATCGGATTTTGCCAACCGCATGCAGTTTCATTTCTTCCAAGCTAATTATTGCTGTTTTATTGTCGAAATGAACAGGTATGAAAGTTTCCGGAACGCTTATTCAGCGTCTGATCAAAGCATCCTGAGGTATGCGATTACGAATATCATCGAGGAAACGGTGATGAATGGGGGCAGTGGTGTAGCTGCGGATTTATCCGCTAACCGTTTTATTGGCTTCCTTTCCTGGGAGAATCACCGCAGTGATCTGGAAACGGAATATGATTGCCAGGCATTAGGGGGGCAGATCGTCTCCCATTTGCACCAATACTTGAATGTAAGGGTATCTGTCGCTTTTGGAGGTCCGCACCGGGGCTGGGAATCGATCAAACAAGCTTACACGGAAGCACAAAAGGTGAGTGATGATTTCTATTATCATACAGAGAAAGCAGTAAAAACACCTATGCACCGCTTCCAATACCACAATGACAGAAAAGAAGAATTTCAGCAGAGGCTGGCTGAATTTCTTGACGGGCTGAAAAGAAAGGTCTCCAAGGATGAGCTGGAGAAGGCCTTTGCTGATCTGAACCAGTTCGTTACGGACCATAAAATCCATAAGTCCATCATGGTGCCTATGCTGCGGGACTTGTACAGAGACATTACGGTGAAGTTTAAATCAGGAAACAAGCTGACCACGGAGGTAGCAGAGTTTCCCATCGAGTGTATGTCTTTCCGGGAGCAGCTTGCCTATATTGGCGACTTCACCTACGACTATGTACACGCCGGCCAGCTTTTACACCGCGCTGAAATCATGAGTGCTATACAGTTTATAGAGCGTAACCTGAAACAGCGGTTAACGCTCGAGTCGATTGCCGAGGAAGTGAATTTAGCTCCATCGTATTTTAGCAGCTTATTCAAAAAAACAATGAACGAGGGCGTGATCACTTACATCAACCGTAAAAAAATCCAACTAGCTCTCGAGCTGTTAAATGTTCGGGATTATTCAATATTGGAATTGTGCGAGGAAGTAGGGATTGTGAACGAAGGTTATTTTTGCAAATTATTTAAAGAATATACAGGGGATACGCCCAAGCAATACCGGATTAAAATGACCCGGTATGAATCCGGATAACCTTGCAACAATCGTATAATTTTTTCGTGAAATCATGTAAAAAAAAGCTCCCCAAAAAGCTTACCATGAGAGAAGGATCTAATCATGGAGGTTATCAAAATGGAGCTTATTAAAGCAGATGTAACCGTCGTAGGCGGAGGTATTGCCGGGATCTGCGCAGCCATTGCTGCCGCACGCCAAGGGCTGCAGGTCTCACTCATTAATGACCGGCCGGTCCTTGGGGGAAATGCGAGCAGCGAGGTCAGGGTTCATATCAACGGGTCGGCATATCTCGGAAACAGTCCATCCTATTATGCGCGCGAGGGCGGATTGGTGGAAGAGCTCAAGCTGAAGATTTTTCACTATAATCCGTTGTACAACAAGAAGCTTATGCTTTCGCTTTCGGATACGGTCTTGCTCGACATGGTCTATGGTGAGGCTAACATTGCTCTATTCCTGAATACATGTGTGCATGAAACGGGGATGGAGAACGGCAGAATTAAGTGGGTGGAGGGTCTTCAATTAGCTTCCGAAAGAAAATTCCGTTTCGAAAGCCGGACCTATATCGATTGTTCCGGAGATGGCATTGTCGGCTATCAGGCAGGGGCTCTCTTCCGGCAGGGGAGAGAGGCGAAGCATGAATACGGGGAAGAACTGGCGCCTGAAGTGGCAGACCATTACACCATGGGCGATACGATCCTGTTTCAAGCCCGTGACGTAGGATATTCCGTTCCCTACCAAAGACCTGGCTTTGCGTATGATATTACGAAGCTGGCTTTTTTCGATAGTATCAGACAAGGCTTAAACCACCGGTCTTTTCCAAGGAAAATCAACGGGCTTGGCGGATTGTGGTGGCTGGAATACGGCGGGCATCTGGATATTATCAAGAATAATGAAGAGATCGCCTTGGAGCTGCGGAAACTGGTGTACGGAATTTGGGATTATATCAAAAATAGCGGCGAATTTGATGATGTAGCCAATCTCATCCTGGATTATGTATGCCCGATTCCGGGAAAGCGGGAGTCCAGGCGGTTTATTGGTGATCACATGCTGTCCCAGAACGATCTTACCACAAAGCCGCATTTCGAGGATGCTGTATCCGTCGGCGGATGGTATATGGATTTACATGCCAATAAGGGCATCTACGATGAGGGGCCGGCTACAGCCTGGAATTTCGTGCCCGGATTGTACAATATCCCTTTCCGCAGTTTATATTCACGAAATATTCCTAATCTTATGTTCGCCGGCCGCAATATAAGTGCTACCCATGTGGCCTTCGGATCGACCAGAGTAATGGCAACCTGCGGTTGTATGGGACAGGCGGTGGGAACGGCTGCTTCGTTATGCTTGAAATATGAGGCCGACCCTGCGGCTATAGCTGAGGATCATATGAGCGAGCTGCAGGCGCTGCTGCTCCGGGACGGACAGACGATTGTAGGGCTTCAGGAGGAATTGGACCCGTATTTCGCTGACGGATTAACGATTCGTGCTTCATCTCAGCGCAGCTACGACAATCTTCATCCAGCCGAAGAGCTTTCCCTGGAGACAGGGTTATGTCTGGTCCTGCCGATTCAGACATCCTTAGCTGAAAGCGTACGGATCAAAATTAAAAACAGGTCCGGGCATCCGGAGACCCTGCAGGTGAAGCTATTCGGCGGGGAACGGAAGGAAAATTATATTCCCGTCAGCGGGTTGAAAGAGTACAACTTGGCTGTTGCAACCGGTCATGACGACTGGATTACGCTGGACCTCGGCTGCCAGAAACCGGCTGACGACAAAATCTACATCGTACTGGAAGGTACGGCGGGCCTCGCCGTATACGGCAATGAAGAGAAAATGACCGGAGCGGTCAGCTTCTATTATAGACCGGAAGAGCCGTCCGGACTGAAGAAATTCAATAAGAGCATTTGTTTCAAGGAGCTGTTGCCAGCCCAGGATATGTATAATCCGGGGAATGTCGTCAACGGCTTCTCCAGACCTTATGGTCTGCCGAACAGCTGGATTTCTGAGCGTACGCAAGGACAGGAATGGCTGGAATTTGGTTTGGCCAGCCCCAAAAATGTGGATGAAATCCAGCTTGTTTTCAACCCGCAGCTGAATTTGGAGCATTTCGACGATCCGATTGAGTCTCTGATCCAAGATTATGAGTTGACCTTAACCTTGGAAGACGGAAGCGAGCGGACAATCATAACCCGCGGCAATTATCTCACCTTGAACAAACATAAGGTGGATGCGAAGGCGGTCATACGAATCCGTTTTGATTTCTATGCGACGTATGGTTCGCCTTATTTTGAAGTGTTTGCTGTAAAATGCTTTGCTCCTAAAAACGATAAGTGAGGTCAGGTGAAGTCGAGATGAAGGATGTATTCCCTCGAAGAGGGCTCCCTAATGTCATTCAGAAGCTGGAAAATGGGGATACGGTCACCATCGTCTATTTCGGTGGCAGTAATACGCGTTCTGAAGGATACAGGGTCATGACGGCGGATTGGCTTCGTGAGCAATATCCTAAGGCGGATATCCGCGCGGTGAATGCAGGTATTAACGGGACAGGATCGGATCTGGGCTGTGCCCGTGTGGAGACAGATGTACTGCGTCACCGGCCTGATCTGGTATTTGTTGAATTTGTCGGTAACGATGGCGGAGATCCCGAATCCAAGGCGCGGATCGAAGGGATTGTCCGTCAGATCCGCAAGCGGAGCCGGTTTACCGATATCCTGTTCGTGTATACGCTGAAGGAGCGGGATGTGACCTTGTTCCAGTCCGGGGAATACCAGAGGGGCGCTCTAATGCAAGAGGAAGTGGCTGACTATTATGGGATTCCTTCGATCCATCTGGGCGTAGCGGTCAGTCATCTGGTGTCGGAGGGACAACTCGTGTTCACCTCAAGAGAAGACGTATCCATTCCCGGCGCCGTTATTTTTACGCATGATTCGATCCATCCGACCATTCCCGAAGGACACCAGATTTACACGGATACGATCACCCGGTCCTTTGAGCTCATTAGAGAGCTTCAAGATCAGCCGGGAAGGTTCGTACATCACCTGCCTCAGAATCCGCTGGTCCCCGCTAATCCTTGGGAGTATGCGACCATGCTGCCACTGGATAGTTTGACTACTTTTTCTGCAGGATGGTCATATCTGACACCGGGTGATTCTGCTCTAGCTCGCGAGTACAGCTGGTTGTTTCCCGGCCTGTGGCGGGCAGCCGATCCTGGAGAGGCGGTCACGGTGCAGTTCGAGGGCACCCGTATCGGATTATTCGATATCGGAGGACCTGATTCCGGCAGATTGAAGGTGACGGTGGATGGCGGAGAACCCTTTATTGTCGATCGCTTCACATTCTACAACGATCATAACCGGAATCAGTATGTATTCCTGCCGGAACTCCCGAACGGGCAACATACGGTTCGCTTCGAGCTCGATACCGGCAAGACAGACAAAGCGGCTGTGTTCGAGGCAAGCGGTAATGAACGGAGCAGTGAGCATATCCGGCAGCATCCGGATTGGTACGATCAAACGGTGATCCAGCTTGGGAAGCTGTTATTGGTGCAGCCTCCCTTATAATGGCTCATTAGACATTGTGCAATGGATGAACCCTCAGGAACGCTATCCTAGCGTCCTGAGGGTTTTTAGCTTTTGATGCATTTCTTTTGTCCGTTCATATTCAGTTCATATTGACGTCACGGGGAATACACTTTCATTGGTTAAGCTTACATCTTAGCAAAAGAAGAAGTAGAAAGAGAGGGTGTCAAATGAGATTATTTGAGATACTTTTAGTTCTATCCTGTTTCGCGCTACTCGCAGATCTATTGTTTATCAGAAGAGGGGCAAAGACAACAGGACTGGTTTTGGGGATAGGAAGCAGCGTTATATTGGTAGTTCAATTATTTGTAGAGGGATACAGATGGCAGTTGCTTTTGGTATATATGATGACGGCGTTACTCATACTCATCGTTATACTCAGGCATTTAGGCAAGATGGGGAATATAAGGAATATAAAAGCAGGGAAGCTGTTGAAATATAGTTCATCTTCCATCATCGTCATTCTGCTTGGTATATCTACCGGCTTGTCTGTATACTTGCCAGTCTTTCATTTGCCGAAGCTTGAAGGTCCGGAGAAAGTGGGTACTCAAACCTTTCATTTTACGGATCAGAACAGAGATGAAGTCTTAACCGCAGATCCAAGCGATAAGAGGGAACTAATGGTTCAAGTGTGGTATCCTACTGCAAATAGCAGTAACAAGAAGAGTGAAGCTCTTTTTCCCAAAGATAAAGAAATGTTCAAAAAGTATATCCAGACCTATTCTAATTCATTAAACCTACCAGACTTTGTATTCGATTACTGGAAGTATAGTAAAACCAACTCTTATGAAAATGTAGAAATATTGCCTTCTACAAGTCCTTATCCTGTGGTACTGCTATCTCACGGTATGGGAACCAGTCGGGTTCTCCATGCATCTCAGGCCGAGAATCTCGCCAGTCACGGATATATCGTGGTCACTATCGATCATACGTATAGCACCTTTGCTACCATTTTTCCGGATGGCCGTGTAACGGACTATACCACCAAGACGACTACCGTAGAAGATCGCAGAAGAATCGGTAAGATATGGACGAAAGATGTGGAGTTTGTAATCGACGAAATTGAAAAGCTGAATTCAGGTGCAATCGAAAGTCAATTTAAAGGAAAAATCGATCTAGATCATCTGGGCGTAATGGGGCATTCCTTCGGGGGGGCAACAGCGTTTAATACTACTTATGTAGATCCTAGAATCAAGGCCGGGGTCAATATGGACGGGTCACTGATCGAAGTGGACAATAGAGATGATCTAAACAAGCCGTTTATGTTCATAAGATCCGGAGTTTTTAAAGACTGGTTGACAGATTTCAAGAAAGGTACCAATCCCGATAACGAAGTCACCAAACAACTTGAAGAAGAGCTGCACATTATTAAAAATGTGATCAATCAGGGAGGGCCTGCGATTTATATAGAGGGTACCCAGCACTTCAATTTCACGGACCTTCAATTCTATTCTGAGCTGATTAAACTGACTGGAATCACAGGAGATATTAATGGTAAAAGAGGATCAGACGTCGTAAATCAATATGTTCTCGATTTCTTTAATAAGGCATTGAAAGGAGAAGGGGGACAACTGCTTGAGGGTCCAAACGACAGCTATCCCGAGGTGAAATTTATAAAGCCGGAAGACCTTTAATATCTCATCAACTTTAAAACTGTAAGAATGAACCTCAGGGGTGTTAAAGGCTGAGCATGAACATCGAGCTAGATATTGGGCTGATCCTGCACCCGTTACCGATTTCTGCTCTTACATTCAAGTAGGTGATTGTATTTCCTGCAATAGAAAATGGATTACTGACCGTAAAATGAGATTCTATTGTATTTCATACAGTAGAATGTTGTGTTTTGGGTGAAAACTGGCCTTTGTTCAACATTCTGCAGTTACTATCGTTCCAGCGCCTACAGTATCCGAATGACTACTGCGGGGCGGAGCGTCCTCACCGAGCGCAAATGTCCATCCAGCTCCAAAACAAAGGGTGTCCCAGCCATTTCATGGCTTATGGGACACCCTTTTATTCTAAGAAAGACGCATACCCAATAACGAACACCATTCTTGACGAACAGTGTTCGTTGTGTTATAAATGTATCAGGTTAACTAATTCATACGCTTATGTAAGGAAAGGAGGAGAGCGTTTATGTCAGAGACAAAGGATAGCCGTAGTATGCAAGCAGACTTTTCCTTAAAACAGATTTTGCCCATACTTCTCGCTGTTGCTTCAGGGATGTTCCTGGTGATCTTAGACAGCACCATCATGAATGTAGCCGTGCCGAAATTAGTAAGTGCCTTCGATACCAATCTTAGTACGATTCAGTGGGTCATTACGGCGTATACCTTGTCTTTATCGGCAGTCATTCCGTTAGCCGGCTGGTTCTCTGACCGTTTCTCACCCAAACGGATGTTCATGATCAGCATTGTGTTATTTGTGCTCGCTTCTGTTCTGTGTGCAATGGCGACCACTCCTAGTCAGCTTATCATTTTCCGCATCATTCAAGGTCTGGGCGGAGGCATGGTGGCTCCCATCGGAATTGCCACTGTATTCATGGTCGCTCCTCCGGACAAAAGAGGATCGGTCATGGGCATCCTCGGGATCCCGATGCTGCTTGCTCCCATTCTGGGTCCCTTATTGTCGGGCTGGCTGATCGAGTACATCAACTGGCACTGGATCTTTTTCATCAACGTACCGGTTGGCGCTTTAGCTTTACTGATGGCCTGGAGGTACTTACCTGCATCGGATGCAAAAGCCAATAACAAGCTGGATGTGATCGGCGCGCTTTTGGCTCCGGTTGCCTTTACTTCAATTGTGTTTGCCGTACATCAAGCAGGAGAGAAGGGGTGGTCCAATCTATGGACGTTAGCTCCTCTGGCCTGGGGCCTGGTTATACTGGCCGTCTTTATATGGAATGAGCTGCGGCACAAGCATCCGCTGCTGGAGCTAAGAGTATTCCGTTCGCCTACCTTTGTGCATGGCATTTCTGTCGCCTGGCTGAATCAGATCGCTTTGTTCGGAAGTATCCTTTTGTTCCCGCTGTATTTACAGCAAGTGAGAGGGCTACCCCCTCTTGAAGCTGGATTATATGTGATACCGCAAGCCCTGTTATCTACTGTCGGGATTAATGCCGGCGGCCGCTTGTTTGACCGTTTCGGTGTTCGCCCGGTAGCAATCATGGGTATTCTGTCGCTCTGCGGGTCCTTGCTTGCACTGACGCAGATTGATGCCCATACCAGTTCGCTATATATCATTTGCAGCTTTGCTTTTGCAGGGCTTGGGCAAGGATTAACGATGATGCAGATTAATACCCATGTCCTCAGATCAGCTCCCAAGGAATTAATAAGCCGTGTTACGCCCATAACCACTTCAGCACAGCAAATTATGTCCTCCTTCGGCGTTACCATCACGATGGCTTTTCTGGCCAAACAAATCAGGGGACTTCCCGCACAGCATTCACCCGATCAATTAGGTCATGCCTTCGGCTCAACATTCTGGATTACTTTGGGCTTTGCAGTTATTGCATTGGTTTTATCTTTGTTTTTTGCAGGCAAGAAGCACGATTCTTGAGAAAATACTTTCAAACGAAGGAGATGTCTACACATGACAACAAATAATTCTACAGAACAACGCCGGATCGCTATTATTGGAGGTGGACCTGGGGGTCTAACGCTTGCCCTGATTCTGCAGCAGCATGGTATTTCCTCGACGATTTACGAACGTGAGCATGAGGATCTAAGCCACGAACGCGGAGGTTCCTTAGATATTCATGAAGAATCCGGGCAGCTCGCTTTAAAGGAAGCCGGATTATATGAAGCTTTTCTGCAGGCAGCACGGTTTGAGGGCGAAGACTTCCGGCTCATGGATAAGACGGGGACTATATACCTGGATGAAGTGGCCGATGAAGAGATCTCGGAAGGGCAGAGACGCCCGGAGATTGACCGTGGTGTGCTTTGTGACTTGCTTTTAAACAAATTAGATCCGTCTACCATTCAATATGGGTATAAACTGGAGAAGGTTGTAGCTCTGGGCGAGGGTAAGACGGAGCTTCATTTTGAGAATGGACATATCGCTGTGGCAGATCTTGTCATTGGTGCGGATGGCGCCTTTTCCCGCGTTCGCCCTCTGCTTACCGATACAAATGTTGAATATTCAGGTCTGACTATGCTGGAGCTTAACGTTATTGCAGCCGATCACCCGGATCTGGCCGTATTCAACGCACGTGGCAAGATGTTTGCACTGGATGATCACAAAGGGATTCTGGGCCAGCTGAACGGCAACGGACGGATCAAAGTATATGCGAGCTTCAAGGTAGAGCGGGACTGGTTAGACGAAATCCGGAACGATAACCCGCAGGAGATAAAGACAAAGCTGCTTGAGCTGTTTCACGATTGGAGTGAACCGCTCAAGAATTATATCCGGTATGCGGAAGATGCTGTTGTGCCCAGACGGATTTACATGCTGCCTGTCGGCTTTCGCTGGGAACGGAACTCTGGTGTCACGTTGATCGGGGATGCAGCACATGTCATGTCTCCTTTTGCCGGAGAAGGGGTGAATCTTGCAATGCTGGATGCGCTGGAGCTGGCTCTTGCCATAGTAAGGAACAAGCAGACATCAGTGGCCATTGAAGAATATGAGGAGAAAATGTTCCAGTATGCCTCAGAGAAAGCATATGTCTCTAACGAAAATCTCATCCTGAGCTTCTCACAGAATGCGGCACCAAAATTTGCTGAACTGATACAATCTTACCAAGTTCAGGCTGATCAGCTGGGATGAGGTTATCTTCCGCGGGTGTATTTACTATTGTCTTCCGGCATGTTATAAGAAAAGTATGATGAAACCTAAACGAGAAATTGTGAGCCGCCGCAACCGGCCAGCCAAAGAACCCCTCAGTCATGAACTAATTGTCAAAACCGCCTATGAGCTGCTGAAGCAGGAAGGGACCTCCGGTATGAGCATGAGGAAGGTTGCCAAACAACTGGACACCGGACCTTCCTCCCTGTATGTTTACGTCAAAAATTTGCAGGAATTGAGTTCTTATGTGCTTGACCTTGGTCTCGGTGAGTTGAACCTGCCGGAGCTGACGGAAGATAACTGGAAGGAGCAGTTATTTCAAGCACTGCATGCTTATGCGGAGCTGCTTATCGAGCAACCCGGATTAGCTGAGCTGTCTCTACAGACGATTCCTATTGGGAATCATGCTTTTCGTCTGAATGAGTATTTACTTACTGTCCTCCAGAAGGGAGGAATCACCTCAACGTCCGCTGCTTGGGGAACGGACCTGTTGCTCCTGTACGTGTCTTCCATTGCCTTGGAGAAGGCAAAGAGAGCAAACGAACTGATGGAAACTGCCCAGAGTTACTATAATGAAGCAGATCCGGTACGGTTTCCGTTGATGAACAGTCTGAAGACTGATTTATTCTCGGGAGATACTGCCTCCAAGGAGAGGTTCTTCTGGGCCATTGAAGTAATACTTCAGGGGATATTGCACAAACAGTTAGGAGACAATGGTAAGTAATCAAGCGACGAAGATCATGAGAGAGGTGTCTATTGAAATGGAAGCGAATCAACCGACGAAAGTAACTGTACAAGCCGTGGTTCAAGCCCCTATCGGGAAGGTATGGCGCTACTGGACCGAGCCGGATCACATCACGAAGTGGAATCAGGCGTCCGAGGACTGGCATGCGCCGAGAGCCGAGAACAATCTGCAGGCCGGCGGTACCTTTCTGACACGGATGGAAGCGAAGGATGGCAGCATGGGCTTTGATTTTGGCGGCGTATACGATGTCGTGAATCAGCATGAGGTGATCAGCTACACCATAGAAGACGGAAGAAGAGTGGATATTACGTTCGTTGATCAAGGGAATGAGACGAAGATCATTCAAACATTCGATGCGGAAAACGCCAATCCCGTCGAGCTCCAGCAAGCAGGCTGGCAAACGATCATGGACAACTTTAAAGCCTATACGGAGCACAACTAATGATCAAAGAAGACGACGGGGAAGATGCCCGGCGTCTTTCTTTTGATGCCCCAATGTGTACATGAACTCTGGATTAATTCGTTCCAGCCCTCGAATGAGCATCCCATATCAAACGTATCACCGTTCCTTCTTCGGGACTCGATCGAACCTCAATTCGCCCTTGCATGGCTTCGATCAGCCCTTTGGTTACCGCCATGCCAAGGCCTGATCCGATATCGGGCGTCGCTGTATCTGTGCCACGGTAGTATCGTTCGAACAGCTTCCACACCGTCTCCTGATCCATCCCGCGTCCATTATCGGCAAATTGAACGATGAAATCGCCTGCCTCTTTACCAGGCTGTACACTTACAATCAGCTTCGCGTCCGGCGGATTATGGAGTAGGGCATTGGCGGTCAGATTATCAACGATCCGTTCAAAGGAGGGAATGTGTACATAACCCTGTACCTGAGCCGGGGCAGGCTGGAAAGTAATGCGGCCCTCACCATAAGCCGGGTTACGTTCAGCACGCTGTACCAAATCCTGAAGCAGAGCATTGATATCCGTTAGCTCAACAGGGGGCTGGTATCCGCCGCTGCGCAGACGATAAGTCATGGCCAGGTCGCTTACCAGCCTGTCCATGTACATCGACTTGTCTAACATAATGCCCGCGAATTCCCGCACTTCATTAGAAGCCCACTCGTACCTCTCTGCTTCCAGCATATGTGCATAGCCCTGAATGGAGGACAGGGGTGTCTTTAAATCATGGGTGATTCCAGCAATCCATTCCTCGCGAAGAGAGTCGGTCTGTCTGCGGAGTTCTTTATCCTGTTTCAGAGTATCGGATAACGTCTGGATGGAACGTAACACTTCCGTATATACCCGATATTTCCGCCGCCATTTCCCGTTCTTCTTCTGGCTAAGCGGCCTGCCGCGGGGGCCGGCCGGCTCCTCATATTGTCCGCGTTCAAGCCGCTGCAGCCATTGGAGCATATGGAGCATAGGATAACCGAACAGGTTGGCATACCAGACAGCAAGCAGGATCAGCAAGCCGATAATAGATACCAGAAGTGCAGCCAGGGCAGGACCAAAAATAAACCCGAAGGGATTCTCGTTGCTCCCCGCCGGATTGCTCCCAAGAGGAATACTCAGCATCCAGGTAGAATGATTCTGCTCATCATAGCTGGTCACTGTACTAACTCCATACCGGATGGGGTATCGTGTACGCAGAATCAGATCCTGGATGCTGTAGCTGTCCGGGATACCTGTTACAGGCTTATTGAAAGAAGTAACCTCCCGTCCCAGTTCATCCAAAATCTGAAGATAGGCATCCGCTGCTCGAATGATTTCCTGTTGCCCGGAGGCCAGTTCAAGCTTGTTATTGGCATAACGGCCCCCGTTATATGCTTGCTCCAGCATGGTTACAGCCTGGTTGTTCTCTCCATACAATAGGGTGAAATTAATTCCTTCTCTTTCGCGGATAAGCAGATATAGCCGGTAGGGAAAGGGCTTTTGTCCTTGCCAATAAGATATGAGTTCTCCAGGTTTATAGTGATTCGGCACATCGGAAGGGGTATGAAATGCATCCAGCACACGACCTTGCTCATCGAGAATCTGAAGCCAGCCTTTGTTTTCCTCGATTCGCTTCAGCAGCTTGGGATCATACTTAACACTACCATCCGGCAAAATCTCTGCTGTGCTGATTAGCTGGTCGAGCCCGACAGACGCAAAATCTTCAACAAGGCTGGCCTCATTCAGCTGCTGAATGACCCAGTAAGCTATACTTCCGCCGATGATCAAGATCAGAATCACCGTACCCGCAAGCAGGCCAATGAACCGCGTCATCAATCTGCGTCTTACACTCATCGCCCATGCCCCATGTCGGACTGAATGAGCTTATACCCTAGCCCGCGAACGTTCACCAATAATTCAGGGTTGGAGGGATCAGCCTCAATACGCTCACGAATCCGGTGGATATGTACCATGACGGTGTTGTCATCCGAAATGGCCTCCGATCCCCAGACCCGCTCATACAATTCAGACTTGGTGAAGATACGATTGGGATGTTTGCAAAAGAACAGCAGCAACTGATAGACCAGCGCAGGGCAGTTCACAGGTTGACCTTCGACTCTGAGCTCACCGGCTGGCTCCATGACCTGAAAGCGTCCAAAATCATAGATGCCTTCCTGTGGCACCTGTTCTGCTTCCGTCTGTCTGGGCAAATATCGTCTCAGCAGGGATTTGATCCGTGCGACTACTTCCAGCGGGTTAAAGGGTTTAACAACATAATCGTCTCCGCCAACCGCAAAGCCGGTCAGCTTGTCATAATCGGTGGTTTTCGCTGTCAGAAAGAGAATAGGGGCATCTGTAATTTGACGCAGAAAAGGGCAGATTTCCAGCCTGCTTCGGCCTGGTAGCATCACGTCCAGCACGATGCAGTGATAGGTTTTCTTTTTACATGCAGCAATCGCCTCTTCACCGGTAGTGACCGTATCAATATCCAGGAATTGCTCCTTGAGCAATACCGTTCGGAGCATATGCAGAATCGCCTGTTCATCATCAACAAGCAAGATTGAAACTTCATCCATGACAAAATAGAGCCTCCCAGCTTTTTATATAAGTATCATACCATTCTGAAACACTGTGTTGCGTGCCGGCAATCTTAACGGATTCTTAATTTTGGCGATGTAGCATGTCTCAAAGTTATGATAGACGTAAGAGTAGGTTAGACGGTAGATAAGATTGATGTCGTACACTGGACTGGAAAGATATTGTTCTAACAAAGGAGTACAGGGAAATGACTAGAGTATATTCGAAAAACTGGAAGCTGCTTGCCGCAGCGCTTGGCATGTGTGTGATGTTGTCTGCGTGCGGCACTTCGGAATCATCTGAACCACAAGAGCAATTACTGGTAGAACAGACAGCCGAGGAGGACGCAATGATTACACCTGACAATTTCATGGATACCTTAATGAATGGATCGAAGGAGGATATCTACAAGCAGATGAGTCCGGAGCTACAGGGAATCATATCGCTGGACGAATTCAAGACGACTGCCGATAGCTTTATGGAAGGCGTTGCTTCATGGGAGAAGGTTGCGGAGTTTAAAATGAACCATCTGATTGAAAGCTCATGGAAGGATCAGACGGGGACCAAGGGGATTCAAGCCTCTTTTGCCGAAAATCACCAGATTGCGGGGCTGCTTATTCAGCCGCTTGAATCGCATGAAGAAACGGATAAGGCGCTGACCAAGACTGCATTCCAGTTTCCGCTGAAGGGCGAATGGTTTGTGTTCTGGGGAGGGAACGATGTGTTGTCCAACTATCATTATGCTCATGAAACCCAGCGTTACGCACTCGACATTATCCGCGTCCAGGATGCTTCCAGCTATGAAGGCAAGGGAACGGACAATGAGAATTATTATGCTTTTGGTGAACCGCTCTATGCAGCAGCAGATGGAAGGGTGGTTGAAGTCAAAAATGACATCCCGGACAACACGCCGGGCGTGATGAACGCTGAAGAACCGGCAGGCAATGTTGTGGTCATTGATCATGGAAATGGGGAGCACAGCATCACAGCACATCTCAAGCAAGGCAGTGTAGCCGTCAAAAAAGGAGATAACGTCCAGCAGGGAGATCTCATCGGACATCTTGGTAATTCAGGGAACTCCAGTGAAGCACACTTGCATTTTCAAGTATCGGACGGGCCCGATCTATTCACTTCCCGTTCGATTCAGATCCGCTGGGCCGATCAAAGTCAGAAGCTGACACGGGGGAATACTTTTCAGGGACTGCGCGAATAGAGAGTGTAAAAAGTGTTGAATTGCGGCTTGCTTTAGGTAATTCAGGCAAGGGGAACGAGGTGACGGTGCTCTCACATGAGGAGGCTGTACCCTATTTGACGGGAGCCATTCCGCTTATTAGAGGTACAACCTGAACCATAAGTAAACCTCCTGCATCAATAATTTTCGTTTGTTACAATCTGCGATGGGCTTGTTCTGCGGCCTCCATGATGATTTCGCCTAACGTTGGATGCGGATGAATGGTCATAGCCATATCTTCTACCGTTGCTCCCATCTCAATCGCAAGGGATAGCTCAGATATAAGAGTAGATGCTTCAGCGCCTACAATCTGTGCACCTAATACAAGACCAGACACAGCATGAGCAACGATTTTGACAAAGCCTTCGGTTTCTTTCAGAGCCAGCGCACGGCCATTAATAGAAAAAATAGATTTTCCAACGACAACAGGAATCGATTGTTGTTTACACGCCGTTTCGCTAAGACCAACGCTCGCAATCTCCGGGTGAGAGAACACAACCAGCGGAAGAGCTTTGTAGTCGATGACAGAGGGTTTACCCGCGATCGCTTCTGCTGCAATTTTTGCTTCATATGAAGCTTTATGAGCCAAGGCAGGGCCTTGAACAATATCTCCAATGGCATAGATATGCGGGATAGATGTTCTGCACTGCTTGTCAATCTCGATCAAGCCTTGTGGAGTAGGGGACAGACCTATATTTTCAAGACCCAAGGTTCCATCTGTGTTCGGTTTCCTGCCCACCGTAATTAACGCATATTCAGCTTGAACAACATGGTGTTGATCCTGACGCATATAATGTAGATTGATGTGACTCGTATATTGGTCTGTTCCTGTAACCTTAGCTTCCGTTAAGATGGTTATCCCGTCCTTCTTCAGTTGACGAACGACAGGTGCGACAAGCTCTGCTTCAAATCCGGGTAAAATCTGTTCACCGCCCTCAAGCATCGTAACTGTGGTTCCAAATCTCGCAAACATCTGACCCAGTTCCACACCAATATAACCGCCGCCAACTACAACAAGGCTCTTAGGAATACCGGCCAGCGATAATGCCTCAGTGGATGAAAGAATCCGTCCGCCGAAAGGAAGAGCGCTGATTTCAATCGGACGGGAACCGGTTGCCAGAATGAGATGTTTGAAGCCTATTCGGCGCTCATTCTGTTCAGCGTGATGAATTTCAACGGTATTCGCATCTATCAAGCTGGCTTCTCCTTCGATAACTGTCACACCTGCTGTTTTAAGTAAAAACCGAACTCCTCCAGACTGCTTATCCACCACAGCTTGCTTAAACAACTGAGCCTCCTGAAAAGAAGAAGCTTCGTCAACAGTATAACAGTGTCTACGCAAATGAATACGCTCCGCTTCAGCAATCAGCGCTTTGGAAGGAATACAGCCTACATGCGTACATACCCCTCCGATCTGGTGGCGCTCCACAATGAATGTTTTCATACCCAATTGTGATGAACGTAATGCGGCTACATAACCGCCAGGCCCCGATCCAATGACCAGGGTATCTACAGCTTCTAATGAGTTCATGATGAGTACCTCCAAATTAAAATATGATGATCGTAATATATTATAGTCATCATATTTTAAAAGAGTCAACACTTCATAATAAATTGACATCAAATAATATGATAATTATAATATTTTAACCCTCAGTTGACAGAATTCTCCCATCTTCTTTAAGTGGGGGATGAATGGAAACGGTCTAATCTACATGGATTATAACCGCCTAAGATGCTATAATAAATGTATTCAGTCGTATCTTGGAAAGGTCAGTGAAATTAATGAAATTAGACTCGAATAACCATTCAGTGTTCTCCCTTCACTTCCACCTTATTCTAGTAATCAAGTATCGTAGGAAAGTAATTACAGATCCAATATCCGAACGTCTGAAAGAGATATTTGCATACATTCAGCCTACTTACAATGTGACTTTGCAGGAATGGAATCATGACAGGGATCACGTTCACATCCTAATGAAAACTCATCCTAATACCGACATTTCTAAATTTCTCAACGCTTATAAGAGTGCATCATCTAGGCTGATCAAGAAGGAGTTTCCTACCCTTCGAAAATCACTTTGGAAAGAGGCTTTTTGGTCACGCTCCTATTGCTTGCTTACAACGGGTGGAGCGCCAATAGACGTCATTCAAAAATACATCGAAAACCAAGGTGTGAAAGGGTGATCGCCATTGCTGAAAGCCTACAAATACCGTATCTATCCAAGCCATGGGCAACAACACTACTTCGCTAAAGTGTTCGGATGCGTTCGCTTCATCTACAACAGAATGCTTGCAGATAAAATTGAACATTACAAGCAAACGGAAACGATACTCAAGAATACACCCGCACAATACAAAAAGGAATTCGACTGGCTGAAAGAAGTCGATAGCCTTGCCTTAGCGAATACACAACTGAATTTAGACAAGGCTTATAAGAATTTTTTTCGGGATAAGAAAACGGGATTTCCTAAATTCAAGAGCAAGAAGACGAATAATCATAGCTTCACAACGAATAACCAAAATGGAACAGTGGCTATAGAGGATGGATATCTCAAGATTCCAAAGCTAAAAACTAGCATCAAAATCAAGCTGCACCGCCCATTCGTGGGGCTGATCAAATCATGCACGATTTCAAAAACACCAACGGGAAAGTATTATGCTTCCGTATTGGTTGAAACGGATATCGTCCAGTTGCCCAAAATGCATACGAAGATTGGCGTTGATCTTGGGCTGAAAGACTTTGCTATGACTTCAAATGGCGAAATCATATCCAATCCTAAATACTTGCGTACGTCTGAAAAGCGATTAGCGAAGCTGCAAAAGGATGTATCGCGGAAGAAGAAGGGAAGCCATAACCGTCATAAGGCTAGGCTGAAAGTTGCCAAGCTACATGAAAAAATAGCAAATCAGCGTAAAGACTTCTTGCATAAAACGTCTACCAAAATGATAAACGAAAACCAAGTCATCGTGATGGAAGACTTACGTGTAAAGAATATGATGCAGAATCACAAACTTGCAAAAGCGATTAGCGAGGTATCTTGGAGTAAGTTCCGTTCGATGCTTGAATATAAGGCTCAATGGTATGGCAGAGAACTTATTATTGCCCCTAAGCACTATGCAAGCAGTCAGCTTTGCTCCTGTTGCGGTTATAAGAACGCAGAGGTGAAGAATCTCGCCTTGCGAGAGTGGACTTGTCCAGAATGTAACGTGCATCATGATCGCGATGTAAACGCTGCTCAAAACCTACTGAAACTAGCAATGTGATATTGCAATGATTGGGCTAGGGACTAGCCTTTGAGCTTGGGTAAACTTGGAGCAGTAGCTTCATTGACCAAGAAGCCGCCACCTCTTAGGTGGATGGTAGTTCACAAACATTCATAAATACAGACTTATACAAAAGGGAGAGAGCAGGATGCCTTATCCGAAAGGACACAAGCTCAAAGTTCGAAGCCATATTATTACCAGCGCAGCCAAAGCATTTCGCACCCACGGCGTGCGGAATATTAGTCTTCCACATATTATGAAAGGTGCTGGACTGACGCACGGAGGATTTTACTCCCATTTTGCAAATAAAGATCAGCTTGTGATGGAGACCTGTCATTTCGCAATTAGTGACACCATCGACACACTTCAGAGAATTGCAGACCAAAATAAAGATGAAGATCAGACGTCGATTGAGGCCGTCATTGATTTTTACTTAAGCCCTCTGCATCGGGATCAGATGGAAGCCGGTTGTATCTTACCTGCTTTATCAGGAGAGGTTGCCCAGCTACCGGAAAATATTAGGCAAGCGTACACACAAGAGCTGCAACGTTTCATCGCGTTTATTACAAATATGGCTGGGATCGATCCCTCTAATGGTTATGCGTTGGTGAGCAGTATGGTGGGTACTGTGGCACTGGCAAGGGCAGTTAGTGATGAGAAGTTCAGTGATGCTTTATTACAGGCAGGTCGTGTGCAGATCAAACAAATGGTAAGCGCCGGCTCCAGGTAACTTTTTATTTGACGAAGCAAGCTGATTGTGCTAGCATAGCTTTAACTTAAAACGAAAAGGCTATGATGAGAAATAGTAACTATTAAGGATCTCACAGAGAGAAGATGGTTGGTGCGAATCTTCATTGATCTAATAGTGAAGCAGTCTCGGAGCTGTGGACCGAACAGAGGAATCTTAGTAGGCTTCAACGGAGTTCCACCGTTATTCAGGAAACAGTATCGGAGCAATCCCGTACTGATAGAGCGCAGAGCAATCTGAAGTTAGGTGGTAACACGGACATAATCGTTCGCCCTAAGTTGACAAGAAACATGTCAGCTTAGGGCTTTTTTGTTTTAAGCATAATTAATATTTGATGGAGGGTTTAGAATGACACCAGATGAGTTGAGACAATCCTATGTTGATTTTATGAAAAGAATAGGGGCTAGCCAAGTGCCTTCTTCTAGCTTGTTACCGGAAAATGATCCTTCAACGTTGTTTACAGGAAGTGGAATGCAGCCGATGGTTCCCTATTTATTGGGGGAAAAGCATCCGATCGGCAATGAGATTGCTAATATTCAGAAGTGCTTAAGGACAGTGGATATTGAGGAAGTAGGAGATACGTCGCATCTGACATTTTTCGAAATGATAGGCCGGTGGGAGTTCAAGGCAAATGAACAACACTATAAGCAAAAGCAAATCGACGCTATTTGGCATTGGCAGATCATGGAATTAGGAATGGATCCGGGCAGGCTGTATATCAGTGCTTTCGCAGGAAGTGATGAACTGAACATACCGAAAGATACGGAAGCCATTGGGCTCTGGTCAGCAAAATTCAAATCCGTTGGGATAGAACCCATCATTGAAGATGATCCCTGGCAATACGGGGCATCTAGAGGCGGGAAAATATTTTTATACGATGAAAAAGAAAACTGGTGGAGCCGGGCCGGAAGTCCTCTCCATATGCCGGTTGGTGAACCGGGTGGACCCGATAGTGAAATGTTTTATGATCTTGACCCAAGCGGTGATCCACTGGATCATCCTGCTTCTGAAAGCGACAGATTCCTGGAAATTGGGAACAACGTATTTATGTGTTACACAAAAGGAGAGACAGGATTCGTAAAAATGCAAAATCCCAATCTGGATTATGGAGGCGGATTAGAAAGGGTGGCTACAGCCCTTAACGGGGACAAGGATATTTATAATACGGCTTTCTTCCTTAATCCCAAGAACAAGTTGATGGAGCTAAGCGGGAAGTCCTATGCTGACGATCTAAAGTCCTTTAGAATCATACTGGATCATGTGAGAGCGGCTACGTTTCTCATTAATGACGGTGCAGAGCCAGCAAATAGTGATGCAGGGTATATAACAAGAAGGCTATTAAGAAGGGCAATTCGTGCAGGTAAAAAAATAGGGATACAAGGAAGCTTTGTGGGTCAGTTGTCTGAAGTTTATATCGATGAAGCAACAGCTTATGAAGATTTGATCCGCAATAAAAAGAAAGTAATCGAAATCGTAAATAAGGAAGAAAGTCTTTTCTATAGAACGTTACAGCAAGGAGAAGTTGAAATCCAAAAACATCTAAAGAATAAGGGGAACGTTACGGGTGCAGATGCCTTTTATTTTTACGAAACCTATGGGTTTCCTTTGGAGTTGACGGAAGAGTTTCTAATGGAAAGTGGATATAGCATGGAGGACAAGGCGTCTTATACAGAGGCGGCAAAGAAACATATTGAAATGAGCAGAACTGCTTCTGCAGGTAAATTTAAAGGTGGCTTAGCTGAACATTCCGCAGAAACAACCGCGCTGCACACGGTATCTCATTTGCTACTTGCGGGGTTAAGGGAAGTTCTAGGTGATCATGTTCACCAACAAGGAAGTAATATTACTTCTGAACGATTACGGTTTGACTTCAACCATGATGAAAAACTTACCCTCGAGCAAATAGCTAAGGTGGAGAAGTATGTGAATGATGCAATTTCATCCAGAGCAGTTACCTCTATTTCAGAGCTGCCTAAACTTGAAGCCAAAGAAAGTAATGTGGAAGGAAACTTTTGGGATAAATATCCGGAAATCGTTAAGGTGTATACCATCCAAGATCACGAAGGGAAAGTATGGAGCCGGGAAGTATGTGGAGGTCCTCATGTAGAAGATACCACAAACTTAGGAACGTTCCGTATTACAAAAGAACAATCTTCTGCTGCTGGAGTCAGAAGGATTAAAGGAGGACTTTTTAAACATTAGACTTTACAAAGTGAACTGGCTAATATATATTTAGATCATAAATAAGGCTAAATTTTCCATAAAAAATCTATTATGGAGGTGTAGGAGACAAACAACAATCAGATTGGAATTTTTGATAGGCAGCACAGAGCGTTAACGATTGGTATTATGCTGGTTCTAACCACCGTAGCTTTCGAGGGGCTGGCTATTACGACAATTGCTGCGACAATGGCACAAAGCTTGCAGGGTATTCATTTATACGGTTGGATTTTCAGCGCATTTTTGTTATCCCAGCTTATTGGAACCTTGGTTATAGGGCAACTGGTTGACAAGCGCGGCGTTTTCATCTCCTTGCTCGTGTCGTTTAGTATTTTTGTGCTGGGAACCGTGGTTGCGGCTGTTTCCTTGGATATGCACATGCTTATTGCAGGAAGAGCCCTTCAAGGCTTTGGAGCGGGAGCTCTGATCACATGCATTTACACCTGTGTGACGTTGCATTATTCGGATGCTTTGCGTACTCAGATTTTAGCAGCATTCTCCATGGCATTTGTTCTGCCTTCCTTAATAGGACCTTACCTGGCAGGCCTAATTGCCTCCTATATGTCATGGCGATTTGTTTTCTGGATTGTTTTACCCCTGATAGGCTTGGCATTGAGCCTCACATTCCGCTCTTTCCGTGAACTGCAACTTCGGCAGGCGCTGACGGGTCCGGCGCAAAAAGCACACTCGAAGACTCTTCACGCGATCGTGCTTGCCATTGGAACGGGGCTATTACTCACAGGACTCGGTATGATAACCGATTGGACAGGAATTGTACTGACTCTGGGTGGTTTAATCGTCATGATCCCACCCATGCGGATACTTCTGCCTAAGGGCACTTTTGCGGTAAAAAAAGGATTGCCTGCTACATTGGTTTCCAGGGGGCTGTATGTAGCTTGTTATTTTACAACGGAGAGTTTTGTGATTTTGGCACTAACCGAAGTAAAGGGGGTATCAGCAGATCTTGCCGGCCTCATTGTAGCAGCAGGTTCTCTGAGCTGGTCCGCCGCAGCGTGGCTGCAGGCGAAGCTTGATGTACGGGATCAAGGTCGTGGCCGAAAGCACAGAGTTATGTCAGGTATCGGGATTATGATCGCTGGGACTGTACTTGTGATTCTGGCCCTTATGCTCTCGGAAGGTGGAATCATACTCATCCTGCTCTCGCAAATGATTACCGGCTTCGGTGTTGGATTGGCTAATCCTACGACCGCAGCCATTGCTCTACAACATGCGGCGCCCGGGAAAGAGGGAGAAATATCTTCGAATCTGCAATTTGTGGATTCCTTCTATATGGGTGTAAGTATAGGAGTGGGCGGCGCTCTAATCGCCTTGTCCGAAACTTTACAGTGGGGCATATCGACAGGAGTGGTGATCGTGCTAACACTCCAATTACTATGGGTCTTATTAAGTTTCTTCGCATCTTTACGAATCACCGAACTCGTTCATCAAGACCATCATCCGATCAGCCAGTCGAAAGAGAACCTTCCCATGTAACGGATGACCATCGTGTAGCTAAATACATCACGAAGAACGGAGGATAAATTGCATTGGGAGGTAGATACAATGGCACGTGTATTAGTGGTCATTACTCCGGCTGAAGGCCATGTGAATCCGTCGTTAGGATTAGTTACCCAGTTGATTGACAGTGGAGAGGAAGTTGTCTATGTATGCGTGGAGGAGTATCGCTCCCGAATTGAACAAACCGGAGCCCTGCTCATAACCTATCCATTTCCGCAAGATGCCTTTTCTCATGATCCCGTGTTGAAACCGCTGGAGTACAATCATCCTTATCAGTTCATTTATATGATGGTAGGCGGTATCATTCAGAGGATTATACCCGAGGTGTTTCGAGTGATTGGCAATCAAAAGTTCGATTATTTGATCTTTGATTCACTGATGGGCTGGGGAGGGACTATTCTTGCAGAAAAGCTAGGGATTCCCGCGGTATGTTCGATTGCTTCCTTTGCTTTCGTTGATCCGTTGGGGACTGGCGGAGGCATGAAAGAGCAGGAGATGGATACGAATACGAAGGAGCTGTATGAGGCTACGATGAAGATAACACGGGAGTTAGCGCAAGAGTATCAAGTGAGTCTTCCGTCCATGGAAGAGATTCCGGCACATACAGGCCGGTTAAAGCTTGTGTATACAAGCCGTTATTTTCAGCCACATGCAGAAAAACTGGACAATCGTTTTATTTTCACAGGTCCTTCGATCATACCGCGTCAAGATGCTGAGATCTTCCCGTTTGAGCTGCTTCGTGAACGTTACCCCCATACCGTGTACATTGCTATGGGTACTATTTTAAATAAAAACTTGGATTTCTATCGGCTTTGCTTTGAAGCATTTGGGGATATGCCGGTGAATGTGGTTCTATCTTCAGGAAGATACACGGATATGGAGCCGCTGGCTGATCAAATTCCTCCTAATTTTATCGTCATGCCATACGTTGCACAGCTCCATATGCTACAGCATACGGATGTTTTTATTACACATGCCGGAATGAATAGTACGAGTGAGGCGCTATATTACAACGTTCCGTTGGTAATGATTCCATTAACGTCGGATCAGCCTCTTGTAGCCAATCGGGTACAGGAGTTGGGGGCGGGTATCACTTTAAATAAACTTAACCTCAGTGCAACGGATATGAGAGAGGCATTGTTAGAAGTCCTAAGCAATCCATTATATAAACAGCAGGCTTGCCTCATCGGTGAATCTTTAAGGCAGTCCGGCGGTTATAAGCGGGCCGCCGAAATGATTATGAGTCATATGGCTGTGATTACTAATATTTGACATGCATTGGACACGCTTGGTGAGGATGATTTCCTTTATGACGGAACAGTGTTAGCGCTTTTGTTTAGTTGATTTTCCGAATAAATAAAGGTGCAGACTGACTCCGGCGTTAAACTACCGGGCAGACTGATCTTATTTGATGAACTGCTTGATATCACTCATCGGAGAGAAGCCGAACAGGCGCGCATATTCACGGCTGAATTGGGAAGGGCTCTCATAGCCTACCTCGAATGCGATATCTGCCACATGGGTAGATTCGGTTAACAAGCGACGGCGCGCTTCCTGCAGTCGAATTTGCTTCTGATACTGTACCGGAGTCATGGCGGTCACTTCTTTGAAGTGACGATACAATGAGGAGGAGCTCATGTTCGCCAGTTCGGCTAATTCTTCGATGCGAAGCGGCTGGTTGTATTCCCTCTTGATCCGCTCGACCACCTTGGCAATGGAGGCGTAGTTGCTTCCAGCCATGGCAATCTGCTTGAACACATCCCCTTGATCATCGCTAAGGAGTCTGTAATAAATCTCACGTATGACGAGGGGCGCCAGTGCCGGAATGTCCTTCGGTGTCTCTAACAGGCCTACCAGTCTGACGGCTGCATCGAGGAGAGCATTATTCATTGTACCTACGAATAGCCCTCTGTGATATCTATTGGTTCTGCCTTGAAGTAATTCCGTCTCCTTCAGGATCTGAACAATTTGGCTGGCCTCTATATCTAGACGAATCGCCAAGTAGGGGGATTCACGAGAGGCCTGAGTGGCCCGGCCGGTTATCGGTACATCCAGGGACACCGCCAGGTAATCGGATACCCCGTATTTGTAGCGCTCATCTGCGAGCATGATCACCTTCTCACCTTGAGCTACAATGCATAGCGAAGGTTTTTGAATTCTGCATATCGGAACCTCGGAGCGGGAATCGCGGACCAGATGCAATGAGGGGATCAGGGTAGCATGGTCGCCGTCTGCACCAGAGAATTTCTCTACGAGTTGGGCAAGTTCCAACTGTTTGTAATATGTTTTTTGAGTCTCATCTAACATGTGCATCCCTCTCATTGCTGTTTTCTCTTTTAATCATAATATATTCTTGAACTGTATTTGTTAAGCGGATGAGAATAATAGGCAAGAATGTGGGAGTAATATTCTAACGGAATTTAGCCTGGAAGGAGCATAATAGGTTTGTTCCGACAGATCTGTAGCCATTGCCTATTTACGCAATACCGATTATCCATTGGAGGGGAAAATATGCAGCATTATAAAGTATGGTACGTGACCGGTGCTTCGAAAGGACTGGGACTGTCCCTGGTGAGAAAATTGATTAAGCGCGGATATAGAGTCGCTGCAACTTCACGTAATATAGACGATTTAAAGCAAGCTGTGGGTGAAGTGCCGGAAGAGCGATTCCTGCCGCTCGCGGTTGATCTGACCCAAGCGGGTTCGATTCAGACATCTGTGAACAAGACGTATGAGCAGTTCGGGCAAATAGATGTGGCCGTTAACAATGCAGGCTATGGCATCGGCGGTGCGATCGAGGAGTTGTCGCAGAAGGAAATCATGGCAAACTTTGAAGTCAATGTATTTGGTCCGATTCATGTCATTCAAAGTGTACTGCCCTATATGCGGAAGCAGCGTTCAGGGCATATATTCAATATTGCTTCAATTGCCGGCTTCGCTCCGCATATGGGCTGGAGTGTGTATGCTGCCACGAAGTTCTCGCTAATGGGATTGACTGCGGTGCTTGCTCAGGATGTGCAATCTCTGGGCATCAAAGTGACGGCAGTAGCACCCGGGGGATTTAGAACCCAGTTCAATAAGTCAGATTCCCTGGTTCTGTCTGCCCATAAAATTGAGGATTACAGCGAGCTTCACTCTGGGCACAACCAGTTCGTAGCGACAGACGGCAAGCAGCTTGGCGATCCTGAAAAAGCAGCAGAGGTGTTCATCGATCTGGCGGAATCTCCGAATCCCCCGGTCCAATTGTTCTTGGGAAGTGATGCTTACCGGAGAGCGTCCGAGAAGCTGGATCAATTGCGTGAAGAACTGAAAGCGAACAAGGACATCAGCTTTCGAACTGATTTTAAATAACCTTCGTTTGAGAGTTGAAACAAATGATACTAACACATTTATCCTTGACGTAATCAAACATAATAGTTATTATAGATATTTATACTCCTTGTTTGGGGTGATTATCAATGAAGTTCTCAAAGGCAACCGATTATGCTCTCCATACAATGCTCTTTCTAACTGCAGCGACTCCTCAAAAACCTATGAGTGTGCAGCAGTCCCCCACAGATTATGTGAAAGAAATAGAAACCTTCGGCGGAGTTTCTATCCGTAGTCTGCATGCTCATGTAGCCGATTGTTATCAGATATGGTTAGGGATTCGTGCCCTTGGTAAATCACTACCCAAATTAAACCCGGAATCCGTTGACAATGTACAGAAAATGCGTGAAATGTTTAAGAACACGGATGAACTGGTTTATGAATTCCTAAATGACTTTAAAAACAAATGGGATCCTACCGTTCCAGCATCCTGGCATAGTGACAGTGTAGAGTTAACCAAATTATGGTTATTTTCGCACACTATCACCCACGAATTTCGTCATAGAGGACAAATTGTAAAAATGGGCAGGCAGCTCGGGTATATCCCGCCGAAAATGAACCTCGCTAAACCTTAGTGATTTCATGGAGATTACACTTCTTTTTTAAGTCTATTAAAGATATCTCATGCCTTAAATTATGGATTGGAGAGTGGAGAATATGCAAGCAGCGGCATAAGCACAGCATAATGCAGTGCAAAAATATAAAGTTATTCCGATCATGGTATCCTTACTATTAAGCGGATTTATTGGGATGTTTAACGAGACGGCTCTAAACGTAGTGCTCAGCGATTTAATCAACCAGCTTCATATCACCGCCGCAACGGCCCAATGGCTGACGACTGGTTACTTACTGACCCTCGGCATATTGGTTCCGGTATCCGGATTGTTACTCCAATGGTTTTCAACCAGACAATTGTTCACGGCTTCGCTCCTATTGGCTTTACTCGGCACAGCGGTGGCGACCGTTTCCCCGGGATTTGAGTTACTCATGATTGCACGGGTCATTCAAGCTGCGGGCGTAGCGCTCATTCTGTCTCTGATAATTGTTCAATAGAGCAATCCAGGTCTTTTAAAGACTCTGGGTTTCTTTTGTATTCTGATAGAATCTACTGCTTAAGGGTGGTCAGCATACTCTGGATATGGCTTTCCATTAGCTGCCGTGCTGTTTCGCTTTGCCGTTCCTCGATGGCAATGGCGATCAGAACATGATAATTGGAAGCCTTGGTCCGCATATTGGGCAGCGTATTGGTCTGCTTGCGTCCTTCGGCCAGTAATGGAAGAATCGAATTCAGCATCCGCGCCACTACCGGATTCGCTGCCGCTTCGGCAATTAACTGATGGAAGGCGAGGTCTGTCTCGAAGAAGGAGCCGCCTTCCTCCATTTGCTGCACCATCCGATCTGCCAGTACCCGCAGCCGACGGATCTGATCCTCATCGGCCCGCTTCGCGGCTAAAGCGGCAAGTTCCGGCTCAATGAGCAGTCTGGCTTCCAGCAGATCCACGATCGAAATGTTGTCTAATTCTTCTAAGGCGACCGCCGGATCATCCAGCAGCAGCGGATCGTTTCGTACATACATCCCGCGCCCGTGCTCAATGCTGACATTCCCCTGACTCTCTAATATCCGCAGCGCCTCACGTACTGTAGTGACACTAACCGATAAAACAACGGCCAGCTGCTGGAGAGTAGGGAGGCGGTCTCCCGGAGCCCATTCCCCATCGATAATTTTCTGCTTCATAATCTCTATTGTAGATTGAAATGCAGTTTGTTTATTCTGTTTCATAGTTAGCCGTCCCTTTGACTTGGAATACATTCATTCTAGCATAAGAGCTTCGTGACAATAAACTGAGACATCTGAATATTGATTTAGTATTGACTAGTGAAGAACAAGATAATATGATTTCACCATAAAGATCATATCTATATCATATAATCATTCGTAAAGATATGATCTTTATAAGAAGACTCAATGAGTGAAGAAGCAGCAGAAGGAGGAGGGGCAATGGAGGTCGTAACCTTTGGGGAAACCATGGTGCTTCTGGCACCGGACCGGATGGTTCCCCTGGAGTATGTGAACGGTTTTCACAAGCATGTTGCAGGAGCTGAGACCAATGTGGCCATTGGACTTGCCCGAATGGGGCATACCATAGGCTGGTTCAGCAAGCTCGGAAATGATCCATTTGGACGGTATATCAGACAGTTCGTAAGAGGACATGGCATTGATACTTCCGAAGTCAGGGTTACAGATGAAGCGCCGACGGGAGTGTTCTTCAAAGAACAAATATCCCCGGACCAAATACAGGTGTACTACTATCGCAAACATTCGGCGGCCAGCCTGATGCAAGCGGAGGAGCTTAATGAGGCATATGTTGGTGGTGCCCGCATCCTGCATGTTACGGGTATTACTCCGGCGCTTAGCCATGAGTGCAGGAGATTAACCTTTCGTGCTCTCGAAGCGGCCAAAAAACACGGTACAGCCATTGTGTTCGATCCCAATATCCGCTGGAAGCTGTGGAACCGAGAAGAGGCTTATCGTGTTCTTAACGAAATCGCGGCTCTTGCCGACTACGTGCTGCCCGGCATGGAGGAGGGGCAGTTTCTGACAGGATGTAATGAGCCTGCAGAGGTAGCAGAGCGATTGCTGAAATCCGGTGCCGGTGCTGCCGTTATCAAGCTCGGCGCGGACGGGGCTTATTACAGTAACGGACGAATCTCTGGAACTGAGCCCGGGTTTCCCGTGAAGAGACTCATTGATCCGATGGGTGCCGGTGACGGTTTTGCCGCAGGCTTTATAAGCGGTTTGCTCCAGGGAGAGGAGCTGCCTTCTGCTGTGCGGCGCGGCAATGCTGTCGGTTCCATTGTTGTCGGGGTAAGCGGCGACGTCGAAGGTCTCCCGGCCCGGCAGGATGTGGATCTTCTCTTGGCCGGGGGAACCGGCATAGAGGATATTATCCGGTAACTGAAGCGCATTCCCAAGGAGGAAGAAGAAATGGACAAAGATAGACAGATTGAGCAGCTGTTAACCTCCGGGCTGGTCGCCGTTATCCGCAGACCACCGCCTGAACGGGTGGAGCACATTGCTGCGGCATTGGCAGACGGCGGTGTCGGAGCGCTGGAGATTACAGCCGATACCCCGGTGGTATACCGGTTGATCGCGGACATGAAGGCGAAATATGGAGATCGCCTGCTGGTTGGAGCGGGTACCGTACTGAAGCTGACGCAGGCCGAGCAGGCGATCGCGGCGGGAGCCGATTTTATTTTCTCCCCCAATCTGAATGAGGCGATTGTAGGACTGACCTTACAGCACGGGCGAATCTCGATTCCAGGTGTAATGACACCGACCGAAGTGGTCAGAGGACATGAAGCGGGTGCAGACCTGCTTAAGGTATTCCCGGGCGGTTCACTCGGTGCCTCCTACATCAAGGAACTGCAGGGGCCTCTTGGTCACATCCGGATGATGCCGACAGGAGGCGTGACACTCCAGAATGTCGGAGCCTTCATTGCCGCCGGAGCCGTTGCCGTCGGTCTTGGAAGCGCTCTCGTCAATCGGGAAGCGGTGGAGCAGGGCGACTATGGGAGAATCACAGAGACGGCCTGCCAATTCGCCAAGGAAGTCCGCAAGGCTAGAATGAACAACACCAAAGGAGCAAAAAAACCATGAAAATAACCGGATTCGAGACCTTTATCGTTCCTCCCCGCTGGCTGTTTCTGAAGATTGAAACCGATGAAGGCCCATCCGGCTGGGGGGAGCCGGTGGTCGAAGGCAAGGCACATACGGTGCAGGCCGCAGTGGAAGAGCTGATGGATTATTTGATCGGGCAGGATCCCCAGCGGATTGAAGATCTATGGCAATTGATGTACCGGGGAGGCTTCTATCGTGGCGGGGCTATTCTAATGAGTGCGATAGCCGGGATCGATCAAGCCTTATGGGATATTAAAGGGAAAATCTACAATGCGCCTGTGTATCAGCTGCTGGGTGGCGCTTGCCGCAATTCCATGCGGGTGTACTCCTGGGTAGGCGGAGACCGCCCCATCGATGTTGTCAAGGCGGCTCTGGAGAAGAAGGCCGCCGGGTTCACGGCGATTAAGATGAATGCCTCGGAAGAGATGCAGTTCATTGATACCCATGACAAGATTTATGCTATCGTCGAGCGGGTCGCCGCCATTAGGGAGGCCTGCGGACCGGAATTCGGGATTGCTGTTGATTTTCACGGAAGGCTTCACAAACCGATGGCACGGGGACTGGCCAGAGAGCTGGATCCCTACCGCCTGATGTTCATAGAAGAACCGGTGCTGCCGGAGAACAACGAAGTTCTGCGGGAGATCGCACATCATACCAGCACTCCGATCGCCACGGGTGAACGTATGTACTCACGCTGGGAATTTAAAAATCTGCTGAAGGATGGGGTGGTTGACATTATTCAGCCCGACTTGTCCCATGCAGGAGGGATCACGGAATGCAAGAAAATATTTGCCATGGCCGAGGCGTTCGATGTCGCGGTCGCTCCGCATTGCCCGCTTGGGCCGATCGCCCTGGCCGCCTGTCTTCAGGTGGATGCAACGTCTTACAATGCGGTCATTCAAGAACAAAGCCTGGGCATCCATTATAATCAAGGCAATGACCTGCTGGATTATATCACCGATCCGTCCGTCTTTGCCTACAGTGACGGGCATGTCCATATTCCTTCCGGACCGGGCCTTGGCATTACCGTGAACGAGGAGTATGTGCGGAAGATGGCGGAGGACGGCCACCGCTGGAGAAACCCGGTATGGCGGCACAGCGACGGCAGCATTGCGGAGTGGTAAGCTTAAGCAAATATAGTCCTATTGAAGCCGCTATTATAGCGGTTTTTTTATTTTAGATGTTGTCAGAAAACCTGCCATGGGAGTAATATGAAATACAGAAGATTAACAGGTATAATTCATACTTAACATTAACGTAGGAGTGGTTGCAGTGAAGATTCTTGTAGATGATTTGAGCGGGGCACAAGTGATTGGATTAATTGCAGAACATCTGCAAGGAATGGCAGAGGACTCTCCGCCAGAGAGCATTCATGCCCTTAATCTGGACGGGTTGAAGCAGCCGGAAATTACCTTCTGGTGCGCCTGGGAGGATGAAGAGCTTCTGGGCTGCGGGGCGATCAAGGAATTGGACACAGAGCATGCAGAGCTCAAATCAATGCGGACTGCCAAGAAGCATTTGCGCAAAGGTGTAGCCAGAAATATTCTTGCTCATATTATTGAAGTAGCCATAAGCCGCGGATATAAACGGATCAGCCTGGAGACGGGTTCCATGGATTCATTCATCCCCGCCCGCAAGCTGTATGAAGATTTCGGCTTCACCTATTGTGAGCCATTTGCAGATTATATCCCAGATCCGAATAGTAGTTTTATGACGAAGGAACTGTAGTTTAATATATTACACTACTCTGGGTTTCTTTTGTACTTCAACTACAAGCCGTAATTGCTGCAAGATCCCCGTGTAAGTATAATGTCATAAGAGAGAAGTAATGGAGGGGATCCTATGAGAGAGCTAAAAAATATTGAGGAACGTATACTGGACCGTGCACTGTACCTGATGGGAAAAAATAAAAGCTGCAATATCGCGATCCGGGCCATTGCCAAGGAAGCGGATGTAAATGTGAGTGCCATCAATTATTATTTCCGAAGTAAAGAGGAAATGCTCAATCTGGTTAAGGAATTCTACATCCAGAATATCCTTACTGTATTGTCAATCTTACGAGATGAAGCCTGCAGCCCAAAAGAGAAGCTGCTGCTGGCCGCCAATGAGATTATGGAATATTCGCTGCGTTTTCCCGGTAACAGAGTAATCTACACACATTCCTTAGAATGTTCAGATGATGATAAAACCTCAAGACGGGTTATCGATCTGTCAGAGGAGATTGGCAGCCTGCTCAAAGGGTGTTTACGTAATCTCATACCAGAAGATGATGATAACTTCAGGTTCAAGTATTTAATTTTCACTTCATCTATTAATTATCCTACCGAATACGAAGGGATTACGGAAACAGATGGATTATTCCTGGCTGACAAAGAAGCGCGTATAGATTACCTTAACCTGTTGATTGATTCGTTATTTTCCGATTAACAGATCGTATGAACAATGTCGTAGAAAATTCAAACAATTTGTTTTAAACATATTGTCACAACTCATTCTCTCAGGTATATTTGAGGTGTCAGTAATCAGGTCGAACTGATTATGTGAAATTTATAACAAAGTTTCGGGCCTTGAAAAAGAATATGAAGGAGAATGTGTTATGGCTTATCCTGCTTTGTTCAGTCCTATTAAAATCAGAGGGTTAGAGTTGAAGAACCGTATTATCTTTCCGGCCATGGGAACCAAAATGCCTACTGAGGAACGCTTCGTTACCCAGCAGCTTATCGATTACCATGTAGCCAGAGCTGAAGGAGGCTGCGGTTTAAATTTCACTGAGGTATGTTCGGTATATGGGCCAGCTGCGCCTAAGAAGTTCCTGGCCATCTCTGATGATAAATATATTCCCGGTCTTCAGCAGCTTACAGAGGCCATCCATAATGCAGGCGGCAAGGCAGGAATTCAGCTGTGGCTGGGTGGGTTGGCCGTTGCGAGTGATCCGGAGCAGATGATTATTATTCCAAGTCCCGTGCCTGTGCCTGGTACAGAATATACCATTCCGGGAGCCGAAATTGAGACATTGCAGGCAGCAGCCAAAGCCTTCGGAGAAGGAGCACGGCGGGCAGTAGCAGCCGGCTTCGATGCCATTGAATTTCATGCAGGCCATAACTATACCCCGCATTCCTTCCTGAGCCCCTTCTTTAACCGGAGAACCGATGAATACGGGGGAAGCCTGGAGAACAGAGCCAGATTCCTGATTGAATGTATTACTTCGATTCGCGACAACATTCCGGCAGATATGCCGTTGTTCATGCGTATTGATGCTCACGATGATTATCTGGAGGGCGGGCTGAGTATAGAGGATGTTATCGCATTCTGTAAGTTGGCACAAGCTGCCGGAGTGGATGCGCTTGACGTCTCCAGAGGAAACTTCTCTTCTGCGGCAATCAAATATGAAGTTCCTCCTATCGATCTGCCAAGAGGATTCAATGTCGATAATGCCGCCAGAATCCGCCAGGAAACAGGGATGCTGACTGTTGCGGTAGGACGTATTAATGCCCCTGACCAGGCAGAGGAAATCCTCGCGGACGGCAAAGCAGATATGGTGGTGATTGGACGTGCCCAGCTTGCTGACCCTGAATTCTGCCTGAAGGCAGAGTCCGGCAACAGCAACGATATCGTACAATGTGTCGCCTGCAATCAGGGCTGTTATGACGGATTTGTCTCAAGTGAAGTGCCGTTCATTACATGCTTACGAAACCCGGCTCTGGGCAGAGAAGCGGAATACAAGCTGATGATGACAGATCATCCCAAGAAGGTCGTGGTTGCCGGTGGCGGGATCGCCGGTTTGGAAGCGGCCATGGTTCTGAAGCGCAGAGGACATCAGCCGATTGTATGCGAGGCGGCAAGAGCGCTGGGCGGCCAGTTTGCACTGGCAGGTGAAGCGCCAAGAAAAGAAGAGATGAAAGCAGCCGCTATATCCCGGGGAGAACAGGTAATCAGAGAGGGGATTGAGGTAAGACTGGATAGCCCGGTTACGGCTTCACTCCTGGAAGAGCTCAAGCCGGACGAAGTGATTGTGGCCATAGGCGCAGCTCCCATGGAGCTGAGAATTCCCGGAAGCCAGTTGACCAAGGTTACGAATTCGCATGATGTACTGTCTGGAGAAGCCATTGTTACCGGAGAAGTCGTTATTGTCGGCGGGGGACTCGTTGGTCTTGAGGTTGCCGAATACCTTCATGGTAAGGCTTCTAAGATCACTGTAGTCGAAATGCTGGATAAAGTAGCTAAAGACTTGGGTGAGCTACGCTCGATCTGTGTCATGGAAAGCCTGCATGAATCAGGGGTCCAGCTTTTGACCGACACCAAATGCCTTGAAATTACTGAGCATGGAGTCTTCATTGAAAACAATGGTGAAGTATCTACGTACCCATGTGACTCCGTAGTTGTCGCCATCGGGGCAAAGTCACGGAACTATGAGGGGCTCCAGCATTTTTGCAATGAGCATGATATCCCTGTTCATGTGATTGGTGATGCTTTACGTGCCCGCAGAGCCTTAAACGCCGTCAGCGAAGCGCATGAAGTAGCGAGAATGATCTGACAGAACAGCAAATGAACCGAAAGTGCAGGGGCTTTACATTAGAATTAAGAGGGCGTTGTAGGATTACTACAATGCTCTTTTATTTTAACGTGAACTAGAATTCATCAGTATGAAAGGGCTGCCGAGTATATCCCTTTCCCTTTCGTACGATTCTATAATTATTGATCTATAGTACAATCAAGTAAATGTGGATGGGGGGATGAAATGAGAACGTCCAGAGTAGATGAATTGATGGTTGCGCGGGTACCTATTCTTATCTGGGTTTCTTTAGTCTACGTTGCTTCCATGATTCTGCAAAGTACCAGTGACCTGGTCTTTTTGAATACTATAATTTTCACTATAATTTATATTCTCCATGGCGTTCTTCATTGGAGCCTGTACCGGATCTCCCTCAGCCAAACTTGGGCTTATTTCATCGTACAAGGAATATTCATCTTCACTTGTGCTTTACTAATGCCTATTAGCTCACCTGCTGTACTCATTGGCTTGTTTCCTGTACTCATCGGACAAAGCATTGGGTTGTATTATCAGAAGCGGACAATAGTGCTGGTTTGCCTATACTCTATTTTGATGTTCTCCTATGCGCTATTCTATTTAGGAAACGAATATGATCCGATACTACTCGTTCTATTATTCCTCTTAATGCTGATTATTGTGGGTGCATACGCCTCTTTGTTTTTTCGGCAGGTACATGCCCGGGTTCGGACCCAAGTCTTTCTGGAGGATTTAGAAAAGGCACACCAAAAGGTCGAGGAGCTAACTCTTGCTAATGAACGGCAACGTATGGCACGTGATCTGCATGACACTTTGGCTCAGGGAGTGGCGGGTCTGATCATGCAGCTTGAAGCAGTCAATGCGTATATTTCACAAGGGAAGGTCCAAAGGGCGCAAGAATTTGTTGAGATCTCCATGCGTCAGGCACGGCGGACACTAGCGGAGGCTCGTCTTGCAATTGATAATCTTCGGGTGAAATCCGCTTCCGGGATCGATTTCACAGAAGCAATTACAGATGAAATACGAAGATTTAATCAAGCAACGGGAATTGATGTTATTCACCAGATTAACATTAGCTCGTTACTGCCGGGAACAATCAAGGAGCATAGTCTGCAAATCATTAGTGAAAGCTTAATGAATGTAGCAAAGCATGCTAAAGCTAATAAGGTATGGATAAGTGTTCTGGAGCAGAATAACCGGATTCAGCTTGTTATTAAGGACAATGGTGCGGGCTTTGATACCAAACTTATCGGGAAAACCACCGGACATTACGGCATACTGGGTTTATATGAGCGTGCACGTTTAATCGGAGGTGAAATCAATATTGTGAGCCTGTCCAGCGGTACCAGCATCCAAATAGAAGTTCCATTGAGCTAAGGAGACGGGATATGCAGCCATACCAAATACTTATCGTAGATGATCACTTAGTGGTACGGGAAGGATTAAAAATGATTTTGGAGACCGATCCACGCTTTAGCATTGCTGGTGAAGCGGAGAATGGTCAGATTGCTCTTCACTTAGTGGAAACACTTGTGCCCGACGTGATTTTGTTGGATTTAAATATGCCTGTGATGAGCGGACTTGATACCCTGAAGGCTATAAATGCTAAGCAATATAATATTCCTATAATCATCTTAACAACCTACAATGAGGATGGATTAATGATCAATGCGCTGGCCCTTGGGGCCAAAGGGTATTTACTCAAAGATACAAGCCGGGACGAATTATTCCGGACCATTGAATCGGCAATCCGGGGGAGTACCCTGTTACAGGCTGATATCCTAACTAAAGTATTCGCGGCAAAGGAACGGTCAAAAATTGCCGGGGCAAAGGATACAGAACCCTTTAACCTTACGGATAAGGAACTGCTTATTTTGCAGCTTGTGGCCCGGGGGTTTAAAAGTAAAGAAATTGCCTTTGATATGGGCGTTACGGAGCGGACAATTAAGTCGCATTTGACCAATATCTACAGTAAGCTTGGAGTAGAATCACGTGCCCAGGCCGTAGCTACTGCCATAGAACAGGGCATTCTTCATATCTAGTCACTAGACATTATCCAGCTATTCCCGCCTCGGGATATGCCGGGATAGTGTCTTTTTTTGCTGTTTGTTACTTCCCAAAAGTACATGTCCACGCCTTCCCCTTGGTACGATTCGCCCTTTAAGCTTTTCCTATACACTAAATACATAGAGAATAAACAACAATAGGATGTCGGGAGGACACGAAATGGCAAAATATTTATACCGTTTAGGTCATTGGTCAGCACGCAATGCGAAAGCAGTGATGTTTGGGGGATTTGCAGTTTTAGTGGCATTTGCAATACTTGCGCTTAGCTTGGGGCCAGCGTTCAATGACAACACCTCTATTCCAGGGCTGAAATCCCAATCAGCAATTGATCTGTTAAACAAAGAATTTGCCGGACCGCAGGAAGAAGGGGGACAAACCCGGCTCGTCATGAAAGCACCACAAGGTCAAACCTTGTCCTCAGAAGCCTCTCAGGCCGTCATGCAGAAAACACTAAAAGAGATTATGGAAGATCCGCAAGTGAAGTCCGTAGCGGGTCCTTATGATAACCGGTCGCTAAATGCGGACAAGACGATAGCCTACATGGACATCACCTACAAAATACCTGCCGGTGAAGTCACAGAAGCTTCCAGAGACCATATCACAGCTGTAGCGGAAGGGATGCGCTTCTCCAATTGGCAAGCTGAGCTGACGGGTCCTGCTTACGTCCAGATGAAAATCATGGGTCCGTCCGAAGTCATTGGTGTACTGATCGCTTTCTTGGTTCTGTCTATCACCTTCAGTTCCTTCCTGCTCGGAGTATTGCCCATTGCAACTGCAGTGGTAGGCCTCGGGATTGGCTTGCTCGGTGTAATGCTTGGCTCCAATATGCTGGATATTCCCTCAACCTCCATGGCGCTCGCAGCTATGCTTGGGCTGGCGGTGGGCATAGACTACGCGCTATTTATTGTCTCCAGGTTCCGTCAACAATTGGCCGCGGGCTATAGCAGCCGGGAATCAATAGCGATCGCAAATGCTACAGCAGGCAGCTCCGTAGTGTTCGCAGCCATTACGGTCATCATCGGACTGGCCGGTCTGGCTGTCGTGAACATTCCGTTTCTGACAGCTATGGGGCTGGCAGGTGCATTCTGTGTACTCTTAGCCATGCTCACCTCGATCATCCTGGTTCCTGCCGTGCTCAGCGCTGTGGGGAGCAAGGTCACTGCTTCAAGCGGAAACAAGTGGCTGAAGCCCCGTAAACGGATGAACACAAAAAAGAACCGTCTGGGGCATTTTGTAACAAATAAGCCTTGGACGATAGTTATTCTGGGAATGATCTTGCTGGGTGTAATTGCCTTACCTTTCTCACATCTGCAGTTAGGGAGTTCCGACGACGGGGTGAAATCAACGGAAAAAACGGAGCGCCGGGCGTATGACCTGCTCTCGGAAGGGTATGGCGAAGGCTTTCACAGTCCGCTTATTGTTCTGGCCGTTGCCGAAGGGGAAGGAGACTTCATGACCAATGTATCAAGCGGGTTAAAAAAACTGGGCAATATCCCCAATATAGGTACGGTATCACCGGCTATTCCCGGACCGTCTGGAGAAGTTGCACTGATTAATATTATCCCGGCGACAGGGCCGCATGATATGGAAACGACTAAGCTTATAGATGCAATCAGAGATCAGGCTCCTGATATTCTAGAGAATAACCATGTGGAATTTATGGTCACAGGCGGCACAGCGGTTAATCTTGAAATTTCGCAGAACCTGAGTGATGCGCTGCCTAAATTCTGTCTTATCATCGTAGGACTGGCGTTTCTCCTGCTGATGGTTGTATTCCGTTCGCTGCTGGTGCCAGTGAAGGCGGTGCTGGGCTTTATTCTCTCCCTTGCCGCAACCTTTGGATTTGTCGTCTTCGTTATTCAGGATGGACATCTGGGCAGCGTCTTTGGCTTCTATGGTGCTGGTCCGGTTCTAAACTTTCTTCCCATCATCGTTGTAGGCATCCTGTTCGGCCTTGCGATGGATTATGAGGTCTTCCTCGTTAGCAGGATGCGTGAAGAATTCAAGCATACAGGGGATGCCAAGCAAGCCGTGCTGGCGGGAATGGGGCACAGTGGCGGTGTAGTAACGGCAGCGGGTCTGATTATGATCTCCGTATTCACCGGCTTCATGCTGGCCGAAGATCCGATTATCAAGTCGATGGGCTTCGCGCTTGCCTTTGGTATTCTCTTCGATGCCTTTGTAGTCAGACTGCTTATCGTTCCGGCTGTAATGACCCTAATGGGTAAATCCGCATGGTATCTGCCGAAATGGCTGGACCGCATTTTGCCTAATCTGGACATTGAAGGTGAATCGGTAATGAAAGAGCTGGAGCGTAGTGCTGCTTAGATTATTCAATAGATACTCACTTCTCTTTGAGCTGCGTAATCGCCAATAAGGAATGGTCGGCTAAAGAGAAGATGAGCTCTGCCAGCTCATTACTGGAGAGGATGAACCCTTCTTGTATCCATTCCTGGATGATCGCCAGGCTTCCATTGACCAGGTAAGTATAAGTATACCGTTTCAACCGTTCAGGTACGTTGAGCTGAAGCTGGCTATCAATATTCTTGAGGATTTCATTCAGTAGGCGTTTGGGAAATAACACGTTTTCATTGGAGGTGAGGAGCATGACAGTGAATAGCTCCTCATCTTTTTTAATGTACTCCAGAAATGCCAGGATATAAGTAGTACCGTTGTTTCCCGCTTCAATTTTATCCAGATAGGCACTCGTATTATTAATAATCTCCTGTTCAACATGTTCAAGCAGGTCGTAAGCATTGGCATAATGTAAGTAGAACGTGGAGCGGTTGATGCCTGCTGCGGAGCACAATTCCTTCACGCTGATTTGGCTTATACTCTTCTCTTTGAGCAAGCGGATCAAGCTCTGCTTCAACAATAGCTTCGTTAAGCGTTCACGTTGATTCATGGTCAAATCATCTCCAAGCCATAAAATTTCTATAAAAATAGACACCGTGATCTCAAATGTCTAAATTATATCAAAGCATAAAACAACTGATGGTTGTTAAATAGACACCGTGTTTGTAGTATGAAGGTAGACGAATGACTTGTCAATAAACTAATGATGCAGGTGAACAATAATGAAGAAAAAACGGATCATGATTACGGGTGCAGCAGGCAATATGGGTGGAGAGACATTAAAGCTGCTAATCAACGATTTGGGGAAATGCGAACTGCTGCTCTTTGATTTAGACAATCCTAAAAGCCGTGAGAAGCTCCGGCCCTATGAAGGGTTGAACGGTGTAAAAATAGTCTACGGAAATTTGTTGGATCGCAGCCTGGTGGAAGAATGTGTGAAGGATGCCGACATTATTCTTCATATTGCTGCTTTTGTATCTCCTGCGGCTGATGAGTTTCCCGAGCGGGCCATGCAGATTAACCATGGTTCAGCCAAGAACATAGTTGACGCCATTAAGAAGAGTGGCCGTGCAGGGATAACGCGCTTTGTAAATATCGGTACAATCGCTGAGACAGGCGACCGTATGCCGCCTATCCATTGGGGGCGTGTGGGAGATCCTCTCAAGCCAAGTGTGTATGATTACTATGCCGTCTCCAAAATCGCTGCCGAGCGTATGGTGATTGAATCCGGACTCAGCTATTGGGTAAGTCTCCGCCAGACCGGTATTATGGGCCCTGCGATGAGCAAGATTCAGGACCCGATTATGTTCCATAACTGTCTGGAGAATGTGCTGGAGTATGTGTCAGACCGGGATTCAGGACGATTAATGCGCAACCTGTGCATCCAGGATATTGACGGAGAGCTTGATCAGGCATTCTGGCAGCATATTTACAACATTGGCGGAGGCGAAAGCTGCCGGGTGAGCACGCTTGAGATGTACCAGGTGCTGTACGGCAAGCTTGGCATCACCAATCTGGATCATGTCATCGATCCGAAATGGTATGCCACCCGGAATTTCCATGGACAATACTATCTGGATTCCGACAAGCTGGAGGATTATTTCCATTTCCGCCGGGATACGATGGAATACTTCTATCAGAGCTACCTCGATAATCTTGGCGCACTCGTCCCCGTAGCGAAAGTCATCACGAAGCTCCCGGGAGGGCAAAAATTCATGGGGTCTATGATTAAACGTACTCTGAAAAAGCAGGCTGTGAAAGAACGCGGAACGCTACGCTTTATAGAGGATAACGATCTGGAGAAAATCGATGCTTATTGGGGAAGCAAGGCAAACTGGGAGGCGATTCCGGAGAAGCTGTCCGAGATGAAGAAATTCTCCGATTGGAATAAAGTGATCAAGCTTGACCATGGTTACGATGAGAATAAGCCTGCCTCAGAGTTAAATATTGAAGATATGAAAGGGGCTGCAGCCTTCCGCGGTGGTGAATGTTTGTCTGCAGAGATGGAGACGGGGAATTGGACGGATAAGCTTGATTTCAAATGTGCATTCGGCCATACCTTTAATGCCAGCCCCAAACTGGTTCTGGAGGGAGGACATTTCTGCCCGCAATGTGAGCGCGAAACCTGGAATTACAAAGAACGTGCGAAACGTGAACCGTTTTTCGCCCAAGTATGGAACCCGATTCAAGGCAAGGATGATGGCCGGGAATATGCAAAAATGGTATCTGAATTAGATGTTGAAACGTAATCTACGTGAGACCAAAAAGGAACAGACAGCGCAAATCTTAGCAGATAAGGCTTTTGAGTTAGCATTGGAAAAGGGGCTGGATGGATACATTATCGAGGATGTGGTTCACCAGTAGAAGCTTCTCCATAATCATCACATCAATAAATGCTTCGTCCAGCATTCCCTGCTTCTCAAATACACCAACCTCCCGGTAGCCCATTTTCCGATACAATCCTTGACCACTCTCATTAAGCGGAAAGGTAAAGAGAACCATTTTATAAAAGCTATTTTCCTTTGCTACCTTGTGTAAGGACTCCAGGAGGGAGCTGCCTACACCCTGCCCACGAAAGCTTCGATCAATGTATACAGAAAGGTCAGCGACTCCGTTATACGCGCAGCGGTGAGAATATGGGTTCAGAGAGGCCCAGCCAATGACTTCACCTTCTCGTTCAGCCACCAAAACACTAAAACGGTCTTGGTGATCATTAAACCATGCCTCCATATAAGATAAATCCTTCATTTCGGTTTCAAGTGTAGCGATTCGATCCTCGATTCCCTGATTGTAGATACGAAGGACACTTTTGATATCCGTTGGTTTGGCCTGACGAACAGTTAATGTATTGGTCATATGAACATCCCCCTAAGATTCCTTTGTCGCTTTAATTACAGCAGAAACGATGTATTGGTCAATGTTCGCACCGGGAACCCAGTCTTTGATAAAAGTTCTGGATTCGTCTTTTGGTTCAATACTGATCTCAGTAAAACCACTTGCTCGAAGCATTTGCTCTACTAAGCCTCACGGAATACTTGTTGTTTGTCTGGTGAAAGGTTAATCACGCAGTTAGAGATAATGACATTAATGGAGTTGTCAGCGAGAGGTAGATGCTCAATTTCACCTAATCTGAATTCGGTGTTACTGAACTCACCCTTAATGGCATTATCTCTTGCTCGGCTGATCATCTCAGGTGTCATATCCACACCTATAACATGGCCTTCATCACCTACCTGCCGGCAAGCGAGGAAACAATCAAATCCACCGCCACTTCCGAGATCCAGAACATATTCACCCGCCTGCAGTTCGGCAATAGCCTGGGGATTCCCACAACCAAGGCCTAAATTTGCGCCCTCAGGAACTGCTGTGAGATCACCACTGGAATAACCCAGCTTAGCGGATATGGCATCGAAATCAGCCGGGGAGTCACAGCAACTGCTATCAGCAGGTGTGCAGCAGGAAGAGGGGGCTTCAACCTTTTTTACAGCGATTTTTTGATAGCGCCCCCGTACATTCTGCCGGATCTGATCATTAGTGAGTTTGCTCATAAATAAACACTCCTCTTCTAAAAAAATGTTTGTAATTTGCAAGTAGTAGGGAAGAGAAATCACCCTTTCACAGGTGCGCAGCAATTGCTGGATTTTCCCATGGCTACGTTGAAAAGCTTAATGGATCGAAGTAATGTTTCTACTTCAAACTCACTCATATGCGAGAAGGCTGCATTCAGGTATTCATTCATTTGTTGATCAATAGTTGTAGCCACCATTTTTCCTTCGGGAGTAAGTGAAAGAATATAGACTCTGCGATCCGTGGGATCAGGCGTCTTATTAACCAGGTTCATTTTCACCAAAGACTGGACTTGTCTGCTGAAGGTTGTAATATCAGTGCCAAGTGTTTCGGCGACTTGTTGCATAGAAGGATTATGGCCGCGGTCTATCTCATATAGCAGGTGGCTTTGGGTCGCGGAGAGACTACATCCCCCTACGCTGCAGCAATCCTTATTAAGTAGTCCTAAACGCCGGGTCATGATTTGGAGTAGTTCTCTTGGAGTTTCCATTGTTTTCACCTCTTGCACTAGTTATACAGCGATTAATTGCAAAATGCAAATATTATTTTTACTTAGTTGATAATTGGTCATCAAGGTCTTAGAATATAAGTATTGTCTTATATTGACGGAGGAGGAGTTTTTAATGGATGTACTAAATGAACTTGCGGAAGATTTAAAACTTCTTGGAGATAAAACCCGTCTCACGATTCTAACACTTTTAAAAGAGCGGGAGTGGTGTGTATGTGAATTCGTAGATCTTTTTGACATCTCACAGCCAGCCGTCAGTCAGCATCTACGCAAATTAAAAAGCAGTGGGCTGGTTAAGGAACAGAAGAGAGGGCAGTGGGTGTATTATTCTTTGAATATAGAGGATAAGCCTCATGTGAAGGCCATTTTACATCTTACCCCGGAAGCTAATAGCCTTTTATCGTATTTAAATAAGCCGTCTAACGCAGCTTGCTGTGAATAACTTTTTGTGTTGTATATATAAGCATATAATTATATAATAATGTTCGGAATGAAACTTAACTTTATGAAAGGAGTGCTCTGATGCGTGGGAGATAGACTTATATTGGGGGAATTCATTTGGTAATGCTGGCAAGTCTTATCTTTGCAGGCACACTTATTTTTGTCATTTGGCAGCCTAAAAGCCTGTCCATTGGATGGTCTGCCTGCGGTGGAGCGTTACTCGCTTTACTTGCCGGTGTAGTCAGCTTGAATGATGTTCTGGATGTTACGCTGATCGTATGGAATGCTACGCTGGCCTTTGTGGCAATCATTCTGATCTCGCTGATCCTCGATAGAATCGGATTCTTCGAATGGGCTGCTTTACATATGGCCAAGGCTGCCAGCGGGAATGGAACCCGGATGTTTATCTATGTTATCATTCTTGGTGCTGTAGTAGCTGCTTTCTTTGCTAATGACGGAGCAGCGCTTATTCTAACCCCAATTGTGCTGGCAATGGTCCGAGCGCTGAATTTTGATGAGAAAAAGATTTTTCCTTTCATCCTTGCCAGCGGGTTTGTAGCAGATACTACTTCTTTGCCGCTGGTTGTAAGCAATCTGGTAAATATCGTATCGGCTGACTTTTTTGGACTTACCTTTATGGACTATGCCGGACGGATGTTAATGCCCACCTTGTTTTCCTTAGGGGCAAGTATTCTCGTGCTCTATCTCTTCTTCCGAAAAAGTATTCCAAGACATTTTGATAGCTCCCAGCTAAAAAAACCTGAAGAGGCTATTAAAGACAAGCAGATGTTTAAGTTATCCTGGTTTGTACTTGCGGTTCTGCTGGTAGGATACTTTGTCAGTGAGTTCCTGAATATTCCGGTTTCAGTAGTGGCCGGAATCATCGCAATCTTTTTCCTGATCATGGCAAGAAAAAGTCCTGTTGTACCGACTATGGAAGTGGTGAAGGGTGCACCTTGGGCGATTGTATTCTTTTCCATCGGCATGTATGTAGTTGTATATGGTCTGAGAAATGCTGGCCTTACTGATGTATTAGCTGAAGTCCTTCAAGCTGTGGCCGATCAGGGATTGTTCGCCGCAACGATGGGGATGGGCTTTATTGCTGCAATCATCTCCTCCGTAATGAATAACATGCCTACGGTTATGATTGATGCGTTGGCCATTGATGCTACGCATACCTCGGGACTGATTAAGGAAGCATTGATTTATGCGAATGTTATCGGCTCTGACTTAGGACCGAAGATCACACCAATTGGTTCACTGGCGACCTTGCTGTGGCTGCATGTGCTGTCCGCCAAAGGAGTGAAGATATCCTGGGCAACGTATTTCAAAACAGGCATTATTTTGACGATCCCTACGCTGTTCATCACACTGCTTGGACTATATATAACATTGAACCTATTTTAACTCTAAGGAGATTGTGACTCATGGATAAGAAAACCATTTACTTTTTGTGTACAGGAAACTCCTGCCGGAGCCAGATGGCTGAAGGCTGGGCCAAGAAATACATGAGTGATGAATGGAATGTATACAGTGCTGGCATTGAGGCTCATGGTTTGAATCCGAAAGCCGTTCAGGCGATGAGCGAAGTAGGTATAGATATCTCAGCGCAAACGTCAGATATTATCGATCCGCAGCTGCTGAACAGCTCCGATCTCGTCATTACCTTGTGTGGAGATGCCGCAGATAAGTGCCCAATTACTCCGCCTCAAGTACAACGTGAGCACTGGGGATTTGATGATCCTGCAAAAGCGCAGGGAACTGATGAAGAGAAGTGGGCAGTCTTCCAGCGGGTTCGTGATCAAGTGGGCGAGCGCATCAAGCAATTCGCTGAAACAGGTAAATAATGAGATAGGGGAGACTAGAAGGCTTCCAACTAAAAAACACCTTCAAGAGAAGCACTCATGTCGTAAGATATGGAGTTTTGGAGGTGTTTTTGCATTGTTAAAAATAGAGAAGGATATTAGATTAGTAGTATTGACTTAGAGTGCACTTAAACTTTTATACTGGTCACGTACGATGCAAAAAAGTGGAAGTTCATTCAATTTGTTAAAGGGAGGATATCGTGTGAAGCATTTTAAGTTGGGGAATACAGGAATGCTGGTAAGTGCTTATTCTTTGGGCTGTCTGAATTTTGGATCGCGAACTGACAAAAAAACCTCTTTCCAGCTGCTTGATCATTTTTTTGAAGCAGGGGGAAACTTTCTGGATACAGCCAATAATTATGCGATCTGGAACGAAGGCTGTGTTGGCGGAGAAAGCGAGGCTTTGCTTGGCGAATGGATGAAAGAAAGAAAAAACAGACATCAGATCATTTTGGCCACCAAAGTGGGAGCGAAACCGGTCGTGCCGAAAAGCGAAAAAATGGAAGGCTTAGGCCGCCAAGCGATTGAGAAGGAGATTGACGAAAGTTTGCTGAGGCTTGGAACAGATTATGTAGATTTATACTATGCTCATGTAGACGATAACGAAACTGAACTTGAGGAAACCTTGGAGACCTTTGATTCCTTGGTCAAATCGGGTAAAGTAAGGGCTATAGGCTGCAGCAATTACCAGCTGTCCAGGCTCCTTGAGGCCAAAGCGGTCAGTCAGTCAAAAGGATGGCAATCCTATTGCTGCATCCAGCAGCGATATACGTATTTGCAGCCTAAAGCGGATGCGAATTTCGGAGTGCAGGTCAGTACGGATGAGGATTTACTTGCTTACTGCAGTCAACACGATGATTTTACGCTCTTGGCGTATTCCCCCCTCCTTGGAGGCGTATACAACAAAAAGGAAGCTGTCCTACCCGATGCATATCGGAGAGAGGATCAGATGACCCGATTGCATACGCTAAGGAAGGTTGCCGGAGAGCTGGGAGCGACACCGAATCAGCTTGTCCTGGCTTGGATGCTGCACAAGCATCCGAGAGCTCTTCCCATTGTTGCTGCAAGCGGTCTAGCGCAATTAGAAGAAAATCTGGGGGCACCTCAGCTCCAAATTAGCCCAGAACAGCTTGATCAATTGAACTGAAGTTGAAAGGAGCGTACTCGTTATGACCGGTAAAGAACTGACCATTCAGCAGGCAGCTGAGATGACGGGGTTAAGCGTACATACCCTCCGTTATTACGAAAGGATCGGTCTGATGGACCCTATCCCCCGTGCCGAGAATGGTCATCGGATATATCGGGAGCATGATTTTGAATGGATCGTACTACTCGCAAAACTTAAGACTACAGGAATGCCGATTGCACTTATGCAACAGTTCGCTGATATGATGCGGCTTGGCAATGAGGGCATTCCCCAGCGCAGACAACTTCTAGAAGAGCATGAGCGGAAATTAATCGAGCAGGTTCAGACGATTCATCAGACTTTGGATATTCTGCGGGATAAAATTGATTACTACCGTTCCTGGGAAAAAGATACCAGGCGGGAGGCCTGAAAGAACAAGAAAAAGACTAAGTATACTGGATGGACTAGAAGCTGGCTTATTAGCCAGCTTTTTTTCTGTATGTATAGTAGCGCAGATGGTGAGTTTTGGTTTGGAATATTGTTGTTCCCGGTCAAGTGGTCAAGAAATTCACCTAAAAGGTCATGCAAATGGCCTTAAAGCAAATGCCAAACGGCAGGTACAATGAGAATACCACATGGATAAGACAAAATGACTAAGGGTAAAGGAGGTATCCTATGGATTCAGATTTGGCAGCGGCGGATCGGCAGCCCGAGAACCATCCCCTTCGTACGGTAAAGCCGGAGCGGTTTCAGGCCCTGAAAAAGTACTGGGACCTATACCTGATTATGCTGCCGGGACTCGCGTATTTTATCATTTTTAAATATGTGCCCATGGGAGGCATCATCGTTGCCTTTCAGGATTTCAGCGCCTTTGCCGGCATCCGCGGCAGTGAATGGGTGGGACTTACGCATTTTAAAAATATGTTTACGGACAGCGAGTTTTACACGGTATTCAAAAATACGCTGCTGATCAGTTTGTACAAGCTGATCTGGGGATTTCCGGGTCCGATCATCCTGGCCCTGATGCTGAATGAAGTCCGGCACATGCTGTATAAGCGGGGGGTCCAGACGCTTGTCTATTTACCGCATTTTCTGTCCTGGGTCATCATCGGAGGCATTCTGATCAACGTGCTGTCCCCGGCAACGGGGATCGTCAATCAGTTTCTGGGCATGCTCGGTTTGGAGCCGATCTTCTTCCTGGGCAGTCAGGAATGGTTCAGAACGGTGCTTGTGGTCAGCGATATCTGGAAAGAAGCGGGATGGGGGGCCATCATCTATCTGGCTGCGCTGGCATCGATCGATCCACAAATCTACGAGGCCGCTGTCGTAGACGGCGCGGGCAAATGGAAGCAGTTGATCCACGTCACCCTGCCATCGCTCATCGGGACCATCGTGATCCTGTTCGTACTGCGCCTCGGGAGCGTTCTGGATGTCGGGTTCGAACAGATCTTTGTGCTCTACAATCCGCTGGTATACAATGTGGCCGATGTTATCGAGACTTATGTATACCGGACAGGAATTACGCAGGGCCAATTCAGCTTTACTACCGCTGTCGGGTTGTTCAAATCGGTCATCAGTCTGATATTGGTCGTCCTCGCCAACAAAGCCGCCAGAAAGCTTGGCCAGGACAGCTTATGGTAGAGGGGGTGAATCTATGAGACTTACTAGGGGGGAACATCTGGCATCGAGGCTTAATTACCTGGCCCTGGGTTTCATTGCATTGCTTGCGCTTCTCCCATTCCTGCATATCGTGGCCCAGTCTTTCAGCAGTCATCAGGCGATAACATCGGGCAGGGTGACGTTATGGCCGGTGGATTTCAGTTTCGAAGCGTATGTGAAGGTACTGCGCGAGCATGCCTTTATGAACGCCTTCAAGGTCAGTTTGCTGCGCACGGTCATCGGGACGCTGTTAAATGTGGTGATCACTTGTATGCTGGCCTATCCGCTGTCCAAGGCTTATATTAAAGGACGATCAGCCATCATGTTCCTGATTGTGTTCACAATGCTGTTTAACGGGGGCATGATTCCAACCTTTCTGGTCGTGAAAGCGACCGGACTGCTGAATTCCTTCTGGGTCTATATCATTCCTGGAGCGGTTAGCGCGTTCAATGTTATTATTATGAAAAATTTCTTTCAAGGCGTGCCGCCCGAATTGGAGGAATCAGCCAAGATTGACGGCTCCTCCAATATCGGAACGCTCATCCGGATCGTCGTTCCGTTATCCATGCCGGTCATTGCAACGATTACCTTGTTCCATGCGGTCGGACATTGGAACGCCTTCTTTGACACTGTCCTGTATGTGACGGACCGGAATCTCTTCCCGCTGCAGGTGTATCTGCGTGAGCTGATCATGTTCAATCAATCGAACATCAGCAATAACAACGGGTACGCCGCCAATATCGACAGCACCCTGCTGGCCTTGGAGTCCTTGAAGGCTGCGGCGCTGATTGCCAGCACAGTTCCGATCCTGATCGTGTATCCGTTTCTGCAAAAGCATTTTGTCAAAGGAATTATGCTTGGATCGGTAAAAGGCTAGAACGGCATGTAACATGAGATAAGAGAGGGGATTGTTATATGAAAGTCTCAATCTTTGTAAAAAGATCCGTATCCATCCTGGCGGTGACCTCCATGCTGCTGGTGTCTGCGTGTTCATCAGGCACGAAGGAGGGAGGGGCCGAAGGGAAGGAAGAACGTCAGGCCATTGATATCGTATTAAGCAATGCCGGACGGAAGTTCCCGCCAGGCATGGACGAGAACAATAATCCTTATATTGATTACATCCGCGAGAACACGGGCCTGGACATCAAGCTGATCACGCCTCCAGCGGACGGTTACGGGGATGCCCTGAACGTGATTATGGCCTCCGATGATCTGCCGGATATGCTCCTGTCCTATGATGCCAATTGGTTCGAAAGCTATGTCCGGCAGAAGGCCCTTACCCCTCTGAATGATTTAATCGACGAATATGGACCGAATCTGAAGAAAAGTATCCCGGAGGAAGCCTGGAAGGTTGTCACCGTGGACGGAAAGATCTATGCGATTCCCGGCCTGAACCCGATCCCGGGCAATGAAATCATGTTTGCACGCAAGGATTGGCTGGACCGTCTGGGGCTCAAACCGCCGGCAACGCTGGAAGAATACAAAGAGGTGATTCGCGCTTTTGCGCAGGATGATCCGGACGGAAACGGCAAAGACGATACGTTTGGCCTGATCCTGCAGGAAAACCTCGGCAGAGTAGCTCCGTTTATCGGGGCATGGGGAATCCAGCGGGGGCAATGGACTGAACGGGACGGGCAATTGGTGAATTCCAGCACACTGCCGGAAATGAAGGAAGCACTAAGCTATCTTGCCGATCTCTATAAGGAAAAGCTGATTGATCCCGAGTGGGCTTTAAATAAGATGGCCAATGTTGACGAGAAAGTCGCCAGCGGCAAAGTGGGCCTGTTCTCCGGGAACTGGTATGATACCCGCGGCCCGATCCTGACCAACCAGAAAAATGATCCCAATGCAGAGTGGATTACCCTCGAATATCCAACCGGACCTGACGGGAAGCAGGGAACCTGGGGCAATAGCTATGTTTCCGGATTTAATGTGATTCCGGTTACGAGCAAACATCCGGAGGCTGTGATTAAGATGCTTGATTTCATGATCGGAGACGGATACCGCACACTCATGCTCGGATTTGAGGGCGAGGTATGGAATATGGAGGACGGAAAGGTGGTTACGAACTTTGATGAGCACAACAAGCATATTTACCGGCTCACGCTCGGCGAAGCGATTGTACCGTTTAATTCTGAAGTATCCAGAGAACGTCTGGACTCGCTTGGTATGGAGTTTAAGCTGAATGAGATTGTCGACAAGATTAACAAGGTTGCCATCCGTAATCAATATCTGGGCGTACCGACGCCTGGAATGGGTAAATACGGACCTAAGCTGTCCAAAATGGAGGTCGAAGCCTTCACGAAAATCATCATAGGCCAGCAGCCGGTAGACAGTTTTGATCAATTTGTTGAAGACTGGAAGAAAAACGGCGGCGAAGAAATGACGAAGGAAGTCAACGGGCAATGAACAGGACGGATAACGGGGTCTAAGCTATAATGAAGGCAGCATGTATCGTGGGGGAATCGTATGAAGTGGCTGACGCAATTCCGCAGCGTCTTGAAGCAGTCGATTCAGTTTAGGCTAACCTGTTATTTTCTTCTCATCCTGCTGCCGCTGGTGGCGTTCAGCATGTTTGCCAATGTAAAGTCTCAGCGGATTTTGGAGCAGGAGCTTGGCGAGCGCACGCTCAGTGCCATGAACTCCGCTGTGGAGTTTGTTGACCTGACCTTAAAGAGCATCCATAATCTGTCCACCTTGATCGCAACCGATACTAATTTATCCACCCTGCTGTCTCATCAGGAGAAGACCCTGACCTCCGGAGCGATTATGGACTTCACGCGTGTCATGGAAGAGATTACGAATATAACCATGGTCAATGAATATTTAAGCGACGCCATGATTTATCATCGTCCCTCCAACTCGCTGATCGCAACCAAGCTCGGGCTGCTGCACCGTGAATCCCAAGACCCTGAACCATGGTACGATGAGGCCCTGAAGGCAAATGGCGCAAGCATATACTACTTGTCAGAACGCCATGAAGAGAATTTGTCCGGACACCCGGATCCTATCTATAACCGGAATCAGCTGATTATGATGAGACTTATGGATTTCTATCGCGCCGAAAAAGGCGAAAATGTCCTCATGCTGTCGATTTCGAAGAATCAATTGCTCCGCTCGTTGTCCCATTTGCTGGCGAACAGCAGCTCCAAGGTCTATCTGTTTGATGCCCGGGAGCGGTTGATCGTATCGAATGCTTCTACAGAAACGTTGTCTTTCGAATGGAAGGACGTCCAGCCAGGCAGTGTTGTTGTCCGGGAAACCCCGGAAACGGATGAGAAAAATTTGATTCTGCGGGTGACTTCTCCCCGAAGCGGATGGTCGCTGCTGCTGATCCAGCCCGAGCGTGAGATTTACAATAAGTCGAGGCCGCTGCAAATTTTTGCGTACTGCATTATTGCACTCAGCGTCGTGCTTGCCGTCTGGATTGCCTGGTTTATCTACAGCGGAATTGCTTCTCCGATATCAAGACTTGTGTCCGGCATGCGGCAGCTGCGTAAAGGCAATCTGAATATCAGGCTGGAGAACGGGCGGCAGGACGAGTTGGGGTATTTAACGGATGCTTTCAACGAAACGGCGAGTCAGCAGCGTCATCTGATCAAGGATATCTATGAGCAACAGCTCAGAATGACCAAGACGGAGCTCAAATTTCTGCAGGCTCAGATTAATCCCCACTTTTTGTACAACACGCTGGATTCGATTTATTGGACAGCCAAAAATTATGAAGCGGAAGAGATCAGTACAATGGTATTGAACTTGTCGAACTTCTTCAGGCTCAGTTTGAGCAAAGGGCAGGAGTCGTTTACGGTGGAGGAAACGTTCAAGCACCTTCAATACTATATTCGCATTCAGCAAATCCGTTTTGCCGAGCGGTTTACGGTGGGGTACTGCGCTTCCGGGGATAGCCATCATTTGCATATTCTGAAGCTGCTGCTTCAGCCGCTGGTTGAGAATGCCATATTGCATGGATTGGAGAAACGAAAAAAAGGCGGAGTATTAAGCATTCGCACCGATGTGTCTAATGACCGGCTGATCATCCAGGTAACCGATAATGGAAAAGGGATTCCAAGGCCGAGGCTTATGCGGATTCAACAGGCCTTGACGAGAATCAGATTCGGGGATTACACGACACCCCCCGAGAAGAACTCCGAGTTTTTTGCGCTGCTCAATGTCCAGGCTCGAATCGCCATTTACTATGGGGAGACGGCGGAATTGAAGATCGTCAGCGAGGAAGGGAACGGAACGACGGCGGTCATCGATTTACCGGCAGACCGCTGCCGGGAGGAGAGAGGGGAAGCGGAACATGAATCTCATGATTGTTGAAGATGAAATTCGAATTTTGAATAGTCTGGCTAACAATATACCGTGGAATGAGCATGGCATCGAAGTGGTAGCGCTTGCCGAGAACGGCTTAGAAGCACTGTCCATGATCGAGCGCAGGAAGCCGGATATCGTGCTGCTCGATATCGAGATGCCGGAGATGGACGGGTTGACCTTGGCGAGAACGGTGCTGCAGCAGGAAACGCACATGAAATTCGTGATTTTAAGCGGCCATGACGATTTCCCGTATGCGCAGGCTGCTGTTGGGCTTGGCGTCATGAAGTACTTGCTGAAGCCGGCCGGAGACGATGAAATCTTGAATGCTATTCTTGCGGCTGCGGAAGAGATCCGAACGGAACTGATGGAAAAGCACAGTATGATTGAGCTGGAGCGGAAATGGCATGACCGCCTGCCTCAGCTCCAGGATGACTTTTATAGAAACTGGATACAGGGCCGGTATGCGGACTGGGAGCTCAAGAAGCATATGGAGGAGCTGAATCTGGAGCTTGCCCTCTATACTTGGTTTGCTGTAGCCGTATGTGAAATCGATCCGATTCACGAGCAAGGAGAACGATTTACGTCTTCGGATCAAGCGTTGCTGCAGTTTTCACTGGAATGCATAGCGGCTGAATGTTTGCAGCATGAAGACTGCCGGGTCTTTAATGATGCGGACGGAGCAACCGTGCTGCTCTTTTTGGGACAGCCGGAGGAATCGGTTCCAGATATCATCCAGCGGATCAATGTTGACGTTCCCCGTCTCTTTAACATTGTTAATGAGTGTCTGAAGCTTACCGCCAGCGCCGGACTCGGGACCCCAGGCTCATGGGATCATGTTTCGCTGTCCTACCGGCAGGCACGCCGTGCGCTGCAGGAACGGGCCATTTACGGACATGAGGTGTTCGTTCCTTACCTGGACGTAACCAACAAGGAGCAGCCGTTTCATTATGACGCTGAGTTCGAAAAGCAGCTGGAGATTGCGGTTCATACGGATCACGCGGCAGTGGTTGCTGAGCTGATAGACTGCTATTTCAAGGACGTATACTCCCAGGCTGTCTCAACCCCAAAGGTATACGAGCATTTGCTGTATTTGAGCAGCTTATTTACACGTATGATTCAATCGCGGGGCTGGTCGATGCAGGAGGTGCTGCAAGAGGATTATTCGATGTTTCTGTCCTTTGAATCCCTGCTCTCCAAAGAGCAAATCGTGGAATGGTCCAAACGAGTGGCCAGCCGCATTACCCAATACCGGGAACGCGAACGAAAGCATTCCAGCCATCGGCTCGTTAAACAAATGATCGAGGCCGTGGAGGAAATGCTGGGGAAAGAAGAACTGACCTTGCACACGCTGGCCGAAAGATTATATGTCAATCCCTCTTACCTTAGCCGGCTCTTTAAGCGGGAGGAAGGGAAATCCATTTCAGAATTTCTCCTGAAGCGGAGTATGGAGCATGCCAAAGAGCTCTTACACAGCGGCGTTAAGGTGTATGATGCAGCAGAAGCGGCGGGATATCGTGATGTCAGTTATTTTGCCAGAGTGTTTCGTAAATATTGGGGCGTAGCCCCGAGTGAATTAAAAAAACAAGAGCGTTCGGTCTCACCGCGTTCGATGTAAGTTGAAGCTGCAATGGAAGAAATCAGGTGGAGGTGGTCAGAATGACCGATATGGCACTAACCGTTAAAATACCCGAGCGCGATATTCCTGTCTACACGGAAGTGGATGTTGTCGTTGCCGGAGGAGGACCGTCAGGAGTAGCGGCAGCGCTCGCAGCGGCAAGAAACGGGGCATCCGTATTGCTGATAGAGCAAAGGGGATACCTGGGCGGCATGGCAACGGTCTCTCAGGTTCCTGCATTTTGCCCGTATACCGATCAGATCAAGCCGGTAATCCGTGGGATTGGGCTGGAAATTCTGCTTGATATGAAGAGCAAGATGGAGGAGAGGTTTCAGGAAGCATGGAAGGACCGGCTGGATTGGGTGCCGATTGATGCGGAAATTCTAAAGCGCCTATTGGACGAGAAGATGATGGAGGCTGGCGTTAAAGTGCTGTATCATACATTCGTCGGTCAAGTTCTTCAACAGGACGGCGTCATTGAAGCAGCGATCATTAACAACAAGACCGGAACCCAGGCGGTGAAGGGGAAGCTGTACATTGATGCAACGAGCGATGCGGATCTCACCTATCTTGCGGGCGGGCAATTCGCCAAAGGTGGAGATGATGGAGAGCTGCAGCCGGGGACGATGTGCTTCGTTCTGAATAACCTGGACCGGAACCAATTTCTCTCAAGTGTTGAGACGCACAGTCACGATCTGAAACATGCAATCAACAAGGCGAAGCGTGAAGGGCGGCTGCGCGTCGCGAGAGATTGGGCCGGTATTTCCTGGCTAAACGATCAGACGGCAGGCTTCAATTTCGGGCATGTATTCGGGATAGATGGTTCAAATACGGATGATCTGACCCGCGGAGCAATCGAAGGCCGCGCGCTTGTTGAACACATTACTGGTTGGCTGCGGGAAGCGATTCCCGGATTTGAGAACGCTTTCCTGACGTTGACGGGCGAACAGATCGGCATTCGGGAAACCCGCCGGATCATCGGCGATTATATCGTCACCGCCGACGATTTTCTGGCGTGCCGTTCGTTCCCGGACGATATTGCCCGAAACGCCTACTTTATTGATATTCATATGGCAAAGCCTACGAGCGGCATGACGATGGTACGTCTATCGCCGGGAGAGTCGCACGGCATCCCTTATCGCGCTTTGCTTCCGGTCGGCATTCAGAACGTAATCGTAGCCGGCAGAGCGATATCAACCGATAGAGCAGCCCAAGGCTCCACCCGGGTCATGCCGAATTGCTTTGCCATGGGCGAAGCCTCCGGTACGGCCGCGGCGATTCTGGCTGAGAAGGGCACGCGGGAAACGCGAAGTATCGACATCACGGACCTGCAGCGCAGACTTGTCCGCCAAGGCGCATGGTTAGGAGAGCAGATCAATGAGCGGTACTAGGAAATAAAAAGGCTGAGCCCAAAGTCATATTCTTGACTTAGGCTCAGCCTTTTAAAGCTTTTTCTAACCTGTTCATCCGGGCCAGTTATTTACACGCGTTGCGTCTATTCGGATTCAGAATGAGGAAATCCTCTGGAAGCTCGAACAGCTTGGCCATCAGTTCGTCCATGCCGGACTCCAGCTTGAACTCCATTTCTTCCCGGAAAAGCGGAACCAGGAAATAAACCTGAACCTGATTGCCGTCTTTCGTATGGACGGTGCTGACCTCTTCCGGCAGAGCATACAGGATCACGCCGGACAGCTCCGTGTTATCCGCATAAGGCTCGTAATCCTCCGTGTTGGGGATCGTATGGCCGTAGCCAAGCCATGTCTGATACATATGCGGGAATCGGGCAAGCATTTTCATCAGCCGGATCGGCCAGTAGTTCTCCTCCGCTTCGAAATCCTCCTGCGTAAGCGGCCAGTCCGCCGGCAAAAACATCATCAGCTCCGCGCGTTCCAGATGCTTGTACTCTTCACGGATCTCCTGCGGGAGCGTCATCGGCAGATCGCTCATCCCATTGGTGTACAGCACCCGGTATGGCTCATCGGGTGTAGCTTCCATAATATTCACATCAATATGTACGATGTCTGAAATCAGTTCATGGAACACGCCGGTTTCCCGGTTTGGAAAGACCCGATTAAAATGTTCGTTTAAATCTTCCATATACAAAATATTGGAGGGAGGTGTAATCTACTGCTGATCCAGAGCGTCATAACCATAAATGGTGGTACCGTCTTCCGATTTGCCCATCGCATTGCCGCCAAACAGTTTTTTGAAAAAGCTCATGTCTTTGCGCTCCTCTGTGTGGGTTTATATTCCTGATTCTAGATGAGAGATGGTTTGAAACCTCACTTGGAAGTATAACAAAAGACATAGCCCCGGAGCGATGGGTCTATCGATTCGAATTACAAAAGGAGCATATATGAACTATATCATTTTTGATCTGGAAGCCATCTGTTGGTAAAATGACCGCAAAAGACAAAACGAAATTATTGAGATCGGAGCCGTAAAACTCAACTTGAATGTCGCCCATGTAGATTGATACTTGAATAAATTGTGAAATTCTACATAGGGTGAAATAACAACTAATTTATGGAGGAGGAAATTATGAAAGCGCTGTTATATTCGCTGCGATGAAGTAAGCTGTTGAAGCCTTGGTGTTTACGATATGGGTAAGCCGTGGGTGCACGGATCGAAAAAAGGAGGATTTTCAATGATGTCAAAACGATTTGGCAAAATGCTCGTGTTCCTATGTTGCTTGCTAATGGTGGCGTCACTAATGCCTGCCAGCTTTGCCGCCGCCACTGACAACAACGAATATACAGAAGCACTTAATAGCGACAGCAGTTCTACAGATCTTACAAGCTTGCAGACAAATGAAACGCCTACCGCCATTTTTGGAACTCCCGAACTCGGGTCAAACGACCCGCTGTGGGCCCTGACAATGGAGCATCTTATCAACAAAAGCACTGTGCCCGGCGACCCCAGGCCCCATTCCACAGGCACAGCCAGGATTCTTTGGGACCAAGACTATCTGTATGCCCGCGTAGTCGTGGAGGATAGCAATCTATATCAGGGACCCGGCAATGATTATCAGTACGACGGCCTGGAGTTTTATGCCGGCGCCGGAACCCAAGGCGCGAATCAATGGCGCATCAGCGCAACGGGCGTGTTTTCAGGGCAAAACGCTCCGGGCAGAGCTGCGTGGGCTGAGATCACGGACACAGGTTATATCGTGGAGATGAGAATCCCTAAAAGAACCTTGAACTTGCAGGCAGGCCCGTTTACCTTTGAAGTATATATCAATAACTCGTCGGAAAAGGGCGGTGACCGCTATGAAGTCGTTTCCTGTTTCGGAATTCCGGACGCGGCTTACAACAATGCTGCTTCTTATACAAACAGCCTGAATCTCATTGCCGCTAGTGGAGCGGACGAGAGATTCTCAATCACCGCCACGGCGGAATCGGGCGGCCGAATAACGCCGAACGCACCCGGCAATGTTCTGAGAATAGCTAGCGGCTCAGACACAACCTTTACGGTTACCCCCGATTACGGCAAAATTGTAGATACCGTAAAGGTAGACGGAGAGGACGCAGCTCTATCCGATGACGGCACTTATACCTTCTCAAATGTTGTCGCTAACCATACCCTTCAGGTGACTTTCAAAAATGATTCGGCCGCGGAGGTGCTCCCCTTTATCGTATGGAATGACAACTTCGCCCGTGGCGAGTACACGACGGCTGTCATCATAGACTTAGGCGAAGGGAAGTCGGCGGAAGGCTCCAAGCTTAATCCGGACTTGTTTACCGTCTCGGCCAGGAACACGACCCTGAACGGCGACTCGGTAACCTTTGAAGGGACGCGCAAGATCACTAGGGTATACGCCAATGACGAACCGAAGGTACGCGGCTATCTGGGGACGGTAAGCCGTTCACCGGATTATCAGGAGGGACTGGAACGCGGCCGTTACATCGTAGTTGAGTTTGAGTTTTATTCAGAGAGCGGCGGCAATATAACACTGGATGGCAACATGAACTCAACAAAACAGGTTTACAGCGTCGTCCAAAACGGCGAGATTTTACTGACAGAAGGGGATCCGCTTAACTACGCGGTTTTTGAACAGGAAAAAGTTGTGAATCCGATCCTTGACCAATTTACAGCACCTACGGGCAATTCGGTCAATCGCGCGCTCTACCTTCACAAGGATGGAAACGGTGAAGTGTCGCGGGGCTTGCCGCTGTATGTCTATACCCACGGCAGGGGACGCGGCGGCACAAGCGCTGCGACTGACCCAAAAGCGGCGATGAAATCCGCGAATGGCTCGGTCGCTCTGATGAAGAAAATGGAAAAGTCCCCCGAGAAATACGCCAGCCATATCCTGAATATTTCCTATAATGGCACGAGTACTCCCTCCACAGCCAATGTTAAGAAGGTTATAGATGACCTGGTTGCCAGCGGTGCAGTAGACCCTAACCGTATTTACGCGGCGGGCTTCTCATGGGGCGGTCAGTATACGAACAGCTTAATTAACGCTTATCCCGGCTTCTTCGCGTCCGCCGCACCTATGTCTCCGGTAAGCGGCTCACCGAACGCGAACGCCAACTACGTTCACACCAACCTGGCCTATTGGATGTTTATCAATGAGTATAACGTTGGAGTATACCAGACTAACCTCGCTAACTTCATAACCACCAATATGCCGAAAATGATCAACGCGAGAGCTTCGCGCTTTGAGAGCAACGAGGCTCTTATATGGCCTTACAATCAATTTGATCAGCCGAATCAGAAACCGAATCCGAACCATTCGCCTGCCTTGAGTGATTCGGTGGCGCATGAAGTTGAAGCGGCTGTTCTTTACAATGACATAACGATGGGGACTTGGAGCATAGCGCCAACAGCGCAGTCCTCTAACTTGCCGGCTTGGAACAATGATTACACTGACGTCTTTGATTGGATGTTCGCGCAGACCACAGCAAACCATCGGCCTGTTGCCGGATACGGTTCACCTGTATTGGGCACTAACGACAAACTGTGGGAACAAGCTGCGGCGTTTGACATCAACAACAGTAGCGCACCCGACCAGAAGATAGGCCCCAAGGCCACCGGCAAAGCCAAAGTATTTTGGGACGAAGACTTCCTGTATGCACGCGTTGTGGTTACAGATCCGAATGTGTGCACCGGTCACACGCCTGGCACTGAGTACATGACCGACAGCGTGGAATTTTATGTCGGTGACGGAAAAAGTGGCTCAAACCAGTGGCGTATTGGCGCAAGCGGTATTTTCTCAGGTCAAGCCGCTGAGGGCCGCGACGGTTCAGTTACACGAACGGATACCGGGTATATCGCGGAAGTGAAGATACCTAGAAGAACCATTGAATTCACGAGCAATTCCCCGATTACGTTTGATGTGTACATCAATAACTCAACGGGTGCAGGGAATGACCGTTATGAGGTTGTATCCGCTTTAGGTAAGCCCGACGCGGGTTATGGCAGTTCTGACAGTTTCAAGAATAGCTTGCTGCTGCTTGGGAGCTCCACGGTAACCAGACACCCCGTTAACGCCACGGCAGGATTAAACGGCACCATCTCGCCATCCGGCTTGATTCGGGTAGCTGACGGCGGAAGCCAATCCTTTACATTCACTCCGATCGGCGGTTATGTCGTGGATACTGTAACTGTAAATGGAGAGTCTGTAGAGATTGCAAACAATACCTATACCTTGAATAACGTGAACACCGATGACAAGGTAATCCATGTTACATTCAAACCCGATCCGGCCACAACGTTACTTAACTTTATCGTATACAATGATAACTTTGCCACCGGAGAATTTACCACAGCCGTTATCATTGATCTGGGTGCGGGAAATGAAGCTGTGGGTGCCGGCCTTAGTTCAAATCTGTTTACAGTCTCGGCGAGGAATACTCTGTTCAACGGTAGCCTGGCATATCAAGGCACACGCACCGTCAGTAGAGTATACGTCAATGACGAACCTAGACCCAGAGGGTATAAGGGTGTGAACCAGAACTCTCCTGATTATCAAGCTGGACTTACTAAAGGCCGCTACATCGTTGTAGAATTGGAATTTTGGACATTAACCGGCGGACAGTCCACTTTGGAAGCATCCAAATCCACCGTCCAGAATTACAACATTGTATCTAGTGGCGATATCAAGCTTGATGGCAAGGCCGCCATTGTTAAGTCGTCTTTCGCACAGTCAGGTACCGTTAATGAAATCATCGACAAATTTGAAGTGGGTCCCAAAATTGACAAAGCGGAAGCGATGCAGTATGGACTCTATATTCATAAGGACGGCAACGGCGTTCCGGTAAAAGGGCTTCCCCTTTACATTTACGCTCACGGTTCTACCCGCGGCGGTACACAGGACGGGGATACCTTTGCGCCCATCAGGTCCGCCAACGGAGCCACCGCGCTTATGAAAAAAATGGAGAAGAACGCTAAATACGCTAGTCATATCATCGCTTTGCGGGCTCAAAACAACGTTCAGGCAACACCCGCTACCTTAAAGGCTTATATCGATGATCTGGTAAGTAAGGGACTTGTTGACCCCAACCGTATCTACATGGCAGGCTTCTCTATGGGATCCGCTTATACGAATACTTTCTTGACGACATATCCCGATTTGCTCGCAGCCGCGGCGCCTATGTCTTATCCACCATCAATCAACGCGAAACAAGCCGAAACTCTTAAAAACTTTGCATACTGGTCATTCGTTAACACAACTGATTCTTCAACAATAAAAACAGGGGCGGAAGCTTATATAGCGAATATAATGCCCCTATTGGAAAACGCTAGGCACACGTTCATCGACAGAAATGAAATATTCGTTTGGCCTTATGACCAATGGACCAAGGCGGAAGCACCTGTTAATGGAACCAATTGGATTCCTTCCGGCCATGAGATGGAAGCTTCAGTTCTGTGGAACAATATTTCAGGGTACACAGATACTCTGTCCAATATAGGTTCCAACAAGGAGTGGAGCCTTAAGCCTACAGCGCAGTCCTCTAAGTTGCCGACTTGGAACAACGACTACACTGACGTCTTTGATTGGATGTTCGCGCAGAGAAAAATGAGCGTACCCGGTGCTTCTGGTGGCAATACCGGCAATACCAGCAGTTCGGGCAATACCGGCAATACGGGCAATACCAGCACTGGGACAGTCACTGGATCGTTGAAGCCGACCTACACAGTGAACACACCGAAGGATAAGCCCGCGGTCACGGACAAGAACGGCAATACCATCCTGCCCGGCGGCGGCGAGATTGTGACCAAGGGCGGGACGAAGATTAAGGTACCCGAAGGTACGACTATAGACTCAAAAGGTAAGGTGACCATTCCGGCGGGCAAGAGCGCCGAAGTGACACTACACGGCGGCGCGAGTGCCGGCTTAGACAAAGGCATGTCGCTGAACATCCATGAGGGTACGGAATTTGTGTTCGATGACGACACCCCGCTGGGCTTCCTCGTGGTGTCTGGCAATCCTTTCAGGGATGTCAACATGGACGACTGGTTCTACAGCTACGTAAACTCCGCCTACACATACGGTCTTTTCAACGGCACGACGTCCACGACGTTCTCACCGGGCACCTCAATGACGCGTGCGATGTACGTGCAGGTACTGGCCAATCTTGAGAACGTAAACCGCTCCAGCTACACGAATTCCCGTTTTAGCGACGTGACGGATGGGCAGTGGTACACGGCGGCAGTCGAGTGGGCGGCCGAAAGCGGCATCGTCAACGGTATAAACGCAGACCTGTTTGAACCCAATTCACCGATTACACGCGAGCAGATGCTGGTGATGCTGTACAATTACATGAAGTACAAGGGCTATGAGATACCTGAAAGTCAATCGAAGTCCTTCGCGGACGAGAGTCAAATCAGCTCATGGGCGTTGAAGGCCGTTCAGGCACAGCAGGGCATCGGAATTGTATCAGGTAAGCCGGGCAACTTCTTTGCCCCTCAAGCCAATGCCACCCGCGCTGAAGTAGCTACTATCTTTATAAAGTTCATCGAATATCTCGCTAAGTAAAAGCGTAAACAGAAACATGCGGACCCTTTCGGCTGAGCAAGATCCAGCCGGAAGGGTCTCTTTTTAGCAATCCTGACTACAAGGGAAGGAAAACGTCGTTATGTGGCGAAAATACTCAAAGAAGTAAAAAAATCTCATGGGAAAGGAGACCCCATGTTCATTGTTAATAAAGAACATTATGACCAGCATGAACTGGAACGTCGAATAAACGCGATATACGCATTATTGGGTTCCTCTGTTTGGAAGGAACGGCGGACAGCTGTATGCATGAAGGAGCCGGCGAATATTCTGGCCGCCACGGAGCTGATGATTAGGAATGAGGGTTCGGTGCTTCTGATAAACGGCGACACCCCGATTGAAACCGTTCTCAGTCAAGCCGATGACGCAGGCTGTACGGGTCTGCTGACCGACGCAGGAGGCAGCACCGTCTTTCACCCTCTGCACTCACGCCTGGATCGGATGAATGGGGAGCCGTCCTTGCTTCAATTCAGCTCAGGCACGACCGGCGCTCCCAAGTTAGTGGAACGGTCTTGGTCTCATGTGCAAATGGAAATCGAGGCCTACAACAAGCTGCTGCCCTGCAGCGGGGAGGATACACCGATCATTCTGGTGCCCGTATCCCATTCCTTCGGATTCATCACAGGCACGCTTTCCGCACTTAAGCGCGGTGTAGAGCCGGTTATCGTGACGGACAAGAACCCCAAGTTCGCCCTGCATCTCATGCAGCAGCATGATCGCCATGTGGTATATGCGGTGCCCTTCCTCTTTCAAATTCTGCTCAGCCTGATGAGAGAGAAGGTGCTTCTTAGAAAGATGGTATCCTCTGGTTCTCCGATGTCAGCAGAACTGCTGAACAGGCTTGGGGGTGCTGGGGTGGAGGTGATCCAGCAATACGGGTGCTCTGAGGCGGGCTGCATCTCGCTTGGCGACCGGCCCTCCGGTTCTACGGATGCCGGGATTTTGCTGGAACATATGGCAATTGAAAGGCCCGGAACCCCGGAGCAGCCAAATGAAATCATCATTACTACTGGCGGACGCCGGATTCATACCGGAGATTTGGGATATTGGTCGGGCGGCAGGCTTCATGTCCAGTGCCGGATGGATGATCTGATTAATGTGTCAGGACTGAAGGTAGCTCCCTCCGAGGTGGAGGATGTCATCCGGAGGCTGGACGGCGTTCAGGAAGCTGTCGTGCACAAGGCTCCGCATCCCGTTTGGGGGGAAGCTGTCAAAGCCCGAATCGTCCGGAAGGGCGATGCGCTGTCTCAGGAGGAGGTGAAGAGGTGGTGCGCGCGGTTTCTGCCTGCTTATAAAGTTCCGGGCTTTATTGCTTTTACGGAGGACATTCCGAAGACGGGTACAGGGAAGGTTATGCGAAAACAATTGGTAGAAGAGGAGTATGGTATTCATGGATAAGGAACAAACGATAGCTCAATTGAGGCAGGTCATGTCCGAACAATTGGAGCTCGCTCTCCCGGACGTCATTAAAGAGGAAGACCGGCTGTACGAAGACTTAAACGTAGATTCGATCATGGTACTCCAATTGGTGGTCTACATCGAGGAAGTGTTCAACGTAACTGTTCCCGAGGAGGATTTGGATCCTGCCGTCTTCCAAACGGTCGGTTCTTTAGTCGATTTCATCCATGCCCTTAAGGGGGAGCCCATCGCCCAAGTGGAAACCAAATCTTAAGATCATAGAAAAGGATGGATATGATGATGAACGTGAATGAACAGGATATCATACAATTCGTGATTGACCGGGTGGCCGATTTGACCTCCAGACCGGAGCTGGCGGAGGAATTGAATGGGGACTCCCCATTGGAGGATGCAGGCGTGGATTCGGTGCTGCTGGTCAACCTGATGATGCAGATTGAACAGCAGTACGAGATTTTTTACGAGGACGACGAGCTTCTGCAGGAGAACTTCGCCACCGCGCGCTTGATCTCACAACGCATATTGGCCAAACGGGCCGTTAAAACCGGGGTTTGACGTGAAACAAGCCCATTGCTTTCTGAACGGACTCGGTTATGGCTTGGAGCAAGCCGGATGGGATGAACGTCCGCTCTATATCGGTGCTTGGGACGCGCCATTTAGCGTTACGGAGGACGGCAAGCTGACCTATTTCTCAGCGGACATCACACCGTCCGAATATTTGCGGCTGTTCACCCGCCTGTACGGGGAAGGGGCCGTGGAGTGGTATGATTACGGGGCCGAAAAACTCGTCAACCTGAAGAAGTTCCTGGAGGTCCTGCGGCGTCATCCGGAGCTTCCTGTTTTGGTACAGCTCGATCTGTTTCATATGCCCTATCAAAAAAGAACGTTTCAAACCATGCATCAGCCCCATTTTGTCATCGTACACGGAATGCGGGGCGGTCAATTCATGGTATACGACCGCTATTTTGAGTGGGAAGGATTAGTGGCCGCGAGCCATGTACACGATGCTTTTCTAAGCAATGAGCTGGGCGGGGGACTGCTGCTTCATCCCGAATGGCTCCATGCGCCGGACGCTCACGAGGTGGCGAGAATCTTCGAGGATACGATCGAGACCGATCCGGGTGAACGGTCGCTAACCGGCACGGTGAGGCGGAGGATTATGCAGACGGTGGAGTCGCCCGATATGTATCCGCCCGGGGCCTTGAAGGATGCTGTATCCCAGCTCGGCATCCTCGCCAAACGCAAATACAGCTACGGGCTGCTGTATCAATATTTTTCGGAAGCGCTTAATCAAGGGACGGAGCTGTATCAGTCGCAGCTGGAAGGATTCATAAGAATGTGGAGTACGCTCGCTTACCTGGCGATCCGTACGTCCATGCCGGGACGAACCGGAGAAATCGGACTGCTGGTGGATAAGGTGGAGCAGCTGCACAGGACGGAGCAACAGCTGAAGGAGGAATTGATCGATGTCTATCACCGCTGGAAGCCTCGATTTGCATGCTGAGTGCAGACCTAGGGTGGGCTGCTTCGACGGCCATTCCCCCCGGTTGAACGAACGGGTGATTGATGACCAATGGACAGGGTACCTGGCTGAATATACGGAGCTCATCCGCATTCCGCCGGTGCGCTTTGCCAAGATCTTCGGGGGTTCGCTTCGCCAATTCTCCAAGCAGCCGATGTCTTCACTTCCGCAAGCATCGGAGCGGCTGGCCCGCTTATGCGAGGAATACGGAATCGATACGCTTTATGTGAACGCTCCTTATTTCATGCCTTTCCTGATGCTGGTTCGGAGCTTCGCCAAGCTTCCGCTTCGCTTCATGGTTATCGCCCATTCCGTCGCATCCGCCCGTTGGCTGACAACCTGGCTGTCCTGTGCGCCTTGGATTACAGAACAGGATGTGCTGCTTGCCAGTACAGAATCTTGCAGACAGGCGCTGGTTAATCTCTCCCCCCGGTATGCGCATGCCCATAAGATCCCGTTATGCATCGACACCTTGCTGGCCGCGGAGCCGGTTCGGCCGCTTGCCGGTAAACGTCTGTTATCCATCGGCCGGCTGGAAGAGGTAAAGAACATTCATGTGCTCTTAGAGGCTATGGCGGAAATCAAGCAGCGTGTCCCGGACACGGTATTGACGATTGCCGGAGAATATACGGGGGCTGTGCAGGAAGCTGACCGGTATCAAGAACGGCTTGAAGCCATCGTAGCGAAATATAGACTGGAGCAAGCCGTGGAATTTACAGGTCCCGTCCACGGGAGTGAGAAAGACCGCCTGTTCCGGGAATCCAGGCTTCTGGTCAACCTCTCCACCGATCCGGGAGAGACGTTTGGCTTCAACCTCCTGGAAGCGAAAGCCCAAGGTCTTCCTGTGGTCTGCACCAACTGGGACGGTTTCCGGGAGCTGCTTGTTGAAGGCGAGGACGGTTCCTTCGTCCAGGTAGATTGGTCCGGTGAACATCCGAAGATAGATCTGGACGGGCTGGTGCGCAGCTGCACCGAGGTTCTGCTGGATGAGAAGCTTCACGGCAATCTCTCGCAAGGCGCGCGGCGTGGCGCTCTAATGTACGACTATCGAATCATCATGCCGCAGATCAGGAGGCTCCTGAATACTCCCCTTAGACAGATAGCAGGTGAGGCGGAGGAGACCGCCCTGCTGGAATCATCTATGAGAACGCTGAACGAAATCTATCATATCAGCTTATTGGAAGCGACAGGCTGTTTGAGTGAATCGCCGCTGTCGGTTCTGGATTGGCAGCCGCAGGGTGACACGGAGGAATGGCTGCGCAGGGTGAAGCCGCTAATTCAACATTTTGCCGGGAGGAACCATCATGCACACGTTTAAACTGTTCCGACGTCTTGCTCCCTACGTGAAAATCAAATGGAATTTAACCTTGATCGCTTATGTTTGCACGTTCCTGCAATTGGGACTCGTCATGCTTCAGCCCTTAATCTTCGCCTATCTGATCGACCATGTGCTGATTGGTGGAAACCGTAAGCTGATTGTCCCGCTGCTTAGCCTTTCCTTGGGAATAGGTGTTCTCTCCATCGTGTTCCTGTTTATCCGGGTAGGTCTGTTCCGTTATCTGGGCATCTGTAATATGCTGGATATCCGGGACGAGCTGTTGAAGCATGTCCGGCAGATCCCCATTCCGGAAATTCAGAAGCACGGACCCGGTAAATTCTCGGCCTTGCTCGGGATGGATACAGCTACGATGGGAAATTTCCTCAACCACATCCTGGTCGAGATTACCTCACAGCTGTTTATGATGCTGATATCCCTCGGAATCCTGTACTATATGGACTGGCGGCTTGGCATCGTTGCGACGCTTAGCATCCCTTTCCTCTTATGGGTGCCAGGGCTGTTCCGCAACCCTGTGGCGCGTTATTCGTCCGACGTTCGAACCCATAATGAAGAGATCGGAACCTATCTCTATGAAGCGATCGAAAGCTCGCAGGAAATCCGGGCTTTAGGACTTGAGGGATGGGAACGGAAGCGGAATGAAACGATGTACAAGGGGCTGGTGAAGGCCAGCACCCGGGAAACGCTGTATGCCGTGATGTCGTTTCAAATCAGTGGTTTCGTGATTAGCCTGATCCTGGCTGCCATCTATTGGATCGGCAGCGATCAGGTGCTCCACCAAGTGTTGACCGTTGGCATGATGGTTGCCTCCGTAACCTATCTGCAAAACGCTCTGAATCCGGCACAGCAGATTAACAACTTTTTCAGAGAGCTTCAAGGCGCGGAAGTTGCAATGGGCAGAATCGAGCAATTCATCCAGACCCCGATCGATCTCTATTCGGAAAACGAGAGGAAGCAGGTTTCGCCTGCCAGGGAGCCTCAGCTTGAAGCAACGCCGTCCGATATCGAAGTGTGCAATCTGCGCGTCGGGTACGGTGGAACGGAAATCTTGAAGGATCTATCACTGTCGCTGTCTCCGGGCAAGGTTTATGCTTTCGTCGGGCGAAGCGGGTCTGGGAAATCCACCCTTTTCCGGGCGCTTATTGGGATGATGCCCATTCTCGAAGGTGAAATTCGCATCGGCGGACAAAATCTGGAGGAGATGACCCGCAGCGCGATCAGCCGAAAGGTTGGCATCGTGTTCCAGGAGCCTTACTTGTTCCGGGGCACCCTTATGGAAAATATTGCTGTCGGGAAGCTGGACGCGACGGAGGAGATGGTCAGGCAAGCAGCCCTGAATGCGCGGCTCGGATCTCTGCTGGATCAACTGCCGGAAGGACTCGACACGAAGATTGACCATAAAGGCTTCCAGCTATCTGGCGGACAGCGGCAGAGGCTGGCTATTGCGCGTGTCCTCTTGCACAATCCCGATATTCTTATCCTGGACGAACCGACCTCCGCCTTGGACCAGCTTACGGAGATTGAACTCATGGATTCCATACGCCACGCCATGGCGGGCAAGACGGTTCTGGTAGCCACCCATCGCCTGCAAACCATTATGAACGCGGACCGTATTCTGGTGATGGAGAACGGTTGTCTGGTGGCGGAAGGCGACCACGAAGAGCTCATGAAGCAATCGGCTGAGTATTATGCTATGGCATCGACCTTCGAGCGCGATACATCTGTGGCCGGACAGGCATCTCCTAAAGAGGGGGTTATGGCATGAATGGCACAGGCACGCTCAGGGAATTGTTTCAACGTGCACGAAGGCATGACCGGGGAATCACTTACGCGGCACGAAGCGGCGAGTCCGAATGGACAAGTTATGCGGAACTCGGAAACCGCATGGACCTTCTCGCTGAACGGCTGAAGCAGGAGCAGCTGCGTCCGAATTTTATCGGGGCCGTCTGGATGGCTCCGACGCCGGAGTGTCTGGCTGTCATCGGGGCCGTCATTTTGGCGGGAGGCATTCCGCTCCCCATCCACAGCTACATGCCAGGACAGGACATGCTTCGCCTCATCCGCAAATTTGAACCCGAAGCTGTGTTCGTCTCTGAAGAGAAGCTTCCAATCCTTGCGGAATGGAACATGCAAGGGGAGGAGTTGCCATTCTGCCTGTATGCAGGTATGGCAAGCGGACCGGTTGCAGGAATCGGCGCCGCTCCGCGGCCGGTACGCCGGTACACGCCGCCAGAGGCCGCGCGTATGATATTCCTCTCCTCCGGTTCGACGGGAGAGCCGAAGGGTATCATGCTGAGCGACCACAACATGCTGTCCAATGTGGACGCAATCCTGGACTACACGTCTCTGTGCGACAAGGACATCGTTCTGCTCTCGAAGTCACTGGGGTATTGCTCGACCATTGTTGGGGAATGGTTTGCCGCCATGGCCTCTGGAGCTAATCTTGTTCTAAGCGGGGGCTTCGTGCATCCCTTCGAGATGATCCAGTGCGTCCGTACGAACAAGGTGACCTTCTTATGCACTGTGCCGTCTGCGATCCTGCCTCTAATCCAGTCCGCCAAATGGGCGGCGGAGGATCTGCTCACGCTCCGGCAGATGCTCATTGTCGGCGGCCCGATGCCTGCCGTCATGCTGCTTCGTTTGGCTGATCGTCTGCCTCACGTGCGGCTGACGCCCTCCTATGGACTGACCGAAGCATCTCCGCGCGTCTCGTATTTGCCCTACGCTCAGTTGAGGACGAAACCGCAATCCGCCGGGATACCCATTAACGGCGTCGAGCTGGCCATCGTTCAGGACGGAAGGGAGGCGGCCACAGGGGAGAGTGGAGAGGTGGTCGTTCGGGGGCCGAATGTGATGATCGGCTATTATGACGATCCGGATCGCACCCGCGAGATCCTAGGCCCCCTCGGCCTGCATACCCGGGATACCGGGTATCTGGACGAGGATGGATATTTGCACTTGACCGGGCGAACCGATAACGCTCTCCTTGTCGGGGGACACACGGTGTACCCGGAAGCGGTCGAAAGCGTCCTATTAAGCTTGCCTGGGGTGGCGGACGCTGCGGTGTCGGCCGTAGAAGATCTTCAATGGGGACATCGTCTGATTGCCGTGATCGTATCCGCAGCTTCCACAGAGCCACTCAGCAGCCCGGAACTGCATGCCTGGTGCGTAAAACGGTTATCCCCGGCCTTGCGTCCCAGGGAATTCCGCTTCGTTACGGCTCTGCCCAGAACAGCCAGCGGAAAGCTGGATCGCAAAGCCCTGAAATCTATGGTGAAGGAGGAAGAGCATGTCCATAGAGCATGAAGATATACTCTTTAAGGTGAGAGAAACGATAGCCGCTGTGGCCAAGAGGCTAACAAGCGAGGTCGAGCTGGGCCATGCTTTGGTAGATGATCTGGGAATCGACTCCATTCAAATCCTGGAGCTTCTGTCGGCTCTGGAGGATACATTCGGCTTTGAGCTGGATGTGGACGATATTCGCCCGGAATCGTTCCGAAGCGTCCAGGCCGTATTGCATTTTGTAGAACGCAAGGTGGCTTCATGAAGGTGTTCACCCCGGGCCATTTGCAAGAGCTGGCCGGCGAATTGCGCCGGACGTACCCGTTTTATAACCCTTATACGGACGTTGATTTCCATCAGCTGCCGATTACAGACAAACACTTGATCGCAGGCAACCGCGCCCTTTTCGAACATCCCGATGCAAGGCGGGTGATCGAATCATTCACCTCGGGAACTACCGGAGTGCCGTTCCGCTGCGTGAAAACCCCGGAGGAGGTATGGACACTCTCGCTGACCCTGTATAAGCATAGAAAAAAATGGGGGCTGCCGTCCAGGCACCGGATGCTGCTGCTGAGCAACCGTCTGCTGGCGGAGCCCAGGTCCCTTAGACATTATGCAGAACGGATGATCAGGGAAGATCCTCATTTTATCCAAGGGAGAGCTTCCGCTCTCTGCACGTTGGCCGAATATATGCGTGACGAGGGATATTCGTTGCCGTCTTCCCTCCTGTTTACCCAGAACTGGGGCGAAACGCTGCATGGCTCCCAGAAAGAACGGATCGAGGAGGTGTTCCGCGTTCCATGCGTAGACTATTACGGATTGGAAGAGTTCTGGTGTATCGCGTTCGCCAATCAGAGCGGACAACTGGAAATCGATGAGTCTGCCGTATATGTGGAAATTATCGATCCGGCCTCCGGACTCCATGTAGAGGAGGGGGAATTTGGCGAAGTGTTGGTCACCTCGCTGATCATGAGGAGTCTGCCTTATGTCCGTTACCGGACAGGGGATATCGGAAGTATTCGCAGGTACCCTGAAACCGGCCGTCTCCTTCTTCAACTGCTTCCCATTCGAACATCCCAGATCCGGCTGCCTGGAGCGCAGGTGCATTCCGCCGTCTTCCGGTATTTGGACAAGTTTTTTTGGGAGCTTGCTGCAGCCAGAGGAGTCCGCCAATTTCAGATCGTGCAGAATACGTACACCTCTTTTTCCGTCCGGCTGGCGACTGAAGCCCCGCCAAGCGAGTTCGAGGACGTGCAGACCAAGCTATCCGCCTTTCTTCACCAAGCGGCGGGCAAGCCGGTGAATTTGTCCATAGACACCGTCTCAAGGCTCGAAGCCGATCCTGTCAGCGGCAAAATACCGTCCTTTGTTTGCCTTATTTCCTCAAATGAAGAAGGAGAATGAAGATATGACGTCTCATACGGATACGCCGGATGCCAAGCCGGAAATGATGAAGCTGGCGGCGATGGAATGTGCCGCTTCCTGCATCTTGACCCACTTATACCGGTCCGGGGCCAACCCTGATCTGTTTCTGCTGGATTACTGGAATGTCAATTATGTATCGCGCATTATTACGGCGAGCCAGCATGTGCGATTGAACAAAAGCTTGCCCTTTCTGTACGGCATCCATCTGGTTTACAAGGGAACTGGACCTGAGGCGCTAAAGCAGTCTGTTCAGTCAGGGAACCGTGCGGTAGTGAAATGCCGCCCATCCGATCTGGATTTTTTCCCTCCCAATATGCTGAGCATGGCAGAGAGCGGATTCGAGCATTATATCCTCGCAGACAGCTTCGATGAAGCGCATAACGCCTTCAGAGTATTCGATCCCATTGTCGGTTTCAACGGATTCCTGACCGGAGAAGAGCTTATGCGGGCATCGGCGGAGCCGGAAGAGGAGGACATCATTTACTACGAGCTTCAGCCGGATCAAGAAGGGAATGGGTTCGAGTCTCCCGGCAAGCGTGATATCTTCGCCTATGCAGCCAAGCGAAACTACGACATGTATGTCCGTTCTCAATACAGTTCGGGTACCGCCGCGTTTGACAGCTTTGCCCGGGATTTGCAGGAATCTCTGGCTTTAAGCCCGGAACAAACCTCGAACTGGCTGAACCAGAACTCGATCGGCATTGCTTCCATAACCAAGCTCCGGTCCTCCATATGGAATAGCTTTGCCCAGCTGGGCGTGATGGACAAGGGGCAGGCGCTGGAAGGGACGAACCGGATCAGCGGGATCGTGAAGCTATGGACTACACTGAATTTCCTGCTTGTGAAATACCGCAAGCACATCGGGGACGAAGCGCTGCTGCGCTCGGCTCTTGCCAGACTGCGGGAAATTCGGGATGCGGAGCTTCAATTCCTGGGCTGGATGAATGGAATAGGCGGTGATCTGACTGCGGTATAATCTATGCACGATTTCTTTTCGGCACGAGCTGGTATCCTTCCAGGAGCTGCTTCGTTATGCTCTTGATACGGGCTTCAACGGTATAGAACTGTGGGGCGTGCATGCCAAGGCTTTACTTCGCCAACGGGGCCAGGAGCTGGAAGGTATGCTGGACGAAATGTTCAGCTACGGGCTCGAAATCAGCATGCTGAGCGATTACATCCCTCTCATGGGGAATCTCCCAATGGACGTTCTACTTAAGGAATGGCAGGACACCGTACAGGCGGCCAAAGCGTTCCACACCAATAAGCTGAGGATTTTCGCCGGAAACCTGAGCAGTCAATCTCTTGATGAGAAGGACTGGGAGCTTTGCACCGAACGTCTAAAAATCCTTTGCGCCATAGCAGAGAGGGAAGGGGTCTATACAGTGGTTGAGACTCATCCGGGAACCGCTGCCGACGGCTTAGATTCCACACTTCAACTGCTCCGGCAAACCGGCCACCCTGCCTTGAAGCTGAATTTGGACTTTCTGCACATTTGGGAATCGGGCGCTGATCCCCTTGCCGCCTTCGAACGCTTGAAGCCATGGATTGTCAATATCCATCTGAAGAATGTGGAATCCCGGCAATGGCTCGAAGTATTCTCTCCTAACAATATCTATTCTCCGAGCGGCAGCCGCAGAGGTATCGTACCCTTGGCCGATGGAGAAATGGACTGCCAAGCCATAATGAAGCGCCTTATCTTGGACCCTACCCGAGCCCCGGTATCTCTGGAATGGTTCGGAGCCAACCCCTTTCAAATCTTAAAGTCGGAGTTAGGCTGGCTTAAAGGGCTGGAGTCCGATCTCAAGCTGGAGAAAGTGGAGGTGACGGGAACATGAATAACGCACCTTATGTGGAGCATCTGACCGGAACGCGCGCACCGAAGCTCTGGTACTCCAATATTAATTGGGAACAAGGAAAAGCCGCTCAAGAGATTCGCTTACCCCATATTAACAATGCGTCCGGAGATCGGCTCGTATCGCAAATGGATCTCTACCAAATTTATTTGGCTGACCGGGATGATCTTGTTCTCCTGAAAGAAGCTCCGGATCCTGAATTCCTATCTTATTTGGAAGAAGAGAAGATAGCCATACCATCCATCGCGATTGGCGCACGGTCTGAATATACGGGTGAGTTTCGCAACCGGATGGCTGTTCCTTACTTGATGGACGAGCAGGAGGAGCAGTTTCTCAAGGAAAACGGAGGGAGATGGATCGGCCCGCCAGCCCGATTGTCCGTGGAACTGAACAGCAAGATCGCAACGCGTAAATTATGCGAAGAAATCGGCTTTCCAGTCAGCGACGGTAGGATATGCGAGGGGCTTGACGCGATCCGCCGTTCTTGCGCCGAGTTGGAGGGACGGCATCCTGGAGCCCGGCTGGTTGTAAAAACCGCTTACGGTTCTTCCGGTAAAGCGCTGTTCCATATCCATCGGGGCGCGGATTTGGAGACGCTGCTCGGATATTTACAGAGGCAGATTTCTCGGGAAGGCGGGCAACCGGTTGTGACGGTGGAACGCTGGCATCAGGTCGAGCGCCATCTGACGGCACAGCTCTGGCTGGGGGGAACCGATTGCGAGATCCTGGCTATGACCGAGCAGAGGATTACGGATGCAGGAGTGTACAGGGGGAGCCATCTGCACCCGGACCTGCCTGAATCCTTGATCGTGGCTTATACCGAACAGCTGCAACAGCTGGGTAAATCTTTACATTCCCGGGGCTACGAGGGTTTCATCGGGGTAGACTCCATACTGGATAAAGACGGAACTTTAATACCGGTTATTGAGATCAACGCCCGTCTTACCATGGTCACGTATTTGCTAAAGATTCGCAAGCACTTGCTCGAACGCGGGTTTCCTAGAATGGAGACTCAATCCTATGATTTCAAGCTCCACCCTGGAGCCAAATTTGCAGAATTTGCCGAAAAGGTAACATCGATAAGGATCTCTGCCGAACAAGGTGGGGCATTCGTGTATGGTTTCCACCATGATGGGGAATCGGCAGACCGTATCCGATCTTGCAGGGTCTCGACTCTGAGCTGGGGTGTGGACGATGAAGCTGAGAAGTTTGCCCGTCAAGGGCTGGAGGAAGCAATCATGGAATGGAGGGGAGCTGTCATATGACTATGGCTTCACAACGACTGTCTAATCGGCAGGAGGTGGGCCAACCCTTTTGGCTGGAAGCAGCCGAGCCGTTTGGGTCACCCGTTTATGTATATGACGAGGGAAGGCTGGGCTCAGATTATTTTTCGCTGCGGGACGCTTTACCCAAGGATGTGACGCTATATTATTCCATGAAAGTCAACCCCAATCCGGAGGTATGCCGTCTCATAAACGGCTGGGGTTCGCCGATCGAAGTCGCATCGGTTGGGGAATATGAGATTGCCCGCTCTAACGGGGTAAATCCGAACAGCATCGTGTTTACCGGACCGGGCAAAAGCGCGGACGAGATTCATCATGTGCTTCGCCATGGGATCTACGCGATTAATGCGGAGTCCATCCCGGAGCTATTCGTCATTCACGATGAAGCTGTTGCGCTTGGTATTGCCGCTCCCGTTATGTTAAGGGTCAATTTGTCTATTGGAGCCAAAGGCTCGCGGATGTCATCGGTCGGACTTGCCTCCCAGTTTGGCATCGACGACAGTGAAATTAATGTGGCGGTGCAAACCGCCATTACCCTTGAAGGGCTAGAGCTGATCGGATTGCATACGTACCAGGGCACGCAAAATTTTCACCTCGACTTTTATATGGAGAGTGTTCCGATGATGTTCGGTCTCACCCGGCAGGTGCGAAACCAATTCGGCCTGCAGCTTCGATGCTTAGGGCTCGGCGGCGGTTTCGGCGTTCCCATGTTTGAAGGCGATGAGCCGTTTCCTGTCGAAGCTTTCGGGGCGTATCTTGCCGGGGAGCTAGAGCGCAACCGGGATCTGGAATTGGACATGGTATTCGTAGAATCAGGGCGGCGAATTGCCGCAATGATGGGGATTTATGCGGTCAGAGTGCTGTATACCAAGCTCTCCAAAGGCAAAGCCTTCGCCATTGTCGATGGGGGGACTCACCATCGGGCTTTTTCCAGCCTGATGGGACGAAGCTTCAAGCAGCCTCTGCCGCTTCAGCTTTGGAAGGCGGGGGAGCGCAAGCTATACGAATCCGGTGAAGGAGAGGGGCGAGTCTCCTACAATGTTTGCGGTAAATTGTGCACTCCCGCAGATGTGCTGCAAGGCAGCGTCATGCTCCCGCCTCTAGAGCCGGGGGATTGGATCGCGTTTCCCCATGTGGGGGCCTATGGCTTAACCTGCGGCAATGTTCATTTTCTGTCTCATGCTCTTCCGAAGGAAGTTATTCTCCGCCCTGACGGTACGTTAAATGATGTGAGCTGGCTATCAACCTAATAAGTGAGTTCATCATAGGGAGTTGACCATGTGACACCTACCCATCGGATTTTTCCTTATAATGACATATGGCTTGATTGTGTCAATAATAACTTGATGGCGATTCTCATTAGTCATCATTCATCGTTCGAGAAGCTGCCTCTGACTTTTAAAACACAGTACTGGAAAAAAATCATCAACCAGACATTCCCCGAAGACAATTTTGAAAGCTTGCTTCATCAAGGATTAATGCTGCCGAAAGTTCAATATGACACGGAACAGCTCTATCATTATCTTCGCTTTGAGGATCAGCTTATTGAGCAATCTGATATACCTTTCCTGGATGAGATGATTCAAGGCGCTTTAGACAAGAAGAAATATGTCTTTCTCGATGTGGACCGCTTTTTTTATTCCAGTGGAAGAGAATCCGGAAAAATACATTTTATCCATCCGACATTTATTCATGGAAAATGTGCGAGTGGGGATGCATACACAGTAATTGAAGATTGCTTATCTCCAGGGCGAATGCACGATTATCAAACTCCACTTGAAGTCATTATGGAATCTACCCAATATCTAATTAAAAGCGGCAAAAAAGTTAGATTCATAATGGTTTCTGTGCATGAAGGATCGATAAGGAATTTTAACCATGAATGTTCAGTACAGGACTCGTTTATCTCAGAACTCAGAAGCAATATATTGGATGATAATATCGTTTTTCTTGAGCAATATGGTCTTCATTATCAGTTGGGACTAAAAGCGTTGACCGATTATGTAGAGGAATTCGAAGAACTTGTAGGTAATTTGAACGATACTAGCATATTTGCCTTGAGAAGCAGTTCTTTTGCACAGAATCATAAGAAGAATAACAGGCTTTTTAAGTTACTAGAAGATAAATCGTCCCATACCAATCTCTATAAGCAGTTAGCAGAACAAAGCGTGGAACTAAGTCATTTATGGGAAATTTATAGAACGACAGTTATTAAAATGATCGCATCTAATAATCGTGTTCATGATCAAGCTATCGTAAAACTCGAAGAGATTGTGAAGAAAGAATATAACATGGTCCAGACGATGAAGATGGTGACTGAGGTTAGTAACTCTTAGAAAAAAGGCCGCTAATTGGTCAATGTCATTAAGTTAAGGCGCAGGACCAAAGATCAACAAAAAAGCAGGTTATCGAAAAGATAGCCTGCTTTTTTGTGTGAAAATAAGAGAAAAACACAGCCACTTCTTCTGCTTTTGTCCAACAGAGAAATAAAATCTTGCCGTCTGCATTGGCGTATTTGTTTCAAAAATTTACGCAATCCTATACGGATCTCAAGAACTACCGAGGGTATCGGTTACTCGCCATTGACGGTTCGGATTTGCATTTTGCCACTGACCCTGCGGATACTGACACCTATTTTCAAAGTCAATCGGAAGCAAGAGGCTATAATCTGCTCCATTTAAACGCCACCTATGACCTTTGCAACAGACTTTACGTGGATGCGATTGTTCAATCACGGAGATTAAGTAATGAGAGAAAAGCGCTAGGGGATATGGTTGACCGTTCCTCCATTGAGGGAAAAACGATTGTCATTGCCGATCGAGGTTATGAAAGTTACAACAATTTCGCGCATATTGAACGCAAGGGGTGGAACTATGTCATTCGAGTAAAAGATCTGGCCTCCAGTGGTATTCTCTCGGGCTTGCGTTTGCCCAATAGCGGTTCGTTTGATCAGGAGATTCATCGGGTGCTTACTAAAAAACAAACCAAAGAGGTCAAAGCTCATCCCGAAATGTACAAGTTCGTCCCTTCTACGTCTACCTTTGATTTCTTAGATCTGAAGGAGCAACTGTACTACCCCATATCTTTTCGGGTAGTTCGGTTCGTCCTGCCAGGTGGCGCTTATGAGACCGTTATTACGAATCTGTCTGAAGCAGATTTCCCACTCGATGAACTCAGGTCCATCTATAACATGCGGTGGGGGATTGAAACTTGCATTTAGCAAGAAAACAGAGATAGGTCTAACGCCATGAATACAATGATATTCTCCCGACAATATACGACAGACGATCAGGATGAAATATATTACTATGTAAAAAGACCCAGATTAATATAAAAAAAGGAGTAATCTATCATGCTAAACAGCTCTTTAAAGAAGGAAGCTATCGAGAATCTGAAATCGGCACTGCGCAAATATGAGGTTTCTTCTGAAAAGGTAAAAGGAAATGCAATCAAATTACATAATGTTCGCACTTACGGCACCGATGTTATTAAAAAAGTGGAGGCTTATATTAATACACTTGCCAACACGCCAAAGGAGTTTGCCAAAAGCATTGAGCAGGTTCGTGTTAATCTGGCCAGCTTTAAGGCGTTAAGTGAAATTTCCTATGATGAAAAAACAATGATTAAGCTGGCCGGAGGTGGCGCGGCAGCAGGCGTAGCAGCTGGTGTAGCAACAGCAGCACTAGCACCGACGGCAGCGATGGCAATTGCGACTACCTTCGGCACAGCTTCAACAGGCGCTGCTATCTCCGGACTGACGGGAGCAGCAGCAACTAATGCGGCTCTAGCCTGGTTGGGCGGCGGTGCACTTGCCGCGGGCGGCGGTGGTATGGCAGGCGGCAGTGCCCTTCTTGCCTTGGCAGGACCGGTCGGCTGGGGCATTGGCGCTGTGAGTCTTGCAGCCGGCGGTTTCCTTGCCAGCAAGAAGAACAAGGATGCAGCGATCAAAGCGGATAAAGAGCGGGTGGAGATTGTTAAAGCCACTAGGGTGCTGGAGGCTACTGATGCTGAGATTGTACACTTGAAGGAATCCACGCAGAAGCTGGCAATCGGTCTGGAACAGAGTCTGATGACCTTTACCGGTACTGCCAGATCGATCCGGTCCTTTACCGAGTTCACCCAGGACCAACGGGATATCCTGCGGGCGATCATTAATAATACAGAAAGCCTGTCAGCGTTGTTCATGAAGGAAGTTGGCAAATAAGATGGCTTCACAGGTATGGAAGAACCAGATAACTGCTGTCGGTATTGGCGCATTTAATGACTGGAAACATGAAGCTGCGGCCCGTAATATTGATCAGACTGTCAGAGATGTGCTGGCAGCTCAGGGAGAACAAGAGTCTTTTTTTGAAAATGCCTTGGGTCATATGCAAAAAATGCGCCAGTTCCTTGCAAAGCCGGATAATATCTTGGGGTCCGGGCAGACGAAGCATGGAGAAGTGGCGGAACAAATGGAAGTGCATGTGCGCAATGCCCGGGCAGCATTGCACGGCAACCCGGAGGTAGCTACCTTTGAAGGGGTTGGAAGAACAGCGCCGGAGGACTTTATTCTAAAAGGCGTTAAGGTCCAGTCGAAGTTTATCAACGGTACCAATAATACACTCAAGCATGTGCTGGAGCATTTTGATAAATATGAAAATTTATCGATGAACTACTCGATTCCGAAGGATCAATACGAGATTATTCAGACTATCCGCTCCGGCAGTATGCCGGCAGGCTTAAACGAGAAATCTGTCCGGGCCATTCTTAAGAAGGTGGAGGAACTTGAACAGCGTACCGGCCGGAGCTTCCAGAATGTAGTTAAGCCTTCTATCTCGGAATATAGTGAAGTCCAGCTGGGTAAAGCAGGCGAGACGGTCACCAAGGTTCAGGACCAGCTTGTGGATGAGAATCGGCGTATCCAAAAAGACATCCGTCAGGACGGGAAAGAAAAAGTGAAGCAGATTGAAGCGCAAAAGTCGCCTTCCATCAGGGAAGGAGTCAAAGCAGCGGGTACGGCTGCTGTTGTTTCTGCTTCCTTATCCGCAGTTACCGCCATTTACCGTAAGGTGAAGGAGGGGAAGAAGCTTCAGGAGTTTGAACAGGAGGATTGGCAGGAGATCGGGCTTGATGGAGCGAAGGCAGGAGCGAAGGCAGGCGTTACGGCCGGAACGATTTATGCACTGACCAATCTGACGTCACTCTCTGCTCCATTCGCCGGAGCAGTCGCGAGTGCCATGATGGGATTGTCTTCCTTGATGGCTGATCTAGAGCAGGAGCAAATCTCCATGGACGAATTTGTTACACAAGGACAGGTACTCTGTATCGAAGCGGGCATTGCGGCAACAGGGGGAGCTATCGGCCAGATGCTGATTCCGGTTCCGGTGCTGGGTTCCATTATCGGAACAGTAACAGCTAACCTGGTGTGGGGTTTCGCCAAGGGGAAGCTTGAGGCAAGGGAGCAGGAATTAAAGTGTATGCTTGATGCTTACACAGATTCCATACTGGCAAAAGTCGATCAGGCATATCTGGAGATCATTACCCGGATTAACCAGACTTACAGCCGTTATCATTCACTTATTGAAGCAGCCTTCGATGTGAAGGCGAATTCGGCAGTACTGGCCGCTGCTTCCGTGGATTTGGCAGTGGAGCTGGGTGTGGAGGAGTCCAGAATTTTGCGGACTGATGAAGATTTGTTTGAGTTTTTTATGGGATAACGTTGTATACAGACAGCAAAGTGAACATATGTAATGGAGGCGGCACAATGTCTCGTCTCTTTTAACATTTGAAAACATAAATAAGTTGCATATTCTCCCATTCTCTGCAAACACCAACCATGGGGGATGGCTAATGAAACAGCAAACTGTCAAAAGAAAATAAAGTATTAGACTTCCAGTGTTTCTTTAAGCTAACGGGCAGGATAGCATAATGATTTCGCGAATACTGTACATAATGGCTACTTCCAATGTTTTGATTAAAAGAGAACGTGGTGGTACGCTATAAAAAACTCAATAGGAGCTTAATGATGAGCGAATTTAGTGCAAGTTATCATTTGCAGACAAGCGATCAGCAAAAAGTCGTTGAATTAATTAGAGCTTCAAACAATAAAGGATTTGTTTTCCCTGAGTCTAATGGTTGGGTGACTTTTATTGTTAAGGGACCGGCATTTGGTATCCGTAAATCGATTGTATCATTAAATACAGGCTTATTAGTTCATTATTCATATATGGAAGATCACGGATGGGAACTATCCATTTTTGAGAAGGATGAAATCATATCTACATATAAGTGCGATTGGACTGATGAACTAATTATTGAGAAAGATGAGCTTGATATGGTTCTACTTAGAGAATTAATTATGAAGCAGGGTAATTCAATTGAAGACGTGGAAAAAGCTTTTGATTTAGTGAAATATGTTGGTGAAGAGCCGCCAGCTTATTTTATCGCAAATAAACTAGGATTAAGCTATTTTGAATGGTTGTCCGCTGATAACATCGGCGATGGCTCAAATTATGAAAACTTAGTAATTGTGGATTAGTCGAGAAAGAGAAGATTAAAGCCCATGAAGGTTCGCGAAGGTGGGAACGCTACTCAATTGGTATTTCCAAGTCATTGCGCTAACGGGAAACGCTAGTTCAACACGCACCAGTTGATTATTAAAACCTCTCCTTAGAAGCAAACTAGATTTAATCGCTTCTAATGGGAGGTTTTGTTATGCAATTAAGTAAGTTGTGGAGGTTATATGAAGCTGACAAGCGTATTCAAGAATTCAGTACGAGAACTTTAAAAGCATACGCCCTTCAGCACAAAATGTTGATGCAAGAGCTCGGTAATCTCGATATCACAGAGGTAATTAGATTGTGTAGTACCAAACTCCAAAGATTTTCCCTTGGAAAGAGTTAATAAGGGGACTTTGTGTCAATCAAACAAACAACACAGACATGTAGGCCAATAACAAGAGATCGTCTTATACATATGTACAAAATACGGGTTTTGTGAAGAAGTAATAAGTAAATAAATAAGATCAGCCTAATTCAAGCTTCTTCGAGCCGTTTTTACAGTTTTTACATCTGATCTGGCTTATTGTACTTGTATACTTATAATGCTGATTCATTCCTCTTTATCTTTACATAGATCATTTTGTTAAATTATTTTTCTTTTATTGACACAACGCTTTTCATTTAGTTAATACGGCCGGTCAAATATAGTTATTGTTTACGATGCTTTTAATAATTGTGATCCCTGAGTCCCAGCATCGTAATTTAAGTGCATTTATTTAACTCTTTACATTCCATATAGTTCTAATTAGTCCTATTAATTAATTGGGTTAATTTTATTATACTATTTAGCGCAAGGCCCTTAGTATCTAGCTCTGCAAACTTATTCGTCAAATTATTATTTTACGTAAATTTAATATAACTTAAGCAATCCTATAGTTTGATGCGTCACTATAAATTATATTTCTTATATTTGAAATGTTACTTTGCCATTGTTTCATATTATTGCTGTTCGAAAAATCCCCGAAATTTTATTCCGGGGACCTAGTAAAATGCTCTTGTTAGGTCTTAGTCCTCAAAAAGATCTTCAGATGCCTGAAGTTGTGACTCATATTCGTAGGAAGAGGCCAACTGACGAAGTACGTCTGCTAAGCGATGGTACCCGTGAAGTTCTACTTCTTCTGCTTGCTTCCTATATTTTTCAGCTAATTCTTTTTCCTCTTTACCTGCTGTCCAGGAGTGAACTCCTCTCGAGTTATACAATTCAGTTCTATAACCTTCCCGCATATCCTTAGCATCTTTTTCATTTAATACCTTGGCTGCAGAATGATGTATCCAAAGTCCATCTGGATCAGCAGGTGTATAAATGAGCACATGTCCAACCATAGTAAGTGCGACTTCCAAATGGCCTGATTCATGAGAAAGTTTTTTCACTTCTTCAAGCCAATTAATCAGAAAATCTCCATCGAATGTCCCTTCCCGACTACCTGGTGGTTTACTCCATTCTCTAAGTAAGTTATAAGCATTTGATGCTATATTTTTCTTATCCTCCGATGAATCATCTTCAATTTGTTGCTCTTCATTTTTGGAGCGAAACACTGTGCGTATGACCTGACAAAAAAAAGTTGGTTGTTCAGCTAGTTGTTGCTCTAAAATTTTTGGTTTTGCATCAGGATAATGTCGAAGCAAAGTCAAATAATTCCATTCTATTTGTGCAAGCTCATCTTGGTTTATTTTCTCTTCATTCTGTAGAGCCTTAATAATCTCTACAATGTCATGAGCATCAATTGATTGAATACCCTTAGGGGAAGCAAGCACTGCTCGTAGCACACGCACAGCTTGTTGGCTATCAATAGTGCCTTTATCATGTAATAGTTTGTCCAGGCATTTGACAGCGGCATGCGGTCGATTATATTGAAGTAAACAATCAATTGCCCAATCCAATTGTTCTTCTGTTTCATATGGATTTGCATTTGTTAGGGACCAATATAGTATTTGGTCCTCTCCAAGAAGATTTTCTAACCTCCCCCACGTCTCTGAACTGAAAGGTAGATATACAAGCAGTTGCGCAATTTGGGGTTTACTCCAATTTGAAAAATCGAGATTATCAATCCATTGCCACCCATGTTTACGGAATGCCCCCAATATAAAGCCACCAACAAACCTCGACAATGAATCCATATTCGAAATAATTAATTCTGGAAGAATAGCTTTTTCAATAACGTCCTCCTCACCCAGTACGCCTGAAGCAAGTCCTACATACATTGGATGCTCAACAACCTTAGCAAAGTTTAGAAGCTCTTCAACACCCCCTGAAACCAAGATTTCCTTTACAGCGTTCTGTCTAAGCTCATCTAGCTTTCTCTGTTGTTCTTGATAATTCCCAAGTTCCTCAAATAAATGTGAATCATAGTCATTAAAGATTCGTTGGTTTCGATAAAATGGGTCTACGGGAGAAAGACTGTCGGCAACAGTTTGGATATTATCAACCATTTTCGAAGGTATTGACCACTTTGCATCTGAAAACTTTCTGTGTCTTAAAATAAGAACCGTAAGTTCATTCCATATTTTAAAGCGAGCTTCTTGAGGTAAACAAAGAACTTCTGGAGAACTCAAGTAACTTAACAGTTCATCACCCACTGGCTGGGGCAAGTCTGAGAAACGTGAAATTAATTCATTTAGTTTTGATAAATCATGCTTAGAAGCTTCTATTAATAATCGTGCATATCCGGATATCTGCTCCCAATATTCTTGATTCGTAACACCTTTAGTCCAATCATCTGAAATTAGTTCTCTCCACGATGGCTTATGAGAACCTGATGAGACTTGATGTGAACTAGGAAGAAGCTCTAATAGTAATTTCCACGCAACATCAGGAAACTCTAGGAAAAGGGTTGAGACAGCTACTTTTCTCTTTGAAACTGAGGCACTAGTCTGAGGCAACCACGGCAATAAGATAGTCGAGAGAGAATTAGCAGGACGATTAGCCCAGTTTCCACCTGGATCTTTTTGAGCAAGTTCTCCAAGTATCATAACTACACGGGTTAAATATTCAGCATCCCAAGCTAAGGTTTCCAATGCCCAAAGTAATCCTGTCATGTAATTGTGCCCCATCAATCCTGTTCCCTCTTGCGAAAAAACGCTCTCAAATGGAGAGTATTCATTTGCTAATGCTTCTTCAACTGAACCAAGAAATTCATTTGGAGCTGCCTCAGCAAATAATGGTAAAAGATCATTCAGGCTGGCCCAAAGGATCCAGTCTGCACCAAAAAAGAGTTCCCTAATTGTTGTGGAAGCCGTCATCACAGCTTTTGCTGAGGAACATGATATCAACGCTTGAGCTTGGCTTCCTAGCAATGCCAATGTTTCTGCTATCCCTTTCCTAATTAGCTTAGAATGATTTAAATCCTTACCGTATATACTAGCCGCATACCTCTGATCACCAGGTAAATCGAATTGAGGGTCGCGTTCTTTTAAAACTGTCAATGCAATTTCTTTAAATCGGTCGAGAAGTTCATCATATATTCGTGGTCCAAGAGCATACCATCCCTCGTATCGCAAAACAAACTTCCAGTTACCCTCTCTATTGATTAGGGGACTGTTCGAACGAAGCGAAATATCACGAATCTTTCCGATCCAATCCCCGTAAAGGTTTCCCGAAAGTTTCTCCACGATTGATTTATCTGCATCAGACCGTTCATTCCATGCACCAAGTAGTTCTGCAATAACAAGTTCAGCTGCATCCGTTCTTTGAGCCCATTCCGCCATCAATGAAAGATGTTGGATACATCTAAGTAAGGAGCTTAAATTACCGTCACTTTTCTGCGCTAGAGTACGTGCTCGTTCCTCGTTGTATCCGGCCTTAACCAAAGCTTCTTTCAATTGATAACTTTTAGGGTTTGGAATAGTAACTCTGTTCGGATGCGGTATCCCGCCTGGTCTTCCGCTAAAGATGACCAAGTGCCTGCCTCTACGTGCTCTTTCCAGAAGTTTTGTACTTGTTTCTGTCTCATCAAGGTCAAAATTTGCAACTAGAAAATGAGGTGTTTTCAGAGAAACCATTGCATTCCAAGCTTCCACATTCGAAATGATAAGACAGCGCCCGGCGATATCCACTTTCGATTCTTCATCTAAGGATGCAACATGAGCAGCAACAAAATCTGCTACCTGTTCAGGAAAGAGGGTGTCTACTTTAAGTTGAAACAATGTTCCAGAAAATAGTTCATTCAATTTATCACTAGCCCCATTGCGGTTAGTAAGAAAGACTTCCGGTGTAAGAGGCGGAGGGTCTCCTATAGTTTTTAAATCTCCCCAATGTTGCTCTGCAGTTTGTATGTACTGGATAGGTAAATTCATAATCTCTGCAAGCCATGTTTCTACAGCGGGAAAATGGTGCAACCAATCTATAAGTACGGATCCATCTATTACACGAACATCGGCCCACTCGTTGTTCTGTCGTCTACTATGTAACCATTCAGCTTGCGCGTTCTCTTTCCATGTATGCTGCCAATCCCTTCTACCAGAAAGCGGTGTAACGAAGACAAATGTTGATTCTTTCCTTACCTCTTCTGGAGTTGCGTCAGTCAATCCATGATAATCCGATGTTGCTTTGTCTCTAGCGTTATATCCAGTACCAATTTCCCAGAACGATCTCCCTTCAGGTACAAAAGGATCAAAACTATATTCAGTATTTAATAATCCGTCAGGACCTGGCTGTCCAATACTATCTCCTAGTGGAAACCTGCGCTCTTTCGGATTCGGAGAAGACACAGCAACCAATCGCCAAACAAGTTCAACTATTTTCCCTTGAGCTTCTCGTGTATTTCCACGTACCCACTCATCGAGTTGATTCTCATTTATTAGACTCACTTGAACGCACCCCTTCTATTTTATAGAAATTGCTTAATCACAAGTTCGACAAAGATATCTGGTATACCTTCATAAAATGTTAACAGAGGACTACGGACTAAGTATTTTCATATAATGGTGATAGTCTCTAACAAATATAAAGAAGCCACACCAAATTGGAACAGCCCCTTTTTCTTTTCAACAGTATGTTTCCTGTTAAATGCATTTAACAGTTATTCCATATAGGAAATTATTAAGTGCCACTTTTTAATCGTTATCATCAAATTTTACGAGTAATAAACCGATTACCCCATAAGAAACATGCCGTAATTATGATTGGAAAAATTCTACTTGTGATAAATCGAAATCATGTGATAAGTAAAAGTTAGGAGGATCTTCATTCTTGATGCAATCCTCTAGCCGTAAAATATGAAGAAGTATCATTTTAAAATAGGTCAATGTCGATTAGAAATACTAAAAACCTGCTTTATTTAAAACACAGAGTATTCATATTCGAAGCTCCCTATAGTCTTCTCTACCGTCAGTAGCTTCGTCAATAATATACTCAGTAACCCGGATTCTTTCAAAACAAGTACTTAACAAGTAATAATGGATACCGAAATGATAACGATAAGGAACAGGGTTATAATGTTCAAGATTATTATCTGTCGGGTATCTAAAACGTGAAGAAGTTTCATCCACTCCATTTACCAATTTTACATAAAAATCAATTTGATTTGAGTGTGGAATCGGAAAAAAATTCATTGGTCCTTCAGCATGCTTATCTTTAGAACCATTCCATAGTCCAAGCAGATTGTGTTTCTTTGTGCTTATTAACTCAATAGCCTCATCGTATTCTGCACATCTTGCACAAAGCTTTTTTAAAGATAATTCGATCGCATTGCGTAATAAATAGCAAACAGGATGATAACAGCTTATGTTACTTCTATGGTTCTCCGTAAAATCGCTTATTCGTTTTTTATATAGGTACTCGGCGCAATCGCTATACGCATCCGCATAGCGATTGAAATCTGTTGGTCTGTAATCTTCACCTATAACACATCTCAAATAATAATGTCCACCCTCTTCTAAAAATTCGGAACTACAATCAGGGTTATCAATGAAATCGCCTAACTTGTCAACTGCATAAGGGATTTCATTACATTCTTGAGGCAACTCTATTATTAAACGTTGGAGCAAAGCAAAAGCATAACTAAACTTTGTTGAAAGCTTAATTAAATCTATATCTTTTCGTTCTTCGAACACCTTCTTAACTTTTAAATGTCGATCAAACACATCGTTAGTCATATGAAACTTGTAAGGGTATCGAAAAGAATCCGACACTTTATCAAACAAGCTTATATTGTCAAAAAAGTCTGCTAACCATGTATATCCTGCCTTATCTTGATCCGGATTAATAGGTAAGGCCGTCACCTCTTGATATAATGTGCTCAAATCATGTCGGGTTCTTCCAATGAATAACTTTCTCTCAGATTGATCCTGTACCTCTTGAAAATAAATCGCTTTGAGCAGAAGTTCTATACTTTGTCTGTAAAGGTACACCATGGGGAAAAAAAGTGTGTCTAGGCGAGCTATGCTTGACTCGCTGGCCATATAATAAACAACTTCAGCAGCGGAAATCTGAAAGTTAATAGCCATCACCAAGAAGTCTTTCGATAAATCATTGAAATGTTGAATTTCACCTAATGCTTGCTCCAATCGTTCACGTGAAGGATATTCTTCTTTTAAATAATCGTATAGCCCTTGTTCATACGCTTCTAACTCATCACGTTTTACTTTTTCACCATAGTAAATATTTATAATTCTATTCAGTTTATTCTTGCTTAAATTACTGCAAATAAGTTCTTTGTTAACGGATATAAATGTCAAATCAAAACCTCCTTTATTTATGCTTTCTTAGGCTTATTCCCAGTTACCATTACGTCATTATATAGTGTTTTTTAGTCTACGATATCTCATATATCGATATCGTATAGATCTCAGCTGCTCAAACTTCTCACAATATTCGATGTTAAAGCTTGACGAGGCACTTTAGAGATTTTTACATAAATTTCTTTTGGTGCCGATAAGGAAGTTCCTACTCACTTGCTCGTTAGTGAGATAAGATCACCCTGACCACTACGATAATTGCTGTGAACTATCACTTTCGTCTTATTTAGATGGCCAAGAGAGTCATATATGAAGCTCCATACTGTAAAACTCTCCCAGCTGCTTCTTAATTATTGGATATCAGGATATACACCTTATACGTCTACTACTTATATGATTCCTTCACGTACGGTACTACCATTATTGGACAGTGTGACTCTCACATTTCAGCATTTATATTACATATGAGTGTCTCACGACGATCGTTTTTCTTTTTACGAGGCATTTTAATACCATAAACTTAGAATAGCAATGCTTATACTTTCTAAACAGTGACCCGACAATCTTAAGTAGCGAAAAAGGAATACAGAAAAATTTGGAGCAACACATCGAGGGCTGGTCTTTCTCTTTTTGGGACCTGTTTTATCAATGCTTTGTACTCAGCAGGGGGAAATCATTTAGTTGTATTCTGTAAAAAGTTCAAGACTATTGCTTATTTTGCAGAAATATTTGTTCCTAATAAGGAAACTAGACGTTAATTAATTTTATTCCCAAGTGAGTTAAGTGAAATTGAGAATACTCGTATACCTCACCTTCAAGTCCAAAGTAGTTCATAGAAACTTGGCCCGGATTTAAGCCGAAGCCTGTATTTTCGATCACCATACCAGTTGCAACTAAGTGCTCATACTCAGTTCCCAAAAACCAGATTTGCTGATTATCTTCAATTGTTGAACCAGTCTTGTCTTAAGAACTCATTTGTTAGAATATTCATCCTGAATTTCGAAAGTGCGTAGTGACAAGGAAGCCAAGGATTGTCCGCCAAAAAAACCTGTAAAAATCAGGGTGTACTAACAGGGGGGATATTCCAAACTGACGGTGCTGCGTACAGATTCCCCCACCCCAGAGGACCGGGCATTTGAATTTCCATGTTAAATTCTAGAAGGCTTCATTCGAGCAGGGCGATTCGAGATTCTATTCGCCTCCAGGCGTGGCGGTTTACAAATTCCTTCGTCAGTTTGAGTACGGTGGTTCGACTGTGACTCATCAGCGTCGCCGCACACTGAAAAAATTCTAGACGAAACCTTGCTACTGTATAACCAAAATGAATAGGTTCACAACAATATCGTTTGAAGCGCTCATAAAGGTTATACGCCAGCAATTTGACGAGGAGGTCGATTTCATTGGCTTCAAAGGAGCCGGTTGCGATCTTGTCGATGGAAAATCCACGCTTGGCTTCTTTGATATAGTTTTCCATGCAGCAGCGCTGGTTGTAAAACCGCCATACGTCCCGATCGCTTCCCAGTCCAGGTTCGTGACGATGGCTTCGTACTGCCAATCCGTGTCCAGCAGGAAACACGCTTGGTCGTCTTGAACAACGGTGGCTTTGCGGATGACGGCGACCCGCCGTGGCTTCGTCCAGGAGGTCGCTTGGTACCACAGGGCGATGCCTTCAATGATCCAGTCTTCGTCGACGTAACGTTTCCAGTACCGGCAAGAGGCCACTTCAGCGGACAGACGCTTCGTCCATTTCATTTTGCCCACATAGCCAATCTTTCGTTCCTCCCACAAGGAATAGAAGTCTTCGCCGCCAAAGCCTTTGTCAAACCGGGCGTATTGGACCGGGTGCTGGCCCAGGAGGCCAAAGGTCTCTTCCAGAAACGTCGACGCCTCCGTGGAGGAGTGAACGTTTCCGCCGCGTAGCACGGCATTTAGGCAGAGGTGAGATTGTCCTTCGAAAGCCAGCAAGGGATGGTAGCTTTTGCGCCCCGGCTTATGGGCGTTTACCCCTTTGGCGGCCTTAGCCTGATTCCCATAGACCGTCTCCACGGTGGAATCCAAATCGAGAATGAGTTTGGAGGGCAGAGCTGGCCGAATCACTTCGAAGTTCACGAGCCGGAGTTGCGTATGTACATGGGGATTCATTTTGGCCAGTCGAGCCAGTTCTTTGTACAGAAGAGAGTGGTGCGGACAGCGCCCACCGAGAAAACGCTGAAGCAGGGAGTCCTTTTGCCATCTGCGAAAGTGAAACAGACGCTCACAGCCCAAGACCCAGCCGACGATGAGATACAGCAGAATGTGGTGCATGGAGAAACGCGCATTGCGGGCTTTGCCTCCGGATACGGTGTGCAGCACCTGGCGCAGTTTGATTTTTTCGAGATAATCCAGGAAGATCTTGCTTCCTCCGATGCTTGTCGACTGAGTCAGGGAAAATTCGGTCTTGATTTTAGAAATAGATGTGGTAGACTTCACCTAAAAGGTGCTCCTCTCTTTGGGTGATGTTGTTGTCGTAAACACCATTCTACCAAAGATTTGAGCCCTTTTTTTGTTTTTATAGAAGATTACTTTCGAAATTTAGGATTATTTACATTATATTACACGATGCAATCTATTTATATATAAACAAGAGTAAATTCATCAGATATATTTTTTACATATAAGATAAGCGTGTTGATTTCCCAAAAAAAGGGACAAGAAAGGCCGCCATTTCGGGTAATGGTAAGTACGACCAAACCAAACCGAAATGAGGCGACCTCATGAATAATAATACCCCATTCCTGGCCGTGTTCAAACAAGTATTAACCCCGGAAGAAGTCGAAATGGTGACTGGGCAAACCGAGAACTACGAGGATACAGGAACCAAAATGACTGTCGGTGTGTTGTTCGACTACTTTATCCAAGCCTGCTACCACCAATGGGATGGCTTTCGTCAAAGTGCTCGGGTGGGCTCGAACTACGATTTGCCCAAGGTTCATTACTCCACTCTTTCGGGCAAAGCCGGTGAAGTGCCTTACGATATCTTCAAGCGTTTGTTTCAAATGCTCGTCCAGAAATGTAACCGGCAAACCCGGCGGCACCTGAATCTGCCTAAAGATCTTCTGCTTATTGACTCTACGACGGTTACGGCGGCAAACTCCCGTATGTCTTGGGCTCCGTATAAAAAATTCAGAGGAGGTATCAAGCTGCATGTGGCCTTCTCGCATGGACAGCATTCACCCGTGAAGGTGGTCGAATCGATTGCCCGGCGCAATGACGCTCCATTTGGAGAAGTCTTGGCCGATAAGGACTACCTTCTAGTCCAGGATCGGGCATATGGAAAAATCGGTCGATTGGATCAATATGTGCAGCAAGGTCAGTCCTTTGTGATTCGTTTGAAAGACAATCTCCACTTGGTGTTGCCGCGAAAACGTCAGCGACCGGCAGAGGGAGACACCAAAATTGTACGCGATATTACCTGTTATATCGGTCAAGGGAAACACCAATCCGCCCAGCGCCACCGCGTCGTTGAATTTGAAAATGACCGGGGCGAAGTCGTACGGGTCGTCACTGATTTGAGAAAAGAGTCCGCTCACGTGATTGCTGAAATTTACAAAGCACGCTGGGAGATTGAAGTCTTTTTCCGCTGGGTGAAACAGCATTTGAATGTCCCTTGTCTGTTTGGAAACACCGAAAATGCAGTGTATAGCCAATTGTTTGTGGCCCTTACCGCATATGTGCTTCTAAAATACATTTTTGATGAAATTCATCCGAAGGTACCGGTCTTTGCTAAGCTGACTCTTTGGGAATTTATGCAGTACTGGCGTATATTTAATCTTCCGCTGGAGTGGCAGGTTCAGCTTAATCAGCTCAGGCGTAAAGAACATTTAGGTGTTTTTGTCATCCCATAATATGGGTAATCAACATGCCTGCATATAAGAGTATTTAATTCTATAAAGTAAAGGTTAGAATTTGAATTTAATAATAAGTGACACAATATATATAATTACTTTAAAATATGATGAAATATTGATTAATTATATATTAAAAGAAATACGGGTTTTGTGAAGAAGTAATTATTTAAAAGTGAACCTCGACTCAATCGTTTAATAATTCATGTTCTACAGTGACATAAAGTTTACCCCTTCATTGACTCTAAAGTTCCCCCATTTACGGTGGTGTGAGAGGACGGGGGGGGGCCGCCCCCTCCTACTCGATTCATTTAATGACCAAATCATTCTCAGGTGAAATAAAACTCGTCCTTCACAAATGGAACTTGTCGCCGGCGTAGACCGCAAGCGGCAGAGTTAAAGGCGACGATGAAGAGATGCGTAAGCTTCGTAAGCAACTCGCAGATCTCAAGGATGAAAAAAGGCGGCAGCTTATGTCGCTATATATCACAGCTTCCGCCATATTGCATCAATGTTCACTATTTTGAATGTGTACGAAAGGCTTTATCTCCCAATTTAGTCTCAGGTATTTGTACGTCATTCGCATGAAGTATACTTACTTAGGCGGAACTAATATCACATTCATCACCAGATAAAGGTCCTCAAGATCCACCTTCTGAATGTCATCAATGGACAAGTTAAAATCTATATCCAGCATGATTGTAGATGGTGACCTACCTTGCAGTAAATTAGTTTCTGTTGTCTTTTTTTCAAGTGTAAACGGCCCCTGCCCAAGATTAACTGTGAGCAACGATTGGCTCTTACCAAGTTTCGCTACCAACAACAAACTCACAACTTCTGAATTGGTTTTCTGAGCCGAATAAGGCAGATTCTTTTTGCTGATTTTCATTTTGACGGTCCCACTATTTGTTAAAGAGAACCATTCATTCGGTAAATCATGTCTCATGCTAAGGGCAACAGTTAATCCAGTATCGCTTAACTCCTCCTCAAAATTCTTTAGCTGTTTCCATACGAATTCGGAAGCAGCGGACTTTAACTGTTCACCGCCTTCGCTTGCAGTAAACTTCAAGTGCATAATGACATCCGAAATACTGCCATAGTCATACTGCCGGAAGGACGGCAATTCCAGGCGCCACTTGCTGATCACTCCCGCTCCTTCAAAAGGAAGATACCGTTCATCCTTGAAATTCAACTCAAACATACCGCTGTCATTCTGCGCAGAACTCGCAGCAATTGCTTGGATGGGTACCAGGTAAGCACTGAACCTGAGATCCGGCTCTCCCTTTTTCTCTTCATAAGCTTTTGAACCGATGGCTGTATTACGGAATTTGTTCTCCAGCAAGCTGAGCTTAGCATTGATTCCTGTATAGGGTCCGGCGATACAAGGAATTGTAAGCGAAACAGATTTGATCCGGCGTTTGTAGTGTCCCGGATAATCCATATCAAACCAAATTTCCGGTAATGCAAATTCACATTTGCCTGTCTCCCTGAGCTGTATGACCGACAAAGGATTGAGTTGGTAAAGAGAAATCTGTTTGGTAACCTCATAATCATAGCCCCGTTCATTCTGATACGCGGCTTCCAGCTGCTTAAGTCCAACATACAGCTGCTCACCCGAGAGCAATCCATCCCTACCTGCATCAAAATAACCGGGCTGTATAAAGTTTGCGCTGGTGATTCCACGTTCAAAACAATAGGTCTTCTCCGCTTTCTTGGCGAGATCATAAGCCAGATCATATACCTGGCGGTACAGGGTCTTCAGACTTCCCCTCGTCCAGTGATAAAGCTCTTCGCTTGAATATTTGTTTTTAATAAATTCTTCAACTTCCATTGCATTGTCTATAGACTTCTGCTGATTGGTTATCTCCTGGTTGGCCATATCCATCCGGATCTCTTGGGTTGTAATTTGTTTGTCGAGCTGCTTAAGTTCATATCCGGCAGCATTGGCCTGGAAGGTACGCTCTTGCATCGCCCGGGTAAATCCGGCCTTTTTGCCAGCCATGGAGGATTCAAAAGACAGCTCATCGGCATCATTTTTCTTATGTCGGGCTATGGCTGATGTGGCATTGGCCACATTAGGATATCCCCACTGACCACCTCCGCCAACCCCAAGTGGCTCTCCAAAGAAGTTCATAGCAGGCAGGACATGGAGCGTTGACGCCAAGGCTTCCAGTTTTCCTATTTCGCTCTGCATTTTTGCCGCAGCGCTTGCTTTGTCCATATCCTCTTTCTCAAACGGGATCAATTTCAAGCCGCTTTCCCCATCCACAGTCACGATGTCGTTCGGAATCTCACTGAAATCTGCTTCTGGAGCAGGTACCAGGCTTTCTTCCATTCCAGTTAGCTTCAAATAATATTTCATTCTTGCTTCTAATGTCGTACGATTTTGCTGCAAGGAGATTACATTTTTTTGAGCTTCTTCGAGTTGTTTCTTCTTGATCTCCATCATCAGGTTCAGCATGACTCCTTCATGCTTGGCACGGAGCAGCGTAAGAGCCTCATTATCCTTCTTCTCAATAGCAGAGAGCATGGAACTGCCGAGTGATTTCAATTCATTGCACAGTTCAAGCGCTTTCTGCAGCAAATAATAGAAGCGGTAATTAGGCATTGGTGCATTGAGATCATTTAATACAGAAGCAATGCTAAGGCCTTGTGCCGCCGCCTTAACCAGCAGAGCCGGATCAATCGGAGGCTCAAACAAAGCCAGCTTGCGGAAGACCCCTTCAATGTTCTGGCAATGGCGGATTTTAAAGAGCCTATCGGCTAGAGTATCCCAATACCCCATAAGCTTAGGATTGTTCGGGATACAGAAGTAAGGTGATGAGGCCAAACCGAAGAGGTTGGCAAACACTAACTCATGATTCACCTCGCCAAATGGAAGCTCGATTTGATTGCTGAATGGCACTGAAAGCTCCAGTTCTACCAAGGCATTGCCAAAAGCGTCCCATTTATCCAACAGACCCAGATAGGTCTGGGGTTTGATTTTGCCGCTCCTTGGGATCATCATCGGCCGCGGACCCAGGATATGGCCTGCCAATACGTAGAGCTGTGTTGCCTGATTGATCGTTTCAATCGTATCCTGACGGAAGAGCTGATCTCCCCAGGCCACCAGATTATCAATGTATTTCATGACGGCCCATTTCATATAGGCGACAGGTCTGCTTCGTGCTACCAGATGAGGCATAAACGGTTTATCCCGCCACTCACTGATTTTTTTATTCACTGTGTTAGGTTTAAGGTCGTTAAATATACTGTCCAGAATTCTCTGGCTGTTGATTTGTGAAAAGGGTTTGAATTGCCAGAAACGGTTATCCTTATTCCCTTCTGCTATCGGATTGAACACATAGTGGAACCACTTCGCAGCTTCTTCAAACTGCTGTGCTTTACTAAGCGCGTCTGCCAAGAGAACAGGCGTATGAAAGAAAAGCTCCCAGTTATAGAGCGAATAGCTCCCCTTCAGTTCATGATACGATAGTTCAACGTCATCCTGATACCTTCCAAAATCTAGATCCAGCGACTGATTGGCTTTGAAAAAAGCTTTCAAATCTTCGATGTTCATATATCCCAGCAGATTTTGTGTGTCGGGGTGGTGGAAATTTCTGTAATGGTTGAGAATTCTATTATGGTTTAAATTTTTATTATTCAGTCTAGGCCCCCATATTCGTTCATTATTTTTGAATTCATAAAAGAACACGCCATTATACTGAGGGACCCACTGTTCTGTGGACTCGGATGTGCATTTCACTACTTGCCAGGTATGCATTTCATAACCAAATTCCCCTAAAGTCTGGTTGAAATATTGAATGGATATCGGTTTAGTAGTGATGGGCGTCGTCACAACTTTTGCGGAAGTCCCGTTAAATTCAAAGGCGCCTTTGTACTTACCATCAGCCTCATTTTTATAGGCATCATCAATGTTGATCGTGACCTTCTCCGCTTCAACAATTGGAATGAACTTGAAGTGCTGAATGGCAATAAGAACTTTATTTTCAACATTGTGTGCCGTAACGACTGCATCGTTGCTGACTTGTTTTTGTGTCCATTTTCCGTTCCGGTGTTCGCTCCACGCCAGTTTAATTTCATAGAAATCGCTTGGTTTCATTTGATCCACTGTTTTTGTGCTAAGGTCCTTAAGAGTTGTCTCCTTGCACTCTTCATTTGGTACTGTTTTTTTCATGATCTGCGGAAAGAATACGATTAGGCGTTTATTCCAAACCACCGGGATTACATAACATCCGCTGTCAGAAACCAACCGCCCAGTTTCTGGTTCGATATACTCCACATCATAACTGGGTATATCCACCTGCATCTTCTCCCAGGGATACCAATACATTTTATCCAGGGCCAGATACCGGTAATAGAATACATACGGAGCACTCTGTGTCCGGGAAAAAACATGCAGCTTTGCGCCTTCGCACCACTCCGTAATGTGCTCTTCGCCACAGCTGGTCTTGGTTTGGATTCCCTCGACATATAACCCGACTACCTCCATATTGGCAATTTCATCTACCTTATACAGATAAGACTTCAGAGCATCGGTGATATTCTGTTTATTGATATCCGCCTGCAACAATTCACTTTCGAGTTCCTTGAAGAACGGACTCTTATCATCTCTCAGGTTACTTTCGATCCAGTTCTCGGGATACAGAAATACTTTACGGTTGGCTTCCCAGACACGGTAGCGCTGCATCCAGTCCCAGCGGGGTCTGTCCAGCACACCCGGTTTAATGCCGCTGTGCTCTTCCTCCAATCCCAAAAAGCAGCGCTGCACAAATAATTGCACAGAGGAAATCGCCTGTTTGATGCGCGAGGTTTCCATACAGGCATCCATTTGAACGTCGATCAGGAAATATTCGAACAGCCCATCTGCATCCGTCACGTTCCATTCAATCAGTTCTTTTTGCTGCAATAAATAGCCGGTCAATGCTTCCTTTTGATGGTTGCGCAGTTTGTCATGAAGCGGCTTCGCCACCTGTTCCCAGTCGGTGCGGTTTGTTCTGGCGCGAAGGGCATTTTTAATGCTGTCAGCAATTTTGCGGTGCTCATTAAATTTTGCAACGGGTTCCGCCCATGTGAATAACGCTTCCACGGGAACCCCGATTCTGTCAATAATCTCAACTGCCTTCTGCAATTTAAGCAGGCTACGTTCGTCCCGGTAGTCATCGCATTGAATTAAATTGTAATAACTGGGAGCGGTTAATTTCTGAATATGTTCGTGTTTCCAGGTCGTGAGGTCGGCAATCTTCTGAATAAGCTCTTTCTCGTTCTCCTCTTTTGTGGACTTATAAATCCATTTCCAAAATTCCAGGATCGTCAGTTTATGCTGCGGCAAAGAATTGCGCAGTCTAACGTAATCCTCCAGACGCAGCCAATGTTTAAGCTGTGGGGCATGAAAGCTTAACTCATCAAAGCCCTTATTATGCAGCTCAAAAAATCGGATTTCATCCGCACTTAATTTAAAGGTGGACACCAGTACAGCCGCTTTCTTCAAAGCAACCAATGCCGGAGTACACTTCTCGGAAGCAAAGTCAGGGATCAATGCGGAGGGAGGAATAGGAACTACCGCAGTAGTAGTGGTCTTCCAGAACAAATTTTCCAGCTCGACCCCTTTTGCTTTCAACAGGTATAGCTTTCCAGCTTGCAGTGTTACCGGCTCGCTCCACCATTCATCCGCCGCCGCTTCCTCTTCCGATTTCACAAGCGCCTCATCGTTAATGCTGATAAACGGCTCGGTATTGCTTGATTTGACGATAAACGTATAGTCTGTGTTGGCGGTTACCAGATAGCCGCTGCTGCTCGCAGGTACAGCACTTCTCTTGATATTCTCAAAAATGCTGTAAATCGGTTCTGCGGAATCGCCTATTCTCAGGATATGGGAAACCAGAACATCGGTAATCTCCGCTTCAAGCCCGGCAAATTCCGCAAGCGTACTCATCACAGCATTACGTGTGAGCTGCTGGCGTAGATAAGGCATGAAGAATTCGAGAAAAGCTATTCTTTTTAACGGGGCCGTTTCTGGTTTGGTTTCAGTTTCTCTTTCGGTGTCAGTGTCTACGCTGATTTCAGTATCGGCATCCTCTGCACTTGTTGTTTTCGGTGCTGCGCTGACGTCACCCAACATGATGATGTCCTTAATTTCTTTTTTCCGGTCTGCCGGAATGGTCTTTACGCTTTTGAGCATATCCGTCAGAAGTTCTTTAAATAGTTTTGCCTGCTGCTTTTGAATAGAGGTCAAAGCTTCAAGCCAGCCTTCATTCATGCTGAGCTTGTGGTAATCTGTTATTTCAGATTTCGTTAAAATTCCTGTAATTGAGAGTGTTCCCTGCTTTTTTTCATATTTCAGTTTACGGGCCAGCGCTTCCGGCACAGAGAGGGAAAGTTTCTTAGGCGCGCTGGTTGTATATATATTTGTTCCTTCCAGAAGTCCAATAATCTTCTCAATAATGTCCGTTTGGATAGTTCCGAGAAGACTCATTTTGGTCCGAATGAGCGTGCTGGTAGCCTGCTCTTCAGAGTCCTGAGCAGACGTCGTACCCTTGCTTGAACGAGCGGCCTTAATATCTTTATTCTCTTCTTCGATGATGTTCAATGCGTCGTACAACCCTTTGGCCAGTTTCAAAATCTCCAACTGGGTAGGGGCGAGAGGTTCCTTATCGTCATCTAACCCCTTGATAATGTAGCTCAGCTGCTTACTGGTGAACCCGGAAGGTTCAATACGGTCATAATCTGTTACAAACATATAAGTCTCATAGGCATTGAGGAAGATATCCTGAAGGCCTTCACCCTGCTCTTTGACCGGAAGGCTGTTTAGAAATTCCGGAATATCCAGATCCAGCACATCGGACAGCAGCCGGTAGCGGTACAGGACGGACAAATTGCTTACGGTAAGCTTGTCTTCTTTTTTCGCGGCAGACATAATATCATTAATATGATCCGCCTTCAAGCCAAGGGCGGCCATGATAAGAGAGTGATAATCGGACAGTTTGATGTCTTCGTCTGTCAGAACATTCCCGTACTGATCCGGTACAAAAATGGGCTCGCTGCCGATTATATTGTAAGTGAGAAACAGCTGCCGATAGAGCGAATGGTTCCCCTCCGTATCCATATGGGTCCAGAACGGAAGCAGTTGAAAGGGTTCCAGCGCGGTTCTGATCAAAAGTTTCTTTACAGGTACAAGCTGATGAATCAGTGCTGAGTTGATATCCGCATAGGTCCTACCTGCATCCTCTTCGCACTCCATGCACTCCGTATCTCCACACTCGTCTTCACAGCCGGAGTAGGTGAATAAGCGCTCCGCCGGGCTACTCTCCCGGGATGGTGCAGTTCCCAGTCCGGCAATGGCTTGATCGGTTTCACGGATCGTCCATCCGAGCTTGCGCCAGAGCCTGATAAAGCGATGAATTCTATCATATTCCAGGACCGTCAGAGCTGTTCCATCCAGATGCTGCAGCCTTGCCGTACTGAGATCCCCAGTGTCCCTGTGCTTCAACAAGTTCAGATAAATGTGCTCCTTGACAGGCAGAAAGATGCCCTTCTCGCCTCTATCGCTAATAAACGTTAGGCGCTGTAACGTATTTAAATCTAAATAGGATGTGTCCTCAAGCAGGACTTTCCCGGTTTGTTTATCTATTGTTCCGATATGGACGTCAATCTGTTCATTGCCGCTATAACTCAGCATGCAATTGTCTACCTTCAATTCAACCTCATGCAGCCCCAAAATCCGGCCATTCAAGCAGCTCTTTCCGTTCTCAATTACAATCATCTTACCTACTTTATAGAATTCGCATTTAATCCACTGAATGATATCCTTTTCGGAAATCTCGGGGGTGTTCTGATCAGTTATAGAGCACCTTAGATTTCCCGTAAATAACTGCTGAAGTATGGGCATCAAATGAGCCAGCTTCTCACCTTTTGCCAAATCGCTTGCCATTCTATCCAACCCGTAAGCCTTGGCGTAGTTTTGCAAAAAGCGATAACTAAAGTGCAAGCTATCGGTAATGACTTTCGATTTTCCCCTAGGTAAGTTGGGATTGATAAAGCCGGTTTTCAACAGTTCCACCAGACTGATGTAGTCGATGCCGGTCCGGCGCAAAAATTCCCTTTTAATCAGCGCAAGCCCATCCTCGTCCAGCATGGAACGCTCATCATCATATCCGTAATATTGAAATACTTCCTTCACGCCAATACGTTTCCGGTATTCGTCATCGGTTTGAGATTTACGTTCCAGCTTATCCACCAGGTCTTTGCTTATGAAAGACTCTTTGGTCAGGATAATATATTCCTCCAGAGTTATCCCTAAATATTCCGCATCCGCTGCTCTGCCCAGTACTTCATCATTGAGGCGGGTATGTTCAGCATTTCCTCCATTGTTGCTTTTGCGGAAGGTCTCCATAAGCTCGTACCGGCTGGTTCCCAGTTGTTCCAGGTATATTCTCTCCGCATCTATCGGCTGGTGGTAAGGGAGATTGAACGGATATACCTCGTTCTTCAAGAGGCAATAAGCTTGATATTCAGTATGCTGCGGTTCTGCCAGCAGTTCACTGCTCGATTCATCCGCTACGTTGAAAGGCTTCAGCTTTTTAAAGGCAACGTAATTTTCCATTACCTCATTGACCAGGTCAATATATGGAATAAGGGTGTTGATGTTCTGGCAGGTCAGCTCCAGGCAACCCAAATCGGGTCTGCGCTTGAACAGCTTGTCAAGAGGTGTGTCGGAGAAATCGTAAGGACTGGAAAGAATCTCTGTTGGGCAGCTTTTATCATACTTCCGGTTAAGTCCGCCCAAGTTGTTGTTGCGAAGATATTCCAGCAGTTCCACATAATAAGACGCCGGGCTGTATACAGAGCTGCACTCATCACATTCACCAAAATCAGCATCGCCAAACAGCAAATCCCAGGACAGGTTATGCTTCTCCGTAGTCTTTTTCAGCAGGGATAATGCAGTCTCACTCTCAGCTTCAAGCTCTGCTTGTTCTGTGACTTGCAGACTCTTGTCAATCATCGCAATGCCGGTGCCCTTATACATCTCTCTCAAAGCCATAATCGTCTGCTCGTTGCGCGCGCGCGCCCGCTCGGCATTGGTATGGATTTGCGCAAGCGTGCTGTCATCCATACAGCTTGTGCACAGAGCATCTATAAATTGTGTTCTTGGCAGTTCCGAAATTTGATGGGCTGAATGAAAATTCATGTTGTACAGAACAGGCAGCGCCTCCGAGTCCGGACTTAGCGCTGTGATCCGTTGCAATGTCTTTATCCGATTCTTCAGCGGTTCTTGGTATTCCGCAGGAATGCCGCTAAATGTATCGGCTTGATTGAGAATTTCGTAAACCGAGGTAGTCTTAATGTTGAATTCGGGATGCTTCTCTAGGATCATGCCTACCTGAGCACCGATAGCATCGTTTAATAATGGAACCTGCGGATCTTTGATCATGTTGATCAGCAGCGCGGTAGGTTCCATTTGAAATAACTCGCGGTGCAAATGGCGGGCAAAGGCCTGCTTCTCCTCTTCCGTTTCAGCCGGTGCATAATCTTTGACTTTTTTCATGAACGCAGCCGTGTTCCATTGCATGGCAATATCACGCATGGTGTGAATCTGATCGTCTTGCTTGAATGCAGCAATCAGGTTGGTATTGTAACTGCTCCATTCACCCAGGCGGTGGGTAAACTCCAGATTTCCGATATCCGGGGCTGAGAAGGCTGATTCATTGCTTAGCTCAGTCTTAATGCCGGACCAATCGCCGGTATGTTTGGTGTAAATATTCTCGAACACGGTTTGCTGTTCCTTGGATTGCAGCTCTGACTTTAGCAGCTCCAGCTTCAGGTGATGCTTGTCACGGTTATTGTCGGTCATGATCGACACTCCTTGGTTTTCGATTATGATTATCAGTGATCGACTACTGGCAAAATCGGCTCCTGCCTGACAGGCGATTAACGTGCAAATTCGTGGATTCTTCTTCGGTGGGCGTCAATGGAGCTTCTGCTGTCCTCTTCTTGTTCATTCAGTAAAACCTGATTCTTAGACATAGTCGGTAGACCGTTCAGCTCATCGTCAATATTAATTTGTCTCGAATTCATCAACTTCGTATTCTCACCGTTTTGAATGGAATCCCAGATCGTACCTGACTGTTCCAATGCTTCGATCTGGCTCTGATCAGTGGAGCTGCTCTCCCAAAGCGCCTGCCGGGCTTCCTTATCGCCAAACAATGCTAGGAACTGTTCAATTTCCTCTTCGCCCACTTTTGCAGCCTGTAAACCTTTCTTTAATGCCTCAGTTTTCGCTTTCTCGTCCTTGGCGTTAATGAAATCCGAGATCAGGGCCAACGTCTTCTTATCAAATTCAGGGATTTTACTCTCAGTGCCTTTATATCCAGACCATAAGGTGCGGAACCGTTCAAACGTAGCCAGCGCTTTGTTGGGGTTTCTATGAGTTTCATCCGCAGTTGAAGTGAACATAAAGGATATGGAGAGATCCTCATTCATTCCATTTTGATGTCCCCACGTACTGTATCCCGACAAATTCGCATGCGGGAGAAAATCGCCGGCGGAATGCAGACCCAATCCAAAAAGATGGATATTTTTACTGTCGATGCCGGCTTTTGCTACACGCAAGCTCTCTTCCGAGGTCACATTTAGGGAATGGGAATTGTTGGCGCGGTTCATTTTTTCATCAGACATGGTAAAGAAAGCTATTGTTTTCATCCATGTTGCTTCAGTGTGCATAGAATCATCAAGCGACTGGCTGGCAATTGCAGCCTGTAACGCTTCTTTATGTGTGGCACCAGCCAATCTGCCAACCCAATACACTGCACCTAAATGCATGTCCACTTCCCACATCCCGTTAGCATCAAAGAACTTGACAGGATTGTTCATGGCATAGCGGTAGACATTTAAGCCACCGCTCAAGTCTGCCGGATCCGCGCTCACCCATCGCCCCAGCCACGAAGCATAGTACCGCGCACTATGGTATTCCAGACCGCTCTCCTCATCCCGCTCCATACCTGTATAGCGGTATCGCTTCGCGGCGCACTTAATTGCGGCGTTCCTGGCCTGATAAGCGGTTGTGCCATAAGGGTGAAACTCCTCGTAACTGATAACCCTCGCCGTCCCATCCAGCTCCAGTGCCGCCGAGCCCAGGTGATTGTGCAGCTGATAACGCACGGTCTGAACTGGCGCCGTTCGCCCCATGGGAATGCCGACAATTGCCCTTGGCTTTGTCTCGGTGTCAATCATCACCAACCGGTGCTGTTTGTCCATTAGGCTAAGACTGGTGCGTTCCAATCCGGCATCTGTACCGCTGTGCTGCTTGTACCGCTCATAGCCGCCAATATAGATCCGCTCATCTTTCTTGTTTGGGATATCCCCTCTGTTAGCCTGGTTCTCAGTGATTTTCCGTAACCGTTGCCCCTGGCTGTCATATTGGTAATAGGTCGTTTCCGCCGTCCCGCCATCGGTGCGCTTCTGGCGGATAGTCCCGATGAGTTCTTCCTTGAAGTTCCAGACCATCTCTTCTAAATGAGGCATTGCGGTTATATAGCCATGACGCGGATGAAGCGTATAACTGTATTTATGCGCACCAAGCTGAGTGCTGATTAGCCGGTTATTGGCTGCCTGATAGTTGTATTTTCTCGTCCAGTTGTTGTCACGAGCCTGGTGGCTGATCTGTACTATATTTCCGGCCTTGTCATATAGGTAACTCTGCGTGTATTTCCGCATGGCGAGCGGATCGCCCGGGTTCAACTGCTTCATGAAGGTAAAGTCACTCCAGTTGTCTGTGTTCCCGGGAGCCACAGCAGAGTCATTCTCTCTGCCGGTAGCTTCCGCCAGCCGGTACAGGGCATCGTACATATATGTAGAGACGCCGGTAATTTTCTGGTTGTCAAAGAATACTGCGGGAATATTTCTGTCCTCCATATGAGTAATATTCCCAGCCGGATCATAGGTGTAAGACCAATCCTGGAGCGGGTCGCCATTCATGCGCTTTGTCTCCAGCCGATTTAACCGGAAAGTTTCCTTGTCATAATAAAACCGGGTGATAACAGCATTGCCGTACTCGATAGAGTTGCGCTGGCCTTTTTCGTTGTAGTCAATGTTCTTGATGTATACAGCATCCTGGGAGCTCCCAGGATGGGTGACACTTTCACTGTCCAGTAGACCCGCTTCGTTGTACGCAGGCACAATCACACTTCCATCCGGTGCTGTCTGCTTGGTTATCCTGCCGAGCGCATCAGTTTCCGTCACAAAGGTGAATCCTTCGGCTTCCAGATCAGCGGCCAAATTGGCATCTGTCCAGTCGGCAACCCCCTTATAGTTGCTGAACAGCTTGCGGGTTGTGGATCTAGACTGCCCTTTGAAGTCATATCCGGGCATTTCCAGCATCCCTCCCGTGTCGTACCGCCGGAAGATTTGACCCTTAAGGTTACTCAGCTCAGCGCTCTGCTGCGTTTCCCCGTATATGATCCGCTCAACAATATGATTCAGCGGTGCTTCGCCATCTCCGCCGATAACCTTGCTATGGGTCGGCCGATGCAAGAGATCGTAATCATATTGAAATTCATGCTTTCTCTCGTCCCAGGTACGAAGCGGAAGGTTCAGAATGTTCATCAAAGTCCACCGCTGCCCTGCGTCCATACTGTTTTGATAGATCTTGTTGCCGAGCATGTCATATTTGAACATCATTACTGCATTACCGCGAGCATCGGTCACTTTGCGCAGATTGCCCTCGATATCAAGTTCGGCCAAGGTCAGGCAAAACTCTTCATCACCATTCAAATCCCGGTTATGCTCAGTGGACAAGACTGGTCGTCCCAAGGTATCCAAGTGCTGGACATTGGGTGTGCCAGCGTGTTTGGCACTCTGGTCTGCGGCTGCCTTTTCCCGAGCCGGGTCCTTCCCTGCCGCAATAAGCTCGGCATCAATCTGCCGTTTCGAACGTTTGGCATACCACTCAGACTCCAGCACCGTGTCATTCAGATCGTAGATAACCTGCTTCCATGCATCAAACTCCGTGCGAGTGAGCGTACCGTTTGGCATTTCGGTCCGGATTAACCGGCCTGGCGCATCATAATAGAACACGGGTGTAACCCCGGTCTCCACCAATACCTGCAGATCTTCATAGTGATGCGTTACTGAGAAATAGGGCTCGTATTGTTTTACAGGATTACCTTTATTGTTGAGCACGCTTCTGCCACTGCCAATCCAGCGCAGCTGCTTGGGTTCCAGCGCAGCCGTATCCACAGTGCTAACTGTATACGTATGATCTGCATGGATAATCACTTGTTTGGCCGCCCCCGGTTCAGCCTGGACTTTTTTCATTACGGTTTGTCCGAGACCGCCAGAGTATTCCAGACTGATTTGGACAGGAGAATCGCTGTTTGTCTTATAATGCTGCTCTCTCAGAATAGAAGCGGCAACGGCCGGCTTGCCTGATCGGGTATAGGCATCTAAGTCATACACAAATCTTGCGGTCGCATGCTGCAGCAAACTTTTTCCGCGTGCCATCAGCGTATCCGATGCGCCAGAGTGGAAGAACTCGTCTGTTAACGTATTTTCAGATGGAGAAGCATATTCCGAGACGCCCTCTAGATCATCCGCTTCCGTTCCCTTGCCCAGGACTGCCATTGCTTTTACAAAACCCAATTCATCAGTAAGAACTTCAGAAATATTATGGTTCAGATCCTTGATGCGCTGCGCAGAGAGTGTCCTGAAATTGAATAATTCGATCCTAGTTGTATTTCCCAATGCGTCTTCCGTCGCTTCCATGTAAAGATGGTAATTCTCCTCGTATTTCACCTTCGTTATCGCCCCATAGGGATCGGTATAGGATATTGGAAGATAGAATCGGCTCCGCGCAGAAGCAGCCGCTTCACCCGTCTCAAGAAACTGAGTGGTTCCTGAGCCGCGCCACCAGTGTTCATTGCCATCCAGCAAGGTGTATTTGCCCTCAAGCATCAATTCTTCATTTACTTTTGCCCCGTAGACGCTTTCGAGCAGATTCGATGAGCAGACGAGCTGATACTTCTCGAAAGGTAGTGCAAGGGATTCCAACTGATCAGAACTTAGAGTGTCCTTCAAATTGTTGCTGCGGTATAACGTGCGGACATGTTCAATTAATCTTCTAACCGGACTGCCCGGTTCGGGCGCTTGCTCCGTCTGATGGTAGTCCACTTCCGCGGAAGCTGTGAGGATGTCTGCAAAATCACTGATTGCATACAGGGTTCCGTTCTTTGGTATGCCCCTTAATTCATAGTTCCTCGTTTCAGCAGGGAGTCTCAATCTGTATGCGTTATCGGTATCCACGTCGTTAGTATAACGGTTCTCCGTAAACGTTATCGTTGTCCTGCTCTGAGCTTCCTTGACCGGCGCGGGTAGTGAATCTTCCGGCTGAAGCCTCGGATATACCACTGAAGCCGATTCCAGAATATTTCCATATTCATCACTTTTCAGGTTAAGGGTGTGGAGAATCCGCGGGTCTTTCGTGTTCCGTTCATAGTTGTAGGTGACCGTTTCACTATCCTTGACCGCAAACACGGCATGTTCATTCTGTCCCGTAGGCTGCAGCAGCTCGATCATCCAGTTGTACTCGGCTACAGAGTATGGAGTGAGCTGTTTCCGTATCTGTTCGTCAGATGCATCCGAGACCGGAGCATCGCAAGAGAAGATTTCCACACGAAGCGTCTTTCCTTTGCAAGCGCGGAATGCTTCTCTCATCTCCCTGCCGCTGGGCTGGGCAATGTGACCCGGGTCTGTCACCGGTGCAGCATCGATCCATGAATCCGGCAAGGCTGCTTCTAAGTTGTCCACCTCAAATCCGTGCTTGGCCATTACTGCATGCCAATATCCCTCTGCGAACGGATTACTGCTGTTGCCCATGTCCAGATAAGCACCGGTATGGTACCAGCTCTTGGTTAGCACCGGCGCTTGATGAAGCGTTTGATCGACGATATTGCTGGCCCCTCCTTTGATCCAGTGGTCGAATTGTTCCGTATCTGTCTTCTCTACCATGCCAAATCCCCTGAATTCTCTTTCCATATGGTCGTAATAGCCATGATGATACCGGTAGGCACTGACGAACCGATACCCTGAAACACAGTCGCGGATTTCCGTTTCGGAAATGCATTGTACCGGGAAATGCAGTTTGGTCGCCCAAGGGTTACCCGCCTGCCTGTCCTCAAGGCAAAATGTGGTCGAAGGGGTGTATTTAAGTTTAACTTCTTTACCGAGATTGTTTTTGTACAGCACCATAACATGAGGCTTCTTGCCGTTCATCAGATCTATATACCGGAGTGGCGACGGCGCATCCTTCGCCAAGGGACTCGACCATACTACACAGGCAACCCCATTGCCCAGCAGGTCAACAACTGTGGTTTCTGTCAAATTATGAATTTCAGGGAAGGAATCAATCTCGACTGGGACGACAGCGAACTCATTTCCGCTTAAATTCATCCAGCAGGTGAACTTGTTTTTGCCCAGATAGATAATATCAGTGGTTCCTGAGCCGTCAATATCGGCAAAGCGCAAGTAGGATGGATGATAGACATCCGGGTGGTCAAATACCGGGGCATGGTCCATCTCCACCTTTGCGCCGAAATTGCCGTTCCCTAAATTGGGCCAATAACAGATCTGGCCATTTCTTACTCTTACCATATCTATCAGCCCGTCACCGGACATATCCGCTTTGAAGAAGCTTTGCCTGGGATCGGAAAAAACAAGATACGGGCCTGCCTCTTCATCGAAAGGGTTGTAAACTCTATGTCTATCTTGATATCCCTCCCGCCCTGCTGATTCATACCAGGTGAAGATATGATCCTCCGTGACGAGAATTTCCGCTTGCCCATCCCCGTTGAGATCAAGCAAATGGACATTGGCATCATCCATATTAATATTAGGCAGGTGCTGAAACGGCTGGAATCTCTGCCACTCTTCCCTTTCGCTCAGCTCAAAATACCCTCGCGGTTCGCCGGACAAGCTGACCAGTTGCTTGATGCCATCCGCAGCCAAATCCATCAGCTGCAGCTTTGAGCCAAGCCCGGTGAATGAAGGTTTTGGCGCAATGCATTTGGCCGGTCCGAAATTTCCGTTTCCGAGATTATGTTTATAGAACCACGCTCCCGCTTGTTCAGTCAGAATGCCGGAAAGCCCTTCATTAAAAAGATCCGTAAATTGATATCGCGGTTCATCCAGTCCGGCAGGCGCATGAATCAGTGCCTCCGCAGCCAAAGGTTTGATCTCCTTGTTCCACTCCAACTGCTGATAGCCAAATTCAAGGGGAGGCATCGCTTTATCCGTATAACCTCCATCCGGTTTCTTGATATACCCATGGGTAGTGGTTGATATCAGGAATGTTAGTCCAACATCACCTGCAGTATCATAGGCAAAATCCAGTGACCGTACCACAGCGGAGCCTCCGGGAAGCTCGGCAAAATAATGAAACAGCAGCACCCGTCTGCAAAGTCGGGTGGTTCTGATCTCAAACCCGGCCCTGTAGTCCGAAAAGGAATCGGTTCTGTATTCCCATTCACCGCCTTTAGCAAAAGGCGCATTCATCTCATATTCACCGTAATCAAACACAGTCTGGAACAAGTAGTCCGCTTCATCCGGGTAGGCAGCTCCAAATAAACCGAAGGGTGTTTTATTTCCGTACAACACCTTGTCCAAATACAAATTGGTGTATGTGGGCTGCCCATTTCTCAAGCGATTTTGTTGATGCAGCTTCCCCGGTTTGATCCCTTTGCCGTCCTCCTTCTTATACTTGTAATAAGCGCAGTTTCCCTTGTCATCGAATGTAATTTCCGGAAGCCATTCATATATCTTTGCAGGGGCTGCAGGATCGGAAATCCTGGAGGATGCACTCCAGCCAAACAGCGTGGTTATATTGTCTCGGGTCACTACTCGCCATTTCCTTTCTTTCGTGGCAAGGTCTGTCCATCTTTCAATCCGGGCGTACAAGCCCTCAATGCGGGGGCGGTAGGATCGGATCATAAAGAAACCATCGGGGGAAAGCTTCTCTTTGTATATGAAGGTGCTGTCCGTGTTGTTGCGAAGACGTCCATCCGCTCCTTTGGCGTATTCTGGAACAAGGTCATCGGCTTCCGACAGGAGAAAGATGTCCGAATCGGCTTCGTCGTGGTAACGGGGCAATTTATTATCTGTTTTCCGTTTAATGGAGGAAAGATTCAAGGTCCATCCTAACCCAAATATTCCATTCCCCGAGCCTGAATTATAGGACAAGTTTAAAGCAGCGAGTGCGTTGCCCCTAGTTGATGCAAAAGGCAAAGGGATGGACAGAGAAGCTGTTCCGTTCATCACATTGACAGAGAATTTCTCATCTATGCCTTTGATTGCACCTCCCCCCTTCGGCAAGGAAATGGTTGGAATTTCGATGGCATTGGACTCCGTTTTTCCTCTTTCCGGATTAATAAACGACTCTGTCGAGTGGGATCTTTCTGTCTCTCTATGCACGGTTTCACCTCTTCGTTGTGATTGATTAATCATTTCCTATTAAGTCTTTACAGGTATTTTTTTCTTGGGGAGAATTTTTATTCATAAAATTTAATTGCTGAGTTTTGGAGAAGCCGATTGTATGACAAACAAAAAAACACTAACATGAGCATCAGTGTTTTCAGGTACTGCTATTTCTTTTGAATTTTATTCTCCGAGAATCTCATCGACCGTTCCTTGGCTCCCAAATCGCTTGAATGTTTCTTCGACTCGTTAATAAAACTCCAGTGGATTCTCATCGCCAGGATACTTCTCGTCCCATATGTAACCTCGAAAAACATAGCCCTGAGAATCGTTCATAAACGATTTCGTTTAGCATTCCAGCAATTACGCCATTATTCGTTCCTCTCCACTGCGTATGTTGTTTTTGAAAGATGCCATTGTTATCTTTAATATAACAACCTAATCAGATTCCCTATAGCCTTGTAAATTAAGTCCTCTCTGACTTAAGCCCCACAGTATACTTCATCGGCAATAGCATGCCTCACTAAATAAATAGCCATTATTCTCCTCCATAGTTTAACGATACCGACAAGTACGAATTCCGATTTTCACACAATGCGAACCCCAATAATCGGGCTTTCCAAATATGCATGATTAATCTCCAATGGTTTTTCACAATAATTTGTACCAATGGATCCATTTCAATCAAAACCCAATGATCGTATTCTAACGGCCCATATAATATAACTTCCCTATTTAATTTTACTAAATGCATATCATCGTTTCACTCTAAGATTATTGAGAATGATTGGTTTACACATATTCTGCCTCTTTTATAAAAATTAATCTTTCAGTTATTTCAAAAATCCTTTATTAAAAATAGTCTAGTTCTGGCGAATTCGGATTTCTTGACGGATGTGATTAGTTGCAGTGATACTAACGCTTCCTCTTATATTACATTCTCCTTTAAAGGGGGAACTTTAGCGTCAAACTCCTTGAACGGGGGAAACTTTGTGTCGCATATATATGACACTAAGTTTCTCCAAAAAATAAAAAAAGCCTTATTATTAAAGGCTTTTCTATCAGGCAATATTTGTGTCACTGTACAATCATGTACTAATCGTCCTCTGACAGGATTTTGACGGTTTACATGCTACGTTGTATTTATCGCTTCCATCCCAATAACGCATCAACTGTCTCATCTACCCGCGGACATAAATCCTTATCTAATAAACATAGATAACAATTGTATCATTAATTATACTGACAAGCATTATTATGACACTGCAAGATCATGTTCAGCTTACACAAGCTCATCATTCATTATGATCATACCAAATATTGTAATACTCCTAGCCAAGTTCAATCTAGAATCCTATCTATAGTGTTGTCTCTTCCATAATCAATCCTTAAATCTTAAATCTTTAATATTCAAAACATAATGAGTTATACTAAGCCTAATAACCAAATTGAATATCGGAGGATCAACGAATATGAGAAAACTCGTTCTATTCCTGCACGCTTCGCTTGACGGTTTTGTAGAAGGCCCGAACGGCCCAATGGATATTAGCTGGGTTGCCTATGATGCTGATCTGGAGAGCCACGCGAGGGGAATTCTGAGTACTGCGGACACGGTCATTTGGGGTCGTGGTACATATCAAATGATGCACAGTTATTGGCCCTCCGTACCCTCAGATCCATCCGCTTCTCCGTATGAACGGGATCATGCGGAATGGATTGAGAAGACAGCCAAAGTAGTCTTTTCCACAACTCTGAAGAACGTCGAATGGAATAATTCCAGACTGGTCAAAGAGAACGTCGAGGAAGAGATCAAGCGTCTCAAACAACAGCCAGGCCAGGATATCGTTATCCTCGGCAGTCCCCGGTTCGCTCATACCCTTATGCAGCTTGGCTTAATCGATGAGTATAAAATTACGGTCTCCCCCATCGTGATCGGCAGCGGCTTGCCGTTATTCCAAGGTGTCCAGGAGAAGATTAATCTGAAGCTTATCGAGAACAAAACATTTGATTCTGGAGCCATAGGCCTCGTATACCAGACCGTTAGATGACCTAGTCGAATATTCAGGTAAAAGCACTATCCAGCTTCACCAATCTCTCCACGAACACCTCATTCGCTCTGCTGGGAACATGACCGGTCAGCCGCACAATCGAGAAGTCTCTTTCAAGGCTCAGGCCTTGCACAGGAATTTCTATGAGCTTACCGGTCTCGATCTCCCTGCGGACCACCCACTTCGAGAGAATAGAAATCCCCAGTCCGGCAGCTACGGCCTCCTTCACGCCCTGACTGCTGTTGATCTCATAGGAGCGCATCACTCTTAAGCCCGCTTGTTCCAAAAAATGATTACTGAACGAACGCGTCCCCGAGCCGCCCTCACGAAGCACCCATATCTGATCCTGTAGTACGTTGATCTCCACCACGCCCGTTCGTGAGAGCGGGTGATTCTCAGCAGCAACGATGATCAGTTCGTCTTTCATAAAATGAACAACCTGCAGATCTGCCGCCTCGATACTTCCTTCGATCAGCCCCACTTCAATCTTATTCTCCCGCAAGGCAGACGCAATCTCTGATGAATTCGCAATCGTCATCCCCATGTCCACATCGGGATATTGCTTGGCGAAGGATGAGAACAGCCGGGGCAACACATATTCGCCAATCGTAAAGCTTGCCCCGATATGTAAGCTTCCGCTGACGGTATCATGCAGCCGGGCCAGATCCAGCTTCACGGACTCATAGAGATTCAGCATTTCCTTCGCGCGTCTATAGAACAGCTCCCCCGCTTCCGTCAACTTCACCCATTTGGGCGAACGGTTCATGAGCCTTACGCCGAGTTCCTTCTCCAGATTACGGATCTGCAGACTGACTCCAGGCTGTGACAGATGCAGAAGCTCTGCCGCCCTGGAAAAGTTCCGCTGCTCCACAACCGTTACATAGACTACCAGGGATTCAAGCATGATCGATCGCGCACCACCTTTAAGATAACAATTTATTATGATATAGATTCAAAATCCGTATTTCCCTAATCAATCATAACTGAATATAGTGTTTAAAGGAACTAAATTCAACTTATTGGACGTGACTTCGATGAATCTACACCTAGCTGTGCACATGAAAGAAAAGAAGAAGCTGGGATTTGCGCTCGGTATCGCCTTGCCTCTGATGCTGGCCCTATTTGCCAAATACATATCCGCCTTCCCCTTCCTGTGCATTATGGGACAGTTAGTCATAGCTATTCTGCTCGGAATGATCTGGAGAGCAACGCTAGGCATTCCGAGTTATCTAACACATGGAATCTCCTTTACCTCCAAAAAACTTCTGCGATATGGCATCATATTGCTCGGCATGCGGCTTAGCCTGAAGGATATCCTTCAGGCTGGCCCCAAGGTACTGCTGATCGCCTTGGTTTGTATTGGGTTCACATTCTGTACGGTGCTTGTGCTTGCGAGACTGTTCAAGGTAGAAAACAGACTGGGACTGCTGACGGCCTGCGGCACGGCGATCTGCGGAGCGGCAGCGGTAGTAGCCATCGCTCCGCAGCTCAAAGCAAGTGACGAGGAAACGGCGATCAGCGCGGCAACCGTTGCGATCTTGGGCACCATTTTCACACTGATGTATACCCTTCTCTACCCTTTCATTAACCTGACTCCACTGGGCTACGGCATCTTCTCAGGCGCAACGCTCCACGAAATTGCTCATGTCATTGCAGCAACTGGGCCGGCCGGCAAGCAGGCGGTTGATCTGGCAGTCATCGTCAAATTAACACGTGTCACCATGCTGGTGCCGATCGCTGTAATCATCGGAATCTGGGCCAACCGCAAGGAGCGGCAGGCAAACCTGGAGACCGGACGATCCCGTCTGAAATCTATACCAGTTCCGTGGTTCATCCTGGGGTTCCTGCTAATGAGCACCGTCAATACTCTGCAGATCATCCCTGAAGCAATCACGGATAAGCTTATACTTGCTGCGTACTTCCTCATTGCAATGGCTATGGCGGGCCTCGGCCTGAACGTAGATTTAGCTGCTTTTAGACGCATGGGCCTCAAGGCCTTCGGAGCCGGCTTGATCGGATCGGTCCTGCTATCCGGGTTAGGTTTCCTGCTTGTGAAGGTTTTGAACTTATGTTATTAAAAGAGATGCTTACGAGGAATTCCTGCTGGATGAGATCGTTATAAAGCATCCGGAGGATTATTTGGTGCGGGTGATGGTGCATATCGAGGAGCCAGGGCACACTATGAGCTACACACCCTAACAAAAACGGCGACTCCCCCCGGTGGATTCCAGGGCAACGTCGCCGTCTGATTATAGGAGTAGAGATCAGGCTAATTCCCGGTCATCTACATGCCCATGGGATCAGTCGCATTGGACTTAGGCGGGATGCAGTATGTTGGGTTAGTTCTGACAGGTTCATAGTTGTGTCCTTTCGGAAAACACACCCAGCCTCCTTCATGAAGGGTGGCCGGGCGGTTCTAGATTCCCCCTGTAAATGATTAGTTAACAGTAGGGGATACTCTGATTCTGCTTGCATGAAATGTCCAGGTTGCCGGCATCTGCATACACCACCTTAGATGGATTCCATTGTATTATCTCAGTCTACAGGAAAGATGTCCAATCCATGCCGCAGCTGTTCGACACTGGTAATGAAGGAGTCCACGCCACCGGAAGGAGTAAACTGCTCTCCATGGAATCCGAAGATGATCATTGAATCGGCTGCGATGATGCGCCGTATTTCTTTCAGGTATTTTTATAAGAAATACTTATATCGATCTGGAGTTTGTTAATCTTTCTGTTAGAAGAAGCCCTTCGCCTGCTTAATACGGAAGGAAAGCATAAAACTTAAAAGAACGAAAAACAATTGAAGAGACAGAGCCAATATAATCCCAGTCAACAACCCCAAATCCAGTGATTGACTGACGGCGATAAGGCCTCCGCCGATTCCAATGCTTAACCCCGGACTAAATGCATCTGTAAACTGAAGGCTGGCGGCTATCTCTCCTTCCTCACCTGTTGTGGTATGCTGCAGTGCAATCGCTCCGGTCGTAGGATGTGCCAAACCGATGCCGAAGCCAGTGAAAAGCTGTGAAATCACTGCAAATGCGATCCCTCCTTCGGGAAGGCCAACAGCGAGAATGACCGCAGCCACTCCAATAATCATAAATCCAATACCAACGGTTACCCGCTTCTTCCGTCCCGTCCCATGATCCTTGGCATCTAACTTGGACTGGATCCAGGCTGCCGCTGACCAGCTTAATGCACCTGCGGCTACAATTAATCCCGCCATATCCGCAGGAAGCTTTTTCACATCTGTCAAAGCCAGGACAACATAGCTCTCGGTCGCATTATAACTGGCCACAAAGAATCCTCTGGAAGCAATCGTAGCCGGCAAACCTCTTCTGGCACTTAAGGTGCCCTCTGGCAGCAGCTTCCGCAAGGGCTGAATCATGATAAGCAAGCCTGCTGCCGACAGCACCATGCCTTTCCAATCGGTTATGAAGCCCAGCCCAGCCAGCAACATTCCCGCTCCAATAGTCAGTAGTACTGCAAAGCCTTCTTTTCGGTTATTCTTGGACGGTGTATTCACTCTACCTGTAAATTTTCGGAAAGCGGGAAGCGTCAGCAAGACGGCCAAACCAATGAAGGGAAGCACCAGCCAAAAAACAACTCTCCAGGAGATATGCTCCGCTATAAGCCCGGCAATATAAGGGCCAATTAATGCAGGTAAAATATATGCGCCGGAAAACAAAGCAAGTATTCTCGTTCTCAGCTTATCGGGATAACCTACAGTAATGCTGTAATACACACATGTAATGATAGCACCTCCACCAAAGCCTTGAAAAACTCTCCCTATAATTAGGGTAAGCATATTCACGGAAGTAGCCGCAATCACGATGCCGATCACAAAAAATAGTATGGATAGGCCAAACGATGCAAATACGCCGTTTTTGTTAATCCGCGCTCCTATGATCATCGTTCCCAGGATTTGTGCCAACAGAAAAGAGCTGAATATCCAGCCGTATAAATGCAGCCCGTTCAATTTCTGTGCCAGGCTTGGAGCAATTGTAACCACTGCTAAACCTTCAAACGCAACGGTAGTTACAGCAAGAATAATTCCAATGGTTAATGCTCTATACTTGGCGTCGAAAACCCCTGTTTCTTCTGCTGATAGTTCCATCTTACAACTCTCCTTAGAAATAGAATATGCTATTAATAGTCTCAACCATAGTTGCCTCAGCAAGTATTTTGCCAGAAAAGTCTCTCCCTTTTAAGTGCAGAGAAACTCCTCTGTCGGCTATAAGTCTTTTACGTTGTTATAGATTACAGTAAGAACCCTTCGAAACGTCTCAACTTCTTCTTTGGATAACCCCTGGATCGTTTTATTATAGGCTTCATTGGAAGGGGCCAGAATTTCATCTTTAATATCTCGTCCTTTAGGCGTTAAATATACACGCAAAGACCTTCTATCCGTTTCATGAACCACACGATATATAAACTCCTTCTTTTCCAGCTTAAACAGCATTCGTGCAACATTAGTCTGGTCCTTGTGCAGTCTCTCGGCAAGTTCTTTTTGCGTGATTCCTTCCTTTTCCCATAGTACGATTAGGATTTCCCACTGATCCACTGTGATGTCAAACGGGTTAACTACCTTTTGATAGTAATTATTCAATTTAAGTGCCGCGCGCTGCACATTCACACCAATATATTGTTCTAATTCCAAGGTTGACCTCCTTGATAGCAGTCATGACTATAGTTGCTGCGACCATTATAATCTCACCTCATTCCCGTGTCAAATCATTTAAAGATCAGTCTTTATATATAAATAGAGCCCCTAGAAGTTCTAGAGGCTCGTAGTATTAATATATTTAATTGCCAGTCATCTTCTGATACATGCTCTCCGAAATGGTTCTTCTGGCGGTTACGTATCTATCCTTGTAGTAGCTCGAAGACAGCTTGGTGATGGTTACTCCATTATTGCTTGAGGAATGTGCAAATTGGTTATCCCCCACATAGATGCCTGCATGCGAGATGCCGTTGCCTCCGGTGTCGAAAAAGACAAGATCTCCCGGACGTAGATCGGACTTGGCTACATATTCGCCTGCGCTCGCCTGCGACTTGGATGTTCTCGGAAGATCTAAGTTGAACTTGCCAAATATGTATATTATAAATCCGGAACAGTCAAACCCTTCAGATACCTTGGTGCCCCCCCATTTATATGGAGTGCCCATAACCTCATTAACCTCTTGGTCAAGCCTGGAGCTGTTATCCGCAGATGCTCTTTCGGATCCAAACGATAGCAATAGTACAATACCCAGTAGCCACACGATTCCTTTCTTCAAAAAGAACTCAGTCTCCTTTCTTGCCGGCTAATGCTGCCTGACATATATTAATTTTTTGTAACTATTATGAATGATAGTTTAATATTCTTCGTTCGTCAACCCCTTCGGTGCTTTTTGAAAGAGTTTACATCCCCTGGCGCAGGTTAATCTCCCGTATCCGCGTAAGCGGTACCTTCGGCTCGCGCTCCGCGGTCATTAAGCCGTTGACCTCATCCTGAACGTCTGTAACCTGCGTATAACAGTAGCCGGAGATGAACGGAATCGCCTGAATCGCCCGGGTCAAGCTGCCGAACCGCTCCACAAAAGCTTCCTCGCTATCCACCTGCTGGCCATAACCCCAGCCGTGCTCGCTCTTGAACGCAATCCCCCCATATTCGCTGATGATGATCGGCTGCCCCTTATAGCTGTAACCTTCTGCAAAAGCAAACTTCCATTCGTTATACGTGCCGCTGCTGCCGGTAATAGAGTCTTTGTCCCTGTAAGTTTCATATAACGCTTCGCCCCGCTCCACATAATCATGCAGGGTCAGAATGTCGGACACGGTATGCTCCCAGCCGTCATTCGTAATCACCGGCCGATAAGGATCGATAGATTTGGTCAAATAATAGATACCCTCCGTGAATGTCTGCTGCCGGACGTCATGAAGGATATTCTGCACTCCCCACGATTCGTTAAAAGGCACCCAGGTGATGATGCACGGATGATTATACTGCTGCCGCACGACCTCCAGCCATTCGTTGGTGAAACGCTCCATAGCCTCGTCATTAAATTCATAAGCCGCCGCCATTTCAGACCAGACCAATAGCCCCTTAACATCGCACCAGTACAGGAAGCGGGCATCTTCAACCTTCATATGCTTACGCAGGCCGTTGTAGCCCATCTCCATAATCGCCTCAATATCTTGAATCAGCGCTTCTTCAGACGGCGGAGTCAAATGAGTATCGGTCCAGTAGCCCTGGTCCAGGATCAGTCTTTGATACAGCGGGAGGTTGTTCAGCAGGATCTGGCCCCCCTTGATCGAAATGCTGCGCATACCGAAATACGAGCCTACCCGGTCAATCTCCTGTTCACCCGCATACAGCACGAATTCGATGTCAAAAAGGTTCGGATTCCCCGGTGACCACAGGTTCTGCAGCCAAGGGCCGTTAATGCCCTCCATCATGCTAACTTCCACAGTCATCCTCGCTCTGTCCACCGACAGGCTAAGCTTATTTACTCGTTGGCCCTGAAACGTAATTTCCGTCTCCAGCCGGAGATCCTTTGCTTCGGTCAGGCCTTGCATGTGGTAATCCAGCCGGAGCATTTGGCGGTTAATGTCTGGCGTCATTTTCACTGAATCCAGCCGGGTAGCGTGGACATGCTCCAGCCAGACACTCTTCCAGATGCCTGTCGTCTGCACATAGAATGAATCGTGGTTCCGGCCCGCCCAGCGCTGCTTGCCCCGGGGCTGCAGACAACTGTCGCTGTCAGTCACCATCAGCACAATCTCGTTCACGCCATCCTGCCTGAGCAGATCGGTAATATCGAAGGAGAACCGGCTATACGCCCCCTCATGCTCTCCTGCATAGCCGCCGTTCACCCAGCAGACCGCCTTATAATCCACGCCTTCAAAATGCAGCACCGTCCGCTTCCCTTCTACCGCCGGGGACAGGACGAGTTGCTTGCGGTACCAGATCCGTGGGTGGAAGGTCTCCTCACCGATGCCGCTGGCCGCTGTCTCGTAGGTGAATGGAACGTTAATGGTATGTGTGGCCGGAAAATAATCCATCCAGCGCGCCGCAATGCCTGCGTGATCATCATCGAAGCTAAAGTCCCATTCTCCGTTCAGATCCAGCCACTGGCTGCGGACAAATTGGGGTCTCGGGTAGTTCGGGGTATAGAATTTCGTAGCTGCTTTCGTCGTTGTTCCAGTCATATTAGAATTAACCCTCTTTCTCATTACTGAAGTATTCTCCATATTCACTATCACAGAGTACTCCCTTGTCCCGGGAAAGAAAATGAATTATTCTATTGATTGACTGATCTATCATCTAAAAGGTGGAATTGTGTATGATCACCCTAAAGCGGTGCGGTTCGAATGTTATTCATCCAGAGGGCATGACGATTGACCGCCCGGAAGGCTCCGGCGATTACGTCTTTGTATTCTTTCGGAGCAAGATGGAGCTGAGGCTTCAGACGCGGAGCGTCTATGCTGAACCGAATACTTACATCATCTATAACAGAAACAGCCACTACTTCTACAGAGACGCAGAGCTGCCGCTGGTGCATGACTGGTTTCACTTCGAGCTGGAGGGGGCGAATGCTTGGTTTGAACGCTTGAAGCTGCCGCTGGACACCTTAATGAAGGCCCATGACCCGCTCTATATCACTAGAAAAGTGAATGAGCTTCACTGGGAGAATCTGCAGAACGGCAGCTTCCGCCAGGAGATTATCGACTCCATTATTCGTTGCCTGTTCATGAAGCTTAGCGATATGCGGCATCATGTGGAGGCCAGCCAGCCGGTCAGCAAGTACTATGATTCATTCCTGAACCTGAGAAATGAAGTGCTCAGTTCCCCCTCCACCTGGTACTCTGTCGAACAGCTCGCGGAGCGGATGAACATGAGCCCGTCCTATTTTCAGCAGATCTATAAGCAGATCTTCGGCATTCCGGCCGTCAGCGACATCATTCAGAACCGGCTGGGGCATGCGTCCTATTTACTGAAGAGCACCACGTATAGCGTCTGCCAGATCTCTGCGAGTTGCGGCTATGAGAACGATGTCCATTTCATGCGGCAGTTCAAGAAGTTCACCGGCCAGACGCCGAGTGAATATCGAGTGCAGGGCTGATGGCGAAGGAAGAGTGGCTCGGGGTTATTGGCTTAGATGAGCGGGATTAACGATTCCGTAATAAACCAAATCCTCATACGAATTAATCTTATGTATTTGATCTTTCAATGTGCCTTCATAGGTCATTCCGCACTTCTGCATAATTCTTCCTGAGGCCGGGTTGGAGGCGAAATGCCGGGCATAGACCTTGTGATACTTCTTTTCGGTAAAAGCAAATTCAATAACCGCTCTGGCAGCCTCGGTTCCGTAACCGTGCCCCCAATGGGCTTCACCGATCCAATACCCGATTTCACCGTTATGATGGGACGGATGTGGAGATGTTATATAAGACGCACTAAAGAAATTAACAAAAAAAGCAAAAGAAGTGGAGGGGAAATTTGGAACTGGAGGAGCGATAGCGTCCGCCTGAAAGCTTTCCGAAGGAAAGCTCGCATCGTAAGCAAAGGCTGTGTTTGGATTTCTACCGCGAGGAGCGGTTATAATCAGGAAATCCAAACACAACAGCGGCCGGAGGGCCAAATGTTCACCGCAGCGACGACCATGCTGTAAGTGCTAATCTTAAGTGCTTCTTATATAATCAAAGATAATCAAAAAATCCACATGATCACAACAACAATCAAAGCAATAACAGCTACTGCAATTACCAGATCAGAGATCTGCCGCCAGAATCCCTGAGGCCCTTCGTTATGAAGCTTCTGTTCATTGACGTCATGATTGGCTTTGTGCCCGCCGGGATCAGTCGAATTCGCATGAGGTCCCGGATTGAAGAAATCAGTCATTACAATCGCCTCCCTTTCCCTCAATTATACACCATTTAATCTCATTTATGGTAAACAGAAAGACTTTGGCTTAGCTAACATTTGAATTTTGGCTTTAAATATCCTATTTTAAAAAGATAGAGTTTCAGCAGTTAACGGAAGAGGCGAACACATTATGGGCGATATACATGAGAGGATGTCAGCGGGAACCCGGGCTTTGATCGAGGATAACTTCCTCCAGCTCATGGAGCAGGAAGGATTTCACAAGGTGAGCGTACGCCAGCTGGCGCTTAGAACACATATTAACAGGGGAACGTTCTATCTGCATTTTACAGATAAATACGATCTCCTGGAGCAGCTGCAGAGGGAAATACTGACAGGTCTGGAGCAGGTGATGGTTGTCAAAATCGTACGTGAAGAGATGTCCGGGCATTATCTGAAGGGCTTGCCCTATCCGCCCTTGGTGCATATCCTTGAGTATCTGCACCAGCACGGCGAGCGTATCCGCTTATTTCTCGGAGCTAAAGGGGATGCGGCATTTCCGGGGCAATTCAAGGAGGTTATCAAGCGCAGCTTCTACCGGAAGCTGGAGATGAATGGCGTATTTACCGACCACCCGGCGGTTCCTCCAGAGTATCTCGCTGCGCATTCCGCGTCCATTTTTCTCGGAATTACGGAAGAATGGCTGCACAGCGGGATGCCTTATACTCCGGAGGAGCTGGCGGTGATCTATAATGAGGTCTTATTCATGCAGTCGACTCTGATCGCTAAGTCTTAAATCGTAATCAGTACCTTACCACGGAGCTTACCGGCCTCGCTCATGGCATGTGCGGCAGCCAGCTCGGCCAGCGGCAGACGGCCGGTAATCCAGAGCTTCAGCTTGCCCGCATCCACCAGCTCTGCAACCCGCGTCAGCAGCGTGCGATCCTCTTGTGCAAACAGCCGGTGTGCCTTAACGCCAAGCTGCGCTGCCAGCATTTCGTCCGCAGGATTCACCGCCGAGATCAGCGCTCCTCCCTCTTTTAGCAGCGGCAGCCATGTGTTGAGTACCTCAGTGCTCTCAGGGGACAGATTGAGGATCAGATCCACCTTATCCTTCAGCTTGTCCGTGACGCTCTCCTTGGTGTAATCAATGATTTCGTCAATCCCCAGCTCCTGAAGCATCGGCATACTGGCCGCCGAGGAAGTCCCGATAACATACGCTCCATGCTGCTTGGCAAATTGCACTGCATAGCTGCCTACCCCGCCAGCGGCTCCGGCAATCAGTACACGCCCACCCTGCGGCAGGTTACCATGATCGAATAACCCCTGCCATGCGGTTAAGACACCAATCGGCAGCGCGGCAGCATCGGATAGCTCCAGGGAGACTGGCGCCAGCGCAGCATACTGCGCTTTGGTAACCACATACTCTGCGGCAGCACCGTCCCGGGACATATCGAGTGCAGCATAGACTCTGTCCCCCGGCTGAAAGTCCGTAACCTCTGCTCCTGCTGCCTCCACCGTACCCGACACCTCAAAGTTAGGAATGTAAGGAAATTCATGCGGGAAAATAGCTTGCAGGTATCCCTTGCGGATTTTGACATCTGCCTGATTGAATGCGGTCCCTGCCACCTTAATCAGAATCTCGTCCGCTGCGGGAACGGGGATCGGCGCATCCTCATACCTTAACTCTTCTAGCCCTCCAAATTGATGTATCCGAATCGCCTTCATAGGTGTAGCTTCGTTCACTGCGATCACTCCTCCAGATGAATTGGGAATCCGCGTACCGTTGAAGCAATAGGTGTACTGTTCCTGTAATTCATTGTAGGGTCCCGCCCAAGCGGATACAATCAACATTCAGGCCTGAAGTGTTCATTCTTTCTTCTTACGGGTAGTAGATAATTAGGGAAGGAGCAATGCCTATGGAACATATGGATACGATCGATCTCATCGCCATTCTGGCTCTGGTGCTGGCGCTATTGCTTATGCTCAGTGTGTTCAGTCTGAAGAGACGTGTGAATGAGCTAGAGTCCCGGTTAGCGCAAAGAGATGCTTACGGCGGAATGTACTCTTCCCCGGCTAGCGGCAGAGCTACTGACATCCCGGCTCCCTTATTCGTGCAGAACCCGGAACTGGCACCGGACCTCGAGCGGAGAATCCGCCTGCTCATGGCCGAAGGCAAGAAGATCCAGGCGATCAAGGTCATACGCGAAGCGCGGAATTTGGGCCTCAAGGAAGCCAAGGACTTCGTAGATAACCTGGAACGGGGCGGGAACTTCCGCTGAGTGAACCATGAGTGAATGATCAAGAATGACCTCAGACTGCCACGGGATTGTGGAAGCTGAGGTCATTCTTGGGATGAAGCTCATACCGGCAATGAAGCTAAATATCCTTGTGCATATAAATTCGCGACGAAATCAGATAGGAGCTATAGATAATAATGAGGTATGCCAGCACGCCGATGACTACGGGCAGCATATTGTCTATTTTACCGTCCTGAACCCATTGAGCGACCGCCGGAAACTCTTTGTTCAAGCTTCCAATTGTAGTGAAACTCAGCATAATGACCATCATAAACACTATATTGACGAACTGCATCCCTTTCTGCCCTAACCAGTAATACAGCGGGAGATAGAATGAGGCCAGCAGCGGAATCAGCGCCGTAATCAGGCCCAGCTCTCTCCAGCGCAGCGGTTCATCCAGCTTGCCCATAGTCACCGCAACCCAGTACATGATTAAGGTACAAATGAGACTGAATAGCGAGAGTGGAATGATCGTCAGATATTTCGCTTGAATCAGCCGTTGCCTTGGCACCGGGAGCGTGGCCAGAAACTTCTGGTTGTTATGCTGCATATCAATCGTACAGCCGTTTATCAGGAGCAATAGTGCCGGCAACAACGAGAATACCGTATAGGCTTGTGCACTGGAATATAACATAAGCACAAAATAGGGAATCAGCAGCAAAGCGAACTTCCGGGTAAGAATGAAGTCTTTACGGATCAGCGCTATGGAATTATGCATGGGCTTCGTCCCCTTTTACCGTGTAGTACATAATCTCTTCCAGCGTAGGTGTCTCGCAGAGTGCCGTGTCCCTGAAGTAATGTTCGCCCTCCGCACGATTGCTGATCAGGCCCTCGAATCCCAGCCCGTTCTCCCGCAGCCCCACGAACCACCGCCGGACATCCCGGTCCAGCAGCTCCTTCCCGCCTTTGACCAGCAGATAGCGCTCGCTCAGACTCTCCTTCATCTCATGGAACACAACCCGTCCCTCATTAATGAATACAATATAATCGGCAATCCGGTCCAGATCCGTAGTGTTATGAGTGGAGAATAGAATCGACTTCTTCTCATCCTGGATATGCTCACTGAGCAGCTCCAGCATCTCCCGGCGGAAGATCGGATCAAGCCCCGAAGTAGGCTCATCCATAATCAGCAGATCGGCACCATGGGACAAGGCTACGGCGAGTGAGAATTTGATTTTCATCCCCTTTGACAAGTCCTTAATCTTCTTGCCCGGAGACAGCTTGAACTGCTCCTGAAATCTCAGATATGTATCGTTGTTCCAACCGGGATAGAACGGAGCAATAATGTTCTTCATCTGCTTCACGGTCATATGCTCATAATAGAAGCTCTCATCCGAGACGTAGCCGATCCGCCCCCGAATCGCAGCCTGCTCCTGACGGTTGTTCTGGCCGAAGACCCGGATGTCCCCTTGATCCTGCAAGATTAAGCCCATCATCAACTTGATCATTGAGGTCTTGCCTGCACCATTCGGGCCGATCAGCCCGGTAATGTAACCCTCCTTAATCGATAACGAAATATCCTTCAGCTCAAAACGGTCGTAGCTCTTCGTTACATGGTCCAGCTCAATTACAGTACTCATTCCTGTTCCTCCTCATAGAGCAGCTTCAGCATCTCCGCGAGTTCAGCGTATTCCATGCCCAGTTGTCTGCTCTCGTCAATAATATCCTTCAGCTTGCCCTCTACCATCCGCAGCCGCTGTTCCCGGATATATTCCTGATCGGCCCCGGAGACAAAAGACCCCTTGCCGACAATCGAGTTGATCAGCCCCTCCCGCTCCAGCTCCTCATAAGCCCGCTTGGTGGTAATGACGCTAATCTGCAGCTCCTTCGCCAGTAAGCGGATCGATGGCAGGGGCGTACCCGAGACCAGCTCGCCTTGGAGAATCATCTGGCGGACCTGTCCCACAATCTGGGCGTAGATGGGTTCGCCAGATGTACTTGATATCACGATATTCATGCAGCAGCATCAGCTTCCTTTGTGTTTGTTGTAACTAGTGTATATATGTAATATATACACTATGTCCAGTTGTGTCAATCTCTTAATGTCATCCCCTTAATTAGCCGATCATTCCCTGAGACCGCAGAAAGTGGTATACGATCTCACTCTGCAGCCTTACTCTTAAGGCGTAATCCAAGCTCCAGCAGGTCTCTACGGTCACCGCCCGGGCACCGAGCAGGCGCTGGAAGGCCATCCGTGAAGTTCCTGCACGCTCCCTATGCCGTATGTTGAAGCGGTAAGCTCTATTAGTGATCGTCTGATTCATCCGCATCACAATTTGCTTCGCCAGTCCATGCGCCCGGCTGACCGGGCTGATGATCAAGGTCTGGCCGACCCGCTTCGGATTCAGCTCGGACAACCCGTTCGCCTCATGCAGATCCAGTACCCACGAGGGACGGTAGCGCAAGGCAAGCTGCCATACGGCTGCCGACAATGGATGACGGGCCGGGGCGCCTTGTCCGCGCGGGAAGGTACGGTTCAGGTCGGGCTTCCCGCGAATCCCCTTGCGCCGTGCGATTTGATTCACCAGCGGGACGATAATCAGCTTTCCTGAACGCAGCATCAGATCTCCCCGGCTGAGCCGGCTGGCGATGCCTTGCGCTGCACGGCTGCTCGCCGGCTCATTGCCGTGAACACCGGAGATGATCATGAATACAGGTCCGGGGACACCGCTGCTAATGACATAATAAGGTGTGGCATAGGGCGTTCCTGCCGCCAGCGTATGCTTCTCTACAGACAATGTGGTTCACCTCGCTCTGGATAATGCGGATCATGTGGATGATGGTATACAAGATTCTGGACAGCACCAACGGTTACTCTGTAATGTATGCGGATTACCTGCGGGGGATTGGACGAATAGGACAGCAAAATAACCCCACAAAGTGGAGCTTTAGCGTAGGTGATGACCCAAAAACTTTGCGGGGGCCCCAAAACATATAAATTCTTTCTAAAAAAACCGGACAAGTCCAATATGGACTCATCCGGCTTCTTCTCTGGATGCACGATAGTACTAGCGGGTGTCAAGTAGAAACAGCTTCGTAGTCCTTTTAAAGGACGGTACCGTTTCAGCGAGAAATAGAAGGATAGTTTATAGTGTGAAGCATATAAATTTTATTTTAATAAAACACGACCTGGTTCTTCCCGGCAGACTTCGCCTCATAAAGAGCCTTCTCCGCCTTGGCAATGAAGTCAGACGGGCGGTCAGAGGGAACCGGTACCTTCAACAGGCCGCCTATGCTTACAGTGACCACCCCTTCCTCTTCAAAGCGGTCGCGGGGAATCTGCAGATCAGAGACACCTTGACGGACGGACTCGGCTAATTGCTCCGCCTGGGAGGCGGACGCACCCGCCATCGTGAGAATGAAGTTCGCCCCGCTGAAGCGGGCCACGAAGGTGCCGTGCGTGATGCTGATGATATTCAGTACGTCGGCTACCGACTGGATACAGAGATCGCCGCCCTTCAGCCCGTGTACCGCATTATAGGAATGGAAATCATCGATATCAATCGACAGCAGCAGCAAGGGTTCCCGGGTATTCAGCGTATCCTCCCAGCGATGATCCAGCTCATGCACAAGGGCCTGGCGGTTCGGCAGATCGGTTAGTGAATCGGTCGTCAGATAGCTTTGCATCTGATTGGCCGCATCGATATAGGCTTCACCCTTCGCCTCTGTACCGGTTCCAGTGTTAAGCACCGCCATAACGGATGGTCTGCCGCCATGAATAACCGAGGCCAGACTCAGGCTTACGTCCAGCGGTTGCCCGTCACTGCTCAGGAACTGTCCCTGATCGGATACGAACTGGGTCACATTCTGGCTCAGGTCTGTGAAGTGCTGCTCCAGGGCTGGCCGGTAAGACTCCTGCACATAGTTCAGGAACGGCTGCCCGATCAGGGATTTTCCTTTCTCTTCACCCATCAGCTCCACTGCACGGTTATTGCAGTAGGCGATCACATCATCGGTAATCATGAAGAAGGCTACCGGAGACAGATCCATCAGCTGCAGATACCGCTGTTCGTTGTGGCGCAGACTGCGGGCATTCTGCAGGGCCTGTTCTTCCGCCTGACGCAGTTGGTTCTCGGTCTGTCCACGCAGAATAGATTTGAGCTGAGGCAGAATGTTAAGATGCTGCTCTCTCCACGGAAGTGAGGTGGACTGAACCACCTGCCGCCATTTCTCAAAGGACTTGCGGGGAGACAGGCGCTGTCCGTCATTCTCCTGAATGACAGCCTTAGCCGGATCTCCGGCCCAGTCCACAATCTCGACCACCTCAGGCCTGAACCAGATCATGTAATTCTGGTGTCCTGGAGTCAGGGAGAGATAGATGACACCGGAGGCTTTATTCTTGTAAGCTTTGGCTGATTCATATTCCAGACTGAGCCTGGAGGTGCAGTAGGTGTAATCCTTCGACTTCCCTGCCAGCCAGCCGGCAAGCTCCCGCACCTGCTCCTGGGAGGGTGCTACTCCGAACAGCATCAGCTTGTCCTGATAACACACGGCTGCGCCGGAAGCCTCCATCATACCCAGTAGCGTCTGCTCTTCATCGCCGAGCTGTTCAATCACCCGGGAAGAGCTGACGTTACCTGTGAAAATATCGACAATCCTCATCGCCTTGGTCCGCAGCTCCAGCTCCGTCTGATAATTGTCGAGCTGCTGACGCTGGTACAGCTCACTCGAGAAGAAGGCACCCAGGAAATTACACAGATTACGGATACGGTGCGGGACATACTTGGGAGAATAGTGATGACAGGTGATCAGTCCCCAGAGCTTGTTATTATTGATCAGCGAGATGGTGGTCGTTGCGCCTACCCCCATATTCTGCAAATACTCAATATGGAGCGGAGACACACTACGGAGGATGGACAAGCTGAGGTTCAAGGGCTTACCGGTAAGCGGCTGCAGCACCGGGGTGATCGGAACCGGAAGATAGTTCACATCGACGATTGTCCGCAGCCAGTTGCGCAGATACAGCTCACGCGCCTGCTTCGGAATGTCAGACGCAGGATAATGATGGCCAAGGAACGGTTCCAGTCCTTCTTCCTTGGCTTCCGCAATCACCTTGCCGTTCCACTGTTCATCGAATTCGTAGATCATGACCCGGTCATAACCGAGCATCTCCTTCACCTGCTCGGCGGCGGCCTGGCTGGCTTCGAGACGGTTCGCCGTATGCTTCAGCCGTCCGAAGAACGTGCGGATCCAGTCGAAGTCATTGGAGCTGTCGCTCTGATCGATGGAGGCAGGCTCCAGTTCAACGATCATCAACCCTTCACTTTCGTGAATGATGCAGAAGAAGTCCACCGGCTGATCTGCCACTTTAATCGTTATAACTATATATTGTAAATCTGCTGTTTCTTTCGCATTCACACTGCGTTCAAGCATCATCTTCAGCTGCTCCGGGCCTACCAGGTCAGCCATAGGCGTTCCTAACAGTGATTCTGCAGCTGTTCCCAGTAACTTACCCGTATTCAGACTGGCCTGGACAATCCTAGGAGCTGTGTCCTGAGTTACAGCCAGCAATACACCATGCGGCTGAATAAGTCCGGGAATATGGATGGGCTCCTTCTCACAGTTATTAAGATCCACGGGTTCCTTGGGGTCCAGCCCGGCTTCATTCAACAGGGTCCGGTTCAGCGGCTGATTCTCATGTTCTGTATTAAAATCTGACATAGGTGCAATGCCTCCATTGAAGTAAATGATTTCTAAGCTGTTTTGGCGTAGGTTCATTCTAACTTACTTTGGGCAGCAATAACAAACATAAGTCTGGTCTGCACAGCCTGTTTTGGCTTGTATTACAGTCCTGGAATAATTATGTATAATATGGATGGATAGAGCATAACCTGTGACGGCTAATCCATTCCTATACTCCGAGGTGACCGTAATGCGGCGAACCAAACGTTCAGGTAGAGAGATTGTTTCTTTTCTGCTAAGCGCCTTCTCCATACTGATCATTGCCTTCTTCCTCATCCGCTATGTGCTTCAGACCGTTTCATTCGCACCTTAACAGCCTGCCCACGCAAAAAGGAGCATTTGGGGGAAATGCTCCTCTTCGGCTTGCATATACCAAGTATTAGGTTGCACTTCCGGAAGAATTGTAATCCGAAAGTCTTACCAATAATTTACCTTAAAAACCTCAATAATACAAGTATTTCCTTCTATTCCAGTGAAAATGCGACTAATTCATAACTGCGCTTCGCCGCTTGGCTGCGCATCCGGGGATTTGGGGCGCATCAGGCTTTGCCGCCTGATCTATAGGCCCCTTATAATGAACCTACTCTGCGCAGAGAATAACCGAGAGAAGGAACATTCACATGGAGGCTAATCCCCTGTTACAGCGCAAGACCGCACAATTTACACATCTCGTTACCGAAGGCACTCATTATGAGGTCGGACGCGCCTTGGGCGCCCATCATAAGAATAACTCCGCCATGCTATCCTTCTTGTCCTCCCCCTTCATAGGAGCCTCCCCGCTGACTCCCTATGCTGCGGACAAAGCCATGGAGAGCTTCGAGCGCTACTGCCCCGGCTTGAATGAAGAAATTCAAGGCTTCGCCGATGAGACCGGCGTAGAGGCCGCCCATGTCGTATTCTATTATTCCTATTTTCAGGCACCGGGCCACTGCACACAGGCAGCCTACCGAACTGGAGCAAGTGGGGAACAGAGCAGACATATCTGTCATATGCGTAATTATGATTTTGGCTGGGAGGATGAGCCGTATAATCAGCTGCTGCTCAGCACAACCCGGGTGAAGGGCAAACCGGCGCATACCGGCTTTGCGCTGCAGCTGTTCGGGCGTTATGACGGGATGAATGAGGCAGGGCTTACCGTAACCACCACCTCGGGGAGAGTCCGGCCGGAGATGACCGGGGAGGGCTTTATTTTTCCAGGCGTAGTCCGGGCCTTGCTGGATCAATGTACTACCGCGGAAGAAGCGGTCCAGCTCATGCGCAGCATGCCGGTGGCTGACTACAGAAACTTCCTGATCTCTGACGCCCAAGGGAACATCGCCCTTGTGGAGACGGCTGGTACCGGGAAAGCGATCCAATATCATCCGGCTGCTGCCAGCTTAAGCACAAGCCAGCTTGTGCTCTCGGCGAACCATTACACCCTGCCCTCCATGCAGCTACACAATCAGCAAGTCATGGAGAACTCATGGACAAGATATGACGCGCTGCGTGCAGCACTTATGGACGATAACACCCCTATCAATCCTGTAGAAGCCATGAAAGCCGCCGCAGGAAGGGAATATCCCGAGGGGATCTGCTGTCACCATTACAGCGAAGGCTTAGGCACCCTATGGTCCATGGTCTGTGACAACACCGCCCGCGAGCTGCATATCTGCTTCGGTTCCCCGCAGTTAAACGGCTGGAGAACATTCGGGTTCCATGACCCGGCGGGAATGCGTGTATACGAGGCAGTACTGCCGGACAAGCGTTCCGCTGAGGGATTCTGGACCCCTACCCGGTAACATTACCTCATTCTTGCTGCTGTGACGCCTTCCGCAGAATAGACTGCACAAACGCCGTCTTCCCGTCACAATAGGCATCAATGTCATAACGGTACTCTTCAGCCAGCCGCTGCTTGACCGCCTGATATTCCTCCCGGGCAGCGGGATGGCTGCGCAGATAATCACGGAACCGGATATGCTCCACGTAACCCTTGCCGTCCTTGGGACATACATAAAGATGGTATTTCATGAATCCGTCATCCTGGTTGCTCTTGAAGGCTTCCCGGCCCTCAATGCCCATATTACCCTGATGCTCATAACCGAATGCATGCAGTCTGCGGATGATCTCCGGCAGCTGGTCATAGCTCTCCATCACCAGATCGATATCAATCACAGGCTTGGCCCACAATCCTTCAATCGAGGTGCTGCCCACATGCTCCGCTGCGATAATCAGATCTCCGGCGATCTCCAGCATCCGCTTCTCAATTCTGCTATATTCCGCCTTCCAGGCCGGATCATACGGAACCACCTCTACAACCTTAGTCTTCTCAGCCATAATCCCTCTCCTCCTTCGATTTTATCCATACACTATAGTTCTACAATAAGTCTAATGATAGAATAATAGAATCCTTTTAATAATGACGGAAAGAGTGGACATATGCGAATTGGATTTTTTGACTCCGGAATTGGCGGGTTAACCGTGCTTCATCAGGCGCTTAAGCTCTTGCCGCAAGAGGACTACCTCTTCTATGCAGATACAGACCATGTGCCCTATGGGGAGAAGACGAAAGACGAAGTCAGGGAGTACATCCTGCAAGCGGTGGAATTCATGGCCAAGCAGCATATCAAAGCGTTGGTTATCGCTTGTAACACAGCCACCAGCATCGTGATCGAAGAGCTGCGGCAACGGTATGACTTTCCGGTCCTCGGGATCGAGCCGGCAGTCAAGCCTGCGGTTGAACAATCGGAGGGCAAGCAGAAGAAGGTGCTGGTACTCGCCACCCGCTTAACGCTGCAGGAGAAGAAGTATCATGATTTGGTGCACCGCATTGATCACGGGGAGATTGTAGACAGTCTGCCGCTGCCCGGGCTGGTTCAGTTTGCGGAGCATTTTGATTTTGACGAAGAGAGAATTATTCCCTATCTGAAAAGAGCGCTGGCACACTTGGACCTTAAGCGGTACAGCACGGTGGTCCTTGGATGTACCCATTTCCCCTACTTCGAGGGAAGCCTGCGGAAGATATTCCCGGATACGGTTGACTTCATCTCGGGCAGTCTCGGAACCGCCAGACATTTGAAACAGCTCCTTGAAGCGGGGGGCCGGATCAATGAGGGGACGGGCGATATCCTTTTTTACAGGTCCAGTTTACAGGTAGACAATCCTGCATTGTTATCCAAGTATGAGCGCCTGTTCAAGCGTCTGGATGACATTGAACAATCTATTAATCTGAGCAAAAAGGAGTGATCCCGCATGAGTCACTATACAGCCATAATGGAGAAATTACGCCGGAATCCGCTGAAAAATGTTACGCTGCTCAAAATGATGACGGCTTATCACGCTCAGATCGACAGCGTGCTGATTGAACAACAGGATGAGTGGGGCGTGCTGCTGCTTATGCCTGCCACAACCTTCGGCTATGATCACCGGACCTACCCGGAGGCTGACACCGTTGTGCTGATGGACTATAGCAGTCCTGAGGTCTTCCCTGCCCTGCTGAAGCGGTTGCCGCGGGACGCCAACCTGGTCTTCAAGCTTCAGGAGGATGCGTACCGTCAGGCGCTGGAACCGTATTTCACGCTGCGGCGGGTCCGTAGTCTCTATTCTTATTCTTCGGCCGAAGGCCAGGGGTTCAGCGCAGATGAGGCCTGCACGGTCAGTGAAGCTATCGATGAACGGCTGCTGCCGCTGTGGATGGCGAATGATTATTCGCTAGAGGAGATCACGCAGTATTTTGCAGACGGGGCGTTCGCTGTGACGTTATTTGACGGGGATACGCCACTCAGTACATGTATGGTGTACCGCAATGAGGAACGAATCTGGGAGATTGGCGGTGTGCGTACCATAGAAGCTGCCAGACAGCGAGGCTTGGCACAGCGCGTAGTCCGCACAGCAGTCTTCCACACTCTGCAACGGGGCTACATTCCCAGGTACCAGGTGCTGGAGAACAACCTCGCCTCCATCCGCCTCGCCGAATCCATTGGCCTTACCCGCGCTGTTACGCTGGAGCACTGGCTTAATTATTGATGGATTGAATTAGTGTAATCAACCATATCTACAGGAGGCAGACTATGCAAGCAAGCGATAGATACGTTTACCACATTGTAACCCGGAAGAAGATGGCCCTGAATCAAATCATTCATTTTGACAACCAGCAAAAAAACACCTTGTATCGCTTCTTTTTTGAGCAAGAACAGTTGAATGCCAAAGGGGAAGACGTTATTCAAATCCTGCACGGCAATTATACTGAGGAGGGTTTGAAATTGGATAAAGAGGATGCAGATGTTACAGTTAAGTATGCGGAGCAGACCATCCGAGCGGTTCGAGAGGTGATCGTTGAAATGGTAAGGTTACAGGAACATCCTGAGTATCCTTCACGTTTGTCTTGCTTATACGCAGCAAAGAGCTATGAAGACGCCCTGATGTGGAAAAGCATATTCGATTCGTATCACCGGAAAGTGCTGCAGATCGTGAAACTTAAGGTCACTGGAGCTATTTTTGAAGGTGACGGCAGTCTATTGCCCAAGGAAGACGGGGCCCCATTCTCCCGTAAAATCGAACAAGCCAGAGAATACTGGAAAGGTAATTATAATAATACGCTCCCAGAGCTGTTGATTAACGGAAGAATCGAAGTCGTAGACATCCTCACAGAGTACCCTTGCTCCTAAGAATGCTGATGCTCTCCTGCTGGCGGTATTCTGTGGGGGTAAGGTTGTATTTCTTGCGGAACATTTGGGTGAAATGGCGCATGTCCTGGTAGCCTACCCGCTCTGCGATATCGGCCAGCTTCAGCCCCGGATTCAGTAGTAGCAGCTTCGCCTGCTCCAGCCGCAGCGAGGTGACATATTCCTTGTACCCCTGCCCCGTCTTCTGCTTGAACAGCTGGCTGAAATAAGCCGGATTCAGGAACACCACCGAAGCGATTCTCTCCAGTGACAGCTCCTCGTAGAAATGCTCCTTAATGTAGTGCAGCGCCACTTCAATCGCCTTCTCCCCACTCCCCTTGAGCGGCTCAAGCGGCGGCCCCTGGAAGGCCGAAGCCTCCCGCATCCGCTTCACGATCTGCGGCACCGTATGGAAGTCACAGCTCCGCCCGGAATAGATCATCTGAAAAGGGATTTTCAAATAATGCGTCAGATGCGTCTTCACCTCCTCCTGGAACTGCTCTACCCGGACGCTCTCGCCCGGTGAGATCAGGCCCAGCAGGTGCTGGCGGTCATAGCTGACCACGAAGCCCCGCCCATACCGCTCGATCAGCTCGGAGAGAACATTCTCAACAATGAAATGCTCCAGCCGGGCGCTCTGATCCCCCGCCTCCAGCTGAACCATCACCAGATAGAAGGAGTGATAATCTTCAATGAACGCGTCGATGTCCAGATTCCCGATATCCAGCCCGGAGGCCAGCCGCTGAAAAACCCCCTCGCGCAGGAACCGCAGACTGGCCTTCAGCCGCTCGCCTTGCCGCGAGATTTGGTTATCCTGCTGGATTTCGCTTGTCAGGCTGTCGATCAGCTCGGTCAGCTTATGCTTGCCGATCGGCTTGAGCAGATAGTCCCGTGCCCCCAGCCGGACCGCTTCCTGGGCATAGGAGAATTCGCTGTGGGCAGAGATGACAATCCATTTCACATACGGATACCGGCGTTTCGAGATTTTCATGAATTCCAGCCCGTTCATGCCCGGCATCAGAATATCGGTCAGCACGATATGGATGTGCTGCTCTTCCAGAATCTTCACCGCTTCCTCCGCCCGCTCAGCCACGAACACCTGATGCTCTGCACTAATCTGCTTAATCGTACGCTTGATGCCTTCACGGATGGCCCGTTCATCATCGGCTATAAGAATATTCATCCCGGCAGCTCTCCTTCCACTGGAATAGGCAGCACGATCGCCACCTGCGTCCCCTCACCGGGGAAGCTCTGAATTTGCAGACCATAGCCCTCCCCGAACATGAACCGCAGGCGGCGGTGCAGGTTCTGGAGTCCGATCCCGCTTTTGCCGCCTTCTCTGCCACTGGAGCCCGAACTATCAGGACCATCCACATTCAGCGACTCCTGTAGCCTTGCAAGCTGCTCCCCGTTCATTCCGTCCCCGTTATCCTCCACAATTAGCTCAAGGTGGTCGTCCTCTTGCCGGGTGTATACCTTAAGAATCCCCTGACGCGAGAGCGGCTCCAGTCCATGCTTGACCGCATTCTCAATGACCGGCTGCACCGTCATCTTCGGGACCCTTATGTTCAGCCAGCGTTCATCGATATCCGTCACGATTACGAGGCGGCCCTCCAGACGGATCGAGATAATCTTCAGGTAATGCCCGATCTGCTCCAGCTCCTCACTCAGGCTTACATCGGCCCCGTCCTCCCACTGGCTGCTGTAACGGAACATAGATGACAGAGAGAGCACCAGCTCGCCAAGCTGTTCATTGCCCTCCTCATCGAGCATCCAGTAGATCATATCCAGCGTATTGTATAGAAAATGCGGGTTCACCTGAGACTGCAGGGCATGCAGCTCCGCATTTTTTTCGCTGACCGAGGACAGCTTGACCCGTTCAATCAGCTCCTCGATCCGCCGGACCATCCGGTTGAAGGAAGCGACCAGAATATTAATCTCCTGATACGAAGAGACCTTGACCATGCCGCGGAAATTCCCCACCTCCACCTGCCGCATCTCGCGGATCAGCTTCTTCAGCGGCGAAGAGATGGTCTTCGATACAATGGAAGCAATTAATGTGGAGACCAGGATCAGCGCCGAAATCACGATCAAGAGATAACGCTTCATCTCCACCAGCTCCACATTCAGATCCTTGTCCGGCGTAATACTCATCACCCACCAGCCCGAGAAAGACAGCTTAGACGCCACAACCAGTTGGCCGCGCTCCTGCTGAACCATCACATGCTCCGAAGCGGGGAGCTTAGGCAGACGGGCAGCGTCCGGCTGGGGATCTGTGGCCGAGGTGACAAACCGTCCATCCGGGGACATCAGGTAGACCTGGCTGTGCGCGCCCAGCTTCAGATTCTCCAGCGCGTCCAGCACCGGCTGCGGGTCTGTCTCATACAGCACGATGCCTATCGGCTTATGCTCATTCAGGTCATAGAGCTGCCGCCCGAAGGCGAAGACCGGACTGTCCTCCACCTGGTCGATCAGGGAGTGCGGGTACACCCCGAGCCAGACCATTTTCCCTGAGGAAGCCTGCAATTGCCGGTACCAGTCCTCCTGCCTATAATTCGGATCGACCACATTCATATAGTTGCCATAGTTGTAGATCTTGCCGCGGTCCGTGATCACATGAATACCCACCAGATCGTCCCGCGAATAAAAGATCGAGCCGATGATATTCGTCACCGTCTGCTCATTGATATAAGCCACCGCCGGCCCGTCCGTCTTCTCATTAATCAAGCGGATCATCTCGAAGTTATTGCTGAGCGATTTGGACAAGGCGTCATACCCCTTATAGAGAAGCGTAAATAGGCCTGCGCTCTGGGCGACGTTTTTTTGCGACAAATCACCGATCTTCTCATGCAATTGGTCTGTAGTCCGGTTATAGTACAGCAGGCTGACAATAAGCAGAATACTGGACATGCAAAAAAGAAACAGCAAGAACAACCGATGATGAATGGAATGAAAGCCGAGCTTCATAAGACTCTCCCCTTTACGCACCTGTTCTGCCGTTTCCTATTATAAAACTTTTCCATTTTTATGCAATGAGGGAATTCAGCATGCCTTACCCTACCCCTTAACCGCTCCGGCCACCATCCCTTTGGTAATCTGATTCGACAGGAAGAAGTAGATCAGAATGACCGGCAGCGCGCCCATCACCAGGAAGGCCCCGATATTCCCGTAGTTGACCGAATACTGGCTCACGAAGGTATAGACCCCGAATGGAAGGGTTTTGAGCTTCTCTGACGAGATGAACGTAGCAGCCAGGATGTACTCGTTCCAGATATTGATGAAGGTTAAGATACATACGGTCATGACAGGCGGAATCGACACCGGCAGGATAATGCTGCGGAAGATCCGGTACACGCTCGCCCCGTCGATGAACGCCGATTCTTCGATCTCATGTGGAATAGCTCTCATGAAGCCGCTCAAGATGAACACGGCGATGGGAGTCGAGAACGCGATGTACGGCAGAATCAGCGACCAGTGGGTGTTGAGAATATGCATGTTTTTGAAAATAATCATCAGCGGCAGCAGCGTGGCCTGCATCGGGATCATCATCCCCATCAGGAAAATGGTCATCACGACATTGCCGTATTTCCACCGGAACCGGGAGATCGCATAGGCTGCCATAGAAGCCAGCAGAATGACACAAATCATCGTAAGGGCGGTAACGAACACGCTGTTCGACAGGTACTTCAGATAACTGCCCGAGGTGTAAGCCTCGTAGTAGTTATGCCATTGAAATTTTCGCGGTAAAGAAAAGAAGCTCCCGTCCTGAATCTCCTCATTCGTCTTCAGAGAGTATAGCAGGAGCCACAGTAGCGGGTAGAGCTGGGTAATGACAGGAATGGCAAAAAGAAGATACACGATTCCTTTTTTAAGCTTACGCATGGTCCGCGCACTCCTTTCCTATTCGAATTTTCGCTCAAGCCGGTTGAAGATCATGTTGATGATGCCGGTAAAAATGAGACAGACCACCACGAGGAACGTCGCAATCGCGCTGCCGTAGCCATACTTGAAGGACAAGAAGGAGCTGTTATACATATGGGTGGAGATGACATCGGTTGCATGCGCCGGACCGCCGCCAGTCATGACCATGACCAGGTCGAAGGCTTGCAGGGACCCGATGAACGCCAGGATGATCGAGATTTTGAAAATCGGAATGATTAGCGGAAGCGTAATGTAACGATCCGCCTTGAAGCCGTCAGCCCCGTCAATTCTGGCCGCTTCGTACAGCTCGTCGGGAATGTTCTGCACTCCGGTATACTGAATCAGCAGATGGTAGCCGAAATACTGCCACAGGGACACCAGATACAGAGAATACATGGCGATATTAGGCTCGGTCAGCCAGTTATGCGTCCAGCTCTCCAGCCCCAGGGACACCAGCACACCGTTCAGCATCCCCCCCATCGAAGTAGGGTTATAGATGGTCTTCCAGAGTTGTCCAATAATAACGACTGATAAGATGACCGGCGTGAAGTAGATCGACACCAGCGTGTTGGCTCTGCGCAGATAGCGGTTCAGCAGGATCGCCATCCCCAGACAGAGCGGGATTTCCAGCATGGAAGCCACGGCGTACAGCAGCGTTCTCCGAACAGAGGGCCAGAACACCGGGTCATTCCAGAACATATTCTTGAAGTTGCCGAAGCCGACGAACTGAGAGGTCGTTAGACCGTCCCACTTCAATAAGCCCGTGTATAATGAGACCAGTATGGGAACGAATACCAGGCACACATAGAGCAACAGACATGGCAGTATGAAGGCAGCGATTGTGTATGCCGGAACCTTAAGGACTTTCATCTTTCCCGCCTCCTAATCAAGCAGATTCTTCTTTATCTATTGATTCATATCATTAATGATTAATGCTATTAACTTTAAAAAGTGCATGATAAACCCGATACGAAGCAGCCTGAATCAGCTGGCTTCGCATCGAGCAGGACGGCTATACGATTGCAGGGAATGCGTTAGATGGCGTAAATTGAGTAAAGCTTAGATTATACGAAACGCTGAAGTCTTAGGCTTATTTATTGGCTTCAAATGCGGCCTGATGCTCTTTGGCTACCGCCTTGGAATCCATCTTTTGAACGAACAGGTTCTGAATGCTGCTGAGGTGGACTTGTGAAGTTGCTGGATTCATCGTGTTGTCGAAGGAAAGATCGCCGCCTTTTACTTGGTTGAACAGACCGGCCACAGTGATAGCCAGCTCGGAGTAACCGGCAGCTTTCAGGTCACCGTCTACCTTTTGCCCGATACCTACAGCATTCTTCAGTTCGAACTGTTTTTTAGGATATTCAGAAGCGAAGAAGTTCAGGAAATCCTTCGTTTCCTTCAGATGCTCGCTGTTTGCAGACACGGCAAATGCGCTGCCCGGTGCAAGCATGAATTCGTTCGGATCACCTTTACCGTTAACAGTAGGAAATTGGAAGGCTCCCACTTTACCGGCTACGGAAGAAGCATCATTCGCGCCCGTCTCCCAAGTACCGATAACCCACATTGCTGCCTTACCGGATCTGAAAATGTTCCCGCCGGCATTTGCATCGATGGAAGTTGCCCCGTCAGGGAATGCGCCTGCTGCTACCAGTTGCTGGAACGCGTCTACCGCTTCAACAAAGGCAGGATCTTCAAATGTTTTCTTGCCATCCACTACGTCTTTCAGGAAGCCAGGACCGCCGTTAGTACGAAGCAGGATGTTCATGAACAGGAACGAGCCGGTCCACGAATCCTTTTCACCGATAGCCAGTGGAGTAATCCCTTTGTCTTTTAAGAGCTTAACGTCCTTCAGTAATTCTTCAAACGTGGTTGGAGGTGCTGCAATTCCGGCTTGGGCGAACAAGTCTTTGTTGTAGTAGACCACTTCGATATTATTGCCGTCAGGAAGCGCATACACATTGTTATCGAAGCTGTAATAGTCGAGCAGACCCGCTTGGTACGTATCTTTCAGTCCATTCTGATCGAGCACATCATTCAGCGGGGCTAATAATCCTGCATCTACAAAGGGCTTCATTTGAGCGGCAGGGTTAACCATCGTAATATCAGGTATTTCTTTGGAGGCTGCTTGTGTTTTCAGCTTCACCTTCTGTTGATCCGTGTTCAGCGTATCCAGCTCAATCTTTACATTGGGATGCTCTTTCATGTACTGGTCAGTCAGCTCGTGGATCATTTTGTAAGACGGTGTTGCTGGGTCAGGGTAGATGTTCTGGAAGGTAATGGTTACCTTCTTGTCGCTCGGAGCGTCTGTAGCAGCGGCATTGCCGCTGCCTGTGGCGGCGTTCGGTGCGGCGGTGTCCTTAGCCTTGGAATTGGCGTTGTTGTTCGAGTTCCCGCATGCGGCAAGGCTTACTGCCATTAGCGCGGCGAACGCGACGGTGGCGGTTTGCTTCATTTTTCTGTTGACCATTCATTAAAGCCCCCTCTGTCGTGATAAGCTAATTATCATCGCGTAGAGCGCTTCCGGGCAAGGTGGGAACTGCAGAAATGAGGTTTGTTTTTTCTAGGGTATGCTTGGGCGGGCTTCATTCGTCAGCTCTTTATCTAACATCTGCTCATCGTCTTTCACATAGCCACAATCTTCGTAGGTCCGAATAGCCGCAGTGTTCCTTCTACCCGTCAATACCTTGACCCGTCTCACTCCGCGCAACCTAAGCTCGTCTTCCAGACAAGTAATGATAGCTCTGGCAGCTCCCTTTCTTCGGGCGGTATCTTGCACATAGAGTTCTGTAATTTCTCCATAGGGCTCCTCATAGCAAAAGGAATACAGGCTTTGAGCGCAGCCAAAACCCACGATGCTACCGTTCAACTCGGCTACGGCAATCAGTTCGTTACGGTTAGTATGTAGATGTTCAATAATTCGGGCCGGGGATCTGTGGACGCCGCCGTTGAACTCTTGATTGAGTCCCGACAGTGCCTCAGCATCTGCTATGGACGCTAGTCTTACAGTTATAAGTGAAATCACTTGGAGTCACCTCGTCTATTTATATTTTTATAAAAAGCACTAAAGAATTGAACTCTAAGCTTGGTCGTCACTGCGGTGAACATTTGGACTTCCGGCCGCTGTTGTCACCAGATTTCTTGATTTAAACCACTGTTCGTGGTAGAAATCCGGTGACTGCTGATGCTTCAGAAGGGAGCTTTCCTGCGGAAAGCTTTCAGGCGGTCGCTATCGCTCCTACAGTTCCAAATTTCCCCTCCGCTTCTTTTTGCTTTTTGCTAATTTCTGAAGTGCATCTTCAGTAAAAGCAGCCGATCACGTTAGATCGGCTGCTTCCAGATTCAACTACTTTGTAAGTCCGGCTTCGCGTACAGTATATTCAGAATGACCGTCTGCACGATAATGAATATCCCGCCAACCACCCAATATAACGGCAAGGCTGCGGGTACCTGAAACGAGAACAGTCCCATCATGACCGGTGACAGCCATCCCATCCAAGCCATTTGGTTACCCGGGCTTTGCTGATTCTGTACAGCTGCAGATTGCGATACGCGGAACTGCACGTAATAGACCGCAGCGGCAATAAGCGGCAGAATCATATCTGCGGTTCCCAGGTTGAACCACAGGAAATCGTGTGCGGCAATCTCTGGGGTACGGCGAATGGCGTAATAAAATGCGAGGGTGATCGGCCATTGGAGCAGCATCGGTAAACAGCCCATACTTAACGGATTAAACTGATGCTTCTGGTAGAGCAGCATCATCTCGGCCTGCTGCTGCTTAGCGGCATCCGCACTGGCATTGTTCTTATACCTCTCCTTCAGCTCCGTTAACTCCGGCTGGAGGACGGCCATCTTTGCTCTCATAGCCATTTGCTTCTTGGTCTGATTCATCATGAGCGGCAGGATTGCAAGCCTGATGATGAGCGTCATCAGCACAATCGATAAACCGTAATTTCCTTGAAAGGCATTTCCGAAGAATTGGATTAAGAACGAAAACGGATAAATAAAGAAGTGGTTGAATATCCCTGGGGAATCCGCACTAATCGGGCTGGTTTGGGATGCTGCTGAGCAGCCGCTAAGCACTATGGCCGTAATAAGTCCCATTGCTAGGACGAGAAGGGGCTTGGCCCATTTTGGATACAGGTTCATCTTGTTCATTGTTGCCCTCCCTAATTGAATGTATGGATCTCAATGTAGGAAAGGACTATTGTCATCCTCATCAGGTGCTTCTCTACGCCTGGCGGTTCGTGCGATCCACCGCTGAATACTGCTCGGCTCCGACAGCCGGACCGATACAGACCAGGTTAAACCGGGTGCAGCAAGTTCATGACCCCAGTGGATCTCCTGCAAAGAAAAGTAGGTAAGGGGTATCGACACTAACGAATAGATAAAAGCGATGGAGAATGCCAATTGAATCAAGTCGTATAAATACTCCAGTCCGGTTCACCTCCGCCTGTATGCGTCATAATGGAATAATTTGAATAATGGTTAAACGTCTATACGTTAGAGTAACGGTGTGGTTCCAGGATGCTGGCGAATCTCACTAACCTCTTAAGCGTAATAGCTCTAATTCTTGAAGAACTTCCTTTACGTCACAGCTGGAATTCAAGATATGGATCATCTCTTCCGTAATGAGGAGATCCTCGTAGATTTTTGCAACAACCTCTAAGGATAGGGATAATTCAAAGTAACCTGTTGCAAATTCCACAAAATCCTCTGGTGTATGGAATATACAGCCCAATAAAAAATCAGAACCATCACTTGTACCTTCTGGAATCTCAACGTTTCCTTTGTGCCAGCTAGTGTCACTGTTTTTACGCCAAATACAAAAAGTCACATCTTCTTTTTCAATTGCATCATCTTCAAGTAATGATAATAATTCCTTTGGGACGTCATCATAAATCCCTTGCCATACTTTATGTTCATCTTGTGCATATGGGCTTAATTCAGATTCGTGATCGAAGCCTTTTATGATGGAGCCTTCAGGAGAAAACAAAATAAACAGATGATCCCCTGATCCATTATCTATTTTCGCCATAGAAACACCCTCATTCCAATCTTGAACATAGCTATGGTAACGAAGCCATTCCTCCTGACAAAGAATAATATTCAGTGATGCTTTGATTTTCATTAGCTTTTGTAACATTGTTGGATCTGGTAAACGCTCTAACGCTTTTGCTTCCATAGAATCCTCACCCACCATATAATATTTTTCTAATTATACCGTAGTTCTTTGTATAATTTCCGTGGTTAAACAAGAAGCAGTTGATCACGATAGGATCAACTGCTTCTTGTTGTATAAGCGAGAGACATCTCCGCATATTGGCTATCACTATATCAATTATGCCGGAGGCTGCTTCCATTGTTTGACCACACCGACCAGACCCGGCACATCAAGGCCGTCGAGCGAAAAAGCTTTGCGCAGCAGGTCATGCGGGATGAACTCATCATATTTGCCGAGGTAAGGGGCTTCATCCGGCTTCAGGAGCGCGAGTGCATCCGTAGCGGCAGCGGTCTCAGCGATAATCTCATCCTCCAGCTTCTCTGCATCCACTTTACCGGCGACTACCATGTAATACGGTTCCATGGGCACGACCGAGCGCAAGCCAAGCGGCTCCTTCAGATTGTTCTTGAGAAGGCGCTCCAGCGTACGGAACTGGCGGCTGCCAGCCCACGGAAGGATGAACATGGAGTCTCCCCCGGCTGGCAGAACGGAACGCGTCAGCAGTCCGCTCTCCTTCGCGAGCCTGCGGGCCCGTTCCAGTCTGGCGGCCGCGCTTGGTGCAAGGTATGGGTACAGAGCCGTAGATCCTAATACTTCGCGGATCTTCGTCATAATCCGGGTATGGACATCTCCGCCTGCGCCGAGCCATAAGGTATCCACTTTACCGCGTGAGCCTTTGACATAAACGGCCTTATGGCGGTTGTCCACCTCCTCGACCTTCCATAGCTTGCCTGCCAGTGTGAAGCAGTAGCCCGGAGGCGGAACGGTGGTAATGGACCCGATCTCCTCGGTTCCGTTATAGACGACATGCTCTTCATCGTCCTTGAATACCGCATAGAAGCGGAAGTTGTTAACGATCTTCTCGCCAGCCATTCCAATTAGCAGGCTGCCTTCATCCATCTTCTCGATATGGCCCATGCCCAGCATGTACTCCATGAAGTCATCATAATCAGCGGGATCGATGCTGCGGAAGGACGGCAGGCTAAGCACAGCCTCTTTCAGCTCCTCCGGCTCTGCTTCGCCCATGCTCTTCAGAATGCTCATCGTCTGATGATACAGGAGACCGACCGGCAGCTGGCGCACGGCCAGCGGCTCTACCCACTTCTCGCGTACGTACAGCTCGATGACGGCAATGGCCCGCAGCAGCGTCCACGGCATGCGCGCCGGGAGCTGCGCCTCCTCGTCCTCCTCCTCTGGCGTGACGAAGATCATCTCGGAGGCGGCGTCCCCGCGCCTGCCCGAGCGGCCCAGCCGCTGCACGAAGCTCGCGCAGCTATAAGGCGCGCCGAGCTGGAGTACCCGCTCCAGCTCGCCCAGGTCAATCCCCAGCTCCAGCGTCAGCGTCGCTGCAGCCACAGCCGGCCCTGCGCCCTCACGGAGCGTGGCCTCGGTCTCCTCGCGCAGCATCGCGGAGATGCTTCCATGATGCACATGGAAGACATCCCGCTCGCCGCGCTTGGCGGCAATGCGCCGCATCTCCAGGATGGCCTCTTCGGCATCGGTGCGGCTGTTCGTGAAGATGAGCGCCTTCTTCACATGCGTGTGATCATAGATGAAGCCATAGTAAGCCTGGCGCGCCCGCTCCAGGTGTTCGGCCTCCTCTTCATTCCGCGCATCCGGGAACGAGAAATGCTCCACGCTCAGCCGCAGCTTGCGCCCGCCCTGCGGCGCGCTGACCTCCACGCTCTCGCGCGTGCCTGCCGCCAGCCACTCCGTGACGGAGGCGTAGTCGCTTAAGGTCGCAGACAGGCCGACCCGCCGCGGATGACAGCCCGCCATCCGCGAGATCCGCGCCAGCTGGCTCAGCACCTGAATGCCGCGGTCCGCGCCCATGAAGGCATGAACTTCATCGATAACGATGAAGCGCAGATCATGGAACAGGGCCGGGATCGCATTCGGGCGGTTCATCAGCAGGCCCTCCAGCGATTCAGGGGTGATCTGCAGCACCCCTGAAGGGTTCTGCATCAGCTTGGTCTTGTCCGCCTGCGGCACATCGCCATGCCAGTGCCAGACCGGAATGTTCCCTTCACGCAGCAGATCATTCAGCCGCGTGAACTGGTCGTTAATCAGCGCCTTCAGCGGCGCGATATATAGAATACCTACCGATGCAGACGGACGCTGGTGCAGCTCCGTAAGCGCCGGGAAGAAAGCTGCTTCGGTCTTGCCTGAAGCCGTCCCTGAAGCGATCAGCAGATGATGCGGCGTGTCAAACAGCACACGGCAGGCATCGACCTGCGCCTCGCGCAGCGTATCCCAGCGGTTCTTGTAGATGAATTCCTTGATGAACGGGGCCAGCCGGTAGAACGGATTATCACTCATAGGTCGAACTCCGCCAGGAAGCCGTCCAGCTCATTCTGTTCCGTCTCGGCAGGCCGCGAAGTCCGCTCCCCGACCAGCTTCTCGAATGAAAGCTCCGGATGCTGGTGCAGGGTATGCAGCAGATCCATGAAGTCCCGCACCACCTCTCGTGCGGTGAGCAGTTCATCAGCTCCCAGCCGGTTGACCGCCTCCTCCATGAAATGCACCAGCTGCTCCTGTGTCAGTCTTGCTTCATATCCGTAGTGCAGCGCGTGGATATCCCGCAGCTTCTGGAGCAGGATCAGAATCTCTTCATGGGACAGCATGTCCAGCGCGATAATCGGCCCTGTGTAATTGTTCAGCCCGCTGCCTGCATACCGTCCGGCCACCAGCCGGGAGCGCAGGGCCTCATAGCTGAACAGACCGCGCCGGTGGTCCTCCACGAACTGCGGCGTACCGCCAACGAAGATGCCCAGCCGCTCTGCTTTGCCCTGCATCGTATCATTGAACATAGTCAGCAGCTTCTCGTAATTGCTCTGCCGCGAGATGCTGTTGGTAATCTTGTAGAGGTTCACCCCTTCATCGATGAACAGCAGCAAGCCCTTATAACCGATGGCTCCGGTGAATTCCGCCCACAGCTTCATGTAGTCATACCAGTTGTCATCATCGATGATGACCCCAACACCGAGCGCCTTCCGCGCTTCCGTGCGGGTCGGGAACTCTCCCCGCAGCCAGCGCAGGGCATCCTGCTTCAGCCCGTCATCGGCCAGCTTGTGCCCGTTCCAGTAGGAGGCCAGCACCTTGGCGAAGTCGAAGCCATGCACCAGCCCGCGCATCTCGGAGGCCACCGAATAGATGCGCTGCCCGACCTCATCGCCAAGCTCCGGCGCATCAGGGCCATAGCCCTTATCCTGCATCACCGCCTGCTGCAGCGTCATGATCCACTTCTGCAGCATAATCTCCAGCGCCCCTCCATCCGGGCGGGTCCGGGTCGAGAGATGGCTCATCAGCTCGCGGTAGGTGGCGAGCCCCTGGCCCTTCGTGCCGACCAGCCGCCGCTCCGGCGACAGGTCAGCATCGGCAACCACGAAGTCACGGTCCATCGCATAGTTGCGGATGATCTGGAGCAGGAAGCTTTTACCGCTGCCGAACTTGCCTGTTATCAGCTTGAAGGCAGCTCCGCCATCGGCGATATTCTCCATATCGCGGAGAATCGCCTCCACCTCCGGCCGCCGGCCGACGGCGATATGTTCAAGACCGATACGCGGTACAACTCCCGCTGTCAGCGAATTGACGAGCGCGGTGGTCATCCGCTTCGGTATTTTGAGTGGGTTCATTTACGAATTTCACCTCTTTATATAGTCCAGCATGGATAGACATTCTTCGGTCAGCTCTTCCCCGTCAATAATGAGGTCTCCCAGACTGTCCATTGCCAGCTCATTAATCTCATCGTAGAGCAGCTCTGCCATCGTTCCTGCTCCCGCAGCCAGCCGCTGCACCTTCGCAGAGCCGTCCTCCTCTGCCAGCGTCAGCACGGCCTCCCGTTGCAGCGGAGTCAGCTCTGAAGCGAACAGCGTCCAGCGGTCCGCTTCGCTATCTGAGGCTGGCGGCTGAGAATCGGCAAGTTTCTGTCCGGCAGACAGGGAATCACCCGGGAGGTCTTCCCGCGTGCCTCCTAACCGCCCACCACCAGCCATCCGGCCCGCTTGCTCTTCAGCTTTTGCAGAGCTATCCTCATTTGCCGATACAGCTGATGCAACTCTTTCATTCGCATTCGCAACACTTTCCTCGCCCGCTGATTCGGCTCCTCCATGTGCTCCTTCAGACTCAATTATCCATTCCGCGTCATCCTCATGACCCGGCTCCCCGGTGTCTTCCACCGTAAGCAAGGAACGCACCACCTCGGAGTCGCTTGCCAACTGCTCCAGCTTCTGCTGGTCAATGACCACTGCCGGTCCCTTCTCTTCCAGCTCCGCCTTGCGGAATTCACGCTCCAGGAACCGGGTGACGAGATCATCCATATCGGCATCAACCCGGACATCCTTCAGTCTTCCCCGGTATCCCATCAGCGCCCGCAGCTTATTCTCGGTCAGCCGGAACAGCCGGGTAATCAGGCTGCGCAGCGGCGGGGACTTGCTGACCCGGATGACAGGCACAAGAACAGAATAGCCATACAGGGAGATATCGTATACCGCGCTGCGGAACAAATAACGCTCACGGACGACAGGAGGGGCAGGCGGGAACATCGTGATTAGATTCGAGCCATGCTTCCGCGCGACATAAGCATCAATTAGGGCTACAACCTGGGGAATATAACGATCCGCAGCGATTTTACCCTCGCCGGTATAGAATTTGGACTTGCTGATATCATAGTCCGACATCACACTCAGTACCTCGATGCTAAGCTGCTCCGGGGCAGTAGACAGGCAGCGGACCAGCTCAAGCTCAGCCAGATCCCCGGCCAGCCCGCGCGAACGGGCCACAATCTCCGAGAGAGGGATATCCAGCTTATGGACAAAAGAGAAATCCGCAATCCACCCGCCAAGGTACTGATCCAGACGTTTGTAACTATCACGGTAGGCCTCCCACAGCAGACCGAGCTGACGGCAGCCCTCCTGAGGCTCGTCCCAGCCCACACCGTTAATCAGCTCATAGATATGCAGGAAGATATATGAGAGATCGGTCTTCGGGTATCTCCCCTGCCGGACTTCATCCCGCCAAAAGAAATACCATCTGCTCTGCGCGCCGGTCATATGCCCGTAGGTGGGCCAATAGCTTTTGAACGGGACGAACAGCGCCGCAGGCTCCTTATGCTCTACAAGCTCACGTGCACGCTGGACGAACTCGCTCTCTGTAGTGGTTACCGGCTCCACACTCTCTTCCATATCCCAGAGCTGGAGCTGGACTGTATCGTAACCGGACGTTGTCTTCTTAACCGGCTCTGACTTAGGCTTCCGGCTGCCTTCATCTACAGTACCGCGCGGCGGAATCGCCACATTCTGCTCCGTACTCTCCCAGACCAACTCCGAGAAATGCAGCCCCTGCCTGTCTTTAGCCATGCTTCATCGCCCCACCCGTATGTCTTGGTAATTCTCACATTATATCATATACCCTAAGCAGCCGATGCAGCCGTTCCAGTCATGTATTGGAGCAGTTAATAAAGTTACTATACTTGCTACTCTTACTCCCCGCTACTCCTATCCCGCTCTGCCGGACTGAGATTCCGTTATTCCGAACAAATCCGGCAAATATGACAGTCAAGCGGACTCAGAATCCCTTAATTAGACAATATCGTCTCATTTCAGGGCCAAATAACCCAAATAAGCGCTTCTCAGTCCGCTCGGGCCTCATAAAGTAGCTTTTTGAAGAAATAACGGATTCTCAGTCCGCATAACCGCTAAAATATCTGAAGCATCTGTCTATAGAGTCGCACAGTCGCACAGCAGGAATGCACCCGCCGCCGGCGTACCGCCATAAATCAATAAAAAGACCTTGAGAGACTAACTCCTCAAGATCTTGGATGAGAGCGTCTGTCACCACACCGCAACTTGATGTAACCTGCCGGGCAATGAGAACGTTCGTTTGTGTCTCCATAAGAATATACTATACTCACCCTGCGGGCTGCAATAGCGGAGCAAAGCTACAGGGGTTTACTATATAAATTGAACTAAAAATTCAAGTTAAAGGAAAAGTGGCGGAGGGGAATTTTGGAACTGGAGGAGCGGTAGCGACCGCCTTTGTGTTTGAATTTCTACCGCGTAACGCGGTTTAAATCAGGAAATTCAAACACAACAGCGGCCGGAAGTCCAAAACTTCTCTGGAGTCACGGCTATTCCCAAAACATAAAAAACCACTAGTTCAATTTATATAGTACTTGCACCTGCCCTTGCCCCCCACCCTCACCCCTTCAAATAATCACTCGGGCTGCGCCCGGTAATCATCTTGAACACCTGACTGAAATAGGCGGGGTTGTTGAAGCCGACCATTTCACTGATCTCATACACCATATGCTGGCCGGATTGCAGGAATTCGATGGCCCGGTCCACCCGGTACTGATTCAGGTAGCTGACGAAATTCTCACCGCTGATCCGTTTGAACAGCTGGCTGAGATATTTCGGATGCACATGCAGCTCCTGCGCGAGGCCCATGAAGCTGATCTCCTGAGTGTAGTGGGCTTCCACATAGCTTTTGACGCTCTCTACCAGACGGTTCTTCTTGACGTTCATCTCGGTAAAAGCTGCGGTCAGGAAGGCCGGAATCATCTGCCCCATCCACTCCGTCAAGCTTCTCCAGGTATAATAGCCCGTCACCGCCTGCAGGAATTCGGACATGCTCATAGGGGGAGTGCGGCCCGGGCAGCAGGCATTCCAGTAATACATCAGCGTAGTGAACAGCCCGACACACACCGTCTGTATGTCCTGAATATTATTCTGGTCCTCCTGCCGGAGCCTGCCGAAGATGATCTCCCAGGTCTCCCATACTTTTGAGGAATCCCTGCACAGCAGCACCTCATTCCACTCCTGGAGCAGCCGGGAATAGTCCTCCAGCGTCCACGGGTTGGTGGCTTTGCACGGCTCATAGGCATAGATGGGACTGGTCTCCTGAAACTCCGCGGAAGCAAGCGCCTCTCTGCTCTCCAGATAAGAATCGATCAGTTCATGGATGGCAGATTTGACCGAACCAATGCCGGCATAGGCCTGAAGCTGAATGTAATTTCGGATCTTATCCATCGTCTCCTGCACTACTTCCTTCAGAACCGGGATCGGTTCTCCCGCCTCACGATCCAGCAGCAGCACCACCAGCAGATCGTCGGAATAGTCCAGCACATGACCTTGCACAGAGGGATGTCCGGCAAGCTTGTGCTGGAGTGTCTCCCGGCAGATATTGCCCGCTCCGAAGCGCAGCAGCTGCCATTCGCGCTCCTTCAGCTTATGCAGCGGCGAAGGCCGGTTCAGCTGGATGCTGGCCGCCGCCAGCCGCTGCGGACGGGTAATCTGGAGATATCCGAGCCGCTCCTCGGAACATTCCTCCGCACTGTAGCGGGTGGTCAACAGCTCCATAAGCAGACGTTCCCGCAGAAAAGGAAGCGTGCGGCCGATTTCCTGCTGATAACGCTCCTCCAGCCGCTTCTTCTGCTCTCCGGCATCCAGATCCAGCAGCACAGCGCGAAGCACTGCTTCGATCTCGTCTACCCGGGCCGGCTTCAGCAGGAAATGGCTGACGCCCCAGCGCATCGCCTGCCGGGCATTCTCGAATTCCTCGTAGCCGCTCAAGATAATAACCGGCAGCTCCGGGGCCAGCTCCCTTAGCGCCTCTGTAAGCTCCAGCCCGCCCATGCCCGGCATATAGACATCGGTCATCACCAGATCGGGGGAGAGCCTGCGGAACAGCTCCAGCGCTTCATGGCCGTTGACCGCTGTTCCAGCCAGGGTCAGGCCCAGCTTCTCCCAGCCCACATGTCTCGTAAGGGCTTTCAGAATATGCGGGTCGTCATCCACCAGCAGTATAGAGCGGCTCATATCTGATCGCGCAGCAGCCGTTCCAGCTGCTCCTCCGTCTCAATGACTGGCAGCGTAATCATAGCCGCAACCCCTCTCTCCGGCCGGTTGGCCAAGTATAGTCCATACGGTTCCCCGCAGTACAACTGAATCCGGCTCATCACATTCCGGGTGCCGATGCCGCTCACCTGCTCCATCGACCAGCCTTCCTCTAAGCCCCGGCCGTTATCCAGCAGTGTGATTTGCAAGTAAGGCTGCCTTCCCGGCGTCTTAATCTCCTGCACCTCCAGATGAATCTGCAAAGGGCCGGAGCCAGGCTCCCGGCTGCCATGAATAATTGAATTCTCAATCAGCGGCTGGAGAATGACCTTCGGAATGAAATAACTCCGGACCGCCGGGTCCGCAATCGACTCCGTATACTCAATGGCAATCGGCAGCCGTTCCTGCTGGATGCTGACATAACACCGCGCATGCTCCAGCTCGTCGCGCAGACGAATGAGCATTCTGCCGCCGCTCAGGCCGATGCGCAGCATTTTGCCAAGCTGGGTAATCATGTAGCTGATATCCTGGGCGTCGTAATCCATTGCCTTCCAGTGAATCATATCCAGTGTGTTGTACAGGAAATGCGGCTTGATCTGGGCCTCCAGCAGCCCTGCCTGAGCCTCCCGCTTCGCGGCGCTTGCTTCCCGCTCGCTCTGCACCAGCTCCTGCAGCCGGTTCACCATGTGGTTGAAGCCGTAAGACATCTGCGTGTATTCCTCCGTCAGCGACTCACTCATACTAGCCCGGAAGTCTCCGCGCTCCAGCTTCCGCATCTCCTGAATCAGCCTGCGTACCGGACGGATCATATTGCGGATGAAGAAGTACGCCAGCAGCGCCGACAGGAGCAGGCAGAGCAGTCCGATCCCGATCACCTGCCTGTCCGCCTTACGAACCTCCTGCAGCAACTCACGGGTCGGGATGACCTGAACCAGCCGCCAGGAGATAGTGCTCGGTCTGGAGAACAGGACGAGATAGGACTGTCCGTCCTTGTTCAGCAGCTCATAGCCTTCATTGCCCTCATACGTATGCTGGTAGAGCCAGTCCGCATCTAGTACAGTTTTGCCGGCAGAGCCCTCCTCCTTGTTCACCAGCAGCAGAAGATTGCCGCTTGTATCCACCAGATGAATCTGACCGTCCAGCACAGCAGGGATATCCTTGAACTGCTTTAGGATATCGTCTGCGGACAGCCGGATATAGAGGTAGCCGATCGTTTTGCCTTCATTTCCGAACAGATGCTGGATATGGCCGATCAGATAAGGCTCGTCTTCGCCGCCGCTGCCCTCCAGGGGAACCCAGAGTGAATCCGCCTGCTTCAGCTGGGGATACCAGCTCTCGTTCCTAATCGAAGAGACAGGAAAGACAAGGTCCGTGGAGCTTTGCGGCACCCCGCTGAACAAGTCACTGTAAATCTCAATTGAGCTTACCCCTTCGTTCAGCACCAGCGAATGCTGGAGAATCTCCGTAATCTCCCGCCTCCTGGAGATCATCTGATACTTGGAGCCAGGCGTAGTCTCCAGCCCCTCAATAACGTTCTTGTTCGCGGCAATAGAGTAGGCGGTGCCTGACACATTGGTCATGAAGTCGAAGCCGCGCTTCGTGCTCTCATTCAGCAGGGCAAGCCTGGTGGTGCTGATCTCGCTGAAGGTTACGTCCGAGAAGGTCCGGTACGCCAGCAGGACTATGAACCCGAGAAAGATCAGATTGAACGTAATAATACTGGCCGCCATCAGCGTGGAGAGCTTGCTCCGCCTGATCCGCAGCAGCCAGGTGCCGAGCATTCTTTTTTGCATTTGCCCCATCCCTATGCTTTTCCCAAGATTCTATCCTTTCAGGCCGGATGTCGCAATTCCTTCCACGAAATACTTTTGCAGCGTGATAAAGAGAATGAAGCACGGCACCAGCGACAGCACCGACATGGCGAACATCGGGCCCCAATCCGACTGCGAGCTGGAGTCCAGGAACAGCCGCAGCCCGAGCGGCACGGTGTATTTTCCAATATCGCTAAGGAAGATGAGCTGGCTGAAGAAATCATCCCAGGTCCACATAAAGGTGAAAATCATCGTCGTGATCAGCGCAGGCAGCGCCAGCGGAATAATAATCCGGCTGAAGATTTGCACCGGCCCGCAGCCGTCAATCGTTGCCGCTTCGTCCAGCTCCTTCGGCAAACCCCGGATGAACTGGACCGTCAGGAAGATAAAGAAGCCGTCCGTCGCCATCCACTTGGGCAGAATCAGCGGCGCGAAGGTGTTCACCCAACCCAGGCTGTTGAAAAGGATATAACGCGGGATAAGGGTCACATGCAGCGGGAGCATAATCGTCATCAGCATCAGCGCGAAGCCCAGTGCCTTGAACCGGAAATTCAGCCGCGCGAACGCATAAGCCGCCATGGAGCAGGTGATCACATTACCGAGCACGGCCCCCAGAGAGACCAGAGCCGAGTTCTGCAGGAACCGGGCGAAGGAGCTGCCCTGGAACCCGAACCAGCCGCTGACATAATTATGGAAATTCCACTGCCGGGGCCAGAACCAGATTTCCGAGAAAATCATATTCGCCGGCTTGAACGAGCTGCCTACCAGCCACAGCACCGGGTACAGCATGACAAAGGCGATCAGACAGATGATGAAGTGCTTGAGCCATATGGCACTTTTCGAAGCGCTGCCTGTATCCATAGCTTATTTCCCCCCATCTTCATAATGCACCCACAGCTTGCTGCTGCCGAATAGCAGGAGTGTGAATACCCCGATCAGCAGCACCAGTACCCAGGCCATCGCCGAGGCATAGCCCATCTGGAAGAAGGAGAAGCCCTTCTTGTACAGGTACAGGGAATACATCAGGGTGGAATTCACCGGTCCCCCGCTGCCGTTACTGATAATGAACGCTTGGGTGAACGACTGGAAGGCGGTGATCGTCTGCATGATGACATTGAAAAAGATAACCGGAGACAGCACCGGCAGCGTAATGTGCAGGAATTGCCCCACTTTGCCTGCACCGTCCACCGAGGAGGCGTCATAATATTCCGGCGGCACCTGCTTCAGCCCGGACAGGAAGATGATCATCGACGAGCCGAATTGCCATACCGACAGCAGGATCAGCGAATACAGCGAGTATTTGGGATTCGATACCCAGTCAGGCGCCTGTATCCCCGCCATGGCCAATAGCTGATTCAGCAGCCCATCGCCGCCGAGCATCTTGCGCCACAGCATCGCAATAGCGACACTGCCTCCAAGCAGCGTAGGGATGTAATAGACCGTCCGGTAGATGCCGAGGCCCCGTATGCCTTTGTTAAGAAGCAGGGCGACCGCCAAGGCAAACATCAGCTTCAGCGGCACCGACACGAATACGAAGATAAATGTCACCTTAAGCGACTGGATAAATAGCGGATCTGCAGTGAGCATGGTGGTGAAGTTATCCAATCCGATCCATCTGGAGCTCTCCAGAATACTGTAATCTGTAAAAGAAAAATAGAGTGAGGCCGCCATCGGCCCCAAGGTCAGGCACACCAGCCCCAGCAGCCAGGGCGACAGGAACAGGAGGGCAATCCCGTTCTGATTGTAGCGCAGCTTTGTTTTACGCCGCTTCATCCCTGCTGGTCTATCTACTGTAATCAGATCTGCACTCAATGGCTCTCTCGCTCCTCTGTATTTATTTGGCCTTGTCCAGTATGGCGTTAGCACCGGAGATGAACTGCTCGCTTACCTGCGGAATGCCGGCCTGACCGAAGGAGATCTGCTCGCTGGCGCTCTTGAAGTTCTTATCAATCTCCGAGAAGCCCTGCGGGTAAGGCGGGTCAATATCACTGGAATGCTTGGAGACCACATCGATAAAATCAAAGATTAACTGCTCCTCGGCGGTAAGCGAGGGCTTCAACTGCTCCCGCACTGCGGAATTGACCGGCACTCCCCGTTCAGCCCCCAGAATAGCGGTGCCTTCCGGATCATTGACCATGAAGTCGATCAGCTTCGCCACCTCTTTGGGATACTTGGTCTTGGCATTCCCGGAGATGAACTGGCCGGGCTTCAGATATTCGCCGATCTTCTGCTCCCCTTCCATATGCGGAATCACCTGCATCTTCAGCTTCTGGCTCTGATCCTTCAGCACATTCTGATAGGTAATCAGCTGGTTGGACCAGGCAAAATCAAGGGCAGACTGGCCAATGGACAGTGGCCGGGTCTCCAGAGCATTCGTCATCGCGGCAGTTACCTCTGCCGTTGTAGCGCCGCCGCTGTCCCGCAGCCCCTGCCAGTAATTGAACCATTCATCGATGACCTCCCGGGAGACCCCGAGCTTATTCCCGGCGAACAGGCCGCTCCCGTTCTGGCGCACGAATACCTCGAAGATGTTCGTAGTGCCCGAAATATCCGGCGTACCATAGTAGCCGTCGCCTTTCTTCTTAGCAATCGTATTCGCCATCTCCGCAAAATCCTTCCACGTCCACGACTCCTGCGGCTCCGCAATTCCCAGCTCCTGAAGCACGGAAGCATTATAGACAACGCCGGGAGCGTTCACTCCAAGCGTGACGGCGTACAATTTGCCGTCAATGCTTCCTGCCGAGAGCATGCTGCTGTCATGGTCCTCCGTCCGCAGCGTTCCATCCTGGGTATAAGGCGTCAGGTCAAGCAAGGTGCCGCGCTTGGCGTAATCGGACAGGAACGCATAGTCCATCTGAATGATATCCGGAGCATTCGAGCCAGCCACCTGGGTAGACAGCTTATCGAAATAGCCGTCCCAGCCGGAATATTCCGGCTTAATCGTAATACCCGGATTCTTCTCCTCGAAGCGCTTGATCATCTTGGTAGTCAGATCGTGGCGTGTCTGCGAGCCCCACCAGGTCATTCGCAGCTCAATTGCAGGTGCCGAACCCTCAGTCTTGGAAGAAGCCTTAGCGCCGTCCGGTGCATTCGATCCGCCGGATGAGCATGCAGCCGTAGTCATCAGCATTATGGAGCTTAGAAGCAGTACAAGTCCTTTGGTCCCCTTGATTGTCATCTGTTGCCTCCTCAAATTTGTGAAGTAAGCGGTTACATTAATGATTATACGGAACGCTCTGCATAGGGTAAATCCAGAAAAGTAAGGGGTTATATCAAATAAGTAAGACAAAAGCCAGCCGGAATCTTCCGGCTGGCCTGTTAGTCCTGGTTAGTTCTTTTAAGTATAAATCTGTTCCGTAAGCAGTCTACTCTAGCTCCAGTCCCTTCGTTTCCTTCCCCAGGAACAGCACCGCCAGAGCGCCGATTACAATCGTGACGAAGAAGATCATGAAGATGGAGCCAATCCCGACCGCCTTGCCAACCAACAGGCCGACCAGCGTTGGGGCAATAATGCCTCCAATCCGTCCAAAGGAGGTGGCGAGTCCGGCACCTGTAGAACGGATCTTAGTCGGATACAACTCAGGTGTGTAGGCGTACATCCCGCCCCACGCTCCCAGGTTGAAGAACGACAGGCAGATCCCGGCAGCCATCAGCATGCCTTCGGTCGTTGAATTGCCGAACCAGGCAGCGCTAACGGCTGTCAACAGCAGGTAGATGACCAGTACGAACTTGCGGCCGTATTTCTCGATGAAATAAGCGGCGGTGAAGTACCCCGGCAACTGGGCGAGTGTCATGATCAGCACATACTCGAAGCTTTTGACCAGACTGAAGCCCTTCAGCACCATCACCGTCGGCAGCCACAGGAACATTCCATAATAAGAGAACACCACGGTAAACCACAGAATCCACAGCATGATGGTCGAGCGGCGGTACTCTGCCGACCAGACTGCCGCTACACGCTTCTTCAAGGGCACTGGAGGAGCTTTCTTGATCTCCGCGAACTTCGGTGAGTCATCGATTGCCCTGCGCAGATAGAGCGCATATAGCGCCGGTACCGCCCCGATGGCGAAGGCGACCCGCCAGCCGTAATCCGGAATGACGAAGTACGCAATCAGCGCCGACAGAATCCAGCCCACCGCCCAGAAGCTCTCAAGCAGCACAACAGCACGGCCTCTTTCCTTGACCGGCATGCTCTCGGATACCAGCGTAGAAGCCACCGGCAGCTCTCCGCCCAGCCCGAAGCCGGCAACGAAGCGCAGCACACATAATACTGCATAACCTGCGGCGAATGCCGACAGTCCGCTTGCAATCGAGAAGATCAGCAGCGTCCAGAGCAGCACCGATTTGCGGCCGAAGCGGTCCGCCATAATTCCGGCTGCGGCTGCACCGACCGCCATCCCTACCGAGTTAATGCTGGTTAAATAGCCGATCTTTTCCGGTCCCAGCGACCATTCCTTGGCTAGTGCAGCCACGACGAACGAGATCATCCCTACATCCATCGCGTCGAACATCCAGCTTAGACCTGCACTGAAGAGCAGCTTCCGCTGCTTCGGATTCTGCAGCAGCGACATTTGATTCCACATGACTTAAGGCCCCTCTCCCCTGATTCCCGCTAATCCAATAGTTCCTGACTAGTATCACTTACACATTCTAGAAGCGGATGATTCAAAAATCAAGGAATAACACCGCATTGAAATATTGCCGGGCCATCGCCTGAAAATAACAGGTCTGCACCGAGATGGCAGCGATCAGCAGCATATTCTGCACCGCATCCCGCTGCCCTCTGCTCAGGTGGCTGAGTCGCTTCATCATTTTGTCCATGGCCGACTTGATTGCGCTGTCCGATTTCCACTGATATTCCTTAGGATTACCGGTTAGAGCATGCCCATGCGCCGGCACCGGGGAACGGGTCTTGATCTCCTCGAACAGCTCAGCATATCCGTGATACAGCTGTGCCGGCTCCACCAGATCATCGTCATCGCGCTCAGGCGCCAGGAACAGCATACGAAAGAGCTGCCTGATGCTCTCGAAATCAAGCGCAGCCTTCAGATCATCTATTATAAATAGAATGGCCGCCTGATTAATGGAGTACTTCTTCCCTTCACGCGGGGACCCGAGATATTCCTTGAAATCACGCTTCACCCAATTCTGCATAGCAGAGACGGATAAAGTGGAATACTCAATCAGACCGCCAAGCGAAGCAATTTCACCCAGGGACAGCCCTTTGACGCCGCCGCCTTTGATCAGCTTTTGCAGAATCGGGGGGATATCCGTAGACAGAAAAGCGGGCAGGCTTGTCCCCTCCCGCACCTCGTCACGGTGGAACTTAGTCCAGGCTTCCTGCAGAATATGGAGCGGCTTACGCTCCGAGTTGGGCCCTAGAGACAGTAATAGTCCGGACATCTCTATCCGGCTAAGTGTAAAAGCTTCCATAGCTGGCAACCCTCCACCATTTGATATTTCACTGAAAAGTTCGTACAATAGGTTCATATGAACTCATAATATGAGTATAACCTATTTTAGGGACGAAAGGGATGGTAAAGATTATATGGGTATAGGACTTAGTTTGACGCTCGTGGCAATTTTGATTATTTTAACCGCATTTTTTGTAGCGACGGAGTTTGCAGTAGTGAGATTACGGGGCAGCCAGGTCAGCCAAATGGTGCTGGACGGCAAGAAGAACGCACTGGCAGTACAGCGGGTAGCCGCTAACCTGGACGGATATCTGTCCGCCTGTCAGCTCGGTATCACGATTACTGCACTCGGGATCGGGGCATTGGCAGAGCCTGCCTTTGAGCAGCTGCTCATTCCACTGTTTGATCTGGCTGGTGTGAGTCACAACGTTAGTAAGCCCATTGCTTTTGCATTGGCCTTCATTATCGCCACCTTCCTCCACGTCGTGGTCGGAGAGCTTGCACCGAAGACCGCCGCTATTAATATTCCGGAGAAAATTGGTCAGATTACCGCACCGCTGATTATTTGGTTCTACAGAATATTGTACCCTTTGATTTGGATCATGAACGGTTCTGCCAACCTGCTCGTCCGTATGTTCGGCATGAAGCCTGCCAGTGAACACGGCGACGCGCACAGTGAAGACGAGATCCGCCTGATCTTGTCCGAGAGCTATGAGAGCGGCAAAATCAACAAAGCGGAATATGGTTATGTTAACCGGATTTTCACCTTTGATGAGATGCTCGCCAAGGAAATTATGGTTCCCCGGACAGATATGGTCTGCCTGTTCACCGATCATTCGCTGCAGGAGAATTTTGAAATTATCCGCAAGGAGCAGTATACCCGCTTCCCTGTAGCTGACGGCAGCAAAGACAATATCATTGGCATGATTAATACCAAGCAGCTCTACCTGCAATACGACAATAATCCTGATTTCGATTTCAAAAGCCTGATCCTGCCTCTGGTGACAGTATCGGAGGTTACGCCAGTAAAGACCCTCCTGACCCGTATGCAGAAGGAGCGCGTGCATATCGCCCTGCTGCTGGATGAATACGGCGGCACCTCCGGTCTGATTACGATTGAGGATATTCTGGAGGAGATCGTCGGTGAGATCCGCGATGAGTTCGACGAGGATGAGCGCAGAAATGTGGAAAAGCTGAGCGACACTCATTATCTGTTCGACGGCAATGTCTCCCTGCTGGAGGTCAAGGATCTTACCGGACTTGATTTCCATGATGAAGAAGTCACCACAATCGGCGGATGGCTGTACAGTCATATGGAAGAACCGGCTGTCGGCAAAAGCCTCACCTACGAGCATGTCACCCTGACGGTCCGAGAGATGAACCGCCACCGTATCCGCAAGGTGGAGATCCTGATCGATCTTCCGGTCACCGAAGAATCAGATGCACACCACGAGTAAGGCTTATAGATAAGCTGCAACAAGTAAGGCGCTCCCCTTGAGTTACTGGGGAGCGCCTTTGTTCTTGTACTTGAATGTAATCGGCTGGCACAGCGGCATATGGACACAATGTATGTAAAAAACAACATACATTCGGCTACCACGCAGGTAATCCTATGGATCCGTTAGGATGCTTTGTTCAAATTTATATGTTGCACACGATAAATGTTCCTTCTATTTCTCGCTGAAACGGTACCGTTAAAGTTAGCAAAATCAAACTACAACTTTCCACCAACTCATTGCAGGTAGTGCTCTTCCTCCGAATCCGTTCGTCATTTCCTTTATTCCATCCTTATAGTTAATGCGATTAACTATATACTTTTCCTTTCCTCCTGCAATAAAAAGCGAATATTATCCTTGTATAATTAACGTGATTAACAAATATAATTAACCCGGTTAACTAAGTGACGGAGCGGCAGATCATTAACACGTTTCCGTCCGGGTCCTTAAAGTTAAACCAGTGGTCATTCTCAATATCCGTAAGGATCTCTGCCCCGCTGGCTTTGACATAATCATAGGCGGCATCAATATCATCGGTAAGCAGATGGAAGGACGGCACCTTCAGCACGGCTTCGGCTGTGAATATTTTACTGTCCAGTACAATCCCCGGCCCCTGCATCGGCACCTCATACAGATGCCCGAATAATACTTCGCCGTCAAGCGGCAGTCCGAGCAGACTGCAATACCAGTTCTTGGACCTTTCGATATCACTAACCGGGATGAAGACAGCGCCAATCTGATTGCGTATCGGACTTGTCACAGCAGTATAGCCTCCTCATAGAGTGCAAGTTGTTGAATCCTACAGCCTTTAATGATTTCGATAAAATATGTCAATTTCCTGCCTGTTTAGGGATGAGAATATAAGTTATGCTATAATCTTGTCAGATCCTATCCCTATTGTCAGGAGAATGAACTTGGCTAACCTTTTCTTTGGGCATTTGAAGCTGACGCCGCCCAAAATACTATCGCTCGGCTTCGTGCTGCTGATCGCTGCCGGAACCCTGCTGCTGTCCCTGCCTGCCGCTTCTACGGGCGGAAGAATCTCGTTCATTGATGCGCTGTTCATGGCGACCTCTGCGACCTGTGTAACCGGACTTGCCGTCATAGATACGGGTACGCAGCTTTCGACCTTTGGACAGATCGTGCTGCTGGTGCTGTTCCAGTTCGGCGGTCTTGGATTCGTAACGATGGCTACGCTGATTACGCTGGTGCTGAACAAACGAATCTCATTGAAGGAACGCCTCTTGCTGCAGGAATCCATGAACCAGAATTCCATGCAGGGTATTGTGAAGCTGATCCGCCGGGTGCTTATCTACTCCCTCGTGATCCAGTTGACCGGCGCCATTCTGCTGGCCGCAAGATTTATAGTAGATATGCCTATAGGCAAAGCAGTGTATTACGGAATATTCCATAGTATCTCCATCTTCAACAACGCGGGCTTCGATCTGTTCGGCGACGTTCACGGGCCATTCAGCGGTTTAACACGCTATGTGGAAGATCCTATTGTGAATATTACCTCCATGCTGCTGATTTTCCTCGGCGGTATCGGCTTCATTGTATTGTCCGATGTGATCGATTATCCCAAGCGCAAGCGGCTGACACTACATTCGAAGGTCGTGCTCGCAACTTCAGCAGTGCTGATTCTGGTCGGAGCTGTTGTCTTCTTCTGGCTGGAGCTGAACGCTACACTGAAGCCGCTGCATGCCGGAGGCAAGATTATGGCCTCCTTCCTGCAAGCTATTACGCCCCGTTCCGGCGGGGTGACAACCATTGAGATTCCGCTGCTGCGGGAATCCACCCAATTCCTGATGATTCTGCTGATGTTCATCGGGGCGGCTCCCGGCTCCACCGGCGGCGGAATCAAGATTACCACCTTTGCGATTCTGGCCAGCACCGCCTACGCCAAGCTAAGGGGCAAAGAGGATATCGTCATGTTCCGCCACCGGATCTCGAAGGAGAATGTATACAGGGCTATTACTATGACGCTGCTCTCTCTAATGTTGGTGGTCATCTCTACCATGCTATTGTCCGTAACAGAGAGCGCGGATTTCCTGAGCGTATTGTTCGAGGCGGTGTCCGCTTTCGGCACTTCAGGCATCACTATGGGACTGACCACAGAGCTGACCACGATCGGCAAGGTGCTGGTGATCATTCTTATGTTCGTGGGCCGGACCGGACCGCTTACTCTGGCCTATGCGCTCAAGCCGAAGAACAGCAAGGAGCTGTACCGTTACCCGGAAGGCAATATCACCATCGGCTAAGAAAGCACACATAAGAAATGCGACCCTGCTCGTCCTAGGCAATCAGACGGGACGGGGTCGCATTGTTATATCCGGAATAAGCTTAAGCTTCCTCTTCCGGGATATCCTGGGTATCCAGCGCTGCATCCAGCAGCTGATTGTACAGATCATCGTCATTCTCCAGCAGCGCATCGACTTCCAGGAACTGCTCCTCACTCCCCGGCTCCCCGGCGAAGCTCAGGCTGTAATCCCATTCGGTTCCACGGGAACTGTAGAAAGTAATCTCATAAGGGGAACGGTGATTCTCTAATGTAAATACCGTTCTCCCCACAAAACTTCTATCCTCTACGCGTTTCATTTCTGCTTTGGTGATTTCCAGGTTCATCCTCTTTCCTTCCTTTCATCTGATCATGCCCACAATATTCAGTATAACATTGATATGTCAGCATTTCTCTTTCCTTTTGCGCTGTAATTGACTTTTTTCATCCGGCGGTTAATAATTTAGTACAATGCTTATACAGAGCTAAAAATAATGGTAATGGAGGAAATGTCAATGACTGAAACAGAGCTTCAGGACAAGCTAAGTAAATACGCTGATTTAGCAGTTCAAATCGGTGTGAATATTCAGCCGGGACAAATCCTGGTCGTGAACGCACCGATCACTGCGGCTGAGTTCGTCCGCCTGATTACGGCCAAGGCGTATGCCATCGGCGCAAGTCAGGTTAAGGTGAACTGGAGTGACGAGTTCATCACCCGCCAGCAGTTCGAGCATGCGTCGCCCGAAGTATTCACCAAGGCCCCAACCTGGTTTGCCGGTGAAATGACCGAGCTTGCCGAGAACGGTGCCGCCTTCCTGTCGGTCATTGCCGAGAACCCGGATGCCCTCAAAGGCATTGATCCTGAACGGATTGCCAATTTCCAGAAGACACGGGGCGCAGCACTTACAAAATACCGCGACTTGCAGATGTCCGACAAGGTTAGCTGGAGCATTGTAGCGATTCCGTCCCAGCCTTGGGCAGACAAGGTATTCCCTGATGTCCCTGCTGACCAGCGTGTAGACAAGCTGTGGGAGGCTATCTTCCATACTGTCCGTCTGGACCGTGAGGACCCTGTTGCCGCCTGGCAGGAGCATCTCGACACACTTGAGTCGAAGGCTAATGTTCTTAACGCGAAGAAGTACGCCAGCCTGCATTACATAGCACCTGGAACTGACCTTAGCATCGAGCTGCCTGAAGGCCATCTATGGGCGCAGGGGGACAGCATCAATGCCAAAGGTCATTCTTTTGTCGCCAACATGCCAACGGAAGAAGTGTTCACAGCTCCGCTGAAAACCGGCGTTAACGGTACGGTCCGCAGCACGAAGCCGCTCAGCTACGGCGGAAATGTAATTGACGGCTTCTCGATCACTTTTGAACAGGGCCGGATTACCAGTGTGAGCGCTGAGCAGGGCCAGGAAGCCCTCGAATATCTGATCAGCCTGGATGAAGGCGCCAAGTATCTGGGGGAAGTTGCACTTGTGCCGCATCAGTCGCCGATCTCGGAATCAGGGATTCTCTACTTCAATACCTTGTTCGACGAGAATGCCTCCAACCATCTGGCTATTGGCACCGCCTATGCCTTCTGTCTGGAAGGCGGCAAGGAAATGAACCAGGATGAACTGACCGCCCGCGGCCTCAATAACAGTGTGACTCACGTTGACTTCATGATCGGCTCGGCCGAGATGGATATCTACGGAATTACCGCTGACGGTACACGCGAGCCGGTCTTCCAGAAGGGCAACTGGGCCTTCTAACCCCCCCTTATAAGCTATTGCATTTCATTAGATAATGAATGGAGCTGAAGCTATTGCTGGATTTCAACCAAAAGCTGGAGAATTACGCACTGCTCGCTGTAAAGATCGGCGTTAATATCCAACCCGGCCAGACCCTTGTCGTGAATGCGGATATCGTATCGGCTGCACTGGTCCGCCTGATTGTACGCCAGGCCTATGAAGCAGGTGCGAAGCTCGTCAAGGTTAACTATTCCGATGAATTCGTCACCCGTACCCGCTATGATCTGGCGCCGTCCGAGAGCTTCCTTGAGCCGCCGAAGTGGCAGGCCGATGAGCTGGAGGATCTGGCAAGAGGCGGAGCGGCATTCCTGACAATCATCTCCGCGAATCCGGACTTGCTGAACGGAGTAGATGCAAGCCGCATTGCGGACCATCAGAAGACCGCCGGTCAAGCTATGGCTCCTTACCGCGAGATGCTGATGGCTAACCAGGTCAGCTGGACCGGCCTCGCCTTCCCATCCGCCTCTTGGGCCGCGAAGGTGTTCCCGGACGCTGCACCTGAGCAGCAGATTGAACTGCTCTGGAACGCCATCTTCAAGGCCGTGCGCGCAGACCAGGAGAATCCGGTGCAGGCCTGGAGTGTCCATCTGGCCGGTCTGAAGCAGCGCTGTGAGCTGCTGAACGCGAAGAAATACCGCAAGCTGCACTACACAGCTCCAGGCACTGATCTGACGATCGAATTGCCTGAAGGGCATATCTGGTGTCAGGCGGGTGCGGTGAACAGCCGCGGCATGTCCTTCCTGGCGAACATTCCGACCGAGGAAGTATTCACCGCTCCGCTGAAGACGGGTGCGAACGGCACGGTCCGCAGCACGAAGCCGCTCAGCTATGGCGGCAACATCATCGACCGCTTCAGCCTGACCTTGGAGAATGGTAAAGTGACAGACTTTACTGCTGAAGTCGGCCAGGAAGCCCTTGCTTCCCTGCTGGCTATGGATGAAGGGGCCGCCTACTTCGGCGAAGTGGCGCTTGTGCCCTTCCACTCCCCGATCTCGGAGAGCGGCATTCTCTACTACACTACCCTGTATGACGAGAATGCTTCCTGCCATCTGGCACTTGGCGCTTCCTACGCCTTCACCCTGCAGGACGGCATTAATATGAGCAAGGAACAGCTTTTAGACAAGGGCATGAACCAAAGTCTCACTCATGTAGACTTCATGATGGGCTCCCCGGAGATGAATATCGACGGAATTGCCGATGACGGCTCCACCGACCCGATCTTCCGGAATGGAGACTGGGCTTAAGCTTAATCTATGTACTATGAATGAGACCCCGCTATCTCCTCTTGAGGAATATGGCGGGGTCTTTGTGTTGAAATGAGGTCAAAGCAACCCAAACAGCCCAAATGTGAACATTCAGTCAAAGAATTTTCACAATATTGTTGAAATTAGTTCACAAATATGTCACAATACAATTATAGATAGTGTTTACAGTTCCAAAAGAGGAATGTTTTAGTCCATGAATAATCTAAGGAGGGAATTCAGATGAAAGAAACTTTCACTCATGACAACACGGATTCTATGGAAACAGAACGTCTGGAAGTCCAGGCTCCCAAAGACTTAAGTATCGTTGCCTCCGACGCCATCAAGTACACCGCCTACATCATGCTGCTGTTCGGATTCCTGTACTTCCTGGTTGCCTACCTTGGCCCCATGCTGTAAGGCTGCTTCAATATACACAAGATACGCAGTACAATCACATATTCGTAAGCGCTTACGGCCAGTCTCCTGCGGGAATGAGATTAGCCGTTTTTATTTGTATCCCATGTCAAAACGCCAAAAACGGCAGCCCTCTTCATATGAAGGACTACCGTTCTTTGTCTATTTCCAGCCCAGTGCCTTATTAATCCAGGCAACCGCCTCTTCTCTCGATCCCTCAAAGGGCGGAATGCCCGCTTCATGCATCCAGTGCCCCGAGGTTTCAAAAGAGGTGCTGTTCCAGCCATTCGGCTCTCCGTCCGCATTCACCCGTTGCTTCACGCCGGAGATTACGATATCCAGAGACCCTTGCAGCTCCGTTACTGCATTGTCAAAAGCCGTTTTCTTCTCCTTGGCCTTCATATCCGCCATAGAGCGCAGCTGGCGTGTCTCTATTCCCTCATTCGCCCGGATAATCTCCAGCAGAGTCAGTGCTTCTCTCGTGGCCAGGCCGCTCTGATACCGCTCTTCCAGAGACTGCCGGGGCCCGGACGCTGCCAAGTAAGCCGGAAGCCACTCGCGGGATACGAGCACGGCTTTTTTCTTGATGAATTTTCCGTAGCCGGCTAAGCCTTCTCCGGGAAATCTGACCCGCCAGCGCCAGGGGTCCAGCTCTGTATCCGTATGCCAATTCTCCGCCAGCGTCAGCCCGTTCACAGACGGATGCTCCGGGATCAGGGGTGCCAGCGGCACAATCCCCAGCCTAGCAACTACCTCAGCCATCTCTTCAAAGGTGGTTACATTCTCTTGCTTACCTGCTTCGCCCACGTCATTCAGCCTCCTAAATCAATCTGGCTTGTACACCAAATTAAGCTTATCATTATAAATGAGCAAATTCACTTCCTGCATAAGCTCATTAGGAGATTTTGTTTAAAAATATACCATTTTCATTACAGCCAATCTGAAAATGTTCATCCTGTAAAATCCAGGCATCTGATTTCTCGACAAAGAAATGAAAGCCTCCGATGGATTGAACCACTGCCGGATCGATCGGTGTAGCACTTGCATTGATGCCAATCGTAAAAGCATCTGAGCCTCCACCCGCATATTTTGCATAAATCCTTACATGTTGGGCCTCTGCCAAACCCCATTCATCCTTAAAAGAATCAATCGCTTGTTCAGATACCTCAAATGATATCATTTCTCTTCTCTCCTTCCCTTCCTGCAGGTTAATCACATTTTTTAACTTCCCCCCGATAGTTAGCCATTCGAAAACTGGCCCCGCATCCACATGAGGCTTTGGCATTAGGGTTATTCATGGTGAATCCGCCTATCATTCCGCTTTGTTCATAGTCAATTTCGAGACCATCGATATATGGAATACTCTTCGTGTGAACTAATAGACGGAATTTATCTTTATTGAACACCACATCCTCCTCTGTTTGCTGCTCATCCAAGACAAGGGTATAAGACAATCCGCTGCATCCCCCTTCTTCAACACCTACTCTAAGAAAAGAGTGCCTTGTATCAGCGGTTAATAAGATTTCGGCGATTTTCTCTGCTGCGATCTCACTGACCTCAATGTTCATTTTCATTCCTCCTATACAAGCTTAATTTAGTTTTGGGTCCCCCAGTCCATTAGACAAGGTATGAACGTAGCGAGAGCTACTCCTTTTGGTGTAAGTTCATACATGGTTCGTGTAGGACGCTGGGGACTGGTTCTCCTGACCAGATTATGATGTTGAAGCTCCTTTAAACGCTGGGAAAGGATTCTTTGCGTAATGGAAGGAATACTCCGGGTCATTTCGCTAAACTTCTTCGGACCGTAAGAAAGAGTGAATAAGATATGGATCGTCCATTTGGACCCGATGATGTCATAGGCTATAAGAAGTTTCTCCCTATCCTCATTGGACAATGACCGGTACACCCTCTTTCTTAGGATCAGCATTCTTGATGGATTGCGGTGAGATCCGGGTGCTGGCAATGATACTTATGATGATCAACAAGAGATGGAAGCCCATGGCTACAATTAAGCCGGATTGCAGTGACATTCCAGCAGCCTGACACACGACAAGGATGGAACCCCCAATCCCAATAACTACACCGGGTGTAAAAGAATCCGCAAATTGCAGATTTGCCGAGGTTTGGCCCGCGCCGCCTTCCCCTGTTTGGGAAAAGGCTACAACACCGCTAACCGGATGCGCCAATCCAATACCGACCCCCGCGATAATCTGACCCATAACTGCAACGGCAACAGACACAACCGGTATCCAAAAGACGATGGCAATCCCTATGGCTAGCAGAAATACCCCCAGAATAATTCTCATATGACGTCCACGGCCCTGATCTGCCGCATCCCAACGTCCTTGCACATACGCAATGATACACCAGCTTAGTGCAGCACTCGCTACGATTAAACCCGCCTGAGAAGGTGTAATTCCCTGCACATCAATTAGAGCCAATACCAGGAAATTCTGTGTGCTGGCATAGGCAGCGAAGAACAATCCGCGTGTTGCGAGAATCGCCGGCATCCCTCTTCGCAGCGTAAGTGTTCCCTTGGGCAGCAATTGACGGAGCGGTAATATCACACCTACGAGGCCAATCAGGGCGAATATAAATCCCATTATACTTGGAAGCATACTTAGACCAATCAGGAAAAGGCCTGTACCCATCGTTAAGAGTAACGCCATCCAAGTGGATGAAGATCCGCTGTCCCCTCCCGTCTGCTGCACTTTCAATTTCCTGAAAGCCGGTAAACTAAGCACTGCTGAAACAACCAGCACAGGTAAGATCCCCCAGAAAACAAACCGCCACGACCACTGATCTGCTATAAGACCTGCCACATATGGACCGAGCATGGACGGAAGAACATAGGCTGTACCAAAGGCTCCAAGTATTTTGGCACGTAACTCATCCGGGTAACTTAAGGAAATAGCCGTATACACACAAGTCATCATAGCTCCGGCACCCAAACCTTGCAGGGCCCGTGATCCAATCATGATATACATATCGCCTGCGGTTGCGGCAGCGACCAGTCCTGCGATAAACAACAGAAGCGCATATGTGAATGGTGCAGCAGGTCCTCTTTTATCTATAATTCGACCGACGACCAGTGTACCGATAATCTGCGCAAGCAGGTACGTACTGAATATCCATCCGAACAGGCTAAGACCGTTCAAGTCTCCGGCAATCGAAGGAGCAATGGTGGTTACGGATAGACCTTCGAATCCAACGGCCATCACGGACAGGATAATCCCTATGGATAGTGCAAAATAACGCGGGCTGAAAATACTTTGATGATTAGACGACATGAATGGTGACCTCCAAGAAAATTGGTATGTATACATCGTATCCGGATACTTAGTAAACATTTTTGTTTATAATGTCTAGGCTACATTCGGCCTTTGACTTTGTCAACATTTTTATTTAAAATGTAGGGAGTGATGAAGCTTCAATAGCTGCAAAAAGGAGGAGCACCATGAGCCGGAATGAAATCAAAAAGGATGTCTCCACCCGTACCCGAAGAGCGATCATTGATCTGTTAAAGGAGCGTGGGGGCATGGATGTTATGACCCTCTCCGCTCATTTTTCGCTGTCTGGAATGGCTATTCGCCAACATTTGAATGCACTGAAGGAAGAGGGATTGGTTACGAATGTGGAAGAGGCCCGTCCCATGGGCCGGCCCACCAAGCTGTGGATATTAACACCCGCAGCTAATCGTTTTTTTCCAACCGGATATTCGGATTTATCCATCAGTCTCATTAATTCGATGAAAGAGGCTTTTGGCAATGAAGGGCTGGACAAGCTGCTGGATGTTCGAAATAAAAACATGCAGGCACAATATCTCAAGCATCTTGGTACGGCATCGGATGTTAGAGAGAAATTGGAGAAACTGGCCGAGATTCGAACGAATGAAGGTTATATGGCCGAGGTTAAGGAGCAGGAGGATGGCAGTCTCTTATTCATCGAGAAACATTGCCCGATCTGTGAAGCGGCGGCTGTATGTACCGGGTTATGCAAGAATGAACTGCATTTATTTAAAACCGTTCTAGGGGAGGATATTCATATTGAACGGGGGGAGTACATTTTAAAGGGAGGCAGAAACTGTATCTACACCGTAAGGCAACATAAGCCGTGACAACAAGAGCAACCTCTTCTTGGAGATTGCTCTTTGTTGTTATTTCAGGCGTACTTCGTCCGCTCCCATACAGCGGATTCCCGCAATATAGGTATTAATCAGCCGGGTGAGTGTAACATTCAGGTCAAGCGGCATTCCAAATCCGCCTTGATGCTCCAGGGTAGACAATCCATGCAGGATACTCCGTAGTCCACGGACAGCATGCAGATTGCCTTCCTCATCCAAACCGAATGCGGATATCACCTGGATGATGAGCGACAGGATCTTCCCTCCCGCCGCTTCCAGAGCGGTGTCTCCTTGTTCGGGTGCTTTTAGCGTCGTCTGGTACAGCCCCGGGTGCGCTCTGGTGAATCCGATGTAAGCCTGACTCATGGCATGTACTGCAGCCTCTCCGCTTAGCCCCTCCGTTGCCTCCGATATGACCTCATGCAGCTGCTCCAGACCATATACCGCCATCAGTGTACGCAGCCCTGAGAGTCCGTTAATGTGATTATAGAGCGACGGAGAACGTACGCCCAGCTTGGCGGCCAGCGCAGCAAGCGTAACTTCCTCAATTCCGTGTGCGTCTGCCAGCTCTGCTGCGGCCAGTACCAGCGTGTGTGTATCCAGTCCTGCTCTAGCCATGTACCCTCTCTCCTCCCTTTACTTGCCCTTCGGCCTCCGCAGCCGCCCGCTTCATCGCCTCTATCGGAGCTACAAGCAGATCACCATGTCCTACCGCCAGTACAGAAGGGGCAAGATCAATCAGCCTGTAGGCACTCACCAAGGCCTGTTCGGGGCTCCAAGTCGCCATAGCCGGAAAAGGAAACCAGGGAACCTTCTTGCCGGACACTGCCGTGGCCCGGAAGGTCTGGAACGCATCACCAACGATCAGCGCTCCACTGCGCCGGTCCTGAAAAGACATCGATCCCGGCGTATGTCCGGGAGTGCTGAACGCTGTCAGCGAGCCGATGCTATCGCCGTCATGCACCAGAATGTCGGGCCGGGTCACTATTTTGGCGGGTACACTGCCCTTAATAGGAGTCTGCAGCTCACCGGCTCTAAGCGAGCGGTCACCAGCCAACAATGCAGCATCCCGCTCCGAGATATAGACCTTAGCCTCCGGCACCTCCTTCTTCAAGGCATCAAGCGCCCCGACATGATCCATATGACCATGAGTGAGAATAATACGGGTCAGCGGCTTACCAAGCTTGGCAACCTGGCTTAGAATGCCTTTCAAACTGTAGGACATTCCCGCGTCAATAAGTGTAAGCTCCTGTTCTTCCTCGATCAAATAACAATTCACTGGAAAAATACGCGGCAGCCACGTAAGCTGATGCAAATGCCCTTCTCTTGTTACTCTCATCGTAACTTCCTCCTCGAAACTAATCTCATTAGTTAAAATATAAACTAATTAGATTAGTTTCGCAAGAGATATTTACTCATACAAAAGTGAACGGCTTAGGCAGGGGTGTGGCGACATCCAGTCTCTGCTCCTCGTGCCAGTCCAATGTGATCGGTTTTTCGATTTCATTGGGTCCGCACGCCCTCGCTCCGCCCAATGTAATCGGTTTTTCGATTACATTGAGTCCGCACGCCCTCGCTCCGCGCAATGTAATCGGTTTTTCGATTACATTGAGTTCGCACGCCCTCGCTCCGCCCAATGTAATCGGTTTTTCGATTACATTGAGTCCGCACGCCCTCGCTCCGCGCAATGTAATCGGTTTTTCGATTACATTGAGTCCGCCCCCCTCGCGGCTGATTATCTCCTGAACAGCCAAAAACACCACCCGCATTGGATGGTGTCCTGAACGATCAGTGTGATCGAATTTGTCTATTCCCTTCTATACGCGTCCCGGCCCGTCTCCCGCTCAGCCAAACCGGCCCATAATGTACTCCTGCGTCATCTGGTTCTCGGGGTTCGTGAAGACCTTCTCGGTCTTGTCGTATTCCACCAGAGAGCCGAGATAGAAGTAGGCGGTGTAATCCGAGATCCGCGCGGCCTGCTGCATGTTGTGAGTGACGATCACGATGCGCAGCTCTTCCTTCAGCTCCTTGATCAGCTCCTCCACCTTACCGGTTGATACCGGGTCAAGGGCCGAAGCTGGCTCATCGAGCAGAAGGATCTGCGGGTTGACCGACAGCGCCCGGGCGATACACAGACGCTGCTGCTGTCCGCCGGACAACGCCAGAGCGGAATCCTTCAAGCGGTCTTTGACCTCGTCCCACAGGGCGGCGCGGCGCAGGCTGCTCTCGACGATTTCATCCAGCGCCTGCTTGCCCTTGATGCCGTGATATTTCGGGCCGAAGGCGATATTGTCGTAGATCGATTTGTAGAACGGATTGGGCTTTTGCCAGACCATGCCGATCTTTTGCCGCAGCTTGATTACATCCGTGCCTGTAGCATTGATATCGACACCGTCAATCCAGATGCTGCCCTTGGTAGTAGAGCCGGAAATATCGTCATTCATCCGGTTCAGCGAACGAAGAAAGGTTGATTTCCCGCAGCCCGACGGGCCGATCAATGCGGTAACCGTATTCTGGGCAAAAGGAAGGCTAATCCCCTTCACCGCCTCATACGTCCCATAATAAATACTCAGATCCTCCGTTTGAAATGATTCGCGTACGACTGGCTCTGCTATTCCCATCCCTTACTCCTCCTAAAAGTTCTGATAGCTTACACATTCTGACTCTTCTGCGCAAAACTCGCTTCGGAAGCCTGTGCCCTCCCTGTGTGTAACAAGCCTAGCTCATTCTCTTGGATGCAGTAAGCTTGCGGTAGATGAATCTGCCGAAGTAACGGGCAGCCAGATTGAAGATTAATACGGTCAGCACCAGTACGGCTGAAGCACCCGCTGCGATCTGAAGTGCATCCGGTGCCAGGCCTTCACTGTTGACCTTCCAGATATGCACCGCCAGCGTCTCCGCCGGACGGAACGGATTGAGCGGTGAGGATGGGCTAAGAGGATTCCAGTTGCTGAAGTCCAGGCGCGGGCTGCTCATCCCTGCCGTGAACATCAGCGCGGCTGCTTCACCGAACACGCGGCCAGCCGACAGGATTGTGCCAGTGATAATAGTCGGCAAGGCTACCGGAAGCAAGACCGAGGTGACAATCTTCCACTTGGATAGTCCAAGCGCGAAGCCTGCCTCCTTCTGCTGCTTAGGCACCGTGCGGAAGGCTTGCTCCGTGATGCGCACCATCAGCGGAAGGTTGAAGAAGGTTAACGCGAGCGCACCCGAAATCAGGGAGAACCCGAGATTGAAGGTGTTGACGATCAGCAAGAGACCGAACAGACCCACGATAATCGACGGGAAGGACGACAATACCTCCACGACCAGACGGATGAAGTTGGTCAGCTTGCCGGGACGGGCATACTCTGCCATGAAGATTCCGGCACCCAACCCCAGCGGCACGGTGATGATCAAGGTCAGCACCAGCAGGAACAATGAGTTGAACAGCTGCGGCCCGACGCCTCCGCCTGCGCGGATCTTTTGCGGCGCGGAGGTCAGGAAGTCCCAGCTAATATGATTGAAACCGCGGATCAGGATATATCCGAGCAAGCTAACCAGGATGGCTACGATCAGCAATGCAAAGGTTACGATAACGACTGTGGCTATTTTATTCGCAGTTCTCGGCTTCAAATTTTATTTCTCCTTTCGAGCATTCTCACCAGCAGGACGAATACGAAGGTCATCAGCATCAGCACCAGCGCCATACTCCACAGCGCATTGTTCTGCGGTGAACCCATCGTGGTATTCCCCATGCCCAGCGTGATGACACTGGTAAGGGTGGACGCGGACTCGAACAGGGAGTGAGGCACGAACGGCGCGTTACCGATAACCATCTGCACGGCAAGAGCCTCGCCGAAGGCGCGGGCCATACCAAGCACTACACCCGTCATAATCGCCGGGAAGGTCGTCGGGAGAATGACCCGGGAGATCGTCTGCCAGCGTGTGGCACCGAGCGCAAAGGAGGATTCTTTCAAGTTTTGCGGCAATGAAGCAAGCGCGTCTGCAGCCACGCTGGTAATCGTCGGCAGAATCATGACCGACAGCACTAGCGCGCCTGCAGCCACCCCGATGCCCTGTCCGGGCAGCGTATCCCGCAGAAATGGAACAATGACGCTTAAGCCTACGAACCCGTAGACAACAGATGGAATGCCTGACAGCAGCTCGATGACCGGCTGCAGCAGCTTTTTACCCCAGCCCGGCACAATCTCTGTCATGAAGAGCGCAGCGCAGATACTGAGCGGACTTGCGATAAGCGCAGCCAGCAGCGTGACCAGGAAGGAACCCGAAATGAACGGGAAGGCTCCATAGGAAGGTGTGTCTGCTTCAGGCGACCACTTCGTGCCGAACAGGAATTCAGAGACCTTGACCTCACCGCTCACGAAGTTGGCCACGCCTTTGGAGGCTACGAAATAGACCATGGATATAATGATGACAATGAGCAGCAGCACACAAAAGGACATATAAATACGTCCGATTAAATTTTCTATATGATGTTTTTCCAGCCGCTTGTTTGTTGGTTGTCCCCTCAAGATGCTCCCTCTTTCTAAAGTGAAAAGAGAGGCAGAGTTTATCCGCCTCTAATCACATTAAAGTTGAAATCAATTAACCTTGCGAACCGGTGAAGCTTATTTAGGTGTTACAGTACCTGCAACATCACGCGATACCTGCATTTTGGAAGCCGGAATGTAGCCAAGCTCTACCACATCGCCAGTCTGTACTTCATCCGTCAGGAAGTAATCCAGGAAGGCTTTTACAGTCTCATTGGGTTCACCGTTAGTGTACATGTGCTCGTAAGCCCATACCGGATATTTACCGGCCACTACGTTGTCTACCGAAGGCTCAACGCCGTCATAGTTTAATGTTTTCACGGAATCATCCAGGTAGGACAGTGCCAGATAACCGATAGCTCCCGGTGTTTCGCCGATCATTTTCTTAACCGTACCGGAGGAATCCTCCTGGATCGAGCCCTTCAGATCCTCGGTCTTGGTGCCAAGAGCGAAGCTCTCGAAGGTAGCACGGGTACCTGAGCTTGCCGGACGGTTGATGATCTGGATGGCCTGGTCTGCACCGCCGACCTCTTTCCAGTTCGTGATTTTACCTGTGAAAATATCCACCAGCTGCTGCTTGGTCAAGCTGTCTACGCCTGCTGCCGGGTTGCTTACTGCCGCAATCGCTACAACCGCCACCTGATGATCCACCAGCTCAGCCGCCTTCGCTGCATCCTTCAGCTTCTCTTCAGCGAATACGTCCGAGTTCCCGATATCGACTTGCTTCTCAGAGACCTGAGTCAAGCCCGTTCCGCTGCCGCCGCCTTGAACCTGAATGTCCACGCCTGCATTCGCATCCATGAATTTCTCAGCGACCTGCTCTACGAGCGGCTGAAGTGCTGTGGAGCCTGATGCCAGGACCGAACCGCTCAGCTTCGCACCGCTGCTGGATTCTGTGTTTGTAGCAGCCGGTGTATTCCCTCCGTTATTGGTTGTTGCCTTATTTCCCCCGTTGTTTCCGTTGCCGCATGCTGAAAGTGCCAGTACGCTGGTAAGAGTCAAAGCCATGATCCACGATTTTTTGAATTGCATTGTTTTTTTTCCTCCTAAAGGTTTTGTGAGTGTCTGCTGCGTTCCATCTGCTTCGTACAAAACTCACTTGGGAAGCATTATTGTGTGTCTATCAGCGTCTCTTCTGACTCTTCTTATTCTAGGGCCCGTTCGTTAGATAAAAGTACTGAGTTTGTAAACCGGAGGATAAAAGTTATAATATTAATTGAGTAGTTGAATAGATAAAATCTATACCGAAACAACAATAGGGGTCTTTCTGCCCCATCCCCGGAGGAATCTTCATGAACCTTGTAAAGCTGCAAATCCTAGTTCTCATCGAAAAATATAAAAAAGTAACGGATGTCGCCGCCGAGATGAACCTTAAGCAGCCTACCGTCTCCTTCCATATGAAAAGTCTGGAGAGTGAGCTGGGTGCTTCCCTGTTCCAGTACCGGAGCGGCCGGGTCCTGCTGACGGATGCCGGACGCGCCTTGTATCAGTATGCGGTCCGTATTGTCTCGCTGAGCGCCGAGGCCGAGCGGACGGTCAAACAGTTCACCTCGCTCGCCTCGGGGAATCTGGAGCTTACCGCAAGCGATATCCCTGCCAGTTATCTTGTGCCCAAACTGCTGTCCCAATTCACACAGCAATATGACGGGATCGATGTCTACTTATCCGTACTGCCGGATGACGCCATCCGGGAACGTCTGCGCAGCCGGGAGATCCAGCTCGCCGTGCTGCATAGTGCAGAGGGCCAGGATGATACCTTCCATACGCAGGTGATTGCTGAAGAGGAGACCGTGCTGGTCTTTGCGCCGGAGCATCCCTTTGCCAGGGAGCAGGAGCTGACCGCCCAAGCCGTAGCCCGCGAGCCTTGGGTGCAGCATGAAGCCGCCTCCTTCCTGCGCGGAATCTCCGACCAGTGGGCACAGCTTAATAATGTAAGAGTCTGGAACCATGCGGTGCTGGGCTCGCCGGAGGCCGTCAAGGGGATGCTGTACACAGGCCGTATGGTGGGCGTGTTCTCCCGTTCCGGGATTGAGGGTGAAGTAGCGGCGGGCCGTCTGGCCTACGCCAAGCTGCCCGGAATTCTTCCGGCTGACGGATCCTTTGTGCTGGCCTGGCGCAAGGACTATACGCTTTCCCCGCTCCAGCAGGCTTTTGCTGGGATGGCAGCGAGTTCTGCACAAATAAACGGTATCCCCGGAGCGCCTGTGTAACTGCGCTAACGGGGATACCGTGTGATGGTGAACCTTATTATCTTTTGACAGCTACCAGGGTGAAGGTCTTGGGAATTCCCTTATCGTACACATCCGACGACAGATTGGGCTCCTCCACCAGCTCTCTTATCACCAGTCCGCTGGCAGCGGCAGCGGTAACCAGCTCGCCCAGCGTCCAGCGCCGCCAGTAGACGACATTCGGCTTGTCCGCCTCCGGTGCTCCTCCTGGAGAAGGCATGTATTTGGAATAGGACACCTGCTTCTCTTCAAGCGCCGTATCGAAATAATCCCCGCTCACCTTATGCTTACGCACCTTGGCCGTCGACCCCTTGGAGGAGATCAGCTTGGTCGTTACCGGATGGAAATCCCGCAGTACGAACGTTCCGCCCGGTGCCAGCAAGCGGTAGGCCGTAGCCATGAACGGAGTCAAATCCGTAAAATAGTGAACAATCCCCATTTCGGCAAAAACCGTATCATAAGAGCCGTTAAGTTGCGCTTCCGGCAGCTCCAGGACATCCGACACGATATAGTCAAGCTGCACTCCGGCCGCCTGCGCGAGTTCACCAGCATAACGGGCATTGGCCTCCGAGAAATCCGCGACAGTCACCTCAGCCCCTAGCAGCCCCAGCGCTACCGCCTTCATGCCGTTAGAGCCCATCAGATTCATGATCCTCCGGCCCTTCACTTCACCGAGATAGGTATTCAGCGGATACAGCTTCCCCGCAGGGTCCTTCGACAGCTTCTCCGCAGCCTCCGCAGGGGTTCCAAACCGGCTGGTCCAGGCCGCATAGGTATCCTCATTCCACAGCTCCTCGCTTGTAGGTGCCGCCTCCTTATTGAGGCCATCCGGTTCATTCTGATTAGGTTCATTCATTGCTTTCGTTACCCCTTTATCTATGTTCTATAAAATGTAATCAAGTTTGCCTCACGGGTCTGTCCGCGTATAAGTTAGGAAGCATTCGGCAGAGACTGCCGGAGCTTCAGCGCTTTCCTTCGCCCGGCATACAGATAGACGCCCAGCCCGGCCATGACCAGCACGCCGCCCGCCCACTGCAGGCCGCTAAGCTGCTCACCCAGCAGCAGGAATGCGAGAATACTCGCGCCAACAGGTTCTCCCAGAATATTCATCGAGACGGTAGTCGCCGACGTATATTGCAGTAGCCAGTTGAACAGGATATGGCCGAAGACGGTGGGCACCACCGCCAGCAGGACGAAGATGCCCCATTCCCGGGCCGGATAATCGAAGAACGGTGTGGCGGTCACGAGATTGTAGACGGCAAATACGGCGGCCGCAGCGATAAATACAATCAGGCTGTACAGATAGGACGGCATACGCGCCACCAGCTTTTGTCCAAGCAGCATATGTGCGGCTACCGCTACGGTTCCTCCAACCGACAGCATGTCGCCCTTCAGATTCTCAGCAGACAAGCCAATGTCTCCCCAGCCGATAAAAGTAACGCCGAAGATGGCAATCGCCATCCCCAGGATAGCAAAGACCGAATTACGCTCTTTATACAGTATGTACGCACCGAGCATAATGAATAACGGCTCCAGCGCCATAATCATCGTCGAGCTGGCTACCGAGGTATAATTCAGCGAACCCATCCACAGCAGAAAATGCAGGGCAAGCATGACACCGGACACTCCCAGCAGCAGCCAGTCCTTCCGCCGCAGCTGAAAGAGTGCGCCGCTATAGGGACGGGCGAACGGCAGCATCAGCAGCGAGGTGAACAGCAGCCGGTACATCCCTTGGACCGATACGGGCGCGGAGGACCATTTGATGAAGATGGAAGAAAACGAGATGGCCACAATTCCGATTACCATCAGGAGAGGCACGGGAACGGGCGGTTTATTGGTACGCATGACAGAACGCCCCTTCATAGGATGTAAGACTCATTATGTTAATTTAACGTAAATCGGCGAAAAAAGCAGCATTTTTTCAAAATATAGAATCTATATGTTGCTATTCAGCACAAACAAAGGCACAGAATCCGCCTCCGACGGGTTCCATGCCTTATATTTGTTCTCTTTACACTATGGTATATCCCAAATCCTGCGGATTTATCCGTGCAGCAGCGGAGAATACATCATCAGCGCGTGGTTCTCGGCCACCGCTTCGTCACCGGCCAGCTCTCCGCTATGCGTCAGCACTCTGCGGCGGATCGCATTGCGCCGGATATACCCGCCCCACGGCTCCAGGCTGATGCGGTGGCCATCTTCATAGACTTCGTAATGGTAGAGCTGCTGCCCTGAACAGCGCCATTCTCCGTGCAGATGAGTCTCATCCAGGTGCAGCTTAAGCTGATAAGCATGCTCTGTATCATTGCGCAGCTGGAGATCCAGATAATTATAGGCACAGGTAGCCCCGCTGCCAAAGGGCTGGGTCCGCTGCTCATCGGGGAAGACATCATAGCTGTGCCGGTGCCGCTCGGTAACCGTAAGCGGCGTATGCAGCGTCATCCAGTAGATCAGATTGGACAATTGGCAGAGCCCGCCGCCTGTGCCGGAACGGAACCCGCCATAATGGAGCACCATTCCGTCCAGGTAGCCTTTTCTTCGCGTCGGTTTGCCGATCCTGCGCCAATAGGAGAAGCTCTCGCCCGGTTGAATGACAAGCCCGTCCAGCTTCGCCACCGCGAGCCTCAGGTTCACGACTTTGTTGTGCTGAAGCTGCATATCCACATTGCGCAATTTGCGCAGCAGCGGTGTAGCATGGCTGGCCGCACCGTACGGCAGGGCTTCAATTCGCTGCTCTTTGGCTAGATGTCCGCTTGCTGTGATCCATTTCCAGTATCTTTTCCAGGTGAAATAACGCTTCCCAGCAAACAATCGCAGCTTGGAACGCCGGATCGGCTTCATAGCCTGCATCGTCATTGCTCATACCTCCCCCGTGTAGCAATTCTGCCGATTCAATAATTATATAATCCTCTACTCTGGAAGCTTCTCAGAGATTACCAGAATAAACGTAGCGAGCGGTCCCAGCAGCAATGACAATAGAAACCAGTTCATTCCGCTCCGGTTCTTCCCTTGCGCCAGTCCGGCATTAATCAGAGCCAGTGTACCCCAGCCTGCGTAATAACCATTCCCCATTCTAATTCCTCCTCTGTTTCCTGCAAATAGTAAAAGACCGGGCCTCCTTGCTCAAGAAGCCCAGTCTTCAGTATACCTAATCCTTATGAGAAAATCTTACTTTCCCCGCTTATTATGCCAGATCAGGGCATGCAGCTGCGGCAGCACCCGTGCGCGGTTCATCTGCGGATCGGCAATGACCAGGCCGAACAGCCATTCCAGCCGCCCCAGCAGACGGCCTGAGATGTCACCTTCCTCGGTGACGTTATCGTTACCCGGCTGCAGGAACAGCGGGACCTCAGGGTACCTGAAGTGAACCTTGCGGGCATACTCATAATCCTCCTGGTTAAAAACAACCACCTTCAGGCTATGCGCAGCCTTGCCGTTATCAGCGATTCTATGCATAATCTCATCCAGCTTATCCCAGTTCGTCTGCATCCCGGAGCTGGGCGGCTTGGGGCTGATCGTCAGCATATCCACCTCATGGAACCAGTCTTGCCAACGGCTGCCCTGCGTCTCAATCGCCGCCTGGATGCCCCGCTCGTGGAGGAGGGAGATGAATTCGCCCATCGCCTCCCCGATCAGTGCCGGGTTCCCCCCGGAGATGGTCACACAATTGAAATTCTCCCCGGCCAGCTCCAGCAACCCGGAGAGAATCTCCTGCGGCGTAAGCATCGTTACTTTATCCTTAGCCGAGCCGTCCCAGGTGAAGGCGGAATCGCACCAGCCGCAGCGGTAGTCGCAGCCGTAGGTGCGGACGAACATCGTTTTGACGCCAATGACCGCCCCTTCCCCCTGGATTGTCGGGCCGAACATTTCAATGACCGGGATTCTACTCATTATCGCAGCCTCCATACAGCCGGTAAGCCGGTCCCTCCTCGGGGATATCTGCTGCCAGCACCTCAGCCCAGGAGGTCGGAGTCTCCCATAGCTTGACCGAATACACCGGCAACGCCGCTTGCTTCAGCTCATAGGCAATATAGGCAGACAGATTCTCCGCAGTGGTGCGGAAGGAGAGCGTCGCTACCTTGGAGCCGGTCGCCATCAGCGTCTCCAGCACAGGCTCATTGCCCATCGCCAGAAAAGCATGATCCAGACGCCCAACCACCGCCCCCTGCACAGCCGCCTTAATATCGCTGAAATCGATGACGAACCCTTCATCCGACTGCCCTTCTACCACGGACGGCACGCCCTTCAGCACTACCTCAAGCCTGTAGGTATGTCCGTGCAGATTACTGCATTTCCCCTTGTGTCCGATCAGCTGATGGGCAGCGTCGAAGGTGAATATTTTGCAGACCGCTACTTCGCCCCGCATTATAGTCCCGCCTCCTGACGCTCTGCCTCATATTGCTCCAGACCCCGCTTACGCAGAAGACATGCCGGACAGGTGCCGCAGCCGCTGCCGATGATTCCGTTATAGCAGGTCAGGGTCTGCTCCCGGACATAATCGAACTGGCCCAGCTCGTCTGCCAGCTTCCAGGTTTGCTTCTTGTCCAGCCACATCAGCGGGGTATGAATGACGAACTCCACATCCATGGACAGATTAAGCGTGACATTCAGCGACTTCACGAACACATCACGGCAGTCCGGGTACCCGCTGAAGTCCGTCTGGCAGACCCCGGTGATAATGTTGGAGTAGCCGAGCTGCTTGGCCAGAATGGCCGCGAAGGACAGGAACAGCAGATTACGTCCATCCACGAACGTGCTGGGCAGCTCTTCCCCTTCACCTGCGGTAATGTCAATATCATCCCGGGTCAAAGCGTTCGGAGCCAACTGGTTCAGCAGCCCCAGGTCCAGAATATGCTGCTTCACGCCGAACCTTGCGGCAATCGCCTTGGCGACTTCAATCTCGGCCGCATGGCGCTGATTATAATTGAACGTGACCACCTGAACCTCCTGGAATTCCTGCAATGCCCACGCCAGGCAGGTCGTGCTGTCTTGGCCGCCGCTGAAGACGACTAATGCTTTTCTATTTACCATAATGATCTCTCCTCCTTATTGCTCTGTGAAGCTGGCTTCTGCGGATTAACGGTTGTCCACTTTCTCGGGATACAAATCATGATTCATCAGCCGGTGCTCGGCCATCGCCTCATATTTGGTTCCCGGACGCCCCCAGTTGCAGTAAGGATCGATGGAAATACCGCCGCGCGGCGTGAATTTGCCCCACACTTCGATATAACGCGGCTCCATCAGCGAGATCAGATCATTCATAATAATGTTGACACAGTCCTCATGGAAATCCCCATGATTGCGGAAGCTGAACAGATAGAGCTTCAGTGACTTCGATTCCACCATTCGGATATCAGGAATGTACGAAATATACATCACCCCGAAATCCGGCTGACCGGTCACGGGACACAGGCTGGTGAACTCGGGACAGTTGAATTTGACGAAATAATCGCGGCCGGGATGCTTGTTATCAAACGCCTCCAGAATCCCCGGATCATAGCCGAACTTGTACTGCGTGCCTTGGTTGCCCAGCAGGGTAACCTCCTGCATTTCCTCTTGCATTCTGCCTTCTGACATGACAAAAAACCCCTCTCTTTTCCCTAGGCCCCTGGCCTGAACTGGAAAGAAGAACGAGATTTCGAAAACCTGGCTCTACTAAGATAGCTTAGTTTTTTATAGAGGGAGTTCGCGAACCTCTCCTGCGCGCGGCGCAGATTCCTTCTTTATCTTGGTGCGTCTTGAACTATACCATGATTACAGCGGGCTTGACAACCCTCACAGCTGATCCAGAATCAGCGAGCACAGCAGTCCCATCGCAGCGATGAACCCCGTGAGCGGCCCCCCTTCTTCGTAGGCTTCGGGCATCATGCTGGAGGACACCATAGCAATAATCCCTCCTCCGGCAAAAGAGGCAATCAGCGCTTCCGTATACCCGCTTGCGTGATCCATGAACTCATATCCCGCCCCTGAGGCCAGTGTGGAGATAGCGAGTACGCCGAGCCACAGCAGCATAATCTTGCCTTTGCCATAGCCGTCCTGCTTCAGTCCAGCCGTGCTGGACAAGCCTTCGGGAATATTGCTGATGAAGATGGCAATGACCAGCAGTACGCTAACGCCTTGACCGGCAATGAGGCTTGCGCCGATCATGATTGATTCAGGAATCGCATCCAGTACCGTTCCGGCAAAAATAGCCAGCCCTCCGCCCTTGGCATCACTCTTCCCTGAAGACGCTCTGGCTGAGCGCTTACGTCCGGCTCCGCCCTTGCGCGAGATCAGCCAGTCGAACACCGTGAACACCAGCGCTCCAGCGGTGAACCCGATAATCGTCGGGGCCAGTCCGCCGTCACTGGCCGAATCCTCTAGCAATTCATACGCCGCCGCGCCGATCAGGACACCGGTCCCGAACGCCATAATGAAGCCGATCAGCTTATTCGGAATCCGCAGGAATAAGGCCAAGAGTGCGCCAATCAAGACCGCCGAGCCGGAGACTGCGCCCCATAACAATGCGTTTCCCATCCGCTTCACCTTCTTATAAGATATTGGCATTATTACAATGCATAAGAATAGTTTACACACGAATGAAGAACGGCAAACACCTTGCATAGTTCAACTAATTTGCACGGATTCATTTGCATGGAAAGGGGTAACTTAGAATTAACAATCTCTATTAACCGAAGGATGGGATCATACTATGGAAGCAAACGTACAGAAGCTTATAGATTGGCTGGAAGCCCGGAAGGATACAACGCTGGTCATCGAAAAGCAGGAGCTGGATGACCTGGACACCGTCCACTTCAAGCTGGAGACCGTTGACTACCGGAACGCTGACGATGTCATTGATGATTACCTGGACAGTGCAGTCATACTGCGCGGTACAGGCAGTACCTTGAATGCGGATGGTGAGCTTGTGCCTCTGCCGCAGCCGGGATATGAGCTGGCAGTGAGCGGACTAGAGCTTCATGAGGTATCCGAGGCCAAGGTGGATCTGCAAACGAGCCGGGCGAAATATTCACTGGCTGTAAGCTGATTATCCGGCGGCTCCGGCCGTAAGAATCTAAAGAGGGTGCAGTCCTAAACCAACATTCCGGCTTAGGACTGCACCCTCTTTTTCCACAACTATCGTCTATAGTTCTTCCCCTATAATCTCTACTTCCGTCTCCAGCTCCACATCGAACTTGTGCTTCACCGCTGAGCGTACATGCTGGATCAATCCGATATAATCGCTGGCCGTTGCATTGTCGGCGTTGATAATGAAGCCCGCATGCTTGCGTGAGACCTCTGCACCTCCGATGCGCGTCCCCTGGAGTCCGCTCTCCTGAATCAGCTGCCCCGCGAACCGGCCCGGCGGCCGCTTGAATACACTGCCGCAGGACGGATACTCCAGCGGCTGCTTCGATTCCCGGAGATAGGTTAACTCATCCATGGACGCCTTAATCGCGGCAGGATCGCCTGGAAGAAGCGCAAATCTGGCCTCCAGCACGATATACTTTCCGCTGGAGAAGATACTTTTGCGGTAGCCCCATTGAAGCTGGTCGCTGTGCAGGGTCACAAGCTGGCCGTCCGGGTCAACGACAAGCGCACTGTGCAGCACATCCTTCACTTCCCCGCCGTAGGCTCCAGCATTCATATATAGCGCCCCGCCTACCGTGCCGGGGATGCCACAGGCGAATTCCAGACCGGTCAGCGCCTGCTCCAGCGCATAGCCCGAGACATCGATAATCTTCGCCCCGCACTGCGCATAGAGCAGGCCGCCACGGATGCCCATCTCTGACAGATCGGAGGTCTGGAGCACGATGCCGCGGATGCCTCCGTCCCGGATAATGACATTGGAGCCGTTTCCGAGAATTGTAAGCGGGATCTGATGATCCTGGGCATAAGCATAGATACTCTGGATCTCTTCATATGTAACAGGAGCAGCCAAAATATCTGCTTCGCCGCCCATGCGGGTATAGACCAGATTCTTAAGGCTCTCCCGGCGTTTCAGTGAGCCTGCTGTAACAAGCGGCTGCAAATCCTCATATATGTTGTCAATATTCATTCTTCATGCTCCTAACTCTATGAACAAGATAATGGTGGGGCTCATCGCCGGCCAATCACGCCTCAGCAACCACAACTTTAACAACGAACAGGCTCCCTTGTCAATGACAGGAGCCTGTTACGAAGCTGCATACAGCATTATTATGTTTCGAAATTCCCAATTATACCCTATTCTCCAGCCGCTGCGCGCTCGGCACGGAATTCCTCCCGCCGTGCGGACCGCTCCTCCTCCTTCATCCGGGGGCAGGTATAACACAGCCGTCCGCCCTCAGTCCGGTAATACATACAGCAGCGGTTACGCAACTGAACCGTCTGCTGCGGGTCCGTGAGCGATTCAATTCTCCGTACCTTCACCTGGAACGGATTCCGCGGCATCCCGAATACGGCAGCGGGCAGCTCATCCTTCAGATACGCGTAATCCTCCTCCAGCCGGCGAAGCAGGAGCGGATCTGTCAGTTCAGCGGCAAAGGCTTCCGCATAATAGTTGAATTTGGTCGGCAGCTGCCCCCAGATCTCCCCGGGCGAAAGTCCGCTCACCTGTGAAGCCATCCGGATCAGCGGCCCGGCCGTGCTCTGGTAGAAGCTGGTGAGCGCCTCATTGCGCCAAGCCTTCCGGTCCGGCTCATCTGCCGGAGCTTGTACCATCCCCCATTCACGAAGCGAGAAGGCAATTCTGCAGTAGCCATCTGCCGGAACAAGATGCAGTTGAAGGTTCCGTAAGCTGAAGTCCGGTACGCACAAGAAGCCGGTCACGGAATACTGGACCGCGAGTGCAATAATGCTCAGATAACCGCCGAAGTACGCACCGGCCGCTTTATCGTCAAGCGCCTTCATCAGCGGCCGGTAAGCCTCCATGAAGGTCCTCATCCCCGCCTCTTCTGCCAGCTCAGCAGCAGCGAAGGAATACACGGCTCCCTCCGGCACCTCAAGATGGAGGTCAAATTTAGACTTATATTCTTGCCTCAGGAATTCATTCATGTTCCTCTCCTACAGCCCGGCAACTTTGTACGCAGCCAGCTCGTAAGGCAGACAGAGCGGCACACCTGTACGCGGATCAGGTACAATATCCGCCTCAATGCCGAATACCTCGCGCAGCACCGCCGGTGTCATTACCTCATTCGGAGCGCCTTCGCTGATCACATTACCGGATTTGATCGCTACCATATGCTGCGCGTAACGGGAGGCATGGTTCAAATCATGGACAACCATAATAATTGTCCGGCCTTCCTGCTCATTGAGCTTCTGCAGCAGCTGAAGCACCTCCAGCTGATGGGCCATATCCAGGAAGGTCGTCGGCTCGTCAAGGAACAGAATATCCGTCTGCTGGGCCAGCGCCATGGCGATCCAGGCCCGCTGCCGCTGTCCGCCGGAGAGACGGTCAATCGGCCGGTCACGGAATTCATTCATGCCGGTCAATTCAATCGCCTCGGCAATAATGCTGCGGTCTTCAGGCGTCAGGCTGCCGAAGCCCTTCTGATGCGGATACCGTCCATACCCTACCAGCTCAGATACCGTTAAGCCGTCCGGGGCCGTAGGATTCTGCGGCAGAATCGCCAGCTGGCGGGCCACCTCTTTGGTGGAGAGATTGTGAATGGACTTCCCGTCAAGCATTACATTGCCGCTCTTCGGCTTCATGATCCGGGCCATTGTCTTCAGAATCGTGGACTTCCCGGAGCCGTTCGCCCCGACAAGCGCTGTAATCTTCCCTGTCGGAAGCGATAGATTCAGCCCCTTTACAATCATAGTCTCCGCATATCCGATGCTCAGCTGCTCTGTATTTAAACGTTCCGACATGATAAACACTCCTTAGATTTTTTTAATATATACATCCCTGTACTACGCTTTCGATGTGGCCAAAAGATATAAAAAGTACGGTGCTCCAATAATCGCTACTACGATACCAGTAGGTACCTCCGCAGGCTGCAGGATCCAGCGACCGATCGTATCTGCCGTAAGCAGCAGCAGGGCTCCGATCAGGGCAGCCGCAGGCAGCAGGATCTGATGGCGCGGGCCGACCAGCCTGCGGGCCAGGTGCGGCGCAATTAGCCCGACAAAACCAATGCTGCCGCTTACCGATACACAGGCTCCTGCCAGCGCAACAGCCGCAGCCAGCAGCCACCGCCGTTCCCGTTCGAGCGGTAGGCCCAGTCCCTTGGAGAGCTCATCGCCCAGATTCAGTACGTTGAGCACCCGGGCTTTGTAGAATGCGAAGGGCAGCAGGATCAATATCCAGGGTAGAAGGGCCAGCACAAACCGCCAGTCTCCGCCCCAGATTTTGCCGGCCAGCCAGATAGCTACGAACTGATAATTCTGCGGGTCGAGTCTTAATGACAAAATAAGCTGAAAAGCGTATATCCCGGCACCCACAGCAATCCCGATCAGGATCAGCCGTGTCGGCGAGAGCCCATCCTCCCTCCTGTAAGACAGGAAGTAGATCAGTGCTGCAGTAAGCGTGGCCCCTGCAAGCGCCAGTAGCGGAAGCACGAGGATCGGAGCTGCTGTAGTAGCCGGTACAAAGGAGATAAAGATCAGTACAGCGAATCCGGCTCCGGCATTGATCCCCAGGGTGGAAGGCTCAGCGAGAGCATTACGCGACAAGCCTTGCAGAATTGCACCGGCTACCGCGAAGCCTGCACCAATCAGCAAGGAGATCACGATCCGGGGCAGCCGGAAATCAAACAAAATCAGCTGCTGCTGCTTGGTGCCGTTGCCGGATAGGGTATGTAGAACTTCGAGCGGTGTCAGACGCATTAAGCCGGTATTCATACTGACCAGAAACAGAATGACGATAAGCACAGCAAGCAGTGTCAGAATACCAGCCTCTCTGGAAAGGCGCGGCTTGGCCGGGGGGAATGAGGTGGAACGGTTCATTTCAGCTCCCCCTTGCGTTTGCTGGCCAGATAGATGAAGAACGGTACGCCGAATACTGCAATTAAGGCACCTATTGGTGTTTCGTATGGCGCATTAATCATCCTGGCCGCAATATCGGCCACCAGGACCAGAATGCTTCCAAGGACTGCGGAGCAGGGAATAATCCAGCGGTAGTCAACCCCAACGAGGTAACGCGTAATATGCGGAATCATTAATCCGACAAAAGCGATCGGCCCTACCGTGGAGACTGCCGCTCCGGCGAGGATGACGACAATAATCATCCCTGCAGTCTGTACCAGACCGGTGCGCTGTCCGAGACCTGCTGCAACATCCCTGCCCAGGCTCAGTAGCGTAATCGAACGCGACAACATCAGTGCACCGATCAGGGCCGCCGCGACCCAAGGAGATATTACCTGCAGCTGCTTCCAGCTCGCTCCTCCAATCCCCCCGGCCATCCAAAAAGCGATATCCTGGGAGAGGCTGAACAGGATAGCAATGCCCTGACTAACCGCCAGCAGCATGGCGCTTACTGCCGCACCGGCGAGGGTCAGCCGAAGCGGGGTCAGTCCGCTATGGGAGAGCGAACCGATCCCGAATACCAGCAGTGAGGCCACAGCCGCTCCAAGGAAGCAGTACAGCATGATGTACGCGAAGGATAATGTTGGCGCGAAAGCAAAAGCCAGAGCCAGTCCAACGCCCGCACCTGCATTAAGACCAAGCAGTCCGGAATCCGCCAGCGGGTTGCGGGTCATCCCCTGCATAATCGCACCGGCAACGGCAAAACATGCGCCGACCAGCGCTCCTGCGGCAGCCCGGGGAATCCGCAGCTCCCGGATGACCTGATGCTGGGGCAGCTCCGGATTGAACCGGAACACCGCCTCCCATACGGTAGCCAGCCGGATATCCGCCGCACCGACCGATACGGATACCATCAGGCCGAAGACAATCGCTGCTATTCCCAGCACCAGAATAACAGCAGCGGCAAGCGGCCGCGACCGGACAGATGTGTTCCCTTCAACAGAAGGAGCTTGTAGAGCAGAATCTGTGGATGAAGCCATATGCCGTCTCCTTATCAGGATTATTAGGGAAATATAGATGATTATGATTCTCATTATCGCAAAGATATGAATATTGTTCAACTTAAAAAAGAGGCAGCCTTCTATATCCTGAGGATATAAAAGCCTGCACCATTCTCCGGCCGGTAAAGAACCTATTTCACAAAACTGCTCAGAATATCATCGATGGTCTTGGTATTGGCTATAGGACCGCTGTACAGCCAGCTGGTATCTTTGCCGAATTCATGAACATTCCCTGCTTTAACGGCCGGGATTCCCTTCCAGACTGCACCTTCTGTAATCTCAGCTCCGCTTGCCTTGTCACTGTTCACCAGAATGATATGCTCTGCAGTCAGCTCAGATAATTTCTCCAGTGAAATCGGGTTCCACGGTGCTCTGGATTCTGCAGGAATGTCGGTCACGAGATTTGGGAGCTTCACTCCAAGATCGCCATACAATACCGCACCGCTGCTGCGGGTCTCGTCCACGATGAAGAAATTCTTAGACACCAGCCACAGAACCGCTACTGAATCATCACCAATCGCCTCAGATACAGCCGCTTTGGCCGAAGCCGCTTTCTGGTCATAATCTGCAATAGCCTTCTCCGCTTCCGGTGTCTTATTGAGCAGCTCACCGATCTTGAGCAAGGCCGCACGCCAGTCACTGCTGACCTCGTCGCCGAGTACATAGGTTGGTGCGATTTTGTTCAGCTGGTCATAAAGACCGTTCTGAACCGAGCCCTCCGACTGGACGATGTGGAAATCCGGCGTGAAGCTGGTGACGGCTTCAAGCGGCAGGTCATAGCTGATCGGCGGAACGTCCTTAAGCTCAGCAGCGAGGTAAGCCTGAGTACCATTCTTCGTAGACCACTGGGCAACCGGAGTCACGCCGAGTGCTACCAGATAATCCTCCAGATAAGAAGCAATTACACGCTGCGGATTAGCGGGAACGGTCACCTTATGTCCCATTGCATCCGTTACGGTCTTCTCCACAGCGGGTGCTGCAGTTGCTGCAGGTACCGCTGTGGCCTCCGCAGTCGCTTCTGCGGTTGCCGCAGGTGCGGTGCCTGCTCCACCGTTACTGCCTGCGTTGCTATTATTATTTCCGCAAGCGGACAGCAGCAGTGTTGTAGTCATAAGTCCGGCCACCGCCAGCTTCCCGCTTCTTGATCCTTGCAGGTTGAACGAAAACATTGAATACCCCTCCAGTATGTTACCCTCATGATTGGCAAAAGCCCTGTTACCTTCATCTTGTCTATACTGATGATATTGATTCTCATTCTCTATGTCAACCAATAACTTTTAATAACGTAAAAACGGCCGTCTCCGCATTAAGCAGAAACAGCCGTCTTCCTATAATCTTCTATATTATTTATGCAGATGGAAAGGAACCGTGGCGATGACAATGTCCTTCTGATTCATCAGATAAGAGCGGATGAACAAGCTGGTCTGATTATGCAGCACCGCCTGCCACCAGTGCTTGGTCACGAATTGCGGAATCAGGACGGTAATATGATCGGTTGAAGAGGTCTTCCACTCTACTGTATCGATGAACTTCACCAGCGGACGGATAATGCTGCGGTAGCGGGAGCGCAGGACGATTAGGCGTACGCCGGGGTTCCACTCCTCCCACTTCTGCTCCATCTTGTGAATCTCTTCTTCATCGAAGCCTACATATACAGCGACCACATTATCGGTCAATGACTTCGCATAGCTGATCGAATGCAGTACAGCGCGAGTCACACCGGCGACCGGAACGACTACGGTGCTTCCTTTGATACAAGGCTTATCGGTAGCCGGACAGATCCGTAGCTGATCGGCAATATTCATATAATGGCGGTGAATCCGGTGGAACACGATGATAACAGCCGGCAGGAAGATAAAGGCCATCCACACGCTGGAGAATTTAGTGATTATGAAAATCAGGGTGATCGTTAATGTAGTGAGCATCCCCACCGTATTGACGGCGAACTTGCTCTGCCAGCCTTTCGGCTTCGTTCTGTACCATTGGACCATCATGCCCAGCTGCGACAGCGTGAACGGAATGAATACCCCTACTGCATATAATGGAATGAGTCCTTCCGTATTCCCGTGAAACGCCGCCACCAGCACAGCCGACATGACACCGAGGAAAATAATACCGTTGGAGAAGCCCAGCCGGTCGCCGCGCACCATGAAGGCATGGGGCAGATATTTGTCTTTGGCGAACATGAACGCCAGCAGCGGGAAGGCTGAGTACGCCGTATTGGCTGCCAGGAACAGGATAACCGCCGTAATCCCCTGAATGAAGAAGTACAGTCCGCCGCGGCCGAAGGTAGATTCGGTAATCTGTGAGACCACCGTGGCCTTCTCATCAGGCATGATACCGTACCAGTAAGCGAGCAGCGTAATACCTGTGAACATTACCCCGAGAATGAGGCCCATGAGCATCAGCGTTTTGGCTGCATTTTTCTCCGCGGGCGCTTTGAAGTTAGGAATAGCATTGGAGACCGCTTCTACCCCGGTCAGAGCCGAACAGCCGGAGCTGAAGGCCTTCAGCAGCAGGAACATACTCACGTTCGATACCGCCGAGCCAATCTCAGGAACATGGGCATGGGCGCCGCCGGTCATATATTTGAAGACCCCCGAGATGATGAGCACGAAGATGGAAACAACGAACAGATAGACCGGGATAGCGATGAAGGAGGCCGATTCGGTCACTCCCCGCAGGTTAACAATCGTTAAGAGCACGATAACAGATACCGCTATCAGAACACTATGATTATGCAGACTTGGAAAAGCTGAAGTGATTGCATCCGTCCCCGCCGAGGCGCTTACCGCCACCGTCAGAATGTAATCCACCAGAAGAGAGCCGCCGGCCAGTAAGCCGGTATGAACCCCGAGGTTGGTTTTGGCGACAATATACGCGCCCCCGCCTTGGGGATAAGCGAAGATCGTCTGCCGGTAGGATAGAATCAGAATGGCCAGCAAGCCCAATACGGCTAATGCAATTGGCAAAGAGTACCAGATAGCGGTGAACCCGGCGGCCACCAGTACAATCAGAATTTGTTCTGTTCCGTAGGCTACAGACGAGAGCGCATCAGAAGACAGGACAGCCAGTGCTTTCACCTTGGATAACTTTTCATGATCGAGTTCGTTCGACTTCATCGGACGCCCGATCAATAGTCGTTTTACCTTGCTTACCATTGTAGTAACAGTTCCTCTCTTGGTTAAGTTGAAATGGGCTTTCCCTGCGCTGTTTTCATAAGTGGATTTCATAAATGCAGGCACCAAAATAAGCATACGGAAATGATCCGCATGCCTAATGTGCATGGTCATTATCCCACTTGTGGCTTACGAGGTTAGCTGGCGGATTCGGACTGTGGTAGCCCTACGGTTACAGGTCAGGTAGCCTGCTCCGATTCACCCCTTTTGGCCTTGGCCAAAGTGTGGTTCCCCCGTTTTTCCTTCCGGAAAATTCAGCGCATATTCAACTTCTCACAAGGACTAATATTAAGCTACAACACGTCTTCCGTAAAGCGTGGAAACAAATGAAAAAAGAATGAAAAGCACTCAAAACAACCAAATCCATCATCCGGTATGTCTTGATCTTTCATTCTCTTTCATTATCCCTTTACCACGTGATTTTACAGGGTTTTTGCCTATTATTTTTTGCTAAAATTAAGGGTATTCTCTTCTCTTCCTTCTGCCCGTCAGCTTCTTACTCTGCCGGCTCCTCTTTGCGTCCTGTCCAGAGCAGAATGGAGATTAAGGCAAAGGCTATAAGTGCAAGCAGAGGGATCGTTATAAATCCGAACCAGTTCAGATAATCCTTGTTGCACGGTACGCCGATGGTGCAGGGAAGCACCTTGCTGAGCGCCGGAATTTTTTGCTCCGCATAATGATATATGGAGATGCTGCCGCCGATCAGACTAAGGGGAAGCACGTAAGGAATGATCCGCTTGTCCGCCCGGTAGGTGGCGATCCCCAGCAGGAACAGCTGCGGGTACATGAAGATCCGCTGGAACCAGCACAGCTTGCAGGGCTCGTAATGCAGGACCTCACTGAGATACAGGCTTCCCGCTACAGCAACCACACAGACGAACCAGGCCAAGTAGAGACAGTTACGCCGGCAGAAGGCAGAGAAGGCGGTCATTGGGCGGCCCCTGCTCCCGCTGCTGCTGCCTGAATCTGGGCGTCAATCGCCTCCATATTGAAAGGCTCCTTCACCTTGATGCCGTTCACGTACAAGGATGGCGTATTCGTTACGCCCGTATCGGTGCCAAGCTGAATATCCCGGTCCAGCTCCTTCTCATAGGTGCGGTCATCAATATCCTTGCGCAGCAGATCATAATCCACCGGCAGTTCCAGCTGCTTGGCGAGACTCACCATGAAGTCGGGCGTAGCCCATTCCTCCTCTTCATTCCCCTGATTGGCGTAGATCGCATCGAAGTACTTCCAGAACGCTTCCTGGTTCTGATGATACACCGATAGGGCTGCCAGGGAGGCCGTTCTCGAATCCTTGCCGATGAAGGCCAGATTCACGAAATAAAAGGCTGCTTTATTCTGATCTACATAGCCCTGAACGATCTGCGGCTTGATGACACCGGTGAACTGGGCGCAAGCCGGACATTTGAAGTCGCCGAATTCCACTATTTTGACCGGAGCATCCTCCTTGCCAAGCCGCATCATTTCACTGTAATTGAAGGCAACCGGCGTGCTGTCTGTGCCGGCAGGCGAAGAGTCCTTGGAAGCAAGCATGAATAAGCCTACAAAAATAATAATAACGATGGCCACCGTACTCACGATCAGAATTCTCGTTTTCTGCTTCTGCTGCTCCTGCTCTGCCCTGCGCTTCTCCTGCTTGCTCATTTGGGGAGCCATGACACGGTTCTTTTTCGTTTTGCTCAAAGAGAGTTCCTTTCCGTCCTCTGGACTGTCGTGATAAAAGAATAGTTACTTTCAAATTATATAATGTTAACTCTCTTGTTGGCAATCGCTGTCTTATACGGCTTCATTCTCCTCCGCTGACTCCCCCTCCCCTGTATCCTTGCCGAAAAATACCTCCGGGGAATCCTCTTGCGACTGCAGCTTAATTCTGAAGAAGAATTGTGTGCCGCCCCCTTCTGCCGGCTCTGCCCAGATCTCTCCTTGCATCAGGTCTACAAGCTTCTTGCAGATCGCAAGGCCCAGACCCGTGCCGGGGTACTTGCGGGTATGCGACCCGTCCACCTGCGAGAAGGACTGGAAGAGCAGCTGCAGCTTATCCGGTGAGATGCCAATGCCGGTGTCGCGCACCATGAATTGCAGCGCCTGAGCGGTCTCCCTGACGCCATAGGACTCCACCTTAACTGTTACCGTGCCGGATGGCGTGAATTTCACCGCATTGCCGATCAGGTTGATCAGAATCTGGCGGATACGCGCAGGGTCCCCGGTGAACTTGTCCGGAAGCCCTTCTTCGATCTCCAGCTCCAGAGATAACGGCTTGTCTTGTGTGCTCACCATGAACAAGTCCATACAGCCCTGGAGCAGCGCCTTTAGCCCGAAAGAATCCTTGTTCAGCGAGAGGGCATCCGCCTCCAGCCGGGAGATATCGAGAATATCGCTCATCACATGCAGCAGAGCATGGCTGCTTGTACTCTGAAGCCGTAGGAGCTCCAGATGCTCAGGATTGCTGATCTCCTCGGCCAGCAGCTGGTTGACGCCGATAATGCCGTTCAGCGGCGTGCGGATCTCATGGCTCATGGTGGCGAGGAACTCGCTTTTCATCGTCACCGCACTCTCCGCGGCATCCCTGGCCTCCAGCAGCTCATACTGATACTTCATCAGGGCAGTCACATCCTCGGCCACAATATAGACCCACTGCTCCGTATGATGCAGCAAAGGAAAGACGGTGACACTACAGATCAGCTGCTCCCCGCCTTTGCTCCGTACCTTCAGCTCCAGCTTGGAGGACTGCCCCCGTGAAGCGCGCGTTATGGCCTCCCGTACGGCCGCTTCATCCCGTTCGCTGTATAGTATCGCCTTATAATTCCCCAGTTCTTCGCTGCTATATCCGGTAATGTCCCGCAGAGCAGGATTAGCACTGATTATCTTCTTACGGGCAGGATCAATGCAGATCACCATATCAGGGTTATGCTCGAACAGCGCAGTATACCGCTGCTCATTGAAGGCGGCTGACTGGAGTACCCGCTGCCGGTCCCTGTACAACAGAGCAAGGACGATCGACACAATGAACAGGAAGGAGCCACAGAGGATCATTCCCAGTATCGAATCCTGCAAATAGAGCACGTGCGCGGCTGCACTGGACGGTTCTCCTAGAGGGAATGAAGCGCCCGCCATGGCAGCGTAATGGATGCCTGTGAACGCGCCGGTCAGGGTCAGGACAAGCAGCAGCTTTTTGAAGCTGAACATATTGTAGGCCTGCTCCAGCCACTTCGGATCGTAGGAAGCGGTGACCACCGGAACGATCAGGGCGAACAATACCGCCAGAATAATAGAAAAGGCGCCTTGCTCATACGTTGCCGTAAGTCTCATGGACAGAATGCCGCTGAAATGCATAATCAGGATGCCGCTGCTGAACAACAGGCCGCCCAGAGCCCGATAGACCCTGCTGCGGGTGTGCGGGTTATTCAGCATAGCTAACAGCATATATGAAGCTGCCACGGGAATCACTAGAGAGAACGCCAGTAACGGCAGATTATATGATACCGGAACGGCCATATCCATTGCGCGCATCCCGATGAAATGCATGCTCCACAGGCCTGTGCCAAGCACCAGGGAGATGAGCAGGATGAACCGGGAGCTCCGCTGGCCGCGAAGCAGACGTTCCGTCAGATCGAGCGCCGTGAAGCAGGAGAGAAAGGCTATCGCAACCGACAAGAGGACAAGCAGATCATTGTAATTGTTGTGAGGATGTTCCAACGCTCCCGCCCCTTTCTTGAATCGGATAGATTACATGTATTTACACTTCCTTACCCGCCTTAAATCCGGCCGAATCGGAGACAGGTCAGAACCATTCGTCCTTATAATGACAAAAAAGCACAGCGCTGTAGTAGCGCCATGCTTATATTGTATGCAGCAGCTTATGCTCCGGCTTCTTCCGTCAATAACTGCAGCTTCAGCAGCTTGATCCGGGAAATCCGCTTATTATCGGTTTCTTCGACCACGAATAAATGATTGTCGAACTCAAAGGACTGGCCCTTTTGCGGCGGATTGACCTCCAGCTTGGAATACAGCCAGCCGCCGATCGTATCATAATCATCAGTCTCCATATGGATTCCGAGCTTGTCGTTAATCTCTTCAATCAGCATCAGTCCGTCAACGGAGAACTCATCCTCTCCCAGCTGCTCAATGCCGGGCCGCTCCTCGTCGAACTCATCCTGAATCTCACCGACAATCTCTTCCATAATATCCTCCAGTGTAACCATCCCCGAGGTACCGCCGTACTCATCAATAAGAATGGCGATCTGGGTCTTGGCACGCTGCATGACCTTCAGGAGGCTGCTGATCTGAATCGATTCCGGTACCGTCAAAATCGGACGGATCAATTCATTATAGCTCGGCGCCTTCTCCCGGATCATATCCTTAATATGAATGAAGCCAAGAATATGGTCCTTGTCTCCGTCACAGACCGGATACCGGGTTCTCATGCCATCGAAGGCAATCTCCAGATTCTCCTCCGTCTCCAGATGCGTGTTCAGACAGATCATCTCGGTACGCGGAATCATAATCTCCCGGGCCATGGTGTCGGCAAATCCAAAAATATTATCCACCAATGTCATTTCTGTGTTGTCGATGAGGCCGCTTTTGTTACTCTCCTGCATCAGGATGCGGATTTCTTCCTCCGTATGCGCAGTAGCCAGCTCGGAAGCCGGTGTCAGACGGAAGATCCGCAGCAGTCCCCGGGCCAGCCCGTTAACCACCCAGATGAATGGAAACATGATCCGGTAGAAAACGTTCATCGGTCCCGCAGTTAACAGAAGCACCGCCTCAGCCTTATTCACAGCAATGGTCTTCGGTGCAAGCTCGCCGAGTACGATATGGAGAACCGTGATGAACATGAAGGCAATAATCAGGGAGATGACAAATACAGTAGTATCATCAAAGCCCAGACCCCTGACCAGCGGCCCCACAATCGTGGCCACGGCCGGTTCTCCGAGCCAGCCCAGTGCAAGTGAAGCAAGGGTTACCCCAAGCTGGCAGGCCGACAGGAAGCCATCCAGATTATGGACGATGCTCCTTGCGGCCAGCGCTCTCTTGCTGCCTTCCTCAATCAGCGATTCAATGCGCCCGCTGCGCACCTTCACCATCGCGTACTCCACCGAAACGAAAAAACCGTTAAGCAGCACAAGCAAAATAATAAGTCCTACATGTAATATACCGGGTAAAGGGTCGCTCAATTTATACTCCTATCCACCGTAATCTGTACGGCTGGATAGGCCCACCTCCTTCGTTTGCTCAAAATGTCAGACTCGATTACGCTAAAAGAACCCTTGCGTATCAATTCCCCAATGCCCTCATCTCCTATACAAAATCACGGATTATAAATAATACTTTCATTATATAAATATATTAGGTGAAACAGCAAGCATGCGTGTCCCCTCGAAAAATACAGCATATGTACGTACGGGAGCATAAGTAACGGCTGACCGCCTCAAACCAAGGCGGACAGCCGTTTTTGGATGATTCTATGGATAAATGGCCGAAAAAAGCGGATTAGCAGTTGCGCACTCCAAGCGGATTCCCGACAACGCCCGGATATTGATAGACAAGCGGCTCTTCGAAAGTAGCGTAATCAAAGTTAACCATCAGCAGCACTACCCGCTGGCCGGTAGCCCGGTCGCTGATAATCAGGTGGTCACGGCCCGCAGCTTCCAGCACCCCTGTATAGACCTTGGCATTCCAGTCTTTGTTGTTCTCATACGTGAAATAGAAGGTGCCTACCTTGCCCAGGTTCAGGCGGAAAATGTTCTCCACGTAGGACTGTTCAAACACAGGTGCGGCTGTTGAGACCACCGTGCCGCCAGGCAACATGGGACTGCCGCTGCTGACCTGGGGCGGCATGCCGACCATGTTTCCCATATTCCCCATGTTTCCCATTTTCCCCATATTCCCGATGTGCCCCATGTTGTTCATGTTATTCATGTTCTCCATATTATTCATATTGTTCATATTGTTCATACTGCCTGCTGGATTGCTGCCCATCATATAAGGAACTGGGCGGTACGGTTGAACGATCATGTACGGATTACCTCCTAAAGTGTAATAACTGCCTTGTCTTGCCTAGTATACTGCCGGACAATCTCCCTGTGTCGGAGTGAAGAAGCAGTGAGCCTTGTAGCGTCCGGTATTCTGCTGATTGTACCAGGTCGCCGGACAGTCGCCGACAGGGCGGAAGAACCAGAGCGCATTCGAGGCCGGCCAGGTTCGCTCCCCGGCAATCGCACGTTTCGCCAGCCGGATATCGGCTTCCCGCGCCCGTTGATAGAAGTATCCCTTCTGCGGGGCTTCGAAGCCGCCGGGGCTCTGGTACACCATGTCGTTCACACTGCGGATGTTGTTGAAATCCAGACAATTTCCAAGAATCCGGTTCACGCCGACATTGCCGACCATCAGCATGCCTGACTCCCCATCCTCTTCAGCCTCTGCCCGCATCAGCCGTGCAAGCACTCTAACGTCCTCCGAGTTTGTTTTGATGACAGCCACGCGTTCTCCTCCTTACATTCATTTCATGGACGGGTGAAGCTATGCAAACTATGTGATTCTCCGTTGTTCTTTTGCTGCTCGCTGTATTGTATGTGTATTCGCCCAGGAGGTGACAGTCTGCGCCCAATTTCCTGCTTCCTCTTCTTCCATCTCTATGCCGGATACACGCAAAAACCCCCTGGCTCCACAGCGGGAACCAGGGGGTCCTATCACCATCTATAATACATTGCCATCTTAGCTACTCCGCCGTGGAGTAGTGAGGACGCCGCTGAAAGCCATGATACCGTGTCCCCTGATACGTCAGTATGCCTTGATCCCCCTCAGCACTCATCCCGTATTCCTGTCCCTCCACCTTGAATTCCCTGCGCACCCCATCCTCAGCTTCATAGGTCAGATAGTAGGTGGTGCTGGTCCGGCTGGAGAGACTATCCTCCTGGGACTGCTGCTGGCGCACTTCGGTCCGCTTGCTCACGATACGGGCGGGAATGGACTGCAGGGGGGCATTATTGTTCCGGCTCCACTGAAGCAATCCCCGGCCAGCAGACACAGCGATGATCCCCACGACCAGAGCGAGAAAGACCGGCAATACCGTTCCTGTAAAATCGAACAGCCAGGATGGATCACTCCCCGTTCCCATTGTCTCTTCCCCCTTATTCCCAAGTAGTTAGCACACCTGCCCTATAGGCTTCTCTACATGTATATGCCTCTTGTCTGCAAGACAGCACCGGTAGAAACGGCAAAAAGACCATTCAGGCTCCGGTACTGCGGGAGCTCAAATGGCCTTCTATAATACCCGAGTGGCGGTTAGATTAAGCATGTACGAGGTCTAACAGTTGTCTGGTTTCGTTCGTTTCTTCCGGCATCATGCCGTTCTCTGCCCAGCAGGCTTTGCATTGTTCTTCAGTCTGGCACAGGTGAGCGTCATCGCAGTTGTAGCACAGTTGCATCAGGTTTCTAGTCATATAATCCGTTTCAAAAGTTGTCATTGTAATCTCTCCTCTTCGGGTTGGAAGTTTGTTTGAAAGTTTGTGAAAAAAGTAACTTGTTCTCTATGTGTTAAATATATCACAGGATTCAAAGTTTGTCATGTGATTTTTTTCACATTTTTAAAGAAAATTTTAAATAAGATTTTTCCTTATATTGTAGAGGCCTTTAAGCGGATTTAATGTGAAAAAAGAGGCTGTCCGTCAGAACGGACAACCTCTTGTACAGTATTACATTACACGCCAGCTCTCGCCGCCGTTAGTGGTCTGAAGCAGGATCGACTTGCGGTCCTCCTCCTTCGAGATCAGCAGCCAGCCGACGTCACTTGAAATGAACTGCAGCTTCACTACCTCCGGATACTCCAGGAGCTTGGATTGAAGCACCGTGCTGGCCGGGAGGGCCGTCCAGGTCACTCCTTGATTCACCGTCTTATAGAGCAGATTGCCTTCCAGCGACCAGCCTGTCATGGCATTCAGGAAGTCGGGGGCCACATTCCGGTTCATGCCGGATAGCGCCGGCCGCCCGAATGTGGTGAATTTCCAGTTCTCTCCCCCATTGGCGGTAAAATAGCCGTTAAAGGTCATGCTGCCTTCCTTTTCCTTCTGACAGCCGACCGGCATCCAGCCCCCCGCTGCATGTTCTCCGAAGAATTCAGGGACACCTGTAACCACCCGGTCACATCCGGCAAAGCTGTCATTGACCAGGAATTCCGAACCCGATACCCAGGTCGCTCCTCCGTCCCTGGTCATATAAATCTTGGGCAGAGCGCCGGTCTGCAGCATAACAAACCCCCGGCTCTCGTCATTAAAGATCATCCCGGTCGTTACCCCCGCATGCGGTATGGAACTAGTCGGCAGATTCGGATTATACTGCTCATTCTGCATCACCAGATTCCAGGTGGCTCCGCCATCCTTGGTAGCATACAAGGCTTTGCTCTCTTTGGTTGCACTTGCATCCCACTTGGTCATCAGCCAGCCGCTGCGGCTAGAGCTGAAATAGATGGAGGACAGCTTGTTGGAATCGGGGAACGCTGAGATCTGCCAGCTGTGTCCACCGTCTGTGGTACGCAGCACCACGGTCTCGGTGGAGCCGAACGAGCTGCGGATGATCCAGCCATGCTCGGGGTCGGTGAAAAAAATCTCTTTGCCGTAGACCGGATTGCTTAGAAATTGTACATTCGTAGCTGGAGAGATATTCGCCCAGGTCTTGCCGTTATTCAGCGTCATGTACATTCGAAGCTCGTTGCGCGTTACCCCCCAGGCTAGTCCTGCTGAGGGGTTGAGCAGCCGGAAATCGGTCAGCCGCGTCTGAATCTGATATTTCTTTGCATTTTCGGGTTCGACATTCTTGTTATCCGGGGTAATGACTGTAATCATCTGCCCTTCTTCCGGCGCTTCAGTCGGCTGAGGAGGCCGGGTAGCCTCCGGCGGAGGGGCGGACGAGCAAGCCGAGAGAATCAGCAGAGTCATAAGAAGCATCAACGCCACTCTTAGAACCTTGGAACATGAAGCTTTGGCTGACAATGCTCTCTCTCCTTTTCTACATTAATGAGTAATTAAAAGATTATTTCTTCGTATTCAGATTACTTCGCTTGTATCCGTACAGTGCGTAGATTACCAGTCCTATTGCAACCCAGATTGCGAAGCCTATCCAAGTCTCCTGACCCAGATTATACATTAAGTACCCGCAGGCTGCCGCACTTAGGAGTGGAATCAGAGGAACCCAGGGAACGCGGAATCCTCTTCTGAGATCTGTCTTCGTACGGCGAAGCATAATGACCCCGAGAGACACAACCAGGAAGGCAAATAAGGTGCCGATACTGGTCAGATTAGCCAGCCGGTCCAGTGGGACGAAGCCGGTAAGTACTGCAATAAGGCTGCCGACCATCCAAGTGCTGCGCACCGGTGTATGCGTCTTGGGGCTAACCTTGGACAAGCTCTGCGGCAGCAGCCCGTCACGCGAGATGGCGAACAGCAGCCGGGTCTGACCGAACAGCATGACCAGCAGTACGGTAGTCATCCCTGCAATAGCCCCGATAGAGATCAGTCCGGCAATCATATTCTGGCCAACGAAACGCAGAGCAAAGGACACCGGATCACTGACATTCAAGCTATGATAAGGCACAATGCCAGTCAGAACCAGGGAAACTGCGATATAGAGGACCGTACAAATAGCCAGGGATGAGATAATCCCAATCGGTAGGTCACGCTGAGGACGCTTCACCTCTTCTGCGGCTGTCGAGATGGCATCAAAGCCGATATAGGCAAAAAATACAGTGGCCGCGCCATTCATCACGCCATGAATCCCAAACGGCAGGAACGGAGTCCAGTTCTCGGGCTTCACATAGAATATGCCTGTGATAATAAACAACAGCACCACACAGAGCTTAATGGCAACCATCACTGCGTTGAAGCGGGCAGTCTCCTTAACTCCGCGTGTCAGCAGATAGGAGATCAGCAGGATAATGATGACGGCGGGCAGATTGATGAATGTTCCCTTATCCGCATTATACGCTCCAGACAAAGCTGTGGGCAAATGTATCCCGAAGCCCTCCAGCAGACCCTGGAAATATCCGGACCACCCGCTGCTTACCGCTGCTGCGGCAACCCCGTATTCCAGGACAAGGTCCCAGCCGAGAACCCAGGCGAGCAATTCGCCAAATGCTACATAGCTGTAGGCATAGGCACTGCCGGATACAGGCAGGGTGGATGCAAATTCGGAGTAGCACAAGGCGGACAGCACACAGGCAATCCCCGCGATGATGAAGGACAGCACCAGTCCCGGTCCGGCATGCTCCGCAGCAGCCACACCCGTCATTACAAAGATCCCGGTGCCGATTATGGCACCAACACCGAGCATAGTCAAATCGAGTGCGCCCAGTGTCTTGCTAAGCTTCTCCGCTCCGGCATTCTGGGGAATGGCCAGCGGTTTTTTGCGGAATAAATCCATACTTCAGTTCGCTCCTGTCAAGTGGTTGAGTGGATAACAGAAAAATCGTTGTTAGCTTACCCTATTTCGGGTAATGGATGAAAAACGGATAGCTTGAAAACACTATTCCTAGCGATTATGATGGATAAGATTGGACAGCAAGTGGAATGGCTCTGCCTTCCTTATACTACCAAAATACAAATGCTGGAGGAGATTTAACATGGCCCCATTTAAGCCCAATCGTGTTGTAGTCATCGGTACCGGTGCAGTCGGAACCACTACAGCCTATACGCTGCTGCTGCGTAAGCGCATGCCCGAGCTTGTACTGATCGATGTGAACCACCAGAAGGCGCTTGGTGAAGCGCTGGATATGAACCATGGTATGCCTTTTGTAGGAGGCGTGAAGCTTTGGGCCGGTACCTATGAGGATTGCCGCGAAGCCGACATTATTATCGTCACTGCCGGAGCCTCCCAGAAGCCTGGTGAAACCCGGATCGACCTGCTCCGCAAGAACATCTCGATCTTCAAAGATATCATCCAGAAAATCACGAAATACAACCAGCACGCGATCCTGCTGATTGCGACCAATCCGGTCGATATCCTGGCGTACGCCACCCTGAAGATCAGCGGCTTCGACCGCAGACGGGTTATCGGCTCAGGAACGGTACTGGACAGCGCCCGCTTCCGTTACCTGATCGGGAAACACAAGGAGATTGACCCGCGCAGCATCCATGGACAGATCATCGGGGAGCATGGCGATTCCGAGCTGCCGGTCTGGAGTCTCGCCAATGTCGCCGGGATTGATCTGGGCTTCGATGAAGCCGAACGCAAAGAAATCTTCGAGGATACGAAGAATGCCGCTTACGAGATTATCGATGCCAAGGGATCGACCTCCTACGCCATCGCGCTTGCACTGGACCGCATTGTAGCGTCCATCCTGAACAATGAAGGCTCCGTTCTGAATGTATCTACACTACTGAACAACTACAACGGCGTCTCCGATGTGTTCCTCGGCGCTCCGTGTGTTGTGGACCGCTCCGGTGTGCGTGAGGTGCTTGATCTTCCGCTCAGCGAAGAAGAACAGAGCTTATTCCAGCAGTCCGCTGACAAGCTCAAGAGTGAAATTACCAAGCTGGAGCTATAATTCCAGCCGGAACGAGCCGGCCGCCAATCCGCAGGGATTGGCGGCCTTTTTTTGAAATCTAAGCATCCAAGCATTTACAAGCCGCGAAGACGCGTTAAGCGGCTAAAGCGAATGTTGCGGTTGATTTCTCATCTCCATTTTTCCCTTTCTCATGGTAGCAATTCATAGACAAGTTGTCATCCTAAAAAAGCACATTCCATGTAATTTATGCGTTAGGGTATGAACAAAAGTTCATAGTTCAATTGATATGAATACTAGACAGGCCGATTACAGGCTGCCGCTCAGCTTATCAGCACTGCTGATTTGCAGTCGGGACATCGCCTCTTCCTTCTCCCGGCTCGTGATATGGGTATAGACTGTAGTTGTCTGAATGGAAGAGTGACCCAGCAGCTCCTGCACCGTCCGCAGATCCGCGCCCTTGCGCAGCAGCATAGTGGCGAACGAATGCCGCAGCTTATGGCTCGAATAGGCACGCTGCTGGGAAGAGGGCAGCTCACTCTGGAAGCGGCTGAAGGTATCCGCAGCAATGCCCTGAATTCCCCGGATCGACAGTCTGCGACCCTTCTGCGAGATGAACATGGCCTCTTCTTTGCTGCGCCAAGGAACCAGCCGGTCCGTAATCGCCTGATCGAGATACGGGGCTACATCCTCGGGAACCGGTATGCCCCGCCATTTGCGCCCTTTGCCGAAGACCCGCAGCGTACGCCGGTCTACATTATAATCACTCAGATTCAGCGTATGTACTTCCCCTACCCGCAGCCCCATATAGGACATAAGCAGGAAGACCGCCAGATTGCGGCTTCTATACTTGCCGTCCACCGCCGAGAGGAACCGCTCCAGCTCTTGCTCCTCCAGATAGACCGGCTCACGGTTTTTGTCAGTTTTGGATTTCTTGATCCCTGCCGCCGGGTTAATAGATAACAGCTCCAGCTCGGACAGTGCCTTGAACAGACAGTTAACCGAGGCATGCTTGCGGTTACGGGTGGCATCGCTGACTCCCCGCTCACGGACCGAGGTCAGATAGGACACCACATGCAGCTTCTTAACCGTTCCCAGCTCCTTGCCGTTCAGATGGTCCAGGAATTCCCGCACATCCGCAAGGTAGGATTTCTGGGTATGTGCTGTATAACCGGCATCCTTCATCCAGATCAGGAAGGCCTCCAGCTCTTCTTCGTATGTTCGTTCCAGCTCATTCATGATCTGTCCCCCTCCCTCTTAAGTACAACTATTATATCATTCCTCCGCAGTAGCTTCCCTCCATCCGGCAGCATGCTTCTCTACCATTCTGAGGAATTCGCTGAGCGCAGGAGACTTCCATTTCTTGTTATGGTAAGCGATCTGGGTGGCCACCCGCTGCGACTGGTCATTCCAGTTCAGCCGGCCCAGCTTGCCTTCCGCCAGCTCGCGCTTCACCGTAATCTGCGGCAGAAAAGAGAGACCGAGTCCGGCCATCACGCACTGCTTGATCGCTTCAATGCTCCAGAACTCCAGATTCGGATCAGGAAAGACACCGTGGCTGTTCAAATGACGTTCAAACAAGGTGCGGTAGGTGCAGCCCGCTTCGGTATGCAGAATCGTTACGTTCTTCAGCTGATGCGGCTCCACTTCAGCAAGCTCCAGCAGCGGGTGATCCAGCGGAGCCACCAGAGCCATGGCTTCATGGATCAGCGTCTCACAGTGCATATCCTTATACTCTGTTTCCGGCTGCAGCAGGAAGGCCAGATCCAGCTCCCCGGAGCGGATGAACTCGGTCAGCTCCCAGCAGGCCCCCGGCTTAAGGGTAATCTGCACCTGCGGATAACGGCTGCGGAAATCCTTGATTATTCCGGGAAGCCGGAAAGCCGCCAGGGATTCCGGTGCGCCAATCCGCAGTGAACCGGCGATTTCGGTCTCAGACCGGAGGGCATTCTCAGCCATCGTGTGCATCTTGGAGATTTCCTGGGCATACGGCAGCAGGCGGCGGCCTGCATCGGTAAGCATAATCTTTTTGCTGATCCGGTCGAACAGGGGCTGCCCCAGCTCTGCTTCCAGAGCCTGAATCTGTGCGGTAATGCTGGACTGGGCATAATCCAGCTTCTGCGCAGCGCGGGTGAAGCTGCCCGTCTCTACCACAACGAGAAAGGTGAACAGATGCTTCGATTCCATAGCAGACCTTCCTTTGATCCATCGGTTTTTTGAATGGATGTTATTTGATAATTCCGTTTTTCCAATGGATCTATTATCTGATACTCTAGAACTAAATACAAGGAAAGCGGGATTATACATATGAAGAAACACATCTCGTTACAACGTACTATCGGCATGCCTCAGGCCGTTGCCTTATACATCGGGGCTGTCCTCGGTTCGGGGGTATTAATTGTCCCCGGACTGGCAGCCGAGATGGCTGGCCCGGCTTCGCTGCTGGCCTGGGGCTTCATGACCCTGCTCATTCTTCCGCTTGCCTTATCCATGGGCCTGCTCTCTGCCAAGTTCCCTAACGCCGGGGGCGTCTCCCACTTCGTTACTCTAGCCTTCGGGCCGAAGGCTGGGGCCCTTGTCGGCTGGTTCTTCCTGCTGTCTGTTCCGATCGGTGCGCCAGTCGCCGCATTGACCGGTGCAGGATACATGACCGCAGCGATGGGCTGGGGCGATCCGGCCAGAATCGCCCTTGCCGCCGGGATGCTGGTCATTGGACTCCTAACGAACTGGATCGGCATGCAGGTCGCCGGTAAAGTGCAAATTGCTGTGGTGATCGCTATTGTTGCCGTACTGGTCTTCTCTTTTGCCGCTGCGCTTCCAAGGATGGAGCGTGCTCACTTCACTCCGTTTGCGCCGCATGGCTGGATGAGTGTCGGGCAGGCGGCAGCAATCCTCTTCTGGTGCTTCATCGGCTGGGAAGCCGTCTCGCATCTGTCGGAAGAGTTCAAGGAACCTGAACGGGCTGCGGTTAAGGGTGTGACCATCGCGGCCATCATTGTTGGTGTCCTGTATTTCCTCTCGGCACTTGCTACCGTAGGTACGCAGAGCTATCTGCACGGCGGGGCAGATAGCTCCCTGCTATGGATCATCAGCCAGCCGCTGGGGGCATGGGGCGGCTTCATCGCCGGACTCACCGGTCTCTTCATCTGCACGGCGACGATCATTGCCTATGCAGGTGCGGCTTCACGCGTGGCTTATGCCTTGTCCCGGCAAGGTTATGCTCCGGGCTGGATGGGCCTTGTATCCAATCGTTATCAGACGCCTGTGGGGGCCATCGGCTTCCTGGCGCTCTGCTTCACCTTGATATTATCGCTCTACGGCAGCGGGGCGCTCTCGATAACCACACTGATCACCTTCCCCAACGCTACCTTCATTCTTACCTATATTGGGGGTTGTGCCGCCGGAATCCGCCTTCTGCGCGGCAGCCGTGCAGGCGTAACGATCAGTTGGATTTCTTTTGCCGCCACACTGGCCGTGTTCCCGTTCACAGGCTGGGCAATTCTCTACCCGCTGCTGATTACAGTGTTGTTTGCCGGAGTGGATTATTGGAGATCCGGGGCAAGGCGTGTGGGGAAGCGGTGAGGGGGACTTTAGTGCTACATTACTCCTTCATAAGAATTCACATAAGGGGATCGCACTCGAGGCTTGGTCGTCGCTGCGGTGAACATTTGGCCCTCCGGCCACTGTTGTATTTGGATTTCCTGATTATAACCGCTCCTCGCGGTAGAAATCCAAACCAAGCTTATGCTTACGATGCGAGCTTTCCTGCGGAAAGCTTTCAGGAGGACGCTATCGCTCCTCCAGTTCCAAATTTCCCCTCCACTTCTTTTTGCTTTTCGTTAATTTCTTAAGTGCATTAAACAAAGTCACCTGTGGTCTGTGCTTCCAGCCCTTGTACCTGGAAGCTTGCATATTGTGTTCGGTTTTTCGCCTATATTTGGCCTGCCCGCCTCCGCACTACCCAATGTGTTCGGTTTTTCGCCTACATTTGGCCTGCACGCCTCCGCACTGCCCAATGTGTTCGTAAAATTCTTCTACAACCGCAAACAGGCCACGCCATCCATAACAGGACGGCGCGGCCTTTCTTTTATAAGCGTTGAATTTCAGCAGCTATTTGGTCCACTGAACCGGAATCCCCAGACGGAATTGTTGTATATCCTCTGGATATGAGAAGTACCGGGCCATAATCTCAAGCTTATCGGAGGGCTGTACGGGCGGGAAAACCAGCTTAAATGCCAGTTTATCCCGGCTAATCCGCACCGGCTGTCCTGTTTGTGTGATTGGCTGATTTTGTCCTTGCCGTAAGGTTAGCTCGGTTAACTGGCTCATCACCTGACTGGCCTCATAGTATACAACCGTCTGCTTCTCCTCATAATCAACAGCCGTAACTGTAACCGTTCCTCCCTGAATTCCTCTCAAAGTTAGAGGATATGATCCATTCAGACTCTGGCGATCTTCATGTAATTTAATTTGCGAATTCCCTAGTCTCCCAGAGACGATCAGTGTCATATATTCCGGCTTGGGGTTCAGCTCGGTCAGCGGCGAGAAATTGAAATAATAGTAATCAGCAGTCGCCCCATCTCCACCTTGATTCATATATAAGGTTCCAATATCATCTTCGAGCATTACATTAAGCCATGTATCAGGATACCTGTTCATCACAATAACTTGCGAAGTTACAGGACCCAGGGTCAGCTTGTCTACAGTGTAAAGTGATTTATCGTATATGAAATCCAGATTTTTGGGATAGACGGTAGTGCTCAGCGCGTTACTCTTAGCCCTATCTAGCAGGACAGATAAATCCCAGTTCCCCCTCGTCGTCCCTATGCAGTCGATACTCATATTTAATCTTAGCTGATCAGGCAGATCCTTATCCCCGAAGCTTAGACGGGTTGTACCTACGAAGGTATGGTCTCCTGTAATTGTGAAGTCATGGGTTGATATCGTTTGTGGATGATGCCCTACAAAATTAAGCTTATAGAAGACTGCCGCTTCTTTGCCGGTAATAGGCTCTGACGTTGACGGATAGGTTACCTCATAATTTAGCACCAATGATATACCATCGTAATATTCCTCTACCAGATGGAAGGTTATTCCTTGATCTGCAATGACCGCACCTGTCGGACTGCTTAGATGCTTCTCTTCAATGGACTTCAATCCCTCTCGATCCCCACCTTTAGCATACAAATAATCGAAGAACGGAATGACGCGCAGCGCCTCTGCAACCTGGGGCGAGATGAATCCGATCCCGGTAATGGATCCGACTGTAACAGCCAGTGCAGCTGTGGCGCCGATGACCCACTTCCTGTACGATGATAACCGGTGTCTGTCTCTTGGGGCTTTCCCTACTCCTCCAGTATGTAGCTGCCACAATTCATCAAAATCAACAGAAGAAGGCATACTGTGTATCATGTGTTCAGCTTCCTTTTGTAATTGTGCGGTTACTGCTCCGGATTCAACATCCAGCCTGTCCTTAGCTGTCGTCATTTAAGTCCCTCCTTCATCATCAGCACACCGGGGTCAAGCTCGCCGCATTCTCTCAGCTTGCGCAGTGCCGCATGAAGCCTGGATTTGCAGGTTCCCAGCGGAATGCTCAATACCTCTGCGGTCTCTGGCAGCGATAATCCCGCATAATAGTGCAGGGTGATTACTTCGCGCAGCTTCGCGGACAGACGGCTGACCGCCTGCCATAATTCCAGCTGATTCTCACTATGCAGGGCAAAGCTCTCGGCGGAGTGCTCTTTTCCCTCTATAGTGACGCCTGCCAGGAGTTGTATCCAGGTCTTCCTGCGTAACAGATTACGGGACGTATTGACGGCAATCCGGTACAGCCAAGGCCGAAGCGGCCTGGAGGGATCGTACAAATGATATTTTGCAAAGGCACGCAGAAAAGTCTCCTGGGTAATATCATCGGCCAGCACCCGCTGCTTGGTCATCATAAGCGCAATGCCATAAATATAAGCAGAGTGTGCTTCAAACATATCCTTGGCCTGCTGTTCTGTGATGGGATAATCCTTCACGCTCGCTTCCCTCCCTTTCTTACTGGATATACGCTTTGAACCGGGCCATCCGTTCGATTTACGTTTCAGAAACTTGTCAGGCGGTTATGGATGAGGAGAGCTTGACCTAATCTGCTAGAAGAAGGAGACTGTAACCTATGTCTGATCATAAAAGAGTTATTCTTGAACCAGCAGCTCAGAAATTCGCCGATGATAATGCCAAGCCTCCCTTCCTGCCCGATCTGGGTCCGGAAAAAGGCCGCGAAACGGTCAACACCGTTCAGGCTGGCGATATCGAAAAACCCGAGGCAGATCTTCAGGATCTGACCGTAGCAGGCGGCCCCGGCGGTGAAGTGAAGGTCCGCATTGTCCGTCCGGTAGGCACCTCCGGCACTTCCTTGCCGGTCATTCTCTACATTCATGGAGCAGGCTGGGTATTCGGCAACAGTCACACGCATGACCGGCTCATCCGCGAGCTGACTGTGGGTACGGGCGCCGCGGTGGTATTCCCGGAATACAGCCTGTCCCCGGAAGCCAAATATCCTACGGCCATTGAAGAAATCTACGCAGTCCTGGAATGGATTGCTAGTGAAGGCTCCACGTACGGACTGGATGCATCCAGGATGAGTGTCGCCGGGGACAGTGTCGGCGGTAACATGACTGCTGCCATCACCCTAATGGCCAAAGAACGCAGCGGTCCGGCCATCTCTAAGCAATTACTTTTCTATCCGGTTACAGATGCTTCCTTCGATACCGAATCGTATCATCAGTTCGCAGAAGGATATTTCCTCCAGCGCGAAGGCATGAAATGGTTCTGGGATCAATATACCACCGATCCTGAGGAGCGGGCACAGATTACGGCCTCTCCGCTGCGCGCCAGTCTGGACCAGCTTAGCGGTCTGCCGGAAGCCCTGATTATCACAGGTGAAGCCGATGTGCTTCGTGATGAAGGAGAGGCCTATGCGAATAAGCTTCGCGAAGCAGGCGTTCCCGTTACGGCTGTACGCTTCCAGGGCATTATCCACGATTTCGTGATGCTTAACGCGCTGGCAGACACTAAGGCTAACCAAGGAGCTTTGCTGCTGGCAACGGCTTGGTTGAAGCACTAAGTCCCTGGAATATAACTATGTAAAAATAAAGCAAGCCCGTACCGGAGAATTCCAGTGCGGGCTTGCTTACATATATGAGGTTGCCGGAACCGGCAGCAGTGCGGTTTAGACTACCTGCCTCAAACCAACCTGCGGTCCATCTATTTCCGCTGGGAATAGAACTCCGCTGCTTTGATCAGCATATCCTTCAGTGAACCGAAGGAAGTAGTCTTCGCTACATGCTCATCAAGCTGATCCGACGGGAGCGATTTTATCTCCTCTGCTGATCCGGCAGAGAAACCCCCTTTTTGCAGCAGATCCTTCAAGGACTCGAACGGAGTGAACTTTTGCAGAAAAGAACTAGATAGCAGTTGCTCCAGCGGCAGCTTCTGCAGCAGTTGCTCGACAGGCAGCTTGTCTAGCGGTAATTTCTGCAGCAGCTCGTAGGCACGGCCTTCTTTGAGGGAACCGACTACTCCTTGTATTTTATCGCCTAATCCTCCAATGTTAAATCCCATAAGGTCAACCTCCTGAAAATCTGTAGTTGATCCTTATTACCCCGAATTCAGATCAGCGAATTACATTGGTTGACATAATGTTAATTATGTTGCTCAATGGCACTTCTCACATCTTACATCCTCATCTCCCCGAACGCAGAAACTTCCCGATCCTCCGGGCAGCTTCCAGCAGACGTTCTTCCTCCTCTACCAGTGCAATTCGCACATACCCTTCCCCCTGGCTGCCAAAAGCATCTCCCGGAATGACCGCTACACCGGTTCTCAGCAGTAGGTCATGCGCGAAGCGGCGTGAACTTCCGGCCTCTCCTGTACTTCCATAGGCAACTGGTAGCCTCGCCCAAATAAACATAGTAGCTTCCGGCGAGGGCACCGCCCACCCTTCAAGATGCAGCGCCTCTACCACAAGATTCCGCCGCCGCTCATACAGCTCAGCCACCCCTTGGTCCGGCCCGGAGATCATCGCTTGCTCCAGCGCCACAACCGCCGCTTCTTGAATCGGCTCGAAGACGCCGTAATCGACATTGCTTTTCAGCTCCCGCAGCGCCCCGACGGCCTGAGCATTGCCCGTCATGAAGCCGATGCGGCAGCCGGCCATGTTGAAGCTTTTGGAGAAGGAATGAAATTCAACGGCGGTGTCCCGCGCCCCAGGTACCTGGAGAATGCTGATCGGCCGGTATCCATCGAAGCCCATCTCTGAATACGCCAGATCATGCACGACCAGCACCTCCCACTTACGGGCAAGCTCCACGAGCCGCTCCATATAAGCCAGATCCACAGTAACCGAAATCGGATTGCCGGGAAAGCTGAGCAGGATAAAAGATGCTTCGCGCCAGACCTCATCAGGAATTCGCTCCAGATCCGGCCGGAACGCATTCTCCTCCAGGAGTGGCAGCGGCCAAGACTTAACCCCTGCAATTGCGAGCGCCCCTGAATAAATGGGATAACCGGGGTCCGGCACAATCGCCAGATCACCGGGATTGCAGATGGCCAGGGCCAGATGCGCCAGCCCGTCCTGCGAACCCATCAGGGACACCATTTCCTCCTCCGGGTCTACCTCCGCGCCAAATCGCCACTGCATCCATCTCGCCGCCTGATTGCGCAGCGCTGTACTCCCTTTGGATGACGGATAGGCATAGCTGTCCTCCCGCAGTACTGCTTGACTTAATGCCTGACGGATCTCCGGCAGAGGCGCCCGGTCCGGACTGCCAATTCCAAGATCGATAATCTCCACTCCCGCTTGCCGGGCTTCTGACTTCCAGGCAGCCACCTCGGCAAAGATCGATGATCCCAGATGAGCCAGCTTGTCTGACCTCCATTTATGCTGCTTGCTGCTATTAATCAATGGACTCCCTCCAGCGTATGTTTTTTTAAATAGTATAGCATGGGTTCCGCAATCCGAAGAGTTGAAAGAACAGACACATTCTCTGCAACGCTCTCCACATGGGCATTAATTCCATTATTAATATATTATTCTACTAAAATCACTATATTTAAGGTGACAACTAGTGCGGGAAGTGATTTAGAAATCGATATGACGCGAAACAGCGTATAATTTATGTTATACGCTGTTTTTTGGAGGCGATTTTGTTTGTTATTAAGGAATATATGCCTCCGTCGAATCGCCGCTGCCACCCGGGCATAGGATAGAGTATTACAGATGAAAGTGGGAATATACATGTCCAAGAATAAGCGCGGTAAAGCACTTTACACTACCCCCTCCCGGGCCAGGGGCACCTGTCCGATCTGCGGGAGCACCCGGATCAAGCTTTTGTATTTCGGTAAAGGCCCGGAGGGTGAGAAGCTGACGGTCTGCAAGAAATGTGACGGCAAGCAGCAGCAAGCGGTCTGAATTAAGTTGTAAGGTTATTGCACAAAAAAACGGCCTGCTCCCCCCTTCAGGAGAGCGACCGTTTCTTTGTGCCTACTCAAACCCCGATTTCACCCACAGCTTGGAGATATCCAAAAATCCGAAGGAGCCAGGCTCCAGTCCGAACAAATTCTGACTTAATTGCGCTTTTTTATTCATGTGACAGCCATACAGGACCCAACCGTTAGCTCTCAGCTTGCCTTCGGCCAGTTCCAGTACCTCTGCCCTCTCCCCGGCGGCCTGCCGGGCGAAAGGCTTCAGCACCTCTGTGAGCTCAGATTTCTGGCTGTCCAGCAAGAGGTGATGCAGATAATTCGACTCATTGCGAAAATAATTAATCATCCCCCACTGCCAGTCATCCTCCAGTACTTCTTCGCAGATCACAAGATCCGCTTGGTTTATCAGGTCCGGCAGGTCATATTCGGATACGGGGCACAGCTCAAGCAGTAGCCCAATCTTCCTGCAGCGCTCCTGCAGCCATAAAGCCTCATCCCGCTCCTCTTGGTGGGTGCGGTAGGCCAGCTTCACCGCCTCTCCTTTGTATCCGTCTGCCTCAAGCAGTGCCCGTGCTTCCTCCAATAGCGGCTCTTCGAACTCCCGCTTACTACTCTGCCAGGGAAGGAAGCTGTCTGCCGGCATAATCCGGTTGCCTCCCAGCTCACGGATCAGAGCAAGCTGATTATAGAGGATACGCATGGCCTGCCGGAGCGCGGGATGATGGTGTATGCCTTCTTTTCTAAAATTAAACAGAATGTATCTGCACCCGACAGCCGGATAATCGATATTGTGACTCCTCCCGTCCTCCGCTGCCGGTAAGCTGTTCAGGCTGGTACTGGCATGGGTCAGCTGATATTGACGTACCCCCGAGGCCAAATGCGGTAGGTACCAGATCTCGACCCGGTCCAGCAAAGGGCGTATTCCATAGTAGAGATCGTAAGCGCTGAGCACAAGCACATCCTGGCTCAGATCCACTACCTGATAGGGCCCCGTGCCGACCGGATTCGCTGCGAAATCCATATCATACGGAACAATCGACATATAGATCGAGCTGAACAGATGAAGGAAGAAGAAATTAGGCTGCACCAGATCGAACCGTATAACGTAGTCCCCCTCCAGCTCCACATGAATGATATCCTCAAAATGACAGATCGCCGGACTTTTAAGCCCGATCAGACGCTGCAGGGTTTCTTTTACATCCCGGGAAGTCATCATGCGGCCGTGGTGGAATCGCACCCCCTTGCGCAGATAGAACAGGTAGCTTGTACTGCTCTCGTTCGCCTCCCACGTGTGGGCCAGCCCCGGCAGGAAAATCTCGTTCTGTGCATCATAGGTAATCAGGGTACTGCAAATATGCCCCAGCAAATAGGTCTCAAAAGCGGTGTATACGGTGGCCGGGTCCAGCTTCTCCATCGCACGGTTACGGGAGATTCGGAGCACCTCCTGCCCGGATGTGGAGCCGGGTTCGCTCCAGAAGCCCATTTGCTTATCGAGAACCGCCAGCAGGCGTTCTTTGAGCGGCTCGTTAACCGGGTATTGACCAATCAATTCGATGGCAGGCTTAATCCGGCCTTTGCTGACCAGCTCCTGAAATCTCTCCTCCAGTACCTCATCTATATGACGCAAAAAAGTCATCTGCGAGCGATTTCCTCTCCCTCTTCCGGGTATCCAGGCAATTAGCTGCTGCTCCTCCAGCTTCCGCAGAATAAACTTCACATTGCGCGGTGTGCAGCACAGGATACCGGTCAACTGCTCAATCGTCACTGGAACCGGCTGCTGGAGGTTATATGCCGGAGCCAAGGCTGCGGCCAAACAGAGATAATGCGTGCTGCTGGTGTCCATATGATCAAGCTCCTTTTAAAAGGTGAAAAGTGGCATATGATTCTTACACTTTTATTTCCCCCTTTGTTCTATACAATTATACATAATCATTCGATAAGAAGCATGCTTCAAATTCAAACTATTGATTAGGAGACAGGGATTCAAATGAAACAACATCTGCGCCATATTCACCCGCTGGCCTGGACCATCATCATCGGAACGATGTTCGGACGGCTGGTTACTTCAATGAGCATTCCTTTTCTCTCTATTTATCTCACGCAGGTGCTTGGCGCATCCGCTACCCAGACCGGGTTCACTGTGGCCGTCAGCTCGCTGGCAGGGGTAATGATCAGCTTCTACGGCGGTTATATCTCGGATGTGATCGGGCGCCGGATCGTCATGCTGGTCTCCGTGTTCGGCTGGGCCTGCGTATTCTTCGGCTTCGCCGCAGCACAGCATTTATGGGTGTTTTTCTTGGTGAACACGCTCAACGGACTGTGCCGCGCCGTATTTGAACCAACTTCACGGGCATTGTTGTCGGATATCACCCCTCCAGATCAAAAATTACTGGTCTACAACCTGCGGTATGCTGCGATCAATCTGGGCGTGGTCTTCGGACCGATTATCGGCCTCCAGCTCGGCTCCGCCAAGTCCACCTTCCCGTTCGTGATCGCAGGGATCGTCTATATCGCCTATGGACTTGTTCTGTTCCTGCAATTCTCGGTGCACCGTGCCAGCCTGCCTGTTCATGGAAAAGCCCAGACCCCGAAGCTGCTTGATGCGCTCGCGGTTACCGGAAGAGATAAGGTATTTCTGCCCGTTCTGCTGGGAACCATCTTCTGCGTCCTTGGGTACGGCCACTTTGGCTCAACGCTGGCTCAGTATCTGGCGATGAATCCACACTTCAGCAATGGCGCACAGGTCTTCTCTTACATGTTGTCGCTAAATGCCGTAACAGTGCTGGTCGTGCAGTATCCGATAGTGCGCATAGCCAGAAAATTCCCGCCGCTGATTCCGCTGATTCTGGGCAATGTCTTTGTAGCGCTTAGTCTGCTACTGTTCGGGATGCCCGGAGGGGTGCCCCTGCTGATGTTCAGCGTGGTCCTGTTCACTGTCGGGGAGGTCCTGCTCTTCACGATGATGGATATGCTGATCGACCGGATCGCCAAGCCGGAATGGAAAGGCACCTATTTCGGCACGATTGGCTTCAATAATATAGGCAGCGTCATGGCGCCTATTCTTGGAGGACTGCTGCTGGATCAGTTCGGCGCTCTGAACGGGCCCGCTGTGTTCGTACCGCTTGCGCTGTCCACGGCGCTCGGCCTTCCTTTCCTGATTACCGCGCATAAAAGACTCCGCATCCGCGAGCTTGCTGAAGTAAGTGCGCAGCGTGAGCTTGGTGCTTGAGCTATTTGAGACGAAAATAAACCCCAGACCTGCTGTAAAGCGGGTTTGGGGTTTATTAGTGTATACTTATCATTGTTTTTAGATTTTTTGATCGTCTCTAATAGTCAATTGGTTAACATAACATTTGTTATGTCGTGAAATGATAATTATACTGCAACTAAAGCGCCCACGAACCCTCCCAGTGCCCAATGTAATCGGTTTTTCGACTACCTTCCCGCTCCGCAGCTCTATAATACTACCCCATCCCGCTTCAGCTGCTCCTGCAGCTGAAGGATATCGAGCGCCTGCGGCTTCACCCCTGCGGCCGCCGCGAGCGCCGCAGCTGTTCCGGCCGCCTGGCCCGTGGCCATGCAGCTTGGCGTCAGCCGGGTCGTGGCCAGCGCTTCGTGCGAGGTCGAGATGCATCTGCCTGCAGCCAGCAGATTGGACACATTGGCGGATAGCAGACAGCCGTACGGAATATCGTAAGCGCCGTCTCCGGCGATGAAGGAAGCCGTTACCCCCTTGCCGGACGGATCGTGAATGTCGATCGGGTAGCCGCTGCGGGCAATGACATCACTGAACTTCCGGCCTTCTACGACATCTTCTTGGGTTAGCAGGTAATGCCCTTTGATCCGCCGCGATTCGCGGATGCCGATCTGCGGCGCAACCGCTGAGATTGAGGCCCGTTCGAAGCCCGGAACATCGCGCTTCAGAAACTCGGCCATGAGCAGCACCTGCTTGCGGCCCTCCTGTTCCGCCAAGGTCAGATCTTCCGCATTCGTTGCGTCCAGCCCCTGGACACGGGTGCAGTTGATCAGCACCTCATCGTCTGCCGGACCGGCAAAGAACAAGACCTGATCGCGGTTAATCGGCACCTCTGCCCGCTTCCATTGCGAGTAGAATCCGCTTACTCCGGTGAGCGGCAGGTCCGGCAGTTCAGCGATCGGTGTTTTGCTGTAGAACTCTTCGGGATGGCTGATCATATACGCTTTGACCTTGTGCAAATCAACGCCGCGCATTCTGAACTTCATCGTCATCGGCTGGGAACGGTTATCCCCCTCCCGGCCTTGCAGCGTTTCAGCCCCGGACAGCTTCGCTACGTCGGCATCTCCGCTGCAATCCACGAAGATACGCCCCGTTACAGGCGTACGCCCGGATTTATTGGTCACCACGACATGTTCAATCGCGCCGTCACTGACCAGCACCTCATCCACAAAGCTGTGCAGAAGCAGCTTCACCCCAGCTTCATGCAGCATATCTGTAGCTACCACTTGATAAATCTCAGGATGGTACGGCGTCAACGTATGCACGAAGCCTACCGTATCCCGGAGATGGCCCGGCGAACCGCCGTTTGCCTGCAGCCGGTCTACAATTTCCTGAGCGATGCCCTTGATCACCTGCTCGCCGCTATCGGTGTGAAAGGTCATCCAAGGATAGACCATAGCAGCGGTGGACATCCCGCCCACGAACCCGTAACGTTCAATGAGCACGGTCTGTGCACCCAGCCGTCCGGCGGCGATGGCCGCCGTGATTCCTGCCGGGCCGCCCCCCACGACAACGACATCTGCCTCTATTGCAGGATTCATATCATCCACTCCTTTATGTGTGCTATTCCTTCAGCCCTGTCATGGCTACGCCCTCGATGAACCGCTTCTGCGCCAGGAAGAAGACGATCAGCAGCGGCACGGTTGCCATGACGGTAGCGCTCATCAGATAATGCCAGGAAGTGCCCACTTCATCTGTAAACAACGATAATCCCAGCGGCAAGGTCATCAGCTCACGGGTATTAATGAAAATAAGCGGGTCGAAGAACTCATTCCAGATGGACACGAACGTGAAGATCGTCAGTGTCGCCATGCCGGGACGGGCAATCGGCAGCATAATTGTCCAGTAAATGCGGAACCGGCTGCAGCCGTCAATCATCGCCGCCTCCTCAAGCTCCGTAGGTACAGTAATGAAGAATTGCCGCATGACGAAGATTCCGAACACGCCGCTTGCGCCGAAGATCGGCAGCAGAATCAGCGGCAGATGCGTGTCAATCCAGCCCAGGTCGCGCATGAACAGAAACATCGGGATCGCCGTCACTTCATGCGGGATCATCATCGCGCTGAGCAGCACCAGAAACACGGCATTTCTGCCTGTGAAGGGAATTTTGGCAAACGCATAACCGGCCAGCGAAGCGAAAAATACCGTTCCCGCCACGACGACAAACGAGATATAGACACTGTTAAAATAGAAGCGGTGAAACGGGATCAGTGTAAAGACATCCACATAATTCTGAAACTGGAATACCGGCGGAATCAGCTGCGGCGGGTAGGTGAAAATATCCTGCGGCCGTTTGAAGGAAGTGGACAGCATCCACAGAAACGGAACAAGCATAATCAGCGATACCGCCGTTAATGCAGCATACACTCCTGCTACAGACAGCCTTTTGCTGGTGTTAGGCGTCGCCTTCATTGAATACCCACCTCTTTCGCAGCTGCCACTGCAGCAGAGTCAAGATCAACACGACAAAGAACAACACAAATGCCAGCGCCGAAGCGTAGCCCATTTGGAACAGCTTGAACGCTTTTTCCCAAATGTAGTAGACCAGTACCTTGGTGCTGTTACTCGGTCCGCCCTGGGTCATGACGTAGATCTGGCCGAACACCTTTAGCGAGCCGATTACGGTCATCACTACAGTCAGAAATACGGTGGGCGTAATCATAGGCAGGGTCACGTTGAAAAAGGTTTTGGTCTTGCCCGCCCCGTCCAGCTCAGCCGCCTCATATAACGAACGCGATACCTGCTGGATCGCAGCGATGAAGAGCACCATATTTAGGCCCACGTTCTTCAGTACACTTGTCACAATAACGGCTGGCATCGCCAGTCTCTCATCATACAGCCAGGCGGCTCCTTTAATGTTGAACAACATCAGCAGCTGATTGATCAGCCCGGAATCGGTGGCGAACATGTACTTCCAGACGATGGACCAGACGATTAGCGAAGTCATTACGGGAACGAAGATCGCGGTACGGAAGATGCCGATGCCCTTTAAGCTCCGGGATAACAGCAGCGCCAGCATCAGAGCCAGCACAATGTTAAACGGCACCAGTCCCAGCGTGAAATAAGCTGTGTTGCCGAAGACCTTCCAGAACAGCGGGTCCACCGCAATATCCTTGTAATTATCCAGACCGACAAACCGGTGCTCGCCAAGCAGCGGCCAGTCATTTAGGCTCATATAGAGCGCTTTCCCCATCGGAAATAACAATAATAACGTGAAACCAAGCAGCATTGGCGATATAAAAAGCCATCCGGTCACCTGTGCCTCGCGGGCAAGCGGACCCTTGTTTCGTCTCTTGACCTTTCTGTTCATGCCGGAATTCACCGCCCCCTAGCTCAATTTGTCTATTGCACCACGGAACCAGCTAACCGCACGCCGCAGCTCATCTTCTGTCTTGCCCGTCACCACCGCACCTAACATGATCGCTTTCACTCCCGCGTGCTGCAAGGACGGTATATCTCCAGTGACCAGTTTGCGTTGGGAAGGCACCAGCACGGGAAGACCGGAATGGTCAGCCAGATACCGGTATTTCAGCAGATCTGCGAAGCTAAGACCCGTACCGTATTCACTGCCGGGCACAATTGAAGCTTCAAGCGCCGTGATCCCGAATTGCGCCCCTGCCTGAACCTGACTAAGATCATAGGTGTCATTAATGGCAAAGGTCCGGTCCAATCCATGGTCCTCCAGCATAAAGGACGGCAGATGATGGGCATAGATCGAATAGAAATCGAACCCGAGCGGAGCAAGCCGCCTAATCTCTTCTTCCGCCACACCTTCTAAGCTGCCTGAGGGCACTACCCCCAAGGGACCGTCAAAGGAAGAGCGGATCTCGCTAAAAATGTCTTCATAGCCCTCAAGCGGACCGAAATGCGTACCACTGGCCCGGTGGCCGACATTAAAATGAACCTTCAGAGCATCCGCGCCTTCCTCAAGCGCTGCCTTCGCCAATCTCACATCGTTGGCAGGAAGGCTGACGAACAAGGACAGGCCGCTTTGCTCCAATCTTTGCTTCAATTTACCCATGGTTTTCGCTCCCTTGCCGGGCGGTCCGTCAAGCGGGATGCTCCATGGTCCCGCACACCGGTTGACGGCCCTTGCCCGGAGTCTTATTTCAAAATGGCCTCGACATCGGTCTGCATCTGCTTCATGTTGTCCTTGGCGGACGCGGACCTGCCGAACAGGCGGTCAAAGCCTTGCAGCACCGCATTGTCGATATCCTGCCAGCGGATGTGGCCCGGAATGATGCGCGCCTTCGGCATTTCATCGATAACCGCTTGCACGATGTGCTCAGCTGGCGGGTTGTTCGGCTGTTTCAGGAACGCATCGGAACTCAGCACAGATGTGCGCGGAGGTACGAAATAGGTGGAGGTCGCCTCAATGCCTGACTGGCTGGCGAACAGCTTGAGCAGCTTTTTGGCTTCCTCTGGATGCTTGCTGTCCTTGAACAGCGTATAGCCTGCTTGGCCCAGCATCGGAACACTGCCTGCGGAGCCGGACGGCATCGGAGCAATGCTCCATTCAAACCCTTTAATGTCACGCGCTTTCGAGACATAGCTGTAGTTGTCGAAGAACATGCCCAGATTCCCTGCGTCGAAGCTGATCTGCTCGCCTGCTTTCGGGTGGGATTCGTCCTCATACATCATCCGCTCCAGCAGCTCCATGGTCTCCACGCCGTACTGGTCATTCCAGGTGAACGCGGTCAGATCCTCATTGAACGGGCCGCTTCCATAAGACCACGCGTACGAAGATAGAATCGCCCAGGTCTTCCAGTCACGGAAGAAATTCGCGCCATATACCCGGCCCCCAGCGTCTTTGACAGCAATTGCTTTGGCCGATTCCTCAAAGGTCTTCCAGGTCCATTTCCCTTCGGAGGCCAGCGTATTCGGGTCTGTCAGGTTCGCCTTGTCGAACAATGTCTTGTTGTAGAACATGACCACCGGCGGTGTTGAGAACGGCAGGCCCAGCAATTGATCCCCGTCCCGGAACAAGTCTAGTGTGCTCGGAATATAATCGTCCAGGTTAAAGGAAGCATCGTCTTTGAAGGAGGAGACATCCGCCAGAATACCGTTAGCCTTGAACTGCGGGATCATCCGCTCCGATACCCAGGCGATATCCGGAAGGGATTTCCCTGCGGCCAGCACCGATATTTTCTGCTGATAATCCGTGAATGGCACCGAATCCATAGTCACCTTAATGCCCGGATTGTCTGCTTCGAATTGGCTGATCAGCTTGTTGTACACATCCATATGCCCTTGATTGCCCCACATTAGAAACTTTAACTCCACATCTTCCTGTTTCCCGGGACTCTCGGCATTTCCGCTTGCTGCGGGCTTGGCACAACCTGCCGTCAAGCCCAGCAGCATGGCTGAAAGAAGCACTGCTCCTGCTTTTTTCATGAATATCCCCCTTTGATATGTTAGTTTTAATGACTCTTTTAGTATAAAGGAGACGTATTCGGTGTAGAAATCATCCAAAATACAGGAATGGTTCGTTATATTTATGTTTTACGTTAGAATAACTAACATTTCATTCATGACTATTAAATTGATTGCGGTATTCTCCACCCGTCATCCCCGTCTGCTGCTTGAATACCAGCATGAAATGCTTTGGGCTTTGATGGCCGGATAACCGGGCGACATCATATATTTTGAGCTGGGTATGGCTGAGCAGCCATTTCGCACGTTCCATCCGGGAATCGGTTACATAGTCTGAATAATTGCAGCCCGCCTCTCCCTTGAACAGCTGGCTCAAATACGTAGCGTTCAGATTGACATGGGAAGCTACCGTCTGCAGCCGCAGATCACCGTCAATATGCAGTCTGACATATTCCTTAACATCCCGTATAATCTTGCGTGTATCTCCTCCGCTCTCCACCCGCAGCGGGCCTGGCGTCTGTTCCAGAGAAGTTATGCCATGACGCTTATCGAGCAGCAGCCGTGCTTTTTCCATCACGCTAACCAGCTCATGGCGTTCTACGGGCTTTAGCAGGTAATGAAGAACTCCGTATTCTATGGCTTTTTGAGCATATTCAAATTCGCCGTATCCGCTCACAATAATGACCAGCAGCCCGGGATACATCGACTTCACCTTTTCGGCCAGCGCCAGTCCGTCCATTTCCTTCATACGGATATCGGTAATCATTACGTCCGGCAGCTCGGACTTTAAGTACAGGAGCGCCTCCCGTCCGCCCGGCATTTCAGCGGTCACCTCGAAAAAGGGTGCCGACCTGCTAATTAGCTCGCGCATCCCTTGTCTAATCACGATCTCGTCCTCTACGAGCAGCACTTTATACATCCTCTTCTCCCCCTGATTCCGGTATCGTTATCGTAATAGTCACGGCCAGCCCTTGTCCCGGACTTCCGTCAACCGTGAGGCTCCCTCCTTCTCCGTACAGCAGCTTGATCCGCTGGCCGATATTGCGCAGCCCCAGACTCTCCTCCTCGCTGCGCCGGAGCGAATCCATGGAAGGATCTTGTTCGATCTCCCGGTTCAGCGCCGTGAGTTCCTCCTCCTCTAAGCCGTTCCCGTCGTCACGCACCGTAATCAATAGCTCGTTGTCAAAACGCAGCGCTGACACCCAGATCGTGCCTTCTTCGCGTCCGGCGATCCCGTGATCGATGGCATTCTCCACCAGCGGCTGAATGGTGAGCTTCGGAATGCGTAGATGCTGCACTTCCTCTTCAATCTCGTTATGCACCGTCAGCTTACCGCCGAAACGAATTTGCTGGATACGGACGTAAGAGTCTACGAACGCGATTTCCTCTCCCAGCGACACGAGCCGGCCGGCCTTGTCAATCGTATAGCGAAGCAGCTTGCCCAGTGCGGATACCATATCCGATACCTCATCATGCCTGTGCTGGACGGCCATCATATTGATCGATTCCAGCGTATTATAGATAAAATGCGGGTTAATCTGACTCTGCAGGGCGGACAGCTCAGCCTCCTTCTCCCGGAGTCCAATAACGAGCACCTCATGAAACAGGCGGTTGATTTCGTCCATCATCTTGTTAAATCCGCGCCCGAGCTGCCCGAATTCATCTCCCCCCAGCGGACTGACCCGCATGTTGAAATCACCCCGCTCCACCCTGGACATATTGCTCTTGAGCTCTACCAGAGGGAGGGTAATCCGGTACGATACCGCATAAGCGAGCAGCAGCACCGTCACCAGGCAAAAGAGAGCAAGCCATAACGTGAAAATCATCATCGCACGCGATTCCTTCAGCATGACTCCAATGGGGGTCAGACCGATGACGGACAAGCCCGAATATGGGGACTTATGGCTGACAAACAAATAATCTGTGCCTCCCAGCCTCTCCCGCTCCCCGCCATGCAGGTCCTTGATCCGCCCGGAGCCCATAAGCTCGCCGTAGGCCGACTGCCCGTTATCCGGCTTTTGCTCATACAGCAAGCGCTGGTCTCCGTCGATGATCATCAGGTTCGTAGACTCTTCAATCTTCAGCTTAGAGAAGACGGAGCCGAAGGCTGACTGCTTAGCGTCGATGAGTATGTAACCCAGACGCCTCAGTGTTCTGGGTTCCTTGATCACCCTGGCTACCGAAATATAGGCTGAGGGGTCGGTTCCGGCATAATAAGAGGGATGATGCGGAGGAAGAATGATCCACTCGCCGTCCGACTGCTCCAAGGCGCTGAACCATTCGTCATGCCTGCCGTCCCATGAGGTGTTGACCGCCAGCGGCTCCACGTTGGAGAACAGGGTTCCGCTGTTGCTCAGCAGGTGAATGCCCCGGATTTCCGGGCGGTCGTACGCCTGTGCGGAGGTATATAGCTTCATTTTCTGATAATCATCAGACAGCGCCCATGTGCCTGAGCCCATAGGACCATCGTATTTAGCCAGAATAGATAACACCTGCTCGTCATACAGAGGCATCAGCGACAACCGCTCCAGATCCTTCAGCAGCCTGTCCAGATTGGCGTTGGCCTGTCCGGCGACATCCACCGTATATTGCTTTGTTTTCTCGTTTAAGGTGGAGGAGAAATGACGGTACGTCACCATCCCCTGCACACTTAACGGCAGCAGCGTAAGCATGGTGAACAAGAGCAGCAGTCTGGTACGCATTTTACTTCTTCTCAACCGTAGGATCAGCCTCCGCAGCATCTCATGTCCTCCTTTTGTCAAGTTATCTGACATCCAAACCTCTATACAGTTTATCGTATAATGTTCCGTATTTGAATTCTATCCTCTTATGTTTGGAAAAGGTACGGTTCAACAAAGTCAATAAACCCCAAACCTGCTGAAAAGCAAGGTCTGGGGTTTATTATTTTCACTCTTCGATTGTAGAATTAGTTAACATAATATTGATTATGTCGCCTTACTGCAATTATACATTTTATCCCACATTCGCACTTGATTGCTGACATACTCTCTCAGCTCTGGCGGCCCCACAATTTCAGCATGAACCAATAGCGGCAGCACCCTCGCACAGGCCGAGCTATAATCATACATATTCACAGTAAACAGCCAGGCATCTCCATCAGATCCGGTATTCATAACCTCCAGCCCCTGCAACATCTGTTCATTCTTAACACGGGTACGGATGACCACCGGATAGAACTCCCGCGCTCTGCTGGTCTGAACGAAGGCTTGCTCTGCTTGACTCCAGTATGCTTGGAGGGAGAAATGCTCAGGGATGGCATAGGTCTCCTCCAATAAAGTAACGGCTGTGAACCGTTCGCACTTGAATGTCCGCAGATCCCCGGCGCTCTCGCAGTAGGCGGCAAGATACCATTCCCCCTGCTTCACGATGAGTCCATAAGGCTGCAGCTTCCGCTGCGAGCTCTCCCCATTCACCTTAAGGTACTCTGCCGCAATCTTCCGTCCCCGCCACACCGCAGTGCGCAGAATCTCAAGATACGGCACCGCTGCCTGACCGCTCCACCACGGCGTATCATCGAACAGAAACCGGCGCTGCGCGGTACGAATATCCTCTTGATACGGAGCAGGCAAGCTTGCTTCCAGCTTCAGGAGCGCATTTTTGAGCAGCAGACTGGTCTCTCCTGAACCGCCCGCCGGCATTCCCATCCCGGTCAAAAAGAGCTGTACCACCTCTTCCCCATGCAGTCTCCGCAGATTCACCGTATAGCCTTCCATGAGCGAAATCCCGCCGTTCGGCCCGGTGGTGGTGACCAGCGGGATTCCAGACTCCGCCAACACATCGATATCTCTGTAAATGGAGCGGACGGACGTTTCGAGGGCGATGGACAGCTCGTTCGCCTTCATCCGGCCCCGGGATTCAAGCAGTAAAAGTATAGCAATCAATCGGTGCAGCCGCATGCTTCTCCCCCAAACCTTCTTATTCGTCATCTATTCTTGCCACTCTGTTGTCAACAATACTGCGTTAAGATGAATGTATCAAAATCAAGGAGCTGCTGCAAATGAATATTGGCCTATTGGGAACTGGATTCGGGGCGTATCACGCCTCTCTGCTGAAGCAAATGGAGTTCGTGAACAGGATCGTGGTCTTCGGGAGAGATGAGGACAAGCTGCTGAAGCTGAAGGAAGAGCTGGGGGTAGAGATTACGATGAATGCTGAGGACATTCTGTCTGATCCCTCGATTGACGTAGTGGATATCTGCCTGCCGTCTGCACTACATAAGACCTATGCGGTAGAGGCGATGAGACGGGGCAAACATGTTTTTTGCGAGACGCCGGTTGTTCTGGAGCCGGAAGAAGGGCGGGAGCTGCTGGACGCCGAACAGCGGTATGGCCGCAGAATCCTCGTCAATCAATTCATCAAATTCGATTATGCCTATGAATACCTGGAACAGTCCGCCCGTGAATCCACCTACGGCCAACTGCTGCATGTCAGCTTCCGCAGGGAGACCGCCCCGGTGTGGGGGGATCTGGGCTTGTCCGCGATCGCTGCCAATCTGATGATTCATGATCTGGATGCTATCGCGTGGCTGCTGGACACCCCTGTACCCTCTTCCGTCTGTGGGACCTCTGGAGGTGTGGACGGTCAGGCGCTGGTTCATGCTTCTTTCACTAACACTGGTGTTAGCGCGCACATAACCGTCTCTTCACAGATGCCGGAAGTGTACCCGTTCACGGTTGGTTACGAAGCTTATTTCGAGCGCGGCAAGCTGGTATTCCAAGAGACCAATGCTGCGAACGGAGAGGTTGAAGCCAGCCTAACCAGCTATACTTCTGAGGGCAAGACGGCGATCCCGGTAATCCCGAACAATCCTTATGAGAAAAGCCTGCGCCATGCCCTATTGTCTCTCCGGGACGGGACGGACTCCGGCCTGTCGCTGCAATCTGCACTGAAGTCAGCAGACATGGCTTCTAAGCTGACGGATATGCTTACATAGAGTACAGCCTAATTCTGACCTTAACGGTCAGAGGCTGGCTAATACAGACTAGCGCAGACTATCGAGCATGCCCAGTACAACGCGAAGTTTAGTGAGCAGTAACAGTTGGATTTTGTACACTTGCTGATGAACGAATCGCCCCTGATGTGGTAACAGATGGAAAAATGGCACTTCTTTAGAGACATTCTCGGCAAATACGCGAAATCGCCTCCAGTAGTTGCTGTTTTTCCAATTGCTTTAGGAAATCCATCGGATAAGGGTAAAACAAGATACATTTTTCCACGTGTTTCCATACGTATCCTGCCCGGTCAGGTTGACAGCGAAGGCTAGTTTTGGTAGGGGTTGGATCTCTTTTTCCCTGTGTTAGTAGTTAAGTCCAGTTGAAGTTTGAGATGGTGTGTAGTGATTAGATGATATTGTTGTTCTTATTATTGTGAATTTTTCATATGTTGAAATATTGTTATTAGGAGTAATGAAGATGTTAGGTGTTATGTGTTCGATTATAAGTTAACATAATAATAATTATGTTTCTTTGATGTTATTTAGATTCCACGCTTTATCGCTTCAAAACCCTGCCGCTTCCCTTCATCTTCGCCAATCCTCATTTCCCCTCAACCTTACTCGCCTGCTGACATCGTATGCGCGAAGCGTTCCAGCTTATCCATGGACAGCCCGCCTCCTGTCTTGTGCTCCTTGCCTTTAACCATACGTATAACCCACTTATCCAGCGCAGATATCCGCTCCGGGTAGATCTCATCCCCCATCACTTCCCTGGCAAGCGCCTTGTTGTAGATAATCTCGGGATAAGCCTGCTTAAGCTCCTGCTCCCCCTTCTCCCCTGTCATTCCTGCACAGATGAACAATCCCAGCCGTTTGGTTAAAAGCTCCTGCTTGTGCTGGGCTGTGAATGCAGCCATCTCCTTCCGGATTCTGCCATAGTAGATGGAGCCGCCTAGAATTACTGTGTCATAAGCCTTCAAGTCCGGCACCTTGGCATACCGCAGATTCACTACCTCTCCCCCGTCAAGCCTGGCTTGCAGCAGTAATGCGGCTTTTTCCGTACATCCGTATTTGCTTGCATACACGATCAAGATCCGATTGCTCATTTAAGTCCGCCTCTATTCTATAGGTAATGGGCTTGCAGGTGGTGCGGTTTCCTGTGCGTTGCGAAGTACAAGAATGAGACACCAGATGACTGCCAGATTGAAGATCGGGAACAGGATTAACTCTACCATGGAGACATGAACCCCTGCCCTCAGCATCCCAATTATCATGGAGGAGATGGAGGTCAGCAGGGTTGCGGCTTTTACCAGAACAACCGAAGCAAGAAGATTACCGTATGGCTGTCTGCGGATGAGCATTGCCCCTGTAACCACCATAAGCGGAAGCAAAATGCCTAAATCCAGGGCTTGAATTACTAGCGTAGTGTAATGCTCCAGCCCTTCAGGCGTGCTCCCCTCCTGCCAGGCGCCTGCAATCCGGCCGAGCCATAACATGATAATCAGGAAGGCAATCATCAGGAGAATAAAGCCGATGCTTCGGGCCGGAAGCTTCGAGTTGAAGGATATCCCGTCCCGCTCCAGCGAGCGAAAAACTAATATAAACGCATACAACCCCGCCGAAAACAACATGACATAGACCAGAAACAGAGGATTATACATCGCCAGGAAAGAGTAGGATGCGTACGTATATGTGAAATATCCGAGTGTCCCGGCAAGCAGCAGCCGCCCTCTGATTCGTCTGCTGAGACTCAAAAGCAAGGAAATCAGCAGCAATGGAATGCCGACCACTAAGGTAACGCCATCTTGAGCAATCGCCTGTGCTGCTGCGGACAAAGAATCATTCTTGTAGATTCCGCTTCCGTACAATTCAATCTGTTCTCCCCGGATGGAGGTGAAGATGGGATGGCTCCCCTCATTCTCAGATCCTTCCCCTGAAAATAGCCCGATGCCTGACGCAACAACACCGAGCATGATCACCATCCACGTTAAAAAGGTAATGGCTCGTCTATGTCTCATCTTAATCCTCCGATCCTTGTGCAATATGCACCATGGCTTCTATGTGCCGGTTAATCAGAGCCTCCTTCTGCCCCTCAGGCAGATTCCCCTCCACCATCAGTCTCATTATCAGCCCGAAGGCTGCGCTCCAGATGATTTGGGCGGTGAGTTCAAGCTCCCTCTGCTCACAGGAGGCCATCCCGCTGAATTGACGGAGCGTATCACAGAGACCCGCGATCCCGCTGCGTTCCAGGGCTGCTCCCTGATGCAAAACTCCGGTGTGGCTAAGCACGGACGGCGAATCATTCAGCATCATACTCCGGTACTGTGAGCCTTCAACGGTTGTGACCTTAATGAACTGTCTCAGCGTGCGTCTTAAGCGCTCTTCTGGAGATTCTTCATCCGGCGAGGCCTCCGATCCGGCAATCAGTCCGCCCATTAGCTCCCGGTAGCCCCGCTGAAGAAGCTGTTCCACAATCTCCTCTTTTCCTTGAAAATAGTGATAAATAATGCCGGCCGAATACTCCATCCGTTCCGCGATTTTGCGGATCGACAGCTGCCTGATCCCCTTCTCTGCTAGCAGCTCGCCAGCCGTAGTGAGAATCAGATTACGCATCGCTTCGCGCTCCTGCTCTTGTCTCTCTGCTTTGCCCATGATCGTTAGACTCCTTCTGTCAGAGTGTTGCTGTTCCGCTGGATTGAACACTGTAATGTTATTGAACATCGTTCAACTTAGATTATAGACGCCGGTACTTGGAAAGGTTGTGATCATTTATACATTACGGCAAAAAAGCCTGAAACCCCGCAGGTGTCTCAAGCTTTCGAGCTTCGGCAGATGCTCCGCCTAATCAATATTGGCAATCTTCCACTCCCCCTGCTTATTCGGCAGCAATGAAATCTCGTAATTACCCTCAGTAATATAGCCCTCAGAGGTCATCTGCGTAAACTCCACATAGAAGGCCGCCCGTTTGGCTCCCTCGACAGGAATTCCGACTACGGTCAGTTTATGGAAACGGTAAACATTCTTATGATCCAGCAAGTACTGTAAGTTGTCATTAAGCAGCGGTGAATACATCGTGGCAGCGAACTTCTCTTTGTCTCCGGCGGCCCAGGCTGCAATACAGTCCAGTGTCTCCTGGAGCGCTTGCTTGTTGCCCGGACTGGAGCCTACATCAGGGACCTTGAAGAAGACTCCCGGCTTAATCGGCGGTTGCTTCTCCATGTACTCCATACCACTCAGCATGGATATGAAGAGTGGAAGCAGCGCATCCCGTTGTTCGTCCTGAATATGGATCTCGGCCCGGTAAGTATCCTTATAGGCTGAGAAAATAAATGCCTCAACCCTCCGGTCCCCCTCCACCCTGCTCCCTTCATATTCCTTGAACTTCAGCAGTCCCGGGTCTGTACCGGGTTCGAACTTCCCGCCTTTTGTACCATTCTCAGAGCTTAGCTTAATCAACGTAATATAATTATACTTGTCCGCAGTCCCCCATGCCGTTCTTCCGTCCTGTTCAAAACGGATCATCGTCTCCGGCAAAAACACCCCGAGCGGTAAAGTCTGGTCTGCGGAGTAATCCGCTTGAACATTGACGCCATCCAGCTCGTAGCCCCTGCCGCTCCCTGAATAGTCCCGTACTTCGGGAATCAGCGACACGGATTTAACAGCAGGCGCAGCTGTTGCAGCCGGAGTAGGAACCGCGGTCGCAAGAGCAGCTATTGTAGCCGTAGCGGCCGCGGGCGTTGCTGACGGCTGATCCGTACGCTCTGCACCCGAAGAGCCCTGATCCGCCCCATTGCTGCAGCCTGTGCTGATTGCTATTGTAACCGCTATACAGCCCGCTCCCCATAAGCTCATTCGCTTGGACAATCTAATCACCTCAGTTACCAGACGCTGGAAACAGGCAATAGTTGCGGTGAACGCCGGCAAGTACAGGCAGAGGGAACAGATTTATTTTTTTATCCTATTAGAATTTAATGTACTGAAGTATTGACTCGGATTGCCTTGGCGGGAGTTGAACCGCTCCTGGAAATCACCGCCGGTGTAAGCTCCGATGACCCGGTGCCAGAAATCCCGTGCTGGAGTGTTGGCACGAATCTGTGACACCTTCCAGTTGCCGGGGAACATATCGAACAGCCGGTGTGCGGCCCAGGTTCCTACCCCGCTGCGCCGGTAGCGCTGCATTACAAAAAACTCCGTCATATAGAACTCGCCCTCCGGGTCGCGCAGCAGACGGTCGATCAGGGCAAAGCCTGCGACATTGCCGTCTACGGTGAACAGGTAGACAAATTTATTTTTACCGCTGTTCCAGTAAGCCTCAAGTCCCGGATAGGACGGGAACAACCCTTCACGGTCGACCTGCAGCTCCAGATAGCGGGTAAAGTCATACAAGTAGAACTGCATTAATCTGCTGATAATCTGCTTCTGCTCTTTAGGAACCAGCTCGATTCCAAGTTCCATTCAGGTTCACCTCAACCGTTTTTGTTTACTACCCATCATATAACTTTGTCTCATCAGGAGCAAGGTTTGCCAGAAACATGGTAATATAGAAGGACAGCCCTCCCCCTTGGGGAAACTATAAAGAAGGTGAAGCTCATCAGTATTCAAAAAGCGACCGACCGGGCAAACCTGGATCAGCGGCTGCCGCAGATGCCCTGGTTTGTCCAGCAGTTTATCGACTATAAACGGCCGGATTTGTCCCCCTCCACGCTGCTGGAGTATATCCGGGACTATGAATCCTTTTTCGGCTGGCTGCGGGGTGAAGGTCTCTCTGTTGCGGCCAGCAATGCTGACATCACCCTGCTTGAGCTGGAGACGCTGCATATGGACAGCATTGTCGGCTACCGTCTGCACTTGACCACCCGGGCTGAGAATGCCAATTCGCGGGTGACCGTATCCCGTAAGCTGTCTGCGCTGCGCTCGCTGTTCCATTATCTGAGCCAGATTGCCGAGGATGAGAACTTCTACCCGCTGCTGAAGCGTAACATTATGGCGAAGGTTGAGATCAAACGCATTCACAAACCGAAGGACACCGCCGCCAAGCTCAAAGGTAAAATTCTGGAGGACGAGGAGCTGCTGGAGTTCGTTGGCTACATCTATGAAGGATATGGCACAGCTGTGGAAGCCAATAAGCAGGCTTATTATTCTTGGCAGCATAACCGTGAACGGGATGCCTGTATTGCCAGTCTGATCCTCAATTCCGGCCTCCGCGTCTCCGAGGTGGTCAATCTCAACGTGGATGATCTGGATGTCAACAATAAGCTGCTCTATGTCTTCCGCAAGGGTCATAACGACGAGACCTTCAAGACCCCGGTCTATTTCCGGGAACAGTCGAAGGATGATCTCAGCTTGTATCTAAGCCTCCGCCAGAGCAGGTACAAGACGCCGAAACGGGAAAAAGCGCTCTTCATTGCCCTGCCCAACGGCAGCAAAGAAGGCAAACGGATGACCAAACGGGCCATCCAGGAGATGATCATCAAATACGCCAAACGGTTCGGCAAGCCTTATCTGACGGTGCATAAGCTGCGGCACTCTTTTGCCACCGATTATTACCTGCAGAATGACATCTACCGGACGAAGGAACAATTGGGCCATGCTTCTACGGAGACTACCGAGATCTATGCTCATCTCACAGATAAAACGATGTCCGAGGCGATCGAACGCCGTATGAACAATGAACCGCCGCAGTAAGCTGCCTGACCGCTATGTTAATCTCATTTATTTTTTGGAGGAATACGTTTGTTAGACAATCATTCATCTACTGAATTCCCTACGAATCCCGGACTGCCGGAGCTGCAATCGGATTGCCTGAACTGCTTCGGGCTATGCTGCGCAGCGCTTCATTTCTCTACATCCTCAGACTTCGCCATAGACAAGCCTGCCGGACAGCCCTGTCCCAATCTGCGGGAAGACTTCCTCTGCGGCATTCATACTGAGCTACGAGAACGCGGCTTCCGGGGCTGTACAGTATACGACTGCTTCGGGGCCGGGCAGAAAATCTCCAATCTGACCTATGGCGGACGCGACTGGCGTCAGGCTCCAGAGACTGCGGGACAGATGTTCGAGGTTCTTCCTGTAATGCGCCAACTGCATGAGCTGCTATGGTATCTGCACGAGGCACTCACACTGCGCGGGGCCGAGACCCTGCACGATTCGCTTATCAAAATGCTGGAGCAGACGCAGGCCCTCACTCTGCTCAGCCCGGACAAGCTGCTTCAGCTCGAAGTGCCCCTGCACCGCGCTGAAGTCAACGAGCTGCTGCTGCGTGCCAGCGAGCTTACGCGCACCGCTGCCCGCAAGCAGCTCTCTCCGGCCCCGAAGCGCCAGAAGAACTATGGGCGCGGGGCCGATCTGATCGGGGCCAAGCTGCGCGGGGCCGACCTCCGCTGCCTCAGCTTACGGGGCGCGTATCTGATCGCTGCGGATCTCAGCGGCGCTGACCTGCGGTTCGCCGATCTGATTGGCGCGGACTTCCGCGACACGAATCTGCGCGGAGCCGATCTGCGGGGCAGCCTCTTCCTGACCCAGGCGCAGCTGCAAGCTGCGCAAGGCAGCCCGTCCACCAAGCTGCCGGAATCCTTAAGGCATCCGGAGCACTGGGCTTGAGGAGAAGAAACCGGATGATGTTCTATCCGGTTTTTTTGTGTCGTCCAGCTGGTTGGTTCAACGATTTTCCCTTGCCATTTGCCTGCCGATGTTTTATATTGACATGACAGCAGGTCTAAAATAAATGAGGTGAACGGATAAGATGACTCCCCGCACGAAGGAACAGAACGAAGATATCCGGCTGCGGCGGCTGGTGCAGATCCGAAAAGCAGCTGCGGACGTATTTTTGAATAAAGGGCCTTTATTAGAAATCCGGGATGTGGCTGCGGAGGCCGGTCTCGGTTATGGTACGGTCTATCATTATTACAGCAATAAGGGTGATTTGCTTCACGACTTGTTATGGGATGCGCTCGACCGGGCCGGGGAATGGCTGAAGTTCCCGCCTATGGCAGAGCCCGGGCTACCGCTAAAGAGCCCGCTGGAGGGTTCTGCCGCCGGGGTGCGGCTATTGCAGCTATGGGCGGAGGATCACGCTATCTATCTGCTGTGTAAGCAGGCTGGTGAGGGATTCCCTTCCCTGCCTGAAGCCCGCTCTTCCCCGCTCACTGCCGAGTTCCGGCGGGAGGTGCTGACCCCGCTGTCCATGATGCTTGGCACTGGACTTACGGAGGAATCACTTTCTCCTGGAGGGACAGTAGTCGATGCGCCGTCTGGATTACAATATACAGAGATGCTGTTAGCCGCTCTGGTTGGCTGTGCTGCTTTGTCCCTCCGGCGGGGACAGCTGAATGAAGAGGCACCGGAGATCGTCAGGGTTCTTAAACTATAAAAGATTGAAACTATTAAAGGATGAAGGAGCGGATACACACAGCATGATTATTCTTAAATCCCCCAGAGAAATTGAAGAGATGAAGCAAGCCAGCCAAATTGTGGCCGACTGCTACCGTGAGGTGTCCAAGCGGATTGTACCCGGAATCACTACGCTTGAAATTAATGACTTTGTGGCAAAACATATCACCAAGCTAGGCGGCAAGCAGTTCACCAAAGGCTACAACGGATTCCCTGCCGAGACCTGCATATCCATTAATGATGTGGTTGCCCATGGGATTCCATCCAGCAGACGGGTCGTGAAGGAAGGCGACTTGCTGAAGCTGGACATTGTGGCGCAATACGGGGGTTGGTTCGGAGATTCGTGCGTGAGCTACGCTGTCGGTGAGATCGGGCCGGAGGCACAGAGATTAATGCAGGTAACGAAGGAGTGCCTGGATCTGGGGATTGCCCGGGCTGTTCCGGGAGGACGGCTGGGTGACATCACATCGGCCATACAACAGCATGCCGAAGCACACGGTTATTCGGTCGTGCGCGATCTGCTGGCGCACGGCATCGGACGAAGCCTGCATGAGGAGCCGAGCTACGTGCACATCGGCACCGCCGGCAAAGGCATCCGTCTCAAAGAAGGCATGGTATTTACGATTGAGCCCATGATCAACGAAGGCACGTACCACATCACCATTGACGATGATGAATGGACAGCGAGAACGGCTGACGGCAAGCTGTCCGCGCAGTATGAGCACACCATTGCCATCACCGCAGATGGACCGCTGATTTTAACGGCCCAGTAATCATTGAAGTTGAACGTTAACACATATAGGCTAGATCAAGTTGACCACTTACGAACCCTACAAACCCTCCCGTTTCTGTCTAGGAACTGACCCCAATTAGAGAACGGGAGGGTTTTGTTTTTTACCTTTATGACCGGGTTTTGCGGTTACGGCGTTGGATGCTGCCGTGCAATTGGATGGTCCTGCTTGTTGGCTGCTGGTCAGTGTTTTGGGGTTAGGTTTTGAACTTACTATTGTGAATTTTTCATATGATGAATTTTTGGAATTCAACAAATATGGTCGGTTAATTTTCTATGAGTTATTGAGCTATCCCGAGGTCCTGCTATCCCGTTATCAGGTTATCCTTTGATCTTCTAATCGTTGATTTTTGTTAACTGTTATTGTTGTTTTGTTGTTGCTTCTTCTATTGTGTATTTTTCATATGTTGAAATTTAATAATAAGTATTTAGTTGGTTATTCATTTGACTGGTTTGCCGGCCGGTCGCTACTAGAAATACTAAGCCTTGCCGTGCTGCTCCCCTCGAATCTCACCCGGCAGCTTCAGCACAGTTACTTTGTCACCAGCGGATAATTGTCCGCTGTCCGGCGGGATGACGATCAGGCAATCGCTGTCTTTGATCGTAACTGTGACGGATGACTCGTCCACGGCGGCTGGATAAACATAGAGAACTGCTTCGCGGATCTCCAGACGGGCGCGGACATAGCGGGTGAAGCTGTTGGCCCGCTTATAATCTTCACCCAGCATCGCTGTCCACTCCGGCAGATAAGGCTGTACTGCACCCTGCATCAGCCCGATGACCGGACGGGCAAACAGTTGGAATCCTACGAAGCAGGCGCCCGGATTGCCGGATAAGGCAAGCAGGATGCTCCCGCCGCGAACAGCAGCTGTAGTGACACTGCCGGGGCGCATGGCTATTTTATTGAACAGCATCTCTCCGCTCTGCTCACGGACCAGATCCCCCATAATATCATAATCCCCTACGGATACGCCTCCGGTAGTAATCACCAGATCATAGCTCTCCAGTGCCATCTGCACCTTACTCCGGGCCAGCTCCAGATCATCGATAATCGCACCAAGCATCACGGGCTCCCCGCCCGCTTCCCGGATTAGCGCCTCCAGCATGGGGGAGTTGCTGTTGCGGATTTTGCCCGGGACTAACGGCTCGTCCACCTCCAGCAGCTCAGTTCCGGTAGCGAAGACCGCCACCTTGGGCCTGCGGCGTACAGGAACCTCCGGCACTCCAAGCGCTGCCAGAACAGCAATTTCGCCAGCGCCGATTAGAGTCCCTTCAGGAAGCACTGGATCACCTGTACTAAGCTCCAGCCCGCAAGGGGTAATATGCTGCCCCCGCTCTTGCGGCTTGCGGATACCGACATAAGTGACTCCAGCTTCCATCCGGCTCTCCGTGGCTTCCATCATAATCACTGTATCTGCGCCGTCTGGAATCTGCGCTCCCGTCATTATGCGCGCAGCAGTGCCAGCCGTAATCTCTCTGGAGGCTATTGCGCCGCAGGGTATGACATCGACGACTTCAAGCCACACCGTGTCAGGCTCTCCTGCCGCCAAAGTATCTGCCGCAATCACGGCGAAGCCGTCCATACTGGAGCGGTCAAATGCCGGAAAGGGATGTGGTGCAGCAACCGGCTCAGCCAGATAACGCCCGCTGCTGAGATGCAGGGGTACAGCTTCCGGCGCAAGCAGCGCAGCATACGGCTTCAGCCTGCTTTGAGCTTCTGCAACCTGAAGCGCTGACCGCTGAAATTTATCATTACTATAATCATTACTGTATTCGTTGTTAGAATCCTTGTTATATTCCTTGTTATGATTCTCTCGGTTAGTCACTGTTGAATTCACTCCTTCTGCTTCTCCGGTAGATTGCTGCTCATTAAACCAATTACGCCCTATTCTAACATGAAGGCATGGCAAAAGGGATGCACAGGCCTGTAACAAGCGCATGCATCCCTTATTCCATTCCGATTCTATTCCGATGTCAGCAGCGCAGCCGCAGCCCTGCTTCAGTTCAGCTTAAGATGCGCGGATCACTCTTACATCAGCCGAAAGGACACTTTCACCCTCATAGAGCATGAACCGTCCATTCTGCCATTCCACGCGCAGCAGCCGCGAATCATCCGCCTGGTATTGCCAGACATGCTGCTCCCCGCCGTTCATATAAGGTGTCTGCCCGGTAACGGCGGCATATCCTTCATATTCTTCCTCCAGATAAAAGGTCCGGTCATCCAGCTCAAGGGTAGCCGGAACCTCGGAGGGACTGTCCAGACGCCCGTCTATCGGGTGATACAATCTGTATTGCAGCTCTTCCCGCTCTTCTATATACAGATAAGCGATCCGGCTCCCGTCACGCAGCGTCAGTACAACTGCATTACGGCCGCTTGTCTTCGTCCGGCCTGTCACTTCATAAGTGACCAGGGAGACCTCACAGATATCTCCGGGAGACAGGGTCAGCATGCTTGCGGGCGCTTTAGGCGCCTCCGGCTTCGAGAACAGATTGCCGATTCTTTTCCAAAGACCCAAAGCCATCATCCTCCTACAGATTGGTACGCTAATCCTTCTTCTTATCCGCGAATAAAGGCCGCTATAATCAATGCTCCCGTCACATGCAGCGATCCTGCCATCAGGCCATAGCCGACCTTGCCAAGCTGAGTGCCATGATCCAGTTCAAGGTTCCCCCACCGGCTGAGCAGCTGCTCTACCGTCTTCTCCAGCACGAATAACAGGATAAAAGAGACAATCGAGACGATCAGGGCGGTCCCGAGCCGGTTCGCCGCAGCAATGGATGCCGATAAAATATAGCCTTGTGACAGCAGCTTCAACACCAGCCGGGTAGTCACGGCCATATTCCCTGCCTTCAGCTCTTCCATATCATTATAACGGGTAAACAGCGAATCCACGAGCATCAGCACACACAGCAGTACTGCGCCGCTGACCGTCCATACTACCATGGACACCAGGGTATCGAAATCCATTACTCCAGCCCCCGCTTGTTCATATTTCACAACAGGTAAGACAAACATAAAGCGAAGGAGAAACCGCTGGTTCTGTCTCCCCTTCGCCTGTGGACAATTGCCTAAAGTCCGGCTTATGCCAATATGTTATTGTTTCTCGTATTGCTTCATCAGCGCAGCCAGCTCATCTTCAACCGCCTGGTCTTTGCCCAGCTTCTCGAACTCATCATCGAGCGACTTGTTGCCCGAGCTCATCTCGTTGCTGGCTTCTGCCTGTGCTTCGGCCTGCAGCATCTTGTCTTCCATCCGTTTGAGTCCGGCAGAAGCAGAGTCGGAGCTGAAGCCGCTCATCGCTTTGTTAATTTCGGTCTGTGCCTTCGCAGCGTTGTAACGGGCAACGAGTGTCTCCCGCTTGTTCTTCATCTGGGTAAGCTGTTTGCGCATTTCATCAAGCTTGCCGCGCAGGTTGTCGGCGGAAGCCTTGTTCTGGTCGAAGCTGGCCTTGTACTCTACAAGCTTGGCTTCTGCCGATTTCTTCTCTTCAAGAGCACGGCGGGCCAGATCGGCGTTACCGGCTTGAGCGGCTGCATGTGCTTGCTGATTGCGCTTGTTCACCAGCGCTTCCTGCTCTTCGTACAACTGTTTGAATTTCTTCTCAATAGCGATCTGGGCAGCTACCGCTTTCTCAGCATCCTCCAGATCCTCCGTCATGTCACGAATGTACTGGTCGGTCATTTTAACCGGATCTTCAGCTTTATCGATAATCGCATTCACATTGGACATGGTCAGATCACGCAATCTTTTAAATATAGACATCGTTCATTCCTCCAAAATAAAAGTTAGTTGTTCAATGGTATCTTTTACGCAGGGAGAAGGGGATCGTTTCAAAAATTTGTTCCGGCCTTCTGTACTAAATATTGCTCCACCTTATCATTCACAATATTTACGACCGCAAGGATGCCCTCTTTGCTCAGATCGTCATAGTGAATGCCCATCACAACCGTGACTGTCCGGTTCAATGCGGCAGCAGCCTTCAGCGCAATGGCTTCACTGATCGTATGCTCCTTATGATGGGGAACGGCAGAGGTCATCACCCGTGCGAATTCTCCGTCCATGTACGCCGTGCTTGCTGCACCGATATGGCGCACTCCCCCGGTAATCAGCAGCAGCAGATCACGGCCCACCTCGGTCTCGGACAGCACAATATCGTCAGGATGCACCAGATTCGTTGTCAAGCAGAACTCCCCTCCCTTTATATTAACCATAGGCTGTAGAGATCTCTCATTCTGCGGCAAAAAGATCATTGCAAACCGGCTTGCTGCCTATACAATACCACGGATCTCATCCAGTGAGGAAATATTCTCTTCCTTCATAAACTGCTGCAATTCTTCTACAAGTGTGCTGCCCGCCCGCAAATTCATGAAATTGTAGGTTCCAACCTGTATTACAGTCGCTCCCGCCATAATAAATTCAATAATATCCGTGGCTGAAGTGATGCCGCCCATGCCGATTACCGGAATGGTTACCCGGCGGGCTACCTGATGCACCATACGCAGAGCCACCGGCTTAATCGCTGGTCCGGATAGTCCCGCATAGAGGTTATTGAACACACTGCTGCGGCGGCGGACGTCGATCTTCATCCCGGAGATCGTGTTGATCAGAGAGACGGCGTCCGCCCCCTCTGCTTCACACATCACAGCCATCTCCGCAATATCCTCGGCATTGGGCGACAGCTTCACGGCCAGCGGCAGACTTGTAGCCGCCCGTACCGCACGAACCACTTCCTGCGCTGCCGGAGTCTTCACGCCAAAAGCAATTCCGCCCTCCTTCACGTTCGGGCAGGAGATATTCAGCTCAATCATATCCACGGCCGGCTTTCCGGCCAGAAGACGGGCATCCGCATCCCGCTGGATCAGCTCAGCACCCAGCACGTAATCCGCCAGCGTGTTACCGCCCAGATTCACGATACGTGCGGTATCCAGTGTCTCCCAATACGGCAGCTCTTTGGCCAGAAAGGCCTCTACTCCCGGATTCTCAAGCCCTACGCTGTTCAGCATCCCGGAAGGGGTCTCATAGACGCGGATTCCGGGATTACCGGCTTTGGCATGAAGCGTAAGCCCCTTGCCGGAGATTCCGCCCAGCAGGGACACATCATATAACCGGCCATACTCACGGCCGAAGCCGAAGGTACCCGAAGCCATTACAATCGGGTTCTTGAAGGACACACCGGCAATCGTTGCAGTTGTATTAATCATGGAATAATACCTCCTCAGCCAGGAAGACAGGACCGTCTGCGCAGGCTTTGCGTTGCCCGTCCTTGCAGGAGACGCTGCAGACCAGACAAGCGCCGATTCCGCAGGCCATCCGGTTCTCCAGTGACAGATAGACGTCAGGGCGCTTACCCGCAGGATCTAGAGTGCTGCCCTTGAGCTGTGCAGCCTTCAGCATCGGATGCGGGCCGCAGACGAAGATATGGTCATACGCCGAGAAATCCACGCTGTCCAGAATCAGTCCGCCTACATCGACGGTCAGCTCAGCAGCGAGAGGACGGAAGGCTTCTGTACGGAACGGCTCGCGGCTGAAGCCGAGATAGATATCGCTCTTTGGAAGCTTCTGCGCACAATAATAAAGCGGAGCAATTCCGATCCCCCCGCCCACTAAAGCTACCCTGCCTTCCACCTGCGGGAAGCCTGTGCCGAACGGTCCCTCCAGCTCCAGCGGATCGCCCGGATTCAGTCCGGCAAGGATCTCTGTTCCTTCACCCACTACGTGATATAAGAATTCAACACCGTTATCATTCACCTGATGTATGCTAAGCGGTCTGGACAGCAGCGGATAGGCTCCCCATGCCCGCAGCATGTAGAACTGACCCATCTCCCCGCTGTTTCCTCCTTCAACTACCAGGTGGTACACTCCTTCAGCCAGCCGCTCATTACTAATTACCGTCGCCACGTTATCAAGCTCCTTCAAATTTAATCTTATTAACCATGCCTGAGAAGGAACTTAAAATCTGTGACATTATTCACAAATGATACCCTCTATTTATTGTTCCAGATTCCGCGCACATAAGGTGCGGGCAGCTCGGACGGATCAATTCCACCCAGCGCCTCAGCAGCATGAAGTACCCAGTAAGGATCGCTGAGCATACCTCTGCCTATAGCTACCAGCTCTGCCTTCGCCTCCGTAATCACCGCCTGCGCTTCCGCATATGACTCCAGACGCCCTACAGCGATAACAGGGACCTGTAATCCGCTGCGTATGTATTCAGCAAGGCCCACCTGATAAGCCGGCCCGGCATTCGGGCCGCCATTCGAGCCAATCGGCCCCTCCCCGCCCGAGGATACATGGAACAGGTCTACGCCTGCATCCTTGTAGCGGCGGCAGAATTCCAGCGCATAAGCTTCATCATAACCGCCCTCGACGTATTCCTTGGCGGACACCCGCATGATTAGCGGCATCTCAGCCGGCAGCACCTCACGCACCGCCTCTACCACCTGTTCACCGAACAGGATGGGGTCTTGGCCATACTCATCATCCCGGACATTGGATAGCGGGGAAAGGAACTGGTGAATGAGGTATCCATGGGCTCCATGCAGCTCAACGGTATCGAATCCCGCTTCAACCGCGCGCCGCGCCGCTTCCCGGAAGGCGATAATCAGCTCCGCAATCTCTTCACGGCTAAGCGCCTTGGGCATAGCATAGGTATCATCAAACGGGATTGCCGAAGGTGCAACCGGCGGAGCGGCATCGACGGCCTTGCGGCCGGCATGTCCTAGCTGGATGGCAACCTTAGCACCATGGGCATGAACGGCATCCGTCAGCCGCTTGAACGCCGGAATCTGCCCGTCCTCCCAGATCCCGGTGTCCCGGTTCGTGATCCGTCCATCGGGGTGAACTCCGCTCATCTCTACAATAATGAAGCCGCTCCCGCCGACAGCCCGGCTGACATAATGCACATGATGCCAATCCGTCGGAATACCGTCCTGCTTCTCAACCGCATACTGGCACATTGGAGGCATGACCACGCGGTTCTTCAGGGTCAGAGCCTTCAGTTCATAAGGTGTGAACAAATCGGTCATTCTTGTCTCCATCCTTCCCGTATCTATGATCCATTTCAGTATACAACGATTTGCGGATGTGATAAATCTTTGAATGCTCTGCTGCCTGTACGGCATAATTTCACGGCTGCTTGGAAATAACAACCCTTATATTCTAAAATAACCGGACCCGTGGTTGGAGGAGGCATCATTCCGATGAAACTGGTAATATTCCGCCGCATTGTGCTGCTCATAACCGTCATTGCCCTGGCCCTGTCTGCTCCTGCACCGGCTGCGGAGCTTATGTCTGTCTCTGCTACAGCGGCTGATAGTCCTGCGCCAGTGCCAGCACAAGAGATCCTGCCATCTTGCCGGCCACAAGCTTCTATTGAAGAGCAAACGGCGGTACCGGCGGGATCAGCGGCCTCCCAGTCTTCAGTAAGGCGCCATAAAAAAAGCAAAGGCCTCTCCCTCAGCCAGCTGCTGCGCAAATACCCGGAGACCCTCAAGACCCAGGGTCCCCGCCGCAAAATGATCGCTCTCACCTTCGATGATGTGCCTGATCCGCGCTTCACCCCGCAGCTCCTGGATGTGCTGCGCAAATATAAAGTCAAAGCTACATTCTTCGTGGTCGGCAGCCGTGCGGAGAAGCATCCCGCCCTGGTAGCCCGGATGATCCGCGAAGGCCATGCTATCGGCAATCACTCCTATAATCACCCCCAGTTCAGCAAGCTGAGTATGAATGCCTTCCGCATCCAGATTATCCGGACGGAGAATATTCTGCAGCTGTTGGCCGGATACAAGCCAAAGCTGATCCGCCCGCCGTATGGCGATATCAACGAGCCGCAGCTTAAATGGGCGAAAGCGCATGGCTATAAGCTGGTGAACTGGAACGTCGACTCGCTCGACTGGAGAGGGCTGTCCAAAAATCAGGTCAAGCATAACATCCTCTCCCGGGCCGGCAGAGGGGCCATCATCCTACAGCACGGGGGCGGCGGCAGGGGCAGTAATCTTCAGGGAACATTGCAGGCCTTGCCCGAGATTATCAGCAATCTGCGCCAGCGCGGATACAGCTTCGTAACCGTTCCCCAGATGCTCCAGGTCAGCAAAAGCAAATAACCGCTTGATAAGCAGGGTAACAAAAAAGGAAACAAAACCGGCGAAGCTGCCTGGTTTTGTTTCCTTTTCATTAATAACTGTTATGCTTGCAGTGGTGCAACTTATCATTTTCGGTTTATTCAATAATATATAAATGTACATACTGATAACCGAAATCGGCTACAAAGCTCTGGCTGCCCGGAATAAAGATATCGATCCGGTTGCCCTTGATCGCGCTCCCCATATCCGTGGCTGTAGCTACGAAGGCTTGCTTCGGAAGGCCCGGATGGGTATACCCGGTTACGAGCACCTTCGTTCCCAGCGGAATCACGCTCGGGTCAACGGCGATGGTTCCGAGCTTCAGCGTATTGCCGAAATAATCGACTGCGCCCCACTTGCCATTCTCGCTGGCTGCTGAGGAATAGGCGGAAGCCTTGACCTGCAGCACTTTGGCATAATTGAATTCTTTGCCCCAGGCTTGAACAGTGTTGGTTGCCGGCTGCACACTCAAGGCTTGAACTTCTGCAGCATCCACAGCTTCTACTGAAGCTGCTGCAGTATTGGCTGCAGCCACAGTCTTGGCTTGAACATCACCCGGGATGGTGAATTTCAGCCCGGGATAGATATTTAGCGCTGAAATCTGCGGGTTCGCATTCATAAGCTCTTCTACGCTTATGCCATAATGATTGGATAGAGTATAATAGGTTGTAGTCTCTCCAGCGATATGTACGCTGTCGGCTTGAACGGGAGCTGCGTGAAGCAAGGTGCCGAGTCCCAGTACGGCCGCCAGGGCGGTGATGGCTCTGATCTTGAGTTTCATGAATTGCCTCCTTCAATGGTGACGCGCGGTTTGTAAACTAACAGTAATGAATATATCACAACTTTGTAACCATTGGCTATGTTTTTGTGGATATTGGAAATAATTAGCCCTAATAAAGCGTTATCAAGGATGCAAATATTACATATTCTTAATCATTATGAAGAGACTCTGCAGAATTATGCCATGTTTCCTGAATATTCGCAAAAATTTTACACAGTTTTAACATTTCTCGCTTAAGCAAATAGTAGAATGAAAGAATACGATATCTTAACTAGACATTGAAGCAACTTGGAGGGTCCATGAACGTGAATACAGATGAGAAAAAAATCAACAATATCAGTCCTGCAACAGCCTATCTTAACCGTGACCTCAGTTGGATCGAGTTCAACCGCCGGGTGCTCGGCGAGGCACAGGACCCGGAGAACCCGCTGATTGAGCGGGCCAAATTCCTGGCCATTGTGTCCAGTAACCTGGATGAGTTCATCAGTGTCCGGGTAGCGGGCATCCAGGATCAGATCCGGGCGGGATATACCAAAAAAGATTTTACCGGCTACACGCCCTCCGGCCTCTATAAACGCCTCAGCAAACGGGTGACCAAGATCGTCGCCGACCAGTACCGCACCTTTAAGGATATTTCACGCAGCCTGCACAAAGAGGGCATTGTGTTCGTTGATTATGAAGACTTGACACCGGCACAGGAGCTGTCGGTTGAGGAATACTACCGTGATATTATTTTCCCTGTGCTGACTCCGATGGCCGTGGACCAGAGCCGTCCGTTCCCGCTGGTTCACAGCCAATTCATCTATCTGGCTGTCGTGCTGACACGCAAGGACAGCCAGGAGGATGAGCCTTACTTCGCCATTCTGCAGATTCCGTCCAATCTGCCGCGCTGCATTCCCTTGCCTCACCGCTCGAACAGCAAAAAACGGCAATTCGTATTCATTGAAGATGTGATCCGCCATCATATTCAGACCTTATTCAGCGGTTATGATCCGGTAGCTGTCAGCGAATTCCGCCTGACCCGTAACTCCGACCTGACGATAGATGAAGAAGGTGCGGAGGATCTGCTGGAGGAGATTGAGAAGGAGCTCCGCAAACGCCGCCGTGGTGTGCCTGCCCGTCTGGAGGTTCAGAAAGGCATCCATCCCTATGCACTGGAGCAGCTTCAGGCTGAATTTGAGCTGGAGGACTTCCTCTTCGAAATTGAAGGTCCGCTTGATCTCGGCTTCCTGCGCAGCTTCACCGGCAGTCTGAAGGGCTTCAGCTATCTGCTCAACCCGCCTGTCGAGCCGATGTATCCGGCAGAATTCGAGGAGAATGAGGATTTCTTCGAGGTGCTGAGCACCCGTGATGTGCTGGTCTATCATCCGTATGAATCCTTCGATGCCATGGCGGATTTCATTACCCAGGCTTCCGAGGATGAGCAGGTCATGGCGATCAAGATGACGCTGTACCGGGTCAGCGGCAAGTCTCCGCTGATTGCGGCGCTGGCCAACGCTGCCGAGTCAGGCAAACAGGTTACCGTTGTGGTGGAACTGAAGGCCCGTTTCGATGAAGAACGCAATATTGCCTGGGCACGCAAGTTGGAGCAATCCGGCTGTCACGTGGTCTACGGCCTAGTGGGTCTCAAAACCCATGCCAAGGTCACGCTGATCGTCCGCCAGGAAGGCTCAGAGCTGCGCCGCTATGTCCACGTGGGGACAGGCAACTACAATGACAGCACGGCCAAGGCCTATACCGACCTTAGCCTGTTCACCGCCAATCATGAGATTGGCCTGGATGCGTCAGAGCTGTTCAATCAAATGACGGGCTACTCTGCCAATTACAATTGGAACTCCTTCATCGTAGCGCCGACCAACATGAGCCTGTCGCTCCAGAAGCTGATTCTGCGTGAGGCGGAGCATGCCGCCGCAGGCCGGCCTGCACGGATTATCGCCAAGATGAACTCTCTGTCGAACCAGGAGGTTATTGATTATCTGTACAGCGCTGCCCAGGCGGGAGTGTCTATCGACCTGATCGTCCGGGGAGTCTGCTGTCTGCGTCCGGGAATTGAAGGCCTCAGTGAGCGCATTACGGTACGCAGCATTGTGGACCGCTTCCTGGAGCATTCACGCATCTATTACTTCGAGAATGGCGGCGATCCCGAGGTCTACCTGTCCAGTGCCGACTGGATGACACGTAACCTGACCCGGCGGATCGAGCTGATGTGTCCGGTGAAGGATAGCAGTATCCGCGGTCAGATTGTCAAGATTCTGGAGCTGTCGCTGATGGACAATGTCAAATCCAGCTTCCTTCAGCCCAACGGATATTATGAACGGATCGACGACAAAAAGGCCCCGCTCCGGAGCCAGTTCGCCGCTATGGATGTTACCCGCTGGAAGGGAAGCCGAGCTTTACCTTCACCGACCAAGCATTCCTGAAGGCTTTGAGTGCATTCTCAATGTCCTCCAGGCCGATAAGCACTTGTCCGCCCTGAAGCTCCAGATCCAGCGTATGATTATGCAGACGGGACTTCAGCCCGCTGACAATGCCGATCTCGGTGCTGTCCAGCGCAATGCTTAACTGCACTAATGTACCCAGCTTATGAATCCATTCCTCGTCGGAAGGCAGCAAAATGTCCTTATGCATCAGGGACAGCTTCTGCTTCCGGCTTTTTGTGCTGTAGGAAGCGATGTACGCGCTCAGAATCAGCTGGCGGTGCGTCAGTCCCCGGATGGGTGAATTCATCAGCCAGTAGTGAGTGTGCCGCTTGGATTGATAATAGTTAATGTTGGAGCCTGTCCGGTGCAGCATAATCGCCACATAGACCAGCATCTCCTGCTCCTCCCGGTCCCCTTCCCGCTCAAAGGCCTCCAGCAGGCTCAGCGCCAGCTTGTTGATATGGTCGAGATGCCGCTTGGAGGTACGGATATCGAAGCGGATAATCGTATCCAGACTGTACTCCAGCGCGCTGTCACGCACCGGCTGCTCCGGCTCCAGCAGATCATGCAGCATGCCCTCACGCAGGCCTTCGCCGCTGATCAGCGCCCGGCTGGCACCAATGTAATGATAGACGGTATGGAAAATAATCAGCCCGGACACGATGATATCCGCCCGGCTTTTGGACAGCCCGTCCAGGTCCTTGCGCTTCTCAAACGAAGTAGCAGGCAGAACCTCCATGAACCGTTCGATCGTCTCGTGCTCCAGCGCGTAACCATGGGAATTAGGCAGCGAATAATCGCGGTTCCTCTGATCGAGCTTAGCCAGTGAGCGAAGCGTTCCTCCCAGCCCGTATAGCGGAAGTCCTGTGCCCGTCGATAGCCAGTCATGCTCCACCAGCCTGCCGGTTACGTATAATTGCAGCTTGCGGAGCTGATCCGCATTCCAGTTGCCACCCTGGCTGAACATCTGATTGGTGTTGACCGCACCGAACGGGAACGAGATACTCTGCTGGTAACGCCGTCCGCGGAATAAGGTAACCTCGGTACTGCCCCCGCCGATATCAATCACGAAGCCATCCTGGACGTCAAAAGCATTAATCACCCCAAGGAAGCCGAAATACGCCTCCTGATATCCGCTGACCACCTCAATCGGAATCGACGAAGTCTCTGAGAGATAGCTGATGATCTCCGCTGAGTTCGCTGCATTCCTAATGGCGGCGGTGGCGCCTGCGCGGATTCTCTCTACTTCAAAATCATCACAAATCTCCTTGAACTGCTGAAGAACAGGTATGATCGTATCCATATCCTTCTTCTCCAGCCTGCCCTCCTTCGTAATCTTCTCGCTCAAACGGGCAGAGTACTTACATTCCTTGATGATTTTGTAGCCGCCTGCCTGCGTCGTGTCATAAATTACAAGTCGTATAGAGTTGGAACCAATATCAATAATGCCGATCCGGCAAAGATCATCTCTCATCTGTATGTACTCCTTTTCAAGTAGATTGATCATTTGTATACTATATCACCCATTGTGCACTCCGCCAAAATAAAATAACCCCATATGGTGGGGTTATTTAACCAGCCTTCTATAATACCTTGCTGAGAAAATCGCGCGTGCGGGCATGCTTGGGATGACCGAACACCTCTGCCGGTGTCCCCTGCTCCACAATCACTCCGCCGTCCATGAACAGGATCCGGTCCCCTACTTCACGGGCGAAGCCCATCTCGTGCGTCACAATCACCATGGTCATGCCGTTCACCGCCAACTGCTTCATAACCTCCAGCACTTCACCAACCATCTCCGGGTCCAGCGCCGAGGTTGGCTCGTCGAACAGCATGACATGCGGCTGCATAGCCAGCGCCCGGGCGATTGCGATCCGCTGCTTCTGTCCGCCGGAGAGCTGCGCCGGATAAGCATCGCGCTTGTCTTCAAGGCCTACAGTCCGCAGGAGCTCCATCGCGTACTTCTCGGCCTCAGCAGCCTGCTGCTTCTTCACCTTGAGCGGAGCGAGCATAATGTTCTGCAGCACGGATTTGTGCGGGAACAGGTTGAATTGCTGGAACACCATCCCCATTTTCTCGCGGGTCACGTTGATGTCATGCCGCTTCGCGGTAATGGATTGACCCTTGAAGCTGATCTCCCCGCCTGTGGGCTGCTCCAGCAGGTTCAGGCAGCGCAGGAAGGTGCTTTTACCCGATCCGCTGGGACCGATGACAACAACGACCTCACCCTTGTGAATATTCAGATCAATGCCCTTCAGGATCTCCAGCTTTCCAAAGCTCTTCCGCAGGTTCTTAACCTCGATCATCCGTGTTCAGCCTCCGTTCCAATATACCCAGCAGCTTGGATAGTGTGAATGTTAGTACGAAATACATAACCGCAATCACAAGCAGCGGACTAAGTCCTTCATAAGTAATGGTGGTTATTGTTCTGGCTTGGAACAGCAGATCCGCTACACCAATCATCGATACGATAGAGGACTCCTTAATAATTGTAATGAATTCGTTGCCGATGGCAGGCAATACGTTCTTCAATGCCTGCGGCAAAATGATGTAACGCATGGTCATACCCTGCTTCATTCCGAGTGAACGAGCCGCCTCCATCTGGCCGCGGTCCACCCCTTGAATTCCGGCACGGAAAATCTCAGCCAGATATGCCGAGCTGTTAATTGTAAGTGTGATCGCACCCGACTGAATCGGGGACAGCGAAATACCAAACTCCGGCAGGCCGTAGTGAATCAGAAACAATTGCACCAGCATCGGCGTCCCGCGTAAGAATTCCACCCATGCGGTGGCAATAAAGCGCAGAATTCTCCATTTGGACATCCGCAGGAGCGAAACCAGGATGCCTAGTACGAAACCGAAGAATACCCCCAGCACCGCAAGCAGCAGTGTGTACTGCAGACCGGATAAGAATAAATTGCGGTACTCATAAGCCATATCGAATATATTCATTGCCTCAAACCCTCCTCTTCTCAAAAAAATAGAAAACGGCGGATCACCGCCATTTTCTGCATAGTAGAGCATGATCCCGCAGCCAGCTGCGGGCCTATCTTGATCTCCGCTAACCGTATATGCGGCTTCGCGTGTTATTTGCTCTCAGCAAGCTCGCTTGCTGCCGCTACGAATTCATCAATCTTGCCTTCGGAGTTCAGCCGTCCGAGTGTCTTATTCACTTGATCGAGCAGCTCGGTGTTGCCCTTCTTCACACCGATGACATAGCCGTCATCTTCAACCTCCGGCTTGGCGTCCGTGATCACGAGGCCCTTGACGTTCTTCACAAAGGACTTGGCAACAGGTCCTTCCATGATGGAAGCATCCACCCGGTTCGACTGCAGCTGCAGGACGATTTCGGAGATTTTGCTGAGGGAGGTCAGCTGTGCGCCTTCGATACCCTTGGCGATCCCCTCCTGGATGGAACCGGTCTGAATTCCGATCTTGGCGCCCTTCAGTGCGTCCATGGTAGCGAATTTGTCCTTGTCGGCTTCACGCACTACGACAGCCTGCTCTGCCTTATAGTAGATGTCCGAAAGACCTACAGCTTCAGCGCGTTCCGGTGTCGGGCTAAGTCCCGAGATCACCATATCGATCCGGCCGCTTGCCAGCTCATTCAGCAAAGAGTCAAACGGAAGATCCTTAACCTCCAGCTCCTGGCCCAAATCAGCGGCGATCTCCTTGGCAATCTCGATATCGAAACCAACAATCGTATCCGTACCTTCAACCATCTTGTGGAATTCATATGGAGGAAAGTCTGCGCTTGTACCCATAATCAGCTTCTTGGCAGGAGCCTCTGTGCTTGCTGCTCCGCCATTTCCGCTTGCTGCGGTGTTGTTCTTATCATTATTGGAGCCGCATCCGGCCAAGAGTCCTGCTGCCAGCAGCAGCCCCATAGAAAGTTTACCCCATTTGTTCATTTGTCTCGTCTCCCTGTTCTATTTATGTTCTCTATTCTATCCGTCCCATGGACCGACTTATTATAAATCACTTCGCATGAATATGCAAAGACGATTTTGTGACAAAAACCTGTTACGGCGACAAAAAAATGCACATCCTATGAAGGTGGTATATAATACTATCTACTATAGATTATCTCCAAATGCCGCACGAATCATTACAGCTTCCACCCAACTTACAGGAGGTGCTACTATGCTGCTTGAAGCGATGTACCATGTTCCCCGTGACAAATGGGCTTATGCCTATGATGCTGAAACGATTCATCTGCGTGTGCGCACCAAACGTGATGATGTGGACTACGTAGTCGCCCTCACCGGCGACAAGTATGATTGGCAGCATACCTCTTATGACATTATTATGGAGAAGGCCGCCTCCGATGACAAATTCGACTACTGGGAAGCGGCGGTCCGGCCCAAATATAAGCGGCTTAGCTATACTTTTCGCGTAAGTAAGGGTATGGAGACGGTCTATCTGCTCGATAACGGTATTCGCTCTGAGTGTCCTCCGCCGCCGAATCACTTCTACGAATTCCCCTATATCCACGGGATCGACTTGTTCCGGGTTCCTCCTTGGGCAAAGGATGCCGTATTCTACCAGATCATGACCGAGCGTTTCGCGAATGGCAATCCCCTGATTAATCCGGAAGGCACGCAGCCTTGGGGCGGCAAGCCCGAGCTGAATAATTTCTTCGGCGGCGACCTTCAGGGCGTGCTGGACCATCTGGATGATCTGCAGGAGCTGGGCGTCAACGCCCTCTACTTCACGCCGCTGTTCGTCTCCCCTTCCAACCATAAATATGACATTGTGGATTACCGGAGAGTTGACCCGCATTTCGGCGATAATGAGCTGCTGAAGCAGGTCGTCGAGGAATGCCACAGACGGGGCCTGCGCGTCATGCTTGACGCGGTGTTCAACCATTGCAGCGACCAGTTCCCGCCCTTCCAGGATGTGCTGGCCAAAGGGGAGTATTCCGTCTACCGGGACTGGTTCCATGTGAACTCTTTTCCGGCTGAGATTGTGGACGGTATTCCCACCTATGACACGTTCGGCTTCTATGGCAATATGCCGAAGTTCAACACCGCCAATCATGAAGTAAAATCTTATCTGCTGGAGGTGGCCGAATACTGGATCAAGGAGATCAAGGTGGACGGCTGGCGGCTGGATGTGGCCAACGAGGTGGACCATCACTTCTGGCGCGATTTCCGCAAGGTGGTCAAAGCGGCGAACCCGGATGCCTACATCGTCGGCGAGGTGTGGAGCGACTCCTTAACCTGGCTGCTCGGCGACCAGTTCGATTCGGTGATGAACTATCCCTTCTCGGGGACGGTGCTGGAATTCTTCAACGGCGGGATGGACGGCATCACCTTCGGTCACCGGATCGGCGGCCTGCTCATGCGTTATCCGCAGCAGACGAACGAGGTGGTCTTCAATCTGCTTGGCAGCCATGACACCCCCCGCCTGCTCACCGTGCTTGGTGAAGACAAACGGAAGCTGAAGCTGACGGTCGTCTTCCTGTTCACCTTCATGGGCACCCCCTGCATCTATTACGGCGATGAGATTGGCCTGACGGGCTACGAGGACCCGGATTGCCGCAAATGTATGGAATGGGATCAGGGCAAGCAGGACCGCGAGCTGTATGACTTTTACCGGATGATGATTAGTTTGCGCAAGGAGCATAAGGCGCTTCGTGAAGGCCGCTTCCGGATTCTTCAGGCCTGCGAGCATGACCCGTGCATCGTCTATGAGCGCGCAGATGAGCTGATCCATTTCACGGTCTGGATGAACAATTCACCGCAGCCCCGCACGCTCAGCCACCCGATGGAGACCAGTGACTGGCTGGATGCGCTGACCGCCGAAGCAGTAGCCCCGGAACGCGGGATGATGAATGTGGCACTGGAGCCGTACGAGTACCGGATTCTGTTCCGGCATATTGTGGAGGTGGGATCTAATGATTGAACGTGAGCAGCGGATCAGACAATATTTCGATTCATGGATCAACAAGGATAACTCTATATTAAGCACCATCTTCGATCCGAACATCGTCTACACCGAAAGCTACGGCCCTCAGTATAGGGGATTTGACACCCTGTTATTGTGGTTCGAGGACTGGAATACGCATGGTACGGTATTGAACTGGACGATCAAGCAATTCATCCATCAAGGCCATATGGCTGTGGTTGAATGGTACTTTAAGTGTGAGTATGATGCAGTGACCGATGCGTTTGATGGAGTCTCCTTAATTGAATTTAATCCCAGGAACCAGATTGTGAGTCTAAAAGAATTCCAATCAAAAATTCCTCATACTTATCCTTATACCTGAGCTTGAGCTTACACATAAACACAAAAGGCACTCCCCTGTTCAAGCTGATCGGGTGAGTGCCTTTTTTTAAAGCAAAATCAATAATACTATTCCTCCGAAGCTACAGTAATCTTGTTATAAATATCAATATACTGCTGAGCGGATACGTTCCAGCTGTAGTCGCCGGAGAATGCGTTTTTGGCTACTTTTTTCCAGTGCTCGGGCTTGTGGTAGAACGATACGGCGCGGCGGAGCGTATGCATCATATCATGGGCGTTGTAATCCTTGAAGGTGAAGCCGTTGCCCTCTCCGGTATATTCGTTGTACGCCTGCACGGTATCGTTCAGTCCGCCTGTCTCACGGACCACCGGAATGCTGCCGTAACGCAGCGCGAGGAGCTGGCTGATGCCGCAAGGCTCGAATTTGGACGGCATCAGGAAGATGTCGCTGGCGGCGTAGATTTTGCGGGACAAGGCATCACTGAAGGTAATCTGTGACGACAGCTTGGTCGGATAACGCCACTGGGCCTCGCGGAACCAGCGTTCGTAGACTTCATCCCCCGTCCCCAGCAGCACGAACTGAATGTCATCGTAGTACAGCAGCTCATCCAGCACACGGGTCAGCAGATCCAGTCCCTTGGAATCCACCAGACGCGTAACCATAGCTACCATTGGAATGTAAGGGGCCACCGGCAATCCAAGCTCCTGCTGGAGTCCCAGCTTGTTCTCGGCTTTTTTGGCCAGGTTAGAGCGGTACTTGGTGAAGATTGCCGTATCACTGGACGGATTATAGCTCTTGGTATCAATTCCGTTCACAATGCCGCTGAGCGCGTCAGAGCGCGCAGTCAGGAGACCATCGAGACCATAGCCGTAGTACGGGGTCCGGATCTCATCGGCATAAGTCGGGCTGACGGTGGTGACATGGTCACTGTAGACAATCCCGCCCTTCATATAATTCACATTCCCGTAATACTCCACGCCCAGGAAATAACTGTCGTCCAGACCCAGCAGCTCACCCAGCACGGTATACGGGAAGACTCCCTGATACAGGAGATTATGTATGGTGAATACCGTACGCATCTCACTGTAGAACGGATTATGCCGGTAATGTGCCTGCAGCAGCAGCGGTACAACCGCAGCATGCCAGTCATGGCAATGGATTACATCCGGCTGGAAGCTAATGGCCGGCAGGCATTCCAGCACCGCCCGGTTGAAGTACGCGAACCGCTCGCCGTCATCCATATAGCCATAGATTCCGTCACGGCCGAAGTAGTACTCATTGTCGATGAAATAGACGGGAATCCCTTCAAATACCACCTTTTCGATCCCGCAATACTGATTGCGCCAGCCAATCGGGACCTCCAGAGTAGCGACATGCTCCATCTGAGCGGAATACTTCTCAGGAATTCCTTTGTATTTGGGCAAAATTACCCGGACATCGACCCCGGCCGCCTTGAGGGCCTTTGGCAAAGCGCCGATGACATCGGCCAGTCCGCCTGTTTTGATAAATGGATGGGCTTCCGCCGCGGCAAATAATACTTTCATTCCATCTCCCCCTTATATAGTGGCTTATTCGGACACTTCCTGCCCTTAAACGGTCTTGCGGCCTGACTTCTTAAGCACCAAGAAGCTAAGTGGCGGCAGGGTCAATTCTATACTGTTCACCTGATTATGCCACTCGGTCTTGGTGCTCTTCAGCGGCTCATTATGGAAGCCCGATCCGCCGTATTCGTTGCTCTCTGAGCTGAATAATTCCTCATATATGCCAGGGCGCGGTACGCCGATGCGGTAATGGTGGCGCTCCACCGGCTGGAAGTTGATGATAATCAGCAGTGTATCCACCGGACGTTTGCCTCTGCGGATATAAGATACGACACTCTGCCCGCTGTCATCGGCATCGATCCACTGGTAGCCTGTCATGTCATGATCGAGCTCCCACAGTGCTTTTTCGGCAAGGTATAGCTTATTCAGCGCAGCTGTATAGGCCTGCATCCGCCGGTGGCTCTCATAATCCAGCAGCAGCCAGTCGAGCTGATCCTGATCCTTCCATTCAATGAATTGCCCGAACTCTCCGCCCATGAACAGCAGCTTCTTGCCCGGATGGCTGATTTGATATCCGAGAAGCTGGCGCAGACCGGCGAATTTCTGCTCATAGGACCCCGGCATTTTGTCCAGCAGCGACTTCTTGCCGTGCACCACTTCGTCATGCGACAGCGGCAGTGTATAGTTCTCGGCATACGCATAGCATATCGGGAAGGTCAACAAATTATGATGATAAGGGCGCGAATCGAAATCCCGTTCTATGTAGCCCAAGGTGTCATTCATCCAGCCCATATTCCATTTGTAGTTGAAGCCCAGGCCCCCTTCATGCACCGGAGAGGTTACACCCGGCCAGGCACTGGATTCTTCCGCCATCATGAGCGCCTTCGGATAATACTGGAAGATCGTCTGGTTGAGCTGCTGAATGAACCGGATGGCCTCCAGATTCTCCAGCCCGCCATGCTCATTCGTCCGGTACTGATGGGGTTCCTTTTCGAAATCAAGCCGCAGCATACTCGTAACCGCGTCCACGCGCATGCCGTCAATATGATACTTCTCGAACCAGAACAAGGCATTGGAGATCAGGAAGGATGAGATTTCCGGCTTGCTGAAATCGAAGGACAAGGTGCCCCAGCCAGGCTTCTCCGCCAGCATCGGATCAGCATACTCATACAGCGGCGAACCGTCGAACAGGCGCAGGCCATGAGCATCCTTGGCAAAATGGGCAGGAACCCAGTCCAGAATGACCCCGATGCCGGCCTGATGCAACTGATCGATCAGATACATCAGATCCTGCGGCTCTCCGAAGCGGCTGGTAGCCGCAAAATAACCGGTTCCCTGGTAGCCCCAGGACAGATCATAAGGATGTTCAGCGAGCGGCATAAACTCCACATGGGTATAGCTCATTTCGCTCAGGTAAGGAATCAGCAGACTGCTGATCTCCCGATAAGTATAGAGTTCGCCGTCTTCCTTTTGCCGCCAGGTGCCCAGATGCATTTCATAAATATTCATGGGTGCCTGATACGGACCTTTGCTCTTCCGCCTCCAAGCAGCATCCCCCCATTTGTAGCCGTCCAGATTCGCTACAACGGATGCTGTTGCCGGGCGAACTTCCGCGTGGAAGGCATATGGGTCTGCTTTGAGGAAGCTTGTACCATCTGCTCCTGTAATCCTGTATTTGTAAAAAGTTCCCGGCTCCATTCCCGGAAAAAAACGACTCCAAAATCCTGAATCGGGTATCTTATATAACGTATCAAGATCAGATGTTCCATCCCAGCTGTTATGATCTCCCGCCAGTCCTACATATGCCGCATGAGGAGCCCACACGGTAAAGCGAACGCCGGCCTGCCCTTCTTGGACGGCAATGTGCGCGCCAAGCATCGTATAGCTGCGATAATTCGTGCCCTCATGGAACAGATAAATATCTTCAGCGGACGGGAGGTTTTCTGTTTTTGGTAAATCGGCCAAATCATCACCACCTTAGGATATATGATGCACCTATTACATTACCCGAATATATAGATTTTGAAAATGATTTTGAGAGAAGTCCGGGCAATTTCTGAATATTGAAAATAAACATGTAATTTTTGCAGATATGCAGCAATATAATTCACCTATGTCGTTTCAAGCGCTTGTTCTGCGTGTATATTACAAGCATTGACAAAAAAATGGGAGGGATAACACATGAGTAAGAAAGAATGTATCGCTATGCTTCTTGCAGGCGGAGAAGGCCGCAGATTGGCCCCGTTGACTTCCAGCATGGCTAAGCCAGCAGTCCCTTTCGGCGGACAGTACAGAATTATTGATTTTCCCCTCAGCAACTGTGTGAATTCCAAGATTGATACTATCGGAGTACTGACTCAGTACGAAGCAGAGTCCTTGCATCAGCATATCGGTGAAGGCGAGCCCTGGGGGCTGCACAGCCGCAGTGACCGGGGTGTAAGGCTGCTCCCTTCAGGGATTGAAGGCAGAGACAGCTATACAGGCACCGCCGATGCTATTTATAAAAATATTGAATATATTGACAGTCAGAACCCGGAGCATGTACTTATTCTGTCAGGAGACCATATCTACCACATGGACTACCGCAAAATGCTGGATTATCACATCTCCAAGTCTGCGAAGGCAACGATATCGGTTATGGAGGTTCCTTGGGATGAAGCGAGCCGCTTCGGCGTGATGAACGTGGATGAAGATTTCAAGATCTCCGAATTTGCCGAGAAACCGAAGGCTCCGAAGAGCAATCTGGCTTCCATGGGTATTTATCTGTTCGAGTGGGCGTACTTGAAGGCTCATTTGCTGCGGGATGCCGTGAATGCGGAGTCCGGTCATGATTTCGGCAAGGATGTCATTCCAGCTATGCTGGATGCGAGTGATGAACTGTTCGCTTACCGCTTCGAGGGCTATTGGAGAGATGTGGGTACCGTTGGCAGCCTCTGGGAAGCTCATATGGATCTCTTGCAAGAAGACGGCTTCCAGCTTGATAATTCACGCTGGCCGATGTACAGCCGTGCACAGCGGACCAAGCTGACTGCGCTCAGACCACGCACTCAACAGGCGGCTTCAGCAGATTGCCTGATTCACGAGACCTGCCAGCTCGAAGGCAGCCCTCAGCGCTCGGTCATCTTCAGCGGTGTAGAGATCGGCAAGCAGAGCAGAATCAAGCAGAGTGTGGTAATGCCCGGTGCCCGTATTGGACGCGGTGTTCTGATTGAACACGCCATTATCGGTGAAGGTGCTGTGATCAAGGACGGCGCTGTGATCAAAGGCAGTGCAGACAACATCGTAGTTGTCGGCCCGCATGAGATTGTCGCAGCCAAGCCGCTGGTCCGTACCCAGCCTGCCCGCCTGCTTCAGGAGGTCTATGAGAAGGCCGGCCGTCTGCGTGCGGAAGGAATGCCTTCATAACAATCGCTCAGCACAATCGTTCAGCCCATAGGGCTGCTACATACAAAGGGATACAGCTCCGGTCTGTCCGGACGAATGCTGTATCCCTTTTGTATAAATATAAGAAATTATATGTTTCACACGATAACTTATCCTTCTATTTCTCGCTGAAACGGGTGCCGTCCCTGTAAGGACGCCAAAGCCGTTTCCACTTGGCTTGCTTATGAAGTTACCGGTGAGTTGCTGGGACGGGCATTCCCCTGCTGGCTGTCATCCAGCGGCAGAATGACAGTAACCTGGGTACCCTTGCCCAGCTCACTGTCCATTTCCAGCTTGCCGTTATGAAGCTCCACAATCTGCTGGGAGATCGCCAGCCCGAGGCCCGTTCCCCCGTTAAGGGCATCGACCTGGAAGAAGCGGTCCCGTACTCTGGCGAGGTGCGCTTCACTAATGCCAATACCGCTGTCACGGACAGTGACAGCCATCTCGGTACCGGATAGACGCTCCGCCGACAGCACGATGCTCGAATCCTCCGGCGAGAATTTTACCGCATTATCCACCAGATTGAGGAAGACCTGCTTGAGGCGGTTGGCATCCCCCTTGATGAAGATCGTCTCCTCGCATTCCAGCAGCAGATGAATCCGTTTCTTCTCGGCCTTGGCCCAGATATTGAGCAGCGTCTCCTGCAGCAGAACCTTAATATCCACCTGCCCCATCGACAGCTTCATTTCGTTCTGCTGCAGCTTCGAGAAGTCGAGGATTTCTTCCACCAGCCCGATCAGCCGGTCACTCTCCCTGGAGATAATTCCGACCCCAAGCTTAGTCTCTTCAGGGTCGTAGCCCCCGGAGACCAGCGTCTCGCTCCAGCCCTTGATGCTGGTCAGCGGGGTCCGCAGCTCATGGGAGATCGAGGAGATGAAATCATCCTTAATCTGGTTGCTGCGGACAATCTCGTCCGCCATATAGTTGAGCGTTGAAGCGAGTTCGCCGATCTCGTACCGGTAATCGCCTTTGATCCGGGTCGTGAACTTGCCCTTCGCCATCTGCGCCGACACTGCCGTAATATTATTCAGCGGACGCACAATCGAATTAGCGAGACCGAAGCTGAGCAGCAGAACGATGGTGAGGACTGCTACACCGATGGCAATGGAGAGCAGGGTCAGATTAAGCAGATCTTTATTAACGCCTTCCATGGAAGTCAGATACCGCAGAATATAAGTATCGTGAGCATTAATACGCACCATCTTGGAGACCGCCATGACACTTTCATTAGTTCCGGCTTGCCGGCCTAGCCAGCGTCCTATACTGCCGCCCACCGCCTCCGGGACATCACTGGTGGTGATGGTCCGGTCCGGCTGAAACCCGGTTGTACTGGTAAGGATGTCCCCCTTAAGGGTCAGGACCTCCAGCTCGGTATACTCCAGATTAAAATAATCGAGTAACCCCTTCAACTGGTTCGCTGATGTGCCGTTCAAGTTCCCATATTTAACCATACTTTCAGCTGCACTAATCTGTGTAGTGATCTTGGTGTAGATGCTGTCGTAATAATAGGTGCGGATCGCCAGCAGAAAGGTTGTCTCAACCAGGAGAAGCGCTACAAAGACTACAAGAATATAGTGCAGTACGATCTGTCTGCGCATCCCCTTCTTGATCATTGTACCTGGCCTTTCCATTTATAGCCGTGTCCCCACACCGTCTGCAGGTACTCAGGCTCCGATGGATTGTTCTCGATTTTTTGGCGCAAGCGGCGGATATTGACGTCAACAATCTTAGGGTCCCCCATATATTCCTTGCCCCAGACATGATCCAGCAGGGAATCACGGCTGAGCGGCGTATTCTCCTTCTCCAGGAAGAACTGCACCAGCGAGAACTCTGTTGGGGTAAGCTCAATGGCTTCCCCGCTCCGCTTGAACTGCTTGGAGATCAGATCTAATGTGAACGGACCCGACTGGAACGATACCTTGGCCGACTGCTCGCGGTGAACATTGACCCGGCGCAGCAGCGACTGAATACGTGCGATCAGCTCGGTTGGACTGAACGGCTTGCTGACATGGTCATCTGCTCCCACCGACAGCGCATAGACCTTGTCCTGTTCCTGTACTTTGGCCGTCAAGAAAATAATTCCGAGCCGTTCATTGGTCTCCCGGATGCGTCTGCATACCTCAAAGCCGTCGATGCCGGGTACCATAACATCCAGCAGGGCGATATCAATGTCATGTATAGTAGTCAGCTTATGCAGCGCCTCATGGCCATCTGCCGCCTCCAGCACCTCAAAGCCGTTACGCTTCAGATTAATAACAATAAAACTGCGGATAGACTCTTCGTCCTCCAGTATTAGTACTTTACTCATTGATTCCCTTCCTTTCAATAGAGGATTGAATTCGCCCGTCCTCTCCCCCGATTGTATTTTGTTCCAGTCCTCCCCGGTACCCGATCATCTTATCCAGATCGCGTCCGAGCAGCTTCCAGCCGGTGTTCTTCACATTGTCCCATTCCGCAGGCGAGAAGAATGTTACTTCGGCAACCGTCTCTCCGGTATCCGTCAAAATGAATTTGAGCGATTTGTTCTGAACCGACTTCGTGTCCACGGTCACCCGCTCCTGCCATTCGGGGGCAAAGTTAATAGTGAACCGGTCCAGCGGATCATTATAGAGCTGGGTACTGAAGGTCAAGCCGTCTTTCCCGTCCCATTTGTAATAGGAATTGAAATACGGAATGGTCTCAGGATCGAAATACTCCCAGCCCTTGGGGGGAACCAGCATCCCTATCTCAATAATTCCGTCCGAATCAATATCCTCGCTGACTATTTTGCGGTCCTTGAAGGTGAGGTCATTTCCGGGAATAGCGACACGCAGCTTGTTATTCTCCATTACAACCACTGTTGTATACGCTGAGTGAGAATCCACGGCTGAATCCAGGACTATACCTTCTTTGTTCGCAGCTACTTTTCCTGAGACAATATTGTAATAACTATTGAAATAAGGGTCTAAGTCGTCCAGTTGATCCAGCACCTGGAAGCTGTCATTGTACTGGTAAGTAGCAATTGTTGCGAATTCATTACGCTTGAAATACACCACGGTAATATCCGCGATTCCATCCTCATTCAGATCATCGATGATGTATTTGGTGTACGGCTTCGTTAGAATCTCTTCCAGCACTCCCCCGGAATAGCTGTAGACGACCATGCCCTTCTCTTCCCCACGGGAATAGCCGGCAATAATGTTGAGCTTACCGTCACCAGTTACATCCTGAAGATCTACAGAATCAAGGATGTTACCAACACCATCGAACGTAAGCTTCTTGACCCAGGTATCCCCCTGCTTCTCCAGAATCATCCCGTGATTAACCACGGCTTCATTCTTCGTCTGGTAGAATACAAGCGTCTCCATCACGCCATCCTGGTCCAGGTCCTCTGTAAAAATAGAGCTGTTATCATCATTGGCAGGACGGATCAACGTGCCGTCCAGCGCCTTCAAAGAAGAGTTGATGGCTGCCATCAGCGAAGCCTTGTCCGCAGGCAGCTGGGGCACCCTCATCTGGGATACCGGATCGCTGATGAAGGTGCAGCCCGACAGGGCAAACAGCGACAGGGCGGCTGCGGCAATTCCTCCCAGTAGACGCATACGCATATTCAACTTCATTTACGCTCTCCTTACTGAACGTCTTGCCTTAATTCACAGATGCAGCCGCTCCTGTGAGGTTAGCCGGCGTCCTTTGACATCATGCTTAATTCTTCCGTCCTCCAGCACCCACAGACGGCTGGCATAACGCTCGGCCAGCTCGATCGGCAGCACCGTAAGCACGGTAAGGCCTGTCTCCTTGCACAGATTGCGGAGGGTCTCCAGCACATTCTCCGCAGTCTTGGGGTCAAGGCCCGTCACCGGCTCATCCGCCAGGATGACCTTGGCACCGTGGACCAATGCCCGGGCAATGGCTACACGCTGACGTTCACCGCCGCTGAGCTGGCCGGATTTCAGCTTGGCCTTGTCCAGCAGGCCAAGCAGATCAAGCTGGTCCATCGCCCCCATATAATCATCTGAACGGACCATGCCTGTAGCCATCCGCCACAGCGGCGTCTGGGAGGCCTGTCCAATCAGCACATTCTTCAGTGCAGTGCGGTTCGGATTCAGCTCCGCATTCTGCTCCAGATAAGCCCATTCCCGGCGGATTTTACGTTTGCCGGCGAAGGGGCTCTTCATAATATCCTGCCCATCTACCCTGAAATTCCCTCTGTCCCACTTCTCACGCAGGGCAAGGCAGCGCAGCAGTGTTGATTTCCCGCTGCCGCTGGCTCCCAGCAGCGCTACAAATTCTCCCGGTTCTAATTGAAATCCGATATCCTGAAGCACCGGTGTTTTATCTTCCCCGACCGCTTTGGCCAAATGTTCAACTGTAATCATAGGTCAGCCTCTCCTGTCTTCGACTCTACTCTATAGTGTACTCTGAAAGCGGGATCAAATTCCATGCGAGCATTCGTTCTTATTCTACCTCATATCGTCTTCCGTGGCGAGAACAATAACCCTGCCAGCCCAAATACAATATACAGGCCGCCCATTACGGCAAACACACTGCCGCCCCAGCCGAATTGCAGCAGCAGCCCGCCGATGCCCGGCCCCGCAATACTTCCCAGACTATAATGGAAGGAAGCGACTACATTGGCAGCGGGAAGCAGCTTGCGCGGCAGGATATCGGCGGCATAGCTTAATCCTAGCGAGAAAAAGGAGCCGACAAGCCCCCCGGCCACCATCAGTACCAGCAGGGTGAGCAAGACATGGTTGCCGGTAAGCGGCAGCAGCGTGAAGGCCAGGCCTCCTCCTGTCCCCGCAGCAATCAGGATGGCCTTACGGCCATAACGGTCGCTCCATATGCCGAGCGGCAGCTGGAGGAGCAGGCCTCCAATGCCTGCAAAGGGCAGCAAAGCGGCAATCTGGTCTGCACTGAATCCGGTGCGCAGCCCGTATACCGGGAAGCTGCTGTTCAGGCTGGCTTCCATATAGCCGTATAGCAGCGCCGGAATCAGCGCATACCAAGCAAGCCGGTAGCTCCGGCCGAATCTGCTCGCCTGGCCTTCGCTGTGATCCATAGCTTCCGGCCGCGAGTCAGGCAGCTTGAAGCCCACAATCAGCAGCACGATTACGAACAGCAGGGCTGTAATCAGGAACGGTGCGGGCTGCCCGAACCGCAGCAGGCTGATGCCCAGCGGTCCGAGGCTGAAGCCCAGTCCGTAGGACATCCCGTAAAGCGACAGGTTCCGTCCACGGTGCTCCGCCGGTGTCATGAGCAGCACCCAGAGCTGCGCGGCGTAATTCACCGCTGAATCGCCGATCCCGACCAGCACGCGGAGCACGAACCATACCTTCACGCCGGTAAGGAGCGGGAACAGCAGGAGTGATACCAGCACCAGCGCGAGACCCGCGGCGATTAGCTTCTTGAAGCCGATGGCGCCAAGTACCCTTTCTGCAATCAAGGTCATGGCAAATGAGCCTACATACAAGGCGGCCGCGTTAAGTCCGTTCAGCGAGGACGATACGCCTTCCTGCTCCAGCAGAATAGATAAGACCGGCAGCAGCATCCCCTGGCTCAGCCCTGCCAGAATAATCACGGCAATCAAAATCGAATAATTCATTCTACCGCTCTGTCCATGCGGCATCGGTGTAGAATCTGACACAAATAAATCCTCCTATGTAATTCATTGATGTGCGAACCTGATGTCCATGCAGGCAAACACCGAACATTATAGTAGACAACCCTCTTCAAAACAAGAGATAATATATAGAAGTGACTGATTTTCTGGAGGTGACCCGGCTTAAATGAAGTATGAACTGAGCATTGATGTTTCCCCCGTATACGAACTGCTGGACAGTTTCATGTTATATGTAACCAAGAAATGGACCTCCAATCTGGACATCGGCACCGACTGGATCCGGGATGTGGATGGCCGCTTCACCCCCGCACAGCTGGCTGCACTGAAGCAGGCCGCCGAATGGCCGTTCGAAGATTATGATGTACTCTACGCCTGGGCCTACAGCCGGGGCGAGGCTTCCAAGGTGCTGCAGTTCCTGGCTGAGCTGGAGAGCTCGTCTCTGGAGGATTGCCTCCGGCGGACCGAGCCGTTCTTCCATCAATTCACGGCCGAGGAATGCGCGCGGATCAAGAACGGATACACGCCTCTTTTGCGGATATGGTATGAGCATTATTTCCGCCATGTGGAGCATACGCTGCTGCCGCTGCTGATTGAAGACGCCTCTGAGAAAAAAATGCTGGAGAGCAAAATGGACATGGTCCCGTTGATCGAATATGCTTCCGGCGGAATTGTCATTGAGGACATTCCCGGGCTGAAGACGATTGTGCTGCTGCCTACCGTGCATAACCGGCCGATCAACACGTACTGCTTCTACAAGAACCTGATGCTGGTGCAATATCCGGTAGATGTCCCTTCAGACAATGAGGAGGAGCCTCCAACGGTGCTGCTTCGTTTAACACAGGCTCTCTCTGATCCTACCCGGCTGAGACTGCTGCGCTTCGTAGCGAACGAACCGAAGACACTGTGGGAGATGCAGTCCGAGCTGAGCCTGTCCCGGGAGATGCTGATGCATCACCTGCTCAGTCTAAGAGTCGCCGGGCTTCTGCGGGTCCATTTGCGCGGTGAAGGCACCGAACGCTACAGCATACGTCCTGACGGGGCCTCGGAGCTCCAGATGTTTCTGGAGTCCTACATCCGTATCTAACAGACCAACTTAGGAGTGAACCTCATGAAGTATTTGACCCAACAAGTGATCTTTGATCTCGACGATACCCTGGTGCATTGCAATAAGTATTTTGACCTTATCCTTGGACAATATTTCGAGCTGATGTCTGACTGGTTCAGCGATTACCAGCCTACCATCGGCGAACTGCGCAGCAAGCAGGTAGAGATCGATGTCGAGACCGTTAGCACAAGCGGCCTGGCCAGCGACAATTTCCCGAAATCGTTGATTGCCACCTACCGTTACTTCTGCAGCAAATATAACCGCAAGCCGGATGCCTTCGAGGAGCGGCAGCTGATGAAGCTGGGACTGAGTGTGTACGACCAGGAGGTGGAAGCTTATCCCGGCATGGTAGAGACGCTGGATACCCTCAAGCAGGACGGCCATTCCCTCTATCTCTATACCGGCGGCGACGACACCATCCAGCAGCGCAAAATCGCCCAAATGAAGCTGGACGCCTATTTCGATGACCGCATCTATATCCGCCAGCACAAAAATGTGGAGGCGCTTGAGAATATCCTGACTACCTATCCGTTCGACCGTAAAATCACCTGGATGATCGGCAACTCCCTGCGTACAGATGTACTGCCCGCGCTGACTGCCGGGATCAATAGCATCTATCTGAAGCAGCCGAATGAGTGGCTCTACAATCTGATTGAGCTGGAACGGGAGATGCAGCAGTCCGTCCTGACCATCTCTGCCATTCACGAGGTGCCTCCGGTGATCCGCACCGCTGCGCTGCGGGAGCATCACGGCTGATTGACTTGCACCATCAGAATCGGGCAATTGTTACAAATGGCATAGGCAGCCTGCCGCCGGTATGATTATACTATTTGAGTAGATTTTCACATCGAGCAGGAGGCTGGCCATGAATAACAAAGCTAACCGTTCCAGGAATACCCCGAATCACGGGCGTCTGCTCCCTATGCTGCTTGCAGTGATTGCCGTGCTGCTGATCGCTCTTCTTGCCTTCTTCCTTACACAGGGCAAATCGTCCGGCACTGAGGCGCTCGATAATCTCCCCAACTACACCGATGTGAAGGGCAAGATCGTGGTGGACGGGCTGAAATACGAGAAGCAGCCGCATCTGGGCAGCGAATCCGCCAAGGTGAAGGTGATTGAATTCGCCGATTTCAAATGCCCTGCCTGCAAAAATTGGACCGCCTCCTACCTGGATACGTTCATCAAAGACTACGTAGACAGCGGGAAAGTCCAGTTCTACTTCATGAACTTCGCCTTCATTGACCGGGACTCTTACCTGGCCGCCAGTGCGGGGGAAGCTATCTATCAGCAGAATAATGAGAAGTTCTGGGAGTATCTCCACAAGCTCTATGAGAGCCAGGGCGATGAGAGCAAGATCTGGGCAACCCAGAAGTTCATCCTTAAGTTCGTGAAGGACAATATTGCAGGGATCGACCAAGAGCGGTTCGAGCAGGATCTGAAGAACCATACGTATATGTACGATGTCAAAGAGGACTTCAAAATCGCCGGAGCCTACGGCGTCAACGGCACACCGAAATTCATGGTGAACGGCGTCCTGCTGCCGGATTCCTCCTATGAAGGCTTAAGTGCCGCCGTTGATGCGGCTTTGAATGAATCCCCGTAATCTTGCTTGCAGGTTAAACTCATCATCCTATAACAAAGCGCCCCGCCATGAAAATCTGGCCGGGGCGCTTTTGGTATTCAGGAATTATGATTCCACGGCCAGCTGGCCGGTATCCATATTCTGCAGCACCAGCTTGCCTTCAAGCGGCGCGCCGTCCTCACCGGTCAACTTCAGCTTCCCGGTTCGGCCCTTCTCAATCAAAGCCTTCACCTGGGTATCGGTGAGTGTACGCCCGTGATTCTCCTTCCAGATCACGAAGGCGCAGCCCTCCTTATAATGAGAGCAGCCGTAGCCCTTGCGGCCCATGAAGATCATGCCGCCGCAGCCGGGACGCGGGCAGCTGCCGATGACCTTCGGCCCGGTATCCCCGCTCTTCCCGGCCGCGGCAGACGCCGCGCTGCGCGGTTTGGCCGTTGCCGGCTTGCGACCGGCCGCCTTGGATTCGGCGGTCTTGTGCGGCGCAGCTGCGGAGCTGCGGCCCTTGCCGCCGCTGTTCAGCGAAGGTGTATCCCCTTCGAAGGAGGTCTTAGCGGCGCGCGACTGCACGCGCACCTTGTCCACAATCATCGAAGCGAACCGCTTGACGTTCTCCATGAATTGCCCGTCCGCTGCGGTGCCGCGGGCAATCTCATTCAGGCGGCGCTCCCACTGCCCGGTCATTTCCGGGGAGGTCAGCAGCTCCACGCCAGCGCCGCGGATCAGCTCCACCGCCGTCCGCCCCTTTTGGGTGATGGCGATCTTTTTCCCCTGCATCTCCACATAGCCGACATTCTTCAGCCGTTCAATCGTAGCGGCCCGGGTGGCCGGAGTACCCAGCCCCGAATCCTTCATGGCATCGCGCAGCTCTTCGTCCTCAATCTGCTTGCCTGCGCTCTCCATCGCCTTCAGCAAGGTCCCTTCCGTGTAATGCTTTGGCGGCTGGGTGTCCTTCTCCTTCACGATCGCATCGCTGCAGAGCACTTCACCGTCTGCGTTGACCGAGAACGGCTCGTTCACCTCAAGCTCCTCTTCCTCGTCTTCCTCCTTGCCTTTACCCTTGGCCGGTTTGGACTTGTCCTTCTTCTGGTCTGCGTAAATCACCTTCCAGCCGAGGCTGAGCAGTTCCTTGACCGTAGTCTTGAACTTCTCGGCTTCCACTTCGGTCATCACCGTATGCACCTTATATTCCGCAGCCGGGTAGAACTGGGAGAGGAAGCGGCGGACAATCAGATCGTACAGCTTAGCCTCGTCCGCACTCAGCCCGTTCGCCTTACGGTTCGTAGGCAGAATCGCATGGTGATCCTCGACCTTGGACGGATTACAAATAAACTTGTTACCTTTATGAACCAGGTTACGGTTCGCACCCTTCACCCAATCGTCGTATTGCGTACCCTGAAGGGCCGACAGCGTCTTGTGCATTTCAGGAATATTCTGCTCCGTGACATAGTTGGAGTTAGTACGCGGGTACGAGATTACTTTATGCTTCTCATACAGCGCCTGGGCGATATCCAGTGTTTTTTTGGCGGAGAAAGCATATTTCCCGTTCGCCTCACGCTGCAGCAGCGTCAGATCGTACAGCTTATTCGGATATTCCTTGGTCTCTTTGACCTCATAGAGAACAATCCGGGCGGGCTTGCCTTTGACCTTGGCTGCAAGCGCTTCTGCCTTCGCACCATCCGTTAACCGGTCGCCTTGCCACATTCCCTTATACGTCAGCTCATTCTGGGTGAAATGCCCTTCCACCTCAAAGAACTTCAGCGAGGAGAATGCTTCAATGGTCTTCTGACGGTCATAGATCAGCGCCAGCACAGGGGTCTGCACCCGGCCTACAGAGAGCAGTACATTATGCTTGGTGGTAAAAGCGCGCGAGCCGTTCATTCCGATCAGCCAGTCCGCCTCGCTGCGCGCCCGGGCCGCTTTGGTCAGATTCTCGTATTCCGATCCGTCCTTCAGCTCCTGGAAGCCCTTGCGGATCGTCTCCGGCGTCAGATCGGAGATCCACAGGCGCTTCACCGGCTGGTTCAGCTCCAGGTAGCGCTGGATCAGCGAGAAAATATGCTGGCCCTCACGCCCGGCATCGCAGGAGTTCACCAGCAGATCGCTGCGCTTCGCCAGCTCCCCGATCACCTTCAGCTGATCCATGGTACGTGCATTGGGCAGCAGCTTGAACTCCTCGGGGATGATCGGCAGATCATTAATGTTCCATTTTTTATATTTATTGTCGTAGGCTTCGGGCTCTGCCAGGCCAATCAGATGCCCAATCGCCCAGGTGATGATGTACTGCTCCCCTTCCAGATAGGAACGGTAGTTTTTGGCCTTCGGTTCTATTGCGGCGGCGATATTCCGCCCCATGTCCGGTTTCTCCGCAATAATGAGTGTCTTCAACAATAATCGCTCCTTACCCTCGGTTCATTACAAAAGTTGTCCAGTAGTCTATTATACCATTCCTGGACCCCAAAATCCGCTGCTCATTATTGAGGCCTGCTTACGCGCAGCACGGCCTCGCCAATATCAACTACTTCCTTGTTACCCGTTCTCCTGTCCATGTATTCAATTCTTTGCTCTGCGGCCAGCTTGCCGACCACCAGCGCAACCGGTATACCGATCAGTCCGGCATCCTTGAATTTGACCCCGGCCCGCTCATCGCGGTCGTCCAGCAGGGTATCGATGCCCAAGGCGGTCAGCCGTGCATACAGGGCTTCGGCCAGCTCCCGCTGCGCTGTATCTTTGACCGACATCAGAAGAATATGAACTGTATATGGAGCCAGACCCAGCGGCCAGATCAGCCCCTGGTCATCGTTGTTCTGCTCAGCCACTGCGGCCAGCAAGCGGGAGATTCCGATGCCGTAGCAGCCCATTACCATAGGCCGGGTGCGGCCGTCTGCATCCAGATAATCTGCCCCCAGCTTCTCACTGTAGACCGTGCCCAGCTTGAAGACATGCCCTACCTCGATGCCCTGCTGGAAATCCAGCTCCCCTTCGCCGCACTGCGGACAGCTGTCGCCGGTAACCGCATTACGGAAATCCCCCACCTGCGTCAGTGGAAAGTCCCGGCCGGGCACCACTCCACGCAGATGGTAATCCTCTTCCCCCGCGCCTGTGACTGCTTCTGTCATGGCTGCAACAGCAGCATCCACCAGGATAGGCACGGACAATCCGGCAGGACCGACATAACCGCTTCCGGTTCCGGCAGCCTCCTGCACATGCATGGCATCAGCCAGTATAATGTCACCGCAGCCGAGATACTTTTGCACCTTCAGCTCATTCACCTCATGATCTCCACGGACCAGCACGGCAAATGTGCCACCTTCGCCCGTATAGATTAATGTCTTGATGATATCCTGCGGTGTGAGCTGACTCTCCTGCTCCAGCTGCTGAATGGTCTTCTGGCCAGGCGTATGGAATCGCTCAGGGGCAGGGCGTCCGGCAAAATCTTGTCTATCCGGTTCGGCTCCGCTCCGCACTTCCGCCTGCTCCAGATTCGCAGCATATCCGCACAGGGAGCACACAGCTATCGTATCCTCACCTATATCTGACAGGGCCATGAATTCATGATTTTGGCCTTTGCCTCCAATCGCTCCGGCATTCGCCTGCACCGCCCGGTACTTCAGGCCGCAGCGGTCAAAGATCCGCTCATAAGCGCTGTACATCACCTGATAGGCCAGATCCAGGCCCTCCCAATCCGTATCAAACGAATAGGCATCCTTCATCAGGAATTCCCTGCCCCGCAGAAGCCCTGAGCGCGGACGACGTTCATCCCGGAACTTCGTCTGAATCTGATAGACAGTCACCGGCAGCCGCCGGTAAGAGCTGATCTCTGAGCGCATTAGCGCTGTAACCACTTCCTCATGGGTCGGACCCAGCACGAACTCACGGTCGTGACGGTCCCGGAGCTTCATCAGCTCTTTGCCGTACACCTCATAACGTTCCGATTCTCTCCAGAGCTCTGCCGGCTGCATCGAAGGCATGAGAACCTCCTGCGCACCGGCGGACTCCATCTCCTGGCGCACGATCTGCTCCATCCTGCGCAGCACCCGCCGTCCGAGCGGCAAATAGGTGTATACCCCGGCGGCCACCTGCCGGATATATCCGGCACGCAGCAGCAACTGGTGGCTCCTTGTCTCTGCTTCGGCAGGAGCTTCGCGCAGAGTGGTAACTAATAGATTGGTTTGACGCATACAGATCAGCCTCTTTCGTCGATAAGTGTGAACGGGTCCAGAACATTTCGCTGCCATAATGAGAACGCAAAAAAGACGCATCCGTCAGGGACGAATGCGCCGTGTTACCACCCTGTTTCAACCACAAAACTATCTAAGTTTGCGGTCCTCTAAACCGGATAACGGCCGGCTCCGGCAGACTTATGCCCATCTTCAGCATAAGCTGCAGCTTCCAAGGCAGGATTGGTGTCTTACGCACTCGGGGGATCTTTCAGCCGGTGAATCCCCTCTCTGTTCCGGCGTTTATGGATACCAGGTCCTTGGTCAACGCTGTTACGTTATAAATGTTGGTTCTTAATCTATACGATATTCGAGGCCGCGTCAAGCGGGCGATGAATAGATTGTGAATGCAATTAAATATTTTACACCAAATCCTTAAGATCTGAAAAGAATGTGTCGATAAACCGAATAGGAGTTGAGGTATTTAGAGAGAAACGGCTAGCTACCAGCCGATTTCCATGTACCAGAGGGGGAACCGTTCCAATGTTCAAGTCAGTCAACCGCTTCACCGGCAAGCTCAGATCGCGATCACTGCAAAGACAAATGATGATGCTTTTCACCATTATGCTGGTGATCCCGATCCTCTTGGTCAGTTATTTCTCCTATTCCAGTGCGAAACGGGAATTGGAGCTTAAAATGCAGAAAGCCACGCATTCCAGTGTAGATCTGGTCGCCGGGACCATCCAAGAATATGTATCCGCTGCTATGCGGAATGTAGATTTGCTCAGCCGCCAGATTGAGTCTTCCGGGCTCGATGTGAAGGCTCCCGCAACACGCACACTCATCGATCAGTTCATGAAGGCACATCCTGAGCTGGAGATTCTTACGGCGGGCAACGAACAAGGTGCCTGGATGAAGGCTCCGGACCCCGGCAAACAGGATTATGATCCGCGTACACGGGACTGGTATAAGGCGTCCATGCAGAATGCCGGTACCACTACAATCATTGATCCTTTTGTCTCCGCAACAACCGGCAATTATACGCTGTTCATCTCCCATTCGCTGGAGGATGGCAAAGGAGCTGTGACCACAAGCCTCAATCTCAAGGCAATGAGTGAAAGAATCCATACTACCCATCCGGGTGAAACCGGCTACTTCTACATTGTGGACCGTAATGATAAATTCGTCTCTTATCCCGGCAAAGCAGCAGGTGAGGATGTAGCAGATTATATAGTGAAAATGCTGGCAAACGACAGCGGGGACCTGCACTATACCAATCCGGACACGGAGATGGACATGCAGGGTTATTATACAACCGATCCGAACACCGGATTCAAAATTGTCGGCATTCTGCCTACCCAAGAATTCTCGGATGCCTCACAGCCCATTATCTATACCGGACTGATGGTTCTGGCCGTTGCCCTGATTGTCGCCTTAACCCTGATGTACCTGATTGTCCGCTCCATCACGAAGCCGATCCGCAGCCTGAACCGTTCTGCACAGCGGGTAAGCGAAGGCTATCTGAATGAGCAGATTCAGATGAACCGGGTGGATGAGATCGGTCAGCTGGCACAGAATTACAACCTGATGGTAGGCTCTCTGCGCGGCATCGTATCGGATATTTCGGACACCTCGGGACAACTCGCAGCCTCCAGCCAGCAATTGAATGCCACAACCGAAGAGAACTCCAGAGCCACCGCTTACGTGGCTGAACTGGTGCAGGACTCCTCCGAGGGTGCGCAGACACAGACCTCGGCCATGGCAGAGACCTCGCGCGCGATGGAGGAAATGTCTTCCGGTATTCAAAGGATCGCCGAAGCCGCCGCCTCCATCGTCGATTCTTCCGCAAGCACTGAAGCAGATGTGCGCAGCGGCAGCCGGAAGATGGAACAGGTCAGCCAGCAAATGGATGCCATCCGGACCTCTACCCACCACTCTTCGCAGCTGATCGGGCAATTAAACGGCTTGAACGATGAGGTGTCCGCGATGAGCAGTGCAATTTCGGCGATCGCCGTACAGACAAATCTCCTGTCGCTGAACGCCGGCATTGAAGCGGCCCGGGCCGGAGAGCAGGGCCGGGGCTTCGCCGTCGTGGCTGCTGAGGTGCGGAAGCTGGCCGATCAATCGAAGAATACCGCCGGAGATATTCAAGATACCCTCCAGCAGATGACCCGGTTGATCGACCAGACCTATGAATCGATCCGGCATACCGTTGCAGCTGATGTTGAGCTGGGTATTCAGGTTACCGCCGAAGCCAAGGAATCCTTCAACAGCATTGAACAGTCTACGGCCAAAATCAACAGCCAGCTGCATGACATCTCGGCTATTACCGAGCAGATGTCAGCGGGAGCGCAGGAGGTCGCCGCTTCCGTTCACGAGATCTCCGGCATCTCCCGTTCTACTTCTGACGCCTTCCAGAGTGTAACGGCAGCTACAGAGGAACAGCTCGCTTCCATGGAAGAGATCTCCGCCTCCTCTACGGAGCTGTCCAGGATGGCGGGCGATCTGCAGCTTAAGATTGAACGGTTCAAGCTGGAAGACTAGCCCCCGTAATCACGTGAGCGGTGAAGGCCATTCAATAATATAGCAGCATAATAAGAGCATAATAAAAAGCCGTCTCTCAGCAATGCTGAAGGACGGCTTTTTGGTACATATAGGGTCAAGCAAGTACAGTCGAACCCATCAGGTATTTATCCACTTCACGCGCTGCTTCACGTCCCTCGTTGATAGCCCAGACAACCAGACTCTGTCCGCGGCGCATATCTCCGGCTGCGAATACTTTATCCACGTTCGTGTTGAATTTGCCATAACGGGCCTTCACATTGGTACGGCGGTCCGTATCCAGCTTAAGCTGCTCAATGATATCCTGCTCCGGTCCGTCGAAGCCAATCGCGATCAGCGCCAGCTGGGCCGGATAGACAGCCTCGGTGCCCGGAACCGGCTGGTAGATCTTCCGTCCTGTCTCGTCCACCGTCCGGCGGATCTGCACCGTGTGCAGCTCCTTGAGGTTGCCTTCTTCATCGCCGACGAACTTCGTCGTCATGATAGAGAATTCACGCGGGTCTTCACCGAAGACCGCTTTGGCTTCCTGCTGGGCATAATCCAGGGTGTAGACATTCGGGAACTGCGGCCAAGGGTTGGCAATCGGATCACGCGTAAGCGGCGCTTTGTCGTGAGTACCGAACTGGGTGATGCTGCTGCAGCCATGCCGCAGGGAAGTCGCTACACAGTCAGAGCCGGTGTCGCCCCCGCCCAGCACGATTACGTCCTTGCCTGCAGCGGATACGTAATTACCATCTTCCAGATTGGAATTCAGATAGCTCTTGATCGTGCCGTTCAGGTAATCCATGGCATACATAACCCCTTTGAGGTCATGGCCCTCCACGTTGAAGCGTCTTGCCTTGGTAGCACCGCCGCAGAGTACAACGGCATCATATTCGTCCACCAGCTGCTGAGCAGGAATGTCTTTACCAATCTCAGTGTTAACCACGAACTCGATACCTTCTGCAGCCAGCAGATCGACACGGCGCTGTACGACACGTTTGTCCAGCTTCATCGTCGGGATGCCGTACATCAAAAGTCCGCCGATCCGGTCACTGCGCTCAAAGACCGTTACCGTGTGACCCGCCTTGTTCAGTTGGGCTGCTGCGGCCAGTCCTGCCGGACCGGAGCCGACGATGGCGATCCGTTTGCCTGTACGCTTCTCCGGCGGACTCGGGACTACCCAGCCCTCTTCAAAGCCCTTGTCCACAATGGCCAGCTCGATCGTCTTAATCGTAACAGGCTGTCCAATCAGACCGACGGTACAGGAGCCCTCGCAGGGTGCAGGACAGATGCTGCCGGTGAATTCAGGGAAGTTATTGGTCTTGTGCAGGCGCTCCAGCGCTTCCTTCCACAAGCCACGGTAGACCAGGTTATTCCACTCCGGAATCAGGTTATGCACGGGACAGCCTGAAGTACCGCCGCTCATATCCATGCCGGTGTGGCAATACGGTGTGCCGCAATCCATACAACGGGCACCCTGGGTCCGAAGCTCGTCCTCGGTCAGATGCTCGTGGAATTCTTCCCAATCCTTCACGCGCTGCTCGGGATCGCGGTCCCCTGGGAGCTGGCGCTTATACTCCATAAATCCAGTAGGTGTAGACATATATACGTTTCCCCCATCCGTTCTCTTCGTGTTGATGTATAGTACACCATTTCTAATTTTAATTATATTAGCATTCAATACTTTCGCACTGTAATGGACTAATCTGCTGATTATTTGTACTATTTCACATCTTGTGTCAGAGAAAACGCTTCATTGTCACTCCTTGCGGTCGTACACCATAAAACGATAATCATACGGATTCTGCTCATTCTTGAGTCCCGGTGTGTTGGAAACTTCCTTCCACTGGCTCCAGTCTACCTCAGGGAATCTCGTATCGCCTTCAATCTCCGCCTCTATCCGTGTAACACGCAGCTTGTCGGCATACGGCAGCATCAGGCTATAGATCTCGGCTCCGCCGATCACCATCAGCTCATCCTCTTTGCGCCCCTCAGCGAGCGCCTCAGCCAGCGAATGGATGACCTCAGCCCCTTCGGGTGCGAAGCTCCGGTCACGGGTCAGGATGAGGCTGGTACGGCCCTTCAGCGGCTTGCTGCCGAGCGACTCCCAGGTTTTGCGGCCCATCAGCATCCGCTTGCCGAGTGTCTCAGCTTTGAAATAAGCGAAATCCAGCGGCAAATGCCAGGGCATGTCATTATTTTTGCCAATTACGCCATTCGAGGCCATCGCCCATATCATGGTAATACTCATATAGCAACCGGCGCCTTGATTCCCGGATGATAGACATAGTCGGTAAATTCAAAATCCTCATAAGTATAATCAAAAATACTGTCCGGTACTCTGCGGATGTTAAGCTTCGGCAGCGCATAAGGCTCCCGTGTAAGCTGTGTAGCCACTTGTTCCATATGATTTGTATATATATGCACATCTCCGCCGGACCAGATGAAGTCTCCGACCTCAAGCCCCGTCTGCTGCGCCACCATATGCGTTAGCAGCGCGTAGCTGGCAATGTTAAACGGAAGCCCCAGGAACGTATCCACCGAACGCATCGTAAGCATGCAGGAGAGCTTGCCGCCCGCTACATAGAACTGAAACACGAAATGGCAGGGCGGTAGCTTCATCTGCTCGATCTCGCCTACATTCCACGCACTAACGATATGACGCCGTGAATCGGGATTATGCTTAATTGACTCAATCACATTCGCAATCTGATCGATATGCTGTCCATCCTTACTCTCCCACGCCCGCCACTGCGAACCGTATACTGGTCCCAGCTCCCCGTTCTCATCGGCCCATTCATCCCAGATCGAGACGCCATTCTCCTTCAGATACGTTGTATTGGTATCCCCTTTGAGGAACCAGAGAAGCTCATGTACCACCGATTTCAAATGAATGCGCTTGGTGGTCATCAGCGGGAAGCCCTTCGACAGATCGAAGCGGAGCTGACGCCCAAAGACGGACACTGTACCTGTACCTGTCCGGTCGCTCTTAGCTGTACCGTTGTCGAGAATATCCTGTAATAAATCCAAGTAATTACGCAAGCCGTATCACACCCCACTCTCTTTTTCTTCTATCAGTTTACCATGAGCAGACGGTCGTTGTAACTTCCCTAACGATAAAAATACGCAAAAAAACATACATTTCTCTGCCTGAATTGGGCTGACTGCCAGCTATTTCCGAACGTTCAGGACAGTGGCCTCAGTCAAAAGAGGATGTTCCCTGACCATCTGCATGGCTTCGGGAACATCCTCTTATATTCTTACCGCATAAGCTTAAGCGGTTATTATTTCATTACGTGGATTGGGTGGCCTTCTACCAGCTCAGCCGCTTCCATAACGATCTCGCCAAGGGTTGGATGCGCATGGATGGTCAGTGCGATATCTTCAAGCGTTGCGCCCATTTCAATCGCCAGACCCAGCTCAGCGATCAGGTTGGAAGCTTCGATACCGACGATTTGTGCGCCAAGCACCTGATTGTTGTCGCTCTTCGCTACAATCTTGATGAAGCCTTCAGGAGCATTCAGGGACACGGCACGGCCGTTGCCTGCGAACGGGAACTTGCCGGCTTTCACCGCATAGCCCTTATCCTTAGCTTCCTTCTCGGTCAGACCTACGCTGGAGCATTCAGGATCTGTGAAGACTACAGCCGGCATTACCTTGTAATCCACAACCGATTTGTGTCCGGCAATGGCTTCCGCAGCAATCTTACCTTCGTAAGAAGCTTTGTGCGCCAGGGCAAGACCCGGAACGATATCGCCGATTGCGAAAATGTTAGGAATGTTAGTCCGTCCCTGATGGTCTACCTTCACCAGACCGCGGTCATCCAGCTCAACGCCGATCAGATCCAGGCCCAGCTCGCCATCAGTATTCGGACGGCGTCCTACGGTTACCAGCAGGTATTCAGCAGTCACTTCTTTGGACTCTCCGCCTACGGAGTACTTCACAGTAACTTCCTTGTCGTTCTGAACCGCAGATTCGGCTTTGGCGTTAGTTACAATTTCAATGCCAGTCTTAGCCATATTCTTAGCAACCAGACGGGTCATGTCTTTGTCGAAGCCAGGCAGAACAGTATCCAGCCCTTCAATGATGGTAACCTTGGTGCCGAATTTGGAATACATCTGACCCAGCTCCGCACCAATGTAGCCGCCGCCGATAACGATCATGCTCTTAGGAATTTCAGGCAGATCCAGCGCTTCCGTGGAGGACAGGATGCGTCCGCCGAACGGGAATGGCTTCAGTTCAATCGGACGGGAGCCCGTTGCAATAATGCAGTTATTGAACTTGTAACGCGGGGATTCATGATCATTGAACAGACGGGCTTCGTTTGTGCTGATGAACATAGCTTCTCCGCTGAATACTTCGATCTTGTTGCCTTTCATCAGGCTGGTAACGCCGGAAGTCATTTTCTTGACTACGCCGTTCTTGAAGGCCTGAGTCTTAGACCAGTCCACCTTAACGTTCTCGGCAGTAACACCGAATACTTCACCGTGCTGGGCAGCCTCGAATTGATGAGCGGCCGAGATCAGGGCCTTGGAAGGAATACAGCCGCGGTTCAAGCACACGCCGCCGAGTTCCGATTTATCTACAATGATGACCTTCTGGCCGAGCTGGGCGGCACGAATTGCCGCCACATACCCGCCGGGACCTGCACCAATTACCAATGTGTCGATTTCGATTGAAGCGTCTCCGACTACCATTAATTACACCTCCATAACTAACATATCAGGATTTGCAAGCAGGGTCTTAATGTAATTCATGAAATTCTGTGCTGTTGCGCCGTCAATAATCCGGTGGTCAAAGCTCAGGGACAGAGCCATTACAGGTGCTGCAACGATTTCGCCGTTCTTCACAACAGGCTTCTCAGTGATACGTCCGGTTCCAAGAATAGCAACTTCAGGGAAGTTAATGATCGGAGTGAAGAACATACCGCCGGCAGAGCCGATATTGCTGATCGAGATCGTGCTGCCCTTCATTTCATTCGGAGCGAGCTTGCCGTCGCGTCCACGTACAGCCAGATCTGTAATCGCGCTTGCGATCATCCAGATACTCTTGCGGTCAGCGTCCTTGATGACAGGAACGATCAGACCGTTGTCTGTATCTGTAGCAATACCGATGTTGTAGTATTTCTTGTAGACAATTTCATTCGTAGCTTCGTCAATCATTGCATTAAGCGCAGGGAACTGACGGGAAGCGGCAACGAGTGCCTTCACGATGAACGGAAGGTAAGTAACCTTCACGCCCTTCTTCTCAGCTACAGGCTTCATGCGGGCACGGAAGGCTACAAGCTCCGTAACATCCACTTCGTCCATGATAGTAACATGCGGTGCAGTGTAAGCTGATTTAACCATAGCATTGGCAATCGCTTTACGGATACCCTTGAATGGTACGCGTTCTTCTTCCAGGCTTGCATTGCCGGAAGCGGAAGCTGCCGGTGCTGCCACCTTAGCTTTTGGCGCTTCTGCTGCTGCTGGGGCAGATGCTGCAGGAGCCGCTGCTGCTGGAGCTGCAGAGCCGCCCTTCAGGAAGGCTTCCACATCTTCAAGTGTGATCTTACCGTTCTTGCCGGAGCCGTTCACCTTGGAGATATCTACGCTCTTGTCACGGGCATATTTGCGCACGCTTGGTGTTGCCAGCACTTCACGGTCAGGGGCTGGTGCTGCTGCCGCCGCCACTGCCGGTGCAGTACCTTGGGAAGGTGCTGCTGCCTGGGCACCGGATGCTTCAGCGTGGCCGCCCTCCTGCTGAGGAACATCACCTTCTGCAGCAATGATTGCCACAACTTCACCTACACGGCAGATCTGGCCATCTTTGGTGAACACTTCGACTACAGTACCGTTGACTGGAGAAGGAACTTCCACCACCGCTTTATCATTCTGAACTTCCATAATGATATCGTCGTCGGTGATTTTGTCTCCAACCTTAATGTGCATCTTGATGATTTCCCCTTCATGCAGGCCTTCGCCCAGTTCAGGGAACTTATATTCAAAGTTCGTAGCTCCGCCGGTTGCAGAGCTGCTGGTTGCAGGAGAAGAGGTTGTATCTGCTCCGCCTTTGGCTGCATCTGCTTCCTGGGAAGCCTGTTCTGCCGGATGGCCGCCTTCCTGCTCAGGAACGTCGCCTTCTGCATCAATGATAGCTACAACTTCGCCTACACGGCAAACTTGACCATCCTTGGTGAAGACTTCAAGCACTGTGCCGTTGACCGGACAAGGCACCTCTACTACCGCCTTGTCGTTCTGAACTTCCATTACGATATCGTCATCGGTTACTTTGTCGCCGGCTTTGATATGCATTTTGATAATTTCGCCTTCATGCAGACCTTCGCCCAGCTCAGGGAACCGGTACTCAAATTTTGCCACCTTGATAACCTCCTATAAATTATGTTGAGTTATTCCAACAGTCCTGTTTGATAGAAGACAGAAACGGCTGCCGCCCTTTATACAAGGACGGCAAGGTCGTTACTTCCTAGAATTCCATGACTTTCTTAACTGCCGTGATGACACGTGCAGGGGTAGGAATCCAAGTATCTTCGATTTGAGCAAACGGGAAAATTGTATCTGGACCTGCTACACGAAGCACAGGGGCTTCCAGGTGCAGCAGAGCTTTTTCGTTAATCTGGGCAATAACCTCAGCGGCTACGCCGGAGCTCTTCTGAGCTTCTTGTACAACAATCGCACGGTTAGTCTTCTTGATGGAAGCCACAATGGTGTCGATATCAATCGGGCTAACGGTACGAAGGTCGATAATTTCGACTTTGATGCCTTCTTTCTCGAGCTGGTCGGCCGCTTTGGTCGCTGTATGTACCATTAGACCGTAGGTAATGATAGATACATCCGTACCTTCGCGAACTACATTCGCTTTGCCGAGTTCAACGGTATACTCACCTTCAGGCACCTCTGCACGGAAAGCATGGTACAGGTTCAAGTGCTCCATGAAGAATACAGGGTCATTGTCGCGGATCGAAGCGATCAGCAGCCCCTTCGCATCGTATGGATTAGAAGGAATAACTACCTTGATACCAGGACTCTGGGCAATCAGGCCTTCCAGGGAATCGGTATGCAGCTCGGCTGCCTTAACGCCGCCGCCGAACGGAGTGCGGAAGACTGCAGGAGCATTGTACTTGCCCCCGGAACGCCAGCGCAGGCGTGCTGCCTGAATAACGATCTGATCCAGAGCTTCGAAGATGAAGCCTACGAACTGGATCTCAGCGATCGGACGGAAGCCCTGTACGCCGAGACCGAAAGCCAAACCGCCAATAGCGGACTCTGCCAGCGGTGTATCGAAAACGCGCTCCTCGCCAAATTCCTTCTGCAGCCCTTCCGTTACACGGAACACGCCGCCTACATTACCAACGTCTTCTCCGAAGATAAGAACATTGGGGTCACGAGTTAGTTCAACGCGCATTGCGTCACGAATTGCTTCTTTCATATTCATCTGTGCCATTGCGTGATATCCCCCTTATTCAAAATCGGCTTTTTGTTCTTCAAGATGTTTCGGAGTTACCTCGAACATGCTGTCGATCAAGCCGGGAATGGTCATTTTTTCGGTCTGTTCTGCTTTCTTAATCTGCTCGTTCACAGTTGCTTTCGCTTCTTCTCTTACGCGCAGAGTGTCCTCTTCTGTCCAGAGGCCTTTCTTCTCCAGGTACTTGGCGAGACGGGCAATCGGATCTTTCTCATTCCATTGACCTTCTTCTTCCTTCGTACGGTACTTACTGGCATCATCGGAGAGGGAATGCGGACGGAAACGGTAGGTTACCGCTTCGATCAGTGTGGCGCCTTCGCCTTTGCGGGCACGTTCAGCAGCCTGCTGTACAGCAGAGATTACTGCAAAGACGTCCATACCGTCGATCTTGATTCCGGGAATCCCTGCGGCAACCGCCTTGTGGGCGATGGATTTCGCTGCTGTCTGCTTCGAGAACGGAGTGGTGATGGCATAGCCGTTGTTCTGAACGAAGAAGATCACCGGCAGCTTATATACTCCTGCATAGTTAAGGCCTTCGTAGAAGTCGCCTTCAGACGAACCGCCGTCACCGGTATATGTGATTGCAACGTTCTGCTGTTTCTTCAATTTGAAGCCCATAGCAATACCGGTAGCATGAAGGATCTGTGCTCCGATAATGATCTGCGGCATCAGTACATTCACGCCATCAGGAATCTGTCCGCCATGCTGATGTCCGCGGGAATACAGGAAAGCCTGATATAATGGAAGGCCATGCCATACGAGCTGTGGAATATCACGGTAGCCCGGGCAGACGAAATCTTCCTTCTGCAAAGCGTACTCGCTGCCGATCATTGTAGCTTCCTGTCCGGATACCGGTGCATAGAAGCCGAGACGGCCTTGACGGCCCAGGTTGACAGCACGGTCATCCCAGGTACGGGTAAATACCATACGGTACATAATTTCTTTCAATTGATCATCGGTAAGGTTAGGCATCATTTCCTTGTTGATAATTTCTCCATCCGGGGAAAGAACCGTAAGGGCTTCAACGTCCTCTGTATACACTTCATAAGGAACTCTAGTCATTATCTTCACCTCAATAAAAAAATTTGAATATCAGTGGTCTCTGTTATAGAATTATTATACACCTGTTGTATCTGTTTCGTCAAAGAAATACGCATAAAATTTATGTTTCCATAAATTTTGTATGTATAACAGGCGTTTAAATATCCTATAACAGATTGAAGGATATTTATCAAGTAAATGATATATCCCACATTTGCCGCTTGGCTAATTTTAACGCAACACTAAGTCTTAAGCAAAATCCGACATGAAAGGTGACGATTTGACAATGAGCGAACCTGTTTTTCTGAAACGTACAATTGTAAAACAAACACTGTGGAGCGAACACCTGCAGGAAGAGCGCAAGCTGCGTATCTATCTTCCCCCCGGATATAATGAAGTACTCAGCTATCCCGTCGTCTACTGCCAGGACGGTGAAGAATTCTTCAACTTCGGCCGGATTGCCACCTTGGCTGGTCAGCTGATTTTGGAGCAGGATGTGGAACCCTTCATTATAGTGGGCGTCGAAGTGAACGTGGCAGTCCGCACCGCTGAATACGCTCCGTTCGGCAGCCGCTTCAAGCAGTACCTTGCATGCTTCGCCGAAGAGATTATTCCCTTCATTGAACATAATTATCCTGTCCGGCGCACACCGGAGGAGCGGATCGTAGCCGGTGATTCCCTGGGCGGAAGTGTCTCCCTCCACCTGGCGCTGGCGTATCCGGGATTATTCAGCCGTGTGCTCAGCCTCTCCGGCGCCTACTATCCCGAGACCCGCGAGCTGCTATCTCAAGAGGAGGATCTCTCCTGGCTTCAGATCAATATGGTTGTAGGGCTTCAAGAGCGCGACTACAAGACCGATACCGGCGTCTATGATTTCGTGGAGATGAACCGGGAGACCAAGGCCATGCTTGAAGCCAAGGGAGCCACGGTGTCCTACCGCGAGAAGGACGGCCAGCATCTTTGGGGTTTTTGGCAAAAAGAGCTCCCGGAATCATTACTCTATTTCTTCAGCTCCTGAAACAGCAAATAGAACCCCAAAAGTGAACATCTTACGAACTTATGTATGCAGCACGACTGACTGCGCTTTCATCACGAATCGGCCATACGGTGCCGTTCCTTAAATTATAAGGACGGCAACCGGTCCGGCTGTAGCACTATGCCTGCTGTATCTTCTCCTGAATAATCCGTTCCAGCAGCACATCACAACCGGCGTTGATTAAATCATAGACCTGCTCGAAATTACCGGTGAAATACGGGTCAGGCACTTCACGCAGCTCCTCATCCGGCAACAGATCCATGAAGAACAACAGCTTGGACTGCTCACCGCCAGGAATTTTGCGCACATTCTCCCCGTTGGACTTGTCCATGCAGATGATATATTCGAATCTCTCGAAATCCTCACTGGCTACCAGCCTTGCTCTCATATACTCATAGCTGATGCCATGCAGATCAAGGATACGCCTTGTCCCTTCATGCGGCGCTTTCCCGATATGCCAGTCTCCCGTTCCTGCAGAATCCACTGTAATCTGATCCGCAAGCTGACGCTGTTCAATCTTGCTGCGCAGCACAGCTTCTGCCATCGGCGAACGGCAAATATTCCCCAGACATACAAACAACACGTTAACGATCCCTCTCACCTCCTGCGCTCAAGCATTCCTTATCATCCGTAATGGATGGGTGCGGTCAGACGCACTAACCCTATTTTAGCGTCAGCGCGGCAATTGTACAACTTTTGAAACTGCTATATACTGTTCAGGATGATGAACTTAATAGAACAACAAGGAGGGGGAGCTATTGCCATCCGGGCGTATTGTAATTGTTGCAGGCGGTGAACTGACCGCGGAATGCCTGCGCTTATTAGATGAAGAGGATTATATTATCGGTGCTGACCGGGGAGCGCTGTTCCTGATTGATCATGGCTTCACCCCCCAGCTTGCCGTTGGTGATTTCGATTCTGTCTCTCCTGAGGCACTGGAGCGGATTCAGGCGGGAAGCAAGAAGACTATAAGCTGTGATCCGGTCAACAAAGACCTTACCGACAGTGAAATGGCCCTGGATCTTGCCCTGAACCTCCAGCCGCAGTCTATTCTGATGATCGGGGTAACGGGTACGCGCATGGACCATACGCTGGCCAGCATTCAAATGATGACAAGAGCACTGCAACGGCAGGTAGCCTGCTCTATTATGGATGCGAACAACTACATTACGCTTACCGGCTCTCAGGCGGTTGTAGAGGAACGGGGGTATTCCTATGTCTCCTTGCTGCCTCTGACTCCCGAGGTAACGGGCATCACCCTTCAGGGCTTCCAATATCCTCTGGAGAACGCCACCCTCAAGTTAGGGCAATCCCTGGCCGTGAGCAATGTGCTGCTGGAGCAGAGCGGAACCGTTCATATTGAGAGCGGACTTCTGCTAATTATTCAGAGCAAGGACTGAATACATAGATTTTTGGAGACATCGCTGTAACCTTTGTTTCAAAATCGTAAAGCCGGGAATCTCCTTGTGCATCAAGGGTTTCCCGGCTTTTTTCGGCGAACTCACTACGCAAATATTAATATTTTGTAACTTTTAATGTGATTTTAATAAAACGCTTACATTGCATATCCCGCCTGCATTTAGCCCATCTCTTCCATAATTTAGGCCTGTCATAACCTGCTATACTACGAATCAGACGAACGAAACTACTAGAATTCATTACAACCTTGGAGGTATACAACATGAATAAGCAACAATGGTTCAAGCAAGCAATGACAATTGGTCTGTGCACAACAATCGGGTTCAGCGCCTTACTCGCAACCGGAGCAGGAACAGCCCCTGCTGCCGCTTCAGCTGTATCCGCTGATGCTGTATCTGCCGATTCTGTAAGTGCCGATTCTGTATCCGCATCTTCCACTGGCTCCAAAGTGGTCAGCTTCGGTAAAAAGTATCTGGGTACGCGTTACCAGTTCGGTGCCTCCACTTCAACTACACGTTATTTTGACTGCTCCTCCTTTACTCAATATATTTTCAAAAAATATGGTGTAGATCTGCCCCGTACGTCCGTTGCCCAATCTAAAGTGGGTAAATCGGTCAGCAAAGCCAATCTGCGTGTCGGCGATCTGGTGTTCTTCTCCAGCGGAAGCCGGGCCAACGGCAAGAACGTCACCCATGTGGCTGTATATGCCGGCAACGGCAAGATCCTGCACACTTACGGCTCACCCGGCGTGACCATTTCAGATCTGAATTCGGGTAACTGGAAAAAAACCTACTTGAAATCACGCCGCGTACTGTAACAGCCAGAAGACCTATTATAGCTTGTACCAAGAGAGTACATGTCTATTAGCCGGAGAGCTGCTTGCAGCGGCCGTCAGCTTGTGGCCCCGCTCTCCGGTGTCCGCAGTACATATCCGGTTCCACGCACCGTATGAATCAGTTTATTCCGGCGGCCTTTATCCACCTTCAGTCGCAGATGCCGGATGTACACATCCACCACATTGGTATCCGCTTGAAAATGATACCCCCATACCTGCTGCAATATTTCAGCACGGGGACAGACTTCACCCAGATTCTCTGCCAGATAATACAGCAGGTCGAATTCCTTGGGGGTCATCTTCAGCTCGGCTCCATCCCGGATGACCTGCCGGCGTCCGCGATCGAGGAGCAATCCGTCCACCTTAAGCAGCGAGGCCGCATCTCTACGGCGGCCTGTCAGCTTAAGTAGATTCAATATTCTGCGTTTGAACTCACCGGTATGTACAGGCTTCTCCATGTATTCGTTGCCTCCGGCATCGAATACGGAGACAGCCGCTTCCCCTTTCACTCCAGGCGCCCCTCCGGATATGACCATCACCGGCAGAATCATCCCCTCCTTCCGCGCCTCCGAGACAGCTTCCCAGCCCGCCCAGCCTCCGGGTTCCTCCAGCTCCGCGAGCAGAAGCACAGGCTCACCGCCTGAGAGCAATAAGCGAAGACTATCCAGGTCTTCGCTTATTGCTGTTCTTATACCAAGGCTATGGATGGCCTCCTCAAGCCCGATACGGCCGGCAGCCCTATCCTCTCTGTCTGCATCAGCTTCAAGGCTATCCGGGCGCGGACCGGGTTTATACCATGCTATCTTTTCATTCACCGGGATAGTCCCCCTGTACCAGTCTTGCACCGGCTGTGCCGCCGCAGATGATACCTAGAATTCCCGCAAAACAAAGAGACCATTCGGGGGAATGGTCTCTTTGCGGCACTAATCGTGTGCAACATATAATTTCTTATATTTGTACGAAATCGATCTCCTGGAATGCGGACACCTGGGTGTCCCAGCGCTCTGCGACAAAAGCCTGATGCGCCGGATGATTATTGTAGGCATCATAAGCCGCCTGATCGGCGAACTCCATCGAGAATCCGTACTGGTGCTCACACTTGGCGCTGACCTGACGCAGCACCTCGAAATTCTCCACCACCGGAATAGCGCTAAGAATCTCAGCACCATCCCGCAGGAAAGCTCTGGTCTCCTCCGAATCCGGGGCAGATTTGAGTGTAAATACGGCCATATGACGGATGGTTCCCTTGTTCATTACGTTTCTCCTCCATTATCCGAAATACCGGTGATAATAGCTGCGGGCGGCTGCGATATCACTGGTTCCATGTATTAAGGCTCTCCCGTCTGCGAACACAACCATCCGGTACGGCTCTTCTGTAAAAGAAACCAGATACGGATTGCTCTCCACCTTGCCGCTGCTGAGCCTGGACAGGCGGGCGGCCGTCTCCTCCAGATCAAGGCTTCTGCGGTGTGCCGGACGGATCTGCACCGTATCCCTGCCGCACAGCACGTCGCTGCGCTCTGTATTAGAGGCTGACAGATACGGATAGCTCCGTGATTCACCGCATGAGGGACAGTCCGTCTTTTTCGCCATCTGGACCCCAATCTCCTGCTGCTCATTACGCCAGATATCGAAGGTCAGCAGCTTGCCGCGCAGCTTGTCTTTGAATCCGCCGAGCAGCTTCAGCGCCTCAGCCGTTCCATTCGTAGTAACCATCTGCACCGCTTGCGGAAGAATGCCCGCCGTATCGCAGGTATCCCCGCCGAGCGGGATCGTGCCCAGCAGACAATTCAGACAAGGGGTTTCACCCGGCAGAATCGTATACGTAATGCCGTAACTTCCGACACAGGCTCCGTAGATCCAGGGGATGCCGTGCTTTTGAGCCAGGTCATTGATGATCAACCGGGTATCGAAGTTATCGGTCCCGTCCATAATCAGATCCACGCCGGGAAGCAGACTCTCCAGCTCCTCTGCACGTACATCGAGCACATGGGCCTCGATCACAATCTCCGAATTAACCGCCATCAGCCGGGTACGGGCTGCAGCCGCCTTGGGCGTCCGCACACGGGCGTCTTCTTCCGTATACAACTGCTGGCGCTGCAGGTTGCTCCATTCCACATAGTCACGGTCAACAAGGATAAGCCGCCCTACCCCACAGCGGGCCAATGTCTCGGCGATGCCTGTCCCCAGCGCCCCCATGCCAACGACCAGCACACAGGAACGTGCCAGCCCCTGTTGTCCTGTTGCGCCGAACGGCGCGAAGCGGACCTGTCTTGAATATCTGCCATCCCTGCCGGCCGAAGAAGCCGGAACCGGCGTGTTTTGATCAGGACCCATCTCTGAACAGCCCCCTATGTACGTAGGTTTTTGTTAAAAAACCGGGAAAAGCGCAGACCTCCACTTTTCCCGGACTCCATTAGTATTCGGTCTGCGCGGACCACTGCTCCACATTCCAGACCTTCGTCACCCAATCCTCGTAAAACTCCGGTTCATGGGACACCAGCAGAATCGTTCCCTTGTATTCCATAAGCGCCCGCTTAAGCTCAGCCTTGGCTACAATATCAAGGTGATTCGTAGGCTCATCGAACAGAATCCAGTTGCTCTCACGCATCATCAGCTTGCACAGGCGGACCTTAGCCTGCTCGCCGCCGCTCAGCATGTTCATCGGACGGGTGATATGCTCGTTTTTGAGACCGCAGCGGGCCAGATGGCCACGCACTTCATTCTGGGTCAGACCGGAGAATTCATTCCATACGTCTTCAATCGGCGTGATATTCTCCGCCTTCAGCTCCTGCTGGAAATAGGCTGAACTCAGATAATCACCAAGGTAGGTTTTTCCGCTGAACGTAGGGATGACACCCAGAATCGTTTTGAGCAGTGTCGATTTGCCGACCCCATTGTAGCCGACAATCGCAATCTTGTCACCGCGTTCTATGATCATATTCAGCTTACTTGGCAGCAGCGGACGGTCATACCCGATCTCGAAATCAACGCCCTCGAACACCGTCTTCCCGCTGGCCCGGCTCTCCTTGAACTGGAACGTAGGCTTCATCGCCTCTTCCGGCTTGTCAATCCGCTCCATCCGTCCAAGCTGCTTCTCCCGGCTCTTGGCCCGGCCTGAGGTGGAGGCACGCGCTTTGTTGCGCTGAATGAAGTCCTCCTGCTTTTTGATGAAATCCTGCTGCTTCTCGTACGCATCAATATGCTGGGCCTTGTTCATCCCCGCCATCTCCAGGAACTTCTCGTAATTGGCCGTATAGCGGGTCAGCTTCGAGAACTCCAGATGATAGATCACATCGACCACTTTGTTCATGAATTCCGTATCATGGGAGATCAGCATGAACGCATACGGATATTGCTTCAGATAATTCGTCAGCCAGTCAATATGCTCCACATCGAGATAGTTGGTAGGCTCATCGAGCAGCAGTACATTCGGTTTCTCCAGCAGCAGCTTTGCCAGCAGAACCTTGGTCCGCTGTCCCCCGCTCAGGGAAGTGACATCCCGGTCCAGACCGATCGCCGTCAGGCCCAGTCCGTTCGCCATCTCTTCAACCTTCACATCGATGAGGTAAAAATCGCCGATATCGAGCTGCTCCTGAATGTCACCCATCTGCTCAAGCAGCAGGTCCAGCTCCTCGGGAGTCGCCTCCCCCATTCTATCGGTAATCGCCAGCATCTCATGCTCCAGCTCCAGCAGCGGCAGGAAGGCATCTTTAAGCACATCGCGCACGGTTTTACCGGCGGTAAGCAGGGTATGCTGATCCAGATATCCGTAACGGACCCGCGGCGTCCATTCCACCTTACCGTTGTCCTTCAATAATTTGCCGGTCAAAATATTCATCAGCGTCGATTTGCCCACGCCGTTCGCACCCACGATTCCCACATGCTCTCCATCCAGCAGACGGAAGGACACATCCTTGAACAACACCCGGTCCCCGAAATTATGGGAAACGTCTTCTACACTAAGTAAACTCATAAATTCTCTGCAAGCTCCATTCTATATTGTAAATACCAAGAGGTTCAATAATTATAGATATCGCTCCATTCTAGCACACCTGCACCCTGCACTGAAATAGAAATAAAGCCCGATTTCTGAAAAACTGTCAAAAAGCTCTGAGCGTTCAGCTCTTTTTCTGAAACAATCTAATATTCTTTGCAGGAAAACGTGCACCCTTAAGCGGACCAATCAGCCCCCTAATGGCCTGAACCAGCTTCCCTTTACTCTGAAAAGGGTCCTGCTGAAGCGGCAGGCTGTATACGCTGGCAGGTTCAAGCAGGGAAGCCAGCAGCGCCACAGTATGCTCCCCGGCCAGCGGCAGACAGATCCGCCATTCCGGCCTGGGAATCAGACCTCTGCGGCGCAGCCAGTGCAGGGTATCCTCCAGCCGCCAATCCGCACCCGAGGCAATCAATAACGGGAATCTGCTGCCGGTGAACACCTCCAGCGCCCCCTCACCGCCGCCGGTTCCAAGATCCAGGACGATGTAAGTATAGGTTTGATCCGGCCCCTGCAGGAGTCCTTCCGAAGGGGCCAGTTTCCAGTAGTCTACCCCCATCCAGGTGAACGGCTGCTCCTGTGTCCCCTGAACACCGCTAGTTTCAGGGCTCCCCGCCATTTCCTTCATGCGGTTAAATACCTGCGAACCGGGATTACAATCTACCCATGCCGTCCGTCCTGCGGGCGACAGGCAGCGGCTGACAGCAAGCGAGGTATGTGTGGTCCCAATTCCAGGGGACACTCCTAATACTGCCACTACTACAGGCGATGGCTGCGATTGTAGGTCATCCGCAGCCTTGCGTATGTTCGTCCGCTCATGTCTTGCTTCCCCCGCACCACCAATCTCCAGCTGCTGGAGGACCATCCTTACCTCCTCAGCACTGCCATACCGTTCCTCCGGGTGATGCCGCAGCAGCCGCCGTATGACCGGAATCATCCGGTCCGGGAGCTGACCCTGCAGCTTCCGCTCCATCCCGGGCTGCCAGGCGCTGAACTCCCCGCGGGAAGCCATATACAGCAGCAGCGCGCCAAGCCCGTACAGGTCCGACACCGGACTACTCTGCCCGCCCCCATATTGCTCCGGGGCTGCGAACCCGGCTGTTCCTAGCTTCTCCGTATCCTCACCGGAGCCGTTTCTCAGCCTGCGCGCAATCCCGAAGTCAATGAGCCTCAGCTCATGCTCTCCAGTCAGCATGATATTAGAAGGCTTGAGATCCCGGTAGACGATCGGCGGCTCATGGCTGTGCAAATAATGCAGTACCTCCAGCAGTTGCCGGGCATAGCTGAGGATTCGCTCTCCCGTCATTGCAGCGGGATGCTCTGCCATATACTGATGCAGGGTGATGCCCTCGATATAATCCATCACCAGATAGGTGTAGCCGTCAGCGTCCGGCGGAAAGAAATCCGCAATCTGCGGGAGCAGCGGATGACGTAGCGAGATTAACAGCTCCGCTTCCGCCTGAATGGCGCCCGCACCATAACTCCCCTCCCGGATTACACTTTCTTTAATGGCCCGCAGCATGCCCGGCAGCCGCACATCCTCCGCCAGATATACCCGGCTCATTCCGCCTGTTCCTATCAGGCCGGTTACATAATAACGCCCTCCCAGAATCTGTCCGGGACTTAACTTTCCTGTGAATTCCATCTCTTCCCCGCCTGTTCATATAGAATGTTGTATAACGCAAAAAAAGCCCCCACTGCCCGCACCGGAACCGGCAAGAAGCCGGAGGTGCAGACTGCGGGATGCTTTCCCATAATCCTGCAAATATGAATTAATACTTAATCATATAAAGTGTAATCTCGTCCCGGTTGTGGAACAGCTGCTTCGCACGCTGGACCTGCATCCGCTGGCCTTCAAACATGGTGATGATCTCCTTGATCACCGCCATGGGCTTCTTGTGCATCAGCTTCACGGTAACAATCGCGCTGCCGCCCGGTGTCAGGCTATGCAGCAGCTCAGTGACCAGCTTCGCCATCAGCTTGGGGCTCCAGCTCATATCGCAGACCAGCAGGTCAAATTCGTTCTCACGGAATTTGACCTCTCCGGCATTTTTGCGCAGAATCTTGAGTGCCGGATTCTTACGTAAGGATTGGTGCATTAGCGCCGGATCAACAGCAGTAACCTTGAGACCGCGCTCCAGTAGGAACGAAGTCCAGCCGCCCGGAGAAGCGCCGATATCGACCGCATTCTTGAAGCTGTAGAACGGAATGGCGAATTCCTTCTCCGCCTCCATCAGCTTGAATTTGGCCCGTGAGATCTGTCCGTCCTCCTTGCGGAAGCGGATCATGCCGCCATTCCAGCTGGACAGGTTCGCCTCCGGCCGGGATACACCGGCATACAGCGCGTCACCGTCCGCATAGACGGAGATCACCCAAGCGGGCTCCTGCACGGTGAACTCGGCCCCGAGGCTGTCAAGCCTGGCTTGCAGCCATTCGCGCAGCTCACCCGGACTCTGCTCCCAGAAGGAGGACGAGCCTTTACGAACATGCAGCGACACCTTCTCGCCTTGCAGCTCCGAACGCCGGCTTAAGTATACCGCCAGCCGTTCCAGAGCCGGCAGATCGCCGGTGTCCTGGAAATCAACAGGCTGGATGTGGCGCAAGAAGACCGGCAGGTTCTGTGCCAGCCGCTGCACTACCTCCTCCGGCTCCGCCTCAAGCGTGGCCAGGAAGATTTCTCCCGGCAGCAGCAAGGTGCTTTTCACCGCTCCGAACAGGCGTCTAAGCTCCTCCTGTGCATAGGGGGCGAAGCCATGGTTCGCCGTGCAGATATATCTTGAAATGATCTTGTCTTCCGTAACATCGTTCAAATCGCTTTGCCTCCAGAACTTATTTTTATCCAGGGACGTCCATTATCCCATTCAACCTTGACCGGAAGATCATAGGTAGCCATCAGCATCTCCTGCGTCAGCACCTCTTCCTTGGGACCGGCTCCTGCCAGCTTCCCGTCACGGATCAGCGCCACGTGAGTGAAGAGCGGAACAATCTCCTCCACATGATGGGTGACATACACCACTCCAACGTTATGCTGCCGCAGCTTGTCGATCTCGGCAAGCATTTTCTCCCGTTCATATAAATCAAGACCGGCGCAAGGCTCGTCCATAATAAGCAGCTTAGGCTCTGCGATCAGGCAGCGGGCCAGCATAGCCTTCTTACGCTCCCCCTGGGATAACAAGCCGAACGGATGATACGCCAGTTCGCCGAGGTTCATCTCCTCCAGCAGCTTAAGCGACCGGTCCTTCACACTTTGCGGAATCTCCTGGTAGAAGCGTAAATACGCATAGGCACCAGTAGCTACAACCTCCCAGACCGGGTCGGTTAGCGAGAGCTTTTCCATCAGGGACGGGCCGATATAACCGATTCTCTTGCGCACCTCGCGCAGATCACATTGACCATACTTGTACCCCAGCACTTCAACAGAGCCCTTGCTGGGGAACAGGTAGCCGGTCATCATTTCCAGCAGGGTGGTTTTGCCGGAGCCGTTACGCCCGAGAATGACCCAGTTCTCCCCCTGCTTCATATCCAGCGATACATCGTCAAGAATCAGGCTCTCCTCCCTGCGCAGGGACAGATGTTGTAATGATATCATTATAATGTCACTCTCCTTATGTATGCCAGCACCCGTTCAACAGAGTGAATGGAATAGATGATGTCCGGTTCAGCGCTGCGGTCAGCAGATACGGCCAACAGAGCGGGCACACTTGAGATTTGATAGGTGTTCACCAGATCAGGGAGCCTATTGACATTCCCCTCAGCAATCAAAAGGCCAGGCGGAAGCAGATGCTCCGCCACCTCAATCATCCGCCGGGCTGCCTTACAGGTTCCGCATAGCGGGGTATGCAGAAACAGGACAAGCGGCTCGCCCTTCGTGGCCAGCAGCTCCAGCAGCTCCGGCTGATTCATTTCCTTCATCCTCAATCCTCCCCCGCCTCAAACCAGGTCCTCACAGCAGCAATCTCCGCTCTGTGCGTGCCATCCGGTCCCTTTTCCGTTTCCATAACGATCACTTTATCAGCCAGGGCCTCCATCTTCACAAGCTGGCTAAGCGCCGCTCCCCCGATATATCCGCTGCCGATTCCGGCATGTCTGTCCCGCCGGGAGCCGTAGGGAAACCGGGAGTCATTCAAATGCACAGCCGCCAGATTCGCCCAGTACCCCAGCTTCTCACCGCGTGCGATAAGCTCCTCCGTCTGCTCCGGGTTCCAGATGCCTGCAGCGAAAGCATGGCAGGTATCGAAGCAAAAGCCGATCTTCTCCGGGTAGCGGCACAGCTCACGGACCTTAACCAGCTCTTCGGGCGTCATGCCTTCATACCCATGATTCCCTGCCATATTCTCAAGCAGCAGCTTGGTTCGTCCCGTCCAGTCTGCCAGCACCTCGTTCATACATTGTATAATTTTTTGATAACCCTGTAACGGCTCCATCCCGGCAAAATGGCCGAAATGCACCACAATGCCCACCGATCCGCACGCCTCGGCAATCTCCAGATCGTTGCGCAGGGAGGCAATCATCACCTCTCTGTCGCCCGGGCCAGCAGCCAGATTCGTCGGATACGGGGTGTGGGCAATGGAAGCCATCCCCTGCTCCCGGCAGTATTCTGCGCAGCTGCTTGCATCGCGGTAGTCTACCGGCTTCAGCTTCAGACTGCGCGGATTCTTCGGAAAATACTGAAAACATGTAGCCCCGCTCTCCCTGGCGGACCGGGCAGCCTGCCCGTACCCGCCGCGTATGCTGACATGCGCCCCTATGAAGGGGCTATGCGTCATGCTGGCAATCCGGGCAATAGAATACCTTGCGTCCGGACAGCTCTGTCTTCACTATGGTTCCCCCGCCGCGCAGGCAAGGCTCGCCTTCACGGTCATACACTTTACAGGCATCATTATAAGAACCGGTCACGGTGTCGCCGGTCATGAACGGCATTTCCATATACCCGCCGATTTCAGTGGCATCCGTTAACACCTTACGCACGCTGTCGTACAGCCGGGTCACCGCTTCCGGTGACAGGTTCTGAACAAGCGTAGATGGTAGCAGACGGGCTTCATAAGCAATCTCGTCAGCATAGCAGTTGCCGATTCCGGCCATAACATGCTGGTTAACCAGCAGACTCTTCAGCGCGCCGCGCCGTCCCTTGAGCAGTCCGGCGAAGCGTTCGGCCGTCATCCGGCGGTCCAGCAGCTCGGGTCCAAGCTTCCCCATTGCCGCTTCACCCTCCTTGACAGACAGCAGATGGAGATAGCCCAAACGCAGTCCCATGAAGTAGAGGATATGCTCACCGAACGCAAGCTCAACCTGTGTAGTACGGTCAGGACGTTCTTCCTCTGTACCATAGAACAGTAGTCCGCCCAGCATCAGATGCAGCAGCAGTCTGCGGCCGTCATGCAGATGGAAGAGGATATGCTTGGCGCGGCGTTCCACGAATACAATTCGGGCACCAACCAGTCCCTTCACGAATTCTTCAGTCTCCATATTGATAGTCTTTTCTCTATTTACGGTTACCCCTGTAATGGGTACGTTTATTAGATGCTGGCTAAGCAGCTTTCTGTAATTCTCCATTTCCGGCAATTCCGGCATATTGTCATCTTCCCTTCTTGGATGGTCAAATGGTCACCTTTGTCATTATACACCGAGCAGTACCATAAGTTCAGCTAAATCAGCACAAATTTCATCAGGCTTGACTCCGGTCAGCTGCTGGTAATGCTCCAGATTATCCCGGGTGGTAAGTCCCGTAAGCACCAGTACAGTCCGGCAGCCTGCATTGGCCCCCGCCAAGATATCCGTTCTCATATTGTCACCCACCATCACCGCATCCTCCGGCTTGATGCCGAGCAGAGATGTCGCATATGTCACCAGGTGCGTCTCGGGCTTGCCGATGACCACGGGCGCCACTCCGCTGGCTGCTTCAATAGCTGCACCTATCGAACCTGCACCGGGCATCACTCCGTCATCGGAGGGAAGCATCAGGTCGGGATTGGTCAGGACGAATCTGGCTCCTTCACGAATCCAACGCGAGGCGCGGGCCAGTGCTTCATATGTAAAAGAACGGTCGATCCCCTGAACGACAACCTGCGGATGCTCGGAGACCAGGGTTAGCCCTGCCTCTGTGCAGGCTTCCACCAGCCCCTCTTCTCCAAGTATCGCCACGGATGCTCCCGGAGATTCTCCGGCAATGTAACGCGCCGCAGCCAGCGCTGAAGTGCAGACCTCCTCGGGCCTGGCTTCAATGCCCATTCCGCGCAAATGCGCAGCTACACTCGCCGGTGTTCTTGAAGAGTTATTCGTCACATACAGGAACGGAATCTCCGCCGCACGAAGCGCTGCTATCAGCCGCTGGGCCCCGGGAATCATTCTGCCGCCATGATACAAGGTGCCATCCAGATCAATTAACAAGCCTCCGATATTGTTCATAACTCCTCCTGTCGATTCGAATTAAGTGGTTCATCTCATTTATTATTAACCCTATGAATTATATTTCAGAGCAGCGGCAGCTTCTCCGGGAAGCGCGCTGTGAATGGATTTATTGCCCGCCTGCCTGCGATTTTTAGCCGCTTCGTTTCGGCATTTTCTCTACTGCTTCGTACGCTTAATCTTCAGCTTTTACTTTAAATTTAACGTTCTTCGTCGAACGCTAGCGAACTCCTGCAGCGCCCGGCTATTTTTGGCATAGCCCTGTCATTTCCTGCGCTTTCCCGGAAAATAATTCAGTCCGCAGCGTCATTTCCCGGGGTTCTCCGGTAGACCGGGAAGGTGCAAAATTCCTCTGCCAGCAGCGTATTCGGGAAGATCTCCTGCGCTTCCTTCAGCAGTGGAGCGAGCTCCTCCTGCGAAGTGTAACGCGAGCTGAAGTGGGTCAAGATTAGCTCAGCCCCGCCTGCATCTCTTGCCAGTTCCGCAGCCTGCTGTGCCGTGCTGTGATGATATTGATGAGCCATTTCTGCTAGGCCATGGGCAAATGTCGCCTCATGAATAATCAGATCGGCATCCTGCGCCAGCGGCAGTGAGCCCGCACAAGGCCGGGTATCTCCCAGAATAACTACGATGCGTCCGCGCTTGGGTGCATGAATCACCTCGGCCGCCCGGATCAGCACGCCTTCATCAGTAGTGATATCCTCGCCTTTTTTTAACCGGCCATATAGCGGTCCCGGCTTCAGTCCATAGCTCTTCAGCAGCTCCGTATTCAGGTTACCCGGACTGTCCTTCTCCGTAACCCGGTAGCCATAGCTGTCAATCCGGTGCTCCAGCAGTCCTGCTTCCACCTTGAAGGTCTCATCCTCAAAAATCAGCCCGCCGCTGTGCTCCACAATCTCCAGCTTATAAGGAATGCGGGACTGGCTGACAGACAGCGATATGTCCAGATATGCCTTGAGCCCGGGAGGTCCGTACACCGTAAGCGGTGAAGTCCCGCCCTGGTAGCCCCTGCTGGAGATGAGTCCAGGCAGGCCAAACAGATGATCACCGTGCAGATGGGTGATAAATAGCTTCTCCAGCTTGCCCAGCCGCAGCGGCGAGCGCAGAACCTGATGCTGTGTCCCTTCCCCGCAGTCGAACATCCAGAAGGTTCGCCGTTCTTCAAGCAGCCGGAGTGCAACCGACGTCACATTGCGCTGCAGCGTCGGCACCCCGGCATTCGTTCCGAGAAAATAGATTTCCATTATGTCCCTCCCCTCTCTCGCCCTGATGTCTTCATTATTTTTTGTGATCTTGTCTGTTCTTATGACAAGAATTCTACTCTGTTTTGGCTGTAAAAGCATCTTTTGCAGCAAAAAACCTCCCGGTAACGGGAGGTTCCGAAAAGTCGGGGCATAGCCCCTTCTGACCGGTAAGCATGCGGAAGGCTCAGAGCTTCTCCACATTGAAGTACTGCGCTTCAGGGTGGGCAAAGACCATCGCCGAGACCGAAGCCTCCGGCTCCATCATGAAGCCCTCGGTAAGCTGCACGCCGATATCCTCAGGCTTTATGAGCTTGAATAACGGCCCCTGATCCTCCAGATCCGGGCAGGCCGGGTAGCCGAAGGATACACGGATGCCCTGGTAACGCGCGCCATGTCTTTGCTTCATAGTCATATCTGCCGGGTCCGGGAATCCCCAGGTGTCGCGCATCATATGATGGACACGTTCAGCCAGACCCTCCGCGACTTCAAGAGCGACTGCCTGCAGAGCATGGGAACGGAGATAATCACCCTTATCCTTAAGTTCAGTCGATAATTCACGGACACCATGTCCCGCAGTAACCACCAGGAAGCCCACATAGTCCATGGCTCCGCCCTCCACTGGCTTCAGGAAGTCAGCAAGGCAGAGATACGGCTCCACATTCTGGCGCGGGAAGGTGAAGGTATGCAGCACCTTGGCCTGATCCTGCGGATCATAGATCAGAATGTCATTCCCGCGTGACTGGGCCGGGAAGAACTGGTACATCGCATGCGGCACGATCGTGCCTTCGAGCATCGCCTGATGCAGAATATCGTCAACGGTCTCTTTCAATTCTACCGTACGCGGGTCCCGCGCTGCCAATTGCGCCTCTACAGAGCCGCGCAGACCGAGATGATGGCCGAGCAGCATCTGCATATTCACATAAGGAATCACATGTCCTAGCGGATAATTGCGCAGGACATGACGCTCCAGATCAGGCGGGGTGAACACCGGAGCATCACCAGAGATTTTGGAGCGGACTGCGCGCGTAAGCTCGGGAAGCGGCGCTTGCGGAGCGACAGCTACGGCAGCCTCAGCCTCCTCGCGGACCTCCTCCTCAATCTTCACCCGCTCCAGCGGGTTCATCAGCCGGTTGGCGATATCCAGACCGTCCATGGCATCCTTCGCGTATAAGACGAGTCCGTCATATTCCGGACGGATTCGGGTCTTGGTGAATTTGCGGGTCAGTGCCGCACCGCCCACCATAATCGGCACATCAATACCGGCGGACCGAAGATCCTGCGCAGTCAGCACCATCTGCTGCGCCGACTTCACCAGCAGTCCCGACAAGCCGATGGCGTCAGCCTTTTCCTTGCGGAAGGCTTCAATAATATTCTCTGGCGGAACCTTGATCCCCAGATTGACGATCTCATAACCGTTGTTGGAGAGAATAATCTCGACCAGGTTTTTACCGATATCATGCACATCACCCTTGACGGTCGCAAGCATGATTCTCCCCTTAACCGAGGTCTCATCCTTCTGCATGAACTGCTCCAGATGGCTTACAGAGGCCTTCATGACCTCCGCACTCTGGAGTACCTCTGCCACGATTAATTCATTATTATTGAACAGCCGTCCGACCTCAGACATCCCCGCCATCAGCGGTCCATTAATGATCTCCAGCGGAGGCGAGGTCTTCAGCGCTTCATCCAGATCCGGGATCAGCCCCTCCTTAGTGCCTTCTACCACATAGGAAGCTAGGCGCTCCTCCAGGGAGAGATTGGAGATCTTCTCCTTCTTCTCGACCTTTTTGCCGCGAAAAGCCGCCACGAACGCAGACAAGGTATCGTCATTCGTATTATAGATCAGCTCTTCTGCGAGCTTGCGCTCCTCTTCAGGGATCGATGCGTACCGCTCCACCTTCTCGGTGTTCACAATGGCATAATCCAGACCGGCCTTGGTGCACTCGTACAGGAATACCGAGTTCAGCACCTCGCGGCCGGCTTCCGGCAGACCGAAGGAGACATTACTGATACCGAGAATCGTGTGAACAGCAGGCATAGCCTCCTTGATCAGACGGATACCGTCAATCGTCTCCTTGGCGGAGCCGATATACTGCTCATCCCCGGTTCCTACAGGGAACACAAGGGTATCGAAGATCAGATCCTCGGGAGCCAGACCGTATTTGTTGACAAGCAAATCGTAGGAACGTCTGGCCACCTCAAGTTTGTCTTTAGCCAGGATGGCCTGGCCGGTCTCATCGATGGTACCAACTACAATCGCTGCTCCGTATTTATGAATCAGTGGCGTGACAAGCTCGAACTTCTCTTCACCATCTTCAAGGTTAATGGAGTTAATGATCGCTTTGCCCTGACAATACTGCAAGGCCAGATCAATGACCTTCGGGTCCGTCGTATCGATCATTAACGGCACCTTGACCTTCTTCACCACCAGCTCCAGGAACCGCATGATGTCTTCCGTCTCATCCCGGTCCGGGTCCTGCACGCAGACATCAATAACCTGTGCGCCGCTCTTCACCTGGGCACGGGCTATCTCCGAAGCTTCCTCATATTTCCCCTCGACAATTAGACGCTTGAACTTCCGGGAACCGAGGACATTGGTCCGTTCACCGACCATATACGGACGGTTCTCACTCTCCACGTACACCGGCTCTATCCCCGATAAGGCCGGAGGATGCTGGCCTTCAAGCTTACGCGGCGGGTAAGCCTCCATCACTTCAGCCATCGCCCGGATATGATCAGGAGTCGTTCCGCAGCAGCCGCCGGCAATGTTCAGCCAGCCCTTCTCCGCGAAGCCGCCCAGCTTACGGGCCAGGGAATCCGGGGATTCATGATAATTCCCGTTCTCATCCGGCAGACCTGCGTTCGGGTAACAGCTGACGGCCGCTGAAGAGATTGCGGACAGAGAACGGATATGATCCCGCATGAACTCCGGTCCGGTAGCACAGTTCAGTCCGATGGACACCGGCTTCAGATGCTCCAGCGAAATATAGAAGGCTTCTATATTCTGACCGGCAAGTGTAGTTCCCATAGGTTCAATTGTTCCTGATATCATCACCGGCAGCGTAATTCCGCTCTTCTCGAAGGCGTTACGGATGCCAATGCTTCCAGCCTTCACGTTCAGGGTATCCTGGGATGTCTCCAGGAGCAGCGCGTCCACCTTGCCGTCGATCAGGGCAACCGCCTGTTCTTCATAGCTGTCTATAAGCTCCTTGAAGGTGACTCCCCCGGTGACAGAGAGCGTCTTGGTGGTCGGTCCCATAGCTCCTACAACATAACGCGGGCGCTGCGGTGTATCATATTTATCAGCGGCATCACGTGCAAGTCTGGCGGCCGCAAGGTTAATCTCCCGGGCACGGTCCTGTATATCATATTCGGCAAGCACCACTGAAGTGGCACCGAAGGTGTTCGTCTCAATCAGATCCGCACCGGCCTCCAGGTATTTCTCATGAATGTCCTGTATAACCTCCGGCCGGGTCAGCACCAGCATTTCATTACAGCCATCCAGGTCATCCCCGCCGAAATCCTCGCCGGTGAGCGGCACCTGTTGAATCATGGTACCCATAGCTCCATCCAGTATCAATATGCGCTGCTGCAAGCTCTCAGCAAGTGTGTATTTGGCCACTTTCCATCCCCCCAGTGAAACATTAGAGTAATTTTAGCAGAATAAAGGGATTTCGGAAAGCCTTCCTTTCCACCCTGCATTATTTGTATTTCTATTGATTTCATTTCTATTACGGCGCTACCACAAGTTTCTTGCTTGGCATGGAATGCTGCGTCCGGGCAGTCACATGTGAAGTGACACTGAATTCGCCTGCCTCTGCAAAGGTATGTTCCCCGACATAAGCCCCTTCCCCGGCACTTTCACCCTTGATTTCAACCTTCTTGGTCTTATCCGCTGCCTCGTTGACCTCAAACATTACTTCTCTCGCATCATCCACTGGTTCACCGTCCTGTGTCACCACAGCCTTGAAGCTTACTGCCGTCCCTGCGGTTACTTCCTCCGGGGTCCAGCTCAGCTCCACCTTAATCGGTGACATGGAGGAATTGGCCGCAGCATGCATCTGCATCTCATCTTCCTTATTCCCCGAGCATCCGGCTAGCGTCATCCCCATTATAATGCATATAAGTCCCCTGCGTATCCTTGGCTTCATCATCTGAAGTCCTCCCGGTTCATAGGTAGATTCTTCTTCATCCACGAACATATCCATTCTATATTACAATGAAAGTCAGATCGCTACTCTTCTTATTATACACATTTTATTCAATTTGCCTTAAAGAAGCTGCATGATTCACTCGTTAACATGAGAATAGTCATATCTTTATAAAAAATGCCAATATCCTAAAATAGGATACTGGCCTCATAGAATTCAATTATAGGGAGTCTACCAGCGGCAGAAGCTCTGAAAGATGGCTGATCTGGTAATCCGGCGTAATCTCCGGGTCCGAGGCTTTGCTATTTCGGTTGATCCAGACCGTGGTCAGTCCGGCAGACAAGCCCCCAAGAATATCTGTCGTAAGCTTATCGCCCACCATTATCCCTTGCTCCGGAGTAATATCCAGCAGTCCGAGCGCATGCTCGAAGATTCCTTTGTCCGGCTTGCCTTTGCCGAAGCTTCCCGAAATTACAATGTGGTCAAAATACGGGGTAAGCTCCGGCACACCATCTAGCTTCTCCTGCTGAAGGGCCGGGCAGCCGTTCGTCAGCAGCAGCAGCTTCACCTTACCGCGCAGCTCGTTCAGCACCTGAAGTGTCTCCTCATAGATATAGGGACGGCTACGGCGCTCTGCGGCGAACTTGTCAGCCAGCTGTGCAGCCAGCGCTTCATCCTCTACCCCGAGTGAGGCCAGGCCGCGGCGCCAGGATTCCTTACGGTAGACAGGGGCAAGCTGTTCCAGTTGACGGAACTCCGGCTGCTCACCGGCAGTGAAGTTCGCCCACAGCGCTTCATACGGGTTAATACCGATTAGCTTCGTGAACGGATACGTCTCATAGGATTCGTACAGTGTACGGGCTTCCCTGCGTACAGCAGCTTCCAGCTCCCCGGGATCAACGGAATCTCCAGCAGCCTCACAAGCATAGCGGAAGGCTTCTTCCACACTGCGGTCATCCCACAGCAGAGTATCGTCAAGGTCAAATAGTACGGCGGTAATCGGCATTTGTTCTTCCACTCCCTATATGCTGGTCTGTCTTCCTATTCGTGCACAACCTCAATGTTGTTGTTCTTGGCGAACTGCTCCAGGCGTTCCCCCATCGCAGCAGTGTCATAACGGTTAATCAGCTTGGAGAAAATCCACTGCTTGCGCTTACCCTTATACTTAATAGTAACTACACTGCGCGATAAAGTGATCTTCTCAATATCCGCCGCAGCCAGGAAGCGTTCGCGGTTGTATTTAATAGTAGAGATACGCGCACGCTCAACCTTAAGGAACGGACGGCGGAAGAACAGCAGCGCAGCAAGCAGGAAGTACAGCACTACACCCAGCCAGTTGGCCAGAATCCCGCTTCCTTTGGCTTCGTCAATTGAGCCGACCACCCAGAACATGATGCCAAGCAGCATCAGTACAACGGGGAATACAATATTGCGGCCTTTGAAAATATCGATGCTTTTCGCAGCAGTCTTAGTGCTGGAAGTGTAAATGGAGTCCTTCCCCTGCTTCTTTCTTTGCTGGTTAATTTGCTTGGTGTTGCGTTGAACCATTCTTTCCCAAGAACGGGCCATGTAAGTTCCCCCTAGTCATCCTGTATTATCTATGAAAAGGCAACAGGCTAATGCTTAAGTCCGTTATTGCCTTCTTCATGCTCCGGATTGTCCACAATTTCGATGGTATCAAGCTGGGCCCGAAAGTTAGTGCGGATATTCCCCAGGTAAATCTCGCGGAGCTTGGCACGTTCAGCCAGTTCCTCTTCATTCAGGCCGCCGTTCTTAGCTTTGCGTGCCAATTCATTGATGCGTGCGACCAATTCGTCAATATTCAATACGTTTCCCTCCCTCTAAATTCATTTTAACTTTGCCATGAGAAAAAGAGCTTGTCAAGGTCTACCCCCTGAAAGCTCTCCGAGTCGATCATTAGCCTGCTGCATTCCTTCAGTATAAAGGTAAAGTCAGAATATCTCCGGCCTTAATGAAGCTGTTCTCCAAATGATTACTCTTCATTATTCCTTCTATATATACGGCTGTCTTCATGTCCTCAGGCTTGTTGCTTAACGCAATACTCCATAAGGTATCCCCGCGTTCGACTACAATCCGCTTATCCGGCTTCATCGACGAGACCGAACCGGCAAAAACATTCCCCACCACAGTGAATCCCGAAATAACAAGCATCAGCACCAGGAGCATCTTCATCAGGCTAACCTGACGGAATAGTGATGATAGCGCAGCGACACTATGAAGAATCGCGTCCTTGATCTTGGTTACATTACTATTAGCAGTTGGATTACCGGGAGCGGACACCTTGATATCCTCATTATTGTAGATGCTGTTGTATGTACTATACTTTAACATGATTATCATCCTCCAAACACATGTTCTTGCTTTCGAAAATAATATAACACGAACATGTGTTTCGATCAATAGTTTTTTCGGAACATTTGTTCTCTTTATTTCCGTTCTCTTATTTTCCTCATTTTAGAACTTATGTTTGTACGAACGGAAGTTCTATGTTATAATTTTCCCAAACATAGTATATGGGGTTGATACCGATGTCAAAGATTTCTAGTCGTCAGCTGGCGATCCTGGAATTTATACGTAATGAAGTCCGCAGCAAGGGTTATCCTCCGTCCGTCCGCGAGATTGGCGAGGCTGTCGGACTGGCCTCCAGCTCCACCGTGCATGGTCACTTGGACCGGCTTGAGAAAAAGGGCCTGATCCGGCGTGACCCAACGAAACCGCGTGCCATTGAACTACTCGGCCAGGAAGATTCAGAGAATGTGCATCAATTCGTCCAGACCGTTACCCGCATCCCGGTAGTGGGTAAGGTTACAGCTGGTGTTCCTATTACAGCAACAGAGAATATTGAGGATTACTTCCCGTTGCCTGCTCATTATGTAGGTGATAACAAGGTATTTATGCTATCTGTCCTTGGTGACAGTATGGTGGATGCCGGAATTATGAACGGGGATTATGTCATCGTGCGCCAGCAGCAGACTGCCGACAACGGCGATATTGTTGTAGCGATGACCGAAGAAGATGAAGCAACTGTCAAGACCTTCTACAAAGAACGGGATCATATCAGGCTGCAGCCGGAGAATCCGGCGTACGAGCCTCTCCGCCTCAACCGCGTTACGATTTTGGGCCGGGTCATCGGATTATTCCGCGATATCCACTAATCTACTCCCCGCTTAAGAACAGGCTGCTCCGCACCATGCGAAGCAGCCTGTTTTATGTTCATTTTACTTCGTGTAGTGGCCAAAAAGATGTATACAAACATTTGTTCGCATTCGGCTTTTTGGCCATTTTTTCTGCGAACCGCTGCCTAGCTCCGCACATATCCTGTTACAAAGGAGTGCTGATCTGTATGCCCAATTACCGAATTATCGTCGATCTGTCACAGCGCATGCTGTACCTGCTGGATAATGACGTTGTCACCAGAGGCTTCCCTGTCGGCATCGGCAAAATGTTAACCGTCTCGCCTGTAGGCGAATACACCATCATTAACAAACAGCCCAATCCGGGCGGTCCGTTCGGTGCCTTCTGGATGGGACTGTCCAAGCCGCATTACGGCATCCACGGAACCAATGACCCATCCTCCATCGGCCACATGGTCTCACACGGCTGTATTCGTATGTATAACGCAGATGTTCTGGCTCTAGCCGCCCTCGTTCCCATAGGTACCCGTGTCACCATCCGGGAATAGGAACGTCGCAAAAACCCTTGAGACGCCAGATTGCGTCCCAAGGGTTCCTGTGACTCATATAAATTAGAGCGGATACAGACTACAGCACACTTCTCAACAGACGGATAGCCACCGTATTCAAACGGATGGCCTCGCGGATCGATTCTCTGGCTGCCAGCAGTTCTCTTCTGGCCCGCGAACCTCTAGGCACCCTGCGCAGATTCTCATTGATTTCTTCCAGTCTCTCCAGCAGGATTGCCCGCTGTGTCAGCAGGACATTAATGGCTCTGCGAATCCGGTTACGTTCTCTTTGGCTCATCTTTACACCTCTTTTACACTTGGATAGTATAAGAGATGCCAAGAATGGCTCCAAAGATTGTGTGATTCGGCAGTAATGTTAGTTAGAGCTGCAGGTAGTGGGCAGCGAATCTGCTTACTTCTTGTTCAATCGTACCCGGAATTCAAATTCATCGCGTCTATAAGTCATTCCGGCCAGCACAATGTACTCCGGTGTCCATTTCTGTACAGGTCCGGCATAATCAGCAATCACATGCGGTTTGCCATCAACCAGCTGAACGACGTAGACCTGTACCTGTGCCAGTGCGGCAGCGAATAGATCAGCATCACTGGACAGTACTTTATAAGCCGTATTCAACTTCGTTCCTCCTTGTTCCACAACCATATTAAAGATTCCGTCTCGAATCTATTCAATTATACCGGGTCATGGAACAATATGTAAACCATATTTACAGCTTAATAAACAGGATTTTGAACAATCCGATATACTTCTTCGTGGCCCCGCCATCCCGGGTAAAAAAATTGGTATTCTTAAGGTCCGGTACACTGAATACAGAAAACAAAATGTAGTTATCCCTCACGGTCAAAGACTCAATTACAGGCTGGGCCACCTGCTTGGTAATTCCGTCGCCTATTTCCTGACCGAGCGTATTTTCCAGATTCTTTACAGAATATTCACTGAATGCTTCCTTTCCCGGATTCGTAACCGCCATCACAATCAGAACAAGGATAAGAACCAGTAACGACTTACCGCCCGATCTCCTGCGGACTCTGCGTGCAGGGCTTGGCGTATCATAACGCGAATTCATTCTTTTCCCCCTCTACTACAGAATATATAGTATCTCTAGCAACATGACCCCCAGCGGATTCAACATCATCCGGTACACGAACAGCATCCCACCTGTAATGCCACTGCCCCCGACATCAACGCTGCTCCAATCCCACAACGGCAGAGCCGGCGCATCCAGCCCATATTGCTCCATAAGCCTAGTTTGGGTCTCCGCTGGCACAGCCACTCCTTCCGCCCCAGCCACCGGACATGTTAGCGCCAGGATGAGCATCAGCGAAAGCATAATCTTATATGTATTCTTCATCATCCGCTCCCATGTCTGCCACTAGAATTCTCTTCTGGTTAAGTATATAGGAGATGGAATAGTATGTAAAATGAATTGATCTGGAGTTATAATTCCTTTATATTATGTTGTAAGGGTTTTGCTCAGTCTTCATCTTCAGTCTCTCCCCCGCACTAAAAATCGGGAGAGTTTTTTTATTTAGGAGGTAAATGTATGAACGGAAATAAGGTTATCCTCATTCTTCTGTCCCTATCCATACTGGGTATACTCCTTTACTTTGGATTAGCTTATGGATTGCTATGGTATATCATCCGGCCCCCGATTCCTCTCGAAGAATAATCTATTAAACCTGGGAGGAAACGTTGAATGGATTTTCGCTTAAGGCAATGCCGCTCATCCAAGGCGTTCTGATCACCGAATATTCGCCAGAGATCCTCGCTACGATTAACCAACTTACAGAGCAGCTAGGCACATACTACGTTTGGTGGGAGTAGGCGCCTTTTTTATAAACATACTTCGGAATAACTTATATACTAATGTAGCAGATCTTCCGCCCTCCCCCGTTTGACTTTGAACAATAATCTTAGAACTTCACCATCTAAGTAATGTCATCATGTTAAGATTACTTATAATCAAAAAGCACCTCCAAAATATATATTTCATGAGATAAACTTATAGAATCGTGATATTATTTGGAGGTGTACTTATGCGAAATATAGATTATACAAACTATTATTGGCAGGATGATGAAATTAGATTGCGTTCAATAGAGGCTGAGGATTGGGAAAGTATATATTTAACTGCATTCGATACCCCTGCCCGTCGTTTTCTGGAATGTACTATTGAATTGCCGCCTACAATCTCGGGTGCGAAGAAATTCGTTGAAGAGAACGTTGAATTTTCGTCCACTAATGGCCGAATCATGTTTACTATTGAAAATATGAACGGTGAAACGGTAGGTGGTATTAATCTAAACAGCATTGACGAGAGGAATGGTACTTTCAGCATAGGTATTGTAATTGATCATCCCTATCGAGGTAAGGGTTACGGTACCAGGGCAGTGCACATGCTTTTAAAATATGCATTTTTCGAGCGTAGACTTAATAAATTTAATGATTATGTTCTGGACGGAAATAAGGCATCGGCTGCTATGCTTAGAAAAGTAGGATGCGTTCAAGAAGGAGTCCGACGTCAAATCTTCTATATCAATGGTAAATATCATGATTCTATGTTGTTTGGTTTAACAAAGAATGAATATAGGGATCTTCATCATAAGGATGACCAAAATATATAATCATACATTAACCTAATCAGAGACGTTCAGTTCCATATACCAACAGCAGTCCGGGATTTATTTCTCGGTAAAAGAAAGCTGTTGGTTTTTTATATTAGAGTGCTCCTTGGCATGACTGTTGTGCTAGCTTTAGGAAGCCTGCTTTTTGGGTATGTCTTCACCACAATCTAACTAACCCTTCGCGGCCGCCAATTGTGTTCGGTTTTTTGTATACATCTTGAATCCCACATACGTAAGAGCACTAGATCCCCGGACAGATGTAAATCATACTCTCTAAAAAATATAAAAAGCCCCCGGCGCGAATAGCGCCAAGGGCTGCTGTATCCTAGTAAAGCGTCATGTACTGATCTCTTTCCCACTCGTGGACCTGGGTGCGGTAGATGTCCCATTCGATTTCCTTCAGCTCGTAGAAGTGGGCCAGGGCGTGTTCGCCGAGGGCTTCTGTGATCACGTGGCTGCGGATCATTTCGTTCAGGGCTTCCTTCAGATCGGCTGGCAGACTTGGAATGCCTTCTTCGATCCGCTCTTCTTCGGACATCACATAGATGTTACGGTCGATAGGAGCCGGAAGATCGAGCTGACGCTTGATTCCATCCAGACCTGCCTTCAGCATAACAGCGAGTGCAAGGTAAGGGTTAGCCGCCGGGTCCGGGTTACGAACCTCAACGCGTGTGCTGAGTCCTCTCGAAGCCGGAATACGGATCATCGGGCTGCGGTTACTTGCAGACCAGGCTACATAACAAGGCGCTTCATAACCAGGTACCAGACGCTTGTAAGAGTTGACAGTCGGGTTAGTGATCGCTGCAAAAGCACGTGCGTGCTTCAGAATCCCCGCCATGTAATAACGGGCAGTCTTGCTAAGGCCCAGCTTATCGCTCTCATCGTAGAACATATTCTCTTTGCCTTTGAACAGGGATTGGTGAGCGTGCATACCAGATCCGTTCATACCGAACAGCGGCTTAGGCATAAAGGTTGCATGCAGGCCGTGATGGCGGGCTACCGTCTTCACGACAAGCTTGAAGGTCTGAATCTGATCCGCTGCCTTGATGGCATCGGCATATTTGAAGTCAATTTCATGCTGGCCGGAAGCCACTTCGTGGTGGGAGGCTTCAATTTCAAAGCCCATCTCTTCCAGTGTCAATACGATTTCGCGGCGGCAGTTCTCCCCAAGATCCATTGGCGCCAGATCGAAATATCCACCCTGGTCATTCAGCTCTGTAGTCGGATTGCCCTTCTCGTCTGTTCTGAACAGGAAGAATTCCGGCTCCGGTCCGACATTCATAGCTGTGAAGCCCATTTCTTCCGCTTCCTGCAGACAACGCTTGAGGATACCACGCGGGTCTCCGGCAAACGGTGTGCCATCCGGCATGTACACATCACAAATCAGACGTGCCACACGGCTGTCAGTCACCCAAGGGAAGATAACCCAGGTGCTCAGGTCCGGATACAGATACATATCGGATTCTTCAATCCGCACATAACCTTCGATGGACGAGCCATCGAACATCATTTTATTGTCGAGTGCTTTTTCAAGCTGGCTTACCGGAATCTCTACATTCTTGATCGTTCCCAGCAAATCGGTGAATTGCAGGCGAATAAACCGGACGTTCTCGTCCTTGGAAATGCGCAGAATATCCTCTTTAGTAAAGCTCACGTTACCCTCTCCCTTTCAACAGCTCTATATTATTTATTAAAAAACCGGGATAGCTCACCTTGGATCAGAGACACTTGTCCCGGTCTTTTACCGGAAACCAGCTCCTGCTTCAGCAGACGGTGAAGCTGCGAATCAGACAACTCTCTACGTCTCACCTCTGTGTCAGGGGTAATAACCGTAGCTTCTTCAGATTCCTTCGAGACAGGATTCATCACCTGCTTAATGCCGGCAATATTAACACCCTTCTCAATCAACGCCTTGATCTCAAGCAGACGTTCCACATCATTAAAAGAGAACAAACGCTGGTTGCCGGAGGTACGCGCAGGTACGATCAGGCTGTGCTGCTCATAATAACGAATTTGTCTGGCGGATAGATCTGTTAACTTCATTACGATTCCAATCGGAAATAATGCCATATTTCTGCGGATTTCATCACCCATGACTCATCCAACCTTCCAATGATCTTTTTCTCATCTCATTGTACATTTCCTTATATGGCGTGTCAATGGTATGTGAGTTTTTCTCACAAGATTTCTTTCACCCATTGTGAGATTAACAGATCAAAGTGTCCGATGCATGGGATTTGGTTCCCCGAAGTATATCACAAAGAGTAATCCGCAGGCAAAATCCGCCCACATAACAGGGCTTTAGTTCCGATGACGAAATAGGTGCTTTGCGGGGGCCTTAAAGGCTTACTGTACATGTTTCATAGCATGTCACGCTTCAACGACCCATTCCCCTTCTCCAGCCGGAGTCTCGAATCCGTTCAGGAAACGGGTCAGAATCTCCTCGGTAATGGTGAATGCCGCATTGGCATCCATCCGCTCGCTTCTTAACAGGAGCCGCCGCCGTAGCTCTTCAGGCTGTACCTTGAGGAAGATCACAGCCCATTTCCCGCCATACTCCCCGATCAGCTGCTTGTAATCATCCCGGCGCTGCCGCTGCCAGAAGCTGAAATCCACCACCACATGACGCTTCGCCTGAACCAGCTGCACCAGCTCTTTGCGCAGCTTGCGTTCCGACTGTTCCTTCAAGGATTCGTACTCCTCCTCAGGATAATCTATCCCGTAGCGGCCATATGTACTCCAGATATCCTCATCGATGGACAGCCGGACGAACCCCTCATGCTCCAGCTTAAGCGCAAAAGTCGTTTTGCCCGAACCCGCTACTCCGCACATCATGACGACTAGTGGAGCCTTGTCCGCACTCCTTTTCTGCAACAATCCCTCGATTGCTTCTGCTTCGTACATCGGCCTCTGCCTCCTATGTGTTCGAGAACTACAGCAGCTTGCGCTCCCTCATGCTCTGAAGAGCCATTAATACCCCGTATTTGACATGAGAATAGGTTAATCCGCCTTGCATATACCCGATATATGGTGCGCGGATGGGCGCGTCGGCTGACAGCTCCAGGCTTCCGCCCTGGATGAATGTCCCGGCAGCCATGATGACTGGATGCTCATACCCCGGCATGTCCCAAGGCTCAGGCACGACATGGCTGTCTACCGCTGCTGCGCGCTGGATTCCTTGTACGAAGGCAATCAGATGCTCGGGTCCGTCAAAAGCCACCGCCTGAATCAGATCCGTACGCGGCTCATGCCAGGCAGGCTTGGTGGTGAAGCCGCAGCGCTGGAATACCGCCGCTGCGAAGATACTTCCCTTCACAGCCTGTCCCACCGTATGCGGGGCCATGAACAGGCCTTGATACAGGCCGCGTGTCGTGCCGAGCATCGCACCTACCTCACCGCCGATTCCAGGGGCAGTCAGACGGTAGGCCGCCAGCTCCACCAGCTCTGCACGGCCGCAGATATAACCGCCAGTCTCGGCGATTCCGCCGCCGGGATTCTTGATCAGCGAACCGGCGACCAGATCAGCGCCAACCTGCGGCGGCTCCAGCGTCTCTGTGAATTCTCCATAACAGTTATCCACGAATACGATAACATCCGGCTTAATGGCTTTTACCCGTGCTGCCATCTCGCCAATCTCAGCGACCGTGAAGGAAGAACGCCAGTCATAGCCGCGCGAACGCTGGATTCCGATGACCTTAGTCTTGTCATTTATTGCTAAGGCGACCTCCTCCCAGTCAACCTTACCCTCTTCTGTCAGCGCTGTCTCCCGGTAGCCGATGCCGAAATCCGCCAGAGAGCCTGTCCCGTCTCCTGGCTTCCCCACCACCTTGTGCAGCGTATCATAGGGGCGCCCTGTAATGTACAGAAGCTCATCTCCGGGCCGCAGCACACCGAACAGAGCGGTAGATATGGTATGAGTTCCTGAAGCGAAATGCGGCCGGACTAGCGCAGCTTCCGCACCGAATACTTCAGCATAGACCAGATCCAGCACCTCACGCCCCCGGTCATTGTAGGCATAACCGGTAGAACCTGCGAAGTGAAAATCACTCACATGCTGACGCTGGAAGGCTTCGATCACCTTCCACTGATTATGATCCACAATCCGATCCAGCGCCTTGACCGCACCTTCGATTTCTAGCTCTGCAGCTTCCGCCGCCTGTAATAAATCCTCTGCAAATCCTGCCATGTCCCCTTCATCTCTCCTAACATTCTGTATAATGATGTCCTGCTTATGCATCAGGCACAACCCGCACAGCAAAGCCTGCCTGGATCAGTATCCAAAGCAGACTGTTGCAATGCGGGGATATAGATGCTTCATCTCTAACCAGCCAAGTCAGATCCAAACGGGTTCAGTTAAGAAATTATTGCGGCTCCACGAATTCAGCCAGCTTGTAGCTCCATTTATCGTAGTCCTCTTTATTCAGTCGCACGTTATAGAGTACATCGCTTCCGTCATAATCCTGTTCAAGCACCTCGCCCACCCGATAGAGCAGAGAGGACAGATCCCCGCGGTCACCGGGAATGCGGAAGATCAGAGTATCCCCGGCCAGCTGATCGCTGATGATCTCCGTGATCCGTGAGAGATCCTCCTCATTAAAAGCACTGATCTTCAGGAAGCCTTCACCGGTCGGGAGCATCTCCAGCTGCTCCGGCTGACACAGATCGATTTTGTTGAACAATACGATCTGCGGCTTGCCTGCCGCGCCCAGATCCTGCAGAATACTCTGAACGACCTCCATCTGCTCCTCACGCATCGGAGAAGAGGAATCTACCACATGCAGCACCAGATTGGCTTCATTGACTTCCTCCAGCGTAGCGCGGAAGGAGGCTACTAGATCATGCGGCAGATTCTGAATGAAGCCGACGGTGTCCGTAAGCACGACCTCCTTGCTGCCCGGAAGCTGAAGCACACGCGAGGTCGGGTCAAGGGTAGCGAACAATTGGTTCTCGATGTACACATCGGCATCGGTCAGCTGCTTCAGCAGCGTGGATTTGCCCGCGTTGGTATAGCCTACCAGTGCCACCTGAACCGCACCGCTCTTGCGGCGGTGTTCACGGTGCAGCTCACGGGTCTTGACCACCTCATCCAGCTGGCGCTTCAGCTCGGTAATCCGGTCACGGATATGCCGGCGGTCCGTCTCCAGCTTGCTCTCTCCGGGACCTCTCGTACCAATTCCGCCTCCCTGACGCGACAGATTCTTGCCTTGCCCGGACAGACGCGGCAGCAGATAAGACAGCTGGGCCAGCTCTACCTGGATGATCCCTTCCCGGGTCTTCGCGCGTCCGGCGAAGATATCGAGAATCAGCTGTGTACGGTCAATGATTTTGAGATCCAGCGCCTCTTCCAGATTACGCACCTGCGCCCCGGACAGCTCCTGATCGAAGATCGCGGTATTCGCGCCAAGCCCGTCAGCGGCCATCCGAAGCTCTTCCACCTTACCTTTACCGATAAACCATCTTGAATCCGGGGTCTCCTTATTCTGCCGCAGTACATCCAGAACCTCTACCCCGGCGGTCTCTGCTAATTGTACCAGCTCCTGAAGCGAGAGCTCAGGGTCGATCCCGGTGCGTTTGATCTTGTCAGTCACCAGACTGACAAGAATCGCCCGGTCCTGCACTTCTGTCTCTGTGTCATGTGTTGTAGTTGCCATTCATTCCATGCTCCTCATCTATTCTTCCTGGACTATCCTTTGAAATCCTCGGTCCGCAGCGTCATCAGCTCCTGCTTGCCCGGACTTGTACTCTCATACTGGTTCAAGAGCCGCACAGCCTGTGCGCGTACCGCCTTCTCAATACTGTTGCGTACATACCTTGCATTGCTGAAAGCATGCAGACTCTCTGTCTTTTCCATAAGCAAATGCTGCTTGAGTCTGAGTATGGCCTGCGGCATCAAAATATAATCACGGTCCTTGGCCATCAGCTCGGCAATCTGCAGCAGCTGGTCGATGGTATAATCGGGAAATTCAACCTGGATCGGAAACCGCGAGGGCAGACCCGGATTGCTCATCAGAAAATAGTCAATCTCTCCGGAATACCCGGCCAGAATCAGGACAAACTGGCTGCGGTGGTCCTCCATCGATTTCACTAATGATTATATTTCCATGTGTATTTATTTCCTTTGTGAACCCATATCCTCTATCTTGAGTGAAATTCATGAAAATGTCTATCTTATTATCTTCATTAAATACTACTCTTTTTATAAACACACCAACAATATTGCGCTTATCCTCCATTGTAATGTGTTCGCTCAATATTTTTTGCAAATCACTAATACTTTGAGTCAATTTAGCAATATCGTTTTTTTCATGTATTACTTCAGTAAGGCTAGTATCAATATAGTGCAGACTCTCTTTAAGTTCGTTGATATATTGATCTATATTCTGTACCTTTTCTTCAACTTCTTTTAACGTTTTAATAATTCCACTCGCATACATTTCAGTATAGCGATTTCTTTCATACTCTTTTTCTTTTATTAATTTTATCAAATCTTTCTTTTCTTTAATAAGATCATCGGTGTTTTGATGCTCGTTTTGTTTATTCAATATTCTGGTCAAAAAACTTTCAGGGTGTAGGATTATATTCAATATATATTCCCACACCATTTTATCAACATAGTCAACTCTCCAGTTCTTCCCTCTACACAATTGATTTGATTCACCAGAGCCAACCTCAAATGATTTTTTCGCCTTTTTCACACAAGTATAATATTTATGAATTGCTCCATTTGTTTTACTGCTAGTTCCTGATGATACTGCTCCTCCACACCGACCACATTTAGATAATCCTCGCAATAAATAATCTTCGGATGGCCTACCTCTAGTTTTTGTATTTAATGATTCAATTTTCTTCTGTATTCTTTCATATGTTTCTTGGTTAATATAACTTGGTACAGTGATTAATGTCCATTCTTCACGTGGCTGGGGCACTTGCTTCTTTGTTCCATCGAGATTAGTTATTACTTTAGTCTTTCCGAAATAGAAAGTACCTATATATGTTTCATTCTTTAGTATTCTGCTAATCGTTGATTGATACCATCTTTTACCCTTTGGAGCGGCAATTCCCTTTAAGGACAAATCAAAAGCTATTCTTGACACACTGAAATTCTGAACTAATAACAAATCTACCATTTTCAAATACACATCTTTTTCTTGAGGGTTTACAACCAATGTATCTAACTCTTTATCATAATGGTATCCATATATTCTATTAATACCGGGTATTAAATTGTTCTTTACCTTAGTAGTCCTACCTCGCTTAGTATCTGCAAGTATTTTTGCTTTATTGTACTCTGATATGGACCCCTGAATATTAAAATTCAACATTGATTCTGGGTTAGATTTGTCAAAATCGAATTCTACGAACCAAAAATCTTTTCCTAGTCCCCATATACGGTTAGATATTTGAGTCTGTAATTGGAGAAAACGACTCATCCGACTTGGGTGTAAGAATATTGCATGATCTCCAATACCGTACTCTAAAAGAAAACAAACATAGTTAATCATTGGACGGTTTGGATTATCACCGGACTCACCATCTTCCACTAAGACAACTATTTCATCATCTGTTATTCCCTTCTGATTTGCTAGATTGACACATCTTTCAATCTGAGATTCTATTGAATAATTATCAACCTGCATATCGGTAGAAACACGAGCATAAACAATAGCCTTGATTTTTGAAATCAAGGCCTCTAGTTGTTGCTTATTAAATTTTTCAGATCCTTTTAAGGTTATCAATCAAATGACATCTCCTTATTATAGTTATCATTAGTTTATTATACTTCATTTCTTATGTTTTTGGAATATTTCTTCATTATGTATTTGATTACTTGTTCAATATTCTTCTCAATTGTCTCATTTATACAGCTGTCTTTACTTTCTTCATAGTGAGGTATTATTTCAAAACTATGATTGTTTCTTTGAGTGTTCGTTGATTTGTCCCCCTTGTTGTTTATAATTCATTGCCTCCGTGATAAAATCCTTAATATGATAATGCCAGTTAACCTTCTTCTTAAAGCCTTTAATTTCAATTCCAATTTCTTCACAGATGCCCTTTGGAATACTTGATTTATTAATTTTATTTTTATATTTGTTTTCTTTGATCTGATTTTGTGCTATGTATTGATAATCAATAAATTCTTGAATCGGAACAAAAAACACCTTATTTAAAGGTTCACGGAAGTTCATTATAAAACCTGATATGATATTGTCGTATGTATTTGCCTCAACTAACTTATCAATCTGGTGCTGCTTGATTATGCTTTCGTCAAAACTAAATCTGTTCTCTTTTGTTGATTTAAGTTCAAGCGTAAAAAGATGTGATCGAGCAAACAACATGCAATCGTAGTCGTTCTTTGTAACCTTAACTCGTTGTCGAAGATCTGGGGGTATGAAGGTATCTTTTACTCGAGTAAAAAATATCTTCTCGTCAACGCCCTTAACTGAAGCTTGAAAGTTATCCTCAAATATTTTGCCTTCGTTTTTCTTTACAGCCATTCCTTCATTACCTCTAACCGTTCATCTAGTGCAGCAGTCTCTCTTATCAAGAGTTCCTGAAATTTGCCCTCGACAATAAATCCGTCTCTATGATATTCGTTCAATTTCTTAATCATATGCATTTTCAACTGTTCAACCAATCCAATATTATGTCCTACCAAATTCAAATAATCACCCTCCTATTCTTCATTAACAATGTCATCTAACGTTACAACTCTCGCTTGCATAGCATCCTTAATACACTGCCTATCATCGTGCACACACATACCATAGATGTCTAAAATTTCACCTTCAGCAACATCGCTCAAACTTACCTCTTCGCCACATCCCGCACATGTTGAATAATTGGTCACCTCCTTATCCTGTGGATCAGGAAAGAATTTATTTGCATAAGATATTGTGATAATCAAGTTCATTATTGTTATTATATTTATTCATATTCTTCATTTTCCTTCGTTTCTAAGAGATTAATTAATGACTCCTTGAGTAGTAGGTTGTAGTATTCGTCTGAGATTGGACGATTTAGAAGTTTTTCAATTGATGATTTGGATAGTTTGGTGAGATTTTCTTCCATAATTCAATTCCCCTTCTTATATTTATTTTTTTCTTTCTGTTTCAACTTTTATTGAGCCATCTTTGGCAATTGCAGTTATGAGCATGGTTGTGTGCTTAACATTAGTATCTTTATATCGATGTGGTTTGAATTGTGCTCCCCTACGATATCCACACAGCACTAATTTATTTCCTCTGGCAAACCAAGTCTTTTCTACAATCTGTTTCCCTCCATCGGGCTTAGGCTTAGACACTTGTTTGTTGTAGTATGCAAATTCACCATCGGAAAATTTAAGTGTCACCACCCCATCAGTTGTTAGAAGGGCCACAGTGTGTTTGTTCTTGTCTTTGTCTAATACAGTTCCTGTGATAAAATCAAGTTTAAACTTAGGTCTGCTATTACCGTTTCTGAATGTCATTGTTGAAACAACAATTGGTTCTTCTGGCAGATCCCCAAATTTACTAATTCCGTAACGTACATAGTCGATATGTTCAAGCTCATGTTCGGTATAATAGAAAGATAACGAATCCATTTCCCATTTACTAACTGTACCTTCGGCAACAGATCCCCATTCCATTTCATATTGTTTAGCATTAAACCGTTCTAGTGTTTCAGGTAATGACAACCACTCTCTAATTCCATCCATCTTTTTATCGTATTCTTTTTTAAATACGTTCTCGCTGATCACTGGAAAGTTGCCACTATACTCTTTGATTCCCTGATCAGAGAAATTCTCATAATAAAATGGAGTAGAAATCTTATCTAGTGCATAGTACTTGTCTTTATTAACTTTTCTATGTATTTTTTTCATTACATACTTTCTGAAATTAAAGAGCTTAGAATACTGTTGCATCTCTTGAGGGATAAGACCACATTCAATTACAGCATTTAGATTCTGAAAATTTAGTTTTTCTTTTGGTATGTAGAGTTTGTTTACAAAAGTCTTCATTATAGAAATACGATCACCAAATGTCTCGAAACATCCTGCTTTGGTTAGTTGAATTAATTGAGCTTTCTTAATGATTGAGGTGTCATACATTCGAACCAGGAAATCATCAAATGAAGCATATGGTCGATTTTGAATTACATTCTGTACCACATCATCACCAATACCATTAATACCTTTTAATCCAAATATGATTTGATCTTCGATAATATCAGGTTTGAATCCAAAGTAAGCCTTATTGATATTTGGCAAACCAACTTTTACTCCGCGACTCTGCATGTTCCCAATTGCAGAAGCAATTTTACCATAGTTAGTGGATTGCGACTTTGATTTAGTGTCTTCTTCATCAGCGTCCGATTCATTGTCTATGGATGCTGAATTGACTGTTAGACATGCGGTTCTCCAATAGATGGGATTATAGTTGATGTTCAGACTTGCTTCTTGTAGAGCAATAATTGAATATGCAAGTGTGTGAAGGATTGAGAATGAATATCCTAGCTGTCTTACGATCTGCACATTCCATACGTAATCAAGCATTTCAGTTCTATTGCCCAGTTTTAAACCTTTTTTGTAAAACGTCTTCTTAATTTTTTCAATTTCAGTTGCCTTTTTCTTGGCAATGATTTTTCTCAATTTATTGGCATCTTGTATTGAGAACCCTGCAACTTTTTCGTCCATTGACAACAACATGATAGATTCTTGTGTGTCAGCAACACCGTTCAGTGTTAAAAGATGTTTTTCAAGTATCTTAATTTCATCTTCATTAAGTTGATGCTTGTGAAGTTCTTCGTACCATTCACCAATATTGTTTTTGAAACGAATGAAACTATCAATAGGTGTTTCAGTTCCATGTCCACTTCCCATTAGTCTCATTAGTGAATTGGCAGAAGCAAGCTCAATCAAGTTTGCTGGCTTTGTTCTTTTTACTGTTTGAATCCCAATTTCAGTAGAGAATTGAAATAAATCAGTAATACTATCCGATCCAATTAGGTCATATACTTTGGGACTGACCATGTCAATTTTGTTGGGATGCAAATAACGATTGTAGGTTTTGCGTATTGTGCCTTGCCACTCCATGAGGTTTTCTGCAAGTAATGTATCTAATGTGACTCGAATTTTATCAAGTCCTTCAATCGTCAAAAGGTCAAATTTCATATTTGAAACTGCTTCGCAATCCTCAAGACTAAATTGCGTTACATGTGTTCCATTTGGTGCAGTCATCATTGCATTGGTTTTATAGAATTCTTCATTAAAGACAATAACACCACTGGCATGGATACTGCGTTTGTTTACAAGTCCTTCAATTTTCATTGCAACATTTAGCCAATGTTCGTGTTTATTGATTTCAGAGATAAATTCTTGTACAGGCTTTCTTTCTTTCTCTTCATTGCCATTCACACAATCTGAAAGTGTCCAGTTACTTCCTCGTTCAAATGGCACTAGTCCTGAAACATACATTGCTACATCATTATCAATTCCAAGACCACGGGCTGCACTTTGAACAGCAGATTTGGATGCTTCGGTTCCAAAAGTGCATACTTGCAATACTCGTTTTTCACCAAAGTATTGTTTTAGCTGTCTGAATATTTGATCTCTTTTTGCGGCCTCTGTGTCGATATCTACGTCAGGATACTCAGGGCGTTCTGCTGTAAGGTGTCTCCAATGTGGCATTTCAATTCCATACTCCAGTGGATTAACCTGCGTAATTCCCAAAAGAAAACAGATAAGATACCCAGCAGCAGAACCACGAGAAACCCCCACAAGACTATTTCCACAATCATCATCCCAAATTACATTTACAATTTCTCTGACGGTAATATAATAACTCGCCATTGACTGATTAAGTGTTTCTGAAATCTTCCAAAGTTCACCTAGTTCAACATTTATACGTCCAGCCACAGAATGCAATTTTTCGGTTGAATATGTATTGTAGGGCAAGTACTCATAAAAACCATCTTCGATCAATTTAACTATATATCTGTCCTGTGGGTTTTCTGAGTGTGCCATTTTATTTATAAATTCATATTTTCCATATACAGATCTGAAAGTTCCACGAAGATTAAAGTCAGGTAAATCAATCTTGGGAATAACAGTCGGTTTAAGAATTGTGTAGTCTTGAATTTTATTTCCAATTTCTATTGTATTGTCTAAGGCTGTTTTGATTACTTCATGTTCTAGATAATTTAGTCGCTCTGACATCTCATCAATCGTTTGAACAAAAGTAGCTTCATAAAAGGCATCTACCTCACGTTCTCCTTCTTTGGCATTCAAGAATGCCTTATGCACAATTCGATCTTCTGGACGCAGAAAGTGACTATCAGTAGTGATTATGTATTTAAGACCATATTTATTGGAAAGTTTAAGTAATTGTTTATTACAATATATTTGTTCCTCACTATAAGCTGGTTGGAGTTCGAGATAAAAATCATCTTTCCCAAACACATCAATGCACCATTCAGTAAAATCGCAAACTTTTTTATAGCTTTCTTTTGCTTTCTCTAAATCATTATTTTCGTGGTGTGTTTTCATTTCAAGTAGATAGATACAATGTGGAGACCCCAGACACGCACTAGAAGCAATCAAGTGTCCAGGATCTCTTTTGATTATAGATTCAAGCAATCCTCTTTCAGTAGGAGTTCTTAACATAGGGCCAGTGAAAAACGAATCTGCCCAAGCTTTTGAACTCATGTATCGAATTTGTTCGTGTCCAATTGCGTCTTTAGAAAGTAAGAGGAAATGTGGAAACTTCGTTACACCAGATTTATAGTTGGTGCGAATTTCTTCTGTGTTCTCTACTAGATAAATTTCATTGCCTAAGATTAGTTTAAAGTCTTGAGCTATTTTTTCATTCTTTTTTAGTTGTTCGGTGATTTGAATCGCTTTTACATGTGAACTTACAGACTCGTGGTCGGTTATGGCTAAACCCTTATGCCCCATATCATTAGCGGTTTGAATCAACCCCTCTATGGTGTTTGTAGTATCTCGAAGTTTGAGATTAGAGCCTCTGTCAGTGTGATTATGTAGTAGTATTGAATTACATTGATTACAGATGAATAACATCTCCTTTCTTACAAGTCACGATAAAATATTGATTTCATAAGCAAATATGGCCCAAAAAACCCTTTAGAATCAACGTTTTTAACCACCTCCTAAACGAAATATGGAGAAAATCTATGTATTAAGTAGGCAAAGCCTACTTTTTAATAAAATTATCTAATGCTGCTTCCAAATCATCGTCTTCTTCATCCATTACCCTCTCAAGATGAATCTCTTTTTCGGGATTTTTATTAAGTGGGTTAATATCATTATTTTCTGTTTCTGGTTGGCGTCCAAACAATTGAGGAATTCTTCCTTTGTGACTAAAGAGAAATTGTCTCAACGCTTCTCTTATGACATCACTCTCATCATAATGCGAAGGCAATCTGCTAAGAGCTAGGCGTATGTCGTCATCTTTCTTCGGTCTTAACCGAGCAATCACAACTTTTACCCCCATTGTCTCACCCCGGCATTCTCATAATCTTCTGTCTGAGCCATCTGTCCAAACAGAATCTTGTTCTTCAAAGTTAAAGCATCGAAAATCTGAAATGCCGCACCTCCACCAATAAAGTAATAATCAAATTGAATGTTCAGCCCTTCGACCTCGTTTAAGATTTGCAATGCTAAGGATTGAAATGCTTTTGAGATTAACGTTTTAATATTAATCCCTTCATAAAATCCAGATTGAACATATTGGTCCATCTCATAGATTGATGGAGCTTTTCCAACATGTTCACAAGATATCTTCTCAATAGTTTATATGCCTTTTCTACTCCCAAGAGTAGGCTGGTTGATTCCTTCATGATATCGAGTTTATCCAAACCCAAAAGATTCAAAGTATAGAAACCTAAATCAATGACAAGAATTCTCTTCCTGGCTATATGTTTGTTGATAAGTTTGCCATTCTTGTCGAGAAGATAACTCATTGCTATGCCATATCCTTGCGGATAAATTTTATATTCATTTATTTTAGTTTAACATCTTTTATTAGTTGATTTCCTTTTCTGATCCCATATGTACTTTGATCTCCAATAGTTTCAATTAACTTTTCCATGTCAGACAATTGTGAGAAATAAAACAAAACAGGCAGTCCAGTAACTAAGTTGAACGGGTTGCTTCTGTTTAGATAGCCAAGTCCTGTTTTTAGAAGTACTTCAGATGTCATCGCTTCGCTCTTATTGTCCTTCAATGAAAAATACTTGATGTCACTATAGCCCTGTGCCAGATCTCCGATAAACAATTCATCGTTGTAAGTGAAATGGTTAGATTTAATGTTTTGTTCAAACATGTCTTGTGGTTCACCAGTAATCGATGGCTGTAAATAGATTGTCTTGCCTTTCTTGCCTTTTGTATACCGAAAAACCCAGGTCAATAACACTTAAACTTGGTGATGCATTTGAGGACATGATATAACCTCCTTATATGGTGTATATAAAGTAAATTAAAGTGATTCACTTGTAATACAGTCCTTATGAAGATTATAACATTCAATTTTATATATGTTTAGTTATTTTTAGTTTATATTGATTGAACTAACTCATTGTTTGTATTGGATAATTCCTCAAATCATTCACTATCACCCATCATCAATGCAATGTCAATTAATTCTCAAATATTGATTGAATCTTTTGTGAGGGTCAAAAGATAAGTAAGAACACTCAAGAATTTTTATTTTTTCTATTACCATATAAAACAATAAGACAAGAAATAAATAGCGCCAACGCAATACCAAAAATTAAGATGTACCAGTTATAGAAGAGAGTATTAGTATATTGGTTGATTAAAGTAAAACGAAAAACAACTGAATCTCTATCGCTTGAGAATCCATTTAAATTTTTTTCCAATATGTTAATTGCTCTTAATTCTGCAAAAACCATCGAAATTAGAAGAGTCGCAGAAAGAGTTGCCACTGCAAGTTGAATCAATTTATTGGATTTTCTTTTCAGGAAGTCTACAAATATGAATGCAAGCAATGTTAGAGTTACTGTAAAAAATGTCCATGATAATGCCAATGCTATTAATCCAGGATTTCCATTTCCGGAAATTCCCCTTCCTACTCTGTACTTGAAGGTTGTAATGTCTACCGCAAAAACACATAGAATACTAAGTATCATACCTATTAATGCTGCCCAGTATTTTAGTTTCATAAGTATGCCTCCTTTTAAATAAATACTCCGCTAAACAAATATAAGATATAAGTAGTTTTTATTATCTAGCGGAGATGACTGCTACTATGTTTGTGGGAATGTTAGAATCATGCCGAAGTCGTCATCATTCGTTAACCAGTTGATCCATTGTGTAGCAGTATAGTTCTCGCCATAATCTGGGTCTTTGACGCCAAAGTAATCTACTCCTGAAACTGTTTTAAATCCATTCCCGGCAACAAAATGATAATTGGTATAAGAATCACTACTTACAAAATAATTATATCGAATTGCTACTGGATTATTACTCATAATTGCATCTTTATATACTCCGTAGTTTCCTACTCCAGAATTATACGACATCCCTCTAAAATAGAGAGTGTAATCATGATTCAAATGAGTTAGCAAACCAGTATACGCTGATGATAGAGAAGTTCCTAAACTTCCTGTTCCCAGATCAGTGTACAAATGATTTATGAAGGCAGCATCTGAGAAATAATAATAAGAGCCTTTTAAGGAATAACCCCTTACATAATTATAATAATTCACAATCATAGCAGCGGTTGCAGGGCCACATGAAGTAGTTGGGTGATTAACTCCAGGAGTTCTTTGCCAAACACGTGTTACGGCAAGTTCTTTTGATGTAGGATAAACGATCATGGGGGTAATTGACTTTTCCAAAGATAAGTATTTATCCCAAACAGGGACACTGCTTTCCGGTGTCTTTTTGAGAGTTCGCACCCCGGGATTTTGCTCTGATGACTTTTTATCAATGTTTACACTTTTTGATAATAGTTCACTACCGCTATCCGAATAAATAATTTGCAGACCTAAGAAGTATCCTTTTGAACCTTTCGTTTTATCAAATTCAAGAGTTCCTTGACCAAATTGAAGTATTGGCCCTCTCTCCTTAATGGCGGATACAATAATATAGCCATCTTGTTTATTATTAAAGTTAACCAAGAAATAATAAGCAGACTCTGTTTCATCTAAATCATAAAAGGTTTCTGAATAAACTAAAGTAGATTGATTCCAATTTTCTATTCCAGATTCTTGAAGAAAACGTTCTCCAACTATTTGAGCGGTTTGAATACCAACTGCGTTTTTTTGATCTTTGCTTTCTATGCCCTGGACATTCTCTCCGGCTGCATATGCAGATGAAGTTATCATAAGTACCAGTATTAAGACAACAAGAAATATTCCTTTACGAAATTTCATTCTTATCATTCTCCTTTGTGTTATTATGAACACTAGTATTCTAATATAACATCTCCTTTCCTAGATTTGTAAGCGTCTACATCCAAACTATACCATTCTTTTTCACTATTAACCATATTCAGGAATTCATTTCACTGCTTTGACATATATAAATTAAAATCGAATAATTTTGTCCACAATATATTGTGCGTAGCTGATATTGTGTCGACATGAAATCAAAGTTTCATCAGCACTTTCTTTCAAAATTCCAATAGACTGTTTTATTCCGTTGGTCTACCGCCACATTGATGTTGTGTTCATCAGATCTCATATAGCCAATTGTGCAGACCTCAGTAAATTTAACCATCGGAATTCGTTCTTCATAATATTCGTAGTGATAGTATGTATTAATCCCTATACATCGTCCGACTTTTCTTTTTCGTTGAACAATGATTTCTTTTAGTGTTGCTCCAGCTTGAACTTTCTTGTATTTAGGATAAGACTGCTTAATCAATTTTTTTGTGTATTTATAGAGCGAGTCTTTCAAACATTCTCACCTCTATTTGATCTCAGATCAAGAATTTGTATTTTTCGTGTAACCAATTCCTGCAACAGCAACTCTTCAGGAATCAGGTTGCCGAATCCAACGTTTTTCTTTGTGAAGGAACTATCCACTCCAACATTGATTTGATTCACATAATTTGATTCTCTGCTATGAATATGGCCGTGGATAGAGTAAGCATTTGGAGTCAAACCAATCTCAATAGGATAATGAAATAAAAACAAGTGCTGTTTATCAATAACCTTTTCCACCATCGTTTCAATGGAATCAAAATGATGAGCAACTCTTTTCAGTACTTTTTTGTCATCGTGATTTCCTTGAATAAGATTGATATTCCCTTTGAGTCTGGACAGAATAGGCTCCCATTTTGTCACTCCACCAAATGCAAAATCTCCAAGATGAAATATGGTGTCATTATTGGAGACTGTATTATTCCAGATTTCAATCAGAGATTCATTCATTTCTTCAACTGTTTCAAAGGCCCTGTTCTCGTGCTTAAGTATATTGTTATGACTGAAATGCGTGTCACTTGTATACCATGTTTGTGACATATGTATTCTCCTCTATTTTATTTCTCGGGCAATCGCATGTTTCTTATGTATTCGACAATCATTTATCTATTCACTCCACATACTTTGCACAAATCATAAATTAAATGAGCTGTATAACACTTACTTCCATTCTTCTTATATACTCCTTCGAAATCTAACTGAGCGCTATTAAGATTAAGATAATCACAGGTTCTCGATGTTACGTAGCCGAACCCATATGCGTTGTATTTATATCTTTCATCGTCACGAGAGTATGGACAATATCCATTATCATCGTAGCAGTAAGAACCTTTAGGGATCTTGCCTTTATCCATTAATCGTTCACCTATTTTCTGTATGAAATTCAGTTTTTATGGTATTTCTTTAATTCAATTCAATCTCTCTAAGGTTTAATTCAATAGGATATCTATCGTATTCTTCGTATTCATAGCTCGATCTTTCCCAATACCAAACGGTTTCTGCCTTAATTTTATTTTTATCCCCAAGTAAAAATTCGTTCTTTTCATCGTGTTCTTCTGGTTCAACAATATCTTCAGTTTCTTTGATATATAGTAGTCGATCTTCAAAGTCTTGTTCGGCATTATTCTTATCGTTAAAATATCTTTCGTAGGCTGGATAACCCATATAATCAATTTGCTCAACTTTATAAATCACCGTCATATGTACTATTCTCCCCTAGTCTTTTAATCCAGCATAATTTGAATCAAGAATCCCTAATAGTTCAAGCGTCCAGCATATCCCAGAGGCAACTCCAAGATTCCATTGTGCGTCAATGCTATTTTTATTCATATAATTCACTAAACGATCTATCGTCTCTGATGGCGTGATTATTTCTATGTTGTCTTTTCTAGTGGCAATATCGTAAAAAATTTGAAGTTCTTGAAGAACATATTTTATTCCAGCATAAGTCCCAGTAGCTGATGCACTTTTCTGGTTATTGTTTTCATAATATCCCAACCACTTAGAAAGCGATTCAATTTGAAATTCGGTCATCTTTAATTCCATGACGCCTCTCCTCTTGTATTTGATAAAAGCAGCCTTTTACAATACCTCTTTTGCATCATCAATAAAATCTCTTGGAACACTACAGGCCGATAAATATGACCAGTTAGATATCTCCAAGATATCCTTTTCGACCATTTGTTTTGCCGTGTCCATTGACACTATTTTACCTCTATGATCTTTTGGGTTGTTTCTAATTACATATCCATACTGCTCTTTTGAGGAAGAATCTCTAATCCAAACATTATTTATTGTTATCCATTTATCCATCCGTTTCTCCTTTCCTTACGAAACGCATCTTTGACCAACCTATTTAGTCTCACTCTTCTTTACGCAACGTAAATAATTCCGCCAAGCTAACAATCCCATAGCCAGTGTCCAGTACAACCAACCAACAGTATTAGAATCTCTATTGATGACACATACAATAAGTACAAGCAGACACCAGAGAAATCCAGACATTGAAATTGCAAATTGATTAATGGGTCACACCTCTTTGAACTGAATGATAGCGGTATTCGCCATCTTTAATCTCAAGCAGATTAAGCTGACGACCATATGCACAAGCTCCATCCACAGCTATCTTTTCTCCATCAGAACTAAAACATATTTCAGCACTATCATGAAAGTGAAGTGTTGGAGTGTGTCCAAATACAACCGTCTTTTCTGTGTTCATGTTTGGTTGCTTGTAAAACATTTCTCTAATCCAAATAAAGTCTTCATTGCTCGTATCTTTCCAGGATTTTTTATATGGATCAATTCCCGCATGTACGAAGATATGACTATCAGTTTCATGATAATATGGTAACTCACTTAGGAACTTAAGATGATCGGAATAGTGTCTTTGAATTAGCAGTTTAGCTTCATTAAACTTATCCCAATCAAATCCCTCTTCAAATAAGTCCATCCCGCAATAGCTAACTAATGTACTAATGGCTCCATTTCTAGTCCAATGTACAGCACAAGATTCATCGCTCTGGGTCATAGCGTCTAGAAACATCTAATCATGGTTTCCGCGAAGAGCAGTAATATTGTCGTGCTTAATCATGTTCATTACCTGTGCAACTACTTGCTTACTTTTTTGACCTCTGTCAACATAGTCGACAAGCAGTATGAGTTTGTCTTCAGATGGATCGTAGTTGGCCCTTGTTAGAAGAGCATTGAATTCATCGTAACAACCATGAATATCACTAATAACTAATGTTCGTATGTCTATTCCTCCTTAATTTATAGCCAATGCCAATTGAGGCAAATATCTCTTATGTATCTGATGAACACCCTGCCTTGAAATATTCATTTCTGAACTGATCTCCGTAAAACCTTTCCCCTCAAGAAGATGCTTTTTAGCTACGGTTTGTTCATTTCCCTTCAATGCATAGTCAATTAATTGCTCAAGATTTTCACTGAAAATCATATTTTCAATCAATGAATATTCTTCAGTGGGAATATCATCACAAATAATATCTCTAATTTTCAATTCTTTTTTCTCCTTCTTTGAAATATATACTGAACTATCCATACTCACTGCTATGTATTTACTTCTGCACTTCATTTGGTCATAACGAGCATTAGCCATAAACTCTCTCCATATTACTTTTCCAGCGAATGACGAAAACTTAATCTTCTTACCCAAATCAAATGCTTCATATGCTTTCAAGAGGCCGATTAACCCCATACTTCGTAGATCTTCAGGATCGACAATTGAACCTAGACTTCGCCAACGATTTACTAACATTATGACAAGTGGAATATTGTTATTGATGATTCTATCTCGCAGATCCTTATTGCCAATTTTCTTTGCTTTTTTTATTGAACTTTCATTGTTAAGCGAAGAATTAAATTTAATGTGTTCTAATTTCATATACATTCGCTCCAATAAACCATAGATTTCATGTGTTTATGCGACAGCCAGTGTGTTGATAATCCGCTCATATAGATCATCTGGTTTGACATTGATTTCATTGAAGTTCATCAAATTTAATTCTCGAACGATTTCCTTGAGATTAAACAGAATGAACTTATAATCCTCAATATCTAATTTCTCATCTAAATCGTTTCTTAAGGCTGTTTTATCAATAACCGTTCTATCAATATAAATCTTATTGTTTTTAGCATCATGAATTGCAGTGAATTTATCTTCGATTGCCTCAATAGTATGGTTCAATGCCTCCACAGATGTTTCCTTGAGTATCATCAAATCTCCAATAGCGAAAACATTTCTATTAAACCCAACCATACGGCTAATCATATCGAGCAACATCAACGCTCTGCCTTCAGTGCTTTTTAATTCTGTATTTGATAAAGACGCTCTAATTTTTGTCTTCTCGGTAAGTTGTGAAATATGTATAATGTTTTGCTCATTCCCCAACAGTTCAAGAACGCTACTTTCAAATTTATTTCTCGAAACAATAATCTTTAACTTGTAGTGTTCAGCAATCTTGAATTTGGCTTCTTGCTCAATCACCTGATCAAAGCCCAACCAAAACACAGGCTCAAAGTCGAAATCAATTTGTTTGCCTTTCTTCTCTTCTGTTTTATCTCCATCGATTTTTGGTTCGCTCCGACCTCCAGAACTACCCTCGTCACCTCTCCATGATCGAACTCCTTCAGCTTGCGGAGCTTTACTTTTTATGTCTACCTTAATTTCAATTTCGTTATAATTGGACTCAGATTGTTTTGCTGCTTTAGAGTTGAGAAATACTTCATACTGGTTGATAGTTTTCATTTCAACATTGTCGCGTTTAGCTAGTGCAATACCGCTTAGATATTTTGAATCCTTTTCATCTTCTGTATTGAAAATCAAGAATGTCATTTCATTCTTTAATTTTTCTTTATCAGCGTAGTATGAAATTGAATCAACATGACTATCTATGCATTTTTGTTCTCCGGTTAGGAAACTGGTGTTTGCTAGTTCCTGAATATATGATTTAACAGTTCTCAAAAACTCATAATACTTATTGTCTCTGACTATATCTTTACGATCTGGCGAAGTTAGATTCAGTGCCTTATCTGTGATGTGTAAATCACCTTTTACATAATAGAGATTTTCAAGTTTGGTTACGAAACGCCCCTTGTAAAATACATTTAAATCTTGGCAAAAACCCGTATGCAATGCAATCCAACCTTTGAGTGCTTCATCATCTATCCTACTAATGAATACACTCCCATCACCTTCAGTCAAATCCTTCTTTTCTTGTAACTTACAATCACAAAAAATATCAAGTTCATGTACATACTTGCCAAGCATCTCGACTCGTTCTCTAATGCTAGATGTACTCACTTGTTTGAAGTCAAAGTTGTTTAGAATTAGTTTGAACCCATCATATGTATTTTCAATTTCGTTGACTTCAATCTGTGTTTTATTGTTTTGGATCATGTCAGAAACATTGAAAACAATATGTTTATTCCCTGTAAACACTTCAATATAGTCACTTACTGTAATATTACTGAAGAAGCCCATCCCAAAAGGTGATTCTGATTTCTGGATATCCTCATCCCACTCAGACTCAGCGATTGAGAATAGTGCCTGGGGATTAAAAAGAATCTTACCATTATTCTCAATCGTTACTTTGTCTTTATTGTAGTCTACAGTTACTTTTACTTCAGTCGCTTTTGCGCGCTGTGCGTTTTGAATATCCTCATCTAAGAATGACAATTTGTCTTTGAATGTGCTTTGACGTAACAGTTTTAATTGGTTGATTACGTTTACTTTAATTTCTACTGGGTTACTCATTACTTTCCTCCTTTGGTTCATCAAGAACCCATCGATTCCAATCAAAATTCAAAATATCTAACTCGTTAAACAACTGCGTATTTTTTGCTTCCTCAAGCTTTGTTTTTGCCACTTTCAATCCTTCTTCCCAATATAAAAGATCTGATTGAGCATCGATAATTTTATCAGAAATTTGCTCAGTGTTGTTTTCAAGTGTGCCGAACTCTTTATTTAATGCTTCCTGATTTCTACACCACTTACACAATAATTCACCATTAAACTGCTTCATCTTTGTCTGGGGTTTATCTTTTCCGCAGCCAACACAATTCTCTGTTTTCATGTGTTATACACCCTTTCCTGATCCCACGGTATACCAAAAACTCAATTCAAATTCTTTATACAAGACACTCTTTGCTTCCTTCAAATTCCCTTCTTCGATTAAACCATGAGCATATTCCATCTCATTTAAAAGCCATTTGATTTGTAATACTAATTTATCTCTGTCATCGGAAAAGTCTTTTGTTCTGGTTACTCTCATTATCTAACTCCCTATGAAATAGATATTTTACTTACTCTTCAATTGCAATCACACAAGGGAATTCTTCTTCACTTTTTGATTCAATAATCTCTCGAAACGTTGAGTAAACATTGTCATTCAATCCATCGCATTTATCACAATCATTTTCGCCATTACAACAGGGAACCGTTTCATTATCAATTTGCTTAGATGTAAGACGTTTAATTGTAATTTCCTCTGTCCATTCTTCTCCTTCTTTGATTTCGCTAAGGTCGAATAAATTCTCAAAATCACTACTATAGTCCAACCATTCATAGTAGGCTTGTTCTGGTTTATTTGCAGCAATCCAATACCTACCTATTTTAAAAACATTCATTGGCCGTCACCCTCTTTTATGTATTTGAATGAAACAGGTATTTGATCATATTTCAGTTGTAATCTTCGTTATAAAAATCATAGAAGTCATCTTCGTACAAATCTTCAGTCAGTTTTTCATTTTCTTCAATGAACTTATCATATATTTCTTTTGATAGTCCTTTGTTCTCAGTTGTTATTGCACAAGGACAAGCTTTCTCCCAACATAAATGATAATATCCGCAACCATACTCAGATTCGATATCATTAAATCTCTCCTGTGTAATCAAGTTATTCCTCCTTCACTATTTCCTTGTATTGTCATTACTGTTTATCAAACCATGTTTTCCACTCAGTTCGAAGTTTCTCTACTTCGACAGTTGATAGTTTAGAAAACGTATCCTCACTTAAGCCACTCATAGAAAAAATATTCTTCCTTAACAATGTTCATATATCATCTTCCCTTCATGTATAGTTGCGTCCACTCTTCATGAAACTAAACTTCTATTAGGTTATTTGCCCCAATCAACAAAAAATGTTTTTGGAAAAAATCCAATCGGAGTATCGTTGACATATTTCCCGCCCTCAAATGATTTCAACATTCTCAGCATCTCTCTTCCGTCTTGTCGGCTTAAATCAAAGAATTTAACAATATTGTGGTTGCCCTCGATACAAACAACAGCCCAACTATTTCCTTCATATGGAGTAATATCACTTCCCATCGAAACAACGTTTGACAGGGTGTTATGTAGGGTTTCGATTTTAATATTGCTATTCTGTATATGCTTATGTATTAATTTAATTTCTTCTTCTTGCCTATTTAAACTGCTTCCTGTAGTACGTTTAAAATTTGTTAATTCATTTTCAAGATCTGTTACCCCCAGAATACTTTTTAATCTATTCCTTAAATTCATTTTTAGTTTATCGAACACGAATGTTCCCCCCTTTTATTTCCTATGTAAAACTTGTCTTTTATCAGGCTATTTAATAATTGGGAATCAATCTTTCGGCTGCCGATACGTCCATTCCATAACGATTAATTAAAACATGTAATACCATGTGATCTATGTTGCAGAACATATTTTTATGATGTTCTCCAAAATCCCAGCTTTCCAATTGCATCAATTTATCATCGTGCTTCAATGTGTTCCCACAATAATTACATTTCATATTGGCACACTCCTTTTCTATCCGATTAAATCCCCTAAGCCATTAATAAAATTCTTAATAAGTTCATTCAACTCTTCGAACCTTACTGTAGACCCCTTCATTGGATCGTAGTGCAAAGCCAATAATGCATTAAGTTCACCATAAGTCTTCTGTAATTGTTGCTGTTGAATTGCATATACAATATCTGTCATTGGTTATCTCCTTCCTCATATACAAGCTCTTCCTGTCCATCCCAATCTGTAGAATTGCTTCGCCATATATTCCGGTCAATGGTCATTTCTTCAAGCTCAGTCTCCAGTTGAGTTATGAACTTCTGTGCCTCTATCAACTTAGCAGATAGTGAGTCATTCATAAATTTCATCGTGTCTTTATCATGACTTTTGTCTCTATTTAGCTGCTCAGTCTCTTCTATAGCAATAAGCAGTCCTTCTAACCATTCTGCGAGTTCACATTTTGAGTCTAGTGTTTGCAAAAACGTTTTGATATCTTTTATTCGTTCTGGTGTCATAATTCTCTCCTTTTTCTTGTTTTGATAAAATTGGGATTTCATCAGCATATTTGGGCTAAAAAACCCTTATTTCATGCGGTATTTTCGAGTCTTATTCTTCAAAAACCGCCTAATCGGTTGCTTCTTGCCTGACTCATCGTATTTCCACCCTATCTTGCCCGTTCCAGAACAATTCAAGCAATCGAAGAATGTCCATTCTAAATCGTAAGGATCTTCTCTTCCAGTTCCATTGCAGATTTCACACTCAGGAAGATCATATAATCTAAAGCCTTCCGATTGTTCGTGCTCTTGTGCCATCTCATCAAAATGTCTCCTGAGAGCTTTCTTGGACTTCCGAGACAGCCTCTTTTTATCAAATTCATATCTAATAATCCATTTCCAATGTTTATCTTCATATTCACGTTTAGTTGACATGTCATTTACCATACGTTTGATTGGGTAGTCTATATTTAAATTCGATTACAACTCTTTCTTCTTCTAAGTTGAAACAAGCAACATCACCTGATCCAATCATGTATCTTTCATTCAACCGAATAGGAAGATGAATATTTCCATCCTTATTCACTGTGATACCAACTCCGTTATTACTCTTTATTATAATTAATTTATTATCTTTAGTTCCTAATCTAACTTTGTCTCCATGAGCAACTTGAAGGATTTTTCTAACTGGTGCAGGAATAGTCAGTCTGTAGAACCCAGTGTTTGCTTTTTCCGTTATGGTAGCCTTATATGTACTTTCTTTGTCGATCATTAGCGTTGTCATGATCTACACCAACACTTTGTCGTTCAATTTATCATATGTATATTTTCGTTTTTCACTAATCCATATGTATTCTTCACCATTCATAAACAATTCAAAAATACTATTATTTTTAATTACTAGCCTTAGATTATGATAATGAATAACTCTCTCAGGATATGACTGAACTACTGTTCCCAAATATGCTGCTCTTCTAATTTTATAATCAACCTCGTATAGCGACTCACACTTTGCAGTACTTCTCCAACAATTCTTCATATAGGATTCTCTGGCAGCATCGCTAACTTTCAACTCTTTAGTTTTCATAAAATTCCTCCATAGATTTATAATCAATAATTCCATAAATCGCTTCTGCTTTTTCATCAAATCGTCCCTGCTCGTAGGCCATATTGTAATGTTTCGCCCTAACTTGTTTAAATGATTCAGACCAGAATAAATTGATTATTAGTTTACTCCACAATCTCCTCATTCCTCTAAAGCTCCTCCGGTGATATTTACGTAATTTCCATTACGATAAATTTTAATAGGTTTATCTCCACTATCACGATACTGTTCAAGTTCTTCATATGTATTTTCAGTTGGTTTAAAATCTTTCTCTTCAAATGTGTACTTGTCACCAATAATGAATGTAGTTGATGCTCTCTGACCATTCTTCCAACAGAGTGATAACAGAATCTCTGCCTCTTTACTTTGTTTCATATGTATTGATCATCCCTTCAATGATTGTATTAAAATTGCAGTATAGTTGAATAAAAAATGACTTAAGATCGGAACAAGAATATTATTGGATTTGCGATAATAGTAGCACCAGACCATTCCAATAAATGCGTATCCCATGAAACCAGTTAGATTAAAATGCAGTGATGAAAATATCAAGGAACTGATTAAAGCAGCAATCCACCAGTTAAAATATTTATTGATTATTTTTGTCAGATGTTTTCTACAGATCAATTCTTCAAATGCTGGACTGAATAATACTGCATATATGTACATCATAGGTGTTCTCATGTCTGACTTAGTTGTGGTGTTTAAAAAGAACATAGATGATAATGCAGTTAGGACGTTGAATCCAATAATCGAGATACAGAACGAGTAAAAGATGTCATCTGCAGCAGTCTTGTTAAGGTTCATCAAGTCAGATTTAAATGTTTTACTTCTTACATAAAGTATTGCGGCAAGTATTAGTGTCGGTACAACGTTGAGTATGTTTAACAATTTATATTATCGCTCCCCTTCAAAATAAAAAACTCAGATGTTGGCTTATCGCCTTATCTGAGTTTTATTATATATTATTATATTTAGTTTGTATATAGCTATTTTTAGTTTATTTATTGCTTCTCTTCAAAGTATGGAGTCAGCCATTCATCGACTCCAAGGATTTCTGATTTAATACCTTCCGCCAATTGAGTAATTTCATATTGTGCGCCTTTCCCTGGCTTACGCTTGTTGTAAAATTCGAGCAGAGAACGTAGATTACCCGTCAGTACAATGTTTGTTGTAGCGGCCTGTGGAATAACTGCCCGTGCATCTTCTTGCGGTAGGCCTGCTGCTCGTAGTTGATCATAGGCACCCTGAGCATATTCCATTGCTGCTTCAAAAATATCTCTTGCTGTTTGCATCTCTGAAAACTCACGTTCATCAACCTTTTCAGGCACAACATAATTAAAGCCCTTTGATTTACTGTCTGTACTCATTGGTACATATCTCATTGATTGAATACTAAATGAAAGATGTCTATGGCGTGTTAATTGTCCCATAAGAGCACGGCTTACTCCTTCAATCGCAAAAGTATAATTAAGGTGTTCAAGAGTGCTAGTGTGGCCTGATCCGGTGATATGACGGAATAAACGGTCTGCTTCAGTGCCACTTTTACCATCAGTAGCTTTATAACCAAAGTATTTATTACCTTCTAGAGAAAGGATTTCTGAGGGTGGATTTGCCGAATAACAAGTTCTGATAGCAGTGAGCGCAATAGCAGCTCTTTCGTTGTAATCAAATTGTATATCACTTTCGATATGCTTTCTGTATGAATCTGATAATTGTGTGTTAGCAATTAGTTGGACGTTCATTAAATCTCTCCCTTTTAATTATGAAAAACGGTAAAACAATCCACCGCAAATCCTCTGATTATTCAAATCTTTTACCGCCTAACTTAATTTGCCGTTCAACTTCAGCCAAAATCTTTGGCTCAGGTGCGTGTTCCTCTTCCCAATTATCAGGTTTAACAACCTTTCCCACTTCATTGTAATGTGGTTTACCATCTGGGAAAATTTTGCCCATGTTGGCTTGATGTACAATAGAGAAAATATCATCTGGAATAACTCCAGACTCAACAAAGCCCCCGTTAGCAAAATACAGGATATCTGTAAACGCATCAATCTGTCCAATCAATTTGTCTTCAGGGAACGGTTTTGTAAGTTGCTTATCATAGGTTTTCTCTGCATTAAGAATAAGTTCAGCAAAGAATCGATTAAAACGCTCCTTGTTCCCGGCTGTAGCATACAAAAGCTCGATTACTTCTTCGAGAATAAATGATGCTCTATTCATAGAGAGTTTGTCGGATAATTCGGTTGGAACTTCTGGCGCGGGACATTCAAATGCTTTATGAAATTCACGAACCTGTTCGAATTGTGACTTATGTGAACGAACACTTAGTTGGTCCAACTCCATTGGTAAATTCATCATCTCTTTTAATTTTTTAAGCGTTTCATCTTGAAATGGTTGTTTCATTATGTATGTATTCTCCCTTGATAATTTATTTTAAAATACAAAATCTTCGTCGGTCATTCTTTCTACATTTAATGCACGAACATATCCATTCCCTTTCTTGGAAAAGAAGTCATGCTGCTTCGTGCCTGTGTTAATGCCATTCTGAACAATCGGATTAATCTGAACGTCATCATAGATTGGCTCAAGACCAAGATTCATGAGGGCTTTATTTGCATTGTACCGGACAAATTGTTTAACTTCATCAACGAGGCCAACGCCAGCATAGATTTCTTCAGTGTAGCTATCCTCATTTTTCATTAGTTCATCAAGCAGCTCAAACAAGATTTCCTTAACTTCAATCTGAATTCCTGGTTCTAACTCTGCATAAATCTCCTGAGCAATAACGCCAACGTATACGCCATGAATGCTTTCATCGCGGAGAATCAAATCAATAATTTCACCGCTAGATGTCATCTTGCCTTGACCTGCCAGATAGAGTGGATAGAAGAATCCAGAATAGAATAGATAACTTTCGAGAAGTACTGATGCTGCCATTGCCAGATATAGACGGGCTGGTCTATCAATAGTCTTATAAAATGATTCAATTAGCTTCCCCTTGAGTTGTAACTGTGGTTTTTTTTCAACCCAAGCAAATACTGCATCAATTTGTTCAGTAGTAGCCAAAGTAGTAAAGATCGAACTATATGACTTAGCATGAATCTGCTCCATCATGGACATGAAACCAAGTACAGCTTTACGCTGAAGACCATCAACATGTTCAAGGATCTTTGGCATGCCTACCCCTCCCTGTAGTGTATCAAGAAGTGTAAGTCCACCGAGTACCTTCATATATGTATCTCGTTGAATATCAGTCATTTCCATCCAACTCATTTTGTCATCCGATAATGGAATTTCATCATCTGTCCAGAACTGCTGAATATTCTGATTCCAGAATAATAGTGAAAAATCATCATCTGGTCTATTCCAATTTACAGCTTTTAACGTCATATCTATAGTTATCCTCTTTTCTTAAATTGCACAAGAAGTGCATTCTTCAACGCTCAGTTTATTAGTTCGTGTATAGTAAAGCGATTTAAGTCCTTTGTAATTAGCATAAACATAATATCTACCCAATTCCCTAGTTGATACATCGCTGTTTACAAAAAGAATAGTAGATATTCCTTGATCTATATGTGGTTGAATTTCGGATATGAGATCAATCATTTTAAACATGTTCATGTTATACGCAGATTTATAATAAAAGAAATTCTCTGGGCTTAAGAATGGCATAGGGTAATAGGTTGTAGAATTAGCATAGGTTCTGATTTCAATATGTTCTACAATCGGAGTAACACTTGGCGTTGCGTTCTGAACATAACCAATCGATTGAGTAGGTGCGATTGCCAAACGATATGCATTAGCCAGTCCATGCTTCATTACTTTATATTTAAGCTTTTCCCAATCCAATTGATTTGGTAGATAGATGCCCTCAAAGAGATGCTTTACTTTATCGCTCTTAGGATTAAAATCTTCAACAAGGTATCGCTTAAAGTAATTCCCATTCGCATATTCTGATTGTTCAAAGCCATCAAATGTCCCATACTTCTTGGACAATTCCATGCTGGCTTCTAATGAGTAGAAATTCATCGCAGAGAAAAATGCACGAACAAATTCAATGGCTTCTTTGCTCTCATATGCAATCTTATTCTTGGCAAAATACCCATGCAGGTTCATTACGCCCAAACCAACGGAATGAAGTTCTTTATTAGCCTTCTTAACACCAGGAGCGTTTGAAATGTTAGTTAGTCTTGCAACAGAATCAATGGCTATGATACCTTCAAATACTGACTCCTTTAGTTTTTTATGTTCCATTACATTAACAATATTAAGAGAGGCTAAATTACAACTAATGTCTCGCTTAATATTATCTTCTGTACCGTAATCATTGATTGTTGATGTCTCTTGTAACTGAAATATCTCGGTACAAAGGTTAGACATTTTGATATTGCCTACATTTTTCAAGGCATGATTCTTATTTGCATTATCAATATTTGCTATGTATGGATAACCTGATTCTAATTGTGTGGCTGCTATCTTAGTAAGCATATCTCTTGCATCAAGTTGTTTTTTCTTAACGTCTGGATGACTAATCAAGGCTTCATACATTGAGCTCAGATCCATATCATCCAGGTGAACACCAAATGCTTTATGAACTGAATGTGGAGCGAATACATAGAAAGGCGCATCGCTCTTAGCCAAATCGTAAAATTTTTGTGGAATTATCAGTCCAATAGACAGCGTCTTTAATCGAGTCTTCTCGTCAGCGTTTATTTTTTTGCTGTCTAGGAATTCAAGTACATCCCAGCCAAAAATATTATAGTAGGCCGCACCAGAACCTTTGCGCTGGCCCATCTGATCAGCATAGGAGAAGCCGTCTTCCATTAGCTTCAGGACGGGCATGATGCCTTTGGCGGCTCCCTCTACTCCTTTAATAGCTTCTCCTCTACCACGCAGTTTGCTCAAGTTGACAGCAACACCACCACCGATTTTAGACAACTGCATGCAAGTGTTAAGCACATAGTTAATCGAATTCAGCGAATCGTCCATCTCCAGCAGGAAGCAGGAGACCATTTCTCCCCTACGACTACGACCAGCATTCAAGTAAGTGGGAGTACTTGGTTGAATCCGTTGCTCCATAAGCCCTCGAAGCAATGATTCAGCAAGACTATAATTACCTTGTGCAAGATACATTGCCACAACACAATTATGTTGTTCATAATCTTCAAGGTAATTTTCTTTGTTATCTGTCTTCAAAGAGTAATCCTTGTAAAATTTCTGTGCTGCCATAAATGAAGCAAATTTGAATTTATAGCTATATGCTAAGTCATGAAGCTTTTCAATTTGCTCAGAAGTATAGTATGTTAATAAATTCTCATAATAATTTTCTTGAATAAGAAATTCTATTCTTTCTATATTAGAAGGGAAATGAAGTGTTTTAAGCTTTACTTCTTTCAAGTACTCTTCTACAGCCTCCAGATCCTTATCAAGATCAAAGAAACCTTCCTTCTTCTGCATTACCTGATTATTAAGTTCTAAATATTTCAAAGTTGTTTTATCCTCTCTCGCAGTAATTTCACATCATTGTCGTTGCCTGATATTTCGAACTTATAAAGTAATGGAACATCGTATTGTTCAGAGATCAAGTCTCCAGCATTGGCGAATAATACCCCCCAATTTCGATTACCACTAGCTACAACACCCTGTAGTTGTTGATAATTGCCTTTTAAAAAGCCTTCAACAGACTTAGGCACTTTTCCGAATCCGGTAGTGTAGGTAATTAACACGTATGGTTCGTTGATTTCAAGTCCTGGCTTAATCTTAATATTTCTCATATTCAATTTATCAATAATCCGTTGGACATTACCTGTGAGCGAATCGAAAACAATAAGCAATTAGTTTCCTCCACTCAAAGGCAATAGAGCAACCTTACCTTGATTTAAACTTTCTTTGACATTCAACACTCGTTGATTCCTTGAACCTCTCCACTTCAGAGTTAAGTCTCGAAGCTCCAATTCAAATCGTCCATCAATCAAAACATCACAATACGAAAGCAATTCTTTCTGTTTGTTATTTTGAAGAATCTCCTCGAATGTATGACCGGACCAAATCCAAATATCTTTATTTTCACATTCTGCCTTTATTCTTCTTACCAACGGAAGCAAACCATCTACACTTTGTAGAGGTTCGCCGCCAAGGATTGACAAGCCTGAGATCTTAACATAATTAATATTTAAGTCTTCAATAATTTTATCTTCAAATTCTTTTGTATATGGTTTTCCATAATTAAAGTTCCAGATTGAAGCATTAAAACACCCTTTACAATGATGAGAACAACCCGATGTATAGAGTGAATGTCTTAGTCCGATACCATTTATTACATCAAAACGTTTGTAATCGGCAATATTCATTTATGTTTGACCCTACTCACAACCTCACTCTGTTTACCTGCATTGAAGGGACGTTGTGATGGCTCCGACAAATACCCACAACAGCGTCTTATAACCGAAGAAGTTTTTGGATTTCCATTATCGCAATTAGGGCATGTAAAACCTGTTACTGTTGCTTCAAACTCTCCCTCAAATCCACATTCAAGGCATTTGTCAACTGGTGTATTTGTACCAAAGTAAGGAACTCTTTCGTAAGCAAAGTCCCATACAGCTTCTAGTGCTTCAGGATTTTTTACAAGGGAATCGAATTCACAATAAACAATAAATCCACCACTAGCATATTGAGGATAGTCCTTTTCAAATTCAATTTTCTCAAATGGAGTAGTCTTCTTTTGGACATCTAAATGATAACTATTTGTGTAGTAACCTTTATCTGTAACCCCATAGATCAAACCGAATTGTTCTTCATCCAATTTACAGAAGCGATAACATAGACTCTCTGCTGGAGTCGAATAAAGACTAAAGCCATAACCAGTTTCATCTTTCCATTCTTCAGCCTTATTACTCAGATATTTAACTATATTTATCCCTTTCTGTCTGAGGACAAGATCGTCAAAAATGTGCTTCCCGAACAGCGACAGTACAGTTTCATGTACTCCAATGTAGCCGAGCGAAATACTTGATCTTCCATTCTCAAGTAAATGGTCAATCGTATCTTCAGCTTGAAGTCTTGCTCCTGTCGCACCCTCCATATAGAGAATTGGTGCTACTTTTGCTTTTACTCCCTTGAGGCGTTCAATTCGGAACATCAAGGCTTCCTTGCACACTCCAAGCATTTCATCCAGAAGTTTATAAAATCTCGATTCTGATCCTTCTGCTCTGATGGCAAGCCGTGGTAAATTAATTGTGGTTACACCCATATTAAATCGTCCATCATGAATTTCTTTATCATTTTCTATGTATTGCCCAACAAAACTGCGACATGACATTGGAAATTTAAATGACCCAGTTACTTCTTTTACTTTGGGTACTGACAAGATATCCGGGTACATACGCAAGGTGCTACACTGAATAGCTAACTTCTTAATGTCATAGTTAGGATCTTCAGGTTTAACATTCACACCTTCTTCCAGTGCAAAGATCAACTTAGGGAACACAGGAGTCTTTCCTTCTTTGCCTAGTCCTCTGATTCGATTCTTTAGAATGGCAATTTGAATTTGGCGCTCTTCCCATGATGTGCCTCTACCAAACCCAAATGTTGAAAATGGTGTCTGTCCGTTAGCTGATACCAAAGTATTGATTTCGTATTCTAATGATTGAAAAGCATCTAATGTTTCTTTTTCAGTTAGTTTCAGAGCATAGTCATAACATCTTGAGAAACGACTTGCAATGTCAAGATTATCTACTGATATATTGAGCACATTGATAAGATCTGCTTCGGCGCTATATAACCATTCCATACCTGTCTTAAAGTGTTTCTCAAATGATTTGCTGACGTATGGTGATAACACCTTGTCAATCTCATTAATTGTATTTCCACCATAGATATGGCTAGAAACTTGAGCAATAATTTGTGCCGTTACTGCTGCGGCTGTTGTTATGGATTTTGGAGTCTCAATTTGAGCATTTCCTAGTTTAAATCCATTCTCTAGCATCTCTTTAAGATCAATCAGCATACAATTGTAGCTTGGAAAGTATGGAGTATAATCTTGGTCGTGTTGATGTATGTCTCCATTATTATGGGCTTCAACAACACGCTTAGGAATCATATAAGCTTGTGCAAAATCCTTTGCCATAATACCAGCCAGTAAGTCACGTTGAGTCGGGATGGTTTGACTGTCTTTATTAGAATTTTCACTCATAACTTCGGTGTTCGTGAGATCCAATAATCCTTGAACTTTTTTATCTAATGCACTACGTTCTCTACGTTTGAGACTCCGTACTTCTCTGTATCCTATGTATTCTACTGCAACGTCTTTTCTCTTACTAAGCATAAGAGCTGCCACCACTTCATCCTGGATGTGTTCAATATCCACTGTTTCCAAATCATTAATTCTATGCATTACTCTATCTGTTACTTTGTTTAAGACCTCTTTATCAATTCCCTTTTCGGTTCGAATCATCGCATTTTTTATTGCCTGAAGTATCTTTAGTTTATTAAATTCAACCTGTGTTCCATCTCTTTTTGTTACTAGCGTAGTTATCATCTCCTGCTATTATTCAATTCCTTATTAAAGACTTGTTTTATCAATCATCACCATCATTCAAAAACCTGTACAATTCAGCAAGGAATTTGTCTCCAGCATACTCAGAGATCTTTCCATCCAATAGATAGTTCAATGTCTCCCAAAGTGCAGATTTAAAATCTGAGTTATCATTAAAGTACAGTGTTGTAACAATTGTATTGATCGCTTCATATTCTCTGTTTAAAGGTTCTTTAAGCAAAAAATTCTTGATGTCCTCGTTCAATTTATCACCTCCCCTCAAAAACAATGATATCAAACTCTCTCCAAGATTCATTCCAATACTTTTCATCAAGAGCATCGAATCTATTAAATTCCTTAACCCCTATTGTTTCTCTTAATTTTCTCTTTATAAATACATCCTCGTGTAATTTGCATTCTTCTTCAGATCCAATTACACTTTTAAAGGTCTCATATAAAGCTTCAGATAAATTAATGTATGTCCTCATTATTATTTCACCTTTTAAATCATTATATTTAGTTTATTTAATTATGTCAACAAGTTTCATAATCTATTCTTAAGATGTTATTGTCGCCATAATAAGGGTTGCATAAAGCAACGAATACTGAATTGCCTGACTCGTCTGTCACTGGGGTAATGTTATCAAAAAGCCGAAAATAATCATCTCTTTTTAAATCACTAAAATCATAGGGCTTCCAAACACCCTCAATCAATTTTTGAGTTGTTCTAATAATTCTTATCATTATTTAATGAATACCTCTCTACCTTTTCAGTTATATGAGTTATTTCAAATGTATCGCACCCAACTGTTTGTACTGCCTCTTCAATCTTATCCATCGAAGGCAGAACATCAAAATGTTTTCTTCTTGTAGACGTTGCTTCTTCACCATTCGCTGCAACATCCTCTGCCATGTACATTTCTAAGACGTAACTTTCGTATGTTTCTTCATCGTATTTTGAAAACATATGCCAACTCCTTATAATTATTTTTCCGTTGGTATACTATTGATTGCCGAAATCAGAAATGCACATCCAACAATAAAATAATCTGGTTTAATTCCAACAATTAAAAGTCCCAACATAATCAACCAATAGCATGCCAAAAACCAACCAATTACTTTCACATAGCACCTCCTTTCTTGTCAAAGGTACATTTTATTTAAGCTAGGTGCAAAATTTTCTTGACTATTGCTTGTTCACCTAGCATAGTTTTGGCAAGACTGTACACCAAATCAGAATTTTCGGATTTTATCATTACATTTTTTTCTTGCGATGTGGTTCCGACTGTATAAATCACTTTAAATTTGTTTGCTTCTGGCATTTCTAACATCTCCTAATAAAATTTGACTTTCATGCGCTATTTCAGTTTAGAAAACCATTATAAATAATGGATTTTCAATTATGTATAATGTGTCATAACCACGATTTTTGGATTAATTTCTACATTAAATTTCTCAAGGATAAAATTCTTCACTTTAATCTTGGATTCAGCAAACTTATCTTCGTCTGTGTCAATTTCCATGGGTGTGAATCCGTTGTATCCTTCATAATCTGCTTGAATCACTTCTCCAACATAAAAATACTTTCCGCCATAACAATCATCCAGATAAATCATGTCTCCAGGTTGTTTTTGTTTACTGTACCTATCTCGATATTCTTCTGTTTTTTCGTATTCATCATCGTCTTCAAAATTCAAAACGGCTAAATCTCCAATGTTCGCTCCGATAATAATATAATTGTGTGTGTCTACTCCCATAAAAATATTACTCCCCTTATTTATTTTTACTAATTATGTTTCGCTTGATCTTCTTCCGTACAGTAATCGCAAACTTCATTCCCTGGATCAATGCAAATCATCTCTTCGCCAGGATACTCATCTCCGCATTTTGTGCATTTATAACGCAAATAGTGTAAAGGATTGTATCCACTCCAAGTCAATCCCAGATGATTGCTCACTTCGCTTACAACTTCCGAACTAATTTCTAGTTTTTTTATGTCGCACTTTTCAAGTTCTCCAAAAATCTCACTATGTTTACCTAGAATTTCACCAAAATAAACCTCTTTACCAATTGCATTATCGATTTGTTCTTGTGTCGCTACAAACAATCCTTCAACATCTCCTTGTCGTCCACAGTCCCAATGAAATTCATATAGATATTTTCCCATTAATAAAGTCTCCTTAAATCAATTTGTTTGAATCAAATTCATCATATGTAATTCTCGCCTCAGCAATTTGCCTTTTACCGTCCTTAAAATATTTAACCCACAAATCACCAGATTCTTCGCCTTGACCGCGAAGCATGAACACTACATAAGGGAATCTCTTTGACATCTGAATCATATCTTTTTCATGGTCATACCATTTACATTCCTGTTCATCAACAATTGCATACTGCATTGTATCGTCACTTCTAATATAAACTTGAATTTCTTCATAATCATTTGGCTCAATATTTCCTACAAAGTCCAACTCATATTGTGTATAATATCCCATTCAGTAATCCTCCCTATTTTATAAAACCCTACTGCCAATAATTGATTTCATGAACACTAACACCGCTATGTTTAATTGATTCAGATAGTTCAAGCGAGATATTCTCTTTAACACATTCCCATCCATAAAGAGTGACACCATAGTATGCATCTGATACATCAGCATCTTCATCAAACATATCTCCATGAAGTCGAATCATTTTTTCTTTAAAACTTTCTTGTCCAACGCAGTTATAATCTTTATCGTAAATATCATATGTTTCCCGGTCTTCCTCTTTGTATTTATAAGAGGTAAATACTTTCCCTTCATTTCCAGCCTCTGGTTCTGACTTAAGCCACTCATATACTTCTTCATCCGATTGAGCTTGCAGATAGGTTACTATTCCTGCTTTACTATCTTTTGGAGCAAAATGTTCAAACATGATTTTATATAGATTCATTTAGTTTCACCTTTCTTCGAACTGATAATTTTCATTATTTCATTATATTTATTGCTATCAAAATGAATATCGTCTCTAACAAACGCGCCGTATTCTTTCTGGTTATATAATTCCTTAAGCTCCTTAATGCACTTTTTGAAGTTGGAAAGTCCTGCGAATAGAACTAGCACTGGAAATAAAATAGTTGATAAGACAACAGCACTATTGCTGGTGAAGTTATGTAGAATCACACTTTGGTTATTGTAATAATATTCATATTTATCATTCCATTTGATTTGACGGTATTTGAATAAAGAATTATGCTGTCTCTTTGTTAATTTGAATTTTGTGAAACCATATTCGGTTGGACATTTGTATTTATAATTAGACACTTTTGTTCTCCATTTCTCTTTAAAATACGCCTTTTACTTACTTTCTTTGATTGAGACAATTGCATTACCATAGTAAAATCTACTGGCAACTGAAACTGTGACATCATATCTGTGTTCTTCTTGAATGAGTGATGTTGATGTTTGATTCTCGTCATCATAGAGTACTTTTTCTTCTCCAGTGATTGTGGTAAAAATCATTGCAGTGAAAGGTGTCTCACCTGAGCTTCGATCAATTAAGTGACTCCCTTTATAAATGAGGTTTTGATATTCTTGAGTCTCATAACCACACCCACTTAATAGCCCCACAACAATGATAAGGGGAATAATGCATTTAAATACTCTTTTCATATAAGCCCCTTCCTCATGAAATCTCTCTTTTATCATATTATTTATGGTTTATAAACAACACTAATACCATCATCCTCAAGGAAATAATACAACTCACTCATCGAATTCGACCTCACTACATCATTCCAAGCTTCGCCCTCGTATCCAAACTCATATTCACAAAATTTCACTGCTGGCTTGAAGAAATCAAACTCTTTATCTGTATCTTCTAATTGAATAATAAGCATTAATCTTCCTCCTCATTTAATGATTCACGCTCGTCAATCTGTTCGATGAGTCGTTCGATATCATCATTCAACTCATCGACATTAGCCTGGAATAACTTAATCTGTTGCAGCAACCTATCTCTGGTCTCTACTTTTGAACCCAATTCATCAATCAGCTCATCATAATTCTTCAATCTTCTCTCCCCTTTCGAATCAAATATATCTTTCGTAAGGTTTATTTCTTTACTTCTGCTTTCTTATCTGTGGATGAGTAGTTCTGTGAGTACTTAAAGTATCCTCCGATAACCGCTAGAGTCCCACAGACAATCGGCAATTGTGTTGATTTGAAATATTCCACTTTCAACAATAGATTTAATCCATTCGCCACATATCCACCGTATACCCATTGCAGAAATCGTCCTCCTAACCATCCAAAAGAGTATGTCATTACTGGAATGAGAAAAAGTAGAAGTCCCATTTTAACCACATTTCCGACTCCTTTAGAAAACCAATCAGTATTATTGTTTTTGTCCATTAATCATTTCTCCTCTATGTATATTTATTTCTTGATAAATGCATTATTTGATTTGGTCACGAATGATTTTTCTAAATGTAATAACCGCCCTCATGTGATCCCAAGGAGTAATGTTATCCCCGTCATTAAATTCAATGTCTCTTTGATAGTCGTCTAATTCTTCCTCAGTCATGAGTTGAAAATTTAAAACATCTTGCGCTGTATATGCCTCTAGATTTGTTGACAACTTACTAAATTCATCCAATTTCAATTTCTTTGTCTCCCCTCATTTTTTTGATAAATCTTGTATTTTACTTAACTCAGTACCATCTTCACTACTTATTTGCCAACAGCGCGAATTATTTTATATGGTCTTCTCCCTATAAATAACGATTGAAAATATTCCACACAATCCTTCATAGAATTACCTTTATATCTGTAAGTGCAATTCGTTGTTAAATCTTCAATCTCAATCTCTATTTTCACTGGTTCACTAACGATCAAATGTCTCCCCCTCCTTTCTTGATGAAAACTCAATTTCATTAACCCATGCACTAAAATGTTGTACAACCTTTTCGATAGTTTTGACCCTTATACTTGTAACGAGCGATAAATGTCTTAATCAGTATGAGATTTTCATTTACTCTCTCGACCACAATCACTCCAAACTTTGTCATCCACCTAATCTTTCCTTGAATATTGGGGATGGAGGATATTTCTTTAATTAGATATCCCGCCTTCACACCACACTCTTCCAACCGTGTTCTTGCATGTTCACTAATTTTAATTCGCATAGGCATTACCGTTTGTTGGCTATGCGATCTCGTTCACGCTTATTCTTGGTAAGTGTAGCCCCTTTCGTCTCATTTGTTTTTACTGGAAGTACAGTTTGAAAGATTAGGCCATTCTTTGCAGCATATCGTTTTGCTTCTTTAGTTGCTCCAAGTCGGTCGGATGGAAGGTTATGAATCGCTACGCTTACTCCGTTTTGTGTTGTTGTCAATCCGTAAAAGTTTGTCATCAATAATATCTCCATTCATATTTTTATTTTAGATCTTTTCTCTATAGTCTTCGATGAATAGTTGATTCGTCTTCTCTACTTCATAACGCTTCTTCTGCCTGTTATACTTTTTAAATTCATTTACATTTAACGTACCAACCGCCTCGACATCTGTGAACACTGGGACAGAATCATAAAAATCTTCATCTGCTTTAAATTTCATTAAAACTAAAGAATCACAGTCAATCCTTGTGGTATTTCCCAAAGAACCCATCGGCTTTTTATGTGAGATAAACAAACCTTTAATTAGAAACTTCCCATCTTTAAATCCTGTCCCAGTAACACGGTAAAAGTCTGCTATGTATTTGATTAACTTTTCATCAATCTCATTAACATTAAACTCCAGGTCATAGAACAGAGAATCATCAAATGTATGATATTCTAATTCTTCATTTAACTCTTCTTGTAAATTGTCCATTTTAGAGATCTTTACGCCAGTCCCTCCGGCTCCTTGATGGCCTGCTGCGAAAGTTGGGTATTTACATTGAGTCAATAGATCTAACATTGGAAAATCATCTACACTACGAAAACTTCCTGCATATGTATCATCGTCTGTTCCATTGCCAAGAACTATAGAAGGCTTGTTATAATACTTTGATAAGTCTTGAGCCACAAGACCATTGAATCCCTTCCCAATGGCAGAATCATGAACAATAATACAGTTGTTTTCAGAATTAATTGTGGGCTTCAAACGTCTCAAAGCTAAAGCCTGAATTTCTTTTCTTTTCTCATTAACCTTGATGAGTTCTTTGACCAACTTTGGGATCTCTGGACTTTCTTTATTACACATTAATAGGTTGATTGCTAACTGAATGTTATCTGCTCTTGTGGCTGCTGTTATTGCTGGAGATACACCGTATACAAAATCATTGGCATAGAGATTCTTTATCTCTTTATTTAGTGCTATGAATAATGCTTTTAGGCCTTCATGTCTCACATTTTTCAAAGCATTCTTAAAGAAGTATCTGTTCTCCATTTCTCTCATTGACATCATGTCCGCAGCCAAAGAGAAGCCAGCAAGATCCAAGAAATCATTTGAATAATAGGTAGTCATGTAATCATCTAGTACTGAACATAGCTTCCACACCAGGAGTCCACCTGAACTATTCTTATTTGGGTACAAACATCCCTCTTGTTGTGGGTTAACAATTGTTGCAAAGGGGTTGTCATCTGTTATTGTGTGATGATCAATTATCAAACAATCGATGCCATTATCAGTTAGTTGCTTCATTTCTTCTATGTCATTGCTGCTACTGTCCACCGCTATGTATAAATTAATGTCATCAGGAATTTGATCTATAATATATTGAGTTCCATGACCAATGCTCCGTTCAACATATTGCAGTTGAAGATTATCAGTGAAATTCAATAAGTATTTATAAAGGATGATTCCTGAACTTAATCCATCGAAATCGGCATCGCTAAAAATGAATATCTTTTCATTATTTTTAATTGCTTTGATGATTCTTTCAGCGACCAAATCAATGTTCTTCAATAGATATGGACTGTGAACTACATTACTCAACGGATTTAGGAAAGAATCAATATCTTCAATCCCGTTAATTTTAGCTAACTTGGCATATAAATTATCCTTCTCATCATATGGGATAATGGGTACTTTCTTTTTCCATGAGACGATGTATAATCACCTTTTTCTATGTATTTATCGAATTACTATTCTGAATTTTTCAGGTAATGATATATTGTCATAGCTGTTCATTGCAGTCATGAATTTATATGTCAGCTTCTTGCTTTCGCGCCCAGTAAGTTTGTCAATAATTCTGATATCTACTCGTCTGTTCATATAAACACTCTCCAATAAATTAGTTGAGTTCCAGATTAACCAACAACTCTGCCTTTTCTGCATCGTTTAGTCTGGCCCACAAGTTGAATAGCTCACTCCAAACCATAACGAACTCTTTCATTCGACCATCCTTATGGTAAATGTTGATTCCCACATCTTGTAGAGTCTGCTTAACGGCATTCATATCCATTACCCAATCCACCTCCTAAATTTGATAAAAGATAAGTTTTATGGCTTTTAAATATATCTGTAATCGACTCTCATAAGAAAATTAGAAGAATTCTTATCGGCCTGATTTTGAATTGAGACAAATGATTTCTTATCTAGAATAGGTATTTCTTCTTCACCATAAAGTTCATTTGTAGATACAAATATCTCGCTTCCATCCCAAACTGTTACCAAGAAGCCATTTTTCAGTGTAACGACATTGCTAATAAAGTCAGCTTTTTTAACTATCCAGGTATAAATTAAGTTCTTAATACATTCAAATATCTCCACACTCTTTGAAAAAATATTCATAAATATATTCATCCTCATAAAAGTATGTATTTATGTACTTTTTACCGCCAACAATCCTCTGCATTATCTGCATACTCTTCCATATGGAAATACTTTTTATAATCATTCCAATCATTTAAATCGAGTCCTTGTTGTTTCGCTTCCTTATAATCTTCATCTGAATATGGTGTATCTTCTGGAATTACTGAGTCCAACATTTCATAGAATTTGTTGCGACAGTGATCGCTACAAATATAGTCTTCACTTAAAACATCGATAAAGTTTGTTGGATCTCCACACATCCCGCATCCACATTTCTTGTCTCCAACCATAATGCTACCAATAAGCTGGAGATGTTCATTGGTAATCTGATCTTTTAAAGTCTTCTCAAATTTTGTCGCCAAGTATTCTTCTTTGTTCATCTCAATATATTCCATTGTTTGTTTTAGGCTCATTTTGTCCTCCATTCACTTGAAATTATATTTTACGTTCTTCTACAATCGGATATTGTATTCTTCCCAAAAATGTCGTTCTATTTCGCCGTATTGTTCATTAGTAATACCCTTCCACTCTAGCCATTGTATAAGCGAGTTTCTTGATGCCTCCTTCATCAGACCACGCATGAATTCATTAATCTTTTCTGGTTTGTTCACTTGGTCAACCTCCTCCACTTGATAAAACTATTCATTAATCACAATTATCTCCAGTCTTCCATTTGACTACATACTCGTCCATTTTACCTGTGGGTTCAATTGAAGAATATCCATATATACCGTACCCCAGAGGATGATAATTTGCTTTGATACTAACTTCGTCGATAACATCAGTCTTTTCTGAGGAATCAAAATCTTTAATAATTACGGTTGCTGTGTGGTTGATCATAAAACGTTCATGTCTACTTCTTTCATGGTTGGACAAACTAATTACTTGAGATTTCATACATTCATCTCTCCTTCACTTTTTAAGTGCATCAATATCAAACAAACTTCAGATAAACCTCTTCTTTCATCCTGACTTTTATATAAGTACCTACCGCATACAGGCTTTTTTAGAGAACTTTGCAATTAGAATAAAAAGTGGACGCCACGTTAAGAGACACTGGATAATAGGCTTAACGAAGGAAGGTGTCCAATGTGGGGGAACGACGGCAACGATACAATGAAGAATTCAAGAAGCAGACGGTGAAATATGTGCAGGAGCAGACCAAGAGTATTGGGGATATCTGTGAGGAGCTGAATATCCCCAAGAGTACGATTCACCAATGGATCTCTCAGTACCGCCAATTCGACCAGGAGGCCATTCACCACCCGGAGAAAATGCGTCAGATCGAACAGACGCTTAAGGATGCCGAAGCGGAGAATCACCGCAAAGAACGTGAAATCGAGGACCTGAAAGAAGAGCTGGCCATTCTAAAAAAGGCGCTGCACATCTTCAGCAAAGAAAAGAACTAAGGTTCCAGTTTATCGAAGATCACCGCTCGGATTTTCGATTGGAGAAGATGTGCAAGGTCCTCAAGGTATCCCGAAGCGGGTACTACAAATGGCGTACGGCAGAGCAGCCGGTACGACTCGAGCGAAAAGAGAAGCTGATTCAGCGTATTCGGTGGTATCACCAGGATTCAGGGGGCACCTACGGCAGCCCAAGGATTCATCGGGAACTCCAAAGGGAGGGCTGGAAGGTCTCCGAGCGTACCGTCGGCCTCTTCATGCGCGAGCAAGGGATACGTTCGTGTATGGCCCGTAAATACCGGGTCACGACCACGGACTCGAATCACGATCTGCCGATTGCGCCCAATGAACTCCAGCAAGACTTTTCGGCCACAAGGCCAAATGAAAAATGGGTGGCCGATATTACGTACATTCCGTGTCGTCAAGGCAAACTCTATTTGGCGAGTATTCTGGACCTGTATACGAAACAGATTGTCGGGTGGAAGCTCAGTGACCGGATGACCACGGATCTGGTTCTAGGCGCCCTCCAGCAGGCCTACAAGGCGAAAAAGCCTGGGAAGGACCTGATACACCACTCCGACCGAGGATCTCAGTATGCCTCCAAGGACTACCGGAAACAGCTCCAAACCTATCGCATGAAAGCGAGTATGAGCCGCAGGGGCAACTGCTACGATAATGCTTGTATAGAAGCGTTCCACAGCATTCTGAAGCGCGAGTTGATCTACAGTCATCCGAAGTTTAAAACCAAGGAAGAGGCCTACCAAAAGCTATACTGGTATTTGGAGTTGTTTTACAACCGCAAGCGTTCCAACAGTACTCTGGGATACATGTCGCCAGTGCGTTTTGAGCAACTTTACTACCAGACAGTCGTTTAATTGGCGTCCACTTTATTGACAGAAGAGCACTTATATGCAGTAGATATCATGATGTTTATAACTTAACCGTCATATCCATACTCACAAAGAATTACGATCTTTTCTCCGTTAGGTGTAGTATAGTTTCGTTCATCTGTTTCATATTCACTGCCCCAATCATCATATGAAATCTGACTACCCCAATCATTTTCTACTGTTGTTTCTCCACTAACCCATTTATCATATTCTTCTTTAGTCAAAACCAGTGTTGAGTGGTAGCTGCTTGAATTTGTCGCAAATCCCTTTTTAATATTCCGCAAAAATAGTGTAATCATATAATCGTTCTCCTTTTAATTAAATGTTTTTAGGTTTCCGTATTTTCTTACTTCGCTAAATGCTCTAGTGATATCAAAGTCTTCTGTAATCTTCCCTTGAAACGCTAAATTGTAGCTTGATTGAGAGTAGAACTCCTCTACGCAATCGATGTTCATAGAATACTCGCCCTCTTTGATGTCGTAGGTCAACTTGCTGCTAACTTCTTTAACCACATCGATATAGTCTTTTACAAACTTGGTATCACATTGAAGCGACACTTTATTCTTGATTATGTATTCAATAATTTCTCTCATGCTTTCAACATGTACTGGTGTAACATTCTTGCCTCTGCCATTCGTCTTGTACCCTAGAAATAGCACATCGCTTTCTGGAGACTCTTCCTTAACCTCAGCCAAGATCTTCAGCAACAACTCTTTGCTATACAAGTCTGGGATTACGTGAAAACAGATTCTCGAAGGAATGTGGCAGTTAATCTCCCTAAGACTTTCCACTACTTTTCCGATCTGCCCTCTTCCTGTGATTGAAACTCCAATCGCATCTAAGTGCGGCATCACCTCTTTAACCTTATCTGGATAGCGCATAATACTTTGCCAATTCATTGTAATGTTCGAAGAGTTCAATCCATGTTCTCTAGAGAACTTCAAAATTTCTACGATGTCTGGATGCTGTAATACATCACCCCCTCCAAAAGCAACTTCAGTAATCTCAGGATTTAAAGACTTAATCACTGTTTTGATTGTTTCTAATTTCCCATGTACACTGTCTGATCGTGAATCTTGATAGCACCATGTACAACCAATATGGCAGACATCAGTAAGTTTGATATCTACTAATTCAGGATGTTCAGGAGTCAATTCAACATCAGGTGTTTCGGATAGTCTTAGTGCTACCCTCTTATTGTCTTGGTAATCAAGGAGTATGTAATAGTTACCGTTCTTCAAAAATTTGTTTTCCATATATCCTCCTTATTCTTATTTTTATTTATTAATCCGATTTTATCGATATTTTCTTAGGGTTCGCACCAAAACGAATTACAGTGAATGCAATAGAAACCGTCTAAGGAATCAAGTTCGTGATTTTTCAGCTCAATAGAATCTACATGAACGTGATTCTTGTGCTCCACTTGACACACGCAGACTCGCTTACACGCTTCTTTGAGTTTCATTCATAAACACCTTCAATCCCACCAGTAATAAGTACATCACCATTCTCTAGCCAGCCAACAGCGAGTGTAGCTGCTCCTTCAATTACTTTGCCGTTAGCATCTAAAAGAGACAGCCTAACTTTCTGATTCATTAATTCATCAAGCGTCCCAAGTTCTTTGTACGAATCAATCTCATTCAAGATATCTTCATACAATTCTTTAAATGTAATAGCTTTAAGTTGTTGATTGCTGGCGATGGCAATACTATACGTTTTTGTCTCTTCCATTACCATTCCTCTTTCCTTACGAAATTCTAATTTCATTTCATTTAATCCATAAGTAACTGTTTTATCTTCCATATAGAACGAAGACACATTTACCTGTGCAGCTTTATCGGATTTACCAATTGTAATTTTCATATCTTCGACCAACATTCTGCCGACTTCTTTGGCAATAATTCCGCGAACGTTGTTCTCAAAGTTACTTCCAAATCCTCTTCCATAGGTTTTGCCCACACGATGATTAATGTCTTTTTCAACCAAATGATCAATATAGTTGGAATTGATTAGTTTTTTGACTTCTTCCTGCACCAACTCTTTGATTAGTTCTTGAACATATTCCTTTGTAATACCCAATTCATTGTGTATATGATTTTTAACTTCTTGATAATTACTTCGCTGAACTCCCGGTTCTTTTTTCATCTTCATTTCCCTTCTTCAAGTTCAAGTTTCTTGATCTGTTCTTCCTCGTATTGAATCATGCCTTTGGCAATCTTCAACAACCGTTTGCGATATTCTAGATGCGTTGAATCATTCCCCCATCCGATAATATCCATTGAATTTTGATATGAGATGAACATTCTTGGATCATCAGCGTGATTTGACGCTGCAACCATCACATTATTACAGTGATTCCCAACACCAAAAGTACTAACGCTATTTCTTTCAATAGAACCTAAGAATCTTCTATATCCATTCATCCCTTCGCTAATCTTATCAACAAATTCTTCTGGATTATCTTTAATTTGACTAAGCCCATCATTTAAGATTGTGATTGTTGTCATGTAACCCACTTTATAAGCCCTCCTCAGATGTTAAAATCAAATTTCGTTTACTTTCTAGATATTCTTTAGTCCATTCAACATATGCCTCATGACTTATAACATGCTCTTTGAAGAACATCTTTAGGGCAGAATTTGCTCTATTGTCTTCTTCGATACCATCTAACAGCTTATCTGCCTGCAAAATATGCTCATATGCTTTTTGAATATGCATGGCAATTTCATTCATGCTTTCTCAACTCCCCATAAAACACAAATTTCATTATCACTATCGTTTTCCTGCAGCTCGTTCTTCTTCGATTTCTTTACGTCTTCTCTCCTCCATGTTAACCCAATACTTTTCATATCCTTTTCTATTTTCTTCAATCATTTTCTGTAGAATTATATCCGCTTCTGGATTATTGAAAATTGGATCATTACATTCGGTCTCCGTATACCATGTGTTTGCATATTCCCAAATCATGTAAAGATCAGCTTCGGTATAGGATTTAAATCCGTCATGCTCTGGTATTTGAATACATCCGAAATTTTTAAGTACTTTCATCATCTCTTCAATTCCCCAATCATACTCTTGTGCATAATCAGATAATTTAAGCTGCCAAATCTTAATTAACTTAATCAGATGAGTGTCCTTCATGTTGTCTTAAAATAGATTTTTGAATCCTCAAATTCATGAGTGTGAAGCAGTTTATAAACTCTAGGTCTAGACATTGACAATCCCCCTCTTTTTGATAAATTCCATCTTTTAAAGAAACCAGAGGCTCTGCAGTTCAACAACAAAACCTCTAATCTACAATGTCAGCAATACTATCTGTATATGAAACTATGTATTATAAATATATTGCTGCTCCGCATAATTATTTTCATTTTAATTTGTACATTTCAGTTCTACACATATTAAAAGCACCAAAGAATTGCTTGCCCATATCATTAATCACGTATGCTTCACCGTTAAGAAAATCTGCCGGATTATTATTGTAATGCATTCTTTCAACTTTATAAGTCTTGCCCTCTGTTACATCTCCTCCTCGGTATATTACCTTAACTATTTTGACGTATTCTGCTTCTTCCTCTATCTCAGTGATCTCTAAGGTGCCTATCTCAATTTGAGAATTATGCAAGCGTACATCTCCTCTCGTTTACATATTCATATTATTATTTTTAGTTTATAAAGTCAATAGTTATTTTTAGTTTGATTAACTTATTATTTTAACCAGATTGCAGATTTATTAAACATGTACATTGAACATCTTAAACACAACTGAACCGCTCCCTGCTTGAAATTGAGGGTGTTCTAAATTGAGCAAACTGCGCAAATACTATAATGTAAGATTTGAAATAAGCCAACATTATCAGAGGAGGAATTGATCATGTTTGAATCTTTAAGATTTTTTAAAGATTGTTACCGCTATGTTGAATTAGTGCCGGGAAAGGGGTATAGGATAATAACTATGCCTTATCTAGCTTCTATTCCTGAGTCAATATCCAAAAATGGCTATCTTAGTCTTGGAGCTGGGATTGGTGCTCTCAACAGAGGAGAATACGAATAGCAAATAGGAGGCATAGGCCTCCTATTTTGTCTTCTGATAAAAACTATATTTTATACTAATTAAACCGGGATTTTGTAGCGGTCTTCATTTAATAATTTTGTAAATAACTCTACTCCATGATCAATAGGAGCATCTTTTTCACCAAGCACTCCCTTATTCCTGTGAGCAATCACGCAACTAACATAGTCTCTAATAACAAACTTGGCGGCTTCAGATTTCAACTCATTTGCCGAAATGTTGTTATCGAAAGCCAAAATCACCTCGACTCCCATTCGTTCCAATTTCAATACCTGAGCATCGCTGAGCTCATGACCACCAATACTAACAGAATTCTTAATCCCATAACTCCAAGCCTTCTGTACGCTCTTCTCAGCTTCAAACACAATAACTTTACCATTTGCCTTAATATGATCATAAGTCTTGTCTAAGCCGTACAGAATTTGACTCTTGGGAGTGGGAATAGGAAACCAATACTTTGGAATCTTCAGTCTCTTATAATCCAGTGTTGTTCTCCCTTTTATACCCACTAATGTTCCCAGCTCATCTCTAATAGGAATGGTGATACAGTTATCATTAATGGAATAGCCAATCTCAAATAGTTTTTGTGTTTCAACAGAGATTCCTTCCGTTAAAAATAACTGGTTAGGATACGGAACATACATTTTTAAAATCTGTTCGTCTAGTCTTCTTAATGGAACTTCATCTCTATGATTTAATTTAGGCTCAATCAAATCTAAAAATGCTATGCAAGGATCAACATCTTCTTTAACATATTTATAGTCGGCGTAGTAGCTATAACCACAAACCTCGCAGATATAATACATCGCTTTCGAAAAAGACAAGTCTTTATAGTGCTGCACGAGCGTAATAATATCGGGATGTCCACCTGAGAGTTTTGGTAACGGACTCGTATAGCAATTCACTAACAACGAATCTATAAAAACCTGAAGACTGGAGGGGTTATCTCCTCCAGGTCTTGTAGAGCGTATCTCTGTACTATCCGACATTTGTTCGTTAATGTGGCATCCAAGAGATGTTAAAATGTCAGCAACTTTATTGTCTATTATTATGTTTTCTTTTAAAGTTTGAGCATCAATTTTATATCACCTCTTGAACTATTCTTTGTTTAACGCCTTTCTCAAGTTCGCCACTTCTTTTTCTGTCTTTAGTTTCTTGTTTTCTTTCTTCAGCGCCTTAAGTTCTTTTTCGCTGTCCGAAGGAACCAAATATCCTCTCTCAATCCAAATATTTTTGCCCTTGTCCACCTCAAAGCATAGGATATCCTTGTCTTTTCCTCCTCTGTTTTTATCAATTACAACCATATAATAGTTAATATGCATTTCTAACTTTGAAGTGCTCTCCCCAACAAATGGATCGTTTGGATTATAGATAACGAATTTATCATATTGGTCTCGTGAGATAGGTTTGGCCATCATTAATGCATCGGCAACATGCTTAATATGTTTTCCGTTAGCGATTGCTTGACTTGTCAACATATCATTAAATAGGCTGTCGTCCGTTAACTGGAACGTAGACCATACTGGAATATCTTCTGTGCTTGCGACTTCCTTCAACATGTCAGCAGTCTTAACAAATGTCATCCAGTCATGATCTGGAGCTTTCATAGTGTCATAGATAATTAGTTGGCAATTCCTAAGCTTATGTCGTTTGATTTGTCTTTTTAATGTGTTTTCATCATATTTATTCAATTCAAGGAAGTACATTTTGCTATTTGCCTTTATGTATCGTGCTGCCTCTTTAACAATTTCTTTTTCTTCTGTATTTAATGTTCCAGTAACAATCTTGGTTTCATCAATTCCATCAATCCCTTTTCTTTTCATTTGAATATCGAATCCAAACTCAGGATTGTTTAAGACGCTACTAATCTGCATACCTAGCCACTCAGCCTCATCCTGCTCGTTAACCAGAACCAGGACTGGAATTTTTAGTTTAATCGCTAAATAGCAAGCAATCTTACTTGTTGTACGACTTTTACCACATCCACTGTGCATTCCGAATAGATTAAATTTCTTTGGTCTAAGACCACGGAGCAATGAGTTTATGATTGGGAACGGTACTGGAATTCCTACGTCTGGAGTTTCTTCCCACTCATCAATCTTTTCTGGCATGTTATGACCAAGTATAATACTATCCTCTACACCACCAATTACTGTCCCAATTGTATTGATTTGATATTCCATACCCTTAATGATCTCTTCTGTGCCAATCTTATCAAAATCTTTTCTCCCCATTAGTTTTTGTACAGGGAATCCTTTTCTTTCAAACTCTCGCAGCAAAGAAAACTTTTTTAGTTTCTCATAGTATAAAGGGAAATCGTCTAAATCAACCACTCTTATTAGGCGGTCAATATATGAATACCCCTTTAAATACTCGTATTTAGCTTTTCTTTCTGGGTCAGAATTCATATATGTATTTACTTTAATTTGATTGATTTCTGTTCCTGCATGTTGACTATATAAGTCCATGATAGAGTCATACAAAAACTTATTTGATGGTTGATTAAAATCATACTTTGATTTAATTAATTCTCCATAGTCCAAAAATAGATCTGGGTTGAGGTACATGCTACCAATGATAAACATCTCTGATCCCAAATCTTCAATCTTAGATAATTCCTCAGAAATAGTATCACTCCTTTAGTCGAACAACGATGTTATATCTATTTTTTCTTTATTATTTTGAACTGCTTTGTTTTGAGCTGCAATAATAACTTGGTTCACATCTCTCATTGACTCAACATGGCTCGTTAGTAATTCCGTTTCCGCTTTTTGTTTAGACAGTTTCTTGCCATCTCTGAAATAGTTTTCAATGTTGTTCTTAACTATAGCGAAGCAATATCTTAATTCGCTCATAACATTCTTAAACTCTTTATTTCCTTTCGCCCATTCAATCTTGTCGGCGCAATACAAATATGTATCTTCAATAGTTTTATATGTAAGTCCTTCTTTGTATCTTCGTTCGATCTTTCCGAATAGCACAGAGTCATTTCGCAACTCCTGGATAAAAGGGTAGAATGTTCGTGGAAAAGTAGCAACACTTTGAAGTTTATGCAGTCTAACAATCGTGCTTACTAGACTATCCATTTCTTCTCTTTCCTTCAGTTTGAAAGCTCTGTCTCTTTTCCACTTAGTATGACAATACTCAAGATGGTAATACCGTTTATCCTCTTCTCTAATCATGTTCTCCTTCTTGCCATACTGACTACATATGGGACACTTAAATAAACGTTCAGTCAACCAATCACCTCCTTCAATTGTAAGCTTATCAATCAGCTACGATATGCTTTTTATTGGTAAGCATTATGTATCTGTAAGCACCTATTCAGTTATGCCCACAATCTTCTCTCCAAGCACAAAACATGTAACTGCAATGCCTAGTCTGAATCCATGCTTTTCGTCAGCATTAAAGCTATAATGTGAATGCCCATGATCCAAGTAACCTTCATAGCAATCTCGCAATCTTTCATGTGGAGTCTTTTGAATTTCTATTCCAATATATAAAGCTCTTACAATTTCATCTACACTCAAAGTGTTTAAACACTCGATATTAATCGGTTCCGACCAGAGTGTGTTATCCCAAAAGTTTTTCTTAAGAGCATGCTTCTTTACAATATCTTCAGCAGAGTATACCTTCGTTAAAAATTGCAATGTTTCCTGTTGTTCTTTAGTAACAGTTACTTTGTTCATTTTTCTCCTCCATTTTAATGTTCAGATGAAATACCTCTTTCATATTGTTCAAATTACTTTAAGAAATTCTTGTCCTATTTTTTCATCAAAGTATGTTTCCATTATTAATGAAGATAATTCATCAATTAAATTTTGTTTATTCTTTAATACTTGAATTATTTCATCATTGAAGCCACCTTTTATTTCACTTAACTCTCTACTTGTTAACTTAGTAGGGACCTTCTCTTTGTTAATTTTCCACACTCCATCGTTTATCAGATATATAAAAGGGTATTCAACATGAACCCTTTTCAAATTATTGATTCTAGAATAGACTTTCTTTAGGTCTTTTTGAACTTCGATAAAATCCAATTCCCTTTTTCCTTCTTTTAATTTTTTCAGTGAATATAAAAGCAAAATTGGTTTATATAAAGAAGAATTATTAGTTTTGATATTTAAGAATCTGCGTTTAATCTCTTCTTCTCCAATCATGTCGGAAAGCCAAAGTATCTTTGCTTCTTTTGTATCAAAATTAATTTCGACTCTAGTTGCTCCATACATCATTACAGACATGTCTAAAGAATCATATTGACAGTTAACATCAATTAGATATTCATTATTCATATCAAACAATTTCCATTCCATTTTAAAGTTCCTTTCTAAATGGCACAGATTGTACATCCTTCTTTATTTTCCCCATCTGCGTCATGTAATTTTTTTAAATCCCAACTATCAATTAGCTCTCTTATTTGTTCTTTTTGAACCAATTTGATTAATTCATCCAAGCTATGTATTAGTTCGCACTCATTAACTTTTTTATATTGCTTCTTTATGTATCGAATTAAAATATCTTCAGCATTCTCTTTTATGTATTCCAATGGTTTTTCTTTAATCCATGTGTACATTCGTCCATCTGCATGCTGGGTTTCATATTTCTTTGCTTCCTCAAACCATTCTGGGTACAGTAGAGCAAGTATTGCCCATTCAACTCGTCTTTGGTAGAAGCAGAAGTAACATCCCGAACGTGTTCTCCACTTATAATATCCAGGCAATCCTAATCCCGAGTTCTCAAGAATGTTGTATATATCTTGTAGAATTAAGCCATCATCTCTATAAGGGAAAACTGCTTTTATATTCTTATTTTTCCCTTTTGCTTCGTATCCTTCTCTTTGTGGTTCATCTGCTCTGATTCCCACATAACTTATACAATAGTCTTCTCCAATCCATTCTTCCATTGTTTTAATCTTCATTTCTCTTGTACACCATCTAGCATTGGGTGCTGGCAAGAACCCTTTGAATTTGACAAGTAACTCATCGAATGGATTTGATCCATCTTCTCCATCTACAATTTTGTATTTGTTGTTAGAATTAGGATCTGCTTTAATTCTTAATATTGATTTACCTAAATATTTTTCCATCTTGTCAAGATACTCATATACTTCAGGCAGCTCTGCTCCAGTATCTGTGAAAAAAAATTCAAGTAGTTCAAATATTTCTGGCATTGCCTCTTTTATATGTATTGCTAAAGCCGAAGAATCCTTCCCTCCACTAATACCACAGATGTGTCTAGGGTTTTCTTTTGTTCCTATTTTCAATTAATCACTCCTTAAAATTTACATGAAATGAGGGATTCATCAACTGTTTAATTTGTAAATATTAATTTCATAATAATTCTTATCATCCAATTTTGGTAAAACTAAAGCGCTTAGACTGTCCGTTTTATTTATGGCAGTTATGAAATCCATAATATCAACCGAATGGTTAGTTGATTTCAATGTAACAATTAATTCATCTTTCATAAATCCCCCTCCTCCTTGTTCAACTTCTGTCCCATACTTAGCAATAAATCCCTAAAATGATTAAACTCTCCATGATTTGCGTATCCACTTGAATATGTATAGGTTCTTGGCTTTGTGAGATTATGTCTTTGATATTCTATGTATCGTTTTGCTTCGTCCAAGATAAAGAAGAATGCGACTGGTTCATAATCGTCTTTAATCCATGTGGCAGCGTACCACTCAATACCATAAACTTTGAAATAATCATCATAGTTCATTACAAATATCTCATCATCATTTACTTCAAATGTCTCATACTCTATCTCTCTAAAAGCCTTAATTTCAAACGGGGGGGGTTTCTTCTCTCCGTTCAAACCATTCTTGAACCAATTCTTCTTCTGAATCATGCCATTGTTCATAGTCATAATCCGTTGTGAATTTCAGAGGTAGTCCATCGTAATATTCAACCTGATCCTCATGATATGGAATATAAATTGGTCGATATGTTTCTACTGCATGAATAGTATTACAGGTATAGACATTATCATCTGCTCCTGGATATTGCTTCTCAGCGAACAATTTAAGAAATTTCTCTTGTTGCTCAGTTAATTCAATCTCTATTTTCGTCAATTAATCATCTCCATATGGTTATTTTCATTTATAATGAAACTGAGATTTCATTAGAAACACGCTAAAAGTTCAAATGTATCAAGGATTGCCTTTAAAATATCCTTTTCATCTTTAATCGTTGATTTAATGAATTTGGGGTTATTCAGAGACTTAAAGCCATGCATTAGCGTACTGCTTCTGTTGTACTGATTTACCTCAACATAGTGGACTTGGTTTACCTTATTTAAAATGTCATGAAGATAATTTACCGTTCTCAGATTGTCAGAAGGTAAGTTGTCTCCGTCTGAAATATGCATAACATATATATCGTTCTTGCCAAAATTTGATGAGTTGATAATCTCTAAACAACGAATATATGACGTTGATGCAATCGTGCCTCCAGCCTCTGTAACATTGAAGAATGTATCCTCATTTACACTTTTTGCTTCAGTGTGATGAACAATAAATTCTGTTTTGATTTTGTCGTATCTATCTTCAAGCAGAAGTTTACTCCAGGTTGTCATTGCCTTTGCAACACATTTCTCATATCTTCCCATTGAACCTGAATTATCCATCATAATGATGAAAACTGCTTGATCATGATTGCTTAAGTTCTTTGGTCTACTAACTTTATTATCAAGATATTTATTTAATTTATTAAACACTTCGTCAATTTGGGTTCTGTTTGTGACTACTTCTTCATGAGTAAGCAACTCTTGAAGACTCATCCCCTCAATCAAAGAGTATGAATTCATTCGTTTTAAAGCGATCTCCTTGAGTTTTTCATAATCCTTCTTCAGTTCACTATTATTAGAATCAAACTTTAAAAATCCATAAACCCTGCATAGTTCTTGAATTAGCTCATCGTGCTTCATGTTTTCATTTTTAACCATATATATCTCCTTAGATTTATAATTATTTTATCATATTAATCCTGGGACCATGCTTCATACTCTTCCTTCGGAACTTCTCGCAATATGTATGCTTTCTTTGTTAAGATTCCATAACTGGAATTCTTCGAATGGAACGAATCATATGGAATATATGCCTCTAAGAGAACTCCGTTGTTTCGATAGAATGACTTGAGAATTTCACCTTTCTCGTTGAAGTAGAGATAATTCTCCTCTTTGGGTTTTGCTGCACTATCGATTTTGTACTCAAACTCTTTATCCCAATGGCTCATATATTTGCCATCGACTTTATTTACAAACTTATAAAACTTTCTACCTTCAATGAAGTCTCTTGCTTCAATTTCAATTGTATCTTTAGGAGTATAGCCAATCTCTTTTAATGTTCCGTTTCTGGTGACTCTATATGTATTTTCATTAATTTGTACAATCTTAACTGGCTGCTTTTGAATTCGTTGAATAACTTCGTCGATATCTTTAAACTCAACTTTCTTTGGTTCGATAAAGTATTCATCGCTTAGAGTGATATCTGAAATTTTATCAAGGATTAGGTCAATGGTGAATTCTTCACCTTCTTTAAGTTGGATCAACTTGTCGTAGTTAACTCCATACATTCCTCCAAGATGATTTTTCAACTCTTCAACTGTTTTAATTTTCAGGTCCATACATTTCAATGCTACTCTCAGGAACTCAGGCTTAGAAATGTTATATCCTTTTTCTTTATATTTATGTACTCGCAATAATGAAACAACAGGGAAGTCCGTAGCCTTGTTGAATTTGAGAATTCTTTGTGAGTTATGCTTCAGGAAGTCATCATGTAGAATAAATTCCTCTGTTTGAAAGTCAAATGCTCCCATACAAACCGTGTAATCAAAACTTTCAAAAATGTCTTCAGCCTTCTCGTAATATTTGAAATGGATAAATTGAACCTCAGTGTCCGCAACACGTACAAGCAATGCTTTTTCAGTTAGCGCATTAATCCAGTCTCCACTATCTTCCCAAACAGCTTCAATAATTTCAGTAAGAGAATCTTCGTTTCTAAAATACACATCAATATCATTAATTTCCCTGTTACTGAATAGACTGCTAATTGTTCCCCCGGCAATAAACACCTTCTGTTCCTTAAATACGCTAACCAAATGTTGGCCCAAGTAATTGTAAAGCTTATTCTTTTCAAATTGATAATTCAAATAATCATCCTCCTATGTATTTGGTACTCATTTAGAATACCACGTTTATTATTTAATGTATATAGTTATTTTTAGTTTATTAATAAATTCATTTGATGAAATCGGGCTTTCATGTGCTTTTTATGATAAAAAAAGCTAGAATTTATACGGGTTTTTCGAACTGACGATTCTTATACTTAATTAAGTATTCAATGCAACTTTCTATTGCAAGAAATTCTTCAAATGAAATTTTAATGTCATCGTCTGTTTCTGGATTCACCATAGTTTTCAAACATACTATGGTCTCATCCAAGGTTAAGAGAGGTTTCTCCTCATTATTCACTTCAAGCACCTCCTTTAATAATGCACATAATGGGCTGTGTATTGTCAGCCCTCCTTTAGCATATTTAGATCGGCTTCAACGTCACGCCCAAAAGTTAAGCGCAGCTTATGCATAATCTCAGATTCACGGCACGATAGTTTGAGTTCTACCCTATCATCACTTTCAAGTTCAAATTCATGTGTATACGGTAAGCTTCTAACCAAAATCCACTTCATATCTCCGCGCCCTCCTTGAATAATATAGGTCAAATATGATATAAAATAATGAATTTAAAATCATGATCAAATCAAGCTTTTATGGGAATGCTAAATATTTCATCCTCTAATTCTTCTTGACTTATTTATTAATTGTTCCCGTTCTCTTCTGTCGCGCACTTCATATAATCGAACAGCTTTACGTACATGCTTTTCGATTGTGTTTAATTCTTTATTTAACTCCGTCAAACCTCTCTCCCTAGTCGCATAATTTCCACTGTACATATTCAAATCAAGTACATAAGCTCTTACATACTGATTATCATCTATGTCTTTAAACTTTACAGTTACTTCAAAGTTGGGAAAGTTTCTTTCACTGTCCATAATTTCTATGAATCCTCCCGCTACAGCACTTAATGTTTGTCCAGGTGCCAGAAACGCAACTCCTTCATTTAACATATGTGAGTTTAATAAATCTTTTGGCAGCACTGTTCTATTTTTTGGAGTTAGTTTAACTTTGATTTCCTTTGCGGCGTTCACTCCAATGTTTGCGAGTTTAAAGGACACAATCTGAAGATCTTTTGAGTCAAAATAAGCTATTAGATTGGGAGTGTTATTCTCTATTCTAATTTTTTCATTCTGTCGAAGAGATTCCGCACTGTACTTTTGAGAGTTTCGAGCAAACCAAACGTTGAGCGCTGTTAATAAAATAGTAAGTGTAATATTTAAGACACTTATTAGATTAATATTATCCGTCAGCCATTTATTGAGTTCCATTGATAACACCCTCTCTGTTTGCTATGAAAGTAAACATTTATCTAGAATACATCTCATCGATTTCTTGTTTGATTCTTCGATAACTGCTTTCCAACTCTTCAGGAAATGCTTCAGATATCTTCTTTCCTTTATCTGGTTCGTAGTAATCGTAGAGTAAATGAGATTTTTTCACAATTACCTTATCGTCTACTTCATCAAATTGGTCTGCGGTTATATCTATCTTGTATCCATCGTATTCTAGCCATGCATGTGTCCATTGTTCTCGTCCTTCTATTAGACATGATCCGCAGATATATGTACAATCAATCTTATATTTTTCGAGAAAATGCTTCCCAAGCAACATGCTGGTATCACCACAAGCTCCACCGGGGAAAGAATGATTTAGTTGGCACGACTCAGGAAATTCCGACCAATGTATTGATTCCATTGTTTCTCTAAATACAGTTGCAACTCTTTTCAGAAGACCTTCCATTTTTATCTGAGCACTCCTCGTAAAAGAAAGATTTTATCAAAATTAGCGGACTCAAACTTCTTTATGCAGCTTACCATCTTTGATAAAACCATATTTTCCATAGAATCGTTTTAAATCTTCTTTAGTTAAATTTCTGGCTGGTTCAAGAATTCCTGTAATTAGTTTAATTTGTTTTTTGTAACTCAATGATTTCTTAAATTCTTCATATGAATAACGATGTTCGATTTCTGAATAAAACTGTTTGTTATATTTTGTAATCCTTCGATTCAGTTCAGGAATTATTTCTAGTAAAGCCTTCAGCATTAAACCTCCATGTCCTTTTCGCTCAACCTCGGAGAAAAAATCATTAATGATTAACTTGTTGCTATAGCCCTCGTATTCGAGATACATTCTAGACCGCATGGACAAAACCTTACCAAATGATAGAAATAGAGTTGGTACGTTTGTGCCTCCTGGACCAAAATGACTTAAATTGAAATATACCGCCACTAATTCATCTGCTCCATCTCTACAGACTTTGAAATAGACATCGTCATCCTCTGAATTCTTGGAGAGAAAGGATATGTCAGATACTAAATCAATAATGTGATTTAGCCGTTGATTTTCTTTATAATACTTCCTCAAGTTCACATTGCTTATTTCATTTACTATTATCCCGTTTAATAGAAGAATCTTTTTAAAGTTTCCTTCTTCAATAATTTTTTCGTTATCACCTATATACTTATTAAGATTGTCACTATAAATTTTATCCTGCTGCGCCATTAAAGTGTCATCTGAAGTTGATCTTGTTTTTCGTTTTTGAATATAATCCAATATTTTCATCTTTATTCCTCCATAATAACCATTGTTGGTAAAAGGAAAATTTCAGTTAGATTTTTTTATTACTGCTCTAAAAGTTTTTTTGTTTACAGATTTATCTCTATCTGCAACATTGTTATTCATCAATCTTTGTGCTTGTATTGATTTAGATGGAGTATCAAATCCAGTTTCCTTTAGGATTCCAATAAACTCTGATTTCAAAGTAACATCTTCATGTTCGGTGTTGTTTAGGAAAGCATAAGCTATATCATCATCCTTTGGTATGTAAGTCTGTGCTTCTTTCTTAATAGAATCTACTGTATAAAACTCTATTTCTCCAATTTTATTCACTCCTCCCAATGCCATCATTACTTTCATGCCCTTTTCTTCCAACTTAATCTGCTTAAAAACCCCAAGCAGAACATAGATGGCACCCACATAATCTTTATTATCAAATACAATTTCTTTAATATCTCTAACAACCATCTCACATGTTTCAAGTGTTCCTGCAAAAGCTATAAATGATTTATCATTGCTAACATACTTTTGATATTCCTCATCCACTACTTCATCATTTGATCCTGTGACCCTTCCATCACTCATTACATTGATAAAATTTTCTCTTGCCACAATAGATACAAAGCTCATAATATCCCTCCAGTGGATTCGAATGAAATGTATGTTTTATTTCATATGTTATTTTCTCTTGATAATGTTTTCAATCAGATGATTTCTCTTTTCTTTTAATTGCTTTATCTCTTTGACTTTATCCACTGAAGCCGCAATCGAGACACTCAATCTCAAATTCAAGTCATCTTGTAAATCAGTTTTCCCTTCAAGATATTTAATTGTCCATTCAATTTTTCTGGAAATTAAGTCCTGATCTTCTTTTGATTTGTTAACGTTTTTGATTAGTAAATGGATATCATGAATATCTCTAATAATTTGCTTTACATTGTCTGCATATCTGGTTTCAATTACTGTTCGTCCTTGTTGACTCTGGCTATCTAAAGAAAATATAAATCGATTATCAAACAAATAACAATCAAACTGTTCGTGATTTTTGAATCTAGGCCAATTTTCAGCAATCAAAGTTGATTTCTTAAAAGCATTGTCTATATCATGATAGACCCGATAATAGTTCCTTTTCAGGTGGTTTCTGATGTCTTCTTTACCTTCAATTCCAAGCACTCTCTGAACAAATCGATATTGTAAATGGTCTGTCTGAATCACGAAGATTACGTCCAGTTATCATGAAATATTGGTTTTGGTTTTATGAAGATATTACTCAAAGAACAATTCATCTAAGTCGATAAAATAATCAACGCTGTTCCGAAGTTTAGAGTTTAACCCGCTTGAGAAAGCTGCCAAATAAACCTGTTTTCCCGTCCTCATTACTTCTTCTATAACTGGTAAATAATCTCCGTCCCCTGAAACCAAAAGTACGGTATCGTAACTTCCATTATTAGCATGAAGTATAATGTCGAGGGTCATCTTTATGTCTACACCTTTTGCCGCCTTGTTTCTGATTTTTCTTAAAACATATGGATAAAGATTATTAGGGAGTTTCGAATTAGGGTTATAATCAAAATCTAATGACTTTATTGAACTATTGATTTCGGCTTGTTTGCTTTCATCACCTATTGCATAGGTATAATATGTAGCTCTTACTATCTCATGCCTCCCTACAATGCTCGCCTCTCTTGTTACGGCAGGATGCCATACAAAAACGTCCCTTAAGTGTTTAACTTGTTCTTTGGGACTTCTTGTCTTGAGTATATCTTGGTATCTCAATGCGATATTTTCACCATCAAAAAAACCATCATTTTTCTATATCCAGTTGCTGGTCCTTCTATAAACATGTGATTCCCCCACTAATAGTTTTTATTAAGTTAAGAGTCTTGCCATTATATGCAATTCTTTCTCTACTATTTCTTTTGCTAAGATACTAACATTTTCGTTTAAATAGTAAATCATTTCTTCGATGTCTTCAGAATCATAATCGCTACCAGGAGTTACTAAAATCTCATCGTTTTTCAAGGTTATATCTGCCCAATAATTCTGTTTAAATATTATTCTAAATTTTATTCTTCCGTCTTCTTTCCTCTCATTGAAAATGCTAATAATATTAAATATGTAATCCTCCATCTCTTCCCCTCGACCCCCAATCAACCTAAAAACATGTTCACAATTGATTAAAGTATTTTCCTTATAAAATGCCACTTTCATCATGATTTATGTTTAAAAAAACCCTTATTTTATGCGGTTATTTTGATTGTCAATTTCTAAATTTACAGCTCACGATCATACACTTCATCAATTCTTACCGAGTACAGTTTTGCAATATCATAATTGTCATACTTCGTCTGCTCGTCAATTTGTTTATGAATCATTTTTCCAAGAATTTCAATTAACTGTTTTTCATTTAATTCTTCGTCAGATGGAATTAATACTTTATCATCAAGATACTCTTCTTCGCCCGATTTGATTGTATACATAATGTATTCGCAATTATATGCATATCTCTCTTTAATGATGTTTCGATAATACGATTTAAAAGGTTGAAATTCCATGGTCATATCAATTCCTTTCACTTTTCCTTAAAAGTCATATTTCATAGAATCTTATACTCTTTCGGTTTTACCGTATAAACTCTTTTAAACAACCTAAACGTTTTGAATTTTATGATATTCCTTAAGTTCATTAATATTGCTAAAAAAGTACTTGAGACGATACCGAATGTCTGCTTTGTCTTCTCACCTTCAAACCCCATTTTTTCGTAGAAATCCTGAAGCGTCATAGTTTTGGCAAACAGTGCTTCATTAGGTTTAAGAAGTTTAAACTCATCTACTGCGTTAATTCGTGAATTAAAAAAGGTTGTTGAATCGGTAAAGTTGATAATCACTCTTGGCGAATGATGGAGATAATATTTATTGGATTTCTCATTGTAACTAAAACAGTACTGATTGTTGAGTCTATTCTTTCTGTTTAGGAAAAATGCAAGGATAACGAATAATGGGAGTATTAATATAAATACGACAAAATCTATTAGAACTATCAGTAAACTCAAAGTCTTAAATAAAAAGTCTGCAAATACTCTCATATGCTATCCTCAATTCTTAATCTAAATCAAATTCACATTTCATAGCCTATTGTTTTTTATTACGGGCAATGAATTCTTCTTCAACTTTAGAAAAATTATGGGTAGAGTAATACAATTCAAACAAATTATCGAGTGTTCTTGTGTCAGCAACGTTAATGGTGTTTTGCATATTGGCAGCATCCATGACTAGTTTCGCTTCAAATTCTTTGAATGCTTTTTTCAAAATATCTAACTCGTTTTCGATAAGTACTTCTGGCGCACCAAGTTGAGCTAATTTAGCCAATTGACTCGCATGTGACAGAATCCTTTTTGTCTTATACTCTAATTCAAGGTTCATAAATTAATCCTCCGACTCAAATTAGTATTAAATATTCGTTTCACCGATAGTCCCACAATCTTACTGAGTCTTGGTCAAAAACATCCTCTGTTTTATCCAGTAATTTCACCTTCAGCTTCGAACTATGGTCTTCAGAAAATCCTTGATAATAGCCAGTACATTCTAAGTATGATATTCCAGTTTGACCTCTGCCTGATACGATTACCTTGTCACCATTTTTCATTTTAAACCTCCATGATTTCGATCTAACTTCTCGGTTCGCCAACTTTTTCCATACACCCTTAAATCTCTTAGATCGCGATCCCTCATTCTCTGATGGAAGAACTCTTTTGGTATATTTATCATGACTGAATTCAGGCAATAATCTATAGGAAATTGGGCGACCAATTTACCTTCATGAAGCTCGTTAAACGTGTAATCCTCAAAAAAAGTACATTCATCATCTCGCCATACAAAAATTCTGGTAGTATCCATAGCTCTAAAACTATCTATATGTAAAGAACCATACTCCCCCCTGTCAAGACGAGCTAAGGATAATTTCTCTCTCCAATGTTGGGGTATCCTTGCTTTTATACCATCATTACGACTTGAGGTTCCTATATAAACTTGACAATACTCGTCTAAAACCATTACATAGTGTCCATAAATACCAGCTACAGAATTGAGGTCTTTGATTTCATAAAATTTATTTGAGTTGACGAACTTATCTAGTTCTTCATTGAACTTGTCCCTAGACAACGACTTGAAGTCCTTCATATTAAGATTGAATCGCGCCGTGACTTTCTCAAATCCAAGTTTTATTTCTTCTGACAAAGTGGCATTGTCTTTATCAATTTTCCTCACATAATTATCAGCGGTTAGCTTTAACTCTCCCTCTCTATTGAGCACCTTTACTCCGAAATGCGAGGCCATATATCCCTTAACATCTCCTCATGAAAGATTGGTTTTATCGCGTTACTTCGATTCCTTTGCCCTCTAAATATTTGATCAGTGGTTCAATCACAGATTTCTGTGTGGCTTCACCATTGAAGTGACCTGTTCCTAACCCATTAAGGATCATCCATCCATTGTTGTCGATACCGTCAAAAATTTTATTAATAATAGTTTTTTGGTTAACCTTCATAGTATCCTCTCTTCAACACATGATGATTTTATCGTTATGATAAATACCAATTTCATCATCTTCAAATTCTAAAGTGATGTTCCCTACTACTTCATCGATTTTAATTATTAGACCTTCTTTGTTCGTTTTGTATCCAACGACAGGTCTAGCTACTGCACCTTTTCCAATTACTTTTCCATTCCGGTCTTTTAACATCATCTTCACCCCATAAAAGGCTAATTTCATTAAGCAAAAAATTCTTCATAGCTCATTTCTCTGTGTCTATATTCAATATCTTTTCTAGTCTGCCTTGCAAAATCCTCAACACTCCCTATTCCACCTAAAGCCCACTGCAAAACATAGCTACTTAAAAATAATACAGCCGGTGCAGGTATTGGTTTAACAGAAATCCAACATTCATTTGTAGGATCGTACGCTATGTAATCGATAGGACTGAATGTTTTTACATTAATAATTAAATAATCCTCATTCTTACCACTGCCCAATTCTATTGCACAACTATCCGAGAATACCTTAATGTTATTACTCACGATTAAGATCTCTCCTCATAAAAAACTCATTTCAGTTTCAAATCTCAATGGTTTCGTATGTCATTTCGTACTTCAAGGACTTTTCATCAAAAACCATTCGATATATTGGAAGATTCAAGCTTTTAGCAATTTGAATTAATATTTGAGTATTTTCATAATTGCATTTATTTCCAACATAAATTTCTGAGGGCATTGCATCAATGTAAGAGTCATTTGAAGAGGTAACAAATCTGAATTCTTCTTCATATGACCAACTTGAGTGTTTTATACAGTTAAGATAAAATGAAGTCCAAAATATTGAAGTATCAGCAATATCTATTTTTCCTTGTAAGCCTTTGGAAATATTATCCTCAATTTGCTCTATCAACATTTCAGTATATCTATACATCATGTCTGTGATGTCAATACGTTTGTCTGTATACTGTACTGGAAATAATGAGGATTTCAAACGGACATTGGCTTGATCTGAAGTGCAATAACTAACACAGAATCCAGTATGATTATTTGCATAATGTGCCCACATTGGCATATTACTAATGCCTTTGTTTGAAAAACAAGTGAGTTTAAAGTATGCGGAAAAATCGTCTATCAAGCGTCCTTTTGATTTTTTCAATCTTTCGAAATCCAAGAGTCTTTCTTCGTTATAAAAATATGCTTTTCCATCAAAGGGATCATTCATGAATTTGGGTTCTGCCAAATAAATTTTCTTTCCAAACAATGTTTCAAATTTAATTTTGTTCAATTTCAGATTGTCGTTAACTGAATAATATTTATAGAGCTGTTCAGGCACAATTGACCTGGTTTCATCGTAAATGTACATACCAGCCGAACTATCTTGCGGGTTTTTGTTTATCAACTCAACTGCTTTAAGATAATCAAACATCATATCGCTTCCCTATGTCCATTTTATGATAAAAGAATTGTTTTATCGAAAAACAGGCTATAATTTTTGATCATATTCTTTCTCAATTGCCATAACAAGTTCGCCGTAGATATTTGCCATGTCGTTATACCATTCTTCGTGATCTATGTAGTTCAAATCATCATAAGTATAACTATCTAACTTTCGAACCAGTTTGAACACATCATTTGACAGTAAATGAAGATCAGGAATCAGTAGTGGTCTCATGACCTGCTTATATCTGTCTCTATCAAAGTTCTTAAATCTTTGATCTTCATTTTCGCGTACATATTGGAAATTACCATCTTCGTTTAAAAAAGCATTATATACCTTAAACATATCTGATCTTTGCTTCATTTCTCTTTCTTCACTAATTCTCTTTGCGTCCCATATTCTCGCTTCTCTTTCCTTCTTAAGTTGGTCTCGGTTATTTAATGTACTCACAGCAATCCCCGCGACAGATCCACACAAACCACCAATTACTCCAATCCAAGCTGTATCCATTTCCAGATTACTCCTTTTCATGATAAAAGTATTATTTCCTGAGCTTTAACCGCTAACCTCCCGTAACTACAATTCTTCCATCCTCATAAACTACCATCACTTGCATTACTCCATTTCTTAAATACTGATACACATACCCATCAGCCCTTACACCTTCACGCCCAAAAAACTTAAGCTCTCCTGATTTTAGCAAATCTTCAGTTGCTTCTCCATGAGAAGAATACTTTTTAAACATAGTAAGTAGCTCCTTATGAGTTACTATTCAGCTCCTACCAAAAGTCCCCACTCTTCTTCATACTTATTAATCTTGTTTAACGCTGCAGGAGCCATCATTTTGTAAACGTCAGACTTTACTCCATACTTAGATTCAAGTTCAATTAACCTATCCTTTTCAATCTCAATATTCCTAGCAAGTATCTCAATACGCTTATCCATTCTAAACTTATCGTATTTTTCAGCATCTTTTATGCCCCAATTCCCCTCAATAAATGCTCGAATTTCTTTCAATGAGTTAGGATCGTTATTGATATTGTCTATTATGTATCCCTTGATATTCATCATAAATCCTTGGAGCTTATCTTCTTCATTGATCTTGTGTCTACCCACGACAATCACTCTCCATGGCTTAGTTTACCTTATATGTTCGCCAATCAGTTAAATTTTTCCTCTTTCATATACAATTATATCACCGCATTTGTTTAATGTATATACTTATTTTTAGTTTAATGGAATTGCTCACTTCCTTATTTTCAGTATATCAATTTTCAAAAGCTCAGCTAATTTTATCTCTATTTCAGTCTTTACACGAGTCATGAAAATCACTTTTCTCCCCTTATATCCGCGACACACAAAATTGGCTCTAAGCTCTTCTCTGTTATGTTCTTGGTCAACCACCTTGATTTCTCTTTTACGCAGCTCCTGACGGATTACAGCATGCTTCTGGCTCACTTTATCCATTAACGTCTCCATGTGCAATACAAATAACTCACCAAATCTTAACTGCGAGTCCTTAGTCTTTTCAATGTTGTCCTGCAGAACATTTAACAGGAAAGGCATAATTAAATGTTCGGTCAATAGCTCATGTTCTTCTTGGGTTGGTGTTTGCATTTGAACATCTTCTTTTTCAATCCATAGCGCATTCTAATAGCTCGACTGTTAAGACTTCTTCGAAGTCTATAAATTCATAACCTTCTTCTATTTCGATTTTAAATTTACTCTGTGCTTCACTAACTGATTTTACGATTCCAATTAATTCTCTACCTTCATGCTTGTCTATAATCTTAACTTTTATAAGTTCGCTCTTATTAAATGAAAGTAATATGGCATGATGAACATTCTCTTTATTTAAGTTTGTTTGGTTCTTTTCCACGCAAAAACCCCCTTCTGTAAGAACACGTATTTGAAAGTCCGTAGTTGTATTATAACCCGAACACACGTTCCTTGCGCAAGAGGCAATTTAGAATTAGAATAATAATCTTTTAAAACGATACTTTTATCGGGAACAATACTTCTCTACAATCTCATAAATCATGCTTGTGTCGTTTAGTGATCCCACTTCAGACCAGCCTTTTTCATCATTATCAATACTCCATTCATGGTCATCACACATAATCTCTAACCCACATTCGTGCATGAACGTTTGCCAGGGTATTGATTCTGTAAAGCCCTTATCGAGTAGATATTTTCTAAGCCAATGATTCATAATTAGTTTAATTCCTTTCTATCCTCTTTTATGAAAGCCCAATTTCATGAAGTTCTTTAATTTGAATAAGGCTACCTTTAAAACATCTCCCTGCTGGAATAATTTATATGTTACTATACAAGATGAATCTAACATATATGGAGGAAAATAATGATTAAAAACTCTAAGCATTTTATCTTTTCTATGATGTTACTTATTTTATTCTATTCTTTGGCTTCACCAGTGCAAGCTGAGGCCGGATATAATCTTGTAAAATCATATGCTCCACAAGAGACTGCCGTATTTATAGATGGAACTATAAGAATTTTAGAGCAAAAAACTTATCTTGCTGACGATGGTAATTTATATGTTCCAGTAAAGTTACTGAATAATCTACAAAATATAAAAGTTAATTATGATAAGGGTATTGTCGTCAATTCATCAAAGGGAAACTTTATTATTGATAAGACCAATTCCCTAATATACAAAAATATAACCTACATTAAACTAAAAAGCTTTTTAGTGATAACGGGATACTCGGCAAAACATGTTGCAGACGGATTTTCAGTTTTTATATGGAGTGATTCTCAAGGATACGAAAAGTCACTAAAAATTATTAATAATTTAAAAGCATCTCCTAGTGGAGTTAGAAGTTATCTCGGAACAAAAGTTTTCCTATATAAGAGCAACAAAGTCGGTTGGATTGTAAATGTTAGATATAGCAATTTCGGCTTAACATATGTAAACATATTTCTTAAAAATGGTGATATAGTTGAAGAATCTATTTTTGAAAATGAACCTTCATCTTTCTGTACATATGACCAGTATGAATTAATTAAGACAGGATTTCACGGTAAATATTACTGGGCAAATTCAAATAAACTCCCCTCTTCTAGTCCTTTACATAATATTGAGAAAGTTTATTTTAATTCATTAGATTTAAAAAATGATAATTTAGTTATTAAATTAACTCGGACAAATGGTGATCATGCGACTATTGATATTCCTTTACATGGCTTTCCATCTTCCGATATTTATAACGGGTTCTATTCACAAAATCCAAAATTAATTCATCCGGGATGGTCACAGAGAGTGTGGGATATAATTGCTATGCATCATGTTGCAATTGGAATGACTGAAGAACAAGTTTTAATGTCTTGGGGTAATCCAGGCAGTAGGACAGATTATAATAGTTCGTCGTCATCAGCGGCACAATGGGTTTATGACCACGATATTTTATTCTTTTACAATGGATTGTTGGATTCAGTGACTTCTTACTAAAAGTAGCTAATGCTACTTTTTTATTTTGAAATATGTATTTTACCTTAACTATCTATTAGTCCCGCAAGACACATTTATTATTTTCCCAATATGACATTATACCCCTATCGCTTTCGATCTCGTTCAGTCCATCCTTAACTTTCACAGCCTCATCATAATTAGTTGTGGCAGAAAATACGATACCACTTCTTCCTTGAACCACATAAATTTCTTCCTTTGATTTTGTTTTCTCTCTTTGTCTTTCAACTTCAGCCATCAAGCGACAAATTAACATGTCGTCATCATCTGGATTAACCAGAACACTCATTCTTCCCTGCTTGTTAATAAATCGTTTCAGTGCTTCGTGAACTTTATCAAGATCAACTGGTTCATTATATTTATTATGAAAGTCATCTAGGTTCATTATTTGGTCTCCTTATAAAAATAATGCTCTTCTCCATTAGCATGGGTCCATCTATATTTCCAACCTTCTTTTGACAGTAATTGAATGATATCGAATTTACTATGCTCATCGTAACCACAAAGCACTTTAGCTTCCCTTTCGCTTTCAAACTTCCAATGCCCATCAACTAAAACAACTGTTCCACAAATTTCATTTGGAGTGTTCTGTTTGTCAATTTCAGCAGCTACATCTAAGATTTCCTTAACAATCTCCCTCAATTTATCAGCAGTCCAAGTTGTTCCTCCACGACCTCCAAAATTCAATCCGCTATGCAGTATGTACGGATGGTTAGATAAGTCCTTGTTCCCATCATTTTTCTTAATGGTTCCAGATACATAATTTCCTTTTACGATAATTTCATTACTAAACATTGAATGATCCTCCTTTAAAGTTTTCTAGATTTATATATAAGATGAACTCTCAACCACCAATAAGCTTCGGCACTTCCCTTAAAATCACCTTTCCAAAACAGTACAAACATTTGCTTCTGTAGCCAGCCGATGTGTTTGATGTGATGCATTCCATCCCTCCATTTCTTAAAGAAACACGCAATTTATCAAATTCATCAATACTTTTTTCGCCATAATTATATGATTATTTTTATTTCTATGTAACTGGATTTTCACTTTGATTGCAACATTACTACCACTAAAAATGTATAACTGGCAGTAATGTTGCATAAGATTTTAACCTTTAAAAATAAAATCCCTATGATAGTCCATATACTTCTGGTGTTCATATGTCAAAGATACGCACATATCCTCTTGAATATTCATTATCTCCATCGTTTTTACATCAAGTTTATCAGAAATCAGAATCCTACCTCGTTCATCAAAACTGATGAATCCCTTGTCAAAGAGCAGATCCAAGTTTGGAATAAGTAATAGGCCATTAAAAACATCTAGTCGCTCATAGTCATTGCTAACAGTCCAGGGTTTAATATGAGATGCGCGCAACAAACCGATCTCTTTGCAGCCCGTAACAGAGCACTCTCCCCATTTAGAAATTAGTGATGATCTAAACTTTATTTGTCCTACTCTGGTATTAACATTCCTTTCTTTTTCTGTCGAATCGTTCTCCATATTAGATAAAAAACCTTTGTAATCTGTTGCATCCATATCAATGTAACAATATTTCTTCTGCAATCTGTGATTAAACTTCTTCACCTTATTTTTAATGAAGATATTAATGTGCTCATCTAAATAATCGTTTGCTTTAAATTCCTGGTTAAGCAATTTAGTTATAATGTTTTCTGCTTCATCATCTGTGGCTTCAAAGAAAGTGAAGTTATTAGATTTATAACCCTTGAATGCTGCATAAAAAGCAGGTGCAAAATAGTAAGAATCATCAATTTTCAACGCTATGATCTCATCTTTGTTGAAAATCATTGGTCTATATTGATCAGTATAAATAGAATCCAAACCATTACTAAACATCATGATATTTGTAATTATATCTGAGAAGCTTTCAATAGATTTTATTCTTGAAGTATCAAAAACATCCTCGATACTCACAAAGTCAATATTATCAATGATAATGGGCCAGTATTCGCGCTTTTTATTATTAGGTGTTATTTCGTTCCGTTCACAATAGCGAAGGTATTTCTCATCTAAAAGCGCATCTTCTCTGTCTTTACCCAACAATTTCGAAATTTTTTGATTAGTGTCCCTTCCATCAAACCCAACGTCTTTATTATAAACGTATTCATACTTTTCAATGGAATTTTTTATGTATCCAACAAATCTACTTGGAGCAAATATAAAATCATCTTTAATCTGCACTACGATGAATGTTGCGCCTCTGGCAATTAAATTCTCATAAAATTCTCGATTTACACCTGCACGATAACTATGTAATCTTTTAGCATTTTCAATCAATTGACTTTGATTATTAATCAGTTCAAGTTTCATTACAAATCCTCCCATACTAATATGTGTATCTATATTAGCATATGCATTATCAAACTAAAACTTGATAAAACGTGCCTTTTACAGTAATTTCCGCTTGGCTATCATCAGTAATTCTTCTTTTGTATTCAATTCTGGGCTTTCTAAAACCAACTCCAATAGTTCATTCAAACAATATCCCAATTCTTTGCTTTGTTTGTATCCAAGAGACATTAAATCTGTTCCATTGATCACAAGGTCTTTTACTCTCAATGGCTGTTCCTCATTTATTACTGATTCGCATAACCTCTTCAAGTCATCAACGTCTGAGTAGTCATAGGGTGGCTTACTACCTAAAGTATCAGCTACCATTAAATCAAACAGATCTTGAATATTATCCTCACCTACACGACCAATAAACTTTTTAGCTACAATTAATTTCACATTTTTATGTCTATTCATGTGTTCTTTCACAAGAATACCAACATCAGATATTAATTGGTTATCATATTTGAGTCGTTGCATTATTTCTTTTGACATGTCCATACCAACAATAGCATGATTATAGAAGTGGCCTATTCCACTTTCATCTTTTGTAAAAGTTCTAGGCTTTGCAATGTCATGAAACAATGCGGCAAGTCTAGTTTTTAGATTGGGAGGAGTATTTTTAATTACGGATAAGATATGATCAAAAACATTCATATTGTGATTAGGATTATATTGGTTGAATCCAACTGATTCGCAAAGCTCAGGTAATAATAATTTCAGTAAGCCAGTCAATTGCAAAAGCAGTATCCCAGAATCTGGATCATCAGAGACTAAAATCTTATTCAACTCATCTCTAACTCTTTCCCACGAAATGTTTTTAATCATTAGCGCATTCATAGATATTTGTGTTAGTGCCGTGCCACCTATTTCAAATCCTAATTGACTTGCAAATCTTACTGCTCTCATCATTCTCAAAGCGTCTTCTTGATATCTCTCAGATGCACTGCCTACTGCGACAATACGTTTCTCAGTGATATGTTGTACCCCATTGAATGGGTCTACAAGTCCTCTTAATACACTGTATGCCATTGCATTAATCGTAAAGTCTCTTCTGCTTAGATCGTCTTCTAGTCTCGATGTAAATGTAACTACATCAGGATGACGACCATCAGTATACTTACTGTCAACTCTATATGTAGTGACTTCATAATGCTCATCATCGAAAACAACTGTTATTGTTCCATGCTTTAATCCCGTTGGAATCACTCTAAAGCCATGATTTTCGAATAACTCTAAAACCTCTTCAGGTTTTGCATTAGTACAGATGTCCCAATCATTTGGCTCTCTACCGATAATTGAATCTCTAACACATCCTCCTACAATAAATGCCTCATAATTACTTTCAATAATTGATAGTAATTTCGCAACTTTCTCAGGTATTTTAATTTCCATTCCAGTCTAGGCTCCTCTTCTGTGTATTGATTAACCACTCGTTAATCAGATCAACATTGGGTTCTTCGGGTAATTTTGATTTAGCAAATGCATCATCCAATAATTCATTCAGTCTTTGGTATTCTTCTTTTATTTCCTCCAATTTATATTTTCCATTTCTGATTTCATTTAAATAGTCTCGATCATGTCGAAATACATTAACTCCTTGACCAGAGAGAATCTCAATTCCCATATTCAACAATCTAATTAAATGAAGCGCATTTTTTGTATCGTAACCATACTTAGCAATCGTTTTTGCTCTCTTGCCTATTGCGTTTTTATCTACAGATGTAAGCTTCTTCAATTGAGCAACAGCATATCCACCATATGTTTTATAAACGCGCTTACTCAGGAATTGATCTCGAATATTAATCAGCTCTTTACCATAATCATTGATGAAGATAATATGTTTCTCGTTAACAAAGAGTGCATCAATGATATTGGGGTTGTTCTCAAGGGCAAGTTTAATAAATTTCTTTAATGAGTAGATAACCTCATCTGGTTCTTTTCTTTCCTTCTGTTCGAACTGCTCCAATCCCAATAAATAATTTGTTGGAGGCACACAAATCCCCCTATAGTCCTCATCACTTTCAGGAGTGTTAGTCCCATAGCTAATACTTCCCGAATACATTTTTAATATTAATCGCTCATTCCAAAACTCACTCATGAATTTCTCCTCCTACAACCAATGTTAATAATATTTAATCTGCATTCTACTGAAATAGCTTCAAGAATTCGTTTTTCTTTATATCTGCAACTGTAGTTAACATTGCAATCTCAGATTCTCTACCCCAAGAAGATAACACAGTTATCATAGCACTTACTTCTTTATCTACTTGATCATCAAACATTTTAGTTATTTTCTTGTATTGTGCCTCAGATATCTTTCTCAACTCATTACCACTCCCTATGAAATAGACCTTTTACGTACTTCTTAATAACTCTCCTGATCCACTAAATTCGATTTTATCAATCAGCTTTTTGGTTTTGTTTTTACGTCTTCTAACCAACTCCACCATATATGTATCCGCGTCACTGCCCCTGAATCCCCACCCAAATGACTTTCCATTTTTGATATCTTCTTTCATAATCTCAAACCGATTTCTAACATCCCACCCTCCTGTTGCCGATAGTTTCTCTTCATTAAGAGTAAACCTCATGTATAAGTTTGACATGTCTCCACCTCTCCATGAAAGAACTATTTCATTAGATTAAAGTATTCAGTTCAACTTCAGCTTCAATGCCATCAAAATACTTAACTTTTATTTCCCGTCTGTCTTCATTTGTTGGATTTCCATGATATTCATACTCGGTCTTTTCTTTATGCACAATCGCTGTTTTGCCAGTTTTAAACCCTTTTGCAATCAGATGATCTTCAACGATCCGCAATGTTTCTTCTTGAGTCAATTTAATCTTCATTATGTATTCTCCTTAAATTAAAAAATGATATAACTGACCTTACTTGAGTCAAGTATACCATTCACAATATTATAAGTATATAGTTATTTTTAGTTTATCAACTAATGATAATATGCTTCTTGTCGCTAATAAGCGTTGCTCCCTCAATTGTTTCATCTTCGCCCAAATTTTTTAGTGCCTTAAGGAGATTTTTTAAATCAACTTTATCAGGTTGAGCAATTTTAAATGTTGGCGGAATCTTTGCTTCATCTAAGATGCCGACAGACGGATTTGTTTTCCGTACACTCACTTTAAATGTTCCTGCATTAACCTTATCGATCTTATTAGCAATAAGTATACTCTGCATATAAGACTTTAAGCCATCATATTTATTTTGAAGATATCTGCGTTTCTTAGCAAGTCTTGCCTCTTCTGTTTTAAAGGATTCGATATCTCCCTCAATGTTCTTCATGAACTTTGTAATATTCTCAACTTTACCATTGAGCTCATCTTCAATTGCTTCTAGCGTATCAATATACATTTGCAAGTCATCTTCCGTCATTTCCTCATTGTCCCATGCGGCATCAACAAATTCATTAAAGGATCTGTACTGATCCCCAAGTTGATACAATTTAGTCATTAATCATTCTCCCTTAATATGTATTTTTTATTTAAAGACCATTTTGTTCTCTTTCATAAAACGCTCAAGACTGTATTTTTGCGATTTTGTAATATTGAGATTATAGGTGATATCTACTCGTTCTCGTGGTTGTGGCTTTTCAATTTCTTCATATAAAACATTGCTGATATCTTCAATCCAATATAGTCGATCTCCAATATCCTGTTTTGCACTTCCGACCTCTGCATTGATGATTACATTATAAAACTTATCCCCAACTTTGCATGTAACTTCGGCTTGTTCTTGACAATATCCTTGACCACAATCGAAAAACTCTCTTCCTCCGTCCATAAAATAGTCTTTAATCTCTTCTTCAATCTTCAGATAGTTTTCATCTTCAAAGACATCATATTCATCAATCAAATACTGCTCCATATTCATCAAGTCTCCATTAATATGTATTATTATTTTCATAAAACTTCTGTTTCATCAGATCTCAACCAATGTTTCTAACTCTTCAATGATTTCTGCAATGCGTAATTCAATACGCTTTTTCTCTTCTGTCAGGCAATCAATCTTATCTTGCTTCTCCCATGTTTTTAGGTAATCCATGACTGCAATGGCTTTACGAAGCTGTGGTGCTATGAAGAAATCTTCCCACATCTCTACTATTTCTGTAATCACTTCTAGAGGATACCCGCTCCAACCTCGATCATGGTCTAGCGAAATAATGAAGCTCCGTTCCAGAGCCGAAGGAGCATCTTCTCTAAATTGAAATGTGTAACATGCTTGCTCGTTTGCATCTCCCAAATAATATCTACCTTGTCTACGTGTTACTTTATTCAAACTATCGCTCCGTTATTTTTTGATGAAGTTTAGATTTTAAATTGTTTTTCTCTTGCTTTATTGCTTTTTGAGCTACTATGGGCAGAGCTATCGGAAAAAGAAGAATTGAAAATAGCTCGCAAAAGCAAAATGTTAAGTACTTTATTCCCTCTACAGCATTATTCAATGACTCTTTAAGCGTATATCCCAATATATTTCTGTCAGTCAGTTCAAGATAGCAATATTCCCATAAAGTCATCTTTGCAATATTACTTCTACAGAACCTCACCTTACCATCATCTTGAATAAACTTGTTTTTATTAATCATTAGTTACTCCTGATCTTTGATCTCTCACAAAATTATGTATTTGAATCAGTTCTCTAAAATTTCTCTTCATCATCAACTCGTCAACTTCATCCATAATCTGATACATGGCCTCTTGGTGGTCTTCTCGCATAGATGATGGACAGTCAAGTTGATTTGGTGTTGCAGTATTATACAGCTCTTCACTTTCAGGACAGCATGATTCAAAAGCATTCCATAAACAATGTATGTTGTTACACTTCATCTTCCTCATCTTCTTCCTGCTTGTAATCAATCTCAATGTTACTTACCTCTTCTAGTTCCCATTCAACAATTCCATCAACGTTAAAAAACTCATGATCAATTTGAGCAACTACATTCTCTCCATGGTTTAGTTCCTCTTCATCGAAAATGATATAACCCTTCAACTCAACCTTTCTCACACACTCACTCCTCATATTTTTATCTTTATTTTGATAAATGTTATATTTCATTCAGTCTCATGGAGTAAAACTTCAATGTTTCTGTTGGGAATGATCTTTGTGACAGCACCACATCCATTAATCTCGGTTCCTATTTCAATCTCATCATCTTCATGAATCTGTTGTTCGATGATGTCTCCGCTTTTTAAATCTGTGAAATAAAAAACGCTATAACCACCTGGATCTGTCGCTGAACTTGCCTCTGAACTGCAAAACATTAAATAATGATCTGTCCCATTCATATCGCTGGTTATTATCACATCGCCAGTGGACGCAGGATAATCATATATTTTAACAACATGTTTGATATTCATTGTTCCATCTTCCTCTTCAAATTATGATTTCATAACTCTAACGTCTTTCACACTTAGTCCTCTGTTGTCTAAGGACTTTTCAAAGACAACTCGTTGTCCATCCTTCAAACACTTAAACCCATCCATAATCAAATTCGAGAAATGAACAAAGCAGCACTCTCCATCATCTGCCTTTATGTAGCCAAATCCTTTTTCAGCATTAAACCATTCAACAGTTCCGCTAAATTCACGATCAACTAAATCATATTTATCCATTTGATATTTAATTTTCAAGTGTTCAACTTCTTCTTATAACTGCCTTTTTCGTTCTGTATAACTTTCCATCTCTGTCTTCCTTTCTTGATTAAATCACTTATGACCCAAAATGCTCTAACTGATTATTCTCCAAAATCTCCAACTCTCGCCCACTAAAACCCACATCATGCAGTCTTAGGAGCATCCTACTGACCTCTTTATTACTCACTGTCATTCCTCTTTCAATGAATCGCGGAAGTCTTACAATCGTCCCCACAATGTCTCTAGCTCTGCCTTCGTTATAGCAAATCTTATTCCCTTTAACATACTTCCAATCGCTGAGGCAGATGATCTTTCCATCTTTCCAATAGGTCATGTTGTGTTTGAAATCGAACTGACTAATCACTTCCCGTGGCTTCCCAATCCATTGTGTAATGATTTGGGATCTCCCCAAAGAGATTGCATTTTGAGTTATCGTCATATTGATGCCTTTGTACAGTCCACCGCTTCGTAATTCGCCTTTGTAAGTGACCTGGTTAAGAAAATAGTCTCTGAGCCGTTCAACTAAATAATTCGATTCTACAAAAAAATCATAATCTTTAGGTTCTTTATTGTGGTAGAGACTGTAAATGCAGCCACCAGATATATATGACTTATCATGAAATTCTCTTTGCAATTCTTCGGGGATTAGTTTAATTAGTTCGTCTTTAACAAAGATTAGTTTATTATTAACTTTATAAATTTTTTCATTATGTATTTCCTCAGGTGTCTTGTTGTTTTCTCGCAACCTATCTAATTTAACCAACATTTTTTTTACTATACTCAAAGAATCACTCCTTCTTTTTTGAGTTTCGACTAAATTCATCAAGTATTGAATAATCTTTTTGTCGAATACATGGAATAACTTTCATGTGAAATGTATAAACTATTATTACAGTAAGCAAATATACTTCATGGGGGTGATAGAATGTTAGAGTTGAAATCAATACTCACTATCGGCAACGGGTTTGATTTTGAAATCAGAATTGTTTCTAATAATGATTTCAACAATATAGAAATAACTCCAGGCTATACTCCTGATTTCCATATTGTTTACGTCTGCGAAACAACGATGAATATCAAGACAAACAGTTACAGAGCGCTATATTGGATGAGCAATGTTAATCTCTATGCTTTAAACTGGAAACTGGCCTAATACTTCGGAGTAGCCTAAATGGTTGCTCCATTTTTTCTTGATCAAATTCTCCTTTGATCAAATCTCATTATCATTTCTCTAACTATAGCTCTGACTGTTTCTTCTTCTCTTGATGCATTCGTTTAAATCGCTCAGAAGCGGCTTGTCTTTGTTCATTGCTCATTACTCGTGTGCTTTTTGCTCTAAAAGAAACTTGATTCCTGTCTACCTTATAGTATGTGTTTCCCTCAGAGTCTTCCTTATATGGCACAAAGCCAGCTTTGCGCATACGAGTTCTTTCTTTCCCGGAACTACAGAAGATAAGATATTGATTTGATTCCTCATCATAAGTTAATACCGCTTCTCTTTCAATTGCTTCCATTGCAGTTCTCCTTTAGGTGCTCATTGATGTTTTACATATAATTTTTCAATAAAGTGTCTAACTACTGTTATAAAAATCCTATAAATCGACTATAAGAAACTATAAAATCAAATTAATAAAGGAGTGAGTAAATTTGTTAAACGCTGTTTTTCATGTTTGTGTCGTATTCTTTATAATTAACTATGTATGGAGTATGAGAAAAACCTTCGCTGTTAAACCATCTTCTCGCAATCTGGAGTCTTTGAAAGGAAAAACTCTTTATCGCTTTACTTCTGAATTGGTATTAATGAATAACAATGAAGTTCAATTAATTCCGACTCCTGGGCTTATTGCGAATCTTTCCGCGCGGTGTCAGCCAGTTACTTGGTTCTTTGTTGGTGAACCTTCTGAATGGCAAAAGGCGGCAAATAATATCTCAAGCTACGAGATTCAACTTAAAATACCTTTTAATCAACTTGACGAGAACTGTGTTTTATATAGAAGGTATGATAATGTTGTGGGTTACACCAAAAAATTCACAGGAACAGTTGAAGTGGTTAGGAGTTCTAATACAAAGAGTTTGATGTATAAGCTATTTAAGCTTTGGGAAAATATAAAGGCTGGAGCAGAGCTTCTGCTTTTTACCTTAGCTTTAATATTTCTTTTTGGAAATATAGGTTACCTACTTTTTGCTCTGTTTGCAGCATTCATATTCTCTCTAAGTTTTATAGATAAACTCAACAAACGAAAAATCAGAAAAATGTCTAAGAACTCATAAAATGTGGGTTCTTTATTTTCTTTTAAAAGTTTCATTAGATGATCTCTAATTCTGGTATTCTTCAAGTAGCTCAATTGCAAACTCCAAATCATAAATTTGATGCTTCACTTTGGTAATTGTTCGCGCCACTGTATTATCGTTTCGTTGCTCATAGTATTCGACTTCCTGCTTTTTTCCTAGTAGATGTTCTTTTAGATAACGTAGTGCATATTCTCCTGACATTAACTACCCTCCTTAGTGTTACTGATACGAGTAATAACATCTATTTTCAAAGTGTTTTTATCCAATACTTCTATATATTTAACATTTCTCATCTTTTTATTTTTCACTTGGTCGATTCTTCTCATACGAATTCTGCCTTAACCCCGATTACTTCAAAGATTGTAGGTATCAATTCATATCCATACTCATTAAATCCAGTCCAAAAGTCATCATCATTTGAATTTTTTTCATTATCCTGAACCCACACAACGTCATTATCTACAACAATGCTATATCTTTCTTTATCAAATAGAACCCTTTTCAGCAATTGTTCATCAGTCATTTTCTTCATTTATCATCTCTTCCTCTCTATAAAAGATCCATTTCATTAATACTGAACAAATATCTCTTTGCCTTCAATAAAGTCGTTCCACGCATCTAAAAAACTACTATATCTGTCAATAACATCTTTTGATACTTGAACTCCACAAGCATGATAACTTCTATGTGTTAATACGGCCTTTGCTTTGTTGCCATTATGGTATTCATCTAAAATACTCGGGTGCAGCAACTCTCTCCACTTTTCATTTGCCCCGATGAAGTCTTCGCTTGTCGCCCTTCTTGAAAATTTCATTAAGCTCTCTCCTTTCTAATGAAATATCAATTTCCTTTGCTTTTTAGTTGCAGATGTGTAAATGGATCAATATCATATGCACAATCACTTAAACTCGAATACCATGGATATTCCTTTTTAATGAAGTACTCCTCGATGCTTCCATATCTGTCTTCTAAATTACCTCGTTCAAAAATAGCATCTTGTTCCCAATCAAGTTCTAGCATTGTAATACCACCATAGCCGTCTATCGTAAAAACCTCTGTGTAACTTGAATCTAAAACAATGTTCATTTAGTTTTCTTCATCTCCTTTACCAATCTCTTTAACCGTCTATCGCTGAGTACGTTAAACTGCAATAATCTCATTGCGTAACGTGGTTCTTCATTAATAATTCTATCTCTCAACTCTTCGATTTCCTTATTCATCTTCAGTCGCTCATCTGTAAATTGTCTGATTAATCCCTTGAGACCAATAGAAGAATAACTGACCTCGCCACCAAAAAGACCAATCCAAACGATTGCAGTCCCAATCAACATTGTGCAATACAGATACACCCAGGCAAATCCACCAGCCATCTCAATGGATGCATCTGGCAAGAAAATACTGAAGATAAAGAATGGTACAATTAACAGATAAATAAACATGTGGTCTCGAATATGTTTTCTCACTTATTTGACCTCCATCGCCTCAACTTCAATTTCTTCATCCTCACTAATAACTCGAATAGTAATTCCTTTTTTCTTTAGTTCTTCAGCACTCATGTCTAGATTTGCTTCTCCAACATAGCCATACCCTTCAAAATCATAATTTCTAAAACTATTCCGATGCCAAGCTACATTAGCTGCGTGTTCTCTAATTGTGTCGATTTCATAGAAATATTTAGAGTAATGATCCATCCACTCTTCATTGATGATATTCTCATCAATCTCAACGATATATGTATTGGTTGTTACCACTTCACATTTAAATTTCCGCAAATCACACTCTCCTTTTCTAAAGAAATCCTTATTTTATAGAGCTTTTCATCCTATCAATCAACATAGTAAAATAGAAAATAATAATTGCAAAGAAAACGATAATGGACATTAGTGGCATCGTCCAAAAGTAGTGATACCATTTAGTATATCTGCTGATTTTCCAAAATCCATCCAAGGGGCTTATACCCCACATATATCCTCACTCCTTATTGTTCTAGGTATGGCTTCGCTTCCGAATATGTATTGAACATACTTGCGTATGCTTGAACAATATTTTCTCCTTCTTGATTCAAATACTCAAATTCCACATCCCATACTTTATGCTGCTTCATTAGTCTAACCAACCTTTCTCGGCTGATCTCATGCCCTTCCGAAATAAGCTCATCCTTATAGTAAAGACCTTCCCAATCATCCAGGCTCACAATAATGAACTTATTCTCCATATAAATCAATCCGTTTCTGAAGTTTATTTTTAGTACGCTGTTTCTTTGTTCGACTTTGAATTTTTTGTAGTTTATTAATCCTGTCGCTCTTTTTAATTGCTGCGAAAAATGCATCGATTTCCTTTACACTCTTGAGTTTTGTCGGTTGTACTTCGACAAGCGTAGTCCATTTAGTATTGCTTGAGACCTCTACCTCTTGAACACTTTTCGCTTGTTTTTTAAATAAATTCTTCAAAAATCCCATATAATTCATTCCCATCATTATTTTTATTTTCATAGAGCATTGAAACTCATCAGTATTGTTTCTCCATTGTTGCAATTTCTGATTTGTATTGATCCCACTCATCAAAACAGTTTTTATAACTAGACAAGTAGTGTCCATTCCCCTCAATAAAATCGTCTAACTCAATAGCGATATAATTACGTCTCATTACAACATTCATTCCATTCTCATCAAACCATCCGTATCCTACTGCTTCTACGAATTTAGAAAGATCACTAAAATAAACCAATACATAACTCTTGACTACTCCCTTTTCACGGTACAGTCCTGTTTCATTTTCTTTTAAAAAGTCATATAAATTCGCATTCACTTCGCTCATTTAGTGTAATTTCTCCTCTCCTGATGAAACAGGACTTTGATCAATAAGTTCTCCATTTATCATAAAAATCAAACTTTGAAATTCTGTCAAATTTGTGGTCAAAAATTCTCCAATCATTTTGATAATCTAAGTATTCAAATCTTTCTTCTCCCGCTTTAAATAACTTTCTTGCTTTATCGCCGCTGATAATATTCATAACCAACTTCAACTCCTCTACGTCATTTTATTGTGCCTCGTATTTATCCATCATTATCTCAAGTGCCTCTCTGGCATCCTTGAGTTTGTCCCTGAGTTCAATCATGTCACTATAAGTTAAATTGTCATCTTCCCAGTCCATAAGAAGTTCTTTCAAGACATCCAAATTCACCGACATTATTATCACTCCTTTAATTGTTTAATGCTCTTTATTCTTTTGAAGTTCCACCAACGCTAACACACCATAACCTACTAAATCTTGAAGAGTATCTTCGATAGATTCATCAACCTGGGCTTTGCTCCCTTTAACAAGATTCTCAAGTCTACGCATCTTATCGTCCATCCTGATCATCGCACTCAAAACTCCATACTTTTCAAACTGCAACGAAAACGAATTTCCGTAGTCATGATTTTTCTTTTTAAGAAGCGTCTCAACTCCGTTACATACCTCTTCAATTCTTTGTTCTTGGTTTCTCATTATTCCGCTTCCTTTTTAATAATTTGGACATGTAAGTACTGACGGCCAAACTCTAATGCCCGATCTAAATCTTCAAAGAATATGTCTAAATGTCCCTCAGTAATCTTTGAACCCCTATCACTACAAACATATGTATTATTGATCTCTTTGATCTTAACCTTTGTTCCAAACTTAAGTGACTTAGGACATGCTATTGATTTACCTTCAACAGTTCGTTCTCCATTCGCTTGAATGCCATATCCCTTTTGGCCTTTCCGTTTCTGTGTGGACTCATATCCGTTCGTGTAGGCAGTTACGTTGTAGATCTCCCACTTGTCTTCCACTTTGTTTAAACTTTCTTTTGGTTTAACTTTAGTTATTTTCTTTTCTTTCTCGACTTTAACCGTCTGAACAACTTTCTTTTCAATTGGAGTGGCTTCTTTGTTTTCCCCAACAACTTGTTCATTGATCCCTGAATAAGCAAGGGCAAATGAGAATAGTAGGGCGAGAATCGCGTTCAGCATCATAACCTCCACAATTTAGATATAGCCCCACTTTTAAAGTGAGGCTATGTATTTTTAGTTATTTAATCTTGATAAACTCTGTCTTTCATTGCATCTTAGACTGTGATTCCGTCTTTGATGTCATTGAGGAGTTTGAGCATATTCTTCAGCTTTTTTGGATCTGTTTCGTTGCGGAATTTTGGATCGCCGTATTTCTTAATAATGGCAGTTTGGAATTCTGCTTTCTTTTCATTGGGCAGAGGTGTAAGTACGGCCATAATTTCATCAATTACTTCTTGAGCTTTTGCGGTATCAGTTACAGAATTCAAACCCTCTGCTTCTTTATTAAGTTGATCTTCAAAATTACCGATTTCTTCTTTCGTTCTGATCCGTCCTGTTTGTGCCTTTGCAATTGCATCTTTCCAATGCTTATAGTTTGGCATTTCAATTTCATCACCAATATTAAATGTCTTAGTTCTGTCCTTTTCAACCTTTCCGTAAGACTTTCCATCTTTAATATATGTATTTACTACAACATCGAAATCAAATTTGCTTCCAGCAGGAAGATTGGGTTTTACTCCAATTTTCACACTTACGGCATTTCCTTGAGAGTCGGTTCGGTTCTCTTTTTCATCTGTTTGTTCTGCTACATATGATAAATTCTTACCTTGTTTAACATAAGTGAGAAGACGAGCAAAGAATCTATCATAATGAAGGCCCATGACTCCATATTCTTTAAAAGAGAGCCCTTCGCCTTCGAGCAATCTTCCTCCTTTTCTCGCTCTTTGCTCAACCACCTTAAGTGAGGCATGTTTCATATTCTCATGAAAACGCGTGGCGCTATCGATATTAATCGTTTCTACCTCTCCAAACAGTTCGTCATCGTTTTCCAGGTCGTCAAGATCTTCGTTTAACTCTTTAAAAACAAGAGTGTTTGATTCAACGAGAATGTTATCGTTATACTCATCATAGAATTTTGTACCGCCATCACTATCAAATAGTGCTTGTTTTGGGAAAGAAAGACCCGTTGGAGTCTTCCCTGTTGCGCTCTCTCCATACCACAAAAATGTTACACCTTCACGTTTATTCTCTCGTTTTTGCAATGCCATTAATTAATCATTCTCCTTTTATAGTATTCATGTATTTTTGAAAAATTGTATCAAACAATCTTTGTCTTACCACTGAAATTCTTCTTTTTTGTCAAAGGGGTCTTCACTGTTTGTAGATTTACTAGATGTAGAACTAGCCCATGGATCTTCGGTTGAAAACTCGGCTGCCTTAAAGAAATCATCTTCTTTATAAACCTTTGGTGTGTGTTCTAGAACATTTGTAATTTGAAGTTCGGAAATTCTATTGCTGATAACATTCTGCTGTCCTGCCGGAATTTCTCCACCCCAATCAAATGTTTGTACGGGCGCTTCGACCAGCACAACTCCGTTAACGATGATTCCTTGAACCTTTAGAATATCGCCAAACTTAGTCTTCTTAAAAATGTTTTGACCAAGAGCTTCGTGTTTAACCAAATCAATTGTGAATGTAATATCATACCAATCTTTTTTGAATGTAATCAAACGACCTGTAACATAAAGTTTCTTTGCATCTTTATCAAGATTGTGACCTACAACAACGAATTCTTGTTCAAAAGAAGCAACCTCTTTATAGTTTTCTTTCTCAAAATCAATTGGTTCTTTTGCGAGCCAAATTTTCTTTACGTTATATTTAACAGTCGTTTTTGATTCTCCGTTTGACTCATATGTATCAATATCGAACTCACCATTAATAACTACAGAATCATCATTTCCATACTCATCTGCAATTTTTTCAACAGCATCATATGCAAAGTAATTTTTGATTGTTTGTTTCCCCTGTTCACCATCACCAACTCCTACAATCCCGAATCCCATAACGCCAGCACCATCTGGCAATTCAGATTTGTGTGCATAGTCAATTTCAAAATGCTCTTTGTTCCCCCGCCCCTTGAATTTAATAACTTTTGCGGCTTTCTCAGGAATCATTCCAAATTGATTAAGTTGATAAATTTGGTTTGTAGGGGATGTCTTAACACCAAGACTGATACTTCGATAAGGTTTATTACTTTCTTTTGTACTTCCCTTCCGATATGAATTTTCTTGAGTCTTATCAAATCCTACAATTTTACCTTCGATTTTTACCGATCCGCGTGTCTGTTGAAGTTCTGTTGTCATTAATTAATTATCTCCCTTTTATGAATTTTATTTTTAGTTTAACTAGTTTATATTCTCTATTTACTAATCAAACTCCAGGGAGGACTTCTTGATTCATACTTGATCCATACCACCACCTTCATAGAATATAGTATCTATAACCTCACTTACGTAAAGCTATATATTTAACATGCAGTTTCGCATGGTATTTTAAATACTCCCTGCAGGACTTGAACCTGCGACCGCCGAGATATAAGCTCGGAACTCTAACCGTGCTGAGTTAAGGGAGCAAAGTTATACGGATGATGGGACTCGAACCCATAAGTCATTTTTGACGGTGAATTTTAAGTTCACTATGTTTGCCATTTCATCACACCCGCAAGTTAATAATTTATTGATAAAAGTATTCTTTGATCAAATCTTTCTTCTCTCTTAATATATCTTATAATTATTTATTTGTAAATAGTTATTTTTAGTTTAATGGCAGATGATATTGTTTTTATCCACCATTAAACTGTCTACTACAAATATAAAAGACATTCCATAAACCAGGATGTTGGTCTCTTTTTATGTATCAAGTATAGTTGTTTGGGGTCTCCATTAAAATTTGACAACATCAATTCATTTAAGGGTTGTTGAAAGAGCCTTTCTAGAGCCTTCTTTTTGCTTTTTTTATAGTTACTTAAAAAATCTTCATAATTATTATACTTATTTTTATCAAGAAGATCGTATCTTAAATTTATCAGCTCAAATTCAAGTTCTCTCCTACTTTTAATTGATGCCCCCTGCAAAAATACTTCTGCCTCTTGTTTGGGGCAAAGAAAAAGTAACAGATTCCAGAATTCAATTGCTTTTTCACTTACATCACAAAGTTCTGACAATCTTTGTATTTTCATTTTCTTACTGTCTCCTCTATGAAGTTGTTAGTTACCGATCTATTATTATCAGATAACTAATCATAGTTTACGTTGTTAGGAATCTTTTTACAATAACAATACAATGCCACCGAAATATTGTTGACATCAAACCAAAACTGGTAAGTCATGTAATAATTTGTCGAATTACATCGAATCAACACTTTAAGATCCTATTTCTTTTTAGAAAAATAGTTCTTTATTGAATCAATTTTTGATTTAGCTATTGTAACAAATACATTCTCTGTTTTAATAACGTTGAAAATTATTTTTCTGTCATTATAATCTATTGTCACATCATTAGAGAGATTGGCAAGTCTGCCTCTATCACTTATTATAAAGTCTTCCTTTTGAGACATTAGTTCAACAAAATAGTCATTATTATATTTAATCATGTATTCTTTTCCATCAATGGCCGTGATGATGGTTTCAGTATTGCCTTTGATTTTTTGTGGTTCGCTTTTTAAGATTTGATGGTCATATAGCCATTGAGGCTTGTCATGAATTTTTTTCCCCTCTTTGAGAACTACAATGATCCTGTCACCCATTATGTACACTCCCTCCCAGAAAACCGTTCCCACTCAATCAAATAATTAAGTGGGCTAATTCTCCTGAAAGCTTATTTTTCCCTATAGTTAAACTATTATTTCAATTCACTAGGGATTTCTTCTGCATGGAACAATGCCCAGCTTGCCGGAGTAATTCCAGCTACGGCAATAAGGGTAAGTACCGACCCAAGAATAGCAGCAAATTTAAGATTAAATTTTTTCATTATTTATCACCTCCTCTCAAGCGTATCAAGGTAAGCGATTGTGCGAAGAAAGCTACTGATAGAATTTCATTAGAAAACAATGAACCAATAAATATCAGCGTTAGCGCCGCATATTTAAGTTTATCATAGTCTTTCTCTTTAATTCTGGAACTTTTTTTTATATTAAATGGAGCAAACAAAGCTACTAAAATTAAACTTGCTATTTGAAATAGATACCATTGATCCTTTAAAAAACTCATATTAGATATCCCTACTACTAGTACAGTAGAAAATATAATACATAATTCTGCAGAAGCGATGTGATATCCTCCACTCAACAAACGTAAACTAATGAAACCAATCATTGCAATTAAAGTATTAATAATGTTGTTTGTTGTAAATCCAATCAATAAAATCAATAGAATTGGTGTTAGATTTGTAATCAAAAACTTTATTGAATATCGCATGATCTCTATTGAAGGAACAGCATCCCCATATTTTCCTTTTAACGTCCCACTTAATTTCATAGAAACATTATTAATCAAACTCATTGCTCATCTCCTTGCTCACCCCTAGATAGATTAAAACCGCAAAACACATGCCCCAGAAGAAAGTTCCTACATAGAGAGATAAATTGAATGCAATCCCCATAACAATAACTGCTGAAATTGAAGTTAGTAAAATTGCGATATTGAGCGAAGTAAGTTTAAATTTAAGTACGTATCTGGTGGGAACAAAGGTAAAACCAAATGTTCTTTTCTTTATTAGGAGGCTTATCAACAAAAGTATTGAATCCGTAAAAAATTGAAAAGAATATCTCAGCCAATCAGTTCTCATGATTTCATCAAGTGACAATCCAGAAATTAAAGTTGTCGCACCTTGGATTGTTAACAGGGTTGCGAAGCTTAGAGCGGAAATTAGAAGAGCATGTAAAGGAGATACCTTAAAAAGAACTATAAAAAAACAAGTTAAAGCGATCAAATTTAATACTAGAGAAATATTTGAGAATAGGCTACTATTGTGATAAAAGTACGTTGCAATCGAAATCAAAATAACTGTTAGTATCGTTTCTTTTTCTAAACCTTTAAAGTCAATCCTAAAAATACTAAATGCATAAGCAAAGATCACAAATCCCTCAAAAGTTGAAAACAATATGTATATCAATGCATTTAACAAAACTCTAGCCTCCTCTTTAAACTAAAAATAACTATCTAATGAATTTAATAATAACACGTTTTTCGTAAGAGTCAACACTTTTATTTTGATTATCTGCAATAAAAAAAGAAGTGAGTTTTATCAACCCACTTCCCATTAATAACTACAATTAATCTTTCGGATATATTGAATTTATTGTTTCGATATTCAAGAATTCCTTTGTGACCCTAGTTGTAATTCGTGTGGCAACCCCAAACTTAAGACATACGGCAGTAATCTCTTCACGCTCAAATTTTCCGTTAGCGATTAATAAATCATTGGCATATTTAATCATGCCTGAGTTTCGGATATTTATGGGGGTTAAGTAGGGATATCCAAACCACTCCGAAGTTGCCTTGATCCTACTCCACACTACGGGCCCACGAATTGCATCGTTGTACTTTAAGTTTGACCTTATAGCCCTAAAAACATATGGAGAGTCATTCAATTTTCCTGTTCCAGCTCTTCCCGTATAGTTGCCGTTATTCTTATCGTAATTTTCTTGTAGGGCAGCTCTTTTCAACAGTGCCTTCAGTTGATCAGATATTTCAACTTGTCTAGATACAAGAACTCCATCCTTTGTTTCTTCCCTTACTACAATATGATTTTCCTCATCTTTAATATCGCCTTTAAGCATATTCCTGATCTCGCTATACTCTCTCCCCATTATGCCTTCAAAAATACATAGGATTAGGCCAGAGTCTTGAGGATTAGCCATACGACCTATGATAGACATAATCTCATCATTTGAAAACAAATACTGATTAGTTGAATCCACAAAGCTTTTCACAAACTCGTCCGTCATCGTTACAGTTAAAGGATTTATATTGTCATCTCGCAGATCATTTTTTATTGCCCAATCAATATACCCTTTTATTGTGGATAGACCAATTTTTGATGCAGATATTGATGTGGGAGCTAATAATTTCATGACTTGGCTTATTTCGTAGAGATTGAAATTAAGTAAATCTTTATTCAATTGTTCTTCAATATTTGAAGCTCGTTTAAGGACACGGGAATAACTGTCGTATGTAGACTTTTGCAAACCTTTAAGATACCTTTCTTTATTTTCCTCATTAAAGAAACTTTCATCATATATTCTATTCGACATTTGAGCTACCTCCACCAACAAGTGATTTAAAATAGTTTAAAATCCTTTTTCTTAGCACTGGAGAATTAATCCCTCTACGCGAATCAGTAAATATTTCAGTCAACTCACTATTTGTTAAGTCTAATGTTGCTACATAATCTTTAATTTCTTTTAACTTTATGTCTGCTTCTTGAAAGTGCTTTGCAATTACAGTATAACCAATAAACATAAGTGGATGATTAATAAAAGTGTCTTTATACTTAGATGGATTTTCGATAAATTCATCAACGAAACTTCCCAATAAATAGTCGTAGAAATTAATTAGATACTCCGCAGTCTCTCTGGCTTCTAACTTATTTGTTGGATTAAAAACATTGTCTACAGCGTAAGACATCAAATCGAACGTTGTTAGCTGTTTTGCAGCAGTGGTTATGTTAGATGCAGATGCGATCTTCCCTTTTAACTCAGACTTTAACTGTAAATCACGTACAACTAGATCTGATGGTTGATCAGATAATAATTCTTTTCTTCTTTCAATTTTGACAGGGTTAATAGTATTAATCTGCCCAAAATATCTTTGTGCGGTTTGAGTATCATATGATCTAATGGATAGGATCATTGTCTGTTTAAGTTCAGGGTTGATCGTCATAGCTCTTACTCCACCCTGTAGGCGATGAAAACCGTCAAGAATACTTATTATTGCTCCATCATTTATTGTGAGCAGTTTAGTTTTATGATTAAAGGTTATAGGATCAATTTCATCAGAGTATACATTTAGGGTAATCATATCCTCTAGATATGTTTCGTTAACCATGCTGTTTGCAATATTCTCAACACTTTTTTTGTTAATATCGGGAACAGGTACTACCCCATCTTTTCTTTTTACCCACTTTGCACTGCGTTGAGTATCAAAGTCATAAATGATGAGTTGACTATGGAACAACTGCACCAAAAATGACATATCTATTTTTGTTATGTAGCTTGCATCACCTAAAAAAGTTACCTCTTCGATTACCAACGGCAACATTATCCTATTTTCGTCTTTAAACAGATTAATCGTTTGTTTCCTTGCAGTATTAATCTCATTGTCTGTAAACCATACAGATGGGTCAATATCTCCATATCCAGTGGTTGTATGCAGAGCCTCGGTTACGAGGCATAGCAATGAACTCGGTAGACTCACCAAAGTTCTCTCACCTTTAACAATCTCATTGTATGTTCCGAGTGGCACGCCATACTCTTGTAATATTTTGTTAACCTGATTTGTTTTTTTACGAGATGGCTTAATTTCTCGCGTTCTTTCAGCTATGCTTAATTCCAACTCTTCACGATCCTTTAACATCTCTTCACCATCCCTTTGTATCCTCTAATTATTTTTAATTATAACATAAAATAAAAATAAAATTTAAAACAACAAACTTTAGTTGATTCTTCCATTAAAAATATTCAAAATGCTCTTCTGATTTGAGCTGGTAAGGATAAGTCTTTGACAAATGTTTTCAAGTGAATTTTTATCGATATTTTTTAGTTGATTTATAATTCGTTGTCGCAGTGCTTTGTAGCAACTGTCACAATAAATCTCACTTTCATCATGAGGAGTGAATTGTCTGTAGCAATTGTGCTCTGCACATATTTTGTCTTTAATCTTAACTGCTTGACCATAGGGCTTATATCCCGCTTTACGCATAGCTTGTGTCCAGGATAAGCTCATTGACTCAATAGAACTTCTGGTAGGCTTAATATTCAATCCCCTATATTCATCATTTGTGGGTATATATCCAAGATCTTTGATGGATTCTTTAAGTTGTTTTATGAGCTCTTCTTCAGTTAAATAGGTGTTAGCAAGACGGACATTAGATGCCTTTGCGAGATCTTCCCAACCATAATTCTTTGTAATATAAGACGAATTAGGAACTAATTTCTGACTATCGTAAAGAGTTTTAGTGAGTTCTCCAAACTCTAAATTAACTAATTTCATATTACTAATTGCTTTAATACGATTTTCTTTAATCCCAAACTCCTCTTGGGTGAGGACATCGCAATTTTTTAAAACCTCTTCAAATCCTATCCCTCTAAGTTTTGCCTTTAACGTTTTCCAAGTTGGTAAATCTCCTCGATTTTCATTGAACAGATCAATCGTAAGATAACCGCCAGAATTATTTGCAATATTTTGTATTTTTTTTATTAATTCTAGATCCAACTTCATATTTCCTCCTCTCCCTATCTCACTTTTCAGAAGAATAGAAGTATCCATCCCCTCTACCAGTACTAATTATCCCCTTTTCTTTATTAAGATAAACTTCAGATCTGCATTTTGTACATGTTGTTCTTGGCATTTTATAATCAAGTTGTGTTGTATAAATAGTATTACAATTCTTACAATCAACTTTAGCAATAATTCTCACTTTCCCCTGCTCGTATGCATTAACTAATTCTTTATTTACTAATATAGTTTGTCTAACAGGTTCTATTTCTATTCTTTGTACAGATAAGATGTTATGTACTTTAAAATCTGCGACTAATCCAGGATTCAATCCGAAATACTCTCTTCCTATTGTTGTTATAAATCTTTCATCTTTTTCGTAACATTTTAACCACTCGTCAATTTGAACAGGCGATAAGTTGATCGTATTTTTTATGCCACTATTGAGTGTATATGTCATAGTGTAAAATTTTGTATCCACATTTCACCTCCTCTCTTAATTTACTTTTAGTAAGATTGATTTGCAAGTTATTTTTAACGTACTAATTGGGGTTGACAAAAATAAAAATAACATAATACAAAAAGAGACTTATACATATAAGAATTCAATATGTATCAAGTCTCTAATAACAAGCTATTAAATTTCGAAAAATGCCAATTTTATATTCTATAAGAATCAGTGTATTCAATTATCGGATCTTCATCCATTAGTGACAATACCTCATGTGAAACATCCATATCAGCTAATTTAATGCGGAGCTTTTCTTTTAATCTCACCATTGTAGATTCTATATCTTCTTCACGACAGGCTGTAGCGAATCCAATACAAAAGTTTCCGTTAAACCCAATGATATCTCCATATTTTTCAAAAAAATCTTTCTTCTTTCTCTTAACTTTTTTCCACCGAGTTTGATCGTCTATAGGCCCTGATCTAGGTATTTCAATTTGGATCGAATCGTCATTTTCCAAGATAATCCTATGTTTTTGGACATACGAATAGAATTTCGTGTCAGTTACTTGAATTGATACTTCATAAAGAAAATCCATCATAATTCACACTCCAGATCAAAATATTATCAAAAGCTCTCTTAAAATTATCGTTGTTTATAATGATGTCATTCCAATGATTTTAATCTCTTTGTCAGGTAATGATTCTAACTCACATAATATTTCTTTAATTTCTTCACGAGCATTTTTTTCATCTGAGGGGTCTGATTCGATATCAATAATTCTGGAGTACTTTTCTAATAAAATGCTTCCTGTCCCTGCAAGTTTATTTTTAGCATATTCAACTCTCACTTTCATATTATGTTCCTCCTTCTCATGTAATTTCACCTCATAAAATAGTCCTTTTACTGAATTCTATGTCAAACGAATAAGGTTGTCTGTAACTTTCATTTCTCCTAATATCTCGACATCTGTAATGCTTACCCCTCTGCCTCCAAGCAACCTGCGTCCTTTTAAGGCTCTTAAGTGATATAAGCATCCCTCTGTCAACTTTATGTTACAACGCACCTTACACTGCCACACAAAGCGCTCTTTTTTATCATTTTCAAACGTGTAGGCATAAACATCTGCACTTCTGAAGTATCTATCAAAGTAGTCTAAACCGTAAACTTCTTCAATCAATTTTCCTATAATGTCAACTTTATCTTCCAACAAAAATCACCTCTGCTAAATAAATAAATACGTCAAAAATGGAACGCTTAACATAGCACTAAATAGAATCTTTTTTGTAATGATCTAGGGCCTTAATTAATTCATCTGCTCCATATTCATTCACTGCTGATCCCAAGTGAATAAGAAAACTTATAGATTTGCCAACATTGTTGGCCTTTCCTGAATCTAATATACTTTTAGTTAGGAATAGTAATTGACACTCTCTATCAACTAACCCCCAATGTTTAAACGCTAATTCTTGTAGTCGCCTCTCCTCGGAAACAACATCTTGCTTTTCTAATCTTTGAAGAATTAAATCGAGTTTCTGAGAATCATTCATAATGAACCCCCAAAACGAGAATTTTCTTAACATCGTTCATTCCCATTATACATATAAACCAGTATTTTTAAGTATATAAAAATAATTAATAAAAATAGTTATTTTTAATTCATAACTTTTTTACTTTATGAACCCAGTTTAATTTGGTATCGAAAATTCTATAATTAGAATAAAGAAAATTCGTGAGCACTGTCGGGTCATCAGCATATAGTTTAGTTCTTTCCCACTTTTCAATCTTTGTTTTCTCATCGTACATTACACGCTTTTCTAGTACATACCTTTTCATTCTGCAAGTAACCTCTTCTAGATGCTATTTTACTCTTTTCAATAAGCAATAATCTGTTAAAATAAAGTAGATACCTTAAATATGTACATAAATAACTCCCTAGCTCAATTAGGGAGCTTTTGCTATGTTTAAAAATTGAGACGATTTTCGTTCCACCTTATTTAGATTTTATATCTTAGACTCGCTTATGTCAATACCATTTATATTTGTTGTTAAATTGGAGGAAGTGTAAATGGCTTGGATCGAAATCAAATTAGATAATATTCTTGAATCGAGGAATATCTCAAACAGAGAATTTGCAAGAAGAATAAAAATCAGACCAGGGACAATAAACGATTTATGTAATAATGAAACAAAACACTTACCCCTTGATTTAGCCGCTAAGATTTGTGATGATTTGGAGATTGAAATTGCTGATCTCCTTAAATTCCATAAAACTGACAAAAAAGAAGAGGAATAACTCCCTCTTCTTTTCGCGTTAAATCAAATATTCATCTAATCCCAAACTGATCATCAGCGCGCGATCTAGTTCCGAATGATAATTTTGCGGAAGCGTGAACAGTTTATATTTTAGATTCGATTTAGGTACGGTAATATGTTGTTCAAACTGTATGATGCTGTCCTTCGCTACCCCAGTGTCAGCCGCAGACATATGTACATGAGTTGGGAGTTTAGATTTAGTAGCGCTACTTGTAACTGGTGATACAACTACAACCGATGAATATTTGTTTCCAGTGTCGTTACTAATAACCACTGCTGGCCTTGTCCCTCTCTGCACTGATCCATTCGATTCTCCTAGGTCTACCAAAAACATATCATATCTTCGAATAATTTCATTTTTAACATCCATTTCTGCAACACTCATAGTTCCTTCCTCCTGTTTTCATCCAATTTTATATGTACGGCGATAATTCCATCCTCGCCAATCCTTTTATTTCTTATACATATAATTATACTTATTTTATCAGTGTTCTCAAGCGAACAAACGTTCTATTGATGTATTTATTTTTAGTTTTGTCAACTCTTTTTCGGGACCATCTAATTTTAACTGCTGCTAGGAGAATATACCCTTGACATTTTGGATATATATGTTATTAACGACTATTAGGAGGGTACATATGACAATTACAAGACAAGATAACTGGAGTGCAGATGATGATCTGACTTTAGCTAAAACCACAATTGAATATATAAAGACCGGGAAAACGCAACTTGAAGCATTTGAGGTGACCGGGAAGCAGTTGAACCGCACTCCTGCAGCTTGTGGCTTTCGCTGGAATAGCTTTCTCAGAAAACAGTATGCAGATGCTGTATCAGATGCTAAGACCATTAGAATGGAACTTAAGGGCAGACAAGCATCGTCTTCACATCGTGATATTGATTTAGGGAATACTGATATTAATATTGACTCTGTATTAAAATATTTAGTTTTAATTAAACAAGAATTAAATAACTTAAACAGAGAAAACAAAGATCTTCGCGAAAAACTTTCCTCTGCTAACACTCTAACAGATAATGATGTACAAAAAATGTTTAAAGTTTTGCAGCAAGTAATTAAAACGCAAGAAAACGAAAAAGAGATGCCTACGGGTTAATACCCAGGCATCTCTTTTCTTATGATAAAATTCGTATTTCATGTGATTATCTATCGTAAATAACCACTGCTTCTAATCGAATTTTATCAATAAATTGCTCATTGAATTCGTAAGTAGCGGCGTTAAAATGGATTCTTTGATCAATATCATACTTAATTTGAAAACCTTCAGTGTTTATAGCATTCCACTCGTTTTCATCTTGAACTATTATAAGGACATCGATATCGCTATCTGGTTTTGCAGTTCCCTTTACTTGAGATCCGAATAGTAAAATTTGTTCGATACTCAAATATCTTTTTAACAACTCATCACTGAACAATTTTACAGATCGCAATACATCTGGAGCAACTTCAGTTTTCATTAATATTCACTCACTTTAAAATGTATTTTCATTCTCGATTGTGATTTGTTGATTATCTAATTTTCGCTTGATTGTTTTTATCTTTGAATCTAGCCAATCGGGTTTATACACTTTTTCAAGTTCGTTTTTTGCAATATCTATAGCATTTAGTACTATCTCTATCTCCAAAGTATCCAGCCGATTTTTGTCCACTACTAAGCCCCCTTAGTTCAAAATGAAATCTACATTTTATTTGCTCTTCTTTTACGTGTAGCACGAATTATTCTGAATGCAGTTTCCTCGCTAAAATCACAAAACCCATCGGGCCAGTTAGTAATAACAGCATAGTCGTTAATCTCTATATTTTTTCCATCGAATTGCAATCTTACATCTTGAGTAGATAATTTCTCTTCTGCTAAATACACTCGCACCCAACTGACTATATTCTCTGTAGAAACATTATAAACCTGATCATCTTTAAAGGTCAGCCAGCTTTCTAACCATTCTTCTGCGTCATAGTCTGGGATTGGTGTTCCTTCCTTGCAATAATTTATCGTTATCATAAGATTCTCCCTCCTATAAATATGGAATTGCTTGCTTAAGAAACTGTATGTACAAAACATCATTCTCTACTTTTGCACCAAAGAAACCTTCATTGTCTTTAGAAACCTGAAACTGTACAATCTCCTGTGTCATCTCTAACGTCATCTCACCCTTGAAACATGGGATGTCTACAATTGACCCAATCGGGATCTCGTAGCTCTTACAATTGATATCAACACGTTCTAAGATTGTCTTAACCGGATCGCTTAGATACTGCCAATCATTATCTACTTTTTTCATCATTCACCCTGTTCTCTAATAATATTTTCGTTCTCAACTGCAACTTGTTGTGTATCCAACTTATGCTTAATTTCTGCAAGCTTCTTTTCAAGCCAATTCTCACTATAAACTTTCAAAAGTTTCTCCTTAGAAAAATCTAAGGCATTCAAAATAATCTCTATTTCTAAAGTATCGAGGCTTGATTTGTTCATTGCTATACTCCTTTCAATCACAGAAAGTTATAATCCGATAAAACTTGCATTTGATTATCTCTTACTTCCTAATGGTCTTCCAAAGGTTTCAAGAAACGCTTCTTCAGCTTTTTCACGAACAAACTTATTGCTTCCATTCATATTGAGTTGAAGAATGTACCAATCAAAATTACAATATGGATATTCATCTATATTAATTCCATTTCGATCATCTATCTTCATACAGACCTTATAGATTGCCTTTTGCTCATCGGCTTTATATTGCTTATTAAATATATGACTTTTAACTCTTGCCTTTGTCGTAAAAGAATGTCCGCGATAAATAGCTTTGAGTTCATCTATAACAAAATCACAGTGATTATCATCGATCTTATAATTTGTAAGTATCACATAAAATCCTGCCCCATACATAATCTTATTGATATCTTCATAGCAGGTAATCCTTACAATACTAGCCAAGCCATCATTGTAATCCGTCTTTACTTTTTGAAGAGTGTTAAGATACATTGCAAATTCTGATTTAATCTGGTCGCCTAAATCTTTCATTTCAGACATCATACCAATAATATCATATTGTACTTTTGACATATTTAACTACTCCTCAAACTTGATAAAAGATGCCTTTTAACGGATCGTTACAACCGATCTAAGCCCTCCACCTTTAATGCTTACCCCATATCCGCCAATGAGTTGAACAGTACTATATAAGTCTTCTGCAATCTGTTTGTAGTTGTCGCCATAATGAAAAGCATCAAGAGCAACTTCTTTGTTCGTATGTAGTTCCTGAAGCAGTGTAATCATTACTGGGATACTATTATTTGTTGTAGCCATCATTACGCCTCCAGTGTTTTTGCATATTCTTCAACAACAGCTTTATCCTTATCCTCACAAAGCCACACGCCACTATCTTTTTTATCCGTTATGTAATATACATCGCCAAGCGTCCAATGTAGCATTTGATATCCATTAACAATATTCACATCACTATGCATTATAAAGCCCCGCCCTTTCTTGCATTTTCGAAATTCGCACTAAGATATTTGCCGCACTCCCTCAAAGACATCACATTCTTTTTGAGCTGCAAGTTTACTGTCGAATTTCAAAGCTTGACTGAGTTCGGTTGTATACTCCTCAGAAAGTGAATTGATTACCTTTTTCAGATACTCTCCCTGCATATTAACAATAACCCACTGTTCCATTGATATCCTCTTTCTGTATCTATCACGTATTTTGATAAAACATTCCTTTGATCAAATACTAATCAATATATTCTATAGAATAAAAGTACTCCAATCTGGTGTTGCATCTGTGCCTATTAATTCGTTGTCTATCTTGCCATCCCTGGCATATTGATGAGCCTGTAACATCGGTAATTCGCTCTTTTATTGAAGTATGGATAATCATATTTAAATCGTGACCTCCGTTTACACATTCCCAGCAGATGCAATTAATATTAAAGTGAGGATAAAAATCTAAATTAATATCTCTTTGGTCGGTAGTGTTGGTTAACCTTCCAGTTTCAGAATCATAGAATTTAAACTGTGACTTTATTGATAAAACTTCAGGGTAATCTTCTCGAATAGATGCCATCTATAAGTCACTCCTTTTTATCAGATAGAAAAACCATCGCACCTACGTCCCCTTAGGTGTAATAATAACTTTAACTGGAATTCCATCGAACTCTCTACTCAAATCGTTTTCTATGCCATATGGATTAGCCACGCGCGCTTCAGGATCATACACAAAGCAAACCAACATCTGACAATCGGGATGGCTCTGGTATCTTTGAATATCAATCAGAAGTTGTTCACCAATTTCTCTTGCAGACAACCCTCTTCTAGTCTTTTTGATTTCTATAATAATCTTTTCTTTTTTTAGTAAAAAATCCACCCTTGAACTGCTTCCTGCATAACTTGGCGTCCATTCTTCTGGTCTTACATCGTCAAAATCAAGTAAAAGTAACGCATGAAATAAATCCTGAACATCGTATTCATCCTCGATTTCAAGAGTTGGTCTATCACTGTGTCTAGCTCTCAACTGCCTGGCTATAATATGAAATCTATAGCAAAGTTTAAGAATTAAATCATAAGAAGTTGTCTCTGCAACTGTAGGAGTAGAAATACTTAATCCATAATCATTAATTTCTTGTATAAATGATTGCAGGAGAACTAACGCATTATTTAATCCATCTGAGTAGGCATTGTCATGTGTTGATACAGCAGTACTTCGGCCATAATAAAATACATGGTAACTAATGCCCAAGAATTCTTGTGAGTGTCGTGTTTCATTGCCAAACACTTTCGTTATTAAAATTTCAGTGTCTCTTTGCCACTTATTGAATTCAGGAGCTGAAGCTCGTTTAGGGAGGCCTCTCAGACTTTCAATCTTCAATATTTGCTCTCCTAATTTCTCTATTGCTTGACCTTGTTCCATAGTTTTATCCTCGATTCAAGAAGTTATTATTCTATGTAAAATAGCCATTTCATTGAGTATTACAAAATCTATAATCCTTCGCTAATTTAAAACTCAAAACGGTCTCTTGGTAGTTTCACTTCTCCATTTTCACCATTCCAGCCAAGAGTAAAGACTGTACTTTGGTGGCGTTCTACAGGATGTCCGTAATCAGTCGTATGGATGTTAAGCAAAACCCACCCTTCACCAATATAATCATTAGCCTTTTCTACAAAAGTTGTTTCAAATAAGGAAATGATTTTTTCTAAATTTCTGTTATCTTTCTCCACATCGACCACTCCATTTCAAGTTTGTAAGCTTCATGCTATCCAGCGGCTTGTATTTCATCAAGCATCTTTCTAACTTTATCCAGATGCTCCTCGCTCATAATCCTGCCTCCAGTATTCAACATCAAGAAATATCTTAACTTTTGTTCTCTATCTAAGTTATGGGTTTCAGCTACATTAACAGTATATCTTTTAAAATGAAGCTGATCTTTTGGTGATAGATCTTTAAAGTATCAAAAGAATATGATGGATCAGGAATAAGAAACAATCTGTCTTCCAATTTTTTTAAGTCTCTCATATGGTTTTCTTGTTGCAATTTTTCCTCGTTGACTTCTGTTTTCTTTTTTGCCATCTATGTATCATCCTCCCCTATAAATAGTCATGAAACAGTCATTTAATCAATTTAGTCTTTTTAATTACACAGCAGGTTTTTAGTTTATTGACTGAAATGTCTATATTAGCTATCTCATCGTTCACCTTCTCCTGTATGTTCAAAATAGATTTAATTGAGCCATCACTATTACCAAGTAGAGAATAAAAGTGTTTAAGAGGAAGTGATTGATTGAGTTTAGAACTGGGAAAAACAATTACATTTACCATGCCAGGTTGCGACGATGACTCTTGAAACTCTTTCCTTTGGGCATCTAATCGAAATACTCTCATACTCCCATCTTCTGATTCTCCTCCAATTGCCAATCCAAACTTCTTACCATTATGTAATAAAAGTTCATTGGCCTTAAACCAAGCCAATACCTCTATGTCACTTACCAACATTTCATTTTTATTAATTAATCGTTCAATCATTTTTGAATTTTCAATAAAATCAACAGCTAACTTTACATTTCCAACTATTGAGTAAAAAAATTGTGGCACTGGAGTAGCAATTTTTTCTGCTTGCTCATTTAGAATTTGGCCGTATTCTCCATTTGGTAGAGTTTCAATAGCTCTTCTATCAGCCATAACAGTAATAAAGTCATAACCAACAACTACAGATACAAAACTCATTCGATGCACTCCCTATAAAATAGTTATTTCTTTAAATTGTCATCTATTAGCTTTCTCCAATTGATGTACTGCCCTAGATTCTCAAATGATTCCAGGTCTATGACACGCCGTGTAAATGGAGGTTCTGATGCTAAAGACTTTAGTCGCTTTAATACATTCGAATAAATTTCGGGAGAATCCTCATCCTTAAAAACCCCCATTTCAAAAGCTTTACCAACGTATCTATAATCTTTCTTAAATCCTCTTCTGACATTCCTGGATTGTATAAAATAATATTCTCCTCTAATCTGAATAGAATCTATAAACACCCTAATCCAACCAGTAACTTCATTGTACAAATATGGATACTTGTATATCTTATATAATTCTCTTTTACAACCGTCACCAATTTCCTTATCCCAAATTACTTTGTCAATTATCGTATCGGTTTCCTTTTTGAATGCTGATCTGCTAATTCGATACACAGGAATTTCAAAAATTTGATGATTTCCTCTCATATTCGCCTCGTCAAAAAGTTTTTAAAAGAACTCGTTTTTAAGTTCCTTTTTAAGATAATCAATAATCAATTTGCAAAAGAATTTTATATGTCCTTCGGAGCCGTAATTAGATATAAAGTATATACTGATTTTATTAAGAATATCTTGCTGCTCCTCATGGTCATAAACCCATACGCTCATATCTCCAAGTCTTTCGTGCACCTCATCAAGTACTGTGCTTTTTTCCTGGTCGGATGCGTCTTCAAAATACTCTAGCCAAGTGTCTAAGTCGTTGTATATCTCTTTGTTTAATAGTGCGTCTCTGCCTTCAATATAGCTATCTAAATCCTTCATGATTAGTCCAACCGTAAATGTTATTGACTCTTCAGATAAACTCATAGCACTCTCCCTCTTTAAACTGTATCGATTTCAAAAGTTCCTTATTAAATCGGATGCCCTTTTTCTAATGGACTTATCTACTCGCTTTGCATTTTCGATAATTTTCAATGCTTCTCTAATTTGATTAGCTTTTGAAATTTGATTGTAAAACGATACCCGCATAGCAGCACCATCATAATCATACTGCTTCATTAGTACATTAATTTTTTGTTGATCAGTTATTTTATTGTCGCTAAGTACATGGAAATAATTAATAAATGCTGCTTTTCCAATCGAGTTTAAACGAGCTGCAGTTTTTTTATCATTCACTCCACACACCTCCATATTTTAACTGTTAGTGTAATGGTAGCACATATACTTGTAGCCATCACTTGATAAATTTTATGATCATTCGCTGGCTGCATGTCACATTATGTATTTCGCCATTCTGATAAAATAAACCTTTTACAGCCATAGCGTTAATTTATTCGCTATGGCTTAGGAATCCTGAATACAATCACATTATATCACATTCATTATTATATTATTATGTTTAGTTTATTTTCTTCTTTCTTTTGACTGATATGTATAAGCGGCATCAAGCAGCGTTATCTCAATTCCATCTCTGCCCCTTACAACGCATTTTCCGTCCTTTACTCTTCCCCCCTTAAACATAACTGTATTCTTTCCCAAAAAGGTCACACACGGCCACAGAAGCTCTGTATTGCTGTGTTAATGAATATACTTTATCTAACACAGTCCAATAAAAAGATTCCTTGCTTTGGATCTGATCAATGGTTTCGACTACAATATTGTTAACAATAAAGTTCCATGTTTTAATTTTCATTCACCCTTTACAAATATTTTCATTTTTAAAATCTTGATCAAATTTCTCGTTCATGGAATCTTATTACTGTGTCATATCGGTTTATCATTTAAGTCAAATTGCTTGTTACATATAATGCAATACTTGAACTCGACTCCAGAAAACAATCCAGTGTGATTTTTCTTTTCTGAGTGTGGGCATCCGTTGGCAATAATTCCTTGCCGTTTTCTTTCAAATTCTTCTTCTTCGGCTATTAACTCATACAGAATTTCATCAGTCCATTTATCCATATCAATAGCAAACATCCCCTTTCGGTATTGCAATAATGCGACTACCGTATTTTAGTTTCTCAGTTCTCTACCAGCGTACGTCAGTTCTAGATCCACACTCTTCAAATACTCAATTTCAGCTAGTCTTTTTCTTACTTCACTCATAACTTGCTCTTGCAACTCATTTAAAGCCTCAAGAGTAGATAGATAAACTACATCATCAAAATATCTCACCTTTACGAAGTTAATATTCTTGGCGAATAAGAAGTTTTCAAATTCTCTGTTCTCGTCCTCAAGTTTTACAATACCCACATCTAATAATTCATTTACATAGTTTCTAACTGTTGAGTTTTGTTCTGGTTCCAGGTGATAGTATTTATATGTTTCAGGAGTGATGCTGTTTGGCCTGTACACTGCGTTAGCAGCTAAAGTGCTACTCTCATGCTTTGCAATCTGTTCGTAGATTTTCTCTTTTAAATCTCCTTCTAGTGGTAGCTCTTTGTTCTTCTCTGTAGAACCCTCATAGCACCTTAGAATCAGAGTATGTCCATCAGTATCTATGGTTACAAGGAATTGCTTCCCGATAAAAGTAAATTTACGTTTGAATAGCCTCTTCAATAGTAATCATCCCTTCCCGCTAAAAGGCTTATTTTACTGCAAATTAAGAATTTCTTTCGCTTTGTCAAATTCGATCACACTTGAAAATTCAATATCTATAATGTCATCATCTTTACCTTTAGTAAACGTCTGCCAGAATGATATAAGGTCAACAGGATAATAATTAATTTTTTCCTTAGCCAAAGAACTAATATTTTTCACCTTAACTTTTAAGGTTCTTGTCATTGTAACTTTCATCTCCTTATAAAATACTCTTTTATCTTGTTCTAAAAGTCCGCTCATAATCTTCAAATCTAATTTTACGGATCATCTGTCTATCATGTGTACGAACAATAATACCCTCCGACTTCCCTTCAGTGTTAATGCCCACTTTTGTCTTTTCAAAGTTTTTCAGGTATTCATAGGTATTATCCAAACTTAATGGGAATGAGCTGCCTTTCATTTCATCAACCAGAGGTGCAGCTTCGAGCGACCATTTATTAATAAATTCATGTTTCTCTTTTTCAGAGTAAAAAGGCTGTCCTCCACGATCACGCCATTCTGCAATCTTTTCAATCGGTAGATTCAATAGACTTGTCAACTCAGAATAAGTTAAAGAGAACACATCGAAAACTCTATAGCCTTGAGTTTTATTATCTGTATAGTTCTTTGCAGCCTTAGTTTTGCCACCATACGACTCCTGATATATTACTGTTAAAGCTTTATCTCTGTCATTTCTAAAAATCCAATCCATTTGTTCTGCCAATGGATTTAAAAAGTCAGCAATATTACCGTAAGGATTCCCAATTCGATCTCCTTTAGCATAAAGTAATTCTTCTCTGGAACCAATAAAGTAATCTGCTGAATAATCACTGTTGAGTAAAATAATACGTGAGTTCTCTCCATCGACTTTCTCATAAGCATAAATCTTCTGATCAATAGGAAATGTCTTCTCTTCTGAATGAACACTGTCAAGTTTACCTCGTTCACCAATTGTATGGTATGTAAGAATGCTTGGGTATTTAGTAATTGAGTTTAGTTTCTTCAATTCCATTTTTTATAACCCTCCAATTTTTTATTGTTGAAATCTTGTAAAAGAATCCTTTGATTAGGTTTGAATATTATTTAAAATCCTAATGCGTTAACGAGTTCTTGCCTTTTACTTAGGCTCTCGATTCTCTCATCAATTAAATTAACATCTTCACCAATAAAGATTTTCATCTCCCACTCAACCCCATCAATCAAATACATTCTTGTCTCAATAGGTTTTGTTCCGTTATGTAAGTATGATACAAGAGCGTTAATCATAAAACTCATCTCCTCTTAAAATAATCTTTTTATAAGCTCAGGTTGCTCACAAATTCATCTCGTCTTTCTTTAATAACTTTGATTTGATTCTCAAGATCTTGAATTTCTTGGTCATATTCATCAATCATTAAACCATTAGTATAAGTCCAATATTCCTCTCCAGAAATAATCTCAACTTTGTTTGTCGCGTCTCCTTTAATTTCGCTGTAGTCTTCATTTAACCACTCACATGGCTGTAGTTCATATTTCCTGCTATTTGGAGTACACACTAACATAACACCATCCGAACAGTATCTACTCTCATCCTGTAGGAACCTGCCTCGCCAAACCTCGCCATCGTCATAAATCAGCTTTATATATTCTGGATTCATTTTTCGCTCCCCATTTCTACATGAAATATTCAATTCATCATCACTTACAGTTTAGTATTCGTCAGGTTCAGGCGGTTCCACTTCATAGTCTGCATTAAATGGAAGAAAGTTGCTATAGTTCAATTTGACTTTATTGCCTACATAAATCCCTCTAAATGTGCCTCCGTTATATGGTGGAGCAATAAGCACCGCCTCAAATTCATTTCTTTCTCTTCTTGATGGATCTATATTTAATGCCTTATAAGCGTCTTCTTCGGTAAGTAGTGCAAGATATCCACCAATAATGTCATGACCTACAACCTCAACAATGTAATCTACATGAACACTAATATTGTTTTCGATACAATAATTTGCAGCCATCAGCAATTGAGTAATAGCGGGCAACGTTTCTTTTCTTATGCGCACTTGGTTAATTTTTTTATTCTCATCATCTTTTCCCAGTAAGACAAGAGATTCACCATCTTTGTATTCGATTGTGATTCCATAATCATTTTTATCAAGGATGTCTGCTACAAAAAACATTTTAAATTCCTCCAAGTTTGTTATTTATACATTATATTGAACAAACAAATAATTTTGATATTCCTGATTAAACTTTTCAATATATTCAATCAGTTTTACCCGTAGCCTTCCTAACAAATATAATATACTCTCCTAATTTACTTTGAGACATATCCGTTCTCCATCCTGCCTTTAACCAGGATCTACTTTGAGTATGGGACTTTTGATCATTGGCCCACCAAGTGGTGCTTTCGTATGAATGATCAGGTAATTGCTTTTGTGGATATAATTGTTTTATTAAAAGGTTAATTTCAGAATAGGACAATTTCAACTTATCTCCATCAACTCGGCTTAACTTATCTGTAATAGCATCATACATAGAAGCCACATAACATCCCTCCAACGATTGATTTAATCATCTTATCATATGGGGATTCATTCCATCTAGTAATTGAGGTGTAGGTGTGTATATTATGATTGCAGTGAAAAACTAATCAAGCCATGACTTGCGAGTGACAAAATGCTCGACACTGATCACACGATCAAGAGGAATTCTTCCCGTCACCCCCTGAAGCCATTCGCCAGAGCCTGTCCACTCTTTATCTACTTTTCTATTCAGCTCAAATATTCGCTGCCAACTCTCTTCTTTTGTGATGCTAAGTTTTCCGTTGTCAAATTGCTCATCTTCCACCTCATTGTCAGAGCAAAAGGAATCGTTGAGAACAGTATGCCATCTTTCAAAATCCGATACCAGGACATCTTTTTCATCTAATTCAATTTTCAATCTGACACATTTGGTTCCGCCTCTAAAATGGCCTGTTGATCGCATATCGGGCTTCTTGATCCAAACCCATATTGGATATTCACCTTTATAGTTGCCCAACTTAGCGGACATTTGACACATCATCCACTTGTACTCTTCAGGATACATAGCAAACTGCTCTTTGCCCTCAAGATAACCTAATTGCTTTGCTTCTTCCCAAACCTCTGACTTTTGCATTGACCAAAAAATCATACGCTCTCCTGAGAACTGTTTCGACTTATTTTGCTTCTGATTTCGCGGCCATCTTCTGTTACATTGACACCTACTTTTAAGTATCCTGCTCTTATGTATCCCTGGATGTCTCTCGGTACTTTAAAATCTTCACGACTGAATATAGGTGTAATCTCTCCAAAGTCGCTTGATATAGAACCACCGCTAATATGAAAAGCTTCGCCATCCCAATCGCGGATAAAACCCCAATGGCCTTTGTATCCCGATTCTTCATGTATGATTTCAGCCAGTCTACCGATTAAGTTTTCAGGTTTCATTCATCCACCTCCAGTTATTCTAATTCAGGTTCAAGTTGGTGAATTTCACAAACGCCTCTAAAATGTCCTCCCTTTGAGGTCTTGCCTGAATCATAAGTCCTTTTTAAACCTGCTGCCTGCTTTTCACCTGAACGATATTCAATGTTTTCATACTTGCTCCAATTACTATCATCAAATAAATGATAATTACGCGAAAGATACTCGCCTTTGGTTACTATGACATGTGTATAATTTCGATATGTATCAATTTCAATTTCACCAAGAATTGTATTGAGCTTCATTCGTATTGCCATTTTAAGTCTCCTTATAAAAGGATCATTTCACTTACATTCAAGCACTTCAAAGGTTAGTTTATCATCGGCTAACATGTTCCATGTGTCCACTATTTCTTGCTCAGTGACAAATCCAGGCTCACAATTTTGAATAATCTCTTCGACCATTTTATCGAGAACAACTTTGCCTTGTTCGTCATAAATTGAATCCTCTTCTATCTCGAAAGAACCAAAATGATAAACCCCTGCACCTTGACGCTCAAATTTACTGTCTTCGTATTTCCAGTCACCTTTTAAGTAATCCTCAATCGCCATAGATTCAGGATCGTTAGCAGACAACCATACGGAGTGAATGCCTTTATTATAGGCTTTGCTCTTGATCATTTTCACAGCATAATTGCCGCCGTATTTCCCTTTCACCACAAACCATTTACCCACACCGATTGATTCCAAAAATTGAGTTGGGTCTTTAGTCATTTCAATTACTCCTTATGAAAATATAGTTTTATTAGTTCCACAAAAATCTCAGCGAACCAAACAGCTTTTCTTCGGTGTCATCAATTCTCTTTTTAAGATCTCTTCTTTCAGACCAACTTAATTTATCGTTGTTCTTATAACTTCTTTTCATTCTAAGTAACAAATCAAATTCGTTCATAATCTTTTCCCTCCTTTTTGATGAAAACATAATTTCGTCAGTTTATGCAGCCCTTGTATGAATCAATATCGTTCCCTTCTCATTTTTACATTTTTCAATGAAGATAGCCATATCTCCTTCTTTTTCAAACTCATACTTATTCACAGCTAACTTCCCGCAGACCTTTTCAATAATTGAAACTTGATACATTTATTTCACCTCATATGTATTAACTTTATCTATAATCATTATATCACTTAATTCCTTGTTTGTATAGTTATTTTTAGTTTATTAATTGTTCATTTCCTCCTCTACATATAAAAAGAGCACACTTTTCAGTGTACTCATTGGTAGGTCATATCTTCTTCAGTACTGCCATTTTTGCTTCTCCTTCTCCAATTATTGAAATGTTAAAGTTTTCTTTAAACGTCTTATTTCTGTGAAGATTCTTTTTTATCTTTGTGTATGTTGAATCTTCGATATAGCTATCCCATTCCGATACATTTCTTCTTTTATTAATCTTAATTTTGTCTTTTTCGATCTCATCATAAGCATCGAACACAATGAATCCATTATCTTCTAGTATGGATAGATATGATTTTAATAATTTGTTAAGTTTCCAACTTCTATGATTATGCCAGAATGCCCCTTTGATATCCCAAATAAGTTCTACTTTTGATATCCCTATGTTAGTTAAATACGTTTTAACATGCATTGCATTATTAATTGCTGAAAGATACTCGTAATTCTCACTGCTGGGAATATGGTCTGGTTGGATTGAAATGTCAGTAACAATAAATCTGGTCTTAGAAAATTCACGAGCAATATTATATTCATATTTACCTTGGTTTCCGCTGGGACTCAAAGCCACCTTTATATTGGCAAGTTGTATAACATCTTTTAAATTATGTATTACATTATTCAACCAAAGTTTTCTTTGGTTGTATGCAAATGTTTTATCATACCAGTTTTCTAAATTTCCATATTTGCTATATGAAAATTTTGGAACATAATCGTTTAAGTAATTGCCACTCGTCCGTAATATCACATACAAGGCAAGAAGCCCACAATCAATATATGCCGCAATAGAAACTAAATTGAAGAAATTTCGATGAGAATCAGAAATGTTATAATTGAATCTTGTAACTAAAACAAAAATCACCAAATTGTATATAAATGAAAAAAGCAAAAGTGTCCCCAGGATAGACAGTACTAACCTCTGTCTTTTTTTTAGGACTTGTCCCCATTCTGACAGTTTGTACAGCATAAGTTCCTCCAAATGCAATTTTTTCAATTTAAACTCATTAATGCTAAAGACCCAAAATTTTTAAGCCATCCCATAAAAAACGTGAGATATGTTTCTTTCCAGTAATTTGAAAAACCATTTCATCTTTATCTTGCTGTCTTGCTCTATCATATAATGATCTTAATGCAGATTCTGGCTCTTCCTCGACTGATGAATCATACTTTGATTCTCTTCCTATGTACATTACAGACTGAATCAATGCTACTTCTTCTGTAGTCAACCCGATAAGATATTCTTTTAAATTTTGACCCGTCGTTGTAAAGTTTGTATCTTCTTGTTTTTTCTTAACTCTATCAAGCCAGTGCTGACCTTCTGCTTCTGAGTCTAGCTGATTGCGTATATTGTCATGAATATTTGATAGCTTTATGGCTTCCTGAATTTTAGGCAGAATAGCCTTAACTTTGACTATTATCACTTTTTAATCACCTCAATTAAATTATATCTCTATAATACCATCAGAAATGTAATATTGTAATATTATGAAATCAGACTTTTGTCATCTCTCAGCCTTATCTATTAAACCTGATAGCAAATTTCCCATTTGACCAATACTGTTCTTATACAAACCATCTATGTAATTATCTCGTTCATCAAGTTTCTTAGTCAATCCAGAATTTTCAGCCCTTAAACTCATTAGCTCTTCCATCATTTCTACTGTAGTTCTTGCCTGTTCATATACTGCTCTTTCCTGAAGTGTAAGATAGTCTAGATAATACATAATAAATCTCTCCTTGATTTTGAATTTTATCATTCAATGACTCTTACAGTGTGTATGTACGTTGTTCTTCAACTTCAAGCAAATTATATCCTTTCGCCTCTTCTGCTTCATAAGCCAATTCACAATAAGCCACAACGCCCCAAAAGCGTTCTGGATATTCTGGCTCAATATCCCCAGAATAAACTTCATAATGTTTCGTTTCTGTTGAGTGTCCTCCGCAATTGCAGAAATGCCCTGCCTCACAATTTTTCATATTAATACTCCTTAAATTTTTGATAAATTAACTGTTTTATTTAAACTCAATACCCAGCTTTCCTTCAAGTTCCTCGACGCTTTTACGATGAACATTCTTTAAACTAGTGAAATCTTTGTAGCTCATTGTCTTAATTTGCTCCACAAAGTTAATTCCATTTCTTTTAAGTACTGCATATGTTCGAACTGTTAAATCTTCAATTTCTTCAATCGTTTCCATCTCATCTCTTTCCTTTCACTATGAAATACTGTTTTTATCGTCTAACATACTTGCTCCCAAATGGAGTCATTTTCCAAGTCTGTTTGAATAAATATTTGTTCACGATCCAATTCTCCATTTTCGTCAAAAACATCTATGGCGTATTCTTTTTTGATATCATCAACCTTCGACACTTTGAACGTTTCCATGGTTAAATAGATGAACGTATCACCAACTCCATATTTCATATGACTCTCCTTACATAATTAAATTAAAAACTTCAGTATGTTGGTTAACTATTAAGAACCTCGTTTGCCAATCCTCTGGATCTGTTGCATTAAACATATAAACAAGCAGTCTCTTTTCCCTGGCATTAAGACCTCTACTATTAAAAACTACATCAGCCATACTGTAGGCTGCCAGAATATGATCTTTATCCATTATTTTGACCTCCGATCTTCTTGAAAATTATCGTCATTATTTATTTTTAGTTTCATTATGTACTGAATACACGCTTGTTCCATTTTTATATTGGCACTTATAGCAAGTAACAGGAAGCCCCAGACGTTCGCAATATCGAGCTGCAGCTTTCGTGGTGGGACTTCCACAGTAATAACATTTCATTAATTTTGATTGACTAAATACAATTCGTACAAACTCTGTAAGCCTGCTATTCTTCCCTGAACGCTATCCTTTTTAGTTGTCCCGCCTCTAGACCATCTGCGATACAAATCATCTTTTTTATTGTTCTTAACATAATCCTTGAGGAATTCTCCCGCTTTCTCGTCAAAGTTGTTATTAACAAGGAAAGTTGCTGCTACTGGAATGAACGTTTTTGTAATGAACTTTGTATACTCAGGGAAATAATTTATCATATAATCAAATGCTTTAGAGGTGAGCTCAAATATATCTTCGTTCACCGATTCGTTTACAAACAGATCTGTAATATTCGCTGTGCCATAGTCTTTTACAGAGTAACCTCCAATCAAAGCCAAAGCTTGAAATACTGCCATTTGAGGTTCAGATTTCTTAACACTTCCATCAGCAAAGTGTGCTGTCTTCATGAACAAGCTGTGCTCATTTATATTGCGCTGCACATATTCACTAGTTTCTGGCAATGCTCTTACAATGGCTAGATGTGAGTTGCTCATCTTTGCCCCTTTATTAAGTCGGTCAACCAATTTTCTTGAAACTGCCGCTTTATCATCACCATCTTCAAGTTCAACAGGGCGAATGGAGATTGTAAATGAATCAAATTCTTCTTTTAATATATCTGGAAAATCCGAGTATTTCATCCCTGAAATATCATACTCCTCACCGTCCGCTTCTAAAATAAACGGGTCATTTTTCCCTATGGTAATTTCATTGTTTTTAAAGGCGTGTAAAATTGTCCCTCTTTGTTTCCCATCAACAGAGTCATAGACATTAAGTTCTTTATCCCCTACTATTCTTTTTTCTTTAATTGCCGTAAACTCTGGAATAAAGAAAGTAAAAACAGAATCAATAAGAGTTGTTTCATCTCCACTAGTCCATTGCCCCGAAGGGCGTTGATAGGGATTATCGAATACAATAGTGCCTTTATCAATCATGGTACACATCTGTTTAATGCTAGTATTTAGTGGATTCAGACGTTTCATAAATCAAGCCTCCATTATATATGTATTGAATTCTGATAAACGTAACATTTCATTTAAACTTTACTAACAACTTGATATATTTTATATAGCTCATCTCTAGTTCTGAGTTTTCTTGATAATTCTTCTGCTTCTGTCATATAGTCAGCATCGTCTTCCCCAAGAAGCTTTACAACATAACCGTTTCGTTTCAATCCTAAAATAACAGTCAATGCTTGTTCTCTGGAAATACTCTCTTGGCTATAAAGCTGCCAATGATCGTCTTGCGGTTTTTTGCATAGAATAAAGTGCATTACCATTCCCCCCAATTAATGATTTGTTAAAATTAAAAGTTTATCATCTCTATTTCATCACCGAACAATTAATAACCTTCTTTTTATAACCAACAAATTGTCTTAATTAACTAAGATCATTATAGCATAATTATAATAATATGTATATAGTTATTTTTAGTTTAAAACCACCCATCGCGTTAACTCTTAATCACCACCAATTCTCCATTCTGATTCTTGATAATTGCTTTATGGACTTCCGCTTCTTTCTTAATTCCCACAAGTTCAGATCCCCTATCCCAGAACAAATGATACTCTACGGCCTCTGAAAACGACACTGGAGCGCCTACAGCGCGGTACACGCACTTGTAGGGAACATTTAACTCTTTCTCATAATTACAGTTAAAGAAGGCCTGCCAAACAAATTTACCTTGTGGTGTTACAATTATTCTATCAGCATACACTTCCCCTCTGCCCACAGCTTCATTAAGCTGCTCCCAGGTGGCAACTGTATAATAAAGACCCGAATCTATAGCCCGATCAATCGACTCATATATGTATTCGCCCCAAATAATCCCTCTAGCGATTTCAGCGGCATAGTATAATGTTACTTCTGGTAATTGATTCATGACAATTCCCCTTTTATGTTTGTTTTTGTGTATAGCCATAATAACACAAACATTTGTTCTCATAAAGTAGAACATTGGGATGATTTAGGGCGTTTTTAAGACTACACACAACGGATAATAAATATTCATCAAAGTGTATTAAACTCATAAAAAATACGACCCTTATACTTCAAGAGCCGTATTAATATGCGATTCCTATGTGATTATAGATGATGAAAGACGGGTTTTATCAAATTAATAACATCTTACTATGCGTATGTTTTTAATACTTACTCCTTCTATCTCGGCAACCTTTTGTTGCAAATAATCAAAAAACTCTTTTTCGGTGGTAAATTCAGGTACACCTCTCAATTGAACTTTCTTTTCAACTGATTGGCCTGGTGTATTAAGCATATAGATAACATGATGTAACATTGAAAGTCCTCCTGTCACTTGTAATATATTCCCTTTTTAGTATAACACACAGAAACGGCTAAACAACTTATCTTATAATAAATAGCCCTTATTATGTCTTATCAAATAAGCATTTCATCAAAACTTACCCTACATTATGATCGCCCCACAATTTGAAAAAGATAATTATTTCGTTTTTCATATTATACCCTTATAATTAATAATTGTTTGATAAACCATTCTAAGGAGAATGAATATATGTATGCCGATAATCAACCTGCATTTCGTCAGTATGTAATTGATAACATCGCAAAAAATTTTCATTCAGAAACATTAAAATATCAACAAAATATTGTTGAAATATCAATAAGAAACAAAGAATTAAATAATTTATTGGGTATTTTCAATGAGTTTCATATACCATATAAAATTAATAAATTTGATAGTCGCACCAACATAAGATATCTTGAACAATTTGAAGCATCAGACATTTACGAAAAACAAAGAAATACTATTTTTAATAATAAAATGTTCAATATCGAGTATGAATTTCTCAAATCTGAAAGCATCTCAAATTTAAATAAAAATGAATTTGAAGAATTATTGATTAGTAAACAAAGAACAATTTTCTTTATAGATCAATCAAATGAACAAGATGTAAAAAACATAGTCAAATATGTTTTTGGGATAGATGTGTTATTTGAAAGAATGGTTATTTCTAATGAGAAATATGAAATAGACGGTCTGTCTTATTTTGTTATTCCCGATGAACATCATAATGAGATAAGAAATAGTGAACGAATACACAGATACGGGTTTGTTGGGATCATGCATGATAGTGGTGTAGAGTTTTTCAGGCTATATGATAAAAACGGAAGTATCTCTGTAATGGTACAGTTTAAGCCTCGTAACAACAACCGAAAATCCGTTATTAAATTTAGAGACGATGTGAAAAGTCCCTTTCGATCTTCATGGGAGGCAAATATTGCTAGGGTCTTCAATCACCTTGATATAAAATGGAACTACGAAAAAGAATTTATTCAGACAGAACATGGAGCCTATTTACCAGATTTCTGGCTCAGTGATAATAAAATAATCGAAGTTAAGGGTTTCTGGGACTATGAAAGCAGACTAAAAGTATCTTGGTTTGTAAATAATATTAATACATACTCTCTTCTACTGATAGATAGAGACCTTTATTATGATATATATAATTCATTTAAAGATGTTATACCAAACTTCGAAGACGATACTTCTCATAATCCCACAAAGGAAACCGTACCTGTAGTAGGTATCACTATCGCGGAGAGAAAAAAATTCGTAGTTAATATTAGCGAAGGCGATGATTTGTTCTTGGTTCGTGATCCATTAAATGAATATGATAAAAATGCTATTAAAGTTGTCGATTTAGACAAAAACCACATAGGATTTATTTCTAAAGAATGGGCAGTAATTTACTCCTATAAAATGGATCTCGGAATTAAATACAAAGTAACAGTAAAAGAAAAACAACCAAAAGTTATTAATGTTTCAGTTGTTCGTTCTAACTTAGAAGAAACAATATTAGATCCTATATTCATCTAGTACAGTTCATTATATCTATCACCTCGTGTACAGAAATCGCATGAGGTGATTGTACTCGGAAGCTATGAAAGATAGAAAACCTTCTATATTACGATAAATCTAGAATTTCATAAGGTCTTGATATGAGCATTGATAAGTGCCTTTACATCATTTACAACATAGTTGGGAAGCTCTGCTTCCTTTTCAAGTATGATACCTTCTTCTTCTGCAAAACTTCCATCAGAAAGTTTATCGTTTACTTTTATAATTTCAAAGTTCAGTTTATCAATTCGCATCAACTTATCATTAGTGAGCATAAGTGAGCCTCCGAATTGATCAATTTCAGTTATGTAAAAGCTCCAAGCTTTATTTTTTGTTGTATGAATCATTTTGTATCCCCCTCTATTGACCTTTTGCCATATACAGTATTATAGGCATTTGTCTTTCTAAAATCATTCATTGATCAAGAAATTACGAACTATTTTATCTAGGAAGTACTTTTTATTTGGTCGAACTTCCTGGCTTAATGTTATTGGTACTTCAATTGATTTCCCTTTGAGTCCCATCTTTACTATGCCGCAATTAGTCTTTTCTATAAAACACAACCCCACTTCTTTTGTAGGATTATTAGTCATGAGATGAACAACCGCACCTTCTGTACCTCTAAATGGAGACTTGAACCAAAGCCAATAAATGCGACCATCAGAGAGTTTGTAAAAATCATAGTCTCCACCATTTGCCGCTCTATATTCCTTGATCGTGATTCTGCTCATAATGACACCAGCTTTCCTCATGAAATGAGTAATTCATCAGATATCTTGTACTTCTTCAATATCAACATGTCTATTTGCGATAAACTCATCACTTACACCGAATTCACCGTTGATATCGAAGAAAATATTGACTCCATCACTTGAACAGAGGTACGTTCCAACCTTTGATTTTTTCAAGTTTTTGTATCTAATTTCATATGGTAAGCCTCTTTGAAATTCCATTATTGTTACCTCCCGTTAATCAACCTTTGAGATAATTATACATCATTATTAATTATATGTATATTGTTATTTTTAGTTTATTTAACTATTTCTTGTTTTCCCCATGACAATTTAACAGTTCCATCTTCATCATAACTCTTTGTTATAATACTGCTGAATATATCCAAACTGATTCCGAATTCATTAAATATTTCTGCATCCTCTTTATATTCACACTGTTTTACAAACTCGTTAATACGCTGTTTTGACATTAAAAGCGCAAGAATGTTTTGTTCTAGCGTATTCAGATAAGTAATAAAGTATATGACTGTTTTATTCTTGCTGTTAAGCCTCGTAAAACGCCCTATATACTGCATCATATTAGCAATGTTGTATTGTAGCCCTTCACATATTACAACATCACAAGATGGGATATTGACGCTCTCAGACAGACTCATTTGGGTTGAAATAAGCAGACCATTTTCTGTTGCCTCAAATTCTTTTATAAGCTCTTGACGTTTCTTGAAAGGTGTTTCACCCAGTATCAAAAATATTGAACGGTCATTAAATTCAGTCTTGAGTTTGTTGTAATAATACACTGCCGAATCAATAAAGGTTGTTCCTAGCGCAACCTTATCATTGGGCACATTCTTAATTATTTGTGCAATCTCCTTATACTTGTTTGGCTCTATCCTCCCCTTGTATTCCTTTAGTTTATGGGGAATAGAAACAGCCTTTTGCAATAATTGTATTTGTTGAATGATTCTCAACATTGCGTCTCTTCTGTAGTTACCAGACGTTCCATAGTAAGCCCTAACGATGGAATGAAATTCTTCCATGATCAGCTTATAGACTTCCTTCTCGTTCTCATTCTGGGCTATTCTATGCGTCTTAAACTCAACTACATCTTTGCTCATTACCTCAAACATACTTCTAACAATAATAGTTTTTTCAATTAACTTTATAAGCTTGCTCGAATTAAGAATATCTTGATTGCCTTTTTCAATTCCGAAAACCGAAGTCTTTTTAGGCGAAAAACAGGAAGAAAACACACTTTGTTTGTATGATGGGAATGGTTTCAGATAATATTTATTTGGTTCCTCTTTCCATTCTCCCGTTTTTTTGTCTTCAGATAAGACCTTTTCACACTCACACATGAAATTTACGCTACTGCCGTACAGTATCATAAATTGTGAATACAATTCATTAGCTGTGTTCTTGGTTGGAGTACCAGACATTAAGAGTTTATACCTTGCTTTCTGGAATGCACTATTAACTGCTTTTGTCGTCTTTGTATTCGGGTATATACAGCGGTGACTTTCATCGAGAATAAAGGCTATCTTTCTGCCCTGCAACTTAATGTACTTTTTGATATGTTTTTGATATTTGACCAACATGTTAAAAGAAACCAGAACAATTTCGTTTGGCTGAATACTGTAAACGTCCGATAATGACTCTATTTTTTTGTACGAAATGCCATACGATCCCAATCTGTCCGTCCAGGTCATTTTAATTGAAATACTGGAAGACACAATAAATGTATTTCTAGTACTATTATGCTCATTGACATATTTCATCCACGTTATTCCTGCTTCGCTTTTTCCTAAACCGACATTCCATGCAATTATAGAGCGATCTTTTTGCAATACTTTTTGCATGTCTTCTTTCTGAAAGTCTTTTAATTTTATGATTTGTTCAGTATTTTTATTATATAGACTGAAACCATTCAACCACTCAGAGATATAACCATCTTGCATCATACTTTTAAACGGTTCTGATTGCCGTTTATATGCCTTGATTTTTCTACTCAAAACCTTTTTATATTTTGTGTCATCAAACGGGTAAACATCATTGATAATCATATCTGTAAAACTCATATCTTTTATTCCGGTGAATTTAGATAAGTATAATTTATTCTTATGTGAATACCCTTTTAACCTTAAGCCATAGGCATTCTTTACTAATCGGATATCATCACACTCAATAACATGTTGATTCTTCAGAATCTTCTTCAATTTTGCTAAAAGTATATTTGGCGTTAATCTAACTTTCATCCATTCATCTACAGATATTCCTTCAGGTTTTACTTGATTTTTAAGCCTGTGTATTAACTCATTGCACTTTGCATAGTATATGGATGTTTTAGAATTTCTTTTAATATCAAATAGTAATTTATTAACCTTAAACTGAAAGTCTTTTTCTTCCTTTGAGTGATCATTAGACGACACATCCTCATAATACAGTTTTGCTTGTAATGCTTCTCTTTGCTTCATAATTGGGGCTATGTATTGTGTATGAATTTCTTCGCTCTCGGTATCAGATATACTTTGTATCATTTTCATAGATGTATTGTAAGGTTTATTATCTGTGACATGTTCACTCTTTTTAGAGAAAAACATAATTTTTGTTCGAAACGAATCAACCCCGGCAGATTTAAATGAGTCAGAAGGCAATTCAACTTGATATAGAAAATTGTACATTGTATCAATTTTTTTAATCATTCCGCCATCAGTAAAATCGTCAGCAAGGAAAGACACTGGAACAATTAAAGCGAGTATGCCCAAAGGTTTCAAAAGTTCATATGCCTTTAGACAGTAATAGAATTGACTTAAATATTCTTCTCTTCCTACTCTTAATTTAAGATTGAAGGGTGGATTACCTACTACTGTATCAAATGTAACACCTGGATTATATTCTCGTATATCTCCACATGTTGCGTTAACAGTAGAGTAAAGGTGTTTCATAACCTTATAATTTTTTATATTTAGTTCATTTGCGTACACGTTGTAATGATTAGGAATCCAGTTAACAAAGTTTCCACTACCTGCGGTTAAATCTGCCACCAATTGAAATTGATCAATCTTTAAACAGTCTACCAGGAATTTAGAAATTTTATGAGGAGTAAAGAATTCGCCACATTCTTCGAGCTTTTTAGCCTCTGTGTATGAATAAAATGAGTCAAAATCTTTGAAGTTTAGACCATGCAAACCGCCTGAACCGCTGTACATATCATATATATTTTGCTTACTGATGCCCTGTCTTTCTGCTGAGTCAGTCTCAATGAGATGTAGTATTTTTTCATTGATGTTTTGTCTTTTGTCTTGAGGAATTGCTATATCTGAAATTTTATACACTTGTGTATCATCCTTTTCAGTTAAGGAAAATAGTCCTTTGTATGAACCATTCTCCTTAACTATGAAGTTTGTTAAATTGCTTGTTTCTTGTATCCGCAATACTCCCCGGCAAATTTAGCAGCCATTGTATGAGACGCGAACTCAATTTCCATTTTTCCGTTTTTTAAGAACTTGATTGATTTTATTTTGTCTAGAGATTGTGTTTCATACCTATCATAATTACTTGCCTTTTTCTCATTCTCATATCCGCAATATCTATCTGAAAACTCTATGTTAATTTTTACAGAACCATTATCGAAATGAGATAATGCATTCAGAATAAAATCTTTCTTTTCGGTTAGTCTGTACTCTTTCCATATCGAATCATGGCGAACATAGTACCCATCTAAAATTAATTTATTGTTGCGAATAGTTATTTTGTTGTCACCGTACAATGTGTTCCTAGCTTTTTCTTTAATTTCTGAAGCTGCTTTTTCGGTGAAACTATGGCCGTCTAGCTGCAATATGATTTCTTCGACTATATTTTCATAGGTAACCCTTGTATCATATTTCTGTTGTAGTTTTGCCTCATCAATTGATACATTGTATTTCTCCGAAAAATATTCACATGTCATTGAGATGAATTTATCTTTGATCTTCTTTAAATTATATTTAAGATCATGAGAACTAAATCCATCATCGAAACTTGTTCTTTGGGAATAGCCAGAAGCGGAACCGAATTTTTTACCATGTGCTAATACCTCTGGTACAATCGCCTGTAAATGTTCGTCAAGTGTATTGTAAGCTACAATAGTTTTTTTATAGATGCTTTCTTGTTCTTGGCAAAACTCCAGATCCTCACTTGAAATTTTTTGATACGCCGTGATTTCCACTTTATCAAACTTACTAAAAATGTCGTCCAGAGTATCAAAATCAATTTTATCATTATCGTTATTTTCAATATATGTATCATTCATATTCAAGGTATCATCTTCCTTTTTTGGCTCTGCTGTTGCTTCTGTATGATTAAATTTATAATAGATTACATTGTCATTTTGGTTGTCTGTATCAACCTCTGTGACCGTTTCAGGTGCTACCGCTTCTTGTGTAGCCTGTGTGTCTACTTCACCGCTGATAGCCCCAAAGGGTTTGACGAGTGTTTCAGCGAACACCAGACGTTCAGGTGTATTCTTTGCCCACCATTTACCGCCACGGCGAGACCACTTAAATCCATTTGCGTACAAAGCGGATAATCCCTTTTCAGTTAACGGTTTAGAAAACTTTAATTCAATGCCGTTTAATTCTTCATTGATTGTCATTGTAACGCCATTAGAACTTTCTGTGGTTTCGCCTGTTGCTGCTTCTTCCTTTGTATCAACTTTTTGAGTCTTTGGAGCCTTGCCAACTTTAACCCATTTTTCAACTTCTGTTACTTCATCAAAAGTTGACATCTGGTGGATAACTGTTTTTCCTTCTTCTACAGCCTTTAACATTCTTTCTTCTAAATCATAATATCTAGTGCAATTCTTCAATTGTTGATATCCTCTTTTTCCACTGCCTACATTTTCATAATTGATTCGAGTTTTACCGTTGACTGTATAAACGTCAGTCACCAGCCAGAAACCACAATGACGAGTAAATGTTAGATAGTCACCAACTTCAATATTTCTCTTTTCAACTTGAACTGGTCTAGTAACCGTTTTAGTTACTTTCTCAGTGACCTTTTGCATTGTTTCAACATCTGCTGATCCTACTTCAGAACCATCAGTAACAGCAATAGTATTAACAATTTTTTCAATACGGGAAATGAATTTATTAAATGAGTTTATTACTTTTTGAGTTTCTTCACTAATTTCTTTCTTTGTTCCATTCCCCCAGGTTTCAGAACCCTTTGCCCATTTATTATTAGCTCCATCCCACATATGAGGAAGTTCCGAAAATTTACCGATACCCGTTCCTTTATCAACTAAAACACCGTCTTTTTCTATGTGCCATTTTGAAGTGGAAGGATTAACATTCTTAAACTCTGGATATACTGCAACGACTTCCTCTGTCCAACCTTCATTTTGCTTTTCAAGCAACTTTTCAATTGCTGCTTTTGCAGACTCTTCCTCTTGTTGGCTTGCACCTTTATCGGTTGTCATGTTTTGAAGTTTGGTAATTTTGCTCTGAACATCTTTAGTTGTGCCGTTAAAACTTCTCTTTGTAACTCTGCGTCCACTATCATGTAGAGAAGAAACATCAACTAGAAGCACATAACCATTTTTAGAAGCAATCCCGGCCCAATGAGCTGGGCAAAAGTAATCAGTCATAGAATCAGATTGGTCAGGAGAATAACCGAATACTTCCCATCCTTTAGCCATAAGAGTATGAGCAATAGTCACCTTTGCGTCTTTGAAATTGTAATAGTTATATGCCATTTTGAAAACCTCCGTAATATGTATTGTAATCCGCATCCCTCATTAACTTATCTTTATTATATATTATTATTTTTAGTTTGAATAGTTATTTTTAGTTTACTCAACTATCTTAACGATAACCCACATCCACACAATGCAGCATACTAGTAGTGTAACATCTGCTTTATTGATCCGCTTTATTCTATTCATGCGCTTACTACCATTTCAATTACATCGCCTTGATAAGTAATTACATCATGCTTAACATACGTTGCAAGCTCAAGCAGTTTTAAACTATCTCCCGTAGTTTTAATTACTAAAGATCCATCACGTTTAATGAGTTTAATTGTCTTCATAGATATTAGCATCCTCTCTTTTTTTATGATAAAGTTAACAATTCTAACTGTTCAGCAAATGACAATTCATTTGTTTTGCACTTTAACTTATTTATTCTTTATGTTATATGTATATTTAGTTTAATAACGTTCTGTGACGATACTACAAGCCGTTCACAAGCTGCAGAATGAATTCTTAGCATGTTACACCTTCCTTTACATTAAAGGCCACTAAAGGCGATTGAGACACTGCTGAAACAATATCAGATAGATAACGTCTATCAAAACAATTGTAATTCCCCTGTATGATGGTCATAGTTGAATTTGAGCTAACTACCTTTTTAGTTAGTGAATCAATATCAATGTTTAACCAACCATCATAAACGATGAAATCTTGAAAAGGATGAAAAACATCGCGCCATAACTTCCGTTTGCCTTTTGGTTTGTGAGTTACATATAATGAATCCTTATGCTGTGCGTATGGCTTTACTACGAGTGAATCAATTGTTGTATTAACCGCATAAGGGAAACCAAACTCACTAAACTTAACAATGGTAACTTTTTGCCCAGGTTGAATTGTCGAAGCAACTTCAGTAAATGCGGAGTAAGAAGATGAATCCAGATTCATGTATTGTTCAAGCACTGGAGTAATCACGGTAAAGTGACCGCTTTCCTTCATAGCATTGAACAGTTCAGAAGTAATAACAATTTCGTGACGTGAGAGTTCAGCGACAAAGATATCATGAACCCGTTTCTTATCAATGTCAGACAAAAGCTGATAACTAATTCCCGAAGGATAAACTTCAAAACAAGCATTAGCAAAAGAATCAGAAATCATGTCAATTTGATCGTATACAGATAGAACATTAAAACATGAAAGCAATGGGTATTCATTTGCAAAATTAATTTGCTCCTCTAAAGTTGTTTGATGTGTCATAAGTAAAACCACCTTTTGTATATTTATTTTTAACGAAAAATAAGAGCACCGAATATAAGTTTTTCTTTAAAGGATTGTTTCCGAATTCCAGTGCAATTATACTGAATCGGGCTTATAAACTGGACAGGTGTTTGATCTTTATTTGTTATTACTCAACATATTGAATAAGTTAACGGTATACTCTTCCAAAAAAATTTTAATGTCATCATGCAGCTCACCTTCAGAAGTAATTGCATTGTCTCTGTACGCTTCTGCTACGCCTGACATATCCTCTAAGGCAGATTTAACTATTGTCTGATAGCGCTCTGTATTCGATTGTGTGACGTATTTGGCAATGACAGACTGTTTATATTGCTGATCCTGGTTAAGTCGTTCCTTGTGTTCCCTAGCCATATCCTCCACTGTTCTATTGTTAATGTATTCATTGGATTGGTTCATGTTTGTATTAGTCATAACATTCATCCCCTTCATCGCTCCATTTCATTATCATGTTTATTATAAGCCATTTAGGTAAAAAGAAAAGTCAGTCACGGCATTTAGAACACCGTGACATATTCTATGTATAGTTTATTGTTGGCATCCACAAGGAATGCAATGACAAGGTGACGTCTATTATATCCCTCAAGTGTGTATGTCCAATTTTTATATTTATCGTTCCAGCGTGGTGATGCTATTGATTTAGGACGTTTGATAATGGATAGTAATTTCTGTTCGCTGAAGTTTCTATCAGGTTGTGTTAAGCGTTGTATTACGTGTGAGGAATAGCTGATGTAATGTTGGGGTAAAAGTTCAGCAATGAGTAAGATTACTTCTTCATTGGTAAGTTGTAAGGAAACTGGGTTAGTTGGATGATTAGGCTTGAACATGGTATCACCTCCAAATCGGTAATTTAATTATATATTATTATGTTTATTTTGAATAGTTATTTTTAGTTTAATACAAGAATAAGAGACAAGTTTTTATGACCTGTCTCTCTGCTTTGGACTGTCCTGGCCTTTGATGATGAGCCATGTATTGCCACGCTTAGTTGCTATTATATGACCTGCTGTACATAAATCTTTAACTCGTACTTGAGAAAGCCCCCAGAGATTAGCCGCATCCTCTGTAGTCATGAGCTGAGACATGATACTGTCTAATTGCTGCCTGAGTGCTTCAGGGTTAGACATGTGATTCACCTCCTAACTATTTACGTGTAAGTCTGTAAACACCTGTTACAAGAGCATACAGGGCCACAAATGAAATGATAGCAATATAATATGGATTAGACTGCACAACAAAGATTAGCGGTATCATGATGATGAATATTGACAACCTTAATGCACCTTCACGTTTTGATTTAGACATTGGATATGCTCCTCTCTGTAAATATGGCAATCGAATAGCCTTGACTAAATACATTGTGCAATGTAAACTGTAAGGGAAAAAGGGGAACGGTGTTGTGTCCGTTCCGTGCATAGTCTTCAAGTTAAGGGCTTGGAGTTACTTACGTCTACGACTTTTTGCCGAAGTCTTAGGCGTTTTCTTTTTGCGTACTTTCTTGCGCTTGTCTTTAACTTCTGCAATGTCTTTGATGATTAGACGAATGAAGGAAAGTACTGCAATGATGACTGAAAGCTTTTGCCAGTTCTCCAAGGGAATCACCTCCTCCCTTACATATATAATTATACTAAAAGCGTTAGCGCTTTTAAAGTGATTATTGTCACTTTTTAAATAATATTATTATTTTTATTTTAATAAACACATTAAAGATTAGGTCGATTAATTGGTATTACTGTATATATACAATGTACACAGTTGGAATAAGTCAGAGATTTGCGGGATTTCGTTATAGAATCGATTTTTATTATAGGCCATTCCTATAGGTAAGTGCGAAAAAATTTTAAATTCAAAATTGGTGTATAATCAAAAATTTTAAATAAATATCCAGTGAATTCGGAACATGATTTTAGATAAATGTCAAGCATCAATATAATCCTAAATGCAATACAACTATGGTTTGATTGCATTTAGAACAGGGATGGGGGGTTATTTTACATCCTAATATATGGTATTTATTGAAAATAATCCGCTATCTGTTCAACTTACACCGCATGGTTATTTGATCAATTTTCTCTAAATTTCATCTACACGTTTTTACGTTTCATCCTTCATTTTCACACTTAATCTTAATCGAAATCGCAATCGAAACTTATGATTTTCCCCTTCATTTATCTACGCTTTTTCCACTCACTTTTTTTCGTCATCATCTATTTTTAATCATTTCACCCCATAAATCACTCAAAAACCCTTGCTGCGTCTACACTTTTCGATTACTACGTTCGATTCCGAATCGATTACCTAAATCAGAATCGACATTACCACAGTTTTCGCCTTTGTTTATCTATGTTTTATCACTATTCCCCTATCTAAAATTAATCACACATCGAAATCAACATCGAACGATATTTTCATTCTCGATACACATCAATACAGATCCATACCGGGGGGATAATTAAACATAAAAAGGTAGCCTCTATTTAACTGAATACTACCCTGGAATAATGGCGACTGTATAATTATCTCTAACATCAATCCTGAGCTTCAATTTCCTTATTAGTTTATAACAAATGCAGACCTCAACTCTCTATCTGGTATAAAGTGACCACTCAACACTTGTTCTCTTAAATCATACATAAATAATAAGTAATATTTGACCAAAACAATCTTCCTTCATTATTGCTCTGCAGACAACTTTTCAACTTATTCTTAAACAGGTATAAAATACTCTACACCCCACAATCAATTCTAATCATCAAATTCATATATTAATTATAATGAATCCAGAGCAAACCACTTTCCCCTTCCAACTCCCCTACTCGTTATACAGACATCCAATCTATACATAAATTAATAAGAAATTGAGGATCAAAATTGATAATAATGCTTCCTTGTTTATCAGATACATATCTCTATATGATTACCTTCTAAATTAATAAATTCAACAAACTAACCCGTTCCAGATTCTTTTGACTTTGACCTTGATCCTGGTCTTACCTTTCCATCCTTTAATCTCAAAATCTCCAACCCAAGAAGTGGAGCTGTGCGACCACTCTAAATACTGGATATAATAATCTAAAAAGTATATATGTATATAGGGTTTTATGTTTATATTACTACAGTGTAATTTATGCAGACATGTTTTACACTTTTGACTTGCATAAATTACACTCCTGACTTGCATGTTTTACACTTCTGACTTGCATAAATTACACTTAGGTTATTTCTCCTGTTTTAAAGCATAAAAAAGACTAGAGAATATTCTCCAGTCTCACATAATAATGATTGTTATATTTATTGAAGATAACCTTATCTTTATCATCATACCGATAGTCTGTACCTAATTTGTGTTTATCAATATCTAATAGATTTGCCTTCTCAAGAACAGAATTATATTTAATAATTGTCTTACGAGAGAGACCAGTCTCTTGAGATATTGTATCAATACTAGTAAAACAAAAATGACTGCTAGGTTTATCTTTGTCATTTCTATTAATGTAACTCTCATAATAGCAAAGAAGCCTGATGCCATTCGCTTGTATATGTAACATTTTATCTAAAAGTGAAGTATAGATATGAGTGAACTTGCTTTTTGATTTTATTAGAGCATCATTCATTGATACTGTTCCAATAGAATGACTATCAATCTTAACTGGTTCTAATATGTATCTGTTATCATAAAGATTATTCAACGTCCTATGCAGGGTACGATTATCATTTATATCTAAAGGGATCTTCAGATGTTCTTTAGAGTTAAATTTGAAGTTAGACGACCTGTTAATGAATTGTAATTGCTTTAATTTAATCAGTACCAGGAACTCTATCGAAGACAGGTTGGGGTCTCTAATGATTGAGTTAGGCATTTGTATAAATTGTTTTGATGTAGACAAACCCTTAGTCACCAGTACATACCATCTTTAACAAATCACATAGATGAGTATTTCTCCGCATACTGTCAACTTTGCGAATGGAGTAATTTAGTGTCTCAGCTTGAGTTAAGAAGATGCACTTCTTTTTACTTCTTGTGACGGCCGTGTAGATAAGGTTGGCAGAAAGTTGATGCTTATTGGATTTATCAATAACACAAATTGATGCTTCACATGCAGAACCTTGTGATTTGTGAATGGTCAGACTCCACCCATGTAGTAATTGAATTGCTAAGTTATAATCCAATCTAACAAGGTTGTCATCAACCTGAATCAGTATTCCCTTCTTCTCTCGTTCCAGAAGCTCCTCGTTTTTGTCAGGCTTTCTGTCATCTTCCTCTTTTAGATCAATTACATTTCCTGAGTCTCCATTCACAACATCTATCTCTTCTTCGTCCATTGAAGGAATTCTATACATGTTGGTGGTATTTAGCACATAGTCGCCTACACGAAGCACATCTTCTTCGTAACCATATTTATATTCTTTCTTTTCTGAGCTTTCAGCATTTACAACGCTTTGAATATATTTGTTTATTGCAATTGTTCCCAGGTTTCTTTTCTTTGTTGGAGTCAAGACCATTATATCTTCTGGATCATATGTATTCAACAACATCTGATAATAACTCTTATATCCCTTTTCCATATGTATCTGATCAACACAATGGAGCAAGAAGTCATTACCGAATAGCTGTTTTCCTTCAAAATCGTTCTTAATAAACAACTGTCCCTGCCTGATTTTAGTGGCAATATCCAAGATACCACCATCACTCTGCCTAAATACTATGTCTAATTTAGTCATTGGAATAATTCCTGATTCAATTGCATCATGAAGGAAGTTCCCTGCTTGAATGGACAGTAATTGAAAATCATCGCCAACGAATAGTATTCTTGCTTTCTTATTTTTAATTTTAGCAAGCAATGTAGAAAGTATAAAAACATCAGTCATTCCTGATTCATCAATAATAATAAAATCATCTTCAATCTCATACATTCGTTGCTCGTCTTTATCTACGCCATAACCTATTTTCCTATGTATTGTTTGTGCGTTTACTCCAGTGTATCTACGGGTAACTTTAGCTGCCTTGGCAGAGGGGGATAAAAGTGCGTAAGTGAGTTTGAGTTCATCAAGCAACTCTACTAGAAATTTTTGCATCTGACTTTTCCCCGTACCTGCATATCCAATTAGTAAATTCACAGCATTCGTCTTAATTTTTCTAAAAAAATCTTTTTGCTGTTCACTCAGACCATTTGGAATAATATTATTATATTTAATTTCAATTCGGCATATAAACTCTTCTGGATCGAATGGTAATTCATCTTTTCGTACAATAAACTCATTCAATCTCTTAGCTATGTAGTATTCGGCATTATACGTCTTTAACAAAGATATCTTATCACTAATAAATTTCAACTCATCAGTTTCATCTAGTATAGAATTGATCATTTCTTCTTCTATTTCTAACTTTTTCGAAGCGCTCCGTAACAATTCTTCTCTAATCATAAACGTATGTCCATTTTGCTGATTCTCATCAATCGTATATCTGACACCATATTTGATACGGTTAATGTCATCATGCTTTATTCCCATCAATTTAGCCACTTTATCAGCTCTCTTAAAGCCCCAACCCTGAAGAACGGTTAACTCATAGGGACAGTCTTCAATTTTCTGAATTACTAATTCTTTACTACCAAATTTCTGTTCAAGTTTTAAAATCACATCATAAGTGATTCCGTATTTGCCCAATCTGCTCAATACATCCTTATATATTAGATTTTCTAGGATATTATCCCTAACTCTCTTATATACGACTGGACCAAAGTGTTTCACCTTTTTGAAATCAAATTTGTCATCAACAATAAGCTGAATAATATCTACGTCTGGATCGGCATAACTTTTATACACCTCTCCTAGCTGCAGCTCAGTGAGCATGGTGGCAAGGAATGCTTTTTGTCCTTCTAGTGTTTCAGGAACCTCTCGATAAATTGAAAGTACATTGTAGCTTGCTCCGTATCTCGGATCGATCTTATCCAATTGAATTTGAGCTGTATACTCGACATCCATCTCAAGCTTCTGCATAACACCTTTAATCGATAGTTTCTCTCGCGAATTCAATTCAATGTCTGAACTCCTGGTCAAGCAGTCATATATTCTAAAATCATTTTTCTTAACCTGTTCGCTTTTCGGGTGAATCATCCACACTGGTATCAATCTTAATTCAATAACTTCACTCAATTACTCTCCACTCTCCTTTTTATGTTCAACCATCTTCCGCGCTTCTCTCTGCAACAATGCTTTAACTGCCTCACCCTGCCCCTCAATTAATTGTAAAAGCTCTTCTCTACTTAGCTGCTCAACATAATTGTCTTCAAATGTTTCATGCATTCTCATTCCGGCCATGTTTGAGTAGTTTCTATCCTGGTGCATGTAGTGTTTTAGAGATCCATACCCGGATTGATTTAACTGTTCACGTATTTCTTCAATGTCTCCACCACTAAATCTTATAAAACCTGCCGCCACGTTTCTTAAGCTGTGAAAAACTACGTTTCGATCTTCTTCAATCCCCATTTCCTCTTTCAATTTATCAACCATGTCCTGAATAGTATGATCGGACAAATGAAATACCTTATTATCTTTATATCTAGCATAGTATTTTCGCTCTTTAATTTTCAGTAGTTCATTATATAACTCAATTGGAATAGGTCTTGTATGCTTTTTATTTCTCTTCCCAATCGCGGTAACCAAATATAATTTACTTTTAGGATCGAAGACGATATCTGTCCATTCTATAGATAGCAAACTGGCTTTCCGAAAACTGGTCGTATAAGCCAAGCGAATCAAACTCGCCTTCTCTATTCCCTTCTTCTGTTTTACAGACAAGACGGCCATCATTTCAGCTTCAGAATGAGTAAGTTCACCGTATCTTTCGCCATCATCCGGTAATTTATCCACCCTCACATCTTCAACCTTAACCTTATAGCGGTTTCGGGCAAAGTGCTCATATAACTTTGCAATGGGTGCAATCAATGCATTTACAGTATTATTAGAATAATCACAATCATCCAATAGGTGATACTGATACCGAATCATTTTTTCATTTAAGATATCTAAGTCCTTGCTATCGATATCCTCAATAGTTTTGTTTACATGCCATATAAAAAATCTTCGGATAGCAACTTCATAGTTATATTGGGTATTTTTACTTTTAAGACCCACTTTCATTAGATATGATTGAATACTTTCGTATACTCTACCTGTATTTAGTGATACTACATTATGTACTGTGTTCATCTCTTCTTCCTCCCGCTATATGTTCTAGACTGTTTGTCATGTATTTATTATAGTTTATACGACCTTCAAAGTAAATATAATAATATTTGTTGACTAAAATAAATTGTAATGTTATATTTTAATCACAGAAGCACACATACAACATTTAGCAAAAATATATTGGAGGCGATGTTTCTGGGAAAAATTAAAACATACATAAGAGGAGAATTGGTTGATGGTAAAAAGAAAGTTTGTAGAAAAGACACTGCAGGAGCAGTATTATGATGGAGAAGCCGAATATATTGATGAAAGATATGTTTCATCTTATATGTTTGAGGGGCTGAATGACTGTATGGAATATCTGAATTCATATGATGATGTTGAATTTTGGAATGAGAAAGATAGTTATACATATGATAACTATTATTCAAAACTAAAGAAGCAAGAATTTGAAAATCAAAAAGCGTAAAAAACACAAACTAACTGGAGGTAACATTTATTGATTGAGCAGCACAAGCCTGTATATATTCCTTCTGTTGAAGCGAGTGACATATATAATCATATGTTTAGAGGAAGAGAATTAGATTTAAAATACATAGGGATGATTCCCACCAGCTTAGAACTTAACAAGCTTGTTGCTCTAGGAATAAAGACCTTTAAAAAGAAAACAAGCGATAAATTTCTATCAAATGACATTATCAATATTAAATTTAAGCAAAGAGTTGATTCTGGCCCTCAAATCATTAAGAGACTTAAAGATAAAATATCTAAACTAGACGAAACAAAGAACGAATACAAGCAAAAACTTGAAGACTTCATTGACGTAATTGAATCTGAAATTGATGACGAAAAATGGTCAGGAGTCTCATACAGTGATTTACGTATGAAGCTATACTCTGAAGGATTTATATTCAATAATATTAAGTACCTCCCCTATAAGCGATCTAGTGCAAAATCAAGAATTGGTCAAGTACTCTTCATAAAGGAAAAACTCTATGAACCGATGATTAAATGGTCTAGAATGAAACTTGAATTTAGAGGACGACCAGAAGAATATAAAATAGACTACCCCTCACTTCTTGCTTATGAAAGTTTAGTTGGATCTTCTATTGAGAGCATAATCGAAATAAATCCTAACAATATTCTGATCGTTAGTGATGTTGAAAGCATTTTTCGTCAGAAAACAAGCGTAGTCAGGACTGGCGATGACGGTTTTCTTGATAGTTTTGAAGAAGAATCAAATATAAAAAACAGTCTTTTCGATGGCGAATCCCTACTCGATCAGAGATATTTTCACGATGGGAAATCAATGATCCTCCTGAGAAATCATATGTTTAAGAGTGCAGCTTTTAATTGTAAAATCCAGGATTTCCTGAAAGATCATTGTCCCGAGGACGTATCTTTCAACGATTGGAAAATACCTAGTATGTTTAAGAATGATTTTATCTTAGCAAAAGATATTCACTTAATAATCACTCCAAGCAGTCTCAAAGCCTTAAAATTCAGTTCAATTTTAGGGACGGAAAAGAAAATGTGGGATCATTGGAAAAAGATAATCTCTTTTGATAGTTGCATATTTGGAGTGTGTAAAAGTGAGAAAAGATCAAAGCGTGGCTACGATGAGAGTGGCAACGTATTGCAACAAATAAGTTATCAAATGTTAAACTCACTCCCCCTTACTCAAAAGGACATTAGAAAATTAACAGTCTTTGAGAGAGCATATATTGATAAACTTAAAAATAATGATGATTTTTTTATTGAATACATAAGTGATAGTGCGAACGACATGAATGCCAATGAAATGTTCACAGATCTATATAATATCAATCACGATATAGTAAACACCAAGATTTTTCGAAACTTTAGAAAGAACATTATTAGCAGTTATGTCACCCACATAAAAAATGGAAAGGTTCGTTTATCCGGCGATTATTGTGTGATGCTGGGCAACCCCTTGGAGTTCCTATACCATTCTATTGGGTTATTGAACACCAATGATCTTAAGCCAATAGCATTGCAGGCCAATGAAGTTTATACAAAACTGTTTGAAAAGAAAGAACTGACTGGCTTTAGAAATCCCCACACAAGTCCCAGCAACGTACTGCTTGCAAATAACATTCCGTCTCCTGAAATTGATAAGTACTTCAATCTCAGTGATAATATTGTATGTGTTAATGCAATCAAATTCCCTATTCAGGATATTCTTTCAGGATGTGACTATGATAGTGATACAGTTCTTCTGAGCGACAATGAGCAGTTACTATCCATCGCTAGAGGCTCTTTCGGAAAATATAACGTGTGTATAAACAATGTTGCCAGTAGTAAGAAGCAATATAAAGTATGCAACGAAGACATGGCTGTAATTGATAATGAACTATCAAACAGCCAAAAGTATATAGGTCGGACAGTTAACACTGGACAACTATGTATGTCTAGATATTGGGACATGTACCATCACAACCTTAGTACTGAGCGATTAAACAACCTGATGAAAAAAATTGATGTCGTTACAGTATTGTCTGGAATATGTATTGATTTAGCCAAAAAGATGTTTGATATTAATATTAATAAAGAGATTGAAAATATTTCTAGATATATTGAACTCAAAAAAGAGAAGCCACTTTTTTGGAAATATGTAAGTCAGTCAGAAAACATATCAACAACTAGTTATAAATGTCCGATGGATTTCCTATTCTACGAAATGCAAAACCTTCCTAAAGGAATTAGTAGGAGCGATACTCCTTTCGAAAACTTGCTCAGTAAAAAAGAAATGAGTAAGAGCAATAGAAAACAAGAACAAACAATATATAATTATATTGAAAATATGAACACGAAGATTAACAATACATACACAAAACAAATGACCGACAACGAAAGAGAACGAAAGATTGACGACATTATTAAGTATTATAGTTTTTTCATACGAAAATTGACCATTGGAGAAGACACTATGTATTCAATGATAAGCAAATTAACAAAAAATAAGAAAGAAAATATTGCTTCAAGACTATTAAATACCCTTCATTCTACTCAAAAAGAAGCATTTTTTAGGGCGTTTTTGAGCAAAAATGCCACACTTTAAAATAAAAATACTCATAAAACCCTTATAAATAAAGGCTTTCTTAAGAGGTGCGAAGGTATACATATGATAGGGGTATAAAACCTCTATCAACTTAAACTAAAACTATAGGGAGATTAATAAAATGAATAAACAAGAATTGACGATTGAAGTAATTAAGAAGACAGGTCTAGAGAAAAAAGTAGCCACTGAAGCAGTAGATGCTGTATTTGAAACAATTACTGCCGCATTATCCACAGGAGATAAGGTTAGTATTTATGGATTTGGTAATTTCGATGTACGAAATCGTGCAGCTCGTTTAGGCGTTAATCCTAAACTCTTAAAAGAACTTAAAGAGCAAGGTATCGATCCAGAAGTGGCAAAAGTACAGGCAACGATTCAAATTGAAGCATCGAAAGCCCCTGCTTTCAAACCAGCATCTGCATTGAAAAAGGCAATTAAATAATTACATGAAACAATAGTTTTATCATACATACATATTCAAGAGATGTAATATCTCAATTGGGTAGTCGATAAGGTAGAAAAGGTTCTCTACACGCTCAGATCGCACGTTGGGTGCGTTCTGAGTTATCAGAAATGGAGGATACGCCGCCCCGCTATCGACCAACAGTAAAATAATTTTAAAGGGAGATTAAATACATATGGCAAAACGCAATAACTCGATTCAATTTAAAGGTTTGCTCAATACGGAAGTTATGGAAGTAACTGAGGAAGATAAAAGTGGCATTTTTATTTATGATCTTCTTGAAGAATTGAAATCATATGATGGGAAAAATGTGACAATCTCTATTAAGGAAGATCTGCCAGTGCAGCCAAAGGAGTAGATAAATGACTCCTATCATAATTAAACGAGAATTGTCTGATACCACAATAGACGATTTTTTGATTCGTCTTGGCGATAATTTAGAGGCGTATGGACTTACCTGGACTCAAGCAGCTAAACTTTTGAACAATGAGTGCGATGAAGAGTATTCCGAATCTCGCTGGAGAAAACGTTACAATAGTTACATTGAGTTTAAGCCAATTGTTCTAGCTAAGTATGGCAACAATGAAGTAGTCCAAGAAGTACGAGATGCAACGGTTGAGCTTCAGAAAGAGACCGTTCGACTCCGAGATCAAAAGAGAGAGTATAATCAACTCATTTACAAAGAAGCTCGGTTCGATAACTTGAAGGATCAGATCAATGAATCTATTTTAGAATTGCAATTATTGAAACCCCTCTTCGCCTCCCCCCTCGTAACCAATAATGACACTGTAAAGCGCGCGATCTCCTTGTGGTCTGATTGGCATATCGGTAGTGAATTCAAAAACAGCCTTAATACTTATAATGTCGATGTGTTCCGAGATCGTCTATCCACTCTCCTTTCTAAAACAATTGAATACAGCCAAAAAAATAACATCACAGAACTAATTGTGGCCAACCTGGGCGATTTGTTGCATGGAGCAATTCACGTGTCGGCGCGCGTTCAGTCTGGCGAAGATGTCATTAAGCAGATTCAGATTGCAGCAGAGAGCATTGCCGAAGCACTGGCTGAATTGTCGAAGTCTCATTCTAAGATTAAATTTATCAATATCATTGGTAATCATAGTCGCCTTATCGCTAATAAACATGAGTCAATTTTCAGAGAGAATCTTGAGTATCTTGTTCCATGGTTCCTTGAAGCAAGACTTAAGGACTTTGCTAATATTGAGATTGTAAAAGATGAAGACGGCATCTATGTTGAAGATATTGATGGTGAAAAACATGTGTTTTGTCATGGAGATCTAGACCCCGTATCTACTTCCGCGAAGAACCTCCCTCAGCTATTGGGATATGTCCCCTCTTATATCTACTCTGGACATATTCATCATAATTATGAAAAAGAATTCGGTAAAACCGAAACTATAGTGAATGGCAGTTTGATGGGCGTAGACGATTATGCCATCTCCAAGAGGTATTTTGCCTCACCTATGCAAAAATACATAGTATTAGACGGTTCTAAGATTGAATGTACATATAAGATTAGAGTTTAAACTGATTCAACCCATGGGGAGATCCTGCCTTAAGGATCTTTAAACAGGCCCCACTCCCTCCTACCCCATGGTTCTTATTCAATATATGAAATGGGAGTTTTATCAAAAGCGTTCTTCAATAAAGAAGGTGAGTTATTGGTTGTTAAAAAGCAGCAGGTTCAAAATGAATCTATTGACAAAATTAAGTGTCTAAAATGTAAGAAGCCTAAGTTACCAGGATTATTCTATATGAACACAAATGATCTATTTAGTTCTGAAAAATTCGAAGTCTGCAAAGACTGTTTACAAATTCAGATTGGTAAAAAGGATTCCGAAGGTTATTTAGAAAGAGCAATACAAGTACTAGCAACAATGGATAAACCATTTCTTCAGGAGACATGGGATAGCAGCGGAGAAGATTGGTCTAAGTATATTCCTCAGATTTCATCCCTTTCACAACATAAAGGAAAGAAATTTTCTGATAGTATTTTCAAAACAAACGACATCCTAAAATATGAATACCTCAACTCTTTAGATGAGGAGTTTAGCTTTTCAGTTGAGGAACTCTCACAATTACAGATGAAGTGGGGTAAAAAGGGGTTCGAAACTGAAGACTATTTGTTTCTGGAGAATGAATATCATACCTGGATTAACTCATATGAATGTGACTCCTATGCTATGGAGATGTTATTTCAGGAAATTTCTCATAAACGCTTAGAAATTAAAAAGCTGAGAGAGAATAATAAGTCAACCGACAAGGAAATGAAGACTCTTCAAGATTTGCTTGGCTCATCTAACATTAAACCAGTACAAGAAACTGGGGCAAATTCTGCCGAACAGTCCACTTTTGGAACACTAATAAAAAAGTATGAGAATGAAAGACCAATTCCTGAGCCAGATGAGTCGTGGAAAGATGTTGATGGAATTAAGAAATACATACAAGTATGGTTCCTTGGTCACCTTTGTAAAATGCTTGGCGTAAATAATGATCTCGCTAAAATGTATGAAGATGAAGTAAACAAATACACTGTCGAGACTCCTGACTATGACTTAGAAAAAGAAGACGGTTCTATATGAGTGGCTACAAAAATTTCCAAGTTTCTCGCAATAAATCTCATAAAGGAAATGATGTTTTTAATAAGGGCAGAAATTTCAATAAGGGATCTGATAAGAGCGAGAAATTAATGACTGGGATAGGAATATGGGCTAGTTATTATCGTTCAAATCCGCATAGATTTGCAAAAGAATACTTGGGCATTTCTTTAAAATTATTTCAGGTAATCCTCATATTTATGATGAATTTCTCTAACTACTTCATGTATCTTGCATCAAGAGGGCAAGGAAAGACCTTCTTAACATCAATTTACTGTGTAATTCGCTGTATATTATGGCCTGAGACTAAGATAGTTGTTGCTTCGGGAAATATGAAACAAGCAAGAGAAGTTATAGAGAAGATTTCAGATCTGAGAACAAATTCTCCTAATCTCGCCAGAGAAATAAGTGATTTATCAACTTCGTCAAACGACCCCAAAGTCGAATTTCACAATGGTAGCTGGATCAAGGTCGTTGCCTCTAATGAAGGTGCCAGAAGCAAACGGGCAAATTGTATTATAGTTGATGAGTTCCGAATGGTTGACCTCGATATCATTAACAAAGTATTGCGAAAATTCCTAACTGCGCCCAGACAACCTAAATACCTTAATAATCCAGAGTATTCTCATCTCCAGGAGAGAAACAAAGAAATATACCTTTCCTCCGCGTGGTATCAATTTCATTGGTCCTGGATAAAGCTGAAGGCATTTGTGAAGTCAATGACCAATGGTAAAAACTATTTCATTTGCGGACTACCATATCAATTAGCGATAAAAGAAAGTTTGCTTATGAAGGAACAAGTATTGGATGAAATGTCTGAAGATGATTTCGATCCCACATCATTTGGAATGGAAATGGGTTGTTTATTCTTTGGTGAATCTGAAAAAGCCTTCTATAAACTAAATGATATTCAGAAGTGCCGAACAATGGTAAAACCATTCTACCCTCTTACGACTATAGAATTCGCCAAAAGTAAAGACAAAAAAAGGAAGTACCAAAAACAAGATGGTGAAATAAGGATTATAGGTGTTGACGTAGCAATGATGGGCGGCGAAGACAACGATAACACCATCTTTACCTGCATGAGACTTCTTCCTAATGGAGAATTTTATACGAAACAAGTTCCTTTTTTAGAGAGTATGCTTGGTGCTCACTCAGAAAAGCAAGCAATACGACTTAAACAAATATTCTATGATTTTGAAGCTGATTATGTCGCCATGGATACTTCGGGTAATGGTATTTCATTGTTTGATGACTGCAGCAGAATATTATACGACGAAGAAAGAGATGTTGAATACCCTACATGGACCGCGATGAACAATGACGAGATGAAAAATAGAGCATTGGATAGTAACGCTCTTCCGATAATCTTTTCTATTAAGGTTACAAAGGCAGAATTAAATCATGAAATTGCGATGAATTTAAAGACTGCTTTTGAAAAACGATCCTTAAAACTATTGGTTGGAGATGTCCAAGGGAGAGAATATCTAATTGAAAAATCTTCCTATCATTCGAAATCGGTTGAAGAACAGGTTCATCTAATGAAGCCTTATATTCAAACAACAATTCTCGTAAATGAAATGGTAAATCTAGAGTATGAGATTAGAAGTGGATATGTAAAACTTTTCGAGGTTGGTCGCAGCAGAAAAGACAGATATTCTAGTCTAGCATACTGCAATTACTTTGCCAAAACGTTAGAAGCTAAACTCAAAAAGCAAGACGAGTATGAATTTCAATTTTTCTATAATTAGGAGGTGGGTTATTTTTGATTGAAACTAATGAAGATGCTCCCTCATATGAGTGGAATTCAAATCTAAGGTCATTTGAGTTATTTACAAATGAAAGCACTGAAATATCTAATCAAAGGATTAAGCGTTGGTTGGAGCAACCCATGCTATATCATCAAGAAATTAGAAATTTGTCTAGAAGAATGTACAACGGTAATGGCGTTTACACAAACGTCATTGATTATATGTCTGCCCTTCCGACTCTGGACAGCATTGTATATAGTTCCGATAGAACAGATCATCAAAAAGTCAAAAGTAATTGTAACAAATACAAGCAGACTTTAAAGAAAATAAGGGACAAGGAGACTGTCCGCGATGCTATTAGAAAAGCGGCAATTGATGGTTTAGCCTTTTACTATTTTAATAGTGAAAAATCATCCTCCTTCCCGACCACACTATCTGATTATGATATTTCTCAAATTAGCGAAATTAATGATTTTGATTTTAATTGTGCACTAATCCCTTTGCCAACTGACTATTGTAAAATCATTGGCACAATAAATTCATCATATGTTGTTGCATTTGACCTTTCATATTTCGATCAATATTTAGGAAATGGACGTTCCCTTAAATTAAAGAGATATCCTAAAGAAATTCGTTCAAAATATAGCGAATATAGAAAAGACTTAAATAAGCGATGGGCCATTCTGGATAATAAAAGAACAGTATCGATCAAAGTTAGGGCTAACACTGAAGAACAATACGGCAGACCGCTTGGCTTGGCCGCATTCATTGACATGTTATATGATGATTACTTTACTGATTCAAAGCGTGGAGTGCTTGACGACAATAACAATCTGATAATCTATCAGACTTTCCCCGAAGGCGTAACCAAGGGAACTTCGTCTTTAACTAGTACGCAACAAAAGGATCAACACGACAATGTTAAAAGTGCCCTATTTGCTAGAGGAAATCGTAAGAAGGTATCATTTTTCAGCGTTGCTTCTGGAACCAAACTTGAGAAAGTTACAGCAAATATTGATCTATTAAAGACAAACGCTGAGAATATTCTTGTTAAGAAAATCGCAACCGATTTGGGATTCGCAGGATCAGCGCTTAATGGAGAAGACTCAAATTTCACAAGTCAGAAAATGAATCTTGATCTAGTTGCGGCTGAGATTTTTTCCTGGGTAGAACAACTCCAAAATGAGTTAAACAAAGTCATTAATGAAAATATTATTCAAGACAGAAAAGATTTTGTAGAAGTATATTACCTCCCCATTACTTACATCAATAGAAAAGAAACTATTGATAATATGAAGGAGCTTTACACTCTTGGAAGAGGCTCATTAATCGCTTGGATTAGTGCTACAGGGTTTAAATCCGATGCCTACCTTGCACTCATGGACTACGAACTAGAAGAAAGATTTGAAGAGAAATACAAACCTCATCTCACCTCGTTTACAGCCACGGATCAAGAACCAGGGAGACCAAGCAATGATAACCCCACAAATGAAAATACAATAAAATCAAAAACGAATAACTCTAATGCCCAACCTAAGTAATCTTGATGAAGGAGGTGAAATAGAAATTTGATAAGCTCTATTCTAGAATTATCACAAAAGCAGAATGCTTCTGGTAGGCGCTATATTCGTTGGGTTGTTCATGAAATTCAAAATGATGTTACTCAGTGGAATAAAAATGGTATCAGTTGGTCAGAGCAATATGTGCTAAACAACATAGAAACAGCCAAGAATATGCCTATCGTTGTGCAATTCATTGATTACAACAAGTCTGAGCCGTGGGGTCACGGATATTTATCTGAAGTAAAGGGCAATGAACCTATCTTTGAAGATAGCGTTGTTGTTGGTGTTGCCACTGATGCATCTATTGAAACTGTTGAAGTTAATGGAAAATCCATTAGGGCTTTAGTTGCAGAGGGATACATTTTTGAGCAGCGTTATTCTGCTTTTGTTGACTGGCTCAAAACTGAAATGTTTGATGGAAAATTACCTGAAACGTCAGTTGAAATATGTGTCAAGAAAGACAGTAATAACGAAGTCATCATTTATGATGGCGGTTGGAAGGAAAAAGGAAGAGTTCCCATGATTTATGATTACTCTGGTTCGGCCATTCTGGGAATTGAGCCTTCTGACGATAATGCGGTACTACTGGAACTAAATAGTAAATTTAATAAGGAGGAAAAAATGGATAAGACTGAGAATGCTCTTATTGTAGAGCTGAATGGAAAAGTTGAGACTAAGATTAATGAAATCAACACACTGAATAATAAAATTAAAGATTTTGAGGTAGACATCGCTAAGAAAGATGAGAAGATCACGGAATTGAATTCTGCTATTAATGATGCTCAAAAAAAGTCTTCCGAAAATTTGGAGTCAGTAACAAACGAATTGAATACAGTCAAAACAGCTCTTCAAGATAAAGAAAGTGTGATCTCTACCCTCACATCTGAAGTTAATGAATTGAGACAATTCAAGAAAATTACCGAGGATAAGGCGTTGATTGCAGAGCTAAATGAAGCACTTAAAGATTTTACTGATAAAGAAAAAGAAACTGTTAAATCAAAAGTAGAGACTTTTAGTGCTGAACCAACAAAAGAAAAAATCAATGAGATTGTTTCAGAAGTCAATTCCTTCATCGCTAAAACAATCTTAGAAAATCGAAAAAACAAAGAAGCTAAGAGTGAAACAAACTCCGCAGCCGATGTTTACGGAGATATTCTGGAAATCAATAGTGATAAAACATCAATTTCATATGAAGATCTTTATTAAGAAAAATACATATTGGAGGAATAAATAATGTTTAAGTTCGGTACAATCGGCGCATTCAAACAAGTGCGCAACAACCCTCGTACAAAGGCAGTAATTCAACTCAAAAATGGTGCTGTTGTTTTTCCCGATGACTCGACTGGTTTCGCCCCCACCGCTGCAACACCAACTGTTGCAAAAAGCAAAGATTCCTATGTAGTTTGGAATATTATCGATAAACCAGAAATTCGCATTTTAAGTAATTTTGTAATTGAGATTGGCGAGTACGTTCGAGCATTTAAACTTACTGATTTGGTGGATCTTCCGGTTGAGCTTTCCTATGATCTAGTAAAGGACGATTATACAACGGTTACCGTAGGAAGTGTTCTTGTTCCATGTGATGATACAACCGACCCAACAGCAAAAGGAAAATGGAAAGTATCTACGGCCACAGACTATGCGATTAGTATTAAAGTTCTTGAGAAAACCACCTTTGGTGACAAAGGATTCTATGGAAAAGTAGTAGTAAAGTAAATATACATACTAAGGAGAATTATATAAATGTCTAAGAATATTTTTGAACTAAATCTTAATAATGCTCGGAAAGATTCTGACTATGCTATTAATAGCAAGTTGGGTCATAGCTCTCCCATTGTTGAAATCTTCTCTGCTTTAGCAACCGGAAAAGATGTAACTAAGTATGGCAAAAGAGTTGATACAACAATGGACCGCATTAAAGAGCTGTGTGCAAAGGCACATAATGGTGATTTTGCGGCCAAAGCAGAATTCAATAGCATTGTAAGATATGCGCTCGAACCACATCTTCAAACACAGATTCAACTCTTTAACTTCATGGGAACATTTAAGGAAATCGGCTACGATGAACAAGCAATGGTAAAGACTTATAAACACGAATCGATTCGCAGCAACTTTCAGGGCTCCCAGGGTGATGTTGGTTTTGGCACAACTGTGTGGGATGAGTACCCAATTGTCACTAAAACAATTTCCAGTGGCTACGCTGTAAACTATAGAGAAATTGCGAGTGGTAATCTTGATAAAGTATCCGAAGGAATGCAGCAAGTTCAAGTGAATATGATGAATAAGGCAATGCTATATGTAATCTACACACTCTACAATGGAATCAAAAATGCGCATGGAGTGAAATACTTTGCTGAGAATTCGGGCATTATCAAAGCTTCTGTTGATGATATTGTTAAGAAAGTTCGTCGTTTTGGTCGTCCCTCTTTGACTGGTGATTATTCTGTAGTTTCTCAATTGAATTCTTTCTCGGGATTCAAAGCAGATCCAACAGATGCCAAAAATACTTTCTTGTCGGAAGCTATTATGAATGAGATTCGTCAGACTGGTCTCCTCTCTACTTATAACGGCAGTCCAATCGTTGAGACACCTAATCAATACAATCTCACAAAAATGAACGCTGCTGGAGATAACTTTGACACTTATCTACCAGAAGGACTACTGTTTGTGATTCCTCAAGCAACAATTGCACCCCTCCAGATCTTTAAACGAGGCGGACTCACCTCTATGTCCGGTAATGATGTTATCACTGGTACAGAAATTACAAGATTTGATATGGAAATTGGTGCGGATCTTGCGAGAGGTCGAGAATATGAGATCGGGTTGATTTCCGATACCAACTTTGAAGTTGAACAGGTAGGCTAACTAAAATTTTATGTGAGTATAGGGTGGTTGATCGTCCTATACTCACACACACATTAACGGGGAGTGAAATAATTGACAGAAGAAAGTATCAATCTTGAAGAAAAGGTCTCTGTAAAAAACCTTTGTGGGTGGGATGTATATTTTTCGAGAATTAATAGCCTTGGAGATGTGAAGGTTGCATCTAAGGGAATTGTACGGCTATCTCGTGAAGAAATTCAATCTCAAATATATAACGGTAACAAATTGTTCACTGGTAAAGATGGAAATGGATCACATGCGCGACTTTACGTTGACGATAAAGTAACACGGGTACTAATCGGCTTTGACGATGATAGCAATGTGCAAAAGGTTCTTGATAAACCTGCTCTTATGGACATATTTAAAATTAAGGGCAAAAAAGAATTTGAAACAACAATTCAGTCTAGCGTTGATACACAAGCTGAAAAGTTTGCTGCAATGGAATACGCAAAAGAAATTAATTTTAACGATCTCGCTAAGGTTAAATTTCTTGAAGAGTATACTGGATACAGATTTGAAGACACCAAGTAGGTGGTTGATAAATGACTACGAATGAGGCCATATTGAATAATTTTTATTCAAGGCCACAATCAAAGGTATATCTGGATGAGAATTTAATTAAACAATTCTTAGAAAACGCACTCTCTGATTATGAGTTAGAACTAAGCGATCTTGAGTTTGATTCAACTTCGGGCCAATTTGCCACAATGCTTAACCGAAGTACTATTAATCAGTTAGGTGCTTTAATGTATAGGTACTATTTAAGCAGAGAACTTGATAGGGTTCTAAAACTCACAAATATTGTGGGCAAAGACATTGGTTTAACTGGTATGGGCGATGCTAAAAGAACAATGCAGTTGAGGTTGACAGACCTTGATAAAGAGATTGCTAACAGATTTAACAAAATGAAAACCAACTCTTACTATGATGAGTAGGTGAATTCTAGATGTCTGAATCTTGGTATTTAATGAACTCTTCCAATGATAGGGTTAGCGGCTATGAATTAGATGATTTTGAAAACTCTGCGGCAAGTGGCTTTGATGAATTATTGAACTTCTCTCCCGAGTCACGCACCCTCCTACTAAACAACTCTCAAACAAAAATGATTGTTCAAAATACTTCAAAAGAAAATACTTTACAAATATTAGGCAAGATGAATCAATTCAAATCCGGTGATATTGTAACTTACGAGTCCAATAATTATTTAGTTGCAGAGTTACCACACTACAATAAATTCTATTTGAAAAGTGAGATAAAACTCTGTTCTGGGCAATTGAAATGGATTGACGATGATGGCGAAATCAATAGCAGATACTTTACATTCAAATCAGATCCCGCTACAAATTTTGGAACAGATAACGGCAGCATAGTTGTTCTGGGAAGTGAGCGAAGAACACTCTTAGTAAGTTTTGATGAGGATACTACCAATTTCCGAAAAGATAGAAGATTCATTTTTGATGGTCGAGCATGGAAAATCACTGCATTAGATAATATTTCTTTAAAGGGCATTGCTATTGTGACTGTTCAAGAAGACTTAATCAATACTGCAACAGATAATCTAGAATTAGGAATTGCAGATTATTATGGCAATGTAGCTAATTACAGCGTCACAATCAATAACGGATCATTCGTAACAATTTCCGATGATCAACTTCTTCGTTTAAATGTTATCGTTACAAATAACAGTATCCCTCTCCCCTCTCCTTCTCTGTCTTACACTTCAAGCGATGAAAGAATTGCTACGGTCTCATTCGAAGGCACAATCTCACCTCTTACGCCTGGAACAGTAATCATTACAGCTACATACAAGAATGTATCTGCACAGATAAAAGTTAGTATTACCGATTCAACCGCCTTCAGTTACACCTGCGAAATCATTGGTCCTAATGAAATCAAGGTGGGCAGAACTCAATCATATACTGCTAAGTTCTATAGAAATGGTGTCGAGTATCCTGATAAAAGTAGATTTTCATTAACTTCTGATGATGGTGTCTCTCCTACTAAATTGGCAAGTGTATCTTTTCAAGACGAAGAAATGAACACCTGCAGTATCGTAGCAGGTAGCTCCATCGGGTACGTTTATTTACATGTTAAAAATGATAATGGATTATCCGAATCCAAAATCAGAATAAGAATTAAACCATTATATTAAGGAGCGTGAAAAATGAGTCAAGCTATTGTTCGTTTTGGCGAACTTAAGGTAGAATCATTTGTTCAAGGTTCGGAAAACAACTGGCTTATTTATGGCCCTCTCCCCTACTCTAAGCAGCATTCAAGTGGTCTGGATGGGGATGTTGTAATTGGTGCTACTCCTACCTTGGAGATCATTGACGCAGACTTGGATGTTGCTATTGATCCACATTTTGCTTATGTCTACTCTATTGCCACAGACAACAAACTAAAAATTGCATTCAATAAAACTAAACATTCAGACAAGAGCAGCGCTCTTGAGGCGCTGAAATGCATCAGCATTACATATGAATTGGGTCATCTTACACCGTATGGTGGAATGTATATTGCTATCTTCCGCAATTCCTTGGGAGAAGAAATTCATCGTACTACTCCAATGCCACTTGCCAGTTGTACAACTGTTATTTCCACTTTTAACGACACTCGACAAATTGATACAGGTGGATATTTAAAATGCGAGGTTATCCCTGATTTCGTTGTAAGTTGAGGTGATTCATTTTGTCGTTCTTAAAAGAGATAACTGATTATAAGAACACTGTGATCAATAGGTTGCTTTCAGACCAAGAATTATGTAAAGCTGTCTTTTACACCAATAGTGACTTTTTGGATCAGGAAGACATTAAAGATACTGGAGAACTAATTTATAGGAATATCTATCCCCATCGCTTCATCCCCGAAATATCTACTGATATGAAGACGTATCTCACTATCTCCTGTACTGATTACAGAGCATCCGGTAACAGTTTTAAGCATGGTGTTCTTGGAATTTATATGTTTACCCATAGAGATAACTTCAAAACTGAATATGGCTATACTCGGATGGATTTTATATTAAGCAAGGTTGAAGAGTTGTTAAACTCCTCTCGTGGAATAGGCATTGGAGAATTGAAATTCAATTCTCTAAATGAGTATGTTGTTAATGATAAATTTCAGGGATATGTGTTGACCTACAGACCAGTGGATTTTAATTGATGAAAGAGATCGATGAAAGTATTGAACTCAAGTTTCTACTTGGTCAGTCTGTTGATGTAAACGGTATCGATGTGCACTCTCCATCCTTAAAAGACATTGTATCTATTGGTTATGATAAATACAATCATGCATTATCTTCTCTCTTGTTTGATAAGAGCAGGTTCCCCGAATTAAAAAACCTCAAAGAAACAAATTTAGAATTAGTAATTCACTTTTATTCTAATGATGACAGGTTCAGAGACTCTCTTGAATTAGGTTCCCGTTTAGTATTCAAAAATGAGGTCTCAATCCAAATTTCTGGCGATAGTCTTAACTTGAGAGTGGGAGATAGTATTGTTTCTTCTGAGACTTTCTGTGGTCTGCAAAAACTGATTAAATTTGCGAATAAGATCCCCGAAAAAACTGAAGTTGAAGAGTTTAATCCAGCCAACTCTAAAGCCAAAGAATTCATTGATAAGATTATGGGTGATAGAGCAAAAAAGCCTCAGAAGAAACCAGTTAGTAATCTACCTAGTTTAATATCCGGTCTTTCTTGGAAGTCTCCCAATATTTCGATTCTGGATATTGGTGAGTTAACCATTTATCAATTATATGATGGCTATTACAGAATGGAGAATATTGACCACTATAATAGCATTCTTACTGGCATATATTCTGGAACTATTGATTCATCAAAAATAAATATCCAAGAAAATACTTGGGCTAAAATAATCACATAAATGGAGGCATTTTTAAATGGCAGTAACAAATCGTTGGGCAATTCGTGATGTTGCGACAGCATCATTTTTTGACCAAGTTACAAAGAAGCTAAAAGCTAGACTAGACACATTGAAGCAATCTGGACTTGAAAATACATCCGATACCGTTTATACCCAGGGTGGCAGCGGTAACCCAAAAACCGTAGGATTCTCCGGTAATAGAGCAGCAAAATTCACACTTCAAGATGCTCATTTTACAAATGGATTGATCGCAATGCTGCTCGGAACAGAAGTTATTACTGCAGCCACTCCAGTAAGAACTAATGACATTCCAACTGTTACAGGTGGAGCGGTAACCTTACAACATACCCCTTCTAGCACAGGTAAACTAATTAGTGTAAACAAGTATCTTCCCGATGGTACAATTGGTGAAAGTTTTGATTATAAATCATCTAGTCCATCCACTGGAGAATATAGTATTACTGGAAAGACTGTCACATTTGCTTCAAGTGACATTGCTGATGGCGAAAAGGTTATTGTGTATTACAATACAATGGCTGGTCCTGATACAAAAGGCATCAAAGCACAAACAAATAGATTTGCAGGAAGTTACGAGTTAGTACTTGACGTTTTGGTACGCGACATTCTGACCAAGAAGGATTATGCAGCTCAGATTACCATTCCATCTGCTAAGATTGAAGATAATTGGAGTATGGCAATGGCTCCAGATGGAGACCCAGCAGTGCAGGATATTGCTATGGAAGCTCTAGCAGTTCCAGGTTCGAAAGATCTGTATACTATGTATATTTTTGATGAGGCAGACTTTACATAATGAAACGGCATATATGCGGTTAGGATAATATGCCTAACCGCATTTTTTTTACTTTTCTAGGGGAGTTTTACTATGAATGATATACCATATGTTACTATTGCAGCACCTATAAGAAACAGAGACTTTATCCTGAATCATTATCTTGATCATATCTTAAATTTAGAATATCCCAAGAAGAAAATTGCCCTCTTCTTCTTACTCAACGATTCAACCGACCAAAGTGAATCAATATTAAGACAATTTAAAGGCCGCTATCAAGCACAATATAATCGAATCACCATCGAAACGTATAACCGCAATGTCCCACCTGACACACGTACCACAGACACAAGAAATAAGCATATATACAATCATTTGAGTGTATTAAAGAATTACATTATGCGCAAAGTTAAGACCGAAAAGCTTCTCTTTATCGACTCTGATATTTTAGTTTCTAATAGTGTAATTAATAATCTGCTTAAATCAGACAAAGATATTGTTTCGGGATTAATCTACAACGGATATTTAGTTGATCCAGAATATCCATATCGATACCCCAACATAATGAAACTAAATGAACGTAATACTTACGAGCACATAACCAATAGAAGCATAAGCAATGCTCCATACACTAAAAATCAAAATCTAATTAAAGTAGATCTGACAGGTGCGGTATGGATGCTTGATAAGGCAGTCTACAAGAAGATTAAATTTGGGTTTCACCCACAAGGGGAAGATGCTTATTTCTGTGCAATGGCTCAGAAGAATGGATTTGAACTTTGGTGCGACACAGGTACATTCTGTACACATGTTATGAGCAATAAATAATAAAAGGGAGTTATTTAATGAAACAAAAAAGAAAGGTAGTTCTATATCCACCGACCCTTAACTGGGCCTTCCTCAAGCAAACTCCTCAACAAATATCGGAGAAATTTGCTGATAACGGATATGACGTTATATTTTGCAATAATACCCAATCTGATTTACCTTTTGAGGAAGTATATCCTCATGTTTATGTCTACCATAACTTTCAAGATGTATTGAATAAGATAAAACATAAACAAATTAAAGTGGATATATTTTATTACACATGGGCAAAATCAGCCGAATTTGCTAATCAAATCAAAGCAAAAGTTAATATTTATAATAGAGTGGATGAGTTTCCTGATTGGGCTCCATTTGAGAAACATGCTATGGAATCGGCTGATATTATCTGCACAACCAGTAAGTTGATCTATGACAATACTCATGAATCAAAGCCTACATACCTTATAAGAAATGCTTGTCCTCAATCATATATAGATAAAACATCTGAAGTGCCAGAGGAATATAAGGATTTGAAATCACCAATTGTATTGTTCTCTGGAGCGATAGGCTCCTGGATTTCAACTAGTCTACTTAAGAAAGTTGCCGACAAATATACAACTGTATTTGTTGGAAAAGAGTTTGGTAAAGAGTGCCCGAAGAACGTTATAAATCTTGGCGTTAAAACTCATGACGAACTGCACTCATATTATGAACATGCAGATGTATCGTTAATTCCATTTAACACTCAAAATGGTATAACACAATCTTCTTGCCCATTGAAATTGTTTGAAGCGATGGCTGCTGGAACGCTATCTGTAGCAACCAAATGGCATGAAACTGATATTTATCCAGATGCAGTATTAACCGCAGAAACAGACGAGGAGTTTCTAAGTCAAGTAGATAAGGCAGTTAAGATGTCGAGGAACAATACCGATCACATCAAAAAAGTTACCAAGGCTGTAGCTTCAAATAATACCTGGGATGATCGTTTTAAAGAAATCAACGATGCAATTGAAGAGTATTATATTTCTTTGGAAGGTGTTTCTAATTGAACAGAAAGATTAAGATTCTTTTCACCAATAATTCCATGTTGATTAAAAATGGTCTAGCAGCAGGATTTATAAATCTTGGACATGAAGTGTTTATTATGGATGGCGAACATCGGCTGTGGGATAAATCTAAGGAACAGCAAGTTGAATATTTCAAACGAGCCGTTGAGGATTTCAGACCTTCCCTCGTTTTTTCAGAGTGTTTTGCCAACTTTTCTGAAGAGCTATTTAACCATACCAGAGAGAAAGGTATTCCCCATTTCTTCTGGAGTATAGAGGATACTCCTCATGACCACTGGATTGGTGACTATTGGTCTGACTATGCCGACTACGTATTTACGACTACAGCAGAGTGTTTACCAAACTATTGGAATAAAGGAAAGCAAGCAGAACTAATGTTATTTGGTTGTAATCCCTCCTTCCATAGATCAACATATACCGAAGTTAAAAAAGATATAGTTTTAGTTGCCAATAATTATGAGCGTAGATTTCAGCAAACTAAAGAGTTCATTATGCCGCTAGTCAATAACAACTACAACATTGAAGTTTACGGAAATGAGTGGTGGGTCGATCCATCTAAAGAAGTGAATTTATGCAATCGTGAGATATTCAAAGGTTATATGGCGTATGAAAACCTCCCCCTGCTCTACTCTTCTTCTAAGATAGCCTTGGGTCAAAATCTTGATGGAAATTCAGTAACACAATCTTCAATGCGTATGGTTGAGGTAATGGCTATCGGAGGATCTTTGCTTGTTTCTCCTTTTACCAAGGCTCAAGAATTTCTGTTTAATGATCACATTTATCTCCCCAAAACTGGTCAAGAAATGATTGATATGGTCAATGAGATTCTTAAGATGACCGACAAACAGAGACAACAAAGGGCTAAAAAGGCACAGAAATATGTGTATAAATATCATAATTACGATCAAAAGGCAGCTCGGATAATCGAGGTGTTTCAAGGTCAATAAAACTGGGAGTGATATAGATTGGCTAAGTTATCTACAGCAAAAATTAATAAGCTAAATAAAAGTTTAGATCAGAAACGCAAAATATACATCCTTGAGGATAACGATGAAGTCCTTATTAATATCAAATTTAAAGAGACAGTCATTAATCGTATTGTAATGGAGTATCTAACGGTTTTGCAGCGAGTCAGTACTTCAGATCAATTGGATAATGATTTAGTGATTGGTTCCATTGGATTGCTCAACTTATTCATGCTGCGTGAGTTTTCCGATGTACCTATGATTCCTAAGAATTCGGAAGACTTGCAGAAGAACATTGATGTTGTAGATGCTCTTTATAATGTTGGAATCATGGATGCGGTAATGGAGCAATTTGATATGAATGAAAAGCAGAAAGTATACGACAAGTTGAATAAAGTTAGCGCTGAGTCTGGAAAGTTTTTGGGTGAGGCAGCTTTTAAAGAAGCATTCACTTCCGAGGAGACCGTAGAAGATGGACTTTAAGAATCTTAAGGAACTAGAGAAATACTTGAATAAGCAGATTGCACAGACTCTTAAAAATGATATTGGCAATGGTGTTGCTAGGGAAAAGCTTAAAGCCAACATTCAATCTGAAGTTTATGACAGATATGATCCTGTGATTTATGAACGGCAAGGCGAACATGGTGGTTTAATTGATGATGCAAATATTATTGTAGACATGATCGATTCAAATACGGTGTCTATTGAATCTCATAGAATAGATGAGGGCCGTAATGTTGGAGTAGTCGTTGAGACTGGCGTTGGGTATAATCCCGAGTGGCCTTTTCCATATACGAATAAAGGAAGACCATTTACAGAAGTCACTAGAGATGAGTTGTTGAATGACGGCAGCGTTGAACATGCACTAATGAATGGGTTAAGGAAACAAGGGCTAGATGTTCAACAGTGAGTTGATGAAAGAGTTATTTTATTCAGAAAAATTATGGGAGTGATTGATTATGAGGTTTGACTCTACCTAAACCAAATATAAATAAGGATTGATTTCATGACCAAAAAGGAAAACAAACAAAACACATTACGTGATCCAGCTAAGAAACAGGCAGAAGTCACAGAGGAGATGTGGCTCCAAGTAAATCAGGATTATAGAGAAAAGGTGGAAGAGTTTGTTTCTGTGCAAGACCTCTCCCCTGCAAGTCGAAAACAGTATATAAGTGTTCTTAGACAATTCGGATGGTATACGGTAACCTCAATGAACAACAAGGTATTTCACAAGATCACTAAGCGTGATTTTATGAGATATCTAAGCTATATAAGAGATAATCGTAAAATGTCTTCTTCAGCTATTGGAGTAAGAAAGTCCGTAATTTCAAGTTTTTGCAATCATATTGAAAACATTATCGCGGACGAAGAACCGGAATACAAAATGTTCCGTAATTTTACTCGTGGTCTCCCTGCTATCGCAAGAAACCGTACATATGAAAAAGTAAAAGTTACTAAAGATGAATACGATCTTATGCTGAATGTTCTTCAAGAAGATGAAAACTGGTTGGGCATGGCGTGGCTTGCAACTGCATTCAGAGTTGGAGCTAGACGATCTGAAATCATACAGTTCAAGACAGAAATTCTTGATTATGAAATTTCTGAAGATTCGGACTTTGTAATGTCTCATAAGGTTCGCGGGAAAGGTAAAAGTGTTGATGGAAAAGTTTTGGAATATATGATACCTCTTGATGTTCTTCCTCACTTGAAAAAATGGGTTGATATGAGAGGATATGAAAGTGAATTCATCTTTACGACCAAATACGGTAATGAAATCAGACCTATGTCTTCTGCTTGGGCAGATGATTTCTGTTCTAATACCCTATCAGATATTCTAGAACGCAGAGTCAATGTACATATATTCAAGAACTCTTGCATCACATATTTGTTGGAATCTGGTGTAGATATTAAGTTGGTATCTAAGTTTGTTGCTCACCACAATGATATTTCTACTACGCAAATCTACGACTTAAGAGACTTCGAAGATGAGAAGAAGAAAATATTTAGTACTAAAAAGAAAGTTGAATCGGAGGACAAAGATGAAGGCTAAAATACACGGCGTTGAGGTTGAAGGCACTCCTGAAGAAATTGTTAAATTCGAAGAAATTAATGAGAGTCTTAATAAGAATAAGCCAGAAGATATTAGTTGGGCGAAATGTTTATCCCGCCCCCCTGATAAACATCGATCCACTCATTTTTAACTTGATAAAACTATCCTTTCATCAAAATAAAAATACATATATCTAATTAAAATTGGAGTGTGAACAATTGAAAATTAAAAAGTTCGAACTTGAGCCAATGATCTCCTATCTTCATTCACTTAAACTTGAACGTACTGATTCTCGAATGAGAACAAGATTCAAGAAACTTTTGATTGAAAAATATCAAGATTTTGCTGATGAGCTTGAGGAAATCAATAATTGCTATGCAGTTAAAGATGGAGATGGCGAAGTAGTCGTAGAAAACGATAAGCTTTCATTTGCAAACAACAATGAACGACTTAAGGAAATTCTTGATCTGTCTAATGAAGAAATTATCATTGATCAAAATGAAGAAAATAGAAAAATGCTCCTCTCAATCAAGGAGTCTGTATTAAATCGTGGACCATCTGAACTAGAGGGCAAAGATGCAGATATATATGATTCTCTGGCAGAAATAGTTGAACAAATTGCATATGAAGAACAGTAAGAAGAGATTTTGAATCTCTTCTTTTTTATTTTTCTCTTTTAAATATAAAAAGGAAGTGACTCAAAAGGAATGGCAAATTCAAACTTAGCAATACTCATTAGTGCGAAGCTCAATAACGGTCTCAGTCTAAAATCAATAAATGAAAATATTAAGGCTTTAGCTAAACATCCCTCGCTACAAAAGCTTGATTTAAAAGTAAATATTGATAAATCATTCTTTGACAATCTTTCATCTCTTTCAAAAAATTTGAATACTATAACATCTCAACTGCAGCAACAAAATATTGCTAATAACAAAGTGAATACTGGTTTGAAACAGACAACACAGTCTATTCAAGATCAAACAAAGGCTACAAATGAGGCTGCCAAAGCCGAATCCAAATGGCGATTAGAAAGAGAACGTACTAATAAGGCAGGAACAACAACCTCCACATCAACAAACGGATACAAAAAACAAATTGTTACTACAATGAGTGATGGCAGTAATAAGGATATTGTTAACATTGTAGATTATTCAAAAAAATATAAAGAACTTGAAAACATTGATCGCTCCCATTACAATGCGCTAAAAGATAATAAATCCAGAATTGAAGCAATGGAGAAAGTTCATTATCTCGCCCTTCAAAAGAACAGAGAAATGGATTGGAAAAACCTCCAGGCCGCAAATAAGCAGGCTGAAGCCTTAGATAAGGCTCACTATCAAGCCATTAAGATGAACAGTGATATGATTGCTAAGAATCAAAAGCAAACCCAATCATTGATTAACTCTGCCTTCTCTGGTAAGCAAAGTGCAAACAGCGCTTCTAATGGTGTTGCCGAAGCTAAAGCCTTAGAGGTTCTTAACAGACAATATGATAAAGTATTAAGCAATCTCAATGCTGCTAAGAATAGCGGCAAGCAACTTAGTGACAGCGAACTATCTGGCATCAATAGAAGAATAGAAGCTTTAAATAATTTGGGTAGTAGACAAAGACAAGTTGAAAAAGATCGTGCAGTTCTCTCCTCTACTCAACTTCGTGCAGAAACACAAGTCAACAATCTTCTTTCGGGAAAATATAAAGACAAAGTAGATTCAGAGCAGCTATCAAATTTGTTAACTCGACTTAAAAATCTTGATGTTCAGACTGCTAATTTTAAGGGTAGAGCAAAAGAGATTACTGATCAAATTAATAAATTAGGTTCTGAAGCAAGAAATGCATCAGCTCAAACAGCAGGATTGGGCGACAAACTTAAACAAACGTTTAATAATATGTTGATATACTCCGGTGTCGGAAGCATTTTTTACGGAGCAATTAATGCCTTTAAATCAGGGGTTCAACACATCTTTGATATTGATGCCGCCATGACTGATCTAAGAAAAGTTACAGACGAGACTACTTTGACATATAATCGTTTCTTGGTAACTGCCAATGAAACCGCAAACGCCATTGGTGGTGTTACTGTTGACGTTGTTAAATCAACAACCGAGTGGGCAAGATTAGGCTATACAATACAACAGGCACAGAGTCTTGCAAAGCAGACATTAGTTTATCAAAATGTTGGTGACATTAAGAGTGCTGAAGATGCATCTAAATCATTAATCTCGACAATCAAGGGATTCGGCATTGAAGTTGATAACGAAGGGAAAAACATAACTAAAATTGTAGATATTTATAACGAAGTTGGGAATAAGTTCGCTATAAGTTCCGCAGGTATCGGTGAAGCACTAAGACGAAGCGCCGCTTCTCTTTCCGAGGCAGGGAATAGCATCGAACAATCCGTTGCACTTGCTACTGCTGCCAACTCTACCATCCAAGATCCAGCTAGAGTGGGACAAATGTTGAAGACTGTGAGTATGCGCCTTCGTGGTGTTTCTGATGAGGGTGAGGATTTAACAGACCTCATTCCATCTATGGAGAAAAAATTTGCTGCACTTGGATTAACACTTAAAAAAGATGACAACACCTTTAAAAGTACATATGACATTTTTAAAGACTTATCCTCTATTTGGTCTGACCTATCAGATTTTCAACGTGCAGATATTCTGGAGTCTGTAGCAGGAAAACTTCAAGGTAATATTGCTGCATCTTTAATAAATAATTTCAAAGATGCACAGGATTCTTTAATTACAGCGCTAAATTCAACAGGTTCTGCTGCAAGAGAAAATGAGAAATACATAGAGTCTATTGCTGGTCGTATGAATCTATTTAAGAATGCTATTTCTGAATTTTGGTCAAAGAGTATTGAGTCGTCCACTGTTAAAACAGTTATCAATTCGTTAACTAGCGTGGTCGATCATATCGGGAGTGTTAATAAAGCTCTATTAATAGCTGGTGCCGCCTTTATTATTTTCAAGCAAAAAGCAATTGCTTCAGCTATTAAGTCTTTATACGATTTCATTGGAGTTTTATATGTAACTACAATAACAACTAACGGTGCCACGTTAGCATTAAACTTACTCGGGAAAGCAATTACCGTTGGGTGGATTGGAGTTGCAGCCGGAGCTTTTTATGTTCTTTACAATATTATTAATAGTTCAAGTAAAGCAATTAAGGAACAAAATGAACTTATTGAAAAAACAGATGAAAGATACAGTGATTTAAACGAATCACTCTCTGAAACCAGCAACTACTACAAACAAAATTATAAAGATATTTCAACAAACAACGACGTTAAAGATCGGATGTTCCAACTTCAAAGTCAACTTATTGATTCATTTGGACTCGAAGCTACAGGTTTAGATTTAGTTAATGGCAAGTATGAAGATCAAATTGCAAAACTTGAAGAACTGAACAAGAAAAAGCTATCCAATGAAATTAAAGATAATGAAATTGTTGTCAATTCAATCAACGAAACCAGATATAGTAAACCACAACTTGGAGCAAAACTGATTGGAAAAGGATATTCTGTTCAAGATGGTGGCGGTCAAGGTGATACCCTAAGTCTGAAAGAATATTATGAAGAGTTGCTGGTCGTTCAGGATAAGATCAGAAATGGCAACAATGACATTTATGCTTCTGAGAAACTAATTCCTAACACCTGGAAGGACAAGGAATTAGCATTAAATGCAGTAGCGGATCAAATGGCAAAGCTTGAGCCAAGTTATAAGAAAATCCTTTATTTCGAAGACCTTCAAAAAGAAAGTCAAAAACAATATGCTGCTGGTCTTGTTACTCTTAGTGATGAACAAAAGAAATTTTATGACGAAGTTACAGGTATTGCTTCAAAGCAGCCTCTTGAGGATTTCGGGAAGTATGTTCAAGGTTTGGCCGTTTACTCTGGATGGTTTACCGGAAAGAATGCTGCCGAATTAATCAACCGAATTGAAAATATCTCACAGATAAAAGCTGATCCTGAGTTGCTTAAGTTATTTGAAAACTTAAAACAAGGTTATATCGACGCAGCAAACGCCGCTGAAGGCGCATCGGAAGTATTAACCATGCATGACGCTTTGATGGCGTTGGGTAAGGGCTTAAATGGTTCGAGTGAACAACTTAATAAATTCTTAAAATATATTACTAAATCTAAAGATAACGTTGATGAATTAAATAAGGCTCAAAAAGAGTTGGATGATAACGGTCAATTATCTGCTCAAACCATCAAAGACTTAAATGATAAATATGGCGACTTTATTAAGAAAACTGGGTTGAGTAAAGATGGAATATATAAGTACATAAAGGCAACTAAAGATCAAGAAAATGCTGCAATTGATGCTGATATTAAGATAACCAAAGAAGCTATCAAAAATTCTGAAGAGCGATTAAAACAACTTAAGAAGGAATATGACTTACTTGTTAACATCCTCAATGCCAAAATTGACAATGCTACTGTTGATGACCTAAACACTGAAAAAATATTCATGCAACAAACTGCTCCTTATAGAGCAGCGCAAAAGGAACTTGATTTATTAAAAACCAAGTACAGCATTTTAACTCAAACACAGAATGATTATAATGCTGTAGATGAAGATTCGAAAAAAACAAAAGAAAAGTTAAATGAGTCCTATTCTGATACTGTTGAAATACTTACAGAGCTTCAGAAAAAGATGGAATCAATCAATAAACTACTTGATGCTGAGAGCAGAAAACGCAGCAAATTAAGAAAAGATTCTAAGGAGTATCAAGATTCTCTTCGCAAAGAGAATGATTTGCTGAAAGAAAAGATCAAGCTTGGGAAAGATGGAATTAATAATCCGGCTAAGTTGGTTTCTTCAAAGGTTACTACAACCACTAAAACCAATGATGGTCCACCCTCCTCATCTACCTCATCGTCTTCAACTAATAATGTAGGTTCAGGCTCATCTAATTTAGATAAGATGCTTTCTAACGCACTTGGATTGCAAGGTTCATTTAAATACAAGCAAGTTTCGGGCAAATTTAAAGGCACATATGAAGAATTTGTTAAGGGAGCTACTTCTGACTGTTCGCAGTTTGTACAAGAGATGTTTGATGAGTTTCTTAATATTAACCTCCCTCGTACTGCTGCCGAGCAAGCTAAAAAAGGCGTTGCTATTGAAAAAGCCGATCTAAAATCTGGCGACTTGGTATTCTTTAATACGACTGGAAAAGACAATAGTCATGTCGGTATCTATACAAGCAATGGTAAGTTTATTCAGATGGGCAATAGTGGCTTAAAAGAGTCCAATTTAAACAGCTCTTATTGGTCTGGTAAATATCAGGGCGCTAGAAGGGTTGCGGAATCATCAGAGGTCTCCACCACTCCAGCCTCTTCTGGTAAATCATCTATTAAAAATGGAAATACTACCATTAAAACAGATGGCCCAACTCAAAAAGAATTGGCTGATGCTATCGATGCTCAACTTAAACAAAACAACGATAGCGAAGATAAAATTTATCAAAACAATCTACTCATTCTTGAATCCTTCAAAGAGGGTTTTGATAGAAGAATCCAAGAACAAGAGGATATACTTTATGAATCCAAACGCACCCAAGAGAAATTAGACCCTCATTCTGCTGCATGGCGTAAAGAAAATGAGAAGCAGGTCAATGCCAAAGGGAATATTCAAAGCATTCAGCACGAAGCCAAAACTAAGTTACAAACTGAGATGAAGGCTCTTGGAATTGAATCAAACGATTGGGATGATGTACTCAAGAAGTTAAGTTCAGATTGGCTTGATATACAATCAGAAAAGTTTGCATTATTGATTGAAAATTTCAACAGTCAGATTGATTCTTCTAAGCAGCGCATATCTGATTTGGATAACTTGGTTGAGCAATCTAAGAATCGTATGTCACAGTTTGATGTTGGTTCTCCTGAGTACAACAAAGAGCTGAACCTTCAGATCGAGTTGACTAAAAAGCAGAATAAAGAGAATGAAAATCTTAGGAAGTCTCTTGAAACACTTGCTAATAGCACAAAGCTTGATCCGGCGACAAGAAAACAGTTTAAAGAGATGTTGGACGAACTCAATCTTAAGGATTACACCTCGGACATCAAAGATCTCAATGCTGAACTTATTGCTTCTAAGGCTACTCCTCTGACAAAATCCATTGATGATATTAATCATAAACTTGATGTATCTAAGGCAACCCTAAAGGGCTACAAAGAGGGAACTGAAGAATACAATAAAGAGCTTAAGAATCAGGTGGCATTAAACAATGATCTTATATCCGCCACTAAGAAGCTCAAAGACTATGCTGAAAAGCAATCTCAGAACGAAGAGTTATCTGCATCCGTAAGAGAGGATTATAAGAAACAGGTTAAGGAATTAACTCTGAGTCTCTATGAGTATTCTGATGCAATCAAAGAAATCCGTGAAACCTATGCGGATAATGTGATTGAGAAGTATAAGAAGATGCTTACCGAGCAGCAGAAATTGCGTAATGCGGCCTATGACAAGGAAAAAGAAGCCGAAGACGCACGACATGAAACCAGAATGTCCAATCTAGATGATGAGATGTCAAAGTTTGAGGATGTTATTAATGCTCAAACAAAAAGTCTGGATCGGGAAGTTGCTGGAGAGGATTATGCTGACCAGTTATCCAAATTGCAGAAAGAAAAATCTGAATTAGATGCTAAGTTCAGCACTCTTCTACTTGATGATTCACTTGAAGCTAAATCAAAACGAGCCGATCTACAGAAAGAAATTGATGCTAAGGCTGAGGAAATTACTAAGCTTCAACGTGACCGCGAAATCACCATTCGCAAGGAAGGTCTATCTGATCAACTTGAGGATCGTAAGGCTGCTATTGATAAGGCAAAGAAGCTTGAAGACGATCAGAACAAATCTGTTCTCAAAGGAATAGAAGCCAATAAAAAGCTGAATGATGATTATTATGATGGTCTATTGAACGATGAACAGTATTTTTACTCCATGAAGCAAAATCTTATGAGTGAAGATACTGTCAAGATTCAAAATGAATTGACTATTGTTCAGTCTGCTTATGACACTTTCTTCAAGGAACTTGAGAAGAACTCGGGTGTTTATGCATCAAAGATTGCTAGTAATTTAAAATACACTTTTGGACTAGACAAGGATTATGCAAATAACTTCCCTTCCCCTACTAACAATGATGGTTCTTCGGGCTCTTCAGGAGGTAAAATCGAGACTCCTGTTTCTTCTTCTAAGTCTCAAAAACAATCAGACTGGGAAGCTTATTTGTCTAATAAGCAAAAGGCTGAACAAATAAAGACCGAAATGAAGACACTCGTGAAAGACTCAGTAGGTTATAAAAATAAGCAGGCCGAGTTTTTAAAATTGCAAGCCGCCAATGAAGCCTTACGTAAACAATATAGTGATTTCCCTGATGGATCTTATGCTGACTTAAGCAAGCTTACCAAATTCCATGTTGGCGGAATTGCTGGGGAAAAGGGAACAACAACCAAGAGTTTACTTCAGGATGAAGAAGTTCCCGCAATTCTTAAAAAAGGCGAGGGAATAATTGATAAGCCTCGTGACTTCTTTAAAGAAATAGCTTCGAATGTTATGAATAATCTCAGCAACATACTGTCTAACTTTAATACATCAAAAATCTTCGGTGGCTCCCTCCAACCTCAAGCCATCGACAACAGTCTAAGTATTCGTATCGATAATGTTAATGGAGACAAACAAGGTGCAAAAGTGGTCACTGATGCTATCGAAGAATTTTGGAAGAAGAAAACTAAAAGCGGTTGGTAAATAAGTTTCAAGGACTGTCTATATTGGCAGTCCTTTTTATATGGAGGCAATATGTTAGGAGATATAGATTACACGAAAAAACCTTATAAGCCTAACTATTTTCTTGCAAAACCTGACAAACAGATTATTGGAAAATTAAGTGAAGCATATAATGACAGTCTAAAAGATCCTGTTAACGAAACAGGTGAATTAACTTTAAGCGTCCCCTACTTTATAGATGTAAATCATGTGCGTATGCTTAATAAACATATCGACATAATCAAAGAAAACTATTTAATCAAATTAGTTTTCGGTAAAACATCTGAGTGGTACGTAATAACTGCCATCAATGAAGTTATGAATGATACTTCCAGCTATAAACAACTAACGCTTCTAAGTTTGGAATTTGAATTGGCACAGCGTGTCTTAAAGGGTTTCAAGGCAGAGTCAAAAGGTGCTCGAACCGTAATGACAGAAATGTTAAATGAAACAACTTGGACAGTAGGCGATGTCGATTCTGATTTTGAATTATCCAAGCGCAGTTTTGAGTTCTTAGATAATAAAATACTTGGTTCCATTCGTGATGTAGCAGAAACATATAATGCAGTCGTTCTATTTGATACAAATCTACAAACTGTTAATTTAAAGAAGCCCAAATTGTTTGGTGTTGATATGGGCCTGACTTTTTCAAATGAAAGTTTGCTAAAGGGTTTCGACAAAAAGTCAGATGCAAATGGAATAGTGACTAGACTGCATCTTAAAGGTAAAGACGGATTAACCATAAATGCGATCCATCCGACAGGAAAAGACTATCTTGAAGACTATAGTTATTTCATGTATCCATTTAAAAGAGATCTACATAAAAACGTAATCGAACATAGTTATTCAATGTCTGATTCTTTGTGTCATGCAATTTTAGATTACCAGGAACTTGTTGAGGCAAATAAAGAACAATTTAAACTATTGAAAACTGCAAGAGACGGATATAATATCGTAATCTCAAAAAAGCAAGCGGAACTGGTTGACCTTCAGAATCAACTTAAGGTTATCTATAACATTGTAGATAATTATCAATTGGGCAACAACAATAAACCAACAATGTTCTTCGAATCAGTAGCTTATAATGGCTCATCAAGATCATTGAATTTTGACTCTTTGCAAACTATACATCCCTACGTAGCAATGGTTAAAGTTTCAAATGCGTCCAATGTTCAAGTATCTTTTAATGGTGCGATAAAAACTATTATTTCTAATACGTGGACTTTGCTAGGTAAAATTAACAGCGTTACGTCATCCAGTGTGTTGATTACTGGAGGCGGTTCAGCAAATATTGATGTTCAGGTTACAGCAATTAATGAAACTGAGTACAACACTTCATCTAATGATGCTGCTATTATTAATCGCTATTGCCCTAACAATAAACAGATGCAAGTTGATGTAAAGAAGAATGAGATTGCTGAACAAACAGGTTATTTGAACACTATTTTGGCTCAGATAACAAGTTTGCAGTCTCTCCTATCCAGTTCCAATAACTTCACTCCCCAACAATTAATTGAGCTTCAGAGATTTATTAAAATTGAGACTTATGAGAATAGCAACTGTATCGATGCAGAGGATCTGCTGAAATACGGAGAAGAGAACTTTGCAGAAATTAAAGTGCCTCAACTATCAATGGATATAGATGTAGTGTACTTTCTAAGCCTGCTAGAAGAGCAATCAAAGTGGGATAAACTTAATAAGGGTGACTATGTATCTGTCAAATATAAACGAATCGGTGTCAATGTTAAGGCTAAGATTATTGAGATAAATTATGATTTTAAAGGCGAGAAGATATCTTTAACACTATCCAATGTTAGAAATGATGGCAGTGCTGCTTCAAAAATGAATGAACTTTTGAAGAATGGTTCGAATACATCTACATCCTACGATGCAAATAAAAAGGATTGGCTTAAGTCAGTGACTGATGTTAGTGATATGAGTTTATTGTTCGATGAGTTCTGGGATAAGGTCACTAATCAGATCAATATGAGTATTAATAATACTGTTTTGACTGATGCAAGAGGAATCACCGTCTATGATCCAAATGATATGCTTCGCTTTATTAGGATAACTTCTGGTGCAATTGGTATAACAAAGAGCGGCGGGCAGAGGTTCGAAACAGCGTTAACACCGGATGGGATCGTGGCAGAAACATTATATGGTAAAATTTTACTAACCCAGCGGCTCGTGATCGGTGATACAGCAGGTGTCTGGCTAATGGAAGGCCCACGAACAACAATTAAAGATCGCTATGGACGAATTGCTATGATGCTCGGATTATATGAAGAAAATCCTGATAGGTTTGGTATGATCATAAATCGATACAATGGCAATGATCTCAACTCCACTCTCATCAACAAAGTAATTGCAAACAGTGAAGATGGATTTAAAATTCAACGCTGGAATGGATATTCCTTTGATGACAAATTGCATTTAGACAATGATGGTAATATATTCGGCCAAGACATCACAGCTAAAAGATTAAAGATCATATCTGACCAGAATGAACTATTGTTGGACAGTTACACAAAGGAAATGAATATTGGTAAATTTGATAATATCATTACTGATGGTAAGCTAACTGCTATTGAAAAGCTTCAGGTTTTAGGCGAACGAACCAGGATTATAAGCGAATATGCAAAATTGCTTGATCAGGCCAATATTTATAAAACTACAAGTAGAGATGACACAGTACGGATTGATATTCCTCCATTTACTAGTGCTTATAATGCTTTAATTGCTTACCTCTCCCCTCTTCTATCTAATATGACTGAAACATCCGTTATTGATCGAGATGAGTTTATTTTAGTCTTTAAAAGATACTACGATGCTGTGGTTTCCATTATTAACGGGATTAATGACTCCATTAAGTATAGTAGCTTACAACTTGGCAGCTACTATAACTCAGTTTTAGTTGATGCCTTAGACGGGATAACTGTCACACGTTCCGATGAACTGTATCGTACTCGCCTAAACGCTACTGACGGCATCTCTATTCAAAAGAAGATAGGTAACCAATGGGTTAAACGCTTCTGGGTGAATGTGGAAGATACAAGACTATGGGCAGAAGAGTTGGTTGCTAAAAAGTTGACAATCGTCAATGATTTAAACGATATTTATCTTGATATAGATTCAAGTTATCTGGATATTGGTCGATTTACAACAATCATTACTGACAACAAGTTGACCTCAATTGAAAAACTGTCTCTTAAACAAGAGTGGCAAACTATTCAAACCGAGTATGTTAAGTTACTTCAACAGGCCAATCAATATAGGACATCTCAACGGAATAATTATCAAACAGTATTAATTGATATCCCTCCTTTCACTACTGCATTTGATAATCTTACTGCATATGTCATTCCCCTTCTTGCTGACATGAGTGCTACTACTGATATTGATAGAGAAGTTTTCAAATCCAAGTTTCAAAGCTACTATGAGCAAGCCCAGAAAATCATTAATCAAATAACGGATGCCGTTAAGTGGAGCAGCTTACAACTTGGTTTGCCTTATAACAAACTAGTTCTTGACCATATTAATGGACTAACAGTTACACGCTCCGACAATGTTGTTGAAACTGTATTAAACGCAACAGATGGTATCTCAATTAAACGAAACGGGGAAAAGGTATTCTACGCTGATACTGAAGGAAAACTACATGCAATCGATCTTATTGCTAAGTCGCTCAAACTGACAACTAATCCATTTGGTGGTGCTAATGAAGACGTTTTGTTGCTAGATGCTGAAAACCGTATTATGTATATGGATCGATGGGATCTGGTTGGTGCATCGCGCATAGATGCAGAGATGTTAGCCGCTTCAATAGTATCGGCAGAGTTTGGGTTTATAAGTCAACTCACCGCGCAACGCCTTTCAACTATGACTCGATCAGCTATAGGCAGTTGGGCTAACTATATCAACATTGAAAACAATTCTATTCAATGGATAACTGGCATAGCAGTGCAGGGCGCTCACAAAACCCTTTCAGACGGTAGACCATTATATTGGGTAGAATCTACTCAGACGGGACGCATGACTACGGATGTCACCTCCTGGCCTGTTTTTGAATATGCCGTTGATAATAACAACAAGAAAATCAAGGCTGAATTCGCGTTCGATGGCACTGGAGACAGTGCAAACCCTTTTATTTCAATGGGTATTGGAGATGGAGCAACCTCTACATCAGGAAAAGCAAGAATTAGTAAGTATAACGGTGGACTCAAAATCAATTACGGAAACAGCAACTATGGGTTTGAGAGGGGCTTTGATCTTCGTGACGATGGACTTTATCTGACTTCCACTAGCGGAAAAACTGTAGTTTCTACAAAGGATTTTACAATATCTTCTGATAATGGGACTATCAAAATAGGGAATACTGTTGGAGCCATGATAGAGATCAGACCAGATAACAGAATTGTTTTCAAGGCTTCAGAATTTTTATTCGAAAACATTTAGTATTAAAAATCTCCGAGAATATGCCGATATATGGTAGTATTAGGTATATCATATTTTTTTATGGAGGTACATAAGAATGAAAAAAATATCAACTTTTGCTTTGGGTTTAATTATTGGAATATGTGTAACTGCCGGAGGGACTGTTGGTGCTGCCACTTACCTTAAAGCTACTCCTAAATCCGTAAGTTTGATTACAGACAGCAAACAAACTTCAGTTGAGGCTGTAACGGTTAACAATAAATTGTATCTACCAGTCAGAGACGCAGGAAACTCATTTGGATATCAAGTTACTGATGTAACATCATCAACCGTTACTTTTAAGGCTGAATCTTCAGCATCCAATAATTCAACTACGTCTACTACCAAAACAGGTGTTAATTCAAACGGAGGAGAGTATGTGAAAGGACTATATAAGAATTTTTCTACTAATGGAAAATTAGATGCCAACAAGATTAAACTCGCAATAGCAGCTGGCGAATTCTCAGTGAATGCACAAGACAGTGATTCAAAAAACTCATTACTGCACTATGCTGTCTTAGAGGACAATTTCGCACTATACTCTGCTATTAAAGTAAATGCGTTAAATCCCAACCTACAGAATGCTGAAGGAAAAACGCCACTTATGCTAAGCGTCATTAACGAGAGCATCTTCTATTTTGGTGAATTAACGAACATATATAAATCTGACGCAACCTTGAAAGATAATGCAGGAAAAACAGCATTAGACTATGCTACTAAGGGTACTTCAACCTATAATGGATTGCAGGCGTACATGATGTAAGAAGTAATTAAGGAAGATCTAAAAGAAGCATCATATTCGATGCTTCTTTTCATTATTTTTCCTCAAACGTTATTTACATTTATTATTTAAACGCAGGCGATTTGTCAATTTCCTTTTGTATTTCTTTTTCTTTCCATTTCATAAAATCATTATACTCTTTATTCGTCATGTCCTTTATACTCTTCGTCGGTCTATAATCTGAGTTTGAAAAGTCACAAGAACGTATCATCATAAACAGTAGCAAAAGAATAAATAATGATAAAATCCCTATGATACTAGCCAGAGTACCATCTCTCCTTCTTTTAGTCGCTTTCTGCTTCAAAAGAGTATCAGCATACGATTCTTTTTCTGGTAAAATCTTATCTCCTTCTGGTTGCGTACTCACTATTGATCATCTCCTGAAAATATTGGTAAATCTATTATAGCATTCTACTATTTTTCATAGGAGAGTTTTAGAATTATACTTTTTTGTACATAAACTAACTCCAACAACCTGTAGAATGTTATCAATTTTTTTAAATAAAATAACAATTTCATAAGCATTTTCACATAATAAAACCCTTATAAATCAAGGGTTTTTTATTATGTAATTTACAAGGATGTGATCATAATCGCAAAAGTTGCTATTGATGGTTCCAAAATCACTGAATCTACGAAAGAAGGGCATGTTACCTACTCAATCGAAAATTGGGAAGTCGCTTATTACACTGGTGGGGGGAATGATTCAGAAGGAAATGCAATTCCAGTTATACCGCATTATGACTGGGTGTCAGGTGGAAGTGGGAACACTGGAGCCAAGATTGTAGGCACAGTTTCTTGTACCAATAAAATGAAGGTAAACGGCAAGAGTGTAGCCAAAATTGGAGATGTGACTAACGAAACTTGGGAGGCATACCCTGCCATCCCCACAAGTACTAGCACAAAGAGGTATACAGCAACCTCACCGATCTCTGGTTCCGGTAAAGGTTCAATTACTGGTGGCAATAGTAAGAATGTTAAATTGAATGACAAACTTGTCGCTACAGTAGGATCTGAGGTAACCACCTGTCTCGGTAACAAAACAACCATTGAAGACGGTGCTGAGACAATAAATATGTAACAAGAAGGTGATGAAATGACAATACGCGACTCCCTTTTCTTCTCCTTTGCTGGCGAGAAATCAACCAAATACGGGATTTATAACGTGAACCTAGATGGTGGAATGCAAGAAGAATCCTTTGCCTCATCTGCTGAAATCATTGAAGAATCCATTCGAGGTCGAGATAAGCCTTATTTTCAAGGTGTTACTCGTAAGCCACTTCAATTCTCTGTCAATTTTGCATTTATGGATACATGGGATTCCCAGAAAATCAGCGAAGTAGCTGAATGGCTTACATCTCCTGATTACTATCAAGAACTTTATTTCACGAATGAAATTGGTGTTGATCCAGAAAAAATCTACTATGCTATGGTAGTTGAGGACGCTACACTCGTACACAATTGTCTACGTCAAGGGTACATCAAATTAACCTTCCGATGCGATTCTCCCTATGCTTATTCCCCCATTATGACAAGCCGTGAATATGTTTGGGATAAGTCCTACGCTGAGATTAAGAATCTTGATTTTAATGCAGGTGAGAAACAATCATCCCTCATTGTTAATGCTCAGGGAGGTCTCACTCTTAATCCAGCAAAGCCGAAGTGGAGTAATTATCCCAGTGGAACAAAATGGTCTGATTTATAAAGAAAGGAGTTGAATAGATGGCGACAAGTACAACTAAGATTGGACTAAAAAAACCCGGTATTACAGATGAAATTGAAACGACTTTAAAAGACTTGTCCGATAATTTTCAAAAGCTTGATGAACTATCTGAAGAATATGCACCTTCTCCTCCAATCTCTGGTCTATATTATGCAGGAAAAAGATTGTGGAATAATTTCACGATAAGCTCTGGCTATGTTGGATGGGCCAATATTCGTACTGGGACAGCAGCTCCAGTCTGGGAAAAGTTAAAACTATACGCTGTTGGTTCTGTAGTTGTTCCAGCCAGAGATAATGGACACTACTACACTGTAGTTCAGGCCGGGCATTCCGGTTTTACTGAGCCTATCTATCCTGTATCTGATAATGGTCAGGTTAATGATATTAGAGGAGCCAACACCTGGATCTCCTCACATTTGTATAGTCTGAATGATATCGTCATCCCCACCATAGATAATGGCCGTTTCTATTTATGTATTCAAGCCGGAGAATCCTCCAACCTTGAACCTGCATGGCCTCAAGTTGATGGAGCGACAATTATAGATAAAAACGCTAATTGGAGAAGTTACCGAATTGCTAAGTGGAAAGAAAGTGGTCCTGCTTCACTTTTCAAGCCATTTGGGAAGATAGAATAAGGTGATGTTATGACAAGCTGGAATTATCTATGTAATTTAAAAGGTGTCTACGTGTCCAACGCAATCACTATTCCTTTAAATGTGGATGGGGCTATCAGTAAGATTTCTTGGAATCAATCAGTATCGGGAGATGCAAGAATTACCGTGCAGACAAGAACATCATATGACCAGATCAACTGGACGGAATGGCGAAATTGCATTAATGGTGGCAACATACCAGATATCAATGAATCAACATTTATGTACAATCTCAAAGTGGTTCTCCGCATTATCATTGAATCCTCTAATTATTCCAACCCTCCCTCTATTCAAAACGACTTCACATTGACATTTGAACCAGTAATGGTATTTGAGAATAAAGGAAATCGGAATTGTGAACCGGAGATATGGATTACCAAGTTAGGAAATGGTGACTTTTCAATTATAAATACATCTCATAACAATGAAACATTTAAGTTTACTAATCTTGTGGATCAAGAAACAGTGTACGTAAATAACGAGAATCAGGATATTCAATCCAGTAATCCGATAATCTATCGGTATTCAGATTTCAACGATAACTATCTGAAATTTCCAGTGGGTAAGAATGTGTTAAAAATATCGGGTAATGCCAAGATCAAGTTTCGCTATCAATTTAAACGTATCCAGTAAGGAGGTGAACACTTGACTGAATTAAATACATATCTAGAATACAATGACCCATTAACAATCATTAGACGAACAGGTAAACCAGATGACCCCTATATTGATCGTGCAGATGTCCTACCTGTTATCAATGGGAAAATCACTCTACTTGAAATCCCATCACGCACAGATCGAGTACAAATTGCTGGAATGACGGAGATTGATCAAGAGATATACGAAAATCGTCCATTTCTCGCTCCTAATGAGTTCCTTGTTCATTACTCGGTTGGAGTGGTACAGGTCAATAGTTCATTAGAAGGTACAGCTCCCTTATGCAGATATAAGGCGACTGGATTAATCCTCTACCCTGCAAGCAGAATCTACGCAATGGTCCATCGTAATCCCGATGTTGTTTCAACGCTCCAGGATTACATAGATCAGGTTGAAGAGAAAATAAATGAGAATAAAACCATAATTGGTGATATCGAAGTCTTGTTAAATCAAACAAAACAAGTCATCGATGACTCTAAGGCAGCTACTGACTTAGCGAATATTGCTGCACAGGAAGCAGATAAGGCAACCATATTGGCATTGGACGCTTATCAAACCACACGATTGGTTTTCAAGGAGCCAGTAGCCACTCTATCTGAGGTCAGAAGTACATATCCTAATCCTTTAGTTGGTTGGACTGTTCAGACCTATAAAGATGGTAAGAGATACCGCTATGACGGAAACCAGTGGATTGAGATTGATGTATTCGGATCAAATCTTCAGACGGTAAATGAATTCAAAGACGGATTAATGTCCGTAGCAGAACATCTCAAATTAAAATCATACCCCGATTCTATAAAAGATCGAATCATTACCTTTTCCCTCCCCGATGCTGTTCAAGGTGTTATCGAAAATTTCATTCCCTTCCCCTTTGCTGGACAACTCATTGAAATGAATGGATATTGCGAGATTGCAGGAGAAATGGTTACCGAGATCAGTCTTGAACGAACGAGGAATCTTAAGAATTGGACTGAAATAACAGACCGTAGATTACGATTTGAGCCTAATGCCAATGTAGACGACAAACTAGTCGCGTTTAAAAGTAAGGATGTCACTGTTGGAGATATCTTTAGACTCAATATGAACACGCAAGGATTAGGAATTTACAATATAACAATTAATCTAAAAATAAGAATATAGAAGGAGAAATACATACATGGCGAACCCGGTGATCAGTTGGTATAACAGTTTAAATACCGCAGTAGTAACAACGCCTTTTAATTTTGGAGTCATTGATGCAGATGATCTCTCCCCCGTTTTTACGTTCAACATTTGGAATAACAAAGGGGGAACCACAGATGTTTCGAAAATGGAAGACTGCACAATCACAACTCGTGATATGAGTGGTGGTTTGGGTAACACTGTTGGTAGCGAAATCGAGGTCGTAAAGAATAACTGGTTCCATTGCCAAGTAGACTCCCTAGGCGAAACAGATTTGGCACAGGAGTCTTCTCGTATCGGTAAGGACTACACAAAGCCTATTGGAACAACAGGCACAACTAAGAAAGACAATACAGGTGCTACCTATCCCACTCCACTTAAACCAGGAGCTAAAGAAATCCTTGGAGTTAAAAACAATGGTGTGGCTGCTGATGCTGCTGGCAACTTTGCTACAGTAAGTCTTCAAGCAGATGTACCGTTGGAAGCTAAAAGTGGACAGCAAGCCTTCAAAATCCGTGTCAGTTATCGTTACGTGTAATATTAAATAATGCTTACTAAGAGGCACTGCTGGTGTCTCTTTTCTATTTTTCTCAACAATACAATGTGGAGGTATTTTATGATTCTAGGCAATAATCAATACCGTTTCTCTCCAGTTAAAGAACTGCAAAATTTCGTTTGGATTGCCGAAAATGTGGACGGTTCTTATCTGTCTGAATATAACTTCGATGACAGAAAAGAAAACAGTTTTTATCAAATTAATAAGAATGAATTAATCAGGTTTGGTCTTATTGGAATGGGATCACAAATCTATTTTGATGTAGCTAACGGCATATTTAATATCAACAAAAATCGAATTCAAATATCCTACATTGCTGATGGTATAGAATATCCATTAACAGGTAGAGCTATTTTATATAACGACATCACTCAATATAAGGATGCTATCGGAGATGCGAAACTCCTCTCTAAGACTGCGAGTGGTCGGATTAAAGGACACATCACTCAACATGTTATTGGCTACAAAAAACCAATGCAGATTGAAGATGTGAATATCCACTTTAAGAATTTGCTACATATCCCCCAGGATAAAAACATTCCTCCCTATCTAGAGATCAAGATTTCTGTAGATAAAGATCTAGACGGTGAATTGGTGTTTAGAGTTAATGGCCTTATTGCAAATAGAATTCATGCTCCACTTATTAAGAATCAGGCTGGAGTGTATAACTGGGAACTGATTTAACTATAGAAAGGAAACTGCAAATGGAAAACTTTTATACAGACACCTATGGGAGAGTTTGGGGCAATAAAGCCATCGGAGATACTTCTGTCGTGACAACATCAAACAATGAAATCACCATTTCATCAGGTGTTCATGACTACACTTTTAACGTTCCTGCTGGTACATATTCCTCAATGTATGTTACTGGAACATCTGAACTGGTGGATGCAATCAAAACTGTGATTCAAACGAATTCGTACCCTATCGAGGCTCACTTAGGTGGGAATCACAAAGACGTTAAATTCAATTCGTTGGTATTCAACCTTACCGATGGAACAGCGATTGACTCCATTAGTGGATCATTCTTCGAAGAATTTTTTAAGTAAGGATGTGATGAGATGGCAACGCAAGAAATAGGAATTCCTCTTGATTTAAATCAAGGTGTATTCAACAATACTGTATTCAAGGATGGGAAATTGCAACTTGTTGAATTAGGGAAAGACGACAGTAACACTCCTATATATGTGCCTGAAGGGTACTGGATTTCTGAACCCATACGTATCGCAGATAAGGTTGCCTTATTTAAGTATGTTGCAAAAACCATATCGGGCACAGGTAATTATAATATTTATACACAATCTTCGCCTGATAGCTACGCCTGGACAGAATGGGAGCAAGTTGATGCTTCAACAGGAACAATTACGACTCCAGTAGGCTATTTTGCTCGTGTAAAAATCTTGATATCGCCCACAAATAGCAACGTAACACTAACCATTGATGGATTCGATGTGGTTGATAAATATGATAATGCGTATGTCAATTCTTCAGATGGAGTTCTTGAAATCAAACAAAGTTACAGAGACAGAATGACCAAATTAGGCAATGATGGATTATTGACCAGATCCATTCCTAAGTCTTTTTTCAAGAAAATCGATAAACTACTATTTGTTGAGTGAGGAGGTGGAGTAAAATTGACAGAGATTAAAATGAAATTTACAGATGCAGGTGAACTAGGTCCAGCAAATTCTGTTACTCAAGTAAGAAATGGAAAGAGTGTTTTTAGTGTACTCCATAATGAGAGCAATCTCCTTATTTCTAATAAACACGAGAACATCCAGTATCTAATTACCCCACGGCCTGGGTATCGTATTTACAGCAGCAACAAAACTATTGTCTTGGAAGATAAATTATGTGTGATATGGAGTGAATACCCTACTTCCAATAATTATAATGCAAATCAGGCATACCTATCGGTTATAGAGAAAGGTTCTTCTACTGTGAACACCAGAGCCTTATTTTCTCTAGAAATTGGTTATCTTCTTAACACCATAAATACAATAATTCATAATGGAGAATTATTAATATTTATAACCGGATATAATAGCACGTCCAAGCAATATACAAACGCTATATTCTCGTACAATGGTTCAACTACATCAACAAAGACATATAGTCTTCCAAACAATTATTATAATCTTCGATTTTTAAATAATGGAGTTTATAGCGTGAATGGTAAATTGTATATAATATGCATGTCGGAATCATACAATATGCTTCATTTGGTTGTTGTAGACAATGAAGTTAGCACATTTAAAGTTCTTTACAATAATTATTCAAATTCGATTTCTTTCAACAAGGGAATAGTTTTTAAAAATAACTTATATGTTCAATATAATGCATTCACTGGGTCTTCAACATTTTTTCTGCTTGATAAGATAGATTCAGATAATACTTCACAAAACATTTTAGCATTGAATCCATCAGGAAGCATGTCGCTAGAAATCGAAAGTACTGAAGACTATATGTTCACGTTAATAAGAATAAATAATACAGGTGGTGGATATACTGCTGGTTTTGGCTACGATTTTTTTGATGGTAATAGTTTTACAGGTTCTGTTGCCAGAATAGACAGTTTCGCTAAAATCAAAAACTTTACAACTGATAGATCAACTTATCAAATATTATGTTTTACAAAAATAAAAGATGAACATTATATTTCTATGCGTGTTCAAAGCCCCAATAGATTTGATATTTATAAAAAGACTGGAGATAGTTTAACTAGAATCGTATCGAAAAGTTTTGCAGGGAACAACAATCCTGGTTGTACGTACATGGGAACCATTAATGATGAACTTTACTTTGACCTGACCTACGATCTGACTACTACAACTAACCCTTGGACAGGTCTTCATTATTTAGCTAAATTCGATGGTGAAAGTTTAACGGAATTAAAGATTGATAAAAGTTATGCTTACATGTCTCCTGAACCAGTTATAATTGGAAAAACTTTTCACGTGGTATACAGACAATATTTTAATAGTACCAACATTTACTACAGCGCGAAAATCAGTCTATCCCAATTTAAACATCTAATTCATAACAATGGAGAGTATAAAAAGTGGGTTGAAGAAAAAGCTGCTACTGATGGAGCAAGTGTGATCCCAACAATGACAAGCAATTTACTTCCAAATGGCGAAGCAAGTGCAAGTGTAAATGGTAATGTGGCCTACGTGGCGTTAGATAAAAATAGTGGAACAGCTTGGAGTATTGGAACAAATCCTCTTCCTGCATGGTGGCAATATATGTTCCCTGAAGCTAAAACCATTGCAAAATATAAGCTTTCACCCAATGGAACATTTACACCTCAAGCCTGGACATTTCTTGGTTCAAATGACAATTCAAACTGGACGATTATTGATACTCAGGTGGGTCAGACGGTTTGGAATGGAACGAATCAATACAATGTTTCAAATACGGTATCTTATAAATACTATAGATTTAACTTTACTATAATGAATAGTACTAACCTGGGTTTTATTGAATTGGAAATGTTGGAGCAAGGAGAACCAGCAATTCCAGCACATTGGCAAACCATCTCCACCTCTACTCCTTCTATTGATACATTTAAGACTGATGGCATGGAGGATTTATCTGTGCTGGATAGAAAGCCAACTGCTTTTGTGAATCCTATGAGTGTGACTGGAACAATAGGGAGTGGAAAAGTGTTTAAGAAGAATGTTGATTTGAAGAAGTTATTTGAGATACAATCGCTAATTGTGAAGTAGGATATTTATTTCTACTTCTTTTTATGCAAAGGATATTACTTGGAAAGGAGTGAAGTTTGATGCCCCTCTATATTAAGATTGAAGTAACTGGTTCATTAGGCTCTTCTTATACTTATGAGAGCTTTGATTTAATTCAATTCTTTGATGAGAAAAACACCTTAATTTCGATAAGTAACGCAAATCTAGTTTCACATAATTATATTAATAGAGCAAGCACTACAGATACAGCTAAGTGGTTTGTCCCTAGTGATGGAAATGTACCATACGATACACCAAGTAATAAGGGGATTCTTATTATTAAAATGCCTGATACAACGCGATTCATTGGGAAAGTAGCTGCAAAATCTTACTCAAATACTGGAGGCGCTTCACAAATTGAAGTGTTTCATTCATACGACAATGGCATCAATTATAGTTCAGATGGAGTAATCATTTTTACAACTATAAGCCAAACCAAAGAGTTATTGGTACGTATTGGAGTGACCAATAAAATCTTACTTTCATCGGGTGATAAATATTATTCAACAAACAAACAATACGGCGAGACAGCACCATTCATGACAAGCAATACCACTCCCTCAGGTACTGTGACTTCTTCTGATAATAGTGCAACTGCATATTTATCTTTTGATGGTAGCCATGGTTCTGCTAGTGGTGCTGGATGGTATAAAACTTTTACCTCTGGGGATTGGCTTTGTTATCAATATCCATCACCTATTGTTATAGACGCTTACTTACTTGCTCCAATTAATTATTCTAATTTAAGCGTACAAGCACCAAAGACCTGGAAAATACAGGGGAGCAACAATGGATCAACTTGGATTGACTTAGACGTTCAAACCAATATTGTCTATAGTGCAGTGGATCAGGGAGTGGGAAAATTATTTGATTTTTCAAATAATACACCCTATCTTTACTATAGAATACTTATAACAGCTAACAATGGCTCAACTAGTCTCTCTATAGGGGAACTGAGATATTATAAAAAATATAATAAACTTATAAGCGCTGATAGTATGGATGAGTCATTTTTTATAAGCAATGGAATTGATATGCTTAATGATTTTAATCAGAATATAAAAAGCATAAAAGAGATTATTCATACAAGCCTCATATCAGGTTCCGGTAAAATTTTCGAGCATACTATTGACTTGTCAAAGCGTCATACAAACAAAATAACATTGGGCTGATCAAAACACATCTGAATAAAAGATGTTTTTTATTTAGTTTTTAAAGAAAGGAGTATATTTATGGCAACATATTATGTAAATGGAAGTAGTGGAGCCGATACTTCAAATGGATCAATTGGCACACCATTTTTGACACTGAACAAAGCACTAAGTACCATTGCACAATCTGGAGATGTGATTATATTGTCACCAATTGTTGGGTTGACATATACAGTATCAGATGTAACAGCATTTCAAACGAAAAGCTTCACTCTACAATCGGACAGGAATAGTTATGCAATCATTGATTTTGGTGGATTAGCGTGTAATACGGCGGCTACTACGAAGAAGTTTACGTTTCTATATTTTAAAAATATGGGAACTTGGAATTCTTCTACAGGGGCGGTTTCATTGATTTATGAAAATTGTATATTCGAAGGCATTGGAAGTGGCGCAGCCTTTTGGACAAATTCATCATCAGTAATAATGACTAGCGTACTCATTAAAAACTTTAAATTGTTAACTGCTGACAATGCATCTGTTAATTTAATACGTGGAACTACTAGTTCAAGCTTCACTAACATTGCAATATTGAACTGCACTGGAGTGACAGCTTATTCAGGCAGTGTAGTATTGAGTAAGTCTATTATGGGGTCTGCGGTGACTTTAAACTTAGTTAGTGGGAATTATGTAACTACATCCACAAACGAAGAAAGCAAAGTTGTTAGTGGAATCACATATGGCTTGCTTGTTTCGAGTATAGTGTTGACCAATAAATTCTTGATTTCATCAGGTGATGGTGAAGTAAAAACCTTAATCAGTAATACCGTAGCTATTCCAATTATGACCTCTAATACTACCCCAAGTGGGAGAGTTACTACAAATATCACTCCATTAGATACAACTTCCCCTTATCAGGCTTTTGATGGGAAAACAAATACATATTTTCACACAAATGTGAATGTGAAAACAGGATGGCTGGCTTATGAGTTTCCGTCAAAGGAAATAATTCAAAAATATTCATTAGAAAGTCAATCGGGTTTTAGTTCTAGAGCGCCGAAAAACTGGACTTTTGAAGGTTCCAATGATGGTGGCAGTACTTGGACTGTGCTTGATACTCAAATCAACCAAACATTTGCAAATAATATTAAAAACTATTACTCCATTAACAATGAAACTCGCTATAAAATATACCGAATCAATATCACTGCCAATAACGGAGATCAATATCTTACATTTTGCGAAATGGAAATGATAGGGGAATATCCACCAATACTTTCAAGCTTAGGTGTTAAAACCGCCAATGAACAAGATTATATTCATTACGGAATGGAAAAAGCAACAATTATAGACTTAAACTTACCAATCTTAACTAGACAATACGTGCAAGCTAGTGCTGTCGCATTGGGGAGTGGTAAAGTATTTAAACAAAAAATAGATACATCAAAAGTTCCCATCAAAGTAGTATCAGTGAAATGATTGTTTTATTCAGAAACTAGAAAGGAGATGATAGAATGGCAAGCAGTGTTAAAGTTCCAATTATTATGACTGGCAATAATACACCCTCCCCCTTTGTAATCAGTACTTCATCTCAAGCGTCAGGTTTTGATCCATACAAAGCTTTAGACGGTATTCTTTATAGTGGATCAGGTTCTGTAACGGGATGGCTGGCGAGCTCCAGAGCAGCATGGTGGAAAATAGATATGGGAGAATCTAAAGTTTTAACAAAATTAGCTCTTTTTGCAGTAAACGCAACTGGTGGGGGTGCTAATCTTGATCGAATGCCGAGATCTTGGACATTTGAAGGCTCCAACACAGGTTCCTTTTCAGGAGAACACGAAGTATTAATTAATATTTCTGGCGATTCCCCATACAGTCATTTAGAGAAGAGAGTTTTCAACATTGATTCCCCAAAAAAATTCAAGTTCTATAGAATTAATGTAACTACAAATATGGACGGAAGCACATTTACTGGAATCCCTGAGTTAGAGTTCTACGAATTAGCCTATGATCTTTATATTCTAATTAAGAATCAGAATTCTTATTTTAAATATAAAGATAACATCTGGAATCTTGTTACAAACCAATCTCCTACAGAATCTGATTATACATTGGGGAATGCTTTAACGGATATCTCGACCATTCCAGAATCAGCATGGTCAGAACTCACTGGTGAAGTTGAACTGTGCTATTACACAGATGACCCAACGAAAACTGATGCACAATTCAATATAGAAACAACTCCTTTCACTCTCGCTGAAGAGTGGGAAGATAAAACAATTAAAGTCATTGAATACACTGACAATCCGAATCAAACGGAGTCAACCATCACACTAGAAACCGAACCATTTACTCTATACGATGAGCTAGGTGATACTGTGGATGTCTTGTATTACACAGATGATACATCGAAGACATCTGCAAGTCTCAGTGTGACAGCAAACTATTCCCCACTTGATGAAATCAATGGAGATTTCGAAGTTGTGACCTGGACTGACAATGATATTGAAGTTGGTTCAGAGCCAACTCTGACTTATGAAGCCTTACCGTTTGAACAACTATTGTTACAGCCCCAAGACTTTAAAGTCCACGGGACAATTAAATCAATTGTAGCAACTAAGATCGCTCAAACTAGTGAAGGAAAGTTGAGGTTCATTGCCTCTTTTGACTCAGGTGCAACTTGGAAAACATATCGGTTTGGTAAATGGAAACTCATCAACCATAACGATCTCTCTATGATCTCTAAAAAGGGAATGACAATTGACACACTTAATACAATTCCTGAAAAGGACTTGATTGGCCTAACTCGAATTGGCTATTACCTGGACAATAGCATCCATAATAGTGTTGAGAAAACACAACTCGATGTGGTCAAAACAATTCAACTTGCTCCAACCCAAGATGTTAAATTTAGTGATGTTGCTTTCTATCTGCTGAATACAACAGCAACTATTCAACTTCAACTCCAAGGCAACAAGCTGGTTGGAACCTTAGATGACGCAGATCAGACGAGAGTGCAGTATAGAGTAATACTTAATGGTAATCCTTATTATCCACTCAACGGTGAATTCTCCCCTCTAATGCCTTCCCCACTCAATATACAACTCAATCTATCCGAAAAAGATGTAGTATTTGGACAAGATAATACACTTAAGGTTGAATTTCAGGATTATTGGGGTCAGGTTGATTCCTGGCAAACTACTTTTGTGGGTACATATTCGGGTATCATGTTTAAGGACGAAGCAGGAAAGTTTTACTCCAACTCTTTCGGTGAGATACTGAAACGATTGGAATTTGGGAATCTTTTCGCTGGACAAACCACATTAGAACAAAAGGTGATTGTTAAGAATCAATTAGGGGTTAAAGTACAAAATCTACTATTGGAAATTGTAAAAGAAAAACTACCTCCAGGAGTCTCCATTGAACTTTCACGTTCAAACTTCCCCTTCACGCCTGAAGATCCCCTTTTATTTAATATGTTCTTCGATGTTGATCAAGAGTTTGAATTCTATGTACGAATCGTTACACAATTAACTGCCCCGACAGCAGCAAACGGACAATTTGAAATTAGAGCAAAAGCAGATCCAGTTTAACCAGATCTCAATGCAATGAGATAGGAAGTGTGTAAGTGGATGAAGTAAATGAAATAAGTAGTGTCATAACGGTTAAGAATAGACTCTCCAACAAAATGGAGGGTAGTTTTAAACTATATCGTATTAATGATGAAGATATTGAAGCTGAACTCATTGTTAAACAACATAATGGCGATGATTTAAGATCAGTCATTAGTGTCAAGGTTGAGAAGCATAATGATATCAATGCCAGTCTAGATGTTATGTATCGTGGAAATGCAGAACTGGAAAGTAGTCTGGAAGCTGTTGCAGTTAATTTCCTTGAATCATACATAGAGGTTAGACCACATAACCAAATGTTTGGTGGATTCGAGTTATTTGAAGCTCCACGTGTTGAAGTTAAGCTTTCTCCTGTCGCGGATGCAACAACCCGTAGTCGAAGTGATTTGCGGACCATTAACTATGGTGATACCCGTAGTATGTTAACTGGAAGAAGCACAGATGAAGAATTCGGAGCATTTGTGCAATTTGCAGATTTCAAAAATTCTATACCTGATCTGAATATTATTGAAAGCGCAAAGTTGAGATTGTATTATTCAAGTTTGCCATTGAATAGTAATATTGAACTCCATCAGCCTAACACCATTTGGCGTGAACTCGGAATCACAGACGCAAACAAACCTCAATCCGTAGAGCTGCTGCACGACTCCTACATGGTAAATGCTATCGAGAGGTATGTAGAATTCGATATTATGGAGACGGCCTCCAGATGGCAATCAGGGGCTTTAGAGAACTATGGTTTCATCATCTCAACTTCGGATGATAATAGGCTCACATTCTTCACTCGTGAATCTGATAGATCTCCACAATTGATTATCCGATACGTTACTTCTCAAGTGTATAGTATTGGCCGTTCTGAAATGGAATCCAGTATCTTTGTCTATGGTAAACGAGACAATGATATCTCAGGCGTATTAACTGTTGATAGTGATGTGGGTTTAACTAGTATTGATGCTCAGTTATATGTACACCAGCAGAAAGATCCCTTGTTCTCTGAGACTCCATCAAAGATGGCTATATCAAAGCCTGAATTGTTCTCAGCTCTTACCGTTCAGAGGCGAGAACACCAAGAGATCGATGCCGTATTAACTGTAACTGTCCACACCACAACCGAGGTTGAATCTAGGATTGGTTCTAATAAACCTGACATTGATTCATTATTGACCATTGATCCGAACATATCATTAGCAAGTATCATCACAATAGCAAAACCAATGAATGAAGATATTGATTCTTATATACAGGTGTCACAACGTGATCTGGGAGCCTATCTAACCGTCTCTGATCACACAAGGGCTAACAGCTACCTAAGTTCCGAGTTGACTGTCAGAACGGAATATGAGTCTTTCTTGGATGCCAATATTGCGATATCTGAAAGAGATATGGCTGGTTTAATAACCGTTAGAGCGATTGATCAGATAGACATGGATGGTATCATTCAGGTTCCAGACCATTATGATATCGATTCTACACTAGGATATTCCCATCCTGACATGAATGCTGTAATTACCATTAGAGCAATTGGTGATGAGTATTTAGAAGGTTCGATTGAAGTTCCATATTATGAGGATTTGGAATCAACATTTGGGTATTCTCAACCTGACTTGAGTGCAATGCTCACAGTTACATATACCTCTGAAATTGAAAGTGAGATATACGTTAAGGATAAGGAATATTTAGATTCCGTAATTGATGTTAAGAAAATCAGTGAAATGTCAGGTTATCTGATGGTTAAAGCAGTCAATCAAATAGACGGTGAGTTGAGTGTTAACAATCCTGAACTGTTTGGTTATCTGTCGCCAAGAGTAGCCGGAGATAATGAGTTAGTTGCTGAGATCCTGATAAAGAAAAGAAATGTCGCAGACCTTAACAGCTATATTAGTGTTCGAGGACAGGGCAATCGTAATTTTGTAATCATATTTTAAATATAAGTTGATGAAAGAGGGGTTTTATCACCCTCTTTTTATTTTGATAAATAATTTGAGAGGTTTTGAATAATGTGGAACGTGTTGACTTAGTAATAAAATCGGTTGTCGCTATATTTGCAGGTATAGTATCTGCACTCACAGGGTTGTTTGGAATTATCTTTACAGTGTTGTTGGGACTAATGGCTTTAGATATTATAACTGGCCTCTTAGCTGCCATAGTAACTAAAGAGGGATGGCGAAGTCGGAAAGGCACCAATGGACTTATTCGAAAGTGCTATGTAATTTTATTGATTGGAAGCATTTTTATTGTTGAAATTGCGCTTGGTAAGACCAATGGAATTGTTACCGATAGCATATCAGCGGCTTATGCCTTTATGGAATTAGTAAGTATCGTGGAGAATGGTGGCAAAATGAATGCTCCCATTCCTAAGAAACTCAAAGAATGGATCACAACACTAAAAGAAGCTGTTGGTGAAGGCGATAGTTCTGAATAGCAAAAAGACGAGAATTAATGTTCTACCCGGCTAGAGTATCCCCAAAAATCTCGTCTCAGGTAAATTATAGCATGAAGAATTCGAAAGGAGAATAATTAAAAATGAAGAATATCGTGTATTACAGTCAGAAAGATCCTCGTTGGAAAAATACCAAGTATTCTATTCGGAGTGATAAATCACAAACAATAGCCACTTCAGCTTGTGGTCCAACCAGTCTAGCAATGGTTATTAGTACTTTAACAGAAACTAAAATACTCCCACCAGAGGCAGCTAAGTACGCAGTGGATAATGGTTACAGAACGAACAATGAGGGAACGTCTTGGGCCTACTTTAATAATCTTGCAACTAAGCACGGATTGACTTGTAAACAGACCCCCAGACTTGATGATGCAAAAGCAGCACTCTCTAACGGTCTATTGGTTATTGCTTCGATGGGCAAAGGTCATTTTACTGGAGGTGGGCATTATATTCTGCTTGTTGGGATTAATGAAAACTGGATTGATGTGTATGACCCAAATCATTTAAATAAGAGTTACGGAACAGACGGAAAAGTAAAAGTGGGAATTAAAGACGATGGTATTGTATCTGCAATTGATTCAGTTTTCAAAACTGAATGTAAGCAGTATTGGATTTTCGATGTGAAGGAAATAAAGGTTCCTGAAAAGGCTGATCCAGTACAAACTACAGAAAAGGATGATGGACAGGTGGATAAGGTAAAAGATATTTTAACTAAAGATAATAGTGTTTTTGATGGATTTCTAAAAGACAACATCAACTACGTCTCGGTAGATGTTTTAAAGGCATTGGGACACAAAGTTTCTTGGGATAACAATACTAAGAAATTGTACATAAGCTAATTAACAGTTGCAGAATCTACAGTCCTCGTCCTTGTACTTAGGATAATTACATTTTATACAATATTCGTGCTCACGATTTTTAAATTCAGGCATTTTCATATGTTTAACAAAAGTGTCCCTTACGTCTTGGAATAACGTTACCCACTCAATCCAATACTCAGGGGACATTCCATTTTGATAATTACTATGAATTTTCGCAGCAATGACGGCAGCATCAACATCTCTTTCATTCTCAAGGATAGTGAACACTTTATTGTGTAGGGCTATGCTCTTAATTGCTTCATCCGAAGAATAATTGCAATTCTCAATTAACAAAAGGTAAACATTTCTTTGTAATGGTTTGAGTAATTGAGCAATATCACTCATATTGAATATCCCCCCAAGATTTAATACTTATAGTCTAGCATATTTAATCAAATATTATAAATGAATTGGAGGTTTTAATTAATGAACGACTTATACATAATTGTTGGTACTACCCTGCTCATTGTAGCAGGCTTTTTTATTGTTCCCTGGCTTCAACGAAAAGGTTTGCTTACAAGCAAACAGATTGAACAGATTATGAGTTTAAGTAATATTGAACGATTGGTTGTTGATATTCTTCCCATTGCAGACAAATATAAAGACAAAGCTAATTTTGTATTAAATGTTGCTAATGAAGTCATTGACTACGTGAATACATATGCAAATGGCACACTTTCAAAAGCTGATAAAATGGCCCTTTCGCTAAAATTAATAAACGAAACTTGCGCTAAGTTCAATGTTGAGATAAAAGGTAATGAGCAAAAATTGATCAAGATTATAATTGAACTAGGAATTGAGTTTGTGGAGAAGAAGAATTAAAAAAAGCCCCCATTTGGAGATTAATCCATTTGGGGGCTTTTTTGTTCTATATCGAGAATCACCAACTAATTTTACTGAAATCAGGTTGAATGCTAATAAGATAATTACTTATTTTTTCAATTGGGTTTGTTAGTGTATTTGCGAATCCACTAAAATCTGCCCCGTTGTATTTAAAAGTAAATCCAGCATAAATCAAAAATGAAATAGCACAGATGCCGAAGAATAATTTTTCCCAATGCAGTTTTCTCAAAATATTCTTTATCACCTTTCAAAGTAAGATATAAGTAAATTATACCATAGGTGATAAGAATGAGAAAATTGACTATTCTGTTTTATTCTTTAGATTACATTTTCATTTGATCGTGGTATTATATTCGTCATCTTATTGCCATCACCTGTTTCGGCAATATCTTTAGGCAATATTGTCATCAATTCTTGTTTAGAGAGTTGCTTTACTGGCTTACTCATCAATCTAACTGCTTGATGCCTCATTGATTTTTCAATAACATTTCTGACAAAACGGGCATTACTAAAAACTATATTATCCAACTTTTCATCAAGAATAATATCCTTGAGTTTAGATACTGTTTCTGTCGTGAGTGAATAGTCTCTTTCTCCTGCCATTTTTGCAGCAATCAGAACTAATTCATTGACATTATAGTCATCAAATTCGATTTTAATTGGGAATCTTGATGGCAAACCCGTATTAGCTTCTAACAACATATCCATTTCATCAGGATATCCAGCCAGAATTATAATGAGATCACTATGTTTGTCTTCCATCATTTTAACTAAACAATCGATGGCCTCCTTGCCGAAATCCTTGTCTCCGCCGCGCGCCAGACTGTAAGCTTCATCGATGAAGAGAATACCGCCGAGCGCTTTTTTCACCAGATCCCGCGTCTTCTGGGCAGTATGTCCGATATATTCGCCTACCAGATCTGCGCGCTCTACTTCAATCAGATGCCCTTTGCTGAGCACACCCATCCGCTGGAACAGCTTCGCCACAATCCGTGCAACCGTGGTTTTGCCAGTCCCCGGATTGCCCTTGAATACCATATGGTAAACATGATGGTTAACTTTAAGACCCATTTCTTGTCTTAATTTCTCAACCTGCAGAAGAGCATATATCTCATAAATTAATTCCTTAACTTTCTCAAGACCAATCATCTCATCAAGTTCTTGAAATATCTCTCTTATTGATTCAAGATAGCTCGGAGTCAAATTAGCAGAAGGTTCAGTGGAGTTTGTAGTTATCTTCGTAGTCTCTTCAGTATTTTTAAAAGTAATATTCATACGAGCTTCATTGATTGTAATTTGTCTTGCATCATCCAACTTGGTCACCTCACACTCATTATATACAATTAGATAACTGCTTCAGTATATGTCGGTGTTTATTAGGCATCACACGCTCTAGGATGGCTTTCAGGAGGGTTAAGTAGGGGGCAACGTCACTTTATTCGTCTCTTCCCCACCCTCCTTTAAAACAAGCTTAGAATAGGAGGGACTAAACCCGTAATCTCTATAAATTGCTTTAAAAGATAATTTCATGGAGTGGTGAAGCTTGTAAATTTGCGGATAGTCTTTTTTCCTTTTAAGACACGCACGTTCTTTGATCGAATATTTAGTTATATTGTATTTCTTAAACATCTGTTTAATGTTCCACCATTCAATACCTAATTGTTCACCTATTTCTTCGAATGACAAAAGTTCATCTCGATATAAGCAAACAATCTCAGCAAGCATTGGTTCATAATCACTGAACTTTGGCTTAAAATTGTCTCCACCCCAAGGCAATTCAGGGATTTTAATTGAATCGTACACATGGAAATCTAATCGCTGGCCTTCACTAAAGTGTCGATGGCCTCCTTGCCGAAATCCTTGTCTCCGCCGCGGGCCAGACTGTAAGCTTCATCGATGAAGAGAATACCGCCGAGCGCTTTTTTCACCAGATCCCGCGTCTTCTGGGCAGTATGTCCGATATATTCGCCTACCAGATCTGCGCGCTCTACTTCAATCAGATGCCCTTTGCTGAGCACACCCATCCGCTGGAACAGCTTCGCCACAATCCGTGCAACCGTGGTTTTGCCAGTCCCCGGATTGCCCTTGAATACCATATGGTAGGCCTGGCCTCCGGTGGCAAGTCCGGCTTCACTGCGCATCTGGGCCACCTGCAGCAGGGCATAGATCTCGAAGACCAGCTCTTTGATGTTATCCAGACCTACAAGTGCATCCAGCTCCCGGCTCAGCTCCTGGAACAGTCCGCTATGGCTGCCGGGCTTGGGAGCTGCCGTGCCGCCTGCGCTATCAGCCGGCAAGCCGGACACCGGGGCCGGAGCCTGATTATTCAGCACAATGTTAATCTGCCTGGACGGTCTGCGTTCTTCCCGTCCGCTGCTTGCCGCCGCTACATGTCCGTTCACCTAGTTCACCTCATTATACAGGTCTGACTTGCTCTAACCAGTCTATTCCAGTATAAAAGGCGTTATTAGCAGTTTTGGAAATTAGCAGATTTACAGCGACAGCTCCTGCAACTTCCATTTGGTGTAAGCCAGAATCTCGCGGGACTTATACTTAAGCATCGACATCACTTTAGACTCTGTGACGCCAAGCTCCGGGTTCTTGTACCCCAGCTTATGCGCAATTTCCAAGGCGCGGCGGCCATGGAAATCATGTGTAATCACGACGGCTGAAGACAAGCCCTCCTGCTGCATGACTGTCTTGCTGAAGAGCAGGTTCTCGTAAGTGCTGGTAGACTGGTCCTCCAGATAGATCACCTTATCCGGTACTCCATGGGCAACCAGATACCTCTGCATGCCTTCGGCTTCTGTGTACTTATACTCCGGCTGATCCAGCCCTCCAGAGACAACAAAATGGCTGAATGCACCAGACTTATACAGCTCAAGCGCATAATCCAGCCGTTCCTTCAGCCCGGGACTCGGTTCATCCCCCCACATCGACATCCCCAGAATAACTCCGGCGTCCGCCTTCACCATGGGCGAGGTGGTTGCTGCACTGTTAATTCTGTTAAAGACTACCCCGCACCAGATGAATCCGGCCACAATCAGTACCAGCAGCGAGACCATCAGCACCCTCTTCGTGCGGTGGTGGCGCTTGCGCGACACTTTACGTATCGGGGATGAACCCCGATGATAGACATACCAATCCATGATCTACTTCCTCCTAAATTCTCCGTGATGAAACAATTCGGCACGATGCTTCAGTGAAAGGGAGAAATACGGAAAGGCATGAGCGTCTATCGCACGCAGTATTGCATTGGCTGTTGACCAGGCTAACTGGTAATCACTGTCCGTGATATCTTCCCGCTCCAGCGCTTCCTCCAGCTCATCCTCATCCAGCAAAAACACTTCACCATTCCACAGTACGACAACATCCAGATACAGATCGTCGAACCAGGGAACCCCTTGATCTGTCACACCCTGGACCTTGCAGGTATCAATGTACCACTGCACAATATTTTGCCGTTCATCAAACATGGCCGTCACAATATAGTGGCTGTCCTTGGGAAAATACTGCAGCCATGAATATCCCTTGTCCGCAATGCGGTATGTATGCCTGCCGTAACTCTTCCATAGCGGCTCCTTCAGCCCGTATATAGTGTAGAGTGTGATGTAACCGCTGAACTCCCGGGTCTCCACATAGCGGCAGGCAAAATGGCGGCGGGTAATCCTGCGCCAGTTGGCCCGGTCTCCGAATTTACGTTTCATATGAATAACCCTCTTCTGATAATGGTGCATTCAGCTTAACACATTTTGCAGAGACACTCAAAACAAGAAAACCCCGACATCCGGCAATTCTGCATCGCGCAGAGCTCCCGGAGCTGTCAGGGTAATCGTTAATGCTATGAATTTGACTTCAAGTCAGTCTAATGCACATTGCCGGGTCCTTCAACAAAACCGCTGCCCGGATCACTTGCCGGATCGGTTCCGGCATTCGGGTCAGGGATGATTCCAGGATCGACAGTACCGGTCGTCGCCTCCGGTGTCGGTAGTGGCTCTGCCGTGGCAGCCGCAGGCGGCGGTGTCATCTCAGGCGGGGTTGTGGCTGCTCCGCTGCCGTTATCCCCTCCTTGACCGTTGCCGTTATTACCTGGACCGTGATTGCCTGGACCATTATTACCTGATCCGTTATTCCCAGGTCCATTGTCTGGCGGATTGCCGCCGTTCTCTCCAGTTCCGGAATCGCCGCCGTTATCGGGGCTATCCGTAGGCAGATTCGGGTCAGGCGTCATCTCTGGCTCAGGGGTCTGAAGCTCATCCTGGACGGACACGGTTACAGTCTCAGAAGGCTCGCTCTCCTGATCTAGTTCCTGATAATATGCAGTAACATAATATTCGTAAGACAGTCCCGGCATCGCACTGATGTCCCCGATATTCGAGGCCATGGTGTTCATGAGCGGGGTGAAGTCTGCTTCAGACGTCTCGCGGCGGTAAATACGGTATTCTACCCCACTGGCCGCAGCAGGATTCCAGCTCATATTGACCGTCATCGTGGATGGATCATACGCAGCCTGGAAGCCCGTTACCGCCGATACCGCTTCAGGCGTCGGCGTAGCCTCTACCTCTGGAGCAGCGCCCTTCGGTACCGGGAACTGCTTGGCAGGTACACCTTCGAGCGCCTTCTCCATGACCTTGCCCCAGAAAGCAGCGGCCAGCGGACTGCTGTTCTTCAGCAGATGGGTCTTGCTCGGCTTGTCGTAGCCCATCCATACCGCTGCCGTCCATTCCGGTGTATAGCCGACGAACCAGACATCACGGTTCGAGCTGATGCCCTTATATCCGCTTTGTGTTGTACCGGTCTTACCGGCTACCGGACGGTTAATTTTCGCTTTTTTACCTGTACCGTCCTGTACAACACGCTGCATCATCTCTGTCATCTGATAGGCCGTCTGTTCACTCATGACACGGTCTGCCTTGGTGTTCGCCTTGTAGACGGTCTTGTCATCAGCGTCAGCTATAGACTTGATGGAGTATGCCTCCCGCAGCTCTCCGCCATTGGCGAACGCACTGTAGGCCTGAGCCATCTCCATCGTGTTCGTCCCCTCACTCATCCCGCCGAGGGCGAGCGACAGGTTCTTGTCCTCATCCTTCAGGTTGATGCCCAGCTTCTTGGCGAACTGGAAGCCGGTATTTACACCGATCTCATTCAGCAGCCAGACCGCCGGAATATTCTCCGACTTCGTCAGCGCATCGCTCATACTGATCGACTTCGAGTACCCGTGCAGATTGTTCGGACAATATTTGCCGAAGCACTGCTTCTCATTGCTCAGCATGGAATCATTCGTGAATTTGCCGGATTCCAGTGCCGGTGCATAGGATACCAGGGGCTTGAAGGCAGAACCCGGTGAGCGGCGGCTGCCGTCAATCCGGCTGTAGCCTTTTTTCTCATAATTACGTCCGCCCATCAAGGCTACAACGCTGCCGTTCTCCTGATTTACAATGGTCATCGAGCCTTGTACCAGCTCATCGTCCACACTTTTCTCAAAGTTATCACTGTCGGCAAAAGCATCCTCAATCGTCTCCTGGGCATGCTTATCCATGGTTGTATAAATCTTATACCCGCCGATGTTCAGATCATCCTCGGTCAGCCCGAATTTGTCCTCAGCCTCACCAATCGCATAATCAATGAATGCCTGGTAACGCTGCTTCTTCTCAGGCGGCTTGTAGTTGTAATCCACAGCCTTCGCTTCGTCCATCTGCTCCTTGGTAATCAGCTTCTGCTCATACATGAGTTGAAGCACTACGCCCCGGCGTTCCTTCGACAGCTCGGGGTTACGCAGCGGATTATAGCGGGACGGCCCTTTGGGCATTGCAGCCAGGGTGGCTATCTGCCACAGCTTAAGGTCATTCAGATCGCTTTTCCCAAAATAACGGATGGAAGCGGCCTTGATCCCGTAGGTGGTTCCGCCGAATGGAATCCGGTTCAAATACATCGTGATAATACTCTCTTTGGATTCTTGCTTCTCCAGTGCCACGGCAATCGACACCTCGGTCGCCTTACGGAAGAAGGTCTTGTCGCGGTTCAGAAAGATGTTCTTCGCCAGCTGCTGGGTAATTGTACTCCCGCCTTCTACCATACTGCGGGCCGCAATATCCTTAACGGCCGCGCGTCCGATGGACCAGAGGTCCACCCCGTTATGCTCGAAGAATCGTTTATCCTCGGTGGCTACGAATGCTTTAACCAGCATCTGGGGAAGATCCTCATATTCCACCGGATCGCTTTTCTCCAATGACAGCTCGCCGATCAGGTTCCGGTTCCGGTCAAAAATCTGTGTCGGCGGATTGATCGTCAGCTTGTCCCTGTTCTCATCCAGCAGCTTCTGCCCGTTCAGCATGATGAACAAATAACCGCCCAGCGCACAAAAAATAGCTAGCGCAATTGAAAAAAACAAACTCCACAGCACACGTTTTTTGGTTAAGAATCTTTTCTTTTTTTTCTTCGGCTTCCCTTGGGAGCTTGGCGGCTGACTTCCTCTGTTTCTGTTGCCGCCGCTCCGGGTTAACTGGTCTCTGGACATGCTGCCTCCTGACTCCCTTAACGGAAAAAACGTAAATGATGTTCACGAATGAAAAGAACAACCTTCGCAGGTTGCTCTCTCGCACTCTCTATTCAAACGATTTATAAACAAAAAGGTTTCGCTTCAAGACGGTAAAATCTTAATTCTCGCTGTTGTTGTCCTGCATCAGTGATACGCTCCGCTGCGGCGTAAATGTGGAGATCGCATGCTTGTACACCATCTGCTGGCGCCCGTCACTGTCGATGACAATGGTGAAGTTGTCGAACGCTTTGATAATTCCCCGGATTTGAAAGCCGTTGGTCAAATATACTGTAGCAGGGATATTCTCTTTGCGCAGCTGGTTCAAGAACGTATCTTGAATATTAATGGACTTGTTCATATGACGTACCCCCAATGGTTCAATTAGATTGTTCAGAAGTATATTCAAGACCTGTGAGAAACTTTCCTGCTATTATACCATTTAATTTCGCAAAATTCTCAGAAAAGTTTTGGCTCTCCAGGACGTCAATCCACTGAATCTCTTTCATGTGGCGAAACCATGACAACTGCCGCTTGGCAAACCGGCGGGTGTCACGCTTCAGCAGCACCACGGCTTCCTCAAGCGTCATCTCCCCCTCCAGGTAAGCGGCAATTTCCTTGTAGCCCAAACCCTGCATAGACACAAGACTCCTGCCGTAGCCTTGATCCAGCAGCTGCTGCACCTCAGACACGAGGCCATCCGCCAGCATCTGATCGATTCGCTCTTCAATACGTTTATATAGTATTTTCCGGTCCATTGTCAAACCGATCAGGCATAATTCATAGGGAGACTCCTTCTTCTGGACGGCCAGCGAGTCGGATAACGGGACGTTCGTCTGGTGATAAATCTCCAGCGCGCGGATGATCCGCCTGCGGTCATTGGGATGCAGCCGCTCCGCGCTGGCCGGGTCTACCGCTGCCAGCCGGGCATGCAGGGCATCAGCCCCATGCTCCTCGGCATAGGCCTCCTGCTGCTCGCGAAAAGCCTCGTCAGCCACCGCTTCGGAGAAGCGGAAGCCGTAGCATAACGATTCAATATACAGTCCAGTACCGCCCACAATAAAAGGCAGCTTGCCTCGCGCGCTGATCTCCTCGATCAGCCGGGCACCCTGCTCCTGGAATTCAGCCGTGGAATACGCATCCTGCGGATCATGAATATCAATCAGATGATGGGGGATGCCCTTCATCTCCTCCGGCGTAATCTTGGCGGTACCAATATCCATCCCGCGGTAGACCTGCATCGAATCCCCGGAGATGATTTCGGCTCCGTGGGCCTCGGCCAGCTCCAGACTCAGTCTGGTCTTTCCGACTGCTGTCGGACCCAGCAGTACAAGCACTTTGCGTTTCTTCTTAGTTGTCAATGGTAATCACCCCGTACGATGTTTTGGCATTGGCCCGCAGCAGCTCCTTGAAGCCCAGCCGGGTGAACTCTCCGCTCAGCGCCTTCTCCTTCAGCAGCACCGTCTTGCGCGCAACCCTGGTTGCCTCAGCCACGCTATCAGCTGACAATGCAGCCGGATTCGCGAATTGCCGCAGCGGCGAGATCGCCGCCGAATCCGTCAGCGGCACCCGGAACATCGGATCGAAGTATACGATGTCGATGCTCTTGTCCGGCTGGGCACGCAGATATTCCAGGTGATCCCCGTGCCGCACATCAATACGGCGCAGGGCTTCGTTCACCTTCACCTGGCCGGATACATAGCCGCTCATCCCTTCCAGCAGGAGGGCGTACAGCGGCAGCGAGCTCTCCAGCGCCGTCACCTTGGAGGTCTCCCCACCGGTGACGGCGAACAGCAGCGAATCCGCTCCGAGTCCGGCCGTGCAGTCCAGCACGCTATCACCGGGGAGCATGCCTGCGGCATCGATCATAGGGTCGGGCTCGCCTCTTAAGATTCTTTTGGCGCGGACAAACCCCATGCTGGGATGAAATTCCATCGGCGGCATTCCCGGCGTAATCAGCCGAACGGCCTCCTGCAGAACCACCAGAACCTGTTCGTCCCCGTAATGCTCCACCAGCTTGCCCATCGAGAATTTCGCTCTCGGAGCATAGGCGCAGCCTGTGCGGTCCGCAAGCTCCCGGGCCCGGGCCACCACTTGCGGTATCGGGTCAAAGCCCGTCGTTATAATCATGTTGCCTCCGTTCTGCACTCTATAAATGTACAATATAGCCACTACATAACGCGCTTAAACAGCTTCTCCAGATCATAGGCTGAGAACGACACAACGATCGGGCGTCCATGCGGGCAGGTATAAGGCTGACGGCAGGCCGCGAGCCTGCTGAGGAGCGATTCCACTTCCAGTTCTGTAAGCTTCTGGTTGGCTTTGATCGAAGCCTTGCAGGAGCAGAGAATGGAGGATTTCTCACGCAGCTTGGCGAGGTCAATCGACCGTTCGCTTAAGACCCACTCCGCCATCTCTTCGATGACCGCCTTCTCATCCCCTTCCGGGAACCAGTACGGCAAGGAACGGACCAGGAAAGTCTGCCCGCCAAAATGCTCAAGCACGACCCCCGCCTGCTCGAACCAGTGCAGCCGTTCGCTAAGCTGCCTGCTCTCCGAAGGCGTGAACTCCAGCGTAATCGGCAGCAAAAGCTCCTGTGAGGCATCTTCAGGCTTGCCGAATTTCTCATAATAAAATTCATAATTCACCCGCTCATGCGCAGCGTGCTGGTCAATCAGGTACAGTCCGCTGTCATTCTGGGCGATAATATAGGTTCCGTGATGCTGGCCGATATAATTCAGCTCGGGGAACTGCGGAAGACCAGTGCCGGTCTGCTCCGCAGGAGCGTATAGCTCCCCGGCCGCCTGCTGCTGCCCCCGGCCAGCGATGGCTGCCGGAGGGCGGTAGCTGTCGCGGGGGCCGGAGGACGGCTGGCGGTATGAACCCTGGGCGGTGTTCCCGCCGCTGTAAGCAGCAGCCGTCTCTCTGGCCTGCTGTTGCTCCTGTGCATTGCTGCCGCTATAAGGCCGGGTATTCCCGGATGCTTGGGAAGCAGCATAAGGGCCTCCAGCGGCAGGGTTGGCAGCGTCCGTTAATGGACCAGCACTGCCAGAGAACGGGACGCCGCTCGCTCCGCTGACAGGCAGCTGATTGCCCGCTGCGGCGCCAGCACCGCCAGGCATTCCCTGGCCGTAGCTGGTCGGAGTTGCTATCTTGTCTGTGCCTCCCGTTTCCGTACCTTGCTGAATACTGCCCGGAGCTGCGCCTTTGGAGAAGGCGAATTGCTCCTGAATGAAGGAGCTGCTGTTCTTGCCGCCGATGATCTCCTTGGTGGGGCGTGGAATCAGGCTCTGGCCCATCAGCAGCGAGCGGAGCTGCTGCTCTATGAACCCGTACAGCTCGGGTTCCTTGCTGAAGCGTACTTCAAGCTTGGCCGGATGCACGTTGACATCCACCAGCGACGGGTGCATCTCCAGCTTCAGGACCAGCAGCGGATAACGGTTAATCGGCAGCAGCGTATGGTAAGCGCGCATGATAGCCGCGTTCAGCCCGTTGCTGCGGATGTAACGGCCCCCGACCAGCGTCGTCACCGCATTGCGGTTCGAGCGTGTCCACTCGGGACGGCTGATATAGCCGGAGATCCGGAAGTCCGGATCTTCCGCCGACACAGGGAGCATGGCCTTAGCCGCTGAGGTTCCGTATACAGCAGCAATCACCTGCAGCAGGTCTCCGTTGCCCAGCGTATGCAGCAATTGATTGCTGTTATGCTGGAGGGTGAAGGAGATATCCGGGTGGGCCAGCGCCATCCGGTACATGGCATCCGAGATATGGCCCAGCTCGGTCTGGATGCTCTTCATATACTTCAGGCGGGCAGGCGTATTATAGAATAACTCCCGTACGGTGAGATCGCTGCCCTTGCCGGAAGCTGCATCTTCATTACGGATGAGCCTTCCGCCCTCGATGTCCAGCACCCGTCCCTTCCCGTCGTCTCCGCTTGCGGTCAGCAGCGTCAGCTTCGATACCGCTGCGATACTCGCCAGCGCTTCTCCACGGAAGCCGAGGCTGGTGATCAGGAAGAGATCACGGCCGCTCGCAATTTTGCTCGTGGCATGGCGGTAGAAGGCGGTCTCGCAATCCTCCGGTTCGATACCCGAGCCGTTATCCTTCACCCGGATGCTCTGCAGTCCCCCCTCTTCCACAGAGACTTCAATACGGGTGCTGCCCGCATCGATCGCGTTCTCGACCAGCTCCTTCACCACAGAAGCAGGACGCTCGACTACCTCCCCGGCAGCAATCTGGTTGGCAATATGCTCATCCAGCACATGAATTTTAGCCATATTCGTTCACCCCGCATGTATTTATTTTATAGATAATATTGAACATTAACGGACTGTAAAAAAACGGACTGTAAAAGCCTTATTTGAACAAGTAGAACTGGCTTTGCCGTCCTTAAAGGACGGTACCGTTTCAACAAGTAGAAATGGCTTTGCCGTCCTTTTAAAGGACGGTACCGTTTCAGCGAGAAATAGAAGAATAATTTATAGCGTGAAACATAAAAATTCTTATATTTGAACAAAATTATCCTAACGGATGAATAAGATTACCTTCTCGCGAGCACAATGTATGCTGTTTTTCACATGCATTCGGGCCGTGTGCCTGCTTGCGAGCACAATGTATGTTGTTTTTCACATACATTCGGGCCGTGTGCCTGTTTGCGAGTTTAATGTATGCTGTTTTCCACATACATTTAGGCCACATGCCTGCTTGCGAGCACAATGTATGTTGTTTTTCACATACATTCGGGCCGTGTGCCTGCTTGCGAGTTTAATGTATGCTGTTTTCCACATACATTTAGGCCACATGCCTGCTTGCGAGCACAATGTATGTTGTTTTTCACATACATTCGGGCCGTGTGCCTGCTTGCGAACACAATGTATGTTGTTTTTCACATACATTTGCTACTTATTCCGCTGTAACAGCCAATCGTATTAGGTTTTAAGCACACCTTCAACGGCAGCAGTTCCGCTGAACTACAGCTCTCTTGCCTTCAGCTTCAGCTCATTCAAGAGGCCCATCGCCTGCAGCGGCGTCATGTTCATCAGATCCGCGCCTTGCACGGCGGTGATTAGCTCTTTGAGCAGCGGATTGTCTTTGACGGCAGGTGCCACGGCTCCGCCCTTGCGGTTCTTGCGCGGCTCTTCCTCGCCAAAGATAGACAACTGTACCACTTCATTGTCCTCTTCGTCTACAGGAGAAGCAAGGGATACGGCAGCCTCCCGCTGTCCGGCAGCCATAGAAGCTGCTGCTTCGGAATACGGGTCCGGATGTACTGGAGCTTGCGCGGTGCGTTCAGCCGAATAGGAGTGGCTGCCTGAGGCAGCTCCTTGTCCGGCATCCGGCGTCTGCGCAGCGGTAGCCTGATGCTCCTGTATAACCGTTCCGCCCCCGCTCCGGTTACTGTAACCCGTACCGTAATTCAGCGCTGCGGCGCCCGGCGGAGAAGCCTGTTCAATGCTCTGGAGCAGCCCGTAGGCCCGGTCAATAATTCCTTCTGGCAATCCAGCCAGCCTTGCACAATAGATCCCGTAGCTGCTGTCCGCAGCTCCCGGCACAAGCTTGCGGAGGAAGTTCACCTTGTCGCCGCTCTCCTGGACCGCCATCGAATAATTCCGCAGACCGCTAAGGCTCTGCTCCAGATGGGCCAGCTCATGGAAATGTGTGGAGACCAGTGCCTTGCAGGCAATGGTATCATGCACATATTCGATCACCGCCTGGGCAATCGCCATCCCCTCACTGGTCGAGGTCCCCCGGCCCAGCTCATCGATGATGATCAGGCTGCGAGCGGTTGCTTTCTCGGTCATGACCTGAATGTCGGCCATCTCGACCATGAACGTGCTCTGGCCGCCGATCAGGTCATCGGCTGCACCGATCCGCGTGAAGATGCGGTCGATCAGCGCTACCTCGGCGCTGGCTGCAGGCACGAAGCAGCCGATCTGGGCCATGATGCAGATGAGCGCCACCTGGCGCATATACGTGCTTTTGCCGGCCATGTTCGGTCCTGTAATCAGCAGGATATTCCCCTCGTCCTTACTGAGTGTGCTGCCGTTTGCAATGAATGCCGAATCCTTCAGCACCGCCTCCACGACCGGATGGCGTCCGCCTTCAACCCGCAGATCGTAGCTGTCGGACAGCTTCGGCTTCACGAACCGGTGCTCCGCGCTGACGGCTGCGAGGCACTGATACACATCAATCTCCGCCACCTTCTCGGCCAGCGCCTGCAGGCGCGGAACCTGGCTGCTGATCCGCTCGCGCAGCTGGGTGAACAGACTGTATTCCAGATCTGTCATCTTATCCTGGGCTTCCAGGATCAGGGCTTCCTTCTCCTTCAGCTCAGGAGTGACATAACGCTCGGCATTGGCCAGTGTCTGTTTGCGCTCATAACGCCCTTCCGGCAGCGAGGACAGATTGGAGCGGGTAATTTCTATATAATAGCCGAAGACTTTGTTGTAGCCGATCTTGAGGGATTTGATCCCTGTCACCTGGCGTTCCTTCGCCTCAAGCTCAGCAATCCAGCGCTTGCCGCTGCTGCTGGCTTCCCGCAGCTCGTCCAGACGCTCATGGTAGCCCGCGCGGATGATTCCGCCGTCACGCACGGACACCGGTGCATCCTCCACAATCGCCCGTTCAATATCCTCACGAAGCTCCGCGCATTCATCCATAGACGCACCGATCTCCCTTAAGGTAGAAGAGCCAGAGGTCAGGCACATCTCCTTCAGCGCAGGAATCTGGGCCAGGGACAGCCTGAGTGCGTTCATATCGCGCCCGTTCGCACTGCCGAAGGCAATCCGCCCGACCAGCCGCTCCAGATCGTAGATCTCCTTCAGCGCCCCGCGCAGATCCTCGCGGACGATGAACTGGTTATACAGATAGTCGACGGCTTCCAGACGGCGCTCAATCGGCGCGCGCTGCAAGAGCGGCTTATCGATCCGGCGGCGCAGCAGGCGGCCGCCCATCGAGGTCTCGGTGCGGTCCAGGAGCCAGAGCAGCGAGCCTTTTTTGGAGCGTTCCCTCACGGTCTCGGTCAGCTCCAGATTACGCCGGGTGAACGGATCGAGAATCATATAATTCCCCGGCTCGTAAGGCGAAATCTGGGTAAGCTGTCCCAGTGAACGGCGCTGGGTCTCGCTGAAATAGGAGATCAGCAGCGCCAGCACACGGCCGCGCTCCTTCTCCAGCCGGACCCAGGCCGCTTCGCCGAACTGGCGGCGAGCCAGCGCCTCCTCCTGCTTGTCCCACGGCGTATAGACCACAGGCTTGGCCAGCAGGGAAGCTTCACTGCGCAGCTCCTCCAGCAGGGCTGAATCCCCGATAATCTCCGCAGGCTCGTAGATGCCAATCTCATCGCGCAGCCACTCGGTGCTTGAGAGAACCGATGTGACATACAGCTCACCTGTCGTCAAATCGCAGGCGGCCAGCGCCATCATCCCGTCTTCCTCTGTTACGCAGACGAGGTAGTTGTTGCTTTTGTCCGAAATAATCTTACCGTCCATTACCGTACCCGGTGTTACGACCCGGACGATATCACGGCGGACCATCCCTTTAGTCACCGCAGGATCATCCAGCTGCTCGCAGATCGCCACCTTGTAGCCCTTCTCGATCAGTCGCTGTATGTACCCCTCGGCGGCATGATACGGCACTCCGCACATTGGAATTTTCTCGCCCACCCCGCCGTCGCGGCCTGTTAATGTAATCTCAAGCTCTTTGGATGCCAAGAGGGCATCCTCGAAGAACATTTCATAGAAATCGCCCAGACGAAAGAAAAGGAAAGCGTCTTTCGCCCCTTCCTTGACTTTGAGATACTGCTGAATCATCGGCGTATAGTTTGCCATCGTCTACCTCCATACCTACTTCATACTGTTCTCTATTATAGCAGAAACTCCGCTCCCCGGGTTACCCCCGGCACGCCCGCAAAGGTTCCTAAAAGTTGGTGGGGGTATTCAGGGGGATTTCGGGCGGGCTGGCGCTTAGGGATTAGGGGTTTGTGGGGGGAGTGTGGAATGAGTGTGGGAGATATATTGGTTGGGGGGTGGGAGGAATGTGGAGATGTTGGGGCGGGTGTAAGGGCGGGGTGAGACGGAATGCGGGGCTGGGCGGGGATGTGGGGAGCGTGAGTAACTTGGGGGGAGGCGAGTGTTATGTGTATGTGGAAGAATGTTGGTCAATAAAATCAGTATGGGATGTGGGTGAGCAGTAAGAGCGGCTGAGAATGTTTGGTCAGAGTGCGGTCTATATGTGGTGGGAATACAGGTGAGAATACTTGGTCCAGATGCGTATACGCGAGTGCGAGTGCGGAGTGGCAAATGCGGATGCTTGTGTGAGTGCGAAATATGGTGACGGAGGCTCAGGCAAGCATAGTCAGGTATGGTGATGAGAGTTCCTGGCAGGTTTTTTATTCTATTGTAGTTTGTGCATTAGATGGCTCTGTAATTGTCTGAAAAATAGGATCTGTTGCACTTCGTACATTAGAAATCCTTAAAAGGAGAGTTTTCGGACCAAATCCCAGAAATCTAATGTACGAACTACATCAGAATGGATCTCGGCGCTGGCAAACGGCGATTCTGCTGCAGTAAATACAATCACTCAGATAATCAGCTTTGTTAATCACTTCGTTAATTACTTCAACAGACCCATATAGTTGCGATAGCGGGATTAGAATAGTAACTTGCACTGGTAAGAATACGTCAGATTTTTATTAGTGGAAGTAACGAACAGCAGTTTGACCAACCGCATCCTGAGGTTCTTCTGTGTCCCCTTTATATACAAGCTACAGTGGTATGCTTAATTGCATTTCGTACAACTAAAGTGTCCGATGTCCTACCAATGATCCGTTTAGTTGTAGTTTGTACATTTAAAAATCCATCTGTACTCGGGTTCACGCCATTCGGGCAAATTTAGTTGTACAGACTACACTTAGAAGAGAAAAAGCTTCTTTTGGAGTGCGTTTAGTTGTACAGAATACACCTATGGCTGAATGTTCACTTCGAACGAAACTTCATGAATGGGCGCACGTTTGAAGTGAGGATTGGTTGAGTAACTTAGATAATTGAGAGTAAGCCAGAGTAATTGAAGTACTTGAGTACGATTGTTTGTTTAAAAATATAGCCGCCATAGCTACAGCTTCCCACACCTAGCGGTGCAGAAAAGCTGTAACTGGCGGCTATCGGGACTTGACGGGCGGCGGGCTCTATTGATATGCATCCGCCCGCCCGGAAGGTAGCGCCCCGGAGTCCGGCGGGGCGCTCCGTACCCAGGAGCCGCGGATATCCCGCGACTCATCCCAGCTCTGCTGCTCCGCTATGGCGCGCAGCAGCGGATCAATCCACCGGGCGGCGGCTGCGTAGCCGCCCAGTGCGCGCAGCTGCGCCTCCAGGGGAGGCCAGGCTGTGCGCAGAGGAGATTTGCCGCCGCTGTAGAAGGCGGCATGCAGGTCTTCCCGGTCGAGCGGGCGCAGCGGCAGGTCTTCATAATGGCTCACGATCAGGTGAGCCAGACAGACCGCGCCTTTGGCGATGACCGGGGAGACCAGGAAGCTCGGCAGGGTCCGATACTCGAAGCCGCCATGCGGCTGAGGGCGGAAATCGCCGAGCACGCCATAGCGGGGACGCCGGGCCGCAGCCCGGATGTCCTCCAGCAGGAACAAGGGCAGCGCCAGATAGTTATCTAGCGCGCGCAGGAGCGGCGCACACAGCGTGACGCCGCTGAAGTGCAGGTGGCCGCCGAGGGCCCAGCCCCGCAGCGGCATACCTCCCGCCCGCCAGCAGAGCGAGCGGTCGGCAATGAGCCGGTCCGCCTCGCGTGCGGCGGACATCAGCTGCGCCAGCAGCGCGCGCGGTTCCCCGCGCGGCGCGGGGCGCAGCTCCGCCACCGGGAACACGCCGCGCGTTCCCGGGGGTCCGGCGTCGCAGCCCGCGACGCCGTCCATGGGCAGGTACCGCGACGCCGGCACGACGCGGCCCGAGGATTCCCGGAGCAGCAGGAACTCCGGGTCCATGCCCATGAGCAGCCCCGGCCGGCCCGGCTGCTCACCGTCAAGCATCCGCGCAAGCGCTGCGGATGCTGAACGGTAAGGCTCAGGCAGCGCTCCTGCGGGATCAGGCAGCACCGGAGTGATGCCTGTCACCATGTACCGCCGCCCGCCCATGGCCCGCAGCTCCACCTCGCCGCTGTCCAGTCCCAGACTATACAACGCCCGCACCGCAGTGGTCCGCAGAACCCCTGCAGCCCCCCGCAACTCCCTTCCTCCACCACCTAAACTTCCAAACTCATCCCCACCACTCCGATACTCACCCTGCCTTCCAACTCCTACCCTACCACTCCCATACTCCTCTCGCTCCTCAACTCCTGGCCCTCCACGCTCATACTCTTCTTGCTCCCCAGCTCCTTCTCCATCTCTCTCATTCCCGCCCTGTCTTCCAACGCCTCTCCGACCACTCCCATCCTCCTCTTGCCCCCCAGCTCCTTGGTCACCACTCCCATACTCACCCTGCCCCCCAGCTACTCCCCCACCATTCCCATACTCCTCTTGCCTTCCAACTCCTACCCTTCCACTCCCATTCTCCTCTTGCACTCCAAATCCTACCCCACCATTCCCATACTCCCCTTGCCCTCCAACTCCTACCCTCCCACTCCCTTTCTCCTCTTGCCCTCCAACTCCAACTCCACCACTCCCATACTCGACTTGCTCTCCAACTCTTCCCCTGCCACTCCCACCCCCACCCAACCATCCAGCCCCAAGCCCGCCCATAGCCGCCCCCGCTCCAAGCGGCAGGCAGTCCAGCACGGCCAGATTGAAAATAAACACGCGGTAATGCTGTCTGTAGCTTGCGGGGTCTTGTCCATCCGAGTGGTTTTGGGTGTCTCTTGTATCTTGTCGCCGCGACCCTCTGCCTATAGAAATGGAGTCGGCCTCAATCCCGCAGCGCCGGAGCCTGCGTTCGATCTGCTCCGGCGCAAGCTGCCGGAATACGTTCAACCCTTCATTCATGTCTAATGCCTCCGCCCATACGAAATTCCTCAGGGCCGTATCCCCTCGCGCACCATCCGGTTACCGGACAATACCCTTTGAGCGATAAGCCGCTGAGGAAGCCTGACCCCCAAATTATCAAATGGAAATAGCACAATCATCCTTACAAAGACCCTGTCGCACTACACTTGAACATTCGAACGCTGCCCTGTTTAATATTCCTGATGAATGACGCTTCTCCAGCTCCAGCATCCCCCTCCGCTTCATTTCGCCTTGAAGGATACTCAACAGCATGAAGCCTACATCCTTACCATTCAAAAAAAAATTATATTTTAAAAAAAAGAGGGCATTCGCCCTCTACGCCGCTGCCCTCTCATCATATAATGGATCATAACCCACACAGTACTTCAGGCAGCGGCGCATTCCTTCCTAGAGCTCATCATCCAGAGCGTCAGGGTCCATATCATCGTAATCATAGTTCTCGCCTTCAAAATCATAATCCTTGTCTTCCAGATCGTCACTCTGATCACTGACAAACACGCGGAGCTTGGTCTCAGCCACCAGTTCCGCATCGAACTCGCGTTCCACCCGGAGTGTCACACTGCCTCCGCCCGGCGATACCCCGGCTTCCACACAATTGGGTTCCTGCGTTGCCTCCGCAGAGACCTGTGCCGTGGAAGCACGGTGTCTCGGGTCGAGGTACGACAATGGAATAAGCTCCACATAGGAGACCGTTTCCTTGGCAACCTCGGTCTGCTTGTTTTTGTCGTACGAATACCAGATGTTCACATCATAGGTACCGATTACTTCGATTCCGTTCCCGGCGGCAACCGCTTCGTACTGGTGGTTAATGATCCAAGCCCCCAGAATACTAGTCGGATGATGTGGCGGAGTCACGGTATGGGTTGCTGTAGAGAACTTACGACCTTTGCCGCAAATTGCCTTCGTAATGATCTCCCTTGTTTGACGTTTATGGCTTAATGACATCTTTGAACCTCCTCCATACAATCATTCACTATCAAGTGTATGCACGTTCTGGGCATTTGTTGATTGTTAGAGTAGAAATAAATTTGGGTAAGCCCTCAGATGCCGTAACTGAAGCCCTTTGCTTCATTTTATTGCCGGATTTAGTCCATTATGAGTCTCCTGACCTGAAAAAAAACAAAAGTAGCGGCTCCCCCAAACCGGGAAAACCGCTACTTTTTATTGTGCCAACATCTTAAGCCGGGAAGAGCAGAGGCCCCCTGCTAGGAAAGTACACGTACGATGCCAAGCTGCCGGTGGCGGCTGAGATCGATGAAGTCCTCACCGATGTTCACCAGCGGACGCAGCGGGTCATGGGCCAGAATCATAATGATTTTGCCGATCTGCCCGTCCGTCAGGAGCACCTCATTGCCGATCATCGACTGCATTAGCTTATTAATGAACACACTGCAGATATACGGGTCCAGCTTGCCGTAGACGTTCTCGTCCATCTGCTTAAGCACCTCATACAGCGGCGCGGCTGTACGGTAGAACCGATCTGAAGTCATCGCGTGGAAAATATCCGCCACCGCCACGATTTTGCTGAAATCCGTAATCCGGTGGCCCAGCACGCCGAAGGGGTAGCCGCTGCCGTCCATCCGTTCGTGATGCTGCAGCGCCACAAGCGCCTGCATATGATTGGTGCCCACCGTATCGCGAATCATCTCATAGCCATAGGTGGTGTGCTTTTTCATCAGGGCATATTCATCCTCACTCAGCGGACCCGGCTTAGTAAGGATCTCGGCCGGGATCATAATTTTGCCGATATCATGAAGCGTCGCAGCAATCGTCAGCATGCTCAGCTCGTCCGGCTTCAGCTTCAGCCATTTGCCGAGCAGCGTAGAGATGATGCCCACCGCCACATTATGCCTGTATGTATAGTCATCCTTAGTCTGCAGCGCAGACAATATTCCAAAGAAATCATTCTTCTCGCTCACCTGCTGGATGAACGGGATCACTTCATTCCTGAGCTCAATCATCGGCAGACGCTTCGTCTTCGTATAGCGCAGCTGCTCAAAAATGCTCTCCATCGCCGCCGTACAATCATCCACAGCCAGCTGATAGAATGCAGCGCTGTCGACCTGGACCACATCCTGCGGCTCCAGAACGATCTTGTGCTGCGTAATCAGGCGGATATGCTCTCCGGTGAGCAGGGTCAATGCCGGCAAGACAAATACACCGCTATGATTAAAAAGGTTCGCTACCAGCTGTTTGCCGATATATTGATCATTGCTGTTATTCATATTCCTCACCTGCCAGACCAAGATTCTTGGGTTTTGGACATCACTTAAGAGACAAGCTCACTTTGGGTACTTATGTTTCTTATCGTTATTTTACACCGGAATGTGAATACCTGACACCTAAATTACATGGATTTGCTTATGCTTTGCCTTTCGCAGGCTGCTTGTCCTTAACCGGACGCAGCTCCACCGGGCTCTTATAGCGCTTGGCAATCTTAAGATACAGCGCAAGCTCGCGGCATAATTGCAGAATCGCGGAGCGGATCTCGAATTCCTCGCGCGAATCCGGCAGCTCCATCTCCTGGAACTCCTGCTGCAGCTCCTCCAGCAGCCGCTCGGTCCGGCCGGTATATTCCTCAGCCAGCACATCGCCGCTTAGCTGGTCGAACAGCTCTGCCACCATATCCCCATGAGGCAGCTGGCGGTATACCTGCGAGAGCAGCTGCATCATATTCTGGATGGACTCCAGTTGCTCCTTGCGCATATAGAAGTACACGTTCCAGGCCTCATCCGGGTGGATCACATGATTCTCCATTTCCCTGGATGCTGCCATCAGCCCCTTCTGTACAGTCTCGCCTGCCCCGATCAGCTCTTGCCCGTCCCAGATATAACCGGGATCACGGAGCGTTCTGGCCATCTGCCGGAAGATCACCGAGAAATAGCCGTCTACCTCCTTGCGGATGCCCGCAATCATCCCGCCGGTCTCCGGCATATAGATGAAGTTCACAAGACCGGCCGAGCCAAGGCCGATAATCAGCAGCTCCACCTGCTGCAGCAGGATATGAACCGTGATATCAGCTTGTCCAAATACGCGGAACACAATGACCGAGCTGGTGACGATCCCTTCCTTGAAGCCGGCTTTGACAATCAGCGGGAAGCCGAACAATACATACAGTCCGAGTACCCAATAATGAAAGCCCAGGGCGAAGAATAGAATACAGCCCAAAAAGAGTCCCACCAATGAGGCGAAGAAGCGCGCCGAAATCGTGCGTAGACTCCTTTTACGGGTCGTTTCCACCCCGAGAATGGCCAGCAGTCCCGCGCTTTGCGCATTAGGGATACCAGCGGCGGCTGCCAGCAGAATAGACAGCAGAGTTGCAGCCGCCGTTTTAATAATACGAAATCCCATGTGAATATCTCTCCTACACCGTTAAGCTTCATCATTCAAATAAAGATATAGTCATGGTACAAGATTTTGCCAAGAGACACAATATGACATGATTCTTACCGCCTCGACAGCAGCAGCTTCTCCACATACACCACCAGCTGGTACATGGCCGTAGCCACAGCCGCAATAATGAGCAGACTCGACATGACCAGGGTGAAGTTGAACACCTGAAAGCCGTAGATGATCAGATACCCCAGCCCTGATTTCGCAACCAGAAATTCACCGACAATAACGCCGACCCAGGACATGCCGACGTTCACCTTGAGGGTGGAGACCACCGCCGGGAACGACGCCGGGAGAATGACTTTGCAGAACTCCTGGCTTTTGGAGGCACCGAAGGAACGGACCACCTTGACCAGATTCGGGTCCACGCTGCAAAAGCTGTTGTACACTACCAGAGTCGTGATAATTACGGTAATGGATAAGGTGGTAATGACAATGGCGGTGAAGCCTGCCCCGAACATTACAATGAAGATCGGGCCCAGCGCCACCTTCGGCATGCTGTTGAATACGACCATATAAGGGTCCAGGACGGCGGACAGAAAAGGTGACCACCAGATGACGACCGCCAGCAGCGTCCCGATTAAGGTGCCCAGAATAAAGCCCACTGCGGTCTCGCCCACGGTCATTCCCAGATGCGGCCACAGACTGCCGCTGACCATGTCCTCCCAGATCTGACCGAAGACCTTCGTCGGATAACTGAACAGCAGCTCATCGATCCAGCCCATTCTGGCCCCGGCTTCCCAGAGCACGAAGAACACCAGCAGCAGGCTGCTACGGACCATAAGCACTTGACTTTTGCGGCGCAGCTTCTTCTTCCTGTAATCCGCATGCTTCTGTTCGAGCCACTGCGCACGGGAAGCCGTCTCACGGGGCTGCGCTTCTGTATTCACATCTCTTCCCTCCCTGCCAGCTCCATTTCCTTCCATACCTCGTGAAAAAGCCCGGCGAAGCCCGGCAGGTCCCGCGCATACAGCGGCGGTGTTCTGCGAATCGCTTCCGGAATTTCAAAAATCCTGCGGATTCTGCCCGGATTCGGCTGGAGCAGAATGACCCGGCTGCTGACTGCAATCGCTTCAGACAGGTCATGCGTAACCAGAATCGCCGTGGTTCCCCGGCGCATCAGCGTCTCCGAGACCAGATCCTCCAGCTGCAGTTTAATCTGGTAGTCCAGCGCCGAGAATGGCTCATCGAGCAGCAGCAGGCCGGGGTCGGTAGCCAGTGTCCGCACCAGAGCGACACGCTGGCGCATCCCTCCCGAGAGCTGTGCCGGATAAGCCTGCTCCTTGCCCTCCAGCCCCATATCGGCCAGCAGCTGCAGCGATTTGGCACGCGAGCTTCCGGTGAGCCTTCCGGTCAGCTCCAGCCCGAGCAGCGCGTTATCCTCAATCGTCCTCCAGGGGAAGAGATAGTCCTGCTGGAGCATATAGCCGACCTCCGGCGAAGGTCCTGCGGCCTTACGTCCGCTGAGCAGCACCTCACCGCGTGAAGGCTGCAGCAGCCCGGCGATGATCGACAGAATCGTCGTTTTGCCGCAGCCGCTCGGTCCGACCAGGCTAACGAACTCGCCTTGGCCGACGCTGAGATTCAGATCCTCTATAGCAAGCGAAGCCTCGCGGTCTCCCAGGTAGGCGTGCGTGACTTCCTTCAACTCGACTACTGGAAGCATAGTGGTCAGCCTCCTCACTCCTTAATGGTGCTCTCTGCCTGCTCTGCAAAGCTGTTATTCACAATCTTAGCGGCAGGAATCCGTTCCTTCAGCTCACCGGCATGGTCAATGACATCCAGCAGATTATTCCATTCCTTGTCATCAATTACCGGATTCACCGCATAGGTATCCTGTTCCTTATAACGGCTGATGGCAGAGACTACAATGCCCCGGTCAATCTTTTCAAAATACGGCATGACCGCGTCAGCAATCTCCTCAGGATTATGAGCCTTCACCCATAACTGGGCACGCTGGACCGCATTGGTGAATTTCTGCACCGTGTCCTGATTCTTAGTGATGTAGCTCTGCTTGGACATGAATACCGTATACGGCAGATAACCGCTCTCTACCCCGAAGGAAGCGACCACCTGGCCCCGGCCTTCACTCTCGAAGATCGATGCCTGAGGCTCGAACAGCTGCACATAATCCCCGGTCCCGGAAGCAAATGCACCGGCAATATTGGCAAAATCAATGTTCTGGATCAGCGTCAGATCCTTCCCCGCATCAATCCCCTTGCTGCGCAGCGTGAATGCGCCCGCCATCTGCGGCATGCCCCCTTGCCGTTGCCCCAGGAACGTCGAGCCCTTCACTTTGTCCCATGTAAAATGGCTGTCCGGTGTACGCGCGAACAAGAAGGTTCCATCCCGCTGCGTAAGCTGCGCAAAATTAATGACTGGATCATCCGCCCCCTGCTGATACACATAAATGGAGGTCTCCGAACCGACCAGCGCCACATCGATTGCCCCTGAGAGCAGGGCCGTCATGGTTTTATCTCCGCCAGGTATCGTCTGCAGCTCCACATCCAGCCCTTCATCCTTGAAAAAGCCCTGCGATAAGGCCACATATTCAGGCGCATAGAACACGGAACGGGTAACTTCGCCGATCTTCACCTTGACATTAGCGGATTTACTGCCGCAGCTTGCAAGTACAGCGCCGAACACAAGCATCAACAAGAACGGCAATGACAGTCTTTTGAACCCTTTCATCCTCTCCACTCCTTTCCTCCCGGGTCTTTCGCCCTTGCTCTATGCATATGCGGGAGTCTATGGAAAGGTTAAAGCGCAATATATGAAGCGCTTACATTATAATCGGTTCGTCAACCCGCCCCGCTCAATGAATGATCGCAGCGCCGTATTCACGCTGTACCGGACCAGCGAGCCAGACTCGTCAGAATGGGGCGGTGCTTCAGCCGAGGTTATTTTGCAAGAACAATCTTAATAGAGCAGCCATTCCCCAAAAGCATGACACAGCTCCGCCCGGGTCAGCGGGAACGCAATGATATAACCGTCTTCCTGCTCACTGCTGCTGCGCAGAAGCCATCCGCCCGAAGAAGCTTCAATGTAAGAAATCTGCTGCAGGGTCCAGCCTTCCCCATTCCTCGCACATAACCGCAGTTCACCGGACGCTGTCCGGTTCTTAAGCACTTTAGCCAATTCAGCAGAGCTGTCAGGATCACCTGTCTCCGCTTCCAGTGAAGCCGCCAGCACACACAACGTCCATGTTCCGGCCTTCTCATGAATCTCCTCATAACTCCGTCTGGACAGGAATACCGCAGGAGCGGACGGGTTCCGGGGCTGCGCACGCTCGAAGCAATTGAACAGGTAATAGCAGGCGCGCTTCATCTCTGCCGGCTCCTTCAGCTCGTAGGCGAAATCATCTTCTTCCGTTAACCCTGTCAGGAGGATCTTATCCTTATGTACTTGCAGGCATACATCCTGCGCATATTCACGCTCATTGAATTTCATTCTGCATATCCGCTTGGAGCCGGAGGCTGTGTGCAGGAGCTCTGCCACCACTCTACGCCGGGTCTCACCCGGGAACAAATACTGTGCCAGACAGATAAAATCTTGCTTATTCACATTCTTTATCCCTTCCTTTTAGGCATACATGTAAGTATAACTGTAAATGAGTGGCTTTCAAAAAAACTGCAAAACTATAAAACTTGCAATCTTTATGTTATCATAAGCTAATTTTAAGGTAAAATTAAGAAACACAGGGTAAGATCAATACCATGAAATACTTTTAGCGAGGTGGTTTTCAAAATGAGAATGCTCATCACTTTTCAAAACAAGCTTGTCCCTGTATATTTCACAACAGAAAACAAACAGCCGACCCAAAAAGTACTTCGACTGCTCAACAGTACGCTTGAACTCAAAATTCAAAAAGGCAAAAACGCCCTGCAGACCTGTTTGAATTCCCTGATCAGTATCGAAATTAAAGGCTCAGAAGCTATATTGCACAGTTACAGTGAAAATGATTCATTGGCCTTATCCCTCTATTAAACAGAGGGATATTTTTTTGCCGTTATACATATAAAGTTAAACAACTTAAAAAAGCACATGCCCGCAAGTGAGGGATGCGCTTAGACTATGGGTTACAGGGGCTTAGGATTCAACATTATACCGTCAGTCAGCCAATCCGGAGGTTCCTGTTCTCCTCTTTCTCCGCCTTTTTAATTCGCAATTTGAACAACTTCACCAGGTTACGCCGGGTATGCTCTTCGTGACAGCTGTCCAGCTTCTTCAGGATGAAACGGTCGATGGACATGTCAATCGCTCCTTTAAATGGGGGCTTAGTCCCGTGATCTGGAGAGGGAATCATTTCCTCTTCTCCTTATATCACCTATATAACCGGACCGCTGATCCCCTAAACTTGTCCTGATGCGCACCTGCACCGCTTGCGAAATTAGTAAAACTACATATGGGCCTTTGAGCGGCAAATTAGGAATCCGTTATAGAAGATATGGTACATTTGCGAAGGATAGCAGCTTCTGTAAGCAGAAAAAAATTTTATCCGACGGATATTTACAAACTAAATATTAAATGCTATATTATCGATAGTTAATATTAAATATATACCTAAGGAGAAATCATAATGTCGAATGTACTGTTTATCAAAGCTAATAACCGCCCTGCCGAGCAATCCGTAAGTGTTCAGCTCTACAACGAATTCCTGTCCAGCTACAAGGAGACTCATCCGCAGGACCAGATCACTGAACTCGACCTGTTCGCTGAACAGCTTCCTTACTACGATAACACACTCATCACTGGCGTATACAAAGCAGCCCAAGGCTTCGAAGCCACTCCTGAAGAAGCAGCAGGCGCTGCACTTGTTAAGAAATATCTGGACCAGTTCCTGGCCGCTGACAAAGTAGTCTTTGCCTTCCCGCTCTGGAACATGACCGTTCCGGCTGTACTGCACACTTATATCGATTACTTGAACCAGGCTGGAACTACCTTCAAGTATACTGCTGAAGGTCCAGTAGGACTGTTGACTGGCAAAAAAGCAGCGGTTCTGAACGCCAGAGGCGGCGTGTACTCCGCAGGCCCGGCAGCAAGTGCTGAAATGGCCGTGAACTTCATCATGGGCAACCTGAACTTCTGGGGCTTCAAGGAAACTACACAGGTAATCATCGAAGGACACAACCAGAACCCGGACAAATCCGCTGTGATTATCGCTTCCGGTCTGCAACTGGCTAAGACAGCAGCCGCATCGTTCTAATCTGATCATAAATAGCTTTTTGAAAGTCTCCGTAGGGAGACTTACCGAGAGCATATGAAGAGCTGTCCCAAATGCCATGAAGTGGCTGCTTGGGACAGCTCTTTTTTTTGGAGTTAGATCAACGTGAGCACTTGGGTGGACGCTGCGTGAACGGACCGTTGTTACAATCGCTGTGCTCTCCAGATTTTTTTCATTCCCCTTAGCGGTGAAAATCCGGAGACCAAGGCGACCGCTGCCGCTTTTCCACAATCGTTCCGTCCTCTCCACTGTTTAAGCGGGATACGAACTTCTTTAAAAACTTCTCAAAACGCTACGACAGAATAACCCCTTCATTTAACCCACCGGGACAGCCTCTTAACGTTGAGACGGAGTTCTTACGGACAAGACCAGATACCACTGCTATAAAAGTTGCTGAAGCAGGTGGATTTTCTCCACTTGCTATCGAACAAGAGACCTCAAGCTAGAGAGCAGTTGGAAAAATGGCACTTAATCTCCTCCAACTCTTCCCAATCGAGGCTTTTACGGTGTAACAAATGACGTTTATCCAACTAATTTCCTCTATAGCTCCCGAACCACCAAATTAAGATACGTTTTTCCAACTACTCCAGGTGGCGTAGCTCCTGCTTACACAATGCTTAGCATCCAGTAAGCTTATTCTGTTATGCAAACTTTCATCCCTATTCCCCTGCCCGCTTCAATGCTTCTACAACGCTCTGGAATTTCATCGCCGCTCAATATTCGTCCAGCACCCGCTGCCAGCTGTTGCCCTTGGCACGGGGCGGGGTGCTTTTAGCGGAGGCGGCGGCTGTCTTGCGCTTCTGTCTCGCTTCCTTGCTGTTCTGGAATTGCAGCTCCTTCTGCGTCTTGTGGTAATTCTGCAGCCGCTTCCCGTCCAGCACGCCGCTCGCGGCAGCCGCAAGCACGGCGCAGCCTTCCTCCCGTGTATGAGTACAGTCACTGAAGCGGCATTCCACCGCAAGCGTACTGATCTCACCGAACGCCAGGTCCAGTCCGCCGTCATCCTCCCACAATTGCAGCTCGCGCATTCCCGGCGTATCGACGATGATTCCGCCATCCGGGAGGACGAACAGCTCGCGGTGTGTGGTCGTATGACGTCCGCGGCTGTCCCCTTCCCGCACATCCTGGGTGAGCTGCAGATTCCGGCCGCTGAGCCAGTTGACCATCGTCGATTTGCCGCAGCCGGACGAGCCGGTCAGAGCTACCGTCTGGCCGCTGCCGATGTAGGGCTGGAGCTCCTCCCGACCGTCGCCCAGTAAGGCGCTGACCACATGGACCGGGACACCGGGAGCCGCCTGCTGCATTTCGGCCATTTTCAGCTCCGCATCGGTGCACAGATCTGCCTTGGTCAATAGAATGACGGGATTCGCCCCGCTGTTCCAGGCCATAATCAGATAACGCTCCATCCGCCGTACATTGAAATCATCATTCAGTGCACTGACCAGGAATAAGGTATCCACGTTGGAAGCTACAATCTGCTCCTCCTGAGTCGGGCCCGCCACCTTGCGCGAGATGACGCTGTGACGGGGAAGCACACCATGAATCACCGCATGCGCTCCCCCATCCTGCATCGCCAGGACCACCCAATCGCCTACCGCCGGATACTCGCCGGACCCGCTTAGCGAATGCCGGAACTTGCCTGACAACTCACCCCATATTTCACCTGCTGCAGTAATCACCTTGTATTTACTGCCGAAATCTCCGGCAATCCGGCCCGCTGCATACTCCCTGTCGTCCAGCAGCCGCAGCTTATCTGTCCATTTTCCGTTCCATTCTTCATTCCAGCCGTACTGTTCTAGCTTGATATCGATATTCATGCATTTCCTCCTGAATGGGTTATTATCGTTCTCATACATCCGCTTATCACATCATCCATGTATCTCCGGGCAGCATTGGCTCCACATGCGCACACAAAAAACCGCCGGAACCCAAAGGTTCCGGCGGCAGAGGCAGACTCGGCCGCGGTCCGGCTTTTGCTGATGTACAGCAAAGAACCGTCCGCTGCGGGCAGAGTCATTCCAGGATAGTGAGTCTGCTCCTCTGCGCGAGAAGAGCAGAATCCACTATCCGGGCGTGATGCAGCAGACCTGCACACGCAAAAAAGCCGCCGGAACCGATACGGTTCCCGGCGGCTCTAGAAGGCATCATAGAGCTTACCTGCGAAGCTGGGGATCAATTATTACTCCACAGCCGCATTTCCCGGAAGACACGTATCCACAACAGTAGCAACCAATCCTGAAACGCTAGTATAAACTGCCATTTGACATCGTCTCCTTCCGAAATAATATGCTGTAATAATATACGGCCCGGATACCGTTTGTCAACAGTGGGCCCTAACTTGCTTAAATAATGCCCCGGAGCTCATCCAGCTCCTGAATGACAGCGAGAGGCTTCACGTTCAGTGATTCATCCCAAGGGTGCTTGCGCTTCAGCCAGATCGTATCCATCCCGCTCTGCGCCGCCCCCCAGATATCATTCACCGGATGATCGCCGATGAATATAGTCTGTTCCGCCGTGGAGCCAAGGCGTTCCAGGGCTAACTTGTATATCTCAGGATCAGGCTTGCTGATCCCGGCTTCGCCCGAAATGACGATCGTGCGGAAGTAGCCGCGGAGTCCAAGCAGATCGATTTTGCCATATTGAATATCCATGCCGCCGTTCGTGACCAGTCCCAGCGGATATCCCCGGTCCCGGCAATACTCCAGGGTCTCCACCGCATGCTTCATTATCGCCCCGTGGCGGATATAGGTCTCATCATAATAGGCCCGGATGTCCGCAGCGGTCAATGCCTTCTCCCAAGGAAGAACCTCGCTAAGCTCCGCGAAGAACCCGTCCTTCTCCCGGTATCCGTCGGCATCTCTGATAATCATATCCTCCACCACCTGCACGGCCTGCTCTTCGCTAAGATGTCCCAGGTGATCCTGCACAAACTTCGTGCTGAAGCTGCGGAAGGTCTGATCCCGGTCCATCAGGGTATTGTCCAAATCAAACAGCAACGCTTGTACCTCTCTCATGTCTACGCTCCCCTTCTGTCGTCCATTTCTGCGCCCAACGCACCAGATGCTTATTGTACTACGCGCCCGGGCGCAAAATAAAGACCATTCCGCCAGGAAGGACAACCTCTCCTTCGTCAGAATGGCCTGTATAGGGGGAATCAGGTACGCAGAGCTTTCAAGATTCAAAATGTTCAAAATGCTCTGCGCGATGCGTAAGCATCATTTCCTCATCGGTAATGTAGAGCGGGAACGGCGGTGTCTCCTTCAGATAACGCTCGGTGGACAGCAGCCGGTAATGAACCTCAGGGAGCCAGGCGTCTTCGAGCAGCGGCAGCTTGCCGGTGTCACTGATATAATTGTCTACCGCCGATTGAACCATGTCGAGGTAGTACGGCACCAGCTTGTCAGATTCTTCAAAAATCTCAAAGGTCTCGCTGGACATATAGAATTTCTGCTGCGGAACTCCGCCTAAATATCGTTTGAGCCGGTTCAGGTCAATGCTCTTATCTTCCTGGATCAGAGCGGTACGGTTAATGGGAGCGGGCATATCTTCTTCAAATTGCCTTACAGCCTGCTTGATCTGCGGCAAGGTAACGGTCGGATGAACGGGTTGCAAGTTTTTTTTGGCACGTTTGAATATCATACTGAAGGTCTCCTTTCGAAGTTATGTCAGATAACGCTTTCAATTCCATTTTATTCGTTATTTGAACAATTAATCAGCAGTTTCGCACTTGTCATAAAAAATCCCCATTTATTAGATCATTATTTGACATTTTCCCAGTGAGTCCAGAGATCCGGCGGGTTAAGCTCATACTTATCATTCTCCCGGTACATGAACTGGTGCATAATGAACTCGCGGCGGATTGTGGCATAATCATCGTGGAACGGCTTAATGAACTCGTTGATCTCTTTCTCCGAATAGACCACACCCGGTTCGAGCTTCTCCACCATATATTGCAGTGCGATTAATTTCTTCTTGTATTGTGCGGGAATCTGGCGCAGGCGTCCGTCTTTGGCAAAAAAATTACGGAGCACCGACTCCTTCAGACTGTGTTCAGGCGACTCTTCCTCCATCTCCTCCACCCCCTTTGCAAAAATAAATTTCAGCGAGGCTTCAGAGCCTGCCTGGATAAACTCGGGATTCAGCTTGAAATATACAGTGTTCTTGTCTCTGCGCTCCAGGATCAGTGCGGCTTCACGCAGCTTGGCTGCATGATGGGTCACCGTAGGCTGTGACAGATTCAGCTTCTCGGCCAAGGCGTGACCGTGAACCTCGCCCCGGGACAGAAGCAGAAGAATACGCAGCCGGGTGGGATCGGATAAAGCTTTGTGATAGGCGACAATTTTGTCTAACTGCAAGCGGGATCACGCTCCTACGGATATTCGTCAGGCAGTCTGGGGGAACTGCCATTTTATACTTTAGATATATATCTAATTATATACCCATCTTGACATCTGATCAATCCCCAATTTGCGGAATTCGCCAGCCATGGCAAAAAACAAAAATATAAGGTACCATTTACTGAATAGAATACTACCTTAGGAGGACATAGATATTATGCTAGACGTTATTATTATCGGCGCCGGTCCCTGCGGACTGTCTGCAGCCATCGAATGCCAGCGCCAAGGGCTCTCCAGCCTGATTGTGGAAAAGAACTTCATTGTCCATTCCATCTACCTGTATCCGACCAACATGCAGTTCTTCAGCACCACCCCGCTGCTTGAGATTGGAGATGTGCCCTTCACCTCTCCGAATGACAAGCCCTACCGCCATGAGGCGCTGGTCTACTACCGCCGTGCGGCCGCGCAGCATCAGCTTGAGATTGCCGCTTATGAAGAAGCGTTGTCCGTTCTGCCGCAGGAGGATGGCAGCTTCGTTGTACATACGGTCAACAAGCGCGGCGAGGAGCAGCAGCGCTACGCTGCGAACGTAGTCATCTCTACCGGTTACTTCGACCAGCCTAATCTGATCGGGATTCCCGGGGAGGAGCTGCCGAAGGTTACGCATTATTTTGGCGAGGCTCATCCGTATTCCGGCATGAAGGTAACTGTAATCGGAGGCAGCAATTCAGCGGTGGATGCCGCGCTGGAGCTGCTGCGGGTAGGCGCCAAGGTGGATATGGTCTACCGGGGAAGCAGTATCTCGGACAATATCAAGCCCTGGGTGCGTCCGATCTTCGAGAGCATGGTGCAGAAGGGGAGCATTACATTGCATCTGGAATCGCGCGTCACGGAGATCACCTCGGCCTCGGTCTTGGTAACCTCCTCTGTGAACGGGGAACCTACCGAGCTGGATAATGACTTCGTACTGGCGATGACCGGCTTCCGTCCCAGCAGAGCCCTGCTCACCTCTGCCGGGGTACAGATGGATGACTCTATGGATAAACCAGCCTTTAACCCCGCTACCATGGAGAGTAATATACCGGGCATCTATGTCGCCGGGGTTATCGCTTCCGGACGGAATGCCAACGAGGTATTCATCGAGAGCGGGCGGGAGCACGGCAAGCTGATTGCCGATCATATTGTGAGTACAAGGCTTACTTAAGAGAAGGAGTGTATCCAAGCTATGGATATAACCTCGTTATTGCTGCTGGGTCTGGCAGCGCTCGGTGTCATCAGCAGCAACTCGCCGATTACCATTGCCATGGTCGTGCTGCTGCTGATCCGTGTGCTGGGACTTCAGCAGGCTTTTCCCTGGCTGGAGAAATACGGGCTGACCGTCGGCATTATCATCCTGACCATCGGGGTCATGACGCCGCTGGCCAGCGGGAAGATCTCCCTCCAGACCGTCGGACAGTCGTTCCTGCACTGGAAATCCCTGGCCGCCATCGGAGTTGGCGTCCTGGTCGCTTATCTGGGCGGACGCGGAGCCATGCTCATGGGCAGCCAGCCGACCATCGTCGCCGGGCTTCTCATCGGAACCGTCCTTGGCGTGGCTCTGTTCAAAGGCGTTCCCGTGGGACCGCTCATTGCCGCCGGCATCCTGTCACTGCTAATTGGCCGGATGTAAGCCGGTAGCCACCTCAAGACCAAGGCAAGACGAAACAGGCTGCAAGTCCACCTAAGCGGGTGGACTTGCAGCCTGTTTTATTGGACTAAGAATAGTATAGCCGCGTTATGCATCCAGCCGCTGAACGTTGAACAGCCGGGCGTAGCTCCCCGCAAATCCCATCAGCTCCTCATGGGTGCCGCGTTCGGTGATCTCCCCGTTCTCCAGCACGATAATCTGGTCGGCATGGGTAATCGTGGACAGCCGGTGGGCCACAATCAGCGTCGTCCGCTCAGATGCCAGGGACTGCAGCGCCTGCTGGATGAGATGCTCGGACTCCAGATCCAGCGCGGAGGTCGCTTCGTCCAGAATCAGCACCTTGGGGTCCTTCAGGAATACCCGTGCAATCGCCACGCGCTGCTTCTGTCCGCCGGACAGCTTCACACCCCGTTCTCCCACTTCGGTATCATAACCTTCAGGCAGCTGCATGATGAAGTCGTGGGCATTCGCAGACACCGCCGCCTTCATCACCTCCTCTTCCCCCGCTTCCGGGTTCCCGAACCGGATATTGTCGCGTACCGAGCCGCTGAACAGGAAATTATCCTGCAGCACCATGCCCACCGTCCGCCTCAGACTCTCCTGGGTCAGCGTGCGGATATCGTGTCCGTCCATGCGCAGACTGCCGTCGCTGATATCATAAAAGCGCGGGATCAGGCTGATCAGCGAGGATTTGCCGCCTCCGCTCATTCCGACAAAAGCCACCGTCTGGCCCGGAGCAATGCTCAGATTAATGTCCCGCAGCACCCACTCATGCTCGTCGTTATACTTGAACCACACATTGTTGAATTCGATCTTTCCGGCTGGCTTCAGCAGCGGCTTCGCGCCCGGAGCATCGACAATATCATAGGGCTCATTCAGCAGCTCCAGGACACGCTCAAGCGATGCCGAGGCTTGGGTCAGCACGGTCGAGGAGTTGATCAGACGGCGCAGCGGTGCATACATCCGGTCCAGATAGCCGAAGAAGGCCACGAAGGTCCCGAGCGTCAGGTTGCCCTGAATGACCTGGTATCCGCCGTACCCGATCACGAGCAGCGGCGCAATATCGGTCAGGGTGTTGATAATCGCGAAGGTGAAGGCGTTCCACCGCGTTTGCGCCAGCGCTTTTTGCAGGAACTTGCCGTTGATCTCCTCGAATTGCCGCTGGTCCACCCGCTCCATCGTGAAGCTGCGGATGACCGCAATCCCCTGAATCCGTTCATGCAGATAGCCCTGAATGACGGCAAGTGCCTGTGACCGGTCTTTGGTCAGCACCTTGAGACGCTTGTATAGCGTATTGACAGCAATGCCATACAGCGGCAGAATGGCAATCGCCACCAGCGTCAGCACCGGATTCAGATAGAGCATGAAGCCAAGCGCGAAGAGCAGGGTGAACATATCCAGCCAGACATTCATCATTCCGACCTCAACCAGGTTCTTCGACTGCTCCACATCGTTAATGAACCGGGAGATGGCCTCGCCCACCTTCGTATTCTGGTAATAACGCAGCGACAGCCGCTGCAGATGCCCGTAGAGCTTATTGCGCATATCGAAGAGGACCTTGCTTGTAATCAGCTGGGCGAAATACTGGCGGTAATACTCCACCGGCCCGCGGACAATCACGAACAGAATCAGGCCCCCGCCGATTACCGTCATCAGCTTCGAGACCCGCTCAGCTATCGTCAGTGCCGGATTACCCAGCAGCTCATCAACTACATATTTGAGAATCATCGGCAGCGTCAGCGGAATGCTGAATTTGACCATCCCGATGATCAGAGTGAGCACAATCCATTTCATATACGGCCGAACAAAGGTATAATAAGATTTCCAAGGTTTCACAGCGTGTCAGGTCCTTTCCAATTCATTCTTCATCAGGGTGCAGTTGACATTTGCGCGCTGCAGTGTTTTATTATTTTTAAACAGTTACGGTTGCAGTACCGAAATTCAGGAGGATAATGATGCCCAGACAATTTGTGACGGAAGCCGTCATGATGGCGATTTACGGCCAGCTTCTCATCCCGCGGAGCCCTGTAGAATATATAGTCCCTTATACCACAATTATGGAGCTTTACGAGCTGCGGGACAGCGATGAGCCGGTGATGAGCCAGGCGGATGATGACAAGCATGTCAGACTCAGAATCCGCGAGCTGATCAACTATTTCGAGGAGCCGCTCAATGCCAAGAAGATCAACCGCTGTCTGAACGTCCCCTGGGCCAAAAGCTCCGGTATCCTCCTCGGCGGACACGCGCAGATCACCATCATTAACAGCGTTGACAATGCCTCCTACGGAGAAGCATTCGATCCGATTGAGACAGAGCTGCTGCTGGCGTCCCAGCGTGAGAAGGTGCCGATTCTGACCGACCAGTTCGAGCTGATCCAGCGCATCATCGAAGGCGGAGTTCCCGTCCAGGTCTATGACATTGATGATTTCGAGTTCGCGATGGAGGAAGAGACCTTCCGCAGCTCGCACTGATCGCGTCACCTGAGCGGCGGGCAGCTTCGCTGGCCTGGTGCGTACAAGCGGACACGGCCTGGCCGTCCTTTTAAAGGACGGTACCGTTTCAGCGGGAAATAGAAGGATAAGTTATGGTGTGAAACCTATAAATTCTTATATTTTGGAACAAGCCCTTGCCTGACGGCAAGGGCTTGTTCCGCATCCCCGGCAGTGCCGGGATCTGCCATTCGCTCCAGCTCTCCCTTATGCCACCGGCACAGGCTCATACTTATATTCGATGTCATCTTCTGCTTCAGAATAGACAATCGACAGATTGTACCCCTCCATATACCACAGATCCTGCTCCTCCATATAGAAGGTCAAGCCGCCTTCCCCGAACTGCACAGCAGGACGTCCAGGCTGCTCGGTAGCAATGCCCAGCGAGAAACCGGGATGCAGGCCTCCGCCTGAGCTGTACCGGGGGAACAACCGGATATATGCGCCCTCCTGGAGGCTCAGTTCTCTTTTGAACCAGGCGGCTGCTTCCGGACTAATTAATATGTTCATCTCTCCACTCCTCCCCTCTACCCCAATCATACCCAAAAAACTTCAATTCACCAAATTACTGAAGTACTCCTGCCAGATATCCTGCCGCGCCGCAAAATTAAGTTTGACAATTCTTAAAGTGTGATGATAAACTCGGAACATAACGAAACGTCTTCAAGTAATTACCAAAATGAAGAAAGGGTGATCTCGGTGTTGAATATGGATATGGATATGGTATACCTCGCCACTATTGTAGAAAACTATACCCAACTAAATACCGAAGCAGCCCGAGCAGTGGAGAATTCCTGAGGTTCATGCGTATTACGCGTAACGTATGAGAACAGGCTTAACTTATCTCTCACATGTCTCTGTGCTGCTTATAGCACCGTGGACATGATAACCGCAATTAGAGGCGTATCATCCGTTTTCGGATGGTACGCTTTTTCGTGTGCTATGAGGTTATGATCCGCTGCGAAATGTCCGTAAATGTTCCGTTAAACAAGCTAACTTAGTAATTACTTCAAGCACGAAAGGAAGGGATTCACCTTGTTCTCCGTACTCCGAAATCTCGGCTGGTTCTTCCGCCGGGAAAAAAGGCGCTATACTATAGGCCTCATCCTTCTTATTGTGGTAGGTGTGTTAGAACTCCTGCCTCCACGCCTGCTGGGCAACGCCATTGACGAAATCGTCACCGGCGCCATCACTGCAGGTTCACTGATGAAATACATTGGCCTGATCGTACTTATGCTGCTGATCATTTACTGGATCACCTACATATGGATGCATAAGCTTTTCGGGGGTTCGAATCTGGTGGAGCGCCTGCTGCGCTCGCGGTTCATGAATCATCTCATGACGATGACCCCCGCCTTCTTCGAGCGTAACCGCACCGGCGATCTGATGGCCCGCGCCACCAATGATATCCGCGCCGTCTCCGCAACCGTAGGCTTCGGGATGCTCACTCTTGTCGACTCCACCGTATATCTCACGGTCGTCCTGTTCGCCATGGGGTTCCTGGTCAGCTGGAAGCTGACACTGGCCGCGGTCATCCCGCTTCCGATGATTGCGGTAGCCATGGTGTTCTACGGCAAAGCGATCCACGACCGCTACAGTCTGGCGCAGGATGCCTTCGGCGACATGAATGACCAGGTACTGGAATCCGTATCGGGCATCCGCGTCATCCGCGCTTATGTGCAGGAGCGGCACGATGAGAAGCGCTTCTCTGACATTACAGATGATGTGTACCGCAAAAATATGGCGGTCGCCCGGGTCGATGCCTTCTTCGAGCCGACGATCCGCTTGTTCGTGGGTCTCAGCTATATCATCGCCCTGACCTACGGAATCTATCTCGTATTCCGCAATCAGATTACGCTGGGCGATCTGGTGTCGTTCAACATGTACCTCGGGATGATTGTGTGGCCGATGTTCGCGATCGGCGAGCTGATTAATATCATGCAGCGCGGCGGCGCTTCACTGGAGCGAATCGACGAGACGCTGAATGCCAAGCCTGATGTCAAGGATGTGCCTCATCCGGTTCCGGTAGACCAGCCGGCCACCATCGAGCTTAAGAATGTGACCTTCCGGTATCCGACCTCTACCATCGATAATCTCAGCGGAGTCAGCTTATCCCTCTCCCAAGGCCAGACGCTTGGCGTGGTCGGACGGACCGGCAGCGGCAAATCGACGCTGCTGAAGCAGCTGCTGCATGAATACCCGGCGGGAACAGGCGAGATTCTGATCTCCGGTGTGCCGATCACCCAGATCGCCCTCGACCAGCTTCACAGCTGGATGGGCTATGTGCCGCAGGAGCAGATCCTCTTCTCCAAATCGGTGCGCGAGAATATCCAGTTCGGATACTCCGGGGCCAGCGATGAGCGGATCATGCAGGCAATTACCGCCGCCGCCTTCCAGAATGACCTTGGTACCTTATCCGACGGGCTGGATACAATGGTTGGCGAACGCGGCGTCTCCCTCTCCGGGGGACAGAAGCAGCGTGTTTCCATATCACGCGCCTTCATCTCGAATCCCGATATTTTGATTCTGGATGATGCCCTGTCTGCCGTTGACGCGCGGACAGAAGCGAAGATCATCGAGAACATCCGCGAGGAGCGCAGCGGCAAAACCACGCTCATCTCCACCCACCGCCTCTCGGCGATTGAGCATGCCGATCTGATCGTTGTCCTCGAAGACGGGCATATTACAGAACAGGGTACACACCAGGAGCTGCTGGAGCTGAACGGCTGGTACCGTGAGCAGTTCGACCGCCAGCAGGTCGAGAATAATCTGACGAATGAATAACCCCATACAGGAGGTGTCACCGTTGACACAGAGTACAGGCAAACGTCTGCTGCAATATGCACTGACCGCCAAAAAGACCTTCATCGCCGCCCTTCTGCTCCTGACCATCGGAGTAGCGGCTGAGCTGGCGGGGCCTTTTATCGCCAAGAGCATGATTGACAATCATCTGCTTGCGATTGAGAAGCCCTACTTCCAGACAGCCTTGCCGGAGGATGCTGCGGAATATAACAACACTTATTACAAACGCGGTGACCGCTTTGCCGCAGGTGAAGCCAAGGGCCAGGAGGTCCGCCTGCTTCAGGCGGGCAGAAGCTTCTACTTCATCAATGAAGCGGTCGCGAAGACTGAAGGCGAGCGCAGCTTCGCAGACGGGAAGCTCCAGATCAAATACGGCGAGCAGACGACGGTCTATCCGGCCGTCAAGCTGTCGGCGGGTGATCTGTTTTCCTTTTACAAGCCGGAGCTTCCGGGAATCTATCAGCTAGTCGCTCTATACGCCATGTTCCTTGTCATCTCCATTATTGCTGAGTTCGGCAAAACCTACTGGCTGCAATCGTCTGCCAATCAGGTCATCCGCAAGCTGCGGACCGATGTCTATGCGCATATCCAGCGCCTGCCGGTCTATTTCTTCGATAATCTGCCTGCCGGTAAGGTAGTGTCCCGGGTTACCAACGATACGGAAGCAGTCAAGGATCTCTTCATTGCCGTGTTATCCAACTTCGCTACAGGAATCATCAATATTACCGGCGTCTACGTGGCCCTTTTCCTGCTGGATGTGAAGCTGGGGCTCGTCAGTTTGTTCATCGTACCGATTATTATTATCTGGATTGTGCTGTACCGCAAAATCGCTACCAAATACAACACGATCATCCGCTCGCGGCTCAGTGAGATTAATGCCATTATCAACGAATCGATTCAGGGGATGTCGATCATCCGGATTTTTCGCCGCCAGAAGCAGAGTAGCGCTGAATTCGAGCAGCTCAATGACGACTATCTGAAATATCAGAACAAAATGCTCAACCTGAACGCCTTCACCTCCCACAACCTGGTGAACTCGCTGCGCAGCCTCTCCTTCGTGCTGGTGCTGTGGTACTTCGGCTTCGGCAGCCTGGACGGGTCGACCTTCGTATCGCTTGGCGTCCTGTATGCCTTCGTCGATGTGCTAGGCCGGATGTTCCAGCCGATTACGGGGATGGTCAACCAGCTGGCGAATCTGGACAGCTCGATGGTCTCTGCAGGCCGCGTGTTCACGCTGATGGATGAGCCGGGAGAGCCGGTCACTGACGGATCGATGCCGCGTTACAAGGGAAATGTCGTGTTCAAGGATGTCTCCTTTGCTTATAAAAAGGACTTCGTCCTGCGCGATATCTCCTTCGAGGCGCGCCCGGGCGAGACCGTCGCCCTTGTGGGCCATACCGGCTCCGGCAAAAGCTCCATCATTAACCTGCTGTTCCGCTTCTATGATCCGCAGCAGGGAAGCATAACGATCGACGGGCAAAAGGTCAAGGATCTGCCGAAGCAATGGCTGCGCAGTCATATGGGCATCGTGCTTCAGGACCCGTACCTCTTCACCGGAACCATTGCCTCCAATGTCAGTCTGGGTGACGAGCGGATCTCTAGAGAGCGTGTCGAACGCGCCTTGCGTGAGGTAGGGGCCGATAAACTGCTGGCTCACCTGCCGCAAGGCTTCGATGAACCGGTCATTGAGAAGGGCAGCACCCTGTCCGCCGGACAGCGGCAGCTGATCTCCTTCGCCAGAGCCTTATCCTTCGATCCGGCGATCCTGATTCTGGATGAAGCAACGTCCAACATCGATACCGAGACTGAGAGCATTATCCAGCAGGCGCTGGAGGTGCTGAAAAAAGGCCGGACCACCTTCATCATCGCCCACCGGCTGTCAACCATCCGCAGTGCGGACCAGATTCTGGTGCTGCACCGGGGCCAGATTGTCGAACGCGGCAACCATGATGAGCTGATGGCGCAGGGCGGCAGGTACTTCCGCATGTATCAGCTTCAGCTGGGTGCGGGAGCCGGGAACGGCTCAGGCGAGCCAGCTCCGGAGTCCGGGGGCTCTGCTTCTTCCGCTGTACTCCGGCCATCGCTGGAACAGATCTAATTCAATTGCTTGAGGACAGCAACTTAGCCTAATGGCGAGCAACGGCATATACTTATCATACATTACAATAAGAACACCCCCTGACGCAGGAAGGCGACAGGGGGTGTCTTTCACTTGATATCAGAACGTTTGTTCTGTATAATGGAGCAATACATATTATGGATGGGGTGAAGATGATGATAACCTACAGTCTTAGCAAGCGGCAAGCCCGGCTGTTCCTGCTGCGCCATCAGCGGCTCGTCCCGGACGGATTGCCCGGCGGCAAGCAGAGCATCTATGACTTCGTCCGGCATGTAGGCTGTATCCAGTATGATCCGCTCAGTATAGCCGGACATAACCACGAGCTGGTGCTTCAGGCGAGAATCCCCGGCTTCGTGCCTGAGATGGCCAATGAGCTGCTATATAAGGACAGGCTGCTGATTGACGGCTGGGATAAGAACATGTCGATTTACTGCACAGAGGATTGGCCGTATTTCCAGCGACGCAGGGAAGCTGCTGCCAGGCATCAGCATAACGAGGCCATGGCGGCCATGATTACCCATGTCCGTGCGGAGCTGGATGCACGAGGGCCACTCTCGTCACTGGACCTGGAGAGTACGGAGAAGATCGACTGGTCCTGGGCTCCGGCAAGACTCTCCCGGGCTGCCATGGAGAGCATGTACTTTTGGGGCGAGCTATCCATCCATCACCGGGTGCACACCCGCCGTTATTACGATTATACGGCCAAGCTGCTGCCTCCTGAACTGCTAAGCGCAAGCGATCCTAACGAGACGCTGGAGCAGCATCACGATTGGTATGTGCTGCGCCGGATCGGCAGCATCGGCCTGCAATGGAACCGGTCCGGGGACGGCTGGCTTGGCATCGCTGGCCTGAAGAGCAAGGAACGGACAGCGTCCGTGCAGCGGCTGCTGCAGAAGGACCTGCTCCGCGAGGTACAGGTGGACGGCCTGAAGCTACCGCTATACATCCGCACAGCAGACGTCCCTGAGCTTGAAGCTATATTGCGTCAGGATGATACTGCGGGTGCAAATGAATCCGCAGCCGGGCCGCAGGCTGGTAATGAGGGTGGGGCCGGTCATGCCGGAGGAGCGGCCTCCTTCGCGGCGGCACTGGCTCCGCTGGACAATCTGTTATGGGATAGAGAGCTGATCCTCCAGCTGTTCGGCTTTCAATATCGCTGGGAGGTCTACAAGCCTGTGCTTGAACGGGAATACGGATACTATGTCCTCCCCCTCCTCTACGGCGACCGCTTCATCGGCCGGCTGGAGCCGGTGATGAACAAGAAGACAGGTGTCCTAACCATCGTCCGCTGGTGGTGGGAGGCCGGAGAGGCGCTTGAACGCTCCATGCTCCCTGCGCTGACCAGGGCCTTCTCCTCGCTGCAACACTCAACCGGAGCCTCCGCGATCCGCTTCGCGCCGGACGTCGTCCAATCCTGCGGACTGCAGGAGCTGGAGGAGGCGCTGTCTGCTACTTCTCTAAAGACTAATTAATTCAATCATCTGAATCATCCTGCGGGAAGAGGATGTTAGAACTTTAGGGGGCCACACAGCTTGTGTCGGTGGACCCCCTCCCCACAATACTCATCCGCCTACTTCAGAGCAACCGGCGTATTCGGGGGCATTAGTGCACCTCATTTGGGGATTTAGCTCGTATCCGACAAATTCAGGGGCACTAGTGCTCTTCATTTGGGGTTTTGGCTCGTATCCCCTGAATTCAGGGGTACTAGTGCTCTTCATTCGCGTGCGTTGCCCCACATCCGCTGAATTCAGGAGCACTTCTACCCCTCACGAATCAGGATCTCCGTCAGCAACATTTCGGCCCACATTCCTCCTCCCCGCTAACACATTGTATTCGGTTTTCCGTATACATCCGGCCCACTCACACCCCCGCCAATACATTGTGTTCGGTTTTCCGCATACATTCGGCCACTCACACCCCCCGCCAATACATTGTGTTCAGTTTTCCGCATACATTCGGCACACTCGCACTCCCACCTCCCCGTTGTATTCGGTTTTCCGCATACATCCGGCCCACTATTACGCACAGCTCGTATAACCAAAGAAAACTCCCTCTGGCGCAGTCTTGCTGCGTTAGGGGGAGTCTTCTCGTAAGTTAGCTATATTTTATTGGATGCCTTATTGGATATGCTCTTCTTCGAGGCCAAGCTTGCTGTACATCTCAGTACAATAGCCCTGCAGCTTAATCTCCAGCCGGCTCGCCTTGTTCTTGAAGCGTTTCAGTTCACGGATCATATGGGCCCGGCCGGCTGGGGTGAAGGTCTCTTGAATCCGTTCCTTGAAGTAATCATGGACAATATGATTGCGTTCCTTCCATACGGCCTGCAATTGACTCGTCTCTTCCTCAGAGAAGGGGAAGTGATGCTGGATTTCTTTGATGAGTTGGCCGAGTGAATTGCTAAGCTTGCGTTGATACAATTCTGCGATTTCGGCGTCAGTTGGCGTCTTGCCCTGCGACAACTTCGTCAGCAGCAGCAGATTCGTTAATTGCTGCTCTAGTGCCTGGCAATAGTAAACAGCCAGCCCGAAATAAGCAAATAGCTCTTTGGATTGTTCACTCTCCGGTATTTGTGTATCCTTCATCGTTCCTCCCGTTCTTGATCTGATTATTTGATTTGTGTGTAGATTGAACTTTTCGTTCTATTTTGGAATGGCCGTTGCTGCGGTGAACATTTGGACTTCCGGCCGCTGTTATGTTTGGATTTCCCGATTCAAGCTGTTAGCCGCTGTAGAAATCCAAACATAAAGGCGGACGCTACCGCTCCTACAGATCCAAATTTCCCCTCCGCCACTTTTTTCAAATTGTAAATCATCAAGTTCAAAGGACACAGCTCAGTTTGTTTTGTTATAGTCCATACGGCCGGTACGGTAAATGTAGAATCCGGCAAGCAATATTATGTACGCCAACGCGTGGGCATAGGCTCCTAGCACAGAGGACACTGGCAGAGTCTCTGCATTCATCATCCTGTCCATGACCGGGTATACCGGGGGCAGGAGAATAGATACAACGGGCCCTGGCACCACTTCAGCCACTTTACCGGCGCTAATAGATAGAATGAGGAGGATCAGCATCATTCCGGCCGCATATCCAGCCCTCGGTACCCACGAGGATTGCAGGTACAAGGAAAGTGTAATCCCTAATAACCCCATTAGAGCATGTCCGGCCAAACCAAGCAAGATCCGCTGAAGTCCAGCAGGTTCATGGAAGCTTCCGGTCAAGACGGGATACATAACAATGATGACATCCAGCAGCAGCGTAAGCAGGACCATTGTAAGCAGCCCCCCCATACTGTAGCGCCGGGCACTGCGGAGCTGAACGATAACCACCTGCTTCTGCACCGCCTGTTCATGATTAAGGAAGCTTAAGCCGAGCCACGCACAGGCTATGAACAGAAAGACTGCCGTAGCCGAGTAGCTGCTCATGACCGGGTTAGGCTTATAGGAATAGAGAATTAATACCGCAATAATTACACCGGCAACCGGTCCGAAGAACCGCTGGGAGACTGTATAACTGTGCAAAAAATAACCGATTAGCCCTTTCACCTGCGTCCACTCCCGCTCTGATCTTTGGGGTCCATCCACTCGGCCAGGTCACTTAATCCCCCGAGAGGCTTTACTGAAACTATGGAACCGCCCGCAGCAAGAATCTGCAGCAGGCAGGTATCTGACATTTTCTGTTCTACAGTCAACCCTGTACACGCTGTACCGGCGAAGTCCGGCTCCGGCAGCACGCGGATGACTCCAGGCAAGGCTTCCAGAGCCCGCTGGGCTTGTCCCGGCGGTGCTGTATAGACGATATCCACTACTGGAGCACTCTTCAGCTTCTCCGCTCCATGAATCGTCCGGAGGGTCTGCCCTTCATGTAATACATATACTGTATCCGCGACAGCTTCGATGATCTGCGGTTCATGAACGGACAAGACGAGTGCCGTCCCCTCCGCCTTCAGCTCCAGCAGTATTTCGATAAGCGTATCTTGTGCGGGCAGATCCAGTCCCGACATGGGCTCGTCAAGCAACAGCAGCTGCGGCCGGATGAGCAGGCTCTGGATCAGATTGACCTTCTGCAGCATTCCCTTGGAGAAGCCTGCCAGCTTGTGACTGCGGTAGGCTTCGAGACTGAACAGCTGCAGCAGTTCGTTGATCCGGGACCCCGAAGCCGCTTCGGAGAGTCCGGCAATCCGGCCCATACAGCGCAGATAGTCTTCGGCGGTGAGCTTCAAGCCGGGAAATGCCTCGGGTGCATAACCTGTAGTTATCGCCCGACGGTCGCAGGTAAGATCACCGGAGGACAGCTTCAGCAGCCCCGCGAGGATGGATAACAGCGTACTCTTGCCGGACCCGTTACGGCCGATCAGAGCCGTGGCCGTGCCGGGAAGAACTGTCATCGATATTCCGGTAAGTACCGGGCGGCTTCCATAGCGCTTGCTTCCTTCGGTAATTGTAATTAGAGATGTTGCATTCGTGGCTTCCAGGCCTCCTTCCATTCGTGCATGCCTATGGGCCGCATCGAACGGCAGCCTGATTATTCTCTTATGTAATATTCGCCGGAATGGCTTTATTCTCCTTTTTATTTTCCCAGATCCATGAAATTCACATTGAAAAAACCAGAACTGTGCAGAAAAAAATCCGCACCCGCCCTGGTTCCTGTTAAGTATTCGATGCTATATATGTTAGTCCTAAAGGGTGATGTCAGGCGTAGACTTCAACAGCTTCACTGACCCTTCTGCAGGCCATGGCTGCATTGCGGCAGGTATCGATGCAATCCTGGCAATGGTTATGCTTATGACGGCTGCTTGTGTCCGCGCAGCGGTCACAGATGTCAGCACATAATTTGAGGATTTCGGCCACGAACGGGCTTCTCCGGGTCATCGCCTGAATAGCGAAGGAGCAGATGTCTGCGCATTCACGGTCCAGCTGGATGCTCTCCCGCAGATCGGCCAGATCATATTCCTTGAGGCTTGAGACATAGCTATAGTTACAGGCATCCATACATTTAATCAAAGCATTAATGCATTCCTGATATTGAATTCGGGTCATAGCCTTACAACCTCCTGCAATTAGTATAGGGTATGCCTATGTATTAACCTGCAAGAATAAGAACGAACCATTCATAAGGAACTGCAGATTGTTAACTATAGGCTTCGTTTGACCGCTGCGGGTCTGGTCAGCAGACGTCTCTCCAGGCGCAGAAGCTCCCTGCGCAGCTCACCGGAGGAGAAATGCTCACCGATGAATACCGCAACATCCGGCACCTCGCCCTGGGGCGTAATTCTCATGAAATCCGCTTCTCTGTAGGCGTACTGAAACAGAAACCGGCTGGAGGTATCGGTAAAAGTTACGATCCCCTTGGCCCGGTACACATCGCGTGGCAGCTCCTTCACAAACCGTTCGAATTCCTCGCTGTTCACGGGATTCTGGAAATAATGCGTGTAAGCCATCACATGATCATGCGAAGCATGCATCGCCCCTTCAGCGCCGCCCTCCGTATGCTCTCCGCCCTCAGGCCGGTCTTCCATATGAACGGCTCCCACACTGCCCAGCAGCGCTTCTGGCTCCAGTTCACAGCGTACCGCCGGCAGAATCTCCGCGTACGCATTCCACTTACGCAGCACCTCCGAGATCTCTGCAATCTCTGCGGCTTGAATGCGGTCTGTCTTGTTCAGGATCAGGACGGATGCACAGCGGATCTGCTCCTGCATCAGACGGTAGGTAGCCCCTTGCTGGGAGCGGTACAGCTCCAGCAGATGGGCGGCATCGACGACGGTAATCAGCCCCTTCAGCTCCACCTGCTGATATAGCGAAGTCTCCGTTACTGCATCCACAATCTCCAGCGGGTTGGCTGCGCCTGTAGCCTCGATGATAACTACATCCGGCGATTCTTTTTTGACCAGCGTGGTCAGCTCCGTACTTAAGTCCCCCCTGCTGGTGCAGCAGATACAGCCGCCCAGCATCTCTGCCATCGGCACAGACTGCTCCACCAGCAAGCCGTCCAGATTCACCTCACCCAGCTCGTTCATAATCACGGCCGGCCGGAGGCCCTGATGATTCCAATGATCCAAAAGACGCTGTAGTAATGTGGTCTTGCCGCTGCCGAGAAATCCCGACAAGATATATACTGGTAATGACTGTTCCAAGTTTGCTCTCTCCCTGCCTCAATCGGTTATGGTAGCGAGTGTACTACAATGACCGCCTCTGTGCAAGGCGGCCCTGCCTGGTGAGGCATACATCAGCTTCCCCCGGGGAGCTTGTTATTGCCGCTTCCATCCCCTATCATGGGAAATATAAGCTGCACAGCAGATACAAAAAGGAGCTGGTTCGTATATCATCCGTCGAAGAACACCGGAGCGAAGCCCCGGATTCAGTCGCTTGCTACATCATAACGGTCTCGGATACCCGCACCATCGATACGGACACCGGAGGTCCGCTGATCCAGAGTCTGCTGGAAGCCGCCGGTTATACCGTGACCGGCCGCACCATCGTCAAGGATGATTATGAAGATATCCGGGAGCTGGTCTACAAAAGCTCCGTTCATTCCGGTATCGAAGCTGTGCTTCTGACCGGAGGGACCGGCATTTCCCCCCGTGACACCACCTATGAGGCCGTAGCGTCTCTGCTGGACAAGTCGCTGCCGGGCTTCGGGGAGATTTTCCGGCTGCTGAGCTTCACCGAAGATATCGGCTCTGCCGCCATGCTCAGCCGGGCCATTGCCGGGACAATCGGCAGTACCGCTGTCTTCTCCATGCCCGGCTCCACCGGTGCAATCAAACTGGCTATGGAACGGCTAATCCTGCCCGAGCTGCGTCATGTCATGCGCGAGATCTACAAGCGTTCGTGAGACGCAGCATGGCCGGACACCTATTTTGCCGGAATCTAGACGAATGAACAAGCAGGCTCCTGCATAACGCGTATACTGGCATAAGTCCACTGCGAAGGAGCTGAGTGTAATGAGAAATTGTCCGAAATGTCCTGCTGAAACGGTTACAGATCCCACACAGGTTGTATATGAAGATTACTATCATCCCCAGGTGGTCCAGGTGGTCCACCATGTCGAGGTCGTCAGACGCCACCACTGTGTTCCGGTCCCTCACCATATCTACACTTATTCCGTCCGGGATGAAATGTGCGGGCCTACCGCAATGGTGCGCAGCAGAAAAAGATAGTCTAGTCTGCCTCTCCCGTCTATAAGATAGTATATTGTAAAAGGCAAAACCGCCGTCTGCGCGTGAAAGTTACGCGCAGCGGCGGTTTTGTCTTTTCCGGGAAGTCTATACGATTGGCGGGTCTGTATGAACGTCTGCATCGGGTGCTGTAGCCGCCCAGCGTGTGAAGGTGACCTGAAACCCGGCCCGCGTTGGAGCACACAGGAAGGGTCCCGCCTGGCTGCCAGTCTCATAAGGGAACCGGGCAACGCGGATAGTCCGCCAGGGATGATTCTCTGTTCGCGCTCTGAGGATTACCGCATCCTTCATCCGTGAAGCCCGCAGGGTAATCACTTCGCCCTTCCACTCGGGCACAGGGGACAATGACCAGTCAGAGTAACCATCCGTCACGACTGCACCTATATGGGGAACACCGTCATTCAGCTCAATACCGGCTTTGATCCATTGCTCACCGCTGTGCCATAGCATAATACCTGCCTGGTCGTACAGCTCCGTGAACCCGTCCAGCGCAAAGCTGATCTCTATCGCCTCTGCCTTATCCCAAGGGGCAAGCAGCGCATGACCGTTGTCATGCTGGAAGCCGTACATCGTCTTTTCCCAGTAATCGCTGCCTTCCGCTGCATGGGCCACCAGTTGACCGTCCGCGGTCCTGCTTGACACCGGTTCATTGCTCCATGCTCCATCCTGCCACTCTATGAATCTCATTACAGGTTCACCTCTCCTTGTCGTCTGCTCATCATTCGGTTGATCACTTCAGAGCTTACTATCATCACTATTATATACCCAATCATTGCCGGCGGGAGAATCAGCTTCTAATATAGCTGAATTCCCCCGCCGTTAGCGGTAGTGGCTTGACCTAGAAACAACTTTCTTCTGTCTTTTGCCTCGTTACTATATTACTTTATAAAAGTATTTCATTAAATAGTTTTTTCGGGCTGTATGCAGCGCAAATAGCCCGGCAGAGTGACTCTGCCGGGCGGGTACTAACTTTAGCTATTGCTTGCTTTTATGAATGCTAAGACTCCAATAGACCTTACACCTTACAAGTCTGGATGCTCATGCTTCGCCTTGAGGCGGCTCCAGCGGCGCTGTACTTCACCCTCGAAGCTGCGCAGGGCTGGTTCATTCTCCGGCTTCAGCAGATGGCGGGTCTTGCCCATCGTCTTCAGCCAGGCGGATACTTCTATCCGTTTGTCCTTGTCTTCCGGGTTATAGGTGATATTGGTAATTCCCTGCTCTACTTCATAGAGCGGGAAGAAGCAGGATTCGACAGCCAGGGACACGATATCTGTGCCGTCCTTGTCGTCGCTCATCCAGTTCAGCGGACAGGCAATGAGAATCTTGCCGTAGACCAGACCTTCATTTTGCGCATACCACTGGGCCTTCGCCGCCTTCTTCAGCATATCCTGCGGATAAGCTTCACAGCCGGTGAAGACATAAGGAATATTGGTAGCCGCCATAATCTGCGCTGTATCCTTGTGCTGGGTCACCTTGCCCTGCTGGGTTTTGCCGATGCTTGAGGTGGAAGTCCGGTGTCCGAGCGGTGTCGAATAGGACTGCTGCGCCCCTGTATTCATATATCCTTCGTTATCATATTCCACGATGATCATCTTGTGGCCGCGCAGCGCTGCACCGATCGCAGGTCCCATCCCGATGTCCATCCCGCCGTCGCCGGTAACCATAACGAACGTGAAGTCTTCCTTCAGTCCCAGCCCGTCGAGCTCACCACGGCGTTTGCGTTCCCAGAACATCTCAACCACGCCGGACAGTGTAGCTGCCCCATTCTGGAACAGGTTGTGGATGAACGTCGATTTATGGGAGGAATACGGATATCCGGTAGTCGTTACCATCGCGCAGCCGGTGTGGTAGAGCGCTACGATATCGCCTTCGATCCCTTTGAAGAACAGCTCCAGCCCGGAGAAAATTCCGCAGCCCGGACATGCGCCGTGCCCTGGAGATAGACGTCTCGGCTTCTTCATCAGCGAACGGACCGGCGGAACTCTGACACTCAGCTTGCCGGACTCTTCGTTCCGGGTTACCGTGATCAGGCCGGACTTCAGCTTATCGAAATCCATCGGCTTCAACAGGCGCTTCGGCGCATTCTCCGGCGCTCCCGGATTGTGGCCATAGTAATCAAAAGGTACTTCCACACGGTCTGCAACAACAGCATCCATTGCCAGTTGGAAGAAGTGGTGCCCATCCTCGGCATAGAAGTCTTTACCGCCCAGACCGTAGATCCGGCTGATCACCTTAGTCGTTGTGTTGCCATAAGTGAACAGTGCTGCCTTAATCTCGTTCACCATGTTACCGCCGTGTCCGCCGACCGAATCGGCACGGTCACCTACAGTAATGGCTTTGACATGCTTCAGCGCTTCAGCAATCTGCTTCTGCGGGAACGGACGGATCATGTTCGGGGAGATCGCCCCTGCCTTGATTCCCTGCTCACGGAGCTGATCCACTACGTCCTTAATGATCTCCGAAGCCGAGTTCATCAGGAAGACAGCAACATCGGCATCCTCCATCCGGTACTGCTCGATCATCTCATAATGGCGTCCGGTCAGCTCTGCGAATTCCTGGGCGATTTCTTCAAAGACTTCACCCGCATTGTACATCGCAACGGATTGCTGATAGCGGTTGTTGATGTAATCCGGTTCATTCATGTAAGGTCCCACAGTGACCGGATTATTACGGTCCAGGGTATCGGTGAAGCCGGCAGGCGGTTGTTCGCCAACGAACTTGTGAACATCCTCACGGTGGGCAAAAGCCTGTACCCGGCGCTTCTGGTGCGAAGTGAAGTAACCGTCAGAGGCTACCATCACCGGCAGCCGGACTTTGGCGTGTTCCGCCAGCTTCAGCGCCATCAGGTTCATATCATAGACCGACTGCGGATCACGGCACATCAGGATCGGCCAGCCGGTGTTCAGGGCGAAATACAGATCGGAATGGTCTCCGTGAATATTCAGCGGTCCTGAGATCGAACGGCAGACCAGATTCATGACCATCGGCATCCGCGTACCTGCTTGTACAGGCAATTGCTCAAGCATGAACATGTACCCTTGAGCGCTGGTTGCGTTGAACACACGGCCGCCTGCCGTCGAAGCACCGTAGCAGATCCCGGCGGAGCTGTGCTCGCCGTCGGACGGTACCAGCATAATATCGTGCTGGCCGCTGGCTTTCATCGTATCGAGGAACTGAGCCACCTCAGTCGATGGGGAGATCGGGAAATAACCCATGACATGATAGTTAATCTGATGCGCGGCATAGGCCGCCATTTCATTACCGGACTCGTATAGGAATTTCTGCTCCACCTTGGCGGAGCCTAGTTCTTTTTCATAATCAATAGCCACAATGTATTCCACCTTTCTTCCGGGTTTTAGACTGGAGTTACCAGATCGAACTGATGCTTCACGGCATGGCTGTCCGCATAGCCTTCCTTCTCCCTCATGCTGGATAATGCCGAGGTCGGGCAGGCACCGATGCATTTCAGGCAGCCTTTACAGTACTGGTAGTCAATACCGAGCAGGAACATCTGCGAACGGCCCTTGCGGTCCAGGCGCTCTTCCCACACGAAGCATTGGTCAGGACATACCGTGTCACACTGTGCACAGTTGATACAGGACTCAATCTCAAATGCCGGAAGCATACCGGAACGGGAGATGCTGAGATTCTTCAGGAAGCTGCTGCCCGGGTTCGTGATCGTACCGCCCATCGGCTGAGTCTCGTAACCGAGAGCCGAGATATCGGAACGAACATATTCCGGCATGCTGTCGCCGGCAGCCAGCTCGAACTGCATGAATTTCACTTCATTGTAGCCGCGCTCAAAGGTCGTGATGGCCGACTGGACGGCCTGCGGATATTTTTTGCCGAGCGACTTCTCAATGACGCCCTTCATAATATCCGTGTCGAGGAACGGGCAGAGCCGGAATAGTGCCCCCAGCATAGCCATATTGACGCGGTTCTTCTCCTTGAGTGCGATGCTGGTAGCATCGATCACCGCAATCGTGCCGGCCTTCATTTTCAGCAGCTCTCTGAGTTCTTCCGGCGTCTTGGCCGAGTTCACAAGAACAGTGCTGTGTTCATGAATTCCGCTGGTTACATTAACGGTCTTGGTAAGTGCTTCGTGAAATACGCCGACAACATGCGGACGCTCGACTGGTGAAGTATCGCGGATATGGGTATCCATATCACAGAAGCGGATGTGAGCCTTAACCGCAGACCCCTTCTTCTCCGAACCGTACGATGAGAAGCTGACGCCGTTCAGCCCTGCGCCGACCACTCCTGCTTCCGCCAGCATTTTACCTGCCAGGTTCGCGCCCAGGCCTCCAATGGATTCCAGACGAATCTCAAAGAATCCCAGTTCATTTACTATTGGCAATTGTACCACCGACATAACCCCTTTCTTAGTACATCCTTTTGACTTTTTCAACGATTGTAACTTGATTTTGCAAGCCGCGAAGTGACATATCTTTCATTTCCACGCTCAGGAAATCACAGTTCTTTATAGATTTATGCAGGTTTCTTTATACGCGACAGTGCGGTGTTATTTCAATAGAAGGTAAGCTTCCATGAAAACGACAAAATGTGAAGTTTCTGTGTAAACCCGCACTTTCCCAAGCAAACTGTGGATGAGATGTCATCCTTAATTTAGCAATAAAATTAAAAATTAAGATGTTAAAAATATCACAGAAATTTTGGGCGATGCACAGTACCGGCAGCATCGTCAATGATCTTCATCCCTTTTAGGACTGTGTTTACTGTAGGGCAAAGTAAATGAATTAGGTCCATTAAAACAGTGGGCAGATTTTAGTCCGCAAGTTATGCAGACATAACTTTCTTCGATACAGTTGATTTATGTACATTTGAACAACGGTCCGTCCTTGGAGCATCCAACCAAGTCCTCGCTTCGTTCCCACTTAAAAACAGAGGGCTATCCCATTGGGACAGCCCTATTAAATATTCAGCTCATATTAGAGTACTTCGTATGGGACAAAGTCTGACAGATGTAGACATAATATAAACGTTTCAAGGAAAAACCCATTTATAACCAGAACTGCTAGAGTGATAATCTTCTCCATAATCCCAGAACAAAATGCCTGCGGCATCCCCATTGTAGTCGGTTTTTCGACCATATCCTGGCCACACACCTCTGCCGCACCGAATGTAGTCGGTTTTTCGACCATATCCGGTCCACACGCCTCCGCCGCACCGAATGTGGTCGGTTTTTCGACCATATCCGACCCACACACCTCTGCCGCTCCGAATGTGATCGGTTTTTCGACCATATCCGGCTGTTCGGTGAAATCAGCGAAGTCATTCCTATTACTGATCCAGAATATAGTCATCCTGCCGAGGCTCCAAGACAATTCCCCTCAACTTTATGCAGAACTTATCCATATCGGACGTAAATCATAATTTCCTCTAGAGTAAAGGGCTGGAGTAACCCAGCCCCTCCTCATCAAACCGTACGTGAGGTTTTCCCTCATACGGCTTTCCGATGTTTGTCATTCATGGGCATGCAGATTACAATAGCGTTTTTAGTCCGCACTTATTGGCCATATACTTGACCTCCGGGAATGAACTCATCCATCTCCTCCGATTTCTCTTCTTTGCATACCACCGGGTGAATCGCTGCAGAATATACCAATCCAGCTTCGCTAACCTCTTTTGGCTATACTTCGTGTAATAATAATTTCTCCATCCCTGTATCTTGGGATTGAGCCATTCCACGTGTTCCTCAAACGATTTCCAGCGCATGCCGGGTGGTGCTAATCGGTCTTTGACCACGCCCCGGATACGTTCCTCTGCCTTCTTCGTTAGCCACTGCTGTGTGGTATAGTACACCTTCCCTTGAGAGGTTTCTGCTTTCGTTTTTCGGTGGTGCATTCCTAAGAAGTCGAAGCCTTCGTCTCCTGTCCACAGACCTACAATGCGGGTTTTGGTCGGATGTAGCGTGAGTTCCAGACGTTCCATAATGTTGCGGATGAGTTCATACGCATGTTCCGCATCCTTTTTGGTTTTACAGACCACAACGAAGTCGTCTGCATACCTCGTCAGTTCTCCCAGCCCACTTCCGTGTTTCTCCCATAATCGGTCAAAGTAGTTCAAATAGATATTCGCCAGCAGTGGCGAAATCACGCCACCTTGGGGTGTCCCTAAATCGGAGCGCCGTACGTTTCCTTCTTCCATCACTCCCGCATGTAGCCACTTCCGTATCAGCTTCAAGATCCGCCTGTCATTGATACGCATTTGTATTAACTTCATGAGCTTCTCCTGATTGATATTGTCGAAGTAGCCTTGGATATCGATGTCGACTATCCAATTTCCTTTGCGGTTGCAGGCTTTACGGATTCGCTCCAACGCTCCTTTCGCACTTCGTTTCGGACGAAATCCGAAGGAGACTTCTTTAAAATCGGCTTCAAAGATGGGTTCAATCACCAGTTTCGTTGCCATCTGTAGGACTCGGTCACGCACGGTAGGGATGCCTAGCGGTCTTGGCTTCCCGTCTTTCTTTGGGATATAGTGCCGACGTACGGGCTGCGGATGGTAGCTGCCTTCTTTCAGTTCTCGCTCGCATTCCTTGAGGAATCTTGTTTCTCCTTGTTCTTCAATATCTGCGAGCGTTACGGCATCTACTCCCGCAGCTCCCTTATTCGCTTTCACCCGTTTCCAGGCTTCGCATAGCACATCCCACCGGTAGACTTTGTCGTACAAGGCGTGGAATTTACGCTTGTTGTTCTCCTTGGCCGCATGACCTAGCTTTTCTTGGAGTTCTTGAACTTTTTCCTTGGGTGTCGTTAGCCGTTTGGCATTCACTCACTCGTACCTCCTCCAAAAGCGTAAACAAAGCAGGGCTCCTTCCCTCCCTAAGGTTATGTTGTCCTTAGGTTCTTCGGTACTATAAGCCCCTCGGACTCCCTTCCCACAGACGGTTCACTTCGTCTTCTGGACTTATAGAGCGTCTCTTTACGGGTTCCTTAAAAAAAAAAATTCTTTTTTTTTCTCCCGTGTGGGGGAGGGTCTCCCCAGTTCACTGCATTATCTTTCAATCCATGCCGTTCCCTATACGCCGGAGGATTCTTCACTGCTGTTCCAAGTTCTGTACAGTTTCCTTGGCCTTCGTCTATTGATTCGAGACTCGGCATCCTCTCATCCCCTTCGCAGGGCCTTTTTGACGACGCGGCAAGATTCACTTCATGTTGCGGCCTGGATTGTTGCTCGCCCAGTCTCTGACCGGTACTTTTGTCGATGCGCTTTTACTCACAGATTTCGCCATGCGCAAGCATCCTAGCTACAAAGGTGGCTTGGTCCCTCCTTTGGTTGGACTTTCACCAACTAGATAATGCGTGCCTCTGGGCACGCAATCAATTAAAAAAGCAGCTTCACCAGTTTACACCGGGAAGCTGCCAGGGACTGTTTAGTAAGCCCACCAGTTGCCTGACATGACAATCATCGAGAACAGCTTGATGCTGTCTTCATAGTAATCCTCTGCCGCGCTGTTCGCCGTATGGCTCCACAAGGAGTTCAGCCAGCTCTGGTTGGCGGAGGAGGTCATTGCGCTTACGCCGAAGGGGGCATAGAATGCGCCGCTGTTATAGCTGCCGAAAGTGGTTCCGTTCAGCTTATAGCCGTCCTTGATGTTACCCGGCGTATTGCTTGCTTTGGTCTTGATCCAGCTGTTCAGCTGATTCAGCTGAGATAAGGCCCGGTTATCGCCTGTCAGCAGATAATCGGTGGTGATCCGCCACGGGGTGCGGCAGGAATTATAGTTATAGTTGCCGTCGTTGGCATCCTCCAGGAAATTAGCCGCAGCCGGCTTATAGGTATTGCTGGAGTAGACCACGAAGTCCGGCAGCAGGCCGGTGGTTGAGCTGTAGCCGGTGTAGAGGCTGTTGATTAAGGTGTAGGTCTTGTTCGTTACATTCTGCCAGCGGGCATCCCCTGTAGCAGCCTGGAAGGCCTTCAGGTGATTGAGCATGAAGTCTGAAGGGCGGGTAGCCGTATTGTATGAGCCGCTGTTCGCCCAGTCCCCGAGACGGATCGTCCACTGGGTCTGATTAATCTCATTATCCATGATGGCATTAATCATATTCGTCGCAGCCTGCAGATAGTTGACGGTTCCGCTGCTTCCCCATTGCTTGTGGGCCAGCAGCAGCGAGAAGGCAATATCCATATCTCCGTCGGTTGCGGAGTCTTCCCCTTCGATATTCTGGAAGCTGCTGTTCTGCTTCCAGGACATCAGATAGGGGTTGATGGCGCTTGGATGTGCTGTGTAATAATTGTAGAGTCCGTTGTAGTAGGTCTGTGCGTTGCTGTCGTAGCCGGCCATCAGCACGGTGAACAGCATACCATAGCCATGTGCTTCAGAGACCGTCTCCCCGGCTGAATTATATTTCACATAATATTTGCCTGTTCCGGCAGGCTTAAGATATGCGCCTTTCCAGGCATCCCATTTGGTCTTGACGGCGTTATCCATGACGGTCTGAGTGACATTGTTCGGTTTAATGGTTCCGCTTGTATAGGTGGTGTGCTGCGGGAACGGTTTGTTCACAGCGGCGAAGGCAGACCCGGCAGGCAGGATAAATATGGCCAGACATAGAAGCATCAGACTTTTCCAGTGCAGCTTGCGTTTCCCTTGCTTGTTCATCATCCATTCACTCCTTGTGGTTGGGGTGGATACTTAAGAGAACCCATTGTATTCACAAACGGACAGCTGTAGGAAAAGCTCACCTCCTTACTGGATATTGAGGATGCTGCCTGCTGGACAAAAGTTAAAGCGCTTAAACTTTTGTCCCAAAAAAAAATAATCTTCTTCTACCAAAATTGTAAATCGGAACATATTTAATATATTATTCCAGAGAATCTATGTCAATAAGCATATGGTCCTACGTAAGAAGTGCCCGTTATGATAGCAAATAGGAGCCTGCCCAGCGGCCTTCCTCCATTGATGCAGCAACAGCCCCTTCAGCCGGAAGACAATTCATCCGGTTGAAGGGGCTAAGTCAACATCTCTATTCCTGCACTACGGTCCGGTTACTCCACATCGGTAATCATATGCTCTGCAATCAGCTGCTGCTTGCGGTTCCATAGCTGTTCGCTGAGATTCACGCGGAACACTTCCGGGTTCAGCTTGCGCAAGTACTCCGGCCAGAAGAGGTCGAGCTGCTCCTCATGGTAACGGCGGATCTCCGCCAGCTCCGGCAGGGTATAGACCTGGAACCCGTTCACTACAATCGGCTCCAGCATCCGCACCGAGTCGTAACGCTCCACATGCTTCTTCATATAAGGATGCAGCGGGTTGAACAGCTTCAGCCGCACTCCACTGCGGGGTGCTGGCTCATCGGCGGAGCTGATATAATCAGCCAGCGCCTTGCCGTTCTGGCCGATAATGCGGTAGACTTCCTTTTTGCCGGGAGTGGATACCTTCTCGGGATTCGAAGAGATCTTAATCGTGGGGATCATCTCGCCGCTTGGCGCTTCGATCTCTACCAGCTTATAGACACCGCCCAGTGAAGGCTGATCTGAAGCGGTAATCAGTTGGGTTCCGACCCCCCAGGTGTCGATCGCCGCCCCCTGCGACTTCAGGTTCATGATGGTGTTCTCATCCAGATCATTGGAGGCCACAATCTTCACATACTGCAGCCCGGCTTCATCCAGCATCTCGCGTGCCTTGCGGGACAGATAAGCAAGGTCACCGCTGTCCAGCCGGATGCCGTTCATCCGTTTGCCCTGCGCTTCCAGCTTCTTCGCCGTGTTGATCGCATTCGGCACACCGCTGCGCAGGGTATCGAAGGTATCCACCAGCAGCGTCACGCCGTCCGGCATTACTCGCGCGTAAGCGTCGAACGCCTCCTGCTCGCTCGGGAAGCTCTGCACCCAGGAATGGGCATGGGTGCCCTTCGTAGGGATGCCGAACTTTTTGCCGGCCAGCATGTTAGAAGTCGCATGGAAGCCGCCGACATAAGCGGCGCGAGCGCCCCAGACTGCGGCATCCGCTTCCTGCGCGCGGCGCGTTCCGAACTCCAGCAGCGTATCATTCGGGGCCACCTGCTTGATCCGTGACGCCTTGGTAGCAATCAGCGTCTGATAGTTCATGAAGTTCAGGATCGCAGTCTCGACAAGCTGCGCCTCCATAATCGTACCCTCGACCCGGATCAGCGGTTCATCCTGGAACACCAGGGCCCCTTCCTTCATGGAATGAAGACTGCCTTGGAAATGGAACTGCAGCAGCTCCTCCAGGAAGGCCGGCGCATAGTTCTCCTCCTGCTCCGACAGGTAGCGGATATCCTCTTCCGTGAACCGCAGCTCGGCAATATACTGGGCGATCCGCTCCAGCCCGGCAAATACAGCGAAGCCGTTGCCGAACGGCAGCTTGCGGAAATAGGCTTCGAACACCGCCCGGCGCTTGTGTGTACCATTCATCCAATGGGCATACATCATATTGATCTGGTATTTGTCTGTATGTAGAGCAAGTTCTCTCCTCAAGTCCTCATCTCCTAGTCATTCCACTGTTGTATTTGGGTTCTGTCTCTGCTGATGTGCTACTTCTCTATAGCGCCCGTGACAACCTTCGCGCCAAGACTGCCGCGGAAGTGTCCAAGCGCCCATACATGACCGTCAGGATTGAAGCTGGCGACGGCATCCTCATGCACCGTAATCCCGAAGCCGTGGTTGTAGGCATCCACTGCCGTATGCAGCACACAGATATCCGAACATACCCCGATCAGGTGCACCTCGGTAATGCCCCGTTCACGCAGCTTCAGCGCAAGATCCGTGCCGCAGAAGGCGCTGTAACGCGTTTTGTCCATCCAGTAGATGGCTTCCCGGTTCGCCTCGTAGACAGCCTTCAGGCTGCCGTACAGCTCACGCCCCTCGCTTCCCCGCAGATTATGCGGCGGAAACAGCTTGGTCTCCGGGTGGTACGGGTCATCCGCTTCATGCAGATCTACAGCCATCACCACATAGTCCCCGCTACGCACGAATTGTTCCGTAAGTTCACTGACTCTGGGCGCAATATCAATGCCGGGCTGGCCGACAGGCAGGTTCCCGTCAACGAAATCATTCGTGAAATCAATTACAATCAGTGCTCTCATGGTAGGATAGCCTCCTAAAAGGTTAATGGGCCTGCACTTCCCGGCAGCTTAAGTATAAATCGATAATAACGGCTCATGGTCCGTGAACATATAGAGCTGTGCCGGGCGCTGGGAGTATTGATTGGAGCTGAGCGGATTCCCCGCTTCATCGCTCACTTCTTTTAATATACCCTGACGGCTGCGTGTTGACGTAATTTTGCGGATAAAATTCGGTTCTTTGAATTCCGGCACCACCGTCTGAATCACCTGGTACAGCTCGCTCAGCGTGAAATGGCGCGGCAGAAACTGCCGGGCAATCGTCGTCTGCAGCATCTGCTGCTGAATCCGCAGGTAGGCATCGGTAATAATATCATGGTGGTCAAAAGCCAGCTCCAGCTCCTCCAGCGCTTCCTGCAGTGTGAACAGGCCAACCTCGCCTGCATCATCCGAGGCCTGCCGCTGCTCCAGCATCCACTCTTCCACCAGTGCAAAGAAGGCATGGCTGATAATCCAGCCGCGCGGATCACGGCCCGGCTGGCTGTAGACGCCGAGATATTCCAAATGCCCGCCGTCCACGCCGGTCTCTTCCTTCAGCTCGCGCGTAGCAGCATCATAGATCGATTCATCCTCCTGGCAAAAGCCGCCAGGCAGGGCCCACATGCCCGCACACGGCCATTTTTTGCGCCGGACCAGCATCACCTTCAGCTCGCGCAGCGGCAGCGTCTTCGTGACGGTCTTCCGCTCGCGCTTGGTCAGTGTAAACATGACAATATCCGCCGGAACGCCATCCGGAGTGCGGTACTTCTTGGCGTTATAGGTTTGTTCCGCGTTCTCAGTCACTATAGATCATCCTTTGCCGCAGCTATTGTTTGTTGTTCGTATCTTTTAATGTACCAAACCTGTCCGCCCAAAATCAACCGGAGCCGGCCCGCTGACTATGTAAAAAGGGACGGATTCACATCCGCCCCCGGGGGATTCTGCATTAATCTCCGCATGTGGAGGGCGGTGCCTCGGTGCCTGCTTCCACATTGATTTTATCAGAAACGGTATCCCTGATCACTGAAATCACCATCTGCAGCAGATAATTGATATCGCTCTGGCTCTGCTGGAACTCGTTCACAACCGGGATGCTGTCGATTTCATCCTGCAGCTCTTCAATCTCACGTTCAATCTTCGCGACCATCGCCTGGTTCTTGAAGCTCTCGAACGCCACGATCTCCTTCTGCTTCTTCTTAATCGTAGCAATGAGTCCCTGCACACGCTCGTGATTCAGAATCTTCTGCTCGGCCTGCTGGAAATGACGGACCTCCTCACTGGTGGAGATGAGTGCAGCCAAGTCCTTCGCCTTGCCCATAATATCCTCCCGTACAATCAAATCGCGGGTATTATGGGTCTGCATGCCATATTCATTCAGTCGTGCTTCTTCCTGGCTCATTCTTCTCGCCTCATTTCTCTATAATTAGAGGACCGATGCGGCTTCCGCCTGATAGTCCCCTCTAATGTACCAAGTCTTCGCGCCGGTAATGCTCACCTGCACCAGCGTGCCGATCAGGGAGGACGGGCCTTCAAAATGCACCAGCTTACTGTAACGGGTACGTCCGGCCAGCATCCGGGCATTATTCTTGCTCGTACCTTCCACCAATACCTCCACCCGCCGGCCCAGCATCCGCTCATTCCCCAGACGGCTCTGCTCCTTGATCAGATCATTCAGACGCTGGAGACGCGCGCTCTTAACCTCTGACGGAACATTATCGTCCATCCCGGCTGCCGGAGTCCCTTCGCGCGGAGAATAAATGAAGGTATACGCCATATCATACCCTACTTCGCGCACCAGGGACAGTGTCTCCTCGAACTGCTCCTCCGTCTCACCAGGGAAGCCGACGATAATATCGGTAGTCAGCACCGCATCCGGCACGCCTGCCTTAATCTTACGGACCAGCTCCAGATAGGCTTCACGGGTATATTTGCGGCTCATCCGCTTCAGCACGGCTGTACTTCCCGACTGCACCGGCAAATGGATATGCTCCACCAGATTGCCGCCTTTGCCCAGCACATGAATCAGTTTATCGTCAAAATCACGCGGATGCGAGGTCATGAACCGGATACGCGGAATATCAATCCCCCGCATGTCGTCCATCAGGTCGCCGAAGGTATAATCAATGTCCGTAAAATCCTTGCCGTAGGCGTTCACGTTCTGCCCCAGCAGCGTTACTTCCTTGAAGCCCTGGCGGGCCAGCTCCCGCACCTCGGCAATGACATCCTCCGGACGTCTGCTCCGCTCCTTACCCCGGGTGAACGGCACAATACAGTAGGTACAGAACTTGTCGCAGCCGTACATAATATTCACCCAGGCGCGCAGCCCCTCCCGCTTCTTCGGCAGATTCTCAATGATATCGCCTTCCTTGGACCAGACCTCAATGACCAGCTCGCGGCTGAACACCGCTTCCTTAATCAGCTCCGGCAGACGGTGGATGTTATGTGTGCCAAAGATCAGATCCACGAAGCCGTACCGGCTCATGATCCGGTTGACCACGCCCTCCTCCTGGGACATACAGCCGCAGATCCCCAGGAGCAGGCCGGGCTTCTCCAGCTTCAGTGTTTTGAGATGGCCAAGCTCTCCGAATACCTTATCCTCCGCATTCTCGCGGATCGCACATGTATTAAGTAGTATAATATCAGCTTCGCTGCGGTCTTCAGCCGCCCGGTAGCCGAGCTGCTCCAGCATACCCTTCATCGTCTCCGTGTCATGCTCATTCATCTGACAGCCGTAGGTGGTAATATGATAGCTCTTGCCTGCACCGAAATCTGCCATCTCCGGCGGGATGTCGAAATGATACAGCACTTCAATCTCTTCCTTGCCCCGACGCTTGCCTTCCTTGTAATCGGGCTGGCTGTTGATTTGCACATTTCTGCCTTTGATCCGGTAAGTGGTCTTGCCTTCAGTCTCGCTGATGATCTTGGCATCTGTGAAATCGAAATACTGCCCGTAATCCTTGCTCCCCTTCGCCATGCTAAAGTCACATCCTCTGCTGATGTCCCCGTATTTTTAGAGCTTTTCTAGTGTAAAATTATATCATACCGCTCCCAAGATAATCCATTCTCAGAAGCAGGATATCCGCACAGATAGACCTTCTTGCAGTCAGCAGGAAGAGAGGGCAAGTCAGTAGTCCGACTATTGCTTCTTGTATAGCATCAGATTTAAAATAACTTCATTGCTTAGAGCTTCAGTATGAGGCACGCAACTCAGGAGTATCTCCAGCGCAACAAAATCACCCTTCGGGTGGATGAGATTACCTGCGCGCCAGAAAATGTATGTTGTTGTCCGCATACATTCGGGCCACCAGCCTGCGCGCCAGCAAATGTATGTTGTTTTTCTCATACATTCTGAGCCTCTCATATACTTATGCGGCCTCCAGATCATTCAAAGAGTACTTCTCCCCACGCTATCCCCCCTTATCCACACCAGACGGATAATATAATTTCCTATACGACAAAAAAGCCCGGCCTAAAATGTAAGGTCCCGGACTTATTTATTACAACCAGCTTGCCGCCAGACGTCTTAACCCCCAAGCCTATAGATCAAAATTGATGCGTTGGAGTTGATCTGCGTTCCTCCGGCTAAGGTCTGTAAATTGATTGCAGCGGCACTGGAATGGTTCCTTAAAGTGATTACATCGCCGGGGACTACAGAGATAATCACCATCCCGGGGTTAGGCTGTGTTCCCGCTCCTGAACCATAGACGCTGCCACCTACAGGTGCACCGTTCAGATACAAAGTGAACTGATTCGGTTCCACTGCGGTGACAATGAAGATTACCGCATAATCTCCTGCATTCTCAACATTAATCTGAGCTGTATTAGGGGTATGCGAGAAGCCGACAAGACTCTCATTGCTGTCAAAAGTAACATCTGCTTCCGTAGCCACGGTCTGGGCCCCCGTATTGAAAATATAGGCATAAGATGAGGCCAGTGCGCCTGTCGCTCCGGTGACTCCTGTTGCGCCCGTTACTCCCGTGGCTCCAGTTACACCCGTCGCACCCGTCGCCCCCGTTACTCCCGTGGCTCCAGTTACCCCCGTCACACCCGTGGCACCCGTTACTCCCGTCACGCCCGTCACACCCGTTACACCCGTCATACCTGTGGCACCCGTTCCACCTGTGGCACCCGTTGCACCCGTTACTCCCGTGGCTCCCGTTACACCCGTCGCACCCGTCGCACCCGTCGCACCCGTCGCACCCGTCGCACCCGTTACTCCCGTCGCCCCCGTTACTCCCGTGGCTCCAGTTACCCCCGTCGCACCCGTCACGCCCGTCACACCCGTTACACCCGTTACACCCGTTACACCCGTCACACCTGTGGCACCCGTTCCACCTGTGGCACCCGTTACACCCGTTACTCCCGTGGCTCCCGTTACCCCCGTTACCCCCGTGGCTCCCGTTACTCCCGTCGCACCCGTGGCTCCCGTTCCCCCGGTAGCACCCGTGGCTCCCGTTACCCCGGTAGCTCCGGTGACTCCTGTTGCCCCTTCTCCCAGCAACTCCTGCGAGACCAGCCGGTGTGCTGTCACCAACTGCCCGCTGGCATTTTGCCCCCATAGGGACACCTGCGCTTCGGAGACTGCCGTTCCTGTCGTGTTGAACACGAATTCAAAAGCATCCAGGTCCGCATAGTAAATTTTGGTAACCACTTGGGAGGGGGCCACACTGATCTCCTCCTGCACATATAAGGTGCGTATGCCGTTCAGGGTATAACCCAAAATAAGAATATCGAAGAATCCGGTTATATTACGGCCGTCTATTTTGAGTGTTACCCTTTGAGTCGGGCGGGTCCCCGTATTGCTTGCAATATTATTTTCAATCGGTCCTGTAGATAAAATTGCCATTTTCCAGCTCCCCTCTCAAGCTAAATCCAGCTATATTAATAGTAGTATTCGAGAGAAAACAGAAGAGTGTTGGCATATTGGCATTATTATAAGAAACAGTAACAATCAGTAGATCTTCAAAGATTCACCCGCAAAAAAACACCCCATGCGGGCAGCCATGAGCTGATAGACTTGAAGTCTAACCTAATGGCTTGGCACAGGGTGTTACAGATCAAGCTCTATTGATTAATACAATGTCTTGGTAGACTCCGAGGTGAACGGAATAATCTCGTTAATTTTGCCTGCCTGTACCTTGGCAGGCCAAGCCGGATCGCTGATCAAGGCTCTGCCTACCGCCACCAGATCGAACTCTCCCTTATCCAGCCGGAGCAGCAGCCGCTCAAGGTTGTTATCCTCATTCTTCTCCATAACCGCACTGGTGAATGCGCTGTCCAGGCCGACAGAGCCCACTGTAATCGCCGGTTTGCCCGTAATCTTCTTCGTCCAGCCCGCCAGATTCAGCTCAGAGCCTGCAAATTCAGGCTCCCAGAACCGCCGGGTGGAGCAATGGAAGATATCTACCCCGGCATTGCTGAGCGGGGTCAGGAAACGGGCCAGATCCTCCGGCATCTCCGCCAGTTTAGCGTCATAGGCCCCGCTCTTCCACTGCGAGAAGCGGAGTACGATCGGGAAATCCGGTCCTACCGCACGGCGGCAGGCATCGATCACTTCCACCGCGAAGGTGGTGCGGGCTTCCAGATCGCCGCCGTATTCATCGGTGCGGCGGTTGGTCTTCTCCCAGAAGAACTGGTCGATCAGATAGCCGTGGGCGCCGTGCAGCTCAATGCCGTCGAACCCGATAGCTTTGGCTGCCTTCGCTGCCTTGGCGAAGGCACTGACGATGGCCTGAATCTCGCTCTTAGTCATCGGCTCTGTGACTTGCTCTCCGGCCAGATTCAGCCCGGACGGGCCGATCGGCAGCGCCGAAGCATTAGGCCCCTCACCGATCTTGCGGGCCATGCCGACATGCCAGAGCTGAGGCATAATCTTGCCTCCGGCAGCATGCACCTCACGCACCACCTGCGCCCATCCCGCAAGGGAGGCTTCGCCATGGAAGTTCGGGATATCCTGATGGCTGACTGCCGCCGGATGATCGATGGCTGTGCCTTCGGTAATGATCAGACCCACCCCGCCTTCCGCGCGGCGGCGGTAATACGCCGCCACTTTAGGGCCAGGTACGCCCTCAGGAGATTGCACCCGGGTCATCGGCGCCATCACCACACGGTTACTGAGGGACAAGCCTCCGTATTCAAAAGGTTCAAACAATGCAGCAGCATTCATAATTCACTAGCCTCCATTTCATACGATGATTACTTACTTGATGATTACTTTAAGTAAGCATAGTATGACGGTTCCCGGCGGCAAATGCAAATGACTGCCAGTTCAAGAGATTTGATAAGTCTTATAAGTCCAGCACTCCAGCTTTTGGAGTCACTCGGAAGGCTGCAGCCAGATCTGCCAGCTGCTGATCAGTGATCTTCTGCCGAATCTCTCTTCCGCCGATCAGGTTATAGACAATCGCGGCCTTTTCAATCGTTTCAACCAGTCCGAAGGTGGCATCCATCGTCGCCCCGGTCACAAAGATCCCATGCTGCGGCCAGATGACTACGCGGTACTCCTTCATTTTATCCGCGGTAGCCCGGCCGATCTCGCTGCTCCCCGGCACCATCCAGGGAATGACGCTGACGCCATCCGGGAAGACCACCAGACATTCTGTGCACATCTCCCACAGCGTCTTGGTGAATTTCAGCTCATCCAGATCATGGGTGAAGGTCATGGCAATTACATTTGTTGCATGGGTATGCAGCACAATCCGGTGCGCCGGATCTACCTTCAGCCGTTCGATATGGCTCATGAAGTGGGAAGCCAGCTCACTGGTCGGAACAGCGCCATTACGCAATCCCCATAACACCTCCACACTCTCGCCGCTGCTGCTGACACGCAGCACACCCAGATTGGCCTCCGGGTCCTTGATCACATTACGGAAATACTTGCCTGATCCGGTAACGATGAAGAATTTGCCCGCCAGCTCGGCTACAGGGAAGGTAAGGCTGATCGTGCGCAGCGGCTCGCGGATATTGATATACTTGGCTACCTCTTCTTCATCCAGGAGGTAACTGACGTTGCCCCCGTTCAGCTCATCCCAGCCCAGCGACCACATGTGATGGGTAATTTCGGACATTTCCTCGATAAAAGGCGCGGTGACGCCGGATATATACCCTTTGGATTCAATTACGGAAGTACTCATATGCTCTCTCCTTCTATAGGCACCCTAAGCGTGCGGGTACTTGTTATTTATTATTTCAGCAGTCATTGTGATTTCAGTAGCCTGATCTTATCTTAAAGCCAATACATCCTGTTCATAGCGCTTCACTTCAGCCAGCCATTGCTCACGGACCGGGGTCCCCTGCGAAGCGCAGTAGTAATCCCAGACAGCACCGAACGGGTAGGACTTGAATTCTTCCACCAGAGCCAGCCGTGAGGTGTAATCTCCGGCCCGTTCAATGGCCCGAAGCTCCTCTACCGGCTCCAGCATAGCGCGCAGCAGCGCCTTGATCGTATTGCGCGTGCCGATTACCCAAGCCGCCAGGTGATTGATACTGCCGTCGAAGAAGTCCAGCCCGATATGCGTGCGCGGCAGCAGATCGCCGCGAACCAGCTCGCGGGCAATCTCCAGCAGCTCATCGTCCATCGTGACCACATGATCGCTATCCCAGCGGACCGGTCTGCTGACATGCAGCAGCAGCTGCTCGCTGAACATCAGGATGGAGCTGAGCTTGTTCGAGATCACTTCCGTCGGATGGAAATGCCCGGCATCCAGGCAGATTGCCTTGCCGCGTGTAAGGGCGTAGCCCATGTAGAACTCATGTGATCCGACCACGTAGCTCTCCGAGCCGATGCCGAACAGCTTGCTCTCCACGGCATCGATAGTATACTGCGGATCCATCTCCTCGCTGAAGATTTCGTCCAGCGATTCCTTCAGTCGCATGCGCGGTGCCAGCCGGTCTACCGGAGTATCCTTGTAGCCGTCAGGCACCCAGAAATTCGTCACACACGGCTGGCCCAGCTCGCGGCCGAAGTGCTCAGCAATGCTGCGGGAAGCCTTGCAATGCTTAATCCAGAAGCTGCGGATCTCTTCGTCCGCATGGCTCAGGGTGAACCCGTCTGCCGCCTTCGGATGCGAGAAGCAGGTCGGATTGAAATCAAGGCCTAAGCCCTGCTCCTTGGCCCATTCCACCCAATTCTTGAAATGGCGCGGCGCCAGCTCATCCAGATCCACCTGCTCCTTCGTATCGGCATAGATCGCATGCAGATTGACCTTATGCTTGCCGGGAATCAGTGAGAGGGCCTTCTCCAGATCCTGACGCAGCTCATCCGGTGTACCGGCCCGTCCGGGGTAGCTGCCGGTCACGGCAATGCCGCCGCTCAGCTCTTTATCCTTGAACAAAAAGCCCCGTACATCATCGCCCTGCCAGCAGTGCAGCGATACTTTGATCTGCGCCAGCTTCTCCAGTACCTCATCCGTTTGAATTCCATGGGCTGCATATAATTTCTTGGCTTCGTTGTAGCTGTTAATGATGCTCTGATCCATGCTGTTGCCTCCTAATACGTATTGTGAACATCCGCTCCCGGATGAAGCTGCTCCCAGCGGAGCAGCAGCTCCGCCAGCTGAGGAACCGGCTGCGGAAGATAAGACTGAATCGCGAAGGACTGTGAGATGATCTGCCGGGCTTCATGGATATCTGCCATGCGCCCCGCCTCAATCATCTGCACAGCCAGATTACCCAGGGCTGTGGATTCGGTCGGTCCGGCCAGCACCTCCCTGCAGGTAACATCTGCCGTCAGCTGGCACAGCAGCCCATTGTTAGCGCCGCCGCCGACAATCTGCAGCACTTGGGTTAGCTCCCCGGTGAGTTCTTCCAGCTCAGCCAGATGACTGCGGTAGGATAACGCCAGACTGTCAAAGATACAGCGGGCCAGCTCGCCCATAGTCTGCGGCACAGGCTGGCCGCTCTCCAGACAGGCCTGGCGGATCTCCTGAATCATATCGTCCGGGTTCAAAAACCGCGGATGATTGCAGGGAATCAGGCTGCGGAAGCCTGGGCATTCACCGGCCTGCTCTGCGAGTTCCGCGAAGCTAAATCTTCCGCCGTCCAGTCTGCGTACTTCCTGAATCAGCCAGAGGCCCATAATATTCTTCAGGAACCGGTAAGTCCCGTAAGCGCCCCACTCGTTGGTATAATTAGCGGCCATCGCTTTGCTGTTATTGATCGGGTGATCCAGCTCTACCCCCAGCAGAGACCAGGTTCCGCTGCTAAGATAGGCTGACGCACGGTCCTTCTGAGCAGGCACACCGAGTACCGCAGATGCTGTGTCATGCGTAGCCACACAGATCAGGCGGCATTCCGGCAGATCATACTCCGCGCGCAGCTCCTGCGTTATGAAGCCGAGATCTTCCCCAGGCTCGGTTAACGGAGCGAGCTGTTCACGCCGCAGACCCAGGAATTCCAGCAGCTCGGCATCGAAATCACGGGCCGCAAGATTCAATAGCTGCGTCGTGGATGCGTTGGTAACCTCGTTCATCTTACGTCCGCCGAGCCGGTAGTAGAGATAATCCGGCACCAGCAGAATCTGATCGGCCGCCTTCAGTTCTTCCCGGTCATGCGCATATAGCTGATACAGCGTATTGAAGGGAAGCTGCTGAATGCCCGTTTTGGCGTAGACCTTCTCGGGCGGAAGGAGCCGCCCGACTTCTTCCATCACCCCGTCGGTCCGGTGGTCACGGTAGGCATAGACCCGGCTTATCTGCTTGCCTTCGGCATCCAGCAGCACATAATCTACCGCCCAGGTATCAATGCCGAGGGTGCACTCGTGAATGCCTCTTAGCTTCGCCTGCTGCAGACCGTTAATAATTTCATTCAATAAATAATCCATATCCCAGAAGCAGGAGCCTTCCTGCTCCGTGAAGCCATTGCTGAAACGGTGAATCTCATCCAGTTGGAGGCTCCCGTCCACGAGCTGTCCGAGCACCAGCCGTCCGCTGGAGGCGCCGATATCGACGGCGATATGATAGGTCATAGGGAATCTCCTATTCTATGGGAGGTGATTTACAGAATTTTGCGGAATAACGCGATTACTTCATCTTTGGTAGGAATAAAAGGATTACCGGGCGCGCAGGCATCCTTCATGGCGTTCTCAGCCAGCAGATCGAGATCTACTTCCGCTACACCCAGCTCGGACAGCTTGGCAGGAATGCCAACCTCCTTGGACAAGGCCTTGATCGCCTCAATGACGTAATCCGCACATTCCTTGTCGCTGCGTCCTTCAGTTTGCATACCGGCCGCTCTGGCAATTGCTCTGAACTTCTCCGGCACATGCTTGGCATTCTCTTCTTCCACGTAAGGCAGCAGCATTGCATTGCACACGCCGTGCGGCAGATCATACACCCCGCCAAGCTGATGGGCCATGGCATGCACATAGCCTAAACCTGCATTATTGAAGGCAAGGCCGCCGAGGAAGATCGCATAGACCATCTGCTCACGCGCTTCAATATCCTGTCCGTTCGTTACCGTCCGCGCCAGATTGCCGAAAATCAGCTCCACCGCAGCCAGTGCGGTAGCATCGGTTACCGGATATGCGCCTGGAGTGACCAGCGCTTCAATCGCATGCGTCAGTGCATCCATGCCCGTAGCTGCCGTCAGCGCAGCAGGCTTATCGACCATCAGCTCCGGATCATTCACCGAGAGGGTGGCGATGCTGTTCTTGTCTACCATGACCATCTTGATCTTGCGCTCTTCATCTGTAATCACGTAGTTGATCGTCACTTCACTTGAAGTCCCGGCCGTCGTGTTCACCGCGACAATCGGCAGAGATTTATTCTTGGATTTGTGAACGCCTTCATAATCGGCAATATGCCCCCCGTTGGTGGCAACAATGCCGATGGCCTTGGCCGTATCCTGCGGCGAGCCGCCGCCGATGGAGATCAGGTAGTCACATTCGTGCTGCTTCAGGAAGTCTACGCCGTCATGAACATTTTTGCAGGTAGGGTTCGGCTTCACTTCATCATATACCACATGCTGAATCCCCGCCTCCTCCAGCACAGCCAGCAGCCTTCCGGCGATTCCGCTCTTCATCAGGAACTTGTCTGTGACCACAAGCGCCTTGTTCAGCTTCAGCTCTTGAATGTACGGGGCGATGTCCTTCAGACAGCCCTTCCCCATCATGTTAATCGACGGCACATAATAGACATGAGTACTCATTGCTTAACCAGCCTCCCGGGCACGTAAATAGTTAATGAACACTGTAAGCGCACATCTCCCTGTTGACCTTCTCATCGTATCGCCGTTAATCTGTGTTGTCAACACTTTAAACACTAAATAAGTTGTTTTTATTTGTTTATTGTTTGTTTTACGGGAAATAAGCAATCATTATTGTGGGTTTCAGAGCAAATCAGGTGAATTGTGTTGTACAACACAGAAATAACAGGCTATATTAAAACTATCAACTCTGGAAAGGTGATACGTATGCTCGCTGCCGAAAGACGCAAAAAAATAATCGACCTTGTCCATCAGGACAAGCGTGTGCTGGTGTCCGATCTGAGCCGGATGTTCGAGGTGACAGAGGAGACGATCCGCAGAGATCTGGAGAAGCTGGAGAAGGATGGCATTGTAAGCCGGACCTACGGCGGAGCCATGTTGAACAGGCATACCAATGAGGACCTGCCTTTTCTGACCCGGGGAGCGCTCAATACGGATATCAAACGCGCAATAGCGATCCAGGCGCTGGATCTGATTAATGACGGGGATACGCTGATGGTCGACCCCAGCTCGACTTCGTTTGAATTCCTGAAGCTGCTGGGTAATAAAAGTAATCTGACGATCATCACCAATTCGATCAACATTCTCCATGAGTTCGCAAGTTCGAGCCACAGCATTATTTCTACAGGCGGCTCACTCCGCCACCGTTCCCTGTCGCTTGTCGGCCCCGTAGCCCATGAGACCATTCAGCGCTACAATGTGGACACCGCCGTAATCAGCTGCAAGGCCCTCGATATGGACCGCGGGGTCACCGATTCCAATGAACCGGAATGTGAGCTGAAGAAATATATGCTGCGCCAGGCACACAAGGTTGTGCTGCTCGCGGACCATACCAAGTTCGACCAGACAGCCTTCGCGAGGCTCGCAGAGCTAAACCGGATCGATGTGCTGATTACCGACCGCAAGCCTTCGGAGGCGTGGCTGAAGCTGTTGTCCGAGAAGAATGTGGAAGTGCTGTACTAATATCATGGGAAATCATTTTAGGGAGGAGAAATGTTCAAATGGGCAAAAAGAGAAAAACCTTACCCTCCGACTTCGGCGAGCTGGTTAAATCAGGGGATGTCGATCTACTTAAGGCTGTTTTTGAAAAATGTGATTGGGATGCAACCTTGGGATATTACAAAGAACCCGCGCTCAGCATGCGGCAGATTCCGGATGAGCTGGTCCGCTGGCTGGTGGAGCAGGGTGCCGATATTAATGCGAGGGACAAATACCAGCGTACCCCGCTGTATTCCCAGGCTGGAACCTGGTCCGGCAATATTCCATTATTCCTGGAGCTTGGTGCAGAGCTGGAAGCCCTGGATTATCAGAACCAGACCCCGCTGCACGCTGCGGTCAACTATTACCGGACTCAGGCGGTACGGGATCTGGTGGCCCATGGCGCAAATGTCCATGCGGTAAATAAGTCGGGGAACACCCCGCTGTCCAAAGCCTTATTACAATGCCGGAATAGCGATATCGATAGCATGCTGGAAATCTCGCAGATCCTGCTTGATGCCGGAGCGGAGATCACACCGGAGATGAAGGAATCCGTGAGTAAGATCGGCAAAGCATTTGAATTCGCCAGATCCAATTTCAATAAAGAGCGCTTGAGTGAAACCGCAGATGCACTCGAATCCCTGTACAAGCTGTTCGATGTGGAGCCTGTAGCAGCGCGGGTGATGCATGACGGCGTTTCCAAGATCGAGGTAAACAGTACAAGATGGCAGGATCAGCACCAAGAGCTATGGGAATTACTAATCCCGGCGTCAGGACATGCGCTCACCGTGCAGGGAGAGGTCATTCGCATCACCGGCCGGATCTCACATGAAATCATGAATAACGGCGGAGGCAACTGGGATGCCGATTTCCGTAAAATGCTGAATGCGCTGCTCCGGCACTTCGCCTCGGGCACACCTCTGGACCCTGCGCACCTCAAGGAAGCGGCGGAATTAGCCGGTTACCTGCGCCATGGCAACGGCAATGATGAGCCGGCCAGATTATGCGAATTGGCCGTGAATTGGGTACTAACCAATCCACAGCCCGTTTCTTTGCCGCAACCGGATTACAAACGCTAGACGGTGAGACATCCAGTGCTTGTCCTGCTCCCTATGAAGAAGTGGCTCCCTTGGAGAGCATAATATTCAGAATGGCCTGGTCTGTGGCGGCAAGCCCCTCCTGGACCAGGGTCTCCATATTCTTGATCGTATCCTCCACCTTCTCGAAGATGACACCGTCATTGAGACCCGCGGAGATATCGTTCATGGCGAGAGTGGCAGACTGAATGGCCGCGTTGGTAGCCGTGGAGATTTTGAGTGCACAGGTTGGCTTGGCACCATCACAGATCATGCCTGAAGTAGAAGCAATCGTATTCTGGATGGAGTGCTTGATCTGCGCCAGCGTCCCGCCCATCAGATAGACAATGCCGCTGCCCGCCCCCACTCCACCGGCAATGCCTGAGCCGCAGAGCGGGGACAGACGGCCAATGTAATGCTTCACATGGATGGTAATCAGATTGCTGAGCGCCATCGCTCTTGCCAGGGTCTCCTCATCCTTGCCGAGTAGCTCGGCCAGGGCAATGACCGGCATGGTACAGGCAATCCCCTGATTGCCGCTGCCCGCCGTCGTCATTACCGGCATGGCACTGCCGTCCATCCGTGCATCGGATGCGGCTGCCGTTGCGGCAATGATCCGGTTCGCCACATCCGCGCCGAACAGATTGAGGGCGGATTGCTGGCTCATTTTCCGGCCCACCTGGAGACCATACTCCCCGCGCAGCCCTTCCTCTGAGATCGCCTTATTCATAACCGCTCCCTCCAGCAGGAAGCGAAGATCCCCGAATGGTGTATTCTGAACGAAGGCATAGATATCTTCGAGTGAGACCGAGTATACCTCGGGGTCCAGACTAAGCGGGTCTCCGCAGTCGGCCTTGTCCATTTTCGGCTCAAGCCGCTGGCCATCCTTCGCCAGATACTGCACATTCGTGTGCTCTTTTACCAGGATCGCTGTGGCGGTATGGTTCTTGCTGTGTACTCTCGCTTCTATATATAGCTTCTCCGGCGTATCCTTCAGCTCAACCTCCAGGAGCTTACGCTCCAGGAGTCCCTCTGCACTTGCCAGCTCCGCCGGGGTCAGCCCGGACAGAATCTCCAGCTTCCGCTCCGAGCGGCGCACCACCGCACCCAGGGCAGCCGCTATCGGCAAGCCCGTCTGGCCTGTACCAGGAATCCCCACACCCATCGCATTCTTGATGATATTGCCGCTGAGGAACAGCTCGATTCCTGTAATCTCTTCCTCAACCAGCTCAGCCGCCAACGAGACGGCATAAGCTACCGCAATCGGTTCGGTGCAGCCTTCTGCCGGCATAATTTCTTTGTGTAATACTTCCAGTAGGTTAACCATCTGTGCATCACCATTCCCTCTGTCTGTCTATCTATGTCTATACCTGTTTCTATATATAGTACATCAGATAGACAATCCGGGGAATCCCCGTTATTACCCATCACCCGCCCAGCTTCACCAGCCGCTTCAGCCCTTCCGTACAAGCCCAGCCTCCGGCACCTGCCAGAATCGCATTATGACAAAGGTTCAAAGCCAGCTTATACGTCATACTGCCGATAATGATTTCAACCACGATAAACCGTAAAATATCTCTCTTCGTGACCAGATAGACTCTGAATTCCTGATTGCGGGACACCTGCCATCTCCCCCGTCCAATTTCATGTTTCTGTACTTATATGCTTCGGGCGGGTTGTCTGATTCTCTGTGCAGGCACAACAAAGAGCGGTACTTCTCCATTGGTGGGAAAAGCACTGCTCCGCCCAAAGCCGAAACAGAAGAGGCTGCCCAAACAGCCATTTCATGGCTTTGGGACAGCCCCCTGATATCACCGCTTCAGCCTAATTGCCGCTGCTTACTTCGACTCCACCGCATGGCCGCCGAATTCGTTACGCAAAGCGGCGACGACTTTGCCGGTGAAGGTGTCGGTCTCCAGCGACCGGTAGCGCATGAGCAGAGCCATGGCGATAACCGGAGTCGCTGCCTGGAGGTCGAAGGCGGTCTCCAGCGTCCAGCGTCCCTCCCCGGAGGAATGCATGACGCCCTTGATGTCTTCCAGCTTGGCATCCTTGGAGAAGGCGCGCTCGATCAACTCCATGAGCCAGGAGCGTACGACTGAGCCGTTGTTCCAGACGCGGGCCACCTGCTCGAAGTCGAAGTCATATCCGCTTTTCTCCAGCACCTCGAAGCCCTCACCGATCGCAGCCATCATCCCGTATTCAATGCCGTTATGCACCATCTTGAGGAAATGTCCGCTTCCGGATTTGCCGGCGTACAGATATCCGTTCTCTACCGCAGTATCACGGAACAGTGGTTCAACCACTGCCCACGCTTCCTCATCGCCTCCAACCATATAGCAGGCCCCATTGCGCGCGCCTTCCATTCCGCCGGAGGTTCCTGCATCCAGGAAGTGAATTCCGTGGGCACCCAGCTCCTCATGACGGCGGATCGACTCTTTATAATGAGAGTTCCCGGCTTCAATAATGATATCTCCCTTGGATAATAGCGGCGTCAGTTCAGCAATCACTGAATCTACAAAAGTATGGGGAACCATGATCCAGAGAACGCGCGGGGATTCAAGCTGGCCCGTAAGCTCCTCCAGGCTTGCTGCCCCGGACGCACCGCGTTCGGCCAGTTCCTGTACCGCAGCAGGATTCACATCATACGCTACTACTTCATGGGCATGCTCCAGCAGGTTCTGGCCCAGATTGAAGCCCATTTTGCCAAGTCCGATTAAACCGACTTTCATTACGAATCCCTCCGAATTGTGTAGTCATATATAAGCTAACTCTGTCCGCTTGCTGTTACCGCCGCCGCTTACGCTCCTGGTCGGATGACTTCCGGCTCTATCCCGGCTGTCCGGTGAACGCGTGCAGGCTCTGCATTCTCCGGCTCATCCAGCCACCAGTGGAACTCGCCAAGGAGCTGATCTGCCGCCGCCGGGCCGTTAGATCCGGCAGGATACAGGTGCAGCGGCAGGCTGCCTTCTGCTGTTGCTTCGATTATAGGCTGAACCCACTGCCAGGACAACTCTACTTCCTCCCAGTGGGCAAAGAACGTAGCATCGCCGAGCATAGCATCATAGATCAGATTCTCATAAGCCTCCGGCACATCGGGATTTCCCGGCTCATGCTTAATGCTAACCGGCTCAAGCTCCCCGTGCTGAAGCGGATTCTTGGTATTCAGAGTCAGAGAGATGCCCTCATGCGGGCCAATATCAATGACCAGCAGATTAGGGTCAAGCGGCAGCTTGTTACGGTTCTTGTTATGCACATCATTAAACGGCTCTTTAAATTCTATAACAATCCGCGTGGATTTCTCCTTCATGCGCTTACCTGTACGAATGTAGAACGGCACATCGTTCCACAGCGGATCTTCAATCCATAGGCGTGCTGCAATATACGTCTCATTCTGTGAAGTGGCTGCGATCCCCGGTTCAGCGGTATACGCAGGCACTTGCTGTACGCGCATCTCCCCCGCTGCATACTGGCCGCGCACTACATGTTGTGATACCTCTTCGGGCAGCAGCGGACGGACGGAACGGATGACATGCCGTTTTTTGCTGCGGACGTCTTCTGGTGTACTGCCCTTCGGAAGCTGCATCGCCATCATCATCAGCAATTGGAGCATATGGTTCTGGAACATGTCACGCAGCGCCCCAGCCTTATCATAATAACCCGCCCGCTCTTCCACACCCACCGTCTCACTGGCGGTAATCTGGACATTCGCGATATACCGGTTCTGCCACAAGGCCCGCAGCACAGGATTAGAGTATTTCAGCACCTCCAGGTTCTGCACCATCGGCTTGCCGAGGAAGTGATCAATCCGGAAGATTTCCTCCTCTGCAAAAGCTGCACTCAAGCTCTCATTCAGCACACGCGCCGACTGCAGATCCCGTCCGAACGGCTTCTCGATGATCAGACGTTTCCAGCCCTTGGTATTCCCGAGTCCGCTGGCATTGATATTACCGGCAATCTCCCCGAAGAATTCGGGACCGACCGACAGATAGAACATCCGGTTCTGCGGAAGCCCCAGCTCTTCCTCCCGGCGCTGTACATGCCCAAGCAGCTTCACATAATCCTCAGGACGTCCGACATCCAGCACACTATATTCAAAAGCCTGCAGGAAATTCTGCAGCGCCGCTGTATCCTCTAGCGGACGGCGCGAGAAGGTGCGCAGGGAATCCAGCACCTGACGCTGGAACGTCTCGTTAGTGAGCTCCCGTCTGCCCAGCCCAATGACTGAGAGAGGACCGGAAAGCTTGCCATCAGTAAACAGGTTGTATAGAGCGGGGAAGATTTTCCGCTTCGCCAAGTCCCCGGTTGCGCCAAAAAGTACAAATGTAGATGATTCCACTTTCATTCCTCCCGTTATTATCATTTTATTATATAGTTACTTAATATTACTCAGGAACTTTTATAACACACATCATACGACTATAAATTCAATTCGTCAATCTCAATTCGACATTTACGAAAAACAACCGGTGCATGACAAATAACAGACCTTCAACGAGAAGGCCTGCCGGGATTTCCGAACTCATGATCAGAACCATGAAGATACCAGATCATTGATCGGCTTGTAGATGAATATAATCAGCAGCAGCGGGCTGGGAACCTGAATTTTGAGCAGCGTGCATATCGTGGCAGCCATTCCGCCGATCCAGAGCAGAGCCCACACCACACGATCACGCCGCTTCTGCCTGCCCTTCAGGGAGGACAGATCCATGGCTGCACAGCCTGCGGCAATCAGAGCAAACATCAGCACCAGCAGCATACAGGCTCACTCCTTAATATCTTCATAAAATGAATTATCAATCGTACCGATCCGGTTGATCGTCACACTGGCCTCGTAATGGACAGGAAGGGTCTTGAGATAGTCTTCTCCCTTCCGTTCCTTCAGCCTCTCCCATGCCTTGGGGCTCTTACGGTAAATGGATTGCCCGAAGCCGAATATATCCACATTGAACTGCTTGGTGATTCCCTCTACAGCATCCTTCATCCGCTTTACAACCCGGTCCTCCGTCTCCTCTTCCAGTGATTTGATTTTGGCCTCCGTATCCAGCGTATCCGCGCCTTCAACCTCCTGCACATTGCATAGTGTTTCCGCGCTCAAATAGATATGCGGCTCGCCGTCTATGATTTTCACCTTCCGTTTGGTAGTAGAAGTAAGCGCCTCTATAATGATCAGACCTCCGGCTTCGTCTTTGAAGTGTCCCGTATTTTTGGTGACATTATCAGTGACATAATTGAAGCCAACCGTTAGATCATCTTCTATCCAGCCAACCAGCTTATCCTTTTTGAATACAGCAACACTCTCATACTGGAGCTTCGTTCCGGGGTCTGTCTGTTCCACATTGCTTTTCTTACTGCCAGCCTCGGGATCACCCTCCACCTCCACTCCGGTTAACACCGGACTCTCCCCTTGGAGGAGCAGGTCCTCGATGAATTGATCCAATGTGACCGCGACGGTCTTGGATGAAATTTTGTAGGACTTATCCAGGGAACTGAATAATTTAGTCGCCGGCAGCCGGTCCAGCGGGGTCAGCACCTTCAGGACATTCTCGGCGGTCGTCTTCCGTGCAACCATCACATAGAAGTCCATGCGCGGCTCCCGGCTTCTTTTGATCACATCCAGCGTCTTGCCCACCCCTTCCCGCGCCAGCTCTTCTCCGATCACCAGCACCCGGATATGGCCCAGATACGGAGAGCGGGAGCTGATCAGATTGAACTTACGGAGGGATTCATATACCGTTGGCACTGTAAAATTATACACAACCACGGGAACCCCGCTTCCCCCTGTTCCTCCCGCATTCTGTGAAGAGATCGAAGAGGGTATGACCACCTGCATCGTTATGTTGTAGCCATTCTCCGCTTTATCGAGGCCCATCGCCAGCACAAAAGCCAGTTCATTCAGCTCCTTCCTCTCCCAGCACCCGCTAAGCAATAGTGATAGCAGCAGCAGGGGAAGGCAAGCTGCGACAGCTCTCTTTATTCTGCCAGCCATATCAGGAACCCCCGCGTCTGAATCTGTTCTGGCGGTGCAGATTCTGTGTTCTATTCTCTTGCGGTCTTGTTCTCAGGAACGGCCAGGGGAACCTGAAGAAAGAATCCTTAAGGTCTGCCGGCCTGAAGGGACCCAGCGGACTCATATAAGGAACGCCGAAGGAGCGCAGGCTGACGAGATGCAGCACCACTAGGAATACTCCGCACAATATTCCGTACAGTCCCATGAACCCGGCCAGCGCAATCAGGAAAAACCGGATAATGCGTGCGGCAATGGACATCCCGGCCTCGGGAATCACAAAGCTTGAGATCGCTGTAATCGATACAATGATAACCATCGCCGAGGAGATGAACCCTGCCGCAACCGCCGCTTGCCCGATGACCAGTGTTCCGACAATGGATACAGCCTGACCTACATTCTTAGGAATCCGTACCCCTGCTTCACGCAGAATCTCATAGGTTAATTCCATCATCAGCGCTTCGACAAAAGTCGGAAACGGCACCGTCTCCCGCTGGGCCGCCAGACTGATCACCAGATTGGTCGGGATCATCTCCTGATGATAGGTTGTGATAGCCACATAGAACGCAGGGGCAAACAAGGTGAGAAAAAAAGCCAGAAACCGGATGAACCGCAGCAGGGTAGAGATATCCGCACGCTGATAATAATCCTCCGCCGACTGAAAGAAGGAGACAAATACGGTCGGGGCCAGCAGCACAAAAGGGGTTCCGTCAACCAGGATAGCCACCTTCCCTTCCAGAATCCCCGCCGCGATGGTATCCGGCCGGTCACTGTTATAGATTGTCGGAAAGGGTGTCGCCACCTTGTCCTGAATAAATTCCTCGATATAGCCGCTCTCCAGAATACTGTCCGTATCAATGCTGTTCAGGCGCCGCTTTACCTCCTGCACCAGCTCTTTATTCGCAATATGGCTGAGATACATAATCGAGACACTGGTCTGGGTGACACGGCCGATCTGCATCGTTTCCAGCCACAGCTGACTGTCTTTGATTTTGCGCCGGATTAACGCGGTGTTGGTCCGCAGATTCTCGCTGAACCCCTCCATAGGTCCGCGGACCACAGACTGCGAGCTGGGCTCACTTACCCCGCGGTCTTCCCAGCCGGGCAGCCCGATCCTCAGTGCTGACGCCGTCCCCTCCACCATCAGCATCACGTTGCCGGATAACAGGTCGTGTACGAACTGGGCGTAATCCTGAACCACGGTAAGATCGCCAGCCATTAGCACACGGTTAGTCAAGATTTCTATTTTCTTATCAGGGTCCTGTTCTTCCAGCAGAGCCGAGGTCCGTCCCTCCTGAAGCGAATACAGAATCGAATTATGCAGCAGCTGATTATCTATCAGACCATCAATATAAAAAATAGCCAGCTCCGTATGCTCTCCCAGCTTCAGCTGTTTTCGCACCAGGTCAGTGCTCTCGCCCAGCAGCTTGTACACCTGTTCATTATTGACCTCCAGCCTGCTGGATAACTTCCCCTCCACCGTACTTTTCATCCGGGCCACTTCTCCTTCCCGTGGACATTCTATTCAGGTTAGTTTGGTAGCATTGCTTGATAATTATTCCTCAAATTCAGACCCGTACTTGATTCACATAATTCTGGAAGGGGATGCCATACTAAGAGGGTGCCGGGTTCATAGGCCCTGGAGGCCACATGTCAAGGAGGGATAGGGATGAGTATTGAAAAAGAGCGGATCAGCACAGCGCAGTTGGTAATCCTGGGTCTTTTTACTTTTATCGGGGATATGGCCCTGGTCTATCCTGCCGCCATGACTTCCGAAGCCCATCAGGATGCCTGGATCGCCGCCCTGATCAGTATACCGCCGGGAATTGCTCTAGTCTTCCTGTTTGTCATAGTAGCGAATATCAGCCCGAACCAAAATATTATTGAGATCAGCCAGCAGGTGCTGGGGAAATGGCTGGGCAGCGCGGTAGGCGGGTACTATCTGTTCTTCTTCATCATCGCGGCCTCTACGTATGTCCGGGAAATTGAGGATTTCATGTGTACCCAGATCTACGAGGGAACTCCCGGCGGAGTGATCCGGTTCATGAGCATTGTTCTGCTGGTGTACGGTCTGCGCCTGGGGCTTGAGACGGTCGGCAGGGCAGCGCAGGTGTTCTTTCCGCTGTTTGCCTTATTTCTGGTGGCCCTAATGGTGCTCTTATTTCCGCAGGTCCGGCTGGATCGTGTCTATCCCATGCTGACTACACCTTTACCGGATATGCTGCATTCGATCATGATCGGTGTGTTTTACCCGTTCGGGGAGATCTGCGTGTTCTTCATGATCTATCCTTACACCCGTAAGAACAGTAAAATTAACCGTGATATCTTCATCGCGCTCTGCATAGGCTCCGTAGGCCTGAACCTGATTCTGTTCCTCTCGCTGACTGTTCTCGGTGTCTATTTCTCCGAGCATAATTTCTATGCCGCCTATACCCTGGCCCAAAAAATCAATATCGCCAACTTTTTGCAGCGGCTTGAAGCACTTATGGCTACGGCCTGGATTATCACAACCTATTTCAAGACAGCACTCTACTTCTATGCCTTTGTACTCGGAACCGCGCAAATATTCAAGCTGAAAAGCCACCGCCCTCTAATCTTTCCTGTCGCGTTCCTGATCTACGGACTTTCACAGCTCATCTCCAAGGATATCATCTTCTACGTCAAAGAAATCCCCCCCTACTGGGTGGACTGGAATTTAACCTATTCGCTCGCACTACCACTTGTGATCCTCGTAGTATACAAAGTGAGGCAGCGCGCCGCTGCCTCATAAGCTAATCCATAGAGTGAAGCTCCTGTTTTATTGTAGCGCCCTGGTGGGGTCAACGTTATAATAGAAACCATAAAATGTCTTTATTTTGTCATGACAGGAGCGTAAACCAAGGATGAAACAGCTATTCGAGCCTGTTCTGTTTGCGAACCGGCAGTCGCTGATCTGGGACTACCGCATCTATACCGACGATCATTACAAGGGATATTACCACTGGCATCAGTGCTGTGAGATCATGTTCGTACACGGCGGGCAGGGCAGCATTGTTGTGAATCAGCAGATGTATGATATCCGGCCGGGCATGCTTTTCTTTTTCCAGCCGTATCAGCTGCACCGGATTTCTTCGGACGTCTCACCCGAATGCCCGTTCATACGGACGATCTTCTATCTTGACCCCCTGACAGCAGAGCATCTGCTGCAGGGCTTCGCCAAACGTAAAGCGGTGTTCAATGCGTTATGGCAAGGCAGCAATACCTATTGCGGCTTCGATCTTGGTGACCGCCTGGAGACTGTGGAATGGATCTATGGGAATTACAATCAGTGCCGGAGCAAATCATCCGGGGAAGATGCCGAGGATATCACGATGCTGCTTCTGCAGTTGTTAAGCTGTCTCGGAACAGGGGAGCAGTCACTGATTCATACCGGAGAACGGCGGAAGCTCCGCTATTCGGAGCAGATCATGAACTGGATTGAAGCGCATTATCAGGAAGAGGTGAATCTGGAGCAGCTTGCGGAGGAGACTCACCTCTCGAAATCCTATGTCTCGCGGATTTTTCATCAGGAAACAGGCGGCCGCCTGGTCGACTACCTTACCGCCCGTCGTCTCAAGCAGGCCTGCCGGCTGCTCGAGACGACGGACCTGACGGTGGAGCGGATCGGCAGCGCTGTCGGATTCCCGAATCCTTCCTACTTCAACCAGCTGTTCAAGCGGGTACTCGGCCTTTCTCCGCTGCAATACCGCAAGGGAACCTGAGAGCCTACTTGCGAGGAATAGGACAATATAACAACATTTCGTGATATCAAATGACAACTTCCGGTTCGCCAGAGGCGTTATACTGAGGCCATAATCTAATTCAAGTGGAGGCATCAGCGATGACTACAGCTTATTGGCAGGAAGTAATGAACCGTCTGGAACCGAAAGTAAACGGCATGATCAAGCAGCTCGGGACGCGGAGTCCTCATGCTGCGGGAGCAGACGGCAGATTCGATAGTCCCGGGACTGACTGGTGGACCTCCGGCTTCTGGCCGGGAATACTCTGGGTCATGTATGATATGACCGGCAAGGAAGCTTATAAGGATACAGCCTGGCCCTGGGACGAAACGATTGGACAGTGGTTCGCGAAGCCGACCGAAGAGCTGCATCACGATGTCGGCTTTCAATTCCTGGCTACTGCGGTGATCAAGCATACGCTTACAGGTGATGCGGAGGGCTTGCGCCGGGGACTTGAAGCGGCTAACTACCTGGCTGCACGTTATAATCCGGTGGGCCGGTTCATCCGCGCCTGGAACGGGGACAAGCACGGCTGGGTGATCATCGACTGCATGATGAACATCTCGCTGCTCTTCTGGGCCAGCCGGATCACCGGCGATCCGCGCTACAGCCATATTGCTACCCGACATGCGGAGACAGCAATGACCTATGGTGTGTGCGAGGACGGGTCCACCAGGCATATTCTGTCCTTCGATGCAGAGTCCGGCGCTTATATTGAGAACTTCGGCGGACAGGGATATTCCCCTGAATCCTGCTGGAGCCGGGGTTCAGCCTGGGGGTTGTACGGCTTCACGAACACCTGCCGCCACACCGGCGACGTGCGCTTCTTGAATACCGCCAAGCGTATCGCCCATTATTTCATCGCGGCTCTCCCGGAGGATCACGTGCCGCACTGGGACTTCCGGCTTGCAGATGACAAGCGCATGTTCAGAGACAGCTCGGCCGCAGCAATCGCCGCCTCTGGCCTGCTGGAACTGGCAGAGCTTGTACCGCCGGGCGAGAAACGCGTGTATGCGGATGCCGCAGAGCGCATACTGCGTTCACTTACAGAGAATTATGCCACCTGGGACCAGCCGGACCATGAAGCCATTCTGCTGCATGGAGCCGCCAGCGGCGATTCGCTCACAGATGTGTCGCTGATCTACGGCGACTACTACTATGTTGAAGCCGTAGCGAAGCTCAACGGCTGGAAGCACCGGTTGTTCTAGTCTGGCTGGCAGCAGCACAGACAGCTTGCATGGACGCGCGAGCCGAATGTAATCGGAAAACCGATCACATTCAGCACTGCGCAGGCGCGTGGGCACAGTTGTTTTATTCACATACAATAAAAAACAGCGAATCCCCGCCATGGGAGATTCGCTGTTTGAGTTAACACCGCCGGACATCCGGCTTCAACTACCTACGCCCGTTGCTCCTCCAGCCACAGAATGGCCGTTACCCCGCGCGGGTAATATTTGCTGCCGGTGATCTCGCCGGAAATAATCTGGTCACTCCAGCTCCAGATCGAGAGCTGCGGATGCGTAAGCCAGGCCGTATGGGCCTGATCTGCCGCGCGTCCCTTCTCATCCCATTTCAAGCCGAGAATTTCTCTGGCGATGAACTGGGAGAGATAGATTTTGCTCAGCCAGCTGTTGTTGCTGGTGGAGGAGATTTTCCAGCCGCCGTCCCCGAACAGGCAGACGCCCTCCACAAGCACAGCCTTCAGATGAGTGTCCAGTGCCTCGAGATATTCCCCGAACCGTCCTCCGCGTTCCAAGGCTTCCTTGCAGCCGGTGAAGTAAGGGAATACCAGACCCTCGATCGCCGGGATAATCTTCGAATCATTGCCTTCGCCGATTACAGCCGGAATGTAGCCGCCTTCAGTCACACTCGCCACGATGGTAGCCGCACAGAGCTCAGCTTGCCTGCCGGCCGTCTGGGACAGCTCCGTATTGCCGTTGTCGCGGAAAATCCGCTCCATAGCCAGATAAGCAGCCCAGCATTTTCCCGCCAGATAAATATTGTTGCGCGCCTGGCCCAGGGAGACATCCAGACTGTCATAGGTCGTGATCTCTGCACCGCCCATGGTCCGTGAGCTGTCGAGTGCCATCACACCATTGCGCTTCGCCGGGTCCGGATAATCCCGGTTCAGCATGCTCTGCAGGCAGCTCTCCAGAACGGTAAGGTTGCGCTCCATCCAGCTGCGGTCGCCCGTGTGCTCCACATAGGTCGCCGCAGTAAGAATCCAGTTGACCAATTGCTCGTGGGTCATATGCGAGAAGCAGCCGTCAATGCCGTACAGCTCATAGGAGGAGTACCCCGGACGCGACACTGCGTTGGCTACTCCCATATCATGCGTGAAGCTAAGTCCGCCCGGATACTCGGTGCTATCTCCCGGGAAACGGACAGTGTCCACATAACTGAACCGGTCCACGAACATATCCAGCTCATTGCGTACGGTCCACGGGTTCATCTTCAGCTCGTAGAACAGCTGGTCTACCGTAAGATCGAAGGTGTTCATCATCCGGTATTCGCCTTCGTTGACGACCCAGAACGGCTGGCCTTTGTACTCCAAGAGTTCGGTGGAGCCGTAATAGCTGCGGATGGCGTGAGCAAGCATGAAGGTCTGGTCGTCACTTAAGGCTGTTCCCTCCAGCATCCCGTTCGCCTCTTCGGCCTGCTTCTTCAGCGTGTCGAACTGGGATAACGCATATTCAGCAACAGCTTCTACATTGCTGTAATAACGGTTATAGTAATAGCTCGCATCCATTCCTGAAGTCACATAACCGGAGCGGTGGAAGCAGACCGCGAACTGGTACACCTTGCGTTCGCCGGCAGGCACATCCATAATAAGCGCGCCAACCTGACCCAGCCCGAACGTCCAGTTCTCCTCCAGCTCCGCTGCAAGAATATCCTCCATTGTAAAATGCATTGCCGCCTTAACACTTCCCTGCTTCGCGGCAATCGCCAGGAACCGGCCCTGGCCGACACCCGTCAGATCCTCCTTGCCTCCATCGAATCTTCTCAGGGCGCTATACGGGTCATTCCCCTGGAAGCCGAAGAAAGCACGACGCGCAGAGCTGCCCGCTGTGTTATCGACTTCAAGCTCTACCAGCACGGCTGGCAGCAGTACTTCCTTCAGCTCTGCGTCCGAGGCCGTCTCCGGGTCCGGCACCGGCCGGACTGGTGACAGAATGCGGAAGGTCAAATCGCCTGCCTGCCAGCTGTCGGTGGTCAGCCGGAAATCGCGAGTAATCTCGTCTTCCCCGAAGTGAAACAGAAGCTGCGGCTTATCCGGGCTCGGGTCCGGGTTCTCGATGTCGTAGCGCTTGCTTTCATCGTCGCTGCCCTGCTCGTGGAAGGGCAACGTATCGTAACCGCGGCCATCCTTGCGAGCTAGGCCGATATATATGTTCTGTCTCGGCGGCCTGCCGAGTTCGAGGTCAAAGCCGCCGGACGCTCCTTGAAATCCGAGGGTGAAGCTTGAGAATGATCCTATCGGTGAATGATGGGCATTGAAGAATTTGTTCGTTGGCATACAGTATATACACTCCCTCCAGCTATGTCCCGGCAGTGCCGGGCTCCTATATCAATTGAACTAATGGTTTCTATGTTTTGGGACTGACCGTGACTCCAGAGAAGTTTTGGACTTCCGGCCGCTGTTGTCTGCAGATTTCTGGATTTTTTGTACCGCTGTTCGCGGTGGAAATCCGTAGACAAAGCGGTCGCTACCGCTCCTACAGTTCCAAAATTCCCCTCCGCCACTTTTCCCTTAACTTAAGTTTTAAAGTTCAATCTATATAGCTCTATGTTAGCGCTACCCTCCCCTCAGGCAACAGGCGCAAAGCCGCCAATTATTTGGACAAATCAATCGGACGCAGCGGCCTATGCTATAATAGATCCATCTTTTAACAAAGAAGAGGTTGAACATGAACGTATTAGATCCCGGCACACAGCATTCCATGGATGGACGCATGTCCCCGGATGTTCAAGCTGCCTTTCATCTCTTTGCCGCCCACTGGCGCAAGGTGAATAAGGAATGGCACTATCCGGCACACACTCACCCGATGTTCGAGATCAACATCGTTCTGCAGGGCTCGCAGCACATGGCCATAGGCGGACAATCCTACATCCAGGAGAGCGGCGACATTCTGTTCATCCGCCCCGGTGTGCTGCATTCCAGTCTGGGCGCAGCCGCAGGGGATGAGATGTCTTATTATTGCCTGCACTTCGACATTGACGATCTGGTTCTGCGCCGCTCCTTGATGACGATGGATACCGTCAGTCTAAGCGGAGACACCCCGGAGCTGAAGGCAATCCGTTCCTCCCTGGATGACATCATCCGCTCGACCATTCTCCCGGAGGCCAGTGATGCACAGCGGGGCCGGCTCGTGATGCTGAACGCCTCGCTCCAGTTCTTCACCGCCCTTACCGGCTGGGTGCTGGCTGCCCTGCCTTCCCCTGCCCGGAGCACCCTGCCGGGAGTGACGGAGAAGACCGTTGCCCTGGCGAATGCCATTGAAGGGCTACTGCAGGAATCCGTCTTCACGGCAGCGGCAACCGGCAGCAGAGCTGGCAGCATCGAGGAGATCGCGGCCAGGCTCGGCTACAGCCCCAACCACTGCAACCGCGCCTTCCGGCAGATCTATGGTCTGCCGCCAAGACAGTATCTCTCCGATCTCATTATCCGCCATGCCAAGCTGCTGCTGCTCGATAACAGTCTGTCTGTAGAGAGCATCGCCTACCGGCTGGGCTACCGCGATGTCTCTCATTTCAGCAAGCAGTTCAAGCGCTGGACCGGCCTGCCCCCCATGGGCTACCGCCAGCTTACGGAGGAGCCGGGCAAGACGGACGATGGTGCGCCTCTTCCGCGCTCACAAGGAGGTATACAATGAAGATTTACCATTTCAAACCAGAGTCAGGCAAACCCATAACCGCCTTCAATTCCCATTTCATCCTATCCCGGATTATCCAGACTGAGGAGAAGACGCATATCGACTGCGTATATCTTGGACACCAGGGAGTAATCGGTTTTCATCAGGCGACCTGTCCGCAGCTGCTGCTAATTCTGAACGGTGAAGGGTTTGTGCGCGGAGAGGAAGCTGAATTTACAGCTGTGAGTGCAGGTCAAGCCGTCTTTTGGGAGCAAGGGGAATGGCATGAGACCCGTACGGATTCAGGATTGACTGCGATTATGATTGAAGGTGATTCGCTGAATCCCGCCGCCTACATGACTCTCTAACTGAACATTAAGAGGACTGAGATTCCGCTATATGAGCAAATTAGGTGAAATTCCGGGCTAAGCGGACAGAGAATCCTTTATGCGTCCTAACATGTGTCCTTAGAGGCTCAAAAGTACAAGATAGCGGAATCAGTCCGTTTCGGCATTATCAACCTTAATTTTGGCAAAATAAAGGAATCTCAGTCCACTTCAGTTGTAAGCTCACCAAAAGCGCGCATGGAGGGCATGTAAAGCGCGAAGCACAAAACAGCGCAGTGCAGGATCGCCAAATCAGCCGCGTGAAGCCGGGAACTCCAGCTGGACCCGATGGTACCATACAACTAGAATCAAGCTGCTATGCAGACGGATTTTTGGTGAAATATCTATTATCCTAATTATAAAAGTTGGTGACCGTATGATCTATCTCATTAAATTCGTATACAGCTTTGTCCTGCCGCCCGGGCTATTCGTCCTGCTGCTGCTGGGCATGGTGGTCTGGCTGTGGAAAAATAACCGCCGTCCCGCAATCGTGCTGCTGGCGGTCACGCTCCTGCTGTATCTGTCGATGACCTCTGCTGTAGCTGACACTCTGATCGGGAGCTTGGAGCGGAAGTACCCTCAGCCTGCTTCCGCTGAGGGGGATGTGATCGTAATCCTCGGCGGCGGGGCCACCTCCGGCACCCCGGATCTGGACGGGCAGGGCAATATGTCCGGTCCGGCAGCGAACCGGCTGCTGGCAGCTGCGCGGCTGTACCGCGAGACCGGCCTGCCGATTATTTTCTCCGGGGGACAGGTATTCGCCGACAGCGGCAATGAAGCGGATATCGCCCGGCGGCAGCTCATCGGCCTCGGCATCCCCGCAGAGGATATCCTGCCGGAGAACCGCTCGCTCAATACAGAGCAGAATGCGGTCAACACCGCAAAGCTCATGCAGGAGCATGGCTTCAGCCGTCCCGTTCTGGTGACCTCGGGCTTCCATATGCCACGCAGCATGGTCCAGTTCGGGCATGCCGGACTTACGCCGCAGGCTTTTCCGGTAGATTTCCAGGCCAGCCGTCCTATGTCACTCTATGTAAGCAAATTCACTCCATCCGCCGGAGCCGTCTCCACAACCGGGCTGGCGCTGAAGGAGTATCTGGGGTTAATCGCTGCGAAGCTGCTGCCTTGACCCCTGCAGCTGGCTGCACGCGGCCGCACGCTCATCAAAGAAAGCGAGGTACCTTTAACCAATGAACCCGTACGATGAAGAGAAATTAACCGGCGGAAATATAAATGAGATCATCCGAAAGGCAGACACCGTCCGCCGTCCTACAGGGAGCTGGAGCACAAGTATTCATGCACTGCTACAGCATTTGGAGCAGCAGAATTTCGCAGGAGCACCCAGATTCCTAGGCGTAGATGAAGCAGGGCGCGAGATTCTATCCTTTCTTCCCGGCGAGGTTCCGGGCAACGCTTATCCTGAGCTGGAGCCGTTCATGTGGTCTGAAGAGACCCTTACGGGCCTGGCACGCCTGTTGCGCAGCTATCATGATGCAACAGAGGGCTTCGTACCGATTAGTATACATACGGAGTGGCAGCTCCCCTATGCCGATTCTGCGGCACATGAAGTGATCTGCCATAATGACGCGGCGCTGTACAACGTGGTGTTTCAGCATGGTTCGCCTGTGGCGCTGATTGATTTCGACATGGCCGGTCCGGGCCCGCGCCTATGGGATATTGCCTATACCCTCTATACTTCAGTTCCGCTCGCCGGTTTTGCACCCGACTATCTGACAGGCTCCACGGTACCTTACCAGGCAGACCTCCATGCAGCAGACCGGCAGCGGCGGATTCAGCTGTTTTTTGAAGCCTATGGACTCCCTGTCCCGGAAGATCTGCACGACTGGTTGACCCGGCGGCTCACGGCTATGTGCGATACGCTGAAGAAGGAGGCTGAGGCGGGCAACCCGGCTTTTGTCCAAATGGTGGAAGAAGGCCACCTGGCCCACTACGAGCGCGAGCTGCAATTCATAGCGGACCATTACAGCGAATGGACTACTGCTTGAAGCAAAAGCCGGAACCCTACACACATAGGAGTTCCGGCTTTATTCGTTACACTTACTCTTTAATCAACTCTGCAAAAACTGCAGACACCTCTTCAGCCAGCAGCTTCGGCTCAAGCTCCATCTGAACGCCGATCCGGCCTGCGCTGACCGCGATTGTCTCAAGCTCCGCCGCACTGCTGTGAATGAACGTAGGGTACAGCTTCTTCATCCCGACAGGGGAACAGCCCCCGCGGACATATCCCGTGTGCTTCAGCAGGTCCTTCAGCGGCAGCAGCTCAATCTTCTTCACTCCGGCGGCTCTGGCGGCTCTCTTCAGATCCAGCTCCTCAGCAACCGGGATCACATAGACATACGGCTGCGGTCCGCTGTGTGCGACCAGTGTCTTGAATACTACCTCAGGAGGCAGGCCAATCTTCTCAGCAACCGCTGTTCCGTGAATCAGCCCGTCCTCATTGTCGTAGCTATGAATGGTGTAGCTTATCTTCCTTGCATCCAGTATGCGCATGGCATTCGTTTTGTTCATCTGCCGCTCCCCCTAATCCCGGGGATAATTGATTTGCATAATGTCCATGAACGGCACCTTGATAATCTCTTCGTTATTTCTGACATGCACCCTGCCGGTACGCGAATCCATCTCTACAATCACCCCGCGCACCTCTTCTTCCTTCCCCCAGACCGTCAGCAGAATCTCGGAATCCTCCTGCTTCGCCTCTACCAGCTGGTTGCCCAGCTCCTCAAGCACGAATTCGTCGCGGGTGGGACGTTTTGCCACTTTTGCCTTCGCCACACTTTGCCTCCAGTAAGCCATTACAGAATATAGGATCATGCCCGGTGTAAATGCTCGTGTCTATTATACCATGAGAGGAAGCCTGATTTTACACAAATCACGATTATTATTCATGATTCAAAAGCGCTGCCCCCGCGATGCCGGGATGGGTCATTTCATACGGGTCCAGAATCAGGTTCAGCTCTTCCTCGCTAAGCACATTGTACTTCAGACACAAGGCCCGCACCGATTCTCCGGTCAGAATAGCTTCCCTGGCAATCCGCGAGACGACCTCATACCCCAGATGCGGGTTCACGGCGGTAATGATACCGACGCTTCTCTCCACCTCACGCGCAAGCTTCTCCTTGTTGGCTTCAATCCCTGCCAGACAATAGTCGGTGAACACCCGGAAGGAATTGTTCATGATGCTGATCGACTGAATCAGATTGAACACCATCACCGGCTCCATAACGTTCAGCTCCAGTTGACCGGCCTGAGCGGCGAGGCAGATCGTGTGATCATTGCCAATCACCTGAAAAGCCACCTGGTTAATCACCTCGGCCATCACCGGATTCACCTTACCGGGCATGATGGACGATCCCGGCTGGCGGGCCGGCAGCGTAATTTCATTGAAGCCGGAGCGCGGGCCCGAGGCCATCAGGCGCAGATCGTTGGCGATTTTGGACATATTCATCATGCAGACCTTCAGCGAGGCCGAGACTTCGGTATAGGCATCCGTATTCTGCGTAGCATCCACCAGATGCTCGGCGCTGACCAGCGGCAGACCGCTGATCTCAGCCAGCAGCTCAACGACCCGTTTGATGTACCGGGGATCGGCGTTCAGTCCGGTACCCACGGCGGTAGCTCCCATATTCACCTCATAGAGATGGCCGCGCGTATGCTCGATCCGCTGAATATCACGCTCCAGCACCCGGCTGTACGCCTCGAATTCCTGTCCCAGACGGATTGGCACCGCATCCTGCAGGTGGGTCCGCCCCATTTTAATAACGGAATCGAATTCAACAGCCTTCTGCAAAAACACACCGTGCATCGTCCGCATCGTGATCAGCAGCTGCTCCAACAGCGATAGCGTGGCAATATGAATCGCCGTCGGAAAAGCATCGTTCGTCGATTGCGCCATATTCACATGAGTGTTCGGACTGAGCTGCAGGTAATCCCCCTTGGCCTTGCCCAGCAGCTCCAGCGCACGGTTCGCAATCACTTCATTGGCATTCATATTCAGCGAGGTGCCCGCGCCGCCTTGAATCGGATCAACGATGAACTGCTCATCCCAGTTCCCCGCAATCACCTCGTCTGCTGCTTGGACAATCACCGCACCCAGGCCCTTATAGAGGCGGCCGATTTCCATGTTGGCGAGCGCAGCGGATTTTTTGACAATCCCCATCGCCTTGATTAATTCATGATGCACACGGTAGCCTGTAATCGGGAAATTCTCCACCGCCCGGAGGGTCTGTATCCCGTAATAGGCCTGATGCTCCACCTGCTTGCTGCCCAAAAAATCCTTCTCCAGCCGATATTCCGTCTCTGTCATCCTGCTCTCCCCCATGTCTTCAGTAGTAGATCCTCTGCTGCAAATTAGTCAACTTATTCTTTCCTTGCAGCGCCAAAGATATTACCTTCATTGCTGCGCCATGCTTAAGGCCTATGCGGGTAGCGCAAAGAACCCGGCAGCCATTGCTGACCCCCGGGCTCTATGTCATTGTAGCTTAAAATTTAAGATAGTTCCAATCCGAAAAAATCCTAATGTCCCCAGGGAGCGAAGTGTCCCGTTTAGACCATATAATGTTCAAATGATACCGGTTTGCCGTTAATCTGCGACTGTATTCCTGTATGCTTATTGTCTATGCTGAGCTGCAGGCGCTCATTCCCGATCCAGGCCGTATACGCTGCCGAGAGGATCTCTCCCTCCGTAAATTCCGGTGCCCGCTGTATAGCGGCTGCGGCAAATTCCTCAAGACTGTGTATCCCCAGCTCCGCCGCCTGATCTGTGCTTAGCGCTTCAACCACGACGGCTCCGGGCATGTTCTTGGACGTTACCTCCAGATAGGATGGCCGCTCCAGCAGTTCATATTCCTGTGATAGATAGACGGCAAAATATACATTGCCCGCATAGCCAAGCAGCGCCTTGGGCTGCCTGATCCATTCGCCTAACGGAAGCACCCCGACGATGGCCTTATCCTCTCCTTCGGGCACCGGGAACAGCGACAGGATCGTGTTCTGATGATACAGCACCTCCATATAAGGACTCTGGTGCCGGGGATCTCCCGGCTGATAGCCTTGACCCGGATGGAAAAAATAAAGCCGGTTCACGCCCGCCGCTGCCGGAACCGGGAGCGAGAAGGCCCAGCGCAGCTGCTCATTGTCGAATTCCTCCACTCGCTCCCACATCCCGCCTGCCGCGTAATCCTTACAGATATAAGCGTAAGAATGCAGCGCCGGCTGGCGCTCCGGGGAACCGGCAACCACCTTCTCGGTCTTCTTGCAGACCTCTACTGGTAAATGGCGGTTCAGGGCAGCGGAACGCGTCTCTTCCGGCGCTTCATAATAGAGGAACCCTGCATATTCGGTGCGCGGCATCTCCTCCGGCAGCGCGAAATCGCCGAACTGGACATAATCATGCAGCAGATTGCCGTCTGCCGGAACATCATGCGGCCAGCCCCGGGAATGCGCGCCCGCCCAGGCCCCTTGAAGGTACCACTGGCTCCGCTCCTTCCACAGGAAGTCCAGCATCTCGCCTAGCCGGTCTTTCACACCGCTGTCCTTTTCCAGCTCCCAGGCGCAGGTGAACGCCTGCACCCAGTGCCAGAACCACGGCAGGCTGCCATACTCCGGCATTCCCTTTGCGCGGATATGCGCCAGCGTCAGCTCCAGGCTGTGCCGCCCGTCTTCCCTCAGCAGATCGTCCTCGAACAGCCTGCCGAAGATCAGCTTCGCGGCCGTATATTTCGCTTCGTGATGGCCGAAGGTCGCTACCTGCTTACGGAAAAAGGCGCTGCGGTAGATATGGCCGAGTGCCGTATGGAACGCCACACGCAGGCCCGCACTGAAGCGGCCGGAAAATTGCCGGTTGAACCAGACCATCAGGCTGCCCATAATCTCCACCGGAAGCTCATGCGGTGCCGCCTCTTCCGGAGTGGGATGCAGCCCCAGCGGCCAATGTCCATACAGGGGGGTCCCCGGCATCCGGTTCTGGAGCTTCACTGTTTCTAATAGGACAGACTCGGCCTTGCGCTTGGCATCCTCCCGGCTGAACGGAAGCTCCAGTGTATCATCCACCGCAGCGGCAAACAGATAAGACGCATAATAGAAATTGTTCCGCACATCATCATGGAACCAGAGTCCGCTGTACAGCAGCGGGCGGCGCTCCGCCTCCACCGCGATCGCGGATATAATCTGCCGCTGACGTATTTTAGAAGTCGTCTGTTGCTGAGGCATATCTGCCATCTCGTTCACCCTCCGTAGGTATGAATTTCATATTTTTAATCCTGAATAAATCCCATGTACTCCAGCTCTATTGTGCACGCTTTCAGTTCAGATGGCAATCTTATCGCTGAACAAATAAACTAAAATAAACGTACTAAAAAAGATTATGCTTGATAAATGAACGTAAATGGATTAAGTTGTACCTATACGAACGAAAATATGTTTTCTAAGGAGACTGAATATTCGATGGAAAGACGTTTTGCATCACATCCGAATGAAGTGAAGCAGTTTGACACTGAGCGCCTGCGCAAGGAGTTCCATATCCCGGTTATCTTTGCACCAGACGAGCTGAAGCTTGTCCTGACCCATGAAGACCGCATGATCGTTGGCGGAGCGAATCCGGTAAACGGCGAGGTGGCTCTGACTACGGACCTCAAGGAGCTTGGCGTAACTTACTTCCTGGAACGCCGCGAGCTGGGAATCATCAATGTCGGCGGCCCGGGTTCGGTTGTTGTAGACGGTACTGAATATGAGGTTGATTTCAAGGAATGCCTGTATGTGGGCCAAGGCTCGAAGGATGTTATTTTCAAGAGTGCGGACAGCGCTAAGCCGGCAAAATTCTATCTGAATTCCGCTCCGGCACACCAGTCTTACCCGACTACGAAGACTACGCTGGCTGAATCCGAATCTGGAGCCATGGGCGGTCTGGAGAATTCCAACGAACGGACGATTCACCGCTTCATCCACACGAACGGCGTGCAGAGCGCACAGCTTGTAATGGGGATGACTCAGCTGAAGCCGGGCAGCATGTGGAACACCATGCCATCCCACACGCATCCGCGCCGGATGGAAGCCTACTTCTATTTCGATCTGCCGGACGATTCCATCGTCTTCCACCTGATGGGCGAGCCGACCGAGACCCGCCACATCGTAATGCACAATGAACAGGCTGTCATCTCGCCAAGCTGGTCCATTCACAGCGGTGTCGGTACGCATAACTATACCTTCATCTGGAGCATGGCCGGAGACAACAAGCGGTATGATGATATGGACCCCGTAGGGATGAAAGTATTACAATAGTAGCAAATCAACTACGGAAAGATGAGGCAGGCGGATGAACCCGATACGGCGGCACGAGATGATTATGGAAGTTATGCTGAACCAGAAGGATGTAACGGTGAACGAATTGAGCGATAAGCTCCAGGTCACCGGCAAAACGATCCGCGAGGACTTAAGCAAGCTGGAGGAGCAGGGACTGATTATGCGCGTCCACGGCGGTGCCGTGCTGGCACAGAGCGATCAGTTCGGCATTCTGCCCCTGCGCAATCCGCTGGATAAATACGCCGAGGAGAAGACGGAGATTGCCCGGCGTGCGCTGGCGCATATCGTTCCGGATGACATCATTGCCCTGGACGGCGGAAGCACAACGCTTGAGATTGCCCGGCGGCTTACGAATATACCTCTTACGGTCATTACCAATGATGTCTACATCATCAGTGAGCTGGTCCAGAGAGATAACATCCGTCTGGTCGTACCCGGCGGCTACCGTGTCCGCAATATGCTGGCCGGTCCCGAAGCCGTGTCCTATGTACAGAAGCTTAATATTCAAAAAGCCTTTCTCTCGGCCACAGCCGTTCATATTGAACACGGCCTGTCCATCTATACCGGCGATCTTATAGATTTCAAACAGGCGTTAGTCTCCACGGCCCGTCAGGTGTTCGCCGCTTGCGATCATCACAAGTTCGGACAGACCGCGCTGCGCACCTTCGCCTCCCTGCAGGAGGTCGATGTGCTGCTGACAGACAGCGGGCTTGCCCCGGAGACCGCAGAGCTGTTCCGCAAGGCCGGCGTCAACATTGAATGCGGCTAATTTCACAATTCAAATCGCTCAAAGGAGAGAATAATCATATGTCATCTTTATTCAGCTTGGCAGGTAAGACAGCAATCGTAACAGGCGCAGCGCAAGGTCTTGGACAAGGCATTGCCATCGCCTTCGCAGAAGCCGGTGCAGACGTAGTCTCCGTATCACTTAATTCCAGTGACGAGACTGTAGCAGCCTGTGAAGCTTTTGGCGTCAAAGCACTGAGTATCGCCACAGACCTCAGCGACCATTCCAAGCTTCAAGGCATGTTCGACGAAGCCGTTGCCTTCACCGGCAAAGTGGATATCCTCGTCAACTGTGCAGGCATGATCCGCCGTACTCCGGCCAAGGACCACAGTGAGAAAGACTGGTTCGATGTCATTAACCTCAACCAGAACACAGTCTTCCTGTTGTCGCAGATTGCCGGACGTCACTTCTTGGAACGGGGGAGCGGTAAAATCATCAACATCGCCTCCATGCTCTCCTATCAGGGCGGCATCAACGTGCCGGGCTACACCGCAAGCAAGCATGCCGTAGCCGGTCTGACCAAAGCCTTCGCCAATGAATGGGCAGGCTCGGGCCTTAACATCAACGCGATTGCTCCGGGCTACATGGCTACCGAGAACACCGCTCCGATCCGTGCGGACCAGAGCCGCTCCGACTCCATCCTTGAGCGTATTCCAGCCGGACGCTGGGGAACTGCCGATGATGTGAAGGGCCCTGCCGTATTCCTGGCCTCCGCAGCATCCGACTACCTGAACGGCCACATTCTGAATGTGGATGGCGGCTGGTTGGCTAGATAAGGAACCCATACAACGAACCCCCGGTTGCTTCTTATGAAGCATGGCCGGGGGTTTTGTATGTTCCTTATAGTCTGCTCATGAGCTGAGGACGGGTTATGTTGTCCGAAATTCTTTTGAAACAGATTAGATTGCCAATTACAAGAACCGCCAGATAGATCAAGGACCCCATCAGCATGTTCGGAGCCAAGTAGATGATCGCTAATACCGGGAACACAAACAGAACCGACAGAAGGCTTGTCGCATACAAGCCCTGACGCGGAGTTCTGAGCCGCAAAGCAAGAATAGCTGCTATGAACATCATGGCGATGGATGAGAGCAGACTAACGGGGAACAGCAGGATAAGCTGCGCAGCCGTATAGCCTTGGATAGAGACAAGCTCAGGACTGATCAGCGCCGCAATAGTTACGCCCGCTAACGTCAGCAGGGATGAGAGGGTCAGCATGACCGCCGTTACAAGCACTGGAATCATACATTTGGCCAGAAAGACCGGCCGGATCTTCAGCGGTGTAGACAATAAGGCTTCACCTGTCTTATATACTTTCTCCCCGCCTATGGAGTACGCCATTAAGTTGATCGGCACTCTCGGTATCATTAGCACAGTTAGCAGGACGGCATAACTCAGGTCAAGTGTTCCCGTAAAATACAGCAGCAGACACACCATAGCAACCGGCGAGAAGCACAGAAATCCAAAGCTCAGGAGCATCCTTTTTAAGGTCATTAGCACCTTCCATTCCAATCTTAAAACCATGCCAAACTGAGATCTCGGCAGAGCTAATGATATACGCCGCTGATGCGCTCTCTCCGGCTTTTGGATGGTGATGGGCTGGAAGAAATCCGGCTGCTTCATCCTCCAGATCTTCGCTGCGAACCTCGAAATAACCCAAAGGTAAATCAATGCACAGATACAGCTTATGATCAGCGCCGATAACAAGTCCACGGTTCCTATAACCGATAGACAAATGACAAACAGAAAGCTCAGAGGATAAGCCATTAGCGACACCCGCTGGTTGGCAGCCCGCAAATCCCCTGATGTAGAGGAAGCATACACCCCGCCCATGCATATTGCACTATAATTCAATGCAGCCACTACCATGATGCACATCCATTGCCAAGGAATCAACGCTGCTCCGCCGCCGGCAAGATAGCTCGTGAACCCAGAGCAGAGGACGGTTATAGTGAAGTAGCCCAGACCAAATAAGAAGCAGAATTCAAACTTCCTCCAGAGTATGCTTTTTCCATGGATGGGACTGGACAGGAGTGTCTCCAAAGTGCGGTGCTCCCGTTCTCCCGCGATGCTGTCAGATAACATGGGCCTCAGTAAGATTGCCGTAAGTAGTGCTGCGGTGGTTAAGGAGACTTCTACCCCGGGCATGAATAGTGGAACGATTATACCGGTAATGCCGATAGATAGTCCATAAAAGAAGAGCATCCCTTTGTCACTTGTAAACTCAGCGCACTGCATTCGAACAACGGGATAGGATCTGTTCATCGGCCTGCCCCTTGCTCTATATCCATATACAGCTTTTCAAGACTGAATTGCCCGTTGTCCATGTAATGCTTGCTGTCTTGGAGCGCTGAGATGGAATCGGTAAAAATATTTCGCCCGTGCCGCAGAATCGTGATTCTATCGCATAGCTTCTGGACCTCTTCCAGGTGATGCGTGGTCATAATGACAGTGGTCCCCTCCTCCTTCGCCAGCCGCGATAACATCTTCCTTAGATCGGTTGTGCTGACAGGATCAAGGCCATTCGTAGGCTCATCCAGGATCAGAAGGCGCGGTCTATGAAGCATGGCCCGGATCAGGGCAACCTTTTTGCTCATGCCGGTAGACAAGCCCTTAACAATCGTTCGTTTCTTGTCATGCAGTTCAAATGTCCGCAGCAGCTCGTCAATACGGCTACTCGATTCAACACGGCTCATCCCGTAAATGTCAGCGTAATACATCAGGTTATCCCATACGGTCAAAGACTCGTACAGCCCTGTATCTTCGGACAAAACGCCGCATAGCCCGCGCACGCTATCCCACTCCTGTATAGGATTCCGCCCAAAAACAATGACCTCTCCCCCGTCCGGCTCCAGCAGACCAAGCAGCAGGCGAAGCGTTGTGGTCTTTCCCGCCCCATTATGCCCAAGCAGTGCGTAGACCTCGCCCTCCGCAATACTCAGATCCAGACCGTTTACAGCAGCCACATCGCCAAAGGACTTTCTGACCCCTTCGAACCGTATATTCTCCATGCTCCCCGCCCCATCCTTTAGATTGTCTTATGTATAGCTTACTGCACATTTTTTGTGTAGTCAACTGTACATAAATTGTGTAGTGAACTTGACTAAGACCGTATCCGTGCAACATAATAACAGAGTTGAGGTGCAGAAGTATTGCTTCAGGGGAGGTGGCCGATTAGTGAAGACAAGAATACGCGAACTGCGAAAAGAGCGGCGGATTTCCCAAGAGGAATTGGCTAAGGCACTGCGTGTCACACGCCACACCATCACTTCAATTGAGAACGAAAAATATATCGCCTCCCTTCCGCTTGCCTATAAAATTTCAAAATTTTTCGATTTGCCGATCGAGGATATTTTTGATTTTTCAGATGTGGAGGATATCGACTATGAAGTCTTTTGAAAAGGAGCTGCGGCGGCGAATCGTTATCAATTCATTCTACGCGGCAGGTATGGGGATAACCGTTATTGTGGCGTTTATACTCAAAGCGTTCGTATGGGGCAGGCTCGACACGCTGGACAGCTGGGATATAGGGATTCTCGCCGGTTTATTGTTCGGTTCGTGGATTACTGCCGCTCTCCGTATTGCCCGGCTCCGTGAGGTTCTCAAAGACCCTGAATTATTAGAAGCGTTACATATTGCCGCACAAGATGAACGAAACCGGATGATCGCCTTAAAAACTGGTAGGGCTGCGATACGTCTTTTCCTTCTTTTATTGTCACTTTCTGCTGTCGTCGCCTCTTTGATTAACCATACCGTGTTCTTAACGATTGCTGTGACTTTGGTTACCCTTCTGTTGTTGTACCTTCTGTTATCAGCATACTACTCCCGGAAAATTTAACTTACTGGGGCAATGGAGGAAAATTGCATGAACGAGGAATTATTAGCTACGTTTGATGAGCAAGGAAACCGGACGGGGACGGCTCCCCGGGATGAGGTTCACCGCCAAGGCCTCTGGCACGAGACCTTCCACTGCTGGTTTGTCCGTAAGGACGAAGGCGGGCTGAGGATCTGCCTCCAGCTGCGCAGTCAGCAGAAGCGAGATTATGCCGGGCTGCTCGATATCACTGCTGCCGGACATCTGCTGGCTGACGAGACCGTTATGGACGGTATCCGCGAGGTGCAGGAGGAGCTGGGGCTTGAAATTGCTTTTGACGAGTTGCAGCCGCTGGGGGTCATCCCCTACCAGATGGACTCCGCCGGATTCATGGACCGTGAACGGGCGCATGTATATGTCTATGAGAACCGCTATGCACTAAGTGAATTCACCCCGCAGCTGGAAGAAGTGGCTGGAATCGTAGAGGCCCGCTTCGCTGATTTCCGCAGCTTCATCTCGGGAGCAGACAACACGCTTCATGTGCAGGGCTTCCAGGTCACCGGGAACGGTGAACGAACGGACATCGACGAGCTGGTGGACTTCACGCACTTTGTCCCGCATGAGCGTGAATACTTCAGGCGGGTGATTGAGGGGATTGAGCGGTTGTACGGTCCAGCCACAACCTAAGGCATACTTAAAAGGCAGAACCCCGCGATGGGGTTCTGCCTTCTTTTGTAACTCACTCTATCTGTGCTGATACTTCTAACTATATTACGCGATTTAGCTGCTTCACTTATGCTTTGGCCGCTGCGCGCTTCAGAATTGCCAGTCCATTCACTGCCAGCTTCAGCTCGGCCGGAGCCGCTGCGCCGGATTCTACATCAGTATAGGCTTGTCCGTCCAGCGTCACTACTTGCTCGGAGCCGCTGAAATTCTGTACGAATACATACTCATACTCACCATCGGAACGCAGCTGGGCGGTTACTCCGGTCGGAAGCTCACTGTTCAGCGTGCGGCTGATCCGCTCTTTTCCGGTAATTGCGGCGTACAGATCCACATAGAACTGCGCGTCCTTCACACGTGTTGCCAGATGATAAGCCTTACCCGCTCCCAGCTTATTCACAGTGAGTGCAGGACGTCCGGCGTAGAAGTCGCTGCGGTAATGGCCCAGCGCCTCCGCGCCTTCCAGATGAATCAGCTCGGCGATCTCATGCGCATCGTATTCCCCGCTCAGCTTCAAGCTGTTGCCTGGGTCCATTACTAAACCGTTCAGATCGCGGCTATGCAGTCCTTCTGTCTCTTCGGCCCAAATGCCCAGCGTTCTGCGCAGCGGTCCAGGGAAGCCGCCCAGGTGACACAGATCGGTCTCGCCGACCACTCCCGACCAATAGGTGGCCAGGAAGGTTCCGCCTTGCTCAACGTATTTCTCAATCCGCTTCCCGTTCTCTTCGCTGATCAGGTACAGCATCGGAGCAATCACCAGCTTATAGCCGGACAGATCATCGCCTGAGCCTACCACATCCACCGGAATTCCCAGCTCCCACAGACCCCGGTAATGCTGAAGCACAGTCTCTTCATATTTCAGGCCGGAATTGCGGATACCTTGGGCATCCTTCACCGCCCAGCGGTTATCCCAGTCGAACAGAATGGCAGTCTCAGCAGGAGTTGTTGTACCTACAACATCCTCCAGTCCCGCCAGGGTACGGCCTACCTCAGCTACATCCCTGAAGACACGGGTCTCCGTGTGTCCGCTATGGTCGATCACCGCGCCGTGGAATTTCTCGCTGGAGCCGCGGCTTTTACGCCACTGGAAGTACTGTACAGAATCTGAACCATGCGCTACTGCCTGGAGTGAGGACAGCTTGTGCATCCCCGGACGCTTCAGCTTGCTGACAATCTGCCAGTTCGTGAGGGAAGGTGTGCTTTCCATGAGCAGGAACGGCTTCTTTTTGAAGCTGCGGTACATGTCATGGTGCATCGCTGTCCAAGCGGCCAGACGGGCGTCATCATCGTCCTCGGTATATCCCCAGTCCGGGTAAGCATCCCATGATACCACATCAAGAATCTTCGCCATGTTACGGTAGTCTACGCCGTCAATCATATGCATGTTGGTGGTCACCGGCAGGTCAGGGTTAAAGCCCCGCACCGCGTCAATCTCATGCTGGCAGAAGTTAATCGTCTGATCGCTTACGAACCGGCGCCAGTCCAAGTTAAGCCCATGAACCTGCATTTCACCATGCGGAGCAGGGGACTCGATCTGTTCCCAAGAAGTATACGTATGGCTCCAGAAGGTAGCCCACCAAGCGTGGTTCACCTCATCCAGATCATTATTGTACTTCGCCTTGAGCCAGTCTCTGAAGGCATCCTGACAGTAATTACAATGGCATTCGCCGCCGAATTCATTAGAGATATGCCAGCCGATCACTGCCGGGTGATGCGCATAACGCTCAGCAAGCTTGGAGTTGATCAGCGCTGTTTTTTCACGGTAGACCGGAGAAGTGAAGCAGTGATTATGACGGACGCCGTGCAGGTTGCGCACCCGGTTCCGTTCCACCCGCAGCACCTCAGGATACTTCTCGGACATCCATGCCGGACGCGCACCGCTCGGAGTAGCCAGGAACGCATAAATACCATTCGCCGCAAAACGGTCCAGCAGCTGGTCCATCCACTCAAAGTTAAATACCCCTTCTTCGCGCTCCAGGGAGACCCAGGAGAAAATCCCGACAGACATGACATTACAGCCTGCCAGCTTCATCATGCGGATATCTTCTTCCAGCACCCCCGGATATTTCAGCCATTGCTCGGGACTATAGTCGGCGCCATGAAGCATTACAGGAGCCTTGCTGCTGATTGCAGGAACTTTGCTGCTCATATGATTTCATCCTCTCGTTTAGGTGTGATGGTAGATGTCAGGATGGGACTTTTCACTGATACAATTTCTTTTGTGGCTCTGTCCCTCTTGCTTGTTACGATTTATACTATTTATAATAAAGGATAATCTGTGATCAATGGTAGGATAATAATAGCGTTTGCATAGCACAAAATGAATATGAGGTGTTCGTATGCTCCCCTTCTCTCTGATTGAAATGCCGCGTGACCTGAATGCTTTCCCTCTCTATCCGTACTCTGTCGGTCGTCATATCCAGTATCACCATGTGCGTCCTGCCGGATTCCCGGTGTATCAGATTTTCCTGATCCGCAGCGGCAGCGGGCGTTTCCGTGACCTGGAGGACGGCACCGAAACAGTGCTGCAGCCTGGGATGGCCTATGCATTTCCGCCTGACCTCGGGCATGAATATTATCCGTTATCCCACGAGCCGTGGCATGTCGGCTTCATCGGGTTCCACGGCAGCCAGTCTGCCTCCGTTCTGGAGGGTCTCGGCCTGCTGCCTTCGGCCCCGTTCCGCCCCGAGCGGTTCGAGGAATGCTGGGAGATGCTCGGCGGGATCTGGCACACGGTGAACGGGAACAGCTCGGCGCGTCAGGAGGAGCAGTCGATGCAGGACTTGTCGGTGACGCTGTACCGGCTGCTGCTGATGCTGCGCAAAAGTGATGTCTCCCCAGGTCCAGCGACCCGGCTGGAGAACGAAAACGTCCGCAACGATGCACTTAACAAAGCAGTCAGCCTGATCAACGAGCATTTCACCGAGCCGCTGCTGATCACCAATCTGGCGGCGGCTGTCGGTTATTCCGTCCAGCATTTCCAGCGCCTGTTCCTTCAGGAATACGGCGTCACTCCGCATAAATATCTGCAGAACCTGCGGCTGCAGCGCGCCATGCAGATGCTGACCGAGGACCCGGAGCGTCCCGTGCAGGATATCGCCCTCAACCTTGGCATGGAGACCAATTACTTCATCCGGGTCTTCCGGAAGGCTCATGGAGTGACTCCCGGGGTTATGCGCAGCAGGCTGCATCCGGGCAAGGATCATTCTTGAGCTCGCTGGGCAAGTGGAAACGGCTTTGCCGTCTTTTCAAAGGACGGTACCGTTTCAGCGAGAAATAGAAGGATAATTATAGCGCGAAGCATATAAATGCTTATCTTTCAAAAAAATAGCTGCGGCACACTTCCAAAAGAAGTTCTGCCGCAGCTATTCACGCTAACCATATTCCTAGTTACACCGCCGTAAACTGGCTGTTGTACAAGCGGGCGTAGTAGCCTCCGCTCTCCAGCAGCCCGTCATGCGTTCCGCTCTCCACGATATCTCCATCCTTCATGAACAGGATGAGGTCCGCCTCGCGGATCGTGGACAGCCGGTGGGCAATGACGAAGCTGGTCCGCCCGGTGATCATCGCCAGGAAGGCCTTCTGTATCCGCGCCTCTGTCAGCGTATCAATGCTGCTGGTCGCCTCATCCAGAATGAGCATCGGCGGATCAACCAGCATGACGCGGGCAATGGTGAGGAGTTGCTTCTGACCCTGGGAGAGATTATCTCCCGAGGTGCTGATCCTGGTGTCATAGCCTTCAGGCAGGCGCTTGATGAAGCTATGTGCATTCGCGGCCTTGGCGGCTGCAATCACCTCCGCTTCGGAGGCCTCCGGCTTGCCATAAGCAATATTGTCGCGGATGGAAGCCCCGTACAGCCAGGTCTCCTGCAGCACCATGCCGAAATTGCCCCGCAGACTGTCGCGGGTGATGGAGGTAATATCTACTCCGTCAATCCGGATCGTTCCGCTGTCTACTTCATAGAAGCGCATCAGCAGGTTGACCAGCGTGGTCTTGCCCGCCCCGGTCTGGCCGACAATCGCCACGCGTGTGCCCGGCTTCACCTCCAGGCTGAAGTCCTTAATCAGCGGGCGCTCCGGTGTATAAGCGAAGCTTACCTTGTCGAAGGTGATCGTTCCCCGGCTGTTCTCCATCACATACGCATCCGGCTGGTCCGGGGCCTCCTGCGGGAGATCCAGTATTGAGAAGATCCGCTGTGCCGAAGCTGTGGCGGACTGCAGCTGTGTGATCACGCCGGTTATCTCATTGAACGGCTTCGCGAACAGACTGGAATAGATCAGGAAGCTGGACAGGTCCCCTACGGAGAACAGGTCTCCGATAACAAGCACACTTCCGATCATCGCAATCAGCGAGAAGGTGATATTATTAACCAGCCGCGTAGTCGGGTTCGAGAGCGAGCCATAGAACTGCGATTTTGTCCCTGTCTTGTACAGCTCATTATTCCGCTCCGCAAAGCCTGCAAAGGAGCGGTCCTCGTAATGATAAGCCTGCACCACCTTCTGCCCGCCGACGATTTCCTCAACATAGCCGTTCAGCCCCCCGAGAATCTTGGCCTGCTCACGGAACAGTTGTTGGGAGCGCATCGTAATGAACCGGGCAACGAAGAAGGTTGCCGGAGCAGACAGCAGCACCACCAGCGTCATTACAGGGCTGATATAGAGCATCAGTCCGATGGCTCCGGCGATGGTGACAAGCCCGGTCAGGAGCGTGGAGAAGCCCTGCAGCAGCCCGTCAGAGACGGCATCCATGTCGTTCACGAACCGGCTGATGCTGTCGCCCTGGGGATGGTTATCATGGAACTTCAGCGGCAGCGCGTCCAGCTTGTCAAACAGCTCGCGGCGCAGGTCATAGACCGTGCGGAACGCCAGCTTATTCGTATAATAAGTGAGCAGCCAGCCGAAAAAGCTGCCGACCAGATACACACTGCCCAGAATCAGCAGCAGGCGCAGAATTTCCGGGAACTCCACCCGATCCGGTCCGATCATATGGTCGATGGCGCGGCCAATCAGGAGCGGCCCGATCAGGCTGGCAACCACGCTCAGGATGGCGCAGAAGATAGCTCCATACGTTATTTTCCGGTACTCACGGGTATATTGAAACAGACGTTTCCAGGTCATTGTACTGGTCATTGTAAAGCCTCCTCGCTTGAGAGCTGTGACATGCAGATTTCCTGATAGACTGCGCAGCTCTCCAGCAGTTCCTCATGCGTACCGATTCCGGCAATCCGGCCTTCATCGAAGACAATAATCTGATCGGCCTGCCTTACTGTGCTCACCCGCTGGGATACAAGCAGTACGGTCATATCTGTACTGTTCTTGCTTAGTGCGCGGCGCAGTGCCGCATCCGTAGCGAAGTCCAGCGCACTGGAGGAATCATCCAGGATGAGAATCGGCGGACGTCCGACGACAGCGCGGGCAATGGTCAGGCGCTGCTTTTGGCCACCGGACAGGTTATGCCCGCCGCGTACCACCAGCGTATCCAGCCCTTCCGGCAGCCGGGTGATGAACTCCTCAGCCTGCGCAACCGCCGCTGCGGCCATGATCTCGTCCCGGGTAGCAGACGCCTTCCCCCAGCGGATATTCTCGGCAATCGTCCCGGTGAACAACACCGCCTTCTGCGGCACAATGCCGATTCTGCTGCGCAGCTGCTCCAGGCGGTAGTCCCGTACATTTACACCCTCGACCCTAACCTCCCCTTCCACAGCGTCGTAGAAGCGCGGAATCAGATTTACGAAAGTGGTTTTGCCCGAGCCGGTACTGCCGATTAATCCTACCGTCTGCCCCTTGAGGATATCAACGGAGATATTTTCCAGGGCCAGCTCACCGGTCGTGTTATAGCCGAAAGAGACATTGCGGAAGGAAATCACCGGCGCTGCACCGTCCCTCTTCGCAGCAGGGGCATGAGCAGGCACTTCAACAACCGAAGCTGTCATCGCCAGCACCTCATTGATGCGGCTGGCAGACGACGAAGCTTTGGTGAACAGAATGACCAGATTGGAGACTACGATCAAGGCCAGCAGGATCTGGGTTACATAGTTAATGAATGCAATAATCTCACCCTGCGACAGACTCCCTGCTTCAATGTGAATGCCGCCTGCCCATAGAATGGCAATAATTGCTGCGTTCACTACCAGTGTCGTCATCGGTCCCAGCCAAGCGGAGATCCGTCCGACACGGATGGCCGTCTGCGTCAGATCCTCAGAGGCTTCATTGAAGCGCTGCTTCTCGCGGCGGCTCTCGGCGAAGGCCCGGATCACCCGGATGCCCGAGAGATTCTCGCTGAGCACCAGCGCAAGACGGTCCAGCTTAGCCTGATATTTACGGTACATCGGTGAACTGCGCGTAATGATGAAGTACAGAATAACACCGAAGACCGGAGTGGCGGCAATCAGGATCAGCGACAGGCGGAAATCCAGAATCATCGCCATAATAATAGCCCCGATACAGATGAATGGCGCACGGATGACCAGCCGGATGAGCATGGCTACTGCCACCTGCAGCTGGTTAACGTCATTCGTGATCCGGTTGATCAGCGAAGGCGTGCCGATGACATCCAGCTCGGCATACGACAGCGAAGAGATGTGCTTGAACATTTTGTTGCGCAGCGTGGTGCCGAACCCCTGTGAGGCCCGCGCCGCATAATATTGACATACCATGGAGCAGCCGAAGCCCAGAATAGCCATCAGCACCATCAGGGACCCCATCCGGTAGACATAGCTGCTATCCTGCTTGCCTATTCCGTTGTTGATGATCAGGGCTACAATCGTCGGCAGCAGCAGCTCGAGAACCGCCTCCAGCAGCTTGAAAATCGGCCCGATTGTCACTTCTTTCTTGTATGGTTTTAAGAAAACTGCAATTTTGCGCACATTCATCCTCACCTAACTTAGCGTAGTATGTAATCCTTCTTGAAAAAAATAAAAGACCCGTTATGATTATGTCATACCTGCTTATATATTCATAATATTGGTTTCGTATCTCTCCCATATGGATAACGTATGTCATACCCCTTACAAATGGAGGCTCAACCATGGATATCCGCCAATTAAAGTATTTCCTGGCGATTGCCGAGGAAGGACAAATTACATCCGCAGCCAGGAAGCTGCAAATGGCCCAGCCCCCGCTCAGCCAGCAGCTCAAGCTGCTGGAGGAGGAGCTCGGAGTCAAGCTGGTGGAGCGCGGACCGCGCAGCATCCAGCTGACGGATGCCGGAATCATTCTGCGTAACCGGGCCCAGCAAATCCTGGAGTTAACGGACTCCACCGCCCGGGAGATCAGCGACTATGCCAAAGGGCTAAAGGGGAGCCTTACCATTGGAACGGTCTCTTCATCAGGCGCTACCCTGCTGCACGAGCCGCTGACAGCGTTCCATAAGCGCTATTCGGGCGTAACCTTTGAGATTCATGAAAGCAATACGTTCATGATTATCGACCTGCTGAACAAGGGCATTGTTGAAGTGGGCATTATCCGCACCCCGTTCAACACCAGCAATCTGGAATGCCTGTATTTCCATTCGGAGCCGATGATCGCGGTGATGACCGCTGATTATGACTGGGCCCCCAGCCAGAGTGCTGCCCAGCTGGGCGAGCTGCAAGCCAAGCCGCTCATCATCTACCGCCGCTTCGAGCAGCTCATCCGCGAGACCTGTCTGGAGCACGGCTTTGAGCCACAGATCTTCTGTATGAACGATGATGCCCGGACCACGCTGCTCTGGGCCAATGCGGGACTCGGGATCGGAATTGTACCCAAGTCGGCGTTTGAGCTGGCCAATCACAGCAACCTGATCTACAAAGAGATCCTTTGCGAGACCCTGCGCACCCGCGTGGCCGCCGTATGGATGAAGGATAAGTATTTGTCGTCCATGGCTACCAAGTTCATCGAGACCTTCAAGTCACTCTAATGGCCTGCTTATCTTCTGGAGGATGTCCAATTTCGACTCCCTTCATCCTGAGGATGAACGGCCCGCAGCTTGGCTTCATGCGCACGCCAAAACCCCCGCACCGGTCAAGCGTCAGCGCGGGGGTTCTTCTGAATTACGGTCTTAAGGCTGGCGGTTGCGCCTGCTTAGACCATGATTTTACAAATATCGTTCGTGAACTGCACCGGATCATTAACCTGCAGGCCTTCGATCAGGAGCGCCTGATTGTACAAGAGGTTGGTGTACAGACCCAGCTTCTCCTTGTCGCCTTCGGCCGCAGCCTTCAGGGACTTGAAGACATCATGGTGAATGTTGATTTCCAGCACCTTGTCCGCTTGCACATCCTGGCCGCCGTTAGGCATGGCCTTGAGGATTTTCTCCATCTCGATCGTCAGCTCGCCTTCAGTGGACAGGCAGACCGGATGGGATTTCAGCCGCTTGGAGGCTTTGACCGCCTTCACTTTGCCGGACAGAATGCCCTGCATGGCTTCGAACAATCCCTTGTTCTCATTCTCTTCCGCTTCGGATGGCTTATCCTCGGCACTCTCTTCAATGCCTAAGTCACCGCTGGAGACATTTCTGAACTCCTTCTCCTTGTATGCCATGATCATCTTGATGGCGAATTCATCGATATCATCGGTGAAGTAGAGAATCTCATAGCCCTTGTCCAGCACCATTTCGGTCTGCGGCAGCTTCTCAATACGCTCTACCGATTCACCGGAAGCGTAGTAGATATACTTTTGGTCTTCCGGCATTCTCTCTACATATTCAGCCAGTGTCACCAGCTTCTTCTCTTTGGAAGAGTGGAACATGAGGAGATCCTGCAGCGTTTCTTTTTCCATACCGTAGTCGTTATAGACCCCGAACTTCAGCTGTCGGCCAAAAGACTTATAGAACGTCTCATACTGCTCGCGCTCATCCTTCAGCAGGCTCAGGAGCTGGCTCTTGATCTTGCTCTTGATGTTCTTGGCGATCATTGTCAGCTGGCGGTCATGCTGCAGCATCTCACGGGAAATATTAAGCGACAGGTCCTCGGAATCGACCATCCCCTTGACGAAGCTGAAGTAATCCGGCAGCAGATCGGCGCATTTGTTCATAATCAGCACGCCGTTGGAGTAGAGCTCCAGACCTTTTTCATATTCCTTGGTGTAGTAGTCGAACGGAGTATTCTCCGGGATGAACAGAATTGCGTTGTAGACCACTGCGCCGTCGGCACTGATGTGAATATGCTTCAGCGGCTTGTCAAACCCGTAGCGCTTCTCTGCATAGAAATTGTTGTAATCTTCATCAGTCAGCTCTTTCTTGTTCTTGCGCCAGATTGGCACCATGCTGTTGACCGTCTGCTCTTCAATCGTATCGATGAATTCATTCTCGGCGCCCTCTTTGGGCTGTCTGCCGGTAATGTCCATCTTGATCGGGAAGCGGATGAAGTCCGAATACTTCTTGATGATCGATTTCAGACGGTATTCTTCCAGGAATTCATCGTAGTTATCGTCCTCGGTGTTCTCTTTGATCTTCAGCGTAATTTCGGTACCGACCGTATCCTTCTCACAAGGCTCAATCGTGTAGCCGTCCGCCCCCTGGGATTCCCATTTGAACGCCTGCTCGCTGCCCAGCGCCTTACTGATTACGGTCACATCGTCCGCCACCATGAATGCGGAATAGAATCCGACCCCGAATTGTCCGATGATATTGTGTCCGTCCTTGGCTTCATTATCCTTCTTAAAAGCAAACGAGCCGCTGTTCGCGATAATCCCCAGATTGTTCTCCAGCTCTTCCTGTGTCATCCCGATGCCGGTATCGGCAATGGTTAACGTGCGGCTTTCTTTGTCAGCGGTTACTTTAATGTAGTAGTCCTCTTTATTGAACACCAGACTATCATCGGCCAGTGCCTTGTAATAGATTTTATCGATGGCATCACTTGCATTGGAGATCAGTTCCCGCAGAAAAATCTCGCGCTGCGTATAAATGGAGTTAATCATCATTTCCAGCAGTCTTTTGGATTCAGCTTTAAACTCTTTTTTAGCCATGAATAAATAAATCTCCTTTCAAAAGTAACCTTCGGATTGCGGAGCATCGTTTAGCACTCCACTCACTTGAGTGCTAACACTCCCTTTTATATACCATATTCTAGTTTTTGATGTCAACATCTTGCCGCCTGGGAAGCCCACAAAAAAAGAAATGCATTCTATTTTAGTCCATGTTAGCATTCGGGTTGTACTCCATTTGACCACAGAAAGGATCATGAACAATGATGAACATTCAGCTCGAAAGCATTCCGGCAACACGCATAGCTTATGTACGGCAGACAGGCCCCTACGGCCACGGCAACGCTCAGGCGATGGAACAATTGAAGGGTTGGGCGCGGGAACAAGGCTTGCTTCAAGGCTCGGCGGTGCTGTTCGGCATTCCGCAGGACAACCCTGCAACTACAAGGCCGGAGCTCTGCCGATATGATGCCTGCATCAGCCTGCCTGAGAATCCTCCCGAAGAGGCCTCAGTACCTTACGGCGAGCTTCCCGGCGGAGCCTACGCAGTGGTAACCCTCCAGCATACAGCTGAAGCTGTCGGTCAGGCATGGGCCGAGATTCTCCCGGCGTTGTCACGCAGCGGCCATAAGCTTGATCCCGGGCGGCCGGTTATGGAGAGATACACGGAAGACATGGTCAGCAGGCATCTTTGTGAGCTTTGTTTTCCTGTGCTTGAGTAAGGGCAGGAAGGTGCTTTGAAAAGCGGAAGACCCGAAATCCATGATATAGCTACTTAGGACAGCCTTTATTTTGGAGCAGGATCAGTGTGAGCGCTTGTGTGGACGCTCCGAAAACAGAACGTTGTTCCCATCGCTGTTGTGTCCAGATTTTTTCATTCCCCCTTAGCGGTGAAAATCCGGACACAAAGGCGAACGCTCCGCTTGTCCACAATCATTCTGCCCGCTCCGCTGTTTATGCGGGAAGCGGACAAAATCACCCTAACGAGCCTGGCGGTGCTCCTCCCATCTCTCACCAATTCAGAGCGTTTTCTCTCACCAACCGCTTGTATGAAGCAGCATTGTTGCACATTTTGCAGGACTTCACTAAAAAAGTTACTGGTTGTGGTACATTGTTGCATCATTTGCAGAAATTCCGGTGTTCAGAGCAAGTTAACACTAGCTTTGTTGCATTTTATGCAGGATTTCAGCATCAGTCGTTTCTATTGGGCCGTATTACTGCACTTCTTGCAGGATTTCTCTACAATGTTACGGACTGCGGAGCATGAGGCCCATCCACATCACAGCAGCACCGATTGTATTCGGAATTCCGCATACAATTTGCTAAAAAACAAAAAAGAGGCCCCTCTATAAGCAAAATTCCCGCTTACGAGACAGCCTCTTTCATCTTTTCATAGTTAATCCAAATCCAGCGTTTCCCCCGCCGCCATAGAATGCAGCGTGCAGCCCGTCAGCTGCCCGCTCTGGATCAAGGCTTCGCGGAGCTTGTCGGTCTCCGGCTTCGCGGCATGAACCAGTACGGCGTGCCGGACCGGAAGAGACTTCAGCATACGCTGCACATCTTCCCGGCCCTGATGCACCTTGTAACGCAGCTTAAGCACTTCGCATACTCCATGCTGTCCCGGTTCATGCAGCAGCTTGTATCCGAAGGTATCGGCCGCTACATGACCGGTGATTAGCACGGAATAGGTTGAATGGGACGCCCACCTCGCATAGTACCAGCGGGACAAGGACGATTGCATCATGCCATCCGGCACGAACCACAGGGAAGGGCCGGAGCCTGACAGCAGCTCCTCCCGCTCCGCCTCGCTTTGCGGCATCGTCCAGCGGCGGGCGGCAAGAAAGTCTGCTATGTGATCCGCTGCGGAATACCCTCCTGTTCGCTCAGCACTCCTAAGCCAGAACGGCGAGGCTGCCAGCCGCCTCATCCCCTCTATCAGCTTCGCTTCCACTACCATCGGCAGATCCGCGAACAGCTTGGCAGCCCATAGCATCATCTCCTGGCTCCGTCCGCCTGCCGGAACCGGGAGCAGCACCTTGCCCCCCCGTGCCGCAGTCCTGCGGATGGCCTGCTCCAGCTGCCTTAGCTTATCGGACTGGGTCTCCTCGTCCATTCCGTACGCCGCATCGGCCACCGCCAGATCAAGACGCTGGCCGCACGACCATACCCTCAGCCTCTGGTCCGCATCCGGGATGCCTCCGGCTGCTTGTATCGCCTCAGCTGGTGAATCAGCCGCAAGTAACAGGGATTCCGCCGTATAGTCGCCGGAATAGAAGATTGAGCGCCCTTCCGCAGCGATCAGGAACCATACAGATCCCGCCAGATGCCCGCTTCGTCCCCACATGACCTGAATTCCGGGAATCAGTCTGAACCAGGACAGGCAGTTGCCCTCTTCCTCCAGATACCGGTAACGGATCGCTTGTTCATCTGCTTCAGTGTATGGCAGCTCATGGCCCTCACGACTAATACTTGAACGCCAAGAGCGTAAGTAAGCATCCAGTTGCGCCCTTGTTTCCCGCGTTGTCCATACCTCACCCTTGTAACCCTGCGCATACAGCAGCGGCAGTGCTACCGAATGATCCTCATGGGCATGGGAGAGCAGTACCGTGTCCAGCAAAGCCGCCTGCCCGGGTTCGATGAGGGGATATTGTCCGGCTCCGCCTTTTTTGACGCCGCAATCAAGCAGCAGACGGTAGCCCCTTCCACTCAGGAGGTAAGCGGAACGCCCGTGTTCACCGGCTCCGCCCCATATGGTCAGCTTCGTCATAATCCGGTCCACTTTGTTCTGGAATTCAGCAGTTCAATGCCGAGCAGCAGCAGCACCGTCAAGCCAACCGATACCACCGCCATTGCCATGCCAAGCGATACCTGCCCCTGTTCGAACTGGGCAAAAATATACGTAGCCGAGGTCTGCATCGAAGGCGGCAGAATCAGCAGCGATCCAACCAGCTCCCGTACAGATATGGTGAAGGTCATCATCCAGCCTGCCAGCATACCGGGCATAATGAGCGGAAGCAGAATCCGCTGCAAGATATAGAACGGGCCTGCTCCGCTCACCTGGGCCGCTTGAAACAGCAACCCGTTAATTTGCGAGAAGCTGGACTTCACATACTGCACGGTATAAGGAAGAAACAGCACCACATACGTAAGCACTACCATCCCGTAGGTGTTGTAGAGCGTGAAGGGCATCCATGGCGCATTCCAGAGCAGAATCAGCCCCACCACCATTACAATGCCCGGAACCGTATTAGGCAAAAGACTCAGCAGATCAATGATCCGCTGCAGCCGCCCCGAAGACCTGCCGATGGCCAGGGCAAGGCCGGCTCCAAGCACGACAGCCACCGATGCTGCGGCAAGCGACAGCCCCAGACTGTTCCCAATCGCCTTCAGGCTCGCCGATCCCCAGGAGAGCAGCTCCCTGTAATGATCCAGCGTCAGATTGTCCAGCGACAGCCCGGAACCGCGCAGCTTCATCAGCGAGGCGGCGATAATCGAGAAGTAGGGGATGCCTATGGATAATAGCAGCAGGGCAGCCAGATACAGGCCCGCTAACCAGCCTGCACCGCCGCGCAGGGAATACATCTTGGAGCGTTGTCCCTTGCCCCCCACCAAACGGTAAGTGAACCGGCGGCTGACCGCCGACTGCATGTACCAGATGACCAGACAGACCGACAACAGCACGGATGCGAGCGATGTAGCCTTGCCGAAGTCAATCGGCCAGCTGGAAATGTATTTATGAATTTCCGAGGTCATGACATAATAGCCGATCTTGCGGCCGAAGGTAGCCGGTGTTCCGAACTCCGCAATCGTCTTGACGAAGACGAGCATCACCCCCATGCCATAGGCCGACAGCAGCAGCGGCATGATGATCCGCCGGAAGCGGTAGCCTGCCTTTGCCCCGTGCACCGCTCCCGCCTCCTCCAGATTGCCGCCTATTCGAATAAGCGCATCCCGAAGCAGCAGATACAGGAACGGGAACAGATGCATGCTCATAATGAAGACCATTCCCCAGAAGCTGAAGAAAGAATCACTTAACGCACCCGCACCCGGAAGCCACTGCTGAAGATATCCGCCTTTTTGCATGAACAGAATCCAGCCCATGGAGCCGATATACGGCGGGGTCATGAACGGAATCAGCAGAATAACATCAATCCAGCGGTGCAGCCCCATACGGGTCTTGGCCATCATCCAGGCCAGCGGCATCGCAAGCAGCGTAGTTCCTGCCACTACGCATATTCCAAGCCATACCGAGTTCAGCAGCACCCCGGACAGACTGTGTCCGGTGATCGTACGGAGGGGGGCCATCCAGTCCAGCCGCTGATCCGGGGTAACGCTTTGCCAGAAGATGAGCAGAAGCGGAATGCCGATGCTGACCGCCAGCAAAAAGAAGGAGAGCAGCAAGCCCGCTCTCCGAAGTATCCGGTTACTGTCCATGGAGACTGGACTCATTGCTTTCACCTCAACCTTAAGCCTTTATTTGTAAATTTCCGCGAATTTCGAAGCCGTCTCATTCCCATGCTCACTCATCCAGGTCCAGTCTGCCTTAAGCTGCGGGATGTCCTTCAGATTGGTCCGGTTTGAAGCTTCAATATCCTCGCGGCCCGGTATGAGATACGCATCCGCTACCAGCTGCTGAGCTTCGTCAGACAACAGATAATCAATGAATGCTTTAGCATTGGCCACGTTCGGACTCGTTTTTAGAATTGCTGCCGGTCTCGGACTTACCACCGTACCCTCCTCAGGATAGATGATATCCAGCGGTTCTCCCTTTGCTTTAGCTTTGTAGGCCATATAATCTACCCCTGCTGCTACAATACTCTTAGCTCCTGTAATCACCGGATCAAGCGCCTCCTGGTTCGCTCCAGCCATAGCGGCACCGTTCGCCTTGTAATTCTTGAACAGCTCCCAGCCCTGCTCGCCGTTCACGCTCAGATAGCCTGTAATGAAATCCAGCGCCGAACCAGACAGCGTCGGATCAGGAAGGTTGACGGCATCCTTCCACTCCGCATCTGCCAGCTCTGCCCAGGTCTTGGGCGGATTCGCTACCAGCTTCGTATTATAGACAATTCCCAGTGCTGATGCGCTTGAGCTGAAATAATTGCCTTCTGCATCCGACCAGTCCTGAATCAGCTTGTCCTTATTGGCCGCTTCCGGGTAGGGCAGCGTCAGCCCCTCCGCCTTAAGCGCCTGTGCGGAAGGCAGGGAAGCCAGAATCACCACATCGGCCACCGGGTTTGCCTTCTCCGCTTCCATCCGGGCCAGAATCTTGCCGGTCGTTCCCTGGAACATCTCCACCGTGACACCTGTCTTGGCCTTGAAGCCATTCACAATATTGTCTGCCAGGCCCTGCGGGCCGGCGGAATAGAGCACCAGCTTGCCGCTTAACGCGGCTTCTGTAGCTTCAGGAGTTGACGAAGCTGCCCCAGTTGCCTCAGGTGTACTCGTGCTGGCCCCGCCGGCACTCGTGCTATTGCCCGTACTACAACCCGCCAGACTCATACTCATCACAGCAGATAACAGCAGCACTGCCCCTTGTTTACGCGGTTTGTTCCATTTCATGGTTATGATTCGCTCCTTTTAAGTTCTTCTTCATTTGAATTCGAATTCATCCGGCATATCCGCCGTGGTGAGACATAGAGCTGAACCCTTTCTCCTACAGGAATCCGGTTGTTCAGATAGGCTGTCCATATTCCGACCCCCTCCACCTCCGCACGGATCTCATAACGTTCTCCGGCATAACTGACACTCCGTACAGCAGCGGAATAACACAGATCATCGCCCGCCGTCCGGCTCCATCCGATATGCTCAGGACGCACCATCTCCTGCTCCGGCGTAAGCCAGTTCGACTTGCCGATGAATGAGGCCACGAACGGTTCTGACGGTGCCTCGTATACCGCTTCAGGAGTCCCAGTCTGCAATATCCGCCCGCTTTTCATAACGACAATCTCGTCGGACATCGACATCGCTTCAATCTGATCATGGGTCACGTAGAGTGCAGTGAGACCCATGTCCCGGACCAGCGACATCATCTCCACTCTCATCTCTTCCCGGAGTACGGCATCCAGCGCGCTTAACGGCTCATCGAAGAGCACCACACCCGGACGGACAACTACCGCTCTGGCAAAAGCAACCCTCTGCTGCTGACCGCCCGACAGCTGATGCGGATACCGGTTCTCCATCCCCTGCAGCCGGACCATCTCCAGTGTCTCCAGTACCTTGCTCCGCAGCTGCGCACGCTGCCCTGAGGCCTTCAGCCCGAAAGCCACATTCTCATACACCGTCATATGCGGCCAAAGTGCAAAATCCTGAAACACCATCCCGAAATTCCGCTTGTGCACCGGAACATCGATCCGCTGCGCAGCGGAGAAATAACATTTCCCGTCAGCGTATAATTCCCCGCCATCCGGGCGCTCAAGGCCCGCTAACATCCGCAGCAGCGTGGTTTTGCCGCAGCCGGAAGGCCCCAGTAAGGTAGTGAACTTACCGTGCATCAATTCAAGCCCCGCAGGCAGCAGCGCCGGTTGTCCGCCAAAGCTTTTATGAATCCCCTTTATCTGAATATTCATTTCGATCCCTGCCTGTCTTCTTGAGCTGTCCTCAGTCTAACGTCTGTATTCGCAGGTTGTTTATTTTTCATGTAAACACGTAATTAACTTTATATATGAATTCTGTTAACGTTCATAGATAAAATCTATGATGGGGGGAGATCCCACTAACGATTGGAAGAGGTAACTCCATGAATCTGATGAAACTGCAAATCATTGAACTAATCGACCAGCTGCACCATATGACCAGCGTAGCTGAAGTGCTCGGGATCAAGCAGCCGACCGTAACCTTTCATATGAAGTCGCTTGAAGAAGAGCTTGGGGTCCGGCTGTTCGAGGCCCGCAGCGGCAAAACCTTTCTCACCGAGGCCGGAGCAGCCCTCCTTCATTATTCCGTGAAGATTAATGCGCTTGCCCGCGAGGCCCGGCGGGTAGCCGGAGAATTCGACACCCTCTACCGGGGAACGCTGCTGATTGGGGCCAGTTATGTACCTGCAACCTATTTGCTGCCGTCCATATTACATGCGTTCTCCCGGGAGTTCCCCGGCATCCGCATGGCTCTGTCTGTGAAGCCCTCTCCGGTCATCCGGGAGATGCTGATCCGCCACGAAATCGACTTAGGTGTGATCTCCTCCGAGCCTTTCACGGAGCCTGCTCTGCAGGCTGAATCGCTGATTACAGATGACCTCGTCCTGATCTGTTCTCCTAAGCATCCGCTCGCCCGCAAGACTCAGCTTACTATGGAGGAGATGAGTAAGACTCCCTTTGCGCTGCACGGAAGCGAATCCAGTACTCGCCGCCTGACGGAGCGCTGGTTCGGACAGCAAGGGCTGCAGCTGCGTAATACGATTGAGGTCGATTCACTGGAGGCCATCAAGCAGCTCGTGCAGCTGGGCGGCCACATCTCCGTGATGTCCCGGATGGCGGTACAGTGGGAGCAGCAGCAAGGTCTAATTCAGGTGATGCCTATTCAAGGGGAGATGTCACCGCGTTATATCTATGCCGTGCATAACAAGGACCGGCATCCTTCGGTGCAGATGGAGAGCTTCCGGAGCAGCCTGCTGGCCACCAAAAACTGTTAGCCGTCATTGAGTCAATCTATGCAGGATTAACGCAATTCCCCTTTCACTTTAACCGCTCCCATATACTTGGCCCGTAAAGTGGGTCATATACCCAAACCTGATCATAGGAGTGATGATGCTTGAGAAAATGGAAAAAGCTTACCCTGTCCTTCATGCTGAGTATTGTGACAGCAGGCGGTGTATTAGCCGGACAGGGCATCCTGCTGCCGGAGCGCGTCTCAGCCGCAGCTAACGCCGTTCCAGCCTATGAGGTGAAGTTTCTGGCGGACCCTGATCTTGTACTGGACAGCAGCGGATCGCCGCAGCGCGAGGTCATGGATACATTCGATCTGAATTCTACTCCACAGGCTATTCGAGTCGAGTATTTCGATACCGACACGCTTGAGCTGAACAGCAAGGGGTGGGATGTGCGGCTGCGCAAAAAAGAGAACAAGTCCGATTATGAATTGACCTACAAGAAACGTTATCCTGTCGTGAACGGAAATATCCAGGCAGCGCTCACCCTGGCGAATCAGGAGGGCTTCGACGCCTCAGATGATAACTATGAAGCAGAGGTGGATTGGGGGTATGGCAAGCAGACCCTTAGCTTCTCTAATACCAAAAAGGTCAGCACCAAAGCTGCCGGAGCCGTTCTTCCTGCTGAGGAAGAGGCCCTGAAGCTGCTGCTGGACAAGCTGCCAGGCAAATTGAAGAACTGGTCTGCATCGAACTGGGGGAAGCAGAAGCTGACAGCCTCCCGGGCGCATGGCCCGTTGACCTTCGAGCGGTATACAGGCACCTGGAACAATCAGGAGATCACTCTTGAGGTATGGCCAGTGCGTGATGAGGCGGGAAACGGCATCCAGAATATCGTGGAGATTTCGTTCAAAACCACCGATAGCACCAGTGTAACCGGGTTACGTGCCGGGCTGATGAGCCTGCTGAACGCCGAGGGCTGGCTTCTTCCTGCTGATGGCCTCAAGACCCAGCTGATTCTGGAAAGGTATTAAAGTAATCATCAATATTAGCTTATAACTCAAAAAGAGCACTGCCGCACCCTTCATGAGGGCGATACGGCAGTGCTCTTCTGCTGATATGAATTTGTTACGAGACGGCTGCTGCCCGGTACGTTACCATTACAGCGCAACAGTCTTCGCCTTGGCATCCTCAAGCATCATCTGAATCAGCGACTGGAGCGGCAGGGACTTCCACTTCTTCGGATGCAGCAGCAGTTGCAGATCGAAATGAATCTCCGGGTGGGCAAAAGACAGCTCGGACAGGTTCCCCCGCTCGATCTCCTCCTCCGCCACAATCCGCGGCAGCAGCGCTATGCCCAGGCCATTGCGTACACAACGCTTAATCGCTTCCAGATTCGACAGCTCAAAACCAATCCGAAACACGATCCCGTGGTCCCGGAGCAGGTTCTCGAACAGGCTGCGGTAAATGCAGCTCTCCTCGGATACAATCAGCTCGCAGTTGTTCAGATCCTGGAGGGTCACCTGCTCCAGCCGGGCCAGCGGATGGCTGGCTGGTGCCACGAGCACAAGCGGCTCATCGCGGATAATCGTTCGCGTAAGCGCGCTATCCACCGTGCTCCGGTCCAGCAGAAGACCGATATCGACCTCTCCGTCCCTGATTTTGGATATCAGATTGGCCTCCTGCTCGGTCTGCAAATGAATATTCAGACCAGGGAACATCGTCCGCAGCTGCTGCAGGAACGGCGGCAGATAGAAGGCCGCAAGTGAATCAATCGTTCCAATCGTAAGCGTTCCGCCGATCTGCTGGGCGATCGTTTCCTTAGAGCGGTCATAGAGATCCAGAATCTCCACGAACAGCTTAAGCAGCTCTTCCCCCGGCGGAGTTAAACGCAAGGCTCGGCCATGACGTTCAATGAGCGGCACTCCATATTCCTTCTCAATCTTCTGTATCTGCATCGTGACACTGGACTGGGCATAGCCCAGCTCTTCAGCCGCACGCGTAAAGCTCTGCCGCTTGGCCACTTCGCGGAAGGTCCGCATATACGTTAAGTCCATCGTCTCACCCTAACATCAATATTATTGATAACCCACATCATTTATTATAGCTAACAACGATGCAATAATCCATGGTACAGTAGAACAAACGGATTTTACATTTTTGGAGGACGATATTCATGTTAACAGAAGAACAGATTTATGGAATTTATGTTCCCGTGGTCACCCCGTTCCATGCTGCAGGCGAGCTTGATCTGGAATCGTATCAGCGTTATGTGAACAACATCATCAAGAACAATATTCATGGTCTGGTCGTCAATGGAACCACTGGAGAATCGCCGACAGTCAATATACAGGAATTACAGTCGCTCGTGGATATCTCACGGGAACTTCTGAAGTCCAGCTCTATCCCGCTCGTGGTGGGCACAGGTACGAATGATACCTACTCTACCGTGGCCCGTACTGAGCTGGCGGCGAACGCAGGTGCCGATGCCGCACTGGTGGTTGTCCCTTATTACAGCCGTCCGTCCCAGGAAGGCATCATCGCTCATTTCCGCAAGGCGGCAGAAGTGGGTCTGCCCATTATGGCTTACGATATCCCGGGCCGCACTGGAGTCGGCATGACGCTGGACACTGCCCGTACGATCCTGGAGATGAACAATGTCGTAGGGTTAAAAGACTGCTCCGGCTCCCCCCTGCTCGTCTCCGAGCTGTCCAAGAGCGGCGGCAAGCCCGTGCTCTGCGGCGAAGATCTGCATTTCTTCGACATGCTGGGCTACGGGGCCGCCGGAGGCATGCTGGCCTCAGCCAATGTACATACAGGCCGCTTCCTCAGCATCTACGAGCAGTACAGAGCCGGTCAGATTGAGGCTGCACAGGCTGCGTATGATCAGCTAGTGCCGCTGATGAAGCTGCTGTTCAAGGAGTCCAACCCGGCCCCGATCAAATGGCTGCTCAGCGAACTCGGAGAGCTCTCCTCGGATACGCTCCGCTTGCCAATGACTTCCATTAGCACCGCGCTGCGCGAGGAGCTGGGCGCCTACCTTGCAGGGGAAGCTGTCAGCGGCAGACAAGAAGCGATGTAACCGTTAAGAGGCCATGGAGCAGACAAACACCCGCCATTTTCAGTGAGAACCTGAGAATGGCGGGTGTTTATGTTAGATAAGGTCAAGCATTACTGCACGTTACAAAATCGAATTACGAGCGGCCCGCTTTAGCCGCTGGACGGCTGGACGGACGTCCGCTCTGACCGCCAGGTCTGCTGCCCGAAGGGTTTGAACGGCCGTATGAGCCGCTGGGCGATTTCTGGCTCTGGCTGCCGCCTGGACGCCCGCTGGCATTAGCCTGGCCCCCCGAAGCACCTCTCGCTCCACCGCCAGCATAACTGTTGCCCGATGCGCTTCTAGCTCCACTGCCTGCATGACCGCTTCCAGAAGCGCCTTTAGCGCCACCTGTGTTGCCGCCGCTCTGCTGTTTGCCTTGCGCGAACCATTCCGACTTCGGCTTGCGGGGCGGATTCGTCTTGGCTTTCTGCGACGGTTTGACCGGCGCTTTGCCGGGACGGTCTGCCAGCAATGCCAGATTGCTCTTAGACATCGGATACGCATGCTCCTTGATCTCCGGAATCGTCTTGCCGATCAGCTTCTGGATATCCTTCAGATACGGAATTTCCTCCGCTTCGCACAGCGAGATGGCGATGCCGCTCATCCCCGCACGGCCGGTCCGGCCAATACGGTGAACATAGGTTTCCGGGATATTCGGCAGGTTGAAGTTGATGACATGGGACAGCTCATCAATATCAATTCCGCGCGCAGCGATGTCTGTTGCTACCAGCACGCGGGTCGCTCCGCTCTTGAAGTTTCTTAGCGCATTCTGGCGCTCATTCTGTGATTTGTTCCCGTGAATGGCTTGTGCTGTAATATTAATGCGGGTTAAATCCCGGGTTACCCGGTCCGCGCCGCGTTTGGTGCGTGTGAATACCAGCGCCGATACAATCGACGGGTCCTGCAGCAGACGGTTCAGCTGATTCTGCTTATTTCCGTTCTCCAGCAGATAGATCGACTGCTCAATTCTGTCTACCGTGGAGGAAACCGGAGTAATCTCGATTTTCACCGGATTGACAAGCAGTGTTTTCACCAGCTGCGAAATCTCCGCAGGCATAGTCGCTGAGAAGAACAACGTCTGCTTCTTGAGCGGCATCTTGGCAATAATCCGCTTCACATCATGAATGAAGCCCATGTCCAGCATGCGGTCCGCTTCATCCAGCACGAGAATCTGCACATGCTGAAGATCCACACGCTTTTGGCTGATCAGGTCGATTAGACGGCCCGGTGTAGCAATCAGAATGTCGGCACCGATGGCAAGCGCCCGCTCCTGCGCCTTCTGTGATACTCCACCGACAATGGCTGTCGAACGGATGGTTGTGAACTTGCTGTAAGCCTGAATGTTCTCCTGAATTTGCAGCGCCAGCTCACGGGTAGGCGTAAGAATCAGGGAACGGATGCGCTTGCCTCCGCCGGTTCTGCCCGGCTGCTGGCTCAGCAGCTGAATAATCGGCAATGAGAAGGCCGCCGTTTTACCGGTACCGGTCTGTGCACAGCCCAGGATGTCTCTGCCGGCTAATGCCGCAGGAATAGACTCTTCCTGGATCGGGGTTGGGGATGTATAGTTTTCCAGGCTAAGCGCCTTAAGAATCGGGGGGATCAGGTTCAAATCGTTAAATGTCATTTTATCTCCTTCATTGTGCATACATATATTGGTGAATCCTTAATTCCATTACTGTATATTCCTTTTGCGGCGTCTCCACATAGCGCTCAGCAAAGTCGTAACACATAATGATAACACAGAAAAGCAAATATGAAAACTTTCATTTCTTTCTTTTCAAAAAAAATTACAACAAAAAAGCAGAGGAAGGTCCCCTGCTCTTGTCTTACCTATAATAAAAATACTAGTCTAGGATTTCAGCGGTATCGCCATTATTGGCACCGGCAGCGTTAGCTTCATCGGTATCGATGTGCATGTCCAGCTTGAAGCTGTCGGATACGCGTGCAATTACGTTCTCCAGCACCAGGCCGCGTTCGCCGCCCAGACGTACCTTCAGGAGCTGCTTATCGGCAATGCCCCAAGCTTCTGCTTCGGAAGTATGGAAGTGGATGTGGCGCGCTGCTACAATAACACCAGTCTCCAGCTCAACTTCACCGGCAGGTCCTTTAATCGTAATTCCTGGTGTTCCTTCAATATTGCCGGATTCACGGACAGGGGCCTTCACGCCGAGGCTGAAGGAGTCTGTGCGGGATACTTCCAGCTGTGAAGCCGGACGGGCAGGTCCGAGGATTCTTACTTTGTCGAACTTCCCTTTCGAACCAATGACAGCCACTTGCTCATTCGCTGCGAATTGTCCGGGTTGGGACAGGGGTTTGAACTCGGTCAATTGATAACCTGGGCCAAACAATGCTTCTACGTGCTCCTGCGTAAGGTGAATATGCCGGGCCGACACACCTACGGGTACAGTCTTGCTCATTTTTAAGTCACTCCTTGTATTTTCTCTAGTATCTGTACAAGCCACTGAACATTATACATCTTATTACCCGAAAATAAAAAGACCCGCATCACAATGCGAGGCTTTTTTCCGGGCATATTACGATTCTGTGAATGCTTCATCCTGGTTTTTCCAATTCATAGTCATTTCCCGGCGAGAACAGAGGCGCTTCCTGCCGAAGAAGGTAACTGATCCCTTAAGAATCCTAGCGCATTCTCATACAGCCAGCCCCGCACATCCGCCTCCGGATAGTATTTCAGCAGCATCTCGGCGAACTCCGCGTATTGCCCCGGATGCTCCAGCCCTTCTACCCACGCTTCAATTCCGTCAAAGTCCGAGCCGAACATCAGCTGTCCGCTCCCGCCAAGACCACAGACATGCTCAATATGCCTCCGCATATCCTCCCTCCGGGCCGCTCCTTCATCCCGCACGAACCAGGGGACAAAGGTAAGCCCGATTCGCCCGTCGCTTACAATCAGTGCCTTCAGCTGATCATCACTCAGATTGCGGGGATGACTGCATACCGCCGCGCAATTCGAATGCGAAGCAATGAACGGACGGGTACTGTGCTCCAGCAGCTCCCAGAAGCCTGCCGGGGCCAAATGCGACACATCCAGCAGCATTCCGCTCCCGTTGCACCAGTCGATCAGTTTCCGGCCATGCTCAGTGAAACCGCCGTTCCGCCGCTCCAGCACACCGTCCGCCGCCCAGTTGGCATAGTTCCAGGTAATCCCCAGGCAGCGCACACCCAGCTCGAAGCATAACTGGGCATAGAACAGATTGCCCTCCAGACCATCCACGCCCTCCAGAGAGAGCATTCCATAGGCCGGTGCAGTGAAGCTGCCTTCCTGCGCTTCTTCCTTCCACCTCAGCCACTGCAGCCCTCCAGGACCGGTAACCTTTTGATGGAAGCACTCGATTTGCCCCAGAATATCCTCGAACTTTGCCCTTCCGCGCACCGCAGACAAATAGATGGCAAAAACCTGCAGTCCGACATTCCCCTCCGCCAGCCGCTCTGCGGTCACATCCAGCCGGGGATCATTCTTGAAGTCTATCCCTGAATTCGCCTGCAGCTTACTCAGAGCATCACAATGAAAATCTGCCACCTTCAGCTTCCTGTTTCCCACCATAGGTCAGCTCTCCTTCTTCCTTCACTTGCTGAATATCCAAATGAACCGTTGACGGCCCAGCGTCTATTTCATGTATATGCACCTAACTGAAGCGGCAGTCAGCACAGCAAAAAGCCTGTTTACAATGTAAACAGGCTTAATCTAAATAATTCACTTGAGTTATCTAGGTTCCACAATAAGTTTGATTGCCGTCCGGTCTTCCCCATCAATCACTATATCCGTAAAAGCCGGAATACAGATCAAGTCCACTCCGCTAGGTGCGACAAATCCCCGGGCGATGGCAACGGCCTTCACGGCCTGGTTCAGTGCTCCTGCTCCAATAGCTTGTAGCTCGGCCGATCCACGTTCGCGAAGAACACCTGCTAATGCGCCAGCAACGGAATTTGGATTGGATTTAGCTGATACTTTTAATACATCCATAGTAAGTACCTCCCCTGGGAAAATGATGGTGTTCTTCTTCCACTACAGTAGATGTTATTCGCTTCAGAAGAATTAATTCCTTCTTTTTGCGGACCTCTCCGGAGAAAATAGTTCAAAAGATACTCTTTTTCGATATAATAAATATCACACTTCACCCAAAACAAAATGAGTATTACCGAATTACCTATTTGCAAGTAGAAATGGCATTGCCGTCCTTAGCTCATCACCCATTCATCCTCACGCAGCCGGATCTTCTCCAGTCGTGTCGCTCTGCCTGTAGCTTCATCAAGTTCTGCGAATAGACCATGCAGCTGCCATTTGCCTTCGTCGACTACAAACCGGGAGGGAAGCTGAGTTGTAAATTTATAGATGATCGCATCCTTTTCCATACCCAGAATCCCTTCTCTTGAACCAACCATACCCGCATCTGTAAGATATGCTGTACCTCCAGGCAGGATCACATCATCATTACTCTGCACATGAGTATGTGTGCCGACTACAATCGAAGCCAGTCCATCCATAAAATAGCCCATCGCAATTTTCTCGGAGGTAGCTTCCGCATGGAAATCCACCAGAATGCACTTATGCTCTCTGCGCAGTTCCTCCACAATCTCCTCGCCCACCCGGAACGGGTCATCGATCGCCGGAAGAAAGGTACGGCCCTGCAGATTCACAATCGCCAGCTGCTTGCCGTTCCCCTTAACAACGGTATATCCGCGGCCCGGTGTCCCCGGCGGAAAGTTAGCCGGACGGATGATCCGTGGCTCATCGTCGATGAACTCAAAGATATCCTTGTTGTCCCAGGTGTGGTTGCCCATCGTAATACCGTGGATACCCCAGTTAAAAAATTCGTTAGCGATAGCAGCGGTGATCCCTCTGCCGGCAGCGGCATTCTCACCATTGGCAATGATGATATGCGGCTGATATTTGCTTTTCAGGGAAGGCAGCATTTCACGCAGCGCTTTTCTGCCTGTATTGCCTACAATGTCTCCGATAAATAAAACTTTAATAATCTTCTCCTCCTAAATTTTTGGTTTGTGTATGCTCTGCCAACCATAAATCGCTGCTTAAGTATAATTTCACCTATTCTGCTTCATTCCAAACTCCACAGCGTGCTGCATGAAAAAAGGCCCCGCAAGGGGGCCGATTTCCTTAATTATTTCGCATATTCTACAGCGCGTGTCTCGCGGATTACCGTAACCTTGATATGACCCGGATAATCCAGCTCACTCTCAATCATCTTCGTAATATCGCGGGCCAGACGGAAGCTTTCGGCATCATCAATCTTCTCAGGCTGTACCATTACGCGAACCTCACGGCCCGCCTGAATGGCATAGGATTTCTCGACACCCTCGAAGGACTCCGAGATCTCCTCCAGCTTTTCCAGACGTTTGATGTACGTTTCCAGGGTCTCACGGCGTGCACCTGGACGGGCAGCCGACAATGCATCAGCAGCTCCCACCAGCATAGCAATAACCGAGGTAGCCTCGCAATCTCCATGGTGGGACGCGATACTGTTGATAACCACCGGATGTTCCTTGTACTTCTTCGCCAGTTCGACGCCGATTTCAACATGCGAACCTTCCACTTCATGATCAAGCGCTTTGCCGATATCATGCAGCAGTCCGGCACGTTTTGCAAGCACGATGTCTTCCCCAAGCTCACCGGCCATAAGTCCAGTCAAATAAGCAACCTCCATGGAGTGCTTCAGTACGTTTTGACCGTAGCTCGTGCGGAATTTCAGGCGGCCCAGAATTTTGATCAGATCCGGGTGCAGACCATGAACGCCAACCTCGAAGGTAGCTTGTTCACCGTATTCGCGAATCCGTTCATCCACTTCTTTGCGGGATTTCTCCACCATTTCTTCAATACGTGCAGGATGGATACGTCCATCTGCCACCAGCTTCTCCAGTGCCGTACGGGCCACTTCGCGGCGGATCGGATCAAATCCTGACAGAATAACGGCTTCCGGCGTATCATCAATAATAAGATCAATCCCGGTCAGAGTCTCCAGCGCACGGATATTGCGGCCTTCACGACCGATGATCCGGCCCTTCATCTCTTCATTCGGCAAGGTAACGACAGATACCGTAGTTTCCGCCACATGATCAGCCGCACAGCGTTGAATCGCCAAGGTGATAATCTCACGGGCTTTCTTGTCCGCTTCTTCCTTAGCCTGCTGTTCGATTTCCTTGATCATCTGAGCAGTTTCATGGCGAACTTCCTGTTCTACATTGCTGAGAATGATACTTCTGGCATCATCGATGCTCAGATTGGAGATACGTTCCAGTTCAGTAACCTGATTCTTGTAAATAACATCAATTTGCTGTTGGGTTTCATCAATTCGTTTCTCTTTGTTAGCTACTTGTTCTTCTTTTCGTTCAAGCGATTCCATTTTTTTATCCAGCGATTCTTCCTTTTGCAGCAAACGTCGCTCTTGCCGTTGGATTTCATTCCGACGTTCACGAGTTTCTTTCTCAGCTTCGGTACGGATTCTATGAACTTCGTCCTTAGCCTCAAGTACCGTTTCCTTCTTCAGCGCCTCCGCCTCTTTCTTCGCGTTCTCCACGATGACTACGGCTTCTTTCTCTGCGCTGGAAATCTTAGCTTCTGCAAGGGATTTACGAATAAAATAACCGAATCCAAAGAATGCTGCAGCTACAACGAGAACGACAATGACCCAGATCAATGTTTCCATCTGTTCACCTCCTCGTTGATATCCTCCAAGGATCTTCCCTTGGGTATTTGTGCAGTTGTTAAACTATCCGTTCATCACCATACAAAAAACCGGTAATACACCGATTGCCATACTGCACATGCTGCACATGGACATTGCCCGCCTTATCCGGCGATTACATTTCATATGAGTTGTACGCGAACCGGAACATAAGAGTCTGCTTTTTGGGAAGGAAAAAGGATTCTTAGTTTATGCCGATTCATGTTATATTTTATTATTTATAAAAAGACCTTGTCAAGAGAGTCGATAACCGTAATAAAGTCAAGAGAATCAATCCGGGAAGTAAAACTCCTCTTCTTCCCCCTCAGAATCCTGCTCATCCCGCAGAATCCCGATCACCTGGCGCACCATTTCTCCTGAGAATCCCCGGCGCATCAGGAACGCCCCTGTCTTCCGCCGTTTGTCGTTCACATCTCCCCGGATCGTATTCCATTTCTTCCGTCCGGTCAGCAGCGCGCTCTCCAGCTCCTGCTCGGGTGTGATCTCATCCAGCGCTTCCGCAATCAGCGACTTATCAATTCCTTTCTCCCGCAGCTCCTGCCGGATCCACATCTTGCCCTTACGCTGATTCACAATCCGCTGCTCCGCCCACTGCTTGGCGTACAAGGGATCATCAAGCAGACGTTCCTCCTGCAGGCGGAGCAGAACTTCGGCAATAACAGTCTCCCCTATTTCCTTCTCCCTTAAACGGCGGGCCATCTCCTGTGCGGTTCTGGGCTTGCGCTCCAGATACCTAAGCCCCTCCACATACGCCCGCTGGCGCTCGTCTGCGGCAACAATATCCTCCAGATCTGCTTTTACAAAAATACTCCCGGTAATCATCCGGTATTTAATCATGACATCTTCATGAACAGTCATGTTGTAGTCTCCGAAATGGATTAGATAACGATAATTAGACTTCTTAAGCCGCTCTACCTTTGTAATTACCAGCTCTTGATCTGCCGGGAAATCCGCCAGCACCTGCTGCTCATCCTGTTCTTCGAATTCCTCATCCAATTGTATAACCATCCTGCCGATCACCTACTTAAGCTGAAATATTTGCGAAAAGGCACCCTGTAATATCCTCCACAGGGCGCCTATCCATCATGACTTCATTATTCAATTAGAAGTAGAGGAGTACTTAATTACTCGATCTCAAGCAGCAATTTCTCTTCTTCCTCTTGCTCCGCAACCACATCTGCTTCAGATGGTGCCGCTACCAGAGTTGTCAGATTACTTGCCTCACGGATCTTGTTCTCGATCAGCAGAGCAATATCCTGATGTTCCTTCAGGAACTGCTTGGAATTCTCCCGTCCTTGACCCAGACGTTCGCCTTCATAGGAATACCAGGCACCGCTCTTGTTGACAATATCCATCTCCGTACCGATATCCACAAGGCTTCCCTCTCTGGAGATTCCTTCGCCGTACATGATATCTACATCCGCTTGCTTGAACGGAGGCGCTACCTTGTTCTTCACAACCTTGATCTTCGTGCGGTTACCCACGACATCGTTACCCATCTTGATACTCTCTACCCGGCGCACATCCAGACGGACGGAGGAGTAGAATTTCAGAGCGCGTCCACCCGGAGTGGTCTCTGGGTTACCGAACATTACGCCAATCTTCTCACGAAGCTGGTTAATGAAGATCGCAATGGTGTTGGATTTGTTAATGGCGCCTGACAGCTTCCGCAAGGCCTGGGACATCAGACGGGCCTGCAAGCCTACGTGGGAATCACCCATGTCGCCTTCAATTTCCGCCTTCGGCACAAGTGCTGCTACAGAGTCAACTACAATGATGTCTACTGCTCCGCTGCGTACAAGCGCTTCAGCGATTTCCAGGGCCTGTTCACCCGTATCAGGCTGGGACAGCAGCAATTCATCAATGTTAACGCCAAGCGCCTTGGCATACTTGGGATCAAGCGCATGCTCAGCATCGATGAAGGCAGCTTGTCCGCCCTGCTTCTGTACTTCAGCGATCGCATGGAGTGCAACCGTCGTCTTACCGGAAGATTCCGGTCCATATACTTCAATAATACGTCCTTTGGGAAGTCCGCCAATACCTAGTGCAATATCAAGTGCCAAAGATCCGCTAGGTACAACTTCCACTTTCATGTGAGTGGATTCTCCCAGTTTCATTACCGAACCTTTACCGAATTGTTTTTCTATTTGACGAAGCGCCATATCAAGCGCTGCACGACGATCTGACAATCAGACCACTTCCTTCACTGTTTATAGTATTATAATAACGTGTTTTGAAGGGCTTGCCAAGTCTTTTTTAGAACATACATTCGTTTTTTTTGCTCCCAGGGGTAATACTCCCTTTTATTGTAAGATGAAGGCCTCCTTCCGGATGCAAAACTCAGCAGGTGCTTCTCTTCCGCTTCTTACGTTAACAGGAACAGCCATAGGGTAATTTGTTATACCTAATATAAAACAAAAAACCGCAGCATGATCGCTCAAGCCACGGTTCTTCCGTATACATGAATTATATACCGGCCCGTACAGTTATTGCAAGGCCGAGCCTTCCAGCGGAGTAGCAACCTTGCGTTCTTCCAGGCGGCGCCACAACCGGTACAGCAGCGCCTTGACGGTGCGCAGCCGGATGTTCTCACGGGTGCCCTTCAGATTCAGCTCATATACCTCTGTCTTGCAGCCCCGCTCAGCCAGTCCTACGAACACAAGACCCACCGGCTTGCGCTCGGAATATCCCGGTCCGGCTACACCGGTAACCGATAAGCCGAAGTCCGTGTCACCGATCATACGCACCTGCTCAGCCAGTACCTCCGCAACCTCGCGGCTCACCGCTCCCGGGGCATCCGGACCTTCAAGCATGGCGGAAGGCACATTCAGCAGTTTCTTCTTAATATCATTGGAATAACACACGATCCCTCCGGCAAACATGGAGGCGCTGCCCGGAATATTCGTAATGCTCTCCATCAGCAGACCGCCTGTACAGCTCTCGGCAGCACTCAGAGTGAGTCCCGCATCCGCCATCCAGTCCACAATCAGCTGCTCCAGCGGCACATCGATGTTGGCATACAGATTCTCCGGCAGAATGTCAGCAATCGTCTTCTCCAGAGCATCGAGCTTGACCATAGCTTCCCGCTCGGACGGCGCCTTGGTGGAGATGCGCACGGTCACTTCGCCTTCCTTGGCATACGGGGCAATCGTTGGATCGCTCTGGCTGCGGATCAGCTCAATCAGCTTGTCCTCCAGCAGCGACTCGCCAATCCCGGCGAACTTCAGCATCTTCGAGTAGAGCGGCATTTCACCAGTAAGTGCATGCTGCTGAAGCCATGGCTTGGCCTTATCCGTGAACATCGGCTTCATCTCCCGGGGCGGGCCGGGCAGCACGATATAATATTTGTCTTCTTCTGCAAAAGCAATCCCTACCGCAAGGCCGGTATCATTGGACAGAGGAGTCGTCCCTTCAATGACAAGCGCCTGCTTGCGGTTATTCTCAGTCATTACAATCTTGCGGTCATCGAAGAAGCGCTGCACATGATCCATGGCCAGCTGGTCGATGTGCAGGGTCCGGCCAAGCGCCGCAGCCAGCGCATCTTTGGTCAGATCATCCTCGGTCGGACCAATGCCGCCCGTGAACAATATAACATCCGCCCGGCTCTGAGCAATCCGGATCGCTTCCAGAAGGCGGCTTTTGTTATCTCCCACAACGGTCTGAAAATAAACGTCAATGCCTAATGCAGCCAGCTCGACTGAAAGAAACTGGGCATTGCTGTTCACGATTTGTCCAAGTAAAAGTTCTGTTCCAACGGCAATAATCTCTGCTTTCATAGCTGACGTTCTCCTCCTGATTGTAGGTATCCTGCAAGGTTCAGCCTGTTCCAACCTCTCAGGCTTTGTTCAAATCCAGCAGATCCTTATTCTTCACGAAATAATCAATGCCAGAGTAAATGGTAATGATGGCTGCCGCCCAGATGGCAATGTCATCCACAGGGATGCTGACGAACTGGAACGGGAAATTGTTAAGCAGCAGCAGGGAAATAGCAACAATCTGAATCACTGTTTTTACCTTTCCCCATTTGCTTGCAGCCACTACCTTCCCTTCCAGCAGTGCCACCTGGCGCAGGCCGGTCACGGCAAACTCGCGGCTGATGATGACAATGGCAATCCAGGAATCGCATCTTCCCAGCTCGACCAGCGAGATCAGCACGGCCGAGACCAGCAGCTTATCCGCAAGCGGATCGAGCAGCTTGCCCAGATTGGTGACCATGTTATATTTTCTGGCTATGTAACCGTCAATTCCATCGGTACTGGCTGCCAGCAGAAAAATAACTGCCGCGACCAAGTGATTAATTGAAAGCTGAAAGGAGCCCCAATGTATCGGTTCCGGATAGAAGCTGAAGTCCACCAGCAGAAAAAACATCATGATTGGGATAAGGCAAATACGTGCTAATGTGATGCGGTTGGGTAAATTCACTGAAGGTTCCTCCCCTAGTCCATACGAATCCGGTATTCCAGCATTTTCTTCAAAACTGCTTAGCTAGTATATTATAGCCATAAATAAGTGTCAAAAAAACATGAAGCACCCCGCAAGTAAGGTAGTATACAATGCGGGGCACATGATCTTACTTTAAATTGTTAAACTGTAAATCAAGCGGCAAATCAGCCTTGCGTAAAAGCTGGATAATCTGCTGGAGATCGTCGCGGCTTTTGCCGGTCACACGGATCTGATCACCCTGGATCGTGCTCTTAACCTTCAGCTTGGAATCGCGGATCAGAATATTGATCTTCTTCGCGTTCTCCTGGTCTATCCCTTGGCGCAGTCCCAGCCGCTGGCGCACTGTGCCGAGCGAAGCCGGCTCCACTTTGCCGAAATCCATATTCTTCAGCGTGATTCCCCGCTTCACCATCTTGGTCTGGAGGATATCAATAACTGCATTCAGCTTGTATTCATCCTCTGAGGCGATGACAAGCGCATCCTTCTCCAGCTTCAGGCTGCTCTTGCTGTTCTTGAAATCAAACCGGTTATCAATTTCCTTCTCGGTCTGATGAACCGCATTGGTCAGCTCCTGCATATCCATCTTCGATACGATATCAAATGAACTTTCTGAACTCATGGTTCCACATCCTTTACTTACAATTAGTCTGTTCCTATTATATGAGATAGGGGCTCTTAAGTCTAATACTGGAAAAGAGTCAAGTGGAAACGGCATTCCGTCCTTTGTAAGGACGGTACCGTTTCAGCGAGAAATAGAAGGATAATTTATAGCGTAAACATATAAATTCTTATATTTGCACCTAAAAACACGCCTCCCGGAAACTGTCCGGGAGACGCTCACCTCTAAATATTATCTGCTGCGTGCAGGAGCCCGGAACATATCCAGAATCCCCAGCAGAACATGTGCCAGTCCAAAGCCCAGAATACCATATCCCCAGGCGCCCGGTGTCAAATAATACCCCAGGAGACTGACAATAATGCCAAGCCCTGTTACAATCCAGCTGACGGTCATGAGAGAATACACCTCACTTTGGCGTAAGAACTGTTAAACACTTCTAGGTTCTCCAATCCGCCAAAGACTATACATCGGATGTATTATTCTCCGGTAGTACTCCCGCCAGCAGCGCCGTCCGTACCACTGTCCAGTTCAAGCAGCAGACGCGAGGAGGTTTTGCCGTCGGTGATAGCCTGTCCGTTGACCGAAATTGCCGTAGCTGGTGAATATCCCGATTTGATATACATTCCGCCGCTGTCCAGTGTAAAGCTCAGATTCTCACCGGCCTTGGTGTTCCCGAAGCTGAGCTTCTCCCCCTTGGAGTTCTCGCCCTTGTACACTTCAAGCCAGCTGACTCCGGTCGCGGCAATCTGTACCTGAACCGGGGTTCCAGCAGGTGCAGAGACCTTGTAAATGGTCGTCTTGCCCGATTTACGGTCCTGAGTAACGGTGACAGCACCCGGAGAAGACGATGGAGACGGCTCTGGAGTTGCAGCAGGCGCAGTGGTTGCCGCGGCTCCTGCATCAGGTGTAGCTGCCGCATCCGCTGAAGGCACTGCACCGCCTCCAGCGGCAGTAGGAGAAGGCTTAGCCTTAGCCGGATCTTGCGTCGCGGTAGTCATGCTTGCATTATCCGCTTTCTCCGGCGAATCATTATTCATTGTGGAAGAGGCATATAAGTAGATGACCACCAGAATCAGCACCGGGAAGGTCCACATCAGCAAGGTCGGGAGCCACTTGGCGTTACGCTCCGTTTCAGGCTTGCGGCTGCGCTTCTGAATCACGGTCTCCATGGTAGTATCGACGGGAGCAGCAGGCACATTGCCGTGCTCCTCCATCAGCTCATCCGGGTTAACCCCGACCGCCTCGGCATAGGTTTTGATAAAGGCCCGGACATAAAAGCTGCCCGGAAGCACTTTATAATCCCCTGCTTCGATGGCTTCCAAATATTTTTTGCGGATCTTTGTTACTTCCTGGACATCATCAAGACTCATCCCTTTTTGCAGACGAGCCTCCTTCAAATGCCGGCCCAGTTCCGACATACCATCACCTCCTGAATGTTGTGTGAGCAATGCTCTTAATGAAATATATTAAAGATCTTCACTGTAGCTTGTCGTAAACGACTCGTACAATATCTCTTCGTTCGGTGAATTGCGCAGCTCAATAATAATATCGAAGTCATCGAAGGTGAATTCGGACTCCCGCACAAAAATATCAGGATGCTCAATCACCTTGGTGCTTGCCATACTCATGACATTCTGCAGCAGGTTATAATGCTTCTCGTTGGAGCGGATGGTGCTGACGATCCCGTCAATGATAAATACATTATGCGGATTCATCTCGTCTTCAGCGAGCTGGCTGCGGACGGTCTGGCGCAGCAGCGTAGAGGAGACAAACGTCCAGCGCTTCATCGCACAGACGCTGCCGGCAATAATCGATTCTGTCTTGCCTACCCGCGGCATACCACGTAGTCCTATAACCTGATTGCCTTCTCTCTTAAACAGCTCGCCCAGGAAATCGACCAGCAGCCCGAGCTCATCGCGGGTAAAGCGGAAGGTCTTGCGGTCATCCGAATCCCGGTCGATATACCGTCCATGCCGGACCGCCAGCCGGTCCACAAGCCGCGGTGTACGGAGTGCCGTAACCGTTATATTATCAACTTTCTTGAGCATTTCGCCCATCAGCATGATCTTCTCATCGTCGCTGGTTTCCAGCAGCATTCCACGCGTCTTGCCTTCCACGCCGTTAATCGTCAGAATATTGACTTCCAGCATCCCCAGCATGGAAGCAATGTCGCCTAACAGACCGGGTCTGTTCTTATGTATCTTATACTCCATATACCATTGTTTATATTCCACTTGTGCGCACCTCATAGATTCCTTTTCCCTGCATGTTGTTTCAGATACACGGGTCATGTTAATGATATATAAAAAAAAATTGAAAGGCAAGGACACGATTGTAATAATTGCAGAAAAGCTCCCGCAAGGGGAGCTTCTTCCGCGTACCTATGCGTTTTTCTTCGCCAGTTTGACCATGAGTCCGGCAATGGTATGCTTCTCATCATCCGTTCCGACATCCCACAGCTCTTTGATGGCCCGGTTGGAATAGTTGCCCGGATCGACCTTCTTATCGAGGAATTCCCCGATTTCGAACGCCAGCTTGGTGATGGTCTCGTCGCTCATCCCCATTTTTTCAGCCTGAATGACCCGGTCGCCCAAAAAACTTTTCCAGGTATCAAAGTTCTTCACTACGGAATCTGTTGACATCTTAAATCCTCCTCAGGTTTGTAATGATATTGAGATTTAGAAGCAACAGTTATAATATGTCTCAAGCCGGAAGGTCTTATGCTGGAGCATTTCTCCAGAGCAGGCTCATGGTTCCTGGCATTATACCGGTTATTACGTAATCCAGCCGCCGTTCGGACTGATGACCTGACCCGTAATATAACCGGACTCAGGCAGCGCCAGAAAATAAACAAGCGAGGATATATCCTCAGGGGTAGCCAGCCTCCCCGCAGGGATCTCCTCCTCCAGCATTTTCAGTTCATCCGCCTGCAGATTGGACAGCATGGCCGTGTGAACTGCTCCAGGCGCTACAGCGTTCACAGTGACCTTGGAGGGGGCCAGCTCCTTGGCAAGCGCCTTGGTAAAAGCATTCACTCCGCCCTTACTGGCCGAATAAGCCACTTCACAGGAGGCACCCGAGATCCCCCACACAGAAGACACATTAATGATCCGGCCGTAACGCTGCGTGACCATATAAGGCATGAAAATCTGGCTGCACATAAAGGTGCCCTTCAGATTCACCGCCATGATATCGTCCCACTCCTCCTCGGTCAGATCGGCTAACATGCCATAATGAGCTTTCCCGGCATTATTGACCAGGATATCCGGCATCATGCCGCTGCTCTCCAGTCTTTCGGCCATGCGTACGAGCTGACTGCGGTCTTTCATGTCCGCCGCTACGGTCATTACCTTCGCCCCCAGCGCCAGACAGCGCCGGGCCACATCATTTGCCGCTTCATGCGAATTCATATAATGAATCACAATGTTCATTCCCACCGAAGCAAAACGCTCAGCGATCGCGCCGCCGATTCCCCCGCTGCCCCCGGTAATGAGCACTGTCATTTCGCCAATCGGTTTACTGTCCTCTCCCGGTAACATCATTAAGGACTCACCACCAGCGATACGGCCAGCTGCTCCCAGTTCACATGATCATGGAGCCGGGCATTCACTTCATCCAGAGTGATCGATTCATACAGGGGAAGCACTTCAAACAGATCTCCTCCACGGAACTGGTAACGGGTGAACTCATGGGCAATGCTCTCCGGCGAATTCAGCATCCGCAGGAAGCCGCCGATTTTCTTTTTGCGGGCCCGTTCAAAATCCTTCTCCGCGAAGCCCGTCTCCAGAATGCGTCCAACTTCTGCCTTAATCCGTTCAAGCAGCAGACCCGGATCTTTGGTATCGCCGCCAATCGCCGAGAAGGCATACTCCGCAGAGCTGTTAAATTCATGGCCGAAGCTGTCCGAGATCAATTCCTCGTCATAGAGCTTCTGATACAATGCCGTACTGCTGCCAAACAGCAGGTCCAGCATCAGCTTCGTGGTCAGATCACGGCGCACCGCCGCTTCACCGCTCAGACCATCCACCTTTTCCTTGAAGCCGAACATCATTTTGGGAATGGAGACAGCAAGTCTGCTCTCCACATGCTTCGAGGCTACCTGCTCAGGCTCCTCCGCGAAGATACGTGTAATTTCACCCTGCTTCTCATAGCTCTTGCCTTGCTGATTGCTGCGGATCAGTTCAAATACCTGCTCAGGGTCCACTCCGCCGACAACGAACAGCAGCATATTGCTGGGATGATAGAAGGAGTTGTAGCAGGTGTACAGCGTTTCCTTCGTAATGGTTGAGATGGATTCGATCGTTCCGGCAATATCAATGTGAACCGGGTGAGTAGCATACATGGCTTCAATCAGCCCGAAATAGACGCGCCAGTCAGGATTGTCGGCATACATATTGATTTCCTGCCCAATAATCCCTTTCTCCTTCTCCACGTTCTCATCGGTAAAATAAGGACGCTGCACAAAATCAACCAGCGTGCTGAGATTCTGCTCAATGTTCTCCGTGGCCGAGAAAAGATAGACCGTCTGGTCGAAGCTGGTGAAGGCATTGGCCGATGCGCCATTCGACGCAAAGGTGGCAAAAATGTCGCCTTCCGGCTCCTCGAACATTTTATGCTCCAGGAAGTGGGCAATTCCGTCGGGTACTGTAGTCTCCTCGCTGCCCGCCACCTTGAAGTGATTGTCTACCGAACCGTATTTCGTGGCAAAGGTGGCGTAGGTTTTGAGAAAAGCCGGCTTCGGCAGCACATACACCTGCAGTCCGTTATCCATAACCTCGTGATAAAGTGTTTCTTGAAGCCGTTCGTAATGGAGCTTCTCCATCCCTATTCCTCCTTCCCTGTCAGGAAATAAATCGTATCCAGCTCAAAAGTATCCGCTGCAGCCTTCACTTCAGCCGCCCCCATGCCGTCGACCTGGTCCATCAGCTCCTGGGCAGAACGGTCTTTGCCGGATAGCTGGCGGTTGAAATCAAAGGAAATCATCTCAAACGCCGAATCCTGAATCTCGGACAGCAGGTTGCGGATCATCGCCTTCGTCTGGCTAAGCTCCAGGTCAGTGATATTGCCGGCCTTCAGCTCATCCAGCTGCTTGCGGATAATATCAACGGCTTTTCCATAGTTCTGGGTCTCGATCCCCGATTGAATCGTTCCGATGCCCTTATGCCCGTCATAACGGGAGGAGGCGTAATACGCCAGACTCTCCTTCTCACGGACATTGACGAACAGCTTGGAATGCGGGTAACCGCCAAGAATACCGTTGTACATCAGCGCGGAAGCATACCGTTCATCCTTGTAGGTAATCGAGGTCCGCAGCCCCATGTTCAGCTTGCCTTGATTCACATCCAGCTTCTCCTCTACCGTCCGCACTTCCGTAACCGATACCGGAGTGAAGTCCGAGGTGTAGCCTCCGGCTTCGGAATGATGGGCCCGGCCAAAATGAGCTGTCACCAGCTTCTCGACCTCCTCAGGTGTGGTATCGCCCACAACATACAGATCAAGCGTAGCTCCATTCAGCCAGGAGGTATAGCTCTGGTACAGCGTCTCAGGCGTGATAGCATCCAGATCGGCCCGTTGACCGAGGGGATGGAGACGGTAAGGCTCGTTGCGGCACATTTCCTCAATGCAGCGTTCTGCCGCATAGCGGATTTTGTCATTCACAATGGATTCCAGCTTCTTGCGGATCGTCTCGCGTTCTGTAGCTACATAAGAAGCCCGGAAGCTTCCATTCTCAAGCAGGGGACGGGTCAATACCTCTCCCAGAAAAGCAAAGGATTCCCCAAGCAGGCTCTCCTTGCTCTGCACAAAGGAATCATTGATCGTATCCATCCGGAACTGGACAATCTGGTAATCCCCGCGTTTATAAATATCGAAGCCGAAGCCGGCACCGTACAGCTCCTCCAGACGCTCGCGGAATTGGGTAGTCTCCGGGTAGGACGCTGTCCCCCGGCGGAGTACAAACGGAACCAGTGCGGTAGAGGTCACTGTACTTTCTTCAAGCGGAACGCCTGCATACAGTGAGATGGCGAATGTCTTGAACGCCTTGGTCGGCAGAACATGTATGCGCATGCCAGCGGCATGGCCATGTTGAAATGCATTATTAGTCAAGTCCAAAACTCCTTTGCAGCGTGGATGGATGCTCTATAACAAGTTTATGAAGTATTATCCATTCTAAACCATTCCAAAGTAAGGAAGCAACCGGAGGACAGCGTACCGGTTGCTCTTACGGAGGGTTGTATACAGACACAGTAAGCTACATGCAGAAAATATGCTGGCCGATCGTCTTCACCTGCGGACGGGACCAAATCCACTTGGAAGTCGCCGTCTTGGGATTGAAGTAATAGATACAGCCGCCCGACGGGTCCCAGCCGCTCAGTGCCTGCTGCACTGCCTTGCGTGCCTGTTCATTAGGCTCCAGATAGATCTGTCCGTCAGCTACGGCAGTGAAGGCTCCCGGCTGGAAAATGACGCCCGAAGGCGTATTTGGGAAGCTTGGGGATTTTACACGGTTAAGAATGACTGCGGCTACAGCCACCTGTCCTTCAAAAGGTTCGCCGCGAGACTCGCCGTAAACCGCGTTAGCCATGATCTTCAGGTCGTTTTCGGACAAGCCCATGGTATTGCCGGAGGACAGTTCAGCCGTATTGGTTTTGGCTGCAGCTGCGCCGGAGGGCGCTTTCTTCTGGGCGGTAGACGTCTCGGGCGCTGTCGGCTTCCAGGCTGTAGTCGCATTGTATAGCTTAAGCTTCGTCTTGGCCCCGACGACCCCGTCGGATTTCAGGCCGAATTTCCACTGAAACCAGGTGACAGCATTTTTGGTTTTGGTCCCGAACTGGCTGTCAATCTTCCCGTTAAAATAACCAAGGTACTTCAATCTTCCCTGCAGCTCATAGACATCCTGCCCGGATGAGCCTACCTTAAGCGGAGTTGTGCCGAACACGGGCATGGCTTCCTCCCCTTCATCAGGGCTATCTGCGGCAATCTGTTCTGCTGCATATGGCTTGGCATAGATCAAATCATGATCTTTGAAGACTGCACCGGCAAACGGTGCAGCTGCAAGGGCAAGGGTAACGGCGGCAATGATCCACTGCTTATGTTTTGTCATGGGATTCGCTCTACCTTTCTCTTGGAAGTTCTGCATGAATGGCTAAAGTTATTATGACGACTGGCAGGACTTCCTATGCATGACCGCAAATCAAGGAACCGTAAATCCATTGCGACTGAGAACGATTATCAACTATACTTGGGTTATGAAACAACAGGAGTTGAGAAGAAACATGGATTTTAAGGACCATATTGTACTGTGGAACCATGCTGCTGTAGAAGTTATCGATATCCGCAAGGCCTCATTCATTTCTGGACAACCTCCGCTGAAGTACCGCCTTCCGGCTAGTACATACCTGTATATCGTTCGCGGCAGCGCAAGTCTGCTTATAGATGACAGCCGATATGAAATCAGCGGCGCAACTGTCTTTCACGGAGGCAAAGGCACTACGATTAAATTGCTGAAAACACATGAAATTCTGGATTATTACCTTATTATGTACCGTTCAACGTTAACCCTGCCTGCGCGCCGCAATCTTACAGCGCTTTTGGAGCGCAGCAAGCCTTTTACCGCGTCATATCATTGCACTCCGGCCCATCCTCTGCCGCTGTATGAGATTCTAGACCAGATGTATGGGGAGTGGCAGACAGGCAGCGACCTTGAGCATCTGCATGTCAAAGCCCTGTTCTATCAGTGGGTCCATGAGCTGCTTCGCCAGATGCAGGGGCAGGAGCTGCACCCGCTTAGAGCAGATGTGCTCGACCAGGCTGTACGCTATATGCATGATTCTTACAGCAGGCCGTTCACCCTGGATTCACTAGCCGGCACTCTGGGCACCAGCCCGAGGACATTATCGAGGTTATTCCGCATCCGGCTTCAGACCAGCCCTGCCCAATATCTGGTTCAGATTCGCATGGACAAGGCCCGTGAGCTATTGCTGGGCACAGAAGCCACACTGCATGATATTGCAGCTTCTGTGGGCTATCCGGATGCGTATTCTTTTGGAAAAATGTTCAAAAAGCACTTCGGAAACTCACCAGTAAGGTACAAAAATTCTGTTCAGGCCGCTTCCCCGTGGCGGGATATGATATCTGCGCTGTCTGCAAATGACATTGCCCGTGAAGGCACTCTCGGATATATTGATGATGATAATCATTATCAATATGATCTAAAAGGAGCGTCATCCATGTTCAGAACGTCTAAGCCATCCCTAATGTTAACCTTGTTGTTATGCTTCACCATAGTGTTAAGTGCCTGTTCCTCAGGAACTGCCACTACAACGACGGCGGGCAACGGCAGCAATACGCCAACCTCTTCGCCTGCTGCGACGGCATCCTCTACAACGTCCCCTGACAACACTGCAGCCGAGGCACAGACCCGGACAATCTCTACAATAAAAGGGGATATCGAGGTGCCTGCCAATCCTCAGCGTGTCGTTGTGTTGTACTTGCTGGGCGATGTTCTGGCGCTGGGCATTAAGCCCGTAGGTGTCTCTAGTGTAAATGAAGGTGCTGCCTTCGAGAACGAATTGAAAGATGTACAGAAGTTGGGAAGTTGGTTCGAGGCCAGCCCGGAAGCTGTCTTATCGCTTGATCCCGATCTGATTATCGTTCCTTCCGAGGAAACCTACAATGCATTGCATGATATCGCACCCACCGTATTGGTGCCTTATGAGAAAATGACAACCGCTGAGCGGGTCAGCTTTATTGGACACACTCTTAATAAGGAAGATCAGGCCACCAGCCTATTAAATGATTTCAATGCCAAAGTGGAGGACAGTAAGCTGAAGCTGAAGGAAGCGGGAATTCTAGATTCGACCATCTCCATCATGGAAGGCGGCGGAGAGCGCAGTATGTTAGTGATTATGAGCAAACAATACGGCCGGGGCTCGCAGGTCTTATATGAATATCTTGGCATGAAGGCACCGGAGAAGATTCAGCAAAAAATAGATAGCAAGACCGATGTCGGTGGGGAATCTGTATCCTTTGAAGTCATTGCCGATTACAGCGGAGAGTATATCTTCCGTTCCTCTTATGACGGAATGACTGACCTGACGGGAGACCCGATCTGGAACAGTATTCCTGCAGTCAAGGAAGGCCGTTTGATGAATATCGACTTCGGATTATCGTATTACAATGATATCTACTCCCTAAATGCGCAGCTTGATTACATGGTTGATGCTCTGCTTGCAGCTCCCCGGGTAAAGTAATAGCAGTTCAACCAACCGTTGCATAACTTATCTTTAGCAAAAAAGAGATGGCCCAAATATTGGGTCATCTCTTTGCCTATGAACTAAGTCTACCATGCTGATACTGCTCCAGCGACATCAGCACCTCACGCGGCTTGCTGCCCTCGTAAGGGCCGATTACGCCTCTGGCCTCCATAGAGTCGATCAAGCGTGCGGCACGCGTGTAACCGACGCGCATACGCCGCTGAAGCAGCGATACAGAGGCCTGCTTGGCTTCCAGAACAATCTGGACGGCCTGTTCATACAATTCATCCTGCGGCTCCTGATCCTCGCTCAAGGTGTCGTCTACCTCAGGCACAAGCGACTCATCATAATTCGCTTCCCCTTGGCTGCTGACATACTGCACGATCGTCTCCACTTCCTGATCGCTCATGAAAGCGCCCTGAACACGGATCGGCTTGGAAGCCCCCATCGGCAGGAACAGCATATCGCCGCGTCCGAGCAGCTTCTCGGCACCCGGCATATCCAGAATCGTCCGGGAGTCCACATTCGAGGAGACACCGAAAGCAATCCGCGAAGGAATATTCGCCTTAATCAGGCCGGTGATCACATCTACCGAAGGACGCTGTGTGGCGATAATCAGATGAATTCCCGCCGCCCGCGCCATCTGGGCCAGCCGGCAGATCGCATCCTCTACATCATTCGCAGCAACCATCATCAGATCGGCAAGCTCGTCCACGATGACAACGATATACGGCAGTACTGCTGCCGGATTATCCTTCATCAGGTTGTTGTAGCCTTCCATATTACGTGTGCCCGATTTGGAGAACAGCTCATACCGCTTCTCCATCTCCACCACGATCTTCTTCAAGGCCAGACTGGCACGCTTGGGGTCTGTCACTACCGGAGCCAGCAAATGCGGAATGCCGTTATATACATTCAGCTCGACCATCTTAGGGTCAACCATAAGGAATTTCACTTCATTCGGCTTAGCCTTATATAGAATGCTGGTAATAATACCGTTGATGCAGACCGATTTACCGGAGCCGGTTGCTCCTGCTACCAGCAGATGGGGCATCTTGGCGAGATTGCCGATAATCGTCTGGCCGGAGATATCCCGCCCGAAGGCAATGGATAACCGCGAATCCGCTTCCTGAAAAATCTGTGTCTCCATCACTTCCCGCATGGTGACGACCGAGACCTCCGAATTCGGCACTTCGATGCCGATGGCTGATTTGCCGGGAATCGGCGCTTCCATACGGATATCCTTGGCAGCCAGTGCCAGCGCGATGTCATCGGTAAGATTGACAATCCGGCTGACCTTCACGCCGATATCCGGCTGAATCTCATACCGGGTCACCGCCGGTCCGCGAACCACTTCCAGCACCTTCGCCCTTACACCGAAGCTCTCCAGTGTAGCCTCCAGCTTGCGTGCCGTCTGCATATAATCATTCTGATCGCCCGCCTTCGCCCCGTTATTAGGCTTAGCCAGCAAACGGAAGGATGGCAGCTTGTACGGCTTGGGCGGAGGTGGAGGCGGTATAATCGGAGCCGCTTCGCCCTCCTCTGCCCTTCCCAGCAGCCCGTCCAGCTCTACAGGCAGTATACCCTCCCCAGATTCCCCTGACGGAACAGAATCTGCTCCCGCTCTCGTAAGCTCAGCAGCACCTGTTCCGGTGGCAGCACCACCACGTGCCGCTGGTGAGAATTCGCTCCATTCCTCCCGGTCCTCGGCATTCAGCCCTTCAGAGCGGATATGCTCGAAGAAATCCCGGATGATCGGCGTCACAGGCTCAAGCTCCTCATCCGGGAAGTCCTCCTCGCCATACTCCTCCAGAGGAACACCTCCCGCTGCTGTCATTCCGGAGATGACCGGACCACCCCGCGGATCCGTAATGATGATATCCGTCACTTCATCCTCCGGATCGCCCATGACTTCCGGCTGATTCTGGCGATCAGTCCCGCTGAACCATCCGGTAATTCTGCCCAGCAGCTTCGACTGTCCGCGTCTTGGCAGCTGCTGACCCGATCCGTCGTCCTCTTCAAAGTAATCGTCATCATCCGCAGGTTCCGGCGTTGTAACTCTGTTGGCTCTAGCCGGTCTGCTGTTGACCACTGGAACGGCAGCCGGGCGGTTCGCCGCCCGGAGCTTAATTCCTTCAATCAGCTTGACGGCCCTTACCCGGAGTAAGGTAAACAGCTCTACATAGGAGAGATTGGTAATCAGCATGAAGCTGATGGCCAGCAATACAATCATCAGCAGCTTAGCACCCAGATTGCCGAACAGCCACAGGAGCGCAGCGTATTCAAGCGCACCGATGTACCCCCCGCTGATGTCCTTGCCCAACATGTACACGCTGCTGTCGCCGGCGCCCGGTGAGAGGGCGCCGGATAGATCATTATGTATTTGAGACAGTACATTGCCCGGATGCAGCATCCCAAGCGGGCCCAGCTTCTGCTGCATCGCCGATATGGTACTCATCAGGCACATGGACAACAGCAGGAGCAGGCCGCCGGTATAGCGGCTGTTCCAGGTGGACGGCCATTTCCTGTTAATCATTACCATCAGACCATAAAAGGTTCCCGCCAGCGGCAGCACAAAATAGAATCTGCCGAGCAAATAACCTGCCATGCTTGAGAGCGAGCGGCCGACAGCCGCTTCCCCCGACAAAGCAATGACGGAAATCGTAATCAGCAGAATTCCGTAGATTTCATATTTTAAAACACTGCCCAGCAGCGCTTTCTTCTTCTTTCTTCTCCGTTTAGCCACGCCAGCCACCCCCGAGTCAACATTATACCATATAATGACGTGGCGTACCTATGTTCTCTTTTGTCAGAATATGCATCTTTAGGGGGGTTGTTCGCACTTAGCGGTCCAGCTGAACGATTGCACCCGGGGAGAAGGCCGCATCCAGATATTTATCCAGCGGACACTGCAGCAGCCGGACCACCTTCGCCTGACCTCCATCCAGCAGCTCCACCTGCATCAGCATGCCCTGAATAGTCATCTCCTGCACGGGAGAGACATAACTCAGTGCCCCCTCGAATACCTGCTCCATCGGCAGAATGGTATAAAAGGTCATTGGGGCAGCCCTCCTTGCGGAAGTGTCTCATTTGTCAGAGTGGGGGCAGCAGCAATCATCCGGTTCAAATGGGCGAGTGCGGCACCTATCCCGCCCACTTCATCCATCAGACCATACCTGACGGCATCCTGCCCGCCCACTGCGGTACCGATGTCGCGGTTCAGCTCTCCGGTCTTGAACATCAGATCCTTGAACTGCACTTCCGTGATGCGGGAATGAGAGGTCACGAATTTCACCATCCGCTCCTGCATACGCTCCATGTACTCGAAGGTCTGCGGCACGCCGATCACCAGACCGTTCATCCGGATCGGATGGATCGTCATGGTGGCACTTTCAGCAATAATGGAATACGTGGAGGATACCGCTATAGGTACACCGATGCTGTGACCGCCGCCGATGACAACTGTTACCGTAGGTTTCGACAAGGAAGCGATCATCTCGGCAATGGCCAGTCCAGCCTCTACGTCCCCGCCGACCGTATTGAGAATGATCAGCAGCCCTTTAATGGTCTTGCTCTGTTCAGCTGCAACGAGCTGGGGAATGATATGCTCGTATTTCGTGGTCTTGTTATGCGGCGGCAAGACGAAATGACCTTCAATCTGTCCTATAATCGTCATGCAAAAAATATCCGGCTCCCCTGTCGGAACCGCCGTCTGTCCCAATTCCTTAAGTACCCCTACTGGTCCAGGTATCCCTGGAGGAACCGGCTCATTTACTGCTGGTTTAATCTCCCCTGGCAGGATCTCTTCGTTACGCCCTCCGCCCGCCTTGCTTGCTTCTGTGATTTCCATCGTACACAGCGCTCCCCTTCTGCCTGCAACACCCGTCCGTGTGCTTCAGGATTCTGATTTCTATTAGTATGACATTCCGGGGGACTCCCTTATGCACTATATAAATTGCACTTGTATTTTTCTGCTGCTAATTCAAGAGGGCAGCCCCTCTCTTTAAAGGGCTGCCCTCTGTATTTCATATTTTAGTATTTGTCCACCACCGCACCCAGCACCGCTCCGCGCACGTATGTCTGGTCCTTGAGGCTCTTTAACCCGTCCGCCGTGCCGGTTACAACCACACCCAGTATGCGAAGATCACTAGCCTCCGGCGCAGCTTTGTCTTTTTTCAAATAATTGAAGATACGCTGATACTCACTATGGTGATTGTCTTTCTTGTCTACCCCAATCTGTACTGCGCCGATGAAATCCTCGGGCTTCGCCTGATCCCAGTCCGGCTGGACGCCGAACCCGTAGACTCCGTAATTCGCACTCATCGGGGTTGGATAGTTCATTTTAGCGGGATCGTTCTCATTAGGAAACGGCTTAAAGCCGAACCCCTCGCGGTCATCATACGTATCGACCCAGTACCAGACCTGTTTTGCCCCAGCGGGCAGAATGCTCTTCGCTTCTTCAAACGAGTAGTCCTTGTCAAAAGATACCGCCAGCTCCACCCGCTTATCTCCGTTCATCCGGTCCAGCTCGGAGAGATCATTGATAATTTTTCCGTTGTAATCGACTCCCGGGATATAGAAGGCCATTTCTCTTTGTCCATTGTCGGAATTGTAATTCCGGTAATACTCGTACCCCTCCTGCTTCATACGCGGATCTTCTACAGTCAGGTTTGACACGCCGCCGTACGCACCCGTTGTGAAAGGAAACCACCAGGCGTTGTAATTCAGCCATCTGTTCTTCCACGGAACAGGCACATCGTCGACGATTTTATAGGTTTGAAGTTCGAGTACTCCTGATAAAAATCCCCTGTTGTCCCTATAGCCTGAATTGAATTCATTAGGGCTGCTGATTCTCATATACTGCTGCTCACTGTAAAGGGCATTGGAGGACAGACGGTCTACCAGCTGCGCTGCGCCATAAAATACGGCGATCAGCATAAGCCCACTAACCGCGAGTGAAATCAGAATACTGCGAATAAGGCTCTTCCGTTTGGTTTTTTTCAGGGTGGTCATAATATTCTGGTCTTCTGCTTCTTCCCATGGGGCAGTCATTCGCCCTCACCTCCATATAATTGTTGAAATTGCTGCCGCGCCCGGTAGAGCGTAGCCTTCACTGTTCCTTCCGTGATGCCGAGCATGGCGGAAATTTCCTTGTAGGACAGCTCCATTTCATATTTCAGCAGAATCAGCTGCCTGTTGGCTGGAATCATACCGGCCAGCACCTCTTCAATCTTCTCCTTGCGCTCCCGGCGCAGCAGCACCGCTTCCGGGAGCTCATGCTCAGGCGCAGGATGAACCTCCACTTCCTCGCTGTATTGAAACTTCATCTTCCTGCGGCACAGGTCAAAATACCGGTTGATCGCAACCTTATACAACCAGGCACTGAATTTGCGCTCATCGATCGCTTCCAGATACAACAGCGCCTTGTACACAGTGTCCTGCACAATATCCTCTGCATCTGAAGCCCCTGCGCCGAGGCGGATCAAGTAGCGGCGGATCTCCGCCAGTTTGGGTTGGAGCACCTTCTCCAAGTCTCTTGGCTCCATGCTGCACCTCCTTGCCTGTATAACGGTCAGGTTACCCAAATGTTGTTTTGTGCAGTGAAAAAAACATAAAAAAGCCCCCTTCCCCAGGAAACCGTCCAATATTTCCGGGAAAAGAGGCTATTGCCAAAGCTATATTGTTAAGAAATGCTTCTCTTATACTTCCATAATAATCGGCAGGATCATCGGTCTGCGGCGTGTCTGCTCATAGAGGAAACGGCCGAGGGAGTCTTTGACACTGGTCTTCAGGGAAGCCCATTCATTGACCTTCTCACTCATCAGACGCTGCAGCGTACCCGCAACAATCCGGTTCGCTTCGTCCAGGAGACCTTCCGATTCCCGCACATATACGAATCCGCGGGAGATGATGTCAGGACCGGAGACAATCGCTCCGTTCTGCTTGCTGAGGGTAACCACAACCACCAGAATACCATCCTGCGACAACAGCTTACGGTCACGCAATACAATGTTGCCTACATCGCCGACACCCAGCCCGTCGATCAGCACGTTACCGGCAGTTACCTTACCCGCTCTGCGTGCAGCTCCACCGGAGATTTCAATAACTTCACCCAGCTCGGTGATGAAGATATTACTTGGCTCTACGCCAACAGACTCCGCCAGAAGTGCATGCTTGCGCTGCATCCGGTATTCACCGTGGATCGGCATGAAGTATTTCGGCTTCATCAGGTTGAGCATCAGCTTCAGCTCTTCCTGGCTGCCGTGACCGGATACGTGAACGCCGGAGTTGGAGCCGCTGTAGATAACATTGGCACCCAGACGGAACAATTCATCAATGGTACGGCCTACATATTTCTCATTACCCGGTACCGGTGTAGCCGCAATAATAACGGTGTCGCCCGGCATAATGTCTACCTTGCGGTGGCTGGAACGCGCCATGCGTGTCAGCGCCGACATTGGCTCGCCTTGGCTGCCTGTGCACAGTACTACCACACGGTTGCCTGCCATTCTGTTCATCTCTTCAGGCTCAATGAGCATGCCGTCAGGAATATGCAGATAACCAAGCTCGGAAGCAATGGATACTACGTTAACCATGCTTCGTCCAATAACGGTAATCTTACGTCCTGTTGCTTCAGAAGCGTTCACTACCTGCTGAATACGATGCACGTTGGATGCGAAGGTTGCTACTACCACACGTTGTTCAGCTTTGCGGAAAATATCTTCCAGCACGATGCCGACATTCTTCTCCGAAGGTGTGAAGCCCGGCTTCTCGGCATTGGTGCTGTCTGACAGCAGGGCCAGAACGCCCTTCGATCCGATCTCAGCCATGCGGTGCAGATTGGCAAATTGACCGTTGACTGGCGTGTGGTCGAATTTGAAGTCACCGGTGTGGACAACGTTGCCCTCTGGTGTCTCAATGCATACCCCGACAGAATCCGGAATACTGTGATTCGTTCTGAAGAAGGTTACCTTAAGCGATGTGCCCAGTTCAACCTCGGAATCCTCGTTAATCAGAATCCGCTTAGTTTCACCCAGCAGGTTCGCTTCCTTGAGCTTGTTCTCCACAAGACCCAGGGTAAGTCTTGTTCCGTATACCGGAACATTCAGGTTCTTAAGCACATAAGACAAGCCGCCAATGTGATCCTCATGGCCGTGCGTAAGAACAATCCCTCTTACCTTGTCACGGTTCTCGGTGAGGTAGGAGATATCCGGTATTACGATATCAATACCCAGCATATCTTCTTCAGGGAATTTCAGACCGGCGTCTACGACTACAATGTCGTTGCCATACTGAACTACGTACATGTTCTTACCAATTTCACCGACTCCGCCAAGTGCGAATATCGTCAGTTTGTCGTTGTTGTTATTGTTTTTTTTGGACAAATGAATCTAACCCTCCTATGATGTTGGACGTCATACTTTTTATTTGTTAACAATGAGCTTCAATATTTCAGCGGCGCTGTAATATACATCAAATTGCTGTTAACTCCTTATTTCGACAAGGAATTCCCGGTAAGTCTGTATACTTGCACAGGTCTAAACTCCCGAATCCGGGCAGTAATATCCTCTTGAAGCGGGCAAATGCCCTCAAAATTCCACCACCGCGCCCCTCGCGCGTAAATCCGGCATATTTAGCACAGACTTATTCAAGGACCTATCCTGTCTTACAATGCAACAAATCCGCATTGCCGGAAGATTACCGCATATTCAATTAACCGCACCAAGTCACTTAAGTTCATTATACATGATTTTTTTGGCAAAAGACAAGTCACCCTGTACCTGGTCCTATTCTTTCCTTAACAAACAGCCAATATTTAAGGAAAAGACAAGCAAAAAACGCTGCAATGCCTGACTTTTTTAACATAGAGTTAATCCTGGAGAAATAATTACCATATGCGATTTGCGGCAGTCCGAAGTCCGTAACGTAAAAAACCGGCCGCTCCATAAGAGCGGCCGGTTGCCGTTGTACCTATCTTCGCCTATTCACTTATCCATGCCTGGACTAACTTATCTGAGCAGGGCAGCAATGAATGCCGCCTCTTCTTCCGTCGGTGAAACCAGCGGCAGGCGGACCGAGCCGACATCCATCCCGCGCAGCCCGAGCGCATACTTCACGGCCGAGGGGTTCGGCAGCGGCTGCGGACACTCGAACAGTCCCTTGAAGACCGGAAACAGCTGCCAGTGAAGCTCGCCTGCACGGCGGACATTCCCGGAGGTGAAGGCCTCGATCATCTCTGACATCTGTGCTCCGACAACATGGCTGGCCACACTGATAATACCGTGTCCTCCCACAGCAAGCGTCGCGAGACCGGCGGAATCATCTCCGGTGTAGACATGGAAGTCTTCAGGACAAGCTGAGGCAATCCATGTAATCTGGTCTACCGAAGCACATTCCTTCGTAGCCACAATATTAGGAATCTCCGCCAGACGCAGGGTGGTTGCAACACTCATGCTTACTGTCGTTCGTCCTGGCACATTGTACAAGATGCATGGCAGTGAAGTTGCAGCAGCAATTGCAGAGAAATGCTGGTAGAGCCCTTCCTGATTCGGTTTATTGTAATAAGGGACGACCAGAAGCACACCGTCCACGCCGATTTTCTCGGCTTCCTTAGTAAGCTCGGTGGAATGTCTGGTGCTGTTGCTGCCGGTGCCGGCAATAATTTTACAGCGTCCGGCTGCCTGCTGCTTCACGAAGGAGAACAGCTTCAGCTTCTCCTTATCGGTTAGGGTCGGCGATTCGCCGGTGGTTCCGCAGACTACGAGCGCAGCGGACTTTTGTTCCTCGATCAGGTAATCGACCAACCTTGAAGTTGCTTCCCAGTTGATTTCTCCTTCCCCGTCAAACGGGGTAACCATTGCGGTGATCAGTCTTCCGAAATCCACTTTGAATTCCTCCTTGTCAGCGGTGCAATTCAAACTTGGCATGCAGGGCGCGAACCGACTGCACCATATCTTCTTTTTTCACGAGAACCCAGATCGTTGTGTTGGAATCAGCAGACTGCAGAATCTGGATGTTCTGCGAGCTGAGCGCCTCGACGATATGCGCCATAATTCCCGGAACGCCGTTGATGCCTCCGCCGATGACGGAGACCTTGGCACAGCCGGACAAGCTCTTGGGACGCAGGCCCAGCTCCTGCAGCGTAGCAATCGCCTGCTCCGATTTGTCATCGAACACGGTATATACGGCCTCGGTCGGTGTCACATTGATGAAGTCCACGCTGATTCCGTTATCGGCCATGCTTTTGAAGATCTGCAGCTGCACGCCGGTTCCATTGCCCTCCGGACATTCCACCGAGATCTGCGTAATATTGCTGACATAGGCAACCCCTGTGACGAATCGGTCCACCACTCCATGGGATACATCACTGAAGCCCTCGGGATGGGTCACAAGCGTCCCTTCCGCTTCGGAGAAGGTCGAGCGTACACGCACCGGAATCTGCGCCTGCATGGCAATCTCCACAGCCCGAGGATGAATAACCTTGGCTCCCTGATACGCCATGTTACAAATCTCGGTGTAGCTGACATAAGTAAGCTGTCTTGCATCTTCAACAATCCGCGGATCAGCGGTGAGTATTCCGTCCACATCCGTATAGATGTCTACCATATCCGCACGCAGCGCAGCCCCCAGGGCTGTAGCTGAGGTGTCGCTTCCTCCGCGGCCCAGCGTGGTGAAATCACCCGCTTCAGTCTGACCCTGGAAACCGGTTACTATTACTACTTTATGCTCACGCAGTTCCCGTAGAATGCGTTCTGTGCGCACGTCCAGGATTCTGGCATTGCCATAGCTGTTGTCGGTCAGGAACCCGGCTTGCGCTCCTGTCAGCACCGTTGACCGAATGCCCTCCTGCTCCAGCAGACCGCACAGATTGGCCGCCGAGATGATCTCCCCGCAGCACATCAGCAAATCCCGTTCCCGGTGAGGCAGTGAATTCCCGCTCTGAACCGCCAGATCAAGCAGTGTATCGGTAGCATAGGGCTCCCCCTTGCGGCCCATAGCCGAGACTACGACCACCAGGCTGAACCCGCTGGCCAGCTCCCGTTTGACATGACGGATTACGTGTTCTCTGGCCACTGGTGTGGAGAGTGAGGTTCCGCCGAATTTTTGCACCAAAATACCCATGTATAATTCCTCCATTGCTTCTCTCAGCAGACTTACTGAACCCTACGTGAAATAAATCACCCCGCGAGGCAGAAGTGTTCGTAGCCGCGATAACCTGACTCTTATTATAGCGTAAAATTGTTCGTGCCGCCCCCGGGATGAGGACGGCAGAAATGAAGCTTATGGGTCCGTCAGCTAAAATTCGCTCTTCCGGGCAATCTTGTACTGATTATATAAGCTATGCAGAATGAAATCGTTGTACTAACATAGGCTGTAACTGGTGACCCTGCAGGGCGGCGTAACAGGCTTCGGGAATGAGATCCATCTGCGCCACCAGCGAATTCGGCTTCCCCTCGGGATTATCCTGTCCGAACGGGACGAAATAAATATGTTTGGCTACCAGGAGCTTCGCAATATTCGCAGCGTTAAGCCCAAGCCCGTCATTCGTCGAGATCGCCAGCACCAGCGGACGCCCGTTGCGCATCTGCGATTTGGCTGCCATCAGCACCGGACTGTCCGTCATCGCGTTCGCCAGCTTGCTTGTTGTGTTCCCTGTGCAGGGAGCAATCGTCAGCACATCCAGCAGCTTGGAAGGACCCAGCGGCTCCGCTTCAACAATTGTAGAAATGATATCATTCCCTGTTATATCTTTCAACTGTTTTAACCAATTTTCCGAGGTTCCAAAGCGGGTATCCGTGTTCAGTACCGAAGCAGACACAATCGGCACCACATTCGCTCCTGAGTCCATGAACCGCTGAATCTGCGGCATCACCTCAGCGAAGGTGCAGTGTGAGCCGGTAATGGCATAACCTACTGTTTTTCCGTGCCAATCCATTCATTCATCCCCCCTGATTAAAGTCTCGTCCGATATCGACTGTACCAGCGCACCTGCCATAATGATTCCGGCGCTCTTGGGGGCAACAATCCCGGGCAGGCCCGGTGCCAGCATCGCCTTGATCCCGCGCTTCTCGGCATAACGGAAGTCGCATCCGCCCGGTGCGGACGCCAAATCGATGATCACGCAGTGCGGCTGAAGCCGGGACAGGACCTGTGCGTTGATAATCATAGCGGGTATGGTGTTGAAGATCAGATCCGCCTCAGGCGCATGCAGCAGCAAATCCTCTGTCATAAAAGGCTTCCAGCCCATTTCCTCCGCCCTTGCAAAGTGCTCCTGCTTCCTGACGCCTACTTTGACCGTGGCCCCCATTCCCTGGAGGGTTCTGGCCATGGTGAAGCCGGTCCGGCCCATCCCCAGCACCATCGATGTGGAGCCGTGTATGGTAAAGTCCGTGTTCTGTACGGCCATCACCAAAGCTCCCTCCGCTGTCGGGATAGAGTTGTAGATCGCCACATCGTCCCTGTTCAGCAGCTCCACCAGCTTCAGCGAATGTCCGGCACACAGGCCGCGCAGATAGCTTTTAGCCATGCCGGTGTATACCAATGCCCGGGACGGCAGAGCCGCGATATGCTCCTCCCGCAGCTGGAGGCGTTCCGAAGAATACAGCGCGTTAATGTAACCCTCATCATCGCAGCCGACCGCCGGCAGCACCAGCACATCCGCTTCACTTAGCAGCTCGGGCGACAACAGTTCCAGGCTTACCCCCGGGCATGGGGCATCCCATGTATCGAATCCGGCAACGCTTACGGCCGCATCCAATTCCACACATTTCCGAATCACTTCAATTTGTCTCGCGTCCCCGCCCAGGAACACGATCCTGATGCCAGTAAGCATAGGGATGACGCTCCTTTCCACAACCACATTCGACTATAGAGCATCTTATGCCGGAAGCCGCCGATGGGTGAAGAGCGGAGAGGAATTCCCGCAGCACAGATATTAGTCACAGAGTTTTGCTGATATTTCAATCTATAATCAACTAAAAATGGATATGAAAGGAATGCTATGCGGAATAAATTCATTCGTTACATTGTACCAGTCGTCGCAGTTGCAGCAATCCTTACCGCAGCAGTCTACTTGAATCGGACCAGTATTAGTGGCTCAAAGAGTGAACAAGCGAACTCTTTGCCGGAAAAGAATAAGCTAGCCATTTCTGCACATGCCCCCAGTCCTGCCATGGCAGAGCTAAGTCCGGAGCAAATGAAAGAGGACCTGGATAAGCTTGTACAGACACTTGTCCAGATGCACCCCCGTCTGATCAACGGTTGGACCAATGATGAGCAATCCGTTATTGACACTGCTTACGCCAACATTAAGCAATCCAAGACACTTGGTGAATTCTATTTCATTGCAGACACTATAGTCATGCTGCTTCATGACGGGCACACGACGCTCTACCCGCTCCCGGAGGTGAATATCCTTGATTTGCCTTTATTTTGGAGCCGGGAAGGTCTGCTGGTGAAGGATAGACGGGGAGCCTTTCAGCCAGGGGATCGGATTACAGCCATTGGAGGACGCAGTGTCAAGGATCTCGAAGAGGATCTGCAGCAGCTTATTCCGGCTGAGAATGAGAACTGGGTAAGAACGCAGGCAGCCAGCCTGCTCCGGTCAGAATGGTTCCTGCAGCATTTAAGACTGGTCACCGAAGGTACAGTCTTGATAAACGCAACAAGGGCCGGACATCAAATTTCGGAGAGCATCCCCTTGTCATCAGACAGCGGACAGAAGGAATACAATCCGTACCCGGCACATTCTGCTGCGTTCACTTTTGAAATCAAGCCTGAGCAGTCCCTGGGAATCTTTCAGATCAATGACTGTGTGTATTCACAGGATTATAAGTCAATGGTTAAACGTTTCTTTGACGAGGTCTATACACAGGGAATCAGCAATATAGCGGTTGATTTAAGAAATAATGGAGGTGGGGATTCCAGGGTGGTTGAAGAATTTCTCGCCTACACGGATGTCAAGAGCTACCGGAGTTTTGGAGGTGAGGTCCGCTTCTCCACACAAGTTAAGCAGCAATTCCCAGACTTTCCGGACGACGGTACAGGTAGGAACGAACCTGCTCCCGTCCAAAATATCCGGCTGACCGATCATTCCTTCAATGGATCCGTCTATGTATTGACTTCTCCCCGCACCTTCAGCTCGGCGAACTGGTTCGCTCTGATCATACAAGACAACAAGCTCGGTCAAATCATTGGTGAGGCGAGCGGAAATCAGCCGTCCGCTTACGGAAATGTTATCGGATTCCAGCTTCCGGCATCGGGTATCGGCTTTCAGGTCTCTTTCCAAAAATTCACCCGTCCTGATCCTTCCCGAGACCCGGCCACAGCCGTGATTCCTGATATTGAAGCCTATACAACTGCTAAAGATATTATTGATCGCAGGGATGCCCAGATGGAGAAGCTGTACGAGGTCATTGTGCAGAAACAGACTGGGGGATCTTCCAGCTAAACGATATATTTCAAAAAAGCTTGCGGAAAGCGCACCTAAAGGTGCGCGTCCGCAAGCTTTTTTATAATTCCTGTTTACTATTTGCCAGTATGCCCGAAGCCACCGGCTCCGCGGACCGTGTCAGACAGCTCATCCACTTCCACCAGAGTCACTTCAGGCACAGCCTGGAATACCATCTGGGCGATCCGCTCGTTACGGGCAATCGCAAATGGCTCCTGTCCCAGATTGATCAGCAACACCTTAATTTCGCCCCGGTAATCCGCATCGATGGTGCCCGGTGTGTTCAGGCAGGTGATGCCATGCTTGAGGGCCAGCCCGCTGCGCGGACGGATCTGTGCCTCCAGCCCGCCTGGCATCGCCAGGGATATACCGGTGGGGATCAGCGTCCGCTCGCCCGGAGCAAGCACCACAGGCTCTCCTACAGCGGCATACAGGTCATACCCCGAGGCCTGCTCGGACATTTTGCAGGGCAGCAGCACATCCTCATTCCCCGGAAGCTTGTTAATTTGTACGTAATGAGGCAAGATCATCTCTCCTAACATTGGCTATCGCTTTATCAGTGGAGCCTACCATCGCCAGGGACAACGGCTGTGCGAACATAAAGTCCAGCAGAGCATTGATGTCCTCCATGGTTACAGCTCCGATTTTGGCTATCATTTCATCCAGCGTATCCTGCCGGCCGAGCATCAGCTCATTTTTGCCCATCCGGTTCATCCGGCTGCCCGTGCTCTCCAGACTGAGAATCAGGCTGCCCTTGAGCTGCTCCTTGCCTTTACGCAGTTCGTCCTCGCTCAGGCCGTTCACCGCCAGATCACGCAGCATCTCTTTGATCAGCTCGGTCACTTCCTTGGTCTGCTTCGGCGCTGTCCCGGCATAGACCGTGAACAAGCCGCTGTCAGCCTGGGCGCTGTGGTACGAGAAGACGGAATAGGCCAGACCGCGCTTCTCGCGGATCTCCTGGAACAGCCGCGAGCTCATGCCGCCGCCGAACGCATTGTTGAGGAGCGCCATCGGATATTGCAGCGGCCCGCCGCTGCGGACGCCCGGCAAGGAGATGCAGATGTGATTCTGCTCGGTCTTCTTTTTGTGGAACACCAGCTCCCCCTGATATGCAGGCTCAGTCAGCACCGGCGCTTCACCATGATTCGTGAAGGAACCGAAATGCTGCTCCAGCAGCGGAATCAGACCGTCGTTAATATTACCGGCTACGCTGATCACTGTATTCTCGATGGTGTACTGCTCCTTCATGTAAGCACGCAGATCATCCGGCGTCATCTCCAGCAGGCGTTCCTTCAGCCCAAGGATCGTATAGGCCAGCGGGTGCTCACCGTAAGCGGCAGCACACATCAGCTCATGGACAAGATCATCCGGCGTGTCCTCGCACATGGCGATTTCCTCCAGGATTACATTCTTCTCCTTGGCCAGCTCCTCGGCATCCATCCGTGAGCGGAAGAACATATCTGCCAGCACATCCACGGCAATCGGCAGATGCTCATCCAGCACCTTCGCATAAAAGCATGTATATTCCTTCGAGGTAAACGCATTGACGTTCCCGCCAATGGCATCGAACTGTTCAGCAATATCCTTGGCGCTATAGCGGTCAGTCCCCTTAAAGAGCATATGCTCGATGAAATGGGAAATCCCGTTGTTCAGCGGGTTCTCATTGCGGGAGCCCGTCTTGACCCAGATTCCGAAAGATACGGACCGGCCGGTCGGGATCTTCTCGGTCACCACCCGGAGTCCGTTCGATAATAATATTTTGTCCAATGTGTAATCCTCCTGGCACAGCCCCTGGTTCTGTCTGTATTTGTTATTCGCGCCTCTTATCCTATCAGAAATAGGGCGTTCACTCAACTTCCGCAGTCATGATACGCTCAGCGGAGAGTGTCTGACTGACGGTTCCCAGCTGCAGGCCCTTGGCTCTAATCCCCCGGATCATCCCTCTCAGCGCTTGCGAGGAGGATGCCGTCGGATGCATCAGGATCAACGTTCCCGGCTCTACCCGGCTGCTGATCTTGGCAACAACTGATTCGGGGGACGGATTGCGCCAATCGACCGTATCCAGCGTCCACAGCACCGTCTTCAGTCCCAGTGAGGCGGCGATCTCCACCGTCTGCTGGTTAAAGTCGCCTGACGGCGGAGCAAACCACTTGTTCGTCACACCCAGGCTTTCCTTCAGCAGCTTCTGCGTCTTCTCAATCTCGGCAGTAGCACGTGTCCGGCTTAGAATACTCATCTTAGGATGCGTATACGCATGGTTCTCCACCTCATGCCCGCGCTTCAGCATCTCTACTGCAAGCTCCTTGTTGCGGCTTAACCAGCTTCCGTCCAGAAAAAAGGTGGCCTTCACCTTCTCCGCATCCAGAATGTCCAGCATCGGACGGATATACTCATTCCCCCAGGCCACATTAATCATCAGCGAGGCCATCGGCTTCGCCGGATTCCCCCGGTAAATCGGCTGCGCTCCCAGATCATCCAGTGATACCTTAGGCTTAATCTGGCGGTACAACAGCTTGAGACCTGCTTCGGGTCCCCGCAAAAGCGCGCTCCGGTAGGTTGCCTCCACATCGACCTCCAGCCCGTTATACCCTGGTATGGCTTTCCATACCCGGTCCACAACAGCATTCACCGGCTGCGCATTCAGCGCCTCGGCCCGGCGGGTAATCTGCGCGCGCAGATCATCCTCCGCCTGATTCTGTGCATAGCTCATCACGGCTGCATCCGCCTGAGGCTTAAGCCCGGCAATCATCTCTTTCACGGGTCCATTCGTGCTGCCAATTCCAATGACTACTGCGATGCAAGCCAGCACTAGCGCCGCCTTGTCCGTCTTCATGACGTTATACCTCCCCGGCACAAACGGTCTGTTCCGTCTCCGCACCAGGGTCAAGCCGTGCGGGGACGCTTTGTCCCAGCCTATGTATGAAGGGTGCAAATTATGCATACTCGTCAATGCCGCCTTCAAGCGGGTATGGTATAACCGTCAGTCAGGACGGTACTGCTGCGTATACTTGTCCAAAAAAAAGAGCCAGAACTGTACTGCTTCTGTCTCTTCTTATCTATAGTCAGGATAGCGGTGAAGCGGCAGCGTAATGCTTACGCCTTCGCTCCGCTCTCTGAAGTCAGCACCGCTTTGCGCGACAGGTTGACGCGGCCCTGCTGGTCGATCTCCGTTACCTTGACGGTAATGGTGTCGCCAATCGCCACAACATCTTCCACTTTGGCCACACGCTCAGTGGACAGCTGGGAAATATGCACAAGTCCGTCTTTGCCAGGGATCAATTCAACGAATGCGCCGAATTTCTCAATGCGTCTAACCGTACCCACATAAATCTCACCAACCACTACTTCCTTCACAATTCCTTCGATGATGCCACGGGCCTTTTGGATCATAGCTTCGTCAGAAGAACCGATAAATACGCGGCCATCCTGTTCGATGTCGATCTTCACGCCGGTTTCTTCAATGATCTTGTTGATGATTTTACCGCCGGCACCGATCACATCACGGATCTTGTCCGGATTGATATTGATGATAATGATCTTCGGAGCATATTTAGACAGGCTCGTTCTTGGAGCAGCAATCGCTTCATTCATTTTACCCAAAATGAACATACGGCCTTCTCTGGCTTGCTCAAGCGCCTCCTGCAGAATTTTACGGTCGATGCCGTCGATTTTGATATCCATCTGAATCGCCGTTACGCCTTCTGCTGTACCTGCTACCTTGAAGTCCATATCGCCGAGGTGATCTTCCATGCCTTGAATATCGGTCAGGATGGACACATGCTCCCCGTCCTTGATCAGACCCATCGCTACACCGGCTACAGGCGCCTTGATAGGTACCCCTGCATCCATCATCGCCAGAATACTGGCACAGATACTTGCCTGGGAGGTGGAGCCATTGGATTCAATCGCTTCGGATACCAGACGGATGGTGTACGGGAATTCAGTCTCACTTGGAATCACCTTGGACAATGCGCGTTCACCGAGTGCCCCGTGGCCGATCTCGCGGCGTCCCGGTGCTCTTAGCGGACGGGCTTCCCCTACGCTGAACGGAGGGAAGTTGTAGTGGTGCATGAAGCGCTTGGTTTCAGCCGGATCAATACCATCCAGAATCTGCACATCGCCCAGTGCACCCAGTGTACATACGCTGAGGATCTGTGTCTGGCCGCGTGTGAACAGACCGGAACCGTGCGTGCGCGGCAGCAGCGCTGTATCGCATTCGATCGGACGGATCTCGTCCAGCTTACGTCCATCCGGACGAACCTTGTCATGCGTGATCAGACGTCTGACTTCATCCTTCACAATATCATGCAGGGCTTCCTTAACATCCTTAAGAAGCTCTGGGGTTTCTATGTATTTCTCTGCGAAATACGCCACCGCTTCGTTGTTCACCAGATCGATAGCATCCTGACGGGCATGCTTCTCGGCAATTCTTACGGCTTCTACCAGACGGCTCTCAGCAAAAGCACGAACCTCTGTATTCACATCCGCATTAACCGCATGCAGCTTCACAGCCATCTTCTCTTTACCGGCAACGGCTACGAGCTGTTCAATCACAGCCACAATCTTGCGGACCTCGTCATGCCCGAACATGATCGCTTCAAGCATCACTTCTTCAGTCACTTCATTGGCTTCAGCTTCTACCATCATGATGGCATCCTTCGTACCGGCCACAACCACATAAATATCGCTGATTGCCTGCTGGGCTTGATCAGGGTTGATGATGAATTCTCCGTTAATCCGGCCTACAGCCACGCCGCCGATTGGTCCGTTGAACGGCACATCGGAAATACTGAGCGCAGCGGAAGTACCGATCATGGCAGCAATATCAGGCGCACAGTCCTGATCCACGCTCATTACCAGGTTCAAGACTTGAACGTCATTGCGGAATCCTTCCGGGAACAATGGACGAATGGGACGGTCTGTCAGACGGCTGGACAGAATCGCTTTCTCGCTCGGACGTCCTTCACGTTTGATGAATCCGCCAGGGATTTTGCCTACTGCATATAATCTTTCCTCATAATTCACTGTAAGCGGGAAGAAATCCAGATCTTTAGGCTCACTGGATGCTGTAACCGTACACAATACTGAAGTATCTCCGTAACGCACCATCACGGCTGCGTTCGCTTGTTTGGCCAGACGGCCTGTTTCCAGCACAAGGCGTCTTCCGCCCAGCTGCATTTCCACACGTTGTTCCATAAAACCCCTCCTTGAATGGTAATAATACGTTCCTGTATGTTCTACAAGCAAAAACGGCTTGTCCTCCGCAGAAGTGCTATAGCCGTTTTTGCGAATGCTATCCACTTGTCAACTGTAAAAGTTTACCCTAAATTTTCAAAAAGCAACCCGGCTGTCCCGCTGTCGCTCGTAAGAAGGACATACGGTATACAACCAGGCTGCTTTTGGGCATAACTTATGGAAAATTAACGACGCAATCCCAGTTTTTCGATCAGGGCGCTGTAACGTCTGATGTCTTTGTTCTTCAAATACGCCAGCAGTTTACGACGTTGTCCAACCATCTTCAGCAGTCCGCGGCGGGAATGATGATCCTTCTTGTGCGTACGCAAGTGGTCAGTCAAATTAACGATGTTCTCCGTAAGGATAGCAACTTGCACCTCAGGGGATCCAGTATCGGATTCATGAGTTTTGTGCTCGTCGATCAATTGGTGTTTACGTTCTTGAGTCAATGCCATCCTGTTCACCTCCTTCATTATAATCGCCAGTAGCCTCGTCACCGTCGGTGAGAACAAGTAACCAAGCTAAGGTTCACATGCTGTCATTCCAGCAACGTTAATCAGTATAGCACCTTCACAGGCAAAAGTAAACGGCTTGTCCGGAAAGATTAGGAATGATATCCCAGCATCCCTTTGGCCGTCTCAGCATCTGCGCCGATCTGTGCAATTAAGGCCTGGATAGACTCAAATTTGCGCTCTGAGCGGATATAGGAAACCAGCTCCACCTTAAGCTCCTGCCCATAGATATCTGAGGCAAAATCAAACAGGTGAACCTCAAAGCTCGGAGTGGTCACGCCTTCGTGAAATGTTGGCTTCACGCCGACATTCATCACCCCGTACAAGACCTCGTCCCGGTAAAAGACCTTGACGGCGTATACGCCCTTGGCCGGAATCACATAGCGGTCTTCGAGCTGCAGGTTCGCGGTCGGAAAGCCGATGGTCCGGCCCCGCTTCTCCCCGTGACCGACGATACCGCGCAAGTGATAACAACGTCCAAACCAGGCATTGGCCTTATCCAGTTCCCCGCTCAGCAAGCTCTTGCGGATACCCGAGCTGCTGACCTTCTCTCCTTCAAGCAGGAACGGGGCGACCGTCTCTACCTTCATCGCACCCTGTCCCAGCTCCGAAAGCGTGTCCGCATCTCCCCCGCCCATGTAGCCGAAGCGGAAGTCGAACCCAACAACTGCAGTTATAATCTGCAGCGGAAGCAGCATTACAGAGACAAAATCCGCCGGACTCACCCGGGAGAGCTCTTCATTAAATTCAATGATATATAAAAGCTCAACCCCCATCCCGGCAAGCAGCTCCTGCTTATCCTTAGAAGGGGTCAAATATCCCTCATAATCCCCCTTGCCCATAACATCCTTGGGATGGGGGTAGAAAGTCATCACCGCAGCGGGTACACCTGCCTCGCGGGCAAGAGCAACAGCTGATGTGATGACACTGGCATGCCCGAGGTGCAGTCCATCGAACTGTCCCAGAGCAACTACTTGAGGCTGCGCGTACTGTGCTGCCGTCTCAGGCAGCATCGGATAGCTTAACGTTACGGTTCTCACGCTGTTTCTCACCTACATTCGCAAATAAATTAAAGTTTAGACTTGGGCAAAGACCTTGACAGGTGCAATAGCTCCGGTAGCCTCCAAAGCATAAATACCGAGGAACTCCCCTTGCTGATCATAGAGACGGAAATCTCCGGCCTGCTTCACTTCCGGCATTACAAAACGGGGCGACAGACGCTGCCCCTGCAGGGCTGCTTTCTTCTTCTCTGCCGCAACGGTATGTCTGGGCAAATGTGAAATCGCCTCGTCGGCAGCAATCAGATGCTCATCCAGTGTGCCGCCTTCCTTGTGCTGCGCAATTTGCTCCAGAGTCAGGCAATGACTGGCCGAGATCCCGGCCGACATCGTCCGCTCCAGCTTCACCATCACACCGGGAAGACCAAGCTTACGTCCGATATCTACACAGAGGGTGCGGATATAGGTTCCCTTGGAGCATAACGCCCGGAAAGTGATCTCCGGATAATTGCCGTTCCAGACCATTTCCTGCATCTCAATCTCATAAATCTCCACTTCACGGCTCTTGCGCTCTACGGTCTTGCCTTCCCGGGCCAGCTCGTACAGACGCTTGCCGTCCACCTTCACTGCGGAATACATCGGCGGTACCTGTGAGATCACGCCCTGAAAGGAGTTCAGCACAGCCAGCACTTCGGCTTCTGTGATATGAACCTCCTCAACAGATTCCGTAATCGTGCCGGTCAGGTCCTCTGTATCGCTGGCCATTCCCAGCCGCAGTGTGGCAACATATTCCTTGGGCAGCTCCTGGATATACTCAACTACTCTAGTAGCCCGTCCCAGACAGAGCGGCAATACACCAGTTACCTGAGGATCAAGTGTCCCGGTATGTCCAATCCGCTTCATGCCCAGAATGCGCCGCGCCTTGGCCACAACATCATGTGAAGTGAACCCTGCCGGCTTATATACAGCCAGAACTCCTGTAAGCTCACTCATAAATGACGTTTGACCTCCTCAAGCACCTGTGCCACAGCTTCTTCCAGACTTCCATTAATACGCGCGCCCGCTGCCCGGGTGTGTCCGCCGCCGCCGAAGGCTTGCGCGAGTGCAGCCACATCCACCTTACCTGCTGAACGCAGGCTGGCCTTCACCGCATGGTCATCAATGACCTTGAACAGAATGCCTACCTCTACCCCGCGGATATTACGGGGATAGTTGACAATCCCTTCAAGATCCTCATTGGCCGCTCCGGAGTCCAGCATATCCTGAGGTGTAACATACACCCAGGCTATATCTCCTTCAGGACTAAGCTGTAAGGTGCTAAGTGCGCGGTTGAGCACCTTAACCTGGGGAAGCGTCATCTCTTCCAGCAGGGTCTCTGCCAGGTCCGGTCCATTCACGCCCAGTGCCAGCAGCTCGGATACCGCCGCCATCACTTTAGGAGAAGTATTGCTGTAACGGAAACCGCCGGTATCCGTTAACAGCCCGGTATAAATGGCTGTGGCAATATCAATATCCCATTCCAGTTCAAAGGTCTTCAGCAGATCGAACAGAATCTCTGCTGTCGCTGCCGCATCCGGCTTGATGAGATTCACCGCGCCGTAGCCGTTGTTCGTTGGATGATGGTCTATATTCAAGATCAGGGCATTACTGGTGAAATGCTGCTGGGTCAGTCCTACACGCTGGAAATCCGCACAGTCAACACATATCACATGGCCGTACTGGCGGGGCAAAGAACCTTCAGACAGATTGACAATCTGATCGGCATGCCATAAGTATTCCATCCGCTGCGGAATCTGGCCTTCATTCAGCATCAGATATTTTTTGCCCAGACATGAGAGAAGCCAGCCCACCGCGAGGGTGGAGCTGACTGCATCTCCGTCCGGCTGAACATGCGACACTACAAGATAATCGTCGTGTTCCAGCAGAAACTTACGCGTCTGCTGGAGACTTTGTTCATAGCTCTGCATTCGCCGTCTCCTTTATGTTCCGTAGCCTATTCGTTTTTGCCGATTTCGCCGAGCAGCTTCTCAATATGACTTCCGTAAGCAACGGATTCGTCAATCTTGAAGATCAGCTCAGGCGTATGGCGCAGGCGGATCGCTTTGCCAAGCTCCGAGCGGAGAAAGCCATTAGCTTTCTCAATCGCTCTAAGCGAGTCTGACTTCTGCTCCTCGTCCCCGAATACGCTCAGGTATACCTTGGCCTGTGACAGATCGTTCGTCACATCTACGCCAGTTACGGTTACGAACCCGACACGCGGGTCCTTCAGTCCGCTCTGGATGAGCTGGCTCAGCTCTTTCTTAATCTGCTCGCCAACCCGTCCCGCTCTGATTTTAGACATCTTATTTCACCTCTTCGCTTAGCGCTCTACCGTTTCCATGATGAATGCTTCGATGATGTCGCCTTCGGCGAGATCATTATAGCGTTCCAAAGTTATGCCACATTCATAACCCTGTGCCACTTCTTTTGCATCATCTTTGAAACGCTTCAAGGTGTCGATTTTGCCTGTGAAGACAACGATACCGCTGCGGATCAGGCGCATTTCAGCATTGCGGGTAATTTTGCCGTCGGTAACCATACAACCTGCGACACTGCCCACTTTGCTGATTTTGAATACATTGCGCACTTCGGCATGACCGATAACGTTCTCTTTAAAGATAGGATCAAGCATGCCCTTCATGGCACTTTCAATCTCTTCAATGACGTTGTAGATGATGTTATGCAGACGCACATCCACCTTCTCCTGCTCAGCCGCAGCTTTCGTCTGGGCATCCGGACGAACGTTGAAGCCGATCACGATAGCATTGGAGGCTGCTGCCAGGGTAATATCGGATTCCGTGATCGCACCGGCACCGCTGTGAAGAATCTTCACGCGTACGCCTTCCACTTCGATCTTGGCCAAGGAGCCCTTCAGCGCCTCTACCGAACCCTGTACGTCACCCTTGATGATTACGTTGAGATCCTTGATCTCGCCGTCCTTGATGTGCTTGAACAGATCATCCAGCGTAACGCGGGTGTTCGTGTTCAGCTCGGACTGGCGCTGCGTAGTAGAACGTCTGTCAGCGATCGCCCGTGCTTTGCGCTCATCTTCGAAGGCCATGAACGGATCGCCCGCCTGCGGCACTTCGGTCAGACCGGTAATTTCCACTGGAGTGGAAGGTCCCGCTTCCTTGATTTTGCGTCCCTTGTCATTCACCATGGCGCGTACGCGGCCGAAGCAGTTACCTGCTACGAATGCGTCTCCGACCTTCAGTGTACCGTTCTGCACGAGAATACGGGCAACCGGTCCACGGTTCTTGTCAAGCTCAGCTTCTATAACAGTACCGCGTGCCCGTTTGTCCGGGTTCGCCTTGTACTCATTCACTTCGGCAACGAGCAGAATCATTTCCAGCAGCTCTTCCAGGTTAATGCGCTGCTTAGCGGACAGGTTGACGAAGATTGTATCGCCGCCCCACTCTTCCGGCACCAGCTCATAGTTGGTAAGCTCCTGCTTCACCCGGTCAGGGTCTGCGCCCGGCTTATCAATCTTGTTAACTGCAACAATGATCGGAAGTCCGGCTGCCTTGGCGTGGTTAATCGCTTCTACGGTCTGAGGCATTACGCCGTCATCTGCCGCTACGACGATAATCGTCATATCTGTGACCTGGGCACCACGGGCACGCATGGCGGTGAACGCTTCATGGCCCGGAGTATCGAGGAATGTGATTTTCTTATGATTAATCTCAGCCTGGTAGGCACCGATATGCTGCGTAATCCCGCCTGCTTCACCGCTTGAGACATTCGTGGAACGGATGGCATCGAGCAAGGTTGTTTTACCATGGTCAACGTGACCCATGATCGTTACAACCGGCGGCCGTGTCATCAGATCGTCTTCGGAATCGTTCTCTTCCACGGTCTCGAAGCTGTCTTCGTCAACCGGAATCTTCACTTCTACTTCTACGCCGAATTCGCCGGCCAGCAGCAGAATCGTATCGATATCAAGCTCCTGGTTGATGGTAGCCATAACCCCCATCGAGATCAGCTTCTTAATCACTTCCGAAGCATCCTTGTGAAGCAGCTTCGCGGTTTCACCCACGGTCATGCTGCCACGGACAATGATCTTCTTAGGTGTGTTGTCAATCTTCTCACGATATACGGTCGGCTGGTTTCTGCCGCGGTTGTTCTTGCCGCCACGGCCGCGATAGTTGCCGCCCTTGTTGTCGTCGTAACGTTTCTGGCCGCTGTTATTGCCGCCAGGTCTGCCGCCAGTGGTATTCTTCTTAGGGCCGTCGCTCCGTGAGAAACCTCCACCTGCATTGCCTTGACCTTGCGGACGGTCACCTGTACGTGGTGCGCCGCCTTGTCCTTGCGGACGGCTGCCAGTAGAGCTGCTCTGTGGGCGGCTTCCGCTAGTTGAGCTGCCTTGTGGACGGCTTCCGCCAGTAGAGCTGCCTTGCGGACGGCTGCTGCCAGTGGAGCTGCCCTGTGGACGGCTTCCGCCAGTAGAGCTGCCTTGTGGACGGCTTCCGCCAGTGGAGCTGCCCTGTGGGCGGCTGCCGGTGGAGCTGCCTTGCGGGCGGCTGCCAGTCGAACTGCTTTGCGGACGGCTGCTGCTTGAACTGCCCTGCGGGCGGGAATTCTGAGCGGAGCCTGATGTTTGTGTTCTGCGGGAATCTTGTCCGCTTTGGGGCCTTGGGGACGTCGTCGATTGGTTGTTGTTTTGGTTACTGTTCATACCTACCTGCTTTTCCGAATGAATTTTGTTGGTATTCTGAGCACTGCGTACTTCGGCGGTTACCGCACCGGTAGTCACTACCGGACGGCTGCTGGTGCCGTTGTCCCGCTTGGCTGCAGCGTTTGACTTGATGTCCTTGAAGAATTGTTCAACTTTGTTCACGGAGCCATTCTCCATGACACTCATATGATTATTCACCGGGACATCCAAACGCTTCAGAATGGTAATAATTTCTTTACTGCTCATGTTCAAAGACTTGGCATATTCGTATACGCGCAGCTTATCCTTATTATCTTCTTTAGTCAATAACTCCACCTCCGACAGTATCTCCAAGCGTTCTGGAGATCATTTCCGCGAATCCTTTATCCGTAACGGCCAGCACCACGCGCTGGTCCTTACCAATACTTGCACCGAGTTCATCCCGGTGAAATGCGATTACTAGTGGAATATCGTAGGTTCCGCATTTATCGCGGAACTTCTTCTGGGTATTATCTGAAGCGTCACCTGCCAGGACGACCAGCTTCGCCTCTGAAGACCGCACTGCCTTAAGCACAGCCTCATCGCCGGTGACAATCTTGCCTGCTCTCATCGCAAGCCCTAAATAAGAAAGTGTCTTACTCATTGTCCTCACTATCCTTCGCTGCCAAAAACTGCTCCTCCACGGATGCAAAATCCCGGGCAAGCTGGGCATAGATTTCAGGACTGACCTGACATTTCAATGCCCGGTCAAGTGCTTTGGTCTTCTGTGCTAGCTTAAAGTATTCCAGTTTACCGCAGATATAAGCGCCACGGCCCGACTTCTTGCCTGTCAGGTCGATCAGCACCTCGCCTTCAGGCGTTCTCACCACGCGAATCAGCTCTTTCTTGGGCATCATCTCCTGGCTGGCAACGCATTTACGCAGCGGCACCTTTCTTTGCTTCATAACAAAGCACCTCCCGTCAGTCAGCATTCATTAATCGATGGAGACGGAATCCTGATGCATTTCATCATTGGACGATCTGGGTCTGCCGTATTCCTGCTCCGCCTGTGTCTCGCTCTTGATATCGATCTTCCAGCCGGTCAGCTTGGCGGCAAGACGGGCATTCTGCCCCTTGATGCCGATAGCCAGCGACAGCTGATAGTCAGGAACAATGACGCGGGCCATTTTCTCAGCTTCAAAGACTTGAACCTCAAGCACCTTGGACGGGCTAAGCGCATTGGCTACGTACTCCTGCACCAGCTCGGAATATCTGACGATATCAATCTTCTCACCGCGAAGCTCAGTCACGATGGTCTGTACACGCGTGCCTCTCGGCCCTACGCAGGAGCCCACCGGGTCCACTTCAGGATTGCGTGAGAACACGGCGATCTTGGAGCGGAAGCCGGCTTCGCGGGCAACGGAACGAATCTCCACCACCCCGTCAAAAATCTCCGGCACCTCCAGCTCGAACAGACGCTTCAGGAGACCCGGATGACTGCGGGACAGCATGATCTGCGGTCCTTTGGTCGTGTTCTCCACCTTGGTGATATAAGCCTTGATACGCTCGCTCTGCTTGAACTTCTCTCCAGGCATCAGCTCGCTCAGCGGAAGAACCGCCTCGATTTTGCCAAGATCCACATAGATATTGCGCATATCCTGACGCTGTACAAGGCCGGTAACAATATCATCTTCCTTGTCGATAAAAGCGTTATAGATCAGGCCGCGTTCCGCTTCACGGATACGCTGGGTAACCACCTGCTTCGCAGTCTGGGCGGCAATGCGGCCGAAATCACGCGGCGTGACTTCCTGCTCGGCGATGTCCTCCAGCTGGAAATGCGGGTTGATCTCCCGGGCAGCCAGGAGTGAGATCTCGGTCCGTGCATCGAGAACCTCCTCCACAATAAGCTTGCGGGCAAACACCTTGATTACGCCTGTGTTGCGGTTCATATCCACACGCACATTCTGCGCCGCATTGAAATTGCGTTTATAGCTGGAGATCAGCGCCGCTTCGATGGCTTCGAACAGCACATCCTTGCTGATGCCTTTCTCCCTTTCCAGTTCATTCATAGCTTCAATAAACTCCATACTCATGAAATTCCGGTCCCCCTTTCAAGACGTTAAAAAATAATGGCCAATCTCGCACTGGCGACCTTGGCGTAAGGTACCACATGTTCTTTTTTGCCCGCGGAGATGAGCAGTTCCTCGTTCTCGAACGAGAGCAACCGGCCTTCGAATTCTTTGAGTCCTTGAATCGGCTCATAGACCGTTACATATACGTCCTTGCCTACTGCCTTGGCGACATCCGCAGCTTTCTTGAGCGGACGCTCAGCTCCCGGCGAGGAGACTTCAAGGAAATACGCTTCGGAGAAGGGATCATTCTCATCCAGCTTCTGGCTGATATATTCGCTGATGGTACCGCAGTCATCGATATCGATGCCGCCCTCTTTGTCTACGAATACGCGCAGAAACCAGTTGGAGCCTTCCTTCACGTATTCAACGTCCACCAGTTCGAAACCATTGTCCTCGAGATAGGACCCGAGCAGCTGCTCTACCGTTTGTTTAATTTTGGATTTGGGTGTGCTCAAAAGAAGATTACCTCCACGAACTTGTCTTTTGCTATATACCAAAGATAAAGAGTGGGTTTCCCCACTCTTTACACAACGGACTTATCTCATTATTACCAAAAAAATTATACCATAGTGAGGCAGCACTGACAAGTACCAGCCCTTGACTCCCCTTTTTAAAGGACTCTATATGCTATCACTTAAGCCGGTTGTTAGAACAGTGAAAGCTGGTTGCTCTCCGGCAATCCCCGGAAGCAGCCCATTCCCGTGAGCAGCTCAATCACCGTTTTACTGGCCTTGGATTTCTGCTGGAAATCCTCAATGGAGAGGAATTCTCCTGCGTCCTTGGCAGCGGCGATATTAATCGCAGCATTATCCCCGATTCCCGCAAGCGAGGAGAATGGAGGAATCAGGCTCGTACCGTCTACCGTAAATTTGGTAGCGTCCGAGCGGTACAGATCAATGTTCTTGAAGGTGAAGCCGCGTGCGGTCATCTCCAGGGCCATCTCCAGGACCGGAAGCATGGCTTTTTCCTTAGGCAGCGCCTGGAAGCCCTTGGCTTCGATCTCTACCAGCTGGCGCGCAATGGCTTCATAGCCCTTGCAGCACAGCTCGATATCGAAATCCGCAGCACGGACCGAGAAGTAAGTCGCATAGTATTCTATCGGATGATACAGCTTGAAGAAGGCTGTCCGCACCGCTGAAATAACATAAGCCGCGGCATGGGCCTTCGGGAACATGTACTGGATTTTGAGACAGGAATCAATGTACCACTGCGGCACCTTGCAATTCTTCATCTCCTCAATCCACTCCGGCGGCAAGCCCTTCCCTTTACGCACGCTCTCCGTAATTTTGAAGGCCAGACTGGCATCCATGCCCGCCTTATAGATCAGATAGAGCATAATATCATCACGGCAGCCGATTACCGTCTTAATGTTGCAGGTGTTGTTCTTGATCAGCTCCTGGGCATTTCCCAGCCACACGCCGGTTCCATGGGACAGCCCCGAAATCTGCAGCAGATCGGCAAAGCTGGACGGCTTCGCTTCGACAAGCATCTGGCGGACGAACTTCGTCCCCATCTCCGGCACTCCATAAGTGGCTACCGGGGTGCGGATCTGATCCGGCCTTACCCCGAGCGCATCCGTAGAGTTAAACATACTCATCACCTTCGGATCATTCATTGGAATGGTCGTCGGGTCGACGCCAGTCAGATCCTGCAGCATCCGCATCATCGTCGGATCATCGTGGCCGAGAATATCGAGCTTGAGCAGGTTGGCATCGAAGGCGTGATAGTCGAAATGGGTGGTCTTCCACTCGGCTGTAACATCATCCGCCGGGAACTGCACCGGAGTGATATCTTCGATCTCCATGTAGTCCGGCAAAACAACGATACCGCCGGGATGCTGCCCTGTACTGCGCTTCACACCGGTACAGCCGGCGGCAAGCCGTCCGACCTCCGCGCCGCGCCAGCGCTTCTGGTGATGCTCCTCATATTTCTTAGTGAAGCCGAAGGCGGTCTTCTCCGCCACCGTACCGATGGTTCCCGCGCGGAACACATTGTCCGGACCGAACATTGTTTTGGTAAAATTATGGGCGTTCGGCTGATACTCCCCGGAGAAGTTAAGGTCGATATCGGGAACCTTGTCCCCTTTGAAGCCCAGGAAGGTCTCAAACGGAATATCCTGCCCTTCTCCCTTAAGCTTGCCGCCGCAATCCGGACAGTCCTTATCCGGCAAGTCAAAGCCGCTCGGCACACTTCCGTCCAGGAACCATTCGCTGTGCCGGCATTCAGAATTGGTGCAGATATAGTGGGCCGGAAGCGGATTAACCTCCGATATTCCAAGGAATGTTGCCACTACCGACGAGCCAACCGAGCCACGGGAACCGACGAGATAACCGTCCTGGTTCGACTTTTTGACCAGCCGTTCCGAGATCAGATAGTTGGCGGAGAACCCGTATTTAATAATCGGGGCCAGCTCCTTCTCCAGACGGGCAACCACCACTTCAGGCAGCTCCTCGCCGTAGATCGATTTGGCAGTGTCATAGCAGGTATTGCGGATCTCATCATCCGCACCTTCAATAATAGGTGTGAAGAGATCGCTTGGAAACAGATCGTATTCCTCGAACCGCTCAGCCAGCTCAACAGTATTCGTTACCACGACTTCCTTCGCTTTGGCTGCACCCAGGTATTCGAACTCGGCAAGCATCTCATCGGTTGTACGGAAGTGGGCATCCGGCTTGTTCTGGTCCTTCAGCGGACTGAATCCGGTAATCCCGTGGATCGTAATATCGCGGAACAGCTTGTCGCGCGGCTCCAGATAGTGCACATTCCCAGTGGCTATCACCGGCTTGTTTATCTGCTCACCAATCTCACAGATTTTGCGTACAACTCCCCGCAGGTCCTCTGGACTCGCTACGAACCCTTTATCCACCAGATGCATGTACATGGTCAGCGGCTGAATTTCCAGCACATCATAGAACTGGGCAACCTCAATCGCCTCTTCTACGGTCTTGTTCAGCACAGCCTCGAAGAACTCGCCCCGCTCACAGCCGGATATGACAAGCAGTCCGTCACGATGCTCTTCAAGCTTCGATTTGGGAATGCAGGGTACCCGCTTGTAGTACTCGGTATGCGACATGGAGATCAGCTTGTAGAGGTTCTTTTTGCCGATGGGATTCAGTGCATAGATGCCGCAGTGAAACGGCCGCACATTCGACAGGTCATTGCCTACATAATCATTCAGCCGGTCCAGCCGGGTCATCCCCTTCATCTTCTCCGCATCGGCCAAGAGACCGTTCAGAATCCCGCCCAGTGCTATCGTATCATCCACCGCACGGTGATGGCTCTCCAGCAGTACCTTGTACTTGTCAGCAAGCGTATTGAGCCGGTGGTTCTTCATTTTGGGGAAGAGCAGACGCGCCAGCTCCAGCGTATCCAGTGAAGGATTCGGCAGCTCCGGCTGCCCCAGCTTCTTCAGAGAAGCTTGAATGAAGCCCATATCGAACCGCGCATTGTGCGCAACGAGAATGCTGTCTCCTACAAACTCCACGAATTCCTTAAGTACCGGTTCCAGATCCGGGGCATCCTTGACCATTTCATCCGTAATGTTCGTCAGCTGCTGGATGTGGTAGGGAATTTTCTCATGCGGATTGACAAAGGTGGTGTAGCGGTCCAGCTCCTTGCCTTCGCACATCTTGATCGCCGCAAGCTCCGTGATGTTATTGCGTGTGATGGACAGCCCCGTGGTCTCGATGTCAAAAACGACATAGGTTGCCGTCTTAAGCTCCAGCGGCTGCGCATTCTCCACGATATTGACCGCGTCATTGACGACATTGGCCTCGACACCGTAGAGCATCTTGAGCTTATGCTTATGGGCGGCATGATTCGCATCCGGGAAGCTCTGAACATTGCCGTGGTCGGTAACTGCAAGTGCCGGGTGGCCCCATTTCGCAGCTGTTTTGACATAGGCATCAATCGGTGCTACCGCATCCATCGTGCTCATAGTCGTATGCAGGTGGAACTCCACGCGCTTCTCCTTGGCATTGTCCTTACGGGCAGGCGGCGCCGACACCTCGGTCAGATCCGAAGGAATCATCACCAGCTCGGGAATCTGCATGAACCGGTCATACTCCACTTTGCCGCGCGCCCGGACCCATTTGCCGTTAGCCAGCTGGCCCATGATCTTCAGCTCTTCCTTTGTTTTGGCGAACATCTTCATCTGCAGGGAATCCGTAAAGTCTGTGATGCAGAAGGTGAACAGCGTATTCCCGTTACGCAGCTCCTTGCTGTCCAGCCCGAAGATCGTCCCCTGGATTGTAATCTTCTTCTCTTCATCCTGAATCTCCAGAATGGAGACGGCCTGCTCCTTAATGTCATTCCCGATCTGAAGCTTAATGACCTCGCCCGGGTCCCCCGCTTCTTCAGGCTCGTCCGGCTCACTGTTCATCATCATCAGCTCTACCAGCTCACGCTGCTCCTGCTGGAGCTTCTGCTGGAATTCCTCATAGGCATCCGCTTTGTTCTTGGTCTCATCCTCGGACATCTGCAGCTTGACCTTGAGAGGGAGCGCGAAGTATTTATCATAATATTTAATAATGGCGGCTTCGATACCCTTTTTGCGGGCCAGTTCGAGCGACATGGAATCGTTCAGGCTTAGGATGAGCGTGCCGTCCTGCAGCTCCTGGCTGGAGCGCGTCAGCCAACCGTTGACGGACGGAATCTCACGCTGGACCCACTCCAGGAACATGCCCCAGTACTCCTGTACAATATCGGCTCTGCTTACAGTATCATCATATAGGAACAAGAAGCTGACCTTGGCAATATGCTGCAGCTTCTCACGCATTCTAAGAATAAATGCCCGGTAGGTCTGGGCGGGAATCAGGGTTGTCTTCGCAATCACGATATGCCAGTCATGGTTGCCGCGGCTAATCTCCACCCGTTCAATCTGTCCGTCTACAAAATAAGGATCAATCATGGCAGGCGGAATCTCCCCCTGCTTCATCAACAGCTCAAATCTCTTTCTTCTCTCCACGTTCTGCTCCATGCATTCCCCACCTAACTCGGCAATAATTGTAAGAAAAAGCCTCCGGCTTAAAAAGCATTGGGTACTTGCGGCCCGCCGACTCCTCTCGCCAGAAGCTGATATAAAAAATAACAAATATAAGGTTGCCGATTAATATGCTTTGGCAAATACAACCGTATGCTGAGCAGGCTTGCCGCAGCAAATACAGGTCTCTTTCGTTTCTGACGGGTGGAACGGAATATTACGGCTGCCTGCGCCGGTCTCTTCCTTGACCTTATCTTCACATTCCTCAGAGCCGCACCAGCCTGCAAGCGCAAAGCCGCGTTTCTCTTCCATAGAATCCTTCATCTGCTCAAGAGTGTCTACGGAATAGAAATGATCCTCACGGAATTTCAGTGCCCGCTCGTACATTTCCTGGTGGACCTGCGCAAGCATCGCATTCACTTCTTCAACCAGGTTCTCCTGCTGAATGACCTTCTTCTCGCCGCTGATCCGGGATACGAGCACGCAGACGCCATTCTCCATATCACGCGGTCCAAGCTCCAGACGGACAGGCACGCCGCGCATTTCATATTCATTGAACTTCCAGCCCGGGGTTACATCCGCACGGTCATCCACACGCACGCGGATTCCGGCGCTCTTAAGCTCACCAAACAGTTCGTCGGTACGTCCGATGACTGCTTCGCGGGTCTTAGGCGGTCCGATTGGAATCATAATGACTTGCGTAGGTGCTACCTTCGGCGGCAGAGCCAGTCCGCGGTCGTCACCATGCACCATGATGAGCGAACCAATCAGACGCGTGGTAGAGCCCCACGAGGTGGTGTGTGCATGTTCCAGTACATTCTCCCGGTTCAGATATTGGATATCAAAAGCAACCGCGAACTTGGTGCCCAGATAATGGGAGGTAGCGGCCTGTACAGCCCGTCCATCCTTCATCATCGCTTCAATGGAATACGTATCCACAGCACCGGCGAACCGCTCGGATGGCGTCTTCTGTCCGGTCACTACCGGAATAGCCAGAAAGGTCTCCACGAAGTCGCGGTAGTTATCAAGCATCTTCATCGTTTCTTCGCGTGCTTCCGTCTCATTCTCATGCGCGGTATGGCCTTCCTGCCAGAGGAATTCTGTCGTACGGATGAACGGCAGGGTACGTTTCTCCCAGCGGACCACGTTGGCCCATTGGTTGATCAGCACCGGAAGGTCGCGGTAAGACTGAATCCACTTGGAATACATATGGCCGAACATCGTCTCGGACGTAGGGCGGATCGCCAGACGTTCCTCCAGCACATCGCCTCCGGCCTCAGTGACCCAAGGCAGCTCCGGGTTGAAGCCCTCCACATGCTCCTTCTCCTTCTGGAAAAAGCTCTCGGGAATGAACAGCGGGAAGTAGGCGTTCCGGTGACCGGTCGCCTTCAGGCGGCGGTTCATTTCCTCCTGGATATGCTCCCAGATTTCATAGCCGTCCGGTTTGAACACGATACAGCCGCGGACCGGCGAATAATCCATCAGGTCCGCTTTTTTGATAACATCGATATACCAGCGTGAGAAATCCTCGCCCTGCGGCGTGATCTCTGTAACGAACTGCTTGTCTTTGGCCATGTGAAGAAATCCTCCTATTATTCGCCCCTCAGATTGCACATTAGCTATGAAGCCCAATCAAATGCATCACGGGATAAAAAAGATATGACATCCGTCAGCCGCTTATGAGGCGTAAAATATCATTATACGTAACAGCGATCATCACCAGGAACAGCAGGGCAAAGCCTACAAAGTGGACCATGCCTTCCCTGCTCGGGTCCACCGGCTTGCCGCGCAGAGCCTCAACACCCAGGAATACAAGCCGGCTGCCATCCAGTGCAGGAATCGGCAGAAGATTGAAGATCCCCAGATACAGGCTGAGAATAGCCGCCCAATAGGTCAAATACTGAATCCCCTGCTGGGCAATCTGCCCGGTCAATTGGAACGTGCCTACCGGCCCGGAGATATCATCCATATTAAATTTGTTGATCAGCTGCTTGAAGCCGATAAAAATCAGCTTGGTGGTGTCGACCATCGCTGTACCGGACTTGGTAATTGTCTCCCCCACTCCGGCCTTGCGGGTAGGAAGCTCTGGCGTAATTCCAACCTTGCCGCCTTGCTCCCCTTCCATTCCACGGGGAATCATGGTCACATTCAAGGTCTCTTCGCCGCGCTTCAGCGTCCAGTTCATTTCTTTGCCTTTGGAGGCTGAAGTCAGCTTGATCATCTTCTGGTAATCTCCGCCGATGGCCTGCCCGTCCACAGTGACGACGATGTCGCCCTTCTGAAGACCTGCTTCCTGTGCAGGCATTCCTACGCTGACGTCACCGATCTTCACATAGGTCGGATTCTCCACCGGGATTCCGGCCATCTGCAGATGAAGTGCAAATAGCACAAACGCCAGAATGAAGTTCATCACCGGTCCGGCCAGGATCGCTATCGCGCGCTGGCCGACGGTTTTGCTGCCGAACTGGCGGTCCTTAGGCGCAATTTGCGTCTGCTGGGTGCCTTTGATCATCATCGCCTGCGGATTCACATCATAGGTGGTCACTTCACCATCTACATCAAGGCGGATCTTCAGTTCATTCTCCAGATCCGTGAACTGCGCTTCGCCGCGGATAACATTTCTGCGCGTATCCAGGGAATCGAGGTAGATATTCTTTACCTTGTTATCCTGGCCCAGCCGGACAGCAATGGTCTGCCCGGGGCCGATCTCAACCATCTCCGGGTCTTCGCCGGCCATACGGGCGTATCCCCCGAAGGGCAGCAGGCGGAGCGTGAACTGGGTTTCACCGCGTTTATAAGAGAACAGTTTCGGACCGAAACCGATCGCAAATTCCCGTACAAGAATTCCGGCGCGTTTGGCAAAATAATAATGTCCCCATTCATGGACAGTCACCAGAACAAAGAACATAAACACCGTTAAAAAAACAACTCTTACCATCTCCATAGCGCAACATTCCCCCTTAAGGTGTAAGACCGAAGTATGTCCTCTTAATTTATCATTATTCCAAGGCAGGGCACAAGAGAATCAACAGTCCACACCTATTTTTCAGGGTACAGCCATATTCACCGTTTCCAAAGGCCTCTTATCCCTTTACAGGACAGCCGCAAGCTCCCGGGAAGCTATATCGCTACTGTGAATCTGTTCCAGACCGGGGTTCGCTTCACCCTGATGACGCTGAAGCACTTCATCAATAATCTCATCAATCCGCAGGAAGGGAATCTCACCGCGCAGGAAGCGGGCCACGGCGACCTCATTGGCTGCATTGAAGGCTGTTGTGAATGTGCCGCCCGCTATGCCGCAGTCAATAGCCATCTTCAGCGCCGGATAGCGCTCATAATCCATCTCCCGGAAGGTCAGGCTGGCTACCTGAGCCAGAGACAAACGCTTCGCAGGAGACGGCCAGCGGTCGGGATAGGTGAGCGCATATTGAATTGGAACCCGCATATCAGGAGTCCCAAGCTGAGCAATAATGCTGCTGTCGCAGAACTCCACATAGGAGTGAATGATACTCTCCGGATGCAGCACCACATCAATCTGCTCATACGGAAGGGCGAACAAATGGTGGGCTTCAATAACCTCCAGGCCTTTGTTAACCATGGTTGCCGAGTCAATAGTAATCTTGGCCCCCATGCTCCAATTGGGGTGACGCAGTGCGTCCGCTACGGTAACATTCGTAAGCTGTTCACGCTTATAATCACGGAATGAACCGCCCGAGGCAGTAATGGTAATTGAAGCCACATCTTCACGGTTCTCCCCGTTTAAGCATTGGAAAATCGCCGAATGCTCACTGTCCACTGGCAGCAGCTTCACGCCTTTGCGTCCAGCCAGCTCTGTAACCAGATGTCCGGCGGTCACCAGTGTCTCCTTATTAGCCAGTCCAATATGTCTGCCGGCTTCAATCGCCGCCAGCGTAGACTGAAGTCCTACACTGCCTACAAGCGCAGTTACGACTGTCTGTGCATCGCCTCCGGCAGCAATCTCCACCAGACCTTCACTTCCGCTGTACAGCTCTACACCGGCAGGCAGACTGGATCTGATCTCCTCTGCAAGCTCCTTCGTGGATACCGATACACGGCGAGGCTTGAAACGGCGGACCTGTTCCAGCAGCAGTGAAGTATTACTTCCCGCCGCCAGTCCATCGACTTCAAAAGCTTCCGGATGCATAGCTACCACATCCAGCGTCTGGGTACCGATGGAGCCCGTGGAGCCGAGAATACTAATTCTTTTCACAGTTGCTTTCCTTCTTCCTGTCGTTAATAGTAAGGCATCAGCATTACGATATGTACGAAAGGAAATACGATGATCCAGCTGTCGCAGCGGTCCAGGATGCCACCGTGACCCGGCAAGAGTGAGCCTGAATCCTTAATACCGTACACCCGTTTATAGGCAGATTGTACAAGATCTCCAAGCTGACCCAGCACAGCGCAGGCAATTCCAATCAGCAGCGCGCGTCCGATAGTCAGCAGATCAGGAACCAGTATAGCAAACACAATCGATATGACAGCAGAAATCAATACTCCGCCAAGCGCGCCCTCTATAGTCTTGTTAGGACTGATCGCAGGCCACAGCTTGTTCTTCCCGAAGCTTCTGCCGACAAAATAGGCTCCGGCATCACTGCCCCATATACAGCACAGCAGCAGGATCGTCCAGAAGAGGCCATGGCCATCTCCCGCACCGCGGGCGATTCCCATATACGAGAACCCCATTCCTATGTAAACAATGCCAGTGAACATCATCGCGGTGATTTTGATATCAAGCTTATTCTTACTGAAGACAGTGACCAGCAGGAACAGCAGCAATACCAGCCAAATCCCCTGTTCCCAGGAGAATAGCTTATTCGTTCCCAGGAGATCCCAAGGAATCATAAAGCCTACTACAGAGGCATAACCAAATACAGCAGTCAGCCCGAAGGTGGCTGTACTTGTCATTTTCACAAATTCATAATAGCCGATGAGGGCCATCGCAGTCAGCATCAGCTGATACGGCCAGCCACCCCAATAGCATAACCCTAAAAACAAGGCCCCGGCAACAATTCCGGTAATCAATCGCTGCTTCAAAGAATCCCTCTCCCATCAGGCTACTTCAATCCACCATAACGGCGTGTGCGGCGCTGATATTCAGCCACAGCCTGCATCAGATGCGTCTTGTCGAACTCCGGCCAGTACGCATCCGTAAACCAAAATTCACTATAGGCGATTTGCCACAGCATAAAGTTACTGAGCCGCATCTCCCCGCTCGTACGGATGAGCAGGTCAGGATCGGGTAGTCCGCTGGATGACAGTCTGTTGTCAATCAGCTCTGAAGTGATCTCTTCAGGTGACAGAGTTCCTGCCTGGATATCCTTGCCCAGAGCGCGCATACAGTCCTCAATTTCCTTACGCCCGCCGTAGTTCAGAGCAAAATTAAGTATAAGTCCGGTATTGCTTAGTGTGCGGGCGACCGCTTCTTCCATCGCCTTGCGGGTATGGGAAGGCAAAGCCTCCGTGTTGCCCATTACGCGCACCTGTACATTCTTCTCAATGAGTTCATCCAGTTCAATAGCCAGGAATTCTACGGGGAGGCGCATCAGGAAATCCACTTCATCCTTCGGCCGGGTCCAGTTCTCCGTAGAGAAAGCGTACAGAGTCAAAAATTCTACTCCGAGGTCATTCGCTGCAATGGTAGCACGTTTGACTGCCTTCATCCCGTTCTGATGGCCCACAACCCGGGGCATACCGCGCCGTTTCGCCCAGCGCCCGTTGCCATCCATAATTATCGCTACGTGCCGGGGAATATTATCCGGTGAAATCTCGACTGGCTCCTGCCTGTCTTTACGGCTCAGCCATTCTTGAATCCGTTTGATCATTTCCGTTTCCTCCAAGCTCTTATCAGAAAGAGACAAACCCCACCATTAACGGAGGGGCCTGAAGTCTCATGAATTTCGTTATACTTCCATAATCTCTTTTTCTTTGGACAAGAGCACTTTGTCGACTTCAGCTATGAACTTATCCGTTGATTTCTGGATATCTTCCTGATGTCCATGTGATTCATCTTCTGAAATGCCGTTCTTCTCCATCTTCTTGATGTCATCGTTGGCATCGCGGCGGATGTTGCGGATCGCTACCTTAGCTTCTTCACCGAACTTCTTGGTGAATTTCACCAGCTCAGTACGGCGTTCTTCGGTAAGCGGAGGAATCGACAGGCGGATAATCGTACCGTCATTGGCTGGAGTAATCCCAATGTCGGATTTCATAATCGCCTTTTCGATGTCTGACATCGAAGATTTGTCCCACGGCTGGATCAGCAGGGTCCGGGAATCCGGTGTGCTGATGTTGGCCAGCTGATTAATAGGAGTTGGAGCACCGTAATATTCAACCTGGATGCGATCCAGCAGTGACGTCGAAGCGCGTCCTGCCCGCAGTGTTGCCAAGTCGCGTTTCAGCGAGAGAATCGCTTTTTCCATACGCTCTTCGGCATTCTTCTTAACCGATTGTGGCATTTAATTTACACTCCCTTTAACGATCGTCCCGATCTTTTCGCCGAGAACGACGCGTTTAATATTGCCTTGCTCTGTAATAGCAAACACAATGAGCGGTATATTATTATCCATGCAGAGTGAGGAAGCGGTAGAATCCATAACCCCCAGGTTTTTGTTCAGAATATCCATGTAAGTAAGCTGCTCGAACTTAACGGCAGTGCTGTCCTTGAACGGATCTGCTGAGTAGACGCCGTCTACCTTATTCTTGGCCATGAGGATAACCTCGGCTTCAATCTCGGCTGCTCTAAGTGCTGCCGTAGTATCTGTCGAGAAGAACGGATTCCCTGTCCCTGCGGCAAAAATAACTACGCGGCCCTTCTCCAGATGCCGGATCGCCCGGCGGCGGATATAAGGCTCAGCAATCTGCTGCATGGCGATAGAGGTCTGAACCCGGGTAGGGACATCGATCTGCTCCAGAGCGTCCTGCAATGCCAGCGAGTTCATCACTGTTGCCAGCATTCCCATATAATCGGCTGTTGCCCGGTCAATACCGCTTGCACTTCCGGCGATTCCGCGCCAGATGTTGCCACCGCCGCATACAATCGCAACCTGAACTCCAAGCTCCACGACTTCCTTGACCTGCTCTGCAATAGAGATGATCGTATCGGCATCGATGCCATAGCCATTCTGTCCGGCGAGCGATTCACCGCTTACCTTAAGGACTACTCTCTTAAATACCGGTTGTTCCAATTATATACCCTCACTTTCTACAAAAGACGGAACACTACTTGTATGTGTTCCGCTCTTTTGATGCTTGCCTGTATTCAGTTCTTATTCAATGTCATGCAGTTATTATTGTTTTACTTGTGCCATAACTTCTTCTACGAAGTTGTCGACTTTCTTCTCAAGACCTTCACCCAGTTCGAAACGAACAAAGCGGCGGATGGTGATGTTCTCGCCAATCGTGCTGATTTTTTCATTCAGCAGCTGGGAGATTGTCTTGTCCGGGTCTTTAACGAAGGATTGCTCCATCAGGCAGTATTCTTCATAGAACTTGCTGATGCGGCCTTCCACCATTTTTTCAACGATCTTCTCAGGCTTGCCTTCGTTCAGCGCTTGTGCCTTAAGAATTTCTTTTTCCTTCTCTACGTCTTCAGAAGGTACTTCTTCACGGCGGACATACAGCGGGTTCGCTGCTGCGATTTGCATAGCGATGTCACGTGCGAATTCTCTGAAGGAATCGGTTTTGCCTACAAAGTCAGTTTCGCAGTTAATTTCTACCAGAACGCCAATACGGCCGCCAGCGTGGATATAGGATTCTACAGTACCTTCAGTAGCAATACGTCCGGCCTTGTTCGCTGCTGCGGACAGACCTTTTTCACGAAGCAATTCTGCTGCTTTGGTGATGTCGTTGTTTGCTTCTTCCAGCGCTTTCTTACAATCGAGCATTCCTGCCCCTGTTCTTTCACGAAGTTCCTTCACTGCTTTTGCATCTACTGCCATTGTTATTCCCTCCAGGGTCATAGTCGTTGTCATACGCGGGCATAAAGCGATACTTGCTTGCATTTTAAAAAAAGGGCAGTGAGAGGTTATCCACCTGCCAACCACCCTTTTCATTTAAGTTTATGTTTTATGTTCCGGTTACTACTTAAGCTGTAGTTGTGTCTTCGCCCTGATGAGCTTCAACAACAGCATCAGCCATCTTACCAGTCAAGAGCTTCACGGCGCGGATTGCGTCGTCATTGCCTGGGATTACGTAGTCAATTTCATCCGGATCGCAGTTAGTATCAACGATAGCTACGATAGGAATACCCAATTTGCGAGCTTCTGCTACTGCAATGCGCTCTTTACGCGGGTCAATGATGAACAGCGCGCTTGGAAGACCTTTCATGTTCTTGATACCGCCCAGGAATTTCTCAAGACGATCTTTCTCTTTGCGGAGAAGGATAACTTCTTTCTTAGGCAATACTGCAAAGGTACCGTCTTCTTCCCAAGCTTCCAATTTCTTCAGGCGGTCAATACGCTTCTGAATAGTCTGGAAGTTAGTCAGGGTACCACCGAGCCAACGCTGGTTAATGAAGAACATACCCGAACGCTCAGCTTCTTCTTTTACGGAATCCTGTGCCTGCTTCTTTGTTCCTACGAATAGGATTGTGCCGTTGTCGCCAGCGACGCTCTTTACAAAGTTGTAAGCTTCCTCTACCTTTTTGACTGTCTTTTGCAAGTCAATAATGTAAATTCCGTTTCTTTCAGTGAAGATATAACGATCCATCTTTGGGTTCCAACGACGAGTCTGGTGACCGAAGTGTACCCCAGCTTCGAGAAGCTGCTTCATGGAGATTACTGCCATCTTCACACACCTCCTAAGTTTGGTTTATTGTGTGTCTCCTCCGCCGCGCGTCATCTTTCAGCAAGACTTTCTTCAGAAGAAAGCACCCCTTGTCGAAATCAACCGGCGTGTGTTTTAACACCGTCAATTAATATATCATAATAAAACAGCCTATGCAACGATTACTTTTTTACGGTAATCAGCTTGTCAATAATGGAGTTGATGCTCTCTCCCTTGGTGAAGCTGTAGCTGCCGTATTGAATGATAGTATTCACCTTACGGCTGTTTGCCGTCTGGAGGAACTTATTCTTATCCTCAATAACCCCGGCTTCCGCAAGTAAATCTGCCGTCTGGGCGAGAGTAATTCCAGTGGGAATCTTAAGAGAGATTACCCCGTCAACCGCAGCCACAGGCGCTTCAGGCGTAGCAGGAGCCTTGGTAACAGGTGCTGCGGTGCTCTGCGGCTGTGCAGGAGCTGAAGGCTTGCCCGGAGTCGTTGCGGCGCTTGGCACTGCAGCCGGCTTGGGCGGGACAGCAGGCGTAGATGCCGGTGTTGCTGCTGGCGCCCCGGAAGCCTGGCCCTTGGCCGCTTCCTCCGGGGACGGCGTTGCTGTTGCAGCAGCTTCTGCCGGATCTACAACAGTCAGGTTCAGGCTAGCCGCTTGCCGGATCAGCTCTTCTTTGGTCAGAGGCGCCGTCCGTCCGGCTATCATCAGCTGCAAGAGCAGCGCGCCGGCTATCAGCCCGACCCCTAGTCCCAGCATAAAGAACCGGTTCTTCATCATACGGATTCCTCCTGCTGGGCAAGCTGCAGGATCAGCTGCACCTCACCCCGCTGCAGACCGGCGGTCTTGGCGATAGAATCGATTGATTTCCCTTGCTCATGCAGCTCGAACAGCCGGGGATACCGCAGCTTAATGGAGCTGACGGGTCTTGGCTTAACAGGAGGTACTGCCTCGGCAGCCTGCTCCCTGCCCTGGGGCTTCTCCGCGTGGTCGGACGAAGCTTCCCGCGAGAAGGTGGCTGCCAGCTGAAGCAGTCCCTTCTCTTCTGCGGTCAGCCGCGCATCCATCAGCAGCAGGCTCTTCTGCAGCTCGCCCACCTGCTCCCGCAGTCCACCGATCTCTTCCTGCAGGGCCGCCTTATTGCTCTGTGACTGTGTCTTAATACTGCCCACCAGCTTCAGCAACTCGGAGTTCTCATGCTCGATATCGGCCATGTAGAGCTCCAGAGCCGCCTCCGTCTCCTTCAGGCTCTTCTTCTCCGAGTCTTCCTTCCCCGTTCTGGCCGGCAGCCGCAGGGCATAAACAATAGCAACTGCGCCTACCAGCACGATGTATACCCATGGTTCCAAGTGTGTAATCTCCTTCTGCGTTTAATTCATAGGATGCCTTAACTGCATTTGCGGTTATTCTGGTCGAAATCAGAGACTGAAATCTATACGGTGCCCCTTATAGGGATGTTCGGCATCATGGGTGTTCTCCTGATTGCCCTGCTTACGTGTGTGAGGCTGACTCCCGGAGCCGTTCCCCTTTCCGCCGTCCCGCAGCGCGGATTCTGCGGACTCGTCCACCTCGCTGCTGCGCTGCGCAATCTCCTGGGTCTGCTTGACATTCTGGCCTGCCAATTGCTGCTGGTCGAGTGCAGGACGCTGCTGAAGGTTGTTCTGAACTTTGCCCGCATCATGGGTACGGGGCAAAGCAATTTGCAGTTCCACCGGTTTCAGACTCATAAGATCCCTCTTCTCCACTCATTGGTTACAGAATCAAGGAATAGCAGGCCGCCTCGGCTGCCTGCCTGATTATACATACGGTATTATGGATATATCCCCTTCACTGTAAATGAAGGATACCCGCTCCGTCGGGTCCTTGACGAACCTGGTATATCTGCCGATTACGATCTTAGAGCCTCCATAGATCGTCTTGACGACATCAACCTTAGCTCTGCCGGTGTCCTCCAGCATGCGCTCGATCTCCAGCACACGCTCTTTAATTCTCTTTTCATCACGCATATGGGATTGCTTGGTGGCATTAAGCTTGACGCGAAGCGCCACCTTATCGGGCGATAGCTGGCCATTGTTCGCCAGCTGATTAAGCAGATACAGCGCCTTATTGGTCTTGTCCTCATTCTCAAGAAGCTGACGGAGCTCCTGGCGCAGTTCGTTGATCTCATTTCTCAGCTCGGGAACAACGCCCACTTCAATCGCTGTAGCTGTAGACATGGTATTGCCGACGGTGCGGGCAATCACGTGTTCACCCGCCTGCACAATACCGCCAACAATTAAACCTTTGGCGCCGTTGCACAACACATCGCGGCCTGCCCGGATGCTGGAATGCATGATGCTTTGTGAGACTATAACATCCTCCCCGGCCACAACATTGCCATCCTGGATGAACGAGACCTTAACATTTTTACCGGCATGAACGAGCCCTTTATTATATCCGATGATGCCGCCCGTAATCTCGATGGACCCGCCCGATATCAGCTCGGCCCCCTCTACCCCGCCGACCACCCGGATATCTCCTGCGGATTTGACGGTGAAGCCGGTAAGCACATTGCCGCGGATGACCACCGTGCCCACGAAATCAATATTGCCCGTGCTGTAATCCACATCCCCATTGATTTCATACACCGGAAATACATTGATCTTGCCCTTGTCTGTCAGCGTGACCAATCCGTCAATCGCCGAATACATGGAGGTCTCTTCCTGATCCACCACCACATTCTTGCCTACCTTGAAATGAGCCTCCTTCCCTGCCCGGAACGGAAGCTCCTCCCCGGTTACCGTTTTGCCGCTCACACCGTTCTCTGCCGGAATAACCTTGGCAATAAGCTGGCCCTTCCTTACGTTATGCAGCCGGACCAGCTCTTTGTAATCCACCTTGCCATCCTCTTTCTCTAGAGGCTTGCGGTCCTCCTCCATATCAACGGTCAGCACAATGCGGCCATCCTTACCGTTGACAGCAGGCTGTCCAATCGCGATCGGCACCCGGTTCCAGAAGTATTCTTCCGGGTTGCTGCTAATCCGCTGCACAATATCATGCTGGATACCGAAACGAATATTGTGACTGGACAGGAAGCTCTCAAGGTCCTCGACCGAACAAGTGAAATTCTCATCCTTCTTGGTGAACTGAAGGTAAGCAATCCCCTTATCCTCCGAAAAAGTAATGCTCAGGTATTGGCTCAATACATATTGACCGATCAATTTCTGCTCCCCCTTGTCACCGTCACCCGGTTAATCATTTTGCATCAGAAGGTCCCGGTTCTTCTCAAGTGTTCCTCTTAGCCGCAAAATAGCTTTGGAATGAAGCTGGGAGATTCGCGAAGGAGACAGTGACATCACTTCCGCAATCTCGCTTAAAGATAAATCCTCATAATATAAAAGGGACACGACGGTCCGTTCTTTCACTGTTAGTTTCTCGATGCCTTTGGTTAGCGTATCCCGCAGGTAGAACTCATTCACTTTACGGTCCGGATTCTTGGCCTTGTCATCTACCAATATGGACATTCGTGTCTCTGATTCTTCTTCACGTATAGGATCTTCCAATGAACAGAGCGACATTACTGCGACATCCTGCAGCATCGTCTGAAACTCCGTTTCCGAAATATTCAGATACTTGCTCATTTCATCGTCACTTACCGATCTCAAATACTTCTGCTCCAGCTGCTGGTAGGCATCCTCGATTTTTTTCGCTTTTTCGCGTACGGATCTGGGAACCCAGTCACTTTGCCGCAGAGAATCAAGGATTGCTCCCCGAACCCGCCACGAAGCATAGGTCTGGAATTGAAGCCCCCGCTTGTAGTCGAATTTTTCGATCGCATCAATGAGTCCCATGACACCGTTGCTGGCCAAATCGTCCTTGGAGACGTTTTTGGGCAGCCCTACTGCCAGACGGCTGGACACGTAATCAACAATATGGAGATAACTCTCAATCAGCTTTTTTTTAGCTTCAGGATCGCCGTGCTCTTTCCACTGCTCCCAAAGCAGGTCTGTTTCCGACTGAGCTGCTTTACGCTCGTTCAACGGCTTTCACCCTTCCCAAAGTTTAGTCAGCGGGCAAACATGCGGCGCAAGATGACGGACTTTCGCCGCAGTACTCGCTTATTCTTCTTTCAGGTGACGAACGGCCTTGGCCAATTCTTCAGGATCTTTCATAGAGACTAGCTTCGGAGGCTGCAAAGGCGTGAACCCCCCGGTCTCTTCACTGACCGCCTCCCGTTTTGGGGTTAACAGGTCTTTGAGCTCCTGATCCTCTTCAGGTGTACTAATATCAAGCTTCCCGCCAAGAGACTCTCCGTTATCGAACAAACCGGCTTCCGGGTCTGAGGCTTCTTTTCCGATAATAAAACCCAATACCCATCTCAGGAAGAAAGCAAGCACAAACCAGATAATAAATCCGTACATGCCCCGGATCAGGCTGGTACCCAGCAGGTTCTGTCCGTTGTTCGCAAGGAAGGTTAGTACAAATCCGATCAGTCCGGCCACAATATTCAGCAATAGTTTCCTGCTCATGGCTAAATTTCCTTCGGGCCTTTTTGAACGCTGCGGATAAAAATCACTCCGGTATTGCAGGAGATTTCTATCGTGCGCCCATAATTGCCGCCCGTGTCCTCCGCGATAAGCGGAATATGAAGGCTCTCAAGAGCAAGCTTGCAGGATTCCACATTCCGAGGCCCGATCCTCATGGTGTCACTCCCTCCGGCAAAAGCAAACATCTGCGAGCCTCCGGCCATCTTGGCCACAATCCGGCTTCTAACCGCCCCCAGCCCCAGCAGGCGGGCCAATAGCTCAGGCACAGCAGTATCTGCGAACTTGGCGATATTCAGCTGTCCCTCCCTGGCAATCTCTGAAGAGGGCAGCATGACATGAGCCATCCCCGCCAGCTTTTTACCGGGATCAAACAGAGTCAGACCTACACAGGAGCCAAGACCGGTCGTACGAATAAGGCTGTCCTGGCTGCCTACGTTCAGATCCGCCATACCTACTTTAATGATGCTCTGCTCTTCAATCATTGTCGAACGGTACTCCTAAAGCCTTGAATATTTTGGGGAACGATTCCGGATCGGGAATAAGGAAGAATTGTCCTTCAATTTCATTTTGGCCTTCTAAAAAAGTCGTATCGATCAGCAGCGCATCATCGCCCATCTGACCGAACTGCAGCAGCCCGTAGCCAAGAATGGCTCCGGCCATATCCATTGCAAGCGCCGGCACTGTCGGATACATGGTCAGGGAGGTGAAGTCCGCCAGGGAAGAGAGATAAGAGCCGGCCAGAATATTGCCGATCTCGCTTAGTGCGGATAACTCCATCTCACTCAGCTCATCGCCGCCGGAGACTTCAATGCCGGCAATCCGGCTGAGCAGGTTGCTTGCCGCCTCCGGGGTAAGAATGAAGAACAGGTTGCCCGGGGCTTCACCTTCCACACGCAGGAATACCGCATATACCAGTTCCTCCGCTCCGCCCACCTTATCGGTGATCTCCTCGAAGCTGAGCAGCTGTACCTTCGGAACCGCCATATCAATCGGCTTATTAAGCAGTTGAGATAAGGCGGTGGCAGCATTGCCGGCCCCGATATTTCCGACTTCCTTAAGCACATCCATTTTGAAGTCTTTGAAGTTCTTGAATAGCTCCATAGGCTAGCCCTCCAGGCTTTCCAGCTGCACGATTTCACTCTTGTTCAGCACTTCAGACAGGTTAAGCATAATCAGCAGGCGGTCATCACCAATTTTGGCTACCCCGTCCAGATACTTCGCCTTGATTCCGCCCACGACATCCGGCGGTACATCAATAATGTCACGGTTCAGATCAATGACATCGTTGGCTGAATCAACAATGAAGCCCACTTCCATCTCATTCACATTGACGATGATGATCCGGGTCTGGTCGGTGTGCTCCGCTTCCTCGATGCCGAACCGTCCGCGCAGATCGATAACCGGAATCACGACACCGCGCAGATTGATCACACCTTTGATAAAGGAATAGGTCTTCGGTACGCGGGTAATCGGCATCATACGTTCAATCGTCTGGACCTTCTCTACTTCAATGCCGTATTCTTCAGTGCCAAGCTTGAATACAATTACTTTGATATCTTCAGCCATGGAATGACCCTCCCTGTTCTAACCTGATTATTTGATAAAAGCATTCGGATCGATAATAAGCGCTACCTGTCCGTCTCCAAGAATCGTGGCTCCGGAAATTCCCTGCACCTCTGGGAGATACTTGCCGAGGTTCTTGATTACAATTTCGTTCTGGCCAATGAAGTCCTGCACGGCCAAGGCAACCAGCCGTTCTCCCTTGCGGACAACCACGATCTCCGTCTCCTCTTCCGTGCTTTCATCATAGTCCGGAATGGAGAAGATCTTGCTCAGGGAGACCAGCGGAATATGGCTGCCCCGGAACTCCAGCATCCGGTTGCCGTGAATGGTGCGGATCTGGGATTGCTTCACAATTCCAGTCTCCACGATGGAAGAGAGCGGAATGGCATATTTCTCTGAGCCAAGCCGAACCAGCATCGCTGCAATGATCGACAGGGTCAGCGGAAGCTGAACGGAGAAATTCGTGCCCTTGCCTGGTGTAGAATAGATGGTGACGTTACCGCCCAGGGAAGAGATTTTGGATTTGACCACATCGAGACCCACGCCCCGGCCCGATACGTCAGAGATGACCTCAGCTGTACTGAATCCAGGCGCGAAGAGCAGTTGGTACGCTTCGTCATCTGTCATCGTGCCCGCCTGCTCTTGGGTAATCACACCCTTTTTGACAGCAGAGGCTAAGACATTCTTCGGATAGATGCCCTTGCCATCCTCTTCAATCTCGATGAACACATGATTGCCGCTATGGAAGGCCCGGAGCTGGACGGTTCCGGTCTCCGGCTTCCCAGCCGCAATCCGGTCTGCAATAGATTCAATCCCGTGGTCAACCGCATTGCGCAGCAGATGGACCAGCGGATCGCCAATCTCATCAATCACGGTACGGTCAAGCTCTGTATCTGCTCCAGTGATGATTAAATCCACCTTCTTGTCCAGCGATTTCGCCAGATCGCGGATCATCCGCGGGAACCGGTTAAATACGGTGTCTACCGGAACCATGCGGAGCTTCATTACGATATTTTGCAAATCTCCGCTCACCCGGCCCATATGCTCGACCGTTTCGGTAAGATCCCCGTTCTGGACCTCGGAGGCCAGCTGCTCCAGCCGGACACGGTCAATAAGCAGCTCGCTGAACAGATTCATCAGCACATCCAGCCGCTCAATATCCACACGGATGGTCCGGGAAGGCGACGGCGACCCTCCTGCCCGGGCCGGGGCTGCTTTGCCGTTCTCTTCCTTGGGATGCAGAGAAGCCGCAGGGGAAGCATTACCGGCAGCAACGGGAGCAGCTTCCTGCACCGGAGCCGGAGCGGGCGCTTCGGCTGTAGCTGCCGCAGTGTCTTGTCCCATTTGGCGAAGTGACTCCTGATCAAGCGCCACAGCGGTAACCGCTTCGATCTCTGACAGATTCAGAATCATCTTCTGAATCTCGCTTGCATCCTTTTGGGTTATGTAGTAGAGGGAGAATCCGTAATCGAATTTCTCCTGCTCTATGTCCTGAACCGAAGGGAAGGATTTCACGACTTCTCCTGAACGCTCCAGAAGGTCGAAGACCATGTAGGCACGCACAGCCTTGAGCTGACAGTCCTTGCGGATCGCCACATCCACATACAGCACCTGATGGCCTTCCTGAAGGGATTGCTCCAGTACGGAGTACTGGAACTCATCCAGGAACACCTGGGCCGCGCTGGCATTGCCGGACGCAGCAGCAGTGACTTCAGCAGAAGCATTGCCGGCAGAAGGAACCTCTCCGCGTACGATGGCCTGCAGGGAAGAGACAATCTCTGTTACATCGGCCTTGCCCGCTCCCCCGCCGGTGATATCCTCCACCATGGATTCCAGAGCGTCAATACTTTTGAACAGGGTATCAAAAATGAAGTCCTGCATCCGCAGTTTGTTATTGCGCACCAGATCGAGCACATTCTCCATTTGGTGCGTAAGCGAAGCCAAATCTTCAAACCCCATTGTAGCCGCCATACCTTTCAAGGTATGGGCGGAGCGGAAAATCACCTGAACAATACTCAGATCCTCCGGATTCGCTTCCAGCCCCATCATGCTCTCGTTCAAAGACTGCAGATGATCATTTGACTCATCAATAAACATGGATAAGTATTGGTTCATGTCCATGAGCGGGTACCTCCCCTTCGAGTTCGCTATTCCATTATTTAACGGCTTGTACCAGCCTTGGAGCAATTTCTTGCAAAGGCAGGATGTGTCTTACACACTTCAACTCTACTGCAGACCTCGGCATTCCGTATACCACACAGGTTTCTTCACTCTCTGCAAAGGTTGATGTCACCCCCGAATCATAGAGTGCTTTCATCATACGGGCCCCGTCGCTGCCCATTCCCGTCATAATGACGGCATGACGTTCCAGCGAGGTAAGCTGCAATACCGATTCAAACAGTGTATCTACAGAAGGACGATGTCCATTACGGACCTCTTCCTTAGTAAGCTCTATCATGTATTGGCCGCCAGGCACAGGAACCACTGTCAGGTGATAACCCCCGGGGGCAATATACGCCGCACCCTGCCGGAGAATCATACCGTGCTCCGCTTCCGCGACCTCCAGCGCGCTGAAGGTATTCAGACGCTGGGCCAGCGATTTGGTGAAGTTAGGCGGCATATGCTGGACAATGACAATCGGTGCCGGGAAGTCACCGGGGATGTTCTCCAGGAATGCCTTCAGCGCTCTCGGACCTCCGGTTGAGCAGCCTACAGCAACCAGCTTGCGCACGCTCCGGCTTCCGCTTGCCTGGCCTCCTGTTGCTGCAGGAGGTTCCGCGAACGAGCCTGCAGCAATTTCAGAAGCCGCCCGTTGTACAGCCCTTCCGGCGCCCTGCGCCTCCTGGGAACGCCCTTTCAACCTGTCGGGAGCCGGTGTAGGCACTGCCGGCGCAGGCTTGGCTACCCGCTTCGCAGCCGCCGGCTCAGTGCCGGTCTCCGGCTTCCGTTTGTCAGCGGGCGGTTCAAGCGGCGCCCTGACCCTTGGCTTCTCCGTGCCCTGAAGCGGCGCTTTATCCGCTTCTTTCTTGGACGGCTCCAGCTTCCTTCTTACCGGTTCCACAACAGCCCGCGGAGCAGGCGGTTCAGCAGCGGGAGGAGGAGGCTCAGGCGATTTGACGGCGGAAGCGCGGGCTTCACGCCGCTCGCGCGCCAGCATCGCTTCCTTCATCTGCTCCCGGAGGGACTCTCCAACAGCGATGATATCCTGGGAGTTTGAAATGGACGGCTTTCGGATGAAATCGAAAGCCCCCCACTCCAAGGCCAGAATCGTCTCCTTCATCCCCTCTTCATTGATGCCGGACAGCATAATCACCGGGAGCGGACGCTGGGCCATGATACTTTTGAGCGCCTCCAGGCCATTCATCTCAGGCATCTCCACATCCATGGTTACGAGATCCGGACGAAGCTCGTTAACCTTCTCAATCGCCTCGCGTCCGTTGGCAGCTGTCGCTGTGACTTGAAAGTCGGCATCATTCTCTATTAAATCGGAAATGATCTTGCGCATGAAGGCAGAATCATCAACAACCAGAACTTTATATGGCCTCATAGCTTTTCCACCTCTGTCCCTCAAATTCAGAACAATTATCTGTTTCGTTTCAACCACTTGCTGATGAATCCCTTGATGCCTTGAACTTTAGCGGTTTCTACTGAATCCACAGCCAGATAGCTCTGCGCAAGCCTCTGCACATCCCTGGCTGCAATACTGTTCGGAAAAGCCACTGAGAATGGAATTTGTTTCTTAACGGCCTGTACTACATGCGGATCACTGCTGATGTAACCGAGAAAGGGAAGCTCAAGCTGCAGGAACCGGCTGGCCGCCATCCGGATTTTGTCACTGGTGGCCCGTGCCTCCCGTTCATCCCCTGCCTGATTGACAATCAGCCTGAACGAAACCTCAGGATGTGAATGATGAACAACCTTCATCAGCGCATATGCATCTGTAATTGCGGTAGGCTCAGGCGTGGTCACCACCAGGCAGTCATCGGCAGAAGTGATGAATTTCATCGTTTCCTTGGACAGCCCCGCCCCTGTGTCGAACAGGATGAAATCCATGGTATCGGCAATGCTTGCAATCTGTGTGGTAAAGTAATTCAGATCCGCCTCCGAGAGTGTGAACAGCTCGTCCATCCCGGAGCCCCCTGCAATGAAGGGCAACGCCTGCGGTCCGAGCTGAATGATCTGTCCGATATCCGCTTCCCGCTTGAGCAGGTGGTACAGATTGTATCTGGAGGAGACACCCATAAGGACATCAATATTGGCCATGCCGATATCGGCATCGAACAGAAGCACTCTCCGTCCCATGGCCTTCAGTGCAAGCGCGAAGTTAAGGGTAAAATTCGACTTTCCGACTCCCCCCTTCCCGCTGCATACCGTGATGATCCGGGCGGAGGCACCGCTTCCGGGAGCCTGCCTTGTATCCTGGCTGGAGACCAGCCGTCTTAATGCCTGCGCCTGGTCCATCACCCGCCCCCTGTTCCCAGCAGCATGCCGCCAATCTGCTCCCCTGTGGCCATAAGAAGATCATCAGGAACATTCTGTCCGTTGGTAATATAAGAGAGCTTCAGCGGATAATCATTCAGGACATTGAACAGCGGGCCGTAGCTCCCCGTTTCATCCAGCTTCGTGAATACAACCTTATCCAGCTGGTATCTGCCGAAGTGCTCCGCGATCTTTTTCATATCGCGGCTCTTCGAGGTCAGGCTCAGCACCAGCAGGGTCTCGCTCTTAAGCTCCTTGGCCAGCAGGCTCTGCAGTTCAGCCACCAGCATTTCATTGCGGTAATTCCGTCCGGCGGTGTCCATTAACACCAGATCACAGCTCTCCAGCCGGAACATCGCCCGCTGCAGATCTCCCGGCGACTGGACAACCTCCAGCGGCATGTTGAGAATGGAAGCGTAGGTTCTAAGCTGTTCAACCGCCGATATCCGGTAAGTATCCGAGGTAATCAGCCCAACCTTGCGGCCCTGCTTGAACAGCTGCTCCGCTGCCAGCTTGGCAATCGTTGTCGTCTTGCCGACCCCAGTAGGCCCGGCAATATATACAATCCGGGTATCCGGGGCAATACCGCCGGCAATGCGTCCTGACAGAAATTCATCAATCTGCTCTCTGAGCACAGCCTCGAATTGCTCCGGCCCCCAGCTGCTTCCTTCCTCACGGTAACGCTCCAGAACATGTCCGATCCATTCCTCTACGAGAACAGCGTCAGTCTCCTGGTCAATCAGGCGGCTGCGTAAGGATTCCAGCGCATCAGGCAGCTCGGCTGCCCCTGAGGAATAACGTGCGATACGTTCCATCCACTGCTTCATATCCCGGATCTCCCGCAGAACATCGCTTTCAGTGGGAGCAGTATGCTCAGGTTCAGACTGCTCTGTTGCAAGCGATTCATAGATCGCTGCAAGCTTCTTCCGGTTCTCCTCCGGCTGCGGTACAGACGACTGGCCTGCTGCAATATCCTCAGTGCGGATATCCGGCGGCTCCGTCTTGGCTAAAGGCGGCATCACAGCGACGCCTCCGCCCTGCTCCAGCGGATCAGCCAGCGCTGCGGCAATCTCGGCAAACGACTTGGCTGCTGCCGCATCTCTTACCGTCACAGGCGGCGGGAGCGGAGGAGCAGCGGCTGAGGCAGCCTTCTGATAGGCCTCTGGCACTGCATTTCGCGGTACATTCATTGGCGGTGCAGGAATCTTCTCCTGCGCGGCCGCCTTTGCACCGTTCTCCACAGCAGCCACAACCTCAATCTTCTTTTTTGTGAACATGCCCATGAATCCGCCAACCTTTATTTCTTTGGTGCTTAAAATAACGGCATCGCTTCCAAGCTCGCTGCGGATCGAATGCATGGCGTCAGGCATCGTATCGACCACATAACGCTTCACTCTCATAAGTTCACCACCCCGACGCTTTGAATTTCAATGTTTGGCTCCAGCTCGCTGTAGGAGAGCACCGGGATATCCTGCATGGTTCGCTCAATCACCTGGCGCAGATACATGCGAATCGTTGGAGAGGTTAGTACAATCGGCTGCTGGCCGGATTGCAGGAGACGGTTGATCTGCTCCGTAAGCCGCTGATAGACGGTTTGGGTAGATACCGGATCAAGCGCCAAGTAGCTGCCCTGCTCCGTCTGCTGCACGCTCTCGGAAATTTTCTTCTCAAGTCCGGGGCCTACAGTAATGACACGCAGGGTCTCCCCCGTCTGAGAGAACTGCTGGGTAATCTGTCTGGAGAGGGATTGCCGCACATATTCAGTCAGAATGTCAGGGTCCTTGGTATACGTGCCGTAATCGGCAAGCGTCTCGAAGATGGTGACCAGATCGCGGATGGATATTTTCTCCCGCAGCAGCTTGCCCAGCACCTTCTGAATATCCCCGACAGCAAGAATGGAAGGGATCAGCTCGTCCACCAGCACAGGGTAATTCTCCCTGAGGTTGTCGACCAGTTGCTTCGTCTCCTGGCGGCCCAGCAATTCGTGTCCATACCGTTTGATCAGCTCGGTCAGATGTGTCGCTACAACGGAAGGCGGGTCAACCACGGTATAACCGGATAATTCAGCCCGCTCCTTCACCGACTCATCAATCCATAGGGCAGGCAGCCCAAAGGATGGTTCAATAGTCTCAATCCCGCTAATCGACTCATCATCATAACCGGGGCTCATGGCGAGATAGTGATTAAGTAATAATTCACCGCCGCCAACGTTATTTCCTTTAATTTTGATGACATATTCATTCGGTTTTAGTTGAATATTGTCGCGTATGCGAATAACCGGCACGACAAGACCCATCTCCAGCGCACATTGCCGTCGAATCATGATGATGCGGTCAAGCAGATCGCCGCCCTGCCCCGTATCCGCCAAAGGAATCAGACCATAACCAAATTCGAATTCGATCGGGTCCACCGTAAGCAGATTGATGACACTTTCGGGACTTCGCACCTCTTCGATCTGCTTCTCCTCGACCAGTTGTTCATCGGCAATCTGCTGCCTGCTGGCCTTCTGCCCCATACTGTAAGCCGCGTAAGCCATCAGCCCTGCCAAAGGAAGCGTGGACATAATCGTAATCGGGGTAAAGAAACCCAGAAACGCAATTGTCGCAGCCACTATGTATAGAAGCTTCGGATAAGACAGCAATTGTCCGGTCAGATCCTCGGCCAGATTGCCTTCCGAAGCCGCCCGGGTAACGATCAGACCGGAAGCCGTGGAGATCAGCAGGGCCGGAATCTGGCTGACCAGACCGTCACCGATGGTCAGTACAGAGTAAGTTGAGAGTGCTGTCTGGAACGACATACCGTGAACGGTCATACCGATAATGAAGCCGCCGATCAGGTTGATAATGAGGATGATGATACTGGCAATGGCGTCACCTTTGACGAACTTACTCGCACCATCCATGGCTCCGAAGAAATCCGCCTCGCGTTCGACATTACGGCGGCGTTCCCGTGCCTGCTGCTCATTGATCATCCCCGCATTCAGATCCGCATCAATACTCATCTGCTTACCGGGCATCGCATCCAGTGTGAAGCGGGCGCCTACCTCGGCCACGCGCTCAGAACCCTTGGTGATAACAATGAACTGAACCACAACCAGGATCAGGAAGACAATGAACCCGATCGCGATCTGTCCCCTGGCAATCCAGCTTCCGAAGGTCGCTACGACCTCCCCGGCATGGCCATCAGCCAGAATCAGCTTGGTTGTTGACAGGTTCAGCGCTAAGCGGAACAGCGTTGTGATCAGGAGCAGTGAAGGAAATATTGAGAACTGCAGCGGATCTCTGGTATTCATAGCGACTAATATAATGGTCAGGGCTATCGAGATATTGACAATTAACAGTACATCCAAAAGCCAGACAGGGATGGGCAGAATCATCATCAGCACGATACCGATAATGCCCAGTAGAACTGTTAGATCTTTAGCTTTCAATGTCCTTAACCTCCCCCGGCTTATCTCCTCTTGCCTTTAAGCTTGTATACATAGGCCAGCACTTCGGCAACTGCCTGGAACAGATCGGCCGGCACTACATCACCGATCTCCGCTCTCTGGAACAATGCCCGTGCCAGCGGCTTATTCTCCATCGTTACAACACCATGCTCCTTGGCCAGTTCCCTGATGCGGAGTGCCACATAATCCTGACCCTTGGCTATAATCTGAGGAGCCTCCATTGTGGAACCGTCATACTTCAGGGCGACTGCAAAGTGGGTCGGGTTCGTGATGATAACATCGGCCTTGGGGACCTCCTGCATCATCCGCTGCATCGCCATTCTGCGCTGACGTTCCCTGATCTTGCCTTTGATGATGGGGTCGCCCTCCATCTTTTTGTACTCATCCTTGATGTCCTGCTTGGACATCTTGAGACTCTTCTCATGCTCGTATTTCTGATAGATATAGTCCAGTACAGCCATTATAAAAAGAGCCGCTGCAATCTTGATGCCCAGGCTCATGGTCAGCTTCGCAACGAAGCTGTATGTCCCTTCCGCATCGACATGCGAGAGGCGTGCAAAGCTCTCCTTCTGTCCCCAAAGCGTACTGTAGACCAGATAGGCAATCAGGATGAGCTTGAAGACAGATTTGAGAAACTCTACTACGGAACGCATGGAAAAAATATTTTTGAAGCCTTTGATGGGGTTGATCTTGCTGAACTTAGGCGTAATTCCTTCGCCTGAAGCCATAAAGCCTACCTGTGCGAAGTTGGCCACAAGCGCCAGCAGGAAGGTGATGCCCAGCAGCGGAGCGAGCAGAATGAGGATCTGCAGCCCGTACTGGTTGAACAGCGCCGAGATATTCTCTGGTGTTACCTCAAGCATCATCCGGTTCTGGAACACATCTGTATACAGCTTGATAAACCGTTCTTTCATGAAGCCGCCGAAGACGCTCAGTGACAGCAGCGCCGAGAAGAGGACCACTGCACCTGACATTTCAGCACTTTTGGCAACCTGCCCCTTCTTGCGGGCATCCTGCCGTTTCTTCGGAGTGGCCTTCTCTGTCTTATCTCCCCCGAACAGCTGAAGGTTCAGTTTGTATCTTGCCTGTTTTGCCAAGACAATCTCTCCTTACCGTAGCCTAAGGACTCTTCCCAATGAGGCCAAGCAGATTGTGCATGGACTCGAACATAATCTCGAAGAGATTCTGGAACAGCGCAGCCAGCCCCGGCATCAGTATAAGAAGCAGCGCCAGACCGATAATGATTTTGAGCGGAACACCGATGACAAACACATTATATTGCGGAGCCGTTCTCGCCAGGAAGGCCAGGCCTACATCCGTCAGGAACAGTGCAGCGACCAGCGGAGCCGACATTTGGAAGGCCAGCATAAAGGATTGTGCAAAGGTGCGGATCAGAAACTCAGACAAGCTTCCGCCGATCATTTTGAGGAACAGATCATTATCTATCGGCACCCATTTATAGCTGTATACGATAGCATCCAGCAGGTAGTGGTGGCCATTCATGCTCAGGAACAGCAGCAGTGCAATCATATACTTAAAGTTGCCGATAATCGGCGCCGAGGCCCCGGTCATCGGGTCAATGACGTTCGCAATCCCGAACCCGATCTGAATATCGATAAAAGAGCCCGCAGTCTGAATCGTCATAAACATCAGGTAGGCGATAAACCCAAGCAACAGCCCGATTAATGCCTCCCTGATAATCAGGAGGATAAACCCCAGATCCTGCGGAACCGTAATATTCATACTGCCTGAGCTGAAGATGACCATGGACACAAAAAAAGACAAACCGATTTTGAATGTTGTCGGCACGCTTTGCGACGAAAAGACAGGAACGACAACAAAAAAGGCGGTAATTCGACAAAAAATCAACAGAAAGACAGGAAAACTTTGCAGCAGGGTTTCTATATTCATAGTCTCAACCGATATACATATAGAGACTGCCCAGAATTTGGCTGGTGAAATCCACCAGCTTCGTTATAATCCACGGACCGAACAGCAGTAAAGCAAGCAGTACGGCAACGATTTTGGGAACAAACGCCAGGGTCTGCTCCTGAATCTGGGTTGTGGCTTGAAAAATACTGACGATCAGTCCTACCACCAGACCAAGAATCAGCATGGGGGCGCTGGTCTCCAGCACTAAATATACGGCTTGGCCGGCCAGACCGATAATAAACTCCGCATTCATCCCATGTGCCTCCTCTTATAAGTCAGGTGTTAAAACTCAGCAGCAGTGATTTGACTACTAGGTACCAGCCGTCCACCAGCACAAAGAGCATAATTTTGAAAGGCAAAGATATCATTACCGGCGGCAGCATCATCATCCCCATGGCCATCAGGGTGCTGGACACCACAATATCAATAATAAGAAAAGGAATAAAAATCATAAAGCCCATGGTAAAAGCCTTCTTCATCTCGCCGATTGCAAAAGCAGGTACCATTACTGTTAAAGGAATATCATTATAGCTGGCTGGCTTTACTGTAGCGTTATTGCCGGTATAGTTCATGAACAGCAGCAGGTCCTTCGTGTTCGTCTGCTTGAACATAAACTCCTTAATCGGCTCCTGCGCTTTGTTCAGTGCTTCACTCTGGGTCAGAGTCCCCTTCATATAGGGCTGTAAGGCCGTCTCGTTCACGGTTGCCAGCGTCGGCGACATAATGAACAGGGTTAAGAATAGAGCCAGTCCTACAAGCACCTGATTCGGAGGCATCTGCTGTGTACCCAGTGAGGTTCTTACGAACCCAAGTACGATCACGATCCGCGTGAAGCTGGTCATCAGCACCAGGAATGAAGGAGCAATGCTAAGCACCGTTACCAGCAGCAGGATGGAAATGGAGCTTGTCCCTCCGCTTGAGGCATCGTTGTCCCCCACCGAGATATTGATATTAGGAATCGGGTCAGCATGAACCGGATGCAGGAGCAGCACACTGAAAATACCAAGCAGCATAAAAGAAAGAATCAGCTTTTTTTTCATAAATCCTCCGACTCTTTCCTGAGATCCTCATCCCGGCGCAGTTCCTCCAGCTTCTCTTTGCGCTCTGGCGCCAGGGCAAGCTTGGATTGCAGCGTCTCATAGAAAGACGAAGTCTCATGAATCTCAATTTCCTGGGACGGCACTTCACCGCGCAGCTTGGACTTGATTTTGGCGATAAGCGGTGCAATGAAGTTGTCCGTTCCTGGGGCCTGGTCTTCAAAAGCGGATATAATCAGCGCCACCTCTGCCGGATCGGTGATCTTATCCATCATAGTGATGTCCTCGCCCACTCCGATCAGATAGAGGCTGCCGCCCAGCTCAATGACCTGAATCGACTTATTCGGACCCAGCCCCAGCGCACCCAGCGTACGGATGGAACGGCCGCTCATCAGAGTCTGATTGCGGCGTCCCAGAAAACGGATCAGCAGCACGATAAGAATAACAATGACTGCCAGAAAAAAAACAACCTTCAATAAATTCAGCAGGGCATTACTACTGTCTCCGAGCGTTCCGGAAGCAAATAACATACCTCGTTCCTATATACCCAGCGTTTTATTGATGGCTTCAATGACACGGTCTGCCTGGAACGGCTTCACAATAAAGTCCTTGGCACCGGCCTGGATTGCATCAATAACCATAGCCTGCTGACCCATGGCTGAACACATAATGACTTTGGCATTGGCATCTACTTTTTTGATCTCCTTAAGGGCGGCGATCCCGTCCATTTCAGGCATGGTGATATCCATCGTGATCAGATCCGGGCGCAGTTCCTTAAATTTCTCTATAGCCTGTGAACCGTCCTGGGCTTCACCCACTACCTCAAATCCGTTCTTCGACAAAATGTCCCGGATCATCATTCTCATAAATGCTGCATCGTCCACGATTAGAATTCGGTTAGCCATTTTTACAAAATCCTCCCTAAGTATGCTTATTGTAATTTTTGTATACGGTCCCACTGGCTGACGATATCCGTAACGCGGACACCGAAGTTCTCGTCGATAACTACGACTTCCCCCTTGGCAATGAGCTTGTTGTTAACCAGAATGTCAACAGGCTCACCTGCCAGCTTGTCCAGTTCAATAATTGAACCTTGCGACATTTCCAGAATATCTTTGATCTGCTTCTGGGTCCTTCCTAATTCTACGGTTACCTTCAGTGGTATGTCCATTAATAAATTTAAATTATTTTCGTCAATATTGCCAAAAGCCCCTGCACTTAGATTCGCAAATTGCACAGGCTGCACATTTACATTACGGCCCTGTACCGGATTCTGCGGCTGAGCCTGCGGATAGGGCGTGCCTTGCGGCGGCATTCCGTAAGGCGGCATGCCCTGCATTCCATACGCCGGCATCCCTGCCGGAGGATAATAATATCCGCCTTCCGGCATTCCCGGATAAGGCGGCATGCCCTGACCCTGCGGCGGATATTGCGGCGGGTACCCTCCCGCCTCCGGCGCAGGCATCTGCTGCTGAGCTGTAGGCGGCGCCTGCGCTGGTTCTGGTGCAGGCGCTGGTGCGGCTGCCGCAGCCGGAGGCGGTGTAGCTTCCGCAGAGGAGACTGCCGCTTCCTGGTCAGCCTGGCTGACATCGCCTAGCAGCATGGTCACCATATCCTTGGCGAATTGTACAGGCAGCAGTTGCATGATCGTGGAATCAATCAGATCACCGATCTTGAGGCGGAAGGAAATCTGGATCAGAGTCTCATCATCCGGCAGGCTGCCTACACCTTCTCCGCTGGACATGTTAAGAATATCAATGCCAGGCGGAGAAATGTTGACGAATCTGTTGAAGATCGTTGACATTGAGGTAGCGGACGAGCCCATCATCTGGTTCATCGCTTCCTGCACGGCACTGATATGAATCTCGTTCAGTTCCTCGTCTTTGGGATCTCCTTCCCCGCCGAGCATCAAGTCGGCAATGACCTGTGCATCCCTGATCTTGATCACCAGAGAATTGATTCCCTGGAAACCGTCGACATACTGTACGTGAACAGCTACATGAGGTTTGGGAAAGGCTTCCTCGAACTCTCCGCGTGTAATAATGGATACCTTAGGGGTAGTAATGTCTACCTTTTTACCCAGCAAGGTGGAGAGTGCAGTTGCCGCACTTCCGAAGGTGATATTGCCGATCTCTCCCAATGCATCCTGTTCAAAAGGTGTTAAGTAATCATCCACGGTCTTCGGTGAAGGAGCCAAATTGCCTTCCGCAGACTGTCTAAGAAGAGCATCTATCTCTTCCTGGGACAAATAATCTTTACTCGTCAAACTCTTCAACCCCTTCGCTGACAATCTCGTCTATTTGCACAGCCACACGTTCTTTGATCATCCCCGGACTTCCAATGAATTTCAGCTTGTCCCCCACCTTAATCGACAGACCGGAATCCACCGTCTTGTTAAGAGAAATCACGTCGCCGATGCTGAGCCCGAGAAATTCAGCAATGGATAAATTCGATTCGCCCAGCTCAGCCACGATGGGAAGCTGCGCCCGGTGCACTCTTGCCCGGATGGCTTCGAGCTCTACCTCATCCCGCACCTTTTTCTCAGAGACAAACCACTGGTGCACCGAGAGTCTTGACATAATCGGCTCCAGCACAACGTGCGGGATACAGAGATTGATCATCCCCGTTGTGTCTCCTATTTTGGTACTGAGGGAGATCAGGGCAATCGTTTCATTAGGCGATACAATTTGCATAAACTGCGGATTCGTTTCCAGCGCCTCCATCCGGGGATGGATATCAAGCACCGTCTTCCAGGCTTCCTGCAGACTTTCAAAGCATCTGCTGAAAATCCTCTCCATAATGGTCGTTTCGATTTCAGTCAACGCATTGATTTTGGAGGGTGCCGTTCCGAAGCCGCCAAGCAGACGGTCCAGCATGGCAAAAGCAATATTCGGATGCACCTCCATCACCATCCGGCCCTCCAGCGGCTCGGCCTCAAAAATATTCAATATCGTCATTTTGGGAATGGAGCGGATAAACTCGTCATAAGGGAGTTGCTCTACTTGAACGACATTGATCTGCACGAAGGTGCGCAATTGGGCCGAAAAGTACGTTGTAAGGTAGCGGGCAAAGTTATCATGAATCCGGGTTAAGCTGCGGATATGATCTTTGGAGAAGCGTACGGCCCGTTTGAAATCATAAGAGCGGATCTTTTTAGTAGTTTCCTCTTTTTTAAGTTCGTCGGCATCCATTTCACCGGATGAAAGTGCAGCAAGCAGAGCATCAATTTCGTTTTGTGATAGTACATCAACCAATTCAATCACCCCCCCATCAAAGAATTGACCCGCCTGCAGCTACATTGGTGCCATTATGAATTTGGTGAATTCAATCTGGGTAATCGAACCTTCTGTCAGGTTTTTGTTGATGATGTTCACCAGTTTGCTGCTGAACTGATCTTTGCCGCTGGCCCCATTCAGCTCCTCGGGTTTGGCATCGGCAATCGCTTTGATAATCAGCGGTGTTATTTTAATCGATTTTATCTTTTCGAATTCTTCCTTGGACGCCGCTGAATCTAATTGAAGCGCGATGTCAACTGAAAGGATGTAATCGGGATCGGCGAGATTAGTTTTGATATCCTGGATTTCGGCCGTCATCTTAACAATTTCATCAGCAGTCATCTTCTTCGTCTCCACGTTCTGGACAGCCTTGTTCACTTCATTCCCGTCACCCGGGAAAAATCTGTCCATCAGCAAGAATGCAGCGACTACGATAAGTGTAACGGCCAGCAATATCGTGATGAGCCATGGCAGCATCTTTTTCATGAAAGCTCCTCCATTGACTGGACTTTAATGGTGGCAGCGTGTGTGCCTATGTCCCTGTTATATTCCTTGATCTTGCTAATGACTTCATCGGCCTTCTCAAGCACGATCAGCCTTTTGCCGGTTACCAGCGTAATATACGTGTCCGGTGATTCTTCAACCATTTCAACCAGCAGGGCATTCAGCCACATCCCCGCCCCGTTCAATCTTGTTACCGAAATCATGACAGGCCTCCTAACCTAAATAGGGGGAGGAGCTCCTCCCCCACGACTGCAATAACATTTCCGCTGCAGGCAAAACGTTATTATTCAGCAAGTTACATCTTACGGTTCAGGCTTAACGCTTCAGATTAACTACTTCCTGCAATACTTCATCGGAAGTGGTGATAATCCGCGAATTCGCCTGGAATCCACGCTGGGTAACAATCATTTCTGTGAACTCACCGGTCAGATCCACATTGGACATTTCCAGCTGGCCGGTAACAATAGTACCTGTTCCCACTTCTGGATCATTGGCAGTTGTCGGTTCCAGTGCTCCTTCAGCATTTGCATTTAAGGACATCCGGTACAGGTTGCCGCCGATTTTCTCAAGCCCCTGCGGATTGCTGACTTTACCCATGCCAATCTGAACACCGGATTCAGTAGTGCCGTCCGCCATCGTCTGCACAATCGTTCCGTCACTGGAGATGGAGAATGCCGTAACATCGTCAGCGATCTGAATGGGTGCGCCTCCGGAGTCAACGACATGCAGACCATCCGATGTAATCAGATTGCGGCCCGCATCCACATGAAAATCTCCGGCACGGGTCAGGAATGGAACCTCCTGATCACCCGAAAGCTTCACCAGAAAGAATCCGTCTCCATCGATTCGCAGATCTGTAGGGTTATTCGTTGTCATCGCACTACCAGCTGTGTGCAAAGTGTCAACGGAACCAATGGATACCCCAAGACCGATTTGCTTGGCATTGACACCGCCTTGTCCCTCTTCTCCGGGTGCTGTAACCCCAGAGACAGTCTGGCTCATAATATCCTTGAACATCACGCGTCCTGACTTGAAGCCGATGGTATTGACATTCGCAATATTGTTACCAATGACATCGAGCTTAGTCTGGAATCCGCGCATACCTGAAACCCCTGAGTACATAGATCTTAACATTATTAATCGTCCTCCCGGTTATAGAGTCTTCTGACTCTTAAGAATTGAAAGATGAAGCTGGAGCGGTGGCCGCGTCAGTCGGTCGGCAGCCACGATCGGCTCTCCAGTAAGGACCAGCCGAAGTCAAGATATAATTACCGCACTGTCAATCTGCGTAAATACATTGTCTTTCATTGAATTGCCGTCCATCGCTGTAACCACTGTCCGGTTCTTTACACTTACAATCAGTGCCATATCCTTCATAAGAATCAGAGATTCTTTGCTGCCCTTAGCGGCTGCTTTGTCTACCGCAGAGGAGATCTGATCCAGCTGGCGGCTGCCAAGCTCGATTCCCCGCTGCTCCAGACGCTTCGCTGCATGATTGCTGAACTTCAGCATATTCTTCTGCAGCACACTCTCGAACGATGCTTCAGGACTTGATGAGTCCTTAACAGAATGCTTACGCTGCAAGGCGGAAGGATGTACAGCTGCCGGATATAATTGTCCGATAGTTATTCTGTCACTCATGATGTCTCCCCGCTCTCCCCGCCGCTTGTTTCAGTCTCGCTGGCTGCCGGAGTCTCACTGGCCGCTGGTGTCTCGCTACCCGCTGGTGTCTCGCTGCCCGCTGCAGGTGTAGTGCCGGCATTCTGAATTTGCGTAATATCCGTCAGAGCAATCCGCTCCTTGCCTACCACTGCATATTGCACACCGCTGCTGACAACAATCGATTCGACATTGCCTGATTTCGGCAATTTCGTCTCGGCATCCGTCCAGGTGATATCCTTCCCGATCAATCCTGACACAGAGCCAAGGGACTGATTCAGTGCTGTAAGCTGGGTGGATATGTTCATAAGCTGCTCTACAGATGAGAACTGAGCCATTTGTGCGATGAATTCCTTATCCTCCATCGGCTGCATCGGGTCCTGGTTCTGCAGCTGGGTAATCAGTATTTTCAAGAACTGATCCTTGCCCAGTGTAGAGTTGCCTGTGGTCTTGGGTGTCTTATCATTCGCTACATAATTCCACTCGTTACTGTTAGACACGGGATTCGTTGCCATATCATTTCACCTCGCTTATCCTGTCGATCATATCTTGGTTGAGAATCCGCCGCTCTGGTTACTGTCCTGCTGAGCTGCTGACACCCAGTCCTTCCATTCTCCATTAAGCTCTGCGGCAAGCACGGCATCTGCCGATTCTTCCTGGCGTTCCCGTGAACGTCTGCCTTGCTGCTGTCCGCCCGCGCCTGTCTGCTGACCCTGACCTCCGGTCCACTGTGACTGAGGGGAGCTGTTGTTCTGCGTCACTTCGAGGCGCTCTACTTGAAGTCCCTGGGACTGCAAGGCCAATCGAAGCTGACTCATCTGCTGCTCAAGCATATCCTTGGTTCCGGCATGCTGGGTCATGAACTGTGCCACCAGATTACCGTTTTGCATGGAAATCTTCACATCCACTTGTCCCAGATTCTCCGGGAATAAGGTAATCGTAGCTTCAGCCACTCCACCCTTCTTGACAATCTCAAGCTTGCCGCTGATGAAGGTGTTCATCTCCTGGGCGAATTGCTGAACCGGCACTGGCGCGGCTTCCGCCTTGAGAGGTGCAGTAATTCCGTGCCGCAGGGATAATTGGCCGGCCGTTACAACCTCCGGCTCCGCGGTCGCTGCTTCGCCAGCGGGCAAAGCCTCCTCGGCTGATACGGTCTTCTTCATCGAAGCTGCCATTCCTGCAAGAACAGGAGTGGAGCCCTCATCTGCAATTACAGCTTCGGCGGTACCGGCTGCTGCTGCATCCAACATGGAACGAGTGCTAGCTGAAGCCCCCAATAACCTACGGACATCCGTTGCCAAATCTGCTTTGCTATACATTTCCACCTTGGGCTCGCTTTCCGTTGCCTGCTTAAGCGACACCGCTGGAGCATCCACAACTGCTGGAGCCTTGTTAGCCATGGACTTGTGATTAACAGGCGCACTCTCCGCCATAATAGCCGAGAATTGATTCAGAAGCGCCGCTCCTTTGGCAGCAGTCTCCTGATCCCCGCTTACAGCTGCCGTCTGAACCTGTTGAAGCAGGCTGTTCAGTTCATCTTGAACGGCAAAGCGCAGGGTTTCAGGGTTCTTGGCAAGCGGCGACAAGCTGATGGATGTATCAGCAGCAGTAGCCGAGGCATCCTGTGAACCTGTAGAGGGATTGCCGGACACAAGAGCAGATACTTGAAGCAGCCAGCCTTGAAGCGCTGCAATCAGCGCCGGATCAGCCGCAAGGCTGGTGTCCAGCTTCTCTATATCCTGCACAAGACCTTCCAGCAGATTCGTTTGCTTGACATCTGCGCTGCCTGCCTCTTCTCCTTTAGCCTGAACAGCACTCAGGAGTCCCTGCAATAATGAAGCCAAATTACCGGCTGCAGGAGTCTCAGTGCCTTTGACAGCGGTAACTCCCACCATGCTCTGCACAAGCGTCTGGGCAAATGGCGTCGCCGGATTAACCGTTCCGGTTGTTCCCTGCGTTGTTCCGCCGGAAGCAGCCAGATTGCCTGCGGTTAAGGTTTGTAGAATAATACTCATCTTTTTCACCTCCCTTCAAAAGTTATTTCCCGCCCATCAGACGGTTGACAATTTTGGCTGTCTGTTTGCTGTCTTTCTTGGTCATCTCCCCCAGAATCGAGGAGCGGACCGAGTCACTGACCGTATTCAGCACCGTAATGACCTTATCCGGACTAAGGCTGTACATGGAGCCAAGCAGCACTGCCGCATCCGCAGCGGGCATGCTGGTGAAAGTCTGGCCTAGTTTCTCCTGATCCAGATTAGCGGAAGGCTTGGGAGTAGTGGTACCCGCCTCCTGCTTCAGCCGGGATTGCAGGGCTGCAATAGCCATATCGGTTGAATTTGTGGTTTCTTTTAGCTTTATGGAGACATCTGCCGCTTTTTTGGCATCCATTTTTTCCAGGATGGCCGATTTTGCCGCATTGCTCATCACACTGAAGATTTGAACCATCTCATCGGTAGTCAAATTCTCCATAATCGGTGCCGCTTTGGAGGCCTTCATCCCGGCGTAGAGTTTGGCCAGATCCGTCACTTTCTTCAGATAAGGATCCTCCTCTTCCTCGGTGGCTGCGGCCGTTTCAGCGGCAGTCTTTAACTCTTCAACCTGCTTTTGAAGCGCTTCGGCCTTGGTGGTCTCCGCCGCCTTGTCTTCCTCAGCCTTCTTCAGCTTCTCCTCCTGGGCGGTAAGCTGTGCTTTGAGTTCTTTGATCGTGCTCGCGGAGCTGGCGGCTTGCTCCTTGCTCTCAGCCGGCGGATTCTCTGCGGCTTCACCTGGCGCTGCCGGGTCCGGCGGCGGATCAGGCACCCATTTCTCTATAATAGGAATTTTGTTGGCAATCGCCAGCACGTTGTTACGGATATCCATATTAAATAGGGTGAGCAGTACCCCAAGCAATACAAGCGTGAAAATGATTGGAATCATCAAGAACAAAAAACGCTCTAATTTGCCTGCCGACCCTTCATCTTCAAGTTCCATCTGATTATTTGCCACTAGCGGAAACCTCCCGGGTTAGAGGGATTTCATCGCGAAGCGGACGGTAGCCATCTCATCCAGTTCGTTTTGTTCCCGTAAACTCATATTCTGCAGAAATGCGGTTTGTGCTTTGTCTTTGGCCTTAAGCCATACCTTCTCATCCAGAACCTTAGTACTCAGGTGATCCTGCTTATTCTGAACCTCAACATGTGCAAGGCTGATATCGGAATGCTTGCGGGCAATACATTTGTCGAGATAATCTACGTAATCCTGCATTTCGCGAAGCTTAGCCATCGGTGTCTTCTGCTGTGCTGCACTTTGCAGGGACAACATCAGCGCGCTGCGCTGGCCGATTAATTCATCAAGGCTTTTTTCCTGTGCCTGCAGTTCTCCGAGCGCGCTTGAGAGCATCCACTCTGCCTGTGTTTTTTCGTTACCCTTCAAGTCCACCACTTTTTGAAAAGTATAATGGAATCTCATGATCAATCAACTCCTCGAGAACTGTGAAATTAAAGTCTGCTGCACTTCGCTAAGGGTTACCTTCTCGTTCACTTTTTGCTTGGTGAAATCCCAGATGCTGTCGATGTAATGCATCGACTCATCGATTTGCGCGTTAGAGCCCCTCTGGTAGGCTCCGATGTTAATCAGATCCTCGGAATCCTTATACACCGCCATCAGGCGCTTCACATTCTCGGCTGCTGCAATCTGCTCCTCCGGGGCGATATCCTTCATCACCCGGCTGATGCTTGCGAGAACATCGATCGCCGGAAAATGTCCTTTGTTGGCTATATTCCGGTTCAGAACAATATGCCCGTCCAAAATACCGCGTACAGCGTCTGCTATCGGCTCGTTCATATCGTCACCGTCAACCAGCACCGTGTAGAACGCGGTGATTGAGCCTGTAGGACCCGTTCCGGCCCGTTCCAGCAGCTTAGGCAGACTGGCGAATACAGAAGGTGTATACCCTCTCATCGCCGGAGGCTCACCGACTGCCAGCCCTACCTCACGCTGCGCCATCGCATAACGTGTTACCGAGTCCATCATCAGCATGACATTCAGACCACGGTCGCGGAAGTACTCGGCAATCGTAGTAGCGATCAGTGCCCCCTTAATCCGGATCAGCGCAGGCTGATCGGAAGTGGCCACAATGACTACCGAACGCTGAAGGCCTTCCGGTCCCAGATCGCGCTCAATGAAATCAAGCACCTCTCTGCCCCGTTCACCGATCAGCGCAATAACATTGACATCTGCCGAGGTGTTGCGGGCAATCATCCCCATCAGGGTACTCTTCCCCACACCCGAGCCGGCAAAAATCCCTACGCGCTGCCCCTTGCCGATCGTCAAAAGTCCATCGATAGCCCGGACTCCAATGCTGATCGGCTCGGCGACCCGCGGGCGGTTAAGCGGATTGGACGGAATGTTGAAGGTAGAGCTATGCGGCATTCTGGCCGGTATCAGTGAACCATCCAGCGGCTGTCCCAGACCGTCGAGAACCTTCCCGAGCAGCTCCGAGCCGACTTGAACGCTCAGCGGCTTGCCGGTGCCCACCACATCACAGCCAGGCCCGATGGCCTGCAGTTCGCCAAGCGGCATTAACAGCACCTTGTTATCACGAAACCCGACAACCTCTGCCTGAAGCGGCTTACTTCCTTTGGCAGGATAGATATAGCACACATCACCGATGCTGGCGTCAGGCCCTTCCGACTCCACCATCAGCCCGATAACCTGCGTAACCTTGCCATTAATCCTTACCGGATCGAAGTTACGCAGCTGATCTTTGTATCTTCTGCTGTCAAGCATCGTCGTCCCCATTTCTGTGTTCATCCGAGTCCAGAGCGATTCTTAGCAGTTCTTTTTTAATTTCGGCAAGCTGGGTATCGACACGGGCATCGATGCTGCCGAAGGAAGACCGGATCACACACCCCAGATCTCTGACCGTTGAATCCGGCAGAATCTGCAGCTCAGCCTGTGAGTCCACAGCAAGCGAGAGCTCTTCCCGGGCCGCATTCACAAAAGCAAACTGTGCAGGAGACACACAGAGTGAGATCAGCCCCTGCTCGCGTTTTCGGGCCAGGTTTTTACGGATCAGATCCATCGCAAACTTCGGTTCAACGGTCAGCTGCTTGTCCACGATTTTCTCAGCAATATCGCAGCTTAGCTCTACAAGAAACGGTTCCGCCTCCTGTATAATTACATCTCTTGCCCGGTATGCTTCCTGAAGCACGGTCCGCGCTTCTTCCATCATCTCGGCAAGACGCAGGGACATCTCCTGCTCTGCTTGAGCCAGACCTTCCTGATACCCCTGCTGATAGCCCTCGGATTTGACGGCTTCGATCAACAGCTCATCCTGTTCCCTGCGCTCGCGCCACCATTCTTCAGCTTCAGTCCGTGCTGATTCCACAATATTCTCCGCTTCCTCGGAGGCGCTGCGGACCTGACTCTCCGCGAACTCCTGAGCATCCTTCAGCATTTGCTTGCGGGACTGCTCCGCTGCCTCCCTGGCGGGGTCCTGGTAGTGGACTTCACCCGGAGGCTCTTCTGGAGCCGGCTCTTCAGTCAGGCCTGCATGATGTCTGGCCTGTTCAAGACGCTTCAGCACATCTACCGGAATATATTGAGAATGCTTGATCAGCTTAGACAATAATGTCATCTCCTCCGCCACGGGCGATGATAATTTCACCAGACTCTTCGAGTCTGCGGATCGTGCCTACGATGCGGGTCTGTGCTTCTTCCACATCACGCAGCCGCACAGGTCCCATGTACTCCATTTCCTCGCGGAAGGTCTCGGCCATACGCTTGGACATATTGCGGAAGATCACATCCCGCACTTCCTCGCTGGCCACCTTGAGCGCAAGCTGCAAGTCCGCGTTGTCGATATCCTTGATAATCCGCTGAATCGAGCGGTTGTCGACATTGACGATATCCTCGAAGACGAACATCCGCTTCTTGATTTCTTCGGCCAACTCCGGGTCCTGAATTTCCAGGGAATCCAGAATGGTCCGCTCTGTACCGCGGTCCACACCGTTCAGAATCTGTACAATCGATTCGATACCGCCTGCATTCGTATAATCCTGGGTGACTGTAGCAGACAGCTTCTGTTCCAGGACACGTTCGATTTGGGTGACCACCTCTGGAGAGGTGCTGTCCATAATCGCTATTCTTCTGGCTACCTCCGCCTGCTTCTCCTGAGGCAGGGAAGACAGAATGGAGGCCGCCTGTTCAAATTGCAGATAAGAGAGTACAAGTGCAATAGTCTGTACATTCTCGTTCTGGATGAAGTTGAGAATCTGGTTCGGATCTGCCTTGCGGGCAAAATCGAAAGGTCTTACCTGCAGCGTTGCAGTCAGGCGGTTGATGACTTCGAGCGCCTTGGCCGAGCCGAGAGCTTTCTCAAGAATCTCCTTGGCGTAATTGATACCGCCCTGCGAGATATATTCCTGTGCGAGACAGATCTGATGGAATTCGGACATGATCGACTCTTTTTCCCCACTGTCCACTTTGCGTACATTCGCAATTTCCAGCGTCAGCTGTTCGATTTCCTCATCCCGCAGATGCTTAAATATTTGTGCCGATACTTCAGGCCCTAGTGTGATAAGCAGGATCGCCGCCTTTTGACGGCCGCTGAGTCCCTGCTGGCTAGCTTTTGCCATCTCTTCACCTCTGTTCTTCAGCAAGCCAGGTGCGGAGCAGATTTACGAATTCATCCGGCTTCTTCTTCGCCAGACTTTCCAGCTGCTTACGGACCTGACTTTCATTCGTCACGCTATCCATATTAATTGAAGGGAACTCGGTGGGAACCTGCAGCGGAATATCTTCTTCGACCTCTTCCTCCTGCTTGTTCTTGCGGCTGCGGTAGATCAGATAACCTCCGCCTGCACCGACCAGCAGAGCAGCCGCACCGATGGCCCAGATCATCCAGGTTGCCAGTCCGCCGGATGCGTTCTCGGCAGTAGCACCTCCAAATTGTTGCGAGAATACCGAAACTTTTTTGGTCAGGTCTGCGTCTGTATAAGTGATACCTGAATCTGCCAGGGACGCACGGACAATGTTGACCAGAATGTTCTGTATCGCTCCTGAAGTAGCCTCGTCCAAAGTTGTTTGTCCTGCAGGTGGTTCAACCGCGACATTTATGGTTAAATCTTTTACAGTATATGGACTTGCGATGATATCTTTAGTGATTCTAGTAACTTCATAGTTCCTTGTCTCCGATGATTCCTCAGAAGAAGAAGCACCTGTGTCAGCCCCCGCAGGATAACCTGCAACATCTTCAGATCCTGTACCTGCGACTCCTCCGGAAGTGTTCCCTTGGCCCGAGAATGTTTTGCTGATAATCTGCGAGCTGATCTCAATCCCCTTCATATTCTCAGCATCCACCGGTACTACAACATCTTCCTTTCTGTTCTCCTTATCGAAATTAAGCTTGGAGAACACCAGGACATCAACCTTATCGGGACCTGTGAGAGTACTCAGGAATTGCTTGACATCTTTCTTGACATCGTCTTCGAATTTCTTCTTGAGTGCGAAGTTCTCTTCAACCTGGCTGGAGATTCCCGCCTGGCCGCCCTTGGCCGTCGGTTTCAGCTCCACCTCGTTGTTGGTGATTGTAATGTTATCAATGGGAAGATTCGGGACAGCGGTCTTCACGAGATTGAAGTAGCCGTCAATATTCTCCTGGGAAGGTCTGAATCCCGGATTGAAGCTCATCACCACGGAAGCCTGCGCTTTCTCCTGATCCTCCTGTGAGGCGAATACCGTCTCCTTCGGCAGGGTAATGAGAACCTTGGCGTCTTTAATCCCCTGCATCCTTCTCATCAGCTGTTCAACTTCACCATTAAGCGCATTGTTGTATTTAACATTGAATTCACTGTCTGTAGTACCGATCATGGACGAGGATTCATTGAATACCTTGTACCCGATCGAGCCTTGCTGAACGATTCCCTGAGAACCAACAGCTATCTTGATACGTGCAGCGTCCGTACTGGGAACGGAGATACTTTTACCATCCGGGCTTAAACGGTAAGACACCCCTGATGTATCCAAATAACTCATAACTCCCGCTGAATCGGTACTGTCCAGGTCCTGAAAAGCAACCTCGTATTCCACCTTCGATAACTGCATGGTCGTAACTACGATTATTATAATGATAATAAACAGAGTGGAGAAAAACATTATCTTCTGTTTACCGCTGAATCTGTTCCAATACTGGGTTATCTTCTCCCGGTACTGGGCCAATCTTTCATTCACAGTGTCACCCCATCCGAAACGTAGCTAGGATTATTTAGATTTGAGTTCTCATAATTTCCTGATAGGCTTCAATCACTTTGTTCCGGACTTGTGTAGTCAGCTGCAAACTCAGCAATGCCTGTTGGGACGAAATCATAGCCTCATCAATGTTGACCTCTCCCAGTACAAATTTGTTACTCATGTCCTTCGCCTGCTGTTCCTGATCTGCTACCTGGTTAAGCGCATTCTCCAGGTATGAACCGAAGCTCTGTCCCGGCTCTTGCACGGCTGAGGATTCTGAAGCTACGGACTTCATAGCCAGCGGCTGAACCGCCTGGTTCCCGATCAATAAATTCTGTATCAATTCTTCTCCTCCTAGACAGTCAATTCATTCTACCGGCCGATTTCAAGCGCCTTGGTCACCATGGATTTGGATGCGTTCAGCATCGTTACATTCGCTTCGTAAGAACGCGAGGCAGACAGCATGTCCACCATTTCCTTGGTCACATCCACATTCGGCATATATACATAACCGTCAGCGTCCGCATCAGGATGGCTCGGATTATACACCGGCTTGAGCGGAGAAGAATCCTCGATAATCGATTTCACCTTGACGCCATCATTGCCGCCGCTCATTTTGGAGCCTAGTATATTTGCGAAGCTGTCAGCCTGGGTAGTTTCCAGAACTGTGAGCTTACGGCGGTAAGGTACGGCTTTGCCGTCCACCACGGAGGCTCTTGTGGTCTCGGCGTTGGCGATATTGGAGGAGATCACATCCATCCGCAGACGCTGGGCGGTTAAAGCTGAGGCGCTAATACCAAAGCTGCTGCCAAAGTTCATTATTGATTACCCTCCCTGTACAACTGTACGCATCATTGTGATCTGACTGTTCAGCTGTTCAACATAAGAGTTGTATCTCAGCTGGTTCTCGGCGCTCAGCGCCTGTTCACGATCCATATCCACATTATTGCCGTTGTTATTCATAGATGTAGTCTCATCGGTACTGACCACAGCGGCCGGCATGCCGGTCACTGTCCCGAAGCGAAAATGACGGGAGTCTGATACTTTCGCACCCAGTGTGGCTTTAAGTCCGCTCTCCTGATCTCTAAGGAAGCTCTCAAAGCTAACATCTGAACGTTTAAAATTTGGTGTATCATTATTTGCTACATTATTAGCCAGAACACTTTGTCGTTTGGTGGCGGCATCTAGGCCTCCTTGTAATCTTTGAAAACTGACACTGTTCAGCAAACCCATAGTAATCCCCCTTCCAAACCTATCATAATGAAAAGAATTCCACAACTTTGTTCAAATCCCTGCTTATTTTCGACAAATAAAGTCATTTTTTTCACAACATATTCGTCTTAAAGTCGAACCATGTCGATGAATGATTCTTATGTCAATCTCACATACATTGATTCTCTTAGAATTTGTATATTATTACAATAAGAAATAAGCCCTATCTTTTCAGAAAAGAGAGGGCTTAAAGCATGTTTTTACAATTATTTTCCTTTTATATTACATTTTATGTTTTATTATAGAATTTTTTAACTTTTTATGCATGAATTTAGAATCAAATTTGTATAACCATAATTCGAATTACCTATATTGATGATTTTATAGCTCTGCCTTCTCACAGAATATATTGGCTTAAGTCGCGGTCCTGCGCGATTCCTGCCAGTTTTTCGCGAACATACTCCGGAGTGATGACCACCCTGTCGAGCGTCAACTCAGGTGCCTCGAACGATAGATCCTCCAGCAGCTTTTCCAGGATCGTATGAAGACGCCGTGCCCCGATGTTCTCCATATTCTGATTCACGGAGGCCGCGATCTTGGCAATTTCCTGAATAGCTTCCTTCTGGAACTGGATTTCAATGTTCTCCGTCTGCAGCAAATGCACATATTGTTTCGTAAGTGCGTTCTCAGGCTCCGTAAGAATAGATACAAAGTCCTCAAGTGTTAGACTGCTCAGCTCTACACGGATCGGGAAGCGCCCCTGAAGCTCAGGGATCAGATCTGAAGGCTTGGCAATATGAAAAGCGCCTGCGGCGATGAACAGCACGTAGTCTGTCTTCACAGGCCCGTATTTGGTCATGACTGTCGATCCCTCGACGATAGGCAGAATATCACGCTGCACGCCTTCGCGGGATACATCGGGACCGGAGCCCTTGCCCTGGCTGGCCACTTTGTCGATCTCATCGATGAAAATAATCCCGGATTGCTCTGCGCGGGCTACCGACTCCTGAATCATGTCGTCTGTGTCAATCAGCTTGGCCGCTTCATCCTGAATCAGCACCTTGCGGGCTTCACGGATCGGCAGCTTGCGCTTCTTCGTACGCTTCGGCAGCAGGTTCCCGAACATCTCCTGCATGTTCATGCCCATCTGGTCATTGCCCTGCCCAGCGAACATATCCATCATCGAAGGCGTCGTGTCCTCGACATCAATCTCAATGACGTCATCCTCTAACTGGCCGGCAAGCAGCTTGAACTTGATCCCTCTGCGGCGTTCGCTCAGGCTTCCGTCCTCCGGCTCTTCCTTGGATTCCTCCGCCCCGCCGGTGTTTCCGCCAAAAATCATCTCAAACGGATTGCGCTGCGATTTCCCCTTCGAGGAGGAAGGGACCAGAATTGCCACAATCCGGTCATTTGCCAGCTCTTCTGCGCGGTCCTTCACCTTTTCGGTGCGCTCCAGCTTCACCATACGGATAGAGGTCTCTACCAGATCCCGGACCATCGACTCCACATCACGCCCCACGTACCCGACTTCCGTAAATTTGGTCGCTTCGACTTTGATAAACGGGGCGTTAACAAGCTTAGCCAGACGCCGGGCGATCTCTGTTTTACCTACACCGGTAGGGCCGATCATCAGGATATTCTTCGGCACAACCTCATCCCGCAGCTCCTCGGACAACAGACTGCGCCGATACCGGTTGCGGAGGGCAACGGCCACTGATTTCTTGGCCTGCTTTTGACCTACGATATATTTGTCAAGCTCTGTTACGATCTGGCGTGGCGTAAGCGATTGATTCACCATTGTGACTTCCTCCCTTTATATATGGCACCTTGCCTATAACTCTTCGACAATAATATTGGAATTGGTATATACACAGATCTCGGAGGCAATTTGCAGCGCTTCTCTGGCAATGTCACCGGCACCCAGATGGGAGGCATGACGCTTGAGCGCCCGCCCGGAAGCCAGCGCAAAGTTACCGCCGGAGCCGATCGCCAGTACATCATCATCCGGCTCGATAATTTCACCATTGCCGGAGATCAGCAGCATGCCTTCCTTATCCATTACGATCATGAGCGCTTCCAGCTTGCGCAGAATGCGGTCCTGGCGCCAATCCTTGGCCAGCTCCACCGCTGCCCGCTGCAGATTGCCGTGATGCTCCTCAAGCTTCCCCTCGAACTTCTCAAACAGTGTAATCGCATCAGCAACGGAGCCTGCGAACCCGGCAATGACCTGACCTCTGTACAGGCGGCGGACCTTCTTGGCTGTCGTCTTCATAATGACACTCTCTCCGAATGTAACCTGGCCGTCACCGGCAATCGCCGCATGGCCGTTATGTCTTACCGCACAAATCGTAGTTGCATGAAAGCTGGGTAACATGATGGGCACCCTCCTCAGATTAGGTAATACAGGTCTGAACCTATTGTGCCGGTTGTGCAGGACTATCCGCTTCTGCCGGATCAGCATCCACCGGCTCCGGCTCAGCATACTTCAATTCATGGGCTGCAGCATAAGCAGCAAGGCTGTCAAGCGCCCGGTAAGCCAGACGTTCGTTCTTTTCTTTTTTGCTGCGGAACCGTGTCTCAAGCTTCGGCAGCAGGCCAAAGTTGGCATTCATCGGCTGGAAGTGTTCAGGATCTGCCGAAGTAATATAGGCGGGCATGCTGCCCAGCACCGTGTCCTCGGGGAAGATCAGGCTCTCTTCGCCAAGCGCTGCTCTCGCTGCATTCATACCGGCGATCATACCGGAAGCCGCAGATTCTACATACCCTTCCACCCCGGTCATCTGGCCGGCAAAATACAGTCTCTCCCGGCCCTTCATCTGGTAAGTGGGCTGCAGCAGCTTAGGGGAATTAATAAAGGTATTGCGATGCATGACCCCATAACGCACATATTCTGCCTGCTCCAGGCCAGGAATGAGTGAGAATACCCGTTTTTGCTCGCCCCACTTCAGATGGGTCTGGAAGCCGACCAGATTATACAGCGTACCGGCAGCATTGTCCTGGCGCAGTTGCACAACCGCGTAAGGGAGCTTGCCCGTGTGAGGATTGAGCAGTCCTACAGGCTTCATAGGGCCGAACAATGCCGTCTGCTTGCCGCGTCTCATCATAATTTCAATCGGCATACAGCCTTCAAAGTAAATCTCTTTCTCAAAATCTTTGAGTGCAGCCGTCTCAGCCGAGATCAGCGCATCATAAAAAATATCGAATTCCTCTTCCGTCATCGGACAGTTCAGATAGGCGGCTTCGCCTTTATCATAGCGGGAGGCCAGATAGACCTTGCTCATATCGATGCTGTCTTTCTCTACAATCGGAGCCGCTGCATCATAGAAATAAAAATACTCTTCGCCAAGCAGTCCCTTGATCTCCGAGGACAGGGAGGGTGAAGTCAGCGGCCCGGTGGCAATAACAACAATCCCTTCCTCCGGTATATGCGTAAGTTCTTCGTTTATGACTTCCACCAGAGGGTGGTTATGCAGCATGGAGGTGATTTCACCGGAGAATCCGTCCCGGTCCACAGCAAGAGCGCCTCCCGCCGGAACGGCATGCCTGTCGGCTGCACCCAGTACCAGAGAACCCAGACGCCGCATTTCTTCCTTAAGTACACCCACTGCATTTCCGAGGCCATTCGCCCGCAGTGAGTTGCTGCAGACCAGTTCGGCGAACTGATCTGTATGATGCGCCGGTGTCTTTACGACCGGACGCATCTCATACAATCTGACCGGAACTCCGCGCGAAGCGATCTGCCAGGCGGCTTCACTTCCGGCCAGACCTGCTCCGATAACGGTTACTTGTGCTTTTTCTGTCAATTTCCGTTCCTCCTGTGACCCTATTATTCTGCTAACTCATCGCTCTCGATTACAGCCTCTGTATGATCGCATGAGGTGCACTGCAGCTTGGTTCCCTGCTTGTTGCGCTTCTCGATCATCCATGAGCCGCAAGCCGGACACGGCTTCACTGACGGCTTATCCCAGGAGACAAAGTCACAGCCCGGATATTGGTCGCAGCCGTAGAAGACACGCCCCTTCTTGCTGCGCCGCTCCACTACCTTGCCTTCATGGCATTTCGGACAGCTTACACCGATATCCTTAATGATCGGCTTGGTGTTGCGGCATTCCGGAAATCCGGAGCAGGCCAGGAATTTGCCGAACCGGCCCAGCTTATAGACCATCGGCTTGCCGCATTTCTCACACAGCTCATCGGAGACCTCATCTTCAATCTCGATTTCCTTCATTTCTTCTTCCGCATATAGGAGTCTTTTCTCAAAGGATTCATAGAACTCGGCCAGTACCTTCACCCAATCCTCCGCGCCTTCCTCCACATGGTCAAGGTCCCCTTCCATATGGGCGGTGAATTCCACATTGAGAATTTCCGGGAAGAACTCTTCCATTTGCTCTATGATTAGCTCTCCAAGCTCTGTCGGCATGAACTTCTTCTCTTCAATCGCCACATACCCGCGCTTCTGGATCGTCTCTAAGGTCGGCGCATACGTACTTGGACGACCTATACCCAGTTCCTCAAGCGTCTTGACGAGACGGGCTTCTGTATATCTTGGCGGCGGCTGGGTGAAATGCTGCTTCGGCTCAATCTCTCGCTTCACCAGCTCATCGCCTGCCTTAAGCGGCGGCAGGAACTTCTCTTCGTCTGTTGTGCCGTCATCATTGCCTTCCACATACACCTTCATGAAGCCCGGGAACGAGACCTTGGACCCTACCGCTCTGAATATCGCTGTACCGGCTGTAATATCTACCGACAACGTATCCAGCAGCGCGGAAGACATCTGACTGGACACAAAACGCTCCCATACGAGCTTATACAGCCGGAATTGATCACGGCTCATGAATTCCTTGACCATATCCGGCTCACGCAGCGCAGAGGTCGGACGGATCGCTTCATGCGCATCCTGGGCGCCCGCAGCCTTCTTGGAATATTGGCGCGGCGTCTCGGGAATGAACTTCTCGCCGTATTTGGCCTGGATCAGCTCCTTGGCTTCATCCTGGGCCGTAGTGGAGATACGCGTGGAATCTGTACGCATATAAGTGATTAACCCGACAGTGCCTTCCTTGCCCAGCTCCACTCCCTCATAGAGCTGCTGTGCAACAGACATCGTCTTGGAGGCGCGGAAGCCCAGCTTACGGGCAGCCTCCTGCTGCAGGGAGCTTGTCGTGAACGGAGCGGATGGATGCCGCTGTCTCTCCTTCTCTTTCACTTCTTTGACCTGGAAGGCCGCGTTCTTAATCGCTTCCAGCACTTCCTGCACATCACTCTCTTGACCCAATTCCTTCTTCTCGCCGTTCAGCCGGTGGAACTTGGCTTCGAATTCAGAATCCCGAATCGCTAGCCGGGCAGTAATGCTCCAGTATTCTGTAGGAATGAATTCAGAAATTTCATTCTCCCGGTCCATAACAATCTTGACCGCTACCGATTGTACCCGTCCGGCGGAGAGGCCTTTTTTGACTTTCTTCCATAATAGTGGGCTAATCTTGTAACCGACAAGCCGGTCCAGAATCCGCCGCGCCTGCTGGGCGTTCACCAGATCCATATTAATTTTGCGCGGTGTCTTGAAGGCATCCTTTACCGCCTGCTTGGTAATTTCATTGAAGACCACGCGGCATTCCTGTGTGTTATCCAAATTCAGCGCATTTGCCAAATGCCAGGCAATAGCTTCCCCTTCGCGGTCCGGGTCAGCTGCGAGATAGACTTTTTTCACTTTTTTGCTGGCATCCTTAAGTTCCTTCAAGATAGAGCCCTTGCCGCGGATCGTTATATATTTGGGATTGAACTGATTCTCCACATCCACACCGATCTGGCTTTTTGGCAAATCTATGATATGCCCCATTGATGCCTTAACAATATATTTGCTGCCCAGATATTTACCAATCGTTTTCGCTTTTGATGGTGATTCTACAATAACCAACGCATCTGCCATAGGTTTTCCTCCCAAAAGTTCGTAAGCAGATCACCTCCTGAACCAGTCCTAGGACCCGGCTGCACCAGGAAGTCTATGCTTACCACAGTTACTTCTATATTAAATTACCTTATAAATTGCACCCGGTAATTGTGTTACCGCTTTTTTTATGATTAAAGATAACAGAACTGAATGCAAATGTCCAAAATCCCACCTCGTTGACGTGAGCAGCTCATCGAGTGTAAACGGGCCTTGATGCAGTATATGGTAAAGGTGCAGCTCCTCACTTGTCAATTTCTTTTCCATCAGATCGGCTGGACTCTCCCGCTCTACTGCGCCTGCTGAAGCTGATGCAGCCCCCTTGGAAGGCAGGCTGGAGACGTATTCTTCCACAATATCTGAGGCACAGGTGACCAGCTTCGCACCTTGCTTAATCAGCTCCAGTGCCCCTCTGCTCTTGGGAGAGGTCAGCGGCCCCGGCACGGCAAACACATCCCGGCCTGCTTCAAGCGCAGCATCGGCGGTGATCAGAGACCCGCTGCGGCTGTCTGCCTCCACCACCAGTGTTCCCAGCGACAAGCCAGCGATAATCCGGTTGCGCTGCGGGAATAATCCGGTTGCGCTGCGGGAATAATCCGGGATGACTCGGAGTTCCGATAGGATATTCGCTAAGAACCAGCCCTTCCCGCGAAATCTGCCGCTCCAGCTCACGGTTATCCGGAGGATAGACCTTGTCCAAGCCGGTTGCCACCACCGCAATGGTCCCTCCTGCTCCGCCTAACGCCGCTTCATGACAGACACTGTCAATCCCCCTCGCCAGGCCGCTTACAACCGTGAGACCGGCTGCACTTAGCTGTCCCGCCAGCATCTCCCCCACCCTGCGCCCATAAGCGGTAGGCACCCGGGTCCCCACCATAGCAACAGAGGGACGGGAAGCCAACTCCAGACGGCCACGATAGTACAATACCCAAGGCGGCTGAGGGGTTTCCCTCAGCTGTACTGGGTAGTGATCATCCAGAATAGTGACCACCGCTACACCGCTTTCTTCCATTAAAGAGCGGCGCTTCAGCACCCATGCTTCATTGAAGTCTGCCGCCAGCCGGGCGGATATTACACCGCTGATTCCAGCCCGTTCCCACTCCTCAGCAGAACAGGAGAAGACAGCATTCGTCAAAAGACCTGCCCGGCGGATCTTGTCGATACTTTTCCAGCCAATCCCTTCCATCTCATGCAGACCGAACAACAGCTCCCGAATTTCCATATGTATTCTCTCCCGTGCGGAAGGGCCAGCCTTCCTTATTGTCTTAAACCGAATTGACTTAAACCAAAAAAAAGCAACCTTTCATCCGCGTCATCCGGGACAAAAGGTTGCTTACCTTCAACATTCATTATACCTGCTTCGGCAGGAAAAGCTGTGACAAAACAACCCCACAAAGTGGAGATTTAGCTTCGATGATAACTCAGGTACTTTGCGGGGACCCCAAAACATTTCGAACTAGCGTAAGAAGCGCTCTAATGGGTCGTGAAGGCATTCAGGATGCCGCGTTCCTCAAGCACGCTGACGAGAGTAGAGCCCATTTCAGCAGGTGTTGGCGCTACCTTAATGCCGCAGGACTCTAGCACAGCGATCTTCTCGCTCGCCGTCCCTTTACCGCCTGAAATGATTGCCCCGGCGTGACCCATCCGTTTGCCCGGAGGTGCCGTAACCCCGCCGATGAAGCCCACTACCGGCTTGGTCATGTTCTCTTTGATCCACAGTGCAGCTTCTTCCTCTGCCGTCCCGCCGATCTCACCGATCATAATGACAGCCTTGGTACCCGGATCTTCATTGAAAAGCTTCAGGATGTCGATGAACTCCGAGCCCTTCACCGGGTCGCCCCCGATGCCTACCGCTGAGGATTGGCCGATTCCGCGCTCCGTCAGCTGATGCACAGCCTCATAGGTCAAGGTCCCGCTCCGGGAGACTACACCGACATATCCCGGCTTATGAATATAACCCGGCATAATGCCGATTTTGCATTCTCCAGGCGTGATGACACCCGGACAGTTGGGACCGATCAGCACTGTGGAGCGGCCCTCCATGTATCTGGACACTTTGACCATATCCAGCACCGGAATGCCTTCTGTGATACAAATGACCAGGTCCATCTCCGCATCCACCGCTTCCATAATCGAATCTGCGGCAAAAGCAGGCGGAACGTAAATGACACTTGCAGTTGCACCAGTGGCTGCTTTGGCGGCAACAACCGTGTCGAAGACAGGCAGACTCTTCTCGGTACCGTTGTCTAGGGTAATCTGAACCGTAGTGCCCCCCTTGCCCGGTGTTACACCGCCAACCATCTGAGTACCGTAGTCCAGCGCGCCTTTTGTATGAAATAAACCCGTAGCGCCGGTAATTCCCTGGGTAATGACTTTCGTATTTTTATCTACAAGAATGCTCATGCGATAGGTCACATCCTCACTTTTATTGTCGAATATTACACAAGAGCAACGATTTTGCGGGCACCGTCCGCCATGGAATCAGCAGCAACGATATTCAGTCCGGAGCCGGCGAGAATCTCCTTGCCCAGTGCCACATTCGTGCCCTCAAGACGTACGACCAGCGGCTTGGTTAAGCCAAGCTGTCTTGCCGCTTCGACTACACCGGTAGCGATGACATCACAACGCATAATGCCGCCAAAAATATTAACAAAGATACCGTTCACCTTGTCATCGGACAGGATGATTTTGAAAGCTTCCGTTACCTTCTCAGTCGTCGCACCGCCCCCTACATCCAGGAAGTTGGCCGGTTCGCCGCCATAATATTTAATGATATCCATAGTCGCCATCGCCAGGCCCGCCCCGTTCACCATACAGCCGATGTTGCCGTCAAGTGCGATGTAGCTAAGGTCGAATTTGGACGCTTCGATTTCTTTGGCATCCTCTTCGTCCAGATCACGCAGCTCCAGGATATCCTTGTGGCGGAACAAACTGTTGGAATCGAAGTTAAGCTTGGCATCAAGCGCCATCACATTACCGTCTGCAGTAACGACCAGCGGGTTGATCTCTGCAATTGAGCAATCTTTATCCACAAAAGCCAGATATAGCGCTTGCATGAACTTGACCGCTTTGTTCACCAATTCGGGAGGAATGGCAATGCTGTAAGCCAGTTTACGCGCCTGGAAGGTCTGAAGCCCAACCGCCGGATCAACGATTTCCTTGAAAATCTTCTCGGGATGTGTAGCTGCCACCTCTTCAATCTCCGTACCGCCCTCCTCGGATGCCATCATGACGACCCGTCCGGAAGCGCGGTCCACAACCAGACCGATATAATATTCTTTGACAATCTGACAGCCCTCTTCAATCAGCAGCCGCTTTACTACCTTGCCTTCGGGTCCCGTCTGATGGGTCACCAGTGTCTTGCCGAGGATCTCGGACGCATACGCGCGAACCTCATCACTGTTCTTCGCCACCTTGACGCCGCCGGCTTTGCCGCGTCCGCCAGCATGAATCTGCGCTTTGACTACAACCACAGGTGTACCCAGCGCTGCGGCAGCTTCTACGGCTTCGTCCACTGTATAAGCAACTTTTCCGTTCGGTACGGCTACGCCATACTTCTTAAGTACTTCTTTTCCCTGATACTCGTGGATATTCATTCCGGAAGCCTCCTAAAGTGTTGCGGTGACCTGTGCAGGCAGCCTGCGGTCATTCCGCATTCCGTTTTGATTGTCCAAAGCCGGGGCCAGACCGGTTGTTAACCGGCAATATCCCGGTACAAGCAGAGCGCCGACACCTGAAGCATACGCTGCAACCGGTACAGTTCTCTGCAAGTAGCATATAGAACCTATCACAATAGTGATATCTATAATTACCTATATGCCAGAATGTGAAACCCAGAATATTGTAACATGTTTTATAAGCGCTTTCCTTAAAAACTTTCACTATTTATACATACATTTTCGCTCGGTTTCATGCCGGAATGCGAACGATTGCATTGACATTCATGCGTAAAACGGCTTAACCGCCCTTATTCAGGACGGTGAAACCTATACTCTTATATGGGAGCGAGACTACGATTTCGAATTGCTAACGTTAGCTTCGTGCACCCGGTTCAGGAGATTTTTGAACTGTCCCAGCAAATCTATGAACTCTACCGGAGAGAGCATCGTGCCTTCTGCCATTTTGCCGGGAATGCCCATAGCATCCTGCCGCAGCGCCAAGCCTTGGGGTGTTAATGAAATCAGCACCTTCCGCTCATCCTGCAAAGAACGTTCACGCAAAATTAGTCCTGCAGCCTGCAGCCGCTTGAGCAGCGGAGTCAGCGTGCCTGAATCGAGGAACAAAGCTTCACCCAGCTCCTTGACTGTACATTGCTGTCTCTCCCACAGGACCAGCATAACCAGATACTGCGAATACGTTAATCCGATCTTATCCAGATGAGGCTGGTATAGCTTCGTAAATTCACGTGAACAGGCATAAATCGTAAAGCAGAGCTGGTTCTCCAGCATAAGCTCAGGGGTTGTAGTGGATTCTTTTTGCATTTCTTCTTCACCTGCCTTTGTGACATTAGTTTATCACAATTCATCCATAATATCATGTTAATAGTGGGAAATAGATTGACTTTTATTTTAATTGTGTTAAATTAAGTTGTGTACAATACAATTTGAAAACGAACGGGAGCGATTTAATATGATGACCATCCAACAGAAAATGTACGAAACAACAGTAAAAGCCGTAGGCGGCAGACAGGGTTCTATTGAATCCGACAGCCCTAAGCTGAATCTTGCGATCAGCACACCACGCGAAATGGGCGGCGCCGGCGGTGAAGGCACGAATCCTGAGCAGCTGTTCGCAGCCGGATATTCCGCTTGCTTCGACAGCGCACTGAACATGGTTGCACGTGTGGGCAAGGTAAAGATCGAAGGCTCTGAAGTAACGGCTACCGTCAGCTTCGGTAAAGTGGAAGACGGCGGCTTCGGCATTGCCGTGAAGATGGATGTTCTGGTCAAGGGTGTTGACCGTGAGACCGCTGAACGGCTGGTACAAGAAGCTCATGGCGCATGTCCTTACTCCCGTGCTACCCGTGGTAACATCGAAGTAGAATTGAACGTGCTGTAAGAATAGCTTCACAAGTGGAAACGGCATTGCCGTCCTTTTAAAGGACGATACCGTTTCAGCATGCCCTCCCCTGCCCGGCGGCCCCGGACGGGGGTTTTGGCGTGTCAGGCTTCCTCCTCCACCATGACCTGCCTGTCCAGATTGCGGTATTGGACCGCTTCGGCCAGATGCGCAGCGCCAATCTCCTCCTCCGCTTCCAGATCGGCAATCGTGCGGGCCAGCTTAATAATCCGGTCATGCGCCCGCATGCTGAGCCCGAGACTCTCGAGAATACTATCCAGCAGCATCTCCTCTTCCGGCCGCAGCGCAGCATAACGGCGAAGCGCCGCCCCGGACAGCTCGCTGTTCCAGGAGATCGGCAGGATGCTATACCGCTCCGCCTGAATCGCCTGAGCCCGCAGAACCTCAGAGCGCATCTGTGCCGTCGAGACCGGAGGTACACTCCTGTCGCCTTCTCTTGGATGCGGCACATCAACCTGCATATCCATCCGGTCCAGCAGCGGGCCCGAGATTTTGCGCCGGTATTGGGCGATTTTGGCCGGACTGCAGCTGCACCGCTGATGCGTGTTGCCACTACCAAGAAATCCGCACATACAGGGATTCATAGAGCAAGCGAGCAGGAACTGGGCAGGGAAGGTGAAGGATGCCCGCGCCCGGCTGATGGTTACAATCCCATCCTCCAGCGGCTGGCGGAGCACTTCAAGCACAGTCCGGGAGAACTCGGGCAGCTCGTCCAGGAAGAGAATACCTCGGTGTGCGAGACTAACCTCCCCCGGCTTCGGAATTCCGCCACCGCCGATCAATCCGGCTGCCGAGATGGTATGATGCGGTGAACGAAACGGGCGGTCACGCAGCAACCCGCTCCCTCCGTCCCTAAGCTTCCCGGCAGCACTGAATATCTTCATCACCTCAAGCGATTCTTGATCGTTAAGATCGGGAAGAATTCCGGGTAACCGCTTAATCAGCATAGTCTTCCCCGTACCTGGAGGGCCGATCAGAATAATATTGTGCATTCCCGCTGCCGCAATCGTAAGGGCACGCTTCACATGATTCTGGCCGATAACATCGCTGTAATCTTCATTCATCGGCTGCTTCACCGCAAGCAGGGAGGGAATATTCTCCGCTGGCTCAGAATGATATCTCAAATGGTCCAGGGACAACGCCAGAACGGGCGGACGCTTCCTGGAGGACGCTTCAGCACTCACAGATACAGATACCGGAAACGGCAAATCAGCCTGCGGCAAGGGCAAGTCTGATCCGGCTGCTTCAGACTGTTCAATCGGATTCGGCGGAGGAAGCTGACCAGGCTGAGGCAGCTCCCGCAAATGCCCGGCAGTGTACACCTTCATTCCTGCGATCAACGCAGCTTCAGCCGCATTGCCGGGCGGTACCAGAACAGCATGAATCCCGGCTTGCCGCGCAGCCTGGGCCATGGATAATACCCCATTTACCGGCCGCAGACTTCCGTCGAGCGCAAGCTCACCAATCAGCAGCATCTGCCCGGCTTCCGGCATAACAAGCTGGCCGCTGGTCGTCAGTATCCCCAGGGCAATCGCCAGATCAAACGCCGAGCCCTCCTTGCGCAGGTCCGCCGGGGCCAGATTAATCGTCACCCGCTGTTGGGGATAGCTGTAACCGCAATTCTTGACGGCGGACCGTACTCGCTCGACCGCTTCCCTGACTGCCGAATCCGGCAGGCCGATAATATGTATTAATGAAAACATAACCCATACATTTCACCTATGAAGTCCATCAGTATTCTCTCATAATGCTAATAGTATTTTCCGTGTCTAATTTACCCATCATTTTATATTTATCCACTATCTTATTTAATTTTTCAAAAACCTTAAATTCAAATTTAAAAATTATTCCACCTTTAGATTTCCTATCGCTCTTGGATATTCCTTTAAACTCCTGAACTGAGATAGAGCTAACCATACTCATTATTATATCCATTCCTAAATTTTTCTCCACACTAAAACTTTTGAGTTCTTTTATTGTTCTATTCACTTCTTCAATTTCATTTTTAATTTCAGCATTACTTAGAGTGGCTTGCTCATAGCTATTATTTAAAAGTTCAAACTCTCTATTAATACCTTTAGACATTTCTTCTAATTTTTCCAGGCTGAAGTTCCCCATAACATAAAGATCCCCAAGTCTGTCCTTTTTAGCAGATAGTTCATCTAAACTTTTTTTAATTTTTTCTGAGTCCTCCAATTTTTGATTATCAATCATTCCTCTGAGTTCATCTTTTAATTTGTTTAGACTTAAGACATATGACTTTTTAAACTCTGATATTGTATCTTCTAATCCCGTTTCTATAAATTCATTAACTGCGCTATCGATCAAATCATTCCTGATATTGCGCGCGGAACATGAACTTTTTCCTAGAGCTTTCTTAGTTGCACAATTCATAAATAAGCAACCGTTTTTATCTCTGTTCTGGACATACATTTTTCCACACTGTACACAAACGATTTTACCCGAGTACCTACCAAAATGAGTTTTTACTCCTTTTCGATCTTGGTTTAGCCTGGTCTTTCTAGCGTCCTGAGCCTTTTGCCACATATCAGCGTCAACAACAGCGGGAATAACATCTTGATGAACCTTCCACTCCTCTTCTGGTTTTTGAGTAGCTGTTTTCTTACTACTGAATACAAGAGGTGATTCCATTTTATTTCTAACAAGTAATCCTTTATATGCTGGATTCTTTAGTATTCTATTAACGGTTGTTTGAGAAAATGGTATTCCTTCTCTTTTGATATTATGTCTCTCAAAATGTTTAAGTATATTTCTGAGTCCTAATCCGTCTATATATAGCTGATATATTAATCTTACTATCGCAGCTTCATTTTCTTTAATCGTCAATGTCTTTGTATCTACATGATATTTATAGCCATAGAAATTGTCACGTGTCCGAATACGTCCTTTTTCAGCACTTCTTTCTAACCCAAATAGCACTTTTCTTGATCTATCTTCACTTTCTTGTTGTGCAGCAGCAGTCATTATTTGAATTGTAAAATTATCCGCCTTCCTTTGAGTTGTTAGTCCCACATTTGTGAAATCAACAAAGACTCCTTTGTCTTTTAACTTTCTGAATATTTCTTCATCAGTCACTGAACGTGTAAATCTAGATATGTCTTTGGTAACTATTCGATTAAACAGCGGTTCTCTGTCGCTCAATTCAAGAACCATTGTCCCTCTTTCTGTTACAGTTACATCAAGGCCAGCGTCATGAAGCATTTGTATAAACCCTTTTCTCTTTTTCCATCCAGTAGCGGAGATTGAGTCATGATACAAATTGTAGAGTTCCATCCCTTCTTTATCATCTGCGTAACTTAAGTAGTAATCCTTTTGAGCCTCTAAGCTGTTTTCTTGGTCATCTTTTTTCGTACTTACGCGCGCGTATGCACATACTTTAATCAAAATAATTCCTCCTGAAAGTGAAAAAATGGGTTATGTCTTCATAATAACACGAAAACATAACCCATGAAAGTATCTTTATTTGTTTATCTCAGCTAACATATAACTTCTTATTGATATTATCCCATGTCGCCTTAATTAGGCCATTTTTCTTTTAAATCATTCACACAAATGTAATTCTTATTGTCTTTCATAAATCCATCAAGCAATGAGTTGTCTTTAGTATGTACAATTTTAACTTTATCCACTTGATCATCATCCTCTTTCTGCTCTGATACATCTTTTAACTTAGCCGATACATCATTTAATTGTGTCTGGTGTAGGTTTTGCATCTATTACGTACTTGTGCAAGAGTGAGGCCAAATGTCATCTGGAAGTGTGGATAATCTTTAAATTTAGTCCAATCACCACCCTATTCAAAACCAATGGCTTTAGCTACCTGTGTAACCTCTAACCAATCAGCAACTTTGTTATTATTTTTATCTGCCTTCATATCATAGTCTGATTCAATCAGCACAAAATCAATAGCATATCCAAAGTTATGCCAAGAGTATCCACCTTTTGCATTAGTAACTATTGGGCCTTTGGTTGTTCTAGCTTGCGCATATAATGCGTTCTGCTCTGCTATAGTGCGCAAACCTTGTGTAATGCGTATGTATATGCCTTTGTCGTAACAATCGCTGATCAATTTAATTGCTGCTTGTTTAACTACTGGATGCAAACCTTCAAGTTGTCTTGCTGATTTTGCTAATACTTCTTGCTTAGTCATGTCACACCTCACTGAGATTGATTACTTCGATCTTTGACAACGGTAATGAGTTTCTTTAAGGATTCTGGAAATGGCAATCCCATTCGTGCATAATTTTCAGCTAGACTCACAAGTTCATTGGCAATCCAAAACCATGTTGTTCCAATCATAATCCAGTCCACACCAACAGCCATATCAGCATAGTGTGCAAGGTAAATTGTAAGAATCATAAATACTTTTTTTGTAATTCCTTTGAATCCTACTGCACTGCTTAAACCTTTACCTTCAATAACACTTGCAAAACAACCTGATATGTAATCAAGTGCCATGCAGATTAGCATAAAGTGCAAGAGGGTTGACCAACCTCCAAAAAAGTATGTTGCAATTGAACCCAAAATAGATGATATTCCGTAAAAACTGATTTCTCTAAGTGAAAGTAATTTTTCCATTACTATGATCCCCTAATATACAAATAATCCCCAATACAAGTATTGGAGCAAAATAAAACGCCTTTTTTGGTATCTGTTGTGATTTTTCAAGCTTGTTATAAAGATAATTAGATGCTGGTGATATGTTTATTTCTTAATCTCCTTTTATGCTATTCTTGTAACAAAAAGAGCTGCACCTGGCTCTGTTATACTACTTTGACCACTGACACATAACATTATTTCAATGTAGTCCCCAGCATTCATATACATGCTTGTAGAACCCACTAACGACATGTCACTTATGATCGAAGTTGAGAAGTCTTGGAGTCTCCAAACCTGTGTTCCATTTCTGTATACATCCATCATCACTCTTCTTTGAGCTGATACTCCTGTCATTGGTACTGAAACAGATATTAAGTACACTCCATTGCTTTTTGCCGTGAACCTGGATGTTGATGGATCATACTCATTAAATGCGTCATAATTCTCTTGTCTAAACAGCATTTTTGTCCATGTGGAACCAGATAAATTTATAGAATTTGATTCAGATGCCTCGCATCTACTTCTAGAAGAAGTTGTATTATCTCCCCATGGATTAACAACACCATTTAACTGAGTACTTAGACTATATAGTTCATTCTCTATCTTATTCAAATTCGATGCATTTACAGGTGTTCCTACCTCTGTAATACTTCCCTCAGAAGGAATATGTGTAATACTACCGTCTGCATTTGCAGACTCAATGTATGTTCTTGGGCGCTGTACTACCCTATCTTTCCATACTGTTTTATCATATGCCATTTATAATACGGCCTCCCCTGATGTGAATGTTCCTAAATACTTAAAATTATTTAATATGTCTGTCAAAGTATTATAGAGAAGATTAAGATTTTGCTCATACCGATTAGCATCCTCATAACTAAACGCTTGATTGGCTAACCAGTTTGTTTTAACTTCCTTCCATCCAACAGGCTTATAAAAATTCGATGCAAGTATGGCTATATTATTTTCAATTCGATTAAGTTGGTCACTGAATTCAATTCGTGAAATTGTTCTGTTTGTTGTTACATCTAGTGATATTACTTTTGATAAATATTCACCTATTCTATCAGCCAAAAAAACAGAGTTCGATTCAACTCTATTTAAGTCTGTATAGTTATAGTAATCATTTGCTGTCCAGTTCGTTTTTGGTGTTTGCCACGACAATAGGAGCACCTTCTTTTTAATTCAATGTTATACTTTTAGTTGTAAACCATCTGACCATTAAAATAGCATGTTGTATATCCTCCCCCCATTGAGGCATCCACTCTAAAGTAAAATATTAGCCTATTGTTAAAGTCAAAGTTCTGGTTTGCTACAGATCCTTCTGGACCGATATCTGAGTTTCCTTCCCAACCGCCTTGATTCTCATAACCAGACCCGTTCCACCACGTTTTTATTCTACGGTTTGGTCTATCAACGAAAAATCCGTTACGTTGTGAATATCTTGAGTAACTTGGCTGGTAAGGAAGAGAGGATATAATTAATTCCCGTCCAGCAATATCTTGAACAACTAAAGCCGCCCACTGATATATATTTGTACTTGACATTCCTAATTGAACACTTCCAGCAAATGCGGAATATGAATATCCGGCAGGTAATCTTAATATTTCATAGTAACCCTGCGCATTTTGACCAGCTCCCGGACCAGAAAAATTGACAGGGAAAGTTCCACCAAAATATTCCCGTACTGTTCCCACTACACCGTTCATATTAACGCCAGATCGAATGTTATTTGGAATCATTGCAGGAACGGGAGCAGTGACCCAAGTGCTACCATCATAATAACCATTGGGAGGTTGAATAAAAAATCGATCACCAACCCAAACAGTATGTGTATTCCCTGGTGTATGAGCGTTTCTAGCACTCCTATTTAGAATAGAACCAGAAACTCCATAGATATTATTACCTTCTAATATTCTATCAGCCCTAAATTCTGCGTCTGCTGACTGTAATTGTGCTGTTGATACTCTAATCTCTCCCGCTCCAGATCCTCCTTTACGGTAACCTTGCCGAGGATAAACGGCTAAATCGCCATTAGGCCATTGCCCAACACTGAGCGCTGGATCTTCCCCAGATGTTATTGTGACCATAGTTCCCGGATATTCTTCATTATCATCATTGGTGAAAGTGTATGGTGCTAATACATGCGCTGGTTGAGCTGTGCCTGATCCTCCAGCGCTATCGGCTAAAAAATCCATTCCAACTTTGCGAAATGAATAAGGTTTACCAGAAACAATACGACCAGCAGTATAAGGCTGACCATTTTGTTTTTTGAGAGGAAAAGCGCCCAATCCATTTATATTAAGTGTAGCATTAGTGCCATTAGTTACATGGGGAACAATAGTAATGCCAAATCCATCAAGGATTGCTGTAGGTGCTGGATTGAGAGTCACAGTGTACGCCGTTGCGCCTCCTTCTGTTGTTGCAAACGCTGGTTGTCTTATGTAATCTCTAATACCATTCCCAACAGTTTCACTGACTTCTGTCAATCCATTCTCTAATGTATTCATACTGCTTGCTTCCAAGGGTGTACCTTCTTCTATTACAACTCCTTCTGCTGGCAACAAGGTAATTGTTCCATCAGAGTTATTTTCTAAATTATATGTTCTAGGTCTTTCAACCTGTCTATTAACCCATGTTTTAGGTGTATAAGCCATCTAATCACATCCTTAATATTTTTCAAGTATTACCTTTGCACTTGTGTATTCATTAGTTCCTAAGCCACCGTACATTCCATATGGAGTAATAGTACAGTTAACAGCTAACTGTCTTCTGTTACCATCTGCTAAAGTACCTATTACTGCAACAACCATTGTATTTTCTTTTGTCCATGAGGAATCCGGAAAATTCATATTAAAGTCGGTACTTCCAGGAATTAAATCGACATTAACAATTTTTCTGCTATTTAATGGAGTGTCATTGATGGTGATACCAGACGAAGGGTTTATTTTAATAATGTTCTTCTTGATCTTTTTAAATGAAGTATGGATATTTGTATAGTACCCGAAATCAAGATTAAGTAATAACCCTTCATTAGTCCAAGTCATTCCCTTATTCTTCATATGTTCTGTGTAATAAATCGTTGTGCCAATAAATGAAGTTATGATCATATTGTCTTTATTCCAAGTTGAATCAGGAAATGGAATTAGTAACGTTGTTGCTCCATTAGGATTATCATCACGACTAAAAGTTGCTATTGTGTCAAATCCATTCAACTCCATTAAACCATCTTGATTAATAGACAATAAATTCTGCCAGTTCTCAACATGAGGTCGCATGTAACCCGGCAACTTTTTGACAACAAACTTTGTATGCTGCATGTCGGCTCGATTTGAACCAGGATTAAATGTTTCACCTTGATCATAAAAATTAATAGGTGACTCTAGCCCATAATAATAACCGTCTAACTGATCTTCATCTTTGTTCCACAAACCATGTTGAGTATTCCAACATGTACCATTGTACGCATAAACATAATCGTTAACCGCTTTTCCATCACGAGAACCTCCTGAGAACTTACCCAATGATACTCGTTTAAACGGTGAAGTTCCTGATCCGTCAATCTCGAAACCAGCACCTCCGATAGTCATACCGCCATAAGCATCGAGCATAAAGTGATTATTCCATCCTAACATGATACCAAATTCTCTCCACTCACCATTCTCGTAAGCGCCAATGTCTTCTCCGGTCAAGTCGCGAGCTGGGTCACCTTCTGCATATGCAGCCTTTCCGTTTGCTTTCCACAAGTTGATGCCCTGATTAACAAAGTCTCCTATGTTTTCTTCTCCAGGATACGTTCCACCACCCATCCACTGCCATCCAAAAGAAAAATTCATAGTATTAACACGTTTGAATCGATGAGTGGCATAATCGTAATAGGCATTTACCATCAGCCATACTTCTGTAAAAGGTACTCCACCACGTACTCCTTCTATAACTGCAAAATTGTATGGGCTGTTTTGATCTGTAGAATTCTTAGGCCATAGTGATAAAGTTCCTTCTGCTCTTATAGGAGTTTTTGTAGAATTTTTGTTTGTTGTAGATTTCACACCCCAAGATAACTGATCAGTCATTATATACCTCCCTTCGTAGAAGTTTTTCCATTAAGATATCCTGCAAATGTATACTCTTGTTTGATTATACGTGATAATTTTTTTGCACCGTAGCTATCTTCAACGAGAACAATGTCTCCACACTCTAAACAAGGATTCTGCCGCCAATTGACATCATATAAAGCACGTAAAGTACTCTCTTGAAGAATCCATTTCCCAATTTCTAAAGCCTGAGCAGGATCAACAATCAGAGGATTGTCAACTTTTAATTCAATCCCCTCAGTAACAGAATTGTCATTCAGGGTATAAACAGTTTTAAGGGTTGAAATTGATGTGCCATTAACTGAGATATTTACAGTTCCAGATGCAATAATTTCTAACTTAATACCTATATCATGTGAGCTAATCACTCTAAAGTCCTCTGCACCCACAATTGACAGGTTAGCAGTTGATGAAATAATAGGATACTGGTAATCAAATTGTATTAGCATTGTCCCTTCAACCTCTAACGATGTGTTTAAAACCTCTTTGTTATTTTCGTCAGCAGAATATGTATTTACCACAATTTCTAATCCAGATACTAACTTATCAAGTTTTATCTGAGGTTCATTGTAAACATTGTCAAATGTTATGGATTTCATTGAATAATCATTGTCAATTTCCATAAAGGTTGTAGGGCTTGTATATAAACCATCATCACCTATGTGAGTCAAATAATTTGTTCTAGCATCCAATACGGTGAATCGCTGAATATTTAAAATTCCTTTTCTATCTTGATACACGGCAGACTGAGATGCCAAACCAATATGTTGTAATGCTACTCGCGCGCTTATCTTTTCTTTAAATCCTTTAGTAGGAATATCTTTTAATGCATTATCAATAACATAGTTTTTAATACCTGACTGAATCATAATATCTTCTGCTAAGTCATAAAGATTTGTTTCATTTACCCCAATATATGTTATTGTTTCCAGATTATTTAATATATCTCTAGCCGTAAAAGTAGTTGTTAAACTCCCCTCATCAGATTGCCAGTCCGTTAAATAAAATTTATGAATGCCTATATATTCAAATACATCTGGAGCTATCTCAACCCCCAAGGACATATTCACTTCTTGATTTTTAGTTAAATATTTGTAAACGCCTTTAGGATTTAGAATGTTAAACTCTTTTGAACTGTTATCTATAGTAAATTTCATTTCATTTGATGGTACTGTATCACCAACAACATTCATTTCTTCAACAACATTCACTTTAATTAACTTGTCACTGTCATATGATTTAACAACACCAAAATCAATTTCAATTACTCTTGCTCTTCTAAAAGGCTTAGACCATTTCTTAATTGTAATTTTAATTCTTTTATATTCATCAAGTCCTACCTCATATACGTACATAGCACTAGTATTTCCTATAACTTCCACATGTTTGATAGCTCTTTCATCAGAATAATAAATATCAATATCAAAATCAGAAGCAAATTCATTGGTTAATTTATCAAAGACAATACTTATTCCCAAGCTACTATGTGCTTCTTCAAATTCACAATTAATTATTTGAGGTGATGTAAAATTACCTGAATTATCTGATAACGCTTCACTCCACCATCCTAATTCACTTTCATCTGCTTCAGTAGATTTGGGAGGGATGCAAAATGTTCCATCAAGTTTAAAATAGTCCTTTTCAAAAGTTGCATATCTGTTGCTTGTGTTTCTTATTTTGTTATCTAGTTGCCAAGGTCTGCTAATTATTGCACCATTAGAAGCTGTAATTATGTTATCCTCATATGCTGTATTGTCTAAGATATCAAACTGTACTGTTGCTGCTGTTTTGCGCATTGGTGCATAAACAGCATCCCTATATGCTTTACTAACATTAATCATCTTGTTCCTCCCTTCTTCTACTGTTCAATAAGATTGAATTTAATATCATCCCACTTCATCACGCCATTAACATAACTCATTGCCCCAGCTTTTCTATCCCCAGCATAAAAAGTTCCTGTCTTGATCCCACCAGATTGAGGATCTTGATATTCTACGCTGAATAGTATTGGGCTTACTGCATTAAGCACTTTTTGTAAGTCAGAGTTAGTAAGAAACTTCCATGACATTTCTATTTTTCGTTTTACTGTTATCAGTTCAATAATCATCTTGCCACGTGCATTTCGTTCTGCTTTCACAATATTTTGAATTCCAACATTATAATCAGAAGGAGTAGGTATTGCTACTCCATCAATCTTTAACATATACCCACCCCTATGTAGTTATTAGTTTTGTCCCAATCCGTCCCTGTTCAGAATTCATATAGGGATTCATTAATCTTGCAAATACTGATCCATCTACAGTTAATACAATATCTCCGCTTTGACTAGACTGGCTGTTGTTACCTGTGTTAGACATCTGCATTGCACCCATTACGGCTGTTCCGATTGCAGAAGCAATATCATTAACAAAACTTGTATTTTCAAGTGGTACAACGGCTTCTGGACCTGCTTCACCAATCTGAGCGATAGTAGGTGTATCAATAATACCTCCTCTTGCCAAACGAGGAATAGAAGGTATTGATACACCGAAAGATTTCCCACCCATTCCTGGGACCCAATCAGGGATATCAATATTAATTTTATTGAGACCTGATATTAATTGGTTTACACCGTCAATGATGAGGTTGAGAGGAAATTTGACAATTGACCAAAGACTGTCGAACACGCCCTTAAATATATCCTTGACTCCATTCCAAGCCTTACCCCAATCACCAGTAAATGCACCCATCAAGAATGTAATTAATCCATTAAATACTTCCATGATGCCCTTGATTATTCCACCGATAGATTTAATAACATCTGTGACAATATTCAATGCAATGTTAAATCCTTTTACAAATGCAGGGGCCAAAGAGTCAATGATATAATTAATCAACGGGCTAATAAATTTGTTATAAATCATTGTCCCTAATTCGATAAGGTTCATAACAAATTCCATCATCTGTTTGGCTATATCCTTGAACGTTCCATCCCATAATTCTTTAACTTTTGCAAGGAATGGCATGATTATAGGTTTTAATACATCGTCCCAAAGTCGTTGAATAATCTTTAGAATGCTGTCAATTGCTTTACTCAGACCATCAAGAATAGTTTTTCCGTGTTTATCCCATGCTTCTTGAACTATTGAAAGAGTATCCATTACTACTTCTTTCAAAAGATCAAAAATAGGAAGCAATACCGTGTCCCATACGTCATTAATGATATCTACAGATACCTTAAAGACATCTGCAATTTCTTCAAAAGCAAAAACAAGAATGTCTGTCAGAATAGGTACAAGAACCTCGGTTATCTTAGCAGAAATGGGGAGGATAAAATCATTAATAGCATAATCAACAAATGGTTTTATTGTTCGATCTAGCAAATTCTGAATTGACTCACCAATATTTCCAAAGTTTTTTATGAAACTATCTTTGAGGGAATCAATAGAGGGAATCCATGTTCCTGTGGTTAATTCATTTGCGTATACAACAGCATTTTGAAATGTTTTTGAAAATTCATTAATAGCAAATACTAAGACATCTGTAAAAATTGGTGCTAAAGTACTTACTACCGCAGAAGTAATGGGAATAATAAAATCATTCAACATGTATGTAACAAACGGTTTAACGGAACTATCCAATAAACTTTGCAATGTACTTCCGATTATTGGAATGTTTGTAGTAAAGGCATCTGCAACCAAAGATAAGGAAGGCAGTAGTGTACCAGACCACAACTTATTGATTTCAGATACGGCATTAACCGCTGTATCAGCAAATGTCTGAATAGCAAAAACTAAGGTATCTGTAAATATAGGCACAAACGTAGACATTAACGATGATACAACTGGGATAATAAAGCTATTAAGCATAAAATCAACCATTGGATTAAGCGTATTGTCTAGTAGACTCTGAATAGCTCCAGCAATCTCAGGGAATGCGGTTAAAAACGCTCCCTTTATAATTTCTAAATTGGGTAACCATGTATCAGTCCATAAGCTAGAAACTGTGTCAGTTAGATTACGGAAAGTTTTATCAAACTCAGCGAATGCCCATGTTATTTGAGATGCAATTACAGGCGCAAATGATTGAGTAAATCCTATTACTAAAGAGGGAATGAAGTCGAGAACAGCATATTTCAAGAATGGAACCAGCACATTATCTTTAAGTTTGGTAAATGTATCGCCTATTCCCGATACACTCTTCATTATAGGGTCTTTCATGTTAGCAAATGGTTGTAATGCAGGAATAATTCCTGACCATGCAGAACCGATAATACTCCCGATCCCAACAATCTCATTTCCAAGTGATTGAAATATCTCTTTAACCTTATCAACCATTTTCTGAATTTCTTCAGGAATTGGCGGTGGAGTATAATCATTAATTCCAGGCATAGTAATTGACGGTGTCGATATACCTCCACCTGCACCTGCTGCATCTTTATCAGAAGAACCAGAATCACTAGGCATTGATAATTGATTGATTTCATCAAAAGAAGCTAAAGCGCCTTTAGCTTTTTTACCAGCTTTTTCAGCGTCTTTACCTGCTTTAGTAGCTGCGTCACCAGCATCAGTTGCAGCTTGACCAGCGTTAACTTGAGAAGCAGCTACCCCATCGGCTGAAGCGGCAACGGATTTCTGTCCTTTTGATACTCCAAACAAAGCAGCCATGAAAGAGGCTAAGAATGAAGCAACCTTTGCAACAGCATTCGCAAGTGTTTGCAACAATGGCAGTACTACATTAGCAATAGGCATAAATGCCTGACCTATACTAACTTTGATTGATTGCATTGTTGCCGATAACATTGCTATTCGTCCTGAGTAAGTTTGCGTTGCCTTGGCAGCATCACCAACCTGAAACTTTGTTTCTTCTATAATTCCTTGTACTTCTGCTTCTATTCTCTGCTGCTTAGTCATTTCTGCGTAAGCAATTCCATGTGCTTTAGCATAATCTAACCACATTTTCGCAACGTTCTTAGTGACCCCAGCATTATCCACTAGAATAGAGTTTTCATTCTTCAAACCCTCGGTAGCCGTTTCAACAGCCTTGCCTAATGTATATGATGCCTGCCTACCGAATGCGGCAGAGTCTTTTAATCTAGTCATAACAGTTTGAATCTGTTCCTCTGTGTATCCACGCGATGCAAGGTTTTTATATGCCGTCACAGCGTTTGTAAGGGGAACTAAGCCGTCCTTTATGTATGACTGAATAAACTTATTAGCATTAGACATTGACTGTCCATGACCAACCACAATTGATGTGAGACCAGCCATTGCAGATTCTAATTCTGATGCTGCATTTATTGCGCTTTTTGCATATGCAACTATACCAGCCGCCGCAATTGCAGCAGCCATAGCCTTGAAAGCTTTATTTATTCCATTAGTCGCCTTCTGTACGCTTTGTTCCATGCCTTGAACTTCTCTTTTAACACTGTTCACGCCTTCACGTAAACCTTTAGTTTCCGCTGTTATGAGAATTTTCAACTCATCTAATGTCGCCATTTGTTTCCCCCCTTTCCTGGTTCGCTATGAACATAGGGTTATATAAATCTGTAATTGCTTGCATTCTTGCTTTATTGACTTCCCATTGCTCAGGTAACTTTTCCTTTTTCTTTTCCTGTACAACTTCATCAAACAATCCTGGGAATGCTTCATACAGTTTTGGATATGCTTTAGGAGAATGGAAACTATAAGCCATCAAGTAACCAAGATTATGTATGAGTGAAGCTTGATTCATTAACTTAGATTTTTCTCTAGCTTGATAACCGTTAACATGAGCCAATATCTCTTTGTAGGTCATATCCCAATATAAAAAAGTATCCATATCGCATTGAGATGCAGTTGGATACAAGTCTTCATATAGTTTATATAGATAAGGAAATTCTTCATTTTCTCCAGCGTCAGTATTATTTACTTCTTTTTGTTGGCTCCCGTTGTTGGAGCTTGCTTGAAAAAACCGCTGACTTCAAGAATACTCATCAACACTTGAATAAATTCAAGTACACCGCCACCAGCATCAACATATTCATCATAGATGTCATAAACATCATCACGTTTGAGATCTGGTTGGTTAGCAAGTAAACTATAATAAAGAATTGTAACAATGGTATCTACATCAGGAAAGAGGCTCATATCGTCTCCCATATTTCCAAACTCGTTTACATATGCAAGCATAGACTTCCCAAGTTCAGTTTCAAGAGGTCTTGTATGTTTAGCTGACAAACGGAGCTTATATTCATTTTCATTGGTTTTAAATGGTACGTATTGCATTAATAATCATCCTTTTAGTTTAAATTTTTATCATCAATTTAAATAAAAAAGACGCACCATTTAAGGAGCGCCTTCGTTTAAGTTTTATGAGGTTTTAATCATAATTACTTATGTAATTACTGTCTATTCATAGCTCTTACAATTCGATCAGTACGTTTGTCTGCTTTATACTCCCCTACTATCATAAAAGCATGAATTACGCCAGGAAAATATGCACATAAGGTTAAAATAACATTTAACAGAAATGACCCCGGCTTACCACATGAAAGTACGGCTAGAGGGGGCAAAAAACAGAGCAACCATCGCATTATATCTGATCTCCTTAAAATAGCTTTATTTGGTTCTATTGTACCATATCTTACTATTTCGCAATAGAAATATTATGCAGGATTTGTTACAGTAATTTCACTATTTAGAGTCAGGGTTAGCGTGAATGTTAGTGGGGCGTTTACACTAGCTGCACCCATTTTAACAGAGGGGAATGCAGCGAATCCGTGTGAAGTGCCATCAGGGTATGTAATTTTAAATTTCTGCACATCCCCGTCCGCCTGTAGACCGGAAAGGATGCGATAAGAACCATTTGTACTATTATCGTACAAGAATGTAAATGCAAGTGATCCAAGGTCTCGAATACCCGGAATATAACGCTTTGTAGCATCAGCCAATGTAGTAACCTCTACTTGTTCCGGGTCTCCCCCTACCTCTGGCACTTCTTGCAAATCCAGCAAATCAACATATGATGTGCCAGTTGTCAAATAGCTAAGTTTTGTATCTTTACTCAGAATACCTTCGCTCATTAAAATCAAACTCCTTTTATTGTTTTACGGAATTGTCTCTACTGTCTATAATTCCGTGATATCTCATTGTTTTATGTTTAATATTTGTATCTGGAACATCCGCAGCAAATTGTCTTATAAATCCTATACTGTTCATCTTCTCTTCCACTTTTTGTGCTATTACTCCTGTTGATCCTTTGGACCAAACGTCAATCTGAATACTAATATCACTAAAGACATTATTCGTATTCATGTAATTGTTGTTGCCAATCTCATAGAAACTAATACAAGGATATTGAGCAGTAGCAGTAGGATAAGCATCAGTAACAGACTCCAATCCAGAAATTTCCAATAGCAATGTTCTTACAATAGGCTTTACATCATACATTATTCACCACCACCAAGCAGTTGTTTCTTGATATCTTTTTTAACCTGATCCATAACAATCTTAGCAAGTTGAGGCCGATTATTATTTATTGCAGGAAAAAGGAACGGTTGTGCTGGCATACCTGCCCAGTCTTCACGATAGTTTAAACTTCCATCCCATTTGGGAGGTGATGGAGATCCCTTACCACGTTGACCAGTGCCGAACTCAACATAGGGAGCGTAGTAAACATTTGTCTTGACAAATCCTACTGTTCTACCTTTATCTTTTTCAACACCTGCCTGAATGCTATTTCTTAATATACCTTCATCAACAGGACACAACAATTTAGCTTCACCCGATGCTTTTAGAGCAGCAGCCAACATTCCTTTTTCGGCAGATGCTTCTACATCTCCACCAATATTATTAAGTCTTCTCATTAAAGCGTCAAATCCCTCAGTTTTCATTTGCGTTCATCTTTTCTAGGTCGCCACTTATATGACCACTCCAAGGACGAAGTGCAATTACTTTATAATTGGGATTATCACTTTTATAACAAATAGCATCGGACTCTTTTATATCTGATTCTGTTGGAAATTGAGCAGATAACATATAGACTAGTCTCTCTCCATATATTTCAGCCATCAATTTTCCACCAGCAGGATTAATATTGGCATGAATAATCCTATTATCTCCCCAGTCTTCATAAGTTGTTCCATCTGGTTCAGTTATTGTTGTTCTACTCTTTACTATATATGGCTTCAAGTCTCTTTGTCTTAGTCTCATCTGCGTCCAGCCACCTTGAGTATACGATGATTGGCAATTGTTGATTTAAGACTGGGGGATAAGTCTTCAAATGTACGGCTAATGCCACCTTCCGAATGACCAGTTTCGCCTTCGATTCCCATTTTGTTATACCGAATAATTACAATCTGTCTTAGAACAGACTCTAATGTGGTAGGTAGAGTAACACGGTTGATCCATGATAGCAGGTCTTCTGTTGCATCCTCTACAAGAATATTAAATAGATCATCCTGGGACTCATCAGTTAGAAGAATCCCAAGTGACCTTTTAACTTTATCAATTACACTCATATAGTCACCTCTTAAGAGGACGACTTAGAGCCGCCCCGTTTAGTTTTTGTTACAGTTTCTTCTTCGCTATCATCAACAAGAGTAAAACCTTGAAGCAAAAACTTTTCAACCTTCTCTTCTGTGTCAACAATCTTAACCACATTTAATTTCTGCAAAGTAAACATTATTAAGCTCCAACAGCAACGAACACTGCTTTAGCCAATTGGTTATCAGGAATAAACAAGTCATGATATTTGCGATAGTCAATCTTCCAAGCGTTAGCCGCTTGATTTGTCATTGGGTCAAAGATGCGTGGTACGTCTGTCTTACTAACAGCGATAGGTGTAGTACGAGCAGTAACAATCCAGTTAACATCCTTCGCACCAGATGCAGGAACAAATCCACCTGCCGTCTGACCAGAAGTTGTACCGTCGTTGAATACAAATGCAGTCTTCATACGGTCAGAAGATACCGGAATGAGTGGAATACCTTCTAGGAACTTGATTTCAGTAGTTACATTACCCTTAGTAAACTGACCAACATCAAGTTTCTTTTGAATACTAGAATTAGTAGTCAGTGTCTGATATGCAGGATAAGACATAGTAATTACCATGTTAGCCATATCAACACCAGCATCAGCCAATTTAAAGATATGGCTATACAGTTTAGCTACAATTGTAGCCTCTGCCAGAGTATAGGTCTCAGAACGAGACGCAGCTACAGCAGCAGCAGCAATAGTACTGTAACGATAAGCATCAATTTCAGGCACAACCTTGGTGCGTTGGAATTCAGACATCACAGTTGATGCATTCAATACAAAGTTAGTTTCATTTACATCCATTGCATCCAGATGGAAACTTGTACCACGGTCTTGCGTCATTTCCTTAGTCTGATAACTAAAATCAACAGCTCCAGCAGCGTATCCAGTTGCACGGTTATAATCTTTTAGACCATCCAGGGCAAGTTTGGGAATTTTAATCTCAGATCCACCATTGTAGATTACCTGTCCTGCATTATCTTCCATCCAACCCGAAGTAGCAAGTTGTACAATTTGTTTATCCAATTCATTTTGAAATAGTGTTGCATAAGCGATTGTGTTAGCCATTATTAATCAATCTCCTCGATATGTATAATTTATTAATATTTTTTACTAAATATTGCTGCCATTGTAGCCGCAGCTTGGGTCTGTGGAGTATTATTTCCTCCACTTGTAGGTGTCTTACTAGAGTTAAGCAATCTTTCATTTACTCCCTGTTCAACAGCAGCCCTAAAAGCAGCTTCAACAGTTTCAATACTCTTAGTGGTAGCATCTGCATCCACATAACTGATAATCTCAGCAAGTTGTTTAGGTAGTCCCTTATCTGCCAATTGTTCCAACGCTACAGCTTTAAGTTCACGCTTAATAAGCTCTGTTTCACGCTCTTTAAGCTGATTCTCTCGCTGTTCCCGTTCATATTCTGCTTTCTGTTCGGCGTTCATCTTAGCTAATTTCTCAGCCTCTGTTTTAGCCGATTCAAGCTTCACACTATAATCCTTTTCCCATTTGGCTTTTTCTTTGTTAAGTCGCTCCCCAATAACTTTATTCAATTCATCCTGAGTAAAAGTTTTAGGTTCTTCTTTATTTGCATTTGGATCTGCGTTAGTGTCTAGATTCGGGTCAATATTTTGGTCTACAATATTATCTTCTGGCATTTTATTAGTCTCCTTAAGTACATTCAGTACAACGCCCTGCGGCTATAATTTATTGCTATCCATGAACAGAGTTTTATGTCTTACAGCAAGTTTTGGACATAAAGAACGTCCTAATCGATTAGGATTTTGAACAAATAAAAAACACCCTCGCATAAGCGTGAGTGCCTGCTATTCGAGAGCGTCAAGCGCCCACTGTATTCCCTGGCTTATATCAATATTCGTATGCTTCTGTTGCAGCTCTTTCAGCAGCTTAATGAAAGATACGTCCTGCAAATTAGCAGCAACATCTTCAAAATAACCGCTCATTCGTTCAATTTCACCAGCTTCCAAGTTGAATAGTAGATCCTTGGTTTCATGCAAGTTTTGACTCAATAGATCGACAATTTCATCCCAATATTCGTCCAGCGGAGGAGATGCACCGTCCTGAAACATGGCATCAATAATTTTTAAATTGTAGGATATCTTCTCTTTAGCATCCAACGTCATCCACCTCCTAATAAGCGTTGAGTTTCATCTGGGAAAACCGTTGTAATTTTCTTCTGTTTTACATCATAGACCATTCCTACCGTAACACCTTTAAAATTAGCATATTTAAATATCGCAATAAGTTCATCATCGATCCACTTAGGCTCAAGAGTGTACCTGCTTTTATCTTTAAGATTGGCTACATACTCCCCGGCCTTTTGAATATCAGCAGCTTTCCAAGTAACAGGGAACCAGGATTGTTTCGTGCCTGTCTGTTTTATCTTTTCTTTGTGATCAGGAACATTCCCGATTCGGACGCCGTTGTAATACTCTTTTACAATATTATACTGTATTCCAAACTGTTCCAAAAGCAAAATGTTATCTTGACCATGCCCACCGTTTTTAAACCTTCCGACCGCCTGTTTTTTCGGATTTTTAGGGTTGGTAAACTCCCCTTTAGCTGCGTGATCCCTGACAGCATCAGTAACCTTTAGTCCTTTACTCCCGTTATCCAAGCCATTATCATACTTGTTATCCATTTCTTTTTGCCACTGCTCATAACTCATGTTTGCTGGCACTAGCATAGTCTTACCAGTCTCCGGATCGCGCGCGCGCCTTTGGATTCCTTCCAAAGTTTCCTGTCCAAAGTATGCGATTGTTGTTGAACGACACCAAGTATGCAAAGGCGGCATATTCTTGCCTGGTACTCCATCCTTAACTTTGAATACTTTTCTGTCTGTCTTTCTACATGGTATAGATGTTTTCTTATCAAGAGTTGCAACAAACATATATTGTTCAATATCAGCAGCTTTATAAGCAGCGTGTTCTGCCTGATTAGCCATATATGTATATTCAGTTCTAATTAAACGATTAGCAGCAAACTTGCCTGAATCAGTAACAGCCATAAGTTGATCTGACATTTGTTTTCTGGATGCTCCAGACATAAAGCCACTAGTTAATATGTTATTTAGATTAGCAGCTAAAACATCTGTATTTCCCCATACTCTAGCGCTAAAATGTTGCCCACTCCACGGATTCATAAGTATTTCTTGAATTGTGTAATTAGGCATTTGAGCAAAATTAAATCCAATACCTAAACCATGTTGTGTATCATACATTGTCTTATAATAAGCATCATAAATAGTTCTGACATATCCTAATTTACTTTGCTTAATCTCAACATCGGCAAGAACCTTAGACTTAATATACACATCTTCGTGCAATGCCTGGAGTCTAGTTAATCTAGCACGATATGCAGGAGCGTTCAGTTTCATTAACATCTGCCTTCTAATGTCAGGGTCTTTGATAGTATTGATTTGCTGCTTAATAAGATTCCATTCTTTATCGGAAATCTTCTCATTAAGTATCTTCTTGGCTATCTTAGGATCAACCTTGCCATTAGTTGCATAAGTCTTAAATATCTTATCCATCTCAAGTCTAATGTCACTTGCAGCTTTATCGTAAGCGTTAGACACTATATTAACAGTTTTATCACCACTACGGTGATATGATGCCATACGTTGACTGGCACGTAACTTCCAATATGCGGCAGATGGATTATTCATCTAGCCATCACCTACGCTGTCTGCTTATCAGTTTCTTTATTTGGGTCAGTGTCTTCCTCTTCTTCTTTATCAGAATTGTTCACATCAAAAGGCATACTCATAGCAACCTGTTGCCGTTTTACTGCTTCATCTTTCTGTTTTTTGACACGTGCGATTTCTGCTTTAGGGTCAGTAACAAAAGGAAGGAGAGATAACAAAGTTTCATCACTAACCTTATCAGCCAATTTATCAATTAGATCGGCAATTTCTTGTAAGTTAGCAGGTAGTGAACGGTTGATAACAATCTCAACTTTAGACACATCAAATGCTTGTTTCGCTTTAATCTCAAGAAAGTTACTAAACAATTGTAGACGTTCACGTAATCCCTGAGTAAAGTATCTAGCTTTTTCTGCAACTTTCCATTCTAGCCCTAATAGCTTAAACTCCATAGCTACACCAGAGCTGTTACCTGCAAAGTTTTCATCTGTTAGATTAGGGATACCACTCATTTGATGAATATCATTTGCAATACTTTTGCGCAATACTTCGATTTTTGATTCATCATTTTGCTTAATTAGCCAATCTGCATCGGCATCATCACCTTGAAGACTCATAATTTTATACTGTTTAAGCAATTTGACACTTTCAGATACTTCTTCATCATTACTACCAAAGTTAAATCCTTTAACTTTTAAAATAGCATCGGCAAATTGTTCCTGACTATTTACTCGGTCAGATTGCAGTGCATTGTATCCATCGATTAGACTAATCACATCTTCAAAGTCACCTGTACGATATTCATTATTCCAGTACTCAACAAGTGGAACTCCTTTAAAGTATTGGTTCGTTGTTTCTATCAATTTGAAACTTGCGCTATTGATATCTTTACATTCATATGTATGCACTTTAGTATCTGTATAAATTTCAACAATGTGATACTGGATTACATTCTGTATGTCACGAACAGAGTAATACCTACATCCAAAAATTGATTTATAGTCTACTGTATCATCTACAACAAGGAAAGATTCTCTTGGGTCAATGCAAGTAACTTTGGGAATTACATTGCCATTTGCATCAGCAGATAGATAATATAACTCTCTTGCTTCACCAAATACACTTAAATCTTTTCCCATTTCCATGTCATGAGAAACGACATCATTCTTTTTGAATATATCTTTGACAACTTCTAGATTACTGTCCCCATTGTATTGAATGGGGTTACCTAGCATATAACTTGTAGCATTCTCACTAATCAGTTTAGCGTGATTGATTACCAGTTTATTATTGGGCATATTTAAAGCTACACCATTATTTCTTTCTAAAATGGCATGTTTGCCTCTATAATATTGATCCAGTTTATTCAATCGTTCATTGCCTTGAATGTGCTCCTGAATACAATATTGCAATAGTACAGGATCGATATTATCTACATCAGGAATTAAACTCCTGTTACGTATAATTGCCATAATTCACCCCTCTTTATCTAAGCCCCAGTTTTCTTTTATCAAATATCTGAACGGTAGGTGTACCACCGCCTATTTCATCCTCTATTGCATAGCGCAATGCATCTATTAAATGGTTATCTTTATCTAAAGGCACAGGAAGACTATTACCGCCTTTATCCTCTTTCCATTTATACTTAGACAATTCATTTTTAATATTCACGCAATTGACATCTACAATAATCTCTAATCCTCTTAAGAATCTAATACCAGCCTCAATCGATCCTGGACCTTTCTTAGCTGATATTGCCCTAATCCTATTGTTATTCAACTCTTTGATCGTTTTAGGTTCTGCACTGTCACAGGTAATAACCCGATTGCCAACATGTGGACGAATAAGGTTAATTAGTTCTACATTGGTTAGATCATTTGCGTACTCTTCACCGAATATATACAGTTTCTTTCTGGACTTATCATAATGCACATCTACTAATGCATTCGGATCATCAGCAAATCCAAAGTCTAGGCCATGCCTAATCTTATCAAATGACTTCTTAAGTTCAGACAAATTCTCAACTCGCCAATTCCTAAATATAACGTCACCAAGTACCCCCCAATTACCAAGGGTATATACATTGTGATACCATTCATCCTTTTCATTCTCTAAACGGTACACATCATCATCAGTTAAGAATTTATTATCTTTGTATGTAGTCTTTAATATGCTAACGCCATCACGTTCAACATATTGTTTATCATCTTCCCATATATCAAAGTATTCTTTGTATATCCAATGGTTTTGGTCTACCGGATTGAAGCTGAGAGTTATACGCTTCACAAACTTACTCTTACCTCTTAGGCGCTTCTCCAGTTGTTTGACTGCTTTATATTCTGCCTCTGTTGCTTCCTCGACCCATACATCAGTTAACACACCATCTATAGGAGTGATTGACTTAATCTTTTCTGTATCATCCAAACCACTAAACAAAATTTGCTTATTATTGATATTGCACGTGATAACAAAATCAGATTTATTGATATCGAAGTAATCACTCATTCTTAGCGCACCAATTGCTTTAGTTATTTCATTAAAACAAGAACGTTTAATACTACCTGCTGTTTGTCGCACTATTAGATAATTACGTCCTTTTAAAACGTCTAATATTACACGTTGAGCAAGGGAATAGGATTTACCACTAGATGAACCTCCAAAGTAAATCTGTGTGCTATTAAGATTGCCTATTTGATGTTTAAGATAAACAGGATTAAATAATTCGGGATCAATTTTAAGTATCATACTTATCAACGCCTATTGTAATTTCAACCTCGTTATTTAGGCCACCAGAAAGATTAAGCTTATCATTGAATATTCCTTTAGTGCGTCCTAACATTTCAAGGGATTTATTAGCATCAGATAGCTTTTTTGATTCAATGGCAAGGTTATATACTTCCTTCATTTGTTCAACGATCCATTCAGCAGTGATATCATTCTTCTTACCTATTTCATCTTGTCTCAATTTTATAGCACCTGCTATTTCAGGTTTGCTCAAGTTTTCATTGCCAATACTATATGCTGTCTTTTTGCTGTAACCCGCACGAATAGCTGCTTGTGTGGCATTGAAGTCAATCATATATTCGTCTATAAATCGTTGCTGTTTGGCTGTCAATGCCATACGAAACAACCTCCTTCATTTGCTAATCTTCTAAAACTATTGCAAACTGTCCATTAATATTGGTCAATAAATTAACCTCTAATTTTTCCCAGTATCTACTAGGCTTTTTGTTGTATGAATAAATTTCAGCATCTTCCTTGAACTTTTTACTTGCCAATGCATAAGCCGTAATTTTATTCTCAGCAATTACAATGCATCTGATTGCAGAGCCTCCAGTATACCCGTTAAACACTTCATATAAATTCATTTACTGATTCCTCCCACAGAAAAATAAAAGACGCCAACTGGAGTCAGCGCCATTCATCGAATTCATCAACAAATGTAATAATCCCTTTAGCATCAATAACGTAACGTCTGAACTCTTTGCCGCATTTCATTATGTATACTTTATCAGTCAATATTTACTCTCCTTTGATTTAAGAAAAATAATAAACTCCATGATATGATAATCAATAATATTTTACATTTATTTACTTATATGTATATACTTTTAGCAGACATTTGAAAAGTTTACTTGATTTTGCTTTAATCCAAATAATATAGTATGTCAAATTAAAAATATACAGAGAGATAACTGTCACTACTTAGCTATGCTGTTTGTGAAGCAACCTGTTCGGATATCCTTTGCATACAGTTTTCTCTCTCCATATACAAATCTTTAGTTTAATAAAAAATCCCTTGATATATAAGGATTTTCCGCCTATTTCATGAATAAAAAACTTACTTTTTCTTAAACAATATAATAAAATCATTATTTTTAGTTTTAAAAAGCAGGTTTAGAGAACGAACTTTTGCGTTATCAACCTCACTATTTAGAATACTATTCACTAGAGCATACATCGTATTTTTATTAATTCTACGTTTACTTAATGATGCTATAGCTTCTTCAGCTAATAGATTGCGCTGCTGTAATAATTCTTTCTTTTCTTCATTGCTTACGTTTCTATAGTGAGTGTGTTTAATGTTGTTGCTATATTCATTAATGATATCTTCAATAGCATGCATCTGCTTATTATCTGCCTTACCTGCTTCAGCGCGGAGTAGTAAATCCTTTATCTCTACTGTTTCAGAATTTGATTCAGCATAATCTAACCCTGTAAATGCATTATAAAGATAATCCATAGGACAACTAAACGATACTTTTTCATTCTGCTTCATTTCTTTGACTTTTTTATTACCTGTTTTGGCGGCTTCTTTATTACGTACCATCCACCAGTAGGGCTTATAAGGCATCATGTTTTCAACCTTTTTAGCATTAGAGATTTGTAGTTTAACATCTAAATCAGGCATACGTTTGGCTAGATCAATGCATAAGCCAGATAAAACAGTCATGCACTCTAACTGTTTCCACATTTGTGTGGAATCCTTACCTGTCCTTACTGCATCCCAAGCATTGCTCATTAACAACTGTGCTACATTGGTCACCTGACCAATATACAGTTGACTATTTGCTAGATGGCTATCAATCTTAGCCATATTTTTGTTATCCACTATATAGCGTTTAGTATCAGTACCAATTGTGTTATAGCATACTTTATAATTGTCTTTGCAATCTCTTGCCAGTTTAACAAGTGTAGGATTGTTGGTGATCAACAAAGAATCTGAATCAAAATCGCTCCCTGATAAGATTTGACAAATTGGAAACCCAATGCTATTTACAATTACTATGTTTTTGCTAAGGTCTGGAAAGTACTCTCTGATTTTTTTAGAATCAGTATTTTCTGCATATAGCACGTTAGCTGGTGAAGTATGTGGACTCCGAAAACCACAAATATATTCTCCAGGTTCAAACATCTTAGTGTATACTTCATTCCCCTTAAGTTCCGTCTGACTCTCTTTATACTTACCAATGGCAGCATCAAGCATTTCACAAGGGTTGCCCAGTAACACAGCATAATCAGCATTGCGAATTTTAACCTTCCCCATCTTAACCCTTGCTACATAATCACTAATTTCAGTTGCTTTCCACTTCCGGAACATACTAGTCCCTGCAAACTTAGGGTTGTGATTATAAAGCGAAACCATCATTTGGTTACTGTTAGTTATATCAGATGTCTCTTCTGCATAGCGTAAAAAAGCATTTAAATCATTTTTGAGACTCATAACGTAGTTAAGTTCATATTTTACTAAATCGCCTAGTTCTTCATTGGTACATGGTAAACTGTTGATGTATTGATAACTCATTTGCTGAATCGGTTTTCCATCCTCATCAGCACCTAATCTACTAGCTTTCTCACCTTTTACTACTCCAAATAATGAACCTTCAGATTTAATAAGATCGCACCAGTAATCCCACATTTCTGCACTTGTGCCAATTTTATCAGCAAACTTCAAAAATTTGAGGCTGCTTGGAGTCGTGATCATATGCACATCTTTTGCAAAGATTACATTTCCCCACATATCAGATAATTTCCAAGTATTGAAATCAAAACACAGCTCTGCTGCTTGATCCTTAAGATATCGCTGCACACCAGAACGAAAACAGGCTGACTTGAAAAAGTGATTCCGCAATAGCATCATTGATTTAGTGTCATAGTAATATGATTCATCTAATAAGGACTGACCATCCCACAGTATCTGCTTAATTGTTGTATTGCCCTCTTTACTAACAAGGCTGTCTTCATCCTTAGAAATGATATTAACATCGAGATTAAATGCACTCACAGCGTCCTCAATAACAAGTATATTCTCTGGCTTAATTTTGACCATACTGCTAATGCTGCTTCCTACGAGTGATTCATACGCCAGCAAAGATACATAATCCTCTTCGCTTCCATTCCTAAACTCCAACCCCATACGTGACCACATAATCATTGAGTCGTAAAGTGATTTTCTGATATATAGCACTTTGCCTGTTCTAGACTTTGCAGTGCTGCGTTTATAAACTACATACTCTATTTCCTCTAAGATTTCTCCTGTATTGTAGTCAATGTATTTGATATAGAAACCATATTCGTATAACACATCTCTCAGTTTTTCAAGTCCAATTTCTTCATATTCTTCATGAGTAGCAAGGTCTATATTTTGTTCCAAATGATTAATATAGTCTCTTTTCTTGATCAATTTATCCTCAATACGCTTTCTATCTCTTTTTTTGTTTAAATCCATTGTTTCAAGTTTCGCAATCTGCTTTTGAGTGTCAGCAATCTTGTTGTTTAATGTATTAACAATATCAGTACTATTTCTAACTTTTGTTTTAAACTCTACGTTTATCAAGTCATTAGATCTGCGCTTACCTCTGTTGTTAGTAATCACTTTAAGTCCATTCCTAATCAATGCCTCTAGTTCCAACGAGGATGGTATCATGCCAACATATTTTACATGGAGAGATTTGCTTCTATGGTTATGGTTGTAAATTGCACTTGCTTCGACAGATGGAATATAGACTGGTGGTTGTACGATATGCATGTAATTCCTCCGATATTTTATTATTTTTTAGTTAATTTAATATTTTTTCATCCTCCCGCTCCTATACCTTCTAGAATCAATTCTAAGCTTTAATTCATATGAATACTCTTATTATCCAGACCTCACCTGTAACATTGGTACAAAGTATCCTATTAGCTGTGTGTGGATGTTAATGTACATAAACTATAATGAAAGTTGCATTGAATCCACTGGTTCAGTCTTTACACAATTCGTTATGCTATAGTTCTCTCTTCCACAATCATCATATGCATATTCCTCGTCGTTACAAGTGTGTAATTCATATACCTCGTTTAAGGTGAATCCACAACTATGCTCAAAACATAAACCAACAACTTGAACAAATCTACTCATTAGCATCCCCCTACTACATAAATAAATTATATTGTTATATTTCTTTTATAAATTGTTATGAATTTCCTGACTTGCTGCTTACCCTACAAATATACTCTGATAGGAACAAAGGTTCAGATTATACATAAATCAATAAGGAAAATGAAGCTTAGAATTGATGTGGGAGCGTGACATATACATAGCGCAAGCAATATCAGCGTAATTATGTCTGTACTTCTCTTAACTTCCTCTTCATTTCTAATCTTCGTTTAGTCAAATCAATATTTTCTTCATCACCTGTACATGTTTGGATATAATCCCCCTCCCAAACCTCATCCTCACGCTTCCCAGCGTTACATTGTAAGAATAAATTGTTTCTATATTCTGAAATAATAATTTCCATTGCTTCTGAGTACTTATGATTACTCAAGAGACCGATTACATAATCCTTTGTTCTGGCTAATGATTTCTCAGACATGAATAGGTGTCCATCATTATCATAATATCTAACCAGATTGTTGAGTCGCTTTTCAACAATGCACTCTTCATATGTACCTGAATATCGTCCATCTTTATCCCCTATTCTTAATAACATATCATTATCACGAATGTCATTAGGATCAAAGGGTAAAATTTGTTCGTCTCTTCGAATAAGCGTATGGTTACTGTCACTGAGAATTTTAATTTCACTCTGTTCTCTGTCAAATCTTTCATTTTTCAAATCTTCGTATTTTCTCTTTGATAATCGTTCCTCAGCCTCTTTTATGCCCTTGTTCACAGCATAAACAACTTTATCATTTGTTCTGTTTTTGCTGATCATACTGATTTTCTTATCTGCAACAGCTAAAAATTCTTCATTGTCTCTTTGAGAAACATATAAATCATAATCTGAATCATCCAAGTTTCCGGATTTCCAATGTCCCCATCTTATAACTCCCTTATCTTCGTCAATGTCTAGAGGAATATTGTCAGATTCCCCTTCAACTACAGAATCAGAATTAAATGGATCTGTTTCAGTATCAGGCATAACTTCTGGTTCTAGTTTCTGTCCAATGTACCATTTAGTAGGATGCTGTTTTACCCTTCCTTGTGAATCAATATATTTGTCGCCTTCAACATGATAAATCTTATTATCCAATTCCATCTTACTAATAAGATGAACTCCTGTATTTTTAGAAGAATAACCTATTAAGCTACTCCAATGATCTTTTGATTTCTCAAATCCCTTGTATCTCTTTAGATATATCAGCACAATCAATTCATCAATGTGATTAACCATGTTCCATAACGATAAATTGAACTGTTCATACCCACCTTGTAAATGAGGAAATTTAACTGTTAGCTTTGAATTTGCTGATATTTTGTTATTGTAGTTCAATATAATTACTTTCTTATCAACTAAAGATAGCAAAGTCTTCTTAACAAGAGTGTTATTTCTGGCCTGATTAGTATCCTCATTCATTAACTTATCTTCAGCAATAATGCCAATGGTGGTAGTTGTTTCATTGTAAAAATGTGATCTGTAAGTGTACAACAGACAATAAACGTATAATTCTCGGTTACTTAATTTATAATCACCATTATTTAAAAACTCATTGTAAATAATAATGTAAGATTCGTTCATCTAACATTCTCCAGTCTCCATATTAATTAGTTTTAGATACCCATTGTCACATTGTTCAAGATGGGTTTTGTTTTTAAGGTTTTGAACTTTATCTTTAAACAATAGCGTAAGCGAATACTTAACTAACGAGCTTCTTTGTTGTTAGGTATCTTTGTTATAAGGTATCTTTGTTAAAGCACCCCAATTTCGGTATACTTTTTATACATTTTTTGACCATACTATGTATTAAATCTATACATTTTTTGACCTTCACTTGTATAAAACTATACATTTTTTGACCATTGTATATAATCTATACATTTTTTGACTTGTAGTTCTCTATACACTCTGATAAGTGATCTGTCTGTTGAAACATCCAATATTTCTTATTGGAGTTAGGATTGATGCCAATTCCATTGTATTTAATTCCATTTTTGATTATGTACGTTTTTAATGCAGGGTTATAACAATAGAAAAACTCAATATTCATTCTAATCCTCCGTTCCCGCTACCACTAGGCAAAAGGGGGTACATTAAATAATAAAAGTATCATTATATTTGGCTTATAGATCACTTCATTGACATCCTTAACAATCCAAGCATTATTCACCTCCTGACTGTAGATATAGAATATCATTTAAAAATATATTTGTATATGATTATTTTTAGTTTATTAGAGAGTCCGTTAGGTCGTGGATGAATTCTCCACGAGGATAGTTAGGTCGTGGATAGAGGTCGTTACTTTTGTACTTCCAAATTCGGAACCACAGCTTACCCGACTTATTTGGGGAACCCTAATAAAGGTGCAGTAAATTTGCTGCTCCGTTACTTATTCGGGGAACCCCGATAAAGGCTAATCATAATGCACATACTTTTTCTCGAATTCGAGTTAAAGGCCAATCATAATGCACATACTTTTCCGAGATTTCTCGATAAAGGGTATTGGACAAATCTGTCCATAACCTTCTGCTTCAACTATCTTGAAACACGATGGTCCAGATGACGTAAGTTTAACATACCCTGTTTAGAGGACCAAAATGCACTCCAACTTTCAAGGATGTCCTAACTTGGGACCCCCTTTCTATTATCCCTTTTTGGTAGAATAGGATTTCCGTTTTGGCATAATCACGAACCCTGAAATTCACGATTTGATAATAGAAGCCCCCGACCATTGGACGGACGGTTAATTTATTCTCCACTTGTGGCGAAAGCACTGATCTGTCTTATCCGATATTTGCGGATGTCGGCAAATTTGAGACCCCCTGAATCAAGAGGTTAGAACATTTGACCAAAACTTGTCAGAAGTCATTTTAATATGGCGATTCACCATAAGCGAAGACGACTTCGTATTTCTATTTCTACAAAACGTAGAATTCCAATGTAGACAAAAAAGTCCTTATTGAAAACATGAACATTCTCGATTGACAGATTAGTCGTATGAGGTTTGGTACGTACCAACGCCTATGAATTGATTAAGAAATATCTTATTTCTCCTGACTTGGATCGTCTATATCCAATCTCATTTGATCTAAATTATAATCTCTTCCTAAATACTGACGATTTTTTATTTCCTCGATAAAATGATATTTGACTTCAATATCTGATTTATTGACTTCAATACTTTTAATACTTTCATTTACTAATCTACATACTAAATCTTCCCCGAGGCCAATAAGTCTAAAAAGAAATTGTTCCTTTGGAAGTCTAGATAACGTTTCTTTATTAAATGTTCCATATTGTATAACCTTATAATGTTGAGTGCTTAAAAAATCTTTGAATTCGTTTATTTCTGCGGGTGACATTCCGTTGGTATACTTGTATAATTCATCTGAGTTTGATAAATAAAAAACATTATCCTCATTTTGAAGGAATTCCTCATAGTCAGATTCGATCCATTTGACAAATAAACATACATTTTCCGCCAAATCCCAAAGAACTGTCGAAAAGAATCTTCCCCAGTTATTATTAAAAAGTAAATTTCGTTTAGAAGTTACTTTGTCAATGAGACAATAATTTACAATGGGACTTTCCCAAATAGGCAATCGACTATATTGAGTTGGTTTAAAAAAGAAACTAACAGGCACCTCAAAATATTTAGCTGCTCGTAATACATGTTCAAGTGTTGGATATGCAATTCCATTAAAGTATTCGTTTATTTTATTTTCTTCAAATCCGATCCATTTGCCAACTTCAAGACGATTATTCTTTAAATTATCAAAACATAATTGGCTTATTTTATCGCCAAAACTTGAAGCAGTAAACTCAAACTCACCTTTTAGATAATCATCAAACTGCTTCAATTCCAGATAACTTGAGTTTTTATTTTTTTCTATTACTCTTATTTCTTCTTCTGAAAACTCGTATGAAGAGGCAATTTGTAAGCGTCTTACAAGATCATTCAGTTGGTCTTGGTTAGCTTTAATACTTCTTGTCCCTCTTCTTACATAAATAGCATCTTGTTCAACAATAACACCTTTTTCAGATGAGAATGTCTTGGGTGATACACAAATTTTGTTTAAACCATTAATTTTTAGTATGCCAAGCCTTTTAGTCTCATCTTCATTATCATTAAAGTATAAAATCCTACAATCAATTGAGTAGCCTAAAGAAGTCTCAATTTTTTGAACCAACTCTGCTTCATCAATTTCCACCGTAACACCTAAAAGATTATGCGTCCTATCCTCAACGCCAAGTAACAAATGTCCCCCTTCACTATTTGCGAAAGCTAATATATCCTTTAACAGTTCATAAAATTTCTTCTTTTCAGAGATGGTTATTTCTAATTTAAAATCCCAAGCATTGTCTTCTCTACCTTCATCTAGTATCCTGTAGAATGATTCTTTATTTAACATCATTCTGAGTACCCCAATTCATCATATCTCTTCTTTCTTCTGAAGAATGCATAGTAAATTTACCAAAATGTATCCATTCTGGGCCAACAGTCTTAGTGAATAGTCTACTGTATAAATCTTCGGTATGAACCTCAAAATATATAGAATTCAAATCTAAATCATAGCACTCTGCATAAGTACTATGTGCTGGATTTGGAAAATTGTATTTGAATTTATCATTGTATTCAGGTTGAAAGTATCTTATTAGAGCTGCTTCTGTAAAATTTATCTCTTGCTGTTTGGTAATTGGAGTATTAATCACAGTATACATATGTTCATCATCTTCTTCATTTGTTGTTCCGTATTTTTCTTGCGTACCATCGAAACTCGTTATCAGGATTTGTTTAAATTGTACTAATATGAACCACACTTCCTTATCAGGAGTCTTACTTATAATATCAAAATAAATTTCTTGAAGTGTTGAGTGTGACAATAGTCTATTCGGAGCAGTTCTTGCACCTTCTACTCCATAAGATTGACCTATATATTTCACTTCAAGATCTAATGCTTCATGTCTCATATCAAACATACTCATTAATAATGCCACGCTAGCGCTTGAAATAATTTCATTATTTTCGTTGAAAAGTTTTAAAGTAGTATGAGGATATGGACATTCAAATCGAGCAACTTTACTTAAATAACTAGGCACTTTAAATGGTACTCTATCAAATCCCCATTCTCTTTGTATAAGAAACTCCCCCTCAGACGTACCTTCTAGAAATTTAAGAGTATTTACATCCAATGAGATTCTAGGTCTAGTGCATATAAAATATATGTGAACTGGATTTTCAACCCCATCAAAAGTCTTCAATTGATCTTGCTGCATCATAAATAGGGCTTCACTAAACATATTAAGACCAAACTCAGAAAAATATTTACGAATGGACATACTTATCGACACCCCTTCTATAATTATCTAAGCACTTTTAGCGATAGGTCAGAGTTCAAACATTACTATATATAGTATAGAAGAAAAAATATTATTTCATAGTCGCGGAGTGGAACAGATAGGGGTATATAGTGAGGATGAATTAGGCATATGGATTTAAAGTATCCCCCCTACTATCGACAATACGGATAACAATACTGTGTAGAAGGATGTGCTATGTGCCTATAGTATAAAATAAATATGGAAATGGATGTAAAATAGCCCCCCATCTCCATGAATTTAGTCACAGGTTAGACATAATCTCACCTTATTAAACTAAAAATAATAATATATATTGACTATGCACGGTATCGGGTGTATAATAAGAATATAGAAAGAGAGGTGATAAACATGCTAGAGACAATCAAATCCATATCATCAATTGTCCTGCCTTCACTTTCATTCCTACTCTCCTTGCTGGTCTTCATAACCAACGAGAAACGGGCTAGACGGAAGGAGAAAGAAGAACAACGCAAGACAGAACAAAACGGTGCTGAACTCCCGCCAAGAAGTACAAAGCACCGTTAGGAAAGCAGGCTAAGGGGAATCCAATCGGGTTCCCTTTAGTCTTATTATACATTATACCACATTTAACATTGTCAATATGCAATGACTTCATTGCCCGATAACGGGCTTTATGATACAATGGATATATAAATATTAAACATATAATGTATTTATTTCTATTATAAAATCCATTTGAAGGGAGTTGAACACTTGAAAATTAAATCAAATCAGATTGTTTATTTGTTGTTGATCCTGACAGCGGTGATACTATTCTTTACTATTGAATTGAATACACTTAGCGTTACCTTGCTCATACTAACCATATTGATTAGTGTTGTTGGATTAGTACGGTTCTCACAGTACAGTAGAAGACGATAGGGGCTTATAACAATGGATAACAATCAGGAGAAGCACAATCAACTTAATACAATCCTAGACCAGCTTATGACTACAGAGGAAGCATCAGAGTATTGGGGCTTGTCTCAGGACCATGTTAAACGCCTATGTGGTGATGGTACGATAGTAGCTGATAAACGTGGTAAAACATGGCTCATACTTAAGGACCAAGACAATCCTAAACAGAGAGAGCGTGACAGTAAATGAAGCCTGTAGAGGGCTTCTTTCTTTGTATATGGGTATGTAGGATAGGCGTATGAGTAGGCCATACAGTGAGCGTACAGGCTCTATAAGGCTTTCTAGCTGTTTTGGGTACAGAATTCCACACATATGTGGAAAATAGATCAGTAGCAGGAAAGTAAGCGCTTATACAGCAATTTTATGCATAATTATGAGTAGAATATACATGAAAACAAAAAAAGAAAAAGCCTTATCTATCAAGACTTTTTCTATTACAGTTATGGTATCGACACGAATAACATTAATCGCGGAGTAGAAGATATATATTGCGCACAATTTAATTTATACAAACTCAATCATCATCTTTTAATGAACCAAATCTGCTTGAAATTGAACCTATTTCTTCTCTCGCTTGTCTCAACTCTTCTTTTGTATACTTCTTCAAATCCATGCTTAATAAGTGTTCTTCAAACTTTTGCAATTCTGACTCTGGAGCATGTAACATGAAACGTTTAGACTGATTAACAAAATCATTTAACTTTGTTACCATTACCTCACCAGTAACTATATTGGTAATATCGACTTCATTTAGCTCAAACGAATCATAATGTAAGCTTACTTGCATTCTACTAAACTTATTATGAGACAAAACATCTATTAAATTCTCAATTGATTTATCATCCGCAATAGTGGACACTCTAATCAAGTTTTTCATATCTAGATTCGCATAAGGTTTTTCATTAAATAAGAGTCCACCGAAGAAAAAAACAACCTTATCAAACTTACAATGCAATATAATTTGTCCATTATAAATATCTGGTTTGATGACATAATAACCATTTTCATAATCTGTTCTTGTTACTTCTATCTCCAACTTCTCTAATACCTTGACTATGTTTTTGTTGATTCCTTTAATAAAAGTTGGCTCATACATCTGTTGAATAGTTGAAGGAGATATCTTACCTTCATCCTTTACTTTTGCAATTGCTTCATTAAATCCCTTATCTGCAAGCCATCTCATCATAGCTCGTGTAACAACAAATTTATCCTTGATATTGTTTATTTGATAATCGTCCATCTGTTGAATGAATGAGTAGTACAGCTTTACTTGATCTTCAACTTTTTTAAATATACTTTCTGAATATTTCTCATCTAAATAGCCTTCATAATACTTCTTCGCAAGAACACCGCATTCAATAAATGGTTTCTCTATAGAGTTGGGAATGATGATATCATATCTGTTCGGAATTCTATTCCATGATTCTATTATTAGGTCAATACCATTTATCTTCTTGTTGATCTCAGCCATTCTTCTAATCTTACGAGCATTCTTATACAATTCTGCTTTTGATTTACCATGTTGCAAGAAATCTATATCCGCAAACTCTTCCACACAATCTTTACCCACATTTAAAGTATTACCGTTAAGTCTATTCTTTATATAATGGATGTATCTATTTTTTGTACCACATAACCCACAGCGTTTCCTAGCAACTTCTCCCATATCTTCAACGGGGAATAATACATCTTCATTTCCTTTCCATTCCTCTGAACCTTGCTTAATAATAAATGGGACAATACTAGCAAACTCATCCTTTAACTCCTGTGGTACACGTTCAACACCAAAACTTTCATTTGCCACAAGTAATTCACTTAGCCAGGGATAATCCTTTGTAACCTCACTCTTTAATAATAGGTTTCTTTGTTTCTTCTTAACCTTAACTTCTAACATTAAAATCCCCCTTACATAACTAAGATATGTGGCTGTACATGAGTCCTGTAGTTTAGTTAAAATTTTGGATTTATAGGACAATGTACTCAATACTATTGTAGCATATTTTTCCAAGTAGAACACATGTACTAGGAATATTTTGTCGATTTTTATCAAAAAAAAGACCATCACTTTAGTAAGTGACAGCCCGGTTACACGTTATTCATTTATATCAATATTGATAATGCTATCCAGTTACCACCTTTAGTACGTACATAAAGAGTTCCATTTAACAGCCTACCCGTTCTATACCTCTTCACTGTATCCCTTCTCTCCTTGTAGTATTTCCACTACATTAGATGTAACAGGCCGAACAGATACATTTCCTTATTATTGGCATGCCGCTCATATATCTGTTCAGGTGTTACTTGATATTCTTCAATTCGTCTCATATGTATTTCACCTATTTTCTCCACCAGTAAATGAGTTAGCGCTCCAACTGGATCAACTTTAAACCAGCCAACAAATTCAGATAGCGACAATTTATATTCACGCATCTTGTCTCTTCTCATATCGCTAAGTATGTAACTTATCTCTTTCCTGTCTATATTCTGTTTACAATCCAATCCAATAGCCTTTGTCATGAACTCGTAAATATCATCTTGTGTAAGTAATACAGCTTCTAATTCCTCAATTAAAATAAATGCGTTAGGGTCAATGTTTAAAGCTAAAGCAACTTGTCGAATAGTAATTCGTTCATTCATCGTTGTTATCTCCCTTTTTATTGTAGTTTGTTGGTTTGGATACATGGGCATGACTAAATTGAGGAAATAGTGTACATTTTCCTTGATGGGTGATAATATTAACTTGTTCGTTTAACGAACAGCTCCCTAATGACAATATACCACATGTCCGTTTAACGAACAAGCATTAAATAATAAATTTGGGGGTATCTAAATGTTCAAAGAAGGTAACGAGAAAGATTTTATTTTGTATTGCAAGCTTGGCGAACTACTTGAAAAGTACAACATCTCTACCAACAAACTCTCAGATGACATAGGCCACAGAAGATCAACAATTATTGACCTTTTACATAACAAAGACATGGAAAATAAACGTATTCCAGCTTCACTAATAGTAAAATTATGCAAATATTTCGACATTACTCCTAATGACCTATTTGAGATAAAGCAAATTAACCATATTACCAATGAACCACCAAATGAATAGAGTACATACTGTAATACTGTTCACAGCTTACATAACTCGTTGTAACGAATGACCAATGGTCTGAAGTTCAATTATACCGACACAAAGAAAAAGCCCTGGGAGCGTGTCCAAGGGCTTCTATGCATGTCTATAAGTAGACCTTTACTTAATTTTTTATATCTAAGATGCTGTTAAATATTTAAGATAGAAAAAAACTTATGAATTATCTCATTCCGACACAGAACTATTTTAATTCTTCTTAGTAACAACTTCCCATTCTTTTATATTCATATCTTCCACTAATAGAATACCGCACAATCTCCATTTACTCATTTCTTGATCCAGATAAATAAAATATTGTGCATCTGGTTCGAGAAAAAGTTGCTCAAACAATTCAGAATTAATCAGAATCTCGACAACTTCAATAAACTTATCATTTTCTTCTACAGCTTGGGTTTTCCATGCTGAATGCATAATTTGCGATATAAGAGACATAACATTCCTCCATTATTCAAAATATTTTTTGGGTTATGTTTTCTCTTATATGGGTCTGCGGCAAGCCGTTAGCCAGATCCACCTCTACTCCGATCATTACACCTTCAATACCATACAGGCATGCGCTATGCATTTTTCCGTACACAAATAAGCACCTCTTCTCCAGAAATACACCCGCAACGGGCGTTCGTTTCCAGGAAAAAAGGTGCTTCCTCTTTTTCCGTAAGCTCAATTACACTCAGTATACCTAAAACCCTACACAACATGCAAGGTTATTGCGCATATAGTGCTGCACAAAAATCAGCTTTTAATCGTCTTGCATAAATATGCACCTATGACCAAAGAATCATTTTATTCAGCCTTCTTCACTGGCTACCACCGAATCCCTTATCTGTTCAAAGGACAGCGGGGTGTAATTCCAGTGCTCCACACAAATATTAAAGTGATGATTGCCCTCATATTTCTGTCCATGAATATGACCGTGCACATTCACGTAAGGCATATGCTTGTTCATATACATCGGCTCATGCGAGAGCAGAAAAAACTCCTTGTATATCAGCGGATACTCACTGACCTCATCAAATCCGGCTTCCAGCCACCAGCCCCGTCCGCGTCCACGGTCATGATTGCCAAGAATCAGTATTTTGTACCCGTTCAGGGCAGACACAATGCTACGGGTATCCTCTTGATTCCTGAAAGAAAAGTCCCCCAGATGAAAAATCGTGTCCTCCTCTCTTACGACTGCATTCCAGTTCGCAACCATCACCTTGTCCATCTCTTCCGCACTGGCAAAAGGCCGCGATTCAAAATCAATGATCAGCTTGTGGCCAAAATGATGATCTGAGGTAAAAAATTCGTTGGACAAGATCGCTCCCCGCTTTCGCTAAGTGCTGGATTGCTTATTCATTCCACTTCCGTTTGGCTCCGCGCCGGTTCACATCCATTTGTATTAATTCCGCCACCGGCGGAGCTTCCTCGTGTTCGATCAGCCATTTGCGCATTTCCTTAATGGCCTCCACTTGCCCGTTACCCTTGTCGCGCCAGGTCAGCAGCTCAATCACATTGATGACCAGTGACAAGAGGCTGCTGTTGCTGTCTTGGGTTTTCTCAGCACGCATCTTGTGGAATAACGCTTCATTCTCCCAGTCAATCAATATCTCTTCCGCTATTGCAGGCCGCATAACGGTAAATGTCTTATTACAATTACTGCAGCATACAACGGATAAGGGCTCTGCGCCAAGTTCCGCTACTATATTATGCTCACAATTTTGGCAAGTAAAGCTTACCTGTATATTCATTGATTGATTCCTCATTCCGGCAGCCCTCCTCATGGTGGCATTAAAAGTTACACTAATGTTTACCCACTTCTTTTGAGAAATGACCCATGAAGTCCGGCATCTGTCAAGGATAATTGTTAAATTTTACCCGGTTTTTGCAAAACAGAGACAGCTAAAAGACTTCCCGGAGATGCCGCAGGGAGGCGATGCTTAAATCCGGCTGAAGCTGTACAGCAATCACATCAAAAGCAATTGCAGCCGGCTGCAGTCCCTGCATGTGCAGGTAGACCCGGGCTGTCTCTCTCACCTGACGGATTTTGCGTGCATCGACCGACTCCTCCGCAGTGCCCTGCACGGCTGAGCCGCTCCGGCTGCGCACCTCAATGAAGACCAGAGCGCCTTCATACTCCGCGATAATATCCAGCTCTCCGCTACGGCAGCGCCAGTTATAATCCCGGATGAGGTAGCCCCGCGAAGTCAGATACATTCGGGCCGCCTGCTCGGCAGCAGCGCCTTTCTCCTGACGGGTGTAGGTTCTGCCGTCTCCGTTATGGCTCACTTCTGTCTCCGTTCACCAGCTGTCCGGTCACTCTGGTATACATAGCTGAGAATCTCAGCCACCAGCTGATAGAGCTGAGGCGGAATCTGCTGGTCCAGATCGAGCTTCGAGAGCACCTCTACCAGCGCCGCATCCTCCTGCACCGCTACTCCGTTTTCCTTTGCCTTTTGCAGGATGATGTCCGCTACCGAGCCTTGCCCCTTAGCGACAACCACCGGCGCATCGCTCTGGCCCGGAATATATTTGAGCGCCACTGCCTTCTTGAGATTCTGCGGAACCTTCTGCTCAGACTCACTCATATGCGGTAATCTACTCCTTTGTACTCCTGCGGAGCATAATCGGATGGCTTCACCGCAGCAGCGGCCACGCTCCGTTCCGGCAATGCTTCCGTACGCAGGCTGGACAATTGATAGCCTATGCCTTCGACCGCCGCCTTCATCTCCTCGCGGCGGCCCTCCAGCAGCTCCAGTACCCAAGGTTCATCGTTATGCAGCTTCAGGCTGACGATGCGGTCGACCACCTGCACATCGACCATCGTCTGGCCGAGCTGCTTCATGTCCAGATCGAACCACAAGCGGCAATTCGCCGCGTCGAGCTCCCCTTTGCTGCCGCGCCGCGACTGGATCTGGACAGAGGCCGTCTCCCGGCCATCCGGACCGTGCAGCGGCAGGAACATCGTCACCTGCGCGAACGGCGCGGTGCGGTCTGTATTCAGCAGCAGCTGCTGGCCTGTAAGCTGCTGCACCAGCTGGCCCGCGGCTTCCTTCACCGCGGGCGGGGCCTCGCTGCTGCCCAGTACCTGCAGCAGCACGCCCTTGAGCGTACCGGCGGCATCTTCTGCGCCGCCGGACGCTGCCTGCGCGGTGTGCGCCCCGCCGCCGCGCAGGATCTGCTGCTCGTGCTCCGCACCGAGCAGCTTCAAGATCCGCCCCACCCAGGGGTCTGTCCCCTGGGTGGCGGCGGGTTCCCCCTGCGGCTGCGCTGCCGCAGGGGTTGCACTGCCGCCCGCCGCGCCGGAGGCGGGCGGCGCTTCGGCGAGCTGCGGCAGAGTGCCGCGCAGCTCGGAGAGCACGCCCTGCAGCTTCGCGAGCAGGGCCGGCCCCGCAGCGCTCTGCGCCTGCGCGGCAACGCCCGCGCCCTCACGCACTCCAGCTGCGTTCCCCGCGCTTTCTCGCACTCCAGCTGCGTTCCCCGCGCCCTCACGCACTCCAGCTGCGTTCCCCGCTCCTTCACGCGTTCCTGCCGCGTTCCCCGCGCTTTCTCGCACTCCAGCTGCGTTCCCCGCTCCTTCACGCGTTCCTGCCGCGTTCCCCGCTCCTTCTCGCACTCCAGCTGCGTTCCCCGCGCCTTCGCGCGCTCCAGCTGCGATTCCCGCGCCTTCACGCGTTCCTGCCGCGTTCCCTGCGCTTTCTCGCACTCCAGCTGCGATTCCCGCACCCTCACGCGCTCCAGCTGCGTTCCCCGCGCCTTCACGCACTCCAGCTGCGCTTCCCGCTCCTTCACGCACTCCAGCTGCGTTCCCCGCTCCTTCGCGCGCTCCAGCCGGATTCCCTGCTCCTTCACGCGCTCCAGCTACAATACCATCACCTTCACCGCGCGCTCCAGCCGCATTCCCCGCTCCTTCGCCACGCGTTCCCGCTACAGCACCCGATCCAGCCGTATTCCCAGAACCTTCTCGCGCTCCAACCGCATTCCCGCTTCCTGCCGGCTCCGCATCTCCCGTTGGTACTAACGCAGCTTGTCCATTGGCACTGCCAGCAGCCTGCGAAGTCCCCGCATTACCGGTTACTCCTGCCTGAGTATTCACCCCGGCAGCTCCTCCCGGAAGAGCACCGGCTGCTGGAGTATTACCAGCCAGACCGGCATTTGCTCCACCTGCCAGCAGCCCACCCGCAGGTCTGCTATTCCCCGCAGCTTGACCTGATCCGTCGCCGTCTTCCCCTTGCTGCACCCAGACGTTCAGCGCAGTCTCCAGCTTCGCCAGCAGATCATGCAGCTTCGGTCCGAATACAGCCTGCTGCAGCCCCTTCACCGTCTCAGCCGTTACAGGCAAACCGCGCTTCACTGATATTACAGCCGCCTCCAGCCACTCTGAGGCAGGGACACCGGGAGGTTTGGCATTCATGACTGCGTCCAGCTTCGCTGCAGTCTCCTTGGTGAAGGCCAGCCCTCCGGCCTGCATCGCTTGAACAATCTCCCGTCCCGCCTTGGAATTGGCAAGTCCAAGCGACTCCAGTGCCTCGCCCATACTCTGCGGCGAGACCATAGCCGCCTCCCCCAGAGAGACCGGCTTAAGCACCGGCAAGCCGCCTTCTCCTGGTGCACCCACCTGCAGGTTCAGCGTCTGACCGGCTGCCAGCGGTGTTTCCAGTTCAGCCCGTACCGGCGTTCCCTGAATCTGTACCACAGCTTCTTTTCCGGAATCGGATACGCTTAGCACAACGCCGCGAACAACCTGACCTTCCTTAAGCTCTACAGATTTGGCCTCCCCCGCCTTGCTGTCGCCAAGCAAACCGCGAACCAGTGATCCGATGTTCATGTTGTCCGCCTCCCTTCTTTCTATTTATATCGGTATTTCGCCTTCATTTGTGATTATCGGGATGATACGCCAAGTGGAAACTGCTATGCCATCCTTTTAGAGGACGGCACCATTTCAGCGAGAAATAGAAGGATAATGTAGACGTGAAACCATACATTCTTATATTTTTAGAATAAAGACAACTGTTCCTGCTCGGCAAGAATATTGCCGATGAAGCTGCGCCGGTGCATCGGAGTTACACCCAGTGCCTTGATCTGTTCACGGTGCAGCTTGGTAGCATATCCTTTATGTACTTTGATCCCGTAATCCGGGTATAATTCCTCCCACAAGCCCTCACAGAGCCGGTCACGTGTCACCTTGGCTACAATGGAGGCGGCAGCAATCGACTGGCTGTTGGCATCCCCTTTAATGATGGCACGCTGCGGCAAGGGCAGGTCCACCTTCTCCGCATCAATCAGCATATAGTCCGGCTGCTGGCTTAATCCTTCTACCGCCAGGCGCATCGCCAGACGCGAAGCCTGCTTAATGTTAATTTCATCGATTACCGCCGCCTCCACATGCCCTAAGCTTACCGCCAGCGCCTGCTCCATAATGGTCTCATACAGAGCATCCCGCTTTTTGGCCGTCAGCTTCTTCGAGTCATCCACACCCTCAATAATCAGCCCCGCCGGCAAAATTACCGCTGCGGCCACCACATCTCCGAACAAACAGCCCCGCCCCACTTCATCCACACCTGCGATGTGACGGAAGGATTGTTCCCAGCCTTCTTTTTCATACCCAAGCATATCGATCTCACTCACTGTCTCTCCACCTGCCCATTAAAATTAAAGTAAGCTACATCTATGATCTTCCTACGAATATATGACAGAATTCGAATTCCATAAGAACTTCGAACTTGCACTCATTTCCATCCAATCCCAGTCTCAGAATCTTAAAATTCTGCACTGAATACAACAATCCCTTCATTAATACTGCGCAAATCCAAAAAAGTTGTATGAATAACATGCGTGTTGATTACCCATATTATGGGATGACAAAAATACCTAAATGTTCTTTACGCCTGAGCTGATTAAGCTGAACCTGCCACTCCAGCGGAAGATTAAATATACGCCAGTACTGCATAAATTCCCAAAGAGTCAGCTTAGCAAAGACCGGTACCTTCGGATGAATTTCATCAAAAATGTATTTTAGAAGCACATATGCGGTAAGGGCCACAAACAATTGGCTATACACTGCATTTTCGGTGTTTCCAAACAGACAAGGGACATTCAAATGCTGTTTCACCCAGCGGAAAAAGACTTCAATCTCCCAGCGTGCTTTGTACATTTCAGCAATCACGTGAGCGGACTCTTTTCTCAAATCAGTGACGACCCGTACGACTTCGCCCCGGTCATTTTCAAATTCAACGACGCGGTGGCGGTGGGCGGATTGGTGATTGCCTTGACCAATATAACAGGTGATATCGCGTACAATTTTGGTGTCTCCCTCCGCCGGTCGTTGAAGCTTTCGCGGCATCACCAAATGGAGATTGTCTTTCAGACGAATCACAAAGGACTGACCTTGCTGCACATATTGATCCAATCGACCGATCTTTCCATACGCCCGATCCTGAACTAAAAGGTAGTCCTTATCGGCCAAAATTTCTCCAAATGGAGCGTCATTGCGCCTGGCAATCGATTCGACCACATTCACGGGTGAATGCTGTCCATGCGAAAGAGCGACATGCAGCTTGATGCCTCCTCTGAATTTTTTATACGGAGCCCAAGACATGCGGGAGTTTGCCGCCGTAACCGTCGTAGAGTCAATCAGTAGAAGATCTTTAGGCAGATTTAGGTGCCGACGGGTTTGCCGGTTACATTTCTGGACGAGCAGTTGAAACAAACGCTTGAAGATATCGTAAGGCACTTCACCGGCTTTGCCCGAAAGGGTGGAGTAATGAACCTTGGGCAAATCGTAGTTCGAGCCCACCCGAGCACTTTGACGAAAGCCATCCCATTGGTGGTAGCAGGCTTGGATAAAGTAATCGAACAACACACCCACGGTCATTTTGGTTCCGGTATCCTCGTAGTCCTTGGTTTGCCCGGTCACCCTTTGGACTTCTTCTGAAGTTAATACTTGTTTGAACACGGCCAAGAATGGGGTATTATTATTCATGAGGTCGCCTCATTTCGGTTTGGTTTGGTCGTACTTACCATTACCCGAAATGGCGGCCTTTTTTGTCCCTTTTATTGGGAAATCAACACGCTTATATGAATAACAGCATTTCTCTTCCCTCAAGCTGACTAAACGAGGACATTCCTGCATTTCATACAACACATCTGCTACGCCGCCCCATTCCCCGCCTACACGCAAAAAAAGAGCCACCCCACTTTCACGGATGGCTCTTCCATTCCATACAGTATTCTACTATTCAGGTGTCTCCAGCGTGAAACGTCCAAGCTTCCCTGCACGAAGCTCATGCAGCAGCGCGCGTGAAGCCTTCTCCAGATCCACTCGGCCGCCGCTCATCAGACAACCGCGCTTACGACCGACTGCTTCCATAACGGCCACGATTTCGTCCGGGTTCTCTAAGTCCTCCGGCAGCTTACTGATATCGAAGCGTTCCTGGAACCGGCTTCCGTAATCCTTCACCAGATACTTCACCGCATAATAAGCGATATCCTCAATATTCAGGATTTCTTCCTTAATGGCCCCGGTTACTGCCAGCTTATAGCCTACCGTCTGGTCCTCGAATTTCGGCCAGAGAATCCCTGGCGTATCCAGTAGTTCCAGACTGCCGCCGGTCTTAATCCATTGCTGGCCCTTGGTAACCCCCGGACGGTCACCGGTAATCGCAATATTTTTTCCAGCCATCCGGTTAATGAGAGTCGATTTGCCTACGTTGGGAATGCCCACAATCAGTGCCCGCATCGCACGCGGATTCATACCCTTGGCAATTTGCCGGTCGATCTTATCCTTCAGCAGCAGCTTCACCTGCTCCGGAATTTCTTTAATCCCGGTGCCAGTTGAAGCATCTACCGGATAGGCAACATGACCCTGCGCCTTGAAGTAAGCCAGCCACTTGCGTGTAGCTTCCGGATCGGCCAGATCCGCTTTGTTCAGAATAATCAGCCTTGGCTTGTCCCGCAAAATATCGTCAATCATCGGATTGCGGCTCGAGATCGGCAGACGGGAATCAAGCAGTTCTATTGCAACATCAATTAGCTTCAGCTTATCCTCGATTTGCCGTCTAGCCCTCGTCATATGACCAGGAAACCATTGAATGGCCAATGCCGTCACCTCCTTTGACTTCTGTCAGCTTAAAATAATTAATGATTTATCAATGAGATATTCTTCACCGGCCAGAAAATAAGGTCTGCACGGCCGACAATATCCCCCAGCGGCACATAACCGATCATCCGGCTGTCCGTACTGTCAGAGCGGTTATCCCCCATTACGAACACATGGCCTTCCGGCACCTTGTTGTCCGTAAACTGCTCATTCGGGAAGTTCTTATTGTTGTACAAGATGTTGTTATTATGCGCATCATCAATCGCGCTCTGGATATACGTCTCGTTCACAGGCTCTCCGTTAACTGTAACGACATCCCCTTCAACTGTGACTGTATCGCCTGCCACACCAATGACACGTTTAATGAAATCCCGGCCCTCAGAGGGCACATGGAACACAATGACTTCCCCGCGCTCCGGCTTGCGGATATCGTAGAGAATTTCATTAACAATCACACGTTCTCCGGTATGGAAGTTAGGCTTCATGGAAGGGCCGTCTACGATAAACGGTTTGAACAAAAGCCAGCGTATTAGAATAACCAGAACCAATGCAATCGCTATCGCTTTAATCCATTCCAGGACTTCATTCTTTGGCTTCCGGGGGCTCTGGCCGTTAGAATCAATCACTTCGCCTTGCCCTTGCTGCAAATCCTGCTGCATAGTTCACCGTCCTCTCCATCAGTTGTTATCTCCACTATACAATACAAAAAAGCTCCTGCCAAAAACTCCCCCGCGATTACTCCTTCAGGAGGCCTTTTCGGAGAAGCTGTTCCTAAGGCACATATGTCTAAAAACCCCACAAAGTGATGCTTTAACTTCGTGCTTACTCAGGTACTTTGCGGGGATCCACAATTCTTTAATCACAAGAAATAAACGAAAGGGGCTTGAATTCAAGCCCCTTTCCTTTGTCACTATTCTAGCGACGAATTTCTTTAATTCTTGCAGCTTTACCGCGCAGGTCACGAAGATAATACAGCTTCGCACGACGCACTTTACCACGGCGAGCCACTTCGATTTTCTCGAGTTTAGGGGAGTTGACTGGGAATGTTCTTTCCACACCAACACCATAAGAGATTTTACGAACCGTAAAAGTCTCACCGATACCGCCGCCGCGACGTTTAATTACAACGCCTTCGAACAGCTGGATACGCTCACGAGTTCCTTCGATAACTTTTACATGCACCTTCAAAGTGTCACCCGGGCGAAAACTCGGGATATCTTTACGAAGTTGCTCTTGTGTAATTGCTTGTAGGATATTCATTAAGGACTTCCTCCTTCCGTACAGGTGTTCTTGCCTCTTCCGGAGAGCCGTTGCTCTCCCTCATTATCCGCAGAGGACCACCGTATTCCACACAACAGAAGTAATTTTATCATAAAAGACAGGCTCATGCAACATATATTTATTCTTTAAAGCGGCAGCATATCCCGTTTCTTCGCCTTCACCTTACAATCCTTGCAGAGTCCGACCACACTTCCGTCATCCTGGGCATAAAAAATCAGCTTACCGTTCTTCTTCTTACAGGAGGAGCACTGCTGCTCCGCAGCATTCTGCTTGGCCTTACGGTGCCCTTCCATAGAAATCACATTACTGGCCTTCCCTTGCTTCGGCGTTTCAGACTGTTCTTGGCTTATCCGGCTGCGGTACACGGTATAGACAACTGCACCCACCAACACAACGATCAGGAATGCTGCATACTGCATTTGGCTCATCCGCCCCTCTGACTTGTTCAGTCCAAATAGTAAACAGACCATCTCCTGGGTCTGCTTCCGTGCCGGCCCTCCAGCTGTCACATTTCATTCTTCCGGTCCTTCATCTAACGACAGTGTACCATAATGCCTCTCTAAAATGTAGTAGCTAAGCTTCCTGGACTATAGTCCAGTAGAACAACCCGCCGCCAGGCTGTTATCCAGTGTTTTCCCATAATATATAATACTGAGTATACATAAGCAAATAATCATGCCTTTAGGAGGGCCTATATAATGAAGAAACATCACAGTACAGCAATTATTGCAGCCATGGCCGTGTTTTCTATTGCACTTACCGGCTGCCGGGAGCTTCCCGGCAAGGAAGCGGCAGATAACCAACTGGAGCAGACGATCTCCGGCAGATTCAAGCAGGAGGCGGCAGAAGCCGTGAAGCAGAGTCTCAGCGATGCCAGTGCTGCTGTCGGTGACGCCATCCAGAACACAGCAGGTATGATTGAAGAGCAGATGAATACTAGCGGAGTCAGCCGGGAGTTCTCCACCTCCCTGCCGATTGCTTCGGCTTCCGTCCTTAAGCTAGATAATGCGGTGGGGGAAGTCGCAGTAGTGCCCGCTTCAGGTGACGAGATTACTGTCCAGGCCACCGTCATTGTCCATGAGAAGACAGGCCACAAGCTGATATCCGGTGTGCTGGATCATACTGAAATTTCTATTGAACATAAAGGAGACGCTCTAATCGTCTCTGCTCATGGTGAAGGCAATTCGAAGAGGAATCTCTGGGAATGGGCGCAGCATGAGTATGGGGATTCCAACTTCAGCATTAATTATGTAATCGGAATTCCAGAGACCGTTGACCGGTTTGAGATTGATAATAATGTAGGCACAGTCCAGCTCCGCGGGCTTGAGGGGACTTTTGAGATTAACAGCAATGTCGGCAGCATCATCCTTCAAGACACCGTGTTCACAGGCAAGTCCAGTGTGCAGTCAAATACGGGGAGTATTGAGCTTGGGGTATCCAGTATGACAAAGGGCAGCAGCCTCCAGGCCAAGAGCGATATTGGAGGAATCTCCGCCGATCTGTCAGCATCAACCGCATGTACGGTCAAAGCCCGCAGTGAGCTCGGCCACATCTCCGGCGCCGACAACGGTACACCCAAGGATTATAACGGCGGCGGTCCGCTGGTATCGTTAACCACGCAGATCGGAGCCATATCTGTTAATTAGATCATCCTATAGTCACGCAAAAAGTGGGCCTTCCTGACTTCCAGGAGCCCACTTTTCTGTTGATCAGGCTATCGTCAGATTAACGCAATTGCCAGAAGCGTGAACAGGCTTAAGGTCAGGATCTGGCTGCCGTAGCCATAGTATCCGCCATAATAGTTACCTGCACCGCCCGGATAAAAGGCCGAAGTTTGCATTCTGCCATTGCCCTTTGTTTTCAGATACACATTATTCCGGTCCACATCCACAATAATTCCTTCATGGCGTTTGCCGTCAGTAGTCATAATGCGTACACGCTTATCCTTGCAATGGAGACAATTATAATAAGCTTCCATCTGCTGTTTCCTCCTTAATCGTGGTTCTGTATCTTATGAGGGGAGGGATAAGCCGGTAACGGCTATCGTCACGCAGCAATTGTCTATATGTAAAATAGTTGTGAAATGAAGAACTTGTGAACATTGTGTATCAATTTTGTGTAAAAAGGGGTAATATTAAAGTAACAAAATCAATTAAACGCTTACGGTTGTGAACAATCTTCTACAATCCAAAAGGAGGCAGGAATCATGAGTACAGCAGGCAGACGTTTTATTAATGAAGGAGTACTGCGGATCGCCTGGTTTATCATTTTCGCTTCGCTCACCTACACGGTGCGCAATTATACTTGGGCCATTGTATTGCTTATGGTTGTTGCCTTGTATTCACTGGTGACGGGAGTTATCATGCTTACCCGCCGGGATGGAGACAGGGGCAGGTTTTAGCTTAACCGCACACATGGGCCTTATCACCTAAATAAAAACACTTCCTACAGAGCGTGATGCGCTGACGGAAGTGTTTTTTTGCGTTACACGAAAACGGGAAAATCGGAGTAACAGGATTTGAACCTGCGACCTCACCCACCCCAAGGGTGCGCGCTACCAGGCTGCGCTATACCCCGATATTGCAATCAACCCATTACTTCATACTTACGTTTGCCGCATCCCTACGATTAACATACGTTCATCTCATGCATAATATGCCGGTAAGCGGTTACTAACCGTTATACTATAAATATACCTCACTAGTTCAGCAGTTTCAAATAGAGTTCACTATTTTTATTGAGTTCAATATTTTTTTCATATCCAAATAAAATTTAATGGATTTTCCGTAAAGGCTGTGCTATACTCTTGGCACAAGGAAAGGAGGTGCGTTCACATCAAGCATGACATGCTGAACGTATCCCTTACCCGGACCAACGGCTGAATGATTAAGTCTTGGTGGCGCGGGATACGGATCAAAGTTACAAACTAGCGCCTCGGGTAGAGAGACCGTCTTCGGACGGTCTTTTTTTGTTTGCCCGTACTCATCGCACCCGGCAAACAAATAACCGCCGAAGCCAGCGAACCTGGGGTTCGTCTGTCTTCAGCGGTTATTTGTGGAATTTGCTGTATTACTGAGCCTATTGAACCTGCTTCCAGGTCTAATTCATTTCTTCGATTATAAGATTACGATTTACGATTCTTATAAAAATCAATAATATCACTTACCGTGCGGAGCGGCTCCGCCTCCTTGTGGACAGTGTCCACGGCTGGCTTGAATGATTCATGCGTATTCGTAGTCACTTCAGTCATTCCTTTCGATAATTAAGCTAGCTGCGTCTATAGCTGCATGTCTACTTGCGGCACCTTTATTCATTACCCTAGAAAAAGGGTATTGACGCACATCTGCTCGTATTTATTTCGCTGGCAAAACTTCTTCTATGCCTATCCGTTCTCGTTCGTAATTCCCGTTCCCGGTTCTCAGAACACAGCAAAAAACGCCTCCCTTACGTAATATACGTTAGAAAGACGCCAGCTATGACTCTATTCAGGCCCAAATTTACAGTTCATTCTTCTTAAGGCTTGTCTGCTCCTGCAGCCGCTTCAGCGTCTGCTTGTCCTTCACTGTCAGCTCCGCTGTCTCCAGCAGATCCGGTCTGCGTTCGAGGGTACGCTGCAGCGCCTGCTCACGCCGCCAGACCTCGATATTGGCATGATGTCCGCTGAGCAGCATGTCCGGCACCTTCCAGCCCCGGAACTCTGCCGGGCGGGTATAATGCGGGTACTCCAGCAGCCCGGTGCTGAAGGAGTCGGAGATGGCAGAGGTCTCATTGCCCAGTGCCCCCGGCTGCAGACGCACTACCGAATCTATTACTGTCAGAGCGGGCAGCTCACCGCCGGTCAGTACATAGTCGCCAATCGACAGCTCGTCCGTCACCAGATGCTCACGGATTCGCTCGTCATAGCCCTCATAATGACCGCAGATGAAGATCAGATGCTGCTCCTGTGCGAGCTCTTCGGCGATCTGCTGGTTATACGTCCGGCCCTGGGGGCACATCAGAATAATACGCGGCTTCACCGCCTCTGTGTTCTCAGTGTCTGTGTCCCCTTGCTCACCGCCAGCGTTACTCTGAGCCAGCACATGCTCCACCGCTGCGAAGATCGGGTCAGGCTTCAGCACCATGCCTCCCCCTCCCCCGTAAGGCGTATCATCCACGCTGTTATGCTTGTTGCCCGAGAAGTCGCGGAAGTTCACTGTATTCAGTGAAGCAATGCCCTTCTCACGGGCCTTACCGAGAATGCTGGTGCCGAACACGCCCTCACACATATCCGGGAACAGCGTCAGCACATCGATGCGGATCATGGAAGCAGCCCTTCCATGAGGTGCACGGTGATTTTTTTGGCTGCAATATTGACGTCCAGCACTACATCGTTAATAACCGGAATCAGAATATCCTGGCCCTTCTTCGGCTTCACTACCCAGACATCATTGGCCCCGGGCTGCAGAATCTCCGTAATCGTTCCCAGCGGCTGGCTGGCATCTTCATCCGTATAAACCTCGCAGCCTACGATCTGGTGGAAGTAATACTCGTTCTCCGGCAGCTCAACCAGATTATCACTAGGCACCTTGAGCATGCTGCCTTTGTATTTCTCAACCTCATTAATGTTCGTATACCCCTTAAGCTTGGCGATATACATCCCTTTATGCTCTCTCGCCGATTCGATCGTCACCTCGAATTTCGGGCTTCCGTCTGCGGGAATCAGCAGCAGCTTGTTACCGGCCGCGAACCTCACTTCCGGGAAATCGGTATGCGACAGGATTTTGATCTCCCCGCGAATGCCGTGCGTATTCACCAGCCTGCCTACGGTTAACTCTTCTGTCATGTGTTCATCTCCTTCACGTTGATTGCGTACAGCCTATAAATTCTTATATTTTCAACAAAAAGGAGCCGGGATATACTATCCCTAGCCCCTCCTTGTGCGCATCCTTAAGATAAAATATCCACGGTAACGCGTTTATCACTTTTGACTGCTGCAGATGTGACTACGGTACGAAGCGCTTTGGCGATCCGCCCTTGCTTGCCGATGACCTTACCGACATCATCAGGATGCACGGAGAGCTCATAGACAATCAGGTGATCCTTCTCCACGGTCCGTACGGCCACATCCTCCGGATGATCCACTAAAGCCTTAGCAATAACACCAACTAATTCTTCCATAGAGGACCCTCGCAATCAGTCATTATTTCTGAAGCTTTGACTCATGGAACTTCTTCATCACGCCAGCTTTGGAAAGCAGGTTGCGGACGGTATCAGATGCTTGTGCACCTGTCTGAAGCCATTTAAGAGCCTTCTCTTCGTCAATCTTAACGACTGCCGGTACTTCGATCGGATTATAATAACCGATTTCCTCGATAAAACGGCCGTCACGAGGAGACCGGGAATCGGAAACCACTACACGGTAGAAAGGCGCTTTATGTGCTCCCATTCTTTTCAAACGAATACGTACTGCCACGAAATTCACCTCCTTAAAAGAATATCGTTATCGATCCCTCCCAAACCCTCCCTTCCCGAAGGGAGGGCCCCAAGGGCTCTGCCCTCTGGACACCCGCTAAGTGCAACTAGCGTAGGCGTTCAGACTGGCGGGACTTGGAATGAGTTCGAGCGGAGACCGCTTTTCCTCCCTGCGGGATACGCTTGACTGGCGGCGTTCCCTGGTAACGGGGGGGAAGAAATTTAAACATTAAGATCAAAAGATTAAGGTCAAAAGATTAAGATCAAGAGATTAAGGTCAAGAGACTACTCGATCTTCTGATGTTGTACTATATCAGATCTAGGGGTAAACCTTAAACCGTAAAGATTAAGGTCAACGGAAAGGGAACTTCATTCCGCCTTTACCGGCAAGGCCCTTGAGCTGCTTCATGGCGTTCTTCTTGCCGCCCTTACCGCCTCCGCCGCCCATCATGCCGGAGAACTGCTTCATCATCTTGCGCATCTCATCGAATTGCTTGATGAGCCGGTTCACCTCAGCGACGTTGGTACCGCTGCCCGCTGCAATACGCTTGCGGCGGTTGTGGTTGATAATCTCAGGCTGGGCTTTCTCGGCCTTGGTCATGGAATGAACAATGGCTTCAACGCGGCCCATCTGCTTATCGTCCACCTTCAGGTCCTTCATGCCCTTGGCCTTATTCATGCCAGGCAGCATGTCAAGAATCTGATCGATCGGGCCAAGCTTCTTCACTTGATCCATCTGCTCCAGGAAATCATCGAACGTGAACTCTGCGTTACGCATCTTACGTTCCATTTCCTTGGCTTTCTCGGTATCGATGTTGGCCTGAGCCTTCTCGATCAGCGACAGCATGTCGCCCATGCCGAGTATCCGCGAAGCCATCCGCTCCGGATGGAACGGCTCCAGCGCATCGATCTTCTCGCCGAGAGCGGCGAATTTGATCGGGCAGCCGGTGACCGCCTTGACGGATAATGCAGCACCACCACGGGTGTCGCCGTCAAGCTTCGTAAGCACTACTCCGGTAAGCTCCAGCTGCTTGTTGAAGCTGTCCGCCACATTCACGGCATCCTGACCGGTCATCGCATCGACTACCAGGAGCACTTCATCCGGAGTTACAACGTTATGGATCTGCTTCAGCTCTTCCATCAGCTCTTCATCAATATGCAGGCGGCCTGCCGTATCAATAATCACATAATCCAGGTTATTGTCCTTCGCATGCTGAACACCTTGTCTGGCAATCTCTACCGGACTCGTCTGATCACCCAGCGAGAAGACAGGAACCTTAATCTGTTCTCCGAGCACCTGCAATTGCTTGATCGCAGCCGGACGGTAGATGTCGGCGGCTACGAGCAGCGGGCGGTGGTTGCCCTTCTGCAGCAGCTTCGCCAGCTTACCGGAAGTGGTCGTCTTCCCTGCGCCCTGCAGACCGGTCATCATGATGACTGTCGGCGGCTTGTTCGACTTAGCCAGCTTCGCCTGGCTTCCGCCCATCAGCTCCGTCAGTTCCTTGTTAACAATATCGATGATGACCATGCCTGGCGTGAAGCTGTCCATCACTTCCGTGCCAACAGACTTCTCTTTCACCTTGGACACGAAGTCCTTGACGACCTTGAAGTTAACATCGGCTTCCAGAAGGGCCAGCCGCACTTCACGCATCGCTTCGTTTACGTCATCTTCGGATACTTTCCCTTTGCCGCGCAGTTTGCTGAACACATTCTGCAATCTTCCGGTTAATCCTTCAAATGCCATAGGCGGCTCGCTCCCTTCTTCCTACTCTAACCTCTGCAGCCGGTCCATGATTTCCATGAATTGCTGCTTATATTGCTCCGGCAGCATTCCACTGTCAGGGAATCTGCGCAGTTCTTCTAAGTACTTATTGCGGTCTTCATGCTTGGACAGGAGTCCAAGCTTCTCTTCATAATTCTCAAGCACTTGCTCCGCCCGCTTGATATGCTCGTACACAGCCTGGCGGCTAATTTCAAATTCCGCTGCGATCTCCCCCAGGGAGAAATCATCATGGAAATAATATTTGAGAAACGTCTGTTGCTTGTCAGTAAGCAGCCGTTCATAGAAAGCAAATAACAGGTTGATCCGGTTGGTTTTCTCGAGCCTATTCTCCTGACTCATCAAGGGCACTCCCTTCGTCAAGGAAAAACACTTTACAGCTTCACAACGTCCCTTATGATACCGAAAACAAAGAAAGATGTCAAGTCTTTTTACTTGTCATCTTTTTCTTTGCCCAAAACCGGCATTCCCGCCCTGAAATCCTGCACCAGTACGGCACTATGCCTCCCGCATTAATGAATAGGGAGAATGTATAACAATACAACGAAGAAGTGCAGAACGGTTCCCGCAAGCACGAATAAATGCCAGATCGCATGATGGTACGGGAAGCCGCGCCATACATAAAACACGGTGCCCAGAGTGTACAGCAGTCCGCCAATCATCAGCAGAGTCATCCCGCCGCTGGCGACGGCCTGGGACAGAGGGCTCCAGGCGATTACGATCATCCAGCCCATCGCAATGTAGAAGACGGTGGACATGAACAGGAATTTTTTGACGAAAAAAGCCTTAAAGAAAACACCGAATACCGCCACTCCCCAAGCGATACCGAATAACGTCCAGCCCAGCGGTCCGCGGATCGCCACCAGCATAAACGGGGTGTACGTTCCGGCAATGAATAAGTAGATCGAAGCGTGGTCAAGGAATTCAAAGAAGTCCTTCGCCTTGCCGTCTCTGAGACTATGCACCATCGTTGAATTAAAATACAGGATCAGCATAGTAGCGCCGTAAATGGAGAAACTGACTACATGCCAGGCTGTGCCGTTCTGAACAGCATATACGATCAGCAGAACCAGCGCAGCAATACTTAATAGAGCGCCGATCCCGTGTGTAACCGCATTTGCTACTTCTTCCTTGCGGCTGTAAGTGTGAGTATTTGCCATACCACGATTCCTTCCGTTTGCGGTTTCCTTCTATTATAGCCATTTCTCCGAAGTCCTTCCAGCTTACGGACGCCTCAGGGCAGGCTGCAGCAACATTCAATCGCTTAAGAAGTCATCATTTGCTTTTGCAGCAATTCAAGTCTTATAGCTTGTAGAGCTCGGTATACTTCGCTTCCAGATAATCCGCCAGATAATCGGGATTCAGCGGTTCGCCTGTGACTTGCTCGATAATCTGCGAAGGGGTCAGGCTCTGGCCGTAGCGGTATACCTTGTCAGTAAGCCATTCTTTGATCGGCAGCAGGTTACCAGTGGCAATCAGCTCCTCGAATTCCGGCAGTTCCTTACGCAGAGTGTTCAGCATTTGGGCCGCATACATGTTACCCAGGGAATAGGAAGCGAAATAGCCGAAGTCTCCTCCGGACCAATGAACGTCCTGCAGTACGCCAAGCGCATCCGTAGGCGGTGTAATCCCTAAGTATTCCTGATACTTCGCATTCCAGGTCTCCGGCAGATCCTTGACTTCAAGCCCTTCATTGAAAATCAGCTTCTCAATCTCATAGCGCACAATGATATGCAGGTTATATGTCAGCTCATCAGCTTCGATCCGGATGAAGGAATTGCCTACACTGTTGATTGCCCGGTAAAAGTCTTCCATCTCCACGTTCGCAAGCTGCTCCGGGAAATGCTGCTGCAGATCGCCGTAATAACGCTGCCAGAAGGCCCGGCTGCGGCCGATCATATTCTCCCACAGTCTGGACTGGGATTCATGGATTCCCATGGAGGCCCCCTGTGCCAGAGGTGTACCGATCAGCTCTTCACCGAAATTCTGCTCGTACAGGGCATGTCCGCCCTCATGCAGCGAGCTGAAGATGGAGCTGGTCACATTGTCCAGCAGATAGTTCGTGGTTATGCGGACATCGCCGGGGTTCAGCCCTGTAGCGAACGGATGCACACTTTCATCCAGACGTCCTGCCTCGAAATCATAGCCCATCTGTTCGAGTAAGAAGAGGCCGAATTTCTCCTGCTGCTCCTTAGGGAAGATCTGGCTCAGGAATTCGGTGTCCGGCTTGTTCGGCGAAGCATTGATCGCTTCGGCCAGCGGCACAAGACGGCTGCGCAGACGGGTGAAGATCGCATCCACCTTCTCAACGGTCAAATCCGGCTCGTACATATCCAGCAAAGTGTCATAACGCGAGCCTTGCACACCCCAATAATCAATGAACTCTTGTTTGAAGGCCACAATCTTGGTCAGATAAGGCTCGAAGGAGGCGAAATCATTATCATCCTTAGCCTCTTCCCAGATCGTCTGCGCATGGGCGGTGAGCACCGAATATTCCTCGAAGGTCTTGGAAGGAATGCTTTTGCTGCGCTGGTACTCCTTGCGGGTATCCTTCACAATCTTATTCTGATTGCTGTCCAGCTGCTCCGCTACTTCCGGGCGGCTGAAATACGCTGTGAACACTCCGATCTCCTCAGATACCTGGAGTCTGAATGCTTCTGCACTCAGCATACCCAGCGTGGCAGAACGGATCTCTACACCTTTACGGGGTGCGCCTGTACGCAGATCCCAGCCCAGAAGTCCAATCGCTTCATAATACCCTTTGATTTTAGATAATAGCTCGCTGAATTTATCCCATTCTTCTTGGATCTGCTTCTCCATGTTTTGAGCACCTGCCTTGTTTTTTTATCTACTCCTATTGATGATACTTTTTTAAATAGTTATAATCAAATTCGGGCTGTATCTCTTCAAATTTGAAGTAGTTAACAGCTCACAGGCGCGGAGACAGACTCCGCTTAGATTTTGCAATATTTGATTACAGGAAGCCCTTTATGTTCGCGGCAAGACGCAGTACAATGAATTACAGTTTAATCTTAAGGAGGCACATGGCTTATGAGTCAGGTTACAGACATTTTAGAGTTCAACAAGCATTTTGTAGAGGAAAAAGCATATGAGAGCTATCTGACCAGCCGCTTCCCGGATAAAAAAATGCTGATCATCACCTGTATGGACACACGGCTTGTTGAGCTTCTGCCCAAAGCAATGAATTTCAAGAACGGTGATGTCAAAATCATCAAAAATGCCGGAGCCATCATCTCCCAGCCGTTCGGGAGCGTTATGCGCAGCGTAATGGTTGCGCTATACGAACTGGACGCGGACGAAGTGATTGTCGTCGGCCATTATGAATGCGGCATGGCTTCCCTGAATGCTGACCATATGATTAACTCCATCAAGGAACGCGGCGTGTCCGAGGAAGTACTCAGTACCCTGGAGAATTCAGGGATTAAGCTGACCAAATGGCTGCGCGGGTTTGACAACGTAGAGGAAGGGGTAATTCAAACTGTGGAGCTGATTAAGCGCCATCCCTTACTCCCCCCAAACGTACCTATTCACGGCATGATCATCGATCCGGCTACCGGAGCGCTTGAGCTTGTCTCGGACGGATACGCGGACTAAGGCAACTCTCTGATACTGCTGTTTGCGCGGGTCCCGGACCCGCGTTTTTTTTGTGTCCGGGGGTCCGGGCCAATGCCGAATGATAACATTTATAAACATATAAATTTTATATTTTTAAAATTGAAACCTTAGCCCCTACTCTGCGTATTACCGGGCAATAGCCGGGTAAACCGGGGATACCAAACTTCTAGGAGGTTCTCGTACTCAATGAAACCAATGAAACGTGTAATGATGATCGTCATGGCCTTCACACTGTTCTTCGCTGTCACTGTTCCTGACTTCGCAGATGCCCGCCGCGGCGGGGGCTTTAAATCAGGAAGCCGGGGATTCACAACGACCCCGAAGAAATCGACCACCGATAATGTGAAAAAAAGCGATAGCACTAAAAGCAACACCAACGGAACTGCAGCGAATGCGAACCGCGGCTTCTTCAGCGGCGGCAGCCTGATGAAAGGCCTGATGATCGGCGGGATCGCCGGCTTCCTCTTCGGCGGAATGTTCGCCGGAATGGGCGCTTTTGGAAATATCATCGGATTCCTGATTAACATGCTGGCCATCTACTTCGTGATTACGCTGATTATGTCCTTCTTCAAGCGCAGACAGGAACGACGCCGGCTGGAAGAAAGGGACGGACGCTACTAGTGGGTGTTACCGTTCTCAGCATGGACGAGATTATCAATGCGATCTGCCTGCATATGGCGGAACGCAAGGCTGTACGGGTCGAGGAAGTCCAGGTTGAGCTCAGCTGGGACGAGGACACCGGCTACACCGCAGAGGTCTGGATACAGGGAAGAAGCCAGTATCTGGTGGAGTCCAACATGATTGAATCCATCCTTCGCTACGTACACAGCGAATACGGCATCCGTGCTTACCGTGAAGATGTACGGCTTGCGCTGGACGAAGAGATTACAGCGGTTGTGAACACGTAAGCATTGCAAGACTTGATCGAATAAAGGGCTGACCCCGGGTAGCGGGGTCAGCCCTTTTATTGTGACTGCCTGTTATGATCACTGCCTGATAATCACAAGATAGCTTATTCTTCTGCTGTCAGGAATCCAGCCAGTACATCGTCCCTGCTGACCCGCGCACTGCCGCTTCCGTGCAGCTCAGCCCAAGGCGCACGCTGCTTCCGCAGAATCGCCGCTGTTCCTTCAGAAGTGTACTCCGCATACCTGACCGTCTGCTCACCCCCAGGCTCGCCCCAATGAGCCCAGCCTTGGGGGTGGATATGCTGGCCCATCCGGCAATCCACAAAGACTGTCTTGGCATGCTCCCGCCATGGCCGGCCCAGGAATACCGGCGCTGTTCCCGGCTCAGCGCTCAGATAACATTGATTGAACACGTAGCCGTAGGCCTGCCCTTCAGGAGTGGAGGCAGCCGTGATGTAGCCTGCATGGCCTCCGCTACTCCGCAGACTGTGCAGCGTACAATGCTCGAAGTAGGCCGTTGCTCCGCCAAAGATATAATCTACCGTTCCCTCAATGTAACAGTGCTGGTACAACTGGCGGTACTGCGCATGATGCTGCCGCAGCGGAACGCCGCCGAACAGCAGACGCTCTCTGGGGGCCGGCGGCAGCGGACCGGTGAACAGCGTGTCCTGATGGCCTTTGAACGTACAATTTCGGAATACCGTCTCATCACAATGGGCGTACACCGCCACAGCCTGCCCTACCTCGCTGCCTTGTCCCGCTGTATTGGAGACGGTCAGATTCTCCAGCACCAGCTTCCTGCCGCCCAGGAACAGGGTCGGAGTGGCAAAGGTCCCGATCTCTTCCCCCTGCTCATCCAGCTCCCGGGCATAGCGGTTCATCGTGATCTCCACTTGTCCGATGCCGATGATACGGAGACAGGAGCGGTAGACCCGCACCTCCTCCTTGTACACTCCCGGCATAATGTAGAGCGTTGCCTCTGTGTCCGGGTCCAGCCCTTCCAGGGCATCGACTGCCGCCTGAATGGTAGAGTAATCGCAAAAGCCCTCCTTGCCCACCAGCATCCTTTTTCCCATCCCCTCTCAGACTCTGGCCTTCGCTTAAGGCTTGCTTACTTCTGTGTCAGTTTGTATGCAGCTTCGTATTCCTCGGTGATCTTGGTTCCGCCCGAATCCTTCCAGGTCTGTACGGCTTTCTTGAAGGCCGCCTCATCCGATTGGCCCATGATATATTTGAAGGTAGCATCTGTGATGATCTTTTGCAATTCCGTTCCCTGCTCATTATTGGTTGCCGAATCCAGCGGAACGGTTGGATCAAGCACGGCGAACTTGTCATTCTCGCGGATCAGCTCATTGGCCAGCTGCTTCTCAGGGTTCGCATCCTTAAGTGTATAGGCAATCTCACTAGGTCTGCTGGAGGAGAAAGGCTGCACATCCGCCTGCCACAGCTCGGTGTTCAGAATCTTGAAGGCGCCGTTCTCATCATATTCATAGTGGGTGCCTTCGATCCCGCCGGTCATCAGCATGAACGCCTTCTCATCGATCAGATCATTGACGAACTTCAGCAGCCGCTTGAGCTCTGCTTCGGTCTTCACTTCTGATTTCGGAAAAGCCATCAATCCGCCGATCCCACTGCCCTCGGACCAGATATGATACTGCCCGTCTCCATTAGAGATCTTGTTCACCGGCACCAGCTCCATGCCCGGCTGCAGATCCTGTGCCAGTGTTCTCAGACTGGAGATGTCCACCATCCCGGTATAGATCCCGGTTTTACCCTGCGCGAATTGCTGCTGCTGGTCTGTTTTGGCTGTAACTGCGAAATCCTGCGCCAGGTATCCGTTTTCATAGAGCTTTTTGGAGAAATTCATCGTGTCCATATATTCCGGTGTATCGAATTCAGGGATAAACTTGCCGCTATCATCCACCTTCCAGCCATTGGGCGTGCCAAAATAGGAGCTTAGTGTTTTGAAGCTGCTGTATTTCAGCTCTGATCTGTCTCCGAAGCCTGTCGTGTCCTTCACACCGTTGCCATCCGGGTCATCCTCTGTGAAGGCTCTGGCCACTTCATACACCTCATCCAGCGTCTTCGGAACCGGCAGACCCAGCTTATCCAGCCAGTCCTTGCGGAAGATCAGCCCGGAACGCGCCAGATTCTTCTGGAAGGGAACGCCGTAGAGGACGCCTTCAATCGAAGCCGCTTCCTTCAGCTCAGGAGCAATCTTCGCCAGATTACTGAACTCTGAGAGATAAGGGCCCACATCCCAGAACAGTCCTGATTTCAGTGAGCTTCTAACCGATGAATTGGTCATCATGGTCAGGGTGACAATGTCTGCAAGCTCCCCCGAGGCCAGCGCCGTAGTGATCCGCTCTTCCTTGGAAGCATCGGGTACCCAGTTGAAGGTGATTTTGCTGTTGGTATATTCCTCAAGCAGCGATTTGATCGTATCGGTCGGCGGCGAAGCCGTGTGCAGAATATTCAGCCAGCTTACTTCCAGCTTCGAGTTCAGATCCTCTGGTGCGGCATTCTTCTTCTCTTCCTTGTCTCCGCCGCATGCCGAGAGCATAGTGGTAGCCATTGTAGCGATTGCAATTAGAGTGACCCATCTTTTGTTCATAACACTTCTCCTTTGGTAGATGAAATAGGTAGCCTTAGCCTTAATACACGCCGTCTTCGCCCATTCTTTTGGCCAGCTTATTGGAGAGCATCACGAGAATTAACCCGACAACGCCCTTGAACAAGCCTATCGTGGTGCTGAAGCTTAATTGCCCGTTCTTGAGGCCCGCCGTATAGATATAGGTATCGAAAATCTCAGCGACACTGCGGTTCAGCGAATTCAGCAGCAGATACATATGTTCGAAGCCGAGATCCAGCGTGCTGCCGATTTTGAGAATCAGCAGGGTAATAATCACGGGACGGATCGCCGGCAGTGTAACATGCCAGGTCTTGCGCAGACGGCTTGCCCCGTCCATCTCTGAGGCTTCATAGAGCTGCGGGTCTACTACAGTAATAGCTGCCAGATAGATAATGGTCGACCACCCCAGCTCCTTCCAGATAATCTGCAGGATATAGATCGTCCGCAGCCACTCCGAAGAGGTGAGGAAGCTGATTTTGGTGCCGCCGAGACTGGCGATCAGCTCATTGATAACCCCGCCATCCACCGTCAGGAACACATACGTAATAGAGACAATAATGACCCAGGACATGAAGTGCGGGATGTAGATAATCGTCTGAATCCAGTTCTTGAGATAGCGTCCCTTCAACTCGTTCAGCATCAAGGCTACAATAATCGGCAGAGGGAAGAAGATCACAATGTTCATGGCAAACAGAATCAAGGTGTTGCGCAGCAGCTGCATGAACGTAGGCTCCGTAAATAGACGGATGAAATGCTTCAGGCCGACCCACTCACTCCCGGTAATTCCCTGGAACGGCTGATAATTCTGGAACGCAATGATCAGCCCGCCCATCGGCAGATATTTGAAGATGATGAAATACAGCAGCCCGGGCAGGATCATCAGATACAGCAGCTTGTATTTGTTCAGAGCCGTAAGAGCGCGTGCGCCTTTCCCCTTTTCGATAGTCAGATTTGGTGTTGCGGTGATGCTTGTTGCTTTCACATGTCAGCCTCCTTTGCTCGTTCCTGTTACGGTTTCAGCGTAAGAAATTTCTTACATTACGTATATAATCATTATGTGATAGCGTTTACAGAACCCGCGTGGCTGCGGGGTTAAGGACGATCAGATCTCCTCTGAGGATTACCCGCCTAGGCTAATGATTATTCTTCGGAGACGGGCTGCACAAGGCAAGTCTGCGAATACCTCATGCCCGGATTATATACGTAATTTCTGCTCCTTGTTACAGTGAAGAGGTACTGAAAACCGAGGAGGATCACAGAATGAACCCTAGCTCACGTAGAAAAGAATCGGTCGGCGGAAGGATCTTCACCTTCGTTAATACAGCCATACTCATTCTGATTGCGCTTGTCTGCTTATTGCCCTTCATCAATATCATCGCCAGCTCCTTCGCTACCACCCAGGAGGTCATGGCCAAGCGGTTCATCCTATTCCCGACTACCTTCTCCCTGGATGCGTACCACTACATTCTCTCAACGCCTACCATCTTCCGGGGACTCGGGGTATCCGTGGGTGTCACCGTTGCAGGAACCGTAGTCAGTATGCTGCTTACCGCGCTGATGGCCTACGGCTTGTCCAGGCGATACCTGCCTGCCCGCAATACCATTAATTTCATCGTCGTCTTCTCCATGCTGTTCAGCGGCGGAATGATCCCCACCTTCCTGGTCGTCAAAAGCGTCGGCCTGATCAACTCGTACGGGTCCCTGATCTTCCCGGTTGCCGTCAATGCCTTCAACATGATTATCATGCGCAACTTCTTCCAGGCGCTGCCTGACAGTCTGGAGGAGTCCGCCAAGATCGACGGAAGCAATGACTTCGGAATCTTCATGCGGATCATGCTGCCGCTGGCCCTGCCTTCCATCGCCACCATCTCCCTGTTCTATGCGGTTGCTTACTGGAATACGTACATGAACGCGATCCTCTATATGAATGATTCGGCAAAATGGCCGATCCAGGTGCTGCTGCGCCAGATCGTTATTGTGTCCAGCGGGATGCAGGCCGAGGGAACCTCGGTAGACATTGTGCCGCCAGCCCAGACGATCAAAATGGCGGTCATTGTCATCGCCACTGTGCCGATGCTGGCCGCTTATCCTTTTGTACAGAAGCATTTCACCAAGGGCGCCCTGCTCGGAGCAGTCAAAGGCTGACGGCCCGCCGTTCAGCGTCCATCCAAATGGTTAGAGCATATACAGAAACGGTACCGCCTTGAAGCAAGGACGGTACCGTTTCTGCATGACCCCCTGATCCAGGCTCTCTCCTGAACCAAGCCCCTATTCCTGCTAAAATATCTGCTGCTCCCCCTGCTTCAGCTTCCGGTAAGCGCCAGGCGTAACCTGCTCCTTCTTGCGGAAGGAGCGGATGAAATTCTGCGGATTATGGTACTGCAGCCGCTCGGCAATCTCCTTGATCGTCATATCCGTCTCTGTCAGCCACCGTTTGGCCATCTCCAGGCGGTAGTTCATGAGGTATTCGCTGAAGGCGGTGCCGTACTCTTTTTTGAAGATGCTGCTTAGATAATTCGGATTGTAATGAAGCCGTTCGCCGATCCCCTCCAGCGTAAGCTCACGGTCATATTCCGCGTGCACAATGTCGGTGATCTTATCCGAGAGACAGCGGAACTGCTGGCTGGTCTTGTCCTTCATGCTGTACATCATGGGGTAAATAACCTCCTGCACCAGCATCCGCTCCATCTCTTCGGGATTGCGGATGTCCAGCAGGCGGTGATACAGCTTATTGTTATCCTGGGTCAACAGGACGCTAACCCCCAGATGCTGCTCCAGCTGGATCAGATTATTCACGAGCCGCACCAGCATGACCTCGAATTTCAGGGTGCTCTTGTTCTTGCCCATCAGCTCCGCCAGGAACGGATAGAGCGCAGCTGTAACCTGCTCCTTGTCCCCCAGCCGGATGGCATTGAACAATTGCGTCTCCAGCTCTGCCGGATAATGCAGCGACACCGGACCGGAGACGACCATGGAGATATCCTCATAGAAGATAATCGATTCCTTACCCAGATTCAGCCTTTGATGCAGTGCCTGCTTGCTCATCTCCCCGGCTTCCTTACTCTCTAACAGATTGCTGTAAAAGTTGCTGATGCCGATGCTGATCGACACCTTCAGATAATCGCGTACCGCCTTCAGCAGAGCTGCCGCATAATCCGTCACTTCCTTATTCATCCCCGCATCACTGGTCCCGGCGAAGGTCAGAATCGTAGCCTGGGTATCATCGTTCAGGATAATAGGCTGTAATCGCTGCTGTGCCGGAATAAGTTCCTCCACCATCTTATTGACGGCAAGCAGCAGGACATCCTTGTCCGAGGCCTCCCGGCCGCCCAGACTGTCCAGCTGAATCAGCATCGCAGCATAACGGTGCTTCTCTGACAGGTTATACCCGAACCGGAGCAGACTCTGCTCCAGCTCCTCCGCCGAGACGCGGCTGCGGAACAGATTAAGGATCAGCTGCGTCTCCAGCCGGGGCATTTCCGATTCGATCAGACTCTCAAGCGAAGCCTTCTCCGAGATAATCGTATCAATTGAATGCCGGATATATTCCAGCTCATTCCTGGAGTTCACCTGCGGAATAACGGGCAGACTGCGCTTAAGCTGCTCAATCGGCTTGGTGAAATATTGAGAGATCATATAAGCCACCACCCAGATCAGGAGAATCAACAGCAGCCCCATCGCGGAGATCCCGAACTTGGTCATCTCCAGAGAGCGGGTAATCTCCGCCTGATCCAGCACGGTCAGATAGATCCAGTTATTATACGAGGACTTGGCATAGATAAGCTTGAGACTGTCGCGGCCGGACATCTCCTGCTGGACCGTCCCCTTGTCCTCCATGGAATTGATTGTCCCGGCAAGCTGGCCGAACTGCTCCGGGGCTAACAGCACATTACCAGGATCAGATTCATACATCAGTTCACCATGCTTGTTCAAAATGTAGACGGCTGCGTCTTCCCCGCTGCTTATCGTGGCATTAAGGGTATGTAATGAAATGTCGGATAAGGCAATCGCCTGCTTCTTAGTGGAGAACACCGGCAGTGTATTCACGAACCGGATGCCTTTGTCCGTCTTCATCCAGAAGAGGCTCTGCTCCTGATTCTCAATATACTGCTCCCGGAGCTGCCGGACCTCCTCGCTGCTGAGATTGCTGAGCTTCTCATTCAGGATCTGCCAGTTCTGCACCAGACTGATCAGCGAATATTCCGTCCCTTCAGCCGCCATGGAGGCGATATAATTCAGCTGTGAGTTCACATTCCGGTAGGCGATGAAGTCTTGCTCGGTAATCGGATGGGTCACGACCTCCTGAAAAGAGCTGGTGGTGCTATAGGTGTTGAACGCGTATTCTATCGTTTGGATTTTATGCTCCAGATTGTTCTTGATCTGCTCGATATAGCTCTGCTTGCTGCTGGAGAACCGCTCGACCACTGAATCGATGGTACTGATGTAGATATAGCTTCCGAAGCCGACCACCAGTCCCACGCCAAGGATTAATATAGGAATAAAGATGCCGTAGAACATTCTTCCTTTGCTCATTGTGTTTCCCCTTTGATTTGATAGACTCTATTAAATTATAGCGCTTTCATGAATACGGTTCCATGATTATTTTCACGTGTGCAATTGGTCCAAGGTCTCGTTGAAGCCGTTCAGCCCTCTCCTTGAGCGCAGTAGATCATACAAAACAACCCCACAACGTGGGGCTGTAGCTTCGATGATGACCCAGGCTATGAGCCTTGCTTAGAGTAACGCAATCGTCAGCAGCTCGAACAAGACCAGCGGCATAATCACATTGCTGTTCACCGTACCGGGATACGGGTAGCCCGGGCCCGGATACCCCGGACCTGGATAAGGCTTGTAGTACGGATTGTAATATCCGCGGCCCATATCCGTGGCTATGGTTACAGCCAGGTACATATGCTTGCTGTCCATACCGGCAATCGTACCCTCATGCATCTGACCGTCAAGGGTCTGCACCTGCACTTGATGATTCAAATATGGCTTACAGGACTGGTGAAGCGAATCGCGGACCCCGTTCAGATGCTGGACCACCGCAGGGTCTGCCTGATAGATCACCGGCGTTTGCGGGCCGGACGAAGTTGTCGACATAAGTGTATGACCTCCGTGTAATTGGATTTGCTTCATACTATGCACCTGCCCAGCCCGGTGTGCCTAGCCTGCTCCCCAGCGCTCATTCGATCCGCATACGCAGACCAAACAGCCGTACACCGGAAAGTCCGGTATACGGCTGTTATCAATATTTTAAAGTGCTGTGCGTTCAGAACGCTTAAAAAGCCACTCCGATTCCGCCCTGCCCAGCATAGGTTCCCATCACGGGTCCCATCGTTGACAGCAGAACCTCCTTGAAGGGATGCTTCTCCAGAATACGCCGCTTGATCTCCAGCGCCAGCGTCTCACAATTGCTATGAACAATGGCGATTACCGCCTGCTCATAATCATGCTGCTTCTGGTCCAGCTTGGCCAGCAGATGGGTCAGCGCCTTAGGCAATCCGCGCGTCTTCTCGACCACTTCAACGATGCCGTCGTCGCTGATCTTCAGCAGCAGCTTGATATTCAGCACGGAAGCCACAGCCCCGGAGATCCGGCTCAGCCGTCCGCCCTTGATCACATTCTCCAGGGTGTCCAGTGTGAAGTACGCTGTTGTCTCTTCGACCTTCTTCAACACTCTGTCCTTCAACTCAGCCAGACTTGCTGCGGTAAGTGACCATTTGGCCGCCATAGCGACAATCAGGGTCAAGCCGCCGGAGAACAGCTTGGAATCTATAATTTCAATCGCATTCGGATGTCCTTCTTCCTCGTACATCTCCTTGGCAATCATTGCGGTCTGATAAGTACTGCTAATATTGGAGGACATGCAAATGACCAGAATGTCAGTGCCTGCTTCCACTTGGTTGAAGCTGTCCAGGAAGGTCTGCGGACTCGGGCTTGCGGTAGTCGGCAATTCCTTCGATTGATGCATTTTGTCATAGAAATCCTTCGCATTCATATCATCCGGCATCAGTTCATGGCCGAAATGGACCGGCAAATGAACAATGGAGATGTCATACTGCTTCGTGTATTCAGGGGGTAGATCCGAACCGCTATCCGTAATTATCTTGATGGGCATCAGAATGCTCTCCTTTCAATTCTATACTATTATAGACACCCTTTAAGGAAATCAATAGTACATTTTATAACTTGTCAAAAACAATGTTTTGTGCTAATTGTTACTTGTGATATGGTTTAAGCATAAGGGAACAGAAATGGAGTGTACCAGGATGAGCAAGAATAGAGTATGGAACCGCGGCAAGCATAACGGTGCTGGCCTGTCCAAGAAAGCACCGGCTGCCGCAGAATCCGAGGTTGCTGCAGAGACCGCAGCGCCAGAGGACCACAGCGCCGAGGTAATTAACGAGCGGATTGATACCGTCAAGCCGATGAACCGCAGCAACTGGGTCACCCGGCCCGCCCGCGTGAAGCCGCAGAACCCGGAACGAAATAAGAAGTAGCTTAACCGGTGCATGCTTCGCATTCCATGAGAGCACATTTCTCCCAGCTAGCGGGCTTCCCGCAACCTTTGTTATCATGGAGACACAAACGGCTACGCCGTCCTCAAGAGGATGGCGTAGCCGTTTCTGCTTGCACTAGTCGGTCGGAGAACGGTGAGCTTGTTAGGACTGGTAATATCCAAGCGGGGGATCCCGCTACAAGGATTCAGACAGACTATCCGGCATATACCGGTTCTCCCGTATTAGCGCCCGGATCGCCTTCAGCGTGTTCCGCTGAATCGGGACACCCGTAGTCCGGTGCAGTTGAAGCCAGCGTAGGGCAGCCAATGCCTCGAACAGCTCCAGCTCTGCCGGGCTATACCTGCTGTTGGCGGCAAAGCCTGACTGGTACAGGCTGGCATTCCGCTCCGACAAATATACTCTAAAGAGCAGAATAGACCACGCTATATCATACCTTGGATCGCCAAGCTGAACATTCGTCCAGTCTATGATGGTAAATGCCCCTGCGGCCTCAAGAATATTGCCCAGATGATAATCACCATGAATCAGCTGGTGTGCGGTAAGCTTGGCCCGCTCCGCCAGCTCCTGTGCCAGCGTTCGGATCTCCGGCTGCTCCGCCCAGGCAGGGAAGAAGTAATCTGCGAAATCATAAGCCGGTACCTTCAAGCCGCTGGCTGAATCAATGTGCAGCTTATGTACATCGAGCAGATTGGCTGCTATGGCGGAAAGACTATCCGCATTTACCTTCTTAACAGGCATACCATCGAAGCTGGTTAACAGCACCTGATGACCCTCAGCGTCTAGCCCCCAGGCATACGGCTGTGAGACCGCGCAGCCCTGCCGGAACAGCTGCTCCAGCACTTGATACTGGATCGAGATGTCCGGCCGGGACTCGCGGTTCCAGATTTTCAGCACAAGCTTCGTACCCGGCAGTGTAATTCTGCACACCTCCGCTTCCAGTCCCCCCTTCATCGGGGTAACGACCGCCTCTTCCAGCCTTGCCAGCAGCGCTTCACTATCTGCACTCTGCTCCTGCCAGCGGATACCGCTCAGAATCTTATTCATAGTTATGATTCCCCTCTCCAAAGAACGATCTGCTGCTCATTAGGCTGCCGCGAATCCCTCAGACCATATTCTAGGCATTTTCCCTATTCCAATGAATAACATATTTCAACTATACCAATCAACAGTGAATTGAGGGATGCGAAATGGAACATTGGATTAGAGTAGAACCGAATGTGAAGGTGTATGTGAATGATCTTAACCCGCTTGGCACCAAAACAATACTCTTCATTCACGGCTGGCCAGCAAATCACCAGATGTTCGAATACCAGTACAATCAGCTTGTGCCCATGGGTTACCGCTGCATTGGAATGGATATGAGAGGCTTCGGCCGGTCTGACAAACCGCTTGACGGGTACGATTACAACCGTCTCGCAGATGATATCCGCTGTGTAATCGGCGCCTTGGGACTGCACAATATTACACTCGGCGGGCACTCTACCGGCGGAGCTGTAGCGATCCGGTATATGGCCCGGCACAAGGGATATGGTGTCTCCAAGCTGGCCTTATTCGCTTCGGCAGCCCCCAGTCTGATTCAGCGGCCGGGCTTCCCTTATGGCACGACCAGAGAAGCTATAGAGCAGATTATCCAGTCCACCTACAAGGACCGGCCCAAGATGCTGAAGGATTTCGGCGATATTTTCTTCTATCAGCCGGTATCACAGCCGTTCTCGGACTGGTTCTTCCTGTTAGGGCTGGAGGCGGCAAGCTGGTCCACCATCGCAGTCTCCAACGCCTGGCTGGCCGAAGAGTTGTTCGATGATCTCCCCCGGATCCAGGTGCCTACGCTGATTCTGCACGGGGTTCATGATCAGGTGTGCTTCTTCCCGCTCGCAGAGGCGCAGCATCAAGGGATTAGGAATTCGGTCCTTATTCCCTTTGAGAACAGCGGCCACGGATTATTCTATGACGAGCGGGAACGGTTCAACCGGGAGCTGGCGGGGTTCGCCGGGTAGATTTTCCGCACAACCAGAACAGGACTGCCCGAGAAGAAATAGCTTCATGGGGCAGTCCTGTGTTGATTCGCAGGCGTAGGTGCGTGTGCGAATGAGAAGCTCTACAGCTCCAGCGTCTCACCATATGCAAGTGCCGAGCCTCTGATCCCCGCCTCCTCCAGCGCCTGAACGAAGGCCCCGGCATCCTGCTTGATCGGCGGGAAGGTATTATAGTGAACCGGAAGCACCTGTCTTGCGCCCAGCCACTTCGCCGCGATAAGCGCATGCTCCGGTCCCATGGTGAAATGTCCGCCGATTGGCAGGATCGCGAGGTCGATCTCATACAGCTCCCCGAACATTTTCAAGTCACCGAACAGCCCTGTATCCCCTGCATGCAGCACCGTGTGTCCGTCCGCCTCAATAATGAAGCCCGCCGGGGTTCCGCCATAGATCCTCTGTCCATCCTCCAGCGTGATGCTTGAGGTGTGGAAGGCATGAATCATCGTCGCCTTGGCAAAACCAAGGTCCACCGTCCCTCCAATGTTCATCCCGATGGTCTTTTTCGCTCCCTGGCCCCCCAGATGGCCCGCCAGTTCCACGTTGGCTACAACCACCGCCTGATTCTGCTCGGCAATCGGCAGAGCGTCCAGGATATGATCCATATGGGCATGAGTCAGCAGAACAGCATCTGTCTTAATATCCTCTACCTTCGTCACCGCCGCAGAGTTACCGCTAATGAATGGGTCGATGATCAGCGATTTGCCATTCACCTCAATTTGAACACAGGAATGGCCGTGGTAGGTAATTTTCATGGATATCCTCTCCTCTTCTTGATTAATTTCAATAGGTACTAAGGAATGAATCGTGCAAAAACCCAAGGTTTACGATACAATGACACCAAGTTGTTCTAAATCCAAATCCAGCAGTGTGATTGACGAATATAACATAAATAATTACGTTCGTTGTTTTTTATGATATATCTATTCCTGCCAGCTGTCAAGAGAGGTGTGAAGAAGTTGCTGTCCGTTGAAAAAACAATGCTGTTTTTGTTATCTAAGGTGAAGCAGATGGGCGCCCAGCAGTTTGTCGAGATCTATGAGCAGAGGGGGTACACCTCCACCTATATCCGCAATGCCCTGTCCCGCTTGAAAAAAGAGGGCTATATCGCTTCCCCGGCACGCTCCTGGTATAACGTCACTGCCGAGGGCCTCGCCTACATTAAGGCGATTAACAGCAAGCCTGCCCGTTATCAGGAGCAGTGGGATCATACCTGGGATGTGGTGATGCTGGAGGTTCCCGAATCCGAACGCAAGAAGCGCGATCTGTTCCGCACAGCACTCGGGCAGCTGGGTTATGGGCTTTTATATAACAGTGTGTACATCTCACCATGGAACTATCAGGACGAAGTCGCAGCCCAGATCCAGAAGCTGGAGCTGGAAGGCAAGGTGTCGATCCTCCAAGGCCAATTTCAGGAAGGCACCATTACACCGCTCAAAGCGCAGGCCATCTGGCAGCTGGACGACATCGAAGCCTTATACCAGAAGAAATCAGTCTGGCTGAAGGAAGAATTCGCTCCGCGATTGGCGGATACCCTTCAGGCGGGGCAGCCGTTACAGCTCTTCCTGCTATATTTGCAAATGGGAGAGGAGTTAAGCGGATTGTTCATGGCTGACCCCTATCTCCCGGATGAGCTGCTGCCGGACCATTGGCCGGGCAAACGGGTTCTCTCAGACATGAGTGAATACATGGTTAGAGCCGCTCAGGCGATACCTGCGGATTCATCCTATGCGCCCTTCGTCCAATAAGGTATGGCAAAGAGCAGCCCGGACTCCGGGCTGCTCTTCGTATATGAACTACTCCTCACGGCTGCCGGAAGCCAGCAGCTCCCGGACCGCTTCCTTATTCGTAAGCGGGGCCCGGCAGGCGAAGTTACGGCAGACATAAGCGGTCGCTTCGCCCCGGATGGCCGGTTTATCAGCCAGATGCGGCAGCAGGCGGAGCATCTCTCCTCCGTCCCCTTCCCAGTTCACGATGAGCGCCGCATCCGGCAGATAGGTCTGCTGGACCTGAGCGAGCATGGCGTGCAGCGCGGGATCTTCTTTTTTGCCGGAGAGGACCCATTCTCTGCCGCCAGAGACCATCCCCAGATGGGCCTGCAAATACATCGCATACCCCGGCGGATACTCCGAAGCAGCGGAAGCAAGCACCGCAGCGGTGCGCTCCGCAATCTCTTTTAACTCCATATCCTGGGTAATAACCGACAGCTTCCACAAAAGTTTCGCCGCCACCGAATTCCCGGACGGAATCGCCCCGTCATACAATTCCTTCGAGCGGACCGGCAGCTTCTCCCCGTCATGCCCGGTGAAGAAGAACCCGCCTCCTTCGGTATCTAGGAACAGCTCCAGCATCCCTTCCTTAAGCGTCAGCGCCCGCTCCAGATAGACCGCTTGACCTGTAGCTTCATATAATTCGCTGAGACCCCAGATCAGGAATGCATAATCATCCACATATGCGGGAATCGCCGACTCCCCGTCACGGTAACGGGCCAGCAGCCGTCCATCTTCACGCCGCAGCTTGTCCCAGATGAAGTCCGCTGCACGTTCGGCGGCCTTGGCATATTCCGGCTTCTGGAGGGCTTTGGCTCCCAGGGCCAGCGCAGCAATCATCAGCCCGTTCCACGAGGTCAGCACCTTGTCATCCTTAAGCGGATGAATGCGCTGCTCCCGGTACTCGAACAGCTTCGTACGCCATTCCTCCATCCGGGTCCGCAGCCCAAGCGGATTCATGCCCATACGCTCCGCCATCTCTTCCGGCAGTCCCTGGAGCAGATTCGGAATATTCTTTCCTTCGAAATTTCCCTCCGGCGTAATCCCGTAGACATGGCAATACGAATGCATATCCTCCAGCCCCAGCGCTTCCTCAATCTCTTCCCGGGAGAAAACGTAGAACTTCCCTTCCACGCCTTCCGAATCCGCATCCTCCGCAGAGTAGAACGCGCCTTCCGGCGAAGTCATGTCACGCAGCACATACGTGAAGATCTGCTCGGCAATCTCCGCATACAGCGGCTTCCCGGTAAGCTGGAACGCTTCCAGATAGACGTTCGCCAGCAGGGCGTTATCGTAGAGCATTTTCTCAAAATGCGGCACCAGCCACTCCCGGTCTGTTGAATAACGAGCGAAGCCGAAGCCCACATGGTCATACATGCCGCCCCGGTACATCGACTCCAGCGTATGCTCCACCATCCGCAGCGCTTCCGGCTGATCATGCAGCTGGCTATACGCCAGCAGGAAAGACAAATTATGCGGCGAAGGGAACTTCGGGGCATTGCCGAACCCGCCGTACTCCTCATCGAACTGCCGCCGGTACAGCTCATACGCCTCATGCAGCAGCTCATCGCCGGGGATACCGCCGTCTGCGGCTTCGGGAGAATAGGCGTTTTTGCGATCGAGTGACTTCAGCTCGGCCAGCAGGTCGTCGCCCAGCTTATCCAGCGCCTCGCCATCCTGCTCCCACTTCGTATAAATCTGCTCCAGCACATCCATCAGCCCGATCCGCCCGAACATCTGCCGCTTCGGGAAATAGGTTCCGGCATAGAACGGCTTCTTCTCCGGCGTCAGCAGCACCGTCAGCGGCCACCCCCCGCTCCCCGTCAGCGCCTGACACACCGACATATACAGCGCATCAATATCCGGCCGCTCCTCGCGATCTACTTTGATCGCTACGTAGTGATTGTTGAGGAGCTGGGCGACTTCGGCGTCCTCGAAGGATTCTCGTTCCATTACGTGGCACCAGTGGCAGGTGCTATATCCAACAGATAAGAAGATCGGCTTGTTCTCCGCCTGCGCCTTGGCAAAAGCCTCCTCCCCCCATGGATACCAATCCACAGGGTTGTGGGCGTGTTGGAGCAGGTAGGGCGATTTTTCGTTCGCTAATCTATTGGATGATTTGTGAGTTGTCACGGGGCGTCCCCTCATTTCGGATGATTTGGGTAAAGTGTTGTCTAGGGATAGTTTAACCAATTTGGTGGGGGAGGGCTCAGAGCTACAAAAAAGGAATTTAGCAAGTATTTCACTATTTATGAGCCCAAATGAATTCATTATGAAAGTTACATAAATACGGGGTAGAATTCAGACAAATCCTCTTCAAATTCTGATACCGATTGATATCGACTCTTCCTTATATCCATTGCCTTCGTTATTACTTTTTGGCATTTTACTCTGACGTACTTTCTCTTTTTAGGGGGCTTGTTACTTAGCAAGTTATATAGTAATGCTCCAAGTGAATAAATATCTGATAAATTTGAAGAATCAGCCAGACTATTTAATTGTTCAGGATCAGTATAATCTTCATGTCCATAATCACGCTTTGATTTACCAGTGAAAAGCGAAAGAGATTCGGGATCTTTTGCTAACCCGAAATCAGCGATCCTCACATTTAATTCGCTCTCTGTCTGATAAAGCAAAATATTTTTCGGCGCTAAATCTCGATGAAATTTCCCTTTTCCATGTAGATATTTTACTCCTGATATTATTTGTTTGAATATTTCAATCCTTTCTTCCTCCAATGCATCACGGTTGTTTTTCATCCAATCATGCAATGAACATGTAGCTAATGGCATAGTGAACCAGAAAGGTGAACTCTCCATATGAATTGTATCTACATTAACGATATTTTTGTGCTTCAATTCTTTAGTTAGCAATCGAACTTCCCTTTTAAAACGTTGTATGTACTCATCTCCGTCGTTACCATACACCTGTATAAAATAGCTTCTTGGAAAAAGCACTTTACAAGCTAGAAATTCATTTAATTGGGGATCAAATACTTTAAAAACTCGTGAAAATGCTCCTCCACCTATTATTTCCAAAACAATCAACTCAAATTTAAATTTTATAATATCTATCCTTAGTAAGTAATTTTTTATGGTACTAAGTGTCTGTTTAATTTCTTTTATGGTTATTAGCTTTAAATTTAAAAATTCTCTTTCTTCAAGTTCCTTTTTCAAAGTGTTATATAATACTAAAAATTCTTGAAGCAATGTAGAATCATCAAATAAACTTCCTATTTGTTCCATGAGAGAGTCTTTACATCTTTCTATCTCTTCTAAACTTCTTAATACTAAACTCTCTTTTTTTTCATACTCTATCAACTTTGATAATTGAATAAGTTCTTGGTTTAATTCCTCTATCGATGAAATAGCTACTAAAGAATAATTCAAACTATTGTTGATGTCTGGAAGGAGAATCAAATCCAACTCTTCCAATGTAATAGATGATAAAAGTGCGATTTCATTTTTATATTTAGCTAATACTTTAGGCTGACGCCAAATTTGAATTGATATATAGCGTAATGGAACTGTCTCTCCTCTCTCTTTAAAATTAAAATAATATGAAATACCCAAAATAATTGATTTAAATTTTTCTAATGATGTAAGATCAGCAATAGGTGTGCCTAAATCATCTGTAATAGCTCCATTTTCAAGAAAACCAATAATGGTTGATCTTATAGCAGCAGATGAATTAGATAATAACTGGTTTGCTAAACTCCTTATCAAACCAAGCTCAAATGTAATATCAGGCTTGTTCTTTGAAAGGAAATCAATTGCTCTGGGGTCAAGATGAATAAAAGATGGCATCCACTCATTACCTTTCCTCGGACGTTGGTTCTTAAAAGTAACTTGTATTATACCATCCACTAAAAGAATTTCTAAAGCATCGCTTAATTCAGGCCACGTGAATTTTTTCAAAATATTATTAATAAAAGATTTATATTGTTTCTGACCTTTAGAAAGAATCTTCACTATATTTTCCATTAATATTTTTTTACCATGCGGCTTGTTAAGAGTCTCATCTATTCCATTAAAAAAACGACCAAATGCCATCATTTTCACAGGAAAAGGATATTCCTTAAAAGTTTTTTCTGTTTGTATGCCCGGATGATTTTCATCAATTGCAAAAAAAAGATTCAATTTACTCTTGTCCATCCTTAATTCTCCCTTCTTGATTCGAAAATAGGATTATCCGCAAATTTCTGTCCAGACCTAAGTTTTGATGTAACAAATGCATGGTTAATCCAGTCAATTGACTTTAAGCTCTCAGATACTTGATGTGTAATAAAATATTGAATATTTGATTTTTGCAGTATAGTTCCGATTTCATTTGCTCGAGCATCATCTACACGTGAAGTAGGCTCATCCAGAAACATAAGACTATTTTGGGTTCCTTCTTTTTGATTACTAACTGCAGCAAGAAGTAACATAATACTAATTGCTGCACGTTGGCCTGATGAAAACTCAGGATCATCATAATCTACTAACTCTTTCCCATCAAATCCTATCTTCATTTGAATTTTCCAGTTCAAATAACTTGGCCCTTCTTGCTGGAATTTCCCTTCGCCTTTTGCACCTAATAATTCAGCCATTGACTTAAACTCATCTATATACTGAGACATTGTTTCTTGAACGTGATTTTTCAAAGCTATTTCTGCTAATGCTAATTGTGTCTCCCACTTTTCGCGATCTTCTTTAGCTAAATCATAAGTTTTGTTTAAAGAATCCACTCTCCTTCTTTGTGGTTCAACCATCGCAATAATTCCCTGATCGATTTTATTGTTTTTTTCAAAATCTTCTATATCTTCAGTAATAATCTTTACAGTTTTCTCTAATTCTTCAAAATTCCATTCAGTCCCATCATCTCTCAAAAAAATATTATCTTGAATTATCTCAATATCAATGAAAGATATTGCATGATCATCGAAATCTAAATCTTGCAAATCAACAATCGACTTACTTAGAATATTTTTACAAACCCCAATACTCCCTCTATATCCATTTATTGATCCACCTACATCAATAATTTCTTTTTTAAGAGCTACCTTTTCCGACACTTTTTGAACGAGTTCTTTTTCTAATTCCTTAATTAAATGTAATATCCCATCTCTAAGTTCATTTGCTTCTTGATAATTTTTATTGGCTGATTCCAATTCTATTTTAATTTTAGCAAGATCTTTTATTAAAATTTCATTTTCATTTAGCAATTGAGGTAACTTAAATAAACGTACCTGATCATCGATCCGCTCGGAAATTTTTTTTTCCTGTTGCTCAAGTTCTATTTTTTCATTTTGTACAGATATTAATTTAATAGATAAACTCTCGAGTTCCTCTTCGATCAACTTTTTGTATTTTTCTCTAGCAAAATGTCCACAAACCATTTCTCTAGCTTTTAAAAACAACCCACCATCTTGGTCTTGAAGCAACCCTTTTTGAGTTAGGCTTTTATACCCTTCTTGTGAGAGTTGATGTCCTTCTTCCACACTTTCAACCAAGTAAATATCATTTAAATAATCTAAATATCCACCAATCTCACTCTCATTTGTTACTTCAATTGCATTTCTTAAAGCAATAAAATTTCCGTGTGATTTTCGGTTTTTTATTAACTGCTTGCTAGATCGGTGGTTAGAGACACGAGCCCCATACTCACTTTCCTCTTGAATTTTTTTAGCTTGAAGATGGAATTCCTCTGAAGTCACTATTCTATATCTTTCACGTCCTAAATATGCTTCAATTGCAGAAATCCATTTTATAAAATCAGGTTTTATTGAAATATTATCTGCTAAAATTAAGTAGGGCACTTTTTCATGTTCTAATGCATGCTTAAATTGTATGACCCATCTAGGAAATGCACTATCACCTTTTTTTAGTGGTTCAAGCTCGTTTACTAATTCCTTTATATTTTTCTCAAGCGTTTTATAATTGAAATTCACACTCTGCAAACTAACTTCGACCGCAACAAGCTTTTCTTTTAATAAACCCATATCCTCCAATGCTATACATTCTGTATGCTCAATTTCAGAAGAAAGTTTTTTGAGAGAATGCTCTAAACTTCCATTTTCACTTTCTTTAATCCTAACATTTTCATATGCAGAATTTATTGTGTCTTTTATTTTCAGTTCCTCTTGTTTCTCTTGTAATAGTCTATTTTGCAGAGATAGTATTCTTTCATTCAAATCAACTTTACTAGTCTCTAAATTTTTTAGTTTCAACTCTTCTTCAATCATTAGTTTTTGTTGCCGCTCAAGCTCATTTTTATTATTCCAATACTTTTTTTTCAAAAATAACAATTTCATTTTTTCAAAATTAATTTTACGAGTTTCATTTTCTTCAAATTTAATCTTTTGGCTTTCAAATTCATTAAGCATTTTTTTTGCATTAGATAAATCCTCAAAACTTTGAAGTTCTAAGTTTTTTACTTCTTTTAATTTTTCTGAAGTAAAATCATGATCTGCCTGTATACTCTTCTGTCCTTTAATGTCAAATATAAGTTGAAATAAACGATTCGAATCCATTCCAACAACATTTTGTACATCCTCAGGCTTCATTAACATTAATTTCCTAAACGAATATGTCAATCCTATAGTGTCTAATTTTTGTAAATATTCTCCGTACTTAACTTTATTCAATAGATACGCTTTAGGATTTTGTCCTAAGTTAGTAATATCATAAAAAGAACCATCGAACATATAATACTCACGTTTACAGTCCCCTGAAGAACGATCTAGCCTTACACAAACAGTAACTACAGGTTCAGTAAATCCTAAAGCTAGAAATGGTCTTCCTTGAACCTCACTATTCCAAAATGAAACTTGAACAACAGACCAATTTGAATTTTTATTTATATAATGGTCCATTGCACGATTATATTCAAATTTGGCATCTCCTAGCGCAATTCGAAGCGCATCCATCAAAGTAGTTTTACCGCTCCCAGAAGCACCAACAAAAGCGTTTACTTTATTATGAAATTGATAAGGAGTAGCAACTGTTCCAATGCGGCCCCAATATGCTGTATTAAATTCTTTTATCGTTATCAAGGCAGTTCCCCCAGTAATTATTATATAGTTTTATCATTATTTCCATTGAATCCGAATAATGTTTCTAAACTAGCCTTTGCTAAATCCGATAATAAATCATCATGTAACATAAACATTGATGGCCCAGCCAAGTAAACATTTTCAGCCCGTTTTTTAATCAAATATCCTTGATTAACTAGTAAACTAAGAATATTTTCCATTCTTTGTTTAGAAGTTGGTATTTTGAGCGAACGAGCAAATTTATACCGAAACTTTTCATATATTTCTTCAAATGAGATATCAAGTGTTTGACTTATATTCACTTGCCCTACTCTTTTTGGGAGAAGCAATTTAGCATACAATATAAGAATTAAAGCTAAATGAGAGCCCTTTAATGATTGGTTTCGTTTCCTGAATTGTGTAAAACTATCATATTCCTGTTTAACTCTTATTACATACCATGGACATTCTGGTCGATCGATAAGATCAAAACCTATCCAAGCAAGTTTATCTTGAACTGTTCTATACAATAAAGAATCATTTGCCAAACTCGGTAGTTCTTGCTTATCAACCCAACCGTAATATAAACGCGTACAGATTGCTTTAGCTTCATCTTCTATATCAATAATAGTCATTCAATTTTCTCCTCTCTAAACTTAAGGTTTATTATTAAGTCTAATATCTCCTTCCGTTATATTTTTTATAAATCCTTCATTAATTTCAAGTATGTAATCTTTCAAATTTATATCAAACAAGTCCTCACTGGTGCCACTTAAATCATTTTTCAAAGTAGTTAATAAACCGGTGCGAAATACAGTTTCACCATAATTATTTTTTATTACGACATCATGTAATGGAATTACGGAATCCGACATTAATTTAGACATTATTTCTTTATGAAACAAATTACTAGCACCTTCAAAGTTTGTTTCTTCATAACGTCTTTCTACAATTTCAGTTATAGGTGGTGGTGGAGATAGTTCCTGTTTTTCAGATTTGTTCTCTAAGTAGTTCACAGCTTTTCGGTTTAATTCTTCACGGCTTAAAAAACTTGGTTTACGCGGGGAAGAATAGTTCTTTTGAATTAATCCTGCTAATAAATCTAACGGAGCTTCATGAAGAAATTCTTCTACCTGTTCTGGAGTTAAATATTGCCCAAAAGAACGAGCATTAGCCTGTATATCTTGCTGGATGAATTCATGTAACTCTTGACTTAATCTCATTATTTCTGCCAAAATCCCTCTTACTTCTGTGGTTTGAGTATAATGATAAGAGTTCCTATTTATTTTTTTTAATCTATCCTCTATATTCCCTATAGTTTCATGAAAGTCTTTACCTTTGATAAGTAAATTTCTCCCTTCCACTGGTGAGCGTTGCTCCAGACAATTAATAAATTCAGTTTTAATTCTTCTCAATGTACCAAAAGCTATTTGCAAGCTTTCTGCGGATGTTTCTTCGTCAACTCCGACAATCTCATCCAAATCGTTAACGGCCAAAGAAAGAGCAATTTCACGATTAAAACTATCTACTTCTCCAACAAATACCGTGAATAAGAACATTAACATATAACGTGTTCTTTCAGGAAATTGATATCTTACTCCATTGCTAATGATCCACCCATATTTAACAATTGTTTTTATGACTTGGTTGCGAGTATCAGTATTCAGATAACCTAATACTTGATCCATTTCTTCTTTAGAGAATATTCCATCTGTTTCTCTAGCTAAAGTCCTAACAGCGGCTAAGCACAGTGTTATTTTTTCTTTATCACGAGTTATAAATAGTCGAAATAATTCATGATATTTTTCTATTTCTTTTGCTTTAATAATATCCGTATGGGGTAGATTGTAGTCCTTCTCTGAATTTGAAGTACTTAATTTGTTCATACTAATTCTCCCTACTTAATGTTCTATATGAGTTATACTTGAGAATAATCTTTAAAAATAATAATTCGACAAAGTTTTCCACTACCATGCCAAAAAAACTAAATTCCTCCATGCAAAACCCTCTAATTTTTTTCAGAGGGTTAATTGTTTTCTTATATTTGCTTCAATTAATTTCTACCTATAAAAAACCGTCAAATCCCCCCGATTCCCTTCCCGATTATACACAACTCGCTCCAGTGGCGGACCCCATGAGCTTTTTGTTCGTTGGCACCATTGCTTCAATTCAATACCGGATAAATATAAAAGATAACCTTATGTGCATTCCCGCACATTACAAAGCAGTATCTGTCCACTTGCAAAAAAGCATATACACTTCTTTGCCATGAATTTTTTCAAAACCAAAACTTACATATAAGCTGCTGGCCGGAATATTATCCGCATAGGTCTCAAGCTGTATACGGGTTGCCTTTTTTTCATTTGCCAAATCAACGACCTGATTCATTAATGTTTTTGCAATTCCTTTATTTCTAAATTCAGATGCTACATATAATCCATCTATTCGTAATACCCGGTGCCCAGTCGAAACTGAAATCCCCCAGGTGCAGATAATAAATCCCGCATAATGTGACTCAAATTTGGCCAAATAGCAAATTGCTAGATCAGCATCCAGAATCCTTTTTATGACCTGACCACTCTGCTCCAGCTCCTCGATTGAAGTTGCCTTTGTGTCTACACCATTAGACGAAGAGTTGTTATAGCCACAGAATAAACTTCTTGAATGATATGCGTTTGCGTGAGTTAAAGTAACAATTTCAATATTTGCAGGCATCTTCATATCTTCAAGCGAATGCTCCCATATCTTTTTAGCCACATGAAAGCAATTCTCATACCCAAAGAGTTCACCAAAACTGGAAGAGAATATTTTTTGTATGCTTCTTGCCAGTTCTTCGACTGTAGAAGCAACTGTTAAGGATTGGACGACTTTTTCAATTTCAGAATCAAACTCATCTATAGGTGCTTCTGGTAATAAGCTGTATGGATTCCATTCATGAATAACCTGCCGTACAATATTTTCCATATACTCCTGATCCTCTCCCCTACCCTCCAAATCAATTCAAATCCCCAAATTCTCATTCACATAGAGCTCGCTAGGTTGGATCCGTTGCTGACCGGTATGCAACAGCTCTGGCAAACGTCCTATGCGCTCAGCCAAGCGGGAGAGTTGTTGCTTATGAAAATAAGATAAGCCTGTATGAATCCGGTCCTGGAAAGGCTCAAGCCATCTCGTATCCAAGCTGTCCGGGCCGAAATACACACCAAGCAGCGAGCCTGCTGTTGCTCCGAAGCTGTCGGTATCGTTGCCTTGCATGACCTGTTTGCATATCCCGTCACCAGCATTCTCTGCGAAGCGAAATGTATTGATCAAGGTGCCGATTTCCTGGTACACCTGACAGTGGGAATGATTCGCGTACTTCTGATGAATGCCCTGATAAGCTTCCAGCCAGTTATCTGCATTCGCTACGATCTGAAGACAATCCGCAGTAATCTCATAGAATCGGCTCCTTCTAGGGACGAATTGCAGTGCAGTTCTTATGATTTCAAGCCGATCGCGCAGCACATGTGCGGCAGCAATTGCAGCGGCAATGAACATCGTGGCATAAATCCCCGTCCGGCGATGTGTAAAACTGGCATCACGCCAAGCCAGCTCGGCCGCAAGCGCAGGTTGACCAGGGCATGCATAGCCGTAAGCATCTGCACGAATCGCCGCCCCGCATAATTCTGTATCTTGCACCAGGAAGTCGGGCCAAGCCTCTATTTCCGAATGATTGAATAATTCCCGGTCATGCTCCAAATAGCTAATCCCCGAACGAACCAGGATGGCCCTCTCCGGCCCCCATGTTGTACTTATCGGGAGATGATTTATCCATAAATCTCTTAGGTTCCTTTTCGTAAAACCTTCGCCGAATTGCTCTAACGCCATCATTCCCATTAAGGTGTAGTTGATATCATCATCAGGTGCCACATAGCGAATCCGCCCCCGCGCCGTTTCAAACCAGGACCAGTGACGACGATCCAACGCATGGAGAGCTTTTTCAGAAATATAATCATTCAGCGGCCATTCCCCTACAGCGGTTAACGCTTGACGTAACTCCGACAAACTGGGATTGACCTCAATCGGCTTGCCCAGCATTGAACCACAGACTGAAGCGAGGAAGCCTGCCTCTACACGCTTGGCGCTGTCCTTCAGATTCAAGACTCCGATCTGGCCTAAAGGTCTATCCGGGTCGCATTCCCGCCATATCTCCTCCAACTCATCCGGCTCATAGTAGGGCCAATTGTCCCGCATTGGAATGTCAGCCAAGCTATGGGCGAATTCCAGATAAGCATCATAGCTTGCCGGAAGCTGTTCCAACCGGGCCAAAAAACCGGAGGTTTGATGCCCCTGTGCAAATTTATTACGCAGAACTCCCTCTAATTGATGTTTCAGAAACGTTAGTGATGGCAGCATGTTGTATCTCCTTTATTCTGATTGTCACAAAACCCCAGCAACTTAGAAAAATAAACAGATTTCAATAGTTCACTGTTTATTGCTTGAATCTCCTTAATAAATTCAATAATTCTAGTTCTTATCTCATTTAAAAATCACTTTTGTGTATTCTATTTCCTAGTAGTTCGAGTCGATTTACAGAGCAATTCAGAACTTTTAAATTTCATTTTTTCGGTCTTCCCTTATCCTTTCTAATGCTCTTTTGGCTGCTATTTTCCCATTATGCATTCCGTTTTTGGAGATCTTCACCAGCTTTTCCTTAGCTGGTATATAAGTATGAAATCCAATAATCTCACATGCTCTTTCTTGAACAAACATATCTTCATCGTCTAGATATTTTATGATGGAATTAAGATTTCCTTTTGGCGTTAATGCCATAATCGAAAAAATATACTGACAGCGAATATCATCGCTTATAAGTTGGTCAGAGCTTATCATTCGATTCAACTCGTCAATACAAGCGAGGTCTTCATTCATTTCAGTTTGACTAACTTCAAATTCTGCTGGATAGTCTTTATTCAAATCACGCCAATCCAGATCAGGATATTCTTCGATTTTCGTTATAAATGAACGTATACTTCTGAAGGCCGGAGATACATCCGTTTCCTCATGATCGATATAACATATCCTGTATTTGCATGCGCCTTGTACGTACAAGCCAATATAGTTTGAATGATCGTCACTCCACAAAGGAATCATATCCCGATAAGCCTCTATTTTGGACATATAATCAACTAATTCAACAATTTCGTCAGCTTCCATTAATCTCAAAAAGTAGTTTTGATCCTTTTGTTTCTCCTTGTGCAGCTCCAACTCCTCAACTAATGCAACAGGCAATGAAAGGCCAAGTCTGTGAATAAGATCTGTAAACATGCGACTACTCCTCATAAAATAGTTTTTCACAACCTAGTGTCACTTTCAATCCAAATAGAATACTTCATTTCATTCACCCTAGCCCCTCCCCAATCCCGCCTCACAAAATAAACACAACCGCAATCACCAGATACGAATACCGCACATTCTTTCTCAACAATATGTATATCGTTCCGTAAAGTAGTGACATAAAGAATGCATAAGCACCCGTCGGTCCGCCCTGGAGCAGAATGTGGATGAGGCCCCAAGTGAGTGCGAGGAACGTCCCGCCGTAGGGCAGACCGTCTCTTTTGAAAAGCACTTCACCGAACTTTTGACCAAACGCAATCGTCAGCAAGATTAGCGCAGCTTCAAACAAGTAATAAACATTCTGAAAAATGAACCTCACCGCATCCTTGTATTCCTGAACCGGCTTAATGCCTTCCCATACTATAGTTGTCGATGCAATGGCGATCACTGAAACCACAATCGCGAGCAACCATCCCCGGGAGTCCGGTGTAGCGTTCAACCTCATGATGTCAAAATCGTGTTTCCGCTTGGAGAGCCTGATCAGAAATACGGCCATACTCCCCCACAACAAGCAGGTAATTCCCCAGTGGATACATTGATGAAGGAGCGTATAATCAGAACTTTTCACCCCCAAGACGGATGGTAATATCATCAACAATACCACTTCAAGACCAAACCCTGCAAACGCATACAATGCTAAAGACAGATAATCGCTCGCTCCAACCTTCTTCTCTGCCATCCCGGCATCCCCCATCATCCGCATCCTCCAGTTCAACTTAATTCACCTTCATGTGTAAAAATCTCATCCCGCCACGCTCACCAATCTACACTGCTAATCCCCCTCATACTTCCTCATAATCCCCCGCACATATGCCTTGAACCCATTCCGTATCTCGGGCGGACCCAGCACTTCACATTTATCTCCAAAAGCAAGCAGCCGGTCGTAGCCATATTCATTTGCAATAATGGGATACTTGGCCCAGCAGTGGTGTTTATCCACCCGCAGGATATGGTCGGCACCGAACCGTTCGATTACCCGATCCATGACGGAGCGGTCCAGCCGAATCGTAACCTCCACCCAGTCCTGGCTTAACCAATCTCCTCCGTCCATGGGGAGAGGGGTGAACGCTTTTGGAACGAACTGCTCCTTCGTTACCTGGAGACCGCTCATTCTGGCCAGCTTGAAGATGCGGTAGTCCTGCTTATCCAGACAATAAGCCTGCAAGTACCAGCTACTCTCCTTGAAAACCACCTGATACGGCTCCACCCACCGTTCACTGCTCTGTCCCCACGCATCCGTATACGCAAAAGCCAGCACAGCGTGCTCATTCATCGCCGTCTCGATCATCCCGAACAGGCTGCGCAGCGATTCATTCCCCCGATTCAAGGACAGATCCATGACGAACGGCGCATTCGGCTGGCCCTCAGCATTGTCCGGGTAGAGAGCATTCAGCTTCTCCGCTGCATACACCATTTCCCGTCTCCCAAAAAGCTGCTTGTAGCTCTGCATCCCATTTTGCAGGTTCTGGATTTCTTGCGGGGTGAATAAGGTTTTGCCGACTTTGTAGGACTTCATCAGTCCGACACCGCCCCACGCCCCCATAAGCGTATAGATCGGCAGGCCGGATCTGTTCAGCGTATCAATATCGCGGTAAATCGTTCTTCTGCTGACCTCGAGACGCTCCGCTAACTCGCGCGCACTAATCTGCTCATGCTCCAGCAGGATCATAATGAGCGCAATCAAGCGATCCATTTTCATCATGACCACCTCTAATCAAGTATGCCATACAGGTGTCACAGTTGGTAGATTATGCTGGAGAACGGCTTCATGGCCTCCCTGCGTCCTCTGTCCGAAAGCCCCTACGGCTTCGCCGCGATTGCCCAGGAGGATGGAAAGATCCTGTATATTGCAGGCGTTCAGTCGCCCAGACCCCAGCCGGATACTGCGGTTGAAGTGCTTTTTCCGGGAGGAGAGTATCTGGTGTTGTCCGGTCAGGGCGGATTGTCGCGCCTTGCGTTTGACCGGCTGGAGGATGAGGCATTCGGTAGTATCCTGAACGATAACTATGAGTATGTGTATACCGGACACCCGATCGCGGAGGTACTAACCAATGGCAACCCAATGGATGCCGAAGTTGAAGTATGGGTGCCGGTGACAAAGCGGAAGGCGGATTGAGAATTAAGCTAGAGGAAATAACGTTAGGCTGTAGGTAAAAGCAGCTTCGTTGCGTTGTAGCGCGTTGGATCAGCAGCACTCAGAATTTGAGGCGTGGCTGATCCAGCGCTCACCATTAATTAGGTGTTGCGGCTTTCGAGCTGACCATTCCAGAACGTTAAGGTGCAGGCGTATAGGATGATAAAGGCTATTATGCTTAGGACAACGGGGATAACAAAATTAATGTTAAGCAGAGACATCATATTTAGCTGCACGACGGATAAAAGGATAACGAACAAGAAGCTTGCTGTAATCATAAAATTGGACCAGGCACGGCGGTAAGTTACGTCTTCTTTAACCTGCTGCTTCCCTCTGTGCATTTTCCAATATTCATATATGAACAGAAGGATTCCTAACACCTGCATGATCGTAGGTATAAACACGATACTATAAGATTTATCTACATAGCGGTCTACGGTCCAACTGCCGTTGAAATGGACCGGAAGCTGGTCAGGAATCAGATCATAGTTGCGCAGCACTGTTACAATACTAACCACAATAATAACAGCATGAATGAGGAACCAATGACTGGGCAGGCCAACATTTCCTTTCCGCAATCCAGGTTCCATGATCGAAGATTCGGGAGCAGCAGATAGCGTAGGCAGTACGCTTTTCATTTTCAAATAATACCTAAAGTTAATAACCAGCGAGATTACGAGCATGGCGAGTGAATAGGTGATAATGATCCAACTGACTTGCTTTGAATGTTCATCACTGTAGATTAGGCATAGAATGCCAACAATAAATAAGATGATATGTAAAATAGCACTAATCCTGGCATATGACCTCCGCATCTGGCGCAGCGGCTCACTGTGGAAGTGTACGGCACTGACGGTGACTCCGAAACTAATCGTTTCTTTTGTTAAATACGGCATACTCACGATGAGTACAATGGAAGGTACAAACACTAGGATAAATATTATAACAGGCAGTATCGTCATATCGTTCACCTCATTCTACATGGATATTATTTCACATAATCCTCGAAAACGATCTTATACTCAGCATACTTTTCCGGATTACTTTTTTCATATACTTTCAAATAAGCGGGTTGTAAGGTGTATTAATAAATACGCCCATGTATTCAAATGTACCGCCGTTGCTGGTCGATGATAATACAGGCAATTTGAAGTCTTCACCGATATAAGCAGGATCTTGTTTCCCTTCATTGATCGCCTTCATCATTTGATCATTAGTTAAGCTATAGATATATCCGTAACCCGATTTTACTGTTGCTTCTATGGCATCTGTTAATCAAACTGTCAATAATATAAATAGGATCTTAACTTTCATTATGGATGCCACCTTCAATTTCTTAACATTATCAATATGACAGTACTAAAAACCCTCCCTTTCATTCCAGATTTAATTCAATAACTCTACCATATTATAGGTTATCTGTCACATGCAAAGAGAGTTTCTTCTACGTAAGCATCGACTATATTTTGGAGAAAAAGGTACCTCCTGTAGAATCAGGTTCCCTTATAAATTAGATTGTTCATTCAGACGCAGCTTGAGATATTGATATAGCTTTTGACTGGCTAATTTCAAGGGGTAGGCCGATGCTTTGCACAGGATTCCGAAAGTCATATATATTAGGTTCCCGCTGAGTAGCCGTATGGTTGTTCCCGCAACAGCGGGCTCCGCTATAATCTTCGGAATTAGTGCGATGCCTAAACCTTTCTCGACAAAAAACTTCAAAGCCGTCATACTCCCGATCTCCATCGTATCAAGCGCCTGATTTCCCGTTTCCTGCATAACCATCTCTAGCCTTCTGCGATATGGACAGGTTGCAGCTGTGATAAGCAGACGATACCCTTGAATATCTTCTGGTGCGAGAATCTCTTTCAGTGCTAGCGGATGGTCTTCAGGGACTAACGCCACAAATTCCTCCTGAAACAAGGGGTCAAAATAAAGATCGTTCCCTATCCCTACATCCGGGGTCGAACACAATGAGAAATCAAGATCTCCGCTGAGGACTCTCTCGGCCAGTGCCGAAGTGTTCGCATATTCCAGAGAAATCCGGATGTTCGGATACATAGGCATGAACTCCTTTAAAATACCGGGCAGCCTATAGCTCCCTGTTGGCTCTGTGACGCCGATGCGAATATGGCCCGTCTCCCCCAGTTGCAGATTCGACAAGCTGTTTTGAATTTGCTCCATACTCTTTACAATTTGCATGCTTTGGTCATGAAATAACCTCCCGGCCTCTGTCAGCCGGAACTCCTTACCATGTCCCCGTTCGATCAACTGAACGCCTAAATCCAATTCAAGCTTTTGTATTTGCATCGTAACGGTAGATTGAACATAGTTCATTTCTCTAGCCGCACGGGCAAAACTGCCGTATTTTACGATCAGTTGGAACGTTTTTAACGTCTTAAAATCCATTGTGCACGCTCCTCTATAATTCAAAAGAATTGAACAAACCTTTCATTTTGTTCAATTATACAAATATGACTGCATCATTTACAATGTAAAAGATCAAATTACAACATTTAGGAGTGTAACCATAATGCAGATATATCACAAAGTAGTTCTTGTCACGGGGGGCGGCACAGGGATTGGCAGATTCACAAGTCTCATGCTGGCGAGCCGGGGGGCAACCGTTGTCGTTAACTATTCCCGTTCGCAAGCCGAAGCAGAAGAAACCGTGCGATTGATCAACGAAGAGGGCTGCCATGCGATAGGGGTACAAGCAGACGTATCCAAGGACAAGGAAGTCCGGAGCATGATCGAAACCATTGTTCAGCAATTCGGAACCGTGGATTTGCTCGTCAACAATGCCAGTATTACAAGTCATATTCCGATGGATAGTCTGGAGGAAGTTACCGGAGAAATATGGGATGAATTATTCGCTGTGAATGTTAAAGGTATGTTTCACTGCGCGCGGGCGGTCGCACCATACATGAAGAAAAATAAACAAGGGGCCATTGTAAATGTAGGCAGTATCGCCGGACAAACCGGATTAGGTTCTTCTCTTCCCTATGCCGTATCCAAGGCCGCCGTTCATGGCTTAACAAAATCACTAGCGCGGGCTTTAGCGCCTGATATTCGGGTCAACTGCATCGTACCAGGAGCCGTCGCAACCAGATGGTGGTCCGGAAGAGAAGAACAAATGCAGAGGTTAGCGCCAAATCTTCTGCTGAAGCGTATTTCGGCACCCGAAGATATTGCCTCCATGATCTGTGCAGCCTTAGAGCAAGAAGCAATGACAGGGCAAATCATTACTGTAGATAGCGGTCAAACGTTGTAGAGGCTCATGCGGATTGGCTATTCCGACCGCTTGCACCTACAGTTACTGTAGGATTTATAATGGTTATGAGGGGGGAGAGGATGATGGACAATACAACGTATACTGTCGGAAAGTTTGCTGAATTAAGCGGTATTCCGGTACGGACGCTTCATTATTATGATGAGGTAGGACTATTGCGTCCGCATCGCCGGGCAAGCGGTCACAGGGTCTATGGTTCGGCGGATCTGATCACCTTGCAGAGAATTATCGGATTGAAGTCGCTCGGTTTTTCTCTGGAGCGTATTCGCAGGTTCATTCATCATGGCGAATCCGAGATGAGTCTGGCGGAAACATTGAGAATGCAGCAGCAAGCTCTGGAAGCAGCCCGCGCTGAACTGGATAAGTCGCTGGAAATCCTCGCCAGAATGACGGCTATCCTGCAACGTGAAGGGGAACTGGAGCATGACATGCTGTTCTTGCTGATTCGCAACATGCTAAATGAGGATAAGCAGCGAAGCTGGGTCGCCGAGCATGTATCGGAGCAAACGGCAAATGCCTTGTTCGATATCTCCTCAGATGCCACAGCGGAACTGGATCGAGAAGTGCTTGCCTTTGCCCAAGCGGTTAAGCGTTTGTCAGCAGGAGCGCCGGATGCTGCTGAAGCAGAGGAAATGCTGGGATTCTATGTCCAACGGATACTGGGCTTTCTGGATGAGAAGGCAATTGCAAACTTTGTCCAAATTCCGGAGGAGCAGCATGAGCAATTAAATCAGTTGATAGATATGCCGTTTGACAAACAGGAGATAGCCTGGCTGGATGAGGCGCTGGCACACTATGTGAGCAAATTCGGACTTCCCGGAATAACGTAAACTATATTTAGAGGAGTGACGTTGTGCATTCTTTCCTATTAGCATTGATCTTAATCTCACTTTGCCTACCTGGCATATGGTTAATGAGTCAATTTACAACCAATGATCTTGTTGATAAACCTGATAACAGGTTATCCAGGCATACCTTGTTTATCCTCATCGCCTTACAAACCCTTGTCATCGTCACTTTAGCCGCTACAGCAGGGATTTATTTCGGTAACAAGATTGGGCTTACTGACCCGTTCCTGGAAGGGCTCAGCCGCGGGGAATTGGACTTAACCAATTTGGTTCAACAAGTGGGGATCGGCATCGTCGCGGGAATCATTTGCGCGTTGGTATGGGTTGTAAGCTATTATTCATTCATTCGACCGAGAATAGATACGGTCTCCATCATAGCCTCCGAGCTAGCTAGGCAACAACTTGGACTTGCAGCGCGAATGACGTCCGGCGGAATTACCGAAGAGATTATTTTTCGCTGGGGCTTACTGAGCTTAACGATGTGGGGTGTTCTAAGGCTAACGCCTTCCCTAACGGCTGCATTCTGGATTTCCATCGTCACAACCGGTATATTATTTGGATTGGCTCATTTGCCTGGTAACCTTGCAAAGGGTTGTATTCCTTCACCTATGTTAATTGGCTCAATGGTCATTGGGAATCTGTGGGTTTCCATAATATGCGGCTACCTGTTCTGGCAGTATGGAATTATTGCAGCTATTGTAGTCCATATGTTATTTCACATCATATGGTATCCATGGGAACGGCCCCATCCACAACAATAAGGAATAGGGCATCCATAGTTTGATTTGCTTTGGGATGAGGCTGGTACCTTGGATTGGGTCATTGTTTACAACAACTGGTGAAATGGAGGAACGATCCAAGCTATCCGAACCGAAATAAACCCCGAGCAGAGAGCCGGCTGTTGCTCCAATCTGGCTAAATAACCGGAGGTTTGGTGTCCCTGTGCAAATTTATTGCGTAGAATCCCCTCCAATTGATGTTTAAGAAATGCAAGGGATGGCAGCATGTTGTATCTCCTTTGTCCTGGGTTATTGCTCTACATTGGTTGTACTTCTATCGTCAGAGCAATTCTTGAATCGAAACCTGATACAACGTATCATCTGCACAGAACAGCACGCGGTCTTCCCGAAAATCTTGCGTCACGGGTACAAGCGGCTCGGATTTTTCATTAAGGAACTGTACCTTATGCCCTTTGGTCAAGCTTGATTGTTCAAGTTTCTTGAGATAATATTCTCCGTGTTTGCCGTAACCGCCGTCGAATAGGAAGTGATAACCATCCGTGCAGAACCCGGCCGAACCGGAAATCTCAGGATTCACAAACGTAACCTTGGGTTGATTGGGTCCGCCTGAGATGCAGCCGAGCAAGAAGTCCGTATAATAATAAAACCAGACTTGCTCTTCACGGACAACATTCAAAGCGTAACAATCGGCAATATCCGACACATGATCTTCGTATAATTTGTTGCCATGCTCATCCCAGGCCACCAGACCTTGTGCACCGACTGGATGATCCCACCCGTTATTCCCGAACACGCCTTCGTCAAAATAACTGGTCCAGATGGTGCCTTTCTCTGTCACTTGAACATTCTGAATCCCATCTCCAAGCAGGAACTCACGGACGGTACGTCCTGTATAGTCACACACTTTGGCGTTCAGATCATATTTACCTGCACCATAATACGAGCAGCGTGCTCCAACCAGCAGCAGATGTCTGCGGAGCGGCTGAACATAATGATAATTGAAATGCTGATCCGGAAATGTAATCTCATCGATATAATGTTGACTTTCTACCATCAAAACCTTGTAAGTATGCGGTTGCTTCAAAGCCGGTTGGACGAACATTCCTCGTTTCCGTTCCGGGATCTGGTTAATCAGCAGGACATATACGCAGCCATCTCCACCTAATTGAGCCGAGACGATCTTGAACCCTTTAGTATACATCGAAATATCTGCAAAAGGCTGCAGCGTCACTGTTTTATGAAACATGCCAATTCCTCCTTAAGAGCTGGTGTAAAACCATCCTCTGTTCTATTACCGTATTATGTCAGAGTAGATGGAACCAGAACATGGCGGAAGTATGGCGAAGCTATCTAAAGAGTGATTTTCAACATGCTGTTTGCTCCCTTTTGAAACTCGTATCCGACCGTTATTTCCTCAGTTGAACAACCCTGTTGATGTAAAAAGGTGAGCAGCTCATCCAGTTGACGATATCTCTCTCCTGTAAGGCCGACTAAAGGAAAAATCCGAATTTCCTGTTTGGTTACCCGAAGTAGCTCTTGGATCGCTTGCCTATGGAAATCAAAATCAAGCCTATCTGAATACATAAACAAAAAGTGTGCAGACAGTGTCATATCAAATTGCTTATTCTTAAACGGGAGCGAAGGCAGTGCCGATGCAATATAACGCTCGGGATAGTTTTTCATATCAAGTGCACAATCAGTTAATGCGCAGTCTCTATGTTGTTTTAGTTCTTCAACGGATTTGAAATAATCCCATACGTAGTTCATTTGGGCACTTTCCATTTTGGTCATGGCGTGTTCCAAGTCGTTCATACCTTTTGTGTAAAGATCCTCATAGTCATGAAAATAAGCGATATCCGTTGCCGTTACGTCGGCACCTAGTTTATTCGCATAGGCCGTGAACGAACATGCTCCAGCGGGGCAATCCAGAATGGACCGTCCCTTCAATTCCGCTTTTGTTAACTTAAACATGGACATGTATTCATCAAATGTCCTTCCAATAAAAACGATACGGCTTAAATCCAATTTAACCTCTTTACTCATCTCAGCTCACCTTTCCTCTTCTCATCTATTCTCAACTCAATCATAAGCATAACTACAAATTGTTTTTTAGTAAAGCTGTTATATCTAACTATTGCGGATGGAGAAGCAAAAAAAGTATAACTCCCTTTTAATCGAAAAAAATGGAGTCATCTCATCTAGTCTTCAAGGATTAAGCGGCGACTTTACAATAGATGAGGTTCAGAATCATATTTCTAGTCTCACCCTATCCTCATACAACAGCACCTGGTCATCCGGCAGCTCCGCATTATGATGATAATGCCCGAAGAACCATTTCCCATAGTCCAGTCTGAACTTAATTTCGTTGAAATACGTATGCATGGGATTTGCTTCCACATTCGTACGATAGCGCTCTTTGATCCACTGAAGAGCATCATATGAGCACGTGTGGGTCAATACATAGTCTACTCTCCACTGGTTCTTGTCCAGATTGCGAATGCCTTCCTGGTACTCTTCCGGGCTTGGCATTTCGCGTTCCCACCAGGATACGCCTACCTTCCTGTACTCCTTATCATGAGAAGCCGCTCCACCGAAAGTGAAGAACGTCTTCCCTTCGATCTCAAAGACTTGGCCGCGCATCAGGTGAATGATACTAGGAGTAATGTGATGCACCTGACCGCCATTCCATTCGGAGACTGGATAGGACTCCAGCAGATCAAAGTTCTCGTGATTCCCGTCAATGAACAGGGTGGTCCACGGTTTCTCTGTAAGCCATTTTAGCCAAAAGCGGTCTTCCTTATCATCTGCCCACAACAAGCCGAAATCGCCGACGATAATAACGTAATCCTGCTTCGTCAGCGCCCTGCCTTCAGAAAAGTTTCTGGAGTTAAAGCGGCTGGCCACGCTGATCGAACCGTGAATGTCACCAGTGACATAGATCATGGGATCTGCTCCTTTCATATGAATCAATGTTCGCTAAGCAACTGGAGACTCCATTCAACGTCGATATCTGCCTGCCAGAATCATGGACAATATGCAGCTAATCGAAGCCAGCCCCATCCACAGCAATACGGAATAGGACATCCATACACTAATCATAGTGTAATTATAGTTTACCAATAGAGGCCAGCCTAGTACCAATAGTAACAACAGCGCTCTGATTAGCAGGGTAACACGGGCCTTGATCTTTTGGCGGCGGATTCCCTTCTCTGTGGCAAAATCGCTTCTCCCTCCTGCCAGCCGGATGAGCTTAAAAGCAATCCCAATCACAGTGAACACAACTAACAACGAAGCTACCCCGTCCATTAGGATATAGGTGTCGTCATACTTGAAAGTCTTCATCGGCTGTTCGTGCATCTGGTCATAGATATTCTGGGCAATCAGCGTAGGTGCGGTAGAGTTCAGATTAGCCAGTACGAACACCCCCTCCTTACGTTCTGGATCGATGATCGCCTGGGAAGAATAATTCGGGTTGCTTCCACTATGACGGATCACCCTCGTCTCCCGGTCTTGGCTCCAGCCGAAGGCATAGAATTGGTTCTCAGCTTCATGCCCCGTTGTACGGAGGTCCGGCTCATGTGATTGTTGAATGGCCTTCTGCAGATTATCCGGGATCGCGCTGCTTCCCAGTTGGGCGTTGACCCAGTGCTGCAAATCGTTCAGATTAGTCACCAGATACCCTGCGGCTATATTTCCGTAGTATCTGGGAGCATCGTAGGCCATACTTTTGCCAAAAAACAACCGATACCCCTGTGCAAGCTTCTCCGGCTTCCATTCCTGTCCTGTCGAGAAATAGCTGTCGTTCATCCCCAACGGCTTCAGGATCTGCTGGGTCACATAATCCTGATAGCTCATCCCTGTCACCCGTTCAATAATCGCTGCCAGAATATCGTAATTCACCGTTGCGTACTGATAGGCACTGCCCGGCTGGGTATCCAGCGCAAGGCTGGACATCTTATGTATGGTTGCTGCAAGCTTCTCCTTATCTGAACCTTCAGGGATCAGGCGGATGCTCCAGGACGGTATTCCGCTGGTATGTGCGAGTAGCTGGTTAATTGTGATTTTAGCCTTTTCACCTTTATAGGTCGGAGCAAACTCTGGCAGGTAATTCGAGACATCGTCGGTAAAAGCCAAGACCCCCTGGTTCTGCAGCATAATCACTGCCAGAGCCGTGAATGCCTTGGTCGTTGAGCCTAGCTCAAACAGCGACTCCGCTGTGACTTCCTGCTCCTGCGCCTTATCGGCGTAGCCGTAGGTTTTGAATTCGCTTTTGCCTCCTTTGGCGGACAGGATCGCTATACCTGGGGTGGCTGTCTTGTCCATGATGCTCTGCACCATAGCGGACTCACTGTCAACCTTCCCTGAAGCCAAAAGAGTTCCAATCTCATGCCAACATGCAGCCGTTGCAAGGATCACGATCAGCAGCATCGCAATGCCTTTTAGCAGCAATTCTTTTCTTCGCGTTGTCTTCTTCATTATTAAGCTCCTTCAAGATCTGTCGTCTGGTTCAAGATGTACTTAACTAGTAAGACGTATTGACGCAGCCGTTCCCTGCACAACGAGGGTAAATCCCAAAGCTTCTGAATAAAACGCTACTGCCATATTTAATTTCTCTCCCTGCCTTGACCTTGAAGTATACTTCAACCCTTATAGTGAAATATAGTTAATGGTAGACTTAAAAAACGGGCAAATATGCTTTTAACGAAAGAGGTATATTATGAGAAGTCAATTAAAAGGAGAACTGTCGGGGATTCTATTCCTGATTCTAGCGCTTGGTGCTTCTGTATTTATCGGGAAAGAAATGTTGTTCGCTGTACTAGCAATAATCGTTCTATTGGCACAATTAGGTATTTATACTTTTCTCCTCAAAAGAAGAGGTAAACTGTTTTGGGTCTATACAATTTCCCTGGTAACCCAGATTTTATTCTTGGCCACTAAGGAGTTTTGGATATTCGCACTTGCTATTCTACTGCTGATAGCAGCAGGGGTATGGAATGTGTTTTGGGCTGGTGAAGTGCGTAAGAGCGGGAAGGTTTTTCTAGTGATTCGGAGAGTGCTGTACGGTATTGTCGCTTTAGTAGCCAGTGTGGTTTGGATCGTTAATATATATGCTCAGCCTATTACGGGTTCCGTTACTCTGCCAGCTGAATTAACTGCTGAAATCAACAATGGCCAGCTTGATTCTTCAACCACCATGTTGGACAATATTGAAAAAATGAATTCCTTTGGCAGCCGTACAACGGGTTCTGAAGGTCACAATCAATTCATTGCATGGTTACAGCAGCAGGTGACGGATATGGGCCTTACTGTGTACCGTGATAAGTATACTTTTGACCGCTGGGAAGAGAAGAACAGCTCAGTGACCATAGATAACGAGGAAATTCATGTATCCTCAGCGTTTCCTTACTCTGGTGAGACCGATAGCAATGGAGTAGCCGGAGAGCTTGTCTACACCAAACCTGGTGAATATGAGGAAGCCAAGGGCAACATTGCGGTCGTTGAAATCAAGAACCTTAAGAATTTCCCCATGGCACTGGTTATGAACATACGCGATACCTTTCAAGCGCCGGGCGGTATTCCTTCAGATGAGGGAGATCTAGTCCTTACCACGGCTTTGAAGCACGCTAAATTGGAGGAAGCCAAGGAACAGGGCGTGAAAGCAGTCATTATCGTCTTGGATGGCGTTTCAGATGAAAAGGCTGAAAAGCAATACCTCCCCTTCACCGAGCATTATTTCGGAATTCCAGCCGTTTGGGTCAATAAAACAGCTGGGCAGAAGGTAATCAACGCAGCTAAGGAACATAAGGCGGGCACAGTGATTTTGGAGGCAGAAACACAGGAACATGCGCCGACCGAATCTTTTTATGTGAAAATTGAAGGAAAGAATAAAAAGGAATCTGTCATTATAAATACGCATACCGATGGTGTAAATGTGGTAGAAGAAGACGGTGCGATTGGAATGCTCTCCATGATTCGTTACCTGAAGCTGCAGGAGCAACCAGAACGTACTATGATCTTCACCTTCGTAACAGGACATTTCAGATTGCCCGAATTCAAAGGGACATCGCAGGCAACCTCAACCTGGATGCAGGCTCACCCTGAGCTGTGGGATGGTAACAATGGGCACCTGAAAGCCGTAGCAGGACTCACTGTAGAGCATCTGGGCAGCTTAGAATGGAAGGACAATGCTTCCGGTGAATATGGACCGACTGGAGAAATAAGCACTGAATTCGCCTATGCGGGAAATGAAATCATGGAAGCCATTTGGAAGAAAGCCGTTGAAGATAGAAGTAACACCCGGACCGTTATCTTACGCGGACATAATAAGTTTCAATTCGGTGAAAGTCAGCCCCTGTTCAATGCCGGGATTCCAATGATTGGACTGATCCCCATGCCAGATTATCTCCTGGTAGATAGCGTTGACAGAGAAATGGATAAATTCGATGTGAATCTGATGCACGAACAAGTCGGGTCTCTATTGAAAGCAATACAGCTTATTGATCGTACAGAGACTACTGAGCTGGGCAAGGCAGATCGGTATTCGTTTTTCTTTGGGCGGACGAATTAGTTGAATGGTAACAGCTAACACCGAAAGCAAATTACAATGAGCGTAGTTATGGTATTATTATATTCGAGTTTTAGAGTCTATCAATCTTCTTATACCGGAGGGAAACATGGATATCACTGAATTTCAACAATGGGTTAGGGAATATTACAAGAATCGTAACTGGTCGGACTTAGATATATTTGTCCGTATTGGATTTCTTGCTGAAGAAACTGGGGAAGTCGCCCGCGCAATTCGTGCGTTAGAGATTGGCAGGGATCGTCCTGATGAGGTTGCAGGCACATTTCAAGAGAATAAAGCTGAATTAACAGAAGAACTTGGAGATGTTCTAGGAAATCTCATTGTCATCGCCAATAAATATGATATATCGCTTGAAGATATCTTGATATCGCATAAGCAAAAGCTTCAGGCACGCTATTCAGAAAATTAAAATAAATGCAAAAATAGGAAGAAGGTATACATATGAAGCTTTGTGGAGTCTGTATCCTCACTGACAATGCGCCGCGCCTCGCTGCTTTTTATGAAATCGTGCTCAAGGAATCTCCGGTTGTTGAAGGGCAGCATTACGGATTCGACAATGCTCAGCTTGCGGTCTACAATCCAGGCCAAGTGAATGTGGTCTATGACAAGAATATGTCTCTAATGTTCTTTGTCCATGATGTCTTGGCTGAATATAACCGCCTAATGCAAGCCATCCCCGGCATCGAAATAACCTCTCCACCTGAGCGCAAACCGTGGGGCGCCTATTCTTTCTGGTTCCTTGATCCTGACGGGAATACAGTAAGCTTCATTGAGCAGAGGGAGCTTGAAGGCTAGATCTATACAGCGATATACCAGTACACACCGTACTTATCGACGACTTCTGCACAGCAGGAGCTCCATGGAAGGGAGCCTAACGGCAATAGCACTGTGCCGTCTTTCGCTAACAGTTCGTATGCCCCTTTCACTTCTGCTTCACGCTCAAAGTTAATCCCATAACTCATCGTTGGACGTGATCCCTCTAGTGATGATGAGAGCATGATATTAACCAAGTTATCATTGTGTGATTCGCTGACAGCAAATATTTCTTGTCCATCTCTAAGTAATGATGCGTGCATAAATGTTCCATCCGGGAATATCTCATGATAGCCCAGGGTAAGTCCAAAGGCTTCTGAGTAAAATGCTACAGCTTCAGTGGTATTCTTAATGTATAAGGTTGCTCCTAGTTTCATGGGGTAAACCTCCTTATCTTATTTAACTTCTCTCCCCACCAAAAACCTCAATCATCATTAATGCACCTACTTTGTAGCCTTGGATAAAAGATAATGCCGAATGCAGCGAGCAGGATTCACTATGTAGCTCCAGCAATTCCTCGACCTGATCAAAATCCTCTTGGGGTAGCCTCTCTTTAAGCATCTGTAATGAATCAATAATCCGCTGATTAATCCTTCGCGATTCTGGATCGTTTGGCTTCATCCGCTCATTGGGACGCAAACTCCCATAATACAAATCCTCCAAAATCATGATTATCAGGCCTCCCTTTGAATGTGATCCGTATACTTGTGAACAATAGTGATCCCTACCAAATCAAGTTTAACTGATAAAGTGGGTATATATTGTTTTTTATGCAGTATTCGCATAGAATCACAACCTCTACAAAAACAAGCCCATATGCCGATGTTAAAGAAAATAAAGTACTAGACTAGCGAGGACGCTTCGTTAAGCAAACGGACAGTCTAACGCAACAAAATCAACGAAAAACGCGGACATTAGCTGCCCGCGTTTCTAGTAATTAGGAATTAGATGCCTTCAACGATACGCTTAGACCGCAGCGATACTTGATCCAATAACTCGTCTTCATCAATAGTAAGCAGTTGACGGCCTTGCATCAACACTTTTCCGTTAACGATGGTGGTGTCCACATCCGCTCCGTTAGCGCAATATGCGAGCAGTGAATGGAGGTTGTGCACCGGCTGCAAGTGGGGTTTTCTCATATCAATCAAGATGATATCTGCCTTCTTACCGATTTCGAGCGTGCCCACCTCATGGGCGATGCGGAGCAATTCCGCACTTCCAGCCGTCGCCATGCGAAGAGCATCCATTGCGGGAAGCTTCGTGGGGTCCTCGTAATCCAACTTTTGCAGCCATGTTGCTGCCCGGATCTCCTCGAACATATCTAATGTGGTGGCGCTGCCCGCCCCATCCGTGCCTAAACCAATTGTAATCCCTTGGTCAGCCATATCCTTGATCGGCGCTATGCCGCAGCCAAGCTTGAGATTGCTTACTGGATTATGGGACACGCCGCCCCGCATACTCTTCAGATAACCGATATCACGGCGATTTAGATGCACGCTATGTGCGAGGAGCACATGCGCCTGTTCAAACAGACCGAGGTGATACAAATATTCGGTTGGGGTCTGATTATACTTTTCCCGAATCTGAATGACTTCCTCTTTCGTTTCGGCTAAATGAGTATGTAACGGTATGTCCTCCTGCTCCGCTAATTCGATAAGCTCTCTAAATGGCTGCGGAGGAACAGTGTAAGGGGAATGCGGACCTAGCATGGTCGTGATTCTGCCTTCCGCTGCACCGCTCCAGTGACGAACGAGATCAAGCGCCTCGGACATTCGCCGCCCTCCGTCATTTTCGAGGAAGGTGAGCCCCCGTGTTAAAGAAGCCCGCATACCGGCCTCTTCTACCGCTGCCGCGATTTCATTCATGTGAATGTACATGTCGGCGAAGGTTGTCGTACCCGATTTAATCATTTCCGCCATCGCGAGCTTTGCTCCCCAATAAATATCCTCTGGAGTCATGCGTGCTTCAGCAGGGAGCATTTTCTGGTTCAACCAATCCATAAGCTTCAAATCGTCGGAAAATCCCCGCAATAAGCTCATAGACGAGTGTTGGTGGGCGTTGATCAGCCCGGGCATTGCAGCCATACCCCCGCCATGAATGATCACATCTGCCCCAGTAGATATAATGGACTGAATGTCCGCTATGCGGTCCCCGTCGATGAGAATATCCCCGATATAGGGTTCCTCGTTTCCCATGGTTAAGATGGTCGCGCCTTTGATTAACGTCTTCATCGTGACAGCCTCCTTTTCTAGGGTTTATACTAAACCTTGACGTTAAGTGAGGGTCAAGAACATAAAGGGGTCTAGCACATGAAAATAAAAGAAGTCGCTGATATGCTGAAAATATCGCAGCGCGCGATTCGGTTTTACGAAGCCAAAGGTCTCATTGCTCCTTCCAAACAAGCTGACAATCAGTATCGGAGGTTTGACGAAGAAGATATTTGGCGCTTGCAGACGATCATTGCACTCAGGGAATCAGGAATGCCGGTTAGTGAGATTCGGACTGCACTATTGGATATTGAAGCCAAAGGAAACAGTCAATTACGATATTTGTTGGAACTCCAGCGATCCGTCATGTTCACCAAGTGGGTCGAAATGCAGCAGATTATCGAGACAACAGACCAAATGATTGAAACCCTCAAGAATGACCATACCCTTCCGCTTGACGACATTTACATTCTGGCGGAGGGTTCGAGAAGACTGAGAGAACAACGGACATGGAAGGATAAGTGGGGGTATGACCGCTTAGCCGGCGTTCACGATCAGTTGGTTCAAGAGGACACACGGAAATATGGGGACTATGATGAGGCGCTGCGGCTCGTCGTGCAATGGGTCTCGGCAATCCGTGGGGAACGGGGATTGGACATCGGAACGGGTACGGGAAATTTAGCCGGCCGACTGATCCATGAAGGCGCGGTGATGGCTGGAGTGGATCAGTCCAACGAAATGTTAAAGAAGTGCCAGCTCAAATTTCCAGAGATGGAGACCAAGCTTGGCAATTTCCTGGCACTTCCGTACCTTGACGGGAAATTTGATTTTATTGTTTCAAGCTTTGCCCTGCATCATCTGACGAGCGGCCAAATGCTGCTCGCTATTCAGGAGATGCGCAGGGTATTAAAACCTCACGGAAGGATCTGCATCGCGGATTTGATGATTGACAGGGAAGGAAGCACAGCGCATGAAGGTGATGAGGATTCTCTTCTGCTCCCCAAGCTCATTGATTTATTAGAGGATAGCGGATGCATCACTAAACACCTTAAAGTAAATCGATTGTTACATGTTGTTTTAGCAGTACCTATTCGGTAAAAAAACCTTACCCCTGCGTCAAGGTTCACCGTATTGTGTGTGATTTACAACAACGCCCCTTTTTACCAAGCCACAACTCCATGCTCATCAAAAAAGCCGCCAGTTGGACCATCACTAGCTATTGTGGCAAGCTCCACTACAACGGAAGCTGCTTGTTCGACTGAACGATAGCCACTATTACCATTTAAATCAGTAGCTGTAAATCCAGGGCAAACGGAGTTGATTTTAATAGGAGAATCACTTAATTCTTTAGCAAAGGAAACGGTTAAAGCATTTACAGCCGTTTTAGAACTATTGTAGGCGAGTGAATTCGCCTTATAAAATTCCGACGTTGAGTCAGAATTCAAGGTTAAGGAACCTAATGCGCTGGAAAGATTAACGATTCTTCCGGCAGAAGAATTTCTGAGCAATGGAAGCATTGCTTTAGTGACAGAAAATACACCGAAAACGTTTGTCTCATAGGTACTCTTGAGAACAGACAATTCCAGTTCAACGGGAGAGGTGTTTTCTTCGAAAAACACGCCTGCATTATTAATCAAGATATCAAGCAATCCATACTCTTGCTCAATCCATTCTGCTGCGGAGAGAACGGAGCTGGGGTTCGTGACATCAAGAACCACTGTTTTAGCTTTAATTTTCTCCTTTTCCAATAACGTTACGGCCTCATGTCCTTTATTTTCGCTTCTTGCTCCTATTAAAATCTCGTACCCCATATTTCCCAATTGTCTTGCTGTCTCAAAACCGATACCTTTGTTTCCACCTGTAATTAATACGATCTTAGATTTATTCATAAAATTGCCTCCCTACGTTCTTGTTTTAATACGGCTGCGTTTACCGCATGAGATAAGAATATCAGGGAGACGAATACATTTCTTTGCCTACAAGCTCATTCTATTTGTCTATTTAGCTCATTTTCAAGCCCCTATAGTCATCCTTCTTCAACCTCAGCTGCCGTCTAAACTCTGACGGTGGAAGTCCGAATCTTGCCTTGAATACTTTGGAAAAGTGAGCGATATTTTCGAATCCGGTTGAAAAACAGATATCCGTAACAGGTAACGCTGTTTCCGCTAACAGTTCCTTGGCTTTATCCAGTCTTCGATTGCGAACCCATTTGAGCGGGGAGGTGTTGTATATTGCTTGAAAATCCCTTTTGAACGTCGCCAGGCTTCTGCCGGACAAATAGGCCAGGTCGTTAAGGGAAACGGGATTCATGAAGTTCTCCTCCATGATCTTTGTGATGCTGCCACTGTCCTTGCTTATGGGTTGGATCATTTGATGCAACAAACGATCATTCGAATCTGCTATGTGAAACAGCAATTCCATCAGTTTCACACGAACCAGTCCTTCTTTGACTTCGTTAGGGTGCTCGAAATAGGGTTGTAACGACTCGATATAGCTTTCAATGCGGTCATTGATCGGAAAGACTGTTATCGGAACAACATCATTCACGGGACAAACCGGTTTTAAACCGGCGAATTTGAGGAATTCATCTACTATCTTCTCGTTCAGGAAAAACATCATATAGTCGAGGATGTAATCGGAATCGGGTTCACCCGCTTTCTCGTATTCGACTCCCATTGATTTATGAATAAACATCATTTCGTTGCTCCGCATCGTATATTCTTGATCACCGAAGCGAACTGTATAGACACCCGACTTGATGATTAGCAGAAGATGATCCTGCAAAAAAAAGGTTCCTTTTATGCCTTGCGTGTAAAAGCAGAGTTCGATAACGGACATCCCATCCAGCTTCAAGCTCCCTTTTTTATTCGGAAACTTTACCAGTTCATTAGGCACCTTGACCATTTTGCTTGATCTCATAGTCATGGACGTCCCGCCCTACTTGTACCTGCGATTGCTCTAGTTTCCATTTCTTGATCATCCTTTCGGTTATGCCAGTCTGCGCTTACGTTTCAACACTTATCCTTTTAGTATAACTGGAACCCGGCGAGAATACTTTGCTAAAAAGCTCAAACGACTTGTTCATTTAGCTCCAAACGAGCAAGTGCTAAAATAGAATGAAAATAAAGGATTAGACTGTGAAAATGTGGGTATGTATTGTTATCACTAACCAGCACAAAAGGGGAGAAATAAAGCATGGGAGTTTCTGTTTATTACACTTGTACGAGAAATCATAACCTTACGGGCAGTGAGGAGCAGGAGATCAGGGCCATCATTGATAAATACAATGCGGGTTTTGAATTGAAGGATATTGGAGAAACATTTTATGTTTATGACTATGATCAGGATGAACCAACGGTGATCTTTGCAGGTTCGACAAAGCTGCCCCTTTCAAATGATTTTGAAGATACATTGAATGCGCTGTATTATTGGTTGGCCTGTTTGACGGATATTAGAAGAAGTATTTCTAGTGGGGATTGGCATGTGCATCTAGATGATACGGATGCTGTTTGGGATGAGGAAACAGGTTGGCAAATGCCAGAAGGTTAGTATTCTAAGGTGGAACAATCTTTTATTACCCAATCTTTTCCCCACAGGACTCTATTTAATGATTTTTATCCCATCAATATTTATTGCTACGGAAGCTGGAAGAGTATAATTTATCCCCTTTTCTTAAGAGGCGAAATGCGATTGGAGTCAAAATCGTGTTTCGTCTTTTTCGTATGCAATCTTAGATATCCGCATACTGACCGTCACAACATGTCTCACTCCTCAATAGTATAAAACTAAAGGGGGAGTGATTATGACTCGGTGGGTTAGCAGATTCCTCTCAAGCATACTGGCTGTTGCGGTTCTAACATTGGGCATGCATATAGCTGCTGCTTTTGCCGTCAGCAAGGTGTCCATTACATCCATGACTGTCACCAAATCCGGCATTACGGTTAGTCCTTATAACAGTAACCCGGCATTATCCAAGGAGCAGCAAGACAAAGCGTATCGTAATTACAAAAATCTGACACGCGTCGTGATGATAGAAAAGTATGTACTGTCCGGTCAAGGGACCAAGACAAAGATTGGCATTGGTGCAGGCTTCATGTTACCCGGCGGATACATTGTCACTAATAATCACGTGGCTCCCGCCAGCTATAATGGAAAGAAATTACGATTCCAAATCACCTTTTATGCGCAAAAATCGGACGGGTATCTGCTTGGCTCACTAGTTGCTACAGATGTGAAGGAAGACCTCTCCCTGCTGAAGATTGACGCTAACAAAATCCCTAAGCCCTATCAAGACAGCTATTTCAAGAAATTCAACCTTGAGCCAAAAGCCAATGAAAAGGTGACAGTCATAGGGCACCCTACTAAGCCAATAGGAAACTCAGACACCGGTAATACCAAGAGGTACACCTGGACACCGCTCTACGGAACATTCACCGCCGATGATGTGGCCGTTATCCGGAAATCGAAAAATGCGTCAACACCCGATGTGTACACGCACTCCATGGAATTCAATGTGCAGACCTGGCCCGGAAATAGCGGCAGTGCAGTCATAGATTCGAGCGATAAAATAGTAGGCGTAATCTCCTCCACCATCCTTGGTGAACCCCGGTCCTTTGCCACCAGTTCGAAGCTTATTTTACAGTTCATAGAGAACAACCATTTGTCTGAAGCCATTTTTGGACACGCTGCTGACGGAGGTCAGAGTTAGTTAGATGCATAGATCAAAAGCGGGACTCTTCACGAGCCCCGCCTTCTGTGTTTATAAGTATGTGGCTGCGGAAGACTGCAATGGATGCATTATTTCTTTTTTGGTGTCACGATGATCTTGCCGACCGATTTGGAAGGTGTCACAGCTTTGATTACCGTTTTGTGTTTGGCATGTGCGGCTACTGTCTTTACTGCTGCTTTGTGCTTGGTTGGTGTTGTAGCCTTGACCGGACTCTTAGTTGTTGCTGTACTCTTCATAGAGGTTACTGCTTTGGCAGGAGTGGAACCTTTCACAGGAGTTACCTTGGCTGGGGTGGCAGATTTCACCGCTGGTGCAGTCACCTTCACCTCTTTCACTGATTTTACAACAGGGGCCGTTGCTGCGAATGCGCTCGTTGAGCCGCCCACTACACTCACTACTTTACTCTTCTTGTCCATTTGATCATTTCAATCACCTCTTCCTTGAAAGTATCTTCATCTTAACAGGCGATTGCGGGAATTCTGTGGAACAAGTATGAGTAAAGTATATGAAAATGGCATCATAGAATGTGAACGGTGGCAACGTCCTTTCCTGCCCACAGATTGAAGCTGTAACCTGGTACCCACAAATGCCAAGGCGCTGCATCCACAATAAAAGCAACATCCGCATACGTATCCCAGATACCCTCCACTTGACTTGTGATCCTGACCAGTACAGTCCAGGTATCCCCATGCATGACCCTTTCAATGATCTCCCCATAATTAACAACGATATCGCGTATCCATTCATTTCTTGAAAATTTGCTGGGGTCTCGATGCCAGGTTATTAGAGCTTGTGCGTGTCTAATGTCATTCATGGGGTAACCTCTTATTTACTAAGAATATAATCAAAAGAATATTAATAGCTGAATTTTGCACTTTGTATATAACATCATTAATATTAATTAGTTTTGAAAAAAGATAAAATAGATTTGATCCATAAATTCATAAAATTAGCTGAGTAAAATCTTTAGTAACAAGGAGATATTTATGCAACTAACCTTACAATATTTTGAACACTATCTATTTCTAACTTCATCATTTTTTGATAGCTTACTAAAGAAACTTTCTTCTGATTCTAGTAATCTAAATCATTTATTGATTATTATTATTAATACGCTGTATAACGTTTTCTTTTCTATTATTACTGGAGTTTTTTTATCTATTCCAATGTTTGCATTAACAATTACAATAACAAAAACTCATAATCTTCCCACTAATATTCTTCTACCCTCAGTTCCCTTAATTTTATTTGTGTTCTTCTCTTGTATAGTTTTGTTAAACGGAAAGGATCAAGCTTTTAGTCTACCTTGGAGCATATGTGTTTTCTACGGAATGTTTATAGCTGCTAAACCAAAGCAGAGTTTTATAAAAACTATATCTTTTCTTCTAAGTGTAACATTCGTTCTTGGAATCATACTGACTGTACCAGCTTCGTTTATATTTCACCCTTCTGGAAAAAATACTTACAGTGTACTTTTCGCTAGCACCTTTTCAATATCATTTATTACTACAGTTCTTTTGTATAGTTATGGTACCTTAGATAATCTGACAAGAGTTCGTAGACAATTTGTTTTATGGTTTATTATTTTACTAGGTGTATTAATTTTCAGTGCATTTCAATTAAAAATAAACTTAGAGCAACCCTTTACAGATAAAATTCATATAAGTAGTATTCTACTTCTTTTAGCTTTTATTTATAGCATGATTACTGTCATCGATAAAGGCATCGAACTTTTTAAATTACTACTTAATGAACACAGCAATGATATGAAAGAATTATGGGACGATTATACATCAAAGTACGGACTAGACATCCTTATAAGTAAAATAATTAGGGGGAAATATCGGGTTCTTCTATTTGTAAAGTGTCTAAAACTTTTGTGGAGTGTTCGTGCAAAGGGCTTTATTATTAAGTATTCATTTGTAGGCGTAGGATATATATTTTTATCAGTATTGCTGATTTATAAGTCTCCTATAATATCATTTTGTATTTCAAATCAATTAGAAAAAAACTTGATAATACCTAATGAACAGGTACTACATGTATTTATTTTATTTGGAAGTATCGCTTTTTTTATTTGGCAAGTTATCTCCATTCGCCATTTCAAAAAATCCAGTTTGGCCAATAAGAGTAGAATCTTGGGTGGAATACTTTTTTCAATGATTATTCTTTTAACTGTATTGATTCAATTAAATCCGAACGTTTCATTTTTTTTATCGCAGCTATTATATTATACAATACTATTATTTGGTGTATTTATATTACTTCTTTCTCTTATTCAAATGATTTTAAAAATCATAAATTGGTTTAAACGTTAAATAGAGTACCTTTTATTGTGTTTGAGACTCGCCTATCTTCCTTTCATTTTATACATTGGCTTCAATCACTGAACTCTATTATAAATTATAAAAAAATCTTTTTGTGCCTACACTCTTCGAGGATTCCCTACAAGGAACTGATTAAGCCGGCTGAGTTTCCCCAGACAAATACCTTTTATCTTAGTAAACCACACAAACCAAAAAGCTCTATCCCCTAAGGGTTAGAGCTTTCATATCTCATCCATCGATCAATGATCGGCTGGCCGCTCAGGTGGAGCATGTCATGGTGATCTTCGCAGAGTAGCCAATGAAGCTTTTTGGAGATCAGGTAATATTCATTGAGGCGGCATAACTCAGGGATCACCTGGAGAATCGTCGCCGTCTTCCCCTCATAGAGCCACAGCTTATCATACCGGTCCTCGGCAATGAACCAGATGAATTCATCTTGGATGATGTCTCTTAGTTTGGAGTAATCCTTGTCCACGAAGCTGGCGCAAATCTCTGCCCGGACAGATAGGGAATCCACATTTGCACCTTATTTCCAGCTGCTCGGATGGACTTCACTAGTACTTTGACCTCCATTCTGTTATCCCTTCTCCCCTCTCATCTGAATCACCTTATATTTGAACAGCAGCGTAATCCCCAGATTCATCAGAAAATGGACAAGGATCGGGACCAGCAAATTATGCGTCTGCACATAGATCCAGCCGAAGACCAGACTTGGGATGGTGATGTTCAGCAGCATTAGCGGCTTGCTGTAGTACTGGACATGCATTCCCACAAACAGCACCGTGGTGATTCCGATGGCGAGCCAGGGCTGGGGAAGGTAGAGATTCAATACATTTTGTATAATTCCCCGGAACAGAAGCTCCTCAAATAAAGCCCCTGCCAATGTAAAGCATACAATCGCAGCGAGCGAATAGTTCTGATAGCTCTTGTTCGTCTCGTCAATGTAGCTGGCAGGCGTAAGCAGGGTCAGGATGATACCGAACAACATCAGACTGATGAATGGAAGGACAACGTACAGCGCCAATTGCAGCGGATTATCAAAAGATAACAGGTCTTGCAGGGTCAGGACATCGTAGATGACAAGGGCAAAGATAACGGCAGCACTGATCAGGGCGAAAGCGAGGAAGACCAGAACAGCGTCTTTCGGCTTGAATTCCTTTTTGGCTTGTTGCGGGGTGTAGGTTGAATGATCCATGACTTCCTCTCTTCTCCTCTTCTTGAATGACTATGTAAGTTACAATCTTCAAAAGCAAAGATAACATAACAGACATTATTACCACAAGAATGAGCCTGTTACGCGCCGCACAGAGGGTAAGATCTTCAAGACTAATCTTCTTCTTCAGCACAAAAAGCTCCCGTGATCGCCACAGGAGCCTCCTTCATCTTTTTGCAGATCATGTTATCCCCGCTTCACGCTGAACAGCTTATTGCATCCCTTGCATAATGGCATTGATAATGCCTTGCTGGGTGACAATGTTGTTATAACGGTTGAACAGGGCGAAGCCGTGCTGGCCGTTATAGCCATTGTCCCAATAGACGGGCACGGCCTTGTACTTCTTGGCGGTTGCGGTTACGGCTTTGGCATAGGCGGCGCGGTAGATATTATTGCTTGAATCGTAGGATGATTTGTCAATGGAACCGAATTCTCCGATCACCACCGGATAGCCCTGAGTCGTGAATTTATTGTACATGGATTGGAGCTGCGAGTTCAGGTAATCCTCCTGTCCCCAGATGGATTTCTTGGCAGGGTTCGTCGCTGTTGCTCCCCACTGCGTGATATTCCCCGATTCCTCACCGGCAAAATCCCAAGGGGAATAGTAATGGGCCGAGATCATGATTCTTCGCTCAGAAGCTGGGATGGTAGAGGATCTGTAGGTGTCGGTTGGGAGTACGAACCCGTAATTGCCCGCCGTATAGTCGATGTTCGTATTCCAGCCCGGAATCAGCAGCCATCTGGCACTATTGTTGCCGCCTGTCTGTCTGACCGTATCCACGAAGATCTGATTGTAAGCATTCAAGTTGGCATAGTAAGCTAGATTCGGATTGTTGTAGTTGCCGTCAAATACCTCGTTCATCGACTCCAAAATAAGCCGCTCCCCATAATTAGCGAACTTATTCGCGATCTGCTGCCAGACCTTCTGGTACTTCTGCTTAATGGCCGTCTGGTTGCCGCTGTTGACCAATAGCCAGCTGCCTTGAACGGAATTGAAACCGTCCCCGTGAATATTAATGACGACATACAGTCCTTCATTGTAGGCGTAATCTACGACTGCTTTGACACGGTCCAGCCATGCTGAGTTAATCGTATAGCCGGGGGCGCTCCCGATATAATTCAGGTAGGAGACCGGGATGCGGATCGTTTTGAAACCTGCTGCCTTGACCTTCTGGATCAACTGCGGCGTAATGGTCGGGTTATTCCAGGCGGTCTCACTGGGGATCCCGTTCACCGAAGCTTCGAGCGAGTTACCCAGATTCCATCCGGCCCCCATTTCGCTGACGATCTGCGAAGCCTGCAACGATCTGAAGTCCGAGGTCAGCGCGGCTGACGCCTCTTCCGCAGATGCATGGGAACCCGAGCTGCCGAGCAAGGTGGAAGCTAGTAATACTAGTGCTAGGCTGTAGACTCCACATTTTTTGATTTTGGTTAACATATTAGTACCTCCGTTCCTTAGATTGAATTCTAACTATAAGGCAAGACAGAAGCATCGCTATGGAAATCCCGAACATCAAAATGTATCCATTATAAAACAGAGTATTGGTATACTGATTAATCCAGCCGAAACGAAAGACTACGGAATCTTTATCATTTGTGAAGCCGTTTAAGTTTTGTTCTAATGCACTAATTGTGTTTAGTTCACCAAATATCATGAGAACTAAAGAGACAAGCGAAAGAGCTGGAATGACTATCGTTGCGATTGTTGGGGGCAGCTTTCTTAAATATTCAATAGATTTTAAAACCAAGTGAATGAGGAAAATCGCAAGCAATATCAGGCTAAGGATCAACACTACTATTCCGGGATTCCCATTACCTGATGTCCCTTTTCCAAGTCTATACTTAATAGTCGAAATATCGACCGCAAACATAAAAAGTACGTTTAACGCTAGCAGTATTATTGTTGACCTATACCTTCTTTTCAGAATAACACCTCCGGTATAATGTACTCCCCGCCAAATAACCTAATTTCATTAATTAGCGGAGAATGGGTCAACAACTGCGTTGGAGGGCGCTTAAGGCTCCATCCCCCATACCAGTTGCCCGTTCACATACCCAGTAACCTGCTCGTGATCGGCGAACTGGGTACCGGCGGAGCGGAAGGAGTAGTCGTTGGCCTGATTGTAATTGGACCAGTCTTGTTTAGAGAAGCGGGTCTGGAGCTCGGCGCTCTGGCCGGGGTTCAGGGTGCCCGCAGCGCTGGTGAAGCCAATCTCCAGAGCATAATCGGCACTGGCGGCCGGGGTGTCCAGCTTCACGAAGGTCCCGGTAACGTTGGCATTTCCGATGCTGGCCCAGTCGGTCCAGAAGCTCTGCTGCTGCTCGCCGTCAATCGTGTAGTAATACCGGAGCTTCACATCGCTGAGCTGGACCGGTGCATTCCCGGTGTTGATTACTTTGAACTTGGGTGCAATTCCATTGGTCGAAGCACCGGTGCTGCCGTTGTAGGCCTGGATGGTCAGCTCACCTGACGGTGCGGGAATATTACTGTCCGTAACATTAATCGTGAGAACCGCATTGCTCCCTCCGCTGAATTGAAAAGTGATCTTCTGTACACCGGCCGCCAGAGTGCTTAGATATGCTTTATCCAGAACAACAGCAGAACCGGTTGCCGTATAATCCTGGCCGGACTGAAGCATGTAAGTCCCATTCTTCAGGCCTGTCAGCTGATGCCCGTTCAGGGTAAGGGCTACGGTAATGTCCTGGGCAAAATTATCTCCTAAGTCAAAATCAGCATTTACGGGTGAGATCACCGCACTTGGATTCGGCTGGTTTCCGTTCAGATCAGGCAGCTCATCCAGAGTTATGACATAATCACTCTGGTACAGGGTGGTCAGTGTAGCCGGATAATTGAAGGCCGTACTCATCAGATGCTCTCCGTACCACGGCAGGAAGTAGAGCCAGCCCGCTTTTTCATCGGTCAGATTCTGCACACTGGGAACGGTGTCGTTCTCGGTCATGGCTACCATCTTCTTACCGCCAGTGAGATCCACCAGCTGATAAAAGGTCGAGCTAATTGCATCCTCATTCGGCACGCCGGACAGTCCGTCATAGCGGTTGTAGATGGTGTTGTATTTATCGTAGCCGACAATATCCACCTGATCATCCCCTGGATACCAGGCCGGAGAAGTGCTGTACACATAACTGTTATAGGTCCAGATCAGATTGTGCAGGCCGTAGGTCTCCGTAAGCTCGGTATAGAGCTGATCCCAGAGCTGCTTGTACACCTCCGCACCTGCCGAAGCCCACCAGAACCACGCGCCTTCCCCGTTCAACCCGCCGTTGCCTTCTGCCTCATGGTAAGGACGGAAGATTACGGGAACATTGTTGTCCTGCAGAATCTGCAGTTGCTCTGCCAGATCCTGAATGGCCAGTTGCAAGTACTGGTACTCTTTGGTCCCTGGAATCACAGCATTAGCGGTATTGAAATTGGTCTCGGTCGGCTTGTAGGTGGCTTCCTTCCAATCGACAAACTCCCCAAGCTGATAGGCGGTGAAGTTACGGGGAACGGTAAGATGCCAGCTATTGGTCGCAATCCCGCCCTTGTTATTCACCCAGTCGATCATGCGGGCGGTAGTGCCGTCCTCCCAGCCATACAGCGGATTATAGTTCATGAGGTCGAACCCGCGGACTGCCGGATATTTGCCGGTCAGGTTGTGAATCCAGTCGAATTCCAGCTCGGAGTTGCCGTCATTCCCTCCGCCGTAGATCTCCTGCTGGCCCGAGAGCATGTGCTTCCCGTACACCTCCGTCAAATAATTCATCAGGAGCTGCGTTTCGGGCGTGGCCTGAGCGTCAGAGAGAACGGGCTGCACAATCAGGGGGTCCAGGTTCGCATGATCCACCGTTAAGGCGTCGAAATAAGCGAATCCCCAGCCTGCTTTGACCTGAATGGTATTGCTGCCTTGATTCAGCTTGTGATAGCCGAAGTTGAAATCCTTCCACGTAGTGGTGTAGGGCAGCATATACGAACCCTTGGCAGCACCGTTAACGATTAATGCCTGCTGTCTGCCATCCGGGCTCAGCTCCTGCATATAACGGGTCGAGATCGTATACATGCCGGTTGCCGGGACAGTTACAGTATAGGTTAGCGTACCCGAGTTCTGCATCCAGACAAAACCGCTTCCCGAATAGCCGGGCTTCGGCGTTCCGTAAATCTGGGTCGTCACTTGCAGATCCGGGGTGAGCTGGGCATCCTCGCTTTCGATGGTGATCAGTGCAGGGTCAGCGTGGGCGGTACGCGGCGGTGCCGTCAAGCCTCCAAGCAGCAGTGTGCAAGCGAGCAGCATGGTTCCTGTTCTTTTGAGCCATTTCTTCATTTTCTTCCTTCCTCCCCATGAACAAAATGGTAAAACCTTGGTTAACCTATCAGATCATGGTTGCGCTTTCATAGCAAAGATAGCATGTATCCCATAATTTGTAAATACAAATCAGCAAGTGTGCTCAACGGTATGAATTGCAGGAGGAATGGAAGGTTAAGTTCATCGTGCGGTGAGAGAATGGGGAGGGAATATAGTGGAAAAAGCACAACTAATCAAGCGTCCATGGCGTACTTGGGGGTAGCAGTTGGATAACCTACACTTAATTTGTCCAGAGTCAACGGATTTCATAGAATACGTGGAACTAAGTGCCTTTTTTCCAACTGCTTCTTGAAAAGGGAGCGGTTCGGCCGAAACAAGTGCTCTTTATCCAACTGCTATGTTCTCTAGTGTGTCGGTTGCAGGGAGGGCAGCTCTCCGGCAGCTCTCCGCGATTCTAACGAAAGCTTGTCCTACCAGATTCAGCCCTCCCCTGCTCATGGTGCAAAAACCTCCGGGTTATCGCTCCGCCAAGCGCCGATGCAGCCGATTAGGCAGGCGATATAGGTTCGTAGCACTCTACCTTCTCTGCTATACTCGTATTCTAATGCGATGTTTATTCCCTCGCCCCGCCAGGCGATAATGCGGCCGGAAAATCCGGGCCATTCACATTCTTCGTCCAGCTGCGGAGGGCCATAGGCCGCGATCGCTTCCTCAGGCGAAGAGTTCATCGTAATGTCCTCAGGTAAAATGACGGGATAAGGCACTTCGTTCTGCTTGCCCGAACCAGGGGGAAGGAAGTGAATAGCGCCGATGATCCATTCATCGGGCTTCGTATACTGTAGTCCGGTCAGCTCATTGATTTTGGGTATACGGTAGAGATCCATCCTTAGAGATGCTTTGGCGCACGAGATCATGGTATCGTTGAAATAGCTCTTCGCCGCAGGCATTCGCTTAACGCCATAGGGCTTAAGCACGGCTTGGACCCTCTTGGGGTCATACGGCTGGCCCAGCATGCCGATAAGCTGAACGGCCGGCTCTTCCACCCTATCCACATCCACATTCATATTCATATTCATGTCCTCCTCTTCACCTGGCTTGTACTCTGGTAACCCGTTCCCATTATAACAAATAACGCACTCCCCTACATATCTCAAGAAGTGCGTTAACGTTTCATTTTCTGTTCTTTAACACTCAGCTTCCGGTGGACAGTTACTTGGCATTCTGGAACTTCAGGCCGTCGGCATTCAGCTCGAAGCCGTACTCTTCCTTAAAGCGTTGCCCTCGCGGGAGCTTCTGCCTATCATCAGTTGTACCGCGATCATAAGTACAGTGACCACAGCCATGCCGATCAGCGCGGGCTGGAATGAACCCGAGGCATCGTAGATACGGCCAACCGCGAGCGGTCCCAAAGCTCCGAGAAAATACCCGCCCCCCTGATTAAGCGACGACCAGGAGCTGGCCTCTTCCGCCCGCTCCGTCATTAAGAGCGGCAGCATTAGAGCCAGCGGGAATAATCCGCCAGCGCCAATGCCGAGCAGCACTGCGCTAAGCAGCGGTGAGGCTGAGCCTAGAAGGAGCAGCAGTCCGCTTAGCTCAAATAGACTGCACAGCACAAGCCATAACGTGCGCCGCTGGAATCTGGCCACAAGGATGGGCACGAGGATACTTACCGGAATCTGTATCAAGGTGAACAGTGTGAGCAGATTGCCCGCTGCATGCTTGCTATACCCCATGGATGCTGCCACCGGCGCCAGCCAGGCCGTCAGCGAATAGAAGATACTAGCCATCAGTCCGAAGAACACAGTGAGCAGCCAGGCCCGCTTGTTCGCCAAGGGCAGCCGGGCATGTGCAGTCTGCTCCTTCAGCGGCTTGGACCGCGCGGCAATCCTCCACCAGACAGGGAGAGCGGCGAGCGACAAGACTGCCCATACCGCCAGGGACAGCTGCCAGGAATTGTCCAGCCAGGTATAGACCGGAACAGCCAGCCCGGCTGCGAGTGAAGCACCCATCACCATTGAGGCGGAATACACACTGACCATAGCCGAGCGGCCGGGAAAATAACGCTTAATGAAGCCGGACAGCAGCGGTCCGGCAATTCCGATCCCTACGCCTGCTGCCAGCGCCGTCAGAATGAGACCGGCGGATGAAGACAGGAACCCGCGTGCGGCTGTCGCCGCCCCGATCAGCACCATAGCCCCGAAGATCGTGCGCTCCAGACCGAAGCGCCGGCTGATGCTCACGGCAAGGGGTGCGAATATCCCCATACACAGGACTGGCAGTGTTGTCATCAGACTGGCCTGCAGGCTGTTCATCCCCAGATCACTCTGAATGTTACCCAGCAGCGGTGAGACCGAAGTGATTACCGGACGCATATTTAATGAGGCTGCCAGCAAGGCAACGAATAATAGTAAGAAAGGCATTTCCATCACTCCATATCAGTATTTTGTATTTAGCCTGAGTATACGGCGATGTCATATATTGATCAATACTATTGTTTGTATTATTATAATAGCAATTGACTATGATCTTATCCTGAAAGAAGTGAATTTCATGGAAACCCGCCACCTGCACTATTTCATGGCCGTCTGCGAAGAACTGCATTTCACACGTGCTGCTGAGAGGCTGGGCATCAGCCAACCGACACTAAGCCAGCAGATTAAAGTACTGGAAGGTGAAATAGGCATGCCCCTGTTCGACCGGATCGGCAAAAAAATCGCTCTTACCGAAGCGGGGGCCCTCCTAAAGGACTACGCAGCCCGGATGATTCAGAATGAGCAGAATGCCAAGGCAGCGATTAATGAGCTGCGCTCCGACAACCGCGGCATGATCCGGCTTGGGGTGCTGCCCTCTGACCTGGACTACCGCCTAACTCCGATGCTGGTTAAATTTCATTCCGATTTTCCGAATATCCGGCTCCAGGTCTTCGCTTCAACGCTTATTCAGCAGGAGGTGCTGGAGAACAAGCTGGACATCGGCATCTGCCTTCCGGGTCCGCGTGATTCCATGCTGACTCAAGTGGACCTGGGCTGGGAGCCTTATCATCTGATTGTCCGCGAGGATCATCCTTATGCCGCCATGAGCCACATTGAGCTGTCATCACTTGAGCAGATCCAGCTTGTAATGTACCCGCGCACCTACATCGGCAGAGAGCTGGTGGAGAATACCTGCCGGGAGGCAGGCTTCGGACTGGAGCCGATCATGGAGACCGGATCAGCCACCTCGCTGCTTCAGCTGGTCAAGGCCGGGATTGGCGGCACCATACAACCGCGCGGACTGCTTGAGGGCATGGAGAACAGCGGACTTTGCTCCATTCCGATCCTGAATACCGCCCCCTGCCGCAACCTCAGACTGATCTACCGGGCCGACCGCTACATCAGCCATGCCACCCATACCTTCATCAACAGCCTGCGCCGGTTCCTGATCGACAATCTCCGGCTTGAGGACGGGGCTCAGAACCCTTGAAAAATGATATAATAATATTGAATGGAGTTGATGGCCGATGGAATTACTGGACCCGCGTGTGGATTTTGTATTCAAACGGATATTTGGCAGCGAGAACAACAAGGATGTACTGTTGGCATTTCTTAACCGCATTTTCACCGAAGCTGGCGAGCCGCCGTTGACTGAGATTATTTTAATGAATCCATATACGGATAAAGACGATCCATTGGATAAACAATCCATCTTTGATGTTTATGCCAGGACTTCAGAAGGTAAACTGATTGATATAGAGATGCAGCTGTTTAATAAGTACGACATAGAGAAAAGAACGCTTTTTTATTGGAGCAAACGTTATGCGAGTCAACTGAGTGAGGGAGAGAAGTATCCAGAGTTGAAGAAATGCGTAACGATCAATATTTTGAATTATTCGTTCTTGAAAAATGAGCAATATCATAACGTATTTCATCTGCGGGAAGACCGGACAGGGATATCCTTGATTGACGACATCGAGGTTCATTTCTTGGAATTACCGAAGCTAGATGAACGTAGTGTTCCATCTGGAGGTGGACTAATCAATTGGCTATTGTTCCTGAAGGGTGCCGATACATCACACTGGGAGGTGCTGAAGATGAATGAGCCGGGACTGGAGAAGGCGATGGATACCTTGCAATATCTGAGTCAGGATTCAGAGGCCAGACGATTGTATGAAGCGAGACAGAAGTATTTGCATGATGAGGCCTCTATGCTGGGAAGTGCTAAATTGGCAGGTATGAAAGAAGGCATAAAGGAAGGTATAAAGGAAGTAGCGAAGAATATGCTTGACTTGAATCTGGACATAATGACCATTGTTAAGGCCACTGGATTAACAGAGCAGGAGATCAATGCGTTGAGAAAATAAAATATGGGAGCATCCTATGGCGGACACTCCCTTTCTATTTGCTATTTCATAGAGGTATTCATCTGGTTCAACATTAATCATTCAAAACTTCAATCATCTGCCTTGTCTTCGCCAGCTGCTCCACAGTTAAATCATGCTGGGCAGAAGCATATACGCTAAAGACAATATCAAGCACAAATAATTGGGCGAATCTTGAGCTGGTTGCCGCACTGCGAAGTGTGGCTTCCGGGGCACGTGATGTAAATAAAGAAACATCCGCCAGCTGGGAAAGCTTGTTATTTCCAGGACGGGTAAGGCTGATTGTTTTGATCCCATGCTCCTTGGCCCGTTTGGTTAATTGAATGACCTCGCCCGTTTCCCCGCTATACGAAATCCCCCAGAAGACAGCATTCTCTGATTTCGTAGCCATAGCTGCCGCCAATAAATGACGGTCAGAAATAGCATATACATTTTTGCCGAGCCGGAGCCATTTCTGTGCCGCATCCTCTGCAATAATGAAAGACGCCCCTATCCCATACACATAAATAACCTCTGCCTGCTGTAACAGGCTCACGGCCTGCTCAATCGAATGCGCGTCCAGTTGACTGGCCGTATTCTGAAAGGTCAATATGGTATTGGACAACATTTTATCAATGATAGAATGCACCGTCTCATTAGATTCAACATCAAAGTAGCCGACATAACTCGTGTTCTCTACTTCAGCGGATAAGCGGATTTTGAGCGCGGGGAAGCCCTCGATGCCCAGCGACCGGCAAAAACGGACAACCGCCGCACTGCTCGCCTCCGCTTTAGCCGCTAACTCATGTATGCTCATATGCATCACTTCTTTAGCATTGGCAAGAATGTACTCCGCTACTTTTTTTTCCGATTCCGGCAGTTCATTTAAGACCAGTTCAATTTGAGAAATCATACTTCCTGCTGCCAAGTTCTAAACTCCTCTCCTCAGTCTATTCTCCTTATTGTAACAAAATAGAAGGGAGTAATCATTAAGTAGCAGCTGTGAAGCTAAAGCGTCTTCCGCCTTGTCTGACGTAGTCTAATAGAGGAAGGTCCTCTTCTATCACATGACCAATCACATTAACCGCTTCATGTGCCGGCAGATCTCTTAGTGTGATCTGTAGCTCATGCTCATAACGGCCATACAAATAATTATCTACGGTAATCGTTCCTCTGGGCCGCTCGTTCGTATGCATAGGCGCAATACTTGGGCTTATTCCATAACGTTCCTGATCTGACCGTGCACTTTCAGAGCGAATCACATCACGGGCAGCGTCAAGGCGGTTCCGGTGAACCTTCTCCCATAAGGCATAAGGTAATTCTTGGGTTACCCGCAAAGGAATAACCCCTTCCTCATAACGCTGAAATTGAATCTGAGACCCTTCTGAGAGGGTTAAATCGCCAACGAAAATTTTGTCCACGGCACAATCTTGCTCTAATTCCAGGTAGGCCAGAAAAGAAGCTTGATTCCGGTGCTTCTCTAAGGTAGGCAGACTTTGAAATAACGGTTTTCTCTTCAGCCCGTCTCCCGGAATAAAGGCCATCGTCGTAATCCCTTCGGCTTGCAGCCACCTGTTCTTCGCTATGAACGATTCTTTATCCAGACCTGTCTCCGGGCGGGGATAATAATTATGCCAGGCTTCAATGTTCTCAAGACAAATATGATGCTCTTTTAAGTCAGCCAAGAACTCTGGGGTTAAGGTGCTGGCATTTAAGGCAATTTTCAGTTGTTGTGAGTAGGCTGCAATTTCATCGGCGCTAAATCCAAAATCCATCCGCAAACCTGTAACACCAGCATCCAACAGAAAGGGAAATGAAAATTTCTCCAATGCTTTTCCGGAAATATCCGCCATCAGGTCCATTCCTAACTGCCGGGCAGCCTTTGCGATCTCCAGCAGCTTCTCCTTCAATGCTCCGAACTCATCCTCCGGCATATGAAGAGAGGTGAATATTTCGGTACAGCCTGCAGCCTTCATGTGTTCCATATACTTCACATTGTCTTCTAACGTGCGGTCCGCCGCAAAAATTGAAATTCCGAGCACTGGAATCACCTCAATATCTCAGAGTCGCTTAATCCTGTTCTGCCATAGCCTCTTTGGGTGTACCGAACAGATAAGTGGCAATGAATCCGCCAGCGTATGCTGCAATTAAGCCTATGACGTATTTCAGCCATAATCCATTCGCAATCAAGGGAATTAACGCAACCCCGGAAGGACCAATAGCAATGGCTCCAACGTTGCCAAATAAACCGATGACCGCACCACCAATCCCGCCGCCAATACAAGCTGTAACAAACGGACGACCCAGCGGTAAAGTAACCCCGTAAATCAAGGGCTCGCCGATTCCCAGAATCCCCACAGGAAGAGCGCCTTTAATCATGTTCGTCAATGATTTATTCTTCTTGCAGCGAATCCATAAGGCGATGGAAGCCCCAACCTGGCCTGCCCCGGCCATAGCCAGCATCGGAAGCAGCAGCGTCATCCCTGAATCATTGATCATCTCAATGTGAATCGGCGTCAATACCTGATGCAGCCCTAACATCACAAGCGGCAGGAACGCTGTTCCTAATACAAAGCCTGAGAATGCTCCGCCCACTTCTAACGTCCAGTTAATCGCTCCGATTAGATTACCGGAGATGAATCCGGCGAACGGCATGATGAAAAAGATTGTAATCAGTCCTACGGCCAGCAAGGCAATTGTAGGGGTAACGATAATATCAACCGCATCAGGAATCACTTTACGCAAATATCTCTCCACGATGGACAGAATCCATACAGCGATGAGAACGCCAATAACCCCGCCTTGACCCGGTGTCAGAGGTGTACCCGTAAATATATTAGTAATGGTCAGGTCCGCTGTTACTCCTGTTAACAGCGTTACCCCGCCGATTACTCCCCCGAGAGCAGGCGTAGCTCCGAATTCTTTGGCAGCGTTAATACCGACATAAATCACCAGGTAACTGAAAATCGCATTTTTGATAACATTTAAGATCGTCACATATTGCTGCCAGGTTGCTGTGTCTAAATTACCCGCTGTCATATTGTTCGTCAGAATGGAGCCAATACCGGCAATTAATCCGGCTCCAACGAATGCAGGGATAAGCGGGATGAATATATTTCCGATCTTCCGCAAAAAGTTTTTGAACGGCGTATCATTCTTCTTTTTTAGCTGCGCTTTCATTTGTGCGCCTTTGGCCTGTAATTGTTCAGCCGAAATTGTACTTTCGCCCGCTGAAGCACTTTCTTCAAGCACTTTACCGAATTCTTCAGCGACTTTGGTTACGATTCCCGGTCCGAGAATGACTTGATAGGTTTCATCATCTACTACTCCCAGAACCCCGTCGATTTGCTTCAAGTCCGCTTCAGCGATCCGGCTGCGGTCCACAACGGTTACACGAAGACGAGTCATGCAATGGGTGTACTCGGATACATTTGCACGGCCGCCGATGGCCCCTAATATGTTGACCGCTAAATCATGATATTTACTCATGTTGTAGCCCCCTTCTTCTTATCGTATTATTGAATCGCCTGACGGACGAAGCCTTGTGATGCTTCCAGCCGCTGCACAGCTTCTTCCTTAGTTAGCCCCGCAAGGATCATCACAATGGCAATCTTCGGCTTCTGATCTGCCTGCTTCAGAACACGCTCTGCCGTTTCTGCGTCACACTCTGTCGCATCCATCACAATCCGTTTGGCACGTTCTACAAGCTTTTCATTGGTCAGCTGTACATCCACCATTAAATTTCCATATACTTTGCCCGTACGAATCATCGAAGCGGTGGAAAGCATATTGCAGATTAATTTCTGCGAACTCCCCGCCTTCAAACGTGTTGACCCGGTTAACACTTCCGGTCCGTTTACGACTTCAATCGCAATCCCGGCAATTCTGCCAATCGCTGAATCTTTGTTGCAGCTCACAGCTACAGTGGGTGTTCCAATAGAATTCGCATATTCTAATCCGCCGATCACATAGGGTGTGCGTCCGCTGGCGGCAATGCCGACGACAACATCTTTGGCTGTCAGCTTAATATTCTGTAGATCCTGCACCCCTAATTGTTCATTGTCCTCCGCACCTTCGACGGCTTTGATAAAAGCTCTCTCCCCCCCGGCAATTAGCCCGATGACCTCCTCAGGTGCTGTTCCAAAGGTTGGCGGACATTCAACAGCATCCAGCAGGCCGATACGCCCGCTTGTTCCAGCCCCCATATAAATTAAGCGTCCACCTTGTCTGATCGCCATTGTAATCACTTCCACGGCTTCGGCAATCTGCGGAATGACTTGTTTCACAGCTTGTGCGACCTTGTGATCTTCTTCATTCATCACTTCCAGAAGCTCAAGCGGTGTTAACTCATCCAGGTTCATGGTCTTCTTATTGCGGGTCTCCGTTGTCAAATGCTCTAACATGATTTCCATCATCCTTTTCCGTTTATGAAATCGCTCTCTAAATGCAGAATACCATTACTGAAATATTATTTCAACATAATTATTATTTTATTGAAATTAAATATCAATAAGAAGTTGAACACATACAAAAACAAACCCCTGCGATGCACACAGGAGCTTGTTCATGTATCCTTCTTCTATATTTTCCCCTTTACGCCTCCATCAAACCCCGCCTAACCGATATCCAACGGATCAATTCCGAATTCCTTGTAGAGGATAGCTGATGAACGCTTCACGTTTATTGGCATTCCAGTCCATTGTGCCGCCAATGGCATCATTAACGAACCGCAAAGGTATGTATAGCTGCATATTCACCTGCTGGAAGGCAGCGGAATAGGTGATCTGCTTCCCGTTCACAGTGGCAATCCGGCTGCCGATCTTCATGCTGCCTGTCGTGAACAGGTTGTTAATGGTGATCATCCTCGTATGTTCATCATAACTAATTGTAGCCCCGCTGACATATAGCTTGTCCAGTGAGAGCATCACGGTACCATTCATCAGTGTGGCTCCCCCTGCGGAGGTAGTGATCGGCGAGTTATTCAGATAGATATGAATCGCGGGTAATTGGGCGGATTGGGTGGAACCGGAAGCTGCGGCAGCCGGGGCCGGGGAATGAGCAACACCCGTGACCAGAACGCTAAGACCAATAATCTGCATGATTTTTTTAAAAGTGATCATATAGTGCCCCCTCCTCTCTCAGAAAATACCATATTCCACATCATAGCATAAAGCGGATGGAACAGCAGAATATTACATGGTAGACTGAGAAAAAAAAGCCCGCAATTCATCAGTTGGATGAAAAGCGGACCTGGGAGAGAGCTTCAAATGGCAAAATGGGATAATATGCTGGCTATGCTATGGATGCTGCGGTCCGGCAAAAAACTCACTGCCGCACAGATTGCAGACAGTCTGGAGATCAGCGTCCGTACCGTGTACCGGTATATCGACGCGCTTGGCGCCAGCGGCGTCCCGGTGGTTGCCGAATCCGGACATGACGGCGGAGTCCATATTCTGGAGAGCTTCAGTGAGACGCCCCTGTTCTTCAACACGCTAGAGCTGAGGGCACTGGTAGATGCTTATAAATTCGCGGTAGGCGCAGGTTATCCATATGCGAAGGAGCTGGAGAGCGCCCTCAAGAAGGTGGAGAATGGATTGCACAAAGAACAGCGCCATGACTTGTCGCTGCTAACCAGCGGCCTCGATGTCATTGCCCCGTCCCGTCCGCCGTCTGTCGTCCCTTTGCTGCGGGAGCTGGAGCTGGCTGTGAAGGCGGGACAGACCATTCACCTCACCTACCGGAAAGAGAATGCTGCACAGGATGAAGAGCGCGAAGTCGATCCGTATGGTCTGGCTTACGACCGTTCGGAATGGTATATGGTTGGATTCTGTCACCGGGCACAGGCCATGCGGACCTATCGTGTGGACCGTATTGTCAATCTTGCATTAACGGAAGCCTGCTTCCCTAAGCCGGAGCCCTTCTCGGTATCTGCCTATTTCCGCAGCCAGCTGGAGCCGGAACATGAGGAAAACGCCCTTCTAGTCGTGATCCGCATCGAAGGGGAGCCTGATACGCTGAACAAGCTGTGCAGCAATTGGCATCTGCGTCACTACTTGACGGAACGGACCGACCGGGAGGCCCGGTTCCTGCTCGATGTTCCGTCTATGAACAAGTACCTGCCCAAGTATCTGTTAAGCTTCGGTACTTCCATTCGTATTATAGAGCCGGTGGAGCTGAAGGAGCAGATCCAGGAATTGGCCTGTGCGATCAGCAGACATTACATGAACGATGCGGATTGAACTTTACTGGCAGCCGTAATTCAAAGCTCCCTTAAGAGGCCCCTGGTAACCTAAAGCAGCTCCTGCGGCATATTCGCTGCAGGAGCTGCTTTTTCACCTTATACACTGAGGATTTATTGCAATTAAGCGCCTGCCAAGGCCGTGACCTGAACCTTAAGTTCATTGACCTGCTTGCGCATGTCTTGAGCTTCCTTCTGCTGCTTCTGGACTACCGTGGTCAGTACGCCGATGATGTCCATCAGCACTACAGACTTATGATCGGCAGTGGAGAAAATCTGCGGCACATCCTCGGCAATGAAGCCGATATTCTGCTTCTTGCCGTTCTCTGTCTTGTAGTTGAAGGTCACCGGCTTCAGCTTGTTCAGCAGCTCCAGCGCCTTCTTCACCGGCAGGCTGGCGATGTTCTCCTTGTAGGTCCGGGAGGAGGTCTGCGCGAAATTCGTTGCCCTCACATTGCCGTCCACATCCAGCTTGTAATCATCGGCCGGAGCTTTGCCAATTCCGATATTGCTGCTGGAATCTACCGTTAATGCACCTGCAACCTGGACCAGCTCATCATAGACGGAATCCTGGGTGACCAGATTCAGCATACTCCCCTCAATGCCCGCCTGCCATACATTTGCGCCAGCATCCCAGAGAATCTGTGCCTTCTTATCCTTGCCGCGGGCAAGCTCGATCCCCTGGGTGACCATCAGGCTTCCGCTGATCATGGCATCCTTCACGTTCAGTGTATCGCTGAGGGTCAGGTCCTTCACTGACAGCGCGCCGCTGACTGTGACGTCCTTAGCAGTGAACGATCCTGTCACTTCGGCATCTGCAGCCGTTAATAAGGTGTTGATTACAGCTTTCTTTGCATTCAACGTTCCGCTGACCGTAGCCTCCTTCACCTCGGCTGTGCCACTCAGCATTGCGTCCTTAGCGGTTAACGAACCGTTCACAACGGCGTCCGTGACCGTTAACTTCCCGGATACTAGGGCATTGCCGTTCACATCCAGCTTGGCGGCTGGTGCGGCGGTGCCTATCCCGATATTACCGGAAGCCACCTTCACCACAGCGTTCAGATCCGTAAGCTCCTGATGCGTATGACCGCTGTAAGCGAGCTGCTTCAGGCTGCCCGCAAGTCCCAGCTGCCATTCAGCCAGTGCTTCGTTCCATACGATCTGCGCCTTGGCGCCTGTGCCCCTGCCCACATCGATCCCCTGGCTAAGAGTCAGGTTGCCCGTAACTGCAGCGTCCTTCGCGGAGAACGTTCCGCTTACCTCGGCATCCGTAGCCGTTAATACGCCGCTGACGTTGGCGCGCTTAGACGTTAACGTTCCGCTGACTGTCGCGTCAGCAACGGTTAAACGGCCGGACACAGCCGCATTGCCGATCACCTCAAGCTTGGCTGTTGGCGCTGCGGTGCCGATTCCGACATTTCCGGAGGCGATCTTCAGCACTCCGGTCAGCTCCGACAGCTCCTCGTGCGTATGGCCGCTGTAAGAGAGCTGCTTCATGCTTCCTGCAATACCCGCCGTCCAGACATCCTGGGCTTCATCCCAGAGCAGCTGTGCCTTCTGATCCGTTCCCCTGTCCACTGCAATCCCATGGCCTAGCGTAAGACTTCCGGTGACGGTGGCGTCCTGTGCAGTGAAGCTTCCGGTGACGGTAGCGTCCTGTGCAGTGAAGCCTCCGCTGACAACGGCATTCCCTTTGACCTCCAGCTTCGCAGCCCGGGCATCTGTGCCAATCCCGACATTGCCTTCGTCAACAGTGATCGCCCCCGACAGTGAAGCATACTCGGGGTGGGTATGGCCCTTGAACTCTATGGCCTTCAGGGTATCTGAGACTCCGGCCAGCCACTCATCGGCGGTCTCATCCCACAGCAGCTGGGCTGGAAGAGCGGTCCCGCCGCGGAATACCTCCAGACCGGCATTTTGAACAATCGGAGTCTTCTGAGGAGCATATTTGTTGACTCTTATGATGTTGTCTTCTACCTCAAGGGTAGCCGCATTGATCGTCACAATGTCGCCATTCACCGTCAGATTGCCGTTCACGGTCAGATCTTTGGATATGGCGGCGCTGACTGCGCTAAGCTCCCCGCGGATTACTGTATTCCCTTGAACATCAAGCTTGGACTTAGGGTCAGGGCTTAAGGTTCCGATGCCGACCTCTCCGTTTTTGGTTACACTGAACAAGCTGTCTCCGCCAGTTGCTCTAACATCCAGCAGCGCCAGCGGAACCGTGGTTCCGATGCCGACATACCCCTTCGCATCCGAGAACAGGGCGATCGTGTTACCGAGAGAATTGAACAGCTTGTTCTGGCCGCCCTTCCCTGTTCCGAATTCAGAGAAGGTGACCCCATCGCCATAGAACCAGGCATTCTGCTCATTATTCCAGTAGATCCGGGCATTCGGCTGAAGAATTCCGTCTTTGTTCAAGCCGCGCGGAGCTTCAAACCCTCCGGCAGTAACATTCCCGGAGATAACTGCATCCTTACTAATCACAGCACCAGCTGCATCAATCCCTTTGTTAAAAGAAGCTGACCCTTCAAATACAGCATCACTATGAGCGGTCAGCTTACCTGAGAAGGAAGCCGCTCCAGAGACCTCTGTCTCTGTCCGGAAGACCGCCTTGCCTGCCACATCCAGCACCTCGGTAGGATTATCCGTACCCACTCCCATCTTGCCGCTGCGGGTCAGGCTGAGTACCGTTCTGCCGGCAGTACCCAGCTTCCAGCGGTCCTTGGCCCACTTGATCTGCGCGTTGGTCTCGGTTCCCTGCTGCACCTCGATGCCGTCTCCAACCGTCACTGTTCCGGCAATTGCCGCGCTGGCGGCAGTCACTGCTCCTGTAATCGCGGCACCCGCAGCCTTCACTGCGCCGGAGGCCTGGACATTGCCTGATGTATCCACTACCAATGCCGCACTGTCTGTAGGTGTTGCAAGCTGCCACTGGGACTTGACCTCATCCCAGGCAAGCTTAGCCGGATTCTCATCCGCGCCGCGATAGACCTCAAGTCCGCCACCTGCAAGCGACTTGACCGTACCGGCATCCTTGTTGACAGTAATCCAGGGACTGCCGATGTCCAGCTGATCTGAGGCGATTCTGGCGGAGGCTCCCCGGATTTCCAGATCTCCGGCTACCGTCAGATGACCGCCCACCGTCAGGTCATGGTGAACATTCACATCCCCTTCGGCGCTGGCGCTGAGTGCCAGGATGTCGCTCTTCGGGTTGTACAGCTGACTATGGAGATGCAGAGCATCTGCACTCGCCATCTGTGTCAGCTTGTCCCAGGAGCTGCCGCTAGCGACATTCTCCAGAGAATTCCCGATACCCACCTTCCACTTCCGCTCGCTTTCGTTCCAGAACATTCTGGCAGGCGGCTGCGCTTCTCCCCGGAACACTTCAATACCGCTCTCAGTGGCTGGCGGGGTATCCCCTGCGAATTTGTTGATCTCAATGACGTTATTGGTGACGACCAGATCCTCACGGTTAAGCGTTGTCGTGGTGCCTTTGACGATTAGATTGCCATCTACCTTAACCAGGCCCGTCACCGCCAGACCACCGCTGACTTCCGCCCCGTTATTGACAGTAAGGGTGCCCTGCACCTCAGCATCATTGATCATTTCAATATCACCATCTGCGGTTACCTGGACAGCCGTGTTACCCGCGCTATCGCTCAGGGAATTGTGCCGGTGCAGGCCATCAGCATCTGAGCTAACGCCTCCGGTCAACGCGTCCCAATTGCTCCCGTAAGCAATATTGGACAGCTCGTCGCCCAATCCCAGCTTCCATCTGCCATCCGTCTCGTCCCAGAGCAGCTTGGCGCTCGGGTTCAGCTTGCCCCGGTAGACCTCAATACTGCTCTGCTTCAGGGAGGAACTGTTCCCCTCGAATTTATTGAGTTCAATCCGGTTGCTGACCACCACCAAATCTTCCTTTTTGACGAAGGTAGTGGTGCCCTTGACCGTCAGATTGCCTTCAATCGTGGCCGATCCTCCCACATTCAGGTCGGATTTCAGAGTGGCGCTGCCTTTGGCCAGCAGGTTGCCGCCAAGCTCCATGTTCCCGGATGCCGACAGCTTTCCCTGCCCGTCAGCCGACAGAACCGTTCCGCCCGACGGTGTGCTCAGTGTGCTGTGCTTGTGGGACGCATCCGCCACAGTCCCGTTCGTCAGCGAGTCCCACTTGGTCCCGTACGGAATGTCGGACATGCTGCCTTCAATCCCGATTCTCCACTTGCGTTCGGCTTCATTCCATTCCACGCGCGCAGCGGGATTCTGGCTGCCCCGGTAGACATCCAGCCCTGCTTTGCTGCCTAGAACAGCATGATTCTCCCCTTTATTCACTGTCAGGAAGCTGTCTGCCACCTCCTGCTCCACTTTGCGGATCACGACCTCCTCTTCCCTGACGATCAGCTTGTTCACCGTGAGGGTCTCGCCAACCATCAGATCATGAGGGACATTCACATTGCCGTCAGCACCGATCTCCAGGGCAAGCAGGCTCTTGTCCTCATTATGGAACTGACTGTGGGTATGCAGGGCATCCGCATTGCTGCTGCCGCTTGTAAGCTCATCCCACTGCTTCCCGTCAGGGATATTGGTCATATCCCCATTGGCTGTGCCGGTCTGCCAGGATTTCGCCTCTTCATTCCAGGCAATTTTGGCATTCGGCAGCGTGGCTCCCCGGAAGACCTCCAGACCGTCCTCCCGGGATACAAGCTTGCCGGACACACTCATCCCCCGGTCAACCAGGACCGTACCTGTATTGTCCGTACGAAGTGCCGGCTTGCCGTCTGCAGTATTCAGCTGGCTGTGGCTATGCAGGCTGTCCGCATTCGCGCCGTGATGCAGCTGCTCCCAGTCTGCTCCGTAAGCAACCTTGAACATGCCGCTGGCCTTGTCACCCTCCAGCGCTTCGGTTCCGATCATCCAGCTCTCATTCTTCTCATCCCATTGCAGCTTGGCACTGGAATGATCCTTACGCAGGATCTCAAGGCCCATCCGGTCTTCTTCAGCGGCATTCTGATTCAGGGTAACCTTGCTTCCGCCGATGATAACCTGGGGAACGTCCAGCACCGCCATTCCTCCGCTGACTTCAATCCCTTGCTTCGCGGAGAGGGGCCCCTCCATAGTCGACGCGCCGGAGACCTCCAGATCGCCGGACTCATTCACCTTGAACACCGCTGCGCTGCCCGAGGTTACTGATAGCGTGCCGTCTATATCCACCGCTCCATAAGTGCTGATGGCTCCCGCCTTGATATCGCCAGTGAACTCCGTCAGCGCAGCGTGAACATTGAGCCGGCTCCCTGCCTCACCGTCCAGTTCCTCCGAATTGCTAAGGAAGGGCGTCTCGGGCTTCTTCTCTTTGCCAATAATGATCTGATCTGCCTTAAGTACCGTCCCGCCTGCCGCCCTGGTCACCAGCTGAGACCCGTCTACATCCGTCTCATAGATCCCGCCGATCGTTAAGGACCCATCCTGGGAATGCTTCAGATTCACACGGGCCAGCAGGATATTCTGGTGTACATCTGCGGGCTTCCGGGAGCTTATATCAATGTTCGCCTGCTCCAGCACATGGATGGGGTTGCCTCCGCCCTTGAGCAGATCTGTATCCGTCAGCTTTTCCTTATAGCTGATAGAAATATAGATCTGATCCGAAGTGCTGTACCCGGAGAGATTAATCACCCGATCCGGGTGAGCGTCACTGACCATAATTTCCTGGCTGATCTCCTCATTGTGCTCCGGGTCGGTGACACGGTTGAGGGCAAAGCCCGGAGCGATCTCAACGGTTATCCCGTCCCGCATGGTGACCTTAAGGCCATCCACGACTCCCCAATCATGAAAATGACGGTTGTGCAGCTGCCGCACACGCTTATGGTAATTCTGATCCAGCGTCAGATCCTCTTCCTTCAGCAGCAGCCCGTTGAAATAATTCATGCGTTTCATATCCTTTGGCACAATCCCACTCCTCCCGGCTCTTCATAGTTACAGCTTGCTTAGGCCTGAACGGACTCCTCTTCTGCGGCAGCCAGCTCCTCAAGCACCTGGATTGCCCCGCTGATGCGTGTTAAGGTATATCCCAGATTGGTACGCTTCTCGTCCAGCTCCTGGATCATCTGCCGCCCGGTTTCAAGCTCTGCCTTCAGTTCGTTCATGCGTGCTTCTAATTGTTCTTTCATGAGTTCATCCTCCTAAGGTTTAGGCACCCTGCAGGGTGTCGATTTGTTTTTGCATTCTTGTGATCGCTTTCTGCTGATCCTTCATCACGCTGGTCAGCACAGCAATGATATCCATCCCGCTGATCGCCCGCTGCTCCGGATCGGCCAGAACGGCCGGTACTTCCTCCGCAATGAAGCCGAGGGTCTTCGGCTTGGTGCCTCCTTTGTATTTAAAAGAGACCGGGTTCAGCCCGTCCAGCAGCTGCTTCGCTTCCTTGACCGGAATATCCGCAATATTGTCCTTCAGCTCGCGCGAAGACCACCAGTACATGCTGCCGTTGGCATAGACCCCGCCGCTGGCATGAAGATAGATGCGGTCACCGGCATCATTAGAGACTCCGATGTCCAGCACGCAGTTCTCCCCGCTGGTCGGATAGTACTTGATCCAGGCCGAGTCGCCGCTGCCGCCGCCGGGATCGGACGGGAAGATAATCCCGTTATTGCCACTGCCTGCGCTGGGGATCAGGGCATTTCTCACTTCCAGGCTGCTATGGACAGAAGCATAGGACCAGTCGTTGCCGTAGTTGAGCACCAGATGGCTGCCATTGTCGACCAGCGCCCGGCCGGGAGTCCCTCGGCGTCCGGGATAACCGATGTAGAAATCAGCGCAGCGGACAATGGCGGCGAATTCCTCAGCTACATCCAGCTTTTTGAATTTGCCGGCGAAGTTGAACACCTCTGTCTTGATACTGCCTTTGATCTCAAGGTCGCCGCCAATATAGGCGCCCCCCTTCACCTGCAGGGAGCCATTCACATCCAGGTTATCCCAGATGGAGACTCTGCGGACTCCTGATTTCCCGTTTCCCGCGATCATCAATGAATTGTAGTTCGTAGTATCGTTACTGATCTCGGCATGGTTGGGCGATTGACCCGTGAAGCCTGTCCAGCCAGAGGTGAAGCGGACCGGATTCTGGCCGCTCAGGATACGCAGTTCCCCTGCCACATCCAGCTTATCGGCAGGCTCCAGCGTTCCGATGCCCACGTTGCCGGATGCTATCAGGGAGATATGGTCACTCCTGTCATTGGAGGTGCCGATCTCCAGCGTGCAATCCTCACCTGTACGGGGATAGTACTTGATCCACGCCTGATCCGACCCGCCTCCGCCCGGATTAGCCGGGAATATAATACCGCTGTGCGCCCCGTTCCCCGTGCTTGGAATAATCTCCTGGGAGGCCTGCATTGTCCCGTTCACATACAGAAATCCGTTCACATCCAGCCGGTCCCAGATGGCGACCTTTCGCTTCTGCCCGGCAGAGTTGTTGCCGACAATCATCAGCGCCTTGTAATCTGTAGTATCGTTACAGATCTCCGCACCGTTCATCTGCTTGTCGGGAAAGCCCGTCCAAGCGGAGGTGAAGCGGAGCGGGTTCCGGCCGCTGAGCAGGCGTACGCTGCCCTCGACATCCAGCGAATCCTCCAGTACCTTCTGCGGGCCGATGCCGACATAGCCGTTCTTATTCCAGGAGAGCGCCTGCTTGTCTGTGCGGGAGCCGTCGGCGTTAACCGTCCGGGTTCCGAGGGCCCCGCCGCTGCCGCCGAATACTACCGGACCATCCACCTCTGCCGCAGCGAAGGGCTTCCCGGCTCCGAACCAGCCCAGACCATGCGAATGGTCAACCGTGTCCGGGTTCGTTCCTTTCAGCAGCAGGATTCTGTCGTCCTGCAGGGCAAGATCAGCATCACTGTACAGCTTGCCCGCCCCGGTGAAGCCGAAGCTTTGGCCTGCTGATGAAGACAGCTTACTGTGCCGATGCAGCAGATCAGCGAATTCAGATTTGATCAGGCTATCCCACTCATTGCCGTAGGCAATGGTCTTAAGATCGTTGCCGAGCCCGGCCTTGAAGCATTTATCCTCCTCCACCCAGACAATCCGTGCATCATGCTTGCCCCCGTCGCCCCGGTATACTTCCAGGCCGCCATCACGCGCACCGGGAAATACATAGTTCGGATCATCCGTGTTGGGGCTGTTCACCTCAACGAAGCTGTTCATAATCCGCATCTCGCTCTGGGCCTTGTCCTTGCTCTTCAGAATCAGCTCGCCCTCAATCGTCAGCGCTCCGGCCACACTCATAGCCCCGGTGAAGCGGGTCTCGGGAGCTCTAATCTCCAGCACTTTACCGGCCTGCAGTGTAGTCATAGACGGCATCGCTGCCAGAACGGCTTCATTCAGCCCTGCACTGTCCATGCTGTCTTCACTCTGAACCGGGATCACCAGCTTCTCCGTGACCAGCTTCTTGCCGGCGGCACCGGCATAGGTTCTTAAGGGCGTCCGGGCCGCATCACTGTCGTAATCGTAAATACATGTACTGTCGATGGTAATGCCTGCCCCTTCTGTGCGGGGAACCACCCGGGCCAGAAGGATCGTATCGGTACCCTCAGGCTTAGTGGTTCCGTGACTGATTTTTCCCCGCTCCCAGATATGGATCTGTTCCCCTTGACCACGCTCAATGCTGCGTTCGGCCCCCACCTCTTCGTAGCTGACCCAGATGTAGATATTCTCATTGGCGTTATACTCGGAGAGGTTGACCGGATTATCCGGATGCCCTTCATAGATCAGGATTTCCTGGCTGATGCTCTCATACTTGTCGCCGTTCTTGACCAGCACCAGATTCAGGGCCAACCCCTCCGCAATGCTCACCTTCATGGATTCCCCCGGCTTTGCCGAGGGCAGTACCTTGAGCCCGCAGACAATCCCCCAGGTATGCAGATAACGGTTATGCAGCCGCTGCAGGCGCAGGTGAAACTCCTGATCGAGCTTATAATCCTCAGCGTTCAGGAAGAGCCCGTCAAAGTAGCTCATTCTTCTTAATTCTTTTCCCATGATTCGCTTGCCTCCCGGTCTATAATCTCTATTGCTCTGTCATACCCCCGACTAAGGTCTCCATCCCCACACGCCCATAGACCCCCAGACGCATAGACGGGACTTCAATATTCAAGCTGGAATTGGTGTAAAAGGGCCGCTCCTTCCGGATCACCTCCTGCAGATTCCGCACCTTCTGCTGCAGCAGGCTCCGGCTGTACGCCGGGAGGATGATATGGACGGAGAAGTAGCTCGGCTCGGCCGCCCCAACCATCGTATTGATGCCTATACGCCGGGCATTACCGAGACGGACAGGCTCCTCGTAGCTATAGATACGGATGGCCGCCTCTTCACCGGCGTGAACCTGCAAATATTCGGCCAGACCGCCCAGGGTTCCGCGTTTCTTGTAGAGCTGGACGATGCTGCTGATCAGCTTGCGGTTAACGGTGCTGCGTGTGTCCGCAAGCGGAAGAATCTGCGTAGGGGCAAGCGTGCGCTCCAGGTTATCCTCCTCACCGTCATACTCTACGCCTTCGGCCAACTGGAGGCCCACCCAGCCTGCAAGCCAGGGCAGAAACTGTGAGGGAGCCGTCTGCGGATCGAAGTATTGATGCAATCCGTCCAGCAAGGCCTCCATTCCCACAGATTCCGCGCCGGCCGTCCCCGTATTGCCGGAGAGCATGGCTTCGAAGGCCTTCAGGAACCGTCCCAGAAAAAACTGTTCATCGGACTCCCCCGATTTCTGCTGGAACACCCGGGGGAGATACTCCACATAACTGTACCCGTCTGTCTTGCTCATGCTTCCACCTCAATCTTTAGGTCCTTCAGCTTAAATAACTGGAATGGCAGCAGGTCGGGCGAGTCCAGAGTCACGCTGGTGACATGATCAATACCGGCGATTCCCTCTACCAGATGATACAGATCCGAGGCGTACAGCTTCCTCCCAGGAAGCCAGCCCTGTCCGTGCTCTCCCCCGTTAACCGGGTCCAGGAACTGTACAATACTATCGTTCACGATACTCCCGATGCTCTGATTCCCGGCGGCAACCGTCATTTCGATCACAACGTCCCGGTAATCAGGCTCCACGACATGGACACGGGTCGTCAGCAGCTTGCTCTTCTCCAGGAAGGCCTTAACCTGCTGCTTGATCTCCGTCATGTCTCTGCGCAGATCCTGCTGATTCGCAGTCTGGAGCACCAGAACCACCGACACATGCCCGAAGGCTTCTTTATTCCGCCCGGTGCCGTTCTCCATATCCGTATTAATCAGACAGAGCGTTCGGACCGCAAGGTCGGGATACGTACTCCGAATCCCCGGGATATCCAGCAGGCTCTGCCTCGCCAGCAGCTGGTAATCTTCTGCCGTCACAGCCCTATAACATTCGGAGAACTGCTTCGCTCCGCGGGATATTCCGCTGGCCAATGCCTCTCCGTCCTCCAGGGTGATACCCAGCAGCTTGAGGAATTGCTGCTTGCTCTCATCGGTCACCTGGTCAAGCCTGTAGAGGACCATCTCCGTGAAATAGGCGAACAGCTCCACCAGCGTAATCCCGGGATCGGAGGGATTATAGTTCGTCCATTCCGGATCGTAGAGCGGAATCAGCGCAGTGGCGTCAGCCACAAGCTGGTCAAAGCCAAGATCATCGAGCTTCAATACTGGAAGCGGCATAGGTTCTTCCTCCTTTCTGTAGTTACGGCTCCAAGGCATTACAATACGGACACCGTGCCACGGTATCCGGTATGCCGGACAGCCCCATCAGATACCTCCGCTCTTCCATGCGGATATCCTCCAGCCCGCACGCTGCCGTGGTTGCGGTCAGATCATGAATCAGGTCTGCACGCTTATCCATAAGATACGGAAAAGGATGCTCCTCCGGCTTGTTCACCAGATGCAGCCCGCCGCAGATCAGCTCATCCTCTTCCAGATGAATATTGCCGCTGCCGATGGTGCGGATCTTGAGCGGTGTAGTGTTGATGTATTCATCCGTCCGGCTCAGGAAGACGATATCCTTCTCCTCGAATACGGCGGTCTTCACCACAAAGGTTACCGACCCCGAATCCAGCCTATTGAGGATATACGTCCGGACCGTCAGATCATCCGTGAGTTCAAATTCCAGATCGCTGCCCTCAGGATAGCTCTCGGCAAGCGGTTCTTCGTCAAGGGTCTGGCATTCGAGCATATCACCGTCAATGGAGAGAACAATTAGCTCCACCGGCTTCCGGGATCTGTAGCGGAGCCTGATGATTCCGTTCTCCTTGAATCCTCTGATCACCAGCGATTTCACTTCATCCCCGGCCTCCACCGGCTCGGCAAGGGCAAATTGAAGCGCGTTGTCCTCAGAGCGGACCAGGCTGTATTTCGGATAGGCGGCCTGGGGCTTATACGGCCCGTTCTCAAGCGGCTCCAGCTTCAGCGTGAAGCATTGCACGGAAGCCTTGACGAGCACATCCGATACATAGTCAACTCCCGGCGTCTGCTTAATCACGGCATAGACCTCGGAGACATACAGGTTCTGTCCCAGCTCCCAGCCCGTGTTCCCGTCTGCGCCCTTAAGCGGATGAAAGAACTGCTTCAGGTTATCGATGATCCTGCCCTCTGCTACCTTCCGCTGGTCTGGAGAGGTAAATACTACGGTTGCTTCCACAGCCGTGCGGACATAGTCCGGGCCAATGACCTCAATCCCCGGCTCGGCGGTGTTCAGGGGGGCCGAGATCCGTTCGCACAGATAGGCTTCAATCTCACCGCGCAATTCCTGGCTCGGCACCGGCCTCGGATCGTCTGTCTCCGGTACCACGATCAGGGTAGCCCTACCCGGGGTGAATTCCAGCTCCCGGTTCATAGCACTGAGACATTTCACCTTGGCAATCTGGGGCATCGCTTCACGCACCAGCCATTCCATGTCCTCAGCGGTTACGCCCCTGTTCCAGCTCTTCAGCGTATGCGGCCCGCGAAGCTCGGCCTTCTCTGCTTCCTCCTGATCAAAGCCGCCGTCCGCTGCCACCGGATTCGTTACGGAATCCAGCCAGCTGTAGCTGTCCCATATGCGCGATACCGAGCCTGCGGCAACATTCCCGGACGCCCCGCCGCCATGCTTGTAGTCACATAGGATGTTGTCAGTGCCCATAGGCGGAATCATTCCGCTCCGTCCATCCCCGAACATGATCATTCCGGTGCTTCTGTCCAGCATATAGTGCCTTGAATCTGAAGAGGATACGGAGAATGTATCTACTTCCTCCCACGGTATCCATGCCCCCTGACCGGTGGCTTCCCGGACCTTGAGAAGCTGACCGGGCAGCACGGGTATTTTGGACAACTGAACGATCTGATTCTCCTCACCATTGCTGGAGCCCAGAAGCTCTCCTGCAACGGTATTGGAATTGCGGGCCCAGACCGCGTTAGCGAGAATGGCATCCACCTGCGGGACAATCTCGAACCGGCCTTCATCCAGCCGGGCACGTATCCAGTACTGCTCCGTACCGAACAGCGGCCGCTTCGCAATATCTCCCGGCACGGCAAACTGTAGAATCTCCCTGCGGGTGAAGCCTCTAATCTCATCATTCACGCTGAGTGTCAGCCATCTTCTGCCGTCCCAATACTCCCACGCAACCACCGGACGTCCCAGCTGTTCACCGGTTAGCGGGAAGAAGAGGGACACGGGCAGATCGCTGATATCACGGTCAAAGCCCAGATAGAAGGTCGGCTCCGTCTCAGCGCACGGATAGAAGGGCTTGAAATACTCGCCTTCGTTCCGGCAGGCCGCCGACCTGTCGGCGAAGCTGAAGTTATTCTCTGTGAGTACGGTCTGCGGGTGCGCCTCCAGCGTGTAGCTGTAGGCAATACTGAGCTTACGGATGGAGGGCGGCGCGTAAGTCGCCTGGGTCACCTTGAGCTTGGCTACATTGATGCTTCCCTCCCCAAGCTTGACCTCTTCATCCTGATATTCGTATTTTGCATCCTCGCCGTAATTCCCGCCGGTGATGCGGGCCCGGACCCAGTACTGCTCTTCACCGCCCAGCGTCAGCTTCTGGATACCCGGACAGACGAAGCTCAGCGTTCCGCTGGCAGTAAGGCTGCTCACCGCACGGAGGGCAGCACCGCCATAAGCTGCACCGCCTTCGTCCGTTCTCTCCTCAAGACCGGTGATCGCAAGCCATTCCTGCCCGTTCCAATATTCCCAGCCGAGTCTCACATACGGTGTGTCCGGCTGCTTGCTGATCTCCGGCTCCGACAGCTCCACCCTCAGCGTAATCCGGGCACCCGGCTTCGAGAAGGCCTCCCCGCAGGCGATATAGAACGTATCGTTGATTCTGGGCTTGTCCCCCAGCGGATAATAATCCTTGCCCATATCCAGCAGGTTTCCGTTATTCACCGTCACATCCGGCGGTAGCGGCTGCGGACTAACCACGTTAAGCTCCAGGCGGATATCTTCGATATCTGGCATTAGCACTCCGGCGGTTATAGGCTTCTTCAGCTCGGCGAAGATCCATTTGCCCGGCCATTCCCGTAGCGTCCCTGACGATCCGTACCCCGCCAGCGTCTTCGTATGCACGCCAGTCAGCCGGTCGAACCGGACCACTGCCCTCCACAGAGCATTCTCTTCCTCTTCCGCTTCGGCTATAGAGGAAGGATACAGCTGCACAGAATTCCCTTCTTCATCGAAACAGAACCAGTCGATATGGTTCAGCAGATCCCCGGTTCTGTCCTGCCCCGGCGCGGCCTTGCTCAGCGCAGCTGCATCAGGCTTGTTGAAATAGACCGATAAGCTGCTGCCCGCTTCCTGGAATCCTAACAGCTCTGTATGCCCCAGATACAATCTGTGGACTACTGTCGAATCGCCCCTGAACAGCCGGGCAGGTCTGCCGGCAGGTCCCCCGGCAACCAGATCATCCTGATTGCTCCACTGGTCCTCCTCCGGATCGAGACTCGCCGCCCGGACCGGCTGTGCCATAATGACGGTCAGATCCTTGTCTGTCTCAAAAACCACCTCCGCCCCCTGCTCCGGCTGGGCGGATACCCGGGTTCCGGCCGGAACCGTGTTATAGCTGCCCGAATCCGGCTTCAGCCGGAAGAGCAGCGGAACTTTGGCAGCACGGGGCGGAGTAGGATGAATGCCGATCAGATTCAGGAAGGAGGTGAAGTTCTTCGCAGGCGCCTGATTCAGCCGGCTGATCACTTTGCCCATCATCCCGGTGAAGATATGGACCAGCGCATCTTCCTTCTTGTCTGCCTCAAGCTCCGGCACATCCGTCCATTCCCGGCTGCAGTATTGGTAGATTAAACGTCGTAGCTCGGGAACCAGGTGTTCCTGATCCCGATTATCAATAATAGGTATTTGCTTTGGCATTATTTCCCCACGCTTTCAAGGAAGAATGGATAGACCAGATTATATTTGCTGTTGCTGGCCCTGATCGAATAGTCAATGGACACCTCAAGCTCGGAGCGGTCTGAGCGCGGGGTGACCGTAATGTCGTCCACTTCAATGCGCGGCTCCCAGTTCTGCAAGGCTTCTTCAATGAAGCTTCGCAGCAAGGTTGCGGTGCTCATGGTATTGGGCGAGAACACCAGCTCATTCAGTCTGCAGCCGAAATCCGGCCGCATGACCCGCTCGCCGCGGGCCGTTGACAGAATCAGAATGATCGATTCCCGGATGGAGTCTTCTCCACCGGAGGATCGGAGACTGCCCCGCTGGACAGCGAGCGGATACGTCCAGCCCCGTCCCAAAAAATCTACAACTTCCATCTCTCAGCCTCCTATTAAGACCGTTCCCGTAGCAGACACTTTCCCTGCCGGTAGGTCGGCCGGATCATTGCAGGTCAGCGCCGGATCACCGTTTCTGGCAGCCTTTTTCCCGTTGATAAATACCGTTGTGCTTCCGGCGCTGATGGTCCCCTTATTGGTTGGAGGCTTCTGAAACGGGCCTCCCTGCGGAACATGGGCCGGCGTATTCGTGGCCGTAGAATCCATGGTGGCTGCCGGCTGCCCCATAATCTTGACATTCGTGCTCAGCGCACCGTCCAGGATTCCCGTGAAGGGATGGGGCAAGGGTGTCGGAACGAGAGCCGATCCGGCTGGAAGCATCACGATATGTGTATCCGTCGCCAGAATCCGGTCGCCTTTTTTCGCTGCAGGCTGTCCCATGAATGAAGCCCCCTCTCTAATTGATGTTGACCGTAGCCCCTTTGATCGTCATACTGGCGGCGGCTTTGACCTCCATTCCCGCCGAAGCTTCGATAGCGGTACCCGCCGATGATTTCATTTCAATGGATTTGGCGGACAGGGACAGCTTACCTCCCGCCGAGATTTCAATATCCGCACCGGCGGATACCGATACCTTGTTAGCCTTGGTATCCAGGATGATCCGGTTCTTGCCTGATTTGTCGCTAATCCGGATCTGCTCCGCGCCGCCCTTGTCATCCAGCTTGATTACGTGGCCCTTGGCGGAGGTAAGCGTGATGCTCTCTTCCCCCTTGGTGTCGGCGAACTGCAGAACATGCCCGCTGCGGGATTTGAACAGGCGGATATTATTCTTGCCGTCCTTGTTGGTCTCCGGCGGCAGGTCTTGTCCATTCCACAAGGAGCCAATGATATAAGGGCGGTTGACATCCCCGTTCTCAAAGGCTACCAGCACCTCATCCTCCACCTCCGGCAGGCAAAAGGCTCCCCGCTCCTTCCCGGCCATCCAGGACGCCATTCGCGCCCAGTTGGATTCCGGCATCCCCATCAGCGGGATCTTCACCTTCACCCGTCCGGGCCCAGGCTTATCCGCATGGTTCGCCGAGTCATTATTGATGACAATCCCCACCATTACACCGAAGATCCGTCCCTCATTCATGATGCTGTCCATAAAATTGCTAATTCCGGGTCCTTCACTCATAGGCCAGTCCTCTTCACCTTGAACGTCGTGATATAGCCCTTGCTGTCGATCTTGTGAACTGTAGCAACAATGTAATAAATGCCGCTGAAGCGCTCGCCCAAACCCATCAGCTTCACAGTCTGCCCCGCCCGGAGCTTCGGGTTCCCCCAGCACATGCCTTCCCCGGCAATGAATTCGCGCAGACGGCTGTTGTAAGCGGCGGCAGCCAGCACCTTGGCTTCGTTCATATCCAGCAGATTCTCGGCCATAATGACAATCGGTGATTCCCCGACCGCTGCGGTGCTGATCGAGAAGCCGCCTTCCTTCCCGCCCATTCTGGTCGTCTCTTCCCCGCTCTTAGCGATGGCCTCAAGCTCCTTCTTCTCCTTCACATCCCAGCCCTTAAGCGTCACTTTACTACCCCGGGTAAGAGCCCTAAGTTCCAGATTCAGCCGTTCAAAATCCTTCTTGAAGCTCATCTCCGGCAGCACCGGGGCCTTCACAGACCGCGACTTGACGAAATGCAGCTTCTTGTCTGCCGCGAACAGCTCATAATCGAGCAGGGCTGCCCGCTCCAACAGAAATTCGTAGTTGCTCTGATTATTCTGGAAGAGGTAGGGATACACCGTTCCGGTATCCTCGACCACAGGGGTCAGTCCATGCTCCTTGGCGATTTCCGCAGCAATGTCACTATCCTTCTTCTTCAGAAAAGCCTTGCTCCTCGTCCCCATACGCAGCCTGTGCAGCAGATCATATCCGCGGATATCCAGCACCGAATGCTCCGCGAAGTTCAGATCCAGCGAGGTAATCTCCCCGCTGATCATCGGCTCCGGCTGGTCGAGTCCAAGGGAGAGCTTCAGCTGGTCGCCCGGCTTAAGGCTCGTCAGATCCGTTCCCCGCCACATGCCGCTTCCGGCATTCACCATATTCATCTGGATGGAAAATACCGCCGGCAGATTAAGCTCATCCTCCAGCGTGACGCCTTCCACCGCCGCTGTCAGTTCAGCGGACAGCTTGCTTCCGTTCAGCTCAATTTTGTAATTCGCTACACTGGTGCCCATGCAATCCCCGCCTTAATCCGGGATAACCAGAGTTCTCCCGATATCGTTTTTGCCAGGAAAGCCAACCGGATTGACGATCCTGTTCAGCTCGGCAATTCTGCGCCAGGCCAGCGGCTCCTTCAGCGCCTCATTCGCAATGAGATCGAGCCGGTCCCCGCTTTTGACCACCCACAGCTTCCGGCAGGCATTCAGGCCCTGGCTGTCCTCCACCGACTTGTCCGGCTCATCCGTGATGAAGGTCACATCCAGCAGCGAGCGGACAGGCGTGCCGTTATCCATGAACATGGTGAACTTCTGCTCAATCTTGCTCAGCAGGCCGCGGTAGGTGAAGCCGCCCCAGACGAACATGCAGACCGGCGGTTTTTTCGTGCTTTTGCCGCTGACCTTGGGATCAAGCAGCGAGGTCAGCTGCCGGGTTTTCTTGCGGACATCCTTGCGCTGCTCATAGGTATCGTAGAACAAGGAGACCTTGAACTCCGGTGTCTCTGTGATCTGGAACTGCTTATTGTTCTTCTCCCCGGTATATTTGCCTTCAAAAGAAACGGTGTACTCATTGGGGTTAAACATCACCTCAATGGCACCCACGGGCAAATCCAGAGGAATGATCTTCGCTTTCTCCGCCATTATCTTAGCCCCCTCCGATCCTTGCGTATTGCCATTCTCTTCTCCAGCACCTGATATACCCGCTCAGCCAGCTGATTCAGCTCTGCTGCATTCATGGCCGGCGGCGGAACGGCCTTGGTGAAGGTCTGCGCCGGAGCCTGGGCCGCCTGTTCCTGCAGCACACGCTCCAGCTGCTGCTGCATGGGCTCCGGCAGAGCCGCGCGGGGCGCTTCAGGCTTCCGCAGCACCAGGCGGCTATGGCTGGCGGAAGGCTGAAGGTCCGGTTCATAAGCAGGGCCAGCCTTCAGAAGCTGGCTGCCCGGCGACCTTCGCTGCGGGGCGGACGGAAGCTCTGTCCGGTCCGCAGCGTAGATCAGGTCAGCCTCCACCGGAGCCGCAGGCCCAGGCCCTCTTGGAGCTGACCGGCCTCCGGCTGCGGCCATTCGCGCGGAAGCCGCCCGCCTGGCCGCAGCTGGTGCACCTGACTCGTCCCCAAGCGGCAGCAGGATCTGAGGCTGCGCCAGCTGCAATGACTTCATCGGCTGCCTCTGATGAACCGTACTAACGGCTGCGAGCAGCGGGCTCAGAAGCTCCTGCCTGCTCTCCAGCTGTTCAAGCGTTGCCGTCAGCTGCTGACCTAAGCCGAGCTGAAGACTGGTATTTACGCTGGAATGCGGAAGCAGCAGATTATCGGGCTTGAAGCTGAGGGTGGGAGTCTTAAGCTGTGCTTCCACAGCGGTCCCGACTGAGCCTGGGACGGTCTCCCGTTCATGCTTCAATGATTTTGCCCGTACAGAATGCCCAGACTTCTGCCACAAGGGCTGCGCTTCCGCTCCGGTCTCCCTTTCTTGCTTAACGCCATAAGTCCGCAGCAGCTGCATCACCTGCACCAGCTGCTGCTGGTGATGGACTGTATGTGCCGGTCTACCTGTCACCCTGTCCTGCTGCCCTGGAAGGACAGATGAAGCCAGCAGTTCGCCTCTGTTTTGCCGGTCTCCACCGCTTCTTTCGGCTGTAACGCCTAAAGGCTGCGGCTTCAGAACAGACGACCCGGACGGCGCAGAGACTTGCACCTGTCTTGCTCCGGCTGGATGAGCAGCTACAGGTTCAGCCGGATGAAGTGCTGTATTTTGTATGTGATACTCCGTTGTTACCTGATGTTGATTGCTTCTATGCTGCCAGACTCTCTCTTGCAGCACCTGTACCGAATCAAATCGTCCGGCTGCTGAATGAAGCCCGCTCCGCAGATTCTCAGCTTGACCAGGAGAAACAGATGGAGCGCTTAGTCCAGGCCTGATGCCGCTTTGAGTCACCAACAGGATGCGGCTTGCCGGTCCCGGCTGTACCTTCTCTGGTACTACCGGATAATAGAATGTCTGATGGATATGGTTGGTCACCAGGTCCGTACGCTGCAATGTCTCCGGTTCCGCAGCATATAGCGGATTGTACCGCAGGATTAGGCTATTCAGCTTGCTCCGCCAACGGGTCAAGCCGTATTTTGCCAGAATCGACTGAATGAACTCGGTCTGCTTCTGATTCGCAGGAGCCGCCGCGCTCCGAATGCTCCGGCTCATTACCGGTACCTGTACAGCCCGTTGTGAGTCAGAACCAGGCTCTCGACGGCTACCGCGCTGCTGCTGGCGTTGAACGCCGGCCCTTCCCATTTGATGGGGCAGGCTTCGATGAAGTTCCACCACACCTTGGGCGTGCCGGAATGATCCAAGAGACAGATGGACCCGCTGCGTCGCCGGATGACCCCATTGACCACATTTTGATACCAGTTCCACAGATATTCATCATTCGTAACCCCGTTTTTCAGCGTCAGATCCGAGTATTTGGTCGGTCCCAGGAACACAAATTCCTTATGATTCTCGCCGCCGAAGGTTTTGCGCTCCACCTGTGTCTCCACGCTAAGGCCTGAGACCTCAGAGAATCCGGCCACGGATATCCCGTCAATTTCCACGATGAAGTTATAAGCAAGAAAGGGATCTTCCCGGTACCCGGGCACCCAGCTACTTTTCGCGCCGATATTTAGCATATTTGCCTTCATGTTATCCTCTCCTAAGCCTCAAAGAAGTTCTTCTTCTCTTCCCCGCCACTCAGCTTCTGGTTGATCCGGCTGACTTCACTGCACCAGCGGTCCCGTTCAGCGTGCTCCAGGTTCAGCACCGCCGTATAGTCCCAGTGCAGATAGTAGGTCAGAAAGGCTACCTCCTCGTAGAGGCGGTCAAGGGGGTAGCCGACTATTCCCCCGGCGGTTCCAGTTCAAGCTCGAAGCGCTGCTCGCATTTGGGGCACTGCGCATGAACCGCATTACTTCCGTTCTGGTTAATCCGGTTATACAGATCCTGCAGATAAGCGAAATCCGAGGTATACAATTCTTCGATGACTCTCGGTGTAATCATGCCCAGCCCGCCCAGTCCGGTGACCACTCTGGAGAGCAGAATGACTGTCAGATACGCAGGGTTCTGCTGAACCCTGGAATCCCGTAGCGGTGTAATCTCATCGGCTGCGGTAGCCAGACGCATGGTCCCCTGCTTATGCAGCGTGCCCGCTTCATCCACGTACCCTTTGGGCAGGGTGAAGCTGAATTCAGTTTGTAATAGTTCCATGATCTCCCTCACTTCCTCCTCTAGACCATCCTCATGTCTTCGCTTCCTTCCGGCATCCCAGCCATGAATATGATGTCCATACCGTCCAGCTTATGTTTTGGCGTATCGCATCACATCCACAGTGACGATGACGAAGGGCGGGAAGCTATTTCACTCTGCGTACCCCTTCATGCACCAGCTCCATCGACTCGACAGAGACCTCGTTGCCTTTGGCGCTAAGGGCGCTGACATCATACTTGATCGGCCAGGCTTCGAGGATATCCCACTGCGCCTTGTCATTGCCTTCTTCATCCACCAGGATGATCGACAAGCTCTTGCGGTTCTTCAGCGCGCCTTTATCCTCAATCGACTTGCGCCAGTTGTAGAGCTCCAGGGAGTCGGTCAGACCTTTTTTCAAAGTGATATTCCCGAATTTGGTCAAGCCCGACAGCTTGCGTGCATGCGGGGCATCGATGCCCTCCCGGTAGTCCACAGCCTCTGTGGATGTATCCGGTATCGTTGCGTCTGCGAAGGCTGCGGTCTGAATGCCGTCAATTACAACGCGGAAGCGGTAATTGCGGTAAGGGTCTAATCTTTTGCCGGTTGCCATAGGATAAATCTCCTCTCAATCTCTTATTTGGATAAGGTCTTCTGGCTGACCCGGATGACTACGAATTCAGCCGGTTTGACCGGGGCTACACCCACTTCGATAATCAGCTGGCCGGCATCCCGCACGGCAGGCGGGTTGTTCTCCTCGTCCACTTTGACGAAGAAGGCCTCTTCCTGCGTGGTTCCGTAGAGCGCACCGTCTCTCCATACCCGGGTCAGGAAGGCCGTAAGATTGCGTTTGACCTTGCCCCAGAGGCTTGGATCATTCGGTTCAAACACGACCCACTGGCTGCCCTCATCCAGCGATTCTTCAATGTACATCATCAGCCGCCGGACGTTGACGTAACTCCATTCCGAATCGGCGGACAGCGTTCTGGCTCCCCAGACACAGATGCCTTCCGGCAAGGAGCGGATCACGTTGATGCCGCCGGGATTCAGCAGCTCCTGCTCCGCCTTGGTAATGATCTTCTCAATCCCGACTACAGAATCCAGATAGCCGTCGGTGGTGCCGGCCGGTGCTTTGTGGACACCGCGTACAGCATCGACATAGGCATAAGTTCCTGCAATCGCCCCGGACGGCGGCACAAGCTTCTGCTTCCCGGTCAGCGGATCGTTGATATAGACCCAAGGATAGTACAGGGCGCCGTAGGACGTATTGAATGAATTGCCCGAATAATCGCCCGCCCCCTCCTTGAAATCCTTGACCTCCAGCGGGCTTAAGCCATGCGGAGGATCTACAATGAAGATGCAGTCTTTTCTCAGCTTGCAGTAGTTCAGCATATCCAGGATGGTGCCCCGGCTGTACGCCATATCTGCAAGGTCTGGAGCTGCTACAATGTTGATGCCGTCAATCGTATCGAACGCGTGGATACCGGCCCGCTTGACCGCATCCCCCAGGAAATCAATCGGGGACATCCCGTTCACACCGCCGCTGAGGGACAGGGCTGTTTCATTGAACGCCGGCGTTTTCTCCATATTCTCCAGAATGGTCAGGTCCACCAGCGGCTTCACACTGACGAAGGCGGATACCTGATTCACCTTTTCTTCAAAATTGATCAGCAGCATGTTGTCGAAGATTTCGACGATTTTGCCCTCTTCGTCTTCTCCGCTGTATTCATTATTGAAATCACTGTCCAGCAAATACTGCACAATCATTTTGAAGCCGAATTGCTGCTTGTTGGAGGACGGACCGATCTTGACCGAAATGCGGTTGCCCCACTCCCCTTCCGAACGTGCAACTACCTTGAACAAATCCAGATTATCGGTATCGCGAACCGCAAGCGAAGCCGGCCGGATGTCGGTGGATGCGGCTCTCACTACATAGCAGGAGGTGCCTCCTTCCGCAAAAAAGTTATACACGGCATAAGCCAGATAGCCATTGGGGATAAACTGGCCGAACTCATTGACGAACTGGCTCCAGTTGGTGACCAGTACCGCTTTGCCGATGACCCCTTTTTCTGCTATTCCGACGAAGGCCCCGACAGAGGTGCCCACACCGGCAATCGGCTTGACCCCGCTTGAGACTTCCTCCACATACACGCCTGGCGATAAATAATTTGCCATCTCTTACCCTCCTAAAAAAGTTTAATTAGCTTCTGCTTCTGAGAGAAACCTTCGGCAAAACTGGCTAAGGAAGCATAAACTTAAGGTTGGTCAGCTTACACAATCCGGTTAGGCACAGCTGCCTTTGTCTGCGGAATATCCGCTTGTACGGGTGCCTTGCATGTCATTCCCTCCATGAATCACTCCCTTCACAGAAGCAGTCTCTGCCAGCCTGACTACAGGGGATGAACGCCCAGCTCTTTCACCTCAACCCGCGGGATCAGGATCGTCTTATCCGCAGGCAGCCGTACCGGCGACACCAGATAGGACAGGCTCACCTTAGCCGGCTTCCCGGGGAACACTTCCCACAGCTGCTTGATATCCTGAATCGTCAGATTGTTATAGGAGATCCGGATTTTCTCATTGCCGCATTCGGCCAGGTTCCCCCGCAGATCGCTGCCGCTAAGCACCGGATGCTCATGGAACAGCTGAAAGATCCGGCCCAGGATCAGCTGCTCAGTCTCCCTGTCCTTGGCATAAGGTGTGAGCAGATAGTACAAATCCAGATAAGCCGGCGGATACATGAACTCATTCTTGCCGCCGGTCGCTTCCTTCTCACTGTTGCGCATACTTGGGCTATGGCTCAGATAATACAAACACATTGAGAGCTTCATCGTTGAGCTGTCAATGTCACTCGGAGAGCCGAAGCTGATGAAGCTGTCATCGTTCAGCTCAGGCACATGCGCCTTCAGTAGCGCCTTCAGGCTGGTGCTGACATCTCTTATTACCGTACCTGTATCCACGGCCATGCTTATTTCACCTCGATCAGTGTGTGATAGGGCGCATAATCCGATTGCAAAAAGGTTCTGCCCAGCTTCAGATACTCCCGCTTGGCCGCCAGCATGATCTGTTTCATCCCGATCGAACAGCCCTCATGAGCCGCATAAAAGGCTGCATTCAAGGCAATGTTCTTGATGTTGCCTCCAGCCAGAATGAACTTCTCCGCCATGAAATCGTAATCCAGGCCGGCATCAAGCGGCGCTCCCGCCGGGAACATTCCCTGCCAGATCCGGCCGCGCTGCTGCTCCTCCGGGAACGGGAATTCCAGCTTGAAATGCAGCCTGCGGGCAAAAGCATCGTCCAGATTCTGATTCAGGTTGGTCGCCAGAATCACAATTCCCGTGTACTCCTCCATCTTCTGCAGCAGGTAGCTGATCTCCACATTCGCATACCGGTCATGCGCATCCTTGACCTCAGAGCGCTTGCCGAACAAGGCATCCGCTTCATCGAAGAAGAGAATGGCGTTCGAGGTCTCCGCCTCATCAAAAATCCGCGACAGATTCTTCTCGGTCTCCCCGATATACTTGCTCACAATCTGCGAGACATCGATCTTGTAGATTTCCAGACTCAGCTCAGTCGCAATCACCTCAGCGGCCATTGTCTTCCCGGAGCCCGGCGGCCCCGAGAACAGGATGTTCAGCCCTCTTCCGAGCGACAGCCGTCCCGCAAAGCCCCACTCCCCATAGACGAGCGCACGGTATTTCACCTGACGGCAGATTTCCTTCAGCTGATTCAGCTGCTCTTCGGGAAGCACCAGCATATCCCAGGTATACATGGCTTGGACTTTCGAGGCCAGTGCCTGGATTCTGCGGCTGGACTGGAAGTAACAGGCTTGGTATAGATCCTTCGTGCTGATCCCCCTCTCCCTGGAGCCGTTCCAGACGGCGATGTTCTCACCGCCGTTCAGTGCGGCCCGGATCTGGCTTGCCGTGAAGCGGAAGCTGCCGCTGACTTCATCCAGTTCCATCTGCGGAGACAGCTTATACTCCTGGCCGAAGGCAGTCCAAGCGGCCTTGCGGGCCGCCGCATCCGGAAAGGGCAAGTCCATCTGCATGAAATTCAGCGGAATTCCGGTGAAGCTGATCCCCCACTGCGCTTCTCCAAGGATGAATGTCAGCGGTGCGCAGGCTGCCAGCATCTCCATAAGGAGCCGGATCTGCAGGCTGTAGCGGTCATCCTCTGTCACCAGGCTGTCGAAGCCGGTGAAGCAGAGGGCCGTCTTCATCAGCAGCGCATGCCGTCCAAGCAGCCTCAGCATTTCGCTGAAATCAGCCTCAGGGCGCAGCAGCTTCTCCAGATCGGCAACCAGCACAGAGAGTCCCAGGGTTCCGCAAACCTCGCGGATACCTCCGAGCTTCACGGCCTCATCCGGCCCGCTAACGTATAGCACGCTGCCAGAGCTACCGGAGCTGCCGGCCCCGCTGCTGCTGTAATGCTTCACGAACCGCAGCAGCTTCTGCTCCAGCTCAGCAGGGAAACGGGACTGCTGCGGAAGGGGCACCGTGCTAAGATTCGCTGCCTTCGTCAGGCGCTCATCCAGCACCTCATAGCCGAGCAGCAGATTCACCGCCCAATCCTCCAGCTTCAGCGGCCGGGCGATTAGCGGAATGCGGCTGTCGCCGTACTCCCCTCTTCGCTCCAGCAGCAGCTTCATCAGCGGCGCATTCGCATCGAACAGCAGACGGGCCGCCTGCCGCTCCTCCTCTGCCCCGGCGAATACATCCAGGACCCAACCCACCGAAGGGCGTTTGTCCGACATATCATTCTGCAGGTAGGCATAGATTCGTCCATACTTGCCGTCCAGCTCAGGCGCCAGACAAGCGACCAGGATGCTTACCTCCAGCCCCGACAGGTTAAGTGCTGAAGCCACCTCCGGGAACATGAGCCTGGGAGCGGGACTGGTTACCTCCAGCCCCGGCAGGCTAAGTGCAGAAGCCATTTCTGTGCACGTAAGGCGGAGAGCTGGACTGGGTGACTGACCTGCTGATGGGTGGAAATTAGTCCTCAGTCTGGCAGCGATCTTCCGTTCCAGATGAGCTATTTCCGCTGTTAAGAGATTGATGTAACGCTCATCTTCCGGCTGGACATCCAGCAAACTGCGGATCTCCTCGTCCACAAGCTCCAGCTCTGCGTGCGGCTGCGGTCCTTCAAGGTACCTGAGCTTGAGTCGGAGCTCCAGCAGTTGCAGCTCTTCTGCGAGATGCTCTTGGTTCGAGCTGTAGGGCGGAGCGGGTTCGCCGCTCTCCTCTCGGGGAGCTGCTGCTTCGGAATTTGCTTCAGGAACTGCTGGTTCATGAGCGGAAGCAAGAGCAGCAACATAAGCAGCTCCTGTGCCAAGCTCGGTAGCTTCCACCCGTTCCACATCATCAGAAGCCTCCGCTGTTTCCTTTCGATAGCTTCTAGCCCATTTTTTGAATTTCATCGGCAGTTCTGTCCTCACTCTATATTTTCTTGTTCATATATAAAGTAAGTTTTGGGTGGGGGATTACAACTGGGGGGAGGGGGAAATGGTTAGTTTTTTTATCAGCTTGGATTTTTCAGTTATATTAAAAAAGCCAAGAAAATGAAGATAACAAAAAACAGGTCAATCATGGTAGTATCTGACCATAATTGACCTGATTGATTTAACGGTTGAAAAAATGATGGGGTCATTCGGCACTTGGTAGCCCCTTCACGTTATTAATATACACTTAAAAACATTACCACAAAAAGATTATATTATTAAACTTCATCGTCCTCTTTTAGCAATATTGCATCCAATCGTTCTCTCTCTTGTGCAATTTGGCGTGATAGTTCAAAGCTATTCATGAACATTTCAAGTGGTAACTCTTCTACCCCGTCTTCAGTTTGTTTAAGAATCCTAAATTTTGATTGATGTGTTGATAATACCTGGACTAAATTTTTCATTAACTCCAGTTCCTCTTTGTTTCTACGATTTACAATCATTATCGGTATATGATTCATGCTGTTAAATTTAATTTCATGAAGGGATAAATTCACATGTTTTTTTGTTGTCATTAACAATTTACCGCTTATATTTGAATCCAGTAATAAAGAATATGTGGACAAAATACCTCACCTCAAATATATATTTTATTCTAAAATTCCTCTGGGAATTGCGGATTCATTGGTTTACCAGGTAAACTCTTACGATATGAATTTCCATGCCAACGTTTTAAATGTTCTTTAAACGTTGCCGGATATATAATCTCTCCTTTGTCTGCTAGATGGGGATTCTTAGAGACTGAATAAGCATGATGTCCTGTAATAGTTTTCCCATTAAAAGTGGGTGCTTTATCATTTAAAATATCATTTATTTGTTCTTGCGACCATTCACGAGTTGTTTGCTCACCATTCCTAATTCTTGCTCTTTCCTGATCCCAGAATTTTTGCACCCCTTCATCCCTTCTTGAATCGAGTCTTTTATTCCATTGAAGTCTTTTCCACTCTTCTTTAGTTATCGTTCTATTATCAACCTTTTTATTGAATTTTTTCTTTGTCCTATATCCCAATTGCTTATAAGGGCTAGACTTCGGTGATAAATCAAGTCCTGCTTTCTTCGCCCTTTGGTTAATAACATCACTCGGGTCCTCAAAGCTATCAAAATCAATCTTATCTTTATCCCCATCTGCATTCATAGAGATTTTTTTTAGCTCTGTATCTTCTAGCTTACTGAGTTTGCTATATTCCGCATCACTAAGCTTAACCGGCTTCTTACCCTCTTGCTTTAATTTCAGGAACTTTTGATTGAAATCCTGCTCCTCTATGTCCTGCATAGTCCCGTCAATCAGCAACACCCAAGGATTAACCTCGCCATACAGACGGATATGCTTACCCTTGCGCACCAGCTTAAACTTCTTGAACTTGAACTTTTGCAGAATCCGGTCCAGCAGGCCCCGGAGATTTTTGGCCCCCTTCATAAGCCCTTTTTGCAGGCTCTTGATCACGACTTTACCATTACGTATAATCATGCTGCCGCTCCTGGAGGCCAGCTTGGCTCCGGATTTCAGCAGGCTCTTGATGCCTTTGGCTCCTGCGCCTACAACGTTCTTCACCCCGCTGGCTGCCGCTCCGACGCCCTTCTTGACAGCTTGTCCGGCTTTCTTGAGGTTGGCTCCGACAGCTTTGAAGCCACCCGCCATCGCCAGCTCAACCAGTCCCATCGCCAGTGCAGTAGCGAGCGCAATCGCGGCAGGTTCGATCATCTTCTGCCAGCCCTGGCTCAGGTAGGTGCCGATGTAGCCGGCGGCTTGCGCTAAGGCTTGCGCAATAGAAACAATTGCCTGAGCCTGCATCGCAACAGTGATAATATTAATAATAGGGGGAATAAGAACAGTAATGGCACCGCCACTGATGGCAAAAGCAGCACCCACAACAACTAATACTCCAGCTATGCCTGCAAGCAGCTGTAATCCATGGGCCTTCATCCATTTTATTACAAATGATTTAATTTGGTCAAACAACATTTTCGCATTGCCTGCGCGCAGCTTCGCACCGTCTGCGATTTTGCCGCCAAGGCTCTGCTTGGCTGCTCCGGTGTCGAATTCCGCCATAATGCTGTCCATTGTTGCCGGGTCACGGCTGCCGGACATCTCCTTCGTTTCCCCGTCCTTGAGATTGGCTTCCTGTATCAGCGCCGGGTCCATTTCACCCTGCTCCACCGATTCCATCTCAATATCTTCAGCGGTCAACTTCTCATCCGCTGCCGGACCCGCGCCCTCTGCCTGTTCTGCAGCTCCGCCTTCTGCTGCTCCAGCCCCCATTGGCTTGGAGATATCTACTCCGAGCAGATACTCCCACATCTTCCCTTCCAGATGGCTGAATGAACGCTTCGCTGCCTTCCCGAGCGCTCCTATACGGACGAGCACATCCAGGAAAGTTGCAATCAGCAGATTGCCGAGCGTTGAGATCAGCTTGGAATAGAAGTTCTGCACTGCTGCCAGCGCCTGATCCACTTTAGCAGCCAGGAAGTCCATCACCTGAGTGACCTTGGTCTTGAGCTTCTGGGCCAGCTGGTTGACCGCTTTAATGGCCTTATTGACAACTCCGTCAATCTTGCTGCATATCTTGGCCGCAATGCCGGGGAACTTAGCAAATACAACGGACACCAGCTTTTTAAGCAGCACACCCAGTCCCTTGATCAGGGTTGTAATCAGCTTGCGGCCCAGTTCAATGATGCCCAGCACAGCCTGCTTCGCTTTGTCAAAAATAAACTTAACTGCTTTGCGGAGACCCTCAAAAATGAAGTTGACTGCTTTCTTAACGACTTCGACGACAGCTTCCAGCTTATCCTTCACCCAGCCGAGGAAGCCGCCCTTCTTCTCTTCCTTGGCCTTCTCCTGTTCATGCTTGCCGTCTGCTTCCTTCTTAGCTTTACTGTAGGCCTGCGTCGCTTCCCGCTCCGCTTCAGACTGCTTCTTCTGAGCTTCCCGCTCTTTGTCTGTGCGGACGCTGTTGATCTCCTGCTTCTTCTGCTGGGCGGCTGACCCGGCCTGTTTGGTATAGTCCGTCTCGGCAGCATCCAGCTCCTTTTTCCACTCGCCCTGCAATTGGGTGACTTCTGCTTTGGCTCCAGTCTGCTGGCTGATCTGCTTGTTCTTCGCCTCGGTCTCGGCCTGCCGGATTTGCGCCTGGCTGTCAGCTTTGGAGCTCAGCACTTTACTGTCGAATTTGGCTTGTTCCTTCTTATATTCCGCCTGCTTGGTACCAAGCTGCTTCTTCATCTCTGGAGCCAGACTACGGTTCAGTCCGGCAGTCATATCTGCAGGCAGTGCCAGCGCAGGCAGTTTTTTGGCCCCGGGTGCCTGCCCGCCTTTCAGCCCTGCAGCAGCCTTCACCACGGTGCCATCCGGCTCGGGATAGATCTCATTCTCCCCGAACGGCTGCTTGATCTGGCCCATCTCCGCCTGCTTGGCTGTGCTCACCTGCTGGGAGGCCTCCTGATGAAAACCCTCCAGCTGGGAGGGATCTGCCTCCCCGGTCATGCTGATTCCCGGCGGCTGGGCGGCTGCGGAGCGGATCTCGCTTAACATCGCCTCCGGATTGCCCCCGGAACCGGATGAACTAATGTTCATTTTATCCAGCTTGCCTGCACTAACAGCCGCGCCGGTACGCTCGCTTTTGAAGCCTTCCTTCACAGTGTGCTTCAGCGCTGCCGGTTTCTTCCGGGCCTGCAAGGGCTTCCCTTTCAAGCCGGTCGGTACCGGAACAGCAGGCAGCCCTTGCTTGGTCTTCTGCGTCTGCTTCGTGAAGGCACCGGAGGATACATTCACCGCCTGGGCATAGGCATCCCCCAGCTCTGTGGGCTGAACCTGTGTCAGCTGATCCAGAATCTGCCCCGGATCTTCACCGCTGATCTTCACCGTCTTGCCCTTCGCCGGCTTCTCCTTCCCATCTCCCGCTAACGCACCGAGTGCTGCTCCAAGCGATGGCTCCTTGGCGGCTTTCTTCGGTGCATCTGCTCCTTTGGAGGCGGCGGACTTCTTGGCTGGCTCCGGCGCCTCCTCTCCCTGGGCTGCTGCGGACTCCTCCGCCTTCCCGGGATTCAACGGCTCCGCAGACGGCTCTTCGCCGGCTTCTTCTGCAGACCGAGCGTCGTCCTCTCGTTCTGCCGCTTCAGCTTGCCCCTCTGCAGCGGCCTCAGCCCTCCCCTTTGCCCGGGCAGGCGCTGGTGTCTTTTTGACGGCTACGGGACCTGAAGAACTGCCCCCACTAGCAGGCTTAGTTTGTGTGACAGACGCAGCAGCGCTTGCTGCCTGGCCCTCGGGCTCCTCCTTGCTCTGCATCTTGGCTTCAGCCGGAGCGCTGGCTTGCTCTGCTTCTGCTTGCACCGCTTCCGGTGAATCCGTATGCTCTTCCATCTGGGCTTCTGCGGCCGCGCTCTTACTTGGTCCAGCCGCCTGGGTTCCATGATCTGCCTGCTCTTTCTTCTTCCCATCCTCCTTCAGGCTCGATAACAATTGAACCACGGCCCGGTTGCCGAGTGTGCGCTGGAGCGCCAGCTTGTCTTCACGGCTTAAGGAAGCCGGATTCTGGCGGACACGCCGGATAATCTCTACCGGGTCCGGTTGTTTCGCGGCTGCCGGACGAATGAATACCTGCGGATTGCTGTAAGGTTTATGGCCGCCGGATGCTTTATCTTTCTCCTTACTTACGGTTGCTTGGGTCTGCAATGGATTCCCCCCTCTGTAAAAAATCGATCCTATAGATAAAGTAAAATCCATAGCGCTTTTTACAGCCGGAGTTATAAATAAATCCATTTTTTCAATTAATTATGTATATTAATACGTCAAAAAGGCCGCCCTAAGGCAGCCTGTATCCCTTGCTGCGGATTACCGATTGTTCGGGTCTGCCGCTTGGCCCGAGGCTTTGCGCAGCTCATTCGCCAGACGGTGAAATTCTTTTCCAGACTCTGCATTACCTGCAGCCATATAAGCCGCTTGAAGAAAAGCAATGATCTTGCCCGCATCCTCTTTCTTCATCATATAGTCTTTTCCCTCCCCGTTTACATTGCCTGGTGCAGGAACCGCAGCAGACTGTGTGCTCCACCAGCCCGCCTCTCCGCTGGACTGGTTGAGGTCCACATTCACCCCGTGAACCGGCTGACCCAATCCCTTGGGGCCGTTGTCGTATTGATAAATGTGGATACCCTCCGCTTTTCGGCCTTTACTCCAGGCATACGTCTGCCAAAAGCCGGTGCAGGCCTTAGCGGCCATTGCAGCTTCAATAACGGTCACGCTCCCGTAGACACCCGACTGGTAATTCCGGGCGGCTTCTCCTGCTGCCGTAATATACTCTATCACCGTATCCATCTGTTTTGCAGAGGCATCGAAATCAACGGCGAAGTAGATCCGGCTCCCGGCAGGTTGTCCAACCGCAAGGGCCGTCTGTGCGGCAATCGCCCCGTCTGTCAGACCGGCTGCACGGCCTCCCAGCGCACGGCTGGCGGTCGTTTCATACACAGAGACAATTTGCAGCCCCGAAGCGCTGATGGCAACCGCCTCCGCCTGGGTTAACCTTTTCCAGCCGGAGGGCACGAGGTAACGGCATACGAATTCGTAACCATCCTCCTTGAATTTCTTAGCCAGTGTACGTGTTAGCGGTGCTGCGCAATCAAAGCCTTTGGCCATTCCCCCATCTCCTTCTTCCTGTCTGCTACCCGATTAATATTTTCATCAAAAGTCCCGCTGCGGCAATACACATCCCCACGCTGCTAATGATCGTGCCCACCAGCCAGCGCTGATTCTCCCCTTGCCTGAGCTTCAATCTGGACAGCTCATCCCGCATCTCATCCATCCGTAAATGCGCCGATTTGCTGCTCTGCATGGCCTCAAGCGCAATATCCCTTGCACTGTTCATGATGTCAAGCTTGGTCTCTACCCGGGTCAACCGTTGAAGGATTTCATTCATGTCGTCTGGCATATCGTACCCCCGCTAATGGAGCTGGCTGATCTCCCGTTAATGAATAGCCCCAAGCTGCAACCACTGACCCGGCAGCAGCCTGGAAGCCGTGCAATGCTTACTTAGCCGATTACGGTTCCATCCCTGCAATCAGATTGCCGGAGGAGTAGGCCGTAATTTTGCTGGTATCTGTAAAGCCCGTTGCCTGTCCATTGAAGGAATAATCATTGGTCTGATTATAATTAGAGAAATCCGATTTCCAGAACCTGCACTGAATTTCTACAGTTTCTCCCGGCTTCAGACTTCCGGCACCGTTGGTGAAGCCGATTTCCAGATAATAATCACTGCCGGTTTTGCCTGCTGTCTTCTGGAAGCTTCCCGTAACATAGGACTGAATCACCCTGGTATTCGAGCCGGATACTCTGGCATAATCCGTATAGAAACTCTGGAATCTCTCTCCATCGACGGTGTAATAATATCTGAGCTTGATGCTGGAGAGCTGTAAGGTAGACTTACTGGTATTCTCAAAGGATATTCGCGGAAAAATCGTATTCGTCACGCTGCTTCTGCTCGCATTATACGATTGAACCTTGAACGTCTGAGTAACAGTTACATTCTGCACCGCCGTCGATACATTACCGTTAACATCCGTGGCCGTCCAGGTGACCACTGTTATTCCTAACGGGAAGCCGTCAGCCGGAGCATCATTCTTCAGCACAACTCCGAAGATATCGCTCGCTGTAGCTTGGCCCAGGTTCACAAGCGTCTTGGTTCCGGTTGCCGGAGCAGCAACATCTGCCGGAGCTTTCAGCACTGGCTTCGTCGTATCCACCACCGTAATCTTCTGCACGCCCGTGCTGACATTGCCATTCGCATCTGTAGCGGTCCAAGTGACATCTGTGGTTCCCAGCCCATAGCTCTCAGGCGCATTACTGGTTATTGTGACTTTGAAAATATCCGTCCCTGTTGCCACGCCGATCTCCACTGGAGTTTTCAGCGCCGTTGCTTCCACCGTCTTGTCAGCCGAAAGCTTCAACACCGGCTTCGTGGTATCCACCACCGTAATCTTCTGCACGCCTGTGCTGACATTGCCGTTCGCATCCGTAGCGGTCCAGACCACTTCGGTCACTCCCAGCGCATAGCTCTCAGGCGCATTACTGGTTATTGTTACTTTGAAAATGTCCGTCCCCGTTGCCACTCCGATCTCCACCGGAGTTTTCAGCGCCGTTGCTTCCACCGTCTTGTCAGCCGGAAGCTTCAACACCGGCTTCGTGGTATCCACCACCGTAATCTTCTGCACGCCCGTGCTGACATTCCCGTTCGCATCTGTAGCGGTCCAGACCACTTCGGTCACTCCCAGCGCATAGCTCTCAGGGGCGTTGCTGGTTATTGTGACTTTGAAAATATCTGTCCCTGTTGCCACGCCGATCTCCACTGGCGTTTTCAGCGCCGTTGCTTCCACCGTCTTGTCAGCCGGAAGCTTCAGCACCGGCTTCGTCGTATCCACCACCGTGATTTTCTGCACACCTGTGCTGACATTGCCGTTCGCATCTGTAGCGGTCCAATTGACATCTGTGGTTCCGAGCGCATAGCTCTCAGGGGCGTCGCTGGTTACCGTTACTTTGAAAATATCCGTCCCAGTTGCTACGCCGATCTCCACCGGAGTTTTCAGCGCCGTTGCTTCCACCGTCTTGTCAGCCGGAAGCTTCAGCACCGGCTTCGTCGTATCCACCACCGTGATCTTCTGCACGCCTGTGCTAACATTTCCGTTCGCATCCGTAGCGGTCCAAGTGACCTCAGTTGTTCCTAGCGCATAGCTCTCAGGCGCATTACTGGTTATTGTTACTTTGAAAATGTCCGTCCCTGTTGCTACGCCGATCTCCACCGGAGTTTTCAGGGCTGATGCTTCTACCGTCTTGTCAGCCGGAAGCTTCAACACAGGCTTCGTCGTATCCACCACCGTGATCTTCTGCACGCCTGTGCTAACATTGCCGTTCGCATCCGTAGCGGTCCAGACCACTTCGGTCACTCCCAGCGCGTAGTTCTCAGGCGCATTGCTGGTTATTGTGACTTTGAAAATATCCATCCCTGTGGCCACGCCGATCTCTACCGGCGTCTTTAGGGCGGATGCTTCTAGAGTAATATCAGCCGGAAGCTTAAGAGCAGGTTTGACCGTATCCACAATAGTCACCTTCACGATGCCCACTGCGGAATTTCCGCTGCTGTCTATTGCTGTCCATTTTACAATCGTAGTTCCGATAGGGAAATTTGCGGTTAGGGTCTTCTCAGAAGTGATCGCGCCATGCTCTCCCGGAGCATCTGTGGTTAGAGTGACCGGGAAGAAATCCAGCGCCGCTGGCACTTCCAGTTCTACCGGGGTTTCCAGAGCCGTTGCTTCCTTGGTCAGCTGCAGTGGTCCTTCGAATTTCAGCAAAGGCTGTGTCGTATCTACTACGGTAATCCGCTGTACCCCGGTTACCTCGTTACCATTGATATCTTTGGCCTTCCAGGTAACTGTCGTTGTTCCCAGCGGATAAGCAGCCGGAGCATCCGATGTCACCGTCACCTTGAAAATATCCGTAGCCGCTGCTTGACCGATCTGCACCGGAGTCTCAACAGCCGTTGCTTCCACTGTCTGATCCTCCGGCACTGTTAGCGCCGGTTTCGTCGTGTCCACGACCTTAATCTTCTGCACCTTCGTTGTCACGTTGCCGTTCGCATCGGTTGCCGTCCAGATCACTTCTGTTACGCCCAGCGGATACGCTTCCGGGGCATTATTCTTCATCGTCACCTTGAAAATATCCGTGGCCGCTGCTTGACCGATCTGCACCGGAGTCTCTACAGCTGTTGCTTCTACTGTCAGATCCTCTGGCACAGTTACTGCCGGCTTCGTGGTGTCCACAACCTTAATCTTCTGCACCTTCGTTGTCACGTTGCCATTCGCATCGGTTGCCGTCCAAATCACTTCTGTTACGCCCAGCGCATAAGCTTCCGGGGCATTATTCTTCACCGTCAACTTGAAGATATCCATGGCAGATGCTTGACCGATCTCCACTGGAGTCTCAACAGCTGTTGCTTCCACTGTCTGATCCTCCGGCACGGTAAGCGCCGGTTTCGTCGTGTCCACGACCTTGATCTTCTGCACCTTCGTAGTCACGTTGCCGTTCGCATCCGTTGCCGTCCAGATCACTTCTGTTACGCCCAGCGCATAAGCTTCCGGGGCATTATTCTTCACCGTCACCTTGAAGATATCCGTGGCAGACGCTTGACCGATCTCCACTGGAGTCTCAACAGCCATTGCCTCCACTGTCTGATCCTCCGGCACGGTAAGCGCCGGTTTCGTCGTGTCCACGACCTTGATCTTCTGCACCTTCGTAGTCACATTGCCGTTCGCATCAGTTGCCGTCCAGATCACTTCTGTTACGCCCAGCGCATATGCTTCCGGGGCATTATTTTTCACCGTCACCTTGAAGATATCCGTGGCAGACGCTTGACCGATCTCCACCAAAGTCTCCACCGCCGCCGCTTCTACCGTCAGATCTTCCGGTACAGTAAGTACAGGCTTCGTGGTGTCCAAGATAGTAACCTTTTGCTTGCGCGTGGATACGTTGCCGTTCACATCCTTCGCTGTCCAGGTGACTTCAGTCACGCCAAGCGGATAGGAAGCCGGAGCATTGCTGCTCACTGCGGCAACCCCGAAGATATCGGTGACCGCAGGCACCGGCAGCTTAATCTGCATCGTCTGTCCGGTGGCCTCTGCAATGTAGTCCGGAATTTCAGCGATGGCTGGTGCAGTGGTATCTGTTATCGTAATCGTCTGCGTTCCGGTACTGAAATTGCCGTTCGCATCAGTCGCCTTCCAGGTGACAATGGTCTTGCCGAGCGGGTAGCTGGCCGGAGCATTGCTGACCACCGTGACCGGGAACAGATCCGTAGCCGTAGCCTTGCCGATTTGAACCGGAGTATTTACTGCGGTAGCCTCCACACTGATATCCTGCGGAATCGTCAGGATGGGCAGCGTGGTATCTACTACGGTCACCTTTTGCTTGCCGGTGGTTACCAGACCGTTGGCATCCTTAGCCGTCCAGATTACCTCAGTAATGCCTACTGCATAATTCTCGGGAGCATTGCTGGTTACAGTGACCGGGAAAATATCCGTGGCTGTGGCCTCTCCAATCATTACTGGAGTTCTAATCCCCGTAGCCTCAACCTTAACATCTGCCGGGATAGACAGCTTAGGCGCAGTAGTATCTTCAACCTTCACCTTCTGCTTCGCGATTGCCACATTGCCGCTTGGATCACTGGCCATCCAGGTAACCAGCGTGGTGCCGACCGGGAAATCAACCGGAGCATCGTTAATGATCTCAGTCTCGAACAGATCGAAGACCACCGGCTCACCCAGAGCGACCTTGGATCTGACCGCCGTAGCCTCTACCGTTAGATCCTCCGGTGCTGTAATGACCGGTTTGGTCGTATCTACGATCTTGACCTCTTGCGTACCTTTAGTTGCATTGCCATGCTCGTCCGTAATCGTCCATGTTACTTTGGTAGTTCCGAGCGGGAATTCCGCCGGAGCATCATTCTTGACTGTCACAGCAAAAATTTCTGTAACCACCGGCTGGCCGATGTCTACCTTCGTTTTTACTCCAGTGGCTTCTGCCGTTATACCGCCTGGCAGTGTAACCAGCGGCTTCGTCGTGTCTACGATCTTCACGGTCTGCGTTGTCTTGGTGGTGTTGCCATTCTCATCTGTAGCCGTCCAGGTAACGACTGTTGTCCCGAAGATGAAGCGTTCCGGGGCGTTATTGGTTACTGTAACACTGAAAATATCCTTGGCAGACGCTTCCCCCAGCTCCATTGGAGTCTTAATGCCGGTTGCCTCGGCGGTGATGTCTCCAGGCACAGTTAGCTGTGGAGGCGTTGTATCTGTAACTGTAATCTTCTGCACTTTCTCGGTGACGTTGCCATGTTCATCTGTGGCGGTCCAGGTAACCATGGTTACACCCACCGGATAATCCGCCGGGGCATCCTTGGTTAACAGCACATCGAACAGATCGCTGGCTTCGGCTTGCCCAATATTCACCTTCGTCCGTCTAGCCGTAGCTTCTACGGTAATATCCTTCGGTATTGTCAGTACAGGCTTGGTGGTATCGGTAATACGGATCAGCTGATCTGCTGTAGAGATATTCCCATTCTCATCCTTGGCCGTCCAGCTCACCTTGGTTACGCCCACCGGGTAATCCTCAGGCGCATTATTCGTAATATTCACCTTGAAAATATCTGTGGCCGTGGCCTTCCCCGGATCTACCACAGTTCTTCGGCCTACAGCTTCTTTTGTAATGTCGGCCGGAACCGTCAATAACGGCTTTGTTCTGTCTACAATGGTGACCTTCTGTGTTGCTGTAGTTACATTGCTGTTGGCATCGGTTGCCGTCCAGGTGACGGTAGTCGGACCAATAGGGAATTCCTTCGGCGCGTCATTCACCACAATAACCGGGAAGATATCCGTAGCCGACGCTCCGGTGACCACAAGCGGCGTTTTAACCGCTGTAGCTTCCACAACCATATCTCCCTGCACGGTTAGTACCGGCTTTGTCGTATCTTTTACAGTAATTCTCTGCACCTGTGAGGAGGTCAGTCCTACCGGGTCCACCGCTGTCCATTTTACGGTAGTTGTCCCGATCGGATAGTCTGCAGGTGCATCATTTGTCAGGAGAACATCCGGGACCGAGATATCCTGAACGGAGGCTTGTCCAATATCGGCAGAGGTACGTACTGCCTTCGCTTCCATCGTAATATTCGCCGGAACAGTAATGACCGGGACCGTCTTATCAATCTTCACTTCGGTCTTCTGTACAGCGGTCACGTTGCCTGCATGGTCAACGGCCCAGAACTCCAGAGGGATAATTCCCTCCACCGGGACGTCAAAAGCAGCCGAGCTGCCTGCCACACTCTGTTCTTCGCCATCAGCTCCGAGTCTATAATGGATCTCCCTCACTCCGGAATGGGCATCTGAAGCGGTAAGAGAGACCGTAACATCTGAGCTGTTCCAGCCCTTCTCATTCGCTTCAGGACTGAGAATACTGGCGATCAGCGGACCGCTCTTGTCAATTTGTACCACTACTGTCCGGGGAGCTTCTGCATTCCCGGTTCTGTCCACAGCCCAGTAGCTGACGGTAGTCGCTCCTTCCTGTTCCAGCTCCAGCGCCGCGCTGGAGCCGGCAGTTCTCACTGCTGCATTCTCACCCAGCTTGTAATACACAGCGTCCACACCGGAATATGCATCTTCAGCGGTAAAATGCAGCGCAACCTTTCCCCGGCTCCAGCTGCCTGGTTCAGCGCCTGTTACAGCTACTTCTGTAACCGGAGCGCTTTTATCAATATGGATGGGACCGAAGGTTGCGATGGAATAATGGTTCTTATCCTCATCACTGGTAGCCGCACTGTCAACAGCCTTGCCCGTTGCCGTCTGACCTGCTCCTTCAGCGGTGAATTTCTGATCCGGAGTCAGTGATTTGATCGCTGACAACGTATCCTCTGCCGTATAATGTACAGTCACGGATTGACTGGTCCAGGTCCCGGCAATATAAGGCGCACCGTTATCCGTCACCGCCGTGGCCTTAATGGAAGGCGGGGTCGTGTCGATCAGGTTAGAGCCTACGGCACCGACCTCTACCTTGAAGGTGACCGGCTGAAGACCGGGAACGGTAGCTTTTACCTCCATGGTCTTAATGACCCCGGTTCCCTTCGAATAGACCTGATAGCCTTCACCAATATAACCTGTATAGTTGTTAGCCGCAGATGCATATCCGTTTGCATCCGACACCACTGTAATTCCAGTACTGTTAAGCCCGCGCATGACCGCAGTAATTGTACTGTCCTCCGAGACGGTGAAGGTGACGGGAATACCCGGCAGCGGATTACCCGCCAGATCCTTGACCGCTACCACCTGCGGAAGCATAAAGCCGCGCCCCCCTGGAACCACACCCGAGGCCTGCGACAACCGGATCTGCTGCAGCAGCGGCGATACCGCGCTCATCGACCCCTCGACATTACTGAGCGCCATCAGACTCATCTGATAGGCTCCATGATTTAGGATGACTCCCAAGGTAGGATCTATCTCATACACCGATTGATACACGGAGCGATAGACCGAATCCTTAACTGTTGCCCCCCGTTGAATCTGCGGCTCCGGTACTGGCGGCTCTGCCTCATACACTGCTGCAGAGGCAGTGTCCGCTTCAGGCCCCGGAACAATGTTACGGGCTAATATTCCTGACCCGAACACAGCGCCTGGCGCCAGCATCAGAATGAGAAGCGAGAGACACAGCCATCTGCTGATTATGCCCAACCGTCCTTGCTGAACAAGCTTGCATTTCCTTTTCGAATGTTTCATCATACATCCCCTAACTTTTTAGTAATGAGCACAGTGATCATGGTGAAGCCTGGACCTCCTTTACTAATCAAAGGGAAACCCGGACGTGTTTTTACAACTGTTTATTCCGGTTCACACAAACTTCGATTTTCGTTTCGAGCCAGGCTTCGAGGTCGCCGATCACAAGACTCAGCTCCTTCCGTGCGGTTTCTCCCAGGATCGCTATCGCCTTCTCTTTAGCCAGCAGAAAAGATTTCCTCATCGCCTCCGTGTCGAAACTGCCTTGTTGCTTGAGCGTCTCCACGAACGTCTGATTGACGGCGATTACGGCGGATTCAACAGCATCCCCCGCCCGCTGAAGCAGGCTGTTCACTGCCTCATTCTCGATTCTCTGCTCAAGCCCGGCAATTTCCCGCTTGATATAAGCAATTACAGACCTCGCCAGCAGCCCCAGCAGCGGAATAATCAGCGCGGTCATCAGGGTGCTCATCATCTCAGGTGTTACATAGTCACTCATCGCCATCGCCTCCTAAATGGGAATTTCGACAATCTATTGTCTTGTATTCTCGTAATACTAGGTAATCCAGAAATAATTATTACAACTTTCGCAAGAAAAATAGTATTCTTGTAAATTTTTGTTTTTGTCAGTTGTGGAATCTATGGAATATTTTACTTGTTATATGAGAGGATCAGCGATTGGTTAGGTCAGGCCTGGGGGAACAGGCTCCGCTGGACCCTGGAATGAAGGTACTACTGAACATGGGGAGGAAAATTCATGGTTACCTGTGATGACGAATTAGTTGAAACCTGCAGGAAATTATTAAAACGCTCAGCATGGAGAATCCAGTACAAGACTCGCATTCAGCTGATAAAGGAAAGTAATCCGCTCTACGATAATGAATGCTACGACAACAGCTTTGAAAGTATGGTCGTTTCTGAGTTGTTCGTTGATGAGCTTCTGGATATGCTACCATGGGCAAAATGCAGGTATATTATCAAAAGAACAGTCATAGAAGGAATGGCCGAACAAGAAGTAGCAGCCGAGCTGCAAATGACTCAACAGGGGGTTAGCAAATGGAAACGCAAGGGACTGGAAGTCCTGAAGGAAAATCTTATCCATTCATCGAGACCGTAAAAAAAGCACAAAGCGGAGATAAAGCGTCCATGGAGGATATCCTAAGCCTGTTCTCGGTGGACATCGAATATTTATCCCGGTTCATTATGCTGCCGCGGGAAGAAGCCATTCAGACCTTAAAGATTGAACTCATAAATATTGTTTATCAGGATTTGTAAAATCAAAAACAACAGTATTTGCTTCGTACATAAGGGTATAGGAAAGCAGCAGAAAAAGAGGGAATTCATTCGGAGCCACCCGAATAGATTCCCTCTAGTATCGTAACCGTCACTCATACCTTAAATAACACAATAATCTCAGTAATCAGAATCAGTCCAGCCGCTGACACGCCTAGCGAATTAATAATGGTCAGCGCATCCGGGTAGTTCTCCTTACGGAACTGGGAGCAGAGTGACACCGTCCATAACACGCTGAAAAAAAGTCCGGTGCTTCCGCAGCCCCTCTCGTTCAGAAGCCGCCTTCTGCGCCGAAAGAATCTGCCGAGCCCGGCAAAGGTAAGCACCATATAAAGGATAAGCTCAGCGGATGAAATCACAATCACCTCACCTGCAGATAAGAGATGCATCAATGCATACTGAAGGCTAAAACCGATAAAGACAAGCATGTTAAAGGAAATCTTGTGGGTACTCAAGCCGTCTTCCTCCCTTTGCGTATAAATGAACACGATCATTAGATAACGCTTACATTATAATTGTAATCGTTTTCCTTTTCTGTGATTTATGACGCTTTCGGCCTATAGGAAGATATGCTTTGCGGGTCTTCCCGCCCCCAATATGCACGCAAAAGAACCGGGCTGCTTCGAGAATAGCCCGGTTTCTTCACTGTATTACACCCATCCCTACTTCAGACTCATAAAGCATTTAGATAATCAATAACGGCCTGCGTTCGCTGATCCCCGTTCTTCTCTACAAGCAGCAGGAAATCATCCAGCTCCGTCAGCAGCCTGCTGCCCTCGATTCTCTCGGGGCCTGCCTCCGACAGTGTATTCTCATAAGCGATGGCTGCCTTTTCAAGAATGACCTGTGTCTTCTTGTCGAACAGCGGTGTCTTGGGCGTGCCGTTGAACACAATCCGCTTGGCCCGCACTAGCGCTTCTGTCATCGCCGCAGCACGGTTAGAGGTCTTATACGTCTGCACAAAATCCTCGTATTGCACGGCCCGCTCTATGACCTGGTACCAGTCCACCATCAACCTTTCACCAGCCGCCACCGGCTGCTCCGACTCTGTCGCCATCAGGTCGATATAGACCTGCAGATCCTTACTGACATAAGGTTTGAAGACTTTGAAGTTCTTATAAGGAAGGGCGGGCACGAATCCGCCATCCTGCACCAGCTTGTAGCCCATCCCCTCCAGGTCTTGGAGGACCACACGGACCTCGGCCTGTCTCACCTTGGAGCGTGCGAGCGCCATTGGCATCCCGGTCGTATATATGTTCTTGATATTCAGTTGAACGACAGGCGCATTCATACGTTTGGTTGCCGTAGGAAGGTAAGCCTTTAGTGCATTCTCCAGATGCAGTACTGCCAGATTCGCTTCGAGCTGCGTCATCTGGCCGATCCGGTTAACCAGCGTAGCTTGGGCCAGGCCAAGGGACGAAGGCTTTTGCAACCTCTGTTCGAATAAAGCGAAGGCTGTAGTAGGCTTCACCGCCGCTGCCTCGATCTTCTGCGGGAAAGCGCCAAGAACGGTAATTCCGGTACCTGTGAACAACATTGCAGAAGCAAGTACGGCTGCCAGGTTTTTGGTTAATCTCTTCGGCCTCATAGGCACACCCCTTCAATAAATAGACGTAGTGCTTATATTTTACCATACATTAACAACCGGGTTCACGGTCATAGACAACCCGATTATATGATCGCATAATAATAGTATGAAATATTGTCCATGAATAGGAGAATCATCAATGAACTTATCCGAACCTTTTACAACCAGCCGTCTCCACTTCCGCTTACTGAATCAGTCCGACATCGACGCGGTCTACCGACAATTCTCGGACCCGGACATGTGCAGATACTTCAGTGAGCCGCCCTGCGATTATACTGAAGCCATTGAAATCATTGAACATTACGCCCAGCCTGAAGGCAAAGGCCATCACCGCTATGGGATGTTTGACCGGGAGACCGGTTCCTTCATTGGCACCTGCGGCTATCATTATTGGGACGCTGAGCGGAAGCAGGTAGAGATCGGTTATGACATCTGGAAGGACTATTGGGGGCAAGGTTATATGTCGGAGGCCCTGCCCGTACTTCTCGACACGTGCTTCACACAGCTTGATGTGGATTGCATCTATATCCTGACTCATCCGCATAACGCTGCTTCGATGGCAACTGTGCGAAAGTTTGGGTTTGAGGTGTGTGCGCCTTGCAGGGAAGTGGAGGAAGAGCCTCAGGTGTGTATGAAGCTAATGCGGGAGAACGCAGCTGCTGCCAAATAACAAGTGGAAACGGATTTGCCGTCCTTTTAAAGGACGGTACCGTTTCAACGAGAAGGGCTCCCTCCCCCATGGAGCTTTTCCAGATAATCTGTCATTTGATAGGACATATATAGCCTCAGTACCTGATCGATCTGGCGCAAATCAAGCTGAATCAGTTCGTCGATCTGGCGTAAACGGTACCGCAGGGTGTTGCGGTGGACGAATAGTGCGTCGGCGGTTTTTTGCAGCTGCTGGTTGTTCTTCAAATAGCAATAGAGGGTATGATACAAGTCGGCATGATGCTTCTCATCGAATACACGCAGGACCGTAAGCGCCGGATGGGTGACATCCCGGGAATCATGCTGCGCATGCGGGGACAACAGATCATACAGCTGCACATCAGCATACAAGATGCGCGGTTCCGCAGGCCAGACGATCCGCCCGATCTCCAGTGCCTTGAGCGCCTGCAGATAATATTTGCGGCAGTCTGTAAGGTCGGTGAATTCCCGGCTGATCCCCAGACGGAGCTGATGGCTGACGAGAAATTCCCGCAAGCTTGGATCATACTCTCTTGACCTGGACGATGCAGTATCACCCTCACTGACCCCCACCATATATTCATGGTAAAAAATCAGGCGCTCTTCCCCGAAATACAGGTGCAGCTGATCCCTTAAATAACCAGTGTGTTTGCCGGAAGCGGAAGCCTCATACCCCGTAAGCTCCAGCACCAGAATAGACAATCTGCCCTTAGGCAGACGCACTCCGCTCCGCAGGCTCTCCTGAATAAGTACCGGTCCGTTCTCCTCATTCTCCAGTAATCCATAGATCAGCTCTTCATATTCCGCCTGGCTCGAATTCCGGTAAAAGCTGTTCTTCGCCAGCTCCGCTGCCACCAGCCCGGCCGTAAAACCCGCCAGTTCATGATCCTTCTGTTCAATCGGGCGTGTATCGCCCAGCACAATCACATTCCCGACAGGCTTGCTGCCGATCCTAATCTTGGCAACCAGCTTGGTCACCTGGCTTCCGTTGCATTCCACTTCGTAAGCCTCCAGCGACTCTATACCGGTCTGCACACTCTTCAGTTGGTGAACGGCAGCTATGAAATCATAGGAGCAGTAGCCTTTGTGCAGATTATCGCTCCAGATGAGATCGGTAACCCCGCTACAATCCGAAGAAGCCAGAACCTTATAGCTTACATCGATGATAATTACCGGATTGCCCATCAGCTCTGCCGCCGCACAGACGATTGCATCCAGTCCTTTGCCGGCGACACAGGCCTCAAGCATTCGGCCCTTAGCCTGCTCCCGTTCAACCTCTTCCAGGAACAGCCCCCGGGTCTGATTATAGAGCTCGAATACATCTTCCTCCGCTCCGAATTCCATACAGTTCTGTCTGCTATACATCTGCTGACGCTGACCTGAAGCTGGCTCCACAATGTCATTAATTAGCATCAGACTGGCCTGCTCCACCCCTTCTGCGTGATCCGGTAATCCGGACCGGTAGCCCACATAGATATATTCAGGTGCAAAATGCGTCAGGTTCCTCGTAATCAGCATCGTATCTGAATACGCTGTCGTTAATGCTTTGTTCCACTGGATATGTACGGCTTGCTCCGTAAAATGTCTGCTAATCTGTTCAAAGGTAACACTCATCGCTCTCACCCCCTTGATTATTATAGTGCGCCACGCACAAAATTCCCATTTATTTTTATATTTTCCATATATATAATCACTGGAATAGTCATGTTACATTATTCGTGACCCTATATCACAGGAGGAGATTCAGATGAGCAGCTTCGTAAAAGATGTGAATGAGATTACCAAAAGAATCAATACACCTACGACTTTCTATAATGCCGAGACACTAACTGTCTATTGGGAGACTTCGCCCGAAGTAATCCGCAGAATTCTGCCCGCCCCGCTTACGCCGGGTCCAAGGCCGCTTGTGCATGCTTTTGTAGCCAACTATCCCCGCACCAGCTTCTGCGAGCCTTACCGTGAAGCTGCGGTCTTCGTTCTGGCATCGTACAACGGGCAACCGGGCACCTACTGCCTGTCCATGCCGATCAGCGATGATATCGCGATGGGCCTGGGGCGTGAGATTTACGGCTTCCCCAAGAAGATGGCCGACATCAGTCTCCAGAAGGAGGATCACCATATAGCAGGCAGCGTCTCACGGCGGGGCACTGAATTCTTCCACGTAGAGGCTGCACTTAGCGGTAAAATGAATGCCGTAGACGGACAGCGCATCATTTCTGAGCATTATGGTGACGGACTGCCTGTCTTCAATATGAAGTATTCCAAGTCTCCAGATGGACGCGGATTCGATCTTGGACCGCTGCTGATCCGGCAGACAGCCTCAATGGATATCAGTGTGCGCACGGCGGCAGAAGTAGAGATTCACCTGCATGACTCTCCGCATGACCCCTGGGCCGAGCTGGAAGTCGTCCGTATGCTGGGCGGAATCTACACGGTCAGCAATACCGTCCTTGAACGCGGTGAGGTCCTGACGGCTGTAGATCCTGAACAGTTCCTTCCCTACTCCAACTTGCGCTGGGATTGGTGGAATTAATGGAGGTGCGCCGGTGAGAAATCCATTTGATTTGAGCGGAAAAGTGACGGTGGTGACGGGCGCAGCCGGGGGAATAGGGGGGGAATTGGCTCAAGCTCTGGCCGGGCAAGGGGCGGATGTTGCCCTGCTGGATGTAAGAGTGGACGAGCTGGAACCGGCGCGGCAACAGATTGAAGCCCAGGGCTGCCGGGCGCTTCCGCTCCAATGTGACGTAACCCGAGGCACGGAGATTGAATCGGCGGTAGCAAGCATTCTGGAGCATTTCGGACGGATAGATATCCTGGTGAATAATGCCGGAGTTGCATCCACAGGCTCTGTCGAGGAACTGGCGGAAGCGGAATGGGACCGGGTGATGGATACCAATGTGAAGAGTATTTATCTCATGTCGAAAGCTGTGATCCCGGCCATGAAGGAACGCAAGGCGGGCCGCATTATTAACCTTGCTTCCATCTGCGGTGTGAAGGGCAGCAAGCAGGCCGCCCTGCATGCCTATAATGCCTCCAAAGGCGCAGTCGTGAATCTGACCCGCGGCATGGGCGCGACCCTTGCTCCTTACGGAATCACAGTGAATGCGATCGGACCCAGCCTGTTCCCCAGCCGGATGACCCGCGCACTCTACCAGGACCAATTTCTGGAGCAGTATAATTCGCTATGCCCCATGGGCCGGCCCGGCAACCCCGATGAATTGAACGGCGCTGTCCTCTACTTCGCCTCGGATGCTTCCAGCTACACGACAGGCCAGACGCTGTATGTGGACGGGGGCTGGACAGCCGTCTGAGCCAACCGTACCACTGGTACGCTATCCTCTGCGTATCCGCCGCATTATCGCCGGAATTGAATAAGGAGTTGTCTTCATAGCCATGAAATGGCTGTAAGACAACTCCAGCTTTTGCAGGAAGAGATCCTCCTTTATCCAAGGGCCGCTTCAGAACAATTCCAGCAGCCCATCCAGCCGGTCAATCACATAATCATGACTGCTCACTTCACCGAAGCCGTATCTTGCATATACAAAAGGAATCCCCGCGAACCTGGCCGCCTTCCTATCCCCTTCTGTATCGCCTACATAGACAGGACTCATCAGATGATTTCTGTCCATGACCAGCTTAATATTCTCTCCCTTGGACAGTCCGGTTCTCCCCGGATTCTCGTAGTCTGTGAAATACTTCTGCAACCCATGATACGCATAAAAGGCCTCAATGTACCCCGCCTGGCAGTTGCTTACGAGGAACAGCTTATATTTAGCCGATAATGCCTGAAGCACCTCTTCCACCCGAGCATACAACCCTCCGCCTTGTTGCGACAGAACGAGACACTCCATATCACAACATTCATCCATAATCTTCTGCCGGATCTCATCATCTGCATCAGGGAACAGCCTTCGGCCAACCTCCGGCACCGGCAGCCCCATAATTCCCTGTAAATCTTCTATAGTTACTTCATTTGCAGCTCCCTTATAGCTGCCAATCACATGATTCCATCCTGCCACTACGGTCTCCGTCGGGTCCCATAACGTACCGTCCAGATCAAAAATAATACTATCCATTTCGCATTCCCCTCACATTTTACTTTTACTCAGACTTAATAAAGCTCAGAATACTATCAATTGTACTCCGATCAAGTCCCGATAACCAAGCAATGGTATCATTCTCTTCTCTTGTAATGGCCAGAGCTACTATTTTCACCGATATACTGTAAATCTAACGCACTACACTTCCTTACGCATAATTTAGACTTCATCAAATTCCCTCATTAATTTGTAAAAAGTGTTCTTCTTATACCAAGTCTATTCATAAATTCTACAGCCGAAAAATCGTTACTCTTCCAGCTCTCATAATTGGTATCCATTATCTTCTTTGTCCAAAAGTAAGAGTGTTCAAGTTTATTTGCGGCCGCCCCAGGTGCTTCCCTTTTTTCCTTGCTTCAGCGATACCTTCAGCCTACGCCTGCTTAGGACGAATATCTCAAAAAAATATTGTTTAAAAAAAATTTAAAATTCCAAGGAACTTTTTCCCTTTTTTGGCGTTTATAACTATAAACGGCATTACAAAATATGACAATGGGAGAGTGGCAAATTGAACTTCAAGAAGACTTGGTTGATTGTCGGAACGTTCGCTCTAGGCTTCAGCTTAATGGGAAGTGCTGTTTCCGCAGAGACTAATTCAGAGAAGAATGCTGATATTCAAATTAAAGCTAGTGATATCCAGTTTTATAATGTGCTTCCTGGAAAGTCAGCAGAGGTGAAGGAAAAAGCTCTTATTGAACACAAAGATGCTATCAACTTGGTTGAAAACCAGTTGAATAAAGATGGTATCGCTATCAAAACAGACTTAGACAATGTGGAATATCAAAAATATGTACTCTCGTTAGGAACTTCTTTTGAATTATTCTCTGCAGAGGACATGAAAAAGATAGTTGAATATGTAAAATTTATTGATTGGTATGAAAACTATGAACTTAATGTACAATTGAAAACATATCAAAATAAGCTTAAAAACAACGTAACACTCTCCAATGCAGAACTTACTAAATTAAATGGTCTTTTACCGATTCCTTCAGATGCTCCTTCTACTGCTCCATCTACAGCCAATAACGAAACAACAACTAGTAGCGAAACAAACTTTGATTCTTTCGCAACAGACGAGGTTAGTCCACTAGCCGTTTCCGCAAACGGATATGACAACATAGCAGCCCGTGACTATGCTTATAGTTGGTGGAACAAAAGAAATCCCACGTATTCAACATATTATGCTGAAAAAGCAGGCTGTAATGTAGCGAATTCATCTTGTTGGTCGCAATGGAATGATTGCACTAACTTTGTATCCCAAGCGATTTATGCAGGAGGGATGAAATTTAGAACAGGTTCCCACGTAACTGCTGATGATGCTTGGAGGTTCGGACCTCTTATGCCTACTCACACGTGGGGAGGAGCGCAAAATTTCTATAAACATTGGAGTCAAAGAGCTGGCGTTGCATCAAGTGTGACCGCTCTACAAACAGGTGATGCCGTAAATGCGGACTTTGGAGCTGATGGACATGTCGATCACACTGCTATAATCACAAAAAATACAGGCAACAACAATAATAATAAATTCTTAACCCAACACACAACTGACAAAAAGGAAACTAGCACACTCCAAGATTGGTTTAGCGCTGGCTATACAGTATATGGATACGAAATGGACAAAGCTAGTAACACTGGTAACTAAGCACAACGTAAAACAACGCCCCCTTTACAAAGTAGGGGCGTTGTTTTCTTGTCTAGTCCTCAAGGTTCGCAATTCCAGCATTTAAACTATATATAATATAAAAATGATTCCATTGCTGCATAGTGACTATTTCTTCCCTACCGTCTTTAATAAAAAAATAACCCGATCCCTCCTGTTGAGTATATCCCCACCCTTCTCGTTCCATGCGTGACTTTAACAGTTCCTGTGGATCACCCTCTTCTTTCGTGAGGTAGCGCTCTCGGCCAGGCATATCGCTATCTATCCGAATAACAGATTTACCGGTTGATTCTAAACGATACATATGTTTCACATTATTATATCCAACGTTATTGACGTATAATGCTCCTAACACGACTAAAAGGACAATAGCCCCAATAAAGCTAAATAAAATGATCTTCCATTTCTTCTTCATCCGTTCCCCTTCCCCCTTAAAAAATTGTTTTCATCTTATTTTTAAACGGAAGCGGGCATCACTTAGTTACCAAAAAATTCGATTTGTGCAGAAAGAACGTTCCAGTCTACATCGGGGTCAATAAGAAACCCTCAACGCTCCAAAGCCAGTTTAAAAGCGTCTGAGTTGAAATTTAGCGGCTCATCAGTGTATTTCTGTTTGACCTCCAGCAACGCCCATTTTCTCGGGAAATCAATAATTCCGTTGATAGCTTGAACAGCAATAAACGTATCATAAGTAACGCGAACTTCCGGATATTGTTCTTTATGTTCTATGGAGCTGCGCCCGGCCCGAACCTCAAATATCTTACGAATGCCTACGGTCTTGCCCTCGTATCCAGGTACGTGATCTCTTACCTTTCAGATCATAGTTGTTGTTCCTCTGGCCCCGCCCAGATCAAATGCACCATATTCAGCGAATAGCTCTCCACTCTAGTGATCTGCATCCCCGACTCCCGGACCAGTCCGAGAATATCCCGGGTCTGATGGCATCCATAGATGCGGTACAGGAGCGGATTCAGCGCCCGTTGCAGTGTAGTGACCACGATGTTAGAACCAATTCCATGCTCCAGGAGCAGGATGGTGCCGTCCGGCTTACACCAGCGGTTCAGCTTCACCAGCAGGTTCAGCGGGTTCTTATAGCTGCATAAGGACAGCGTGGAGACAATGGTATCGAACGAATGCGCGGCAAAGCTCATGTCTTCGATATCTGCACATATACAATCGGCTTCCAGGCGGTACTGTCCGGCGGCACGTCTGGCCTTCTCAACCATGGCTTCACTGAAGTCCACAGCCGTGATCTTGACGCCTTGAGGATAGAACGGGAAGTTCGCCCCTGCTCCGACGGCAAGCTCCAGTACCTCACCCTTCGCAGAACCGATTAGCTTCTGGCGCCAGCGCCGCTGCTTCGGATCATCTCTTTTACGGTCATAGTCCGTGGCCTGCCTGTCAAAAATCCGTATCAGCCTCTCTGTATCCATCCCCGCCGTTCACTCCCCTTCTCAATACAGCCGCTTCTCGTAGCTCTCCTCTATCCCGCGCCGCACCACTTCCTCCGTGAACTCCGCTGCATTCACATGAGCGGCGATGATGGCCGGAGCAGACGGGAGAGTGGCTTCAGCAGGCCAGGTGCCGGGGTTCCAGACCTGCGATCTTTTGAAGGCCTTGGCACAGTGCATATAGCATTCCTCTACCTTCACCCCGATCCCCAGCGCAGGCCGCTTGCCTCTGGCTCTCATCCGATCCAGAATAGGCTCATCCTTAATGATATAGGCTTGCCCGTTAACCCGCAGGGTCTCTTCAAGCCCCGGGATAATAAAAATCAGACCGATATGCGGATTAGCCAGGATATTCAGCAAAGAGTCCAATCTGCGGTTCCCCGGACGTTCAGGAATGACCAGATGCCCTTCATCCAGCACCAGCACCGAACCGGGCGCATCCCCGCGCGGAGAGACATCGCATGAGCCGTGTTCATCTGCTGTGGACAGAAATAATAGAGGGGACATCGCTATATAATCACGGCAGTGATGATCCAGCTGATGGATCGATTTGCGCTTCACCACTTCACTCGGGTAGCCCAGAAGCTCTCTAAGCTCATTTTCCGATGTCAGCATGTCATGAAAAGGTTTATTCATCCCGCACCCCGCTTCTGATTATTATGTTAACTGTACTGTGCCTAACGCCAGACCTGCATCCGTTCATCCAGAGTGGAAGTATGCAGCTCCAGCTGAATTCCATCCGGGTCCAGGAAATTCACCGACCAGCCGGTTCCCCGCTGAACAGGTCCTCTGACGATCTCAACGTGATGCTTCTGCAGGATGCCGACAGCTTCCTTGAAATCATCCTCTGCGATATAAAAAGCTACATGATCCATCCCGGCGTATCCGCCTATAGGCTCCTTCGTAACCGTTCGTTCAAGCAGACACACCCAAGCGTTCCCCCACTCCAAATAGGCATCTATTCGGCCATGATGTCTAACGTTCATCCCCAGAATACCATGATAGAATTCCAATGAAGCCTGAAGATCGCGTACCTGGAGTGTGATGTGACTGAATCCGGAGACTTTCATTTGATTAGTTCCTCCTATTCTCCATCCCTTAGTTAACTACAACCATCTCACAAACTTCTTATGTACCACTTCGATCTGATGCCGCTCCGCCCATTCCGTTAGCGCCCGTATCCCTTGATCTTCCTGCTCGGCGAAGCGAAAACAGTACTTATAAGTAACCAGCAGATTGGCTCTGGGCTTTACTGCGATTACGGGTATGAAGTCGCCTTTGATGAAAATCCGCTTAATAGCAGAGGCTTCAATCTCTCTATTCTTGATCTGCAGGGCTTCCGGCCTTATCTCTATGTTGAACGCCCGGTTGAAGGTCAGTAGACGATAGATCATAATTCCTGCAACGGCGATTGCGATTCCGACGACGAGATAGACCAAAAGATACTTCAGCGGAGTAGTTCGGTCAAAGCGAAGGAAATAGCATATCCAGAATACCATAAGAGCCAGCACGCTTATAGTCGCCGGCAATTCAGCAGGACGTTTGCCCTTGAACCCAATCCTCTTCTCCATCTCTATCCCCCTTCTCATTTATCCTGAAGAACAACAAGCTTCTTCTATCATACAGGGAAATGCTGGAATGAGGAAGGGAGCCCTACTCCTTCATCATTCAACACCTCCCATTGTGATGGTTAATCAAATTTATTCAATAAAATTTTTGACTATCCTGCGGCTACAAGATATTATGGAGGGCATAAGGGCTGACATAGATCAGGAGGACGCACCATGGATGTGTTTGCAGAGTATCTGGCTAAGATCGATAATCCGGTCCATCAGGCAACGGTGGAGGAAGTACTCGCCTGGGTGTTGCAGGAGTTCCCGCAGCTCGAACCGAGAATTGGCTGGAACCAGCCGATGTTCACCGATCACGGAACATACATTATCGGCTTCAGTGTAGCCAAAGGGCATATGGCTGTCGCCCCGGAAAAAGCAGGCATGGATCATTTCGAAGAGGTCCTGAAGCAAGGCGGAGTAGATCACACCAAGCTGCTGATCCGCATGAAATGGACGAATCCGGTAGATTACGGCCTGCTGAGACAGTTGATCGAGTACAATATTGCCGACAAGGCGGATTGCACAAGCTTTTGGCGGGTATAGCTGCGGCTAATCATCCGCTCCCGGATACAGAAAAGGACATGCGCGGGTAGCATGTCCTTCTTTTTTGTCACCAAATCACGCCACTGACAATCTTGCGGTGATCTGACACATACGCTCTGAATTTATGCTCCTGTGCGGCATCCTCGAACGATTGCTTCGCAACGAACCAATATTCCTGTGGCCCATAGAACAGCAGATAGTAGCTCTGGTTCTCCCATACCCGGGTGAAAGAGCCCCAGGTCATGACGGACGCGTCCTTCTCCGGACTGAAATTGATCCCCTCTGCATCGAAAAGATATTCAAATTCCTTATTGTACCTTGTATCTGCCGACAATATCTTCGGTAAAAGCAAGGTTCGCATCACGATTGACATTCCCATAGTCAGAACCAGCGTAATCGATATGCCGAGCAAAATGACCGACTGGTTCTGAGTATACAGAATCATGCACACCGCTATAAATACCGCTTGAACGCCAATCGATAGTATAGATTTCCACGAGTGGAAATATAATGCCCGCGCCACCTTGGAAATATGCCGTCCATAATGAAAGCTGATTGTCTCCATCCTGCCACCCTCTATCTCTTCACTTCATCACTTATAGTAGTATAGCATCCAACGCGTAGAAAATCCTGCCCCGTTCACACTTCGCGTGTCTCTTCGGGATGATACAGGATTCGCTGGTAATCCCAATCCTTCGTATCCATATCGCCCAGATACATCCGTTCATGCTCCGGCACAAGCTCATATTTGATTCGAAGCTGCTCCCGGTAGTATTCACCCGGATTCTCCAGATAAGCATAATAGGCAGCCCGGCACGCTTCATGCGCCGTTTGCTCGCCGTTCAGCTGCTTGTGGAGGTTATGCAGCTCTTTGAGCTTCTCCTGTGCATCGGCAGAGTATAGGGCTTCGCCTAATGTAACCTCGCCCAATTGCAGAATATGTACCGTTACAGGAGTATCCATTGTCGTGAAGAAGGTCTTATCTGCAACAAGCGCGTCCAGCTGCTCCAGCGTATATTCTGCGTCAGCAGGCAGGTTATAGACCGCTACCTTTCCGTCCTTGTATATCACAACATCGACCAGGTATACTGCGCCGCTATTCTTCATGAACAGATGGACACTTTTGCCCTCCGTCGTCTGGTAGAACATTTCGCTGTTGACATAGAATTCCGTAGAGGAAGGTGAATGCGCAATCCGGCGCGCTTCACTCTGCTCCTGCTCCCGGTCCGAAATCTCATAGATATTCGTATGGTCCGGGTTCAGCAGGCTCACTGTTTCCTGAATATGCTGGTAATAGCTTGCAGCGTTGTAAGTCCACATTGCCGACTCTACCGTATACGCACCCAGTCCATGAATGGACAGCTGCTTCCCGGAGGGGACTGCCGGCGTTAACCAGCCTGAATTTATTTTGCCGGATAAGCCCTTAAGATCTGTAAGCTCCCAGCAGTTGACCATGCCGTCTTCGTACACATCTACATTAATATAGAAGTAACTTCCTCCGTTATGGATGATTCCGGGAATGGAAGTCCCTTCCACCGTCTTGGTTCTTCTAATCTTTCTCATGTGTAATCCCCCTTAGCTAGGATTTGGCAAGTGGTTCGACGACTGGCTCCGGTCCAAGCTTCACGCACAACGTTGCAATCAGGGCTATCAGGAACCCGGTGGTACATGCGATCAGGAAGCCGCCGAACCCTTCCCCCAGATAAGCAGGCAGCGTAGCCAGCCCCGGAAAAGCGAACGAAATCGCAGACGAGCCGAACATCCCGACCATCCCGCCGCCAATCGAGCCTGCAATGCAGACAATAATCATCGGCTTACGCAGCGGCAGATTGACCCCGAACATTGCAGGCTCGGTGACACCGAACAAGGCCGATATCGATGCCGACAGGCTTAAGGTGCGGAACTGCTTGTCTTTGGCTTTGATGAATACTGCCAGCGCTGCTCCCGCTTGGGCAAATGCAGCGGGACCCATCAGCGCGAGGATCGTGTCTGATCCACCCGTGCTGATGTTGTTGATCGCCAGCGGCACCAGACTCCAGTGCAGGCCGAAGATGACCATCGGCTGAATGATCGCCCCCAGCACCATTCCGGCGCCGACTGAACTGAGATTATACACTGTACGGTACCCGTCTGCCAGGGCGTCACCGGCCAGCGCCCCCATCGGTCCGAATACCAGCAGCGTCACCGACGATACCACGATCACGGAGATCAGCGGAGTGAAGAAGCCGCGGATGACCTCCGGCAATATTTTGACACAGAATCGCTCAACATAGACCAGCAGACCTACCGCCAGGATGATAGGAATAGCGCTTGCAGGATAATTCACTGGCTTGATGCTCATGCCCATAAACTCAATGACTTCGTTGTTCGCAAATAGTGTAGTCAGACTGGGATATAGCATAACCCCGCCTATAACGACCGCCGTAAAAGGATTGGCCCCGAATTTACGGGCTGCCGTAAACGCCAGCAGCAGCGGAAGGTAATGGAACAGGCTGTCCGCCATGGCATTCAGCACCGTATAGGTGCCTTCCGTCTTGCTTAGAAGCTCCAGCGCCACTGCACCAGCCAGAAGCCCTTTCATGATTCCTGCCGCGCTCAATATATTAACTATGGGAAGAAAAATACCAGAAATGCCGTCAATAATGATATTGACCAGACTGCGTTTGGATGGCTTCACGACTGTCTCCTCATTCACTACGTTCATATGATCCCCCTGCATTCTTACTCCACTTTAATACGAATGACCCGCAAGAGTCACTTTTCGCAAAGTACCCTCCTACGGGTCAAGCTCAACACCGGCGTTATTGCCGGCTCGGTTCTCTAGAAGACTTTGGTCGTCCATGATTCGCAGTTCCAGGTATCGGTTACGATATCACGGTAGAATTCAGGCTCATGCGAGATCAGCAGAATGCTACCCTTATACGCTTTGAGCGCACGTTGCAATTCTTCCTTCGCATCGACATCGAGATGGTTAGTAGGCTCATCGAGTACCAGCAGATTGCTCTCCCGGTTAATCAGCTTGCACAGACGTACCTTGGCCTTCTCGCCACCGCTCAGGACAGCGATTTTACTCTCAATATGCTTGGTGGTCAGGCCGCACTTCGCTAGCGCTGCACGAATCTCGAATTGGGAGTAAGACGGGAATTCGTTCCAGATCTCCTCGATACAGGTGTTGTAATTCGATTCCTTCATTTCCTGCTCGAAATACCCGATCTCCAGCAGATCGCCAAGCCGGGCTGTGCCCGAGATAGGCTGGATCTGGCCGAGAATGCTGCGCAGCAGCGTGGTTTTACCGATACCGTTCGCACCGACGAGGGCGATCTTCTGCCCGCGCTCCATGCTGAGGTCCAGCGGACGCGACAATGGGGAATCATACCCGATTACCAGATCCTTGGTCTCAAAAACCATTTTGCCGGAGGTCCGCCCCTGCTTGAAGTTGAACTGCGGCTTCGGCTTCTCCTTGGCAATCTCGATGACCTCCATCTTATCCAGCTTCTTCTGACGGGACATCGCCATATTGCGGGTCGCTACGCTGGCCTTGTTGCGGGCCACGAAGTCCTTCAGATCGGCAATCTCCTGCTGCTGGCGCTTGAACGCGGATTCCAGCTGCGACTTCTTCGCTTCGTACACCTGCTGGAAATACTCATAATCGCCCACATAACGCGACAGCGACTGGTTCTCCATATGGTAGATCAGGTTGATCACGCTATTCAGGAACGGAATGTCATGCGAGATCAGAATGAAGGCATTCTCATAATCCAGCAGATAACGCTTCAGCCAGTTGATATGCTGTTCATCCAGATAGTTCGTAGGCTCATCGAGCAGCAGAATGTCCGGCTTCTCCAGCAGCAGCTTCGCCAGCAGCACCTTGGTCCGCTGACCGCCGCTGAGGTCGTTGACATCCTTGTCCAGACCGATGTCGGTCAGACCGAGTCCCCGCGCGGTTTCATCGATTTTGGCATCAATCATATAGAAGTCCTGGCTGGTCAGCATGTCCTGAATCGTTCCGACATCCTCCAGCAGCTGCTCCAGCTCCTCAGGGGTCACATCCCCCATCTTGCCGTACATGTCGTTCATCTCCTGTTCCATATCGAACAGATATTGGAAGGCCCCGCGCAGCACATCCCGGATGGATTGCCCTTGCTGAAGCACCGCATGCTGATCCAGATAACCGGCACGCATCCGTTTCGCCCATTCCACCTTGCCTTCGTCCGGCTGCAGCTTACCGGTAATGATATTCATGAAGGTCGATTTACCTTCACCGTTGGCGCCGATCAGACCGATATGCTCACCCTTCAGCAGGCGGAAGGAGACATCCGTGAAGATGGCCCGGTCCCCGAAGCCGTGACTTAGCTTTTCTACATTTAATATGCTCATGAAGTTACACCTTTTCCTTTATTCTATATTCTCGTCATATTATAAAGGCTAACGCGCCACAACTCCAGAAGGTTTATGAAAAAAGCGGCTTCAATTACATCTTTCTCAACATATCCAGGTAATTTGGCGGAAAATCGTATACCTCCGGTCCCTTTATATGCTTATACTCTACAAGCTCAATGTCCTGCAGTTACAGCTCTCTGGAATCAGTTTGCGGATTCTGTAAATGCGGAAGAAAACCTTACTACCTACTTATCTTTTGTATTATATTGGTTAGAGAGATATCTCCAGATTTTATTTTTGAATAGTATAGTTGTGACTGTAGAACAAAAAGACGACACATGAGAATCACATCATTATGCGGAGGTAAGGATGCGGGAGATTACAGGAATAGGAATCAGCGCCATTAAATACGCACTCCTAAATTTCATGCTGGTCATAACAAACTTATTGTTATATGCTTCAGGACCAGATGGGGGCGGAACCGGGGACCGGGAGGAAGGGCTGATGTTCTATCAGATGTACTTGATCTGCCTGATTGCGGGATTTGCCATCTATGGGGTATGGTCCATTACAGCAGGTAGATATGAGTAAAAAACAAGAGGTCTAACTGCTATTCCTGTGTTATTATCCTCAGTTTTTATCACCAGTGTATTAATTTATGCTAACCGTAGGTACAAGAACCTGTATGACGGTGCTCTCTTAAATGACAAAGGGTCGAAGGTCTTGGCCCTCTACGCCGACATTTCCCTGTATCTGGTATTCTTCCTTCTGCTCTTTGCTGTTTGCATCAGTGTGCTTGGAATTCTTAAGAGAAACAAATTATCTGTACTGGGGCTGCTGCTGAATCTATCGCTGCTAATACTCTTAAACCTAATACAATTTGTATAAAATAATACTCTCCATTCTCGTGGAAATCATGGCATGTTACGATGAAGCTATGCTGATCTGGAGTCATGGAGGTGTACAAAATGTATATGGAACAAGGAAACTTGGTTATCCGGGATGCAACTGTGGCCGATGCAGAGCTGTTATGCAACTGGTGGAACGACGGAGATGTCATGGCGCATGCCGGATTTCCTGAGGGCTTAGGAATCACTGAACAAGAGGTGTTAACCCAATTGCAGACCGGGACAGACTCTGAACGGAAAGGACGTCTGATTCTTGAAATTGATGGTACTCCCGCAGGTGAAATGAGCTACAGTGCGGTTTCTGGACATGTGGCGGAGATGGGGATTAAAATCTGTGATTACAATCAACAAAACAAAGGGGCAGGCACAGAATGTTTAGGTATGTTGGTCCGTTATTTGTTTGAAACACAGGGGTTTCACAAGATCATACTGGATACGAATCTTAAGAACACCAGAGCACAGCATGTGTATGAGAAACTCGGCTTCCGTAAAATAGCGGTACGAAAGAATGCCTGGGCAGATCAGCATGGGGAATTACAGACTTTTGTTGACTATGAGCTATCCCTAACGGAATGGACTCAAAGTTCCTGAGCCTGACTGGTCATGTTGTGTTCGGTTTTTCGCATACAAAAAAACGCCAACAGATGCATCCCTGCATTCGTTGACGTCTTACTGAACCAGACTTATGTCCGGCGCATATACGCACGTACGGTAATCGGAGCGAAGACCGCCACAATCACAGCGGCTCCGATCAGGGAGTAGACCAGATCACTGCCTACCGTTCCATGGTTGACCAGTTCACGGACAGCAGTGACCAGATGCGAGATCGGATTGTTATTCACGAACCACTGAAGCCATTTCGGCATCGTATCAACCGGCACGAAGGCATTCGAGAGGAAGGTTAGCGGGAATAACACGATCATTGAAATCCCCTGTACACTGGAAGCCGTGCGGGCGATCACACCGAAAAAGGCAAAGATCCAGCTGATGGCCCAGGAGCATCCGATGACCAGAACCGCCGCCAGGGCAACCCCTCCGATGCCGCCTTCCGGCCGCAAGCCCATAATGTAGCCCATTACGAAGGTGAGTACCGTAGCAATCGTGTAACGTATAGTATCTGCTAACAGTGCCCCTGCGAGAGGGGCAATCCGGGCAATCGGCAGCGATTTGAAGCGGTCGAACACCCCTTTTTCCATATCCTCCCGTAGCTGGACACCGGTAACGACCGAGGTCGTGATTACGGTTTGTACCAAGATTCCTGGAATAATTACCGGCAGATAACTTGCCACATCCCCGGCAATCGCCCCGCCGAAAATATACGTGAACATCAAGGTGAAAATAATCGGCTGAAACGTGACGTCAAACAATTGCTCCGGTGTACGCCGGATCTTGAGCAGTCCTCTGTAGGCCATCGTAAAGGAATTACGTACCACTTGGCCAAAGCTGGTATGGTTTTTCAAATTACGGTCTACACCCGGCTTAATTAAAGTACTCATGCTAATACTCCCTCCTTCTTCTGTGTACTATCCGGGACAAGCCCCGCATCTTCCTTGACGCCATGACCGGTTAGGGTCAGGAATACTTCATCCAGCGTTGGCTTCTGCACACTCATCTCAAGCAGCGGTATGCTTGCTTCACGAAGTGCGATCAAGAGATCGGTTACCCGGTCCACGTTCCCCATCGGTGCGATAATTTTGGCTGCTTCTGCCGACAGGTTAGAGCGTACCTGAAGCACCTGCTCCACAATCTGCCGCGCCTTCAGTAACTGCTGCGGATGGACCACCTTCAGGTGAAGCGAGGAGTTGCCAACCGAGCTCTTGAGTTCATCAACTGTTCCCTCTGCTACCACCTTACCGGTATCAATCACGGCAATCCGGTCCGCCAGTTGATCCGCTTCTTCAAGATATTGGGTCGTCAGCAGGACCGTTGATCCCGTATTCACCAGCTTGCGGATCGTCTCCCACATCTGATTGCGCGTCCGGGGATCAAGCCCCGTTGTCGGCTCATCCAAGAAAATGAGCGGAGGCTGCGCAATTAGACTGGCCGCCAGATCCAGCCGCCGGCGCATCCCGCCGGAGAAATTCTTCAAAGGGCGCTTCGCTGCTTCCGTCAAGCCGAATTCCTCCAGCAGGTCAGAGGCCTTGCTGCGAGACTCCGCACGCCCCAGGCCATGCAGCCTGGAGAAGATGATCAGATTCTCAGTCGCGCTAAGCGACTCATCCACTGACGCATATTGACCCGTCACTCCGATTAACTGACGCACGATCTGCGGTTCTTTTGCCACATCATGTCCGAAGATACGCGCCGAACCTGCGTCAGGCCGAAGTAGGGTCGCCAGCATGCGAATTACGGTTGTCTTCCCGGCACCATTGGGACCCAGCACCCCATAGATCATTCCTGTGCCTACTTTGAGATCTACACCATCCACGGCCCGGTTGCTCCCGTAGATTTTGACCAATCCTTGCGCCTCAATGGCATAGCTGCCGCCCTGCCCTGCTGATTGTGTCTGCTTCATGCTTTATTCCTCCTTGATTGCTGATTCTAAAAGGATAGTAACCGACATATTTAAACTGAATTTAAACCTCCTTCTACTCTGTCCGGTTGCTGTTTCCCTATCCCATTAAACCAAAAATCCGATCCTTTGGGATCGGACTTGCGGAGTACGCTTGCAGTCGTACACTGTGTATTCCTTATTAGTAACCGCTTTCGGCTTTAGCAAAAGCGATATTAGTGTGCCGCATAAAAAATGTTCGTTGACTGTTCGAACAAACAGTATTATGATGGGTCTATATTAATTGACTGTTCATTCAAACAGTATTGGAGGGAACCCGCAATGAATTCAACACAACCACCCTATAAGGATGAGCGTAGAAGCTCCATTCTGCAAGCGGCATTCACATTATTCGGGCAGGTGGGTTATACCAAGGCAACCATGAAGGACATTGCAGCCAAGGCTGGTGTGGCTCAAGGGTTAATCGGGTACCACTTCAGTACAAAAGAAACGCTGCTGGTCGAAGTGGTCCGGGAGTGGATGATTAACAAAGGAATGAAGGAAGCCTTCACGAGGCTGGATTTGAACGTATCTCCTGCAGAGCTGCTTCACCAGGGATTGCTCCATGTGGTTGAATTTCGAAAAGAAAACCCGGAGTGGTTCACCTTGTTGATCAGCCTTTGGACAGAGAGTGTGAGCAACGAAAAGCTCGCCAGGCAAGTGCAGGAACTTTACAAGGAAATGAGGTTAGGCATTCTAGAAATCATTGATCGCATGGAGCTGCCATTGGAGCAGCCTGAGAAAGATATGCTGGCCTCTCTCTTTCAGGCTGTCTTCGACGGATTGACTCTTCAAGCTCCTGTCTCCATATCATCCGAGCCGCTCTCACTGGCCACCGTGTCACGGGGAATCGGATGGATGCTTGACGGAATTCGCTCTGCAGACCAACAATAAGGAGAGTGAGAAGATGAATCAAATACTAATTAGAATTGAAGGCTTTGTTGTTCTGGCTCTTAGCGCTTATTTTTACTTATCCAGCGGATACAGCTGGGGACTCTTCCTGTTACTGTTGCTGTTTCCCGATATATTCATGTTAGGGTATGCGTTTAATAAAAAGGTGGGAGCATATGTATATAATCTAGCCCATACGTTCCCTATACCACTGCTGTTGTTACTGCCGGGCCTGGCTTACTCCATTGATGTGCTTATCATGATTGGCTTCATCTGGACTGCGCATATTGGTATGGACCGAATGGTCGGCTATGGGTTGAAATATGAAACGGACTTCAAAGAAACACATATCCAAAGGCTGTAAGAGAGCGGAACTTTCGCAAGCCCAGGTCCCCCGGGATCGGACTTGCGGAGTAAGCTTGCAGGTATATGCTCTATATTCTGTTTGCTTAGTCATAGCCGCCTTCAGCTTCGGGCAATTCCTGGTACGCCTCCTTACCCGCTACGATGTCCGCGATGAAGTTCCGCAGCTCCAGCAGCTTCTCTGCATCTTCCGTAAGCTCACAATTCTCGCCGGACCAGGACCAATTCCGTGTGAATCCGTTTACAGTGATCCTCCAGCTGTCTTCCTGGTAAGGGACCACCGAACAGCTCTGCTTGGCGGGCACAAGCTGCATCTTACTCATGATGCTGATCCCTCTCATCCGCTCATAGATGCTGCGCATTTCCTCTCCGGTCAGTGTAATATTCGCCGTAGCCGTTCCGTTCACGATCAGATCTTTTACCACGGTATCCTGATAAGTGTTAATCTCATTCTTGGAGACCTCTCCATACCCGTACCGGACGAGAAAGTCGAAATCTTCAGGCATATCTTCAGGCATGTCTCCCAATACCTCCGGCCGCTCAGGGGTAGGTTGTGTCTCCTTATTCGTGTTACAGCCAGCTATGAGCAGTACGACCAGCAGTAAGTAATATATGTGCTTCAGTTCGGTCCCCTCCACAAGTGAATTTTACAAAAGTACAGCATCCAATCTTAGGTATTATAGTTGTAGGCGGCTAAATATTTCGCAATGACTTCCTTACTCTCATGCCACCACAGAATAGGAACTTCGCCAACCTTCACCAGACCTAACTTAGCGGCCAGATGATTGGAGCCAGTATTGCCGGTATCACAATCCCAATATGTTGTTAGCTGCCGCTGACGGCCAAGCGCTATGAATTCTTGACACTGTCTGAACGCCAACCCTTGATTACGGTATTCCTTGTGCGTGATGATATCCGGTTCAATATAGCCGCCACCCACATAAAAAGTGTTACAAGCGCTTACAAATCCGCTCTCATTCAAATAACAATAACCAAATGCCCTGTCCAGATAGGTCTCAGCCGAAGTCCACAGTAATCGGTAACTATCGTCCATCTCCTGAATGTAGCGTCCAAACAACTGCTCATCAATTCTAATTAAAACAAATTCTCCAGAATCCTCCTGAATGTCAGCAGGAGCTTTAGCGTTACTGTTCATCTTATAATGTGTTCTACTGAGCTCCACTGTGTTGTCTTTCAAAGGTTCTTTAAGCACCGCAAGCCATTGACTGGAGGAAAAGTACAAATCATAGAAATTCGCGTGATTGGCCGGATTGGCTAAGAAATCAAGTATGCTTCGATTGAACTGCTCGTCATCTTCCTGCCCGAACAGATAGTATTTTCCGCCTCGGCTTGCGACAAGCCCTGCAGTCGGCTGATCTAACTTATTCACAAATATTCTGCCTGGCTGATTAAGATCTATAACCCCATGAACAAATACAAAGATGAATTCTCCTTCTCTATGCGCTAGAAGATGCTTGATTCTACTATACTCACTAGACTGTAATTCAATCAATCTAATCCTTCCTCTCAGTTAATTACCTGTTATGTATATCTGCCCTTCTCCCCTTCTCCTAGTAAAAAAGGCCGGGGCCACAGTTACCTGTGTCCGCCAGCCTAGTATATCATGCCTACCGCCAATTCTTCACTTCTACCCACGCGGCACCCGGTCCGCTCCGTTCAAACGCTGTACCCACAGCTCCTTTAAAAGGCTCCAGCAAGCTCGGGTCCCGGTCGATCAGATCATACACATTCATGATGGCCGTATTCTTCGGGTCGCTCAGATAAGGGTTATCTTCTTCTCCGGTGAACAGCCGCCAGCCGCTGTCCTCCTCACGGGTAGGGGCCTCCCGGTACATCCAGCGCACACCGTTGCCTGGCGTCAGGCATTGCCTGGTGACCATACCCGCCTTCTCCCCAGCTTCGACCCATGCCGGATCTCCTTCTCTAAGAATCGTCTGGGCGATATGTCTGGGTTCGAACTCCACCGGATCTCCGAGCTGGAGCGACTGGATAACCCCCGGTGTATTGGTCAATAGCCCCGTGTACCGCCCGGTAACCGGATCTCTCCCGGTGATCTCCACCCACATCCGTTCAGCCCGTGGCTGCCCTTCAGCCGGTTGGGTCAACATGAAGTGCAGCCGCACCATTCTCCCCGTACCCTGTGTCTCCCGTTCCTGTCTTGCAGGAATAAAGAACGACTCCGGATGCAACCGGCTCGTCTCTTCCACATCTTCCAAAGTCCACTCCATGAAGTATGCCTCCTAGTTAGTTATACTAGACTACCATTACCCGATTGTAGGAGGCACTATTCATTCTGACTGGAAGCCCTGTCCGCTCTGGCTGAATACCTGCACCGTTAACGGCGCACTGCTTCCCGCACCGGAATCCATATTTCACTTTTAAAAGTTGGCGAGTGGGTATCCTTGCTTTCGTTCCACAGAAGCTCCGGCCCTTCGACCTGCTCGTAATTGGAAGAGGGGAACCATTCGGAGTAGATCCGGCCCCAGACATTCTGGAGCGTGCCCGGAAAGGGACCCGCCACTTCGAACACGGCCCATGCAGACGCTTGAACCTCCAGCTTGGCGTAGGACGTCGGGCATTCCTGCGTGGTAGCCACTCCAATATAATGATCCAGCTCCCCGCGTTCATCCATCCGTCCTTCCGAGAAATTCACGGATGCGCTGATCAGTCCTGACGGGACCATATCCGACAGCCCCTTCAGCTCCCCTATCATCTCCATGCTCAGATTCTGCCACATGGCAGCAATCTCCGGGTTCACCCCGCTGAACTGGATAGCTACCCTTTTCTTGAGTCCAACGATCCGGAAACTCTCTTTCTCCTCAATACGGTAATTCATTTCACTGCCTCCTCTGATGGTTAACTGAAAAGTCATTCGAGGAAAGGCCTTCAGGGGTGTCCCTGCCGTTCTTGCTTCTGAAGGCGTTACGCCATGAAGCTGCTGAAAGGCTTTTGTGAATGCATCCGGCGAAGTGTATCCATACTCCAGAGCAACATCAATAATCCGGTGCTGGCTCCCCTGCAGCTTGAAGGCAGCCAGCGTAAGACGCCTGCGACGGATATATTCCGAGAGCGGGATACCGGCCAGGAAGGAGAACATCCGTGTAAAATGATACTCCGAGCATAACGCGTAGCCCGCAGCTACTTTTACATCGATCTCGTCGTCCAGATGCTCTTCAATGTAGAAGAGTGCAGCATTCATATCTTCCAGCAGGTTCATCGTGTCCCTCCCTTTCCTCCCCATCAGAGTAACAGCTACGCAGGGAATGCATCCGACAGTTCCTGCACCATATTAACGGGTCCTCCTAAGCAATGCTATGAATGCCTGCATCCGCGAAGCTCTTGACTAATTCCTTGACCTGCCGCCTTGTATTTACGATCAGCACTTGCTGGTGAGCTCCGGTCTGCTTGAGTCTCTCCAGGGTGACAGCACGGCTTCGTGCCTTATAGTTCCAGACCCATTTCACAAAAGTCCAATCGAGCTTCTCCGGGCAGCCTTCGTTCATATCCGGTCTAGTCTGGTTATGGTACATAAGACGACGCTTCACAATCCGATACATACACAATATCCGGGGTAAATCCAGAAAAATAATGACATCGGCACGCTTAATCCTTAGCTCCATGGTCCTTGAATAATTACCATCTATAATCCATTGCTCCTGGTCGGTGTATTGCCGCACCAGTTCGTCCCACTCTTCATTTGGCTTAGGAACCCAGTCCGGGTTCCAGAAATGGGCATCCAGATGTACGACCGGCAGATGAAGAAGGCCGCCAAGCTGACGGGCCAGGGTAGACTTGCCTGATCCTCCTGATCCGAGAATTAAGATCCGGTTCATAAGCTTCTCCTTGTGCATTTTGACATCGTGGTGATCCATCACTCCAGCCCCAAATACTCTCTTATCCCATCTACAACAGCAGAGGACACGCTCTCCTGGAACCCGGAGGTCCACATCTTCGCCTCGTCACCGGGATTCGTTAAATAGCCCAGTTCCAGCAGCACCGACGGCATTACCGTATCGCGCAGAACGAAGTAATTCCCTTTCTTCACGCCGCGGTCTTTGAGACCGGTAGCTTGAATGACATGCTTATGTATAGTCTCGGCCCAAGCCAAGGATTCTTCATGATAATAAAAGGTTTCTGTACCCGATGCTGATGCCTCCTCATAGGTATTGCCATGAATGGAGATGAACAGGTCTGCGGCCAGGTTGTTGGCGAACTGGGGCCGGAACAGCTCTTGTGAGGAGATAAAAGCATCCCCGGTCCGGGTAAGCAGGATCTCAAGCTGCGGGTCCTGCTCCACCTGGGCTGCGATTTTCTCTGACAGGCTAAGATTGAAATCCTTCTCCAGGCGTCCACTGACGGAGACTGCCCCGGGATCTTCACCGCCGTGTCCCGGATCTACCACAACCTTATAGACCTTGCCCAGGTAGGGCTGGCTGCTGCTCTGCGGTTGATCCGATCTGGCAGCATGCACATGGAGCACTGCATCCTCAGCCGGACCTGCACTTAGGCTGGTATCGGCAATCCTCCCGCCAGAACCGCTGCCGGTGCCATCGCTACATGCCGCCAGCAGTAATAGGCTGAGCCATATGGCGGCTATCAGGTACATTTTCCTCATTCGGGTTGCTCCTTCTCGCTCACTTCCTGCACGTTGCCTACTTCCATTTCAGCATACCGGAGGCTTGATAAGCAAGACCTAATTCTCCGTAGCTTCAGGGGCGTTTTCCCCGCCAGCCTTATCCGGTGAATTCAGCAGCACCAGACCCCCGATAATAATCAGCAGACTAATGCCGGTGAGCAGATTGAACGGATCATTCCAGATCAGGATGCCGATCAGTGCTGTCAGCGCTGTCCCCACGCCAGACCAGATAGCATAAGCCAGGCTCAGAGGTATGGTGCGAAGACTGATTGATAAGCAGTAAAAGGCCAGGCCCATTCCAAGCACTACTCCGATCGACGGCAGCACACTGCTGAATCCATCGGAGAACTTAAGCATAGTCGTACCGAAGATTTCTGAAATAATAGCGATGCTTAGCGCTAAGTAACCTCTCATCTCTACACCCCCGTTGACAGCTTCAGCAGAACCACACCGCCAATGATGAGGATTAAGCCTGCTATTTTCCGCACATTCAGACGTTCCTTATAGACCAGCACGCCAACCAATGCGGTTAACGCCGTTCCCACGCCAGACCAGATGGCATAAGCTGTCCCGAGAGGGATTTCTTTCAGCGCCAGTGACAGATTGAAGAACGCCAGGCCCATGCCAGCGACCACCGCAATGGAGGGAAGGAGCTTTTTGAACCCGTTGGATGCCTTAAGCATAGAGCTGCCGAAGACCTCACTCACAATGGCTAAGGATAGTAAAACATAAGCATTCAATGGGACTACCTCCTTAATGGATCATTTCATTTAATTTCCGGATGACCTTATTACGCATATCATCGCTGATCTCGCCGATCCCGAATACCTCCGATAACCACAGGCCGTCTACAGCCAGCCGGACAATGGAGCCTATTACCGGATCCAGCCCGTCATTCTCGATGTTCTCTTGCCAGACGGTATAATGCTTCCTTAATTCATCCAGCAATTCACCGTTTGTAAAAAGCGCTGCGTTAAGCGCAACATTCATGTCCTGCCCATCCTGATCGGCTTCTACGGTAGACTGTAAATAAGCACGGCTCCACTTCCCTTGCTCCCGAGTATCCTGGGCCGCCCTCTTCTGGACATCCGCAACAAAATCATTTGTGATGCCCGAAACCATACTGTAGATTAATGCGTCCTTATTCGGAAAATGGTGCAGCAGACCGCCCTTGCTCACTCCTGCTTCAGCAGCCACCGCTTCAAGTGTAAGCTTCTCAATTCCGCTATTCCTAACAATCGTTGAAGCTGCAGCCAGAATCAGACTGCGTTTGGAATTACTGTTCACAATCATCACCTCGTCATTTACTATACCGTCCAGACGGTTTGTTCGTCAAGCAGATTGCAGCACAAAGCGCCCATCACCTGATGAGCGCTCCCGCAACTTATACTGTTCAATGGATATGCCGTTACAGTTAAGACCCTGACAAAAGTCCCCGGATATAGCCGCTTAACTCCCCGGCAGTCTGCTCGTGCGCCGGCAGGCCCGGATGGGTCCGTGCTCCCATCGTTTCATTCGTCACATTCGGCAGCTGGAACACCGACACGTTCTTGTCGCCCGTAGACTTCATGTATTCATCCACCGCACGGTAGATCGCCGGCATCAGGGAGAGGCCAAGCATTCCATACACCCAGAGAAGATGCGCCACGGGGTTATAGCCTCTCAGCTTCGCCAGGAACCTCGTGACTGCGGCCTCGAAGGCGGCCAGATCCTCCTCATGATAGCTTCCGTCTTCATTCAGCCGCTGCTTATAGATACGTCCGGTACTCTCATCTAGCCATTCGGGGGAGTTGAACGCGCCGTCATCATTGGTACCCAGGTTGACTACCACCACATCCGGCTGCCAGGCCGCAAAATCATTCATCTTATGCGCTCCAAGCGCTTCATTATGCGGGCCGGTCAGCAGACCGCAGACCTGCTCATAAATGTCAGGAATATTGCCCCCCGGATTGTTGTCCCAGCTGGAGAGCACACCCCATCCGCTCTGTGAGATCACCCGGAATTCGGCCTGCACGGCCTCGGCAGTGATCGCTGTATAATTATGAACGCCGCTGAACCAGGCGGGAATCCAGTCCTCTTCGCTCTTGGCACCAATGACGCCCTCACCTGAGGTAATACTGTCACCGATAAACTCCAGCCGGTACGGCTTCGCTTCAACAGGCAGGAAGCTGCCGTCTGTGCGGACCGCATAGAACTGAAGATAGGCGCCGGGGTCGCCGCTCATCGCCTGGACCTCTTTTACAATCCGGATATTCTTCACAGTCTCAGGGTTCATCCCTCTGAATACGCAGATCCAGTGCCTTCCGGCATTCACCATCTGTCTGCTGACGGGAACGGAGTTGATCAGCACACTGATCCAGGATTCGTGATGATCGTAACCGGATTCCACTTCAAGCCACAGCTCGGAGGCCCGGAGGTTCACCTCTATCGCACTGCCCGTCCAGAATAACGTCAGGGGGTTAAGCGCTCCAGTCGTTCTGCCATGAATCTTCAGATGCTTGATCTCTGTCAAAGGCTGTACCTGTAACTGCAAATGGGAACTGCTGCTCATTCAAATCCCTCCTGTTTGGCGGCAATCGAGAAGCTGCGGACCTTCATCCACTTCCCGCCTACCCATTCGTCGACGGTGCCCTTCCGCGTTCTGACACAGAACTTATGCGAGGTACCACGGTCAAAGCCCGTTGCTTCATATAACAGGTCCTCACCCTGCTGTCCCTTGAAATACACCTGCTTCAGGCCGAGTCTGTTCAATAGTTCCTGCTTCACACTGTCTGTATATTGGCGCGAGAATTCTTTGGTCATCATTGTTCCTCCTGCTTCGTTTATCAACGGTTCAACTTCCCGGATGCTTCTTAGAGAATAACGTATATGCGGCGAACTTTCACCTTTATTTTTCACCAAACTGCCCTTAAATACCGGTTGATTTTGAACTCGGCCCTGTAATAGAATTAATGGATTATATAGAAAAGGATGCGCATACGCAATGCCTTACAAGGAATCACGTTCGCTTCGAAAAAGGTCGATTCTGTTCTTCTCGCTGATCATGCTGGTGAAGAGTTATTTCGCCTGGTATTACTTATTCGAGGACGGTCCAACCTGGACCACCTGGCTTAAGGAAATCCCGTTCGTGCTGCTGCTGTTCTGCCTCATCGAATGGTTCGCCACCAAGCACAAGGTCGCGATCTATCTGCTCGTCAATCTGCTCATTACTGTACTGTTCTTCTCTCTCATCGTCTATCATAATCATTTTGGTATGATTGCTACGTCACAGGTCTTCGGACAGGTCAAACAGGTAGGCGCCGTCAAAAAAAGTATATTCGCCGTCGTGCATCCGCAATATATGCTTATCTTCGTAGACATCATTATTATCAGCCTGATCATGCTCAGACGAAAGAAAGCGCTGGCCTGGAAGCATTCCATGTCCCGGCCCAGCAACCGCAAGGCAGTGGCTATCCTGTTCTGCATCTCGCTTACGCTGTGCATGATGAATATCTTCCCCAATAAAGCCAGTATGAATGAGAATGTCAAGGCAGAGCAAATGGGCATTCTCAATTATGAAGCCTACGCCCTGCTGCGTGAACCCGCAGAGGAGCCTATGGACCCTGCGCAAATCTCCCAGGCTGGCATCGATAGGACAAAGGGCATTCAGCAGAAGGCTAATCCGGTCTTGTTCGGGGCTGCCAAGGGTAAGAATCTGATCATCCTGCAGATGGAGTCGCTTCAGAACTTCCTGATCAATCTGTCGGTGGACGGAACCGAAATCACGCCGAACCTGAATAGGCTGGCTGGCGGGAGCTACTATTTCCCCAGGTTCTTTCAGCAGGTAGGCCAGGGCAATACATCAGATGCCGAATTCATCGTCAACACTTCCTATTATGTGCCGCCGGACGGTCCGGCCACCGATAAGTATGCTCCGAAGGAGCTGCCGAGTCTGCCGAAGCTGCTGGAGGCACAGGGGTACGATACCGCGACTTTTCATACTAATAATGTAGAGTTCTGGAACCGCGGGGAGCTGTATAAGGCGCTGGGCTTCAATCAATATTACGACAAAACCTACTTCGGTGAAGAGGATGCCGTCTTCTACGGCTCATCGGATGAAGTTCTATACCAAAAGACCTCTGCGGAGCTTGCACGGATGGATCAGCGTGAACAGCCCTTCTATGCCCATGTCATCTCGATGTCGGCACATAATCCGTTCTCGATCCCGGAGAGCAAATACAAGATGACCTTGCCGGAACGGTACGAAGGGACGCTGGTCGGTGACTATATCCGGGCTGAGAACTATGCGGATTATGCGCTGGGCCAATTTATTGATGAGCTTAAGAGCAGTGGTGTGTGGGATAACAGCATAGTGGTCCTTTACGGCGATCACCGGGGCCTTCCTATATTCTCGCTAAAAGAGGCCGACAAGGTCCTGCTGGAGGAGATTCTGGACCATGAATATAATGAGCGTGATCTGATTAATATACCGCTGATCATCTCAGCCACCGGCGTTACCACGCCGGCACTGAAGGAGCAGTTAGGCGGCCAGGTGGATATTCTGCCGACCGTTGCCAATCTGCTCGGTGTCCCGCTGGACTATCATATCCACTTCGGACAGGATCTGCTTAACCAGACCGCGTATAACCTGCTGCCGCAGCGCTATTATCTGCCTACGGGTTCCTTCGTTAATAATGAAGAGCTGTTCCTGTCAGGCAGCGGGTTCGAGGACGGCCAGCATTACACCCTGTCCGGTGACGGAACCGATCTGCTGCAATCGACAGAAGATGAGTTCACCCGGGCGCTGGAGCTGCTCCGCATGTCCGACAGCTATGTTACTCAGCTGCCTGACCGGGTAGTTGAAGATCCGCCGGAGGGCGAATAAAAACTGAAAATAGGCACCACCCTTCACACAGCAAAGCCCGGTTCGGAGTCCTGTCTCTGAACCGGGCTTCTTTATATGCTTGGTAGGGTTAGAGCTGCTTGTCCAGAAAATCCCGCACAGCCTGACCCGCCTGAAGCGGAAGCTGCATCCAGACATACGCATGAAGCGAATCCGGAATCCGCGCAATTTCGTAGCTGTCCAGCCGCTCTGCGAAGTCATTCAGACTGCTGCGGACCCGTTCATCGTTCCATTCCGCTTCGCTGGGCAGGAACAGGACCGGGCATTGTATTGTCTGATAATAGTGTTCAAAAGACAGCTCCCAATACTTCACTATGTATTCAATTCTGACACGGTTCGGATAACAATAGGTATACTTGCCGTCTGGATGCTGCTCCAGGCTATGCGTATAGAACGCACAGAAATATTCATTCCACAGGCCCTCCGCAGTCAGCTCAGCCCGCTGCTGGGCTACATACGATTCAACGCTGTCATAGCACGGTTCCTTCCATTCCTCCAGTTCTGCCCGAAGCTGCACTTTCCTCTGCTCCACGGCTTCCGCCGTGCCGTCAAATATACCATATTCGCCAAATTCGTTATTCAGCGCACCTTCGCACACCAGGGACGCTACAAGCTCAGGATGAGCTGCTGCCAGACTGACCGCTACCTGCGCCCCCATGGAGCTTCCTACTACATGGCACTTGTCCACCTGCAAATGCCTCAGCAACTGATACATATCCTCTGCCATCTCGTCAATATGATAGCCAGTCTCCGGCTTGTCCGACCGGCCATGCCCCCGGAGATCCGGTGCAAGGATGCTGTAATCCTGCTCCAGTTGCGGGAGAACTCCATCCCACATATGCAGGTTTCCGCCGCTGAAATGAAGCAACAGGATGACAGGCTTGTCTTTCAATGAATACCTGGCGTTAATGCTTATCTCTCCTATTGAGATACGTTCCTCAATCATTTCATTTCCTCCTCCATTCCCGCAATCCCTTACGTTTGCTTTACCTTATATGTATTTGGCAGACAATGGATTAATTATATACGCGGTCCATCTATGCTGTCACCATACGAATAGGCACCAATCCCGCCTTCCCATCATACACAGATATAAAGAAAGGCGGGATGCAGAATGAGTACCATGACAGGTGAGGCGGAATGGGCGATTTTTCTGGCGGCTGTCTGCGGACAGACCTATACCCAATTTGCCAATGCAGAGGGTGCGTTCGTGGTACCGGCGGACTTCTCGGCCGTGCACAGCTTCCAGGCGAAATCGATGGGGAATGTGTGGGAGCTGTTCGGCTTCATTCTGGAATCACCGCAGGAGATCATTATTGCCTGGCGCGGAAGCATCTCCACCAATGACTGGCTCTCGAACATGAATGCCGCGCAAAAGAAATTTAAATACATCCAGGAACCCTGCATGACCCATCGGGGGTTCACCGATATCTATGCATCCGCTCGGGATGCCATTCTCTCCGTGCTTGGCACTCTGTCTCCAGAAAAGACGCTATATGTAACAGGCCATAGCCTTGGCGGGGCACTGGCCACTCTGTGTGCGCTGGATGTTGCTGCCAATTCTGCCTTGACCGCCCCGCGGCTGTATACCTACGGTTCTCCGCGTGTCGGGGATCCGGATTTTGCCAAGGCCTTCAGCCGGTATGTGCGCAGCAGCTACCGCTATGCCAATCTTTTTGACGTCACTACGTATGTTCCGCCAACCGTCTACAAGCTGCCTAAGCAGAAGACCAAATACTATTACACCCATGTCCAGACCCTTAAGTCCCTATCCTTCCAGAATGGCAGTCCTGAGCTGAATCATGTCATCCGTAGTTATTTCGCTGTGCTGAGGAAGACACGGCCCGACTTCACCACAGCTCTGTGCACCGCGAATCCTGGGTTCTGTCCGGTCCCGGAGCTGATCACCTGATCTCCGCTCTGCGGATAGACCCTTCTACCGATTGATCTTACGAATCTCGTCCATCGGAATCTTCGGGGTCCGGTCCGCGTTCAACAGTCCGTTCACTTCCTGCTGCACATCCGTAACCTGAGTGTAGCAATAACCGCAGATGTAAGGTGTATCCTTGATCGCCTGCGTGATGCTGCGGAACCGTTCAATGAAGGCTTCCGTGCTGCTGACCTGCTCCCCATAGCCCCACCCCTCGCCGGTGTTGAAGGCAATGCCCCCGAATTCACTGACTATGACAGGCTGACCCCGGTATTCGTAGCCCTGGGCCATCGCGTATTTCCAGTTATTGAACGAGGAGCTGCCGCCAAGCACACTGCCGGAGTCTGCATAACGTTCCAGTAACACAGCTCCGCTCTCTTCATAATCATGCAGGGTAATAATATCGCTGATCGTATGCTCCCAGCCGTCATTGACAATCACCGGACGATCCGGGTCCATCGCCTTAGTAAGATGATAGATGCCCTCAGTGAACTGCTGCTGACGCTTGTTCGTGTAGATCTGCGGAATGCCCCAGGATTCGTTAAAAGGCACCCAGGTAATCACCGAGGGATGATTATATTGCTGCCGGACAATCTCGGTCCATTCCTTCGTGAACTGCTCCACGGCCTCATCATTGAACTCATAGGTGGCCGCCATCTCCGACCAGACCAGCAGCCCCTTCACATCACACCAGTACAGGAAGCGCGCATCTTCAATCTTCATATGCTTGCGGACACCGTTGTAGCCCATCGCGAGAATTGCGTCAATATCGGCAATTAGCGCCTCCTCCGAAGGCGGGGTCAAATGGCTGTCCGGCCAATAGCCCTGGTCCAGAATCAGCTTCTGGTACACTGGCGTATTGTTGAGCAGCACCTTGCCTTGTTCGATAGAGATTTTGCGGAGTCCGAAGTAGGAGTAGACCTGGTCGATCACCTTGTCCCCTTCGTACAGAACGAACTCCACCTCATACAGCACCGGCGAAGCGGGCGACCAGGACTGGAGCTTCCACGGGCCATTCGCTTCATGGGTCAGCTCTACATCCAGCTGCTGCCAAGACCGGTCGATATGCAGCGAGACCTGCTTGAAGGTCTTCTCCTGCGTGCTGATCCGGGTCTCCAGTCGGAGATTCGGGGCTGCCACCTGAGCCTCGTATTCGAAGCGGACCGAGCGGTTATCGAGATCCGGAGTGATTTTGACAGACTTAAGATACGAAGGGGATACATACTCCAGCCACACACTCTGCCAGATTCCCGTGGTCTGCACATAGAAGCACTCGAAATTGTCATCCACCCAGCGCTGCTTGCCCCGGGGCTGTGTGCAGCTCTGGCTATCCTCTGCCTTGACGGTCAGACGGTTCAGCGCTCCGGCACCTGTGTTCAGATAATCTGTGATATCCAGTGTAAAAGCCGCGTACCCGCCTTGGTGCCCCCCGGCATAGCTGCCGTTCACCCACACCTTCGCGATATGATCCACCGCCTGGAAATTCAGCAGCACCCGCTTGTTGCCCAAGGTGTCAGGTAGTTGTACCTCCCGCTCATACCATACATACGGATGGAACGTAGTCTCGCCGATTCCACTCGCCACCGTCTCATACGTGAACGGAACCTGAATCTTCAGATCGCCGTGCAGCTCCTCATGCCATCTCTCCCGCTCCCCCGTATTGTCATCGTCATACCGGAAATCCCATTCCCCGTTCAGGCTCTGCCAGGCGTCACGGACGAACTGCGGCCGCGGATAATCCTTGATATAGTGCCGGGTTGTCATTATAATGCGCACACTCCTTAATAACAATATTTTTGTTTTAATACAATAAATATGTATTAATTATTGCAGAATCCGCTGAAATGTCAATGCACAATACTCATAAAAAAGAACCCGCCGTAAGCAGCAGGTTCTTCACAATAAGCTCATCTCATGTTCCTTCTAGGCCTTTACACTATAAAAAATCTTCATCACCAGATCCTGCTCATAATCGCCGAATTTTTTGCCGAACAGGTTCATGCCGCCCTTGAAGACCGCATTCTCCTTCACGCCCAGCCGCAGATCCACGTGGTTCTGGCCGGTGAGGCCCAACTGCTCCAGATTAACAGCAGATAGCTCCTGATGGTCGATAGTGCTGCGGGTATTATCTACGCTCCAGGTCTTGAGTGCGCCGAACTGGGTTCCCGTATCAATCCACCACGAGGGATTCAGCTTCCCGCGTCTGCCGCCGAAGTCGCCGGGCGAGGTCCAGGTCCCCACCTCCACCTGGTTAATCCACAGTGTGATATCCGAAGGCCAGTCATTCTCGTAATTCGGTGCCTCCGAGCAGATCTCCATGGAGAATTGAATCCGGTGAAGCACCGCTCCTTGCGGAATTTCCAGCGGATAGCGGTATTCGAGATAACCTTTGCGCAGCCAGAGCAGCTGGGCTTGCACCCGGTCCGGATGAAAAAATCCCGCCGGTGAATCCTCCGAAATAATCGGACCATTCTCACTGACCATACCGCAGGTAGGCGCCACTTCGCATGCTGTGAAATTGCCGATCGGCATGGATATCTCATAGCAATATTCGCCTTGACCGGCTTGCAGGCGGCGCTGTGGAGCATTGATCGTGATCTTAATATCATCATAGATCCGGCTGCATACCTTCATCGCCCCGCGTGAAGCAGGCAGCAGTTCCGTCTCAATCAGCCCTGCCTGCTCCAGCACCTTCACGTTGGAGGCTGCCGTAGATACCGGAATTTCCAGCGCTTCAGCCAGCTCCGCTACATTCATTCTCCGGGTGTTAAGCAGCGCCAGCATTCTGAGTCTTAGCTCCGTAGAGAGCGCATGTGTCACCTTCACCAGCTCATCCGCATGCTCCATGGACAACTCCAGCATATCGTTCACCCCTGTCCAGCTTAGTTATCCAGCATATGAACCTGATCGCCCAGCCGAACTTCTCCCGTGCGGATTACAGAGGCATAGACGCCGAACTGCTGCTTAAGCTCTTTATATACTTGCTTCAGCAGCGAACTGTCCCGTTCCAGGGTATCCGGGTCTGTCGTAATCATTACGCAGCGCTCGCAATAGCTATCCACTTGCAGCACTGTACTGCCTATCGACAGACGGCGGCCGAGCCACTCTTCCTCCCCGAGCGAGTCCTCGCTCACTTCCACGAGAAAGTTGCCGCGGAAGCGGCGCTGGTCAATTGGCTTGCCCCACATCGCCTCCAGCTTCTTCAAGCTTTTATCGGTCACCAGCAGAATACTTGCCCCATCTACCGATAATAGCTCCGGGTACTGCTCCTCCGGGTGTGGTGCCTTGAACGCAGACATCGTAATTTCGGTAGAGGTCAAACTCTGTATTTCGTCCAGCAGCTCCTGGTCCCAGCCGAACACCCGGCCATCCGCAGCCGTTACACGGATATCTTCCCCCGTATACTCCGCCTTATAGGACATCATCTTCGGAATCTTCCGGGCAGTGATATACTGGGACCAGTCTTTTTTGGTCATATCATAAAAGGAACAATACCGGTCCCCCTCCACTCCGTAAGATACAACCTTACAAGCCTCCAGTGCCTCCCCCGCAAAGGATTTTACCGGATAACGGTTAATCGATTTAATCTCCCCAACTGTAACTGACACGCCCCCACCTCTTCTGTCTATACTCTGATAGCTCTGCTACTCTTACTGTAGCGGCTTTAACTTCTGAATCTCTTCTAGAGAAAGCCCTGTTGCCTCGGCAATAACAGATAGCTCTATACCTAGAGCAAGCAGCTTATGAGCGGTTTCTTTTTGAGCGTCTGCCTTACCCTCTGCTTTACCCTCTGCTTTACCCTCTGCTTTACCCTTTGCCATTCCCTCGGCCTTCCCCTTAGCCTCACCTTCAGCCCATCCCTTGGCCTCGGCCACCTTAGCCGCTTCATACATCGACGCCTCGTCATGTAAATAGCGCTGACGTGCTTCGTATTGTCTACGGGCTTCCTCGTTCTGACTCAAAAACTCCAACGTGTTCATGGCTTTTTTCAGCACAGGTTCGTTCATCGTAAGCACCTCCCATTTGGTTTGGTCTACGCCCTTAAGGAATAACAGCCAATTCACCAGTCCGCCTTGTTCCAGAGAGACCGCTTGCTCATCCAGCTTCGGCAACTCCAGGAAGTGAATCTCAATGTCGTCAAGCAAAGGAATTCCCGTGCGGTCCTCCCGCAAGTGAAAGACGTTATGGTATAGAGTATTCGGCAACAGAGCAAAGTTTATAATGTTGATCGTCACGCATCGCTTTAACTGGTTATACGGCTGGCTCTCCTGCAACTGAGTCGAATACTGTTTGCTCCAATAATAGAGAGTCCGTTTCTCCGTGTCATATTTGTTGAACAACTGCATCTCTACATTGATAATTTCGCCCTCAGTCGTCTTGGCCCGAATGTCGAGAATGGACTGCTTATCCCGGGGTGAGTCCTTGTCAGTGTATGGATTCAGAAGAATAATATCACTTAGCGGGGGCTTGCCCGCTTCAGCAAAGGTTCGGTTCAGAAAAGCCAACAGCACATCACGGTTCTCTTCACTTCCAAAAATGCGTTTAAACAAAAAGTCATTTCGGGGATCAAGCAGCTCCATCCAGTCCAGCCTCCGTTTCAGTCTTATTATACCATTATCGCTGCCTGTTTTGCGTAAGGCAAGAGCTTAACACTTTTGGATGAAATCAGCAGTAGTATAATCCTCTAAAAAGAAAAAGGACAGCCCCAAGGCTATCCTCTTCATTACATATCTTTACAGCGACTCCCGGATTACCCGCTTGTAATACAGAACGGACAGGATGCCGAAGATCGAATACAGCACGGTATAGACTCCCATAACGACGAACATCGGGGTCAGCATTTCGGTCCCGAAGAAGAACCAGCCGGATTTCACCGCAAAGTAACTGTGGCACAGCCCGACAATCAGCGGAATACCGAAATTGAACAGCTGCTTGAACTGGATGCCGCGCAGGAGATCCCCTTGGGTGAAGCCCAGCTTGCGCAGGATCGTATATCCCTCCCGCTCCTCCTCGCTCTCATCCATCTGCTTGAAATAGAGAATACAGCCGGAGGTGATCAGGAACGTCAGGCCCAGGAAGCCGACAATGAACATAATGAGGCCCATATTGGTCCGCTGGTTGAACTCAAATTCATATTGCGAGAAGCTTTGCAGCTCCGGCTTCTGCTGCTTATAAATCTCATAAGCCTGCTTGGGCTGCGAGGACCCGGTAAGATTGATACCGTAATAGATTCCTTCGCCGCTCACTCTTTTTTGCTCATCCGGATCTTTATGCTGAAGCAATTCCTGGAACACTGAATCATCCACCACGAACACCCCCAGAACACCTCCGCCAAAATAATACGGCAGAACAGTCTCCTCTGACAATCCTGCGAGCTGCTGCTTCATAACACCATCCTTGGTGGAGAAGTCGAGTTCCCCCTTGTTCTTGAGCTGATGCATGGTTTGCTTCGTAGTCGTATACCCCATAATCCGTACCTCACCCGGCTGCAAATCCATGTTTTTCAGACTGCTCTCACTAATCACGGTAGCCAATAGACTGGTGTCATTGTTGGGGAAATTTTTAGTATCCAGGACCTCCTTAAGATCCACCTCTACCTGCACCGTTGGAATCTCCAGAGTGGTATAACCTATGCCGGCCTTGTCGAGCGCCTCCCGGAATCCCGCCTCATCCGCCTTCTGAAGGAAGCCGTAATCATGCGGCGAGCTCTCGCGCGCGGAGGACTCCACCGAATAATATGAGATATAGCTCAGAGAGAGCAGGCCGATCGCCAGCGCGGATACCGTGGTGATGACCGTCAGCAGCAGGGCATTCGATTTCATCCGGAACATAATGGAAGAGAGCGATAATACCTCCCGAATGGACAGGTACCCCTTCTTCCTGCGGCGGATGAGATTGAAGAGGAAGCTGACCGAGCCTTTGTAGAACAGATACGTCCCGATAATCACCAGTGCGAGGATAGCAATCATCGCATACATCAATCCGCCCATGCCCGTGAATTTGCCGCTGAACAGCTCCCCGGAGATATAGTATCCTCCACAGATACTGATCATCCCGAGCACGCCGATCACAACCTCCCACAGCGACATTCTCTGAATGCGCGTCTGGGAAGTGGCCGTAGCCTTGAATAGCGATAGAATGCTCTGGGCCCGGATGAAGGTGTAATTCATAATCATGATCAGCACGTACACGGCGGCAAAAACCAGCACCGTCCGCTGCAAAGCCTCAGGGGAAAAGCGCAAGGCCGCCAGCTGTTCGACCTCCAGGATTTTGAACAGAATCATCAGGATCAGCCGTGACATCACGAACCCTGCACCGATCCCCGCGAACATCGATCCGAAATATAGAATTAGATTCTCGGCGCTCAACAGCACGAAGATTCTGCTCTTGGTCAGCCCAATCAGCTGAAACAGCCCGATCTCCTTACTGCGGCGCTTGATGAAGATGGTGTTCGCATACAGCAGGAAGATGGCCACAATCGCAACCAGCAGCACTGAGGACGCGCCAATGGCTGCCCCGCCTTTGATTGAACCGCTGACCTCGTGCATGGCCGGGTCGAACTGCAGCGTCACGAAGGAGAAATACAGGGCCACACTGAAAATAAGAGCAAAAACGTAGAGATAATAGTTCTTAATATTCTTTTTGAGGTTCCGCAGGATAATATAATTCAGACTCATTGCGTGACACCACCAAGTACGCCCTGGGTGCTGATAATATCACCCAAGAAGGATTGCCGCGATTCCTCCCCCTTGTTCAGCTGGGTGTAGATTTGCCCGTCCCGGATGAACACCACGCGGCTGCAGTAGCTGGCGGCCACGGCATCATGCGTAACCATGACAATGGTAGCTTCACGCTTGCTGTTCATGGCAGCCAGCTTGTTCAGCAGATCGGACGCAGATTTGGAATCCAAGGCTCCCGTCGGCTCATCGGCAAAAATAATACTCGGATCATGCACGAACGCCCGTGCCGCAGACGTACGCTGCTTCTGCCCGCCTGAGATTTCCGCCGGATATTTATCCTTCAGCTCATAGATTCCCAGCTCGCCCGCTACCTGGTCGAATTTCTGGTGCGCCTCCTTCTTGGACATGCCTGTAATCGATAGCGGCAGCATGATGTTCTCCTTGACCGTCAAGGTGTCGAGCAGGTTATAATCCTGGAAAATGAACCCGAGATGATGCTTGCGGAACTCGGCGAGCTGCTTCTCCTTCATCCCGGTGAATTCCTTGCCCTCAATTTCGATCGTGCCCTTGCTTACCCGGTCAATGGAGGACAATACGTTCAGAAGCGTCGTTTTGCCGGACCCGGACGGACCCATGATTCCGACGAACTCGCCCTTGTCCACCTGAAGATCAATACCGCTCAGGACTTCCTGTTTATTGAATTTGTTGCCATAGGTTTTATAGATTTTGTTTGCTTGCATGATAAGCATATGTTCCCCACTCCTTTTCTATAGCTCTATCATAAGCGGGTGGATGATCATTTTCCTGCGCTTCGCCGAACAAATGGAACAGGCATGTGACACTATTGTCACATGCCTGTTAGCCGCTGAAAGTCATTCTCCCTTGGAAAAGTTAGTGTAAACACACTCCCCTGCCCAAGCACGGAAGCAGCGTGAAGTCTGATCTGCAGCGGCTCCGCAACCTGCCGGGTCAGATATAGCCCCATGCCGGTGGCTGCCCCCTCCTGGCGAAAGCGCGATGAGGTGAAGCCCCTATCATAGATGCGCGGCAGATCCCTGGGATCTATCCCCTGTCCGCTGTCTTCAATGACAAGCACGACATGGCCACCCTCTTCTCGGCTCCGGATGAGGATATCGGAGGCTTCGCTGTATTTCACGGCATTAGTCAGGAGCTGTCTGAGCATGAAGGCCAGCCATTTGCCGTCTGTCAGCACGGTATCGGCCTCAAGCTCTACGTCGAACCCGATGCGTTTGGAGATGCACCAGGATTTCAGTGCCCGGATCTCCTTATTAAGGATAGGGGCAAGACTGACCTTTTCAATGAACAGATCATTACGGATGAAGGGAATCCGCTTCTGATGCAGCTGCTGGTCGAGCAGATGGTGAATCCGCAGCCATTCGTACATCATCTGTCTTTGCAGGGTCTCGTCCGGCAGGCGCTCTATCATGAGCTGCATGGCAGTCAGCGGGGTCTTGACCTCATGTATCCAGGCCAGCAGCTCGTCCTTCTCCGATTCCAGCAGCTGGACATTCATGAAGGATTCGCGCTTGTAGCGGTCCGTCTGGGCGCTTACCGCCTCATGGACAAGCCGCTCCATCGGACTACCGGGATCGAGGACCGCCTGCAGCTCATAGATCTGATCCCAGGAGGCAAGGCTCTTATAGAACCGGGTCTCCCGGGAATAGCGCAGAAAGACGAAGGCCAGGCAGAGCAGCGTATTGAGGAGTACAATGTACAGGATCGGCAGCAGCGGTATGGCAGAGTCAATAAAGGCCACGAAGATAATAATCAGCTGGAGGGCGGCCAGCAGGAGCAGCCAGCTCCGCTTCTCGGTGATGTATTTCCTTATCATTCTGCCGCCTCTTCAGTCGCCATATACCCTTGCCCCACCTTAGTCTCTATGTAGGCATCCAGACCGAGCGGCTCCAGCTTCTTGCGCAGCCGGTTCACGTTCACAGTCAGCGTATTATCGCTGACAAAATGCTCGTTGTCCCACAGGCTGGTGATGATCTCCTCACGTTCCACAATACTGTTCTTGCGCTCCAGCAGGATTTTGAGAATCATCATCTCATTCTTGGTCAGCAGAGCCGCTCCCCCGCTGCCCGTGACCGTATTCTTCACGAACTCAATCGCCGCTCCGCGCCAGGTCTTCAGCTCCGTGCCTTCCTTGGCGTAATTATAGACCCGGCGTAGGGTAGCCTGAATCTTGGCAATCAGCACCTCGAAATGGAACGGCTTCTGAATGAAATCATCGGCCCCAAGCTGCATCGACATCACCATATCGCTAGGATGGTCCCTGGAGGAGAGGAAAATAATCGGCACCTTGGAGTGGCTGCGCAGAATCCGGCACCAGTGGAAGCCGTCGAACTGCGGCAGCTGGATATCAATCACTACCAGGTCGGGCTTTACCTCCGAGAACTCCTGCAGTACCTTACCGAAATTTGTAATCCCGTACACCTCATAGGACCATTGGGCAAGCCTCTCCCTGATCTCCCCGAACAGGGTGATATCATCTTCGATTAGCATTATTTTGAACACAAAGGACTCTCCTTCAGAAGAAATACTATCGGACTATTATACTTCACATCGCTGAATTGACAAAGGTTGGGACATGTCCCATCTTTCCTGGTCCGGAACCGCAGGGAGCTTCGATTTATCTTAAGTGTACCTCAAACCGCCGCAATCCGTTAAGTTGAAGATGTACAACGAGGAAACCGGGCAGGCAGCTCAAGAGTTCATCCTGAATACTGCAAAGCCCGGCTTATTATGGAAGCTGTACCTTATGGCTTATTTCATTCCTGCTGCGATTACTTCGCTAGTCCGGATACGGCCTATTCGCGGGAAGATCGTCCGGCAGACATAATCATGCTCTTCCCTTGTGCCTGCTGTCATCGCGTCCTCTGCGAATACTTGCTGATAGCCCAGCTGATAGGCTTCTCTGGCTGTATTATCCACGCCAATGCTGGTGGAGATGCCGCAGAGTACCAGGCTCTGAATGCCGCGGCGTCTCAGCTGCAGGTCCAGATCGGTGCCGAAGAAGGCTCCCCATTGCCGTTTCGTAACCGTGTACGTATTCTTGAATCCGGCAAGATCCGGTACAATCTGATCCCAGCCTTCAGGATAATTCACCGGTGCTGCTACGGAATCGGTCACAGCTCTGACCATATCCCTGCCATCCAGGCTGGATACCCTGACAAGCACCACAAAGGCGCCTTTCTGTGTAAAAGCATCCACCAGCTTTACCGCATTCCCTATCACCTGATCAGCTGTATAAGGAGCAGCCTGACGGCCGCTTGCGGCGATGCACAGTTGTACCAGCCCGGCCAGCTCCGGCAAGGTTACAGTAGTGCAGACATGCTCCTGCATGTACCCGATGAGCTTCTCAACCTTCAGGGAGGTGGAGAAATTCTGATGACTCCGCTTGTTGTTCTGGTAAATGGCAATCAGGAGCTGCTGCAGTGTTGTCTTCGCGGCAAATTCATATCCGGGCAGCTTGGCATTCCAGCCTTCAACCAGTCTGCTGAAGCTCTCTTCAATCTGATAATAATCCTTCAGATCCTGCGCGGTGTGCAGCGGGAGCGTCTCCGGCTGTTCTCCCAGTGACCACTGTCCCTCCATCAGCCGGACCTGTGCATAACTGAAATGTACAGCCAGGAAGCAGATCGGGTCCTCCAGATCGAACTCTATCGAATGAAATACACCGGGGCGGATATAGAACAGCATTCCTGCCCTGAACGGATGCTTCTTATGGTCCACAATCACACTGCCCCGTCCCCCAATGACCAGGATCAGCTCATGATGATCAAGGGTCCGGGCAATCCGCTTCGAATAGGTCCGTGTATCCTTGAATCTTCTGAAGTTGCAGTAATGGATATGAAAAAAAAGATTGCTGATGTTCATTTGTCCCTCCGTATATTCAAGTTCAATCTATATAGTATAAACAATGCGCTTCACTCGCTAGTTCAGTCATTCATTTTTGCTTATTATAAAACTTTCCTAAGCCAAGTGACGTATTAGTTATTAACGGCTGAAATTTTGAACATACAGGGGAGCTGATGATCATCGGAACTTTTGATGGAATTATCATATTGCTGTTCGGAATCGGAATCAATGCGTTTGGACTATATGTCCGCCGGAATCCCACCTTCACCTGGCAGGCGAGTGAGAGCTGGAAAACGAAGGGCGACGGGGAGCCCAGTGACGCCTATATCAGCTCCATGCGCTTCAGAGGGGCAGTTGCCCTATGGATCGGATCCTTCGTTATGGTAATGGGGATATTGAACCTGTTGTAGCACTCCCTTATAACGGAGCAGCTTCCTTCATCTTCGTCATAGTCATTACGGTGATCGGTTTCCGGCATTGACTACCTCATGCTGTATATCAAGCCTGCCCGGATGGCAGAAATTCTGGGCAAACAGGAATTGCGTTTCACCGCTCCTATCGTATATGACAGGGAGCTGGCGCAGAGTATCTGTACTCTCAGTCACGCTGTCCAGAGCGGGGCCGACGAGTCACTGGGCAGCGAAATGCTTATTCAGCTGGTTAGCCTCTTGTCCCATACGGAAATACAGACCGCGCAGCGGATTGACAATGCTTTTGTCGCCAAAGCCAAAGAAATGATGTACTTCAGCCTGGACCACGTACTGAAGCTCGGCGACCTTGCGCGGGAGTTCAACCGGTCCAAATACCAGTTCATCCGCGAGTTCAAAGCCCATACCGGAACCTCACCCTATCAATTCTTCCTGAACTGCAAGGTCGAGCATGCCGGACAGTTCATCGAGAAGAATAAGGATATCTATGCCGCTGTGGCCGAATTCGGCTTCACGGACCTGACCCATCTGAACCGGCATTTTAAAAGCGTCTTCCGCAATTACAGCTTATGAGTATATGTCGCAGTTGACATAACTGTTCCCTGTCTCCTCATTAAAACTCTTCCAAAGCCGCAACTCGGCGGTCGAACTGACTCATCCCAGTCCTGTGTAGGACTTCCGGTGAGGCAGTTTTTTGGCGTTCCACCCGTTAGCTGAATGAAACTCATCTAATTCCTACTTTACAAACTCCAGTTTTTAGCTTATTTTAACATTAAGTAAATATTGAATGTTACTTACAAATAATTAATATTCAATTCTTTTAAAAATAAAATATAATCGGGAGGAACAAATGAACTATTCTTTGCAAGAGACACTACTGAAAAATATCCGTTTTGCGTACAACGAGGCGATTGAGTTTATTGTTTCCATGGGAATGTTGGCCTGTGAGGATCAGCTGGCAGATCTGGCAGCGGAATATAAAATCGAAATTGATGAGCTGCTGGGGACTTATTTTGAAGATGCCCGAAAGTTATTGTCACCTCATTTCACTCGTGAGCTGATGTTTTTTTTCCGTCACAACTTTTTTCATAATGCTCTGGATTTCCCGCTATATGAATCCGCCTGTTCCTATCCAGAAGCGCAGACTGCCGAAGAATGGATCAACCGACTGGAGGATAGCCCCGCTGAGCATATCGTTTCAGAGATGGTATATGGCGTCTACCACGATAATTTGGAGGCATTGCTGAAGGGCAACGATTGGGAGGTGGTCAAAAAGGATCTCAATAAACTCTTAGAACTTGCTTCGGACACGCAACCTCAGCCTGAGGTGGTAGAAGCCCATGGTCCGCTGCTTGAATGCCTTGCGCGTCCGCAAGAAACCAAGCTGCGTTACATACAGCTCCTGCGTCAGTTCCATCAGGATGTTTTCATTCAATGGAAAGACCGGATTCAAGCAATTTCTGAACAGGCCTCACTCCGTTATGAGACACAGTTCCGTAGTAACCCGGAGGTTTTTATTCGTGAACTTCATAAGAATGAGCCTGCAATCTTTGACTTTCCTGCCACCTTCCATGTCAGCTTTGTTTCACAGGTGAACAACAGCTTCTACAATTTCCATACGGAAACCGGGCAGATAGGCTGGGTCATCTTCGGCGTACACAATGACCGCGTATACGGACCCGTTGCCGACCGGGAGAAGACCGAGCTGTTCCTCAAGGCCTTCTCGGATAAACGACGCCTGGATCTCCTTCTTCTGCTCAAACAGCGGCCGCACTATGGTAAGGAAATCGCAACTGCGCTTGGCATCACACCTGCAGCTGTGAATTATCATGCCAACTTCCTGTTTTTCCTGGATCTTTTGGACATCGAACGGGTAGATCACCGCCTGTATTATGTGCTCAGAACCGATACTTTGCGCAATCTGCTTGCCTTAACAACAAAAGTCATGCTGGATTAAGACCCAATTATTAACTGGAGGGGTTCCCCTTGGATCGGACCACTAATACCGGAGCAGTACCACTAGATAAACAGCCCGCCGCTGCCCAAAATATCTTTATCCGTTTGCTGAAGCTAGGCAAGCCTTATACTGGCTGGTATATCATCCTTTGTTTTTTTGCAGCCATCATCTCACTTACAAACATAGGTTTTGCTGAAACTCTACGGCGTATTATTAATGCGGCTACACACCATGACACTTCCGGTCTTGCAGCCGCGATGACTCTTGCCGTTGTCATTATAGTTATTGATGCTGGAGTCCACTTTCTGAATACATATCTCTCAGGACTGCTGGAGATCAAATCCACCTCCAGGCTTCAGGTCTCACTGCTGACAAGATTGATGAACGTTCAGATGAAAGAGCTAGACCGTTATCATTCCGCCGATCTGATCAGCCGGATGAACGATTCTGTACCAGCCGCCCAGCAAGGAATGAACAGGAAGACCATCGAACTGATCAGCAATCTATTGCAAATCGCATTTCTGCTGACTTATCTTCTGTCTCTGCAGTTTGTTCTAACCTTGGGTACTATACTCATCTGTTCGCTGGTCCCGCTGGTCATGCTTCCCTTTACCTTCCGGCTTCGCAAGATGAATGAGCAGCGCCAGAGTATCGAGAGCGAACAACAGGCATTCGTTCAGGATTCGATACAGGGCGCTGAGGTCGTGCGTGCCTTCTCCCTTGCTTCCCGCCTGCTAGGGCAGTTCAACCATAGAGTCCGACAATTTAACACCGTTCACTTGTCAGTATCACGAGTTGAAGCCGTAGGCTACAATATGCCTCTGGCTGTTACCCTCGGCGGATTGCTCTATGTCCTCTCTTATGGTGGCTACCTGGTAGTCGGAGGCCGGCTTGATGTAGGGGCCGTTGCCGCTTTTCTTATCTGTTTTGAGCAAATTTCTAACCCGATATCCAAGCTTGCCAATCTATGGACTGAATTACAAGCTTCACTGGCACAAGGTAAACGTTTATTTGAGATTATGGATCTGCCCTTAGAAGGCGAGAGGCCGGCTAATACAGACGCTGCAGACCAGCACCCTGAAGCATGGACTGAAGATAATCAGCCTGTAGCCGGTCAGTTGCCCCTTATATTCCGTAATGTCACCTTCGGGTACGGACAACACAATGTATTATCCGGCATCCATCTGCGGATTGAGCCCGGAAAGGTAACTGCCTTTGCAGGTGCCAGCGGCAGCGGCAAGAGCACCATTCTTCAGCTAATGCTTGCAGCTTATGTGCCTGATGGAGGGAGCATTCATCATGGCGGCATGCCTTTACATACGATTCCACCGCATAGCTGGCGCAGACATATCGCCTACGTATCCCAGGAGCCTTATCTATTCTCCGGTACACTATACGAGAATATTGCCTGGGGGCGACCCGAAGCGTCACGTGAAGAGGTTATCTCTGCTGCCAATAATGCGGGTATCCACAAGTTCATTATGGGAACCCCCCTGCAATATGAGACGACTATCGGTGAAAGAGGGCTTACTTTATCAGGGGGTGAACGTCAGCGGCTATCCATTGCCCGGGCCTTCGTCCGTGAACCAGGGCTGTTGCTGCTTGATGAGCCTACCGCTGCCCTTGACAGCCATAATGAGGAGGTTGTTCAGCAGGCTTTGCAGGTGCTGATGATGAACCGGACCACGGTGGTGATTGCCCATCGGCTGTCAACCATCAGGCATGCGGATCATATTTACTTCATGGAAGCAGGAGCGATTGCTGAACAAGGAACCCATGGGGAGCTGATGGCCATGCAAGGCAAGTACCAAGCCATGGCCCAGGCAGGTGTCCAGACAGAGGCGATTGCCGGAGGAGGATTACAAAAATGAATGATAATTCATCTTTAACTAGCCGAATCCGGCTTCGGGAAGCGCTCAAGCGGCTATTCCCTTATGTCAAGCCATACCGGCTCGGATTTCTGACAGCTGTGGTATTGCTCACAGCCAAGCTTGCCCTGGATGTCGGGTTTGCCACGATTCAGCAGGTTTTCATTGATACTATTAACAATACCGATATGCTGTCCTTGACAAGGATAACCGTAATTTGTTCCCTGGCTTGTCTAGTGACTATCATCTGTCTTATGCTGCAGCATTACCTCCGCTTCACCGTTCACAGCCGTATGTCCTGGGATTTCCGGGCAAAGCTTTTTGATACCAGTCATCGGCTGCCTTACAGCCAGCTGGAAGCTATGCACTCCGGCGATCTGACCTCTCGTAATACTAAGGATGTGGGTGCAGCCATGGGAATGATCAGTAGTCTGGTTTACGATCTGGGTTATAATCTATTGCTCTGCTTGGTAGCATTTCTGTACTTAGCCAATATGGATGTATGGCTCGCACTGCTTGCACTTGGCACGGGACCCGTGGTCTTTCTGTCAGGACGTTTCTTTGACCGCAAACTGCGCAAGCTGTTCACGCAGATCTATGCCCAGGAAGCCCTGTTACGGGGAATTCTGCAGGAGACTACCCAAGGGATGAAGGTCGTCCGTTCATTTTCACTGGAGAATATGCTGCTCAGCAGGTATGCCACTGAACGCGGAAAGCTGAACCAGCTTCAAAAGCAAAGAACCCTGCTGAATGCCCTGCTCTGGCATTCTTCCGCTTTCATCAACAACGCTGTAATGATCAGCTGTGCTGTACTTATTGCAAGATCAGCGATGCGGGGAGAGACCACAGCAGGTGAAGTGCTTGCCTTCATCCTCCTGATGGGACGAGTTCAATGGCCGTTCGTCGAAATGTCGCAGACCTGGGGCGGGGTACAAGAATCACTCGGTGCAGCTGATCGTGTATTTGAAATTCTTGATGCTACTCTGGAAGGTGAAGTCTCTACATACAGTAACCGCTTCTCTTCCCCTGGAGAAGTTGCCATTGCTGAGGAGAGTGTATTAAGTATACAAGGGCTGTGCTATAGCTTCGCTGGGTCGCAGTCCAAGGAGAGGGCCGGCTTATCAGAGATTAATCTCCAGCTAAAGCATGGCGAGACCGTCGCTATTGTCGGACCAAGCGGCTCGGGTAAAACAACCCTAGTGCGCTTATGCTGCGGACTGTACGAACCGCAAGCCGGTAGTATCAGCGTGTGCGGTAATGCCGTAAACGGTCAGTTGGAAGAGGCCCGCCGGATGATCTCCTATGTACCGCAGAATCCCTACTTATTCGCCGGCAGTATCCGGGAGAATATTGCATTCAGCGTGGTTGAGGCAAGTGACGGGGAGATACGAGAAGCCGCCCGTTTGGCAGGTGCAGATGAATTTATCATGCGACTGCCGGAAGGCTATGACACGATGATTGGTGAACATGGCTCCTCCTTATCCGGTGGTCAAAGGCAACGCCTGGCCATCGCCAGAGCATTCCTGCGTAATGCACCGCTCCTGCTGCTGGATGAAGCCACATCAGCACTTGATAATGAGTCCGAACGGCTGGTGCAGCAATCACTCGAACGGCTAATGACAGACAGGACCACCCTCGTGATAGCCCACCGATTGTCAACGGTACGGGATGCCTCACGGATTATAGTTCTTGACCAGGGGACCATCGCCGAAGAAGGGACACATGATGCACTTCTGGAGCACAACGGACTCTATGCTAGCCTCTACCATAAACAATTCAGCTCTACAGAGGCCGGGACCATGGGTTCGGCACTACTAACAGAATCTCTTACTGCAGAATGACTCGAAGTCTATCAACATTCCTCCTTTGGAAATTTATCTATTTACCCGGGACATAATCGACCCGCTCCTCCGGACATCTGTAATGATCTTGGTAACGGATACTTATGCTAATTCGCTGAACCGAACGAAAAAACTCCCCTTTGAAACGGTCATGCTGATCCTGATCTTCATGGGCGGTAACAGCCTCTATAAGGAATTGCTGGAATCGATTTTCTGGCCATGCAAGAGAACCTATTTTACCCGATTTCCTTTCGGGCAGTTCGTTTCCTCCTGCCCAGTGGCGCTTATGAAACCTTCATTACCAATCTGTTCGCATGAACATTTTTTGAAGTGGATCTTCCATCCGCTTTTTCTTCCTTATACCAAAAACAAAACGGCATGGGTTTTTCCCCACACCGTTTTGGATTCCGTTTTTAATTCCAAACTTATCTTTAATTATCTTAATGACATTGAGGGCAGCCCTCGTCATCTTCATGACTTGGACAGCCCTTCCTTTATGAGCTTACTGCTTGATAATCATCTCGCCGCCTTCCGGCCGGCTTGTATAGCTATGATCCTGAGAAGCTTCCTCGATCTGATGGAACGCCCAGTGGCTCGTCGGCACATCCGTCCATACTGGTATGCTCTCACCGTATAGCGGTCCTCTTTCCAAGATACGGTTAAACACAGTAACTCCCTCAGCACGGGTCAAGGCTTTGTTCGGCTGGAAGCTGCCATCCAGCATCCCTTCCATATAACCAGCGTCTTTCGTCCGACCGATTGCTTGCTCTGCCCAATGACCAAGAGCGTCGTTATAGCTGTGTTTCCCTGTGCCCGTGAGTGATTTCCAGCGTGCAATGACAACTGCCATTTCCGCTCTGGTAATGCTCTGCTCCGGTCTGAAGCTTCCATCGGTCATGCCCTTCATAAGTCCGGCAGCAGTAACCTGACGAATGGCTTCTGCGGCCCAGTGGCTGCCTGCTACATCCGAATAACGGGCTGCTGTCCCTGTACCCTGCAGCTCCAGCACCCGGTACAGAATCATGGCTACCTGCGCCCGGGTCATCGCGTTCTCCGGCTTAAACGTTCCGTCCGGCATGCCCACCATATAAGCTTGGTGGCTTTCGGCACCCCCGTTATCCAGATTAAGAATGGTGAAGGTGCTGAACTTCCCGATGGTGAAGGTCAGGCCCAGCTTGTTGTCTCCATACGTTACAACTGCGGGCTTCACCAATTCCCGTTCTCCGTCACTGTGCTCAATGAACACAGCAAGCTTCGACAGATAAGCTTCCCTTGCACTTGCCTCTGCCGGTACATGACTGCTGTCGAGCGGCAGGGTGATTGTTACCGGGCGGCTGGTCATATTGGTCTCAATCGTAATTGGACGATCCACCACGTAGACGTTGCCGTTGTTCAGTGCCTTCCGGACAATCTCCTCTGTTCTAGCCCGTTCTTCTACCTGCTTGCGCTCGCTTTCCTGTTTGACAGGAATCAGGTGGAAATACAGATTCGGGTTCAGGCCGCTGAGCGAGGCATTCGGAATGGTAATCATGCCGTTGTCAGTATAGATTTCCAGGTTTAGACCAGCTTCTTGTACAGCCTTCACTGCCGCATCCGGCAACTCCACACGGACATCTTTTACGATATCCTGTTTGTCCGGAATAACAATACGTACGCTTGGCGAATGGGCAGCCAAGGTCTTTTCAACCGCTTCAAGAGCTTTGGCCGTTGTAAACGTCACTTTATCGCTCTTGCTGCCATCGTTGTTTTTCGTTCTTTCGATTTCTGTTTTGACAACAATTCCATAGCCTATGGCCTCAACATCTACTGTTATTCTCTCTATTACCGGCAGGGCCGGAGTAGGTGTGTTAGAAGGGACATAAGGCGTCTGGGAAGGCTCAGTAGGCTCAAAAGGTGCGGATTGGCGTCTCACGGTAACCGTGTACGTTTTTTCGCTGCCGTCCGTTTCCCGAACTACGATGGTTACGGTATTATCGCCTACATTCAGTGTCACCGCAGCACTTGCTTGCCCTGTCCCGGCAGCCTGGCCGTTAACCGTAATGGCCGCGTCCGGATGAGCGGCTGCCAATGTCAGTTGAAGCTCGGAGACATTGTACTCCACATTAAGACTGTATTCGTACACACTCGCCGTCACATTGGGTTGAATCACACCTGCAGATGGCGTAATGCTTGCCAGACCGCTCTTCGGAACCAATGCCCGGTAAGCCGCCTGCAATGCTTCCAGTGCTGCGTCCACTTCGGCCTGCGTGGCAGTAGCACTTGCCAGTACTGCTTGCGCGTCGGTCAGTATGGACTCGTAGCTCGTCCAGCTTGCTGACGTGTAGGTCTCCTTGTCCAGAATAGCGGACAAGTCCACTTCTGCTTGCAGCTTGCTCTTATCCACCACTGGCACCACTGGTTTCAGCACCAGCGCTTCACGCGCTGCGCTTAGCTCTGCCAGTGCCGTGTCCACTTCGGCTTGCGTAGCCGTCGGACTGCCCAGCACCGCCTGCGCGGTAGTCAGCTTGGACGCATAATCCGTCCAGCTTCCAGGTGTGTAATCTTCCTCTTCCAATGTGGAAGACAAGTCCACTTCCGCTTGCAGCTTGCTCTTATCCACCACTTGCTTCAGCACCAGCGCTTCACGCGCTGCGGTCAGCTCCGTCAGTGCTGTGTCCACTTCGGCTTGCGTAGCCGTCGGACTGCCCAGCACTGCCTGCGCGGTGGTCAGCTTGGACGCGTAACTCGTCCAGCTTCCAGGTGTGTAGTCTTCCTCATCCAATGTGGAAGACAAGTTCACTTCCGCTTGCAGCTTGCTCTTATCCACCACTGGCTTCAGCACCAGCGCTTCGCGCGCTGCAGTCAGTTCTGCCAGTGCCGTGTCCACTTCCGCTTGTGTAGCCGTGGAACTCGTAAGCACCGCTTGCGCGGTAGTCAGCTTGGACTCGTAACTCGTCCAGCTTCCAGGTGTGTAGTCTTCCTCATCCAACGTAGAAGACAAATCCACTTCCGCTTGCAGCTTGCTCTTATCCACCACTGGCTTCAGCACGAGCGCTTCGCGCGCTGCGGTCAGCTCCGCCAGTGCCGTGTCCACTTCCGCTTGTGTAGCCGTGGAACTCGTAAGCACCGCTTGCGCAGTCGTCAGTTTGGACTCGTAGCTCGTCCAGCTTCCAGGTGTGTAGTCTTCCTCAACCAGCGTGGAATACAAATTCACTTCCGCTTGAAGCTTGCTCTTGTCCACCACTGGCTTCAGCACCAGTGCTTCACGCGCTGCAGTTAGCTCCGCCAGCGCCGTGTCTACTTCCGCCTGCGTGGCCGTCGCGTTACCCAGCACCGCTTGCGCAGTCGTCAGCTTGGACGCGTAACTCGTCCAGCTTCCAGTGGTGTAGTCTTCCTCATCCAATGTGGAAGACACATCCACTTCCGCTTGAAGCTTACTCTTATCCACCACTGGTTTCAGCACCAGCGCTTCACGCGCTGCGGTCAGCTCCGCCAGTGCCGTGTCCACTTCGGCTTGCGTAGCCGTCGGACTGCCCAGCACTGCCTGCGCGGTGGTCAGCTTGGACGCGTAGTCCGTCCAGCTTCCAGGTGTGTAGTCTTCCTCATCCAGCGTGGAAGACAGATCCACTTCCGCTTGCAGCTTGCTCTTATCCACCACTGGCTTCAGCACGAGCGCTTCGCGCGCTGCGGTCAGTTCTGCCAGTGCCGTGTCCACTTCCGCTTGTGTAGCCGTGGAACTCGTAAGCACCGCTTGCGCGGTAGTCAGCTTGGACTCGTAACTCGTCCAGCTTCCAGGTGTGTAGTCTTCCTCATCCAACGTAGAAGACAAATCCACTTCCGCTTGCAGCTTGCTCTTGTCCACCACTGGCTTCAGCACCAGTGCTTCACGCGCTGCCGTCAGCTCCGCCAGTGCCGTGTCCACTTCGGCCTGCGTGGCCGTCGCACTCACAAGCACCGCTTGCGCGGTAGTCAGCTTGGACTCGTAACTCGTCCAGCTTCCAGGTGTGTAGTCTTCCTCATCCAGCGTGGAAGACAGATCCACTTCCGCTTGCAGCTTGCTCTTATCCACCACTGGCTTCAGCACGAGCGCTTCACGCGCTGCGGTCAGCTCCGCCAGTGCCGTGTCCACTTCGGCCTGCGTGGCCGTCGCACTCACAAGCACCGCTTGCGCGGTGGTCAGCTTGGACTCGTAATTCGTCCAGCTTCCAGGTGTGTAGTCTTCCTCATCCAATGTGGAAGACAAATCCACTTCCGCTTGAAGCTTGCTCTTATCCACCAGAGTAATTGTTTTGGAGGCCATGTTGGTTTTTCCGTTTTTGGCCGAAGTCACTTCTACCATGTATTTGCCATACGGCAGTGCCGCTTCCGGCTTAAAGCTCCATGTGCCATCCGCTTTCACAGTAACTGCGGGAGTCCCGATGGTTTTACCGTCCTCATCTTTGATGACTGCCGTTACTGTAGCCCCAGGATCTGTCGTTCCCTGGAACTCCGGCTTGGGATCGGTTACCGTCTCTCCGCCCGGAGCTGTGATCTCAATTGCGGGCACCGGAAGATTAACCGTAATCCCCTTGGTGGCAACTGCAGATTTCACACCTTTGATTGCTGTCGCCTCAACGGTGTACTCCCCATCGTGTAAGTCGCTGCCCGGGGTGAACGACCATGTCCCGTCCGCTTCAACGACAGCATTTCCGCCTGCGCCAGTTACGATCTGTCCATCTTTATCCCTGATTACAATTGCTACCGCAGAACCCTCTTCAGCCTCTCCTGTAATCTCAGGTTTAGGTACATTGACCGGACTTCCCGCAGGCTGGGTGATCTTAAGTGAATCAATGAATTGATCCCTTGGACTCACCGTAAACGGCTTAGCAGGAGCTCCGTAAGTGCTCTTGAGCGAACCCGTGCCATCATAGGCTACGTTAACCGTTTTCCCTTTAACATCCGTTCCCTCAGGCAGTGTCAAAATCAGCTTCTTGGAATCGGCAGAGTCCACTCTGTAGGTGAGGCTGCCTATAGGCACGGCTGTGCCTCCAATCTGAACACTGAAGCCTGCCAAATTGCCCGTGGTCATCTCCTGGTCGAAGGCCAGCACGATCTCATGCCCATCCTCCGCAATTTGTTCCAGCAGTGCATACTGAAGCTCAGGAGCCTCTGCTGCAAAAGTGAAGTATTGTCCATCCTTCAACGTCAATTTGACAGCATAATGAGCTGCATTGCCAAGCTGGATCGGATTTAGAGCATACTCAGTAGCTTGTGAGAAATCGGTGTCGCTGTCACTCACCAACAGCTTTACCTTTTCCGGTGCAGCCGCAGCAGGGATAGCGATCTCCACCTCTCTCACATCTCCATTATTCTGAACCTTCCAGATCCGCTGGGCCTGATACCAATCCGTCGAGCCACGCTGCTCAGTGAACTTAAGCAGCTTGCCGTTATCTCCCCAGATCAGGTATTGCCCGTCCGCAAGCAAGGCCGTATTTCCGCTGTTGGCTTCAGCAAGCCCGCCCAGACCGATCGCCACCTGTGTGTCTTTATTAATGCTTCGGCTCTGCTTCTGGTCCAGCTTCTCCAGAATGTCTTTGCCAAGGCCCGCCACATTGTGATGATACGCCGCGTTGGCCGTCTTGCTCCACAGAAGAGTACCATCCGTACCAATGTAGTCATGGTCTAAGGTGATGCCGTATTTTACAGCCAGATACGTTTCAATCTTCGCTGCATCAGCACTTGTGATCGTGTCATATAAAATAATTTCGGCTACTTCCGCATTAAGTCCGGACCAGTTATACTGAGCGGACGCATTTGTAGCTCCAATAGACGGGGTAAAGGAGAAGGCTGGAAAAACACTCCTTGTAACAGTTGTATTCTTCCCGTCAATACTGGCGGTATGGCCCGGTGCTCCTATTTGATAATTTACAAGCTGGTGCCTGTCCCGTATCGTCGAAGCGACATAAGAGTATACATTTGCTTCACCCGGACCTGTACTTACGCTATTACCGTAGCCGCCCATCACAATTACACCGTTAGAGGGCTTCTGGTCTGAGCTGCCAACGAGAGCCCCTGCACTTCCATCCTCCGGCCATTTGTACACCGTGTACCCAGAGCGGAATGTGATCGCTTTGTCACCCAGCAGCTTCGCCGACGAATTATAATGATATGCGCTTAAAGGATTGGCAAACTTCACACTCGGATTAAAATTTACTCCGCTTTCATTGTACTGCGGAACTTTTGCCCCATTAGGAAGGTCGAGCGTGAACGCCACAGGGTTAGGAGAACGATCCTGCCAGCCTGTCAATCCTCCATTTGCAGCTGCCGCCCCATCATTGGCCTTCAGCCATAAGACCGGCTCCTGAATGCTCCCGCCCGGAGTACCGCTGGCCGCTTCTGCCTTCGACGGTGCACCTGCCGCCGAGAAACCGCTGGCCACCAGTGTCAGCGACAGCAAGGCTTTTGCCGGCCTGCTCCACCAGCCTTTTCGTTTTGCATGAGATTCCATTGTTAACTTTCCGCCCCTTCTATAGTCCTTGTCTACAACTCGAGGAGCTAAAAGGCAGACGGTTCCTTTTGGTAAATCACCATCTCGAGTTCCAAACAGAACTCTTTGTAATAGAAATACAAGTCTGGCCATTCGAAATCTGCAAATTTCTGAATCCATATGCAAGCTATGCTATCTTCCGTCAACAACAGTGCTGTCCTCTTCACTACCAGCACTCCAAGATCGCTCTCTGAATCCCTCCTTTGGCTTGCCATGTAAGAACTGCTGACAGTCTGTCAGACTGCTCAAGGGGAGAAAACTGACGTTCAATCCCTGCATTCAACGGGCGCCAGTTCCCGGACCTAAGCTATCCTGGCACACAGAGTTGTGCCTCCAATCATGTTAATAAGGGCATGTGAACAAAATCTGAACATTTTCGACAAAATGGTGGTTTTTTATACCAAAATCTCATATCACCCTATGAAATATGCGCTAAAACACTAGAAAATGATTCGAATTATATTTTTGTCATTTATTTTTGTCACATCTGCTGATGATGATTTTTACAGACAAAAACTCCGGCAGTCCGCATAAATGCAGATCCGGAGTCTTCGTCATTCTTCCCTATCATAAATACCAGGACTAATCACTCTACGCCAATCCTATACATGAATGGTTCACTTGCTTGAATCCATTGTCCCGCTGCCCCGGATATCTGTAATAACCTTGGTAACAATAATCTTCCCCGCCTGATCCAGTCCTTCGATTTCGAACGGAACGCCCGCCGTCGCCGCTTGAAAAGCAAACCAAATTGTCCGGCCCTGCGCCGTCTGAATCAGCTTTGCCTCGGACTTATCGGTCCCGGTCTGCTTTTGCTGAACGATAATCTGCTGAATGGATGGGTCCAGCACCTCTCCGAATACCATAGGAAACGGAGTGGAGATTTGCTCCAGCTCAGGCAGCCTCATATAATTCATTGCCGACACGGTAGGGTCTCCGTCCATCCCGTAGCCCGCCCCCCAGACCCACTTCCAGCCGATCCAGGTTTTGCGGACATATTCGACTTGAAGATTGCTGCGGTCCTGATCGCCCGAACGGGTCAGAAAAACAAGCTTCCCCCTGCCAACAGTCTCCTCATGTACCACCGTCATGGAATCAGACTCACGGAATAACCGCACGGCCTCCTCCGGACTTGAGCCCAGGGGAATCTGGAGCGACTGCTTCATTCCCAATGAGCGGGACATCCGCTGGTCCGACCACCCGCCGGGTCTTTCATACATATATAACAATAAATAGAGTACCGCTACAGAAGCCAGAATAACTCCCGCAGCCATCCCCCATCTCCGTGTAGTTTTCATGAGAGCATCTCCCGTCCCGATTGTTTGCGCTTACAACTGCTTCCATTTAACTATAGATGATTTCGGTCCAGATTACAAAATCCCCCCATAACATATAAAAAGCCTGTAGCGCAAGCCCCTACGGGACCCTGTCTACAGGCTGTATTTCATTATAGTATTGAATGGATTCCAATATACTTATTTTATTTTACTTCAGTAGCTCCGGTAACTTTACCTTCAAGCACAGCCGTTGCCTTCACATCTTCGCTGGAGAAGTACAGGTTGCCGTCGATTGTAGCATCCTTATACAGGTTGAAGCCGTTAGCTTCTACATATACATCACCTTTGATCGTACCGCCTTGAACGCGGAAGTTCTCGCTCTGTACAGTTACTTTTGGTGCTGTAAGGGTGTAAGTAGCTGTAACTTTGTGGTCTGCATCCTGTGCGTACAGGGCCAGCTTGCGGTAAATCTCCTTGCTGGCATCGTTCTTGTCATGGAACTGGCCTGCTACCACTACATCCTTATCCACTGTCAGATCATTCAGCACAGCAACGATCCAGGTTCCCTTGTCGCTTACTGCATTAATGAAAGAATCAGCCTGGTTCACGATCGAAGCGGATGTTTTTGCATCTACCTGTTCTGTTGCTGGTGCAGTTGTCGCTGCCGCCCCTTTTTCTGCATTGTTTTTATCCGATCCACAACCCGACAACAAAGCTACCGATACCCCTGCTACTACTAATACTTTAAATAATTTCATTTTAATTCCCCCTGTTTCTTTAAGTTAACTTTATTATATATTAAAATTTTATGAATACAACGTGATAATTTTCACGAATTTGTGTCTTTTTTCACAAACATTCATATTTACTCTCTCCACATATCCTCCCACTCCTCTCTAAGCAGGCCTATTCGGATAGAATCATAGTATATTCCGTTATAATATCGGCATTTTCTAAGCCTGGCCTCCATCGTCATACCCAGCTTCATTCCTGCTTTCATCATTCGCTCATTCCCGGACCAGGTGGTGTAGCCGACACGGACTAGCGGAAGGGTAGTGAATAAATGACCGATCCACAGCTTGAGAGCTCTAGTGCCATAACCGCTGCTCCAATAGGCAGGATCATAGATGACAATCCCCATTTCCAGCCAGTATGACGGCTCATGCTCCCAGTAGTAGCTTACATCACCTATAACAACGCCCTCTACTTCTATTACCCAATTGTTCACACAGCCAATAATTTCGGCTCGCTTCCCGTAATACTCTTCCCAGGAGATACACTTATGTTCAAAATACGGCGCATCCCATTTTTTCCATTCTGGCGCTTCCTCTTTATAAACAAGCTCCCACAGCCTGGGCAGATCCCCTTCAGCTATTGGGCGAATCTGCAGTTCATGATCCTGAATCATAGAATCCCTCCGTTCAGCTAATATTTCACATACTTATATTATATTAACTGAACTGCTGAAGCTGTTGCCGGTATTGAACATTTATAATTAAGGAATACAGATGTTCCGGCTGCTGTAAACTTTTCACGAAGCTTGGCGTTGTATAGGGGAAGGGGGCAAGACATGGCCGAAGACACCATTCATCACTTTCTGCAGCAAGCCGGTACTTTGCTATACCGGTATTTGAGGAAACGCGGGCTTGCCCGCGAGGACGCTGAAGATATCGTTCAGGACACCTGTTATAAATATCTGGTCTATCAGGACGGAATTGGCTCCAAGCAGGTTATGGGCTGGATGTTCCGTGTCGCGACGAATCAGTTCTATGACCTTAAGCGAAAAGACAAACGCCATCCTACGGTTGATGTTGACGATATTAAGCTTCTTTCCTTGACCCATCTGCCGGAGATCCAGCTGCTGAGGCGGGAAACCGCACAGAATATCCGCGACACCCTTGCTTTACTCTCTGAGCAACATCAGGAGCTGCTGATTCTCAAATATGAGCTGAACCTTACTTACAAGGATCTCTCGTCCCTGTACGGTATGAATGAGAACACGCTCAAGACTCATGTCACACGCGCCAAAAACCAATTCATCAAACATTATAAGGAGGGTATTTAAATGGAACAGAATCAGGAGCAGGACCCGTTTATTCTCGGAGGGAAACAGACTCAGCAGCTCATCAGAAAAGCCAGACTCCGCTCCACCCTGAAAACCATTGGAATCATTATGGTTGTGACCCCGGTTATACTTGCCGTTATTTGGTATGGCCTCTACCACTTAAGACTGAATCAGGGCAGCAAGGTTCAAGCTGAAATTCTCTGGAAAAACGAGATCAGCGCCCCTAATGTTCATCTCAGCAACCAGTCGTTGAAATTGGATAGCTTTGGAGGTGAAACGTACAATCAGACTTACAAATGGCTGGGCAACCAACCTTATATTTGGGAGACCGTCGAGGAATCCTATAATTTATGGGGCCGCTCCACCGGAAGATATGGCGCATTTGGAGCGATTTCGCCGCCGGAAAAGCTGCGTTCTTCCTCCTCATACCCCCGCTACAACTCTGCTACCGGTGACCGGGAAATGGTCTTTTATCATCCTGAGATCCAGTATGATTCGTATGAGGACAGCATAAGTCTGCTGAAGCAGCTCGGAGATGATACATTGGTGGAGCTGGCCTTGTCTTTTGACCATGCCTACACGCTGGAGGAGACGCAGAAGCTTCTGCCTGCCGGGCTGCAGCCTGTCTGGTTCTGGACGGATGCATATACTCCCTCTTATAAAAAATACCTGAAAGAAACGCGCCAGACCATCGCAGCCGATTCGATGATCATCTACGGATTTCACGGAGAGCAGTTTGCCCCCTATGGCGGTGTGAACTCCTTCATTAACAGTGTCGAACAGCTGCGGAAGCAGGGCAAAAACTTCACATGGGAAGCGGATCAGGTACATGAGAGCCTTGCCGGGGATAATGATATTCTGGAACCGGATGATATTACGATTATTGGTGTAGTCGTAACCGGTACTGCTAAGCAGCTGGAAGCTCTGCAGAATCAGGCTTATATCCAAGGATCAACCTTCGGTGTGGTCTCAGATGCAATATCACTTCCTAACTAACCTTCGGCTAATAGAGATCTTCAGTCTAGGTGCAGCATGAATTGGACATCTGTATAGTTGATTGAGATAATGTGTACTGTATCTGTGGAGGACCTTGATGCTCACCAAGATTGAGCTGATGCTTCATTAGAACCGCATAAGAACCGCACGCACATCATTCACGCGGTGGCCGTGCCTATTTACGTATAATAGAAAGGATAATCCCTATGAACCTGTCCACCCTATCAGCCGCGCTTGCGCCGCTGAATCTGCGGAGCTGTCTGATTCAGCAGCAAGGCAGGCTGATCTTCGAGCATTATAGAGATCAGCGCACAGCCTCCGAGCTGGCGAAGATCAACTCCTGCACCAAGAGCATCCTCTCCGCGCTGATCTGCATCGCTATGGACCAGGGGGTGCTGCCCGGCCCTTCGGCTCCGCTCAGCAGCTTCTTCCCGCAGGTGCTGCGCGATAAAGATGCACGGAAGCCGAACATTACGCTCGAACAGCTGCTGACCATGTCCGCCGGCTTTCGCTGGACGGAGTTCGGCGGGGCCAACTCCTTCCCGAAGATGACCCGCACCCCACACTGGGTGAATTATGTGCTGGAGCAACCGCTGGCGGATGAGCCGGGCACCCGGATGGAATACAATTCAGGAATCTCGCAATTGCTGTCTTCGATTCTGGTACAAGCCACAGGACTGAGCACGGCAAGCTATGCCGAACAGGTGCTCTTCGGACCGCTCGGCATCCGGGACTATGACTGGGAATCGGACCCCCAGGGCATCCATACCGGCGGCTTCGGGCTGAAGCTGCGTCCGGCAGACCTGCTTAATTTTGGACAGCTCTATTTGCAGCAGGGAGTATGGAAAGACTCGCAGATCATCTCCGGCAGATGGGCTGCACGTTCGGTACAGCCTGTCATGCACACGGAGCCTCCCCGCCACGGCGGCTACGGCTGGCACTGGTGGACAGATGCCCTGTCCTGTAGCTCAGCAGCCGGAGAATCCAGTCTGGTCGACTACTATTACGCCCGCGGGTATGCCGGACAATTCATATATGTAGTGCCGGAGCTTCATCTGGTCACTGTGCTGACCCAGGATAACAAGCGCGGAAAGAATAATCCTCCGGTGGATGTGTTCCGTGACTATATCGTGCCTGTACTGGGATCTATTTAAGCTGGCTCCTTAGCTTACTGGCAGCATACCATAGCAGCGGACACAACAGGTTGAAAAAGAGTGGAAAGGCATTGCCGTTCTTTTAAAGGACGGTACCGTTTCAGCGAGAAATAAAAGGAAAAAGCCCCTTCCCCCTGGCCAAGAGAGAAAGAGCTTATTATGTACAGACGCACAAATCCCCGCTGCCTGATTGCTTAAGGCCCGGGGATTCATGTGTTGATAACGCTATTCAATTCAATCATTTCCTCCAAGTAACAAAAGCCATATCCCTGACATGGTGATTGTTCTCAATTTCATGTTCACTTCATGCTTCCGTGTTGCCCGTTCGCTCCATTCCGGAGTGTTGCTCCATGTCCTGCATATGGGGTGGATTCCCGCGTACACGATTTCACGAAAAACGTTTTCACGGACGTTTTCCCTACTGTGAGGAATCGCAGTTGTACGCTTCGCTAACCTTTTTCATTGGAATCACGCTCTTTCTTCCGCAAGAGACTTCTCCTGCTTGAATGATAAGCTTCGTTCTTCTTCCAAAAAAGATTTGCTTCTTGGGTTCCCGCATACCCACGATCTGCCAGAAGATGTTATCATCCACCTTCTTCATCAGCAGCCGATTCCGGCATGCTTCGCTAACGCTAGTACATCGGGGCTCTCTCCTTTCCTTCATTCATTGCTAAATTTAGGAATGAGACCATCACCTGCGGTACCACTTGTAATGCTTGGTGCTCTTGATGCTGTGGTTCCTGTGGTGATGTCTACATTATACCTGAGAAACGCTTAAATTTAAACTTTCAAAAACCTGCATATCCCCGCAGAATCTGCGATATTCCAGTAGGATTGCAAATAAAATGCCCATCTCTAAACATTGCTCCGTTTACGGATTATTTGCTCCCGTTAGCTGCTCATTCTCATGTATGCGCTATCATTTCATATGAAAATGAATGGCCAACCTGAGGAATTCCTTCCCCGGACTGGCCGGTGTGTCTACAGGGTGAGACTATGATCTCTATGCTTGCGGCTGAATACCACGAGCAGATAAATTCCATAAAGGAGATACAGAATATTAAGAATGGAGACGATGAGTACCTCATGCTCCAGATTCTCATTGCTGACCATGGCCAGTGCATCGTATATAAAATGGAACGCGATCAGCGGAACAATATTCCGGCCTGTCTCCATCAGCAAGGCGAGCACACAGCCCAGCAGCAGCGCATTGATAACCTGGAGAATCGTATGTATGATATCATTTCCGCCAAAGGCGTTGGCCATATGCAGAACCCCGAATAAGATGGAGGAGAACACAATATAAAAGACCGGCCCTTTGGATTTCAGAAGATTCCAGATCACCCCTCTAAAAATGGCTTCCTCGGTATAGCCCACCAGCAGGGTCATAATGACGATACTGATTATTTCAGGCGCTCCCAGTTCAACGTTGATTCCATTCATCAGCGGCTGGGCCACCGCAATAATGAGCAGCGGGATGTAGAACAGCACCGCCCGGGACGGACCGGCCTCCAGCTTGCGGAAGCCGAAGCTGACGAGCGAAGAATCCTTTCTTTTCATATAAAGGGTTACAATAATGCCCATAACCAGGAAGGCGCAGGCCTGGGCATTGCGTATCCCCATATCGCCGAACTCCTGAATGGTAGCGACAGCAGCGGCTATGGATACCATTAGAGTCAGGACTACTCCCCATACCAGCGAGTATATAATCGGGTGTCCTTTTGCAGTGGTGCTCTTCATTTCAATTCTCCTTTGTGTAGTAGATTACAGTATTGCCGCAATCGGACAATAATGGATTAATTTTAAATGATATTCAGGATTTTTACTATAATAATCTTCCAGTGGGCAAGGCCGCTTGAGCATGCTATAATCTCTGAATCCTACAATGAGATTACAGCAAGTTGAATGTGGGGGTTGCAGGGGGTTACGATCAACATGAACAGTCCTATCAAGATCTTCAAAGTGACCGTGCAGCTGGAAAAGGATGAATATGGTCTTGAGGTTAGCCATTGGCGTCTGCTGGTGGAAACGAACCGCTATTATGAGATCAAGGCCGGCAGCGGACCGGTCAAACGGATTTACAAAGAGAAATTAAATATGGTCATCGAGGATACCAAGGTTTACACAGACGGTTTTCTGGCATGCTCAGCGTTCTGTATTGAAGACCGCATTGAGGATATGCATACTGAAATGCTGCATGCGCTCCAGCTTAAGATCAAGGCCTATATGGACGAGCTGCATCTGAACCAGCAGGCTCTTGAGCTGCAGTTCAACCGCCCGAAGCCTCTGAGAACCGAAGAACAGACCTCCTGACCGTGGCACTACAATAACAAATAACCGGAAGAGTCGCAGGCTTCTGCGGCTTTTCCGGTTATTTGGTGTTGCTATTCCTTAGAGCAGTTCCGCATTCTTCACGGCGTGTTCCCAGCTTGGAAAATAATACAGCGCACTTCTCATCAGCTCGGGCTCCTGCTGCTTGATCTGCTTCTTGTTCATCTTGCCCCCACCAGACTGAAGCTGCTTGATCCTACTGATAACTTCATCTGAAGCCATTGTAATATCCAACTCTTCACCCCTTTCCGGTGTTTCTTTCCATATTTTTCACCATTGCTGCCGGTTCTATACCAGACTGTGATAATGGAAAGTAATCAATGGCTAACGAGATAAGAAGCATCCAGAATCAGAGCGACCCGGCCGTTGCCCAGGATCGTTGCCCCGGACAGATGATTCATCGTCCCCAGATACGCGCCCAGGGACTTGATGACCACCTCCTGGTTGCCGATGATCTCATCGACTGCGAACGCAGCGATCCGGTCAACAGATCTTACAATCACGAGCGGAATCGTCTTGGAACGGCGCTCTGTGCGCGGATAATGCAGCTTGTCTCTGAGCCAGGAGAGCGGAACAATCCGCCCGTGGTTAATAATCGCCTGCTCCCCTTGAACGATCTGTATCTCTTCGGGGGAGATCCGCACAATCTCAGCCACATTATACATTGGTAGAATCAGAATACGCCCGGACACCTTGACAAGCAGCCCCTTGATAATAGCCAGCGTAAGCGGCAGACGGATTGTAAACAGAGTCCCTGCCCCCGGCTCGGTCTGAATATCTATGATCCCGTTGAGACGTCCAATCTGACTGCGGACAATATCCATCCCCACGCCCCGCCCAGACACTTCACTGACCTCGGAGGCTGTGGAGAAGCCTGGCTCGAAGATCAGACTAACGGCTTCCTGCGCGGTTAAATACCCTGCCTGCTCTTCTGTAATGATCCCTTTGCTGAGCGCAGAGGCTGTAATCCGGGCGGCATCGATGCCCTGTCCGTCATCCTCCAGACGAATCACGACCTGGTTCTCCTCATGAAAAGAAGTAAGCGTAATTCTGCCCTTCGGAGCCTTGCCCTGCTGCAAGCGCACCTCTGGACTCTCGATTCCGTGATCGGCGCTGTTACGGATCAAGTGGATTAGCGGATCACTTAGCTCTTCAATGATCATCCGGTCCAGCTCGGTCTCGCCTCCCTGAATCTGCAGCTCAATATCCTTACCCAACTTCTGGGCCAAATCCCTGACCAGCCGCGGGAAACGGTTAAACAGCTGATCCATCGGCAGCATCCGGGTCTTCATGACCCCTTCCTGAAGCTCTTTGATTATCCCGCCCATGTGATCCGATATCGAGCCGATGTCAGGCAGAACCTTGGCGGGATCCGTACGTTGTCCATTAGCGCTCAGATCGGCCAGAGAGGTCTGCTCGATCAGCAGCTCCCCCACCAGATTCATCAGATGGTCCAGCCGCTCCACACTTACCCGGACGGTTGACTGTACCTCATGGGATTTCCCCTTGCCTGGAGTAGAGGACGGAGGTTCTGCAGGCACCGGTCCGGCCGTGGTCTGGACGCCAGTCCCGGCAGCAGGTGCGGGCACGAATGGCGTAATGACAATGCTCTCGACATCGGTCTCCCCTGCCAGCTGCTCGGACACCTGTCGGAGCTCGCGCGGGGAAGCAGCGACTACAGCAAATTGGCTGTAGCGGGCGTCTTCATCGGCTCCCGGCGCCGCCGGGGGCGCCAGGGCAGCAGCAATCACCGGCCCGCAGACCTCTTCGATACGCTGCAAGAGGATATAATGCCGTGCCGCCTTCATCTGGCAGTCCTCTCTCAAGGTGACTACCAGAGCCAGCAGCGAGTAGCCCGCTGCCACGGCCTCTTCCGCCTGAAGCAGCTCCGCTGCATTTAAGACCGGAAGCAGCACCGGCTGAAGTTCAGCCGGCTTATTAATCAGCGCCTTGATCTCCGCAACCACAGCTGAGCAATCTGTAAATCCCTCCCCGCTGACATACTGAGTACGCAGCAGCTTCATCGCATCCAGCGCCCGGAAGAGCGTATCAATCAGATGGCCGGTAATCTCCGGCTTCTTCTCCCGCACCCATTCCAGCGCATACTCCACCTCATGCGTGAGATCGCTCATCTCGCGGAAGCCCATCGTGGAGGCAGAGCCCTTGATCGTATGGGCTGCGCGGAAGATCGTCTGAATCAGCTCAGCGGTTGGAGCATGCTCCAGCGCAAGCAGGGACTGGTCGATCCGCTCTAATTGCTCGTTCAGCTCTTCTATGAATATATCGCGGTAAGCCGACAGTTCCATCATCATTGCTTGTTCCCCTTTTTACCCGCCCAATATTTCTTCGAGCTTCAGAATACCGATCAGCTGGTCATCCCGCTGCCCCACTCCGTGGAACACCGCATCGCGGCTGCGGTTATGTCCGCCTGCCGGCGGATGAATCTCGGCGTACGTCGTCACCTTGTTCACTTTATCTACAATCAGTCCGACGAATTCCTCGCGGTAGTTAACCACAATAATTCTTGTGCTCCGGGTATAAGGCTCATCCGCCATTCCCAGCAGATTGCGCAGGCTCATGACACAGACCACCTTGCCGCGCAGATTGACTACACCTTTGACTTCATTCCGGCTGAAGGGGATATCTGTAATGCTGAGCATTTTGATAATCTCATGAATCTCTTCAATCCGGATGGCACAGGTCTCGGCTCCTACCGCAAGCTCGATATATTGTTCCTTCTGTAAGGATGACATGGCTTCACCTTCCGTCTGTTGAATTAATGGGTCTTGAATGCGGCAGCGGACTTAGCCAGATCCTCGGATAACAGCGCCAGGGCCTGGCAGGTAGCTGCCGTCTCTTCAGAAGCCGCTGCCGATTCCTCGCTGGAGGCCGCAATGGATTGAACCGAGTCCATCACCTCAGCAGCCTGTGCAGATTCCTCTTCGCAGGCTGCAGCAATCTCGTTGACCTTGAGTGAGGAGGTGTTGACCATCTTAATAATCTGCTCGAAGGCCTGACTGGTCATCGAAGACTGCTCGACGCTCTCAGCGACTGCCCTCACACTCTGCTTCGTATTCTCCTGCATGACCTTGATAATCTTCGTAATCTCCTTCGTGGCATCGCTGCTGCGTTCGGCAAGCTTGCGGACCTCGTCCGCCACCACGGCGAAGCCGCGCCCCTGTTCTCCGGCACGCGCCGCTTCAATCGCTGCGTTCAGGGCCAGGAGATTGGTCTGCTCGGCGATATCGTCGATCACTTCGATGATATCCCCGATTTTGCTGGAATCGTCTTCAAGCTGCTTCATCTGTTGGTTCACCGTCTGCATTCCTTGCAGCGAAGTCTCCACCACATATCCGCCTTCCCGGGCGGTCCGCACGGTATCATTGGAGAGCTCTGCCGCTTCCTCGGCACTGGAGGCCACAGAATCAATCGCCAGCGACAGCTCCTTGAACAGCTCGGTGATATTGGTCGCTGCCGCCGACTGGTTGGTGCTGGTGCTGGCAATCTCCTGGGTGCTGGCTGAGATCTGTTCGGAAGAGGCTGCAACGCTCTGTGAATTCATCACAATTCCATTGATTAAATCCTTCAGGTTATGAACCATCCGGTTCAGGGCTGTGGCAAGCTGTCCGACTTCATCCTTAGTAGATATATCCGCTTGCTGCGTCAGATTTCCATTAGCCACTTCTGTAGCTACATGCAGCATCTGCATCAGGGGTCTGGAGATCGATCTTGCGATCAGGTAACCGATCATAATACTGAGGATGACCGCCGCAATGACTACCGAGATTGTAAGGATGAACGCCGAGGAATAAGCGGATTGTGAATGGTTGTTCGCCTCATCTGCCAGCTCAACATTCACTTTGATCAGACCATCCAGATTGTTCAGCACATTCTGCCCCTGGACACTCAACTGTGTAGTCAGAAATGTATTGAAAGCAGCCGTATCATCTTGCTCCGCCAGAACCAGCGCCTGGTCGAACAGCTTCTCATAGCTTGCATACTCCTGGTCAAACGAGGCCAGCAGCTCCTTTTCACGGGCAGTGGTCGCCAGCGGACGGTAGTTATCCACCTTCTGGACAATTTCCTGACGGCCTGAGGCAATCTTTTGCTTATAATCGGAAATTTTATCTGTATCTGTTGTATTGCTCATATCCCGTGTATAGACCCGGTTAAGCTGATAGCTGATCTCGGCGGCAGACAGATCTCTAACCGAGATCAGGTTATTGCTGTACATTTCCTTCATATTCTGATTGCTGGTGCGCAGGGATAAGACCGAATAGACTCCAAGTCCTGCCAGGATTAAAGAGACAATCAAAAAAGCGGAGACGATCTTTGTAGCTGTTTTCAAATTCCCGAACCATTTCATAGTGCTTCCCCCTGTGGTTAACATCTTAGCGTCCTTCTTGTCGGCGTTAATCTTACACTCCCCTATCAGCCGGCGGGACATCATTAGCTATATTTCGACATTTTATATCAAAAAAATTATATTCTAATTTGTGTTTTTCATATTTTTTTCATCAAACTCAGTGCAATCCTCCCCTTCATCAATTGAAATGTTTACTATTCCGTAGTTTGATGCAGAATCCGCTTGACAGAACATAGAAATAAGTTATAAATAGACATAATTAGCAAACGATTCAATCCCATTTTATCCCCCGCGAAAAGAGGCTTGTCATGTCAGAAAAAGTACCTGTGGCCGAAAAACTGGTGTTCTCAGGCGGTCTGCTGGGCCAGAATATGCTCTACAGCTTCATGTCGATGTACATCCTGTTCTTCTATACGGATCTGCTGGGAATTCCGGCAACCACCGCCAGTGTCATTCTGGTCGCAGCAAGTATTATCGATGCTTGTCTTGATCCGCTCATGGGCATGATTACCGACAAAACGCGCTCCAGATGGGGGAAATTCAGGCCTTATCTGCTGTTCGCCCCTTGTCTGATCGCGCTGGCGACCGTCCTCTGCTTCTGGGACTTCGGCGGTTCCCGGACTGTGACTCTTGTAGTCGCTACCGTCTCTTACCTGCTATGGGGAATGCTGTACACGGTCTGTGACACACCGCTCTGGGCCTTGTCGTCCGTAGTCTCCACCGATCCGGGGGAACGTACCTTATTCGTCACACTGGGCAAAATCGGCGGGACGCTCGGCGCGGTCGTTATCACCATCGGCGGTATCCAGCTTCTGCTCGCCTTCGGCGGTGAACGGAATACGCAGGCTTATCTCTACTCGGCAATCATTATCGGGGTCATCGCGGCGCTGTCGATTGTCCTGACCGGGATGCTCACCAAGGAACGGGTCGTCCCTTCCGCTGAGAAGATCTCATTCCGCCAGAACCTGCAAACGGTGTACAAAAACAAGCCGCTGCTCACCCTGCTCGCCTCTCTATTGATTATCAACCTGGTGAACGGCATCCGGCAGAGCATTCAGCTCTATTATGTGGTCTATGTCTGGGGGGACGCGGGGTATGCCACGCAGGTCGGGATCAGTCTGGTGGCCGGTATGCTGCTGGGGATGATCGCTACGCCGCCGCTGCTGCGCCGCTTCGCGAAGAAGAAGGTATTCATTGTCTCCTGCATTCTGGGGAGCGTAGCCTGCATTCTGCCTTATCTGCTGGGTGACCATAACGTATTGAACACCCTGGTGTTCTTTGGGGTCAGCTTCTTTTTCTCCGGCATGACGACGATTGTCAGTACCTCGATGCTGCTCGATACAATAGATTATTCGGAATGGAAGCTGGGCTTCCGGGGCGAGGGCATTGTGTTCTCAACGAACACTTTCATTACCAAGTTCAGCGGTGCGGTATCGCGGATGATTATCGGAGCCAGTCTCGGCCTGCTAAGCTATGTGGAGAATCAGCCGGCGACTCCGAGACTCCAGCACGGCCTTAGCTTCGTGATGTTCCTGCTGCCCGCACTCTGCTTCCTGGCCGCTATTCTGCCGATTCTCTTCTATAATATAACGGAGAAGCAGCGGGTACAGATCCTGAGCGATCTGAATCACAGCCGGTCATTGTAAGTTTCCGGGCAGGATTCACCGGAACTACATATCACATATCACCGCAGATCCAATCACCGCACATTAAAAATTAGGAGCGATTAACTTATGGATGCATCCACAATAGCCGCACTGCTGTCCCCTCCCGACCTGTCCGAATGCCGGAGGATCTTGTGCATACAGCCGCACCCGGACGACAATGAAGTAGGCATCGGCGGCACCATTGCCTCATTCGCGGAACGGGGCTGCGAGATTCATTATCTAACCGTCACGAACGGAGATCTGGGCGCGGTGGACGAGCAGTTGTCTTCCGCCGGGATCGCCGCCATCCGCGCAAGCGAACTCGAAGCGGCCGGAAGATCGCTGGGGGCCACCGTGTTCCACCAACTGGACCATGGCGACGGTACACTGGAGCATATCCCAGCCCTCGCGGGAGAGATCGCCGAGATCATCCGAACGGTTCAGCCGGACTTGATACTGTGTCCTGATCCTTGGCTGAGCTATGAGGCGCATTATGACCATATCGTTACCGGCAGGGCCGCAGCCCAGGCTGTGCTGTCCTCCGGGCTGCCCCTGTATCCGAGAGGCACCCTTACCCGGCCATGGCAGACGAAGGCCATCGGCTTCTACTTCACCGCTGAGCCCAATACGGTCATCGACATCACGGATCACTTCGAGCGCAAGTTCGCGGCCATGGCCATGCACCGCAGCCAGTTCAATGAAGAGCAGCTGGCCATGTACCGGTTCTATTTCGGCGAGCAAGGCCGCCAGCTGGCCGAAGGTAGGGGCTTCGAGCTGGGGGAAGGGCTGAAGGTGTTGTCACCGCTGCACCTGCACTGCTTTGTGGATGCCCGCCGGATATGACGGCTGAGTGCTGGGGCATGTGATGGCGGGGGCGCTAGGTTGCAGGGGTGTGAGTTGGCGGGGCATGGAGTGCTGGGGCGTTGAGTGGCTGAGAAGCTAGGCTAACGGAAGTTGAGCCGATAGTGCGCACGCCACACAATTCGCAGGTGCCCCCGCCTTCCCTTCAACAAACTAGTGGAAAAACGTATCTTAATTCAGCGATTCCCGGCATTTGCAGGTACACAAGTGGAAAAACAGCATCTAATTTTGTCTATTTCCCCATCTAAGCGGAAGTGCGATTTATTAAGTGCCGTTTTTCCAACTATTGTCCTAGCAGTCGCCAATCATTCATCAGCAAGTGTAGAAAATCCACCTATTGTACCGCCCATGTAACGCAAAAGAGCAGCAATCCCCCATAGGGAGATTTGCTGCTCTTTGTTAAGCGGGAAGCTCGGACAAACGGTAGTAGGGGATGTTCAATGCAGGCTTGAAGCCCAGCTTCTGCGCCAGTCTGTACGAGCCCACATTCTCCATACGGCAGCCCCAGACAGGCTCCAATCCCTGCTCCAGACAGTAATCGATTAGCTTACAGCACACTGAGAAGGCGAAATACTTCCCCCGGTGACCCGGTGCCGATTCGATTCCGATCTCCAATTGATCCGTTGTCCGGTAAGCCGAGAAGGCGCTGGAGGCCTGCTCTCCCTCCCACAATACAGTGTATCCTTTGCCTGAAGCCAGGAAGTGCTCCGCGTCACGCCAGAAATACCGGGGAATCACCGCACCCGTCTGCTCGCCGAATCCTCCACCGTCCATCTGGACAATCTCAGCCTCCTGCCGGTACCATTGCGCCTTCGCGCGGTAATAGACCTCCGGATCGAACGTAAAATTCACCCGGGTCTGTATGTACATTCTGCGTGAATCCGCCGCGTCAAGCCGTGCATTATGCTCAGTAAGCATAGCTTCAATCAGCCGGTCCCAGCCCCCTGCCGGATCAGCCTGCAGCCATTCCGCTGAATGCCGGTGCCCCGTCTTGTTCGTAATATAATCAGATAAGCTCCGGTTAAACTCCTCATTGCCCGAATCCCCATAGACCAGCGACATCCCGTATTCATGAGCCACATAGAAGGTACGGGGGTTATGTACAGAGTCCACATACACACTGCCTGTCGTCTGCCCGCTCAGAACTCCTTCAGCGAACAGGGTGTTGATCTTGACTTCCTTTAACAGCGGCCACGCAAGGGCGTAATCCCGGCTGTCTAGCTTCAGCATGCTTATCTCCTCCCCTTCCATTTATATTTCCCACTTATTATACCTTACTATGTCACCTATAGAGGAATGAATGTTATAATACTCTCAATGTCATGCGAATGACTGAATTCTGGCTCAACCTGAAAGGAAACGACCTATGATGAATACTATTCCCGAAGTGAATTTCACCGCTTCCCCTTACTATAATCCCGGCCTCAAAAATGTAGTCATCCTCGCCACCGGCGGTACGATTGCCGGCAGCGGCGAAGCCCATAAAACCTTGAATTACGAGCCTGGAGCTCTGCCCGTGCAGGATCTGCTGGATAGTGTGCCGCACCTGGAACGGCTGGCGAACTGCGCCGGGGTTCAGGTCAGCAATCTGTGCAGCGCCGATATTACCAGCGAACACTGGCTTACCCTGGCAACGTACATTAACACGCTCGCGCTCCGGGAGGATGTGCACGGATTCGTCATTACACACGGCACCGACACCCTGGATGAGACGTCCTACTTCCTGAACCTGGTGATCAAGACTGACAAGCCGGTAATTATTACCGGATCTATGCGCCCAGCTACTGCAATCAGTGCCGATGGTCCGCTGAATCTGTATCAGTCCGTAGCACTGGCGGCGAATCCCGAGGCCTCCGGCCAAGGCGTGATGGTTGTCTTCGCTGAGGGCATCTATAGCGGGCGGGATGTGCAAAAGGTGAACACCTTCAAGGCCAACGCCTTCGATGAGCGAGATTTCGGCTGCCTGGGATATATGCGTGACAGCCATGCCTTCTTCTATACGCGCACCCTGAAGCGGCATACCACCGCAACCCAGTTCGATGTATCTGTTATTCAGGAGCTGCCGGAAGTGTCCGTAGCTTATTTCCATGTGGATGCCAATCCCGGGATTCTGGATTATCTGGCTACGGTCTCCAAGGGGATTGTCATTGCCGGAGCAGGCGGAGGGATCTACAGCAAGCCTTGGATTGACAAGGTGGGTGAGCTGAAGAACAATAACATCCCTGTAGTCCGCTGCTCGCGGATTTCCAGCGGAATTACACTTAAGGATTCCTACATTGATCTGTCTGCGAATTCTATTCCCTGCAACAGCCTCGTCCCGCAAAAAGCCAGAATCCTGCTCTCTCTCGCTCTGACGCAAACCACCGGCTACGATGAAATTGCCGCAATGTTCAACGAGTATTAAACGCTGCCCGCAGATGGCGGGAACTCGAAGGTGAAGACTGCGCCGCCCTCCGGGCGGTTCCGGGCACTAAGGTCTCCGCCGCAGCGTTCCACAATAGCACGCGCGATGGCGAGTCCCAGCCCGGATTCGCCATTTTTTCCTTTGACGAACCTGTGAAACAGGCTGGGCAGCAGCTCCTGCGCAATGCCCGGACCATCGTCAGCGACCGTCAATGTAATCCTTCCCCTGCTTAAATGCACCTGTACATCAATTCGCTTCTCTGCATAACGGACCGCATTGGATAATACGTTCAGCAGAGCTTGCAGCAGCTTATCCCGGTCTGCTCTTACCATCCCCCCATGGTCCCCGGAGACTGCCGGATACAGCGACAGCTTCCTTGCCGCCAGCAGCGGATTGACCCGCTCCACCGCCTCGCTCAGCAGCTCCTCCAGATCCGTATCCGCCGCCTGATAAATATCCTCTTCACTGTCCAGCTTCGCCAGGAGAGTCATTTCGCTGACCAGATCACGTAAGCGCCCGCTTTCACCCAGAATAATATCCAGTCCTTTACGGACGCTCTCTCCTTCAAATACTCCATCCCTAATGCCCTCCGCATAACCCGCTATCGACATCAGCGGAGACTTCAGCTCATGCGAGGCATTCTGGAAAAACTGCTTCTGTACCCGGTTGAACCGGTGCAGCTCACTGGCCATCTCGTAGACCGCCCTGGCGACAGAACCAATTTCACCGCCCGCCCGGATCAGATTCACCTCGGCAAACCGGCGGTTTTTCACTTTCCCCAGCTCCTGACGCAGGCTGATCAGCGGATTAATCAGCTTCCGCGTAATGAACAGGCTGAACAGGAGCATCGCTGCCGCGCCCGCAGCAAAGACAAGGATCAGCCGTTTCAAGAGCGACTCCTCGATGACCTTGATTCTGCTGACAGGAGTCAGCAGGGTGAGCTTGCCTTGGGGAAGCGTATTGACCTGCACCAGATAACGCGGATCATTGCCATCCCATAAGCTCTGCAGGCTACCCTGCTCCATAGCTGTGATATCTACCGTTACCCCGGCCTGCACGGGCTGGGCCGGGAGATATTCCGAGACCACATTCCCCTGCTGGTCGCTCACAATGGCCTGTACTCCGCTGTAGAGCGTAGGATATGGAGCTGTAAGCGGCTCGCTTTTTCCCAATGTGAATGCCCCTCCTTCTGTGAATGGAGCCCGCTGCAGACTCGCGGTCAGGGAAGCGCCAAGCGTCCTTAATCCCTCTTGCTCCTTACCAATGAAATGGTCCATCAGCACGTAATGGATCATCACTCCCGTGATAGACAGGACCAGCAGCAGAGACAGCCCAAAAGCAACGTTGATCTGATGCACCAGCTTCAGCTTTTTCATCCGCTGGCTTAGCCTTTCCGCCATCCTCTTCATTCCTGCACCTCTCTCATACGGTAGCCGTGACCCCAGACCGATTCCAGCGGCAGGCCGTCCATTTTTTTGCGGATGCGCTTGATCAGGTGGTCGACAGCACGGTCGCTGCCGAAATAATCCTCTCCCCAGACATGGCCCAGCAGCTCTTCGCGCGTAAAGGCCCGGTTCGGACTTCCCGCAAAGGCCATCAGCATCAGGAACTCCTTGCTGGTCAGCTCCACTTCATCACCCCGCCAGAAGGATCTTCTCTCTTCGGGATGCAGGAGCAGACTGCCCAGCTCTATCCCTGTATGCACTGCAGGCAGAACAGCTGCAGACTGGGATTCGTGAAGACGTTCCCACCGTTTCAGCTGGCGGTTAATCCGGGCTACCAGCTCACGGGGACTGAAGGGCTTGACCAGATAATCGTCGCTGCCCAGCTCCAGACCCAGGATTTTATCCACTTCATTATCCTTGGCTGAGATCATAATAATCGGCACCTCCGCCTCATCACGGATACGCCTGCATAGCTCATAGCCGTCCATTCCCGGAAGCATAATATCAAGCACCCACATGCCGGGAGGATCATTCCTCCATAAATCCCACGCCTCCTCGGCACTTCCAAGGCCAATCGTCCGGTAATTCTCTTTATGTAAATAAGCTTCCACCAGATTGCGTATATTCTCGTCATCGTCCACAACGGCAATGACCGTTTGATTGTTCATCCAGGTAACCTCCGTGATTTGTCTCTTCACCATTATAGCAAGCGGGTGAGCGGGATTGGGCGCTGCCATTGTTTTTCCACATTGCTGACCCTCTCCTGCCACAGAAGCCCGCTATAGTGAGAACTGTAAGACAAACCACCTGAAGGAGTGTTCGTACATGAATCGTCTAATTGTGAAAAGAATGGCTCTATCCACCCTGCTGCTGTCCAGTATCGCCACCCCGGTCTTCGCGGATACGGGAATCGCGCCGCCCCCAGCACAGGGACCCACTGCCACCATAAGCACAGCCGCTGCATCCACAAATGGCAGTAGGCTGCTCCCCTTGCTTGAACCGCAGGTTCTGGCGCTGGTGAACAGCTATGCCCCGGAAACTTCCCAGGATTGGCGGGATACGCTCAGCCGCTACCATGCATTAACAAGCACGAAGGCGCTTAATGTGGTTCTCGCCACGCCAACGTCTGCCGCTCCATGGACAGAAAAAACCGGTATTATGGATGTGCAATTAGCCACGCCTGGAACATTGACGGACGCAGAAACGCTTCCGCTTGCCACTGTGCCGGAATACGGGACAACTGGGGGCAGTGTTAAGGCAGTTCCGTCCGCCTCAGCAGCTGCAAGCCTCGCACTAACGGTGCCTGACTCTCTGGAATCCGGCAAGCTTGCCAATGTGGTAACCTTACATGCGGCGTACATCGATGGCTTATTCAAAGCACAAGCTGCACTGGCAGAAGCTGCACAAGCCACAGATGCAGCAGCAATTAAGCAGGCACTGTCCGCACTGCTGAGTCAATATAAGGACCTTAACCACAAGCTGGAAGAAGCGAAATAAACCACGCAAATCCTGTATTCCATAGAAAGCAGGCCAAGGAATTCCTCCCTGGCCTGCTTTTTCTGTTCATTAGTATAGCGTAGCCGCCGCTTAACGGCGCGGATACATCGGATAAGGATAGAACGCTGCAGCGGGCTGCTGGGCTGCGTAGGCGGGCATGCTTTTGGCGGGCGGGCCTATATTCATTCCCCCGGCAGACCCTGCCACGGCGCAGCCCGGAGGCGGTCCAAGAATAATCGACTCCTTCAGCGGAGCCACGGCCTTGGCATACTCCTCTTCATTAATACAATACGCGCGCTGGATTACCTCTGCGGGAACGGCCCGCAGGAAGTCTGAACCATATACAATATCCGGTGTCGGCGCATCGAAGATCGCCAGGAAATGGGCTTGTTCGCTCTCGGCCAGAATCCAGTGAAACCAGCCCTGTGGGAAGACAGCAATTTGTCCGGCCTTCAGATGATAGGTCATCAGCTTTTGGGTGAACGGATCGAATACCGAAGCAATCAGCTCTCCGCTAATCACGAAGATCATCTCCGTCACGTTCGTGTGCCAGTGCGGCTGGACGATGAAGCCTTTGCTCATATGGGCATTGAAGAACCCGTTACGTATCGCCGGCAGCTGTTCGGCAAAAAGCTGCGTAATATAATTGTTCGCATCCCGCTTATAATTAAGCACCTGATTAGAATCGGCGGCAAGCTTCAGGTCCGGTGCCTGCAATACTGGATCTAGCATGGTTAGTTCCTCCTCAGACTGGATTGTAGCCTTAAGTAACACTGGGCATTCGTCCAGATACTATATGCAGGGGAGGAGCTCTTTGACACTAGAGACCGGTGCGGACTAGATCAGACGAGCGATACTCTCAATCTCCACGGCGGAAGCAGCGAGCTGCTGCATGGAGGCGGTAATCTCCTCTGTGGCTGCGGCCTGACGTTCGCTTTGTGCCAGACAATCCGTAAGCACCGCATCCATCTGGTTAATCTTCTGCTTGATCATCTGCAGAATGCCGGCAATATCCTTCGCCGATGAAGCGCTGGATACCGACATTTTGCGGATCTCTTGAGCCACGATGCCGAAGCCCCGTCCATGCTCAGCGGCATGCGCCGCTTCAATCGCTGCATTCAGCCCAAGCAGGTTGGAATTCTCCGCCACCTTGCGGATGAAATCGAGAATCTCGTCGGTCTGCTGCAGATCCTCTACCACCTTCTGGCCCAGCTCCTTCAGATCCCCTACAGTATTCGCCAGATCCGAGGCCGTGCCTGCAATCTCTACCGATGTCGAGCTGATCTCGTCAGAGGTCACCGCCAGCGCATTCGCTGCATCGCTGAGTGTTACCTGATTGCTGAGGCTGATTCCGATCGTGAACACGCCAATAACCGCCCCGTTCCGGTCATGGATCGGCATCGATGAGGACTTAAAGGGCAGCCCGTAGACTTCTTTGGGAATAATGGCGCTGACTTCTTCTCCACTCTCTAGCGCAGTCCGGATTCCCCCGCTAGGCGGAATGGGACTCCCCTCCCCGACCCGGGCATGCAGCTCTTTGCCCGGTAGATGATAGATGAACTTCTCCGTATCGGTTAAGGCAAACATTACGTCCAGCGGAAACAGCCGCTGCACCAGGGGCAAAGATACTTCAAGCGCCTTCCGCAGCTGGTCCATTTCTGATTCTTGTCCTGATTCCTGTTCGGTATTCATTGCTTCAACAGCTCCCTAATCCTATTTATTTATGTACATCTCTTATCGCTTGAATCTTATCGCTCGAACAATGTAACACAGTTGCGCCCTTCCGCCTTTGACTGATACAGTGCATCGTCACCCAGCTTGTAGATATCCTCCTCGCGCAGACCGTCAACAAGTACGGCGGCTACGCCGATAGAGACGGTAATTCTTCCGTATTCCGGACTTAGGTCATGCTGAATCCCCAGCTCCGCAATGCTTCGTCTGATCAATTCAGCGAACACACGGGACTCTGGAGGGGTAAGTCCGGCGGCCACAATCCCGAATTCTTCACCACCCAACCGGAACGCGGTTCCATCCGCCTGTTCAGCCAGCTCCTTCAGTACCCCGCCGATTCTGCGCAGTACCGTATCGCCTTCATAATGTCCGTAGGTATCATTGAATTTTTTGAAATAATCAATATCCAGCATCAGGTAGGTTAAATACCGTTTGCCTGCAGCAGCCTTGTCCACCTCATCCAGGAACAGCTTATTGAAGTATCGGCGGTTGTACAGCCCGGTTAATTCATCGGTGATCGAGATCTTTTCAATCAGTCCGATATATTTGCTCAGCTCCCCGTTATTGAACTCCAGCTCCTTCGTCCGCTCGGCAACCAGTTCCTCCAGATGCTCCTTGTGGCGCCGCAGCTCTTCTTCCGCCTTCTTCCGCTCGGTAATATCCTTGATCGTTCCCTGAATCGCCGGCTTATCCTGATACATAATCCGGACAACCTTGTGAATGACGATAACTTCATGCGACTTATCTTTATGCAAAAGCCTAGTCTCATACTCTTCCGGTGCCTGCTTGCCCTCGACTCGTCTGGCATAATAATGCATTACCTTCTCCCGCTCCGGCGGCGTAATGAAATTCCCGAAGGGCTGCTCCAGCATCCCGCCCGGTTCATAGCCCAGCATCTGCTCCAGCGCCTCATTAACATAGACACACCGCATATCCTGGACCACGAACACCCCGTCCTGCAGGTTGTTGACTAATTGGCGGTATTTCTCCTCAGAGCGCTCAAGCTCATTATACAGACTGGCATTCTCAAGCGAGAAGACCATCTCTCTGGACAGCAGATTGATAATCTTCATCCGTTCCTCGGTGAATACACCGGTGACCAGATTATTCTCCAGATAGATGATGGCAATCGTCTTATTCTGGTTAATCAGCGGCATGCAGACCATCGATTTCGGCTGCTGCCTCACAATATAAGGATCATTCACGAATGGAGTCTCGGAATAGGCATCATTGTAGATCAGGCTCTCCCGGCTCTCCTCCACCTGTCTGATGATCGCAGCAGGCAGATTGTCCAGCTGATGCGACTCATGAATGGCCACAGAGATCCGGTCCGTGTCCGCTTTATATTCCCCTTCGACCAGAAGATTGGCCTTGGAGGTCATCAGGATGCAGCCCCGCTGCGCCCCGGCATTCATGATCACAATCTCCATCAGCGCTTCCAGCAGGTGGTTCAGCTCAATTTCTTTGGAGATGGCCTGTGAAGCCAGAATGATGGAATTCAGATCAATGCTCTCAGTATAATCGGTCACCGTCCTGCCGTGCATGAACTCCTTGGTGCTGATTTTCTGGTCAAGAGCAGGGTATCGCTCCTTGATGAACGCGATCTTTTCCTTGGCGCCCCAGACCGAATAATAGTATTCGGATTGTCTGAGCAGATAGGCGGCGAACTCGTTGAAGCCCTTGTCCATATAGTACCGGGCCGCCAGCTCGTTGCAGAGTGCCTTATAGCGGACGAAGCTTCCCTGCTCGCTGGCCTCAATGGCCAGATCATAATAATAGCCTGCGCGCGTGCTGTTCCCGGAGATCCGGGCCCATTCGGCCCTCATCAGATATTCATGCTGGCGGAAGGTTCCCGGTGCATTGCTGGCCCATTTGCGTACCCGGCCAAGCTCCTTGCGCATTTTGGACCTGGCCTTCCGCTTGCCGTTCACACCCAAATCCTTGTAAGCATATGCCAGATTCAGGAAGGTGTAGAGCGCGAATTCCTCCATAAAAGCCGAACCGGCCAGCGTCCCGATAATCGGATAGGCCCGCTCGATATACTCCAGCGCTTCATCATGCTTCTCGTAGAGAAACAGCAGCTTCATTTTGTAGATATAATAGATCGCAATCCCTGAGTAATACCTCGCTTCCTGCAATTCGTGCAGATAGACCTCTTCGCTGAAGGCTTCATTGTTGAATGAGGTGCGGTCCGGCAGCTCTCCGGCAAGACTGAGGTAATACTGGCGGGCCAGCTGCGCTGTGGCAAGCGACTCCCTGTACTTCGTGTTCTCAATCATAGAGATCGTACGCGCACTTTCCTGAAGCAAAGCCGGGATGTCCATCGACGGATTCCAGAGATTCACATAGAAGGCGGAATGGGCCAGATAGAGCAGATCGCCTGTCCGCAGACTGGCTTCAATGGAGGTGCCGAACCAGTCCTGCAACGTATCCCAAGGCTCGGTCCAGGCGTGGCTGAACAGCGTATACAGGACATGCGCCCCGCCTTTCCACTGCAGATCATTGAATTTGTCATTAATTCTGATCCCGAGACGTCCATAAGCGAAGGCCCCCCGGGTATCCCCGAAGCCGGACAACAGCATGGCATAGCCGATGAAAGCAAGCGCCGACTCCGGCGAGTTGCCGTATTTCAGCGTTAGCCCCACCTTCTTCAGCACCACCAGCCCGAACAGCGAGGTCTCCCCCGAGATAAACGCCGGCGGTATAAAGTTAACCAGCAGCCGCATCACCAGTTTCATCTCCGGGTCCTGCATCTCCGGCAGTGCAAAAATCGTCTCCGGCGTTCTCGCCCGCAGCGCGGCCTTAACGACCAGCAGCTCCTTAAGGACGGCGGGCATTCCAACCTTGGCCGGAATCTTAATTCCGAGCGCCTTCAGTCCCCGTCTCCCCGAAGCAATCGACTCGGGCATCATGCCGAGGTACATATAATGATTGGTCTGCATCTCATAGATTTCCGCAATAGCCATCCGCTCCGTAGTTTGCTCCAGCAGCAGACGGCAAGCCTGGTCCCCCTGATCGATATGATGAGTGAGATAGCTGCATTCCGCATACAGCCTGTAGATCTCCGCCGCCTGCCCCGGGTCTGTACTCCAGATCTGCTCCGGGAGCAATTCCATTGCCGCTTCAAGCAGTAAGAAGGCCGAATCATACCCGTATCCTGCTTTGGATTTATGTGCTGCCCGCAGATTCAGAGCGACGATCTCACGCGCCTCCGAGCTATCAGTGATCAACTCCAGCCCTTTATTGATATGGGTTGCGATATCGACCAGCTTGTCCTCGATTTCCTCCTCTCCGAGATTCCGCAGCAGCAGCCGGCCGATACTAAGATGAAGTCTCTTCCCCCGTTCAGGATCGAGCAGCTGATAGAAGGCCTGCTGAATCCGGTCATGGGCGAATTTCAGCCGGATGCCCATCTGCGCAGCCTCGCGGCCGGATTCGGCAAGTGTAGCCGAGAATATGGCGTATTTGTGGTCGGCAGGGACGATATATTCTTCCTGGACCGCCCGGGTAACCGCAGCAGCAATCACCTCCGGCGCTTCTTCTCCGATCAGCGTCAGCATCCCGTAATCGAACACACTCCCGGCCGCCGAGCTGAGCATCAGGATATGACGGACCTCCTCCGGCAGATGCTGCAGCTGTCCGACCAGGAAATCCACCACACTGTCATGGACCGGCAGCGCCTCCAGCTCCTCCAGGCTCCAGCTCCATTCCCCGTCCTGCTTGTCGAAATAGATAATCCCCCGCCGGTAAAGATCCTTCAGAATTTCCGTCAGGAAAAAGGAATTCCCCTTGGACCGCTTATATAACCGTCCGGTAATTCCTTCAACGCGTTCCATGCTGCTGTATAGGGTGTCCGCCACAAGGCTTTGTACATCTGTCTCTTGCAGCGGCTGAAGATGAATACGTCCAACCTCACGGTTTTTGCCGATCTTAACCATCGCGGCGAACAAGGGATGACCTTCATGGATCTCATTCTGCCGGAAGGAGCAGATCACAAACATCCGCTGCAGATGGTTATCCAGCATCAGCTTCTCCACCAGCTTCAGGCTGGAATAATCCGCCCACTGGACATCATCCAGGAAGAGAACCAGCGGCCGGTCCGGTTGCGTTATGGCCTGCACGAACTTGGCAAAGGTCAGGAAGAACCGGTTCGTCTCCTCGGCCGGACTCAGCGGTTCCGGCTCCGGCTGGGTCCCCATCCAGGAGGCAAGCTCAGGGATTAATCCTGTAATTACACCTCCGTTGCCGCCAAGCAGCCGGGTCAGTGAACGGCTGACTTCACTCCTGTACTCCTCATCCGGACTCTCCAGCAGCTGGCTGACCAGTCTGCGGAAGGCCTGGATGAGCGCACTGTACGGAATGTTCTTATTGTACTGGTCGAACTTCCCTTCCGCGAACACCCCCTTCTCCCGGCTGATCGTCCGGTGCAGCTCATGGACCAGTGCTGTTTTACCTGCACCTGCATCACCGGAGACCAGCATAACCTGTGAACTCCCGTTAACGCTGCTGCGGAAGGCCGCCTCCAGGGTGGACAGCTCCTGCTGTCTACCGACTATTTTTTGCGGAATGCGGAAGGTGTTCAGGAGATCCTCCGTTCCAATCACGAAATCCGCCTGCCCGGCCAGGCATCTCTTCAGATCGGCCTTAATGCCGTGAGCGCTGCGGTACCGGTCCTCCGACGACTTCTCCATCAGCTTCATAATGACCGCCGACAAGCCCCTGCTAACCCTGCCTCCGGTTGCATGGTAAGGAGAGACAGCTTCCTTCGCAATAATGGAATAGATCTGCTCCAGCATCTCGGACGATGGATACGGCATAAGGCCGGTCATCATCTCGTACAGGACGACACCCAGTGAATAGTAGTCACTCCGGTAATCAATATTCCGGTTCATCCGGCCGGTCTGTTCCGGTGAGATGTACAGCAGACTGCCCTCCAGCACGCCGCTGTTCTGGAAATCCCGTCTCTCCTTGGACAGCTTCACCGCAAGGTCGAAATCAATCACCTGAACAATATCCCGCTCCCGGTTCCAGATGATATTCGACGGCTTGATATCCTTATGGATCACGTTCTGCTCATGAATGGAGCCGAGAATATCCACAACCTTGACCGCCAGTCTCAGTAAATCCTCCTCCCCCGGCTGCTCCTCCGCCAGAATCCGCTTCAGCGAACGTCCGCATATATCCTCAAGGACCATGACATACAGACCGTTCTGCTCTTCAAGCCTCAGGGGACGGATAACCCCTTCTGTGGTGGTGCTAAGCTCAGTAAGCAGCTTATATTCCTGCTTGAAGCGCATCACCGCTTCGGTTCCGGCAAATTCCGATTTCAACACCTTGAGAATGACCGTTTCTGCAGAAGAAGCCTCTGTGCAGCGGTATACAGCTTTTATCGGATTATCTGAAATGGTCTCCAGGACCTGATAATGGTCATTAGCAATCATTGTACTCCACCTTTAGCCTTGTTCTTCCGTAACCTCAATATCGGCATCGAATTTAAATACATAGGCAGCAATCAGCCAGATAATCCAGCAATTCAGCCCAAAGAACAGATAACCGAAATACCCCAGAACCGGCATCTCGGAAAAAATATGAAACTTGTCCAGATAAGGCACCGAGTATTTCCAGTAATTCGGATTGGTAGGGGCATCGTCATGGAACCATTCACTGCCAAAGTTCCAGAACTCCCAGAAGAAGCCGTTGAACAGCGTAGCCAGCCCAACCAGAATCACCTTAGACCAGTCTCCGTTCTTCACCGGGGTGAAGGGGGTCCAGTAACCGGCAAGCGCCATCGCTGCGGACAGCATCGGAACCAGCGCAACCCACAGCACCCAGAACAGCAGGTACGGATAATAGCCCATGCCGAAGGCCAGGATCAGCCCGAGAATATAATAGATGATCAGCCACATGCGTGATACGTTCAGCTTAGGCCCATGGCTATAACGGTTGCGGAACAGACGGAAGGTCTTGAGGAGTAAATACCATTCGAAGATGGCCGGAAGAACGGTGGTATAGGATAAGGAGAACCAGAACACATTGCCGAAGTTAGAGAACACTTCATTATTAGGGTAATACCAATTCTCCAGGACGAAGAAATTCAGGTATTCAAAAGCAAACCAGCTGAAGCAGGACACCACCGCCAGCAGCTGCATCACCCGGGGCTTGCGCGAGATGATCGAGGCTCCATGATTTCTCCGGTAGACCAGCCCGTCAAGAATCAGAATAAAGGACCACCAGAGGGGAACAAACGTGTAAGACTCCAGCGAGATAAAGAGCTCCACCCGTGCCCACATCAGGAACCAGCTAAGCGCAAGCACCGGCAGGCTCCACCAGAACCAGACAGGGAAAGGGGTGGCCGCCCCCGTCTTCCGGGGTGCTTCCTCCGTCTTCTTGAAGCCGAACCATCCGGGGAATACCAGGACCAGTGTGATGATCAGGGCCACGACACAGGCGAGCGAGAAATAGAGCAGGCTGAATCCGGGGTCTGCTTCGACCTTCTGAGCAGGGAAATCCCCGTAACCGGGCGGCATCCCCTTCCATTTCGCCAGACTGCCGAGTAACGGGAGCAGAAAGATAAGTCCGAAGGTAACGATCAAGAATGCTGTCTTTTTCCATGTTTTCATTGTGCAAAACCCCGCTTATGTATGTAGTTGAAAGTCGAATTATGTTGATAATCGCTAATATTCGATAACACTCCAGTTTATTCCTGCTGGCCGCACACAAAAAAATACCCCACCGTCCATTTCCATGACGTATGGAGCATTTGTGCGAGGCAGCAGAACCCATTATCCCTTCAAATCCAGCTTCATGCTCAGTGAACGTATCCCATGCTCTTCTTCCTCTTCACCAAGCGATACGAATCCCTGGGAGGCATAGAAGCCAGTAGAATTCGGGGAAGAGTTCACCGTGATCTGCGTGCTCCCTCCCGTCCTCATCCGGTCAACCGCATGCCACAGCAGGGTCTTGCCGATTCCGGTTCCTTTATATGCATTCTTCACGAACAGCAGAGAGATATGCTGATGATTACGCAGCTCTATGATTCCTGTAATCTCTTGCCCGGTAAGCGCGATGAAGATCTCGTGATTCTCCAGCATCCGCCTTGCAATGGCGGCAAGCTCAATGTACCTGTAGAATTCAATAACACCCTGCGCTGAATAATTGGCGGCAATATGTACATCAAACGCCTCTCGGATCAATGGAGTGATCCGCTTCTCCTCACCCGGCAACAACTGTCTGATTGCTGTCATACGGCCATTCTCCTTTAGTGTGACTGGTTGCTATAACTCTCTAAGGATAGCATAATTTAGGAAAATTTGCCCATTAATAGTTGCAGCTGATCCGCACAAGGGACTGGCACAGCCTGCCCCGAATATTTGTGAATGCACAGGCACATGCTACAATGGGACCGTATCGTCCTTGCCTTAATTTAACACAAGAGGAGTGACAGCTGTGGCAATCAATGTGTACCTGAATTTCAATGGCAATACCCGAGAGGCTGTAGAATATTACGCTGAGGTGTTCGGGACCGAACCTCCGCATATCATGACCTTCGGCGAGGCTCCGCCAGATCCGTCCCATCCTGTACCGGAAGAAGCCAAACACCTCGTCATGCACGCCAATCTGATGATTGCCGGCAGCCCGGTCATGTTCTCTGACGTATTCCCCGGCATGCCGTTCACGGAAGGGAATAATATCAGCCTAACGGTGACGGATACAGATGAAGAGAAGATTCGTCTCTGGTTCAACAAACTCAAAGAAGGCGGCACTGTACACATGGAGCTGCAGGAGACCTTCTGGAGCAAGGCCTACGGGAACCTGAAGGACAAATTCGGCATCCAATGGCAGCTCAGCCACGACAACGGCCAGAACGGCTAACTCCCTCAGGTAGTTTCCTATTCACAAAAGGGCTTAGGATATGACGCTTCTTCCCTTGGGAGGACGGCATATCCTTTTTTGTATGGTCTAGTAATCGCAGCCTAACCATAACATTTCAAAGTTGTAACCTGATTTTTAATGCGCTTACATCCTGTTCTATGTTTTAATTGTAATAACGTTATGTATTTCATCCTACTGTAAAGGAGACTAACCTATGGAAATATCCTCATTTTTGCTGCCCAAGGATCAGGTTGCGTACATCACCTCCTCGATCTCCATGCGGGAAGCGCTGGAACAGCTGGAGAATCATTATTATTCGGCCATTCCGATTATTGACGATGCCGGTAAATATGTTGGGACCTTGTCGGAGGGCGATCTGCTATGGAAGCTGAAGAATACCGACGGTCTGAGCTTCGCGAATATGAACGAGGTGACCGTCGGCACCATTCAGCGTCATGTGCATAACGAGAGCGTCGAGATCCACGCGCAGATGGAGGATATGCTGACCCTGGCAGCAGACCAGAACTTCGTTCCGGTAGTGGACGACAGCGGAATCTTCCTCGGCATCATCCGCCGCAAGGATATCATCGAGTATTACACACGCAATATTACCGATTAGCAGCATGCGCCACATTGCAGGATCAAGTGATTCAACCGGAAGCAACGGCAAAGGCAGGACCGTCCTGCGAAGGGCGGCCCTGCCTTTGTTCAAGTTAACAGGTCTATATGATTTCAAACACATTGGTCAGGCGGGTCAGCTCAAAAATCTTCCGCACATTGTCATTGAGCCCCGTCAGCCTGATGGTACCTCCAGCCTCTACACATTTCTTATAGGAGCTGACAATCACTCCAAGACCCGTACTGTCAATGAAACGGCAGGTCCCGAAATCAAGCAGGAAGCTTGAATGTCCCCCAAGAATATAACCCCGTACTGTCTCCCTGAACTGACCGGCTTCCTCAACCGAGAACAGCTCCGGCATCTCAATGATCATCTCGCTCAAGCTACTCACCCCTGATTTTAAATTTCTCTACAAGAATCTCCAGCTCATTAGCCATGGCACTGATCTCCTGAGCGGAGGCCGCAAAATTATTAACCGTTGCTGCCTGTTCTTCTGTAGCGCTGGATACATTCTCTGTGTTTGCTGCCGCGAGTTCCGAGATCGTGCCCATGGAATCAATCAGCTTGATGATCTGGTCTGAGGTAGCTACTTCATCTCTGGTAATATCCAGAATCTCCTGCACATTGTCCGTGATCATCTCAACAGATTGTATGATATGGACGAAGGCTCGGTCCGTCTCATTCACAATGCTCACGCCGCTCTCTACTGCTCCGGCCGCGCCTCTCATCGAATCTACAGCCTCGGTGATCCGCGAGATCATCTCGTTGACCAGATCCGTAATCTCACCGGCATTGGTGTGGGTCTCATCCGACAGCTTCCGGACTTCACCGGCCACCACACTGAAGCCCCGGCCGTTCTCTCCTGCTCTCGCGGCTTCAATTGCCGCATTCAGAGCCAGCAGATTCGTCTGCTCGGCAATCTTGTTGATGGTACCGGTAATTGCGGATACCTGCTCCGACAACCCGCTGACCGTATACAATAATGCTTCGGTCTCTTTGGTGCTGCTGTGAATGGTATTCATTGCTTCTACGGTATGAATGACTCTGGCTCTGCCTTCCTGTGCCGCCTGATGGGTAGTCTCCGCATTGCCGGAGGTAGCCGACGCCTTGCTCTGCGCCAGCTGCACCAGACTGGAGAGCTGAACGAGCACCTGGGAAGCATTGATGACCGACTGGTTGTTGTTCTCTGCGCCGGATGCAATCTCCTGGGTACTGGAGCTGATCTCCTGAATAGAGGCGCTGATCTCCTCTGAAGATGCCGCCATCTCCTCGGACATGGAGGTGAGGGACAGGGAACCCGCTCTCACTTTCTCAATAATCGCCTCCTGTTTGTCAATCATGGTGTTGAACGATTCACTCAGCAATTGGAGCTCATCTCCGGTTTGAATGGACGTATGAACGGTCAGGTCGCCGTCACCTGCCAGACCCATCGCCCGCTCCAGCTTCCGGATCGGATTCACAATATTCCGGGTGGTGAAGAAATACGCTGCCACCATAGCAACGGCAATACAGACCAGGATGAGGATCAGCGTAGTGTTACGGATTTCGGCCGCCGGAGCCATGTATTCCTCCACATTTGCCGTTGTGGCTACAACCCAATGGCCTGCGGGCTGAAAAGAAACATATTTATGTACGCCTTCATAGGTGTAGAAGCCATGCGCGGTGTCTCCCGCCTTCATCCGCTGGACCAGCGCATTCAATTCAGCATTGCTGCCGCTGTCCAGCTTCTCCTTCAGCACCTTGTCCTGCTCCGGATGCGAGACGATGAGGCCGGTACGGTCAAGCATATATCCGTATCCATGCTCTCCAATCTTCACCCCGGTAACCGGCGCAGCGATGTTCTCAAACAAGGCGGTTCCGATCAGCACGCCGGTAATCTGATCCTTCACCCGCAGCGGTCTGGCGATCGCTACGATGTACTGATTGGTCTCCCGTGACAGGATAACATCACTGACTGCGTCCTTGCCCTGCAGCGCTTCCTGAAAGTATGCACGGTCCTTCACATCAGCCCCGGGCGCCTCAGAGCTGCTGGTCATCAGCACCCTACCGTTTGTATCTGCGATAATCAGCGATTCCAATAGCTTGGCGTTATCTTTCTGCACACCAGAAATATAATTAAACGCTGTGCTTTTGAGGGAGCCCACAGACGGATTCCCGGCAAAATCGGCCAATACGCTATTCTTGCTGGCGATCCCCAGATTCGTGCCAACCGCTTCAAGCTCGGCATCCACCGCTTTCGCAGCGGAAGTAGTGGTCCCTCTTAATTCCTCTTCAATCGTCTTCTGCAAGGCACCGGATGCCAGCTGATAGGATACATAGCCGGATATGCCCAGCGGGATACTGATAATCAGAAACAACAGGATGCTCATTTTAACTTTTAAACTTAATTTCACAGAACTCTCCCCTTCTTGACTCTATAAGGAACAGATACTCTTGCTGATGTACATCGTATGATGTATCATCTCAGCACTGTCCGAGAAGCAGCGGATCAGATACAAGCCCCGGCCCCCTTCTTCCAGCAATTCATCACACCCGACAGCCTCCGGGAACACTACCTTGCCGTCCCCGGCCCCCGAATCCTCAATCTGCAGCTTAAGCAGCTGATCCATAAACAGATATCGGATGGTAATCGGCTTGCTGCAATCGCTCAGGTTCCCGTGATAATAGGCATTGGTCACCGCTTCGATCAGAATCAGGCGGATATCAAAAGCATAGGCTTCGAGGTCAAGCTCCCGAATAATTCCGTCAATGATCATCTGATGATGCTCCAGACCGTGAAGCATCACTTCCTTATGAATAGCTTCCATGGCCCACTCCTTAACAATTCTGAAATCGCCGCACTGCTGATGTTCCCGCTGACACTCTGCACTCTCTGCCTTCTCTTCCCTGGTCTTACAGCAGCAGCGCTCCCCGGCCGTCACTTGATATTCAGGCTGAGCCAGGTGCAGTCGTCCTGCAAAGCAGCCCCGGCAAACTTCTCTAGAAGATAACTCTGCTCCCGCCCGAGTTCTTCTGTGCTGAACAGCAGCTCCATTCCGTCACTATAGAAGCAAAAGCGGTCTCCGGACTCGAACGGGAGGATCTTCTCCTCAAACTCACTGCTCTCAAACATGCCGAGCGGTGCCCCCTTAACGGTGACCCTCTCCATGCCCCTGCCCCGGGGGACATAGAGAAATTCATTAATCCCGGCTCCGGCAGCCTTCAGCTCTCCTGTCTTGAAGTCGAGCAGGAAGCAGCAGCCGGCGACATAATCCTCACCCAGATGCTGCAGCGCTTTGGAATTCAGATCGTTCAACACCTGCACGGGGTCCTGTGTACAGGACAGGCTGTCCATGAACAGTACCCGCAGGGCCGAGATATTCAGCGCGGCCGTAATCCCCTTCCCCGTCACATCGCCGATGAAGCCGATGACCTGCTCTTCATTGACTTTATGGAAGATGAAGAAATCACCGCTTAAGGTTCTGGCCGGAATGTAGAGCTTCTCCAGAACCGCCTTGCTGGAGAGCGGAAAGGATACCGCATGCCGGTGCTCTTGAAGCCGGACCGCCCGCTCCATCTCCCTCTTGCTCTCGGTGATATCCCTGAACACCAGCTGCAGCGCCTTGGTCTCCTCATAAATAACCGGCACGCCCGAAATTTCAAGGTCAAAGATGCGGTTGTCCTGCTGCCTGATCAGCCGCTGCTCAATACGGAAGCGTTCCTTCAGGAGACCTGTTGTCTTCAGCTTGTTATGCTCCGCACTCTGGAAGTACACTTCCTCGAAGAAATCCTCGATCCTTCGGCCGATCAGCTCCTGCTTCGGATTGCCGAACATCCTCTCAGTCTGCTTGTTGGCGAACAGGATCGTGCCCCCGCTGTAGACCAGGATGGGCTCGGGGCAGAGCTCGACCAGATCCCTGTACCGCTCCTCGCTTTCTCTGAGCCGCTGCTCCGAGCGGACCCGTTCGCTGATATCATGAATTACGGTGTACACGCAATTCTTACCCAGCATCATCATCATGCCGGTATGAACCTCCACATCAATGGGCTCCCCGCCGGCCAGGATATGGCGGTCGATGAACACACGGTTCTTCCCGTCCATCTCTTCAGGCTGCGCCTTATCCACAAACTCCTGAACCCCCGAAGTCCGGTCAGCGGCCAGATCACAGATCCGGAGTTGCCTGAATTGCCGGATGCTATAGCCGTAGAACTCACAGGCTGCCCGGTTCGCATCAGTAATTCCGCCACTCTCCGGGTCCACCAGCAACGTAATGAGATGATTGTTCTCATAGATGCAGCCATAATGCTCCATACATTGCGCCGGACTCGGGGAGCGATGCAGATTCTTACACGGTTTATCGGTTGCCATTACACAAGCCTCTATTCTATTCAGCATTAAAGTCTACCCATTATATGCAATAAAAAAGAGTCAAGCCGTGAATTCCGACACAGTTAGACAGAAAAACCCGGTCTGCGGCATGAAAACATGACCACAGTCCGGGTTAATCCTTACAAATTGCATGAAATTATCAGGCTGAAGCTCAGCCTTACAGCTCTGTCAGAATAATCGTCCCCTGCGGAGTTACCGCCAGTGTATGCTCATACTGGGCTGACAGGCCTCCGTCAATAGTGCGTGCAGTCCATCCGTCTGCATCCACCTTGGTCCGGTAGCTGCCAGTGTTGAGCATGGGCTCAATGGTGAACACCATGCCTTCCTTAATGCGCGGGCCTTTGCCGGCCGGGCCGTAATGAGGCACTTCAGGCGCTTCGTGCATCTCCGAGCCAATCCCGTGACCGATAAAGTCCCGGACGACGGAATAACCGTTAGATTCGGCATAGACCTGGATAGCATGCGCTACGTCGCCTATGCGGTTGCCGGCTACAGCCTGCTCGATACCTTTGAATAGAGATTCCTTGGTCGTCGCCAGCAGCTTCTCCGCCTGCTCGCTAATTGTACCCACTCCGTAGGACCAAGCCGAATCCGCCAGCCAGCCATTCAGGTTGACTACCATGTCAATCGTTACAATATCTCCATCCTTCAGCTCCTCATGCTTCGGGAAGCCATGACAGATGACATCATTCACAGATGCACAGGTGGCATACGGGTAACCGTGATAGCCTTTTTGCTCCGGGGTTGCTCCTTGGGAGAGGATGAACTTCTCGGCAAACTGGTCGATCTCCCAGGTCGTAATTCCCGGCTTGATCAACCCGGCAATCTGCCGGTGGCATTCTGCCAGGATTTTGCCAGCTGCCCGCATCTTCTCAATCTCTTCCATCGATTTCATAATGATCATTCAATTCGCCTCTTCTGTACAGAATCCATTACTCACTATATATAATGGCTCTTGGTTATAATGGGGTATTACTACTCTATATTATGAAAGAAAACCGCCGAAAATCCAAATAAACAAACAAAATAAACCTGTCTCCCGCAAAAACACCAGAAAACAGGCTCATGATTTGCATTCCCGTGAAGGCTAATCTGTACAAGTTATTGTTAACTACGGCATATGCAGACCGCCAGGCATCAGCCGTTAGTCGTGGAAATTGAGCCCCGAAGTAACCGCCTTGACATACCCGCTGCGGATCACATAATCGCCGAAGTGCTCACCGGCAATGCGCTCTCTGGCATAACCATGAATAATCGGCCCGAGGGTGTCCAGTATCTCCCGCTCGTCAATGTTCTCCTTGTACAGCTTGTTCAGCCGGTCTCCTGTAAAGCCAGCGCCCAGGTACATATTATATCTGCCCGGACCTTTTCCGATAAAAGCAATCTCGCCGAGCGCCGGTCTGGCACAGCCGTTAGGGCAGCCGGTCATACGGATTATAATCTCTTCATTGCGCAGCCCGGCTTCATCTATGATAACCTCCAGCTTATCGAGCAGGTGCGGCAAATATCGCTCCGCCTCCGCCATAGCCAGCCCGCAGGTCGGCAGGGCTACACAGGACAACGCACTTCTGCGCAGTGCAGAATGATGGGCACCGTCCGTCAGACCGTATTGCTTGGCAAGCTCCGTAATCTTGCGCTTCTTCGCCTGGGTCACACCGCCGATAATCAGATTTTGGTTTGGGGTCAGCCGAAAGTCTCCGCTGTGAATCTTGGCGATCTCGCGCAAGCCGGTCATCAGCGGGTAGCCCTCCTGATCCTGAATCCGTCCGCTCTGGATATAGAGCGTCAGGTTCCATTTGCCGTCCATCCCCTTCACCCAGCCGTACCGGTCGCCATTATGATCGAAATGATAGTCGCGCGCCGGCTCCAGCGTCCAACCCAGCCGTTCGTGCAGCTCTCCCTTGAACCACTCCAGCCCGTGCCGGTCGATCGTATACTTGAAGCGGGCATTCTTGCGGACCGAACGGTTGCCGTAATCCCGCTGGATCGTCACCGTCTTCTCCGCCAGATCAATCATCTGCTCCGGACGGCAGAAGCCGATGATCCGGCCCAATTGGGGATACGTATTCGTATCGCCGTGTGTCATCCCCATACCACCGCCAACCGAGACATTGAAGCCGGCCAGCTTGCCGTCTTCCAGAATGGCGATGAAGCCCAGATCCTGGGAGAATACATCTACATCATTGGATGGAGGCACCGCCAGGCCAATTTTGAATTTGCGGGGGAGATAGACCGGACCATAGATCGGCTCAACCACCTTGCTGTCCACGACTTTTTCCCCGTCCAGCCAGATCTCATGATACGCGCGGGTACGCGGGGCAAGATGATCGCTGATTTTGTTGGCCCACTCTTGAACCTCGGCATGAACCTCCGACTGATACGGGTTCGGACCACTCATCACATTACGATTCACGTCACCGCAGGCCGCAAGTGTAGTCATCAGAGTGTCGTTGATCGTTCTGATTGTCTTCTTGAGATTCCACTTGAGCACCCCATGCATCTGAAAAGCCTGCCGCGTCGTCAGGCGCAGTGTCCCATTGCCGTACTTATGGGCCAGCTCATCCATGACAAGCCACTGTGCCGCAGACGCCACACCGCCGGGCGCTACTATCCGCAGCATGAACTGGAAAGCCGGTTCCAGCTTGGAGCGTTCCCGCTCACTGCGCAGATCGCGGTCATCCTGCATGTAGCTGCCGTGGAATTTCAGCAGCCGGTTGTCATCCTCCGGCAGCCCTCCTGTAATCGGATTGCTGAGGGTCTCGACAAGCGCCCCGCGCAGATAATTGCTCTCCAGCTTGATATGTTCAACATCACTCGGTGGTCCGCCAATCGGCTTCACCGCTGGTTCATTGTTTGCCATTGCTGATTCTCTCCTCTCCGCTTGAATCCCGCTTAATAGACATCCCGCTGGTAACGCTGCTCCTGCTGAAGGGTCTCCAGATAGGCGGCAGCCGCTTCCGGGCTTAGTCCGCCCTCTTCCTGGATCACTGTAATCAGTGCCGAATGCACATCATGGGCCATATGCTTCTCATCCCCGCATACGTATACATGCGCCCCTTCCTGCAGCCAGCGGTACAGCTCCTTGCTCTGCTCCAGAATACGGTGCTGTACGTACACCTTCTCCTCTGTGTCGCGGGAGAAGGCCACATCCAGCCTGCTGAGGACACCGTCCTTCAGCATCCGCTGCCAGTCCGTCTGGTAGAGGAAGTCTGTAACGAAATGACGGTCTCCATAGAACAGCCAGGTTGGACCCTCAGCTCCCTGCTCTTCACGCTCCTCCAGGAAGGAACGGAACGGGGCAACGCCCGTACCCGGACCGATCATAATGACCGGTACACTGGAATCAGCAGGCAGCTTGAAGTTTGGATTGTTCTGGATATATACCGGCAAGGTGGCACCCGGCTGTACACGCTCAGCACAGTGTACCGAACAGACGCCGTAACGCTCACGCCCGTGTGACTCATAACGCACAGCCCGCACCGTGAAGTGTACTTCATCAGGGTTGGCATTGTAGCTGCTGGCAATGGAATACAAACGGGCCGGAAGCTTGCGCAAGATGGTCACGAAGAGACTGGCCGGAGCATCCCAGGGTCCATAGTCTTGAATAAGATCCAGCAGATCCCGGCCCTGGATATACTCCTTCAGCTCCTGCTGCCGCTCAGGGGCCAGCAGTTCCTTAAGGGCAGGTGCGGAGGTAAGCCCGGCAGCCTGTTCCAGGAGGGGCTTGGTCAGCACCGTGATTTCGTAATGCCGCAGCAGCGCCTCCTGCAGAGAGCCTTCTTCCCCCTTCTTGTTAAGCGGAACACGTTCATTCGCATCCCAGCCCATAGCGGCAATGATATCTTCTACCAGCTGCGGGTGATTCTCGGGATAGACGCCAAGGGAATCCCCCGGCTCAAAGGTAATATTCGATCCGGCAAGCGACAGCTCCAGATGGCGGGTCTCGCGGTCTGAGCCGCGGCCGTTCAGATTCAGATTCTCCAGTACTTCGGCATGGAAAGGATGATTTCGTGAATAGGCGGATTCCAGCGACTCTGCGCTCTCCGCAGCCTGAACCGCTGCATCCGCAATTCCTGCAGCATTCTGTGCGCCGTTAAGCGCGCTGATGACCTGGCCGAACCACTCAGCCACCGGCTCATCATAATCGAGGTCGCAATCTACACGCGGGCTGAGCCGCTGTGCACCCAGCTCTTCCAGCTTCTGATCGAAGTCTTTGCCGGTCTGGCAGAAGAATTCATAGGAGGTATCGCCCAGCGCAAGTACCGAGAAGCGCAAGCCTGGAAGCTGCGGCGCTCTTTTGCTGTAGAGGAATTCATGGAAGGCCCGGGCATTATCCGGCGGTTCCCCTTCGCCATGGGTACTGACCAGCAGCAGCAGGTTCTCTGTCTTCTTCAATCCATTCGGCTTGAAGCTGTTCATCGCGGACACTGTGACCTTGAAGCCCTGCTCCTCCAGCTTGCGGGAGAGGCTCATGGCGAGCCGCTGGCAGTTGCCGGTCTGGGAGCCGAACAATACGGTCACTTCACGCGATGCTTGCTGCGAAGCGGCTGTTGTCGACTCTGCTACTACTGCTGGAGCAGCGGGGGATACGGCCTGGACGCTTGATCCCTGGTTACCCTGCAGCGACAGGGCAGATAAGTACCCGCTTAACCATACCTGCTGTGAAGGTGTCAGCGTGGGCAGAAGCTGATTCAGCAGCTCTGCCTGGTTCTCATTAAAAGGACTGTTTGTAACTTGTAGTTGCAACAATATCGACCTCTCCTTAGCGTGCAATCTTCTTTCCTCTTAATATCATGAACTCAGGCTAACACAATACCGGCAAACGATCAACGAATCTTATAACAGGAATAATGTTCTTTAAAAGGTAAATACTTGCATAAAATGCACAAAACCCGACTAAATCATAGTAAAATGCTCTGATTTAGCCGGGTTCATTACTAATTATGATAAGTTGCATTAGATAAAATGATAGACCGGAGATGTCTTTGCCTGCCATTTATAATAGTCTGCGGGTTGCTCTGTGCCGGAAATGGTCCACAAGCAGGTAGATTAGAATGAGAAGGCCACCGGCATTGATCGCCAGATCGGCCAGATTCATAATCCCGCCATGATTCCCGAAGACCAGGAAATCTGTAACCTGGTGATAAAGTGCCCGGTCAATGGCATTGCCGACAGCCCCGCCAACCAGGAAGCCGCTGGCAGCTTCGAGCAGGGGGCCGCGGATTTTACCCTGACGCCGGTAATAGAAGATTGCTGCTACAAAAATCACGGCAACAATAGCAAAATACTTCCCGTATCCCTGGAATGAACTGAAGGCCGCACCGCTGTTCTCATAGTATACAAACCGCAAATGCGGCGTCCAGGAGGGAAGCATCTCCCCAAGCTCCATATGGGTACGCACTATCCACTTGGTCGCCTGATCTAGCATCAGGACGAAGACAGCTATCAGATAAAAAAGCATCGGCAGTTCCCCTATCTTCTCTAGTTGTTCAACTCATGATCAGGGTCATAGTAACAGTCAAGGCCGTGGTCAAGGTCACTGTTTGTCACAGAATCAGTCTACCATATTCATCTGGATACTTACAAAAATATAGCCGGACCATCCCGTCAGGGACAGTCCGGCTGTTATTGGTTAGATGATTTCGTATCATTCAGCTGCTGCGGGATGTGCTGGGTTCCAAACCCCGCTTACCACAGAAATGGTTAACATTCGTTGGCTTCGCTTACCAGGCATACGCTTCCGGTGCCGGTTTGCCCGGTCCCGGGAAGATCTCGTCCAGCTTCTTCAGTGTGGCCTCATCCAGCGTAATCTCGGTCACCCGCAGGGAGTCCTCGAACTGCTGGATCGTACGCGGCCCGATAATCGGTGCGGTCACAGCCGGATTCGCCAGTACCCAGGCCAGAGCGACCTGATCCTCATGCTCGCCCAGCTCCTTGCAGAGCGCGGAGAACTGCTCCAGCTGGCTGCGGTGCTGCTCCAGCTTGGCCGAACGGGCGCTGCGCACCCCGGTCTTCGCGAGCGCATTGCGTCCCAGCAGGCCTCCGGCCAGCGGACTCCACGGAATAACACCCAGGCCCAGCTCCTGTGAGGCAGGCAGCACTTCCAGCTCCGGCGTCCGTTCCAGCAGGTTATAGAGATGCTGCTCGGAGACAAGGCCTAGGAAATGGCGCTCCTTGGCCTTCGCCTGGGCAGCAGCGATATGCCAGCCTGCGAAGTTGCTGGAGCCGATATAATCGGCTTTGCCCTGGGACACCAGGATCTCGAATGCGCCCCACAGCTCGTCCCACGATACGTTCCGGTCGATATGATGCATCTGATATAGTTCAATATGATCGGTCTGCAGGCGCCGCAGCGAGCCTTCGAAATGGCGTCTGATCTTGTAGGCAGACAAGCCTGAGCCGGAATTGGGACCGTCCTGCTCGTCGAACATGTCATTGTAGACCTTGGTGGCCAGCACTACCTTCTCACGCCGTCCGCCGCCCTGCTGAAACCAGCGGCCGATAATTTCCTCCGTCCAGCCCCGCCGGTCCTGGCCGCCGTACACATTCGCCGTATCGAAGAAGTTAATGCCCGCATCGAGGGCCGCATCCATAATTCTGAAGGCTTCCTTCTCCTCCGTCTCCGGTCCGAAATTCATCGTCCCCAGACACAACTGGCTGACCTTTAACCCCGATTTACCCAAATAACTGTACTTCATCGCAATTCCTCCCTTTCACTCCTGCTAGATTGGCTGCTTCATATTCACTATAACCCTTAGAGTCCACTCTAAAGCAAGTTTTGCAGGGATACTTAAGACTAGAACTCAAAGCTTTGTCGTTGCTGGGGTGAACATTTGGCCCTTCGGCCGCTGCCCAGTTTGGAGCACAATATCTGCTGTTTTCCACATACATTTGGTCCACGCGCCCCCACCGAGCGCATTGTAATCGGTTTTTCGATTACATTTGGCCTAAACGCCCCCACCCAGCCCATTGTAATCGGTTTTCCACTTACATTTGAACCACGCGCCTCCACCCGGCCCATTGTAATCGGTTTTCCGATTACATTCGGCACATACGCTGGCACAGCAGCAAATGTATGCTGTTTCCCACATACATTCGGCCACGCGCCTTCCTCCAAGCACATTGTGTCTCGGTTTTTTAGCATACATTTTGGCCCCGTCCCCACGTTCGCCTTTCGCTCCCCATTATCCCCTTCCCCCACCCTAGAGACCCCCCAGCATACAAAAAACAAGCCCCCCGAAAGAGACTTGTTGCGCACTAACTATAATCCATCATATTATTGCACTACCCATGTACTCACTAAGCACTCACTATACGCTCACTCCAGCTCTCACTCAGCACTCACTCTAACCCTCACCAAGCGCCGCTCCATGCCCGGCCTCACCGTTATCCGGGAACAGCACCTCGCCTGTCTTCAGTTGAATGTCCACAATCTCCTGAAGCGTACCCGACAGCTCGCCGGGCGGATAGGGCTTGGTCAGATATTTCTGCACATTGTCCATCATGCTCTTATCGTCCTTATCCAGCGCCGAGGAGATGACAATCGGCACCTTCTCGGTCCGGGGATCGTTCTTGAGCATGCGGATCAGATCCCAGCCGTCCAGCTCATCGCCCAGCATCAGATCGACAACGATCGCTACGAAGGGCGTTTTGACAGCCTGGTCAAAAGCTTTTTGCGGATGATAGTGATGGGTGACCCGGAAGCCCTTGCCCTTCAGCTCCTCCGAGAGCAGCAATGACAGGCTGTAATCATCCTCCACAATCATCACATCCGGCTTCTGCTCCTTGCCCGCACTCCATCTATGGGAAGGCTCCTCCTCCGGGTGGCCGGTCTCTGCCTGCATCACCGGAAGACGGAACCATACCGTCGAGCCTTCGCCTTCCACGGATTCAATCCCGATCGTTCCCTTCTGCTTCTCAATAATCTCCTTGCAGATCGCCAGCCCGAGACCTGTACCGCCAATCCGCTTAGAGGCACTATTGTCCACTCGGCGGAATTTCTGGAACAGCTGCCCGATCTGATTCTTCGGAATCCCGAGTCCGTGGTCCTGAATCCGTACCATAATCGATCCCGGTTCGTTATGAAGCATGACCTTAATCTCACCTGCGCCCGGCGAGAACTTGATCGCATTGCTCAGCAGGTTGGTCAGCACCTGGATAATCTTATCCTTGTCTACCTCAACCTCGGGATTCAGCGCCTCGTCCTCCAGCAGAATATGGTGGGTGCCGCTCAGCTTGTACTGATCGATGACACTCAGGACCGTCTCGCTAAGGTTCACCTTCTCCACATTATACAGCTGTGTGCCGGACTCCATCCGCTGCAGGTCCAGGAAGTCGTTAATCAGCTCCGTCAGACGCTTGGCTTCCTTATGAATCGTCTCCAGATATTTCAGCTGCTTCTCCGGCTTCATCGTTTTGGACAAGAGCAGCTCCGTGAAACCCAGTACACTCGACAGCGGCGTTCGCAGCTCATGGCTGACGGTGCTGACCAGCTCCGACTTCATCAGATCCAGCTCATACTCACGGGTAATGTCCCGGTGGACGAACAGCGTCCCCACCCGGACCTCCCGGCGGAAGACCGGTATGGCATAGGCATCCACATGCTTCATGTCTTCCTTGCCGATAGAATACTTCATCGCACTGGAGTCTGTGGTATGCTCGGACATCGCCTTCTGGTAAAAACGACCCAGCTCTTCCGATTCATTCACCCGGAGGGTGAAATGCTCCATCCAGCGCTCCTTGGGAATCAGCATGCCTTCCGTCCAGTCCTCATAGCTGAACAGTTGGCTGAGCGCCTTGTTGATGTGCTGAATGACGCCGTCCGTGCCAACGAACTGGATGCCCTCATTGACATTGTTCACAATATCCTGATTCAGCTTGCGGCCATTCTCAATCTCCTCGTACATGAACAGGCGTTCAATGGCCAGGGCGACCCGGTTCATCATCCCCTGGATTTCGTCGGTCTCTTCCTCCGTGAACGGATGCCCGATGCGGGTTCCGCAGAAGACTGCCAGAATCTCATCCTCCGCATTCACCACAGTCGTATAGTAGTCGTAACAATACACCTCATTGGCGGAGATTCCCTGCTCTCTGACAGAGCCCACCCGCTTCACCATATACGACTTTTCCACGCTCAGGCGGTACAGAATCTCCTTGCTGCCCTCACCGATGTACCGCTCCACATTCTCCGGCGGAACCCCTTTGACCACCGCTATCTTATCCTTGACCAGCAGAAAAAGACTGGAGTCGAACGAGTACAGACGGTTCATGAATTGGTTGAACTTGTCGGCAAATTCCTGCTTGTCCAGCGTATAGGTGATCTCATGATTCAGCTGATTGTTAAGCTCCAGCATCATGGATGTCTGCTCCGTGCTTTTCAGCGTCTCCGCCAGCTCCTGCTGCACATTCTTCATCGAGGTGACGTTATTAGCAATCAGGATATACTGGTAGATCTGGCCTTCATCGTTCAGATAAGGCATGATTGTCAGCTGCAGCCAGAGCGGCGAACCTTCCTTGGCCTTCAGCTCCGTCTCTCCGCTCCACACTCCGCCGGTCGATAGCTTGCGGATCATCTGCTCCACCTGGGATTCCGAAATATTATGCAGCTCAAACAACCGGTAGGTGTATCCGATAACCTCGGAGCTCTTGTACCCTGTGTAGATGCTCAGATTATCGTTCGCGTAAGTGAACACGCCTTTGTTCGACAGAATGCCGACAGCAGAGGTCTGATTCAGCGCCTTCATCATGCTCTCGATTTCACTGAGTGACCGCTCCAGTCTGTACTGCTGATCCTGCAGCTCGTCCTGCTGGGCGTGCAGCTCTTCATTCTGCATCATGAGCTCTTCCTCTTTATCCTGGATGCTATGGGCCATATTCAGGAAGGCCTCATAGAGCCGCCCGATCTCATCCTGCTTATGCAGCTTACCGAGCAGAACCGCATCACCGGCCGCCAGCGAATTCGTTGCTTCCTCCAGCTTCACAATCGGATCGATGATAATTTTGAGCATCCGCCAGATCAGCAGCGTGAAGAACAGCAACAGCAGGGTGCTAAGCAGAAAAGCAACAAAAGTGAACGTATCCGCCTGCCTGATGGAGCGGGAGTTCAGCTCATTCAGCAGCGCATCCGAATTGGCTTTGAATTGCTTCGTGTAGCTCAGGAATTCGTTCACAGCCCGGGTACTGCCGCTTTGGGACAGGTTCCGGATTCCCTCGTAATCATTATTCTTCACTAAGAGCATCACTTCAGGCAGGGTCTGGCTCTTGTACTGTTCATAGAACACCTTGAGGTCATCTCTGTACCGGACTTCTTCAGCCGACAGCTTCAGGGAGGAATACTGCTCCAAAATGCCATCAAGCCCCTTAACCGCAGCGTTCAGCAGCACAAGCTCGTTCTCACTCTGAGTAGCCACATAACCTCTCGCCCGGAAAAAGACCTCGCTTAGCGTCACCGCCAGCTCGTTGATCGTCGCCGTCTTATGTTGCAGCACTTCACGTTTCTGATCCAGCTGTTCCTGCTGGGCATTGATATAGAAGACAAGCCCGATTCCTCCGGCCATAATGGCAACGAACAGCAGCAGAAGAATCCGGTAATATTTCGTTTTGATGCTCCGGTCCTTAAGCTTAAGGTTTCTCACTCAGAATATCCTCCACGAGCTGCAGCAGCTCCATCGGGCTGAACGGCTTGGGCATGAAATAACGGGCTCCCGCCTCCCTGGCCCGGTTACGGTCCATCTCCTGTGCCTTGGCGGTCAGCATCATAATCGGCGTCCGGATCTTCAGCTCCCCGTCCAGCTCGCACAGCACTTCAATGCCGGTCATGACGGGCATCATGTAATCCAGAATCACCAGGTCGTAAGGTTCTGCCGCCAGCCTGGCGAGCGCCTCGCCCCCATTCTCGGCAGTATGGGTCTCCACATTCTCGAGATCCTCCAGCGTATCCTCAATCAGCATGCGCAGAACCTCTTCATCATCTACAATCAGTACCTTTTGTACCATAGCTCACTCTCACCTTTCAGTCATCCCTGCTTGGGATGCATTGCATTTAGAACAGAAACCGGTGGGCCAGACGCTCAATCCGGGTCAGCAGCTCCGGCAGATGGAACGGCTTAATGACATAATCATCCGCCCCCATCTGCAGCGCATGGACAATATCCCGCTGGTTATTGCGGCCGGTCAGCATGATCACGAGAATGTTCACCTCAGGATAGCCGCTGCGGATCTTCTCCAGCACCTCAAGCCCGTCAAGCCCCGGCATGACGCCGTCCAGCAGAATCACATACTTCTCTTCAGGAGCATACCAGTCCGATTTCAATAAAAGCGCGCCGTCCGCGTAACTCGTAACCTTCACTCTGGCGTTAGTCCCGGGCTGCCAGGCAGCGAAGTGGGTCGTCACCATTCTGCGGATCAGCGGATCATCATCCACAATAATGACATTAAGCAGCGTCTCGCGCTGGCCCAGCAGCAGATCCTTGCTGTACAGGGTACTCTGGTTCCTGCCGTTATGCTTGCTGGCATAGAGCGCCAGATCCGCTTCCTCTACTAATGTATCGGCATCCTGCACCTCTCCGTTAACCTCGGTCACTCCGCAGGAGAAGGTAACATGGAAGCTCTCACGTTTGGCCTGGAATTCCCGGGCCGCGAAGACCTCCTTAATCCGCTCCATCACAAGCAGCGCCTGCTCCGCAGGAGTATTGGGCATGAACAGGGCAAATTCCTCGCCACCATAGCGGCAGAAGGTATCCTCCGTGCGGATGGACTGCTTCACCAGCTCCGAGAAGCTCTGCAGCACCTCGTCCCCCATCAGATGCCCGTAAGTATCATTAACCTGCTTGAACAGATCGAGATCCAGCAGAGCGAGGGAGAAGGTCCGGCCTGTCCGTCTGAAATCGGCGATCAGCTGCTTCATCGTCTGGTTGAAGTACTTGCGGTTGAACGCCCCGGTCAGCTCGTCGACAATGATCGATTCCTGCCACTCCTTTTTCAGCTCAAAGCGGTTCTTGATCAGCACCAGGAACAAATCGATGTCCACTGGCTTCTGTATGTAATCCATAACACCCAGCGAATAGGCATACTTCTGAACCTCAATAGAATGCTCGCCGCTGATGATAATGATCGGGATCCGCTCTTTCTTGGCTTTGCCGATAATCTGCTTCAGCACATCGATCCCGCTGCGGTCCGGCAGCAGAATATCAAGGAGGATCAAATCCGGCTTCGTTTCATAAAAAAGTTTCAGTCCGCGTCCGGCCGACAGCGCAATGCTGACATAATAGGACTGGCGCTCCAGCGATTCCCGCAAAAAAGCAACCAGCTCCACATCATCGTCCACGATCAGAATCTCGTACTGCTGGTGGACATTGCCGTGGGACAATGTAATCCCGGGAGTCAACGGGGGCACCGCGCCTTTCGATTCCGGTTCGTCAAAGAGCTCCAGCACCGGATAGATATAATCGCCCCATTCTGCTTCCGTCCAGCTTCTATGGTTATCATCCGAGAAATAGAGCAGCGCATTACCCGAGAAAGCCTCTACGGTATCGAGACCCACAGTGCCCGAGGTGCCCTTCAAATTATGCAGGAAACGGTAAATATCCTTCTCCTCGACTGCTGACTGTTCCGACCATTTTTGCAGAGTTTCTCTCGTGCGCTCTTCAACCAGCTCTTTATATTTTCTCGTTGTCATAATAGCTCCTTATATCCAGCTTATCGTTCAAAACTCAAATAAATCATATTTCACATCAAGTGTCAACATTATTATACCCTCAGGAAAATGCAGGCTCAAATCTCTGATCAGCCCGACACAAAAGCTTTGGTTGATAACCTATCCTTGATTTGACATAATAATTAAAATCGTTCATTCCGTTAATGCGGCAATGAGCGAAGATTTCAGACCATGGATAACGGGAGGCTTTTCAATTGAAGGGGATTATTACGGTACTCGGAAAAGACAAGGTAGGCATTATCGCCAAAGTGTGTACATACCTCGCAGAGCACAATCTGAACATTCTGGACATCTCCCAGACGATTGTGCAGGATTATTTCAACATGATGATGATCGTGGACATCTCTGCCCCCAGCAAGTCCTTCGAGGAGATTGTGGAGGAGCTTCAGCAGGTAGGGGAAGACATCGGTGTGGAAATCAAGCTGCAGCATGAGGATATCTTCAATATTATGCACCGGATTTAACCGGCGAGGAGAGGAGTGAGCGCTAGTGATCTCGATAGTAGAAGTTCAGGAGACGAATAAAATGATCCGGGAAATGAACCTGGATGTCCGCACCATTACGATGGGCATCAGCCTGATGGACTGCGCCCATACCGATATGAAGGTTTTCAACCAGAAGGTGTATGACAAAATTACCCGCTCTGCCGAGAAGCTCGTGAAGACCGGCGAGGATCTGGAGCGCCAATTCGGGGTGCCGATTGTCAACAAACGGATCTCCGTAACGCCGATTTCGATTGCTGCGGGAGCTGTACATACCGATACCTACGTGCCTGTCGCCCAGATTCTGGACAAGGCTGCAAAGGAGGTAGGCGTCAACTTCATCGGCGGGTATTCTGCGCTGGTGCAGAAGGGCTGTACGAAGGGCGACCGGATTCTCATTGACAGTATCCCGGAAGCGCTGGCGGTGACCGAGAGAGTCTGCTCCTCCGTCAACGTCGGCTCCTCGCGCAGCGGCATCAACATGGACGCGGTGAAGCTGATGGGCGACATCATTCTCCAGACGGCGGAGCGCACCAAGGACCGCGACTCCATCGGCTGTGCCAAGCTGGTTGTATTCTGCAATGCGGTCGAGGATAACCCGTTCATGGCCGGTGCCTTCCACGGGGTCGGCGAGCGGGAGTGTGTGATTAACGTTGGCGTGAGCGGTCCGGGTGTGATCAAGCGGGCGCTGGAAGAGGTCAAGGGACAGGACTTCGAAACCCTGTGCGAGACGATCAAGCGTACAGCCTTCAAGGTTACCCGTGTCGGACAGCTGGTCGCCCAGGAAGCCTCCAAGCGGCTGAATGTGCCCTTCGGCATCATCGACCTGTCGCTGGCCCCTACGCCCGAGATCGGCGATTCCATCGCAGAGATCTTCCAGGTGATGGGCCTGGAGGAAGCCGGGGCTCCCGGCACCACAGCAGCACTGGCCATTCTTAACGACAATGTCAAAAAAGGCGGAGTCATGGCCTCCTCCTATGTCGGCGGCTTAAGCGGTGCCTTCATCCCGGTCAGCGAAGACCACGGCATGATCCAGGCCGTCCAGCGGGGTGCGCTGACGCTGGAGAAGCTCGAAGCCATGACTTGTGTCTGCTCGGTAGGCCTGGACATGATTGCCATTCCCGGCAGCACCAGCAAAGAGACCCTCGCAGGCATCATTGCCGATGAAGCCGCCATCGGGATGGTCAACAACAAGACCACAGCGGTCCGCGTCATTCCGGTCATCGGCAAGGACGTCGGTGAAATGGTCGAATTCGGCGGCTTGCTCGGATACGCTCCTGTCATGGCTGTCAACCCGTTCAATTGTGCGGGCTTCGTCAACCGTGGCGGACGGATTCCCGCGCCGATTCACAGCTTCAAGAACTAAGTGAGCATGCAGACTATCCGGCCGCATATGTCACAACCTTAACAACCAAAAAGACACGTTACTCTTCCCTGAGCGGGAAGGAAACGTGTCTTTTGGGTTGTTGCCGGGAATCAGCGCTGCGGCGGCTCCGGCGGTACGGTAATATGGGACAGCTTCGCAGGGTCCATCAGAAGATACAGGCTCTGAATCCGTTCCCCGCTGGAATCCGTACTCAGACAGAGCACGCACTTCACGACTCCCTGATCGGTGAAGATCAGACCCGGCTCGCCGTTCAGCAGCCCGCAGGAAGGCTTCCACTCCCGCAAATAGTGCATAACCCGCTTCGAGGTCAGCAGTGCAGTAACTCCCCGGCGGCCGGTCATCGGCCGGAGAATGGTATGCACCTCACGGCCACCGCCGTCGGCAACCAGTACCGGATGCTCGCCCAGCAGCTCCAGCATGCCGCCTACGTCATAGGAGGTGAACGCGGCAGTGAAGCGCACCAGCAGATTCTCGGTGACTGCTCCATATCTGAGCGAGGGTAACCGGGAAGCCGGCTCTGTCTGCAGGATACGCTTGGCCCGGCTGAAGATCTGACGGCAGTTGCTGCCCGACTTGCCTACCATTCCGGCAATGGCTTCATAGTCGTATTCGAAGGCTTCCCGCAGTACGAATACCGCACGCTCCGTGGGAGACAGACGCTCCAGCAGCACCAGAAAAGCATACGACAGATTATCCTTGCGTTCTGCCGCCGCTTCCGGGCCGTCATATCCCTCGCTTACCGGCTCAGGCAGCCACTCTCCGATATAAGTCTCTCTGCGGCTGCGTGCCGAGTTCAGCATATTGAGGCAGCGGTTGGTCACGCCTTTGGCCACATAGGCTTTGATATTCTGAATGCCGCTCCGGTCCCGGTGCTGCAGCTCGGCGAACATATCCTGCACCGCATCCTCTGCATCGGCAATCACGCCAAGCATCCGGTAGGCAATGGAGAAGGCATAGCCTTTATAGCTCTGATACAGCTCCTCCATACCGGGATTCTCCGCTGCAGGTGTCTTGGCCTGAGACGTTATTTTACCCCTGTCCACTTCATGCCTCCCCCATCCTTACGATTCCGGCTGCTTCATTAACCGAAGTTAGCCGAAGCAGCCCGGGAACATCCCGGTTGTAATGGCAATCCGGTTCCAGCTGTTGATCGTATTGATCGCCATAATCCAGTCTACCAGTTCCTCTTCGCTAAAGTGCGTAAGCATCTTATGGTACAGCTCCAGCGGAACGCCAGCTTCGCTGATCAGCGTGACCTGCTCGGCGAATTCCAGCAGCACACGTTCCTTCGCACTGAACAACGGCGCTTCGCGCCACACACTCAGCAGCAGAATATGATCGGCATAGTTGCCCAGCTTCATCAGATCCTTGCCGTGCATATCCAAACAGAACGCACAGCCGTTGATCTGGGAGACCCTTATTTTAACCAGCTCATACAACACCTTATCCTTGCTGCGGCTTCCTGCATGCTGCTCCAGCGCCATCATTGCCCGGAATGCCGGGCCGTTAACCTCACGATAATTCATTCTTAGACTCAACTTAGGTCGCCTCCATTATGGTTGTATTGCTCTTCATAACTGTAGACAAGATAGGGACGGAGATTGTGACACACCATCCCCACAAACATTAAATTTTTTTCAAAAAAAGAGCAGGACAGCGAAATTCCGCAGCCCTGCCCGTTTATTCATGTTATGCGCTCAGGCTCTTGGCCCTGCGCGAGGAGAACAGCCGCCATCCGGTCAGGAGCGCCGATAACAGGCAGATCCCGGACGAAGCCAGGAAGACTGCATGCATCCCCGAGAGGAACAGCTCCGGACGTCCTTCTACCAGCCCGGTTACCCGGTAGCCGGCCTTGCTGCTCATTACATTGAACAGAATCGAGGTGGCTAAGGTAATTCCGACGACCATCCCCACATTACGGACCAGCGAATTCACGCTGCCTGCCGAGCCTAGCTGTGTTCGCGGCACCGTGGACATAATCAGCGAGTTGTTCGGTGAGCCGAACATCCCGCTGCCGATGCCAAGCATGGCGATCCAGACGCCGACCAGCATAACCGGACTGCCTTCATGCAGCCGGGCCAGCCCGAACTGGGCAACCACCATCACGATCAGCCCTGCGAAGGTGAGCAGCTCCGAACCGATTTTGTCCGACAATGCCCCGCTTAACGGAGCGACTATCACCATGCAGATCGGGTAGAGCATCAGCAGGAAGCCTGCATCAAAAGGGGACATGTTCAGCATATTCTGCGCATAAAACGGCGCGATAATATTGAAGCAGAAGTTCGAGACGAACACCAGAAAAGCACAGAATATACTCAGTGAGAACAAGGGATTCTTGAACAGGCCCAGTTGAAGCAGCGGCTGGGCGCTGCGCAGCTCCACGATTAGGAAGACGATGAAGGTAATCACCGCAGCGGAGAGAGCGGCAATGATCCGGGTATCCCCGTATCCAAGCTGCTGGCCGAGCAGAAGTCCGGCGAACAGAGAGACAATGAAGACAGCAAACAGCAGGCTGCCGGGAGCATCAATCCCTGACTTCACGCGTACCAGATCCTTCGGCAGTACCTTCCAGCCCAGTGCAATCGCCAGAATGCCAATCGGCACATTCACCCAGAAAATATACTCCCAGCCCATCGACGATACGATAATTCCGCCTAAGCTGGGCCCCGCTATACTGCCGAGGGACACGAAGGTTCCAATCAAGCCGAGAGCCTTGCCGCGTTCCGTAGACGGGAAAATATCCGTAACAATACCCTGGCTGTTCGCCATGGTCATCGAAGCACCGACCGCCTGCACTACACGCGAAGCAATGAGCAGCGGCAGGCTGTGGCTTAATCCGCAGAGCAGAGAGCCGATGGTGAAGACGACCATACCCAGCTTGAACATCTTTATTTTGCCGGCGATGTCCCCCAGCTTCCCGAAGAACAGAATCACTGAACAGATCGCCATCAGATATCCGGTTGTCACCCATTCTACCTGGGCTACCGGCAGCCCCAGCTCCTTCACCAACACCGGCAGCGCAATATTCACAATACTTCCGTCCAGTGTAGACATAAAAGTAAACAAGTTAAGAACGATCAGAATCAGCCAGCGCTTCTTCTGTATCCCGGCATCCTCCTGATAGGTCGCCTCTAAGCTGCTCATCCACTAACACCCTCTTGTATCCAATGTAATCTAGTTGCACACGCAACAAACTAATCCTTCACAGTGTACTGCAAATTAGTTGCGTGCGCAACAAAATTACGGTAAGATCTGAGACAGGGCGGTATGCCTTAGGCAGGCTGCCGTTATAATCCTCAGCGAGGTGTCCATTGTGACTTTAAATAGAGAACCCATCGGGAAGCTGATCTCCCATCTTCACCGTCAGAACCAAAAAATACTGGCCAAGGAGCTGCTTCCCTACGGCATCGGCAGCGGAGGCCAGCATAGCTTCTTAAAGCTGGTGCTGAGTCATCCGGGGATCACCCAGGATCAGATGACCAGCCGGATTAAATGCGATAAAGCGACAACTACACGCTCCGTCAAGCTTTTGGAGGCCTCGGGATATATTGAGCGCCGGACAGATCCGACCGACCGACGCTCCTTCCTGCTGTATCCAACTCCCAAGGCGCTCGACTTCGCCCCTGCCTTCCAGGCGCTGCTGGATGACTTCAACCGCGAGCTGTCCATGGACCTCACCGAGAGTGAGCTGGATACGCTGATAGATCTGCTCCATAAGGTCACCCGTAACTCAGACCGGCTGAACGGGCAGGGCTGAGCGTATTCATTAAGTAGAGAAAATCCAGCAGTCACTGCTGTCCCCCGTGTTCAGCCGCAAATAAGGCGCCTTGAAGCTGGCCTTCTGCGCGGAATTCACTCGGCAGCTTGCCGACATGCTCCCGGAACAGCTTGCTGAAATAACGGTCATCCCCGAAGCCGGACCTGCAGGCAATTTCACACACCGGGACAGGGGTCTCCAGCAGCAGTGCTTTCGCCAGCTCCAGGCGCATGCGCCGCAGGCACTCCCCGAAAGTCTCACCGGCAAAGCGGGCGAAGCACCGGCTGAAATAGCCGCGGCTCATATGGATAGCAGCGGCAACATCGCCCTGATTGATTTTATCGCCGGCATGGCTCTTCATATAACGCACAGCGCTGATCAGGCAGAGCATCACCTCTTGACTCAGGCCCAGCTCAATCATCCGGCGCTGGACATACCCCGTGAACTGATGCAGCCAGACTTGCCAGTGCCGCCAGTGCCGGTTGCACTCTGCCGCCAGCGCGAGCTGTTGCGCTTCCTCCGCCGTAAGCAGCAGCCGGCTCCAGCCCCGCAGCAGCTCTTGGCCAAAGTCCGCCACTGCCGCAGGGTCCGGCTGCTGCATCGCAACCCCGCTGAGGAACAGATCCCATTCTCTCCGCTCCAGCGTCCAGCGTAGATTCTGCGCCTGTACCAGCGCGGAAGGGACGCCCGTCTCCGGCCTTTGCCGCGCGGCCAGCGCCTGCAGTTCACCATAGTGCAGCCTCGGGAGCGCCTGGCCGCCCGCCGCATAGAACAGCGCCTGCCGGGCTGACTGTTCCAGCACCGCAGCGATTCTCTTCAGCGGCTGACCGCGCACCCCCTCCAGCAGCGCCGCTGTCCAGCTTGTCCCAAGCACCGCTCCCAGCTCTCCTCCGATCCGTGCTGCATCCACAGGATACGGCAGCGGAGACAGCCACATCCCCGGCACAGCATGCAGCGTGGAATTTCTCACCAGAGACAGCGCGTACAACTGCTCTTCCTTCAGTTCCGGCGTAAGCGGCACATATAGCAGCGCTTTGTCCTCAGCGATTACTTTTTGCTCTGCTTTTGAAGGGATGCTCTTGTTTCCGTCCTCCCACCTGATCCGCTCCACCAGTCTGCGGATGATTTCATCGGCATTCTCCGGCTCCAGCAGCGTTTTGACAATGTAATCCACCGCTCCCAGCCGCAGCGCCTCCTGCACATCATCGAATTCATGATGGCAGGTCAGCACCACGCACCGTACCGCGGGATACCGCAGCCTCACCTCTCGGATCAGCTCGAACCCGGTCATCCCCGGCAGCGACAGATCCACGAACAACAGATCCGTCTCCTGCTCGCGCAGCAGCTCCAGTGCCGCATGCCCGTCTCTGGCCTCTCCGGTAATCACCACCCCGAAGGACGGCCAATCCAGCAGTGAGATGAAACCCTTGCGCACCAGACGCTCATCGTCTACGACAACAGCCTTAATCATCGAAGTCCTCCTTGCTTTTGATAGGAATAATGATGGATACCGGGTTCCGCCTTTCTCACCGCTCTTCGTGAAAGCGTTTCAATATATAGATACAATACCATATTTTGTTTATTCTGAAAATAAAAAGGCATGCACTTCAGGCTTGAACTCGATGCTTGGTCGTCGCTGTAGTGAACCTCTGACCTCCGGCCGCTGTTGTCCCCAGATTTCATGATTCTATACAGCATAAAAAGAGCTGCTCACAGGCAGAATATCCGCCTTATAAACAACTCCGCTTGTATTTCCACTTCACTATTTTAATCCTTCAGGCCTCATCATGCCCAACCACAATTTAAAGACTGATGCTCTACTAGGGCAAGCGCCCCCCCCCCCCCCGCCTACCTTCACCTAAAAAGCCGCCCGATTAGCCTCCCGGCCCCTCACTCCCGGCTTGAACCGGAACAATCCGCCCGCCTGCGGCCAGCGTTCCTGCTCTTCTGCACTCATGTATCCGCGTGCCGTAGTGATGTACAGTTCGTCCAAATTCCCGCCGCCGAAGGTACAGGAGGTTACATAATGCGACGGAACCTCGATTTTCTCCAACTGCTCGCCTGTATGGGGATTCCACCGTGAGATACAGCCCCCGCGCCAATGGGCAACCCAGAGCATGCCTTCACAGTCGATCGTCATCCCATCCGGCCAGCCTTCGCCTTCCGCCAACCGGATGACCGTCCGGCGCCCGCTTACCGAGCCGTCTGCCAGCGAATAATCCATTACATCGATCCCCTTGGTCAACGTGTCAATGTAATACATGACCCCCAAGCTGTCGTTCCAGGCCAAGCCGTTGGAGATGCCGATCCCAGTCAACACCTGCCGGACCTCACCAGCGGATTCCATTACATACAGGCTGCCCTCTCTTCCCGCAAACCTTCTGTTCATCGAGCCGAACCACAAGCGTCCACAGCTGTCGCATTTGGCATCATTCAGCCGGTTACCGGAAATTCCGGTCTCCACCGATGCCAACAGCTCCACAGGCTGATGCTCCATATATCTGTAGATCCCGTCCTCCATCGTCAGAATCCAGCCGCCGCGCTCCGCCGGTACGGCTGCACTTACCTTTCGCTCAAAGGAATGAATATCATCCGTCCCCTTGCCAGGGTCATAGAGATGTAATTCATTGCTGTCAACATCCATCCAATACAATCTGCCCTTCCTGTGATCCCAATGGGGACCTTCTCCGAGTGCCGCCTTCGCAGCAACCACGCATTCCATCGTTCCGCTCAACATAAATCCTCCTCTACTAAATACTCTTTCTATGTACTACTGCTCTTCAGCCTCCAGCCGCCAACCTGACATACACCTGTCCGGTTCGCATGCTATGCTGAATGCAGCACAATCCTATGAACTGAGGTGACCCATATGAAATTCGAATGGAGAAAACAAGACAAAGCCCTATACCTACCCCCTGCCGAACCGGGGCTGATTCAAGTACCCGCCTTCCCTTATTTCACCCTGCGGGGTGAAGGCAATCCCAACGGAAGTGCCTTCGCAGAAGCAGTCGCTGTGCTGTATTCCTTGTCCTACGCAGTCAAGATGCTGCCGAGAAAAGGTCCCGCACCCGAAGGCTACTACGACTACACCGTCTTCCCGCTGGAAGGGGTATGGGATCTCAGCGAAGCCGGACGCCGCTTAGCCGCTCTTGATAAGAACGAGCTGGTGTACACATTAATGATCCGCCAGCCGGATTTCCTGACCCCTCTGCTTGCTGCAGAAGTGCTGGAGCAGGTCAAGCGCAGCAAGCCGCACCCGCTGCTGGACAAGGCCGTCTTCGCCCGCATCGAAGACGGCCTGAGTGTACAAATGCTGCATATCGGCCCCTATGATGATGAACCGCACAGCTTCGCCAGAATGGAGCAATTCTGCTCTGCTCAGGGCCTGCTGCGGGAGTCTCACCTGCACCGCGAAATCTATATCTCAGATGCCAGGCGTGCCCGCCCGGAGAAGCTGCGGACCGTGCTGCGGTTCAAGGCCGCCCGGCAGGATTAACGCTACATTTTCACCGCATTCCTTACCGTTGAGCTCTTATGCACCTCCAGCAACTCCCGGTACTCCACCGTCTCAATATCGCAGCCGGGCCCGATCACAACGCTTCCGCCCCGGACGGTCTGCGCCTGCGTATGCTGAAGCTCGATCCGATCTCCTTCAATCAGCCGGGCCGCGAAGCTCATCTTCTTCCCGGGTCTGAGCAACGCGCCGGAACGGCTGCGCTTGATGGAGATGCTGCCGCCGCCGACTGTATCCGCCCTACAGGGGCCGAATAACGTCAGGTCGAGCCTCTCCGCATTTAATAGTCCGCTGACCTCCAGGACTCCGGTAAGCTGCACCTGCTCTGCTTCACAATCGCCCGTAACTATGATCCCGCCGGTCAGCTTGATATCCTCAATCCGCAGCCCGCCGCCAGCCGTAACCTCTCCTTGTCCGCGCAGGCTGGCTGCGTCTACCCGGCCCTTCACCTTGCACTCCCCGGTGATTTTGATATCCTGTACCCGAAGATTTCCTTCAACCGCTACCTCTCCGGTCTGCGCAAGCTTATGGCAGTCCACATCCCCGCCGAAGGTACATTCTCCCGTCACCTTCACATCCTTAAAAACTCCGCCGACAGAGCTCGACGTCCCGAGTATCTTCAGATCATGGCGTTCTACCGCTTCATTCACCGGTCTTCTCCTCCTTTCCCACCTGGGCACCGGGATGTACAGTCAGTCCCGTTCTATACTCCACCCGGCCGATCGAGCAGCCCTGCCCGATAATGACCGTACCGCCCCTCACTACATCTGCACTCGTGTATTCCAGATCTAGCGTATCTCCCTCGATGAGCTTGGCCCGCAGCCCGATTTTGAGCTTGGGGATCATTCCGCCGAGCAGTCTGCCCCAGGCCGCGTTACCTTTTTTGCGGATCACCAGGCTCTCCACGCCAATCTCCCCTGCCTCAGACTGACCCTGTAGCCCGAACTCCATCCGGCCCGCACTCAGCAGGCCCCCCACCGTGAATACCCCTTCACCGGTCAGTTCCTCCAGCTCACAATTGCCCTTCAGCTTCAGCATGCCGTCCATTACACAGCGCTCTCCCCGCATACTGCCTTCTCCGTTGACTACTCCATTCAGCTTCATTTCACCAACCTGCAGATTGCCCTTCAGATTGAGGGTTCCGTCCATCCCCATCTCTTCCGCCGCAAGGTCGCCGTTCAGCTTCATTACGCCGTCACAGCTATAGATATGTGCGCTGAGCGCTCCGTTAATCTTGCTGACGCCGTTGATATTCACTTTGTTATATCTGCCTCCGGCAGCCGTGTTGACCCCATCCATCACCAGATCCGGCAGTTCATTCTTCTCCATGGTCCAGCCTCCTGTGGTGTACTGTTCCTTACTCTATAAGCCGTCTTCAGTCAAACGTCTATTCAGTAGTTCCGCCAGATCGGCAGAGCGAAGCCTGCTCACCAGCCGTACCCCCTCTTCGAAGGCCAGCCCCGCTCCCGGCAGCGCCATAATGAAGAAGCTAACCCCCATCTTCCGCACAAAAAACAGCTCCCATCCCTTCTCCCCGTACCCCGGCGCATGACTCTCCAGCGTCTGATAGAGCCGGTCTGCTTCCTCCCAGCTGAGCTCCCCCTTACTGAGCAGCCAATCTGCCGCAAATACATTAAGAATCTGCTCGAAGCTCAGCGGTAAGCCCTCGGCCTCCGGTCTCCCGAACCGCTCCAGACTACCCACCGAAACAATGTTACGTTCCTTTAGCTGGGATAAAGTAAACCTTATTCTGTACGAGGATGCCGGCTCTGACAGCTGATCCGCCAATTCATCCAGGGAGAGATCATCCTTCTTCTGTAAAATATGCTGCACCCGCCCCAAAATCCGCGCCCGCGGAAAAAAGGTCTCCTGTCCCGTAAAGGTAGATTTGCGGATGAACCATTCCTCAGGAATCAGCTGCTTCCGCTTCCAGCGGTACAACTGCCCGTAAGAGATTCCTGTCTCATCGAGCAGCTCCTTTTTGGAGATTAAATCCTCTTCCATATCACCACTCCTTGCGCTCATCGTAACATAACACTGTTACGTTGTAAACTGACAAGCTACCTACATCGCTCCCCTCCCGTGCAACAACGCCTCCTCCTATCCACTCCTTCATTAAAAAACAGAGCAGACCCTAGCCCTTACCGGCTTCGGATCTGCCCGCTATACTTCATTCTATGAACGCACAACGCCCTTCTGCCGGGCTTCACGCAGCCATTTCGGGTACTCGTTGAAAAGCCGGTCATACAGGTCCTCATCGCTGACCTCGTCCAGATCATCCAGCGCGAAAAAATCGGCATTATCCACATAACGGCCCCGCAGATCGTCAAGCTCACGGAGTACGCCATAATCCGCATTGCCCAGCCCCACAAACTGCCAGAAGATATTATGCTTCGAGCTCTGGATCAGCAGCTTCGATATTTTGGGCGTCTCATAGATGCCCCCGTCGCTGAAGAAGACCACATATACCGGCAGGTCGCCCGGCTCCTCCTTCGTATATTTCTTGATCAGATCCGCCATAACCACCGGCTCATTGTTCCCGATGCCCAGTCCCCCGAACATCTTCGGTCCCGGATAGGTCCGCTTCACATAATCCTCATATCCGTGTTCATTCACGCTTGGCATTCTCTTACTCTTAGTGGCGAAGAACCAGACATCCAGCATTCCGTCATCATCCATCTTGGCAGCCACAGCCAGCACCCGTTCAAAAGCCCGCTGCACGACTCCCTTCGCATATAATTGCGCCATGGAGCCAGATGCATCGAACACCACGGCTACCCTTGCCTTCTCCTGGTCAAGATTCTTCTTGCGCAGTGAAATTCCGACCTGCTGCTTCAGCAGATCAATCTTCGTCAAATTCAGGGCAGCCCGGGGAGCCTCCTCCTGGACTGTATCCTTGGGCGGTCCGCTGTATGCAGCCGCTGCTTCCGTATGGCCTGACACCGGTTGAGCCTCAGCTCCGCTGCCGTTCTCCGGCGCTTCGTCTTCCACCTCGACCCCATGCGCTTCCGCCAGCGGCTTCAGTCCGCCATGGAAGCCCCGTCCAACCGCGCGAAGCTTGAAGCCCCCGCCGTGGCGGTACAGCTCTGCCAGCACGAGCGAGGTCTCGGCGTTACCGTCCATAATTTCATATACCAGCTCCGTACCCTTCCCCGCCGCGCTGATTCTGCAGCCTCTGACATCGGCGAAGGTTCCGGGACCGTCCAGCGTAGCGGCGAAGACGCATTTCTCAATGCCCGAGGCGCTAAGCGCACGCAGATCTATAGCGAACTCCCCGCTGTATTTATCAATCGGATTGAATACGACCGTGTGCTTAGGATCAGCTGGCTGATTATAAAAGATAAAGAAATCATCGGACGGCACCTTCCCGTTCCCGCCCACCATAAAGCAGCTGATATCCAGAATCGCCGGAGAACTGCTGCAGGATATCTTCACGGTTGCCTGGGTGGAAGCCTCGTCCAGCTTCGCATTGGAGCCGCTTACCAGCTTGATTATATTAGGATTCATGAATGCACTCTCCTACTCACTCATATGTAATACCAGGATGTACCAGATTCCCGCTTCCGCAAAAAGGAGCAGACCATTCCCTGCTAAGGATATGTCTGCTCCTGGTTGATCAAAGATTATGACTCTCCATATACAGCCGTTATCTCAGGCTGTCTGCAAAGTTCTCTGCATATAGAAGATGCGATGGCTACAGCCAGAAAAGTCTTATTCTTCAGACTTCCCAGCTTCGGCTGCTTCCTCAGCTGGTGCGGCAGCAGCTTCATCAGCCGGCTCCTCCATCACGAGCGGAGGCGAAATCCGCACGATCAGCGTATCTTCAGGGGTAAGGATCTCCCAGCCTTCATGCTTCGGCAGATCGGACACCAGCAATTGATCACCGATATCGAGGCCGCTGATATCTACTTCGAGGTTTGCTTCCAGCTTGTCCGGCAAGGTCCGGATATCCAGCTCATACAGCTCCACCTGCTGCACGCCGCCGCTCTTGACGCCGATAGGATCACCTGTGAAGTGGAAGGCTACCTTGGTATCCAGATCAGCCTTCATGTCAATCTGCTGCAAATCTACATGAAGCAGCGTACGGGATACCGGCTGGCGCTGCACTTCCTGAATAACCGCATTCTTCGAGCCGGAGCCCGGGAATTCCACCTTCAGGATGGCACGCGGGTTTTTGCCGAGAATATCATTAAGTGTTTTGGCATCTGCTGAGAAGGACTGGGTATCTGAACCTGCACCGTAAACTACAACCGGTACAAAACCTTTGCTGCGCTGGGATGAATTCGATCCGGATCTTTCAGTCAAGCGTACTGTGGTATTCATGATATTTCCTCCTAATAGTTTTTTGAGCGCTACGCCCTTCGTTAAGAAAGCCGGGCAAGTTGCCGGGGGCGGCGTACGCCAAGTAGTGTCAGCATAGCTGCATTAAAAAACAAGACCAATTAGCTCTTATGTCTAATCAGTCTCTTATTAACCATATTTGCCCGCTATGGAATCAGTATAGCACCGGGAAAAGAACAAGTCAAAATAGGGTAAAATTCAAATCCAATCCATATTTATAAATGATTACGCTAAAATCACCTGCTGTAAATGACGTAAGGTGCCTCTCTTCCCCTTTCTCGCTTTTTGCCGCACAGGGTAGTAAAATAAAACCACTAAACCCGAATGGAGTGAAGATACATGGAACAGATTGCTAAAGGAGAAGGACGTTTCTATATTGCCGGTGACGCTAAGGACCTGGCCGAGATTACATACAAAGCGGACAAGACAACAGGTGACCTGGTGATTGACCATACCTTTGTCTCCGAAGATCTGCGCGGCCAGGGGGCTGGAGAGAAGCTCGTGCGGGCGGTCGTTGACCTGGCCCGTGAGCAGAGTGTCAAGATTGTACCGGTGTGCCCGTATGCGGCCCATCAATTCGAGAAGCACGAGGAATACAAGGATGTACTCAAATAGGAGGAAGAACGTTTGACGAATACAGATACACTGAAACAGATTGAAGAGCTGCAGCAGCGCTGCGAGCACTATGAAGGAATCTCGCTGAAGCTGAACTGGGACATGCTCCGGCAGCCCAGTGTAGCAGGCGGTGCAGAGTGGCTTTTGACCTATGAGGACGGCCTGCTGGTCGGCTTCATCGGCCTGTACGGCATCGGCGGTGATATGGAGGTATGCGGCATGGTCCGGCCGGGCTACCGCCGCCGGGGGATCTTTAGCTCCCTCTGGGAACAGGCCCAGGCCATCATCCGCAGAGGGAAGACGAAGACGCTGCTGCTGAACACCCCTGCGGCTTCGGCTTCAGGCAATGCCTATCTGAAGACCTTGCCGCTTGCCTTCAGCCATTCGGAGTTTCAGATGAAATGGGATGGTGCGGGCAGCAAGGTTAGAGCCTCAGAGGCCAGCTCGGCCTCAGGCAATGTCATGCTCCGGCCTGCACGTCCGGAGGAGACCCCTCTACTCATCGCCTTCGACTGCGACGGGTTCCAGATGACCGAAGAGGACGCCGCTGAAATGTATGAGCTGCACGAACAGGAAGGCTCACAGGAGCATATCATCATTGAGCTCAGCGGCCAGCCCGCCGGGAAAATGCGTCTGTGGTCCGAGGACAACGAAACCTGGATCTACGGATTTACGGTGGACAAGAAGCTGCGCGGTCTCGGCATCGGCCGGAGTGCCCTGCAGCAGACCATTGAGCGGGAGCAGCGGAATTATAACGGAGTGAATCTGGAGGTTGCGCTGGATAACCCGAATGCACTGCGGCTCTATGAGAGCTGCGGCTTCGTCATTCAGAGCCAGCAGGATTATTACACCTATCCTTTGAACGGCTAGCCTGGCAACGAGTATTTCAAGAAGCATACATTTAGCCCATATGCCTGCGCACCAGCACAATGTATGCTGTTTTTCGCATACTTTCGGACCAAACGCCTGCATGTGAGCACAATGAATGCTGTTTTTCGTATACATTCGGCCCATGTGCCTTCGTGTGAGCACAATGAATGCTGTTTTTCACATACATTTGCGCCAAACGCCTGCTGGCTAGCACAATGTATGCTGTTTTTCGCATACAATTCCTAAACAATCAAAAAGCATCCCCTCACGGTCAACTGACCCTGAAGGAGATGCTTTTTGTGTCGTCTCCAATTTCAATTCATCGTCTGCTTCTACATCAGTCCGTAGCCCCGCACCTGGGCTTCATCCCGGTCGCTGCGGCGGTTGCTGCATTTCACGCAGCCTGCTGCCTGTTCCTCCCGTTCCAGGAAGACAGACAGCAGGCGCACGTAATCCAGCGATTCCTGCAGGGGCATGACTGCTCCGTCATACAGCTGCCTACGGCCATCCAGCAGCGAGTAGATTGCGATCGTCTCCGCCGGCTTCCCGTAAGCCTTATGGCAGAATACATTCGCCATATGCAGAAATCCGGTAATCACCTGCGGGTCAGCATGTACCATGAATTTCTGGATATTCAGACTGCGTCCCGTAAGCTTCGAATTCCAGGCCAGCTGAAAAATCACCGCCAGCTCAATCTCAAGCTCCCGGACAGGAACATGCCACTGTTCGAACCGCATCACCGGAATCTCTGCGGTGTAACTGCCTGCGACAATCCGCATCAGCTCATCAGCCACCGCCTGCTTGACATCCCAGTAATGCATCAGGGAAGGAAAAGCATTGCCCTTCGGCGGCCAGCGGCGCTCCAGCAGAAACTGGACAGGCGTCTCCCGGCGCACCTCGGGCCGCAGACTGTAGTAGTCATTAAGCGTATGTCCGACTGCAAATTGAACCTGCTGTCTCCAGCGGGGAAGTCCGGTAGCGGGAGCTCCGCTGCCGGCCACCTCGGCCCCGCCCAGCATGATGTGCTCCATGCGGTAATCGTTCAGACGTCTGTACCGGCCAGCTTCAGCATCCGGCTTCGTTCCTGTGAAGTTTCCTGCCGCCGCGCCCATCCTTAAGAGACCGCCGCGCAGATCTCGATGAACTGGCGCCCGTAAGTGCGGCAAGCCTCTTTCTCCGCTGCATTCGGACCGTATTCAATCTTCAGACTGGGCTGCACAATCTCGGCCCCGCGCTCCTTCAGCTTCTCTTCAATCTGATCCACTGCTCCGCAATAGATCGCATACCCGGTGTCTCCGCTTCCGAAGGCCGCCGCCTTACAGGCGCTGAGATCCAGCTCATCCAGCTCTTCATAGAAATCCAGGAATTCATCCGGCAGCTCGCCGTCTCCCCATGTGTACGCACCCAGCATTACAGCCTCATACGCTTTTATCTCATCCGCATTGCAGTCCATGACCGATTTCAGTACGGCCTCTCCGCCTGCCGCGCGTATTCCTTCCACGATCAATTCAGCGATTTCCTCCGTATTGCCAGTCAAGCTGGCATATGCCACTAGCACTTTAGCCATGACTTTTATCCTCCCAGGGTCCAAATAAAATGTATTCTCTATAATCCGGTCCCTTAAGCAGACCGTATCTTACTTACCTTAATACTGTGTTAATCTCATTCTATTTGATAATGATTATCATTGTCAATATTAAAAAAGCGACTCTGCTCTTAGCCTGGCCATCCTTGCCGCATAACACAAGCAGCGCCAGTCCAGGACATAACTGCTGCCCGGAGCTGACGCTGCTCAGTATTACTATTATCATATGATGTGTGGAACGATTAATATCCGCCTTCCAGCAAGGTAATTGCGTTGCCGTCGGGATCACGGAAATTCATCTCTTTACCGCCGTACTCCATGGTTGCGGGAGGCTGGCAATCCAGTCCTTTCGCCTTCAGCTGCTCATACGTTTCGTCCAGACTCCCGCAGGAGAATACAAGATTAACGGTGCCGGTGGTTAGGTTCTCCCACTTGTCTGCGTTCCATATAATGATGCCGGGCTGGCTGGCGTCTATCGCAATTTTGGCCCCGCCAGCTTCTCCATAGCCCTCGAATGGAACCGGAATGCCCAGTACCTCCGAATAGAATGCTACCAGAGCTACGGGGTCTTTACTGTACAGGTTGATGCCGTCAAAAGCTGTAATCATAATGATATCCTTCCCTTCATTGCTTGTATTGTGATCCGGCTGGTGTCAGCGGTTCTATCCTCATTGTACTTCTGCCTGTACGGCTTGTATTGCAAAAAAACGACATCAGCGCCGGGCATGACTCAGCGCATCCAGCGGAGTTCTGCCTGCGAACTTCTTGAAATTGTTGATCAAATGCGACTGATGGCTATACCCGTAGGTGAACACGATATCCTGCATTACACCCTTGGCCTGGGAGGAACGGTACAGATCACGCCAGACATTCTGGAAACGGATAAGATCGGCGACCTTTTTGGGCGGAAGGCCGATATGCTGCCGGAACAGCCGTTCAAGCTGGCGGCTGCTTAAGCCCGAGCTGCTCTCCAGCGCCCCTGCCGTCATGATCCCGCGTGATGTAAGCAGCCTGTGGACCGCGTTCATCATCCCGTCACTGCTGCGGTTTCCCCGTTCCAATCTCCGCAGAAGGAAAGCTTCAGCAGCAGCGATGCGCTCAGTCATTGTACGGATATGCTGGAGCCTGTCTCCCAGCTCCTTACGGAAGGTTCTGAAATAATACTCTACCGGAACATGGACATTCAATACCTCCGTCAGCGGCTCGTCTGCGAACAAATGAACGGCCCAGAAGTGAAACCGGATGGCGAAACGCTCTGTCGTAACAGACTGTACTGCTTGTCCTGCCTCAAACGGAGTGTCGTTAATCCCGCAAAAAATCCCGCCGGACTCCCCTGTCCGCCCATCCCATTCCCATATGATGTCCATACAACTGTCAGGTATGATAGTCTCCGTCAGCAGAGAGGGTGGTCCTTCTGCTGCTTCTGCACCGGATAGTGCCGCGTCGCCTTCACCGCCTGCAGCGCAGTTAGATCCCCAGTAGCAGCGGATATACGGCTGAAGCAGCCTGCCCGGCAGATACTCGCCGCCCCCGGCCGGATTGGCCGTTATCGGATGATACAGCGCCGAAAGATTATACATCCCAGTGCAGCCTCCTTCCTTTGCTGTAACCTTGTATTCAGATCATACACAATCCCTGTACGAAGCGCCAGAACACCTGCTTTTCGATAGGCCAAGCCCCTGCTTACCGAATGGATTATGTTGCAAAATGATCTGCCCTGCTTTTCCTGGTAATATTATACGCCTCTTGCTTGTTGGCTACACTGGGAATAGTCGCTGCTTTGCAACCATTTTGTTTGTAGCTGCAGGCTTAAATGTTGTACAATAAAGGCTAAATGACTTTTTGAAGGATGGATTAATAATGTATATAGCCAGTGATTGGAAAGACTACGAAGTGATCGATACCGGGGGCGGGGAGAAGCTCGAACGCTGGGGCGATATTATCCTGCGCCGGCCGGACCCGCAGATCATCTGGCCGCTGGCCAGCGAGAGCGCCAAGTGGCGGGATGTGCACGGACATTATCACCGCAGCTCCGCCGGAGGCGGGCAGTGGGAGATGAAGAAGACGATACCGGAGGACTGGAAAATCAGCTACGGCAAGCTGAAGTTCCACCTCCGCCCGACGAACTTCAAGCACACCGGGCTGTTCCCGGAGCAGGCGGCCAACTGGCGCTGGATGATGGACAAGATCGCAGCGGCTAACCGGCCGATCTCCGTCCTCAACCTGTTCGCTTATACCGGCGGAGCCACTGTTGCGGCAGCAAGTGCCGGAGCCTCCGTCGTGCATGTCGATGCAGCCAAGGGGATGGTTCAATGGGCCAAGGAGAATGTAGCCCTGTCCGGTCTTGCCGACAAGCCGCTCCGCTTCATTACCGATGATGTATTCAAGTTCGTCCAGCGCGAACAGCGCCGCGGCAGCAAATATGATGCCATTATTATGGACCCGCCGTCCTACGGAAGAGGGCCGGGCGGTGAAATGTGGAAGCTCGAATCCAGTCTTTATCCGTTCCTGGAGAGCTGCATGGAGATTATGAGCGACCGTCCGTTATTCATGCTGATTAACTCCTACACGACCGGCATCTCGCCAACCGTACTGCGCAACATGCTGTCAATGACGATGGGCAAGCGCTATGGCGGCAAGCTGAATTCCGGTGAGATCGGCTTGCCGATTACAGCCTCCGGCATGAATCTGCCTTGCGGGATTCTGGGCCGCTGGGAGGCGTAAGCCATGACCGGAACGAATAACGGCGCAGCAGGAGAATCCGGCAGCAGCCCCTCCCGGTTCGAGATTCTCTATGAGGACAACCATCTGCTCGGCATTGTGAAGCCTGTGAATATTCCCGTTCAAGAGGATGCTACAGGCGACCCGGATCTGCTGACCCTGCTGAAGGAAGATGTGAAGGAACGCTTCGCGAAGCCGGGCAACGTCTTCATGGGCCTTGTTCACCGGCTGGACCGGCCTGTAGGCGGTGCGATGATCTTCGCCAAGACCTCGAAGGCGGCCTCCCGGCTATCCGAGAGTGTGCGCACCCACGCCTTCCAGAAGGTCTATCTGACAGTGGTGCATGGTCAGCTTCCGGGCGCAGAGGCCCGGCTGGAGCATACGCTGCTTAAGGACCCTAAGAGCAATACCGTCCAGGCCGTCCGGGAGGGAACGCCGGGCGGCAAGCAAGCCATCCTTGATTATACCGTGATTGGTACGGCAGAAGGCTATTCGCTGGTGAGAATTGACCTGCTGACCGGCCGTTCCCACCAGATCCGCGTCCAGCTCAGCGACGTTGGATGTCCGCTATATGGAGATCAGAAGTACGGCGCGTCCGTGAACAGACCGGGACAGCAGATTGCCTTATGGTCTGCACTCACCCGGTTCCCGCATCCGGTGACCAAGGAAGAAGTCGAGCTGCTCTCCCTGCCTCCCCGTTCCTATCCCTGGAATCTTTGGACTCCGCAAATGCAAAAGCAGGCTATCCTTTAACGGACAGCCTGCTTTTTTGCATGATCATATAGGTTATCAGTAGGTGCTTATACGGACTGTACCGAAGCTGCGTCATCCACGGCCGGGGCAACCGCCATCTTGCCCATGAGGTAGAGCAGCAGCTGCTGATTATGGGAGGAAATGGGGTCCAGTGCTTCTGCAAAAAAATCACTGCGGACCTTCAGTCCGCGCAGCGTCTCCCGCTGGCCTGTCTCGGTGATACTCACCCAGACAATTCTGCGGTCTGAGGCATCGCGTTCACGGACAATCAGATTATGCTTCTCCATCCGGTCAAGCAGCATCGTCACGGCCGCCGGACTGGTTGCCAGATGAGGGGCCAAATCAGAAGGCTTCATCGCATCACGCTCCTGTAGCAATTCCAGTACGGTAAGCTGGGCATCAGTCAGTGTAGGCGCAAGCTTGCTGTCCATATGTAGCTTATAGTCCTTTAATATCTTATGCCAGATTTTACTGAATTCAGTGGAGTGCACACTTATTCCTTCCTTTCCTGCGGATCTCTATAAGGTATATTTACTTTTTCGCCAGAAAAATTCCAAATCCTTCAAGGCCAAAAAATAAAATCATATCTGCAACTATTCCCCCCCAAATTAAAAACGCGGGCAGCCTGTTACTCCTGGGCTGCCCGCGCCGTTCCATGCGGTATTATATTTTACTTGACTGCCTGAAAAAGAATGGCGATCTCGTCCTTCTTCTCGACAGCAACCAGCTGCTTGCCTGTAGAACGGCGTTCAGCAATCGGTGCCGATTCGGAAGAGAAGGAATGTACCGCGCCGCTCTGGGTGATGGCGGTCACCTCCAGCGGCTCCTTGCAATAGAATGCGCCTGCCAGCCTGCTGCCGTTCGGGCGGACACGCTTGCCTTCCTTGAACTCGAAGGTTGGCATCCCTTTGCCTCCGCGGCTCTGGGAAGGATAATCCACCATCAGGGAGCGCTTGGCATAACCGATGTCGGATATAGCCAGGATCTCACCTTCATCCTCGCTGACCCAGAAGCAGGAGACCACCTCATCTCCTTCACGGAGCTGAATTCCCCTAACTCCTGTGGCCACCCGGCCCATAGGATTCACTTCATTCTCACGGAAACGGATGCTCATGCCCTCACGGGTAATCAGCACGATGTCCTTGTCACCCCTGCTGTGCGCCACTGTAATGATCTCATCGCCTTCGGCCACCTTACAGGCGGCAACGGCTCCGGAACGGCTTGTAGAGTACTCCTTGAGCTCGGTACGCTTCACCTGCCCCTTGCGGGTGATGAAGACCAGACTGGCAAGCGGGTCCTCCAGGTTGCCGACCGGCAATACACTGACGACACTGTCTCCCTTATTCAGTCCGATCACGTTGACGATGGCCGTCCCCGGATCTTTCCATTTGAACTCTGGAATCTGGTGCACGGGAAGCAGGAAGTATTGACCCTTGCGGGTGAATACGAGCAGGCTCTCCCGGGTATTCAGATCCAGCAGCTTGACGATATGATCGCCATCCTTGACGCCTGAAGAGTGGCGCTCCCCGCCCGAACGGGTGAAGGACAGCATGCCGGTCCGCTTGATATAGCCGTCCGCAGAGAGCGCAACCAGCACATCCTCCGCATTGACCAGAACCTCCATGTTAACCTTAAGCTCCTCTACCTCTCCCTGAATCAGGGAACGGCGGTCGATTCCGTATTTGTCACGGATCTCAAGCAGCTCCTTGCGGATAACGGTAATCAGCTTCTTGTCGCTGTCCAGAATCCCCTGGAGCACAGCAATCCGGGCCAGCATCTCATCCAGCTCCTTCTGCAGCGAATGAATCTCCAGATTGGTGAGACGGTAGAGCTGCAAGGTAAGGATAGAATCAGCCTGTCTTTCGCTGAAGCCGAACATCCATACCAGATTATTCTGGGCATCCTGGCGGTTCTTCGATGCCTTGATGGCAGCGATCACTTCGTCCAGAATATTCAGCGCCTTGACCAGTCCCTCTAACACATGGGCACGGTCCTCCGCCCGTTCCAGATCGAACCGGGTACGGTGTGTGACCACTTCGCGCTGATGGGCAATGTAGGCTTCAAGGATCGCTTTGAGCCCCAGCTGCTGCGGAGCCTTGTTAACGATGGCTACCATGTTGAAGTTGTAGGTGACTTGGAGATCGGTTTTTTTGAGCAGATAGGCTAAGACGCCTTGTGCATCTGCCTCCTTCTTCAGCTCCACCACGATGCGCAGGCCCTCACGGCCGCTCTCATCGCGGACCTCGGCGATCCCTTCAATCTTTTTCTCCAGACGGATGTTCTCCATGGAGGTCACCAGCCGTGACTTCACGATCTGGAAAGGCACCTCGGTGATCACGATCTGCTGCTTCCCGCCGCGCAGGTTCTCAATCTCCGTCTTGGAACGCAGATAGATACGGCCTTTGCCGGTGCGGTAAGCATCCATAATGCCGTCTCCGCCCATAATGGTTCCGCCTGTCGGGAAATCCGGTCCCTTGATGAAGGTCATGATATCCTCAAGCGCAATGTCCGGCTTCTGCATGACCGCGATGCAGGCATCGATGACTTCCCGCAGGTTATGCGGTGGAATCTCCGTGGCGAATCCGGCCGAGATCCCGCTCGTCCCGTTCACCAGCAGATTCGGATAACGGGAGGGAACAACCACCGGCTCCTTGGCCGTATTATCGAAGTTGTCCTTGAACAGTACGGTGCGCTTCTCAATATCGCGCATCATCTCCATGGCAATCGGAGACAGGCGCGCTTCTGTGTAACGCATCGCCGCTGCCGGGTCATCATCCATGGAACCCCAGTTGCCGTGTCCGTCTACCAGCACATGCCCCATCTTCCACGGCTGTGCCATCCGCACCATCCCGTCGTAGATCGAGGAGTCCCCGTGGGGATGGTAGTTACCCATGACATCACCGACGGTTTTGGCTGACTTGCGGTATGGCTTATCCGGCGTATTGCCGGAATCGTACATGGCATACAGAATCCGGCGCTGCACGGGCTTTAGCCCGTCGCGCACATCGGGGATCGCCCGGTCCTGAATGATATATTTGGAATACCGGCCAAACCGGTCACCCACGACCTCTTCCAGAAAAGCCGGCAAAAATTGCTCTGATAAACTGCTCATTTCCTCTTCACCTTCTGTTCCTCATTCTGTCCGCGTTTTTAAAGCTTGATGATCTGACCGCTGCGCTCTTGCGTTATTGAATTCAAAAACAAACAATATTTTGATAACAGGTAAGATCGTAACTGCGGTGATTTTGGACTTCCGGCCGCTGTTGTATTTAGATTTCTGATTCATAGGCCTAGCGGATGAAATCTAAATACAAAGGCGGACGCTGACGCTCCTCCAGTTCCAAAATCCCCTCCGTTACTTTCCCTTGTATCAGTTTATCAAAACATAGTTCACAATCCATTGAATTCAAGAACCAGCCGCTTCGCTTAAACCGATCATCAAAAAATTAAAAACAGCGGAAGGTTTCGTCACTTCCCACTACTACTTACGATCTTTGTTACTCCACGATCTCCGTGAAGTCGACGTTCTCGACAATCCAGCGCTTACGCGGGTCGACCTTATCGCCCATCAGCGTGGAAACGCGGCGCTCCGCCTTGGCGGCATCCTCGATCTGCACCTGAAGCAGCGTACGCGAATCGGGATTCATCGTAGTCTCCCACAGCTGGTCCGGGTTCATCTCACCCAGTCCCTTGTACCGCTGCAGCTCGAAATTCTTCCCGAATTCCTTCAGATAATTCTGCAATTCCTCATCGCTCCAGGCATAGCGGACCGTCTCCAGCTTGCCCGATTTGCGCGTCAGCTTATACAGCGGCGGCTGGGCGATATAGACCTTGCCGGCATCGATCAGAGGCTTCATGTAGCGGTAGAAGAAGGTCAGCAGCAGCACCTGGATATGTGCGCCGTCCGTATCGGCATCGGTCATAATGATGATTTTGGAATAATTGCTGTCCTCCACGGCAAAGTCAGGCCCGATTCCCGCACCGATTGCTGAAATGATCGCCTTGTATTCGTCATTCTTCAGGATATCCAGCAGCTTGGCCTTCTCGGGGTTCATCGGCTTGCCCTTCAGCGGCAGGATCGCCTGAATCTTGGAATCCCGGCCTTGCTTCGCGGAGCCACCGGCTGAATCGCCCTCGACGATGAAGATCTCGGTACGTGTAACGTCCTTGGACTGTGCAGGTGACAGCTTGCCGCCCAAGTTCGAGCTCTCACTGCGCTTCTTGCCGCTGCGGATCTCATCACGGGCCTTGCGGGCCGCTTCACGGGCCTTGGAGGCCTGGATCGATTTTTTCAGCAGACTCTGTGCAACTTGGGGATTCTCTTCCAGGAACCGCGCCATCCGCTCGGAGACGATGAAGTCCACGGCGCTGCGGGCAGATGCGCTTCCGAGCTGATCCTTCGTCTGTCCGACAAACTCCACATCCGACATCTTGATGCTGATGACCGCCATCATGCCTTCGCGCAGATCATTGCCCTCCAGATTCTTATCCTTCTCCTTGAGCAGCTGCGTGCGGCGGGCGTAATCATTCAGCACACGGGTATAGGCTGTCTTGAAGCCTGTCTCGTGTGTTCCCCCGCTGCGGGTAGGAATGGAGTTGACAAAAGAAGCGATCGTCTCCGTATACCCCGCATTATACTGCAGCGCGATTTCCACCTCGATCTCGTCCTTCTCGGAGCTGAAATGGATTACATCGTGCAGTACATCCTTCCCTTCGTTCAGGAATTGCACGAACTGGCTCGCGCCGCCTTCGTAGAAGAATTCATCCTGACGGCCGCTGCGCTCGTCGCTCAGATTGATTCTAAGCCCGGAATTCAGGAAGGCGATCTCCTGTACCCTTTCTGCCAGCGTATCATAGTTGAATGAAATGCCCGCAGCGAAGACGCGAACATCCGGCTTGAAGGTAATCTTCGAACCGGTCTTATTCGTATTCCCCAGTATCTCAAGACCGGTCACTGGCTCACCGACATGTTCTTTTCCGCTTTTGTCGACCCAGTATTCAAAGCGCTGACGGTGAATCTTGCCTTCGCGGTAAATCTCCACTTCCAGCCACTCGGACAACGCATTGGTAACCGAAGCCCCGACCCCGTGCAGACCGCCCGACTTCTTGTAGCCGGAGCCGCCGAACTTGCCCCCTGCATGCAGAATGGTGAATACCACCTGCGGGGTAGGGACTCCTGTCTTGTGCATTCCGGTCGGGATTCCGCGTCCGTTGTCAATCACGGTTACCGATCCGTCTTTACGCAGTGTAATATCAATCTTCGAGCAAAACTTCGCCAAATGCTCATCTACGGCATTATCCACTATTTCCCATACTAAATGGTGCAGACCCGAGGAACTCGTACTGCCAATATACATGCCGGGCCGTTTGCGGACCGCAACCAGACCTTCGAGCACCTGAATGTCGTCAGCATCGTATCCAGTCCGGCTTGATTCGCCGTTCTTAGAGACTTTTGCAAACATATCGATCTGTTCGAGCATTCATGCTCCTCCTTCACTTGTCTTCCTGTCTCTCTAAAAATGCAAACAAACGTTTTCGTTCACTTTGTACATTCTAATTCAAAATATCCCGTTTCGTAAAGACGGCGAATGAAATGATTACGGCCGCAAGCCCCCAAATGCCCAGAACCGCCATCGAAAAGCCCAGTGTCATGCCCTCTATCGGCGCGGGAGTGCCCGCTAAATAAGTCGTCAGCTCCATATTGACCATAAATAAATATTTGGCCGCCGTCCAGGCGGAAGCCATATTCGTCAGGATCGTTCCGGCAATCAGCGCCGCCATCATCACTACAATGCTCGCAGCCGTACTGCGGACCAGCACCGACACCATGAAGGCCAGCAGGGCCACCACGATGCTGACATACCAGATCAGCCCGCCCTGCATCAGCAGATACTTCCACTGCTCCACGGCATGAACCTTCGTCATATCCACAGTATCACCGTTTAGCTGAAAGCCTGTAAAGACTGGAACATTGAACCCCTTATAGCCAAAAGCCAGCCCCGATATCAGATAGCTGATTACGAATACGGACAGGACAATCAGCGAGACGAACATCAGCAGCGCTACCATTTTGCTGAACAGTACCTTCCAGCGCCGGACCGGGCGGGTCAGCAGCATTTTGATCGTGCCTGTCGTCCGCTCCCCGGAGACCAGGTCGGAGGCAACCGCCATGATCAGCAGCGGAATGAACAGGGAGACGGAATTATTGACAAACTCCCGGGTGAACGTTACTCCGCTCGGCTCGTTCGGATTCACATCATGGTCCAGATAATACTGCAATTGCTGGAGAAAAATCCGCCGGTACGACTTCCATTCCTCCGGAATCCGGTCGCTGCCGAGCGAATTCTGGTTATCGGTAATCTGCTGCTGGATCTCCAACCTCCAGTCAGAGTTAAATTTGTCACGGCTGCGCTCGGCTATGCGCATTTGCGCATAGGTAAACATTGGCACCAGCACGAGCAGGATGAGCAGGATGACATAGAAACGTTTCTTTTTAATAATCTTCAGGCACTCATTTCGGATGAGCGGCAGCAGGTTAGTCAATGGCTTCACCTTCCGTTAGCTTCAAGAATAGCTGTTCCAGTGTAGGGTTGATTTTATGCACAGCCCGGACTTCCACCTCTTGTGCAACCAGCACGGCAACAATCTCCGGGATCAGCTCCTCGTCCATCGCCGTAACCAGGGAATTCACGCCCATGCCTGCGATGACCGAGTCATCCAGGGTAACCTCGTCCAGATGAAGCAGCGTGATATCCGGCCGCCCGGCCATGATGTCTCTTGCCCGCTGAAGCGGCTCCAGCTCCCACAGGACATAAGGCGAGTTACGGGCAACCAGCTCGTCTACAGCGCCAACAGCGAGTACACGGCCTTTGCTGATAATGGCTACCCGGTCGCACAGCAGCTGAATTTCGCTCAGCAGATGACTGGACACAAAGACCGCCAGCCCTTCGTCTGCCAGCTTACGAATGAATTCGCGCAGCTCCTTGATCCCCTTGGGGTCCAGGCCGTTGGTCGGCTCATCGAGAATCAGCAGCCGGGGACGGCCGAGCAGAGCTTGGGCAATACCTAGCCGCTGGCGCATCCCCAGCGAATACGTGCTGACTTTATCCTGGATGCGCTGATCGAGCCGCACAATTTCAACGACCTCGGCAATCCGCTGCTCGTCCACTCCGGGCTGCATACGGGCGAAATGCTGCAGGTTCTCCCAGCCCGTCAGATACGTGTAGACCTCGGGATTCTCGACAATAGAGCCAACGTATTGCAGCGCTTTTTCCGGATTCCGGTTCACATTATAGCCGCAGACGGTAATCGTCCCTTCGCTCGGGCGGATCAGGTCCACCAGCATGCGGATGGTTGTGGTTTTGCCTGCTCCATTCGGACCGAGAAAGCCGAAGATTTCGCCTTTTTTCACATCAAACGTGACATCATCTATAATCCATTTGCGGCCGATTTTTTTACGCACTCCCCGGGCGGACAGAACGACTTCTTCCCCCGGTGCCTCATGAATGGTTCTCGCCATCTTATACAGCTCCTTGCCACAGTCATTTCTGTTCAAAAAATCATCGATTCAACGAACCGCCTGTACAATCCGCTCGCTCATCCGCTGATAGCCGTCCCCGTTCGGGTGAAAATGATCATTAGACAGATATTTCGCCAAATGGCGGTCAAACAGATCAAAGGTCGGGACCAGCGTCATGTTCTGATGCTTGTTGATCATATCCATCGCCGCATTATTCCACGCCGTTACCGCCTGATTACCGGGAATTAGCAGCCCCTCGATATCTCCAAATGGATTATACAGTCCGATGTAATAGACTTGGGCCTGCGGATTCACTTCTGCAACTGTATCCAGTATGCTGCCCAGCCGTTTGGCGGCCCCAGGCAGAGCGGAGAGAAGCGATTCCGGGGTCAGATCACCTGCAGACGCGGTTGGAACCGGGGTAGTGCCTTCTACCTTGTTATTGGCAGGGGCTTCCGTGCTCTGAGGTACCGCTTGCTCCGAAGGCTTCGCAGAGGCGGCTGCTTGTCCGCTGCTCCCGCCTGTGCCCAGAATATCCGAGCCCCGGAACAGGTCGTTCCCGCCGATGGAGATCAGGATGACATTCGCCTGACGCAGCGCGTACTGTACCCCTTCCTCCTGAAGCTTGCTCTGTAAAGCAGCTGTGGTCAAGCCGTTAATGCCCATATTGCCCAGCAGCTCTGCCTTTCCTCCATTGGCCGACAAGGCATCCACGGTCCGTCTAACAAACCCTTGCCCGGAGTTGTCTCCGGTCCCTTTGGCCAGAGAATCCCCAAGCGCCAGGATCTTGTATTCGTCACTTGCCGCGGCTGTCGGTGCAGCCGTCTCCTGCGGAAGGGACGAGAGGAACTGCTCCCCCTTCGGGTTCAGAATATCTCCCACTGCATACACAAATCCTGTAATTAAAAGTAAAGTTGCCAGGATGGACACCAGGCTTACTGTCCTCCAGGTCCATTTGGAATCCTTCAATACTATCCCTCCATCTGCCGTACTCTTCTGCCTCGCCCATCATTCACAACATTATTAACTATGTAGATAAACATAATTCTTCTTTGCACAATTTGCAAACCGTAGGGGGGTTTAGGTGGGGGCGCGGCTGCGGTGATTTTGGACTTACGGCCGCTGTTGTCTCCAAATTTATTGAATGAACCGTTATACGGTTAAAATTCGGAGACAAAGGCGGACGCATTCGCTCCTACAGTTCCAAAATCCCCTCCGCCGCTTCACACCTAAACGGTGGAAGCAGTAAGGGCGGCACGATGGCGCTGCGCTGATCGTGCAAGACCGCGGACTGCGGCACGATAGCGCTGCGCTAATCGTATCAAGACCAATATTACTTTAATATCCTAAAAACATAAAAACGCCCCCCGGTAATGCCGGAGGGCGGAGTTAACGTTACTTTATTTACCGATGAATTCCTGGACCCAGTAATTATTATCGAAGCCCACGCCGATGTAGTTGAAATTCGCGCTCAGGATGTTAGCCTTATGACCCGGGCTGTTCATCCACGCCGTCATAACTTCCTGAGGGGTCTTCTGGCCCATAGCGATATTCTCACCAGCCGCCTTATACGTAATGCCGAATGCCGACATCATATCGAAAGGTGATCCGTAGGTCGGAGAAGTGTGTGAGAAATAGTTGTTCGAGCGCATGTCCGCAGCCTTCGCCGCAGCCACTTTGTTCAGGCTGTCCAGTGCGGAGACAGGGGCTAGTCCAGCTGCAGTGCGCTCTTTGTTCACCAGTGCGACTACTTGCTGTGTGTAGCTGGAGGCGTTATTGCCAACTGCAGGAACCACAGATGGGGCAGGGGTTACCACAGGTTTTGCAGTGGCAACGGGGGCCGGGGCTGGCTTAGCAGTTGCTGCCGGTGCTGCTGTAGCCACTGGTGCTGCTGTTGCAACAGGCTTAGCCGGAGCTACCGGCTGTGCTGCCGGGGCAGCTGCAGCTGGCGTTGTGTATACAAAGGTTTTAGTGACAGTGTACGTATTGCCACCCAGTACAAAGGTCTTCGAATTGTTCTGTGTGAAATAGTCCATGAGCTGTGCGAAATTCATATCTGATCCGGCTGCCGCAGGGGCACCGGCTGCTGCTGCGTTTGCTTGTAATGGAAGAGAAATGCCAAGCGCCATAACAGCGGCTACGCTTCCACCTATCATTCTTCTCAAAGTCTTGCTTTTCATTCTGCCATCTCCTTAATCTTCGTTGTGGTGTATCATGGGGACAAGGGTGTCTGTCTACATATGTTACAAAGTTGTAATCTGTTCCTAGGTCATTGTAACACAAAACTATCAGCTGTGCTCTTCTAAATTCTGTCATTTTATAGATAGAAAGGATTTCATAGATAGAAAGGCTTGTACCCTACAGCAGCGGCAAAAGAAAACAGCATTGCCGTCCTTTTCAGGACGGCTGTGTCTATCCTATATATCGGCGCTTCTATCGCTTAATTTAATGAAAAGACTGCCAGAACTCCCCTTCGGTCGAGATCAGGCCCATAATCTCAGCATACGGAATGCGGAAGGTTGGAAATCCTGCGGCGTACGGAGCAATCTCATAAGGTGCAAAATACAGGTACAGCGCCTCCGCATCCACATAAAAGGGCTGATCGGCTGTAATGCCTTTATACGTGTCAGGGAAAACATAGGAATACTGCGGATCATTCGCAATCTGCTTGCCGACAATATCACTGAGCTTCTGCACGTATTTGCTGCCGGGCTTGAACAGATCGCTGAGCGTGTAGAACTTGCCGGTGCGCAGGTTGATATGCTCATAGATCCGCGTAGGCATGCCGTGCGCAGCGCCGAACGGAAAATGATAACCGCTAAGCTCCAGCACCAGCAGATTCTTGCGGAAGAAGGATACGGCGAAATCTCCCGTATAGCTGAAATCCTGCGTGCCTCCCCCCGTCCCCGCCCCGTATGGGAGCGACAGGTTGCGCAGCTTGTCATTCACTGCCTTCGAGACCTCAGCAACCGCGATCCCTTCCACGACCGGATAATAGACCAGATAATCCCGGTTAGGCTTGTATTTCTTCTCCAGCACAGAGTATGGCGGTCTGAGCGGAATGACCCCGTTTTGCCGCCAGACCTGCTTGCCTTTACGGTCATAATAAGAGGTGCGCAGATCAATATCCGCGCGGATCAGGCTGCCGCTGAAGGACAGTGATCCTGAGCCTGCGATGACCGGGGGCTGGGCGGCTTTTTTCCCGCTGGTGTCAATAAAATACGTATCCTTCGCATCATACACCGACGCGAGTCCCTGCTGATAATTGTTCACGCCCAGCAGCGGGTGGGTGCTGAGAATTCTTCCAGTCAGCGCATCGGCGATGACATATCTGGAGCCTCTGTAGGGCTGATCCGCATACAGCGGGGTCCCCAGCGCCACACGGTTCTCTCCCAGCTGCTGCACCTCATAATAGACGGCGGGAATGATCATTTTCCCCTGCTTATCGATCAGACCGTAGGCGTTGCCATAATCAGCGGCTGTGTTAATCACCGCCCGGCCCTCCGAGAACGGCAGAGCTGCCGTATACTGCGGCTGGATAGCAATCGTGCCGTCCGTGTGCAGATAACCGTATTTTCCATTCTCCGTCGCCTGAAAGGCCAGCAGCCCATCCCCCGGATACCCGACAAAAGGATGTTTGTACGTATGCAGCACCACGCCATGGAGATCAATCAGCGCATATTCCCCTTCGGCTATTTTGACCAGTGCAGTCCCGTTTGAGAAATCCCCGGCGTCCAGATAGACGGCTGGCAGCACCTCTTTGCCCTGGGCATCCAGGTAGCCATACAACGAGTTCCCCCCGGTAGTATTCTGCTTGGAGAACAGCGCACGGCCTTCGTGCAGCGAATTCAGATAGTCATAGCGCGCGGACGTCACCTCTTTGCCTTTTTCATCAATAAAAGTGTAGCCCTTCACATCCGACACCACGGCCCGCCCCTCGGAAAAAGGACCAATAAAATTATAGACCGGTTTGACCCGCTCCCGCCCGGAGCTGTCAATCAGACCGCTGACATTCCCCCGCTGCACTACCGCCAGGCCATTCTCCTGAAACTCCTCCGCATAATCATATCTCGGCTCAATCACAATCCGGCCGTCGTTGTTGATATATCCCCACAGCGTCCCGTCCTTAAGCTTAAAAGGAGCCGGATGCAGCAGCGCTGCCCGCAGGCCTCCGCCGTCATCCGGAAGCACAATGAGCGCCTCCAGTGGCTTTTTGGAGTAGTCTACACGATATAAGCCCGCCTCTGCCGGGATTGTCACGAACAAATCCTCTTCCGCACGGATGAAATCCTCCTCCTGCTGCGGAATACACTCATTCCAGCCGATACCGTCCCACCGCCATACCTCCGTCTGAATCAAACCGTTGTCGTTCCCTTTTCCCAGCTCGTTCAGCTTAATCCTCAGCATGTTGTCGTTCTCCTTTACAAAGGCTTTTGCCTATAGACTATGAGAGTGAGGGGGAAAGGGTGTGTCTGTGTCTGGGCGATAATAAAGCGTTTATGAAACGTTAATGAAACGTTAATGAAACAGAAATGCGATGTCGTAACTGCGGTGAGTTTTGGACTTCCGGCCGCTGTTGTCTCCCGATTTCCTGATTTAAACCGCTAATCGCGGTAGAAATCGGGAGACAAAGGCGGACGCTACCGCTCCTTCAGTTCCAAAATCCCCTCCGTTACTGCTGCCTTTCTGTTGTAAAAACACAAACACACCCTTTTGGAGGGTGTGTACCGGGTGAACAAGGGCTGCTGTGCCTGCCCTTGAAATATGAGAATAACCCTTTTGCTGGACAGGCAAAGGTTTATAAAACTCTATAAAGGATAGAGGTCTAAAACTCTATTCAGCGGACTGGACAAATACGTCCGTAAACAACCGTGCTAAATCTGCCTGTTACCACTCACTTGACTGCCACCCGACTACTAACTGCTGACTTGCTGACTGCTAACTGCTGACTATTCACTATTCACTACTGACCGCTGAATTTTCATTATTGACTGCTGACTGCTGAGTGCTGACTGCTGACCGCTAACTTACCGCAAACTATTTACCGTCTGCTACCTGATTACTTGCCACTTGTTACTTATTACTTATTACTTGCCGCCGACTGAATGCTACCTGAATGCTAACTGCTTGTCTCCTGCTGCCTGACTGCTGACTGCTTGCCACTTATCACCTGGCACCTCTCCCCCCACCCTCTGCCCCCTGACGCCTCTAAATCAGAATAAAAACTATTAATTAGTTACTGTAAGCTGCGAAATCCTGCCCAAAATGCAACATTCGGCTATGTATATCGACTTTAAACTAACATTGTTGTATGAAAGGCAGCATTTGTCCGCCCGCAAGCCAATTAGAAGAGGAAATGTTGTATTTCGTGCAGGCGTGTTGATTACCCATATTATGGGATGACAAAAATACCTAGAGGATCTTTACGCCTGAGCAGATTAAATTGAATCTGCCACTCCAGCGGAAGATTAAATATACGCCAGTACTGCATAAATTCCCAAAGAGTCAGCTCAGCAAAGACCGGTACCTTCGGGTGAATTTCATCAAAAATGTATTTCAAAAGCACATACGCGGCAAGGGCTACAAACAATTGGCTATATACTGCATTTTCGGTGGTTCCAAATAGGCAAGGGACATTCAAATGCTGTTTCACCCAGCGGAAAAATACTTCAATTTCCCAGCGTGCTTTGTACATTTCAGCAATCACATGAGCGGACTCTTTTCTCAAATCGGTCACAATTCGTACCACTTCACCCCGGTCATTTTCAAATTCAACGACGCGGTGGCGGTGGGCGGATTGGTGTTTGCCTTGACCAATATAACAGGTGATATCGCGTACAATTTTGGTGTCTCCCTCCGCTGGTCGTTGAAGCTCTCGCGGCATCACCAAATGGAGATTGTCTTTCAGACGAATCACAAAGGACTGACCTTGCTGCACATATTGATCCAATCGACCGATTTTTCCATACGCCCGATCCTGAACTAAAAGGTAGTCCTTATCGGCCAAAACTTCTCCAAATGGAGCGTCATTGCGCCTGGCAATCGATTCGACCACATTCACGGGTGAATGCTGTCCATGCGAAAGAGCGACATGCAGCTTGATGCCTCCTCTGAATTTTTTATACGGAGCCCAAGACATGCGGGAGTTTGCCGCCGTAACCGTCGTAGAGTCAATCAGTAGAAGATCTTTAGGCAGATTTAGGTGCCGACGGGTTTGCCGGTTACATTTCTGGACGAGCAGTTGAAACAAACGCTTGAAGATATCGTAAGGCACTTCACCGGCTTTGCCCGAAAGGGTGGAGTAATGAACCTTGGGCAAATCGTAGTTCGAGCCCACCCGAGCACTTTGACGAAAGCCATCCCATTGGTGGTAGCAGGCTTGGATAAAGTAATCGAACAACACACCCACGGTCATTTTGGTTCCGGTATCCTCGTAGTCCTTGGTTTGCCCGGTCACCCTTTGGACTTCTTCTGAAGTTAATACTTGTTTGAACACGGCCAAGAATGGGGTATTATTATTCATGAGGTCGCCTCATTTCGGTTTGGTTTGGTCGTACTTACCATTACCCGAAATGGCGGCCTTTTTTGTTCCTTTTATTGGGAAATCAACACGCTTACATTTATTGCAACAAATCATGATCACTTGTTCGAGTAGCGGAGGGAATTCGAGAACTGGAGGAGCGGTAGCATCCGGAAGTCCAATACTCACCACCACAGGCACATTCAATCATGTGATTTGGAGCAACGCTGCGACAAATCCGGGCAAGCCAAAAAGCGTTTGCGTGGGTACCGCAAACGCTCTTTGCCTGCCTTCCCCACCCTTGGTGAGGTGATAGGAGTACCGGAGGGGATTTTGGAACTGGAGGAGCGGTAGCGTCCGCCTTTAGGTTTGGATTTCTACCGCGAGCAGCGGTCCAGATCAGGAAATCCAAACCTAACAGCGGCCGGAAGTCCAAAATCCCCGCAGGTACGGATCATCACCGAACCCCAAGCTATTTTTTCGACGAATATTTCCGCATATCAAACGATACAGCCGCGATAATGATCAAGCCTTTGATGATCAGCTGGTAGTAAGGGCTAATGCCGATGAAGGTCAGGCCGTAGTTGATCAGGGTGAAGATGATGACGCCGACCAGGACGCCCGGCACGGTACCAATTCCGCCGGTGGTGGATACGCCGCCGACTACGCAGGCTGCGATGGCGTCAAGCTCATACATGTTCCCGTAGTTGTTGGTCGCGCCGCCGGTTCGGGCTGCTTCAAGCACACCAGCAAGACCGTACAGGGCACCAGCGATGGCGTAGATGTAAATCAGGTTCTTGGAGACATTGATCCCGGATACCTTGGCTGCCTGCATGTTGCCGCCGATGGCGTACATGTTTTTACCCAGCTTGGTTTTGTTGAACAGCACCCAGACTATGGCCGCAACTCCGAGGGCTATAAGTACAATGTACGGAATGGAATACTGGCCGCTGCCGATGAAGCCGGAGCCGATGTCGGTGAAGTCGGAACGCAATCCGCCGATCGGCTGGGATTGGTTCGGGTCCATATCGAAGTAGAGCGAGTTCAAGCCGTACACGATGAGCATAGTGCCCAGGGTGGCGATAAACGGCGGAACGTTGAGCTTAGAGACGATAATCCCATTGACGAGACCGCAGAGCAGGCCGGCCACAATGGCAATCAGAATCGGCAGCCAGACCTGCACCTGCGGCAGATCGGGGAAGAAGCGGCGGGAGTAATCGGGTATCTGCAGCATGGACGCTGAGATAACAGCAGTGAAGCCGACCACCCGGCCTGCCGACAAGTCGGTCCCGGCGGTGATCAGGATAAAGGCCACCCCGAGCGCAATAATCACGCGTGTGGAGGACTGGATCAGGACATCCCGCAAGGTATTGATGGACATGAAGCTTGGCTCGTATATGATAATCCCCATGATCAGCAGTACCAGCACGATGTAGATTGCGTTTTGAGTCACGAAGGACTGCGCTCTTTTAATAGTCATAATTGTGTTCCTCCTTAATTGTTACGCGAAGTTTAAGCATTCATTGCTAAGCTTCTTCAGCCTTGCAGCAGCCCTATGGTCTTCGCCGTCCTGTGAGTATAGCTCCTGATTAATGCTGTGCAGCGAGACGCATCACTTCGGTTTCCGTAGCCTGCGCACCTTCTAATATTCCTGTAAGCCGTCCTTCCGACATCACCATAACACGGTCAGACATCCCCAGCAGCTCGGGCATTTCCGAGGAGATCATAATAATGCTCTTCCCCTGCTTCGCCAGGTCGGCAATAATCGTATAGATTTCGAACTTCGCACCGACGTCAATTCCGCGTGTCGGCTCATCGAGCAGCAGCACCTCAGGCTCAGTGAGCAGCCATCTGGCCAGCAGCACCTTCTGCTGGTTCCCGCCGGAGAGATTCATAATCTGTGTCTTGGTCGTTGGCGTTTTGGTGCGCAGCTTTTCAATCATTTTATCGACTTCTACCTTCTTCTTGCGGCCGTTCAGCAGCAGGTATGGCGTCTTGTAGCGGTCCAGGTTGGCGATGGCGCCGTTCTCATGCACAGACAGCACCGGAAAAATCCCCGTCACGCGTCGCTCCTCGGTCAACAGGGCCAGCCCGTGCTTCTTCGCATCCTGCGGAGAGTTAATCTTCACCTTCTTGCCGTCAATCGAGATGGAGCCGGATTTCACCGCGCGCAGTCCGAACAACGCTTCAATAACCTCGGTTCGCTGTGCGCCGACCAGACCGCCGACACCCAGAATCTCCCCGCGTCTTAATTCGAAGGACACATCCTTGAAGGATCTGGGCTCGGGTGAGGTCAGACCTTCCACCTTCATGAACACCTTGCCTGGAACATTGGTGCGCTCCGGGAAACGGTTCGTCAGATCACGCCCGACCATCTTGGAGATAATCAGGTCCGTGGTCAGTTCGGCCGAGGGCCAGGTGCCGATCTTTTTACCATCACGCATTATCGTCACTTCATCGGAAATCTCTAGGATTTCTTCCATTTTGTGAGATATATAGATAATAGCTACGCCTCTTTTTTGCAGGTCCCGGATGATCCGGAACAGATGCTCTACTTCCACGCTGGTTAAGGACGAGGTTGGCTCATCCATGACAATCACGCGGGAGTGAAAAGAGACCGCCTTCGCAATTTCGATGGATTGGATCTTGGATACAGACAGCTTGCCCACCAGTGTTTCGGGATTCAGGTCGATATCCAGATCTTTGAATAAGTTTTCGGTGTCTGTGAACATTTTTTTGTGGTCAATGAACTGAAGCGGCCCGATGCCCTTGGTTGGAAAACGTCCCAGCCAGATGTTTTCCATCACGCTGCGGAAAGGTACAGGGTGCAGCTCCTGATGGATCATCGAGATGCCGTGCTTCAGTGCTTCGCTCGAATTGGAGATGGAGGCCTTCTGGCCATCCAGGAAGATCTCACCGGCATCCGGTGAATAGATTCCAAAGAGACATTTCATCAGTGTGGACTTGCCTGCCCCGTTCTCGCCCATAAGTGCATGAACCGAGCCCGGACGAACCTTAATGCTGACTCCATCCAGCGCCTTCACGCCGGGAAATTCTTTGGTAATGCCGTTCATTTCCAGCAAAAATTCCGTATTTGCCATGTTGTTACGCCCCCTACGCTTTTTGTCTTTTTCCATGAGAGGCACAGCGGTTCCATCCTGCTCCCTACCCGTAAGGAATTCCGGAGAGCGCATTGCAGCACCCTCCGGGACTGGTATCTATGATACGTATCTGTATCTGTAGCCTTGCACCTGTTAACGGATTACTTGGCGTCTGCTACGTTGTCTTTGGTAATCTTTTTGTAGGAGATCCATACAAACTGGTTGTCTGTGATGTCGAAGCCTACGTTCTCTTTGGTTGGCGTTTCGCCTTTGGCCAGCAGAGCGGCCAGGGTGATCGCTGCTTTACCTTGGTTGTTGGCATCGTTCAGTACGGTACCGAGCATCGTTCCATCCTGCAAAGCTTGAACCGCAGGAGCTGTTGCATCCACGCCTACAACCGGCATGTATTTGTCGCCGCTGAAGTAGCCTTGAGCCTTCAGAGCTTCGATCGCGCCGAGTGCCATATCATCGTTGTTGGCCAGTACGGCTTCAATCTTGTCGCCGTGTGAGCCGAGGAAGGCGGCCATTTTCTCCTGGCCTTTTACACGATCCCACATAGCGGTATCTTCAGCCAGCTTCTCCACCTTGATGCCTGCATCTTCAATTGCCTGGATGGAATATGTGGTGCGAAGTTCTGCATCCTGATGTCCCGGTTCGCCCTTCAGCATGACATACTGCAGCACGCCGTCGCCGTTCTTGTCCGCTTCAGGGTGTGCCTTCCAGTAGTCCACGATCAGCTGGCCGGACATGGTGCCGGACTCTTCAGCTTTCGCACCTACATAGTAGACTTTATCCCATTTCTTCATATCTTCCGGCAGCGGCTCGCGGTTCAGGAAGACCACCGGAATGTTCGCTGTCTTGGCTTTGTCAATGATGACGCCCGCAGCGGTGCGGTCTACCGGGTTGATCAGCATGCCGTTATATTTCTTGGTGATGAACAGATCCACCTTATCGTTCTGTGTAGGCTGGGAATTCTGGCTGTCTACGATATCAACAGTGGCAATGCCCTTGGCAGCAGCATCGATGGCGTTGCGGACACCAGTCATGAACGTGTCGTCGAATTTGTAGATCGCTACGCCGACCTTCGGAGTCTCAGCAGAACCGGAATTCGCTGTGTTAGCCGAAGTTCCTGTGTTAGCAGCGTCAGCCGCCTTGTTATTGTTGCCGCCGCAGCCTGCGAGAGCAGCACCCAGCAATGCACTTGCAAGTAGAACGGAAGTGATTTTTTTCATGTCTAATTGACCTCCTGAGGATATTTCTTTATTTGGGATGATCCCGGTGTGTCCCGGGTACATCCTTATTATGCCCTACGTGAAAACGGTTGCGAATATAAAATCCTACTCATTTCCATGAAAATTCTAATGTTTAATTCTTAAATTTCTGCTACCGAACAAACGGGAACAGCAGCTTCTGATTCTCCGGCCACAGCATATTCTCCAGATCGATGAGCTTGGTGCCGGTGTCCACGCGTTCGGGAATATCCATGCCTTCGAGCGCCTCCACGGCATATTTCACCGCCAGATACCCGTTGCTGAACGGATTCTGGATGACGGTCGCCTGCACAGTGCCATCCTGGAGCGATTCCATCATGGAGGGCGAGCTGTCAAAAGCAATCATTTTCACACTATCCCTCTCCAGACCCTGAATCACCCTGGCCGCGCCCTGTGAAGCAATTTCATTCAAAGTGGCAATACCGCGCAGCCCGGGGTACTTGTTCAGCATCTCGCGGGTCAGATTTTCGGCGTCGGAGGTGCTGGAGGAGGTGTAGGCGATCGGTACGACCTTAACGTTAGGGAAGCGGGCGGCATAGTTCAGAAAACCCTTTTCCCGCTCATCTGCATCCCGCGCACCATAGTCGATGCTGCCCGTCTTGCCGGAGTCCGGGGTAAGCGACGAATTGGTGAAGTTAATGATCCCGATCTCGCCATAGCCCCCCAGCAGCTGAATCAGCCGTTCGGCGGACTTCTGTCCGGCCTCGTACCCGTTCGCCCCCACGTAAGTCCGAACCTTGGCAGAGCCGACCTCCGCATCGACTGAAATCACCGGAATTCGGGAATACGCCGCCTGATCCACGACCTGCGCCAGTCCCATATAGCTGCTGGCCGCGAGAATAATCACATCCGCCTTCTCCTTAATGGACTCCTCCACCATGACGACCTGCTCCTCAATATCACTCTCCGAATCGGGCGCCTTGAAGGTCAGATTGACATTGAATTCCTTCGCCGCAGCCTCTGCTCCGAGCTTCAGGGTGTTCCAGTAATCCCCTTTGTTCATCTTGACAATCAGGTGGATATTCCGCGTCTTGCTGGTGCTGATATAAGCTGGCGAGGCATTGAAGCAAGAGGACACAGAGATCCATAACACTCCGCACAGCAGCACGGTGAGCCATACACGCAGGCTTTTCACAGGTTCGTCTCCTCCTTCTGCTCATCCATAACCTCTCCCGCCGGGAGGGCCGGGAATACAATCGTAACAACCGTCCCCTCCTCCAGCTCACTCTGAAAAGCAAGCCCGTACTCCCGCCCGTAATACAGGCCGATCCGTTCGTGCACATTCCTGACACCGACTCCTGATCCGCTGGTGCTTTTGACGCTTCCGCTTAGAATTCCGTTCATCGTATCCTTGGTCATTCCGAGGCCGTTGTCGCTGACCCGGAGGGTAACAAGCCCGTCCTGAAGCCCGGCGGTGATCGAGATCAGCCCCTCGTCCGGCAGCATTTCGATCCCGTGATAGAGCGCGTTCTCCACGATAGGCTGCAGAATCAGCTTGATCGTCTGACACTCTAGGACCTCTTCCTGCGCCGTGATCTCATAACGGAATTTATTCTTGAAGCGGAAGCTCTGAATCACCAGGTAATGGCGGATGTGGTCCAGTTCTTCCTGGATGGTGATAATGTTCTTGCCTTTGCTGAGGCTGATGCGGAAGAATCTGGAGAGCGACTGGATCATGGTGACGACTTCATCCGTTTTGCCGCGTTCTGCCAGCCGGATGACCGAATTCAGCGTATTGTACAGAAAATGCGGGTTGATCTGCGATTGCAGCACCTCAAGCTCGCCCTTCCGCTTCGTCTCCTGCTCATAAATGATCTGCTCCATCAGCTGGCGGATACGCTGGAGCATCATGTTGAAGCGCCTCGACAGCTGCTCTACCTCATAGGCTCCGCTGACGTTAATCGGCGTATTCAGATCGCCCTCCGCCACCTGCTTCACGGTACGCTCCAGCTTGCGGATCGGGCTGGCAATCAGCCAGGACAGGAAGACAGACACCGCAATAACACAGACGAGAACAACCGCAAGAAACCACGCCAGGAACTGATTGAGGTCCCGCTTGGTGGTGACAATCTCATCGTAATAGGCGACCCCGACAATCTTCCAGCCGGTCTGCGCCAGCGTGCGTACGGTGATAAACCGCTTCTCCCCAGTCGATTCGTCCAGATAGCTGCGGTAGGCGTATTCAAGCACCGGCTCCACATTCTCATACTTCAGCCCGGCGTAGATGAGCTGCTGCTGCGGATGATAGACGATATTGCCGAGCGGGTCAAGGATGTAGGCGTAACCTCTTTTGCCCAGCTTGACCTGCTTGCTGAGTTCGTCAATCGTTCTGAAGTTGAAGTCCAGCAGCAGCACACCGGTTCTCAGCTCCCCGTTCTCCCTGTATTGAATCAGCTTGGAGATGGAGACTACCCAGGTATACCTGCCCTTGAACAGATTCTGGATATGCGGGGCGGAATAGGAGATCTCGGAGGTACGCTTGGCTGTGGTGAACCAGCTCTGGCTCTCAAGCCCTGTGTTCATGCGCATCGTCTGCCCCGGCGTCCCAACCACATACTTCCCCTGGGGTGTAAAAACAGCCACGGACACCAGATCCTCGCGGCTGCTCATCAGTGTATCCATCCGTTCATAGAGCAGCGGGGAATCGATGGAGGGCGTAGAGGTAATCTGCTTCTCGGCGGTCGCAAAAATACTGCCCATCCCCTTCACATACAGCTCCAGGTTATAGTTCACCTGCTCGATGATCTGCTGCATGTTGAGATTGGCATTCTCCTCCGCCGTGTTGGCGAACTTGCCGTACAGCATCACACTGACAATCACGGCCACCGCCGCAGTCACCGCCATGAACGTCAGCATGATGATCAGCTGGATACTCCGCAGCTTCGAGGACAGGCGCAGCCTGCCGCTCTTGCGGGACCCCGGCCGCAGCGGGAAAAAATAACCCCTCGGCTTGTTCATGGCTATTCTCCCCGCGCGCTGTTCTTATACTCTTTGGGGGATTGTCCGTATTTCTTGCGGAAGCAGAAGCTGAAATAGTTCGGGTCGGCAAAACCGATCCGCTCGGCGATCTCGAACGCCTTCAACTCGGTGGAACGCAGCAGCTCCTTGGCGGCCTCCAGCCGGATCTGCAGCAGATAGCTGACGAAGGTTATCTTCATTTCTTTTTTGAAAATGCTGCTGAAATAGCCTGTGCTGATATGCAGATGATGGCATACCCTGCCGATGGACATATCGGATTCTTCATAGTGGCTGCGGATATATTCCTTAGCCTGGTCTATGAGCTGCTTGTAGCTCGACTGGCGCTCCGAAGCAATGGAATCCATCAGCCGGCTGCATACGGTAATAATCCACTGCCGGGCTTCTTCCAGGTTGTTGAATTTGTTCATATCGCTAAGCGAGGTCAGGCCGGGTCCGATAAAATCATTCGTTCCGCTCCCGGATTCCTTCGCCACCCGCAGAATGGAGGTGATGATCTCCAACAGGAAAATCTGATAATCCTGCGCCGAGACCTGCTCCGTATCCAGTCCCCGGAACAGCTCGTCCACTACTTCCCGTAGCTCCTGAATGGTGCCCAGCTTGATCGTGCGGATCAGCGACTGCTGGGTCAGCTCATCATAGTCCAGCATCCGGCTGGACCGCGATTCCACATCCTCAATCCAGATGACCCGGTTGTTGCCGAGGATCAGCCGGTAATCAAGCGCTTGCAGCGCATCCCCGAAGGAATGGAACAGCATGGACGGTGCCTTGCAGACGGTTCCGGCCCCGGCGGTTACGGTAAACTTCAGGAAGCGCTGCACATTCTGGCAGATCTCTTCGAGAATGGCGAAGGTTCTGGCGGTAATGTCGCTCTCCTCCGGGCTCTGGCTGACCGAGAGCAGCACAACATCATCCCGGTGGATGAATACCTTGCCGAAGCCATGCTTCTGGCAGATCTCCTCCGCGATGTTCAGCACAGCATAGAGCTGGAGATTACGGTCGCCGGTATCCCGCAGGGACACGGGCCGCTGAGCTTGAACGGCGGAAGAATGGTCCGGGCGGATATAATCGATGCTGATCACAGAGGACTGGAAGCATTCACCGGTGAGGGGGATGCCGTACTCTGTGCTTTTCTCAGCAATCTCTGCGGAACGCAGACGGCGGGACACCAGGGTAGAGAGGAACTGCTCGCGCAGAACGGGCAGGCTCTTGCGGTAATGCTCGCTCAGCACGAACACATTCTCCTTCTCGGCGATCTCGGTCTCGATCGTGGCGCGAACCTTAAGCAGAACATCAATCAGCTCCTGGGACGAGAAAGGCTTCAGGATATATTCATCAATCTGCAGCTTAATCGCCTTCTGGGCGTATTCGAATTCATCATAGCCGGTCAAAATGATAATCTTCGTATTCGGATGGCGGCTGCGTATCCATTCCGCCAGCTGCAGGCCATTCATGAAGGGCATCTGGATATCGGTAACGACCACATCCGGCAGCAGCCGGTCGATCGCATCCGCCGCCTCCCGCCCGTTCTCGGCCTGCTCCACGACCTCGAAGCCGTACTGCTCCCAGTCAATCTGGGCGATAATGCCCTCTCTTACATCTTCCTCGTCTTCGGCGAGTATTAATTTGTACATGCTTCATCCCTCTTCGGCATAGAATATGGAGGTTCACAGAACTATAATAGCTGATTCAAATGGCCCGATCTATGGTTATATAGAGAAGGCTGCGGATCTTGGGAAACACTATAGTGACTGATTTAGGGACAACTGTAGTGACAACTATAATCAATAGGAGCAATTCACTATATAGCGTGCCCTGATATAACGCAAGGGGAAATTATGTACATATTTTAGGGCAAGTGCTACTCATATAATTAACAAGTGGATTTTGTATACTTAATTTGATTATTTTAACCAATTAGGCTATTTTAAGTGGATAAATTACATTTATTTCTGCGGATTTACTCATAATACGGGGATTATGGACGAATAGATGTACTTTTTCCAACTGCTAGTTTGGACACGGGAATTTCGGGCGAAATAGATGCTCTTTTTCCACTAAATTCCGGGGGTAGCCTCGGGGAGAAGGCGGAACGGGGAGCATTCCCGACAACCGGCGGCGGGGTTGCCGCGCTATCTCCAAAAAAAACCATCCCGATTACGCCGGGATGGGGATGTTCGGTACACGTATAGGATTATAGCAGGGCTTTGTTGAAGCGGTAGCCTGTTGTCTTTTCAAAGCCGATATGGCGGTAAAACGCATGTGCAGGTGCACGTTCAACGCGATTGCCGCTCCGCAGGAACAGCTGGCAGCAGCCCTGATGGCGTGCCCATTCTTCCGCTGCAGCTACGAGTCTTTTGCCAAGGCCTTGTCCTCTAAGCTCCTCTGCTACGATCAGCGCGGTAATCTCCGTAATACAATCGGCATGCTTGTAGTAGGACTTCACCTGCCGTAAACCGATCATTCCCACAACTTCGTTATTGAGCTCTGCGACGAGTGTGCAGTGGAACGGATCATGCTCCATGCCTTCCATTCTCTCTTTCATCACGCTAAGCGTTGTCGGATAGCCGAATTCACGCAAAAGGGCTGTCACTCTCTCCAGATCATTCATGCCGCATTTGCGAATTTGCAGTACCTGCTCCTGAGTACTACTGTTCATCCTTGTATACCTCCACTTGTAGCTTAGACGCAGCCTGCTTGGCCGTCATCCGCGCGATTTCAATATCTTCCGCTGAACTGAGTGTTACTGCCATCCGCCGTCCTGGGCGGATCTCCGGCTTGCCGAATATCCGGACCTGCGTGCGGGGAAGGGCCAGCGCCTCTTCAATCCCGGTCACCGCAAAAGCTTGTCCGGCTCCATCAGTCTTCAGGGTGGCCGAAGCTCCCGGTGTCAACAAACGTACCGCTTCCAGCGGAAATCCAAGAATGGCTCTGACATGCAGAGCAAATTCCGACAAATCCTGCGTAATCATTGTAACCATACCTGTGTCATGCGGCCGGGGGGACACTTCACTGAACAGAACCCCATCCGCGGTGAGAAACAGCTCCACACCAAAAATTCCATAACCGCCAAGCTGATCGGTAACCTTCCGGGCGATGGCCTCAGCCTCTTCCAGCTGCGCCCCGCTCATCTGATGCGGTTGCCAGGACTCTACATAATCGCCATCCTGCTGAATGTGGCCGATCGGCGGACAGAATACAGTTCCGCTAACCGAACGGACGGTAAGCAGTGTGATCTCGCTCTCAAACGTAACAAAAGCCTCCACGATGACGCGTGTTCCCTTCGCACGAGCGCCTTCGAGCGCCTTATTCCAGCAGCCTTCCGCATCCTCAGGTGTTCTGCACACGCTCTGGCCTTTGCCGGAAGAGCTCATGATCGGCTTAATGACACAAGGCGTTCCCAGTTCCGACACGGCCTGGCGCAGTTCATCCAGACTGTCAGCGAACCGGTAGGCTGCTGTAGGCAGGCCCAGCTCTTCTGCCGCCAGACGGCGGATGCCTTCGCGGTCCATGGTCAGCCGTGCCGCACGGGCAGTAGGAACAACCAGGAATCCTTCTTCCTCCAGCTCCACCAGCGCCCCGGTAGCAATGGCTTCAATCTCCGGTACAATCAAATCGGGCTTCTCTGTACGGATAAGCTGCTTCAGTGCCTCTGCATCCAGCATGTCCAGTACATAAGAGCGGTGGGCCACGCCCATCGCGGGTGCCGCTTCATAACGATCCACAGCTACGGTCTCTACGCCAAGGCGCTGAGCTTCGATAATGACTTCCTTACCCAGTTCACCGCTGCCGAGCAGCAGCAGCTTTTTACTCCGGGCTGATAAAGGAGCTCCCCACATTGTCGACTCCAACCTCTTTTCGCAAATTTGTCTGCTGACTTCTCTGTTTCTGTAAAATGTCGCAGTTTGATTGTAAATTTTCAGTCTTCTTTATTTTCATCCATCATCCACCAGATTGCAAGCGTTCTTCGACATTTTCCTACAAACTTCACAGATGGCTGTTCAACAGACTTGTGAAAACGGTTTTACTGTCCCTTTTAGGGGCGGCACCATTTCATTGAGAAATACAAGGATATGTTATCAAGTGCATTGAACAAATTCATCCTAACGGATGAATAGGATTACCTGCGCTCCGGCCAATGTATGCTGTTTTTCACATACATTCGGGCCACGCGCCTGCTTGAGAGCACAATGTATGCTGTTTTTCACATACATTCCGCCTTTAGGTGAGATCAGATACGCTCCTGCTCCTCACGGCGAGTCTTCAGCCACATTCAGCCACAAAGTCACTCTATGCATCATTCAAAAACTCCCAACCACAAATTTACGCACACCTTGGCCACAACAGGAGGAAACTATAGTTCTTATACAACGACGAAAGCCTGCTCCTGAAGCCGTAATTCTTCGGCGATCCGGCCCCAATGCTGCGCACCATCACCCCCTTTCAGCAGCGCCGACATGGCTGCCTCCTGTTCGGACAGGCCTTCACGCAGCTGGTCTGCGGCCTGGGATAAGGCGGCGGCGGCTGCATCGGTATAGAATGTCAACAGAGAGTCCTCCTGTCCTTGCGCCGCCGCAGCCACCGCTTCTTTGAACCACGGCTCGGCAGCCGCGCGGATCTCTGCCCGGCCCGGCCCCTCGAAGAAGTGGCGCGGAGATTTGAAGCGGCTCCACAGTCCGGCCCAGTCCAGCGGAGCCAGTACGCAGTCCAGCTTCGCCGGTGCCGGCCAGCGCTCATCCGGATTCTCCAGCAGCTGAAGCTCCTGATCCGGGATGGACAGCTCGGCTGCAGCCGCTGTAGCCGCCTGGGTCACGAATCTGCGCCCTGCCGACTCCAGCCGCAGGGTCGTTGCCCACAGCTCCTGCTCCAGTTCACGCAGAATACTGCGCTCCAGCTCCCGCCCGCAGGCGATGAAGATGTCCTTCAGGTTCCCTCCGTCTTCCCGGAGAATGGAGGGATGGAAGGACTCCTGGAAGGAACGCCCGAAGGAAAAGGCAATCCGCTGCCGGACATGATAGAGCAGCTCCGCACCTTCTCGGCGCAGGTCCCGGAGCGGGCGGTCTTCCTTAGCAAGTGAGGCCAGCCGCAGATTCGCCGCTTCCCGGCGCTGGCGGAACTGCTTCATTCCTTCCTCCTGCTGGTCTGCCTCCATCAGCGCAAGGCGTTGCCATTCTTCCGCGCGCCCACGCACCGAGCTTAGGCTGTCCCTGGCTGCCGCCAGAGACAGTCCCGGCAGTTCATCACCGGCGAACGCGGAGAGTGCGGCTTCAAAGCTGCCGAATCCCGAGGCCTCGTAGGCTTCCGCCGCTCCGCTTGACTTACCCTCCAGCGCAAGCAGACTGGACACGCTGTAGATCCGCGGCGAGGTCAAGCCTCCGGCCCGCAGATTTTGCGCCACATGCTGCTTCACCTCTTCAAGCTCAGCTTCGTCTGCGGCGAGGTCTGCGGCGTTGATGATGAAGAACATCTTGTCGAGCGCGAAGCTGTCTTTGATTCTGCCCAGCTGGGCAAGCAGGCTGCGGTCAGCCTTGGAAAAGGCATGGTTATAGTAGGTCACGAAGCAGATAGCATCAGCATTCTTCATGTAACCGAAGGTTACACCGGTGTGCCGGGCATGCAAGGAATCCGCACCTGGCGTGTCCACTAATACAATGCCGCTCCGTGTCAGCGGACTGTCATAATACAGATCCGTGCTCTGCACGAAGCAGGCGCGCTTCTCGTCTGCGACCAGGCTGCGGTATTCCGCCAGACTGACCGTCCGCTCTGTTCCGAGCAGCGGACGGGACTCCTCCCATCCGGCGGCAGCTGCCCTCAGGAAGCCGGCATGCGGCAGCGCGGACGGATGGAGCCCGCCGGTCTGCAGCCGGGCCACGGCTGCGGTCCACGAGTCGTGCTGCGGCGTCGGCAGTTGCAGCACGCTGAAGGAATGGAGGATGTCCTCCCAGACCTCCTCCGCCCGCTTCATGGTGATGGCCGCCGTCCCGTGGGCGAAGCCGCCCTCCGGCGCCAGAATCCGCCCGACGGCAGCCGTTGCCGGATGTGGCGACACGGGCAGCACCTCTTCGCCCAGCAGGGCGTTGGCGAAGGAGGATTTGCCGGCGCTGAACGCTCCGAACAGCGCCATCGTGAAGCGGCCGCCGGCGAGGTCCTCCGCCCGCGCCGCCAGGCTGCGCGCAGCCGAGGCCATAGCCGGCTCGCTCCGCAGCACCCCAGCCGCCGCGTGCAGCGCCGCAGCGGCCTGCGTCAGCCGGCGGCGCCCGCCCGCCGGCGTTGCCGTACCCGCCGCCCAGGCCGGGGCGGCGTTAGGGCTTGCCGCCGCTGCTACGCGCGGCGGCGGTTCCAGGCTGGCGGCGCTAAGCGCGCCAGCCGCCAGGGGCGGCACCCCCGGCAGCGCGCCGGGGGTGAGGGTGCGGCGCGGCGGCAGCAGCGCCGCAAGGGCGTCCGCGCGGGCGGCAGCCGCGCGGTCCAGGGCGGCCAGCGCGGCGTGGGCCGCAGCCTGCCGCCGCAGGGCAGCTTCGCGGTGCGCAAGCTCCGCGCGCCGCTCCTCCACCAGCGGCGGCAGCGCATCCAGCAGCGGCTCGCCGAAGGCCAGGACCGCGCGGCGGAACTGCGCCTTAAGCTCTGCCGCAAGCGTGCGGCAGAAATTAAGCAGCGCCTCGCCCGAAGCCCCGGTCCCCGGCTTCACCTGATCCGCCAGCCACTGCTGGCTCACCGCCGGGAAGGCCTGCTTCAGCAGCGGCTCCGCCTCCTCCTGCCACAGCTCCAGGCCTTCCGCCCACTCGCGCACCAGCTGAAGAGTGTGCCACTCCAGCTGGGCAGTGATCTCTCTCTGCTGAAGACTGTGCCAGTGCAGCAGCCGCGCTCCCTGCTCCTTCTCCCGCTTCGCAGCAGTGAAGAACAGGCCGCGCCGGAAGCCCGGCTGGAGGCTCGCGATGTATGCGCCCGCCGCGTCCCGCAGATCAGCCGGCATCAGATTCGTGTTGCCGAGCAAGGCGTCCAGCCTGCTGCGCAGCTCAAGCCGCGCCTCTTCAGGCAGCTCCTCCAGCGATGCTTCCTCCTGCATCGTTGCCCGGATCTCTGCTTCCACAGCTTCCGCCGCTGAACCGCCTGTCTCTTCCAGCAGCGCCGCCCGCTCCTCCTCCTGCTGCTCACGATAATCCGCCAGGACAGCATCCGCCGTATGATGCATGGAGCGGGACAAGCTGTACTCCAGCAGCTCCTGCCGCTTCTCCAGCAGACCGGAGATCACCGCCAGCAGATCCTTCCACTGATTCAGCGGATGCTCTTCCACCTTAAGCGAAGTGAACAACAGTCCCGTAGAATGAATCCCCCATTCCCGGAAAGCGCTTTCCACTTGCTGCCGGTATTCCTCCAGCGGAATTTCCTGCTCCCTGTGCTTATCGATCTGATTAATGATCAGGTACAGCGGCTTACCCCAGTCGCTAAGGCTTTTGGCAAACGCCAGATTATTCTCCGACTGTACATGATTGTAATCCATCACATAGAACACCGCATCCGCCAGATGCAGCGCCGAGCGGGTCGCCGCCTGATGGCCCTCGTCTGTCGAATCTACGCCGGGAGTATCCATCAGTACCCCGTGATTACCCAGCACCGGGACATCCTCCCACACCTCTATCGCTGAATATTCAGTCCCCTGGCGGCAGTAATCCTGAAGCCGGTCAGGCGTAGTCTGGATCACCCCGGGATTCCCTCCGGTGCTTCCGTCCACCGGATGGAGCAGCACCTGCGGTGCTCCGCTGCGGATCGATACAATATTGGCGCTGGTTGGAACCGGACCCGAAGGCAGCACGGCCTTACCGCAGAGCTTGTTAATCATGCTCGACTTCCCCGCCGAGAAATGTCCGCAGAATGCGAGTGTCAGCTCATCCGCCTGCTCCTTGACCTTTAGATCTGCTACGATCTGCGCACTCTTCTGTTCTCCCCATTGCCTCAGCCGCTCCTCAAGCAGTCTAAGCGCTGATGACCCCGCTGTAACCTGCTTCACTCTTTCCCGTTCTGCTCCCACAACATCCCCGCCTCCGCTGCAATCTATAGCTTCTTTCATTATTATTACATTTGTATGATTTATCTCACTGCAAGAATAGAACAATTATATTTTATCATCAGATCGTCACAAATCAAATGTCCACATTTACAAAATCAGCTATAAACCTTCACGAAAAACAAGATTTCGCAGATGGCATTCCAATCTCGCCCGTAAATCCTGCTTATATGGGTTCGCAAAATAACCCCACAAAGTGGGGCTTTAGCGTAGGTGATAACTCAGGTACTTTGCGGGGACCCCAAAACAAACATATACATTCTTATCTGTCAAAAAAAGAGGCTGCCCCGTCAGCCACTTCATGGCTATGGGACAACCTCTCTAATCAACTCCAACCGAATTAAGCTGTTTCCAGCACGGGAAGCAGGATTTCAAAGACTTTGCCGTGCTGTAGAATGGTCAGGCCACGGGATTTGTCTTTCATTACGACAACCTCTGGCTTCGCGGACATACGCTCCAGGTAGAACTCAGGCACATCGCCGGAATGGCTGATTGTGATGCCTTCCACTTCCTGCTCTTCGTTCTCTTCCATCGGGCTGTCCACAACGCGGTCAAAAATATCAGAGAACGCTTCAAAATTATCAGTATATACAGAAATGCACTTCATCTCTATCCCATCCTCTTCTTCTCTAATTCTTGATTAGCTTTCGTATGATCCTTAGCTTTCCTGATTACAGCAGTTTTCATACGTTTTTTGCCCTCCCGGCATACATCCAGCAGCGGGCAGATCTGGCACCCGGGATTCTGAGCCTTACAGTGATATCGCCCGAAAAAGATCAGCCGGTGGTGCGTCAGCGTCCATTCGTCACGCGGCACCGCCTTCATCAGCTTCTTCTCCACTTCCAGCACCGAATCTTTCCAGCCCGCAAGTGCGAGCCGTTTGGCTACCCGTTCCACATGAGTATCCACGGCAATCGCCGGAACGCCAAACGCATTGGAGACGACCACATTGGCAGTCTTGCGTCCGACACCAGGCAGGGTTACCAGCAAATCATGGGCCTGCGGCACTTCACCCCCGTACTGCTCAATCAGGATTGCGCAGAGGTTCTGAATATGCTTGGCCTTGTTGCGGAATAGACCAATCCGCCGGATATCCAACTCCAGCTCTTCCAGCGGCACTGAGATATAGTCGATCGGCGCCTTGTACTTCTGAAACAGGTCCTCGGTCACCTTGTTCACTGTTGCATCCGTACATTGGGCTGAGAGCAGCACGGCTATTGTAAGCTCAAAAGCGTTGCTGTGATTCAGCTCACAATGTGCATCAGGGAACATGCCTCCGATAGTGTCCAGGATGTGGCGGACCTCTGCAGCTTTCATAGCGTCCCCTCCACGGAGCAGGTATGACTGCAAGTTCTCTTACAGCATATCTTCTCAAATCTGAAGAAATATAAGCAAAGATACATTATATCGTATACTTTCATAGCGTTCAAGCGAACACCCTGCTGCCCTTATATTTCAAAAAAAACGCCTTGATCCAAGGCAAAACCAAGGATCAAGACGGTGTTTCACACGGAAAATCACCAAAACGATTATTGTTTCACAATTTCTACAACCTTGCCGTTGTTGAAATACATTATAATATTATCATTTTCTTTGAGAGATTGCACGGATAAAGTCGTGTCACCTTGATGAATATATACATTTGGGGCAAGCCCAAACGTATAATTATCAGTCAGCGTGGCGCGTTTGGTCAATATTTCATTCGTTGCGCTCTCATAACGGGCGAACGTCCGGTTCAACTGACTGAACACGGAGATGATCACTACACCGCTGGCATCCTTACGCACCAATACCCGGTCTGCTGTGGTAAGTCCGCTCAGAGCGTTCGTTGCAACCCCGTCCCGGAGGATCCTCACTCCGCTGCCCGCAGTGAAAGGCTGGGAGGCTCCCGTATAATCCTTCACGGTGAACGTACCTGCTGCGGCATCCACTGCCGTTACCTGTCCGGCAACCTGTTTCACCGACTGCAGGGACAGCGGTGTGGAACCGTCGAAGCTGAGATTCACGAAATCTCCGGCCTTCAGCTCAGTCAGCGCGATCTTCTGGCCTGCTTCGTTGGTAAGCGGCACATTCACCAGGTTCAGCTCGCTGCTGTTGCTGCCACCCTCAAGCTTCACGGTCATTTTGTTAGTGCCCGCATTGATGGTAGCAATCTCGAACTGGGACGACCCGTTCACACGCAGCACAGAGATGATCTCCTGATTGCTGGCAAGCACTGCCGTTACCGGCACATTGAGCGGAACATCGGTGATGACTGCCCCGCTTTTGCCAAACATTTCAATGGCCTGCGGATAAGACATCGTCAGCAATTGTCCGTTGCCCAGCTTGAACACAATCGTTCTGGCCGAAGTATTGATAGCCGTCAGCGTGCCGGAATATTTGGTCGTCAAATCAACAGACATTGCACGCTCATTAATGGAGGTCACATCAATCTTGCGGTTCTCAACCAGTCTGGACCCCATCGTGGTCAGCGAAGTGGTAAGCAGTCCGCCGTACGACATCTTTGTTTTCTCATCCATTTTGACTACATGAGCCTTGCCGTTATTGTCCGTGAAGGTCAGGTACTGGGTCTTGGTGTTATAATCCACAACGGTAGCAGCCGCGTACTGTTCAATCTGACGGCTCAGCACCTCAATCTTGGTCACCTGATCATTGCTGTTCAGCGTAAGCTGCACATTGTCTCCGCCTGTTTTGTCAGCAATCAGGTCAGCCATCACCGGACTTACAGCATTCGGAATCACAATGGCCGGATTAGTAGCAAGCAGATTGACCTCACGGGTGCCATCGCTCTTCTGATAGACAATTGTTGAATCTGTCAGCTCATAGATGAAGCCCTTCACTATGCGTTCCACTCCCGAGGTTACTTCCACGGAACGGATCGCATTATCCTTGATAGTATAAGAGACAGCAGCACCGGCTTTCAGCTCTGCGGGCTGAATAATAGAGCTCTGGGAGCTGAACAGCGTAGTCCCTTCTTCCCATTTGAAGGTTTCTACTGTGCCGTCGGCATTCTTGAATGTAATGCTCTTGGCAGCAGTGTCAACGCTTTGAACCGTGCCTTTAGCCGTCTTGTTCACAATACCGGAAGTGACCTGCACCTTCACAACCTTGCGGGAACCGGTGAAGGTTTCACGCAGCAGCGTAAGCTTGCTGCCGGCGGTAATCGAAGCAGGCTGAATAACGGCTCCATTCACATCCAGGAAGGCCGTGCCTGAATCGTAGGGATACTGATCATATCCGTTCGCGGAATCGACCCAGATGATACCCGGCGTATGCTTGGTGAACACACCTTCCGCCTGCTCAACCTGAACTGCCGGGTCTGTCAGCTCTACATATGCTGCGCTATAGGTGGCTCCAATTACAGTTACTTTCGTATAGGGCTGAATCTCGTTCAATGTAATGCGATTCTCGGAAGTACTGGTGTAGTAGGCGGTATTGGCATTCAAAGTGAATTCCAGCGTATTGCCGTTAGTGTACAATCCCAGCTTGCCGTCCTTGAGAGCACTTATTGTTCCTTTGAACGTATTGTCGTATTCCAGGCTATTATGCGCTTCAGCACGGCTGAAGAAGGTAGCCAGCTGTGCACGGGTCACAGCGCCTTGCGGATCGAAGCGGTTGCCGGTTAGCCCGTTAGCCAGTCCCAGCTCCACCGCTGTGTTAATATAGCCGCGTTTGTTCGCGGACACTTTGGCATCATCTGCAAAGCCTGTCGGCCGGCCCGCAGCCGCAGAAGCGGATGCACTCTGGCCAAGCGCACGGATCAACAGCTCAGCGACCCATTCACGGCTGGCCTTTCGCTCGCCCCACGAGCTTTTTAGATTATCTGCAGCCATCTCCGTGGTCTTATCCAGCAGTCCTTGCTGGAAGGCCAGGATTACATATGGCTTATAATAGTTCGTAACAAGGAAATCATTAGGCAGCGCAACTTCGGTACTGGTGTTCACATTTCCCTGCAGCTTCATGAAGCGCAGCGCCATCAGCACCGCTTCCTGCTGGGTCACAGAATCGCCAGGACGGAACAGGCCGTTATTGCCGACCACAATTCCCTGAGTTGCCAGCTTATAGATATGCTTTTCGGCCCAGAAACCCGTCTTGACATCACTGAAGATCCCTGAACCAGTTGCAGCCGTCTGCGAAGTCGCTGCAGCAACGGTTGCTCCGGTTGAAGCGTTGTCGGCAAAGGCAGCGCCTGCCCCGCCAAGCACCATCGCACCGGCCAGAACGGCAGATACCGCTTTTACAGAATAAGATTGAACCGTACGCTTTAATCGTTTTGGACCGGACAATTCGATATTCCCCTCTCTATGGCTTATCTGGATTTCTATGTTGTTAATTTCGTTAGCCATCCGGCTTATTCCTGCCAAATAGCCTACAATCCGTTGTTCTCGCGTGTGATGGGATGCACAAGATCCACATGCCCCATCAGACTCTCCACCTGTTCTCCGTCTACCAGCACATCGATATTCTTCACTTCATCGAACTGGAAGAACATCTGGGACAATGCGCCGATCGCCAGAGCCTCGCCGCCTGCACCAAGCTGTGCCTCATCCGGCTTATGAATATCCATCACAATCTGTCCATTGGAGAATTCAAGTGATTTCAGTTCAATCTTGTTCCACAGCGGAATCTGGTCAGCATTATCGCTCTTCTGGAGTGTTTTGAAGGCTTCCTTATATTTCTCCTCCGCATCCTTGAAGGTGATGGAGACATCAGCAGGAACCAAGTCGTTCTGTTGCAGGTCTGTATAATACGTCTTGATCTTAAGGCTCTGCTTCTCAGGCACTGCTGGTGCCTCCGTAGCCGCCGGAGTGACCGTTGCTGCAGGCTCAGGCGTGCTTGTAGCTGCCGGTGTGGCAGCGGGACTAGCGGGACTGTCATTCCCGGCATTGTTTCCTTCAGCGCCGCTGGATACCGAGGTTGAATCCTGACCGGACGCATCGCCCGGTGCAGCAGTAGGTTTATCGCCGCAGCCCGAAATTACGAGAAGCAGCAGCGCAGCGATCCCTGCATATGTCAATTTCTTGTTCATTTGATTAACCCCCTCAGATGAATATGGGCAGGAGGGACCGCAAAGTCCTTTTGACCGCAATATAGGGTCTTTATCCGACTCTGCGGCCCCTGCTGCCGCCCGTTGTTATTGAATCCCGAGATACTCTTTAATTCCGCTGACCATCGATGCGGCTACATTGTTCTGCAGTGCTTCAGTGAACAGCAGAGCCTCGTCTTTCTTATTGCTGAGATAGCCCACCTCAAGCAGTACCGCAGGCATCTTCGTCTCGCGTATCACATGGAAGTTGCCGTAACGCACTCCCCTGTTGCTAAGCCCGGTCGCCTGCACAAGATACTTGTGCATCACATTGGCCAGAGCCTTGCTCGCGTCCCGCTGATAGTAGGTCTCCGTTCCGCTCGCAGCCGCTGATCCGCTGCTGTTGGCATGAACGGATATGAACAAATCTGCACCGAGGTTATTGGCGATTGCCGCCCTTTCCTTCAGTTCCAGGAAGGTATCATCGCTGCGCGTCAGCACCACGTCAATCTTATTCTCCTGCCGCAGCAGCGCAGCCGCCTTCAGAATCACAGCCAGGTTGAAATTCTTCTCATATTTGCCGGTAACGCCTACAGCCCCTGAATCCTTCGCTCCATGTCCGGCATCGAGCACAACCAGCTTACGCCCGCTGTTGCCGGGCTGCGTTGAAGTGTCGCCTGGATCCTGTGCGTTCAAATCAATGACAATGAGCTTGGAGGAATCTCCCGATACCTCTACGCTATAATTTTTCGGGGTATTAAGATCAATTACAAATCGGACAGTATAAGGATTAGTGCTATACAGCGAATAGCGGATACCGGAGACATCCGGATAATCCGTAACTGTCAGGTTCCCGTTCAGGTCAGGATCAAGTATTTGTCCTGTTCCGAATATATCCGAGAACGTGGCATTCGGCAGATCAACGATGATTCGGTCCGGTCCGCTGATCTTAGAGACCTTAGGCTCGGCATTGCCGTCTATGGCAATCGTGAACCGGTTCTCATTGAAGCTGATGCCGTTGATCATGCTCACGCTGCTTGAGGGTTCTCCCGGCGGCACTACAACCGTCCCTCCGTCCCCATTACTTTGTCCCGGGTCAATGTTAGGCTCGGAAACGGGCGGGGTAATAAGATCTACAACCTTCTTCGTGTTATCCCATTTGACCGTAAGTCCGAACTGCTCACCAATGAACCGGATCGGTACGAGTGTCGTGCCGTTCCGCAGGAGAGGGGCCGTTGACATAATTACCGTCTTGCCATCGACGGATGCCGCAGTCTGATCTACGATCAGCTGAATGGTCTTTCCCTGCTGTTCAATCTTGATGGTCTTGCTTGTCTGATTCCAATCCACCTTGTATCCAAGGTTCTCAGCGATCATTCTTAGCGGCACCATGATGGAGTTATTTACATTTTCCACCGGAACGTCTTGTCCTGCATTCAGTTCCTGGCCATCCAGGAAGATCTTGTTCTGGCCAGCAGCGGCTTGTCCATGCCCTGGCAGCACCACAACAAAGAGCAGCAGCAACAGCATAAAAGCAAATTTCTTCATTCTTCACCTCTAAGACTCTAGTATTCCGCCCCCAATCGAGCGTTCTTGATGGCATGCCAACTGACAACCTTCGACATAGTGTAGACGCCTTTAGATCTTAAAAGTTGCGAATAAATCCCAACCAAAGTGGAAATGTCTGTGTATTCCCTATAGCTAAAAGGTATGTAGTGCGGTTACAGACAACTCCGCTTATGCAGTGTTACAAACCAAGATATTCCTTAATTCCAGCTGCGATTTCGCGGGCCAGATTATTCTGGAGCTGTTCACTATACAGGCCTGCTTCATCCCCCGCATTGGTCAGATACCCGGCCTCCAGCAGAATCGCAGGCATCCGGGTCTCCCGGGTAACATGCAGACTCTTCGAGCGGACGCCATTGTCTTTGAAGCCGGTTCCCGCTACCAGATGCTTTTGCATAATTTCGGCAAGCGGCAGGCTCTCACTGCGGCTATAGTACGTCTCACTTCCGTTAACTTTGCTGCGGTTCGGATAGGATACATCCAGTGAATTCGCATGAAGGGATACGAACAGCGTAGCATTCGCCGCTTGGGCAATCTTCACACGATCCTGAAGACCCAATGTAATATCCGATGTACGGGTGTAGACGACATCAGCCCAGCCTTCCTGCGTCAGAATAGCTCCGGCTTTCAGGATGACCGCGAGATTGAAGGTCTTTTCCAGCTTGCCTGTAAGACTAACCGCGCCCGATTGCTTCCCCCCGTGTCCGGCATCAAGCGCAATAATCGGTCTTCCGGTGAATCCCGGATTCACCGGTGCTCCCGTTTCACTGCCTGTTACATTGAGATCGATTGTGACTAGTCCTGTACTCTCATCTGTACTTACCTGATAATTCTGGTAGCCCGTAGTCTGGATTACGAACCTGACCGTCGGGGGATTCGTACTGAACAATGCATAACGTATTTCAGTTACAAGCGGGTAGCCACTCACATCCAGCTTGCCCTGCGGACTTCCTCCAGTAGATACGCCCGGGAAGCTCCCGCTGAAATCAGGGGCAAATGCCGCTCCGGCAAAATCCACTACGATCCGATCGGGTCCGGTAACTCTCGTAACCGTAGCCTTGGCTCCTCCGGCAGCGGCTACAATCAGCCGGTTCTCGCTGAATACCGCCCCTTTCACTACAGGGGATGTAGCTGGCGGAGTCGGAGCAACTATAACACTTCCGTCCAATTCCTCCAGAGTCTCTGTGCCGCTCTGAGGCGGAGTGGTTGGTGACGGGGACTGAACTGCCCCTGGAGCCGCTTCGGCTGATTCTGATGGAGCTGGGGTGGCTGACGGCACCGGATCTGAAGCGACTGGCGCTGTCTCCGTTATCCCTCCGCTCAAGTACACCGTCTTATCCGTATTGTCCCACCCGACGCTAAGACCAAATTGCTCACTGACAAAGCGGATAGGCACCAGTACCGTCCCGCCGTTCTGCTTAGGTGCAGCATTGAGCGTCAGGTTCACTCCATCGGCTTGTGCGGTGGTACTGCCGACTGCAAGCTGTACGGATTTGCCGTCCTGCTGGACAGTTACCTTGCGGCTGCTCTGTTCCCACAGCACTTCGAAGCCCAGATTCTCCACCACTACACGGATCGGAATCATAACGCTTCCATTCACGTTCTCGAGGATTACCCCCTTGGGCAGTGCAAGCTCCTTGCTGTCCATCACGATCTTACCGGGGGTTGTTCCGGCTGCCGCAGCTTTGTGGCCGGCGAATGACAGGAGGAGCAGTGGCAGCAGTAGTAGAAGCAACACCCGTTGTCCGGCTTTCTTCATCCTTTCCTCTCCTTTGGTCCATTGATAGATTTGCAGATAAGATTAAGACGACAATAATCCCCAAAAGTTGCCTTCGCAGGCAATAATATCTCGATTATAGCAAAAAAACTTCTATTTCCGACACCCGGAAATAGAAGTTTTGTGTAAATACTAAGAATAAATATGCTTCAGCCGCTAACTTAACTTAGCTCTTAGGCAAAAAGCTTGGCTGCATGACGCTCTTCATAAGCAGCAATCTCATCGGCATGCTGAAGTGTCAGGCCGATATCATCCAGCCCCTGCAGCAGGAACTGGCGGCGGTGCTCATCCAGCTCAAAGGTGATGGCCAGACCATACTCATCACTCAGCTTGTTGTTCTCCAGATCCACTGTAAGCGTGTAGCCCTCATGCTCTGCCGTGCGGCTGAAGAGATCGTCTACCTGGGCCTCCGAGAGCTTGATCGGCAGAATGCCGTTCTTGAAGCAGTTGTTATAGAAAATGTCGGCATAGGATGGCGCTATGACCACTCTGAACCCGTAATCCATGATGGCCCAAGGCGCATGCTCCCGGGAGGAGCCGCAGCCGAAATTCGCGCGGGAAATCAGCACAGAGGCTCCTTCATAACGCGGTTTGTTCATCTCAAATGCCGGATTGTCATTCCCTGCTTCATCAAAACGCCATTCGTAAAATAAAAATTGTCCAAAGCCTGTGCGCTCGATCCGTTTCAGGAACTGCTTGGGGATAATCGCGTCCGTATCTACATTAACCCGGTCTACCGGGGCTACAATTCCTGTTAACTTCTTGAATTCTTCCATTGCTGAATCCTCCTGCTCTCTCAATTATTCTATGAGTTGACGGCTTCCGTCTTGTAGTTCCAGTCACGCACATCCGTGAAGCGTCCTTTGATGGCTGCCGCAGCCGCCATGGCAGGAGAGACCAGATGCGTGCGTCCTCCGCGTCCCTGACGTCCTTCGAAGTTACGGTTAGAAGTAGAAGCGCAGCGCTGGCCCGGCTGCAGAACATCCGGATTCATCGCCAGGCACATACTGCAGCCGGCTTCGCGCCATTCAAATCCAGCTTCGGTGAATACTTTGTCCAGCCCCTCCTTCTCGGCCTGCATCTTCACGCGCCCGGAGCCTGGCACAACAATAGCTGTAACTTTGTCAGATACCTTATAGCCTTTGGCTACTTCAGCCGCAGCCCGCAGATCCTCAATCCGGCCGTTGGTGCAGGAGCCGATGAAGACATAATCAATTCCGATCTCGGAGATCGGTGTACCGGGAGCCAGATCCATATATTCAAGCGCCTTCTCGGCTGCTTTGCGTTCATTCTCGGTAGTGAAATCAGCAGGGTTCGGTACGGTGGAGTTGATATCCGTTCCCATACCAGGGCTAGTTCCCCAGGTAACCTGCGGGATAAGTGTTTCTACATCGAATTCGACCACAGTATCATACTGGGCGCCTTCGTCACTAACAAGGCCCTTCCAGGTCTCAACGGCGGCATCGTACGCTTCACCCTGCGGCACATATTGACGTCCGCGCAGATAGTTGAAGGTTGTCTCGTCCGGTGCGATCAGGCCCGCTCTTGCTCCGCCTTCAATCGACATGTTGCAGACGGTCATGCGCTCTTCCATCGACAGCTCACGGATAGCTTCGCCGGTATATTCGATAACATAGCCAGTTGCAAAGTCCGTTCCGTATTTGGCAATTACGCCGAGAATCATGTCTTTGGCAGTCACACCCGGATTACGTTTGCCGGTGAAGCGCACTTCCATGGTCTTGGCCTTGGATTGCTGCAGACACTGGGTGGCAAGCACATGCTCCACTTCGCTGGTGCCGATCCCGAAGGCCAGTGCACCGAAGGCTCCGTGTGTGGAGGTATGGCTGTCCCCGCAGACAATCGTCTTGCCGGGATGGGTCAGGCCAATCTCAGGTCCCATGACGTGAACGACACCTTGGTCAATATCATTCAGGTCAAACAATCTTACGCCGAAATCACGGCAGTTCTGCGAGAGCGTATCAATCTGCTGCTTGGAGATCGGATCGGTAATATTGTAACGGTCCTTGGTAGGCACGTTATGATCCATTGTCGCAAAGGTAAGTCCCGGACGGCGGACTTTACGGCCGCTCAGACGCAGCCCTTCAAACGCCTGCGGAGAAGTAACCTCATGAACGAGATGCAAATCGATATAAATAATGCTCGGCTTGCCTTCTTCCTGATGAATAACGTGATTATCCCAAATCTTCTCAAACATTGTCTTGTTGCCCATGAATTTCACCTCATAATAGTAGAATCGTTCCTATTGACGAGAGCGTGGAGTCTCTCTTGAATGTTCTAAATATAACATCACCACGTTTATAATTCCAAGATATGATTTCTATAGCGCTGATAGGCTGTACCTATGAGACACAAGATTTTAACAAAAGGCTCTTGCAGGATTTCACTTCCTAATATTTATACCCTCACTAACCTTCTGAAGGAACTTGTCCAGCACCAGAGACCTTTTCCGCCTGCTTAAGGGAAGCAAGGTTCCATCAACAAGACGAATTTCAATATCATCAACCGAAAAAATATATTGAATATTTACTATACAAGTTCTATGTATATCAACAAAACCCTGCTCGCTATATTGCGCTATTAAATCTATAAATTTAAATCCGTGCAATAAGTAAGTTCTCCTTTTGGTATGTAAATAGCTTTTCCTGTTTACACTTCCAAAAAACATTATATCATTCAAGGGAACTTTGATTAACGCTCTTTTATCGCCTGTGATGGTAACTTTAAAAACTTGAAGTTGCGGGTTATCATCTTTTATAGCAGTTACCACACGATCTATTATTAAAAATAATCTTTCGTTCATGAGTCTTTTAGGTAAAAAACCGCTTATATCATACTGGAAGGTATTTAAAACCTCTTGTTCGGAAGAAGTAACAAATACCAGCTTGAATTTTTTATCGAAAAGGCGCAGTTTTCTCGCCACTTCTTTCCCATCCATTACCGGCAAGTCTAACTCCAAAAAAATGATATCGTAATACGAATGATATTGCTCAAAATCATCAATTAGTTTTTTACCATTTGTATAAGTGTAGATGGTTGTATTGACTTTTAGCCTTTTGAATATTCTTTTTGCTTCAGATACAATGCTATTCAAAAATTTAATATCATCATCACAAAATGCAACATTTAGCATTCAACCACTACCCTTCATTATTTTTGTGGCATTAAATTTGGTTCGAGTCGAATCTAATATTCTTCATCCATCTGCCATTCTTACCATATTTTCCTTATAATAATAGCATAAAATCAGAATCAACATTGGTCAAGATACTAGTCATAATTAAAGATTCTTAAGGAGGTTTTTTAGATTGAAGAGTAAAATTTTGCTCATTGATGATGAAAAAGGAATTATCTCTATTCTGAAGAATTACTTTGAGTCATCAGGTTATCAGGTATATTCAGCTCTTAGCGGAAATGAAGCACTTGAAAGAGTCCATTGTCAGCCCGATATTATCCTGCTTGATATCAATATGCCAGACATCGATGGTATTACAGTTTGTCAGCGAATTCGCAAGTATATTTCCTGTCCAATCCTTTTTCTAACGGCTAGAGTTGAAAGTAAGGATAAAATTATCGGTTTTCGCGCAGGAGCAGATGACTATATCCTCAAGCCCTTTGATATTGATGAATTGGGGGCAAGAGTAGAAGCCCATTTACGTCGCGAAAATCGTATGCATAAGCAATCTATAATCCGTTTTTTTGGAGATCTTACCGTAAATTATTCTAACAGGGAAGTTTCTGTCTCCAGTTTTGTTGTACCACTGTCAAAGAGAGAATTTGAAATTGTAGAACTGCTTTCTATGAATGCCGGGCAAGTTTTTGACCGCGAACACATTTATGAAGCCATTTGGGGAACTGACGGAGAAGGAAGCAGCGATACGATTATGGAACATATTCGTAAAGTTCGTGCGAAACTCGCGGTATTTACTCAGAAAAGCTACATTGATACGGTATGGGGGGTAGGCTATAAATGGAACGGATAAACCATATGAGTTTAAAAAAAGCATTCTTTTTTCTATCGGCCATATTTTTACTTATCGCTTTGCTCCTGAGCGTCATATCAATTTGGGGGATCAGCGAAATTTCCAGGCATTATGGGCCGTCTATTGAATTAAAGATGGATGGCATTGATGTCAGAGCCACACCAGTGCCCCCAGAACCTGCTTACCCGGCATGGTATCACATTTTTAGCATCCTGCAATTTGCGCTTCCCACTCTATATGTACTAACAGGATTATTTTTAGCTGATTGGCTTTTTTATCGGATTAAGCTTAAAATGCCCCTGGCCGCTCTGCAAAATGGAGCCCGGCAAATTATGCACAACAACCTGGACTTCTCGATTGTATCTTCTGCAAGTGATGAGCTTGGACAGCTCTGTGACGCATTTGAAACGATGCGATGTGAGCTTCTGAAAAACAACAGGGAACTGTGGCGGCAAACTGAGGAGCGAAAGAGGTTAAATGCTGCTTTTTCTCATGACTTGCGAAATCCCGTAACCGTAATCAAAGGCTCGGTAAAGCTGCTTAAAATGGGAATAACAAGTGGAAAACAAACAAAAGAAGAGATCGGTGATACACTTTCATTACTTGAAGAGTATTCCGGCAGGATTGAAGCTTTTATAGAAACGATGAGCAGTGCCCAGAGATTAGAGGAAATGCAATGCAATTTAAAACAGGTTCAGTGGTCGGCTCTAATCCAAGAGCTTTCGGTAAGTCTGACGATATTACGTAAAGACAAGAAGCTTAATCTGCATGATAATAACGTCAACAAAAACGAGTGGATTTGGGTTGATCGGTCCATTGTTTATAATGTGGCAGAAAATCTCGTTTCGAATGCCGTCCGGTACGCCCGTAAGCAAATTAGTGTTGCTGTCACCTGCGATGATTCAAGTATGCTTCTTACTGTTCAGGATGATAGTGAAGGCTATTCTCAAAATATGTTATCCCGCGGTACAGAACCGTTTTTACGCGGAGATCATCCTTCTGGGGATTCAGGGCATTTTGGGATGGGACTGTACATTTGCCGGCTGCTCTGTGAAAAACACGGAGGCACCCTAGCCTTACAAAATACAGAGAATGGTGCAATGGCAACGGCTTCATTTAATATTTTGAAATCTTGAGCATTTTTTGAGATTTATATTCTACACTCTCCTTATCAATTGAAAAGGAGAGTTGTGTATGTATATTGAGGCAAAAGACCTTTCAAAACTTTATGGCAACGGCGAAAACAGTGTCATTGCCCTTAATCATGTTAATTTAGAAATTGCGCCTGGAGATTTCATTTCCTTTATGGGGCCTTCGGGTAGCGGGAAGAGCACATTGCTTCATCTGTTAAGCGGTCTGGACAAACCTTCATCCGGCAGTGTTATCTACGATGAGAAAGATATCTACCTCACCAGTGACAAGGAGCTTTCCGCTTTTCGTCGCCAGAAAATCGGATTTATTTTTCAACAATTCAACCTCTTACCTGTCCTGACCGCAAGGGAAAATATTATCATGCCTCTGCTGTTGGACAAACGCCAGGTGGATGAGGCTTATCTTAAAGACCTAACAGATATGCTTGGAATCAAAAGTCGAATGACCCACTTGCCCAGCGAACTCTCTGGTGGCCAGCAGCAACGTGTCGCCATTGCCCGAGCACTAATTGCAAAACCTGACATTGTCTTTGCTGACGAACCCACGGGAAACTTGGATAGTAAAAGCGGCAACGAGGTTATGAGTTTACTCTATGATATTTGGCGTACGATGCGCAAAACCCTTGTGGTTATTACCCATGACAACCAGATCGCACGCATGGCGGAACGACAATTTGTTATTGTAGACGGCCTCCTTTCGGAGGTGGCGGCGAAATGAAATCCTATCGTTCTCTTGTATGGAGAGAGTTGAATAACCAAAAGATCACTTCCGTCTTAATTTTAATTGCGATTATTCTATCTACAATTATGACTACGGTTATCGGCCAATCCCTTGGTATATTAAGTGCTTTGCGTCAACAGCAGGCAGCAGCACTTAATGGCAACCGTTATGTTACTTTTCATCAACTTACACAAGAGCAAAAAGAGAAGCTTAATTTCGATAATAGATTGTCGTTCTCAGGTAGCTTTATGAATATCGGCACCTCAGTAATACCGAATACTAAACTTTCTATTTGGCTTCGTGAATATGAAGATGATACACTTTCAGTCTACCCATCCATAACACAACTTTCATCCGGACGCTTACCTCAGTCACCCCATGAAGTTGCCTTACCACAAGATGCATTAAATCTATTGAATTTTTCCGGCAAACTTGGAGACCACATTACATTGCCGATCCGTATCTCGCTTATACGGGACGATCAGGCTCCCTTTGAATATAAGACTACATTCACTTTAACCGGCATTTTAAAAAGTAATTACTTAGGGTATGTATCCGGCGGTGTTAACGGTATTGCCGGTCAAGGAACAGCGGAACAGCTGCTGCCGAAAAAATACCAACTGTACTCCACAGATGTTCGTATGATAAACAAAAATCACTTCCAGAACACGGTTGATGATATCGCCGCTCAATTTGCTCTGCCTGAATATTGCATTCAGTACAACGACATCCTTCTAGCAGCAGTGGGTATTGATTACACCCATAAGAGCGATGACTCAGACAATGGTTCCGGTTTTCCCTTTATGGCCGTTGCAAGCGTTCTCGTTGGTACTCTTGTTCTTTTAGCCTCCGGTCTTGTTATTTATAACATTTTGAAAATCTCTGTAACGAAACGCATCCGCGAATACGGTACATTACGCGCTCTTGGTGCGGAACGCAGTAAACTATATATATTAGTATCGCTACAGCTTGCCCTACTCTGTGGAATAGGTGTTCCTGCAGGGATCACTTTTGGCATATTGTTTGCCAAAGGAATTACCATCTCCGCAACCAGCCTCTTGTCTCCGGACCTGTTTCTAACAAGTTCATCGGAAGAATTAGCCCTGTTGATAGCCAAAAATAGTTCCGGGAAAATACTTCCTCTGCTCATCAGTACAGTAATTACATTATTGTTTGCCTATCTTGCAGCATTCCCTGCCGCAAGATATGCGGCAAAGGTTTCTCCGACGCTCGCAATGTCAGGTCCGTCAATACGGGTTGGACGAAAAAATCGAAAGGCTCGGCGTATACGTTCCTTCGAAGCCTTCTACGCAAGAATGAATATGAAGCGAAATAAAGGCAGAACGACAATTACTATCTTATCATTATTTATGAGTATAACGGTATTTATAGCATTACAGAGTTTTTCCACATTATTGGATACGAGCACTGCGGTACAAAAAATGCATATTGGTGATTACTCCATTACCCATAAGACAACTGGTTTTTCTCCAGAAGTGGTGAAGGAACTCAAATCCTTAGCAGATATAACTTCCGTTTCCACCTTGAAATATAGCCTGTATACACAGGATAGCAAGGGGCAGATGCCAATTTCCACATCTTTTTTACTACAGCCAGGCGAGGCGCTGCATATTATTGGTGTTGATGAAGATCGGTTAAAAATGATCGCACCAGCACTTACCCAACCGGAACTCCAGAATTTAAAAGCAGGAAAAGCCTGTATTATCAAAAATCCCATCGCCATAAATTATGGAGATACCCGATTAAGCAGTACCTTAATTTCCGTAGGCGATAATATATCTGTCAATAACTTGACGTTACAAGTTCTGCATGAAAGCAGTAATTCAATCACACTGGATAATGACGGATTTGTAAACGGGGTTCAAATCATTGTATATGATACGATCTACGATCAGATTACAGAAACAATCAATTATTCGGAGTTATATCCTGTCTTGTCACCCAACGCTGATAAGGAAAATGTTGAGAAAGTTATTACTCAAATAAGTGAACAAGCTGGAGGGGGCCAATGGCTTTCTTATCAAGATACAGATACACAGCTTGCAGAAAGCTATCAGCAGATCAAATGGTTAGCATGGGGATTGATTCTGTTTATCGGGCTTATAGGAATTCTAAATATAATTAATACCGTGTACACAAATATTCATACCCGTATTACTGAAATCGGGGTTCAGCGAGCGATAGGCATGAGCATTTCAAGCTTATACAAGACCTTCCTTTGGGAAGGCGCCTATTACGGAATTATCGCAGCTATCGCCGGTTCTATAGCAGGGTATTCATGTTCAATCTTTGTAAGTGCTGCTAAAACAGACACCATAGAGCTTATCCCCGTTCCATTTCTCCCCATTATGGGAGCTGCATTTATTTCTATTGTGGTTTGCTTAACCGCAACATGTATTCCACTCCGCAAAATCGCAGACATGAGTATTGTGGATTCCATAGAGACCGTTGAATAGCGGATGAACAAATTCAAAAATACATCAGCAGAAATACTCCTGATGTATTTTTTTATTCGTCATTCATTTCTTTAAGTATGTTCAATAAATTTGGTTAATGTGCTTATTGAACTAAAAACTCTATAATCAACACCATTATAATTAATGCTGACACCTGTAATCGCTTCTATTTCTTTTAAAATCTCAAAAAAATCATTTGGATACAATAAATCAATTAATTTAGTGCTCGCTAGTTGCTCTGCGGTAATATCTCTATCTCTTTTCTTAAAATATGAGAACAATATTTCTTTTATTTCGTTATTTAGTTTGCTTTGGCCTAGAACTTCAACCGAATCGAAATTGAATGTATTAGCACCAATAACATCGTTTGTTTTCCATAGTTTTCTTTCGGCAAATGTTTGCAATAATACTTCCAGTTCCTCGTATTTCAAATCAGGTTTCTTGATTAATATATTCAATACTATACCTGTAACAGTTGCGGTAGCCTTACTCGTTCCGCCAAACATTTTATATGAATCACTTATACTCTTTACTAAATTAGGCGTTTTATTAGCGATACATTGGATCACCTTGCTTTTATTGTACCAATAATCACTGTTCCCCTGAAGTATAGCACCATTTATACCGATTGCTCCATCGCATGCAGCTGGATAACCCAAATAACCTTGATTAGGTGCTGAAGATATTATGATCTTACCCTCACTCTTGAGTTTATGTATAATTGGTTGTAGCCTTGATCTGCTTTTTTTCTTAATTGTAGTTAAGCTAAGATTAATTGTCCGAATATTAAGTTTACGCGTATACTCCAAGGCTTCTATTAAGGTATCAAGTGAACTCTCCATATTTTGATTTAATGCTTTAATCGCAAAAATATTGGGCTGCGCTTCACACATTTGCGCTATTATATTAGCACATTGCGTACCATGACCATTATCGTCTTCGAAATCGCTATCTTCATCAGTCAAACCCATACCACCGATAACATTTCCAATGGAGTTCTCTTGAACTATTCCCGTATCAATAATGATTACATCAGGATTCATTTTTGATCTCCCTATAGTTGCATATAATAAGTATGGGTAGTGATTTTAATCACTACCCATTATATAAAAATAGACTAGGAATGCTGAAATGGTTTTTTTAAGTAAATTTACCTACTTATTCACATTAAAATGCGCAAGTAATTTTACAGCTGAATGTAACAGAGCAACCTGCTGGGTTAGAGGCACTTTTTCCAGACCAATCGGCACAATCATCTTTACAACCTTGCCCTTTTACTTCTAATGCATTAATTTTGTCCGCAATTTTTTTAATCTTTAAACTCATAATAAGTCCTCCTTCTTCGCATTCCTAGCTACTTCTATCTCTAAACTGATTTTAAAAAACTATAATTGGCATTTTCAAAAGCACATATTGTTGCTGAAGGACACAATCCGTCATCAGTTAATAATTCATTGAGGTATCGGCATCTTACAGTAAGACAACTGCTATAATTATTGCACCCTTCACATTCCATCATGTTGCAGTGATTAATTCTTGAGATATCTGCTAAGTAATCATTATTAATTCCTCCTAGATGTACTGAACCGATTTTATATTTAGTATCTCCTACAACATAGGAACACGGATAAATCTCTCCGGTTGGGTCAATGTGAATACTGCTATAACCGCCAGAACACTTATTTTTCTTGAAAATATTATTTTCTAAGATTGGAATTTCCACATTTTTTTCATCTAACTTATTCCTTAAATAATATTCTTTCAACAAACCAAGCTGATCTAAATAAGCATCTATATGTTTCTCATCCCAACTCTTATCGAAATAGTCAGGGATACAGACAATCACTAAGAATCCCAATTCTATCAAATGTTTAATACTTTCAAATAAATGAGAAACTGTTTGAGCACCAAATGTAACTCTAGCCCTAATATTCTTCCTTTTTTCCAATGTCATATTAACCTTATTTATAATTGCATCATAAGAACCTGTACCATTTGAGAATAGCCTTGTTTGATCGTGAACCTTTTTATCGCCATCAATACTTATTGAAAAATCGTAATTCATATTTTCCGCCAAGAATTCAATCTTCTTTTTGTCAAGTAACACTGCATTTGTTGTAATACCAAACATAACTTTTTTTTTATATGTGGCGAATAATAATCTCAGTCGTTCAGTAATGTATGTTATTAGGTCATAATTTAATAATGGCTCCCCTCCATGGAATTGTATAATTAATGGATCCTCTGACCAATTATCATTAGTACTATAGTTCTCTTGGATAAAATTAATTATTTGATCCGCAGTATTGCGATCCATATCTATTTCCTTTTTGTCGTTTCCTTCATAACAATAGCTGCATCTCAGGTTGCATGCTTTAGTTACCCAAATTCCTATTAACATTGCTCAATCCTCCCATACAATCCTTTGGAAGTTACGTTTCAGTTCTGGACAAACACTTTCATAAAAACCATCATTGCTCTCTATAAGATCTAAGTAATGCAAGCAATTCCAGCAAAATAAATTAACATCACAATCTTTACACTTTTCATGTTTATCAGGCTGTAAATACTCCCAATTTTGATATCCATCATATTTTTTAAATTCACCACTCCCCAGAAAACTGCTTAAATCTTCTATCTCCAATATATTGCCTACATAATATTTATCTCTCTCCAATAAACCGCAAGGATATATCTGTCCTTTACTATTTATATAAATCTCTTTAAATAACCCCCCACAGAGACAAATATGAACATCATCAATGTCAAGATTCATCATTCTTATTTCTTCAATTTGAACTTCTTTTTCTTTAGGCTGCAATGAATCTTTATTATCTTTTCCTCTTCCAATTGGGCTAAAAGCCCTTGCAATGCCACGGGTTCCTAATTCTTTATTTAATTCCTCAAATTGATTGCGTAATACATAGTTCTCCTTAGTCAAGACCATTGATAATGAAATTTTATCGAAATGGTGATTTTTTAATAATTCAACCGAATGCAAGACCTTGTTAAAAACTCCTTTTCCACGTATTGTTGAGCATGTGTCTTCATTAACACCATCAATACTAAAATCTATTGCTGATACATGCGCCACTAGTTGTTTCACATTTTCACTATTAATTAATGTCCCATTCGTCATTACTCTGATTTCACCATCGTAAATATCATTCAGGTGAGATAGAATCTCAAAAAAATCCTTCCTAATTAAAGGTTCTCCACCCGTTAAGCAAATACTCTTGGGTTTTGATTTAACCACTTTATTCAAAACCGTTTTTAGAACATCCGTGTCCAACGGATCGCTCAAATTTGTTAAGTCAGAATCCACGCAGCAATGTTTGCATCTGAGATTACATCTGTTGGTAATTGCTATATCCACACTGAAATTTTTATCAAACAGTAACATCTCTTCCGTATCGGCCAGCAAATTTTCTTTGTACAAAAGTTGCAACAGCTCGAAGAAGTATTCCTTATCTTCCTGGTCTTCAAACGCTTCAATCAGTTCATTAGTCGTTGCGCTTTCCTGCATGGCAAGTTTAAGTATTTCATAACATTCCTGACTCATTTTCATCCATTTTCCATTCCTTCGATTCCCTAAAATCACTTTGTTTCCATGAGTCAAAACTTTAGTAAACTGACCTAACATAATATTCCTGTTCATTTTCTTGTTCATTTTCTTGTTCCTCCGCTAGCATTATTTTTCTATCACATATATTTAAGATTTGCTCTCTATGTGTAATAATTAATGCTGTTTTTCCTTCTAGTTTTCTTCTAATCACATTGCAGATTACCTTTTCTGCTTCAATGTCCATAGCTGAAGTGGGTTCATCTAACAAGTAAATAGATTTATTCTGAAGGAAGAGGCGTATTAACGCTATCTTTTGTACTTGTCCACCCGAAAGATTTAATGAATTTTCTTTAATCATTGTATCGAGCCCATCAGGAAAATCATTTATTGCTAAGCAAAATTCCTTCATCGTCTCAATAATCTCATGATCACTATAGCGATTTTTAGTATCCAGAACATCCCTTAAAGAACCGCTTAATATAAATTCACTTTGTAATAAGCAACCGACTTGATGATGCAGATAATCCGTTTGGTAATCTCCAATAATCACTTCATCTATTAGAATTTCCCCTTTTTGAGGTACACAGAGCTTCGTAAAGAGTTTCATTAAGGTTGTCTTCCCGCATCCATTTTTGCCTACGATTCCTACTACTTCACCCGGTTGGACCTCCAATGATAACCCTTTCAATATTTGATTGGATTCTTCATAGCTAAAATCAATTCTATTCACACTAATCTTGCCTGATAGATCGAGGTCAGGGGTGTGATTTCCTTCTTGAATAACCTCTTTATTATCCAAAACTTCAAATATCCGTCTAAAAATAGGAATGTTTTTTTTGAAAGATATATACTCACTACCAATCGAATTTATTGGGCCAAACATTCTTTGCACATAAATGATTAAACTGAATAAAACACCTACTGTCATCGTCCCTGATAATACTCTTTGCGCCCCCATGAGCAGCACCACAAAAATAATGATTACGCTATAACTTGAAACAATACTAAACAACACAGTAATCATTCTTAATTGTTTTATTGCTTTTTCTACTACAGAACGGTTCTTCTTGCAGTAACCACTATAAGCACGTTTTACTTCACCAGCCATTTCAATATGATTCACATTATTTAGTATTTCATTTGTATAGGATGAGAAATCTGCAATTTCTTCTCTTAATGGCACCACATATGCTTCAATTTTTTTACCGTATTTTTTTTGAATTAAAGCAAATGAAAAAGTAAGCAATATTAATATGATTCCAATAGTTTTATCTATGTAGATTAAATATGCGGAAATGCCTACTGCAATTAATGTATTGGATAAAATTCCGCTTATTGATTTTGTAAAAAGGCTTTCTATTGATGAGATGTCTTCTTCTAAAACTGTAAACATGTCTCCAACCTTATGCTTGCTCCAAAAAGCTACATTGGTATTCATTAATTTTTCAAAAACCATTTCTTTTATTTCAGAAACAAAGCGTTGTGAAAATTTATAGAAGCTAACTTGATATAAATATTGGAAAGCAACCATCGTACATCCTACAATCAGCATAGTAATAGTGTAATTGGCAATATCTCCAATGTTCCTATTGCTTATTCCTAAGTCAACTATTTTACTTATGTAACTTGGAAATATAATTGACGAAACACTATAAATTAAAACAAATATTATGCATTTTATTTGTTGAAGTGTAAAATCCAAATATCTGAGTCGACTAGAACCGTTTAAGTACTGTAAGCACTTTATCCAGTAATACATTTAGTTTTATCCCTTCGATTTGTGTATTATTTTACTTTTTTAACAGTATTATTATCTATAAGACAATCATTTTCTTTCAATACATTCATAATAAACAGAAATGTAGAAATATGCCAGATTTCTCGACCGAATGGTGCCTCTTTCTCACCCAATGGTTGGTTATGCCAAATTTAAATCATTTTCCCAATATGACAGCTACTGCAACCCTTGTAAAAACCGATGTAATCAGACCGATTTATAGGATATACTTATAAGAAAGCGGATTACTATTGATGGTACCTAACCTGTAAGGAGGTTTGAAATGGAACTGCGTCAACTGCAATATGTCCTGCAAATTGCGGCTGAGCGTAATTTTTCCCGGGCAGCAGACAAGCTGCATATCGCTCAGCCTTCACTCAGCCAGCAACTCTCCAAACTGGAAAAAGAACTGGGTGTCCTTCTTTTCCAGCGCAATACCAGTTCAGTAGAGCTGACTCATGCCGGTAAGAAATTCGTCGAGCAGGCTCAGACCATCATTGATGCCGTAGAACTGCTGCGCCAGGAGATGTCGGATATATCCCAGCTGCGCACCGGACGGGTTGTGGTTGGCAGCATGCCGATCACCGGTGCGCATCTGCTGCCGCATGTGCTGCCTGCCTTCAAACGCAAATACTCCGAGGTTGAAATCACGCTGCTGGAGGACTCCTCCATGAATCTTGAGAAGCTGACAGCCAGCGGCCAGACAGATCTCAGCCTGCTATCCCTGCCACTGGAGATTCCGACTCTAGCTTATGAGGTTCTTGGAGAGGAACGGATCGACCTGGCAGTCCCGCCTGAGCATCCGCTGGCGGCGCGGATGCTGCTGGGTACACGAACTTCGCTGACCGAGCTTAAGGATGAACCGTTCATCGTGCTCAAAGAAGGACAGGGCTTCCGCAAAATGACGGTGGAGCTATGCCGTGGAGCCGGATTTGAGCCGCGGATTGTCTTCGAGAGCAACAATATGGAGACCGTCCAATCGCTTGTAGCCACCGGAATGGGCGTAACGCTCGTGCCACATTTCATTGCACGGGCACCGCGGAGTGAATTCGTGCCTGTCTACCTGCCTTTGGCTGAACCGGTACCCAGCCGTACTCTGGTTGTTGCTTACCGGCGCGGACGCTATTTGTCCCGTGCTGCGGAAGCTTTCATTGAAACCTTCCAGGCAACGGTCGCCGGACTGGCAGGCGAATAAGCCGGCGGAAACAAATGCCCATCCAGCTCTTATCATGAGGCCGGATGGTCATTTGCTGTATTTTGGCAGAAGCAATTATTTATTTGCGCAAATTATACTGCGTGATCATACGGTTCTGGTCATCGGGCATACGGGCAGTACTCTCGTCAACCGGTCCTTCTGTGCGGGAATCTCCGGCTTTTTCCTCGACAAATTCTCGGATCGCTTTGTTTTGAAATTCGGCGGCTTCATTGGAATTCTGATTCTGTTCCTGTCGGACAGTAGTCTTCTTACTCAATTCAATCCACCTCCTGGTAACTGATTATAAATACTTTACCCGTTCCCCTGAAGGACAACCAGGAAATCCGCTCCCTGCCCCAGCAGAAAAATATTCGTCCGGAGCTCTTTGCAAACCCTGCTTCCCCATGGTATTCTAAATGACAAATAGTGAAACGTGCAGACGGGACCAGTAAGAATTGGCGTATATTCGCGTGCAGAGAGTAAATTCAAAAAGGCTGGGAGAATTTACCGCGATTGTCCATTCCGAATCCTACCCCCGAGCGGCCTGCCCTGCAGGACGGATACTCCCGTTATGAGAATGAAGTCGGATGAACCCTCATCAATGAAGGTGGTACCGCGGAAGTTAACCAAGCTTTCGTCCTTTGCTAAGTCTAAGGATGGGGGCTTTTTGTCATTTTCGGGTGTACAGCGATTTAAATTTGAGAGGAAAGTGAAAGACAATGACGTCAAGAATTGTGGTCAAAATCGGCAGCAGCTCACTCACAGGTCCCGAAGGCGGCCTTAATCGTGAGGCGGTCGCCTTCTTCGCCGCCGAGATTGCAGCGCTCCGCAAGGACGGCTGTGAAGTGCTGCTGGTCACCTCCGGGGCGGTCGCAGCCGGCTTTCGGGGCATCGGCTATGCTTCCCGCCCAAGGCTGCTGCATGAGAAGCAGGCGGCGGCGGCGGTAGGACAGGTTATGCTGATGCAGGCTTATCAGGAGGCCTTCGCAGGCCACGGTATACCCACTGCTCAGATTCTCCTGACCCGTACGGACTTCTGCAGCCGCCGGGCCATGAACAACGCCATGATGACGGTTGAAGAATTGCTCCGCCAAGGCGCCGTGCCCGTGTTCAACGAGAACGATACTGTATCGGTGGATGAGCTGAAGTTCGGTGACAACGATACGTTATCGGCGCTGGTTGCCAATCTGCTGAAGGCCTCGCACCTGCTGGTGCTGACCGATATGGACGGCGTCTACAGCGGCGATCCCCGCAAGCACCCGGATGCTGTGCGGTATGAGCACATAGAAGAGATTACGCCTGAGATCTATGCCATTGCAGGCGGTGCGGGCTCAAGCGTGGGCACCGGCGGCATGCGCTCCAAGATCGACGCGGCCAAGATCGCCACGCGGGGCGGAGTTCCGGTCTTCGTGGGCCAGGTTAAGGAGCCAGGGGATTTATCACAGGCCGCAGCAGGGACGGGCAAGGGCACTTATTTTGCCACCACACTCTCCTCTCTGCCGGTCAAAAAACAGTGGTTGGGCTTCATGTCTACCCCGCTCGGATCACTGTATGTCGATGACGGTGCTGTTGAAGCGCTGCTCCACGGGGGCCATAGCCTGCTGCCGGTCGGGGTTAGACGGATTGAGGGAAGCTTCCATTCAGGGGATGTCGTCGAAGTGCTCGGCCCGGATGCGAAGCTGCTTGGGCGGGGCATCGTCAATTATGATGACAGCCAGCTCCGCAGCATTCAGGGGCTTCCGAGCCGCGAGATTGTGCCCAAGCTCGGTGAAGTGCACCGGCTGGAGGTGATCCACCGGGACGAATGGATCACACTGCGTTAATCTTGCACAACCTATTGTATATCCATGTGCCAACATAATTTTTTTGAGGAGGAATTGCCATGAGTGAAGTGGTTAACAAGACAATGCTGGCCAAAGCAACCACAGGGGTACTCGCAAGCCTGACTACCGCCCAGAAGAATGAAGCCCTGCTGGTGATGGCTGCCGCCCTGCGTGCCGAAGCTGATTACATTATTGCCGCCAACGCCGAAGACCTGGAGCGCGGCCGGTTGAACGGGACACCGGAGTCGATGCTCGACCGGCTGGCCTTGGATGCGGGACGGATTGACAGCATAGCCGAAGGCTTGCAGCAGATTGCCGTTCTGCCTGATCCGGTTGGAGACAATCTGGAGACGATCGAACGGCCAAACGGCCTGCACATTGAGAAGGTACGGGTTCCGCTTGGAGTCATCGGCATTATCTATGAAGCACGCCCCAACGTCACCGTTGACGCTGCCGGACTGTGCCTTAAGACCGGCAATGCCGTGGTGCTGCGCGGCGGCTCCTCCGCCCTCTACTCCAACCGTGCCATTGCCGAGGTGCTGCACCGCGCACTTGCTGGTACCGCCCTTCCGCCGGATGCCTTGCAACTGATCGAAGATCCTAACCGTTCCTCCGTGGATGAAATGCTGAAGCTGAACGGACTGCTGGATGTCATCATCCCGCGCGGAGGAAGCTCTCTGATTCAGAATGTGGTTCTGAACGCCACCGTACCGGTTATTGAAACAGGAGCAGGCATATGCCATACTTATCTGGATGCAAGTGCCAATCCGGAAATGGCCCGGCGTATTAGCGTGAATGCGAAGGCCCAGCGGCCTTCGGTCTGCAATTCAATGGAGACACTGCTGGTTCACCGTGCTTACGCCGAAGAACACCTCGCCGCACTTGCCGAAGCCTTCCGCGAGGCCCGTGTGGAGCTGCGCGGCTGCCAGGATACCGTTGCTCTTATCCCTTGGGCTGTGCCTGCCACACCAGAGGACTTCGCTACAGAATACAACGATTATATTCTAAATATTCGTATCGTTGACACGCTGGAAGAGGCTCTCGGACATATCGCGGAATTCGGCACCAAGCATTCCGAATGTATTGTAACTGAAGACGCGGCGAATGCTGCACGCTTCCTGCAGGAGATTGACGCTGCAGCGGTATATCACAATGCATCTACCCGGTTCACAGACGGCTTTGAGTTCGGCTTCGGTGCCGAGATCGGCATCAGCACCCAGAAGCTCCATGCCCGCGGGCCAATGGGACTGCCTGCATTGACTTCAAGCAAATATATGATTCACGGCTCCGGCCAAATCAGGGGTTAACTCACTCAACTTATAGGGGGACTGCCAGCCATGTGCCAGCAACCAGCAATTCCGCTCATCAATCATAATATCGTTTTTTACGGCGCAGGCTCGATGGCTGAGGCCATTGTGCGGGGATTGATCGCCCGGAATGTAGTGGAATCGGGCCGAATTATTATGCTGAACCGCAGCAGCAGCGAGCGCCTGGCTGAGCTCCGCAGCCGGTACGGCGTGCTCGGCTATAATGCTCCCGAGTCCAAGCTCGAGGCTCTGCGCACTGCGCCGGTCATCGTTCTAGCCATGAAGCCCAAAGACGCTGCCGAAGCGCTCCGTTCACTCGGACCGCTGCTGTCGCCGGATCAGCTCGTCATCTCCGTCATTGCCGGGCTGACCATCCGTACGATGCAAGGCTTACTGGGTAATCCGCAGCCTGTGGTCCGCACCATGCCGAACACCTCTAGCTCCATCGGCCTTGGTGCTACCGGGATTGCCTTCTCCAAGGAGGTTGGCGAAGACAGCCGCCGTACAGCACTTAACATCTTCGAAGCGATCGGCCTGACGGCGGTCATTGACGAAGAACGGATGGAGACCTTAACAGGGATCTCCGGCAGCGGACCGGCTTACATCTATTACATGATGGAAGCGATGATCGCTGCCGGTATCCGCGGAGGGCTGCCGCTTGCGCAGAGCCGTGAGCTGACCGTCCAGACCGTGCTTGGCGCAGCCCGGATGGTGCAGCAGACGGGTGAAGAGCCTGCCGCGCTCCGCAAGAAGGTAACCTCGCCGAACGGATCTACCCAGGCGGCCATTGAAGTACTGGAGCGCGGCGATTTCTTCGAGACCGTCATTTCCGCCGTCAACCGCTGTGCGGAACGCTCACGCGAGATGGGTTCGGCTCTGGAGCAGGAGCTGCACTAATTATTTGGCCTAGTTATTGATATTCTTACTACAACATAACAGCCCGCAGTTCCTTCCATGTGAAGGGACTGCGGGCTGTGTGCTGTGTGCTGGTTGTGAGGCATAATTCCGCCGGCTTCGACCGAAATCTAGTGCATTTATACCCCTCATTTTGCTCATTAAGCTACTTTTGCTGAATTCAGCGGCACTTCAGCCCCTCACCCCCGCTCCCCTCCCACTTTCCGCCAACTCACAAGCAGGAAATCAAAAAAAGTGCCCCTTAAGCCACATACATGACTTAAGAGACACCTTAACCGGCCGGGACTTGCCCTGGACCGGCATCTCTAACTCGCTCCGCTCATCTGCCGCCGCCCCGGAATTTCTGGGAATAGGCTTTGACATCCTGGGCATTCTTCACCCGGTTACGGGCCCATTCCAGCAGAATGCGGTCAATGTAACGGAAATGAACCTTTCCTGCAAAGACCGACTCCTTCAGCGCGAGCAGGATCAGCTCCTCGGGATAGCGGTCTTCATCCACCCAGCCGGAAATAGATTCACATTCCATGGGGGACAGCGGACGCCCGAATTCCTTCTCGAAAATGCTGAACAGACTGCGTCCGTCCTCTGACTCCTTGTCACCCGGCACAGCCGGGCGGCCATAGCCGCCATCCGGTGCGGTAGCCCCGGAGTAATGAGCCACTGCACGGGCACCCAGCTCCCGCCCGCTCTGGCTGGGCTTTTCCTGGGCATTCTCCCGGGTGAGTTCCGCCAGATAAGCTCCCAGCTTCGCGTATAGGCCGGAGAAGTTATAGCGCTCATAATGGATGTCTCTCAGCTCGTCATTATCTCCGTCAATGCTGATGAACCCTTCCTTCATAAGCTTCTGCAGCTCTCCGGCAATCACCGGAATACTGCGCCCGGTTACTGCCTGCAGCTCCTCCAGGGAAGGGAAATCAATCCCCTCCACCTGTCTGAAGGAGAGCAGGTGAATCAGCAGCATGGATTCACTGCCGGTCAGATTCAGCTTCCGGTAATATTTCAGGAGTGCATAAGGAATGACGGCCATTCCGTTCTCCAGGCCGAAGGCTACGCCCTCGCCCCAGGTATTCCAACCTTTTCCGTCCATACTTAAGCCCCCCTTTCCCTATTCTTTAAGGGTAAAGACGGTACAGTGTACGAGGGAAGGCAATGGTCTCACGGACATGGTCCAGACCGCAGATCCATGCTACAGTACGCTCCAGCCCCAGACCGAAGCCGGAGTGTGGAACCGTGCCGTAGGTGCGCAGATCCATGTACCATTTGTAGGTATCCATCGACAGGTTATGTTCCTTAAAGCGGGCCTCCAGCAGCGCCGGATCATCGATACGCTGTGAACCGCCAATGATCTCCCCGTAGCCTTCAGGAGCGATCATATCCGCACACAGCACCACTTCCGGACGATCAGGATGCGGCTTCATATAGAAAGCCTTGAAGGAAGCCGGATAGTGGGTAATGAAGACCGGTCTGTCGCTCATCTCGGCAATCGCCGTCTCATGAGGAGCCCCGAAATCATCGCCCCAGGCAATTTCATAGCCTTTTTCGTTCAGGAACTTAATCGCATCGTCATAGCTGATACGCGGGAATGGCGCTTTGATGTTCTCCAGCTTCGAGACATCGCGGCCCACCGCTTCCAGCTCGGCGCGGCAATTCGTAAGCACGGACTGCACGACAAAGCTGATGAAATCCTCCTGCACGCACAGGCTCTCTTCATGATCGGTGAAGGCCATTTCCGGCTCAATCATCCAGAACTCAATCAAGTGGCGGCGGGTCTTGGATTTCTCTGCACGGAAGGTAGGCCCGAACGAATAGACGCGTCCCAGAGCCATGGCTGCAGCTTCCATGTACAGCTGTCCGCTTTGGGTAAGATACGCATCCTCTTCGAAGTACTTGGTGTGGAACAGGTTGGTCGTGCCTTCCGCTGACGTTGGTGTCAGAATCGGCGGGTCCACCTTCGTGAAGCCGCGCTCATTGAAGAACTGCTGAACCGCGCGGATAATCTCCGCACGAATGACCATTACTGCCCGCTGCTTGGAGGAACGCAGCCAGAGATGACGGTGATCCATCAGGAAATCGACGCCATGCTCCTTAGGTGTGATTGGATAATTCTCGGTAAGATGCAGAATTTCAATGCCCGTAACCGTCAGCTCGTAGCCTGACTGGCTGCGGGGCTCCTCACGGATGATTCCGGTCACATACAGCGAGCTTTCCTGGGTCAGGCTCTTGGCATCATCCCAGACCTGCTCAGGCACTTCCGATTTGACCACAACACCCTGAATATAACCGGTACCGTCCCGAAGCTGCAGGAACTGAATTTTACCGCTGGAGCGCTTGTTGTTGACCCAACAGCCGATGACAACAGTCTCTCCGACATGCTCATTCACGTTCTTGATTACACTTTTGTTAGCCATGCCTACTATCTCTCCTCTAATTTAGCCGTTAACTCCTTGCACAATACGATAGGTATCGCGTGCGATCACAAGCTCTTCGTTCGTTGGAACCACGAGCACCTGTACCTTGGAATTGGCTGTAGAGATACGCCGAGGATCACCCGAACGGACCTTGTTGGCTTCTGCATCCAGCTCGATTCCGAGGAACGTAAGATTGTTCAGTACTTTTTCGCGCAGCAGGGAAGCATTCTCGCCTACACCAGCAGTGAATACAATTACGTCTACCCCATTCATGGCAGCTGCATAAGAACCGATATATTTACGCAAACGGTACTCGTACATTTCAAAAGCAAGCGTTGAGTTAGGCTCGCCTTTCTCCGCACCGTCAATAATATCACGCATGTCACTGCTCACGCCAGAGATGGCCAGAAGTCCGCTGTGCTTGTTCAGCATGGAGTTCACTTCACCGACAGACAGTTCTTCCTTATTCATTACATAAGGAACAATAGCCGGGTCAAGGTCACCACTGCGTGTACCCATCATCAGACCTTCCAGCGGAGTCATCCCCATCGAAGTGTCAACAGAAATGCCGCCGTTAACTGCAGTTACGCTGGCACCGTTACCGATGTGGCAGGTGATAATTTTGAGGTCGCCAAGCGGACGGTCCAGATACTCTGCAGCAGCCTTGCTGACGAAATCATGGGAGGTTCCGTGCGCGCCATAACGGCGTACTTTGTATTTGTTGTAAAGCACTCTCGGGATGGCATACATATAAGCCTTCTCAGGCATCGTCTGGTGGAAGGCCGTATCGAATACAACGACCTGCGGCACACCGGGCATATTATTCTCGGATGCGGTAATCCCCATCATCGCAGCCGGGTTATGCAGCGGCGCAAGGTCGAACAGCTGGCGGATCTTGGTCTTCGCATCGGCATCGACCAGCGCGGAGGATTTGAAGAATTCCCCCCCGTGCACTACACGGTGGCCCACTGCATTAATCTCATCGGTGGATGCGATAACGCCATGCTCTTTGTCTGTCAGACAAGCAAGTACTTTACGGATTGCCGTATTGTGCTCCAGAATTTCGCTTACTTCGGTTACTTCCTGCTTGCCGGTCGGCTTATGGTTCAGAATGGATGAATCCATTCCAATACGTTCTACCAGGCCTTTGGCAAGTACAGATTCATCGGTCATATTGTACAGCTGGTATTTCAATGAAGAACTGCCGGAATTAATAACTAAGATATTCATACACGGTCACCATCCTTGTCATACTTGAAGAAGCCTTCGCCCGATTTTGCACCCAGTTGTCCGGCACGCACCATCTTTTTGAGAATTGTAGATGGACGATACTTGAGTTCGCCGTATTCACGGAACATATTCTCCAGTGCGGCAAGAACGGAATCCAGACCGAAGCGGTCTGCCATTTCAAGCGGCCCGTTCTGGAACTGGTAGCCGATACGCATAGCGTCATCAATATCTTCAGGAGAAGCGACACCTTCCTGCAGCACATGCATAGCCTCGTTAATGAACAGGCAAATGAGGCGCGAAGATACAAATCCGGGGGATTCGTAGATCATAACGCCTTTTTTCTCTACAATCTCATCGACAAAGGCTTTGGTATCTTCAAATGTGCTGTCCGAGGTCTTCAGGCCGCGCACGATTTCAACCAGATCAACCTTTCCTACAGGATGTATGAAGTGCATGCCGATAACGCGTTCCGGATACATTGTAGAGCTTGCAAGCTCCGTCAAGCTGAGCGTTGACGTATTGCTCGCAAGAATAATGTGACTCGGACACACCTGATCGAGCTGATTGAATACCTTTTGCTTCGCCTCCAGATCTTCAACGATGGTCTCAATGACCATATCGCAGGAGCTGAGTTCAGCGAAATGTGTAACCTTCTGGATACGGGACAGAATCAGCTTCTTCTCCGCCTGGGTAATCGCCCATTTCTCCAGCTGCTTGTCCAGACTGGTCTCGATCATTTCGTAGGAGTAGTTCAGTCTTTCAGCAGTTTTCTCCACCAGCATAACATCCAGGCCCTTGGCTGCCAGCATTTCGGCAATCCCTTGTCCCATTGTGCCTCCGCCGATGACACCGATCTTTTTAAAATTCATGTAAAAGTCTCCATCCTTTCAGGTATCTATACTTCTGTATTGTACCTTGTCTGTCGAAAAAAATAAGTAGCCCGACATATAATGATATCTTAGCATGTCTGAAAAGTAAAAAAAAATAACCGGCATAAAGAATTATGCCGGTAAAAGGACACTGTCACGAAATTGACAACGAAATTGCTCTCCGGAGAGAACTTCTTCCTTCATTAAAATGTCAAGGGAGTAATCAAATATATTTCTCTGCTGCTCCAGCAGGTCATTCGTGCGGATCATAAGTTCATCCAGTATCTTACTGTTTTCCTTCATTAATTCTTCAGTGGTAACCATTTGCAGATTCGCAATGCCGAGCGAGGTGAGCCCTGACTTCATCATGGTCTCGACGATATTCAGCGCCTGATCGAAGTCTCCACGGGAACCGGTACTGCGTCCGCCGTAATACATCTCTTCGGCAGCCGCTCCTCCCAGGGCAATCATGATCTGGTTCTCCAGGTAATCCTTCGTGTACAGATACTGCTCGGTCTGCGGATTATGCCGGACATACCCTAGAGCCTGACCGCGCGGGGTAAGTGTTACCTGGCTAACGCTTCCGGGGCGCAGCAGCTCAGCCATAATAGCATGTCCAAGCTCATGAATCGCTACCCGCTTCTTCTCTTCATGGTTGGTCTCACGGTCGGTCTTCTCACCCATCATGACCTTGTCGATCGCCATCGACAGATGACGCTGCTCTACCAGGGTCAGATTCTCACGCATCATGTAGATCGCGGCTTCGTTCATCACGCTCTCCAGCTGCGCACCCGAGAAGCCGTAAGCTTCTTCGGCGATTTTATCCAGATCCACGGTATCATGCAGCGGCTTGTTCTTGGCATGCAGGTCGAGAATCGACTTGCGGCCCTTCTTGTCAGGCATATCCACCTGAATATGGCGGTCAAAACGCCCCGGGCGAAGCAGCGCAGAATCAAGCATCTCCTTGCGGTTCGTTGCGGCTACCAGCAGGATGCGCGGGGTATCGTTGTTATAAATCCCGTCCATCTCCGTCAGCAGCTGATTGAGGGTCTGATCATATTCACGCTGCTGTCCGCCTTCTCGCTTCCCGCCGATGACGTCGATTTCATCAATGAAAATAATGGCGCTTTGCTTATTCTCCTTGAGTGCGCGTGTGCGGGCATCCTTGAACAAATCGCGTACGCGTCCCGCACCCACACCGACATACATCTCAACGAATTCACTACCCGAGGCAGCTACAAACACGGAGCCCGTATAATGCGCAGCAGCCTTAGCCATCAGCGTCTTTCCTGTTCCCGGAGGACCTGTAAGCAGAATTCCCTTAAGCGGGCGAATCCCGAACTTGCTGATTTCTTCATGCCGGATCAGGAAGTCCAGCGCTTCACGCAGCTCCTGCTTGGCATTGTCCTGTCCGCCGATCTCTTCAAAAGTCAGCTTGGAGGGGCCGTTCTTCTTGCGCTTCTTATCTGCACCTGCATTAACTGTCAGACCACCACGGGCATGGGCAATGAACAGGAGCGCGGCAACCATACCCAGCGCTATGATTACAGGGAAGATATTAATCCCCACAAAAGCCATAAAAATCAGCATGACCGGAACGAATCCGGCTACAACCTCTTTCCAGTACTTAGGCATTGTTCCACACTCCCATCTTGGCTGCTGCACGCGGCAGAATGATAAATTTGCTCTCAGTGCCGTTGCTCAGGCTTACATACACATTATTGTCATCAATCTCTGTGGTAGCTGTAACCCCGCTGTACTTGCTGTCCTGCTCCTTAAGTCCATCCAGCTTCGCTGGTATCAATGTATACTTCCGGCTCTCCATCGCTTCCGCTACAGAGAACATCGCTTTATCCCAATACTCATCCAGCAGCTCACTCGGCTTCTGTTCCACATCCAGCTTCAGGGTCCGGCCGTCAATAGCAGTGCTGCCTTCTCTTGATACGTACTGCACCAGCTCACGTAATTTCGTGCCCGGCTGCAAATCCAGTTTCAAAGTGACCTCATTGCGTTTAATAGTAATATGGGAATCCTTCACTCCCTCGTAGGATGATACCAGCTTCTGCAGCGGCTCCTGTACCGCGAATGTACGGTAGGAATACCAGCCACCAAACAATAATGCAGCAGACAGCAGAGACGTTAGCAGTACAGGCATAAGACGCAGTTTCAAGAAACGTCCTCCTCTCAAAAATGACCGAGCATAACTCTATAATAAAGACCAGCCAGCGTGTCTAGCGCCCTTCCGAGACTGACATGCTCTTTAGCATGTCTTAGTACAAGTAGTAGTATATCATAGGTGTATATACGATTTTACATAAAGTTGTGAATATATTTAAAATTTTTGATACTAATTTCTGGATGTTTCATGCGCTTATCATTTTTGCCCGGCCAATCTTTAGTTCGGAGTCCGCTTGATTTCAGCCATTATATATTCCGCAAAATCAGTTAATTCGCCCGGTTCATAGCCTTCGGCGACTGCCGCACCGCTATATTCCTTCAGACACTGTCTAAGCAAGCCGTGATAGACTTCAGGCAACTGCTGCAGCCCCCACTCCCCGCCTTCCTTCTTGGAAGAAACATGACCTTCCTGCATATAATAGAGTACCCTGCATAGATTCAGTGTGTAATACACCGGTGATTTCTTAATATTCTGCGGCGCATCATCGATATCCCTGATAATGGAATCCAGATAGTACCTGTTGTCTACCGGCGCAAAGGCCTCGCGGATCAGCTCCCCGAACAAGATAAACCCGCGATGGTAGACTACTGCAAAATGCGCCGCCAGATCAGCATCCTCAAAGCCGCCGCACAGATAATTCTCATCAGTTCTGTACCGCTCTAAATGTGCTTCCGAAAAGTGAAATTCAAAAGGCGTAGGATACACAAAATTGCGCAGGTATGTCTTAAGGACGATAGATAGTTCAATTCCGCGCTTATTCGGCAGACTGTCATGATAAGCTACAATACGACTGGCAAGTCTATGACTGACCTCTGCGGGCAGCTTGTCATGTACGACGATCAGCAGATCGATATCGCTGGTATCGGGGTGAAAACAGCCCATCGCCAGTGAGCCATGCACGTAAATTCCCGACAGATTCTCCCCCAGCTCCTCCTTGAACAGATCCACCGCCTGATACAAATAGGACAAAATTTCCATATTATCAATTCCCCCTGTCTAAAATTCCGTCTCCTGTGGCTGATCTAATATACATGAATGGTATTGCAACCCGTATATACTCTCAAGCCCATGAACGGCTCTAACCTGTTCTTTACTCTTATGGATACACCAAAAAAAGCGGGAGCACAGTATCACTGTATCTCCCACTTCTCCTATAATCCAAGCCTGGCCGTCCGCTTAACGGTTCGGCAGACTGTACCCCTCACCAATGGCACTGCCATCCTTGAAGCGGTAAAAATTATAATAGAATCGCCCGTCTTTTTTGTAAAATAGCTGCCAGGCATATTCCCCGTTGTATACACCGGGCAGCAGCCGTTCGATCGTAATGTCCGGCAGCTGAGCGGCTATGATTCCGCGCATTTTCTCTTCTGAGGTGCCATTGCTCAGTTCCTCAGCATACAGGTCGTTGTCGCCTCCGGCAGGCTTGCCCTCCAAGGTGAAACGGACCCACACCATCAAATCGGTCCCTGCTTCATTTTTACCGGTCAGCACCCAGTAGATCTCATTCTCATTCCATACAGATTTCTGGGCCTTGGTTACCTCTGTTAGTCCGGCACGCGCCCGGGCCAGCTCCTTGGCCTCACTCCGCTCGTTCCACTGGTCCTTCATAATGTAGGCATAGAACTGGCTTAGTCCGAACAGAAGGAGCAGCACCACGGTAATCCCCAGCCAGATCCATTTTCCCCTCTTCTTCTTCACCACGCTGCTTCCTTTCCCGTTCCCCTGAATTACCGTTTAAGCAGGCTCTCGAACGTCTCCTGTGCTTTGCGGCGGATGGCTTCTTCATCAAGTGTCAGGCATTGTCCATGCTTCACAACCTGCTGGCCGTTCACCCATACATGCTCTACATCCTTGGCACTTGCCGAATATACGGCATGGGAGAGCAGATCGGTATGCGGCAGCAGATGAGGCTGGTCAATATCAAGTGCGATGAAGTCGGCCTTCATTCCTGCTGCAAGCCGGCCTACCCCGCTTAGGAAAATAGACTGCGCCCCGTACTCCGTAGCCATCAGAAGCGCCTCAGGAGCCGGTACCGCTGTAGGATCACCGCTTACGCCCTTGTGGATCAGAGCCGCCAGCCTCATCTCTTCGAACATATCCAGATTGTTGTTGCTTGCCGCGCCGTCTGTACCCAGGGAGACCTTAATCCCGGCTCTCAGCAGTTCAGGAACACGAGCAACCCCGCTGGCCAGCTTCAGGTTACTGCCGGGGTTATGCGACACGCCAACGTTATGGCGGGCCAGAATCCCGATCTCTTCATCGTTCAGATGAACCCCGTGGGCAATGAGCGAAGGACGGGTGAACATTCCGAGCTTCTCCAGATGTGCGACCGGACGCAGGCCGTAGTCGGCCACGTTCTGTTCCACTTCATGGCGCGTCTCGGACATATGGGTGTGCATTGGCAGGTCCAGATCATGGGCAGCCTGCACAAACTTCATGAAAAACTCTGGAGGACAGGTGTACGGGGCGTGCGGTGAGAGCATGGTCGTAATTCTGCCGTCAGCCTTGCCGTGCCAGTTACGGGCAAAAGCAATCGCCTCAGCGAGCTTCGCTTGCTGTACCTCTTCCGGGCACAGCCCAATTACGCCGCGCATCAACACCGCACGAATACCGGACTGCTCGGTCACTTCCGCTACCCGGTCCATATGATCATACATATCGAGGAAGGTGGTTGTGCCGCCCTTCAGCATCTCCAGCACGGACAACGAGGTTCCCCAATATACATCATCACCAGTGAATTTCTCTTCCATCGGCCACATCTTCTCCTGCAGCCAAGACTGAAGCACCATATCGTCGCCGTATCCGCGCAGCAGTGACATTGCAGTATGACCATGGGTATTGACCAGACCAGGCATGAACAGCAGACGGCTGCCGTCTACGACCTGTGCGCCATCCTCCACTACTGGCTCAGCTTCACCTATGTAAGTAATCAAATCATTCTCCAGGGTCATGTACCCGCTCAGAACCGGCTTGTCACTGCCCGGAACCAGGAAGTGCCCATTCTTGATTATCGTGATCTTACTGCTCATCTTCAGCCTCATCCTTTCCATCATGCAAATAATAGGCCAAGCTCTGCAGATCTGTGGTGAAATCTGCGGCATGAATCCGGATATTGGCAGGCGTCTTGAGAATAACCGGTGCGAAGTTCAGAATCGCCTCGATACCGGAATCGACAAGAATATCAGCTACGTTCTGGGCTTCGCTGTCGGGCACGGTAATAATCCCGATCCGGATGCCCTGCGAACGGATTGTACTGCTTAGCTCCTCCATCGGCTGCACAACCAGCGAGTTGATTTGCTGGCCCACCTTCGGCGGGTAGGCATCGAAGATGGCAGTAATCTTCATCGTATCCTTTAAGTAAGCGTTGTAGTTTGACAAGGCATGACCGAGATTACCGGCTCCAACCAGTGCAACATTAATTTGCTGGTCAAGCTTCAGGATATGGCGGATCTTCTCAATCAGATAAGATACATCATAGCCGATGCCTTTTCTGCCAAAATCACCGAAATAAGCCAAATCCTTACGGATCTGGGCGGGATTCAGATCAAGCTTCTGGCCCAGCTCCTGGGAAGAGACTGTGGAGATTTCACGTTTTTGGAGATCGTTCAGGAAACGCAGGTACACTGGTAGCCTGCGCACGACGGCCTCCGATATTTTATCCGATTTCATGTATTCTCCTCCTTAAAAGTTGTGTTAGACCCGTACAATTATAGCAACCGTGCCCCGCCGCCTGCCGGAGTGGCAGGGCAGGCGGGAACGGATCTTCAGGTTAATCATGACTTATTAATAATAGCAATAGCAGATGAATTAGGAAACCCCGCCGTCATCCAGCCATTCGGCAATTCTCGGGACCATCTGCTCGGTGAGCATATGCTCCATCTTGGGACCGGGGAGCGAGTACAGGAAGTACTTTCCGTAATGCGATTCAATGACTCTGGTATCGTACACAATTACGATGCCCCGGTCCTGCGCCGTGCGGACCAGCCGCCCGAAGCCCTGCTTGAAGCGGATGACGGCCTGCGGCACGGACAGCTTCATGAACGGATTCTTCTTCTGTGCCTGAAGCAGCTCCGACTTCGCTTCTGCCAGCGGGTGATTCGGCGGCTGGAACGGCAGTCTGACAATCGCCAGGCAGGTCAATGCTTCTCCCGGGATATCCACCCCTTCCCAGAAGCTGCTGGTACCCAGCAAGACCGAAGCCGGGCTATCCTGGAAGCGGCGGATCAGCTTGCTCCGGCTGCCGCCTTCCACGCCTTGTCCCAGCACCGCGATATCCTGTGAGGCAAGCGCCTCCTTCAGCGGTTCATACACCTGGCGCAGCATCTTGTAGGAGGTGAACAGCACCAGCATCCGCCCCCGTGTTGTTACAGCTGTCTCGGCAAGGGAGTGCACGAGGGTGTCCACAAAGCGGGCATCACCTATACTTCCCTTGACGCTAGGGAAGTCCCGGGGAATGACCAGGAGAGCCTGCTCACGATACTTGAATGGCGATGGAAGCAGTGCAGTCATCAGACGCCTCTGCTCGGCAGCCTCGCCAAGACCCAGGTTATCGATCATGAACTGGAAGGATTTATCCACGGATAAGGTGGCCGAGGTCAGGATAATGCTCTTCTTCTTATCGAAGAACAGCTCCCTGAGCTGGGTGCTGACATCTACGGGAACAGCATACATTTGCAGCGACTTGCCCTTATAATTGCCGCTTCCCTCCAGCCAATACACGATATTCTCATCGTTCAGACTCATGAAGAAGCGGATCTGCTCTCTAATGGATGCCAGATCCTTGAATAACCCGCCGATATCAGTCACAAGACTGTCTGAGGAGGACTGGCTGTCCGTGTCACGCATCTCATTGAGCATTTTGTCGCCCTTGCGGATGATATCGCTCAGACTGAGGTTCAGTGTATTCTCAAGGGCAGCCAGCTCCTCCCAATCCTTCGGCTTCTTGCCCGGCTGCAGGCGTGCCACCAGCTGGCCTGCTTCACCGGCTCCGGCATCGCTGCGCTCGGGCAGCAGGCTGAAGAGCCTGTCACTAAGCGCATCCCAGGACTCCTTCACCGTCAGCAGATCTGGATAGATCCGGTCGATCACGCCGCTCCATTCGGAGGCCTGCTCACTGCCTGAAGACTGCAGACTCTGGCGGAGGGCAGGCAGCTGCCCGCTACGGCTATCTTTATAGAGACGGGTGAGGGTATGGGCGAATGTGAAATATTTCATCTGCATGCCAAGATGCTTGCCGGCAATATCCTCCAGATGATGGGCTTCATCAATAACAAGATGGTCGTACGCCGGAAGAAGCTGATGCCCGGCTTTGACATCTGCGAACAGCTTGGAGTGATTGGTGACCACCACATCGGAGATCCCGGCTTCATGCTTGGCCCGGTGGTAATAGCATTTGCGGAACCAGGGACAGGCGCGTCCCAGGCAGGAGTCGGTATCACTGGAAACAGTCTCCCAGAAATCGCCGCCCCGTCCGCTTAAGTTAAGCTCCTCATCATCGCCGGTCGTCGTCTGGGTCAGCCAGACGAGCATTTGCGCAGCGGTGAGCGCTTCTTCCCTTGGACTCGTAAAGTCCTTTTTGTTCATTCTATGTTCGAACTTGCGCAGACACAAATAGTGCCCTCTTCCCTTAAAGATGGAGGCCTTGAACGGGAACGGCACAACGCTGGTTAAGAGCGGGATATCCCGCTCCCGCAGCTGATCCTGAAGGTTAATGGTATGAGTGCTGACCATCACCTTCTGATTACTTTTCACACTATGGTAGATGGCCGGAAGCAGATAACCCAGCGATTTGCCGGTGCCTGTTCCCGCTTCAATCAGCAGATGCTTGTCCTGCTCAAGTGCTGTAATGACCTCATGGATCATCAGCTCCTGGGCTTCGCGGCTCTCATACTGGGGAAGAGCAGCCTTCAGCCGCTTGGTTACCTCATCCATATATTCTTCAAAGGTAATATTCTCCAGCGGATTGACGCTTCCTTCCTCCCGTGGCGAATCCAGCTCTGCCCAGTCCCCCACAGCCAGCGCAAGCTGGCGGTAGAAGCTCAGCTCACCTTCCGGCTGAAAGGTCTCCATCTCCCGCTCCCGCAGCAGACCGTCGAAATACCAGGCCAGATCACTGTCTTCGTCCGCGAACAGCTCATTCAGCCGCTGAATCGTCAAGAGCGGCAGACTCTGCAGCTCTTCCAGACATTTGAGCAGCACAATAGCCGTGGCAAGCGCATCACTGTCCGCCTGATGGGGACGGTCATGCGTAATGCCGAAGTGGCTGCTTACCGCGCCAAGCTGATAAGTGCTCAGCGAGGGAAAGCATATTTTGAGAAAATCAATCGTATCCAGAATCCGCCCCTGAAACGGCAGGTAGCCGCAGCGGTCCAGCGCATTCTGCAAAAAATGAAAATCAAACGCGACATTGTGTCCGACGAGGACTACATCATCCAGCAGCGGCACCAGCTCCATCATCATCTCATCGAGCTCCGGCGCATCCTGTACATCGCTGTCTGTAATTCCGGTCAGGCCCGTAATAAAAGGAGGAATGGGCGCTCCGGGCTTGACATAGGAACCATACACCCGGGAGATCGTCCCGTCTTCTTCTATAATGGCAAGGCCAACCTGGATGATCTCTCCCACAGATTGGGTTCCCGTAGTTTCAAAATCAAGCACGGCAAATTTCATTTTAAGTTCTATTCCCTTTCACTTGAGACTCTTTATCAGCATAACAGAAGTTACGAAAAAAGGCGATGCACACCCCGGGAAACGGGGCGCATCGCCTAAAGAAACCGAGGATAAATTATAAAAGCGAAACCAGCTGATGGCCAAACTCCAGCTTCCCGCCCCGTCTGCGGCATACCTCCAGATTCACATTCGGCTCCGGCAGATCCGGGTCATGCAGCAGCGACAGGCTGAACAGCTCACTGGCCTCATTGAAGCGTTCCTGAGAAGCCCGGATACAGCCCAGCGCATTATAGATCATCGCCTTCAGCTTCTCCTCACGGATCAGGCCCAGCATGTGATTCAGATGTCCCCAGGCGGTATCGCCTTCTCCCTCCTGCAGATAAGCCATGGCCAGATACAGGCGGGCAGCGAGGCTGTCCGGATACTTAGCCGTAACCTCCCTGAACTGTTCAATGCATTTGCGGTACATCAGCAGCTTGTAATAGCCCTGGCCTCTGACAAAAGCATCCATCCCAAGCTCGGGCGCTTCCTCTTCCGGCAGCTCCTCCGGCTGAACCTGGAAATCCGCCTGTTCCCGGAACTCGCTCAGCTTCTCGGCGAAGACCAGCCATTCATCCATTACATTATCACTGATGCGGTGGAGCATATTATACTTGGATAAAAGATCGCTTCGGCGGGCACCCTCCGCAGTAGGATAGTCGGCTTTGATCTCCTGGAGCATCTTGTTCATCTCAGCAAATAAATGTTGAAACACCGGACATCCCACCCTTACTGATAATGAAGTCAGCTTAAGCTTGCCTTACTTCATTATCAGCAAGTACAGGGGGCTTCATCCCTGCCATTGATTACATGGCTCAAAGCTCAGAATTCAGGCAATCGTCGCGTGAATCTCATGATCCGCCAGCTTCACCGGCTTGTTGCCCGCATCAACGAACACTACAGTCGGCTTGTGCGCCGCCAGCTCCTCGGAGGACATGACAGCGTAGGATATAATAATCACTGTATCGCCAGGTTGTACCAGACGCGCCGCTGCCCCATTCAGACAAATGACGCCGCTGCCACGCGGACCTGGAATGACATAAGTCTCCAGACGGGAACCATTATTATTGTCCACGATCTGCACCTTCTCGTTCTCCAGCAGGTCTGCGGCTTCCATCAGATCTTCATCAATGGTAATGCTGCCCACATAATTGAGATTGGCTTCAGTGACTGTTGCCCGGTGGATCTTGGATTTCATCATATGTCTAAACAAGAGCGTGTGCCTCCTTAGGAATAAATACATTATTATCAATCAGACGGGTTCTGCCGAACTTCACGGCCAGAGCCATTATAACCTCTCCGCCCGCATCCGTCAGCCTGCTGCCGCCTTCCAGCTCTTCCAGATCAGGGAAGGTTAGAATCTCCGCATAATCAATGACCGCAAGCGGCGATTCAGCAATGACCGAGACCAGCAGAGCCCTTGCTTCATCTACGGTACGAATGCTGCCCTCTTCCATAGCCTGGCGCACCTCGCGCAGGGAACGAGACAATACCAGCGCCTGTCTGCGCTCCTCGCTGCTCAGATAGACATTGCGGGAGCTAAGCGCCAGCCCGTCTTCCTCGCGCACAATAGGACAGGCGATAATGTCCACGTTCATGTTAAGGTCAGACACCATCCGGCGGAGAACCGCTACCTGCTGGGCATCCTTCAGTCCGAAGAAGGCGTAATCCGGCTGCACGATATGAAACAGCTTGCTGACTACAGTAGTTACTCCGTCAAAATGTCCCGGACGCGAAGCGCCGCAGAGCTGCGACGTAAGCGAGGACACCGATACGCCTGTACGGATCGGCTGCGGATACATCTCTTCTACACTGGGGATAAACACCAGATCCGCACCTTCACGTTCAGCCATCGCCAGATCACGCTGCTCATCCCGCGGATAGGAAGCAAAGTCCTCATTCGGGCCAAATTGCAGCGGATTGACAAAAATACTCATCACCACCGTGCCGCTCTTCTCCCCTGCCTTACGCAGCAGGCTGGCATGTCCTTCATGCAAATATCCCATGGTAGGCACAAAACCAACAGGGCCATGGCCCCCTTGACGCATATATTCGAGCGCTTCGCGCAGTTCAGCAATCGTTCGGATCACTCTCATTTTATTTCACTCCTTTGCCGGCATTGCCGTATAAAGATTCCAAAACGGTCTCGTCCGCGCGAAACACATGCTCTTCCGCAGGGAACGAGCGGTCCTTCACTTCCTGAACGTAGCTGGTGATGCCTTCACGAATTAGAGTGCCTACATCGGCGTAGGTTTTGACGAACTTTTTCTCCCGGTAAGGTGAGGCATACCGCAGGACATCATGGAAAACCAGAACCTGTCCGTCACAGTAACGCCCGGCACCGATGCCGATGGTCGGTATGCTGACAGCCTTGGAGATGGCTTCTGCCACTTCCTCCGTGACCAGCTCCAGTACAATACCGAATGCCCCGGCTGCTTCCAGTGCCTTCGCTTCGTCCATCAGCCGCTGCGCATCCTTGGCATCCTTCCCCTGAATCCGGTAGCCGCCGATCATATTGACCGACTGCGGGGTCAGGCCGATATGGCCGAGCACCGGAACTCCGGCTGTTACTACAGCCGACACTGCGGAGCAGATCTCAAGACCGCCTTCCATTTTGACCGCATGGGCCTGGCCTTCCTGCATCAGTCTTCGCACACCGCGCAAGGTCTCATCCACACTTCCGTGGTAGGTCATGAACGGCATATCAGCCACTATAAAAGTATTAGGCGCCCCGCGCTTCACCGACCGGGTATGGTAGACCATATCCTCTATGGTAACCGGCAGCGTGGTGTCATAACCAAGCACGACATTTCCCAGGGAATCACCGACCAGAATCAGGTCGATTCCGGCTTCTTCCGCCAGCAGGGCTGAAGGGTAGTCATAAGCGGTCAGCATGCTCAGGGGCACACCGTCCGTTTTCATTTTTTTCATCTTGATAATATTCAGTGCGTGTTTGTCTGCCATTGCTCTCATTCCCCTTTTCCATAAAATACGCGGTATCCGCGCAAACAAAAAAACCTTTTAGCATGGTCCGCTAAAAAGGTCCGAAGGGCAAAAAAGAGTCACTCGCGATCGTCCCTTCTGTCTCGGTCCTTACGGCTCAGAGCAGAATCCAACGTAACCGTTACATCCAGTTATGAAGGTACATCCGGTAAATAGGTGTCCTGTTAAAAGATACAATTGCGTGAGTACAGCTCGCCTTGCGATGCCGCCTCATGAGGACAGTATACCAAAAAAACACAAAAATAAACACCTCAAGTCGAAACAGCTTTACCGTCCTTATAAAGGACGGTACCGTTTCAGCGAGAAATAGAAGGATAAGTTATCGTGTGAACAGATAATTCTTATGTTTTAAAATATGACATGTCTTGAAGTAGCTGATGGTGTAAGTGGATGGTGTTAACTGTATTTTGTGCAACTAAAGTGAAGGATATTTAAGCTGGGAGGGATTTAATTGCATTATGTACCATTAAAAACCCTCTAATTATGAAAAAGGCGGCATTTCCCATATTTTAATTACACAAAATACATCTATCCCCGCCATTTCAAAAATTTCTCTGCTTTTAAGTGTACCGAATACAATTAAACCAATTGTAGCTCTATTGTCAGTGTTAGGCAGCGATGAAATCCTATGGGACTTTACTTATTATGACTTAATAGGGGCAGCTCCAGCCACTTAGATCATTTCAATCTCGCCTGAAAGTACGCTCACGACCTCACCGGATTCGTTACGTAACAGCAGCCCGCCGGTATCGCTCAGTCCGACAGCAGTGGCTTCGGTGCGGCCTTGGGGAGTATTCAGGCATACCTGACGCCCCAGTGTCACCGACATTGACTCCCACAGCTCCTTCACGGGCTGGAAGCCTTGCTCCAGATATACATGATACAAATATTCGAGTTCCTCCAGCACGGCTTCCGCAAGCCTTGTGCGGTCTACGGGAATGCCCCCGCCTTCGATCAGCAGCGATGTACCGATCCCGCGCAGCTCCTCCGGGTAGTCTTCCTCCGTCAAATTCGCAGCGATGCCGATACCGGCGATGCAATAATGCAGCCCGCCTTCGCGAAGCGAGGATTCCAGCAGGATTCCGCAGATTTTGCGGCCGCCGGCCAGCAGGTCATTCGGCCACTTGATGCCGGACGGCACCCCGGTAACCTCACGGATGGCTGTGCAGACAGCCACTCCGGCGAGCAGCGTCAGCTGCGGAGTCAAGGCCAGCGGCAGATCTGGACGCAGCACCAGGCTCATCCAGATTCCTTTGCCGTGGGGGGAGTGCCATTTACGGCCCATCCGCCCGCGCCCGCCGGTCTGCGCTTCGGCCATGACCGTTGTTCCCTCCGGGGCGCCGCCTTCGGCGAGTATTTTGGCTTGCTCCTGTGTGGAACCGACAGTATCCAGCCGCTGAATGCCTTTGGCCCAGCCGGGAACGAACGCCTCCCGTTTCAACACGCCGGAATGCTGCGCATGACCGCTATTCATTTCTATCCATCCTTTGCGCTGCTTGCAGCAGTAATTGGTTATCATTGGCAAGGTCACCTGCCGCGACATCCAGAAGAAGCTGGTTCAGCAATACGCCCAGCCACGGGCCGGGACGCTTCTCCAGCGCCGCAGTCACCTCATGGCCGCTCACCGCCAGCTCAGCGAGCGTACGGATCGGCATCTCTGCGGTCCAGGACCGCAGTAGGCTGGTGGTGACAGGGGACGCGGCTTCAGCCCCCGCCGCCTCAAGCAGCGTCAGCCACCCTTCGGCGGCTGACTGGCCATGGCCCAGCACGGCGGCGATCCACCGCCGCCGCAGCCGCTCCCCGGCGCCGGATGCCTCCGGCCGCGCCGAGGACAATGCCGCGTCCCAGGCTTCGCGGACGCGGAGCACGGCGACGACGCCGGTGCGCGTCGCCCCCGGGAACGTCCATGCCCGCAGGAGCTCATCGGCGGAAGCCGCCGACGATCCCAGGGCATGCAGCAGGAGCGCCCAGCGGAGGCGGGCGCTCTCCAGGTTCCCGAGACCGGCGAGGCGGTCGGCGGCAGCCGCCAGGTCCCGGCCGGTCCAGGGGAACGGCGCTTTGCCGCGCGGCAGCAGGCCGCTGCGCAGCAGGAGCCCCAGCCCGCGCTGCGGGTGCGGGCCTTCCAGGATGCGCTCCACCTCGGCGCGCACCCGCTCCACAGCAATATGCGCCAGCTTGTCACGCTGGCGCAGCAGACCGCGCCAGGTATTCTTCGCAATCGCGAAATCCAGCACGGAAGCAAAACGTACGCAGCGCAGCATCCGCAGCGCATCCTCCTCGAAGCGTTCCTCCGCTTCGCCTACACAGCGGATCACGCGGAGCTTGAGATCCCGCTCCCCCCCGAAAGGGTCAATCCGCCCGCCGTCAAGGCCGCAGCAGATGGCGTTGATCGTGAAGTCACGGCGGCGGAGATCCTCCCGCACATCCCTGACGAATACGACATGCTCCGGACGCCGGTGATCGGCATACCCGCTCTCCGTCCGGTAGGTCGTAACTTCCAGGCTGTAGCCTTCCTGCAGCACAGTGATCGTGCCATGCGCCAGTCCGGTAGGGACGCAGCGCGGAAACAGGGCCATCACCTCCTCCGGCAGTGCGGAGGTAGTGATGTCTATATCATGCACCGGACGGCCCAGCAGCTCATCGCGCAGGCAGCCGCCGACGAAATAAGCTTCATGGCCGCCTGCTATTAGACCTGCAACAACAGTCCCGGCGGCTTCAGCCATGCCGGGTGGTGCCATTCTCCATTCCATATCATACTCCTTACCCCAGAATCGGGTCTAATCCGGATACCTTGCGCCCGAGCACACGGTAATAGATATCTTCATATTGATTGGTGATCATATCTCTGCTGAAATCATTGCAGGACCGCTCCAGGCATGCGCGCCGGAAACTCTCAGCCATCGCCTCATCCGAGAGCAGCCGGACGGCATATTCTGCCATCGATTCCGTATCGCCCACTGGCGCAAGGAATCCGGTCTTGCCATGCTGAATCAGCTCCGGAATCCCACCGGCCTGCGAGCCAATGGTCGGAACGCCGCAGGCCATCGCTTCCAGGGCGACCAGCCCGAAGCTCTCCTTCTCAGAAGGCAGCAGCAGCAGGTCCGCCAGCGAGATCACCTGGGCAATCTCGTCCTGCTTACCCAGGAAACGGACATGATCGTCGAGGCCCATCTCGCTGATCTTAGCTTGAATCTTCGGCAGGTCAGGGCCTTCGCCGACCAGCAGCAGCTTGGAAGGCACCTGCCGGTTCACCTTGGCGAACACATCCACCACATCACTCACCCGCTTGACCGGGCGGAAATTGCTGATATGCATCAGAATCTTCTCATCCGGGGCCGCGAAGTCGCCGCGCAGATCCGTTACATCCCGGGGATAATAGACACGCTTATCTACGAAATTATAAGTCAGATCAATTTCACGCGTAATATCAAGCGCCTTGCGAGTCTCCTTGATCAGATCACGGGAGACTGCGGTCACCGCATCACTCTCGTTAATGCCCAGCCGGATCAGATCCTTCAGGGATTCATCCTGGCCCAGCACTGTAATATCCGTACCATGCAGCGTGGTAACCACTTTGATATCATTACCAAGGATCTGCTTGGCCAGAAAAGCACATACCGCATGCGGAACCGCATAATGCACATGGAACAGGTCCAGATTTTGCATTTTGGCTACCTGCGCCATCTTGGTCGCCAGCGCCAGATCATATGGCGGATAGCGGAATACATAATAATCGTTAACCTCTACCTCATGGTAAAAGATATTTTTCTGAAACGTTCCCAGCCGAAACGGGATGCTGTGTGTGATAAAGTGAACCTCATGGCCTTTTTCAGCCAATAGTTTGCCCAGTTCAGTTGCCACCACGCCCGAGCCGCCAAGAGAAGGATAACAAGTGATGCCTATCTTTAGCCGCTCCATAGCTCCGCCCCTTCATTTAACTTAGCTCTATTACTCCAAGTAACGATATGAATTAATTATAGTTGTTTTCCGGGCTTTGTCGAGTGGCGCCTTATCCGCGTGCAGCACTGAACAGATCTACAGTATACGGTACCTTACCGGCGAACCCTTCGGCATAAGGAATGAGCCTCCGCTGGCCCAGCAGCATGTCTCTGGAACGGACTCGCTCGATATACCCTTCCGTCAATGGCGTTGCAACGGCATCTTCACCCGGAGCGAGTCCAAATTGGGAACGGTAGCAGGACAATGCCTGCTCCTTCAGCGGATACTGCGCAGTCACATCTACGATTAGATCCGTCCGTCCTAGATCATTAATGAAGTAGAAATATAATTGTGGCTCGGGGATAGCGGGCTTGTCCGGCATATATTTGCGCAGCTTGGCGTTAAATACCGCTTCCTCCACCAGCTTACTGCAGGCAATATGATCAGGATGGCGGTCTTCCCAGTAAGGGGCAAATACCATAGACGGGGCATAGCGGCGGATTTCCGCTGTTACAGCCGCCAAATGGCCCTCTGTCATATACAGGCCTCGGTCAGGCAGCCCCAGATTACTCCGCACCGCAGCGCCCAGCACTGCGGCAGCCTGCTGTGCTTCCTGTTCCCGCAGCTCCACCGTGCCGTTCGAGGACATCTCTGCCCGGGTCAGATCGCACATTCCTATCTTGAAGCCGGCAGCAGTATGCTTGGCAATCGTCCCTGCCATGCCGATCTCGGCATCATCTGCATGCGCGCCGAATACCAGAATGTCAAGCTTCATAACTCGTCCACACCCGGCTTGTATTTATGTACCAGCTCACGCCAGCCGAAATCTCCCCGGTCAATAGCCTTCACCAGAATTTCTGCTGTAGCAATATTCGTGGCCACCGGAATCCCATACACATCACACAGACGTAGCAGCGCTGTAATATCCGGTTCATGCGGCTGGGCCATCAGCGGATCACGCAGGAAAATAATTAAATCAAGCTCATCCGTAGCCACCATCGAGCCGATCTGCTGGTCGCCGCCAAGCGGCCCCGACATGTAACGGTGAATGGAGAGCTTGGTCACTTCCATGATACGCTGGCCCGTGGTCCCGGTGGAGAATAATTTATGACCTTCAAAAACATGCTCATAAGCAGTTACGAAATTAACGATTTCATCTTTTTTGCGGTCATGTGCGATAAAAGCAATTTTCAACATTCTGTTTCTCTCCCCGTCTATTCTATAAAATGCTCAAAACCGTAAATCAAGCCGGTATAGCCCATCACCTTTTGAATCCCGAGCTTGACTCCAGGCATATAACCCGCGCGCTCATAGGAGTCATGACGGATCTTCAGCGACTGTCCGAACCCGCCGAATACAACCTCCTCCTGGGCAAAAACGCCCGGAAGACGCACACTGTGAATACGGAAGCCGTTATAATACCCGCCGCGCGAGCCTTCAATCAGCTCTTCTTCCTCCGGATGTCCCTGGCGGAGCTCCTGCCGCGCCTCAGAGATCATCTCTGCCGTCTTAATCGCTGTTCCTGAAGGAGCATCCAGCTTCTGGTCTCCGTGATATTCGATAATTTCGAGATGAGGGAAATACTTTGCGGCCTGGGCAGCAAATTTCATCAGCAGAATCGCGCCGATGGAGAAGTTAGGCGCAATCAGTCCGCCGATTCCCTGCTCCTGGCATTGCTTGTCCAGCCCGGCGATCTGCTCCGGCGTGAAGCCGGTGGTACCGATAACCGGACGGACGCCGTATTTGACCGCCAGCGCAGTATTGCTATATGCAGAGTGTGGAAGCGTAAAATCAACCATTACATCCGCCTCTGTATCTGCAAGCGCAGTCTCTAGATCCGGAGTCACAAGTACACCGCAATCCTCAAGGCCAACCAGCCGTCCGGCATCTCTGCCATGTGCAGAGCGGTCAACCGCTGCTGCCAGCTCGAGTTCATCATCCTGCAATACCAGCTTCACAACCTCTTTGCCCATTCTGCCTCCGGCTCCGGAAACAACAATCCTGATCTTGTCACTCAAATGAATTCTCCCCGCTTTCCCTGGCTCTGTTATTATTGTATATAGTGTTGCAGCGATTTTTGCAGATCCTTCATCAGCAGACGCAGTCCGCTGTCATCCGGGTGCAGCGACATGACTTCCTTCAATACCGCAATCGCCTGCAGATGTTCATTCATCCGGCTGTGCGCAATCGCCAGCCATACATAAGCATCCCCGTAGAGAGGGTCAAGCGATACTGCTTCCTTCAGCAGCGTAATCGGATGATACGGATTCACACTGTCCGCTGCTTCATCCTCCAGCAGCCGCTTCGCTTCCTGCACAAGCTTAAGAGCCTGCAGATGCTGAAGATGCAGCTGATACTCCGGTTTGGTTCCATCCAGTCTGCGTGCGGCTACAGCATGCTCAAGAGCTTTGTCCAGCATGCCGCTGCGGGCATAGGTAATAGAGCAGCGGTATCTGACTTCCGCATCATCGGGACTTGCGGCAATGGCCGCCTCGAACAAGGTGATGGCCTCAGCAAAGTCACTGCGGAGTATTGAGCGGTAGGCCGCTTTTACATAATCATTATGATCCATATCCTCACCATCCTTACGGCTAAATCCCGTTCGTTTGGTACAGCATATGTAGCATAGGCCTAATCGGTGTTTTTGGGCGTCCAGCGCCCGGCATCACGCGTATTGAATTTGTGCATAACCTTATTATGTGCCTCAGTTAAGTCTATACCGAGTGAATTGGCGAAACAAACGGTAATGAAGAGAATGTCGCCCAGCTCCAGCTCAATCGAATTATCGGCTTCATCCGCTTTTTTCGGCTTCTCGCCGAATTGATGGTTGACTTCGCGCGCCAGCTCCCCGACTTCCTCGGACATCCGGGCCAGCATCGACAGCGGACTGAAGTAGCCTTCTTTAAACTGTGAGATATAGGCATCCACCTCACGCTGAATGTCACCAAGACTTTTATCCATAAATTGTCGTTTCACCCCCGTGTGTTCTTGCCTTCTGTTTGCCCCTATGTTATCGTAAAGACGTTTTGAAGACAAATCTTTTTTGCAATGACGCCTGGAGCTTACGTGCTCTCCGGGGGGATCATTACATATAAATTGCCCATTTAGAGGCGTAGGCGAGGGATGTTATGAGTTCAACCATTAAAATCAGCACAGTCAGCAAAACAGTGGCCCCCATCATGCTGGGCACGGCCATCTACGCATTCGGACTCCTGTATTTCATCATTCCCAACCAGCTGATGGAGGGCGGAGTTACCGGGATTACCATCCTGCTCAATTACGCCTTTAACATCCCGATCTTCTTAACGACACTGCTGCTGAACCTTCCGCTCTTTCTGCTCGGCTGGAAGGTGCTGGGGGCGAATCAGATCGTCTATACCGGACTCGGCATCGGCTCGCTGTCTTTTTTCCTCTGGTTATTCGAGCGGATGATTAAGGCAGGCTGGATTGTGACGTTCAGTACCGAGCATGATTTTATTCTTGCTTCATTATATGCAGGGGTTACCCTGGGTCTGGGCTTGGGGATTGTCTTCCGCTTCGGAGGCACCACCGGGGGTGTAGATATTGTGGCACGGATACTCGGACGCAAGTTCGGCTGGAGCATGGGACAGATTATTCTGGCCGTGGATATCATCATTATCGGGGCTTCCCTGCTCTACATTCCCCGCGAAAAAATACTGTATACGCTCGTGGCAGTCTTCATCGCCTCACGTGTAATTGATTTCATCCAGGAAGGAGCCTACGCCGCCAAAGCCTTCACCATCATCAGCGACGAGGCCCCGCAGATTGCCGAGCTGATCACCGTAGAAATGGATCGCGGCGTTACCTTAATCCCGGCGATCGGCGCTTATTCCAAGCAGGCGAAGCATATGGTCTATTGCGTGGTCTCCAGACAGGAGATCCGCCGGCTAAGCCTGCTGGTGAAGTCGGTGGATCCTAAAGCCTTCGTCATTATCAGTGAGGTTCACGACGTTCACGGCGAAGGCTTCCGGGAGACCTGAACTATACACACATAAGGGCGGACCCCACAAGCCGGCAATGGCTGCTTGTGGGGTCCGCCCTCTTTGTATCCTCTGTTGCCGCCGCTCAAGTCTACACGGGTTTTAGATTCTGCTTCTGGCCGCGGTACTTACGGTAAGCCGTATACACGAGCACCGTAAGGATGAACGCGCCTGCCAGCAGGGCCCAGCCCCCGTATTGCTGCGGAGCCAGCGGCAGAGACAGGACCGGCTCGCTGCGGTCCTTGCCGAACATCACTCTTGCTGCATCCTGCCCATAGGATACAATCTCCAGCAGGCGGGCCCGTTCCACGGGCTGCTCCGAGCCTGCCACCCCTCCTGCGTAAGACATCCAGGAATCAAAGGTGCTCACCGCCTCAGCAGGCCGGGAGATGATCACCGCAGGCCGGATATTCGCATACCGGCTCTGAAGTCTTGCCAGGGCCGCTGTCCAGCTCTTCAGATCATTCGCGGCAGCGCTTTGCTCCATATCGTTCAGATCCTCACGGACCAGCTTATAGTACTGCAGCCACATGGGCTGGCGGGGGTGATTCAGGCTGTTAGCGGCAAGCCGCAGCTTCGCCGCTGCCGCTTCCCATCTCTCCGGGGACGGCTGGGCCGCAGCCAGTGCCGACTTCATGTCCAGGATCACAGAGGATAGTGCATTGACCCCCTCCACTGAGGTCATCCCTTCAAAGGACGAAGAGATGAAGATCTGCGAGACCTCCTCTGCCTCCTGGCGGGCCTTCAGCACATCGCCTTCAAGCACATAGCCGTATAGAGCTTCCGCAGCCTGCTCCAGCCGCTGCGCTCCGCTTCTGGCCGTGAGAGCAGCGGGATCACTGGGTACACTTCCGGCTGCTTCTATGTAAGCCGTACTTCCCTGGTCTGCAGCGGCATCCCCTGCTTCAGCCTGAACGCGGCCTCCGCTGATACCGGCCAGCAGCCAGCACAGCAGAATTCCTGACAGTATGAATACTTTTCTGCGCGGCATAAGACATCCCTCCCACCTTAATGTATGGCGGAAGGACAAGAGTTAGAACAGAGGCTCAGTGCTTCATGGCAGTGCTGTCCGGAAGTGCCGGACGCCTTGTCCGGCCGCAGAACAGCCAGGCAGCAGCCGTACTGAACAGTGTAAGCCCCATGGTGAGGTACTGAACAGCGATAAGATCATCATCAAGCACAGAAGGCAGCCATGGATACACGCCTTGTGAATAATCCACTATATCATTAGCGAATGTCCACGCAAGCGCCACAGGCAGCATTCTCCGGAAGGTGAAGAAGCGGGCATAGATCAGAGCTTCCACAGCCATTCCGATATGGGAGATCATCAGCATCCAGTCCTTCCAGGTGATGGAATCTCCCTGATAACCGCCGGCCACAATGATGCTGACCGCCCATATTCCGTACTTCACAGAGGTTAGGACTGCCAGCGCTTCAATCAGTTCACGTATCAGCGTCCCCGCAAGCCCTCTTGGCGGATACAGCAGCAGCAGTAATGCAGCCGTGAAGAACAGACTGGCCGTAGGGCTGTCAGGAACGAACGGCAGTAGCCAGAGCGGTTCAGTCTGCGCCGTGAACGTGAGCTGGTTGCCATACCACATATATCCGTAGACCGTTCCGAGCAGATTCACGATAAACAGCAGCCATATTATTCTCCGGTCCCTAAATAATTTCTCAAACCAATGACCCGGCATACAAACAACTTCCCCCCGACTGTAGCAGCTTCATTTCAATACAACACTGATTTCATTACAACTCTTATGACATAACAAAGACCTGAGCGCATACACGATCAGGTCCTGCGTTACTGTTATTTTACTGTCCGCTTTTTTGTTTGGCAAGCCAGCCGGCCAGCTCATCGATATCCTGCTCGGTCAGCCCTGCTCCCATAGCCGTCTCCACCATTGGCGGCATCTGACCTTTACCTTCTTTTATAATAGTAAGAATCGCCGCCTTATCATGCTTATCGCCTACACCCCGAAGCGAAGGAAAACTGCCGGAGCCCTTCATATCTACCGCATGGCAGGTTATACAGGTTGCTTGCTTATAGAGTGCCATCGCCGGATCATCCTTGTCCACAATGGCAATATCCTTCGGCTTGACGGCACTTGTGGTTGGCAAGCCCGCCGCCCTGTTCTCGGCCGCCTTCTCCTCGCGCTGAACATCCTCTGGAATCTGGCCGGTTTCAGCCATCTCATGCTTGTATTCTGTCCAGGCTGTGTTGGTCAAATAGACGATTGCTGCGAGAGACAGGAACATCAGCGAGGACGCAATCGGTCTGCGGTAGAACCGCCGCTCGGGGCCGGTATCCAGGAAAGGCGCCAGCAGCAGCGCACCGAAGGCCACGCCTGTCACGCCCAGTGTTCCCAGCACGATATAGTCACCTGATGCATAAGGAAGCTTCAAATACTGATAGAGAAAGAGAAAATACCAGTCGGGAATCGGAATTACCGTTGCTGCCGGATTGGCAGGGAACCCGAGCGGAGCCGGCTCCGAGATGGTTAGAACCAGGATTCCCACCAGCACCACTACGCCAACCATCCATTCCTTGAGCAGAAAGTTAGGGATAAAGGCTTCCGATTTGCCCGGATACGCCGTATAATCCGGCGGGGTAATGAATCCGTTTCCTCTGCGGACCCGGGAATCCCCGACGAATATCACCTTCTCTTTGGAGTCGTCTCCGTGTGCCATGACCGTGCCTCCTATACGTTATTTTACAGCGGACCGGATATGCCTTGTCTGCGGATCATAATGAAGTGCCCGACAAGCAGTATAAGCAGAACCGCCGGGAGGAAGAATACATGTAAGGCGAAGAACCGGGTCAGCGTCTCGGCGCCGGCAATACTGCCGCCTTGCATCAGCTCCTTGAGCACCGGTCCCATGAACGGAACCGAATTGGCGATCTCCAGCGTAACCTTGGTGGCGAAGTACGCCTTATTGTCCCATGGAAGCAGGTAACCGGTAAGTCCCAGTCCCAGCATGACAAAGAAAATCAGCATCCCCACTACCCAGTTCATCTCGCGCGGAGCCTTATACGAACCGGTGAAGAACACACGCATCGTATGAAGGAACATCATGACAATGACGAGACTCGCGCCCCAGTGGTGCATGCCGCGGACGATTTTACCGAAGGCGACCTTGGTCTGCAGATATTCCACGCTGGCGTAGGCATTAATGATATCCGGGACATAATACATGGTCAGAAACATTCCTGAGAGGATCTGTATTACAGTGATGAAGAAGGTTAGTCCGCCGAAGCAGTAGACAAAGGCTGAAAAGTGGTGTGCGGGATTGACATGCTCGGGGACCTCGTGGTCGGCAACATCTCTCCAGATCGGTGTAATATCCAGACGTTCGTCAATCCAGTTATATACGTTTTTGAACACGCCGTTCACGCCTCCTTCGCCGAAACAGTATTAGGGACGATTTCACCGAGATATACCCAGCCTCCGTCAATCTTGGTGGTGTACTGGTCCAGCGGCTTGGCAGCCACGGCCAGTTGCCGGCCCTGCTTCGTATAGCGGGCGCCATGGCAAGGGCAATGATATTCATCAGGATGCGCCTTGTTATTATTCCAGCCTACGGTGCAGCCCAGATGCTTGCAGATCGGTGAAAGCGCATAAATATCTCCGTTCGCGTCTTTACGGATCCACGCCGTAAGCATCGCTGTACTCGCATACCATCCGTCCTGCTGCGGAAGCTCGAAGGTGAACTCCTGGGGCTCTTCTGTAATTTTGGACGCTTCCGCTACCTTGATGAATTCCCCCTCGCCTTTTTTCTGCAGAATCGGATCTACAGCAAACCGGACCATCGGCAGGATAACTCCGGCACCCATAAAGGCGGTAGCCCCGCCTAGTGTGTAGGTCAAAAACTGTCTGCGTGACATCTCGTTTCGGCTGGGCGGTTCTTGCGGAAGTGACTCTTCTTCTTCATTAAGGCTGCTCATACTGTATGTAACCCCCTTTTCAAAATGTGAGAAGGCACCTGCAGAGTTGTTGCATAGGTTTTTTAGGTAAAAATTCCGTTTTCAATGAAAAATATCACAGTTCATATAAGTTCATCCTAATCATAGCTTAGGGTCTAAAACCCGTCAAGAATATTGTCTAAATTGTGACAGGCGTTTAAGGTGCTTTTTTGATAAATTGTTGATTTTCCGTCACATTTAACTTATTTTCCATTCTCCCATAGGGCCTGGATTTCACTCCGCACATACACGCTTACCGAGGCTCTGGAATCGGCCGCTATCTCAGGCAGGCAAAGGAGTAAATCGCTTTCAAATACCTCCTCCCTGCGCAGCCCCTCATTGGCAGACATCACGATGGCGTACTGGAAGCCGCTGGATTTGACTTTTCGGCAAAGCTCATTCATCAGTGCTGTCATTCCTGGCCCTGCATACTGTACCGCCGGATAAGTCACGACCCGCCCTTTGTACGGTTGTTCGGCCATTTCCAGGAAATCACGCTGCCGTTCAAGTAACTTAACTGTCTCAGGCGGAGTCTCCGTGCCTTGAAGTCCGCTATACGGAATGATGCAGGTATCATAGTATTGTCCATCGGTCTCCCAGGTTCTACTGTCAAAATCACTGAATTTCATAGATTCGCCCCCTCTAGCCGCATCCCGCAGCATGCATTTAACTTTAAAAGCATCATAAACAAGTGTATACGGCTTGGCAATCCTTAATTTTGAGAAAAAAAAGAAATGCGCCAGGCGCATTTCCTATGCCAAACTTTTCAGTTCTTCTGTCAGATTCCGGAAAGCCGCCTCATCACCAGCAGCCAGCGCCGTGTCGATCTTCCGGTACAACATGTCGGTACGACGCTTTCTTAACGCTTCATCCCACACCATTTCCGCAGCCAGCCCCAGCATCACTTCATAAGTAGCCTTCATTTTGTCCATTCGATACACCTCCGCTGTTTAAGAAATTCCGTATTCCAATGCTTTTTTCACATAGCTTTCACTTGTGCGTGCCATCCTCAGCAGATCCTGCTCTGTCAATTCACGGACCACTTTGGCCGGTGTGCCCAAGGAGAGCGTGTACGGAGGAATGATTGTGTTCTCGGTTACAATGGAGCCGGCTCCTACTAAAGCATATTCACCAATCTCTGCTCCGTTCAGTACAATTGCACCCATTCCGATTAATGTGCCCTTGCCTATCCGGCAGCCGTGGATGATTGCTGAATGCCCGACCGAGATGTCATCCTCCAGCACCAGCGGCAATCCGTCCGCCACATGGCCGACCACACCGTCCTGGATATTGCAGCGCTCCCCGATGATCACCGGCGCCAGGTCACCGCGAAGTACGACGTTGAACCAGACACTGGATTGTTTGCTTATTCTTACATCGCCAACTAGCTTAGCGCCTTCCGCCACATAGACTGTCTCGTCAAGCTGCGGTATGTAACTCCCATAGGCAATCCGCATCTCTCTCCTCCTTACCTGAGCAGATGCTTCGGCACAGCCGCCTCACATCCCCAGGGTGTCATCATGACCACTGTTCCTGCGGGTTCCTCACCAAGCTTAAGCATGCCCAGATGCAGCATCATCCGCAAGATTCGCTGTTCGAAAATGGAAGCGGCATCATCGTAATAAAAGGGCTTGATCAGCCAGCCGATTCCTTCTGACAGCGAGGCTGTGGTCACCCATCTGCCGGCACTTAGACTAATCCAGTAGACCAGCGAAGGCAAATTGGGAATAGCCCCTTTATACAGTCTTAACCAAAAGGAGAATAACTGCATCAGCTTTTCCGATTTCCCCTCCGCCAGAAAATGCCCGCCTGCCGCTGTAAGCTGCAGCCTGTAGCCCTCCTCGGAGATCCAGCGGCGGTGGCGGGCATAATCGTACAGCAGGGCAAATCTCGGCGGATAATGCTCACAAGCCCTGCCGTAGCCGAACCTCCAGCCGCCCTTGCCGAGTAAAGGCTCTGCAATCTGCAGCGCATTCATCACTCCCTGCTGATTGCGCTTATAGAGCGCGCCTTCCTGGTTCAGCTCAGGCTCATTCTCCTTCACATACCGCAGGAACAGCAGCAGATCTCCAGCCAGCAAATCCCCCTCCCCCCTGTACACCGCCGGCTCCGGGCCCGGAACAATCCGTTCCTGCAAATACCGGCCCATCTGCTCACGGAAGCGCTTCTTCAGATCCAGCGGCACCTGGAACAGATACCGGCTCTGCTGGGAAGCTCCGCTGAACAGCCAGCCGCTGTTCTTAAGCCGGCTGACCAGCTCGCGGTAGTCACCGCTTTTGCCGGGCGGAGCATCGAAGGAAGCCTGCCTGGCTGCAGCCAGCAGATCCTCCAGGCTGAAGTGGCTGCGTTCATCGAAGAGCAGGCTATTCAGCAACCGCAGCTCTCCCGGGGAACTCCCCTTAATATGGGAATCCATGAACTCCCGGCTGCCCAAGGTGATCAATATACTCTGAATCAAATCATGTTTGGAATTCCGTTTGCATTCACACTGATAGCGTCCCGCAATGGCGGTCAGCTGACCAATGTCTGCATAAGTGAGCATATCCGCCAGATTCATCTCTCATCGCCTCACTGTTTTACTACCATTATGGGAAATACAGCCCTTTTTATTCCTTTTGCCGCAAAAAAAATAACCCGAAGGGTCGGGTTAATGCTGTTTTTGTAAAATATGACGGGTACAGTTGTACAATAAAGGATTCCATTCCTGCTCGTTCTTCTCCAGAATCGTGAGTGAGAGATTGCCGAGCCGTTCCGAATATTTGTCTTTGTAGAGTGCGGTGTAGAGCTGTGCAAGGAATCCTCCATGGGAGATGACCAGGACATTCTTACCCGGGAACCGGGCCGTAATATCCTCCAGGAACGCAAGCCCCCGGACCTGAAGTGCCTCATCGCTCTCCTGTCCCAGAGACAGCAGCTTCCAATCCTTGCCCCACTTGGCTTCACGGGCTTCGGCTGTCATGCCCTCCACCTGGCCGTAGGCACGCTCACGGATACGGTCATCCGGCTCAAGTAAAGGAATGCCCAGCTTGGCCGCTACGATCTTGCCGGTCTCTGCTGCACGGGACAGACTGCTGGTAATACAATAGTCCCAGTGATAAGGCTCCTGCAGCAGCCGGTCACCCAGCATCTCAGCCTGCCGCCTGCCTTCATCATTCAGCGGAATATCACTTTGTCCCTGAATTTTACCTACTGCATTCCAATCCGTCAGCCCATGGCGTATTAAGCCGATCAGCATCGCCTATCACCGTTCCCTTCCCTATTTATGTTTGCTTAATAATGTAACACGAATGAAAACAAATGTCTTCTTTTTTAGAACAAGTAGAAACAGATACATTCTTGTATTCAAATCAAAAACCCTCTTCTCCATGCTCGGGAAGGGGGTTCTCATTGTCTGCGGTACCGGTTCAGACGGACCAGCAGGAATATGGATAATCCGACGCCCAGCGTCGACAATACCATCCAGTACTGCGGATGTGCAGGGCCCATATTGGCCACCAGCGGCTCAATAATCCCGCCCTCAGACTCCACCGGATATGAAGAAGACCAGTCCAGGGTTAAGCCTGCCACACCTGTCTCGACGATCCCGCTCTGTGCCGCCGTCGTATTCGAGGGGGTCTTGAACACGGTGAAATATAAGAAGCTTGAGATAAACACCGCTAAAAAACAGGCAATCCAGAGGCTTAAGCGATGCCGGAATACTGTAGAACTCCCCGCAGACTTCCCGTCACCGGGCATAAGCCAGGGGCTCTCCAGATAGATTCGCTCCATAACCTTACTGTTAATCGCTTCTGCCCGCTCATCGCTGACATCGAATCTTGTATCCTGCATAAGCTCACTGGTCTCCTGCCACAGCGCCCATTCGGCACTGCAGTAGGAGCAGGTTGCGATATGTCTCTCAAGTCTAATCCGCCTGGGATCTGTGGGGGGAGCGTCCCACAAGTGTGGAATGGAATCCTGCGCTTCCCTGCAATTCATAGGCCTTACACCCTCTCAGCCTGCTCTTCAAATTCAGGCTCATAGAAATAGGATTCGAGCTGGAGCTTCACACTGCTCCTTGCCCGGAACAGCAGTGACTTCACTGAGCTGACGCTCTGATCCAGAATCACGGCAATTTCCTGATAATCCATCTGATCATATTCACGCAGAATCAGCGCGGAGCGCTGCTTCTCCGGGAGATTGTTAATCGCTTCGCGAACGAGCTCCATCCGTTCCTTGCGCAGTGCTGCCTGTTCCGGGGCAACATCAAGCGGTGCCACAGGTGTATAGCCGCTCTCTTCAAGCGACACATTCCCGGCACGGTTCTTGCGAAGCTCACTGAGCACTGTATTGCGGGCAATAGTGTACAGCCATGTGGAGAAAGAAGCATCCACTTCCCGGAAGGAATGAAGACTCCGGAAGGCTTTGTAGAAGGTCTCTGAACAGAGGTCTTCGGCAATCAGCTCCATATGGGAGTTCTTCAGCATGTGGTACACAAAAGCCAATATCTTGCGTTGATATCGTCGCATGAGTTCCGAATATAATTCTGTATCGCCTTGCTTGATTAGCTGGATCAACTGGGAATCCGTCATGGTGAGTCGGCCCTCCTCGCCCTTGCACGTGTAATCCCGTCCGGTCCGTATCTACTTATACCGGGCAGGTAACAAAAAGTTGCGGCATACCTTCATTTTTTGCAGCACAAAAATCCAATCTTCCTATGTATATTCAACTTACCGTTATTTAAGGCTTCCAACCTTCAATTCCTTTTGTAAGACAGAAGAATGGCAGCATTCTCCTTACAGGACAACACAGCCCGTCTCCACTTGTTCAGCAAGCGGTTACCTATACTTGGAAGGAATCTATAAACATACTTAACCCAGTATAGCATAGTTTCTAACGGGAGGAAATTAATAGACTTTGAGAGATGCGCTGACAGTCCGATGAAAGCGGTCTTATTTTCTTTAAATAAAGTGTTGACAAAATGTAAACGGATACATATAATAAAAGTACAGTATGGTTTCTCTCCACTCCTATCCAAACACTACACGGTTCCAAGAAATTGTGAACTGTAACCGCTTATTATGTAAGCGGTCTTTTTTTTGTCCATTTTTACGAACATTTGGGTATTTACTGGCCGCTTGTTTACTGCCGCAGCCTGGGCACCATCTGACAGCAGTTTAATTTCCTCTAATTAATAAATAAGAGCCGGGGCATCCGGCCCCGGCTCTGCTTTTACATATATACGGTATAATCATTCTCCTGCAGCAGAATTCTGGCCCGCTCCATATCGTTCTCCTGGCGGAAGGACAAGCGCATGATCCCGGGAACATCCTCGCGGCTCTCAATAATCTGCACGTTGCTAAGGTTGATGCCCTGGTCACCCAGCTCCGTAGCAATCCGGCCGATAATGCCGGGGTGATCGGGAACATCAATATGCAGATCGAACAGCGGAGTGATCATTCCCTTGCGCCGCTCAGGAAGCTGGCTGCGGAATTGATTCGCCTCCTGGAAGGCCGACTCGATCCCTGCGCCATCCCCGCTCTCCAGCAGATGGATGAATGAGGACACCTCATCGTTCCAATCCTTCAGCAGCTGCAGCATCACAGAGCGGTTATTCAGCAGAATATCGCGCCAGATGATCGGATCGCTCGAAGCAATGCGGGTAATATCACGGAAGCCCCCCGCAGCCAGCGTGCTGTACAACGAGTCCGAATGGTCGTATGCATGAATCTGATTCACCAGGGCTACCGCAATAATATGCGGCAGATGGCTGATCGCTCCAACAATCTCATCGTGGCGCTCCGGATCAAGCCGGACTATCTGCGCTCTCGTATGCAGCAGGAGCGACTCCAGAGCCTGGTAGGCAGCTTCCGGCACGCCAGGCGGAGGTGTAAGCACGTAATACGCATTCTCAAACAGTAAGGAGGAGGCTGCCTCTACGCCTGAACGCTCCGATCCGGCCATAGGATGGCCTCCTATGAAATGTACACCGGGAATATCCAGTGTAAGGGCACACTCCGCAATGCTGGCCTTGGTGCTGCCGACATCCGTAATAATACAGCCCGGCTTCAGCGGCAGCTTGCTTAACCGCTGAAGATAGTCCTCAAGCATGCCTACCGGCACACACAGAAAAATATAATCCGCATCCAGTGCAGCTTCCTCAAGTGATAATGTAGCCTGATCAACCACACCTCTGCTCACATATTTAGCAGCAGATTCAGGGCGGTGGGCATGGCCTACAACGGTCAGACCCTCCTTGCCTTTGAAGCAAAGGGCCAGTGAGCCGCCGATCAGGCCGACACCGAAAATTGCTATTTTTGTCGTCATCTTCTTAGTACTACCTGCCTTCTGTGGTATCGTCAATCCAGCTGCTGAGCCCTCACGGTTATGCGCGAACTTCCTGCTCCTTCAGCACCTGCTCCAGGGCAGCTACGAAGGCTGTGTTCTGCTCGGCGGAGCCGATGGTCACCCGCAGGTAGGTCGGATACCGGTGGAAGCCTGTTCTGACGATGATTCCTTGACGCAGCAGCGTATTGAAGACTTCAGCAGCCGGCTTGCGTACATCCACCAAAATGAAGTTCCCGTGAGCCGGGAACGACGTAAGCCCTAGACGCGCGAATTCCGCCTCAAGCTGCACAATCCCTGCACTGTTAAGCGCACGGCACTGCTGCACATATTCCTGATCGGAGAGTGCTGCCACCGCCGCCACCTGAGCCAGGCGGGTCGTATTGAACGGCTCGCGCACCTGATTAATCAGGGAGATTACCTGGCTGCTGGCCACACCATAGCCGATACGGAGCGCCGCAAGACCATAGATCTTGGAGAAGGTACGAAGGACTACCAGATTAGGGTATTTGTCGATCAGCTTAATGCCGTCGGTGTAGCTGAGATCCGTTACATATTCGTAATAGGCTTCATCCAGGACTACCATCACGCTGGCAGGTACTGCATCCAGGAACGAAATCAGGGCGTCCTCGGGCACAATGGTACCGGTTGGATTGTTGGGATTACAGATCCAGACGATCTTGGTCCGGTCTGTAATCTTCGCCAGCATTGCATCCAGATCATGCGTTCCGTCTTTAAGCGGGACTTCTATAGTTATAGCCCCTTCGATATCCGCATTACTCTTATATACGGAGAAGGTCTGATCGGCCATAATCGTCTCGTCACCGGGCAGGAAGAAGGCACGGGCAATCAGAGCAATAATCTCATCAGATCCGCATCCGAAAATAATACGCTCACCCGTAACGCCCAGATGCTTAGCCAGCGTCGCTGTCAGCTCTGCGGCAGAGCCGTCCGGGTATAAAAAGAGATTATCCAGCTCCGCTACAATAGCGGCCTTCGCACTTGGTGCAGCCCCGTAAGGGTTCTCGTTGGATGCCAGCTTAATGACTTCGCTTAAGCCCAGCTCCTTCTTGACTTCTTCAATCGGCTTCCCCGGCTTGTAGACAGGAAGGTCAACGATATTCGGTTTTGGATTCATGGGTGATCCTCGCTCTCCAAATATTAATTAGGTCTTAATTGTGCCACAAATTCACGAATTTGCAACAGTCCGGCGCTTCTCGTCTGCGGCTGGGACAGCAGGGGAATAACCTCCTCCACCTTACGGACAATCGCGCTACCGACTACTACACCATCACAGATCTTCGCAAAACGGGATACCTGTTCTCCAGTGGAGATCCCGAATCCTACAGCAACAGGCAGGTCCGTAGACCGGCGGACGGATGCAATGAACTCATCTACTCCGCTGTGGAAGCTTGAGCGTTCCCCGGTTACACCGAGCGAGGATACGCAATAGACAAAGCCGCTGGCGCCGGATACGATCCGGGCAATCCGTTCGCTGGAGGTCGGGGCCACGAGCGGAATGAGATTCACTCCGGCGGCACGGCTGCGTGCACGCAGGTCCTCTGATTCCTCCACCGGCACGTCAGGGATGATCAGCCCGCTGATCTCATGGGCATTCAGCTGCGCAAAAAACGTATCCAGCCCCATCTGCATCACCGGATTGTAATACGTGAACAGGATGAACGGCAGTTCACTGCCTGCCTGCCGGGCCTTCAGCGCCGTCTCCATGCAGGTGCGCAGATGAACCTTGCTGCGCAGCGCTCTTGCAGACGCCCGCTGGATGACCGGACCGTCGGCCAGCGGATCGGAGTAAGGAACGCCCAGCTCCAGAATATCCGCTCCCGCTGCCTCCAGCTCGGCAATAATATCCAGCGTCGTCTCAAGATCAGGATCGCCTACGGTTAAGAACGGAATAAGGGCAGTACGGCCTTCCGCCTTCAGCCGGTTAAACGTCAGGTCCATCCGGTTCGTCGTTTCGGTTGTCATTGCTGCTCCGCCCCTTCCGTATAAGCCATAATGGATTCCACATCTTTGTCGCCGCGTCCTGACAGGCAGATCACCACAATATCATCCTTGGTCAGCGTCTTGCCAAGCTTGACCACATGGGCAATGGCATGAGCTGATTCCAGAGCGGGAATAATCCCTTCCGTCACGCAGAGCAGCTTCAGCGCCTCCAGCGCTTCCGCATCGGTCACCGGCACATACTGGGCACGGTGAATGTCCTTGAGATAGGAATGCTCAGGCCCCACGCCCGGATAATCGAGTCCGGCCGAGATGGAATGGGCCTCGATGACCTGTCCATGCTCATCCTGCAGCAGATAGCTCAGCGAGCCCTGGAACACGCCATGGCTTCCCTTGCTCATGGTTGCTGCATGGAACGGAGTGTCTACGCCTTTACCGGCGGCTTCAACACCAATCATCGCCACCTGCTCATCCTCCATGAACGGATAGAACATGCCGATAGCATTGCTGCCTCCGCCTACTGCGGCAACCAGCAAATCCGGCAGGCGCCCTTCCGCCTCCAGAATCTGGCGGCGGGTCTCATCCCCGATAATCCGCTGGAAGTTGCGGACCATCATCGGATACGGATGGGGACCTACCGCAGAGCCAAGTACGTAGAACGTATCTTCCACATTGCTCACCCAGTAGCGGAGCGCCTCATTCCCGGCATCCTTCAGCGTTCTGGAGCCGGATGTCACCGGAATAACCTCTGCCCCGAGCAGCTTCATGCGGAAGACATTCAGCGCCTGGCGGCGGGTATCCTCTTCACCCATGAACACCTTGCATTCCATACCGAGCAAGGCGGCTACCGTAGCTGTCGCTACTCCGTGCTGGCCTGCGCCGGTTTCGGCAATCACCTTGGTTTTACCCATCATTTTGGCCAGGATGCCTTGTCCGATAGCGTTGTTGATCTTGTGGGCGCCTGTATGATTGAGGTCCTCCCGCTTCAGATAGATCTTGGCCTCGCCAAGCTCCTTGCTTAGCCGCTCTGCATAATACAGCGGGGTCTCGCGGCCCGAATACTGCTTGAGCAGATAATCGATTTCCTCCTGAAAGGCCGGGTCTGCCGAGAATTTATTGTAAGCCTCTTCCAGCTCGATCAGTGCAGTCATCAAGGTCTCAGGAACGAAGCGGCCTCCAAAAGAACCAAAACGTCCATTTTTGTCCGGTACTTGTATCATGATTGCTTCACCCTTTCTACGAAAGCTGTCATTTTGGCAATGTCCTTACTGCCGTTACTCTCAACTCCGCTGGAGACATCCACGCCATAAGGAGCGTAGCCGTCCAGCAGCTCGTTCACATTGTCCGGATGCAAGCCTCCGGCTATAAATAAAGGCAGCGCATGCTTCGCCGCCGCTTGCTGGTATAAGGGAATCTGCTCCCAATCAAATGTACGGCCCGTACCGCCGCGCTCCTGCGGATCATAGGTGTCCAGCAGCAGAGCATCAATGGTGCCCGCATAGCTGTCCAGCAGAGGCTGAACCTCATCCCCTGCTTCAGGATTACGTCCGGCTACCGAAAGGGCCTTCCAGACCTTAACCTGGGGAAAAGCCGCCTTGACCTCCGCACAGAACTGCGGACTCTCTTGTCCATGAAGCTGCACAACATCCAGCGGTACAGTTCTCAGCAGCTCTGCCAGCTCGGAAAGGCCGGGGTTAACGAATACGCCCACCGGTCGGGGCGCAGGCTCAGACTTCCAGTTGCCCAGCTCTGCAATCAGCTCCGCAGCCACATCAGTAGTAACCCTCCGGCGGCTGGGCGCAAACACCAGACCCACATAATCGAGCGGCAAACTATTCATAGATTTTAGCACTTCAACGCCCTGAAGTCCACAGATTTTTACGAGGGGTTCAGTCACGATGCACGCGATCCTTCCCGGCAGGAAGCGGACCGAGCAGCTGATGGACCGCCTGCTCTACATCCGGCTGGCGCATCAGGTATTCTCCGACCAGCACACCGGTTGCCCGTGTCTTGCGGAGATACGCAATATCCTCCGGCCCTGTAATCCCGCTCTCGCTGATTACCGGAAGACCGGCTGGCAGCAAAGCTGCCAGCTCCTCCGTAGCGGAGAGTGAGGTTTCGAACGTCTTGAGATTCCGGTTATTGATGCCCAGCAGAACGCCGGGATGTTCAGCCTTACCCGTAGACAATACCGTCTCCAGTTCAGTGCGGTCATGGACCTCAATCAGGATATCGAGTCCAAGCGCGGCAGCGGAGTCGGTGAACCCTGCGAGCTGCTGCGGGGTCAGAATGGCCGCAATCAGCAGAATCGCATCCGCGCCAAGCAGGCGGGCCTCGTAGATCTGCTTCTCATCGATAATGAAGTCCTTGCGCAACAGCGGAAGCTTCACCGCCTCTCTTACCTGCTGCAGATACACGCCGCTGCCCTGAAAATAATCCTTGTCCGTCAGCACGGACAGGCAATCGGCTCCTGCCGCTTCATAGCCCCGGGCAATCGTCACCGGATCAAAATCGGCCCGGATCAGCCCCTTGGACGGCGAGGCCTTCTTCACCTCGGCGATCAGCCCCATCTCCCGGTTCCGGCGTTCAGTCAGAGCGCTGCGGAAGCCTCTGGTAGCAGGCAATGCGGCAATGGAGCGCTCCGCCGCGGCGAGCGAGAATTGCTGGCTTAACGCTTCTACCTCTTTCACTTTCGTGGCAACAATCCGGTCAAGATACATAATCAAGCTCCTTTGTCATCGCTTTTAACTGTTCCAGCTTGCGCAGGGCCGCCCCTGAATCAACAACCTCTCTGGCACGGTCCACGCCTTCCTTCAGTGTATCGGCAAGACCGGCGACATAGATGCAGGCCCCGGCATTCGCCAGTACGATATCACGGTACGGATTGATATTCCCCTCCAGCACTGTAGTGATAATCGCCGCATTCTCTGCAGCATCGCCGCCCATGACATCCTCCAGCGGATGCTGGCTGAGGCCAAGCTCCTGCGGTGAAATTTCGTAGGTGGTGACTACGCCCTGCTTCAGCTCGGAGACCTGCGTCGGTGCCGAGATGCTGATCTCATCCAGACCGTCCAGACTGCTCACAATCATCGCCCGCTTGGAGCCGAGCTCACCCAGGACCTTGGCAACCGTCTCTGTCTTATTGCGGTCATAAATGCCCATCAGCTGCCGGTCTGCTCCGGCCGGATTGGTCAGCGGGCCCAGCATATTGAAGACCGTCCGTACACCCAGCTCACGGCGGGGAGCAGCGGCATGCTTCATGGACGGATGATAGATTTGAGCGAACAGGAAGCAGATGCCGATACTGTCCAGACATTGCCGCGCCTGCTCTGCATTCAGATGAATATTGACGCCGAGCGCTTCCAGCACATCTGCACTGCCCGCTCTCCCGGACGCCGAACGGTTGCCATGCTTCGCAACTCTTACAGAAGCAGCGGAAGAGATAATCGCTGAAGCTGTGGAGATATTGAATTTATGAATACCGGAGCCGCCCGTGCCGCAGGTATCCAGCAGCTGGCTCCGCTCGGTAAGCACCTGTGTTCCGAAACCGCGCATCGCCTCTGCGAAGCCGGTGATTTCTTCAACGGTCTCGCCTTTGATCCGCAGCGCGGTCAACAGCGATCCGATCTGTGCGGGTGAAGCTGCACCTTCCATAATCGTGCCCATAATCTCGCGGGCCTGCGTACGGGTAAGATCCTTTCCCTCGATTAAACCGGCAATTCCTGATTGTAGTAACTGGCTTGCGTCCATAGTTCATGTCCTCCTAAAATTTTTAAGTTTTATGGAGCATTCTCTGCTCTTCTGATCTCGTCTCTGCTAATTCCCGGTTCACGGGGTATATTCATACATATAATCCTGGTTAATGACCTGCTTCTCCTTCATTTCAGCAGGGAACATCGCTTCCGCCATTCGGATTGCTTTCAGCATTCCCTTGGCCTTGTTCACTGTCTCCTCATATTCCTTCTCCGGCACAGAATCCCAGACGATTCCTGCTCCGGCCTGCACATAAGCGCGGCCTTTGCGGAAGATAATCGTACGGATCGTGATGCAGGAATCCATATTCCCGGAGAAGCCGAGATAGCCGATCGCTCCGGCATAAGCGCCGCGGGCTTCCCGCTCCAGCTCGGCAATAATCTCCATCGCCCGCAGCTTCGGCGCTCCTGATACCGTACCTGCCGGAAGGCAGGAAAGGAAGGCATCGAAGAAATCCTTATCCTCGGCCAGCGTTCCGGTCACATTCGAGACCAGATGCATGACATGCGAGTACTTCTCGATCTCCATAAATGTATTGCATTTCACGCTGCCGAATTTCGAGACCCGGCCGAGATCATTGCGGCCCAGGTCGACCAGCATCAGATGCTCCGCACGTTCCTTCTCGTCCTCCATCAGCTCTGCGGCGAGCTGATGATCCTCTGCCGCGCTCGCTCCGCGCGGCCGGGTTCCGGCAATCGGCCGGGTCTCCACCCGTCCGCCGTCCACCTTGACCAGCGCTTCCGGCGAGGTGCCGACGATGATCTCCTCATCCATTTTCAGATAATACATATAAGGGGATGGGTTCAGAATGCGCAGCATCCGGTACACATGCAGCGGAGAGACCTCGGTCTCGATATGCATCCGCTGTGACAGCACCACCTGGAAGATATCTCCGGCACGGATGTATTCTTTGGCCTGCTCTACGTTACTTATATACTGCTCCTTGGTGAGATTCGAGTGAATCTCACCAAGCTCGATATCCTGCGGAATGCTGCGGCGGTTGACGTTCTCCTTCGGGCCTTCCTTTTGCAGCTCCTCTGCCAGACTCACTAAGCGATTGCTCAGTTCCTCGTAGCCCGCCCGGATATCCGAATCCGTATCTCCATCCTTGATATGAAGATTACCCACCAGCAGGATCTGCTGCTTCACATGATCGAAGACGATAATGCGGTCACAGAACATAAAGCGGATGTCATCCATATTCAGGTCATCTACCGCATGTGCGGACAGCTTCTCATAATACTGCAGCAGATCATAGCCGAAGAATCCGATGGCTCCGCCCGTAAACGGCGGCATACCTTCCAGTTTGGGACTGCGGTAGGAACGGAGCAGCGCTTTCAGCTCCTCGACAGGTTTGCCGGACAGCTGTTTTTTCTCGCCGCCGACCTCCACCTGGATCTTCCCCTTTTTGCCGGAGATCATCAGGAACGGATCACTGCCGATAAAAGAATAACGCGCCCATTGAATGCCGCCCTCTACACTCTCCAGCAAAAATGCGCGATCCTGCTCTGCAAACCGCTGGAACAGCCGGATCGGCGTTTCCATATCAGCCAGCAATCTTGTTACGACCGGGATCAGATTGTATTCGCGCGACAGCGACACCACTTCTTCAATGCTCGGATTCGTCACTTGGGTAACCTCCTAGGGGATAACGGATATTGTCCGAAATACAGAAAAACCTCTACCGGAGTAGAGGTTTGTTGATAGTCAGTATGTGAATTAGCGCCTCGGACCGGCATGAACCCAATCGAATGCTAGAGATTCCTCCATGGATACAGGGATAGCGCAGATGCAACTCATTATAAGTTACGGCTATACAGGTATACCAAAAAAGAACACTGACAATCAAGGGTCTGCTCTGCAATAGGTCCTACACTCAGCTCAACTATACTCTACTCAACTCATTCTAAACTCTGCTTTACTCGGCTAACTTCACTATACATGATGACGGTAGTCATTGACAACCCCGCGGGCTATAATTTATTACTTGCTCTGTGAGAGATCCGGGCGAAGCCGCTGGGCTTCATTCAGATACACATGACGGATATCGCGCTGGGATTTGTCGGTGTTCACCTGCACCATCAGGCGGATACAATTCGGCAGGCTGCCCTTCACAGGGATCTCCACGGAACACATCAGCGGAACCATCTCCCAGCCTTCGATCTCACGGATCGCCCGTGCCGGGAAGGTTGCATCCAGATCAGCAGTCATCGTAATCCACACACTGCAGATATCCTCTGCGATCACATCATTGCGCTCCACAATTTCCCTCAGCAGGATCACCGTTTCACGTAAAATTTCCGTCTCTTCATTCTGGGTTACGGTCGTTGCACCGCGTATGCCCCGGTTCACCATGGGCTCCCCTCCTTCTTAAGCTGGGCTATGACTTCTGAGACATCGCTTGCCTGTACATCACTGATGATACTTACTTCACCAATGGCCTCCGGCACGATAAAAGTCATTCGGCCTTCCTTGAATTTCTTGTCATGCATCATCGCTTCCATCAGCTCTTCCCCGCTGTACTGCGAAGGAAGCCGGGTGGGCAGCGACAAGGCGGTGAGCATGGACACTGTGTCCTCGTAGATCTGTCTGTCCCGGCCCAGCTTCGCTGCGAGCAGAGCAGATCCGGCCATCCCGATCGCAATCGCCTCTCCATGCAGGAAGGTGCCATAGCCGCCGACAGCTTCAATGGCATGTCCGATGGTATGCCCCAGATTCAGAATCGCACGCTGTCCATGCTCCCGTTCATCACCGCCGATTACCTCCGCCTTGATGGCACAGCCGCGTTCCAGCGCATATCCCAGCGCCTCGGGGTCCAGTGCCAGCAGCTTGTCCGCATGCCCCTGGCACCAGTAAGCGAACTCACGGTCCAGAATCAGCCCGTGCTTGACCACCTCAGCCAGGCCTGAAGCGACCTGCCGGGGTGGAAGTGTAGCTAAGGTGTCCAGATCATATAACACCATAGATGGCTGATAAAAGGCGCCCAGCATATTCTTGGCCAGCGGATGGTTAACGGCCACCTTGCCGCCTACACTGCTGTCATGGGCGAGTATGGTCGTTGGAATCTGCATGAACCCGATTCCCCGCATATAAGATGCAGCAACGAAGCCGGCCAGATCGCCAACGACTCCCCCGCCAAGCGCCAGCACGGCTGAGCTGCGGTCCAGACCGCCTTGAATCGCTGTGGTAATGACTTCTTCATAGACGGCTAGTGACTTCGAAGCTTCACCCGCCTGAATGACATGGCTGACCACCGTATATCCGCTGCTGCGGAGGGAAGTCTCCACCTGCTCCAGATAACGCGGCGCTACTTCGGTATCACTGACCACCAGCAGCGGGCTGCGCTGCGCGAATCCGGCTTCGGTGCAGCGTTCGCCGATACTCTGCAGCAGACCGCTGCCGATATAAATCGGATAAGAACGTTCCCCTAAGTCAACAGTAATGCTGCGCATCTTAGTAGCTCTCCAGCTGAGCCAGGTAATTATTGTAGTTCGCGCGGATCTCTTCCAGAGAGTCACCGCCGAATTTATCCAGGAACGCCTTGGCAATCTCCCAGGCTACTACACTCTCCAGTACGACACAAGCTGCCGGAACGGCACAGGCGTCTGAGCGCTCCACCTGGGCTGTGAACGGCTCCTTCGTGTCGATATCCACACTCTGCAGCGGTTTGTACAGCGTCGGGATCGGCTTCATTACCCCTCTGACGACCACCGGCATTCCATTGGTCATTCCGCCTTCGAACCCGCCCAGCCGGTTGCTCGCCCGGAAGTACCCTTTCGAGGCTTCATACATAATCTCGTCATGGACCTGTGAGCCGCGCAGCTTCCCGGCTTCGAAGCCGATCCCGATCTCCACGCCCTTGAAGGCATTGATCGACATCACGGCTCCGGCGATGGCACCATCCAGCTTGCGGTCGGACTGTACATAACTGCCAAGGCCAATAGGCAGACCTTCGACAATACATTCCACAATCCCGCCGATGGAGTCGCCTTCTTCCTTGATCTTGTCTATGTAAGCCTCCATCTTCTGCTCCGTCTCCTTGTCCACTACCCGCACAGAGGATTCTTCAGTCCGGGTAATCAGCTCATCGATAGGCAGATCGTTAGCCGGTGCTTCAATCTCTCCGATCCGGATAACTTGTCCGGCAATCTTCACTCCGAAGGCTGCAAGCAGCTGACGGGCAACCGCGCCTACAGCTACTCTTGCTGCTGTCTCACGGGCGCTGGAGCGCTCGAGCACGTTACGCAGATCGGTATGGTTATACTTAAGTCCGCCGTTCAGGTCCGCATGACCGGGACGCGGACGGTTCACCCGGCGCTTCTCTTCGTCACTGCCCGGAATCGGCTCAATATTCATAATGTTCTTCCAGTGTGTCCAGTCCTTGTTCTCCACAATGAGCGCTACAGGAGCTCCGGTAGTATAGCCGTGGCGTACACCGCCGGCAATCTGGGCAGTATCCTTCTCAATCTGCATCCGGCGTCCGCGGCCGTAGCCCTTCTGTCTCCGGTGCAGCTGGAAATTAAGCTCTTCAAAGTCAAGTGTCAAATTACTGGGCAATCCCTCAATAATGGCTGTAAGCTGGGGGCCGTGCGTCTCCCCCGCTGTTAAATAGCGTAAACTCATGCTGCGTTCCCCCTTCACACTTTTGGACTGTAAACCGCTAAAATGTTAAATGTCTTTGCTTATTATAGTATAGGCTCTCCGCTTTGACAAGAAAGCAATAGCCCGGCCCTCCGCTTATATTTGAACAAAACAAGCGCCGCTCCTGCTCTTTCGAGTAGAAGCGGCGCTGCTGTGCTCCCCCGTTCAGGAGCCTGTCTCCAGACTGTCGCTGCCTGGTGCCGGAAGGCGGCCGCCGGTTCTGCCCTCTTCCGCAGTAAGCAGGCTCTGGAGCTGCAGCTCCTCGATGCCGAGAATCTGCCCGCATTCGCGGACGGTGAGGAACCCCCGCCGGTAGGCGGTGATGACCTTGCTTTTGTCCATCTGGGTTAACGACCTTTCACTTGGCGTTAGGTTTCTTCCTACTTCCCAGTATCACTGAAAAGCGCCTAAAGTATACCCTGCACCAAGGGAGACTCCAGCAGACTACGGCTATTTCTTGCGGTAAAAGAAGGTTTCGGTCGACTCGAAGCCATACTGCGCCGGTGTGAAGATCTGCTCCGTGCTGCCCACGAACAGATAACCCCCGGGCCGCAGACTGGCCGAGAATTTGTGATACAGCTTATTCTTGGCTTCTTCGGTGAAGTAGATCATGACATTGCGGCAGATAATCAGATCGAAGCCTTCGTCGAATTTATCCAGCAGCAGATTCTGCTTGCGGAAATCGATATTCTTCTTCAGTCCTTCACTGACCTTGAAAACCGGGCCTTCCGGTGTAAAATACCGGTCTGACACATCTTTGGGCACATCCTTCAAGGAGCGCTCCAGATAGATCCCCTGCTTCGCTTTGGCCAGCGCCCCGTCATCAATATCTGTAGCCAGAATGCCGGTCTGGGCCAGAATATTCTTGTCCGAGAGAATCATCGCCAGCGTATAAGGCTCTTCTCCCGTTGAACAGGCGGCACTCCATAGCTTCAGTCTGCGGCCGGAGCGCTGAAGATCCGGCAGAATCACATCCCTCAGCACTTCCCAGCGGTTCGGATTCCGCCAGAATTCGGAGACATTGATGGTCATGCGGTCCAGGAACTCATAGAACAGAGCCTTGTCCTTCATCATTGCCGCATAGAACTCGTTAAAGGTATTGTAGCCGTTCTTCATACGGAGCGTCGTCAGCCGCCGCTTCATCTGTGCTTCCTTATACTGCGCAAGGTCAATGCCTGTGCTTTGTTTGATATTATGAATAAATCCGGTATAATCAGGGTCCGGGGTTAATGAGGATTCTTCACGTTCAGCCATAATAATCTCCTGTCTCCTGCCCGGATGCTTACATCCAGGCCGCGATGTCTTTATGATACTGTGCCAGCTCATCCGGAGCGAAGAAATTGGCGATCTCACGTGCTGCACTGTCCGGTGAGTCCGATCCGTGGATCAGATTAAGCGGCGTATGGCTGGCATAATCCCCGCGGATGGTGCCTGGCAGGGCCTCACCGACTTTGGTTTTGCCGATCAGGAGACGGGATAATGCGATGACATCATCGCCTTCCCACACCATGGCGAACACAGGGCCGGAGGTAATGAAGCTTACCAGCTCCGGGAAAAAATCCTTGCCGTCATGCTCCGCATAATGCTTCTTGGCCTGCTCCTCAGTAACGGTAATCAGCTTGGCAGCGACCAGCTTGAATCCCTTGTCTTCCAGGCGGGCGACGATGCGTCCGATTAGTCCGCGCTGTACACCATCCGGTTTGATCATCAGATACGTTTGTTCCATAGAGTCACTCTCCAATTTCCCTTATTCTAAATGAATGGGCTGTTTATGGTCTGATATTATCAGAAACCCCGGCATCTGTGAACGTAAATTTGCAGATAATTTCTTATATTTTCAATAAGCCCGGCCTGTTACGAAAAAGGCGATATCGCGCAAATTGCGCTTGGTCCGGTTGCTTGGCAGCTGCTCCAGCGCATCCAGCGCCTTGGCGATATAGCGGGAAGCCAGCTCCTCCGCACGGGAAATCCCGTCGCCGGAGAGAATCAGATCAATAGCGCGTCCGACCCCTCTGTTCCCTTCACGAATCGCTTCAAGCTCTTCCAGCAGGCGGCCGCGGAGCCGCTCATCCTGCAGACTGTAGATGACAGGCAGAGTGATATTCCCCTGCCGCATATCGCTTCCGGGCGGCTTGCCAATTTGCTTCTCCGTTCCGGAGAGATCGAGCAGATCATCACGGATTTGAAACGCCATCCCAACGTTATATCCGTAATTATAGAGGAGCCTGGCAGTTCCCGGCTCCGCATCTGCAGCCAGAGCGCCAAGCTGACAGCTGACGGCAATCAGCAGCGCTGTCTTACGGCGGATTCTCCGCAGATAATGGCGCACGCTCTGTCCGCTGTTGAAGAAGTCGCGGATCTGCTCCATCTCTCCGATGGACATCTCTACCATGGCTTTGGAGAGAATCTGATGAATCAGGGGATTTTTCAGCCCTGAAGTCATCACGAGTGCCTTGGCATAAATATAGTCGCCGGTGTACATGGCGATCTTGTCGCCCCATTTCGCCTTGACGGTAGGCTCTCCCCGCCGGAGCTCCGCATCGTCAATGACATCATCGTGGACCAGTGAGGCGCTGTGAATCAGCTCCAGCGGAATCGCGACGCGCTTCAGCTTATCGAGATCATAGGTCCCGAATTTGCCGCCCATCAGAACGAATACCGGCCGGAGCCGCTTGCCCCCAGCTCTCAGCAGATGCAGCGAGGTCTCGCTCAGCAGGTCATCATCCCCCTGGACACTGCGGTACAGCTCTTTCTCAATCTGATCCATATCTTTGTTCAGCAAGCCGAATATTTGCAGTCGCTTCATTCTTTCACCCGTGTCAGCAGATTGTGGCTCCAAAGCTCCATCTTCACTTCCTGCGGCAGCAGGCCCATTTCATAGGCATAGCGGAAATAGAGGTTCAGACCTTCCTGCTGCCTTTCCCCAAAGTCATAACATAAATTACGGAAGTAATCTCTCCAATAGGAGGCCGTGCCCCCGATTGTGCAGCAGGCTTCGTGAATTACCGGTCCCAGCTCATTCAGGCCGCGTCTCTTGCTCCGCTCGAAGGCTTCAGCAATCTCGGCAATGGCCTCAGGATTCCGGGCTGCAGCCCTGCGGTTGACCGCCCACACAGCAAAGGTCATACTGTGGCCCGTCCATTCCTTCCACAGCCCGCCCAGATCCGTCACTTCATAGCCCTGATCCTGCCAGGAGGCGCGGATGGCATGGTCTCCGATCAGGAGGCCGGCATCCGCCTGCTGCATCATAGTGTTCAGATCGGGATCGCTGCTAATGTACTCCGGACTAGTGCCTAAGGCCTTGTGCATCAGGATCTTCAGTAGATTGACCGAGGTAGCCGAAGTATTCGTCACGGCTATCGTTCCGCTGCCAAGCTGCTGTAACGGCTTTTTGGAGAAAAGAAATATTGACCTCACCGGACCGTCCGCGCTGACGGACAGACCGGGCAGCAGCAGCAGCCGGTCGCTGGCCGCTGCATAAGCAAAGGAGGATAAAGCCCCAACATGAATATCTCCTGCTGCCATGCCCCGGTTAAGCACAGCAGGCACCTCACTCACCATTTCAGCAGGAAAGCTTAAAGAAGAGGGATCGAAATAATGATAGACCGGCCATGAATTGGTATAGCTGATTTTGCCGATGACGGTGTGTTCCAGGTCTGTCACCCTTCATCCCCCCATCTGCGAAATAAAGTATGCTCAATCCCGAAGCTGTCGAGCACCTTGCCCACCATGAAATTGACCAGATCATCCATGGTGGCAGGACCGTAATAGAACGCCGGCATTGCCGGAATCAGCTTGACGCCCATCCGCGACAGCTTCAGCATATTCTCCAGGTGAATCGCATGCAGCGGTGTCTCCCGGGGTACCAGAACGAGCGGACGGCCCTCCTTCAGCATGACATCCGCTGCCCGTGTCATCAGATTGTCCGAGCTGCCATGTGCTACAGCAGACAGTGTTCCCATCGAGCAGGGCATAATAATCATCCCCTCTGTCCGGAAGGAGCCGCTGGCAATCGAAGCGCCTATATCCTGTACCGGGTGATACAGAAGAGAACCGGGATAGCTGCCGAACTGCTCATTCAGCAGTCCTTCCCGGTCAGTTACGGCATAACCCAGCTCCTCCTTGAAGACACGCCAGCCTGCATTACTGACAACCAGATGTACTGTATAACCGAGGGACAGCAGGGTCTCTGTCAGCCGGATGCCGTAGATCGCCCCGCTCGCACCGGTAATGCCAACCACGAAGTTCTTAGGCTTAAGTTCGGTCATTTGTAGAACTGCACCACCAGGTCAATCAGAGTAAAGGAAAAGACCACAATGCTAAGTACACCGTTCATGGTGAAGAAGGCGGTCTGCAGCTTGCTTAGATCACCCGGAGATACAATGTAGTGCTCATAGAACAGAATAATATAAGCAATCACCATGCCGGCCACATACCACCAGCTCAGTTCCGTGATGAACAAGAGAGAGATGAAGCCCAGGGCTGTCAGCAGATGAAAGACCTTGGCAATCCCCAGCGCACGGGCCACCCCGAAGCGCACCGGAATCGAATACAGTCCTTCCTTGCGGTCGAAGTCCACATCCTGGCAGGAGTAGATAATATCAAAGCCTGCTGTCCAGAATACGATCGTGAAATAGAAGATCATAGCAGTCAAGTCCACCGTTCCTGTAACCGCAACCCAGCCGCCGAGAGGCGCAAGGGCAATTGTGAGCCCGAGAATCAGGTGACAGGCCCAGGTGAAGCGTTTGGTGAAGGAATAGAGGACCAGTAGAAAAACAGCAATCGGCAGCAGCTTCGCTGACAGCGGATTGAGCTTGAAGGCTGCCCAGAACAGCAAAAAGAACGAGAACGCGATGAACAGCGTCACCTCTCCAACCTTCAGTAATCCTGCCGGAATGGCTCTGCCCGCTGTCCGCGGATTCTTCGCATCACTGATCCGGTCGATCAGCCGGTTAAGCCCCATAGCCGCGCTGCGTGCGCCGAACATAGCAACAACCACCCATCCGATCTGGCTCCAGGAGGGCAGTTCCCCAAACATAACTACTGAACCCAGCAAGGCCCCCATAAAGGCAAAAGGTAAAGCAAAAACCGTGTGTTCGAATTTAATCATTTGTAGAAAAATACCGATTTTCTTAAACATTACAGTTCTCCTTGAGTCCAAGATGTAACGCCGCGATGCCACCGTTCAAGGGGAACGATTCCACTTTTGTAAGTCCGGTATCCCGGAAGATCTCCTCTAATTGCTTCCTGTCCGGGAAGAGTGCCAGTGATTCAGGAAGCCATTTATATTGCTCATACCGCTTGGCGAACAGCCTGCCGAGCAGCGGAAGCACACGCTGGAAATAAAAATAATAAATACCTTTGAACGGCTGCTTCATCGGCTTCGACAGCTCCAGGCAGACCACCATACCGCCGGGCTTCACCACGCGCTTCATCTCACTCAGCACCTGTACGGGATCAGGCACATTACGAAGTCCAAAGCCAATAGTGGCGTAATCGAAGGAATTATCACCGAACGGCAGCTCCATCGCATTCCCCTGAATCAGGGAGATGCGGTCCTGCAATCCGCGCGCTTCCACCTTACGCCGTCCCACCTCCAGCATGCCTGCGCTGAAGTCCAGTCCCATGACATTTCCGGTCTCGCTCGCATCAGCGAGGGCAATGCTCCAATCACAGGTACCGCAGCACAGGTCTACTGCCGAGTCCCCGCGCTTCATGCCCATCTTGCGCATGGTGAACTTCCGCCAGGCCTTATGACGCCGGAAGCTCAGAATATCATTCATCAGATCATACTTGCCGGCAATGCTCTCAAATACCGAATGGACAAATTGCTCCTTCGGCTTGTCGCCTTGCCCCCCTGTTACGGTAACTTTATCTACTGTCATTCTCTAACCCTCCACGGCAGCTTGTCCGGAAATTTTCATTTGCAGAAGCAGGCGGTCCAGTGCAGCTCTAAGCTGACCCGCCAGATCCTCGTCCCTGATCCCCTGCAATAACGACTGAATGGACGCGAGCGAGCTATGCAGCTTGTCCGTCAGCAGCGTATCGCATTTGCATCTCAGCTTCAGCTTCTGCCAATCCTTGGGGTCCAGAGTCTGCCCCTTAAGCTGCTGGCGTTCCTCTTCAGTCGCCGACTCCATCACCTTCCAGTAAGCATAGCCTTCCAGCGCACTTGCCGGAGCTGCCCCCCGGCGCAATTCCAGGGCTGCTGTCTCACACTGGCTGAATTCGGCGAGCAGCTTCTGCCAGATATCTCTAAGGGACTCTTCAATCATCGGTGTAAAAGAAAGAAACAGCCGCATATTGAGCTGTACCGTGTGCTTCAAGTATTGTTCGGCCGGGACAAGCGTTCCGCTCATCTTGCCGTAAAGATTGGCCTTCATCACATTGAAATCAGCGATAGCCGCGCTCAATGTGCCAACCATTTCAATCTGACCGTGTCTCGCGAGCAGATGGTAGAACCAGCTGCTGAAATAATCACCGGCCAGAACCTTCAGCTGGCGGGTGCGCATCATATCGCCGCCGGGCTCTTCATGATTCCGGTCAATGCTCTCATGGGTATCCAGTCCAAGCTGGACGAGTCCGGTCACCAGGGTGAACAGCTCTGCCTGCTGGAAGTCTGCCCCCCGGCCCCTGCCGAGAAAAATATATAACAAATGACCCCGCCCGTCTGAGAACGGCGGCAGTTCCGTATGCCGCTGAATCATATCGTAGTCGGTGTAGGGTTTAGCCAGTTGCGGTATGCGGTACGGTTTCATTTTAGCCTCCGAAGCCATTGACGTTTGTCAAACTCATTGTTCACAATCTTGTCTATTATATCACATGTTTTTTTGTCACGCACGGGTGAAGCCTTCTAGTTTCAATTACCCGGTTCAGGGATAAATGAACTGCTTTTTCCACAGCTCGCTTTCGCTAATGCGGAAGCCGTTCTTCAGCGAATCGGGAAGAGGCGAATTGCCTGCGTTCTCCAGCGCCTCCTGCAGCAGGGGGCTCCACTCGCTGCGGCGGATATCACCGGCAAGGAGCAGGCGGCGGGTATCCAGCCACCTATCCTCTGCCACCACACGCAGCAGCAGCTGGTCTACGTTCGAAGTCTCCTGAATCGCGAACCCGATAGCCAGAGCCATGTTACGGTACAGCTCCTGCGGTTCGTGGGCATCACCGTTCACCTTGAGATCCATAGACAATACCCCGTTCTCCCAGCCTGCCTTGTCAATCATCAGACTGAAGGGAATCTCACTGAGCGCATCTACCAGATTGTCATTCTCCAGTACCAGGCCATCCTGGCCTATCGTCTGTACTGCGCTATAGTTACTCTGGGCAGTTATAACGTTGCCGGCCAGTTGCGGCAGCAGCAGGGTAGTAGCTGCACTAAGCAGCAACGCCGTTCCGATCAGCCAGCTCCGGTTCATAACATGCCTCCCTACTCATAGTTTCCGCTGCTATGCAGGATTATACGGCACCGCAGAGCGGCCCATATCTAGTTATATTTTGAAAAAAAGCAGGCTATGCCTGCTTTTCAGCTTTCACTCTCTAATTGTCCGTGTTTGCTCCAGATTTCAGCCTTGCCGCGGATTTTCATTGCTGAGGTGTGATCGGTGAATTGGGCAATGAGCACCTCGCCTTTGTCCAGCTTCTCCGTATGGTGAAACCGTGTGTCCAGCCCTCTGGTCAGCCCGATGACCTGAACACCGTTCTCCTTGGCCTTGACTACGATATAGTCGCTGCCGGACGGTGCAGGATTCACTTCATTCTTCTTCTCAGTCATTGTAATCCTCCTCAAAGTTTATGAGCCTCTCTCAAAAACAAATGCCGCCCTGGAAGGCGGCATCGTTGGTATTCAAGGACTATGGGGCAGATATGTAGAAATCTTTATTTGATTCCGTCTTTCAGCGCTTTACCGGGTTTGAAAGCCGGTACTTTGCTTGAAGGAATTTCGATTTCTTCACCAGTCTGCGGGTTGCGGCCTTTACGTGCGGAACGTTCGCGCACTTCAAAGTTTCCGAAGCCAACCAGCTGAACCTTATCGCCGCTTTGCAGTGCACCTGTGATCGCTTCAAAAACAGCATCTACCGCTTTCGTAGCGTCTTTTTTGGGAAGTTCAGTTGCTTCTGTAACTACGTTGATCAAATCTGATTTATTCATGTCTTCTCACCTCCCTGGTTAAAAGTTCCGGTATCATACACTCTTTCCGTTTCAACGTAAAATATACGTGATAATCCCGTTTAATGCTAGAAACTGGCACCTCTCTTCTAGAAGCGCAACAAACTTATAGTAATACAGCCCAACCATAATATCAAGGCGTTCCTCAAAAAAGGAGCAGAAAGTAGCAGGTTTCCCTTCATTCCGCTGCAATTGCGCAGTCTATTACTACCAGTTATGCCGTAAAAGCGGAAGCTTTCCAGGGAGAATTCCCCTTTTCCGCTCTAGCAGCGAATGGGCCAGGAAATAGCAAAAGAGCGGGAAAAGCTCCCGCTCCAAAGGACAAGCCTATTTCATTTAGAGGATGATGGCGATCAGGCCGCCTGAACCTTCGTTGATAATCCGGCCCAGCGTTTCCTGCAGCTTGTAGCGGGCATTGTCCGGCATCATCGCGATCTTGCCCTGAATGCCCTCACGGACTATGGAATGCAGGGACCGGCCGAAGATATCGGATTCCCAGATTTTGATCGGGTCATTCTCAAAGTCCTGCATCAGGTAGCGCACCAGCTCTTCACTCTGCTTCTCTGTACCGATAATCGGCGAGAACTCCGACTCGACATCCACCCGGATCATATGGATCGACGGCGCCGTAGCCTTCAGCCGGACTCCGAAGCGGGAGCCTTGGCGGATCAGCTCAGGCTCATCCAGCGCCATCTCGGCCAGAGAAGGTGCGGCGATGCCGTACCCCGTTGTCTTAACCATTTCCAGCGCTTCCGAGAAGCGGTCATATTCGCGCTTGGCGTGGGAGAAGTCCTGCATCAGCTGGAGCAGGTGATCCTTGCCGCGAATCTCGACCCCGACTACCTCCATCAGCACCTGATCATACAGCTCTTCGGGAGCGTAGAGGTCAATCTCGGCTACCCCCTGGCCCATGTTCATGCCGCTGAGGCCTGCCCGGTCGATGAAATCATATTCGGTAAACTGGGAGACCAGGCGGTCCACATCGCGCAGACGACGGATATCCTTCACGGTATCACGGACAGAATTCTCATAGCTGCTGCGCAGCCAGTGATTCTCGCCCAGCACCATCACCCAGCTCGGCAGGTTAACATTAACTTCATGCACAGGGAATTCATACAGTACTTCACGCAGGACACCAGTCACATCGTCCTCGGTCATATTCGCAGCGCTGAGCGTCATCACCGGAATATCATATTTGAGGGCAAGCTCACTGCGGAGCTGCTGGACTTCCTCACTGCGCGGCCGGGTGGAGTTGATGACCAGCACGAACGGCTTGCCGACCTCCTTCAGCTCTGCGATCACGCGCTCTTCGGAATCGACATACGAGCTCCGTGGAATCTCGGCAATCGTACCGTCGGTAGTCACTACCACACCCAGGGTCGAGTGCTCCTGAATGACCTTGCGTGTCCCGATTTCAGCCGCTTCCTGGAAAGGAATCGGTTCCTCGAACCATGGGGTCGAGATCATCCGCGGACCATTCTCATCCTCATACCCTTTTGCGCCTTCCACTGCATAGCCTACACAATCGACCAGCCGGACGTTAACCTCCAGGCCTTCGGCCACCTTAATCTGCACCGCATTGTTGGGTACGAATTTAGGCTCGGTAGTCATAATAGTTTTGCCTGCCGCACTTTGCGGCAGCTCATCGACCGCTCTTACCCGGTCTGCTTCACTCGTGATGTTCGGCAGAACAATCGTTTCCATGAAGCGCTTGATGAATGTCGATTTCCCCGTGCGAACCGCGCCGACGACGCCAAGATAAATGTCTCCGCCGGTACGCTCGGCAATGTCCTTGAAAATATCCACTTTTTCCAAAAGAGATCCCCTCCTCATATTACTCCGAAGAAAAAATGCCTGAAGAGCATCGACTTCGCGTTCCGCCGGCAAACTGACCCTTGCAGGACAACCACCGGACTAAGCTTTGCCCGCCCGAAGCCTAGCTTACTTGCCTGAGGCGAAGCAAGGTTGCCCCGCGCTAAACTCCGAATGCTCGGACATGCATTTGGACTAGTATCATCATATGTATCCGTAACGGATTTATGACCAGCGTCCGCGCATTTTTGCATCTGAAATTTCGTATACCCGCTCTAGCTCGCCACTGCGTCAAGACACCCGGAAGTCTTCTCATCAAGTCTATGAGGGCGGCTCGCGGCCTAGAACTACTATCCATTCTGAGATTCCCCATACAAAAAAGCAGCAATCCCCCGCTCTCGGAGAACTGCTGCCTTAATTTATAATAGTATATTGCTATTCCTGCGGAGCCTGCGGGACGGGACGGCCATCCACCCACAGATAAGGGAGAGACTTGACAGGGACATAATAGGAGGCCTGCGTAAGCTCCAGACGCAGGTCACGGTCTGCCTCCGGGCTGCTGCCGTTCTTATCAATGGCTGAGGAGATATCCGCACCGTAATCAACATAGACTGCCCCGCTGCGATCCATCAGGAGCCCGAGCGTCTGGCCCGAATATACGCTGCTTAGCTTGATTGTCCCTGTCCCTGCCCGTTTGGCATCGATAGATACAAGGCCCGGATATAGCTCCTCCCCTGCCGGAAGCTTCCCGCCGTGCGCAGACTTATAGAGGTTCACCTTGCGCTGGATATCGTTAACCTTCTGCACGGTCACCAGGTCCATTAATTTGACCTGTGGGTCCGTCTCCTCATCCAGCACCAGAAAATGGGCGCTCCCGCCCTTCTCGAACGCTGCTGCCGGGATCTCGTCCAGGTACCCTTCCTGCTGCAGCTTATTCAGGTCAATCACGAATTTCTCGTATCTGGGCGTGTCCTGATCGCTGGTCAAGATCGGCAGCAGCCCCTTCTGCTCCTGATAATCATCTACCGCCGCCTGCACGCGCTTCACACTCTCGCGGTAACTGCTGCCGGACTGCTGCTGCTCCCGGGGATACATGCAGCCGGTTAGAGACAAGATCAGCAGGACAAGCAGCGGCAGCAGTATCGCAGACCTATTCCGGCTCTGCCGGAGCTTCACCAGATGCATGGAGTCCACTCGCAGGGCTCCTCTCTGGGTTGCATTTGCGCCAGGAGTAACCATCACCATAAGTCCTCCGATTCGCCACGGCGCGCCGCTTCCAGTCTGCGGCGTACAGCCGCCTTCAGCGGGTCCTCGGGAATATGCACTTGGACGTCGCCCCATACAGCGGCCTGACAGGCCAGGCGGACGCCTTCATTCAGCAGGCTGCCAAGCTTGCGCTTCTCCGCCTCCGCAGGAGGTCTGAGTCCCACGGCATCCGTACGCTCTACGGACACTTTGCACATCATGCATCCCGCCTTGCCCCCGCAGCGGGTAGGCAGGACGATTCCGGCTTTGCGCACAGCCTCCAGCAACGTAACCCCATGCTTGACAGAAGCTGTGCGTTGTTCCGGAAGGAAAGTGACCGTTATTTGCGATTTCGCATTCATCTTACAGCCTCCTTCCTTGGAATCAGGTTATATACGTATAGATTCGGATATCCCCAGCAGCTCGTCCAGCCTAGACTGCAGGCCGGCGGCTTCCAGATGATTCTCCTCAATGAGCTGCTCCAGAAGCGGCAGATGACCGGCTACATCCCGCTTCATCAGCTCCGCAATAGCCCGGCAGCGTTCTTCCCTGCCGCGCAGCAGATTGAAGATCAGCTCATGGACAAGCGGCATCAGGGCCAGGCGGCCGCTCCCTTCGAACATACATTTCGGGGCATAGGGCTGCAGCTTGCTGATATCCACTGCATATTGCCCGGAGCCGCTGCCGATCCTGAATCCGCCCACCAGCTCAACCTTCACCTCTCCGATGAAGTAGAGCCCGCGCAGAGAGTAACAGCCTCCGCTATAATCCTCCTCCGGTGCGCAGACGGTGTATCTCAGCAGTGCCCGATGAAGCTGCGCGGTATCCTCCAAATCACAATAGAGGTCAATATCGCGCGGAGCAGCACTCAGCTGAACCCCGTGCAGCAGCAGACCGCAGCTTCCCCCCAGCAGCCACACCGGCGGCTTACCCGGCCCGATCACATCCAGCTCCCGCGCTATGCTGCCCAGTGCCGTCTCCAGCACATAAGGAATTCCTGAACCGGCCATCAAACTACACACGCCCCATTCCTGTAAAATCAACTAACGATTCTGTCAGAAACACGTCTGCCTGAGTATAATGTAAATGCTTACATAATTGAAGCGGCCCCGCCCAGAACTCCGATCAGCAGGATGACAAAAGCAATGACCGATAAAACAGCTCTTAGCAGTCCCTTCGTTTTGCTGCGTGCAAAAGTAATCAAAAAAACGGATAAGCCCATAATCAGTACCGCAATCAGAGACAGCCACATTTTTGTCATCGGGTCCATAGGTCATGCGCCTCCATTTCACTTTTCCCGGATTGCGACTATTATAGCGTGAAATCCGTCATTTTTTAAGTATTAATTTACAGATTAGCCCCTGCCGATGGAAAAAAGGACATCAACCACGGAATCAGCTTACCTTCCGGAGTTATGCCCAGTCTGAAAAAGAGCCATCCCGGCAGGAATGGCTTACTTCACGGATATGCTATTTTTTCAGCATCATTTTCATTAAAGACTCCATCGTACCGGAACCGGCGCCGCCTTTTTTAACAGCATTGACGATCTCCTGCACTGTAGCCTCGCTGACCGGCACTTTAGCCATAGCTGATACCTGTTTAATTAACTGGCGGAGCTGGGCTTCATTCTGTGTGGTGCCCGGCTTAACCGTACCGGCCAGCTTTTTGATGGCACCTTCCGAAATGTTTTTGCCCGTCTTCTTGTTGATGGCGTTCAAAGCATCCTTGGAAAAATCTCTGCTCACTGTTCATCCCTCCTCCGTCAATCCCCATTAACAACATATGAGATATTCCGGCAAAAGGTGAACGTGATCAGGAATGCCACTGCTCCCAGGTCTCCTGGGAGATGGCCTCCATCTCCGTCTTACGGTCACGGCCCATCAGGGCTTCCACCGCATTACGCGGTGTTCTGCCCTTGAACAGCACATGATAAATCTGGTCGGTGATGGGCATCTGTACGCCCAGCTTCAGCGAGATCGCATAAGCCACCTCCGTCGTCCGGATGCCTTCGACAACCATCCCCATCGAGTCCAGCACCTCATTCAGCGGCTGGCCCTGGCCCAGCATGGAGCCGGCGCGCCAGTTGCGGCTGTGCTGGCTTGTTGCCGTTACGACCAGGTCACCAAGTCCGGCAAGGCCGGAGAAGGTTAAGGGATTCGCACCCATCTCTACCCCGACCCGGGAGATCTCAGCCAGGCCGCGGGTAAGCAGTGCCGCCTTCGCATTATCCCCGAACCCCAGCCCGTCGGACAGACCCGCACCCAGCGCGATAATATTCTTCAGTGCACCAGCCAGCTCTACACCTAGCTGATCCCTGTTGGTATACACACGGAAGTCGTTGTTAATGAACAGCCCCTGCGCCGCCTTGGCACGGCTCTCATCCGGCGAAGCCACGACGACCGTGGTCGGACAGAGCCGTACCACTTCTTCAGCATGGCTCGGCCCGGAGAGCACCACAATATCGCCTTCGCTGCAGCCCAGCTCTTCCGAGATCACTGTGGACATCCGCTTCATGGTCTCGGTCTCGAAGCCCTTGGTGGCGTGAATGCAGAGCATATCTTCCTTCCAGAACGGCTTAAGGCTATGCGCCACCTGGCGCATTCCGGAAGAAGGCGCCACAATGACTACCGCCTTCGAACCGGAGACGGCAGTCTCCATGTCCGTGGTGGCAATAATATTTCCAGGGAGCTCAATCCCCGGCAGGAAATGATGATTCGTATGTGCTTCGTTAATCTCGGCAGCCTGCTCAGGCTTTCGCGTCCACAGATAAACCTCCGAGTGGTTAGCCGCCAGCACAGTAGCCAGCGCAGTTCCCCAACTGCCCGCGACCAGCACGGTTACTTTATCAGACAACGCGATTCCCCTCCTTGGCTTTGGAGCCGATTTTGTTCTCACGGCCCTGTGAGATCTTCACGATGTTGCTGCGGTGACGCCAGAAGGCGAACACTACGATGACCAGGCTTCCCCATAGCTCCGGGGTCGTATGCTCCGTGAACAGCAGACACACTGGAGTCAGAGCCACAAAGATCAGCGAGCCCAGCGAGACATACCGTGTAAGTATAATAGCGAGAATGGCAATCGCCCCGGCAATCAGTGCAGGCCAGAATACCAGTGTAGCCATCACTCCAATCGTCGTTGCAATCCCTTTTCCCCCGCGAAAGTGAAAATAGACCGGCCAGTTATGCCCGATGATGGCAGCCAGTCCGCAGACCACTGCGACCCAGCTCCCCCATCCCCCGGCCCATGTGCCAAGCCAGACTGCGGCAATTCCCTTCAGTACGTCCAGAAACAGCACCAGTATGGCCGGTCCCTTCCCCATCACACGCAGTGTATTGGTCGCTCCCGCATTGCCGCTTCCATATTGGCGGATATCAATCCCCTTAAGCAGCCGGGCGAGCAGTACACTGAAGCTGATGGAGCCAAGCAGATAGCTTATAACGATAACCAGAAGTTCAAACGCCACTACTCTTCTCCCCTAACCTTCGTTCTCGGATTTGCGCCGTGTAAAGAGGCGGATCGGTGTACCCTCGAAATTGAACGCTGCACGCAGCTTGTTCTCCAGGTAACGTTCGTAGGAGAAGTGCATCAGCGAAGGATCATTGACGAATACCACGATGGTCGGCGGCTTCGTTGCCACCTGGGTGACATAGTTAATGCGCAGACGGCGGCCTTTGTCCGTAGGCGGAGGATTAATCGCCACGGCATCCGATACCACATCATTCACCAGATGGGTGGTAATCCGCAGGGCGTGCTGTTGGGCGACATGCTGCACGACAGGCAGCAGCTTCTGCAGACGCTGTTTCGTAAGCGCAGACAGAAATACCACCGGCGCATAGCTCATGAACAGGAAGTGATCGCGGATGTTGCGTTCGAAGTTCTGCATCGTCTTGTCGTCTTTCTCAATGGCATCCCATTTGTTGACAACAAAGACCGAAGCCTTGCCCGCATCATGGGCATACCCGGCAATATGCTTGTCCTGGTCGATGATGCCTTCTTCCCCGTTGATTACAACGAGTACAACATCAGCACGCTCAATCGCCTTCATGGCTCTCATTACACTGTATTTTTCCGTGTTCTCATAGACCTTGCCGCGTTTGCGCATGCCCGCTGTATCGATCAGCACATAACGCTGGCCATCCCGTTCGAACGGCGTATCAATCGCATCGCGTGTAGTCCCCGCAATATCACTGACAATAACGCGTTCTTCGCCCAGAATTGCATTAACCAGTGAGGATTTACCCACATTCGGACGTCCGATCAAGGCTACACGGATGACATCTTCATCATATTCCTCATCCACTTTATCCGGAAGACGTTCAACAACCGCGTCCAGCAGATCGCCGATTCCGGTTCCGTGACTTCCTGAAATGCCGATCGGATCACCGATTCCAAGGGTGTAAAATTCATAAATATCTTCGGTGCGCTTCATGTTATCCACTTTGTTGATAGCCAGAACGATCGGCTTGCCGGAACGGAACAGAATCTGCGCCACTTCCTCATCCGAACTCGTGAGTCCGCTCTTCGCCTCGCACATGAAGACGATCACATCCGCTTCCTCAATCGCCAGCTCCGCCTGAACGCGGATGGATTTCAGAATAGCGTCTTCTCCGTCAATCTCAATCCCGCCAGTATCAATGACACTGAAGGATTTGCCGTTCCAGTCGGAGACTCCATATATCCGGTCACGTGTAATCCCCGGTTTATCTTCTACGATGGCCAGTCTATCGCCAATCAGCCGGTTAAAGATCGTCGACTTTCCGACGTTAGGCCTGCCGACAATGGCCACTACGGGTCTTGCCATATTCATTCCTCCTGTCTTCCTTACGTTACTCATCATAGCAAAAAACATTCCAATTGGCTAACCGTCTTACCCATGTATTGCCGCTATCCTGTATGCCCTGGAACAGACAATCGGCGAACCCTCTGATCGAGGGCTCGCCGATTACTTTACCCGTTATGATGAGATAACAAAGGGATTAGTTGTTACCCTTGAATTTGTCCAGCTTGTCGCCGAAACGTTCAGCCAGTGTGAAGCTGAGGCCTTCGTTGCTGAGCGATACGTTAGGATTGTTCAGCACTTCCTTAGGCGCTCTATCTCTGCTGTTGCTGCGTTCTGGTCTGGCCGAAGGAGCCGGAGCTTCTTCAGTTTCCTTGATGCTCAGGCTGACGCGCTTCTCGGATGGGTTGAAGTCAAGCACTTTCACTTGTACTTCCTGTCCTTCCTTGAGCACTTCATGCGGAGTGCCAATGTGCTTGTGGGAGATCTGGGAGATATGCACAAGGCCTTCAACGCCTGGCAGCAGTTCAACGAATGCGCCGAAGTTCACAAGGCGCTTAACTTCGCCTGTAACTACATCGCCGATGTTGATCTTGCCTGCTGCGGAATCCCAAGGACCCGGAGCAGCTGCTTTGATGCTGAGGCTGATTTTGCCCTTTTCAGGATCAACCTTAAGTACTTTCACGCGAACCTTGTCGCCTTCGGATACAACATCGGATGGCTTCTCTACGTGGTTCCAAGCAATCTCGGATACGTGAACCAGTCCGTCTACACCGCCAACATCAACGAATGCGCCGAATTGAGTCAGGCGTTGAACCGTACCTTCGATGATTTGGCCTTCAGACAGCTCAGCCATAATCTTCTGCTTGTTAGCTTCGAATTCTTCCTCCAGAACTTCTTTGGCGGAGAGAATTACCTTGCTGTTCTCACGGTCAAGCTCTTTCACTTTGACACGCAGTGTGCGGCCCTTGTAGTCGCTGAAATCTTCAACGAAGTGACGCTCAACCATGGAAGCCGGGATGAAGCCGCGTGCGCCAACGTCAGCCACAAGGCCGCCTTTGACAACATCAGCTACAGTAACTTCGAAGGATTCCTGGGAAGCGAAATACTTCTCCAGATCTTCCCATGATTTCTCGCTGTCGATGGCACGCTTGGAAAGCACCAGGCTCTCCTTGTTGTCGTTGATGCTGACAACCTTGCATTCCACTTCCTGGCCGACTTCTACCGCTGCTGCGGCATTGTCCAGCTGAACGGAAGACAATTCGCGAATAGGAATAACGCCGTCGTATTTATATCCAATGCTTACATAAGCTTGGTTATCTTCAATTTTGACGATTGTTCCTTTCACGGTATCGCCTTTTTTCAGAGAAATGATTTCCAGACCTTCCTGGCTTGTCACTTCTTCTTCATTGCTGGCAACAACTTCTGCAGATTCGGTAACAGCGGATTCTACAGTTTCTGCCTTATCTACGGTCTCGTTATTCTCAACGTTATCCGCAGCTTCTTGATTCTTGATTTCTTCAGACATGTGATTACCCTCCTCGATTCAAAACCCCATTTATTTAAACCCGCGTAGAGCAGGGTTCAAAACAATCATTGCTTCGTTAAACCATTTCATTTTGTTGATTAGTATGTTCCAAAAAATAGCGGTTATGCTGTAATTTATAAGCTATTCACAGAAACAGAAGATTGCCTCCCGGACTTACCGCGAACTGGGCTTGCCGGTACTGATCATTTCATGGATGCGTCCCATAATAACATCGGTTACAGCGTCCAGAGAATCACTTCCCGCACCTTCAAATGCGCTGAGGTCTATGGGCGCCCCATATACAACAGTCATCCGGCGGAACGGCTTGTAGGACCCGATAATGGCTGCCGGTACAACGGCTGCGCCGCTGCGGAGCGCGAAGCTTGCCGCACCCTTCTTGGCTGAACCTGAATCGGAGTTCCGCGTTCCTTCCGGGAAGATGCCCATCACATGTCCGCTGCGAAGCGTATTGAGGGACGTCTTAATGGATTCTTTGCTTACGCCGCCACGCTTGACAGGAAATGCGCCCAATTGCTTAATGAGCCAGCCCAGCACCGGAACATTGAACAATTCCGCCTTGGCCATATATCTTACCTGTCGCTTCAGCTTAATGCCGATCGTCATGGGATCAAGCAGGCTGATGTGATTCGCGCAGAGCAGGACTCCACCCTCCTTCGGCACATTCTCTCTTCCCACAATCTTGAGCGGGAACAGTATGGCATAAATCATACGAAGCAAGGCCACGCAAAATGCATAAATCATAGATGATTTCTCTCCCCGTTAACATAGGTTCTGCAGTGGGAGACGATGGCTTCCACGGCCTGAAGGATATCCATATGCGTCGTATCCAGAAGAATAGCATCCTCGGCACGGCACAGCGGTGAAATCTCCCGGCCTTCATCAAGCCGGTCCCGCGCTGCAATATCATGTTCAAGCTGCTGGAGAGTCACTGTTTCCGTATCCTTCAGTTCCTTGTAACGACGGAGAGCACGCTCCTCCACACTTGCCGTCATGAAAATCTTCACTTCGGCATCCGGCAGTACGGTTGTACCGATATCCCGGCCATCCATCACGACTCCCTTGCGGAGCGCCATCTGACGCTGCAAGTGACTCAGTCTGGATCTAACACCCTCAATCTTCGAATACTGCGACACCTGGCCGCTGACCTGAAGACTGCGGATATGCGGGGTCATGTCTTCCCCATTAATCAGCACTTTCTGCACATCTTTCTCAGGCAGAAGCTCAATCGCCATATTCTGGACCTTCCGGTCCACCAGCTCATGCTCCTCTGCAGCTATGCCTTCACGAAGCATATACCAGGTGATTGCCCGGTACATGGCACCCGTGTCTACATAAATGTAAGACAGCTCCCGTGCTACCAATCGGGCTACAGTGCTCTTGCCTGCCCCGGCAGGTCCGTCGATGGCGACGTTAATTCGGTCGTTAGTATGTGTATCCTGCCTGTCCAACGGGGCATTCCTCCTCAAACACTCTTCCGCAGAAATACGCATATCGACATATCTCTCTTGGAACTTGCTGATATTCTCAAGAAAAAAGCAGGCATTGCCTGCGACTTATAAAATTATACCACAGTTTGAACCCCAGTGCAAAATGACATTGAGGTTTTTTAGGGAGAAAAAAGCTGATTCAGGGCCCTCTTGAAGATTCCTGCGCAGGGAATCAGCGGTTGCGGAAATCGAATTGGCGTTCAAAGCAGTACCGGATAATTTTTTGCCGCTCCGAATCGGAAATGGCCGAGAATTTAACCATGACCAGATTCCGTCCGGTCTCCAGCGGTTTGATCCGTACAATCTCGCCTTCGAAATTAACATGCTCCGTGCTTCCGTTGCGGTAGGAGACGAGCAGCCAGCAGGCCAGCTTGTCGGCCACCTCTAATGTAATTTTGGCATCGCTTAAGAATGATGTCCCGCCGCCGCCGATATCCTCGGTGCGCACCAGAAACCGGCTGCCCAGGGCATCCTTCACGGCCAGCTCCAGCTCGGCATTGACGCGGAAGAAGCTGCGGCGCTGAATTTTGAAGATGGACTCCGCCGCAGGCTTGCGCAGCCGGACCATCCGGATGACATCTTCCTTGAAGCCGAGTACATGAGTATTGAAGTAATTTTTGATGCCGCCCTCTGTGAGAAAATAGACCGACAGCTCGTCACCGATAAACAGCTTCTTAAGCCGGCCGTTACTCTCCTGCATGGGGATTTCTATCAGGATGCTCTCGTCCTCCATATCAGCAATCCTTGCCCGGTACTGGATCTCAGACTCTGCCGCATCGCTGGATGCGACCTGGAGGTATAGATATTCATTGATTTTGGGATACAAACCTGTCACCGCCGCTTGAGTTAGTAATAAATGCTAAACCGATTATAGCATGCCCTCTTGAGGCAGGTCAGAAATATTATTAGGCATTGAACACCAACAGCCGCAACCGGCGTGCAACCTATATTTTCAGCATCAAAAAAAAGACGCCCTCCGTTTCCGGAAATGCGCCTTCTTTATAGAGCCGGTTTTAGCTGTCCCCATGGAAAGTCCGGCTATTTATCCTGTGCCCCCGAAGAGGTGCGCACCTGCTCCACCGCTTCCTCATTGCCGTCATCGGCGTTCAGATAAATCCTGAACTGTGAGCCGTTGATTTTGCCGCCGAATTCATACGTCAGCAGCTCCACCGCATCTTCATTCTCGATCCAGGCCAGCCGGTTATAGAGCTCCTTGAACTCCGGGTTAAGCATCGCTCTGGCTTCCGCCAGGGACAGCTTCGGCTTCGGCAGCACACGCTTCTCCTTATGCTCATTCACATAGTCGCTTGCCTGAAACCCTATGGCTTCCCCCGTATCCAGCCCGACACGAACCGTCATTTTCTCGGGATAGATAAGAACGCCGTCCTGGCTGCTGACAAAGGTCAGATTGCCCAGATTATCGTACCGGTCCGCACTGACTGCGGTCATGCCGGGATAGCCCTTCTTCTCCAGGAACTTACCCGCCTTCTCCACAGCCTGCTTCATGGATACTTTGGCCGGCCCTACCTCGCGGTTGTCGTTGTAAGAGATCAGCAGTCCGCCTTCCGCCGTGAAGTCCATCGAGACCGGCTCCTTATGGTCACTGGAAGTCACAGTGGCTGTATAAGAAGCCCACTCCGTTCCCTTCCCATTCTCCTGAATCTTCACCTGTGCCTTCCCGCCCAGCTCGGCGAACTTCATCGCCTTGCCCTTGATCTGGTCAGCGGTAACCGGCTTGCCGCCCAGCTTTTTCACCGACCGCTTATCATAGATACTTGCAACCGAAGGGCCGTAGTCCAGCTCCGGGTATGCCGCCACGCGTTTATCCACGGTTTTGAATCCGTCGATGATCGTGTTGTCTTCGGCCTTCTGCTCTGTAGCCAGTGCAGTCTCTACATCCATCCAGCGCAGCTTTTTGCCGATGACCTTGTCCTGAACCTTCTGCAGGTCCTTGGAGATTTCAGCCGAATTCTGGTAGAGCGTCTTCAGATTCGCCATTTCCCCCTCTGTCAGCGGCTTCTTCGTGAAGTCACGCACCGCAGCCTTGTAGGAGAAATTAGAGATCTTAGAGAGGAACTCCTCCGTCTCACTGAACGGCAGCAGCGTCAGCGGCAGCTGATTGATCTCGTTCTGCGCCTCGCTGGTAATCCGCCATACATTGACCAATCCCTTGCGGTGCATTCCATTAGAGGTAGTGTTCACCGCAAGCGTATTGCCCAGCTCGCCGTGAAGCCGCTCCACATGGAAGGAGAGATCATGGAACGCGCGCTGATACTGGTTCTCCGCTTTGATCAGAATCGAATTCTTCTCCTGATTCTCCTGATACCCCCAGACGAGCGCTCCAAGCAGCAAGAGTGCAGTAAGCGGGAACATTATGGCACTTAATCTTTTGTACATAGGTCCGCATAGCTCCTTTCAGTAGCTTATTGCCGTTAGTTTGACAATAACTGAGAAGTCTTATGCACTTTTTCAAGAATCCGGTCTTCAGGCCCGTTCCTCAATCTCAAAGCCGCTTACACAGCTGCACAGACATTGCTTGAAGCCGGTCTGGACAACACCCTGCTCCTTGTTCCCTCTTAATATGTAGGTTTCGCCGCACTGCTTGCAGACAATCCGAACTTTTACTCGCAAAAAAAGACACCTCTCTCTCCTTTCTGGAATTCCTCGCCTTAAGGAACTGCCCTGTAGGATTAAGTGTGTCCATCTCGATTATAGGTTAACCTCTTCCTCACGCTTCAAAAAGCGAAACGGGGAACGGCTGTTGGCCCGCGCTACCTTCCCCATGCCTCTGTACCATAAAACTGCCATCAGGGGCACGATAAACCAGATCCAGTAATTAGCTGTCGTCGCGAGCAGAAAATCATAGATTCCATGCCACAGCCAGGGCAGAAGCAATGAAATCAGCAGAATCTTACGGGTCTTGACCCCGCCGGAGAACTTGGCTCTGCCCATATGGTAGCCCATAATTACCCCGAACATGGCATGTCCGGAGACTGGAAGCAGCGCCCTTAGAATCATGGTGCCGATTGAAGCATTGCTGTACCACGCATACATTACATTCTCTATTGTTGCGAAGCCGAGCGAAATCGCTACGGCGTATAGTATTCCATCATAGGGCTCGTCAAATTCGGTATGATTGTAAATCATATGGTACAGCACAAACCACTTCAGGGCCTCTTCCACCCCGGCTGAGATCAGAAAGGAATCCACATAAGGACCGCCGTCCAGCCCCAGCACAAGTCCCCTCTGGATAATCATCACCGGCAGCACAATCATCAGGCCAAGCAGGAACACCTTAAGCACCATATGGAGCGGTTCCTGATCATACTTGTCTTTCAGATAGAAAAAAGTCAGCAGCGCAAGTCCCGGTGCAACTGCTGACGAAATGACCGATAACAAAAGCACCGAATAGCCTCCCTTGCGCTAATACCTAATCTCTGCTGAAGCCGTTATGGCCGGACTGGTACCTTCCCACTATCTCTTATTCCTGGCGTTTGAAATGATTGCACAGCGTCTGAATCGCATTCTCCGCCATAACCGTCTTGCCGTATTCGGCCAGAACAGCCTGAGTTACCGGAGAGGAATCTCCGAATTCAGCGAGCACGCCTACCAGCCCTGACAGTGCAGCCTCTTCAAATTCCTTCGGATCGAAGTAGAGGTACCATTTATCATTATAAGAATACAGTTGTCCTTGAGAAGTAATATTGCCGATGAGCACATGAGCCGCTTCCACCAGAACCTCGAAATCGCGGAATGCATATACAATGGAGTCGCTTTGTTCAAGAGTAACTTCCATTTCATAAATCTCTTCAGGCAATTCATCTTCCCCGGCCCCACCGTACTGATGGTGATCATATTTCCCCCGGGTCACAATAACGACCATGCCTTGCGCGGGCAATGCGAACACTTCCACGGCAAGCGGACCCGTAGCGTCAAAACCAAGCTCGCTGTACGCCTGATCCATCATTTCCGTAAAGAGGTCGTGCACCTTGGGAACCTCCTGCCACATGTCTTCCTTCTGGATGCCCCGCTCGCTCAGGTCGTCAAAAGTGAGGAAAATCCGTATCTTATCTTGACTTAATCGCTCTATTCTCATGACAGGATCCTCCTTTTGCAAGCTCATTTAATATTAATGTATGATGAGTCCCGAGTAATGAGCCAAAAATGGTTACTATGTATGTATGTTATCATTTTGAAGCTACAAATGCACGTAAATAAATATAGATTCAGCCCAATTTGCTGCCCATTATATGTAAAGCCATATTAAAAAAGAATCACTTCAGCGATGCCGGCATCGCCAAAATGATTCTGCAGCGGTTAAATCCGGTTACAAACCGGGTATGGCGGTATGAGTATCTTTGAGAATCTGCTCGACTTCATGCTTCACATCAGGGTTGCTGCGGATGAAATCCTTCAGCATGTTCAGATTTGATTCTTTGGACTTTAACGGGGAATCCTCTTTATGATCGCCACCGCCGGATACATGTGAGCCGGAGTGTTCATGGCTGCTGCCCGCTGCCGTGCTGCCGAAGCCGGTCATGGCCATTCCCATAATTTTGTCCTTGGCCTTGTCACCCGCATTATAGGAAGAACCATTCGAGTGAAGTAAGGCAGACATCATGGCACTGCGTTTTTTGGACATAATCATACTGGCGGCTGCACCAATCAGCACCCCGCACAGAAATGACGAAGTATTCATATCTCCAACCTCCTTGTATGGTAAAATCATGCTTAGTGTTCGCGGAAAGGTAGCCGCTCATACAGCCAAACAACAAGAAAGCGAGATGAAAAAAGTGGGTAAAGCAACAATAACGCTGCTTTTGGCGGCTTGTCTGCTGTCAGCTTGCAGCAACAGTGGAAATACAGGCAGCCAGGCGGCGGAGAAGACGCCACTGCCTGCGGCAGCAACAGAGGCGGCGGAGACAGCCGCATCTCCTGCACCTGAGGTAACAGCATCAGCTGCACCTGAGGCAACTGCATCACCGGAGGCCACTCCTGCGGCAGCCAGCGATGCGCAGGTGCCGCTGCTGTATCATATGAACAAGAATTATGACATTGTCCCGAATGATCCGGCCACGAATAAGAAGGTAGTCCTGCTGACCTTCGACGACGGGCCGAAGGAAGCGGAATTAATCAATCCGCTGATGGATACACTGGACAAGCACAAGGCCAAAGCGATCTTCTTCGTCAACGGGTACCGGGTGAAGGAGCATCCCGAGCTGCTGGAGCTGATCCACAAGCGGGGCGGCGTACTCGGCAACCATAGCTGGGATCACATCGTACTGAAGGATAAGCCGGAAGCCGAAGTGAAGAAGCAGATTGAGGATGTGCAGAATATCGTCAAGGAAATCACCGGTGAGACCCCTCACTTCTTCCGTCCGCCGCATGGTGCCGGCGGTGACGTAGGCAAAAAAATCGCCGCTGCAAACGGCATGCTCTATATGACCTGGTCCAATGGCTCCCTCGACTGGGAGATGAAGGCCAAGGATGCGGGCAAAACGGAGAAGCTGATCAAGAATGTAACCGATCAGCTGCATTCCGGCAGCAATATTCTGATGCATGAGCTGCCTTGGACGGTAGAGGCGCTTGACACTCTGCTGACTACGCTTGAAGGCAAGGGCTACAGCTTTGTAGATCCGCGCAGCATTGAGCTGAAGATGCGCTAAGCGCAGAATGAACAAGCAAAAACGGCTGCCCCGTTGGGAGGGCAGCCGTTTTTTTGTCATGCTTATGGGTTCATCACATTGAATCTCTGAGATCCGGAATGCTGCTGTCCGCAGCACAGGGTCAGCACATGCATCTCGGCCGGACTGCGCCAGCGCAGCGGCAGATGCGCCGTACCGAACCCCCGGCTGATCAGCATCTTCAGCGGCGGGAGACCCGCATTATAGCTCCGGGGGATCTCATACATCCCCGCATTATATCGGCGGTAGAACTCATCGGTATGCCGGTTCCCGATCAGGGGCAGTACAACCTGGCCTCCATGGGTGTGCCCGGCCAGAATCAGGTCAGCCGGAATCTCCTGCTGCCGGGACAGCCAGAGCGGATCATGCACGAGGATGATCCGGAAGACTTCCGCATCCGCAACAGCTGGCAGAGGCCCGTAGGCCTTCTTGCCACCTTGCCGCGGGAAATCCACCCCGGTCAGAATAAACTGTGCGCCGTCCCGCTCAATGACGCAGTTCTCATCCACCAGCAGCCTGGCTCCGCTTCCCCGGATGATGTTATCCACCAGATTGATGTTCGCCCTGTAATCATGATTCCCATGTACGGCATATACAGGCGCAACCGAAGCGGCCAGAGTCATATTGTTCAACAGGCGTTCTATGGGAGCGCCCTTCTCCGTCATATCACCGCCCAGGAAGACAGCGTCCACCTTCCCCCGCAGCGGGGTCAGCATCTCCTCCGGCAGACGGCGGCGGTGAATATCCGTAATGAGCAGTATCCGGTAGCCGTCGAACGCGGCAGGAAGCCGGTCCAGTACAATATCCAGATGATTCAACCGTTTTTTGAAGGCAGCAGCAACCATAAGGAGACCCATGCCCCCTGCTCCCCCAAGACTCACACCTAATAGAATCAGGAGCACCCCAGTCAACTCCATAGGCTGCCCAGATCCGGCGCCCCGTTAATTCCCCACCACAGGAGGAAGCCCAGCAGCATCAGAAATACAACAATCAGCGAATTGATGAACATTTTGCTGAACCGGATTCTCTCTGACGGATAGCTCTCCGCACGCGAAGGAGTCTGCTCCCCTTCCTGCTGTGCCGCCTCACGCTCCGGCTTCCCGGAGGCCCTGCGCCCGGATAAGCGCTCCTTTCTGGACAGGGTCCCTGCCACCGGTACCGGACTTCCCGCACGCTCTTCTGCTGCCCCGGAAGCCGGCTGACGCTTGCCCGCTCTGGCCGGAGGCTGTTGTTCTCTCTTCTGCTGTTTCTGGCGGGACCTTACCCGGCTTAATTGTTCTGTCATGATACCCTCCTGTAACGAATAACCATACCGGAGAACAAATCTATAAGGAAATGGCACAATATCGGTGCCCACAGACTGCCCGAATGGATGTAGATAAGTCCAAGACCATAGCTGCTGAGGAAGACCCAGCCCGTTGGAATCCAGTGCCGCAGATAACGGACATGAATAACGGCAAACAGTATACTCGTCCAGTAAGGCCCGAGAGAATGCTGGATCGCTCCGCGGAAGAGCAGCTCCTCACACACCGCAACCACCGCCGAAATGACCACAATATGCCACAGCGGCCGTTTGCCGAACAGTAGCTCATTAATCCCCCCGTCATCCATGCTGTCTTCAGGAACAATATGGGTCAGCAGGAAGTCAACAGCAAGCATAATAACGGCAAGGCCAAGGCCCCAATACACGAAATGTACACTATCCGGAAAATTTAATATGTGAATAGGATTTCTTTTCTGTAATAATATCCATATCAAACCGATAAATAAGGTAAGGCCCTGAGTAATGTACAGATTAATAAGTAACAGCTTGTCTGTTAACTGCTGTGGATCGGCCTTTTTAATTTTGATGTCACCCAATTTGAATTTTTTCATTATAACCTGCCTGTTCTATAAATGTTTTTACATAAGTTAATTTACCTATACGAAGGAGCACTTAATCATGAACAGCCGTACCTCCCGCACTCAAATGATGTACACACTAGGTTTTTTGTTTTTTCTAATATCCGCATTCGCTTCATTTTTCACGGGAGTCAAGGTTGGAGCTGACAAGACAGAGGCCAAGTATTCACAGCTGAAGGACCACCCAAGCGCCCAGGAATTCTCCGGCTCCTATCAGCAGCAGGATCTTGTCACCTTTTATCATAACGTATTTTTGCCTTACCGGGAATTCAAGCGCAATTGGAACGAACAGGTGGGCGTTCTTGCCCGCAGCACGGATGCACGCCAGAATGCGGCAACATTGAAGAATCTGAGTATTCTCGCGGACAAGCAGTATGATAAGGTAACCCAGGATTCGCTCTTCACCAATTCGCCGATGCTCTATGAATCTCAGCTCAATATTCTTAAGAGTCTCACACTCTTCTCCCAAGCCTCCAGTAAGGTGACTGCGGGAGCTTCCGGCGCCGAAGCCGCTAAAGTGCTGAGAAGCGACAACTTCACAACCAGTGCCGTGAGATTCGGGCTGCTCGCCCAGAAGAACTTCTATGATTCCATGCTGAAATGGGGGTCGAAGACCCACCCGTCCATTCCGCAGCAGTCCGGTGAACTGAAGACACTCTCTTTCATTCAGTGGAAAAAAATGCCGCTCTTGCTCAAGAATGCTTCCATCGCCAATATCATGCTCAACCGTGGCATCTACGCCGGATATGATCCGCAGGATATCACTGCCAAGATTGATGACATGATCTACTCCGGGACCGCCAGCTCGCTGAAGCTGAATGATATCCAGTCCTCCGTCACCCTGCTCATCTCCACCGGTGCGGTGCAGGAGCAGGACTTCATCAAGTGGCGGGAACAATATTACGGCAAAGAGATCATGCCGCAGCTCCCTTTCTTCTACGAGTAGGACCAGTTATTGCATCATAACGAAATTTACGGTCCACTTCAAGGCGGACCCGCGCAAAAGAATCCTATTGACACACTTGGCATCACCATGTTACATTATGACAAATTAATCAAGCAAAACCGATGATGGAACAAAGATTACTTGCAGTCTTCAGAGAGCCGGTGGGTGGTGAGAACCGGTGGCGGACATTAATCTTTAGCGCTCCTGAGATATTGTATTGAACACAAGAGTAGATACAATCGGATCACTCCGTTACCAGTGTGGCCTTTGCAGGCCAATGAGGCTGCTTCTTAACCGTCGCAGTGAATTAGGGTGGTACCACGACAACTCTCGTCCCTTACTACGGCAGTAGTATGGGGTTGGGAGTTTTTTTATTGCCATATTCCTATGAATCCGGTACCGCTGCATGCTGTTTCTTTTGTGCGACAGCGCGTTACCCCGATGTCAAGCTGCTTATTACGCTCTTGTAAGTTCTGGTACTGCGGATTGCCTTACCCGGTGATCCTTGGCATATACAATAGCTTTCCCATTTGAAGGAGGACAAGAGACCATGTTTAAAGTATTAGTATCGGACCCGATCAGCGATTTGGGCATTCAGCAATTGATGGACGCAAGCGATGTGACTGTAGACAAGAAAACAGGACTAAGTGAAGATGAGCTAGTTGCAATCATTGGCGAATATGACGGCTTACTCGTTCGCAGCCAGACTACCGTGACGGACAAAATTATCGCCGCCGGTACTAATCTCAAGGTTATCGGCCGGGCCGGAGTCGGCGTGGACAACATCAAGCTGGAGTCAGCCACGCAGCGCGGTGTAGTCGTTATCAATGCTCCGGACGGCAATACCATTACGACCTGTGAACATGCTTTTGCCATGATGATGGCCTTGGCCCGTCATATTCCTCAAGCCTACGCGAAGACGATTTCCGGCGTATGGGACAGAAAAACCTTCCTCGGCGTAGAGCTGCGCGGCAAGACACTGGGCGTACTCGGCATGGGCCGGATCGGCAGCGAGGTGGCCAAGCGCGCCAAAGCCTTCGGCATGAGCATCCTGGCCTATGACCCGTTCCTGACAGCTGACCGTGCAGAGAAAATGGAAGTGAAGCTGGCTTCGGTAGACGACATTGTGCGCGGTGCAGACTTCATCACCGTTCACACACCGCTCACCCCGGAGACCCGCCACATGATCTCCCGTCCGCAATTCGAAGTGATGAAAAAAGGCATGCGCATCATCAACTGTGCCCGCGGCGGTGTCATCGATGAAATGGCGCTGGTAGAAGCGATTGACAGCGGTATTGTAGCCGGTGCTGCGTTCGACGTCTTCGAGAAGGAGCCGCCTGAAGCAGACCACCCGTTCCTTACACATCCGAAGATTATCGTGACTCCGCATCTGGGTGCTTCGACGATTGAAGCCCAGGAGAACGTAGCCATCGATGTATCCGAGCAGGTCCTCCATATCCTGCGCAACGAACCGTTCATCAACGCGGTAAACATTCCGCCGGTTGCACCTAGCGTGATGAACAAGCTGCAGCCGTACTTCACCCTCGGCGAGAAGCTGGGCAGCTTCGCTACGCAGATTACGGACGGAGCGATCCGCGAGATCCATGTGGAATATGCCGGTGATCTCTCGGATGTGGATACCCAGCCGCTCACCCGCTATGTCGTCAAAGGTGTGCTCACCCGCCACTTTGCCGGAGATGTGAACATCGTCAACTCGATGCATCTGGCGAAGACCCGTGATGTGAATGTAGTGGTGACCAAGGCTTCCAAAACCAAAGGCTTCACCAACCTCATCACGGTAACACTCAAGGCTGAGCATGATGAAGAGCGTCTGGTCGCCGGTACCCTGCTGCAGGGCTATGGCGAACGGATTGTTAAGGTCAACAAGTTCCCGGTCGATATTGCTCCAGAAGGCCATCAGGTTGTGATCTCGCATAATGACAAACCGGGTATCATCGGACTCGTCGGCACCCTGCTTGGCGAGAACGGCGTCAATATCGCATCCATGCAGGTTGGCCGTACGATCATCGGCGGAGCTGCCATTATGCTCCTGACCGTTGATAAGGGTGTGCCGAAGGAGGTCCTGGTGAAGCTGGCCGGACTGCCGGAGATCAACACCGCTGAGGAGATCATTCTGCTCTAATTCTTATTTCTTCACAAGTGGAAACGGCTTTGCCGTCCTTTTTAAGGACGGTACCGTTTCAGCGAGAAATAGAAGGATAAGTTATCGTGTGCAACATATAAATTCTTATATTTCAATAAAACACTCTTCGGGAGTGCAGGCCCCAGGCCGCGCACTTCCAAAGAGTGTTTTTGCGTTATACTATGAAATCCGGTAAGCTGGCACCTGCCGGCCATCGGTGTCCGTAAAGCCATATTTCCGTGCCAGGTCCCCTACCTTCTGGGGAGTACCAGTCATGGATATCACTTCAGGATCAGCAGCAAGCGCTGCAACTGCCCGTCCGATATAAGCGGTTGATTCAGTGGTCTGAAGCCCCTCCTCCTCCTGCCAGTGCTCCTCATCTGTGCCGAAGCTGTCCAGGACCAGCTCGGTCCGCATCCAGCCGGGAGAGACGGGAATCACCGCGATGCCATCCGCAGCCACCTCTAGGGATAATCCGTAGGCCATGCGCACCAGTGCATTTTTGGACAGATCATAATAGAAGTTCCCCGTGTACTTGTACTCGTCCCAGAAGGTTGTATGGACGATTAATTTACCCGCCCCCGCTCCTTCCCTGCGCATCAGGGGTACAGCATAATAATTAGTCATTAGCTGCGCCCTCACACCCGCAGTGAACATATGATCCCAATGCTGCACCGGCTGCTCCCAGAACGGTTCATTCCCGATAGGGAGAGTATTGCCGCCCCAGACGTTATTGACCAGAATATCCAATCTGCCCTGCTCTGCGCTAATCTGCCGGATTACAGCCTCTGTCTCGCTGTCATTGGTATGATCACAGCGGATCACGGCTCCGTCCCCGCCTGAGCGGCGGATCTCAGCCAGAACCCCTTCAAGCGTTCTTGCCTGTCCCTCCTGCGGCATACCGGCATTCCTGCCCGTAATGTATACATAGGCACCAGCCTTCGCCAGCTCCAGTGCAATGCCTCTGCCCGCTCCCCTGCTCCCGCCTGTTACCAATGCCACTTTCCCTTGCAGATTTGTCATTTGATCCGCTCCCTTTCATCTATCATGCCCGGATTAGATGATCATTTGCGCTAATCCGTACTCTCGTCTAATATATACCTTATACATGACAACCATTGACATATATAAATAATACGTTCAAGGGAGGTTGCAGAATGAGAGCGGATCGCCTGATCACTATCGTTCAACTCTTACAGAGCCGCGGGAAAATCAGCTCCAAAGAGCTGGCGCAAACGCTGGAGGTATCCGAACGTACAATCTTCCGGGATATGGAGGCACTAAGCTTCTCCGGCATCCCCGTGCTGGCGGAGCGCGGCCGGGAAGGCGGCTGGAAGCTGGCCGAAGGCTACAGGAATTCCCTGACCGGAATGAACACCAAGGAGATTGCCGCGCTGCTGGTGCCCGCTGATCCGGCGATTCTGCACGCTTTGGGCATTCAGGAGGAGTTCTCCTCGGCGGCCCGCAAGCTGCAAGCCGTCGCTACCAGACAGCCCGTCACCCCCTTCAGCTTCCTCAGCCAGCGGATTCACATCGACGGAGCCGGGTGGCATCCCTCCGGGGAGACCTATCCCTCCCTATCCGCTTTGCAGAGAGCCTTATGGGAGAACCGCAAGGTGAGCATCACCTATCTGCGCGGGGAGGACACTGCCGAGCGGCTGGTTGCACCGCTGGGGCTGGTAGTCAAGCGCGGAGTCTGGTACTTGGTCGCAGGGCATGACAGCGAGCTGCGGACCTACAGGGTCTCCAGAATCACTGAGGCCAAAGTCACAGATGAGTCTTTTGAGCAGCCGGAGGATTTCCACCTGTCTGAGTACTGGGAGACCTCCACCGCCGCATTCAAGTCTGCCTTGCCCAGGTACCCCTCCAGCCTTCTTGTAAGAGAGCAAACGATGAAGGAGCTGCAGAAGGAGCGATACGTCGCCCTGTTGCACCAGGAGCCTTCTGAGGCCCCGGGCTGGATCAGGGCCGAGGCCGAGTTCAACACGCCGGAGTCTGCGTGCCGGATCGTCCTGTCCCTGGGTCAGGGCATCAAGGTGACAGCACCGCCTGAGCTTGCGGATACGGTTGCTGCGGCTCTGCGTGAAGCGGCAGCATTATACGATTTTTAATAATAGACCAAATGCACTAGTATCCCCTATAATATTACAATACACATTATTATTTATAGGGGGACTTTACATTATGGACTGGATGAACAAGCTGCCGTTGAAACAAAAAATCGTCACCGGATGTTACCTGGTTGCCGCTTTATTCGCTGTCCCTGTCTTAATCACGCTAATCCTCATGGACAGGCTGCTCATCGGCATTATTCTTGTCGCCGTCCTGGCAGCGCTGACTTACCCGCTTGCGCGCTTCATTGAGAGAACGCTTACATCTTCATTTGAGGATATCTCCAATGTGACGCATACGATTGCCAAAGGCGACTTCACCAGCCGTGCCGACGAGAATGGCTCCATGGGCGACATCAGCCGCTCCTTCAACACCATGATTGACAAGCTCAAAAAAATCCTCACCGATGCTTCACAGATTACCCGTCAGGTTATGGACGCCAGCCGCGGGATTGAAGACAAGAATCAGAACCTGAAGTTTGTCATGGCGCAGGTGGCCTCCTCCTCCAATGAACTGGCCCTCGGTGCTAACGAAATCTCGGTGGATATCGCTGATATGACTGAATCGATCAAGGATATCGAAATCAAAGTCTCCAATTATACGAATTCCACCAAGGAAATGAATAAAAGGTCTGTACATACGCTGGAATTGGTAGAACAGGGACGGCAATCGGTGGATACCCAAGCCGAAGGCATGCGCAAGAACATCCAGGCTACCCAGAAGGTGGCGGATACTATCGAAGCCCTATCGCATAACGCACGAGGCATTACGATGATTACCAAGACGATTACCGAAATTGCTGAACAGACCAATCTGCTGTCGCTCAATGCTTCTATTGAAGCCGCCCGTGCAGGCGAGCATGGCCGCGGGTTCGCCGTTGTTGCCCAGGAGGTCCGCAAGCTGGCCGAGGAATCCACCGCTTCAACCAAAGAGGTGTTCGGTCTGGTACGCAGCATCGAAGCGGATATCAAGCAGGCTATCGATAACATCGCCATCAATGAAGAGGTAGTCCAGGTGCAGAATGAGATGATTACGGAGACAGCCAACATTTTTGCTCAAATTGTGCATAGTGTCCAATACATAACCGAGCAGATTGCCTCCTTTTCCGCAGAGAGTGACCTTATGCTGGAGAGCGCGCTCAAGATCTCCGGGGCGATCGAGAATATCTCAGCCATCACCCAGGAGACCGCCGCAGGGACGGAAGAGGTATCCGCAGCGATGAACGAACAGATTCATGCTCTTCAATCCGTAGCTGAGGAGACAGAGAAGATGACCTCCGCGGTCTTCAACCTGCAAAAAACGATTCATATTTTCAAATTTTAACCTCAGCACAAAGAGACACGCCTGCGGAATTTTCTGCGGGAGGTGTCTCTTTTTTTGGGCAAAACAAAGATTGTTATGTAATATTCACAAATTGTTGAAATTGTGCATAAGGGTAAAAACCGTGCTTTGCACTTCTTTACTATAGTCGTTCTATTGTCATAGCTTGTCTATAAGCTAACATCTCACATCACTATTACTTAAGTCCTATCACCGAAATTTGTAATGCTGTATATCTAGTGAATTCTTAATGTTTTGCAGTAAATCAGGAATGTAATGAGTCTTTGTGCTCACTTCCCACATTAACCAACCTAAATAGCCATTTGCATTTTAAGACTTTAGTCTTCCAGGGACAACCATTTTCAAAAGTTTGAAAATCCAAATATTTAGCCATTTTCACTCCTGAATATTCGTCAAATTCCGAGTTTCTTCTCACAGGGGTTATTGACAAAAGAGGAGCAAGGAATATATTGTAAAGGAAAATTCTCCACAAATTCATTTATAACCGCATACCGGCAAAATTCACCGAAAGGGAATGACGCAAAGCCATGGATCTACAGTCTCATTTCTGAAGTGGGATCATGACAGCCAGGTTGCTGAAAAACTGTGAACGCCTTAGGTTTCGCGTTTGATTATGGTGATTCGTGCAACAGACCTGTGCTCCAATGTTGAGTACAGGTTTTCTATTGCTGACGTATACAAATAACAACTTGCGGGGTGGATGTTCTGAAGACAGTTGCAGATTATATGGCGGAAGCATTACGCAATCTGGGAGTCACTCATTCTTTTGGAATCATAGGCAAGTCTATTTGCCCCATCGCTTTGAAAATGGTTGACTACGGTATAGAGTTCATCCCCGGCCGGCACGAATCCAGCTCCGGCTTCGCCGCCGGCGGTTATGCTCTGAAGACCGGCAGTCTCGGGGTAGCCTTCGGCACCTCCGGTCCGGGGGGAACGAATCTGCTCACCGCAGCAGCGCATGCCAAGGCCAATAATCTTCCCGTCCTCTTCATCACCGGACATCAGTCCATCAAGGAGCTGGGCATTCCTCAATGTCAGGATTCCACTTCCTACCTGGCTGATTTGGCGGATATGTTCCGGCCGGCCACCCTCTTCAGCAAGCTCGTTGAACGCGGCGATCACTTCAGCACGATTTTCAACCATGCCCTATCCATCGCCCTCGGTGACCAAAAAGGCCCAGTCCATCTCTGCATTCCGTTTGATGTGCAGACAGAGCGGCTCGCGGAATGCCGGATTGTTCTGCCGGAACGCGAGGGACTAGTCAGTTATCAGAACTATGACCGGGTCATCTCGGCGATTAATCAATCCGCTAGGCCGCTGATCATTGCCGGTAAAGGCGTCAACCGCTCAGGTGCCCATCAGGAACTGGTTCAGCTGGCCGAAACCTTTAACATTCCTGTAGTCACCTCTCCAGGCGGCAAAGGTGCAATAGCTTATGATCACCCGCTCTACCACGGTCCTGTCGGCGTTGGCGGCTCCTCGCACGGCGATGAATTGCTGAACAACAGCGACCTGTTCATTGTTCTGGGCTCTCGTCTGAGCGACATGACCATCTGCAACCTGAAGCCGGAGAATCATCCGCAGCAGCTGATCCAGTTCGATGTAGATCCAACCTTTGTCGGCAAAATACTGTCCTCATCCACCATCGCTGTCGGCGGGGACTTAAGGGACAACCTGGCACTGTATCTTCAGAAGCTGGACCCCTCTACGGTCACCAAGCATGAAATCACAATCTCCAATGCTTACAATGACGAGCTGCCCGTGCTGGCGGGACTCTCTCTAGCTTCGGTAATGAGCACGATGAGCGACTTGATTCCTTACAACAGCAGCGTTTTTGTAGATGACGGCAGCCACGGGTTCAATGCTGTGAAATGGTTCAATGTCCGCAGGCCCGGCAGCTTCATATTCGATGCCTACTTTGCTTGCATGGGCAATTCAATTGGCATGGCGATCGGCGCCAAGACGGCTTCTCCCGGAGAGACAGTCTTCTGCATTACCGGTGACGGCTGTTTTATGATGCTCGGAACTGAAATAAACACAGCCGTTTGCAAGGACATTCCGGTGATTTTCATTGTGGTGAACAATAAGCAGCTGGATATGGCGCTTAAGGGTATGGAGAAAACGACCGGCCGGATTGACGGTACGATCTTCGAGGTTCCGATGGATGCCGTGAAATTCGCCGAATCGCTGGGTGCAGCCGGCTTCCGCTGCGAGACGCAGGAGGAGTTCGCTGCCGCAATCCGCGAAGCTGTGGCACTTAACAAGGCAGCTGTCATTGAGCTGCTGACTGACCGTGATGAAATGCCTCCTACGGCCCACCGCACGCTGGATCTTACGTAAGGAAGCCGTATCCGCACACCTTTTCTAACCTACTATCAGGAGGACATATCGTGAACAAGAACAGCGGACTCGATCATTTCACTGATCTCTCAGGAGATTATGGGGCCAAGGCCCTGGCTCCGATCAAAGAGCATTTTCCGGAATTAGCCGAATATATCATGGGCAATGCCTATGGCGATATTTTTCAGCGGACCACGATTGGCTCTGACTGGAAGGAGATCGCGGTGATCTCGTCGCTGATTACGATGGGACAATATGAACAGCTGGGGGTTCATTATGTAATGGCGCTCCGCGTTGGCATGACCGTCGAGCAGATCAAGGGTGTGCTGCTGCATCTGACCCCTTGCGTCGGTGCCCCCCGGGTGATTTCGGCCTTTAATGTGCTGCTGGATACCCTGGAGGAGATCAAAGAAAAATCTTCATAATTCTACAAATTTCGACTTTTCGATTGCACATTTCAGGATGATCTGGTTATAATGAAGGCAAAATATCCCAAATTCAATTGCGATTTTGTCGAATAGAGTCGCAGGAATAACGTTTTGGAGGTATTGGAAATTACACTTAGGGAGAGATCAACATGGGACAATTTATTTTGAAGACAGATACTGCGAAGAAAGTAATCAATATTGAGCTGGAGGGAACCTTCTCTAACGAGGACGGGCTCAAATCTATACAGGCTTACCAGCAGACCATTAACCCGATCAGCCCTGCTGAATATGCACTAGAGATCGACTGCCGCAAGCTGAATGTAACAGCTCCTGATGTTGTACCGCTGCTTGAAGGCTGCTTCATCATGTTCAAGGCTGACGGCTTCCAGAAAGTGAGTCTTACCCTGGAAAATAACCCGATCCTCAAAATGCAGCTGGCACGCCTGGGCCGCAAAGCAGGACTTGAGAATCTGGAGATCACTTCAACCGTACAAGCTTAATAAATACAATTTAAACCTAAATCAGCCGCTTGAAACGCACAGGTTCATTCATTAAACCGGCTGCTAATGCCGGAAGAGAGTTTTGTAAGAAGCAGATTCGTGAGAAGTATAGCTAACAAAACTTTAGGAGGTCTGTACTATGGCGGGGATTCGCATTAAGGACATTGATATCTACCATCCAGACAAAAGAATCGGCAATGACTTTTTCATACAGCATTTTGACGACAAAGGTATTGATATCCGTGGACTGCTGGCTACTCTAGGCCGTGAAAACCGCTACAGCATCGACAGCCCGGATGAGAATTCCCTGACAATGGCTTTTGAAGCCGCAAGTAATGTTCTGGAGAAGACCGGTCTTACCGGCCCTGACATTGACCTGATCGCTTATGCAAGCCAGACCCCTGAATATATATTTCCTACGAACTCATTGATGATTCACCGCCTGATTAACGGGGCTTCGCATACCATCTGTATTGACAGCAATGCCAACTGTGCCGGAATGACCGCCTCGGTTGAGCAGGTCAGCCGCCAGATGATGGCGAACCCGAGAATCCGCCGCGCCCTGGTCATCGGCTCCGATTACGTGGCACCGCATGCGGACAAAAATGATCCAGTGTATTACGCGAACTTCGGTGATGCCGCTGCCGCTGTTATTCTGGAGCGCGATGAGCATTCGGTCGGCTTCATTGACTCTATCTACCAGACAGACACCTGTGTGTACGGCAACTCTCTGTTCCCGGCAGAAGGCCTGGCTAAGCTCGGACGCACCGGTGTTGCCGCAGGAGAGTTCAATGTGAAGTTCATTCCATTCGATGATTCCATCTGTGTGGATGCTGCTTCCGAATCAATCAACACTCTGCTGAGCAACAACGGGATTGCCCCTGAATCGGTCAAGGCTGCCTGCTTCTCACAGCTGTCTCTTCCGAACATCCAGGCCGTCTCCGGCAAAACCGGCATTAACCCTGAGGCCGCAGTCTACATAGGCGATGAGTTCGGCTATACCTCGACCAGCAGCCCGTTCATTGCCCTTCACAGAGCCGTCACTACCGGGCAGCTTGAACGCGGAGACAAAGTTCTGTTCTGGACCGTGGGCGCCGGATGGCAGAATGTCGCATTTGTAATGGAGTACTAATCTTACTGTTCATTCTGTTCCAGAGTAAAAAACGGCCCGCAGCAGAGTTTCTGCCTGCGGGCCGTTTCTGTTCTCAATGCCTCTACTCCGCTCTAAAGTCTGCCTTCGTGCTTGCCCTCATGCTTCTCCCAGCCCATCGTGCGCGACACAGCATCCTGCCAGGCACCGTATCTGCGCTCCCGCTCCTCCGGCTCCATCTGCGGCGAGAAGACCTTCTCGGCCGTATTGAAGCTCTCCAGCTGCTCACGGGTCCATACCCCGGAGGTAAGTCCGGCTAGCAGCGCAGCGCCAAGTGCTGTAGTCTCCGCGTAGGTTGTACGTGTCACTTCGCTGCCCAGAATATCGGCCTGGAACTGCATCAGCAGATTGTTGCGCACCGCACCGCCGTCTACCCTCAGGCCAGTGAGCGGCATGCCGGCATCCTTCTGCATTGCGTCGATGACATCACGGGACTGGAAGGCCAGTGATTCCAGTGTGGCCCGTACCAGATGTGCGGAGGTGGTGCCCCGCGTCAAGCCGAATATGGCGCCCCGCGCATACATATCCCAGTAAGGCGCACCCAGGCCGGTAAAGGCTGGCACCACCACAACCCCCTCACTCTCGTCCACCTCGCTGGCCTTCTCTTCCGAGTCGGCGGGCGCGACAATTAGCCCCAGCCCCTCCTGCAGCCACTGCACAGCCGCTCCAGCCACGAAGACACTGCCTTCCAGTGCATAATAGAGCTCATCGCCCATGCCCCAGGCTACCGTGGTCAATAGGCCATGACTGGATGCCACAGCTTCAGTGCCTGTATTCATGAGAATGAAGCAGCCTGTCCCATAGGTGTTTTTGGCACTGCCTGCCTCCAGGCAGGTATGACCAAAGAGCGCTGCCTGCTGATCCCCCAGCACCGACCGGATAGGAATCTCCAGACCGAACCACTGCTGGTCACAGACACCGAAATCTCCGCCCGACATCCTCACCTCCGGCAGAATGGACGGCGGAATACGCAGCGTGTCCATCAGCTCTTCATCCCACTGACGCTCATGCAGGTTATACATCATCGTTCTTGAAGCATTAGTAACGTCTGTAGCGTGTACCGCACCCCCGGTCAGCTTCCAGATCAGCCAGGTATCTACCGTTCCCGCCAGGAGCTCTCCCTTGCCCGCACGCTCTCTTGCTCCCGGTACATGGTCCAGAATCCATGCCAGCTTGGTCGCCGAGAAATACGCGTCGATGACAAGCCCCGTCTTGTCCGCAATGACTCCGGCCATCCCCTGCGATTTCAGCTCCTCACATTGCTCTGCTGTCCGCCGGTCCTGCCAGACAATTGCCGGATAGATCGGTTCGCCTGTAATTTTATCCCAGATAAGTGCAGTCTCCCGCTGGTTGGTAATCCCGATTGCCGTGATGTGATTAGCCGGTACAGAGCTTGCTGCAATGGCATCTCTGGCTGCGGCAAGCTGGCTCTCCCAGATCTGCTCCGGGTCATGCTCAACCCAGCCTGGGCGGGGAAAGGATTGCTTGATCTCATATTGCCCCTGCGAAATCACTTCCGCCTCTGTATCAAAGAGAATTGCCCGTGAGCTGGTAGTACCTTGGTCCAAGGATAAGATCATAATGCCCAGCCTCCTGCAAGCCTTAGCTTGAAATATATGTTTCACGATGAACAATATTAATGTGGTGATTTCAACAAAAAGCACCTCTGCTCTCAGAGGCGCTGTCATGCATGGTCTTGGTTTACTGTTTTTCGACAGGAAGCCGCAGGGTAAATGTGGTGCCTTCTCCCAGCTTGCTGGAGGCATAAATGCTGCCGTGATGCGATTCGACGATATTCTTCACAATAGCAAGACCAAGCCCGGTACCGCCCGTCTCCCCGCGCAGGCGGGCTTTATCCGCTTTGTAGAAGCGTTCGAAGATAAACGGCAGATCCTCGGGGTTAATGCCGGCCCCCTGGTCTCTGATCGCGATCTCCACCAGACTCCTGCCCTCCAGCACTACTGTGCCTGCCAGAATAGAGATTCTCCGGTCCGCCGGAGTGTGCCGGAAGGCATTATCCAGTAGATTGGTCAGCACCTGCTCCAGCTTGTCTTCATCGGCTGCCGCCAGCAGCAGTTCCTGTTCAGGCTTCTTAAGCTCCAGCATGATATCCCGCTCCTTGGCTCTGACGGAGAACTTGCGGTATACCCGCTCCAGCAATTCTCCCACATCCACCCTGGACTTCAGCATATCCGTATGTCCTGCTTCCATGCGCGCCAGGTCCAGCAGATCCTTCACCAGACGGCCCATACGCAAGGATTCATCGTGAATGACCTGAACCAGCTCACTGCTCTCCTCCGGGGAGGAAGCCATTCCGTCTAATAGTGCTTCACTGTAGCCCTGCATCATGGATAGCGGGGTGCGGATCTCATGGGATACATTGGCCACGAAATCACGCCGCATCTTCTCCAGACGTACCTCTTCCGTCACATCCCGCAGAACGGCAACAGCTCCGCGCAGATGATCTTCGGAATAGAGCGGTGCCATGTGCACCGACCATACCCCCTGCCGGACATGGACATTGGAGCGTTGATCGCCCCCGCCCTCAAGGGTGCTGAAGAACAGCGGACGCAGCGGCGGCGGCACCTCACTGGAAGCGGAGACCTTCGGAACGAGTCCGGTATCCTCTTCCTCCTCCCAGGCAAGATCACTCCAGGTTTCGAGGAGGGTCTGTCCATGCGGATTGGTGAGGATGATCCGGCCTTCGATATCGAAGGTGATTACCGCATCACTCATGCTGCGCAGGACACTGGATAAATGCCCTTTTTCATTATTCAGACTGCGTATATTCTCTTCCAGCTCTTCCGCCATATGGTTAAATGAGGTAGCAAGCTGGCCGATCTCATCGCTTGTAACCAGGGTCAGTCTTGTTCCATACTCGCCGCGGCGGATGTCATTCGCTGCCTCAATAACCTGCTGCATCGGCTGGGTGATCTTCGTGAACAGGAACAGGGCAAAGAAGGTGGTCAGAGAGAACCCGATCATGCATGTATACATGAACAAGCGCTTGATTGCCCCGGAATTGGTGAAATTACTGTCGATGTAAGGCAGCAGGAACAGCCCGAGTGTAATGAGCACGACAGCAACCAGGAAGATGATCGTGATCCACAGCTTCCCGACAAGGCTTCTCCAGAAGTTCACTTATTTAGGCACCTCTAGCTTATAGCCTACTCCCCATACCGTTGTAATCATCGCTGCCGATTCCGGGGATACCTTATTCAGTTTTTCACGCAGACGCTTGACATGAGTATCCACGGTACGCAGATCACCGAAGAACTCATAATTCCATACATCCTTCAGCAGCTCCTCACGCGAGAATACCTTGTCCGGTGAGATGGCCAGATAATGCAGCAGCTCGTATTCCTTGGGCGTCAGACTTACCTCTTGACCCCCTGCGCTTACGCGGTGTGCATCATGCTCAATAATCAGGAACGGGAACACGATATTGTTGCTTGAATTACTCTCTTTGGACAAAAATGCCGTTGCGGAAGAACGGCGCATGATCGCCTTGACCCGGTAGATCACCTCGCGCGGACTGAATGGCTTGACGACATAATCGTCTGCCCCCATCTCAAAGCCCTGCACCCGGTTAATCTCCTCACCCTTAGCGGTAAGCATCAGGACCGGTGTGGACTTCACCCCTCTTAGCCGAGTCAGCACTTCAATCCCGTCAATACCAGGCAGCATCACATCCAGCAGAATCAGACCGTAGTCATTCGCGGTTGCTTTGCGCAGGGCAATTTCCCCGTCCTCTGCCTCATCAATCTCGTAGCCTTCTTTTTCAAGATACATTTTGAGCAGGCGGCGGATACGTTCTTCGTCATCCACCACCAGAATTCTATTCAAGTGCTCAGCCATTTACACAACAACCCCTTCATCAATTACAGTAGAACGTCACCCTGGATCATACGCATGCCCGAAAGAAGCCTGAGCTTATCAGTCCGTTCCCGCATATGAATGAAGTCCGGCGATAACCAGGTTAACGCCAACCAGGGTAAACATTACGATTAGAAAGCCGAGTACAGCGAGCCAAGCGGATTTGCGTCCCTGCCAGCCGCGGGCCAGCCGCAAATGGAGATACGCACTGTAGAACAGCCAGGTGACGAGAGCCCAGACTTCCTTGGGGTCCCATCCCCAAAATCTGCCCCAAGCCACCTCGGCCCATATCATTGCAAAAATCAAAGCCCCCAGTGTGAAAATCGGGAACCCGATGGCGATTGCCCTGTAGGTAATCTCATCCAGGTCATTCTCATCAATTCCATCAAGTACCGGATGAAGGGCCTTCCCAAGCGGCTTACGCACAGCCAGCCGAAGAAGCCCGTACAGGAGCAGTCCGGACAGCAGTGACCAGATCACAGTGTTGAACTTGCGCCCTGCATTGACGCCATTCATCCACGATGGTGCTTGAAACAAAGGCTTCTGAAGCCCAAGAAACGGCTGGAAGCTCTCAATTTCGCTATGGTACGGTGCCACAATCGGCGGCATTTTATAACTCACTTTCTCTATTGTACTATCTTCCTGCCCGGGGCTGTCAATCGTAACGTTCGAACGGACAAAAACAGATTCATAGCCCGCGCCGCGGAAGGCAAATACAGATCCAAGAAACCCAATTATAACAATGATCGAGAACAGAGTAAATTCGACCAGCCGCTGCTGCTTGCGGTCACTGCGTTCCTTGCTGTCAAACTTCACTGTCCGCAGCAGGTACATCAGCCCTGCGGCAAAGCCCACCGCGAAGAAGGACTCCCCGAGCGCAGCGAGCGTGACATGAATATTCAGATAGATCGACTTCAGCGAAGGGATAAGCGGCTGCACTTCCTGCGGAAATACCGCTGCATAAGCCATTACAACAATGGAGATCGGAACCGCGAATACCCCGAGAATCATCTTGCGGTAGATGGCGAAGATGACTGTAAAGGCAACCATCACCATCATCGATAGGAAGGTCATGAACTCGTACATGTTGCTTACCGGAATATGACCGGCCCCCATCCAGCGGGTAATGAAGTAAGCCAGATGGCAGAGCAGCCCGAGTGAGGAGGTGATAAAAGCAATCCGGCCCCACCGTGCAGTATGCTCCTCCGGCTTCCTGCCCGACCATTTGCGGCCCATAATAGCAATGGTGAACAACATGAAGGCACCGCTGTATAAGAAAAATGCGGCTATAAAGACGTCACTGCTGAAATCGAGCAAGTTCATGCCATGCCTCCTCCGTTGTCCAATGATTTGTCATCGACTGTCATGTCTATCTGCTCCAGAATAGAAACGAGTTCACGGCGGAAGCCGAACCAGTTCTTGTTCGTGTGGCCTCCAAGCACCAGCTGTCCATCCTCAACGATCAGCCAGATGCGTCTGTGCTGCCAGTAGAAGCCGAGAATCAGCCCCAGCATGACAATACCCGCACCAATCCAGACGAACGGCATGGCCCGGTCCACACGTATATTGAGATAGGTGGTGGATTCCGAGAAATCCACATCCGTCATACTGCCCACCTCAAGCTCCAGAAACCGTGTGCCGCCTCCAAGCTTGTCGTTGATGGCCTCCTGCTGGAAGCGCTCCTTGTCCACCTGCTTCGGGAAATAGAAATATTGCTGCCCCTCTGCCGGCAGATCCGGACCACGGATCAGGAAGAGAAACGCCGGAGCGTTCGGATAAGGGGAGGTGGAGACCGGACGGCCTTCCTCATTCAATCCGAAATCCATATACTTCTCCTTCAGTTCAAGCGTGTACGGTCCGGCCTTGAAGCTGCGCTGCGGATTCTTCATATCCAGTCTGAACTTGCCGTAGCTCTCGCCGGTTGAAGCATTGACCAGATCAGGCTGCACGGAACGCAGCACAGGCGTAAGGTCATAGTCAAACTGATACGCTTTCATTCCTTGGTAGCTTAGCGGAGAATTCACCTGAATGTCGTGTCTGGCCACTTCCGCAAGCTGAGGCTCCTTGGAGGGATCGCTGCAGTCTGCCGTACATTCATATAGAACCGCCTTCGTCTCATAGAGCTTAGGGAGAACCTTCTTGCCCCGGAATTCCTCGGGCATCTCTTCTTCACTATAGAATTCTACCGTGAATTTCTCGTTCTTCAGGTACATGCTGGTGTCCGGTATCTTTACTGTCTCTCCCTGCGGAAAGGCAAGATGCTGATCCATATTCAGACCCGGCAATCCCCTGGCAAGCACAGCAAGCAAAAATATAATCAGGCCGATATGTATTACATAAGGTCCCCAGCGGCTGAAACGGTGTTTCTCTGCCAGTAAAGCGCCACCCTCCGTCCGCACGCGGTATCCTTTCTTCTTAAGCGGCTGAACGATCCGTGCCACCCATTCCTCCGGCTCCCCCTCCACCTCTGTATTCAGCGTAAGCTTTTGACGGGTAAGGAACTGGCGGTGCTTGCGGATCTTCTGCCGGGTTAGTGCCTTGTAGAGCGGAAGCACGCGGTCCAGGCTGCAGATGACCAGAGAAGCTCCGATCATAACCAGCAGTGTCACGAACCACCAGGATTCATAGGTATGCGAAAGGCCGAGTCTATAATATATATTCCCGGCTGTTCCATACGTTTGTTCATAATAGGTTGAAGCGTCAATATTCAGAAAGGTGCTCTCTTGCGGAAATATCGTACCGAGCATCGCACCCAGCAGCGTCAGCACAATCAGGTAGATGGCTATTTTGACGGAGGAAAAAAAGTTCCAGACCTTGTCGATCACTCCCGGGCTTACCCGCTGTGAACGGCGGGCCACCCCATCGTAGCGCATCTCCAGGTTCCCCGAAGCGTTCTCTTCCTTCTCATCCAGCGGCTTGCCGCAGGCTTCACAGAGAACCGTTCCTACAGGATTCTGGTGACCGCATTCGCATTTGGTGTTGCTGATCAGCGGCTCATGCTTACTCATGGTCCCACCAGCTTCCCGATTTGCTCGTCAAGCGAGTTCAGATCCAACTGGCCGATATGAATGCTGTCCACCCTGCCCTTCGTATTAATGAAGAAGGTAGTGGGCAGCGGGGAGACCCCGTAGCTGCGGACCGCGTCGCGTCCCTTATCCATCACAACCGGAAAATCAATATCCACGAGCTTCACGAAATTGTCCACCGTCATCTGATCCTCGCCCACATTCACGCCCAAGACCACGACACCCTGGTCCTTCCATTTCTCCCACTGTGCCTGGAGGGCAGGCATTTCCTTCACGCATGGTGCGCACCAGGAGCCCCAGAAGTTCAGGACAACCGACTTCCCTCTAAATTCCTCCAGCGTATGGGTCGCACCGTCCAGCCCAAGCAATTCAAAATTTGGCGCTTTCCCGCCTTCTTGAGGCTTGCCGTCTCCCCCGAACACAGAGGAGCTGATGGCATAACCCCCAATCAGAACGATTAGAAATAGTATCACGATTTGGATTGGCTTCCTGGCTTTGCCCATACAGGGGTACCCCCTTCTGTGACGCAACTCATTACTTTAGTTGTAAGGTGTGAACATCCTATGAACATTATAACGAATATTGTCACAGTTTTAGGAGGGGAAATTGTGAACTTTATGTGTCTTTGCGTGTCTGATTATCCCGAAGCATTCCCGCTTTGGCAATTTGCTGCAGATGATTGATCTCATCCTTAGTCAAATGGCGGTAAGAGCCGCGCTTGAGATTCTGGAGCAGGATATCCCCGAAGGAAATCCGCTTCAGACGGATAACCGGATGCGACACCGCCTCGAACATCCGCCGGACCTGACGGTTACGGCCTTCATGGATCGTGATGCTGATTACCGCTTCCTTATTGGCTTCATCGATATCCTTATATTCGACTTCTGCCGGAGCGGTCATGCCGTCTTCCAGCTTAATGCCGGCCTTCAGCTTGTCCAGCGCTGTGCCGTGCGGCACACCCTTGACCGTGGCCAGATATGTCTTCGGCACATGATGCTTTGGATGCGTGAGCAGGTTGGCAAACTCACCGTCATTCGTCAGCAGCAGCAGCCCTTCCGTATCGTAGTCCAAGCGGCCTACAGGGTATACGCGCTCCGTGATTCCTTTCAGGTAATCCGTTACTACCTTGCGGCCCTTATCATCCGAGGCGCTTGTAATTACACCTTTGGGTTTGTTGAACATAATATAGATTTTATTCTCGCCCCGGATCAGTCTGCCCGAGACTTTAATAATATCGGTTGCGGGGTCCGCCTTCGTGCCAAGCGTAGTTACGAGTTCCCCGTTGACTTCCACTTTACCGGCCAAAATCATTTCTTCACATTTGCGTCTGGACGCAACACCTGCTTGCGCCAATATTTTCTGTAATCTTTCCATTTTCGACTACTCACCTCAGGTTAATGATAACCATCAGAGGCATAAATCACAAGATCATTCCACGGAAAAAATGCGCCGGGGCAAGTTTCACTATGCGGCTCCACCGTAAGCGGCGACATTTGATAGCGCCCGGACAGCTCCAGTATAAGCTTCCCCGCCGCAAACAGCTGCTGCTGGCGCTCCGGAAGCTGGGGCAGCTGCTCCGCCTCCCCGTAGTTGCCTTCGAGGCAAATATGAATATGCTCCGGGTCTGTCAGCAGCGGCGCCGCATAGACCGAGCCGTTCAGCCCGACCCAGAAGTCGAAGCCTTTGCCGTTAATAGACGGACAGCGGGAATGATGCAGAATAAAGCCTTTGTAGTCCACCCTTTGTCGTCCTCCCTCCGTATTGCTGAAATAGCATATGAAGTGGGGGGGCGGGCGGTGAGGACTGTTTGTTAAAATGTTTTGGAGCGGGGCCAAAGAGAATAAAGGCGTTGACTAATCGTAACTCCGGGGAATGTTTGGACTTCCGGCCGCTGTTAAAGTTGGATTTTCTTGATTTGACTGCCCTGCGGCAGTAGAAATCCAACTTTAAAGGCGGACGCTGGCGCTCCTACAGTTCCAAAATTCCTCTCCGTTACTCCGTCTACGCACGGGCAAACCTAATAACAAACAGTCCTCACCTCCCGGAAGGGGGTGAGGACTGTAGGGAAGCGGCAAGCGGCTGCGGGGCAGCGCTTGGGGACCACAACCACTGGCGGCAGGTTGCCAGGGAAGTGCCGACTTTTCCTGAAATCAGGTGCATTAATACCCTTCATTCGCTCATCTAGCCGGCTTTTCCTGAAATCAGGTGCATTAATACCCTTCATTCGCTCATCCAGCCGACTTTTCCTGAAATCAGGTGCATTAATACCCTTCATTCGCTCATCCAGCCGACTTTTCCTGAAATCAGGTGCATTAATACCCTTAATTTCCACTCTCCTGACAGCAAACAATTGGATAAATGTATCGTAATTTATGAGTTTCGGGGAAGTTAGCTGAAGCAAGTGGAAATAGGGCATTTAATTTGTTTGATTTCACGACTTTGGCGAGAATACGTATAATTAAGTGGCGTTTTTCCAACTATTGTCTCTACCCATGTTCATTCGTCTAGCAACAAGTGGAGGAAATCCATCTATTAACCTACCTTCTATAACCTACTCCCTACCCGAATACCAGCAGACAAACGGCAATGGCAGCAATAAAGCCGACGACGTCCGAGAACAGGCCCACCTTCAAGGCATAGCGGCCGTTGCGGATGCCTACGGCGCCGAAATAGACAGTCAGCACATACAGGGTGGTGTCTGTGCTGCCCTGTATAGTAGAAGCAATCATACCGATGAGAGAGTCCGGGCCGTGGACGCGGATCAGGTCTGTAGTATAGGCGAGTGATCCAGTGCCCGTCAGCGGGCGCAGGAGACCGAGTGGAAGCACCTCTGACGGAATACCCAGTCCCTCCATCAGAGGGCTTACAAAGCCCATCAGGAAGTCCAGCGCACCGGACGCGCGGAACACACTGATCGCCACCAGCATGCCGACCAGATGGGGGATAATCGCGATCGCGGTACCGAAGCCATCCTTCGCCCCCTCCACGAAAGATTCATAGACCGGAACCTTGCGCGTGAAGGCATACAGTGGAATAAAGGTAACCATTACCGGAATCGCCCAGGCAGAGATCAGACTGATCAGTTGTAACACGGACGGTCACCCTTTCACCGAAGAATGTGGGAGCGGCCCGCTCCCATTTGCCGGGCCGGTCCCGGCCTTCAGGACTGGCGGCGGTCCGGGCGGCCTGCGGAGCAGGGTCAGGCGGCGGAACAGCCTGTCCGCAGCAATCGCCGCCAGGGTAGCCACGGCCGTCGCCGCCAGGGTGGTCCCGACGATGGCCGCCGGGTCCGCCGATCCGTAATTCAGCCGGATCGCAATCAGAGTCGCCGGAATTAGAGTGATGCTGGCAGTGTTCAGCGCAAGCAGGGTACACATGGCCGGCGTTGCGGTCTCCTTATCCGGGTTCAGCGTCTGCAGCTCCTGCATCGCCTTAATGCCCATCGGAGTGGCTGCATTCCCCAGCCCCAGCAGGTTGGCGCTCATATTAGAGAGAATGTAGCCGATCGCGGGATGCCCTTTGGGCACATCCGGGAACAGAAAGGAGACTACGGGACCCAGCACTTTGGAGATTTTCTTCAGCAGGTCGGCATCCTCCGCAATCCGCATAATGCCCAGCCAGAACACCAGCACACTGATCAGCCCGAAGCTGACGGTCACCCCGCTCTTCGCGCCATCGAATACGGCGGCGGTGAACTCGTTCATCCGTCCGTTAACTGCCGCAAAGCCAAATCCGATCAGGATCATTCCGAGCCAGATTCCATTTAACATCGGTATCCCCTCCCCCGGTTCATTCTTTATACTCTGACTAACTGAACAGCTTCACTATTCCCCCGTGTGGAACAGCGCCCGCAGTGCACTGCCGAAGGCCTGCAGCCAAGTCCCCGCCGGATAGGCGGAGGCGCTCGCAGCGTTGTATTTTTCCACATATGGTGAGGTCTCCGGCGGGAGCTGGCCAGGCGTATACACCGGAACCCGCCCGATCTCCTGATCTCCCAGCTGCAGAATAATCACACCCCTGAAACCGAAGTTAACATCGCCCTCACTCCCGCTGGCACCCGCTTCTGTACTGCTTCCGCCCTCACTCCCGCTGGCATTCATACCTGCCCTGCCCGCACCTGCACTTACACCGGAGCCCGCACCTGCACTCCCCGTACCCGCAGCATTACCACCCGCAGCAGCCTGCGTATCCGCATTAAGCACCAGCTTGTTGACGAGCCTGGCTTCCTCCCCCTGACCAAGCGGATACGCGAAGGCCTTGCCGGTCACCAGACTGTAGCCTTTGACGGCCTCGCCCCGCTCGACCAGCGTCTTCAGCGGATAATGGTTGAAGCCGAAGTCCAGCAGCGAGGAATGGTCGTTCCAGTCATTACCGTCGTTCAGCGTAACCGCCACGAGCTGCTGCCCGTCCCTTGTAGCGGAGCTGACCAGGCAGCGCAGCGCTTTTTTGGTATACCCCGTCTTCACCCCGTCCGCCCCTTCGTAGAGGCGCAGCATCTTATTCTTATTGCTCCATTTATAGTCCCATTTCTCATAGGGATTGTCCGCCGTCTTCTCTTTGGTGGCTACGATCTCCTTGAATACCGGGTTATGCATCGCATATGCGGTCAATACGGCCAGATCATTCGCGCTGGAAAAGTGGCCTTCTGCATCTAATCCATGCGGATTCGCAAAATGCGTATTTTTCAAATTCAGCTCCTGCGCCTTGGCGTTCATCAGGTAGACGAACCCCTGCTCCGAACCGCCGACATGCTCGGCAATTGCAGTTGCCGCATCGTTGCCGGAGCGCAGCATCAGCCCGTACAGCATATCCTTCAGCGTCATTTCCTCGCCCAGCTTCAGGTACAGGGAGGAGCCCTCCTTGGCAAAAGCATTTTTACCAACCTTGACCTTCGACGTAATATCACTGTTCTCTATCGCCACAAGGGCGGTCATAATTTTGGTCAGACTGGCAATCAGCATCGGTTCATCCCCGCGGCTGCTGTACAGAATTCTTCCGGATGTCACATCAATCAGCGCCGCCGCCCTGGCATGGGTAGAGATCGAACGGTTCTCTGCACTAACGGCAGACACCGGCACCAGCGCAAGCAGCAGCACACACAACAGTAAGGACAGCATAGATTTTCGGGTTAATGTCTTCATGTTCATCCTCCGGCTTCTTATCCGTTCCTTACGCAACGGTTCATCAGTCTTGCCTGGTTGTACAAGTGTATGCGGGGCATGGGGCAGGTATGTCCTATCCTCCATCATCCGGCAAAAAAGGGATACCACCCTCTTAGGTGATATCCCTGACAATTCATGCTTTGCTTAATTCGCTCAATCCTAATGTGTTGACGAATGGTCAGACGAGCCGGACCCGGTCTCCACAACGGTTTTGGTTACCTTGGAGCCGGGAATATCTGAAGCTTCGGGAACCATGCCGGGCTGGAACATATTCTGGATTTTGTCGAGCAGGTTAGGCGTGGCATCAATAATTTTCTCGAACAGATGGGTCTGATTATCCAGCGGCACAATATGTACCCCTTCCCTGCCAACGACCAGAAAAGCGATTGGACGAATAGACACGCCGCCCCCGCTGCCGCCCCCGAAGGGTAGCATTTTGACACCGGACCCGCTGCTGTTCACGCCCGGACCATCATCCTCCACCCTGAAATCACTACCGCCTGCTGCGAAGCCGAATGTCACCTTGCTAATCGGCAGAATGACCGTGCCATCAGGCGTTTCAACCGGATCTCCTACAATTGTATTTACATCAACCATGCCTTTAATATTCTCCATTGCGGTCTGCATGAGACCTTGAATCGGATGATCTGACATTGTTTGTCTCCTCCTCGTGTGTATATAAATGTACCTGCAGTATTTATCTTGCCCACTATAGATTGGAGTATGTAGATTATTTAGGAACGTTCACGGCTGAGCAATTTCTTCCACCGGCCCAGACCGCCTTCCACTCTCGACACACGCCGCAGCAGGAGAAGCCCCGCATAGAGCGCATATCCGGCGGACAGCTTGCCACTGCAGACGGCTTCCGTTGCAAAAGACGGCTGATCCCGGAAGACAGGTGTCACGAATATCCCCGGCTTATGCACCAGTCTGACCATACGGGAGAGCACGCCGATCATCGTCCACTTCAGTCCCCATAAGGCCCCCACCGCCGTGGCGGTCGTTGCAGCCTCCCCCAGAGAGAAGTCTGTGGACCAGTCCAGCTTGGTGATCTGAATATGTGAAAGAGTGTCCTTAAGCCATTTTTTCAGACCGCGGGTGGCATGTAACGCAGTGCGTACATTCTTTAACCATTGCGTCACAGATTCCTTATCGACCTGCCCTTCCTTCTCGCTATCCAGCTTCACCGGTGCGATTCCGCTTTTCTCCACCTTGAGCTTAATTCCCTGTTCAAGGCCCTGGAAGACCAGCGCAGGCACCTCATAATGAAATTTAACGAGGCCATATACAGCTTTGATATCGAATTCGATGCGGTCATCCTTACCCAGCCTGCGGACACGAAAGTGAAAATGAATCGATGACGCTAGAGCCAGCAGGAACAGCAGAACAACGAGCAGCAGCAGAATTAAGGGTATTGCCAGCCATAACGTCACACGGTTAACCTCCAAGCAGACTTTAGAATAATAAACATGGAGCCTCTGGATTAGTATGGCAATTACGGCTGGATAACATTCGGTGATTTCGCAAACTTCTCCATTTTTCACAAGTGGAAGCGGATTTGCCGTCCTTTTAAAGGACGGGACCGCTTCAGCGAGAAATAGAAGGATACTTTATCGTGTGCAACATATAAAGTCTTATATTTTGAAAAAATGCCGCTGCCCCCGAAGGGTCAACGGCATCTCTGTCACAGCGGCAGTCCGCTGCGGTTATTCCGGCTCATCAAAAGTCATCTGGCTGTCCAGCTTGCTGAACAGCAGCTGGGTCTCCTCTTCCAGGCCCTCGGAGGTATCGAAGCTCGACGGCTCCGGCAGCTCCTTCAGGCTGGCCAGCCCGAAGCTGTCCAGGAAGGACTTGGTCGTGCCATACAGAATCGGACGCCCGACAGCCTCCGCCCGGCCCACCTCGTGGATCAGATCCTTGTTGCCCAGCGTGTGGATGGCCCGTTCGGATTTGACGCCCCGGATCTCCTCAATCTCCACTCTCGTGATAGGCTGGCGGTAAGCCACAATGGCAAGTGTCTCCAGCGCTGCCTGGGACAGGGACGACCTGGAGGGCGAATACGCCAGACGTTCGAAATACTGCGCATGCTCCGGGAGTGTCGCCAGCCGGTAATTCCCAGCAATCTGGACCACCTGAAGGCCACGGCTCTGCGAGTGGTAATCCTCTCTTAAGTCATCCAGCGCTCTTGTAGCCAGATCAGGCCGCTGCTCGGTAATCTCGGCAATCTGCCGGACCGACAGGCCTTCATCCCCTGAGAGAAACAGCAGGCCTTCAATAATTGATTTCAGCGTGTTGTAGTCCACTGACATCCTCTCCTCCTCTCCACTCCATCACAATATCCTCAAATAATTTCTCCTGGTAGCAGTAAATGGCCTTCATCTTCATCAGCTCCAGGATGGCCAGGAAGGTGGTCACAATCTCATGCCGGTCCATCTCCTCATGCAGCAGGGCAGAGAAGCGCATTCTGCCGCCGATCCCTTTGCGCTGGAGCGCTTCGGATACATCACGGATACGATCTTTTACCGAGATCTCATCCCGGGTAATCCGCTGATACGAGGTGCGCCGGGCAGCCTTGCTTAGCGCCTTGCGGAACGCAGCGATCAGATCGGCGGTATGCAGACCCTTCAGTGTATTGTCCGTCTGCGCAGGGACGAAGGGGCCCAGATCCTCAGGCTCCTTCGTAAAAATCAGGCTGCGCTCGCTCTCCATATCCAGCAGCTGCACCGCGATGCTCTTGAACTTACGGTATTCAATCAGTCGCTGCACCAGCTCCGCACGCGGATCATAGCCGTCATCCTCATAATAATCGAAATCCTCGATTTCAATGACGGGCGGCTTCGGCAGCAGCATTTTGCTCTTAATCGACAGGAGAGTGGCAGCCATCACCAGAAATTCACTCGTGATATCCAGCTCCAGCTCCTTCATTCCCTGTAGGAATTCCATATACTGCTCGGTGATCTCGCTGACCGGAATGTCCTGGATGTCGATTTCCGCCTTGTCAATCAGATGCAAGAGCAGATCGAGCGGACCTTCGAACGTCTCCAGCTTGTACAATACAGTCACGCGGTTTCCTCCAGCCCAAAAAAAGTAAAGTGCAGCGCCGCAAGGACGCTACACAAGTAGAAAGATCTATATTCATGCTTTCTTCTCATACTTATAAATAAGCACGATTTACGCTCTTTCGTCAAGAGGTGTATTATTTGAACAGCTTATTCAGGTTAGCCATTTCGATGGCGGCAGTCGCTGCATCCCAGCCTTTATTGCCGGCTTTGGTCCCCGAGCGCTCAATGGCCTGTTCGATATTCTCCGTCGTAACCACACCGAAAATAGTCGGAACACCCGTCTTAAGATTAATCGCCGCTACGCCCTTGGCAACCTCGTTGCACACATAATCATAGTGTGTTGTAGATCCGCGAATGACGGTGCCCAGCGTGATAACGGCGTCATATTTGCCGCTTTCGGCCATTTTTTGGGCGATCAGCGGAATTTCGAATACGCCCGGTACCCAGGCCACATCCACTTCATCATCGGCGGCGCCATGGCGCTTGAAGGCATCGAGGGCCCCGGAGAGCAGCTTGCTGGTAATGAACTCATTGAAACGTCCTACGACAACCCCATATTTCAAGCCCTCAGATACTAAATGTCCCTCAAAATAATTCGGCATGCTACTCATCAACCCTTCGTGTATAGGATAGGAAATCTATGATTAAATTTTGGTATTCTCATTCTGTTCGATCTTGTCAAAATTCAGCAGATGCCCAAGCTTCGCCTGCTTCGTATGCAGATAATTGGTATTGTCCTTATTCTCCGGCATCTGGATCGCTACGCGCTCCACCACCTCAAGGCCGTAGCCTTCCAGCCCCTTGATCTTGCGCGGATTGTTGGTCAGCAGCCGGATCTGGCGGATCCCGAGATCCTTAAGAATCTGTGCCCCGATGCCATAATCCCGCAGATCCGCCGCGAAGCCCAGCTTCAGGTTGGCATCCACAGTATCCAGCCCTTCTTCCTGCAGCTTGTAGGCGCGCAGCTTGTTGATCAGGCCAATGCCCCGGCCCTCCTGGCGCATATAGAGGAGTACACCCCTGCCGGCTTCTTCAATCTGGCGCAGCGCCGCTTCGAACTGCGGGCCGCAGTCGCAGCGGTGCGAATGGAACACATCGCCGGTCAGGCACTCGGAATGCACACGTACGAGTACCGGCTCATCCCCTGAGATATCGCCTTTAACCAGGGCAACGTGCTCCTTGTCGTCCACCTCATTCGTATAGGCAATGGTCTGGAAATCACCGAAATCCGTCGGCAGATTCACTGCTACCTCACGGGTAACCAGATGCTCCTTCTCGTTACGGTAGTGAATGAGGTCCTTGATGCTGATCAGCTTAAGGTCATGCTTCTTAGCGATCTCAATCAGGTCAGGCAGGCGGGCCATCGTACCGTCCACCTTCACCACTTCACAGATGACACCTGCCGGATAAGCCCCGCACATGCGGGCCAGATCAACCGCAGCCTCCGTGTGTCCGGAACGCCGCAGGACTCCGCCTTTTTTGGCGATCAGCGGGAACATATGCCCCGGTCTGCGGAAGTCGGCCGGCTTCGCCTTCGGGTCCAGCATGGCCTTAATCGTCTGGGAGCGTTCACCGGCTGAGATGCCGGTCGTCGTATCCGCGTGGTCAATAGATACCGTGAACGCCGTACCATGATTATCGGTATTCTGGGACACCATCGGATGCAGGTCCAGCTCCTCTGCACGCTCTGCTGTGATCGGTACGCAGACCAGGCCGCGTCCTTCGGTAATCATGAAGTTAATCACTTCCGGGGTAGCCCGTTCTGCCAGAGCGACGAAGTCTCCTTCATTCTCACGGTCTTCATCATCTACAACGATAACGACCTTACCGCGCATTAAGTCGTAGATCGCATCTTCAATCGGGTCTAGAATACTGTCCTTATCAGCTTGCTGGCTCATACTACTGTCCTCCTAATGGCTATACGCTCGCCTGACGGCTTGCCGTATGCCTGATCTATAGATTATACGAACCCGTTGGCCGCCAAAAAATCATGGCTGATCTTCGAGCTTCCCCCATCATCTTCATTGCCCGCACGCGAACCGTAATGGAGCAGATGGTCCACATATTTACCGAGCACATCACATTCAATATTCACCCGGTCTCCCGCCCGCTTGTGGGCCAGCACTGTCTCTCCCAGCGTGTGCGGGATAATCGACACGGTGAAGGTTGCGGCTTCCGTCCTCACAACCGTAAGGCTGATGCCGTCTATCGTAATGGAGCCTTTGGGAATGATGAATTTGAACAGGGATTTGCGGTCCGGGGCAATCTCGAACACCACTGCATTCTGATCGCGCCTGACGCTGCGGATCTCACCGGTTCCATCCACATGCCCCTGGACAATATGCCCTCCGAAGCGTCCGCCGGCAGCCATGGCGCGTTCCAGATTCATTTTGGACCCGGTGCGCAGCTCCTTGAGCGTACTGTTGCGGTAAGTCTCGGGCATGACGTCAACGGTGAAATGATGGTCCCCGAGTGAGGTTGCCGTGAGACAGACTCCATTGACCGCCACACTATCGCCGATCTTCAGATCTCCCATAATGAGGGAAGCGCCGATATTCAGCACCATCATCTCCCCGCCGCTAGTGACGCTGCGCAGAACTCCCACCTCTTCAATTAAGCCGGTAAACATACCATCCCTCCATCCTGAATATTCGGTTACTGCAGAGGAACCGGGGTGCCGCTGATACACACATTATCCCCGAGCACTTCCACTTCCAATCCTTCAAGCTGGATGGCATCACGCATCAGCTCCACACCCCCGAAGTCGAAGGTACCCGCTGCTTGCGCGCCGCCGCCGACAATCTTCGGAGCGAAGAAGAGGACCACCCGGTCAATCAGCCCCTGCTCAAGCATCGCCCCATTCAGCGTTCCGCCGCCTTCCAGCAGAATGGACCCAATCTCCATTGCACCGAGCGCAGCCATAGCCGCCTGCAGATCCACACGCGGACCGCTGCCCGCAGCAATCACCTCTAACCCTGCAGCCAGCAGCGCTGCTCTGCGGTCAGGATCGGCTGCCTCTGTCGTCACAACCACCGTAGGCGCGAGTCCGTCCTTGACCACAGCGCTGTCCAGCGGAAGGCGCAGCGAGGAGTCAATGATAATCCGCACCGGATTCCGTCCGGGTACATTCAGTCTAGTTGTCAGCGAAGGGTTATCGGCAATCACCGTATTCACCCCGACCATAATCCCCTGATGGCGGTGACGCAGGGTATGTACAATCTCCCGTGCCTCTGCATTCGAGATCCACTTGCTGTCTCCGGTCCGTGTGGCGATTTTGCCGTCCAGTGTGCTGGCGCTCTTCAAGGTTACAAACGGCTGCTTCGTCAAAATATACTTGATGAACTTCTCGTTCAGCCGCAGCGCCCGGCCCCGCAACAGACCTACTTCAACATCAATCCCCTGCTCGCGCAGCATCGCAATTCCCCGGCCTGCCACCTGAGGGTTGGGGTCCTCACAGGCGACAACCACCCTAGCCACGCCTTCATCGATCAGACGCTGGCTGCAAGGAGGCGTAATGCCGTAATGACTGCAAGGCTCCAGCGTAACATAGGCTGTACTGCCTTGCGCTTTACCGGCTGCCATATTGAGCGCATGCACCTCGGCGTGTCCGGTTCCGCGCTGCAGATGGGTTCCAATCCCGATCATGGCGCCGTCCTTCACGACTACGCAGCCGACCACAGGATTAATTCCCGTCTGGCCCTGTGCCCGCTCCGCCATATCCAGCGCAAGGGACATGTAAAACTCATCGTTCATCTTATCCATGTCTTGCCTCCTATCCCAAGGCTGTAGTCTTCATGTGTACCAAACCCTAAACAGAAAAACCCGTCTCAATCTCCAGGAGGAGTTCAAGACGGGATATACGAGAGGTGATCGCAGCAAAGAATATATGCGTAAATAAACGCCGGACCTCCGGCATTGTGAAAGTTCGCACATAAGTTCCGAAAACACTGCTGCTCGGCCGCCTGTTGCAAGCGCGGCGCGTGAATCTCTCCTTCTTCCATCCAGACTATACTGTCGGTCCCGGAATTACACCGGGTCCACCGTCCGTAGCAATATCTTACGAAGCGGGTAGCGGACTGAGCATCAGAAGCGGCAATTATTAAGCCAGCTCCAACAGCATCACCGCCGGTAGGGAATCACACCCTGCCCTGAAGGATTGATCTATTCAGTTGAATACCAAGTTAAGCCTACAACAAAATTATCACTTCGCCGGATGAAATGCAAGTGTGCTTCGGAAATTTACTATATTTATGTAACTTAATTCCCTTATACACCCGTCTCACGCTGCTTGTCCGCTCTCAGCAGATCGCGGATTTCCGTCAGCAGGAGGATATCCGGTGCCGGGGCAGGTGTCTCAACGACTTCAACCTTAACAGTCTCCTTGCGTCTGAACCGGCTGCTCAGCTTCACCACCATGAAGATAGAGAAGGAGATAATGAAGAAATCGACTACGGTCTGGAGGAATAAGCCGTACTTCACTTCCGCTTCACCAATACCAAAGCTAAGTTCCTTCAGGTCAATACCTCCGCTGATCAGACCGATAAGCGGCATAATAATGTCTCCCACCAGCGAGGTAACAATTTTGCCGAATGCCGCTCCAATGATTACGGCAACCGCCAGATCAAGTACATTACCTTTCATGGCGAAGCTTTTGAATTCCTTCCACATGACGAACCATCCCTCCGAAACTTTGAATTTGAAATTATTATATCATTTATAGCAACACATATAGCAAGATGCAAGTTGAAAAATGTATAAGTGGAGTAGGATTAACGTATGCACTTGGATGGACGCTCCGCTGTTTAAGCGGGATGCGAAATACCTAATTTTCTAAAAAACGCAAAGGAGCGAGTCTCCAATAACGGAGAATCGCTCCTTTTTTACATGTTAAGCTTTAGGAACCCTATCCTGCTGCTCTAATTCTGCCTAATCCTGCTTGCGTGTTCTGCGGAATACCCGGCTGAGGATGAAGCCACCCAGAATCAGGCCTGCACCCGTCAGGTAGATCGGCAGCGGGCTGCTCTCTCCGGTCTGCGGCAGTCTGCCGCTGCCGTCATTCGTACCCGAGACCGCCCCTTGCGGAACCGGATCGTCTTCAACATCTACTTCCGGATTGCCCAGCGGGATATTATCGTCGATTGGCGTTACCACTTCAGGTGCTGCCGGTACCGGAGTAACAGTTGGTGCCGGTGCAGATGGCTGCGCCGTTCCCGGCAAGCCTGGTCCTGCAGGAATCTGTGACTCATCGATAATGACTCCCGGTTCGAACGTACCGGCTGGTGTTGGTACCGGAGTAAATACCGGACCTCCGGCAGGCGATGTCGGAACAGGTGTAGCCTCTGGCCCCGTAGAATCTGTAGGCACCGGCGATGGAACTGTGGTCGGAACTGTGGTCTCTACAGGTGTCTCAGTCGGCACAGGAGTCACAGTCGGCATTGGTGTTACTGTCGGCGTTGGCTGCTCCGCCAACTTATTATACAAGGTAAGATTCAGCACGGCCGATGAGCCGATCGTCACCGGATGCTCGGTGGAATCAAGCACATAGCCCTGCGGTGCTATTGTTTCAATCAGGACATAACTGCCCAGCCACAGATTGTTGAATGCCGCGATGCCTTCTGTATCAGTGGTACGGGTATTCACCAGCACCCGGTCATTTCCGTTCAGGCGGTATAGCTCATAGGTAGCTCCCGCCAGCGGTTTTGCAACATTGCCTGCTTCCAGCTTGAAGACATTAAGCGTCCCTCTGACGCCGCTGCCTGTTCCCGAGCCGCTGGACACTCCTACGATGATCTCCTTGGTCGTCTCCTTGGTGATAAGCTTAACGTTATTGCCGCTGAAGCTCACGGAGTTAACCAGCTTATCGCCAGTGTTCGCAACGATCAGCGACTGATATTCCAGCACATAAGCGGAATGGATGTCACCAGGGAAGCTTAAGACGAAGGACTGTCTGCCCTGTGCATCGGCGCTGATCGTCAAGCTGTAATCGGTATCCTTCACCAGCGGAGGGCCGCTCTTCGTGACCTCTCCGTTCACGGCCGTAACCGTACGGTACAGCTGGAAGCTGTCCGGCAGCAGGATCTGATTCGTGCTTGGCACATCGGTGATCACGGCATCTTTTACATGGGACTGGGTGCGGTTGATCGCAATGGTCCAGTTCAGCTTATCTCCATTCTGCGTGCCGTCTTTGAACACATATTCATCCCCGTACGGGATATCTACCGTGGCCTTCAAATCCTTGGAGACCTTCTTCATGCCGTCCAGCAGGTTCGCTGTATTGGCTACCTTGGTTCCGATTAGCTGTCCGGCCAGGCTGGTCTTGAATACGATGTAATAAGGCGAATTAATGGCTGTGTCAAAATCAACCTTCAGCTCATTGCCGCTTCCCACGCTATAGCTGAACTCATTGCCGTCCACCTCAGCGCCTGGGCTATGCGTTCCATCCTTGGCAATATTCATCTTATATACTTTAAGTGAGCCAGGTACCAGAGACTGTCCGTCACCCAGTACATCCGTCACTACAGGATCGGCAATGGATTTGCTGTTGTAATTGACGCCTACCGTCCAGGTCAGCTCTTTGGCAGAAGCATCATACGCCCCTGATTTGAACCCGTTGTTCTTCACCTCGGAGTTAGGAATGAACTTCCCGCTGGCTTCGGTCCACTGTGGCTTGTTCTGGCTGTCCTTCCAGTCAATCCGGGCCACATTGATGAAATCACTCGTATTGCCGGTAAGCCAGTCATTGCTGAATTCCGTCTGATAACTAATGGTATAAGTCCCTGTAACCGGTGCGTTAAACTTCACCTTGAAGCCTTCATTCGGCTGAGCTGGTGAATTCACACTCAGGGTATACGCCGATGGAGGGATCACTGTGCCGGAAAGAGTACGGACCACCAGTGAACCTGAGATGTACTTCTGTCCTCCCTGCGGGAAGCTGTCTGTAACCACCACTTCGTTCATTGGGTAATTGTCGCCGTTGAATGTGATTTTCCAATCGGTGGTGTGTTTGTTGTAATTCACGCCGGACAGATTCTTATAGATAATAATAGGCCGGATCAGTTGAGTAGCGTTGCTGCTATAGGTGCTGTCAGAGACAGTGTTGATGATCTTCGTATCGTTGAACACACGATCTGCGGCTTTGGTCGTATATTCGATCAGATAAGCTGATTTCACTGTATTCTTGAACTCCAGTCTGAATCCGTTGCCGGATTCGCCGCTAACTGGCGTGACTGTGTAATCACTGCCTGCATTCAGAGCCGTGCCCTTAGCAGCTTCTCCAGCTGCATTCAGCGTAACCGGATAGATCCGCACTGAGTTCTCCAGGAGCACCTGGGAGCTGTTGAACACATCCGTCAACACCGCGTTCTCCGGGGAGATCGTCCGGTTATTGTAGTTATATTCGATAGCCCAGTTAATGGTCTGAGTGCCCCAGTCATAACGGACGACTTTTTTGTTAAGGCTGCCGCCTCGTTCAATGACTACTGTATCCGAAGTACTTACCGGGTCACGGCCGTCCCCTGTAAAGGTTGCCGTGTTGGTGAAGCTGGACAAGTTGTCGCTTACTACCTGCGTGGTATAAGTGATACGGTATGCCCCTGTGATCACAGGGTCCGTGAACTGAAGCTTCAGCGTCCCGCCGGAGACGCCGGCAGTATATTTGCTGCTGTCTACCAGCTGTCCTTGCGTAACTGTGCCGTCAAGCTGAACATTCAGCTGGTAAACGGCAAGTGTAACCGTGCTGTCCAGTGCCAGCCCGGCAGGAATCGGGTCGGTCACAGCAGCGCCGCTTACCGGCTCCAGTCTTTTGTTCACATCGACGGTCCAGTCAATATGATCCGCGTTGAAGCCGCTGGAGATTCCCTTCTTGGTAATCGTCGAGCCTACAGTAGGCTTGAATGATACTGTAATCGTCTGGACCCCGCCGTTCACCGGGAACAGAATCTGCTGGACGGTGCTGCCGCTGATCACTTTTTTGTCAAATTGGGTATTAATACGTAAGGTCCCCTGCACATTGGCATGGCTCTCGATGTAATCGTTGAATGTCATCACTACCTGATGGGTAGCCTGGCTGACCGTGAATGTGCCTACCGTCCCTTCGTCCGATTCCAGTCCGCCCTGAATGTCATTGAAGAGCTGGAACTGCTCGGGAAGCTGGAAAGCAAAGGTGTCTCCCTGGCTGTAGCCGTGGCCGTTAGGAAGCGACCAGGTATAGTCCAGCCTCACGGTGGAATCCACATCATACACACTGCCTGTCACCGTCTGTCCATCCGGACCATATACCGCCATGGATACACTGGTAATAATGTCCTGGTCCTGTTCAATGGCCGCCGCTGTAGCTTGCTGGGTGAAGCCCAGCCCTGAGACCAATTGCACAAATAACATGACCAGGACTACTGCCAGGCTTGTTCTTTTTTTCACCATTTCCCATAAGCCCCCGTTCTTTCGATTGAATGATTTGAAGCATACCTGCTAAAAAGATGGCTGCTGAACGCACCGGTAAGGACACACTCCACCTGAAGTTTCGTTATGTATACGGGCTAAGAGTCCATCTTATGTAAATAAACTAGTAAACCTGACTTTTCTGCCCACTACAGACGATATATACTTATATCACCTAAGAGTAGAACTTTAGAATCAGAAATGGTTAAAATTAAAGAAATTATTATGCAACCCTTAATTCAGGATTCAAGGAGAGATTTCAAGTGAACCGAACTTTATTCTGGGAGCGTGCCCGTGACAGCGATTTCGTCATGCTCTCCGCCTCCCATCTCGTTGCCCTGTCCGTCATCGCCCTGTGCTGCCTGGCGCTCTTTGGGGCCCGCTTCGCCCTGCGCAGCCGGTCCGGCCTGCGATTAGGCGTACGCCTGCTGCTGATCCTGTTGCTGGCTGCTTCTGAGGGAGGCCTGCATGTCTGGTATCTGTCCCATGACAGCTGGAGCCGCAGCTCCTCCCTGCCGCTGGAACTATGCGGAATTACCCTGCTTCTGTCAATCGTGATGCTGCTCACGCGCAGCAGGCTGCTGTACAGCTTTCTTTATTTTGCCGGGATCGGCGGTGCATTCATCGCCCTGCTTACACCTAATCTGGTCTATCCGTTTCCGCATTTCCGCTTCCTGCTCTTCTTCATCGCCCACGGGTCGATCATACTTGCATCCCTGTACATGACCTGGGTCGAAGGATATAAGCCCACCTGGCGCTCACTGTTCTTCACCATGCTCTGCCTGAACCTTGTCGCCGCGTGCGTCTACGCCGCCAATAAGCTGCTGGATTCCAACTATATGTTCCTGATGCGCAAGCCCAGCACGTTCTCGGTACTGGACTATTTCGGCCCTTATCCTTATTATCTGCTGGTTGAAGAAGGCTTCGCCTTCGTCATCTTCCTCCTGATGTTCCTGATTTTCTTCAAGCTGCCGGAGCTGTACACCGCCCGCCGTGCCGCAGCCCGCGGGAAACTTGGCAGGTAAACGGAGGGGATGAATTCAGGGGCACTTGTGCTCCTCATTCCCGCCTCGTGCCGACTTTCGGCGGATTCAGGAGCATTAGTGCTCCTCATTCCTGCCTCGCGCCAACTTTTTGCGGATTCAGGGGCACTTGTGCTCCTCATTCCGGCCTCGTGCCGACTTTCGGCGAATTCAGGAGCATATTAGTTGGAATAACGTATCTTGTTTCGGATGATTTGGAGCTTTCGAGGAAATTAATTGGATAAACGTTATTTAATTTTGTGTATTCACTCCACTCTGTTCGATTTGCAGCATTTTAAGTGCTATTTTTCCAACTGTTTCCTGACAAGCCTTCCTCAGCTCCTGAGCAAGTGGAGGAAATCCAACTGCTATTCGTACAATTCTCCGTACGGCAAAAAGCACCCGGCTGGATACCCAGCCGGGTGCTTCGGCGATGCCTTAGGAAGAGGAGAACCTCCCCCTATAGCGTCAATGGAGTACTTGTATTAAGCTTCTACAATTTCAACGGTCGTCATCTTGTCGCGGCCTTTGAAAGCGTCAACCAGATCCATGCCTTCAACCACTTTACCGAATACTGTGTGTACTCCGTCAAGGTGCGGCTGTGGAGCGTAAGCGATATAGAACTGGCTTCCGCCTGTGTTCTTGCCGGCATGGGCCATAGCCAGGGAGCCGCGCTCGTGCTTGTTCGGGTTGATCTCGCAGTTGATGGTGTAGCCAGGACCGCCGGTGCCTGTTCCGTTCGGGCAGCCGCCTTGTGCTACGAAGCCTGGAATCACGCGGTGGAACAACAGTCCGTTGTAGAAGCCGTCTTTTGCCAGCTTCTCAAAGTTTGCTACTGTATTAGGCGCATCCTGATCGAACAAGTCGATCAGCACGACGCCGCCGTTTTCGAGTGTAATTTTCGCTTGCTTAGCCATATGTAAATGACCCCTTTCGAAATGACAGATGTAGAACACGTTTATTAGTTTACTATGAAACGGAGCACAAAGCAAAGCAAGCGGGAAGTCTTCCCGCCTGCCGCTATAGCACAACCCTATAGTCTTCTTATTTCGTAACGGCTTGTTTGGCAATCCGTGCAGGCACAATATCATTGGCAACAATGTCCTGATGGGACTCGCGGCGTACAACCAGATCGCTCTGCCCGTTATACACGAACACCACCGCCGGACGGCGGATACGGTTGTAGTTGCTGGCCATGGAGTAATTGTAGGCACCTGTGCAGGCCACAGCCAGCAAATCACCGCTCTCCACCTTAGGCAGCTCAACGTCCCAGATCAGCATATCGCCGCTCTCGCAGCATTTGCCGGCGATGGATACCTTCTCCACGTTAGGCTCAGTCGCACGGCTTGCCAGCAGCGCTTCGTACTTGGATTCATACAGAGCCGGACGCGGATTATCTGTCATGCCGCCGTCAACAGCTACATATTTGCGCACTCCCGGAATTTCCTTGCTGGTTCCAACCGTGTACAGAGTCGTTCCGGCATCCCCTACGATACTGCGGCCCGGCTCTACCCAGATCTGCGGCAGCGAATCGTTAATGCCGGCGAAGTGGGTCTTCACTGCATCTGTGATGGCTGCGACATATTCGGACACCTGCAGCGGCGTATCGCCGTCCACATAACGGATTCCAAAGCCTCCACCCAGGTTGACTACAGGGAAGGAGATTCCCAGCTCTTCCTTGACGGTACGGGTGAAATCGGCAATACGTTCAACGGCAAGCTGGAAGCCCTCGGTCTCAAAAATCTGCGACCCGATATGCGAATGCACGCCGAGCAGGTTCAGATTAGCCAGGCTGTCAGCCAGACTGACCGCTTCACGGGCCGAGCCGTTGCCGATATCAAAGCCGAATTTGGAGTCGGTCTGTCCTGTCGATGCGTAGGCATGATGGGCATGGGCTTCCACTCCAGGCGTAACGCGCAGCAGAATATTAACCGTCACTTCTCTGCGGGCGGCAATGGACTGAAGCAGACGGAGCTCCACCAGATTATCGGCGACAAAGCAGCCAATCCCTGCATCGATCGCCATCTCAATCTCATCCGGTGTCTTATTATTGCCGTGGAAATGAATGCGTTCCGCCGGGAAACCGGCTTGCAGCGCAGTATACAGCTCTCCATCGGAGACCACATCCAGCGACAGACCTTCCTCATCCGCAAGCCGGCACATCGCCATTGTCGAGAATGCCTTGCTGGCATAAGCCACCTGGAACCCGAGGCCGGAAGCTGTGAACGCCTCCATATACTCGCGGCAGCGGCGGCGGACCAATTGCTCGTCCACTATATATAGCGGTGTCCCATACTCCGCCTTCAATTCGGTTACATCACATCCGCCGATCTCCAAATGCCCTGCATCATTGATTCGGCTCGTCCCGTGTAAAAACATTGCGCAGTCCTCCAATTTCTGTGGAATTATCCGTTCCACCCTGTCTAGTATATGATTTGGGGCCCCGATGCGTTCCTGAAACAGATGCTCAGAATACAGATACGGCTTATTGCGGGGCTGTTCAGTATATTCAGTATAACAGACAGAGGGAACACCATTGAATGGACTTTTTTGCAGTTGATTTGTATTTTCCTACGACTTGCGCGGGGCATCCTTATGCTCAGGCATCCGGGTGCTATCTCTTGTTTTGTTGAAGGATGGCCTTGTTTTGGAGCTGAGCACCGGCTGACGCAGGAGGATCTCCGCCATGGCTTTTGCATTAAATGGTATAAACGGCCACATGTAAGGAGAGTTATACGAACGGTGCGTGGTCAGCAGCACCACCAGCAGCGTCGTCCCGATCATGAAGCCGGGGATGCCGTAAGCAGCCACCGCCAGCAGCAGCGCAAGCCGGACAATCCGGTTGGCCAGTCCCAGCTCGTAGCTCGGCGTTGCAAACATCCCGATAGAGGCCACCGCCATATAGAGCACCACTTCATTGACAAACAGCCCGGTCTGTACGGCGATATCACCCACCAGAATGGCAGCGATCAGCCCCATCGCGGAGCCGAGCGGCGTCGGTGTATGCACCGCAGCCATCCGCAGCAGGTCTACCCCCAGCTCAACGATCAGGAACTGGGCAATGAGCGGGAGATTGGCTGATTTTTGTGGACCGATGAAATCAAGCATGCCGGGCTTCAGCTCCGGATGGAGAACCATCAGCATCCACAGCGGAAGCAGGAACATCGATGCAAAGATCCCGATGAAGCGGACCCAGCGGAGATAGGTTCCCATAAAAGGCGTCTGGCGGTTCTCTTCCGCATGCTGGCACAGATCAAAAAACGTCGTCGGCAGCACCATGACACTCGGGGAAGTATCGACAAACACAACCACCCGGCCCTCCAGCAGATGGGAAGCGACAATATCCGGCCGTTCCGAATAACGGACCAGCGGATAGGGGTTCCAGCCGCCGCCGACAATCGCTTCCTCCAGCTGCTTGTCCGCCAGGGGAATGCCGTCGAGATTGACGCTTTTCAGCTTGTCCGTAACGGCCTGCACCTGGGTCTTATCCACGATATCATCGATGTAAGCTAAGCAGACATCTGTCCGGGTCCGCCGTCCAATCTGATGCATCTCCAGCTTCAGCCCAGGGTCGCGGATACGTCTTCTAACCAGAGCCACGTTGCTTAGCAGCGTCTCTGTGAAGCCGTCCCGCGATCCGCGGACCACCCGCTCAATCGACGGCTCATCCGGGCTGCGGGAAGGATACGAACGGGTATCCATGATGATAACCTGCGATTCCCCTTCAATGAAGAACGCGCTCATGCCGGCTAACACTTTGTTGATGCTCTCGCTGAACAGCTCGCCTTTCTCCACCTGAACATGGGGAATATATTCACTCATGAAGCTGGCGAGGACATCTGTCGATACATTTTCGGGGGTCAGATACGTCAGGCGCTTCAGAATTTCATCGATAATCGTATCCTTGGCGAAGCCGCTGATGCAGAGCAGCGCCGCACTTTTCCCGCCGAAGGACATTTCCCTGAACACAATATCGAAGGAGGAGCCCAGCCCAAGTACCTCGGTCAGTGTATTCTTCGCATCCGCCAGGGATTGCGGGATCTTGTCGTTGCCTTGCCAATACGTAATCGACTGCTCCAGAGAGTCAGAGCGTTCATTGTCACGTTTTTGCTGCAGAGGGTCATTGGACTTGCTTGCAGAATCCGCTCCCTGACCGGCTTTGGACTTCTTAGGGGCGGACTGCTTGGGGGCAGACTGCTTCGGCTGCTGGGGCTGACCAGCTTCCTGACCGTCCTCCTGATCCTCAGGCTCTTCATCATCTCCAAATAATCTGGCAAAAAAGCCTTTATGGCTCTTATCCTGCGTCTGAGCCCCCAACTCGTCCGAGGTTTCCATATCCTGTGACTGGCCTCTGCCGTCTTCATGGGTTCCCTGTCCCGCTCCGGAATCCGCAGCTGAATGATCCGTTCCTGAATGATCTGTCCCTGCCTGCGCAGCTCCGGTCAGCCCGGGTGTACCCGCACCTTCGGAATCTGCTGATTCCGGGCCTGCAAAACCGGCGGAGGCAGATTCTTCTGCACATTGTGTTCCCTGCTGCGAATCGTCTGCTGCCTGGTCTCTCGTACCGGATTCCGCAGATGATTCCTCCGGCCCGGCATCGTCGCCGAACAGACTGCTGAAAAACCCTTTGATTCCTCCGCCGGACGATTCCTGACTGTCTCCGTTCTCGGATGCGGGATCATCCCCGGGACTGGCCTCATCATCTGTAGCCGCAGCATCTTTCCCACCGACAGCCCCGCCATCTCCAGATGCAGCGTTCTTACCGCTGCTATCCTCACCTTCTCCAGCCGCAGCACTCTGACCGCCGCCAGCTTCTCCATGACTCGCCGCCCGGGCCGCTTCATTCCCGTCTCCGCCACTATCTGGCGGAGCATCCAGGCCCGACGGGCTCTCCTGCCCGCCTTCAATCGGGCGCTTCACCGCGCCCAGCTCCGCTGACGCCTCCAGCTCCTGTCCTCTGTCGCACTGGGATGCAGCCGGTTGCTCTTCCTGCTCCGGCGGCTTCTGCCCCGTCACCGCCCCCAGCTCCGCCGACGCCTCCAGCTCCTGACCCTTGCCGCTCTGGGACGCAGCCGGTTGCTCTGCTTGCTCCGGCGCCTTTTTCTCCGGCGATTTCTGCTGCGCAGACCGGTCTTTCTTTTTATCCGTCTCTACCCGATCACCGCTGTGAATATACTTCACTCCCTAGCCCCCTTTACTGTTGATAGACAAACCAGTCGAACAATGACCCTGCCACCTTGCCGCATACCATCGCCATCAAGAGACCAAGCAGCAGATGGGTCATATGCAGACGTTTGGCCAGGATCGGCAGGACATTCAGCACCTCGGTCAGAGCCGCCGCCAGCATGCCGATGAATATGCCGTTGAACAGGCCGACCCCCAGCTCGATCAGCGGGCCGGCCGCCATTTTCCAGTTCCAGAAGTCGCTTACCGTTCCCAATAGGGAACCGCCGACCATCGCTCCCTCATACCAGTGAACCTTGTCATAGGAGGAGGTAAGCTGCGCCAGACGGGGGATGATGTCCAGCACTACGAATAATGCAATCACTCCTCCGCCCACCGCGATTCCCCCGGCAATTCCGAGCAGCAGATGAAGTCCGAGCGACAGCGGTGCGGTCATGTGCCCCCCTCCCGTCTGCCGGGTGCTTCGTCACTGCGGCGTTTCATTTTGCGGTACTCCTCGTTGATTACATATTGATCGATATTCTTCTGATACAGAAACATTTCCACCTCAAGAGGGGTAGGCTCCTCGTTCCATTTCTTTTTGAACAAATGATTGAAAAAAATCACCATCCCAAATCCGATGCCCAGCGAATAGGCGATCTGAAACAGATAAGGATGCTCGTCCCTGCGTCCCGTCAGCATCTCCACAATCCGGATCTGTACCTCCAGCATGCTGACATCGGCATGGAAATTCATAATCGTCAGCGCCGAGCCGAAGAACAGCAGCAGCCAGACCAGCACGAACAGGGCTATAGAAGGTTTAGCAGCCGTAGACGGACCTTCAATCTGTACAATGGTGCGGCCTTCGCCAATCGGCTGAATCTCCGCATCGGGGTACACATCCTGAATCCGGGGAATGACGGTCAGCAGATCAATCAGGATCAGATTGCCGTCACTCTCCTTCGGCTGAAGCACAAGCAGTGCATAGAGCGGCTCCCGCCACTGCGGATCAGTGATCAGATAAGCGACATCGCGCAGCAGCACCCCCTTGCCCTTGGGCACCGTCACCCGGTTCTTAAGCTGGATATATATGCATGTAGCCGGGGAATCAGTGTTCATCTGCGGGCCTCCTTAAGCTCAGGTGTGATGCGGTCCTACGGCAAGAATAAGGGTAGTATGGGAAAAAAGGCTTATTTTTACTCTTCTCCTCCGCAATTCATCGTGATGAAGCAGGACCACCGAAACTTTTCCTGCCTCAGGGCCGTCTATAGTTACAGTTATTTACACAGAAGGGATGGAAGTTCATATGAGAAAAGCATTGCACCACTCCTTACGGATGGTTCTCTCTGCATCGATGCTTCTGGCATTCGCTGCGCCACTCACAGCACATGCAGCCGAGAAGATCGAGGTATACGATTCCTATACCAGCAAGAGCAGCAACGTCCAGCTATATTCGGTGAGTCAATTGGACGGGAACCAGTTCATCAATGCTGTCATTGCCCGGCAGCCGGATGGGACCTATAGTAAATGGCCGGAGGCTTTTCCACATTTCCGGAAGAGTGACAGCGGGAATTTGCAATTGACGGGGATGGATGATCCGGAGCAAGCCTATGTCTACGATACGCAGAGCCAGTCCATTATGCGCAAAAGCGAATACGCCCTATCCCCTGACGGCCGCTGGGGTGTACTGGAGCGTTCCCGTTACGAACGTCAGCCGGAGGGCTATATCGCAAAATTCAACGATCAGTATCTGAGAAACACAGCAACCGGCAAAGTCTCCGTCTATTATTCTACTCAGCGGTACTACAATGCCCGGTGGATTAACCAGCATACGCTGCTTGAGAGCGGATATAATGAGGCTGCCAAGCAGAATGTGATCAGTACGTACGATCCGTCCACCGGGAAGCGGCAGGAGCTGCTGAGGGGGACCTTGAACAACTCGAACTTATCGAAGGGACTGCTGCAATATGTCAAAAACGAGCCCAAACGCCTCCCATGGATCTACAATCTGAAGGACGGATCGTCACGGCTGGTCAAGGATGCCCGCGAGCTTGAAGCCTTGTTCCCTGCTGCTCCATCTTCAAGACCGGAAGTCACATTCCCTAAGGGGATGCTGCTGAAAGAGCTGCCTGTCACGGAGATGCCGATCACCTTAGCCTATGAACACAACCTGAATCTGGACGGAAAAAGTGTGGATGTATCCACCATATTCACTAAGGGCGGACAAGAGTGGATACCGGTGAAGCCGCTTGCAGCGGCCCTCGGCTGGAAGATCGAAGTCATGAACATTAGCGCAACCGGCGACCCTTCTGCGGCTTATATCTATAAAATCACAAACGGCAGCAATCACGCGGTTCTTACGCCTGTGAACAGCTTCAATTCGGCAAGCAGGCTGTATATCGCACCAGCGCAGCTTAAGGAGCTTGGGTACAAGAGCATCAAGATCACTCCATATGTGAAATAAAATCACTCCAGCGGCGGCAACCTTGCCCCAAGTCTGCCTATACAACAAAGAGGATGTTCCCGGACGGCGCGGCCGTGTAGGAACATCCTCTTTGTATGTTGCGCTGGGTCCTGGGGTCTGTCCCCTCAGACTGTAGCGCTATGAAGTTAATTCTGTTTGGCCGGCTGCAGCTGATCCCTCTGCTGACTGGAGATGAAGAACAGTGCCGTCCAGATCAGCGCGAAGCCGACAATCTGCGGCAGGGTTACAAGCTGATGATAGACTACCCAGTTAATTAGAATACCTGTCATCGGGAAGCTGAGTTCGGCCAGGGTTGCTACCGAAGCTTTGGTCGTATTCAGTCCCTTGTAGTAGAGCAGCATGCTGAGCAGTCCTGGCAGCAGCGCCTGCAGCAGCAGGTTAACGGCAACTGCCGCCGAGCCGCTGACTCCGCCGCTCATCTGCCACGGGGCGCCTTCCATACTTGTAATTACGAACAGCAACGGGAGCGCCAGCATGAAGCGCAGTGAGGTTACCGTCTCATATTTCATTGAGCCCAGCAGATAACGCCCCATGACTGTAGAGCCGCCCCACAAAGCCGCAGCGCCCAGCGCCATCAGGCTTCCTACGCCCATGAAGCTGTTCACATGGCCGAAGGGAATCGTCCAGCCGAAGGTCAGCAGGTACGTCCCAGCCAGCGCAACAATTAGCAGCGGTGCGAAATTGCGCGGCAGGCGTTCTTTTAGAATAACAGCGGCAAGACCAATGGCGAACAAGGGCTGAAGCTTCTGGAGCAGCAGCACGGCATTGAAGTCTCCGCTGGATAAGGCCTTGGTGAACAGAATGGTCGCTACGGCTGAGCCGCCCCACGATACCACGAGCAGCGCTGCGGCCTGGCGCAGACGTACACCCTTCAGCTCTGCGCGATTGCGCCACATTACCGGAGCGGCAACCAGGAAGAGCACAACATGCTCAAGCAGTACAATCTGGGACGAAGTCAGGGATTTCAGCAGGATAATGCGGAACAGCGGGTCAACTCCCCATAAGGCCGCCCCCAGAACCACCAGCCAGAATCCGCTGCGCACCGGTGCGGTACGCACGCCTTGGGATGAAGCAGATACATTACTCATCTTTCATTCTCCTTGTCGATACAAACCCTCGATAGAGACCAAAAACCCCCGTGAGTCCTGAGAACAGGACAAACATCGGGGGCGTTATCAATAAAGACATACGGAATAGACCCGCCTGCCTTTATCTTATGATCCTCTCCCATCCGGACTTTACCGTCGGCTCTGGATTGTCACCAGATCAGTCGCTTCCTCTTGTGATAGAGTAACGAGTCGCGGGCTTAGTTCTCACGAACATCACCGCCGGTCAGGAATTTCACCTTACCCCGAGAATCTTGTATTCTGTTATTATTTTCACAATCCCAGAATACCTCTGATTCTTCATTTCGTCCAGCTTTTTATGAAAATAATCATTATATTTCATTCAATAATCATCAAAACAATCATTCTGCCAAGCAAATCTGCGTACCGTATCCAGGTTCTGGTTCGTTTGGCAGAAACGGCGGCTTGCGATACACTATAGTATGAGCATTAATCATACCCATTATAGAGATTTTATTTGGAGGTCATCATGAAAAGAAGCTTTCCGACCAATCTGCTGTATTCCATCCTAGCTCTGGCCGGCCTTGCAATCATCGGCTTCATGGCTTATGTTGTCGCCGCTTTTACAGGAGGGATGCTCTTCTATGGTCCGCTGGCCCTCGTCGTCGCTTCAGGGCTGGCTGTACTCTCCGTGTTCAGCATCTTTGGCCTGTTCAGCAGGAAGGTACGGCGGATGATCCTGGCCGCTTTTGCCGGAATCTGTGTGCTGACAGCCGCAGGCCATGAGATCAGGCAATCGTATGTGAACAGCCTTGCGGAAGTGAGGGAGCCTGAAGTGGACTTGTACCAATATGCCCCATTTGAGGCGAATACCAAAGTTGCCTCTCTTGAGCATAAGGCGTCCTATCAGCTTACGGAGCAAATGCCCCGTCTGGATGGTGCAACCGCGCTGTATCCGCTGTATTCTGCTTTTGTCCAGGCGGTGTATCCGCAAGATACCTATAACTCCAGCATTGAGCTGACCGGAAATGATCTCGTCCTGTGCACCAGCACTTCCGAGGCTTACAAGCGGTTGATCGCCGGAAACGCTGATATTATCTTCGCTGCGGCACCTTCGCTGGCCCAGACAAAGCAGGCGAAGCTGGCAGGCCGTGAACTGAAGCTCACCCCGATCGGGCGCGAAGCGTTCGTCTTCTTCGTCAACAAGCGCAATCCGGTGGACAGCTTAACGATAGAGCAGATTAAGGACATCTATTCCGGCACCGTCACGAACTGGTCGGAGGTTGGCGGCAAGAAGGCGTCTATCCGTGCTTTTCAGCGTGCAGAGAACAGCGGCAGCCAGACCAAGCTGCAAAAAATCATGGAGGACCGCCAGCTGATGGCTCCCCCGAAGGAGAATGTCGCGGATGTGATGAGCGGGATTATCAGCCTGACCGCCAGCTACCGCAACTTCAATAACGCGCTCGGCTTCAGCTTCCTGTTCTACGCCTCACAGATGAATGCCAGCGATGAGATTAAGCTGCTGGCCATCGATCAGGTGCCACCCTCCAAGGAGACCATCCGCAGCGGCGAATACCCGCTCGCCGTGGAATTCTATGCCATAACGGCCGGCAGCACCAACCCGAACATCGAACCGTTCCTGGACTGGATTCTGTCCGCCGAAGGGCAGGAGCTGGTTGAGAAGACCGGATATACGCCAGTTAAATAAGCAGAGGCACCAGCATCCTTTACCGGGGAAGGATGCTGGTGCCTGCGCTTGCCCATTGTAATCGGTTTTTCGATTACATTTGGTCCACACGCCCCGCGCCTGCCCATTGTAATCGGTTTTTCGATTACATTTGGTCCACGCACCAAGCGCCGGCCCATTGTAATCGGTTTTTCGATTACATTTGGCTCACGCGCCCCGCGCCTGCCCATTGTAATCGGTTTTTCGATTACAATTGGCTCACGCACCCCGCGCCTGCCCATTGTAATCGGTTTTTCGATTACATTTGGTCCACGCGCCCCGCGCCTGCCCATTGTAATCGGTTTAATACGAAAATAAAAGTACCGGAAAATGCGCCGCAGAACGGATTTTGACAAAAAAAGACCCACCGCCCCAAAAAAACGTTTCGTTTTTTTGAAAAAGGGAAGACTATGGGATAGGATTCAATTGAACACTATATCCTAACTGCTGGATATATTTCACGTACCTATCTAACGTGTTTTTCTTGGACGTCTCATCGCCTAGTGAGACGTCTATTTCTTGGTAGGACCTCTTCTCCCGCATCAGGGCATGGAGGATTCGAATCAGCAAATGCGCGGTGGCGACGTTTGCTTTTTTATCGCCCCGTCTCTTACGAATTCGTCGAAAGAATTGGCCGATCCGGTTCGAGGAGCGAGAGTTTGCCCAAGCCGCCTGACACAAGGCCCCTTTCAGATGCTTGTTCCCTTGCATCGTTTTTGACTTTCTTCGCTTTCCCGCGCTTTCGTTGTTCCCTGGACACACCCCCGCCCATGAAGCAAACTGCGCATCACTCGGAAACATTTCCGCGACATGCGGCCCCACTTCGGCAAAGATGGTCACGGCAGACGTCCGCTCAATCCCTGGAATGGAGTCAATTTGTTCAATCTTCTCCAGGTACGGTTCTGCCTTCGCCTCGATTCGAGCTTCCAGTTCCGTGATCCTTTTCTCCAAATAGACCAAGTGGTCCCAGTGGTCTCGAATCATCTCGCGATGATGACGGCGCAACTTGCCATTGAGCGCGTCTAGCAACTGCGGAACTTTCTTTTTTAAACGGGTTTTGACCAGGTTCTTAACGGTCCCTTCGTCGATGACCTCGCCGTCCATGATCTTCTGGAGCAGGCCCCGTCCTGAAACCCCATATAGATCGGACATAAAGGTGGTTAGCTTGATGTTAGCATCCTGCAGGATTTTGTGGATGCGGTTCTTCTCCGCCGTCACCGCCTGCACCATCTTACTCCGATAACGGGTCAAGTCTCGCAAATCCCGGATGTCTTGTTCTGGCACCATACTGCCTTCAATGAGCCCGCAACGGTGCAATTGCGCTAACCAGCGCGCATCTTGCATGTCACTTTTTCGACCCGGCATATTCTTTACCCGCTGGGCGTTGGCCAAGACCAGATCACAACTGCCCTCTAAGATGTTCCATACCGGTTTCCATAACACGCCGGTGCTCTCCATCACCACCTCCCGGCAGCCGTGTTCACTCAGCCAATCTTGCAGGCCTAGTAATTCTTTGGTTGTCGTCCCAAAGGTTTTCAGGTGACATTGTGGTTTCTGTTCGATCGGTCCTTTCAACACGCAGGCCACAACGGTTTCCTGGTGCACGTCTAGACCCGCGCAACACATACGTACAGCATCCATTCCAACCATCCTCCATCGTCAGTTTACAAATCATGCGCTCGAGTGAGTGTAATTTAATACACGTACTTTTGGGGCTACAATAGGCGATGCTCGAAAAGCGCAATAGAACGGTTTTTCGCACGGGGTGTATCCCAGTAACCGTTTCCGCCCTTTGATTTGTATATGTAGTGTTGACGACTACAGCCTCTTTTAGAATGGATGCGACGGATGCCACCCACTTATTTTCATTCCTGGGGGTGACAAGGCCTCTGTCTTGTCATGCCTGTTTTTCGATTACATTTGGTCCACGCGCCCCGCGCCTGCCCATTGTGTCCGGATTTCCACTTACATTCCGGCCCGCACACAGACAGCAGCCCTCCCGGAGGTCTTCCTCCGGCGAGGGCTGCTGTCTGTAAACTTATCCCTTATAATACTCAAAAATCCGTCTGCGCTTCTCCCCGTCCGGGTCGTTCACCACGCCCGAGGATTGGTCAAATATCATGGTTGCCCACGTCTGCGGTGTGTACTGCGGCCAATCCAGTCCCGGCGCTGCCGGATCTCCACCATGGGCGAAGGCTGTCCAGGCGGTCTGCATTGCCTCCGCCACTGCCTCCATGTCCGGCGTCACGTTCAGGCCGTACTGCTTCAGCAGCGGGAGATTGTTGAAGACATATAGAATCTCCGCTCCGTGAATGGCCTTCTCCAGCAGCGGATGCCCGGGCACCGTCCAGTCGAAACGGTACATCCAGACGGGGGCATGTCCCTGCTGCTTCTCCGCGAACGAAATCGAGCTGGCCCAGAAGAACAGGTCGGTCAGCACCTCCGCCTGTCCTTCCCAGGTATGGCTGTAATCCGAGGTCAGCTCGGAGAGGTCGTCCACTCCCATCAGCTGCTCCAGCGCTTTGAGCGATTGCTCGAAGTTATCGGCCTTCTGCCCCTCGCGGAAGAACAGATTGCCTTCGTGCAGATTCGTTCCGATCACCACGGGAATGCCGCTGGCGGCTCCCGCCGCAATGGCCTGTACCGGTTCAACCGGCAGGGTTCCCGGCTCAACGACCGGCTGGAAGAACATATTCATCGAGTCTCCAGACAGCTTGTACGCCATCCGGGCTGCGGCTTCCATAATCTCTCCGGCCGGGAGCTTATGTAACAGCTGTGTATCGCTGCCGGGCTGAAGGCCCAGCTCGGCTAGCAATGCGGCGGCAATCTGCACGCCCTGCTCCCCATTCAGCGTCTGCGCCGCCCCGCTCTCCATAATGGCCTGGGCGAACAGTCCCTTCGCCGCAGGCATCACCAGCAGCGCGGCAATGCTCATGCTTCCTGCCGATTCACCGAAGACCGTGACCCGCGCCGGATCACCGCCGAATGCAGCGATATTCTGCTGCACCCATTCCAGGGCAGCAATCTGATCCAGGAGGCCCAGGTTGCTGCCCAGCCCTCCGCCCAGCGGAGACAGATGCAGGAACCCGAGCGGACCCAGCCGGTAATTCACGGTAACCACCACGACATTCCCGGAGACAGCCAGTTTGCTGCCCTCGAACATCGGCTGGCTGCCTGCGCCGGTAACGAAGGTGCCGCCGTGAATCCACACCATCACCGGCAGCGATTCTGTCTCCTCAGCTACCGCCGGGGACCAGACATTCAGATACAGACAATCTTCATCGTAGACCGGGGTGGTACCACCGAACCGCGTCCCGCTGGTGCTGACCGGCTGCAGGCTGACCGGTCCGAACTTGATGGCCTCCCGTACGCCACTCCAGGACTCCGGCGGCTGCGGTGCCAGGAAGCGCAGCTCTCCGAGCGGCGGAGCAGCGAACGGGATGCCGCGCCACACGTTCACGCCGTTTCCCGCTTCTCCCTTCAGTTGCCCATAAGCTGTATTCACCAGTTGTCCTGACATTGCACTCATTCCTTTTCGCTTTATTCCTCAGTCTTTTCTTCAATGACTCTGTAGAGCCCGGAGCGGAAGCGGAACCACTGGAAGATATGGGTCATTACCACTTTAAGCACGGCGTAGCCCGGAACCGCCAGTATGATACCGAGTACACCGAACATTTTTCCGGCAAAAATAATCACAAAAATAATCGTAATCGGGTGAATCCTAAGCGATTTCCCCATAATCTGCGGCGAGATGAACTTCCCTTCGATCAGTTGAACTGCGGTCCAGACAATGACCATCTTCAGCAGCATGAACGGTGAGGTAACCATCGCCACGATCAGCGCAGGGGTAATCGCAATGGCCGGCCCCAGATAAGGAACTACAGCCGTACAAGCGGCAACGATTGCCAGAACCAGCGAATACTCCAGCCCGATAATCAGGTACCCGATATAGAGCAGTGCTCCGATGCAACAGCTGACAATAATCTGGCCGCGGATATATGATGCGATCTGATTGTTCATTTCCTGCATCACCATCCGGGACTGCGGCCGCAGTGCGGTAGGGATGAGTCTCATAAGATAGTCGGGCAATCTTTTGCCGTCGCGCAGGAGATAGAAGAGAATGAAGGGTGTAGTCACTACAGCCAGCACAATTTCGGTCAGGGTTCCAACGAAGCTGCCTACGCCGCTGACAGCATTATTCAGGAAGGTTGTGGCCCAAGTCGTCACCTTGCTGGTGATATCACTAAGGTCCGTGCCTACGCTCGACTGAATCTTATTGAACAGTTCACTGCCGGTAAGCTGGACGAATTCCTCCTGAATCTGCTCACTGTAGACGGGGAAGTTGTCAATCAGGCCCATAAGCTGGGTGCGGATGATCGGGATGACCATAAGCAGCACCAGAGTAATGATCCCCATGATGATCAGATATAGAATGACAATACCATACGCCCGCTTCACCCGGCTTCTCTTCTCCAGACGGTCCACCAGCGGATTCAACAGATAATAGGCGATCCCTGAGAGCAGCAGCGGCGCTGCCACCGTATGCAGAAGCACAGACAGAGGCTTGAATACAAACGGAATCTTTGAGAATACGAGTATCGTTAAGCCCACCAGCAGCGCAATCAGCAGACCCACCACAAACTTGTTGTTCAGAAAAAACTTCTTGAATTTATCCGGCCATACCTGCCGTCTATCCATATCCTGCCGCCCCCTAGCTGCAACTCTTACCTGTTAAGTGTGATTATTTGCACTATGTATAAGCATAGTAACCCTGTGGCTGCAAGTCAAATCAGGGACAATCAACGCAAATAGCAGCCATTGTTAATATCAAAGGTGGCTCCTGTATAAGCTCTGGCTCTGCTGCTCAGCATAAAAATCACCGTATCGGCAACATCCTCCGCCAGCAGCGGTTCAGGATTTAACTGGTGTTCCCGGTATTCCTGCTGCCTCCAGGCGGGGATATGTCCCATCATCGGGGTGTCCGCCATGGTCGGAGCCACTGCATTCACGCGGATCAAAGGGGCAAAATTCATTGCGCAGCTCTTGGTCAAGCCAAGAATAGCAGCCTTAGTTAGACCGTATACTGCATCGGAGCTGCCTTCCTGGCCGGAGACTGATGACATGTTGACGATGACGCCCTTTTGCTTCTGCTCCAGCAGCATGCGTCCGAAGGCCTGGGAGAAGTAGACATACCCTTTGATATTGATATCCATCACCCGGTTGATCTCCTCCGGTGTATACTCCAGCAGGCTGCGGCCCAGATAGATCCCTGCATTGTTGACCAGCCCGCTCACATCGGCATGCTCTTGCTGAAGGGCTGAGAAGAAGTGCTCCACCCCGCTGTAATCGGCGACATCCAGCCGGTAGGTGTAGAGCTTATCCGAAGCGGCTTCGTGCTTCAACTCCTCCAGACGGGGACCATCCAGATCACAACCAATGACCTCAGCTCCCGCCTCCAGACTATGTCTGACAATGGCCTTACCAATACCTGAAGCAGCACCGGTCACTATTATTTTCATTCCTTGCAGCATCCTTTGACATTCCTCCTTGTAATAGACTTAATAATTACAACCTTACTGAAAGCGCAAATCAACAATGCTTCCGGTCCGCTTGAAGCCCACCGACTGATAGACCTTATTGGAATCGGGATTCGCCGCATCGGCGTAGAGCATGGGCGTCACGCCCTGTGTGCTGAGCAGCTCAGCACACAGGGCAGCTACAGCCGCACTCGCATACCCGTGCTTGCGGAACTCACGCGGAGTGAACACTTCATTAATCCGCGCTTGCCTGGCAGACTGATGGGCCAGATTAACCATGGACACCGGCTGTTCCCGGTCGATCCATAGACGGAGCTTGCCCGACTCCGTAACCGCTGCGGCATAGTCCAGATGATCCTCCGGTGCACTCTCCGTACCGAAGCAATCCTGCACGAATCCGGCTAAATACCCGGCGATAAGCGGAATATCACCTGGCCCCGCCTGCTGCAGCTTGCCGCTAACACCATGCGGCAGCTGCACCTCCGGGCAGTGATAGGCCTCCATCATCATCCGTACGTGGTGAGACTTACCGGTAAGTTTGCTGTACGCATCGGCGAACAGCTTCCCCGTCTCCGGCGTTCCGTTAACCCCCGGCAATTCGCGGTCCTCCAGCATTTCCGCCAGCTCCCGGACAAGGGAACGGCGCCTTTCTTCAGCCAGCTCCGGTGATAACCACAACCACGAGTTACGCCCGGCGGCATGGGCGAAGATGAGATCATTCTCCTCTGTCCTGAGCCGCAGGGCTTCCCCGTTCTCCACAATCAGATGGATGAGATTATATTCCACCTCTTCCTGCATGAACAGCCCTGTGTGCAGCACATCATCCCCCGGCCCAAAGCTTACGAACATCCCGCTTCCCCCTTTTAGACTTTTCTATCTATTGTAATGCTCCCCTTGGAAAAAATAAACAGCCCTTAGCCGGAGAATTCCAGCGGCGGGCTACACTGATCACTATATTATCATTTCTTCTTCTTACCTTTGGCACCCTTGGGAGTAGCGGCCTTGAAGCCTTCTTCATACGTATAGAGCAGATTCTCTTCGAGCTGTTCTCCCTTCAGCACCTTTCGCACCAGGCTTTTGGCAGATTTAGGGGTGACATCCCTGTACCATACGCCTTCCGGGTAAGAGATCACGACACAGGCATCCGAGCATCTTCCGTTGCAGCGGGTTACTGTTGTATGTATCAGTGCATCTGCCCCTTGCTTCGTAATCTCATCCTCAATCGCTTCCGCTACCTCTTCACCCTTATGCTTCTTGCAGTCACTTCCGTTGCAGATCAGCAAATGGCTGACCGTTCCTTGCAGATTCCAGGTTGTCATGGCCTTCTTCGCCCCCTCTAATACAACTATACCCTGCTTGTCTCTGACCCTAAACTTTACCTTTCGATTCGAGGATCGTCAATAGCAGGAAAGACTGTTATACTATTACTGAGAATGATTATCATCCAAGAAAAGAGTGACTTGTAACATGCAGACGCGAAATGCCGGCAGTTCAATGCCTACTCCTCATAGCTTTTATATTCCGGTACATGTAACGGCACTGGATAAGGCTACCTTTGACCGGGAAAATCCCATTCCCCCCTTCACCTCATTCCTGGTAGTAGTCACCGGCGGAAGCGGAGTCATCGGGCTAGATGGAGAACGTATCCGTCTATCCGGCGGTCATACCTTGTGCAGTGACAGTCCGGTGGATATCAGGCTGCCCCGCAGCCATAAGCTGCAGGGTGTGTGGATCGAATATGCGGTGATCTCCGGCAACAGCCGGCCCTTCAGCCCGCTGAACCATGATCTGCCGGTCCGAAGCTGCCCTCCCCAGGTAAGCACGCTTGCTGTGCAGCTTCTTAGCAGCTGGAACCAGCCGGAGCAGCGCACGCCATTTGCCTTACAAGCTCTGTTCACAGAGCTGCTCACTGAGCTGCATAATAGTGCTGCCGAGTACAAAGAACCGCAGGCTCAGTGGATTGACCGTGTACTACATCATATAGAGTCTAATTATAATGAAGATTTGACGAGAGAACAGGCGGCCGGACTTGCCGGAGTGACCCCGGAGCATTTCTCCCGTGCCTTCCGCAGATTCACCGGGCAGACCTTCAACAAATATATAACGCTGCTGCGCATCCGTAAGGCCCAGCAGCGTATCCTTACAGGAGCCCCGAATCTGAGTACGCTGGCGCTTGAGGTTGGTTATAGCGAAGGAACCTATTTGAGCCGCAAATTCAAGCAGGTGGTAGGAATTTCGCCTTCAGCCTATCACCGTAAGAGCAAATCCGTAGTCTCCCTGAACTTCAATCATACGGCCAGCCTCCATGCGCTCGAAGTCGTTCCCCGGCTGGGAGTCTATTCGTCCTGGATGGAGAGCATGCAGCCCGTTCCCTCCAGGAAGCTGCTGGATGAAGGAATCGGCTCCGCAGGTCTATACGAACGTCTGTCGTCAGCCCGGCCGGATGTCATTATCAGCTACTCCTTGCCTGACAAGAGCAAGCAGCTCCTGTCCGTCGCACCGGTAATTGAGATTCCCTTCATGCAAATGGACTGGCGGGAGCAATTCCGGCTGATTGCCGAGGTGACTGGGCGTCAGCCGCAGGCTGAGGCCTGGCTAAGCCTCTATGACTGGCATTGTTACCAGGCTAATCAGCTGCTGGACCGGCGGATCGGTGACCGTGGAACCGCCATGGTCCTGGAGCTTGGCGCAGAGACGGCCTACTGCTTCAGCAGCAGCTACGGGCGCGGGACGCAGATTCTGTATCATGATCTTGGTTTCCGCCCGCCGCTTGGCCTCGTTGCCGAGGGACTGCTGGATAAGGGCTATCTGGAGATTGCCTTCCATAACATCGCCCGCTACCCCGCTGACCATATCTTCATTACCTCTAGTAGGGAGGCTGCTGAAGCGCTGGAGCCGCTGCAGAGCTTTCTTCATCCTGTACAGCAATATCATATCGATGACTCTCCAGGCGGAAGAATCTATTACCTGAATCAGCCTGGCATGTTCTACGGGTTCGACCCGCTCTCCTCCGAGGCTCAGCTGAAGGTCCTGGTGCAGGCGTTGACATCATAAATTTACATAGCCGGACATCACATTCAGCCATAGTCTAATCATAGCAAACTCTGTAAAGTGTTATTGAGAATGATAATCGTTCTACATTAAGGAGGCTGCATCTTGAAAATCCCGTATTTACGTTCTCTCCGCATTCACCCGAAAGCTTGGATGGTCCTGTCTTTGCTTCTGGCATTGACTCTTATCGTCTCGGCTTGTAGGAACAACTCTTCTAATAGCAGCAATGGTGCTGCTTCAGCTAAGGCTACCGGCACACCCGCTTCCTCCACTCAGCCAGAGAAGGCTGCTGCAACCGCAGCTCCCGCCTTCCATACTGTGACAACTGTGAATGGAGATATTGAGGTGCCGGCAGCACCGAAGCGGATTGTTGCCGAGGAATATCTGGGCAGCTTGATTGCCCTGGATACGATACCGGTCGGTGCGCCCGGGCTTACCCTGGAGAATATGTATTACAAAGAATTCCTCACAGGAGTCGCAGATACCGGCACATACGGTAAAATGTCACCGGAGAATATCATCGCGCTGAATCCCGACTTGATTATCTCCGGCAATGCAGACAGCTATGCGGCGCTCAGTCAGATTGCCCCAACGGTCATTGTGCCATATGGCGATTTGAAGAATGCGCATGAAGAGCTGACCTATTTCGGTAAGCTGCTGGGCAAGGAGCAGGAAGCAGCAGCCTGGCTGGCTGATTACGATAAGCGTATTGCTGACGCCAAGGCCCGTGTGGATGCAGCCATTCCTGCCGGGGCCACCTTCAGTATTCTGGAGCATGCAGACAAGTCCACTTGGGTCTATGGGGATAACTTCGGACGCGGAGGACAGCCTATTTATCAGGCGCTGGGGCGCAAGCCGCCGGCTGGAGTGGCTGCTGAAATTATGGAGAAGCAATGGGCAGAATTATCCGCTGAGACCCTGGGTAAATATGCGGGTGATTATCTGGTCATCACCGACAATACCTGGGCTGCTCAAGATTTCCAGGCAGACCCGATCTGGGGCAGCCTGCCGGCAGTCAAGAACGGGAAGATCTACGTATGGAAAGAAGAGCGCTCCTGGTACTATGATCCGATTGCCGTTCTGGCCCAGACGGAGGAGCTGGCTGATTGGCTGACCGGGGCACAACAATAATGGAGTCATGAACAAGCTGCCCGGAGCCTTCAATGGCTTCCGGCAGCTTTTGGCGTTTACCCTATCCATTACTCGGAGATAATAGCTGTAGCCCGCCGCACCGGAACCGGTGAATTATTCTTGCGGTGCACAAGGAGACCTCCATGAAGATTATCAGTATCTATGTCCTGTTAGCTGTTCTTACGCTTACGTTAATAGTCATCATTGATGTGATGTCCGGCATCAGCCTGCGTGCATCCATTCATTCGCTCTCGACCATCTTTGCTACAACCACACTACAGGAAGCCATATGTATCACAATCTTCCTGCTTCTCCCGTTCGTTCAGGTAGCCGTTCATGCCTCTAAGAAGCGTCAATCCCACCGGAAACCGTCTTAATTCTGCTAACGGTACAATCCGAACTTGCGCCGGACAAGATGAATCAGCAGCAGCAGGATTGGAATCACCGCACAGAATACCGGCAGAATCGTCTGCAGAAAAGTCTTCCCGTCATTCATATGCTCCGAATAATTCTGCGCGCTGACAAAAGAGCTGAACAGCATAATCACGCCTGCCGGAATAACCAGCCTGCTTGTATCGTTAACCTTGAACAGATCGTTGGCAATCGCAACAGCAGCATAACAGTAGACGGTCAGCTTAAAGAACGCCCCGATAATCAGTGTAAGCATAACCAGGGCATCCAGCCGTTGAATGAAATTGGCCATATTCACAAGGGTAATGGTCGTAAACATGGGAAAGGCGGTACGGCTGTACAGGTTCTCGCCAAGCACAGACATTTCGATTGCATGCGTGAAGCTGAGCAGACAGGCGCTGACAATGATGGCTGCGATTCCGGTTTTCTTAATTTTCCGGGATTTATTGAAGTGGGGCAGAATGGTAGTGAAGCACATCAGTTCGCCGAACGGAAAGATCAGAATGTTGGGATAGGCTGATTTCAAGGCTTGCTTGTAATCATTCATATGAAGCGGAAACAGATTCTTATACTCTACCAGCCCGGCTGAGATTACAGCAATAATACAAACGCACCCCATAATGATCACGATCCACAGGACAATCTCGGCAGTCCTCGCGAACACTTCTATCCCTTTGCTCAGGATATACATCACTGCAATAATCATGATTGAATTAATGATCAGAATAGGGGTTTTGTCATAGGAGGCCGAGATCAGCAGATCACCCGCTTCCCGCAGATTTCTTGAACCGTTATAGAGAAGCACCGGCAGGAACAGCAGACTTACCGGCCAGCCCAGCCATGGCCCGAGAATAGAACGCGTATACCCGCTTATGATCTGGTTCGGGAATTGGAGGCAGAGATGTGCGAACACCAGATACAGCAGAACGCCCCCGGGAAGGGCAATCAGAATGGCGAGCCAGACTGCATGTCCGCTCTCCAGGCCAATAGGTACAAGCACGGCGGTTCCCAGCTCAAACAGAATGATCAATGCAAGCAGCTGGCTCGGGCCGATCACTTCTTTTTTCATAACATCAATCACCTGATTTCTGCGGTTAAGCCAATTATTTATCTTCGGGGATATAAGGTTTCAGACTCATGCCTGTACTGCGGATGTAAGCCTTGATCTTGAGGTCCAGCTTCCCCTCCGCGAAGATCCGGCCCCAGTCCCCGTCCAGCGCCGCCCATTCCTGCGGATTCGTCCGCTTCAGCTCATTGCCGAAATTGAAAATATCGCTCTCCAGCTGTTGTCCCTTATGAAAAGCCTGCATCACTTCAATCCTCGTCTTCTTCTCCAGCTCTTGTTCAAGCTTCATGATCTCTTCCCGCTTGCTGAGATCCACGAAGCTGTCCGTTTCATTGACGCTCCCCTCCTCGGCAATCGTCACATGAAAGACCGGAAGGCCGTCTTCCATCGTGGTCTTTACCTCCGTTCTGGAGTAGATGATATTGACGGCAATGGATTCTTTTTTATCATCTGAATCAATATCCAGCACTGTTTCTTCTATCTGGTTAAGCAGCCACTCGGTTCCCCGTGCTTCTGAGTCTTTCATCCAATAGAGCAGCTTGCCCTGCCTGAAGACCCCAAGCCCGCTCATCATCGTCTCGGTCAGGGTCTCAGACCCCTCCAGATTGCTTTTCTTCTTCCCTTCCTCCGCATCTCCATTGATCTTCACCGCATTGATCGTCAGATCCCCTTCTCCAGTAATGCCTTGAATGACATCGAATACTCTAATGATCCGGTTCTCCCCCCAGACGCTGGAGGTATTCTGCGCTTTTTTGACCAGTCCCAGAGCCGGCAGACTCTCTACAGGGGTCAGCAGCTTCATGACAGAGGCGGCATCGCTGCCACGGGCAACCAGTATTTCTGAATTGAGCCGCAGCTCATGGGACCGCTCGAAGATGTCGAAGATATCGTTAATCCCATCCCGCGCCAAGGACTCTCCAAGCACAATAAGCTGGGTATGGGCAAAAAAAAGCTGGCGGGTTACATGCTTTGACGCCCGCCGCAACGCGCCGAACATCGTTTTGTCTGTGGCCGACACCACCACTACAGCAGGCTTGCCGCTCCCGGGAGAGGTACTCGTCGATGTGGAAGACGGATTGACCAATTGAAAGGTGACCCGGTATTCATCGGTCTCCGGAACGAGATCCATCCCTATGCCGCTTACGATGGCCAGCTCATTCAATTCCCGGCTGTTCCAGCAGCCGCTGAGCGGCATGACCAGCATTGCGATGGCAATCAGGTGCAGCAGCCCCTTAGCGTTCATTGGATTCCCTCGTGGAGGCCCCTTTGCCTGCGGAAGCAGATGCCGAGCTCCCACCGTTGTTGACCAGACGTTTTCTGAGCTTCATGAAGCTCTTAGGGGAACGGATGAAGGTATCCTTCAGATTCCCCGGAACAAAGGGACCGATGGGCGTCATGTAAGGAACACCGAGTGAGCGCAGGCTGCACAGATGGGCAATCAGCATAATAGTAAATATAGCGATGCCATACAGCCCCATAAATGCGGCGATCGCCATGATGATAAACCGCAGCATGCGGATGGAGAGCGCCATGTTGAAGGCAGGTGTAGCAAAGCTGGAGATTCCTGTGAGCGAGACCACGATTACCATCGCCGGCGAGACGATCCCTGCCTGAACCGCCGCTGTCCCAAGCACCAGACCGCCGATGATGGATACGGTCTGGCCGATCGGCGAAGGCATGCGGACCCCTGCTTCCCGGATAATCTCGAAGGTAACCTCCATCAGAACCGCTTCTACAAAGGCAGGGAACGGCACCCCCTCCCGCTGTGACGCCAGATTGATCAGCAGCGGGGTCGGAATCATCTCCTGATGGAAGTTCAGCGCCGCGACGAAGATCGCCGGACCATACATTGAAATGACCAGGCACACAAAGCGGAGCATCCGGATCAGCGAGGAGATATCATACCGCTGATAATAATCCTCCACCGTATGAAAGAACATGAAGAAGGTAGTGGGGGCAATCAGCACAAACGGAGTACCGTCTACGAAAATGGCAATCCGTCCATCTAGCAGATTGCCCGCGACACTATCCGGGCGCTCCGTATTGAACATCGTGGGGAACGGGGAATATTTATTGTCCTCCACGATCTGCTCAATATATCCCGACTCCAGAATCATATCGACCTTAATCTCCTGAAGCTTATCCTTGAATGCCTGAATCGTCTCTTCGTCGGCAATGCCGCGGATATACATAATCGTGATATCGGTGTGGGTCACATCGCCCAGCTTCATTGTTTCGGTCCAGAGGTCCGGGTTCTTGATGATTTTGCGGACCAGGGCAATATTCGTGCTGATGGTCTCCGTGAAGCTTTCTTTGGAGCCGCGGATGGCGACCTGGGTGCCCGCCTCAGTAACCGCGCGGGACTCCCCGCCGCAGGTGCTTCCACTGATACCTCCCTCCACTCCGTTAACCAGAATAACTGTGTCTCCCGACAGCAGTGCCTCGAGCAATCCGTTGATATCGCTGACCAGCTTCTCCTTGCCGATACTAAGGGCATTCTCTTTAATATAGCTGTAGACTTCCTCCGGGGTTACCGCAAGCCGCGCACGGTCATTCAGAGCTTGAAAGGACATCACATGCGAGATGTAGTCATCGACCATCACTCTGTCGGTAATGCCGGCGATATATATTGCAGCCACACGGGCTGTTCTATTAATTAATTCATAGGTGCGTATAACCAGATCGGGACTGTTCCCGAGCCTTGCTTGAATGGTACTGATGTTGTCTTCCAGCTTAGGGGAGACCGGCGAATTTATATTCTCCATATCCGCACCTCCTGGCTCTTACTATTCGCCCGCTATCCTTTTTTTATACAGCATATGGAATGTGTAAAAGCAGAACAAGCTGTCCCCGGTACGGAATAATCCGTGTAAGGGACAGCTTGTGCAGATACAGCTTATGGTATAGCGCCGGTACACCGGCTGGTATCTCAGAAGGAGGAATGCTAGTGGTTATCTACTACGCCAAGCGCCTTGTTCTTCTCCTTGAACCGGTCATTATGGGAGGAGACGTAGGCTACCTTCTCAGCGGTAGGGTCCATGTACAGCTTCGCGCTGTTCAGGGCAAGCACCGCGTCGGTGAATGTTCCGGCAATAAGCCGTACCTTGCTCTCATAATCCACGAAATCTCCGGCAGCGAAGATACCCGGCAGATTGGTCTCCAGCTTACCGCTGACGTTCGCCCACCATTCTCCCATATCCAGCCCCCAGTCCTTGAGCGGACCGAAGTCGCTTCTCAGCCCGTGGTTGACAATGACGGCATCGACCTCAAGCTGCGCATGCTCCCCGGTCTGTATATGGCAGACGGTCACCTGATCGATCTGCTCTCCATCGCTGCTGTGCAGCTGGCTTACCGCACAAGGCACACGCACATCCACCGAGGAGGCCTTCATCCGGGCAATATTCTTCTCATGCCCGCCGAACTGCTCCCGGCGGTGCACCACGGTTACGCTGGCGGCAATCCCCTCCAGCTCATTCGCCCAGTCCACTGCGGAATCGCCGCCGCCCGAGATCAGTACCCGCTTGCCGCGGAAGGGCTCCAGCTCCTGTACCGTGTAGTGCAGATTCGTCACCTCATAGCGGTCCGCGCCTTCAATCTCCAGCTTCGCCATCTGCAGAATACCGTATCCGATGGTAAGTATGACGGTACGGGTCCAGTGCTGCTCGCCTGTGGCTGAGGTCAGGATATACGTTCCGTCCTCCTGGCGGGCCTGGTGAACAATCTGCTGTCCGAATACAAGGGTAGGATCGAAGGTACGCGCCTGCTCTGCCAGCTGATCAATTAACTGGCGGCAGAGAATAGGTGTTACTCCTCCGACATCCCAGATCATCTTCTCAGGATAGATCAGCATTCTGCCGCCCAGCTCATCCTTCGCTTCAATCAGCTTAGTCTTCAGATCCCTCATTCCGCTATAGAACGCTGTATACATGCCTGCGGGGCCGCCGCCAATAATCGTCACATCGTATAATTCCATTGCTTCGTTCATTGATATCCCTCCAAGGTCTGGTTGTATTTAAGATTTGGTACGGGCCAGAAGATACAGAAAGTATGGAGCACCGATGACAGCTACCACAATGCCGGTAGGAATCTCGGACGGCTGCAGAATCCGCCGTCCGATCGTATCCGCCGCAATGACAAGCAGCGCGCCGATCAGCGCAGAGGCGGGCAGCATCAGCTGATGCTTCGGTCCAACCAGCCGCCGCGCCAGATGCGGGCCGACCAGCCCGACGAAGCCGATACCTCCGCTGACCGCTACGCTGGAAGCCGCAAGGCCGACCGCTGCTGCCAGCAGACGGAACTGCTCTCTGCTCACATTAGCACCGAGTCCTGTCGCTGTCTGCTGGCCCAGATTAAGTACATTCATCACCCGTGCCTTGTAGATGACATAAGGCAGGAGAATCACGATCCAGGGCAGCAGGGATAAGACAAACTTCCAGCTTGTGCCCCAGATGCTGCCCGCCAGCCAGGTGGCAACGAACTGATACTTGTCCGGATCGAGGCGAAGCGTCAGCACGATCATCGCCGCGCTCATGCCTGCCGCCACTGCGACCCCGGTAAGCAGCAGCCGGATCGGCGAAATGCCCTGATGACGCTTGTAGGCGAGGCTGTAGATCAGAGCAGCAGTACAGGCCGCCCCGGCAAAGGCAACCACAGGCAACAGATAGACCGGTGCCGCCGAGGTCGTCGGATAGAAAGAGATCAGCAGCATGACCATCAGTCCCGCCCCGGCATTAATGCCGAGAATACCCGGATCGGCCAGATCATTGCGGAAGACCCCCTGCATCACTGCGCCGGATACGGCAAGTGCGGTACCAATTAACAGAGAAATGACAATCCGCGGCAAACGGAACTGGAACAGAATCAGCTCCTGCTTCTCCGTCCCCTTGCCGACCAGCGTATCCAGCAGCTCAAGCGGAGTAAGTCTTATGTATCCTGTATTCATACTTATAATGAACATTATCACAATCAGAACGGCCAGCACGCCGATCACTCTCAGGCCATACTTACGCCTTGCATCTTCTGAAGAAATTATCTTATGGCTCTGCATCTTTACAGCTCCCTTCTTTCTTTTCGGGCCAGATACAGGAAGAACGGTACCCCAATCAGGGCTATAATCGCACCCACCGGCGTTTCATGCGGCGGATTGATCATCCGGGCGGTCAGATCGCCCCCGACCACCAGCAGCGCACCCAGCACCGCAGAGCAGGGAATAATCCAGCGGTAATCCACACCCACCAGATAGCGTGTCAGATGGGGGATGATCAGGCCGACGAACCCAACAGCTCCCACTACAGCTACCGAGGCTCCGGCCAGAATCAGGACAATTAGCGTACCAGCCAATTTCACCAGTCCTGTACGCTGCCCAAGCCCCTTGGCAATATCCTCACCCAGGCTGAGCATCGTAATCGAACGGGACAGCACAATGGCTCCCAGGATAGCCGCTATCACCCATGGGGACATGATCTGCAGCTGGAACCATTTCGTTCCTGCCAGACCACCGGCATACCAGAAGGCAAGATCTTGTCCGATGCGGAAATAAAGGGCGATGCCTTCGCTTAGCGCAGAGAGCAGCGCACTGAGAGCAGCACCTGCCAATACGAGCCTGGCCGGGGTTAGTCCGCCCTTCGCCAGCGAGCCTACACCGTAGACAATTCCCGCTCCGGCTCCGGCGCCAACGAAGGAATAGAGTATGAGATACATGAACGGCAATCCCGGAAAAAATGCAAAGCAGACAGCCAGTGCAAAGCCTGCTCCAGAGTTAATGCCCATCAGTCCCGAATCCGCCAGCGGATTGCGGGTCATCCCTTGCATAATCGCCCCTGCCACAGCGAGGCCGGCTCCCACCATTACGCCGCCCAGCACACGCGGCAGCCTAAGCTCGCGGATGATCTGATGCTCGGTAAGTTCGGGATTGAAATGAAAGACTGCGGTCCATACGACCGACAGCTTAATATCTGCGGCCCCGAACGATACGGAAATAGCGATACCCAGCGCCAGCGCAATCAAACCGCCAATAAGAATTAATGTTGCCGCCCAGGGACGGGACCGCAGCTTCAGCCGCTTTGCCTTCTGATCCAGCCCGCTCCCGGACACTGCCTGTTGATTCATGAATGTCACCTGTTTCTTTGAAATTGATTCTCATTATCATTATCAATATTGTAAAGGAACAGGTCAAGGTTTGGCAATGGACAAAATAAAAACAAGTAGAAACGGCTTTGCCGTCCTTTAAAAGGATGGCAAAGCCGTTTCAGCGAGAAGGCGGATCGTACCTTATCGCGGCCTTTAAACGACCAAATGGTGCTGCTAGCCCTAGCCCCATAGCCGCAACCAAATAATGAGCCTAATCCGACAGTGCCCGCATAATATTGGATTTCGCCTCTGCCGCAATCGCTTCATTCCCGTCATCGACCGCTTGCATTAAGATCAACATGGGGATGTATACCGCCATCAGCCGCGCCAGCAGCTTCGTCTCCTCGTCCGCTCCTCCATACGTTTCGAAAAACACGCCGCGGGCGAAAGGTGGTAAAAAGCTGTAAGCAACGCTCAAATCGCAAGCCGGATGGCCTACGCTCAGATCGCCCCAATCAATGATGCCGGAAACGATCCCGTTCTCATTCACAAGCATATTTTTGAAATGAAGATCGCCATGCAGCAGTGCATTCACCGCCTCGACACGGTCCTTTTGCAGACTGTTAATATACGCTTCGATCACACCGGACTCCTCCGGCGACAAGTGTTCAGCCACCTTCGATAGAAAGCCCTCCAATTTCACTTTGCGCGATGCGATGTCCGTCAAGCTTCGATGATCTTGCTGAACTCCACACTCCAGCGCCGCCTGCACCGGAAACTCATGTAATCTCCGCAAAAATCTCGCCAGCGTCTCTGCCGATAAAGCCCGGCGTTCTTCCGTCAAACCGATGGGGAAATCTCCCGGCACGTGGCCATAGCCAAGAAATGGTGCCGGATATTCTTCACTTGCTTCGCCATAAAACAACGGTTTCGGATAGGGGATGGTCAAATATGCCTCCAGCTTCGGCAGCAGCTTCCCTTCCATACGAATCGCGCCAACTGCAAACGTTCTTCTTGGAAACCGGAACACGTACTCGTCACCGATGAGAAAAACCGTATTGTCCCAGCCCCAGCCCAATCGCTTCACTTGCTTCGATGACAGCTGAGGGAATTGTCTGCCGATCAGCGTCCGCGCCTGCTCTTCGTTAACCTCCCACTCCGCATCCCATACATTCGTTCCTCCCATGAATTGTCTGCCTCCTCGTTCCTTCCCTCAATCATGCATTCGATAAACCGAACCCACCTATGAGGTCGCCTCATTTTTTATGCTATCAACAACAAAGTTTAACATAGCCATATTTATAAAAACAGCCTATCCTCCCGGTTCCATCCTGTTAGAGATGTAACTGGAGCATAGGCTGTCAGATTGGCGGTTAGTTGAGTTCTATACATTCTGAAGCGTGCCGCCAAATATTTTGCGGATGTACCCTTGCAGCTTGCCGATATGCGGCACGAAGAGGCTTTTGTCATACACATAATTGGATTGGGTTACCAGCTGTGAATAGAGCAGGAAGAGGATGGCCGCGAGCTCCCGGTCAATCTGCCGCTCATGCTCCATCAGAGCATACGTCTCATCCAGCGCCTCATAGAGCTGAAGCAGAGCCGTCTCATTAATGATCTTACGGCGCAGCGGTACAAGAATATCTGTAGCAATAGCATCAATCCGCAGAATAACAGCCGCCAGTCTCTCGTTCACACTATTCTCCTCCTGCAATGACTGAATGGTTAAGCGCTTGCTTATTACCATCCTATGTCTGCCGGACCCCAGGCATGCCTGGGCAGCGGAATCAGCTACCTCGTGTAATCCTCGTATTCGTCTCTAGATCATTTTCGAGAGTACCGTTCCCGCCAGCAGCTCACCTAGCGTCTTATCGAGCGGCAGCGGCTTGTTGCCCAGGCAGGTGCGGAGCGCGGTCAGCAGCACACGGACATCATATTTGCTGGGATGAACAGGAATCACTTCTTTGTCCAGCGCCAGCAGATTATAGACGGCCATCATTGCGGAGCGGACCGAATACTCCACGGTGAACACGCAGTCGTCCGGCACTTCGGCGAACTGGCCGAGGAAGGCTAGATTCACACTGCCCTGCGGCACGACCTGCGGACGGTCACCAAGAACGCGCGGCATGAACTGCGCAGTGATATAAGGCATCATACAAGGGATGACGTTAGTGGTATGCTCCAGAATCCCGGGAATGCGGTCCGCAAGACCCATATGGTAGCACAGTTCCTCCAGCAGCTCGCGTCCGGTGCAGTCGCTCATTTTTTTCTTGATATAGTCGCCTTCGGCATCCGGGAACAGGCCATACGCCCACAGTACCTTCACATTGTCCGGCTGGTTGATGAAATGCGGCTGCTTCGGTGCGGTCCAGGACATCATCCAGCTGGAGTCTTTGATCGTGACCACGCCGCCCATGCCGGGAGCATCTCCCGTCAGCTCCAGCAGATAAGGGAATACAATCTCATCATCGGTAAAAGTCATTGTGAACGACAGCCATTTGGACTTGTCGATATCCCCGCAGAACACTTCAGGGCGGCCGAAATCCGGGGATTTGGCAGCAAGCTTCTCCCAGAGGCTCCAGCACCCGCGTTCAGTAACGGACCGGTTCAGCACCGCCGGGTGGTCCAGATCGCCAAGGGTAGAATTCTCTGTCATTGAGCCGTTCGTGACCATGACCAGATCCCCGCGTGTCACCGGAATCGTCTTCGGGGAACCATTAACCTGCACCTGAATCGCGGTTACAACCTTCTCATCGCCGCTCATACTAAGCTCCAGATCCGTAACCTCATGCCCTTTGTCAAAATGAACGCCCTCACGCTCCAGCCATTTCATCAGCGGCAGGATCAGCGAGTCGAACTGGTTGTATTCGGTGTGCAAAATTCCTTTCAGCTGGTTCATCCCGGAGATCAGGTGCATGAACCGCTCCATATAACGCTTCACCTCTACCACGCTATGCCAATTCTCGAAGGCGAACATGGAGCGCCAGAAATACCAGAAATTCGTCTCCAGGAAGCTCGGGTCAAAAAACTGCTCAATCGTCACCGCGCCCAGTCTCTCTTCGGTAGCCAGCGTCAGCTTACCTAATTGCAGTGCATGTGCGGTAGAGAGCCCAAGCGATGAGAAGTCGGCGGGGGTGCCTTGCTTTTCGATCAAACGGCAATGCGATTCAATCGGTTCAGCCAGGTTCAGCTCCCGGAATTCATCCAGCACTGTCCGGTCCGGATTGGTCAGGGAAGGGATGAAGCCGAACAGCTCCATGAAGCATTCGAAGTGCTCTTCAATCTCGCGTCCGCCCCGGGCGCTGTAACCGTCCTTGGCATTGCCCGCCCCGTCCATGGAACCGCCGTATACAGCTGATTGCTCCAGAATATGAATATTCCGGCCGGGCATATGCCCGTCACGGATCAGGAATGCCGCCGCCGACAGGGAGCCGATCCCTCCTCCGACGAGATAAGCCTTGCGTGAAGCGATGCCTTCCTGTACCTGCGGATGAATTCTTTGATATGTACCCATGTGTCCTCTTCCTTCCTTGATCAGGGGATAAGTGCCTGCTAACTGCCTTCACTATAACCGCCGTGAACCAGGGATTCTATGGACAGCCGGACGCAACTGTCTAGGGATTACACATCCGCCCGATATTGTGTCATGACTTCACCGGATGAACTGCAGACTGATAATGCTCAAGCCCCCGGGCAATGCATCCGTCCATAATCCGTGATACCTTGTCCACCACTCCGGCCGGATCTGTATTCGCCCCGGCTCTGAGCCAGTGGATCACCTGTTCAAGGATGGCCAGCGTGTAGAAATCGGCTATATCGAGTCTGGCCTGCATTCTCACAGGCTCCGGAATCTGCTCCTGTCCCGGCCACGCCTGCCCGTCCAGCTCCTCCACTACGCTGATCATGACGCGGTAAATGACTCCGTACAGGAATTGCTCCAGATGCTCTCGTCCCAGCGAATGGAAGGTATTCAGACAGATGGTTTTGTTATTTACGGTGTAACGCAGGACGCTTAAGAATCCTTGCTTCCAGCCCGCCCAGCAGCAGTATTGGTCCAGTCCTTCAATCACTTCTGACTTGTAGATCCAGCCGAGCAGCTCATAGATATCCTGAAAATGATTATAAAACGTATGACGGGTCACCCCGCAATCTGCGGTAAGCTGCTGGATCGTTATTTTGTTCAGGGGCTTGGTGAGCATAAGCTTCTTCAGAGACCGGGCTAACGCGTTCTTCGTTAAGAGTGAATTGGACATCTCTGCCTCCTGTGAGCGCTTGGATTTGATATTCCAATTATAACCAATTGGGAGTTTGTTTTCATCCCGCCTGCTCCGCAGCTCTTGTTACTCCCGCTCCCCCAGCCGGACTGCATAGGTCTTGTATCCCGCTTCGCTAATCTCAAGGCAGTTCAACTGCTCCCCGTACACACAGCCGCCGTCGATGCCTATTTTGTCGCCCAGCGGACTGAACCAGACGCCTGCACCGTCCTGCAGATCTACCGTAGAGGTATGGCCGAAGACGACCGTCTTCTCCGTAGAAGTTACAGGATGATTGTAGAAAGGCTCCCGAATCCAGATAAAATCATACTCCCGCTGCATCCGCCAGTCGGCAAGGGAAGGATCAATGCCCGCATGAACGAACAGATGGGTCTCCGTCTCATAGTAGTAAGGCAGCGAACCCAGGAAATCCAGATGCTCCTTATACTCCGTACGCATGAACCGCTTCATCTCCGTGTAATCCTTCCAGCCTGAATCCGGGTGCAGCAGCACCGAATCCCGCCCTCCGCAGTAGCTCAGAAGGGTGTGGAATCCCCCATTGGTTATCCAGTGGGTATCCCGCTTATCATCCTCTCCCGCCAGCGCATCGCAGGCCATCTGATCATGGTTGCCCCGCAGCACAATAACCCCCTCTGCTTCAGCAAGCCGCTTCACCTGCTCCACGACCGCTCTGCTGTCCGGCCCTCTGTCTACATAATCGCCCAGCAGGATCAATTGATCCTTGGATGGGTTATACTCCGCCCGGCGGAGCAGCAGGCTGAATTCCTCTATACAGCCGTGAATGTCACTGATCACTAATGTTCTGATGCCGCTCTCCTCCTTCTTCACTTGTAACTGTCTTGACCTGGAGTATTCATTATACTATATAGGCATAAAAAAGAGGTTCACCCGCCAAGCGTTCAGCTTAGCAGGGAAACCTCCTGGTTACATTCTATTCCATCCGCGCGGATGACGGGTGCTGTACCGGCCGTTCCGCAGCACGGTCCCAGCGCCAGAGGGCGTCATGCCCCTCCAGATGCAGGCCGCCGTACCATTCATCGATACTTTGCAGCTGTAGCCGGTCGGCTGCTCCGGCCAACACCTGCTCTCCCCATCCAGTCAGCGTAACGCTGCGATGCAGGAATTCCGGCACTTCCCTGTAATCTGTTAGCTCTGCTACACCATCGATCTCAATCAGAGGCTTCTCCCCGGCTGTCAGTGTGCGCAGGATCTTCCAGTATTCCGTATCGCCCATGCCAAGCCGGTGCAGCTCATCCGTCACCTGCCGGAACAGCTTAAGCGGCGTGTCCATTCCATTAGCCACGGCTTGAAGGGTGGTCTGTTCGACGATCCCGAGACCATTCTCTACGGAAGGCAGGCGGGAGAGATGGGCCATGAAGGCGTCATAGGCAAAAGCAAGTGCGCCCCCCGCCAGCTCCTCCCGCTTCGCCGCAAGCAGGTCCGCGAGCTTCCGGGGATCGGAAGCGGCGTAAGCCTCCCACAGCAGGCTTCCCAGCTGCAGCTCCTTGCGGCCGATATTCCGCCAGGTTCCCGGCAGGGTACTCAGCTGAGCTTCCGTCAGCTGTCCCAGACCATGGAACAGCTCAATCCCGGGGAATTCTCCGATGCAGAGCAGGCTCAGCTTCGTTTTGCCCAGCTTTTGCCCATTGAACCAGTGTAATAGATAGGCCAGCATACTCTGGTCGAACAGATCATGCTCGAACCACAGCACCACCTCATCATACTGACGGAATCCGCTAATCCTCTGCTCCTGCTCCGCACAGCCCGCCATATATTCAGCCGCCGGAATGCCCATCGTGGCCTGTAGCACCTCAGCCCGCAGCTGCTGATTCTGCTCTGCCACCGGATCTATGAAAATCGGCCCCGCCGAATAGATCTCTCTCCACACCAGCACCTCCCCCTGGACAATCCCCTGCTTCAGCTTGTCTCCCACCGTGTCACCATTCACAATATGCAGCATTCGCTGTCCTCCCTCATGTAACAAATGAAATGCAGCCGCCAGATCGACAACAGGCAATGCCCCCTTCAGCTTGCGTCTGCCGTCATACAGCCTTTTCTTCAGCGTAGCAACGGAAAGGTCCAGATACACGGAAATCTCATGAAGCGAGTACCCGTAGAAGTAGAACAATTGCAGCGGTACCCGCAGCTTGGCAGACAATTCCGACACTGACCTGTGGAGCACCTGCGTCCATTCTCTATGTTCGGCAATCTCCGCAACCCCTGGAGAAGAGCCCGCGACATGCACCGCCGCCTCCAGAGGCAGCAGGGCTTGACGCTTACGCCGCAGCAGCCGGTGACACTGTCTGACCACAATGGTTTTGAACCATCCCGGAAACGCCGCAGGCTCCTGCAGGCTGGCAAGGTTCATATACGCCTCCAGCAAGGCTTCCTGTACCGCGTCTTCCGCAAGCTGCACATCCCCGAGCATATCGTAGGCCACTACGTAAGCCATCCCCCGCACATGCCCGCTAAGCTCCCGGAAGGCTTCGGCATCGCCCTTCTGCGCCTTTTCAATCCAATGCAGCATACGTCTGCAAACCTCATTTCTGTATTTTTATCGTGTTCTAATGATAAGTGCCGGTCCGGGAGGAAAAGGTTACAAAGAGGGTGCAGAATGTATTGACCAGTGTTAGATTTATATTTTGGTAAATTAAATTTGCAATGATTATATTTATTTAAATCAATTTCGAATGATATGTGTTACTATTATTTCATTTAGCCAAGCTCGGAGGCCAAAACTGTTGCCCGGAGGATATTAAGTGATACCCAAGGCCTATATCAGCGAAGACAATACACTTTCAGGAGGCTTAATATTGAATCATACACCGGGCAAGCTTTTTCTCTCTACACTAATGATAGTAACTGCACTATATTCTTCTGCCGGAACAGCTTTTGGCGCAGCAGCTCCTCAATTAACTGGAATCACAGGCCACTGGGCACAGAATGAAGTTACCGATTGGGTTGACAAAGGGCTCATTCAGGGATACGCCGACGGCAGCTTCAAACCGGACAATAGTCTGAAAAGATCAGAGTTCATGGCGCTCATCAACCGTGCCTTCGGATTCACCGAGACGGCACCTGTTGCCTATAAGGACCTCTCTACAAGCAACTGGGCCTACACCGAGGTTGCCAAAGCCGTGAAAGCCGGATATATCAGCGGATATTCAGATGGTACCATCGGTACCGGCAAGACGATCAGCAGACAGGAAGCCGCAGTGATTATCAACCGGTTATTGAAGCTGGATGCCGCGCAGACCGGCGCTCTTTTCAGCGATTCCAAGGATATTGCCGCCTGGGCACTGGATTCTGTCAACGCCGTGGCTGCCGCAGGAGTCATGAAGGGTTACTCCGAAGATAACAGCTTCAGACCCGGCAGGGAAATTACCCGTGCGGAAGCAGTAGTATCCTTAACACGGACCAAAGCTATTGAGGAGGCTCCGGCTAATACTCCAGTAAATGGTGGAGGCACATCCTCAGCAACCGCCTCACCGACAGCTAGTCCAACATCCACACCAACTGCTACACCTACGCCGGTTCGGAGCACCTATGTCCCTTCCGACCCAACGGCTGCGCCTACAGTTACACCAGTAGCGACACCAACACCTGCAGTTACACCTACACCAGAACCTTCACCAGTTCCTACACCAGCACCTACTCCTGATCCGGGTGATACGTCAGCCCCTCTACTTACCAGTGTGACCCTTGGAGCGGTTACTGTAGGAGATAATGTATACGGAACAAGCAACGAAGCGGGTTATTTGTATCTGGTCCCCTCCACAGTGGCCGTAACGACAACGGGTCTGGAAGATTCTGTTCATGCCGCTCTGGGTAAAAAGCTGGCGGTAACCGCCTCCGTCTATTCCCCGCTGAATACGCAGGGTCTGCCTGCCGGTCATTATATTGTGTATGCTGTAGATGGCTCCGGCAATATCTCGGCCCCTTCCAGCACGATTGAGGTTAGAGCGATTGAACTGACTATAGGGCTTCCAATCTCCCTGACGGAATCCAAACTCTATGACGGCAATGCTCTTGCAGCAGTAACCGGGGGCTCGCTGTCCGGTGTATTGGCCGGAGACACAGTTAATATTCATGCCTCTGCTTCCTACAGCAGCGCGGCGCTTGGGGTGAACAAGACCATAACCGTTACCTACACATTAAGCGGAGCCCAGGCAGCCAGCTATATCGCACCCGCTCCCTATATCGTGAATACGGGCAGTATCTCACTCCATCCTTTAACCATCGAAGCTCCGAATTTGACCTTGGCGAAGTTCAAGGACGGAACCACGGCAGCAGCGGTGATTCCCGGACAGCTTATAGGGGTAGTTCCCGGGGAAAATGTCACTGTGAGCGCCGTTGCCAACTATGACACATCATCCATTGGGACGAACAAAACCATAACTGTAGTCTATACCCTTAGCGGAGCAGATGCAGGCAACTATATTGCACCTGCGAGCTACATTGTCACCAACGGGGAAATTGACCGGGATCAGATCACACGCTCCAGAGTCTATGACGGAACGACTGCGGCAGCGGTAATCGTTGGTGCGGTAACCGGTATCATCGACGGGGATGATGTGACTGTGCATGCTGCCGGGACCTATGACACTCCTAACGTGGGAGTGAACAAAATCATCACCATCTCCTACACCCTAACAGGTATAGACGCAGGCAACTATTTCCCACCTGTTAGCTATACCATCAGCACAGGTATCATCACCGCCTTACAGTTGGACATTACAGCACCAGTGATCACAGAATCCAAGACCTACGATGGAAATGCATCGGCCCAGATCACTCCAGGTACCCTGATCGGAGTTATTCCGGGGGATGATGTTACCGTCAGTGCAACCGCAACCTACAGCGATGCTGCTGCGGGCAGCGGCAAACTTATCACCGTGGTCTACACCTTATCCGGCGACGATGCTGGTAACTATGCGGCACCGGGGAACTATATGATTTCCACGGGTGTGATTGTAGCGCCTTAAGAAGATATCTGTGAACACATGGTATGAATAAAAGCGTCCCGCGAGCCGTGAACCGGCTGGTTGGGGCGCTTTTGTTGTAATTGGTTGGGGTTGGATAAACTAGGCTACGAGTTAGCAATGAATTCGGGCGGAATATAGTCTGCGAGCCAGATATTATGATTTCCGTGATAGAACTTGATTCCTTCCTGTGCGGCCCGCCCGGCATCGATGGTTAAGATCACAGGACTTGAATCCTTTCGTCCTCCCACCAGCTTCGCTGTATCCGTATCCACCGAGAAATGAACATACTGCCTCTTCATGGGTTTCAGTCCTTCGTGCAGAATCGTCTCCACCCATTGCCTGGCTGTACCGTGGTACAGAATGGGGGGCGGAGTTTCATTTTGCTTGATTATTTTTTGCGGGACAGAGTGACCATACAGCGCCCTGATTCTGCCATCCGCAAGCTCATGCCGCTGCTTATCCGATGCTGCGATCATCTTGTCCAGATCCTCTGCACCGACGGCTTCCCACTTCTTGTCCTGATGCAGCGAGTGGAGCAGTTGCTCGATATCCACCCATCCCTGTGCATCCAATTCCAGTTCATATTCCCACGGTGCGTGACGCAGGGCGTAGGAGACCTCTTTGCTGAGCTTTGCATAATCCACCTGTGTTTAGCCCTCCATAGTCATTTAGCATTGTTGTCAGTATTCAAAATCATCGATTGTTACGAGTTTAGCCTAGTTTAGCATATGTGAAGCTTCCGGTATAACCATGCGCAAGGCTATAGGCGTGCTCCGTCAACAAGCAAAGAGGACTGAGATTCAGCTATGTCTGCGTATGAGCCGGATATGCCGGGGCACGCGGACACAGAATCCGCTATGTGACCAGATTCCGCTTGATTAGGAGCCGGATAGACAAGATAACGGAATCTCAGTCCGTTTCAGGCTCAAAAAGAGACGTTTCGGCCAAATAAGGGAATCTGAGTCCGGTTCGTACAATGATCGGCAGTGAGGGGCATGGTCTCACTTTGAGCGCACGCAAAAAGCCGCCCCTCTAGGAGGCGGCTCCCTTGCACCCGTCACTGTACATCACATACTTAACTCTTGCTAAGCACCACAGCTAACCCGACTGCTGTATCGGACTTACTGAGCTGCGGCAGTATCAGCCGAGACGCGCTGTAACTTCCACTGCTACTGCGCAATCTGCTCGCGGATGTTCGCGAGGATTTTCTTCTCCAGCCTCGACACCTGCACCTGCGAGATGCCGAGGCGGCTGGCGACTTCCGACTGGGTCTGATCGCGGTAATAGCGCAGATACACGATCAGACGCTCGCGCTCGGTTAGCGCACCGATGGCCTCGTTCAAGGCCAGCTTGTCGAACCAGCGCTCCTGCGACTCGTCGGCGATCTGGTCGATCAGCGTGATCGGATCGCCGTCGTTCTCGAAGACGGTCTCGTGGATCGAAGTCGGCGGCTTGTTGGCTTCCTGGGCGAAGACGATTTCTTCGGGCGTGACGCCCAGCGCTTCGGCCACTTCACCGATGGTCGGGAGGCGGTCGAGCGTTTTGGACATCTCATCCTTCATCTTGCGCACCTTGTTGGCCATCTCCTTCAGCGAGCGGCTGACCTTGAGCGTGCCGTCATCGCGGAGGAACCGCTGGATCTCGCCGATAATCATCGGCACTGCATAGGTGGAGAACTTGACCTCATAGCTGAGGTCGAATTTATCAACGGACTTCAGCAGTCCGATACAGCCGATCTGGAACAAATCATCCGGTTCATATCCGCGGTTCATAAACCGCTGCACCACTGACCAGACGAGGCGGATATTGCAGTTGACCAGCGTGTCGCGGGCCGTATGGTCCCCGGCTTGACTGAGCGCGATTAGACGTTTGACCTCCGCATCGTCCAAATAGGTCGGCGGAGCTTTTTTTGATTCTGCATCCATGGCTCCAACCCCTAATTGTATAAAGCTTTTTTTGAGACGATGGTTTTCTTCATGGAGATTGAGGTTCCGCGTCCCGGTTCGCTGATAACCTCGAATTCATCCATGAAATTCTCCATAATGGTGAAGCCCATACCTGACCGCTCCAGCTCCGGCTTCGAGGTATATAGTGGCTGCTGGGCCAGCTCCAGATCCTCAATGCCCCGGCCCTTATCCTCAATCGTCAGATGCACGGTCTCATTCTCAAGCGAAGCGGATATGCTGACAACACCTGCGGGATCACTGTCATAACCGTGAATAATACAATTGGTGACAGCCTCCGAGACTACCGTCTTCAAGTCATTCAGCTCCTCCATCGTCGGGTCGAGCCGGGAGACAAAGGCAGCCACTACCACACGCGCGAACGATTCATTCTCCGACAGCGCAGCAAACTGGACACTCATGAAGTTACGAGCTTCGCTACTAGTCATAACGCGACCTCCAAATCCGAGAGTGCAGCGCTCTCGTCGTCATATAGGGGCATGATTTTGAACAGGCCCGACATTTCCAGCAGGCGCTTCACAGGCGCTGTGGCATCGCAGACTGCCATTTTGCCGCCCTTACTGCGGATCAGCTTGTACCGCCCCAGAATCACTCCGAGACCCGAGCTGTCCATGAACTGCAGCTCCTTCAGACTCAGGATCAGATGCTCCACCTGGCCCCGCATAATCGCTTCATCCATATCCATACGTACATAATCGGCTGCGTGATGGTCCAGTTCCCCGGACAACCGGACAATCAGCACACCCCGGTGATGCTCCATCTCCACATGAGAATTCATGCTTGCCACTCTCCTCTTCGTTGCTTGGACAACCGCCCTGTAACTATTTCTTTCCCCTACAAGGACAAGGTTTCTACACCGCAATTGAGGATTCCTGCCTCACGACAAAACTAGAAGAAAACCCCTAAGAACTTACACAAAGCCCCCGGTTCAATCTACAAAATGCAAGAAATTAATCATTCGTAAACATAGCGCCCGTTGCCCGCTTGAACAGCTTCCACCAGCCCGCCTTGGCTACCGTTTCGCCTGCCTTCAACTCGTATTCCTTCAATACATCGTTCCCCTGGTAGACTACCAGCTTGCCGACCGTCTGACCTTCGGCCACCGGAGCCTTCACCTGCTCATTCAGCACCAGCTCATGGCGGATCCCCTCCTGGGTTACTCCTTTGCGGAGCAGGACACTATAGTCTTCCTTCGCCACCAGCGGGAGCTGCGACTTCACGCCCTTCTCAATCCTCACCGTGCCGATGGTGTCGCCTTCCTTGTGAATCGTATGCAATTTATATTGGGAAAAGAGGTAGTCGAACATCGCCGAGACCTCGCTGTTGCGGGTCTTGGTGTTCGGCTCGCCCAGCACCACCGCTACAGCGCGCAGGCCGTCTCTGGCCGCCGTTGCCGACAGGCAGAACTTCGCTTCGGACGTATATCCCGTCTTCAGCCCGTCAGCCCCCGTGTAGAAGCGCACCAGCTTGTTGGTGTTAACCAGCCAGAACGGCTTGGTGGAGTCCTTGCGCAGGTAATCCTGATAAGAGCCGGTGTATTTGATAATCTGCTCATGCTTCAGCAGCTCCCGGCTAATGACGGCAATATCATGCGCGGAGGAATAATGATTCGCAGCCGGCAGGCCGTTGCAGTTGGCGAAATGAGTATCCTTCAGGCCCAGGTCCTGCGCCTTCTGGTTCATGAGATCGACGAAGGCGCTCTCCGAGCCGGCGATTTTCTCCGCCATAGCTACGGAAGCATCATTGCCGGAGGCCATCGCGATGCCCTTCAGCATATCGTCAACCGTCATTTCTTCACCCGGCTCCAGAAAAATCTGTGAACCGCCCATCGATGCCGCATACTCGCTGGTCCGCACCTTGTCGGTCAGCTGCAGTTTGCCCTCGTCCAGCGCCTCCACCGTAAGCAGCATGGTCATAATCTTGGTAATACTGGCCGGCGGAAGTTTATCATGGCTGTTCTTCTCATAGATGACCGTGCCCGTGCTGGCATCCATAAGAATGGCAGAACGCGCCCCCGGCGCCAGCTCCGCAGCCGCCCCTCCGGCATTGCCGGAATTTGCGGTGCCTTTGGCTTTTTCCTCGGCCCAGGCTCCGGTAGCGCCTCCCAGAACCGATACAGCAATGCACAACACAAGCGTAACATAACGAATTTTCCTCACAATGGTTCCCCTCCTGAACTTAACCTTCATTTCACAGGTACTGTGTTCCAGTTTCGTCAGAATCGCAGGAAATTATTCCATTTCACGCACAAAAAAAAGGGCTTCCCCCGGTATCTTCACAGATACTTGAGAAAGCCGCTTTCCGGTACTGCTATGATAGCCTAGCCGCCGATAGCCAAAGCGCTGAAAATTACAGGACCCACCACTGTAGCAACGGAGCCGACATCCTGGTTCTCTACAATCAGCTGATAGTTCTGGACCCCGGCCGGAACGTTGACATCTACCATATGCAGTGAAATAATACCGTCGTCATTGAAATTCTCCTCCAGCTCTGTCCGAGCGTAGAAGATTTCGGTACCTGCCCGCCAGATGCGGACCAGCACATTGGGCGTATCCAGCGTAACATCCACGCCGATGGTGGCTTTCAGTTCCACCTTATTGGGGAAATGTCCTGGAACTGCGGGATCGATATACACCGATGTTCCTGCAATCTGTATACCAGCCGGAGAAATAGGAACAGGGATGGAGACCCCGTTAGTAACCCGTTAGTAATAGGTGTAACTACGGATGCGTTATAATCCAAAAGTGTTTTGGCCATGCGTTATCACTCCTTTTCATATTCTACTAAAGTATATGAAAGATATGAAAAAGAGCTTGTGCATTTCTATTACTAGTCCCACCTATTTATTAACGTGCGTTGCTATAATTCACTGCCGGACGGCTGCCGCCCTTATGCCCGAGATACAGTCTGGACAATAGAGGTGAGCGCACCGCCCAATTGGCGGCCAGCAGCGGCACCCCCACTCCGATCAGCGTAAAGGGCAACAGCCCGTAATCCGTCCCAAGGAGATATTTGAGCCCGTAATTCAAAGGCAAATGCAGGTACATAATCGCAATGGAGTTACGTCCCAGGCTGCCCATCCAGTCCAGCGGAACAAGCTTCGAGAGACGGTACACAGCGGCGCAGATAGTCAATGAGATGAGCAGCGGCACGGCCAGATCGAGCAGCAGCGAAGTATACTCCTTGTATTTCATATTCAGGCTGTATTGAAGGACACCAGTCCGCTCCAGCAGCAGCACAAGAGCACATAACGGAAGCAGCACCGGCAGCGCCGAATAGCGGCGGATGAGCGAAGGGATCACCTGTTTGCCGTAGAATCCGATCGCATAATAAGTAATGGCGAGCAGGGACACATCTGCATTCCAGGGAAGATTGAAGTTCCTGAGCGCGGTCAGGGAGATGAGATGTGACAGGAGATAAGCAGAAGCGATCAGGAGAAATTGCGTGCGGCGGGAATAACGGACAATGTATCCGAAGAGCAGCTGTGTGAACAGCAGGCAGGTGATGAACCAGAACACCCCGTAAGGACCCGTAAGTGACAGTCCCCCGTAGAGCAGTCTCGCTATATTCTCGGCGAACCCTCGTATACTGAAGTTGAACAGCAGCAGCACGGAAGCAATCAGGAGTCCGTAGGCAAAATAGGGAGTCATCAGCCCCTTGGTCCGTTTGAACGCCCAGCCCAAATACCGCCCGGGTTCAACCGGCTTAAATACAAGTCCGCTAAGCATGAAGAACAAAGGCATCCGGAACCAGGACAGATAATGATTCGCTGCCGCATCGCCGGAGTGGCCCATTACTACAAAAATAATACTGAATCCCTTGGCGGCATCAATCCATAATTGTCGTGGTTTGTTCACGTCTTCCTCCCATCTCCTCCCAAATCAGTTTTAATTTAAAGTAATTATAAAAGGGTTTGTTTTTATTTTCAAATTCCGATGAAATATTTCAGCGTTATTTCTGAAAGGATATTCACTTAACAACGGAGCAAACTCTGTAAAAATAAGTCATTCTGCCTAGACGGGAGACGTTGTCCCATCCGGGTAATAAATAGGGCTAAAGTCCGGCGGTGTTGCCGGTGACGTAGCGGGCAGAAAAAGCGTCTGGTATGGTGCGGGGAAGTAGGAAGCGGGATGCCGAATGTGGTCGGTTTTCCGATTACATTTGGACCACACGCCTCCGCAGCTCCGAATGTGATCGGTTTTCCGATTACATTTGGACCCACGTAACTCGGCAGCGCCGAATGTGGTCGGTTTTCCGATTACATTGGACCCACGCAACTCCGCAGCGCCGAATGTGATCGGTTTTCCGATTACATTGGACCCACGCAACTCGGCAGCGCCGAATATGGTCGGTTTTCCGATTACATTCGGTCCACGGACCTGCGTGCGAGAACAATGTATGCTGTTTTCAGCATACATTAGTCCACGGGCCTGTGTGTGAGCATATTGTATGCTGTTTTCAGCATACATTCGGTCCACGGGCCTGTGTGTGTGCATATTGTATGCTGTTTTCAGCATACATTCGGTCCACTTGTCTTCGCCCGGTCCATTGTATGCTGTTTTCCGCATCCAGCAAAAGCAAAGAGCCACCCGCTGCCGGATGGCCCCTCCTCACACTGCACATATGCTTAATACAAATGACAGGCCACCTGATGGCCTGAGTCCAGCTCCCGCAGCACCGGCGCTTCCGACTTGCAGCGGTCCATCGCATGCGGACAGCGGGGGTGGAAGGCACAGCCTGTGGGCGGAGTCTCAGGGTTCGGAACATCCCCCGTCAGGACGATGCGCTGCTTTTTCAGGCCCGGATTCGGTACCGGAACGGCAGACATCAGCGCCTGGGTATACGGATGCAGCGGCTTCGCGAAGAGTGCCTTCGTCGGCGCCAGCTCGACAATCCGCCCCAGGTACATGACGGCCACCCGGTCGCTGATGAACTTCACGACTGACAGGTCATGCGAGATGAACATATAAGTGAGGCCGTATTGCTCCTGCAGATCCTGCATCAGATTCAGCACCTGGGCCTGGATGGAGACATCCAGTGCCGATACCGGCTCATCGCAGACAATGAACTTCGGATTCAGCGCAAGCGCCCGGGCAATCCCGATCCGCTGCCGCTGGCCCCCGGAGAATTCATGGGGAAAACGGTGGGCCTGATAGGGGGACAGGCCCACCACCTCCATCAGCTGCTCGACCCTGCTCTTCAGCTCTCCGGCGGGAGCTGATCCGTGGGTACGGAGCGGCTCCTCCAGAATGCGCTGGACGGTCCAGCGGGGGTCGAGCGAAGCGTAAGGGTCCTGGAACACCATTTGCATATCGGTACGGAACCTGCGTAGCTGCTCGGTATTCAGGCTGCGCACATCGGTGCCGCCGAATATAATCTCGCCTTCTGTCGGCTCAATCAGCCGCAGAATGGCCCGTCCGGTAGTCGACTTCCCGCAGCCGGATTCTCCGACTACAGCCAGCGTCTCTCCCTGCTCGACGGATAAGGTAATACCGTCAACGGCTTTGACTGCACCGACCTGCTTAGAGAAGAAGCCCTTGCGGATCGGATAATGCTTCTTCAGATTGCGGACTTCCAGTAATGTGGTCATAGTACTCCCTCCTGCTGCAGGATACACCGGCATGTGTGGCCCGGCTGTACCTCAAGCAGCTCCGGGAGCTGCTCCCGGCAGCGGTCCACCGCTACCGGACAACGCGGTGCGAACCGGCAGCCGGGCGGCAGGCTGGCCGGATTCGGCACCTGGCCCGGTATCGAGCTGAGGCGGTCCTCATCCCCCGCCAGCTGGGGCAGGGAAGCCAGCAGCCCTTGAGTATACGGGTGCAGCGGCTGGCTATACAGGGTAGCCACATCCGTCTCCTCGACGATCTGACCCGCGTACATGATGACGACCCGGTCACACATCTCGGCAACGACCCCCAGATCATGCGTGATCATCAGGATCGACATGCCCTCGTTCTTTTGCAGATCCCGCATCAGATCAAGGATCTGCGCCTGAATCGTCACATCCAGCGCTGTCGTCGGCTCATCGGCTATGAGCAGCTGAGGATTGCAGACCATCGCCATTGCAATCATCACCCGCTGCCGCATCCCGCCGGAGAGCTGATGGGCATACTGCTGGGCAATTTTCTCGGGGCGGGGAATTCCCACCTTGCGCAGCATCTCTACTGCCCGGGCGTCTGCTTCCTTCTTGCTCAGCTTCAGATGGTAACGGGCGGATTCGGAGATCTGGCGCCCGATCTTGAACACCGGATTCAGCGAGGTCATCGGCTCCTGAAAAATCATCGCAATCCGGTTCCCCCTGATATTCCGCACCTCATTCATCGACATTTCCAGCATATCCTTGCCCTCGAAGCGGATCTGGCCGGAAGCAATCCGGCTGATCCGTTTGGGCAAGAGCTGCATGATTGAGAGTGAGGTAATGCTTTTGCCGCAGCCCGATTCGCCTACAATGCCCAGTGTCTCTCCCTTGCGCACTGACAGACTGATGCCGTCCACCGCACGGATTGTACCCGCCGCTGTCTGAAACTCGGTGCATAGCCCTGATACTTCCAGCAGTTCTGTCATGATTGCCCCTCCCTTCTTCATCCCCACAAAGTGATGCTTAGCTCCGAAGATTATTCAGGTACTTTGCGGGGGCCCCAAAAACAAAATAAAGTATCTTACGAAGTCATTAGTTCTCTTCTTCTACGCCCAGATATTTAAGCGCCGTTAAAGCATACACCTTCGCACACTGGATAATCTGCCAGACAGGAGCTTTCTCGTTGAAATTATGAATGGTTGACAGCTCGGCCGGTCCGTATTGCAGCACGGGAATGTTATGAGTGCGGAAATGGCGTGCATCGCTGGAAGCCCATTGCAGCACACCGTAGGCCTCTTCCCCGCTTACCTCACAGATACTCTCAACCAGATCCATGACCACCGGCTCCTCATTGGAGGTCCAGTTGGCATTGCCCTGGAAGCCGAAGCCCTTCACCTCCGATTCAATGCCGGCTTCAAGCAGCAGGGAGCGGGCACGGTCCAGCACATCCCGGTAGTCTACCCCGAAGGGTACGCGGGAATCGACCTGAATCGTGCAGCGGTCCGCCACTACGTTCACTTTGGTTCCGCCCTGAATCGTTCCGATGTTGACCGTCACATGGTCGAATACCTGATAGGCGAGGGAATCTTCTTCTTCGCTGCCCTTCACGTAATCCTGCGAGATGCGAATAATCTCCTGAACTTCCTCGGGAATGTCCACTTTGATATCCCATAGCCGCTGTAAGGCTTCAATCCCTTTGGCGGCCTTCACAATGGCGCTGTCTCCAACCACAGGCGACAAGCTGCCGTGACCCGGTGTGCCTTCCACGGTGAATTCGAACCAGCAGCTGCCCTTTTGCCCGATGGTCGGGTTCAGCGGGCCGGAAGGCTCGGCAATCACAGCAGCGGTTCCGGTAATCAGGCCGCGCTCCAGCACCCAGGGAACCCCGAGGTGACCGCCGGTCTCTTCATCAGGCACGATCAGCAGGGACAGATCCCCTTTTAGCGGAACGCCCAGCTTCGACAGCAGTGCAGTGACGTAGATTAACCCGGCCAGGCCCGCTTTCATATCCGAAGCGCCTCTGCCCAGCAGATAGCCGTCCACAATATCGCCGCAGAACGGATCGAAATCCCAGCGCGAGCGGTCTCCCGCCGGAACGACATCGGTATGTCCGCAGTAAATCAGCTTTTTGCCGGTGCGCTCCTCCGCGCCTGCGCCCAGTGTGGACACCAGATTGAACATGGTTTCGGTGGCCGGATAGATCGCGGTATCGATACCGGCTTCTTTCAGATAACCAATAATATAAGCGCTGATCTCCCGTGAATCGCCCGGCGGATTCTCCGAAGGGTAACGGATCAGCTGAGAGCAGAGCGCAAGCAGTTCCTCCTGCCCGGCATCAATGGCTTCCAGCACTTTGCTTTTCCAGTCTGTCATGGGTTACGAATTCTCCTTTGTGTTCCAGGCTGCACGCCTTGCGGCTGGCAGGAGGAACTGTGAATTTGTGACAAAGAAGAGGGACAAGGCCTAAGGCCTGCCCGCTCTCTTTTAGCCAAACCTGCTTATTCTGTAATCGACAGCGGATAGAAGCGGATGACTTCGTCCGGGTAGAAGGCGTAGCCGCTGATCTTATTGCTCATTCCGACAATGCGGTTATACTCGTAGAGATACGCCCAAGGTGCTTCTGTCGTGATGATTTCCTGAGCCTGCTTGTAGAGCTCTGTGCGCTTCGCCGTATCTGTCTCCAGGTTCGCCTGCTCCCACAGCTTGTCTACTTCAGCATTCTGGTAGTTGATGTAGTTGGAAGAGCCCTTGCCGTACAGCAGGAAGCCGAGGTGATAGCCAGGATCATTGACGAAGGAAGTCCATTTGGAGATATAAGAGGTCAGATTATTGGTCTTCTGCTGCTCCAGGAACTGTGCGCGGGCCAGCTTGTTGATCTTCATGTTGACTCCGATTTTGGCCAGCTCAGCCTGGATCAGGACCGCATCATCTTCCCAGTCATCGAAGCCGGAGCCCAGCGTGAAGTCGAAGTCAAAGCCCTTCTCATAGCCTGCTTCCTTCAGCAGTGCCTTGGCCTTGTCCAGATTGTACTCATACACATAGCCTGCATCGGTGAAGCCCGGCGTGTTGCTGGCTACCGCACTCTTCATCTGCTTGGCCTGGCCGTACATCACCCCGCTCAGCAGCTGATCGTAAGGAATCGCATAGTTGATCGCCTGACGGACTTTTACATTGTCGAACGGCTTGACTTTGTTGTTCATGGCGAAGAACAGAATCCGGTTACTTGCATTGGAAGCAACGGTCAGCGCCTTATTGGTCTCAAGCGTTGACACATCCTTCGGAGGAATCTCAATCGCCATGTCTACATCGCCTTTACCCAGCAGCAGCACGCGGTTCGAAGCTTCCTTGGTGAACTTCAGGGTTACCTTGCCGAGGCTTGGCGCACCCTGCCAGTAGCTGTCATTAGCTGTGAAAACAGCTTCGGTAGCCGGGTCCCACTTCGTAAGCTTGAACGGGCCGGAACCGGCGGCATTCGTCTTCAGGTAGTCTGCACCCTGTGCTTCTACCGTCTTCTGGTCCACGATGGAGAAGGTGTACATCGCCAGAATCTGCAGGAAATTATGATTGGCATTAGTCAGAGTAACTTCAACGGTCGAAGCGTCTTTTACCGTCACTGATTTAATTGAAGCCATGCCGTAGAGGAAGCTGCCGGAGCTCGACTTCGCCACACGTTCAAAAGAGTACGCTACCGCCTCGGCATCCACCGGATTGCCGCTCTGGAAGCTCACGCCGGATTTCAGCTTGAACGTATACACCGTGTTGTCAGCATTCACTTCCCAGCTCTCTGCGAGCATGGGCTTGATGTCTTCGGTATTGGCGATGCTGGCGCCATTCTCGGTCTTGATGCCGTAGGTGACCAGCTGATCATAAGCGGCCAGCACAAGCGTATCGGAGGTCAGATCATTAGCTTCCGCCGGGTCGAGCGTGGTGCCGCCCTCGGAATAGGCCACCGTAAGGTTCTTTTTGACCGGGGCTGCTGTTGCTGCAGTATCCGTTCCTGCCGAAGTGGCAGCTGGGGTCTGCGGATTGGCGCTGCTGGCGCATCCGGCAAGCATGATTGAAAAAGCGACGAGTGTGGACAACAGTTTAACTTTTTTCATCGATAATTCCTCCCTTTTCTATATCCTGCCTGCATAACAACTACTTGTGCTGCTGATGATTGTCTGCCGCTTGCGCTCCAGCTGACGTTAATCTATCTATCTCTATCGGGACGGGCGGCCTTGGGGAATCCCCCTGCTCGCCTCATTTCCCCGAACGCAACCGCGGGTCAAGCACATCCCGGAAGCCGTCTCCGAGGAGGTTGAAGCCTAAGATGGAGGTGGCAATGCCGAGGCCTGGAAAAGTAACCAGCCACCATTGCCCGGAAATGATATATTCCCGGCCTTCGGAGATCATCGCGCCCCATTCGGCAATCGGAGGTCTGACCCCAAGCCCCAGGAAGCTGAGACTGGACGCGGTCAGGATGGCGAAGCCCATCCCGAGCGTAGCCTGCACCATTAGCGGCGCCAGAGCATTCGGCAGAATATGCCGGTACAGAATGACTCTATCCTTCACACCAATGGCCCGGCTGGCTTCGATATACTCCTTCTCCCGCAGAGAGACCGTCTGGCCGAACATCAGCCGGGCGAATTCGGGAATGCCGACAATGCCGACGGCGATCATTGCGCTGCTGAGTCCGGCGCCGATCGAGGCGGCAATCGCCATAGACAATACCAGTGACGGGAAGGACAACAATACATCCATGACCCGCATGATGATGGTTCCGGTCCGGCCGCCGTAGTAAGCGGCAATCCCGCCCAGCGGCATCCCGATCAGGAAGGAGATCGAGACCGCGATCAGGCCGGTCCAGATGCTGATCCGTGCGCCGTACAGCACCCGGCTGAGGATATCCCGGCCGAAGTTGTCGGTTCCGAACCAATGGCTGCCGGAGGGCGGCTGCAGCTTATTCGCCATATCTGTGACGAACGGATCATGCGGAGCCAGCCAGGGGGCGAAAATGGCTACCACGGTCCAGATCAGGATGAAGGTCAGCCCGATGGCCGCCAGGCGGTTGTGCAGCAGCAGGGATAATAGGGTCCGCGGCTTGGCCAGTGCGGGCTTCGCCGGGCTGCCCTGTGCTGAATGTGCTGCAGTGCTCACAAGCAATCTCCTCCTCTCACACAAGCTGTTCTATTCATAACGGATTCTCGGGTCAATGAACCCGTAGATCAGGTCGACCGCCAGGTTAATTCCGCAGTAGAGCACGGCACTGACCAGGGTGAACGCCTGGATCGGCGCGTAATCCGCTGCCAGTATGGAGTCGGTGACATAGCCGCCGATTCCCGGCCAGGAGAAGATCGTCTCTGTGATGACCGCGCCGCCCATCAGGAAGCCGAACTGGAGTCCGAGTACCGTTAGCGTGGGAATCAGCGCATTAACCAGTGCGTGCTTGTAGATGACGGCCGATTCCCGCAGCCCTTTGGCCCGGGCGGTGCGGACGAAGTCCTGATCGACCACCTCCAGCATGCTGGAGCGGGTCATCCGGGCGATGATCGCCATCGTACCGGTACTGAGGCAGATCGCCGGAAGCACGAGATGCGCGAGGCTGCTTTTAAGTGCAGCGGTGTCGCCGGAGAGTATACTGTCCAGCACGTACAGCCCAGTGATATGCACAGGCGGGTTGAGGTCCCCGCTGATCCGGCCCATCGGTGCCGGTGCCCAGCCCAGAATAGAGTAGAAGATATAGATGAACATCAGTCCGAGCCAGAAGATCGGCACACAAGCACCTATCAGGGAAAATACACGCGAGATGTGATCCAGTAGCGATTCCTTACGGGTAGCGGCCACAATGCCTACCGGAATGGCGATTAGAACCGCAATCAGGATGCTGGCCAGGGTCAGCTCAATCGTAGCCGGGAAGCGTGAGGCCAGGTCGCTGGCGACCGAATGTCCGGTGTGATAGGCATAGCCGATATCGCCTTGCAGCAGTTGCCCGATGTAAGCGAAGAACTGGATATACAGCGGCTTGTCCAGCCCCATATCCTGGCGGATCTTGTTCACAATCTCCTCCGGAGCCTGCTCTCCGGCCAGCATAATCGCAGGATCGCCCGGCAGGACTCTCGACAGAATGAAGGTGATGACGATAATGCCGAGCAAGGCTGGAATCATCTGCACAAGTCTTTTTAATGTATAAGCAAACAATGAATCAACCCCCTTACGACTTCGACTGCTGTGCCTCTGTGACGGAATTCCGCTCTCATGTCAGGTAATACGTGTATGCTGTGTCTTATTAAAGTGTTGAGCTAATTCTACATAGAATTTCACAGCCCCTCTACGTCCCGTTCAGCTAAAAAAATGCACAACCGTTTGTCGATTGTGCACTATCAAGGACTATGAATGTTAGATTTACTCACACGACATTCCAGAAATCTGCCAAAGCGCCCTATTTTTCCTGGAGGTAATAGTAAATCAGGCACAAATGGCAGACGAACTGTTCGCGCGGATCATTCAGATCGAAGCCGGTGATATCCCGAATCCGCTCCAGCCGGTATTTGACTGAATTGCGGTGGATATAGAGGCTGTTCGCCGTCTCAATCAGACTACCCCGGCACTCCAGATAATGATAGAAGGTCAGCAGCATATTGCTGTCATGCTCCTGGTCATATTGCAGCAGCTTGCCCAGCTTGCGCTCGAACAGCTTCTCGAACCCCGGACCGCCCAGCCCCTCCAGCAGATGATAGACCTCCATCTCTTCGTAGCGGGTAATCCCGCCGGGGCCTTGTCCGAGTCTTCTGGAGATGGACAGTGCTTTGCGCGCCTCGTTATAGCTGGTGTGGATGTCCCAGAGATATTCCGAGGTGCCGATACCGCAGCGGTAACTGCTTAAGCCTTCTGCCTTGTCCTGTAGCCAGCCGCTCAGCGTCTTCTCCCACGGCTCCTCCGCGTCACCGCCCGGCGTGAACCTGCGCCCCTCCTGCGTAGGCAGGAACAGCACCGCCCGGCTCGAACGGTACTCGGCGTGCGGCGTGACGCCGCGCTTCTTCGCCTCCCGCTCCAGCAGCCGGTTCACCGTCTCCTCGCTCGGCGCCGTCTCCCCTTCGATGACGGCCACCTCCCACTTGTGCTCCGGATTCATCCCGAGCTGGCGGGCCCGCCGCTGCACCTCATGCCTCGACGGCAGCGGCGGGGTCAGCAGCTCATCGATGAAGTTGCCGCGCAGCCGGAATTCCGTATCCTCGGCTACCTTACGCCGCATTATTTCAAGGGCAAAAACAAGCCGGGCTTGCTCGATGCCCACCTCCTCCATATCATCCAGCCGCTCCTTGTCCACGAGCAGCCGGGCGACCGTCCGGCGGTCCACATGGATGTTCCAGCTAAGCGGAGAGTCGCTCTGGGTCCAGTCATAGTCTGCCGGGGAGGATACGATAATCTTCCGCTCCGTATCCACGAGTGCCACCGGGGCCTTAAGGAACTCGGCCACACTGTCGCTGACCGCCTGAATGCCGCTGTTCTCCAGCACCATAGTGGTCAGCGTGCGGTAGACCTCCTCCGCCCGGCGCAGCAGCATCGCCTGCCGTCCCAGCAGCAGCTCCATCACCGGCTGGGTGATATCCGTGTACGGAATCTCGGGCGGGATCTCCACAATCGGCAGACCGCAGGCATTGCTGGCCTCGATGGCCCCCTGGGGGATCTCCTTCAGGAAGCGGGCCGGCTTGATCGCCAGCGCCGCTGCGCCCAGATTATCAAGCGTATAGATCACCTCAGTCAGCAGCGAAGGATCATGGCGGATCGAATAGGCTGTCGTCAGCAGCATCACCCCTTCGCTGATCCAGCCTTTCAGATCCGGAACCTCCATAATATCCACGAACCGGACCACCCGGTCCAGCCCTTGCTCTCCGCTGATGACCTTCGCTTTCCCAAGAACCGAGAGCTCCATTAGCTCCCGCAGCGTAATTCCTCGTGTATTCACCCTTCCGCCTCCCTCTGCTGTCTTCAGTATTTCATGATTTTTCCTGAAATATGCCACATCTCTGCCGCCAGCCCACTTTTTGCGTTCCCGCTAGTTTATCAGAGATTCCCGCCGAGCCACAGGAAATTGATATCCAGTTACGGCAGATTTTCGGTGTGAAAGCGCATTAGGAAGAAATTGGATGGCGTTAGATGGATCGGAAGCGGTTTTGGGGGAGGTAGTTCGGAAGGAGTGAGAGACCGTAAGAGAGCGATAGAGGGGGCCATTGGGAGCTGGTGAGAGGGACTGGTGGATTGAGGAGTGTATGGGCGGATCAGAGGGATTTATCCCTTTAATTTCGAGCGGCGGGCGCGTTTCGCGAGATTCAGAGGGATTTATCCCTTTGATTTCAGGCGGCGGGCGTGTTTCGCCGGATTTAGAGGGATTTATCCCTTTGATTTCAGGCCGCGGGCGCGTTTCGCGAGATTCAGAGGGATTTATCCCTTTGATTTCAGGCGGCGGGCACGTTTCGCCGGATTTAGAGGGATTTATCCCTTTGATTTCGAACGGCAGATGTATGCAGATATGTTACCTATGGCTAAGTGCTCTAACCAAATTAGTTACTCTACACCTTCTGGCTATTTCCCATTCCATAGCGCTGCATCATACTCCCTATGTACCTGACCAACTATAATTTACCAGATTGCTCTCCTCACTAACTATTCTGTTCAGTACGGCTAAGCTTAACGATTCAACGGATCTGTAACTAACTATTCCCTAATTTATCTCCCCTCCCATTCACTGAACACAATAAATGCCAAATGTTACTCAAAAGATACTCATCCACGCCGCCCCACTCTCCTGCTTCCCCAAAGCTCTCCCCCGCCAATACTCCCCCCATAGTCAATCTGCCCAATTCAGGGGCACTAATGCTCCTCATTCGCTCCCTTTGCCCACTTTCGCTGAATTCAGGGGCACTAGTGCTCCTCATTCGCTCCCTTTGCCCACTTTCGCTGAATTCAGGGGCACTAGTGCTCCTCATTCGCTCCCTTTGCCCACTTTCGCTGAATTCAGGGGCACTAATGCTCCTCATTCGCTCCTTTTGCCCGCTTACGCCGAATTCAGGGGCACTTGTGCTCCTCTAATCCCCTATAACCACAAACAAGCGTCCCCCGGGCTTGAGCCAGGAGGAGCGCTTTAAGGAGATCATAGCTATTAGTTTGCCACACATTAGTTTTCACGCATTAGTTTTCACGCATTACTTGCCACACATCGCCTATACACGTAGTCTGCACCACACTCACAGCAACGGCGGGTCTCAGCAAATTGCAAAGCCTGCCCAACACAAAATGCCATTCTATATGCGATGCACAGCTCCTGCACCAGAGGCTGACGCAGCAGCAGCGGCACCAAGGCAGAGTATGGGATCGAACGCCCGAATGCCGAGCTGTTCTTCCAGCTCCGCTGCCAGGCCGATGGTGGCGAAGCCTGTGCACGCCAGCACAAGGGCTTCGGCGCCGCGTTCTACGAGCCGGGCAGCACCTGCAAGCGCGCCTGCGCGTCCGGCGGGTGTGTTCAGATCCAGCGTGGTTGTCACGCCGTCGGGGCGGTCCATGCCAACGTAGGCATCGCCGAGAATGCTGCGGATAAGCGGCGGCACCTCTTCCAGAATCGTCAGCACCCCCACCCGGTTGCTGTAAGCCATAGCCATATGGGCCGCGCAGGAGCCCGCTCCCAGCACAGGAACATTCACCACTGCTCTGGCTTCCAAGAGTGCCGGATCGGCAGCACAGCTGATGCCGATAGCCGTGCATCCCTGCTGCTCCAGTTCCCCGGCAAGCCTTATAATCTTCGGAATGGATTCCGCCTCTGTCTGCGCATCATACACACCCTGAGGCTGATCCGGGATGCAGCGGCTCATCACCGGCAGACCATACCGCCGCTCAATTAGATCCCCATGTAACTGAATTGCAGAGCTCTCCTGCAATGTAATAACACGTATGATTCCAAGCATCCTGTCTCCTCCTGATCCGCCTTGATTTAGTTACCGCAAAAGCATAACCAGCCGCCCTATTTCAAACGTAAACAGCAATAGCAGCCGGAAATCCAAAGGTTCACTACAGTGGCGATTGCGCCCACCGTCCAAATCTGTGGTGCGGCTTATTTAACCTTGCAATCAGCAGCTTCCATTCTGCTTACAGTAGTTCCCCAGCCTGCATAATCAGCTTGTTGTCGATATACACATCCGGCTTCATGACCACAGCATCAATATGCACGCCAGCCGCAACGACCCCGCCGAACGTATTATTGCTGCCAAAAGCAACATGGATCGTCCCGTACACCTTCTCATCTTCCAGCACCACGCCTGTAATCCGGGCCTTGTTATTGGTCCCGATGCCGAATTCACCCAGCAGCCGACCATCGCCATCGCCAAGCATGTCCAGCAGCTTGCCGCCATGCTCCCCGTCGGCATGGATCAGCCGTCCATCTTCCACGGTCAGCACCATCGGGCCATCCAGTGCGCCAATCCCTGCTACCGAGCCATCCACCTTAATCTGGCCGCTAGCTGTGCCTTCCAGCGGTGCAATATAAGCTTCACCGGAGGGCAGATTGCCTGACTCTCCCGGATTCAGATATAATCCGGTGCTAAGGATGCCCTCGCGGCCGTCAATGGAGAAGGTGAGCGCAAGCCCCTCCTTCTCCACGCGCACCCGGCTGCCCGCAGACAGCAGCGCAGCAACCTGCTCGGTCAGCGCCTTCACCTGCCCATAATCCGCAGTGATCGCGCCGTGGCTGAACATATCATCGGTGATCCCCGGCATGGTCGCTACCCGGGTTCCCGCTGCGGCTGCCTGCTTACGCGCCGCCGTATGTGTCATCGAGTGGGTCGTGATGCATACGGCCACATCTGCCTTAGCCATAGCTTCGGCAACGGGAGCCGGAGGCTCCTCCCCCGATCTGCTCCGCGGCTGCATAACCAGCAGCATTGATTCCGCTCCCAGCCTTTTGCCCGCCTCATAGACCGACTCGGCCAGATCACGCTTATCATCGTCGGCTACTACAGCCAGCAGTTCTCCGCTGGCAAGCCCGAGACAATCCTTAAGAACATTCATGCTAATTCCAATTCTTGCTTCACTCATCTTCATTTCCTCCCGAATTACACCATTTCTGCTATCAGCTTGCCCATCAGGGCATTGGACAGCACGGCGGGCACTCCTGCGGAGGCCGCCCACTGTCTATGCTGCTCCACATATCCCATACAGTCAAGCACTAACACATCCGCATGACCGCTCAGACGCTCTGCTGCGGCGCGAAAATCCGCTTCCGTACCCGTATAAGGTGAAGCCGCAGCGAACGGCAGCCTGGCTCCGGCGCCAGCGAATTTCTCAATCATTGCGTCCTCCTGCTCCGACAAAGGGCCAATCAGTCCCAGACGACGCCCGTCCAGCATCGCCTGCACGACCGGAGGAATGATCCGGTCCGGCTCAATCAGATGGGCAGCAGACGTATGCAGTCCCGGAAAAACTCCCGTACACGCCAGCAGGATCGTCCGAATCCCAGCGGCTTCCATAGCATCAATCTTCCCTTGGAGAACGGACTGTATCCGCTCCCGCGAGATTACCGCAGCGGACCCGTCCGCCATGCGGGTGGTCAGCACATACTCTCCCGGCCCTGGACTGTAGAATTCACGCACCTGTTCAGCCGTGAACCCGTCCAGCACCCCGGACTGAACCATTCCCGCCTTGCCTTCCAGATATTTCTCAATGATGGGCGCGACATCCTGCCTGGGTGCTTGCCCAATCGTAATCAGCCCGATATTCTTCATGCGCTTCCCTCCTCTGCTGTCTTGCCTGCTTCTGCTACCCCCAGTGATTGCAGAGCAGGCGCTGAAGGAAATTCAGCGCCTACCTGCAATACCAATATCCAGTTATTGAGAGGTGACTGCCGGTTTGCCCAGCGTCTGCAGCACGCTCATGGAGCCGTACAGCTCGGTAATCTTCGCAAACTCTGCTTCGTTGTAGAAGGAGCATGTCCCCTGCGTTACTTCCTTGGCCGTCTCGATAGCAAAACGCACCGCCTGAGCAATATCCACCTCATGGCTGGCACCGGTACCACAACCCGGAACCATAGACTGGGCAGTAATCGCGAGGCCCACCACCGGAGCAGAGGTAGCTACCGCAGGCTGAAGAATGGAATTGATATGATACAGCCCGTTGCCGTAAGGGGTAATATCCTGAGTCGTCACCGGAAAAGTAACCGGGTACTGCCCGGTCGTCATTTCCTTGATCCGCAGCAAATCTTCGCTAACCCGCAGAATATAGCCTTCTTTGACCGTCGGTGAGATGGCGATCCCTTTGTGGTTGACCACACGGTTGCCTTTGGTCGTATCAATCGATAGAACCGCTTCCATCTCCGGCAGCACTTCATGCTCATTCATCTGCAGAATATCTACAGGGGAATCCATGAAATCCACCGGCTCGTGCGGCAGGGTCGGCGCATCCGGGCAAATATGGGTGGTAACCAGCACATCCCCCAGCAGCACATCCCCTTTGGTCTGCATGTCTGCCAGCTTCAGCGCAGAAGCAATCGCCGCTACCGCACCGTCAGCATCAGAGACCAGGCCAATTCGGCTCGGGCGCGCCCCGATACCCCCCAGTCTGCCGACAATACCGAACGTTGGGGCAGATCCGCCGCCAAGCTTGCCTTCGCTGCCAGGGATCATGATTTTAACGAATTCTGTGCTGCCCTTCTCCCCTTCCACCTTCTGAATCTCAACCTTAACCGCAGGATATTCTGCGAATAACTGCTTGACCTGCTTACCGTTAACATAAGCGCTGTCCAGTGCGTTCAAGACTGTAATCGTTTGATGAAGTGCCATTCTAATTCCTCCCCGGATGCATGCTCATGTTTGTCATGTTTGCATTTATACTATCTCATCCGGCAAAATGTCCACAATGTACCGTCCTGCCAAACTGGAACAGCATTTCTTGTCCTTTGCAGATAAACCTTACGCGCAGAGTACACTCTTACGGCTTACCGCCAATGAATAAAGGTTAATTCTCCCAAGCAGCGAAATATAACAGGGTACTGGTGCTTATTTTCAGACAGGAGGTGCTTCATAGGATGAAGCCTGCACATCAGATTAATAAGGACAAGCTGGTCCAGATTATCAGTGAAGAGGCCCGGCGGACGGGGTTCTCAGGGGTTGTACAAGTGACGGAACGGGAGCATGTCCTTGCAGCGGCAGCTTTTGGGATAGCTAATATCGGGGACGTACGACTCAACCAGGCCCACACCCGCTTCGCCATCGCTTCCGGCAGCAAGCTATTTACCGCCATTGCGGTCTGCCAGCTCGCAGAGCAGGGTTTGTTTTCTTTTGACGCCAAAATACTGGACATCCTGCCGAAGCAGGAATTCCCATTGTTCGACCCAGCGATCACCGTGCATCAGCTATTGACTCACAGCTCGGGCATACCGGATTACTTCGATGAAGAAGAGATGGAAGATTTCGCGGCACTGTGGAAGGTGACCCCGATGTACACGCTGAGGCGGCCTGCGGATTTCCTTCCTCTGTTTGCTGGACTTCCTATGAAATTCGTCCCAGGCGGGCGGTTTCACTATAACAATGCAGGATATATCATGCTTGCTATGCTCGTAGAAGCCGTCAGCGGGCAACCGTTCACGGAATATGTAGAACAACATATTTTCCTGCCTTGCGGGATGAAGGATTCCGGTTACTTCGCGCTTGATGCGCTTCCGGCCCACACCGCTCAGGGATACATCGACAGCAGCAATGGGAAAAAGACCAGCAACATCTACTCCATTCCGGTGGTCGGAGGCGGGGACGGAGGGGCATTTGTTACGGCGGCGGATATGCATAAGCTGTGGAGCGGCTTGCTTGAACACAAGCTGTTACAGGCAGAGACCACGGCTCTGCTGCTGACACCGCATATTCATGAGCGTGAGGACAGTTATTACGGTTATGGCGTGTGGATACAAGCCGGCCCCAGCGAAAAGGTGCTTAAGTACCATATCATGGGCTACGATCCCGGGATCAGCTTCCACTCCGCATACTATCCCGAACGTGGCCTAACGATTACTGCTCTCTGTAACAAGAGTAACGGGGCTTACACGATGATGTCCGCTATGGAGGGCTATCTGCCGGTGGGGTAGCGGTATGTTCCGTTTAGAAGTTACGGAGTATGATTCAATTGTCCTCAGATACGCTTATAGCCTTAGCTCAGTTTCTGGGCTAAGGCTATTTTACTTTTAATCTGCTAGGTGGAGTGGGATTAGGGAGTGAACGTAATAATATTGAGATTTCGATTGATAACTGTTGCTGAGGTTATATTGCTATCCGTGGTAACAATTGCACGAACTTGGTAGGATACAGAACCAGTAGCCGGAGCTGTATCAACATAAGTGTCCGCAATCGGAAAACGTTGCGTTCCCGATGCATTTCCGCTACGGTTAAGTGTTCTGGTAGAGATCAAAGTCGCAGAGCGGTAGATACGAAGTTCAGCAACAAGTGACCAGTTGGACGAAGTGATCGCTTCTAATGATATAGCGTAATCAATTTTCAGCTGCTGAGAGATCACTTCGTTCTGAGTCACCGAAACAACAACGACTTCTGTATTCAAAGGAGGATAGATAGCTATTGAGCCTGTAGTGTTGGTAAATGCCAGTGTAGGTGTACCCGTAGCTCCGGTAGCTCCTGTTGTCCCTGTGACTCCTGTTGTTCCCGTTGCGCCTGTCGTTCCTGTTACTCCGGTTGCTCCGGTGACTCCTGTTGTTCCTGTTGTTCCTGTTACACCAGTTGCTCCGGTTGCTCCTGTAGCTCCAGTGACTCCTGTTGTTCCCGTTACACCTGTCGCTCCTGTTACTCCGGTTGCGCCTGTCACTCCTGTGACTCCGGTAACTCCTGTTGTTCCTGTTACACCAGTTGCTCCGGTTGCTCCTGTAGCTCCAGTTGCTCCAGTGACTCCTGTTGCGCCAGTGGTTCCGGTCTCTCCCGTCGCCCCTGTAATTCCAGTTGCCCCGGTGGCTCCCGTTCCTCCCGTAACTCCCGTTACACCTGTGGTCCCCGTAATTCCAGTTGCTCCGGTGGCTCCCGTTGCACCCGTAATTCCAGTTGCCCCCGTAACTCCAGTTCCCCCGGTGGCTCCCGTTACTCCAGTTGCTCCAGTTCCCCCGGTTACTCCTGTAGCTCCGGTAGTTCCCGTTACACCTATGGTCCCGGTCTCACCCGTTGCCCCCGTAATTCCAGTTGCTCCGGTTGCACCCGTTGCTCCCGTTACTCCAGTTGCTCCGGTGGCTCCCGTTACACCTGTGGTCCCGGTCTCTCCCGTCGCCCCTGTAATTCCAGTTGCCCCGGTGGCTCCCGTTCCTCCCGTTACACCTGTGGTCCCCGTAATTCCAGTTGCTCCAGTTCCCCCGGTTACTCCTGTAGCTCCAGTGACTCCCGTTGCGCCTGTAGCTCCTGTTACTCCGGTGGCTCCCGTCGCTCCTGTTACACCTGTGGTTCCGGTCTCTCCCGTTGCCCCCGTTGCTCCTGTAACTCCAGTTGCCCCGGTCACTCCCGTTACTCCAGTTGCTCCAGTCGCTCCAGTCGCTCCAGTCGCTCCCGTTACACCTGTGGTCCCGGTCTCACCCGTTGCTCCCGTTGCTCCCGTAACTCCAGTTGCCCCGGTGGCTCCCGTAACTCCCGTTACACCTGTGGTCCCGGTCTCCCCCGTTGCCCCCGTAATTCCAGTTGCTCCGGTTGCACCCGTTGCACCCGTTGCTCCCGTAACTCCAGTTGCCCCGGTTACTCCAGTTGCTCCAGTTGCTCCAGTTGCTCCGGTTGCTCCAGTCGCTCCGGTTGCTCCAGTCGCTCCGGTTGCTCCAGTCGCTCCCGTTACACCTGTGGTCCCGGTTGCTCCCGTTGCCCCCGTTGCTCCCGTAAGGCCAGTTGCCCCGGTTACTCCCGTTACTCCAGTTGCTCCGGTGGCTCCCGTAACTCCAGTTCCTCCGGTTGCTCCAGTCGCTCCCGTTACACCTGTGGTCCCGGTCTCACCCGTTGCCCCCGTAATTCCAGTTGCTCCGGTTGCACCCGTTGCCCCAGTTGCTCCCGTAACTCCAGTTGCTCCGGTGGCTCCCGTAACTCCAGTTCCTCCGGATGCTCCAGTTGCTCCCGTTGCTCCCGTTACACCTGTGGTCCCGGTCTCACCCGTTGCTCCCGTACTTCCAGTTGCCCCGGTTGCTCCCGTTCCTCCCGTCAAGCCTGTCGCTCCGGTGGCTCCAGTTACACCAGCCGCTCCCGTTGCCCCTGTCACACCAGCCCCTCCAGAATAACCTAGTAATTCTGCAGAAACTAAGCGATGTGGGGTAGTTAGCTGTCCTGAACTTCCTTTTCCCCATACAGATATTTCCGTGTTATCAACAGCTCCACCAGTGATTGTAAATACAAATTCAAAGGAATTAAGATTACTGTAATAATTTCTTGAAATCACCGTATTGGGTAAAATCTCATCCTGGCTCAAGATAAATAATGTTCTAAGCCCACTGAGATTGTAACCCTGAGTTAATACGATCACGGGTTGGGTTGTACTTTGATTGGCGATTATTACAGTCGTTGATACCGTTGGTCTAGAGCCGTTAACAGCGTTATTCTCAATAGGCCCCGTATTCCATACCGCCATTCCCTGGCCTCCTTCTCCAGAATTTAGCTACTTCATTGCTTAAAGTGTCAATCTCTATTAAATGAACTGCAGCTTCATCCAGAACCTATCGGCTCCTTCTATATGAATCCGGTAATAAAATAGTATGTAGTCTATCATATTCATGCTAAATTCAATTGCTTATACTGTTGACCCTAGTAATCAGTGATTTGGTTCCATTCGTTACGAGATTCAGGCTTATGTAAAGGGAATTACTAGATATGCAGGCAACAGGCGAAGGAATGACCCAGATGTCTTCAGAACTAAATCATCCTAAAGGATGAATAAGATTACCTTCGCGCGAACACAATGTATGCTGTTTTTCACATACATTCGGGCCGTGTGCCTACTTGCGGGTATAATGTATGCTGTTTTTCACATATATTCAGGCCGTGCGCCTGCTTGCGAGCACAATGTATGCTGTTTTTCACATATATTCAGGCCGTGCGCCTGCTTGCGAGCACAATGTATGCTGTTTTTCACATATATTCAGGCCGTGCGCCTGCTTGCGAGCACAATGTATGCTGTTTTTCACATATATTCAGGCCGTGCGCCTGCTTGCGAGCACAATGTATGCTGTTTTTCACATACATTGGATCCATATTCCGCTGTAACAGCCCATTGTATTCGGTTGTAAGCATACCCTCAGCCTTCAGTCACATTCAGCATTAAAGTCCTTCTACGAATCTTTCAAAGAACTCGTATCCACAAATTTACACACACCTTTTCCACAGCAGAAGGAAACTATAGTTTCCTATACAAAAATAAAACAAGCCGTACGCCAGCAATATGCTGATTCGTACGGCTTGTTTGTATTAACAGGATTCCAGCGTAATACTCCGTTTCCGGCTAGTAACGCGTTACCCCGTCCTTGGTCACCAGCGCAAAGACCAGCGGCTGCGGCGGAACTGGCTGGGCAGAGATGCGGTAAGCTTCCAGCACTTTGGCTTCGGCCTCCTTCACCTTGCCTTCGCCGGCATCGTTCACGTGGAGCACCGCCAGGGTATCGCCTGCGGCCACGGCGTCGCCGACCTTCAGCGAGAGCTGAATGCCGACCGCCAGATCGATCACGGACTCCTTCGTCTCGCGTCCGGCACCGAGCAGCATCGCAGCCACACCGATCTCTTCAGCCTGGATGCTCTCCACATAGCCTGCGGTCGCAGCCTTGACCTCGATGAATCTGCGGGCAGCGGGCAAGGTGTCAGGAGAATCAATCTGTGAGACATCGCCGCCCTGGGCTGACACCATCTGCTTGAACTTAGCGAGGGCGCTGCCGTCTTCGATATGGGACAGCAGCATAGAGCGCGCTTCTTCCTCATCCTTCGCCTTGCCGCCGAGCACCAGCATCTGGCTGCCCAGGATCAGGCAGACCTCCTGCAGATCCTTCGGCCCGTGACCGTTCAAGGTCTCGATGCCCTCCTTGATCTCCAGGGCATTGCCGATGCCGAAGCCCAGCGGCTGGTCCATATCGCTGATGACCGCTACCGTGTTGCGGCCAAGGTGAGTGCCGATATCTACCATCGCCTGGGCGAGCGCAATGGAATCCTCCAGCGTCTTCATGAAGGCGCCGCTGCCAGTCTTCACATCCAGCACGATGGCGTCCGCGCCTGCGGCGATCTTCTTGCTCATGACGGAGCTGGCAATCAGCGGAATGGATTCCACCGTGGCCGTCACATCACGCAGAGCATACAGCTTCTTGTCCGCCGGCGTGATGTTGCCGGACTGGCCGATCACCGCCGCGCCGATCTCGCCCACCTGGGCGAAGAAGCGTTCCCGGTCCATCTCCACCGAGAATCCCGTGATTGACTCCAGCTTATCCAGCGTGCCTCCGGTGTGGCCGAGGCCGCGCCCGGACATTTTGGCTACCGGAACTCCGGCCGCCGCGACCAGCGGTGCCAGCACAACTGTCGTCTTGTCGCCCACGCCTCCGGTAGAATGCTTGTCCACCTTGATGCCCGCAATCGGGCTAAGGTCAACCTGGTCGCCGGACATCGCCATCTCCAGGGTCAGGTCGCCGGTCTCCCGCGCGTTCATTCCGCGGAAATACACGGCCATTGCCCAGGCGGAAATTTGATAATCCGGGATTTCCCCTTTGCTGTAGCCTTGAATCAGAAATGCTATTTCTTCGCGGCTAAGCTCACCGCCGTCTCTTTTCTTCTGAATAAGATCAACAGCACGCATTAGATCTGTACCTCACGGACGAAGGAGCGCACCAGTCCGATGAATTTTGGCTTGGTCAGGTTCGCCACTTTTACCACCTGCTCATGGGTGAGCGGCTCCAGCTCATCGCCAATCGCCATGTCGGTGATACAGGTAATGCCGAGCACGCGCAGCTTGCTGTGACTGGCCACGATAACCTCCGGCACGGTGGACATTCCCACGGCATCGCCGCCGAGATAGGCCAGCATTTTCAGCTCAGCCGGGGTCTCATAAGTAGGGCCACTGATGCCGGCATATACGCCTTCCTGCAGGACAAGCGCTTCACCGTCCACACCTGTAACTCCGTCGGCAAGCTTTTTCGCAAGCTCAATATATTCAGGGTCATAGGCACTGGACATATCAGGGAATCTTACGCCCAGCTCCGGATCATTCGGTCCGATCAGCGGGTTGTCGCCGGTCATATTGAGGTGGTCGGTAATCAGCATCAGGTCGCCTGCCTTGAACGCTCTGTTCATCCCGCCGCCAGCATTGGTAATGACAAGCGTGCCGATGCCCAGCTTAGCCATTACATAGACCGGAAGAACTACCTTGCGCATCTCATAACCTTCATAGTAGTGAAAACGGCCCTGCATGATCATAACATCCTTGCCTTCCAGCTTACCGATCACGAATCTTCCGGCATGGCCTTCTACCGTTGAATGGGGGAAATGCGGAATTTCTTCATAAGGCAGGTAGACTGCATCTTCGATCTGATCGCCCAGGTCGCCAAGACCTGAACCCAGAATAAGGCCGATTACCGGTGTATAACCGCCGAATTTGGATTGAATATATGCAGCGGCTTCCTGAACCTGGGTGCCGTATGGGACTGTTGTTGGTGTTGTCATCGATTGATCCTCCCGGATATGGATTGTGTATAGAATAACGCGTATGTGAAGCAGTACCTACATCTTGGGAATAAAAGCAAGCACAAGCTTCAGGAACTGCTCGCGCACACGCTCAGCGGTCTCCATCACCTCTGCATGATTCAGCGGCTGCGGCAGAATACCGGCTGCCATGTTGGTGATGCAGGAAATACCCAGCACTTCAATCCCGGCATGGCGGGCAACGATGGTCTCGGATACGGTGGACATGCCTACGGCATCTGCTCCCTGGCGGCGCAGCATCACGATCTCAGCAGGCGTCTCATAGTTCGGTCCGAGCAGACCCGCATATACGCCTTCCTTGAACTCAAAATTCAGTGCGGCGGCAGCTTCCTTGGCAGCTGCAATCAGACGCGGGCTGTAAGCCGAGGACATATCCGGGAACCGTACGCCCAGCGCATTGTCATTCGGTCCGCTCAGCGGATTGCGTCCGGTCAGGTTCAGATGGTCCGTAATCAGCATGAGATCGCCCGGTGTGTATTCGGTGTTGACGCCACCGGCAGCGTTGGTGACCAGCAGGCTGGTTACGCCCAGCTCCTTCATTACCCGTACCGGGAAGGCTGTAACCTCAGGGCCGTAGCCTTCATACATGTGGAAGCGGCCCTTCATCATGACCACGCGGCGGCCTTCGATCATGCCGATCAGCAGCTCGCCTTCATGTCCTTCAACCGTGGACACCGGGAAATGAGGAATCTCATGATAAGGAATAACGACTTCATCTGTGATCAGATCCGCCAGAATGCCTAGGCCGGAGCCCAGGATCAGCCCGATTTCAGGGGCGACGGTGCATTTATCTTTGATATATACGGCGGCTTCTTGAATTTTGCTTGAGGTTATAGTGGTCATGGGTTACACTCCTTCTTTTTTCAAAAAATCCAGTTCAAGCTGTGGTGTGATTACTGTAATTCAGACAAAAAGCTTGTCCCGTACTGCGGAGCCTTCGCCCCGAAGTTATCGGCGATTGTGGCGGCCACATCCGAGAAGGTCTGGCGGATGCCCAGGCTGCCTGGAGTCTTGAATCTCGGGCTGTAGACCAAGAGCGGCACATACTCGCGCGTGTGGTCCGTTCCGGCATGGATCGGGTCATTGCCATGGTCTGCGGAGATGATCAGCAGATCATCCTCACCGAGCGTACTGAGCAGCTCAGGCAGCGCCTGATCGAATACCTCCAGCGCACGGCCGTAGCCTTCCGGATCACGGCGGTGGCCGTAGAGGGAATCGAAGTCCACCAGATTGGTGAACAGGAATCCGTTAAACGGCTTGCGCAGCTCGTCGATCGTAATCTGGATGCCGTGTTCATTGCTTTTGGTCGGATAGGTTGCGGTTACCCCTTCACCGGTAAAAATATCATTGATCTTGCCGACAGCAATCACATCCTTGCCGATATCCTCCAGCGCATTCATCACCGTAGGCTCCGGCGGCTTCACCGCATAGTCATGGCGGTTAGGTGTACGCACAAAATTCCCCGGCTCGCCGACATAAGGGCGGGCAATCACACGGCCTACGGAGAACTCGGGAGCCATCGTCAGCTCACGGGCGATTTTACAGGCGCTGTACAGCTCCTCCAGAGGGATAATATCTTCATGTGCCGCAAGCTGGAACACGCTGTCCGCTGAAGTATAGACAATCCATGCGCCCGTCTTCATCTGCTCCTCGCCGTATTCCACAAGAATCTCCGTGCCGGAGGCCGGCTTGTTGCCGATGACCTTGCGTCCGGTAGCCGCTTCGAATTTCTCGATCAGCTCCGCAGGGAAGCCGTCGAAGTAGGTGTTAAAAGGAACCTCGATCTTCAGCCCCATCAGCTCCCAGTGTCCGGTCATGGTGTCCTTGCCTACGGATACCTCCTGCATTTTACCGTAGTAGCCTGTAGGTGCCGTTACCGGTTCAAGCGGCGGCAGCGGGGCAATATTCGCCAGCCCGAGCTGCTGCAGATTCGGAAGCTTAAGACCCGGAACCCGTTCCAGAATATGACCCAGCGTATGGGAGCCTGTATCTCCGAAATTAGCGGCATCCGGCGCTTCACCGATACCTACACTGTCCAGAACAATAAATCCGATGCGTTTAAATGAGGACATTGCCGTCTTCACTCCTTTTATAGTTTGCCTAATCTTGTCGTCTGCTCTAAGCATGAAGAAACTCCGGGAGAACCTCTCCCGGGAGCGATTTCTTCAGTATGATTCCATCATAACTTTCTTACTCACAAAAAGCATCTTTTCGGCCCAATCCGATACGCCCGCCCGTATTCCTAAGGTCCCTCATCCCTGTACAGCCGGCTATTTCGCCCGGGGATGATGATTCTCGTAGACCTCCTTCATATTCTTGCGGGCAATTCCGCTGTAGATCTGAGTGGTCGAACTATCGGAATGGCCCAGCATCTGCTGCACAGAGCGCAGGTCCGCCCCGCCTTCAAGCAGATGCGCAGCGAAGGAGTGGCGCAGAGTATGCGGTGTGATGTCCTGCTCAATCTGAGCTTCACGCGCGTATTTTTTGATGATTTTCCAAAAGCCCTGACGGGTCAGCCGTCCGCCCAGACTATTCAGGAACAGCGCAGGCTCCTCCCGGCTCGCACGCAGCAGCTTGTCCCGCATCCCCGAGGTATAACGGGCTACGCAATCAGCCGCAATCACGCCGATCGGGACCACACGCTCCTTGCCGGAGGCGCCGCTGCAGCGTGCGAACCGCAAGGATGTGTTCACATCCTCCACATTCATCGAGATCAGCTCCGTCACACGGATACCCGTCGCATACAGCAGCTCCAGCATAGCCTTATCGCGCATCCCCTGGGGAGCAGCTTCATCCGGAGCCGCCAGCAGACGCTCGATCTCCGCAATGCTGAGAATGACCGGCGGCTTGTGACTCGGCTTCATGGCTTCCATATCCAGCGTTGGATCTTGGACAATCAGCCGTTCCTTCAGCAAAAAATGAAAATAGGCGCGCAGCGATACCGTATTCCGGTTCACCGTGGCTGCTGCCTTCCCTGCTCCGCGCAGGGCACCCAGATAGAGCATAATATGCGTTCTTCTAATATCTTCGGCCGCGTCCAGGCCCCGCTCTTCCGTAAACTCCAGAAACTGCGAAATATCCCGTCCATAGGATTCCAGCGTACTAGGAGACAATCCTTTGTCCCCGGACAAATACTGCATAAACGGCTGTAAGTATGACTTCATCAATTCACGCTCCTGTCAGACTCAGGCTGCTTCATGCGGCTTCGCAGCGGGTTGAGATCCAGCAGCCGGAACAGCGTTGTTCCATGACATGCTATAGATTGATTCGACATACTTCTCCCTTAATCCTGCAATCCGTCCCGTTACTCCCCGTACCAGTAAAAAAGGCGCAGGCGATCCCCCGCACTTATCCCCTGTTCCCCATACTGGACATCCTGAAACGCCCGGACGGCGGTTCCTTCCGGAATCTCAACATTGCGGGCCGGGCTGATCCATTCGCTGACCCAGCTCAAAACATAATACAGCACACAGCTTACCGCCACAAGCATCGTCATGAAATACAGCCGGCGCACCGTGCGGGGCAGAGAAATAATCATCCAGGCAGCCTCCTCAAAATGATATCAGCATCTGCATCATCATCCTGCATATGCTCCCCCTTCTGCTACACTTGGGTAAGTGCAGGCAAATGCGGTGAGTAGAAAGAATGCGGGCAGAAGGAATGTGAGCAGAACTCGTCCTTCACTTTATGCGCCGGAGGGACGTGTTATGTATGTTAAGTAATATTTGGCTCCCTGGCCGCTCTCACTGAGACGGCTCTGCCGAAATCAGGTGCACTTTTACACCTTATTCGCCTGTTTAGTCCATGTTTTCCAAAATCAGGTGCACTAATGCTCTTCATTTGCTCAATATAGCGTACTTGGGCTGAATTCAGGGGCACTTGTGCCAATGTCATTAAGTTAAGATATAGAGCCAAAAACAAGAAAAAAAGGCAGGTTATCGAAAAGATAGCCTGCTCTTTTTTTGCACAAAAAAAATCTTGACAATCCGTAGAAAACGTGTGGCGAAGCCCCTTGAAAAAACGAGGAGGTTACGCCAATGAATGCTTATGCAAATTCGCTGAAAGACAGACTGACATCTCTCATCCGTGAGATGGCGGCTGCCCCCGCGCCTTACGTCAGAAACCCGGGAAAGGATTTTACCCGAACGAAAAAACTACCCTTTGAAATGGTTATGCAAACCCTGATCTTTATGGGCGGCAACAGCCTCTATAAGGAACTGTTGGAATCGCAGGGCTATGACGTTAACACCGCAACTTCTTCTGCTTTTGTTCAGCAAAGAAATAAAATTTTGCCGTCTGCGGTCGAATCTTTGTTTCACACCTTTACCGCGTCCCATACGGAATTCAAGGATTATCGAGGCTATCGATTATTGGCCATTGACGGTTCCGATCTGCATATTGCAACAGATCCTGCGGACCCGTTGACCTATTCTCAAAGTCAGCCCCACTCGAAAGGCTTTAACCTTCTGCACTTGAACGCTGCTTATGACCTCTGTAACCGGCTTTACGTGGACGCCATCCTTCAACCTCGAAAGCTGCGCAACGAAGGAAGGGCGCTGTCCACGATGGTGGATCGGTCCCCTATTCAGGGGAACGTCATTGTGTTGGCGGATCGAGGATTGGAAAGCTACAATACGTTCGCGCATCTGGAACGGAAAGGATGGAAGTACGTCATACGGGTCAAGGATTTGCATTCGAATGGCATTCTTTCGGGCTTGCACTTGACCTTTGAAGGGGCGTTTGATCAGGAGATTCACCTGACGCTGACTAAAAAACGAACGAAAGCGTTCAGGGATCACCCCGAAATCTATAAAATTCTTCCGGCCACCTCTAGCTTTGATTTTCTGGACATGCAAAAGAACCTGTTTTACCCGATTTCCTTTCGGGTGGTTCGTTTCCTCCTGCCCAGTGGCGATTATGAAACCGTCATTACCAATCTACCGGCTGCTGAATTCTCACCGGATGAACTCCGGGAACTGTATCACCTGCGATGGGGGATTGAGACCTCTTTCCGGGCCTTAAAATACACCATCGGTCTGACCCATTTTCACGCAAAGAAGCAAGAGTCCATTACCCAAGAGATCTTCGCAAGAATGATCCTCTACAATTTCGCTGAAATGATTACCTCGCACGTAGTCATTTCCCAAAAGGATAAACGGCACCTCTACCAAGTCAACTTCACGGTGGCCGTTCACGTCTGTAGACATTTCCTGCGCTCCAAGGGCGATGGACCCCCGCCTGATGTGGAAGCTTTGATTCGCAAAAATATTTTGCCGATTCGTCTCACCCGTCCTGGGCAAAGGAATACACGCAGAATACGTAGCAAATCCGCCATTAGCTTCGTCTACAGAGTAGCATAATTCGGTTCGCATGAACATTTTTTTAAGTGGATCTTCCATCCGCTTTGTTTGCTATGCGCTTTTTTCCTTCCTTACACCAAAAACAAACGGCATAGGACGTTTCCCCATACCGTTTTGGATTCTCTTTATTAATTCCAAACTTATCTTTGAACTTATCTTAATGACATTGGCACTTGTGCTCTTCATTACTCTCCTTCAACTACCCGTCCAGCCCACTTTCAGCGAATTTAATGGGATTTATCCCTTTAATCTCCCCGTCCAGCACACTTTTCAACGGATTTAATGGGATTTATCCCTTTCATTCCCTCATTCAGCCCACTTTCAGCGAATTCAATGGGATTTATCCCTTTCATTTCCCCTTCCAGCCCACTTTCAGCGAATTCAATGGGATTTATCCCTTTCATTTCCCGCCGCAGCCCACTTTCCTTGCTCTCCCGGCAATCAAAAAGCTCCCCTCCAGCCATTCAGCCGGGGGAGAGCTTGCGCGGTCATGCTTCATCTGAAGATGAGCTTAGGAATATCGCAATGAAGCATTCTTAAGTCCACGTTCTATATACGCTTATTCGGGAGTATTGTCCTCTGCCGGGTTCTTATCCTTGCAGCGGTGGCATATTCCGTGAAAATCAAGTCTATGATCAACCACCGTGAAGTTGTATTCCTGCTCCAGTCGCTCTTCCAGCGGTCCGAGCCAATCCTCACGAATCTCATCCATACTTCCGCACTGCACACAAATCAAATGATGATGATGATGCTTCGCCGTATCTGTACGCAGATCATAGCGGGCCACACCGTCTCCGAAATTGATCTTCTCCACGACATGAAGCTCGCTAAGCAGTTCCAGGGTACGATACACGGTGGCAAGACCGATCTCGGGCGCCTTTTCTTTCACAAGCATGAATACATCTTCCGCACTTAAATGATCATCCTCGTTCTCCAGGAGAACTCTTAAGGTCGCTTCCCGTTGAGGTGTAAGCTTGTATCCTTGGGATTGTAGTTGTTGCTTAATCTTGTCTATTCGGGCTTCCATTGTCTGCCTCCCCCTTGGAAAATTACCACACCGGGCTTCAAGCCACTTCTTCCATTATAGGGGGATTTCCTTTAAGAAGTCAAACGGTTTTAGCATCTCGACAGGGCTGGCCCATTCATTCACAGATCCTCCATATTTGAAAATTCTTCCTCATCCGGCCGACACCAGAAGAGGCGTCACCCAGCGCATCATCACCGGAGTCACGTAAGCCTCGAAGCCCGAGATTCCCATCACCAGCAGCGCCATCCCCAGCGAGAGCAGCGTATACATCATGAACGGATGAGTCACCTGCGTGCGGCGCTGCTGTCCCAGCACCCGGCTGCGGATCATTAGCAGGGAGAAACCGAGGGCCGCCGCGCTGCATACCAGCAGCACCGGAATCAGCACCAGATTATGCGGAGCGACGGAGACCAGGGCGAACAGCATGCCGTGCCAGGAGTATTGGCTGACGAGAGTGCCGACGGTGAAGCCGATCAGCACGCCTTTGAGGAAATCCAGAATCAGAATGCCCGGAAGTCCGATCACGGACAAGCCGAGCACCCAGATCAAGCCAACCCACTTCAGATGAAAGGCGGCGATGCTCCAGTATGAATCCTGCGCGGCAGGCAGTCCCTGCTGATCGACCGTCACGAAGAAATTGCTTAAGTAATCGCCCAGCTCCTGCTGCTGATCCAGCGTAAGCGCAGTGACGATAAGCGCTCCGAAGACCACCCCGACCAGAAATAATACCGCGACAAAAATATATAGAGGCGTCTGTTCCTTCACCATCAGCTTTAGACTGCGCACCCTGACATTCCCCTTTCCGGTCACATGTTACACCATATGAGGGAATGTCCTGATCTATGACTTGTCCTTAGTTCTTGAGCACCTTGCCGTAGGTGCCTCCGCCACCCGAGGAGAGCACGAGCTGTCCTGTACGGGCCAGCACGATCAGCCCGGCCAGCTCCGCTCCCGCTACAGCGGCAAGCTCGGCTTCCGCAGCCCGGTGCAGAATGTTCATCTCTGTGCCAAAAGCCTCCAGCAGCTGGTTCAGCTTACGCTTGCCGAGGCCGGGAATGAACTCCAGCGGCACCTGGTAATGGTACGCAGGCCGATATTCCGGAACCTGCGGCAGCGGACGGTCGGCAATGTGCAGAATGCGGTCCAGCACACCCTGGACCAGCTTCGGACTGCCGCAATACGGGCAGCGCTCCGAGGTGCTGTAGGCTTCATCGATGATGCTGCCGCAGCCGCCGCAATAGGTCCGGTGATATTTGCCCAGCCGGGGATTCAGCCCGAAGTTGGCGCTGACCCTGCGTCCTTCCGAGCGCCGGAGCGCCAGCTTCAGCTCCTCGAAGGAGGGCTCCCGCATCTCGATGACATTGTACTCGCGGCCGATTTTGCCGAGAGAATGGGCATCGGAATTAGTCAGGAAGCTGTAACGGTCAAGCTCCGAGATATACCCTGCCATCTCTGAATCCGCACTGAGGCCAAGCTCCACCGCCGCGATACGGTCCAGATCGAATAACTCAGCCATCCGCTCGGCCGCACAGCCATAGAGCCCCTTATGAGGCGTGAAAATATGGGCCGGGATCAGCAGTCCGCCCCGCCCGGTAATCTCGTCCTGCAGCACCCTTGAAGGGGCGTACAGGCGCTGGGAGCTAAGATTCCTATTACGCATATGGGCGCTCATCCAGGTGCTGAAATCCTCCATCGTTCCAAGGTCCGGCATGAAGGCCAGGACATGGCACTCCCGCCGCCCGGGCTCGCGGATCTCAATCTCGGTTCCCAGCAGGATCGTCGTCCCCCGGTACGCAATTCCGCCGCCTGCGGCTATCGTCATTTCACCGGAATCCAGCGCGGTATGAATATCACGCAGCACGCCCGGTGAGTGGCTGTCGATAATGCCGATCAGGCCAATCCCCTTGCGCTCCGCCGCTTCCCGGGCAATCCCGGCGAAGGTCAGATCACGGCTGCCGCTGATTTTGACCGCCTGGCCCTCCGAAGTCCGTCCGATATGCACATGCAGATCGCAGTAGACGCTTCTGAGCTCCGCCGCTAGTGCCATTGGCCTGTCAGCGTGTAGAGATGCCAGGCATAGACCGCCATCATCGTCTTGGCATCGGCAATACGTCCGTCCGCAATGTACTGGTAGGCTTCCTCCAGCGTCAGCTCGGAGACCTCCAGGAACTCATCCTCATCCAGCGCCATCTCGCCCGGCTGGGCATCCTCGGTCACATAGAGGTGAATGATCTCGTCGGCGAAGCCGGGAGAGGTGTAGAACGACTTCAGCAGCTTCAGCCCCCCGCTATGAAAGCCGGTCTCCTCCTGAAGCTCACGGCCCGCAGCCGCCAGAGGATCTTCACCCGGGTCCAGCTTGCCTGCGGGAATCTCCACCTCGGTACGGTGCATCGGCTGACGGTACTGCTCCACGACCAGCATTTTACCTTGGTTCAAGGCCAGCACGGCTACAGCTCCAGGGTGCTTCACGACCTCGCGGGTTGCGGTGTTGCCGTCAGGAAGCCTCACGGTATCCACCTGCAGCGAAATAATGTGGCCTGCAAAAATCGGCTTCGTTGACAATGTTTCTTCATCCAATGCGGGGTTGCGGTTTATTTCATCTTTTTTCATAGATTTGTGGTCTCCTTTGGCATCGTTATGCATAGGGTGTATTATAGCAAACTTAAGAAGAAAGAAGGAATGCAGGCATGAATAACATCCTTGTCCAAGCAAGCTCATCCGCAGTTACAATGGTAGGTAAACCGGAACAGATTATGGCCGTAATGGCCGGGTGGATGAAGCAATACGGGCGCGATATGCCCCTCTCTTACATCCTGCTGCTCCAGGCAGATTCGCGGATCAAAGCTTCCAAGGCTGGATAATGCCGCTTCGTTCTTCCGGTCAGCGTCTATGATCTTCCAGGGTATAAGAAGGAGCTGTCTCCCGGATCATCCCGGAAACAGCTCCTATTTATTATTTGTTATGCGGCAGCAGACCGCCTTGGTATTAGCCTTGGCATGAACGGGTTCCTCCTGCACAGTATCTTAATCAGATTAGCCCTTCTGGCTCTCGGCCACAATGGCTACAACCAGGCTGGCCACCTTGACGATGTCTGCGGCCTTGATCCGCTCCTTCGTGGTGTGAATATCCTCGTAGCCAACCGCCAGATTCACAACCGGAACGTTCAGCCCGTTGAACACATTGGCATCACTGCCGCCGCCGGAAGCGAACAGCCGGGTCGTCAGACCCAGCGAAGTGATCGCCCGGTCAGCCAATTGAACAACCGGATCATTCCCATTAAAGCTGAACGCCGGATAGATCATCTCGCTGCGGAATTCACTCTGCGCACCGTGGTCGCGTGCGGTAGTCTCCAGCGCCTCACGCATAGAGGCAATCTGCTTCTCTACCTTCTCCTGCACAATACTGCGGGCCTCCGCATCCAACTGCACATGATCGCAGACCACATTCGTCGGTCCGCCGCCGGCGAACTTGCCGATATTCGCTGTCGTCTCGTTGTCAATCCGTCCAAGCTTCATAGCCGAGATCGCTTTGCTCGCTACCTGAATGGCGCTGATACCATCCTCCGGGTTCACGCCTGCATGGGCGGATTTGCCGAAGATCTGCATCGTTACCTTCGCCTGTGCCGGTGCTGCAATCGCGATGGCTCCCACTTCTCCGTTGGAATCCAGCGCGAAGCCCATATCTGCATCCAGATGTGCCGGGTCCATGGCGCGTGCGCCCATCAGCCCGGACTCTTCGCCTGCCGTAATGACGAACTGAATCTGGCCGTGCGGCAGCTTCTGCTCCTGAATGACCCGGATCGCTTCGAACAGGGCAGCTAGTCCCGCTTTGTCATCCGCTCCAAGAATGGTACTGCCATCACTTCGAATCCAGCCGTCTTCCCCCAAGGCAGGCTTGATCTTCTGGCCGGGCACCACGGTATCCATATGGCAGGTGAACAGCAGCTTCGGCGCGCTCACTCCGCTGTCAGCAGGCCAGGTCACGAACAGGTTGCCGGCTCCGTGCCCCGTTCTCTCCTGCGAATCGTCCTCCACCGCAGTCAGCCCCAGGCTGCTGAACTTCTCCTTGAGCACATCGGCAATCTGCCGTTCATTCCGGGTCTCACTGTCAATCTGGACAAGCTCCATGAACTCATGGATCAATCGGTCTTCTGATATCATATGGACTTCCCTCTCTTTCTCAGATACGTTACAATGGTTGTACTGCGTTCAATTGTGGGCTTATGCTCATAACTTAAACTAATCTCAAAGGAGTCACTCATGCAACGACAAAAATGGTTTCGCATTATCATCTACATCATGCTGTTCGCTATGATCGCCTCTACGGTGCTGTTCGTCATCGAACCGTTCCTCGCAGGTTAATCACGCTTAGCGCTTAAGTAACAGCGTCCGGTTCCCCGGGCGCTGTTTGGCTATACGGAAACTGCTCCAGGAAATAAGGCACCAGCTCTTCAGCAACCGTCCCGATGTCAAAAGCGCGCCCTGTGCATTCCTCAAGCGAGGTCACTCCGTATTCCGCAATACCGCAAGGGATAATGCCTGTGAAGCCGCTTTGCCCGATCCCGGCCGATACGTTGAAGGCGAAGCCATGACTGGTAACAAACCCACGGCGGAATTTACACTTGTTGAACTTTACGCCGATGGCACAGATTTTCTCATCACCGACCCACACCCCGGTATACCCCTGCTTGCGGGTTCCCGTAATGCCATAGGCCTCCAGATACGCTATAATCACCGACTCCAGCTTGCGCAGATAGCCATGCAGATCAACCTTGCCGTTCTCGCCCAGCTTCAAAAGCGGGTACCCGACCAGCTGGCCGGGCCCGTGATATGTAATATCTCCCCCGCGGTCAATCTCAAACAGCGCAATTCCCTGATGCCTGAGCTGTTCCCCGCTGAGGAGCAGATGCTCCGGATGATTCTGCGAACCGATGGTGTATGTGGGCGGATGCTGCAAAAGAATCAGCTGCTCGGAAGCAGTGCCCGCGTCAATCGCATGCACCGCTTCCTTTTGCAGCTCCCAGGCCGCTCCGTACTCCATCACCGGAAGAATGGTAACTGTAAGTTTGCTTAGGTTCAGGTTCTCCATCATCGTAAGTTCCCCTTTGCTTCTCATTCTCCCTGTCCCAGGAGTCCGCAGCCGCCTTACTTAGTAGAGCTTCGTCTCCGGGGTGTAGCCTTCCACATTATCCTTCACGCGCTGCAGGAACCGTCCGCTGATGACTCCGTCCAGAATCCGGTGATCCAGCGACAGGCAGATATTCGCCATCGAACGTACGGCAATCATATCGTTGATGACGACAGGCTTTTTGACAATGGATTCAAAAGTCAGAATTGCCGCCTGCGGATAGTTGATAATCGGGTAAGACAGAATCGAGCCGAACGAGCCGGTGTTGTTCACCGTGAACGTACCGCCCTGCATATCGTCCAGGCGCAGCTTGCCCTCCCGTGTCTTGAGTGCCAGTTCGTCGATCTCGCGGGCCAGCCCGGCGACATTCTTCTGATCGGCTTTTTTGATGACCGGCGTCATGACGGAATCCTCTGTGCCTACGGCCAGCGAGATGTTGATGTCGCGTTTGACGATGATTTTGTCAACGGCCCATACCGAGTTCATGATCGGGTAATCCTTGATTGCACTGACCACCGCCTTCATCAGAAAAGCGAGATAGGTCAGGTTAATGCCCTCTTTGCGCTTGAACTCATCCTTCAGCTTGTTGCGCAGCACCACCAGATTGGTCACATCGACCTCGATCATCGTCCAGGCATGCGGGATCTCCGAGACGCTCTGGCGCATTCTGGTAGCAATCGTATTACGGATCGGCGTAACGTCGATCAGATATTCCGAGCTGCTGCCCCGTCCGCCTTCGATCTCAATCGTCGGAATCTTCGGCGATTCGCTGAGGTGCAGGCCGGAATTGCGCACCGGCTGAAATTCATCCTGAACCGGCTGGAACACAGGCTGCTGCGCAGCGGGTGCAGGGGGGGCGTCAGGTACAGGCGCAGCAGCAGGGGCTGCTGCGGGTGCCGGCGGCTGGACGGAGACGCCGTTCTCCAGGAACGTGAGCACATCCTTGCGTGTGATACGTCCGCCCAGGCCGGTGCCCGGCACGGCCGCCAGGTTGATGCCGTGCTCGGCGGCCAGCGTCTGCACAGCCGGAGAGTAACGGGCCCGCATTGGAGCTGCGGCGTCATAAGCCGCAGCGGGCATGGGCGGCCGCGCGGCGGCGTGGGCCGCCTGCGGGGCAGTGCCGCCTGCCGCAGCCGGGGCAGCCGCTGGGGCTGGGGCGTCACCGGAAGCTGCCGGTGACGGGGCTGCAGCGGCTGGCGCAGCGGAGCCAGCCACTGCGATGCGGGCGATGATCTCGCCGACGCTGACCGTCTGGCCCTCTTCGGCCAGCAGCTCGGCCATCGTGCCGTCCACTGTGGCCGGCAGCTCTGCGTTCACCTTATCGGTGATCAGTTCGCAGATCGGCTCATATTGCTCTATCGGATCGCCCGGCTGCTTGAGCCACTTCCCGATGGTCGCCGAGACCAGCGATTCAGCCAGCTGCGGCATAATTACATCCGTCAGCGTTGTATTGTCAGACATAATGTCACTCCTTAATGGTTTGTAAGCGTGGACTTCTTGAATTTACTTCGTACAAAACTAGCATCGGAAGCATAGGCTTTGTTTTGTAAGCATTAGCCTCCTGGCCCCCGAACGGATAGTCAGCCATCAAATCCTGCACTAAATGCAACATTCGCTCATACAAATCTGCCCAAAATCAAAAATGTTGCTCAAAACGCAGCAATTCTCTTCATTCGGGCGGCTAAGCGGACATATTGTTGTATTTCCTGCAGCATTCTGCCTAATCCACTATTTATTTCGTATCTAAAGCTGCACTTTCTGCAACATTCTTGCCCGGGTCCCAGTCGCGGTGTCCAGGCAGGATGAATTATTGAACTTAGTACTGCGCCAGACGCAGCATCTCAGCCTTGACCTTGTCCTTGCTGAGCAGGAAGAATTTCTCCATCGGCGGTGAGATCGGCATCGCCGGGACATCGGGTCCGCACAAGCGGAAGATTGGCGCATCGAGGTCGAACAGACAATGCTCGGCGATGATCGCCGCCACTTCAGCGCCGATGCCTCCGGTCTTGTTGTCCTCATGGACAATCAGCACCTTGCCGGTCTGCCGGACAGCGGCAATAATCGCCTCGCGGTCCAGCGGCTGGAGGGTGCGCAGATCCAGAATATGCGCGGTGAGGCCATGCTCCTTCTCCAGCTCCTCAGCAGCCTGCATCGCAAAATGCAGCGGCAGGCTATACCCGATCACCGTAATATCGCTGCCTTCACGCAGCAGATTCGCTTCACCAATCGGCACTGTGTAGTCGCCTTCCGGCACATCGCCCTTGATCAGCTTGTAGCACTTCTTGTTCTCGAAGAACAGCACCGGATCAGGATCGCGGACAGCGGACTTGAGCAGGCCCTTGGCATCTGCAGCCGAATAAGGAGCCACAATCTTAAGTCCCGGCGTGCCGAAGAAGATCGACTCCGGACACTGCGAGTGGTACAGCCCGCCGAAGATGCCGCCGCCGATCGGCGCACGGATGACGACCGGACAGTTCCAGTCATTATTGGAACGGTAGCGGATTTTGGCGGCTTCGCTGATAATCTGGTTCGTTGCGGGCAGCATGAAATCCGAGTATTGCATCTCGGCAATCGGCTTCATGCCGTACATTGCAGCACCGATAGCCACCCCTGCAATAGCAGATTCCGCAAGCGGTGTGTCCAGCACCCGTTCTGCGCCGAACTGCTCCTGCAAGCCTTTGGTTGTTGTGAAGACGCCGCCCTTCACGCCGACATCCTCACCCAGCACGAACACCGACTCGTCACGTTCCATCTCTTCCTTCATCGCCAGCCGGATTGCATCGATATATTCCATCATCGCCATGGCTTAAGCGCCCCCCTTCAGGCCGGATTCATCGTAGACATGCAGCAGCGTATCTTCCGGTTTCGGGAACGGCGCATTCTCCGCGTAGGTTATAGCCTCTTTCAGTTCAAGATTATATTCGGCAGCCAAATCACGCTCCTGCTCATCACTCCATAGACCGAGTCCGGTCAGATAGGTGCGGAACGCGGCGATGCCGTCTTTTGCCCAGTTCTCATCGACTTCCTCCTGGGTCCGGTAAGCCAGATCATTATCCGAAGTGGAGTGCGGCGACAGGCGGTACATCATCGCTTCAATCAGGGTCGGGCCTTCACCGGCAAGCGCACGTTCCCGGGCCTCCTTCACCACACGGTAGACCTCCAGCGGATCATTGCCGTCCACCCGGATGCCGGGGAAGCCGTATCCGAGCGCACGGTCGCTGACCTTGCCGCCAAGCTGCTTGTGGGCCGGAATCGAGATGGCATACTGATTGTTCTGGCAAAAAATAATCATAGGCAGCTTATTCACACCGGCAAAGTTACACGCTTCATGGAAATCCCCCTGGTTGCTGGAGCCTTCCCCGAAGGTAACGAAGGAGACGAACTTCTTCTTCTGCATCTTCGCCGCCAGCGCGAAGCCTGCCGCATGCGGAACCTGGGTCGTGACCGGGCTTGAGCCCGTTACAATCCGCAGGCGCTTGCTGCCGAAGTGGCCCGGCATCTGCCGGCCGCCGCTGTTGGGATCTTCCGCCTTGGCGAAGACGGAGAGCATCAGCTCGCGCGTGGTCATTCCGACAGAGAGGACAAACGCATAGTCCCGGTAATAGGGCAGGAAATAGTCATTCTCCCGGTCCAGTGCAAATGCCGCCGCGACCTGTGCCGCCTCCTGCCCGATGCCGGATACATGGAAATTGATCTTGCCCGCACGCTGCAGCAGCAGACTGCGCTCATCATATTTCCGTCCGAGCTGCATGAATCTGTACATATCGATAACCTGGCCGTCTGTGAGTCCAAGCTGCTTATGTCTGTTAACGGTGTCTACAGTACCTTGGGATTCCATATAAGAGGTACCTCCTAAAAAGTATTGCCGGCGCTCAGCTTCCAGCCCCGCTATCTCTAACAGGTTCAGGATGCGTCCGTCAGGCGGGTTGACCCTAATACTAAATATATATGCCCTGATCCTATCACCAGGTACTAAATCCATTATAATCTTTTTCGTGGCAAAAAGAAAAGCCAAAATCCCTCCGCCAAGGCAAGGCTCTGGAACCGAACAAATATAGCCGGTATGGAGCGATATCGGCGCATTACGCGCCTTCCGCTCCCTCCGGCCTTCTTGTTAAGCTCTCTATCGCACGCTAGAATCCGATTGCTCTTCCATCCACCGCCAGCATCGCCTCGCCCAGCACCTCCGACAGTGTCGGATGAGCATGTACAGCCTCCCCGACCTCCCAAGGTGTAGCATCCAGGATCTGGGCCAGCGCCGCTTCGCCGATCAGATCGGTCACATGCGGGCCGATCATTTGCACGCCGAGGATATCCCCGTTCTTCGCGTCAGCCACCACCTTCACGAAGCCGTCCTTCATGCCGTAGACAATGGCTTTGCCGATGGCGGAGAACGGGAATTTGCCGGTCACCGTCTCACGGCCGAGCTCCTTCGCTTCCTTCTCTGTGTAACCGACACTTGCCACTTCCGGCCGTGTATAGACACAGCGGGGAACCAGATGAGTCTCATAAGGATGGAGCGATTCGCCCGCCAGATGGTTGACCGCACGGATGCCTTCATGGCTGGCCGCATGGGCCAGCTGCAGTCCGCCAATACAGTCGCCAATCGCATAGATATGCGGTTCACCCGTCTGCATATTGGTATTCACCGCAATGACACCTGTATCGAAACGGATATCTGTATTTTCCAGTCCGAGATTCTCGATGTTCGCCACGCGTCCCACGGATACGAGCAGCTTATCAGCCGATAGACTCTGGCTCTGCTCCCCCTTGCGGGCTTCAATCGTAATCCCTGTCTCCGACACTGTGCAGGTCTCGGCATCCACCGTTGTTCCGGTGAGCACCCGGACTCCGCGTTTCTTCAGCAGACGCAGCAGCTCGCGGGCCACCTCTTCATCCTCCTGTGGCAACAGCTGCCCGGCTGCCTCGACGACAGTCACCTGCACTCCGAAATCAGCCAGCATGGATGCCCACTCCACTCCGATTACCCCGCCGCCCACAATAATAATCGAGGCCGGTAGCTCCTCAAGCGTAAGCGCCTCTTCACTGCTCAGAATCACCTTGCCGTCAGGCACCAGACCAGGCAGAACGCGCGGACGCGAGCCGGTAGCAATGATGAGATTCGTAGAGACCACGGTCTCCATCTCGCCATTCTCCAGTTCTACAGCTACAGCGCCGCTTCGCGGGGAGAAGATCGAAGGCCCGATGATCCGGCCTTTGCCCTTCAGCACCTGAATCTTGTGCTTGCGCATCAGATACTGCACCCCCTGATGTAGCTGCTCTACTACCGCTTCCTTGCGCTGCTGCACTTTGGGGAACACCAGCTTGGTGCCCGTAGTCTCTATACCATAGCTTTCGCTCTCGTTGATTTCAGCCAATACCTCTGCACTGCGCAGCAGTGATTTGCTGGGAATACAGCCGCGGTGCAGGCAGGTTCCGCCCAGCTTGTCCATTTCAATAACGACAACGGATTTGCCCAGCTGCGCAGCGCGGATCGCTGCCACATAACCGCCGGTGCCTCCCCCAAGTATCGCCACATCACAGGTCATTGTCATGATATGTATCCTCCAGTCATTCCTCTTGAATTCAGTTCAATCTATTATATTGTACTCTCTTTCGGGAGTAATTCAAAACTTATAAACGTCATGTATTCATGGACTTTTGCAGGTTAAAGCGTTATCATATGGGTGAATTCAAACGGCTGCGAAGAGGAGCGACTGTGATGAAACTGCTGATTTCACGCTTCATTGCCATCCTTATTCTGGTGATCCCCGGCCTCCTGGCGATGACGGGCTTCCTTATGATGAAAGATGATCTGTTCAACTATTTCGCGATGCATGGAGACGACTCGGTCGTTCCGGTGTTCGCGTGGCTGCATTTCGGCGGCGGCCTGCTTTTATTCCTGGCGGGCATGACCTTCCTCGGCGGCTGGATTCTGACCCGTGACCGCAAAAAGAACTACGTTGGCCCCCGCTTCAGGGAGAAGCAGCAAGCACAGCAGCCCCCGTCCTCCGAAGCCCGCTCCTAATTATATTCCATTGAAACAGGGGATGCCTCAAGCCATGAACGAACCGGCTGCTAAGGCATCCCCTTGTTGTTAGCTATCGAACTTTTAACTGGAGGACTCCCGGTTCACACCAGACGCCGCGTGAACCGCACGCTGTACTCTGTGAGAGTGCGCTACGAGTCTGTCGCTCAATTGCTACGTGCCTGTTACTTAAGTGCAGTTTGTACAACTAAAATGCTCGGATCAGGCCCATTGTGAGTTTTAGCTGCACTTCGTACACTTATAAATCTCTACATTGCGTTTAAAGACTAATGTGCCTGATCTTAGTTGTACGGAATACATCTATGCCAGCTTATTCGTTAATCCGCAGCATTATAGCTGCACGAAATACAACTATCCGCGAGATAAGAGATACGGTTCACAGGTATGTGGTACGATATTAGAGCTTACCAACAGCACAATTGCACAATGTACAACAGAAAAGGGTAATCTCCAGCAGAATTCAAAAGCTATTGCACTTCGTACAGTAGAATTCGAACAACCCCCACTTTTCTGCTCAAATCAGCAAAATCTAATGTACCAAATACAGTAGAATACCATTTTCCACTCAAAAATGAGATTTCTACTGCACAAAATACAGTTACCTTACCAATTCCACCGCCGTAGCCTCTACGTACAACCTTCAACGCAAGGGTGAGCATTAGCGTGAGCATCAGCATTAGCGTGAGCATCAGCGCCAGCATCAGCGCCAGCATCAGCGTTACACTTCATTGCCTCACCCTCACCATGCCTCAACCATCCCTCATCCTTACTCCCCAGCCGCTTCCTTACTTCCCCGCACCAGCTGACTATAGAGGCCGCCCTGCCGGAGCAGCTCCTCATGCGAGCCCTGCTGAAGCAGGCGTCCGCCCTCAAGCACCAGAATGCGGTCGGCTGCGCGGATCGTGCCCAGCCGGTGGGCGATCACGAAGCTGGTCCGGCCACGCATCAGCGCCTGGAGCCCTTCCTGAATCTTGATCTCGGTCACCGTATCGATGCTGCTCGTCGCCTCATCCAGCACCAGCATAGACGGATTCGCCAAAATTGCCCGGGCAATAGCCAGCAACTGCTTCTGTCCCTGGCTGATACCGCTGCCGTCCACAGACAGCATCCGGTCGTAGCCGTCCTGGAGTCTCATGATGAAGGCATGGGCATTGGCCAGCTTCGCAGCCTCCTCCACCTCTTCATCGGTTGCATCCAGCCGGCCGTAGCGGATATTATCGCGGATCGTACCTTTGAACAGGAAGGAGTCCTGGAGGACGAAGGCCATATGGCTGCGCAGACTCTCACGGGTGACCGTTGACAGCTCCCGCCCGTCCAGCGTAATGCTGCCCCGGCTCGGATCGTAGAAGCGGGACAGCAGGCCGATTAGCGTCGTTTTTCCAGCACCGGTAGGTCCGACCAGCGCAATCATCTCACCGGGCTTCGCTTCAAATGAAATATCCTGCAGCGTATCTGCCCCCCCATCATAGGAGAAGGAGACCTCCGAGAACTTCACAGCGCCCTCAACATGCGCAAGCTTCACCGCCGCGCCCTCATCCCGGGCCTCCGTCTCTTCATCCAACACCTCGAAGACGCGCTCCGCACCGGCGATCGCCGACAGCAGCGTGTTCCATTGGTTCGCCAAATCATTCAGCGGCCGGGTGAACTGGCGGGCATATTCGGCAAAAGCGATAATAATCCCCACCGTCACCAGCCCGCGGATCGCAAGCAGCCCCCCGACTCCGGCCACGATGGCAAAGCTCAGATTGTTCAGACCATTCATCAGCTTGGGAATGAAGCCTGAAATCGCTTGGGCCCAATACCCCGACAGCATAATCCGTGTATTGCGCTCTCTGAAGCCGGTAATCACCCGCTCCTCCTGCGAGAAGGCTTTGATAATCCGCTGCCCGGACAAGGTCTCTTCGATGAACCCGTTCAGCTCACCCATATTCCGCTGCCGCTCCTTGAACAGCGGTCCGGTCCGCCGGGTAATCCAGCGCATCCCCAGCATCATCAGCGGCACCACAATGAAGGTTAGCAGCGTCAAGAGCGGGCTGAGCCATAGCATTACGCCAACCGTTCCCACCAGCGTCAGAATACTGGAAAAAATCTGAATCGCCGAGCTGTTCAGCGTCGAGCTGATATTCTCGATATCATTGGTCAGACGGCTCATAATCTCTCCCTGCTGCCTGCGGTTGAAGAAGGAGATCGGCAAGCGGTGCAGGTGCGAGAACAGATCCGTCCGCATCCGGTAGACCGTCTCCTGGGCCACTTCGATCATCCAGACATTTTGCAGCCAGGAGACCAGGGAATTCAGCAGGTAGACGAGCGCCAGCACCAGCAGGAAGAGGCCCCACGTTCTGCCGCCCTCCCCGCCCAGATAGTCGTCCACTGCCCGGCTGATCAGGTAGGGTCCAAGGAGCGACAAAGCTGAGCTTAGTAGAACCATGAACAGCACAAGTATCAGCTTTGTCCGGCGTTCAGCGAGATAACTCCATATGCGTCCTAATGTGCCAGACCAGTTCTTGGCCTTCGCCTTCGGCTTCCGGCTGCCCATCGCCCCGAAGACCTTGGCTTCGCCGTGGCCTACATCCAGCTTCGGATAGCGGAACGGCTCAATGAGTGCTTTGAACATGCTGCCCCTCCCCTGTCTGCGATTGATAGATTTTGCGGTACAGCGCGGATTGGTCCATTAATTCAGAATGGGTCCCCTGCGCAATCAGCCGGCCTTCGTCCAGCAGCAGAATCAGATCCGCCGAGGCGGTGGAACTGATTTTCTGTGTGATCAGGAAGGTCGTGCAGGATAACTTCTTCAGCTCCGCCAGTAAAAGCCCCTCCGTCACCGCATCAAGCGCACTGGTGCTGTCATCCAGAATCAGGATCGCCGGTCTGCGCACCAGCGCCCTTGCAATGCTCAGACGCTGCTTCTGCCCGCCCGACAGATTAACTCCGCGTTGCCCAAGGGCAGTATCGTAGCCCTGCGGCAGCCCGGCAACTGTGTCATGAATCTGCGCTGCCGCTGCTGCCTGCTCAATCTCTGCCTGACTCGCCGCTGCATTTCCCCAGGCTATATTCTCCCGGATCGAGCCGGTGAATAGCAGTACCTCCTGAGGTACATAGCCAATCGAACCCCGTAAGGTCTGCATATCCATCTCTGTATGCTTCTGTCCGTCCACCAGGATGGTCCCGCTGCCGCATTCATATAGCCTGGGAATCAGCGTTACCAGAGAGGATTTGCCTGAGCCGGTCGCGCCCATAATCGCCACGCGTTCCCCCGGCTGCACTGTGAAGGAGATATCGTCAAGCACCTTAATATCACTGCCGGCATAACTGAAGCTGACCTGCTGGAATTCAACCTTGCCTTGAACAGCTGACGCAAGACCTTCTCCAGAAGCCATACCCAGCTCGCCCGGGCCATCGCTTGCCGCCATCACTTCAGTGACCCGTCCCGAAGACGCCCGTGCGCGGGAGAAGCTGACCATAATCCAGGATAGCGCTGACAGCGCTCCCATTGTCCGCAGCGAGTAGTTAATGACAGCAACCGTCTGCCCCAGCGTCGCATCCCCTGTAGAGATCTCTATCCGCCCAAACCATAACACGGCCAGAATACCGGCGTTGACGATGATCATAATGAACGGGGTTGAGGTCTCGGTAAGCCGCAGCGCAGCAATAGTCGATCTCATCAGCTCTCCGCTGAATGTTGCGAACCGTCCAATCTCATGGCCCATCCGCACAAATACACGGATCAGCCGGATTCCGGTCAAATTCTCCTGAATCACACCATTCACGCCGTCGAGCCGGCTCTGCACATTGCGGAACAGCTCGGACGCTCTGCGCATCAGCCAGATCATGAAAATCACCAAAAACGGCAGCGTCACGGTCAGCAGCAGCCCCAGCTTGATATGTACAACAAGCGCCATAATCACGCTTCCGATCACAACCAGCGGAATACGGGTAATGAACCGTAGCCCCATGAATATCGTATCCTGAATTTGTGTTACATCCCCGGTAAGGCGGGTGATCAGGGACGAGGTAGGGAAGCGGCTAAAAATATCGTAAGAGAACGACTGTACCTTTTCATACAGCTTGTCACGCAGGTCGAATGCAAACCCCTGACTGACATGCGACGCAAAAAAGGAGCTGAGTATTCCCGCCAGAAACGCCACAGCGGCACTCCCTACCAGCACCCCGCCCCACAGCCAGACGACAGCCGTGTCCTGTTGCCGGATACCGTCATCAATGATTTTGGAGATCAGCAGCGGCTGCGACAGCTCCACGGCCAGCTCAATCAGCATCATGACCAGCGCGGCAATGGCGGCGACACGGTATTTTTTAAGAAAAGTCAACATTAGCTTCATCGAAGATACCCCATTTGCTTATTCGTAGAGCGCATCCCGCAGGCGGGTAGACATGGCAGAGCCTTGTCCCGACTTCAAAATGACCCGGCGCAGTGCCTTGTTGCTGCGGTTAAGCTCGGTGAGCTCGGCCAGCATGTCTTCCAGTAAATTCTCCGTATCGGGGATGAGCTCCCCCTTCTCCTTCAGCGCATGGATCTGTTCCTTATATTGCTCCAATTTCTCTGTCACCTGACTAACTTCCCTTCTGTTCACTATATTACCCTGCTGAAGACACAATTGCGTTCATTATAGCACATCCCGGGCGGAAGCAATGTTTGCACTGGCTACTCCGGCCCCGAGTATGATACTCTAGTAAGGTCGATTTTTTGGTCGTGTAGCAGATTAGCTGAACAGTGAAAGGATAGATGGACGTGGCACAATTATTTTTCAGGTATGGAGCTATGAACAGCGGCAAATCCATTGAGATTCTCAAGGTTGCACATAATTATGAAGAGCAGGGCAAGTCGGTGCTCCTCTTCACACCTTCCATTGATAACCGGGATGAAGTGGGATACATCTCCTCCCGGATCGGACTGCGCAAGCAGGCCATTCCTATCGACGAGCAGACCGATATCTACAGCATTGTCAGCAGCAGTCTGCCGAAGCCGCACTGTGTACTGATAGACGAGTGCCAGTTCCTGAGCAAGGAGTGCATCCTGCAGCTGGTGCGTATTGTGGATGAGCTTGACATTCCGGTGATGGCCTTCGGCCTCAAAAATGATTTCCAGAACAATCTGTTCGAAGGCAGCAAATATATGCTGATCTACGCCGACAAGATCGAAGAAATGAAGACCATCTGCTGGTTCTGCGCACGGAAAGCCACCATGGCGCTGCGGGTCGAGAACGGCAAGCCGGTATACAGCGGCAAACAGATCCAGATCGGCGGCAATGAAGCCTATTACCCGGTCTGCCGTAAATGCCACAAGAATCCTCCATTGTAAAATACCCTAAAACAGAACATTAAAACGCACTCCAGCCCTCAACAGGCCAGAATGCGTTTTTTTGTGTGCCAGTCTATTGAACCGCTTGAAGCGCCCTGTGCTCATCCTCCTTACGGACGAACAGATCATGCTGGATCGTAGCCTTCCCACCGAAGTTAGCACGCCGTGTGGTCTCTCTCATTCCGCCATTAATCCGGGAACGGTGCGGGATGCCTGCTGCTGCAAGGCGGCTTTTGACCCGGAGATATTGTCCCTGATCGAAAGTGGAGTACACTAGTGTGCGCTCCCTCGGGACGAAGAAATGCCAGATGCCGCTTAGTAAGCCCACATGCGTCACCTCCCTTTAGTTCAGATAACGTTCACGTAGAATACGCAGATGATGCAGCTCATGTCCGATGATTAGACAAAGCTGAGCTCGCACAGACATGGCAGTCCCGCCAAAATTCCCTGTACGGGTATAGTCGTCCTCCGCAAGACTGTCTGCCAGCGCCAAGGTGGACTCGCGGACGATCCGGTAGTGCGCAATCATCTCTTGCAGCGTGAAGCGGTCGAACGCCCCGGCAGCCGCATAATCATTCTCTTCATAGCCCGGAAGCGGCGCCTGTTCTCCCCTCGCAAAACACAGCAAGCGGTAAGACATAATACGGTCATTATCCGTCAGATGCCCTAGCATTTCCTTGATACTCCACTTCCCGGGGGCATAGCGGTAGGCCCCTTGCTCCTCTGTCAGCCCGCCAAGCAGAGCCAGCACCTCCTGAGTCTGCTCTCTTAGAATGACGCGAAGTTCTCCTTCCGGCGGCACCAGTGTAATATATCTGGACTGAAATTCGGTATACTCTCCTTGCGCAGGACGCTGATTCATGGTAAAAACCCCTCTCCAAACCAATTTTTAAGAAATATTTGCCGGATTGTGTCAAAACCTGTTGTTGTATCTTAGCCTATTATGTATAATATCACCAGGATTACAGATTTGTTAATCTATTTCCCGGGAGTGTAAGCATGCTGGATTTTGTGCTTTATATGGTATTTTCTATTTTAGAAACATCAGCAATGTTTTATTTGGCTTTCAAGGTCTTTAAGATTGATGTTTATCCTGTGGAAATGATATTTGCTTCTACATTAATGGCATTTGTCTCGTTTGTTCTCCGTAATGACTATGAAATGGTGCTAACAGATGTATTCTTTCAATATTTATTGACCTTCTGCTTTATCTGGCTTTTATTTCGAATTCATATTTTTTACGCTGTTTCTATGACAGGCCTGACATACCTTGCCTATATGTTCATTCAATCCTCATGCTATCTCTTTATGAAATTAATAGGACTGTATCAAGTTGGATTACCTTATACGTCAATAGCTGTATATATCCTTCAATTTATTTCTGCTACCACAGCTATAACTATTGGAACTTATATCGGCAAGAAGAAAAAAGGATTTGACTTTGTGCCTGACAAACAAAATGTCAAAGTTAAAATTGAACTACGTGAAATTAAAATTTTAATTCTAAGTGCACCCTCCTTAATCTTTGTTATATTATTGGTGATCCTAACAGAAAAATATTCACAATATTTCTTCCTTATGCCCATGATTTATGCTGTTTTGCTCTATGCTTACCTATATCTTTCATATAAAAAGGATCGAACGCACAATGAATTTATTAGCTAATCGAATTGCAGTCACAATTAAAAATGCTAATCCCGAGGAAACTCATTCCATAGAAATCATGCAATATGCGCTTGGCATTATCTTAAATACGTTGTTAATCATAGTAAGTACAGCAGTTTTAGGCCTTATTGCCGGCCGTTTAACAGCATGTTTAACCTTTCTGTTAAGCTTCTGTTTCCTTCGTCTCGCCTCTGGCGGGTTTCATTTAAAAATAGCTATGGCATGTAATATTGTCACTACTTTATTAAGTACCCTACTCCCTTCTTTAATCGCATTTTCAGAATTCGGCCTTTGGATTGCTAACTCAGCCAGTTTACTCATCATGATTTTATTCGCTCCAAACCCTGATAAAAACGCAAGAATCCCCGCTTCAATTTATCCTATTTTGAAGTTGGTTTCTATAGTAATGGTCTCCTCTAATTTCTTTCTTCAATCAACTGTGCTAGGATTGGCCTTTTTGGTCCAGTCATTAACAGTAATTCCCTGGACAAGGAGGCAGACACATTGAGAAAAACGATCGCAAAACAGCTTTCATCCGCTCTTGCCGGATCAGCGCGTTTTTTTGTTTCAATCATGAAACCAGCGATTCACAGCCCAGAAGCACCAAAAGAATTACGTAAGTAATTACACAAGGATGGGGAGTACATGCGTGTCTTACTAAACGACGGCTCATCCCGCAATATTGAGGATGAGGAGATATTGTATTTCTCTAACCATAAGAATACGATATTTGTCCATACGAAAGAAGGCGAATTTGTTCTCCCTACCACTCTTTCCGATTTGTACATAGCTTACGGAGAAATGGGCTTTGAACGTCTTGACCGCAGCAATGTAGTCAACATTGGCAATATTGACGGTTATGATCCGGAACGGAAGATTGTTCTGTTCAATCAAGGGGAACAATTTGCAACGGTATCTGAATCCAAGGAACCACGTATCCGCAGATTTCTGGCTTCGCATAAGAACGAACCACAGTCATAGAGTGTAAAGAGAGCAGCGATCCTTTTTATAGGTTCGCTGCTTTTTTGTAGTCATGAAAGGCTACGAGAAACAAAATCAACTATTATCACATATTATCCAACTTATGTAAAGATAAATTCAGAGGGCGAATGACAGCAGACGGATTATATTCCAGATGGTACCATTTACATAGAAGCATTTCATTAATATCTTGATTATCTTTTCCACTACTCTCAACCATGATGGAGGAATACAATGGATACTTACTTTCATCCTTCTCCGCGCCCCTCATCACTTGAGCTATTGTCTGACGAACAATTAATGAACATCTACGAATTGGCGCTGGAAGCCAAGGCTTCACCGGATTTTATCCAGATTATCAGGAATGTTCTCACCACGCGGAATCTTTCAGGTACCCAACATCATTAGAATGCGAAGCTCTCCACCCATAGGATATACCTCCACAGATGCCAAAAAACCATCCTCCACAATGTGCGGGGATGGTTTTTGGTGTGTAACAAGCTTACGCCTACTCGATAATTTCGGTCTTGAACACATTCTCCAGCTTCCCGCCAAGCCGCTTCTTGAGGGGAACCTTGATATCGCGTCCCAGCTCCTTGAAGAAGGTCTCGGCATCACATTTGACGTTCTGGGCCATAGCAATCACGGTTCCATCGGCAACGATATTCTGATTCACTTCAAGCGGCACATCTACTTCAATATCGTATTTTTTGGTCAGTGTCTTGATGTATCTTGCAAAAATCTCCAACAGCTCTTCGTTGTTGAAATTCTCGATGGCCGCTTTCCCTTTGCTGGTGAACTTCATATTGATTCTCATGTTTCTTATCCCCTTTTCTGTCTAACCATTTGTAGTTTGTTTATGGATCAAGATGAATAGATGGCTGCAAATAAGGGCAACATTATTCATTTTGCAAGCACGCTAAGCCGGGCACTTCATTACTTATACACGCCCTTAATCTGCTGCACTTTGAACTGGGTGAATTCCTTCAAGGCCTGAATCACCTGGTCCTGTTCCTCTTCCTTCAGCTCATAGATGCCTTCACGCAGCCATTCTCCGAATAAGAAAGCCTGGCGTCCCTGACGGGGCTGCCTGCGGAGGCTGTCCAGACTTCCCTCGAATATATCGTTCAGCACATCGGTCAGGTTGTACTTCTCGATCTTCTCTATAACCATTCCTGCCCCATATTCCGTCTCATATACGATGACCTCGTCAGAATCAAAGGAAACATATGACGTTTCTTTGTCTTCCTTCGCCCGGAATTCCTTCAGCTTGTTGAACGCCGTCTCGTAAATGTAGTCCTGGGACTGATTATGCTTAGGCAGCTTGTAGCCCTGCTTCAGCGTCTTGATGTACTCAATATCAGGCATATAGTCGGCCAAATGATACATCCGGTTCTTGAGATCCCCTCCGAGTGCTTCAATGATCTTATCCAGGTTATCCTTAAGCGGGATACTCTCTCCCCGTTCAATCTTGCTGAGCTGTGAATAACTGATGCCGCTCTTCTCTTCCAGCCCCCTGAGGGTTAACCCCCGGGCCTTCCTGAAGTGCCGGATGAAATTCCCCAGCTCATCGGGGTAATTATCGAAATCGTTCATAAGAGCCACCTCTACCTATATCATAACACAAGACAACAATTTGTGTTTCATAATAACAATTGTTTGTGTAAATTCTTTAGGCGAGAAGCGTAAAACCCTCCATATCCCCTTAATATATGGGGTTATTTTCCATAAATGAGAACCATTCTAATCCGTTTTCCTTATTCTCTCAAATAGACCCCAATCTTATCCGATATAACCTAATGTAAACTTAATACCACAACTGGAGGAATGTTCATGTCTTACACAATGGAAGTCAATCTTGCAAAAAACCAGGTGATCGTTAAAGCCTACGGCCTGACTGAGAGTGACGTACCCGCCTACATAGCAGATTTTGAGAACGCTCTGAAGCAGCTGAAGCCAGGCTTTACCGGAGTAACTGATGTGACAGGTTCCCCAACCGTGCTCTCTCCTGAAGTAGCCGCAATGCTCGCTCCCACCGGTGACCGCGCGATAGAAGCAGGGGTAGGCGGCTGGGTATACGTTGCAGATTCCCCGGTCTGGAAAATGCAAATGAAAAGACTGTTCGGCAAATTCGCCGTGCATTATCCTACATATCAAGAAGCCGATGCTTACCTGAGCAGTCTGGGCAACCAGTCCGTTAATTAAGGTATATGAAATATAAGCTTATATTTATAACAAAACCGACCAAGCAATGGCTTGGTCGGTTTCTTTTACAGAATTATTATTAGCGTAGTACCTTAACCAAAGCCGCGACTTCCTCGCTCCCATAGCCAGCGTGAAGGGCCTTTTGGAACAGATTTTCAGCGAACCGGGGAAATTCGTTATTGATGCCAGATTCACGCGCTTGAAGCGTAAGCAGCTCAATGCTTGTCATGGACATTTGAAGCGAGCTTAAGGGTTGACTGTAACTGTTGTTCTGGATGACCGTGCCCTGATATTTCATCACCTCACCGATCACCGGCGATACCTGGGCAATCATTGCACCAAAAGCCTCTACAGATAAGTCATCCGTTTCAAGAATGCGTGCCGCGTGTAAAAACCCCAGATAAGAGCCGAACAGATAGGCCAGGAAGGCCAAGTCGGTCGATGCTGCTGCGCTGACTTGTTCACCGTGATAAGATACGTTTCCGGCCAGCTTTTGTAAAAGCGACTCACTCTGTCCCCATGCGCTCATGCTGCCTGAGGCGAAGATTGTAGCTCCCGCGCTGCCCATCTGCGGCGGTGATGCCACAATAGCTCCGTCAAGATATGCCACCCCCAGTCCAGCGGCCCACGCTTCAAGGTCACGGGCTTGCTGCGGACTCCCGGTACTGAGCTGAATGAGCACACGGCCGGCCAGAGCGGACTTCACGGGCTCCTGGTCCAGTATGCTTGTGGACACGTGGTAATCAGCTACACAGATGATCGTGATCGGACTGGCAGCTATGGCTGAAGCTGCACTGGATGCGAGAACGGCCCCTCGACGGATAAGTGCATCCGCTCTTGCAGGGGTGCGGTTCCATACCGTAACCTGGTAATTCTGCTCTACCAGTACTGCGGCGATCGCTGCTCCCATGGCTCCGAGGCCAATCACAGTAACTTTATGCATGAGCTGAGTCCTCCTTAGCATTCCCGGAAGCGGATTTTGCCACAGTGAGATGCATCATTTGAATGCCCTGGGAGTCGATCATACCGGCAAACTCACGAAACTCCGGTGCAGCATGAAGCTGTTCCATCGCTGCCAGCGCCGTCTCCATTGTTGTCCAGTAGATCATATCGGTCCATTGGGTATGGTCTGCGGTATGCATCAGATTGCGGGACTTAAACCCGGGAATCCGGGTGTGTAGGAATTGGGTTAAGGTCCGTGCAGCTTCGAGGAAACTGGCCTCGTTTGTGTCTTCTTTTAAATGAAATACAACCAATTCCAGTACATAGGGTGTTGTTGCTTGTGTCATGTTCATTGCTCCTCTAATGTTATTGTTAGCTGTGTCGTAGGCTTGACTTCACTAATATGGTTTAGTATAAAGAAGAATAGTGCCAAACCATGGCACTATTCCAAATTTAATTCCCAAGGGAGTATGAAAGTGAACAAAGCACAACGCCTCATCCAATTAATTATGCTGGTAAATGAACGCAGGAAATTTACAATACAGGAGTTAGCTGACGAGTGCGGCGTATCCCGGCGGACCATGATCCGCGATCTGACGGAGCTGAGTGAGCTGGGAGTGCCTCTGTATTCCCAACCGGGGGCTCACGGGGGCTACCGCGTCCTGCGCGAAAAGGTACTTCCGCCGATCAGCTTCACGGAGCCTGAGGCGATGGCTTTGTTTTTTGCCTGCCAGTCGCTTCAGAACTATAAATCCCTCCCGTTCGACGATGAGGTCAACACCGCACTGCAAAAATTCATGCATTACATGACAGCGGACAGGAAAGCAGCGATTCAACGGATGCAAGAGAGTCTGGTGTTCTGGATACCTCCCCATGATCTGGACCTTCCTTGTCTAAGAGACTTACTGGAAGCGGCTTTGGAGCAACAGACCGTCCATATTGTTTATGAAGCCAAGGAACGGAGTGAGCGAGACATTCTACCTCTTGGTGTGTATACAGTGAATGGATTGTGGTATTGCCGGGCGTATTGCGGGGTAGCCAAGTATATGCGGGTCTTCCGTGTAGATCGGGTGAAAACGTGTCTACCAGCGGCAGATAACAATCTGACCTACAATATTGCATCCGAGGAGGCCAATATTCGCCATTGGGTGATGCAGATGGAGGACAGGGATCTGGTGGAACTGGTAGTGGAGCTGACGCCTGAGGGCGTTAGACGCTGCCAATCTGAGATATGGCTGTCCCAGTCGATTGAAGTGCATGAGGATGGTTCAGGCGTTATAGATACGCACATAAGTGAGTCCTATCTGAACTGGGCAGCCCATTTTTTTCTGGGATTCGGATTGGAAGCCCATGTACGCCAGCCTGTGGCTCTACGAGGACAAATAGGAAGACTGCTGCAGGAATTATCGAATCAATATAGGAGCTGAAGCAAAAATGATTCTGCTGCTGTCACAAGCAAAGAGCCGGAGCTGCACCGCAGTCTCCGACGCTCCGGGGGCATCCAATCCGGTAACTAGCTGCTATAGATTCACTACATATAATGACCCAAGTGTTTTTTGTTATTCCTTAATACCCCGGCCAAGGACGCCGCACACAATATAATATAGAGTCCCAGGAAAAGCGGCATGGACAGGACCGCCTTACGCTCAACAATCCCCATTCCAATAAAAGTCATCCCTAATATGAGATAGGGCAGGACCATCCCTCTTTGAAAAGAGGCCCGCGCCTCCTTACTCAAACTATCCCTAACGGATTGCCGAAGGAACACATCAAGTCCAAAAAAGTGACAAGCCGCTTGTGTGAGCATCCAGATCCCTAAAAGAATCTGCGCTATGATTTCTCCCACCTCCTTTGCGTATCCCTTCATTATAAACTAAAAAAAGCCACTCCATGAAGGAGTGACTTGATTTGTTATTCACTCAGTTGACGCAGCTTCAGTATCTTTTATATATAATACTTTCCAGCTGATACTGTTTAAAGTATGATTATAGATGTAAGGGAGGGAGGTGATTCCCTTGGAGACATGGCAAAAGCTTTCAGTCATCATTGCAGTACTATCCTTCGTTCGTCTAATCATCAAAGACATTGCTGAAATTAAGGACAAACACAAGAAAGTACGCAAAAAGAAAACGTCTAGGACTTCGGCAAAAAGTCGTAGACGTAAGCGCTAGGCTCCAACAGCCTGATGATATGGAATGGAACGGACACAACACCGTTCCCCTTTTTCCCTTACAGTTTACATTATAACGTTGCATATAGTCAATGTAAAAGGCCAATTCATTTATCTCACTATAGCTTAGAAGGATGTGTATTCAATGTCTAAATCTAAACGTGAAGGTACATTACGATTGTCAATATTCATCATCATGATACCTTTGATTTTCGTTGTTCAATCCAATCCTTACTATATAGCTATTATCTCGTTCGTTGCTCTGTATTCGCTTTTAACTGGCGTTTACAGACTCACACGCAAGTCATGACAGCAGACGAGGCTGTTACTCATTGACGACTGGCTCAGGATCATCCTAGACAAATAGAACGTAACAATATAACTGAAGCCTCGCGATGGGCTTCTTTATTTGTGTGAAGAAGAACAATATCACTCCAACGGGTGAAGGATGCGGGTGTCTCATCGTTTTCTGGTGAAATACATCCAGCCCATATGCCTTTTAGCCACACAATGTAGCCGGGTATCGGAAGCTTTCTGAAGTGTTTATTCCTTTCATGACGGTACTCCCGCCTATCTGTCGCCATTTCTGAGAGTTTTTCTCACCGACCACTGTATGGAGCCTGATTGTTGCACCTTTTGCAGGATTCCTCTAAAAAATGTTACTGGCTACGGTACATTGTTGCTTCATTTGCATAAATTCCGGCATTTTAGAGCAAGTTAGCGCTGGCTTTGTTGCTTTTCATGCAGGATTTCAACAAAAGTTGCTGCGATTAGGCAGCATTGCTGCACTTCTTGCAGGATTTCCCTGCAATCTTACGGGCTGTAGAGCATTAGCGTTAGGCCCCTACATCATCGCAGCAGCACTGAATATGATCGGTTTTTCCATTACATTTGGGCCACGTGCCCACATAGCGCCGAATGTGATCGGTTTTTCCATTACATTTGGGCCACATGCCCATGTAGCGCCGAATGTGATCGGTTTTTCGATTACATTTGGGCCACGTGCCTCTGCCGCGCGAAATGTGATCGGTTTTTCCATTACATTCCCATTGTGTTCGGCTTTTCGTGTACATCCGACCTGTGTCCAGTGAAACAAAATACCACTTGCTATTGGGGAATACAATTTCCCATTAGCAAGTGGTATTTATTATTATGCATTCCGGTATTCACAGTACAGGCTCTAGACTGAGTATCCCATCATCTATCCTGCCCCTAACCCCTTCAACCCACCTTATGCTCAATGCGCAGCTTATCCGCTACCATGGCAATAAATTCCGAGTTAGTTGGCTTGGATTTGGAGATATTAATGGTATAGCCGAACAGGTGGGAGATGCTGTCGATGTTGCCACGGGTCCAGGCGACCTCAATCGCATGGCGGATGGCGCGTTCTACGCGGGAAGGCGTGGTCTTGAATTTCTCGGCTATAGCCGGATACAGCGTCTTGGTGATGGCACCAAGAATCTCAATGTTGTTATAGACCATGGTGATGGCTTCACGCAGGTACTGATAGCCTTTGATATGCGCAGGGACGCCGATTTCATGAATGATTGAGGTAATATTCGCATCCAGGTTCTTGCCCTTGGACAGCGGAACCACATTACTGGAAGATCTGGAAGAAGAATAGCCGGACATGCTTCCGGAAGTGCTCATACTGCCCTGCGTGCCGACCAGCTGGCGCACACGGTTCGCCAGAACCTCCATGTCAAACGGTTTCAGAATATAATAAGAGGCGCCAAGCTGAACGGCTCTCTGCGTAATATTCTCCTGGCCAAAAGCGGTCAGCATAATGATCTTGGGCTGCGGATTCAGATCCATATCACGCAGGCGTTCCAGCACGCCGAGGCCGTCCAGATGCGGCATAATGATATCAAGAATAAGGACATCGGGGATCTTACGTGCTCCGCTGAGCATCTGTAGTACCTCTTCCCCATTATAGGCAATGCCTGTTACGGTCATATCTTCTTGTTCAGTAATGTACTCGGCGAGCAAGTTCGTGAACTCCCTGTTATCATCGGCCAACAACACTTCAATATTCTGCACTGGCTACTTCCTCCTTATATATCTGCTATTCAGAAAATAATGATCATCTTCTCTCCCTATAACTTTCGACATCAGGTTTGAATATCCTTCTGTCGAAAATTATTTTTCTTTATTTTTTTTCAGTGTTGATTTATAATTAAATATTTTGTTTCACGTTTCGAGGATAATCGCTGCCCTTCGACAAAAAAATCTTAAGGCTAAACCGCCTTAAGATTGTATTGAGGCTCCTGATCCTGTTGAACCACACCGGAGTCCCTGAGCATCCACTCAATGAAGCAGCCATACCCTGACTTGGGATCATTGACGAACACATGTGTCACTGCACCGATTAGACGGCCGTTCTGGACAATCGGGCTGCCGCTCATTCCCTGGACAATCCCTCCGGTCTTATCGAGCAGACGCGGGTCGGTGATGCGCAGCACCATACCCTTAGTAGCAGGGGTCTGCTGACGGGCCACATGGATGATCTCTACGTTGAAGCGTTCGACCTGCTGACCATCGACAACGGTAAGAATTTGCGCCGGTCCTTCCTTCACTTCAGTGCTCATGGCCACCGGAATCGGCTCCTGATATAGGCTGTGCTCAGGATTACGGGTCATTTTACCGAATATTCCGAAATCCGTGTTGCTCTCCACATTCCCGAGAACCTGGCTTTCCTTCAGAAAATGGGCCCGTTTCTCCCCAGGATCGCCATCCTGACTCTTGGAGATTGAAGTGACGCTGGACTGCACGATATGGCCGCTGCCGACCACAATCGGCGTACCTGTGTTCATGTCGGTGATGACATGCCCAAGGGCCCCGTACACACCCTGCTTGGGGGCGTAGAAAGTGAGGGTCCCTACACCTGCTGCGGAATCACGGATGTAGAGCCCGAGCCGCCACACCTTGTCTGTGCGGTCATACGCGGGCTTTAGCTGAGCTGTGTGCTCTTTACCGCCGCGTTTGTAGACGATGCTTAAGGAATCATTGCTCCGGCCGGCTTGCTCGACCAGCCTTGCTACCTTCGATACCTCGTCCAGCTTCACCCCGTTGATGGAGATCATCAGATCGCCGGGCAGGATGCCGCTGTTCTCGCCGGGTGAAATCTTGGACTGCTCCGATACTTCAATCAGATGATGACCTACCACCAGCACGCCTGCCGACTTCACCTTCACGCCAATCGTCTGACCTCCGGGGATGACCTTAAGTTCACTCTCGGTTCCCTGTACCGCCCTAAGCGGCTGATGTTCAAGCGGTGCTGCGTGGATCTGTGAGGGTCCCGTTATGCCTGATAAACTGAGAAAGAAGGCAAATAAAAGGCCGGGCATTAACTTCCTGAGGTTAGGCTTCAATGGCTGTCACACTCCCTTTTGCTTCTTTCGCTTGACGAAAAAGGTGGTCGCCAATTGCGTACCTATAAGATAACCTTGCCCTCAGGCTTTTATTACTGTCAATCATTGTCCCGCTTAGCTTGCAGCTGCCTTGCTGGCCTCGGCCAGACCCAGCATCTCCTGCGCGTGATGCAATGTTTTTTCGGTAATTTCCACACCGCCCAGCATCCGGGCCAGCTCCATTACGCGGCCTTCGGCCGAGAGGGAGTCCACCTCAGTCATCGTGCGTCCGTCTTCGACTTTTTTGGCAATCAGATATTGATGATCCGCCATACAGGCCACCTGCGGCAGGTGGGTAATGGAGAACACCTGGCAGGTGGAGGACAGCTTATACAGCTTGTCCGCGATGGACTGGGCCGCCCGTCCGCTGACCCCGGTATCCACCTCATCGAAGATAAGGACAGGAATCGCATCATGCCGCGCAAAAATACTCTTCATCGCCAGCATGATCCGCGACAGCTCTCCGCCGGAGGCAATCTTGCCCAGCGGACGCAGCGGCTCGCCGGGATTCGGGGAGATCATGAATTCAGCACTGTCGATCCCCTGCCGGGTCAGACGGTACCGCCGTCCCTGATACTCCATGCCGCGCGGATCTTCGAGCGTCTCCATCTTCACCTGGAGGGAGGTCCGTTCCATCTGCAGGTCCTTCAGCTCTCCCTCGACCTGTGAGGCAAGATCCGTCGCGCACTGCCGCCGCGCTCCGCTTAGCGCTTCGGCTGACTCCATTAAGATATGAAGCAGGCCATCGCGTTTGGCCGTTAATTTCTCAATATATTCGTCCTTATTCTCCAGAAGATCCGTCTCCCGCTCAATCTGCTGATAATACTCCAGAATCTGCTCCACACTATCCCCGTATTTGCGCTGCAGTCCGGTGATCAGATCCAGCCGGTTCTCAATATCCTCCAGCCGTGCCGGATTGAATTCGATCTCTTCACGGTAGTCGCGCAGCTGAAACGCCGCATCCTCCAGCTGGTAATAAGCCGACTGCAATTGCTCGAAGACTGCCCGCAGACCCTTCTCGTCATACCGCACCGCATCTTCAAGCCTGGAGATTACATTGCCAATGGACTCCAGCCCTTGCCTGTCATACAGCAGCTCGTATGCGCCGGATACTGAATCCATCATTTTCTCACTGTGGGATAGTTTTACCCGTTCTTCGGCAAGTAATTCATCTTCTCCCGGTTTTAGTCCCGCAGCAGAAATTTCCTCCAGCTGAAAACGGTACAAATCAAGCATCTGATACGCCTTTTGGCTGGATTCCTGAAGTTCCCGGAGTTCTTTTTCCACTTTGGCGAAGGCTGTATATTTCTCCTGATAATCCGCTTTGAGCGGTCCGATTACCGCCTCCCCATAGGTATCCAGCAGACCCAGGTGACGTTCAGCCTTCAAGAGGTTCTGATGCTCATGCTGTCCATGAATATTGACCAGCTGCTCCCCGATTTCACGCAGCATGCTCAGATTGACCATCTGGCCGTTCACGCGCGAAGTACTCTTGCCCTGGGAGGTAATCTCCCGGCGGATCACCAGATGCTCCTCACGTTCTGCCCCGATGCCCAGCCGCTCCAGCGTATCCCAGACCGGGTGACTTCCCGGCAGGCTGAAAAGCGCTTCCATTTCGGCCTTCTCACACCCATACCGGATGGAGTCAGCGGAACCGCGTCCCCCGGCAATGAGTGCGAGCGCGTCGATGATAATTGATTTTCCGGCACCGGTCTCCCCTGTAAGGACATGGAACCCCGGATAAAAATGCACATCCACCGCCTCAACCACGGCCAGATTGCGTATAGACAATGTCTCTAACACGAATACAGCACCTCCGACATGATGATTGCCTGTCTGCCCGTAAGCAGAACTACGATATATAGCCCATAATTTGTGAAATAACGTCCTTGCTGTCCTCCGGCTGGCGGCAGATTATCAGAATAGTGTCGTCTCCTGAGATCGTACCCATAATTTGGGGCCAGTCGATATTATCGATCAGCGCAGCCACGGAATTGGCCGTTCCAGGCAGACATTTCATCACCACAAGATTCGCGGAATAGTCAATTTGTACAAAGTTGTCCACCAGCACCCGCTTCAGCTTCTGGGTCGGGTTGTAACGCTGGTCGGTGGGCAGGGAATACTTGTAACGCCCGTCATCCATCGGAACCTTGATCAGCAGCAGTTCCTTGATATCGCGGGATACGGTAGCCTGTGTGACTTGAAAACCCGATTCACGCAGTGCCTCCACCAGATCATCCTGGGTTTCGATTTCCTTTTGCGAGATAATTTCTCTAATCTTGATATGCCTGTGTCCCTTCATTGTTGCCTCCCGTATTTATATAGTGCTTAACTGGATTCTCCGTCGTCCTTGCCGAAATTAATTACATGAATGTTGGAATTCACCGTATCCACATAGAGTACCCCGCTGCAATCCGGGTAGATCAGCAGATAGGGGAGGATGTGGTCCCGGAGTCCGCTGCCGGTGAATTCAAGCTCCTTGCGGGGGCGGGACAGGATGACCAGATAGTAATGCTCCTCATTCCTGGTGGCTACATAATCAATGAACAGCCTGCTGTACATCGGTGCCCCATTCACCTGAAAAGACAGCGGAATCTTCAGCTTGCCGCCGATGACCTCATATCCCGCATCCTCCAGCAGAGCGATGGACGGATGGGACTGAATGACCTTGTTGATCGGCACCCGGTCCTTCATGAAGGAACCCGGGGACCCCTGCAGCCAGATATAGATTCTATAAAGGATAAAGATTGCCGCCGCCAGTCCCATAAGTGCCACTACAGCCTTGTCCGAGCTCGCCACTCCTATCACCTCGGTGAATCTATTCGCGCGAGGGCGGGTGAAATCCTGCTTCGGTCTGACAATCTGCCGCTAATTTCCGGTTCAAGGAGACCAATAAATTCTTATATTAGGCAGCAAAAGAAACTCATCGCTTAGATGAGTTTCCATGGCCCGCAGCGCTGAAGGTTGCATTCGCTTCCTTAATGACCGAGTCGGCAAGCGCGGCGAAATTATTCGGCTGTGCTTCAGCCGCAGAAGTCTGCTCCGCAGCCTCTGCAGGCAGCAGCTTCCAGTGTGCCAGAAATTCAATATTACCTTCCCCGCCGGTAATGGGGGAATACGTCAGTCCTGCAAGCGTGTAGCCCAGTTCGGCTGCCATGGACAGTACATTTATCAGTACCTCCCGGTGAACAGCCGGTTCGCGCACAACTCCAGACTTGCCCACCTTCTCGCGGCCGGCTTCGAACTGCGGCTTAATCAGCGCAGCGATATCAGCAGGACGGTTCAGCAGCGCCATAAGCGGCGGCAGGATGATCTTCAGTGAAATGAAGGAGACATCGATACTTGCAAAGTCAGGTACCGGTCCCTTCAAATCGGGCGGGATCATGTAACGGAAGTTGGTCTGCTCCATTACGGTTACCCGTTCATCATTACGCAGGCTCCAGTCGAGCTGGTTATGTCCTACATCGATCGCGTACACCTGGGCCGCTCCGTTCTGAAGTGCACAATCGGTGAAGCCTCCTGTTGAGGAGCCGATATCCAGCATATTACGGCCGGTCAGCTCGATGCCGAACTGCCGCAAGGCCTTCTCCAGCTTCAAGCCGCCGCGGCTGACATAGGGGTGCAGTGCTCCCTTGACTCTTAGGACAGAGCTGCGCAGCACCTTCATCCCCGGCTTTTCTATCCGTTCTTCGTTCGCAAGCACAAGCCCCGCCATAATGGCAGCCTTGGCCTTCTCCCGGCTGTCGTAGAAGCCTTGCTCCACTAACAGCACATCAATTCGTTCCTTAGGGTGTTCCATGTTCATCTCCCGATCACTTCGGTCCTCCTTCCGCCCCTGCCCTTACGAGGTGGAAGTTGACTTATAGGTATAAGTGCTAAGACCCTTCATTGACTTTATACGTGCGCACACGGCTTCAACGGTAAGGCCGGTTTCCTGGCGTTGCTCCTTAATCGACCCATGCTCGACGAAAATATCCGGCACGCCCATCAGGTGGACATGCGCATCATATATCTCATGCTCTGCAAAGAACTCCAGCACCGCACTGCCAAGGCTGCCGGCCTGGCTCGCTTCTTCCAGCACCACCATCCCTGTTCCGGCATGTGCCAGATCAAGCAGCATGGTGTTATCCAGCGGCTTCAGGAAGCGCGCATTCACCACACCAACCTGAATCCCTTCACGCTTCAGCACTTCTGCCGCCTCTTCAGCAACCTGAACCATCGGGCCGCAGGCAAGCACGGCATAATCCTCACCAGGACGCAGGCGTTCCCAGGTGCCGATAGGCAGACTGTGCAGCTCAGCATCCATAGCCACACCCGTGCCGTTAATCCGCGGATAACGGTAAGCAATCGGTCCTTCATTATAGTCCAGCGCCGTCTTCATCATGTGGCGCAGCTCATTCTCATCCTTCGGCATCATAAGCACCATGTTCGGGATATGACGCATAAAAGCAATATCGTACACGCCCTGATGGGTCTCCCCGTCCGCGCCGACGAAGCCCGCACGGTCGATGGCGAACATAACATTGGCATTATGGCGGCAAATGTCATGAACGATCTGATCATAGGCACGCTGCATAAAGGTGGAATAGACGGCAAATACCGGCTTCATGCCTTCCATAGCCAAGGCCGCACATAATGTGGCGGCATGCTGCTCCGCAATCCCGACATCAATCATCCGGTCCGGGAATTCCTTGGCGAACGGGAAAAGTCCCGAGCCGCCCGGCATCGCCGGTGTTACGGCAATCAGCCGCTTGTCCTGATGCCCCAGCTCAATTAACGTCTGTCCGAAGACTTCCGTGTACATCGGATTGCCGACCGCTTGAAGCACCTGGCCAGATTCGATTTTGTAGGGGGAAATGCCGTGCCATTTATAGGAATCGACTTCCGCCGGTTTGTAGCCCTTGCCTTTGGTGGTAAGCACATGCACCAGCACAGGCCCAGATACATTATCCGCCTGATGGAAGGTGTCAATCATCTTCTCCAGATCATGACCGTCCACGGGTCCCAGATAGGTAAATCCGAGTTCTTCAAACAGAACACCGGGCACCAGCATGTTCTTCAGACCGTCCTTCACATTCTGCGCAGTCTTCGCCAGACGTCCGCCGATGGCCGGAATTTTCTTCAGCAGGCCTTCGACCTCGTCCTTGGCCCGCAGATAATGACGGTCTGAACGGATCTTGCTTAGATAGTTATGCATAGCCCCAACATTCGGAGCAATCGACATTTCATTATCATTAAGGATAACCATCAGCTTGCGGCCCTCATGTCCAATATGGTTCAAGGCTTCAAAAGCCATACCGCCGGTAAGGGCACCGTCGCCGATCACGGCAATTACCTTATTGTCTCCGCCCTTCAAATCACGGGCCATCGCCATACCCATGGCTGCGGACAATGAGGTACTGCTGTGTCCGGCTTCCCAGACATCATGCTCGCTCTCTGTACGCTTGACGAAGCCGCATAATCCGCCGTACTTGCGCAGTGAATCGAACCGGTCCTGGCGGCCGGTTAATATTTTGTGGACATACGCCTGATGCCCTACGTCATAAATCATTTTGTCCCGTGGACTGTCATAACAGTAGTGCAGGGCCAGTGTAAGCTCCACGACGCCCAGATTGGATGCGAGATGCCCCCCTGTTACAGACAGCTTCTCGATCAGAAACTGGCGGATCTCCTCCGCAAGTGCAGCCAGTTCCCCGACTGATAGAGATTTAAGTTGCTGAGGATCATTTATTTGTGGAAGCAGCACGAGTATTCCCCGCTTTCCTAGATGTTGTAAAATATAAACCCCATTATAACACAAACGAAACGGCTGTCGAAACACAGCCGTTTGCGAAACTTCATTTAGTGATCGCGTGACATCAAATAATCGGCAATTTCCAGCAGCCGGGAAGGGTCCTGGAACCCACCCTCAAGGATCGCATGACGCGCTGCTGCGGTCAATTGCTTGACCTCTGCGCGTGAAGCCTCCAGCCCGATGAAATACGGATAGGTTACTTTTTGCTGCTTGATATCACTGCCGGTTTTTTTGCCCAGCTTGCTCTCATCGCCGATGAGGTCCAGAATATCATCCTGAATCTGGAAGGCCAGGCCAATCTCTGTGCCGAACCGGCGCAGGGCTTCCAGCTGCTGCTCATTCGCACCGGCGATTCTGCCGCCCGCAAGCAAGGAGAAGATCATCAGATCGCCGGTCTTGTGCAGATGAATGTACTGAAGCTGCTGCAAGTCGGTCATGCCCTGCTCACCTTCCATATCGGCTACCTGACCGCCGACCATTCCGCGCGGGCCGGCCATCTCGGCCAGCTCCTCCACGATGGACAACACGCGCTCTGCCGGAACGCCATGCTTACGGGAGGCTTGTACCACACTGTAGAACGCATGGGTCAGCAGCGAATCCCCGGCCAGAATGGCCATCGCTTCCCCAAAGACCTTATGGTTCGTCAGCTTGCCGCGCCGGTAATCATCATTATCCATCGCCGGAAGATCGTCATGAATCAGAGAATAGGTGTGCACCATTTCAATCGCTGCTGCTACAGGCAGCGCAGCTTCACGGCTGCCGCCCAGCGCTTCGCAGGCAGCGGTGACCAGCAGCGGCCGCAGGCGCTTACCACCAGCTTGCAGTGAGTATTCCATCGACTCTCTTAGGACCCGGGGAACGTCCCACTGCTCCGGTACAACTCCGCTGAGAGCAGCGGCAACCCAGCGGCTAACGTCTGCTATATATTCCTCCAGCGGTTCGCGGCTCTGCGCCGCTGCCGAACCGCCCGATGGCTCAAGCTCAGAATGACTCATCGCTATCGCCTTCCAGCCGGTTGCCGAATGGCTTCTTGCGAAGTTCGCCATCCTCCACAGTGATCATTTCAATCTTGCGTTCTACTTGCTCCAGCTTACTGCCGCATAGCTGCGAGAGCTTCATTCCCTGCTGGAATAAATCAATCGCCTTCTCCAGGGGAACGTCACCGTGTTCAAGCTCACGCACGATACCCTCCAGGCGCTCCATGGCTCCCTCAAAATCCAGTTCCGCTTCCTTCGCCATTCGCTTTGCCATCCTCCTTCATTCCCCATACGTGGCAGTTTAGTTGTCCGTCATTAAGCTTTATGTTGACCACATCGCCAAGCTCTACTTCCTTCAGCGATTTGATTAAATGCTGCTCTTTCTCGTCATACACAAGGCTGTAGCCCCGTGACATGACCTTAAGCGGGCTAAGCGCATCCAGATGCCGCAGCTCTGCCCCGAACCGCGCGCGCTTATCTGCAAGGCGCGCCTGCATGGCCGCCGTCAGCTCACGGGTGAGGCCATCCGTGCGCCGGCGGGCAGCGCTGACGCTGCTAAGCGGATGGAAGCGCTGCAGGCTCTGGTGCAGCAGCGCGCTGCGCCCCTGCGCGCGGCTGTGCCTTGCCTCTGCTGCGCGGAGCAGGGCCGCGCGCAGCATATCCAGCCGCTGCGCGTGCTGGGCCAGCTGCCGGCGGGGGCCGGCCAGCGCCAGCGAGCGCTGCAGCGCAGCGAGGCGTTCGCCGCCGCGCTGCGAGCGGCGCAGCAGCCCTTGGCGCAGCCGCTGCCGGGCCATGCGCAGCTGCCCGGCCAGCTCGGCTGCGCTCGGCACAGCGAGCTCCGCCGCTGCCGTAGGGGTGGCCGCCCGGAGATCGGCGGCGAAATCGGCGATCGTGAAGTCGGTCTCGTGGCCCACGGCCGAGATGACCGGAATCCCGGAGGCCGCAATCGCCCGGGCAACGGCCTCTTCATTGAAGGCCCACAGCTCCTCCAGGGAGCCGCCGCCGCGCCCGACGATCAGCACATCGGCCTCTCCCATGGCATTCAGGTTCTGTATGGCCTGTACAATGGACGGTCCAGCCCCCTTACCCTGCACTAGTACAGGGTGGAGTACAATCGCAACCTGCGGGTAGCGCCGCTGCAGGGTGATGATGATATCCCTCACAGCCGCTCCTGTCGGGGAGGTCACAACTCCGATGCAGCGCGGGAATTGCGGCAGCGGACGCTTGCGCTCCGCTGCGAACAGGCCTTCCTTCTCCAGCTTGCTCTTCAGCTGCTCGTAAGCCAGATACAGGCTGCCGATTCCGTCAGGCTGCATATGTGTTGCATAGAACTGGTATTGCCCGTCCCGTTCATATACAGTCACATTTCCCCTGGCGATTACCTTCGTGCCTTCCTTCGGCACGAACGGCAGCCGCGAGTTATGCGAAGCGAACATGATGGCTTTGATCCGGCTGCTCTCATCCTTCAGCGTGAAGTACATATGCCCGCTTCCGTGATGGGTGAAATTCGAGATTTCACCGCGAATCCATACGTCGGACAGCAGCACATCCGAATCCAGCTTCATACGGATATATTTGTTAAGCTCCTTGATGGAGTAGATCTGCCGCTCTGCCGCCATAAGTCCGGCCTACTTCAGGCCGCGGCGGCGTTTGGCCGCGATCAGCGTGTTACTCATAAGCATAGTAATCGTCATCGGTCCCACTCCGCCCGGCACCGGCGTAATGAACCCGGCCACTTCCCGGGCACTCTCATAATCGACATCGCCGGCAAGCTTGCCGGTATCCAGACGGTTCATGCCGACATCAATCACAATCGCACCCGGCTTCACGAATGAAGCATCGATGAAGTTGGCCCGTCCAATCGCTACCACCAGGATATCGGCCTGGCGGCTAAGCTCAGCCATATTCGCTGTGCGCGAGTGGCACATGGTTACTGTGGCATTCTCCCGCTGTAACAGCAGGGATACAGGCTTGCCGACAATATTACTGCGGCCGATCACTACCGCGTGTTTGCCGGAAATGTCCGTACCGGTCCGCTTGATTAGTTCAATAACCCCGGCAGGTGTACAGGGAAGCAGACTGTCGTCCCCGATGACGAGGTTCCCCACATTGACCGGGTGGAAGCCGTCCACATCCTTCTCTACCGAGATGGCGTCAATCACAGCCTTCTCTTCAATATGCTTCGGAAGCGGCAGCTGAACGAGGATGCCGTCAATATCGCTGCGACCGTTCAGGTCTGCCACCAGTGCCAGCAGCTCCTGCTGGGTGGTAGCGGCATCCAGCCGGTGCACCTCGGAATGGAAGCCCAGTTCAATACAGGACTTCTCCTTGTTACGCACATAGACCTGGGAAGCCGGATCTTCACCGACCAGAACGACAGCCAGACCCGGCTTTACGCCGCGCTCCGCTAAGTCTGCAACCTCCCGGGCAATCCCGATCCGAATGTCGTCCGATACCTGTTTACCGCTGATAATCGCTGCTGTCATGTAAGTCTCTCCCCTATTGTCTATTGAAGGCTTATAAGCCTGTTACTGCCACTTGCTGTGAATCTGAATCTGAATCTGAATCTGAATCCGAAGCTGAAGCTGAACTACAGCTCAGCTCTAAGCGTGTCCACATCCTGAATCATTTTACCGAGGACACCATTCACGAATTTACCGGAATCTTCTGTGCCGAAATGCTTGGCCAGATCAATCGCCTCATTGACAGACACCTTGGCCGGCACATCGCTGGCGAAGATCATCTCGAAGGTAGCCAGACGCAGAATCTGACGGTCTACACGTGACAAGCGGCTCATCTGCCAGCCCTTAAGATAATGCTCCAGCATATCGTCGATCGCCATTTTGTGTTCCCACACGCCGTTTACATGCGTAACTACATATGCCTTCAGTTCAATCTCATCTGTAATAACGCGCTCGGTTTCATTCTCATCTGCCGCTTCTTCAATCAGCATGTCAACCGCTTCGGTAACCTCTACATCGTTCATTTCCATCTGGTACAGGCTTTGTACAATAATTTCTCTCGCTAAACGTCTCTTCATGTGTTCCTCCTACGAACTAACCTCTTGTTTTGGTGTTACAGATTACAACGATTATAACCGGACCAGCTTCTATACTACATTTCCTCACATAAACAGCCGCATAGGCTGATATAGGAGCATTTATACCCTTAATTTTCTCAAAAAGCCCACTCCGGGCAATTTATATTGCCTTTTCAGCAAAAAACCGCGCAGCCTTTCTTCCGCAGGTCAGCAACTCAAAGTAACGGGTTCCAGGCTTCCGGGAGAAAGACTATCGCGGTTCATTTGAAGGGACGCCAGCGTCCGGACAGCCGCTCTGCGATCTCCTGCCATTGAAACAGGGGACCCTGCGCGGTATCCTTTCGTTTGCCGAACGTATATCCGATGAACACTACCAGTGCAAAGAACAGCATATCCCAAAAACCGCTAATCAGATAAATCAATCCGAGAAAGACACCGAAGGCAACTCCGGTAATTCTACCCCCGTGACTTTCCCATACTTCTCTCCAGGACATAAGGGAAACTCACCTCTATTCCACTCGACTTTTGAAGCTTGGTGCCTGTGTGAGGTTAGCAATGTATACAGACACATCTGCAACCGGAATTCCGGTTGTCTCCTGTACGAAATCATGTACCTGGCGCTGTACATCCGTAGTAAGCAGCGGCAGTGAATGCTCACCGTCGACGACCGCCCGGATCATAATCTCAAGACCCGCCTGTGAGACACGGATGCGCGATTTCAGGTCGCGGATGCCCTTCACTTTGCCCGCAGCCTTCAGACTCAGGTTCTCAATGGTCTCCATTGAGATCTGAATATCTCCATACTCTGTACGCTGATCCACAGACGGCAGGGAAGCACGGTCGCGGCGCAGGGAGATGTATAAGAAGCGGATGCTCAGCAGGAACAGAATGACCGCCACCGAGATCGCAGCGATATAGACCGCCGGTCCGTCCGAAATCTCATACTTGTCCGGAATGACACCGCTTAAGAGGAGGATGGCAGTTACAGATAGTATTCCAATGCTTAAGCTGTACAGGAACAGCAGAAGCCTGTCCAGAATTTTGGCCACGAGTCTCACAACCTCCTTAAATTAAGGTAAACCCTCGACGCACTGTCGGGGGTTTATGGAAGAACTGAACCCTTACTTCACGCGGATAACCGCATCCGTGTCCTCGCTCTTGTCAATGCTTGTATTGCTTTTGAACTGCACATCATGGATATGCACGTTCACTTCCACAACGGTCAGACCGGTCATGGTTTCGATGGAACGCTTAACATTGCGCTGAATTTCAGCAGCCACTTCCGGAAGACGGTAGCCGTATTCGATAATTACGGACACATCCACCGCAGCCTCGCGCTGTCCAACCTCAACCTTAACCCCTTTGGACAGGTTCTTGCGTCCGAGAAGCTCCACGATTCCGCCGGCGAAACCGCCGCTCATTCCGGCCACACCTTTCACCTCAACGGTTGCCAAACCGGCGATAACCTCGATCACCTCTGGAGCGATCTGGATTTCACCGATTTCCGTACGTTCAAATTCTGTCGGCAATGTACTCATTTGGACTTCACACCTTTCCAGCAAAAAAGTTGTAGGGGCACTTCAAGCGGGCAGTACGCCTCTTATTAAACATACTATATCATTTGACGAACTTTATGACAAACCATGAGAAGCCGTCCTAAACTTCATACTCCTCAAGGAACTTGATATCGAAGTTCCCGTCCAAAAACACCGGATGCTCCAGCAGTCTCTGGTGGAATGAAATGGTGGTATGTATGCCCTCCACCGCAAATTCAGCCAGTGCACGCTTCATCTTGGCTACAGCCTCTTCCCGGGTCGGTGCCCAGACGATCAGCTTGGCAATCATGGAGTCATAAAAAGGTGAAATGGTATAGCCCGGATACGCCGCGCTGTCGACCCGCACCCCAAATCCGCCCGGTGGCAGATAGAAGCCGATTTTGCCCGGAGACGGCATGAAATTACGCTCAGGATCCTCGGCATTGATGCGGCATTCAATCGACCAGCCGTTGATCACAATATCCTCCTGGGTGAAGGAGAGGGGATTACCTTCCGCTACTGAGATCATTTCCTTAATGAGATCGACGCCGGTGACCATCTCCGTTACCGGATGCTCCACCTGAATCCGTGTATTCATCTCCATGAAATAGAAATGTCCGTCAGGACCCAGCAGGAATTCCAGGGTACCTGCCCCCGAGTAATTAACTGCCAGTGCAGCCCGTACCGCCGCTTGGCCCATCGCATCGCGGACCTCCGGGGTAAGTACGGCGCAAGGCGCTTCTTCGATCAACTTCTGGCGGCGGCGCTGCACAGAGCAGTCACGCTCGCCCAAGTGGACGACGTTGCCGTGATTATCGGCGATGATCTGAATCTCCACATGCTTCATGCCGGTCAGGAATTTCTCCAGATAGACTCCGGCGTTGCCGAAATTCTTCTGCGCTTCCTGCTGGGCAGCTGTAATCTGCTTCACCAGTGACTCTTCATCCTCGGCGATGCGGATGCCCTTGCCTCCGCCGCCTGCCGTAGCTTTGACGATAAGCGGGTACCCGATATCACGGCCGAGCATCACGGCTTCCTCTAAGTCACCGACAATCCCGTCCGAGCCCGGTATAATCGGAACTCCGGCCAGCTTCATCGTTTCTTTGGCAACAGCCTTGTCGCCCATCCGGGTAATCGCATCCGGAGACGGGCCGATGAAAGTAATGTTACAGGATTCACAGATCTCGGCGAAATCCGCGTTCTCGGCCAGGAAGCCATAGCCGGGGTGAATAGCATCGCATTCCGTCAGCGTGGCAACGCTCATAATATTAGTAAAGTTCAAATAGCTGTCCTTGGCGGGCATCGGTCCGATACAGTACGCCTCATCCGCAAGACGTACATGCAGGGAATCGCGGTCCGGCTCCGAATAGACAGCCACGGTGGCAATACCCAGCTCGCGGCAGGCCCGGATAATGCGGACCGCAATCTCGCCGCGGTTGGCAATCAACACTTTTTGAATGTTCATGCGTTTCCTCCCAAAGTTTAGCGAAGCTTGCAAGCTCCTCTTCATTCTCGCGGCAATTATTCCGCTCTCACCAGAAACAGCGGCTGACCGTATTCCACCAGTTGGCCGTTCTCAACCAGGACAGAGACAATCTCGCCCTTCACTTCGGCTTCCAGCTCATTCATCAGCTTCATCGCTTCAATGATGCAGACCGTAGATTTCTCATTCACCCGGTCTCCGACATTAACAAAGGAAGGCGTCTCCGGTGAAGCGGCACTATAGAAGGTCCCAACCATCGGCGAGACGATTTTATGTAATGCGCCTTCAGCGGAGGTTGCGGGCTGCTGCGCCGCAGCAGGAACTTCACTAACAGCCTGAGGGGCAATAATCTGCGGACTTTGCGGCTGCGGGGCTGGCGTAAAGGGGTAGGTATAAGGAGCCGCCTGAATTACTGTTCCTTCAGCTTCAGAGCGATCCGGTTTACGGATAGCCAGCTTCATACCTTCGCTTTCAATCTCCAGCTCGTGCACGGAGGAAGTCTGGTCCAGCAATTGAATCAATTCCTTAATCTCGCTTAACTTGAACATTGGGTAGTTCACTCCTTCAGCTTTCTCTCGAAGCCATTTTGGGACGCTGGCTGAGCAGGGTACGATATCCGTTCTGACAAGCATACCCGTAACGCGGGTATGCTCTGTAATTCTCTTGAATCGCTACCTTGTGTAACCGCTGCCTGCGTAATCTTCTTTTTCTATACATCGATAACTTTATGTATTATATCACAAACGCTAGAAATGGAAAGAGCCTGGGACGCGCCCGGGCTCTTTCGGCATTTTATTCTATTTTCCCTGGTTTTATTCAGCTGGCTTACTGCTCCGAGACGTATTGGACCTTAATCTTGTCCTGGGTAACGCTCAGTTCCTTCATTACAAAATCCACGATGCCGACCGCCTGCTTCACATCCAGCTTATCGCTAAGCACCACGATCGTGTAGGCGTCACCGGCTTCTTCTTTCACAATGGCCTCACCGTATTTTTGTTGAAGCTTCTCTTCAATCCCGGTAATCTTGGACTCTTTCTCTTCCAGCTTGCTGAGCTGCTCCTGGGCTGCTGCATTCTCAGCCGGTGTCTTATCCATATCGTTAATCAGCGCCAGCAGATCATTGTGATCCTTCAGGTTCTTCTGTTCGCGTTCGTACAGGTAGTTCGTGAACAGGCTGCTCGCCGATACGCTTTGCGAAGCCACTTCATCCAGAATCGCCTCGTCGTCCTTCGCCGGAGTCTTGTCTACAGCGGCTGACGTATCCTTGCTGTCTTTGCTGTCCTTGGTATCCTTGGTGTCCTTATTTTCCTTGGTATCCTTGCTGCCAGCTGTATCCTTACCTTTATCAGCTGTAGTAGTGGCCGCCTTGTCCGTTGCAGCAGTTGTATCCTTGGCAGTGTTACTGCTGTCAGCAACCACACTGCTGTCATCTATCACGGCCGGAGTCGTGCTGTCATCCGTTGCCACTGTCGATGCTGCTTCATCCTTGGTGGTCTTGCTGCTGTCATCCACGGTTCCTACTGCAATTCCTTTGTCCGTGCTGACCTCTTTGATGACAAGTCCGCTGTCCAGCGTAGTCGCGGTTCCGCCGCCCGTTCCGTCTTTTATAGTATCCACCTGGATACTGCCTGCGGTTTCTTTGGGGATGGGAGCCCCCGTATCTTCCGTGAACAGATAATATGCAGAGAGCACTACCATCAAACTGAGCATAGAAACCAGCCAAATCGTTTGTCTTTTGCCCTTCATTGTTTATACCTCCTATAATTTTGTTGCCAGCCCTCTTGTCGTCTCTGAGTCGTGTGCATCGTACAAGCCTCTTCTGTTAAAGCATATGCCGGGGTTGCCGGAGACATGCCTATTCCTGCTTGCGCGGGACAACAGAAATCCGGTAGACCGGTACGTTAAGCCCTTTTTCAACCGCCTGCTCAATCAGACTGCGCACGACCTTGTTCTCTGCCCCTTTGGCGACCACCAGAACTCCCCGTACCTGAGGCTTCACCCGCTTGGTGATGATCGGAGCCTCGTTCCCTGACTGGCTGTAAGTGACGATCTGGCCGTCCCTGGTGTACTGTGTGGTATGGCGTTTACCGCCGCTGGCATCTGTTTCTTCACTTTGCTGCTGCGAGTCGTTCATATTGCGCTGCACGATAATCTCCTCTGTGGAATCTACGGTGACCATGATATCCACAGTACCGACCCCTACGATCTTCTCCAGAATCTCCTTCGTGCGGTTCTCCATCGCCAGTTCGATGCTGTCAAAAGAATTCGCGCTCCCGGTCTCCTGCTGCAGGACTGTCTGCGAGGTCCCGCTGTCCGGCGGTTCACGCCCTGTGTTCTCGTTGTCCAGCTTCTTCACATTCACGAAGGAGTTGAACAGCATAATTGCAACACCCAGCAGGCCGATAATGATTAGCCAGCGGAAGGTGTGGCTGCGCTTCGGGCTGCCGTTGCCGCCTCCGGCCCACTGCTCCAGCTTTTTCAGCCAATTGCCCATTGATTTCCCTCCTTCAATTATGATTTCACGGTACCGCCCCCGCTGCTTTGCACCTTGATCAGAGCGGGGTCCAGGTTCCAGTTCTTCTCCAGCAGCTGGATAATTGTTCCGGCTTCTTCCGCCAGGGTCTCCTGCACTCCCTCAGTGCCGCTCCCGGAAGAGGAGGACGCCGGAGCCGAACCACCTGAGGATGACGCTTCCTGCGCTTCACCATCTCCCCCGCTGCCTTCCAGGCTGACCTGGACCGGCTCCACAGGGTTAATCTGTATCGGCCCGACTGACGGGAGGGATGATGCGCCCCCACCCTGGACAGCGCCTCCAGAGGCGCTCTGCTCCGGCGGAAGCGCTACTGTGACCGAGGAGATCAGCGGCACCTCCTCGCCGAGCGGCGCATTTGGATTCGGGCCCATGGCCAGGGCCACCGTAACCTTCACCCCGCCGAGCCCGGTGCTCCCGGCAATCTGGTCGCGCATCTGGCCGGCGATTTCCTCGGCAGCCAGCTTCAGGCTCTGGTCGCGGGCTCCGGCAGCCAGCATCCGCCCGTCCGCCAGAATCTTGTCCAGCGAATCCGGTGCGCCCTCCGCTCTGTTCAGCAGCCCCCCGCTTCTCTCCTGCTGCTGCATCGCCACGGTCAGCTCCTTGCTGGCATCCCCCTTCAGCAGAGAGATTATCGGGCTTAGCATTGTCAGCAGAACCAGCAGGCTGAGCACCAGTCTGGCGTAGCGTTCCATGGATTTGCTGGGCAGCAGCATCTCCACGAATGCAGCCATCAGCACGACGAGAATCAGCTCATGGAGCCAACTGCTGAGCCAGGACATGGCGCACCTCCTTGTCATTTCGTTCTAGCGCATCATCACGGTGACATTGCCCGCAGTCAGCATAATGGTTACCGCCAGGAAGAACATTAGCGAGACAGCGGCCAGCGCCGCGAAGACATAAATCATGCTTTTGCCGATCGTCTGCAGGCAGGTCACGATCGGTGTCTCGCCCAGCGGCTGCATGACAGCGGCGGCCAGATTGTAGATCAGGGCGAGGATCAGAATTTTGATTGCCGGGAACGCGCACAGGAAGAGGATAATGATCACTCCCGACAGCCCGATGGCGTTCTTCACCAGCAGCGAGGCCGAGATAACCGTGTCCGTGGCATCCGCGAACATTTTACCGATCACCGGCACGAAATTCCCTGTAATATATTTGGCCGCGCGTATGGTCACTCCGTCTGTAACCGAGCTGGTAATCCCCCGGACGGAGATCACGCCGAGAAACACCGTCAGCAGCACCCCGAGCAACCCGGCCCCGATATTACGCAGCAGATTCGCCAGATGGGTCAGCTTATATTTCTCTGACATGGCGCTCACCAGATGCAGCACCGCCGAGAAGAACAGCAGCGGGAAGACCAGCGTATGAATCAGCGTGCCTACGGTATGGATCATGAATACGATCAGCGGATGGGTCACCGACACCGTGACGATATTGCCCATTGAGGCCAGCAGCGCGAACAGCAGCGGAATCATAGCCATCATGAAGTCGATCATCCGGTCGATGGCATCCTTGGCATAGCCGATAGCGACATTGAAGCTGTTAACAGCTATGACCAGCACCACCATGTAGCAGAGCATATAAGCGATCTTGCTGACGGATTTCCGTTCAAAAGCGGTCTGCAGCGTCTCCAGAATCATACTCAGCACACTGATCATCACAATCGTGACCAGCAGCTTGCCGTTGTAGAGCACCTCATGCCACATGAAGTTCATCAGGCCGGACAATACGCTTTTGAAGCTTAAGCCCTTATCTCCCGGCAGCAGCATATCCATCAAGGAAGGTGTCCGTCCCTCCGGGAAAAATCCACCGTAATCCTTCATCAGCTGGTCCCAGTAAGACTCGACTTTGTCTTTTGGCAGATGCTCCACCTGCCCTTTCACCCACTGGTCAACAGGAGACGTAGGGCCTCCGCTGCCGCCTGTAGCCGGAGTTGAAGGAACAGGGGACCCGCTTGCGGTACTTGCCACACTTCCCGCGCTTGCAGCATTCGCAAAACTTGCCGCACTTGCCGTGCTTCCACACAGCAGAAGCAGCTGGAGCACCAGCAGCAGGGCTGGCAGAAGCAGGAGCGCCTTTCCCCCTTTTGGCGGCCGAAAAATACTATGCTCCTGCATTCCCCTCACCTCCGCTCTACTCCAACTTGTCCGGCATGTCCGCTGTATCAGGCAGGCAGCAGCTTCATGACCGTTTCAATAATAATGCTGATAATCGGAACAGCCAGCACCATGATCAGCACCTTGCCGGCCAGCTCAATCTTGGAAGCAATCGATTCCTGTCCGGCATCCCTCACGATCTGCGCCCCGAATTCCGCAATATAGGAGATGCCGATGATTTTGAACACCGTTTTGATGTGGATCATTTCCATCCCGGAGGACTCCGCCACCCGCTCCAGCGTACCTAGAATCGTTCCGATCTTGCCGATCAGGAACAGGAAAATCAGGATGCCGGCCGCCGTGGTCAGCAGGAAGGCGAATACCGGCTTTTGTTCCTTCAGGACGAGGATAAGGACCGTTGCCAAGATGCCGATTCCCACAATCTGAATGATTTCCATAACCCCAGCCTATTGAAAAAGAAAAATCGTTTTGATTTCCTGCAGCAGCCCATCCAGCATCCGGATGACCATAAACAGGACGATGATAAAGCCGACAATCGTTACCCAGTGGGCGATATCCTCTTTGCCCATCTGCTTAAGCACCGTATGGATCATGGCGATAATGATGCCGATGCCGGCAATCTGAAAGATCGCGTTGACTTCAATATTCATTCCTGGCACCTCGCTAAAAGATCAAAATGACGATCAATGCTCCAAGCAGCAGACCCAGGCTTTTACTCACCTTCTCATACTTGCCCTGATCTTCTCTGGCCGCTGTCTCCTCCTGCTTCAATTGCTGTAAAGCCAGTGCAATATGCGTGCTCTGATTCGGCCGGTCACTGGTTCCGAGCGTGCAGCTTAGCTGCCGGATGATCTCCTTCTCTGTGCCCCGCAGCGATGCGCTGCTCCAGTGGGCTTCCATCGCCCGCCGGATGGCCTCTTCCGCACTGTAGTTATGCGGCGGGTTCATCTCCTCCGCCGCCGTAAGGAAGAAGGCCCGCAGCGGCTCCTTCGTCTGCATTCCAATCCGGCGCAGCGCCTCCGGCAGCGGCGTGTAGCCGTACTGGATCTCGGTCTCCAGCCGCTGGAGCGCTGCAATCAAGGCCCGGATATGTCTCGGCCGGTCAGCATACTGGGCCGCCCGCTTGAAGCCGGCCAGGGTTCCCGCCAGCACGATCAGTACCGCGCCAAGCAGCTTAAGCATGGCGGTCACCCCCTGACACCGGCTGCTGCTCCGGCGAGACCAGCAGCAGACCCCGCTTCTGGGCGTCCAGAATGCGGAAGGACAAGCCAGAGGCTCCGCGGTGCAGTATCACATACCGCTCGAACATCCGGTGCTCCAGCAGCCCGCCAAGTCCGGGCCGCCGGGCAAGCTCGGACACTTCCTTGCCGTGCGCAGAAGCGACCACCGAGATCCCGGCGTGCAGCGCCTCGGTCACCGCCTCTGCATCCTCCATGCGGCCGATTTCATCGGCGATCAGCACATCGGGCGACAGGGAGCGGATCATCATCATCATGCCCTCCGCCTTGGGGCAGCCGTCCAGAATGTCCGTACGCGGCCCGACATCGAAGGCCGGAATTCCCCGGCGGCTGCCTGCGATCTCAGAGCGTTCGTCGACGATGCCGACCTTCAGCCCTGGCCGGCTGCCTTCCCGGCCGCCGCTTGTACCTGCCGACAGCTGCCTGGCCAGATCGCGCAGCAACGTGGTCTTGCCATGCTGCGGCGGGGACAGAATCAGCGTATGCATCACACGCTGCCGCCCCCGGTCCAGCAGATACGGCAGTACGCCGTCGGCGATGCCGTGCACCTCACGGGCAATCCGCACGTTGAAGCCGGTAATATCACGCAGATGCTCCACGCCGCCCCCGCTCAGCACCGTCCGGCCGCAGAGACCGATCCGGTGTCCGCCCGGAATCGTGATGAAGCCCTTGCGCAGCTCCTCTTCCATCGTATAGAGGGAATGATTGCTGATGAGGTCCAGCAGCCGGTGCGTATCCTCCCGGTCCGGCCGGTAAGCCTCGCCGGGAAGCTGGGTCAGGGTGCCGCCGGCACCGATGAAATGATACTTGCCGGAATAGTTGATCTCCAGCGGCCGTCCCTCACGGACGCGAATCTCCTCCACCTTGTCCAGGAGCGCAGCGGGGAGGCCACCGAGCAGCGCTCTTACTTTTTCGGGAAACAACAGAAGCCAGTCATTTGCCATACCAGGTACCCCCAAGCTGTCCTCTACTAAATAGCTTTATTTCATATTTATGCTTGTACTTATGCTTTATGCCTATCATCTATCATTTCTTGAGAATCCCGAATAAGAGAATAGCCACCCCGCAGCCAATCCAGCCGAGCTTCCCCCAGGACAGCTGCTCTGCCATCCCTGTAAGGCCCACAGCCGTGGTCAGAATGAGAATCGTAGGGCCGACAAGCGCCAGTCCCGAATTGACAGCCAGTGCCTTATCCACCTGATTCAGCTTCAGCATAATCAAAGCCGCCGCAATCTCTACACTGCCAGACAGCAGCCGCAGGGCCGACATCCAGCTTACATACTTGTCCAAATATCCCAACTCCCTTTTCCAAATCTATGGGCCCGCCCGCCATTTTCACTGCAAATCAAACAAGCTGTTATCCATGGATATGCGGAAGGGGGCGACTTTAGACAAGAAGAAATGGGGATACTAGCACAGATTTCAGGAGGTGTGAAAGATATCATAGTGCCGCTCTCCATAAAAAAATATCATCGGTATGATAAATTTAATTTTGCCGTATCCAAAGATAACCAGCAAAGAAGGGGATCACAGTCATGCAAGTTCGTAATTTCGTAGTACCGCTTGTATCAGGAACGATAGGCAGACAGGTAAAAGAGGTAGCGATTATTGTATTTTCAGCCTTTCTGGTAGCAGCCGGGCTCCGCCTGTTCCTGATTCCGCACCAACTCCTAAGCGGCGGTGTAGCCGGGACAGCTTCCATCATCGGGTATTTGACCCATCCAAAGTATATTTCGTTGTATTATTTCGCCATCAATCTCCCGATCCTGATCTGGGGCTTCGTCGCCGTGGGCAAAAAGTACATCTGCTATAGCATGCTGTCTGTACTCTCCACCACCTGGTTCCTGAACGTGATCCCTGTGGTGAAGCTTACCAAGGACCCGATTCTGGCCAGTATCTTCGGCGGGGTGATTATTGCGGGAGGGGTTGGCTTCTCTCTGCGGGCGGGAGGATCTTCCGGGGGCTTCGACATTCTCGGCTCCATCATTACCCGCAAGCGGGATATTCCCATGGGCACCGTGCTGTTCGTCATGGACGGTCTGGTGATCTTAAGTCTCGGCTTCTTCAAAAGCTGGGATTCCGCGCTGTACGCGATGCTCTGTATCTTCGTCAAAAGCCGGGTGGTGGACATGATCCACATCCGCCATATCAAGCTGACCTGCTTCATCGTCACGAAGGAGCGCGAGAAAATGCTGAACCGGCTGACCAGTCTGCCGCACGGCATCACGGTTGTGAACGCCGAGGGCGGATACAGTCACGAAGGCAATACGATGCTGATGACCGTAACCACCCGCTATGAGCTGGCAGATCTGCGCAAGACGATTCTGGAGACCGATCCGAAATCCTTCGTTAACGTGCTGGAGACCGTGGAGATTATGGGCAGGTTCCGGCGGCTGAGCTAGCGAGTGCATCCTGCAGGCCATTCCTATCCTTATGTATGATACACAAAAGAGTGCTGTTCTCCGCTTTTGCGGGGAACAGCACTCTTTTGTAATTACGATACCTTCCGGCAGGCTTAGCGGCGGTCCTGTGGACCTCCAACGAAGGCTTGCTCTTGTGTATCCAGGTTATAGGCGGTATGCAGCGCCTGGATGATTTGCTGCAGGTTGCCGGATTCAATCACACAGGATACCTTGATCTCGGAAGTGCTCACCATCTTGATGCTCACGCCTTCATTCGAGATCACCTCGAACATTTTGGCGGCAACCCCCGGGTGGCTGACCATCCCGGCGCCGACAATCGACACCTTGACCAGACTGTCCTCGGAAGTCACTTCACGGTAAGGCAATACGCTGTGCAGCCCTTCGATGACCTCTTTGGCCTTCACAAGATCTCCAAGCGCTACAGTGAAGGAGAAGTCAGCCGTCTTGTTCTGCACTCCGCTCTGCACGATAATATCGACATCCACACCTTCATCGGCCAGCTTGCCGAATACCTGGGCGAGTACCCCCGGCACATCTGGAACTCCCAGAATACTGATCCGGGCCACATTTTTATCATAGGCAATTCCGCTAACTACTACACCTTGCTCCATGCTTGCTTCCTCCTTCACCACAGTACCTTCATTATGGTTAAAGCTTGATCTTACGACCAGCTTCACTTGATATCGTTTGGCATATTCCACGGCACGCGGATGCAGCACGGCTGCCCCGAGATTCGCCAGCTCCAGCATCTCGTCATAGGAGATTTCCTTCAGCTTGCGCGCCGTCTTCACAATCCGCGGGTCAGTAGAGTAGATTCCGTCTACATCGGTATAAATCTCGCAGACATCCGCCTTGATGGCTGCAGCCAGCGCAACCGCTGTCGTATCTGAGCCTCCGCGGCCCAGCGTAGTGATCTCGCCATCCAGCGTCATGCCCTGGAAGCCGGCTACAATCACAATCTGCTCCCGCTCCAGCGACTCCAGCACCCGGCGCGGAACAATCTCACTGATCCGTGCCCGGCCGTGGGTCTCATCGGTGCGGAACCCGGCCTGCCAGCCTGTATAGGATACGGCATTCCGGCCGATTCCGTGAAGCGCAATCGACAGAAGCGCAACGGAGATCTGCTCCCCGGTAGTCATCAGCATATCCATCTCGCGTGCGGGGGGCTGACCGTTCAGCTGATTCGCCTGATCGATCAGATCATCTGTGGTATCTCCCATAGCAGAGACCACCACAACGCAGCGATGTCCTTCATCCTGCTTGGCTGCGATCCGCCCGGCAACCCGCTTCATACGTTCAATGTCGCCGACGGAGCTGCCCCCGAATTTCATGACATAAAGTGACAAAGTTCCATTCACTCCCTATTTCGCTCTAAAGTAGCTTAAATTTTGGTTAATGCTTTAACACAGTATAATACGAAAATCATAACATGCGTTAATGGTTTCACAAAATAAAGTGCCCATTTTTGATGAACCCGGCCATAACCCCGAACCCTCACAGCCGGAATCAGGGGCACTAATGCTCCTCATTCGCTCATATAGCCCGCTTTGGGCCAATTCAGGGGCACTAATACCCCTCATTCGCTCATCCAGCCCGCTTTGGGCCAATTCAGGGGCACTAATGCTCCTCATTCGCTCGTCCAGCCCGCTTTGGCCCAATTCTGGTGCACTAGTGCACCTCATTCGCTCGTCCAGCCTGCTCCGGCCCAATTCAGGGGCACTAGTGCACCTCATTACTCCCTTCACTCCACATTCTGCCCCACCTGAGACGTCCGCCAGAGGGATTTATCCCTTTGTTTCCCTATATGCCGTACGCTTTCTGCAAATCTGAGGGATTTATCCCTTTGATTTACCCTTCCTCTCCACTTTTAGCTTAATCTGAGGGATTTATCCCTTTAATCCCTCCGTTCAGCTAACATTCCACTATATCAGAGGGATTTATCCCTTTCATCATTTTCATCCCTCTTCCCTTCACTTCTTCCCTCTCCCCCAGCCTGACACAGCAAAAAGACCTCCGCCGCATCAAGCGGGGAGGCCCTCAAGTTACATCTGAAATCCAAAAAGGCTCTACGCGCGGGAGATATATTTACCTTCGCGGGTATCGACCAGAAGAACATCTCCTTCATTGATGAACAGCGGTACCTGGACCGTATGACCGGTCTCCAGAACAGCGGCTTTGGTTGCGCCTTGAGCCGTGTTGCCCTTCACGCCCGGTTCGGTCTCGGTAACCTTCAGCTCTACGCTGGTCGGCAGGTTGATCCCGAGGATTTCGCCCTGGTAGCTGACGATATTCACGGTCATGTTCTCTCTGAGGAAGTTAAGCTCCCATTCAAGCTGTTTGGCTGTCAATTCGAACTGGTCATAAGTCTCGTTGTCCATGAACACATGCTCAGAGCCGCTTGCATACAGGTACTGTACGCCACGGTTCTCGATGATGGCGCGGCCAATGGTTTCACCGGCACGGAACGTGCGCTCAACCGTATTGCCGTTACGCAGGTTCTTCAGCTTGGAGCGGACGAAGGCTGCGCCTTTACCCGGCTTCACGTGCTGGAAATCTAGGACGGTGAAGATGTCCCCTTCTACTTCTACGGTCAGGCCTGTCTTAAAATCGTTAACTGAAATCACAAAAAATCCCTCCTGGAATCCATAAATGAACTGAATGATAGTGTCTTACAGTACCAAATAATCCTTCGATGAATGTGTCAGCAGCGTGATGCCGCTCTCGGTAATGACAATATCATCTTCAATCCGTACGCCGCCAAGACCCGAGAGATAGATTCCCGGCTCCACGGTGACAACCATCCCCGGCTGGATGACTTCATCCGCCAGCTTGGACAAGCGCGGCCATTCATGTACTTCCATCCCGAGACCATGGCCTGTGCTGTGGCCGAAGTATTCACCATACCCGTAGCGGGTGATGATATCTCGGGCCAGGGCATCACATTCACGGCCGGTCATGCCGGGCTTGATATGCGCCAGCGTATGAAGCTGCGCTTCAAGCACAATATCGTAGATCTCCTTCAGCTTAGGGTCCGGTGATCCCAGAGCAATCGTGCGGGTCACATCGGAGCAGTAACCGTCCAGGAGCGCGCCGAAATCGAAGGTGACGAATTCGTTGTTCCCGATAACCTTGCTGCTCGCTACACCATGCGGCATAGCTGAACGCTCACCGGAAGCGACGATTGTATCGAACGAAGACGAAGTTGCACCATGCGTACGCATGTAGAATTCCATTTCCAGATCGACATCGCGTTCCGTCATGCCCGGCTTGATCACATTCAGGATATGACTGAAGGTGGCGTCTGCCAGATCGGCAGCCCGCTGCATCACAGCCAGCTCTTCCTCATCCTTGAACATGCGCAGGTTCTCAACAGCCTTCGATACCGGTACCATGGCTGCCGGGGCAAGAGCCTCCGCATAAGCGGTGTACGCACTGAAGGTCACATCATCCTGCTCGAAGCCGACACGGACTTGTCCGCCCTTCGGCAGCAGTTCCCGCACGGTGTCAATGAATTTCGAGTCATGCTGTACCACCTTGAGGCCATTCACCTGTTCCGAGGCCTGTGTCATATACCGGAAGTCCGTCAGCAGATAACTGTCATCACCGGTAACCAGTACGTACCCGGAGGAGCCGGTGAACCCACTCAAATAGCGGCGGTTATATCCGCTGGTAATTAACATCGCATCCAGTCCCAGTTCCTGCAGAACCTTACGCAGCTTGGAGACGCGCTTGTTGCCCATTTTCATTCTCCTCTCGAAATAGCCACATTGTATTTTACCATAGCGGCAGGCCAACTGAGAAGTTTTTTCGAAGGGCCTAGGCTAGCTTCGTCTGCTGTTCGCGTTTGCGTTCATCCGTATACTCGATGGCCGCCGTATATCCGATGAATAATCCCCAGAGCAGGAAGAGACAGAATTCGCTGATCACCGTGTCCCACGGCAGCTTGAACGGCGGCTGGAGCAGGAATAAGCGCGAGCAAGCCAGGAACAGGACCGACCACCACAGCACCCCGTACAGCATCCCCGGCCAGGGCCCGTTAAGCTTCCGGAACACCAGCACATAGATTAGGGATGAGAGTACCGACAGAATGATAAAAAATAAATATCCGAGCAAATACCCGGCAGGCGTCACCAAAAACTCATGCTTAAAAAAAGGCTCCGCCAAAAATCCCGGAATGACCTTAGTGAAGTGCAGAACATACATCAGCCAGTGCAACCCTCCCCAGATTAAACCGGCGAAATAACCCAGTTCAATGGAGAAATAAAAAGGATTCGTCTGGACGCTTTTGTGCTTGCTTGAAGAACTCATAGAGCTCCCTCTCTTTCGGTATGGGGTTAATCCGGTTTCCACTCCGCTCTCTACAGCTAGTATGTACAGCTAAAGGCAATCCAACTAGTAATGTGTTTAAAAATTAGTTACAATGTATTATATAAATCATATCAATATACGGGAAGGTGAATTGGTTGTCCCAGGAAACTCCCAGTTACGGCGGCCAAGCCGTCATCGAAGGCGTCATGTTCGGCGGCAAGCATGTCAACGTAACAGCCGTAAGACGAAAGAATCAGGAGATTACATTTTTGGAGGTGCCGAAGAGCGATAAGAGCTGGGTCCTTAAACTGCGCAAGATTCCGCTGCTTCGCGGCATTGTCAGTATTATAGATTCCAGCGCCAAAGGCTCGAAGCATCTGAACTATTCGGCAGAATCCTATGCCGAGGATGAGACGGAGCCGGAAGAGCTTGCCAAGCAGCAGGCGAAGAACAAGAAGAAGGACGAAGGCTGGAGCCTCGGAATGATCTTCGGCGTAGCTATAATGGGGATTCTGTCTTTCCTGTTCGGTAAGCTGATTTTCACGCTGGTCCCGGTATTCGTAGAAGATTTTTTGTTCAAAAATGTATTTGACAACTATATTCTGCACAACCTTGTGGAAGGCGGCATCAAGCTGATTCTCCTGCTCGTCTATCTCTGGGCGATCTCGCAGACGCCAGTGATCAAGCGGCTCTTCCAATATCACGGAGCTGAGCACAAGGTCATCAGCGCCTTTGAAGCCGGTGAAGAGCTGACCGTAGCGAACGTACAGAAATACAGCCGTCTGCATTACCGCTGCGGAAGCAGCTTCATGATGCTGACGATTATCCTCGGTGTAATTATCTACTCGGTCGTCCCGTGGAATTCCCTGATGGAACGGGTGCTTCAGCGTATCGTTCTTTTACCGGTAGTCATCGGAATCTCGTTCGAGGTACTGAAGGGCACGAATGCGGTAAGAGATATTCCCGGCCTTAAGTATCTGGGATACCCGGGCCTGTGGCTGCAGCTGTTGACTACCAAGGAACCTAAGGACGATATGGTAGAGGTGTCGATCGCTTCCTTCAACCGGATGCGGGAGCTGGACGCTGCAATTGAAGCAAAGGGATATTCGGAGGCAAGTGTGTCAGGCGGCATTTTGGATCCTGCGAAAGGATGATTAGCCAATGATCAGACATGCTTTGATATTTTGGATTACGACAGCTCTTGCCGTATGGGGCCTGATGGTAGATATTATGGCACGCGGCCTGATGGCCCTGTCCATCTTCATCTTACCCCTGATTCTGCTGGGATTGTTGTATTACGCCTACAAGGTAGCCCCCGGCAGAATGGGAGGCGGACCCGGACGTCCGCGCACTAAGGTTAAGCCTTCGGCCAAGACGATGTCCAAGGTTGCCGGCATCCGCAAGACCACTGGCTCACCGGGCAAGCGCAAAAGCTATCCCTTCCAGGTCATCGAAGGCAGTAAGGGTAAGAATGACGATCAGTTGCCCAAATATCACTGAATACTGAATGTAACGAAGCAGAGCTGCAAAAGGCATCCCCACATGATTTCATCACGTGGGGATGCCTTTTTTCTGGTAAGATAAAAATTTATATGTTGTGGTTTAGTTACCGCCTTGGAGCAGCGGGATGAAGGGTTACCCTCCAGGTATAGGAAGGCGGTGCCGGACGATAGTTAGCGAAGAACTCTTCTCCGGCTGCGATGCCCGCCGTATACAAGGCGTCAGTCTGTGCCTGCGTGATATGAAACTCGGTGGTGGAGATGCCCAGCGTAGGGATTTTGACCGTACGAACGAATTTATCCGTCTCAATATACCGTTCATCATGCGCGGAGAGCATCGTCTCCACCATCGCCTCCAGCATGCTGAACGGCCCCGTAATATGATGCGGCTGTGGAGCCGTCTTCCCGATCAGCTGGTAGCCTATGGTTGGTGTTCTGCGCCCGGGGGACTGGAAGCCGTCCTTCTTCTCATCGAACAGCCAGAGCGGGAAATTACTCAGCACCCCGCCGTCCACCATATAGACCAGCTGCCCGCTGAACGATTTCCCCCGGGCCGCCTCTCCGGCCAGCCGCAGGATCACCGGATCGAAGAAATACGGAATGCTGCAGCTCATCCGCACCGCCTTGGCAACTTCGAAGCTGTCAGGCTCGATCCCGTACAGCACCAGATCATCTGGCAGCACCACAATCCGCCCGTTGGTGATGTCTGACGTAATTACCCGCAGCTTGCCGCGCGGCAGGTCCCGGAATCTTACTACCCCCTTATCCAGCAGCAGGCCGCGAATCCACGCTTCCAGCGCCTGGCCCGAGTACAGCCCCTTCTTGAGCAGCACACGCAAGGCCGGCCCAACGAAGGCGGTGTTGTAGAGCGCTCCCCGCTTCAGGAAGGAGGTGAACGGTGTCCGCCGGATAATCCGGCTCATGGTCTCTCCGCTGTACCCCGCTGCCAGCAGCGAGGCAATGATCGAACCGGAAGAGGTTCCTGCTACCCGCCCGAAGGTACGGCCCGCGCGTTCCGTCGCCTCCACCGCACCTGCCAGGGCAATTCCTTTGACTCCCCCGCCTTCAAATACCGCGTTAATCTCCATACATGGCAAACCCCCGTTCCATAGAATGTATTGTTATCTATGAGCACGGGGGACTATTCATGACTTAACTCTTGAAATAGAAGCTGAGCAGACTGGCTAGCCCGTAAGGGTCACGGACCACAATATCATTCGCCCGGAAAAGGATGCTGCCAGCCACCTCATCGTATTTCTCATTATATTTGAGCTGGTTGATAATCTGATCTCCGCTCTGCCATTCCGCAGTCTGCTTGGTATCCCCTACCTTGTAGGAGGCAAGACCGATATACAGCTTAACCTTCGTTCCTTTAACCTCGTTCACCCACCAGTCCACCAGCTTATCATAACGGGCAGCGCTGAAGGAGAGGCTCCAATAGACCTGCGGGGCAACATAATCGATCCAGCCGCTCTGAATCCAGGTGCGCACATCCGCATACATGTCATCATAGGCTGACACCCCTGCTGTAGTATCTGAGCCGGTGCTGTCCGCTTTTTTGTTGCGCCATACCCCGAACGGGCTGACCCCGTAAGAAACGGACGGCTTCGCTGCATGAATCTCCTGCCCCAGCTGACGGATGAACTGGTTGATATTATCCCGCCGCCAGTTGCCTTTGCTGCTAATCCCTTGTGAATTGAAGGTCTTGAAGGCCGTATCATCGGCAAAAGCTACATTGGACGGATAGAAATAATCATCCAGATGTACCCCGTCGATATCATACCCTCTGACCACCTCCATCACCGTGTCAATAATATGCTGCCGAGCTTCCGGAATTCCCGGGTTTATGTACAGCTTGTTCTCCGCCTTGACGATCCAATCCGGATGAAGCTTGGCTACATGGTTAGGGGCTAGACTGCTGGTAGAAGCGTCTGTCGTAGCCCGGAACGGATTGAACCAGGCGTGCAGCTGCATTCCCCGGCTGTGGGCACTGCTAACCATATAGGCCAGCGGGTCGTAGCCGGGCTCCTTACCCTGAGTCCCGCTAAGCACCTTGGACCAGGGCACGATCTGTGAAGGATAAAGTGCATCTCCAGACGGTCTGACCTGGACGAATACACTATTGAATCCGGCCGCCTTCAGCTTGTCCAGCAGGCTGTCGAACTCCTTCTTCTGCTTGTCGGGATTGCCTGCCGAAGACGTCGAGGGCCAATCCAGATTATACACAGTGGATACCCAGGCGCCCTTCATCGCCTTACTGGTCTTGGCACCAGGAATAGAAGGTACGGTTGGTGACGGTACCGTTGGTATTGGCACAGACGGCGTAGGTGGTACAGTTGGTGTAGGCACTGACGGAACTGACGGCACCGAAGGCGTTGAAGGCCCGCCGATCTCCTTGCCGGAATATAAGGAAATATGCTTCGTCGCCTGATCCCAGAGTACCTGAAGCCCAAGCTGCTCGCTTACAAACCGCAGCGGTACCATGACCCGCCCCTGTGTGATCTGCACAGAAGTATCCAGACGGACAGACGCCCCGTTAACGATGGCACTTGTTTTGCCGCTGGTCAGCTGCAGTATATTATTATCTTTGCTGATGGTTGCTGTCTTACTGGCCTGATCCCATTTCACACCGGCCCCCAGTCCCTGGCTAATCACACCGGCAGGCACCATCGTAACGTTGGTACGTGTAATATACGGCGGCACATCCGGATTCAGCGTCTCCCCATCCAGTTCAATGGTGATTTGCACAGAAGCTGCGCGCACACCCGGCGTCCATACAGGCAGACATAGCATAATCACGAGCAATCCTACGATCCATTTACGGTAATTCATAATTCCTCCCAGGTCTTGAAGTTGTATTAGACAAAAAAATAGCCCTCTCGTCCTTGGGTCAGGGAGAAGGCCGTTCTTTTGTAAACGGAATCCTTCCTTAGTGAAAAAGGAACGGTATCCGTTTTGACGTAAAAAAACTGGAAAGGTTGCGCTAATCAAACAAAAAAAGCCACGTTTATGAATCGCTGGCTATCTCATGGTGAATATCGTACAAGGTCTGCACACGCGCTTCATCCCGGCGGAAATACTCCACCAGCGTTTCGATCCGGGTGATGGAATCCCAGCTCAAGTGATGCTCAATGCCTTCAACATCCTTATAAATATGCTCTTGCTGTACCCCAATAATCCCGAGGAACTCCTCCAGCAGCTGATGGCGGTCCACAAGACGTTTCCCCACTTTTTTTCCTTTGCTTGTTAGGACAAGCCCACGATATTTCTCATAGATGAGATATTCGTCCTTATCCAGTTTTTGGATCATCTTGGTCACAGAGGAGGGATGGACTTCCAGCCCCTCGGCAATATCCGAGACCCGCGCATAACCCTTCTCGTCGATGAGCTTATATATGCGCTCCAAATAATCCTCCATGCTGGGTGTTGGCATTCTAGCTTACCTCTTTTCTATAATGAGCGTAACGGTGGGACCGGGCCTTGCTCTAACAATGATACATGCTTCTGCCGCTCCTTGGCAAGTCCTGCCGGTCATCCGCTTCCCCGCTTAGTGATGTTTACCATGATTCCATTCGCCTGCGGATTGGCACAATAACGGTATCCTCATCCCGAAGGAGCGTGAAATAATGACCTTAATCACACCCGAACGCCCTCCTGCCAAAAGACAGCGCAAGCCCACCGGACTGTTCATCCCGGAGCTGGTTTTCTTCGAGCCCGATGCGCTCAATTATCCCAAAGGGGAGCGGATCATGGAATGGGTCAAGTCCCGGAATATTCCTTACCGCATGACGACCTCGCATAACCGGATTACCAATCTGCCGGGCGAGACAGAAGTCGAGCAATACAAAATCGCCAAACGGACGCTTGTGGTCGGCTTGCGTAAAACGCTCACTTTTGACCAGTCGAAGCCGTCTGCCGATTATGCGATTCCGATTGCCACCGGGTGCATGGGCCACTGCCATTATTGTTACCTGCAGACTACGCTTGGAGCGAAGCCCTACATCCGCGTCTATGTCAATACCGGGGATATCATCGATGCAGCCAAAAAATACATCGTCGAACGTTCGCCCGAAATTACGACCTTTGAAGCGGCGTGTACCTCCGATCCGCTCGGCCTTGAGCATATTACCGGCTCGCTGACGGAACTGATCGAATTCATGGCGGAGGAGCCGCTCGGGCGGCTGCGCTTCGTGACCAAATACCAGCATGTCGAGCCGCTGCTTAAGCTGAAGCATAACGGCCATACCCGTGTACGCTTCAGCGTGAACGCCGACTATGTGATCAAAAACTTCGAGCCGGCCACCTCACGATTCGAGGAACGCATTGAGGCTGCCGGACAGATCGCCCGTGCCGGGTATCCGCTGGGCTTCATCATTGCCCCTATTATCTGGCATGACGGCTGGGAAGACGGCTACAGCGAGCTATTGGAGAAGCTGGCGCATGCCCTGCCGCCGGGGATTGGCCAAGGGCTGACCTTCGAGATGATCCAGCACCGCTTCACCAAGACGGCCAAGACCGTCATCGAGAAGCGTTATCCCAAGTCGAAGCTGGAGATGGACATCGAGAAGCGCAAGAAGAAATGGGGCAAATGGGGACAGAATAAATATGTCTACCCGGACGAACAGCAAACCGCCCTGCGCGAATTCATCACAGAGCGGATTTTTGAACATTTTCCGGAAGCGGCTATTGATTATTTCACTTAAGTCCCTAATTAGAAAATCAGCCAGCGCGGCGTGATGCCCTGCAGCCAAATCGTAATGCGGAACATCTGGTCGGTGAACAGCAGGATGCCCATGAATACCATCAGACCGCCGCCCAGCTTCATCAGCAGGTTGGAGTATTTCAGGATCTTGCGCGCCCCGCCCAGGAAAAAGGCCAGTCCGAAGAACGGCAGTGCAAAGCCGATACTGTACGCCGTAATCATCGTAAACCACGTTCCCGGATCACTGGCTGACAACGCGATAATGGCTGTTAGAATCGGTCCGATACACGGTGACCAGCCTGCCGAGAACCCGATGCCGAAGATGAAGGAGCCCAGGTACCCGGCAGGCTTCCATCTCAGCTCCAGCTTGCGTTCCCGGAGCAGGAACTGCGGCTGGAAGACGCCCAGCAGGAAGAGCCCCATGACAATAATAAGGATCGCCGATAATTGACGGATCAGATCCCGCTGGCCGTTGAAGAATTCACCGAACAAGCCGGCTCCAAAGCCAAGCGTATAGAACACTGCCGAGAAGCCCAGAATGAACGCCAGTGTATGCGAGAGGGTCCGGAGACGGACCTCTTTGCTGTTGCTGCCGCTCTTCAGCTCCTGCACCGATAAGCCGGTAATATAAGATAGATAAGAAGGATAGAGCGGCAGGCAGCAAGGCGATATGAATGACGCCACTCCGGCGGCAAAAGCGATTCCTGCATTCAGGTTGGACACGGGCGCATCTCCTTCCATAGTCGGGGTCACTCGGGTCACTTCATGTAGCAGCAGTACAGATACAGTTATGTAGTTGGTGCTGAGGGCGGCCGGTTATCCTCCTGTTTGTTAGGCTGGCAGCCCTTTTTTGCCGATGAGGGTTAGGGTCAATAGTGCAATTAACAACAGAACAATCGTTGCTCCAGGAGCCAGATTCCATACTCCAGCAATGACCAGTCCGCCAATCACGGCAATCTCGGCAATCGCCACGGACAGAATAACCGAAGACTTGAAGCTCCGTGACAGCAGCAGACTAATGGCCACAGGAATGGTCAACAGTGCAGAGACCAGCAACGAGCCGACAATCTTGATCGCCGTACTGATTACCAGAGCCGTTAACACCGTAATCAGCATATTGAGCAGCTTCACCGGAAGTCCGCTGACACTGGCCGCGTCCTCCTCGAAGCTGAGCAGGAAGAATTCCTTGAAGAATAAGGTTACGACGACCACAACGGCAATCGTTACGATGCCCACCACGATAAGATCAGTAGTATTGAGCGTATAGATGCTGCCGAACAGATAGCTCATTACATCTGCATTATACCCTTTGCCCAGGGTGAAAAAAAGGGAGGCCAGCGCTACACCGCCCGACATGATGATGGCAATGGACAGCTCGGCGTAGCTTTTGTAGGCTTTGCGCAGCTTCTCAATAGCAAATGAGGCCACAACCGCAAAGACCAGTCCCGCCCCGAGCGGATAAAAACCCGTCAGAAAGCCCAGCGCTACCCCGGCAATCGTAACATGCGCCAGCGTATCTCCGATCATAGACAGACGCCGCAGCACCAGAAAAACGCCGATCAGCGGCGCCGTAATGCCAATCATCAGCCCGCCGGCCAGCGCCCGCTGGAAAAAATCACTATACAGGATTTCCAAGATGATGTTCTCCTACCTTTCAAATGTGAAACCTTTCAATGGAAAAGCTTTTAGCCATCCCTCCCAAACCCTCCCTTCGGGAAGGGAGGGCCCCAAGGGCTCTGCCCTCTGGACACCCGTGAAGTGCAATTGGCGTGGGAGGAGGGGTTGTCGCAGCTTAGGGACGTTGGTGAAAAGAGCGCTTTGCCTCCCTGCGGGATACGCTTCACAGCAGGCGGGATCTACATACGTCACAAGACTAAGATCAGTAGATTAAGATCAGTAGATTAAGGTCAAAAGATTAAGGGATCGTCCTATGTTGTACAATGGACAATCCAAGTGATAGACCGTCCTATATTGTACAATGGACGACCTGAGAAATGATAAACTGAACGCTGCTGCAAATCTATTGCACTATGTACAATAGAATTCTAACTTTTAAGCCAAAAATTAATTTCTGTTGTATTTTGTACATTAGAAATTTGAAAAACAGCATAGAAAAGGGCCATTCTCAAAAATCTAATGTATAAACTACAATAGAACCGGAAATTAAGCACTACAGTGAGCAATCTAATGTACAAAATGCAATTGATGCACTAATTCGACCTGCTCGACGTATTCAAGACAAGGTGTGCTGCAAATTATCGACGGCGCAGTCCTGCACATCATGCGAGTGGCGGCAGTAGAAGTTGATTTTACCGTTCTTCTGGACGGGCTCGCTGCCCAGGTAATTCTTCATCATGTCGATATCATGCGAGACCATCAGGAAGGTCATATAGTGATGGGCATGCATGTGCATGATCAGCTCGAAGAATCCGGCCTGGGTCTCGGCGTCAATGCCGACGGTAGGCTCATCCAGAATCAGCAGATCCGGGTGGTTGATCAGCGCACGGGCCAGGAAGACACGCTGCTGCTGGCCGCCGGACAGCTGGCCGACTCTTTTCTCGGCAATATCCTGAATCCGCATGACTTCAAGCGCATCCTCACATTGCCGGTGCTGGGCCTTGGATACGCGGCGGATCAGATTCTTGTTGTTGTACAGGCCGGACAATACGACCTCACGGACGGTTGCCGGGAACAGCGGGTTGAACGCATTCTTCTGCGGCACATAGCCGATCCGCTCCCAGTCCTTGAACCTCCGCACCGGCTGGCCGAATAATTTGATTTCCCCGCTGGTGGCAGGCAGAAGGCCGACGATCATCTTAAGCAGTGTCGTCTTTCCCGCACCGTTAGAGCCGAGGATACCAAGGAAATCACGTTCTTTTACCGTATAATTCAGATTCGAGATCACCTTCTGTTCCCCGTAGGAGAAGGACAAATCCTGTATTTCGATCATATGCTGATGGCAGTCCAGGGATACCGGTTGCATGTGAAGTACCGCCTTTCACTTATACTTTCCTTATTATTGTAAGGCCAGAATGAGATTTTGCAAATTTTTCTCCATTAAGGTGAAATAATTGTCCCCGTTCTTCTGCTGGGCCTCGGTCAGCCCTTCTACCGGATTCAGCACCATCGTGGATACACCGGTCTCACTTGCCAGTGTCTTAGCCAGCTTATCAGATACAAGCTCCTCGAAGAAAATATAACGGATGCCCTCTGCCTTAACCAGCGCCGCCAGCTTCACCAGATCCTGCCCGCGCGGCTCAGCATCCGGCGACAGCCCCATTATGGCATGCTGCGACAGTCCATAATCACGCGCCAGATACGAGAATGCCTGATGAGATACGACAATCTCCTTGTTAGGCAGCTTGCCCAGCTCTTCGGTGAACTTCAGATCCAGCGCGCTCAGGCGGTCCGCCAGCTTCTGGTAGCGCTCCTCATAGCCTTCAGTATGCGCAGGATCAACGGATTGAAGACTATCCTTGATATTCTTGGCCATTACAAGCGCCGACTTCGGGCTTACCCAGGTATGCGGGTCCGTGTGCAGGCTGTCGCCATGCCCGTCTGCTTCAGCCTCTTCACCTTCCTGCTCATGGCCGTGATCATGCCCATCGTCTTCATCCGTTGTAATCAGCTTCACCCCTTGGCTAACCTCTACAGCCTTAGTCTTACTGTCACGGTCAAGGCTCTTGAGGAAATTAGGTACCCAGCCCTCCAGACCAGCTCCATTATAGAGGAACAGCTGCGCCTTGGAGGTACTTATGATATCCTGGCTGCGCGGGGTCCAGTCATGCGGCTCTACCCCTACAGGAAGCAGGTTGATAACATTGGCATCTTCGCCGCCGATTTCGGCAGTGAATTCATATATTGGATAAAAAGTAGTTATAACGTTCACTTTTCCTTCCACAATGCTTCCGTTGCTCTTCGGTCCGCATGCGGCCAGTGACAGCGTAAGCAACAGGACAGTGGCGAGCAGCAGCCCTTTTTGCAAGCTTTTTGTAACCATTTCTCTATCGACCCCTTAAATCGTAAAATTTACTATCAGAATTATAATAGTAATCGTTACGATAAGTCAACTCCGATCTACATTTCGTAGTCTGCAAGCTGCCTTCTACCCGGTTATCTTGGAGCAAAAAGAAGCAATCCCCGCTGCCTGTGGCCTGCGGAGATTGCTGTACGGTCATTATGCGGTTGCTCTTGGCAGCCTTATTTCACAATCGCTCCGTTCGGCATGCTGTCCGGCACGGTAGCAATGGTCAGCTGCTCGCCCTTGGAGGCGGCCAGGATCATGCCCTGCGACAGCTCACCGCGCAGCTTCACCGGCTTCAGGTTCACAATGCAGATCACCTTGCGCCCCACCAGCTCCTCCGGTGTGTAGAACTTCGCAATGCCGGATACCACCTGGCGCTGCTCATAACCTAGATCCAGCTGCAGCTTCAGCAGCTTATCCGCTTTCTTCACCGGCTCGCAGGCGATGACCTGGGCTACGCGCAGCTCTGCTTTGGCGAAATCGTCGATGCCGATTTCTTCCTTATGCTCCTCTTCCTCCGGATCGGCAGCCGCCGCCTCCGGAGTCACCGCTCCCGGCGCCGCCTCTGCAGCGGCCGGCTTCCCGGCTCCCATCGCTTCGGCGATGTACGCTACTTCCTGCGCCACATCCAGGCGCGGGAAGATCGGGTCGCCCTTCACCAGCTTAGTACCTGCTGGAATCAGGCCGAAGGACCTGCCGCTCTCCCAGGTGGTCAGCTCGCCCGGCTGAATGCCCAGCTGCTCCCAGATCTTCGCCGGAGCGCCGGTCAGGAACGGCTGGAGCAGAATGGACGCGGTGCGCAGTCCCTCCACCAGATGTCTCATCACCGAAGCCAGCTCCCCGCTGCGGCTCTCTTCCTTCGCGAGTACCCATGGCTGGGTCTCGTCAATGTATTTATTCGTCCGGCTGATCAACGCGCCGATCGCAGTCAGAGCTACGGAGAATTCCATCTTCTCCATCGCTTCTTCCACCTTGGCGTAAGTGCTCTGCACCATTGCCTCAAGCTCACCGTCAAATGCGGTCACCTGACCCGCATAAGCCGGAAGCTCGCCGCCGAAATATTTCTCCACCATCGCCCCCGTCCGGTTCAACAGGTTACCAAGATCATTGGCCAGATCGTAGTTAATCCGGTCCACGAAGCTCTCCGGCGTGAAGGTTCCATCCGAGCCGAAGGGAACCTCGCGCAGCAGATAATAGCGCAGGGCATCCAGGCCATAGCGGTCAATCAGCGTCACCGGATCGACCACATTGCCCTTGGATTTGGACATCTTGCCGTCCTTCATCAACAACCAGCCATGTGCGAAGACCTTCTTCGGTAGCGGTTCGCCGAGCGCCATCAGAATGATCGGCCAGTAGATCGTATGGAAGCGGACAATTTCCTTCCCGACGATGTGCACATCCGCAGGCCAGTACTTGTCATACAGGCTGCGGTCCTCCGAGCCATAGCCGAGAGCCGTAATGTAGTTAGTAAGCGCATCAATCCACACATACACTACATGCTTCTCGTCGCCTTTTACCTTAACGCCCCAGTCAAAAGTCGTACGGGATACAGCCAGATCCTCCAGACCCGGTTTGATGAAGTTGTTAATCATCTCATTCTTGCGGGATTCCGGCAGGATAAACTCCGGGTTCTCCTCGTAGAACTTCAGCAGGCGGTCAGCATACTTGCTCATGCGGAAGAAGTAGCTCTCCTCCTTGACCAGCTCCACCGGATGTCCGCTGTCCGGACTTTTTCCTCCGGTAATCTTGCCGTCAGCATCACGTTCAATATCCACCAGCTGGGTCTCCGTGTAGAAGGTCTCATCAGAAATACAGTACCAGCCTTCGTACTCCCCTTTGTAGATATCCCCCTGCTTCAGCAGGCGGTCAAAAATATCCGCAACCACCTTCTTATGGCGCTCCTCCGTGGTACGGATGAAATCATCATTCGAGATGTCCAGCTTCTTCCACAGATCCTTAATGCCGACTACAATCCCGTCCACGAACTCCTGAGGGGTCTTCCCGGCATTCCCGGCCTTCTCTTCAATCTTCTGCCCATGCTCGTCCGTTCCGGTCAGATAGCGCACCTCATAGCCGCGCAGCCGCTTGTAGCGGGCCATCGCATCACCGGCTACCGTAGAATACGCATGCCCGATATGCAGCTTGTCGCTCGGATAATAGATCGGTGTTGTCAGATAAAAGGTTTTGTTCTCACTCATTACTTCATCATCCCTTCGTTATCCCTAATCGTCCATTTCACACAAAAAACTCCCGCCCCTCTATGGGGCGAGAGTAAACTCACGCGATACCACCCAACATTCCCCGGCTCCTCACAGAGCGCAGGCTTCGTCAGTTCCTTAACGGAACTGTCCATTAACGCTGGAACACGCCGTGTGCTTACGCAGACCCCGGCTTCAGGCCTTCCGCTCGAACACAGTTCCTCCCGGACCATATTCAATCTGGCATCCCATACCGGCTCCCAGCAGCCCCGGCTCTCTGTAATGGTGTCCACATCTACTTATCCGTTCCTCGGAATATCACTTATTATTCAAAATATACCCATCCCGGCGGCCTGTGTCAAGTCGTATGCAGCGGCTTGTCCCCGGATGGCTGCTCTTTGCGCGGCGGCACCGGGTCAAGGCCTCCCGGATGGAAAGGATGACAGCGGACGATCCGCCTGGCAGCGAGCCATGAGCCCTTAAGCGGCCCGTGGACCTCAATCGCTTCCAGCGCGTAAGCCGAACAGGTCGGGTAGAACCGACAGGTAGCGGGCTTGAGCGGTGAAATGAACTTGCGGTAGACCCGGATAGGAGCCTGTACCGTTCTTCGTAGGTTAGCCATATTCAGCGTCCCTCTTTGCTACGTGCGGCCCCTGCCGGCTCTTCTTCTCTTCCCTGCTCACAATCCTTGCAGTAGCCGAAGACCTCGAATTTATGCTTGACCACCCGGAACTGATCCGGCGGATCGGTTAGATTCATCGGGCAGAATTGAATCGGGTACGTCTTCATACACTGCAGACAAATCATATGGTGATGATGGTGATCCTGACTGCAGCTTGCCTTGAATTTGACGCCTTCTTCAAATACAATCTGCTCCAGTACCCCCAGCTCCTCCATAACGCGCAGGTTACGGTAGACGGTATCGAAGCTCAGCCCGCTATACTTGCGGCCCATATGCTCATATACATCCTTCGCAGACAAATATCCCGTATTCTCGCCGAATAATTTGGCAAGCGTCTTGCGCTGATCGGTGATTCGCAGCCCCTGCCCCGACATGGCTTCCAGGATTTGATCTGTCGACAGCATTCGCTCATCTCCCATAACATTAGATCGTTTGTGTTGCACTCTCTTTATAATGCCCCAAAAGCATTGCCCCGTCAATAAAAGCGCCTGTTGCCTGCCCACATCCATGAACTTCCGGCAGATTACAAAACGGCAGCCGCCCCATCAGGAGCGCTGCCGTTTTGTATTGTAGAAGAAATTATTTTTTCGCCGGAAGCGGCGTGAAGACAAAGTTCACAGGCAGGTTACTGCCGGAGGCGACGGAGAACACAATCTCCACACGCCCTTCATATTCTCCGGTGCGGTAGATGACAGCATTCGTGTCTGAGGATAAGCCTAATACGCCCTTATTGGGCAGGTTCACCATTGTACCGTTTACGATCAACGGCCCCAGATAAGGACCCCCGCGCGGATTGAAGGTGATCAGCGTGTTTGCTGCAACACGATCCAATACGATTTTGTACAGTACCCCGAAGTTACCGGCGTTAGAAACATACGTTCCATTCATTGGATCAAGGCCGTCCAGGTTTTTGTCCATTTTATTGTCGCCCAGAAGCAGCTTGCTTTGCGTGGCACCCACCAGCTCCGTCACGTTCATGATACGGGTAGAATCGGGGAATGTTCCCCGGGTATGCACGCCGTCAATGTCAAGAACCGGCAGATAAGGCAGCTCGGCGACAGGATCTTTGCTCTGCTCCACCATAACTACGTTATACTGAATCGGCAGATCACTGGACAGGTCTGCGCTAAGCGACATTACGTCTTTGGGCTTCATGGCGATTTTGTTCAGGTCTGTCATAATCGGAAGACTTTGCCCCGGCTGCAGGGTAATTGGCGATTCGGCCAAGCCGGTAACCATGGAATTGAAGTATTTCTCCATTGATACTTTCCCAGTATATTCCGGTGAGGTCACCGGTCCGGCAATTCCCAGATATTCAATATTAATAGTTGTCGGATACAGGTTGTTATTCGTTGCAATCACATAGAGCTTCTGTCTGGTAGCCATATTGTTCATATGATGCACCAGGAAGCGCGTATTGCCCACTGAACTCTCCCGGTACAGTACACCTTCCGTCTGAACGGTCTCCGGGCTGTTACTGCGGATCAGGGTGTAGCCTTCGGACGACAACGTATACGGTAGGTTAGGGAGCGCCGGAATCATCCCGCCGTCCATACTGATGATATCCCCCGGAATGGTGAACAGCTTCGTTACTTCATCCTGTGTATACAGTTGTTCATTGGTGATTGTAATCATCTTCTCAAAAGTACTGCTAAGACCGTGCTTGTCCGTAACCGTCAGCTGAATGGACAGCGGTCCCGGGGTGAAGTACGCCAGGGAACGATTGTTCCAGGTTGCGGTCAGCTCTTCATTCTCAGGATCATAGCTGGTATCGGTCAGGACTACCGGCTCACCCATTTTGTATTCTTCTTTATCTGTTGTGAATTGGGCTACTGGCGGCTGATTAGGCTGCAGTACCTGAATGGTTACCGGATAAGGGTCACTCCACATGTTGTTGGCATCCCGTACCGAATACATAACCGTATAGAAGCCCGGCTGATCATAGATATCCTGCTTGTTGTCGCTCCAACGCTCTTCAACAATCGGCGTACCGTTCGGGGAAGAGCTGTAGGTAACATAATTCACAGTAGTCTCGCCGGCATAGATTTCTTTGGGCTGAACTGTGAAGGAGGCAGTCGGCTTCGTATTCAGCGTAAGAATAACCCGCTTCTGCACATTGTCCACGGTATAAGGAATATTAAGTGCATAGGTAATGGACGTTAACGGAATCATGAAGGTGCCTTTGAACTGGTAAGCCGGTCCCTTCATAGTGAACTTGGTACCATTGACGGTATAGATTTTGCTGTCGGTCTTGAACCGCATAATGCTGGTACCCTTGGTCACAATGACCTCTTTGGTTTTGGCGTCATAGGTAAAGGCAACGCCGACCATTTCCACCATTGCGCGGATCGATACGTAGGAGACGCCGTTCTTGACTGCCATCGGCTGATTGGCGGTGTAAGGCGTTCCGTTTCTGAACATCTTGTTGCTGTTCATCATCAGAATAAGCTGGCCTGCCCCTGCAGCAGAGGTAGTAGTCATGCTAGGGGTTACAGGCGTATCCGTTAACGGAGTAGCCGTAGGCACAACGGCATCCGTCGGCACAGTACCGTCCACAGGAGCAGCTGTTGCGCCTGGAACCTCAGTAGCAGCCGGAGCCGGAGTCTCTGTTACTGCTGGAATGCCTTGAACCGGTGATGCTGTAGGAACAGGTGTTGGTGTGGGTACCACTGTACCTGCAGGCGGTTCAGTCATTAACGGAGGCAACGGGTCTGTTGACTCAGGCTGAAGCTGTGTTTCAGAAGTATCCACCGCTGCGGCAACATGGCCTGTTACGGTTTGTGTGCTGACTGGAGCTGCAAAAGCCGGAACGGCTGCTGCTAATTGTGATACAGCTAATACTGTTACCAAGAACATTTTCCTAAAATTCATTGTACGACTCCTTCTGCTCCCATTGTAGTGTATAAGGCAGTATATTCAATGCTTTCTGTCCACCTTATAATCCCCGCAAAAACGCAACCGCCCTCTTCAGGACGTCAGCATATTTTGCCACGTTCATTTTACAAAACATAGTATTAGACGCAAGCAACGGAGAAAAGTTTCATTCTGTGTAAAGAAAGATCTATATAAATCCAATTAGCTCCATTATTAATGGGGTGCCCCCACCTGTCACCAGGAGAGTATAATAGTAGCAGACTTCATGTGAAAGGAGTATTTAAGCTGAAATGAATCCATCTGAAGGGTTATACAAACTTATCGACGCCCGCTGTGTTAATCCGGCTGGATCTGAATCTGAAATACATAAGTCAGACAGGCATACCCTCCTCATAGGAATTAAGGGCAGCTGCGAAGTTGAAGCTAAAGGCTATTGCTCTGAATTTGGTTCTTGCGATGTACTGCTGCTGCTCCCTGATACACCGTGGCGCTTGTTAGTGAACGAGAAGCACTCTCTGGAATACTGTTGTTTTACCTTTGATGTGTATACTATGGACGGACAGCATACGCTTCAGCGCGGAGAGCTGGAGGCCGATATTTTCCCGCCTGCCCATTGGTCTGAAGCGTTAGCTAAGACTGACCTGATCTGCTCTTGCTGGCAGGGCAGCAGCTGGGAAAGAATGGAGTCGTCTATCCGTTTCCAGGAATTGCTGCTTCAGTTATGGAGACCAGACAGTTCGGAGGCTAAGCATCGCACTCCCTCAACTGCAATAATTGACCAGTCCAAAGCCTATATAGAAAGTCATTTCGGGCAGCCCATGACCAGAGAACAGCTTGCCGAAAGGACAGGAATGAGCGTCGCCCATTATTCCCGGCTGTTCAAAAAACAGGTGGGCCGGAGCCCGATGGAATATCTGAATTCTGTCCGCATTCGTCATGCGGGTGATTTGTTGCTCCGCTCTGAAATGACGCTCCGTGACACAGCGCACCGTGTAGGCTATCAGGATGAGTTCTATTTCAGCCGTAAATTCAAATCAGCCATTGGCATTTCACCATCTGTATATGTTAAAAAACACCGTATGTCCACTCGTATTGCCTCCATGGCCCATCCCTACACCTCTCATTTGCTGGCATTAGGTTTAACGCCTTATGCGGCATTGATTAATAATTCACGCGGATCTGCCTATAGCTTGAATAACGTTATCAGCTTGGGGCATGATCAGCCCGACCTCGGCAGACTGGCAAATGCCCGGCCGGAGCTGATTATCAGCTTCGAACATTCAGATTATGCGGAACCGGACAAAGCAGGCTTGTTCCCCCATATTGCCCCAACGTGTACCGTGCCATTTGAAGGGGATTGGCGTGAGCATCTCCGGATAATTGCGAGAGCGGTGAACCGTCTGGAGATCGCCCGGCAGTGGCTTGAGGCATACGAAGAGCTGGCTGAGAGTCTTCGGCTCAGTATCAGAGAAAAGCTGAAGGACGAAAAAGTTGCTGTGGCGCAATATGAGAACGGGTGCTTCCGCCTGTTCGGCAACCGTAACTTGGGTACCGTGCTGTATAAAGATCTGCAGCTTGAGAGACCCCGGCAATTACTGAATGTAGAGCATTCCATTCTTCTTACTCCAGATCAGCTTTCGGAATGCAGCATTGACCATCTGATTCTGTTTACATCGGGTAACTCCGCACAGCGTGATTTGATCCATCGTTCGCTAGCTTCACAAGAAGCATGGAGGGAGTTAAATGCCGTACGAAAAGGAAACGTCTACGAGGCCGCTGATTCAAGTCTCTATTCCTGTTACACCTCGCTAGCCCACGATTTATTTCTGCGCCGTTCAAGCGAGTTGCTCCTGAGCCATATGTCCAGGCGATGAGCATTTTTGTCCATGGCACCCACCTATGCCACTCCTTATAATTAAGTTGTGATAATGATTATCAAAATCAATTACGAAAGGTGTGTGGCTTGTGTTTCCTTATACTCGAAAGTTCAAAGACAAATTTAGCCGTGGAGTCATCGGCCTGCTTGGAGTAATTATGCTGGGGCTAGTCGTTGGATGCAGCAACAGCGGGAATAATGGAGGTTCGGCGGTTGCCGGTTCCACCTCTCCAGTACCTGCCAAGACGGCTGAAAATACGGATACCCGTATCATCTCAACCATTAAGGGAGATATAGAAATTCCGGCACATCCGAAAAAGGTTGCGGGCATGCTTTATGTTTTTGCTGACCATCTGCTGGCACTTGGAATTGAACCTCATGCAATGGTTACATACAACGATTTGGGATTCCCCCAATACCTGTCAGACCAAATGAAGGATACTATCGTTATTGGCTCAGGAGAAGCACCTAACTTAGAAGCACTGCTCGAAGCGGAGCCGGATCTCATTCTTGCTTCTAAGACACTGAACGAAGCGAACTATGAGCAGCTATCAAGGATTGCGCCAACGATACTTTTCGACAATGAAAATGAAGATGATTGGACCCGATTCCGGCAAACGGCAGAAATCTTCGGAAAAGAAACTGTGGCTGATCAGGTCCACGCCGATTATGAATCAAAGATAGCTGCGGTAAGGAACGAATTGGCTGCCACTGCTGCCACTGAGACTGTCGCCTATATGCGAATACAGGACAAGCAATTGCAGCTGATTCAACCGGGAGATAATTTTACGCTCTTCGGCCCTCTGGGACTAACCCCCGCTTCCACAGAAGGTATAGATTTCAAGGACTCATGGAATGTAGCCATCTCCGAAGAAGTACTTCCCGAACTGAATCCTGACCGTATGTTCATCATTCTTCGCCCAGGTGACAGTAATCAGACGGCTCTGGATAATATTATGAGCACTTCAATCTGGGCCAACCTTACAGCTGTCAAGAACAAACATGTGTATATCGGTGATGCAAATCTGTGGTTTGCCGGCTATGGCCCAATCGGACTAAGCAAGGTTATCGATGAAATCTCGAATGCCTACCTGCCGGAATCGTGAGGGACGAGCCATGACTCCCACTCCTGACAGCCTGCTCATACGAACGATACGCGACAGAAGAACCATACAGGAATTTAATGGAATGCCCATTGCCCGGAGCACACTGCTCAACTTGCTGGACAATGCGGTATGGGCACCTTTTCATTCCAAAAAAGAGCCTTGGCGATTCATCCTGTTCACAGGGGAGGGCCGGACAATATTTGCCGACGCTATTCTGAAGACACGCCCGGAAGCATTCGTTCAACAATTCGGTGCACAGATACATGATACGTATTGCAGGCGGATTCCGGTCCACCTCATCGTGATCATGCATAGCGCTCTTCCTCCAAAAGCCTGGGAGGAGGCCCTGGCAGCAACTGCCGCTCTGATTCAGAACATTCAGCTGCTGGCCTGGGAACAAGGAATCGGCGTGGTATGGAAGACCACTGCTTTTAATGAAGATTCCTCATTTCGGTCAGCAGCAGGTGTAACTCCTAACGAGAAAATCGTTGGCACCTTGCATATGGGATATTTCGATCCCCAAGACAAGCCTGCTCCAAAACCGCGTACTGCTGCTGTAGACTTGCTGACAGTTATAGAAGGCAATCATTCGGATAATTGTTGACAAGAGATCGTGGTCGGTTCCTGCTTTAAAAAAACAGAGGGCTGTCCCGCAAGGCCATTTCACGGCTTTGCGGGACAGCCCTAATTACTGGAAAAGCAGACTTACTGTGCTTCAGCCGTCCTGAACCTGCTGCGATATTCCTTGGGGGTCATTCCCGTCTGCTTCAAGAACACCTTGGTGAAATAACGGCGCTCCTGATAACCGACGCCCGAGCTGATGGCCGTGATGCTCTTATCACTGCTGGCGAGCATGAATTTGGCAGCTTCAATCCGCTGCTGGGTGACATACTCCACGAAGGTTACCCCAAAGCGGTTCTTGAACAGCAGGCAGAAATAACTGCTGCTGATGCCAATCGTATTCGCCACCTCATCAATGCCGAGATCCGCATGGAGCCGCTCTGTAACGAACTGTGCGGCTTGATTCATCAGCTGCTCCGGTGTTTTTTTGGCTGGCTCATCAGCCACAGGCACTTCCTGAAACAACGGGATGCTGTTGTACAACTTATCCTTATACTGCCTGCTGCGAATCCGCGAACCGATCTCCCGCACCTTGTCGCCAAGCTCCCCGTAATGAATCGGCTTGCAGATATACTCCTTCACACCCAGCCGGATGGCTTCACGCGCATAATCGAATTCCTGGTAGCCGCTGAGCAGCAGCACTTCGCTCTCCAGCCCCATCTCGCGCAGCTTGCCGATGAACGTCAGTCCGTCCATTACCGGCATACGGATGTCACATAGCACCAGATCCGGCGGCTGCTCCTCAGCAAGGCGCAGCGCCTCCATGCCGCTGCGGGCCATCCCCGCAACCTCCATCCCCATCTCCTGCCAGGGCAGCACAGTGTTGAGATTGCTCAGAATAGGCGTTTCATCGTCAACCAATAATACTTTTAGCATAATGGCCTTCCCCCTGCCCGTATTTCGGAATGACGCACTGGATGATCGTTCCTTCTCCAGGACTTGCACATATGAATATCCCATATCTGTCGCCGTATTCGATCCGTATCCGGTCCGCAACACTTCGTACACCCAACCCTCGCCGCTCCAGATGAATGCCCTGCCCAGGCTTGCCTTCCGGCTGCTGCTCTGCCGCGTCATTCACCATGTATTGAAATATCGATAGCTGAGACGGGGTCATCCCGATTCCGTTATCCTGTATCCGCAGCACCAGATTGCCATGGGTCTCCCACACCTTGACACTCACCAGACCCTTATACCCGATCCCTTCAAAACCATGCTGAATGCTGTTCTCCACCAGCGGCTGGAGCGTAAGCTTCAGAATCCCGCAGCCAAGCAGCTCTGGCGGAATTTCAAGCTCATAATCGAACAGATCCTCGAACCGGAACTTCTGGATATCCAGATAATTGCGCAGATGCTTAACCTCTTCCTCCAGCGTAATCTCATCCCTGTCCTGAATGCTGATCCGCAGAATACTCGCCAGCCGGTAGACCATCTCACTGACCTTGCGGCCTTCATTCTGCACAGCCAGCACATTGATCGATTCCAGGGTATTGAACAGAAAATGCGGCTTGATCTGGGCCTGCAGCACACGCATTTCCGCCTGATTCTTGCGCAGCTGCTCCACATGAACCCGGCTGAACAATGTATTGATTTTGTCCATCAGATCATTGAAGCCTCTGGCCAGCAGCGTCATCTCGTCGTTGCCCTTCTCCTCGACACGGGTAGTAAGGTCACCGTCCTCCACCCGGCGCATGAAGCGCACGATCACAGCAATCCCGCCTGTAATCCGGTTCATGAAGAACAGATTGAAGATGACAGCGCCCAGAAGGCACAGGAACATCACTACGACGAACCAGCGGGCGAACACCGTCACCTCATGAGACAAAGTATCCCAAGAAGTGATGGAGACCAGACTCCAGGGATACTCCTTGAGATGGTAGACCGACAGAATGCTTTTCTCGCCGCCGAACTGTGTCTTGAAGCTCTGAAAGCCGGGCTTAAACGTAATCTCCTTCGTGGTGAAGCCGCGGAAATCCTGCCCGTCCAGCTGCCTGTCCGGGTCCAGCAGAATCATCCCGCCATCGTTAACCAGCATGAAAGACACCTTCTGGTCGGTGCCGCCAATCTTAAGATTGCGAAAAATCGACTCGAACTCCCAGTTCTTGATCTGCACCACCAGAATGCCGATATTCTGAAAGAAGCTAAGCTCCTTAATCAGCCGGATTTGCGTAAATACAGCCTCCGTCCCGGTCAGCTCAGGGTACTCATGCGGAGCCAGCCATTTCGGAACCCCGTTCAGCTTCATGACCTCCAGGTACAGCTCGCTGCCTTTGAACTTATCATAGGGCAGGGTGCGGAAGTTCTCCTTGTTGAAGACCGACACGATCTCCGAGCTCCCTTTTCCGTTGAAATTATACAGGAAAGCATAGCTGATTGACGGATGATTATAGAGCAGACTGCGGAAATTGCGCTGGCTGGCATTCAGGCTGAGCTGCTCGGCATCGGTTAAATCCTGCTTGGAGGGATCATCCGCACTGAGTGCCATATGAAAGACCGAGGTGGCAATTCCGTTGTCAGTCACATTGTCCATATCCTTGAACACATTAGAAATGCTGTAACTGATCGCTTTGAGCGAATATTCGGACTGCTGGCTGTATTTCTTCTCAATGGAATTATAAGTCACGAAGAACATAATCATGCCAAGAATGAACAGCGGAATGATAATCAGGCCTAAGAATGCCGTAAACAATTTGTAGCGCAGATTCATCGGCTGTTGCTCCTGACATGATTGATATTATCCTTTTACACTGCCTGCGGTGACGCCTTCAATAATCTTCTCTTGCAGAACCGCATAAATCACTATAACCGGTACCACACTGTAGACAATCCCCGCCGACATCTGTGCGTAATTCATCTGATACTGATCACGGAACTGGACCATCCCCACCGGGAGCGTACGAAGCTCGTCATTAGACAGGAAATAGTTGGCCAGCAGGAACTCATTCCAATTTCCCAGGAAATTAACAATGAATACCGTAACCATCGCCGGAACTGTCAAAGGTACAATAATTCTAGCAAATATACCCGGGGCCTTCAAGCCATCCATGACCGCCGCTTCTTCAATTTCACTGGGCAGCGAACGCATGAAGGCCGCCAGAATAATGATCGTGAACGGGATCGCATTAGCAATGTAAGGAATAATCAGCGCCCAGTGGGTATTGAGAATATGCAGCTTGCGGACAATCGTATAGATGGGCAGCATCAGCGCATTATTTGGAATCAGCATCCCGATCAGGACCAGCGAAAAGAGGATGCCGTTCCACTTCCCCTGACGCATCCGCGTGACCGCGAAGGCGAACATAGACGCGAGCAGAATAGACACTACAGAGGCCAGAACCGAAATATATAAGCTGTTGAAAAAATAAGTACTGATCTTGGCATTCACCCAGGCTTCCACGTAGTTTGACCATTCGAAGCTCTTCGGAATGCCGAAGGGGTTGAGGGCAATCGCATTATTATCCTTCTTCACCGAAGAGAAAAGGACGAAGAGGAACGGAAACAGCACAATCACCAGATACCCCAGCAGGGCGATGTGCGGCAGACTTTTTTTCAGCGGGCGCGGCATCAGTATTCAATCCTTTCCGTACGGCGGGCAAACACCAGCTGGTAGAGGGCGGTTACCACGAGTGTGAACAAGAAGATCAGAACAGCGATCGTATTGCCGTACCCGTATTTGAAATTGGTAATCGCATACTTAATCATATAGGTGGCCATCACCTCGGTTGAGCCCGCCGGACCGCCTTTGGTCATAACAATGACGATATCTGCAGCCTTCATCGCTCCGGCAATCGAGAGCATAATCACCACCGAGATGATCGGTACGATCAGCGGCAGAGTGATGCGTGTAGCCCGCTGGAACCCTGTAGCGCCATCGATGGCCGCTGCTTCATCCAGCTCACCGGGAATGGAGAGAATCGCCGCCAGCACCATCACAATGTAGAATCCGGTCCACTGCCAGGCATTTGTAATCAGAATCGACAGCATGGCGAACCGCTCATCCGACAGCCAGTAGACCGGCTCAATGCCGACAAGGCCAAGCACTTTGTTGAACAAGCCAATATTCGGCTCATAGATGAAGCCCCAGAGAATCCCGATTACTGCGGTAGACATAATGGATGGCATGAATACCGCCGTCTTGTACAGTCCCTTCAGCTTCTTCACATTCGCAATCAGTAAGGAGAAGAACACAATCAGCGGCACCTGTATGCCTACGGAGAAGAGAATGAACCACCCGTTATTTTTCACAGAAATCCAGAAGCGTTCATCTCCCAGCGCTTTCTTGAAGTTATCCACTCCGGCGTATTTGACCGTCTCGGATACACCGTTCCAGCTGGTGAAGCTATAGTAGATCGAACTAAAGATCGGATAGATGAAGAACATAATGAACAGCACCAGTGCCGGAATAACGAACAGAATGAACACCAGAGGATTTCTCAGTGCCTTATTCATAGCTACCTCCATATTGCTTTCTTTTGAAAAATGCACCCTGGAGCAAGCACCAGGGCACATACAGTTCACCGTCTCTTATTCCACCGCTGCATTAGCCTCTTCCTGTATCTTCTGAAGCGCTTCGCCCATCTTCTCAGGAGTCGTCTGCCCGCCGATCAGGCTCTGAATCTGGATATTACTGATTTCAGTGGTGACATCCGCCTGAACCAACGAGTCAAAGGCCGGGAAGGAGGACTGGGAGCTGTTCAATACCGCGACAATCTCACTCATCAGATCATCCGTAATGTTCTTGTTCAGCACAGCCTGATCAATCTTCATGGCAGGCAGGACTCCGTCCTCTACCAGACCGCGCAGTTGCATCTCTTCATTAAACATATTCTTAATGAAGGATTTCACTGCTGCAAGCTGCCGCTCATCTTCACCCGCCGAAGCCGAGAAGCCATAACCATTGTTCACATCGCGCATCAGCGCCGTCTGATCCCCCACTCCGCCTTCAACCGCCGGAATATTGAAGAAGCCGACCTTGCCGATTAGACCTTCGCCGGATTGGCCGGCTTTGAACACGGAAGACTTCCAGGTCCCGTCATACATCAGGATGGCTTCACCGCTGGTGAACTGGGTCGTATATTCAGCATATTCGAAGCCCAGCTCTCCCTTCTTGAAGTAGCCTTTATCCACCCATTCCTTATATTTCGCCAAGCCCTTGATAACATTCGGATCATTCCACTTCGCTTCACCGGTAGCGAACTTCGCGGTCACATCCGGTCCGGCATAGCGCGACCAGAGATGGTTGGCCAGCATCAGCGGTACCCAGCCTGCTTTGGAGGCACCGGCCATCGGCACTTTACCATCCGCTTTAATATCGGCCAGCTGCTTCTCCAGTTCGGCGAAGGTCGTTGGAGCCTTCCAGCCCTTACCGGTATAGTATTCTTTATTATAGAAGAAGCCTTCTCCAGAGCCGCCGATCGGCAAGCCGTAGATTTTGCCTTCATAGGTGAACGGGTCCAGATTGGAGAACTTGTCTTTGATGCCTAATTCATCAAGGATCGGGGTCAGGTCCAGCAGCTTGCCTTCTTTGGCATAGATTTTGGAGTCCGGGCTGCCGAACAGGTCAAAAATCTCCGGAGGGTTACCAGCCGCCATTTCACCGCGCAGCTTTTCCTTTCGGTTCACATCCGAATCTACTCCATCAAGCTTGAAGGTCAGTCCAGGCACATCCGCCTGCACCTTGCCCACCACATCCTCCAGAATAGCCAGTCGTTTCTGTTTGTCCGCTCCAACCTGGGTATGACGGATCGTCATTTCAAAAGGCTCAGCATTAGCCGGTTCTTCCGTTGCGGCAGCATTGGTAGCAGCAGCCTCTTCCGTCGCAGCAGGCTCTGTCGTCGGAGACGCATTATTCTTGTTGCCTCCACAGCCAGCCAGCAGCGCCGAGCTAACGAACATCAGGGACAACAGCAGTGTTAGACTTTTTCTCATTACGGGTGACCCTCCCTATTTAATGGTTTCCCTTACAACTCTTATTATAGAAAACCAGATTTGTTACCGTAAGGTTAAGATTCATCTTCAATAGGGATAAAATCCTCTAATGGAAGCGGATTCAGTCAGGTTTCCTGACATAGAAAAAAGCGAAACTCCTCAGAATAGAAGCTTCGCTTTCGATAATTAATATATGCAATTAGACCAATGCGGTCTGCATACGGCCTTCTTCAATCAACCGGTACGCACGCTGCACTTCTTCATCGGAAGGTGACTCTACCCCTTCAAGCTCATAGGGACGGCCAAGCTCCTTCCATTTGTAGATGCCCATTACGTGATAAGGCAGGATTTCGAACTTCTCTACTCCATTAAGTGTGCCAATGAACCGTCCAAGATTCTGTAGATCCTCTTCCTTGTTGTGAATGCCTGGAACATAGACATGGCGAATCCACATTTTACGGTTATTATCGGATAACCAGCGGGCCAGCTTCAAGGTACGGTCGTTGGACTTACCGGTCAGCTTGATATGCGCTTCATCATCAATATGCTTCAGATCCAAGAGCACCAGGTCAGTAACATCCAGCAGGTCGCTGATTTTCGATCCATCATTATAGCCATTGGTATCAAGCGTGGTATGCAGATTCCAGCGTTTCTTCACCTCGGTGAACAGCTGCTTCACGAAATGCGCCTGGAGGGTTGGTTCACCGCCGGATACGGTCAGGCCGCCGCCGGACGTTTTATAATAATTCAGGTAAGGCTCAATTTCCGCCAGTACTTCCTCGACGGTCATTTCCTTGCCTTCATTGAGTTCCCATGTATCCGGGTTGTGGCAGTATTGACACTTGAGCAGGCAGCCCTGCATAAAAAGCACGAAGCGGATACCCGGGCCATCCACCGTTCCAAATGTCTCCAAAGAGTGGATATGTCCTTTAAGCATGAGATGTCATCCTTTCGAAAAAAAACTTAAAATTTTAACCACTTTCAGACAAGAGTGTACCGCCCTCTTGCAAGGGCGGCAGCTCTTTGATTGATTTCAGTTCTTGTAGAACAAGAATGCTTCTTACATGGAATCGTGGAATGTACGGTTGATAACATCCATCTGTTGTTCACGGGTCAGCTTGATGAAGTTAACAGCATAGCCGGATACGCGAATGGTCAACTGTGGATAGTTCTCTGGGTGATCCATAGCATCAAGCAGCTGCTCACGGTTAAATACGTTAACGTTCAAGTGCTGAGCGTTATTGTGGAAATATCCGTCCATCATGAAGACCAGGTTGGACTTACGGGAATCTTCGTCTTTACCCAGCGCCTTAGGAACGATGGAGAAGGTATTCGAGATACCATCCTGTGCATCGGAGTAAGGAAGTTTGGCAACAGAGTTCAGGGATGCCAGTGCGCCCTTCTTGTCGCGTCCGTGCATTGGGTTAGCACCAGGAGCGAATGGTTCGCCTTTTTTACGTCCGTCAGGAGTAGTACCAGTCTTTTTACCATATACAACGTTTGAAGTGATAGTCAGTACCGATTGAGTCGGCACAGCATCACGATACGTTTTGTTTTTGCGGATCATCGACATGAAGGTTTCAACCAGTTCAACAGCAATGCCGTCAACAGCGTCGTCGTTGTTACCGTAGCAAGGGAATTCACCCTCAGTTTCAAAGTCGATAGCAATGCCTTCTTCGTTGCGGATTGGCTTAACCTTAGCGTATTTGATTGCGCTCAGGGAGTCAGCAGCAACGGACAGTCCGGCAATACCACAAGCCATAGTACGCAGAATGTCGCGGTCATGCAGCGCCATTTCGATACGTTCGTAGGAATATTTGTCATGCATATAGTGAATGATGTTCAGCGTATTGACATAAGTCTTAGCCAGCCATTCCATCATTGGTTTGAAGCGTTTCATTACTTCATCATAATCCAGGTATTCAGAAGTGATCGCAGGATATTCAGGACCTACCTGAGCACCGGATTTCTCATCTTTACCGCCATTGATCGCATACAGCAGAGCCTTAGCCAGGTTGGCACGGGCACCGAAGAACTGCATTTGCTTACCGATACGCATTGGGGATACGCAGCAGGCAATCGCATAATCTTCACCCCAGTATGGACGCATTACATCATCGTTCTCATATTGGATAGCGCTGGTCTCAATAGATACTTTGGCACAATATTTCTTAAAGCCTTCAGGAAGCTTCTCGGACCACAGTACAGTCAGGTTTGGTTCTGGAGCAGGTCCCAGATTGTACAGGGTATGCAGGAAGCGGAAGCTGTTCTTGGTTACGCGGGTTGTGCCGTCTTCAGCCATACCACCGATGGATTCTGTAACCCAAGTTGGGTCGCCGGAGAACAGGTCGTTATAGTCAGGCGTACGCAGGAATTTCACGATACGCAGCTTCATTACGAAATGGTCAACGATTTCTTGAGCTTGCTCTTCAGTCAGAGTACCTTCTTCAACGTCGCGTTGAACATAGATATCAAGGAAGGAAGATACGCGTCCAAGGGACATTGCCGCACCATTCTGTTCTTTAACAGCTGCCAGATAACCGAAGTATACCCATTGTGTAGCTTCTTTGAAGTTCGTAGCCGGTTTGGAGATGTCCATACCATGAGCTGCAGCCATTTGTTTCAGTTCGCCAAGAGCACGCATTTGCTCGGACAGCTCTTCACGCAGACGGATAACATCTTCTGTCATGGAGTCAACTTCAAGCTCAGCCAGTTGCTGCTTCTTGTCTTTAATCAGGAAATCAATACCATACAGAGCAATACGGCGATAGTCGCCGATGATACGTCCGCGGCCATAAGCATCAGGAAGGCCTGTGATTACGCCGGATTTACGCACAGCTCTCATATCTGGTGTATATGCATCAAATACGCCTTGGTTATGCGTTTTGCGGATGTTCGTGAACATGTCAACGATATTCTGCGGAAGCTCGAAGCCGTATGCCTTAGTAGCATCGATCATCATCTTGATACCGCCGAACGGCTGAATGGAACGTCTGAAAGGCGCGTCAGTCTGAACGCCGACAATCTGTTCCTTATCCTTGTCAATGTAGCCAGGAGCGTGGGAAGTGATGGTGGAGACAGTATCGAGGGAAACGTCCCATACGCCGCCTCTTTCTCTTTCTTCCTTGCTCAGCTGGGAGATAATCTTCCACAGTTCAGTTGTATTGCTGGTAGGTCCAACCAGGAAATCTTCAGTTCCTTCATAAGGCTTGATGTTCTTGGCAATAAAGTTGTTAACGTCAACTTTCTTGGCCCAGACACCTTTTGTGAAATTTCTCCAACCTGATTTTGCTTCTAATACTTCTTTTTCAATCACCGACATGCTAAATCCCTCCATTTATATTTATTATATTTGTAGAGATCGCGGGCTTGAAGGTTAATCCCGTGTCTCGTGATCCCGAGGCTAATAGTTGTTATAAAATTCACAATCACATCTTCATAACGGGGATCGTTGTCTATATAAACATTTTAGTTTATTTTCTGAAAAAGGACTGTGACAAATATCACTCTTTCGGTGATATTTGTCACTTCCATCCAGTCCCATATTAACCTTTAACCTTATTCTTTGCCAGGCAACCGTTAATTAATTATCGAATTTGCCGTAGAATGCGTTGCGGTATACATCAGCAAGCTCGGAGACCAGCGGCATTTTAGGATTGGCAGTAGTACATTGGTCTTCAAATGCACGGTCAGCCAGATAGTCTACACGGGATTCGAAGTCCTTAGGATCGAAACCAAGAGCCGAGAAGGATTCTTCGATACCGAGTTTTTTGTTCATGTCGCGGATTGCATTGATCAGGCTGGTTACGCCTTCTTCGGTAGTGCGTGCAGGCAATCCCAGAATACGGGCGATTTCTGCGTACCGTTCGTCAGCTACAAAGTGCGAATATTTAGGGAACGAAGCAAACTTCGTAGGTTTCTTGGCATTGTAACGGATAACATGCGGCATCAGGATCGCATTGGTACGGCCGTGTGCAGTGTGATACTGTCCGCCCCATTTGTGTGCCAAGCTGTGGTTAATCCCCAGGAACGCGTTGGCAAAGGCCATACCGGCAAGCGTCGAAGCATTGTGCATTTTCTCACGGGCCAGCTTGTCACCTTGCAGTGCGGATTTCTCCAGCCACTGGAACACCAGTTGGATGGCTTTGATTGCCAGACCATCGGTATAGTCACTGGCCATTACAGATACATAAGCTTCGATAGCATGTGTCAATACGTCCATGCCTGTATCGGCAACTGCAGTCTTAGGCAGGCTGTAGACAAACTCAGGGTCAATAATTGCTACGTCTGGAGTCAGCTCATAGTCAGCGAGCGGATACTTGGTATTATTGCCTGTTGTCTTGTCTGTGATAACTGCGAACGATGTTACTTCAGAACCGGTACCCGAAGTGGTTGGAATGGCAACGAATTTCGCTTTGTTGCCGAGCTTAGGGAATTTGTATACCCGTTTGCGGATATCCATGAACTTCTGTTTCAGGCCGTTGAAGTCTGCATCCGGATGTTCGTAGAACAGCCACATGCCCTTGGCAGCATCCATTGGGGAACCACCGCCGAGTGCGATGATGCAGTCCGGCTGGAATCTGTTCATCATAGCTGTACCTTTTTCTACAGTAGTAGTCGATGGATCCGGTTCAACTTCCGAGAACACTTCGATCGCTACAGGAGTCTGGCGCTGACGCAGATAGTGCTCAACTCTTTCAACATACCCCAGTTTAACCATTACTGGGTCAGTGATGATAGCAACGCGTGTGATATCAGGCATTTTGGCCAGGTACTGAGTGGCTCCCTTTTCGAAGTAAATCTTGTCAGGTACTTTAAACCATTGCATATTCACGGTACGACGATTCACCCTTTTCACGTTGATCAGATTGATTGCAGTGACGTTCTGCGATACCGAGTTGCGTCCGTAAGATCCGCAGCCCAGTGTCAATGAAGGGATATTAGTGTTGTAAATGTCGCCGATTGCGCCGTGAGTCGATGGCGAGTTGACGAGAATACGTCCGGTCTGCAGACGGTTGGAGAACTTCATGATTACTTCTTCGTTGTTGGAATGGATAGCCGAGCTATGGCCCATGCCGCCAAATTCAACGATTTGAGCTGCGCGCTCGATACCCTGGTCAGCATTCTTCACTTTGTAGCAAGCCAGAACCGGGCTCAGCTTCTCAGCGGACAATGGATATTTAGTACCTACACCTTCAAGCTCAGCTACCAGGATCTTCGTTCCGGCAGGAACCTGAATGCCGCACATTTCAGCGATCTTCACAGCGGATTGGCCAACGATAGCCGGGTTAACTGCACATTTCTCTACGTTCATTGCGCCGCTGGTCAGCTTAGCTGCTTCTTCTTTGTTCACAAAGTAACAGCCGTTTGCAATCATTTTCTTTTTCACTTGATCGAAGATGGCTTCTTCAATGATAACTGCCTGCTCGGAAGCACAGATCATACCATTATCAAAAGTCTTCGACAGGATAAGGTCTGTTACAGCCTGATCAATATCAGCACTCTTCTCAATGAAGGCAGGCACGTTACCAGGGCCTACGCCGAGTGCCGGTTTGCCGCAGCTGTAAGCTGCCTTGACCATTGCCGATCCGCCGGTTGCCAGAATCAGTGCAACGTCCGGATTGTTCATCAGTGCGTTTGTTTTGTCCATCGTAGGAAGCTCAATCCATTGGATGAAGTTCTCAGGTGCGCCTGCTGCTACGCCTGCATCATGCAGAATTTTGGCTGCTGCCGCACTGCACTCTTGCGCTGACGGGTGGAAACCGAATATAATAGGGTTACGTGTCTTAGCGGAAATCAAAGCCTTAAACATCGTGGTGGATGTTGGATTGGTTACCGGTGTGATACCCATAATGATTCCGACTGGTTCAGCAATCTTCTGGAAGCTGTCATAAGCGTTATCCTCAATAACGCCTACAGTCTTGTCGTACTTAATACCGTGCCAGATATATTCAGTGGAGAAGATGTTCTTTGTAATTTTGTCTTCGTATACTCCGCGTCCTGTTTCTTCAACAGCCAGTTTTGCCAGGTACATATGCTTGTCGAGTCCGGCCAGCGCCATTGCATGAACGATTGTGTTTGTCTGCTCTTGATCCAGGCCCATGAACGCTTCGTGGGCTTTCTTTGCTTTATCCACCAAAACCTGAATATACTCTTCAGCGGTGGTTTGTTTCACTTGGGCGGCGACTTCGTTTTTAACTGCCATCTCCCTCGTCCTCCTGTCAATTTTTAGGTTGTTTCTTTCTATACATTTATCTTAGCACATCCTTTTCACCTTGTATAGTGAAATCTTTCACAAAGTTTAAAGTTTTTTTTGAGTTGTTTTCAAAGCGCTTTCATTCGATCATTTACCGGTATTTTTTCCACATTATATGTAATATTTAATTAATATTTGTCTATTCTGCGAACGAAATACGATAGTCTGCAGCGTTGATGGCCCATCTTGCCTTGAAATGCCGGTTGGGCTTCGGGAATTTTGCTCATGAATGCCAAGCCTCCACTTCGGTTCATCCGTCGCTTTTCTACAGACTCACTCTGACGGTGAATATAAATATAAATTTCTGCCAAGTGGAAACGGCTTTGCCGTCCTTTTAAAGGACGGTACCGTTTCAGCGAGAAATAGAAGGATAAGTTATCGTGTGCAACCTATAAATTCTTATATTTTTATAAAAAAAGAGACAGCATCTCTGCTGCCCCCCTTATTCATCTCTTCCCCTAAGTCTAGAAAGAGACATCCCAGGCTACTCTACCTTAATGGTATCGAAAAATTTCTTCTGTACGGTTGCGGCTGCTGCATCAAGCTGGGCCTTGGAGTCCGTGCCTTCCTTGGCGAACAGCTCCTGAATGACATTGGACATGGTTGCATAGTAGTCCTGGGTATTGTACTGCGCCTCAGGCTTGCCGTCGAGCAGAGCCATAATATCTGTATTGTATTGATATACAATATCAGAGTATTTGTCATACACTGCTTTGGTCTTCTTGCCGAAGTCGGAATCGGCAGCATAGTAATCAAGAAGCGGCGGAATGAAGTATTTGCCGTCCGCCTTGCGCTGCTGCAGAATGGCATCGAGCGCTTCCAGGCCTTTATCCGAGAAATAGTCGAAGGTAATATAACGGAAGGCCATCTCCTGCTCATCCTTGCTGGCATTAGGGTTGATGACCAGATAGTCGCCGCCGAGAACACCGGTATGCTTGCCGCCTTTCTCAGCCGCAGGCATTGGATAGGTCAGCACATCCTCAGGCTTGAACCCGCCCTGATTAAGCGCCTGTTCAATGACACCGTCAGATCCGGCCATCACCATCGCGGTACGGCCCTGCTGGAAGGCACCTACCGCATCGCCCCAGCCGAGCGCCCAATCCTGGGGAACCGCTTTGGCTTCCCATCTCAGCTTTTTATAGAAGTCCAGCGCTTTAACACCAGCTTCGGAATTGAAGGTGGCCACCACCTTGCCGCCCTCAATCTTCTGAATCTCCCCGCCTGCTTCGAACAGGAAGTTGGTCCAGTTCCAGCCGGCTTCGTTGCCTTTACCCATCGGGGCAATCCCGGAGATCCCCTTCTTGGGATCGGCCACTCCTTTGGCTGTGTTCAGCATGTCGTCCCAGGTCCAATCCATTGGAGGTACGGCTACACCTTTGTCATCCAGCATCTTCTTGTTGATCATTGTTGTAGTGACGTAACCCTTCTGGGTAACCCCATACACCTTGCCGTCAATGATGAACTGGTTCTGCAGCACAGGATTGATCTGATCCTTGAACTCATAGTTGTTCCACAGATCGGTGATGTCGGCAACCCAGCCCTTCTCAATCAGGAATTTGGCTTCGGTGGCATACGTGTTGAAGAAGGTTGGCGCTTCGTTCGCAGCCATCTTCACTCCGATCTCGCTTACATTATACTGCCAGTCGTCCTTGACGATCTCCACGTTCGGATAGACTTCCTGGAACCGCTTGATTTTGTCATCCTCCTGCGCTCTCACCTCGGTCAGGTCAGGCGTAGGATAGTGGATTTTGATTGTTACCTTTCTCTGGGTGATATCGTCAGCCGGTGCTGCAGACGGAGTGGCTGACTCTTCCGCCGCCTGGGTCGCTGCTGGTGCAGGTGTCGCTTCTCCCCCGTCAGCCGCCGGCTTGTTGCCGTTATTATTGCCGCCGCAAGCGGACAATAAGGTCCCCGTGACCAGGAGACAGGCGAATACGCTGGAAACTTTACGCATGGTAACTCCCCTTTTCCATATCATAATGAGCTTACAAATTCATCTTAAAAGAGAAACCGTTTACAAACGAGGTGTATTTATATCCCCTTCATGTGCAGGTTTACGATCTCTACCGGACCTCATCCTTCCTGCTTAGCCTTTGACCGCAGACAATGAAACTCCGCGCATAATGAACTTCTGGAAGACCAGGAACACCAGGATCGGCGGCAGAGAGACAATGAACAGAATTGCGAATTTGATGTTCGTGTTCAGCGCTTTTACATTGATAACGTACTTATAGATGGCGGTAGCGAGCGTATACTTCTCCTCACTATGCATGACCAGCGACGGCCAGAACCAGTCATTCCAGGCTGTGGAGAAGATGAAGATCGCCAGTGTTGCAAAAATCGGAACCGACAGCGGCACCGCGATGGTGAAGAAGCTTCTCGGCTCCGAAGCCCCGTCCATCCGTGCGGCTTCCAGAATCTCGGGATGAATCCCGTCGAAGAAATTCTTAAGCAGCAGGAAGAAGAACGTGTTCGCGCCTGCCGGCAGCCAGAAGGCCGCATATTGATTGAGCAGGCCCAGCTCCTTCAGATTGACAAAGTTCGGAATCATATAGCTCGTGGCCGGAATGAACAGCGTCATCAGGAAGAAGAAATAGAAGGCCTTGCGGTAAGGCACATTCATCCGTGAGATACTGAAGGACGCGAGTCCCAGTACAAATAGAGTGGCGACCATATTCCCTGCAAAAATATACAGCGTGTTCCGCAGAAACATGGCCAGATCGATGTAATCCAGCGCATCCTTCAGGTTACCGAAATGCCATTCCTGCGGAAAAAAATGCGGCGGAAAAGAATTGACCTCGATATTCGACTTCAGCCCGTTGAACATCGTCATGAGGATGGGGTACAGCATGCTGAATATCATCAGGACAATGAACAGCACCATAATTCCGTAGACCACCCTGTTGCTGGTCTTTTTCAGGTCATGCTCCGAGAGAATACCTCTGTCTGCGCTCTTCATGCTAGTTGTCCTCCTTGTTAAGCTTGAACTGAAGAATGCCCAAACCGCCCAGAACAACAAACATCAGCATCCCCAGCGCAGTCGCCGTACCATAATCCAGTCTGGTAAAAGCATACTTCACAATAAGCAGCGCATACGTCAGGGTAGCATTGTTCGGCCCCCCGTCCAGCAAGGCCATCTGTGACTGGTAGCCCTGAGAGGTGGCAATCACCTGAAGAATCAGCATCAGCAGAATCAGATTGCGCAGCGAAGGCAGTGTGATGTGGCGGATACGGGCCCAGACTCCGGCTCCGTCAATCTCGGCGGCTTCATACCAGTCCCGGGGAATACTAAGCACCGCAGCAAGATAGATCAGCATCCCCGAGCCAAACTGCTGCCAGGTCTCCATGAAGACCAGCGAGATCATCGACCACCGGGTATCGGTCAGGAAGGCGATCTGCTCCGCTCCGGTGCTGCCGATTACCGCATTTATCGGTCCAACGGGATCATACAGCCAACGCCACAGCCCGTATAGGACTACAGCAGGCATGACATATGGCAAATACGCAGCAACGCGCACGAACCCGCCGAATTTCCGCAGCTCGGAGATGGCAATGGCAAAGGCAATCGGAACCCAGAAGCCGATCACCAGGCAGAGCAGCATATAGTACAAGGTGTTTTTGACAGCAATCAGCACATCGGGGTCAGTAAGTGCCCTGGCATAATTGTCCAGGCCGACGAAGGTATTCCCTTTGACGAAATCAACGGTGTAGAAGCTGTACAGGAACCCTTTGAAGATAGGCACCCACATAAACATAATGAAGATAATCAATGCGGGGACAAGAAACATCACGCCCCAATAATTCTTTTTCCAGCGGTTCTGCTTGTACGGCTTGCTCTCCAGCTCCGCTGGAAGGTGATCATGTAACGCAGCAGACTGATTCATTCCGGCTCCCTCATTCCTGTCGTCTTTCAGCACTTTATGGGAAAGCGCCTCCTGTCTTCATTGTAGGAAATGAGGGAGAGACTTAACATGTCTATATCTATGGCAATCGTAAGCGTTCTTACTTCTTCAGTTCGCTGGGGCTGAGCCCGTAGTATTTTTTGAAAATTTTGCTGAAATGCTCCGGCGACTCGTATCCCACCCGCTCCGCAATCTCATACCGCCGCAGATCAGTGTTCAGAATCATCTCCCGGCTGTCCTCCATCCGCAGCTTAATGACATATTCCCACAGGTTATAGCCTGTATTCTTCTTGAACAGATAACTCAGGTAATTAGGGCTGACATGATTCTTCTTCGCTACTTCATGGATCGTCAGACCCTTCTGGGCGTAGTTCCCGTCAATGTATTGCTTCGCCTTCTGTACGATCAGATTGCTATGCGTATGCAGTTCCTCGGGTGACGGATCAGCAGCATAGCTGTTCCAGTTGAAATCCCCATAATAGAACACATAATGATCGGCATGCTCGTTGTTCCAGAGGATCGCCTTCGAGGCCTGCCGGTTCAGCACATCCATGAAGCTCAGCCCCTTCAGAATCTGGCTGATGCCGATGACAGCCCGGAGCTGCAAATAGCGGTTAATATTGTAATGGAGGCTGCGGCCCAGCACCTCCAGGCGGCTCAGCTGGCCGGTGGATGGCTCCTCGTAGCTCTGCTCATCCCACTGGATGATGACCGTAATCTCCTGCTCCGGCGAATAGAAGGCAGTGGAATTCCACTCCTGATCCAGCAGCTCCTTGGCAATATTCAAGGCAGCGTAACGCAGCAGGCTATGATCGCGGATAGTGTACCTCTGCTCAGGCCGGTCTTGCGGCAGGGGAAGCTTGATTTTGATCACCGCAAAATACGGACCCTGCAGCCTCAGCTCATCCAGCTTGCGCCGCTTCTCCTCTGCCCCCAGCACCGCCGCAGTCTCCGTAAGCAGACTGTTCAGCAGCTCACTGTACTCGGGAAGCGGCTCCTCCAGGCGGAAGCGGTCTCCATTCCCATCCATATATGTGGCCAGCTCCGGCGACGGTCTATTCATCTTCAGGACGACACTGCGCACCGAATCCAGGAACTGCTCACTGTTCAGCGGCTTGATCAGATAGTCTCTCGCACCCAGCCGGACGGCCATCTGGGCGTACTGAAAGGTCTCATGCGCAGAGATGACGATCGTCTGCATCCAGGGCCTGGTCATTTTGGCATGCTGCATCAGTTCGATCCCGCTCATCGCCCCCATCTGGATATCCGTCACAAGCAGATCAATCTCCTCCATGCGGATACAATCCAGTGCCTCATACCCGCTGCCGGCCGTATAGATATGGTCAATATCCAGCCCGGAAGCAGCCAGCAGACTGCTCAGTCCTTTGCAAATGAGCGGCTCATCATCAACAACCAGTATATTGAACACCGTATTCTCTCCTCTACTCTATAGTCTCTGACTTCGGAAGGATCACACTTACTATCGTGCCTCCGCACTCGCGCGGTCTATAGCTGATCCCGTAATCCACGCCGAAGTGCAACTGCACACGCTGATGGATATTGCGGATGCCGTAGCCGTTAACCGGGTTCGGGCTGTCATCATTGAGTATCTGTTCGATAGCCTTATAATCGACCTGCTTATAGCCGTTATCCTCAATGGTAATCCGAATCCGGCCATCCTCCAGCACAGAGGTAATAATGATTTCGCCGTCCTCCTCCATATGCTTAACCCCGTGGATAATCGCATTCTCGATCAGGGGCTGCAGCGTGATCTTGGGAATCAGATTCCTGGTCGTCCCGGGAGCGATATTCCAGATAACGGCGAACACATAATCATGCCGGTGCTGCTGGAGCTTGATGTAGGCACCGGCATGTTCAAGCTCCTCTTCGAGCGTGATCAGCTCCCGGCCCCGGCTTAAGCTGATCTTCATCAGCTTGGATAATTCCTTGATCATTTCCGCGGATTCCACGTTGCCTTCGAGCGAGCTTTTCCAATAAATACTCTCTAGAGTGTTGTACAGCAGATGCGGGTTGATCTGCTGATAGAGCAGCTGCAGCTGCGATTCCTTCTGCTTCAGCTCCATCTGGTATTTGTACATAATCAGGCTGTTGAGCCTGCGGGCCATATCATACGTGGCGTTAATCAGCACACTGACCTCATCGTTGCTTCCTCTGCGGGGAGTCTCAGGCACACGGTTGCCCGGCTCATACTTGCGCACAAAAAAAGCCAGCTTCTGCAAAGGCGTCATCAGCGAACGCCAGAAGTAGGTAATGATGATCAATCCGAACAGCGCATAGGCCACTGTTATGTATTGAATGACGCGTTTCATTTCGTTTTGCTGCTGGAGCAGGGATTTGACGGGTACCTTGTAGACCAGCTTTTGCTCAAAGGCATGATTGTTGTTCACCACATAGATGAAGTCATCAGTGATAATATCCTCGGTTCCCTCCGGATCTCCCGCCTCCGAACCGTCCGGCAGAACGATCACCTCTCCGGTTGAATTCGTGGTGGAGGCCAGCACACGGTTGCTCATGTCCGTCAGATAGATTTCCCCGTCCGGCAGTGAGATGGACCTTAGCGATTCACCGATCTTCGATTCCATCTTGGTCACCACCAGCACGCCGAGCGTTCCTTCCCCGCGGTAAATATTATTGACAGCCCTGACATACGTAAGCGTCTTCAGATCTTCGGCCTGCGGACTCAGCTTCTCGGTGAACATCAGGGTACCGCGGCCTTTCTGCTGCACCACCTGTTCGAACCAGTACGGCCGTTCCTCCTTGGAGAAAAAATAAACCCCCGCCTTCTTCACCTGCGGAAAATTGGGAGCGAAAAAGTAGTAGTTATCGGGATCATATACATACAGCGAGTAGTAAATCCCGTCACCCCGTTCCGCTCCCTGCGAATAGCTGCCGAGCAGCTTCTCGATGGTCTCATAACGTTCCACCCGCTCCAGCACCGTATCATTCCCGCTCATATTGAGCTGCTGCAGGACCGGATTCTGGATGACGGTGGTCGTGATTTTGTTCACCGTATCGATGTCCCTGTTAATAATGGCGAAATTCTGCTTGTTCAGCTCCACATAGGCATTGGTCACATGACGCTTCAGAATCTCCTCTGCCTTGTAGTTGCCGTAGCTGTTCAGAATCAGAATAGGCGTAATCATGATCAGGAACAGCAGAATCAACTGCTGCTTAACACTGAGCCGGACAATGGGTTTTACAAGCATGGACAACATCTGGATTCACCTCCAGTTTCAATAATACAAGTGGAAACGACGTTGCCGTCCCTTTAAAGGATGGTACCGTTTCAGCGAGAAATAGAAGGATAAGTTATCGTGTGAAACAAATGAGTTCTTATATTTTAACAAACCTACAAGCGCTTACACAGGTTTATTTCAAAGTTGTTTATGTCTATTTGTATGGAGTTTTTCAGCCAAGTGAAAACCAGCCCACACACGAACACCCCGTGTTGGACTGGTTTTATAGTGTCTCATCCTGATCACATTGAGCCGGACGGCTTATGCTAGCTGTAATTCTTCCTTTACTGTTCTCAAAAAAGCAAGCACAGCAGCAATCATCTGCTCCAGCCCCGGTTGTTCAATCGGAAAATGACCTGCACCCTCTAGAATCACAGATTCTTTCCTGCCTTTAAGATGGTCATAAAATGGTCTGCTGAAACGGTAAGGCGTCATAGGATCTAATTGAGGATGAACGAGTAATACCGGACAAAGGTCAAACTGCTGAGGTTTCAGGACCGGTTTCATATTTAGAAAGGTTCTTAATAAGCGTAAAGGGATTTTTGTTCCTGCCGCATGAGGATCATTCATAATGAGTCTGGTCAGTTCAGCGTTGTTCGTGATCCATTTCATCCGGGATACTTTATTCACAGAGATATGCAAGGAATCTAACACCAAAGGGAATTTGTTCATTAAAAATCCCCCTAACCGGCTAATGAGTTTGTTGGGAGCTAGCTGATCACGAACCTTCACATCACTCGTATCCACAAATGTCGTTGCAATCAACCCTTTGACCTGCTTACTTTGTACTGCGGTGTGATAAGCCAACATGCCGCCAATACTGGAGCCCAGCAGAATAACAGGCTTGCCGTCCCGTTTCAGCTCCTGTTCGATCAGTTCATTCAGGATGTCAATCCAGAGTTGATAATCCAATGATCCCCCTGAATCGGTATAGCTTAGACCATAGGGAGGCAGATCCGGAGAGACAACTTCATAACCATAGGTTTGCAGCATGCGCGCATAAGGCGCGAGCAATCTTCCATTGCCTCCAGCGCCATGAATGAAAATAATTTTTAATGGTGCATCTGGAGCAGGCATACGGTCCAGATGAATATGGGCATTATTCCAGATCATCCATTCCTCTGTCGGCAGATATCCTGCATGGACCTGCATTTCTTCATGGAAAAATCTTTGGTATTGTTTCCAATAAGTCACCGATTGGTTATAGGATGAATCCTTGTTCATGAATAAGCTGTTCCTCTCTCAGGGGACCGGGATTTCTTTTTCCATAATGTAATCATCCATGACGAATCCGCTCCCGATATCTGCCACTTGTTCCCTAAGGGTCCGAAAGCCCTTTCTTGTATAGACCGCAATACTTGATTCATTATCACGATTGACCGTTAGCCAAATATGAGTCAGGTTCCGCTCCTGACACAGCTTCTCCAGGAAGACCAACGCCTGGCTGGCATAGCTGCGCCCCCTGTACTCCTTGCCTATATAGAACTTGCTCAGGAAGAGCTTCCCTTCCACTTGTCTGGCCGACATATACCCCACCGTGGAGCCTTCCCCGCTATGGATTAAGTAATATTCGTAACCCTGCTCATGGATCTGCTGCGTAATCGCTGGAACCGACTGGTACTTGCCAAGCATATACTCGATCTGCTCGGAAGTAATAAGGGTGATATAATATTCGCGCCATATCTCTGCCGCCAACAAGGCAACCTCAGCGGTCTCTTCCGCTGTATTCACTTGTTGAAATCTAAGCTCCATAATATGTACCTGCCTTTCCTGAGTCTCTCGTATCACCCTATCCTTGGACACGGACATTGAAGCAGAAGTTCACGCTCTGGTATACCCGTTCAATTGCAGCCAGGAAGCACAGGCATCCGTCCATGTCTTGGTGTGCGGCTCTTCAGGGGCTAAGCCCAGACCGTGTACACCGTGCGCATAGATATGCAGATCAAATGGAACCTTATGACGGCTAAGACCTGCGGCGAACAGCAGGCTGTTCTCCACCGGAACATAATCATCGTCCGAGGTATGCCAGAGGAACGTTGGCGGCGTGTCCGGGGTTACCTGGAACTCGCTGCTGAGCTTAAGCGACAGCTCCGCATCAGGAATGGCTCCCAGCAGATTCTCCTTCGAGCCTTGATGTGTGACTCCTTCGGTCATCGAGATAACCGGGTAGCATAGAATGAGGCGGTCAGGACGGCTGGACAGCCGCTCCAATGGCTCCGGGTGATCAGGATTGCCCAGATCATAAGATACCCCGGCGGTAGAAGCGAGATGTCCGCCCGCCGAGAAGCCCAGAATACCGAGACGGTCTGGGTCAATGCCGAATTCGTCCGCGCGGAAGCGGATCGTACGCAGCGCCCGCTGCGCATCCAGCAGCGCACTTGGGTATTGGTAAGGCGCAACACGGTAACGCAGCACGAATGCTGAGATTCCGAGTGTATTCAGCCACTCCGCAACCGGACCGCCTTCATGGTCGGCACGCATCGCATACCCGCCTCCCGGACAGACCAGAACAACGGCATTCCCTTTGCCTACAACTAAATAAGGTGTGATCGCAGGCTGATCCTCTTCACTGGCTCCCAGCGCTCCAGGCGCACCTTCAGGCCATAGCAACAACGTTTCCATCATCATCCCTCAAGCTTTCCTTCTATAATAGAATAGATAATAGAGGAAAAAAGTTCCTCAAGGGCCATTCTATCAAGGTCTTACAATTCATGCAATCCGGATATCACCAGATCCGCTGCCTTCAGCACTTCAGCCTTCCCGATGCCGACCACCTGCATTCCTGCCGCCTTGCCGGCGGCTACTCCGGCCTCGGCATCCTCGAATACCACACAGTCCTGCGGCTGCAGCCCCAGTTCCCGGCAGGCAGACTGGAACACCTCAGGGTCCGGCTTAGCCCGGGCTACCTTATTGCCGTCAATAACAACGTCGAACAGCCCCGCAATATTCAGCTTATCCAGTATGAATTCCGCATTCTTACTCGCAGAGCCAAGGGCAATAGCCACGCCGCGTGCTCTGAGCGCATTCAGATAGGCTCTGACTCCGGGCAGCAGCTCTGATTCATCCAGACCGGAGATATATTCCACATAGAGGCGGTTCTTCTTCTCCGCCATCGCCAGCTTCTCTGCTTCGCTGTATTCAAGGCCGCCAATCTCAAGAAGAATATCCAGGGATCTCATCCGGCTGACGCCCTTGAGCCGCTCATTGTCCTGTTCGGTGAACGGGAAGCCCAGCTCCCCGGCGAGCGAGCGCCAGGCCAGATAGTGATACTTCGCCGTGTCTACAATCACGCCATCCAGATCGAAGATAGCGCCCTTCATATGCTCCAGCATCATTGTCATGCTCCTCTCTGATTGGACTCAGACGCTAACTCCAGGATCGCACCGGGAGGGCACGGCACCGCCTCACCGCCGAACCCGGCGAAGCTTACCGCTTCGCTGTTGCCCGGCGCTGCCGTAACCGTGATCTCTTCGCGGCCGATCCGCAGCCGGAAGCTGCCTCCGCGCAGGATTACCGGCAGCTCAATGGAACTCCAGGTCTCCGGCAGAGAAGGCTTAAGGGTGACGGTCTGGCCATCAAATCGCACACCCGCGAAGCCAAGAACCACAGCCATCCATGCGCCCCCGTTCGCCGCCGGATGCGTCCCGCCAATATAGAGGTCACCAACATACTGCTTCGATTCACCGGTTAGATCTACGGTGGCAGTGCGCATGAAATACGGATATCCCCAATCCGGCAAGCCGATATCCGCTGCAGCCAGCGCATAGATACACGCACTGAGGCTGGAGCCATGCTCGGTTCGCGGCTCATAGAATTTCCAGTTGGCCTGCTTCACTTCCCTGCTGAATCTGTCCCGGAACAGATGAAGCATGAGCACCACATCGGCCTGCTTCAGGATTCTTGTGGTTGTTGCCAGCCCGTTGCCTCCGCCCCAGTACTCATTCGGGTGAATGATCCGTGCCTTCAGCTCAGCCAGAGACACATCCTCCAGTTGCAGATAACGGTCGAATTGTTCAATCACCAGCGTATCCGGGTCCGGCTGAGGAACATAGAGCTGTGCCAGCATTGCTGTGAACTCATCCAGTAACGGCCCGTCTGCATACGATTCAGCAAGACCGTTATACACAGCCGGATATTTGTCCTGCAACCGTTCTGCTGTCTGCAAGGCAATCTTCAGTGTCTCCTGAACCATGGCGCTCGTAAATGCGTTATTATTCACCCGCTCATGATATTCATCCGGGCCGGTAACATCCAGCAGCTCATAACGCCGCTTTACAGGATTATAGTAAGCATAGGAATAGAAGAAACGCGCACATTCCCAGATCACCTCCGCCCCGCCGTCCGCCAGGATGCTGTCGTCTCCCGTGAAGGTCACGTATTGCCAGAGTCCATGCACGACATCTGCACTGATATGAATCTGCTTATCGCGGAAATAGGTCCGCATGGGGCGCCCGGTAAATACATCGTTCACATTGAACAGAGTGCAGGCATCATCCCCCGTATCCTGACTCTCCCAGGCATAAAAAGCGCCCAAATATCCGTACTCCGCCGCCTTCCGCCGCGCACCGTCCAGCGTGTGGATGCGGTACATCATCAGATTGCGGGCAATCCCAGGATCACTGTGCAGGAAAAAAGGCAGCATGAACATCTCCGTATCCCAGAATACTGCGCCCTTATAGACTTGCCCGGACAAGCCGCGCGCGGGAATTGAGACCTTCTCCGACTTCGTCGGTGCAATGATCAGCAGCTGATACATACTGTACCGCAGCGCGAACTGCGCCTCCTCATCGCCTTCAATGACACAATCGCTGCGTGACCATCGCTCCGCCCACTTGCGCCGGTGCGCCTCCAGCAGGCCGGGATACCCTGTAGCGACCGCTGCCTGGACGGTCTGCACCGCCTGCTCGTCAGGTCCGCCTTCCGCAGGATCGCCTTCGCCATCCAGACCGGTGAACACGGCTGCATATTTGCACCATGTATAAGTCTCACCTGCCTTAGCTTCTATAGAAATATGGCGCAGTGCGGTTCCTCCATCCAGCTCGATAACACCGTCAACCCGCTTCGCCTGTTCAGCCGTACCGAACGTTATAAGCTCCGCCACCGCCACCTGCTGCCCCAGCTCCCCGGTAACTGCTGTTGACAGCAGCACCCCACCGGCAGAGCTGCTCTGCTGCTCCAGCAGATGGGGGCCGTTGATATCCCACACTGCGGCATCGATTCCTGTAGTAATCTCTATCCGGCAGTCGGCGGTGCAGTGAAGGGTCCATCTGGCGGCCAGCAGATGGAGCTGATCCATGCTGACGAACCGCTCGGCGGTCAGGGTCAGCGTCCCGCCTCCCGGGATGCTGAACGTTGTCTCCCGCCGGTGGATAGCTGAGCGGAGATCCAGGCTCTGAGTATGAGCCAATGGTTCGGTATCCAACACATTTAGCTTGCAGCCGTTGGCGCTGACTACCGTATACAGCCCATTCGGGGCGTTCACCGGCTCGCGCCATTTGTCGCCCGCCCGGTCATACACTCCGGCCAATGTAACCGCCGCAAGCTGCTCCTTCCCGAACTCCTCAAGGACTCCCCGGAAGCCCATATAGCCATTGCCGGTCATAAATTTGTTGCCGTTCGCCGTAATCCGCCCAGGCTCGAAGCTGCGCTCACTTACCGTCCAGTCCATTACACAGTCATCCCTTCAGCGAGAGGAAGCTCGATTCCTGCTTTATCTACGGTCACCCGCTGATCATAGATCAGCACCTCTGTGCTTCCGCCATTGACTGCTCTGAAGGAAACCGACTCTGCATTTACCGTAATACCCAGCAGTACGCCCCTGCACATCACCTGGAAGCTGTAAGCGGTCCACTTCTGCGGCAGCACCGGCCGGAAGGACAGACAATCTCCATCCGAGCGCATCCCCCCGAAGCCGTAGACGATGTTCATCCACGCTGCGGCGATCGATGTGGTGTGCAGCCCTTCCCGGGTATTGCGGTTATAGTTGTCCAGATCCAGGCGCGTGGCGAACTCGAAGAACCGGTACGCTTCCTCCGATTTGCCCAGCTCACTGGCCAGAATCGAGTGAATCGACGGCGAGAGCGAGGACTCATGAATACATCTCGGTTCATAATATTCATAATTCGCCAGCTTGGTCTCGCGGGAGAACTGTCCGTTGTACAGGAACATGAACATCAGCACATCCGGCTGCTTGATCATATCGTAACGGTACAGGCGGTCATACGACCAATTCGAGTACAGCGGGAATTCCGCAACCGGAATCGAATGAATGTCGATATGCGGCATATCAAAAAATCCGTCATGCTCCTCGTAGATGCCGCTGCCGGGATCGAACGGGATTTTCATATGGGCACGCTTGTGGCCCCAGTCAGCCAATTCCTCCTCGCGAAGTGCAGTAACCGCTATAACCGCCGCATATTCTTCGGGCGCCTCCACCTTCATGAGAGCTACTGTTTCGAGCGTATATTCGAATAACTTCTGAGCCAACAGATTGATGTAGCAGTTATTGTTAACCATAAGCTGGAATTCATCCGGCCCCATCACGCCGAAATATCCGTATTCCCCGGTGCGTTGACCCCACTGGCCGCGGGCTGCGTAGAAACGGCTGATCTGAATCAGCATCTCGGCGCCTTTGCTGTAGAGGAATTCCAGGTCGCCGGTGTTCTTCACATAATGCCAGATGCCGTAGGCGACCGCCGTCCCGACATGAAGCTGCAGATTGGAATGCTGCCACAGGTCACAGCTCTCTGTCCCGTCAATCGTGGCGATCGGATAGAATGCGCCCGCGCAATCCACATCCTTCCCGCGCTGGAGCGCCTGAGGCAGCGTCTTGTAGCGGAATTCCAGCAGACTGCGGGCCGCCTTCGGGTTATTGAACAGATAGAACGGCAGACAGTAGGACTCGGTATCCCAGAAGGCAAGCCCCCGGTAAGCTTCGCCGGTTAACCCTTTGGCACCGATGTTATACCCGGGATGGTCCCCGTGATATGTCTGATACAGCTGAAAAATACAAAAACGGATGCCCTGCTGATTCTCCGGGTCGCCCTCAATCCGGATATCGCTGGTTGCCCAGATGCTGCTCCAATAGGAGGCTTGGTCAGCAACCACCTCTTCCTCCTCCAGCCGATCCGCCGCTGCTGCAAGCTCCATGCCTTTTGTCCAGAGACGGTCTGCAGCTGGGGCAGCATCCGTGCCTGTCACATTGACCACAAACTTCGTGAAGGAAGCAGGCTCCCCTTCAGCCAGCATAAGTGAGAATTGCCGCCCGATATACCGGTCATCTTCCACAAGCTCCGTATGCAGCGCCTGCGAAGACTTCAGGACAAAGCCCGAGAACAGCTGATTTCCGGTTGTCAGCGTACGGGCCATAATGGCAGTTATTGCTCCTTCCCCGCCGCGCTGCTGCTCTTTCCACATACTCTGGCCATGTTCCTCATGAACCATGCCGAAGTCAAGGCCAGTACTAATATCTACCTTACCCGTGAAATTAAGCGCGGTGAAGCTAATCTGCTGCAGTCCCAGATGGGACAGAGTCATGCTGACCAGGCGTGTGAAGCAGAGCTTCAGCTTTTTCCCGTCCGCCATCAGCCAGATGAACTCCCGTGTATAGGTCCCCGTCCGGAAATCCAGTCTGCGTGTATACGCCTCTATGCGGGAGTGCGCCAGATCCAGGGTTTCACCGTCCACCGAGATCCGGATATGCAGCCAGTCCACGGCATTGACCATGTAGCGCAGCGACCGGATAATGCCTTTATAATGATTGCCAACCTCCATCTGCTCATTCAGCCCGTTGAAATAGCTGCCCGGCAAGGAATCGCCGCTGTAGCCCTCGTCCGCATACCCCCGTACCCCCATATACTCATTGCCCAGTGAAAAAATAGATTCCGAAGTCCGGTTGCGTTCCGGATCAAAGCCTTCCTCAATAATTGCCCAGGGATCGACCTTCAGATAGGGATCTGCTACTTTTGCCATAATTGAAACTCTCCTTCGCTAAGTGAGGCTTGGTCCGCTCCTCCGCTCACACAGCGGAAACAACAGACACTTTAGTTCCAGAGTATCGCTAAGCCCGCCCGTGACCAAGGTCCGCCTGTAAGCGAGTTATGTGCATTTGTACGGATCATATGGAATACGGACGACAAACGCAAAAAAGCCGCCCCCCTCTGCATCTATCCAGAACAGGTGGCAACTGATATAATATTCTGTAAATCATGTAAGAAAGCCTATCGTGCGTCTAAAAACATAACCTTTCTCACACAAATGAAGTGAAATTTATCACAATGTTAAAAATTCGACACTTTTATACGAAAATACTTACCCATAAAGAGGAATTTCAAGGTATAATTAATTTAAAATTTACTGAAAAACTGAGGGAATAAAGGGGATGTCGATTATGATAAAGGAACATTATAATGTTATCGAAGCCCGCGGCAATACAAACTGTTTCTCCGAGCAGAACTTTAACCGCCTGTTGGTCACCATGAAGGAACGTGTAGTCCCTGAAGGATCACACCTGTTCTGGGAAGGCGATTTCTCGGATAAACTGTTTTATATCAAGCGTGGACGTGTGAAATTGACCAAATCTACAGACGAAGGCAAGGAACTGATTCTGTATATGTATCAGGCTGGCGATATGGTAGGTCAGGCTGACCCGTTCTTCAGCACGAAGCATAGCTTCACGGCCGAAGTCATTGAAGAGAGTGAGGTTGGCGTGATCGAGCAGAAGGATCTGGAGATTCTGATCTGCCAGCACTGCGACTTCTCCATTGACTTCATGAAATGGATGGGGATCCATCACCGTCTCACACAGACCAAATTCCGCGATCTGATGATGTACGGCAAACCGGGCGCACTCTGCTCCACACTGATCCGTCTTGGCAACACCTATGGTGAGAAGACGGGCGACAGCATTCTAATCAACAAAAAAATCACGCATACAGATCTGTCCAACATGATCGGCGCTACCCGTGAGAGCGTTAACCGGATGCTTAGTGATCTGCGCAAAAAAGATGCGGTGGAGTATGAGAATGGCATGATCGTCATCAAGGATCTGGCGATGCTTCAAGAAATCTGCCACTGCGAATTATGTCCCAATGAAATTTGCCGAATTTAATTTCCTATCAATAATACCCTCTATTCACCTCATTGAAACATATCTGACCCAAAAAATTTAATAGAGTGGTCATGACGCCCTGACCGGCGTCTTTTTTTCTGCCCACTTCCCCTTATCAGTAAGCTATACCCACACGGGCTCTTATGTAATCGCTAGCATCAATTTGACTATAAGTGAATTCCGCTGTATCCGCTATAGATATTTCAGAACCGACTCCGGGCAAAATATCTCGTCTCACACGATAGGTCCCCATACGTTCTCCTTCCACCAGGGCGGTTGGGCACACAATGGTCCATTTAAGGTTCGATCGCTCCAGCAAGCGATAGGCTTGTTCATGGTCTTCTGCGGCACGGGTAGACCTGCGTTTAGATTCGCTGGATTGGTAACGCAGGAGTTCCGGGGAAAGCTCACTTTGAAGAATGCCCGCAGTTCCTACGGTTATAATACGCTCTATCCCTTCCTGATACATGGCTTCAATGATAAAAGGCATACTGTCTGTAAGCGTGGTTGTCCCATCGGTGTTCAATGCACTAATCACTACATCATTTCCCTGCACTGCCCGGGCGACATCTTCTTGATTAAGAACATTACCTTGGAGGATCGTCAGGTTGGCATGGGGAGGCTGAACCTTCTCCGGGTTACGGACCAGTACTGTAACATGATGTCCATCCTGAAGAGCATGGGTAACAATGTGGCTCCCCACCCGGCCGGTGGCACCTAGAATCAATATATTCATATGAAAATAACCTCCTGGTAAGAATTATCCCTATTATAGCAGGGATAGAGCGGCAAAAAAGCCCCGCAGCCGTGTAGTAGCTGCGGGGCTTGATATTGGATCTAGCTTGCTTTCTTAGTCTGAGGAGGAGCTGATACGTTACGCGGAGTCCGTACTGGCGAGATCAGCCAGTAGGCCATCCCTACGAAGACACCGCCGCCGATGATATTACCAAGTGTAACGGGAATCATATTATGCAGCCAGCCGGCGATGCTCACTGTCTCTGGATGATTCGGCAGCAGCACGGCTACGCTGAGCAGCGTCATGTTCGCTACACTGTGTTCATAGCCGCTCGCGATGAAGGCGAACAGACACCACCAGATCAGGACCAGCTTCGCCGCTTCACTCTTGGTGCGGGAGGACATCCACAGCGCCAGGCAGACCAGCCAATTACAGAGGATGCCGCGGAAGAACAGCTCCGAGAACGGTAGGCTCATCTTTTTGGCGGCGGCTGCGAAGATCAGATGCTCGGCAGGCGCTGCCTTGAAGAGGCCCGATCCCTGAATCAGCAGCGCCAACACCACAGCACCGGCCACATTGCCGAGGAATACCAGGACCCAGTTCTTCACCGTGTCCCAGATCGTAGTTCTCCCGGCAAGCGTGCTTACCGTGAAGAACATATTATTTCCCGTGAACAGCTCTGAACCTGCGAATACAACCAAGGTCAAGGCAATCCCGAAGGATGCCCCCATAATCAGCGGCTGGAACGGTGACTTAATCGCCGCCAGCGGTGCCCCCAGTGAGAAGATCAGAATAATTCCAATCCCCACATATGCTCCTGCCAGGAGGGCCGCCAAAAAATATTTGGGCAGACTCTCATTCATTTTGTCGCGCTTCCCTACGGCTGTCTCAACGATATTCTCTACGCTCTGCGTAAACATATCCGCACCTGCTCTTCCTTTAATTTAGGGTTGTTACTGCCGCAGGCAGAGTGACCTTAACAACTCCGCCCTCTACTGTAACCGGATAGACTTCTGCCTGCCCCCGGTCCGGTGCCTGAACCTCTCCGGTACGAAGGTCGATCTTCCAGTCATGCAGCGGATCATATAAATAATAGCCTGATACGATGCCTTCCGCGAGCGGACCGCCCTTCGGGTGGGGACTGTGGTTGCGGACCGCATAGACTGCGCCGTCCGATGTGCGGAATATGGCTAATTCCACCTCTCCTGCATGAACTACCCGGCCGATCTGCAGCATGAACTCTTCCACTGCGCCTATCGTATACTCCCGATTGCTTCGTTCCATTATGCTCTCTCCCTCTCCCTTTAGACTATACCTGTGTCTCTTCGAACAGCGCGGTGCGGGTGTTTTTATCATTCAGCATTTTCCGCCAAGGATCACTCACTTGGGCCAGGGCAAAGTCAATACGTGCCGCCAGCTCTTTACGGTTGTCGTCATTGCCCATAACCACAGTCTGGATATGCTCAAGACCCATGCGCTCTACCCATTCGGAGGTTCTCTCCAGGTAATTGCCGGTCTCACGGTAGTACTGGATGACAGCGGAGCAGACCTCAACCAGCTCCTCGTCGGTCTTCACCTTGCAGAAGGCATCTGCGATCCGTGGCTTAATCCCGCCGTTGCCGCCAATGAATACTTCCCAGCCGCCGTCGTTGCCGACAATCCCGATATCCTTCGTGCAGGATTCTGCACAGTTGCGCGGACAGCCGTTAACCGCCATCTTGAACTTGGCCGGCATATCCAACCGCTCATATTTACGCTCAAGCATAGCGCCCATCCCCATAGAATCCTGTGTGCCGAAGCGGCAGAACTGCGAACCCACACAGGTCTTCACCGTACGCAGGGACTTCGCATATCCATAGCCGGATGGCATATCCAGCTCCTCCCATACCTTAGGCACATCTTCTTTTTTGACACCGATCAGGTCCAGGCGTTGTCCGCCCGTTACCTTCACAACCTTCACATCATACTTCAGGGACACATCGGCAATCCGCTTCAAATCTTCAGGAGTGGTCACCCCGCCATACATCCGCGGTATAACTGTATAGGTTCCGTCCTTCTGAATATTGGCGCTCATCCGTTCATTGACGAACCGTGACTCCTTCTCATCCTCATGAGTGTCAGGGTAGATCATACCCAGATAATAGTTCACTGCAGGACGGCATTTCGAACAGCCTTCTGCCTGCTTCCAGTCCAGGACATGCATGACTTCCTTGGTGGTCCGGAGGCCTTTAGCCGTAATCTCGGCTACGATCTCATCCCGGCTAAGCGAGGTGCAGCTGCAGATTCCCTGCTTGGCGCTCTGCTGGAAGCTGTCTCCGAGAACGAATTGCAGAATCTGCTCTACCACCGGCTTACAGCCGCCGCAGGAGCGGGTTGCCCCCGTGCAGGCTTTGATCTCATCCACCGTAGTGAAGCCGTTCTCCGTAACAGCATCCACAATCGCTTTTTTGGTTACGCCGTTGCAGCCGCAGACGATTTCTTCATCGGCCATCGCTTCAACAGACATGCCTTTCTTGGCTCCGCCTCCGCCGCAGCAGCTCGTGCCCATAACTTCATCATAGATTTCATTGGTCATCTCTGTGCTGTTTTTCACAAGCTTCTGCAGGTTGGCAGATTCCGTTACATCACCGAACAGAACAGCACCGACAATCACATTATCCTTAAGCAAAATCTTCTTGTAGGTTCGCTTCCATTCATCCTTGGCAGAAATGACGGTATGCTCCGGTGTTTCGGTGAATTCACCAGCGGAGAATACATCTACCCCGGAAATTTTGAGCTTGGTTGCTACAACTGAACCTTCATAGCCTGGAGTCTGACTACCTGACAGATGCTTGGCGAGAACCATGCCCTGCTCGAATAACGGTGCGACGAGTCCGTAGCAGGTTCCCCGGTGCTCTGTACATTCGCCGACAGAATACACATCAGCCATAGAAGTCTGCATATAATCGTCAACTACAATCCCGCGGTTAACGGTGATTCCGCTGTCCTTCGCAAGCTGGACATTCGGCTTGATTCCAACAGCCATCACTACAAACTCTGCGGGCAGCTCACTGCCGTCACTGAAGCGCAGTCCGGTCACCCGTTCTTCGCCGGTCAGTTCTACCGTCTGCTTGCCCATGGCGAATTTCACACCTTGACGCGTAAGCTCTGCCTGTAGCATGGAAGAAGCGGTACGGTCCAGCTGACGCTCCATCAGATCCTCCAGCAGATGCACAACGGTAACCTCCATGCCCAGATTGACCAAGCCCTTCGCAGCTTCAAGACCTAGCAATCCTCCGCCGATTACAGCCGCCGTGCGGTACTGCTTCGCTGCTGCCAGCATCGCATCACAGTCCGCGATATCGCGGAAGCCGACTACCCCATCCTTGGTGCTGCCGGGTACGGGGAGAATGAAAGAATTCGAGCCTGTGGCAATAATTGCTTTATCGTAAGGAACCGCCAGTCCATTATCGGTCAATATTAGTTTGTTCTGTTCATCGATCCGGGTAACCGTCGTGCCAGTATACAGTGTAATATGATTATCCTCATACCACCCAAGATCATTAAGAATGATGTCTTCAATCGTTTTGCTGCCTTCAAGTACATAGGACAACATAATCCGGTTATAGTTGGGATGCGGCTCACTGCCGAAGACAGTAATATCATAAGCGCCGCCCAGCTTCAGAATCTGCTCAATAGTGCCTACTCCCGCCATGCCATTCCCAATCAGCACTAACTTTTCTCTTTCCGCTGCCACTGGTAGACCCTCCTTCAGAAACTCTGATTTCTTCAATAACTTTACCTGATAGAGAAATTATACTGTCCCCAATTCCATGACAAGTGTGACCACAGTCACACGGTATGTGAATTTTTTCACACAAGTGGAGATGACTTCTCGCGTTCTTTCATAGGACAACTTATGGCGTGAAGCACAGAGATATTTTATTCAAAAAAAACGGATACCCATGCAGTTTCGCACAGATATCCATTCATTCACTTATTTCAGTACCAGAGAGATCTCCAGCTTGTCCTGCGGACTGAGCTTCATGTCCACTCCATTACCGAGCAGGCCTTTATCGTTGACCTTCAGTCTCCATTCCTCGCTGCTGAGCGGGGTATAATCCATAACAGTAAGCACCGTCCGGTTATCCTCGGCAAGCCGAACCATACCGCTGTTCTTGAGCAGTCCCTTGACGGACATATCCTGCATAAAAGAAAGCACATGCGAATGTGTCAGCTCCGGCTGCTCGCTCCCCCCGTTCACAGTGATGATGACAGGCTGAAACATCTTTCCGGTTCCGGCAGGCCCTGCTGACATCGTAATGGCTGAACCCGGTTCCAGGGTTGTATTCAGCTCTTGAACCTTCTTGCCGTTCACCTGAATCTCCCAGTTCATGTCCTCACCCAGGGAGACCTTATTCACCTCAAGAATACTAGTTCCATCCGCTGAAAATGTAACAACGCCGCTCTTTCTGAACAGCTCTATTATTGAATTCCCAACCACGTAAGCTTCGTTAAGCAATCTGGCCGAGCTTCCGGCCATTTCACTGTCACCCACCTTGACTGAAAAGGTTAATCCCTGGCCTCCGTTACTGCTGCCGCCATTCTCTGATCCCAAGCCACAACCGCTTGCCGCGGCCAGCAAGAGAAGGCACAGCATGAAGCGCATCCATTTCGTGGACATCCCACGGCACCGCCTTCATATGTATTTTCCCGGACTCTTTAAGGATAACGCATAGAGGAAGGGTTCTCAAATCATTTCTGCCGGAAGAAAAAGTAAAAAGTCCCCGAAGGGACTTATCCAATGCAGCAGGTCCTATTGATAACGCAGGAACAGAATATTGTTCTCCAGATGCACATGCTCGAAGGTCATACCTTCCAGCTCTTCAAGCCGGGCATACGTCAGGCGATAAGTCGTGCAGGCATGTGCGGGCGGTGTGTAGTCATTAGTAACTCTGCGCAGCTCGCGTAGAATCTCTCCGGCCCCGTCATGCTCAGCTTCCAAATTATGCAGCAGTCCGCGCAGCTCCGCAAGTCCTTCTTCGGTTGGGTTCTGGGTGTAGGCCAGCATCTTAGGGAATTCGCTCTCTTCTTCCTTCGCTGTATGCTGCAGCAGCTCTTCACGCAGCATATTGAACAGACGGTGCATCTCTCCGAGGTGCGGTGAATCCTCACCGTGAACGCGGAACACCTTGGTTACATTTTGACTGATTAGCGGAAGCTCTTCACGCAGATAACGGTGATGCTTGTTCACAATATAATCCACCAGCTCCTCAGACGAAGCCTCGTTCAAGGCGGTATCCTCTTCGAGCACCGGATGCTGCTCTTGCAGCTTGTTCAGCTCCTGCACCATTGCTGCCGGATCAAGACCCTTCTCGGCAGCGGCTTCAGCCAGCGGCTTGGCACCTCCGCAGCAGAAATCGATCCGTTGTGCCTTGAAATAATCAGCTGCTTTGGGGAACTGCAGAACAATATCTCTGACCATTGCTTCCGGGGTGAACCCGGGATGAATTGTTGTATCGTTTAATTGATTGGACGCCATGTTGGCCCCTCCTCAGGTTTAGAAGTAGGTTTGTGCTTCTTTTCACTTCTACACCTTATCACTGGCCTTAGGCGGAACTTGTGATTGTACGCACTGAATATAACAAATTTTAATGAACGCGAACTTCTAGCCACCTTATGTAAAATATACTAGACATTTTGTTTTATATATTTTACAATATGCGTGAGGTGAGGGAATGGGGAAGAATCTGAGGCTCAAAGCCTCCAGAGCAGCAAAAGACATGTCGCAAAAACAGCTGGCAGATGCTGTGGGGGTCACAAGACAGACAATTATCGCGATTGAGAATGGTGATTACAACCCCACCCTGAGGTTGTGCATTGACATTTGTGTAACCCTTGGGAAGACGCTGGATCAATTATTTTGGGAGGGAACGAAGGATGAGCAGAACGAACATGGATGAGAGACAATTGCAGCAGCGGCACAAGGCGGGGAATCAGGCATTTCTTTTGATGGCATTCTTATTGCTGGCAGACATGGCGCTGCAAAACTACGGAATGAAGTGGCTGGAATATCCGCTTAGTAATTACGCAATTTTCATGCTGGGTGTGGGTTCCTATGTCGTACGGCTGATCTGGAGCGGTGCATATGTGGGACCGGGCGGAGCACAGGGCGGAGCAAAAGGGAAAAACGTTCTGGGTGCACTGCTGGCGACCGTGGTGGCAGCCTGCATCCTTGTTGTTACCTTCGTGAATCCAACCGCTCAATCAGCAGCAAACAGCGGTGCGAACGGGAAGGTGATTCTGGTCATTTCCGTTACAGCAGGACTGGTCATCTTAAGCACCGTGTACTTGATCCGACGGAGGAATAACCGGGCGGAGTAGAGTGGCTTGTGCTGCTGAAGCAAAAGAAGCGGAGGGGAAATTTGGAACTGGAGGAGCGGAGCGATCGCCTTTGTGTTTGGATTTCTACCGCGAAGAGCGGTTTGTATCAGGAAATCCAAACACAATAGCGGCCGGAAGTCCAAATGTTCACCGCAGCGACGACCTGGCTTCAAGTTCCACTCTTTTTTCGAGCTTCACCTTTTCTATCGAACCGTCGCCTGCATATAAGTCCGCTTGCCCTGCGCATCCTTTAGGTAGGGGCCAAGTCCGGCGAACCGCGAATGATCCACATATACACCCGTCATCCATCTGCCTTCGGTCAGGCCACCGTTCCACTGCAACACCAGATCGGGGGCAGAGATCCATTCCTGATACACTCTGATGTTCTTATCCTTGTATTCTTTGGCCGGTTTGTTCAATTCGCTCAGCGGTGCCGGGGTAAGGTAGGTGGGCACGAAATATACAGAGATCAGCTCCATATCCTCCTCACTCAGAAAAGCCTCCTCCCCCAAGTAAGGCTGGAGCAGCCGCGTGTTCTCATACATAGACCAGATTACAGCTTGAAGTACCATGCTCTGGCTAATTCCATTATGAAAAGTAAAACGGCGCTGAGCATTTGAGCCACTCCCTCCCTTAGCCGTTACCGGCTCCAGGCAATGCCGCTCACAACCGATACATTTCCAGCCGGACGGGCCTTGAATCCATTTCTGAAACACGCTCCCGCTGTCATTATCCCCTTTATATAGAGAAGAAATGATCTCATACGGCACACCGATCCACGCATCCCACAGAGAATCCGGGAGATGGTTATGAAGCATGAACAGCACCTTGTCATAGATCAGCTGTACTTTAATCGAAGCAGTCTCCAGTTCGGCGACATCCTTTTTTCCATAGGTTATTTCCCGGGAAAACAAGGTGATGGTCATGGTCCTCGCCTCCTAAAAGTTGTGTGAGCCCTCCGCTTCCTTCCATCAGCATCGTCCAAAACACATCTCGTAAGCATCCGTCTGCCGCATAACCCTGGGCTTTTCCTACTTTTGTTAACGCTTCCACACATCCGTAATATTTAGTATGTTCTATTATATTACACAGGTAGGGCCTAAGTGCAAGGTTTATTTGGGCAAAATTTGCATAAACAAGCGGAAACGGCATTGCCGTCCTTATAAAGGACGGTACCGTTTCAGCGAGAAATAGAAGGATAAGTTATCGTGTGAAACCTATAAATTCTTATATTTCAAGCAGAACAGCATATGAAAAGCCCCTTACCCGGATACCCGGCAAGAGGCTGTCATCAAAAATATATTACGGTACTGCTACTCCACCCAGCTCTCGGCCCAGGACTGGATTTGCTGCATGACCGGCTCAAGCGCACGGCCCTTCACTGTTAATTCATACTCAATGCGCACCGGTGTCTCCGGGTACACATGACGTACCAGAATGCCCTCGCATTCCAGATCCTTCATGCGCTCGGACAGCATCTTATCGCTCATTGACGGAATCAGTCCGGAAATATCCTTGAACCGCTTGGGGCCGCTCATCAAGGTCTGAATAATGAGTCCGTTCCAACGCTTGCCCAGAAACGAAAAAGCCGTCTCAAATCTCGGGCACATCGTCAGTTGATGTTCTTCCATGGTTATCACCTCTCACTTATGAAGCTTACAATTAGTTAGTATATATAATTTTACCACATTTATTCTGGAATGAACATCGTTTGCCAAAAAAAAGTTCATTAACCACTATTATTATATTTACGCTCTCAATCCTTGGTGTCTTCTGCCTTGCGTCTTAGCTGGATGGCCTCTGTAACCACATAGGCAAGATCATCGTTGCTGTAGAGGGAGAGTACACCCAGTACCGTATCATCGGAGATGAACCCGGCCTCCTCCGCGGATACCGTCAGGGCCAGCGCATTGGCCAGCGCCTGATTGCCCTCCTGCTGCGGATAAGCCTGCAGATACAGGGCATGCGGGTCCAGCTTATTATTCACACACCACTGGGCAAATACGAGAATCATCATTTCCTCGTCCCGCTTGTAGCTCTCGATAATCCTCTCTTCCATCGACTTGTTGTCATAATCCTCCATGTTGTTCTCCTCTCTGCTGCGATGCTGACCGCTCAGCGGCTTAATCTTGCTGCTAATTCATGGCTCGGCAATACGGCCGAAGCGGAAATACCGCATTGCTCCGGTGTCGCTATATTACTGAGATAATGGCTGACCGCTCCGCTGAAGCCTCTGCGCTCCAGCATGGTATCCCAGCTGCCGAAGTTCTGCGTGCGCGGCAACGAGCCCTGCTCATATAATATAACCCGTTCCATGTCTGTCACCTCCACCGACCTGCCATGTCCGTGCAGCTCCAGCTTCTCCAGATCGGCCCCTGCATCCCGGACCATGCTGTAATGGCCGGTGGTCCCATTCTCCCAGCCCAGCATTCCCGAGGCGTGCAGAAGCCGCCCCTCCGCATCAGCCCTCAGGCTGGTGTGCAGCAGCTCATAATCCCCGCCGGACAGCCAGAGCAGCAGATCCAGCATATGAATCAGGTCATCATGGATCGTCTCATGGCTGCTGCCCTGCTGCAGCTTCGTCCGGTGTTTGACAGCGGTGGATTGGCTGATGCCTCCGGCCTTATGCAGCCAGGATTTGGCGGCGGCATACATCGGGGCATAGCGGCGGTTGAAACCCACTCCCAGCAGCAGCCCCTTGTTCTCAGCAAGCTCTGCCATCCGGCGGGATTCCTCCAGATCATAGGAGAGCGGCTTGTCCACATACACGGACACCCCATGCTCCAGGCAAGAGGTAACCAGCTCATAGTGCGTAGTTGTAGGACTATGTATGAACACAGCATCCAGATCCCAGGACAGCAGCTCCGTAAGCTCGGTTGTCCCCCGCTGAAGGCGATAAGCCTGGACTGCCCGCTCGACCGTAGCAGAAGAATGGCTGAGCACTCCCACCACCTCGGCCTGATCATGCCGGGAGAGCAGCGGCAAATAGACTTTACGGGCAATATCGCCTATGCCGATCATTGCCACTCTTTTACGGACAGGTAGTTTCATTACAGCAGCATCTCCCTTACATGTTGGGGGAATTTCTATTCCCTTATAGATGTATTATACCGTGACATGCTGCGGGAACAATGATCTTTGCTTCAATAATTGCTTTAATTGCTTTTTTTTCAGTATGATGAAATGGATGGAGTGAAGAAGGGGCATAGTATAATGAGAAAATGGCTAACGGTTGTTCTGTATGTTTCGTGCATAATCCTCGCGTTTATCTACAGGTATGAACTCCTGGCCTGGCTTAGAGAGGATCATCCTTTGTATTTGTCCATGCTCGCCGCCACAGTGCTGGCCTTATTTCCGGTCCTGCCCTACAAGCTGATTATCGGATTGTTCGGGTATGCCTATGGAAGCTTCGCAGGAGCGTTAATCTGCTGGAGTGCTACCACAATAGCGGCAGCCCTTGTCTATGGAGTCGTTGCATCCATGTTCCGGAGCAAATCTATGGCCTATCTAAGCAGTATTTCGGCGCTGGACAGATTTGTGTCCGCTGTGGAGCAGCGTCCCTTTGCATCCGTAGTGATTGCCCGGCTGGCACCGTTCATTCCGCAGATGGCTGTGAATATCTACGCCGGTGCCGCCGGACTGCCTTTCTGGAGCTATCTTGGAGCCACCGCACTTGGCAAAATTCCCGGCATCGCCCTCTACGCCTTCCTCGGAGGACAGATGTTCCAGCACCCGCGAAGTGCAGCTGTAGCTATAATCGTGTATATTGCCGTACTGGCTGTAGCCGGATTATCCATGCGCCGCCGTCCTTCTGCGGGCCGCTGACGCTTCAAGAATTTCCGGTATGCTGGCAGTAAGCCTCTATTTGATTTATAATTAAATTGTGATCTATTTAATTGCATTCTACAGATGGAGGGATAACAATGAGTGAATTTCAAGCTGATTCTATAAATTTCAAGACCGAACAAGCCACCTTCGCCGGTGGATGCTTCTGGTGTATGGTATCCCCTTTTGAAGAGCTTCCGGGCATTGTCAAGATTATCTCCGGTTATACAGGCGGACATACCGTGAATCCGACCTACGAGGAAGTATGCTCGGAAACTACCGGACATGTTGAGGCGGTGCAGATTACGTTCAATCCGGATATTTTCCCATATAGCAAGCTGCTTGAGCTGTTCTGGCAACAGATTGACCCTACCGATGCCGGAGGGCAATTCCATGACCGCGGCACTTCCTATGGAACGGCAATCTTCACCCATTCGGAGGAGCAGCGCCAGCAGGCAGAGGCTTCCAAGGCAGCTCTTCAGGCCAGCGGACGCTTCTCCGCTCCCATTGTGACGCCTATTCTTCCGGCCAAGCCCTTCTACCCAGCCGAAGAATATCATCAGGGCTATCACCACAAGAATCCCGGCCATTACAAGCGTTACCGGAAGGGTTCGGGCCGGGAAGCATTCATTGAAGCTCACTGGACGCACAAAGAGGACCCGCAGAGCCTGAAGGAGCGCCTGACACCGCTTCAATATGAAGTAACGCAGAACAGCGCTACGGAATCTCCATTCCGCAACGAATTCTGGGATCACCACGGAGACGGGATCTATGTGGATATTGTCTCCGGGGAGCCACTGTTCAGCTCAGAAGATAAGTTCGATTCCGGCTGCGGCTGGCCGAGCTTCACGCGTCCGATCCGGGACTATGTGGTCAAGGAGAAAACCGACCTCAGCCACCTGATGGTCCGCACTGAGGTACGCAGCAAGACAGCGGATTCCCACTTGGGCCATGTATTCAATGACGGCCCCGGAGCGAACGGACTGCGGTACTGTATCAACTCGGCAGCTCTGCGCTTTGTTCCCAAAGAAGACCTGGAGAAGGAAGGCTATGGCGAGTACCGTGTGCTCTTCCAGCATGCTTAAGGCTGGAGATCCCGGCTTGCCTCAAGCTATAGCTTCATAAATTGCATAACTTACGTGTGGCTCGAATGTATGCTGTTTTTGACATACATTCGGGCACATACTTTATCCACAACAGAAAAAAATCATAATTTCCTGAACAAAACAAAGCCTCCAGCCCGGATTCACGGGTAGGGAGGCTTTATTCTTTACATAAATGATCCTATCTTTATTCGTACAGCCCGCTCTACTTGTTCTGCTTATCCGTATTCTCTTCATCCGCTGCGGCCGATACTACAGGTGCCGCTTCAGGTTGAGGCTGCGATTCCCGGCCCGGCAGACGGTTGCCGCCCAGCCGTGCCTGTTCAGGGTGTGCAGGTTGCCGCCGCTTGAAGCTTTTCCGTAACCAGAGCACCAGCGCCACCACCACTCCAGCTACCAGCAGGACGGGGAGCGCAGCCGCCAGTACAACAACAAGCCACTGGAACATCACAGACAACGCCTTCATGCTGCTCTTGAGCGCTTCCGAAGCCCGTTCACCCAGCGGCCCCTCGGAATTAGTCTGTGTAAGGGTAAGACTCTTCTCCGTCTGGTAGAGGCGAAGCTCCACTGTAGAGAAAGATACGTTCTGATCGATATACCGCATTCTGCCCTTGATCTGTTCGATTTGCTCCTGAATTTCCCCAAGCTGGTTGGCGAACTGGACGAGATCAGCCGGTTTGGTCGCTTTTTTCATAAAATCAATATACTGCGCCTCCATCATCTGCTTCGCCTTAAGACGTGACTCCAGGTCCACATATTCCTCCGACACATCCTGCCCCTGGATGCTTCTCTGGAGCTTCTCATGCTTAATCTTCTCCAGATTGTTCAGGAACGGAGAGAAGCCCGCCGCAGGCACTTTTAGGATAAAGGTTCCGCCCTGTTCATATTCAGACATGTTCTCTGAGAATTCGATAATATAGCCCCCGGCCAGAGTAACCATGTTCCGCACTTCAGTCTGCGCTGCCCCGTAGTCGCTTACCTCCATATTGAGGTTCGCCTTGTAGATTAGCTTCTTGTTCAGCCCTGCTACCACATCAGTGCCGGTGAATCCGGCAGAAGCATCTGTCCCTTGCTCAGCCCCCGCCACAGGGACTGCCGAATTTCCGCCGCCGCCCTTAACTGCAGACTGATCATTAACGGCCATCGCCGTGTTAGCTAGACTATCCTCCTTGGCCTCCACCGCAGCAGGCGCGCTCTCCGCTGAACCGTCTGAAGCAGATTGATTGCTGAACCCGCTTTCTAAGTTCGCTGCCGAATCTGAATTGCTACTCGACGCGCCGCAGCCCGTTAGAACCACGGCTACAACCACTAGATACAACAAGTAATGCAGACCCCATTTTCGCATGCTCATTCCTCCATCAAGTGTAATTGTATACTGCTTCCTGTGTTTCAGCTTCCGCGGCGAAAGGCCGTTATCTGTATCGGTCCGTTCCGCGCTTATCCCTCTTGACGTTCCAAAAGCTGGAAGGTTGCAGCCATTTACGGAAAATAACAAATAAGACCATTCAGCCATAGATAGCCAAGTGTGGTCCTGTTTGCGTATTGCCTCTTTATTTGTTACAATTACGATGATAAAACGGCAAAAAAACACCAAAAACCCTATTCGCATAGAATAAGGTTATGGCGCTATTCGGACAAGCTCCACCTTGCCCGGGCAGCTGTAATTGATTTCTTGCCGATTTATGATGCCTACTACTACAAGAGGAGGTGAACCCTCATGGCAAAAGACGTATTGTGCGCAGTTAATTCTTGCACCTACTGGGCTGAAGAGAACAAATGCAACGCTGAGTCCATCTTCGTTGCTTACCACAGCTCCAAGCAGCCTACACAATCTGAGGAAACAGATTGCAAAACCTTCGAAAGCAAATAATGAATCTTTACAGAATATGAAGGAGCCCTCCACAGGTTCCTTCTTTCTTTTCTCATTCTATCAAGAATGAGAATTATTATCAAGTGTTTCCTGCAAAAAACAAACCACTGCGGGCCGGAGACTATACTCTCAGGCTTGCAGTGGTTTTGTTGTGCAAATCTAAGCAACTTAGGCGGAACAATGCCGTCTGTTAACGGGTCACTGCGCCGTGCTGCTCTCTTACCAGGACCGCGGCCTTCACCATGTTGCGCAGTGCGCCTGTGGTCTCTTCCCAGCCCCGAGTCTTCAGTCCGCAGTCAGGATTGATCCAGAACTGCTGGACATCCAGAACGCGCAGCGCACGTTCGATGGCCGAAGTCATCTCCTCTACCACCGGTACGCGCGGACTGTGGATATCATACACACCCAGTCCAATCCCCTTGTCATATTCCTGCTCCTCAAAGCTGACGATCAGCTCACCATGGCTGCGCGAGGTCTCAATGGAGATGACATCCGCATCCATCGCCGAGATCGAACCGATCATGTCGTTAAATTCACTGTAGCACATATGCGTATGCACCTGCGTGGTGTCTTTGACATGGTTCGTGGCGGTCCGGAAGGATTTCACCGCCCAGTTGAGGTAATACTCATGATCTCTCGCCTTCAGCGGCAGGCCTTCGCGGATCGCCGGCTCATCGACCTGGATCATCTCGATACCAGCCTCCTCGAGTGCGGATACTTCATGACGCAGGGCGAGGGCGATCTGTCCGGCCACCGCCTCCCGGCTGAGATCATCGCGGACAAAGGACCAGTTAAGGATCGTGACCGGACCGGTCAGCATTCCCTTAACAGGCAGCTTCGTCAGTGACTGGGCATACACGCTCTCTTTGACGGTCATTGGCTCAATAAAAGCAACATCGGCATAGATTACCGGAGGCTTCACGCAGCGTGAGCCATAGGACTGAACCCAGCCGCCTGCGGTGAACAGATAGCCGGCCAGCTTCTCTCCGAAGAATTCCACCATATCCGTACGCTCGAATTCCCCGTGTACCAGCACATCCAGACCAAGCTCCTCCTGAAGCGTAATCGCTTCAGCGATCTGCCGCTTGATGAACAAGTCATAACGCTCCTGGTTCCAGACTCCCTTGCGCCATTTCAGACGGGCCTGGCGGACTTCAGCCGTCTGCGGGAAGCTGCCGATGGTCGTGGTCGGCAGCAGCGGCAGACGCCACTTCTCCTGCTGAACCTTCACACGCTCGGCGAACGGAAGGCTGCGGTGGTCCGGAAGCTGGGCAAGGGCATGCACCTGCTCGGCTACATCCTCACGCCCGCGCTCCGGCAGAGCACGGAATACGGCCAGCACCTCACGGCTGCGCTCCAGATCGGCGGCATAACGCTCTCTTCCCTCGTTCGCGGCTGCCGCAATGAGAACCAGCTCGGCCAGCTTCTCATTGGCAAACGCCAAGGCATTCTTGACCGCAGCCTTCAGCTTGACCTCGCCCTCAACCGTTACAGGCACATGCAGCAGACTTGACGCTGGCTGGAGAATTAACTGTTCCTGAGGCACATAGGTCAGCAGCTTAGCTACCAGCTCCAGCTTGGCATCGGTATCAGCGCGCCAGATGTTGCGTCCGTCAAGGATACCGGCTCCGAGTGTCTTATCCTGCGGCCACCCGAGGCGTGCAACCGACTCCAGATTCTTGCCGCCGTCATGGACGAAGTCAAGACCGAGACCCTGCACAGGCAGCGCTAGCAATGCTTCAAGCGGCTCCGCAGCTTCGAAGTACGTCTGCAGCATCAGGTTCAGACCAGGTACGGCCGCAGCAATCTCACTGTAAATGTTCTGGAGCAGTGCGGTATCCTCAGCCGTTAAGCCGGTAACAATCGCAGGTTCATCGATCTGTACCCAGGCCACTCCTTCCGCCTTCAGCTCCTGCAGCAGCTGCACATACAGCGGGAGGAAGCGTGCGGCAACGGCAGCGATGTCTGCTGCCGGGAAGCCCTTGGACAGCTTCAGGAAGGTATACAGTCCGACTATAACCGGCTTGCCCTCAATGCCTGCCCGCTCCTTGGCGAAGCGGTAGGCAGCCAGCGGTTTATTCGCTGTCAATACCGGAGTCAGGCTGCCGATCTCAGGCACAATGTAATGATAATTCGTATTGAACCATTTGGTCATCTCGCAGGCCGGGGCCTCTGCATTGCCGCGCGCCATTGCAAAATACAGATCAAGCGGAATCTCTCCGCCCTTATATCCGTAACGCGCCGGTACGATCCCGAACATAGCGGCGGTATCCAGCACATGGTCATAGAAGGTGAAATCGCCCACCGGTATCAGATCAATTCCGGCCTGCTGCTGGGTCTGCAAATGCTGAAGCTGAATATCCTCCATCTGCGAGCGGAAGCTCTGCTCATCGATTTTGCCGGCCCAATAAGCCTCCAATAATTTCTTCCATTCACGGTTCTTGCCGATTCTCGGATAACCGAGGCTGCTTGTCTTGATTCCTTTACTCATAGGTGTCCACTCCTCTGTATAATTGTCTGCCCTTATGCCTGCAAGCCTTAATCTGATGCCATCTTACTGCACGCCTACCGCGCCCCGCAACAGATTCCACGCAATCCGGCTATACAGATTCCCTATAGCAAAACGCCAAAAAAAGCTGCACCCCCATTAAGGAGGAGCAGCTTAGACATGGAGTCCCGGCGAAATCAGAACCAGATCAGATAGACCACACCGGCAAGTACAATCCGGTAGATTGCGAAGGGCAACAGCCTGATCCGGTTAATCAGCTTCAGGAAGAAACGCATCGATACCAGTGCGAATATGAAGGCGCTGATGAACCCGGCAATGAAGAACGGCAAGGCATCCAGCGTAAAATACTGCCAGTTCTTCAGCAGTGAAATCAGGCTCGCACCGGCCATAATGGGCACCGCCATGATGAAGGTGAAATCGGCTGCCGCACGGTGGCTCATGCCCAGCAGAACCCCGCCGGATATCGTCGAGCCCGACCGCGAGAAGCCCGGCCACAGGGAGATACATTGAATCAATCCGACTGATAGCGCCTGCCTATATGTAATTTGGTCCACACTCTCAGTCCGGGCATTCGCAGGCGCAAAACGGTCAGCACAGATCATGAACAACGCTCCTACCACAAGTCCAATCAGCACAGTAAAGGTAGAGAACAGATGCTCATCGATGTAATCCTCCAGCAGAAATCCGAAAATACCGGCAGGCAGCAGTCCAACGAGGATATGCGTCAGCTTCAGCCGTCCTTCAACCGGAGCCTGCCGCTGCCCTTCCGGCACTACGGCCAGATCCTGGCGGCTAAGCTTCCTCAGGCCCAGCAGATCAATGAACCGGTTACGGAAAATAATGACGACTGCAAGAATGGAGCCTAATTGAATTACTACCTTGAAGGAGTTGGCAGTGTATTTCCCCAGGAACTCCTGCGATTTAAGCCACATATCATCAACGATGATCATATGGCCTGTCGAGGATACCGGAGCAAATTCGGTCAGCCCTTCTACAATGCCCAGAATGATTGCTTTGACAATGGTCAGCAGCTCCATGGCGATCCCCCTTTATTATTTTCAATATAATAATTGTAAACTCGCACAGCTATTTCTGAATCTTACAATCCCCTTGCAGTATTGCAAATTTTAATTCATAACGCTGACTTGACAGTCCGGAAGGAACACTTTATATTTATATGCATGCGCATGCATTTATAATTAACAATCCCATGCAAACCGAAGGAGCGAGAAGGATGACGAAAGATCTGTTCACCCCCTATGAGTATAAAAGCTTAAAACTTAAGAACCGGGTTGTGATGCCGCCCATGTGCCAATATTCAGTTACCAATAAAGATGGAATCGCTAACGACTGGCATTACAACCACTATGTAAGCCGCGCTGTCGGCGGCACCGGACTGATCATTGTCGAGATGGCTGATGTGGACCCGGACGGCCGGATTACCGATTATGATCTGGGCCTCTGGTCTGATGAGCAGATTCCTGCGCTGGCGCGGATTGTAGAAGCCAGCCATGCCCATGGAGCCAAAATCGGAATTCAGGTGGCCCATGCCGGACGCAAGGCGGAGGATGCCAAAGTTCCTGTCTCTTCTTCCGCTATACCTTTTGACGGCAAGTCCAAGACTCCTCATGCCCTGACAACAGAAGAAGTTAAAGACATGGTCCGGAAATTCAAACGGGGCGTAGCGCGTGCAGTTCAGGCCGGGTTCGACACTATTGAGCTGCACGGCGCCCACGGCTATCTGATTCACCAGTTCCACTCGCCGCTGACCAACCAGCGGACTGATGAATACGGACAGGATCTGACCTTGTTTGGCCGGGAGGTGATCGCTGCCGCCAAGAGCGTAATGCCTGAGGATATGCCGCTGATCATGCGGATTTCCGCCAAAGAATATGTGAAAGGCGGCTACGGCCTCCAAGAGGGTCTGGAGATCAGCAGAGCCTATAAGGAAGCCGGGGCCGATATTTTCCATATCAGTTCAGGCGGTGAAGGAGCCGTTGACGCAGAGAATGGACCGGGCAACCATGCAGCCTATCAGTTACCGCTGGCCAGAACGATCCGCCAGGAGCTGAACGTACCGGTGATTGCTGTCGGCCGCTTGGATGAAGCGGTTCTTGCCAACGCCGTCATTAGCAATGAAGAAGCTGACTTGGTGGCGGTGGGCCGGGGAATGCTCCGTAATCCTTACTGGACGCTGGAAGCCGGTGTGACGCTGCGCAAAGACGCAAATATACCTAAGCAGTACGCATTAGGATTCCCGCGTTAAGGACAATTCGTCAGCAGCTTGCCTATGGTGATGGTATACTGTATAACAACTACTATTCATTAGAGGTATACACCGGGAGGATGAAGACATGACTAACCCCCCTTCAAATGATCTGATTAACAGCTGGTTATCGCTCTCTCTGATACAGATGAAGGTGGCCGCAGTCCTTGAAGCGAAGCTGACCGAGAACTATGAGTTATCGCTTAAGGAATTCTATGTATTGCTGTTTCTGTCCGAAGCCCCTGAGCAAAAGCTGAAGCTCCAGCAGCTGGAATCGATGGTCGGGCTTAGCCAGAGTGCTGTGTCCCGGCTGGTCAGCCGCTTCGAAGCCAAGGGCTGCGGAGCGCTGGAGCGCAAGTCCTGCGAGGCAGACCGCAGAAGCATCTATACGTCCCTGACTGCCATTGGGCAGGACAAGGTTGACCGGGCGAAGCAGACCGTTCATGAAGTGCTGCAGGAAGCCTTTCCTGTAGACGACACGCAGCAGCTGCTGGAGCAGCTTATCCAGCTGAAGCAATCCTAGACCCGGGCAGATGCCTGCCGGGTGAACCCGCCGTCCCTCCCGAGGGATGGCGGTTTTTTGTCTGAACCTCCCTCTCCCCCTGAGCATACATCGTACTAATACGAAATTAAGAATAGCGGGGTGTATGAATGGTGTTCACAGTTATGCAGCTGGTTGGCGGTCTTATTCTCTCTGTAGGCTGGATTCCGCAGATTGTGCAGATCCTCAGGACCCGTTCTGTTGCAGATCTCAGTCTGAAAGCTTACCTGCTGATGCTGCTGGGCATCGCACTTATGGAGGCTTATGCGGTTAACCTGGCCGCGCAGGGGGTCGGATTTGCTTTTCTGATCACCAATTCCTTATCACTAGCCGTTGTAACAACGGTAGTCCTGCTGATTATCCGCTACCGGACCCAAGGGTAATAAAGCATTCTCAAGGCTGCACCCCCGTCCCATCTGCGTTATACTTTCTGTAATAAAAGGATGTGGGAGGTTCAATGAATGAAGCAAAATAAGTATGACGACGCGGGTTTTTTTGCGAATTACAGCCAGATGCCCCGCTCTACGGGCGGACTGGAGGCTGCCGGAGAATGGGAGGTCTTCCGTACCCTGCTGCCTGATCTGGCGGGCCAGCGGGTGCTTGATCTGGGGTGCGGGTTCGGCTGGCACTGCCGGTATGCCCTGGAGCAGGGGGCGGCTTCCGTCGTAGGCATAGATCTCTCCGCCAATATGCTGGAGCGTGCCCGCGCGATGACAGACGACCCGAAGATTGAGTATCTCCAGCTCGCGATTGAGGATGCCGCATTCGGGGCAGAGCAATTTGATACCGTGATCAGCTCGCTGGCGATCCACTATATTGAAGATTTCGGCAGTCTCTGCCGCCAGGTCCGGCATTGCCTGAAGCCCGGGGGAGCCTTCGTCTTCTCTGTAGAGCATCCGATCTTCACCGCCCTCGCCGCGCAGGATTGGCATTACAGCCCGGACGGGGAGAAGCAGCATTGGCCCGTGGACAACTACCATCTCGAAGGGCTAAGGCTGGCTGATTTTCTCGAACACGAGGTTGCCAAATACCACCGGACCACAGCCACCTACCTGGGTACGCTGCTCGAATCAGGCTTCGTCCTGAAGGAGATGTCGGAGCTGCAGCCGACCCCTGAGATGCTGGAGAAGAATCCGGCCTGGCAGGAGGAGACGCGGCGTCCGATGTTCCTGCTGCTGTCCGCGGTGAAGCAGTCTACGGACTAATCTTACCGCACAACAAAATGCCTGCGGCATCCCCATTGTGGTCGGTTTTTCGACCATATCCGGCCCACGCGCCTTTGCCGCACCGAATGTGGTCGGTTTTTCGACCATATCCGGCCCACACGCCTCTGCCGCACCGAATGTGGTCGGTTTTTCGACCATATTCGGCCCACACGCCTCTGCCGCACCGAATGTGGTCGGTTTTTCGACCATATTCGGCCCACACGCCTCTGCCGCACCGAATGTAATCGGTTTTTCGACCATATTCGGCCCAGATGACCACGCGCTATCCATATGTTCGGTGAAAGCAGCGAAGTCATTCCTATTACTGATCCAGAATATAGTCATCCTGCCGATATTCTAAGACACTTATCCATAACTTTATGCACAACTTATCCACGCCGGACGAAAATCATAATTTCCTAATCAACAAAAAAAAGACCAGCCGGACGATAGTCCGCTGACCTTTTATCATCCCCGTGGTTCACGGAGTTCACATTGCATTATTCACATTCACTGTACCTTCCTGAGTCTTGGCAAGTGCGGACGGAATCTTAGGTGCCTGAACCAGCTTCCGTCTGCCCAGAGAGGTTGTAAAAGTGATTACATAACCGGCTACAACTACAGCCATCACAGTGTACAGGGTTTCTCTTAACGGCATATAGAAGAGGGAGAAAGCCAGAACGATTACATCCATCAGGATAAATACGGTTCCTACCTTAATACCTTTCCATTCACTGATCAGCACGGACAAAATATCGTCCCCGCCGCTCGCCCCGCCGCCCAGCAGGACCATTCCTGCGCCCAGACCTGTCAATACCCCGGACAACAGCGCCGCAACCGGCAAGTTATCCTGCAGGTCAATAACCCAGCCGGAATAGCGTTCCATCAGCCCGTAGAATACCGTGAAGGCCACTACGGATATGAAGGTGTTCACTACGAATGATTTTCCTTTGAAGATGATTGCGATGATGAGTACCGGAATGTCCAAAATCAGGATGCTAAGTGATGGTGAAATCCCCAGTACATACTTGCCGAGCAGCGACAAGCCTACGAATCCGCCTTCGGTCAAGTGGTTCTGATAATTAATGTGATAATACGTAAATGCAAGCAATAGTGTTCCGGTCAAAATAATAGCTAACCGGAGCGGCAAACTCATGCCACTGTCTTGTTTCCTCATTACTCGGTCTCCCCTTATCGTATATGGCGGCTAGACGTTCGTGCCAGCCTCTACGAGGGGTTATACCGGAGGAGATGTTGCTCCTTCGCATACAATACTCCCTTCCCTTCGCAGAAGCGGCTTCGTCAATGAACAACGGTTCGCGCACATTCTACAGGGAAGCTAAGTATAAGACAGATCATAACGTTTCCAAATCGTCCTTTGGGGAATCGTCCTTCGGGGACACATGGTATCCTGATCCTTTCTTTAATTTGATATGTTCTGAATAGATTATACCACGCGGAGGGGCCACTCTAAACAGTTTCCATTAAAAATAAGCAATCAGCCCGGATTCCGCAGCAGACGGTTGACGGTCTCGCGGCGGACACCGATTAATTGTCCGATCTCTTCCTGTGTCAGCAGATCTGTAAGCTGTGCGCCATGAGTATATTCGGTCAGCCAGCGGGTCAGCAGAGCCATCCGTTCCCCCGGCGTTCCAACGGTGAGATGATCGAGCCTCGTCTGCATGAACCGCACCTTCTCCTGAAGCAAAAGGGCGATCTCCATCACCTTCTCTGGATTCTCCCTCAGCTCCCGGTACCATTCTGCAGCCGGAATCAGCTCAACCTCACTCTTCATCATTGCCACTGCGGTTCCATGCGCCTCCTTCGGCGAAATGAGGGAATGATGCGGAACGGTCTCACCCGGATATAGCAGGTTGAACAATACCATGTTCCCGTTCTCATGCAGTCTCGTGACCTTGAACAGTCCGCTCTTCACCTTGAACAGGTTCTGGCCGCCGTCACCCTGGCGGAATAAGACCTCACCTCTGTGCAGAATCATTTCGCATTCTCCTTTGCCTTCTCTGTATATCTATTGTTAATTATACCGAAATAAGACACCAAATTGGAGGGACAAGCGTAAAACAGCCCTGTTTTAGGCTCTAAATGGCAAAAACCGCCTGGGAGCAGAGGTCTGTCTCTACTCCCAAGCGGTTTCAGGGAAAGGCAAGATACGTTATTTTGCTGTGATCGGCTTCTTCCAGAGCCCCAGGATCAGACCGGAAATCACGGAACCGATCAGCACAGATAACAGGAACAGCGCGGCATTGCTGGACAGGAAGGCTACGAACACACCGCCATGCGGTGCGGGAACGTTGAGGTTCCATAGTTGGGTAAGCCCGCCAGCTACGGCAGAGCCCAGAATACAAGAGGTGAGTACCCGCAGCGGATCAGCCGCAGCGAACGGAATGGCCCCTTCGGTGATGAACGACAAGCCCAGCACATAGTTGGTTACACCGGATTTGCGTTCGGTCTCCGTGAATTTATTCTTGAAGAACGAGGTTGCCAAGGCAATCGCCAGCGGAGGCACCATCCCTCCGGCCATCACTGCTGCCATCATCATTCCGTTTGTATTGCCGCTGGACGTAAACACGCCGATGGCAAAGGTGTAGGCTGCCTTGTTGAATGGACCGCCCATATCAATGGCCATCATCCCGCCAAGCACCAAGCCCAGCAGAATCTTGTTGCCGGTACCCAGATTGTTAAGCGCATCGGTCAGTCCTCCGTTAATCCAGCTGAATAACGGATCGAACAGGAAGAACATAACCGCGCCGGTAATTAGCAAACTGAATACGGGATAGAGCAGAATCGGCTTCAGACCGTCCAGTGTGCGCGGCAGGCCGGAGAAGGCTTTGCGGAGCATTACCACTACATAACCAGCCAGGAACCCGGCAGCCAGACCGCCGAGGAAGCCTGAATTGGAGTTAAGGGCCATCAGACCGCCAACCATACCCGGCATCAGCGCAGGCCGGTCACCGATGCTCATCGCGATAAATCCGGCAAGGATCGGAATCAGGAAGTGGAAGGCTCCGTCACCGCCGCCGATGCTCTGCAGCAGCTTGACCAGCGCATTGTCGGGACTGGCCACCTGTTCAATCAGGAAGGAGATCGCCAGCAGAATGCCTCCGCCGACTACGAACGGCAGCATATGCGAGATGCCGTTCATCAGGTCTTTGTAGATTTTGCTTCCAATAGAACCGGACTTCACAGGTGCTGAGCCTTCTTCATTGCGTCCAGAGCCGCGGTAGATAGGTGCATCTCCTGCAACTGCGATCCGGATCAGCTCCTCTGACTTGCGGATACCGTCGCTAACCGGTCGCTGAAGCACAGGCTTGCCGCTGAAGCGCTCCATCTCCACGTTCTTGTCGGCGGCAACAATGACCCCGCTGGCCCGGGCGATCTCGTCTGCGGTCAGCACATTCTGCGCACCCTCTGAGCCATTGGTTTCGACACGGATATTGACCCCCATCTCCTTGGCCTTCTTCTTGAGAGCATCCTCAGCCATGAAGGTATGGGCGATTCCAGTAGGACATGCTGTTACAGCAACAACGAAGCTCTGTGAATCGGGGTTCCCGGTAATCATCCGTGCCGGTTCAGCTTGCGGCGCAGCTGCCTTCGGTGCAGCATCCTTCACCGCCGCTGCCTTAGCTTCCGCTTCTGCCTGGGCTTCCGCCTCCGCTTGCTTGGCATCGAATAAGGCGGACACCTCGGCAGGTGTCTTCGCACCCATGAGCTGTTCGATGAATTCGCTTTCAATGAGCAACCTGGACAGTGCGGCAAGTGTTCGCAGGTGCATATTTCCAGCTCCGTCCGGCGCGGCGATCATGAAGAATATATGGGCCGGCGCTTCATCCAGGGAGGCGAAATCAATTCCGGCGCTGCTCTTCGCAAATACTACTGTTGCTTCGCTAACTGCCTTGGTCTTGGCATGAGGCATGGCAATACCTCCGCCGATGCCTGTGCTGGACTGGGCTTCCCGTTCCAGAATCTTCTCCTTGAACAGCTTCGCATCCGTGATGCGTCCGCTGGCCGCGAGACTGGCAATCAGCTCGTCAATGGCTCCTTCCTTCGTTGTAGCCTGCAGCTCCATAATCATCGTTTCCTGTATCATCAAATCTGTAATTTTCATCAATTCTCAACTCCCCGAATGTACTTGAACCTGTTAACCTCTCTTATTCATAGCTGAGATATGGCAATAAGCGGACGAAGCTCTTCAATTAATGCCCGGTCTGCCAGATCATCGGAGAACGCTGTGGCACTTCCTGAAGCCACACCGGCACGGAATGCTTCCAGCACATTCCCTGTCAGCGACAAGGTGCCCACGAATCCGGCAATCATCGAATCTCCCGCACCTACTGAATTCCTAACCTGGCCCTTAGGAGCGCTGGCGTGGAAGACTTCTTGCCCAGTAATGAACAATGCGCCTTCGCCAGCCATGGAGACCAGTACATGCTTGGCGCCGCCCGTAAGCAGCTTGCGTCCGTAAGTGATAATCTCCTCCCGGGTGCTGATCTGAACTCCGAACAGCTCTGCCAGCTCATGGTGATTCGGCTTGACCAGCAGCGGTCCCTGGGATAAGGCGTCCTGCAAGGCCTGCCCGGTCGTATCAATAACGAACTCCGCACCCTTCTGCTTGCATACTGCAATCAGCCTGCTGTAGAAATCTCCGCCCAGCGAAGGTGGCGTGCTGCCTGACAGAATCACTATGTCACCTGGCTTCAGGGCTTCCAGCTTGTTCAGCAGCGAAGCCGTCTCGGTCTCCGTAATGACAGGACCGGCCCCGTTAATCTCCGTCTCCTGGCCTGCTTTAAGCTTAATATTGATCCGGGTATCGTCCGCAATATGAACGAAGTCGCCGGAGATCCCCTCCTGGCCCAGCCAGGTATCAATGTAGCCGCCGGTGAAGCCGCCCAGAAATCCGGTTGCCGTATTCTCAACGCCCAGCTGCTTCAGAACGCGGGATACGTTGATTCCCTTCCCGCCGGGCAGCTTCATATCGCGCTTCATCCGGTTGAGTCCGCCTAGTGTTAACTCTTCTACCTCCACGATATAATCGACGGAAGGATTGAGTGTCACAGTATAGATCATCATTCATCCCTCATTTATAATGTTTGTCTTCCCATCCCGTCACACCAGTGTATAATCCACATCCAGCTTCTCAAGCTGCCTCCGGAAGCTATCCGGTATCCCCGTATCCAGAATGCAGTGGTCCATCTCCTGCAGATCTGCGACCTTACAGAAGGAGATCTGCCCAATTTTGCTATGGTCGGCCAGCAGGATCGTCTGCTTCGCTACAGCAATCATTTTGCGCTTGGTGGCCGCTTCCAGCATATTCGGGGTCGTAATCCCTTCGCGGATATCCAGCCCGTTGGTGCCGAGGAATGCCTTATCTACCCGAACCATATCCAGCGAGCGTTCGGTCATCGGTCCGACAAAAGCCATGGTGTCCGGCCTTAGCATCCCACCTGTAATAGACACCTCAATATGGCGGCAGTCCTTCAGCTCGTTCAGCGCCATGATTGAGTTGGTAATGACCTTGAGATTGCGGAACGATTTTAGCGCCCGGGCAATCTGTAGGGTGGTGGTACCTCCGTCAAGGAGAATGGCATCACCATCCTCAATCATCTCCACAGCCTTCCCGGCAATCCGCAGCTTCTCTTCCAGGAACCGGTCTTCCTTGTCAGGAACCGCCGCTTCAAAGTTCACACTCTGCAGGGATACCGCCCCGCCATGCGTACGCTTCAGCAGCCGCGCTTCCTCCAGCTCCTTGAGGTCCCGGCGGATGGTCGATTCCGAGACGGACAGCTCCTGGCCCAGCTCCTGAACCGAGGCTCTTGTATGCTTCTCGACAAACAGCAGAATCATCCGTTTGCGTTCTTCTTCAAACATGCAGCTCACTCCTTAGGATGTGCAGCTACCCGCTGCCGGATTCCTATATATACAGTAACTACTGAATTGAAAGATAAGATGACTGGATTCAAATCACTCGTGACTGATGTTGATCGTTTGTGCTCATTTATGATTGTAACAGCGTTTTCATGAACTGTAAAGAGGCTACTATTCCAGCCGGATACACTACTGATGTAAGAATTGGCGTATGCTCTGCTCATTTATGCTCATTTCAACCTTGTAACTATATGATCCAGTGCGGTAAATTACCTCCCGATTGCCCATTTCACAATGGCAGCGAGCGACATATTTATATTACATATGGGGAAAAGCGGGTGAACAGGAGATGGCCTATTACAATAACAACGGATATGGCAGCGCGGGAGGTAACGGCGGTAATGGCAGCAACGGCGGCATTAACGGCCACGGAGGGGGCGGCAGTGACGGCCCAGTAGAAACCGAGGAGCTCAGTGCAGAGGATTATGCGATTATTGCTGCCGGCTTCGGCGTGCTCGGGGAACTGTTTGCTTTTTTCTCTCTGGTAAAAGCCAAGCAGGTGACCAAGGAAACAGGCGGACAGGTAGGGGCCGGCATCGACCCGGTGCTGTTCGTACAGAACCGCAAAAAAAAAGCAGCCAGACGAAAGTCCCGCCGGCTGCGTTGATCCCTTATCTTTTCCGAACCCATCACTTACTTCAAAGGTATGACATCATGCTTCGCAAATATGGTCTGCACTCTCTCCCGCAGCTCCTCTTCGGGCAGAAGGACAATGACAATAATATGCTCCAGATCAGCATGCTCCGCATACGCCTCCGCGTCATCTTGCGGAATCCCCATTCCGATCAGGCTGACCGCAAGGCCGTCTGTCTCCAGATCCGCCCCCGCGAGCTTGCGGGCTGCCGGACCTGCTGCGACCGCAGAATCCGCGACCATATCCAGGCCTACCCCAAGCCCGCGGGCTGTACCGTACAAGCCATTATTCCCCTGCCCCGTCTCCACATCTCCAATCGCGGCATCCTTGCTGATGATCTCCAGCGTATTCTTCTGCTTCGTGACAGCTGAGATATGCTTCGCCTTGATCCCATTCTTCTTCAATTCTTTGATCGCCAGCACCGCATCACTCCGGTGTCCAAAAATCCCCAATACCAATGTTGGCATGCGGCATCCCTCCAATTCCTGCTACTGCAATATTACCACTCTGCTACTGCGATATTACCACTCTGCCTGTGGCTTGAATCCCGCATGTGGCGGCGGCTCCCGGTCTGGCCTGAATCAATCTCTTCTATTTGGGTTATAAAGATACGTATACATAAACATAACTTAAGAGATAGGGGGGGCTGCTGTGCTTCAAAGCAAGTATTTTCGGACCTGCCTGGCCATTATCGCCTTTTTGACGATTCTGTACCTGGGCTCGAAGGTCATTTTTCTGTTCACACCGCTGGTATCTATCATTCAACTGCTGCTCGTACCCATGATGCTGTCGGGCTTTATGTATTATCTTCTGCGGCCGATTGTCAACTATCTGGGGACCAAAAATGTTAACCGCGGGCTGTCCGTCCTGCTGATTTATCTTGTGTTCACCGGACTGTTCGTCTTATTCTGGGTGCTGGTCTGGCCTACACTGCGCGAGCAAATCCAGAATTTCATCGACAATACGCCGTATCTGGTCGAGGGTATACAAAACCAGTTCAACAAGCTCCAGAATGATCCGTCGTTCTCCCGCTTCTTCAAGGGTGACACGGATGTGACCACACGCCTGACGGAGTATGTGAACAGTGCCATTAACTGGGTGACCAATTCGATGTCCAACCTGATCACAGTGATCTCCAGTATTGTCGTGGTTATCGCTACCCTGCCAATTATTCTCTATTACATGCTGAAAGACGGGCACAAGCTGTCCCCGATTCTTCAGGGCCTGATTCCGAAGAAATACCGCAAGGAAGGCCAGGAGATGTTCAAGGATATCGACTCTGCACTCAGCGGCTTCATCGTTACACGTGTCCTGCTTAATGTGGTGCTGGGCATCTTGCTATACATCGGATTTTTGCTGATCGGCCTGCCTTATTCTCTGCTGCTCGCCGTGATCTCCATCCCGCTGAATTTCATTCCCTATGTGGGCTCGCTGCTGGCGGCGGTTCCCGTTGTTATCGTGGGGTTCATCGAATCGCCTTCACTCGCGATCTGGTCAGCGGTCGTCATTCTGATCGCGCAGCAGATTCAGGATAACGTGCTGTCACCGGTCATCTATGGCAAGTCGCTGGATGTTCACCCGCTCACAACAGTGCTGCTTGTACTCGTGGGGGGCGACTTCTATGGACTGATCGGCGTCCTCATTGCGCTTCCGGTCTATATGATTATCAAAATCATCTTCCTGCGCATTTACGAGATCATTGTCGCCGAACGGGTGGATCAACCCGTACCCGAGCCAGGTGCTCCGCCGGGGATTGAGATTGAGATCGTCAAGGACGATAAGGTATAGCAAGTGGAAACGGCTTTGCCGTCCTTTTAAAGGACGGTACCGTTTCAGCGAGAAATAGAAAGATAAGTTATCGTGTCCAACATATAAACCTGAATTTCGAAAGTGTGTAATAGCAAGGAAACCAAAGACTGGCCGTTCGAAAAACCTGTAAAAATCAGGGTGTGTTAACAGGGGGGATATTCCAAAATCATGGTTCTGCATACAACTCCCCCCACCCCAGAAGACCAGGCATCTGAATTTCCATGTTAAATTTTAGAAGCCTTCATTCGAGCTGGGCGATTCGAGATTCTATTCGTTTCCAGGCGTAGCGGTTTGCAAATTCCTTCGTCAATTTGAGGACGGTGGTTCGACTGTGACTCACCAGCGTCGCTGCACACTGAAAGAATTCCAGACGAAACCTTGCGATCGTATACCCGTGATGAACCGGTTCACAGCAATCTCGTTTAAAGCGCTCATACAGGTTGTATGCGAGCAATTTGACGAGCAAATCGATTTCATTGGCGTCGAAGGAGCTTGTTGCAATTTTGTCGATGGCAAACCCGCGCTTGGCTTCCTTGATATAGTTCTCCATGCAGCACCGCTGGTTGTAAAAACGCCACAAATCGATGGATTCCCAGTCTAAATTGGTGACCATCGCTTCGTATTCCCAGTCGGTATCCAGGAGGAGACAAGCTTGGTCGTCTTGAATGACTTTCGCTTTGCGGATGACGGCGACTCGCCTGGATTTTGTCCAAGAAGTCGCAGGATACCAAAGGGTGAGCCCTTCCAGGATCCAGTCTTCGTCGACGTAGCGTGTCCAGTACGGACAGGCAGCGACTTCTGCGGCCAGTCGCTTCGTCCACTTGATTTTGCCCACATAGCCAATCTGCCGCTCTTCCCAGAGCGAATAAAAGTCTTCGCCGCCAAAGCCTTTGTCAAACCGGGCATACTGGACGGAGTGCTGGCCCAAGAGGCTAAAGGTCTCTTCCAGAAAAACAGACGCCTCCGTGGAGGAGTGAACGTTTCCGCCGCGTAATACGGCATTCAGGCATACGCGGGATTGTCCCTCGAAAGCAAGCAAGGGATGGTAGCTTTTGCGACCCGGCTTATGCGAGTTCACTCCTTTGGCGGCCTTGGCCTGATTCCCATAGACCGTCTCCACGGTGGAATCCAAATCGAGAATGAGCTTGGAGGGCAGAACCGGCCGAATCACTTCGAGATTTACTTGCCGGAGTTCCAAGGGGACAGAGGGCTTCCGTTTGGCCAGTCGAGCCAGTTCCTTGTACAGCAGGGAGTGGTGCGGACAGCGTCCACCGAGAAAACGCTTAAGCAGGGAGTCCTTTTGCCATCTCCGAAAGTGAAACAGACGCTCACAGCCTAAGACCCAGCCGATGATGAGATACAGCAGAATGTGGTGCACGGGGAACCGCGCATTGCGGGCTTTGCCTCCGGATACGGTGTGCAGCACCTGGCGCAGTTTGATTTTTTCGAGATATTCGAGGAAGATTTTGCTTCCTCCGATGCTTGTCGATTGAGCCAGAGAAAATTCGGTCTTGATTTTAGAAATAGATGTGGTAGACTTCACCTAAAAGGTGCTCCTCTCTTTGGGTGATGTTGTTGTCGTAAACACCATTCTACCAAAGGTTCGAGCCCTTTTTTTGTTTTTATAGAAGATTACTTTCGAAATTCAGGATAAATTCTATATTTTAAAACAAGGGGCTGTCCCAAAAGTAGATACTCTACTGGTGGGGAAAAATCCCATGCCTTCTTAAAAGATTAATTTGTAAGAAAGGGAGCGATTCTCCGTTATTGGAGGATCGCTCCCTTGCGTTTCTGGTCATTCGCTGCTTGCTTCAGCAGGTTGTGAGCAAGCGAAAGCCAACCGACCTCTAGCGTCACTTTTTCCATGCCGCGAAGCAGAAAGCGCCGGAAGCCCCGGTTATTCTTTAATTGTCCAAATACACTTTCCGGCTCCGTCATTCGACGTACGGCCAATAGATAGCCTTCCTCGCTTCGGAGGATTTCTTTCGCCTGTTTCTGGTATCTAAGCCGCTCCAAACTGACTGCGATTTCCCGGTTTCCGCTTCCCTTCGTGCAGTTTTCTTTTAACGGACAACCTCCGCAGCTTTGACTTTGGTAATGACGCTTCTTAATTTCGTATCCACTCTCTGTGGTTTCCTTGCTCTCTCGTTGGAAATACAGCGGGTGTCCAGCTAAACACGTCCAGCGATCCTCGGATCCGTCGTAGGTCCAGTTCTCGATTTTTCCGACCTGGGCTTTCCAGGCTTTGCTCTTTTCTTTGTGGTAGGTGCTGTATTTCACGACGGCCTGTAGCTCGCTCTTTTCCAGATAGGCGTAGTTTTCTTCACTTCCATAGCCGGCATCTGCAATGACCGTCTTTGGAAGTTTCCCGAGGAATTGCTTTGTTTTTTCCAGATGTGGTTCTAAACAGCGGGTGTCACCCGGTCTTTGATGGAGACTGTAGGTTAAAATAAATTGGTTTTCGGTCCCGATCTGTAGATTGTAACCTGGCTTCAGTTGGCCATTTCGCATGTGATCTTCTTTCATCCGCATAAACGTTGCCTCGGGATCGGTCTTGCTGAAACTGTTCCGGTCCCCAAGCAGCTTTTGATATTGTTCGTACTTCTGCAGTCGAGGGAGCAAATCCTTACGCAACGACCGAACCGTCTTGTTTAGGGGCTTGTCTTTCGGTTTTTCGGCAAGCTGAGCTTCAAGCTTTTGCACGGCTTGTTCGAGTTTCTCACTGTCCATTTCCGAACCCGTGCTGAGTTCAGCCAGATCTTTGCCCTGATTCTCTTGTTCTTCCTGCTCTTCGGCTGCTTCAATGTCAGCGAATAGGGCCTGCACCTTATCTTGCAGTTTCGCTTTGTGTTTGCTGACCGCTTTGCTCCAGACAAAGGTGTAGCGATTGGCATTCGCCTCGATCTTAGTTCCGTCCACAAAATAATGCTCCAGAGACACGTATTTTTCGTTAGCCAGAAACTGAAGCACGGCGGTAAATACCGTTTCGAGGACATTTCTCATCCGCTGGGAACGGAAGCGATTCAGCGTGCGGAAGTCGGGTCGCTGCCGTCCGGCCAGCCACATGAAGGGAATGTTCTCCCGGACCGCTTTGGCGATTTGGCGAGACGAATAGATTCGCTGAGTGTAAGCGTAGATGATGACTTTGGTGAGCATTTTAGGATGGTAGCTGTCACGGCCGCCGCCGGGATAGGCCGCGTCAAAAATGGCGTTGTCCAGCCGATTGACGGCGGCATTCACGACGCGAACGAGGTGATTTCCCGGGATATCTTCTTCCAGATCCATTGGCAAGCAAAGTTGGTCCATGGTATATTGAATGTACAAAGAAACCTCTCCTTTGAAATGGTTGTGTGGTAACTCCATTTTAACAAAAGAGAGGTTTCTTTTTGTGATTTTAGAAAGATTTGAAGAAACTTTTCCCACTTAAACAGCGGAGAGGACGGAACGATTGTGTAAAAGCGGCAGCGGTCGCCTTGGTCTCCGGATTTTCACCGCTAAGGGGAATGAAAAAAATCTGGAGACCACAGCGATTGGAACAACGGTCCGTTCGCGCAGCGTCCACCCAAGTGCTCACGTTGATCCTACTACAAAATAAAGAGCTATCCCAAGCAGCCATTTCATGGCTTTTGGGACAGCCCCCTTTAGCGTAGGTGATAACTCAGGTACTTTGCGGGGGCCCCAAAACATATAAATTCTTATCTTTTAATAAAAAGCCCTCCGGCGCTGATGATCTCCGCGCCGGAGGGCTTTTCAATGTACACGCTTGAATGTATCTGGACTTCATCCCCGCAGCGAGCGGACCACGAAAGTGTGGTTGCCCTTAGGCAGGTTCTGCCCGTCACGCAGCGTCACGGAGCCTTTGGTATGTGCGATGATCGTCGCATTGAATGCAACCAGCTGGTCCCCTTTCCAGACCGTAACCGCTGATTTGAAATAGACGGCATTATCAAACTGCAGACGTTCTCTCATAATATATCCGACCGAATGGAGAACCGGGGGCAAAGCCCTCTCTTTGGGAGCCAGAGCCTTGATGTACACAATATCGCGGAAAGGGACGGCAATCTCCTGATGCCCAATGACGGCTACCGAAGCTGCAAGATCCCATCTGCGCAGAACGCCTTTCATGATCGTATATGGCTGCTCGCCGCAGTACATAATGACCGGTCTGCCAACCCAATGCTTCATGGCTCCACGCCCTTCCCTGTGCCTGAACTACTTATACCTTCGGTATGGACCAGTCTATGCCCTTAAGCCCATGCTGCTCCAGATACTGGTTGGCCTGAGAGAACGGGCGGCTGCCGAGAAATCCGCGGTGTGCAGAGAACGGGCTCGGGTGCGGGGACTGGATCACCTTGTGTCTGCTGCGGTCCACTACCGCGCCCTTAAGCTGGGCATGGCTGCCCCACAGGATGAAGACCATCGGTTCCGTCCGTTCGTTCAGCTTCTCCATAATGGCATCCGTGAAGGTCTCCCAGCCCAGCCCCTTATGCGAATTCGGCTGGCCCTCGCGTACTGTCAGTACGGCATTGAGCATCAGCACGCCCTCCTCCGCCCAGTGCAGCAGCGATCCGTGGCCCGGCACCTCCAACCCGAGATCACTGTGCAGCTCAGCGTAGATATTGCGCAGAGACGGCGGAATCCTTACACCCGGCTCTACCGAGAAGCTAAGGCCATGGGCCTGTCCTGCGCCGTGATAAGGGTCCTGTCCGAGAATGACTACCCGGGTCTTACTGTAAGGCGTCAGCTTCAGCGCCGAGAACAGCTTGTCCTTCGGGGGATAGACTGTATACTGCTTGTACTCGCGTGCCAGGGCATAGCGCAATTCCTCAAAGTAAGGCTTCTGCGTCTCTTCCTGCAGCACTTCATCCCAATCGTTGCCAAACATTCGGTTCTCCTCCCAATTCCCCTGCTATTAGTATTGTTTCATTACCTGTTATTAACCAGAATAACAGGAACTTATTTGCGGCCATAGTCCGCCTTGATCTCGCCCCATGACTTCGTCTGCCATTTCAGCACCTTGTTGTCATAAGTATGGCTGCGCAGCCAGCTCTCCGCCCGGTCAATCAGCTGCCAGATCTCCTCTGTAGAGGCATCCCGGGGCAAGGTCGTCGCCACCTTTTTCTGTTTGACCCATTTCATTGCATTGACAGAATCACTGTAGACCGTCTTGCTGCTGCCTTCCTGCTTAAGATGAGCCAGAGCATGCACAATCGCCAGGAACTCTCCGAGGTTATTAGTCCCTTTACGGATCGGACCGCAGGAGAAAATCACATCCCCGGTCTGGGTATCTACGCCTTTGTATTCGACCGGTCCGGGATTCCCCCGGGTGCCTACATCCACGGAGATGCTGTCATAATCAATCTCCTCAGATGTCTCCACGCCGGCACTCCGGCTCCAGGACTTGCCTGATTTGCTTGTGCCGGACGCCCCTGAAGCTGCCGCACCGGTTCCCCAGTTGCCCTTCCAGCCTGCCTTGAAGGCTGTCTCAGCCGCCGCCTTGCTCTCATAGGACTTATATTTCGCTCCGGTATAATGATCCGTCTGCGCCTGGCATTCCGCCCATGTATTGTAGACTCCGGGCTGCTTGCCTTCCCATACAACGTAGTATTTCTGCTTAGCCATTCCTGTTGCTCCCTCCTGCCGGTGTAACCTTATCCAGAAACCTATTGTAATGCATACCGCGTTCATATTGAAGCCTGAACACACTCACACGCCTGCTGCCAGCCCGAATATCTATTTGGATAAATACCGGCAGGCGCGTTCATACTAATACGGCAGCTCAGTCCAGCACAGCCAGCGTAGTATTAATAATGGTCTGGAGCTTGCCCGCATCCCTCGTTGCCTTGACCATAACCCGCAGTCCAACCAGGGCATTGTGCAGATAAGCAGCAAGCGCCGGAGCCGCATGCCGGGAGGAGAGTTCTCCGGTCTCCTGTCCATGCAGGATCAGCTGTTCCATTAATCTCTCGGTATTCAAAAAAGCCTCATTGGCCCGCTCAGCAGCTTCCGGATCATGAGCCGACAGCTCCACTGCCGTATTCACCAGCATACAGCCCTTCGGCTCCGCTTCACTTCTGTAAACTGTGGCTTCGAATAAGAGGCGGATGGCAGCCTTGGCAGAGGTGATGCCCTCGATCCGGCTTTCCAGCCGGGAGCTTTGAAGGGCTGCAAAGCGCTCCAGCGCTTTTATATATAAGGTATGCTTGTCTCCAAAGGTGTCATACATGCTTCGCTTGTGAATTCCCATGCCGGCTACAAGATCCTGCATGGACGTCTTCTCATAGCCCTGCTGCCAAAAAATCGTCATTGCCTTGAGCAATACATCATCAATGTCAAACTCTTTGCTTCGCGCCATGATCATGCTCCTTTCGCGGTCTATTTTACCATTTATAGAACGATCGGTAAATATCTCACCCTTACACACCCCAAGGAGGTTAACACAATGAGAAAGTTCGCAGTAGTACTTGCAGCATTCACCCTGACCCTGCTTATCGGATGCGGCAACGCAAACAAAAATGCAGGCAACACCGGCACAGCAGCAAACACGGGCAATACGGCGGCTACCGCTGCCCCGGATGCAGTCACTTCGGCTTCGGTGGTCGACAACGGCGAAGCCTTCAAGAAGGCGATCAGCAAGGACGGCACCTGGATTGCAGCCACCCTGAAAGACCTGAGCTTCTCGGAGGAGCTTGTGGTGGACGGACAATTCATTAACAAGGAAGAACCTGCCCGCAAAATCGCGCTCTATACCCAGGATGCCGATCACAACATCACGAACTCCTTCAAGCTCACCGCCCCCAAATTGACGATCCGCAGCGAGAATGCCCGGATTCAGGGAGGGACCTTTGTGGGTGATGTCTATGTGGAGGCTGACGGCTTCGCCGTCGTGAATGCCACCATTGAAGGCAATGTCTATTTCTCCGATGCCAAGTACCAGGCTACCTATACGGCAGCTGATCAGGGTAAGGTAACCGGCGTCACCGAAGTGAAAAAATAATGCGGCAGGGTGCGGGGGGTTCCTCTTCGGGCAAGCGGCCGGGGAGAATACCCCTTTTTCTTGTTGTTGCCCGCGAAAAGAGGTGCTGGCCTAATGAAGTTCATCCATAAGTATGCTATTCTTCCTCTTCTGCTCCTGATGCTCTCATCCTGCGGCGGACAGGATGTAGCGGAGCCGGAGCCGCAATACCGGATTCAGTCCGGCCATGATCTGAGGATTCTGACGACGAGCGACACCCATTATTTAGCGCAGGAGCTTAGGGACCTCGGGCCTGCCTTCCAGCAGTTTCTGGCTGCCGGTGACGGCAAGCAGCTCGGCTACAGCAAGGAAATGCTAGAGGCGCTGGGCTATGATATCGGAATCCGCAAGCCGGATGTGGTGATTATCAGCGGGGATCTCAGCAACAACGGGGAAGAAGCCAGCCATAAGGAGCTGGCCGGACATCTGAAGCGCATTGAGCAAGACACCGGAACCCGGATCTATGTGATCCCGGGCAATCATGACATCCGGAATCCCTGGGCCCGGAGCTTCCGCGATAAGCGCCAATACGCCACAGATTCCGTGAGCGCCAAGGCATTCCGCCAAATCTATGGCAGCTTCGGTTATGATGAGGCCCTGCTGAAAGACGAGGATTCGCTCAGCTATCTGGCTGCCCCGTCAGAGGAGCTATGGCTGCTCATGCTGGATACTGCACAGTATGAGGACAATAAAGCGCTGGGCCATCCCCAGCTGGAGGGCCGGGTCAGTGACCAGACCCTGGAATGGATCGCCGCCTGCGGCGCAAAGGCCGCTGCCGCAGGCGCGCAGCTCGTGACGGTCATGCATCACAGCCTGCTGAATCACAGTGAATTCATTCAGGAGGGCTTCACTGTAGAGGACCATACCAAGGTTACAGATGCCTTGATGCAGAGTGGTGTACGGACGGTTCTCAGCGGGCATATACACATTCAGGACATCAGTGAATATAGCCATGACGGGGAGCGTATCTATGACATCGCCAGCATTGCTTTATCTGTTTTTCCCCATCAATACGGACTCTTAACCTATTCCTCCGCCCGTCAGACTCTGGATTACAGCACACAGCGATTAGGGATGGAGCAATGGGCAGCAGCCACCGGCAATACCGATCCGAATCTGCTGGGCTTCAGGGCCTACAGTGAAGCCAATTTCCGCAAGCGGTCTGCGACCCGGAGTTATTCCCGTCTGGCTGAAGATCCCGCTTACGCCAGTTATACGGAGACTGAGCTGAAGCAAATGGCTGACGTTGTCGGAAGGCTGAACGAGAATTACTTCGCAGGCTCTGCCAGTGCGGGCAATGCCGCCGTGACCGCCACAGCAGGCTACCGGCTCTGGCAGGACGCCCCGGCAAGCGGAACGAGAAGCTATGTTCTGGAGATGGCCTCGCAGCAGCCGAAGAACAATCATGAACTGCATGTCCAGCTTCCTCAGCGGTGATGTTTGAAAAAATGGAAATAGGTGTAAAATAGACAAGTATGCTTACACCTACTGCTGAGGAGATGATGATCACCATGTTCACACGTATGGATGAGATTATGATTGAAATCCCGGACGTCGAGAAACCAGATCCTAATGCTGCAGCAGCCGTACAAGAGCTGCTCGGAGGCAAATTCGGTGAAATGTCAACACTCAATAACTACTTGTACCAGTCCTTCAACTTCCGCTCCAAGGACAAGCTGAAGCCCTTCTACGACCTGGTAATGAGCATTACCGCCGAAGAGCTGGGCCATGTTGAGCTGGTCTCCCACGCCGTGAACAAATGTCTAAGAGGTTCCACGGCTTATAAGAAACCGGATTCCACACCGCTTGCGGATGTCAAAGACGCACGGCTGTCTTATCATTTCCTGGCAGGCGCACAGGGGGCCATGCCGTTCGATTCGATGGGCAATCCATGGACCGGAGCCAATGTGTTCAACAGCGGTAATCTGGTGGAGGACCTGCTTCATAACTTCTTCCTGGAGTGCGGGGCCAGAACCCATAAAATGAAGGTCTACGAAATGACCGACCACCCTGCAGCCCGGGCGGTAGTCGGCTTCCTGCTTGTCCGTGGAGGTGTTCACGTGGTCGCATACGCCAAGGCGCTGGAGATTGCCACAGGCGTCAATGTTACCAAGCTGGTGCCCATTCCTTCCTTGGACAACAAAGCTTTCAATGAAGCCAGAAAGTACGAGGAAAAAGGCGTTCATACGAAGCTGTACACCTGGAGCGATAAGGATTTCAGCTCCATTGACCAGATCTGGAAGGGTACTCACCCCGAGGACGGGCTTCCGCTTGAGGTCATTCAGGGCGTACCGGAAGGCTTCCCTATCCCCGAGGCCCCGGAAGTGAAGGAAGAATTCGCACCGGGCATCTCTGCCGAGGAATTCAAGGAGATTGCCAAACGGCTGAAAATGGCCGGGAATATTCATGACTAGCAGCCAGAGCCAAGCCTAGCGGATAATAGCACCCATAGAGAAGCGGATGTCCCGGAAGCCATGAACTGGCTGCCGGAACATCCGCTTTGTTTGGGTATGGATACTTCTAAGATCTCTGCCTTATAACTCCGGCTCAAGCAGCAGTAAGGTATCGGCTACAGCCCGCCCATTCACAAGCAGCACAAGGGTATGCTCTCCGGGATAGTGCTTCCGTGTAGTCAGGTTGGCCCAGCGGTGGGTCCTTGTACCGGAGAGTCTGGTACCGCCGGGCACGGTTTTGTCGGATAACAGAAACAGCTTGCGCGAGGTCTTGCCCCCGGCCTTGACGAAGTTGATTCCGTATTCAATGCGGATGCGCACCGGACCGCCCTCCCGGATCGTCAGAGTGTATTGCAGCTCACAGTGCTCCCCAATCCGCAGCTCGGCCGGTTCGGCCGTTAGGACAGCCGAGCTGACCAGCGGGGTGCCGCTCTCCTCCGGGGCATATCCGAACAGCTCCATGATCTCAGGGTCCGCCTTGCGGATCAGAGAGCGGCAGCCATGCCGCACAATCCAGTTCGTATTTACATTACTGCCCAGCCAGCGGCGGGCGGTAGCTATCACGATATCAGGGTGATCCTTCGCGATATCGTTCAGGTTGTTGGCTACACTTTTGCGCACATAGAGTGACGGGTCAGCCTTCAGCTTCTCCAGCAGCGGCAATAGCGGAGACGGATCGCGCTTGAACATCGGCAATGCCTGGCCCCAGGGCAGGCGGGGACGGCTGCCCTCGCTGGCGAGCCGCCGCACATGCTCCCCCGGATGCTCCGCCCAGACCAGCATCTGGTCCATCATCGCTTGCGGATCACGCAGCAGGAACGGCCTGACGGCAAATTCCGCCGAGGACCTCTGGGTGAACCGCTCCAGCGCCTCCATCGACAGCTCCCAGTGCTCCTCACTTCCGCCATACACCTCCACGAAATCCGGGAAGATCAGATACGGGAAGCCGACACAGTCCTTATCTATCGCATACAATATCTTCAGCGCTTCCTCATAGGCCGGGGGCAGGCAGCTGCCCAGTGTCTCTGTAATCCTCCGCATCCGTGCCTTCAGCTCCAGCTCCTCCCACGGCTCCCTCATCGCCTCAGCCATGAAGCGGCCTAGCTCGAACGAACTGTAGACGGCTTTAATCTTCATTCCCAGGCTGTGCAGGAATTCTTGGTTGTACATTGCTTTCAGGGGTTCGGCCATTCTTGAATTCCTCCTGCTGATGTAATTGGATTCTCTTATAATGAGAGCTTACCATACGAACCGGACATCCCTGTGTCAACTTTCGGCTGGATATATATACACCAAGTATAGCCTATGTTCAAATCCGGCAGCCTGTCGTACAATAAGGTTTAAGTTTTTTTGCCCGCTGACGATGTACTACCTCATGAAAGGACTGGGACTTTTGCCACAGACACTTGTTAAAAACATTGATTTTTTCGTAGCCGCACTGTCACAGACCTTCGTATCCGCCCTCCAGCTTGACCCTGACGGAATGTACTCCCAGGTAGGCAGCGGAGTCGTTGAGAAATTCTCTGATGAGTATGTCCGGCTGAAAAGATTCGACGGCACCACCTCGCATTACGCCCGCGATATTACGAAATTCCAGCACAACCATGCCTGAGAAGGCTTCGGGGTCTCTTCATCAGAGGAGAAGCAGCGCTCGCCTGTGATCCTTCCTCCCCTCTTCAAACGCAGACCCTGGACCCTGATCCGGGTCTGTTTTTGCGTTGACTTTTCACAAAATATTAACGTGTGCATTCCAATAAACTATTGACTTGACACTGCTGGAGAACTAAACTGAAATCGTTAACAATTCCATGTACCCGGGGAGAACCTATGATTACCATCAAAGATATTGCCCGTGTTGCCGGTGTGTCCCATACTACCGTATCGAGGGCGCTGAACGGCAACCCGCTGATCAAGAAGGCCACCCGGGATAAGATTGAACGGATCGCCGCCGAAATGAATTATGTGCCAAATTACAGTGCCAAGAGCTTGGTCACCAAGAGATCGTTCATCATCGGCCTGTTCTTCTCCAGTATTGAGCAGGGGACTTCCTCAAGCTTCCTGGTGGATGCCATCAAAGGCATTACGCATATTCTCGATGAGAACTATAATCTGACGGTGAACGGGATCGACGGTGTGCAGCATTTCAGCAATATTCAGCCGCAGCGCTTCGACGGCATTCTGGTCATGAGCCAGAGCGATGAAGACAATGCCTTCATCTATCATGTGAAGAAGACGGGCATTCCGCTAGTGGTGCTGAACCGCCAGCTGGAGGACCCCGGCATCATGAACGTGGTCGCCAATGACCGCGAAGGCGTCAAGGAAGCGATTGATTATGCTGTGCAGCAGGGTCACCGCAAGCTGGCTATTATTGAAGGCAAGCCCGGCTTCAAGTCCTCAAGCGAACGTAAGCAGGGCTTCCTGGACAGTCTGATTGCAGGCCGGCTTCCGCTGAATCCTGATTATTTTGCCCCGGGAGATTACAGCATTGAGAGCGGATATGCGGCAATGAGCAAGCTGCTTAGCCTGGAGGACTGGCCTACGGCTGTGTTCTGCTCCAATGATGATATGGCGATAGGCGCCATGAATGCCTGCTATGCCCACAAGGTGCAGGTGCCGGAGCAGATCTCACTGATCGGCTTCGATGATATGATGTTCGCCCGCTATACGAATCCTGCCCTGACCACGGTCCGCAAGCCGATTGCCGAGATCAGTGAGCTGGGCATTACCATGCTGATCGAGCTGCTTCAGCAGCCGGAGACCCCGCCGCAGCAGCTGTTCGTTAAGACTTCGCTGGTGGTAAGGGATACGGTTGCAGGAGTATAACTCTATTTCAACCCACCCGCTATTTTCTGCAGATACGGAGCCTTCCTGGACAAGAGAGGGAATTCCGGATCTTGCTTAAAATAAAATGTTAACGTGTGCAATTTATCACTGTATTCTAAAGGAGATCATGACCACTATGACAAACCGTTTATCCAGAAGCACTCACCCGGGGCTAACCCTCCATCCGGAACGGATGATTCAGTTCGGCGAAGGCAACTTCATGCGTGCGTTCGTAGACTGGCAGCTGCAGCAAATGAACAATCAGGGTCTGTTCAACGGAAGCGCTGTCCTCATTCAGCCCATTGCTCAGGGAACCGGAGGCGTAGCTGATCTGATGGCCGCTCAAGACAACCTCTACACCGTGCTGCTTAATGGCATCATGGACAACGAGACCGTCAATTCCCGCGAAATTATCAGCTCGGTCAGCCGGGTGATTAATCCATACATGGATTATGAAGCTTATCTCGCGCTCGCCGAGAATGATGATCTGGAGTTCATCACCTCCAATACTACCGAAGCCGGCATTGCCTATCTTCCAGGCGACCGCGCAGACGATGTCCCCCCTAAGAGCTTCCCGGGCAAGCTGACAGCGCTGCTCCACCGCCGCTTCGAGCTAGGCAAGAAAGGCTTCGTTATTATTCCTTGCGAGCTGATTGACCGCAACGGCGAGAAATTACAGGAGATCGTAGAACATTATGCGGCTGACTGGAATCTTGGCGCAGAATTCCTGCAATGGCTGAAGTCCGAGAATACCTTCTGCTGCAGTCTGGTGGACCGGATTGTCCCTGGTTATCCGCGTGACCAGGCTGCTGCTCTCGAAGCTGAGCTCGGCTATCTCGATAACGTAATGGTAACCGCAGAGCCGTTCCTCTTCTGGGTCATTGAAGGACCGGAATCTCTGGCAGAGCGCCTGCCGCTGGCTAAGGCCGGACTGAATGTCGTGGTGACACCGGATATGACGCCTTACCGCGAACGCAAGGTTCATCTGCTGAACGGACCGCATACCGCTATGGTCCCTCTGGGCCTGCTTGCCGGTCTTGAGACGGTTGAAGACGTCATGAATGACGGTACCTTCTCCCGCTTCGTGAAGCAGTTGATTGAAGAGGAGCTGATCCCTATGCTGGATCTGCCTGCCGAGCAACTATTGTCCTACGCCGATGCCGTACAGGAGCGCTTCCGCAATCCGTTCATCCGCCATGAGCTGACCTCCATCTCACTCAACAGCATTTCCAAATTCAAGGCTCGCCTGCTCCCGGTTCTGCTTCGCTACCAGCAGGAACGCGGCAAGCTTCCGGAGCGGATGACTCTCGCCTTCGCCGCCCTGCTGCTCAGCTACCGGGGAGACCGTATTCCCCGGCAGGACGGCGCAGAGGTACTGGCAGTGTTCGATCAGGCCTGGAGCCAGCCGGCCAGCTTCGTGAACACCATTCTTGGCGACAGCAGCCTGTGGGGACAGGATCTTACCCTGCTGCCGGGACTGGCTGATGCGGTTGCCGCCCATTTGCAGCAGCTGGAGCTTGAAGATTCCCGCGCAGCATTACAGGAACTTGTCCGCTGAACCAGCGCGTTTGTACCAAGAAGCACAGGGAAGCGCAGCTTACAAACTTTTAGGAGGGCCAACATGAAGAACTTAATGAAAATGAACCCGAGAGATACGGTAGCTGTAGCCTTACGGTCGATTGCTGCCGGAGAAGAATTGACGATAGACGGACTAACGCTTCAGGCCGCCCAGGAGATTCCGCAGGGTCATAAGATTGCCCTGACCGGTTTCAGCAGCGGAGACATCATTACCAAATACGGTTCCCCGATCGGCCATGCCACGGCTCCGATTGCCGCAGGCGACTGGATTCATACGCATAACATCAAAACAAATCTGTCCGGCGAGGAAGAATACGAGTATGTGCCTGATGTCCATCCGGTGATTTATCCGCGCCGTGATTTGACCTTCCAGGGGTACCGGCGGAGTAACGGCAAGGTGGGCATCCGTAATGATCTGTTCATTATTCCGACCGTGGGCTGTGTGAACGGCGTTGCCGAGCAGATGCTTCAGGAGTTCAAGGCCGAGCATCCCGATCTTGGCGGATTCGACAACCTGACCGTGCTGAAGCATCCTTACGGCTGCTCCCAGCTGGGCGATGATCACCGCATGACCCGCAGTATTCTGCTTGATGCCGTTAATCATCCCAATGCAGGCGGTGTACTCGTTTTCGGCCTTGGCTGCGAGAACAATATCGTCTCCGAGTTCCGCAGCATGCTGGGCGATTATGACGGGTCCCGGGTTAAGTTCCTGGTGGCCCAGGAGGTAGGCAATGAGCTGGAAGCTGGTCTTGTGCTGCTGGAGGAGCTGTATGAAGCCGCTGCGAACGACGTCCGTGAGCCGGTTCCGCTCAGTGAGCTGAACATCGGGCTGAAATGCGGCGGCTCGGACGGATTCTCCGGCATTACGGCCAACCCGCTGCTGGGCGCATTCTCCGACTTCATCATCTCCCAGGGCGGAACCTCAGTGCTGACGGAGGTGCCGGAAATGTTCGGTGCGGAGAAGGTGCTGATGGCCCGTGCAGAGAGCAAGGAGGTCTATGATGATATCGTCTCGCTGATCAATAACTTCAAGCAGTATTTCCTCTCTTACGGCGAGCCTGTCTATGAGAATCCGTCTCCGGGCAACAAGGCCGGCGGCATCAGCACGCTGGAGGACAAATCGCTCGGCTGCACCCAGAAGGCCGGATCGTCACCGGTGGTGGATGTATTGCAGTATGGCGTGAAGCTGCGCAAAAAAGGGTTGAGCCTCTTACAGGCTCCCGGCAACGATCTGGTCGCTGCGTCTGCGCTTGCCGCTTCCGATTGCCAGCTTGTGCTGTTCACCACCGGCCGAGGCACGCCTTTCGGCAGCTTCGTGCCTACGGTTAAGGTAGCAACGAACAATGACCTTTTTGCCAAAAAAGGCCACTGGATGGACTTCAACGCAGGTCCCCTGCTGGAAACGCCGATGGCCGATGTGCTGGAGGAATTCATCACGTATATTATTGCTGTCGCCAGCGGCCAAAAAACACGGAACGAGCAGAATGAAGTGCGTGAGCTGGCTATTTTCAAAACAGGCGTTACCTTGTAGAACTTATTCCAATCCATTCAAAGGGAGATCCTACTCATGTTCCTAAACGAGGACTTCATGTTGTCCGGCGAAACAGCACGGCTACTCTTTCATAATCACGCCAAAACCATGCCCATTATCGATTACCACTGCCATCTGGACCCGCGCGAAATCTATGAGGACCAGCCCTTTGAGAATCTGACCGCAGCCTGGCTGTACGGCGATCATTACAAGTGGCGGCTGATGCGCGCGAACGGCGTGCCTGAATCGCATATTACCGGTGACGCCTCTGATTATGATAAATTTCTGGCCTGGGCCCGTACGCTGCCTAAGGCAGTAGGCAACCCGCTGTATAGCTGGACTCATCTGGAGCTCCGCCGTTTCTTCGGTGTAGAGGAGCTGCTGACTGAAGCCACGGCTCCGGCCATCTGGGAGAAGGTCAACCGGAAGCTGGCTGAACCGGGCTTCACCCGGCGCGGCCTAATCCGCAGCAGCGGTGTCAAGGTGATCTGCACCACCGATGATCCGGCAGATTCCCTGGAGTATCACAAGCTGCTGCAGGGGAGTGAGACCGCCTTCCAGGTGTTCCCGACCTTCCGTCCTGACAAGGCGCTGAACATCGATGCCGAAGGCTTCGCCGCCTGGACCCTTAAGCTGGAGTCGGCCTCCGGCCTGCCGGTCAAGAGCTATGCCGGACTGCTGGATGCCCTGCGTAACCGGGTTGCCTTCTTCCACGAGCAGGGCTGCCGCCTGTCGGACCATGCGCTGGATGTCCTGCGTTACGAAGCGGCTGCGCCTGAGGTGGTGGAAGCTATTTTTGCCAAAAGAATGCAGGGAGCTGCGCTGTCACCGGAGGAAATCACCCGCTACCGCACAGAGCTGCTGACCGCGCTGATCGGCTTCTATCATGACAAGGGCTGGACCATGCAGCTTCACCTGCATGCTTACCGCAACAATAACACGCCGATGTTCCAGCGGCTTGGACCGGATACCGGCTATGACGGCATCAACGATCTGCCGCTGACCACAGCGCTGTCGCAGTTGCTTGACCGGGCCGAGAGCGGCAGCGGCTTGCCGAAGACGATCCTCTACTCGCTGAATCCCGGCGACTACCCTGCCCTGCTCGCTCTGCTGGGCTGTTACCAGAAGGATACCCCCGGCAAGCTCCAGCTTGGCTCCGGCTGGTGGTACAACGATACGCGCAGCGGCATGCGCCAGCAGCTGACTCTGCTGGCTGAGGGCAGCCTGCTCGGCAACTTCGTCGGCATGCTGACCGATTCGCGCAGCTTCCTGTCGTATACCCGGCATGAATATTTCCGCCGGGTCCTGTGCGGACTGCTCGGTGAACTCGCCGAACGCGGGGAAGCGCCGGATGACCTCGGCGTCCTGGGGGCTATGGTCCGGGATATCTCCTACAATAACGCAGCCGGGTATTTCGGCTTCCAGATTGCCGGCAGCGAAGCCGGAGTGACCGTCTAGATGGAGGCATGCTGAAGATGCCGACTATCTATATCGCCGGAGACTCTACCGCCGCCCAGAAGGGCGGCGGGGAATGGCCGATGGCCGGATGGGGCGAATACCTGCAGCAGTATGTCAGCCGGAAGGTGCGGATTGAGAACCGGGCTATCAACGGACGGAGCACACGCTCCTTCCTGGCTGAGGGAAGGCTGACAGATATGGAACGGGACTTCATCCCCGGAGATTTCCTGCTGATCCAGTTCGGCCATAATGACCAGAAGCTGGAGGACCCTCTCCGTTACACGGAGCCGGATACCGAATACCGCGAGAATCTGCAGGTATTCATTGATTCCGCCCGCAGCCGGGGCAGCTTCCCTGTGCTGCTGACCTCCGTGAGCCGCCGCCGCTTCACTAGGGACGGGGAACCGGACCCGCAGGCTGTCGGACTCTATCCACAGGTTATGCGGGAGGTTGCAGGGGAGACTGGAACACCTCTGCTTGATATTTTTTCCGCCTCCCAGCAGCTCTACCGCAGACTTGGGACCGAAGCATCAGCCGGGCTGTTCATGCACCTGCCGCCGGGTGCCCGCCCCAACTACCCGGACGGCATTACCGATGACACGCATTTCTCCCAATCCGGAGCGCAGCAGATCGCAGCGCTGGTAGCCGAAGCGCTCACACAGTGTGCGGAGCTGAAGCAGCTGCATCCGTATCTGCGGGTGTAGCTAGGGGAAGCAGGCAAGTGTGTCGCGCAGATTAGGTTATGCATTAGCCTGTGTACATTGCAAACGTAGCGCACATAATTGGCCATTCTTACATGCGGCTTCAATCCTCAGTCAGCATGATCAGGCCGCCTGTGACCACTTTCGGACACAGGCGGCCTGATTTGCGGAGAATACGAGGTTTCCTTCCCTCTAAATAATCAGGGACCTTAAATTTATAGGAACCTCAAACGACACTAGTATGCTCCTTTTTGGTGAATTTAAACTGGCCTTAAGATTGATATCTTTAAGCTGAAAACAAAACTCACATCAAAAACTCTGAGGAAAAATAGTTAATTTGATAGCATCTGCTCAAATAAAATAATTTTATGCATTTAAATTTATAAAAACATTTAATTTTACATTTTTCGACACCCATTTTTGGTAAATAAATACTTTAGGTCCATTATTATTACATAAAAATATTATATTATTTATTTGAACCAAATATATATCTAGGAGGTAATTGAATGTCAGTTAAGCCGAAACGTTTATTTTTAAGTTCTTTGTTAAGTTTGTCATTGCTGGGTGGAAGTCATGTAAGCGCTATCAGCCCTCAAGATAGTAATGGAATTTATTATTCAAGCTCTTATAACTACAACTCTTCATTAAAAACATTTAACACAGAAGTTTCTGGCCCCAGGACTTTAGTCAACATGACTTTTGGAAATACGGTAGGACTTGGTACCAATTCTATTGCTGGATCATACTTATATATTGAAAACAATCATAACTCAAACACTTACGCTTATTATTATACTATTGGGTATAAAAATTCATATGTTTCACTCGATGATATTTATTATAGGAGCGACAGTGATACTAAAGCTAACATGACAGTCAATCATGCATATCAATCTGATGGAACAATTGATACTACAATTATTTTTGGAAATTCTCAATTAGGAATGGGATGGCTGACTCCCGATAAGAGAATACGGGTATATCTTGACTGGAAATATAAAGCTAGTCCAGCTAACTGGTATTACTGGACTCCTGAGTATTATTTTATCAATAAGAATTATCATTTCATTTCGGGGCTATCCACTCCAACTTCAGATTTATTTAACGGACTAAGTCCAGAGGTAGGGTCAACTGGAAATGTTCAATTATTAGGTAGCTCCGTATCAACAAACAAGAATACATTTACAGAGAATAATGCTGCAAACTTAGAAGAGCAAAAAGAGGATTTTAAAGAATGGGAAGAAATTCAACTAAAGAAAAAGCAAGGGACTTGGAAAGCTGAAAATTATACTGTAACCGTTTCCAACGAGGAAGGGGAAATTGTCTATACTACAGATTCAGAAACTTACAAGAAAAATAAAGTCCTACTTGAAGAAGCACTTGACCTTGTTCCTAATTAAGTGAACTATTGAAGGAAAGGTATAAACCTTTCCTTCTTTTTATAAAATACTGGAGGTCATAAATTGAAAAAAAATCAAATACTTAAGTTGTCTTCGCTTATTTTGATGTGTTTAACAATAGTAATGATGAAGTTTTATAGTGAAAAGATTTATAAGTTATCTGGTATATATATTGGAAATGAATTAATCTTCATCAAAAGAAGTCTCATGTTTTTTTTGTTTGGAATCATAATTGAATGGAAACACATCTATACAATATTTACTAAAAGAAAACTCAAAATTAATTTCGGCTTATTTGTATTTGGAACCGCACTTGCTGTCATTACATTTATTCCTTATTACTTTTGGGGAATATGGTTTGGACGCCATCAGTCATACTTTATAGAATTTTTAGAAATAGTGGAGATTCAGCTACTCTTAACTACATTATCGGGGATTATAATGATTCGCTCGCTTGTGACTGTATCCATAGATAAACCAAATACTATAGATGTTTAGCTATCGCAAAATAGCTTACAGACTGGGATAAAACTGGTGCTGATGAGTTCATTTTGCAGGAAAGACCAGTATCTTTAACACAAGGGGGCCTATTTTAATGACCGTTCCATTTCACCTGGGCGTCCGTGCCCATGACTTCAAGCGGTGTCCGCTGCCGCAATTAATAGATAAGCTGAAGGAGCATTGCTTCCCGGCGATTCAGTTGGCGTTACATAAATCTTTTCCGGAGAGTGTGGCTGAGCTTGGCGCACTGAGTCCGGGGACTGCTGCCTATTATGGCGATGCCTTCAGACAAGCAGGTATCAAGATTGCTGTCCTTGGCTGTTATGTGAACATTATTGATGCTGACCCTGCCAAGCGCACGCAGGCGCTGAGCGACTTCAACACTCATCTGCGGCTGGCCCGTGACTTCGGCGCAAGTCTGGTAGGGACAGAGACCGGCAGTGTGGGTCAGGGGTATACACCGGATAACTTCACGGAGGAGGCTTTTGAACAAGTGATTGACTCCGTCAGTGCCATGGTTGCTGAGGCCGAACGCTTCGGAGTAACTGTAGGCATCGAGGCAGGCGTCAACCACCCGCTCTACACGGCCCCGTTAGCCCGGCGTCTGCTGGATACCGTGGCGTCCAATAACCTGCAAATTATACTGGATGCCGCGAATCTGATGACCCCAGAGAATTACCTTCAGCAGGAGCAGATTGTGGCAGAAGCGCTGGAGCTCCTCGGAGACCGGATCGCGGTTCTGCATCTGAAGGATTTCACAGTCAAGAACGGCACCATCGACATCGTTCCTGCCGGACAAGGGATGCTGAACTTCGCCCCGCTGCTCCGCTACATGAAATATAAGCGCCCGCATATCCAGGGCCTGCTGGAGAGCACTCCAGAGGAACATCTCAAGGCCAGCGCGCAATACCTGCGGAGAATGTATAACGAGGTTTAACAAAAGTGCTCTGCAGATGGATGTTGGGTACTTGATGAGGGTAATCTTGCACAAATTGCAGCTTCTCCCCCAACTTACACACTCATAGCTGGAATTGTTGCACAAAAGGCAGGAATCCTCCTCTCACTAAGCATCCTGGCCTGCACATTCCTGCATTTCCTGCAACAATCCTCTGGCAAGCCCCGGTTTCGGGGTAGCCAAGTTGCATAACTTGCAACATTTGAGTTATTTGAGGGTATTTGCTCTAAACGAGCGCTCCACTAAGCAGCGCGCTTAAACAGCGCGCTCTAGGTATAGCAATAAGACCGCCCATAGTTAACCGGGCGGTCTGTTGCTTGAGGCTGCTATTCCCCGGCCTCGGGGGAAATCACACCTTTTTTGAGAATAATATTCCCGTAGAGCGCCTCTTCCCCTGTAATCAGAATGGCGTAGCTGTGCTTGGAGCGGTCATAGAAGTCAAAACGCTCTTCATACTCCACCTGCACCGCAGGATCATGCCGGGTGAGAATCTCCTTGTACGTGTCCCATATCACAGGGACTGTGGGGTCTCCCTCCACTACAGCCATGAAGGCCGCCTGAGCCGGAGCATAATGATCCAGCGGTAGCAGCTCCAGGATGGCGTCAAGCAGCAAGGGGATACCGATCCCGTCAGCCCGCAGCACCCGGGAATGCAGCGCATGTCCCGGATAATTAGCATCCGCCAGCACCAGCTCATCCCCGTGGCCCATCTCCATCAGGGTGCGGACGAGCTCGGGGGAGAGCAGTTTGGGTATTTTTTTGAGCATATTCTTATCTCCTCCCGTCTTCCTTACATCCCGTAGAATGATCTCAGCGCCACCAGCTCCTCAATCCGGTGCGGCGGCAGCTCGCGCTCTCCCCCGATCATGCGGGTCAGGAAGGTCAGCTTCGCCGTATACTCAAGCCGCTCCATGTTCATATAAGCAGCCATTACATCCTTGCCCCAGGTCAGGGCCCCGTGGCTCTCCAGCAGCACAGCGGTCTTCTTGCCCAGGAAGGGAGTCAGCGAATCCGGGATCTCATCGGTCGAAGGCGTCCCGTATACCGCCAGTGGAATGTCCCCCATGGCAATGACGGATTCCGGCATCATCATTTTGTCCAGCGCTTCACCCTTGATGGCAAAAGCGGTAGCATACGGCGGATGCGCATGCACCACCCCGCCCATCTCCGGCAGCTCGTTGTAGATCTTCAGGTGCATCTTCACTTCCGTGGACGGCCGGTAGCCCTCCGCTGCATTCAGTATCTCTCCCTGCAGATTGACTTTGACCAGCATATGCGGCTGCAGATAGCCTTTGCTGACTCCGGTGGGCGAAGTAATGACCTCGGTGGCCGACAGGCGGGCGGAGATATTGCCGTCATTGGCCGCGATGAAATCCTTGTTGAACAGATTCCGGCCGATATCACAGATTAGGCGCCGTAATTCTTCTTCGTGATTATTCATAATTGCCCCCTTGAATGCTACTTGATTGCTAGTTGATTGCTAGTTGATTGCTAGTTGATTGCTAGTTGATTGCTAGTTGATTACTGTATGAAGCTTATCAGTTCTGATGTGTTAAAGACGGCTGGTACCGGAGCGTTGAGCAGGACCGGGCTGCCACCCTTCGGACCTCTGCGGGATCGACAGCACCGAGCGCCGTCAATTGCACCAAAAGGTTGCCGATCGCGCTCGCTTCTACCGGTCCGGCAATAACCTCTTTGCCGGTGGCATCCGCCGTCAGCTGGCACAGCAGCTTGTTCTGAATGCCGCCGCCGACCATGTGAATGCAGCGCACCGGACGGCCGGTGAGTGCCTCCAGCTCGCGGATCGTATCCGCGTAAGACCGGGCCAGACTCTCCAGAATCGAGCGGATGATCTCCGCCCGGGTCTGCGGCACCGGCTGTCCGGTGCGGATGCAGTAGGATTCAATCCGCAGCGGCATATCGCCCGGCGTGCTGAAGAGCGGATCGTTCGGGTCCAGCATGGCGATGCATGCACCCGGCCGGTCCAGCTGCCCGGCCAGCTCGGCGGCTTCCTGATGGCTCAGCGGTTCCCCCGCTTCAGCCCAGCTCCGCTGGGTCTCCTGGAGCAGCCAGAGGCCGGTGATATTCTTCAGCAGCCGGTTCGTGCCGCCGAAGCAGCTCTCGTTGGTGAAGCCGCTGGCCCGGGCGGCATCGCTTAATACGGGCTCCGCTGTCTCCAGGCCGACCAGCGACCAGGTTCCGCAGCTGATGAATGCAGCGGATGGCAGCGGATCGCTGAATCCGTCGATCCGGTCTGGATCGCTAATGCCAGGATCAGCGCAACGAGAATCGGCATTGCTGGACTCAGCGTAGCTAGAGCCGAAGCCGCCGTAAGGAATGGACGCCACGGCCGAAGCCGTATCATGCGAGGCTCCGGCGATGATCTTAAGCGGACCGCTGCCCAGCTCTTCCTGGAGCGCGGGCCGGAGCTCCCCCAGCACCGTGCCTGCCGGAACCAGCCGGGGCACAAGCGTAACCGGCAGCTCCAGCCTGCGCAGCACTTCGGCTGAAGGCGCTGTGGACTGCGGATTCAGCAGGCCGCTGGTGCTCCAGATGGTCTGCTCGGCCACGGCCACGCCGCTGAGCATATAATGGAACAGATCCGGCATCATCAGGAGCTGTCTGGCAGTTGTCCGCAGCTCCGGCTTCGCCATAAGATCGGCAAACAATTGATACACCGTATTAATCGGGCTCGACTGGTTGCCCGTCAGCTTGAATTGCTCTGCCGGAGGCAGCGCAGCCTCCAGCACTGAAGCGATGTCTGCCATCCGCTGATCCCTGTAATGATGCGGAGCGTCCAGCAGCCCGCCCTGCTCATCCAGCAGGCCATAGTCGACTCCCCAGGTATCCACGCTCAGAGAGCGCAGAGGGCCATACTTTGCCGCAGCCGCTGCAATCCCTTGCTTGATCTCCTCAAGCAGCCGCTGCACATCCCAGTGCAAATGTCCGTTGACCTCTACCGGTCCGTTAGGGAAGCGGTGAATCTCCTCCACCGTCACCTTCCCGTCCCTGTAGCTTCCCAGCAGCACTCTGCCGGAACTGGCTCCCAGGTCGATGGCCAGCAGCCGGATTCCTTGGTTACCGGTTACCTCCATCACTTGCGTCTTCGTCTCTATCATCTTCCCACCTCTTCACCTGGAGGATTAGTAGAGCGGGCCAAAGTTGCGGCAGGCTCTGTAATCGGCACTCTCCAGATTCTCTGTGCCGAACAGCGACCAGACGCGCGGGCGGAAAATCCGCGATTCTTCCACGTTATGCATACTGACCGGAATCCGCAGGATCGAGGCCAGCGTAATGAGATCCGCACCGATATGCCCGTAGCTGATCGCCCCGTGATTGGCGCCCCAATTGTTCATCACATCGTAGACAGACTGGAACGAGCCCTTGCCGGTCAGCTTAGGTGCGAACCAGGTTGTCGGCCAAGTAGGGTCCGTCCGCTGGTCGAGCGTGTCATGCACCTCTCCCGGCAGCTCCACCGTGTAGCCTTCCACCAGCTGCAGTACAGGTCCCAGACCCTTGACCAGATTGAGCCGGGCCATGGTGACCGGCATACCGCCACGGGTGAGGTAATCCGTCGAGAAGCCGCCTCCTCGGAAATATTCCTGGGAAGCCGGACGGAACTGGGTCTGCGCGATACAGGCCGCCGCCTCTTCATCCGTGATGTCCCAGAACGGCTTGATCGCCGGCTTGCCGTCAATACTCTGCTCGCCGGTGCCATCCAGCGCTGCCGAACCGGAATTAATCAGATGCAGCAGGCCGCCTGCCGCTGCTCCCTCCAGCTCATACCCGGTCACACGCTTCACGGCAGCCGGACTCCAGAAGGTGCGCACATCAGCAAAGATCTGCGCCGTATTCGTCAGCAGGTAATTGAACAGCATGGTCACCCCGTTCAGGCTGTCATTCTCAGTGGCGACGATATAAGGCGCCCGTCTGCCGTTCCAATCGAACGAGGAGTTCAGAATCGTCTCCATGAAGTCGCCGTTCGGGAAATGGTCGGTCCATTGCCGCTGGCCCTGGAAGCCGCCCAGCAGGGCATTGTGACCACTCGCTTCTTCTTCGAAGCCAAGCTTTGCAAGCTGCGGATTGCCGGTCATGAGATCACGGGCAATCAGCGTCATTTTGACAACTGTCTCCCACTGCTCTTCCTTAACGTCCTCACTGAGCTGCAGATGCTGCGGGTTATTATCCGCCCCCACACGGCAGTTATCCTTCACCCAGGCCAGCGCCCGCGTGAACTCCTCGGGATCATAGATCCCTTCCTCAAATCTGCGTACAAATTCGGACATATCGATATATTCATTGCGCATGCCGAGATATTCCTGGAAGAACTGCTCGTTCACAATAGAACCGGCGATTCCCATCGACACGGAGCCCATCGACAGATAGGACTTCCCCTTCATCAGAGCAGCCGCCAGCGCGGACTTCGCGAACTGCAGCAGCTTCACCTGAACATCCGCCGGGATCTCCTCGCTGCTGGATTCCTGGACATCCTCTCCGTAGATGCCGAAGGCCGGAATGCCTTTTTGCGCATAAGCAGACAGAACTGCCGCCAGATATACCGCCCCGGGGCGCTCCGTTCCGTTGAAACCCCATACCGCATGCGGGATTGTCGCATCCATATCCATCGTTTCCGATCCATAGCACCAGCACGGGGTGACTGTAATGGATACGCCTACACCTGCACCCGCGAACTTCTGCGCCGCCGCCGCAGCCTCCTTCACGCCGCCAATCGTAGAATCGGCAATGATACATTCCACCTGAGAGCCATCAGGATACCTTACATTCTCCTGCAAAAATGCCGCCACGCGCTGCGCCATGCCCATCGTCTGCGCCTCCAGCGATTCGCGCACCCCGCGTCTTCTGCCATCAATTGTCGGCCGGATTCCAATCTTCGGATAATTTGCTGTCACTGCTGTTCCTCCCCGAATGGTAAGTTGATAGTATGAGAACATTACACTGGAGCTATAGCTCCGATTAGTAAGCGCTACCAAATACAGCCTCTGCGGTCTGCACCCTCTTGTCTTTCGCCGCAAGCTTTCCATTTCCTCTACATCATAGAATCACTTACCTGCAAAGTCAACACTATTCCACACTTCAAATTTGGTTTTTGTGTGGTTTTATGTGATATAATTTCGATGAACTGTGGAATTGTTTGTGATTGTGGGATTTATGTTAGGCAGCAGATTATAGTAAACTGTATACAACTACATAACGTAAGGGTGGGCATGATATGAAGGCTTTTGAACGGCGGGATCTGGTCATTAATGAGCTCTACAGGCATAAGAAGGTTCACGTTGCGGATCTGGCGCAGAAATTCGGTGTATCGGAGGAGACGATCCGGCGCGATCTCGACCGGCTGGACAAGGAGGGCATTGCCAAGAAGAATTACGGCGGGGCGATTCTGAACGTCCACACCAACGAGGACCCCTCTTACTCGCACAGGCATCAGGTCAACATTGAAGCGAAGCGGATGATTGCGGCAAGGCTGCTGGAGCTGATTAATGACGGGGACAGTGTGATGACGGACACCAGCACAACGGCTTTTGAAGGCTTGCGGAGAATCGTCGAGGACAAAAAAAATCTGACCATCATCACCAATTCCCTGGCGGTATTGTCAGAATTCCAGCATTCCGGGCAAAAGCTCATCTCCACGGGGGGCCTGCTCGGGCCGGAGACCAGCTCTTTCGTAGGGCCTACGGCCTCGCAGACCATCCTGAAATATAATGTGGATGTGGCTATTTTCAGCTGCAAGGCACTCTCCATGAACGGCGGACTCTGTGATTCCAACGAGGCGGAGACCGAGCTTAAGGTGCTGATGCAGCAGCAGGCGAGCAAGGTGGTCCTGCTGGCTGACCATTCCAAGTTCGACCGGATCGCCTTCATCCGGCTCTTCAGCTTCGACAAGGTCGATTATATCGTCACCGATCAGCGGCCGTCTGAGGAATGGATCGAGTTCCTTGCCAAGTATCAGGTCTCCCTGCTCTACCCTGCGGATTCACAATAAGTCTTAACGTTCACGCTTAAAAGCCTGCGCTGACACGTACACGAACCGTTCCGCTCTGGCCATCATATGGAACTTCTGCTCCGGGAAGTGGCGGTAGAGGTGATCCACGAAATAGCCCGGATTCTCGGCGTTGCCGGCGAACAGGTCATAATGCAGCGGCACCACAGTCTCAAAGCCTGAGGTCGCCGCGAACTCCGCCGCTTCCCGGTAATTCATATTGCCGACGATATTGCGGCTTCCCCGGTAATAATCGCGTCCATTAATTGGCAGCAGCGCCAGATCGATCTTCCGGCTGCCTACCTCCTCAATCAGCTCAGGGAACAGCACGGTGTCCCCGGCATGATACAGCGTGACCCCGTTCAGCTCCAGAATGTAGCCGACATACTTGGGATTGCCCTGTTCATCGCGGTCCATTTGCTCATGCGCCGCTGCCACCGGATATACCTTCAAGCCTTGTGCGGGCTCTGCCTCCTGACCGGGCAGGGCAGCGGTGAGGCGCTCCTTGCCGATGCCCAGCTCCTGCAGACGCTCCAGGCAGACCGCCGGAGCCATGAACTGCGCCTGCGGATTCAGCCCGGCAAGCACGGGCAGGGCCTCCTCATCCAGATGATCCGAATGGTCGTGGGTAATCAGGCAGACCTCCATATTCTTAATATCTGCCGGTGCAACCGGCGGCGGGAAGCTGCGGTCCGGATTCGGTGATACATACGGGTCAATATATACGGTTACATCTGCGCCCTTGACAATAACGCTGGCTTGTCCGAGAAACCAGACCGCCAGGCAGCCGTAAGGCACCTCTGTGCTGCGGATTTCTTCGACTAATTCTGGTCCTGCTAATGGCATAGCGGGTTGCTCCCTTCCTCTTCTATCGCTCATTCATCATAGCTGGCTGTTTCATCCCTGTTTAGTTTATACCCGCGAGAAGACAAATGGAAGCGCTTGTGATAATCCCTGCTTGTTACCAATGCCATTTCATGGGTACAATTATTAGATAGTCTACTTCTATAATGGACAGGTAAAGGACAGGTGAAATGAATGCAGAATTACGGATTCGCAAGAGTCGCCGCCGCTTCCCCGGAGCTCCGGGTGGCCGACTGCGTATTCAATGCAGACCAGATAATTGAAGCCATCAATACAGCCAGCACCCAGGAGGTGGAGTACCTGGTACTCCCGGAGCTGTGCATCACCGGCTACAGCTGTGCGGACCTGTTCCTCCAGCCCCGGCTGCTGGAATCCGCGATGCAGGCGCTGCTGCGGATTACAGCCGCAACGGCAGAGCACCGGATGATTGTCATTGCCGGTCTGCCGGTCTCCATCAAGAGCAGGCTGTTTAACTGTGCCGCTGTCCTCCAGCAGGGCCGGATTCTCGGGATTGTGGTCAAGACCTGCATTCCCGGCTACAGCGAATTCTATGAGCCGCGCTGGTTCGCCGGAGCCGAGGAGCTGGAGGTGACCGAGCTGCGGATCGGCGGATCGGCGGTGCCGGTGGGCAATGATCTGATTTTTGCCTGTGAGAGTGACGGGAACCTGTCGTTCGGTGTGGAGATCTGCGAGGATCTCTGGGTGCCGGTGCCGCCAAGCAGCCTGCTGGCCCAGGCCGGGGCCACGCTGCTGTTCAACCCGTCGGCCAGCAACGAGCTGGTCGGCAAGGCTGATTACCGCCGCCAGCTGGTCGGCAGTCAGTCTGCCTCCTGTGTGGCCGGTTATGTCTATGCCAGCTGTAATACCGGCGAGTCGACAACAGACGTTGTCTTCGGCGGACATTCGCTGATCGCGGAGAACGGCCAGCTGCTGGCCGAATCGGAACGCTTCACCCACGAGAGCCGGATGATTACCGCCGACATTGACCTGCCGCGGCTGCAGTATTCCCGCACCGTGATGGGAACGTTCCGGGCCGGCAAGGGCGGACGCAATTACCGCGAGATTCTCTACGCTGCGCCGCTCAGCAGCAGCACCCGGCGGGAGCTGAAACGAAGCGTAGGCGTCAACCCGTTCGTGCCGGGCAATCCGCTCCAGCGGGACGAACGCTGCCAGGAGATTCTCTCGATCCAGACCTCCGGTCTGATGAAGCGCATCCGCCACATCGGCACCAAGCAGGCTGTGATCGGCATCTCCGGCGGCCTCGACTCTACGCTTGCGCTGCTGGTTGCCGTGCGGGCTATGGAGCTGCTCGGGCGTCCGGCCAGTGATGTGCTGGCGGTCACAATGCCGGGCTTCGGCACGACCAGCCGCACGTACGACAACGCGGTAGGCTTGATCAAGGCACTCGGCGCCTCGATGAAGGTCGTTGACATCAAGGCGGCCTGCCTCCAGCATTTCGCGGACATCGGCCACGACCCCGAGGTGCATGACCTGACATACGAGAACGTACAAGCCCGCGAGCGTACCCAGATTCTGATGGACCTCGCCAACAAGAACGGCGGGATTGTCATCGGCACGGGCGACCTGTCCGAGCTGGCGCTGGGCTGGTGTACCTATAACGGCGACCATATGTCGATGTACAGCGTGAATTCGGGCATTCCGAAGACGCTGATCCAGTATGTTGTCGCCTGGTATGCGGACCACGAAGCACACGAGACGGTGAGCAAGTATCTCTACAGCATTATCGAGACCGGAATCAGCCCGGAGCTGCTGCCGCCTTCGGCAACCGGAGAGATTGTCCAGCTGACCGAGAATATTCTGGGCCCTTACATTGTGCATGACTTCTTCCTGTATTACATGCTGCGTACAGGCGCTTCTCCCGGCAAAATGCTCTATCTCGCCCAGCACGCCTTCGGCGAAGCCTATCCTAAGGAGCAGCTAACCGCCTGGCTGAAGGTGTTCGTCACCCGCTTCTTCACCCAGCAGTTCAAGCGCTCCTGCCTGCCGGACGGACCGAAGGTCGGTACGGTCAGCCTCTCGCCGCGCGGCGACTGGCGCATGCCAAGCGATGCTTCCGCCGCGCTCTGGCTGCAGGAAATCGAAGAACTATAGCTCCTGGCCGCAGCAGCATGGTCTAAGGCAAAGAGGCGTCCCCCATCATCGCAGGATGATCAGGGACGCCTCTTTTGTCAGCAATCTGCTTCACTCGTACCGATTATCAAGAATCAAGACTTCATCGCTGCCGAACGGAGTCTGAATCGTTACCGTCTCTCCCGGGCATGCCAGAATCAGCCCTCTGCCCATGGGCGACCAGAGTGAGATGCAGAATTCATCCAGCTCGGCTTCACCGGGGATGACAATCCGGTACGGCTCATCAAGCGTCTCCTGGCCGATCCGCAGCGACACCCGGGACCCGACCAGCACCATAGAACGCTCTAGCGCATCGTTGTCACCGGACAGAATCCGCTCCACCGTCTCCTGATAACGCTTGATCATCGCCTGTACCTCTGCCCGCTCAGCCGGGGACTCCCATGTTCCCCTGTCCAGAATGGAGAATTTATGCTCATCGAGATAGACCAGCTGCTGCACCAGCTCCTCGCGTAAGGAAACTGTTCTGAGACTATGGCTCATAGTAGATTTCACCTACCTTCTTCATCAGGTCATGCTCGAAAATACGCTTGTTCCTGCTCATAGCCCTCAGTCCTCCCATATAAGAAAATAGATCCCGCGCAGGGACCTATTCTCTATGATAGCATCTTTCCCGGGAAAGACAATCTCATGTGCAGGGGATGGCGTGCTCCGGTTCAACGCTTCACAGAATCGGCAGATTTCCCGGACGTTCCGGCAACGGCCCGGCTGTACATATTCAGGTCCTGCAGCTTGATCAGCACCTTGCCGAACCGTCCGCCTTGGCGGACAACGACTTGCTGCTGCGGGTATGCCGTGTGCAGATAATCCGTAACTGCCTTGCGGGTAGCCTCTCCCCCGTCCAGATGATGCAGCGGCAGCATCTCCATCACCTCTGCGGCTGCTGCCTCCAGTGATAGCTCCTTGCTTTTCGCTTCGCGGGTAATGATCGTCTCATAGGAATAGCCCTTCAAATATAATAATTGAGTCAGATAAGCCATATCCGAGGACTCTGCATGAACCTCCCGGCCCGTCAGCAGCGGCAATACTTCATTCATCAGGCTATGCTCCTGCACACCTGCCGAGGTGCTGATATAACAGTATTTCCGGGCACAACTGATCACCTTCTCCGTGCTCTCCCAGTCGAAGACCGCAGGACACATGGACACGAAGACCAGATCGAAGGCATTCAGCCAGCCCCGCGCGGCAATGTCGATATTCTCGAATGCTTCATGCACCAGCTCCACCTGTCCCGTAGCCGCTCCGGCCGTGTTCTTCAGGAACAGCTCCGCCAAGGGAACATTAGGCTCTACTGCTGTAACCTTGGCCCCCCGCTCGATAAAAGGAACCGTGAACCCGCCCGAAGCCGCCCCCACATCGAGAACAGTCAACCCGTTAAAATCCACACCCTGGCCTTCCATCCAGCCGATAATCCGCTCACTCCGGTCCCGCCCGGCACTGCTGAATACCTCTTCATTGAACACCTGCGCTTTATGATCGAAGCTCGTGTGCGGGTTCATGCCCATCGCCTTGAACTTGTTGGCCATTGCCTTGGGATCTTCCTTCCAGGCCTTCTCCCATACGCTTGCATCGAATAATCCGTTATTCATTACTAATTCATCCTCTCCTGAGTGTCTTGATTGTCTTAACTGCAATACAATTACACAGACTTAAAAGATTTTGAATATCTATAATACCCGCTAAGTTGCAACGGCTATACCGCCCCTGAAGGGACGGTATCCGTTGCAGCGGGAAATAGCAGCACACAGTTTGACGCAGCAAGATGCCATAGCTTAATGCATGGACAGCATTTTCCCGGCAAGCTCGGACATCATTTTGTTACGCAAATAGTCTTCCATCTGCCCTTCGGCCTTGACCATCTCCTGCTGAATCAGACACTCGCTGGGATGGTCCAGGGCGCAGTCAAACAGCGACGCTGTGCCTTCAATGGCATGGATGATATCCAGGAACGAGATTTCGTTCCCCTTGCGCCGCAGACGATACCCGCCATTCGCACCGGATGCAGACTCGATAAGCCCAGCCTTGACCAGCTTGGTCAGAATCTTGGATAAATACGTTGGCGATACATTCTGCCGCTCGGCAAGCTGCTGCACGCCCATCGGCTTATCGGGAGTGTGCGCCACCAGGAACAGCATCGTGTGCAGGGCGTAGTTCGTTGCTTTGGAGTACTTCATGTCTTATTCCACCTTACCTATGGACTATGTCCGCAATTACAGACTTCATTTGTCTATGATAACCCTTATGTGGAGGGAATGCAAGGGGCGGGGGGAAGGATAACAAGTGAACACAGCAATGTTGTCTTTAGGCAGCCCGCTTACGTCCGCCTCGGCACATTGTATTCGGTTTTTCGCCTACATTTGGCCCGCACAGTATCATCCAGCGCAATGTGATCGGTTTTTCGATTGCATTTGGCCCGCAAAGCATCATCCGGCGCAATGTAGTCGGTTTTTCGATTACATTTGGTCCGCACAGTATCATCCAGCGCAATGTGATCGGTTTTTCGATTACATTTGGCCCGCACAGTACCATCCAGCGCAATGTGATCGGTTTTTCGATTACATCTGGCCCGCACAGCATCATCTGGCGCAATGTGATCGGTTTTTCGATTACATTTGGTCCGCACAGCATCATCTGGCGCAATGTATTCGGTTTTTCGCCTACATTTGGTCCGCACAGTATCTTCCGGCGCAATGTAGTCGGTTTTTCGATTACATTTGGCCCGAACAGCACCATCCGGCGCAATGTAGTCGGTTTTTCGATTACATTCGGTCCGCACAGTATCATCTGGCGCAATGTGATCGGTTTTTCGATTACATTTGGTCCGCACAGTATCATCCGGCGCAATGTAGTCGGTTTTTCGATTACATTTGGCCCACACGCAACTCGCACCGGCACAATGTGTTCACACTTTCCAGTACAATAAAAAAACAGAGCCCCATACTCCGAAGGCTCTGCATCCTATCATTGTTAGTATGGCTGAAATAGCCCGTCTACACGCACTTACTTCCGCAAAGGGTACTGGAATCTGTATTCCCCGGAGCCAAGTGTAACCTTCACCACCTGTGCCAGCTGCTCAGCGGAATGAATGCCTGGGACCTGCTGAAGCGGCTGCCCAGCCGCCATTCCTGTCTCCGACACTTCGGCCAGCAAGGCATCCGGCAACAGCACCGTAGCTGAGGTATTCGGCGGAATCACGGCGATCAGCTCGATTGTCCCGGAATCTATCGTCCATTCGGAGCGGATCGTCCCGTACATGGATTCCAGACTGGCAGCAGCCGAGGTCAGTCCGCCTCCCGGATACGGCTGGATCAGGAACTGCTTATAGCCCGGCCCCTCCTCTGTCTGCTCGATCCCGGCCACATAGCGGTACAGGAAATCCCCTACCGCCCCATAAGCATAGTGGTTGAAGGAATTCATCGACGCACTCCAGAAGCTTCCGTCCTCCTTCATTCCGTCCCAGTGCTCCCAGATCGTAGTTGCGCCGCGGGTAATCGGATACAGCCAGGATGGATAGTCCGTCTGGAGCAGCAGCTTGTAGGCAGCCTCGTAATGTCCCGCATCCGCCAGCACCAGACTCAGATAAGGCGTGCCGACGAAGCCGGTCGTAAGGTGATACCCGCTCGCTTCCAGCAGTTGTATAAGTCTCGCTACCGTACGGTCCTTCGTACTCCCCTCCACTAGTCCGAACATTAATGCCAGCACACAGGCTGTTTGGGTAGCTGGCCCTTCCTCCCCCGCTGGCAGGATATACGCTTGGTTGAACGCATCTTTGACCCGGCTATGAAGCTGCGAGTATTCCTGCGCATCTTCTATCCTGCCCAGCACCTTCGCCGTCTTCTCCATCAGCTGGACCGAATAGGCATAGAAGGCCGTTGCGATATAATTCCGGTCCGTTGCACCCACATGACTGTCGGCCTTGGCATCCAGACCCAGCCAATCTCCGAAGTGGTCGCCGGTATTCCACAGGAACTCATCCGTACCCTGGCGGCGGATATACTCCACCCAGCCCTTCATGCTGCTGTACTGCTGCTCCAGAATCCGCTTATCCCCGTAACACTGGTAGACCGTCCACGGACAGATGACCGCCGCATCGCCCCAGGCTGCAGAGGAATGCGCCTCCTCCCCAAGCACATGCGGAATCACGTAGGGAACGCCGCCATCCTCCCGCTGATCCGCAGCCAGATCCCCCAGCCATTTGCTGAAAAAAGGTGCCACATTCATCAGATACGCCGCCGTGCGGATGAACATCTGTGCGTCGCCGGTCCACCCCAGCCGTTCATCCCGCTGCGGGCAGTCGGTCGGCACATCGACGAAATTGCCCTTTTGCCCCCAGAGGATGTTGTGCTGGAGCTGATTCAGCAGTGCATCGGAGCAAGTGAAGGTGCCGGTCGGCTCCATATCGGAATGCAGCACCACGCCTGTGAAGTCCTGCAGATCCAGCGGGTCCGGGAAGCCGATCAGCTGGACATACCGGAAGCCCTGGAAGGTAAAACGCGGCTGGAAGCTCTCCCGGCCCCCGCCTCCGGCGATATAAGTAACGGTCTGCCTGGCTGTCCGCAGGTTCTCGGTATATACATTTCCCTGCTGATCCAGCACCTCGAAATGGCGCAGCTGATATTCCTGACCCGCCGCGCCATCTACGGTGAACCGCAGCCAGCCGACCATATTCTGGCCCATATCGAGCACCGTCTCCCCCGCCGGAGTGCGGATGAGAGCAACAGGTGCCAATTCCTGGACCGCCCGGACGGGATCATTCTCCTGTGCAAGCAGAATATTCTTGGCATACGGAAGAATCTCGGCCGGTGTCCACAGTGTGTCGTCATACCCCGGCGCGCTGAAGCCGTGCTGCGCCATGCGGGCGTCATAGGTCTCCCCGTGATACAGCTCCGACATCAGCAGCGGGCCGGGCAACACCTTCCACTGCGGACCGCTCCCTATGATCTGCTCCGTGCCGTCCTCATAGGTGAGATGAAGCTGCAACAGCAGCGCTGTGCGGCTGCCATAGATATGCTTCCTGTGCTCCCAGCCGAGATTCCCTTTGTACCAGCCGTTTCCGAGCCAAGCTCCGGCCACATTGTCCCCAACCACCAGTTGTTCCGTTACATCATACGTCTGATATTGCAGGCGGTGGCTGTAACTGGTCCACCCGGGATTGAGATAAGTATCTCCGACCCGCACGCCGTTCAGCTCCAGCTCGTACAGCCCGAGACTGGTCACATAGATCCGGGCCCGGGCGAGCGGCCGGTCCACCTGGAAGCAGCCGCGCAGCAGCGGACTTTGCTCCGCATCTTCCGCAAGGCAGGCCAAGGGAGCCGTAATCCATTCTGTGGTCCACTCCTCCGGCGAGAGCAGCCCCATCTCCCACCAGGCCGCCTGTGACCACTCCGTAGGGCGGTTGTGCTGATCCCATATTTTCACCCGGTAATAATAAATCTGCCTGGACTGCAGCTCCAGCCCCTTCAGCTCGATATGGAGAGATTCACCAGACTCCACTCTGCCCGAGTCCCACCATACGCTCCCGAAATCCGCCGCACCTGCCACCTGTAGTTGATACGCCTGCTGCCTCACACCGCGCTCATCCGCATGCAGCTGCCAGCTGATTCTCGGGTTACGGATATCCAGTCCCAGCGGATTCTCCTGGTACTCCACTCGCGGTTTTTGGATAGCTATCATTGAATACACCTCACCTTTTATAGGATTAATCCTGTATACCTGTATATATGATGCGCTTTCTATTACAATTATAGGATTCCGCATGGTTTGCATGACCTGCAATATGGACATTTCACCGGGGTAAAAAGGACTTTATACCATCTGGAGGAGGGAACTGATGGATTCGGCCAACCATACGCTAAAAGGGGAGTATTTCTTCCGGGGCAATCTCCAGTTATATGTGAACCGCGCTACCGAGACCTATGATCTTCCGCTTCACTCCCATGACTTCATGGAGCTGACCTTCGTGGCCGAGGGCAAAGGCTTTCATTATATCGGCCAGAAGGCTCACCCGACCGGCAAGGGCCAGCTGCACTTCATTCCTGTCGGCGTGTCCCATGTCTTCCGTCCGTCTTCACCCAGCTCTCTGCGCGAGCCGCTCGTCGTGTACAATTGTTTGTTTAAGCCGGAGCTGCTGGACCGTCTTGCCTGCGTGATTCAAGACCCGCCGATTGCCTCCTACCTGGAGCAGATCAGAGAACAACGGCTGCCTTCCTTCTCCCTGACGGATCTGAATGGTTCCATAGAGAACCTGTTTCTGGCGCTTCACCGTGAGCTTCACCTGCCGCAGAGCGGCTCGGACAGCTATTTGCTGACCCTGTTCATTCAGCTTCTGATCAGTATCTACAGGCTGGAGCATGATGAGATTCAGTTTCCGCTGGGCAAGCAGACGCAATTTTTGCAGATTCTGAATTATGTCCACCTGAACTATGTGCAGGAGATTACCCTGACGCATCTCTCACGCAGCTTCGACTGGAGTGAACGGCATCTTCAGCGGCTGTTCAAGGCGCATACCGGGCAGACCTTCTACCGGTACCTGCAGAACGTCCGGATTCAGAAAAGCTGTCTGCTGCTGGTCCAGCAGCCCAATTCGCCCGTTCACCTCATTGCAGAGCAGGTAGGCTACCGCGATCCGTCAACGTTCAATCTGGTGTTCAAGCGGATTATCGGTACCACACCGGGGATCTACCGGCAAACACCGGGAAGGAAACAGATGGAAGCGGTGAACCCGGAGGAACAACTTTAACGCGGAATCATTGATGTTATTAGGAAATAGTGTTAGGCTATCAACGGTAAACTCCATTCCAGCTACACAGAAAGGTAGTCCTATGATTAAAGTTCAACACCTGTCCTTCTCCTTCCCGCAAAAAGAGCTCTACACTGACATTTCGTTTACGCTCGAAGAGGCGCAGCATTGCGCTTTTATCGGAACCAGCGGCAGCGGAAAAAGCACCCTGATCGATATCCTCATCGACCGGAACAGATATTTGTTCGACGGTACAATAGAGATGGAGCCTGATTGCAGCATCGGGTATGTGAGCCAGTTCGCCAAGCCTGACCAGTCTCTAGACACCACCGTGTTTGAATATATAGCCGGACCTTTCATTAAGCTACAGGAGGAAATACAGCTCATCTGCACTGAGATGGAGACCTCGGCGGATATTGAGCCGCTGCTGGAGAAGTATCAACTGGCTCTGGACGCTTTTGAGGCTTTGGGCGGAGATGATTACGAGAGTCTTATTCATAAAAAGCTGAATCTGGCAGACCTCATGAAGCGCAGGGATCTCAAGGTATCCGAGCTGAGCGGCGGGGAATTCAAGCTTGTTCAGGTAATGAAGGAAATGCTGAACCGCCCCGACTTCCTGATTATGGATGAGCCGGATGTCTTCCTGGACTTCGAGAACCTGAATGCGCTCCGGCAGCTGATTAACTCTCATAAGGGAATTCTGCTGGTGGTTACGCACAACCGTTATTTGCTTAACCATTGTTTTAACAAAATCATTCACCTTGAGAATAAGGAGCTCCAAGAGTTTGACGGCCGCTACCTGGAATACAACCTCTCCCTCCTTCAGACCAAAATAGAGCTGCAGGAGCTGGCCCTCGCTGAACAGGAAGAGATTGAGCGCAACGATGTGATTATCGACAACCTCCGGGCGATCGCCACGTATAATTCAGAAGCCTCCAGAGGGAGGGCGCTGAAAGCGAGAGTGAAGTTCCAGGAAAGACTGGAGGCCCGCAGAATCAAAGCGCCGTTCGTGGACATTAAGCAGCCGCAGATTCATTTGGGGATGGTGCATGAGCCGCAGGACACTGACACTCCTGTAGTGACAGTCCAGGATTACCGGGCGGCCTTCGATGAGCTGCTGCTGGACAAGGTTAGCTTCGAGCTGAATGCTGGTGATAAAGTCGCCCTGATCGGTCCGAACGGTACCGGCAAAACAACCCTGCTGCGCGATATTGCGCGGGGCCAACACGACTCTATAACCCTCAGCCCGGAGGCTGCGGTAGCTTATCTGTCCCAGCTTCAAGGCGAAGTGCTGAACGATTCCAACACCCTGCTGGAAGAATTCATCGAGGCCGGGATGGCTACGTATGATGAGATCCGCTCCCATCTGGCAGGCTACGGCTTTGAAGGCGAGATCGTGAACCAGAGAATAGCAGCCCTGTCCGGCGGCGAAAAGAATTTGTTACAGCTGGCCAAGGTGTCTGCCCTGAAGGCCAACGTCCTGCTGCTAGACGAGCCGACTAGCCATCTGGACACCTACACGCAAATCGCTCTGGACCAAGCCATCCAGGAGTACAAGGGCGCGATTCTCATGATCTCCCATGACTTCTATTCCGTAGTCAACGGGATGGACTATGTGCTGATCATTGACGATAAGACGGTCCGCAAGATGACGATCAAGAAATTCAAGAAGATGATTTATGCCCGGCATTTCGATAAAGATTATCTGGAGCTGGAGCAGAAGAAGAAAGCAGCCGAAACCCGGGTAGAACTGGCGCTGAAGGATAATAATTTTGAGCTTGCCAAAAGTCTGGTTGCTGAGCTTGAAGAGCTGATTAAACAGATGTAAGCGGACAAGAACAGTTATATGTTCAAAAAAGGCCGCCAATTTCGGCAGGGTGTAGTGAAAACTCCCCTGCCGAAATGGCGGCCTTTTAAATGTATATTAACCTGCTTGGACGGGCAGCCCCGGCTTAAGTATTAGGCAAAAGCCACATGAACCGTATGGATTTCATAGGGCTTGAAATCAAGCCGTATCGCGGGTCCGTCCACTGTCTCAGTCTCCAGCGGCCGCTCCATCAGATCGCGCAGCTGCCAGGAGGAGACGGCATAATCGCTGCTGACATCCGCTGTGCAGCGCGTTCCGGTGAACTCATGCAGCCGGACGATACAGCCGCTGCCGTCTTCGGCCAGCTTCACGGCATCGATGGCAATGTTCGGGGCATCGCAGGTAATCAAGGATTTACCGCTTCCGGCGGTGTAGGCTCCTTCCACGGCCAGGAGCGGCTGGTTCAGCGCCCATGCTTCCTGTACCGTGCCCGCAGTCACCCAGTCCCCCTCATGCGGCAGCAGGGCATACGTGAAGTTATGCTCTCCCTGGTCCGCCAGCCGGTCTGGGCTGGTTGCCGATTTGATCAGCGACAGCCGCATCGTATGATCCTTGATGTCATAGCCATATTTGCAATCGTTCAGCAGACTGACCCCGTAGCCCCGCTCCGACAGATCCGCCCACTGATGGCCCACGCTCTCGAACCGCGCGTAATCCCAGCTTGTATTCCAGTGAGTCGGCCGTTTCACATTACCGAATTGGATATCGTATGTGGCTTCCGTAGCCCGCACGGCCACAGAGAAGGCCGCTTTGAGTAGCTGGTGCTGCTCATGCCAGTCTACGTAAGTCTCAAAATCAATGCGCGCACTTCCGGCATACACCTTGACCTTCTGGATGATGGTGGAATCCATATAACTCCAGACGAATTCCAGCACAGCCTGGAGCGGGCCGCATTCGGTCAGCTTGACGGAGCGCAGATCGCTGATGGTCCGCATCTTCTCCTGGTAGTACAGATCAATATCCCAGGCATCGAACATCTTTGGCTTATCCTCGAAGACCTGAAGCACATTGCCGCATTCGCCCGGTGCCAGTACCTCGCGTTCTGCGCTGCGGTCGAAGATCCGGCTAAGCTGTCCTGATGCATTCCACTCCAGAATATAATAAGGAGTGGTTAGTGTGGAATCCTGCCAGTGGAAAGGAAGGGTAGGTTCCGGCTGAGCGGCTTCGGAACCGCCAGGCTCAGCGGCCACAATCACTGCGCTCCCCATTGCCGGGACCGCCGACGTCTCCACCAGCCACTGCCCGCCTGAGCGCTGTGCAGTCAGCCGGTTACCCTCAGCGTCCGTCCAGACAGCATTCTCTGCATCGTGAGGCACGGCTGCCAGCCGGGGAGCAGTGAAGAAGGCGCTGTTAAACAGCGTATATTCTGTCTGCTCCGGGGTTTCCGCCGGAGTGAGGTCAGCTTGCGCCGCAAGCGAACCCTCGGCAGACGCCGGAGAGAGAACGGCAGATGCTGCAGGCGAACCCTCAGCAGACGCCGTAGGAAGACCAACATGCGCTGCAGGCGAACCCGCAGACGTCAGGCCGACAAGCCCTGCTGCCGCAGCCTCCCGCGCTGCCAGGCCAAGCTGCTCTGCTTCGGCATATTCCACCCGGGAATCCTGGTACACCTCATGAATGGAGGAGCCGGGAATAATATCGTGGAACTGGTTGCGCAGAATGATCTGCCAGCCTTCCAGGAGCGCGTCCGCAGGATACTGGCCGAATCCGCCGCTCTCCGCCGCCCAGAGCATCTGCAGCCATTCCGCTTCGCGGTATAGCAGCTCCAGCTTGCGGTTCATTTTTTTATTATAGGCCTGGCTGGTATAAGTTCCCCGGTGGTACTCCAGATATAGCTCCCCGTCCCAGGTATGCACATACTCCTCCGTAGCATCGATCGTCTCATGGAGACGCTCGAAGTATTCCGCTGCCCGGCCCGTCTTCACCTGTGGAAGACCCGGCATCGTATCCAGCCGCCGCCGCATCTCCAGCATCTCGCGGTTCACACCGCCGCCCCCGTCCCCGTAACCATAGGACAACAGCAGCTCACGGTTCAGGTTCTTGTCCCGGTACTGTTCCCAGATGCCCTGCACAGAGAAAGGCTCGATCAGGCCGTTATAGGTGTAATACCAGGCCCCCGAATCCGGTCCCTCCGGTGTGGTGATGAAGTGGGTCAGCACCTCGCTGCCGTCAATCCCTCTCCATTGGAACGTATCATGCGGCATCCGGTTGTACTGGCTCCAGCTGATCTTGGTGGTCATGAAGGTATCAATGCCTGACTTGCGCAGAATCTGCGGCAGCGCCCAGCTATAGCCGAACACATCAGGCAGCCATAGGTATTTGCAGTCCACCCCGAACTCCTCGCGGAAAAACTTTGTCCCGTACAGAATCTGCCGCACCAGCGACTCACCGCTCGTCAGATTGCAGTCCGCTTCCAGCCACATCGCCCCTCCGGCTTCCCAGCGTCCCTCTTCCACACGCTCCTTAATCTCCTGATAGATCTCCGGGTAATCCTGCTTGATATAAGCATAGAGCTGAGGTTGAGTCTGCAGAAAAATATACTCCGGGAACTCCTTCATCAGCCGCAGTACGGTGGAGAAGGAGCGGGCTGCTTTCTCGCGGGTGTGGGTCAGGCGCCATAACCAGGCCACATCGATGTGTGTATGGCCTATGGCAGTTACCGTCACCGGATGCTCCCGTTCCAGGTGGGAAAGGTCTTCAAGCAGGCTTGACTCTGCCTCCTGGACTGAAGCATAGAACTCCGCACTGCCGGGTCTGGACCAGTCCAGCCTGTTGAAGGCCTTATTCAAGGCCGCTAAGAGCTCATGCTTCTCGATCTGGCTGTCCGGAAGCTGCTTGATGGTTCCAAGCGCAGCCCGGCCGGTATAATAGAGATTGTCGGCAGCCTCATCCAGATAGGCCAGCTCTGCCCGCTTGATCTTGTGCTCCTGCGGAATCAGCTGACCGTCTCCGTTCAGGCCCGACCATAAGCGAAAGGTGAAATCCAGCTCCCGGCCGGCCGCGTCGTCTTCCAGGAACACTTCCTGATGGTTAGAGTCCACGCCCTGATAAGGCTTCCCGTCCAGGTACAGCAGCGACTCGAACCCGCTGTTATTGCCCCCGCCGGTCCGGCCGAAGTCGAACAGCCCGACAACACGTTTACCCTGCCACTCGGCTGGAACGGTTACCTTGCGGTGCAGCCACAGATAAGCATCATAGCCGGTCCAATGCTCCCCGGTTCGCAGCTTCCTGTCACCATCAAGTACAGGCGGATAGGCACCATTAGCCCCCTCCAGATCCTCAGTAACCTGCCACTCCTCAAGCGTAATCCCCTCACGGTACCTGTAACTCTCCAGCTCTCTCAACCGCGCGCCAAGCTTCTCTTCTGTCCAGAACATCTTCATTTCCGTTCTCCTCCCTTATATAACACGTGTTATTAAACAAACATTATGGCGGCCGGCCACCAATTGACGGTGCCGCTCCCCGGCCTGCACCTGGTGAGTTCAGGTGCACTTTTGCTCCTCATTTCCTCCTGCGGTCTGTATCTGGCGGATTGAGAGGGATTTATCCCTCTGATCCCTCAGCTCCAAAGAACCCAATCCTAGTTTTCATACATCATTTCAGCAGAGAAAGAACATCAAAACAAGCACTTACGCGCTTTCTCCCGCACGCAATATCGCAGGCAGCCAAATCTTGTCCGCCTGTTCCTTCTCCATGACCCCGTTCATCTGCTTCAGAAGGCAGCGGACTGCCTCCTCGCCCATGCTGACGTAGGGGATTTCCACGCAGCTTAGGGATGGCAGGCTAAGCCGGTGGCCCTGAATCGTATTGTCTGCCGCCATGATCCGTACATCTTCGCCGATGCGCAGGCCAAGCTTGTGCGCTGCCCGGTACAGATCGGGTATGGCGCTCGACCAGTTGACCAGCAGCGGCGCATAGGGCCGGCCGTTATCCGCCGCCAGCTGCTGCAGGCACCCGGCCCAGTCTCCCTGCTGCTCATCCAGTTGAATTATCACGGGCTGCAGTCCATGTGCCTTGCACCAGCCGGTATAGGCATCGCGGCGGTTCCGCTCCGCCCAGTTATCCGCGCTATCCCCATGGTATATCTCAGCGTAGGCCGGACCAGGCTGCTGCGCTGAACCTTCCCGCAGCAAATAGTTCAGCGCGGTCTCCACGCTGCCTGAATAATCGGCTAATACCGAATATACACCCGGCACCTCTGCGTACCCTTCCACTGAAACATACGGAATCCCGGCAGCTTCGATCTTGGCTGCCCATTCCAGATCACCATAACTCGTGTGATCAAGCGTCACAATCCCGTCAATCTTCCGCTGATGATAGAGCTCCAGCAGCTCGGCCCGACCATTGGCGTTTCCCTTATGACGCGGAGAGCAGAGCAATATATGATACCCGCTGAGCTCACACTCCCGCTGCATGCCCTCCAGCAGCCGGGTAAACAACGGATGGCGCGTATCTCCAAAGGCGGCAAGCGTCATGCTCTTTCCTGTCTTCATACTGCGTGCACCGGCGTCCACATGGTAATTCAGCTCGCGGATGGCTTCTAGTACGGCTTCGCGCGTCTCCGCGCCAACCCCGATGCCGGGAGTATCATTCAGTACGGCAGACACTACACTGCGGGACACGCCAGCCCGCTTGGCTACGTCAAAGCTGGTTACTCTTTTTTTGCCCATATCAGCACCTCACCGAGAGTATAACACGTGTTATTAAAAGATGTATAGCGTTTTCTCAAATCCTTGTGCCAGTCAAATTAGTCCTCTGAATTCCAGTCTCCTGAATTTTAATATCCGGCTTCTTCCCTTGCTGCCCTGCTCCATACGTCAAACGCAGTTCGCACTACGCTATTCATCAATCCACATCCTGTTTGCGTTATCGTGGAGACTTACATGAAGCACTGTAGACGTAAATGTTGAACATTTTGTATTATGGGCAGAATTTCATATTAATCATCTTCAACATAGATGAATATCTACTACAGGAAACAGGCCCGTAAACTGCAAAAACGCAATCTACGGACCCGGTAACTATTACAATCATTGATGCTAGTAGAGCATCAGTCTTTAAATTGTGGATGGGCAAGATGAGGCCTGAAGGATTAAAAGAGTGAAGTCATCGGTGCTATATTAGCTTCTTCATTAGTCCGGTCCGGAAAGCTTGACCACTGCTCCAACACTCTGCTGCATATTCGCACTACCGCAAATCCAGCCACTCGATAGTCGCAGAGCCAGCCGCAGTGCTGACAGTCAGCTCATGGCTTCCTGCCTCCAGCCGTCCGCCGCTTATGATCCGCCTCGTCTGCCAATCCTGCCCGCAGCCGTTCACCCGGCCGATCTCCTGACCGTCCAGCTTCACCAGCAGCTCATTCTCCGGCCCGCCCATCAGCACCCGCAACTCCAGAGCCAGCGAGTCCTGCGAGCCCCGCGACTCTCGCCAGTCCTTCGATCCCTCCGGCTCCAGTGACTCCCGCCAATCCTGCGGACTCAGCCGCTCCGAATCCCGAACAGTGAAGGTATACGCCACCCAGTCCCCCTCCGCCAGCTCCACGCACAGCCTCTCCTCAGGCTGCCAGGATTCGCCGCGTCCATGCTGGAAATTGGGGGCCGTACGATTTCCCTCCACAAAGCGGAAATCCATGCCGTCCCCTTCACGGTAGCTGATACCTGCCGCCGCCTGCCTGCCGGGAGCGCGCCCGAAGCTGACACCGCTCCCCTTGTAACCATAAAAAATAGCGGGAATCCGCACCGGCAGCCGCCGGAACAGCGAGCGGACCACATCAGCATGGTATATGCAGTGCTCCAGGCTCAGATTGAGCAAATATTCGTCCAGTATCGCTTGAGCCTCCACGCGCTCCGGCTTCGCGCCTCCCTCCAGATAGCTGACCAGCTTGTGCCAGCCTTGCGGAAGGACGATGGAGCAGGGGGAATTATCCGTGTCGAGTTTTTTCCAGGTCCAGAAGTTCCAGGAGATCCCGTGATCCTCAAACAGGCGGAAAGCGCCAGCGTACCAGTCCTTGTTGTTCTCTCCGCCCTCCCCCATGAACAGCGGAACATTCAGCTGCTCTCTGGCGTCCAGATACTTCTGAATGCTCTCGGTATCAGGGTTGTTCCAGTACTTATGAAACTGCAGCATCAGATTCTGGTCCGGCAGTTCATTGCCCGGCTTCTCTTCGAAGATCGACCAGTCCGTCGCCCAGTGCACACCTTCGAGAATAATCATATGCCGGGCATCCACTTCCCTGATGGCTGCAATAATCTCGCGGTACAGCGGCATCACCTGATCGTTATGCTCAGCGAACCACTCCGGCAGCGGCTCGTTCAGCAGGTCGTAGCCTGCGACGATCCATTCGTCCTTGTACCGCTCCGCAAGCATCCGCCAGATGGCGACGGTCAGCTGCTTGTTGCGCTCATCCGTGAACAGCTCCGGCAGATCCTGTGCAGAGTCGTCAATATTCGTTCCCGTCTGGCCGCCGGGTGCTCCGTGCAGATCCAGAATCGCATAGATTCTATAATCCCTGCACCAGCCGATAACCCGATCCAGCCGCTGGAGATGCTCCTCGTGCCAGCAGGCCCCGTCCCCTTCTCCCCCCAGGATATACCGCGCATTGATCGGAATCCGCACGGAGTTGAAGCCTTCTTCCGCAATCCGCGCGATATCCGCTTCGGCCACGTAACGGTCATAGTAGGTCTCCCAGAATACCTCCGCGTCCTCCGGACCGATCAGCTCGGTAATCATCGCCTCGATCCGGCGCGGACGGTCTCCCCGCTCCGGGAAACGCCACATGTAGCCTTCCGGAAGCAGCCAGCTGCCAAGCCCTACACCGCGCAGCAGCAGCTCGCGTCCTTCCCCGTTTCGGATTCGGTGTCCGTCTGCGTACAGGAACCCGCTTACTTCATGGTCTTCCCGGTGAATCATCTGTATTTCCTCCTCTTTACCCTTTGACAGCGCCATCAGCGATGCCATTCAGAATATATTTTTGCAGCAGCAGATACAGCACAACAACGGGCAGCATGGTCAGCACAAGCGAAGACAGAATCGCAGCCCAGTCATTATTGCCGTACTGCCCGAACAGCATATTGGTGGACAGCAGCAGTGTATATTGATCGGCATCCGTGAGCATCAAGAGCGGCAGCAGGAAGTCATTCCACATCCACAGGAGGTTGAGAATCGCCACAGTTGTCGTAATCGGCAGCAGAAGCGGAAAAATAATCGTAGTGAACAGCCTAAGCTCCCCGCACCCGTCGATCACCGCCGCTTCATCCAGATCCCGGGGGATCGATTTGACGAACCCGTGGTACAGGAAGATGGCCATCGACACTCCAAGCCCGATGTAGATCAGGCCGAGACCGACCGTTGAGCCCTGAACTGCCAGCTTCATGGAGATCCGGTTCAGCGAGATCATGATGGAATGAAACGGAATCAGCATCGACAGGACGAACAGATTGAACAGGAACGTGCTCAGTCTGCCGGGTGTTCTGGACAGCTTGTAGCCAGCCATGGACGAGAAGAGAATGATGCCGGTGAGGCCGGTAACCGCGACCACCACGGTGTTGCTGAGACTGCGCAGGAAATTGGTTTTCTCAAAAGCATCGCTATAATTGCCGAATTCCAGCTGCCCTGGAATGGCGAGAATATTGTTCATCATATCCCCTTCCGTCTTCAGAGAGTTCAGTACGCCCATATAGATCGGAAAGAGCGTAATTACTGCCCCGGCCAGCAGGACCAGAATAATGATTACCGAAGAGATTCTGCGCCGTGCCGCCGTACCCGGCTTGAGTGTGGAATTCACCCGGACCGTGCTCATGCCTCCACCTCTCTTCGTTTCATAAGGCTCAGCTGGATCAGCGTGATTACCAGAACTACCAGGAACAGGATCATTGCCTTGGCACTGGCGTAGCCGTAGCGGCTGCTCATCTTGAACGCTTCTTCAAAAATATTCAGGGCAATGACCTGCGTCGCCCGCCCCGGTCCGCCCCCCGTGAGCACGAACACGGCATCAAATGCCTTGAAGGAGCTATTCAGCGTCACGAATATTCCAATCGTTACCGCAGGATAGACCATGGGCAGCGTAATGCTGCGGAAGGTCTGCCAGCTGTTCGCACCGTCGATTGCTGCCGCCTCCTTAAGCGCGTCCGGCACCCCTTGCAGCGCTGCAATATAGATCACCATCAGATAGCCAACGCCGCCCCACAGGGAGACAATGACAATCGCCAGAAAAGAATATTTCGGATCGCCGATCCACGACTGGTCCAGAAAGGCGAGTCCTGCATGCTCAGCGATATAAGGCAAAGCTTTGGTGAAGATGAACAGCCACATGAAGCCGCCGATAATCATACTGATCATGTTGGGCATGAAGAAGATCGTCCGGAACCAGGCCTTGCTCCGGCTGCGTGATTCGATCAGGACCGCCAGCAGGACCGCCAGCACATTCTGCATTACAACCATTACCACTACAAATTTCAGGGTAAACCAGACTGAATCAATGAAAAAGGCATCATCCGTCAGCGCTTCGATATAATTGGAGAATCCCACCAGATGGTAGGCGGGATTCAGTCCGTTCCAGTCCGTGAAGCTGTACCATGCCCCGCCGAAGGCGGGAGCGAGCATGAATACGGCGTAGAACAGCAGCGCGGGAAACACGAAGGCCAGCAGGATGAAGGAACGTCTTCTTGCACGGCTTCCACTCATCTCAATCACTCCTATGCTGTTTCTGGGAATCCCTTAATTGCCTACTTTTACCGCATTAGCCCAGGTCTTGTCGAGTGTCTTGATGAATTCTTCCTGAGTTACCCCCTGGGTGTAATAGCTCTGTAGCAGCTTGGCTGTCTCATCGGTAACACCATTCGGGAGCGACAGATCCAGATAAGCCTTGCCTTCAGAGACATAGGAGCTGGCTTCGGTTACCCACGGGTAGGTATTGTAGGTATGCTGCTTCGCTACCGGATTAAATTTCAGTTCCTCGAACAGCGCCGAAGAATCCTTGTCATCAAGCACATAATTTAACAGATCCAGCGCCACTTCCTTATTCTTGCTGTTAGGGGATACGGCCAGTGAGGTGGAGGTCGCCAGATTAATCTGTGTAGCCGCCGGATCGTTGCTTACAGGAAGCGGAGCTACCCCGAATTCCATGTCAGGATTAGCCTTGAGGATGGATTCCGCCTGCCAGGGTCCCTGCACCCACATCGCTGCTTTGCCGTTTGCAAAATCTGTAGAGCCGGCCGCACTGCCCACCTCGAACGGTTTATCCGTGCCGTTAGCCATAATCAGATCAATTATGTTGAAGACATCCTTCACATCCGCGTAAGAGGCTTCGCCTTTGTTCATTTTGTCCACCCAGTCCGGATGCTCGGAGGAGACGATGCCGCCAAGAGACAGCGCCATCATCAGCTGCGGAATCCACGATTCCTGGAAGCTCAGCTCGAACGGCTTAATCCCGGCTGCATTCAGCTTGTCTATCGCCGCCTTCATCTCATCCAGCGTCTGCGGCGGCTGAATGCCGAGCTCGCTGAAGATCTGCTTATTGTACAGATAGCCCCAGGACAGGCTCTCCAGCGGCAGAGCTACGACTTTATCATCATAAGTAACGGTATCCCGGACACTGTCATACAGCTTCGGTACGAAAGCCTGATCTGACAGATCGCTCAGATAGCCGGCCTTGTAATACCGGGGCACATCCGCGATCGCATGGAGGGTGAATACATCCGGTGCATCATTCGAAGCCATGCGGGTCTCCAGAATCTGCTTGGCCTGATCCGGGTTCGGCATCTCCAGCTTCACGGTGACATCAATATTTTTCTCCGCCAGCTCCTTGGCCTTGAATTGCTCGAAGTACTTATCGAACTGATCCTTAAAGCGCGGGAAGCTCATAAATACCTTCAGCTCGACTTGCCGGGCCGGGCCTTCTGTCGCCGCAGCCGCACTCCCCGCCGGCGTGGAATCCGGGCTGTCACTTGCCGTATTTCCATTCGCACCGGAGCTGCACCCCGATACAATTCCCAGAACAAGCATCAGTGTCATTGCCGTATTAAGCGCTTTCTTCATCTCTGTTACCCCCTTCTGTTATCTTTGCCTCTTTAGTGTAGGGGATACAGGGAGCAGCGTCTTTTAAGGATATTAACATCGGGAGTTGTATTATATTGATACGCTTTCATTTTTATTTATCATCCGCAAAATTCACTTCTCGCTCCGCAGCTCACCGGGAGTAATGCCGAAGTGCTTCTTGAAGACACGGTAAAAGTAAGCCAGATCCTCATAACCGCAGAGTGCGGCGGCATCCTTGATCGGCATATCGCGCGCAGCAATCAGCTCCCTTGCCCGTTCCATCCGCAAGGAGGTGATATGCTCGATTACAGTGTCTCCGGTTGCGGCCTTGAAGGCCCGGCTCAGATGCTCCTTCGTCACCAGGAAATGCGCCGCGATTCCTTCCAGAGACAGCGGCTCATGAAAGTGGCCGCGGATATAATCCTCAACCTCCGCCAGATCCAGCCTGATGCGGTTCCTGCGCTGCTCCAGAGCCGTGTTGACGAGCTCTGTGAAGTGATCGCCCAGCCCCGTCACCATGGCCTGGACCGACGGCCACGGTTTATCCGTCGGAACCGGATCCGCCGCCGGGTCCACCCCGCTTGTCTTGGCGGCTTCCCCGGCAAGCAGCAGCAGATCACGGGAGGTCCGCTCAAGCATCGCTTCGAGCTGATGCTGCAGCACCGAGCGTTCCAGCTCCCGTCCCAGCTTCTCCAGCTCCTCTCTCACCGCCGGCTTGTTCAGCGCCAGCAGCTGGTCATAGATCCGCTGGCGGTAGGCGAGATAATGCTCCATCAACGCTTGCTCCATGAGCATTAAGGGCGACCCGGTTAAGCGCTGCCGTTCCCGTTCCTTCGCGCATTCTGAGAGAACATGGTTCAGCTCCGTCCGGTCCACCGGCTTCAGCAAATATTCAGCCGCCTTCGAGCGGATGGCCTGCTTCAGATAGACGAAATCGTCATACCCGCTCATTACAATAATCTGCACCTCCGGGTACTGGCGGTTCAGCCTCTCCAACAGCTCCACCCCGTCCAGTCCGGGCATCCGCATATCGGTGATGACGAGCCCGGGATGCAATGCCTCGATCAGCTCAAGCCCTTCTATTCCGTCCTCCGCCTCGCCGATCACCTGCATTCCGTGCTCCTCCCAGGCACCCAGCGATTTCACCACCTGTCTGGACCAGGGCTCATCGTCAATTATCAGTACCTTCAGCATTTCGCTCTTCCCCCTCTGCGGCCGCAGGCCACCGGATCACAACCAGTGTTCCCGCTCCGGCCTTGCTGTATATGTTCATTCCATAGTTCTCTCCAAATTGCAGCACAAGCCGCGAATGGACATTGCTCAGTCCGATCCCCATTCTCCGCTTCGGAGGCTCCCCCGACTGTGCCGCGGGATCAGCCGCCATCGTGACATTGCCCCTAAGCGCAGCACGGATCTCCCCGAGCCGCTCCGGCGCCATGCCGACCCCTTCGTCCTTCACCATGAACACGGTGCGGCTGCCGATGGTCCTGATCCGGATGATCAGCTTCCAGTGTCCCCGCTGCGGCTGCAGGCCATGCTCAAAGGCATTCTCCACCAACGGCTGCAGCGTAAATCGCGGCAGCAGGCTGAACCGGGAGAACTCGTCTGCCTCCATCACTACGGTGCAGCGTCCGAGGAAACGGTTCTCCTGAATGAATACATAATTGCGCACATGCTTAAGCTCTTCCTCCAGCTTCACCAGCCCGCCTTCATGGCTGATGGAATACCGCAGCAGATCGCCAATCACCCGGGTAATGCTATAGATATCATCAGCATTCCTCGACAGTGCCATCCCCCCGATCAGCTGAAGCGTGTTATTCAGGAAATGCGGATTGATCTGCGCCTGAAGGGCAAGCAGCTGGGCATTCTTGACCTCAATTTCCTGGCGGTACTCTACCTCAATCAGCTCCCTGATCCGCTCCATCATCGAGTTGTAGCCGCGTTCCAGCAGCCCGATCTCATCGCGGCTCTGCACAGAATGCTGTTCGAAGTTGCTGACATGCGCCTTGCGCATCGACATCGCCAGACCGACAATGGGGCGGGTAATCCGCAGCGAGAACAGGATGGACAGCAGAATAGAGGCGATGACGAATAACCCGCCGGTCAGGAAGCCGGCAGCAATCGTAGGCCTTGCGCTGCTGGCGACAGTAGTCAACGGTATGGCCTTCACAAGGGTGAGCTGGCCTTCCGCCACTGTCTTCATGAAGAAGAAGTAACCGTCCTTCTGCCGGAATTCCAGTCCATGCTCAGAGATATTCAGCTCCTGCAGCCGCCTGCCGATATCACCGGAGCTCTCGGACATCGTCGAACCTGAGAGCAGCTCCCCTTCATCATTCAGCAGGAAGACCGAGCTCTCGGCCTCGGACTGGAGAATATGGCTGACCTCCTCCCACACCTCTGCGTTAATCCTCACCCCTATGCCTCCGAGTAACCGGTGATCCTCAAACCTGTTGATGCCGTGATACGCATAGATCCCGCTGCCGTTCTGTTTGAAATACATATTGACCGGCTCACGCGACAGCCGGCTCCAGGGACCCGTGTGAATATTAAGCGGGGAAACGCTTCCACTATTGACAAAGTCAACGGAAATGGCTTTCAGCTTCTCGTGCAAGTATAGCGTCAGCTCATCTATCTTCCGGGAGTTTGTATAGAATTGCGAGGTTATGGCTTCACGGATATTGTTCAGCGAACGGTACTGGGTAGCGGCGTCCAGACTGTCTGTATCCGTAAGTCCGGCCATAAGCTGCGGATTAATCTGCAGGGTGTAGAACAGGGTATCCAGCTGTTCGATCAGCTCCTCCAGATACTGGTCGGCCCATTGCATCCGGGAATCATTCGCATTGATCATTTCCTTCTCAACGGATTGCCGCGTGTTGTAGGTGGCAATGGTGGTGACAGTGAGCACCGGCAATGTGGTCAGACACATCATAATGACCAGGAGCCGGATTCGGAGACTGGTCCCCTTCATCATAGGCTGCTTCCTTTCCGCGAAGCTGGATTCCTTTTACCGTCAAAATATAGCATGCGGCATCCGGACAGACAATACGGTGCTGAGAATATTGCCGTCGGATCAGAATTTCCGTGAAGTATCCGGCTTCCTTCCGCTACGCTGCACGGTCTGTTCTTAAGCCCATGGACGCCAAAAAGGGTACCCGCCGGCCATGATCAACTTTCTCCACGGCTGTTTGGCACCCTGTTCCTGCTTCTTTTCTTACACTCGGCTTCCGTTTATTTCTGCAGCTCCAGATCCTTCTGCTTCAGCAGGTCGGCGTATTCCGCTTTGTGTTGCTCAAGCTTCAGCTTCAGCTCGGCGCTGCCGGGGTTTGATTTCAGCTCGCTGCTGGTCGTCAGAATATTGTTGACTGCAATATCAATTTTAGCGTCTATAACTTCCAGCTTGCTCTTGGTCAAGGTCAATGCAGGATCCGGCGTTGCAACCGGCACAGGAGTCGCAGTGGGAAGTCTATCGCTGGATGAGAACAAATCCGTCCCCGTCTTCTCCACCAGGCTGATCGTTTTGCCCTCTACAGTAACTTTGAACCCGGCTAATTCTCCGATTGCGCGAACGGGAGCATAGCTTTTTCCGTCAATTACGATGGCCGGATCGGCCAGCTTCTTCCCGTACACCTTCACGCTATACTCCGCCTGAATAGCCTTTCCTACTAGTGTTGCAGAAGCGCCCAGCGCCTGCGCCCCCATCATCAATATCGCTCCGGCGATGACTCCGGCAGCAATCTTTTTCATAAGAAATTCACTCCCTGTATTTAAGACTATGACTATTATTCTATCATTTTATAGCCGTCCGTGCCTCTTTGCCGATGATTCTATTTGGCTATACCTGATCGGAAATCTACTGTATTAGAATCTGCCGGCTCCTCCATGTTAAACTAGAGAAGTAACCGTTAGAACGTAAGTTGGCGTACTACATTTTTATTATGCTTTTAGATAGGCTGAATGTAAGAAACGTACGGTCTTATTATGAGTGTAATGATAGGAGCTATATTATGAGAGTATTAGAGATTATATTAACCGTGTCAACCCTATTATTTATGCTAAGCTTTGTGTTTCGCAAATTACCTCTCAAGGTACAAATGGGATTAACTGCGGTTAGTATTACATTATGTGCTGCACAGCTCTGGTTCGAAGGGTACCGTTGGCAAATGGCGGGCGTGTATGTAATTGTACTTCTTGGCATGTTCATCCGCATTTCAGGAATCATTAGAGGCCGTTCGCAGGAACTGTTGTCTAGTGGAAAAACCTCCGGAACATCTATTTTCCGCTTGCTGAAACGCTGCTCTGTAGCTGCAGGTCTACTCATGGTGATCGGCTCGGCAGTGCTGTCTTCCATTCTCCCGGTTGTGGAGCTTCCCGCTCCGGAAGGGCCCTATGCCGTTGGTGTGCAGACTCTTCATCTCACCGACAGCAGCCGGCCAGAACCTCAGACGCCAGATCCGGGGGATTCAAGAGAGCTGATGGTTTATGTCTGGTATCCAGCCGCTGTGAAGCACGGGATGCACACTGCTCCCTGGCTCCCTGGTGACCGTCAAAGCAACCGGAAGCTGATGTCCGCTTTTGCCGGATCATTGAGAGTCCCCTCCTTCGCCCTGGATTATTGGCGTTACATTCATACGAATGCTTATCCTGATGCGGACTGGCTTCGCTCTGAAGGACCTTATCCGCTGATCCTGATCAATCATGGCCTCGGTTCCTCCAGCCTTCTGCATACCTCGCTTGCAGAGAATCTGGCATCAAACGGTTATATTGTAGCAGCTGTAGATCATACCTACAGTTCAACAGCGACCTTGTTTCCAGACGGCACAGTTACCGGGTTTAATGACTCTTTAAGCGCCGATAATTTCACAGGAACCGGCACCCAACTGGGCAACATATGGAACGGCGATAACCGCTTTGTCCTCGGCCAACTGAAGCAGCAATTCGCAGATTACATAAATGCAGAACAAATCGGGGTGATAGGTCACTCCTTCGGGGGAGCGGCTGCGTACGAGGCGATGTTCTCAGTTCCAGCAATGAAGGCCGGGATTGACATGGATGGATCCTTGTATACCCTTACCGGGCCGGAAATGAGCAAACCGTTTTTGTTCATAGAGTCAGAGGAATACTATAACGTGAAGAAGCAGAATACAGATCCTGACATCGATGCCGAGGAGAAAATAATGAATGATGCCAGGCTGAACGGGGGCGGCAGGCTCTATATCAAAGGCACAGCACACTACAACTTTACAGATCTGCAGCTCTATTCAAGCCTGCTGAAGTTCACCGGAATGACGGGCAGCATTGATAGTGCGCGAAGCAACGAAATTGTAAACCGGCTGGTACTGGATTTCTTCAACGAACATTTGAAGGGAATCCCTCAAAATGCAGGCGAACCTGGAACTGCCGGGTATGATGAGGTGGTTAGGCCTTAATCTTCTTGGAATACTTCCTACTAAGTTAGCCTTCCGAATGAATATAAGAAAGATCTGTATCCGCATCCTGTACTCTAGGTACACTTATATAAAAGGACGCCTTTACACCATATGGATGGTGTAGAGGCGTCTTTGTGCTGTAAGCCGATTGTGCGCGGTGGCTGTTGATGAGTCATATTGAGGATTGACAACTCTCTTATTCCTCTCTATTATAATTAAATGATAATGATTATCATAATCATTATCTAGAATAGATTCTTTATTGCCTCTCCAGCAGGCATTTACCTGTTTAATCTCCGTACATAAGGTACATAAGTGCACTGGTGTCCATTTGTCTGCGAAAACAGGTTGTTTTATGGAAAAATTTATCATAAAGGAGCATCACCTATGCTGAGCACAAAAAAGATATTTCTTCCGTTAACCCTTCTGATCCTCACCTTAATCCTGGCAGCCTGCGGCCAGTCAGACAACACGAATAACGCCGCCTCATCTACGGCTGCTGCAACTGAGTCCCCTGCGGCCAGTCCGGCGGCAACCGAAGCTGCGGCTACAACAAGATTGTACACGGATTACAAAAAAAGAGAGGTTGAAATCCCAACTGATCCGCAGCACATTGTATATGTCGGCAGTAATCCGGGTGACCTGCTGGCGTTGGGGATTAAGCCTGCAGGAGCTTCGCTAAGCGTCATCGGCACTCAGGTGGCTTACCCCGATCTGCTCGAAGGGATTGAAGATATCGGCTACCCTTTCTCCCCTGAGAAAATCCTTGCCTTGTCACCGGACCTGATTATCTTCGACGACTGGGATGAGACCGGGATTGAAGCGTTAAGCCAAATCGCACCAACCGTAGTAGTTGGCCTTGACGGCACCTTCCCGACGGAGGAGCGTGTCCGGCAGCTCGCTGACTTGTTCGGCCGCACGGAAGCTGCGGACCGCTGGTTCAATGATTACCAGGCGAAGGTTGCCTCCGTGAAGAAGCAGCTCAATCTGACTGAAGGCGATACAGCTACCTCCCTGCTGGTGCTTGGCTCCGAGTTGTACATTATGGGCGGCAAGGGTCTGAATGAAACGCTGTACGGACAGCTTGGCTTCAAACCGGCAGAAGGCGTACAGAAGCTGGTCGATGCCGGAGAACGGTTCGTAACCATCTCTGACGAGGTGCTGCCACAGTATATTGGAAAGCATATGTTCCTCCTTACCGACACCAGCAGCAAGACGGCTGCAAGACAGAGCGCGCTGATGGACAGCGGCTTATGGAAAGCGATCCCTGCCGTCAAGGAAGGCCGTGTATACACCTTCGACAGCAAATATAACTTCGATGACCCGATTACCCTCGACCGGCTGCTGGATGAGATCGCGGGCATTTTCAAAGGTAAACAGTAATTAGAAAAATCGCGTTGACCGCATGTATTCGGTTTTCCGAATACATTTGGACCACGTACCCCCTGTGCTCATTGTAATCGGTTTTTCGATTACATTCGGCCCATGTGCCTCGCGACAGCGCATTGTAATCGGTTTTCCGATTATATTTGGACCACGTCCTCCGTGTGTGCTCATTGTAATCGGTTTTTTGATTACATTCGGTCCATGTACCTCGCGACAGTGCATTGTAATCGGTTTTCCGATTACATTCCGCCAGGGCGATATTTCCCTGCTTCTCTCCAAAAAAGACTAAGGCTGCCTGGGAAAATCCCGGCAGCCTTAGTCTTCTTCTACACTAAACCGCTACTTCCTCTTACCTGCCCCCTCTAACAGAAACCGCACCCTTCGCAGCGATATCTAGGGTCAATAATTCTTCCCCCTCCAGCCGCACAGCCACGGTCTCCGGGGTCTCTCCGTCGTTGAACAGGACGACCGCTAGCGAGCCGTCCGCGTTGCGGAAGGCAACCGAACGCAGATGCTCCCGGCTCGCCGCAGACTCCAGGCGCAATGCCCCGGGGCGGATCACTTTGCTGAAATGTGCCAGTGTATAATAGTCCAGGGTGTACGTCAGCTCCCGGGTCTGCTGGTTGACCGTAACTACCCCACGGCAGGTGCTCTCCCCGAAGCCCGGCACCGTAGGGCCGTTCTGTTCATCCAAGGCCATATTCCATAACACGAACGATTTGCTGTGATTCCGCAGAATCTCAATTCCCGTACGCATCACATTGGAGAAGGCCTGCTCGAACGGGGGAATCCATTCCCCGCCGGAGCCTTCGGTGAAATGGACCTCATGATCCGGGTAGGCCGCCTGCACCACCGACTGTGCAGATGCCGCCCCGCCGTACCAGTGCCAGGCTACGCCGTCCACCTCTGCCCCGGCTGCCTCCAGCACAGACAGCGGATAATCCGGCCGGTCCCAGTTATGGTCATAGCAGAAGATTTTGGCGGCCAGCCCGTGCTGCCTGAACGCAGGCTTCAGATAGTCCCGGATGAACTCCCGCTGCTCCTCCGGCAGCATCAGCATACTGGGGTAATGCTGCGGCTCATAGAGCGGCTCGTTCTGCACAGTGACAGCATAGATAGGTAAGCTATGAGCGGCATAGGCCTGAATATAGCGGACAAAATAATCCGCATAGACTCCGTAATGCTCCGGCTTCAGCCGCCCGGCGATCATCGAGCCGCTGGTCTTCATCCAGCCCGGCGCACTCCAGGGTGAGGCCATCAGCTTCAGCTCAGGATTAAGCCTGAGTGCCTCCTGTACCAGAGGAATGATGTCCGCTTCATCGTGGGCGATGGAGAATCCGGCCAACTCTGGATCACTCCCGCCTTCAGGCAGATCATTATAGCTGTAGACCGTTCTGGCATAATCCGATGCGCCCATGGGATTACGCAGGAACGACAAGCCGATCCCCGCCTGCGGATCGAACAGCTTCCGCATCACCTCCGTCCGCTGCTCTGCGCCTAGCACCTGATGGATCAGGTAGGCGGCCGAGTCGGTGAAGGAAGCCCCGAAGCCATCCATCTCCTGATAGGTCTTACTCGCATCAATGTCTACGGTGACCGTAACTGCATCATCAGAAATCTGAGGCAGCTGTGCTGCAGACTGCTCTATAAACAGCTCGTTCTCTCCGCTGGACTGGTACATGATCATTTCCCGCATGTGTTATCCCTCCATCTTCTTATATAAAAGGGCCCAAAACGGGCCCTCCCTTGCGCCTTGCCTACTTAATGCCCAGCTTTTCCTTATTGGCCTTCATCTTCTCGCTGCGCACCTCTACGATTTTGCTCCAGTTGTTCTTGTCCAGGAAGGCCTTATGCTCCGCCAGAATGCTGTCAAAGGTTGCCTCGTCCTTGGCACGGATCATGCTGACCAGCGTGGTGTTCCAGTTCGTATTAATGGCCGTCTGGCCGCGGGCCTCCGCCGTCCCCTGATCGGGGTTAATATTCTCCAGGATGAAATGCGGCTTCAGCTTGCCCTTGCCCCATTCCTGCATCTGCTTAATCGACTCGGGGAAGGCATCCTTGCTCAGCGCTTTGTGGCGGTCATGTCCGAAGAACATGAATTCGCCCATCCGGTAGTCCTTCTTGAACTTATCCGCATTATTCAGCTGCAGGTCCTTCACTTCCGGCAGCAGCTCAACCGTACCGTCGGGATTGGATTTATAAGTTACACCTTCAATCCCGTAGTTCATCAGCTTCTGCCCTTCTTCGCTCAGCAGATACGTGAAGATCTGAATCGCTTTGGCCGGGTCCTTGCAATTCTTGGTGATGTAATTGATCATCCAGCCGGTAATCCCGGATTGATTGAGGGTCGGCTGATGCCCTACGGTGCTCTGCGGCCCGTCAACAGCCATATACTCCTTGCCGGGATTGGCACTCATGAAAATCTGCAAATTGCCGCCCTGCTGTGGAGTACCGTCAAGCAGCATCGTTGCGTATTTGCCGGACTTCACCTTTTCCTCAAAGCCGGTTCCGTCATCTGCGAAGCTGTCATCACTGATCGCCCCGTCCCGGTACACGGCATTCAGCGTCCGCAGCCAGGTCAGATAATCCTCATCCAGATTGCGGTTGTAGAACTTGCCGTCCTCCGTCTCCAGCGGAACGCCGATGAAATCCTGCAGCGCATCCCCGAGCGAGCCGGTCCCTTCCCCGATGGCATTGAACCCGAAGGGGATCATGTCCGGGAATTTGCTCTTAATTTCATTCATTGTCTTCTGGAAGGCCTCCGGGGTCCCGAAGTCAGGGCTGCCCAGCGCTTCATACACATCCTTGCGGATGACAAAAGCCGTCTTTGCCGGAATATTGCCGCTGTCATAATCCGCCTGTGTATTGGAATAGTTCGGATAACCGTAGGTTTTGCCGTCCTTCAGCTGGAACCAGTTCAGCGTGTCGGCAGCGGCCACCTTGTTGAAATACGGGTCATACTTCTCCGCCAGCTCATTGAGCGGAAGCGCCCAGGTGGAGGCCTTTTGCACAACCGGGGAATTGGAGTCGAAGATCGTCAGCAGATCCGGCATATCGCCGCCCGCGAAGAACGTATTCAGCTTCGTATCGTCCCCGGTAATGAACTTGATATTGATGTTCAGATCCTCTTTGATCTTCTTGGTGACTACATCCTTGCCGAAGTCCGTATTCCACCAGTCTGCGTTCACATACCAGGTTAAGTCCGTAGTCTCCTCTTTCTTATCGAGCTGCCAGGCCGGAGTCTCCGGGTCTACCGTATACCGATTGTCCAGGGACACCTCTACCGCCTTAGTGGAGCCGCCGCCCGAGCTGCAGCCTGCCGCCACCAGCATAGCCGCCATCAGGAGCAGCGCGGGTTTTAGCGTTTTTGTGCCGAGAACTTTAGTCATCTTGATCATCTTCTTGACCTCCTATAATGTAGTGAACCTCTTCTACTCCTTGACCGCCCCCAGCATCATGCCCGAGATGAAGTACCGCTGAAGAATGGGATACATCGCAACAATCGGCAGTGTGGTAATGACAATGGTGGCCAGCTGAACGCCTTTGGTAGTGGTCTCAATGACGACGGAGCCTCCGATATTCTGCATGGACTGGGTCTGCGACTGCACAATAATCTCATACAGCTTCATCTGCAGCGGGTAGAGCGCCTGATCGGTAATGTACAGCTTCGTGGTCATGAAGTCGTTCCATTGTCCCACCCCGTTGAACAGGGCGATGGTAGCCATCGCAGGCATGGACAGCGGAATGAAGATTTTGAGGAAAATATGCCAGTCCCCCGCCCCGTCAATCTTGGCCGACTCCTCCAGCGAATCCGGCACGTTCCGGAAAAAGTTCATCAGAATCACCACATCGTAATAACTGAATAATGCCGGGATAATATACACCCAGAAGCTGTTCAGCAGCCCGAGCGATTTGATCAGCAGATACGTCGGAATCATTCCGCCGGAGAAAAACATCGTGATCACGCCCATCGCCACATACAGCTTGCGGCCGCGGATGTATCTTTTGCTGAGACCGTAGCCGATCATTGCGCAAAAGAACACGTGGGTGATCACCCCTATGAACGTCTTGGCGACCGAGACAACGAAGGATCGACCGATCGTGCTGTCATTGAAGACCGCCCGGTAATTCTCCAGCGAGAATTCTTTGGACCAGAAGATGAATCCGCCCTCGGCCAGCGCCCTGCCCGAACTAAGGGAGGAGATAATTACGTTCCATAGGGGAACGAGGATAATAACCATGAAGCAGACCAACAGCACCTTATTCACCGCATCAAAGATCCGGCTGTCGAGATCTTCCCGTATGACCTTCCGATTCACTCTAACGCCCCCTCTACAACACGGATTGATTATCGTTCAATTTACTGGTGACCTTGTTGGCCATAAGCAGCAGGATTACCGACACAATGGAGACACCGAGGCCGACAGCCGTTGCATAAGAGAAATCGCCTTGCGTCATCCCCATCCGGTAGACATAAGAGTTGATGACCTCTGCTTTCTCCCGGTTCTGGGAGTTCATCAAGACCAGCGTCTGATCCAGATTCGAGCCGAGTAGGCCGCTTACCGTCAAAATCAGATTCAGGCTGATGATCGCCTTCATGTTCGGAAGGGTGATATTCCAGATCTGACGCAGCCGGCCGGCTCCATCAATCCGGGCCGCTTCGTAGTAGGTGGGGTCAATCTTGGCCATAATCGCCAGATACAGAATGGTGCCCCAGCCGGCTTCCTTCCAGATATCGGACAACGTGGCAATCCACCAGTACTTGCCTGCATCCAGCAGGATGTTGGACGGCTTCGAGATCAGCCCGAGATTCAGCAGCAGCTCATTGAACAGCCCCGAGGTGGAGAACCAGGTGATCAGCATCCCGCCCAGGACGATCCACGACAGGAAATGCGGCAGATAGGAGATCGTTTGGACGAATTTTTTGAAGCGGCCCATGTTCAGCTCGTAGATCATAATGGCGAGAATAATCGGAATGATGAACCCGATCCCAAGCTTCAGGAAGCTGATGCCCAGCGTATTGATGACCGCATCCCAGAAGTATTCGTCCGACAGAATGATCCGGAAGTTGTCCAGCCCCACCCAGGGTGCAGTGGACAAGGTATCAATGACCGTGTAGTTCTTGAAGGCAATCGTCAGCCCGTAGATCGGTATGTAGCAGAAAATAATCATAAAAATAATGCCCGGCAGCACCATCGACTGAATCTCCCACTGCCTCTTGTAATCGGTTACAAATTCTTTGATCCGCTGCCCCACAGGCTTCTTGGCGGACGGCGGGATCACTGGCGGGATGGAAGCTGATGCAGTAGACGCTGATGGTTTATTCATGATCTTGTCCCCCTATCCATTGAGATATCACGTTGGTGCTCAACTGGTTGCTCAAGGCAATAAAAACGTTTTTATTTTGGCGCAAAAAATCCCCCTCCTGTAAAATCAGTTTCACCCGCTACCCTCTATCTGCGGTCCTTCCGCTCCAGCTTCACATGACTTGAGCCTCTTACGACAAGCTCGCCCTGCAGCTTCTGTGCTGCGCCCTGCTCCTTGTCTTGAATCATGCGGACCAGATGATCAATCGCCAGCATGCCCTGTCTTGCAATCTGATTCCTTACCGTCGTGAGCGGCGGCGAATAATAAGGTGCGATATCAATATCATCGAAGCCCATCACACTGACATCCTGCGGCACTTCATACCCATAGCTCTTGAGCGCTTGAATACAGCCCATGGCACTGATATCATTGCCGGCCAGGAAGGCGTCAGGGACTCTCGCGGGATGCAGACGGAGGTAAGACTTCACGGCATTATAGGTGCTGTCCTCCTCAAAATACCCCTGAAGGATAAAATCCTCCTCCACCGGAAGCTGGTATTCACGCAGCGCGGCCAGATAGCCTTCCTTCCGCTGCACGCTGTCGAACATCGTATCCACGCCGGAGATATAGGCAATCCGCTTATGCCCCAGGCTAATTAAATACTTCGTAGCCTCATAGCCTGATTCGTAGGAATCAAAGATAATGCTGCCCATGCCTTCATCCTCCAGCACCCGGTCCAGAAACACCGCCTTGATCTTGTCTTTCTTCATAGCGGCAATGTCCTGCTCGTCGATGCCCAGCTCCTCATAGATAATGACACCATCCACCCGCCGTCCGAGGATATTGCTCATAATGACTTGTTTGTCCTTGGTGACGAATACATTCAGGCCATAGCCCAGGCGGTCGCACTGACGGGACATGGATTCTACCAGCTTGTAGAAGTACGGACCGGACACACTTGTCGTGAAGAACCCCAGCATCTTCGTGGTCCCTGATTTCAGCAGCTTGCCGTTCAGATTCGGCACGTAATTCAGGCGCTGGGCCACCTTCAGAATATGGGCTTTGGTCTCCGGGCTCAGCACATCCACATCATTCAGGGCGTTGGAGACCGTGGAGATGGAGACCCCGGCTTCCCGTGCGACATCTTTGATCGTTATCTTAGCCATATCAATGTTCCTTTTTGATAAAAACGTTTTTATTGACTATAAAGTAACATGAAACCGCTTTAAATACAACACTTTTTCTCATTAGCTATATTCAGCCGCCTTTTCTGCTCATTATTGCCCGCCGGACGCAAGCATAAGCTGGTTCAGCATACAATAACTTCTATGTATTTGAATTTATCTTATTTTACTATAAGACAGCGGGATTTAGCTATGCCGGAGTAAGATTACACATCACAGCCTTATGCCAAAGAAAGGCCTTGCACAGCTTGGCAGGCCTTCCTTTGGCATATCGTATTATTTGGTCAAGCCCAAACGCCGGTAACGCATCACTCTGCGGTACATGGATTTATCCTTCAGCTGATTAAAAATATAGGGATCGGGATTCATATTCACTTCAATGATCCACGGCTTCAGTGAGTGGTCTAGTCCGACATCTACACCGAATTGCCGGTGGTGCGGATAAGTCTTTTTCAGTTGCCGCGCTATGCGTGTGCCCAGCCGGTTCATTTCCCCCTTAAGCTGCACAAGCTGCTGCGCAGACAGATGGGTGGAGAGCAAATGCTCCACTGCGGTCGGTTTGCCGCCGCTGTGATAATTGGTCACAATTTTGCGCGGGTGCCCGAGCCGGCCGATAATCCCCGTAGCTTCCCATACGCCCTTTGGACTGAGCTGCACCATCACCCGGATATCGAAACGGCGCCCGTGATGCTTCAGCAGGTGGATACCTTTTTGCAGCAGATAGCTCCTCTTCCCGATTCTTGTCGCCAGACTGTGATGAAAAGCCTCAAACGTAGCGAACCGGCGCACGGTCTCCTCATACTGATACATATATCCCTGCCGGTCCTTCCGCTCCGCGCGGATCACACCCATGCCATACGTTCCCCGTTCCGGCTTGATATAGATCATTCCATAGCCGTGTATCATCTGCTCCAGATTACGCCGGTTAAATCTCCGGGTATCGGGGATGAAAGCCTTGATTGTCTCGTTCTTAAGCAGCAGTTGTGTCTTATACCATTTGCTCTGACCTGACTGAACCTTTTTGGCTGTCACTTATGCACTCTCCTGTCCGGGCTGGGAGCCAACGCTCCGTTTTAACATAAAATTACATATTCACTGCATCCTATGCCGCCGGAGGTGCCGTGGAATATATCATTTGCCCCGTATAGAAAGATTAACTTGTGCAGGATAATTGCCCTCTCCATAGCAGCTCAGCAGGCATACGCTAGTGAAGACGATCAAATGTCAATATATGTATGGAGATGAATCTATGTCCCTTGCTGCTGTAAGTGCAACCTCAAGCGCTCCACCGATTGATGTCCTGATTCCTGCTATCGAAAAGGATCTCGCCACCCTCCCTTATGTGATTGATAGTCTTCGCCGTTATGTCCAGCATTCTATCAGCAATATCTATATTGTCTCGCCGGAGAATAGTAGAATCAGACAGCTGTGCTCCCGGAAAGCTTGCGTCTTCGTCAATGAAACCACCGTCCTCCCGTTCACCAAAAAAGCGATCCGCTATTCCTCCTCCCGCTGGAACCGGTCAGGCTGGCTGTATCAGCAGCTGCTCAAGATGAATGGGGATCAGGTGTGCCGTGAGAAGTATTTCCTGGTCATTGATGCAGATACGGTGCTCATCCGTCCCCATCGCTTCCGTTCCGGCGGGAAAAGCATCTTCTATTGCCGCAACTGGAGCCAGCCGGAATATTTCCGCACCTACCGCAAGCTGCTCGGTGCCCCTGCCCCTTCATCCAAGTCGTTCGTGACCCACTACATGCTGTTTGATTCTGCGAAGCTGGCCAGTCTCAAACGAAAAATAGCAGCCCGCCACGGCATGTCCTGGCACGCGGCTATTCTACACTCTATCAACAAGAAGCGGCAGTTCGGCTTCTCCGAATTCGAGACTTATGCCAACTACGTGTACAGCGCAAACCGTACCTCTGTGCTGCTCAAGAATGCCAATAATAAAGCCCTGAAGACCCCGGCGGGCTCGCTGACTGAGGCGCAAATCCGGAAGTACGCCGGGTCTTACCGTTCGCTCTCCTTCCACCAGCGCAAGGGATACTCCACTCCGGGCAAGCCTTAAGGAGGCAAGAAACGTGATGCATACTATTCTTCTGTGCGGCGGCTCCGGCCAGCGGCTGTGGCCCCTGTCCGGCAGCATCCGCTCCAAGATGTTCCTGCAGCTCCTGCCTGCACCGGGCGGGGGCACAGAATCCATGATCGGGCGGGTATGCCGTCAGCTCAGTCAGGCCGGACTGGATGAATCCCTGTTGCTTGTGGCCCATCAGGAGCAGGTAGCCCTCCTACAGCGGTACACCGGGAGTAAATATCCGGTAATCGGTGAGCCGTGCAAGCGCGGCACCTTTACTGCTGCCGCGTTCGGCGCGCTGCACTTGCTTGCCACCGGAAAGGCACAGCCGGAGGACGTCATCTGTATCGCTCCGGCCGACATGTATGCGGATGATGATTTCTTCCGCCAGTTCCATCAATTCGGGGCTATTCTGGCCGAATCTGAGGCCGAACTCCTCCTGCTTGGAACGAGGCCCTCGTATCCCTCAGAGCAATACGGCTATGTTGTCCCGGCACAGGAGGACTCTGGCGGGTATGCTCCGGTATTAAATTTTGCAGAGAAGCCGGATAAGGTTAAAGCCCTGGAGTTGATGCAGGAGAAGGCCTTATGGAATTGCGGGGTGTTCGCTGCGCGGCTCGGCTTCCTGCTGGAGCATCTGGAGCGGCTGGGGCTGCCTGTGGAAATCACAGCATTAACCGCGCAGTATCCAGGGCTTCCGGTCCGCAGCTTCGACAAGGAAGTGGCAGAACGCAGCACCAAAGCGGTTGTCGTAAGGCATGAAGGGGAATGGTCCGACCTGGGAAGCTGGGATACGCTGACAGACCGGCTGCCATCGCAGGTTATTGGAGTAGGCGGGCTATGGGGAGAATGCGGGAACAGTCATATTATTAACGAGCTGGAGGTGCCGCTGCATGTCATTGGTGTCTCCGGCATAGTCGCCATAGCCGGTCCCGAAGGCATACTGATCGCAGATAAGAAGGACGCTAACACCATCAAGGATATTCTGGCGGAGAATGAGCGGCGGAGGCAGGACTGCCCCTGATGAAATAACCCCACAAAGTGAGGATTTAGCTTCGATGATAACTCAGGTACTTTGCGGGGACCCCAAAACATATAAAAAACGCTACTGACAACGTTATGTCAGTAGCGTTATTATATTAGTCGCGTTTATAGAACCCTGTGCTGTATACTGTTTTCCACATACATTCGGTCCGTGTGCCTGCTTGCGAGCATAATGTATGCTGTTTTCCACATACCTTTGGTCCGTGTGCCTGCTTGCGAGCAAATGTATACTGTTTTCCACATACATTCGGTCCGTGTGCCTGCTTGCGAGCAAATGTATGCTGTTTTCCACATACATTCGGTCCGTGTGCCTGCTTTGCGAGCATAATGTATGCTGTTTTCCACATACATTCGGTCCGTGTGCCTGCTTGCGAGCATAATGTATGCTGTTTTCCACATACATTCGGTCCGTGTGCCTGCTTGCGAGCAAATGTATGTTGTTTTCCACATGCATTCGGTCCGTGTGCCTGCTTGCGAACATAATGTATACTGTTTTCCACATACCTTTGGTCCGTATGTCGCTGTACCAGCCAATTGCTATTCAGTTCTAAGCATACCTTCAGCACCAAAGTCATTCTACAATTTATTCAAAGAATACTTATCCCCAAATCTATACATATCTTATCTACAATAGGAGGAAATCATAGTTTCCGAAACAAGTACAAAGAGATATCCCAAACAGCCGTGGCGGGCGGTTCGGGATATCTCTAAGCTACGCTAATTATAGGATTTGAAACACGGGCTGATCCTGAATGTAATGCACCGGCACCTCCGGGAATTGCAGGCTCAGCCGCTCTGCCAGCAGCTTCATTCCCGGCGCTTCACTCTCGGCATGGCCCAGCATGATGAGCGCCCTGTCCTTGCCCTGCCGGACCGCATCGCGGATATACTCAGGCACCTCCCATTCGGGGCCTTCACCGGCGATGACCAGATCAAGCGACTCCTGCTCATACATCGGGATGACCGAATGGCCATTTCCCCGGTAGCCGACCAGTACTCCCGCTCTGGAGCAGGAGGCGGAGAGGTTCCCGGCAACGCGGACATAAGGGATATTCAGCTTCTGCTTCAGATACTCTGCAACCCCGGAAACGGTCATCTCAGGAATGGAGAGGATCGACACCTCGGGTAGATGCCGCTCCACATACGCTTCCCATTCCAGCTCCTTCAACAGTCCTTCCACGATTCCGTCCAGCGTATAACGGTGTATTGTGTCATGGAAGCGGTAGATGCCTACCCCGCTGCTTGTAATCAGTGCAGACTTCTCCTGGTAGACGGAATCCTGCTCCAGCGCACTCTCTTGTCCTTGGTGGCTATAAAATACACCTTCATGCGTGATCACCAGATTGGCGCCAAGCCGGGCCGCCTGCTCCACCACATATTGCGAAGCGGCGAAGGCAGTCACGATTCCCTGCACTTCTGTTCCCGCAGCGTCCGGCGTAAGCTTATCCACCGTATTCACGGGCAGCTGTACCCCTGCATTCAAGTGCTCCATCACATCACTGAAAGTCAGTGTCATGAGATCTACTCCTCCTCGATGTTAGCCAAATGAGTTCCTGGCCTGTCAAAAGACAGGCCAGGGCCGTCCGGAATGCAGACGCTCCCTTAGTAGATGGTCCGGCCTAATGCATCTGCAATTCCGCTCTTGCGGTAGAAATACGTATTAATCTGGTCACGCCATTCCTTGGCATGAGCCGCCTGCCCCTTAAGGCGTTCCTCCACCTGAGTGTACAGGCCTTCTGCGATGCTGCCCTTCAGTCCGCCCCATGCGTCCAGAAGCCCTTCGGCACGCTCTGCACCTTCGAAATGCGTATCGTAAATATGCTGGATCACGGTTTTGCCGGAATGCAGCACATGAGTGTACGGCACATGATGGAAGAACAGCAGCAGCTCATCCGGGCATTCCTCCAGGGAATCATAACGTACGGCGTTGCTGCCCATATACTGGGCGCTGTACCCTGTGCCTGTCGCCACGGTCCGGTCTACGCCGATTCCCTGATGATCGGCATAGTGGTAGGTGCCCCACATTGAATATTCATAGCCGTCCACATTCGGGCCGTAGTGATGCTCGGGATTGATCATCCAGCCTACGCCAAGCGGCGATGTATAAGACTCATAGATCTCCCAGGAGTCCAGCAAAATCCGGCTGATCACTCCGGCAACCGCTGTGTCCGTGCCGAATGTCAAGGCGATCCATTCGGCCGCAATCTCCTCCGCACTCAGCTCAGGATTCCAGGCCAGCCGGCCGAAGCCGTAGAGATTCGCCTGGGACAGCAGATGGCCGGTCCAGTTCTTGTCATTGCCCACATTGGATACCGCCGCAATTCCGCTCAGGCGGTTGCCCCACAGCGATCCGTCAACGATCCGCTTAACAGGGGCCGGACCGCCCTTGGCCTGCGTATCGAATTCCATAATCTCCTTCCACTGCGGAACGAGATAGCAGACATGGCGCTGCTGTCCGGTATATTCCTGGGCGATCTGGAATTCGATCACATGGTTCGTCCGTTCCAGGGCACCGAAGAGCGGAGATACCGGCTCTCTGACCTGGAAATCCATCGGGCCGTTCTTGATCTGCAGAATGACGTTATCATGGAACTGGCCGTCAAGCGGCTTGAAATGATCGTAGGCCGCTCTGGCCCGATCCGTCTTGCGGTCACGCCAGTCCTGCTTGCAGTTGTATACAAAGCAGCGCCAAATCACGATGCCGCCGTAAGGCTCCAGGGCTTCCGCCAGCATGTTGGCCCCGTCTGCATGGTTCCGTCCGTAAGTGAACGGGCCGGGACGGTTCTCCGAATCGGCCTTGACCACGAAGCCGCCGAAATCGGGAATAGCAGCATAGATGTCTGCGGCTCTCGACTTCCACCATTCCCTCACGCCGGCATCCAGCGGATCAGCGGTGCCTACTTCCCCTTCATGCATAGGTCCGGCGAAGTTCACGCACAGGTACAGGCGGATGCCATAGATGCGAAAGATATCAGCGATTCTGGCCACATCCGGCAGATAAGTAGAGATAAACAGCGTCTCCAGCGCATGAACGTTCACGTTGTTGATCGCTATAGCGTTGATGCCGGCGGTAGACATCAGCCGCGCATAGTCTGTAATTCTGTCCATATCCTTCGTGAACTGGTTATTCTCATACAGGAAGGATCTGCCGGAATAGCCGCGCTCCACACTGCCGTCGAAATTATCCCAGTGATTAATCATCCGCAGCGAATTCACAGGATTCACTATTTCATCCAGATTCTCAATGTCCTTGCCGCTGGCAATCAGGCGCAAAAGATGGAAGACGCCGTATAACACACCTGCCTGGGAGGAAGCCCCTACAGCGATGCATTTAAGGGACTGGCTGGTTCGGATGGCGAACCCTTCTGCTCCTACAGCTTGGACGGTCTTGTCCTCGAACACACCCTGGATCAGTGGATGATCACCCGTGAAGGTGCCGAAGGCCACACCGAAATCTTCCGGCTGCGGCTTGGAGACAGCCTCAAGGTCCAATAGCGAGGCAATGCCTCTTGTCCATTCCTGAAGTGCAGCCTGGATGGTCTCCCCGGCTTCTGTAACGGATACCGCCCCGCACCATTTCGCATATTGCTTATATAGGGGGCCTTGCTGAAGCTTAGGATAGCTTAGCCACGCATTGTATCCGCTGTCATATTGTGCAGCATACTCATTCCCGGATTGTTGTCTCATGTCCACATCTCCTCTGCATACATCTTGTATACTAGATTTCATTCAGGTTCATCCTACCACGCAGCCGCAGCCCCGGAACATTGTCAAATCACGCTAATATTTACCCAAATCAAGCAGAATCCTGTATACTAATAACGGATAAAACAGGCACACAGCCTGAACATCCCTATCATGAGAACGCAAAGTATCAGGGGGCGATCCTATTGGTTGCAGCTTTTGAACCGCCGGTCCCGGGGCAAAGCCTTAGTGAAACTATCATCCCGGATGTGAAAACCACGCTCAACCTGTTCGGCATGCATCTGCGCAAGGTGAGCGGGGAATGGGATTATCCGCAGCACGCCCATCCCCAATATGAATTCAATTATGTGCTTGAAGGAGAGCAGCTGCTCACCGTCAACAACCACAGCTACCTTCAACACGCCGGGGATCTGGTCCTCTTGAGGCCGGGCGACATCCACTCCAGCCGCAGCGGAAACGGCGGGGCCTTCACCTATTTCTGCATCCATTTCGATATTGATGACAAGCTGTTCATTTCACTTCTCAGCCGGCTGAATCATGTATTATTCACCTCAGAGAGCAATGTTGCCCACAGATTGGGACCGCTCCTCAGCAGGCTGGTGGAGATTTCCACCTCCGGCTCCGGCAGCATCACGATCTCCCAGCGCATGAGGCTGCAGTCTGCCGTCTTCGAGCTGTTCGCCCAGCTCTGGGAGGTCTTCTCCCTGGAGGCTGACAATTCCTCCCCGGGCACTTATGAGCGGATCGAGCTGGCCCACCAGATCCGCAGCCGCCTCCAGAGCCTGGTCTATCAGCAGTTCACGCAGGAGGTGCCCTATGACAGCCATTATGGCGTTGACGACATCGCCGCTGAGCTGGGGATCAGCCCCTCGCACTGCTACCGTGTCTTCCGTCAGGTATTCGGCCTCTCCCCCCGCGTCTACCTGTCGGAGCAGATGCTGCATGAAGCCAAGGTGCTGCTGGGTGACCACAGCCTGAGCGTCAGCCAGATCTCCGGCTTGCTCGGCTACCGCGATATCGCCCATTTCAGCAGACAGTTCAAGCGCTGGAGCGGCCAGTCACCGCGGGAATACCGCGAGGGCAGGAGCTAGGCAGAGCGCGGAGCCTGTACGGCTTTATATCAAGTAGAAGCGGCTTCGCCGTCCTTTTAAAGGACGGTACCGTTTCAGCGAGAAATAGAAGGATAAGTTATCGTGTGCAACATATAAGTTCTTATATTTTTAGTAAAAGCCTGCCTTCATCGTTGATGAGGGCGGGCTTTATGCGCTATTGCGGGCGGTGCTTGATGAAGGCCAGCCCTATTTTTTGATATACGTGGCGAAATGCTCCTGGAGGTTCTTGGAGTCGATATCCGCCCGCAGATGGTGGTGCAGCAGCTCGTTGATCCCGGCGGTGTCCCCCTTCACAATATAATCCAGCAGCTGCTGATGCTCCTGCTGAATCGCCGCCAGCTTCTCGTCCTTCAGCATATGCAGCTTGCGATAGCGGATGTAGTGCACATTGAACTGCTGGAGCACACCCCACAGGAATTCGCGCCCGGCCAGTCCGAACATCGTGCGGTGGAACTGGTCATCAAGCTGCAGGAACACCTCTGCTCCCTCCGCCTGCTCAATACACTTCTGCTGCTGCGCAAGGTTGTCCCTCAGCTCATGCAGCCCTTTAAGCGGGATATTCCCGGCCAGCGATTTCATAATCTCCTTCTCCAGCACATTGCGCAGATAGATAATCTGTTCCACGGACTCCAGGTCTATGTAGGATACGAGATTGCCTTTTTTGGGATAAATATCGACATATTGCTCCAGGGACAGCTGCTTCAGCACATCACGGATCGGCGTCCGCGACAGCTGGAAGCGCTCGGACAGAGCCGTCTCACTGATCATCGCCCCCGGCTTCAGCTCAAGGGAGAGAATCTCTTGCTTGAGGTAGGCTATTATTTCTTTTTTGGAAGTCATGGAATAGACCAACTTTCTGTTCGGGATTGTTCTTCCCCCCATTATATAGAAAAGGGATATGAATTTCATTGACAAAGATGAACGCATATTCTATGATCATTACGAATTGAGTCTTGTATACAAGATTATGCCACATGTAACGCTGGTTCTGTAAGGTCAATTGTCACAAGGCTTCGGAAGGTTATCATTTGTATTTATGCTTATCTTACTTAAGGAGGAAAATAACAATGAATATGACTTGGAGATGGTACGGCGAGGGCAATGACAACATCACTCTTGACCACATTCGTCAAATCCCGGGCGTTATGGGCATCGTCTGGTCGCTGCACCACAAGGTGGCAGGTGAGGTCTGGGAGATGGAAGACATCCAGAAGGTTGCCGATCAGATCACAGCCAAGGGCTTCAGCACAGCGGTTGTTGAAAGCGTCAACGTTCATGATGATATCAAAATTGGACTGCCGTCCCGCGACAAATACATTGACATCTATATCGATACGATCCGCAAGCTGGCCAAGGTTGGCGTCAAGGTCATCTGCTACAACTTCATGCCGGTGTTCGACTGGACCCGCACTGAGCTGTATAAGGAGCTGCCGGACGGCTCGAACGCCCTCTTTTATGAAAAGGCTGCCATTACCGACAATCCGCGTGAGATGGTAGACCGCATCCTGAAGGGTGCCGGACAATTCACGATGCCCGGCTGGGAGCCGGAGCGGCTGGCCAAGCTGGATGAGCTGTTCGCGGCCTATTCTGACGTTACCGAAGATAAGCTGTTCGACAACCTGAAATATTTCCTGGAGCGCATCATTCCGGTGTGTGAAGAAGTGGATATCAAAATGGCGATTCACCCGGATGATCCGGCCTGGCCGATCTTCGGACTGCCGCGCATTATCCGCAGCCGCGATACGATCCGCCGCTTCCTCGACATGGTGGACAGCCCGTATAACGGCCTGACCTTCTGTACCGGATCGCTTGGAACGAACCCGGAGAATGATCTTCCGGCGATGATCCGCGAGTTCAGTGACCGGATTTATTTTGCCCATATCCGTAATGTGAAGGTGTTCGAGAACGGCGACTTCATTGAGGTATCCCACCGGGGCCGTGACGGCAGCGTAGATGTTGCAGAGGTTGTTAAGGCGTATCATGAGAGCGGCTTCACCGGTTATGTGCGTCCGGACCATGGCAGACATCTCTGGGGCGAGGAAAAGAACTGCCGTCCGGGGTATGGCCTCTACGACAGAGCGATGGGCATCATGTATCTGCTCGGCGTATGGGACAGCCTGGAGAATGTCAAGGGGGCCAAGTAAATGCTGAGTCTGAGCAGAAGCAGCATCGCGGACCGGGAAGCCTGGGAAGCCGCAGGGGTAGAGCTGCCGCAGTTCGATTTCGCAGCGGTAGCGCAGAATACGCTTGCGAAGCCGGAGTGGGTTCACTTCGGGGCGGGGAATATTTTCAGAGGCTTCGTGGCGAATGCGCACCAGAAGCTGCTGGACAGCGGCAAGGCTGACACCGGCATTATCGCCGCCGAGACTTTTGACTTCGAGATGATCGACAAGGTCTACCAGCCTTATGACAATCTGACTCTGCTGGTACTGATGAATGCAGCCGGCGACTTCCAGAAGCGGATCGTCAGCAGCATCGTCGAAGGCATCACTGCAGATAAGACGCGGGAAGCGGATTACAGCCGCCTGACTGAGATTTTCGAGAATCCCAGCCTGCAGATGGCGAGCTTCACGATTACGGAGAAGGGCTATTCGCTGACCGGTCCTGATGGACAGTACCTTGGTATTGTGCAGAAAGACATCGCCGGCGGGCCGGAACATCCGGTTCATGCGATGAGCATCGTGGCATCCTTCGCCTACAAGCGTTACCTGAAGGGCCAGTACCCGATGACCTTCGTCAGCATGGACAATTGCTCGCATAACGGCGACAAGCTGAAGAACGGCATGGTTACCATCGCCAAGGAATGGGCCGCCAAAGGTCTTGTAGAGGAAGGGTTCGTGGCTTACCTGGAGGATGAGCAGAAGATCACCTTCCCGCTGTCCATGATCGACAAAATCACCCCGCGCCCGTCCGAATCCGTCCAGGCAGCATTGCTGGAACAGGGAATCGGCGGCATGGATGTGATCGTCACCTCCAAGAACACGTACACTGCTCCCTTCGTTAACGCGGAGATCAGCGAGTATCTGGTCATTGAGGATAAGTTCACGAACGGACGTCCGGCGCTTGAAGAAGCCGGTGTGATCTTCACGGACCGCGACACGGTTAACAACGTGGAGACGATGAAGGTAACCACCTGCCTCAACCCGCTGCATACGGCGCTGGCGGTAACCGGCTGTCTGCTCGGCTACACGCTCATTGCCGATGAGATGAAGGACGCCACGCTTCGCAAGCTCGTGGAGACCATCGGCTACAAGGAAGGCCTGCCGGTTGTGGTTGATCCCGGCATCCTGAGTCCGAAGCAATTCCTGGACGAGGTGCTGCAGGAACGGTTCGCCAACCCGTTCATCCCTGACACTCCGCAGCGGATCGCCACCGATACTTCACAGAAGGTCGGCATTCGCTTCGGCGAGACGATCAAGTCGTATATCCGGCGGGATGATCTTGACCCCGCGCAGTTAACGGCCATCCCGCTGGCGATTGCCGCGTGGTGCCGGTATCTGCTGGGCGTGAACGATGAAGGCGCTGCATTCATGCTCAGTTCCGACCCGCTGCTGGAATCGCTGCAAGCGCGGCTTGAAGGCGTTGCCTTGGGCGCGGATGCTGCCACGGCCGCTGGCGTGCGCGCGGTACTGGAGGATCAGGCTATCTTCGGCGTGGACCTGTACGCCGCCGGACTCGGCGGGACTATCGAGGGCATGTTCACCGAGATGCTGGCTGGTCCGGGTGCGGTAAGGGCTACGCTGGAGAAGTACACGGCCTGAGTTGTGGGCGCGTGGGCGCGAACATAAGTAAAAAGTCTGGCCATCCTTGAACAAGGAGGGCCAGGCCTTTTTTTGGGTGGTGAGCGTTGTAAGGATGGCCGGTGGGGAACGTACACTCCAAGCCGCGCGCTTAGCTAAGTGCCGCATTCTCCTGTATAGCTAAGTATCGAGTTCTAATGTACATCTTACAATAGACTGTGGGAGCTGGCCCGCGCTGGGGGATTCAGGTGCACTAATACTCCTAATTTCACCGATTGGAGTCCATTCGGAGAATTCAAGGGTATTAATGCACCTTATTTCTGTGATTTAGCTAGATTTGGAGAATTCAAGGGTATTAATGCTCTTCATTTCCACCATTTGGCTGAATTCAGGAAATTCAAGTGCATTAATGCACTACATTTTCGCGGCTTGGCTTAGTTCGGGAAATTCAACGGTATTTATGCTCTTCATTTCCGCAGTCTGACTCAATTCACCGGTTTGGCTACACGGCATGGTGGCCTATACCTATATCACACCAAAAAGACCAGGAGAACGGCTCCTGGTCTTTCTAGTGTTTAATGTTTCCGCTGTTCTACTCCTGCTCCAGATACTCAAAGTAATCAAAATCCGCCGGATGCAGCGTGCCGCTGAGGTCCTGGGCACACATGCCGATGAACGTGCCGGTGAAGCGGATGTAGGCCGGGAAGTCATCGGACAGATGATAGATTTCCAGGGCCGGGCCGATCTGCTCCCAAGTGGATTCGCTAACCTTGTAATAGAACTGGGCGAACTCGCCATCGATGACGACCTTAAGCGCCACGCTTACTCCGGCAGGCAGCGGCACTTCAGGCGTCAGGGTGTCTTCATAGACTCCATCCTTGGAGCGGATGAGTCCCAGGGTTCTGCCGAGGACTTCATCGTGTGTGATCCGCAGATAGAGGTAATCCTTCGTGTCGTAATAGACGATCAGACCAGCCATCTGCTGGAAATGCTGCGGCTCGAAGTCGACCGAGGTTTCGGCGCTGCAACGGAAGGCCTGCTGGCGCAGGGCGACCAGGCTCTGGTGGTGCATGGAGCTCATCGACTCCCTGCCCTTCAGGCGCAGATAGCCCGGACGCTCCTGAAGCGAGAGCCAGGATTCATCAGCCGGCACGCGGAGCGTGCTCCAGCGGACATCCAGCTGCGGAGCCTCGAAGTCGTCACGCGGAGTGGCTGCGGCAAAAGGATGCGCCGGAAGATCCGGTCCCTCCACCGTCAGCGATGGAGCGTTTCCGCCCCCGGACAAGGCCAGCCAGCCGTCGGCGGTGAATTCGACGCGCTGAATCGCCGTCTCCCGGCCCAGGTTGCAGTAGTTGTCCTTGACTGGACGGCCGCACAGATGGACCATGTACCATTCGCCGGTCTGCGTCTCTACTAGGCTGGCATGGCCTGCTTTTTGCAGCGCCAGATCAGGGTTGCCTGCCGAGGTCAGCAGCGGATTAACCGGAGCGGTCTCATAGGGACCTTCAATCTGCTTGGCGCGGGCTACGGTCACCGCATGATCATACTGCGTACCGCCCTCAGCCGTAATCAGATAATACCAGCCGTCCTTGCGGTACAGATGCGGGCCTTCGGTTAGGGCCAGCTCCGTTCCCTTATAGATCGGAGTAACCGGTCCGACCAGGCACTGCTCTTCCACCGAATATTCCTGGAGCACAATACCTGCGAAGCTGTTGCGGCCGGTGCGGTGATCCCACAGCATATTGACCAGCCATTTGCGCCCGTCTTCATCATGGAATAGTGAAGGGTCGAAGCCGCTGCTGTTCAGGTATACAGGCTCAGACCAGGGGCCTTCGATATTCTCCGCAGTCACCAGATAGTTAGGTGTATCCTTGAAGGCACCCTGGCGGCTTTTGACATCGGTATAGATTAGATAAAAGAGTCCATTGTCGTACGTGAGGCAAGGTGCCCAGATACCGCCGGAATCGGGGTCCCCCTCCATATTGAGCTGCGAGCTGCGGGTCAGCGCATAGGTCAGCGGCCGCCAGTTCACCAGATCGCGCGAATGATGAATCCGCACGCCGGGGAACCACTCAAAGGTTGAAGTAGCAATGTAATAGTCATCTCCAGTCCGGCAGATCGACGGGTCCGGATGAAATCCGCGCAGAATCGGATTATGAATCAGATGTCGGCTCATAGTTTCTCCTCCAATGCTTGCCGTCCCGCTTCCAGTAAGGCAATGATTTTGTCGGTATCGTAGATACAGCCCTTCCAGGTTCCGCCGCTGGCCGCTTGAAGCGCAGCCCACAGCCGGGTGTCCTCCGGCAGACCCGGGTCTACTGCCAGGCCCGGATGCGGTGTCCGCGAAGCCAGAATCAGCGTTCCCGCTTCCTTGGTCAGCGGCTCATCTCCCTCGCCCACCAGATTCACGCTTCCTTCCAGAGTCACCGTATCGATCCGCACTTCCACCCAGTCATTATCGCGCAGCTTTCCGAGCGTGCCGCCAGCCAGCGCTTCCGGACCCATGTGGCCGATACAGGCACCGGTGGATACGCCGGAGAAACGGGCATCCGTGATCAGCGTGACATATTTGCCGTAGGGCAGATGCTTGAGCGCCGAGGTGAGCTGGTAGGTCTCCTCCATCCCGGTCCCGCTCGGCCCGCGGCCGATGACAGCCAGAATATCCCCGGCATGGACCATGCCCAGCTTGATGCTGCGGATAGCGGCCCGCTCAGTGGTGAACACCTTCACTCGTCCGGTATGGCGATATACACCCTCGCTGTCCAGAACGGCAGGATCGATCGCGGCCGATTTGATGACTGCGCCTTCCGGGCAGAGATTCCCGACCGGGAATGTCATGGTGGACGCCATGCCCTGGCGCTTGGCTTCTTCCGGGCTCATGATCACGGAATCCGGATCTACGCCGTCCGCTTCCAGCAGCCGCTGGCGCAGCTCCGTCCGGCGCTCTGAGCTCTCCCACCAATCCAGATTCTCGCCCAGTGTCCGCCCGGTCACCGTCAGCACGGACTCGTCAATCAGTCCCAGCTTGCGCAGATGGAGCATCACCTCAGGAACGCCCCCTGCCAGGAACACCCGAATTGTCGGATGCGGTACCGGACCATTCGGCAGTACGCTGACGAGGCGCGGAACCATCCGGTTCACCCGGTTCCAGTCCTCGACGGTCGGAACCTTCAATCCGGCGGCATGGGCGATGGCCGGCAGATGCAGCAGCAGATTCGTGGAGCCGCCGAAGGCAGCGTGCAGCACCATCGCATTCTGGATCGACTGATCTGTCAGAATGTCGCTCATGACGATTCCGTTCTGGTCCAGATGCTGAAGAGCCCGGGCCGACTGGCGGCCGATATTCTTCCAGATCGGCTGGCCCGAAGGGGACAGTGCCGAGTGCGGCAGCGCCATACCCAGCGCCTCTGCAATGACCTGGGCGGTAGCCGCCGTACCGAGGAACTGACAACCGCCGCCCGGCGTCGCGCAGGCCCGGCAGCCGAGATCCGCCGCTTCTTCAAGGGACAGCTCCCCGTTGCTGTACCGTGCCCCGATGCTCTGCACCTTGCCTGCGTCCTCTCCCTCTATCGGGGGCAAAGTCACGCCGCCGGGAACGATAATTCCCGGCAGCTTATGCATACCGGCAAGGGCCAGCAGCATGGCGGGCAGGCCTTTGTCGCAGGTAGCTACGCCAAGCACACCCTTGCGGGTAGGAAGTGAACGAATTAGCCGCCGCAGCACGATGGCCGCATCATTGCGGTAAGGCAGGGAATCGAACATGCCTGTGGTTCCCTGGGAACGGCCGTCACAGGGATCGCTGACATAACCGGCGAACGGAATCCCCTCATTCGCGGTAAGCTCCTCCGCAATCTCTTCCATCATCACGCCGATCTCCCAGTGTCCGGTATGGTATCCGAGCGCCAGCGGAGTGCCGTCCTCACGCCGGATGCCGCCCATCGTTCCGAGAATCAGGTACTGGGGCCGGTTCAGCAGCAGCGGATTCCAGCCCATCCCGGCATTCTGTGTCATGCCAAAAATCTCTCCGCTCGGTGCATTCCGCAGCACCTCCCCGGTGATCGGCAGCTGGCCTGCCGGACCTTCCGCAGCGGTATGTACCGGAACAGCTTCAATGATGTCTTCCTTCATAATCTCTTGTACGGTCAATTTCATATGAATCCCTTCTCTCCCTCAGAATGAATATGCCCAGATGTCTATGACAACGAGAGCTTCGCCGCAAGCAGGGTTACCTCCCGGACCGCAGCTTCCTGCTTCGCGGTGAAGGCATGCTGAAGCATCGAAGTACTGACAGCGGCAACAGCCTTGCCTGAGGCATCCAGTACCGGTGCAGCCACACAACTGATGCCCTGGATAATCTCCTCCTGATCCAGCGCATAGCCGGTCTTGCGGATCTCAGCCAGGGCTGCGGTGAACTCAGACCAGTCTGTCAGCGTGCGGGAAGTGACCGCAGGCAGCATTTTACCCGGATAACGCCGCTCCAGTTCCTCCTCCGGCAGCAGTGCCAGCATCATCTTGCCCATTGCAGTCGCATGGGCCGGAAACCGCATCCCAGGGCTGGACTCCAGCCTTACCAGGGACTGCCCCTCCTGCTTGGCCAGGTAAATAATCTCATCGCGGTCCAGCACCGACAGCTGAAAGGTCTCCCCTACCGCTCCGACACTCTGCACCGACTCTGCCAGGAACCGCTCTACCAGATTCATATTCTGCTTAAGCGAATCATTATAGACGGTATTATAATAGGAGATTCCGGCACCAAGCACATACCTCTCGCCCGCATCCTTCACCACCCACCCCAGAGTCTCCATGGTGCGCAGCAGCGAGAACATCGAGCTTTTGTTAATGCCGGTCTCCTCGCAGAGGTCTGTCATCTTAAGCGCTCCGGTCTGTCTTGAGATGGCCTTAAGAATCAGATCAGCCCGTTCTAATGCCGGAACCCAGTACTTCTGGTCCACACCTTCATTCCCCTCTCATAAATCCATTGATTAAGCCTTCCAAGTTCACTATAATAATCATATGTTTATAATACCAAACCAGGAGGCAAAAATAAAATGAAACTTAGCCACCCGAATGCAGGTGTCATTCCTCCCGTCCCGACCATTCTGGATTCCGCCGGGAAATTCGACCGTGACGGAATGAAGCTGCTGATCGACAGCCTGATCGCCAAAGGGGTTCACGGACTGTTCTTCCTTGGAACGGCCGGAGAATTCACCCTGTTCACCGCAGAGCAGCGTGAAGAGATCGCAGAGCTATGCCTGGAGTATACGAATGGCCGTCTTCCGGCCTGGATCGGCACCGGCAGCAACACGGCCCCTGAGACCCTCCGGCTCTCCCGCCATGCTGCTGAGCATGGAGCTACCGGCATCGTCATTATGAATCCGTATTACTACAAGCTGAACGGGGACGCCCTGTTCGCGCATTATGCCGCTGTGCTGGAAGCGGTCGATGTACCGCTCATGCTGTATAACTTCCCGGCCATGACCGGCCAGGATCTGACTCCGGCCTTCGTGGCCCGTCTAGCCGCACATTATCCGAATGTACTCGGCATCAAGGATACCGTGGATCAGCTTAGCCATATCCGCCAGATGATTATGCAGGTTAAGGCGGTTAGTCCGGACTTCTCCGTCTTTTGCGGCTTCGACGAATATTTGCTGCCTACGCTGGCTGCCGGAGGAGACGGGGCGATCGCTGCCAGTGCCAACTTCGCTCCGCAGCTGATGCTGGGTGTGTACGACAGCTTCAAGCAGGGGGACTTAGCCGGAGTGCTGTCCTTCCAGCAGCGGCTGATTGAGATTCCGGCGCTGTATGCCATCGATGACCCGTTCATCGCTTCGATCAAGGAAGCCGTCCGCTTGTCTGGCGTACCGGTATCCACCTTCAGCCTGGCTTCGCCTGGGGTATGGAGTACGGAGCATGAGGAAAAGCTGAAGCTGATTTTCAGCCAGGCGGGTATTGCCCAAGGGTAAGCGATATTTATAGCGCGGACTCATCCATTCTTATTTTTCACAATCCCCCCTTCTATTAAGGTCAGCCCGCATTGGGGCTGGCTTTTTTGGTGCTGGGCGGTGCTTTGTGCTTTTCCTAGTGCGGCTGCTTGTACGTTTCCCTCGTAAAATTTCGCGTGAGGTTCCTTGCAAGGCTCTTAGTGCGGTTCCTCCTTTCTTCGCGGTGAAGGATGGTCTATAATTTTGTTCAGATGCACAATGAGTGATTGAGATGCAATATAGGCGGTTACCCGCTCAAGACGAGGAGGGCGTTCCGGTTGTTTCAGCTATCCGAGAAGCAGGCGCAGGAGATTGTAGACAAGATGATGATGGACATCCCCTATAATATCAACATCATGAATCATGAGGGGATCATCATCGGCAGCGGGCATAAGGCAAGGGTGGGCACCGTTCATCGGGGGGCTGTCGAGGCGCTGTCCACCGGGCAGAGGGTCGAAGTCATGGAGGATGGGCGATATGAGAAAAAGGGCACCAACGAACCGATTGTCATCGGCAACACCCGCGTAGGTGTAATCGGAATCTCCGGCAGCCCGGAAGAGGTCCGGCCCTTCTGCAATATCGTTAGAACCACGGTATCGCTGCTCATTGAACAAAGAAATACGCTGGAGCATCTGGCCAGCGAAGCCAATCGCAAGAAGGCTCTGTTGGAGATGCTTCTTGACCATCAGGGAGCGTACTCCCAGAAGCTGCGAAAAGAAGCCGCGGCCTATCAGATCGATCTTCTGCTGAAGACCACCGTACTCTATCTCAAGCATGTGCAGCCGGAGCTGGATGAGGCAAAGCTCTTGTTCCTGCATCCGTCCTTCCAGCTCGACGGGGATACGTGGGTAATCCTGGTCCAGAACCGGCCGGACTGCAGCCCGCTGATTGCGCAGTTGCTGTATAACCAGCCTCAGCTCCTGCTGGCCTCAAGCCGGCTGGAGACCAGCATCGCGGAGGGCTACCGCCAAGCCAAAGCTGCTCTCGGCGTTCTTCTGGCGCTCCGCCCTGCTGCGCAATCGATCCGCTACGAGGACGCGGAATTCCTGGTGAAGCTCAGCCAGTCGAGCCTGTCAGACAAGCCCGGCACGGCGATCAAGCTGGAGGATACCGCCGATCTGCTGGAGACGCTCCGCAGCTTCATCAATCACAATTGCAGCGTCTCGCAGACGGCTGAGCAGCTGAACATCCACCGCAATACACTGCAATACCGCCTGAAGCGGATCGAGAGCATCACCGGCAAGGACCCGAGGAACCTGCTGCAGCTCTTCGAGCTTACGCATGAGCTGCTGGCGCTGTATAAGTAGATACTATAAAAGAAGCACTTGCGATTAGAACTCAAAGCCTGGTCGTCGCTGCGGTGAACATTTGGACTTCCGGCCGCTCTTGTGTTTGGATTTCCTGATTTCAAACGCTCCTCGCGGTAGAAATCCAAACACAAAGGCGGTCGCTAACGCTCCTCCAGTTCCAAATTTCCCCTCTGCTTCTTTTTGCTTTTTGTTAATTTCTTAAGTGCTTCTTCTATAAGCTAAAATTTCAGCACGATCATAGGTGGATTAAGTACATCTAATTTCCGGCTGAATGACAGGCTGGGGAGTTTAATTGGAAAAAAGGCATTTAATTCAGCCCAGCCCCCCACCGAACGCAGGTTTCGGGCACAGCAGTTGTACTTTTTCCATCTAAAATCCTCCAATGTGCGGATTAGTGAGAATTAGATGCTCTTTTTCCACTTGTTCCAATCAAGAGGCCGATGCAACAACTAGGCAGCCTTCAGCTGCTCCACCACAAAACAGTGGCCCCGGGGAAATTTTATTCCCGGGGCACTGTTCTCACATTCTATTCGGCCAGCTTCAGCAGCCTGGCGATATTCTCGCAGGTCCGCTCGACATTGGCGGGGCCGTCAGCCAGCAGCTTCTCCAGGCTCGAAGCGCCGGGAACGATGCCGAAGACGGCGTCGATCCCTTCGGCGTAGAGCGTCTCGATTCCCTCGCCGATATACCCGGCCAGGGCGATGACTTTTTTGCCGCTGGCTTTGGCGGTGCGGGCTACGCCGTACGGCGTTTTGCCGAATTTGGTCTGGAAGTCAATCCCGCCTTCTCCGGTGAAGACGAAGTCCGCCTGCTCCAGCTTCTGCTGAAGCCCTGTGTATTCAATCACGATCTCGATTCCCTTCTGCAGCGTGGCCCGTGTAAAGATCATCAGACCCGCGCCCAATCCCCCCGCTGCACCGGCTCCGGGAAGGTCGCGTACATCCTTGTGAAGCTGCTGCTTCACCACCGCCGCATAATGGGCCAGATTGGCGTCAAGCTGCTGCACCATATCGGGCGTGGCCCCTTTTTGCGGACCGAATACGGCTGAAGCCCCCTGCTCTCCGCAGAGCGGATTGGTCACATCGCAGGCAACGATGAGCTGAACCTGCTGCAGTCTCGCATCTAGCCCGCTAACATCTACACTCGCCAGCCGTCCCAGGCTGCCGCCGCCGCGCGGAAGTAAGTCCCCCGCTTCATCCAGGAATCGGGCGCCAAGCGCTTCGGCCATTCCGGCACCGCCGTCATTGGTGGCGCTGCCGCCGATGCCGATGATGATTTTGCGAATACCACGGTTCAGACATTCCAGAATCAACTCGCCCGTCCCATAGGTGGTGGTGATCAGCGGATTCCGCTCCGCCCTGTTCACCCGCTGAATGCCGCTGGCCGAAGCCATCTCGATTGCCGCCGTCCGGCCGTCACCGAGAATCCCGAATTGTGCCGTCACCGGCTGTCCCAGCGGTCCTGCAACTTCCAGATAATGAATGTCTCCGCCGGAAGCGTCGACAAGGGACTGCACGGTTCCCTCCCCGCCGTCCGCCATCGGAACATGGATATAGGTTGCTTCCGGGTATATCTTACGGAGTCCGGCCTCCATCGCTGTACATACTTCTTTTGCGGTCATGCTCTCCTTGAAGGAATCCGGCGCCAGTACAAAGGTTCTCTCTCTCATTTCCACACCTCATCTATAATATTGATCTTAAAGTAAAAATCCGTAAACCAGCGTAGCCACAATCGTCATCGTGCCGCCAACGATGGCCTCATACGGGATGAGCCCCATGCGCTCTTTGATCGACATTTTCATACTGTCCGCTGTTACATGGAAGTAAGTGCCCTGCGGCAGCGAGTCGATGACCGTAGCTCCGGTATGAACCATCACAGCAGCAGCCAGCGGAGCCGTGCCCATATTCAGAATGGCCTGCCCGAAGGAGCCCGTAGCAACAATAACACCTGTGGATGTTGAAGCGGTAGCCGCAGCCATCAATATCCCTGAGATCGGTGCCAGGAACGTCCCGGAAATCCCGGACAGCTCAATCAGATGCACCACCTGGGCGGACAGATCGGAAGCGGAGATCAGACCGGCGATGCCGCCTGCTCCGATCAGGATCAGGATGGTTGCAGTCATTTTGCTAAGGCCGGAGGATGTATATTGCAGCACCTTGTTGCCTTGTCCCATCGCCAGCATCCCGATAATCCCCGCCAGCGGCAGAATATAGAGCGCATCCACCTTAAGCTTGGTTAACGGTTCGATCCCGGAGATGGAGCCGATCGGATTAATCATAAGCAGAACGATGGCTACAAGCGGAGCCACAATAGCTCTGCTGAGCGGCGGGTAAGCGTCCGTATTCGCGTTGTCTGCACCGTTTGCAGCTTCTGCCGTGGTAACCATGACGCCTTTTTTCTTCAGCAGGGTTGCTAAGATAACGGTTACAATTAATCCGCAGATTGCCGGAATCACGCCTGCCAGCATGACATTACTCAGATCAAGATCAAAGCCGCGCGCAGCAGCAATCGTATTCGGATTCGGTGAGATAATGTTACCTGCCTTCCCCCCGCCCGACAAGGCCAGCAGCAGCGCCAGCTTCGAGATCTCCATTTTGTTGCCTACGGATAAAGCAATCGGAGCCACAATCAGCACCGCTACCGGGATGAATACGCCCATTGCCGTAATGACCATAGTTGCCAGCGCGAGGGCCAGAATGGCCTTGCTTCCGCCGAACTTTCGGACAATAGCCTGGGCTATGGCTTCAGCCGCACCCGACTCCATCATCACACCAGCGAGCACACCGGCGGCCAGCACCCGCAGCACCGTGCCCATTACACTTTGTGTACCGCTTACAAGAACACTCACGATCTGTTCGAGATTGGCTCCGCCGATCAGCGCCCCTGCAATGGCACCCAGGAATAGAGCGTAGACCGGATTCAATTTTCTAAGGATCAGAATAATGGCTATTGCCAGCCCTGCAAGCGCCCCATACCAACCAATGATTAATCCTTCCATTTCAAAGTTCCCCCTAACAACTTGTTGAACACGCTCTCATTATAAGGTCTGGGGGGAGGAAAAGAATATTGATGAACGGACGAAATGTATTGTGCATGTGACCAACGGATTAGGGGGATACGGGATCTTCAAACAGGCATGAAAAGTCGAATTTGCTTGACTTTGTTCTCTCTCTCTCTAGCTTAACGGTGGTGCTTGATGCGCATGAGTGGCGGTAAATAAAAAACAGGTCAATCATGGTAGCATCTGACCATAATGACCTGTTTGAGCATTGCTACCTATTTCACTCGGCACTGGTAGCCAATTCCTCTTAGCCACTTACTTCACATTTTTCTAACATCCATTTCTTCGCTTCATCTGATTTCAACAAAATTGGCTTCTCCAACGTACCAATATTAATACTTTTAATATGAGCTTCTTCTATACCTTTAATATTTTTCAAAGTCACTCCGCTTAATAATGTTTCTTCAAATGCCGCTACACTTATATCTATATTTTCTAGTCTTGCCCAACTAAAATCCGTTAAGTAAAACGATACATTAATCAAATTACAATCTAGTAAATATGCATTTCTAAATATTGCTTCCCAACAATCACCTTTACTAAATCTACTATTTTTAATGACGCAGTTGGTAAAATCCGTATATCTAAGATCTGATTTATAAAAATCACATTTATCTAAATATGCATTTTTAAATGTTGACGAGGCTAATAATGATGTGTGAAAATCAATATTTTCCAGTCTGAGATCATCAAAAGTACACTCAATTAAATATGCTTGTTCAAGCAATACATCGGATAAATCAATACTTCTTAAGTCCACTTCATCTAACTTTAACATTTCGCCTTCTTTACCAATTGTCTCAACCCACTTTTTATGCAAATCAAACTTCCTATTAAGATTCCCTTCCATTTTCTCACTCCTTAAGGATACCATATTATTTTATCTGTTACTCCTTCTTCATCAATTGCTTTCTTGAGTTGTTCAACATGCTCAGGCTCCATTTTTCTTGTGTCAATAATTACGTTGTTCCCATTATCAAATTCTTTTTGCAACTTTTTCATACCTTGCTTGATAGTAAAGGCACCCTTTTGGGGATTTGTTATAGGAATTCCATTGTCACCACTTGGGTATGATTCAAAGCTTTTCACGTCCCACTTTAAACCTGAAGTATCAATAAACTTTGCTCCATTTTCTGCTTGAGGATCACGTACTAGCTTTCCCAATTGACCTCTTTCTTCTACTGCTAATCCAACTTCCCTTTCCCTGATATTTTTAGGTTCTATTTTCCCATTACTTGCTGGATCTCGAGCTAAGTCATCCAATTCCTTCTGAGTTCTACCGCCCTTATAATCTCCAGCCTTATCATAAAGGTTAGGTTTGTTACCTTCACCCGTCCCCTCAACCCTACCACTCTTCCCATCCAACCCATCCAAATACCGCTGCTGCACCGGCGTCTTCGGCAAAGCTGGAGTATCGGGGATCTCTCCTATCTTGAAAACAAACCCTTCCGGCGTCTGCACTGTCGTCTCCTATTTCGTGCCCATACGTCTGATTAAACCACCCCACGTAGCTCGTATACATCGGAGTAAGATATTCATTCGACACTGGGTAGGGTCTATTTCATTTACCGCCGCCATCCATGTCACAGAATGAAAAAGCCACAATACGAAACATTAGCTCGTATTGTGACAATAGTATTACAGGATTTTTGCAGGACTCATTCGGTTAACATATTTAGAAACTCTTCCAAGCTATAACTTGTAAAAAAAGTTGCGGGTTCTAAATCTGAGTCCTCTATATGATTTCAAACGCAAATAGATGGCTTTTTTTATCAAGAATTCATTCGGCACTGGGTAGCCCCATGTAAGGACAATAACTTTGATTAAATTACCCTAACTCAAGAAGCATATGACGTTGTATCAGGAAAAACTCCATCTCCTTGTTTAAGTATTCTAATTAGTTTTGAAGCCGCAGAAAAATAATAAAAATTAGTATTCGTATCTGGAACCTTCTCAAGCTCTTCAGGTTCTCCACTAACTTTGTCCAACCTTAACTTCCCCAATCTATCTTTATCAGGACCAAATTTATACACTACAAAATCTTCTGTTTCTTCTTCCTTTACCAATAAAACGTATGTAGCCATGCTTATCTCCTCCTCATTCTTCGAATACGCTATCTGACCAATTATAATACTTTTGAGCTTCTGCATGTCCTTGTTCGTAGGAAGCTCCATGCTTTTTCATGTACTTAGATTCAAACAATTCATGGTTAAGCAATGAGATGTCATTCTTATTATAGTTCCCTTTCATTAATCGTTCCCACGCTAAAGCTTGTTGATAATTTGGATCAAATAGCCTTACTTCACCATTATCAAATTTATGCTTTTCAATGAATAGATGATTCTTAATCTGCTGAATATCAGCTTCCTTCCAACCTGTGTTCTTAGCTATGTCACTCGTATCATTTTTCATAATTTTAAAATCTTTATACATATTTATTGCCGCATCTTCTTGTCTCATATACTCAGTTACGGAAGTGAATTTCGCTTTAGGAACATCTACATTATCAATTCGTTCACCCTTAGCATTGTGCGTTGGGTTAGGCGTCCCGTTAGGATGAATTTTACCCGTCCCATCAATCTTACCGCTCCCATCCTCCAAACCATCCATATACCGCTGCTGCACCGGCGTCTTCGGCAAGGCTGGAGTATCGGGAATCTCTCCTATTTTGAAAACAAACCCTTCCGGCGTCTGCACCACCGGACCCAGATTCGGAAGCTTCTGCTTGATCCCTTGCAGAACCTCCTTCGCCGCTTGGCTGACGGCGTCTTCTACCTCGCCCAGAACTTTCCCCACTTTGCCAGCCTTCGTGACCTGGAATCCGGGGACCAGAATCGACGCGACCGAGCCCAGCATTTTCGCCTTCTCTTCGGGTGTACCTTCGTCAAACTGATGATACGCCATCTTCGCCGCCTCCACCAGCACTTCCGGATGCTCGATGAGATATTGCGCTTGCCGCTTCATTTCTGTGGTGGTTTTGACCGGGTCCACCACTAGCTTGAAGGCAAGGGTTGCCGTATCCGCCACACCCATGGCGACTTCTTTTACCAATCCTTCGGTAAATGCCAGCACTACATCTCCCGACTGACGGACCTTGCTCTCCCATTTCGTGAGGCCATACGTGTTATCCAGCCACCCCAGATAACTGGTGTACATGGGGGTGAGATATTCATTCGGTACATAGACTTTCGCCTGATAAAAGTCCCACGTAGTCTCATTTTCCTTGTTGTCTGCGGTAATTGGCGTGCCATCCGGCAGGGTGAACGGCGGCCCGTTCAATCGCCGATCCACTTCGATCTGCTCTTGAACCTGCTTAAGCGCCGCTGCAAGCTGGATCTCCTGCCGCTTCCCCGCGAGCTGACTCCGCGCATACGCTCCGGCGGCAGTCTTCTCCATCGCCAGCCGAAGGAGCAGCAGATATTCTTCGTTATGTAGTAAGGGGACTGAATCCGCCGTAATCGACGGATCATACGCGCAGGCGGTGACCGCCGCTTGCCGGTAATAGCCGCTTAGATCCTTACCCGTTTCATAGTAGATCTTAGCTACGCCCAGAGAAGCCAGCTTCTACCGGGACTCTTCGGCCTGAGCGTGAACAGCCTCCATCTGCGCCTGATTGCCGAACGCCTGATACACCTTGAATGCCACCTGGGCCTTAGCGATCTCATTTCGCGCCGCGAAGATATCGTTCAGCTTACTTTGTGCAGCGATACTTTCTACGGTCAAGAGGCCGGAGGTTTGAATGACATTCCTGAGCTGCTGCACCACCGGGTCTCTGCTGAGTTCATCTTTTCCCGATAGAGCGGCAATCGAAGTGATGAGATTCGTCGCACTTCGCTGCACAAATTCAGGGATAGAGACCCGTCCGGCGGCTGATTGCAGCCCCAAGCTTCCGAAGGCTGCGAGCAACAGATTAAATTGCCCCGTCAGCTTGTCCGCCTGCCGTTTATTCTCTTCCTGTAGCTCCGAGACGCCTCTCAAGGCAACCCGGATGATATCCTCTAATTTCTCCGCTTCGACGGTTAATTCATTGATCAGGACCTGGGCCTTGACCATATGATCACCCATGGGAATGCCGCCCCAGCCGCTGGACTGGCCCTTCAGTTGCAGGTACAGCCGGTTGGTGTCTTGGCTCACCTGACCTATCTTCGTCTGCAGGCGCCGGACTTCATCTTCGTTAAATACTAGCTTTGTTGATGCCATCTTCACCCTCCCGCCGTACAAACTACTTAATTGTAAGTTATGTTATACAAATTCACTGAATCATAGATTTACAACCCCTTGTAAAAATACGGAATTCTAAATCTCAGCAACAGGCGCTCCGGCCGAATGTATGCCAAAAACAGCATACATTTGCTAGCACCAGGGCAATCTGGCCCGAATGTATGCGGAAAACAGCATACATTTGCTAACGCACAGGCAATCGGCCCGAATGTATGCCAAAAACAGCATATATTTTTGCTAGCGCACAGGTGCTCGGGCCAAATGTATGCGGAAAACAACATACATTTGCTAGCATCAAGGCAATCCGGCCTGAATGTATGCGAAAAATAGCATACATTATTCAATCTCCTGATTTAATTTTGCTATTCCCAATAAGTATTCAATATTTATCCAATATTGATGTTCAGATCCCTTTATCATCGGAATTCGGAGCCGTAAAGTTTATCAAAAAAATATTTTCATGACATATATTGGCTGACTGTTTCGCGCTATACTCTATTGTAAGCGTTATTATAATTGTGCTTACGGAGGCGATTTCATTCGTGTATACCCGTATCATCACCTTCATGAACAACCTGAAGCTCAGGACCAAGCTCTTCCTCTCCTTCGGCAGCGTCGTCCTGATTCCGGTGCTCATTGTGGGGGTGTTTCTGACCAGTGAACTGCGGAATATGGCGATGAACAATGCGCTGAAGCAGATTACGGCGAATGTCGACCGTGTGAAAAAACGGACCAGTGAGATGCTGAACGTTCCGGTGGATATCGTCTACCGCCTGTCCAATGACAGCCGGCTGGAGGAGGCTGCGAATCACCGGTACGAATCAGTCTATGATGTGGTGCAGGCCTATTGGGATTATCCCGACTTCCGGGATTTCGTCCGCCTGTACAAAGAAATCTCCAGCATCCGGCTGTATATCGACAACCCGACGGTGCTCAACAACTGGGAATTCCTCCAGGCTGACGAAGCGGTTACCCGGGAGCCGTGGTACCAGCTCGCCCTCGCCCAGAAGGGACTGGCGTTCTGGAGTTATATTCCTGACAGCCGGAACGGCCAGTATTATCTCAGCCTGATCCGCAAGGTAGACTTCCTCAAGCAGCGCACAACCGGTGTACTGGTCGTGAATGTCAATTCGGATCAGCTCAGCAGCATCCTGAAGCAGGAGACCTTCGAGACCTTTATCGTCGATGAGAACGATAATATTGTGGCCTCCAACCGGGCGGGCACTCTCGGCAAGTCGCTGCACGAAATCAACCTGAAGCCGCTGTCCACCCTTGCCGGGCACGGGCCTGCGGATATCACGATTGACGGGCAATCCTTCAAAATGCTGATCGAAGACTGGCATCCTGAGGGTAGCCTGAACAGTCTGCGGATTATCTCTATTTTCTCCGTTGAGAGCATTGTAAGTGAACCTAACCGGATTATTTCCCTGGCTTCTTCCGTCATTATCTCCTCCCTATTTCTTGCAATCATCCTAATCTACTACTTCTCCCGGCTGCTCACCGGACGTATGCTGCACCTCAGCAAGCATATTTCCAAGGTCGCTTCCGGGAATCTGGAAGCCCGGCTGGTGATCGACGGCAAAGATGAGATCGGCCAGCTGGCCCGGCAGTTTAACCACATGGTCCGCAATATCAACGACCTGATGAGCGAGGTGCAGGAATCCAACCAGCAGAAGAATGCCATCCTGCTGAAGCAGAATGAGATCAAATTCAAAATGATGGCCAGCCAGATCAACCCCCATTTCCTGTTCAATGCCCTGGAGTCGATCCGGATGAAGGCCCACACCCGGGGCCAGACCGATATTGCGCAGGTAGTCCGGCTGCTGGGCAAGATGATGCGCAAGAACTTAGAGGTCGGCGGAGGCAGAATCACCCTGCAAAGTGAGCTGGAGACCGTGAACTGCTACCTGGTCATCCAGAAATTCCGCTACAATGACCGGCTGGCCTACGAGCTGTATGTAGATCCGGCAGCGAATACCCTTAGGATACCGCCGCTTATTATTCAGCCGCTGGTGGAGAATTGTGTCATTCACGGCCTGGAGGACCGGATGGACGGCGGAATGGTCCGGGTAGATATCCGGGTGGAGGAGGGCAGCTTTAAGGTTCAGGTCTCCGATAACGGAACCGGAATCCCGCCGGCCCGGCTCGCAGAGCTGCGACAGATGCTGGACAACAACGATGACTATGAGACCCACAGTATCGGAATGCGTAACATCCATCTGCGGCTGAAGCTGACCTACGGCCCGGAATGCGGCCTGGTTCTGTCCAGCCAGAGCGGATACGGCACACAGATCAGCTTCGCCATCCCTATAAGGAGTGATTCCTATGTATAGTGTGTTAATTGTTGATGATGAATTGTCTATCCGCGAAGGGCTTGTTACTCTGTTGGATTGGGAGAGTCTGGGCTACCGGGTAGTGGATACAGCTGCCAACGCGGTTGAAGCCAGGCATAAGGCTAAGCTGTACTCTCCGGATCTGATGATTGTCGATATCCGTATGCCCGGGAAGGACGGGTTGGAGCTGATCGGCGAGCTGCGGGAGGATCATGAGGAGCTGCATATTCTCATCCTGAGCGGCTATGCCGACTTCAGCTATGCCAAGCGTGCACTGTCTTACAATATCGATAACTATCTGCTTAAGCCGGTCGATGAAGAGGAATTGCAGCTGTATCTTACCGGCCTGTCCACCGTACTGAATGCGCGGCTGACGCACCGCAAGAATAATGAGGCTGTTAAGGTCTGGAGCCGGGAGATGCTGGTTCAATCCCTGCTGATGGAGAGCGGTCTGCATCCCGCCCCGGCGCTGATGGAGTCGGCGCTGGAAGCAGGGCTGCTCTGGGATTCCTACCAGATCGTGCTGATCCGGCTGCTGCTCCAGGATCATGCGGACAACGGACCTTCCAGCAGCGTCAAGTCCCGGCTGACGTCAAGCTTCGAGGACAATAGCCGGGGCATCGTTTTCGCGCTCGATTCTTATCTCGGGGTGCTGCTGCAGCCCTCTTTCCAGAAGGAGCTGGTAAGCAAACGGATGGCCCTGCAGATCCGTGAGGCTGCTGCCGCAGAAGGACTGGAGTGCATCATCACTGCCGGGGATATGGTGGACAGTCTGAGGGAGCTGCCGGTCTCGCATCAGTCGGCGCTGGCGCGGATGAAGGATCATTTCTTCTATGATGAGCCGGGGATGATCGGACCGGATTCGCTCAAGCTGAAGCAGGGGCTGCCTGCAAACCCCCAGGATACGGAGAGCAGGCTCGCTCCCGTGATGGACCGGCTGTACTTCGCCCTGGATACCGGCAATCTCAGCGTAATCTCTGCCCTGATCCAGGAAGCAGGGGACCTTATGGCTGCTGCGGGCTTATCCGAGATGGCGGTGAAATCCTATTATGTCCGGGCCGTCACCTCCATGTCTGGCAAGCTCTCCGTTCATTATAAGGAGCTTAGCGCTGCGCAGAGCCGGATGGAGGAGCAGATTCAGCAGATCTACAGGCATACCTCCCTCCCCCAGCTCCAGCGCTATATCACAGGTCTGCTGGAGGAATATGCTGGCGGGATTATCCGCGACGATATGGATGTCCTGATGAAACGGATGGTCGATCTGATCCACCGGCACTATGACGAGAATCTGAAGCTGGAGACGCTGGCCGATGTGTTCACCTATAGCAGTGCCTATCTTGGTAAGCTGTTCAAGAGCACCATGGGCTGCTCCTTCAATACCTATCTGGATACGATCCGCATCGAGAAGGCCAAGGAGCTGCTGGACCAGGGCTGCAAAATCCATCAGGCAGCCAGCAGCGTCGGCTTCAGCGATGTCGATTATTTCCGTGAGAAGTTCAAAAAAATCACAGGCACCTCCCCCTCCGCTTACCGGAGAAAGGAGCCGGAGAATGTTTTTTCAGAAAGCGCTTACGAAAAAGACTGATTTCCCCCTGTTTTTACACTTAAATCTTCGGGTGTTTCCCGTCCTAGCGGCAGATTATGATAAAGCTATATCGAAGGAGGGACATAAATGAAAGCGATTACCACCGCGATGAAGCCGGAGCCGAAGAAATCCTCCTCCAGCTTCTGGGGGAAATTCCGGCAGCAGAAATACCTCTATATGATGGCTGTTCCTTTTGTCCTCTGGGCCTTTGTCTTCAGCTATCTTCCGTTATGGGGGTGGATGATGGCCTTCCAGAAGTATAAGCCGGGCAAATCCTTTTTCGAGCAAAAATGGGTCGGCCTCCAGTACTTCCGGGAGCTCTTCCAGGATGAGCAATTCTTCAACGCCCTGCGCAATACGCTGGCCATGAGTATTATGGGACTGCTGGCAGGCTTTATCATTCCGATTATCTTCGCTATTCTGCTGAATGAGGTCCGGCTGCAGGTGCTGAAGCGCTTCGTTCAGACGGTGTCGTATCTGCCGCACTTTGTGTCCTGGGTGGTTGCCGCCGGGATCATTACCAAGATGCTCTCCACGGACAACGGCGCAGTCAATGACCTGCTGATGGGTCTTCATATCATCAGTGAGCCGATCCAGTTCATGGCGAAGGGCAATCTGTTCTGGGGCATTGTCACCGCCTCGGATGTCTGGAAGGAGACGGGCTGGAATACCATTATCTATCTCGCCGCCATCTCGGGCATCGGGCCGGAGCTGTACGAAGCAGCCAGGGTGGACGGAGCCAGCCGGCTCCAGCAGGTGCGTCATATTACTTTTCCGGGCATCCGGGGTACCATCGTGATCCTGCTGATTATGTCCATCGGCCATCTGATCAGCATCGGGTTCGAGAAGCAGTTCCTGCTCGGCAACAATCTGGTGCGTGACTACTCGCAGACCCTTGACCTGTATGCCCTGAATTACGGGCTGGGAATGGGACGGTTCTCCTTCGGGACGGCGATTAATATTTTCAATTCCGTGGTAAGTGTAATTCTGCTCTTTACGGCCAACGGCATCTTCAAAAAAATAACCAAGGAAAGCATCATATAGGAGGCCCTGCTCATGATTAAAAAACTGGCTGCGGCATCCTGGTCGGACCGCATCTTCGATTTGGTTGTCTATCTCGCGATTACGGTGGTTACCGTTGCTACGCTGTACCCTTTTCTGAATGTACTGGCGATCTCCTTCAATGACTCGACGGACAGCATCAAGGGTGGGATTACGATCTATCCCCGGATGTTCACCTTCAAGAATTATGAGACGATCTTCGCCTTCTCCGGCCTGATTACCGGCTTCAAAATCTCGGTACTGCGCACGGTTATCGGGACTCTGCTCGGACTGGTCAGTGCCTCCATGCTGGCCTTCACCTTAAGCCGGGTGGACTTCCAGGCCCGCAAGTTCGTCTCTACCTTCCTGGCGCTGACGATGTATGTATCGGGAGGCCTGATCCCCTTTTACATTCTGATTAAAGATCTGCATATGATGGGCACCTTCGGCGTGTATGTTCTGCCCGGTCTGGTGAGCGCCTTCAATGTGTTCGTGATCCGCTCCTTCATCGATGGTCTGCCTTACGCTCTTCAGGAATCTGCCAAGCTGGACGGAGCCAATGACTTCACCATCTACTGGCGTGTTATTCTGCCTCTGACCAAGCCAGCCTTGGCAACCATCGCCCTGTTCCTGGCCGTCGGCCAGTGGAATGCGTGGATTGACACCTATCTGTATAACGGCTCGAAGGACTCGCTGACCACGCTGCAATTCGAGCTGATGAAGGTCATTCAGAGCACCACGACCAACGCGGATAATTTCCGCGGACGCAATATGACAGAGGTCATGGCTCAGATCTCCCCGGAATCGGTCAAAATGGCAATCACCATTGTCGTCACCGTTCCCATTCTGATCGTCTATCCGTTCCTGCAACGCTATTTCGTCAAAGGCATGACGCTGGGTTCGGTCAAAAGCTAATCGGCTTAAGCGGTATCTTCAGGCTGACGCCTGTGAATACAATATGTTTCTACCAGACAAAGGGAGGGTTTCTATTCATGACAAGAAAGACGGCGAAACCGGTTGTGGCGCTGATGGTGCTGACCTTGCTGCTTAGTGTGCTGGCAGGCTGCGGCGGAGGCAATAATAACGGCAACAAGAATACGGCTGAGAATACCGGGGCCAAGGCTACGAACAGCGGCAATGCCACGGCAACGGCTGAGGCTACGGCGGCGGCTGAGGACCTAAGTCCCCTGACACTATCCTTCTTCGCGGAAGACCCTAATCCGAACTGGAACAATATGAAGGATGAGGTCAGCACCGTCATTACACAAAAGACAGGCGTCACCCTCGATGCCGAATTCGCTGTCGGTGATCCGCAGCAGAAGATCGCCCTCATTGCAGCGGGCGGGGATTATCCCGACATTATCTCGGCTAAAGGCGACATTGGTAAGCTGGTGGATGCCGGCGCGGTCCTTGATCTGACTGATCTAATCGATAAGCATGCCCCTAACATTAAGCGCGTGCTCGGCGATAATCTGGCCCGGGCCAAGTACACGAATGAAGACCAGTCGATCTACGCTATCTCAACTTGGGCAGCAGTGGATGAGAAGAAATTCGTAGCGGGCGGCGGCTTCGAGCTGCAGCACCGGGTATTGAAGGAAGCCGGGTATCCGGAAATTAAGACAGTCAAAGATTATGAGAACGTTATTAAGGCGTACCTGGATAAGCATCCAACCGATGAGAACGGCAACAAAAACATCGGCGTCTCCCTGAATGCAGACGATTGGCATATGTATATTTCCGTAACCAACCCTGCGGTAGCTACGACCGGCGGCTCCGATGACGGTGAATATTACATCGATCAGGAGACTCATGAAGCGATCTACCATTTCCGCCGTCCGGAAGAGAAGGAGTATTTCCGCTGGTTGAACCATATGAACGACATCGGCCTGCTTGATAAGGAGAGCTTCGTTCAGAAATATGACCAGTACAAAGCCAAAGTAGCGACTGGACGCGTGCTTGGCCTGATTGACCAGGACTGGGATTACAACGACGCACAGCAGGCGCTCAAAGCCGCCGGCAAATTCGATCAGACTTACGGACATTATCCGGTCACTCTGACGGATGAATACAAGGAAACCAGCTTCTGGCCTACCGGCTTCATGGGCGGCTACGGCATCTCTATCTCCACCACTAACCCCGATCCGGTGCGGACGATCAAGTTCCTGGATTACCTGGCCTCCGATGAAGGTCAGATTCTGAACAACTGGGGTGTTGAAGGCAAGCACTATAAAGTGGAGAACGGCAAACGCGTAGTTCCGCAGGAAGTCCAGGACCGCATCAACAACGACAACACCGCCTTCACGAAGGAAACGGGCATTGGCTTCTACTGGAACATGATGGTTCACTATGGTGACGGTGCCAAGGATTCTACGGGCAACTACTACACCAAGAACTTCCCTGAGCAACTCGTGCTGGGCTATAGCGATGTTGAGAAAGAGACGCTGGCAGCCTACAAGGCTACGACCTGGAAGGATCTGTTCCCGAAAGAAGAGGAATTCAAGGAGAAAGCCTACGGCGCAGCCTGGAACATTTCCATTCCCGGTGAGGATGAAGTCTCCATTCTGGGCAATAAAATGAAGGATATTACGTGGAAACGCATCCCGCAAGCGATTCTGGCCAAACCGGCTGAATTCGATAAAATCTGGGATGATTACATGGCCGATCTGGAAAAAGCCGGCGTGAAGAAAATGGAAGCTGGCTATACCAAGTATGTGCAGGACCGTGTGGAGCTGTGGACTAGCAAATAAGATTCCATAAACCTTGATCGAAAAATCTTAGTAATAGAGTAGTCGCCACTGCGGAGATTTTGGACTTCCGGCCGCTGTTGTCTCCAGATTTCCTGATTTAGACCGCTGGTTGCGGTAGAAATCCGGAGACAAAGGCGGACGCTAACGCTCCTACAGTTCCAAAATCTCCTCCGCCGCTCCCTTCTATTTACTAAAGTTTGTAGTTCAACCTATATTTCATTGCAGAAGGGCACCCGTGCGGAATAGCACGGGTGTTGTTTGCTGCGCTGGAACGATCGCAACTGCATTTTGTACAACAGAATGCTGGAAGAAGGGCTTCGAAATACAATCTATTGGTCGAGTAGGCGGGGCCTCTCCATCGTGGATTGTGCCCCTACCCCTCACAGATCCGTACGTGCGCAATTCACGCATACGGCTCTTCACCCCATCGTTCACAGTTGGCCTTAGTCGTAGATATTGACGTAGATCCGCGGCTTAGGTAGCTTGAATTCTTTAAGCACTTCGTAGAATCTCTCCCGGGTGTAGCTCTTGCGCTGACTTCTGCGGTTTAGCCACTTATAGATCAGGTCCAGGGTTTGCATGTAGTAGGCCTTCATTTTCTGTGAGTTATCCGTGATTCCGTAGTATCGGTAATGACCCGACAGCTTGGACCGGATGACGCCTAGAAACTCCTCCTGCTTCAGGTGGCGATTCCACCTGACCCAGCTCTTCATGGCTTTGACCTTCTGTCTGAATTTCTTCCCGCTCGTTTTGCGCTTCACTCGAAAGGTTCCTCTTCGGCTTTTGGCGCAGTAGTGCGTGAACCCTAGGAAATCGAATGTTTTCGGTTTCCCTTCGTCCTTCCTCCGTGACTCTGCTTCCGCAAAGCGACCGAACGCGATGATTTTTGTCTTCTCTTCCGCAATGCTTAGCCCGAATTTCTCCAGCCGGAGCACAAGCGCGGTATAGAAACGTTCTGCGTCTTCTTTGTACTGGAAGCAGCACACAAAATCATCGGCAAAGCGCACCATTTCGGCTTGCCCCGCGCACTGCTTCTTCACCGTCACGGTGAACCATAGGTCCAGAACATAGTGCAGGTAGACGTTGGCTAGCAGGGGCGACACCACCGATCCTTGGGGAGTTCCCTCCTCCGTCGGTTCAAAGTGTCCTTCCTCTTGTATGCCCGCTTTCAGCATCCGTCTCACCAGCCGGTGGATGTTTGGGTCTCCGATCCGTAGTTCGAGGAACTTCATCAGCCATTCGTGATCCACGTGGTTGAAGAAACCCGAGATGTCCGCATCGACGACATAGCTGGTTTTCCCGTGCTCAATGACCCGGTTTAGATGTTTCAGCGCATTGTGCATGTTCCGGTTTGGGCGAAATCCATACGAGAAATCCATGAAGTCTTGTTCATAGATGGCTTCGAGAACTCTTTTCAACGCATGCTGCACCAGTTTGTCTTCGTACGCAGGAATTCCTAGGGGCCGCATGGTTTTCTCATCCTTCGGGATATAGACTCTTCTTGCGGGCTGAGGTCTGTAGCTTTTTCGCTTTAGCCGGTCTACTAGGTGTGCTACATTCGTTTCCACGTTTGCTTCGTACGTCTCTTTGGTCGATCCATCGACTCCCGTTGCTTTTCCCGGTTTCATCTCTTTGTGACTTTTCTTTAATGCTTCTGCGTCAATGAGATGTCCGATGGAGGTGAACCGTATTTTGGGATCTGCTTTGGCCATTTCTGCTATTCTTGCTAATTTCGTTTCCATTTTTCCCCACCTCTGTGTGTGGCCAATGTGTCCTTACCAAGATTGATAGGGTGTCGCCTGCCTTTCCTCCGCCCCCATTACAGGGGTTTCACAGGTCTTATGCGGCAATCCGACTCCCTGAGCGCCATTTGGCATCCTTACGTGTTACGGCTTGTTTGCCATACTCCTGCAAAGGTTCCTAAAGAGTACTTCTCTCGCAGAAGAGCGTCAGGGTCTCCCGAGTTGCTGAGTAACCATGGGTATACATGCCTGGCTCTTCGACCCCGGGGAAGCTCCTCCATCCTCGCCTTTTTTTTTTTTTTTTTTCGGCTGGAGTCATGTTGTCTTCCGGGGAAATAAGCCCGTCGACCTTCCCGTTTGTTGCCTTTCGAGGCTCCATCACTTTCAGGCCTGCATCCTAACTGTCTACGCTTAAACGGCAGGGTTACCCTTGCCGCTCCAAGACTCGCTATTGGTGGCGTGGCTTTCGCCTTTCCAAGCAGGGGTTCCACCTGCTAAGTTACTCAACCTAGGCTCGGTCGCTCTATTCCGTACAATTGAATGTTGAAAAAAGGCCAGTTTTCACCCAAAACTCAACATTCCACTGTATGAAATACAATAGAATCTCATTTTACGGTAAGCTATGCCTTTTCTATTGCAGGAAATACAATCTAGCTATGCAGCTCGTGGTAAGTTTTGTTAATCATTTCGGTGTATATGGAAGGCGGGTATTCCTTCACCTGATCGTAGGCGAATTGGGACAGCCGCAGTGCTTCCTCCTTCATGCCCCGGCGCATACAGATCTGTGCGCGGTAAGCATAAGCTGTCAGCAGGTTGGCGCGGTCAAGCGGGTGGTAGACCTGATCTCCCGGCTCGGCTTTGGACAGGCTGATCAGCGCTTCATCGTCCTGGCCGAGATGATACCTTGCGATGCCGGACATGAGCTGGACGCTTGACTCATACGGTTCATCCTCCAGCGGATACTGCTCCGCCAGCGCGAGAACCTTACTGTATTCTCCCTTAGCTATCGCGAGTCTGATCTCTCCGATCACCACCAGCTTCAGTGAATCCTCAGATTCGGTGAATTCTGCGAATGCTCTGGCCTTTTTCATGGCCTCCTCTGCCGCCAAGGTCTCTCCTTCGGTCAGCGCCAGGATACCGAGCACCCGGTACAGATGATCCGTCATATAGTAGATTCCCTCTTCCCGTGAAACCTGCAGCGCCGCCAATGCAGCTTCACGGCTTCCCGCATAATCCCCCAGGGCAGACAGACTAATACTCTCAGCATAATGAAGATCGATTTCAAAGATAAAATCATTCCCCACCTTGTTATCCTCATACTCCTTGCGGACCCGGCGGATCAGCTCCAGCCCGTCCGCATATCTGTTCTGTGCGAAATTCAGGGCATAGGAAATATACTGCACCTTCGCCCGTTCCACGAATAAGCCGAAGCGTTCATAGATCAGCGCTGCCCGTTCCAGCTCCGCTTCCCCGCCTCCGGCTCCCGTATAGAAAAGGGAACTTACATAGAACTCCAGCAGACGCGCAGCATCAATCGTCATCGGAAGCGTACGCTCCGTGAGCGGCTGGAGCCGCTGGATGACCTCCCTGTAATTCTTCGCCTTGAACTCAGCCTCCATCTCCCGGACAAGCGGAGCGAGCTCCGCCTCCTCCTCGCCTTCGAGGAAGTAGCCCGGATCAACTCCCAGCCTGCCGGCCAGAACCTGCAAGCTGTTCATCGAGGGCAGGGCGCGTCCATTCTCGATTTGACTCAGCATGCTCTTGGTCATATGGTCTCCGGCAAGGTCCGTCTGCGTAAGCCCCTTAGCCTTGCGCAATTGCTTGACTTTCTCTCCGATAGTTTGTTTGGTGGTCATCTGCTTGCCAACTTTCCAGGTAGCTTTTCTTTTCAGTATAGCTTACCTATACCCTAAGAGAAAGCTGGAAATACGCTAAAGTTAAATTATATTAAACTTTTTATTGCATTCTTGAATTTTTACTCATACAATAAGTTTAATTAAAATTAACTTTTTGATCAAAGGGAGTGCTATTATGTCTCAAATAACATCTGCAACCCATGATAAGGCAGCGACTAACCGTAACATATTTCTCTTCTTCAGCAGCAAGCTGGTCTCTGTTCTCGGCTCCAGTATGTACACCTTCGTAGCCGGTCTGTATATCCTGCACGAGACTGGTTCAGGGAGCAGCTTCGCCGTTACACTGCTGTGCGGGCTACTGCCCGGTATCCTGCTGTCCCCCTTCGCCGGTGTGCTCGCCGACAGAGTTAACCGCCACAGGCTGCTGATCGGCTCGGACCTGGCCAGTGCCCTGATTATGTCCCTGGCCTTTCTATTCGTCTCGCTGGAGGGAATGTCCCTATGGACTATCTATCTGTCGCTCATTCTATTATCTATCTGCTCTACCTTCTATAGTATCTCAGTCTCCTCCTCGATGATGATGCTTGTAGACAGTGGTTCCGTCCAGCGGGCCGGATCACTGAATCAGATTGCCGGATCGGCTGGCCACCTGCTGGCTCCGATTCTCGCCGGTCTTCTGTATGCCTTCCTTCCCCTTCAGGATTTCATGCTGCTGAACGCGGCAGGCTTCACCGTTTCGACCGTGATGGGCTGCATGCTGAGATACAAGCCGATTCCACGGCTTCATGCTGCCCTTGAACCTGCCGAAACCGCAGATCCCCAGCCGCTCCACGAACGTCTGGGCACTGCTGTTAACGGGGTTCGCACGAATCTGAAGGAAGGCTTCGCTTATGTGATCCGCCGTCCGGTCCTCCGCTCCCTGATGGGGATTGTGTTCTGGATTAATTTCTTCGTCGTCGCCCTGAATGTTGTGCTGCCCTACGTTGCAGTACAGACACTCGGACTCTCCTCGAAGCAATATGGAGTCCTCGAAGCGATGCTGGCGGCAGGCGTACTGCTGATGTCGCTGCTGCTTGCTATACTTCCCCAGAGCAAGAGTCCGGTGAAGCCGATCCTCGGAGGCTTAAGCGCAATGGGAGTGTTATTCCTCGCACTGGCGGTTCCGCTGCTGCTGCATTTCACCCCGAAGGCCACCTTCCTTCTCTTCCTGCCGCTGCTGGTCCTTATCGGCGTCGTGATTATGGTCATTAATATTCCGATTCAGGTCTATCTGCAGCAGACTACCGAGGAAGAGTACCGTGGACGCGTATTCGGGCTGGTGGAGGGCATCGCCGGTTCCATCGCTCCGCTCGGAATGCTGCTCTATGGAGTCCTCCTCGACCGGATTCCCGGCTCGTTCATTCTGCTCGTCTCCGGTGCAGCTATTCTGGCGGTCACGCTGGCCGGACAGAGAGGCCTTGTCCGCAGCAGTGTCGCTGCTCAACAGGCCGCTCAGGGGAAGACAGAGCAGGCGGGGGCCTGAATGTCTGAATTGACCATAGCTGGCAAGCTGTCCAATTGATACGCTTAACGCAGCAGAATCTAATCAAGGAGGCGGAACGTTATATGTACGCGCACCACAGGCAGACGCTGGAGAAGCTGGCGGAGAAGCTGGAGCAAGACCCCGCTTGTCTGGCGGCAATCACCAGCGGATCTGTAGCCAAGGGAACCGCCAGCGAGACCTCGGATGTGGATGTTCATCTGGTCTTCACCGATGAAGCATATGCGGAATATGAGCGGAACGGCAGGCTCTCCTACGTGGACCGGGAAGTCAGCACCTATGAAGGCGGATATGCCGATATCAAGGTGATCAACCTCCGGTTTCTGGATCTTGCCGCCCGACGCGGCAATGAGCCGACGAGGTATGCTTTTACCGGTGCAGAGGTACTATTCTCCAGAATCCCGGAGCTGGGTGAGCTGGTGGCCCGGATTCCCGTCTATCCCGAGGAGAACCGCGAGCGTAATTTGCGGGAATTCTGCGCCCAGATCTACCTGTACGGGCTGTATTTCGCCAAGGAAGCGGGCCAAAAAAATGACGCCTACCTGCTCGCTCATACGGCGGTCCAACTGGTGTTTTTTAGCGGACGGATGATTCTGGCGTATAACCGGCTGCTTTTTCCAAGCCCTAAAGGGCTGCTGGATGCTGTCGATGCTGCGGAAGCCCAGCCGAAGAATTTCCGTACACTGGCAACAGAGCTGCTTCAATCGCCCAGTGCACATAAGAGTGTGCGCTTCGCCGCGAAGATGCTGACTTTCTATAATCATGGCTTGTCCTTCGAGCAGGCACTCGGGATCTATGTGTTGAACAACGAGCGTGCCTGGCTAGAGAATTCCCCTTCCTTGCTGGACCGCTAAATGAGGCACTTATTTCATCATTCGGCTTACTTATGGGAACCCTCCGGCGGGGTGAATTCAAACAAAGCAGTTGGATTTCCTCCACTTAAAATCCCCTGAACGTTTCACCTTTGGACAATAAATGGTTTTTCTCCATGTAATTTCACTACTTTCCTCCAAAGCTCCGAATTCCGCCAGATTAAGTGTTGTTTATCCAACTGCTTCACCGTTTGCATGACTTCGCGCCGGAATAGTTGGAGTTTTTCCATTTAAAGACACTGCCAGCAGGTCCAGCGGACGGATGTATTGTGGAACAGCAAACAGCGGCCCCCACAAAGGGAGTCGCTGTTTGCTGTTGCTGGAAGTAGCTGCTGTCAATGGTCTCACTCTGCTAGCACAATGGCTATAGTGGAAGCACCTCAGAGGCCCGGCGCCGCTGCGCCTCAGCCATGATCCGGGCTTGCAGCTGCACCCGTTCCCAGGTAGCGCTCAGGCCCTCGGCCTGCTGCCCGCTCATGATCGCTGCAAAAGCCTCCAGCTGGCCCACATAATAGTTCAGCGGTTCGAATTCGCATAGGGTGGTACGGTTGTCCGGCAGATCATGCCGGATTTTAAGCTTATAGAACCCCTTGATCGGCCGGAAGAAATCGGGGACCGTCAGCACGGTATGGTCGAAATACAGGATATGCGAGGCCCGGAATGGCAGCTCAAAGGAAGTGAGACACTCGGCCCTCAGCCCGTTTTTGTATTGCAACGCCGCCTGAAAGGTCCAATCGCAGCCATCCGGCCCGTCAAAGGCCGACTGCGCCAGGATCTCCTCCGGCTGTAGACCGGCAAGGGTCTGCACGAACTGCAACCAATAGCAGCCAAGATCGGCAAAAGCACCTCCGCCCTTCCCCCTGACACTCCGGTAATTGCCGGCATACCTGTTCTTGGCAGGAACGGAGATTCGGGTGCTGATCCTGCGCAGCGCACCGAATTCGCCCGAATCGACGATGCCCTTCAGCGCCTGCTGCCAGGGGTGACAGGCAATCATCAGACCCTCGGCCAGCTTCGGGGCAGCAGGGTTACTCTTCGCCAGCCTTAACTGCTCCGCTTCTTCAGGACGCAGACAGATCGGCTTTTCCACCAAGACATGCTTGCCCGCGTTCAAAGCCCGGATCGCCCACTGCGCATGAAGCTCATTGCTGAGCGCAATGTACACCCCGTCCAGCTCATCTAGCTCCAGCAGCTCATCCAGACTGCCCGCCACATAGGGAATCCGATACGCTTCCGCCATAGCCTCCGCCTTCGCCAAGGTACGATTGGCAATCGCGGTGATCTTCACCTTGTCCACTATCCGAGCCGGCTCCAGCATCGCTGGAACAGCAATATTCGAGGCGCCCAGAATGCCAAGCTTATAGCTTGGCTCCTCTACCACACTGCTCATATCTGCGCCAGCGCAGCATAGGTGTTGAGGTACAGCACATTACATTTGGAGCAGGCCGGGGACAAGCCTTCGTCCATAATCCGCCGCAGCCGGTCATATCGCGCAGAATTCCATATGTCTGTCAGTGTCAGATCCTTCACATTGCCAATAGCCAGCTCGCCAAAAAATTTACACGCACTCACCATCCCGTTCGGGGCAATATCCACCCGGGTGCTGAGCGCAAGACATTTCGACGTGCTGCGGGATTTCATCGGCTTGCCAGCCACAAAATCCTCAATCTCATCAAAATCCAGCCCAGGCTGATAACGGATTCGGGTATTGTGCCAGGTGTTGCTGTTAATCCGCCGCAGGTCATCGGTCAGTCTGGTGATATTCTCCGGCTTGATATGGTATTTGAACGCATGCCAGCTGCTCCGGTGATCCGGCGGAAGCTCGGCCAGCCACTGGAAGTGTTCATCGTAGAAGCGGTCCATCGCAAAACTGGTCTCCTCAGAGATATACCATGGGAAGCAAAGCAGGACCAGATCCACACCCTTTTGTTCAAAAAACTCCACCAGCTCGTACAATCTGCCGATCATATTATCATTTATGACGTTATGCACGGAGATCCGTCCGCGGAAGCGGCCCTGCTCGCGCAGCTCCAGCAAACGGTCAACGGCGTCGATGACCTTCTGGAACGAATTCTTGCCGCGCAGGAAATCATGCTCCTCCTGGAACCCCTCGATCGGGATCAGCAGCTCCAGATTGTCCGAGATTGCACACAGCTCCTCTTCAAACTTCGGAATCATATAGGCATTGGTGCAGATGGTCGTGTCCCGGGGATGCTCCTTCAACAGCTCCAGAATCTCCTTAGCCTGCCGGTGAAACAGCGGCTCCCCTCCCCATAAATACAGGCGGGACTGCGCTTCATCCGTCTCCTCCAGCAGCCTCTGGATCATTCCCAGATCCATATCCAGATTCTGCTCAGCGGTATCCATATCATGATGGTAGCCGGATTCATTCCACTGATAGCAATGCTTGCAGCGCAGATTACAGCGATTGGTTAGCTTGAGGGACATAATCTCCGGCATAACGGTCCGGAATCCCGGATCAAGCTTGCGTTCTCTATGCGGGACCACGACATTTCGAATCGTACGCTTCAAAGCTTCGAAGGACTTGGCGTCCAGGCTCACTCTACTGGTAGGTTGCATTAGTTTCTCCCTCCTGCTGTGGATAATTGTTCGGCATAGCTTGCCGCATAGTCAGGGTATTGACCTCTAGCGGCTCTGAGATTATTCGCCAGCTTGCGAAGTACATCATCATCATATCCTGACGCGGCCCACTCCCCGTAAGTGATACCGTAACCAAGCCCGACCCACAGATCACTGTTGATCTTCTCATGCGGGCCGAAGGGGTCGAGCAGCACCAGCGGTGTGCCCGAAGCCAGGGAATCAATCAAAGCGCCGCCGCCCGGCTTGCTAATGACTGCGGACGCCTGCCGGATGACTCCGTACATCCCCTCCCCGTAGCTCTGGCAGGGTGGGAAATGCCCAGTCCGGTTACCCGTTACCTCTGCAAACGGCGGGAAGGTATATTGCCCGCTGCCGTCCTTCGTCCAGGTGCGCCACTGCGGATCATTCATATAATAGCGTCTGCCATCGATAGCCCCGCCAATCTCCTGAATGCTGTAAGCGGCAATATCCAGCTCGTACCCCGCCGACTCCAGCGCGTCGAATTTCTCGCGGAAGGTTCCAATTCCCCAGCCGCCCCCATGAACGACCAGCCGCCCGTTCCTCTCCGCAGCAGGCAGTGTCTCCCCAGATCCGGCATCGATGCTGCAGAGAATCTCCTGCTTCCCGGGATCATACAGACTTACTTCATGGTAGCGTTCCGCGTAACCCGGATTCAGTTTGCGAAGATTCTTCCACGATGGCGACAGGTCGGCGTCGATATACAGCAGGTCAGCATACACGCTCATTCCCGCCATCTCACGGTACCGGTCCATGACATGCACCCAGTGCCCGGACAAGACGATGAAGTGCTGCCGCTCCTCCTGCTTCCATTGCTGCAGCAAATGTTCAACGGCTGCTGGGTCAAGGCTGCTTCTTATATCGGACGGTATTTTCTGTGAGGTCAGGGCGACAGCAAAGCTCTGCTGGTATGCCCTGCGGCTGTTGTCTGTCTGCTCCTTTTTGTGGTCAGGCATTAAGGCCTCAAACACCTCAACCTCTGCCTGAAGGCCCATCGCTGTGAACTTCCGTTCCAGCAGCAGACCAGGGACATAGAAGCCCAGGCCAAAGCCTGAGCATAGAATCGTCACGGTGTTATTCATTGGAGGGTTCCTTTCTTTATCGCAGGATAGTATAGCCTGTGCGCATGAGAGACTCGTCCAGCGTACGGATGAGGCTCTGCTTACTGTCTTCACTCCGGTAAGTCAAGGCCGCATACAGCTTGCCCTTCGTGGAACCGGCAGTATGGGCGGGGTCCAGCGGCTGGAGCGCGCTTGAAGTCAAGGGCATCACACCTTCACCTGCCCCCAGCGAGAATAAAATCCCCGTCTCCTCCATCCGCTCCAGCAGCTCCTCATAATGAACCTTGCCCATAGCCGCCAGCGGTACCTGTATCAGGCATGTGTGCATGTCCTCCTGCTTAAACCGGCGGTCCACATAATGCTTGATCAGACTCATCGACTTGCGGGCATTGATCTCTACCAGAGGCGCCAAGCTTCCGTCACGCAGCAGCATGGAATCAACACACACCTCACCGTAATATCCGTCAGCATGCAGCTCCCGGCCTATGCTGTGCATGGTCTCCCAGTAGCCTTCCTTGTCCAGCTTGTCCAGCAGAGACGGCTGCGGGGAGTGGGATTCTCCGAAGGCGAAGCCCTGGTTCACCAGCTGCTGAACGGACAACAGGTTGATCCGGCCTTCCGGATCAATCTGAAACTGGCAGGAGAAGTCTGTCTCCCGGTCCAGCAGAGGCTCAAGGACAAACCGGATTCTTTTGCCCTGATTGCGGCTCGACTCCAGATACCCGGCCATCCGGCGCAGCATACGCTCGGAATCCACCAGCTGATTTCCTTTACCGGATACCCCATACTCGTCCTTGATCAGGAAGGCCCCCTTCTCCAGCAGTGCTTGTCCCGATTGCAGCAGCTCCTCCAGACTGTGGACCACTACCGCAATATTCGGCAGCCCGAGCCGGTCCCGCATGGCTGTAGAATAGCTCTTGGTATTCACTGCCCGTACAATCGCTTCATCAGGCAACGTGGGCAAAAGCTTGTACCGGCTAACCGCAGCCTGTGTCCCGGGAAGCACGGCAAAGGGCTCCAGCAGCGCTCCTTCCGGTATTAAGCGTTCCGGCTCCTGCCCGGCGTCCATCCGGCCCAGCAGTTCAAATACATTCAGCGCCGCCTGTGCGGGAGCAGACGCCTCCGCCTCCAGACTGAACGGCTCCATGTTGGTGCTGAATGAATAACCGAGCGATTGCAGATAGTCATATTGTGCCCGGTCCATCCCCTGGCGGGTTAAGAGCACATCGCCGCTCCCGCAAAAGACAAACAGCATTTCATCCATCGCCTGCACGATAGCCAGCGCCTTCGCATCGGGAATGGCCGGCAAGGAGGCCAGATCCTCCTCCCGCCAGTACCGCTCCGACTCCAGGCTGCCGCAGTGCACAGCATTCCTCATCATACCGCAAGCCCGGCGACATAAGCGGAGAACCGGTCCACTGATTTCAGATGCTCCAGATCAAAGGTGTCGAAATCTACCTCTATATTGAATTCATCCTCGACTCTCAGAATAAAATTAATGATCTGCAGGGAGTCAAGTGCGGCGTCCAGGGTCAGGTCAGAAGCTCCGCTGAGCGTCTGAAGCAAACCTGGTTCCTCCTTGATTTCGGCAATAATCTCAATGACTTTCTGCTGCATGTGTCTACCCCTTTCAGGTTGCGGAATTGGAATGAATAGCATGAATATACCAAATTTTAAGTTGTTAATATATGGTTGAATGCGCCAAAATATTGAGATATACTAGGGTGGATTCCAGTCATCCAACATAAGGAAGCAGGAAACGGAGGTTTGTTTATGGAAGCTTTTCCGGTATTTACGGGGGATTATTTATTCGACTCTTCTTCACCCGTACAAATGCTCCTGACTCAAAATACGGTCACTTCCGTACGTCATCAGCACGATTTCGTAGAGCTGGCATACGTGGTTCAAGGGACAGGCATTCATCTGGCAGGTGAGGATAAAATGCAGGTGGTGCAGGGGGATGTTCTAGTGATTCCGCCGGGGATATCCCATGTCTTTCATCCGCAGGATCTGAGCGGTACCGAGCCGCTGCTGATCCTGAATTGTATGCTCAGGCCCGGGCTTGACAGTGTGCTCAGAGAGCTGCCGGGTCCCTTATCCGAAGAGGCCCTCTTGCCGCTGCTTAAGCTTCTGGAGGTGCGGCAATGGTTCGGATACAGGGAGAAGAATAAGGAAATCCTCTTCCTGCTCGGGCGGCTGCAGGGGATGCTGAACTCTGGCCCGCTTATGGATGAGCAGCGGCTATACCCGCCGCTACTGGAGCTGGCCAAGCTGATTATGCCCGCAGCAGACACTCCCTTCGCCGAACGCCCGGGACCGCAGTATGACCCGCTGCATGATGTCCTCCTATATATGATCAGTAACTATAGTGAGCGGATCACGCTGAATGAGATGAGCCGCCAGCTTGCGGTGAGCTCCCGCCAGTTCCAGCGGCTGCTTAAGAATAAGACCGGCAGGTCCTACATCCAGATCTTCCAGGAGATCCGGATGAAATACAGCTGTATCCTGCTCCTGTTCACGAAGCTTGGCGTCCAGTCCGTGGCCCTTGAGGTCGGCATTTACGACATGAAATACTTCTACCGGCTCTTCCGCGAATTCAGCGGCATGACTCCCGCTTCTTATCGCGACCGGCTGCACAGCCACTTCTGCTCGGCGAAGGAGATGATGAGCAGTGTTGAACATTGCTCCTGTTAAAAGTACCCCCTACCCTAAGCTGCGCAGCTGTATTGATGATTGCATCCAGTCTGTAGCACAGTGGCAGGGAGTGGAAAGCAAAGGCATGTACGGCGATGCCTGGCAGATGTTCCTGGATGAGCCGCAAGCCCCGGACCAGCCTTTGATTGAACGGATACGGCTGCCCCGGATCAATACCGGCTATCTGTCCGCGTATCATGGCCTTACCTTCAGTTATATAGAACGGACTGAACCGGCAATGGATAGAAGCTACATGCTTGACCTGCTGGAGAATCAGCTGTCCTCAGGCATGCCGGTTCTGGTTGGCTTTGATTCCTATGACTGTCCCTGGTGTGTAGCCTACCGCAGGCTGCATACGAGCCATGCCTGTCTTGCCGTGGGCCTGGACAGGGAGAAGAGTCTGATTTATCTAACGGATGCTTACTATGGCAAGGATCTTGAAGCGATAGATTTCAGCATCCTTGAAGGGGCCTGTCATTTCTATGCTTTATTCGGGCGGTGCGAAGTCTCCCGTTCCTGCTCAGATTGGCAGACGATCCTTCAAGAGGTGCTTACCAGCCCTGCCCAACAGATTCGGCCGGATCAAGTGGGCGTCCAGCTCAGGGCGTATGCCCAGGCCTATCTGGAAATAGGGATACAGCCTGATAACTCACCCGAAGCCAGTTCGGCCTTCAAAATCTATGCCAACGCCCTGCCGATCAGCCGAATCCGGTTCAGCCAATTCCTGCAGCTGCTGGAGCGCGAAGGCCCGGCGCCTGCTCTCTCCCGGGCGGCTGAAGACTACCGTCAGGCAGGCGAGCAGTGGGATCTGATCAATCAGTTCATGATTAAGGGGATGTGCTCGGGCAACAAGCCCGCCGCGCGGGTGAAGCTTCACAGGAATATGTGTGAGATCATCCGCCTGGAAGAACAGCTTCTGGAGGAACTGGTAGCTTTGACGATGACTACGCAGCCTAGCAGATAGCTCCTCTACCATACAAAACAAATAGAGCAGCGGCCCCCAACCGGGAACCGCTGCTCTGCTCTTTTTAATCTAACTATACTGCTACTTGCGCACCGAGAGGACGAACCGCTCCAGCGCGCTTATATCCGTAATGCTCTGATTGCAGCCCTGATTATCCAAACATACGTACTGGCCCACGGAAGCAAAATTATCTGCCGCCGCAAACTCCGGCTTGGTCTTGACGGTCAGGAAGGCAAGCTCCTGCTGCCGGTTGCAGAACAGGCAGTAGCCCTTCTTATGCATCGGCAGCATCCGGCCTTCCACCCCAATGAACTCCCCCTCATGCGGATAGACGATGAACAGCTTGTTCGTGGCGATGTCCGCCCAGGCCAGATACGTGACATAACGGAAATCAAAGGACTGCAGGTCAGGCAGCTTCATCTTTTTATTCTTGGGAAACAGCTTCTGAATCTGCTTCAGTGTAATCGGCGGAAACGGCTCCAGATAAGGCTCCAGCCCACTGGTATACTGCTGGAAGTCCTCGGCCTTCTCGAAGGTGGAGATTGCCCGCAGCATCTGCTCCTGATCGGCGGTCAGTGAGGCGAAAGCCCCCGTCACGTTGAGCTCGGCGCTGTATCTTACGGTCTCCAGTACACGGCGGTCCGCTACCGAACGCAGTGTTTTCAGCACAAAATCCGCTTGTTTCTTAATATAATTATATTGATGGTTTCTAATAAATGTTGGTTTCACAGCTCTTCAGCCCCTTATTATTATTGATTACAGCAATAAGGTGCAGAGCCTGCGATTAGAAACGATATATCTGTTTGGGCGATCAAGATTGTCCTGCCGCGCCCCACGCAAAGTATCGCCCCGGATCAGGCTCTGCATGAGGACTCCCTAGCTAATGAGCAATTCGTTGCCATCTGTATAACCCCCTATCAAACTAACCTGACAAAAGTATAGCAGGGAATTACGGACGGAACAATTCTAATAGTGTACACAGCAGAGTGCCTGAAGGGATGACGGCGGCATGGCGTAGCTATTTTATAGCAGAAGGGTATTAAAAGATTCCGCATCCAGCTCCAGCTTGTAATGCGTGCCGTCATTCGAGAGGGTAACCGTCCGCGATTCCTTGAACGGATTGGCAATGACGAGGACCCGTCTGCCCTCCGGCGTCTCGAAGGCGACTGCATTGCCGGTCCATTTGCCCTTGAGTCCGATTCGGCTGGAGCCGGGACCCACGAAATGGGCGAAATGCTTCATGACATAGAACTCAGGATTGTACACTGCCTTGACGCCTCCAGGGTCTACAGTAATCATGGAGTTCTGTTCCCATCCCCACGTACTGCGCCCCTTAGGCAGCAACACCATATTCCAGTAGATATACGCGTTCACGCCGTTAGTGAAATAATGCTGATACAGATTGAATACATATTTGGCATAAAACCAGGTGTTCTCCCCGTCCCCGCATTCGTTCTCCGTCTGCATATAACGCAGTTCAGGATAGGCCTGTACCGTACGCTGGATGCCGTATTTGCCTGCCCACTGGTAGCCGACTCCCCTCACATACTTGTAAGCTTCAGGATCACTTAATACTGTATGGGCATAGGCATCGAAGCTGCTATCCTTCTTCTTCATCCACTCGTCCCAAGGCTCCGGTGCGTTGATCGTGCCCAGCCAGATCTCCGTAGCAAGTCCATGCTGTTCAAAAGCCGGCCCCAGATAATCCCGGATGAATTCCAGCAGTTGCCCGCCGGTCCATACGCAGGAAGGGAATTTCTGATCGGCCACCACTTCGTTCTGTACATGTACCTGATGAATGGTAATTCCCTCTTCAGCATAAGCCTGGACGAACTTCACAAAGTAGAGCGCATAGGCCTCCAGAATATCCTTCTCCCAGCGCAAGGTGCCGTAATTGTAGACGCGCGGGAATTTCATCCACGTTGGCGGACTCCAAGGGGAGGCGAATAATTTCAGCTCCGGGTTCAGCTTGAGAGCCTCGCGGATATAGGGGATCAGATACTTGCGGTCCCGCTCGATAGAGAAATGCTCCATGGCGTAATCGCCGTCGGTCTCATTCAGGCTGTACCATTCCAGGGCATAGTCGCTGGCCCCGATCGGCAGGCGGCAAATACTGAATCGCTGATCCCCTTCCGGGTGAAAGAGCGAATGCAGCACAGCGCTTCTGTCTTCGTCCGCGAGGAGATTCAGCGCCTCGAACCCCAGCTCATTGAAGCATCCGCCGAACCCTTCGATATTCTGATGCAATTGTCCGGTGAACGCCAGATCCACTGCTTCGGCAGTGGTGGCTTCCAGGGGATGGGATACCCAAGGCTCATTTTCTGTACTCGATATCCATACTTGTCCCGTAACGTCCACGCTTATGCCTCCTAATGCTGTAGATGTTCTCCAGTGCTATGTTTATTTAATAATCATTACGCCCCAAGCATCAAGGGTAAGTTCCTCATCCTGTGCCACCGGATTGCCGGACAGCAGTTCCGTTCCGGCTTCGTACGGATATTGGAAGCTGAGCGGCTGGGCTGAATAGTTATAGTAGTAGCGGATGGTGCTTCCCTGCCGGTTCACACCGGACTTCACGATGAGCGGGAACGACAGCTGCTGGTCTGCTCCCCATAACCCGGCCAACTGGAGCGTATCGCGCAGGATCTCCGCAAGTGCGGCAGGTCCGGTCATGCAGCCGATGTAGGTGGCTGTTCCTTCGCCGAAGGTATTTCTGGTGACCGCCGCATATTCGCCCCACTGGGGATGATCGTAGCTGGCCAGCACCTCCGCTGAACCGGGAACAATCATCTCCATCCAGGTGCGGACGGTGTGAACGCCTGCTTCGGCTCCCTCAGGGAACAGCTTGCCGGTAAGTCCCGTAACCGCATTCGGTGTGGCAAAATGACTGTAGGCAATCCCGCAGGCCTCATGAATGATCCCGGGTTGTGCGGTATGACGAACCTTCACCTGTTCATCGGTGAACCCGCTCTTGAAGGAATAGACTACATGGCCGCCGCTGCGGACGTAGTCATTCAACTGCTGCAGCGCTTCATCGGAGACGGCGTATAACGCAGGAACCACAACCAGCTCATACTCGCTTAGGCGCGGGCTGCCCGGCTGGATGAAATCGCAGGCGATGTTCATTTTATAGAGCTCATCGTACATCCAGCGGACCACATCATTATAGATCAATCCTCCCGGCAGCTTGAACCATTCGATCGCCGACAGCGCTTCATTGCTGACCATAACGGCCACCTTACTGGTCTTCTTCAGTCCCATTAACTGGTCGCTTAACCGCTTGAAGTCCGCGCCGATAGTCATAGCTTCCTTATACACCGGGTTAGGCCGGAAGTCATGGCTGAGCAGCCCCTTCCAGTAGGTCTCAAAGGAGTTATGAATCGAATGCCAATGCCAGTAAGCGACCATCGAAGCCCCTGAGCCCAGATGGCTGAATGCCAGCTGCCGCAGCTGTCCTGGATATGGCGTCCACTCCGGGAACGCTTGCGCCTGCGTCTCCAGCACGAAGTAATTATCCTGCTTCAGCGAGCGGATCAGATCTCCCCCGAAGGCAATCTCGGCACCGGTCAGCTGGTCCTGGGACGGATGATAAATATCTGTACCGGCAATGTCAAAAGGCTGCGAAGCCGCAAAGTGGTCTACCGAAGGCTGAACACCGAAGGAATAGCCCCGCCACTCGAAATCGAAATTATGTGTGGTGAACTGCCCCGGCTGCTTATACTCATTCACAATTCCGACCTGCCACGCCAGGAACTCATTCACCAGTCCCCGCTGGAACCAGGCGAATTCCGCACCCAGACTGCCGTTGATCGTCCCAACCATGGACGGGAAGTCCTCCCAGCTGTCGATCCGGTTACTCCAGTAATCCAGACCGAACTGGTGGTTGATGGCTTCGAGCGTTCCATAGGTTTCCCTCATGTATTTGACGAATCTAAGCTGGACGTTCGGTCCGGCCGTCTCATAATGCTTGGTCTCATTATCGATCTGGTAGCCGATCACCGCCGGATGCTTATGTACCACAGCCATCAGCTTGCGGATGATACGCTCCGCGTAGAACAGATACGCCGGACTGGTGATATCCATAATCTGTCTGGCACCATATTTGCCTTCCCCGTTCACGGTGACCGCCAGCACCTCCGGGTGCTCCTTGACCATCCAGGCCGGAACCGCATAGGTAGGTGTTCCTACAATGACATGAATTCCGGCCTCATGCATCGCATCCAGCACTCTACATACAGAGGAGAAGTCGAATACCCCGTTCTGCGGCTCATGTGTGCTCCAGGTGGATTCGGCAATCCGGACGGTATTAATGCCCGCATCCTTCATCATTTGGATGTCCTGCGCAAGACGGTCATAAGGCATGTATTCATCATAATAAGCAACGCCGTATAACAAGTGATCCATTATAATCCTCCTAAGAGTTTTGATAGCATACACATCCTGAATCTCTTCGCAAATCTGGCTCGGAAGCATACGCTTAGAGTTTTGATAGCATACGCTTAGAGTTTGGTCCGCTTTAAGATCATCCTTTTACCGCGCCCGCTGTCACGCCCTTGGTAATCTGTTCGTTGAAGATGGCGTAGATGACAATGGCCGGGATCGATGTCAGCACCATGACCGCAAATTGTGAGCCGTAGTCTGAGGAATACTGGCCGGCGAAGTTCATGACCGAGAAGGGCAGCGTCTTCAGCGCATCTTTACTGAGGAAAGTCGAGGCCATAATGAATTCATTCCAGCAGTTCAGGAACGTTGTAACGATGACCGTAACCAGTGCAGGCGCGGTAAGCGGTGCAATGATCTGGAAGACAATCCGGTAAATATTCGCGCCGTCTACTACAGCGGACTCTTCCATTGCTCTAGGAATGCTACGCATGAAGCCGGTCAGGATGAAGGTTCCCAGCGGTACAGACACTGCGGTGTATGGCAGGATCAGCCCGAGATAGGAATTCGTTAAGCCCAGCGCCTTGAAGATGGCAAAGTTAGGCAACAGGGTCGCATGAATCGGAATCATAATCCCCAGCAGGATAATGGTGAAGAAGACTGAGCGCAGCTTCCACTGCATCCGGGTAAAGGCATAGCCGAGCGTAAGGGACAGAATCACCGTTAACAGAATGGTTACGGAGGTAACGAAGGCGCTGTTAATGAAGTAGCGCAGGAATTTGCCGTCCACCCAGGCATTGATATAGTTCTGCCACTGGGGGTCACTCGGCCATTTCAGGACGCTGGAGGAGTAGAATTCATTGCTGCTGAGGAATGAGAAATCTACCAGCCAGATGAGCGGGAACAGCTGAACCAGGGCGACGATCAGGAAGAACACCCATAGTATGGTTTTTGTGCTTTTTGTCATGGTGAGTCCTCCTTAGAATTCCGTCGCATCACTGCGGGTCAGTTTGTTACTGAGATAGGTGGCAAGCAGGCAGACAATAATGAACAGAATCGAGATGGCGTTGGCATAACCGTATTGGCTTGCCGAGAACGCCTTGTTATAGAGATACACGGCCAGGAATTGGGTGGAATCGCCGGGACCGCCGTTAGTGGTCAGGAACACGGTCTCCATCTGTTTCAAGGCGGTAATCATAGCCAAAGTAATCTGCACCGTAATAACCGGTGACAGCAGCGGAACGGTAATCCGCCAGTGCAATCGGAAGCCGGAGGCTCCGTCCAGTGAAGCGGCTTCATACATATCATCGGGAATGCCTTTGAGTCCTGCATAATAGAACAGCAATCCCCAGCCGAAGCCGGCCCAGATCAGGATGAATAACATGGAGACGAGCGCAGTGCTGCTGTCCCCCAGCCAAGCGTGCTTAAGGAAGCCGAGTCCCAGGGAATCCAGCATTTTGTTGAAGGCGCCGAAGGTCGGGTCAAGCAGGGATAACCACATTTTTGAAATAACGACTACAGAAATGACACATGGGATGAAGAATATCGTTCTGAACCACTTCTCTGCCTTACCGCCCAGGCGGTCCAGCATAATGGCAAAAAAGATGGCAATCGGATGTTGGATCAGGATAAAGCCCAAACCGAGCAGTACGGCATTTCTAAGTGCCAGCCAGAACCTGGAATCGTGAAACAGCAGCTCTGTATAGTTGGCGAATCCGATGAATGCCGAGGGTGTTCCCGGAGACAAAGTGTCTCTGAACGAGTAATAGGCGCTGAGCACAATTGGCACAAGAAAGGTCAGGGCGAACAGGAGAATCCCCGGAAAGACGAACAGAAAGATTGCCATTTTGTTGTTAAATACTTTTTGCATGGAACTCCAACTCCATCCTTAAGATTAGAGAGGGGCAAGAATGCTTCCCGCCCCGTCTCCTTTCACTCTCTATAGTAGTGATCTGTAATCTGTTATTGTGTTTCCGCAGCCTTTTGAAGATCGGCCAGCAGCTGTTCAGGTGTCGATCCGCCAGCGAAGAACTTCCCGAAGGCATTCTGTGCATCATCCTTGAACTTAGGTGTACCAGAGTCAAGGGCGATAGAACCCGCTGTGCTGGTAGCCCCTGTCAGAACCTCGGTCAGTTGCTTCTGCAGCTCGCTCTCTTTGCCGGTAAGCTCATATTTCTGTGCCGGTACAGCCGCTCCGGTATCCCATACAATCTTGGCCCATTGATCGGCAGACATCATATAATCGAAGAACTTCTTGGCTTCTTCAGGATGCTTCGAGCTGCTCACCAGTGAATATCCTCCGCCGTTCCAGGCCAAAAGATCGGTGTCCTTGCCTTTGCCGCCTTCGACAACCGGGAATTTCAGTACATTCACATTGTTGCGGAAGTCTTCCGGCAGCTTGTCATTCGTTGCCATCCCTGCTTCCCAGGAGCCCATATACCACATAGCAGCCCTGCCTTGCGTGAACAGGTTCTGGGAAGCGCCGTAGTCCGCTGTCATGAACGATTCCTGGAACAGCTTGGTGTCTCTGGCTTCTGCCAGCAGCTTAGCCGCAGCTAGGAAGTTCTCATCGCCAGTGAAATTCTTCTTCTTCGCTACCGCATCCAGCATCAGGTTCTGATCACCGGTGAGGCGTACGACAAGATCCTGGAAGAAGGCCGCGAAGCTCCACAGGTCCTTACCGTTCATCGACATCGGCTCAATGCCTTTGGCGCGGAACTGCTTGCCCGCTTCCAGCAGCTCGGCATAGGTGGTAGGAATCTTGATGCCGTTGTCATCGAACAGCTTTTTGTTATAATAGATCACTTCATAGTCACTGTTGCGGGGCAAGCCGTAGAGCTTGTCGTTGAAGGTGAACGACTTGTAGACGCCCGGCAGGAATTTATAAGTATCTCCTTCGTATTCCGCAGGGTTTAGCTCTTTCACATAGCCGGCTTGTACCAGCGTATTCAGCTCTGCTCCGCCGTGAACCATGGTCACATCCAGCGCCTCGTTGGAGGCCATGTAAGCCTTCAGCTTGTTTTTGAACGGCTCCTCGGCGAGGGTCTCGATATCGATCTTGACATTGGGGTTCGCTTTGATATAGTTGTCGATTACCATTTGCTCTGCCAGCCCCTGGCCGGATTTACGGTCGGGAAGGTTCGAGAACAGACGCAGCGTCACTTCCTTGTCCGCAGAGCCGGTTGTACCGCCGTTCGTGCTGCTGCCTGCATTATTGTTCTTGTCGTTGCCGCCTCCGCATGCGCTAAGCACCGAGACTGCCGCAAGGGCCGTAACCAGCAGTATATTACGTGTGGATTTTGAATTCATAACCATGTCAATTCCCCCTATTTGTTATGGATCGTGGGTTGCTTTCTTTGTTTCTGAACACATCGTACCAGAGCACTAGAGTCAGGGTCAGTAGAGAAAAAGAGAGTAATGTTGAAAATTGTCGACTTCGCTTGTCAGCTCCCTTGTGTATATTCGGCATTGCGCATAAGATAAAAATCAAAAAGGTTAGTGATCCTGTGCTGCGCTACTACTTGAATATGAACCTTCGATACAAGATAACGATTCTGATCTTCCTGCTGATCACCGGGGTGGCCTGCACACTGGGCGCATACTCCTATAAGATCTCCAAGCAGCAGATTATCAATAAGGTGAGCAATTCCAACCAGAGTGTGCTCAAGCAGATCGACAGTAATCTCGCCCGTATGCAAAAGACGTTAGCCGACTGGGTCACGGTATTCAGCCTCGCACCAGTCGTTCAGGACACTCTGAGGAGCAATACCCCGGATTCGGCGAAGATCGAGAACCAGCTCTATAACGGACCCACCGCGTCGATCATGAACCAGATGCTGGTGACCGGAAGCTTCGACTATCTGGCTCTGTACGGCAGCTTGTCCGAGCCGCTGTTTCAGGTTGCCACCGATGACAGCAGCGGTGCGTATAGTTTGAGCAAAATTACCTCAAATGATACTTATAAACAGACCGTCGCCTTAAACGGTGCCTCCTACTGGTTCCCGCTGACAGAAGAGAACAATGTATTCATTCAGAGTAACCGAAATGACAAGCTCGGCATGACCCGGATTATCCGCGATATTGTGAACGGGAACCGGATCGGCTTTGTGTTCGTCGGCATTAATCTGGAGACCATCCGCAGAACCTATCTGACGAATCTGTATGACAAGGATCACGGCATCCTCATTCTGAGTGAACGGGGCACACAGCTGCTGTCGGCAGGCAAAGAGACCTATAGTCCCGAAGCCATAGACTTCGTAATGAAGCAGGCCAAAGCCGGCATTCTCTCCGGCAACACCATCGTCAGCCTGGAAGGCAAGGATACGCTGCTGAATTACAACATCAACGAGGATGGCTGGATCACCCTGTACAGTGTTCCGCTCCGTTCGTTGACCCAAGAGCTTAATTCCATCAAATCAGCAGTGCTCGTGATGGTATTAGCCAGCCTGGTGCTTAGCATTCCTCTGCTGATGTTCTTCTCCTCCTTCCTGACAGCGCCGATCAAGACGCTGCTGCTGTCGATGCGGCGCTTCCAGAACGGGCAGTTCGAGGAGAAGGTGGAGATCAAATATTGGGATGAGATCGGCCAGCTGAGCCGGGGCTACAATAATATGGTCGGCAACATCAAAGCGCTGGTGGACGATGCCTATCTGCTGAAGCTAAAGGAGCAGGAAGCGGAGCTGAAGGCGCTGCAATCGCAGATCAACCCCCATTTTCTCTACAACATGCTCGACACGATCTTCTGGGAAGCGGAAGCGGCAGGGCAGGACAAGATCAGCGAGATGGTGATCAACCTCTCCCGGCTGTTCAGGTTAAGTCTGAACCAGGGCAAGAGCTTCACCAGCGTAGCCAAGGAAAAAGAGCTGATTGAGCTGTATCTGTCGCTCCAGAAGATGCGGTTCCAGGAATCTCTGGAGTATGTGATCGACATTCCTGAGGAGCTGTATGCCTATGTCATCCTGAAGCTCAGCCTGCAGCCGTTCATTGAGAACGCGCTGATCCACGGCATTGAACGCAAGCGCGGCGGCGGACGGGTAAGCATCAGCGGACAGCGTACCGGAGACCAGCTGATGTTCGTGATTGAGGATAACGGGGGCGGCATGAGCGAGGAGACGCTGCAAAAGATTCTCACCATGCCTGATGAGACGGATGTCTACACGGCCCGGGATGTCGGTGGCTATGCGGTGCAGAATGTCCAGGCACGGCTGAAGCATTTTTATAAAGGTGACTATGCCTTGAACTATTCCAGTGTCCCCGGAGAAGGCACGCGGGTGGAGATCGTAGTTCCGGTGATTGTAACTGACATGCAAGAATAAAAGAAGCCGGGGCGAATAAACAATACGAATACAGATCGGAGGGGATGTCCCTTGTATAATATGATTATTGTGGACGATGAGGAGCGGGCGCGGGTAGGCATAAGGACTCTGATTGACTGGCATTCGCACGGCATCCATATTGCAGGCGAAGCCAGAGACGGCCTGGAGGCACTTGAACTCTTGGATACTTATGCCGTCGATATCATGCTAACGGATATCCGGATGCCGCAAATGGACGGCCTGGAGTTAATCAAGGTTGTCTCGGAGAAATACCCCAGCGTCAAATCGGTCATTATGAGCGGATACGATGATTTCGCCTATGCCCAGCAAGCCATAAGATCCGGGGTCAGTAACTATCTGCTGAAGCCGAGCCGCCGGCAGGAGATTCTGAGCACGGTTCTGGCCATCACGGAGCAGATTCAATCCGAGAAGCTGGAGATTACCACGCTTGAGCATCTGCGGCAAGGGTTCCGGGAGAGTCTGCCCCTGCTGAAGGAGAAGACGTTAAGCCAGCTCATCCTCACTGAGAGTCCCGCGTATTCCCGGCTGCTGGCTAATCTGAAGATGAACCAGCTGGTTTTCCCCTATTTGCTGTACGGCATCATTCTGCTGCGCATCGACAATTTCCAGCTGCTGCATGAGAAGTATATGCATGAGGATACGGAGCTGCTGAAGTACGGGCTGAAGAATATCTGCGAGGAGTCGCTGCCGGAGACTGTGCTCTGCGTTGCCTTCGAGCATCAGGACGATATTGTGCTAATTCTCAATATGGACGAGCTGCCGGATCAGGAGGAATTAAGCGGTTATATCCGGATTATTCAGGAGAATATCGCCAGCTTCCTGAAGTTCACCGTATCCGCCGGGATCGGAAGTATTGACAAGAATATTGAGCATCTGCGCCACTCCTTCGTGGAAGCCTGCCAGGCCTTGAATACAACCAACTACACCGGAATTGCTAAAATCGTGGAGTACAGCGGAGAATTCGATGCCGAGTCCTCTCAATCCTCCTATCCCCTGCATGAGGAGCAGGAGGTGCTGAAGGCGGTACGCGGCGGTTCTCCCGGGGACATCGCCGATAAGCTCACGCTGTTCAATGTAGCCCTGCAGCCTGAGACGGTGTCCAGGGACCAGGTGATCAAATCGAGCTTCGCCCTGTTCTTCGCCCTGTATAAATTATGTATTGAGAACAATGTCAATGTAAATAAAGTCTTTGGGCAGAATCTGACTGAGCTGATCCATGTGCTGTCCCGCTCCAGTCTGGATAATCTGTTCCAGTCGCTGTTGGAGACGGCCCAGCGGGTCAGTGAGCATCTGACATCCAAGAAGAACAGCAACAAGCTGCTCGAAGCGGCCAAGAGCTATATCGGCGAGCACTTCATGAAGGATATCAACCGTGAGATTGTCGCCAGGGAGATCTATATTACCCCCGGTTATCTAAGCCTGCTGTTCAAGCAGCAGCTTAAGATCAGCTTCATCGATTATCTGCATAAGGTCCGTATTGAGCATGCCTGCCAGCTATTCAAAGATCCCGGAATGCGGATCGAGGATATCGCTCTGCAGTCCGGGTATAATGATACGAAATATTTCTATCAGGTGTTCAAAAAGTATAAAGGACTCACGCCCAATCAGTTCCGCAGCAATACGGAATAATGGATATTGTTCATACTGCCCGCCCTGCTCCCTGCACCGGATGCTTCATATGCGTGCAGGGGCTTGTGGCCGCACCCAGGCCAATTGTGTTCGGTTTTTAACATACATTTGGTCCACACGCCGTACCCGGTCCAATTGTAATCGGTTTTTCGATTACATTTGGTCCACGGGTAGCGTCAAGAAGTTTGTGTAAAAGAGTAGAAGTGCCTCCCCCGGGTTACGGGTTGGGATGTAGTGTTTCTGGGGGAAGGGGGAACCCCGACCCCCCAGAAACTGGATTTCTCTGTTACGCCTCTTCCGGTGTGGGCAAAGAGGGATAGCGTGTTTCGAATAGCTCTTTTAGCTTCTTTTTAACGGCATCCATGCCAAAGCCTTGGGCGACCCGCCCTGCATGACGTTCATTGTATTCCAGCATCTCCAGGTACACGATTTTCTCTGCCGCATCCATGTTCGTCAGACTGTTCATCGGTTTCAGACGCTTGCGGATTTCCTTGTTCATCCGTTCGATGGGGTTCGACGTGTAGATCGCTTTACGGATCGACTGCGGATACTTGTAGAACGTCAGGAGTGTGGATAACTGTTCCTCCCAGGACCTCATTTCCTTCGGATACAGCTTGTTCCACTTCGCTTTGACCGTATCAAAGTTAGCCCGGGCTACCACTTCATCCGGTGCCGTATATATGGTTTTCAACGCCTCCATGACATCGGTTTTGTGCTCCACCCGAATTTTATGAAACGTGGCCCGCACTTTGTGCACTACGCAATGCTGTACATCCGCCTGAGGATAGGTCTCTTTAAAAGCCGCATCCAGTCCCGGTAGCCCGTCAAACACACCCAGCAGGACTTCCTGCGCTCCGCGGTCGTACAGGTCTTTGAGTACCTCCCGCCAGCCATTCGAACTCTCTTGGCCACCCACGTAGAACCCGAGAATTTGACGCTGTCCCTCCTCGTCAATTCCCATCGCAAAGTAGACCACTTCACCACGAACCGTGCCCCGTTTCAGCTTCACGTACAGCCCATCTAAATAGATCACAGAGTACCGTTTGCTCAGTGGCCGCTTTTGCCACTGGTGGATATCGTCCAGCACTGTAGCCGTAATATTGCTGACCGTGGTGGGGGAGTAGTGGCTGCCAAACATACTTTCAATGAACCGGGCCACATCCCGCGTACCCATGCCCGATTTATACATTTGGATGACGGCCTCTTCTAACCATCCGTCCCGCCGCTGGTACGGCTCAAACATCTGCGTCTGGAAAAGGCTTTGGCGGTCCCGGGGCACCTGAAGATCCTCGATATGGCCATATTTCGTGTGTAAGTCTCGCGTATAGTAGCCATTGCGACTATTGCTGGCGCCGGCTTCTTCACTCTCCATAAACCCCTGGATTTCGGCGCGCAACAGGCGTTCCATGTTGTCTTTCACAAAATCTTTAACAAGTTTTTCAAATAGATTATTCAGAGAACTTTCGGGTAAAATATTCATTGGTAGAGTTCCTCCTTGGTGGTTTCGCAATCCCGAGGGTACCCTACTTTTTTGGTGCCTGACTAGGCTCCAAATCTTGGTACACAACTTACTTTACGCCATCGGTCCACGCGCCGCATCCAGGCCAATTGTGATCGGTTTTTCGATTACATTTGGTCCATGCGCTGCATCCAGTCCAATTGTAATCGGTTTTTCGATTACATTTGTCCCACTCGCCGTATCCAGGCCAATTGTGATCGGTTTTTCGATTACATTTGGTCCACGCGCCGCATCCAGTCCAATTGTGATCGGTTTTTAACATACATTTTGGTCCACGAGCCTCGAAAGGCCAGCAGCCTCTCCAAAGGAGAAGCTGCTGGCCTGCTTGTGTAGGTGGCACTAAAGAGCCGATGTTGAGTTATTGACCGAAATTGCTGTACTATGACCAAATTGCTGTACTATGACCAAAATGCTGTGTTTTCGCACCATATTTCTGCTCATTGCACCGGAATGCTGAGCTCTGTCCCGCCGGAGGTTAGCACCGTAATCCGCTCTCCGGCAAGCTTGATCTGGAGCAGGTCTTCAGGAGTCTGTTCCAGCATCAGGCCGAGTTCCTTTGCCCCGTCTGTCAGCGGCGCAGATGAAGGGTCGCCGTACACAGCAGAAGCCAGCCAATGAACTCCAGGCTCCAGCGATGCCGTCAGGGTAGGCAGCACGGTCCGTGGATGAAGCAGGTTCGTGTTGGCATTCGGCGAGATTAGCTGAGCCTTGGTATAACCCATCAGCCCCTTGATGGCGCTTGTGCCCCATGGGGTCGCTGCCGCCGCCTCCAGTTCGTCCAGCTGCTGCACAAGCTCCGTCTCTTGTCCCAGCGCGAAGCCTCCCTCGGCAACGTCCAGCGCCCGGCCCGTCTCGATCCGGTGAATCCGGATATGCCACGGCAGACCCGCTACCACCCATGTACGTACCTCAACATCAGCCCAAGGCTTCCAGACGGACCGCAGGACGTTGTCTGTGATCTCTGATTCCAGATTCCGCCGCCGAACGCGGTACAGATTGTCCCCGCCTTCACTTAGCGCCAGCATGGAGTCATAGGCACCCTGCGACAATCCCCATTCTGAGCGGGGAACGCTGAACCCGAAGCCTGTGGAATAGACGAATTTCTCGTATTTGGCCGAGGTATGGGTATGCTCATTGGTGGACAGATGCCCGCTGTTGAAGGCGGCTACATGACCGGAAGCCGGTTCGCGGACCAGAACCAGATGCGGCGGATGCTGCACCGTCACAGCCGGAAGCTCCGGCAGCGGCAGCTCCGGTTCTCTCCAGAACGGATGCTCCGCGCCGAGGGCAAGCGGCAGGAAGGTCTTCAGCGCCCAGTAAGGCGAGCCGGGCGCATTATAATTCTCCGCCATGACCAGATTCGGATACGTGTATCCAATGGTCAGCACACCGGCTGCATCGAAGATAGGCTGGCGGAACCACCAGCGCAGGTTGCGCAGGACGATGCCTTTGACCACACCGGCAGGGAAGCCCTCCACCTCTGCATAAGCCAGAGCGCTCCAGAATGCAGACTGGGCGAACCGGTAGGCCAGACTGCGCCCGTAGGGAAGCGCAGCGCCGTCCGGGGCGAACCAGACTATGAATTCAACGGCGAAGAGCCGGGCGCGTTCTTTGAACAGACGGGAACGCTCCGGGTCTTCCCGTTCCATCAGCTTGGCATACAGCAGCGAATAGTAATGGATGGCGAAGGGCCCGTAATAATCGCAGTGTCCGCCAACACCGTCACTGTACCAGCCTTCACCCAGATAAAAGGCATCCATCCGCTCCAGATTCCGCTCCAGTTGAATCGCATCATAAGGCCGTCCTACTGTGCGGAAGCCGACATTCACCAGCACATTGAAGAACAGCCAGTTGCAGTCGTAGCAGGGACGGGAATTGATCTGGTTCAGCCAGCTGTACAGATGCTCCTGCTCCTGCGGAGCAAGCGGGGACCAGAGATGCTCCGGCGCAGCCGCCAGCGCGAAGCCGAAGGCGGCCATCTCAACCAGACGCTGGTCATAGTCCCTTACATCACCCCAATATTCCTCATGGGCCGGATCGGTGCCGTGCCGGATGCCTTCCAGCACAGTGGCCCATAGTTCACTGTTCCCGCCTCCGGCGAGCAGTGGAATTAGTCCCCAGAGCACCCGGGAGAAGCCCTCCATTCCGGCGGTGGCTGACGGATAGCTCGCTCCCGTAATCCCGATCTCAAGTCTTGCGCTGCCTCTGCTATAGAGCGGCCGAAGCGGCTCTGTCAGCTGCTCAAGGGCAGCCAGCAGGTCGTCCCGGGTCTTCAGCGGATTGCTCTGAATCCCCAGCTTGCCCGTCGCCGGATCGCCTGTCCCCAGATTTCCAACCACCGGAGTCCTCTTATCGTTCGTCATGATCATACTCCTCCTACTCCCAATAGAACGGGCCTGCTCCCTTAATCCGGGCCAGTGCCTCAACATAGAAGAAATCCCCGTAGATCAGCGGCACATCGATGTTCCGGTCTTCAGGATAGTTACTGGTGCCGTGAAGCAGCAGCCCTTGTTCAGCCGGATTGTCCCACGTTCCATAATTGCGGTAGAGAGATTCCGTGATTCTAAGCGCCCCGTTTCGGTAGACTTGAGCCTCTGATTCTTCCACCAGCCCGGCCAGCAGCAGCAGACCGCTTGCCGCACAGGAACCGGCCGAAGAATCGCGAATCTCGCCAACATCGCCGGGAGCGCGGAAATCCCAATGCGGGACCTGATCCTCCGGCAGCCGGGTCAGGAAGAAATGCGCAACCTGCTTGGACGCATGCAGGTAGCTAGGCTTGCCCGTATGGTGATAGGCCAGCGCAAGCCCGTATAGTGCCCAAGCCGCGCCGCGCGACCAAGCCGATTCCGGCGCATAGCCCTGTCCGCCCAGCTTCTCTGCCACTTCGCCCGTCTCCGGGTTGAAGTTGACAATATGATAGACGGAGCCGTCCGGCCGGATGAAATGCTCCAGCACCGTATCCATATGTGCCTCCGCGATATGCCGGTAACGCGGGTCTCCGGTGACTTCGGAGGCCCAGAACAGCAGGCTGGTGTTCATGCTGCAGTCAATAATGGCGACCCCGCTGTTGTCCTCGCCTTCTCTCCAGGGATTCCAGGCCCGGATATAGCGGCCCTTCAGGTTGAAGCGGGCGGCCAGATAGTTGGCGGCCTTCAGCCCGCGGACCCTTGATTCTTCTCTGCCCGTCAGCTTGTAATTGGCGACGCTGGTCAGCAGCCACATGAAGCCAAGGTCATGATCCAGCTTCACGTAGCCGTCCAGCACCTCATCCAGCCGCTCCTCGCAGCGCTCGGCTACTGCCTTCAGACCCTCGTCACCGCTCCCGGCATAGAGCTGCCAGAGCATGCCCGGCCAGAAGCCGGCGGTCCACCAGCTTGGTACCTCCAGAACATACTTGCCGCCTTGACTGGCATGCGGGAATTCGGCTCCGATGCTGATACTGTTCGTTCTCGTCTTTTCCAGTGCCTTACTCCAAGCCTCATCTACCCATGCCTGATCTATGGTTCTGCTCATATGAATCCCGCCTTTGTGTGAATGATGTACCCATGCCGTACGCCTTATATAAATTGAAAAGTAAACATCAATACGCCCTCTGCTCCGGGCTGGAGAACCTGGAAGTCCAGAGTATTCCACACCGTGTCCTGGCCATAGTGATCCTGGTACACATGTGCGGTAATCTCCGGCCGGACGATCTGCGGATCGTAGATCACCTGAACGCCGTGGCCTTCGGCACCCGGTAGCAGTACTCGCCCTGTACCCGTCAACTCCGGTCTGCGCCACGTTACGAACCGTTCCGTCCAGCTTGCCGGAGCTCCGTCATAGCGGTAAGTGTCTGTCAGCTCCAGACGGGGCAGCTCCTCCTTATGCCAGACCAGCGAACGGACCAGGGATTGCAGTCCGGCTACCGGGTACGCCCGGGCCAGCTCCAGCGTCAGCTCATCTTTCGCCTCCGCTGCCGATGCATACAGCACCGTTGCCTCGAACTCCCGTCCTGCCCCCTGGTACTGGCCGTCAATAATCGGCACGCTGTGGCCCTGCGACCCGTTGCAGTCATAGCCGTAACGGCCGGCACCGAAATAGTCCGACGTGTACTCTCCGCTGCCCAGATCAGCCGCGAAGATCTCCCCCCGGCCGCTCAGAATAAATTGGCCCAGGTCATTATGGTTATGCGGCTCGTCGTTATGGCCGCCCTTGGCCGCGAAGCCGAAGGCGCCGGCAGCGGAGATATGCCTTGCTACCAGCCAGGCTGCATCGGGCAGATAGCTGCTGCCTGCCTCCCATGACTCATTCTCCTCTCCGGATCTTGTCCAGATCAGATTGCGCAGAGCCGGTGCGAAGCGGCTGCAATGATCCTCTGTGAACGGGGCGCGCAGCGCAGAAGGCGGGCGCAGGACATCCGGATAGACGTCCGCCAGATAATGGGAGAGTCCCATATGCACCCGCACCCGGGGCACGGAATCGGAGAAATTAGCGACATAGCTGCCGTCTATGAAGCATTGCTGCTGGAAGCGGGCGATCTGTGCCACCTTCTCCTGCTTGAACCAGTCCAGCGTGCCTCCGCTTCTTGCACGGAGCAGATCGCTGTAATAAGTGAAATAGCCGAACCCGTAATTCCAGTAGCCCAGCCCTTCCTGGCAGGCTCCGTCTGCCCCGAAGCCCTGCAGATAATAATTCATGCTGCTCTCTGTCTTCAGCAGGATCTCCGCCAGCATGTCCTTGTCCTTCACAAGCAGCAGTGCAGCCGCCCCGACAGAACCCGCACAGACCGCTGCCCAATTGTGAGTCGAGGTCTCCCAGAAATAAGGGCCATGCGCAAGGAACGGCCGGAAAATTCGATTCTCCACCTCACTGCGTATCCGGGAGCGGAGCAGCAGCGGGAGACGCTCCCCGAGCAGGAGCAGAATTTCGCTTAAGGTAAAGCCCGTCTCGGAAGAAAACAGGTCGATATGCCGATTAATGTCTGCAGCATCATGCTTCTCAGGAAGATGAGCGGGAACACACCATGTGTACTCATCGCAGATCGCCCATAGAATATCTGTAAGCTGCTCCAGAGCTGCTGCATTCTCCGGCTCCAGCAGACTAAGGAACACATACGTATTCAATCTTCTTCTCCGTTCAAAATAAGGCCGCTCATACTCCAGTCTCGACCCCGTCTGCCGGAAAAGGGTAAACAAACGATACGTCAGCAGCGGTATAGGCTGCCCTTCCAGCCTCCGTGCCTCTGCATGAATCTCACTGAGACTGGCTTGTAAGACTTCAGAAGATCCCGCCTCACTCCAAAAAGCGGCCGCATCCCCTTGCGGATAATATAAGCTGAGATCTGCCGGCTTCATGTTCTCTACGATTGCCTTAAGTTCCTGTATGTTCATGCCCAAGCTCCCTCTCCTGTTCGCTCTGTCTGTATCCCTTATTCCAAAGCATGGTCCCGCATCACATTCTCGCCGTCTGCGATTCTCCGGGCCGTCCATTTCATGTCCTCTCCCGACCAGAAGGGGTCAGCAGGAGGCAGCCCCAGCGGCAGGAAAACAGCGGCGCACAGATACAGACTGCCCGTATTAATGTAGCTCTCGGCCAGCTCCGGCTGATAGCCGTAGATCCCCGGCTGCAGCCAGCCGTTCTCATCCAGCGTGCCCGGGTATTGCATAATCCGGCTAATGACAGCGGTCAAAGCGCAGCGCACCTGGGCCGGGGGCAGCGAGTCTTCCAGGAGATGCTGGAGCGCCGCCTGCGACAGCAGCTGAAATGCCCCGAACCGGTAAACGATAGAACGCCCAAGGAACGGATACGTTCCGTCCGGGGCGATGCTGCGCTCCAGCACGGAGGCATATCTCTGCGCCCGCTGCTGGACCAAGGATCTAAGCCGGGCATACTCCTCATTCTCCTGTTCGAAAAGGGTAACCACATCCAACAGCATCGGCTGAATGACAAAGCTGTTGTAATAATCCCAGTGAAAATCCTTTCCGTCCCCGTAGACCCCGTCACCCTTGTACCAGTCCATGAACATGTGGACCGCATAACCCACCCGCATCCGGTCATACTCCGGGTCGCCCAGCAGGTATAAGGCTGCTTCCACCATCGCACTGAACAGCAGCCAGTTGCTGCCGCTGGGGGCGGTCCGCCGCGTCTGCTTGAGCGCCGCAATCAGATTGCTTTTGACCCGTGTGTCCAGCCGGGCTGTAACCGCTTTCGGTGCCCGCACCAGAGCATGGGCCAGAAATGCCGCATCGACCAGCGGCTGGCCCTCGGTCTTGAATTCCATATAGTCAGGCGACTGCGGATCGACCGCCGCATCAATCGCTTCCAGCATCAGCCCGGCATAACGGGCCCTCAGCTGCTCTTCTTCACCCTCAAGCCCCTGAAGCTCCAGCCAGGGAGCCATGCCGCAAGCCAGCCTTGCAAAAGCTTCCAGATGCGCAAACTGGCTGCGCCCGCTATGAAACTCCGCAGGTAACTGTTCTTTCAGTTTCCGCGCGGAGAGCGCCTCCAGGACCGGCGTTCCAATCCGCAGCATCGTATCCAGCCAGTATTTACGCTGTTCTATCCCACTCATCCCTAGTTCCACCCTCTCAGGTATTCTTCTTCTCTAGTGTATTGTGGTATTATTGCAATGTCTTTGCGAATAGTGGTGAAATATTGCGTATATTGTGATCAACATGAAAGGGGCAGTGACAATGAAGCATGCCCGGTATTATGAAACGTTCGACGGCGATATTCTGGCCGGTATCGGCAATTCCCCGATCTCGCCGACAAGGGATTTCCATATCCATGACCACTACGAAATCTTCCTGTTCCTGGGAGGCAGCGTGAACGGCTTCGTGGACCAGTACAGCTATCCGCTGGAGCGCGGCGACGTCCTGTTATTCAACAATCATGAGATTCATAAAATCATCAACCGCTCCCCCGACCCTTATGAGCGGCTGACCATACATTTCAAAGCCCCGCTGGTCTATCCGTTCTGTACGGCAACCACGAATCTGCTGGCCTGCTTCCAGAACCGCCAGCCCGGAGAGAATAACCTGGCCCGGATGGAGGAGCCGCTGCTCTCGGAGTATACCGCTCTCTCCTCACAGCTGATTACAGCCCTGGAACGCAAGCAGTACGGCAGCGAGGTGCTGGCCCTGACGTATCTGATTCAGATTCTGGTACTGGTCAACGAGCTGTACAGCCGCTCCCGTGCCGCCGTGCCCAGCATAATCTCCTCCCATATTCAATCCGCGATGAGTTATATCGACAACCACCTGCACCTGAATCTGTCGCTGGGGCATATCGCCGGGGAGCTGAATCTGGATAAATATTATCTCAGCCATCTGTTCAAGCAGCAGACCGGAGGCACCATCTACCGTTATGTGCTGCTCAAAAAGATCGCGTTATCCAAGCAGCTCCTGTCCGCCGGCAACTCCGTGTCCGATACCTGCTACCTGTCCGGCTTCAATGATTATGCCAATTTCATCCGCACCTTCAAGAACATCACGGGCATTCCTCCAGGAAAATACGGCAAATAAAAACGGCACCGCCTATCCGCAGCGCTGCCGTCTTAGCAAGAGAACTAATGATTTTGTTGTTGCGGGCCTAGCCGTGACTCCAGAGAAGTTTTGGACTTCCGGCCGCTGTTGTATTAGGATTTCATGAATTTGTACCACTCTTTGCGGTAGAAATCCTAATACAAAGGCGGACGCTACCGCTCCTCCAGTTCCAAAATTCCCCTCCGCCACTTTTCTCTCAACTCAAATTCTTTAAGATCGATCTTTATACCCGCTACCGTCACCGCTCCCCTCCCCTATACTCCGTAGGACTTACGCCCGTATAGTCCTTGAACACCTTGGAGAAATAATGCTGGTCGCCGAAGGACAGCAGCTCCGACAGCTCCTTCACCTTCAGCTCCGGCCGGAGCGCGATCAGCCGGCAGGCTTCGGCTATCTTCAGCCGCATGCTGTAATGCACGAAGGTCTGGTGCGAATAGCGCTTGAAGATCCGGCTGACATAGGAAGGGCTCACGTGGAACTTAAGCGCGGCCTCGGTAATGGAGAGCGGAGCGTAGAGCTGCTCCTGCACGTATTGCTCCAGCTGCCGGAACAGCTCCTCGCTGCTCTTAGGCCGCTGCTGCCCGGCTGAGATCGCTCCCTCCGGCAATCCTATTCTGCTGCCCTCCTGCTCCTGCAGCTGTGCGACCAGCCGCTGCATCACTTCGACAAGCTGCTGCCGCTCCACCGGCTTCAGCAGATAATCGAATACCTGCAGATTCAGCGCTTTGCGCGTATACTCGAAGTCGCTGTAGCCGCTGATCAGCACCGCCTTGAGCGCCGGATTCACCTGCCTGCACTGCCCGATCAGCGCAAGTCCGTCCAGCTTGGGCATGCGGATATCAGTCAGCAGGATATCCACCGGGTTAGCCTTGATGTATTCCAGGGCATCCAGCCCGTTCGAGGCGGTGGCGGATATACGGACAGGCAGCTCCATAGACTGCAAAAGAGCCTCGATATTCCGCAGAATCGGCTTGCTGTCCTCTGCAATGATAGCGGTATACATAGCGCTCCCTCCCCGGTTCTAGTAGAAGTCTTTACTCATAGATGCGATAATCTGGACCGTGGCACCCTTTTCCCCGTCTAAGTGGTTGTAGATGTTGAAGAACAGCCGGTTCCTGTACATCAGCTTCAGCCGGTTCACCGTATTCACAATCCCCATATTGCCAATCCCTGAGGTATCATGCCGAAGCTCGTTAACCCCGGAATCCGAGTCCTCAATATTGTCCAGAATCTCCCTGATCCTGCCCGGCGCGAAGCCTTCCCCGTTATCCCGGATTTCGATGGCCCACAGACCGTTATATACCTTCACCCGCACCTCAATCCTCCAAGGAGGGTCCGTATTCTTAAAAGCATGCTCGATACAATTCTCCACGAACGGCTGGATCACCAGCCGGGGCAGCTCAATCCGTTCAAGCCCCCCGTCCCCGTCAATCTCCCACTCCAGGTCATCCTCGAAATTTTGCTGAATCAGGGACAAATAATGCCGGGTATGCTTCAGCTCCTCCGTCAATGTCACATGCTGATAAGGGGAGGACACAATATAGCGCAGGCTGTCCGAGAGATGCTTGCACATTTCGGTCACCACGTTATTCTTCCCTTCCTGGGCGGCAATACTGATCAGATACAGGACATTGTGGATAAAATGAGGCGCGATCTGGGCCTGCAAGGCGGAATTCCGCGACTTCACTTCTTCGTGGAGCGCAAGCTTTTCCCGTTCGATGGATTCCTGCAGCCGCTCCAGCAGCTCCTGAAAAGCGCTATTCAGTTGAATCAGCTCATTGTTGTGGGTACGCGGGCCCGTCTTCATATTCAGGTTGCTGTAGTTCATCCGCAGAATCTGGCTGCGCAGCTTGCGGATCGGAAGCAGCAGGTTCCGGGTCGAGAAGTAGATGAAGATGAACGAGAACAGAATCAGCGCGGTGATCAGCAGAATAGAGATGTATTTCACCGAATTGACCGGGCCCAGCACCACATTCTTGGGGTTCACCACGTAGGTAGTCCAGCCCGTCTCAGCAGAGCGGTGGTAAGCCACATAGTTCTGGCCGCTGCTTAGATAAATTCCGCTAGCTGCTGCAGATTCAGAGGGAGACGCTGCGAATTCGGGGACCTTCTCCCCTTCACGCAGTGCCGGAGAGCTGGAGACCAGCCGCTGGTCCTGATCTACAATATAGACCTTGCCGCCCGCCAGGCCCGCAGCAGATCTGTTCAAATACCGCTGATCAAGCTGCACCGCCAGATAGCCGAACACCTGACCATTCTGGTTCCTGATCGCACGCACAAAAGAGATGGCATCCGCCCCCTGCCGATAGAGCGCGTAACCGCTTGCATTCCAGGTCGGCAGGTTGCTGCTCTCTTCCAGAAACGGCCTGAGCGAAGCCGGGCTATCCGCATATCCGATATAGGTTGCCACCCGCTCCCCTGTCAGATCATAGATCATCATATCCTCAATGTTCAGACTCGGCCCCAGCGCCTGGAACATGATGTCCTTCAGCCGGCGGCTCCGGGTCAGCCCTTCAAGGGTAAGCTGTGAGTAATCACCTGCGGACAGCAGCGTGAACACCTCTTTGTTCGACAGAATCCGCTGGGAGAGCTGGTTCTGGTTACTGATATACAGGTTCAGCTGGTCGCTGACCTGGACAGCCGCCCGCTTCATTTCGTTCTCCGTCTTGTCCTTGAGCGGCTGGATCACCATATAATTCACGTAGACCAGGAAGCAGCCCAGCACAATCAGCAGCAGCAGCATGAAGGTGAAGAAGAATTTCGTTTGCAGACTGGCCTGAACCCTGCCTCCGCGCAATTTCTGAACAATAGTAGCCAAGCCCGAGCCCTCCCTGAACCTTAGGATGCTGCCTACTTTACAACCAATCGGGCGAAATGACAAGCCATCCCCGGAGTTCAGAATATTACACAGAAAGTGTCAAGTACAAACATGTACCTTGCGCCGTCCTCATTCTATAATGGGCAATGTAAACGGATTCAGTTCACAGAAAATACACTACGGGGGCGATCACATGAGTAAGCAAATGAAGAAAATCGCGACAGGCCTGCTCGCTGGAATCATGACCTTAACGCTGGCGGCATGCGGCTCTGACAATTCAGGTAAGGGCAATGCTGCGGCAACGGACAGCGGAGGCGGTAACAGCGGAGGCAGCAGCAGCGGCAAAAAGGTAACCATCGAGCTGGCCATCTCCAAAAGCTCGCAGGATTCAGCGTTCGTGGCCCAGGATGTGCTGGATGAATTCGAGCAGAAAACCAACATCAAAGTAAATCTCCAGCTGCTTCCGGCAGAACAGACCGCCACCGTACTACAGACCAAGCTGGCCGTTGACGAGGTGCCTGACCTGATTCAATATAATCTCGCCAGTGCGACCACGGACCTGAACCTGGAGCGTAATTTCGAGATTCTCGATAATGAGCCTTGGGTGAGCCGGCTGCTGAATAAGGATGTGCTCTCCGCTTACGATCATGTCTACAGCTTCCATTACAGCCAGGATACAGGGATGCAGGGAGTCGTCTATAACAAGGATATCTTCAAGGACTTGGGGTTGAGCATTCCGAAGAACTACGAGGAATTCCTGGCCGTGTGCGAGAAAATCAAGGCCAGTGGCATTACGCCGGTGTTCATGCCGTTCAAGGATAACTGGGCGGCGAATATCTGGCCGGCAGCCGCTTTTGCTGACTGGGCAGCCAAGAATGAGCCATCCCTGTTCGAGGACATTAATGCCGGCCGCAAAAAGTGGTCCGATGTCCCTGAATTCGCCACCTTCCTGGACCAACAATACGAGGTCTACAAGAAAGGCTACACCAACACAGACATTCTCAGCGACAGCTACGATATGGCCGTGGGCAAATTCCTGAACAAGGAAACGGCGATGATGTTCATGGGCGACTGGCTGATCGTGAACGTGGCCGAGAAGGACCCGAATGTGCATCTGGGCCTGTTCGCCATCCCTTCCTCTGAAGACGCCAAACTGGGCGCAAGCCCGCTGGGCGGCCAGCTGTTCATTCCGAAGAAAGCCAAGCATATGGATGAAGCGAAGAAATTCCTGGAGTTCCTTGCCACCAAAGAAGTCGCACAGAAAATGGTGGACAGCCAGGGCTCCGTCTCCAACTTCAGCGATGTCACTACACCGAAGCTTCCGGAATACAAGCAGGAGATTGTCGATCAATATATCACACCTAAGAAGACTACGCTGACCACAGATGCCTACATGATCGTAGACCGCAGCGAGCTGTACCGTCTGCTTCAGGATGAATTCGCCGGCGGCCTGGATGCCCAGGGCGTACTCAAGGCCTGGGATGAGAAATTCAGCCAGCTGATGAAGGACAAAGGCGTGGAAGGCTTTTAAATCAAGTATCCAATCTGATTAACCATACAGCAGGCAGAATAAAGCCCGTCCAGGGCTTTATTCTGTCCCTGGCTATATAGGAGTGTGAAGAGATGAATGTATCCAAGAGACTATACTCGTATTACCTGATCTGGCCTGCACTGCTCATCTATTCGATCTTCTTCGTGCTGCCAGCGCTGATCGGACTCTTCTATTCCTTCACCGACTGGCGGCTGGACCGAGAAGCTATCAAGTTTATCGGCTGGGACAATTTCGAACGGATTTTCACAGATCGAACGCTATTGCTTGCGATGAAAAACACAGCGATCTTCGCCATCGTTACCGTACTCGGTAAAAATCTGCTCGGCATCGCGCTTGCGGTCGGCCTGAACATGAAGCTGAAGTCCAAAAACCTTCTGCGGGCGATCTTCTACTCGCCGTCGATCCTCAGCGTGCTGGTCATCAGCATTGTGTTCACGCCCATGCTGCGCTCCGACGGGACGATTAACCGCATCTTCGAGGCTGTGGGTCTGCCTTCGCTGAGCCAGGCCTGGCTGACCAATCCGGCTCTTGTCATCTGGACAGTTGCCTTCGTATCCATCTGGCAGCATACCGGCTTCCAGATGGCGATCTATCTGGCCGGGCTCCAGTCGATCTCCAAGGAATATTATGAAGCCGCCACCATTGACGGCGCCGGCTCCTGGCGCAGCTTCCGCAGCATCACGATTCCGCTGCTGCTTCCTGCGATCAACATCAACCTGATGCTGACCCTGATCGGCGGCCTCAAGGTATTCTCCGAGGTATTCGTGCTCACCGGCGGGGGACCGGGCAATGCCTCCCAGGTGGTCGGTACCATCATCCTCCGCTCGTTCGGGGAAGGCAGCTGGGGGCTGGGCACAGCCGTCAATACCCTGCTGTTCGCTGCTGTAACTGTCATCGCCATTCCCCTGCTGATCTTCATGCGGCGTAAGGAGGTATCGGAATAATGAGCTTTTCCCGTAAAATGGCCTGGCGAAACTATCTGGTGGAGGGGTTCCTGATCCTGGCCTCGCTCCTGATTATCCTACCGCTCCTGATTATGCTGTTCGGCAGCTTCATGACCAGCTCCGAGGTACTGAAGTTCTCCCTGCGGCTCCCGGAGGAGTGGAAGTTCTCCAACTATACAACCGTCTTCAAGGAAGGCGGTCTGGGACGGGCATTCCTGAACGGGATGCTGATTACCGGCGTCTCGTCTGTTCTGAATATCTTCACCTCCTCGGCGGCCTCCTTCATTCTGGTACGCCGGGAGACCAAGTGGTCGAATTTCCTGTACATGTTCTTCTTCATGGGCCTGATTGCGCCGATGTCCACCATCACCACGATCCGTGTTGTGCAATGGATGGGCTTCTATGGCAGCATCACCAGCGTCATTCTGATCTATGCGTCGCTGAATACGGCGTTCAGTGTGTTTCTGTACAGCGGATTCATCCGGTCTATTCCGAAGGCGCTGGATGAAGTGGCTTTTCTGGAGGGGGCGAATACCTTCGATGTGTTCTTCAAGATCGTCACCCCGCTGATCGTCCCGGTGAACGCCACCGTAGCCATTATGGTCTTCATGTCCGTCTGGAACGACATCACCATTCCGCTCTATTTCCTGACGGACAGTTCGGACTGGACGATGCCGCTCTCGGTATACAATTTCTACGGCAAGTACAGCCGGGACTGGAACCTGATCTTTGCGGATCTGGTGTTGACCTCCCTCCCCGTACTGATCCTGTATATCTTCTGCCAGAAGTACATTGTTAGCGGACTTACGGCGGGAGCGGTCAAGGGATAACCTCAGCCCCTTTTGTGGCTTTGTTGGACAAATGGATTATTCGGGCCGGAGCATTCAGACATAACATACAGCAGACAACCTGATGCGGCATCCGGGAGATCCGGCGCGCCTGCCCATCCGGTTGTCTGTCCGCCGGGCCCGGCGAGTCCATGAGCCAGAAGCACATGAAAGGGGCTTTTAATTATGAATACAAAAATAGCAAACCACAGAAGAAATCTAGCATCAAATTTTAATCCTTACGTGTTTGCGAGTTATGAACTTTCCTATTATTTTGGCTACGTCGCTGTCATTGATCCTGTATACAATAAGGTCACCAAACGGATTCCGGTAGGCCTTAACCCTGGTCCTATGTGCTTGAATCCAAGTGAGGATAAGCTCTATGTAGTAAATACGGGCAATGATTCGGTCACTATCATTGATGCATATAACTTTAACGTTATCAAAACCCTTCACATTGGCTCTTCGTCCACCTCTAGCGCTCCTGTTGCTATCTTCGCTGCTGCTAACGTGAACAAAGTCTATGTAGCCCATTCGGGTAACAGGGCCGTTACAATTATTGACTCCGTCACAGATACGGTTATTAAGCAAGTGGATTTGCCTAGCGGAAGCGGCTACCCTTTTGCCTTTGCCGGTAAGGTGAACAGTCTCTTTGTCTTTGTTGCATGTAAGTCTAAAGATAATGATAAAGGCAAGGTTGTCGCCATTTCCGTTGACGATGATACCGCCCATCCAGTTGGGGATGATACTCCGCTTGAATTTGACGGGACCCACAACCCCTTGACCGTGTACCCAGGCGGAGTGGAGCTGGTCACACTTGGGCCGACTGGCATGTTGACTCATTTTGAACAACTTACAATTGGTCCGTCCAAAACTTCAAGTATGCTGGACAATACGGTATCCGGGATCTATCTGGATAACAATATGTTATTTTGCACCTCGCGGGAAGATAGAGCCTATCTGAAAAAATTCAACAACCTGTTCATGGACCAGCAAGGAAACATCACCCATGATCAATTCACAGAAATTCCTAGCTACAAAGGCCAGGATAAAATCCGTGTTTCAAGTGATCAAAGTACTATTTGCATCACCATTCAACCCACCACTTTCCCGACAGGTGGTCTGCAAATTTACGATGTAAACGCTGCTAGTTCACGGTTTGTTCCGCTCCCTTATGTCGGTGATTTAGCACTTTACGATTACATCATTGCCTATGTAGGACAACTGACTTCGATTCAACCGATAGCTTTGGGAGATCCAAGTAATCCCATTCCTGCTATTCCGATTGGCACAAGTCCCTCAGACCGCGTCAACGTGAAGAACATTATTTCCGGTTATAGCAATCAATCCTTGTAATGCACATTTAGTATAATAATCGAGCTGTCTCTTCAAGTCGAAATGGACTTGAGGACAGCTCTTTTTTTGCCAGAAATGCATTGTAAGCGGACTTACGGCGGGAGCGGTGAAGGGGTAACCTCAGCCCTTTTTGTGGCTTTATTGGACAAATGTACTATTCGGGCCGGAGCATTCAGACATAACATACAGCAGACAACCTGATGCGGCATCCGGGAGATCCGGCGCGCCTGCCCATCCGGTTGTCCGTCCGCCGGGCCCGGCGAGTCCATTATCCAGCAGCACATGAAAGGGGTTTTTATTCGTGAATACGAATATGGCAAAGCGTCGCAGAAATTTATCATCAGGTACTAATCCTTACGTGTTTGTGAGTTATGAACATTCCCTTTACTTTGGCTATATTGCTGTCGTTGATCCTGCACAAAATAAGATCATTGAACGGATTATGGTGGGCCCAAAGCCCGTATCTATGTGCTTGAATAACCAGGAGGATAAGCTTTATGTAGTGAGTAATGTCCAGGATTCGGTCACTATCATTGATGCGTATTCCTTTAAAGTTATCAAAACCCTTCCCATTAGCAGTTCGTCCGCTCAAAGCGCTCCTGTTGCTATCTTCGCTGCTCCTCGCGTGAACAAAGTCTATGTAGCCCATTCTGGTGACAAGGCCGTTACAATTATTGACGCTGACAAGGACGAGGTTATTGCACAAGTGGAATTGCCTGACGGAAGTGGCTACCCGTTCGCCTTTGCCGGTAACATGAATAACTACTTTGTCTTTGTTGCCTGCAAGTCTAAAGATAATGATAAAGGTAATGTTGTCGGTATTGATGTTGAATATAACACCGCTCAACCTGTTGGGGAAGATATTGAGCTTGAATTTGACGGGATCCACAACCCCTTGACCTTTTATCCAAATGGAGCGGGGCTGGTCACATTTGGACCGACTGGCATGGTGGTTGTTTCTTCATTTCATGCAATTTTAGAGTCCAAAGCTACAAGTCTGCTGGACAATACAGTATCTGGAGTCTACCTGGACAACAATTTGTTATTTTGCACATCGCAAGAAGATAGAGCTTATCTGAAAAAATTTAAAAACCTATTTTTCAACCAGCAAGGAAACATTACCTATGATGAATTTACAGAACCCGCCAGCTTCAAGGGCCAAGATAAAATTCGTGCTACACATAGTCAAAATTATATTGGCATCACCATAAAGCCCACCACTTCCCCGACAGGTGGTCTGCAACTCTACGATGTAAACACTTCTAGTTCAAAGTTTGTTCCGCTCCCCTATGTAGGTGATTTAGCGTTTGCCGGTGACAGCACGGCTTATGTAGGAGAGGTGAACTCGATTGTTCCGATTGATGTGGGAACGGCAACAGCGCTGCCCGCTCTTCTGATTGGCTACAATTCCACTGATCGCATCACCGTCAATAATATAATCTGCGGTTATAGCAATCAATCCTTGAATGTAGATTTAGTATAAAAATCGAGCTGCCGCTTCAAGTCGAACTGACTTGGGGGGCAGCTTTTTTTCTATCTTACTGGACATTAGGACTATTCGGGCCCGAGCATCCAGACATAACATACAGTAAACAACCTCATGCGGCATCCGGTTGTCTGTCCGCCGGGCCCGGCGAGTCCACCAACTAGAGCTCCATGAAAGGGGATTTCATCTATGAATATGAATCGAACTGCAAACCGTAACAGGAATACACGGAGTGGCCTTTCTTATGTGTATGTGTCTTATGTAAGTAATAATAATAATGGATATGTCGCTGTTATTGATCCCACTACCGATGAGATCAAAAAACGAATTTCAACAGGCCGTAGTCCGGCCGCTATGTGCTTGAGTCCCTCTGGGGATAAGCTTTTCGTGGCGGATGACCTTGGGAATGTAGTCTTTGTCTATAGTACGGATGACTTTCGCTATTTAGGCGGAATTCCAGTTGGCAACAAACCTGCTGCTATCCTCATAGAGCCTAGCGGCAAATTTGGCTTTGTAGCCAACTATGGAGAAGCGAGTGTGACGTTCTTTGATCCCATCACTCTTAAAGTGCTTGGAAGTTTCAATTTGAAGAAATACGGCACACCTTTCGCCATTGCGTGCAATGAGAACAACCCCTTTGTCTCTGTTGCCGGCAAGGGATTTTCTCCAATTCCAGATTTTGTTGTTTATTTTAACATGATTGAAAATGGGTATGGCAATTCTTCCACTCATGCGAAGGAACGTGTATATGACCCGACCCATAATCCCTTGACCGTTCGCCCGAATGGACAAACGCTGGTCGAGCTTGCAAATATTGGATTTGTCGATTTTATTAATGGTCTTAATTCTTCCTTTAATACGACAAGTTTGCTGGACAATACGGTATCCGGGGTTTATCTGGACAATGGCTTGTTATTCTGCACGATGCGGGAAGAAAGGGAAATTTTGAAAGTATTTAAGAACCTGAATACTGATGCGAATGGGAACATCACCTATGATTATTTCAAAGAAATCCCCAGTTACAAAGGCCAGGATAAAATTCGCGCTTCGCTTACGCAAAAGTATATTGGTGTCACCGTTCAAGCTTATGATTCCCCGCTGGGTGGTCTGCAAATTATTGATGTAGATCATTTAAGTTCCCGGTTTCTTACGCTTGCTTCCACTGGCGATCTTGCATTCTTCTCAGACACCAAAGCCTATGTGGGAGGATTTAACTCGGTTCAACCCATTGATCTGATCAATGCAAGACCTCTAGAAGAGATCAGCATAGGAACAGTGTACTTCAGAGTGAAGAATGTTATTTGCGGTTATAGCAATCAAACCTAAGGTACATGTAACGTTAACGTAGAGCTGCCTCTTCAAGTCGAAATGGACTTTGCGGCAGCTTCTATTTGCGTGGACTCTCTTGTTCCTTCAAGGGTAGCCCCCCTTTTTGTGGCTTTCATGGAAAAATGGATTATTCGAGCCGGAGCATTCAGACATAACATACAGCAAACAACCTCATGCGGCATCCGGACACACCTGGCGCGCCTGCCCATTAGGTTGTCTGTCCGCCGGGCCCGGCGAGTCCACTAAGGAAGCTCGAAGACCAATTCTATTGCTATCTTCGCCGCTCCCAAAGGTAACAAAGTCTATGTAGCCAATGCCGGAGAACGTAACGTAACGATTATTGACACCCTCACGGATACGGTTATCATAAATGTGGATGTTGTCCCTGGCAATCCAGGCAAGCCTTACGCCTTTGCAGGGAATGCGAATAGCGATTCTATCTGGAGAACAAATTGCTATTCTGCACCACCCAAGGAGAAAGAGCCTATCTGAAACGATTTGCCGATCTAGACATTGATTGGAAGGGTGAGATCACCTATGATAATTTTGCAGATATCCCCAGTTACAAAGGCCAGGATAAAATTCGTGTATCGCGTACACAAAGCTAGTTGGCATCACCATTCAGCCCACTACTTTCCCGGACGGCGGTCTGCAAATCTACGATGTTCAAAATGCTGCTTCCCGGTTTGTTCCTCTTTCTGAGGTCGGCGACCTGGCATTCTTCTCAGACACCATGGCCTATGTGGGAGAACTGACCTCGGTTCGGCCGATTGATCTGGCAACCGCATCGGCCCTGCCCGCAATTCCGCTTGGGCATGCAAGTAATAATCCTGTTACCGTCAAGAATATTATTTCCGGTTATAGTAATCAATCGTTGTAAAGATTGAAGAATGCAAAACAGCGCAGCGGATCTCCCATAGCTGGAGAACCGCTGCGCTGTTAGCCTTTAATGGTCTGGAGCGCTCATCTATTCAACCTGCAGATTCATTTGATACTACATACTATTCGCCTGCTTACATATGCCCCAGCAGATTCGAGATGACCTGCGCACTCTCGGCACGGGTCATGGTGGCTTGCGGCGCGAATTGCTGATTGCTGCGCCCCTTGATCAGGCCCGCCTGTTCGGCAATGCTTGCTGCATGCTTCGCCCAGTCACGAATCAGGGAATAATCACTGAACGAGCTGGCCGCCGATTCACTGCTGCCCTTGCTTCCTTTCAAGTGTTCATAAGCACGGACAATCATAACCGCCATCTCCTCGCGGGTAATGTGCTCATCCGGAGCGAAGGCTTCCTTGCTGCGTCCGAGCACGATGCCCGCTTCATTTACAGCGGCAACAGCTTCGGCGTACCACAGCCTGGAGTCCACATCGGTGAAGGCCGATGCGGATGGACTTGCCGCCTTAAGTCCAAGCGCACGTGTAATCATTGCGGCGAATTGCGCCCTTGTGACTTCACCCTGCGGATGGAATTCGGTGCCGGAGATGCCTTCGATGATATGCTTAGCAGCCATGGACTTAATGACACCGCTGGCCCAGCTGTTGCTGCTGACATCGGAGAAGCTCTTATCGTACTCCAGTACGGCGTACTGGCTGAAATGGTTGACAGCAGTAGAGATTGTACCATTACCGTCTGTCAGCTTACCGGCCATGTAATCTACAGCTCCATTAGCAGCGATATAGTAGACGCCAAGCAAATCGCGGTTCGCCTTAGAATCTACTGCGAAGGTCACAGTCAGCGGCTTGGCAAAAGCCGTCACCGGTACGGTGCTTCCGTCCGCAGCAACAACCTCCAGGCTGAAGCTGATGACCTCGCTCGCTGCTGTTAACCGGACAGACCCGTTGACTGCCGGATTATTCATCAGCTGCTCCGCAGCTGCCCTCGCTGTCTTCACGGCGTAGAGCCGGATTGCCGTCCCCTCCTGTTGTCCTCCTGCACTGACAGCCTTCTCCCGGATGCTCTTCAGTACTTCCGGGCTCAGATCAACAGCCACTGTATTCCAGGCAAGACGCAGGGTATTCGCTCCTGTCATGCCTATTATCTCTGCTGGAAGCAGCACGGATTCAGTCACATCCGTAAGCTGAACGGTCAGGACTCCGTCAGCCGGAGCTGGAAGGTCCTGCGGCTTAATCACCTTCTCCGTCTCTGAAGACGGGGACGGGGAAGGCGTTACAGCCGGTTTCGGTGTTGGTGTTGCAGTCGGTGCCGGTATCCATACCGGCTCATTCGTTGGAACCGATGTGGCTGACGGTTCAGGAGCTGGTGTTGGCGTCGGGGTTGGTGGCTGCTCCACCGGCGGCAGCTCCTCTTCGCTTACCGTCACCGTTCTTGTCACTTCTTCGGCTGCGTTGCCGGCTGTATCGCTGACATTATAGTGGAAGATATATTCCCCTGCTTGCGCCGTATCTAGTTCGGTCAAGCTGTAGACATCACTGGTTACGGTGGTCACAATGCGTTCTGTGATATCCCCGTCCTGATCGTCATAAGCGCTAGCTCCCGCATCGGTGTATTCCGCACCCAGTGATAAAGTCACTTCCGCAGCGCCAATCAGGCTAATAACCGGCGGAACCATATCCGGTTCCGGCAGCGTGATCGTTCCGCTAGCAGTGCCTTCTGCCGATGCTTCGCCTTTGCTCAGTGTTACCGAGAAAGTGAAGCTGCCCTCTGTATCCTCAGTGGCTTCCTGGAATGCAGACAAGGTAATGTCACCCAGGGTAACCCCGGTGTCGCTGAAGCCCGGCAACCCGCTAATGGTCTGCGCCAGCCAGGTACGTACAGCCTCTTCGCTGACAGCTGCATCCTTTTTCACACTGTATGTTGCGCCTTCAATAATTCCCTTCGCCTCAAGTACTGCCTGTTCATTGGCCGCGCTGGCCAAGTCCTTCGCCACAGCCAGATAGCTGATCAGCGAAGCCTGGCTGAACGTATTATTCACCGAATATTTCACCGTACCGCTGACCGGCAGCGTGAAATCATGTTGAACCTTCACTCCTCCCAGACCGGCAACCAGTCCGGTCTTAACCGTCTCACTCACGGTCTGACCCCCCGCATCAACATAGCTAAGGGTAATATCCATGGTCCGGCTGGCATTGTTCCACCAGTCCAGATGATAGGAAGTAATTGTGTATTTACCTGCACTTAGAGGCAGGTTGTAGACCAGCGGTGTATTTTTCGTATTCGAGCTGTACACTCCAGTCTGGGCTTTATTGGAGGCAACTACATCACCGCCCAGTCCTTTGACACTGTAGTTAACGCCCGTATTCGTATGTCCCCATAACGTATCTCCTGTGGACAATTGATCTCCCTTGTCATTCAGCAGACTGTCGCCTGCAAGATCCCGGATGGCTGTATACGGTGGAGTGTCGCCATCCCCGGCAAGACCCATGTCCAGGAAGTACACCAGCCCCTCAGGAACCACTTCCACATAGGCAATGGTCTTCAGGCTTCCATAGGTGCCAGTGACCGCTACCCGTTCAAAGGGAGTGTTGAAGCTGAGCGCATCGAGATTCCACTTCACCGCCACTTGTGTGGTCTTGCCGTCTGCGAGTGTGGCTTCTACCTTGGCTGGAAGCTCCGGCAGCTTCCCGGCATAGGTGGCCCTATCAGGAATGGACGCAAGCTCTCTCACATCTCCGAGCAGCAGCAGATTCAGAGCGGAAGACAGACGTTCTACAAGCTGTGCTGCCCCTTCCTGGTCCAGCCTATAGAGAACCGGATCATTCAGCGCTGCCTGGGCAGTATCAAGGGCATTCGTGAACAACTCCCAATCCTTCTCTGGATAGCCGTCTTCCCTGCTGACCACAAGTGCAGTATCCACCGCCTGCTTAAGCTCCGCTGTATCCGCGCTGCCTGCGCCTTCCCCGCCAATGACTGCAACGGAATCTACCGCCAGGGTTCCGCTCAGCACTTTGAGCTGAACCGTATGCTCACCGTATTTCAGTCCGCGGAGTGTGAAGGTCTGGTACAGCTCCCTCGCTGCCGCCGTGCTGCCCGAGACCACTTCAACCTCTCCGTCCACTACAGCTTCCAGCTTGGCAGAGCCGTCGTTCGGCCCCAGTATATCAAGTCCCGTGCCGGTAAAAGTATACTTCAGCACCGCACCGGCCCCTTGGCTGGTAGAGAGGGAGCGCTGATACACATACATGCCTTTGCCATTCTCATGGGCCCAATCGCCTTCATAGACCAGCTTCGTCCCCGGGACTTCCGCCAGATCCGTCATCTCCAGATTATCCAACTGCTCGGCGTAGTAAGGGGTGTATCCGTCTACCTTCTCCACCTTCAGATTATCAAAGCGGACATGATAGAAGCCGCTGGCGAGCTGTACGCGCCCGGAGAGCTTCGGACTCGGATCAGTATAGGCTGCAAGCTCAACCTGATCCAGATATGCAGTGACCGTGTCACCAGTTACCTGAATAGCAATGTTATGCCACGCGTCATGTGCCGTATTGAAATCAGCAATCTTCACACCGCCTGAGCCGGTCACTGCGTTACCGCTGGCTACCACGGTCCCGCTGGACAGCAGCTGCCAGCCGCCGTCGAACCAGAATTTTAGCGCATAAGGGGTGCCGTTAATCGTCTGCGGCCCGCCCTGGTATCTGGCTCCAATCGCAGCGTAATTATTTCCGCCGTAAGTGCTATTCTGTTCAAAAGACACATCGGCACTCGCTTTATAATTGGTCCAGCGGTAATCCCCGATGGCTGTGACTGGGTCGCCACCGTTCCAAGCGCCGCCTACTCCGGTAGTCGTCTGGTCCAGCTGCTGCCGCAGCACATAGTTATCCGTGCCATCGACCAGATAGCCCTCGAACGCCCCGTTGAGATCCTGCGTATAACGCGGCATGACGCTATACGGGCCTCCGCGCGAGGTGACATAGCTCTGCGCGCCGGTAATCTGTCCGCCCTCTCCGATCACGGGAACGCTCCGGTCGCCATAATTGAAGTCATCGGCATACAGCATCTGATCCTCCGTATTTTGCACGGACCCGGTAGCATCTGTATCAAGCACTGTGCGTTCGCCCTCCACCGGGAGCGGGGTACCGAATTCTTCATTCGTGCGGTTATCCAGCGTAGTTACCGTAACAATCGAGAACGGCTTCACACGGATGGTATACACACCGCTGCCGTCTGCATGCACATCCCCAAGATCTTTCATATAGTTGCTGTTAAAAGCCTGACCTTTGTCCGCCGCGCGGGTCTCCCATACCTCTAACGAAGGATTTCCGGTATAGCCCATGTTCACGGCCTGGAGCTTGTAGATCTTCTCATACTGGCTGTCATTGATGATTACAGTCGAGAAATCCTGCTTGTCAGGAGCGGCAAGCGTCATATAACTCGGAGTACCGTTGCGTCCGCTGACCGGATTCGTGCCCGTTGCTCCGGTATAGCTGGCCGCAGGAACTGCTCTCCAGATGCCAGCCGTATTGTCTTCGTTCTCCCAGCCGGTCTTGGCGAACCCATTGAAATGCTTTAGAATAACCAGCCCCGCGTCATAATGAATGAAGCCCGACCACGGGTCACGCGCACTGAGCAGCTCCTTGAAGGAATATTGTCCACCTTCATAAAAAGAGCCAATCGCCGGCTGATAGATGAAATGCGTCCGCCGGGAATTCACGAAGCCCTTGATAATGGTATTGCCCATCTCCAGCGGACCGCCGGTGCCGCCGATGCCCGTCCCGGCCTCCGACGGGTCCTTCATATTATTATTGGGGCGGAAGGCCGAGTTGCTGAAGGTGGCCTGTGCCTCGCTGTTCCAGATTTCCTTGTCGAATTCATCGGCAAGCCGTTTGAAGTTACCTTTGCTGTCGTCATCGGTATTGTAGTGAAATCCGGCAGCCGCTACCGCATCTCGCAGCGACAGATCACTCACCATGGCATCACCGAAGGAGCCGATTCCAACCTCGTCGGAAATAACCAGCTGGATGCTGTGGTATAGCTCTTTCTCCGTCTCATTCTCGAAGCCCTCGGTATCCCCCTTGACCCTCTCGCCATACTGCTTCGTCCAGGCCAGATCCGGCGCGTGCTCATTGATATGGGGATTCACATAATCCACCATATACCCGTATTCACGGTATGCGGCCAGAATGGTGTTTTTGTACCAGGTATAGATTTTATCATTGCTGTTCGCCCAGGCCGGAGCATTCCAGCGCAGGAAGCTCACCTTGACTGCCGGATTAATGGCCTTCGCATCAGCCGCAAGCTGGAAACCGGGATGCCGGGCCACATTGGCCGCTTCATCCTCCGTACGCATCGTCGAAGGGTCGGGACCGGTAGAGTTATTCCGGTCATTGCCCATCTCTATCTTGACATGGTCGATCAGCGGGCGTTCGCCCCCGAACAGGATCTTCAGCATTTGGGCATACGCCTCCGGCTGCTCGGACTTGTAGTCCATCAGCAGCGCACTGGTACTGTTGCCGCTCAGTACGCCGAACCCCTTGAAGGTCAGCCCGTTAACATTCCCGTCCTTGATGTCCGTGCCGTCCAGCTGAATCCGGACCGTAGAAGCAGCGGTCTCACGGGCGTTGTCTAACTTCTGCTTGATCGCGCCCTTGGCAACAGCGAACCAGCTAAGGATCGGCTTCTCACCACTGACATAGGCGTAGGTTAGTGTCATCGGACTGCCGGTATCAATATCTCCGGGAATGGTAAATTCACCGGAAATAAATTTTGTCGTATTCGTGTTGAACTGAGCAAACGGGATCGTCTTGCTCTCCCCGCTGCTATTCTTGTATTCCAGCCGGGGCTGTATGACCCGGTCACGGCTGCCGTACCAATCATAGAAACCGCTGCTAAGTGTATAGGTGCCGGACTGAAGCGCTTTCAATTTATAGATAATGTCATTGCTGGCCGGGTCCGCCCGCAGCCCCACGACCCATAGACTTGGATCAGTGGCCGGATCGGTGAGATTCCCGTTCTTGGAATTTTTCACTTTATGGATCGAATCATCAAAACCCCAGTCCGTCGTCCCCGCGACATACTTCTGGTCCGGTGACAGGTTAAGTAGCTCACTGCCTGTCAACGTTTTGACCGCTTCGTATAGCGGTGAAGCAGAAGGACCATTACCAAAAGAATCCCCTCCTCTGCCGCTATCCACAAAATAGACTAGCGGACTGCTGGCTGGCGGAACCACCTCCACACTGGCAACCACCGGTCCGCCGTTCGCGGTTCCGGTAACTGCCACCGTATCATACGGCACATCGAAGGTATCTTCTCCGATGTTCCAGTTCACGGCTGCAGCCTGGCCTGCAATCTCGATGCTTGCCGGAAGTGTCGTTCCTGCGGTAGTCTTGGCGCCCATATAAGCCGCAGCATAGACCGTATCGACGGCAGCCGCCGATGCCGACGGCAGACCAAGGGCAGGGAACATTCCAGCCACGAGTGTAGCGGACATCAGCACGGAGAAAAACCTTTTCTTCACGCGGTTCTTTCTGTTCATTCATTAATCCTCCTCTTTCTCACTTAAGTAAGCGCATTCAACATGTCGGTAGAAGAATGATTGACTTGGGCAGACCTTCGTCTAAATTCACAATGCGGGTATACAAATACCTGGCAGACTGCGACAAGCTGCAACTGCCAGGCGGATACTCTACTCACCTCAATCCACTACCCCTTAATCCCCGAAGCAGCAACGCCCTGCACAAAGTACTTCTGAAGCGCCAGGAACACAATCACTACCGGAATGATCGACACCACACTCGCCGCCATAATCAGGCCATACTCCGCAGAGTACTGTGAGATGAACATCCGCAGACCGATCTGGATGGTCTTGAGCTTCGTGTCCGTCAGGTAGATCATCGGCCCCAGGAAGTCATTCCAGGTAGCGACAAAGGTGAAGATGGTCAGCGTAGAGAGCGCGGGCTTGGACAGCGGAAGCATGATTCTCGCCCAAATTCCGTATTCGCTCAGTCCGTCAATCCGGGCCGCTTCACATAATTCATCCGGCACCCCCTGATAGAACTGGCGCATCATGAACACGCCGAAGGCCGAGAAGGCTTGCAGCAGAATGATTGCCAGGTGGGTATTGTTCAGTCCCATGTAGCGCATCAGAATGAACTGCGGCACCATGTAGGCCTGCCAAGGGATCGCAATTGTCGCGATGTACCCCAGGAAGATCACATTTTTGCCTCTGAAATGCAGCTTCGAGAAGGCATACGCCGCGAAGCTGGAAGTCAGCAGCTGCAGAATCGTAACGATAATGGATAATTTCGCTGTATTGTAGATGAAGCGTCCGAGTGGAATCCGGGTCCAGATATCCTGGAAATTCTCCCAGCGCGGATTCGCCGGAATCCACTGCATCGGGAAGGAGAAGACATCCTTGTTCAGCTTGAGCGATGACGACAGCATCCAGATATACGGCACCAGCATTGCCAGCACGGTCAGAATTAACAGGGCATATACAAGCACCATTAAGCTGATTTTAAGTCCTTTACTTTTACCAACCATATCTTATAGATCCCCCTATTGTCCGTATTTCTTCTCGCCGCGGAACTGGACGATGGTAATGCCGAGTACCAGCAAGAAGAGCACAATCGCCATGGCACTGGCATATCCGTAATCCAGCGAGCGGAACGCCGTGTTGTAGATCTGATAGACCATGACCCGTGTAGCATTGTTGAGCTGGTTATCCGCGCCCGCGAACAGGTTGATGAAGATATCGTAGACCTTGAACGAGTTGATGACCAGAATCATCAGGACAAAGAAGGTGGTTGGTGCCAGCTGCGGCACGGTTACGTTGCGGAATCTTCTCCACGGGCCTGCCCCGTCCAGCTCAGCCGCTTCATACAGCTCTGGATTAATGCCCTGGAGACCGGCCAGATAGATGACCATGTAGTAGCCCATATTTTTCCACACGGTGAAAAGCACTACCGTAAACATCGCCCACTGCTTATCCGCCGCCCAGCGGGGCAGCTCCTCCAGCGGAATGCCGGTAATCAAGTGCAGGATGTTGTTCACCGGACCCATGGTCGGGCTGAAGATGAAGTTCCATACCGCCGCAACCGCTACCAGCGAAGCCACGTAAGGGAAGAAGAAGACCGTTCTCATGAAATTACGGCCCATAATCTTCTGATTGAGCAGAATCGCCAATGCCAGCGCCACGATCATGGTCAGCGGCACGACTCCGACGGTGTAGACAATCGTGTTCCACAAGGCTTTGTGGAAGGTGGTATCCGAGATCAGCCGGGAGAAGTTGTCCAGCCCGATGAACTTCATCGGATTGGCCCCGTCCCATTTCACAAAGGCCAGAATAAAGGCAAAAATCATCGGTACCAGGGTGAACAGGGCAAATCCGATAAAGTTCGGCGCAATAAAGCTGTACGCGACCAGGTTATCCCGGAGTCCGCGCGACAACCGGCTTTTTGGGCTCTTATTTGTACGCAATATGGTTTCGTTCTGCATTCGTTCTCCTCCAAACCTTATATAACATCCCCGCAAAGTGGGAATTACATCGACACCTGTTAATGTGAGTGCTGTGATGTCCTCTATTTATATGGAAGGCGGGCCTTCGCCCGCCCTTCCTTCAGGACACTAACATTACAGATTCACATTAATTGTTCAAAAGCTGGCCTACACGGTCATTCATATCCTTCAAGCCTTCGTCGATCGTAGCGTTCTTGGTCATGATGTTGTCATGCGCTTCATTCAGAATAACCTCAATGTCCGCACTCTTCTCATGAATCGGCATTTCCAGGTAAGTCTGAACGGTATTCAGTGCAGCCTTGCTGTTCTCATCCGCCGGGAAGCCGTCGATGGAGGTGATGGAATTGATAACTTCATCATTCTTGATCGCAGGAATCGTACCTGTCGAAGCAATAACCTTAGCGCCTTCCGCACCCGTTACGAAGTTCATGAAATCAAGGGCAGCTTCCTTATGCTTCGACTTCTGGTTCACAGCCAGAGAAGTAATCGTTCCCAGAGTTGTACCGGCTTCAACGCCGTCAGGATGAGGGTATTTCACGATGCCCCATTCCGCAGATTGGGATTCGCCGCTCTTCACCTTCTCAATCTGGGTGGCAATGAACCAGCTGCCCATGTTCATCATGGCTACGGAGTTGTTGTAGAATACGCCGGAGTAATGCGTGCTGGAGGTCTTCAGGGTCGCATAATCCATAACAATACCGTCTTCCTGCTCCTTCAGAATCCGCTCATAGGTAGGCTTCAGGAAGTCATAGTTGCCGCCAACCACGGTGTTCTTGCCGTCCAGAATGCCGAACAGTTGAACCGCGCTCCGCCAAGTGTGGTAGTGGGCACCGTATACTTTTTCCGAGCCGCTGCCGGAGGTCATCTTGCGGGCCAGCTCGTCGTATTGGTCGAAGGTCATATCATTGGTCGGATAATCCACGCCTGCTTTGTCGAACAAGGCTTTATTGTAGTAGATCAGCCAGAAGTCACTGCGGAACGGAAGCGCATACACCTCGCCGTTCACTTCAATCTGCTCGACCGTACCGCCGTATACGGAAGGATCGATCGATTTGTCACCCATGTAAGTCTTCAGCGGCTCCAGGTGATTCTGCTTCACCAGGTTCGAGTAGCCCGGAATGTCTTTGATCGTCAGGACGTCCAGATCCGCTCCGCCCGAGAGCTGTGTGCTGAGCATGGTCATATAGTCGGTGGATCCAAGATCGACATATTCAATGGTTACGTTCGGATGTGCAGCCTTGTAAGCATCGATCAGCGGCTTGTAGTATGCAGTTGCTTCCCAGTCCCACAGCGCCCATTTCAGTGTTACCGGCTCCTGGCTTGGTTCGGAGGAAGCGGTTGCAGCGTTGCCCGAAGCAGGTGCGCTAGTTGCAGCAGCGTCTTTCGTATTGTTATTGCCGGAGCATCCGGCCAGCATGCTCACGGAGAGCGCGGTGGCAAGGGTCATGCCGTAGAATCTTTTCAAGTTCATGTAAGTATCCCCTTTATCTTCTTATGATGGTGCAGCGGCCGGCACCTGTTGATCCGGCCTTAGTTCAAATTGTAAGCCTTTTCAGAGCCGATGGGGATGCAAAATCAAACACAGTTCATTCACTATTCTGTGCTCTTCTCCGCACGGCCTGCCCCGAACCTGTAATTTCTTATCCGAAACCTGTAAAATTCTCAGCTTCTCCCCCTGGCTCTATAATGAAACGCAGGAATATGCTATGGTAGTTGAAAACGCTTTAAATAGGTTCATTATTCTTGAAGGAGTGTTCACCACGGTACGTAAATCTACTATTAAAAGCCGCATTATTCTGCTCATGACCGCCTTTGCGCTGCTGATTGCGACGCTGCTGTCCTGGTTTAGCTACGAACTGATTACGTATTACCAGCGCAAAACAACGATCCAGGCGACGGAATTCAACCTCCAGCTCGTCTCCCATATTATCGAACAGGATCTGATTAATCTGACTACGCTGGCGATGACCAGCAGCACCAACTCGTCCACGAACACCCTGCTTACCGAATATTTCGGTTCGGCGGAGGCCAGCCCCAAGCAGGCCCTGAATGTCTTCAATGCGATGCAGGACGATGTGCGGATCAACCGCTCCTATAGCTATGTACGCCGCCTGATTGCCACAGATAACAGCGAAAAGTTCCTGCAGGTGGAGAATTTCGGCACCTCCATTCCGCTTACGATCCATAATATCGGTCAAGTCACCGGTCTGACGAATGAGGCCGAAGAGCAATGGGACCGCGTCATTAAGGACCCGCTCTCCAATTCCTACGGTATTCCCTTCGTGTTCCCTATATATGGCCGGGGGGCTACCCGGGTGGGCACCGTCTACCTGCTCGCGAATACCTCCGTCATTACGGACAAGCTGAAGGGCTATGCCCTGCCGGAGCACTCCCGGCTGCTGCTTACGCTCGGCGATCATCATTATCAGCTTAACGGAGATCAGGTCAGAGCCATCGAAGAGCCGTATGAGCCGGTAGCCTATACCAGTGACAAGCCTGTCGGCCCCGATACCGAGCTGTCCATGGTGAAAATGCAGGATGATGGGGAAAGCCATATCGTGGTATCGTATCCGGTACGCAGCGGTGTCATGCTCTCGCAGACCTTATCCAGCGACCAGTTCGCGCCCCGGAGCAATATATGGATTCTCGTCCTGCTCGGCGTCTGTCTGCTCGTGCTTGTCTTAAGCGCGATCATTACGCTGTATTTGACCCGCACGATCAGCCTTCCAGTCGAGAAGCTGAAGAAGCGTATGGACAAGATCGCCCAGGGCAACTTCCTGCTCGACCGTAATATTGAATGGAACAGCGAGCTGGGCGATGTCGGCCGGGGTATTAACCGCCTGTCCCAGGATATCGTAGCCCTCATGGACAGCCGGCTCGCGGACGAGAAGCAGAAGCAGGAGCTGGAATACCGGATGCTCCAGAACCAGATTAATCCGCACTTCCTCTACAATACCCTGAATTCGATCAAATGGATGGCTACGATCCAGAACGCCACCGGCATTGCGGAGATGACGACCTCCCTGTCCCGGCTGCTCCGCAGCATTGCCAAGGACAACCGGCGGCTGATGCCGCTGAAGGATGAGCTGAGCCTGCTGGAGGATTATTTCCTGATTCAGAAATACCGGTACGGCAGCACGGTTAGCATGGTCACAGAGATTGAAGAGAAGGCGCTGCTTGGCGGGCTTATTCCGCGCTTCACGCTTCAGCCGCTGGTCGAGAATGCGATCTTCCACGGCATCGAGCCCAAGGGCCGGGGCGACATTGTAGTCCGGGTCACGAAGAGCGGATTCACGGATCTGCTCATCACGATCGAGGACAACGGGGTCGGGATGACGGCGGAGCAGATTGCCACCATTCTAACCGTTCCCGGGGACGAGGCTAAGGGAATGCTGGAGAATATCGGGCTGCGCAGTGTGAACGAACGGCTGCAGCTCGCTTTTGGCAGAGAGTACGGCTTGTCCATTGAGAGCGAGCCCGGCCGCTATACCTTAATGAAGCTGCTGCTCCCCTTCCGGCAGAAAGAATAGCTAAGAATCCCCCACAAAGTGAGGCCTTAGCTTCGATGAGTACTCAGGTACTTTGCGGGGACCCCAAAACAATAGCATACCGAGCAAGGATGTGATGAGCTTGATCAAATTATTAATCGCAGATGATGAAGCCCTGGTCTGCATCGGACTCCAGTCCATGCTGAAATGGGAGCAATATAACATTGAGATTGTCGGCATCGCCCACAACGGCGCACAGGAGGAAGAAATGATCGACACCCTCCGCCCGGACATTGTGATCAGCGATATCAAAATGCCGATCAAAAGCGGCCTGGAGGTCGCCGGCTCGGTCCGCCGCAAGTACGGGCGGCTTCCGCTATTCATCATGCTGACCAGCTACGAGGAATTCCAGTATGCGCGCGGAGCGATTGAGATCCAGGCTACCGATTACCTGGTGAAGCTGGAGCTGACCCCGGAGGCGCTGGCCGAATCGATCCGCCGGGCCACCAGTATCCTGGAGGAGTACCAGACCATGGAGAGCTATCCGAAGCTGGTCCATCGCGGCAATCTCCAGGCCCAGCGGGATAAATTCTTCATCCGGCTGTTAAGCGGCCTGTTCGAGAACAAGAACCAGTATCTGCTGCAAAAGGAGGATCTGGAGATGGACCTCTCCGCGCCGGCTTATCTGGTCTGTACCTGCCGCATTCTCGGGCCGGACACCGTCCCGCCGCGCGGGGATAAGCTGGTGGCCTTATGCTCAAGCACCGTGCAGATGGCAAAGGATACACTGGCCTCCAGAAGCGCCTGCTACGTCACCAGCCTGGATCTGCGCAACTTCGCGCTGACCCTGCCTGTGCCGGGCCCGGACCCGCAGCTCTGGATGCAAGACATCCAGAAGCTGCTGGCGGACATGGCCTCCGTACTGCATAATTACTTCAATGTGACCATTATCGGGGCGATCGGCTTCGCGGTGGAAGATCCGTTTTTGTTGCAGGGGAGCTATCTCGCCGCCCGGAAGGCGCTGCCCGCCGCTGTGAAGGAGCGCTCCTTCGTCTTCTTCACGGAAGGCGAAGCCCCCCTGCAAGAGCACCTGCTGTTTGATTTCTCGGAATCGCGGCTTGAGATCCGCAGAGCTTTTGAAGAAATGGATACCCGCGCCCTGCACAGCATCATCTCCCGGATGATCGAGATCTTCGACGGACGGGCCGATCTGCTCGTTCCCGCCACCGATGCCGCCTGCAACATTCTATATATGGCGACCTCCCTGCTCGCGGACGGGGAGAACATGGTGGAGCAGATCTTCGAGCAGGAGCCGGAGGGCTACCGGGCGATCTATCAGATGCATACCATTGAAGAGATTACCGGCTGGCTCGTCCAGTTCCGGGACGGCTGTGTCCGGATGCTCGCCACCCGCAGACAGAGCTATAAGGAGCAGGTGGTGAAGAATGTCCAGGAGTATATCAAAAGAAATCTCGGTACCAAGCTGTCGCTTAATCAAGTCGCGGATGTGTTCAACTTCAGCCCCAACTATCTGAGCCACCTGTTCTCCAAGGTCGCCGGGGTGAACTATGTTGAGTATATCACAGAGACCAAAATCACCGCCGCCAAGGAAATGATGGTCCGCGGCGATGGCCGGATCTACGAAATCTCCCAGAAGCTGGGCTATGAGAGCGCCTTCTATTTCAGCAAGGTGTTCAAGAAGGTCACCGGGCTCTCTCCCCGGGATTATATGCAGCAGATTGAAGGGAATGCGGGAGAGAATTAAACGAAGGATGAAATTAAGCGAAGCATGAAAGGAAGGAAAAGCAAATGAACCAAGGACAAATCGTGTTTCTGAACGGAGTGACCAGCTCCGGCAAAACCTCAATAGTTGAAGCAATACAATCGAGATCGCCAGAATTCTTTTATGTAGTTGCCAATGATCTGTTCGAAGAAACGATCGGGGAACGTTACCTGCGTGAAGATTACTGGAAGTATCTTAGTGAAGCAATTATCATGATGTACCACACTGCCAAATTATTCTCGGATCATGGCAAGCATGTGCTGATTGACGGCATTATCGTGGAACGTCCGGGCCTCACGCCTCATTATGAGAAGGTAAAGGAGATTTTCAGCGGATACCCGCTATCCATTGTGGAAGTGTTCTGTCCCCTGGATATCTGCCGCCAGCGCAACCTGGCCCGGGAGCACCGGAGCGAAGATCAGTCGGAGGAGCAGCACAAGCTGATGGCCCGTGACATCGGGTATAGCTATAGGGTGGATACGCATGAGAACACCTCTGAAGAGTGTGCGGATCTGATTGTGGGGCATTTGTTCGGTAAGCGTACCGGAGAATGATAGGGATGAGATGACGTTATTTGCTTTAAAAAAATGGACGAGGCTGAGGCTGCCGATATAGGTAGCCTTTTTTTGCTGCGTACAAACTGGATGATGGGCTGCGGCAACCTTTCCCGAAGGAGCAAGAGCTGGGCAACCAAGCAAAGCCTGCTATGCGCGTAAGGATTCCACCCAATCGGTGGCGATTAACCTTGGTTAAAGCTCCTCTTTGGGTTGTTTTGCATTTGGCGGACTCAGAGGACGCTATTGTGTGAAAAAACGGACTTTTGCGAGTTTCGCGGACTCAGGGGCCGTTATGTGGCCTTGGAATGCTGTAAACGAGGGGAATGTGGTTCATTAGCGGCCACTGAGTCCGCTTAGCCCGGTAGGATCGCGGTATGCATACAAATAACGGCCTGTCAGTCCGCACAGTCTTCGGGGAAGCGCGATGTTGATGCGATGGCAGGCTTGGTGATGCGGTAGCAGGCTTGATGATGTGGCGGCAAGCTTGGTGATGCGGCGGTAGGCTTGAACGATGCAGCAGCAGGCTTGAACAATGTGGCGGACTTGAAACGATGCAGCTGATTCCTGGTGTGCACGAAAAGAATGGAACCATGCTTCCCTTCAACCCCCTTCTAAATGTAAGCGCTCAAAAAATACTCTTGAAAGAACCTCCGGCGGATGATAGGATTAAGGCGAAGATTTAGTAAATTTATTAACTAAAAAGGCGTGATCAGCTTGGCAACGATTAAAGACATCGCCCGGGAGGCAGGCGTATCAGCCGCAACCGTATCCAGAGTGCTAAATAACGACCTGTCCCTGGCTGTCAGTGAGGAGACACGCAGCCGTGTATTCGCCGTGGCCGGGCAGCTGGGCTACAAGCCCTCACGGGTGCGGCAGCTGAAGCGGGAGAACGAGCTGGGCAGCAAGACCGTCACGCTTCTGCTCTGGTGTACAGCCGAAGAGGAACGGGACGACCCTTATTACGGCTCGATCCGGCGCGGCGTGGAGCTGCGCTGTGAGGAGCTGGGCATCCGGCTCGGCCAGACGCTGCGCGGACACAGCACGCCAGCCCCGCTCCGGCCCACAGGTGACGGGCTTATTGTAGTTGGCGGAAGCTTCCAGCCGGGAGAGCTTGCGAAGCTGCACCCGGATACAAGCACCACCGTACTGGTCGACCATTATTCGGAGCGCCCGGAATATGACTCCGTGCGCACGCATTTCCGGCAGGCTGTCGATCAGGCGCTGGGCCATCTGCTGGAGCTCGGTCACCGCGAGATCGCCTTCATCGGAGGCGGCAGCGAGGAGGAGCGCCGCAGGCATCATTACACCCGGATTATGCAGAGCCAGGGTTGCTATGATCCGGCGCTGATCCGCACGGGAAGCTGGACTAGTGCTGACGGCTACCGGATGATGAGCGAGCTGCTGGCAGGGGTAAAGCGGCCTACGGCCTGCTTCGCCGCCAGTGATCCGCTGGCGGTCGGCGCTCTGCGCGCCCTGCATGATCACGGGATACAGGTGCCTGCCGGGATGGCTGTCGTCGGCTTCGATGATATCGAGATGGCGGCCTATGTTCAGCCTCCGCTGACAACGGTCCGCGCCTATCCCGAGCAGATGGGCAAAGCTGCGGTTCAACTGCTCGCCGAGCGGTTCGAAGGACGCGAAGCCCCTTCGCATTCGATGATCGGCACGAAGCTGATTGTCCGGGAGACCAGCGGCGGGACAGCGGATTAACCGCAGCCCGGCTGCACAGCAATCGTTGATTGCCTTTTCTAAGGTATCAGCAGAAATAATGCTCAGTTGGTCCAGATATCCGGACCTTATCCCATCACACAAGGAGTGTTATGATCATGAACATTTTTGCAGACGAATCACGAGGATTGTTCCACCTTCAGTCCAAAGATACCAGCTACATTATCCAACTGATTGAAGGTTATCCTGCCCATGTCTACTGGGGAGCGAGGCTCCGCCATGACAGCAGCCTGACCGGAGTGCTTGAGCTGCGCGAACGTGCCTCCTTCTCGCCAACCCCGGTGCTAACGCGGCCTTCGCTCTCTCTGGATGCCCTCTCTCAGGAGTATCCGCAGTATGGAACGAGCGACTTCCGGCGGCCGGCCTATCAGGTTCAGCTAGCGGACGGCACGCGGATCTCTGAACTCAAATATGCGGGATATACCATTACACCAGGCAAGCCGGCACTCGAAGGACTGCCTGCCGTGTATGCGGAGAATGAAGAAGAAGCACTGACACTGGAGCTTACCCTGAAAGATGACTACGCTGGTCTAACGGTTAGACTGCTCTACACCGTATTCGCCGATCATAACGCGATTACCCGTTCCGTCCGCTTCGAGCATAACGGCGAAGCCCCGCTCCGGCTGGAGCAGGCGCTTAGCGCATCCGTCGATTTCGCCGATTCCTCTTACGATACGCTGCATCTGAGCGGCGCATGGGCCAGAGAGCGCCATGTTCAGCGCCGTCCGCTTACTCCGGGCGCTGCCTTGTCACTGGAGAGCCGCCGCGGCTCAAGCAGCCACCAGACCAATCCGTTCATTGCGCTGCTACGTCACGGCGCAGATGAAGACCAGGGGGATGTCTACGGCTTCAGCCTCGTCTACAGCGGCAGCTTCGCCGCCACTGCCGAGGTTGAGCAGTTCGGACAGACCCGTGTAAGTATCGGGATTAATCCGTTCGACTTCTCCTGGCTGCTGGAGCCGGGCCAATCCTTCCAGACCCCGGAGGCCGTGCTCGTCTATTCCGGTGAAGGTCTCGGCGGCATGTCGCGTACCTATCACCGGCTGTACCGGACCCGGCTCTGCCGCGGTGTTCACCGTGATCAGGCCCGGCCGATTCTGGTCAACAACTGGGAGGCGACTTACTTCGACTTCGATGCGGACAAAATCGCAACCATCGCCAAAGCAGCAGGCCCGCTCGGCATTGAGCTATTCGTCCTTGACGACGGCTGGTTCGGCAGACGCGACAAGGATAACAGCTCACTCGGCGACTGGTTCGAGGACCGCCGCAAGCTGCCTGAAGGTCTGGCGGATCTGGCCGGCCGGGTCAACAAGGAAGGCGTACAGTTCGGTCTATGGGTGGAGCCGGAGATGGTCTCGCCGGACAGTGAGCTGTACCGCAAGCACCCGGACTGGTGCCTGCATGCCGCAGGACGCCGCCGCACAGAAGGCCGCAACCAGCTAATCCTGGACCTCTCCCGCCCGGAAGTCTGCGACTATCTGTATGAGACCTTAAGCGCCGTATTTTCCAGTGCCCCGATCCGCTATATCAAGTGGGACATGAACCGTAATATGACCGAGATAGCTTCTGCCAAAGCCAGCCCTGAGCGGCAAAAAGAAACCGCCCACCGCTATATGCTGGGGCTGTACAATTTGCTGGAGCGCCTGACCTCGCGCTTCCCGGACATTCTGTTCGAGAGCTGCTCCGGCGGCGGCGGCCGGTTCGATCCGGGAATCCTGTTCTATATGCCGCAGACCTGGACCAGTGACAACACCGATGCGGTAGAACGCCTAGCGATTCAATACGGCACCAGTATTGTCTATCCGGCCAGCAGCATGGGCGCACATGTGTCTGATGTTCCGAACCATCAGGTAGACCGCATCACCACCCTAGCTACACGCGGGGATGTGGCGATGAGCGGCAACTTCGGTTATGAGCTGGACCTCACAAAGTTCACCGAAGCAGAGAAGGACCTGGCTACCCGGCAGATTGCCCAGTACAAGGAGATCCGCACACTGGTGCAGCAAGGGGATATGTACCGTCTGCTGAGTCCGTTCGAGGGTAGTGGCGACACCGCCTGGATGTTCGTCAGCGAGGACAAGACCGAAGCCTTCGTCGCTTATTTCCGCGTGCTGGCCATACCGAATCCTCCGATCTCGCGCCTTACGCTCAAAGGACTCAATCCCGAGCTGGATTATGTCATTGAGACGGGGGCAAAAGGCAGCAACGGGCATGTCCACGGCGGCGCAGAAGCCTCTGCACCTGCAGATGGCGTCAGCTCCGCTCCATTCCAGCCCGCCTTTGACGGCACACCGCTGGGCGGTGACCGCCTGATGCGTATCGGTCTTGTGGTCTCCGACCTGCGCGGGGATTACGCAAGCTGCACTTACCGCCTGAGAGCGGTGCAGCGCTGATCTACAGCTTCAGACATACCACAGGCGTCAGCCTCCTTTTGGAGATTGACGCCTGTTTTTTTGTGGAGAGATGCAGTCAGGAAGGGGCTTGCTGCCGTTTCATTAACTACTTACTGCCTCCCCTACTCCCTCTTCTACTCCTGTCCATGCTCATGATCCCGGCCAAGTAAACCGCTGAGCGCCTCAGTCACGTTCATGCCGGTAAGTGTCTGGGTCAGCTCTGGAACCTGAGCCATGATTTTGGCGATATCACCCGTAATCTTGTTCACGCCTGAGGAAGCCCCGTCCTGGGAGATGACGGTGATCTTATCTACCTTGGCCAGCGGGGAGGCGATTTTCTCAGCCAGCTCGGGCAGGATTTTCAGGAATTCCACGGTCAGGGCGGCTTGAGTGAACTGTTTGTACGCCTCAGCCTTCTTCTGCAGCGCTCCCGCTTCCGCCGCTCCGGCGAGCTGGACGATCTCCGCATTCGCCTTCCCTTTTGCCAATTCCGCCTCCGCTGTTGCCAGTCCGCGCTTGGTCGTCGTAGCGGCTTCGGCTTCCGCCTCCAGAATCTGCCGCTGCTTGGCGGCTTCTGCTCTCATAATCGTCGCTTGATTCTCCGCCTGGGCCGGCTTGATCACTGTCGCCTCCAGCTCCCGCTGTCTCAGCTCGACCTCGATCTCCCGGACTGTCCGGTTAGCCTCCGCTTCCATCTGTGTGATTTTGACCTGTTCGGTAACCAGCGACTGCTTGATCTTATTCTGCTGCAATTCGTACGCCAGATCCGCCTGCGCCTTCTTCACCTCGGTCTCCAGCTTGAAATCAGCCTGCTTAATGTTCAGCTCCTTCTCGAACAGCGATTCCTTCGCACGGGCAGCGGTTCCTGCTTCAATCGTCGCCTGATGCGCATTGGCTTTGGCAATGGAGGATTCCTTCTCCGCCTCGGCCTGCTTGATCTGAATATCGCGTTCGGCTTCGGCCTTAGCAATACTAGCGTCGCGGCGGATACGCTCAATCTCGGGCACCCCCATATTGTCGATATACCCTTTGTCGTCGGTAATCTTCTTGATGGTGAAGCTGACGACCTCCAGCCCCATCTTGTCGAGATCCTCCGAGCAGGTCTCCCGCATCTTGCTGTTGATTTCGTCTGGGGTCTTGAGTATAGATTCTACACTGAGCTGCCCGATCAGGCCGCGCAGATGGCCCTCCACCGAATGCAGAATAATCGTCTCACGGTCCTCTTCCGGCCGGTCAATGAACTGCTCGCTGGCTGTGAGAATAGCGGTTGGATCGCTTTTGATCTTAATCTGGGCGACCGCCTCCAGGTTCAGCTTGATGCCCTGGCGGGAAAACATGGCCTGCGCCGGGATCACATCGAAGCTCATCAGCATCATGGAGATGGTTTTATTGTTCTGGAAGCCGGGGATGACGAATGTCCCGCCGCCCTGAACCACTCTTTTGCCGCCGAGACCGTATACGATCATGGCCTGATTGGGCGGAACCTTTTTATACGCGGTCACAATACTGGTTAACGCCAGCAGAATTACAACAACAATAGCTCCGGTTACATATAAAATTAACATTTGCTCCGACACTCCCCGTTAGTTTTGTTCCATTTCCCTCTCGAACAAAGTGACCGCTGCGATCCCCTTATCCGTCTTCACAATAATCACCCGATCGCCCCGCAACAGCGACTGACCGGATTCGGCACGCACGCCGATGGAGCGCATGGTCCCGTGCAGCACATACTTCATCTCTCCCACGGACCCATCCGCTGCGGCGATGCTGATATAGCCGAGCTGGCCTGCCGGATCATAATCGAGTTCACTCATACTGCTGTCATACCGGGTCATCACCCGGGCCAGTACCGTGTAGAGCAGGATGCCCGGCAGCAGGGCGATCAAGGTACAGACCAGCACTACGGCGAGCAGCTGCATCCCGCTGTACTTGACAAGCATATACCCCGTGCCGCCCCAGACGGTGACAAACACCATCAGCGGAAGAATCGGCAGAAAGCCCGGCCCCCCGGCATCGCTTCCCCCTACATGCAGATGGCCTGCCAGGCCGTGCCCATGAATACTGCCACTAAGAATAAGCAGAAGTCCAACCCAAAAGCAGACGATAAATACAGTAGCGATGGTAACCCCCTCCTTTCAATGTAATATGGCTATAAGAAAACTGACTGTAGTGGCGATGCGGAAACTGACTAATGTGGTACATAAACTGAATAATTAGTGTTGTTATAAGATTCAATTGTGCTTCCACCTGTCACTATTGCCCCTAATTTTCACTTTAGACTGCTTGGTTGTGTATGGCAGAGGCGCAATTGGATTCAGGGGCACTTGTGCTCTTCATTCGCTCGTTTAGCCAACTTTTCTTGAATTCAGGGGCACTTGTGCTCTTCATTTACTCATTTAGCCAACTTTCCTGGAATTCAGGAGCACTAGTGCTCTTCATTTGCTCGTTTAGCCAACATTCCCGGGATTCAGGAGCACTAGTGCTCTTCATTTCCACTTCCAGCACACTTCCAGCGCAATCAGTAGGATTTATCCCTCTCATTTCCGCATCCAGCCCACTTTCAGCGCATTCAGTGGGATTAATCCCTTTCCCTACACAGCAAAAAGACCACAGCAGCAGCAGGGCTCTCCGTGGTCGGTTACTCGATCATGGCGCTCATCCTCTCTCTTCGAGGCTTACGGGGTTAGCTGACGGATTCGGGCAGCGAGATTGCCCTACCTCACCAGAGCCATAGTCGCACACTGGCAAGGATTCACCCCGGGTACTCAGCAGCCTATCCTTAAGCCGCCTGCACCAGTTGGTTCCCCCGTTCCCGTTACGGAATTCAGCCATTTCAAGAACAGTGTCATTTCATTCGGTTGTTGATTGAATCTTACGCCTGCAGCCATTTAATGTAAAACCTCACGGATGACAAAAGAAGTCAATAATGCTGTTCCTTCGTGAATGAAGGCGCATTCTTCAGCTCTGCTCTTATCCGCCCGGGGATTTGCTCGCGCTATCGTCTGTTTACACCCATGTTACTCTTCCTCTCACGTACTGCTCATTTGCTCACCTAATCCCCTCCCACTCTCATACTCATATACTCATACTCACTCCCCTACTCTTAACACCCATACTAACTCTCACTCACTTACTTTCTTACTCACTTACCTACTCTCTTACTCACACACTCACATGCTCACTCACACTCCTACTCTCCTACTCTTACTGCCACTCTAACTCCCATTCAAACTCTCACTCACTAATTTACTCACTTACTTCCCACTCCCTTCCCCACGCCCTTCTAACTTAATCTCCTAACCCCCCACCTTTTTTTCTCAGCCCATTACTCCAAATTTAAAATATTCACATTTCCGTCACTCGATGCTCATTGTGCAATCTTTCCCTTTGAGCAATAATAGAACCTATAGATTCTCTAGAGCTTATAGATTCCAGAGAAAGGAGGAACATTTACTTTTGAATTCCAAACTGAATCTGCGGGACAAAAAAAAAGAAGCCACCGCCTATGCCTTAGCCGTAGCGGCCTTCGAGCTTGCGCTTGAGCATGGGATGGATGGCTTCATTGTGGATGATGTAGTTCAGAAGGCTGGATATTCCCGGCGGACTTTTGCGAATTACTTCTCCTGTAAGGAGGAAGCAGTCGCCGCCTATTTCATTGGCATTATTGCTGTCCAAGAGAAAGAGAATAACCCGCTGGCTGCTCTGCCGTCGGATGCTACACCGCTCGATGCCCTGTACAATCTGCTGAAGCTGCAATTCACCTCGGAGTTCCTGCATAAGCTGCGGCAGTTCGTCTCCCTGGCAAATCAATATCCGTCCCTGGAGCCTTACATTCTTAATGTCTTCCGGCATTTGCAGATCACCGCCCAGGAGACGCTGGAGCAGTTCACCCGTGGACGGTATGCCGATGGATATACCCACCTGCTGGTAGGTGCCGTCTATGGGGCCTTCGTGCCTATCCTGGACGGACGGCTGAACGTCATGCTGCCGGGTGAGCAGCAGAGCGGGGACTCCGGGGCTATGCCGTTTGAACAATACCTGAATTCCATGTTTGCTTATTTACGCAACGGCTTCTAAATTCACAGATAAAGAGGAGAAACCACTACATGTCTACCTTTCTATACCGCTTAGGTAAATCGGCTTATGCTAAGCCCTGGGCCTTCATTGCAGTCTGGATCATTGTACTCGGAGTTGTAGGCACCCTGATTGGAGTCAATGGCATTCAATCCAGCTCCGAGATGAAAATTGAAGGCACAGAGTCGCAAAAGGTGCTGGATAAGCTGACAAAAGAGCTGCCCGCTGCGGCCGGAGGCCAGGCTAGTATCGCCTTCACTGCACCGGACGGCGAACGTCTGGATACGCCTGAGCGTTCCGCACTATTGCTGAAGGCCATCAATGATGTATACAACATGGAATATGTCATCAACCCTGTAGAGCTCGCAGCACAAGCAGCGGCCGCCGCTGGTCAAACCGCTGCCGATCCTTCCGCTGCCACTGGTCAAGCCGCTGCCGATCCTTCTGCCGCCACTGGTCAAGCCGCTGCTGATCCTTCCGCTGCCACTGGTCAAGCCGCTGCCGATCCTTCCGCTGCTGCCGGCCAATCCGCCGCCGATCCTTCCGCCGCCGCTGGCCAAGCCGCTGCCGATCCTTCTGCCGCCGCTGGTCAAGCTGCTGCTGCGCAGGCGATGCCGTTCGGTCCGCTGATTGCCGAAGGCGCTCCGGTTCCCGGCGTGATGCTGTCGGCTGACGGCAGTATTGCCCTGTTCCAGTTCCAGTTCACGGTTCAGCAGACATCACTGCCATCGGAGGTGCCGGACAACATCATCGATGCCGTGACCGAAGTTGAACAGTCCGGCTCAGGCATTACCGCGATTCCAAGCGACTCGCTCAAAAGCATGCCGGCCATCGGCTCCACGGAAGCGATCGGCGTAGCCGTTGCTGCCGTCGTATTGTTCCTGACGCTGGGCTCGGTTGTCGCCGCAGGCTTGCCGCTGTTGACCGCACTTCTCGGAGTCGGCATCAGCGTCGGAGGTGCCTTTGCCCTCGGCAGCCTGATCCAGATGAACGATATTACACCGGTTCTTGCCGTGATGATCGGTCTCGCGGTAGGGATCGACTACTCGCTGTTCATTGTGAACCGGCAGCGCCGTCTGATCCTGGATGAGAAATTAAGCGCAGCCGAAGCAGCCAGCCGGGCACTGGGCACCGCAGGCAGTGCCGTATTCTTCGCCGGTCTGACCGTTATTATCGCCTTGTGCGGCATGCTCGTCATTGGCATCGGCTTCTTATCGACAATGGCACTTGTGGCTGCGGCCAGTGTTCTGATTAATGTCCTGCTGGCCTTGTCCCTGCTGCCTGCGCTGCTCGGCCTGGTCGGTGAACGGATCGTAACCGCCAAAGCCCGGACGAAGAACACCACTGCCGCCGCCAAAGCGCAGCACAGCTTCTCGCACCGCTGGGCAAATGCCACGGTGAAATACCGTTGGGCCATCATTGTGCTGGTGGTGCTGGTGCTTGGCACAGCCGCCATTCCAGTGACCAAGATGGAGCTGGGTATTCCATCCGGCGCCTCGGCGAACCTGGATACTCCGGCCCGCCAGAGCTATGATGTCATCTCCAAAGGGTTCGGCGAAGGCTTCAACGGCCCGCTGCTGCTGGTTGCTGAGACAAAGAATCCGTCTGAGAAGATCTCCATGCCGATCCTGGGCAAGCTGGTTCAGGAGCTGCAAATGCACGATAATGTGACCCTGGTCTCTCCGCTCGGTGTCAGTCCCACCGGCGATATCGCTATTATCAGCCTGATTCCGAAAACGGGTCCCACAGACACCGCAACCAGAGACCTTGTACAGGAGCTGCGCGATCCGGCGTCCAGCCTGACCACAGGCAACAATATTAATCTTGGCGTAACCGGCTTCACCGCTATCAATATTGATATGTCCTCGAAGCTGTCCGATGCCTTCCCTGTATACATCGGGATCATCGTGATCCTGTCGCTGATCATTCTGCTGCTGGTGTTCCGGTCCATTATCGTACCTATCAAAGCAACCGTCGGCTTCGTGTTAAGTATAATTGCCACTTTCGGCGTAACCACCGCCGTCTATCAATGGGGCTGGCTGCATTCGCTGTTCGGCTTCGATACCGGCGGACCGCTGCTGAGCTTCATGCCGATCCTGGTCACCGGTATTCTGTACGGACTCGCTATGGATTATCAGGTCTTCCTGGTCAGCTCCATGCGTGAAGCTTATGTCCACGGCCGCCATGGCAAGGAGAGTGTTATTCACGGCTATGATCTGGCCAGCCGGGTCGTACTGGCCGCAGGTGTGATCATGGTGTCCGTCTTCGCAGGCTTCATCTTCGCCCCTGATGCGATGATTAAGCAGATCGGCTTCGCCCTGGCCTTCGGCATCCTGATCGATGCCTTCATCATCCGGATGACGCTTGTTCCGGCCGTCATGGCCGTCTTCGGCGACAAAGCCTGGTGGCTGCCGAAATGGCTGGACCGCCTGCTGCCGAATCTCGATGTCGAAGGCGATAAGCTGATCGCCAAGCTGAATGCCGAGAGCGGACACAAGCACTAAACTCGCCACACACAAAGCGGAGACCTGGCTTCGATGAATAGTCAGGTACTTTGCGGGAACCCTAGACATGTACATCTCCCCGGAATAACGGACGGCACTCCCGCCGTTCTCCATGTACAAATAGAGCCTGCGGCATCGTCCGCAGGCTCTATTTTGATATAATGGCTATAATTGAATTCAAATCCTAAGGAGGAGTACCCATGAACATCATAGAACTGGACCTTGCTCAGAATCAGCAGGAAATCTCCCGCTTACTGGAGGAACACAGCCGCCGCATGGACAGCAGCATTCCGCCCTATCAGCGCGAGGTGATCTCCCTGGCGGCCTACGAGAACGGCGTCTTCGTTGGCGGCATTACCGGGGATATCGTCTGGAATATCCTGAACGTGCACTTACTGGCCGTTGACCCCACGTACAGAGGCAATGGACTCGGCGGAACTCTGCTGAAGGAGCTGGAAGCCAGAGCAGCGGAGCGCGGCTGCAAGGTCAGTGAGTTAACCACGATGAGCTGGCAGGCACCGCATTTTTATCAGAAGCAGGGGTATGAGATCTTCGGTGAAATCAAGGATTGTCCGCATGAAGGGCAGAGCAAATATTATCTCCAGAAAAACCTGAAGCCCGGTTCCCCCTCTTAAGGAGGTCCCGGCGCTTCACACCATCCCGTTCAAGCCACACTGAAAATCACATGCTTCCCGGCCGCCAGCGCCTTCCCGTAGAAGTCCAGCAGGCCTGCAAATTCACTCTTCACTGCCTCTCTCAGCTGCTCTGTCACATTGCCCGGCTCCAGCTTCTCCAAGTCTACCTGCTGCATCGCCGCAATAATGTCCTCCAGTTCATCCTGCTCGGTGCACGCGAAGAACCCGTCCTCCTCTTCCACCTCAAACACATGGACCCCGACAACAGCTTCACTTAACGGATCGCCTTCGATAGGTTCACTGGCCGAGACGCCGGTTAGCGCGAGATGCAGCTCCTCCCACAGCTTGTCGATATCGTAATATTCACTTCCTCCTTCAATGAGCTTCTCCAGCGTATTCATCAGCTCTGAACCGTCCATCTCCATCATGCGCTCCAGCGTATCCTCATCCACCATGACATATTGACCCAGCATCCCCATTTGTCATTCCTCCTTATATAAGGTACGGCTGCCCGCGCTCCACTCTCCTTACAGAATAGGCGACAACAGACGGGAAATCCCCTCTTTCAGCTTGATCACCAGCGAGCGCTGCGCATACCGTTCAACCGTAAGCTCCGAGCATAGTCTGGTATCATTCAGGAAAATGTCCTGGAGCTGTTCGGCAATCGCCCGGTCATACACAATGGCATTCACCTCGAAGTTCAGCCGGAAGCTGCGCGAATCGATATTCATCGTTCCGACAGAAGCAACCTCTCCGTCAGCGACAATCGTTTTGGCGTGCAGGAAGCCATTCTCGTAGAGCAGGATTTTGGCCCCGTAATTCAGCAGATCTCCCGCATACGCCCAGGTGGCCCAATACACGAACGGATGGTCAGGCTTGTTAGGGATCATGATCTGCAGATCGACTCCGGAGAGCAGGGCGATTTTGCAGGCATCCATGAAGCTTGTGTCCGGTATGAAGTACGGGGTCTGGATATACACACTTTTCTTAGCCGACAGAATGAGCTTGATGTACATATTCTTCAGGTGCTCAGTGGACGAATTGGGGCCGCTTGTAATAATCTGCACCGGGCTTGTCCCTGTATGGGGCTCCATGTTGAAGACGAATTCCCCGTAATCCCCGCGCTCATGCATCCCCGCCTGATGCCAGTCCAGGATGAATCTGCCTTGGATATGGCTGACTGCATTTCCGGTAATCCGAAGATGAGTGTCCCGCCAGTAGCCGAACTTCGGAACCTGCCCCAGATATTCATCCCCCACATTGAACCCGCCGATATAGGCGATGCTTCCGTCAATAATACACAGCTTGCGGTGATTCCTGTTGTTGATCCGGAAGTTCAGCGGCTTGATCAGGGACGGGAAGAACACTTCAACCTCGCCCCCTGCTGCACGCAATTCCCTGAAAAAATGCCGTGAAATCCGCTTGGAGCCGACCTCATCATACAGCAGCCGTACCTTCACGCCTTCCCGCGCCTTCAGGACCAGCGCATCCCTCAGCCTCGTGCCGAGCTGGTCCGGCTGAATGATGTAATACTGAATGTTGATCTCTGCGCGGGCAGAGCGGATATCCTCGAATAACGCGGCGAACTTCTGATGGCCGTCACTGTAAATAACAATCTCATTATCGCTGGATAACAAGCCGTGCGACGAACGGATATTCATGTTGATGAGCTGGGCATAGTTCGTCAGCAGCTGCGACCTGTCATCCGCCCCTTCCGCGAAGGCTGCCAGCTGCTTGTCGGCTTCGGCCTGGACATATTCCTGCTCTTCGATGAAGAGCTTGTAGAAATTCTTTTTTTTGAGATTGCGTCCGAAGAAGATATACAAGACAAATCCCAGAATCGGGATGAAAAACAATACCATCAGCCAGGCCCAGGTGTACCCCGCCTCCCTGCGCTCAATGAACAGAAAGCCCAGGGCCAGAATGATGTTAATGAGGGTGACGACTGTGGTTAGACTTGCAAATTCCATGCTCTTTCCCCTTTTCTCTCTGTCTCTCTCTGCTGCCTAAAAGTCCTCCAGCACCTTGGACCTGTCGCCATGGATCCTGTCCAGATGCTCCTCTCCCCAGTAGCATAACAGGTCCAGCGCGGGCTTCAGCCCCCAGCCGTAGGCCGTCAGCTCATACTCCACTCTGGGTGGAATCTCCTGGTAGATGGTCCGCGAGATAATCTCATCGTTCTCCAGCCCTCTTAGCTGGGCAGTCAGCACTTTCTGGGTTAAGCCCGGAATGAGCCGCAGCAGCTCGGAGGTGCGCTTCTGTCCGGTCATAAGATGGTAGATAATCAGCGGCTTCCACTTGCCGCCCATCACTTCCAGCGCTGCCTCCACTCCCACTCTATACTTCTTAGGAACGCTATCGTCACTCTGTTCAGTCATCGCTTTTTCCTCCGTTATGTAGGGAACCTCAATGTTCCTATGGAACATACACCTTCCTATAGAACAGCAAAGTGCGTACTTCCAGATTATTTTATTCCTGTTTATAATAGCATCAGCCACGGAACATGGCTACAAACTTGCTGTTAAGAAAGGTAGTGAAGATACCAGCATGAGCGTATTAATCGTCGTATCGCACCCAAGACAAGATTCCCTGACCTTCCAGGTCGCCCGCCGTTTCGCAGAGGGACTTACCGCAGCCGGACACGGCTATGAGATATTGGATTTGCATGGAATTGGCTTTGACCCTGTTCTGCAGGGGAGGGAGGAACTCCATATGACCGCAGGTGAACAGGAACAGCCCTATTCTCCTGAATTAGAGCGGGAAATGGAGCGGTTGCGGCAGCATGACGGCCTGGCATTTGTTTTTCCGCTGTGGTGGTGGCATCTGCCGGCCATGCTGAAGGGGTATATCGACCGGGTGCTGAACAACAGGGTTGCCTACGGCACAAGTAACCTGCATGGTTATCGTGCCCTGTGGCTGGCTCTGGCAGGCGTAACAGAGGAGCAGATGAAGAAACGTAATTATGATGAGGCCACTACGCGTCTGCTGAACGTGGGAATTGCCGATTACTGCGGAATCACAGACTCCAAGGTTGAATTCTTTTACGAGACCCTGGATTCGCCGCCCGCGCATTATGAAACGCTGCTGGAACAGGCCTATCAGGCGGGATTACATTATGGCCAGGGGGAGAACTGACACATCACAGGAATGAGGGAAATCACAGCATCACATCAAATTCATTCACATAAACTGCATTGCCAGTCACTTCTATAGTGTTGCCGTTGTCCGATACGGACACCTGCACTCTACCGTCCCTGCCGATCTCAAGGCCCTGCTCAATCAGCAGCTCGAAGGAGGAGGCTTGTCCTTGTACGCCGATGTACCTGGAATAATAAGCCCCCATCACCCCGGAGGCGGTGCCTGTAACCGGGTCCTCAACCGTCCCTGAGAAGGGGGAGGAGAAATGGCGGGCGTGCATATGCGCCTCAGGATCATACGTCTCCAGACAAAACGGGTGGATGGACGAGCGGGGCATCTCCTTCAGCACCTCAGGGAACCGCTGGTTGTCCGGCACCATCCGTGTGAAGGCGGCTAGGCTTGTAATCGGTACCAGTAAGGTCCAAGTTCCAGTGCTGCCGTACATGGTCGGCAGGGTCTGATCAATATCACCGGGTTCAAGGCCGATCGAGCGGGCCAGATCCTCAAGAGATCCGTTAAAGGGTTGAAACTGCGGACTGGCCTGTCTCATCGTCATATAGAGGCTGTCGTGATCTTCTGTGAAACGGACCGGGAGAATCCCTGCCTTAGTCTCGATGTTCAACTCACTGGCGTCTCCCAGCAGCCCCTTCGTCTTCAGGGCATACAACAACGCCATAGTCCCGTGGCCGCAGAGATTGATCTCATGCCCGGGGGTAAAATAGCGGATTCTGAGATCCGCCTGGGTGGATTTTAACGGAAACGCCGTCTCATTGAAGCCCACCTTCGCTGTGATCTCCTGCATTTGCTGCTCCGTGAGACCCTCGCCGTCCAGGACAACCCCTGCCGGGTTCCCCTTGTTCGGAATGCTGCTGAACGCATCGTAATGATAGACTTTGATATTCTGCACACCTGCACCGCCTGTCTTTTTTGAGTAATATGATAGCATAAATGTATATAATGTAAATTTTAGATATTTAGGCATTATGATATGTTCGGTTTTTCGATTACATTTGGAGCACGCGCCCCCGCCACGCCTAATGTGGTCGATTTTTCGATTACATTTGGACTACATGCCTCCGCCACGTCCAATGTAGTCGGTTTTTCGATTACATTTGGACTACATGCCTCCGCCACGCCCAATGTAGTCGGTTTTTCGATTACATTGGGACCACGCGCCTACGTCCCTGCCCATTGTGTTCGGTTTTTCGATTACATACAAAAAACAGCAACGGACTCGCCCTAAAGCGGACGATATCCGTTGCTGCAATTATAGAAAGCTATACAATTTGTCTACTCTGCTGTCTATTCAGCTATCTACTCAGCCGTATCCCGCTTCCCCAGCCAAGCCAACTCCGCCATCGCCCGCAGCGGGCCGCGGATGCCTGTAGCCACTTCCGCTTCGCTCTGTGCTTCCGGCTTATCGCTCCAGATGGAGAAGGTGGTGCCGACCAGTTCGCGCGGATAAGCTTCGCTGTATTCCTGCTTAGCTTCCCCGGTACGGTTCGGGAACAGCCCGGGATGCCAGGAGGCGCGGATTTTCTCGCCTGTCGGATACGTATAGCCCGCATTTTCGCCCAGCACGTAGTACAAGTAGCCATCGTTGTAGTTAATCACCTGATGTCCCTTGGCGAGAATGTCTTCCACCGGGGCCATCATCGGGTGCCACTTCGTCCAATACGTGATTTGAATGGACGGCTTGGGCGCGACCCGCTGGATCTGATCCGCACGGTATAGGCCATCATTCCAGGCACGGACCGTCCAGCCCATCGACTCCAGATGCTCAGCGACCTCGTTAAGGTAATCTATATAGGTGTCCACGCCTGTGCCGCCGCTGATGTTCAGGACATTCTGAGCATACTCCGCGAGCTGCGGATACTTATCGAACTCCGCGAAGTTAATGAATTCATCCCCTCCGATATGAAAATAGCGGCTGCCGTCAAATAACTCGGCGTATTCGTCAATCAATTCCAGCACGAACCGGCGGGCTGCCGGATTCGTAATATCCAGCGCCCCCGGAGCCGGAGTTCCCGCTGCATCCTTAAGCAACCACTCGGGATGCGTGCGGAGCGCCTGTCCCAGATGCCCCGGTGAATCCAGTGATGGGATAATATCCACATGATATCTCTGTGCCGTAAGAATAATCGCCTTCATTTCCTGTTTGGTTAAAGCTTGCTCCGACACCACCTCAGGATGGCTATCGCTCATCAAGCGGAAGCCCTCGTTCTCGGAGAAATGCAGCTGCAGCGTATTCAGCCGCAGCCGGGACATCTCCCTGATCCGCTCCGCAATCCAATCCTCGCTGTAGAATTTGCGGCCGATGTCGATATGCAGCGCACGCTCAGGCATGACAGGGTAATCGGTGATGGTTCCGCAAGGCACGGAGCCGTCATCTGCCAGCCGCTGCAGCAATGTCCACAGACCATACATCACGGCCCGTTCACTTGAGGCGGTGATCTTCGCATAAGTCCCGATGTCAATGACGTAAGCTTCCTGGCTGTCCAGGTCTCCCGCTGCTTCATGATCCGTCAGCTCAATGACGATATCGCCTGAAGCGGGCGGCTCCGCCCCCCCGTGAACAAGAGTCATGCTGTAGTCAGCGGGGGTCAGAATGCCCGAGAAATGGCCCAGAACCATAAAGACTGTTTCGTTCAGAACACTGTTATTATCCGATCTCGCATTGTCCACAATTCGCGCTTTGAACCCGGCAGACAAGCGCCATTGTCCCCCGGATACCGCCGCAATCTGCTGCTGTACACCGGTAAGCGGGCCGTTATTGGAGGCTTGCCGATCTAATGGTTCATCCATATCCATCCCCATACTTTTCTCACCTCTTCCTTCTTCGCCTGGATCAGCTCAGCCGGATACCAACCGTTGTAATCTCATGTCCGCCAAGCGGAAGCTTCAGCGAAGCGGCTCCTTCTAGCTGAAGCTCTTCCCCTTCTGTTTCCAGTACATTTGAAGCATAGATGGCGGCAGCCGGAAGCGCTGGTTCCAGCTCCAGTATACAGGACTCGCCCGTCATGTTGAACCAGCGGAGCAGCACATCGCCGCGTTCCTTGTTCAGCTTCATAGAGGAGAACGCAGCGGTCGCGCCGTTCCAGCGGACGGCCGAATACACTGCGGGAATCGTTCCCGCATGAATCTCTGCCTGCGCGCAGGTCCACGGAATCTGGAACTGGTAAGCAGCAGCAGCGGCACCGGAGGTTACGGCATCCCCGCTATGCGGCAGAAGCAGCATATCCGCTGTCTGTTCCCCCAGGCACTGGGCTTCCGGTGTAGGGAACCAGCCCCAGTCGCCCATCTCGCCGACACTGCGGAGCAACGTAACGGCAATCGTATTGCGGCCATCGCGTAGAATCTCGTATTCGTGCAATCCGAGGTTAGCGACCGTCAAGCCTGCGTTCTCCCCGGCAACATCCACGAAGCACTGCTGATGCTGCGCATTACTCGGGTTCTGCCATTCGGGTGCCGGCTCGTTCGGACGCTCCGCCAGCTCGAACATCGAATCTACTCGATGTGACGCTGCGGCCAGATCCGCAGGGAAAAGCATCCGCAGACGGTGGTCCTTAGCCGTATTATCGATATAACTCTTCACTTCCAGACCTTTGCCGCTGCGTTCCAGTCTTAAGACGGTCCGCAGCTTCAAGGTTACCGTAGCGGCAGCGCGCTGCGCCAGACGCTCCGGGTAATAGACCAGCGCCCGCTGCTCTTCTTCCAGCAGGGCATCGGCCGAAGCCGGAATCTCCCATTCATGGGTGATTTCGATGGAAGCCCGGTATGGCGTATCTTCAATAACAGCGATATCCGCGTTAAGGCCAAGAGTAGTCAGCGGCACTTCACCCGCAGGCGCTCTGTACATATATTCATTCCCTATGTCCCCGGTATTCTCATACACACCAAGGTCACGGTAGATCTTGCCGCTCGGTTTATGCTCCAGCGTGAAGGAGCCGTCAGCCATAACCTCTACCCGCAGCGTATCGTTCTCCAGTACGCGCGCGCCTTGAACCAGCGAAGAGGCTTCTTGAGCGGAAGCTGCTCCAACAGGGCGAACCCAGGCATAGGTGCGCAGCCCCAAGGCAGGCACATCCGCCGCCTCGAAGGTCAGCCGCACCTTGCGGCAGCTATACGGCTGGCGGAACCGGTCATCCGGCAGATCATAGCCGAACGACAGGCCGAGATCCTCCACCGTACAAGGAACCGACTGGCCTTGTTCATCGACCAGGACCCGTCCCTCCAGCTCCACAGCCTTCATAAGCCGGGCATTCTCATCAAGCGGCAGCCCATCGCGCAGGTACTGGCGGGCCGCATCCAGCTCCACGGTCACCGTACCCGTGCGGCTCCAGCCGCTGGTATTCGTTACAACGAGCGGAAGGGCCTCTTCACCGTAAGCGGCGAAGCCGGAGGTGCCCACCGCTGCGGTGATCGCCTGCATACTATCCGCCACGATGCCTTCGGCGGTGTGGTAGCTCTTGTCGAAGCGGGTGACCATCTCGCGGTGCACCTCATCCACGCTGCAGCCGCAGATGGAATCATGCGGATGGTTCTGCAGCAGCGTCTTCCACGCATAATCCAGCAGATGCTGCGGATACTCCCCGCCGTGCAGCCCCGCGATAACAGCCAACGGCTCGGCTACCTTCTCCAGCATGGCCTGGCCGCGCTGGTTGAGCTGCTTCAGGTACACCCGGGCGGAGGCGGTATTGACCAGCGTTCCCCATCCGTCCGTGCGCTGGCTCCGCAGCTCGCCCTTCACCGTGGACAGGCTGCGGCCAGCCAGCGAAGCTTCCACAGCCCGGATATAGTCCGGGAAGTTGGAATGAACGAAGTTGACCTCCGGGTGCAGCTTCTCCGCCGTGCGGATCGCCTCCGGCAGGTCGGTCTGCAGCGGCTGGTGATCGCAGCCGTTCATGAACAGCAGCTGATCGGTCGCTGCATACTGCCTGGCATCGCCCAGCTTGCGCTCCCAGAAGCTGCGGGCTTCCTCTAATTCCACCGGAACCTCATTCCCGTTGGAATACCAGTTGGCGAATAGAATGCCCAGCACCTGCGAGCCGTCCGGCCCCTCCCACACCAGCTCCGAGAACGAGGATTCATAGCCGTCATCCGAGACCATATTGTTGAAGCCCGTCGGCTTCACTCCGCGCCCGAAGAAGGCGTTAGTGATGCCGGCCTGCTGCATAAGCTGCGGAATCTGTCCGGTCAGACCGAACGTATCCGGGAAATAACCGATTTTGGACACTTCCCCATAGACTGCCGCATCCTGATGACCGAGCTGTAAGTTACGCACATTAGCTTCCGGGCTGGTCAGGAATGCATCCTGCAGAATATACCAAGGCCCGATGTAAATCCGTCCCTCCCGGATATGCCGCACCAGCCGCTCCCGGTTCTCCGGGCGGACCTGCAGATAATCCTCGATGATAATCGTCTGGCCGTCGAAGAAAAAGCTGCGGAAATCCGGGTTCTGCTCCAGCGTGTCCAGCAGCGTATCCACGAGCTGAATTAGCCGGATATGATGGCGCTCATAAGGCAGATACCATTCCCGGTCCCAGTGCGTATGCGAGATAATATGTGCAGTCTGTTTTGTGGTCATAATCGGTTACCCCTCAATCTCCAGCGGATATTCCTCCATATAGCTGATCAGCTCATCCACCGTCGTGAACGCCAGTCCAGTCACTGTATCTGCACAGCCGTAATAGATGGCAATCCGGCCGGTAGCCGCATCAGTCAATGCCGCGCAAGGGAAGGTTACATTCGGCACATCGCCTACACATTCATACAGCTCTTCCGGGCCGAGAATATAGTTGCGTGAACGGGCCTTCACCTTCCAAGGCTGATCCAGATCCAGCAGCGCGACACCCATGCGGTAGACGAATCCGTTGCAGGTGTTGATAACGCCATGATAGATCAGCAGCCAGCCCTTGTCTGTTTCAATCGGAATCGGACCGGGACCAATCTTTTTGGACTGCCAAGCAGAAGCGTCACCGTCAACCGTACCCATCACATAGCGGTGCTTGCCCCAGAAGGTCAGGTCAGGACTCTCACTGTAAAAAATATCGCCAAACGGCGTATGCCCGGTATCACTCGGACGGCTGAGCATCGCATAATTGCCGCCGATTTTGCGCGGGAGCAGCACTCCGTTGCGGTTATACGGCAGGAAGGCATTCTCCAGCTGGTGGAAGGTTTTGAAATCGAATGTATACGCCAAGCCGATTGTTGGGCCGTGATACCCGTTGCACCAGGACACATAATAACGGTCATCAATCTTGCAGACACGCGGATCATAGCGGTACTCACGCTTAGTGATCTCTTCATCGCCCTCGAAGACGATAGGCTCATGGTTGATCTTCCAATTCACGCCGTCTTCACTGAAGCCCGCGAAGATGTCCATGCTGACCGACCGCGAATCACAGCGGAACACCCCTGCGAAGCCGCCTTCAAACGGAATGACCGCCGAGTTGAACACACTGTTCGAGTTCGGAATGGCGTTGCGCGGAATGATCGGGTTGGCGGAATATCTCCATACCGGGGAATTCGTGCCCTCAGGCTTCTCCTGCCAAGGGATGTTCGGTAGTGCTTCTCCAATAATTGTACTCATGATCAGGTCTCCTTTATCTGTGAAAAATATTTAAATTGAACTTATGATTTTTATGTTATGGATTAGCCGTGACTCCAGAGAAGTTTTGGACTTCCGGCCACTGCCCTTATGCAGATTTCTTGATTTTATACCGCTGTTCGCGGTGGAAATCCGCATACTGCTGATGCTTACGATGCTAGCTTTCCTTCGGAAAGCTTTCAGGCGGACGCTATCGCTCCTCCAGTTCCAAAATCCCCCTCCGCCACTTTTCCTTTAACTTTAATGTTTTAGTTCAATATTTAGAGAATGCCTTCCTTCAGCGCCCGCAAAATCAGCTGGGAGAACAAGCTGTTCGACCAGGCGAACCATTTGCGCGTAAAGACAGCCGGATCGTCGGCGTGGAAGCCTTCATGCATATAGCCAGTATCGGCGTCAGTAGCTTCCAGCATGGCGATAACTGCCAGCCGCTCTTCCTTGCTGTCTGCCGTGATGCCCTGCATCGACAGCGCCATATGCCAGATGTAGCCCGGAGGGGTATGCGGACTGCCAATTCCCTTGGCGGCCTTGCCCTCGAAGTAGAACGGATTCTCGCTGCTCAGCGCGAACCGTCTCGTATTCTGATAGACAGGATCGTCATTGTTCAGATAGCCCAGGTACGGAATGGACATCAGGCCCGGCGTTCCGGCGTCGTCCATCAGGCTGTAATTGCCGTAGCCGTCGGTCTCGTAGGCGTAGATAGGCCCGAATTCCGGGTGGCGGTAGGTGCCGTACAGCTTGATGCCGTGATCGACCTCCTGCTCCAGCTCCTTCAGCTCAGCCAGGAAATCCAGGTCCCGGAACACCCACTCGGCGAAATCCTGCATCTGCCGCAGCGCCACCACGGCGAACATGTTCCCCGGAATGTTGTAGTGGAAATCGCAGGCATCGTCGCTGGAGCGGAAGCCGGACCAGATCATCCCGGTGTAATTGACAGGCATCCCCAGACCGCCGTTACGGATGGAATCCTCCATAATCCCGTTGTTCCGCGTGAAGCGGTACGGGGACTGCTCGGCATGATGCTGCTCGCGCTTGAACAGGTCGGTGATGACGCGGAGCATTTTTTTGAAATCGGCGGTGAAGAAATCGGTCTGCTTCGTCTCTTCCCAGTAAGCATGGGCCAGCCGGATCACGAAGCACAGCGAGTCGATCTCGAATTTGCGCTCCCACACCCAGGGCGACATCTCTGTCACATCGGCGGCATTCCAGTGCCAGTCATTGGCCGATTCATTGAACGCGTTAGCGTAAGGATCGATCAGCACATACTCCGTATGGCGCTTGATCAGCCCGCCGATAATCCGCTGCAGGTCAGCATCTTCCGCGGCAAAAGGCACATAATGAATCACCTGCTCCACCGAATCACGCAGCCAGCAGGCGGGGATGTCCCCCGTAATCACAAAGGTGGTTCCGTCATCAAGCAGCTTGGTGGTCGTCTCCAGTGTGTTCGGGAAGCAGTTCCGGAACAGCCGCTGCAGCTTGGGCCGGTGGGCCAGCTTCGCTTCGGCGTCGGCCAGCACGGCCTGAATGGATGACGGCAGCGTAAGCTCCGGCATCTCGATGCGGGGAAGTCTGAATTGTTCCAAGGTAGTAGTCTCCTTCTCGCTTAATCTATAGTTTGGATGCTGAATTTCTTGATGAGAGTGGGAGTTGCGATAGGTTTAATTGCAAATTGTACAACTAAAGCATCTGATTTATAGCCGACAACCCGTTTAGTTGCATTTCATACATTTAAAAAAGCCATAAGCTGTTGATTTTCACCCTTTTGGGCAGTTTTAGTTGTACAGACTACAGTTATACGATAAAAGAATGCATTTTCGCTGTTTTTAAGTGTACGTTCTGCAACTATCCCAGGACCTTACGCTCAGCCCCTCATTTGCCTCTATTCGGCATCGGCATGAATAATCTTAATCGTCTTGATCTCAAACGGATGGAAGTCTAGCGTCAACACACCGTCTTCATCCGGCAGCAGCCCGGTCTCTTCCTCCAGCGCATTGGACAGGTAGATCGCCGAGTGCGGCAACGGCCAGCTGATCCGCACGGTCTCGCGTCCACCGGCTGATTCATACAACCGCAGGATGCTGCCCTTTCCGTCTTCCGCCAGCTTGACGGTATCCAGCACCACCTGCTTCCCTTCGTAGGGAAGGAAGGAGCCAGTGGATGGATGCTGTCCCTCACTTGCCTCGCAGGCTACAGCATACGAAGCATGATTCAGCTCGGCGGCCTTGCGCTGGGTATGCGCCGTACGCCAGTCTCCGGTATGCGGGTAGAGCGAATAGGTGAATTCATGCTCTCCCTGATCCGCCGAATGATCCGGCCAGCGCGGGGCGCGCAGCAGGGACAGACGGATGGTGCTGCCCTGCGTGTCATAGCCGTATTTGCAGTCGTTCAGCAGGCTGACGCCGTAATCATGCTCTGACACATCGGCATAACGGTGCCCGCAGACCTCATACTGTGCCTGCTCCCAGCTGGTGTTGCGGTGCGTGGTCCGCTCCAGTGCGCCGAACGGAATCTCATACGTGGCCTTGCTGGTCACTACATCAATCGGGAAGCCAACCTTCAGCAGCTTGTGTGCTTCGTGCCACTGGACCTTCGTCTTGAAGTCGATCCGCTTGTCGGTGTGGTACAGGATCAGCTCCTGCTGTATTTCCGATTGTCCGAGACTCCAGCGGAAGCTCAGCACATCACAGACCGGTCCTGAGGACAGCAGCCGCTTCTCCAGCAGAACCGCTGCTCCGGCAGGCTGCTCCTCATACCGGCTGTCAATATCCCAGGCATCCCATAGAATCGGCCGGTCATGGAAGAAATGCAGCCGGTTCAAGGCTTCACCAGACTTCACAATCTCACGCCCGGCTTCCTTGTCATACAGGCTGATGATTTCGCCCAGCTCATTGAACTGAAGCCGGTAATAACCGGTCTCCCAGCGATCTTCGAATGTAGCGGAGTTCGCCGCAGAGATTGAGTTGTTGCCTGCATCCGATGTATCCGCCCCCTGCTGCTCCGCTTCCCTCAGCCACACGGTTGTGTAACCGAATGCCGGAACCTCCGGCACCCGCACACGCAGCACCGTTTGCTTTCCTGCTGTAGTCAGCTCTGCCGGAAGCCGTGTTCCGTTCCCGTCATATACGGCCGAATGGGTAAGCTCTACTTCTGGAGCAACCGCAAGCTGGGCAACCATATCCCGGGTCCAGCCCAGTCCGTTCAGAATGACATAAGGCTGTCCTTCGCCACGGGTATCAATATCCGATACAGCGGCCTCCATGACGGACTTCAGGCTGCTCTCCCCAAGGATGAAGATATTCTTGTATTCCTTGTCCGAAGTCTCATAGACCTCGGGAATCGACGAACCGGGGATAATATCATGGAACTGGTTCAGCAGAATCAGCTTCCAGCCTTCATGCAGGGCCTGACCCACCTCTTCGCGCCGCTGCGGTGACAGCCGGTGTCCGGCCAGAGTCTGCCACAGCTCCGCTTCCCGGTACAGAATCTCGGCCTTGCGGTTATTGCGCTTGTTCCGTGCATGGGTAGTATAGGTTCCCCGGTGCAGCTCCAGATAGAGATCACCCTGCCAGACCGGCAGCTCCGGTGCTGCCTGCTCGATGCCGGCGAAGAAATCCGCCGCCGTGCTGTAGACGGAGGCAGGCTGACCCACCATCAGCTCCGAGCGCGACAGGTATTCAAGCATCTCTCGCGTCACGCCCCCGCCGCCGTCGCCGTGTCCGTAGAGCAGCATTTGCTCGCTGTGAACGGCTTTTTGGCGGTAGGACTGCCAGTGCTCATGGATATCCTTCGGCAGCGTACTCTCATTCACGCCATGGTTCATATAGGATAATAGCGCTGTCCCGTCGATTCCGACCCAGTGGAACAGGTCATACGGGAACAGGTTCGTGTCATTCCATCCAAGCTTCGTTGTCATGAAGTAACGGACCTTGCCGTGCTTCAGGATCTGCGGCAGAGAGGCGCAATAGCCGAAGGTGTCCGGCAGCCATTCAATCTCGGACTGCTGTCCGAACTCCTCCTGGTAAAAGCGCTGCCCGTACAGCATCTGCCGCATCAGGGATTCCCCGCTCGGAATATTCAGATCCGGCTCGACCCACATGCCGCCGACCAGCTCCCAGCGGCCTTCCTGAATCCGCGCCTTCACCTTCGCGTACAGCTCAGGATCATTGTCCTTCAGATAAGCGAACAGCTGCGGCTGGCTCTGGGCATAGCGGTATTCCGGGTACTCCTCCATCAGGGCATGTACCGTCGAGAAGGTCCGGCTGGTCTTGCGTACGGTCTCCCGGGTAGGCCATAACCAGGCAATATCGATATGCGACTGCCCGATCATATGAATGAAGCCCTCGCTGTTGCCGCCGATGGCCCGCACCTTCGCGGCCAGCTCCTGCTCAATCTTCTCTATCTCCTTGCCAGCCAGCGAAACGTCAGGCCCCAAATTCACATAAGCATCCATCGCCTGATGCAGCGCCTCCAGCATACGGACGCGCCGGAAGTCCTGCTCCGGCAGCAGCAGCATCGAATCCCGGATGACGGTCACTGTGTACATCAGCGACTGCACCGGCAGGTTCGCTCTGACCAGCGCTGCGGTGATCGACCGGACCGGCGGCTGAATGACCGCCTGCTTGTTCAGGGGATCATCCGGCTCAGGGATCGGATCATACAGCTCAATCTCAAGCTCCGGGTGCCTGCCGTCCGTCTCCGGGTTCAGGGAAGCATAGGTATGATTGCGGTCCAGTCCCTGCCGCGAGGCTCCGTTCACTCGCAGCAGGCCTTCGCCGCCGGAGTGGAAGATCAGTCCGGTATCCCTATCGGTCCAGTCCGCCGGGATATCCAGAGTAGTGCGGAAGTAATAGGTGGTGCCTTGCACACTCGGAAACAATCCGAACGATTCACTGCCCGAATAAGGCTGTGCTTCGTCATAGTGGCCCGGCTGCCGGTAGATGGTGGAGAAGACCTTCCAGTCGTCAAGCACCCGGTATTCCAGCCACTGCTGCTGTGAGCACTCCCGAATGAACCGGTTAATCCGTTCGATGTTGATCTGCTCCATCTCTAATCCTCCATGACCGTAAGATCTATATTCAGCGTGTCGTTCACGTTCCTGCCGACGCCGATGCGGAAGCTTCCCGGCTCGACTACTGATGTATACTCCGGCCCGATGTAGCTCAGATGCTCTGCACTCAGCGTGAAGGTCACCATCTGCTTCTCGCCCGGCTCCAGTGCGATCTTGCGGAAGCCCTTGAGTTCCTTGGCCGGTCTCGTCACCTTACTGACCAGATCGGAAATATATAATTGCACGACCTCCGCACCGCTGCGGGAGCCTGTATTCTCTACTTCCACTGTAACCTCAGCTGTCCCATCTGCTGTGATTACTGCCGGCTCGACCTGGAGTCCGCTATAGCTGAATTCGGTGTAGCTGAGTCCGAAGCCGAACGGATAACGCGGCTGCGAATTCCCTTCCAGATAGCGTACTCCCCGGGAACGTTTGCCTAAGTAATATACTGGCAGCTGTCCTACATCCTCAGGGAGGGAGAGAGTCAGCCTGCCGGACGGATTGACATCACCGAACAGAATGTCGGCAATGGCGTGGCCGCCTTCCTGCCCCGGATACCAGGCTTCCAGAATGGCATCCGCCTGCTCGTCAATCCAAGGCTCGGCAATGGGACGCCCGTTGATATACACGACGACGACCGGCTTGCCAAGCGCCTTCAGCTCTTTCATCAGCTCCAGCTGAACACCGGACAGATGAAGCGACATCCGGTCGATGCCTTCGCCGCAGTCCATATCACTAAGCGCATTCTCCGTCACCTTGGAGGCTCCAGTCCGCAGATCTATGCTGCCTTCGCCGAAGTCACGGGCACTTGACCCGCCCAGGGCAAGCACAATGATATCCGCTTCGGCTGCTACCTTACGCGCAAGCTCGAAGCCCTCGGTGGAGCTGTCTTTGATCCGGCAGCCCGGCGCATAAGCTACACGCTCCGGCTGTGCGGCAAGCTTGGCCCGTATCCCGGCCAGCACCGTTGTCACCCGGTCACGCGGCTGCGGCGAGGTGTAATCGCCGAGCTGATTGTAGCCGATGTCTGCGTTCGGCCCGATTACCGCAACCTTTCCATGGGCCGCAGACAAGGGAAGCACTCCGTTATTCTTCAGCAGCACAATTCCCTCTGCTGCAACACTCCGCGCCAGCTCCGCATGCTCTGCGCTGCCGATTACTTGCTCTGCCACATCGGGATCGGCATATGGCTGTTCAAACAGGCCCAGCCGGAACTTCAGCTCCAGCACACGCGCTGCCGCCTGGTCCACCAACTTCTCATCCAGCCGCCCGGAGCGCAGCGCCTCCAGCAGATATCCGCCGAACATCACGCCGGACATCTCCATATCAATCCCGGCGGTGAGTGCCTGTACGGCTGCTTCCTCCCCGCTGTCCGCTGTATCATGGCCCGAGGCCAGCATATCGATCGCGCCGCAATCGGTGATGACCATGCCCTGGAAGCCCCATTCGCCTCGCAGAATCTCTTCCAGCAGCTCCCGGTTCGTGGTGCAAGGCACGCCGTCAATCTCGTTATAGGCCGGCATGATGGAGACCGCACCGGCTTCCACCGCTTTGCGGAACGGGTACATATCGACTTCCAGCAGCTCCCGCTTGCCGATATGCGCCGGACCGGCATTGCGGCCGCCCTCCGAGCTGCCATAGGCTACGAAGTGCTTGAGGGTTGCCCCCACACTGGACGCGCTGTCAAGCCGATCGCCCTGTAGTCCTTCCACAGACGCTACGGCATATTCGCCGATGAGATACGGATCTTCTCCGAAGCATTCCTCGGTCCGGCCCCAGCGCGGATCACGTACCACATCCAGCACCGGGGAATAGGTTACAGCGCCGCCCTGAGCACGGGTCTCGCGCGCGACCGCCCGGGACATCTCCCTGTAGAGGTCCACATTCCAGGTGCTGCCGATCAGCAGCGGAACCGGGAATACTGTGGCCCCGATGGCCATATGCCCATGCGAGCATTCCTCACCAATTAATAGCGGAATACCCAGCCTCGAATGCTCCAGCGCATAACGCTGAATCGAATTCACAGCCTCTGCTCCGGCCCGTGCATCCAGTCCGCTCTCCAGCGTAACTCCTGTCCAGGGATCGGCCCGCAGGGTTCCGTATAATGCGCCTACCCCGCCTTCGCGGATCTGGCGTTTGAAGTCTTCCGTCAATTCAATCGTTCCATCTGTATGATCATAGGTCTGCCACCCGAACAGCTGCACCAGCTGACCGACCTTCTCTTCCGGCGTCATCAGCCCGAGCAGATGCTTCGTCCGCTCCTTGACGGGCTGTGTACGGTCTCTATATAACATCCTGGCTCCACCCTCTCTCCTTATGATCTATATAAAATATATTTAAGATTTGGATTCGAAGCTTGGTCGTCACTGCGGTGAACATTTGGACTTGCCTACTCCTTAACAGCCCCGACCGTAAGACCCTGAATGAAGTAACGCTGGAAGAACGGATACGCGAAAATAATCGGTCCGGTTGCCAGCACCACCATCGCCATACGCGAGGTATCCTGCGGCATGTTGCGGAGTGCCTCCAGGCTTAATGAACTGTTCTGCGAATTCTGCAGAATGAACTGCATACTGGTCTCAATGCGCATCAGCATGGACTGCAGCGGCACCAGATTCGGATTATCAATATAGAGCAGGGCATTGAACCAGTCGTTCCAGTACCCGAGCGTGCTGAACAGCCCGATCGTAGCGAGGCCCGGCAAGGACAGCGGCAGCACGATTTTCAGGAAGGTGCGGAACTCTCCGGCGCCGTCGATTTTGGCCGATTCGATCAGCGCATCCGGCACACTGGTAATATAGAAGGTACGCAGAATCATAATGTAAAAAGCATTCACCGCCAGCGGCAGCACCAGCGCCCAAATGCTGTCTTTCAGGCCCAGCATCTGTGTTACCACAATATAGGTCGGCACCAGCCCGCCGTTGAACAGCATGGTGAAGAAGGAAAAAAACGCGAAGAAATTGCGGTATTTGAAGCTTTTACGTGAAATGGCATAGGCATAAAGTGAAATAATCAGCAGGCTGACAATTGTACCAATGACCGTTACCGCAATGGTCACTCCGTAAGAACGGAGCAGCGTGTCCCCTGAGCTAAATACATATTTGTAGGCTTCCAGACTCCATTTGGCCGGGATTAACCGGTAGCCGTCCCGCGCAAGCGCCCCTTCGTCCGTGAACGAGATGAGGACAACGAACAGGAACGGGAAGATACACAGGATGGCAAAGCCTCCGGCGATACAGTTGAAGATGGTGTTGAGCACCGGCGACAGCCGATGGAAATCGCGCGATTTCGCAGCATTAGCAGACATTTGGATGACCTCACTTTCCTTCATTTTCCCTAGAATAATGCACTGTCCTTATCGAATTTGCGCACGATGTAATTAGAGGTAAGAACCAGCACGAACCCGACCACTGATTGATACAAGCCCGCAGCCGTACTCATTCCGATCTCGCCGGTAGTCTTAAGTCCACGGTATACATAAGTATCGATTACGTTGGTCACACTGTAGAGCGTCCCCGAATCTCTCGGCACCTGATAGAACAGCCCGAAGTCGGCATAGAAAATCTTCCCGATCGCAAGCAGCGTCATAATGATAATGATCGGCTTCAGCATCGGCAGCGTGATGCTGCGGATCTGCTGGAGCTTGCTGGCTCCGTCGATCATCGCGGCTTCGTACAGGGACTTGTCTATGCCCATAATTGCGGCGAGATAGACCACGCTGTTATAGCCGACGGCCTTCCATAGAAAGACGAATATAATAATGAACGGCCAGTATTTCGATTCCGAGTACCAGGAGATATTGCTGCCGAACATGGCATTAAGCAGCCCCCGCTCCGAGCTAAGGAAGCTGAACGCGAAGTATCCTACAACGACCCAGGACAGAAAGTACGGCAGGAACATGCCTGTCTGATAGAACTTGGCTAGCTTTTTATTGGCAATCTCGGACAGCACCACCGCCATCAGCACGGACAGAATCAGGCCCAGGCCAATGAAGGCTATGTTATACAAAAGAGTATTGCGTGTGATCAGATAGGCATCATTGGTGCTGAACAGGAACTTGAAATTATCCCAGCCGACCCACTTACTGTTGATGATGCTGGCCCAGAAGCCATCCCGGCTGAAGCGGTACTCCTTAAACGCAATAACCGTACCCACCATCGGCAGGTAAGAGAAGAATAAAAACCACAGTGTGCCCGGCAGAACCATAAACAGCAGCACTTTGTTTCTCAATATATCCTTGGCGGACTTTCCTATTTTCCCCATACTTCTAGTTCCTCCTATGCCGGAAAATTCTTCTTCCGTTGATACAAAAAGATCGGGCAAAGTCTAATCACCCGCCCGATCCTCTAATAGAATGCTACTTATTATTCGCTGCTTTCCAGGCGTCGATCTGCGTTTGAGCTTCAGCAATAATTTTATCCAGACCGGCAGCTTTCAGCTTCTCGTTAGCCTTGGTCAGGTACTCTTCCGAATCTACAGATCCGGTCATCAGCGGTGCCCAGAATTCTTCCTTCACGTTCTGAACAGCGGCGATTTCATTCGTCACCTTGGACGTATCGAAGTTGAAGCCGAGCAGCGGTGCGTTGATACCGGCATCATTGAACTTCTTGAATTCTTCCCATTTGTTCTCAGGGTCGCCTTCATTCAGATAGTTGATCATGATGTTACCCAGGGAGAATGTCGGCATGTCGTAGTTCTTCGCATCCGGCAGGTTCTTGATCATGTTGTCGCTGATTTTCTCGTAATGTACACCCTCGATCCCGGAGTCAATCATGTTGCGCAGCTTAGGATCTGTGTTCAGCAGGTTCAGGAATTCCATCGCTTTCTCAGGGTACTCGGAGTTAGCCGAGATCGCCTGCATGGAGCCCATTACGGACCAGTTGTAGATATAAGGCTGGCTGGCTGGTGTCGATACCACCGGATACCCGTAGCTTGCGGACCACAGATTGTCGGCCATCGGCTGGGTGGATGCACGGTCAGTGAACCATTTGCCGGCTTTGTACAAATCATCTACCGATGAGGTAGTCGCTACTTCAGGGGAGATGTAACCCGCCTGATAGAATTTGCGGACGGTCTTAAGCGCTTCCTTAATCTCAGGTGTTTCCAGGATGTTGACCACTTTGTAGTCCTTGGTGTCCATATAGACAGCCATCGGCATCTTCTCGATCACATAGTCAAAAGGCATAATCGGCATGAAGTCCTTCACCATTGCGTAAGGAGTTACTCCAGGCTCGTTTTCCTTAATCGTTTTGAGCAGCGGCTCAAGATCCGCCATTGTCTTCACGCTGGTCAGATCCAGCTTGTATTTGTCGAGCAGTTCTTTGTTGAAGCGGAAGACTTCTTGGGCCGGAAGCTCTTTGTTCGCAGGAATTGCATAGTTATGACCGTCTACCTTGGAGCCTTCCAGGAAGGCCGGATCAATGGTATCCACAATGCCCTTGCCCTGATTCTTCAGCAGATCATCGAGCTGCAGGAAGGCGCCCTTACGTGCATTCTGCACATAATCGAAGGCCCATGAGGAGGTGAACAGGATATCCATAGGCTCACCGGAAGCCGCCATAACCTGCATTTTTTGCGTGTAGTCCCCGAAGTCGAGCATTTTGATATCGAGTGTGGCGTTGATTTTTTCAAGTGTGTATTTATTGACTTCTGTGAGGACCTTGTCCATATCCTTCTGCGGCGGCCCGATCGTATACCAGATCAGTTCCACTGGCTTTTCGGTATTCTCCGAGGCTTTGTTGCCGCCCGAAGCTGCTTCCCCGCCTGCATTGTTCTTACTGTTTCCCCCGCACGCCGTTAGCGCCAGTGAAACGGTTAAAAGCGTTGTCAACAACAAGGAGAAGTGTTTCTTTTTCTTACTCATTTGCCGTACCCCCTTTTAATTAGCTGTCCGGAAAATTCAGGCCCGCCGGGCATTTCCGGCTGCTGGTTTCCTTGGGCTATACCTTAACTTTATAAGATGAAAGCAGTTTCAAATAGAAGAGAAACTATAGTTTTTCAGGTATGAAATAAAGAAAAATAACTCCGTACCTAACATATAATTTCTTTTCTTTTCAAAAAGAGCCGCCTTCAAAGGAGCCCCTTGAACTCTGTCGGGGAGATCCCGACATATTTCTTGAACTGCTTGTAGAAGTATCCCATTTCCCAGTATCCCACGCTTCTTGCGATTTCATGCACCTTCAGGTTCGTCGTGCGAAGCTGTTCCTTGGCCTTATCGATCCGGTAGCGGTTCATATATTCCGCAAAGGATTCGCCGGTCGTCTTGTGAAACAGCTGTCCCAGATACACCGGATGAATGTTGAACATGAAGCCCAGCTTCTTCAGCGACAGATCCTCACTATACGATTTCGCGATATAATTCAGCACCTGATTCACCACCGGGCTCTTCAGCTCCCGGTCCAGCATCCCGATGATGCCAGCCGAGGTCTGCCGGAGCGCAGCGGACAGTGCGGGCAGCGAATTCGCCCGGCGGATCGCCGTCAAGCCATCGGCAATAGACTCACGCTCCGTTTCACTGCGGATATCCTTGATCAGCACCCGGAAGAACAGCATCCATTCCAGCGAGATCTCCTCCAGCATCGCTGGCGTTAACCCTTCCATACTCGGGGCCGCAAAATATAGCTCCAGCTGCTCCGACAGCCCGGCCACATTCTTGGACATAATGAGCTTGGCGTAATCGCTCCAGTCCTCAGGCAGGACTGATTGCAGATCCTCCTTCCGGTCCCTCAGCTGCTCATAATAGATAATGCTGCGCTCCGGGTGAATCTCCAGGAACTCCTGTGCCTGCTTCGCCTGCTCGTAGCTTGCGGGAGCGGCGTCTACCCCGTAGACAGGCGAGCCCACTGCTGCGCGCAGCTTCTCACCGCCGGTGCATAAGCCGGCAATCTCCTCCAGCATGAACGCCATCTCCGCAGCTCCGGCGGAGGCTTCTTCATAGTTATGTATCAGCACCAGATCATTGTCCGAATCCCAGAACATGAAGAACGAAGCCTCTGCCTCTGCCAGATCGGATACCCTCTTCCTGAAGGTATCCGTTGCCGGCTCTACCTGCAGCAGGGCAACCTGCACATAACGGCTTGTGAGCGGCAGGCCGATCAGATTCAGCCGTTCGGAGCGCTCCTGCGGATCAATCTGCCCCCGCAGCCAGCGCAGCAGCACATTATCCTTCAGTACGGAATTCGTATATTCCCACCACTGCATATCCAGCCTGGAGACGTTCAGCTTCTCCACAATCGTCTCCAGCGTCTGCTGGAATTCCTCCAGATTAATCGGCTTCAGCAGATAATTCTCGATCCCGAGCGCCAAGCCTTCCTTCACATACATGAATTCATCGAAGCCGCTCAGCACCACCACCTTGAGATCAGGGCGGAATTCCCGGACTGCGCGGATCAGCTCAAGGCCGGTCATCACCGGCATGGAGATATCGGTAATCAGAATATCAGCGGGAATCTCCCGCAGCTGCTCCAGCGCTTCCTGCCCGTTCTCCGCCTGCCCCACAATCGTGAGGCCCAGCTCCTCCCAGTCCAATATATCCTGCAGGCCGCTAAGAATGAACGGCTCATCATCCACAATAAACACCTTATACATCTGTGTTCTCCTCCTTCAGCGGGTATGGAAAAGTAATCGTAACCACTGTTCCGCTGCCCTCCTCACTCTCCAGCTCTACACCGTAAGACTTGCCGTACATCAGTCTCAGCCGCTCATGAATACTGCGCAGCCCGAACGACTCGGACCCGGCCAATTCGCCGTGATCCTCCAGCACCCCGCGGAGCCGGGCCAGCCGCTCCTCCGCGATCCCTTTGCCGTTATCCGTAACAACCGCGCGGATATTCTCCGGCTCTGTTGTGATCACAATACGGATCACATTATCAGTCTGACCTGTCCGCATGCCGTGCAGAACATAGTTCTCAATGACCGGCTGCAGCGACATTTTGAGCACAGGAAGCTCTTCCAGCTCTGGACTGCATTCGATGGTGTATGCGAACCTGTCCTTATAGCGGATACGGAATAATTCCAGATACAGACGGCAGGCCTCCAGCTCATCCTTGAACGTATATTTCAGCTTCGGACGGACGTACGACTTGAACAGCATGGACAGGCTGTAGATCATTTCCCCCACATCCTTTGCCCCGCTCGAAATCGCCCGCATCCGGATAACCTCTAATGTATTATACAGAAAATGCGGATTCACCCTGGCCTCCAGCGTAGCGATCTCCGTATGCTTCTGTTTGATTTCCGCCTTATAGACCTGGTCGATATACTGGTTCAGTTCATCCAGCATGCTGTTGAAGCTTTTGGCAATCTGGCCTAATTCATCTTCCTTACCGTCCACAATCCGGGTGTTCAGATCCCCGTTCTTGACTTTGCGGGTGAAGCGGATAATGCGGTGGGTCCGTTTGGCAAAATTAGAAATGAACATCGCCGGCAGCAGCACGGCAAACAGAATACAGACGAGGGCGATGGATACAATGGTGCTCTGTGCACTACTGTAGGTCTCGGCCAGCTCCTTTTTGGAGATCATACTGACTACCGTATACCCGGCCTGGCTCTGCGTCTGGCTGGTGACAACCATTCCATCCACTGTAACCTCCTCGCCGGCGTTAATCCCTTTCAGCTTCGGCAGCTTCCGGCCGTACCCCTTACCCGAGGAATCGAAGATGACTTCATTCTGGGCGGAGAGCACGAGGATGTCGCCTTTGAAATCCTGCTTATAGTTATTCATGGCCTGCCAGATCGCCTCGGAGTCGAAGTAGACCAGCAGCTGGCCGATATTGAGCAGCGAGGACTTATTGTTGATAGGTATTTTCACAGAGAACATTGGGGCTGTCGGCATCCCTATACTTTTCAGCACCCAGATATTCGGAACAGAGACGACACTCTCCTCACCCAGAACCATCGAATCGGGGATGAAGGAATGCGCCGCATTGGTCGAGATTCGCTCGAACTGCCTGCGGTTGTCGTAATAATACATGACCTGCTGGTTGGCGCTGTACAGGATCAGGCCGCGGATATCGGGATCATCGTCAATCTTGTTCTGGAAATACTGGATGGCGTTCGAGGTAGACTGTTCCCCCAGCAGAAAGCGGTCCAGCCGGTGCTCGATATAATCGCTTAAGGGATTCTCCAGCAGGAAGGTCGTATTACTGGCCAGACTCGCGTCCCTGTACACATCACGGAGCATATCCTGAACGGATTGATATTTGTTCTCCACATAATTGCTGATGCTCTCCATACTCTTGCGCTGGATGTCCATCTGGCGCTGCACCGCCGAATCCGAGATTAACAGCAGCACCAGATAAGAGAAGGCGATAATGGTGGCTATGAAGATACAGGACACGATCAGCGTGAAGCGCAGGAACATATTGTCTTTAAAATACTTGCGGTACAGCGAAAGGCTTCGCATGATTCACCTCCTAACATAGTTGATAGCCTTGCAGGCGCGGCTAGCCGGGATACACAAGAAGCGCTCCCCCCCTGCTAATTGTGCCAGAGGGTGAGCGCTTTGTGTATGTTGTGCAGAATGGGCGGTACCTATTCCCTACCCGCGCCTTACGGCGTTGGTTGGCCTTTAAGGTATACAGGCTGCGACTTGTTGCCGCTGTAATCCTCCATGACCACGGTAACTGTTGCTGCGGTAGAGGTGAAGCCTAACGCAGCTTTGGTTGTGCGGCCGCGGATAATCATCGGCTTCATGCCCGCAGCACCGGACAGATAGGTAACCGGGAATGAACGGTTCTGGCCGTCTTCATTAATGTACATATACCGCCAATCCCGGGTGCTTGGCATCGGCAGGTTCAGCGTATTGCCGTTCCAGGACCAGTTCTCTGCATAAGGCTCGGACACCTTATCGGTGAACGTTCCGTTATAGGTTATTTTATCGGTATTTCCGGCTTGAACGGTAACCGTATACTCATCTCCGTTAACGGGCATATTCTGGAACAGCGCTGATGCCGCACCCTGCGGCACGGTCAATTCCTTCGATACCGGCTGTGGCGTGGTAGTCCAGTTCACGGATTTCACCGTAACCTTGATACTGCCCTGAGCGGCGGCGGGATTCGTCCACTTCACCAGGAAGTCCCCATTCGCAGCGGATTCGGCGGTCACCTTGGATACCGCAGCATTCAGGTCGAAGGACAGCGTGGCCGCATCGCCCTCCAGCCCGTCTGCACCTACTGCCGCCACCTTCAGCACGCCGGATTTGGCCGGAAGCTTCTTGATATAGAAAGTCTCATCATACTTCCCGCCCACATAGATATCATTCACGTAGACATTGTATTGCTTCACCTTGGAATAATCGGTGTCCATACTCCACTTCACGATCATCTCATCCGTGCCCGGCAGCGCCTGCGCTATGGAGAGACCGGCTGGAGCCGCAGGCCGGACTGCCGAGCCGTCATGAACCCGCAGCTGGCCGATATTCATCTGGTAATTGGCTGGTGGAGTGGCTCCAGGGGTGAACACCAGGCCGAAGGCTGCGATCTCCCGGCCGGCATAAGCACCAAGATTAAGCTCAGCTGTGGTCCAGCCCGTGGTATGCTTCCCGCTATTTGCAACAGGAACCTTCACTACCTGGGCAGGCTGGTCACGGAAGATCAGTCCGGCACTCAGGACAGAGCCATCATCGGCAGACGGCTTGTTGTAGACGATGGACAGCTTAGAACCAGCCTTCACGGCAAGCTCGCTCTTGTAGAGACGCAGGAAGTTCTCGCTGTTCAGATTCCCGCTCACCGCCAGAGAGCTGCCGCCGTTGTAACCGCCAAGCTGCTGGTAATTCATACGCGAATTGGCGGTCTGGTCATAACCCGGACCATAATCGAAGTCCACGTTCAGGCGGTTGCCTGTAGTATCCTGCCACCATTGCCAGGTGACCGGAACATCCTGAAGGCTCATATTGGACCACTCCGCTACGCTGGATACCGCTCCATCCTTGTAATAGGAGAGGCCATGGCCGGTATTGAAGCTGGTATAGAAGTTGGCATCCTTCACTACCGAGCGCTCGGCAATGACCGAAGCGATCCCCGGCCAGTAGCGGTTATCGGCATACACATCGGCCACCGTATTATTGGAAGACACGGCTGTATTCTTCGGATTTACCCGTGGTCCTGACCACCATAGCTGCTCGCGCAGGTTCGTCATCCATTGGTATTTGTTATCCGTGCGGTTCGAGACCGGCCAGGACTGATTCATATCCTCATCCAGACCGGCATGGACAAAATCCGCGCCCAGTGTCGCCAGGCTGGTCCGTGGAATTCCCCCGGCCAGCTTGCTGCTCAAGGCTGAGCCTTGCACACTCTTGAAGCGGTCGCGCCCGGCTTCCAGCCCCGCGAAGCCGGTCTCAAAGAGATTGTAGCTCGTCCCCTGGGCCGCATTGAAGGTATTCAAGTAATTCGCCGCCGAGGTAATCTGCGAGCTGCCCATGCCATAATCGAAGAAAAACGAATTCGATACCTGTTTGTTGGCCGCTTTATCATAGAGCATAGAGATATTGTTGTTATTGAAGGTTCTGGCGAAGACATTGGCTCCTGTGGCGGTATTCAGAGAATCATACCACTGCACATACAGCCCGCCATCCTGTAGCGCTTTCATAAAAGCAATATAATCGGGAATATCCGCTGTCGCCACATTCGGATTCTGCTCCTCCTGATTCAGGAAGTACCCGTCATACCCGAAGTATTCGGCCATTTCAATCATTTTCTCGGCTACCGGGAACTTCCCGCTCGCGTCCTTCACGATCATCTGCTTATAGGTCTGCTGCCCCCGGTCATTGTTCGAGAAGAACACTCCGGCCAGCGACATAACCCCATTCTTATGCGCGGCATCGGTATAGGTAGGATTCGGAATGTTCAGCATGCCGAACTCGAACCATTTCTGCTGCCAGTCAGACTGGGCCAGATCGTCGTAATATTCCGGCGGTGTATACGCTGTCGCTGTTCCGTGCCAGTAGGAATAATAGTCAATGTACTGCCAGAAGTTGAAGTGGTACTGGGCGAACTTGTTGGTGTACGGGGCATTCTCGATAAAAGCATTGCCATAATCGCCCGCAACATTCATCATCTGCACCGCCGGATTCAGCGCCGGATTGGCCTGAGTCTGCTGGAAAGGTGCAATCCGCTGCTGCAACGGCACCCTGGAGCGCAGCAGCGCCGCGTCCTGATCTCTCTGCGGACTCCAGTCCGCAATGTGCTGGCTGGTATAGCCGTGTACGCTGGGCTGATTCGCACCGTGTGCGCTTTCACCTTTGAACGGCCAGGTGTCTCCGGCCATGGCTGTCTGCGGCAGTAAGGTCACCAGCAGCGCTGTACCTAATACCGCTGAAGTCAGCTTACGAATTCTGTGTGTCCGGGATGTAGCTACCATTGTTCACTCTCCTCATTCTTCAGATTGATGAGAACGCATTCATAATAACCGACTTCTTAACCATCGAAATCATCACACTAACTACTCGCAACTTACTAATTAACAATAAATTCCATCATCCTCCTATTTATTGTTCATCCAAGTTTACTATATAGCAGCTCAAACCCAATTTAATAGAAGTCAAATTAAAGATTCACTAGTCAAATTAAAGGAAAAATATAGTGGTGCAGGCGCGGAAGTGTGGTGGGCGTCTGCTTAATGAGTTATTGGGAGTTGGCTCTGGTGGTGGCTGGCTCTGCTGTCTAGTTACTCTATTGGCTGCTGGCTCTGCTGATTGCTACTCTACACCTCTTCCCCTGCGATCTGCTCATACTCCCACCCTCCAGCCTTAGTACTTGCCGGAAGCAAGTGGAGTAACGTATCTTAATTTTCCGATTTCGGACAGATGCCAGAAAACAAGTGGAAAAACAACAACTAAAATTGGCACTTTTGCTGTTATGGGAGAATTAGTAGGAATTAAGTGACGTTTTTCCAATTATTATTCTTGAACCCTCCATTCCTCGAGCAGCAAGTGGAGAAAATCCAACTGTTTCCGATATAGCCTAACCCGACCAACATCTCCTCACGCCAAAAGCACCCGCGCCTGCCCAATGTGTTCGGTTTTTCACATACATCCGGCCGAAACGCCCCTTGCCAGCACATTGTATTCGGTTTTTCGCACACATCCGACCCACTCGCACCCGCACCTGTCCAATGTGTTCGCTTTTTCGTATACATTCAGCCCGAGCGCCCCGCACCAGCACATGCGTTCGGTTTTTCGCATACATTCGGCCCTCACGCATCCTTGCCACGCCAAAAAGCAGCCCCTCTAGGAACTGCTTCATGGTTACCTCATATGTTACTTACCTTCATTAATCTATCCGCCAGCTTACTCCGCATCCGGATAAGGATTGATACTCTGGATCGTGCCGTCGGCGTTGTACTTCAGCTCGGTGTATTTCACGCAGCGCTTGTGGTTGACGCCTTCAGAGAGGGAGCTGTCGTGATAGAACAGATACCATTTGTCTTCCACTTGCACAATGGAGTGGTGAGTCGTCCAGCCGATGACCGGAGACAGAATCTCGCCCTTGAACGTGAACGGTCCCATCGGATTCTTGCCGATCGCATACACGAGCTTATGCGTGGTTCCTGTTGAGTAGGACAGGTAGTAATCGCCGTTATATTTGTGCATCCATGGGCCTTCAAAATATCTGCGCTCCTCATCCCCGGCCAGAATCGGATTCCCGTCTTCATCGACAATCGAGATCTCAGCAGGCTTGCCCTGGAAGGACAGCATATCGTCGCTAAGCAGCGCAACTTGCGGTCCAAGCGCCGGCTGGTCGGCAGCCGGTCCTTCCGCATCCGGCACGAAGCTGCCGGTCTGCCACTTCTCCAGCTGGCCGCCCCAGAGTCCGCCGAAGTAGATATACGCCTGGTTGTCGTCATCTACCAGCACGGCCGGGTCAATACTGAAGCTGCCTTCCATATAATTCGGCTGCGGGGAGAACGGGCCTGCGGGAGACTCCGACGTTGCCACACCAAGACGGAAGATGCCGTCATGGTCGCGGGCCGGGAAGAACAGATAGTAGGTGTTGTTCTTATATGCGGCATCTGGAGCCCAGAGCTGCTTGGAGGCCCATGGAATATCTCTCACATGCAGCGCTTCGCCGTGATCGACCACCGGAGAATCGAAGCTGTCCATCGAGAGAACATGGTAATCTTCCATTTTATACTGGTCACCGTTATCATTGCTCGGCTCGTCATGATCCAGATCGTGGGAAGGATAGATATAGATTTTGCCTTCATAGACATGGGCGGACGGATCCGCTGTATAGATGTGAGTTACGATCGGTTGGTTAGGCTTAGGTGGTTGTTGCTGATTCATAAGGCATCTCCTTTGATATTGGAATAATAGAATCCTTCATAGTAAGCAGGGCTGGCATTCTCTGTACCGTTGCCCGAGGCATGTACGCCGAGGCAGACACCGGTGAAGCCGCCGTTGACCTCCGGGGACAGGACCGATACATGAACCGTCTCCGGGACTTCATGCCAGGACACCCCATCTGCCGAATAGGAGCAGTGGTAGTGATAGCCGTCGCAGCGGAGGCGAAGCTGAACGGCACCTTCACCGCTTACCTCATACTGGTGAACCTGCCGCTCCTCGCCGTTCTTCACTACAAGCTCCATCACCCGGCGGCCGCTGCGGCAAGTAAGTCCCCAGAAAAGATATCCGCGGTTGTTAAGCCGCGCAGCCAGTCCGGCATGCTCGCCTTCGGTCACCGGCGTGAAGTCAAGGCTGACGCCTGTCTCCATCCGGTGGTGCTGCTGGCGGAGGCACGCGAACACGGCGGGCGCTTCATCGTCCAGCGTGTAGGCATTCCCGCGCACGGTCAGACTGCCTTCGCGCTCGGTCCAGGAATACCGTTCCGCTTCATAAGCGCGGAGGAAGGCCCACTCCGGCCCGAAGCCGTCCTCTGGCGTAAAGCGCCGCACCTGTTCCTCCAGGCTGGACTCGTCCGCGGCTATGACGGTGCCTTCATTATTGTCAATCATCGGCCAGCCGTCCTCCGTCCAGGTGACCGGAGCCAGGAAGGTCTCCCGGCCCAGCGGGGAATACCGGCCTTCCACCGGGCGCATGCCCAGGAAGACGGCCCACCACTGCCCGGACGTATCCTCCACCAGATCGGCATGTCCAAGGCATTGTACCGGGTGATCCTTCAGTCCCCGGTGGGTCAGGATCGGCTCCAGCTTGTCCTCGAACGGGCCGTAAGGGCTGCTGCTGCGGGCAATAATCTCCCGGTGATCGCCCGCCGTGCCGCCGGAGGCGGTCATCAGGTAGTAGACGCCCTTGATCTTGTACAGATGCGGGCCTTCGACCCACGGGCCGTCATCGCCGCTCCAGATGTTAACCGGCTCCGACAGCACTTCCCCGGACAGCGGATCAATCTCATACTGGATAATGTGCGACTCATAGCCTGCACCGTTCTGCACCGTAACATAGGTGCGCCCGTCATCATCGAAGAACAGGGACGGATCAATGCCCCCGTGCGGCAGCAGAATCGGATCAGACCAGGGCCCCTCAGGCTTGTCCGCAGTCACATAGAAATTGCCTATGCCTCTGACATCTGTAGTAATCATGTAGAATCGCCCGTCATGATAACGGATGGTGGCGGCGTAGATGCCTGACGAGCTCTTGGTGGTCCGCAGATCCAGCTGGGACTGGCGGGTCAGCACATGCCCTATCGGGGTCCACTCGATCAGGTCCCTGCTGTGGAAGACAGGCACACCCGGAAAATATTCAAAGGTGCTGTTAATCAGATAGAAATCTTCATTCACACGGACCACACTGGGGTCCGGATAATACCCGGCAATAACGGGATTCCGCACATTCATGGATTGCATCATACCCTCCTCTGGAATGAAAGCAAGCGTTTACAATCGCTAGTGTTATTGTACAAGCCCCGATTAAGCTTTCCTATGCGCAGACTAAAGAATTTCCCCCGAAAAAATGTACAATTTCCGCCTACAACCGATTGTACTGGAAAAACACACCGGTTGCTCGCCATTTTGCTTGAGTTAATGGTCATTTTTTGCGGTGTTTACCGTCTGCCGTATAGTAGTCTCAAAAGTTAACAAAAAGCCGTCCCCCAACCATAATCTGGCTTGAGGGACGACCCTGATCTTGCTTATACAATGGTTATGTGATGCTTATACTTACGGATTAATCAGATTCGATTGAATCAGTAATCTTCGGATGGCAGCCGACGCCTCGGCGCGGGTAATATTCTCGTTCGGCGCAAGACGCTGCTCGTCTCTGCCCAGAATAATACCAGCTGCCAGATTCTGCTTCACATTAGCAACCGCCCAGCCCGCTACCGAAGCGGAATCGGCGAAGGACTTCAGCAGTTGCTGAGTCTGCTCTTCGCTGCGCGAAGACTTCAGTTCTGTGATGCTCAAGGCTCTGCTGACAATTGCCATGGCTTCCTGTCTGGAGATATTGTTGTCCGGTCGGAAGGTTCCGTCCGGATAACCGGTGATCAGGCCGTTCTCGATGGCAACCTGAAGCTCCAGCCCGTACCATCCGCCTGCGGAGACATCGCTGAACGTAACAGGCTGCTCCCCATGGGTGACAATGCCGAGCGCTCTTGCCAGCATGGCAGTGAATTCAGCCCGTGTGATCGCCCGCTGCGGTTCAAAGACCGCTTCCTTCGTGCCGCTTACCACCAGTCTTGAGCCCATGTCATTGACATCAGGCTTACCCCAGTGCTTCGCTACATCCGGGAATTCCAGCGGATTCCAGATTAAGCCGAATTCTCCGCTCTCCAGGCTGTTGATCGTAGCGTAGTAACGTCCGTCTTTAACGGTTACATATGTCGGCTGATGATAGATTGCACCATCCCGGTATAATACGCCAGTGGTAATCTTCATATCTGCCGGTACTTCAAGCGTGTACTTCGCCCAGCCGTGGCTGGTTACCTGTACCGTCTGTCCCTGATACTTCGCCTTAATAGAGAAGTTCACCAGAGTGTTACCAGGCTGTACCTTCTGCTTCGCGGCCGCAAGCTTGAAGGCTTCCAGGCTATCCGGAGCGGATGCTGCCAGCTCAGCTGTGATGACAATGCCACCCAGATTGTCATTCTTCAGTCCAAACTGCTTGCTGAGCGCTGCCAGATCGATAGCAGCTGCGTCAAGCTTAACCGTGCCCAGCTTCGACTCGATCACAATTTCACTGCCCTTATTCTGCAATTCCTTCACTTGATCTGCGGTCAGTTCTACACTGGCCGAAGGAACTGTCTCGCCTTTTACCCCAGGGACAGTTACAGGTGCAGTTGTAGGTGCGGGTTCAGTTTCTTTAACAGGCTCCGCAGCCTTATCTGTAATCCGTACAATCTGGAAGGTACTGAATTTGTTAATCTGAATCTCCAGCGCTACAGGCTCGCCGCTCCGATTATACACAATTTCTGGCGTGTAGATTGTAATCTCGCCATCGCTGTGTTCAACGTACACCCGCAAGCTGTCCAGGAAGGCGTCGCGCACCCCGGAGCTTTGCAGCGGAATCTGATCCGCGAACTCGGACAACGGGAGCTGAATCATAGTATTGATCTTGCTGTAGTTCGTCTCAATCTCGCGAGGCGAACCCAGATTCTGAAGCGTCTTGTCACTGGCCAGTGCCAGCTTGGAAGAACCGTTCAGGATCGCGTTGCTCTGGACGTTCGCTTTCGCCTGCGGGTTCTTCACCGGTACAATCCGGAAATACAGGTCGGTAGCACTCGCATCAAGCTGTGCCAGGCTGGCTGCATCCAGATGGATCGAGCCGAGTGCAGTTACAATATCCAGTGAAGCCTTGCGCCCGGCAAGAATCGAAACGGCCGTTGATGGAATTTCAACTGCAATCTCATCCGCGCGCGCAGCCGGATCATCCACATGGGTGATGGTTACACTCCGGTTGGCTGCATCCGGGTCATTCGGGTTCACGCCTTCCACAAGGTTATATACTTCGTTCTCATCAATCACGATGGTGTCAATCTTCGTTCCGTTTGACAGGTTCGTTCTAAGAATCGTCACGCCCTGCTCCAGCGGCTTGCCGTCATTAGGGGTAGACAGTCCGGCTTGTCTGGACGTTGCTTCACGAACGGCACCTTCCTTGACTACGCCTTTCGCCTTCACAATCAGCAGGTATTGCTTCACTGCACTCTTACCGTTCCGGGTGAAGGTAGCGGTCAGAATGACATTCGTATCCTGGGCCGGAGGCGTTACATTGCCCTTGGCCTCGTCCGCATCCTGCTGGACGGCAATCACCGAAGGCAGGCTTGAGGTCCAGGTAATCTTAGTGTCGTATTTGCCAGTCTGAAGCAATACGAAGGCTTCAGTGACACTCTCCCAGGTATCCCCCTCAGCGAACGTTGCCGCAGGATGGATTCCTGTAGTTCTGGCCGCTTCCTCTGCCGCTTCCTGATCACTGAGTTTTTTGATAACAATTGTAAAAGTCTTCGCCAGAGTCCCGCCCGGATGGTCCGGGTCTGCGAGCTGTACAGTAAGCTCTACCGTAACATCCTCTTCATCCGGCCCCGGTCGCTTAACCCGTCCGGTATTCGTCAGAATATCCGGCTTGTTCGAAGTCCAGGTCAGTACAGATCCGGTCTCTCCTGTCTTAGGCAGGAACAGATTCCGGGTCACCGACTCCTCTGAATCTCCAGGAGCATAACCGATCTTGATATTCACCTCATCCTGAGGAAGATCGACCGTGGCCGTTCCTTTGACCGTAATGTAGAAGTCATGCTCCCGGAAAAAGCCTTCCTTGGCAACGCGTGCCGTCAGCCGTACTACTGTATCCTTCAGCGGACGCTGCACTTCACCTGTGTTGCTGACAATATCGCCGCGATGGCTTGTCCATACAACCTCGGAATCATAGTAGCCCTTGGAGATCAGCTCAACGTCTTGCGTTACGCTCTTGGCTGTATCCTGTCCTTTGTAGCCGATTCTCAGCAGCTTCATAGCTTCATCTAGCTGATCGTCGATGCTCTGACGCTTAGCCTTAACAGTTACTATGAATTCTTTCTGGTAGGTCACACTGCCTTTGGTCACTGTTGCTGTCAGGGTAACCTTCTGGTCTCCATCTGCATAAGCAGGGCGCTTCACGCCACCATCCGGAGTAATCACCGAATCCTGGGAGGAGGTCCAGGTGATCGTGCTGCCGCTGGTGCCTTCGGTAATCAAGTCAAGATCCGTCAGGACCTGCTCCTGCTCCTCGTTATCTTCCCGAATCATGTCCCAGTCCAGCTTGGCCAAGGTCTCATTTACAGATTCTTCATCTGTCATTGGACGCTTGATGACCGTAAGCACGAATTCTTTGGTCAGCACGCTGTCTCCCTTACGGATGACCGCTGTTAAGGTTACCGGCTTGTCCCCCTTTGAAAAGGAAGGTGGTGTTACCGTTCCGTCAGTGGCAATCACCTCTTCATCGGAAGAGGTCCAGGTGATCGTGCTGCCATTCGTCCCATTCTTCGGCAAATACACCGCAGAGGTTACGGATTCCTGCTTCACATTCTCCTCGCGGATCGTATTCCAGGTAAGCAGGTAAGTATCTTCGGTTACCGATTGTTTGTCGGTGCCGGCCTGCTTTTTGACAATCAGCTCGAAGGTCTTCGTTAGCTCGGATGCCCCATTCTTCAGCACCGCTGTCAATGTAACCGGCTGATCGCCTGTATTGAACGGCGGTCTTGTCACCGTCCCGTCTGTGGCAACGACCGTTCCATTGGTGGAGGTCCAGGTAATCGTGCTACCGTTAGCTCCTTTTAGAGGTAAATCTAGTCCGCTCAGCACAGAGCTCTGCAGGGCATTGTCCTTACGGATCAACTCCCAGGTTAAGGCTTCCATATCGCGTTTCACCAACGCACCAGCACCCGGTAACTGCAGATCAACGTTATTGGAGGTCACAGGCTTAACCCCGTCTACAATAATAGAAGGATCTACCGTGACTGAAGCAAAAGCAGATGCCTCGTATTTTCCAGCCGCCTGACCGGTGAAATGAATCTCAAGTACCGTGCCGCTAATTCGCACCACGCTGAAGCTTAAGCCTTCAGGCATATTATTAACACTTACACCGCCTTCGACCTCTTCTGTAAATACGCCGTTACGCAGGGTCACCGTCAGCGTCTCTGCCGCTGAGCCGTCACCCGCATCGTGGATTACATCAGGAGACGCGGCAATCACTGCCGGAGGAGAGCGGAACAGAATAGCGAAGGTTCCTGACGGAATGCCTGCTAGCGTAACCGCTGCCCGGTTCACACTGTCAGCAGTCTTATGGCTGGCAGCCTGGCCGGTAATGGCCACCGTAATCTGGTTCGGAGAATCCACGGTAATCTTGCCTGGCGTAAGGCCCGGCGGCCAATTCACCGCTTCGATGGCATCCATAACCGACTCATCGAAAGAACCGTTCTTCAGTTCAAGAACAAGCACATCCCCGATCGTGCCATCATTCAGATCCGATTCATAGAGCTGCGGTGTCTTGACCACCAAATAAGGCTCTTTGTCCATGAAATCGAATTTGAAGGTGTTCGTGCTTATATCCGCCGGACTTCCTTCAAGCTTCCCGGAAGCCACAGTCACGTATGCACCGTAGACATCGCTGGTCACCGTAGCTGCACCGGTGAACTGAAGCGTGAGCTCTGTGTCGGATACTCTTGTCACGCTAGTGCCAAGACCGGCTGGCAGACCATGCACCTGCACATCGGCTGCATCAATCGTTTCATTGAATTTGCCGCCAGTAATCGTCACGCCAAGCGTCTCAGTGATTTCACCCGAGCCATAGACCGCTTCGGATACAATCCCTTTATTCAGGCTAAGCGCCGCAGGATCTCTGAACGTTACACTGAAGGTCTTGGTCGTCAGACCGGAGGAGATCCCCAGCAGATTCTCCTTATCGACCGTAACGGACAGGTTCTTCGTTGTCGCATCCTTGCCGTGATCAACCGCCGCACCAGTCAGTGTGAAGTTAAGCTCCGTATCACTCAGCCGGGTTACTGCGAAATCAAGTCCTTCCGGCAGATTGTTGATACGGATATGGCTTGGATCAATAGAATCAGCAAGGGTCGCACCGACTATATTCACCTTCTGGTTGCCGGTAACCGTTCCATCATTCGCCTTGGCTTCCACCAGCTCGTTGCTGGCGCCTTCATCCAGCTCAATGTCAGAGATGACTTCACTGAAATCCCTCTCATCGAGACTCGTGTAATAGGTGAATTTCTTGCTTGCGTTCGGAGCCAGCGTACCAGAATCCCAGGTCATGGTAATCCCTGCATCAGCCTTGACTTCCACGTTCTTCGCTTTCGGACTGTTGTAAGCTTCCAGCGCATAAGGGTTAGTATTGGTAAACCCGAAGACGGAAGCCTTCGCCCGTGGATCACTGGAATAGAAGAAGATTGGGGCTCTTGAATTAAAGGCCTTGTACAGCGGATCATTATCAGCAATAGTACTCGCCTTCACGACTGCAGCGCGATCTTCCTCAATGGTGTGGGTCACAATATTAGAGGTGACATATGCCCCTCCTTGATCCACCGTATTATCCGGGTCCATTGAGCGCATATACCGCGCCCCGTCCCAATTCTTATCTGTAAGATTGGTAATAGTCACATCATTGCGGTAGAATTTCTGGTTCTCCCCAAAGCTGATCACCTGCTTAATCTCCATAGTGTCAGTCCATGTGGATACCGTAGTCGCACTAAGAATTCCTTTATCCGTCTGCGAGGTATTTACAACGGTGGTCGGCATATCCATCGAGTGCATCTGCGCTGAATTGGACTTCGCATATGTATTTCCGCCGATCTGGTATCCTACCGCGAACCGTTCTTCAGGGGTACCCGGCAAATAATAATCGACTGGCAGATCTTTGCCTGTTCCATATCCGTCATGATCCGCACTCATTCCCAGATAAGGTCTGGAATTCGTTCCACGGAAATTAGCGGGCTTACTGCCCATCGTACCGAAATTCCCCCAGTTGCTTATCCCCAGTTCAATGAATTTCCCTCCCAGGAAAAGCTCTGTTCCGCCTTCCCCGCCATAGGCAGCCCTTGCTCCCCAATCTGCTGAATCTGCATGTACAGCCAGGGGCGCTGGAAACATAGACAGGATCATTGTGGGCACCATTAGCAGTGCGAGCAGCTTCTTACGCTTCATTGTCTCACTCCATTCTTCATCATTGAAATGCAAGCCTATCCCTAATAAAAGCAAATCATTCTCACAAAATTCTCACAAATGATCGAAAAATGTCGTTAATTTGCGCAAAAAGCAAAAAAAGAAGCAGAGCGCACGATTTTACGTGAACGCCCTGCTTTATGGTGCTTCATTTCAGTTGCGGTCAGGAATGCCTCCAGCACATCCAGTTCTGGAAGTTTGTTTCACCGCCTAACCCTTCTGGCAAAATCCACAAACTGAAATTTGTCCAGCCGGTGCCGGGACTCGGTATATTGGAACAGCACGGTATTCTCCAGATACACATAGTTGCGCACTACGACAATATGCGTATATTGCTTCAGGTCCAGCAGGCGCTGATCCTCCCCGGTGGAGGGCTCAACGGAAATCAGCTTTTTGGCATAACTGATCTTAAGACCCAGCTCAGACTCAAGGTATTCAAAAATTGAGCCTGCTGCGATCTCCTTGCTGAGGAAAGGAATGATATCTGAGCGGAAATAGTCCTTGTCCAGAATAATGCGTTCGGCTTCAATCTCTCTGACGCGGATCACCTTCCACACCGGCGTCTCTTCGGTGATGTGCAGTTGCCGGGCCAGCAGGGAGCCTGCCGGCTCCAGGACCGTCTCCTCTACCAGTGTCCGTGAGGGAACCCCGAGCGTCCCGGTCAGCTCCTGGAATGAGATCAGCCCGGTTACGGGGAAATCCAGCCGCGTCATATCCAGCACAAACGAGCCTTTGCCTTTGATCTTGTTAATATAGCCCTCACGGAACAAGAGATTCAGCGCCTTGCGCACCGTCTCCCGCGAAGTCTGGTAAGCCTCCGCCAGCTCACTCTCGGAGGGCAGCTTGGTTCCAGGCGCAAGCTGGCCGGAATGAATACGGTTGCTATATTCCGTATAAATCTGCAAAAATATATTCTCTCTCATCAATCATCACCGCCCTATATTGTAACACGGGTCACCCCTTAAGATGAACGGTCAGAATACTTGTCTGCTTCGCGGTAGTCGGTCCGGTCCGCTCCTCAATCCGCTCCACCATTTCCTGCCCGGCAGGGATAATGATCGGAGTAATGAGCGGGTAACCGGCGGCGCGGATGGCCTCCATATCGAATTCCAGCAGAAGCTCGCCAGCCTGCACCTTGTCGCCGATTTCCTTGCGCGCCGTGAACCCGCTGCCCTTGAGCGACACGGTGTTGATCCCGACATGGATCAGCACCTGGACTCCGCTGGCATGCTCCAGAATCAGCGCATGCTTGCTCTTAATCACATGGGCCACTGTAGCATCGAAGGGAGCGTAGACCTTGCCTTCGGAAGGTTCAATGGCAATCCCTTCCCCCATCTGCTTCTCGGCAAAAGCGGGATCAGGAACCTGCTCCAGCGGCACCGCCGTTCCGTTGAGCGGCGAGGCCAGCTCCAGAATATTCACCGGCTCCTGCGAGCCTTGGACGGAGCTGCGGCTGCTTAGCTCTTTGCTTGTATCTGATGGACTGGATACTGCCGCGCTTGCTCCAGCAGCATCTGATTTGTTCGCCGCCCGCTGCACGACTGCCCGGCCATACAGCACCGTGGCAACAAACGGCACAATCAGTACGATCGCCATCCCGACGAAGAATACGCCCCACTGGTTAGGGAAGATCGACAGGAAGCCGGGTACTCCCCCTACGCCAATGGAAGTGGCGCGGACTTGATTAACGGTCAGCAGCACTCCGGCCATCGCGGAGCCGATCATCCCGAAGATGAACGGGTAACGGTAGCGGATATTTACCCCGAAGATCGCCGGCTCGGTGACTCCGAGGAACGCCGAGACGGAAGAGGTGACGGCCAGACCTTTGGCCTTCTGCTCTTTGACCACGAATATCATGGCAAGAGCTGCGGCACCCTGGGCAATGTTGGAGAGGGCTAGCATCGGCCACAGGAACGTCCCTCCTTCGCTGCCGATCAGCTGAACGTCCACGGCCAGGAAGGTGTGATGCATTCCCGTAATAACCAGCAGCGAATAGAATCCGCCGTAGATCAAGCCGCCAAGGATGGCGAAATGATCGAAAACATAGATCAGCCCGGAGGTAATGGCATTCGCAATGCCGAACGTAACCGGTCCGATGATGGTGAAGGCCAGGAACCCTGTAATCAGCAGTGTCAATGGTGCGACCACGAGCAATTTGATCGAATCATGGACCCGCTTATCCAGGAATTTCTCAATACTGGCCAGAATATAGGCCGATACCAGGACCGGCAGGACCTGCCCCTGATAACCGATCCGCTCCAGATGCCAGCCGAACAGGTTCCAGGTCGGAACAGTTCCTTCCGTAGAAGCAGCCGCATAGCCGTAGGCACTCAGAAGGTCCGGATGAACCAGAATCAGACCCAGCACAATCCCAAGCAGCGGACTACCCCCGAAGCGGGTCATGGCCGCCCAGCCGATCAGAGCCGGCAAGAAGGTAAACGCCGTGCTGGCAATCGTATTAATAATGGCAGCAATATCCTTCCACTGCGGATAGACATCGACCAGTGACTGGCTGAAGAAGATCCCCGGGCCGGTCAGCAGGTTATTGATCCCCAGCAGCAGACCCGCAGTGACGATGGCCGGAAGAATAGGGATGAAGATATCCGCCAGCGTCTTGATCGCCCGCTGCAGCGGGTTCTGCTTGCGGGCAGCGGCTGACTTCACCTCATCCTTGGAGGAGCGGGAGCCGCCGGTCAGTTGAATCATCTCATCATAGACTTTATCTACCGTTCCCGGTCCGATAACAATCTGGAATTGTCCCTGGGAAGAAAATTGTCCCTTCACAAGGTCGTTGCGGTCCAGCGCCGCCGAATCCACCTTGCTCTCGTCATAGAGTGAGAATCTTAGCCGGGTTACACAATGTGTTGCAACCTCAATATTCTCCTTGCCTCCAACCGCCCGGACAATCTCTTCAACATTTTTGCGGTCTATAGCCATATTGTCACTCCTCGCGTAGTCATAGTTGATGAAGCCCTGGCAGATGTTGCTTCTCTTATTCTCTTAGTGCATCTGATTTCTTAGCAAGCGTCGCTTCTATGCCGCTTCTAAATGTACATTCCCTATTATCCGCTTCCTCTAACTCTGGCTGATTAGCCACAGGTAGGAAGCATAAGGACTAAGCTGAAGCTCTTGTGTCAGTGCGGGATGCTCTCCCGTATTGCCGATCAGAAGCCGGCCCTTGCCGGCTGCGCTTAAGTCCGTCCAGTGCTCTTCCGGGAACCGGAAGCTGACCTCCTTGCTGCTGAAGTTCGATACCACCACCAGCGCCTCGCCGTCCCCCAAGCGTGCATAAGCGAACACCTCGGGATGTGCTTCGTCCAGTCTGCGGTAGATGCCGTCCGTGAAGACCGCATGCGCCTTGCGCAGAGCGATCAGCCTGCGGTAGTGATGGAAGATCGAATCCGGCCGCTCCCGCTCCTTCTGCACATTGATGTCCGGGTAACGTTCATCCACCTTCAGCCAAGGAGTACCAGTGGTGAAGCCTGCATTCGCGCTGTCATCCCACTGCATCGGCGTACGGGAGTTGTCCCTTGAACGTTCCTGCAGGATAGCGAGAGTTTCCCCGGGGTTTGCCCCCTGCTCACACAGAATCCGGTACATATTCAGCGACTCGATATCGCGGAATTCCTCGATCCCCCGCCACTTCGGATTCGGCATGCCGATCTCTTCCCCCTGATACACATACGGCGTGCCCTGAAGCCCATGCAGGGTGGTCGCCAGCAGCTTGGCGCTCTCCATGCGGTAGACACCATCATCCGTGAATCTGGACAGCGCTCTGGGCTGATCATGATTATTGAAAAATAAAGCGTTCCAGCCCCCACCCTCCTGCATCCCGGTCTGCCACTCACTGAATAGCCGCTTGAGTGCTTCGAAATCGTAAGGCATCAGCTCCCACTTCCGGCCGTTCGGATAATCCACCTTCAGATGATGGAAGTTGAAGGTCATCGAGAATTCCCGCTGCTCAGGGCTGGAGTAACGGATGCACTCTTCAAGCGTAGTAGAGGACATTTCTCCGACCGTGATCATCTCATGCGGGCCAAATACCTCATCATACATCGCTCTGATGAATTCATGGACACGTGGACCATCTGTGTAGAATTTCCGTCCATCTCCCGGCGGCACACTCCCGTCATCATCCGGGAAGCGCTGGTCCTTGGAGATCAGGTTAATGACGTCCATCCGGAAGCCGTCCACACCCTTGCGAGCCCAGAACAGCATCATCTCGTTCACCGCTTGGCGGACCTGCCCGTTCTCCCAGTTCAGATCCGCCTGAGTTTTGTCGAACAGGGTCAGGTAATATTGGCCTGACGCCTCATCGTACTGCCAGGCCGGGCCGCCGAACTTCGACTGCCAGTTGTTCGGCAGGCCGCCGCCCGGAGCCGGATCTCTCCAGATATAATAATCACGGTACGGATTATCCCTGCTTGAGATGGACTGCTTGAACCACTCATGCTCTGTCGAGGTATGGTTGACCACGATATCCGTCATCAGCTTCATTCCGCGCCGGTGCAGCTCCGCTACCAGCTCGTCGAAGTCCTCCATCGTGCCGAATTCGGGGTTAATCCGCTCATAATCGGCCACATCGTAACCGTTATCATGTCCCGGCGAGACATAGACCGGCTGGAGCCAGACAATATCAATCCCCAGCTCCTGCAAATAATCCAGCTTCTCCGTCAGGCCTCTGATATCGCCGGTTCCGTTCCCCGTCGTATCCTTGAAACTCTTCGGATACACCTGATACACAGTAGACCGGCGCCACCATTCCGCTGTCCGGGCTTGACTCACTTGATTCAACTAAAGCACCTCCATGAAGAACTTGTTGACATACATTACACTTGTATATACAAGTTTAAACAGAGAGGGGCCTGAATGTGAGGAGGATGCTCTCGCACCAACGGATACATTAAGACCACGCGCCGTCCCCCGGCACAATGTATGCTGTTTTTCACATACATTCGGGCCGTATGCCGCTTGCGAACACAATGTATGCTGTTTTCCGCATACATTCGGGCCGTGTGCCGCTTGCGAACACAATGTATGCTGTTTTCCGCATACATTCGGGCCGTGTGCCTGCTTGCGGGCACAATGTATGCTGTTTTCCGCATACATTCGGGCCGTGTGCCGCTTGCGAACACAATGTATGCTGTTTTTGACATACATTAGGCTCACGCACCCCCTACCTGTAAATTGTATTCGATTTTTCACACACATTCGGTTCACGCGCCCCTACCTGCAAATTGTGTGCGGTTTTTCGCATACACTGGGTCCACGTACCTTCAGGCCGAGCATCCACCACTCCACCTCACAAAAAAACAGCGCCCCTCCCCGCAACCGGGGACAGAACGCTGCTTGTTAAAATGCTATTAACTCTACACTCTTCGCTTATTCGCGCTACTTTTCGCTATGCCTAGCTACTATTTACTACTCCAAATATCCCTTAATCAGTCCCGGAGCCAGCAGCTTCGGCTGCTCACAGGTGGTGGTCAGCTCGGCATAGCGCTTCGAGTCGGAGCTGGTGTGGAAGGCATGCATGATCTCCAGCACATGATTCGCCAGCTCACCGTTTGCGCGCGGGGTCTCTCCGGTCCCGATGCAGCGGGCCATATCCGCCACGCCGATGCCCCGGCTGTTGCCCTCATAGCTATGGACCACCGGAACCTCCTTGAATTCGGAGCTATGCGCCGGACGCAGCAGGATCGGGCCGCCGAAGGTGTTCGGGTCCGGCACAATCAGGGTGCCCAGCGAGCCGTAGATCTCAATGCGCGGCAGCGTGCTGTGCCAGACATCGAAGCTGGTAATCATCGTGGCAACCGTACCGCTGGCGAACTGGATTGTTCCGGCCACATGCGTAGGGACTTCAACGTCCACTACCTTGCCGAACTTCTTCTCACTGGTGATTGTCCGGGTAGGGAACGAAGTCTTGGTCATGCCGCATACCGTAGTTGCTGGGCCCAGCAGAGATACCAGAGCGGTCAGATAATACGGGCCCATATCGAACATCGGGCCGCCGCCGGCCTGGTAGTAGAATTCAGGGTCTGGGTGCCAGCTCTCATGACCATGGCAGAGCATAAAGGCCGTTGCCGCCACCGGCTCGCCGATATATCCGTCTGCAATCAGCTTGGCGCAGGTCTGCAGACCACCCCCAAGGAAGGTGTCAGGAGCACAGCCGATGAACAGATTCTTTTCTTTTGCCAATGCGACCAGCTCGGTTCCGTTCTCAAGCGACAACGACAGCGGCTTTTCCACATACACATGCTTGCCTGCGAGCAGTGCTTGCTTACACACATCGAAATGGTAATTAGGCGTGGTCAGATTCACGACAATCTCAATCTCATCCGAAGCCAACAGCTCCGCTGTCGTCCAGACATTCGGAACCCCGTACTGCTCTGCGGCCTGCTGCGCCCGCTCCAGATTAAGATCCGAACAGGCGTAGACCTCCGTATTCTTGAACGTTCCCGTCAAATTCTCGAAATAAATGCCGCTGATATTTCCGCAGCCGACAATCCCAATTTTTACTTTACGCACGCTGTCTCCCACCTTGTCCTTCGTTTATTTGGCTGCCCACAAGAAGCCCCGGCGCATCAGTTCCTTGGCCTCCGGAATATCGAACACATCCGCATGATGTCCAAGCGCGTTATAGAATACCTTGCCCTGGCCCCATTTCTTCGTGTAGACGACCGGCATCGTGATGACACCATTGGCCGAATGCTCCCCTTCACTCATAACAAAAGTAGTGGTAGCCAGTACATTCACCGCCGGATCGACGTGCAGATAATACTGCTCCGACTTCACCATGAAGTCCTGCATGCCTTCCACAATCGGGCTGGAGCCGGATTTCACGATGTTCACTTCATAATCCACCCCATCATTGAAGGGATGCGCCACCCATTGCGATCCGGTCAAAAATTGCCATTCCGTATTGGTACGGAAGGAATCGCACATCCCGCCGTGACAGCCCGCGATGCCTACGCCGGAAGCCACAGCCCCCAGAACCGCCGAACACTGCTCCCCCTTGATTTCACCCATGGTCCACACCGGCACGATCAGGTTCAGCGCCTTCAGTGCCTCGGCATCATTGAAGCTGTCCAGCGTATCCGAGACTTCAACCTCGAAGCCTTCATTCTTAAGAATATCCGCAAAAATCGCCGCTACCTCATTCGGTTCATGCCCGTCCCATCCGCCTTTTACAATCAATGCCTTCTTTGCCATATCAAGCTCTCCTTTTTGTCCTATTTATCCAAGTTCGGGTTATAGATTGATTAAGATCCGGTCTTCCTGAAGAAATTGTAATTCATTGCGGCCGTTCCTGCTCGTCATTTTACTTGTAGGAATGGTCATTTTTTGCTAAATTTAAGACTGCATTATGCGATAAGCAGCAAATCACTGAAACCGCTTCCTGACGAACTGCCGGGAGGACGAGAACAGGAGTAACCATGAGAGCATTTCACGAGAACCGGACGTATGGCTATGCGTTTCCCTTCACTGCCTTTGTAAGCCGTAATATTGATTTTTTGGCCCACTGGCACAATGATCTGGAGATTGTCTATGTCCTGGAGGGGTCGATCCGGATGGGGATTAACTCCGAGACACGGGTGCTGACCGCCGGGGATCTGGCCGTATGCAGCAGCGGGGATATTCATTATTATGACAGCAAGAACAGCCAGTCCAAGCTGCTGATGGTTATTTTCAATCCTTCACTGATCGGATATCCGGCCGGCTGGCCCCTGAATATGCGGCTGATGTCTCCTTTTCTGGACCAGAGCCAGTCTGTTCCTGAGCAAGGCAATCCCCGCCTGTCCGCGATTATGCAGGAGCTGCTCGAGGAGTATCTGGAGAAACCCCCGCATCATGAACAACTGGTGACCGGCCTGCTGCATGAGCTGTGTGCGCTGATTCTGCGGCAGATGCCGCTGGATATCGTGAATCCGCATAAGGATAAGCGGCGCATTACCAATATGAAGATTATGCAGGAGGTGCTGGAGTATCTGGATGTCCATTACATGCACCCCATCACCCTGGCCGATGCCGCCCGGCATGCCAATATGAGCCTGTTCTACTTCTCCCGCTTCTTCAAAAGCATCTCAGGTATGAGCTTCGTCGCTTACCTGAACAGCATCCGCGTCAACCAGGCGGAACGGCTGCTGCTGGGCACCGACAAAAGCATTCTGGATATCGCTTTGGAATGCGGCTTCACCAACATCCGCACCTTCAACCGGGTGTTCAAGCAGGTCAAGCTGCGGACACCGAGCGAACTGCGATAGCATCCCGTTGCCTCTTTTACAGAGGATTGACGAAATATTGGATACTTATAGGTTGTTACCGTCTCATCGGGTAATTTCCAGGAATATGATGACAGTATCCTACTTCAAGGAGGCTAACCTGTTGTCCAATCCCAGCATCCCTAACATCAGCCCTACGATTACGTTAACAAGGGACGATGCCATTAACCTGCTGTTATCCTCCATTGCCATGGAAGAACTGGCACTTGCCCATATTATTAACGCCGAAGGCGAGAATCTCCAATTTGCTTTGGGGACGCTGACTGGAATCAGCGTTCCTCCTGCTACACTCGCATAGGTGCAAACCTTAAACTAATGAATAGAAAGAGGCAACTTCGGAAGCTTGATTACTCCTGAAGCTGTCTCTTTCTTTTATCCATACGCTTAGTTGTAGCAGATTCTGACCTAACTCCGCACCAAACCATTAAACCTGAATATTCATATATTAATTATTATTAATTATGTTGCAGACTCCGCATGTGCACTGAAACCGTTCTCAAATATAATGGCAGGAAGTGATGAAGGAATGGCCTTTTTATCAACAGGACCCATCGAGAATAACCTGGTTAACGGGATAAGGCCAACTCAGCAGGTTACTGTTAAAATCGTTAACAGCAGTGGGATCTCGGCTTCCTCAGTCTCCATTCAGGGGTATTATCTAAATGCAGGAACAAGGCACATGTATGTGAACGAAGTACTCGCTATTACAGAGAATCAAGTCATCACGAAGGAATATTATGCTGATTTTAATGGTTTTGAATTTAAATTTATTACACCCGATACTCCCGCTGATAGGAATCAATCTGTTCAAATATCGGTGTGGGGCAAGAGTAGCACAGGTCAACTGGTAACCGCACACCGTCTGGTATCTGAAGAACTGCTTGGTGAAAATAACGTCGGAGCGACAGGACCTGCTGGAGAACAAGGCCCTCCTGGAGAGGCTGGACCTACCGGGGCAGGGCTTCCCGGGCCTACTGGCACTACCGGCATGACAGGTGCTACCGGCCTTACGGGCGTTACCGGGCTCACAGGCGTTACGGGTCTCACGGGCGTTACAGGCCTCACGGGCGTTACCGGGCTCACGGGTGTTACCGGGGCTACAGGTACCCTTTCAACAGCTTATGCCGTTAGCTTTGCAGATTCTTCTACTACTGCGGTTATTCTTACTCCAAATGATAAAATAGGTTTCATCGCACCAGCTCAATCTCTTGGTATTACATGGAATGCCGCTTCAAAAGATTTTATAGTTCCTGCAAATGGAGTTTATCATGTAACGTGTACTGTTTCTGTTGCAAGTGGTTCGGACGGAGTGTTTGAGTTCATGAGTGGACCTACACCATCAGGGGTAAGCAGGTCAATTGCATATGCAAGTTCCTCTGGTTCTGTTACCATGTTCGATATTTTCTCCTTGAACGCTAACGACAAAATTGCCGTTAGAAATGGCGGCAATGCAAGTGTTACGATGCTAACCGGCACCAATGACGGAAGAATTCCAAATTATTCAATGATCACTATCATCAAAATCTCCTGAGCATAACGCTTGCCAATCTGAACGGCCTGATTACAACAACCACGAAAGCCTGAATTACCGGTTCCATCTGGTACTCCATCTTCCACTGAGATCATTGGTCAATAATAGGTAACTATCCGTTTCACCAGAAAGATTCATAGAATATTGTGGATTAATCCAACTTGAGGAGGTTAAACTCTTGTCGAATCCCAATATTCCAAACATCACACCTACGGTTGCATTATCGAGGGATGATGTCGTCAATCTGCTATTCTCTTCCATTGCCATGGAAGAGCTTGGATTAGCCCATATCATTAACGCTGAAGGGGAGAAGATCCAGTACGCCCTGGGCACACTGCCGGGCCTTACCGGCCCTCCTGCTACACTTGCCCAGTTGCTGGAGATCAATGACAGCGCCCGGTCCTTGCTGAATGCTATCTCCCGCCAGGAGATGATGCTGGATTCCAAGCTGACGACCGCTGCCAGCCTTCCGACACTGGCTGGACCTACCGGTCCTGCCGGTCCTACCGGAGCCCCTGGGGCCGTCACCAGTGTGAATGGTCAGACCGGCGATGTCGTGCTGGATGCCGAAGTTGGTGTCTTCCCGATCAACAATGATGAGTTTTCGGGTAGTAATCTGAATCAATTCAACCAGCCGGGGGTCTACAGCTCGGCAAACCCGTTCGGTCCAGATGCACAGAACAGTCCACCTGTCCTCCACAAAGCCGTCTGGACCCTGTATGTCTCCCGCGTCGGCGACTTTGTCCAGCAGCTCTACATCTCCAATCCTTCCCTCTACTACCGCAGCAGTCAGGATGGCGGAACCAGCTATCCGGGTGGTTGGATTCCCATTGGCGAACAAGGACCCACGGGGCCGACTGGGGCCGGAGTTACTGGCCTTACAGGAGAGACTGGAGCCACAGGACTCACCGGGGTGACTGGTGCCACGGGACTTACCGGGGAGACCGGGACCACGGGGCTTACCGGGCAGACTGGGGCCACGGGGCTTACCGGGCAGACTGGGGCCACGGGGCTTACCGGGCAGACCGGTGCCACGGGGCTTACCGGGCAGACCGGTGCCACGGGACTCACCGGGCAGACCGGGGCCACGGGACTTACCGGGCAGACTGGGGCCACAGGACTTACCGGGGAGACTGGGGCCACGGGGCTTACCGGGCAGACCGGTGCCACGGGACTCACCGGGCAGACTGGGGCCACGGGACTTACCGGGCAGACTGGGGCCACAGGACTTACCGGGGAGACTGGGGCCACAGGACTTACCGGGCAGACTGGGGCCACGGGACTTACCGGGGAGACCGGTGCCACGGGACTCACCGGGGAGACCGGAGCCACGGGACTTACCGGGCAGACTGGGGCCACAGGACTTACCGGGGAGACCGGTGCCACGGGACTCACCGGGGAGACCGGTGCCACGGGACTCACCGGGGAGACCGGTGCCACGGGACTCACCGGGGAGACCGGTGCCACGGGACTCACCGGGGAGACCGGTGCCACGGGACTCACCGGGGAGACCGGTGCCACGGGACTCACCGGAGCCACGGGACTTACCGGCGTTACTGGCTTAACGGGCGTCACCGGACTCACCGGCGTAACCGGGCCGACTGGAACCTTGCATCCCCCAATGCTGTATGTAGGCTCTAATGGAACTAATAAATATGTGTCTGTCATTAACGCCTTAACGAACGAAATCGTTTCAAGCTTTGCAATTACGAGCACGTACTTTGGAAGTGCGACAATAGATACACAACGTCATCTTTTGTATTATTCTGATGCTGGCAACATTATTCAGTATGACGAAATAACGAACCAGATAACCGCCACTTACCCGGTTGGAGGAACGCCCCGCGGAATGGCCATTAATACCCTTACGAATAAGCTGTATGTAGCCAACTCTCAAGGTGCAGCCAATAATATTTGGCAAATCGATATCTCCTCAGGAGCAGTTACAACAATTCCTAATGTCACAGCTTTTCCTGTTCAGATTGATATCAATCCACTTAACAATAGAATTTATATTGCCGGTAACTATGTTTCAGTTATTGATGGGAACAATAACTCAGTTATTACGACGTTTTCACTTCCTTCTTCCGGCAGACCTCATGGAATCATAATCGACCCCCTGCGTGACCAGCTTTGGGTGGCAAATTATGCGGACCCAGGCATTGTAAATGTTATTGATCCGATCACCCATGCGATTGTTGGTACAATTACTGTTGGCAGGAATCTTTCGAATATTGCAGGGAACTTGCTGACCAACCGCTTTTATGTATCCAATTACAGCACATCCTATGTTAGCGTCATAGACGGAACTACTCCTTATAACATAGTTGGCACGATTGCAACAGGGACCAACCAAGACTCTCCTGCTGTTAATCCATTCATAACATTACTGCTGAACAGTGTTCAATCTAATCTGGTCTATGCCAGCATTGGAGGGTCGAATGCCGTGGTCGTTATTGATCAGAATACCAATAAGGTGCTTGCTACCATTCCAGTTGGAAACACGCCTGTATGGAGTGTTATTGATCCATTTATGTCATAACGCAGGCTAAGAGCAGAACTGTCTGTGTCTCACGTATTACAAGGAGAGGTGCGCAAGCAGTTGCGCACCTCTCTTCTATGCCTCAACCTTCAAAGTCCACACCAAACCGCTAAGTCTGAATATTACTGTATTAATCATTAAGTATGCTGCTGACGGGAGTATTTCCGGTTATGTGCAGACTCCGCATGACATGTTATTACGCACATACTTGAAAGAAATCTAAATATACAGACAGGAAGTGATCAAGTAATGGCCTTTTTATCAACAGGACCGATCGAAAATAACCCGGTTAGCGGAACGAGGCCTACTCAGCAGGTTACCGTTAAAATCGATAATCGCAGCGTTGGCTCAGCTTACTCAGTATCTATTCAGGGGTTCTATCTAAACGCGGGAACAAGAGTCTTGTACGTTAGCGAAGTAGTCCAGCTTGCAGCAAATCAAGTCATTACGAAGGATTATTACGCTGATTTCAATGGTTTTGAATTTATATTTGTTACATCTGAAAATGCACCTGAGTTAAGTGACTTCGTTCAGATTTCGGTGTGGGGCAAGAGCAATACAGGTCAACTGGTAACCGCACACCGGTTGGTGTCCGAAGAACTGCTTGGCAAAAATAACGGCGGAGGGACAGGTCCTACTGGTGCAAACGGACCCACCGGACCCACCGGCGCAGGAGTGACGGGGCCGCGGGGAGTAACAGGACCTACTGGTGCAGGGGCTGGGGTAACCGGACCCACAGGAGCGACGGGGCCTCGAGGAGTGACCGGACCTACAGGTCCAGGAGCTGGGGCAACCGGACCCACAGGAGTGACGGGGCCGCGGGGAGTGACCGGACCTACCGGTACTGGGGCTGGGGCAACCGGACCTACAGGGCCTACCGGGGTCACTGGGGTCACTGGTCCTACCGCCGTTACCGGACCTACCGGAGCCACCGGGGTCACTGGGGTCACTGGTCCTACCGCCGTTACCGGGCCTACCGGGGCCACTGGGGTCACCGGGGTCACTGGGGTCACTGGGGTCACTGGTCCTACAGGCGTTACCGGGCTTACCGGATCCACCGGAACTACGGGTGTACCTGGAACCTTGAATCCCCCAATGCTGTATGTCGGAACTAATAATACCGTGTCTGTCATTAACGCCTTATCGAACGAAATCGTAACAACCTTCGCAATCGCCAAAACGAACTTTGATAGTGCAGCAGTAGATACACAACGGCACCTTCTCTATTACTCTAACGACACCGACATTATTCAATATGACGAAATGACAAATCAGATTACTGCCACTTATCCTGTGGGGGGACTCCCTCGCGGAATGGCCATTAATACCTTTACGAATAAACTATACGTAGCTAACTTTGCTGTCGGGTCCACTAATATTTGGGTAGTAGATATCCCTACAGGGGTAGTTACAACCGTTTCTAATATTGCAGCCAGACCTGTTAACATCGATATCAATCCGCTCAGTGACATCATTTATATCTCTTCAGATTATGTTTCAGTCCTTGATGGAAATAACAATACAGTAATTACGACATTTACCGCTGCCACCAGACCACATGGAATTCTGATCGACCCTCTTCGCAGGCAGTTATGGGTTTCACATTATACGACCCCAGGTGTTGTGAATGTGATTGATGCAACAAGCTATGCCATTTTAGGTACCATAACCACCGGCAATAATTTTACGAACGTTGCAGGGAACTTGCTGACCAACCGCTTTTATGTAACGAGCTATAGTGCTAACTATGTTAGTGTCATAGACGGAACCTCCCCTTACCCTATCGTCGGTACGATTACAACAGGAACCAATCAAGACTCTCCTGCAGTGAATCCATTCATTACACTATTGCGGAATACCGTTCAATCTAATCTGGTCTATGCCAGCATTGGAGCGTCGAATGCCGTAATTGTTGTTGATCAGAATACGAACACGGTGCTCGCTACCATTTCAGTTGGAGCCTCGCCGCTTTGGAGTGTTATTGATCCGTTTATGTCTTAATGCAGAGTTAGAACAAATCAACAGTCTGTGTCTCCCCTAATACAAGAGAGGTGCGTCTAAGCAGTCGCGCACCTCCCTTCTATGTAATGATCGACAATATAGGAGGGTAAGCTGTGGCTACAATCAGTTTGTGTCTAATCGTCAAGAATGAAGAGCAGAACCTGGATCATTGCCTCTCTTCCATAGAAGGCATTCCCGATGAGATCATTATCGTCGATACCGGCTCAACAGACCGCACCAAGGAGATTGCAGCAAAGTGGACGCAGCATATCTACGACTTCGAGTGGATTGACGATTTCTCTGCTGCCCGGAACGAATCCTTCAAATATGCTACCAAGGACTATATTCTGTGGCTGGATGCCGACGATATTCTGACTCCCGAGGACAAGGTCAAGTTGGAGCATTTAAAAAATACGCTCACAGAAGAGGTAGACGCTGTCTCCATGAATTACGAAATTCCGCAGGACAACAGCCGGAAATTCATCAGTAACACCACAAGGCTGCGGCTTCTCAAGCGTACCAAAGGCTTCATCTGGAAGGGAATCGTACACGAAGATATAACAACAGAGGATTCGTACCATCTAATCAAATCAGATATTACTGTTACTCATACCAAAACAGGAAGTGCTCCTGACGCAACACCTTCTAGACGAAATCTGGACATCTATGAACGCCATCTGGCCAGGGGCTACTCCTTCAACGTATCCGATATGCTGAATTATGCCAGAGAATGCCACTCGCATAAGCAATTTAAACAAGCCATTCATTATTACGAGCTGTGCAAAGATCATCCTGAAATACCCTTGGAGAACAGGGTGTTCATCCTTCACAAGCTGGCAACCTGCTATGTATATAACAATCAGCCGGAGAAAGAGCTGGAGCTTACACTCGAGGCTCTATCCATGGATGTCCCTTATCCCGCCTTCAGTTGCCGGATGGGGGAACATTTCCTGAAATCTGGCAATTTGGAGGCTGCCATATTCTGGTATAAATCGGCTTATTCTTCCCCTCCGGGAGAACGGTATGCTTGGTCTGCTATTGACAACGTCTATCACACCTGGCTTCCGCATCAGCAGCTCTCTCTCTGCTATCAGGCTCTGGGAGATATGTCTCAGGCGAAGCATCATCAACAATGGGCAGAATTCCATCGTAAAAGATAGGTATGACAGTACCGTTTCAGCGAGAAAGATAAGGAAAATTCATTGCACTTCCTGTTAGTCATTTGCCCTGTTATACCGGACTCAACCTCTAAGTCCGCACCAAACTGCTAAGTCTGAAGAACTGCTCGGAGAACATAACGGCGGAGGGATAGGACCTACAGGAGAAAGAGGACCGACCGGCCCCACCGGACCCGGTGCAGGAGCAACCGGTCCTACAGGGGCGCCAGGTGATCCAGGGCCGATTGGTCCATCCGGAACGGCCGGGCCCACAGGGCCTACTGGTGCAGGAGTAACGGGACCTACCGGAGTGACCGGACCTACCGGGCCAGGGGCAGGAGCAACGGGTGGTACCGGTGCTACAGGAGTGACCGGATTAGACGGCCCGACTGGAACTACAGGATTAGCTGGGCCAACTGGAACCACAGGGCTTGCTGGCCCAACTGGAACCACGGGGTTAGCTGGGTCAACCGGAACTACAGGGCCTAATATCTTGGCCACTCATGGACGATTTGTACCGGTCAATAACACAACAGTGACTAATGGCGTAACGGTAAATACCCCGTTCAATACGGTATTTGCTCAGGGGATTAACCTTGGAGGTACTGGCGGGAACCAAAGTATAGTGATACCAGAAACAGGAATTTATTTTGTTGCCTACAACATCCGATTGTACATTAGTGATACCTCAGCAAATGCTGATATTATAACTGTTTTACCTACCTTGAATGGTACAATTACCCCCTTCCCCTCCTATCTGTATAAAGCAAGCGGAGGAACTGCAGGACCTGGCGGCCTGGCGCTGGCGGCCAGTGGTCTGATAAATGTAACTACCGCCGACTCAGAGCTTATTTTCCCAGTCACGGCACAAGGGATTACGGGTTTAACCTTGCAAATCACAGGACAATCTGACACTTACAGTAATGTAAGCATATTTAAAATTTCTTAAATATAGAGCTAGAAAAAGAGCAAAAGCAGGATGCCCATTATGCAAATGAATAGTTAACAACCCAATGAACTTATCTGCGCTCAACCAATTCACAGCTCCGGCTGGCTCCAACAGGTCCCACTGCTATCTCCTTAAACAGCAGCGGATTATTGCAAACCGGTAATGTGCGCTTGATGAATATGCAAAAAAGGAACGATACCCCTTTATTGGAGTATCGTTCCTTTTTTTCGGTCGTTCGCTGCTTGCTTCAGCAAATTCTACTTCAAGATCCATTAGCAAGCCAGCTATGGGTCAAACTGTTGGTGCTTCAACCCCCAAGTACACACCAAACCGATATGCATGAATACCTGTAAGCATGAATATTACTGTATTAATTAATCATAAAGTATGCCGCTGACTGGAACGAAATCCAAATTCACGGACAGGAAGGGATGAAGAAATGGCTCATTTATCCACAGGACCGATCGAAAATAACCCGATTAGCGGAGTGAGGCCGACCCAGCAGGTTACCGTTAAAATTGATAATCGCAGCGTGGACACGTCATCCACCGTATCGATTCAGGGTTATCATTTGACTGCCGGAACGAGAGTGCTGTATGTAAGCGAATTACACCCTCTTTCTGCGAATCAAGTTCTTACGAGGAATTATTACGCTGATTTTGATGCCTTTGAATTTGTCTTTGTTACGCCAAGTACGTCTGAAGACAGCGATCCGCTTCAAATTTCAGTGTGGGGCAAGAGCAGCACAGGCCAGTTAGTAACGGCTCACCGACTAGTGTCTGAAGAACTGCTCGGAGAACATAACGGTGGAGGGATAGGGCCTACTGGAGCAAGAGGACCGACGGGACCCACCGGCGCAGGAATGACCGGCCCCCAAGGGGCAACGGGGCCTGGCGGAGCAACCGGGCCGACGGGTCCAGGGGCGGGGGCAACCGGAAATACAGGAGCGACGGGACCTGGCGGTGTAACCGGTCCAACCGGTCCTGGCGCAGGGGCAACCGGAGCTACCGGGCTTCGAGGTGTAACTGGACCGACCGGTCCAGGGGCAGGGGCAACGGGTAGTACAGGTGCTAGAGGAGTTACCGGCCTCACGGGAATTACCGGAGCCACCGGTGCTACCGGTCTTACAGGTGCTACCGGAACCACCGGCGCTACTGGCCTCACCGGTGTTACCGGACTCACTGGTGTTACCGGACTCACTGGCGCTACCGGACTCACTGGTGTTACCGGACTCACTGGCGCTACCGGACTCACTGGCGCTACCGGACTCACCGGCGCTACCGGACTCACCGGTGTTACCGGCCCTAGTATCGTTGCCAACAATGCCGCATTTCAATTCGTTGCGGGAAATATTGTAGCAGCATATACGGCTGTGACATTTACAGAAACATTTAATAACGGGAGCGGAATCACACTTGTTGGACCTGCAAATCAGTATATTACTTTGCAGCCAAACAGCTTCTACTTGGTAATCCTTACCGCCAGAATCAGTGTTAATGTTGTTGCAACAACGGCGGATGTTGAACTGCTAACTTATCTGAACACCGATTTGCAACCTTTAACTGTAATTGTGGAGAAAGAATACACGAACGGAACAGGATTGACCTTACAAGGAAGTACTCTCATTCAGACGGGGGCCGGAACACAGAACCTCAACTTTACTGTTAGTGCTGTACTTTCAGGAGGCTCCGCTGCTTTTCTTCCGGCACGAACAAGGTTGAGCATTATTCAAATCCTGTAAATCTGTATCTCCACTTTAGAGCACCTTCGAGCCTAATCCTATCGGTCCACATATGGGAGCGGTCATTGAGGTGCTCACTTTAGGTAATAACCGCACGCTATTTTATACTCTTAAGTCCAGCCCATCTACATAGTCGCAAATCTTAGTCTTGTCTCCACGGGACAAATGCCATGAATACAATCCCCCCTTGCCCTTTCGCCGGAAACTGACTACAATAACACGTATTCCAACAAGCAATCATTCAGGAGGCACTATACCTTGAAAGCTCAACCCACCCCTTCTACCAGCAAACGCAACACCGTCTATATCATGCAACTCGTCACGATCTTCCTCGGCTTTGTCGTCTTTGGAATCTCGGAAAATATCAAGGGTCCCGCGATTCCGCGGATTCAGCTGTCGTTCAACCTGGATGAAGGCCAGCTCGGCACCCTGCTCTCGCTGAACGCGCTGGGCTATCTGCTCGCCTGCTCCTTCACCGCTATTCTTGTCCGCAAATGGGGCATCAAGGCAGTCACCGTTATTTCCTTCGCCTCGATGGTGATCTCAGGCGTGCTGATTTTCCTGTCGCACAGCTATCCCTTGTTTGCCTCCTCTTACTTTCTGATGTACATAGGGAACGGGATGCTGGAGATCGGGCTGGCGATTCTGGGGGCACGCATATTCGTCAAAAACACGGGGATGATGATGAACCTATCCCACTTCTTCTACGGCCTAAGCTCAACTGTAGCGCCGCTGCTGGCAACCGGGGTTATGTCGCTGAGTGTATTCGGCCATACGCTGGACTGGCGGGGCATGTATCTGGTCATGCTATCGCTCTGCCTGCTGCCGATCCTGTCGGCGCTGCGCAGCACGTTTCCCGGGGATGATCTGCCACAGGAGGACCGCACCTCCTTCCGTACCCTGACGCGCGATCCCGCGCTGTGGATGATGGTGATGATCCTGTCCTTCGGCGTGGTCTCAGAGCTGGCGGTGGGCGGCTGGCTGGTTAACTTTCTGGAAAAGGCTTATGCCTGGGACACTGTCCGGGCTTCCGGCTTACTGTCAGCCTTCTTCCTGCTATTCTCCCTGGGACGACTCCTGCTGGGTGCGCTGACAGACCGGATCGGCTTCGTGCTCTCGCTGATTATTTTCTCCTGCTTCTCGGCCGTCTGCACCTTCGCCGCCCTGGCCGGCGGGGAGCGTCTCGCCTTTCTGTTCGCCCTATCCGGGGCTGGGATCGCTATTATCTATCCTACCGTGATGGCCTTCATCGCCCGCCGTTACCCGAACGGAAGCGATACGGCCATTACCTTTGTGGTCACCTTAATGGGCCTCGGGAGCGTCATCGGCAACTATATTATCGGCTGGGTTATTGAGTCCGTCAAAGCATTCTACGGCTCCACCACCGAGCTTGGCCTGCTCCGCGGACTCCAGGCGGGGTACGGGTTCATCGGGCTATGCGCAGCGGTCTGCTCCGTGTCGGGAATTGTGCTGTATGTGTATTTGAAACGGAGACGGGAGCTGATCTGAGGGTTGGGACCCGACTCAGAGCCCCGTTTACTGCGACCTCAACAGCAAGAGCAGCGCCTCTCTCGCTACCGGAAGACCGCTGCTCTTGCTGCGTGAGGCTGCTTATAAATATTTTTTCAGATTACCAAAAACCACCGCATACCCGTTAGCATACATATGCACACCATCCATCGTATACTCTTCCTTCAGATTCCCTTCGGCGTCCATCAGTCCCTCATTCACATTGATGAACTGATATCCGTGCCCAAGCGCAAGCGCCTCCACTGCCCGGTTCGCTTCCAGCAGCGCCGCATTGGTTCTCGTTCTGAAGTAATTCTCCCGCATCTCCTCATCCATTCCGGGGAAGTCGGCCTTAGCATTCACCGGATAATACGCCATGACATACACCTTGCACTCCGGCAGCCTGGCCCCGATCCGGGTCAGAATCTCATTGTAATTCGCAAGCAGCTTCCCGGGCTCATATTCACCATCCGCTGAACTGATGTCGTTGGTGCCGATATTAATGAACAGCTTCGAAGGCGCAAGCTCCAGCACACAGACCTCCAGCGCTTCAAGCAATTCCCGGGTCACATAGCCTGCAATACCGCGGTTATAGATCACCGTCTGCTTCTCCAGCGTCTGCTGTAATTCATTTACCGGAAAAAACTCCATCAGCGAGGAGCCCGCCAGAACGGTCTGCCCTTTTAGCGCCAAGGTATTCAGAATGCTGTACTTCTTCACCTTCTCTTCTTTCTCTCTCTGCCACTGAATCTCCATCATCTCGTCAAATTCTTCCTGGGTCATTCTATTCTCCTCCGCTTCTATTGCTCTATTATTCTACCATTGTTATCCTTTATCTCTCAGCTTGCAACCCTTGCCCAATTGTGTCGGAAATATGGAAATTGATCTCCATGTAAGGTTTATGTTCTATGCACACGTGTTCTGAATAGGTTAGATATCGGGTGCAGTCAGAGGTGCACATCTGGCTGGATTGCCCGCAAGGGACCGGTGCGCCGGATCTCAATTCTACAGTTGAAGGGCGGAATGTTTTTGAAAAAGGTAGTTGGCTTGCTCCTGTCGGTTGCACTGTTGTCTTCGTTCTATGTTGCCAGTCCCCCCGAGGTATCAGCCGCATCGCCAATTGTGGTGAATTCGACGATTGTAGTGAAGGCCGGTGAGACGTATAACGGCAATGGCCAGACGTTCGTCGCCAATCCGAGCACGCTCGGAGACGGCAGCCAGGCAGAGAATCAGAAGCCCATCTTCCGGCTGGAAAAGAATGCTACACTCAAAAATGTAATTATCGGCGCACCCGGCGCAGACGGGGTGCACTGTTACGGGAATGCTACCATCTCCAACGTAACCTGGCAGGATGTCGGCGAGGATGCCCTGACCCTGAAGGCCTCCGGCACCGTCAATATTACAGGCGGAGGTGCGTACAAAGCCTACGATAAAGTGTTTCAGGCGAATGCTGCGGGCACCATCAACATTAAGAATTTCAGAGCCGATGATATCGGCAAGCTGGCCCGCCAGAACGGCGGCACCTCCTACACGGTGAACTTCACACTGGACAACTCGGACATTTCGAACGTCAAGGATTCCATCTTCCGCACAGACAGCAGCAGCAGCGCAGCCCGGATTACCAATACCCGCTACCGCAATGTGCCCACCCTATTCAAGGGCTTTGCCTCGGGCAAGACCAGCCAATCGGGCAACACGCAATATTGAGATTAAATAAAGTCAGGTCAGCTAGTGTAAATCCAGCAGTCTGATGCCCGCAACATACCGCCGTTAACAGTAACCGCCTTCATTTCCGGCTCTTCCGGGATGGAGGCGGTTACTGTATATACGGAGGATAAGCACACATGAACACGGTCAGCACCGGGACGGAGAGTTTGATTTATTTTGGACACATCTGCCTCTATGAACTCTATCGACATAAGCTCACATGATATGCTATTATGATAGCCTGATAACGTATTAACGAACTAAAGCGGGCGGATGCGGCACGCAATCTACTAGGGGGATTAGAGAGATGAAGAAGCAAGGATTATGGATACTATTATTAATGGCGCTGGCTGTTGCTGTACTGTCCGGCTGCTCCAGTTCAGGGAATAAGGACGGCAAGCTGGTGATCGGCATAGACGACAAGTTCGCCCCGATGGGCTTCCGGGATGACGACAATGAGCTTGTCGGCTTCGATATTGACTATGCGCGAGCGGCTGTCAAGAAGATGGGCAAGGAGGTTACCTTCCAGCCGATTGACTGGTCCGCCAAGGAATCCGAGCTGAACAGCGGCCGGATTGATATGATCTGGAACGGATACACCATCACGGACGAGCGCAAGGAGAAGGTGCTGTTCACCAAGCCTTATCTGGAGAATAGCCAGGTGGTAGTAGTGCTGGCCGGTTCATCGCTGGCGAAGCTTCAGGATCTGGCCGGCAAGGAAATCGGACTTCAGAGCCTCTCTTCTGCCGCCGATGCCCTGGATGCCAGTCCGATCAAAGCCGAGCTTAAGGACGTGTCCGAATACCCCGACAATGTCCTGGCTCTGACAGACCTCAAGTCCGGCCGTGTGGATGGGGTAGTTATTGATGAAGTTGTCGCCAGATATTACATAGCCAAGGAGCCGGATACGTACAAGCTGATGGAAGAATCACTGGCTCCTGAGCAATATGGTATTGGAATCAAGAAGGGCAATGATGAACTGCTGAAAGAGCTGCAGAAGGCGCTGGACGAGCTGAACAGTGACGGAACAGCCGCTGAAATCTCAACCAAGTGGTTCGGAGAGAATAAGGTATTGAACTAGATGCTATCGTTTAGGAGCCGGTTAAGACATGGATATCGATTATATTATTAGAATTTCCGGACCGATGCTTGAAGGTGCCCGGACCACGGTGCTGCTGTTCCTGATCGTGATCGTGCTGTCCATTCCGCTCGGGATGGTGGTCACTCTGATGGCCAAAAGCACGCTAAAGCCGCTGGCCTGGATCGCCCACGCTTATATTTACGTCATGCGCGGAACGCCGCTCTTGCTGCAATTGTTCTTCTTCTGCTTCGGTTTGCCGCAGATTCCCGTAATCGGGGAATATCTGGTTATGGACCGTTTTGTAGCGGCCAGCCTGGGCTTCATTCTCAATTACGGCGCTTATTTCGCCGAGATTTTCCGGGGCGGGCTGCTCTCGATCGATAAAGGCCAGCATGAAGCGGCCAAGGTTCTGGGCTTAAGCCGGTGGCAGACGCTGCGCAAGGTGATTCTCGCCCAGATGTTCCGGGTGGCGCTGCCTGCGGTTGCCAATGAGTCTATTACACTGGTCAAGGATACCGCGCTGCTGTATGCCGTGGCGGTGCCTGAGCTGCTGAATTTCGCCAAGACGGCGGTGAACCGTGATTTTACCGTCACTCCTTTTGTCGTAGCGGGCGTTATTTATCTGCTGATGACACTGGTGCTGACACTATTCTTTAAGCTGCTGGAGAGACGTTTCAAATTTGAGTAGAAGGGCTGTTTGGCTATGAGTAGCATGATTGAAGTACGGCAATTGAAGAAAGACTTCGGCAGCCTCAGTGTGCTGAACCAGATAAGCTTTGACGTGAAGCCCGGCGAAGTCGTTGCCGTGATCGGACCCTCGGGCTCCGGTAAAAGCACCATGCTGCGCAGTCTCGTGCATCTGGAGGAGGTCACCGGGGGCAGCATTTCGATCTGCGGGAAAGCGCTTGTTGAGAATGGCCGTTACGCCAGTACGGCAGCGATTAGAGACATCACCTCAAGCATGGGGATGGTGTTCCAGCATTTCAATCTTTTTCCGCATCTCAGTGTGCGGGACAACCTGGAGCTTGCCCCGCGCACGCTGAAGCGGGAGAGTGTGCAGCAGATCACGGCCAAGAGCCGGGAGCTGCTCGCCAAGGTAGGCCTCTCCGACAAAGCGGACGTCTACCCCTCCACGCTGTCGGGCGGGCAAAAGCAGCGGGTCGCCATCGCCAGAGCGATGATGCTCAGCCCGGATATTCTCCTGTTCGATGAGCCAACCTCGGCGCTTGATCCCGAGCTGACCGGCGAGGTGCTGCGCGTCATCCGCCAGCTCGCCGAGGAGAACATGACGATGATGATCGTCACCCATGAGATGAGCTTCGCCCGCGATGTCGCCGACCGCGTATTCTTCATGGACAACGGGGACATTGCCGAATCCGGCACACCGGAGGAGATCTTCGGCAACCCGAAGCTGGAGCGGACACGGGCGTTTTTGATGCGGGAGTAGCAGTGAGTAGAGCATTCGGTACTGGCCGGGATGTGCACGGATAATTTCCAAGCAGTTAAGCTATGGGGGCATAACGGCTGAAGCCACATGCTGGCCCGTCCACATAGCGGCCCCCTTCTGCTCATGGTGATTCTAATTGAAGAAGGTCTATCCCGGCCGTATGATGGCTTTGGGGATAGACCTTTTTTCTGGTTCAGATCAGTATGCGATTGTATGCTTACAGCTCATAGTGCTGCAGATGAAGCAAGTGGATTTAGTACATCTAATTTCGCGCTAGAGATACACTTCCTTATATTAGTTGGATAAACAACACTTACTGGGGCCGACTTTCGGCGAATCCTTATAATTCGGAAGATTAGATGTACTTTTTCCAACTGCTGCCCCGTAACCGGTCATTCGGAGCGCAATAAGTGCCTTTTTTCCACCTCTGCCCCAAGCTCGGACCAACTCCACTCTTACTTCAACCTACTCGCTCTCACTTCATCCAAGCTCACCCTTGCTTCATCCAACCTCGCACTTTCTCTGCCCCATCCACGCGCTAATCCGCGCTAATCCGCCCTAATCTGCCTTATTTAACTCTACTACTACTCCGCCACTTCCGCAGAAGACACCGTGCCTCCGGGCACCGGCTCCGCCGGCCCTATTGGCGCTGTCGGCTCCGGCTCCTCGTCCCAGCGCTTGCGGATGAAGAGCTGATAGAGCTTGACGATGATGATCTTGAGCATCATATAGACCGGAATAATGACCAGGATGCCGATGATTCCGCCGAAATCGCCGCCGGCCAAGACGAGAATAATGGTGGTCAGCGGGTGGATATCCATGCTTTTGCCGAAGATATAGGGGGCAACCAGGTTATCCTGAATCTGCTGCGCAACGAGCACGACCACAATGGACCAGACCGCCGTAGACGGGGACTCAAACAGACCGATGATGAAGATTGGCACAGTAGACAGAATGGCTCCGATAAATGGGATAAAGTTCATCAGCACCGCCACCAGCGTCAGCAGCAGCGCATACGGCAGGCCAATAATCAGAAAACCGATGTACATCAGGACGCCCAGCGCCAGATTAACCAGCACTCTGCCGACGATGAAGCTGCCCATCACGCCGTCAATCTCGGCAATCACCCCCGCGCCCTCCTCGTGATAGCGTCTCGGGAAGAAGCTCACGAGCTTATCGCCGAACTTCCCGCCTTCCTTCAGCATGTAGAATAGCAGGATCGGAAAGGTGAAGAGCACAATCGCAAAATTAGAGACAAAGGAGAAGAGCCCGGACACATAGCCCGTTGCCAGCGAAAAGCCTGTATTCAAATAGCCCATCAATTGGCTGGACAGGTTCATATTCTCGGGAATCAGACCTGACAGCAGCTCCGTGTTCTCCAGCTTGCTTAACTGCTCTCCCACTGCTCTCAGCACACCCGGCATATTGTTCCCCAGGTTCAGCAGCTGACTTTGCAGCGATGGCCATACGCCTACCGTGAAGCCCAGCAGCAGAACAGCAATGACCAGATAGACCAACAGGATCGCCAGCGTCCGCTTCAATTTGCGCGAGGACAGGAAGTCAATCAGGGGCCTAAGCAGATAATAGAAGAATACGGCCAGCATTAACGGCACCATCACAACATTGAAGAGCGAGATAATAGGGGTAAAAATAAAGTCTACCAGTGAGCCTACGTAGATAATGCCCAGCACCAGCAGCACGGCAATACAAATGCGGATAAACAAATTCAATTTGGCCATAGTGGACTCCCGTTCCGTTATTTTGAGCAGCGTTTCTTGTTCACTTAAATATAGCCGGGGTTTCTTAATTCTGACTAAACCAAGTCTAAAGATAAGCTAAAGATTGGGTCTCCAGGCCGGAATACGGCTATGTTTAATTTCCTAATGAAACGGCGCTGAGATAGACGGGTATCTATTTGCCGAAAAGAAAGCTGTCGTCCGCGCGGTTAGCCGATAGTTTTGACCACATTGCCTTCCTGGTCTTTGATGTAAGTCTTGCGGATCTGCACCTTCAACGCTTTGGCGGCAGACAGCCGCAGCTCCCCTTCCTTAGGCTGGAGCTTCGCCTCCAGCTCCAGGACTGCCTCTTCCGTTAGGCCGATGCTGACAAACTCCTCGTTGACCACACTCTCGTTATCAGGTCTGTGCTCCAGCATCACCTGCCGCTTCTTGCTGGTCAGCGTCAGCGGCTTCCCCTTCAGCAGCCGGCCGCGCAGCAGCTTGGCTATAATCGGTGCCTGCCGTGCGCCTATAGTCAGGACGGCCGGTGCTGTGCCAATCAGACGGCTTGTGCCAGGCTCATAGCCCAGCTCATCCACATACAGAATGCCCGTCTGGGAACCGTCACGGTCGATACCCTGACGCACCGCTTCCTGGATGGCCGGAAGTTCGAGCAGTGAACCCCGGGCAAGATCGGTGATATAGTGGGGGAGAACCTCCCTGCCGGCCTCCAGAAAGGCGTTGGTATTCCAGGACATCATCGCTTCCAGCTCGTCCGCTGTGATCCCTACCATCTGCAGAAATTCCACACGGCCGTTCGGCGTATCCACAGCCGGAAGCTCCGGGTCATCGGTGAACGCCAGCGCCGTCAGCCCAGTATCTGCTCCCAGGCATATCGGGCCATTGGCATCCAGGTGATGGCCGGAAGCAAAGATATTGCCGCTGGAGAACACATATCTGGCCATGTTCTGCAGCAGATTGATCGCCCAGGCTGGAGGCTCCTGTTCTTCTGCACTGCGCGCCAGGCGGAAGGTCAGCTCGAAGCCATAGCCGCTGTATTCAGGGTCCTCGGACTCCTTCTCGAACAGTTCGGTGAAGCCGAAGGTTACGAAATGCCAATGCGGATATGGCTGCTCGGCTGCATAGGCGCTGATTCCGTTCAGCGGGTCATTGCCTCCCAGGCTATACGGCAGCATTGCCGCATAATGCTTCGGCTCCTGTTGCCCGTACAGTACCTTCATCTGATCTTCAATGGCATCCCAGCCGATAGCTTCCACTTCTTGCTCACTCATCTTGTTCCCTCCAGGTTCATATTTATGTACAGCCGGAATTCCCATATCCGGCCCAGAATCTCCCGTTCATTACCCCAATTCCATCATCACAAATCCCAAAGCTATAAATTCCGCAAAAAACGGCAAGCTCATCTAAAGAGCTTGCCGTTTGCTGTATCTTCATTAATATAGGTATCAGTTTACGCCGACCAGCAGGTCCTTACGGGCTACGCCGCTCTTAGCTGCCGCTTCGGCTACAGCCATGCGGATTCTCTCTACCACGCGCGGATCGAAGGCATCCGGGATGATATATTTCTCGTGCAGCTCGGATGGGTCAATCACTGAGGAGATCGCCTCCGCTGCCGCCAGCTTCATGTCTTCATTAATATCTGTGGCTTCACAATCCAGCGCCCCTCTGAATATCCCAGGGAAGCACAGCACATTGTTAATCTGGTTCGGATAGTCGGAACGGCCGGTCGCCATGACTCTTACATGCGGCGCAGCAATCGCGGGATCAATCTCTGGCATCGGGTTCGCCATGGCGAACACAATCGGATCTGTGGCCATGTTCAGCACATCTTCCAGCTTCAGCACGTCCGGTGCAGAGACTCCGATGAAGACATCCGCGCCTTTGATTACATCGGACAGACTTCCGATTTCAAGATAAGGGTTCGTAATCTGGGCGTAATCGCTCCAGTGACTGCGCTCATAATCCGCCAGCCGGTTAATCGCGCCCTCCCGGTCCACGCCGATCAGGTTCACCGCTCCGGCATGCAGCAGCATTTTGGAGACGGAGATGCCGGCTGCGCCGATGCCGTTGACTACGATTTTGACATCCTTGATATCCTTGCCGCATACCTTGAGCGCATTCAGAAGTCCGGCTGTCACGACAATTGCTGTACCGTGCTGATCATCATGGAAGACCGGAATGTCCAGCTCGGCTCTAAGTCTGGCTTCAATCTCGAAGCAGCGCGGAGAGGAGATGTCCTCCAGATTAATGCCGCCGAACGTCGGGGCAAGCGCTTTTACAATCGCAATAATCTCTTCGGTATTCTTGGTATCCAGACAGATCGGTACAGCGTCCACATCGGCAAACTGCTTGAAGAGTGCCGCCTTACCTTCCATTACCGGCATGGCCGCCTTCGGCCCGATATCGCCAAGCCCCAGTACAGCCGTACCATCGGATATGACAGCTACGGTATTCTTCTTCGTGGTTAGCTCGTAAGCCTGGGACTGATCGTCGGCAATCGCCTGACAGACCTTCGCCACACCCGGCGTGTAGACTTTGGACAGGTCGTCTTTGCACAGAATCGGATGCTTCAGGGTAGTTTCGAGCTTACCGCCTTTATGCAGCAGCATAATTTCTTCTAATAGTTCCATATTAACTCCTCCATTCAGCTGGTTAACCGTTTGTTGCATCCCTCTCGGATCTTTCTATATATAGCGGATCTTCCTGCATCCGGAACCGTACCAGACCCGTATGCAGGCCCGTCAACTCTGCATTTCATATACTCCCTTAGTCATTCTCCGCGATAATTATCGGATTGGCAAGATAAAAGCTGACACCTGAAAATTGTCCACGATTTAGACACGATTGGATGCGATTTCATGTGATTCAGGCATCTCTTCTGCTGATTGAGCTCCCTGATTAGCCACCCCATACTGCGATGAGCAGCGTGGCCACAACCACCGTAATAGCGCCGCCGATCCGAGTGGAGATCTGTGCGAACGGCATCAGCTCCATGCGTCCCGAGGCAGACAGAATGGCTACATCGCCTGTTCCGCCAAGGCCGCCGCGGCAGCCGGTAACAATGGCCGCTTCTACGGGATACATATTGACCCATTTGCCGGTAAAATAGCCGGTGATCGTCATCGCCACAATAACGGTAGCGCAAACAATAATATAAGGAAGCGAGATCAGGGCGGCGACATCCTTCAGCGGAATGTACAGCATCCCGAGGCCGACCATCAGCGGCCAGGTTAAAGTACCGGATACCAGCTTGTAGAGCTGATAAGCACCCTGCTCAATTTTGGCAGGCAGCAGCTTGGAAATCTTCAGCAGCGCCGCTGCGAAGATCATCAGGATCGGACCCGGAATACCGACGAACGGCGACAGCAGATGTCCGGTGATGAACAATCCGCAGGCGAACAGCAGGCCCGCGCCCATCAGCAGGAAGTCCGGTTTCAGACTGTCATAGGTGCTGCCGGCCAGCTTTTGGCCGTCCTTCGCCTTCACGAGTACACCGTTACCGGTGATGGACGGGTTTTTGTCAGCCATCCGCTTGAGCAGCCCCGCACCGATAATCGCAAACACGTTGCCGATCACCGCCGCCGGAATCATCTGCGCCACATACGACCCGGATTCGCCGCCAAGAATCTGCGAGAACGCGATGGACAGCGGGAGAATCCCTTCACCGACGCCGCCGCCAATAATAGGCACAACGATGTAGAACAACGTCCGGTGTGCGCTATAGCCGAGCAGCATCCCTACGCCCATCCCCGCAGCGACTGCGGCGATTGTTCCGGCCATCATCGGAATGAAGATGCGGATGAAGCCGTTAATCAGCGTGGTCCGGTTCATCCCGGTAATACTTCCGGCTACCAGAATCGAGATGTACAGGTACAGGAAGTTCGAGGTCTTCATCAGCGTGTTGACCGATTCGAGCACCGAAGGATCAAGCACATTCCAGAACACCAGAAACGATGGAATCATTAGGGAGAGGATCGCAGGACCGCCGATATTCTTGAGAATCGGAAGCTTGAAGCCCAGATCACTGAGCAGCACCCCCAGTACAATAATTACTGCAAAGCCGCCGATCATATCATTTGGCAGTTCACCAAGCACAGAAGCCGCAAAAATAATGAATGCAAATACCACATACAATGGGAGCGGAATAACGCCTACTTTTAAATGCAGAAGCTTCTGGACGAAACCCTGTTCTCCTTGCTTCAGTACAACAGGCTGCTGTTCCGGTACCGAAATCGGGGGTTGAATTGCTTTTTGCATGTTAACCTTACCTCCTTAACTCTTTTACAAATTCATCATAGCTGCTTTGAAAGCGCTTTTGTTTTTATGAAAATAATAAAGGGGTTTTGTAAATTATTAAAGTAAGCGCTGTCAGGAGAGGGGGCTGGGGGACGCTGGGATTGGCGGGGATTAGTAGAGTGGGTTAGTACAACGCATTAGTGTAGAGAATTAGTAAAGAGCATTGGTAGAGGGCAGTGGTAGGAGCATTGTTGGTAAATGATATTAGTAGAGTGCTCCACTTGGTCGAATCTGACTATAGTTGCTGGGGAGGGCGTAGATGGAGTCGGGTAGGGTCAGATGGAGACAGGTAGTATCAGGGGGAGGCAGGTAACATAGTTAGTATCAGGGAGTTGCAGACGTAGCCTGATTACATCAGGTGCATTAGTGCTCTTCATTTTCGCCTATCGCTGACTTTCGGCTAATTCAGGTGCATTAGTGCTCTTCATTTTCGCCTATCGCTGACTTTTGGCTGATTCAGGTGCATTAGTGCTCTTCATTTTCGCCTATCGCTGACTTTTGGCTAATTCAGGTGCATTAGTGCTCTTCATTTTCTCCTACCGCCAACCTTTGGCTAATTCATTGGGATTTGTCCCTCTCATTTCGGCTCCCCACCCCACTTTTGGCTGATTCAAAGGGACTTATCCCTTTCATTTTCGCCTACCGCCCACTTTCGGCCGATTCAAAGGGATTTTTCCCTTTCATTTCCCCATCCAGCCCACTTTCGACCAAATCAAAGGGATTTATCCCTTTCATTTCACCTCCCAGCCCGCTTCCGCTCTCTGCGCAATACAAAAAGCTCCGCCGCAGGTTGCACGGCAGGAGCTCCAGAAATAGTTAGTTATACTCTTACGCACTCAAATATACTTAGTAATCAATCCCTTACCGTTCGGGGCGAGCCGGTATTTCTGCACCGGCCTGCCGATGCTGCCGTAGACGAGGTCCATTTCCAGCACTCCCATCTCCGTTAGCCCGATCAGATATTTGCCGGCGGAGACGCGTGAGATTCCGGATACCGCTGAGATCTCCTCAGCGGAGAACAGCTCGCTGCCACAGGCCTCCACGGCACGCCAGATCGTCTGGAGCGTCTGACGGGTGAAGCCCTTGGCCAGCTCCTGCGAGGACGTCCGTTCCTGCTTGAACCGGGACAGCCTGTCCAGCTCCGACTGGTTCAGCCGCTCCTGGCTGCGGAATAGCTTGTTCTGTTCCCTGTATCCATTAAGCGCTGCCCGGAGCCTGGAGAATTCAAACGGCTTAATCAAGTAGTCCACCGCTCCGTTCTGCAGCGCTTCCTGAATGCTCTCCTTGTCGCTTGCGGCCGAGATGACAATGACATCAATCTTCACGCCTCTGCGCCGGATCTCGGACAGCAGCTCCAGCCCGTTGCTCTCCTTCATGTAAATATCCAGCAGGATCAGGTCATAGGCCTGCTTCTCCAGCATACCCAGCACTTCTTCCGCCGAGCTGGCCCAGCCATCGGCACGGAAGCCCTCCACCTGCTGCACATAAAACTTATTCATCTCCGATACCATAGGATCATCTTCAACGATAAGTACTTTTATCATAATCGTTATCACCACTCTTCATGGGCTATCCACCCTTTTCATGATTAATTTAATTCTTCGCTCTATACGGAATCTGCACCGTGAATTCGGTGCCTTCCCCCTCCAGGCTGTCATACGTAATCGTACCGCCCAGCTTGTCTACACTTCGCCGCACCAGATACAGCCCTACGCCCCGGTCTCCGCCTTTGGTTGAATAGCCCTGCTCAAACAGGTGATCTCCATTCTCCGACGATATGCCCGTCCCGTTATCACTGACCTTAAGGGTAAGCAGGTTGTCCTTATGCCGGAACCCCATCTCGATCTGCTTGTTGTCCGCGCCTTGGAGCGCCTCCAGCGCATTGTCCAGAAGGTTGCCCGCGATCGTGACCAGCTCCCGCGCCACCTCGTGATCCGCCGCTTCAGGCAGCAACCCATCATCCCGGATAACCAGCCGCACATCGGCCTCCCTGATTCTGCTGAGCTTGCCGAGCAGGAAGCCGACCATCACCGGGTCTTTGACCAGCCGGACTACTGAATCCGCCTCTGTCTGGATGCTCTGTACAATATCCGTCAGATATTCTTCCAGCCGGTCGTACCGCCGCATCGTATTCAGCCCCATAATGACATGCAGCTTGTTCATGAACTCATGGGTCTGGGCACGCAGTGCCTCGGCGTACAGGGAGATGCCGGAGAGCCGCTCCATCAGAATACTGATCTCGGTCTTGTCCCGGAACGTGGCAATAGCCCCTTCGATGATTCCGTTCACCCGGACCGGAACCACATTCACCAGCAGCGTAATGCCGCTCTGCTCCACTTCCTTATCCAGCAAGGCTTCGCCGGTATCCAGCACCTTCTCCATCCGCAGCAGCGGCCAGAACTGCCCGGCCTGCTTGCCTACCGGGTCCTGGCTCAAGCCGACGCTGTTCATCAGCCTGCGGGCCTCGGCATTCACCAGGGTAATCCGCGATTCCTTATCGACGGCCAGAATCCCTTCCTTGGTCGATTGCAGCATGGCGCTGCGCTCCTCCAGTAATTTGGCGATCTCTCCCGGCTCCATGCCGAACATCATCCGCTTGATTTTGCGGGCGAGCAGAATGGCACCGAATATCCCCATCAGCCCGCCGACCAGGATGCCCGAGTAGATAATCCAGCGGTTCTGCTGAACGGCGGAACGGACGCTGCCAAGCGATATGCCTACAGCTACTGCTCCAACCTGCTTGCCGTCAGCGGCGAAGATCGGTGAGAACGCTCTCACAGAATAACCAAGCGAGCCTTCAGCCACGGATATGGTCTCCTTGCCATGCAGTGCATCGGTCTCATCCCCGCCCATGAAATGCTTGCCGATCAGCTTGGGATCGGGGTGGGAACGGCGAATCCCTCCCATATCCATGACCACCACGAATTGAACGTCATTGATGGCGCTAATATCGGTTGCATAACGCTGGATGCTGCCGGAATCGGACTCTGCAAGCAGCCCGTCCACCACTCCCGGCGTGCGCGAGACCGTGCGGGCAATCGTGATGGCCTTGTTCTCCAGAGAAGCCCGGGCTTCTTCGGAGAATCTCATGCCGAACATTACATACACAATCAGCAGCACCAGCACGACGATGCCGCAGGTCATCAGGGTGATGGCGGTCTGAAGGCGTAATCTTTTTGTACCAATTCTCACATTGCTCCACCTTCAGGAAATTTTTCTCGATTATAACGCAAAAGTATTCAAAGCGCGATATTCACAATTCAAAGTAAATTCGGCTAGGACTCCGCAATCACGGACTGGTTGCGCCCTCTGCTCTTCGCCAGATACAAGGCCTGATCCGCCTTCACAAGCAGTTCCGCAAGGTCGGCGGCATGGGAAGGGTAGTGAGCAATTCCCTGTAAAACCGTAAGCCTCGCCGCAATCGGCCCCTGGCTCCGCTCAACTGCAAGACGAATTCGTTCAGCAGCGCTGAAGGCTTCAGCAGGCGTGGTCCGGGCCAGCAGAATAACAAATTCTTCCCCGCCGTAGCGGTAACAGATATCATCCGGGCGAAGCGAGGTTACGATGACCCGGACAACATGCTTCAGAACCTCATCACCCAGGTTATGGCCGTAAGTGTCATTGACGAGCTTGAATTTATCTATATCCAGCATCACCAGCGAGAAGGGAGCACCGGAGCTTATCCGCTGGTTAATCGTATGTTCCAGGGATCTGCGGTTCATCAGACCGGTCAGCACATCCGTTGCAGCTTCATGGGTCAACTGCTCAGTCTGCTGCTGGATATTGGCCAGGGCAAGTGACACCCCGTCTGTCAGTAAGTACGCCTCCCGGCTCCAATACCGCTTCGCTTCCTGCAGCTCTATCTGTTGCTTGCCCATTCTGCTTACGACATCTGCCAGATAGACGAAGGGACGCGCAAACTTGCGGGCCAGCAGAATAACGCCCAACAGCAGCAGAATGAACGGTAAGGAGGAATACCCGATCAGGGTACGGAAATGCCCGATCAGCTCCTTATGAATCTGGCTAATCGGGGAGACAACCACGATTCCCCAGCCATTGGCGGGCACACTGGAATAACCGGCCAGCATCTCGATGCCCCGGGTGTTCGTGACACGCTGTTCTCCGCTTTGCTTATTCATCAGCTGCTGCACAACCTCATTAATGCTGACATCTGTGCCAATCCGCGTTTTATCCGGGTGATACACCAGATGCCCTTCTGAATCCACAATATAATAATAAACCCCCGAATCATCCTCCTGTCCATTGTCAAAAATCTCAGACAGCACATTATTCTCCTGAAGATAGATGGTGCCGCTAATAATTCCAGCATAGGTTCCCGCAGCATCGAAGATGGGCTGGCTCAAAAATACGATTAACCGCTTGGTATTGGCCGTCAAATAAGGGGAAGAAATATACGGCTTGCGGAGCGCTAATGCTTCCTTGCTATTCTCTGAGGTGATGTGCTTGCCTGTAGTCCCTATGCTGGCAGGTGAGACATGGCGGATGAATCCGCTGGCGTCGACCACAGTGATGGAATTGAAGAAATTGCTGCTGCTGCGCATCAGATCTAGGGAATCATTCACTTGCTGCGGCGGCATAGCTTCTATGTCAGACAGCCTGGCGGCGTTGTATTCCAGAGTCCCGTGCATGGACTGAAATAAGGAATCCATGGTCCTCGACATACGATCAGCATTGAGGTAATTCAGATGAAGCGTGGTCTCCATTAAGGACCGCTTCTTGGACTCATACGAACCGAGCAGAAGAATACTCGAAGTTAGCAGAACCACCAGTGTCACCAAACCTGTGAGCAGCGTGGTGAGACTCAGCTTTTTGCTTTGATTAACCTTACTCTTTAACCCTTTATACAAAACTGCAATCCTCCTTGAAGCAAGAAACGCAAAGTTACACCCATCATACCGCAAATATTGATAATGTTCGACAGCGGATTTATGGCAGTACAGACGGCGAAAGTATCCCGGACATAGCAGAATAAGCCCGCAGCAGCGAGGCTCATCTTCAAGCAATTAATCATGTTAAGATCAGTTTCACCCTACGCCTGCAAAATCTCATCCACCCGCGCCGATGCACCCTCCCAGGAGGTCATCAGCGGAAAAGAGTATTGCTCACGTGCCCTCAGGTTCCACGGATGCGGGATACAGAGCACCTTCTTCCCTGCCTGTACGGCAGGCAGCAGGTTATGCGGGCCGTCATCAATCAGCAGGTCATAGCCGATCAGATGCTTCCGCTTGCAGGTGAAGAAATTGTCGGCCGGGATGAACGGCATATGCTTTTGCAGCCAGTTCCATTTCTCCAGCACCGTCTTCGGAACAGCGGCCGTTACAATAATGACATCATAGGCGTTGTGCAGCTTCTCCATCTCTTCCACCACATATTCGTCGAACAGCTCCAGCTCCTCGTACAGGCCGGGTCGGCCGAAGAACAGATCCATGGTGCTGTCCGGGTGGCGCAGATGGTCTGTGTTCCAATCCATCATATCTTCGTAGCGAAGCGGATGTGTAGGAAATTCAATGTTGTTGTGGTATATCGCACGTTTGACGAGATGGCAGATCGTATCGTCCATATCGACGGCGATGATTGGTTTACGCATTGATTCTCCTCCAAGTACATTTTCATTTATTATAGGCAACCGGGGAATAGGTGTCCAGACATGCACCAGACTGAACAGAACAAAATCATCCTAACGAATGAAAGTGCTATGGATCGCATTGTTGCACATTTTGCAGGATTCCTCTAAAAATGTTACCGGCTACGCTACATTGTTGCATCATTTGCAGGAATTCCGGTGTTTAAAGCAAGTTAGCGTTGGTTTTGTTGCATTTCATGCAGGATTTCAGCATCGCCCGCTTCTGTTGGGTAATATTCCTGCACTTCTTGCAGGATACTCCACAATGTTACGGACTGTGGAGTGGGGCCCCTCCCTCTTCGCAAAAGCACCGAAAAAAGCACATGCCCGCCTTCATAGGGACACATGCTTTGCTGCCTAACGCAGCCACTGTGTATTGTGAACATTCAGCTTCACCTATCCACTCATTTCCCGTTATCTCCGCGACCGTCCCTTGAACAAGTTAATCACGAATAGGACCGCTGCGACAAACAGCAGAAGATGGATCATATTGCCCATGAAATCAAAGATAAGGCCTAACAGCCATACCACCACTACAAGTCCGATTAATCCCCACAACATAAGCTTACCGCCTTTCTCTTCCGGGTTATTTGTTTGTACTTTACCCTTGTGGAGGGGGACTTAAACGGCTGGTCCGGCAGACTTGAAGGCACAGCTCTTCTACGCGACCGGCAGATCCGGCTGTGGAGACGCTATTTTTCCAGGTCTCAGCAATTGCTTAATTGCGGGACAGGCTGTTATACTGTTTTTTAAATAATACAATTGTATTGTAAAAAAGGAGACGTATGTATTGTAAAAAAGGAGACGTACCTACTACCATGACTAACTCTTCCAGTCACCCGAAGACTCCTGCCCCGAAGCTGCGGAGCAGACTGCTCAAATTCCTGCTAATCCTTATGTCTGCGTCCTTGCTTGTCACAGGCTCGGGCTTCCTGTATGAGGCCATCGCCTCTACCACTGCCCGTAAAAACTATCCTGCACCAGGTCAACTGGTGGATGCCGGAGGCTATAACCTGCACATCCGCCAATCTGGGGCAGGAGCCCCCACCATTATTCTGGAAGCAGGCAGCGGTGAAACCAGCCTGTCATGGAGAGACATTCCTGAACAATTAGCCGAACAAGCCACCGTTGTCACTTATGACCGGGCGGGATATGCCTGGAGTGAACAGGCGGATTCGGAACGCTCCGGCGCCAACATTGTGCGTGAGCTGCATACCGCGCTGAAGAATGCGGGTCTTCCCGGCCCGTACCTGATGGTCGGCCACTCCCTCGGGGGCATGTATGCCAGGCTGTTCACCCAGACCTACCCGGAGGAAGTCACCGGGCTGGTGCTGATTGATGCCAGACCCGAGAATGACGACCGGGAGACGAAGCCAATTCTGGAGGCAGAGAATGTGGCTGGTAACCCCAGTGCTTACCTGCTGAGCCTGCTCAAGCGCTCCGGGGCGCTTCACCTGTTCCAGGACCAGCTCCTCGCGGGCCTGGTTGCGGAGCAGGATCGGGCACAGTTCATTAACGTTATTTCCACGCCTGCCTATTTCGCTGCCAAGGAGCAGGAAGCAGCACTGGCCGACTCTACCGAGGATGCGATACGTGGGCAGCACTTCGGCTCCCTTCCGGTGAAGATTATTGCCCGGGGTTTGCCTCAGGATTACGCTGCGTTTGGGATTTCGGAAGAAGCCGGCCGCCGGCTTGAGGGTATCTGGCAGGCCGGCCAACGCGGAATGCTGAAACTGTCATCGAACAGTGAACTGATTGTCGCTGAGAAGAGCGGTCATATGGTGATTCACGATCAGCCGGAGCTGGTTGTCAAGGCGATCCGAAGTGTGCTTGAAGCGGATTAATCCGGAAGGAAGCGAGGTTGCTTCAGTAGTAACTTAAGGATACATCGGCTTGATTCTCCCCCAGTTAGCCACCATAGAAGAGGTTAAGGGGGAGTATCCCTTGGGCATCAGAACACCGAGCCCGAAGCAATGTTCGAATTGTACCGCCGGGTAGTGCATCTGCAGTTCTCCCCACAAACGGTAGACGCCGAAGTCATCTTTTACAACGGTAACATCATGTAGCAGAACAACACCTTGATCCGCCAGCTTGGGCAGCCATGACTCAAAATCATGTTTAACCGCTTCGTAAGTATGCAGACCGTCAATATGAAGCAAGTCTATGCTCTTGTCCGGAAATTCATTCAATGCTTCGTCGAAGGTCATACGCAGCAGATGAGAAATGCCGGGGTAAAAGATAGTTGCGCACGATTGCACGGACTGAAAAAAATCTTCATCATAGGTTCCCGAATGCTTATCGCCTATCCAGGTATCAACCGCATAGCTTTTCGTTGAAAGACCGTGATCTTTTACGGCCTGACAGAATGAAAAATGGGAAGCGCCAAAGTACGTTCCTAATTCTACTATTGTGTTAGGCTGCATATGACGAACCAGATCGTAACCAAATCTGCGGTGCCCCTCCCAAGCGGTATAATAATGCGTTCCCCGTACATCTGTTTCAAAGACCGGTCTGCTGCTATTCCATGAATTCATATTTGCTCCTCCTGACAGAATCACAATTGGCTTCAGCCATAGTGACTTTCTGATATAAGTTAATGTATTCAGGAGATGTTGTTTTGATTATCCAATTATCCAAAAAATCCACGGACTTTGTGGCCCTTGGCCTACCGCGCATGCTGGCGCAATGCAGTCCCTCTCTTGGGTGTGGAACTACCGTGCGTATTCCGGACCCCGCCGACGGTGATCCGCCAGCATCGGCAGCCAGGACTCAAGCTGTCCGCCAAATCCGCTAAAACTACCAGATTGTCCGGATTGCGCACGAAAAAACGGTACAAACCAAAGCTCAATTTTGAATGAGCATCTAGTCTGTACCGCTTAAGTTCCATTTTAAGTCACTTCGCCTACAGGGTGCTGCTTAGTCCTCCAGCTCATACACCTGCGTGACGATCTTGTAGCCGTCCACGGTCTGCTCCGCTGCTGCCAGCTTCGAGACCCGGCGCTCCAGCACATCACTCTCGTAGACCGCCCCGGCCTTGAAGGAAGGGGTAACTTTAAGCTCAGCTGCTTCTGCGCCCAGATTGTACCAGCGGGCCACGAGATCGCCCGTCTCCTCGGATAGCTTCAGGGTGGAGAAGGCCAACGGGGAAGCTTCGGCATTCCAGCTTAGCCACTGCCCGGATACCGGCAGAGCCATTCCGCCTGCATGCGGACGTCCATTGACGGCCGGTACGCGTGCAGCCGGGCCTTGGGTCTGAAGGACCGTCCATGGAATCTGGTATTGGTAAGCCTGGGCATAAGCACCGGATACAGCGCCGTCACCAGTGTAAGGGATGATTGCATATTCTACGCTCTGCTCGCCCAGGCACTGGGCCTCCGGCGTCTCGAACACGCCCCAGTCTCCCAGCTCAGAGGAGGAACGCAGCAGGGTCACGGCAATCGTGTTCTTCCCGTCCAGCAGAACCTCGTATTCATTCAGGCCTTTGTTCGCCACGGCAAGTCCATGGACTCCGTCTGCAACACTGACGAATACCTGCTGATGCTGGGCGTTGCTCGGATTGATCCATTCTGCCGCTGGCCGGTTATTACGTCTGGCCACCTCGAAGACGGAGTCCGCATAGTGATGATCCGCTTCGAGTCCTGTAGGGAACAAGGCTCTGAGCCGCTGATCCTTGGCCTGGTTATTGAAGCGGGTTCTGACCTGGAGCATTCCGCTTCCGGCTTCCAGCGTGTAATGGGTTGTCAGTACAAGCGAAACCATCTGCTCCGAACGCCCGGCATTGCGCTCCGTGAACGGAACCATCTCCCGCTTCTCAGTGAGGAAGGCCTCGTCTGCACTTGCCGGAACCTCCCACCGCAGCACGCTCTGCATGACCACGCGCGAGCGGGACTGCTCGATGCAAGTGATCTCAGCCGTTAAGCCTTCGGTGGTCAGCACTTCGCTGCCTTCCGGCTGGCGGTAGACATACTCATTGCCGATATCACCGGTGTTCTCGTATGCGTTCAGCCCGGCATATACCGCACCGGACTGCTTATCTGTAACAGTCACGGTACCATTATCAGCAACCGCAACAATCAGCTTGGCATTCTCCATGGTGTGGCCCTGCACATGAACTGCGTCTAGCGGAGCCGCTTCTGATCCAGAGGCTCCGGCCACCAGGGCATACGTGCGGTAGCCCAGCGCCAGCACATCCGCTGCCGGGAAGGTTACCCGGACCTTGCGCGCCATATATGGCTGGCGGAAGCGGTCCTTCGGCAGCTCGTACCCGAAATGGACACCCAGATCCTCAATCTCTGCCGGAATCACTTTGCCCTCTTCGTCCCTTACCAGCCACTGTGGCAGCGGCTCCTGCCCCAGCTCCTTCGCCAGCGACTGTGGCGTAGGTCCCTGCGGGAAATATTTCTTCGCCGTAATCAGCTCCGCCGTTAGGGTTCCGCTTCTCGACCAGCCGCTGGTATTGAACACGGTGAACGGAACGGCTTCCGGTCCCCAGGCCGCTACCGAGGAGACATCGATGGCTTCGGTGAGTGCCGCCGCGCTCTGGGCGGCAATCCCTTCAGCCATCTGGCTGCTCTTGGCGAACCGGGTTACCATCTCCCGGTGTACCTCGTCCACGCTGCAGCCGCAGATACTGTCATGCGGATGGTTCTGCATCAGCGTCTTCCACGCATACGTCAGCAGATGATGCGGATAAGCCTGCACCCCTGCCAGCGCGGCGAACGCCGCCAGCGGCTCAGCCACCTTTTCCAGCAGGGTCTGGCCGGATTGGTTCAACTGCTTCAGGTATACCCGCGAGGATGCCGTATTGACCAGTGTCCCCCATCCATCCGTATGCTGGCTGCGCAGCTCGCCCTCCACTGTAACCAGATCGCCGGGAAGATTATTCTCCAGCGCCTTCAGATATTCGTCGAAGTTGGAATGCACGAACTCTACCTCGGGATACAGGCTGGAGGCGGTGCGGATGGCCTCGGACAGATCCGTCTGGATCGGCTGATGATCGCACCCGTTCATGAACAGCAGATGCGGAGTAGAAGCGAACTTCTCGGCGTCCGCGAGATTCTTGTCCCAATAAGCCTTGGCGGCCACCGGATCGGCCGGAACCTCCATCCCGTTGCAGTACCAGTTGGCGAACAGCACGCCCAGCACCTCCGAGCCGTCCGGCGAACGCCAGATCATCTCGGAATAAGGAGACTCGTAGGTATCGTTCTCGCTGACTTCATTATTGAAGCCTGTCGGCTTCACGCCGCGTCCGAAGATGGCATTCGTAATTCCGGCCTGCTGAAGAATCTGCGGTGCCTGGCCCATATTGCCGAAGGAGTCAGGGAAATAGCCGGTTTTGGAGATGATCCCGAAGGGTCTGGCGTCCATATGCCCGATCAGCAGATTGCGCAGATTCGCCTCCCCGCTGGTCAGGAACTCGTCCTGGAGCACGTACCACGGACCGAAATGAATGCGTCCTTCACGGATATAGCGGTCCAGCCGTTCTCTCTGCTCCGGACGGACCTGCAGATAATCCTCGCGGATAATCGTCTGTCCGTCCAGGTGGAAATAACGGTACTCCGGGTCTTGATCCAGCGTATCCAGCAGCTTGTCCATCAGTTCAATCAATAACAAATGATGATGTTCATAAGGCATATACCACTCGCGGTCCCAGTGGGTATGCGAGATGATATGCGCCTTTTTGTGCTTAGTCATAGGGGTAATCCTCCATTATCCTTTTGTCGCTCCGCCCATGCTGAACCCTTTGGACATATACCGCTGGGAGAACATATACAGCACTACGGAAGGCATCGTATAGAGCAGTGAGAAGGCAGCCAGTCTGCCATATTCGACCATGCCGTGGCTGCCGAAGAATTGATAGATCGTGACGGATGCCGGCAGCTTCTCCGGCGTCTGCAGCAGAATATACGGCACGAAGAAGTTGCCCCAGCTGCCCGAGAAGGTGAAGATGGCAATCGTTGCGATACCCGGAAGCATGAGCGGGGCAACGATCCTTCTTAATCCGCCCCATACCGAGGCTCCGTCGATCCATGCTGCTTCCTCCAGATCAATCGGCACGGAGTCCATGAAGCTCTTCATCATCCAGATGCCATACGGAAGGGAAGATGAAGTGAGGAAGAGCATGGTAGCGAAGATTGAATTCTGTAATTTGAAGAACAGGAACATTTGAAATACCGGAACCATGACAGCCGTAATCGGCAGCGCCGTCATGAACAGGATGCTGAGCAGAAAGCTTTTTTTGAAACGCATCTCATAACGGGATAAGGGATAGGCAGCCAGTACGGATGCAAGGACGACCAGTGTCGCCTGACCTCCGGAGAGAATGACACCCACGCCGAACGAGCGCAGATTGCCGCTGTCTCCGAGCACTGCCGAGAAGTTATCCAGCGTGAAATTGGGGAACCTTATACCCTGCTGGGCATTTGTATCAAACGAAGCGAGCAGAATCCAGAATAACGGCAGCAGGAAGCAGAGTCCCAGAACCACCAGAATGCCGTATTGTATATTACGTTGAAGCCTATGCTTGACCACAGTGATGCACCTCCTTCAGGGTTAGACCTTGACTTTCATTGATTTCATGTAGAACAAGCTTGCAACAATTCCGATCACCAGCAGCACAAGTGAAATCGCGGTACCGTATCCGAATTGATAATTGACGAAGGCCTGATTGTACATAAATACCGGCAAGGTCTGAGTGGCCGTACCCGGGCCCCCTCCGGTCATGGTATAGATAAGTGTGAATACGCCCAGCGTCTGTAGCGTTACGAGCATCATGTTGGTGACAATCGAACCTTTAACCATTGGGATGGTGATGTAGCTTAGAATTTTGAAGTTGCTTGCCCCGTCGATGGTGGCGGCTTCCTCGATATCCTTAGGAATCTCATCCAGTGCCGATTGATAGACCATCATCGAAAAAGCGGTCCCGTGCCAGATGTTCGCAATGATTACACTCACCATCGGGAAGCTGAACAGCCAGGAGACCGGGCTAATGCCAAACCAGCCGATGATCTGATTGAGGGACCCGTTATCACTGAAGAACGCAACCATACAGAAGGCGACTACGATCTCCGGTGTAACCCAGCCCGCAATGACAATAATGCCGATGATCCGGCGGAAGGTTACATTCTTCTCCTTCATTAACAAGGCCAGAATGAAGCCGAGCACGACCTGGCCGATGACCGCTGAGAAAATCAGGAAGACCAAGGTTCTTAAGACGCTGATCCGGAAATCCGGGTCCTGGAACATGTTGGTGAAATTCTGGAACCCGATGAATTGCAGGTTACGGGCGGCGCTCCCCGTCAAGGCCATATTGGTAAAGGCAAAGCAAATCGTTAGAATAATCGGTACGATAAAGAATATCAGCAGCAGCAAGACAGAAGGCGACAGAAATAAAAATGCGCCCCGCGACTTTCTTTTCATAGGTCACTCCCCCTCCAAATCCGAAAGAGGAGAATCGCTTCTCCTCTTATCCGAATTCTCAAATCCTCTATTTAACTTCTACTTTATCTTCGCCAAGCGAGCGGGCTACGTTATCCTTCAACTGCTTCACGCCATCTTCCGGTGTAAGCTTGCCGGATGCAATGCTCTCTACAATGCTCTGAAGCTGTGCGGATACGGTAGCATACTGATCATTGGCCGGACGGAATTTAGCCACTTCCAGCAAAGCCTGAGCTTCGGCGGTAAACGTACGGTCAGTATAGCCTGCTACATCCACGGAATCGTTACGCGGGCTCAGGTTGCCCTCTGCTACTACGCGTCCTGTAGCATTCTCCTGATTCATCAGGAATTCAAGGAATTTCCATGCCGCTTCTTTGTTCTGCGATTGTGCCGGAATCGACCAGGCCCAGCCGCCGGACATGGTGATGGCCCCAGGGGCTTGACCGTTCTGCGTCGGGAACGGGGCGAAGCCCATCTTCTCTGCTACATTTGCAATTGGAGCCGCGCCGTTCTCGAACCAGGTCGATCCTGCCCAGCTTCCATCCACCGCCATAGCCAGCTTGCCTTGCGGAAAGAGCTGCTGGAAGGCAATGCTGCCGGCTTGTCCGTTAAGGGCAACCTGCATCGTTGGTCCTGTTTTATCCACATTGAATACCTGATTGATGAATTTGAAGGAGTCAAGCAGACCCGGGCTGTTTACCACCCATTTCTTCGTTTGGTCATTATAGAGCGTGTCGTTCGTTCCATACAGCAGCATTTCCAGGGTCTGCATGGTTACGCCTTCTCCGCTGGACTTGCCCACGATCATATTCAGCGGGGTTACACCCGGCAGCTTATCCTTGATGGTGCGTGCGGCCTGAAGTACTTCTTCCCAGTTCGCAGGCTTGAAAGGCACCGGCAATCCCGCTTGCGCCAGCAGCTCTTTGTTATACCAGATTCCCCGGGTATCGGAGGTGGCCGGAACGCCGTAGACTTTGCCGTCTTCACCGGTTACCCCTTCTTTGAGGTTCTCAATGAACTTGTCCTTCCAGTCACTCCAGCCTGCAACCTGTGTATCGAGCGGCTCCAGATAGCCGGCTGCCGCATCCGACTTGATGATTGAGGTGTCTTCAGCCACAATGTCCGGCGCTGTGTCAGGAGACTTCATCTGCAGTACGATCTTGGAAGTATAGTCCCCTTCACTGGCCAGTACCGGGGCGATATTAATCTTAATATCCGGGTTCGCGGTTTCGAATTTCTCAATCAGCCCGGATTTGAAATATTTGGCCAATGTGTCTTCTGAGCCTGACGAACGGAAGGTAATGGTGACTTCTTCCTTGCCTCCAGCATTTCCCGAACCCGCATTGGAATTGCCGCTTGAACAGGCCGTTGTCAACAGAAGAAGGGAAGCCATGGCCGCTGTCATCGTTACTTTTAATTTATTTGTTTTCATTTGTCTTTGCCCCTTTGTTTTATGGTTTCATAACGCTTTCATAAAAGCTTCAGGAAGAACGGCTAAGCCGTTTCTTCCGCAGATCAAACCGTACCAGAGCTACTTCAACACCCGAAAACCGCAATAATCCATAATCAGTTCACTGAACAGCATATTCGACCAGGAGAACCATGGACGGGTGAACTGTGAAGCATCCTCCACGGAAAAGCCTTCATGGGTCAGGCCGGTTCCGGCATCCGTGTCTTGAATGAGCTGGAGTAAGCGCGCTTTCTCGCTGCGTTCCGGGGAAGTTAGGCCCTGCATCGACAATGCGATGTGCCAGATATAACCCTCCGGGGTATGCGGGCTTCCGATGCCTTCAGCCACGCGTCCTTTATAGTAATAAGGATTGTCCTCGCTCAGAATGAACTTCCGGGTATTGCGGTACACCTCGTCGCTCTCGTCTGTGTAGCCCAGATACGGCAGGGACAGCAGGCTTGGAACATTGGCGTCATCCATCAGATTGTAGTGGCCCAGCCCATCCGTCTCATAAGCATAGATTCTCCCATATACGGGATGATTATAGATGCCATGCTCTTGTATTCCCTGATTGATCTCATCGCCCAGCTTCTTCGCGGATGCTGCAAGCTCCTGATCCCCGTAGATCTCACCGGCAATCTCTTCCAGATAACGCAGGACAACGACAGCGAACATATTGGACGGAATCAGATACCCGTATTCACAGTTATCGTCACTTGGACGGAAGCCCGACCAGGTCATCCCGGTATATGAGGTCTCACTGCCTTTGCCTTCTCTGGCCAATGTATCCGTAAGCGGGGCATCCAGACGCTGGAAGGTATACGGGGACTTGGTCTCATGATGCTGCTCCACTCTCCACAGCTTCAGGATCGCAAGGGCAGCCCGGCGGAAGGTCTCATCGAACTGCGTGACACAGCCGCTATTCTTCCATAGCAGATAACTGAGCTGAATCGGATAAGCCAGCGAGTCAATCTCATATTTACGTTCCCAGATCCATGGGCTCATCTCGGTCAGATCGGATTGATGTCCGTGGCCGTTCGCCGTTTCATTGAAAGCATTGGCATACGGATCAAGCAGGATATAATTCATCTGCCGCTTCACCAGCCCCGCGATCATCGCCTCCATCCCCGGGTCCTCGGCGGCAAGCAGCAGATACGGGCGGACCTGCGCCGCGGAATCACGCAGCCACATAGCTGGTATATCACCTGTTATAACAAAAGTGGTCCCGTCCGCTTTTGGTGAAATCGTGGTACCAATCGTATTGATGATGCAGTCCTCGAACATCTTGGCCAGCTTGGAAGAGTCTGGAAGCTCTCTCTGTACCCTCTCGATCAAATCATGGACGGACTTTGGAATTTCATTCTGCAGTTTCAAGGTTGTATGTTGCACCTCCAAATAGTATATATCAATATTTCAAACGCTTTCATCATAGTAAACAAATACTATAAACATGTCAATATATTATTGGTATATTTATAGACTATCCTGATCTAATGGTATAAATATTATGTACAGATATGTTATTTCTATGTATGGGGAAATTACTTTGATGGGGGTGGAATGAAGAAGGGTAACACAATGTATGCTGTTTTTCACATACATTCGGGCCATGCGCTTGCTTTGGAGCACAACGTATGCTGTTTTCCACATACATTCGGGCCGTGTGCCTACTTGCGAGCAAATGTATGCTGTTTTTCACATACATTTGGCCGTGTGCCTGTTTGCGAGCACAATATATGCTGTTTTCCACATACATTCAAGCCGTGGCCAGCGTGCAAACACATTCCTGTTTTTCACATACATTTGGTCCATATGCCGCTGTATCATCGAATTGTATGCGGTTTCAAGTAATTTATACTAACCTTTTCCACAGCAGCAGGAAACTATAGTTTCCAACTAGATAATGCGTGCCTCTGGGCACGCTACGACAAAAAAGCCCTCGCAAACGAAGGCTTTAATCTCACTCCGGCCATTGGGCATTCTGCCATTTCAGGCACTCTCACACCAACCAATTCACTCCTGCCGCGCCTGTGCGGTTGAGCGGCCAGGAATGAATTGAGCCGGCAACAGAATCCGGGTGATGGGCTGTTCTTGTCCCTGCATCGTCAGCACATTCTCGAAGGCTTGCTTGCCGATGCTGAACTGATTCTGACGCATATGCGTCATTCGGCAGCCCTCATGCGGATCGGGACTGTCGAAGCAGATGACGGACAAGTCTTCGGGAATGCGCAGTCCCAGCTGGCCTGCCGCCTCCTCCACCAGCAAAGCGATGTCATACTCCGCAGCAAACAATGCCGTAATCTGCGGATATTTCCGCAGATGCTCCACCAGCCTGTCCACATCTCCGATCCGTGCCTGCGGGTCGAAGACATTCGGCATGGTGGACGTAATCGTCTCCATCCATAGCTCTCGGTTCAACAGCAGATTATGCTCCACATGAGCTTCAATAATGCCGTCGATCCGTTCCTCAATGGCTGTGGTATTCGCCGGCGGCGGAGCCAGGAATCCGATATGCCGGTGTCCCAGCCCGAACAGATAACGGGTTGCCTCCTTGGCGGCCTGCACATTATCCGTACTGACGGACGAAGCGGGGATCCCCTTCAGGTAACGGTCAATCATGACGAACGGGAATTTCTGAATGACCAGCTTCAGAATCTCGGCGCTGAAGTATTCGCCTTGTGCCGGAAAAATAATCAGCCCATCCACACCAATCCCCAGAAGCTGCTGAATCGCCTTCTCTTCCAGTTCTGGAATCCCGAACGACCGCCGCACCACCAGGAAGGCGTCATGGTCCCGCGAAGCCTCTTCCATCCCGTAGATCAGCTCGGTACCGTACATATCACTGAAGTGTGTAATGACCAGTCCAATAATCTGTTTCTTGCCGGGGGTCCCGGGCGGCTGCTGGAAATCAAACGGTTTCATTAATAACGAATTCGCATCGGCGACGAAGGAGCCCCTGCCCGGCTGGCGGATAATCAGTTGTTCATCGGCCAGCAGCTTGAGGGCTTTCTTGGCTGTAATCCGGCTCACCCCGAATTCACTGCACAGCTCTTTCTCGGAGGGAACCCGGTCCCCGGCTTTATATTCATGTTGTGTGATCCGTTCGCGCAGCGTTCTAAAAATCATTTCATACATCGGGATCGAGCCCGAGTCATTGGCCATATTCAAGCACCTCCATTACCACTTTCTCTCAAAGACACATCCTAATATACCATGTTATATTAGGAATGTGAAGAATGGGTTATGCTTGCATATGGCTCGTATGATCTTAAGTTACCGTGCGCGCTGGCGCAATGGATTTGCTTTCTTCCGCTTATACTGGCTCCGCTCCGGCTGCCCTTCTCCTTCCGAATCCTCCTTACTGGGAGTCACCGCGAAGAAGGACAGCAGGCCGCCAACCGCACCGACACCTGCCATGGTGCCGAACAAGGTCCAGTGTCCCCGATTCATTAAGAGTGACACCACCGGCGGTCCCAGCGCGACCCCGATGAATCTCATGCTGCTGTATAGGGAAGTAATCGTGCCCCGATTTTCCTTCTCGATTCCTTCTGTAATCAGCGCATCCATGCAGGGCAGAACCACCCCGATCCCGATCCCGCTTACACTCAGGAAGCCTACCATGTAATAGATGTTCTCGTTGAAACCTGTCACTAGCGTGGAGGCTGTCAGTAAGGCCATGCCGCCGAACCCGAGCCATTTCATGAGCAGCTTGTTTTTCCCGATGATCTTGCCGCTTCCGTAAGAAGCCAGACACAGCAGGGCAAGCGGAACGGCCAGCACGAAGCCTTTGTAGGCACCATGCAGGTTATATTTCGACTCCAGGATCTCCGATAAATAGAACAATACCCCGAAGATTGCAAACATACAGATGCCGCCAATCGCAAAAATGGCATACAGCCAGCGCCCCCGCTCATGCAGAATCTCTCTGATCCCGGTCAGGAATTGCTTAAGGCTTGTCTTGACCGCCTGCTCCCCGGTCTTCGGCTGCTTGACCAGGAAGATCACCAGCAGGAACGAAATTAGGCACAGGACCGGAATGGCAATGAACGGAGCGTACCACAACAGAGCTCCCAGATAAGCTCCCAGGATCGGGCTTAGCACCTTGCCGAAGGTGTTGGAGGTTTCGATCAGGCCAAGGCCCTTACTGACCTCCTTCTCATCCTTGAACAGATCGCCTACGAACGGAAGCACGATGGGAAAAGCGCCTGCGGCTCCGATCCCCTGAACCAAGCGTCCAGCCAGTATGATCCAATACGCAGTGATTCCCGTGAAGAACCAGGCTGCGGCCACACATCCTGCTCCGCCCAGGGCAGCCAGCAGCAGACTGGGCAGAATGACGATTTTCCGCCCGAAACGGTCCGATAAATACCCGGCAATGGGAATCATCAGAATGGCGATCAGGCCATAGACCGTAATAATCATACTGACTTGAAAAGCACTGATCCGCAGCGCCTTGGAAATCTGCGGCAGAATCGGCAACAGCATGGAGTTGCCCAGTGTCATAATCAGCGGGATGGAAGACAGTGCAATTAATGCCCCTTTAGACCCTTTCATCGTCGAACCACCTTCAATTAGTTTCGCATTCTGCTTATTGTCGGTCTAACGACTGTATTTATACCCTTGAATCGGAATGCTGCTGTGCAGCCAACATCAGTTGAAGAGGGACCTGCCCTTAACCATCAGATACCAGAGGTAGCATAACGAACAGGCCAGTAAATAAGATACAAACGTCCAGCCCAGATTCCAGCCGTGAGCATAGCTTACTTTCCCGCTTAACACCAGGCAGAACTCAAACATAGTTTTGCAGAACGTAAAGAGCAGGAGAAGCAGCAGCGAATTCAGGGAAGACCTCCTTACCGTATAGATAAGCAGACAGGAGACCACCGGAAATATCCCCAGATTATAGGGAAGAAAGGATAGAATGCCCGAGCCGGCCGGGGTAATGCTCCACCACTTCATATGGTATCCGACCTCATCGAACACAAAGGCGATTACACTTGCAATAGGTGCGATGAGCAGGATAACTGAGCTGTCTTGTCTGAGAAAATAACTGGCAATACACCAAGGAATAATCCATCCGATGATTACGTTAATAAGCATTTAATTCCATTCCTCCATCTGATTTCACATCTGCCTATTATGGCTTAACGAATTGCCCCTTATGCGTGTAGGCGGTCATCCGCGGGCCTCTTGCTGGTTGTCCTAATCCTGACATTGGCTGAATAAGTTAGCTATATCAAGGAGGTGGACAACATTAACATATTTATAGGTTATATGGTTCTGGGTTTATCCCTGTCGGCACCGATCGGCCCCATCAATGCGGCGCAGCTCGACAAGGGATTGCGCGGAGGCTTCATGCATTCCTGGGCAGTCGGCCTCGGTGCGGTCAGCGCCGATATCATTTACATGCTGCTGGTATATTTCGGCATGATTCATCTGCTGGATGCCCCCTTCATCAAGGCGTTCCTGTGGTTGTTCGGGTTCTTTGTCCTTGTCTACACCGGAGTAGAGAGCATCAGGCATTCGGGGGAATTGTCGGGAGCAGAGATGAGGGGCAGCGGGGTCACACTGTTCAGTTCCTTCGTGTCCGGGTTCCTGATGTCGCTGTTCAACCCCCTCTCCATCCTATTCTGGCTAGGCATCTACGGCTCCATCTTAGCCAAGGCGGTCAACGAATACCCGATGCAACAGCTCCTGATCTACAGCGGTGCCATCGTCCTCGGGATTCTGCTCTGGGATGTGACCATGGCCGCAGCCTCCAGCATGTTCCGCAAGTTCCTGACGCCCCGGGTGTTGAAGGCAATCTCCGTCCTGTCCGGCCTGTCGCTGGTCGGCTTCGGCTTCTATTTCGGCGTTCAGGCTGCCAGGCTGCTCTTCTTCCGTTAGAAAGGCCCTCCACCGGGGAGTGTCCGATCCGTTGCAATCTGCCAGAACATCGGGCGCTCCGTACCAAAAATCCCATGAACAAACTACATAACTAGAATAGGCTAGACTCCTTCCCATAATTGAGTATCGACATATACTGAACTACCCAATTATGAAGGAGGTATTTATTTGTCAACGCCAAATGTTCCCAATATAACTCCGTCAATTACATTGACGCGGGACGATGCAATTAATATGTTGTTCTCTTCCATTGCCATGGAAGAACTCGGTTTGGCTCATATTATTAATACAGAAGGAGAGAAAATCCAGTTCGCACTGGGTACACTGCCGGGACTCACCAGTCCACCTGCCACTCTGGCACAGATTCTGGCGGTGAACAATAGCGCACAAGGGTTACTGGGCACCATTCTCCGTCAGGAAATGATGCTTGATTCCAAGCTGGAGGCTGCTTCAAGTGTTCCCAGCATGATTGGTCCCTCAGGTCCTGTTGGGCCTGCGGGTGCTGCAAGTCCTGTTACCAGCGTCAATGGCCTGACTGGAGATGTTGTGCTGGACCCTGCAGAAGTAGGAGCAGTTCCCCTCACAGAGAATCCTTCTTATTACCCCTTAGGCTCATTTACCCAAGCCGGAGTCTACAGTTCCAACGATCCTCATGGATTCCCCCCTGTTGACAGTCCGCCAGTAGCGCATCGAGCCGTCTGGACCCTGTATGTATCTCGGGTTGGGTCTTTCATTCAGCAGATTTATATCTCCAATCCTGCCCTTTATTATCGCAGCAGTCCAGATAACGGAGTGAACTGGACTGCATGGCAAGAGATTGGCGAACGCGGCGCGACAGGTATCACAGGCCCGACCGGTCCAGATGCTACTGTAGCTCCACAAGGCGTTACCGGGAACACCGGACCCGAAGGTATCACCGGAAACACGGGCATGACCGGGAACACAGGGGTTACCGGTCATACAGGCGTCTCCGGAGCCACAGGCGATACTGGAAATACCGGTGTTACCGGGAACACGGGTGTGACCGGACCTACAGGTGCCACTGGACCTACTGGTGTCACCGGATCGACAGGTGTCACTGGACTTACAGGTGTCACCGGGCCAACGGGTGTTACTTCTGGACCCACGGGCGAGACCGGCCTCACTGGCGTTACGGGCGTTACGGGATTCACAGGCGCAACGGGTGTTACCAGCGCTACAGCTTTCACCGGAGCAACAGGTATTACTGGCGACACGGGCGTGACCGGAAACACAGGCGTTACCGGTGACACGGGGGGGACGGGCGTCACTGGGGACATTACGGGCGACACGGGTGTTACCAGCGTTACCGGCGGCGTGACCGGTGACACAGGCTTCACCGGTGTTACGGGCCTTACCAGCGTCACGGGAGGCGTGACCGGCGACACGGGCTTCACTGGCGTTACGGGCGTGACTAGCATCACGGGGGGCGTTACCGGCGATACGGGTTTCACCGGCGCTACGGGCGTGACCAGCGTCACGGGGGGCGTTACCGGTGACACGGGTGTGACCAGCGTCACTGGCGGCGTGACCGGTGACACGGGCTTCACAGGTGTTACGGGCACAACAAGTATTACAGGCGGTGCTACTGGGGATACAGGGTTCACCGGCGTTACCGGCGTTACCAGCATCACAGGGGGCGTTACCGGCGACACAGGCTTCACCGGTGCTACGGGCGTAACCAGTATCACGGGGGGTGCGACTGGCGACACGGGTGTTACCAGCGTCACAGGGGGCATTACCGGCGACACGGGCTTCACCGGCGCTACGGGCATTACCAGCGTCACGGGGGGCGTTACCGGTGACACAGGCTTTACTGGAGTTACGGGCATTACCAGCGTCACGGGGGGCGTTACCGGTGACACAGGCTTCACTGGCGCTACCGGCGTTACCAGCGTTACAGGGGGCATTACCGGCGCTACAGGCCTCACTGGCAATACAGGCTTTACCGGCGCTACAGGGGTTGTCACAGGAGCGACTGGGGCAGCAGGATTATCCAGTGACTTTGCCAATGCCACTATCGACAGCGGCACTCCTACTGTTAATGGGAATTCCCCGGTTCCCTTCAACACCATTATTCCTACAGGTGGAAGTAACAATATATCACTTGATACCACAACAGGAATATTCACTTTGGCTGGCGGTCATATTTATCTAGCCATCTATTCTGTAGGGTCCGAGCGGGATAAGTCCTTTCAGTTCGCTAGAGGTGTGTTTCCGGGTCCTCCAGATACAGTGATACCAGGAACTCTGACACTAGCAACAAGCGGCTCCGACGCTAATCACACTTCGACTACGGTTATTGATCTTATGACAGTCTCTTCAATTACACTAGCAGTCCTGAATGCTCAAAGTTCAGCTGCTATTGTTAATGGTGCCAGATGCCAGGTGACGATTGTGACACTAAGATAATGAACGATTAAATCATGAAGGAGGGTTTTATTTGTCAACACCTAATATTCCAAATATAACACCATCGATCACATTGACGAGGGATGATGCCGTTAACCTGTTATTCTCTTCAATCGCTATGGAAGAACTCGGTTTGGCTCACATTCTCAATGCAGAGGGAGAGAAGATCCAGTATGCTCTGGGCACGCTGCCGGGACTCAGCGGTCCGCCAGCTACTGTTGCCCAGTTGCTGCAGCTGGGCAACAACGTACGCTCCATGCTGAATACGACCTCCAAGCATGAAATGATGCTGGATTCTGTTTTAAGCACTGCCTCGAATCTTAAAATTGTAATTGGAGCGACGGGGCCAACAGGAACCACGGGTGCTGCTGGCGGCGTATTAAGTATCAACGGCCAAACTGGAACAATTGTGCTTGATCCTGAGGACATAGGGGCTCTGCCTTTAACCCAGGAGCTGTCTACTTCCAACCTGGACTCGTTCACAGAAGCCGGTGTCTATAGCTCCGCTGATCCTAATGGAGGAGATCCTGACAACGGTCCGCCGCTTGTAGCTCATCCCCCGGTCTGGACCTTATATGTCTCCAAGGTGGGAGAATACGTTCAGCAGCTCTATATCTCTAACCCCGTCCTCTATTATCGCAGCAGCCAGGATGCGGGAGCGAACTGGACACCCTGGCAAGAGATCGGGCAGCAAGGCTTCACCGGACCGAAAGGCGCTACTGGCGCAGGCCTTACGGGTGTAACTGGGATTACCGGAGACACGGGAATTGAGGGGCAGACCGGTGCGACCGGACTAACCGGTGTTACTGGAGCCACCGGCGTCACCGGGCCGACGGACATCATTGGGCCAACCGGTCTCACAGGATCAACGGGGATAACAGGCGTGACGGGCGTAGAAATAATGGGCGTCACTGGCGCGACCGGCCTCACCGGAGAGACGGGTGCCACCGGAGAGACCGGCCTCACCGGAGAGACGGGCATGACTGGAGCAACCGGGCTTACCGGATCCACCGGCATCACCGGAGAGACCGGCGTTACCGGGCCCACTGGGATTACAGGGCCAACAGGGGTTACCGGACCGACCGGGCTTACCGGACCAACGGGCATTACCGGGCCGACGGGCATTACTGGGCCAACGGGCGTCACCGGACCCACCGGGGTTACCGGACCGACCGGGGACACAGGTCCTACCGGCGTTACTGGACCCACAGGCGTCACTGGACCGGACGGCGTCACCGGATCGACTGGCGTTACGGGCCCCACTGGGGTTACAGGGGCCACCGGCGACACGGGACCCACTGGTGCAACGGGAAATACAGGGATAACAGGGCCGACGGGTGTCACCGGGCCAACAGGCGTCACCGGACCCACTGGCACCACCGGACCGGACGGCGTTACCGGACCCACCGGCGTTACCGGACCCACCGGCGACACGGGTCCCACCGGCGTCACTGGACCGAACGGCGTTACCGGACCGACCGGAGACACTGGACCAACAGGCGTCACTGGACCGAACGGCATCACCGGAGCGACCGGGAACACCGGACCGACAGGCATTACCGGGCCCACGGGGGATACCGGACCTACGGGCACTACCGGGGCGACCGGCGTTACCGGACCTACAGGGGACACCGGGCCGACCGGCGTCACTGGACCGACCGGCATCTCAGGGCCGACCGGGGACACGGGTCCCACCGGTGTTACCGGACCCACCGGCGTTACCGGGCCCGCAGGGGTTACCGGACCAACGGGGGTTACCGGATCGACCGGCGTTACCGGACCGACCGGCGTTACCGGGCCAACAGGATTTACCGGGCCGGCAAATGACTACCTCTATGCTAATATAACCGCCGACCCGTCTCCAACTGTTGGCCCTAATGCAGCTGTTCCGTTCGACGCTTATGTTGGAACAAGCAATAATATTGCACTTGCCGCAGGAACCTTTACTTTACAAGCCGGGCACGCCTACCTGGCTATTTACACGGTAGGAGCCGGTAATAATAACTCCTTCCGCTTTGCAAGGGGTGTAGCTCCTGGCGCTCCAAATACTCTCGTTCCGGGCACTCTTACGTCAGCATCCAATAATACAAATGTCAATCACACGACAAGTGCCATTATTGATCTTCGCGGTGAGACAACTGCTGCTACTTTGGAGGTTCAAAATGTTGGAGGGGGAAGTATAACAGTTGTCTCTGCCAGATGCGGAGTTACGATAAATACGTTGACATAACGATATACTGATCATCAAATCATGAAGGAGGGTTTCATTTGTCTACGCCTAATATTCCCAACATCTCTCCAACGATCACATTAACAAGAGATAATGTCGTTAACATGTTGTTCTCTTCCATCGCTATGGAAGAGCTCGGTTTGGCCCACATTGTTAATGCGGAAGGGGAGAAAATCCAGTTTGCTCTAGGCACACTGCCAGGAATAAGCGGTCCGAACGCCACTCTGGAACAGGTGCTGGAGGTGAATAACAGTACTCAAGCCATGCTGAATACCATCATCCGCCAGGAAATGATGCTGGACTCAAAATTACAGACCGCCTCTGGTATTCCAACGATAACAGGACCGACTGGACTGACTGGAGCTACTGGACTTCCAGGAGCCGTCACCAGTGTCAACACCCAGATCGGAGCCGTTGTAATTGATGCCGAGGACATAGGCGCTCTACCTTTAAGCGAGGAAACGTCTGAGTCTGATCTAGACTCATTCACCGAAGCCGGTGTCTACAGCTCCGATAATCCCAATGGAGGAGATCCTCATCACGGTCCGCCGCTTGTAGCTCACCCCGCAGTCTGGACCTTGTACGTCTCCAAGGTTGGAGAGTATATTCAGCAGCTCTATATCTCTAATCCTGTCCTCTATTACCGTAGCAGTCAGGATGACGGAGAGCACTGGACAGACTGGCAAGAGATTGGGCAACGCGGCTCCACTGGCCCCCAGGGTGCTACTGGTGACAGCATTACTGGTCCAACAGGGCCGACGGGCGTCACCGGGCCTACCGGCACCACCGGGCCTACAGGGTTAACCGGTCCCTCGGGCATCACCGGGCCTACCGGCACCACCGGGCCCACTGGATCCACTGGACCCACGGGTGTTACAGGGCCAACGGGCGTCACCGGAACCACGGGGGCTACCGGAGCTACTGGCGTTACCGGACCCACCGGCGTCACCGGACCTACCGGCGTTACCGGGCCCACCGGCGACACAGGAAATACAGGGGTAACAGGACCGACGGGCGTCACGGGGCCCACGGGCGTCACGGGGCCTACCGGCACCACCGGGCCGACGGGAACCACCGGACCCACCGGCGTCACCGGGCCCACCGGCGTCACGGGGCCTACCGGCACCACCGGGCCCACCGGCGTCACCGGACCTACTGGCGTCACCGGACCCACCGGCGTCACCGGGCCGACGGGAACCACAGGGCCCACTGGTGTCACCGGACCCACTGGTGTCACCGGGCCGACGGGAACCACAGGGCCCACTGGCGTCACCGGGCCCACTGGTGTCACCGGGCCCACTGGTACCACCGGACCCACTGGCGTCACAGGGCCCACCGGCGTCACCGGACCCACCGGCGTCACTGGACCCACCGGCGTCACCGGGCCGACGGGAACCACCGGACCCACCGGCGTCACCGGGCCCACCGGCACCACAGGGCCGACGGGAACCACCGGACCAACTGGTGTCACTGGACCTACCGGCGTCACCGGGCCGACGGGAACCACCGGACCCACTGGCGTCACTGGACCTACCGGCGTTACCGGACCCACCGGTGTCACCGGACCGACGGGCGTCACCGGGCCGACAGGCATCACTGGACCCACTGGCGTCACCGGACCCACCGGCGTCACCGGGCCCACCGGCACCACCGGGCCGACAGGCGTCACCGGGCCAACTGGCGTCACCGGACCCACTGGTACTACTGGACCAACAGGCACCACCGGACCCACTGGTGTCACCGGACCCGCCGGCGTCACCGGACCCACCGGTGTCACCGGACCCACCGGAGTGACAGGACCAACTGGGGTGACAGGTGTATCAGGTGAACCTCTTAACGCTGTGTATGCTACTATATCGGTTACCGGTCTGACTGCCGAGCCTCAAGGTCCGGTGCCGTTTGATACTCTTAATGGAACAAGCGACACAGTAACACTTACACCACCTGGAACCATTAATTTAACCGCTGGGCACTCTTATCTAGTCATATATTCTGTAGGAGGTACTCCTGATAACAGATACCAACTTTCCATTGGTACTTTCCCTGATCCCCCAACGAATTTTGTTAAGGGAACATTATCTTTATCCACTAACTCCTCAAATGTCAATCACACTGCAAATGCGATTATTGATCTTATCGGAGGAGTAAATACTACCATGCAGGTCCAAAATATGTTAGGTACTCCTGTAATTATTACTACCCCAAACAGATGCGAAGTGACCATCATTACTTTAATTTAAAATTAGCTATAAACAAGGCAGCGATTCTCCCAAACCGGAGAATCGCTGCCTTTATTCCATTAGATCTTGTTCTTCCGCAGCCGAATGCCCTTAATCCGAATTCCTGGACCCCCATGCAGTGAAGGATAGGGTACGGCTGCATGCTTGCTGCGGACATGCTGAACGATCCAGTCCCCCAGCGCAATCAGCGCTACAATCAGCAGGCTGATGTAGAAGCCCGGGCGGCTCAGCTTATGGAACAAGGTTCCGGTGACCGCCACCAGAATCAGTATCAGTCCGCTCCAGCGCTTCACTGCGCCCAGCGTACTCGGCTTCAGCAGCCTGCCCGAGGAGAGCAGAATGAAGGCCCAGTTATAGAGAATCATCAGTCCGGCAGCGGTGGTGATGTATTCATACACCTTCCCCGGCAACCATAAGGACATCATAATGGCACCGCTCAGACCGGCGGCAATCAGGCACAGCGCGAAGAACGGGTACTTCTCCTTCCATTTCTTCGAGAACATCTTAGGGGCATCCCCCTCCTGGGCCAGCGTAAGCATCATTGAGGTGATTGCGTACAGCGAGGCAGTCATAGTAGAGAAGCCGGCAATGATCAGCACGCCATTGAACAGATGCGGCACGAAGGCCAGATGTTCGCTGCGCAAGGCCAGCACGAAGGGACTTTCCTTCGGGTTAAAAGCGCTCAGCGGTACCATAATTACCGCAAGTCCAATAGACAGGATATACACGGACGCCAGTCCCACCAGCATCACCTTCCCTGCCTTCGGGGCATCCTCCGGATTCTTGAGCCTGTAAGACATAATCCCCAGCACCTCAATGCCCCCATAGGCATAAAAGGCAAAAATAAACGCAGAACAAAGCCCGATACCTCCCGCAGGAAAGAACCCCTTATAACCCTGCGGCAGCTTCGGGGTGTACTTGCCGCCGCCAATCCAGCCTGCCAGCAGCGCCGCCGCCAGCGCCAGGAACATCAGAATGGCCGCCATCTTGATGACGGCCAGCACATTCTCCACCCGGTCGAAGCCTGTATTCCCGAAGAATACAATCCCCAGTCCAACCGCCGCGAACCCGGCCGCGAACACCCACATGGGTACGGCCGGGAACCAAAAGCGCGAGAATATGGATAATGCGGTGAGCTGGCTGCCCATAATCAGCAGCTCCGAGAACCAATACAGCCAACCGCTGCCGAAGCCGGCCCAATTCCCGAACGCTTGCTTCGCATAGGAGCGGAAGGAGCCTTGTTCAGGCTGCTCCGCCGTCATCCGGGCCAGGGCATCGAATACAACATAAGTCCCCGCCGCAGCTAACAGATATACCAGCAGCACCGCCGGTCCGCCGATTGTGATTGCCAGCCCCGAGCCGAGGAAATACCCGGTTCCAATCGTCCCCGCAATCCCAAGCAGGCTTAGCTGCCACCATTTCAATTTCTTATCTTCTTCAGTTGTACCGGAAGCTTGCTTCATGAATTCCGTCCTCACCGCTTTCAGAATGGTAGATAACTCTCCAGTTCTAGAATTCCCTGAGGGACGGGAAACATGAATTTCATTTGATCTGTCATTGACTCAGAGCGGAGTTGAAGGTCCACTTCGTCTCATACGGGTAGTTGCTGTACGTACCGATGCTTTCGGAAATTGATCCGGTCGATCCCCAGACGGAGAACCGGACAGCTCTCTTAGAATGGTGTTTGTTCACATAGCACGAACGGAGAATATGGTATTTAGTTATACGCGTATCAATTGATCATAACCGTTCTTTATGCTCTGGAGCGACGTGTAACGGGGCAGGTAGCCTATTTGGGTGGCTCTGTGGTTAAGAGAATAATAGTTAGTCTTAGAGCCGGTTATGGAGTTATAGGAAGGATTATCTTGTATTTCATACTTAAGCCCGTAGGAACCTGCGAAGTAATCCAGAATCTCAAACTTCGCCGCAGGCTTTAGTGAAAATACATCATATACATTATTCCGTACATCTTCCTTCATACACAGCTTGATGAGCTGGAGCAAATCCCAGGGGTGCACATAGTCTCTAACGATGTTGTCCGATGAGGTGTGCAGAATCTCTCCCTTTCTAAGGTGATCAATGATATCTGTCAGCAAATACCGTGAATCCAGATCAATAAACTCGCTAAAAAAACCAAATATCCGTAGATCCACAATGCGGTACTGGCCCAGACTTCTGTGCTTGGCCTCCATGTTCAGCTTGGTGATCCCGTAAAATTCCTGAGCGGATAGATGGTTGGGATCAAGCTTGAGCCACTTCCCGTCTGTAGCAGGCTGGTCGAAGTCAGACCCGTATACCGCCCCGCTGCTTAGATTGATATATATGGCAGCCGGATTCTCATGCAGATATTCCAGAATCAGCTTGTCGTAATGCTCGGTAATCTCAAAGACCTTGAACGGATGCTGAATGAGGTCACGCGGATCTCCGATCCCCACCCCATTGATAATCACATCATAGTCCGCCGTAAGTTCGAATTGACTGTACTCACAGAGCCGGGCATGTTTCTGAAGCTGCTTTTCCTCCAGGAAAAGGGCCATTCTGTCTCTGAACCGTGAGAATAAATACAGCTCATACTCCTGTGAAGCAGCTAGACCGAGAATCAGGTTCCTCGCAATGTGCCCAGTGGCTCCCAGTATAGCAATCTTATTTGGTGTGGGACTCTTCACAGCCGCCTCGCCGAGATTTCCCGCAGCTTCATCAGCCCATCTTCATAGTAATCTTCATTTGCGTAGTATTCTGTATAATAATCTTCATAATTCGAGATGTCACTTGAGTATCCATATCTCACAATAATATCGTACAATGGAATAATCACCCCGTACACACGCTTCTTCTTCTCCTCACGAATCGTCTCACTTTTCAGAGTCCGGCCTTCATAATGCAGAAACACATCCAGCGCACTCTTAATTACCATTCTACCTACGTTATATCCCTCTGGCGCAACCCCTGCAAAATAATATAATTTTTGGTTTATTATACAAAACTTAGGGTCCAAAGCAAGAATATCATATAGCCAATACATATGAATGATCCCCGTGGAAGCATACTTCGTTGTATCCTCAATCTGACTCCAAAGTGAGCGTTTCATCGTATTCATGGTCATGTGCACCGCATCATTACTTGTATGTGTCAGGAATAGATCACTGCCCTCCATGGTAACTACTTGCCCATCCGTATCCAACTGATTCGTATGAAACAGCGCACAATCAAGGTTGTTGAGCACAATCCCTATGAAATCAATCAGCGCCCCATCAAGCCAGTAATCATCGTCTCCATTCAATTTAATAAAGCTCCCTCTCGCCAGTGAGGAGACATGAGCCATATTGAGATCGAACCCTATGTTCTGTTCATTCCGGCTATAACGAAAGCTGGAGAATAACTTGGTATATGACTCACCGACCTCCTGTGTAGTATCCTGCGAGTGATTATCCGTGACTACCACTTCCACCAGGTCCTCATCACAAATTTGACTATAAATGGATTGAAGATTATTGTTCAGATGATGAGCACGATTATAGGTCGGAATGACTATCGACAACAGGGGATGCTCCCGGCGGCGTTCAAGTGCAGCTTTTGTTTCTTCCTCACCGTGCACGATAACCCATTCGAGTGTTTCAGGAATGAACACTTTGGTAACGACAGCGGGATTGCCGGAGACCGTGCAGAAGCTTGGAACATCCTCAACAACTACACTATTAAGCTCAACAATACTGAATTTTCCAATATTTACATTTCCGGCAATTACGCTATGTGCGCGAAGGACACATCCATCCCCCACCTCCAGCGTTTCCGGGCTATTCATCTCTTCTGAAGTGCTTACCCAACTTGGAAAACCCGGTCTAACCGTCCGGTCTGATATAATGACATAAGGTTCAATCTGCACATTCCGGCCTATGTGGACTTTATGGTTACTGTTAACATGAAAACCTGCTCCAATACTGCAACCGTCCTTAATTGTCAAACTAGGAGCATTGCCTGAATCCGCTCCCTTGATCCTCCAGTGATAACCCGCCTGCACATTTACATGGTTGCCTATAGAAACACAGGAGGGATTGGATACATAACCATTCTCCGCCAATACCGATTGTGATCCACAACTGAAATAGCTCCCTTGTTCAGGGTTCGGTACATCCATTATATTAACCCCTTTCAATTTCAAACTACGCCTCTGCTTCCCAAAAAACGCCTAACACCTCTTTTGATTAATATTCACGCACGACTTTTTTATACATAAAAAACAATTGGTTACAGCTTCTGTTCACACTCTGGGAAACCATAAATCCCAGTAAGGCTGGTACTCCGGCCATAATAATGTAGTGTCTGGCTCTAATCCACGGTAGTGACGCATGTATCCGGCCAGGTACGAAAAGGAGTTCCCGTGCGGACCCAGAAAGTGAGGAGCATTCAGGCAGACCAGCCAATCCACCAACGCCTGCTCTTCCAGAGACAGGGCTTGAAATTCCTCCCAAAGTCCCGAAGATCGCCGCAGAATTTCTTTTTTACTAAGCAGAACCGTATCTGGGAATCTTTCCGTCAGCTCTTTGGAAGCCCTTCTGAGAACCTCTTCCTTCACACCGGTTGCTATATATACTGCCGACATTGCAGGGAACTGAGCCAAGTGGCCGGCTGCCAGATGCACATACTGCTGTGCGTAATTATCAAGACTTATGTTCATGGCCTCTTGGCCATACAATATATCTCCTTCGATACGTAATTGCATAGCAGCCCATTTGGGGTAATGGGACATAGAGCCGATGATCGTGTGGGCTAATTCCAACGGCTTGGCGGCAAAAGGAAATGAAGCAGCTATCCAGATCCCCGTGTTAAGGGCCTCCTCTGGAGTCATGGTGCTGATAGGGAAACGGGAGCATCTAACCGCCAGTTCAGACAATGATTCTGCATCTCTCATTCGTAGGAGTGACACACTTCGGGAGGCCAGGACTGACTGGAATTGATCTACCTCTATGAAAGCATCAATAGATAAAGGTGAAAAAAAAGGTTCGTTGGTCAGATTAATAAAGTTGCGTGTTTGACCATCAGCAAGGATAATACAGGCCGATTCGCCCCGTTCAATGCACAGGAATGCTTCCGATACTGCCCGGTAAAGAGCCATCAGCTGATTACAGAGCCCCTCCATCCCATGCACATGATTCTGGAAATATTTCATCTACTCACCTCTATTGTTGTATTGCATAATAATTAAATTATTCTTTGCAAAGGCAATATATGCAGAAGCCGGACCGAACTACAGAAAAGCGGTGTTCCACTGCATTCAGCAGATGGACACCGCTTCTTCGTTGGTGATCTCCCTCTGGGCTAGGAGAGATTTACTCAGGATGACCCATCTCTGACGCGAGGTCGATTAGCATGATTCTTTTCAATTCGTCCCTGTCCAGATACGGATACATATCCTCAATAGGCCTATTTACAACCAGCTTGGGATAGACGTCGGTTGTTCTGTCCACCTTAACCTCAATAAATGCCGGTCCCTTAGTACTTAAGAACTGTTCAAGCTGATGAATATCATCCGTGTTATTCATTTGAAAGGCCGGAATGGTATAAGCTTTAACAATATCGATAAATGAAGGATTAGGATTTACTGTAGACTGTTTCCTGCCCTCAAAATACAAATTCTGGAACTGCCTCACCATTCCCAGAGAGCTATTATTCATAACCACTATTTTAATGGGCAGATGCAGCCGGACAACCGTATCTAATTCCTGTATGTTCAATTGAAAGCCACCGTCTCCCGCAATGACGAGAGTCTCGTCCCCTGTTGCTAAGCAAGCTCCGATGGCTGCCGGCAAGGCGAATCCCATCGCCCCCATCCCGCCGGAATTGAGTAGTCTTTGGTTCCCGGACAATAAGAATGACTGCGATGCCCACATCTGATGCTGTCCCACATCCAGGCAGATTGCCTTGAACTTCGCAGATCTGGAGGACAATAGCCCCATGAAGCGGTTAGGTTCAATTTCATTGGCACTCGGAGTGAAAGAATACGTAGGATATTGCCCTTTGAGACCGGCAATATATGCTAACCACTCAGTGATATCCGGCGGGTGATACCCGGTTAGTGCAGAATCCATCCGTTCCAGGAATACCTTCAGATCAGACTTGATGGCAAGTGTTGCTGCAACCTTGCTGTTAAGCTCATTATGATCAATATCCACGTGTATCATTTGGGCCCCACGCCCAAAGGTATCCGGTCTGGTTCCGGTCTGCCTGCTGTCGAGTCTTGAACCGAAGATGAGCAACAGGTCACAATTAGCAAGAATCAGATTGCTGTACCGGTTACCATAGGATCCTATCAGACCTGTATACAGCGGATGATCATGCGAGATCACATCAAGCCCCATTAATGATGTAACTATGGGTATTCCTGTCTTGCCAATGAATCGGGACAGTGCTGCTGCAGAATTACCGGCTCTTACACCACCGCCCGCTAAGATCAGCGGTCTCTTGGCTGCACCTAGCATCTTAATAACATCTTCAATGACAGAATCGCTTACGTCCCCTGAATCTTTCATAAGCGCTTTGTACTCTTTGCTATTGTAGAAGCTATTCAGAGTCTCAGGCTCAACCTGTGCCCGTTGAAGATTCATCGGAATGTCTAATAAGACTGGCCCTGGCCGGCCATGCTGAGTCAGAACTATTGCCTTCTCCAGCTCATACCTGATCTGATCCGGCTCTGTAACCATGACAGCATATTTAGTCAACGGCTTCGCTACGCTGACAATATCGGTTTCTTGAAACCCTATTTGTCTTACTTGCCGCTCAAATTTATATTCGTAAGTGTTCACTTGTCCCGTGATAAACAAACAAGGAACTGAATCGAAGTAACAACTGCCTATTCCGGTAAGCAAATTCAATGCCCCCGGTCCACTTGTGGCCATAACCACACCGAGCTTCCCGTTCATCCTGGCATAAGCTTCAGCCGCAAAAGCACCTGCTTGTTCATGGCGAACCGAAACACATTCGATATCATTTCTAACCGAAACGGAATCAAGTAGATGGACAATGGCTCCGCCTATAAATTCAAAGACATGCGATATGCCTTGTTGCTTAAGATAATCTATTACATAATCAGATACCTTCAAGCACACTCACTCCTTACATTAATGGTCTTGAATCAGATATACCTCAGTTCGCAGTAAGGGATTCTTCGGCTATGCTTGATAAGTATTGTCCATACGCCAGCTTGTGCAGCGGCTTGGCCAGCTCCAGAAGCTGTTCCCTGGTGATATACCCCTTGTTAAAAGCAATTTCTTCTATACAAGCTACATACAGCCCCTGCCGCTTCTGGATAGTCTCGACCAGATTGGCCGCCTCCAGGAGCGATTCGGGCGTTCCGGTGTCCAGCCAGGCCATTCCCCGGCCGAAGCGTTCCACGTGTAGTTGTCCTCTTCTCAGATACTCTATGTTAACATCGGTAATCTCGATTTCGCCGCGCCGCGAGGGCTTGATGTGTCTGGCTATCTCCACTACCTGCCGGTCGTAGAAGTACAAGCCCGGCACCGCATAGTGGGACCGGGGATACAGCGGCTTCTCCTCCAGTGCAACCGCCTTGCCCGAGCTGTCGAATTCGACAACACCGTAAGCAGACGGATTCTGTACCCGGCAGCCGAATATTGTGGCACCTTCCTGACGCGAAACAGCCTTCTCCAGAATGGCGCCGAAGCTCTGCCCATAAAATATATTATCGCCCAGAATCATACACACCTGATCCGTGCCGATGAATTCTTCGCCGATAAGGAACGCCTCCGCGAGTCCGCGCGGCTGCTCCTGAACCGCATATTGCAGCGATAGCCCCAATTGTTCACCGTTACCAAGCAAATCCTGGAACAGCCGGATATCCCGCCCGGTGGAGATCAGCAGAATGTCCCGGATGCCCGCCAGCATCAGGACAGACAGCGGATAATAGATCATCGGCTTGTCATACACCGGTAGAATCTGCTTCGAGATCGACTTCGTCAGCGGATGCAGCCTCGTCCCCGAGCCGCCTGCCAGAATGATTCCCTTCATAATTGTCCACACTCCCTACTCCCCTTGGTTTTGGGCTAAACTCTCTCTAAACGGCTCTGCGACTCATATCTTCCACTGGATACGGAATTGTAGAATACTGGAGTGTCTGCATTGCATCAGGCGTGAGCAGCATACCTGAGATATTTATGGTGGGGATCAAATCCATTTTCAAATCGATTGTCTCTTCCTGCGTGTTGAAACGGTACAGCGTAATTCCTACTCCGTAGTAAATATAACGGCCGTCCGGTGAAGCGGCATAGGTAGCAAAGAAGGGGTTTCTTGGAAGATTGGTGGTGTCCCACATCGGGACGGATTTAATCACACCATTAACTGCGTCAAAAATTTTAAGTGCCCCGTTACCGACAAAATAGACCTTGGAAGCCCACGCAAAAGCACCTTCCTGCTCCACCTGTTCCGCGTAAAGATAGCCGTTCTCCGGTCGGGCCGGACCCTTTAGCCCCCCACCGAAGAACCCCGGGTAGCCCGCGCCCCCCGCGGATTGGCCTTAATGTGTCTGAGGCTGTGCTGCTGCGATTTGAAGTGTCTCAGCCAGATGGAATGCCGGTCCCGGCATTCCCAGCGGAAGAGACGTAAGGCTTGACATCACTTCACCACTCCTTTTGCAACTTCAAGGCATTGAACTGCTTGTATGACTTCTCTCACTTGTCCACCCGTTATGAAATGAAGAGCAACTCCCCGGTAACCGGAGAAGGGGAGTTGCCTCTTCATGATAGCCCTGTTTCGGGCAATACTCTCATTATTCGCTCTGCGTCTGGTATCTTCCACTGGATACAGAGTTGGAGAGCGGGAAATCGGGGAATCCACTTGGAATGTCAAAGCTATGGACGGAGAAATCTACCAGGCTTACAGCTTGAACCTGAGTTCCAATATTGACAAAATAGCTGCTGTCTCCTGTAAAAGCAGCAAGACCAGGGCCCTGATAATCCGATAAGGGAATGTATTGTGCACTCTGATCAGCAGTTGAAATCAGTATGAGCTGTACTTGCACCAGAACGGCTATCCACTGTTCATTCGGAGACAGATACATAGTACTATTACCAGCATTTACAATCGTCCAGGTGTTCACCAGTTCTCCCTGCGCGTTAAGCAGGCTGACATAACGCGTGTCGGTAGTAAATAATCCGTTATCCAGCACATAGACATTCCCCGTCTTCAAAATCCGTATGCCCGTAGTGGCATTAGGAGAGGATGTAATGCTGCCGGTGTTGCTGAAGTTTCCAATCTCTGTGTGGGTGTAGTAGATACCCGATGCTCCAGGTGTAACCAGCAGCTCCTCGCTGTCCGGCGTAACCACCAGCAGCGGGGTGGCAGTAGTCAGACTACTATCGCTGCCTATATGAAGAATACTCTGAGTAAGCAAATTCGTCTCGATCTCATAGCCATATATGTCTCCATAGTAAGTGTAAAAGAAGGCATAGCGGCTGTCAGGTGAAGCTGCAGCGTAGATAACATTGGATTCCAGGGTCACCGTGTTGACTATAGCGGTGTTATCCAGATCATAAATCTGTACCTGAGTACTGTTCTGAGTCCAGATAAAGAGATATCTCTGATCCGGCATCAGCAGCATACCTGTAACATACATACCTGGAATCAGATCGACTCCCCAATCCACCCTCTCTTCCTGCGTATTGAACCGGTACAACCTGCCAACTACTCCATAGTAAATATAACGGCCGTCCACTGTAGCGGCATAGGCAGTATATAAAGGCCTAATGGTATTGTCATACATCGGGACGGAATTTGTCAGACCATTGGCCGCATCAAAAATCTGGACTGCACCTGAAGCAAGATAATAGATCGTTCTGTCCTTGACATAAGGCTGGCCCCGTTCTGTTGGTTCAGCATATAAATAACGGCTTTCTACCCTCAAGTCGAAACCATCTGGCACAGGCTGATCTATCTTTACTTGTACAGAATACGCCCCGAGACCACCAGCGTTATAATGAGTTAGACTGAACGGGCAGTCCACACTCGCCCGCTCCCCGCCCGGGAAGCTGTCAGAGCTCTGCTGAATAGAATAGAAAGAGAAGTCTTGGAGGATGGTGTCGTTGAAGAGTACATTGATAACAATGGGAACCCGCGTGGCGGTCAAATACGGCTGAAAAGTAACCAGAACATTCCCCTGTAATACGACATTCGGTCCACCCTCAAAGACCACTTGAGGTAAGGTCAGAACAGTCTGAAAGTCATAAGTCAAGCCTAATGGATCGGCACTATATTGATACTGGGGAGGAAGCAACGGCTCTCCAGTAGCACCTGCAGCTCCTGTCAAACCTACCGGGCCGGTTGGGCCTTTATCCCCCGTACCTGTCGCTCCCCGGTCGCCCGTTAATCCTGTGAGGCCCCTGGCCCCAGTGGTCCCCTTGCGGCCTCCGCCTGTAGCCCCGGTTACAGCAGCCCCGGTCGCCCCACGGTCGCCAGCTCCAGTCTGCCCCGTCGGGCCGGTCGGACCGGCAGCCCCGGCAGCACCGCCGGTCCCTCCGGTAGCATCGGCTCCGGTAGTACCCGTGTCTCCGGTGGGACCGGTCGGGCCGTACCCTGTCGGTCCCACCGGCCCCTTTAGCCCCCCCCCACCGAGGAACCCCGGGTAGCCCGTGACCCCCGTTAGACCGGTCGGACCGGTCGGACCGGTAATGCCGGTATCCGCTCTGATTGTGGCTACCGAGGCAATACCGGCAACGGCTCTCCCTATCAGGGGATTGGCCTTAATGTTGCTATAGCTGACCACCCTGGCTTGGATGCTATAAGCATACGTTCCCGGATTTCCCGGATGGTTGACTGTAACCTGTAGCGTTCTGGCCGCTTCCTCTGTACCGTTATCGGACAGCGTAACCAATTGGGTCTGAACAGGATGTCCGGAGAGCGTGGTCTCCAGTTCAATCCCCATCTGGGATGGCCCGGCTGTGAGGCTTTGGAAGACGAGCGGGATATGGAAAGTAACCTGCGTCTGAGGCTGTGCTGCTGCGATTTGAAGTGTCTCAGCCAGATGGACTGCCGGTCCCGGCATTCCCAGCGGAAGAAACGTAAGGTTTGACATCACTTCACCACTCCTTTATATTTTCCGGTCTTCATGTATTATCGGGAAGTACAGTTGCGGTTAAGGTACCCAAAGCTGTTACTAACCACTGATCAGATATATCGGCCGTTACCATCAGAACAAGTTTCATCTCTGTCGGCGACCCACTATACATAGCAACGAATGGGATAAACTGACTTAAATTAATACCTTGTGTCCCACTGGAATCACTATATTGATAGTAGATCGTCCCATCACTATCGGTGAGGACGAAATATATCTTTATACCCTTGTTAGGTATCTGAGCCTGTGGGCCATTCCACCGGAGCTGCACACCGCCGGCAATTTGGCAGCGTCCCGTTTCCGGGGAACTCGCCGGTAGTGTTACAACAATAACAGGCCCATTGAACTGAGTTGGTTGTAAAATAACTGAATTAATTGCGTAGGTTAATGTTGGAATGTAGGAGCCGTCTGCTGGAGATCCTGTAGGTCCCCTGGCCCCGGCGGGTCCCATGTCTCCCGGCTCATTCCCTGATCCGGCCGGACCGGGGTCACCTGGCACTCCAGTCCAGCCAGTGAGTCCTGTATTGCCTGTAGCTCCAATCCCCGTAGCTCCAGTGGCTCCCACTCCGTTCGTTCCCGTAGGGCCGGTAATGCTTCCGCCTGTTATTCCTGTCGCACCCTTCGGTCCGGGAGATCCTCCAATGTATGCGGTCGCTCCGGTTGCTCCGGTCGGGCCTGTTAGTCCGGTAGCTCCGGAGAGTGACGGACCTGGATCTCCCGGATACCCTGGCAGTCCTTGTGAACCCGTTGGCCCGGTTAGACCCGTAAGACCAGTTTGACCTTTGGCACCTATAGGACCGGCCAATATGATCGGCCCGGGTCCGGTCTGCAGCAGCGGCGACCCCACCCGGATATCGGAAGCGATATTCTGGTCATGAAGCCCCTTCAGCCTCAGTTCATAGCGGTGAACCCCTGCTGACAGCTGATCCCTGAATCTTATGATTGCTTCTGTCTGGACCAGCCCCGTTGTAGAGGTCTGCGATTCAACCGATACGGCACCCGCTGTAATACGCGATTTGTCTCTCCACAGCTCATAATCCAGATGCAGGTGGTATTCCCCCGGACTGAGGATATCCAGCAACAGGGGGACAGCCAACCGCAAATCTGCGTTAGCAATCTGCTGTTCCACATCCGTCCGTATTCCCGTAAGGGCCAGCATATTGCCGCTTCCCAGAAGAAGCGACGAATAGATCTCCGTCACGTAAGTTCATCTCCTTATACCTAAGATACGTTTCTTTTCTATTCCAATAATCGGTTTGTATAAGGTCAGTTTCCATCCAGGAACACTTTTGCCGTTGCATTGAACGATGTATAGGCGATGGATGTGTTAAGAGATATTGTATAGACCTGAACTGTCAGCGTATACACATTCTGTCCAACCGGCGGATTAGGGTCAATACTAAAGAATGCTAACCCATCGCTGGACGGAGTGGAACTTTCTATATCACTGTAACTGTACTGTAATACCCAGAACTGGGGACTACCCACAGGTTGGCCGTTCCGATGGACTTGATAGTATAAAGCATTCCGGAACTCACGATCCGGAGGGTTCCCATAGCTGATCTGAAGCGTCCCCTCAATCATTACACAGCGGTCAGCCGCATCAATCTGCACCGGCGGAAGCTGGCCAACAAGCACTCCTTCACTTGGGCTGTTCGATAGTAAGGTGTCACTCACGACCACTGGCAACGATCGGCTTGGTCCAGGCGCGCCTGTAGCTCCTGTCGGACCAGTTGGTCCGGTAATGGATGATCCAGGACCGGTCTGTCCGGTCACTCCCTTGGCTCCAGTCGCTCCTGTGGGCCCGGCTGGACCAGCACCGGTCGGACCTGTCCGGCCGATTCCTGTGGCCCCGGTCAGGCCGATAATACCTGGCCCGGTGACCCCTGTATTTCCGGTTTCACCGGTTTCGCTCCCTAAGTTAATCACGATACCAGACGCTCCTACAGCGCCCCTCATCCCTTTCGTTCCGGTAATACCAGTACCGCCTAGTTGCCCAGTTGGCCCCCGGGTCCCCGTAGCACCTTTCAATCCCCGATTACCGGGGTGCCCTGTTTCTCCTGTTGGACCCGTGGGACCAACTTCTTCGGCTGCCACGGAGTAACCTTGGACGGAAACGGCTGGGACACCAAGCAGCGGGTTCCCCTGGATATTCTGATACGACAGAACCCTCAGCTCCAGTTCAAACTGCTGTTCCCCTTGGTCAAATCTTCCTGTAACACTTGCATTTACATCAGTAGACAGGGAATCGCCAGCGGTATTGGCGTTGCCTATATACGGATCATTAAAGGTATGAAGGACCTGACCGTCTTTCAGAATCGTTAATCCGATAATTAAGTGATAACTGCCGGGCACTGCCGGCCTGAACGACAGAGGTACGCTGAAATCTATTTGGGACAAGGGATGGCTAATTTCAAAAAATACAGGACTATTCAGCCTGATTGCCGCTCCCGGACTTCCCAGTTGAACCGGAATCAATGATGACATGTCGACACAACCCTTCTTTCTCTTTCAATTTGCTTACCTCCCGCTGATTGACAACTGCCCAACTACACCTCCAGTACTATTGTATGCTGAAGCCGGATTGTCCAAGTCCAGTATCAATGAAGGAATCCTATACATCCTTCTGGTCCGGCAGCATGGAATATTCTATGCTGCTCCATCCATTAAGTATGGGATAATGCTGGCAGAAGCTCCAAAGAGGCGAATCACCGGATGTTCTCCCGAATCTTAACATAGCAAGGCACCGAGTTTTGGCTTCTCGGTGCCTTGCTTTTCTTAATACAAGGGAATTAATTAATTCTGATTAGTTGGATGTTGGCAGAGAGATTCGCACTTTCCCCGATAGGCTCCCCGGTGGTGTTATTGTATAAGGCTACACCTCGCACCGCGGTTGCGTCTGTCTGTATAATGCCTCCGCCTGACACGGCTGCAATACCGTCATTGTCTATAGAAGAGGTTGCTGACCCTCCAGTGACAGCGGCTCCCACCGTTCCTGCTGCATCCGTGTAATATAATTGGAAGACCATCGGACCTGCAGGAGAGGGATTCTGGCCACTTACATAGAATTGTACGAAAATTGTTGCATTTGCAGGTAAAGCAAAGTATGAGGTGTTATTTATAATCTCTCCATCTGACGGTCCCGGATCATCCCATAGGATAGGACTATCTGGTCCTACGCCCAACTCAGTGGTTGAAGAAGAAGCATAATCCGCGAAGAATGCAATACCGGTCAGCCCCGTCATCCCAGTCATACCCGTCATTCCCGTCATTCCGGTAGCACCGGTCTCTCCAGTTAGACCCGTAAGGCCGGTAGCACCGGTCTCCCCGGTTAGACCTGTAAGTCCCGTAACGCCAGTCAATCCAGTCAATCCGGTAAGACCCGTCATTCCGGTTGCTCCGCTAGCGCCGGTCCCTCCAGTCAGCCCAGTTACTCCGGTCAATCCCGTCGCCCCGGTCATTCCAGTCTCTCCGGTCAACCCAGTGTTACCGACTGCACCTTCTGGACCTTGAGCACCTTGATCACCTTGAGCTCCTTGAGGTCCTTGAGGTCCTCCAGGATTACCCGTTACTCCGGTTGGACCGGTTGGACCCGCCATGATGGAAGCGCTGAGTACCGTCTCCAGTTTGTTGGTCAGAATGAATTCCTTTTTGACAATATCGCGCATCATATTCCTTACACTATCATTCATGGCCAGCACATCACCAATGGTAGCTTCAGGAGCTGTAATTCCCGGTAGAGTACCCAGAATATACTGCAGCTTCTCTCCTTCCGCATTGATAATATGACTGAGTCCCAATTCTTCCATTGCTATGGAGGACAGCAACAGGTTGACGGCATCATCCCTGGTAAGATTTATCGTTGGGGTGATATTAGGCAAGTTCGCCTGAGACATGGAATCAACTCCTCTGTATTAAGTTGGGTTAGAGCAATTTGATAATCGAAATCGTTCCTGCTATACCGCTTAGACCGCCTGCGCCGGTGTTGATCAACGTTAATGCATTAGGATTCGGAGTAGTTTCTGTTGGAAAGACGCTGCCGCCCGACACCATGTTTACCGCTGCAGGAATAGCAGAGGAACTTTCGCTTCCGGGAATGCCATTTCCGTTAAGCGACAGCGATAGTGTCATTCCCTGTCCGGCAGCAGAAGTTGCGGTTGCCGAATAGTGGACATAGTATATCGCCGGCTCATTTACCCCTCCCACATCATTATTAAGCAAATTAAAGGATCCTCCAGTCCCAAGGCCGATACTCGTACCCAATATTATACCTGGACTAGTAAAAACTACCGGATCACCAGCATCCGCAGTCCCTGCCTCGACATAGTACAGCAGTCGGTCTGCTGCAGATACACCGCCAGCGCCGGTCCAGCCGGTCACACCGGTTAGACCGGTCAATCCGGTTAGACCGGTCAATCCCGTTTCTCCCGTCAGACCTGTGGCACCGGTTAGACCTGTAACTCCGGTTAGACCTGTTAGACCTGTAGCTCCTGTCTCTCCTGTAAGTCCGGTCATACCTGTAGCCCCAGTTAACCCTGTTGCACCTGTAAGTCCCGTAGCCCCTGTCTCTCCTGTAAAACCGGTTAAGCCTGTAACTCCGGCAAATCCGGTACTCCCCGTTTCCCCCTTATCTCCGGTCTCTCCTATTTCACCTACCAGACCTCGTGGACCTATTGGACCTTCGTCTGGACCTGTTTGACCAGGTGCTCCTGTAGCGCCGTAATCAACTGGCACCGACAGCAGACTCTCTAATTGACTGGTCTGCAACCATGCGCTTTTGAGGGTTTCTCCCAACAGATTCCTTATGCTCGATGTAATGTCCATAAGATTGGATAAGTTGACCACCGGAGCGGCTACTCCCGGAAGAGTTCCCAGCACATACTGCAGTTTCTCCCCTTCTGCATTGATAACGTGACTAAGTCCTAATTCTTCCATAGCAATTGCCGACAACATCATGTTAACAGCGTCGTTTCTGGTGAGAGAAATGGTTGGTGTAATGTTCGGCAGATTGGCTTGTGACAAATCAATCCTCTCCTTTCTTGTTTAGAATAGTCCATCATATGTCGCTCACAGCAAATGGTTCGTTAATTCATCCAAGCTATGTAAAGAATACATAAACGTCCTGCTCAGCTCCCACCTTCAGATACAAATTAAGGCCAGCCCTGATTTCGGCTGGCCTTAATAGAACGGAATTACAATGATTGCTTAAGTCACGCCAGTCTCAGCCAAGCATAATAATTGTGACTTTTGCCGCAAAAATGCCATAAGATAAACCTCGGATATCGTTAGTCACAGCAGTATCCTTAAACAAAAGTGCCAACTGAATTGTTGTTTGTTCGGTAGCCAACAATATATAGGTGCCTTGTAAGGATGAAACATTATTGTTAATTGGAGCCGCAATTTGGGTGTCATACGCTATTGAACCGCCTATAATAAGTTCCAGACCAGCCGATCTGGTAGGGGTGGACTGAACAGTAGCTTGATAGATAATCAGGTAATTCCCGGCTTGAACCACAAATTCATCAGTGTCTTCACTATCCGGCCCAATAGCAACACCATTACTTGAACTAGCAAGATAACTGAAATGAGGAATTGGAAAGTCATCTGTGTCTGCTACAATTAATGTTTGATTGGAAACAAATTGAGCATAATTCTGAGACAAGTAGCCAGTTGGACCTACAATACCAACACCCGTTACTCCGGTTGCTCCGGTAAGACCCGTTGCTCCGGTTGCTCCGGTAAGACCCGTTGCTCCGGTTGCTCCAGTAAGACCCGTCGATCCGGTTGCTCCGGTAAGACCCGTTGCTCCGGTTGCTCCAGTAAGACCCGTCGATCCGGTTGCTCCGGTAAGACCCGTTGCTCCGGTTGCTCCAGTAAGACCCGTCGATCCGGTTGCTCCGGTAAGACCCGTCGATCCGGTCGATCCCGTGAATCCTGTCGATCCAGTCTCTCCCGTGAATCCCGTTGCTCCGGTCGATCCCGTGAACCCTGTCGATCCGGTCGATCCCGTGAATCCTGTCGATCCGGTCTCTCCCGTGAATCCCGTTGCTCCGGTCGATCCGGTCGATCCCGTGAACCCCGTTACTCCGGTCGATCCCGTGAATCCCGTTGCTCCGGTCGATCCGGTCGATCCCGTGAACCCCGTTACTCCGGTCGATCCCGTGAACCCCGTTACTCCGGTCGATCCCGTGAACCCCGTTACTCCGGTCGATCCCGTGAATCCCGTTACTCCGGTCGATCCCGTGAACCCCGTTACTCCGGTCGATCCCGTGAACCCCGTTACTCCGGTCGATCCCGTGAATCCCGTTGCTCCGGTCGATCCCGTGAATCCCGTTGCTCCGGTCGATCCCGTGAATCCCGTTGCTCCGGTCGATCCCGTGAATCCTGTCGATCCAGTCTCTCCCGTGAATCCCGTTGCTCCGGTCGATCCCGTGAATCCCGTAGGTCCCGTATCACCTTGATAGCCACGTGGACCTGGAGCTCCGGGTAAACCTTGACTCCCTTGAGGTCCTCTTGTTCCTGTAGAACCCGTAAGACCTGTCGATCCAGTTAGCCCTGTCGCTCCCGTTCTTCCCGTGAGACCCGTCGCTCCCGTTTCTCCCGCTCCGGTAAGTCCTGTCGCCCCGGTTTCTCCCGTGAGGCCTGTTGCTCCCGTTTCACCAGTAAGACCTGTTGCTCCCGTTTCTCCCGCTCCGGTAAGTCCTGTCGACCCGGTCTGACCTGTAAGACCCGTCGCTCCCGTTCCCCAGTGAGTCCCGTCGCTCCCGTTTCCCCAGTGAGCCCTGTCGCTCCCGTTTCTCCCGTGAGGCCTGTCGCCCCGGTTTCTCCCGTGAGCCCTGTCGCTCCCGTTTCGCCGGTGAGCCCTGTCGCTCCCGTTTCTCCCGTGAGGCCTGTTGCTCCCGTTTCTCCTGTGAGGCCTGCTGCTCCCGTTTCTCCCGTGAGGCCTGTTGCTCCCGTTGCTCCTGTGAGGCCTGTTGCTCCCGTTTCACCAGTAAGACCTGTTGCTCCCGTTTCTCCCGCTCCGGTAAGTCCTGTCGACCCGGTCTGACCTGTAAGACCCGTCGCTCCCGTTTCGCCAGTGAGTCCCGTCGCTCCCGTTTCTCCCGTGAGGCCTGTTGCTCCCGTTGCTCCCGTGAGTCCTGTCGCTCCCGTTTCTCCTGTCAGTCCTGTCGCCCCGGTTTCTCCCGTGAGACCCGTTGCTCCCGTTTCCCCAGTGAGCCCTGTCGCTCCCGTTTCTCCTGTCAGTCCTGTCGCCCCGGTTTCTCCCGTGAGACCCGTTGCTCCCGTTTCCCCAGTGAGCCCTGTCGCTCCCGTTTCTCCGGTGAGTCCTGTCGCTCCCGTTTCTCCTGTCAGTCCTGTCGCCCCGGTTTCTCCAGTGAGTCCGGTCGCCCCGGTTTCTCCCGTGAGGCCTGTTGCTCCCGTTTCGCCCGTGAGTCCTGTTGCTCCCGTTGCTCCCGTGAGTCCTGTTGCTCCTGTCTCTCCGGTAAGTCCTGTCGCCCCGGTTTCGCCGGTGAGCCCTGTCGCTCCGGTTTCTCCCGTGAGGCCTGTCGCCCCGGTTTCTCCCGTGAGGCCTGTTGCTCCCGTTTCCCCAGTGAGACCTGTCGCCCCGGTTTCGCCGGTGAGCCCTGTCGCTCCCGTTTCTCCCGTGAGTCCAGTCGCTCCCGTCTCTCCGGTAAGGCCAGTCGCCCCGGTTTCCCCAGTGAGACCTGTCGCCCCGGTTTCGCCGGTGAGCCCTGTCGCTCCCGTTTCTCCCGTGAGTCCAGTCGCTCCCGTCTCTCCGGTAAGGCCAGTCGCCCCGGTTTCTCCAGTGAGGCCTGTTGCTCCGGTTTCTCCCGTGAGGCCTGTTGCTCCCGTTGCTCCCGTGAGTCCTGTCGCTCCCGTTTCTCCCGTGAGGCCTGTTGCTCCCGTTTCCCCAGTAAGACCTGTCGCTCCCGTTTCCCCGGTGAGCCCTGTCGCTCCCGTTTCTCCCGTGAGTCCCGTTGCTCCCGTTGCTCCCGTGAGTCCTGTCGCTCCCGTTTCTCCTGTCAGTCCTGTCGCCCCGGTTTCTCCCGTGAGGCCTGTTGCTCCCGTTTCCCCAGTAAGACCTGTCGCTCCCGTTTCCCCGGTGAGCCCTGTCGCTCCCGTTTCTCCCGTGAGTCCCGTTGCTCCCGTTTCTCCGGTCAGTCCTGTCGCCCCGGTTTCTCCGGTAAGACCTGTTGCTCCCGTTTCTCCGGTGAGCCCTGTTACTCCCGTTTCTCCGGTAAGGCCTGTCGCCCCGGTTTCTCCGGTAAGGCCTGTTGCTCCCGTTTCTCCCGTGAGGCCTGTTGCTCCCGTTTCTCCCGTGAGGCCTGTTGCTCCCGTTGCTCCCGTGAGTCCTGTCGCTCCCGTTTCTCCCGTGAGTCCTGTCGCTCCCGTTTCTCCTGTCAGTCCTGTCGCCCCGGTTTCTCCCGTGAGACCCGTTGCTCCCGTTTCCCCAGTGAGCCCTGTCGCTCCCGTTTCTCCGGTGAGCCCTGTCGCTCCCGTTTCTCCGGTGAGTCCTGTCGCCCCGGTTTCTCCCGTGAGGCCTGTTGCTCCCGTTTCCCCAGTAAGACCTGTCGCTCCCGTTTCCCCGGTGAGCCCTGTCGCTCCCGTTTCTCCCGTGAGTCCCGTTGCTCCCGTTTCTCCGGTCAGTCCTGTCGCCCCGGTTTCTCCGGTAAGGCCTGTTGCTCCCGTTTCTCCGGTGAGCCCTGTTGCTCCCGTTTCTCCGGTAAGGCCTGTCGCCCCGGTTTCTCCGGTAAGGCCTGTTGCTCCCGTTTCTCCCGTGAGGCCTGTTGCTCCCGTTTCTCCCGTGAGGCCTGTTGCTCCCGTTGCTCCCGTGAGTCCTGTCGCTCCCGTTTCTCCTGTCAGTCCTGTCGCCCCGGTTTCTCCCGTGAGACCCGTTGCTCCCGTTTCCCCAGTGAGCCCTGTCGCTCCCGTTTCTCCGGTGAGTCCTGTCGCTCCCGTTTCTCCTGTCAGTCCTGTCGCCCCGGTTTCTCCCGTGAGACCCGTTGCTCCCGTTTCCCCAGTGAGCCCTGTCGCTCCCGTTTCTCCGGTGAGTCCTGTCGCTCCCGTTTCTCCTGTCAGTCCTGTCGCCCCGGTTTCTCCCGTGAGACCCGTTGCTCCCGTTTCCCCAGTGAGCCCTGTCGCTCCCGTTTCTCCGGTGAGTCCTGTCGCTCCCGTTTCTCCTGTCAGTCCTGTCGCCCCGGTTTCTCCAGTGAGTCCTGTCGCCCCGGTTTCTCCCGTGAGGCCTGTTGCTCCCGTTTCGCCCGTGAGTCCTGTTGCTCCCGTTGCTCCCGTGAGTCCTGTTGCTCCTGTCTCTCCGGTAAGTCCTGTCGCCCCGGTTTCGCCGGTGAGCCCTGTCGCTCCCGTTTCTCCCGTGAGTCCTGTGGCACCGGTTTCTCCCGTGAGTCCCGTTGCCCCGGTTTCTCCAGTGAGACCCGTTGCTCCCGTTTCCCCAGTGAGCCCTGTCGCTCCCGTTTCTCCGGTGAGTCCTGTCGCTCCCGTTTCTCCTGTCAGTCCTGTCGCCCCGGTTTCTCCCGTGAGGCCTGTTGCTCCCGTTTCCCCAGTAAGACCTGTCGCTCCCGTTTCCCCAGTGAGACCCGTTGCTCCCGTTTCCCCAGTGAGACCCGTTGCTCCCGTTTCTCCGGTGAGTCCTGTCGCTCCCGTTTCTCCCGTGAGGCCTGTTGCTCCGGTTTCTCCCGTGAGACCCGTTGCTCCGGTTTCACCAGTGAGTCCTGTCGCTCCCGTTTCTCCCGTGAGGCCCGTTGCCCCAGTTTCTCCCGTGAGGCCTGTTACTCCCGTTTCGCCCGTGAGGCCCGTCGATCCCGTTTCGCCCGTGAGGCCCGTCGCCCCGGTTTCTCCGGTCAGGCCTGTTGCCCCAGTCTCTCCCGTGAGTCCTGTCGCTCCCGTTTCACCGGTGAGTCCTGTCGCTCCCGTTTCTCCGGTCAGGCCTGTCGCTCCCGTGTCCCCGGTGAGTCCTGTCGCTCCCGTTTCGCCCGTGAGTCCTGTCGCCCCGGTTTCTCCCGTGAGTCCCGTTGCCCCAGTTTCCCCAGTGAGTCCTGTTGCTCCCGTTTCTCCGGTGAGCCCTGTTGCTCCCGTTTCTCCGGTAAGGCCTGTCGCCCCGGTTTCTCCGGTAAGGCCTGTTGCTCCCGTTTCTCCCGTGAGGCCTGTTGCTCCGGTTTCTCCCGTGAGGCCTGTTGCTCCCGTTTCGCCCGTGAGTCCTGTCGCTCCCGTTTCTCCTGTCAGTCCTGTCGCCCCGGTTTCTCCCGTTTCCCCAGTGAGTCCTGTCGCTCCCGTTTCACCAGTAAGTCCTGTCGCTCCCGTGTCCCCCGTGAGGCCCGTCGCTCCCGTTTCGCCCGTGAGACCCGTTGCCCCAGTCTCTCCCGTGAGTCCTGTCGCTCCCGTTTCTCCTGTCAGTCCTGTCGCCCCGGTTTCTCCCGTGAGACCCGTTGCTCCCGTTTCCCCAGTGAGTCCTGTCGCTCCCGTTTCCCCCGTGAGTCCCGTCGCTCCCGTTTCGCCCGTGAGACCCGTTGCCCCAGTCTCTCCCGTGAGGCCCGTCGATCCCGTTTCGCCCGTGAGGCCCGTCGCCCCGGTTTCTCCGGTCAGGCCTGTTGCCCCAGTCTCTCCCGTGAGGCCTGTCGCTCCGGTTTCACCAGTGAGTCCTGTTGCCCCAGTCTCACCGGTGAGGCCTGTTGCTCCGGTCTCCCCGGTGAGGCCTGTCACACCGGTTTCTCCCGTGAGGCCTGTTACTCCCGTTTCTCCAGTCAGTCCTGTCGCTCCCGTCTCCCCGGTCAGTCCTGTCGCTCCCGTTTCTCCCGCTCCGGTAAGTCCTGTCGCCCCGGTTTCTCCCGTGAGTCCCGTTGCTCCCGTCTCCCCGGTAAGTCCCGTAGCCCCGGTCTCTCCGGTAAGTCCCGTAGCACTTAATCCTGTAGCTCCACCCGCTCCTGTTTCACCCGTAGCACCTGTCATACCTGTCACACCGGTCATACCGGTCACACCTGTTACTCCTGTCACACCCGTCATACCTGTCATACCTGTCATACCTGTTAGACCTGTTACCCCTGTTACCCCTGTTACACCGGTCACTCCCGTGACACCAGTACGTCCAGTTAGACCTGTTCGACCCGTCGCCCCGCAAGCCCCTCTGGTAGCTATACCTGGATTTCCTTGCACCCCTGTAGTTCCAGTTGGTCCTGCCGGGCCGGTTGTACCCGTAGGACCTGTGAAGCCGGTTACTCCTGTACTCATGCGTTATCAACTCCTCGCTGTTCTAAGCTAGCAGGTCTACCCTTCTTCCTAGAAACCTTTCTTTGTTTCTAAGTTATTAAGAAACGAATGCAACATTCCTTTGATAAGGAAGGCATTCGTTTCCGAGGCTAATCATAAAGAAATATTTGATTCTGAAAATTAATTCAGAGCAAAAACATTAACAGAGGTGTTATAGAATCCATAAGGAACATTCTGGATATCTGAAGAGGCATAGGTACCAGCTAGAGGTAACACAACCCTCACTAACATATCTTCGTTCGTAGCATTTAGAATTCGTGAGATAGATACTGGAACAACTGGTCTAGCGGTAGTACTGACTGCCCCAGAAAAGAAAATCGAACCATCATCCCTTACGTAACTATTGCTAGAACTATCATAAATCGCCAATGCAAGACCCGGCGCAGTTCCTGGTGGAAAATTCACCGCTGCTTGACATGTGAAGTAGTAGAAATGCCCTCCTGGTAATCTAAAAGTAGTTCCGTCGTCAATCAATTCTATTCCGGAAACAGACTCACTTTCCATAAAGCCGTAGAGAGGCCCATTATCCCCGGTTGGTGTTGTATCACCGCCAATAAAGGTTCCAAAAATAAGTGAGATCGAACCAGTGGCTCCCGTATCTCCTTTTAACCCCGTCATTCCTGTATACCCAGTCATTCCCGTATATCCCGTATATCCCGTATATCCGGTAAATCCTGTCGCTCCTGTATGCCCCGTCATCCCCGTATTTCCTGTTAATCCTGTTGTTCCCGCTCCGGTAAATCCTGTCGCTCCTGTATGTCCTGTCATCCCCGTATTTCCTGTTAATCCTGTTGTTCCCGCTCCGGTAAATCCTGTCGCTCCCGTGTGTCCCGTGAAGCCCGTTGCCCCCGTTGTTCCCGCTCCGGTAAATCCTGTCGCTCCCGTGTGTCCCGTGAAGCCTGTTGCCCCCGTTGTTCCCGCCCCGGTAAATCCTGTTGCTCCTGTATGTCCCGTCGCTCCTGTAAATCCTGTCGTTCCCGTATGTCCTGTGAAGCCCGTTGCCCCTGTATCACCATCATAACCACGCGGACCGGGTGCTCCGACACTACCTCTCCCCGGCGCCCCTGTTGTTCCTGTAGGCCCCGTTGGTCCAGTAAATCCGATATTCATATCCTTTTTTCCCCTTTCACCAAACAACATGATTTTTAATTTCCGTCTTGTCCGGATGGCCTGCGATTCATTAAAGTAACGGGGCTGTTCCTATTCATACTTCCAGGTACAGCGACAAGCTCTCCACTGATTGGATTACAGCCCAGTACTGTCTCACGGTGGGCCAGACGATTCCTCTGAACCATCCAGAGTTTCTGGTCTATTTTTTCTTCCTGCATGCATAGATTAAGAGAAATCATAGTTTTCTGACTTACTAACGATTCTTTTAGACTTCCGAGTGCGTCCAGATCCTCTCCACTAAGTTCATCATAAGGGTTCAACCACAGCACATAAGGAGTTGTGAGAATTTGCTGTATAGTCTTCCAGAGCTGAAACAGATCTCCGCTGGCGGGGAAATGAAGTACCTGTGCTTGTAGTTCATCGGCAAGCTGCTTGCCTTCTTCCCCCATATCTGCATCGATAATGATCCATTCATCCCCAAGCGACCCCCATTTCTCAGCCCATTTGTACAGAGCGGGGTACGAACCCTCTTCCCTGCTAAGCAACACTGCTATGCACCATGCATTCTCCGGAGTTGCACTTGAACGAAGGAGGGGGGGACGGTGAGTTGGTAAGGGGGGGCGGCGGTTGACTGCAGGAAGCCATTCAGCCGCTTTGACATCTTGATTCAGATTCGATAGCTTAACCGCAGCTTCCCCGAATCCAGGCGAGTACTCCAGCGCTCTGCGATACCAAGCTTTGGCATCATCAAGTTTTCCGAGCATTTCATAGCAATCACCGAGATAATAGCAGGGGTAGAAGGTTCCCGCACCTGTGAGAACCATATAATGAAGAGCATTCTCCCCAAGAGTAAGACAATGCTCGAAAGCGGAGATTGCAGCCTCCACTTGCCCGATATTCATCAGAATGCATCCTTTATTGAGATGCAGATCCACATAATCCGGGTAGAGGCCGATGGCTTTGTCAATGCCGGGCCAGCCTTCCCTGAAGCTGCCCAGCGCCAGCAGACAGCCATATTTAAGCTTGTAAAAGAGCGAGGGTGGCAGCTTCTTCTCGCCAAGCGAGGCGGCTATGGCCAGATTGACCTGCCTGAAGGCATTCGCATATTCCCCAATCCGTTGATATTCACTCGCTATATGATAAAGACTCCACGGATCGGGATTCGGGTTATCTGCAGTGGATTGCTGGAGCAGCTTCAGATTGCGTTCATGTTTGGACTTAAGTGAGGTCACGGACTGCAGGTAGCCGTAATGGAATAGCCGGACCGGAAGCGGGAACGGAGTATCTATGTCCTCTCCGTCATGTCGCCCGGATAAGCTTAACTGTTCATGGATGCCGCCAGTGAAATGGAACCCTTCTCCATTGCGGAATAGACGGCACTGATTCAGCCGGTAAGCTTCATTCGGCTCGGGCCGGAATACACTACTGAAATGGACCGTTTCGAGAGAAGCCAGCTTACTGTTCCCGATGCTGCTTACCTGCCTCAACTTCGGGGCTTCAGCAAGGGCAATTTCTTCATCGGCATCCATCCACATCACCCATTTCCCTGTCGCATGGCGGAGGCTGTAATTGCGGGCCTCTGCGAAGCTCTCCGGCCAGGGGAATTGGAGAACCTTCGCGCCGAGACTATGGGCAATGTCCATCGTTCTGTCACCGGAACCTGTATCCACGACAATAATTTCGTCCACAGCCTCCTGTACACTCAGCAGACTGCGCGCAATCCACGGCTCTTCATCTTTGACGATCATACACAAAGAGATTAGAGGGACGGTCGCCTTCGTTACTGTCTGTCATGCTGGAGCTGCCTCCTTTCCATAATGGATTTACCGGACTGTGCGGACGGACCGGACAGGATGATATGGATGCCAATTGACATCACCTCTCTACCTTATGACAGTTCCCGCCCGCATAGAACATTGTCGGATAAAGTCGGACAGCCTTGTGTATATCTTTAGACAGCAGGTATCAGTCGCTACGAAGCGTCTATTTCCTGGTCTCAGTATCGGGTGTAGGGAGCAGATGCTTCAGATGATCCGCAGCGTCTTTATGGGAAACGAGGATCCCCGCTGGACCTGCTGCAACAATTACATCGTCCAGTCCCACAAGCATCACCGGAATATCCAGCTCATTGACAATCTGACAATTTAGTGAATCTGCGCTGATCTGGCCCCATCCCAGAACTGAGGAAGCTAATTCTTCAGATAGAGTATTCCAGGTCCCCAGATCCTTCCAGTTATCCAGATAGGGTACACAGATAAGACGGCTGTTCCCCTCCAATACCTCAATATCGAAGCTACTCTTGGGAAGGCATTGATACTTCTTCAGTAATTCCGCGTAATCTGTCGGGATGTCAACTGTCTCCAGCCGCTTCAGCAGATCACAAAGGCGAAAGGCAAAGATGCCACAATTCCACATCGCTTGCTGTGCCATTAGGGTCTCAGCCGCCTTACGATCCGGCTTCTCCACGAAACACTCCACATGCACATATGCTTGATTCTCCTGATTGCTTGTAGAAGAGACTGGAGAAATGGCCGGAACAATATATCCGTATTTCTCTGACGGTTCACTTGGCCTTGCCCCAAGTAAGGCAATTTCTGCACCCGAGTGACGGAGGGCATGATCTAATTCAGCCAGCTTGAAGAAGAAATCGTCGTTCACATAAGCATCCACCGGCAAGACGATAACCGTCTCCTCCGGGGAAATCTTCTCCACGGAATATAAATAAGCCGAAGCAAGGCTTACTGCCGGAAATGTATCTCTGCGCCGCGGCTCCATAATGATAGGCGGCGTTGAACCAAGCTGCTTCCGGATCAATGACTCTTGTCCGCTTGACGTTGCGATGTACACTTCATGGTTAAGACCCGCAGCCGACAACTGCCGCCAAACCCGCTGCAGCATAGATTCCCGGCCTCCGCCAGGAGCGGGCAGCACTTGAAGGAACTGCTTACTCCTGATACTGCTGGAGAGCGGCCACAAGCGTGTGCCGGACCCGCCGGATAGAAGTACCAGCTTCATGGTTCCACCCCCGTTCTCCTATTCAAAATTATCTGCTGTAATTCCAATTCCGAGAATTTGCTCTTCCGTGTCACAGAAGGTCAGACTTCCATAGACTTTGCGATTATCCAGATATTGCGGCACCCCTGCTTTTCTCAAGCCGTGGCTAACAATGACATATTCATGCCGGCCGCTGCCGTCTTCATACTGGACATGCTCCAGAATCTCACGGCGCATCAGATAGGTGCAATGAATAACATCGACCTCAATGAGTCCCTTTATATGCTGGAATAAATACTCCAGATAGAAAGGGGATGATCCGTAATACCCATAGTCATCTGTTTTATCATGGAAATTGGAATAATAACTCAAAGGCGTCTCAGCCAACTTGAGCAGAGGACCAACTACCGGCAGATGGGTAGAGAGCAGGCTCTCCAGCGTATCGGAAATGATGAAATTATCGCAATCCGGCACAAAATAATGGGAATCTCTCGCCTTGGCCCATTCAATGGACTCCTGCCGTATCTTTGCTATCACCCTAAGGCGAAGATCATTCCATTCATGTGGAGTGAAGTCTTGTACAGATTCTTCCACATCGCTTGCATTGAAATACACCTCATGATATCTTTCACCTACCCGCTCTACCCATTCTTCGAGAATTTCCTTGGTACGGTCATTATTGTTGTTTGTACGGATATACAGATTGATCCGGGAAGCCGGGTAGGTCTGTTTCTCAATCAGTTTAAGATAGAGCGGCAGCACATGTGCCTTGTCCTTCGCCAATATCGCAATAGTAACCAAATCCTGTTCCATAACTAACCTCCGATTCAAAGTGGTTTGGCAGTCTCACGGTCCGCATGCTCAATGTCTATGAACCGGCTGATGGTAGCTCCGCTGGAATATCCAAAAAATGGATTCTTCCTTGGCTGTTCGATATCTTTCGGGTAAATTTTCTCCCCGGACTGCCTGATCATATAACGTACACCGTCCGCACAGTTGAGAGAAATTACATGGTATTGGTGGAATAAAGAACGCTTGAGCCCAGCAAATCTCCGGCGTTCTTCCGTATTTAGGACATCGCCTTCCTGGAGCCAGAGAATATAAGGCTCTACCGCCATATGACTGATCCATTCCAAGCACATCTGCTCACTTATCTCCCCCTTCACGCAATAGATGTACTGGGTATAACGGGCAACTGTACGTGCAATGTCTTCATTTCCCGATGGATCTAGTACAATCATCTGCTCTGCCACATCTACAAATGAATCTAGTGTCTTCTCCAGTGCAGATTCATTGCCGGATGCAATAATACCCACACACAGACGTACGGGAGGAGCATAGATCAAAGAGTGAATGTCCGCTCCCCATTTCTGAAAGGCTCTTGTCTTATTCTGTTGTAGGAGCGTAGTAAGATCAAAGGAAGGATTCTGTCCCATACTGGCATGACCGATATGGTGGATGAACGAGTCTTCTGCGATGAGCAGCTTGTAGCCATGCTGAAGCGCCCGGAGACACAGATCATCATCTTCGTAATTTCCAAGGCCATAACGTTCGTCGAACAAGCCGATTTCATCCAAGACGCTGCGTTTGACCATCAGACAGAAGCCAATCAGACGGTCAACCTCCTTCACGAGCCCGCGTTTGCTCTCACAGTACTCCTGCGCAAAATTCTCCATATCCTTCAAATCACTGTAGGTCACTGGAATACGCTGATGTCCGCTAATGTAATTCGTCACGGGTCCCGACATGCCTACAGTACTGTCACTGTGCAATGCATCAAGCATGGGTGCCAGCCAGCCGGGTGGAACTACAGTGTCATTGTTCAGGAATAATATCGACTCTCCTTGCGCTGCCTGAACTCCCTGGTTACAGCCTTTAGCAAACCCGAGATTCTTCTTGTTCTCAATTAATTTCATCTCTGGATAATGATGCTTCAGGAAATTCACGGTTCCATCACTTGAAGCATTATCGACAATAATAATCTCATGTTCCTCAGGAGTTCCGCGCTTAATACTCTCTAGACATTGAACCGTTAACTGAAGCTGGTTAAGTGTGAGAATAATGATACTTGTCTTCATCGGGTCAACTCCTTTCGTTCTTCAAGCACTGGTCTGTCTATTTCCACATGCCTGTTCCCCAGCAGGTTCCGGTAGTAATCCCGGTTATATTGGACACTGTAATGATTCGGGTATTGCGCATGTGCAATCTCATTGCAAAAGTCAGCGTAACTGGTCTGACCCAGCTTGTCGTAGCAGACGCAACGCTGCAAGTTGGACAGCCATGAACCTGCAGCTTCCTCATCCGTTCCCGGGTCACTTCTCGTTGGCAGGGACACCGCAAGCTCGAACCAGTAAGCAGCCTGTTCATATTGCTGTAAATCCATGAAATAGAACCCTATTTTGCTGCAAGCATCCGGGCGAGGGGGGCCATACTCGAAGGTGCGGCACAGCGACAATAACTGCTCTTCTTTCTGCCCCAGCGCACCGTAGCTGTCCGCAAGGCGCATGCAAGCTTGAATATTATCCTCTATCCAACCGTCACCGCGGGACAGGAAGATCTGATAATTCTCAAGAGCCTCTTGATAATAACCATGATCGTAGAGCTCATGGGCGAAATAAATCTGGTCTCTTGGGGTGAATTCTTCACCCTTAGCTTGCATCTTTCGGTAAATCAGCAAATTTCGTTCTGTAAATTCTTTATCTTTCTTGTGAGTGATGCAGACGTCGCTCTCAAACGTTGGCGGTGTAACTTCAACAAATTCATGTACGGCGCCACTCCACTGAAACTGGCAATCACGTCTGAACAACCGATTTCTCCTCAAGCTTGCCGTCGGCTTCCCTTCGTCATCGGTGGATAGAATATAGGCCATGCTAACCGAATGATATTCGGAAGACAAAGTGGCCTTTAAGGCCTTTAAGCGTTCGTGGTCGGTTTCTTCAATGACATCGTCCGCATCGAGCCACATAATATACTCGCAGGTCGCTTTACTGAATGAATAATTACGTGCTGCTGCGAAGTCCTGGATCCACTCATAATCATAGATATTTGCCCCGAAGCTGGCCGCTATTGTTTTGGTGCGATCAGTCGAGCCAGTATCTACAATAACTAACTCATCCACAAGGTCCGCGACTGATGACAGGCATCGCCCCAGACTCTGCTCTTCATTGCGTACAATCATGCATAGACTGATGGTCGGCAACTCTTCTCCTCCCTCTTGCAGATTCTGAAAATTCGGATTTAACGGATTTCTCGTATATGTATATGCCAGCCCTGGCGGATCATTCGACCGGATTTACTTGCATGATTCCTGTTCCGGTTCATAAGCTAGTACAGAGTCTTCACACTGTGTGTATTCCATCTGATACAAGGAGGAAGATATGGATACTATCCCCCCCTCGCTCTATTATCGTCTCTATGCTTACGGAACAGGCTGTAGGATAGCCTCAGACGGTGTGTTATCTTTGCCGGAACAGACGGCTTTCGGTGCAGGCGTGCTGGTACGGGAGGGCTACCGGTGGAATATCCCTTCTCCGGCCATGAATGGCTCTCCCCGAATCATGATCGGGGACCGTTGCGAATGCAACCGGTTCCTGACCATTACTGCAACCGGCAAGGTGGTACTGAAGGCAGATGTAATAACAGGCCCCCATGTGTTTATAACTGACGCCAGACAAGTATGGGATAAGAAGAGCAGCAGCGCTTCTACAGTAGTGATCGGTGAAGGCTCCTGGATCGGAGCACATTCCTCCATCTTGGGCAATGTGAAGATTGGTAAAGGCTGCGTGGTAGGAGCAGGGAGTGTTATTATGCGGGATGTACCGGATTACTGCGTGGTCGCCGGCAACCCAGCCGAATTTCGCCGGATCTACGAGCCGACAAGCGGCGAATGGATCAGGGTACACAGTGAGGGGGAAGCCCGGGAGGTATTGGAGCGCAGGAGCAAGGAACCGCTGCTATCCATTTGCTTACCGGTACACAATCAGGCCGGCGAGCTGCGGCGAGCTCTGGAATCGATCTATACACAGACCGATGATGCCGGAATAATCGAAGTCTGTGTTCTGGACGATGCCTCGGCAGATGAGACTGAGGAAGTGGCGCGCCACTATGAAGATCATCACCACAGCTTCCGCTACCTTCGCAATCCGGCACATGCAGGAGAAGGTCTCCTTAACATTCAGGCGGCGGATATGGCGCGCGGGAAATTTATAATGGTGCATGAGCCTGGAATCTCCTTCCTTAATGGCTCTCTCAATCGTTTTCTGAATGTGCTTCACACTCATCCTGAGTGTGCTATCGTGTTGATTCAGCCCGAGCTTATCCACCGCTCCCCGCAGACAGAACGGCTGGAGGGATTATCCGAGTTTGTCAGACATGCTGCAACAGGCGCTTCTCCGCCTCTTCCGCTTGTTCTAAACAGACGGGAATGGGAGCGGACTGCCGATTTGGTGCAAGCGGGGAATTTTGTCAACCCGTGGGTGTCCCGACAATATGCACTACTGCAATCCAATCCGCATTTCTGCCTTTGTCGCTATAAAATGACTGATCCACCAATCCATTTGCAGCAGATATTATAAGTACCTTTGACAAATTCCATTGATGTTTGGGCATTGTCTGAATATACATAGACTATGCCCGGACAGATGGCAAAACCGAAAGCCTCGGGTCCACAAAGTCCAGTAAATAAGGAAGATGCCGGACCTGGAGGGTTAAAAGAGAGGGATCGAGCGACATGGATGACTGTAAAATAAGTTTCATTATTTGTGTAAACGACGAGGGGCTGGCCCAACGCAGCGAACTGAATCTGAAGCAATTAATCATCCCGGACGGATATGAAGCAGATATTCAAATGGTGAGGGGAGCCGTAAGCCTGACAGCAGGCTACGATGAGGCTATGCGCCAATCGGATGCCAAATACAAGGTGTATATTCATCAGGACGTCCATATCCTTAACCCCCACTTTATTGCAGACATCGTACGCCTGTTCACCGATCATCCGTCTTTAGGTATTCTTGGAGTCGTAGGTGCTAAAGTACTTCCGTCTTCCGGCACCTGGTGGGAGGCCCCACACAAATATGGCAAAGTGGTTGAGAGCCATACGGGTATGCTCAAGCCCATGGAATTTCTGCAGCCGGCGGGAGATTATGAAAGTGTGGAGAGTCTCGACGGACTGATGCTGGTCACGCAATATGATATCCCTTGGCGTAAAGACTGGTTTGACGGATGGCATTTCTATGATATTTCGCAATGCCAGGAGTTTCTCGCAAACGGTTATGAAGTAGGCATACCCAAGCAGCATCTTTCCTGGTGTCTGCATGACTGCGGTATTCCGAATACGGCCAACGGTTTCGCTGAAGCCAAGCAGGTCTTTCTGGAACGTTATGGCTATGGCCAAAGCTATGGACCGCACCAGTTCCACCGGCTGGGCAGCGGATGCGACATCCATTCCACATGCGATTTATTTGGTACGCAGGGCATAGCTCTGGGCAATGAAATCAAACTGCAGGCTGAGTGCTGGATGATGCTGCCTTACAACAACTACATCGGTGAGCCGCGGATCGTGATCGGCTCCGGAAGTGATATCGGACGCAGGTGCTGCCTGTCTGCGGTCAACCGTATCGAAATTGGTTCCCAGGTAATCATCTCGCCGGGTGTCCATATCTCGGACCACAACCTCGCCTATCAGAACCCTGATCTTCCCATCATGCAACAGGGCGTGGATTCCTGGAGCCACACCGTAACCATTGGCTCCGGAAGTTGGATCGGCATGAATGCCGTGATAACAGGACAAGTGTCCATCGGCAGAAACTGTGTCATTGGTGCAGGCGCGGTCGTGGTATCCGGCACGGTGATTCCCGATTACTGCGTGGCGGTCGGTGCTCCGGCCCGGGTAATCAAACAATATGATCCTATGATCAGGAAATGGAGAAGGGTCGGTGTACTCTCCGGTGAAATAGAGCATTTGCCAGTGTTGGAAGATGTTGTGCCTACAATAGAAGATACCCTGCCTTCAGAAATTCACAGCAAGCCCCTCCTCTTCAGCATTTGCATTCCAACCTATAACCGCGAAGAGGAGCTTGATGTCTGCTTGAACAGTATTTACAGCCAGAACGCCAGAATGGAAGACTTCGAGGTGATCGTCTCGGACAATGCCTCCACAGATCGCACTGAGGAACTCGTCCGAAAGTATCAATTAGGTTACCCCAACCTCCGCTACTACCGCAACGAACATAACGAAGGCGCGGACTACAATTTCCTGAAATGTGCCGGCTATGCCCGCGGTGAATTCATCAAGCTGCACGGTGACGATGATTACTGGCTGCCGGGCTCTCTTGAGGCTTTGTACAGTGTTATAGAACAAAACAAAGACTGCAGCCTAATCTTCCTGGATATACTTCAGAACACCGGACGGGTCGATCGGGGGGCTGGCATAAGCAATTATGTAAGGCATGTCTCTATCTACAGCACATTTGTATCCGGAATCACCATGCGCAGGAAGGAATTTGAACAGATTCCCACGCCAGAGCTTTTCATTGGCTCCAATCTTATCCAGGTCTATCTGGAGTTCTCCATTCTCGGTATCACACCGGATTATTGCGTCTATCGCCGCAAGCTGCTGACGAGCAGCGGCAAGATAACCGGCGGATACAGCTTCGCCCAGACGTTCATTCATTCTTATTTGAATATTCTAAATTACTTCTTGGATAAAGGATTGAGTGAAGCCGCGCTTGCGGCCGAGAAAAAACATATTGCCTACTCCTTTCTGCTCTGGTGGTACAACTATTTACTGGAGAACAACCTCCAGCAACTGCAACCCGCAGATTTCGAAGAGGTCTTAGTCGAGGCCTACCGCAACGAGTCATACTTTGAGGATCTCCATACACATATCAAAACGATTCAGGCCAGACACCAGTAAATCTGCAACGCTGGGCGGGTCTGAAGATGGCTCGCCCAATTAATGAAAGGTGGATTGTGGATGGACTTCATCAGCGAGGATTTTCAAAATCGTTTTTACCAATATGGTCCCGGCAGCCTGATCGTACAAAAAACCGATATCAACTGTCCGGAGAAAGTCGCTATCGGCAGCAAAGTGCATATCCTTGAGAACAGTTGGTTCACCGTGATACACCCCGGTCAAGGGGAGCCACCCGCCATCACCATTGGAGACGGCTGTTATTGCAGCCGCAATCTGATTATCGCCGCTGCGAACAGCGTTGTGCTTGAAGAGAATGTCATCATCGGACCTGATGTCTATATCTCCGATACCAACCATCAGTACAGCCAGGTCGGCGTTCCTATACGCGACCAGTGGATCACCTCCAGCAGCCAACGCGTACGGATCGGTGCCACAAGTGAGATCGGTGCCCACTGCGTCATTGTGGGCAACGTCAGTATCGGTCAAGGATGCAGAATCACACCCAACAGTGTAGTGACCAGAGATTTGCCGGATTTCTGCATTGCGGCGGGAAATCCCGCCAGAATTGTGGATAGTTATGACCCGGAAGCCGGAGTATGGCAGCTTCCCGGCAGATGACAACGTCCGGCGGACCGGCATACTCTAGAAGGAACGCTTCAGGTTGGACGAGGTTATAATTCCTGAATATTCTACGGGTTCACTTGCCTTCAGGTTTGTTGTCTTCTTCGGCGGCTGTGACTTCAGCTCGAGCTTCGGCTTCGGCAACTGCAGCTCGAGCTTCGGCTTCGGCGGCTGCGACTCCAGCTTTTTCTTCGGCGACTGCGGCTCCTGCTTAGGCTTTATCACCTTCGGCTCAGGCACACTCGGCTGCCGCAGCGACCTTGTACGTTCTCCTGTTGCGCGCACGTGTTCCGTCCTGCTTCTCTTCGCGCTGGAAGTGCGTTTGCGCTTAACCTGCGGAGAGCGCTTCTGTATGAACCGGCCTGCCTTACGCTGGGCAAAGGCAGGCTTACGCATGGATACAAATGGAGCAGCGGCGGGACGTACGGCGTTCTGGACGGCGCTCTTAATGAATGCCGCAACCTCTTCTTCGGGCTCATTCCATTCCTTCTCCGGCTCCTGACCGGATGTCTGAACCTTGTCAAGCAGCCTGCGGGTCTCCTGCATAAACAGCGCCAGTTCCTCATCTGCATTGACTGAGAGGCGCAGGCAGGCGTGCTTCAGCTGCTCCATTTGTCCCATGGTTTTATGGATCGCGTTCACCAGCAGTTCATCCTCCGATTTCCGGGATTCAGTATTCATAATCATTCACCTCTCCCAGCAGGCGCCTGCTGGTATCCAGTGTCCTGCAGATCATGGCCTGCTTCTGCGCCAAGGCTAGGATGACTCTGGCTACCGCCTCCCGCAGAGCGCTGAGATTCTCTATATTCGATTCTGTCCACAAGCTTCCTTCGGCGGCCATCATATATTCAAGCTTGCGGATTTCAGCCGCGATCAAAGCTGAGACCGCCTCCTCTTCCAGTGCCGCAGCCAGAATAATCGCTTTGATCAACTGTTCACGCTTCTGCATCGCTTGTTCACCTCCGCCGCTTAGCATCATTTCTATACCATTATATATATGTGCTTTTGAGTTGTCCCTATCACCATTAGTCCAAGGTATATCGGATTTGACGGATTTCAAAGAATAACAGGAATAGGACAATCTGTGCCTGAAGTATACATAGCTATGACCGGACAATTAAGCGCAATGCAACCTTTCACGTTTTGGAGGAGATCTGCATGTCAATGCCCCACATTCCCAATATAACCCCTGATATCTCGCTTACGCGGGAGGAAAGCATCTCTCTCCTGCTTACCTCTATCGCTATCAACGAGATGTCATTGTCTCACATCATCAATGCAGAAGCGGAAGCTATGCAGGCCTTCGTACTATCCAATCCCGGAAATATGAACTTCCGCAATATGATCCAGTTAAATAATACAACTGCCAGATTGTTGGAAGAGATCACCAAGGGCCAATGGCTGAGTCTAAGCAAGATGGACCGGATTCTGCGCCTGCTCAGCGACTCTGGTGCCTTGTCGGAAAAATTGCTGGAAGAAGAGCTTGAAATAGACATTGAAGAGGAGGAAGAATAACGGGTCTCCGTCAATTCTTCAGCCAGCTCGTAACAATATACTGAGGGTTGCGGCGCAACAGCGGAACACCCGATGCTAAGAACAGGCGGCTGACCCGCTTTCTGCCTGTTCCGGGGACTGGAGCCCTCAGTCTTGGTGTATACTCGAACCGACAGGCACGCTGGTGCCTAGAGAGGGACAAGCCTTAATCACAGAATTAGCAGCTCAAGGAATTCTCCAGGACTTGTGTAGCTATTGCACCTTCCAGTGATTCAGATGATCCGCAATTCGGACAAGCTCACTCGCAAGGGACGATAGAGAGGCGACAAGCTGCTGCTGCCTGTCAGGCTGTGGAGACTCGGCAGCGTCGATTTCCGTTTGCTCTATAGCGGGTGCTTCTTGTTCTCCCTTGCCGTACATCGGGAATCCTTCCTCAATCAGCAGACGCACAATGGTGCTTAGATGATAACGCTCCATTCGCAGCTCACTGATCCGTTTTAGCAGTTTCAGAGTTTCATAGGGATAGAGCACCTGGTCTCCCTGACGGGTTCCCGGCACAAAATAAGAGAAATACTCCAACCATCTCTTCACTGTAGTGGGGGGCAATTTCGATAAATTGATCATTTCCAGTTGCGTGTAGTGGCGTACCATATAACATCTCTCCTCTATTAAGTGGATAAATGGACTTATTTACTTTAATGGTATTCATGTGCCTCAAAATAAATGTGTAAAAATACCTATTTGTGTGATTCTTACCCCAAAAAAAGAAAGACAGGCCCCGTTCCGAAGAACGTTGCCTGTCTGTTGTACTGCTTCCGGGCAGCGGATGCTGCTTCTAAGAAACTTTAAATAATTCAGTAAAGGATTCACCCAGAAGCTCTTTATAATATTTCCGGTTGTGCAGCATACTGGGATGTGAGGGATAATAGAAAAGCGCAGATTCATTGTGATAATTAGCCTTCATGTACTGACCCAGACGGTCATAGCAGACGCACAATTGCAGATGTGGCACCCAGGTTGTAGACGTCATATCCTGCAGCCCCAGGGATTCCGATCTTTTTGGCAGTGTGACCGCTAGTTCAAACCAGTAAATGGCCTGTTGATACTGCCCTGCCTCCAAGAACTCCACACCAAGACGGCAGCAAAATTCCGAACGTGGAATATCATAGTTCAAGGTGCGGTAAAGCGAATTCAGCTTACCTTCCTTGTTCTTTAAATGCCCATGGCATTCAGACATCTTCAGACAAGCCTGATAGTTGTCTTCGATCCACCCCTGGCCGGTCTGCAGGAACTTTTCGTAATATTCCAATGCTTCCTCGTAGATAGCATGATCCCGAAGTTCATTGGCAAAATAGTAGAGATCACGTGGAGAGAAGTCCTCACCCTTGGCCTGACGTCCACGGTAGATACGCAAATTACGGTCAGTATGCAATTTATCCTTCTTATGGGTGATACAGATGTCGCTGTCCAGTGTATAACCGGCGACTGCCAGGTACTCGTGTACCGGTCCCACCCACTGAAAGTTACATTCACGCCGGACCAGCCGGTTCCGTCTCAAGCTCGTGGTCACTCTGCCTTCGCTATCAAATCCCAGATTGTAGGGCATCGTCACAGACTGGTATTCCGGTGACAAAGTCTCCTTCAGCTTTTTGAACCGCACCTTATCTATTTCCTCAATGGTATCGTCAGCATCCAGCCACAGAATGTATTCCTTAGTCGCCTTGCTGAAAGCTTCATTACGTGCTGCGGCGAAATTATCAATCCATTCAAAGTCATAGATCACCGCACCATATTCTGCTGCGATCTCCTTAGTGCGATCTGTCGAACCGGTATCGACAATTACAATCTCGTCAGCAATATCCTTTACACAATCCAGGCAACGGCCCAGGCCGTTCTCTTCATTCCGTACGATCATACATAGACTGATAGTAATCATTTCGCCCTCCTAATGGTTCTCTGTCATATATTCGCGTATTTGAAGCTCACTGATCCTCCGCATATCCTGCCCTGCTTCCAGCGCCCTGTGCCATTCCACTGTCTTCTGCAGCGCCTGTTCTACACTCCAGCGCGAGCGCCAGCCTAGCAGGCGGCGGGACTTGGTACTGTCGAGCTGCAGTTCGCCTGCCTCGTGCAGCCCGGAGGAAGCCGCAATATCAATGCCGGCTCCCTCTCCCCAGATCCCTGCCAGCCGGAGCGCAACCTTCTCCACGGAGTGTATGCTCTCCTCTTCGGGACCGAAGTTCCAGGCGGCTGCATAGTCCGCCCCTCCCCGCACCAGCTGCTCGGCTAACAGCAGATAGCCGCCAAGCGGCTCCAGCACATGCTGCCAGGGCCGTGTTGCCCCCGGACTGCGTAGCAGCGGCCGCTCCCCCGCAGCGAATGCCCGCAGACAATCCGGTACCAGCCGGTCCGGTGAATCGTCGCCGCCTCCAATGACATTGCCCGCCCTGGCGGTTGCGACAGCGACTCCATGCTCGGCATAACGCGCCGGCAGGAAATAGCTGCTCCGGTAAGCCTGTGTGACCAGCTCCGAACACGCCTTGCTGGCAGAATAGGGATCATATCCGCCCAGCGGATCAGTCTCGCGGTAGCCCCAAATCCACTCACGGTTGTCATAGCATTTATCTGTTGTAACATTGACGACAGCCTTAATTCCCATTCCGGAATCCACGGCGCTGCATACAGCCTCCAGCAGATTCACCGTACCCATCACGTTCACCTCAAAGGTGTCTGCGGGGATTTGGTAAGAAGCGCGGACCAGCGGCTGAGCGGCAAGATGGAACACTATCTCCGGGGTCGCTTCCCGCAATGCTGCATCGAGACGCTGCCGATTCCGCACATCCCCCCAGACGGTTTTGACCTCCCGCTCGGCTCCGGTTAGCGTGAAGAGCTTATGCTCATCCCGGTCCCAGGCGTACCCGCTTACCCGTGCACCCAGCATCGTCAGCCACAAGCAGAGCCAGCTCCCCTTGAAGCCGGTGTGTCCGGTCACGAACACGCGCCGCCCTTTCCAGAAATCCGCTGATGTCAGAGTGTTTGCATCCACGGGAGACCTCCCTCCCGCCATAGCTGCTCCAGATACCGCTTATCACGGAGCGTATCCATCGGCTGCCAGAAGCCGTGGTGCTTGTAAGCTCTGAGTTCATCCCGCTGGGCCAGTTCCCGGAGCGGCTCCTGTTCCCAGACCGTACTATCCCCCTCGATCAGTGAGAAGATCTCCGGCTGCAGTACGAAGAAACCGCCGTTTACCCAGCCCTCGTCCCCTTTGGGCTTCTCCACAAAGCCGGTTACTCTGGTCTCCTCCACAATATCCAGCGCTCCGAAACGACCCGACGGCTGAACCGCAGTCACAGTCGCCAGCTTCCCGTGAGAACGGTGGAAGTCCAGTAACTGCTGTATGTTAATATCCGCAACACCATCCCCATAGGTCAGCATGAAGGGTTCATTGCCGATGTATTTCTGGACTTGCCGGATTCTTCCTCCAGTCATCGTCTCTTTGCCTGTGTCTGCAAGTGTTACCTTCCAGTTCCGTAACTGACGGTTATGGCGGGTGATCTGGTTGCCATTACCGAAATCGAAAGAAATATCCGAGCTCTGGAGATAGAAATCGGCGAAATATTGTTTAATGACATGCCCCATATACCCCAGACAAATGACAAAATCATCGAATCCCTGATTGGCATAGTTCTCCATAATATGCACAAGCAGCGGCTTGTCGCCGATCTCAATCATTGGCTTGGGCTTCACATCGGTCTCCTCGCTGATGCGCGTCCCGTATCCCCCAGCCAGAATAACCACCTTCATGGTCTAACCTCCTTACCCTTCAGCAAGCCAAGCAGCACCTCGGCAGTATAATCAAGCATCTCCGTAGTTAGTCCTGGATAGATGCCTGCCCAGAACGTGTCGTTCATGATCCTGTCCGTCTGGGTCAGCGGCGCGGCAATGCGGTGGGCTACACCGGAATAAGCCGGCTGCTTGAGCAGGTTCCCGGCGAATAAGAGCCGGGTGCCAATCCGCGCCTCCTCCAGCTTTCGCACGAGATCATTACGGGAGAGATGAGCACCCTCTCTCATTGTTATCGGAAATCCGAACCAACTAGGCTCACTCCGGGGAGTCGCTTCCGGCAGAATAAGCCATTCTTCGGCAGGCTTCAGCGCAGCCTTAAGATAATCAAAGTTACGTTTACGTGCAGTATGGAAGCTATCCAGCTTATCAAGCTGGGCGACGCCAATCGCAGCCTGCATATCCGTAGCTTTCAGATTGTAGCCGATATGGCTGTAGGTATACTTGTGGTCATACCCGGACGGAAGCTCGCCTTTGGTCCAGTCGTACCTCTTGCCGCAGGTATTGTCGTCTCCCGGCTGGCACCAGCAGTCCCTGCCCCAATCGCGGAGAGATTCGACAATTTTTTTGAGCCGGGCACCCGAGGTAAGTACGGCCCCCCCCTCACCCATAGTCATATGATGCGCAGGGAAGAAGCTGACGGTCGCCAGATCGCCGAAGGAACCGGCCGGGCGCCCTTCATAGAGCGATCCAACAGCATCGCAGGTATCCTCGATCAGCCACAGGCCGTGCCGGTCCGTGAAGGCCTTAACGCTGGCCAGGTCGAAGGGATTGCCCAGGGTGTGGGCCAGCATAACCGCTTTGGTACGGGGGCTGAGCGCCGCGTCCAGCTGGGCTGTATTTATATTGTAAGTAGGCAGCTCGACATCGACGAATACTGGAATAAGTCCATGTTGTATCAGCGGATTGACCGTGGTCGGAAATCCGGCGGCAACGGTAATCACCTCATCGCCCGGCAGCAGCCGGCGTTCACCGAGCAGCGGTGAAGTCAGCGCCGCAACTGCTAGAAGATTGGCACTGGAGCCGGAGTTGACCAGCAGGGTGTGCTTTCTTCCCATGATCTGGGCGAAGCGCCTCTCGAATTCACCCGTGTATCTGCCTGCCGTTAAATGGAAATCGAGCGAAGCATCGACCAGACTCATTAATTCATCCCCGTCGAACACCTTGCCGCTGACCGGCACATAATCGCGTCCGGGCACGAATGACCGGCCAGGCCAACGGCTGCTGTAGAATTGGCTGGTCAGCTTCAGAATCTGTTCACGCAAGGTTGAAGCTTCTGTGGACAAACAATCCCCTCCTTCACTAGGTGTCTGCGTTTGGTGGATTTAACGGACTTAGTAAATCATTTATATGCAGAGCGGAGGTTAAATACGAATGAAAATTAATGAAATTTAATTGGACCTTGTACTTAGGCTACTGTCTAGTACAGACAAGAACCGTCAGGAATACATTGTATGATCCCATCAAATAAGGAGGTTTTTTATTTTGTCTACACCGAATATCCCTAATATTTCCCCGACGATTACATTGACACGGGATGATGTCGTGAACCTCTTGTTCTCTTCCATTGCAATGGAGGAGCTGGGTCTAGCACATATTATTAATGCAGAAGGAGAGAAAATTCAGTTCGCCCTGGGTACGCTGCCGGGAATTACCGGACCAGGGGCCACCCTGCAGCAGGTGCTGGATGTGAACAGCAGTACGCAAAGCATGCTGAATATGATCCTAAGACAGGAAATGATGCTGGACTCAAAGCTGTCGACGGCCGCCAGTGTACCCACCCTGATTGGACCCACAGGTGCTACCGGTTTCACAGGTGAACCCGGTGAGGTCACCAGCGTCAACGGCCAGATCGGGGATGTGGTACTTGACGCTGCAGATGTAGGCGCATTTCCCATAACTGAGGAGTATTCTGGTTCTGATCTTAACTCCTTCATAGAGGCCGGTGTTTATAGCTCCAATGACCCCACTGGCCCAGCACCCCAGAATGGTCCGACGGGAGTAGCGCATCCGCCGGTCTGGACCTTGTATGTCTCCCGGGTTGGGGAATATGTACAGCAGATCTATATCTCGAACCCTGCCCTCTTCTACCGCAGTAGTCAGGATAACGGGGCCACGTGGCCTAGCGGCTGGGTCCCAATTGGACAACAGGGTGAGACTGGCGTTACAGGGGTCACAGGGGTAGGGGTTACCGGACCGACAGGGGTCACTGGCCTTACTGGCCTTACAGGTCTCACCGGCCTTACCGGCGCCACCGGACTCACCGGTCTTACCGGACTCACCGGCGCCACCGGACTCACCGGCCTCTCCGGAGCCGCAGGTCTCACGGGCCTCACGGGTCTTACCGGCCTCACCGGTCTCACCGGACTCACCGGCGTTACCGGCGTCAGCGGTATGACCGGCATGACCGGCGTTACTGGCCTCACTGGTCTTACCGGCGTTACTGGCCTCACCGGGATGACCGGCCTTACCGGCGCCACCGGACTCACCGGCCTCACCGGTCTCACGGGCGATACCGGTCTCACCGGCCTCACCGGCCTCACCGGTCTCACGGGCGTTACCGGTCTCACCGGCCTTACCGGTCTCACCGGCCTCACGGGTCTCACCGGTCTCACGGGCGTTACTGGCCTCACGGGTCTCACCGGCCTCACGGGCCTCACGGGTCTCACAGGCGTTACCGGCGTTACCGGCGTCAGCGGTATGACCGGCATGACCGGCGTTACTGGCATGACCGGTCTTACTGGCGTTACCGGCGTTACCGGCATGACCGGCATGACCGGCATGACCGGCATGACTGGAGCTACCGGCGCGAACTTGAGTGCTATGTTCCAGCCAAGCGCAGCAACCGTAGGTGTTACCGCAACCATACCACTCACTATGTTAATTGATAACAGCAACAACACCATTACGTTATCTGGAGGAAACACGATTAATCTACAGCCTAACACCACCTACTATATGTCCTTTTCCATGAGAGTATCGATCACTCCTGGTACCATTACTGTAACTTCAGGGGAAGTATTCGCCAGCCTGAACGGTACCCGCCTACACATCACCAATGTTGGAAGCAAAGCTCCTGCTGGCGGCACGGGCACAACAGCCATGACGCTGGAATCCAGCGGGTTAATTAAAACGGATGCTACAACGACGCAAGCCCTAATACTACAATCAGTTTTTACTTTTTCCACAGCTCCTTCTTCAGCAGTGTTCAATAGCACCTGGTCCAATGTAAGCATCTTTCAGGTAAAGTAAGCTTCTTGAGGTAAGAGAAAGTACGAGCGAAGGAGGGTTTTCGTTGTCAACACCCAATCTACCCAATATAACACCGTCCGTGTCATTGACACGGGATGATGCCGTTAATCTGATCTTCTCTTCCATCGCTATGGAAGAACTGGGTCTGGCACACATTATTAATGCAGAAGGTGAGAAAATCCAGTATGCCTTGGGGACCCTGCCGGGCCTAAGCGGACCGCCCGCTACAGTAGCGCAGTTACTGCAGGTTAACAACAACGTGCGATCCATGCTCAACACAACCTCCATGCTGGAAATGATATTGGATTCGAAGATGGATACCGCCGCGGATCTGCCCGTTGCCGTCATCGGGGCCACCGGACCTACAGGGCCTACGGGTGCCCCCGGTGGGGCAGTTATCGTCAACGGCCAAGCCGGTATAGTTGTTCTGGACGCTGCCGACGTTGGCGCAGTGTCCTATAACGAGGAGGACTCTGATTCCCCTCTGGAATCCTTCAATCAACCAGGCGTCTACAGCTCTGATGATCCTAATGGACCGGCGCCCCCGTTCAATCCGCCGGTCGTCCATCCTGAGGTCTGGACACTGTATGTCTCCAGGGTTGGAATTTATGTACAGCAGCTCTATATCTCGAACCCTGCATTGTATTACCGCAGCAGCCAGGACGGAGGGGGCACCTGGACAACGTGGGAAGAGATCGGACAGAGCGGGGTTACAGGACCTACAGGCCCGACAGGTTCCGGTCCAGTCGGAACAGGCGGAAACACCGGACTGACTGGCATTACCGGTATTACCGGCGCTACAGGAGTCACGGGCCTCACGGGAGCCACAGGAGAAACAGGGGCCACCGGTAACACAGGTCTTACAGGCGTTACCGGAGCTACAGGAGTCACTGGCGCTACCGGCTTCACGGGTCTCACGGGCGCTACCGGCGTTACGGGGCTCACGGGCGCTACCGGCGTTACGGGGCTCACGGGCGCTACCGGCGTTACGGGGCTCACGGGCGCTACCGGTGTTACTGGCGTTACTGGCGTTACGGGGCTCACTGGCCTTACAGGCATTACCGGGGTTACCGGGGTTACCGGGGTTACCGGGGTTACCGGGGTTACCGGGGTTACCGGGGTTACCGGGGTTACCGGGGTTACCGGGGTTACCGGGGTTACCGGCGCTACCGGCGCTACCGGTGCTACCGGCGCTACTGGCACTACCGGTGCTACTGGGGCTACCGGTGCTACTGGCGCTACTGGGGTTACCGGCGCTACCGGCATCGCATTGACTGGAGCTACGGGCCTCACCGGCGTTACCGGCCTCACCGGCCTCACCGGCCTCACCGGGGCTACAGGGATTTTCCTAAATATAAATAACCCCAATGCTTTGTTCGGCCTTATTACTACCACCGCACCCAGTACCCTTTCAAGACTGGTATTTCAAGAAATATATAATGACAGTAATGGAAGTATTACACTAACTAGCGCTGGCCAGAGTATAGATCTACTACAAAATCACGTGTATCACGTTTCTTTTTCTTTTCGAATAACAGCACCTGCAAATCGTGATGTGACCCTTGTAGAAGTATTAACTAATCTCGGTAGTCAAATTATGCATATTACCTATTACGGCACTGAATCAGCAGGTTCTACAACAGGTAACTGGGATTATACGGTTCAATCAGCGGGTATCCTCAAACCGACGGCATCAATAGAACTCTATCTCAGAGCAAATGCTGTATTAAGCGCTGGAGGAGGAACTCAGACATTTAATACAGACCTGTCAAACCTAAGTATTTACGAGTTACAATAGATTTGACTTGAATACAGCAGCCCCTCCTGGCAGACAAAGACACTTCTGCACAAGGGGGCTGCTTATTTCTGTATTGAGAATTATTGGAATTTAAATTCCAATTTTGTTCAGTTCTTGTCTATGAGGTCTCTCTATAATGGGCTTGACTTGAAACGAAACTTTCATGGAGGGATATACAATGGGGAGACTCAGGGCCATTAATGAAAGAAAATGCACGATAGAGAACTGCGACAGAAGGCATTATGCGAAAGGGTTGTGCAAGCAGCACTACTGGCCAGCCTGGAAAGCAGGACAAAAGACCGAATCTGACACCAGTCAAGGTTCCAGTGACAATTCGCCGCCGCAGCTCCAGTTTGTTCAAGAATTTATTTGATGTTGTAGAAGGTTAAGCCTTTCCTTTGTCGAACTCATTACACTATGATGAATACAAATTCCAAATATTACTTCAAACATTTGACTTTAACAATGTTATATATGTCTTTGCTCTTGGGAATGCACACGGTATGGCAGCAGATTTTTGCTGCTCCGCAGCAGCCCGGGGCGTCCAGAGGCGCGCTGGATTTGCGCGGCTGGCATCTCAAGAATGCCCACTCGCTGGTTCTCGACGGTGAATGGGCCTTTTATCCGAACCGGCTCGTGACAGCGAGCGATATCCGCTCAGGGACTGCCGGAGCTCCGCTCATGATGAATGTTCCGGGTAACTGGAAGTCCGCCCTGTCCGGCTCTTCTCTCGGCTACGGGACTTATGCTCTGCGTGTTCTAGTGGATCAGCCCCTGGATGAGCCCTATTCCTTCTGGGTACAGCAGATCCAGGCCTCTTCCCGGATCGAAGTCAACGGCCAGGTGTATCCGGCGATGGGTCAGCCTGCTGTAGACAGGGAGCTACACCGGCCGATGGCTGTTTCATATACGGTTGACTACCCCCTGCCTGCGGGAGAGCAGGAGATGCTTGTGCTGATCCAGGCAGCCAATTTCGAGCATGGGGAGAAGGGAGGAATCTCTTACTCCATCCGCTTCGGCGCCCAATCCTCCATTCAGAAGGAGCGCTGGTACTCCACCGCTTTTCAGCTAACCACTATCGTCATCCTTCTGCTCCACGCCCTGTATGTCTGCATCCTGTATGCGCTTGCCAAGAAACAGCGGGTCTTGCTGCTGTTTGCTCTTATGCTGATTACGACAGCTCTCTCCATTGCAGCGGACAACGATGTCCTGCTGCTAATTGTGCTGCCGCTTAACTATACGTGGATGATCAAGATCAGGCTCCTGTCTTATGTATGGATGGTCTTTTTTATGCTGCTGCTGACCTACAAATTCTACAGCGCTCAAGCCGTAGGGTGGGCCTTCAAGATCTACAGCTTCCTCCTTGTTCTATACACTCTCTGTATAAGTGTGCTGCCGATCCATCTCGTATTGTCCAATGCCACTATTTATTTCAGCCTTTTGTATATGATTCCCCCCTGCTGGATGTTTGTAATATTCGGAATAATGGTATATAAACGGAAAAGGGACGTCAGCTTTCTTACCTTCATCGCTTCCTGTATTGTATCAGGGGTCGTATGGGGGAATACGCTGAACGGTGAACGGCAGAACCTCCCGTTCTACTCTATTGACATTCTGGCTGCTATTGTCGGATTCTCCGCCTACGGACTGAAGCAATATATCAGGCGCTCCGACGAGAGCAGAGTGCTCTATGAACAGCTGGTGCAAACAGATAAGCAGAAAGAACGCTTCCTGATCAGCACCTCGCATGAGCTGCGGACTCCGCTGCATGGAATGATCAGCATTGCTGAGACCGAATATGACAAGAGGCGGACAGCCTACCCTGAGGAAGAATCCGGCGACCTGGAGCTGCTTGTCCGCATCGGGCGACAAATGTCGCAGCTGCTGGATGATCTTATGGATCTGACCCTGCTGCGGGAGAACCGGATGGTTCTTCACCCCGTGCCGTTATCGGTCTATACAATTGCGGCAGGAGTTGCGGACATGCTCCGTTATTTGACGGAAGGCCGTAACCTGACACTTCATGTAAGCGCATCCGAAGCGCTCCCGAGCGTATGGGCGGACGAGAAACGGCTGATTCAGATTCTGTTCAACCTGATCCATAACGCCGTGAAATTCACCGAATCCGGCAGTATACGGATATCTGCTGAGGAGGCAGACGGGCAGCTGCTGATCAGCGTTGCCGATTCCGGTGAAGGGATCGCCCTGGAAGAACTCAGCCGTATCTTCCAGCCCTATGAACAGGCGGGCGGGCAGGACAGGGGCGGCCTGGGTCTGGGCCTGAGTATTACCCGGCAGCTCGTGGAGCTGCACGGGGGCAGGCTTACGGTGGAGTCCAGGCCGGGGGAAGGCTCCATCTTCCGCTTCAGCCTGCCGCTGGCAGACGGGGCTTTCTTCACGGACGGCAGGTTCGGCGGGAGCGAAGCAGAGGAATGGCCGGACGTTTCGTTGAACGCTCAGGCGCCCTATTTCCAGGGCAGAGGCGAAACGCCGCTCCCTGCCGGTTCACCTCTGTTCCCGGCGGCTGAGGAGGATCAGGATGGAGCCATACTCCACATTCTGGTGGTTGACGATGATCCGGTGAATCTTCGGGTGCTCTCCACCATTTTGCATGAGGATATCTACCGGCTGACTCCGGTGCTCAGTGGTGAGGAGGCGCTGAAGCACCTGGGAGAGGAATCCTGGGATCTGTTAATCACGGATGTGATGATGCCACAGATGTCAGGGTATGAGCTTACCCGGCAAGTCAGGGAGCGGTATTCGGCCTCCGAATTGCCGGTGCTGCTGCTGACGGCTCGTGCGCGGCGTGAGGAGATCTATTACGGATTCCGGCTGGGGGCCAATGATTATGTGACCAAGCCGGTCGATAGCCTGGAATTGAAGTACCGGGTTACGGGGCTGGCGAGGATGAAGCAGAGCATCCAGCATAACCTGCGCCTGGAGATCGCCTACCTCCAGGCGCAGATCCGTCCTCATTTCCTGTTCAATACGCTGAATTCGATCTCGACGCTCAGCCAGATTGATATCCGCCAGATGCAGGAGCTGATTGACGCCTTCTCCTCCTTCCTGCGCGCGAGCTTCGATCTGATGAATACCGGGAAGCTGGTTCACTTGCGTCAGGAGCTGTCGCTGGTCGAAGCCTATTTGTATATCGAGAAGGTCCGGTTCGGGGAACGGCTGGAGGTCGCGTGGGAACGGAATTACAGCGGACTGCTCTTAATCCCTCCGCTGATCCTGCAGCCGCTGGTAGAGAATGCCGTCCGGCACGGACTGCTTAGTCTTATCGAGGGAGGCACCCTCATGATCCGCATTGAAGAGCTGGGGGATCATGTCCGCTTCGAGGTTCAGGATAACGGCAAGGGCATGGAGCAGGCTGAAATTGAACGCTTGCTGAAGAAGAACAAAGACACGGACTCCGGTATCGGTATTTGGAACACGAACCGGCGGCTGATTGAACGTTACGGGCAGGGCTTGTCTATCCGGAGCCGTCCCGGCCATGGAACCACCGTCTCCTTTATTGTTCCCGTCCGGTGGATGGAGTGAACCCTTCCTCCACCGGCTATATCCTGTATGAGGAGGTGAGGCAATGCTTCGGGTAGTGCTGATTGATGATGAACGTCTCGCTCTGATCCAGTTGGAATCGACACTCAGAGCGCTGGGATCTGCCGTTGTAACGGCAACCTATACCAATCCGCTGCTGGCCTTAAGCGAAGCGTCAGACTGGGATGCAGATATTATTTTTCTGGATATTGATATGCCCGGGATAAACGGAATGGAGACTGCGAAGAGGCTGGAGGAGATTTGCCCCCGTTCAGCCATTGTATTCGTAACCGCCCATAACAGCTTCGCGCTGGAGGCGTTCGAGGCCAGTGCCCAGGATTACCTGCTCAAGCCCGTCCCCAGGGAACGGCTCAGCAGAACCATTCAGAGAATCAGGAACCGCAAAAAAGCTATGCACAAAGAACTCAAAAAACACTCGCTGCTGATCCGCGGCTTCAATTCCATCCAGTTCGAGCGGGATGGAATACCGATCAGGGACTTTCGCTGGCGGACCTCCAAGTCTCAGGAACTGTTCGCTTATCTGCTCTATTACCACGACCGGATCGTCGTCAAGGACAAGCTGGTTGAGCTGCTGTGGCCCGAAATCTCGCTCAAGCGTGCGTCCACCCATCTGTATACGGCGATCTATCAGCTCCGGCAATCGCTGAAGCGGTCGGACATCAGCCTCGTCATCAGTAATGCAAGCGTGGGTGAAGGTTATATGCTGGAGAGCGGGGACGCACAGATTGATTTTGTCCTCTGGGAAGAAGGCATTGTCTCGCTGGACCCGGTTGGTGATCGTAATGTCACAGAGCATGAAGAGCTGCTGAAGCTCTATACAGGCGATTTCCTGGGCGATTACGATTACCTCTGGGCCGAGAGTGAGCGCCAGCGGCTGAGAAATCTCTCCCTGCAGCATGCCACAGAGCTGGCCGATTATTATACCGCCAAGGAGAATATCACCAAAGCCGTCAACACCTATCAGCAGATCGTGGAGCTACACCCCTATCATGAGCCGGGCTACCTGGCGCTTATGGAATTCTACAACCGGCTGGGGGAGCTCAGCTTCGTCCAGGAGCAATATGAGAAGCTCCGCAACCTGCTCTGGCGGGACCTGAAGCTCACTCCTTCCGCGAAGGTCGAGCGCTGGTATGGGAACTGGAAGCGGCTATATACCTGACCCTTATGTATACAAAAACGGTATGCCGGCACCCCCGGTCAGGGGTTAGGCATACCGTTTCTTGTTGCACCCGCAGCTCCATTCCAACGGGAGGACCTGCGCATGGCGCTGTCCCGTCCTTTCAGTGAGAAGCTGCGGGACATGCGAATCCGCTGACATAACCGGTGTACACAGGTTCTCATGCAGTAGCTACCCATGTCAGGCGGACCCTCACTCTTTCATTGTACCCGGTAGGGAGAAGTTAAAACGCTCCTGCCCGAGGTTTAGAAATTCATGTAGACCACCTCGTAATCAGAGAAAGGCTCCATCCATTGCACAATCGTCTTCGGCAGCTTGCTGGTGCCGGGAACATTCGTATAGAACCGGACATAGGGGTCAGCGATGTCTTCCAGTTCATCCCCTTCATCGGAGTCGAGTGCAGCTGCCCAGTAATGGCCCTGCTTATCATACATGATGATGGCTTCCGTAAGGGTGAACAGCCCTCTCACGCCGCCCTGTACCACTCTTGCCCCCTTACCATCCAGATCCTTCGGCTCATCCAGCAGCTGCATACTGTACAGGAACAGATCATAATCTTCCCCTACCAGCTTACGGAAGGCTTTGTCCTCCGCCGCCGTCTTGAAGACGCCGGTGTCCTTCAGCGTGTAGACCTTCTCGTTCGGATCTCTTGTATATTCGCCAGTGTAGGTTACATTAGCCCCAGCAGAATACACCGGCGAAGGGCTGGTTACGTACAGCTTGCCGTTCAGCAGATAGAAGAAGACCACCGAACCGTCCTCTTCCTTATAGACGGCCATCCGTTTGCGGACTACTGCCGACTCTTCATACAGCTGGCCGGAATGGGCTCCATCATAGGCATCCACCGAGAAGACCAGCTTATCGCTCTTCACATTGCTGAATTCCACATAAGAGCCATAGAAGGGCGAATTACTTGCCATATACCATTCCCCGCTCCAATCGGCAGCCTTAGGAACCTTGAGACCCGCTGCCGCTGCGCTCGTCAGCGCTTCAACCGGCAGCTGCCGGGTACCGTCCGGGTTGCTCCATACCCCGGCGAAGCCGGTGCCGGGAATCCACCAGCCCTGGAAATGGCCGGTCTCCTTGCCTTTGGCGTCATACTCATACATATGCGCGATTTTGCCGTTGACATTGCCGGTGAGCCTGATCGTCTGTTTGTATTTGTCATAATAATAACTGCCGGTCAGCTTGCCGCCGCTCTCCACCTTGATGGACATATGGATCGGCAGATTGCCATTGATCGCCCCTGTGAGCGGCACCTGGCCGTTCGTTACCGGACTCGGTGTTGCTGAAGCGGCAGCAGCCACTGTCCCGGCCGATGCAGCCTTCGCCTGTACCGGAGCAGCCTCTGCTCCCGCCGGCACCAGGATGGCTGGCAGCAGAACCGCAGCCGCCAGCAGGGTACTGATTTTACGGATAATTCTCAATATAACCCCTCCCTTTCACAACCCTCTATAACAGCTACATTACCTGTATGCCATCAATTACCCTTTTACAAGCAGATAGAAAATAGCCCCGCTATATTTATTGCACTTATAATTTCACCAATCGCAGGCTGAGGATATGCCATATCCAAATTAAGGTATTACCGGACCTTAACGAACCAGCTTCTCCTTCGCACAGTAGTCATTCGGATGCTGTAGGTGCTGGAACGACAGTAACTGCATTTTGTACAATGGAATGCTGGAAAAAAGGCTTCGAAATAGAATCTACTGCATTCCGTACAATGGAATGTTGAACAAAGGCCATTTTTCACCCGAAACACAACATTCTACTGTATGAAATACAATAGAATCTCCTTTTACGGTCAGCTATGCGTTTTCTATTGCAGGAAATACAATCACCTACTTGAATGTAAGGACAGAAATCGGTATCGGGTGCAGGATCAGCCCAATATTGGTAAGGGATAAAGCTGCGTTCGTAACGAAAAAACAGGGATAAGTGTATTCTGTGCAACTAGAAACAGCGAAACGGGAGTCCTTCTTCTAATTGTAGTAATTCTCACACGGACAAGATACATTACTAACATTAGGGTAATTCTATATATATACCAAAATTCACGTAGGAGATGATCCGTGTGTCAGAATACAATTCGGTATGCCGGGAGCCGGACGAATCTATAGTGAAGCTCAGCTTCCAGGCGGACGGCCTGCTGCCGAACAATCCGCAGCTTCCTGCCGTGCTATATAAAGGGGTGCTGCGGGACCACCCGGAAGACACCGAACAGATCTTCAATGCCAACGGCTGGCTGAGCAGCTGGGTGAACGGCGTCTTTCCTTACCACCACTATCACAGCAACGCGCATGAGGTGCTGGGTGTGATCTCCGGCAGCGCCAGGCTCCAGCTTGGCGGAGATGCCGGGTACACCGCCGAGGTTAAGGCCGGGGACGTTGTGGTGCTGCCTGCCGGCACCGCGCATAAGAAGCTCTCGGCCTCGCCGGACTTCCGCATCGCCGGCGCTTATCCCGGCGGAGCCGATTATAACACCCGCCAGGCCACCCCGGAGGACTTCGCTGCGGGTCTCCCCGAGATCCGCGAAGTCCCGCTGCCCGAGCGTGATCCCGTCTATGGCGAGGCCGGGCCGCTGCTGCGGCTGTGGAAGTGACAACAGTTTCTGGAGCATATATTTAAACAGCGGAGCGGGCGGAACGACCCTCGTAAAAGCGTAGCGTTCGCCTTGATCTCCGGATTTTCAGCACTCCGCTTGTGCAGTCCAGGGATTAACTTCTGCGTTTGGCCCCCTGTACTGCTCATTTCTCTGGCCATAATATATAATGTTGTGTACAACTATCCACTTAGGCCGTGCGCCTGAATAAAGGGGGGGCACTTGGATGTACCGAGTAGCGATATGTGAGGATGAAGAACAGCAGCGGGAGCTGGTGAAGAAGATTCTGGTCGGCTTATCCGTTAAGACGAATACCGAATTTGAAATAGAGCTGTTTCCTTCAGGAGAGGACTTAATCTCCCACTATGAACAGGACGAAGCCCCCTTCCATATCCTGATTCTGGATGTGGAGATGGGCGGCATGAACGGGATTCAGGCGGCGCACCGGCTCAGAAGCCGGAAGCATTTTGACGAACAGATTATCTTCCTGACCAGCTACCCTGAATATATGGTGGAGAGCTTCGACGTGATTACCTTCCAGTATCTGATCAAGCCGGTCGCCCCGCAGCTCCTGGAGGAGAAGATTCTTAAGCTGTGTGATTACTTCCAGGCCCAGGATAAGAAGTTCATGGTCATCAAGTCCGGGTATGAGGAGGTCGTCTTGCGGCATGATGATATCATCGGCATTGAGGCGGCCAAGAGCCTGACGGTCAAGAGCAAGCTGAATGTGATTACCACCACAGGAATCTATGAGACCAGAGGAATTATTGCAGAGTATGCTTCAGCACTGCGGGACAGCCATTTCCTGCACATCCACCGTTCCATTATTATCAACCTGCTGCATGTCCACAAGTTCGCGGGCGGCTCCGTGCTGATGTCGGGCGGGCAGGAGTTCCCCATCGGCCGATCCAAAATCAAAGAGGTCAAGGACTTCTACACCAAATTCATGATCATGAAGGGCAGCTCCTATGACTCACTATAATCTGACCCTTGTCGTCTGTGTGGTGCTGGTGATGTGCTTTCAGACCCAGTTCTTCTTTGCCTCCGTATTTGATAAGTCCGCCAGGAAGCCTAACCGGATCATGTACTTCCTCATCTACGGGATACTCTGCTTCCTCTATCTGGTCACCCCGCTGTCCCCTCTCTTCTCCTCCGGCATAGCTCTGCTGATGATCTTCAGTATGGCGCAAGCCTATAAGGTGGAGATGAAGACTCAGGTGATCTTCTCCCTGCTGTACGCTGTGCTGATGACGGTGGTCAGCTTTATGTCGCTGTATATTTTCTCAATGATAGATTCGGTAGACTACACCAGCATGAACTCGGGTGCGGGGATTGACCGGCCGGCCTTCATCAAGGGGCTGATCCTGAGCTGCATTATTATGTTCCCTGTCATTCAGATCATCCGGCTGATCTCCAAGCGGCGAAGCGTATCCCTGCCCTACCGGTATTATGTAATGTTCCTGCTCGTCCCGCTCATCAGCACCTATCAGATCAACGTCCTTACGGTGAACAACACGAAGGATTTCTATTATTTCTTTGCGATTCTCGGCTTCCTGTTCCTGAATGTGATGATCGTCTATATCTTCGATACGATAACGGATAAGTTCCAGTTCATGCATGAGAACGCCCAGCTCCAGCACCAGATGAACTATCAGGACGCCAACTATGAGAAGACGGTGCACAGCTTCAAGTCGATTAAAAGAATCATCCACGATACCCATCAGCAGTTCCTCTACATTGAAGAGTGTATCCGGCGGGATGATACGGCCGCGGCTCTGGAGCATATCAAGCTTACGCTGAATAAAGTAGAGGATGCCTACCAGCGGGTCAACACCGGCCATCTGGCGGTGGATGCGCTGGTCACGAACACACTGAATATCGGACAAGCGAACGGCATCCGGATCGATACCCGGCTTAAGCTGCTGCCTGGTGAGCTTCACATCGACCGTTATGATCTGTGCGTTGTGCTGGGCAACATGCTGGATAATGCCATTGAAGCCTCCAAAAAAGTACGGCTCGCCGAGGACCGCTACATTCTGATCCAGATGCACTCCAGTGAATCTGCGCTGTTCATCCGCATTATGAATCATACCGTCCCGGAGACTGCCCCCTTGCAGAGCCGGAAGCCGGACCCTGAATACCACGGCATCGGCCTGACCAATATCTCCAGAATCTGCGAGAAGTACGGCGGGAATATGACAATTGAAGCCGGGCATCGGGAATTCAACAATATGGTGGTCCTCCCCTTCACGCGCGAAGCTTCTATATAAAATGCACTAAACATTAAGTTTCGCCGTCACTGCGGTGAACATTTGGACTTCCGGCCGCTGTTGTATTTGGATTTACTGATTGGACCGCTCTTAGCGGTAGAAATCCAAACCAAGCATATGCTTACGATGCGAGCTTTCCTGCGGAAAGCTTTCAGGCGGTCGCTACCGCTCCTTCAGTTCCAAATTTCCCCTCCGCTTCTTTCACTTTTTGTTACCGTTTTTTGTGCCTTTTAATCTAAGTTTCTACGTTAAGGGATCGTTATTAACGTTTCAGGGTTATTCAGACCACGCTCCTCTCTTCTGCCTGTATGATAACTTCAGGAAGATTACCCAAGAGACACAAGAGGAGGAATTCATGATGAACAAGTTAACTTCAGTCGTATTGGCGGCCATGCTGGTGATCCCCGCAGCCCAGGTGTCCGCTGCACCGGAGAAGGAGAGCCCGGTGCAGGCAACGGCCCGCCTGCTGGGCTCTAAGATCGTATCCGATTATGGGGTAAGCGGCATGCAGTATGCGATCAGGGATAAAGGTGCCATTACAGTGTCGGGCGGCTTCGGTGTGTCCAATCAGGCAGCCGGGACCCCCATCACGAAGGATACGATGTTCGGCATCGGCTCAGTCAGCAAAATGCATGTCTCCGCAGCCACGATGATGCTTGCCGAAGATCAGATCATTGACATTGATCAGCCGCTGACTACGTATCTGCCGCAGTTCAAGATGGCCGACGAGCGCTACAAGAAGATTACACCGCGCATGTTAATGAACCATTCCTCGGGCCTGTATGGCAGCCACTACGGGAACAGCATTCTGATGGACGATAGTGATACACAGAATCATGATGACCTGCTGACAAGGCTTCAGTCTGAGCGGCTCAAATCCGATCCCGGCGCATATTCCGTATATTGCAATGACGGCTTTCAGCTGCTGGAGCTGATGATTGAGCAGGTGACCGGCAGCAGCTATACAAAGTTCCTGGAACAGCACATGAGCAGCCCGCTGAAGCTAAGCTCTACCAAGACGCCGCTGGATACTTTTAATCGGCAGCAGCTTGCCAAGACCTACTTCCCTGGTCTAACGCAGGCATTGCCTAGCGAGAATGCCAATATCCTCGGAGCAGGCGGCCTCTATTCCACAGCCGAGGATCTGACTACATTCGCCGAGATGCTGAACGGAAAGCATCCGGACATTCTGTCAAAAGCCTCCGCTACAGCGATGCAGCAGCCTGAATATAAGAACGGGCTCTGGGTGCCTGAGGAGAGAAACAGCTTCAATTACGGTCTGGGCTGGGATGCCGTAGATCTGGCACCCTTCGGTGATTACGGAATCAAGGCCTTATCCAAAGGCGGAGATACCATCATGTATCATGCTGACCTGATTACCCTGCCGGAATCGGATATATCCATCGCGGTGCTCTCTTCAGGCGGAAGCTCAATCTATAACACTATTTTCGCCACCAATGTGCTGCTGGCTTACCTGAAGGATACCGGGAAGATTAAGAAGATTCTGCCGGATGCTACCTTCACTCCTCCGGTCAAAGCGGCTATGCCTGCTGAGCTGGGAGCCTATTCGGGATTATACGGGACCGTCGGAGCAACCACCACGATAGCCATTAAGGACGGGGCACTGGATCTGCCTGCGCTTGAAGGGGGACTCATTCCTGCACAGAAGTATATCTATACCGGCAAGGGACAGTTCACAAGCCCGGACGGCAGCGCAGCCGTGAGCTTCGATAAGCAGAAGAACGGCAAGACGTATCTGAAGCTGAACACCCACTTGACTATCCCCGGTATCGGTCAAATGCTGATGGTCACGTATGAGTATCAGAAGCTGGATGTAAGTCCGCTGAATGCTTCTACGAAGCAGGCCTGGGCGCAAAGAGACGGGAAGCATTACTATGCTGTGGATGAGAAAATCAATTCCTTCTTCTACCTCTCCCCTTCCATCTTGACAAAGACAATTGAGGTTGAACAAGGCTACGCCACCGGGACGCGGATTGTGGACGAGAACACCGCCGTCAATGCGGCTGAGATTCCGGTGATGAACGGCAGAGACGCCTTCGATCTGACCTTCTCCAAGCAGAACGGTACCGAATACTTAACCATCGACGGCAATGCTTATATCAGCGAAGATGCCGTGAAGCCGATCTACGGAGGGCCGGCCTCTACCAGCACCGTTCCGGCGGGCGGACAGAGCGTGTGGTTCAAGATTGATAAGAAGGCCGCCGGCAAAACCATGACCGTTACGGCTCCCTCAAGCGGCGGATACGTTGTCTATGATGCGGACGGGATGATCGTAAGCCACTCCAGAGTGAGCCAGGCCCCGTCGGTCAAGTTGCCGCAAGGCGGAATGGCCGTCTTCGGCGGTCAGGCGGGCGATGTGTTCAGGATTGAACTGAGATAACGCCCAAACTTGCTTAATGGTATACAGGTGTGTTTTAATGTTATCAAATTGAATAATACTCTTATCCAGAGTTCGGTGGAGGGCTTCGCCCGATGATACCGCTGTGACCGGAATGCTAATGAGCATCTCAGGTACAGCACTAGAGGCGTCCAGGATGCCTTGCAAAGATGAGAGGGTGCTGACAGTTGATGAGACTGCCCCCTTTAATTAGGGGGCTTTTTGTTTGAGAAGGGAGAGAAATGCATGACAGAATGGATCACGGAATTTATACTCTTTTTCAAAGATTTGTCGTATGCAGGAATCGTTATCGCCTTGTCGTTTGAATTCGTACCTGCTGAAATCGTGCTGCCGCTTGCCGGATATTGGGTGTATCTGGGGGACATGAAGCTCATTCTTACGATTCTTGCCGGTACTGTTGGAGGGACATTCGGCCCGCTTACGCTCTATGCCCTTGGCCGGTTTGGCGGCAGACCTGCGATTGCTAAGTACGGGAAGTATTTTTTCATCCGTCCGCATCACCTGGAGGCCTCCGACCGTTTCTTTGATAAATACGGCAGCGGTGTGGCCTTCTACGGGCGCTTCATTCCCGGTGTGAGAACACTCATCTCCATCCCATGCGGCATTGCCAAAATGAATGTGTTTGCCTTCAGTCTATACACCTTCCTTGCCATGCTGCCGATTACCTCGATCTACGTCTACCTGGGCTACAAATTAGGGGCGCAGTGGGAGCATGTGGACGAGATTGTCAAGCCTTACATCCTTCCGGCGGCAACCCTGTTCCTGCTCGGCTTCGGGCTGTACGTCTTTTCCAAACGGTACCGGAGACGGCAGGCTTAATAATGATGCGTTTCAACTTTAGGAGGAAAATATGGAATCTGCATTCGATTGGCTGAAATACCTGCTCTTAGGCCTGGTCCAGGGGGTGACGGAACCGATTCCCGTCTCCTCCAGCGGGCATTTAATCATCGTACAACGTCTGCTCGGCATGAAGCAGAATGGGCTATCTTTTGAAATCTTAACCAATACGGCTTCCTTGATCGCCATCTGTTTCATTTTCCGCAAAGATATTATGGACTTAATCACAGGCTTCTTCCGTTATCTGAAGACGCGCGATACGAAATACCGGTCTGAGTTCATGTTCTGCATTTACATCGTTATCGGCACGATCCCCGCAGCGGTTGCTGCCGTATTCTTCAAGGATACGATCGAACGTGTCTTCACTTCCGTACATACCGTATCCATCAGCTTACTCATTACCGGGGTAGCCCTCTGGCTGATCCGCAATCTGCGCGGCCAGAAAAGAGACGGCAATCTCACCGTGAGAGACGCCATCATCGTCGGGCTGGCTCAGGCGGTAGCGCTGATTCCCGGCATCAGCCGTTCCGGTTCAACGGTGATCGCCTCGATTGCCGTGGGGATGAAGCAGGAGACCGCACTTAAGTTCTCCTTCATGCTGTACATCCCGATCAGTATCGGGGGCCTGATCATGGGCGCATCCGACATCGTGCATGACCCTAACCGCGCCGCGCTGGCGATGCCTTACCTGATCGCCTTCCTCACCACGCTTGTCGCCACCTACTATGCCATGCGCTGGTTCATCGGCATTATGGCGAAGGGGAACCTGATTTACTTTTCCTATTACTGCTTCGTGGTGGGTACGCTGCTGCTGATCTTCCTGTAAAAAGGAGCCGCCCTGGCGGAAATCCACCTCTTGCCCGAATGGCGATACTCTCAACTAAAAGAGCAGCACTTCTTCCATCTCAGGAAAAGTGCTGCTCTTTTTATTGTAACACTATTCTATTGTCCCATCAGTATCTTCGCATATGGCGAATCGATCGGGATCATGATCACCGGCTCATTCTTCAGCGTGGTCACATAACTCTGCAGCGTACGGTAGAAGCTATAGAACTGTGGAGACTTGCCGTAGGCCAGATTGTAGATTTTGGCGGCTTCCCCTTCCCCTTCGGCAATAATCTTCTTGGAGTCGGCTTCTGCCTGGGCCATCAGCTCCCGGGAAGCGCGGTCTGCCTTGGAGGTGATCTTCTTGGATTCCTCATCCCCTTCGGACAGATAACGCGCAGCAATGGATTGGCGGTCCGAGATCATCCGGTTGTATACGCTCTGCTTATTCTCTTCCGGCAGGTCGGTACGTTTGATCCGAACATCAATGACTTCAATGCCATAGTTATCACGGGATAGGGCGTCACTTACATCCTTGGTAATCTCATCGTTAATATTGCCCCGTCCGGTATCCTCACTGATGATATTCTCATAGTTAATCTCCGACAGCTTGCGGCGCACCGAGTTATAGACGGCTTCATCGATACGCTGAACCCCGCCCCCTACCGATTGCACGGTTCTGAGGAACTGTGAGGCGTTGGTGATTCTCCAGACCGTATAATTATCGACCACAATCGGTTTCTGGTCTTTGGTCAGAATGCTGGTCGGCGAGCTCTCGTATGTCATCTGATACTTGGGAAGCTCCGAGACATTCTCGATAAAAGGAAGCTTGAACTTCAGCCCCGGCTCCTCCACCGCACGCATCGCTTCACCGAAACGGAGGACGACCTTATACTCCCCTTCCTTCACGATGTACATAGAGCCGGCCAGCAGAATAATTAGGACGATTGATGATATCAATAAGATGATCGGGTTTCTTTTCACTTGGCATCTCCTCCTTGCGGTGCGGCTGAAGGTGCCGGATTCACAGCAGCAGGAGCAGAGGGGCTGTCCTTGGTGCTGCGCATCAGCTCATTCAGCGGCAGATAGTTCACAGTATCACTGTTCGAGTTGGTAATGAATATTTTGGCGTTAGGCAGGATCGTCTCCAGGGTCTCCAGGACCAGCCGGCTCTCGGTGACGCTCTGATTATTGGCATATTCGGCAAAAATCGCATTAAAACGCGCCACATCCCCCTGCGCATTCAGGATACGTGACTTCTTCTCGCCTTCGGCCCGCTCCAGCAGCGCCTGCGCTTCACCGCGCGCCTTCGGAATGATATCGTTCTCATACTTCTTGGCGTTGTTGATCTTCGTATTCTTCTCTTCGCGGGCATTAGTGACTTCGCGGAAGGCCTCTTCGACCTGGCCGCTTGGCGGCTCAATATCCTGGAATTTGATATCGATGATCTGAATGCCGGTGTTGTATTTCTTCTGCAGATCCACCAGCAGCACGCGGACCTTATCCTGAATTACTGTCTTACCGTCGGTAATTGCATAATCCAGCTTCTCGGAACCAATGACCGCACGGATCGAGGAGCTGGCCGAGTTACGCAGGAATTTGTCCGGGTCATCAATGTTATACAGGTAATCACGGATATTGCTGATCTTCCACTGGACTACCGCATCGGCAGAGACAATATTCTCATCGCCTGTAATCATCATAGCTTCATCATCCACAGGTACAGCTCCATCCGACTCCTGGCGGTACCCGATATGTATCCGCTGGGTCAGCTCCGCAGGCACTGTAATCACATCCTGGATGGGATACGGCCATTTGAAATGTAGTCCCGCCGAGGACTCACCCGTATACTTGCCGAAGGTCAGAATAGCTGCACGTTCCTGCTCCTGCACGGTATAAAATGAGGTGGCGCCGATATACAGCAACACAGCCGCAGCGGCTACCCCCACTCCTATCCTCTTGTACATACCCGGCTTCAACTTCGGCAGCTTGAACCCTGGGATATTATCGCCATTCTGGTTCATGAAATTCAAGATGCATCGCTCCTTTTGGCGTATTTTAGTCGTATTAAAGGTATATATACGGATACAAAACAAAAAAGTCGCAACTAATTCAGCTTTGTTCAAGCTTTCTTCATTTTGCTGCGTTTCTCTCTGTCAATTGCCACTATTTCACTGTTTGTACTCATTTGAAATATTGACCATTGGAATATTATAGAATATTATTACAATTATAAATATTTTTCGGAATCCAGTCAGGTGGTGTATTCATGGTCCCAACGATTGCCACGATTCGAGATGCATTGGCAATGTATCTGTCGCAGCAGGGGATGTCCATTCATCAATTCTCCATTCACACCGGTATTAATTCAGGAACACTTAGCCGGTTGCTTAAGGGTCAGCAGCCTATTGCTATGGACCATCTGGTACGGATTACCCAAGGGATGGAGCTGCCGGAGGACCACTTCTACAGCTTATATGTAGACGAATGCTTTCTTCACTCACCCCCCACCTGGCGGCGTTTGCGGCCGTTTCTTTTGCGTTCAGCCGAGCTTGGGCGTCTGGATTGCATTGAACAGGTGGTTCAGCAATTGCTGGAGAAGCTGACCTACGCTCCCATGCTGTTCGAAGTGGCTGAGGGGCTATTTCAGGAGGGGCAATGGCAAGCTGCGGCTCTGCTCTACAAAAATGTGAGCGACTGTGAGAAATACCAGAATTCCGAGCGGCTGGCGGTGTGCCAGTACCGTCTCTTCCGGATCGCCCTTGGTGACGATCAGACTAGGAATTTGCAGGCGGCTCATATCTTTGAATGTTATTTGGATAAGCTCGATGAGGCGGATCAGTTGGATGGAATAAAGTACTTGATTAATGTCTATTATTCGCTGCGCAAGTGGGAAAAGGCAGATCAGCTGTCTCAGGAAATGCTCCATCTGGCTACACTTCGCTATAATCTTCAGCGCCGTTCAAACCGTAAACCAAGTAACGAAAAGAAGCCAGAAAAGCCGCTCTGCTTCTATATTTACTATTCACATTTAATGCGTGCAAGTGTCTGCGAGGAATACGGTGACTTCACATCAGCACTGAAATTCGTAACGCTCTACACAGATGCAAGCTGGATATCTCAAGATGATGAACAGGCACAACGGACTATAGCTCAGTTTCAGGAGTGGGGTGCAGCAAATACCTTGCTCTACCAGGTCATGTCTGGTCAACAGGAGGTTCTTTCAGAGTATGTCGATCATATCTCACCTCAAAGTGATGAGATATTCGTTGCATTATATAATATCCTTACATCGGCTAACCGCTATCGTTGGGATGTGGATCATATTCTGGAACAGTTTGCTGCCTATATCCCCTACCGGACATATGCTACAGAATTCGGTGAGTACAACCAGTTGATCTTATCGGACCAACATACCCGGTTCCTTGTCGAGCTGGCAGTCTACTACCTCCGCAATAAGCGAAATGAAGAATTTAGTTTCATCCTGCAAAGTTTGGAATCCGCTGCAACGATTAACAATGAGAATATAGCACTCACTTGTGCCGATCTGTTTGAGCAGTATCAGTATGAAGCCGGTAAAGAAGAGATGGAGCGATACAAACTTCTGATCAGGACAGTAAAAAAATCTAATACTAAGAAAGTGCGTTCTTCTTCTAGCTTTGTGTAGTATGGCAGCCGTAATTATTATACCTGCAGGTACTATTTACTCCGTAGCAAACACTAGTACTCAAATGTTGATGCAATTTATGGGGCACAGTACAGACTAGGGATGAAGCTTTATTGTACAGCAATGATTTGAGTTCATTTTTCCTCCACTGCCCTTCGTTTTCAACGAAGGGCGCACACCAAAAGACGTTCCCGGCAGGTCGGGAACGTCTTTTGGTAACTCATATACTAAGCGTAACGGACTCAGGAGTACTTATCTCTGCTGAAACTCCACGTTGGGACAAGTTACGGACACCACAGCCCTTATCGCCCGCTCTTTCACCCAAAAACGTCTCTCAGACAGACTCTAAGGTCCCCTCGGTCCGTTAAGCCGCAAAAAGTGGTGTTTTCTTGCAAATAACGGCCCTCAGGCCCGTTAGGAGCCTACTCGGCTCTTGCAATGGTGCTTTTCTTAAATACTAGATTTATTACGGAAATAATTCTGCAGGAACTCCTTCGCACGCTCGGACTTGGGATGATTGAACACCTCGTCCGGAGTTCCCTCCTCGACGATTTTCCCTTTGTCCAGGAAAAGCACCTTATTCGCTACTTCATAGACGAAGCTCATCTCATGGGAGACCAGGATCATCGTCTGACCAGTAGCTGCGGTCTTCTTGATCGTCTGCAGCACCTCGCCGACCAGCTCAGGGTCAAGGGCCGAGGTCGGCTCGTCCAGGAGCAGCAGCTTCGGATTCATTGCCAGGGCGCGGGCAATGCCCACCCGCTGCTGCTGGCCGCCGGACAGATGCTTCGGATAATAATGCGCCCGGTCCGCAAGACCTACTTGCTCCAGCTGCTCCTGTGCAATCTGCGCGGCCTCGCGGTCGTTCATCCGCTTCACGATCTTCAGGCCTTCCTTGACATTATCCAGCGCCGTCCGGTGCTGGAATAGATTAAATTGCTGGAAGACCATCGCCGTCTGCTTCCGCAGCTCCAGCCGCTGCTTGTTCGTGATCGTGCTGAAATCGACCTTGAAGCCTTCGAGATCCAGCATTCCCTGATCTGCCTGCTCCAGGCAGTTGAGCGAACGCAGGAAGGTGGACTTACCCGCACCGGACGAACCGATCAAGGCTACAACATCGCCCTTCTCAATCTCTAACGACAGATCGTCCAGAATCAGATTGCCATGGAAGGACTTCGATAAATGACTTACCTTGATCATCAGATTCCTCTCCTTCCCCAAGAGAACCAGCCGCGGTTCATAGCCCCGGCAGCGGAATCCGGAATGGAGAACCGCTTCTCCAGGAATCGGAGAAGCTGCTCAATCAGAATCGTCATCACCCAGTAGATGATCGCCAGCGCGAGATACACCTCGAAGAAGCGGAAGTTGCTGCCGGAGATAATTTTCCCCTTAGCCGTCATTTCGATCACACCCGCAACGAAAGCCAGGGAGGTTCCCTTCAGCAGTCCGATCAGTGCGTTGCCCAGCGGCGGAATCGCCACCACCAGCGCCTGTGGAACGATGACTCTTCTCAGCACCTGAAGATAGGTCATCCCCAGGGATTCAGCGGCCTCGATCTGGCCCTTGTTCACCGATTGCAGCGCAGCGCGGATCGTCTCCGAGTTGTAAGCCGCTTCATTGAACGCGAAGGTGACCAGCACGAAGATCATCGCCGGAATGGCATTGATATTATAGTCCGTCCCGTACTGCTGATTAATGAATTTGAGTAACAACGGAATTCCGTTATAAGTCAGATACAGCTGCACAATGATCGGTGTTCCACGAATGAACGAGATGAAGACTGTGACTAGCTGACTTAGCACGGGAATTCGGCGCATACGGATAATGGCGAACAACAGAGCAAACACAAGGCCGACGATCATCGAGATGACCGTAATCTGCAGACTCACAGGAAGGACCTCTAACAGGCGAGGAATCGCTGAGAACACCGCGTTGATATCAAAAATCTCTCCCATACCGTTTTACTTCCTTCCACGTTCAATTTACACGACACCGGCTCAGCAGGGTCTAACGGTCAAATGCTTTCCTTCGTATATAATCTGAGTATGATATCGCTCTTGGCTCACCGCATTCAGCCGCTCCACCAGGGAGGCCGCTGCTTCATCGGATGCCAGTACAGGCAAGCCACGCTTGGTCACTGTCTCATGGGTAAGCCTGAGATCAATCGGAATCAGCTCATAGCTGAACCGCTTCTCCTCCACATTCAGATCGAACATGACCAGGAAGTTCTCCGAGAACTTGCGGTCGCTGTAGAAGCCCTGCCAGTTCCCTTCGCTGTCCTTGGTTCTGTTCTTGTGCAGGGTAGACGGAGCTTCATTCTCGGCATACCCGTAGGCGGTGAACATCTCGGGAGATACAATCGACTCTCCGGCTTCGAACTCCATGAACAGACTGCCTATGTTATAGAAAATAGGCTGGCCCTTGTACAGCTCCACCCCTCTGGTGAAGTGGGCGCCATGTCCGAAGACACAGCTCGCCCCGGCATCCACCGCCCCCCGCGCGAAGGTCTCGATGAACTCTGCGGGATAATCGGAGTACCAGTTCTCATTCTCCCCTTCATGCGTGTGCAGGCTGACAAAAACATAGTCACTGCGCTCCGCGGCATCCTGGATGCTGCGGTAGATTTCCTGCTGATCCTGCTCATGCGCTGCTGTCTTGACGCGGGACTGTTCCCCCTTCTCGAAGGTTAAATAGCCTTCAAAAAATGAACCGAATTCATAGTAATTCTCCGATTTGCTCTTGAAGGTCTCAATCCGCTTGCCTTCCTCCATGCTGGAAGCGATGCCGATGCGTTCACTGATCTCCTTCAAGGTGCTGAAGTCCTGATCATTCACGACATACGTACGAGACCAGCGCAGCGGGTTGACCCCCGGACGGGCCGGAACTCCATTCCCTGGATTGGAGGCAGCGAACACCTCGCTTCTCGTCACATCGATAGTGATGATGGCAATCCGGCCGTCTGCCGTATCGACGAACACCGGCTTGCGCGCTTCATGCAGGCTCATGCCCACTCCAAGCGGGGTCAGACCGCGGGCTTCCGCCTCTTCGATCGTATCCACAAGACCCTGAGTCCCGTAGTCCCCCGTATGATTATTCGCAAAGCTGACATACCGGATGTTCAGCGGTCCGAACTCGTCCAGCGCCTTGGGGCGCACACTGGTCTGATAGCCGCGGCCTGAGGCCGGAGCGGTATTCAATCTCGGCGTGACAAACTCGGCATTCGTGAACACCTCATCCGCCCCCTTGAGCAGTTGAAGCAGCTCCGGGTCCATCGTCTTATATAAATTGCTACTGGAGAATAATGCATCTCCCGAAACTAGAAATTTCATGCGATCACCTTCCTTCGGTTACTCCATTAGCTCTTTCTTCGGCAAATAGTCGCCGCCAAGCTGCTCTTGGCTGATCTTCAGCAATGTGCCATCCGCATACATTTCCTTGATTCTCTTGTTGACTGTATCCAGTAGTGAGCTGTCCGCAGACTTGGAGAGCAGGATGTAAGATCCGGGATCGCTATTCTCTGTAGAGAAGGCAACAACCTTCAGGTTGGTGAACCCATGCTCCTTGATGGCCTTCTCGGCAGACACACGGGAAATGATACGCACATCATAGCGTCCGGCTTCAATGCCTTCGAACTGCTTCACGAAGTTCTCGTCGGTGTACATAATCTCCGCTTTGGCATCCGGGTTCGCTTCATTATAATTCTCCAGCAGTGTGGCACCGGAGTTGCCGACTTCTGTTACAGCTTTATAGCCCTTCAGGTCTTCTACTGACTTAAGGGTGTTATCATCCTTGCGGACTACGAACACATTCGCATTCTCAATAATCGGCAGGGAGAAATCGTATTTGCTGCGTCTCTCCGGGTTGGAGCTGAAATTGTTCGCCCCCAGCTGGAAACGTCCATTATCGAGGCCGGTCAGAATCCCTTCGAATTCAATTGCCTGAACCTCTAGCTTATATTCCGGAAGGTCCTTGAAGATCGCCTTCATTACTTCCACATCGTAACCTGTCAACTGTCCGTCCTTCTCGTAGCTAAAAGGGTTACTTACCCCGCTCGTTGCCGCAACGATGGTCTTCGTACCGGCTCCCGCGCCGTTTGTCTCTGCGGAGCCTGCGTCATTCTTAGTTCCATTACCGCAGCCTGCAATTACCAACCCGAGCAACACCATCAGAACGCCTGGCACAAATTTCTTCTTCATTATAACTTCCCCCTCGTCTAGTAAAAGCTCTCTCTTGTTGTCCTATGATGTCCAACTTATCATAGTCATTTAGTCTGGAATTATTATGTCACGGGGTATACACGGTGTCAAGGTGAATGGGCAAAGGATTGACGAATGATGGCGAAAGAAGTCGATTGAGAGCTGGGTGTGCTTTGATCTAATTCATTAAAAGTCGCAATCTTCCGGCTAACTCCTCAGCCTCTGCCACCGTACACGAGTTCTGCTGCGCAATCAGTGCAACACCTCTGGCGCTGTGGCTCAACCGCGGAATGAAATGGGCATGGAAATGGGGAACCCCATCGACCATGATGACGGAATAGACACGTTCTGCCCCCGTTGCCTGCTTAAGCGCCGAACCTAATTTTTTCACCAGAATCCCGTAAGAGCCCGCTTCTTCCTCAGTCATCTCAGAGAAATCAAGCAAATGCCGCTTCGATTCGAGCACTAGTTGTCCTGGAACGGATTGTTCCGCAGGAAAATGACACACCTTCCAGTGTTCATCCTCATATATGTATCCCCCCGGCGGCTGGGGAGTATTCCCCATATGCTTCTCACAAATAAAACAAGTCGTCATGCGGATCGCCTCCTTCTGTTAGAATAGTCAACCGTGTGGCTGTGACTGCTAAGAAGACCGCACCACTCTCTTCCGGCGCGCCGGAACCTTGACGCCCTCCTTCATAAGCTTGCTCCAGTTGCCGGGATTGGTCAGGTCCGGGATGTGCTGCTCCAGAATGGCCTGATATTGAAGGGCCTTCTGTTCCAGATGGGCAACGCGCTGCTTGGCTTCTTCCAGCTGAAGGAGCGCCGCTTCCCTGTATTCCATCATCATGGCAAAGCGCTGCGCAATCGTCGAATCTCCTTCGAGACAGAGATCGACATAAGTTTTGATGCTTTCTATCGGCAATCCTGTCTGCTTGAGGCACTTAATCCCGTAGAGCCAGTTCATCGATTCATCGTCGAACAGCCGGATATTGTTTTTATTACGCTGAATACTCGGCACCAGCCCTTTATCCGTATAAAAGCGTACTGCATGTTCAGTAAGTCCAGTCATAGCGGCAGCTTCTTTGACAGTATACATGATATGCCTCCCTAAAAAAATAGTAAGCCCTGCTTGACTTCGTGTTACACGAAGGCGATAGGCTTATAATATAGCAAAACGGCAGCCAGTGGAATCCCCGCTGTGGTGTCTGCTGTTCGGGATGATTTTTCCCCGGGGCGGCTAGCCGTCTGCCATTACACTAAATATACCTTAGGAGGACAAGAACATGCAGACAGTAGCCTTGAATAATGGAGTGAAAATGCCGATCCTCGGCTTCGGTGTTTATCAGATTCCAGATGCTGAAGAATGTGAGAATGCGGTGTACGAAGCAATTACCGCCGGTTACCGCTTAATTGATACTGCCGCCGGTTATTTAAATGAAGAAGCTGTAGGGCGCGCAATCAAACGCAGCGGTGTCCCGCGCGAAGAGCTGTTCATCACGACCAAGCTGTGGATTCAGGATGCCGGATATGAGAGCGCCAAGCTGGCCTTTGCCAAATCGTTGAAGAAGCTGCAACTGGACTACCTGGATCTGTACCTCATTCACCAGCCGTTCGGCGATTATTATGGGGCATGGCGGGCAATGGAAGAACTCTATCACGAAGGCAAAATCAAAGCCATTGGCGTCAGCAACTTCCTGCCCGACCGGCTGATGGACCTGATTGTCCATAACGAGATCGTGCCAGCCGTCAATCAGGTGGAGACGCATCCGTTCCACCAGCAGATCGATAACGCTGCTTTTATGAAGGAACAGGGTGTGCAGATTCAATCGTGGGGACCGTTCGCTGAAGGACGCAACAACCTGTTCAGCAACGAAGTGCTGTCCGGGATTGCCGCTAAGTACAACAAATCCGTCGCACAGGTTGTGCTGCGCTGGCTGGTTCAGCGTGATATTGTTGTGATTCCGAAGTCCGTGCGCAAGGAGCGGATCGTGGAGAATTTTGATGTTTTTGATTTTGAGCTGAGTCCGGCGGATCTTGATCAGATTGCCGCGCTGGATACAGGCGAGAGCCTCTTCTTCTCCCACCAGGACCCGGAAATCGCCAAGCGTCTGGGCAACTGGAAGGTTGAGCTGTAAGCCTGGACCAGGCTGGTAATTGACAATATCTTTGCCACTCTTTAATAAGAAGCATAATACCTCAGCAAAGGCCCATGCACTGGTTGCATGAGCCTTTTACAATTTTATACAGACAGGTCAGCATATACGGCTCTTTACCCTCTCCTGAGCCGGAACACGGAAAGCCTCCCTCCCTTACTTACGGATTCCGCACAAATTTGACAGCATCGGCGGCTACATACCCGATTGTTCCATTGTTGCGGATGATCACGCTGCCCGAGGTGCCGGCTGTGAAGGTATAGGTGCCGATGAAATTCCATACCCCGCCGTTTGAGGTCTGGTCTATACTGTGCGTAGCCGTCCCTGTAGAATGAACGATATCTAAGGGAATCGTAGTGGAGCGGTTGATATGCTGCGGCCACATCATATAGACGCTGTAAGCAGCCGTGACGGGTAAGTCTGGTGTGAAGGTCACACTTTTGCTGCCTTTGCCGCTGTTGTCATCATGCAGATAGTTGACGCCGTACCGGTCAGCCTGCACCGCAGCGGTCTTCCAGCTTCCGGTCTTCAGTACTCCTGTGGTGTCATTATTGTCTACAATCACCTCTTCACCAGGCAGGGTCGGCGGCGTGCCGCTGCCCAGGTCAAAGGAAGCCTTGAACGTCTTGCCCTTGGCCGCGCTGACATTCACCGTTAAGCGGATTGTCGGGCTTAACTGAGTGACCGTAATCCCCGAATCAGCTGTATAACCGCTTGCTGAACGGTCCAACTCCACTTCTATCACGCCGGTGCCCGTTTGTGTAGGATCGCTGACAGACAGTTCCAAGGTATCTCCGGCTTCCCGGGTCATAACCGCCGATTTCTTGTTAACAGTGATCAGATCGGCGGAGCTTCCCCCATCCTCCCAGAAATTCGCTCCGATGATGCCGAGCTTCGATTCTTTTACCGCCTGAACACTGGATGAATTCGCCAGCACTTCAATGTCTGGAGCAGCAGCATAAGCGCCCACTTGAGCAGCGGACTTGCCCGGAAGCAGCACATATTGATATTCGCCGTTACTCGGATTGACACCATGATCCAGCCATAAGGTCATATAATTGCGGGTGATCGGCGTGGAAGGTGTGACCGGACGGGGGTTAATCTGCTTCCAGTTGCCTGTTCTGGCCTCTCTCTTAGCGGCAAGCGATACCGTCTGCGGAAAATAATATCCCGTATCCGCTCCGGCGGCGCTTCCCGACAAATGAGCCCACTCTACCTCATCCATGGTATCTGACCATGCCAGCGTGGATGGCTTCACTTCACCATTTACAGTAAGCGTATTGCTGCCCGCCGTGTTCAGCTTCCGGTTCTCGACGATCGTCTCCACAGCTATATTATCTGTGCTGATGATTCCCGCACCGAGAGCAACTACTTCGTCATCGAACATAAACCATGATTTCTTGGCTTCAAGCATATGACCCGCATACTGCAAATCCATACCTGAGCTTCCATATAGATTCTGGATATCGGTGCCGCCGGTCCACTGCCTGGTGCTGGTGTGGCTGCTTGAAGAGGTCTGGGACAGCACCGTTGTTCCCGGCAGGCGGTAATTATCCACAGTCGGCCAGTAGTCATCGCTGAATTGTCCAAGATCACTGTTATATAAGCTGGTCATACCGGCTGAGGTATACCAGGCTTTGGCGTTCTCGCTGTTAATCGCTTCATAGCTGCCGATGCGGCTGGAATACATCGCAAGTCCGAAGCTGTAGCCCGGCCGGTGCTGCACGGCCCGGTCCATCGCCGAGAACTGTTTATAACCTATAAGCTCTGCCGCCGGTTCGATTAACGGGTCCCCGGTTATAGTCTTGGCCTGAGCGATAGCGGGTACGGAGGCATCGGCATAAAAAGACTTGAACGTATCCGATATAATCCAGCCCTTAAGCATCCGTTTAAAATCCGCTGACTGAGCGGGCGGTGCAATCTTGGACAGCAGCAAAATACCTTGCATCACCCGGTGTCCCGCTTCATGGTCCTGACTATAATTCCTGGAGATTTCTCTGCCACGGACCATGTCCATTATCGCACCCTTGTACATCACCGGCTGATATGAGTTATACACCCATTCCCACACGTTGGATTCCTTGGGATCGGTGACCTGCCAGTAGGAGCCGTGCAGCGTCACCATGAGATCACTGACAGCCAGCAGCAGGTCAATGCCATAACCTCCGGTGTAGGGGATGTTGTTATGCTGAATGAACGAACCATCCCGGTAGAAGCCATCTCCGCTAAGCGTGTAATTGAAAATAGAGGATAGGCCATCGCGGGCAGCGGCGATCTTGGCCCCGTCTTTGACGAGGATTCCCCGCTCGCCTACAACTATCGCTTTCCAGGCACGGTTAGCTCCTGTCAAGGTAACTGCGGGCGAGAAGCGTTCCACCGCTGTCATATAATTAGCAATTTGAGCCGGGCTTAAGATGTCATACATCAGCACCGCCGTATCGTTAAGCTGCATGGGAATGCCAATTTGCCAATCCCACCAGTTGCTCGTTCCGCTGGCAGTCGGCGTTACCGCCTCGTGATATCGGGTAGTGTACATATAATCGAGTGCAGCCACGATATCGCTTCCGAGCTGACTATTCTCATGCAGCGCCGTACCGGTAGTGGCATACGCGAGCGCCATCGTCTTCAGCCGTTCATAAGTCACCCGGATATGAATCGAATTCCCGATGCCTGGGTTATCGCTCCACAGATAAGTACGGCTCGGCGAGGTATTCATCGTCTGCCAGTAGCCGTCCGCTTCGTTCGCCAGACCGGTGAGGGCTGCGGCAATATCAGCATCCGCCGTATTCAGGGTGGCCCCTCCTGTAAGCATCACCTTCCGGTTCTCCCGCATCCCGTCGAATTCATCCGCAGCACCGGCGCGTTCCGCTACTCCTCCCAAGCCGCTGACCAGCAGCAGTAGCACTAACGCCACCAAGCAGCTTTTCATGAGTAACCTTCTCGTTAACGTTCCTCTCATTAGCAACCTTCTCATCCATAATCCCCCTTTTCGCCGCATCCAACATTTTCACGTACAGGTAGTCTGGCTTTCATCACACGTACACACATAGTCTTGCTGTTCCTGCGCTCATAGTTCAGCTTTCTTTCACACACAAACTTGCTTTGCCTGCTCATAGTTCAGCTTTTTTTCACACACAAACTTGCTTTGCCTGCTCATAGTTCGGCGTTCCCACATATGAACTAACTTGTTGTGAAGCGCTTTCATTTAATAGTATAGATAGGGTCCGGTAGTGAAAGAAACTACGTGCATTTGAGAAAAGGTATGATATTTCGAGCGTTCCGGCAAAGATGCCCCTCATTCACGCCTGTCGTCCACTTTTGACGGATTGGGGTGCACTTTTGCTCCTCATCCACGCCTATCGTCCACTTTTGACGGATTGGGGTGCACTTTTGCCCCTCATTTACGCCTACCGCACACTTTCGGTCTACTCAAAGGGATTTATACACCTTATTTTCCTCATTTAGCCAACTTTCGGCCCAACCAAAGGGATTTATACCCTTATTTACCTCATTTAGCTAACTTTTAGCTTAATCAGAGGGATTTATCCCTCCTGAATCTCCCAAAAAGCCGCAAAACCTTGCGGCCTGCGGCGTGCAGCTTGCAGCTTGCGACATACCTCCTACAGCTTGCGGAGTGCGGTCTGCAGCTTGCGGTTACGGGTTACGGGTTACGGGTTACGGGTTACGGGTTACGGGTTACGGGTTACGGGTTACGGGTTACTGCCTACTGCTTGCGCTTTGCAGCCCGCGGTTTACGGCCTGCGACTTATCACCTACAGCTTACCAGCTTAGTACATTTCATAACTAAGCTTGGGGTCCAGCTCACCCTCATGGTCAAATGCTGCATAGATGCAGAGCTGACCAGCCGGGGTATCCCCGGCATCGTAGCCGATACGGAAGGAGTGGTCTTCGGCGAACGTCAAGTCGGCCAGCACCAGCTCATTCACATCTTCATCAGGATGAGCGTCCGCAATTAGTTGCAATACTTGGTCAAGCAGCCCCTCCAGCTCTCCCCATACCTTTTGAATCCGGGGAGTCAAGCCGCTCATTGCGGCCTTAGTGTGAACTTCCGCTGTAACGGCAAGCTCACTCCCCCTGATTTGAAGCTGCGCCGCATAACAGGTAAAGGTAGTGTCATATTGAAAAATCCCTACTCCCTCTACCCTATAATCCGGCTGCGTAATGAGGTTATTGGCAAAATCCAGTTGTACAAGCTGCGAATGAAGACTCGTATCCAGTACCGTAAGTTTGTTCTCAGAACAATACAGTTCGGTCAACTGCATATTGTGACTGAGGTCCAGACTCCTAATATGATTATTGAAGCATCGCAGACTCGTAAGAGCCAGAAGAGCGCTGGTGTCCAAGCGGGTTAAGTGATTATGATTGCAGCGGATTTCCGTCAGCTCTGTGCAGCTTGCCATATCCAGCTCAATGATATAGTTGCTGCCGCAATCGACCCGCTCCAGTGCCGTATTGTCTTGAAGCCGCAATTCATGCAGCGAGTTATAACTGCAATTCAGTACCTTGAGCCAGCGATTGCTGCTTAACTCCAGTTTGGACAACATATTCTCATGACACTCCAGCTTCTCCAGCGCAGGATTCTGGCTGAGGTCCAGAGTACGGATATGATTCCTGCTACAGTCCAGTTCCTTCAACAGCCGATTAGGCTGAGCATTCAGCTCAATCAGCCGGTTGCTCCGGCAGTTCACAGTAGCCAGTTCCGCATTCTGGCTAAGCTCAAGCACGGTTAACTCGTTATACGAACAATCCAGCTCCTGAAGCGCCGTAAAGTGTCCGATCCCCTGAAGACTTGAGAATTTGCAACCCGCAAGCATCAGTATGGTCACGCTGTCAAGATCACTTTTGAAAATTGATTCACGGCCACCGCAGAAGTTGTCCCTTACGAACTGCCTGAATCGTTCATCTGCGAAATCTTCGGTTATTGAAATCTGCATGGTACTCCCCCTCTAAAACCATTGGGATTATTCTACCATACTCCGCAGAGTCATTCACTTGAAGCGCATATTCATAGATTCGCCTCAGGTCCCCAGTTCCACCTGGAACGAGGCGCCCCCGGCACCATCAGGGTCGAACAACAGTCTAACCTTTCTGGGGTTTCCAGGGGCCCCGGTGTCTCCAGAATCACTAGGTTCACCTGAATCACCTGCGTCACTTGGGTCACTTGGGTCACCCGGGCCACTTAGTTCACCAGATCCCCCCAGGTCAACCGTGATCCGCTCAGACTTGTGGATCACCCTGGTAACAGGCCGATCCACTTCAAGCTCCACTACGATTGGACGGCGCTGCAGTTGAGTCGGATCGGCTATAGCCAGATTCCAGCCTGCCGGATTCTTTTGCAGAACAATAGAGGCTTGACTGCTGCAAGCAATCCCACCGCAGCTACACCAGCCCGGCTGCCAGAAATGCACGGCGAATAGCCCTAATCCAGTATCTTCCACCGCATGCACCCGTTCATTCAATTCCACAATCTGTAGGCTTGAATCCCCGGCGAAACCAGCTGTTTCTTCTTCACTCCAGCCAGGCAACAGCACATAGGCATAGGTATCGCCCTCCGGCGCTGTTCCATGATCGAACCAGAGCGTCTGATAGAATCTCTCGATTACCGCTGAGGAACCGGCGTCGTTGATAGCCTTCCAGCTTCCTTGCCGGGCCTCGCATAAGGTATGGACACGGCAGCTTGCCGGAAAAATAATCCCCACATCCGCTACCCTATCACCGCCAGCCATATGAATCCACTTGGGGTCAAGGAGTTCGGTCTCCGCATACCCCGGAGTCCGGCAAATCTCTGTTCCGTCTGCTGTAATCCTATTGTCGCCTGCCGGGTTCGATTTCCGGTTTTCTATGATCGTTTCTACTTTAGCGGAATTCCGGCTTTGAATACCCGAACCTAAGGCAACGATGCGGTTACCGAACAAAAACCAGCTTTTGAGCGCAGTCAGTCCACCAGATTCGTTAACGACATCCTGAAGTTCCATCGCAATGGCGCCGTATTGGTTATGAAGCACAGCCCCACCAACATAAGCCTTAGTGCTTAAGCGGCCTTGCCCGGCTCCATCCTCCTGCAATGTCTTCGTTACCGTAGTTCCAGGCAAGCGGTAGGGATCAACCGTCGGCCAGTAGTCATCCGCATATTGCCCCAAGTCACTATTGTACAGATGGCTCATGCCATACGAAGTATACCAGCCCTTCAGATGCTCCCTGTTGATAGATTCATAGCTGTAGATCCGGCTGGAGAACATACTGATCGAGTAGGCAAAACCCGGACCTTGCAGCACCGCCCGGTCCATATGGGCAAACAGCTTGCAGCAGGATTCCTCCGGGGCTGGCGGCATAAGTTCATCGTCCAGCAGTACTCTGGCCCAGGCTGCGGTATCCGGCGGAGCTTCGTCGATATACGATTTATACGTATCTGCCAACACCCACTTTTTCACCCTGGAGAGCAGTCGTACTTGATCCGCCTCACCCAGTATGCGCGAGAAGCGTAAGCAGGAGGTAATCACGGAATGTCCGCTCTCATGATTCTGCGAATCCTCGCGCGAAACCTCCCGGCCGCTCACCATATCCAGCATAGAACCCCTGAACATAAGCGGTATGAAGGAACGCTCAATCCACCCGGCTGTCAAATCCCGGGCCTCGCCCGGCAATTCCCAGCGGGTATCGTGTAACCACACCATCAGGCGGACCACATCCTGGAGCAGAGAGACTCCATATCCGCCAGTATAGGCATATCTGTCATGCTGGATGAAGGAGCCGTCCTCGTAGAATCCATCGCCTTCGCTTACATAGCTGAACAGCGGAAGCAGTGCATTGCGCGCAGCGGACAGCTTCTGCCCGTCTCCCCGGATAACGGCCGCCAAAGCTGCCGCCGTAGATTTCCAGACCAGATTCGCTCCGGTACACGGCAGGGCCTCAGCCGCGAACCACCGCGCATGAAACGCCGGATCGCCCACATATTTGTCTACGGGGAGGAGCAGGCGCTCTAGGAACTCCTTATCCACCAGCTCCTCCATGAGCAGCAGAGTCTCCAGCAGCGCGATCGGCACCCCAATCTCCCAATACCACCAGTTGCCATAGGGCTGACAGAGTTCGTTGTATCTATGCTCAGACAGCCATTCTAATCCATATATGATCTTTAGCCTTAATGTGTCCATATAATAGGGACACTCGGGAGACTTCAGCGCGATGGCCATCTCCTTCAAACGGAGGATGATCTGAAATACATCCGCAGCATTCTCCTGAACCGGAATATCTGCCCACAGAAGTTCCTGTTGAATGAGCATCTTGTCCAGGTCATTGCTGACCCGCTTCAGCGATTCAGGGCGAAGCTTATCTCCAGAGATGTATTGCAGCCATTTGTTTTTTAAGCTCTGCATGGATATTCTCTCCTTGAGCCGACTGCCCTACCTTGACGGTTGTTTATCTGGCTCCCGCTCCGCGAGCGGAGAAGGTGGAATTAGGCTTCCCCACTCCCCGGGTTCAGCACCCAGCTCCAGGAAAAGCGTGCCTCCTCCGGCGATTTCTTGATGGCGGACCCAGGCCCGGTTAAGCGCCTGACCGTTAAGCGAAGCAGACAGAATATACCTTTTACCGGACCCGCTGCCTTCTCCTTGTGTCTCAATCGTCAGAGGAACCGGATTCGCCTGTGCGCCCAGCAGCAGCGTCACCTTATTGAATACCGGGGGAACGAGGAAATAGAGGTCTTGACCCATCAGGGGGTACAAGCCCATAGCAGAACAAATGAAGAAGGCACTCTGGCAGCCCATATCCTCGTTATCCCCTAGTCCAGCACGTTCAGCCTTGAAATAAGTCTCCAGACATTCACGGACCCGGTCCGCAGCACGGTCCGGCCTGCCCGCATAAATATATAAATAAGGAATATGCAGCATAGTTTCTTTGGAGTTATAGAATCCCCCGTCAAAAAAATAGTCCAAATGCCGGATGAATGCTTCCTTCCCCCCATGCCGTTCAACCAGTCCATGAAAATCATGATGGGTGCTGAACGACCATTGCAGACTGGTGCCCTCGTAGAAGTAGGGATCATTCCAGGAATCCGGCAGACAGGATTCAGGGTCAAAGGAACTCACCCATTCCCCGTCCGGCCGCCGGGGCGCGAAAGAGCGCAGATCCTCCCGCCACAGATTCCACAGCTTCTTCGAGCTGTCATAGTATTCCTCAGCGGTCTCCTCCTGCCCAAGCTCCTCAGCCAACCGGCCGATGCACCAGTCCTGATACGCATATTCCATATGACGGGACACACAGTTCTTCTTCACATCCGTGGACAGATACCCCAGAGTATGGTAATCCTTCAGATGACGGCCATAGAGCCAGGTATCCGGTGACGGAACCTCATTATTCTTGCGCATCTGCTTCAGGGCCTTACCATAGTCGATACCCTCCAGCTTCTTCAGCGCCGCTTCACAGAACAGAATATCTGCGGAGCTTCCCCCTTGAATCATTGCGCTATGCCCCATAATCCAGGCGTCCGACAGCCAGCCGGTATGGTCCGCGATATCCAGCAGACAATTCAGGATATCCACCTCAAGCTGCGGGTCGAGCAGTGTAATCAACGAATTGGCATTCCGCACACTGTCCCAGAGCGCGTACAGGTCGGTGTAATGCCGGACCCCTGATTCCCAGGCAAAGTTCTCATCGTCAACTCCGAGGTCACTCGGCATACAGAACAGACGGGTCATCAGGGTATAGAACAGCCGGGTATGCTCTCCGCTCCCCCCTTCCACGGTGGCCCTGCTGAGTTTATCCTCCCAGATGTTATTAGCCGCCTGGCGTATGTCATCGAATCCGGCGGACGCTTCCCGGTCCACACTGGCTCTGGCCTTGCCGGTACTTACATAAGAAATGCCAGTCTTCGCCACCAGGACTCCGCAGTTGCCGAAGCTAAGGGAGGCCTTGCAATTCGGGCCATCCACAGACGCCCCTTGGCGTACTCCGCCCGCATCCATCAGCATATGGCTCTGTATCGGCTGGTCGAAGCGGATATAGAAGTAGACGGAATAAGGGAATTCATGCCCCCAGCCCCCGCGCAGATCGCAGCGCCCTGCCAGCTCATATTCAGACAGAACTTCAATATATCCCCCGGTCGATACTCCGGTGGTCTTGCCAGGTTCATCCCCGCCAACCTGAATCACCGCCCCGGCATCAATCAGCAGGCCCGCCAAATCATCCGCCGGATAGGTGTAACGGTGGACTCCGGTCCGCATCGTGCTGGTCAATTCAGCCTGGATGGCGGCAGGCAGCAGCTTCACGCTGTAATAGCCGGCTTCGGCATGTTCATCCCCCTTGTCAAAGGGGTCCAACTGAAACCGGGGCATTCCGGTATAGGGGGTGAAGCCGACATTACCATAACGCCCGCCGCCCCCGGTTCCGCTGACATGCGTATGACTGAACCGGGTAATCGGCCGCGAGCTGTCGTACCCGTGAGATAACTGCGGCGGCAAGGTATCCGGTCCCAGCCTTACAATGCTGTTCGGCAGATAAGGCCCGCACAGGCAGTTATTCTCCCCGTCCACCCCGATGAACGGATCTACATCATCCACTCTTCTTCTCTCCAACTGTGCTCCTCCTTCCCCATAAGTCCGTTCCCTCTACCAAAAGATTTCATTCTCTCCCTTGAGCTTCAGCAAGGCTTCCAGGAAGAAATAGTCGCCGTAAATGATCGGCACCTCGACTTCGGCACCAGCCGGGAAGCTGCCGGTCCCCTTGGTAATGAGCGCTTCTTCCGCCGGGTCCTCCGGCGCGTAATGGCGGAACAGCGATTCTGTGATGGCACTGCCGAGCTTCCGGTACCGGTCGGCTTCTTCACCCTCCAGCAGATAAGCTATCTCCAGCATTCCGCTGGCCGCGCAGGCAGCAGCCGTGGAATCCTTGGCCCATAGCTGATCGGCAGGTGCGCGGAAATCCCAGGGCGGCACCAGATCCTCCGGCAGCGCAGCAGCGAAGAAATCCGCTGCCGCCTTGGCAGCATTCATGAACCGGATGTCACCCGTATACCGGTATCCGATCGCGAATCCGTAGATCGCCCAGGCCGATCCGCGCGACCAGGCGGAATCCGGACTATACCCTTGTCCGCCCAGCGCTTCGATCCGCTCTCCTGTCTCAGGATCGAACCGGACAATATGATGCACCGATCCGTCCTCGCGGATGAATTCCCGCAGCGCCATTTCCGAATGGGCGACGGCGATGTGACGGTACCGGGGGTCCTGCAGTTCCCTGCTGGCCCAGTACAGCAGTCCAAGATTCATCATGCAGTCGATGATTGCCAGACCTTCACTGCCTTCATGCAGCCAGGCACGGATGAAGTTCCCCTTGAGATTGAACCGGCTGGCCAGATGGCTGGCAGCGATCAGCCCTCTTCTCCTGGACAGCCTGTTCCCGGTGAGCTTGTAATCGGCAACCGCTGACAGACTCCAGAGGAATCCGTTATCGTGATGGAGCTGTTCATATTCCTGAAGAGGCGCGTCTAATTGCTCCTCGCAGCTCTCGGCAATGCGCCGGTATTCCTCATCGCCTGTGGCCCGGTAAGCCAGCCACAGAATGCCCGGCCAGAACCCGTTGGTCCAGCAATCCGGGTCACGCGCATCATATTGTCCGCCGTAAGTGGCATTCGGGAAGGTGGCGCCGATCCGGCTCCGTGTACGGCTTAATTTGTTCTGGGCGTAGTCCCAGGCTTCGTTGATCCAAGTCTCCATAGTTTCTAGGTCTTCCTTTCTCGTATACAAATTAGAGGGCAGGATGCCCGGAAATAACGGACCTCCTGCCATCCTCGCACTGTCAGTTATTGCGCTGCTTTCCAGGCATCAATTTGGGTCTGAAGTTCGGTCTTGACCTTCTCAATACCGGCCTTCTTCAATTTCTCATTGCGTTCCGCAAGCACCTTGGCAGGGTCAGGAATAGCACCCGTGCTGGCGGCCCGGTATTCACCAATGACCGAGGTGAGCTGGGTAATCTCGTTCTTCACCGGAGATTCATCGAAGACGAAGCCCAACAATGGAGAGCGTTTGGCCTCATCATTGAATTGCTTCCAGCTTGTATACAGATCATCCGGCTGGCCCGGCTTCAGATAATTGATCAGCTGATTGCCGACCACCCAGAACAGGGCAGAACTGCCATACCCGGAATCGGCAATCGGCTCGATCCGGTTCTCGCTGATCTTCTTGTAATGGGTGCCTTCGATCCCGTTAACGAACAGGTTCACGGCATAAGGATCAGTATGGAGCGCATTCAAGACCATCATCGCCCGCTCCGGGTCCTTGGAGGTGCGGGAGATGGAGAACATGGACCCGGCGGCAAGGTCAGTCGTCACGATAGGCTCCTCGATCACCTTGGACACAAAATCATATTTATTGTCCGAGGCGATTTTCAGCTCAATATCCGCGCCCGGCTTCCAGACCGCCTGCTGCATCCAGATCTTGCCCTGCTTGCGTAAGTCCCCGATCTCTGTCGTTGTAGTCGCAGCATCGCTGTTGATATAGCCCTTCTCGTAATAGCTGCGGTTCAGCTCATACTCGGCTTTGGCAATGGATGAAATCTCCGGATCAACGACTGACTTAATCTGGATGTTATCTGTATTTGTGTAGTCATAGAGGAATAAAGGAATCTTGTTCGGCGTCGGCCCGATAGCGCGGAAGTTCGAGCGGGTCTCATACATCATCCCTTCGCCCGATTCCTTGAGGAAGTCCAGAATCAGCTCCGGCTCCTTCTCCTTCAGCAGCTTGAACCAGGGTTCAAAGTCCGACATCGTCTTAATGTCGTCAATCGGGATATTGTACTTGTCGATGATATCCTTGCGGTACGTGTAGGCCTTGCCCTGGGTAATCTCTTTGTTGGTCGGAATGCCGTATAATTTGCCTTTGTAGCGCGGAGCCTCCAGATAGATCGGATTAAGGTTTTCTGTGATGCCCTGCCCATACTTCGCCAGCAGATCATCCAGATCTAGAAAAGCTCCCTTGGCCACATTGCCGAAGAAATTCAGCCATGACGCGGTAAACACCAGATCCATCGGCTCACCGGCATTCAGCATCAGCTCCGTCTTCTGCTTGTATTCACTGGAGGCAATCGGCTGAAGATCCACGGTGGCATTGAATTTCTCTTTGAAATATTCACTGAGCTTGGCTTCCACCAGCGCATCATCCCGCTGCGGCGCCCCGAAGTAGATAATCGAGACCTCGTATGGCTTCAGTGCTTCCGCACCCCCGGCAGGCTCCGCACTGCTCGTGCTATTCGTGGCAGCCGCGCCGCTGGAAGCTGCCGGTTCGGCAGAACCCCCGTTATTGCCGCCGGAGCATCCCTGCAAGGATAACGCAAGCACCAGAATAATAGCCGTGAACAGCGGTTTGCGCCCTTTTAACTTTGTCATATGAACCCTCCTGTATGATCATGCTTTTATATAGAACGGCAGGCAGCCTATGCTGATGCCGGTTCCACCGCGCTTTAGCCTTTCACTGCCCCTACCGTCAGCCCTTTGACAAAATACTTCTGAAAGAACGGATACGCAATCAGAATCGGTCCCATCCCGATCACCGCCATCGCCATCTGCAGGGATTCGTTCGGAAGATTCTTCATCATATTGGGATTCTGCGCGGCCAGCTCCACATTATTGCGCAGGTACTGCACATCGTTGAGGACACGCATCATGAGATACTGCAGCGGATATTTGTCCTCGCTGGTGATATACAGCAGTGCATTGAACCAGTCGTTCCAATAGCCGATGGTGCTGAACAAAGCCATGGTCGCCAGGACCGGCAACGAGAGCGGCAGAACGATCCGCAGGAAGATTCTCAGCTCCCCCGCACCGTCAATTCTGGCCGATTCGATCACCGCCGGATGAATGGTCGTCTGGAAGAAGGTCCGCATAATAATGACGTTGAACGGCACAATCAGCATGGGCAGAATCAGCGCCATATACGAATCCTTGATATGCAGCGCCTGCGTATAGATCAGATATCTGCTGACCATTCCTCCATTGAACAACATCGTGAAGAACAAGAAGAAGGTAAATACGTTGCGGAACGGATAATCCGCACGCGAGATGGGATAAGCATACATTGCCATGAGCAGCACACTAAGCGCTGTACCTACAATAGTAATGGTGAAACTCACGCGATATCCCGACACAATCGTCATCCAGTCCTTGAAGATCGACTCATAGGCAATGAACGACCACTTATTCGGAATGAAGCTGTACCCCTGAGTCAGAATGGACTGCCCGTCTGTGAAGGAGACGATAATCACAAGCAGAACAGGCATGAAGCAATGGAGTGAGAGGATCACAAAGGCCAGATTTAAAAGTACATTTGATAATGCGGAGTTTCCGCCGATCGAGCTGCTGGTGTCATTCGCCATGATGATTCTCCTTTGATTAGAATAATGCCTGTTCCCGGTCAATCCGTCTGACCATACTGTTGGTGGCAATGACCATAATGAAGCCCACCACCGATTGGACCAGCGCCGTTGCCGAGGACATCCCGATATCATTGAGCTGCATCAGGGCGCGGTAGACATACGTATCAACGGTATCTGTTACCGGATACAGCGCTCCTGAATTCATCGGCACCTGGAAGAACAGACCGAAGTCGGAGCTGAAGATGCTGCCCATGGACAGAATCGTCATAATAATGATGACCGGCCGTATAAAAGGGAGCGTGATATGCGTAATCTGCTTCCACTTGGAAGCTCCGTCAATCAGCGCCGCCTCGTAATATTCCGGATCAATTCCGGCAATCGCCGCGATATAGATCACTGCGCCGAAGCCTGCATGCTTCCAGGCGTTGACAAACACCAGGATGTAAGGCCAATATTCCTTCTCCGAGTACCAGAAGACCGGATCTTGCCCGAAGGCCTTAAGCACTGTGGCATTAATGAAGCCGTGATCCGGCTGCAGGAAAGCGTATACGAGATAACTCACCACTACCATGGACAGGAAGTGCGGCAGGATGATGAAGCTCTGGTACACCTTCGCCAGCAGCCGCCGCCGGATCTCATTGATCGCTACCGCAATCGATACCGACAGCACCAGATTCATAATCATAAAGGTCAAGCTGTACAGAAGGGTGTTTCTTACAATTCTCCACATGTCCCCCGAGGAGAACAGGAACTGGAAATTATCGAACCCTACCCAGGGACTGCCCCAAATCCCGTCCAGATAATTCACATTCTTGAAGGCAATAAAGATGCCGAACATCGGCAGATAGCTGTGTGCCAGCAGGACAAGCACTGCCGGCAGCAGCATCAGTGTCAGCGCCTTGTACTTCCACATGGCATGGATAAATCTTGAGAATCCGGTGGTTCTACTCATGTCCATTACTCCTTTCATGGACTAATTATAGAACCAACCCTCCACAGCTTCGATGATGGATTCCCGTAAAAATGTGATCTTTTATCACTCAGTTACCGGCAGCTTCGGTCTTCGTCCGGCGCAGCGGCAAGGTAATGATCGCCCGTGTCCACCCCTCCCGGGTTCGCTCATAGGTTAATCCGTAGGCCTCGCCGTAATGGAGCTGGATACGCTGGTGCACGTTGCGGATTCCGTAGCCTCTTGCACTATGCTCTTCCCGCAGGATGGCGGCAAGCTCCTCCAGATCTACCGGCAGATGCCCGTTATCCTCGACGATGAAGCGGAGTGTTCCTTCCGCTTGAACAGCCGATACCCGGATCTCTCCTTCTCCGTCCATCCCGCGTACGCCGTGAAGAATGGCATTCTCGATCAGCGGCTGGATAATGACCTTGGGCGTCTCATAGTCCCTCAAGGTATCCTCAATCTGCCAACAGACCTCAAAGGTACCCGGATAACGTTTGGTTTGCAGCCGGGTATACGCCTGGGCATGCTCCAGTTCTTCCCCGGCCGTAATCATGGTCCGGCCCCGGCTAAGTCCGATGCGCAGCAGCATGGACAAATCCCTGACCATCTCCCCCACCTCGCCGTTTCCGCTATCCAGCGCATACCAGTAGATCGAGTCCAGGGTATTGTACAGATAATGGGGGGTAATCTGGGATTGGAGCATCAGGAGCTCATATTCCTTCTGCTTCAGCTTCATCCCGTAGTTTTCTTCAATCGAATGGTCCAGCCTGCGGGTCATTTTCACAAATGATCCCTGCAGAATGCCGAATTCATCATGCCGGAGTGGCTCCTCGGACAGCGGCAGCTTGATGCCGGGCTCATAAATTTTCATCACAGAGACGAGCTTCACAACCGGTTTGACAACAAGTCTTACCAGATAGAGAACAAACATCAGGACAAAAGCCAGAAAAACCAAGGAGATGAGCACCAGCAGCTTTTGAAACCAGACTTGCTTGCCGGTTATGGATGCCAGCGGGATTTTGTACAGTAACCGGGTGTGGAATCTGGAGCTGTCCGAATACGCATAGAGCCACTCCTCCCCGCCTTCTTGGGCGAAGGTATAGCCGTAAGCGGCGTCCGGTTCGGTGTTCTTGCCGATCTCGGCCGCAGAAATGCTGCCTGACCCGGTGGACATCAGCAGCTCCCCGTTATCATTGAATAAGAAGGCACCGGCCGCAGCAGGCAGCTCCACCGAGACCATATCCCGGGTCAGCATCACCTCAACCTTATGGACGACCAGCAGTCCGATCACCTCGTTATAATTCCGGGGGTTCAGAATACTGCGCATGAAGGAGACCGTTCGCTCGCCCGTAGCTAAGGGAATGACACGCAGCGCCCCTGCCCCGCTGATATCCATCTGCTTGACCATCACGTCCGGTAATCCGCTGTTCACCTGGTCCAGATATTTGAACCCTTTGGTCTTGTGGGACAGATCGAACGGCGTATCTCTGCGCTCAATGTTCTTCATATATATTGCATATTCCGTGCCGCCGGTAGACCAGCTCTCCAGAATATTGTCGGCCTGCTGGATCTCATTCAGGGTATCAATTCCGGTCCAGAAGCTGTACCCCGCCGGATTGCTGAAAAAATGATTATCCAGCAGCGTGATCGTCCGGTCATTGATCGCCGATATGGTTTTGTCCAGGGTCACATGATTCTGTTTCACCAACTGCAGGGTGGTACTGCCGACCTCTTCCTTGATCGTGTGAAGCGCCACATAAGCTGAAATCCAGCCCACCACGATAAAAGGGAGAACGATGCAGAGCAGGAAGGCGAGGATGACCTTATGTTTGAGTTTGAGTTTGAGTTTGAGTTTGAGTTTAGGTTTCAGCTTCAGCCCGGTCCCCTCCTCTGGCCTGTTTGCGGAATTCTGCCGGAGTGAGGCCCAGCACCCGCTTGAACATCCGGCTGAAGTGCTCCGGCGATTCATACCCTACTGCATAGGCAACTTCATACCGCTTCTTATCGGTAGCAATCATAAGGCGCTTGGCCTCCTCCATCCGCAGTGCGGTCACATAGTCCCAGAGGTTGGTTTTCATATCGCGTTTGAAAATATAACCCAGATGGGCCGCGCTGAAATGGACCTCCTCAGAAATATCCTGGATCTTCAGCGCGGGATTCCGGTAATGGTTCTGGATGTAGCTAGTAATCCGTGAGATGACACTCGGGTCTGCGGCCGGGTCCTGCGACTGTTGCTGCGCCGAATCCGTCTGCTGCTGCTCTCTGTTAAGATGCTCCTGCATGACGATGTCGCCATAATAGAACACCTTTTGCCCGGGATGCACACTGCTCCGCCCGGCAGCCGTATCCGCTTCTTCCAGCAGTCCGGGAAGCGTGGAGATCCCCCCGCCAAATGTGCTGAGTCCGATAATCGCCTCCGCATTCAAATGCTGCTTCAGGTTCATGGCGATCATCTGCCCGATCATCTGGATCTGGGAGTGCACTCTAATCTGGGGATCCCCCATATCTTCAGCGGATAACTGGATGATGCTGATGATCGAATGGCCGAAGCCGTTAAAGGTTAGGCCGTCCCATTCGGACAACGTTTCGTTCATAATATTGAGGGCTGCATATTTCAGCAGCTTGCGGTCATGCAGCGTAACCTGCTGGCGGCTAAATCCGGCCTGGCTGTAATCTATACGGATGGTGATCACTCCGAAATAGGGTCCTTGCAGCAGGCCGCCCAATTCGCCGGTGATCTCTTCAATATCCTGCTGCGTCAGATTCCGCTCGGTAACCAGCTCCATCAGCCACTCATCGCGCCGGGAATGATTCTGAATGTGATTGTGCTCCGCCTGCGTGCTTTTCTCCGGAAGCTCCTTCTGGGTTAACGCTTTGCGGACTACCCGCAGCAGTTCCGTCCGCTCCACCGGCTTCACCAGATAATCCTTGGCTCCCAGCCGGAGCGATTTTTTGGCGAAATCAAACTTCTCATGGGCCGAAATGACAATCACCGGAACATTCCACTGCTCCATATAGATATTCTCCATTAATTCAATTCCGCTCATCCGGCCCATCTGGATATCGGTAAGCACCAGATCATAATGGTCCATCCGTAAGTAGTCAATCGCTTCAAAGCCATTGATGGCCGTCTCTACCTCCGTGATGTTCAACTCCGAAGTGAGCAGGAAATTCCGGATCCCCGCACTTACTCTCGGCTCATCATCCACAACGAGAATTTTATACATGATGTCCCCCTCTTTCGATTGCCAATTCATCGCCAGGCAGCTTCAGGTTCTTCTGTGTACCACAGTACACTTGCAATAAATAAGCGTAGATGATCTATTTCCGCTTTTCTGTGATCTATTTCCGCATGTTGTGCCGCCATCTTCTATTCGTCCCCCGTTTCATAGGTATAGCACCTTTACACCCCTAGTATAGATCACATATTTCCTGTAATTCATCATGGATTAGTGATAGTAACTCTTTTATGCTACTTTTGCAAGCGTTTTCATATAAAAGAAAGGAGAGCAGGATTAACGATATTCCATTATGAGGAGGTTCTACGATGTTCATCCGAAGTCCATTCCCCCAGAGATTTCACAAGTTCGTATCTGTAAGCCTCAGTCTGTTGTTAATTCTATGCAGTGTTGCTCTGTCCCCCCGGCCTGCCGCCGCTGCTGTCACTCCCTTGCCGGGTCCCGCTCACCCTCTCCTGTATGATAATTTCGCCGGCGGAGGAGTGTTCAAGCAGAACTGGACCAACTGGTTCAATCAGAGCGGCGGCAGCGGAACCTTCACCAAGACCACACAAGGCACCCGCACCATTGGAAAATTCACGCAAACTCCAAGCTCTTCTTCCTCCTGGGCCAAGTTTCAGCCGATGAACGAGACCTTCGACCTCTCAGGCTACCGTTATATGAATCTGTCGCTGAACAATGCAGGGTATGCCCAGTCCCTCATTCGTGTCGTCATCAGCGACGGGATTACCAATTACAATCTGACCGGAGGTTATGTTCCCGCCACGGCTGCCTGGACCGATCTGCAGTTCGATCTGGATGCCTTGTCGCCCAAGATTCAGAAGAAGAAGGTGAAGCTGGAAATCTGGCTGCGACAAGGCGGCGGGACTTACGGGGAGATGCTGGTCGATGATATTGTGTTCACTACAGCATCCAGCGGGGCCGCTCCCCAGCTAAGTCCGGCAGGAATGACAGCCAATACGGACGGCAGCTACAACCAGAACACCAATTTCAGCTTTGAGGCTACGTATACCGACCCGGATAATGAGCCTCCTTTTGCCGTCCAGGTCATTATTGATGATACAGCCTATGCTATGCGTGAGACGGACCCCGCCGATCAGACTTACACCGACGGCAAAAGCTACAGGTACATGACGAAGCTTCCGGCAGGGTCCCATACCTACTATTTCCGTACTACCGATACGACCTCGGATGAAGTCACTACCAGTGTCCAGACGCTGAGTGTTGTCCAGGCCTCCTCCGTAATTGATATTGCCGTGAGTCAGGCCGGATATAGCGCAGGTGATCTCAAGAATGCCAAGCTCATCTCAGACACCACCGTCACAGATGCCACTTATGAAATACTGGACGGGACTAATGTGGTCTATTCAGGCACCATGACCTATGAGGGTCTGCATTGGAACAAGCATGTCTACTCCATCGGCTTCACACCTGTCACTGACTCAGGGAACCAGTATCGAGTGCGGAGTAATCAGGTGTATTCCTACTCTTTTGAGATCGCTCCGAACCTGTGGGATCAATATAAGGATGAAATGACGGCCTTTTACCGGCTTCAACGGGCCTCCGTAGCGACCAGTGACGCTTATCCGGCAGGCTACAGCAGCGTCGCTCCTTCGGCCAAGCTCTACCATGCCGCAGGTCATCTGGATGATGCCCAGTCTGCGGACGGCCTGACCCATTATGATCTGACGGGAAGCTGGTATGATGCCGGGGATTATGGCAAATATGGCGGCAACCAATGGGTCGGCGCAGAGATTGCCTTGGCTTATACACGGTATGCTGACCAAGACAGCGTGAAGTACGATAACGACAGCAATGGTATCCCGGACCTGGTCGATGAAGCGGTCTTCGGCAGTGAATACCTCATTAAGTTCGCGGATCAGCTCGGCGGGGAAATGTATAACCTGCGGAATAATGCTTCTTTCGTTCATCCCGAGAAATCCACCGACAATGTCTCCGGCACCGCCGATGACCGGAAGCTGACGGACCTGAGTGTCGGCGGCTCCGCTAAGTCCGCAGGCACGCTTGCCGCAACCGCACGGGCCATCCGTACTGCGATTAGCGAAGGTGATATCGCGGCATCCCAGATTGCGGAGCTGACGGATTTCGCCAATCAATGCGAGAACGCGGCGGTTACCTTTTATGAATATGTGGTTGCCCATCCTGACGGTCCCATCGGATCTTACTCCACCAGAGGAGGCATCCCTAATTCCAAGCTGCTGGCAGATGTGGAGCTGTACCTGCTGACCGGCGAAGCCAAGTACAAGAATGCTGCTGCAGCTACCATTAACGCGCTGACTCTGGGAGACATCTCCTCCACGAACTACTGGGATATGAGCCCGATGTCGATGGCTGAATTCTATCCGGTTGCCGATGCTGCAACGCAGTCTCATATTCACAGCCTGCTCAAGGGGCAAGCCGACTTCTTCCTCTCCATGTCCGACGATACCCCGTATGGCGTCCTGAACCAGTTCAAGAACTTCGGGGTGAACGAGCCTCATGCTTCTTATCTGGGGGACCTGCTGCGGTATTACGAATTATTCGGTGACCCGGCAGCACTTCAGGCAGTGGTGAAAGGAATGTACTGGTTGTTCGGAGAGAATCCGTGGAATATCAGCTGGGTATCGGGCATCGGCACCCATCACGTGATGTTCCCGCATACCCGCTACAACGAGGAATCCAATACTGCGGGTGACACCGGGATTATCCTTCCGGGGGCGATGGTCAGCGGACCTAATATGAAGGACCCCAAGAATAAAAGCAGTGTAAGTCCGTGGTATGAGGACCGTTCCCTCTATCTGGATGATACCAATCAGTGGCGGTACAACGAATTCAGTATTAGCATCCAAGCCGGACTGCTCTATACAGTCATGGGATTAAGCGCCACTCCGGGGACAGGTGCAGATCATGCAGCGGTGCCGCCTGCCTTGCCGGTCCTCTCTCCGGTGATTGGGGAATGGGTACGCGGAGAGGTGACTGTTTTTGCCCAGGCGGGGGATGGGCTGAGCGATGTGGAATATGCGGCAACCGGATTGCCTTATCAGCCGATGACTGTCTCCGGGAATGTGTATTCCTCGGTAAGCGGCGCTGTCTACGCTGCGGTCATTGATGAGAGCCAATCCTTGCCTTATACGAACCGGAGAGTCGATGTCCGTGCTAAGGCACCTTCCGGCGGATACACCTACAGCTCCACTCATTACACGGTAGCTCCACCGTTGCCGGACCCTTCCACTCCGCTGTTATATGATGATTTTGGCGGGGCCGGGTTCTGGGGCGGTTCAGCGGCCAACACCACCTGGGTCAACTGGTATAATCAAAATGGCGGCACGGGAACGTTCACCAAGCTTACTGCCGACGGACGCTCTGCGGGCCAATTCGCCCAGACGCCGGCCAGTGTGAATTCTGCGGCCAAGTTCCAGCCTTGGAACGATGTGGTCGATCTGAGCGGCTATCAATATCTGAATATTACGCTGAAGAATCCTGCCTCTCCTGATCTCAGGACCCGGATTGAGCTCAGTGACGGCAAACGAACCTACAATCTGACCGGCGGCTGGATCGAGGTTCCATCCACTTGGAGTGATCTGCAATTCGATCTCAATGCCCTGACACCTGCCATCGACAAAAGAACGCTGAAAATGTCCATCTGGCTGAAGCAGAACACCGTCACTCCGGGTGAGATGCTGATTGATGAGATTAAAGCGACCAATAAGGTCAGCGGAAGCGCGCCGACCTTAACTTCAGGAGGTGTGGATCTTATAGAAGGCACTCCGCAGACCGAGTTCACCTTCAATGTAACCTATACCGACGCGGACAATCAGCCTCCATTCACTTTGGAGCTGATTCTGGACGGCGTTGTCCGCAAAATGCAGCCTCTAAATCCGGGAGACACGAATTATGCAGATGGTAGAATCTATCAATACAAGACCAAGCTGCCCCCGGGCCAACATTCCTATTACTTCCACACCACCGACACCTTCACTGATGCGGTTAGCACCGGGGTGCAGAGTGGTCCTGAGGTTAGTGAAGAGCCGTAAGTTGTAGAGAGGTATGGGATTGGCGGAGAGACACAGGGTTAGCAGGAAGTCGTGGGATTGGCGGGGAAGCGCTGGGTTAGCAGGAAGTCGTGGGATTGGCGGGGAAGCGCTGGGTTAGCAGGAAGTCGTGGGATTAGCGGAGAGGCGCTGGGTTAGCAGGAAGTCGTGGGATTGGCGGGGAAGCGCTGGGTTAGCGGAGAGCTTCAGAGTTAGCAATGAGCCGAAGGAATACCCCGTACTTTAGCTCCAGTGAGAAGAAATTGACGAGTTTGAAGGTGGAATAGAGAAAGGATATACTATAACCATGTACAGCGGTGCAGTCTAATAGCACAGTTACTAGGGTGCATCGCTGTAACATCGGGGCTGTCACAGCTACAACCCGCAGACTGTTGACAGGATGTGGAGGACTGGAGTGATAGCGAATGAACGGAGGGGTTCTACGATGAGTGATGAAGATATCATGTGGCTGACTGTTGACGATCCGCTGGCGAAGTCTGTGGTACAGGCGATTCGTACCGGCGATGTGCCGGGATTGACACAACTGCTGGCCGGTCACCCGGGGCTGGCTACAGCACGGATTGTTGGGACTGAAGCGGGGCGTGCAAGTAATGAAGGCAGCGGGGAGACTGGCGATGCTGAAACTAGCAGCGTGGGCGCTGGCAATGCTGAGACTAGTCATGAAGTCACTGCTAACTCTGAAACTGGCGGCGGGCACATTAGCAACACTGGGGCTAGCAGCGAAGGCCCTGGCAATGCTGAGACTAGTCATGAAGTCACTGCTAACACTGTGACTGGCGGCGGGGACATTAGCAACACTGGGGTTAGCAGCGAAGGCCCTGGCAAAGCTAATAGTGCCGACGCTGGGACTAATAATACTAGCGGCGGCACTGGTCGCGGGATGTCGCGCACGTTGCTGCATATTGCCACCGATTGGCCGGGGCATTATCCCAATAATGCAGCGGTTGTCACTGTGCTCATTGAGGCAGACGCAGAGGTAAATGCGCAGTTCAGCGGTCCGCACAGCGAGACGCCGCTGCACTGGGCAGCGAGCTGCGATGACGTCGAGGTACTGGACCTGCTGCTCGATGCCGGGGCCGACATCGAGGCATCGGGTGCGGTTATCGCTGGCGGGACCCCGCTGGACGATGCCGTGGCGTTCGCACAATGGCGGGCGGCGCAGCGGCTGGTGGAACGCGGTGCGCAGCCTGCACTCTGGCACGCGGCGGCGCTCGGTCTGCTTGATGCGATGGAGGCACACTTCGCCGGACATCCGCTTCCGCGCCGCTACCCATGGGGTGCAAGCTCCGCTTCAGCAGCACCAGAGGAGGTAAATGTCGCGTTCTGGTGCGCCTGCCACGGCGGACAACGCGCCGCCGCCGAATGCCTGTTCGCCCGGGGCGCCGAGTTGAACTGGCCTTCCCCATGGGACGGCCTCACTCCCCTGGACGCCGCCAACCGAAGCCATGCCACTGAACTGGCATCATGGCTTGAGAGCCTGGGTGCCCAGTCCGCCCATCTGTAAGTTATGCTGGGCGCAATCAGGTGCACTAGTGCTCTTCATTTCAGCATATCGCCCGCTTTCAGCGCAATCAGGTGCACTAGTGCTCTTCATTTCAGCATATCGCCCGCTTTCGGCGGAATCAGGTGCACTAGTGCTCCTCATTTACTCATCTCGTCTGCTTTCGGCAGAATCAAGTGCACTAATGCTCCTCATCTACTCTCCTAGCCCACTTTCAGCAAAATCAGGTGCACTAGTGCTCTTCATTTCCTCATACCGCCCTCCTCCACTCTCACCAATGGGATTTATCCCTCTCATTTCCTCATCTACTCATCTAGCCCCATGCCCGCCCTTATACGGAATGGCAGCCCACAATGAACACAGGACCAGCTCAAGGCTGGTCCTGTGTTCATTGTCGCCGGAAGCTTCGACTAGACTGCTTCATAAATCATCATCCCAAAGCTCCGGCACACTATTCATACCTGCTGCAAACCGCAGGTTCTTACTTCCCAGCCTGCTGCGACAGCTTGGCGACGATCTGATCGATCGGGTTCGTGAACAACGCATACAAGATGGCCGCATTCTCCTTCTTGCTCAGCGCGGCTTTGGACTTGTAGTCCATTGCGCCCTTGGCATCCGGCTTGAAGTCTGGTCCATACAGGCCCAGAGCGACCGCCATCTTCACGGCCGGAACGGCCCATTTGTCTGTATTGCCGGATAGCTTCACGTTCTGGAACGCTTTATCCGGATATTGCTTATTGTACATTCTCCAGATCATGACTGCCGCCTCCTGGCGGGAGATGACCCGGTCCGGCTGGAACTCTCCGCTAGCCGTTCCTTCAATCATTCCCAGCTCAACAGCCTGCTGGATGTAAGCGGCATCGGGATGGCCCTGCAGATCCGGGAAGGCCAGCTTCTCAGTAGTGCTTCCTTTGAGCCCGCTGCTCTCCATCATCAGTCGCACATACTGGGCGCGCGTAACGCCTGCCTCAGGCTGGAAGCTCAGCGTGGCATCATTCGTCAGATATCCCAGCGACTGGAGCATCTGCACCGGAGTGGCATAAGGATGGCTCGCGGGAACGTCGGCATAACCAACGCCGTCCGGCCCCTTCTGGGCATAACTGAACGGATTGAGGTAAGGCTCCTTCATATACGCGCTTTGTCCGCCATCCTTCATGGCGAAGCCCGTAAATTTGCCGGTCAGCTCATCCTTGAACAGATTATCGTCTACCTGAATCAACTTACGTGGACCCAGAAAAGCATCATTCATCATTAGCGCACCATTCTGCACGGAGACTGTAGACACCAGACTCTTCATACGGAGATCCGCATAGTAGCCGGTAAATGCCTTCAGTGCATCAGCGCTCATCGGCTTGTAAGCATCCAGCTTCACCGGTGCGGCATATTGCGGGAAGAATGTCTGGATAAAGGCCGGGTAGAACAGCTCACGCAGTGTACTTTGCTGATTATAGCCAATGAACACCCCGGTATTCTGCTCGGGAATAAGAAACATATAAGAGCTGAATCCAATCAAATCACCGGCCTTGGTGATAATCTTGGGGCTGCTGCCGGCTCCGGGAAGCTGTATAGGCGCCTCGAAACCATAGGTAGTATTCGGCAGCAAGGGATGGATAGCAGAACGGTATTCCTCCATCGATTGTACGGTATCTGCCTTAAGGATGCGGTTCGTACCCGCTGCTCCCCCGTTCAGAAAAGCCGTCATGAACCTCCCGACATCATCGCCGGTAGACAACATGCCGCCATGCGGCATCACGGTTGGCGTCACGTTGTAGAGATCAACCTTTTTGCCCGTGGCGTCATAGGCTGTAGCAAGATTGTCCTTCAGCTTGCCTTCCAGCAGGAAGCCGCTTGAATCCATCTTCAGCGGGGCGAAGACATGCTGCTGCATATAATCCTCATAAGGCATGCCGCTGGCCTTCTCCACCACCAGACCGAGCAGCAGCGAAGCGAAGTTGTCATACATGTAGGAAGTGCCCGGCTCACGCACCACCGGAGGCATATGCTTCACCACATATTCCTCAATGGACACCTTGGTGGTGAAATCCTCATTGATGTCTTCCGGCAGCGGGTCTTGAATGCGGAAGCCGGTGGTGTGGGTCAGCAGATCCCCCACAGTTACCGGAACCCCGAAGGGGTTGTCGAAGGCCATCGGACCGGTATAGACTTGAAAATCCGCTTTCAAATCCAGCTTGCCTTGCTCAACGAGCTGCATGGCGGCAGTCGCAGTGAAGGTTTTGGATACCGAGGCCAGACGGAAGACTGTTTTGTCAGGGTCCACCTTACTTTTGGCATCCTTATCCGCGAATCCGAAGCCTTCTTCGATAATCGTCTTCCCATCCTTCACCACCACCACAACCGCACCGGATAGCTGCGCTTTCACCGCATCCGAACTGAAGAATTGCTTGAGGAAGGCCGCAGCATTCTCTGTTGTCAGCGGCTTGGCCGCTGCAATGGCAGCTGCCGGAGCGGTAGAAGCAGGGGGAACGGCGGCGGCCTGAACAGCCGGAGCCGTAAGTGTCAGAACCAGTGCAGCCGAAAGCATGGTCCTCGTCCAAAAGGCAGAGCGGCGGCGCAACAATGATAGTTTCATTCAATTCACTCCATTTCCATAGAATAACACGCACAGTGATAATACGTCTTATCCTGGAAATAGGTTCATTTAAATCGCAGCACCTCTTCCATCTTCTTCAGCTTTCTGTAGATTACCGACCGGTCAACGTTCAAGCGCTTGGCCGCCTCCGTCCCGTTCCCGGCACAATCCTGCAGCACTTTTTTGATATAATGGCCCTCCGCCACAGCAGTGAAATCCTTCAGACTTGCGAGCCGATGCTTATTCTTCTCAATGAAGTGGTCGAGAGAGAACCAGTCGCCAATCTGCTCCTCTTCCTGTATGCTCTGGCCCACATGCTCGGTCACCACCAGCCGCTCGATGTAATTCCTTAATTCTCTAACATTCCCATGCCAGGGCTGGTTCAGCATCTTATCGAATTCTTCGGCACTCAGCACATATTTCTTGCCGTACATCTCATTGAAGCTGGTGATGAAGCTGGAGATTAATCCTACCAGGTCCAGCTTCCGGTTGCGCAGCGGCGGAATATGAATCGGAATCACATTAATCCGGTAATACAGATCTTCGCGGAACAGCCCCTTTTTGACCAGACTCCACAAATCACGATTCGTCGCAGAGATCACCCGGCAATTGACCGGGATATTCGTCAGGCCGCCCACCCGCCGCACTTCATTGTTCTCCAGCACCCGCAGTAGCTTGGCCTGCATCTCCAGCGGCAAATCGGCAATCTCATCGAGGAAAAGCACCCCGCCGTTCGCGATCTCAATCATGCCCGCCTTGACCTCGGTCTGCCCTTCTAGGACGCCCTTCTCGTATCCGAACAGTTCATATTCGAACAAGGCCGGAGCAATCGCGGCACAGTTAATGGCAATGAAGGGCCCCTTCCACTTCTCGCTCTTCAGATGGATATACTTGGCGATCACCTCTTTGCCCGTCCCGGATTCGCCGTAGATCAGCACCTTGCTGTCGTAAGAAGCGATCTGGTTGCAGACCTTGATAATCTGCTTCATCGCCAGACTCTCAGCCACGATGCCCTTCTTCTTCTCTGCCGCCATACCGCCTAACTGCTTATGGATCTGCTGGGCGACAGGCACATTTGCTTCATAATAGTTCTGCTCCTGGCTGAATTCGTTGGAGGTGGTAACGACCAGTTGTACCTCCCCGTCCTTATCCAGAATGGGAATCGCCGACGAGAACACATGGAAGCCTCTGGAGGTATTGACGGTCCTGGAGACCTTCTGCTTGGTCGCAATCGCCTCCATTGTGATGGAATTGTTGTAATAGCCCGCCTTTACCAGATCCTGAACGTTCGCCTTAAGCAGCTCCTCCAGATGGATACCAATGGTTAACGCGGTAAATTCATTGGAGATTAAGATATTCCCGTTCTGATCGGTAACAAATAACGTAGACGGATATTCTTCCACGAGTTCTTCGAAAGCGGGTTTACCTGTATTTTTATTTTTTTTGGTCACCTTCATCAGTCCTATATCATAATATGAACGCTTACATTCCGGCTAGACAAAAAGCCAAACAGCATCATTATTTAAATGATACCACTTGGCTAATGTAGATCAAACTTTAATTAAGCATGAACTACGGTTTCAAAGGTTACTTTGCCCATCTTGTCCATGACTTCCTGCGCCTCAGCGAACATGGTGGTAATCATCTCTTCCACGGTGGTAATCTTGTTGACCATCCCGCAGATCTGTCCGGCCATCACGGACCCGGTATCGGTATCCCCTTCAAATACGGCTCTGCGCAGCGAGCCCAAGCTTAAGCTCTCCAGCTCCTCACGCGATGCCTTCTCATTCTCCATTCTGAGGAATTCGGCAATCATGCTGTTCTTGATGCTTCTTACCGGACCGCCAAGGCTGCGGCCAGTGACGGTTGTGCTGGTATCATCGGCGTTGATAACCGCCAGCTTGAAGTTCTCGTGTGTCGGGCATTCCACAGTCGCGAGGAACCGGGTTCCCACCTGAACACCCTGTGCTCCGAGGGCAAAAGCAGCGGCAATCCCGCGTCCATCGGCAATCCCGCCGGCGCCAATTACCGGAATGGATACCGCACTGGCGACTTGCGGCAGCAGAGCCATGGTTGTAGTCTCACCCACATGTCCGCCCGCTTCGGTTCCCTCGGCTACAATCGCATCCACACCGAGCGCTTCCATTTTCTTGGCGATTTTGACGGAAGGGACTACCGGAATAACGATAATGCCGTTCTCCTTCAGAATTGGCATATAAGGAGCGGGCGTGCCTGCACCTGTAGTTACAATCTTCACGCCTTCTTCAATAATAACCTGGATCAGCTCAGGGATATTGTTCATCATCAGCATCAGGTTGACGGCAAACGGCTTGTCAGTGCTTGCTTTGGCCTTGCGGATCTCGTCACGGAGCCGGTCGGCGGTGAATCCGCCAGAACCGATAATGCCCAGCCCGCCCGCGTTGGACACAGCGCCTACCAGTGGAGACACAGCAATCTGAGCCATACCACCCTGGAAAATCGGATATTTAATTCCTAACAGTTGTGTAATCGACATTATAATTACCTCCATATATTAATTAATGTTGTTTATTTGAACTTCCGGACTTCCTTAAGCCGCCTTAGCCACTTCCGGCCCGGGCTTCTGCTTGTTCTCCATCGCTTTGTAGACGAAGGTTAAGGCGAAGCCGACCAGGGAGATGACCAGCGCGATGTAAAAAGCATTCGTGAAGTTGCCGTCATTGGCTGCTGCTACACTACCGGCAATTCTCGGTCCGAAGAACGCGGCTCCCGAGTAGCCGATGAAGGTGACGCCGTAGTTCACGCCGTAATATTTCATGCCGAATTTCTCACCGACAATGGACGGGAAGATGCCCATCGTTCCGCCGAAGCACAGGCCGATTCCGGCAATGGCGACAGCAAATCCGGCTACAGAAGATGATAGAGCAATCGTAAGCATCATCGCCGAAATGACGAGATAAATCATGAGCAGGCATTTCACGCGGCCGATTCTATCGGACACTGCGCCCCAGAATACACGGCCTAGGCAGTTGCAAAGCGAGTACAAGCTGACATATAGCGCTGCGGCTGCGGCGGTTAAACCGAACATTTTTTGACCGATCACCGAAGCATTCGCGGTTACCATCATACCAGACAGGGCACCGATCAGGAACAGGCAGGCAATCACATAGAATAATGGCTTCTTGATCATTTCATGCCATGGTACATTCACAGAAGCCTTGGCTGCTCCGGTTACCGGAGGGGTCCATCCTTCAGGAGCATAACCGGCCGGGGCAGGTTTGACGAGCAAGCCAAGCCCTAGAATAATCACCAGGAAAGCAACACCGAGTGTAATTAAGGCAGACTGTACACCATTGCTGGTGATCAGCGCATTAGCGATAGGAGCGATAGCGATGGTGCCGCCGCCATATCCGGCTGTAACGATCCCCGCTGCCAGACCTCTTTTATCCGGAAAGAGCTTCACGCTGTTGCCAATGGTCGAGGAATACACGATTCCCTGGCCAATCCCGGTAATGACACCATAGGTGATATACAGCATCCAAGGTGCAGTAGCCAGGCCTGAGAGAATGAACCCAATCCCGAACATCGCACCGCCGATGAAGACCGCCTTCTTGGCCCCCCCTTTATCCACCAGCTTACCGCCTAGGATCATCGGAATCGGGGAAATCGCTGCATTAATGGTAAAAGCAATCATAATATCCGGCATGCTCACGCTGAAAACCTTCGTTAATGGCAGTGCGAAAATACTGAAAGCATAAATGGCGCCTACACAGATATTAATGATCGTTGAGGCAATCAAGATCCTCCAGCGGTTCAACTGTACGTTCATGGTATCATCCCTCTTTTAGTTGGTTTATAAGTTCAGCTTACGGTATTTACATTAACTACACTTCCTGCAGCACCCGGTTCTTATCGGCGATAATCGACTTCAGCATGCCCCAGTTCTCCTGGAACATGGCCGCGTCCATCTCCTTCAGGTCCGGTGAAATGACCGGCTTGAAGTCCATCTGATCCAGAATCTCCGTCTGCAGGTCGATGCCTGGTGCGATTTCGGTTAAGGTCATTTTACCGTTCAGCAGTTCAAAGACGGCGCGTTCCGTAACATACACAACCGGCTGCTGGACCTTGGCGGCATAGGATCCGCTGAAGGTGATCTGCTGTACCTTTGAGATGAATTTCTTGGCTTTGCCCTCTTGAATGATGTGCAGCTTGCCGTTCTCTACCTTAATCTGCAGTCCGCCCGCTGTAAAAGTACCCGCGAACACCAGCTTCTTCGCCGCCTGAGAGATATTGATGAATCCGCCGCAGCCCGCTACCCGTGTGCCGAATTTGCTGACATTGACGTTCCCCGACTCATCCGTCTGGGCCAGGCCAAGGACGGACAGGTCAATACCGCCGCCGTCATAGAAGTCAAACTGTGCATCATGATCTACAATCGCCTCAGAGTTGTACGCATGGCCGAAGTCCTTCAGACCTGCGGGAACTCCGCCGATCGAGCCTGCCTCTGTCGTCAGAATCAGCTGGTCGTCCACGCCCTCTTCAGCGGCAATGTTCGCTACATTCACCGGGATGCCGACTCCAAGATTCAGAATGGTATTCGGCTGAAGCTCTACGGCTGTGCGGCGGGAGATGATTTTGCGCTCATCCAGCGGCAGGATTTCAATCGACTCGACCGGCACTTTGACATGACCGGAGAAGGCCGGATTGTACTGCGTATTCTCGGTCTGGTAATGATTCTCCGGGGTGGACACGACGAGGTAATCTACCAGAATGCCCGGCACCTTCACATCCTTCGGATTCAAGGTGCCGTTCTTGGCCACGGTCTCAACCTGGGCGATCACGATGCCTCCGGAGTTGCGGACCGCCTGGGCGATCGGCAGAACCTCCATGTGCAGGCCTTCTTTTTCCAGCGTCAGATTGCCGTTCTCGTCCGCTACGGTTCCGCGGATCAGGGCGATCTGAATCGGGAAGGTCTTGTAGAACAGCCACTCTTCACCTTCAAGTTCAATCACCTTCACAATGTCCTCCTTGGTGGACGGGGACATCTTGCCGCCCTCCACGCGGGGATCGACGAAGGTCTCCATACCCACCTTGGTAATCACACCCGGACGCTTGGCGGCAATCTCCCGGTAGAGCTGGGTAATCACACCCTGAGGCAGGTTGTAGGCTTCGCATTTATCCTCTTCAATCAGCTTGGCCAACCCGGGGGAAGCGATGGCGATACCGCCAATCCAGCGTTTGATGAGGCCTTCATGTCCCAGGTGGCTCATCCCCTTATCGCGGCGGTTGCCGACTGCGCTGGCATGCATCACGGTCAGATTCTTCGGTTGTCCGGTCTGCACGAAGCGCTCTTCAATGGCGATCCCCATCTCTTCTGCCCAGCAGGATAATCCGAATCCGCTTGCGGCTACGGTATCCCCGTCCTTGATAAGTTCCGCTGCTTTGGCTGCTGAAATTACTTTTGTCATTTCATCTGCTCCTCTTTATGTGAATTATTTCACTACACTTGTTAAAAAAATAATGGCCCTTCTGTGTGTCTCCTAATTGCTGCTATGTGCGTCTCATTTTACTTGTGAAAGTTTTCGCAATGTCATCGTATTACAGAAAAAAGAACCGGTCAATAGCTCCAAAAAGCCTTGAATTCAAGGCTTTTTTCTGTTGTTTTTTTGCGACTGGCTTGTTTGAACTCAAAGCTTGGTCGTCGCTGCGGTGAACATTTGGACTTCCGGCCGCTGCCCGCCACCAGATTTCTTGATTTTTACCGCTAATAGCGGTTTAAATCCGGTGACAGCTGATGCTTCCGATGCTAGCTTTCCTATGGAAAGCTTTCAGGCGGACGCTACCGCTCCTCCAGTTCCAAATTTCCCCTCCGCTTCTTTTTGCTTTTCGTTAATTTCTTTAGTGCTTCATCTGTATTCCCGCGGGGCCTGCGAGTCGCAAAAAAACCACACTTTTTTCTCCAGCCGGGTTGGCTGGGTATGAAATCAAGCGTTCCATGACATATCCTGCCCGGCGGCATCAGACAAAGTGTTGGAGATGAGACTTCAAGACATTTTAGCGCGGCCAAAAAAAATAAAATATTTTTCTTACAGGGGGTGAATTGCAGATTTGCAACAGCGGATTAGGGAAATAACGGTTCAACATGGACAGAAAGGGTTGTGCAAAATCATTCGCATATGTTATATTTTGGACAATTTTAGCTGAAGAGAGGAAGCGTTATCATGGGGTATTCTGTGAAACAAGCAATTGTCAGGGGAGAAACGTCGCTTGGGATTGAGTTCGGGTCTACGCGAATCAAGGCTGTGCTGATCAATCACCATTTTGAAACGATCGCATCCGGCACGTATGAATGGGAGAATCAATTCATTAAGGGGTACTGGACTTACAATCTCAGTGAAGTGGTTCAAGGGCTGCAAGCAGCCTACCAGCAATTACAGCAAGCGGTTCAGCAGACCTATGGCGTCACACTCCAAACCGTCGGCTCCATAGGCTGCTCGGCCATGATGCAGGGGTATATTGCGCTGGATCAGGCGGGAGAGCTGCTCGTTCCCTTCCGTACCTGGCGCAATGCTACTACTGGCGCAGCCGCAGCGGAGCTAAGCAGGACCTTCCAGTTCAAAATTCCCGAGCGCTGGAGTATCGCCCACTTGTATCAGGCTATTGTGAACGGTGAAGAGCATGTAGCCCGGATAGATTATCTTACGACTCTATCGGGTTACATTCACTTACTGCTGACGGGCCGCAGGGCTCTCGGGATCGGAGATGCCTCCGGGATGTTCCCCATCGATGAAGCAACGAAGCAATACAATGAAGCTATGGTGAAGCAGTTCACCAGTCTAATTGCCGGCAGGGGCTACCCATGGAAGCTGCAAGATATCCTGCCTACAGTGTATACGGCCGGTAAGAATGCAGGAAATCTCAGTGAAGCAGGTGCCCGGCTGATCGACCCGTCAGGCCATTTGCAGGCCGGTATTCCGCTATGCCCGCCGGAGGGCGATGCCGGAACAGGCATGGTTGCTACGAATAGTGTGAGGAAACGTACTGGCAATATTTCCGTGGGAACATCGGTCTTTGCCATGTTTGTACTGGAGAAGAATCTAAGTGCGGTCCACCCTGAGATTGATATTGTGAATACACCGGAAGGCAGCCCGGTTGCTATGGTTCTTGCCAATAACTGCTCCAGCGATCTGAATGCCTGGGTCGGCTTGTTCCGTGAATTCTATGAGGCCATGGGGAGAACGCCGGACATGGATCAGTTATTCAGCGTTCTGCTGAATCAGGCAATGGATGCGGATGCGGATGCCGGCGGCTTGCTGAGCTACGGTTACTATTCAGGCGAGAATATCACCGGACTTGCTGAGGGGCGTCCGCTATTCGTCCGTTCGCCGCAGAGCCGCTTCACGCTGGCTAACTTCATGAGGGTGCATCTGTATAGCGCTTTCGCTGCGTTAAGACTCGGAATGGAGATTCTGACCGGGCAGGAACGGGTAACGATTGACCGTATTTCAGCGCACGGCGGGTTGTTCCGCACCCCGCAGATCAGCCAGCGGATCTGTGCGGCTGCACTGAATGTTCCGGTCTCGGTCCTGTCTACAGCCGGTGAGGGCGGCGCATGGGGAATAGCGATTCTGGCTTCTTATATGATACATAAGGAGCCGGATGAGAGTCTGGCGGATTACCTGGCCTCTAAGGTGTTCTGTAACATGGAAGGACAAGAGGTATCGCCTGACCCTACAGATGTGGAAGGCTTTGCCCTCTATATGGAGCGTTACACCGCTGGACTGCCCATTGAGCAGGCGGCGGTAGATCATTTACTGGAGAACCGGAAGAGAGGGGAACTCGGATGAAAATAGATACGGGCAGGCTTACGGTATTACTTACCTCCCTGCTGCTGATAGCCTCCGTCCCTTCGGCTTATGCTAAAGCGCCGGATGCCAAGGCAGGTAAGTACAGAGCCACGGGCAATTACGTCTTGTAGTAGTATAAAAGACAGCCATCCTCCCGTAGCGGGGGATGGCTGTCTTTTATTTATGCCGGGCTTGCGGCATATCAGGGCTGGGGCTGGGGCTGGGCCAGGGCCAGGCCCAGCCCCAGCATCATTTGCATTTGACTCTGCGGGATCTGCCCAGCGGACTGAGAGGCGCTTATTCTGCCCAAAAGCCGCTTTTTACACAGGTTCCGGACTCCAGGACCCTTATTGGTGGTAATACCACCGATTAATATCAATTAGTGGGCCGATAAGTGCATCTCAGTCCGGCAGTCGGCGCAAAGTGGGCTTTTATCGAGAAATAGTTATCATGAACGAAACCGACATCGCAATTTGTTTATCTCGTAGGTTAATTTGGAAATTCTAAGAGTGAAGGCTCAAAGATTCCAAATCAGAGCTAACAAACAAAAAGGAGTCGGTCTATTTATGAGTATCGCCAAAAAGTACATTGGATTAGACGTATCTAAAGCCAAAATTGCTGTAGCCATCGCAGATGAGGGCCGGGGCGAACCCCGCTTTTGGGGGATTATCGAACATACGAGAGAACGCATTCTAAAGCTGTTACAGCAGTTGCAAGGTTCTGGGGAATCTAGAGTGGAACTCGACGTCTGTTATGAAGCCGGCCCCACCGGGTACATGCTTCATCGTTGGCTCCTCGAAGCCGGCATGGCCTGCACCGTTGTTGCTCCTTCCCTTATCCCACAGCGCGCTGGAGATCGGATTAAAACCGACAAGCGGGATGCTCTTCGTTTGGCTCAACTCTTTCGGGCTGGCGAACTAACGGGGATCTACATCCCCTCCCCTGAGGAGGAGGCTCTCCGGGATCTCGTTCGAGCTCGCGAAGACGCCAAAGAAGATATGAATCGCCACAAGCAGCGTATGGGCAAGTTTCTGCTGCGTTTGCAGCTTTTCCCGCCAAGTAAGGTGAAGGCCTGGACCTTCGCCCACGAAGAGTGGCTGGACACCCTCCGCTTTGAGAGTCCCTGTCACCGGATGGTCTTTCAGGAATACCGGGAGAGCATTCGGGAAACCGCTGAACGCCTCCGGCGTTACGAAAAAGAGATCGAGCTTCTCTCCCACACTCATGTGCAGGCACCGCTTATTGAAGCGCTTCAGGCACTCAGAGGCGTCGCAACACTCACGGCCACCACGCTGGTCTCAGAGATGGTCAGTGTGACACGCTTTGCCAGTGCCCCCTCCTTCATGAGCTACTGTGGCTTGGTGCCCAGCGAACACTCCAGCGGCGTGAGCCGCAGCCAAGGAAAGCTGACCAAGGCGGGGAATGCGCATTTGCGGCGGGTGCTGGTCGAAGCAGCCCATCATTACCGGCATTCCCCGGGTGTACGCCGCAAACTGCGGGAGCGAATTAGCGGCCTGCCACCAGAGGTACAACGGATGGCCTTTGAGGCACAGAATCGGCTGCACCGCAAATACATGACCATGCTAGGAAAAGGGAAGCACAAATCAAAGATCGTAGCCGCTATCGCTCGGGAGCTTGCGGGCTTCGTATGGGCCATTGCCTGCGTACTGGAAAAGAAGGACGACCGGAATCCAGTGCTGGATTCCTCAATTGCCGGATAATCTCCACCCTGTACGTGTTCGGCAAGATCACACGTTACGCTACTAAAAAAAAGTTTCACTCCACAAGAAAGGAGATGAAAACCGGGAAGCTAGAGCATGACTTACCTTGGAGGCAAAATCGAGCAAGGTGAAGAGAAACGCCGCGGGAGCCCTTTGTGCCCGTTTGCTTGCAAACGACGGACGAAAATAGTTAGCGGCAGGCTCTTCAGATGGATAGATACCATGTGTAAACCCACGAATATCAGGATGCCAACCAGCGAATGATTTTTGCCTCCAAGTTAAGAACATGCTCCTCCCTATATGTTGAGAAGGATGGTTAAACACTGCGTCAACCCTTGGGAAAAAGGGAACCTCCTCTAAAAGACGTCAATCAATTGGTTTGTTTAAGTGCGCCAAAAACGGAATTGCGACTACGGCGCTTGACTGTTTCGTTCATATCAAGGGCCTTGCAGTCCATCAACAAGCAGCCGCCCGGAAGAACGGAACGCCTGTGAAACAGTCCATCAACAAGCAGCAGACCAGAGGAACGGAACGCTCGTGGAACAACGGCCCATTCACTCAGACTCAGCATCCGCCAATGCCTCACAAATACACAAACGGCTCCCTCGCATCCACGAATGTAACCGGAACCCCGTCCACCAGCGGCGCCAGCCACTCAGCCATATACTTCATGCCCCATTCCTCGGAGCGCTCGTGACCGATCACGATCATCGCCTTGTTCATGCCCAGCATGGCGGCGTCATTGATGTAAGCACATAAGGTCCACTCGGTAATGTCGCCGCAGACCATCACATCCAGACCCTTCTCCTGCATCAGCTCCATCGGCATCTGCTCCCGGCCGAGGCCCAGACTGCCCCCGCCGACAAGTATGCCGATACGGGAGCAAGGCGCTTCCGGGTTGCCGACGATCTGAATCACCTTCATGCCCAGCCGCTGCTTCAGGAAGCCTGCCAGCTCACCGACTGTGGTCTCTTCGATCAGATACCCCCAGGCGTCCTTGTCGTCCAGCTTTTTATCCGCCCAATCCAGCTCCTTCAGCAGTCCGTCATAGATCCGGTCCGTATCCGCCAGATGCATATGGTCATGGAAGCGCCAGATCGTAATGCCGTGCTCCTCAATCAGCTTTTTCTTCGCCAGATATACCGGGTCCTGCTGCAGCCAGTCCAGCGAATCGCTTCCGGTAAAATAAGTCGGCTCATGGGTAATGATCAGGTTGGCCCCAATCGCAATGGCTTCCTTGATGACATCTACGGTAGCCATGAACGTAGTGACGATCCCTGTGACCTCCATCTCTTCACTGCCGCCCGCCAGCACATCACAGGTCTGCTCCAGCCTCCGTCCCCCGCAGCAATCGAGCAGAATCCGGTCAATAACCTCTTGCACTTTCATACGCCCATTCTCCTTTTCATCTATTTATTGTCAGCCTGTCAGCCTTTGACCGCTCCAATGATCACGCCGCGGGTCAGATACTTCTGCATGAACGGCAGGACGAACAGCACCGGCACAATGCCCAGCACCGCCATCGCCATCCGCACCGCTGTACTTGGCAGGGATACCGTGTCGGCTCCGAGTACATTCCCGGCCTGGCCGGAATTGAGGAACTGGATGTTGCTCATGAGCTGCATCAGCAGATTCTGAATCCCGTACAATTGCGGCTTAGATACAAAATACAACGCATTGATCCAGTCATTCCAATAGGCCAGTCCCATAAACATCCCGACGGTTGCCATCACCGGCATGGACAGCGGTAGCATGATGCGGAAGAAGGTCCGCAGCTCCGAGGCACCGTCGATCTGGGCGGCTTCGATAATCTCCAGCGGCACATTATTCTTGAAATAGTTACGGACCAGCAGGACGTTGAACCCGTTCGCCAGCAGATTGGGCAGGATCAGCGCCCACAGCGTGTTTTTGATATGGAAATACTGGGTCCACATGATGTACGAAGGCACAATCCCCCCGCTGAACAGCATGGTGAAAAATACAACAAAGGCCAGCGTATTATGATATTTGAAATCAGACCGGGACATCGGATAAGCAAGCATGCTTGTTATCAGCAGTCCAATCGCGGTTCCCAGGATCGTCACCAGAAAGGAGACTCCGTAGGCTCTGATGAAAATATACGCCGAGGACTTAATGTACCGGTACGCGTCTAGACTTAGATGCTCCGGGAAAAAGCTGTACCCGTTGCGGATCAGGGTTGTCTCATTGGTGAACGAAGCAATCACAATCAGCAGGAAGGGCAAAAAAGCAAAAACCGTCAGCAGGATCATCACGACCGCAGAAAACACCGTAAACGTTCGTTCTCCTCTTGTTTGGATCATCCGAATTTCCTCCTAGAACAAAGCGTTTTCTGGATTGACCTTCTTGACGATGGCATTGACCGTAAGCACAAGGGCAAAGCCGACCAGCGACTGATACAGACCGGCGGCGGCCGACATTCCGATATCATTGAGCTGCATCAAGGCGCGGTAGACATACGTATCAATCGTCTGGGTAGTGCTGTACAGCGCACCGGAGTTCATGGGCACCTGATAGAACAGGCCAAAGTCAGAGTTGAAAATCCGGCCCATCGACATCAGCACCAGCACAATAATGGTCGGCTTCAGCAGCGGCAGGGTAATCATGCGGATCTGCTTGAGCTTCCCGGCACCGTCGATTTTGGCCGACTCATAGATGCTCTTGTCAATACCGGCAATCGAGGCAAAATAAACAATCGATCCGTAGCCTGCCGTCTTCCAGATCTGAATGAGGACCAGCAGGTACGGCCAATATTTCGCCTCCGAATACCAGTTAATCTCCGGTATCCCCAGCGGCCGCAGAATCGAATGATTGACGAACCCGCTGTCGGCGTTCAGAAAGGCGAAGACGAGCAGCGAAAGCACGATCATCGAGATCAGGTTCGGCAGAATCAGCCCGGTCATGAACAGCTTCGAGTACAGCTTGTTCAGCAGCTCCGACATCAGAATGGCAATGATGATCGAAACTACGGTTCCCAGCGCGATAAACGTCAGATTGTACAGCAGGGTGTTGCGGGTCATAATCCAGGCATCACTGGTCTGGAACAGAAAGGTGAAGTTCTTGAAGCCGATCCAGTCGCTGCCGAAGATGCCTTTGGCATAATTGACATCCTTGAACGCGATGAACACCCCGAACATGGGGAAGTAGCTGTTAATGAGAAAATACAGCAGTCCCGGACCCGCGAGAATTAATAAAGGAAGTGTTTTTTTGAGTGGCTTGGATTTAGGTTTGGCAGTCATGCCGGATTCACCTCCATTGCCGGGGGCAGAGCCTCCATTAGCGGCTCTACCCTCAGCAGGCTTATTCAAATTATTGTTTTTGCGCGGCAAGCCATTGATCCAGTTGTTGCTGCTTGCTGTCTATAATGTCCTGTGCACCCGCATCCTTCAGCGCACTGTTGAATTTCGCAATAATGCTCTCAGGATCTACCGATCCGCTGACCAGTGCCGGCAGGAATTGATTCACTACGTTGTTCACAGCACTCATCTGCGTCTTCACTTGACCCTGGTCGAAGATAAAGCCGAAATACGGCGATCTTTCGGTATCCTTATTCTCCTTCAGCTTCAGTTCCACATCCGACCAGTTGATTCCCTCCATCTGATACTGAAGCGATTCGGAGCCGACGATCCCGGAGCTGAGCATGGAGGTATAAGGAACCGTATTAGCATCCATGCCTTCCGGGAATTTCACATGATGCTCATCTACCTTGATGTAATCCTCCCCTTCAATTCCGAACAGAATGGTGTTGATCAGCTCTTTGTCGGTGTAGAGCAGGTTCAGGAACTTCACAGCGGCTTCCGTCTCCTTCGAGGTACTGGAGACCATCCAGGTCACCGAGTTCACAGCGCTTGTATCGAAGTAGAACGGGGCGATGCGCTTGGTCTCAATGTTTTTGCCGACCTGTGCACTCAGCTGCTTGCCAACCTCCATGCCGCTGTAGCCGCCCAGGAAGGAGAAGCCGCGCCCCGAGGATACCATCTCCATCGCTGTAATCGTAGTGGTTGCGGTATCCTTCTGCAGATACCCGGCCTCGAACCAGTCTCTCATCATCTGAATTCCGTTCTTGAAGACATCCGATTCGTAGAAGTTAACGACCTTCCCGTTGTCACCGATCACGACACCCACTCCGGTGGTATCGGTCAGGTAATCCACCTTGCTCGCACCCTTCATCCAGTTCACAAGTCCGGTATCTGTCGGATTCACATTAATCGGGCCAAACGGAACTACATCCGGCAGCTTCTGCTTCACTGCGCCGAACACCGCAGGCAGATCCTCTACCGATTGGATGGAGTCTGCTGCTACGCCCGCCTCTGCGAGCATATCCGCGTTGTAGATGATATTGGTCGGCAGCGCCATCCCTTTATTCACAGGAATGCCGTAGATATGTCCGTCCATCGTGGTGGTTTTGAGAATATCCGGCCCGAAATCCTTGTCCAGAATGGCTGTCAGCTCTTTGCCGTGTTCAGTAAGCAGCTCTTCGAGCGGAGCCACCTGACTCTTGGATACATAGTTGGAGAATTGTCCGAGGGTGGTGAAGATATCCATCTTCTCCCCGCTCTGGAGTGCAAGATTGACCTTCTGGGCATAATCTGCCGGGCCGAAGAGTCGGAAGTCCACCTTCACCCCGATTTTCGCGGTAGTAATGGCATTGATGGCCTCGGTCACCTTGCTGAGATCATCGGGAATCCGGTTGAAGGAGGGCAGCGCGAATACAATCTCAGCCACCTTGGCCTTCGCTTCCGTATCCCCGGAATTCTTGGACGATGTATTGGAATTGCCGCCGCAGGCGGAGAGCAGCGAACCGCAGATTACCATGGACAGCAGCAGTGAACCTAACCCCTTTTTATTCTTCATGATCATGCCTCCTGTTCTATATTTACATTCTCATTGTACTTGCCCTGGAGGGGGGCGGGCTTTCAATAATACGGGCTGTTTTTATAAAAAAACGTACTCAGTAAGAAGCTCCGCTTCTCTCTTCGAAAAGCGGAGCTTCCTGCTATAGAGCGGATTTGTGCTTGGAACGGTAGGCTGCCGGGGTTTCGCCTGTCCATTTTTTGAAGACGGTGGAGAAATAGGAAAGGGTATCAAAGCCGGTATCCATCGCAATCTCCCCGATGCTCGCCGTGCTCTCCACCAGCCTCTGCTTCGCCGCTCTGATCCGGCAGTCGTTCAGGTACTCCTTCACGGTCTGGCCGGTCCCGTGCTTGAACACCTTGGCCAGATAATCCGCGGTCAGATATACGCTTGCGGCAACATCCTCCCGGCTGAGGTCCTGGGTATAGTGCTCCTGAATGAACCGTTTGGCCCGCTCGACCACTCCTTCGGACTGCAGCACCTCCTTAATGGAATCGAGCGTCTTGTCCGTCAGCGCCTGCGCCCATTTCATGAAGTCGAACACACTGCTCTCGGCATCCTGGGCCAACTGCTGGCTGAGCTCGCCCTCGAAGAGCCGGTGGGCTTGAATGTGGTGCCGCGCGAGCAGCGAATAGACCACCTGAAGCAGGTCCTCGCGGATCGAATGGAGCGTTGCCGCATCCAGCTTGTTCAGACTCGTCAGCAGCTCCAGTTCTTTCTTGAGCCGGTTCACAATCTGCGCCTTCTCCTTCTGGACGAACAGCAGAGTGAACAGCTCCGTATCCAGGGTGAAGCGCTCGGTCAGATCTACCTGGAAGGGCTTATTCGGCAAATGCAGCTTCCCCCGGAAAATAATGTTCGCCTCGTCCGCCTGCTCCAGCTCCGTCTTAAGCTGTGCCAGGCGGGAGATCGCCGCAGGCTCACTGAAGTAACAGGTAGCCGTACATTTCAGATACTGCCTGGACAGCCGGATGATCTCTCCGGCGCTCGTCTCCAGCTCCTTCATATCCGCCGCATTCTCGGCAATGATCGCATTGTAGAATACCTTATCGACCTGATAGGCAATCATCCGGCCGCTGCCCACCCGGCTGCTGAGTATTTCAGAGACCAGGTTCGAGAGGGCATAATGGAAGATGCTCTCATCCCATTCCCGTTCAATCTGGGAGCGGGGAACACTTACCAGCAGCAGCCTATATTCTGCATGCACCGGGATGGACAGCTCCCGCTTCTGCACCTCACTCTGGATCAGCTGTGGCCGGGGAGAGATTGTCGCCGTCAGCACATCGCTCCAGAAGCTGCGTTCTATCAGATCCTGGTTCTTCAGCCACGCATGGCCCAGCTTGCTGTATTCGCCTAACATGATTTTGTTCTTCAGCGTATCCATAGACTTGCGCAGCGCCGCTTCCAGCTCCTGCTTGTCCAGCGGCTTGACCAGATACGAGTCTGCGTCATACGAGATCGCCTGGGAGGCGAAGGTGAAGCTCTCATGACAGGTCAGGAAGATGAATCCGCCTTCATATTGACGCTCTCTGGCCCACTTGATCAACTCAATGCCCGAGCCGCGCGGCATTTCAATATCGCAAATCATCAGATCCGGCTCGCCGTTCTCGAAGAGTTGCTTCGCATCCTGTATATTATGAGCGGTTAGCACTTCCGTAATTCCGAATTCCTCCCAATTCACAATACCGCGCAACGCTTCAATTGTAGGAATATCATCGTCAATCAGCATACAACGCATATTATCCTCCCTCTAAGCCAGGCTGGCTCCATTCGAGTGGCTTCACAGGAATCCACAGCTCAACCCTCGCACCTGTAGTCTCGATATTCGACAGCTTGAGCAGATCTTCCCGTTTGTAGAGCAGTCTGAGGGTCTTGCGGATATTAGCAATGCCCACTCTGCCTCCGTCCTCCCCTGCCTCTTCGCGCTCCGGCTGATCCAGCCATTCAGAAGTGAAGCCCGCCCCGTTATCTTCAATGACAATGCTGACAAATGGACTATCGTCCCGCAGCTCCATCCGCACCCTGATGAATATGGACAGCAGCTCCTGAACGAACATAGCATGCTTGAACGTATTCTCCACAAAGGTCTGAATCATGAATTGGGGAACCGGCACCTGCCGCGCTTCCTCCTGCATCTCGATCATGAAAAAAATCTGCTCAGGATAACGGATCTCCTGCATCCGGATATAGTTCTCAGTATGCCGGATCTCCTCCTCCATCGTCACTTCCATCAGCCCTCCTCTGAACATATACCGGAGATGCTCGGAGAGGCAGTGGATCAGGCGGCGGATCTCCTCGTTTTTATTCTGATAGGTTAGGCTGGTGATCGTTGAGATCGCATTCAGGAAAAAATGGGGCCGGATCTGCATCTGCAGATACTTGATCTCGGCGCGGCTGATTTCGATCTGTTCTTCATAGGACTGAATCTTCAGATCCTTGATCTCACTGACCATGGACTCCAGCGCATGGAACAGCTTCAGGAATTCCAGGGAGTAGGGGGTATTCTGCGGAATCTGGTATTCCAGCTGCCCCTGCTCAACCGCCTTCGCCGCCTTCACCAGCTCCAGAATCGGTCTTAGCACATCTCTCGTCAGGAATCTCAGCACCAGCGGCACCACGATGACCGAGAGCACCGCCAGCAGGGCGATCCCCCACTGAATCAGCTTCAGGCCCGAGAACAGACTGCCCTTGGCAACCATTTGAGTCATCTGCCCGAACTCGCCGATCGGTTCAGATACAATCAGGTAATCCCGCTTATACTGCCTGCTTAAGCTCTCAAGCGTCGACTCGCCCTCCTGCAGAGAGATATTACTCGCTGCCAGTATATTGCCCTGCGAATCACTTAACACATAACGGTTCTGATCATTGCCTCCCCTATCGACCATGGCCAGCAGCGTGTCCGCTTTCACCAGCGTTCCGAAGCTGACCCCTGAATACGAAATATATTTGAACAAGTAGGACTCGCCGCGGATCTGGAAGACCTTCCATTCCCCGCTTGGTGCTGCCGGAGCCGTACTGAATTTATGCATATTGATAAAATCCACCAGAGCCAGCTTATCCTCCGATTGAATCCGGCGGTTGAACTGCTCCAGCACCAGCTCCTCCGAGAGCCTGATGAACATGCCGTCGCTCGAATTATCACCTGCTATTTTTGCCTGCAGGCTATTCTTGAGCTGCTGGACCTTGAAATACCGGCTGTTCTCATCCATCCCCGCCGAATTCACCGCAGTATCCACGTTATGGTCGAACACCTCAATGAGGTCCTTGGAGAAATTGTTGAAGTTATTATGAATATTGGCCTGATAGAGGGCCAGTGTATTACGCGAGCTGGTCAGTGCATTGCTCCGCACCACCTCCAGGGAGTAGATGTTACTCAGAACAAGGATGGAGAGCAGGATCGCAAGAATCACTGTCATCTGCAACGCAAATTTGAACACGATACTGTTGGTTCGGATCATCCCCGCCTCTTCCTTTCCCCGGAATTCAGCACGCCCCTGAGCCGATACCTTCTTAGGCCAGACCCAGGGGCGTGTAAGTATGCAATTTGCTGTTATATAAGCTGAAAAAATGAACTTAAAGCTCTGTCGTCACTACGGTGAATGTTTGGCCCTCCGGCCGCTGTTGTGTTTGAATTTCCTGAATTAAACCGCATTACGCGGTAGAAATTCAAACACAAAGGCGGACGCTACCGCTCCTACAGTTCCAAAATTCCCCTCCGCTTCTTTTTACTTTTCGTTATTTTCTTAAGTGCTTCTTATAAAGTCAATTAGCCGCCCAATCCAGCGCAGCTTCAATATGCTTATCCCAGTACGCCCAGTTATGGTCGCCAGGGCCTTCTTCATAGTAATGGGCGGCCTGCTCGCCTTCCAGGAACTGATGGAACCGGCGGTTCACATCCAGCAGCATATCCTCGGTTCCGCATGCCATATACAGCTCCGGCAGGGCAAGTCCCTGCGCCTTCACATCACGCACCAGCTGTTCAGGGTCTTTGTCGCTGCCAAGCAGCCTACTCAGATCTCCGAAGACGCTGGTATAGTAGGAATAGCTGGCAATTCCGTCTTTATAGTCTGGGGCAATATTGGCCACTCTATACGGAATTAAGGCCGAGGATAAGGCGATGATCCGGCCGAAGCGCTCCGCGTATTTCAGGCCGTTGCGGATTGCCCCGTAGCCGCCCATGGATAAGCCGCCGATCCAGGTATCCTCTCTGGCTGCTGATAGCGGGAACAGCTTGCGGGTGAAGTCTACCAGCTCCCTGCCGATATACTCACCGTAGTATTCTTCTCTTAGCTCATCATTGACATAGAAGCGGTTCTCCCCGGCCGGCATGAATACTGCCACCTGATGCCTGTCTGCCAGCTCCCTGATCCTGGAGAAGCTCAGCCAGTCGTTCTGGCTGCCGGAGAAGCCGTGCAGCAGATAGAGTGATCTCAAGGGCTGGCCCGACCAGGCCGGCAATCCCCAGCCCTCCGGCAGATCCACCGGCAATATGGCCTGGATCGTGACCTCCCGCTTCAGACTTGCCGAGAACAGGCTGATTTGCATTGTAGCCATCATCATTCCCCCTTAACGAATTAGAATCAGACCCAGTATACCGCTTCTTGTCCCTGCTGATCTATATATTCGATAACAGTCTTATAATTCTGCAGGTTAATATGCAGCCGGCAATATGCTGCTCCCTGCTCCCACATCAGCCTGATTTCATCCGCCGCTGCCTCAAGCACCCGGAAGGTTCCATGGAAGGCGCTATATTCATTGCGGAAACGGATCAGCTTCATCAGCCGCTGCACGACCTCCCGCTCACTCTCCGCTGCAATCTCCTCCAGCGTATAGTTATGGCGGTTAATCTCCCGGCCTTCCCCCGTCAGGGCGACCTGCTCCAGGTCATTGCGGCCAGCCAGCAAGCCTACATAATAGACCTGCGGAATACCCGGTACGAAGAATTGAATCGCCCTTGCTGCCAGGTACGCATCGTCATCCTCATTCAGTGCGCTGTAATAGGTGCAGCGGATCTGATGGACATCGAAGCCATCCGGGGCCTTATGCTCCTCGGACAGGATCAGGCTCAGGTTCGCTCCGCGCTCCACGCAGAGATCCACCAGCTCCCGGGCTTCCTTGGTATCGATCAGATCATCAAGGTCGGGCTTCACCGGAACACCGTCATGACAGTCCAGCATCGTGAACTGCTTATGCGGGCGGGTCCGCAGATAGTCGTACAGCGCCGTATTGGACTTGCCGGTAAGCGCCTCAAGCACACGGTAAGGCAGAATGAAATCATAAATCCAGCAGCCGTATTCCGATAGCTTAGTCTGGATACTGTGATGCGCGTGCACCTCCGGCAGCAGTGCTATATCCAGCGAGTCGGCCATCTCTTTGATCCAGTCCAGGAATTCATAGATCTCCGGCTCCACATAGAAACAACTGGTGCCCAGCTTCTTGATCACGTACCCGACCGCATCCAGCCTGACGATCTTGACATTCTGTTCTTTGAAATTCTCGAAGAACTGCCGCAGCAGGTCGCGGGTGAGCGGAGAATGGATATCCAGATCAATCTGCTCGGAAGGATCGGTTTTGCCAAAAGTGGTCCAGACCTTCTCCTCCACCCCTCCGGAGGTAGTGAAGGTAGAATAAGGCAGCGGCCGCCGCAGGAACATCTTCTCGATATCCGTACGCACAGGCTCGCCATTCTCCCAGATCTTGTCCAGGGTGATGAACAGATCCGCATATTCCGAAGCCCGGCCATGCTCCAGGAAGTCCTGGAAATACGGCGATTGCCTGGAGATATGATTGACCATCAGATCCACCAGCACATCAAATTCTTCCCCGATGCTGCGGATGTCCTCCCAGCTGCCGAACTCCGGCTCGATCTCCAGATAAGTCAACGGCGCAAAGCCGCGGTCCCCCGAAGAAGGAAAGGGCGGAAGGATGTGAATCCCCCCGGCAAACAGCCCGGCGAAGGGACCGCGCAGCACCTGATGGAGCTGCTTCAGGTCTCCGCCCAGGGAATCGGGATAAGTAATTAACTGTACTTGATTCTTCAGTGTCATCTTAAGAAGCCTCCTACAGGTTGAATTGTTGCTTAATGACCGCAAGCGCAGGCAGATCGACTACCGCACCGGTGAATTTCAGTTTGTACGCGCTGACAGCAGATCCAAGCTCCAGCGCTTCTGTGAGCGTATACCCTTTGATAATAGCTGTATAGAATCCGGACCAGAAGGCATCTCCTGCTCCCGTCGTATCTTCAATCTGCGTCGCCTTGGTCGCAAACGACATCGTTTCGCTGCCGGTGGAGACGAGTGCCCCGTCCTTGCCCAGCGTCAGAATGACCAGCTTCGCGCCAAGCGCAAGGAATCTGGCGATCTGCTCCTCCGGCGTGCCGGGACCGAACAGACGCTCAGCGTCATCCTCGGAAGGCTTGATGATATCCACCTTCGGGATGATGCTTTTGACATAGGCTACCCCGTCCTCCCCCTTCTGCCAGATCGAGGGGTGATAGTTGGGATCGAAGCCGATCAGCACCTTATGCTTCCGCGCCGTCTGGATCACCCGCTCCACTGTCTCACGGGACGGGGTCCTGGAGATCGGCCAGCAGGAGAAGTGGACAATTCTGGAATGAATCAAGGCTTGCTCCAGCGCCTCATTGTACTCCAGCCGGTAATCCGCCGCACGGTAAAAGATCGGAACCGGCGTAGCCTGACTCTTGGTAATCACCACCATACTGGTAGAATCATCGACCTGCTGGATGCCGCTTGTCGCCATTCCGGCGCTCTGAAGCCGGTTCATCAGATAGTTGCCCAGGCTATCCCTGCCCACTGCCGAAGCCACATGCGACCGGATGCCCAGCTTCCCCGCATTAATGGCAATATTTGAAGGCGATCCGCCAAAATACCGGGTATATCCATCACCTACCGTGTCCTCGCCGTACTCATTGGAGATCATATCCACGAGCAGCTCGCCCACTGTTAACACATCGTTCGCCTGATCTTCAAACTGTATTGTCTCTCCGAGTTTAAACACCCGCACTCCCCCTTGGTACTCCAGTATCCTTGTGTCCTATCCATTCTATGGTCTCTGTGTACACAATACTTTCAAAAACCCGTCCTCTTTTTATAATTTAAGAGTTCAAGGCTCTTGCCAGGGCATGGACGTATCCCTCTCTGGCTCTGCGGCTGACTTCGGCTGCAGGGACAACATGCTCGAAGCCATGATAGCCTCCCGGGTAGAGATGAAATTCCACTTCTACACCCGCCTGTGCCAGCCGGGCCACATAGTCTATCGTCTCATCACGGAACGGATCGAGCTGTCCGACGCAGATATAGGCGGGCGGAAGTCCCGCCAGTTGATCCGCACGGCCGGGTGCCGCATAAGGGGAGGTGTCTGCACCTCCGGCAGGGCCGCCCAAGTACATCTCCCAAGCAACCAGGTTGTTCGCCCGGTTCCACACCGCCGGGTGCGTGACCTCATAGCTCGAAGGTGTAATGTTGCGGTCATCCAGCATTGGATACAGCGGAAGCTGGAAGCAGAGGGCAGGACCGCCCTTATCTCTAGCCATCAGGGCCAGGGCAGCCGCCAGACCGCCGCCCGCACTCGCGCCGCCTACGGCAATCCGGGCCAAATCGATGCTCAGCCCGTTGTTGATATCGGCCAGCCACACAAGCGCTGCATAACAGTCCTCAATGGCAGCCGGGTAAGGATGCTCCGGGGCAAGGCGGTAGTCGGGCGACACGACCACACAGTTGGCCGCGAGGACGAAGCTCTCGCATAACGCATCGTCACCGCTCGGCTGGCCCAGAATATAGCCGCCCCCATGAGTCCAGAGCAGGGCAGGCAGCTTATGCTTACTCCGCTTCGCCGGTTCATAGATTCTGATCCGTACCGGCCCGGAACCGGCAATCAGGACCCGCTCCGTAATGCGGACACGGTCCGACGGTTCTGTAGGCAACGGAATCATATTCCGGGCTGCGGCCAGATCCTCCGGCAAATGCAGCGGCGGCAATCCGGCAATCCCCTCTCTTAATTCCGGGGCCACGCGGTGAATGAAATTCATCTATATTCCCTCCATATCGCTTCTATGTGAATGAATCCTGCGTGCTTCAAGTGGTCCCCTTCTCCGATAACCGGACGGGAAGAATCGTCTCCAGCGGGACCGGCTCGCCGGCAATCTGCTGAAGCAGATATTGAACGGCCAGCTCGCCCATCTTCTTAATCGGCTGTACGATAGTAGTCAGATCCTCCGCATCCAGGGCGGCAATTCCGTCATATCCAATGACTTTGACTTGACCGGGCACGGCTCTGCCCAGCCTTCTGCACTGCTTCAGCACCTGCAATGCCAGCATATCGCTGCTCGCGAATACGCCGTCCAGCTCAGGGCGTTCCTCAAAAAGACTGCTGACCAGCTTCTCGTAATCCTTATACTTGAATCCGTTCAGATCGGTTTGCCGGACGGTATATTCAACATCTTGCCTGCTGACCAGCTCCAGGAAGGCGTCATGCCTTTGCTTGGCCAGCAGATTCAGGCGCAGATTCCCGCTGAGATAGGCGATGCTCCGGCATTTTTTGCGCAGCAGCAGCCGGGTGGCCAGCACTCCCCCCTGATAGTTATCCGAGGCAATGAACGGGATCGTCTTCGAGATCTGCCGGTCCAGCGACACCAGCGGCAGGTTGATTGACTTATAATCGCTCACGCTCATCGTATGGCTGCCCATGATGATGCCGTCAACCCGGCTGGCCCGCAGCAGATCGATGTACTCTTTCTCTTTTTTCTTGTGATGCAGGGAATTGCACAGCATAAGCTTGTAGCCTTGTTCATAGGCATAGGCCTCAATATGCTTGGTTACCTCTCCGAAGAACGGATGGGAGATATCCGGCAGAATCAGGCCGATAATATTGGACTTCTTGCGCAGCAAGGAGCGTGCCACCTCACTCGGATGGTAATTCAGCTCCTCCATGGCATCGTTTACCTTTTGCTTCAGACTCTCACTGAGGTACCCCCGGTTATTCAGCACACGGGAGACGGTAGTGACGGAGACGCCGACCTTCTCGGCAACATCTTTGATGGTTACAGCCATCCGTACCTCCTGACCCGGGTCAGCCTTCTTCCTCTGTTCAGCGGAACAGAGCATGACTCTGTGTTAACCGGTTAATATAATAGGGCAACATCAGCTTTAAAACGATAATGAACATCGAGGGTTTTAAAGTCTGAGCAAGAACATTGGGCTAATATTAAGCTGATATCACCCTGTTTCCTACTCCTACTCCTACTCCTACTCCTAAATTCAAGTGGGTAATTGTATTTCCTGCAACAGAAAATGGATATCTGGCCGTAAAATGAGATTCTATTGCATTTCATACAGTGGAATGTTGTGTTTTGGGTGAAAAATGGCCTCTTTTCAACATTCAATTGTACTGAAAACAATAGATTCTATTTTGAAGGCTTTTTTACAGCATTCTAATGTACGAAATGCAGTTGCTATCGTTACAGCACCTGCAGCATCGGAAGGACTGCTGCGGGAATATTCACAATATTAAACCTGCTAGTCTACTAGAGCAGACCTGGCAGGGATGCTGCCAATCCTGAGTATCAGGTCGTGCCGCGCTCCACAGCCGTTACCGGGAACGTATTCACCATCGCCACCGTCTGGCCCTCGATCTGCTGGACGGCCAGCTCCATAATGGCTTCGCTCATCTCCTGAATCGGCTGCCGGACAGTGCTTAGACGCGGGGAGATCATAGAGGCGAGCTGCACATCATCATAGCCCACAATGCGCATCGCTGAAGGAATCTCCTTGCCGAGCAGGTTGCAGGCATGAATGACCTCAGCGGCAATCACATCACTGCTGGCAAATACGCCGTCGATCTCAGGATGCTCCTGGAGGTAGGCGGCAATGGCGGTGTCCCCTCCGGTATAGCTCCCCTCATTGACCTCCAGTTGCAAGTACAGCGGCGCAAGCCCGGCGCGCTTCAGCTCTTCTTCGTACCCCTGCTTTCTCAGGCCGGCCAGCATGAAGTGATGCTGGGGACCGTCGATTCCCCGCTGGATATAGACCGTGTGCCGGCAGCCCTGGCCGGTTAATAACCGGGCAGCCAGCCGCCCGCCCTCCAGATTATCCGAGGTGACCACGGGAATATCCTCCGAGATGACACGGTCGAAGGAGACGATCGGCAGGTCCAGGTGAAGATAATGCTGCACATCCAGCACGGCACTGCCCATGATGATGGCGTCAACCTGGTTTTTTTTGAGCATCTCGATATAATCCACTTCCTTGGAGACGTTACGGTTGGAATTGCAGAGCAGCAGCTTGTAGCCCTTAAGGTCTGCGTAATATTCGAGATAGGCGGTCAGCTCGGCAAAAAAAGGATGGGAAATCGCCGGGATGATCAGCCCGATCATATTGGATTTTTTGCGGAACAGGGCCCGGGCCATTTCATTCGGCTGATAATTCATTTCCTTCATCACCCGGTAGACCTTCTCCTTCGTCTTGTCACTGATATACCCTCTATTGTTAAGGACTCTGGACACCGTATTCACAGAAAGTCCTGCCTGCTTCGCAACATCCTTCAGATTCGCCATAGAAACCACCTTGCTTTTTAGTTCCAATTATAGATGAATTTCGCATGGATTTCAGCTATTGAAGCGTAATCGTCACTGCGGTGAACATTTGGACTTCCTCGCTGCCCCTTATTTCAGCGCCCCTTCCGTGATCCCCTTGATGATCTGCTTTTGCAGGAACAGGTAGATGATCAGCACGGGAATGATCGTCATAATCAGCCCGGCCATCAGCGGCGCATAGTCCACAGAATAAGAGGAGAAGAAGGTATACGTGGACAGCGGCAGTGTCTTCTGATCCGGCGATAGCAGCACCAGGCTGGGCAGAAGATAGTCATTCCAGATCCAGAGCACATCGAGTACCAGCAGGGTGACGAACACCGGCTTCAGCAAGGGCAGCACAATACTGAAAAACGTCCGCAGCGTACTGCTCCCTTCGATAAACGCCGATTCCTCCAGCTCGTAAGGAATGCCTTTGATAAAGCCGTGGAACGTGAAGACGCCAAATGGTACTCCGAAGCCGAGGTACATGAACAGCAGCGTCAGCTTGGTATTCAGCAGCCCCATATTCCCGTACAGCATGACCATGGGAATCATCAGCACCTGGAAGGGCAGAGCCATGGAGGCCAGCATGAGGAAGAAGAAGATGGAATTCACCTTCCATTTGTAGCGTACGAACAAGTACCCGGTCATCGCCGAGAAAATAATAATGATCGTGACGGAAATCCCCGTAATGATCAGCGAGTTCATGAACCCCTGCATAAAGTCCATATTCTCAAACGCACTGGCATAGTTCTTGAAATTAATCGTTGTCGGCAGCGACAGCGGGCTCTCGAAGAATTGCTGGGTGGTCTTGAAGGAGTTCATAATAATCAGCAGGAACGGTGTTAAAAAGGCCAACAGCAGCAGGTACAGGAATCCTGTCCGCAGGCCCGGGAGGATACGCCGGTTAGCATTCATTAAGATTCCACCTCCAGCTTCTTCAGCAGATAGGATTGCGTCAAGGCGATAATCGCGACGACAGCGAACAGAACGACTGCCTCTGCCTGGCCGACACCGTATTGATTGGACAGGAAGGCTTTTTGCACGATATGGTAGGTAGCCAGCTCCGTTGAATTGAACGGTCCGCCCTTGGTTAACGCCAGGTTGATGTCATACGTTAAGAAGGACCGGGACAGGGAGATGAAAATACAGATGACGATCGCAGGAACCGTCAGCGGCAGGATAATTCTGCGGATCACTGAAGTCCGCCCCGCTCCGTCGATGCTCGCCGCCTCCAGCACATCATTCGGTACGCCAGTGAAGCCTGCGATATAAATGATCATCAGATACCCGACCAGCTGCCAGGCGGTCGCAATGATCAGCGCCCAGAATGCCGTCCCCGTATTCGTCAGCCATGAGGTCTGAAACAGCTCCCAGCCGTATTTAGCGCCAAGGTAAGGCAGCACCTGTGAGAAAAGCGTCTGCCACAGGTAGCCGAGTACGATCCCGCCGACCAGATTGGGCGTGAAGAAGCCGGTGCGCAGCCATTGTTCGCCCCTCCCGCCTCTCGTCAAGGCGAGCGCGATGAAGAAGGCGAACACATTGGCAATTACCACGGTGAAGAAGACATACTTCAGGGTGAACCACAGCTGCTGAAGGAACACCTTATCCCGGAACACCTCCAGATAATTCGTGAAGCCGATCAGGCTGCTGTCGCCTGTCCGGACATCCCAGTTCGTGAAGGTCAAAAATAAGCCGACGATGAACGGTATGATCACAACGGCGGCAAAAGCGAAGATAGAGGGACCTCCGAAGACCAGAAACGTCCCCGCATTCTTCAGTGATAGCTTTTTATTCATAGTGCTGCCCCCTTTCCTCTTAACAGGCTGAACTGGAGAATTTTTTATGTTTTGGGATTAGCCGCGACTCCAGAGAAGTTTTGGACTTCCGGCCGCTGTTGTCTGCAGATTTCTTGATTTTATACCGTTTTTAACGGTTGAAATCCGCAGACAAAGGCGATCGCTATCGCTCCTTCAGTTCCAAAATTCCCCTCCGTCACTTTTCCCTTAACTTAAGTCTTCAAGTTCAATAAATAGATATTCTCTATTTCCCTGCATACGATTTCCAGTAATCCTGAACCTCCTGCGCCAGCCCCTGGCGGTCGATATTGCCTACCAGATACTTCTGCATCGCAGCGCCGGTCTTGGCCCAGTAATCCTGCGGCAGGTAATTAATCACCCCAATGTTGATAATCTTCCCTTGCTTCACGTATTCGCTGACGGCGTTAGACATAACGTTCGTGCTCTTCGCCTTAAGATCCTTGTACGGCATGGACAGCCCCATATCGGTAATAATGGCCTTTTGCCCGTCCTCGCTGCTGACCATCCATTCGATGAACGCTTTGGCGGCTTCCTGCTGCTCCGGCGTAGACTTCGAATCATCGATGGCGAACAGCTTAGGCTCGCTGTAGGCGACTTGCGCGTTGCCGAAATCCTCCGGGTTATTGCTAACCGGCAGCGGCAGGATACCGAAGTCAGTATCGCGGCCTTCCAACGTTCCGATAACCGCCCAGCTCCAGTCCCCCATGAAGTAGAAGGCGGCAGCTCCCTTGGCGAAATCCGCGCTGTCGCGGTTATAATCGGCAACGAGCGGGTCACTCTTACGCGCGTTGTATTTTTTCAGCAGATCGAAGGTATCCATCAGTCCGGTGAACTGCGGATTCTCCGTCAGTTGAACCTGCCCGTTCTTCAGCTCCTCCACGAACTTCCGGTTGTCCTCCACTTTCTGCGACTGCAGGGAATAAGTCAGTCCCAGATAGTGGGCGCCAAGCGACCAGTCTGCTCCGTGAAGCATGACCGGTGCTTTGCCGGAGGCTTCGATCTTCTTGAAAATCGCTTCGAGATCATCACGGGTCTTCACCGATGCTGGATCAAAGGCACCGCCGATACCCTCTTCTACCGCACGCTTGTTGTACAGCAGACCGTAGCCTTGGGCCGTCCAGGGAATACCCAGGAATTGTCCGTCCAGCAATGCGCCATCGATGGCTCCCGGATTGGTCAGCGCTTCATATTTCGCCTTCTCCGGCTCTAAATCCAGAAAATCATCCTTATATTGAAGTATGGTGCCTGCATCCAGATTCACGATGGTCGCCGGATTGCCGGAGGCCAGCAGGGATTGGAACTTCTCAAGCTGCGCGCCGCCGATCGGTGTAGGAATCAGTTCAATTGTCACCTGCGGATTCTGCTCATGATACTTCTTGAACAGCTCTTCGAACACGGTATTCACTTCTGCGGAGGTATTGAAGAACGTAAGTTTGACGTCTTTGGAGGCCTGCTCTGCCTGTGTTCCCCCATTCCCCTTGTCTTCCTTGCCAGCATTGTTTGCTGAATTCCCCTTGGAGCAGCCTGCGAGTAACCCGGTGACCACCGTCAGAGCGATAGCGAAGCTTGCAGCTTTTCTCAATTTCAACTGAATTCCCCCCATACTTATGATTGTTTTGAATGCGCATACATTTCGGATGCAATTTTATGATAACCGGTTAACATATTTATGTCAATCGGTTATCATATTTAAATTTTAGCTAATGTAGAGGAGTGAATATGACTCTTGCAGCGGGGAAAAACGAATCCGGCCCATAGCCCTCCCGGCGCTGCTGATTGTATTCGGTTTTTCGCATACATCCGGCCCTCGCGCCACTTCCAGTCCAATTGTGGTCGGTTTTTCGACCACATTCCGCCCACGCACCTCTCCCGCTCCAATTGTAATCGGTTTTTCGATTACATTCGGCCCAAGCGCCCTCACCGCTGTCCAATGAAATCGGTTTTTCGATTACATTTGCCCCCCAGCCCTCGCAGCCGCACATTGTAATCGGTTTTTCGACCACATTCCGCCCACGCGCCTCCGCCGCGCCCAATGTAATTGGTTTTTCGATTACATTCGGCCCACGGCCCTCACCACTGCCCAATGTAATCGGTTTTTCGATTACATCCCGCCCACGCGCCTCCGCCGCGCCCAATGTAATCGGTTTTTCGATTACATTCGACCCACGGCCCTCACCACTGCCCAATGTAATCGGTTTTTCGGCTACATTCGGCCCACGCGCCCTCACCGCTGTCCAATGTAATCGGTTTTTCGCATACATCCGCCCCCCAGCGCTCGCCGCTGCCTATTGTGTTTGGTTCTAGCAGGCCAGCAGCAAAAAAGGCTTCAGCCCAAATGAGCCGAAGCCTTTCCCCTACAGCTTCCCCCGGTAATCCTGGGGCGTCATGCCGAACTGCTCCTTGAACACTTTGATGAAATACTGGCTGTTGGCGTAGCCGAGCTGCTCGGAGATCTCATAGATTTTCAGTTCGGAATCCCGGAGGCTTGCTACGGCCTGCTCCATCTTCCTATTCAGGATATACTCGCTGATGCTGATCCCGCTGACCTGCTTGAACAGCCTGGAGACATATGCCGGATGAAGCGAGACCGCGTCCGCAACGAATTGCTGGCTGGCCTCTGCCAGATTAGCAGCGATGCAGCTCTGCATATCTTTGACGATGCCCATCCGGTTATTCTGTGTATCCCGTTCGAGCTTGCCCTGCAGGTTATCCACCAGCGCCTCACCCCAGCTGACCAGTTGGGACACGGAACGGAAGAGGGTCTTATCCAGCAGCTCCCGCCCGACCAGATCGGACAGCAGGCTATGATTCTTATGGGCAATATAGTGAAAGGAGCCGAGAATCATAGTACGGATCTCCTCAATATATTCTTCGTTATACGACGGCAGGTTGTTGCTGAATTCTCTCAGCTGCTGCAGCCGTTCCTTATACCCCTGCCACTGGCCGGTCTCCAGCAGATGCATCAGTGTCGGGGAAGCATATAAGTCCTTGAGCGGCTGGACCGGCGAGCTCTTCTGCTTGTCCGTCAAGGAGATGAAATAGCCCTGGTCATTGCCCACTTGCTGTCTTAACGCCGACTGGGAATCCTCATACATGGCGCGGATATCCAGCGGGAATTCCCCCGGGTAGGACAGAATAACCGAGATTCCGCCATTCAGATATTCATTCACACTGCTGTGCAGCTGATGGGTATTATGGGTTAGCTGCTTGAGAATCTTGTCCGGGTCAACCGCCCCCGCTTCACTGCTCTTCACAATAAACACCAGGTTCTCGTAAGCATCCCGGCCATGCCACAGCTCGAAGCCCGGGCCCAGCAGCTCGCAGGCAATGTTCGTCACCGCGTATTCAAAGAGCAATTGGCTGTCCGGCCCGAAGTTCGTGAAATGCTCCTCCAGACGGATCAGAATCAGGAAGACCCGGTCGTTCAGCTGAAAATCAATCTGATATCCGCTGAGCTTGTCCTTCAGCCGTTCCTGCGGATAGGATTTGCCCTGAATCAGCTCGGCCAGCAGCTTATCCTTCAGCGCCGGGAGATGCTCCCGGAAGGCCAGCATCGCCTGCTCATAAGATGCCGTCCGGTCGATTTCCTTCTTAATCGTCTTAATCGTGCTCTCCAGAGCAGCACGCAGCTTCTGGTGATCCAGCGGCTTAACAAGATACTCTGCCACCCCATACTGAAGGGCTTCCCTGGCATATTCGAACTCGGCGTAGCCGGTTAGCAGAATACACTTGATTCTCCGGTGGGTCTTCCGCACCTGCTTCACCAGCTCCAGCCCGCTCATCCCGGGCATGGCGATATCCGTAATGACTATATCAACCGGGTATTGCCCGATCATCTGTATGGCCTGGGCGCCGGAGTAGGCTTTATATACTTTTTCAATCCCGAAGTCCTGCCATGGAAAAGCAAGCTCCAGATCATCTACGACATATTGTTCATCATCTACCAGCAGAATTTGCAGAATGAGCTTCTCCCTCCTTTTCAATCCGAATCCGGTAACAGGTGCCTTCGGACAGCACGGAGTCTACGGATAACCCGGAGTCTTTGCCAAAATACAATCGCAGCCGCTGATTCACATTCCTTAGCCCCGTTCCGAGCTGTTCATTGCTGATAATATTATCCTCGATATGGCGGCGGACCGCGCCGAGCCGTTCTTCCGTCATGCCGATTCCGTTATCCTTCACGGTAATCAGAAGATACGAATCATCTTCCTCGGCGGCAACCGAGATGATGCCGGGCCTCAGGCCCGGTTCAATGCCATGCTTAATGCAGTTCTCCACGAGCGGCTGCAGAATCATCCTTGGCAACCGGTATCTGCCCGCCTCCGCCGTGACACCGAATTCGAAGGTTATCTCTCTTTTGCGCAGATGGACCATGTGCAGATAATGCTCGACGAAATCCAGTTCATCCTGGAGCGTAGAATCCAGCTGTTCAATCTTATGAATGTACCGGCAGTAGGAAGCCAGATGCAGCGTCATCGCGGTGACCGCATGATAATCTTCGATGCTTGCTTTGCTCTGAATGAAATTCAGGCAGTTATAGAGAAAATGCGGATTAATCTGCGCCTGATACTGCTTCAGCTTCGCTTCCTTAACCTCAATCTCACCCAGCAGAACCTGCTCAATCAGCGTCTGTGTATTCTCCGCCATCCGGTTAAAGGAATTGCCGAGCACCTTGAACTCATTGACCTGCAGATCGACGGCTCGGCTGGAAAAGTCGCCCCGGTCGAACCGGTCGATCGCCTTGCGCAGCATGATAACCGGCTTCTGGACCTGCTTGCGGAGCAGCAGGGTGTAGAACATAATACCCACCAGCACCACCAGTACCGCATAGAGGAACAGCCGGTTATTGCGGTTAATCGGTTCGATATACTGGCGCTTGGGATAGGCGTCTATGAAATATAGATCCAGCATGTCCGACTTCATATAGTTAATCAGATACTCTGCACGATTCTCTGTAGCGGAGAGGGTTCCCCTGTTCCCGTTAATCCCAGGACTGATCGACTGTAACAGCTCCTGCGGAAACGCCGCCCCCGGCTGGATAAAGGCCCGCTCAGAGGCATCGTATAACAGCGGCATACCGGATACATACTGATCCATCATTTTCACCAGATTATCCAGAGAAATCCTGACTTCAATTAACAGCGAGCTGATATGACTGCGCATGATGTTGGAGTAATATCCCTTGCCTTCCTTATCCATGTGCAGCACCCAGCGGTTCCGCGCCTGCTCCGGGGGGCTGAAGGTGCTGAAGGAGAAGGAGGAATCAGAGGATACCGTCTCTTTCTCATCCTCATAGTACAGAATCACTGTATTCTTCCAGGAGGTAGAGGCGGTGTTCAGGGCGAGCTTATCGATGATGGTCAGCTTCATCTCATATTTGGAATATTGATCCCCGAACTTCAGAATATAAGGATATCCACGCACAGACTGGTCCTGTGACAAAGTAATGGTATTTGTCAGCACCTGTTCAAATTGCGTGGATAGCTGGGAGGTCATGAATTCAACCTCGTACATTTTATTTTTTCTCAGCTCATTCTGAATGTCCTTCACGTTCAGCCGGTAGATGAGCCAAAACGCACCTACGATGATCAGCAGCATCAGCATCAGAACAAACGACAGCCACTGAAAGATAGACAGACGATATTTCACATTGCCCTCCTCCAAATGAAAGGACGGCCTGGGGGCCGCCCTGATTCTCCGTATCTTTACTTCGATAGAGATTGATACCATTCATTGACCTCTGTGGTCACTTTGTCGCCGCCTGTAGTTTTCCATTTCTCTACAAAGGTATCAAATTCGTCTACCGGCGCTTTGTCATAAATAATTTTGTTCAGAATTTCCTTCTCTAGCTTCTCCAGCATATCTCCACGGGAGAGCTGAGTTTCAGTAGGCGTACCTGTGAACATCTCAGGCATTACACTGTCCTTCTGATCGACGATGATTTTGGCTGCTAAGATCTGCTCAGGAATACGCTCGGACAGATTCTTCTCATACTGGTTAGCAGGCTCAGCGCCGCCGGCCAGCTTGGCCAGTGTATTCATCATCAGGTTAGGAATAATGGCTCCATCGTAAGTCAGGGTATAACGGATCGCATCCACCCAGCCGCCTGGAATCTTATCCGTATCCTGCTCTTTCAGGACGGTTCCGTCTTCAGCGATATCATAATCGTAGCCTTTGGCGAAGCCGTTCACGAAGGTTGTGCTGTCCGGGTTGGCCCAGTTATCAAACAGATAGTTCTGGTAGACGAAGAATGCGTCTTTATGCTCCATATCCTTGTTGATCAATACAGCACCGGAGGCGATCTTCGTGCCGTGTCTGCCTACCTTGCCATCCGGGCCTGCCGGAAGCGGATAAGCCTTATGCACTGCACCTGGAACGTTCTTCTGCAGATCCGGCAGCGGCCAGCCTGTCATCCAGTAAGGGCCGACAATGATACCCGATTTGCCTGCAGTGAAAGCTTCTGTTGCTTTGTTCTCATCATACAGACCGGATTCGGAGGAGATATAGCCTTCTTTCATCCATTTCTGCATCGTTGCCAGGCCTTCCTTCATCTCCGGCTGGACAGAGCCGTAAGCGAGCTGGTTGTCCGCCGTCTTGTTCCACTGATTAGGCATGGCGCCGAACATCCCGAAGACCCATCCGGCTTCCGACATCCATGTGTTCAGGTTGTTTTTGAAGCCTACAGCCAGTCCCGTTGTATCCTTCTTGCCGTTGCCGTCAGGGTCCTGGTTCGTGAACGCATCGAGCACGGTTTCCAGCTCAGCCAGATTCGTCGGAGCCTTAAGGTTCAGCTTCTTCAGCCAATCCTCACGGATATACATAACCGGGTCATTATTATAAGCGTTTTCCAGAATCGGGATCCCCATCCGCTTGCCGTCTCTCATGTAGGGATTCCATACGGTTGGCTCTTCGGCCATCGCTTTTTTGTAGATATCGGAAGCATATTTGTCGAACAATTCGCCCGCATCGGTGAACTGGCCGCTGTCAATCAGATCGGAGATCAGGGAAGGGCTTCCACGGAATGAGATGATGTCCGGCATTTTTTCACCTGAGGTCAGCATCAGGCGCAGCTTGGTTTCATAGGCGTTATTCTGGTCACTTACGGTCCAAAGATACTTGATATCAATGCCCAGCGTATCCTTGGCCCATTTGGTGTGCACGTTATTTTCAATATTTTCGCCATTCTTGAATTTCAGGCTGCTTGCGATGGGAAATACCGTTGAAATGGTTACAGGCTCTGTATATTTGCCATTCTCAAAGGGAGCCGAATACATAGCGTCTTCGCTTGCCGCCGGCTTGTTGTCCCCTTCCGCCTTCTTGTTGTCAGCATTGCCGCCGCATCCAGCCAGCAAGCTGCCCAGCATGACTGTGGATAACACTGCCGCCGCAGAGAATTTCATTTTCTTTATCATTTAATCTTGCACCCCTTTAATTAAAATTTAATCATATTAAGTATATGAGTCAATCTTTTTCAGCTTCCAGCGCGTGCATCACCCCCTTTAATAGGAAGGACGGCTATTCCTTAACCGCCCCGAGGACAATTCCCTTCACGAAGAAACGCTGCAGGAATGGATACACGATGAGGATCGGCGCCATTCCGATGAAGATCTGCGCGGCTTTGACCGTTCTTTGCGAGATATTCTCCAGATCCTCCGGCCGTACGGTCACCTTACTGAAGTCCTGCTGGACAATGACTGACTGCAGGAAGGTCGCCAGCGGATAGTTGCGGTGATCCGTCATATACAGCAGGCCGTCGAACCAGGAGTTCCAGTGACCGACAATCGTGAACAGCGACAGTGTAGCAATAGCCGGCATGGATACCGGGAGATACACGCTGAACAGTGTTCTGAAATGACCTGCGCCGTCGATGAAGGCGGCTTCTTCCATTTCTTTGGGCACGGCCCGGAAGAAGTTAAGCAGCAGAATGATATTCCATACCGAGACGGCTCCCGGCAGAATCAGCACCCATAAGGAGTTCATCAGGTGCAGCTTCTGAATCAGAATGTACATTGGCACCAGACCGCCGCTGAACAGCATGGTGAAGACCAGCAGCCAGATATACATGTTCCGGCGTCTGAACCGGGCGTTCTCTTTGGACAGCGCATAGGCAGCCAGAATGACTACCCCCATGCTGAACAGCGTTCCCAGCACCGTGCGCTGCAGTGTCACCCAGATGGACCGGGTGAAATTCTCATTGGCTACGGTCTTGGTATAGGCATCCACTGTGAAATCTACCGGCCACAGACCCACCAGATTGGCATTGGCTGCCGATTTCCCGCTGAACGATACAGCAAGAACGTGAATCAGCGGAACAACACACATGATTGAAACTGCGATCATCAGGATATAGTTGAACACGGTGAAGATGCGGTAAGGTTTTGTTTTATGATACATGCCCTATTAGCCTCCATTCTAGAAAATACGGTAGTTAGCAAATTTATACGAAAGGCGGTAAGCTGTTACGATCAAGACAAAGCTGACAACGGATTTGAACAATCCGACCGCTGTGGAGAAGCTGAACTTACCGTCAACAATTCCTAGTCTATAGACAAATGTATCGATGATGTCCCCTTTATCGAAGACAAGCGCATTATATAGGTTAAAGATCTGGTCAAAGCCTCCGTTAAGCACGTTACCCAGCGCCAGTGTTCCTACCACGATGGTAATCGGCAGCATGGCCGGCATCGTAATCGACCAGGTCTGCTGCCAGCGTCCTGCTCCGTCTACCTCAGCCGCTTCATAGAGTGCCGGGTTAATTCCCGCCAGGGAGGCCAGGAAGACGATGGTGTTGAAGCCGAACTCTTTCCAGACATCACTCACTACAACGACAAACCGGAACCAGTTCCCGTCGCCCAGGAAGAAAATCGGCTGGATGCCGAATACACTGACCAGCACCTGGTTGATCAGGCCGCCGTCTCTGGCCAGCAGGTCGGAGAGAATACCGCCCAGGATCACCCATGAGAGGAAGTGGGGCATATAGACAATGGTTTGTACCATTTTTTTGAATGCCATCTTGCGGATCTCATTCAGCAGCAGTGCGAATAAGAAGGGAACGATCAGGTTGGCGATCATTTTCAGACCGGCAATAATCAGTGTGTTCCAGATGATCTGAACGTTCTCGGGAATACTGAACAGATATTCAAAATGCTCCAGCCCCACCCACTTGGAGGCACTAAAGCCTAAGCCCGGCTTGTAATTCTTGAAGGCAATCGCAAGTCCTGTCATTGGAATATAGGCGAAGATCACGGTTAGGATCAAAGCCGGCAGAACCATCAGATCGAGACTAAGGTTCTTGGTCCATTTCGATTTTTTCCGGGGCTTCCCCGCATTGACATCCAGTTTCTCGCCTTTTACGCTGGCTGGCGTAACCATGTTTTTCATGCTTCTGCTCCCCTTTGCTGGTCAACGTGTATCCGTTTACTTTGTTTATAAATTAATCATACCTAGCCGGACATGACAGATACATGATAAATACAAAGCATTGATAACAAAATGATAACTATGTTAAGTGTGGGGGCAAGGTACCGCCAAAGAAGAAACCATTACGATTAGTTGGAAAAACGTATCTTAATTTAGCCGATTTGGAGCATTTGAGGAAATTAGGTGGATTTATGCTATTTATTTTCGAGAAAATCTTCTTTTTGTTCCGGCCCTGGCGTAACAAGTGCCTTTTTTCCAACTACTGTCTGGCCGGGTCCATTCTACGCGCGAACAAGTACCCAAAATCCAACTATTTCCTCATACAGTACTGGGGCAACGCGGACAATGCAGACATAACAGTCCCCTAAAGCAGACACCGCAGCCATATTACTCCCATCACAAACATCCACCCGTTCAGGCACTACTCTCCACTCATCAATGTCCAAACGCTCCAAGCGGCTCACTCTCCCTGTTGACATCCACTCGCTCCTAGCGACACCTCTATCCATCGATTGTCCTCCCACATGGTACGCTCCCTCCCATCACAAAAAGCAGCGGCCCCCCCTTACCTGGGAGAACCGCTGCTCAAATCAATGCTATAGACTCGCGGATACTACTCTACGGATTGAGGCTGATTATCCGGTACACTACCACGGCAGCCTGCTCCTTGGTCATCTGAGCCTTGGGCAGGAAGTTGCCGTTCTGCGCGCCTTGGATGACTCCTGCAGCCCGCAGCTTCTCAATAGCGCCCGAAGCTTCCGCGCTCAACTGGTTCAGATCTTTAAAGCTTTGAACAGCAGCGGAATCGTCCTTCAGTATGATCTGCTCCAGCTGGATGAGCCGATTCAGCATGACCGCCATTTCCTGACGGCTTAGTGTAGCGTTAGGACTGTAGAGCCTATCTGCTCTACCTTTTACAATACCTAAGGCTCCTGCAATGTTAATAGCCTCGCCATATGGGGAATCCGTACTGACATCCTTGAAGCCTGGAGCGGCTGCTTCAGCCTGAAGGTCAAAAGCATCGACCAGCAGCTGGGCAAACTCCGCACGGTTCATCAATACCCCGGTCTCATAGGAAGCCTCTGCTCCCAGAGGAAGTATTCCGCTTGCAACCAGAGCTTCAACGCTCTCGGCAGCCCATTTGCTGCTCTTGTGATCCGGCAGCTTCACCGTGGCAACCGCATATTGTCCAAACTCCTTGGTCTTGAAGGAGACATAGCCTGTAGCCGGATCATACTGACGATCCTTCACAACCACAAGCCGCCCATTCTCCAGCACCTGATATACCACAAGCTGGTGCGCCCGCTCGCCTGACTTAAGTTCATAAGGCAGCAGCAAGGTAAGCGCCGTTGCGTCAACTGCTGTAATCTTGGCTCCATGGATAGCGAGCGAGAAGTCCAGTACAGCCGCTCCATCCAAGCGGGTCTTCACCACTGCCGGCCATCCGTCCTGCTTCGCCCGCCTCACCTGAAGCTGAAGCACATCTCCGGGCTGTACATCCTGCAATTTCAGCAGCTGCGTATTCAGGCTCAGAACTGCCCCGAAGCCGCTCTCAATGCGAATCTCCTTAATCTTCGGCTGTGCGGCGAGACTCTGAAGCGGAAGCCCCAGCCGTAGCGCTTCGGCTCCAGAGGCAGGCTTGACGGCGATCTTCAGAATGCCGCTGTCCAGCGACTGAAGCACGGCCTGATTTACTGCATCCGGCGTGAGGTCCACATTCAGGATTCCCGCCTTATCCGGGGAAGTCTGAACGGAAAGCTTGCCGTCCGTGAAGTTCTCTGCCGCCGGAGCAGGTGACTTCACGGATGGTGTCGAGCTTGACGATGGATACGTAGAAGTCCCGTCTGTAGGGGTTTGCGGTGCCGCCTCAGACGCCACAAAGGTCAAGATCCCGAAATTCGAGGTATCCCGCCACGTATCCTCTCCCCTGTCATTCCATTTACTTGTACTGCGGATGCCGTCGCCCCGGTCATCATTGATCTGTAGGTCAAGCCCGATGGAGCTTCCCGCCGCCCCCTTGATCGTGCCAAAATTAATCTTGGCTTCCACGCGGTACCCGGTGTCCGTATGGACTACCGCGCTGGTCAATCTGCTGTCCGAGGCGCCTCCCCCAAAGGAAGCCACATTATTAATATTAATCCGGTATTGACCATCATCCCCCTCGTAATAAGGGGTTCTGTTGAAATTCTCATCAATGAAGATTTCCACGGAGTCCTGGTCCCATGGATTCGCGGCATCCGCCTTCAGTAAGGCGTCCTTCACATCAACGATCAGGTAGAGGCTGTCCTCCGACCACATTGATCTGGCTTCTGCGGTGGTGCTGTAAGGCGCGGCAGTCATTGTTACCTGAAAAGGCTTCGCCTTTTCCCACTGCGCATCCATCTGTCCGTCGATCTTCACCTGACCCTTCGGCGCTTCCGCCGAATTAGGCATTGCAGAGAGCCGGAGAACCCCATAATGGCTGGTATCCGTATCCTGGGAGCTGCTTCTGTCATTCCAGTAGGCAGGAACAGAGCCCGGAGCACCGGCATCGCTGACACGGACATCGAGACCCAGTTCCACGCCTGCGGCACCCTTGACCGTTACGAGCGGAATTCTCGCTTCAATGATATAACCGCCCTCACGTTCTGTGCTGGTGAAGCTGACTCCTTCGGTCCCGGAGCCCGAACGCAGTAAGCTGATCTTGCGGTCATCCGGCTGATAAGCCGTAGTCTTGCCATTGTTCTCATCCAGGAAGAGCTCAACCTTGTCTTCCCCATTCCGACTTGCATCGGTAACGTCTACCTTCACATACAGGTTATCTGTATCCCAGAGCGTATGAACCTTGGCAGTTACGGTACTGCCCTGTTCCAGCGGAATCCCTGCTGTTTTGCTCCACAGGGCTTTCCCGGCTGCGCCTGTCTGAGGTGTACCCTCAAGGGCCACGGCTACATTGTGAATGGCCGGCAGCTTGGAAGGGTCCACCGCTCCCCAGAAAGCAGGCTTCGCCTTCAGCTGCTCATCGAACAACATGGCATGGTTGTTGTAGCTTTTCTCATCCTGCACTCCCCAGATAGAGACCGAGGAGATCGTGTCCTTGTACTTCTTGTAGAGCTCGAACAGATCATTATAGCGTTTGCCCTGCCGCGCAGCGATATCTGCAGGCAGCGGAGCAGAAGGGCTGATGCCCGAATCAACATCCAGCTCAGTGATCTGAATGTCCAGCCCAAGCTGCGAGAATTGCTGAATCGTCTTTTCAATCTCCGAAATGGAGGGGGAGAACAGTCCGTGATGGGACTGGAGGCCCACGCCGTCAATCAGATTCTTCGCCTTGAGCGTCTTCAGCAGCTTGTAGATATGCTCACGCTTTTCCGGTACCTCTGTGTAATAATCATTGTAATAGAGCTTCGCTTCCGGGTCCGCCGCACGGGCGAATTCAAATGCCTTCTCGATATAGTCCGGACCGATCAGGTTATACCAGGGGGACAGTCTCATCCCGTCCGGACCGCCGCCATTGTCGGCAATCGCTTCGTTCACTACATCCCAGGCATAGATTTTGCCCTTATAACGGTGCATAACCGTCTCGATATAACTCTGTAGGCGCGTAAGCAACAGCTCTCTGCTGGCCGGCTGGCCGTCAGGACCCGTGAACATCCACTCGGCAGCATCCACATGCCACAACAGTGCGTGTCCGCGAAGTCCCATCCCGTTTGCCTGTGCAAAATTCACATATTTATCCGCACCGTCGAACACATAAGTGCCCTCGGAAGGAGCAAGGAATTTGGGCTTCATTTCATAGGTGGCTGTGATGCTGTTGAAATGCTTCTTCAGCAGCTCCCCGTAGACCCCTTCCATCTGCCAGGAATATGCTGCGGCCCCGATGGCGAAGTCATTAGCGTAGATGTCTTTTAGCGAGGGGATATTCTGTTCAATGCTCATCTCAGGTGCAGGCTCAATCACCACATCATCTACATAAAAAGCTAACGTATCAATAGTCTCCTCGGTAATATAAGGAGTCTCCACGAACAGGTTCACCTCAGACGGCTGGTCGCTGTACTGGAAATTCCCCTTCAGCAGATGCCACTGCTCCCACTGATCGGCCTTAATGCTAACCTTATCGATCGCATTCCAGCTCTCGGAGCCTGCCTTCTTATACACCGTCATTTGCAGGCTTGTGTCAACCTCCGGCTTCTCCTTCAGGCGGACATACAGTGAGAACTGATAGCTCTTACCCGGCCGCAGATGCTCCTTCACACTCAGACTCGGCCCATGGAAGCTGCGCTCTCTTCCTTCGACCAGCATACTGCGGGTTCCGGTATTAGCCGTATCCTGACTCACCGACAACGATTCCGGCCCAATCCGGTTCTTCCAGCCCTGAAGCGTTCCGTCTTCAAAATCCGTACGCAGCCCTCCCTCCCCCTCCGGGACTTCAGCCGCTGCGGCGGTAATCTTGATATCATCTACGTAGAAAGAAGTTCCTGCTGCGGCTTCTGCATAAATCTCCGTGAATCCTACCTTATCGCCTGTAATAAAAGTACCTTCCAGATACGTCCAATCCCCGGACCCCTTCGCTCCGCTAAGTTCCGCTACAAGCGTCCAGTCCTCTTTTTCGCCGATTTTGGTATGTACCGTGAATTTGACCGGCGCCGGAGATTTCACCCATGCTCCCAACGTGTAGGCTGTGTTCAAAGTCATGTGGTCCGTCAAGACCTGATTGGGCCCTTCCCAATCCTTGGTTCGCCCATCCACGTACAGACTGTGGGAGCCTTCATGATAGACCTCCTTCGTTACTGTAAGCTGTTCGTCGCCTTTCTTAGTCCAGCCCTGTGCGGTGCCATCCTCAAAGTCCGAAGCGAGAACAACCGCCGGGCCTCCCTCAGCCGCAGCATAGACCGGTGTCCGCATCGGCAGCACCGAAGCCGCCAGGACGACCAGCGCCAGCCCTAGGCTCATCATTCGTTTACGCTTGAGCATCTGTACCCTCCTAAGAATCATCTTTTATAAAGCGCTTACAGGTTGAATTATAGCTGGTTGGAAATCGTTTACAAATAACAATTTGATAGGATTGATAACAAAATCATAAGCGGAGCGGGAAAAATTAGCTGCTACACCCGGCTCCCGCCCCCTAGCGTAGCACATGTTGCGCTGTAGTCGGTTTTTCGATTACATTTGGCCCGAACGGCACCATCTGGCGCAATGTGAACGGTTTTTCGATTACATTTGGTCCGCACGGCACCATCCGGCGCAATGTATTCGGTTTTTCGATTACATTTGGCCCGCACGGCACCATCTGACGCAATGTAATCGGTTTTTCGATTACATTTGGCCCGCACGGCACCATCCGGCGCAATGTAATCGGTTTTTCGATTACATTTGGCCCGCACGGCACCATCCGGCGCAATGTATTCGGTTTTTCGATTACATTTGGCCCGAACGGCACCATCTGACGCAATGTAGTCGGTTTTTCGATTACATTTGGCCCGAACGGCACCATCTGGCGCAATGTGATCGGTTTTTCGATTACATTTGGTCCGCACGGCACCATCCGGCGCAATGTATTCGGTTTTTCACATACATTCGACCCGCGCGCCTACCCAAACAACGCAAAAACAGCACACTCCACAATCTGAAGCGTGCTGCAATTTGCATAACTATTATTCACTCCGCCTTATCTGCTAAGCATACCGTACACTAACGCGTTCCCCCGTCTGCAGCTCAATACTCACCAGACCGTCTGAATCCGGCTCTACCAGTTGCCGTTCTTCGCCGCGCGTAATCTCTACCGGGCGTTCTGCCAGAACCCGGCAGACTCCCCCAAGATGAGCGGTAACCTCCGCTTGCGCGAGGCTGCCAGCGCTCCAGGTCAGGTTCACCTCATAGCCGCCGCGTGCCCGTAGCCCCTTCACTCTTCCTTCGCTCCAGCTTGAAGGCAGGGCGGGCAGAAGCTCCAGAACTCCCTGGTGGGATTGAAGCAGCATCTCGGCAATTCCGGCCGTAGCCGCGAAGTTCCCGTCAATTTGGAACGGCGGATGGGCGTCGAACAGGTTCGGATAGACACCGCCGCGTTCATTGTTAACGGCCTCCGGCTGAACCAGCGTCAGCAGGTTCGTGATCAGCTGCTTGGCGCGGTCACCCTGTCTGAATCTGGCCCATAGTCCGATTTTCCAGCCCAGGCTCCAGCCGGTTCCGCCGTCTCCGCGAATCTCAAGCGAGGTTCTGGCTGCTTCATACAGCTCGGGAACTAACTTCTCCGTGATCGATCTGCCCGGGTAGACCCCGACTAGATGGGAGACATGGCGGTGATGCACATCCTCATCCTCCATATCCGCTGACCATTCCTGAAGCCGGCCGCCTGCACCTACCTGCAACGGCAGCAGCCGCGCGCGGGCGGCCTCCAGCTCAGCCGCAAATTCGCCGTCCAGCTCAAGCAATCCGGCAGCAAGGCTGCAGTTCGTGAACAGCTCCGCGATCAGCGACAGATCCATGGTTGCCGCTTCGCTGACGGCATACTTCTTGCCGCCGTCTACGATTTTGTGCTCAGGAGAAGTGGATGGTGAGGTAATCAGGTACCCGTCCGGGTTCTCAATCAGCCAATCCAGGCAGAACAAGGCTGCTTCCTTCATTACCGGATATGCAGTCTCCCGCAGATAGGACAGATCGCCGCTGAAGGCATAATGCTCCCACAGATGCTGGGTGAGCCATACCCCGCCCATCGCCCAGGATGCCCAGACCGGATCTCCGTCACCGTAGCCGCCAACGGGAGCCGACTGTGCCCAGAGATCGGCGTTATGATGGGCTACCCAGCCGCGTGCGCCATAGTTAATCCGGGCCGTCTCGCTGCCGTTAACCGCCAGCCTCCGGGTATAGTCAATCAGCGGCTGATGCAGCTCGGACAGATTGGTGACCTCTGCCGGCCAATAATTCATCTCCGCATTGATATTCAGCGTGTAATTGCTGCTCCACGGTGCCCGGGTGTCCTGATTCCAGATGCCCTGAAGATTCGCCGGCTGTGTGCCGGGACGGGAGCTGGCAATCAGCAAATAACGGCCGTAATGGAACAGAAGCTCTACCAGCCCCGGATCATTGCTGCCGTAGGCGGCAATTCTCTGATCCGTCGGCATGCCCTCAGGGGCCAGACTCTCTCCCAGATATAGCTCTACCCGGTCAAACAGCTCCCGGTGATCGGCAACATGACGTTCCCGCAGCCCGGCATAAGGCTCATCGATGATGCGCTGTACAGCCCCAGCTGTCTGCTGACTTACATCATAATCGTCCTTCACTGTGCCCGATTCCGCATCGAACGAGGTTGCCGCACTGAAGTATAGAACCGCTTCCGTTGCGCCGGTAACTTGTATGCCGTCAGCAGTAGCTTCCAGACGGCCTCCATTCTGGACCGCAGCCAGACGGCCGTGGAACTCCAGACTCCGGGGGGAATCTCCACCGTAACGGACCGGCTGATCGACTTCGTAATAATTCGGTGCCACATATTCAGGAGCATGTCCGGTAATCGTGTAGTGCTCCCCGTCTGCTTCCGAACGGTGGCGGAGCGGACTGTCCAGCTTCGCCCGGAAGCTGAGCCGGTGCTCCTCGCTGGCCGTTAAGCGGACAATGATCACCTGGTCCGGGTGAGAGGCGAAGACCTCCCGGGTATAGCGGACACCGCCGATTACATAGGAGACGGTACCAACACCCGTGGACAAGTCCAGCTTCCGGCTATATTCCCCGTCTATGGTCTGCCCGTGCTCCATCGTAAGCAGCAGATCCCCGAACGGCAGGTAGGACTGGGCGTAGGGGCCCATCATTTTTTTGCAGAGCTCATCCGCTTCTTCATTCCTGCCTTCTGCAATCAGCGCCCTGACCTCAGGGAGAACCTCGCGGGCCTCCGCATTATTCCAGTCTGTCTTGTACCCGGACCACAGTGTGTCCTCATTCAGCGCCAGACGTTCCTTCTCGATGCCGCCAAAAATCATAGCCCCCAGCCGTCCGTTCCCGACTGGAAGCGCCTCCACCCAATAAGTAGCGGGGGTATTAAATGAAATATTCATTGCGCAGCTTACCTCCATACACCTTAATTTCTGAATTAGCTGAACCCTTAAGTCCTGATAAATCCTGATAACCCTTTCATTATATAGGCATCTGTCAGGAAAGACGAATCCGCAGGGTATAATCCAGCGGAGTGATGAGTGTTACGATGACTTTCTGGCAGCCTTCGGGATAGCTCATCCCGCGGATATCGGCCAGGTGATGCTCATGACAGCCCTGCTCAAGCTCCATCCAGTCCTCCCCTGCGCTATAGCGGAGTGTTCCGGCGGTCCAGAAGGAAGCCTCGGTCATCCCCGGTACCGGCGTCAGCGCGGAGCCTTCAAGTCTGCCCTCGCTGCCGAAGAGCAGGACGATCTGGGTCAGCACATCTGCCGGAGACGGCGCTGAGAAGTGCAGATCCCAGCCAGCTTCCCACTCGCTTACCTTCACACAGACACTGCTCGTCTGGTTATGGGTAAGCGGCCGCTCGCCATGAGGCAGCAGATACCACGGGCTGGTAGGCAAGCCGGTGCGCGGAGGCAGCTTATCTGCGGGAATAGTACCATAGTAGCCCTTATCGGCAGCAGACTCCAGCTGGAATCCGTCCGCTGTCTCCGTCAGTGAATCCATCGTAATCAGTCCCGGCCCGAAGCTTGAAGCCAGCTGAACCCCCAGCAGCCTTGCCCGGCCATGCCGCAGCGAGAACAGCGAGGAAGCCTCGGTCATCACGCTTACACTGGTCTTCCCGCTGCGCACCCGGGCAACTGGAGCGCCGAATTCCGTATGCTGCTTGCTGTGGCAGACAGGCCCGCCATAGCCGTCCTGCCCGATACGGCCGATCAGCTCCTGACGGTTGAACGCGCCATCTATTACCTTGCGGTAGCTGTCCGGCAGTTCTCCCGGCGCGACTGAACCCGCCTGCATCTGCGGATAGAGCAGGAATCCCAGCATAATCTGATTGGGCAGCGAGCCCGGATGCATCACCGAGCGGCTTGCCAGCTCCGCAAGAGCTGCGAATTCCGGATTGCGGTCATGCTCTGCCATCAGCTGATAGCACAGATAATAATCAGCCAGCGAGTAGACGCTGCCGAAATCTTGCCGCCCCGAATAATCAGTGACCACCTCACCGTCCGGGTGAACCAGATATTTCATCATCCGCAGATTCTGGCGGACCGGCTCCAGCAGCTCAGGACGGTTCAGATCCTGCGCGGCGTAATAGAGCATAATGTCACTGACCGTATTATAGATTCCGTTACTCCGCTCCGTCCATTCGCCGTCCGGCGTAATGTCCATCCCTTCCTGAAGCCATTCTCCGGCTCTTGCCTGTAACTCCTCCAGGTCAAAAATCCGGTATAAAGACCCCAGCGCGGCAGTCAGCACCCAGCGGTGATTCGGGGTATGCACACCCCCGGTCAGCATCGCCGGAATCGTCCGCACAAGGAAGGCTCGAATCTGATCCGTCACCGGCTGGAGCGGCGGCCAGCTCTGCCGCTCCAGCAGCGTGAGGATATTGGCTAGTCCGACTACCACGAATGCCGTATCCGGCGGGGAATGATAATTCGTCCAGCCCGGCGAGATCGTGCCATCCTCATGCTGGAACCGCAGCATGAACGCCATCCCCTCCTGCAGCTGCCCCAGCAGCGCGGGATCCCGGTAATACCGGGACTGCGGATTCACCAGCGCAGCCGCCCATGCCGCCAGATACTGGGCCGTGCCGGTGTGATTCGGCCAGGCTACGCCGCTCAGCGGATCACGCACGCCCCCGAAGTACCGGCTCTCCCGGTCACTGATCTGCAGCTCCATGGATTCCTCTGTCCATTTGTCATTAATGTCCGTTATCTTCTTGAACATCTGTCTGCTCACCCTTTCACCGCCCCGGTCATTACCCCCGAGACGAAGTATCTTTGCAGCCATGGATAGACAAGCAGAATAGGCACTGTGGCGAACACTACAGTAGCCGCCTTCAGACTCTCCGGCACAACCGTGCTGACCGCGTTCCCCTCCATTCTCATCAGATCGGATACCTGGCTGTTCTGGATCATATGATAGAGCTTCAGCTGGAGCGGATACAGCTCCGGCTTCGTGATATACATCAGCGTATCCTGAAATCCGTTCCATCTGCCGACGGCATAGAACAGGCTTAGGGTAGCAAGCACCGGCATGGATAACGGCAGAATGATACGGATCAGCGTCCCGAACTGGCTGCTGCCGTCGATCTCAGCGGACTCCTTGAGCGCGTCCGGAATCCCGGCCAGAAAAGAAATCAGGATAATCATATAGAATGGGCTGATCAGCCCGGGCAGCACCAGCGCCCAGATCGTATTCAGCAAATGCAGCTCCCGTGTCAGAATATATTCTGGAATAATCCCGCCGCTGAAGAACATGGTGACGACAATGAGGAACATGAAGATTTTACGGCCCTTCAGATCCTTCTTCGACAGGGCATAGCCCGCCGCAACCGTCATCATCATGCACAGCGCTGTGAACAGCACTGTCAGGAATATCGTGAAGCCCAGCGAGCGGATCATTGCGGCATCACTGAACACTTTTTTATACGCCTCAATATTGAAATCCATAGGGAACAGAGTGACTCTGCCCGAAGCAATCGGGACGGTTCCGCTGAAGGAGACCGCGAGAATATGCACGAACGGAATCAGACATGCCAGCACCGATAAGGTTAAGCAGATCACAATCCATGTATCAAACGCCTTGTTAGCTGCTCTTTCATTCATAATGTACACTCCCGATCCAAAGGTTGATTATAGGATGCTCTCGTCTGTAAGCTTCTTGGAGATATAGTTCGCCACCAGCAGGAATAGAAGTCCGACCACCGCCTGGAACAATCCAACCACCGTAGCCAGCGTATACTGCCCCGATTCCAGACCGATCCGGTAGACAAAGGTACTCAGCACATCCGAGTATTCCATAACCGCAAGGTTACCGATCACGAACGGCCGCTCGAAGCCAATCGAGATCATGTTGCCCAGATTAATGATCAGCAGCGTAACAATCGTCGGCTTGATCCCCGGAATTGTAATATGCAGAATGCGCTTGATTCTTCCGGCCCCATCGACCTCCGCCGCTTCGAACAGCTCTTTATTGATGCCCGCGAGTGCCGCCAGATAGAGGATCGTCCCCCAGCCTGCGCTCTGCCAGACACCAGTCAGCAGGTAAGTGATCAGCCAATAATTTTTGTCAGAGAGAAAAGGAATGGCATCCAGCCCCAGGCCCGTTAACAGGTTGTTAATCATCCCGGACTGCTGGCCAAAGAGCTGATACACAATCCCGCCGATGATTACCCAGGAAATAAAATGCGGAATATACAGAATCGTCTGCGACAGCTTCTTGAACCAGACCACCTTCAGCTCAAATAGCATAATGGCAATAATCAAGGGGGCGGGAAAAGAAACGATCAAATCCAGAAAGTTCAGCATCAACGTGTTGCGTAAGGTTATATAAAAGTCCTGATTCGCAAATACCTCGCGGAATCCGTCAAGACCAATCCATTCACTGCCACCAATGCCTTTGAAGAAGTTGAAGTCCTTGAACGCAATCTGCACACCATACATTGGACCGTATTTGAAAATAATAAAGAACAGCATGGGTAAGACCAGCAATGCGTACATCTGCCAATTTCTGCGGAAATAACGGGTGTATCCCACAACGATTCCTCCTCCACTGTACCCCTGAGGCTGTAAGGGGAAGCAGCCAAGACCGGCAGCCCTGCCGCTCCCCTCCCTCACGGACCTCGAATTCAATTATTTCTGCTCCCTGTAGGCTGCCTTGCGTTCATCCAGAATGGCCTGTCCGCCGCTCGACATGTAGTCCTTCAGCATACTCTCATAGGTGACTTTGAATTCACCAGGGGAGACCATTGTAGCTTTCACCATTAGCTGCTTGATTTTATCGCTAAGTGTCGTGCCGTATTTGCTCTCGGCCTCAATCGGACGGCTGGTGAACACCGGCTCAATCGGGTTAGTGGTGGAAATATTCAGTGATTTCGCGATGATATCCTGATACTGGGTGCGGAAGCTCTTCACGAAGGCCTCATTATTCTTCTCCTGGCTCTCAAAAATCCGTCCGTTCGCAATAATCCCGATATCCCCGCCGCCAGACAGCTTGTTCGAGGATTCGACAGACAGATCCGGAATGGAGACAGGCACGCCGTCTTCCAGCGTGTAATGCTCGCCTTCAATCCCGTTCTGGATATATTGCAGGTGACCGTCTGCAGACATCCAGTCCAGATACTTCATAGCTTCCACCGCATGCTTGCTGGACTTCGGAATCATGATATACATCCCGTTCGGAGCAGATACCGGCTTGGCCGTCTTCCCCTCGCTGTTCGTGAACGGATCAATGGCGCTCAGCACAGCCTTCGGGTTATTCTTCGTCAGAACATCATAAGTACCGTCAGGGTAGAAGATCGCATCGTTATCATCGCTGAATGCGCCCACAAGCCCGTTCCCGATATTCTGTGTAAGGGTATCTTTATTCTCATCCAGGGCAAAGTCCTTGCTGATCAGCCCTTCGTTATACAGCTTGTTCATATATTGAATGGCATCCTTGAATCCGGGCAGCAGAATCGGGTAGTCCCGGGAGCTGAGATTCTGCGTAAGCTCGAAGCGCTCCTGCTCAGTAACCGGCTTGATGAAGGACCAGACCAGCGAATCATACTGCGCCGCTGCAATCGTCATGCCCAGAGGAATCACCTTGCCGCCGGTTTCACCCGGATCTTTGGTCTTGAAGGCGGTCAGTGTATTATATAGCTCCTCTGAGGTAGCCGGAACGGGGAGCCCCAGCTTATCCAGCCAATCCTGACGGATGAAGGAAGCATATTTACCTATCGTAGAGCGTTTGGCGGGAATGCTATACTGGACGCCATCGTATTGACCGTAGCGCAGAGTATCCTCCCCAAGGAACTTGGTCAGGTTCTGTCCGTGTTCTTGCAGCAGCGGAGTCAGATCCGTCAGCCCGCCTTGCTCGGCATATTTGTTGAAGGTCCCGGAATCATAGGTGAAGACGATATCAGGAACATCGGTTCCGCTGGCCATCAGGACATTAAGCTTGGTCACTTCTTCCGAGCGGGGGATTGGGACGAATTCCACATTAATATTGTTAGCCTTGCCGAAGTTCTCTTTAACATAATTGGTGAGGAAATTATCGGATGCCGTAACACCGGCCGGCGCATTGCCACGGTCAAAAATTTCGATCTTCAAGCTGCCGGCTGGTGCTGCACCGTTGCCGCTTGCTTCACTGGAATCTTTAGACGAGCATGCAGACAATACCATGGATGACATAAGAACCGCTGAGAGACCGAGAGCCAACTTTCTTTTACCGTTATCATTTGTCATATTTCCTGTCACCTATCCCTTTCGATTTCTAATTTCAATCAGCCTATTGTCTCTGTATAATGCTTACGGCCTGACCATGTGATGAATTATTACATCGTTTGCGGAATTCGACAATATACATGTTTCCTATTGAATTTTCATGAAAAAACCAATAAAATTGCAGCTTTTTTCATTCTGAATATACAATAATCGCAGGAATGCTTCACGAAAATTGTATCCATAAACCTAAATACCTAACTCATATATAACTAATTATGTTATGTATTTACTACCCATTACACCAAACCTCCCACAATAATCAAAAAAAGCGCAAACCCGGAATCTGCTGAAGCCGGATTTACGCAATGCTTATTCATCTTTATGGAGCTTCAATTTGCGGTAATCTCCCGGGGTCATACCCGTAATTCGCTTGAAGACCCGTCCGAAGGTAATGGAATTAGCATATCCAATCTGCAGGGCAATATCCTGTATGCTCTCAGAAGTCGTATCCAGCAGTTCCTTGGCCTTCATCAGCCGCAGCTCTGCGAGAAAGTCCACGAACTTCATATTGAATTCTTCCTTGAACAGGTAGCTGGCGTATTTCGCAGAGATCTGGAACCGTTCGCTCAGATGATTCAAGGACAGATCAGGATTGGCATAATGCTCTTCTATATAATGCTTAACCTCGGTAATCATCACCCGGTGGCTCTTCAGCTCATTGACCGACACATAGACATGGTAGGTTTCATTCAGCCAGCCGGTCAGCAGCTCCCGGATCTCTTCAAGATTGGTGCTGCCCCGGATGCGTTCCCGCAGACCGCCGCTCCATGCTGCCGCGAGCTGACGGTCCAGCGTCTCCGCTATCCCCTTAAGCTCCTGCTCCAGCGCCTGGAGCAGCACTTCCAGCAGCATATAGATCTCTTCGTCCTTCAGGCGGTCCTTGCGGAAGGAATCGAAGATTTCGTCCAGCCGGATTCGCCAGTTCTCGCCAGACAGGCGGAATTCACGGACAAGCTGGGTGAAGCTTCCGAAGTATTTATAGCTCTGCAATCCGGAATCGTCCTGCTGATCCATTTGGACTGCAGCAATATCTGTTCCCAGAGCCAGCCTGTGACTCAGCACCTCAGCCGCAGCCGCGTAAGAATTCCGGATCTCCTGCCAGTCCCGGACGACCGTACCCACTCCGAAGGTCAGAGATACCCGCAGATTATCCATAATCCAGCGGTGGCAGTCTCTTGCCAGCTCCAGCATACTATCACTGTCATCCTTCACCGGCTGGAACCGGAGGCCAATAATAATCCCCAGCCGCTCCCCGCTGATCCATTCGGCCCAGGCCTGAAGCTGCTTATCTGCCATCAGATCCCCCAGTACATTGGTTAAGGCGAATTTCAGCAGGTTCTGATCCTGAGCAGGCAGCGCATGCCAGTCCTTCTCCCGGTTCAGCCCGGCTGCGAATACAATGAAGGCTTCGAACTCCCTGGTGCCCTCGAAGGGGTCCAGCGTCTCCAGCCGCTCTGCCACATCCTCCAGCTGCTGCCCGCTGAGGAAATCCTGGAACAGCTCCCGGCGCTGAATGACCAGATTCTCATAACGTTCCCGCTCATAGTCGGTAGTGATCTGCACCAGCCGGTCCAGTGCATTATGCATCAGGGCCAGCTCATCGGAAGCTACGGCAGGCGCGGCATTCTGGGCCGCAGGCTGAAGTCCTTGAATCCGCACCATCAGTTGATGGATGGGCCGGTAATTCCGCCTGGTGATGTAGATGATGTACACTACGCCCAGCGCAATCGTCAGCAGCCCGAGAATGAACCAGACGTAGGAGATCACCGAGATCCAGTCGAATAAGCGCCCGGCCCGGAGTCCGCTCTCGAAGGTCCAGCCCAGATTCTTCGTCTCGACCTTCGAGAGCGTTCTGTTCTTCTCGCCGTCTGCGGCTGGAGCAGAATCATAGATCGCCGTCCCTGAGACATCCTTGATCCGCAGGAAGGACAGTTCTCCACTCGTCAAGCTGTCCACCAGACGTTCTATGCGGTACACACTCACATTAATAACAATATAGCCGTCGGAGCCCCAAGGAATCGGCAGCCTGCTGGCCAGGCTGATCACCGGCCGTAAGTCCTGAGAGTTCCTGGGTTGAACCATCCGTACAGCGCTCCACCCCTGCTGCTTATTCGCGGAGAGCTGCTGCAAATATTCCGCCTCCAGCCCCTGGCCCTGTCCCGGATTCACGTATCCGCTCTGGCCCAGCATCAGCTTGTCCTTGTTACGGTAGACATAGATCGAATCAATCAAGCTGAAGCGTTCAGATAGCCGGTTCATGCTCTGCACAATTTCATACGAGCTGCCCGCCGGTGAGTCTGTGCCGGATGGCGCATCCAGGAAGTCATTATAAGAATAGTTATTTCCGATCTCCTGTAGCACCCCCAGCTCTATATCATTCAAGGTCCGCTCCACCGTATCCGCCACATAGCTGGTGGATATGTAGTTGGCCTTCTCCGTCTCGCTGCGGGACAGCTCCGTAATGACCATGAAGGCCAGGAAGATTAGAACAGTGACTACAAGCAGGAAGACAGGGAAGTATGAGAATAGCATCCGACTATACCAACTGCGCTTCATAGAGCTTCCCCCTTCTTCTTATTCAGACTGCTGCTTCTGATGTGAAATGGAGCTTACCTTGTACAGCAGCAATGCGCCGAGCGCGGCGCTGACCATACAGGAGAAATACATCAGTCCCGGGCCTCCGCTATCCAGCAGATACCCGTTCAGCAGATTCCCGGCAATGCCTCCAAGACCCACAAACACCATATTGAACAGACTTTGTCCTGTGGCTTGCAGCTCTTTGCCCGTAATGGAGGCCACATATTCCACAGCTGCAATGTAAAAGAAACCAAAAGACATGCCGTGCAGCGTCTGGACACCTATCATAACACCGGGAACAGGAAGGAGCCATTGGATCGCCCAGCGGAGCATGTAGACAACAGAGGCCAGCATGAGTGTTTTCTCATAACCGTACTTCTTCAGGACGCTTGCGGCCACGAGCATTGCCGGAACACTGGTAATTGAAGCAATCATCAGGGCGATGCCTGACCACGCAAAGCTCCCGCCCGCCATCTGGAAGGTCAGGACAAAGAAGGAGTTGAAGGCCGTAAGCGTCTGGTTCACCAGAAAACAACCGGCGAGAAACAACAGAAAAACCCGGTTACCCAGCAGCTGCCTGATTCCGCTGGTGAAGGTTACATGCTGCGTCCGCCGCTCCACATTCACCGGGATGGTCATCACGAGCATAAGAGCAAGCAGGTTGAAGAGCAGGAAGGGAATCCACAGCTCGGTGACCCCCAGCCAGTTCAGATACAATCCGCCGAAGTACCCTCCCAGCGCCGTGCCGATACTGCCGAACAGCCGGATGGTCCCGAACGAGGTGCCTGCGGCTGAAGCTGCATTCACTGCATAAGCGTCGGCAATCGGCGTCTGGGTACTCTGAAAAATCGTATACAAGCTGTATACCAGCACAATTACGACAAGCCATTTTACATTATAGAGATAAACTATCGTGCCGGGAACAATCAGGGTAAGCATCAGTACCAGTCTTGTTCGTTGATAGCGGTCCACCAGAATTCCCCATAACGGCTGAAACAGAATCGCCAGCAAGGTGCCGAAGGCCATCATGATTCCAATCCTCTGGCTCGTCATGCCCTGATGAACCAGAAGGGAGGTGACATACGGGTTGAAGCTGCCCCCGGCCAGACCTGTGAACAGATACAGCCCGCGCATCTTCAGCAGGACCTCGCTCTCTTTGCTGCCTACAGAGAATCTCATTATACTTGTTCCGCGTCTCATCTTCATACCCTCAGTTCTGCCCTGTTCCTGCGTTCAGCCTGCTTCGGGCCGCCGCCGCAGCACCTCTCGCTCCCGCCTGATTGCCGAGCACCGCCTGCCGGATCAATAAAGATTGCTCAGGAGTATACCGGCTGACCCGCGCTGCAACCTCCTGCACATAGCCCGGGTTCTTCTCCACGACACCGCCGCCCAGAATGACCAGCTCCAGATCCAGCGTAATCGCAATATTCTTGACCGCCGCTGCCATCTGTTCATACGCATGATCCAGCAGCGCCAGTGCCGTCTCATCCCGTTGCTGCGCGGCTGCAAATACATGCTCCGCCCGGACCGCATCGCCCTGCGCCAGCTCTCTGATCAATGAACTACTGTTGTTCCCGTGCAGCCTGGCCGCCGCCTTCGCCCCGATTCCCGTGCCGGATACCTCCATCTCAAACGGGCCGAACTCACTGTACTCCGAATCAACAGCGGCATGAACCGCTCCCGGCTCAACGATGAGATAGCCGATCTCACCCGCAGCGAAGCTGGCACCCCGGTAGAGCTGGCCGTTCAGGAACAAGGCGCTGCCCACCCCCGTCCCGACTGTGATCATAATGAAATGCTCAGATCCGGCAGCCGATCCCGCTGCATACTCGCCCATAGCCGCCATATTCACATCATTGTCCAGCACGACCAGTCCGGGATAATAAGCGGCAATGACCTGACGGATATCCATAGTTGCAGGCCAATTGAGCGCCGGTGCGCTGGTCAGGGTGCCGGTGCGCTCATTCATGACTCCCGGGAACCCGATGCCCACTCCCTGCAAGGAGGAGAGCGCAGTGCCGTTACGCTTGCAGAGCTGCTCCAGTTCGGCGAATAACCAGCGGAAGAACACCTCAGGCTCCCGGCTCAGCTGCGTCTCCACCTTGTACTGTTCAAGCACCGTTCCTTCTTCATTTGTGAGGCATAGCAGTGTCTTGGTGCCGCCCACATCAATTCCGGCAGTTAACATATTCATCTAGGATTCCCCCGTCATTCTATTTAATATAAGCTTATGCTCCTTATGCCCGCATCTCACGAAAAGCCAATTGGACCGCGGTCTGGACCGCTCCAAGTACCACATCCTTGTCCCCGTGGCTGGAAGCAGCCAGCCGGGGCTTCCGGTGAAGCCCCCCGAGGCGGGATTCCAGCCTCTCCAGCAGGATATCCCCATGGCTGCCCAGTTCGCCTCCAAGGACCACAGTCGTTGGAGCCATCACGGTACAAATGCTGCCCACCGCCTCTGCAAGCAGATTGCAGTAGGCCTCGATAATAGCCAGTGCAAGAGGCTCGCCTCTGCGCACTGCATCCCATATCTGTGCTGCCGTTCCTCCAGGTGTAGACAGCAGATGCGCTGTATCACCTGCGCCTGTATATTCTTTTGCCATCCGGTTGGCCAGTTGCCTTAATCCGTCTGTAGACAACACATCCTCCAGCCTGCCTGCGCTCAGCATCAGATTGGCTAGTTCGCCTGCACCGCCGCCAAGCCCCCGGTAGATCTCCCCATGAATAATGAGGCCGCCCCCGGTTCCTGCGCCGATGGAGAAGTACAGCAGAGAGCCGCTTGCCGCCATCCCCGAAGAGGTATACTCTGCCAGAGCGGCGAGGTTGACATCATTCTCCGTCACAATGGGCACGGGGAACAGCCGGGCCAGATTAGCCCTTGCGAGCACACCTTCACACCCGCGCAGCGGGGCAACCAGGTCCGACACGCTGCCATCTGCCGGGTCCACCACACCTGGAATCCCGAAGGCCGCGGCCCGCAGCTTCTCCCGGGAGATCCCGGAATCCGCAAGCAGTCCCTCTATGCTCTGAACCAGAAAGTCTTGACACACCGCCTCTGTCAGCCCGCTCTCCGGCATAGACAGCTGCTTGTAATAGCAGATTTCTCCGCTCATATCCGCAAGCGCTATCCGCAGGCTGCTTCCCCCCACCTCTGCCCCCAGGGTATAAAAGCATTTCGGGTTGAATTCCACCAGAGTCGCTTTGCGGCCCTGGGTATTCTCCGCTCTGCCGGTCTCTCTGACCAGTCCGCGTTCTATAAGATGAGCAATAGCCGAGGATACCGTAGGCTTGCTTAAGCCGGTATACCGGCTAAGATCCGCTCTGGATTGCGGTCCGCCGCCGATGATCCGGTCCAGAATCAGAAATTCATTCAGATTGCGCATGACCTTGGGGGTCCCGGCCGTTTGAATTCTCACGATCCATACTCCGTTCTATATATAGTTAATTAAGTTTACTAACTTAATGTATAGTCTAATATACAGTCTTTCAGGTGATTTATCCAGACCCTAATAAAACAGTAGTCCACAGATCAGCTCTGCGGATTCTTGGAATATTCGATTTTGCGACGAGCTTGGGGGGAGGAACTGATGTGTACGAGCCTGATGGCACGGACTTAGAATCCGCTATTTTGCCGAAATTGTTACTTATTCGCTTGTTCGAGGACAGAGATTCCGCTATCTGACTTAGAAGTCACCCAAACGGCCTATTTGTGCAGCAATAGCGGATTGTCAGTCCGCCAAAAGTCACTATGGCGCTGTAAATCCACAATAGCGGAATCTCAGTCCGCAGCCACTTTGAAAACTTGGCCATAGCAGTTTAGCCGATGCCCTTGACCACACACTTTCTATTACCTATGCACACTTGACCATCCGCAGCATTCGCTCGGCCCTTTTCCCGGTCAGGTCAGGTCCGCCCCTCCCTCCCCAGCAGCAAGAACCCACAGATCAGCTCTGCGGATTCTTGGAATATTCGATTTTGCGACGAGCTTGGGGGAACTGATGTGTACGAGCCTGATGGCACGGACTTAGAATCCGCTATTTTGCCGAAATTGTTACTTATTCGCTTGTTCGAGGACAGAGATTCCGCTATCCGCCCTAGAAGTCACCCAAACAGCCTGTTTGAGCAGCAATAGCGGATTGTCTGCTCTTCTGTCAATAAAGTGGACGCCAATTAAACGACTGTCTGGTAGTAAAGTTGCTCAAAACGCACTGGCGACATGTATCCCAGAGTACTGTTGGAACGCTTGCGGTTGTAAAACAACTCCAAATACCAGTATAGCTTTTGGTAGGCCTCTTCCTTGGTTTTAAACTTCGGATGACTGTAGATCAACTCGCGCTTCAGAATGCTGTGGAACGCTTCTATACAAGCATTATCGTAGCAGTTGCCCCTGCGGCTCATACTCGCTTTCATGCGATAGGTTTGGAGCTGTTTCCGGTAGTCCTTGGAGGCATACTGAGATCCTCGGTCGGAGTGGTGTATCAGGTCCTTCCCAGGCTTTTTCGCCTTGTAGGCCTGCTGGAGGGCGCCTAGAACCAGATCCGTGGTCATCCGGTCACTGAGCTTCCACCCGACAATCTGTTTCGTATACAGGTCCAGAATACTCGCCAAATAGAGTTTGCCTTGACGACACGGAATGTACGTAATATCGGCCACCCATTTTTCATTTGGCCTTGTGGCCGAAAAGTCTTGCTGGAGTTCATTGGGCGCAATCGGCAGATCGTGATTCGAGTCCGTGGTCGTGACCCGGTATTTACGGGCCATACACGAACGTATCCCTTGCTCGCGCATGAAGAGGCCGACGGTACGCTCGGAGACCTTCCAGCCCTCCCTTTGGAGTTCCCGATGAATCCTTGGGCTGCCGTAGGTGCCCCCTGAATCCTGGTGATACCACCGAATACGCTGAATCAGCTTCTCTTTTCGCTCGAGTCGTACCGGCTGCTCTGCCGTACGCCATTTGTAGTACCCGCTTCGGGATACCTTGAGGACCTTGCACATCTTCTCCAATCGAAAATCCGAGCGGTGATCTTCGATAAACTGGAACCTTAGTTCTTTTCTTTGCTGAAGATGTGCAGCGCCTTTTTTAGAATGGCCAGCTCTTCTTTCAGGTCCTCGATTTCACGTTCTTTGCGGTGATTCTCCGCTTCGGCATCCTTAAGCGTCTGTTCGATCTGACGCATTTTCTCCGGGTGGTGAATGGCCTCCTGGTCGAATTGGCGGTACTGAGAGATCCATTGGTGAATCGTACTCTTGGGGATATTCAGCTCCTCACAGATATCCCCAATACTCTTGGTCTGCTCCTGCACATATTTCACCGTCTGCTTCTTGAATTCTTCATTGTATCGTTGCCGTCGTTCCCCCACATTGGACACCTTCCTTCGTTAAGCCTATTATCCAGTGTCTCTTAACGTGGCGTCCACTTTTTATTCTAATTGCAGTCAGTCCGCCAAAAGTCACTATGGCGCTGTAAATCCACAATAGCGGAATCTCAGTCCGCCCCCCACCACTAACCGCAAAAGTCCCCGATCCTCCTGCGGACCGGGAATGCGTGCCAGGCTAATTCAGCATTTTCTCCATATGCAGCACTTTGTGGAAGCCGGCCTGCGAGGAGAACAGCCGGGTATTCTGCACCTTGAAGGTCCGGAAGCCCACCCGCTCATACAGCTTCTTCGCCAGCGGATTGGTATCGACAACCTCCAGCAACACCTTACTGCGGTCCGCCTCCCGGGACCAAGCGAAGACGGCCTCCAGCAGCCGGGTTCCTACGCCCAGCCCTCTGGCCTGCTCGGACACTACAAGCGGATCGATATGCACTGCATTAGAGGGGGTATTGCCATGGAGCAGGCGGAAGATGCCATAGGCTGCATAGCGCCAAGCGCCGCCGAGCAGCCCGAAGGTCTGTCTGAGCGAACGGTAATTCAGTGTCATGAAGAAGCCAACGCCTGTCTCCAGACCAGCAAAGCCTACGACCCTTCCCTCATACACCGCATACAGGGCTTTGTCATAATGCAGGCAGCGGCTCAGAACGTCCACAATATCATGCTCTTTACGGGAGAAGATCCATATTCTGCTGAATTTCAAGGTAAAAGCCTGATAGTATAGCCTGGCGATCTCACGTTTCTGTTCTTCATCCAAACGGTCCACGATCTCTACTTGCAGTGTTGACATACAGATTCCTCCTTATTGTTCCACTACAGATTCTATTCATCTTGATGAACGAGCCCTCATCACGGTTGCCTGCCGTCCCCATGCCCTGTTCTGCCGAAGCCTTGGAGGACTGTATGAACCAGCAGCTTCGGAGCATCATTCTTCGCAAGATTCCCCTTCTGGATCTCCTGCCAGGCGACGAACAACAGATTATACATGACCGTTATGATCCAGTGGGCGGGCATTCCGGCATTCAGCAGACCGCGTGCCTGCCAGCCCTCCACCGCTTCCCGCAGCGGCTGCTTGATCCGTTCTTCCTCGGCTACAATATGCGGATTCTCGTCCACGGAGGCAGCGAAGCTGAGAAAAGACACCTTGCCGCCCAATGGAATCAGCACCTCGAACACTTCCGTAAGGAATGGGAGCATTTCGCGATCCTCTGCGGTAACTCCCCCGAGCGCTTCATCCACCAGCCCGATCGCATTCAACGCCAGCGCATCCAGCAGCAGCTCCCTGGTGGAGAAATAGCGGTGCAGCGTCGCAATGCCGATTCCTGCGTGATCCGCGATCTCCTGCAGCGTAGCTGTCGGCTTGAACGCCAGCAGCTCCGTCGACGCGTCCAGAATAGCCTTCCGTTTGTTATCTTTAACACTGGTTTTCATGAATATGGCCTGCCTCTGCTGTAGAATGAGTGATAGATTTATGAATTTAATGATACTTCAGTAATTATATTGATATATTTTTCTATCATTTAAGTTTATTTTATACCGGCAGGTGGGTGGTGTCAAATTGTTCAAGGCCAAAGCAAAAACCCCCTCAAGAAAAGCTGAACGCTTTGTAAGGGGGTGACTTTTTCCTCCACGGGGGAGGTTTGTTATCTATGGATTATCTTCTTTCATTCACACCGAGCTGTTCCTTCAATGCATCCTGCAGAATCCGTGAGTAATTCACATTATTTGTTGCTGCGAGGTCATCCAGCCATTTGGGAATAGTTAGTGTTTTTTTCACGGATCGTTCTGATATAGAACTCCGGTAGGGGGGCATGAACACTTCGATTAGAGCAGCAATTTTCCCTGTTCCTGCTGTGAGTGTATTGAGTGCATCAATACCAGAGGGAGCAGGAATCAAGTCTCCGTCTTCCTCCATCCCAAATAGGTGCAGCGCGAGACAATCTTTGGCCATATAGAACGCTTCGTCTATATTCTGACCGCAGGTTATTGCACCAGGAAGATCAGGGAATTCTACAGTAATTCCATCTTCGTCTTGTTCAAAGGTCGCAAAATAGCGGTAAAATTTCACTTTATCCTTCATTTGTATAGTCTCCTTTCGATGGAACTATTGAAGTCCTGCCTGCTTGAGGATACTTATGATGGTTTTCTTCGGCAGATCTTTGTTGGGATGTGGCTAGGATAATACGTATTACAGCACGTGTCGATGGATGAGTATAACCCTTAATCATACTTAAAAAACCCCTCAAAAAGCTCTATTAAGCTTTTTAAAGAGGTTTGATTGTATCACACAGATTACTGATTACTTCTTCCCGCACTCCATCCGCAGCACATGGAATGACTTGGGCTCAAGCGTATAGACCATGGAGTTCGCGGTCTCAAGCGGCACACACTTAGGCGCGATGTTGCGCGGAGCCTCAATAGAGTTCACTTCCGCCTCCTGTCCCTGCATGACATACGCCTCGCCGCGTCCGGTCAAGGACATCGCAGTCTCCAGCTCCACCTGAACCTTACGGTCCAGGGTGTTCACCAGCTTCACATAAAGGACTTGCTGCTCCTCATCATAAGAAACAGTGTAAGGAATCTCCTCCTGATCATGTACGGTCTGGAGCACCTTTGTTCCCATCAGCGTACTGTACATTTGCTGCACATAATAACTTGGCGTACCGTAGCTGCTCTCCCCATCGAACCAGATCATATCCGGCGACCACTGAGCGTAGCCGAGTCTGGCGAACAACGGAGCGTAAGAGGCCAGCACGACGATGTCGGCATTGCGCTCCAGGCCTGTCAGGAATGCGGCTTCTGCCAGCGCAGCGCCCCAGCTGTTGAAGTGCGGCGAATTCATCCCGTTGCCATAGTGACCCGCATATTCTCCGGCGAACACCTTGATGTCTCTCGGATACTGATCATAGAAATGCACGTTCTCGCACAGCCATTCCGGCTTCACATAATAATGCTCATCGATAGCGTAGACGAAGTTCGGATTACCCTCGGCCCGCTTACGGTAATACTCCCACGCCCGGGTATAGTTGTCCGAGCTGACATCCGGCCCCGCAGACCCGATTAGCTGCACAGATGGATACTTGGCATGAATCGCCTGCTCGAACAGATCGTACCGGGTGAAAAAGTCTGCATGCTCCGTCTCCCACTGCTCATTGCCGATTCCGATCATCTCCAGACCGAACGGCTCCGGGTGGCCCATGTCACTACGCAGGCGGCCCCACCGAGAATCCACCGGTCTGTTGGCGAATTCCAGCAGGTCCAGCGCATCCTGGATATACTCCTGGAAATCTTCATCATGTACGCCCACATGCTCAGTAGACTGGAACTGACAGGCCAGCCCGACATTCAGCACCGGAATCGGCCGCGCCCCCAGGTATTCACACAGCAGAAAATACTCATAGAACCCGATCCCCAGACTCTGATTATAATGGCTGTACTCGCTGGTGAACTGATTCTCTTCATTATTACCGTGCAGCGCCCAGCGGCTGCTGTTATTCTTGCGCTGCTCGGCGGCGCCCACACTCCGCTTCCATTGGTAGCGGTTCTCCAGGTTATAGCCCTCAACAATACACCCTCCGGGGAACCGCAGAAAGCCTGGCTTCATCTCTTCCAGCAGACCGACCAGATCCCGGCGGAACAAGCCCAGCACCGCATCGGAGGGAATCATGGAGACGAAGTCGAAGCAGACCGTGCCCGGAGCATTCAGCTGGATGACGAAATCTCCATACGACACAGGCTCATTGCAGCTAAGCTGCGCCGTATAGCGTGTCCATTCTCCACTTACCGCTGAGGTCAGGACGGCATGCGCCATGACCGCACTATTTTGCTCAACCGAAACTTCAATGCCGCCTGCATACCCCTCCGCTCTCGCATACAAGGAGACCTGGTACTGAAGCCCCGGCTTCAGGGAGATACCATCATAGGCCTTATTGGTAAAAGCGTTCTGCATCTCCCCGGCGGTAAACGCCAGGTAATGGGGATTGACCTCATTCTGCGGATGCTCCGTCTCAATCTTCAGCGTGGCCCCGCTGGCCTCTGCAGGATATGCCGTCCAGCCATAGAGACCATCATAGCTCTCACTATAGCTCCCCCGGTCGCCCTGCACTTTCATGAACTCGAAGGACCGGTTCTCAATCATCTCGGCATGAAGTCCGCCGTCCAGCCCGTAGTTGATATCCTCGAAGAACAGCCCGATCATCCCCTTGGATATCGACACACCAGGTTTATCTGTAATTTGTAGTTTCATCTATTTCCCCTCCGCCACTTTCCCCTGTCTGCATATTTTCCAGTTCTCTATATTACCGATTACAAATAAGAAATAATCTCAGACGTAATGCTGCTGTCGTAGCGGTCGGAGATGCCGAAGTCCATCTTTTTATACGTCCATGCGGCCCGGCCGATCTTGTATTGCTCGAACACTCCATGTACATCCTTATACCAGTTCACCACGCTCTGCGAAGGAGCTTGCTCAATGACGCCGTATTCCCCGCAGTATAGATAGACGTTCCGCTCAGCGGCGACATCGATAGCGTTCTGAATCAGGCTGGTCATGTATCCTGGCCCCATCTCGCTGATACCCTCTGCATGAAGCCCCGAGCCAAAAGCGCCAATGGCCGCCGAAGTGCTACGGTAGTTCTCCAGGTCACCCGGATAGTCCATGCTGCTCTTTGGCATCTGCTCCACCCAAGCCGCACGCTGGTGTGTGAACAGGAACGGCTCATAGAAGTGGAAGGTGTACACGATATTCTCATCAAAAGGCTGATCCAGCAGCCCGAGGGTATGCACGCTGTTCCACTGGATGCCGCCGATGACAATTTGGGTCTCCGGGGCATGCTTGCGGATCTCGGCAATCGTCCGTTGGGCCAGCGCATTCCAGCGGCTGCTATCCTGCTCCACAATCTCATTGAGCAATTCAAAAGCTACAGTGTCCTTGTAACTGGCATAACGGCTGGCAATCGCCTTCCACAGATTCAGGAACCGTTTCTGGAGCGCCGGGTCATCGAACAGGGAATTCTCGGCCACGCTGTTGAAGGAGAAGCCCGGTGTTTTATGCAGATCAATAATGAGATTTAGCCCGTTAGCAGCACACCAGCGGATGCAGTTGTCGATATGCTTGAACCCGGCGTAAGCCTCTGCATTCCCTGTATCCTCTATCACTTCATAATCCACCGGCAGCCGCACATGGTCCAGGCCCCAGGAAGCAATGGTCTCGATATCCTTCTCCGTAATGAAGCTCTCATAATGGGCATGCTGATACGGACACTGGGACTGCCAGCCTCCTAGATTCACACCTCTGGTATAACCCGTCCATTCTTTCATCACGATCATCCTCTCCGGCCTCAGCCTTCATTGTAAGCTCTTAATTCTACCTGTCTTAAGCATAGATAAACCCTGGCCGCAGAACAATTACACATCGTGCGTAAGTACTAACCTATTGTGCAATCTCCCTTTGCAAGGCAGCCTGTTTGCTTTTACAATAGATCTATCTGCTATGCGGGAGGCTCCTATGAACATACACAACATCGGCTACAATCACAGCCATGACGCGGACTTCATCATTAACCGGCCCCAGGGCTCGGGAGACTATATGCTATTGCTGCTGAAGACCCCGGCCATCTTCACTTTGAAGGGAGAGAGCCGGGTAACGGGGCCGGACTCCTTCATCCTGTACAGCGAGCATACTCCTCAGCTCTACCGGGCATACGGGCCGCAGTTCACCAATGACTGGTTCCATTTCCGGCTGGACAACCCGGACGATGAAGCGCTGCTGGAGCGGCTGGCGATCCCCAGGGATGAAGTCATCCCGATTGGCGACCTGAACGAGCTGTCGATCATCATTAACCATTTGTGCTATGAGGTGTATTCCGAGAACCCGCATAAGAACGAGACCATCGAATTATATCTGCGCTTATTCTTCATTAAGCTGAGCAACCGGATTCATTCTACCCAGAAGGAAGTCGGCAACACGCACTTCAACAAGATGTCCGTCATCCGCACCAAAATTTTCAACCAGCCCTTCCTGAACTGGACCATCGATGGGCTGTCCCACGAGTTGACCATGAGCCGCTCCTGCTTCCAGCACCTGTATAAAGATTACTTCGGCGTAAGCCCGATGGCGGACGTTATTGCCAGCCGGATCGAACATGCCAAATACCTGCTCACCACCACAGACATCTCCGTCAAAAAAATCGCCGAGATGAGCGGCTACGCCAGCGAGATCCACTTCATGCGCCAGTTCAAGCAGCAGTTGGGCCAGACGCCCACCCAGTACAGGGAGCACAAAATAAAGCCAGACCGCTGATAAGCAGTCTGGCTCTCCATTTTTATTGACAATTCAAATCAGATCAAAGCCATTCCAGAAACTCAAGACGATTCCCAAAAGGGTCGTTTATATAGAAGCGCTTAACGCCTTCATCCGCCCTCGCTTCATCATCCGTTACTTGAATGTCATTCTGCAACAGATGCTCACGTAATTCATTCAAGTGTTGTACATGAAATGCCGGATGCGCTTTGGTAGCGGGAACAAAATCCCGTTGAACCCCGATATGTACTTGATGCGTCCCACATTGGAACCAAACCCCGCCACGCTTTTGCAGCAGCTCGGGTTTGGGGATCTCCGCCCAGCCTAACAGTCCATTGAAGAATTTCCGGGCCTCAGCTTCACAGCCTTCCGGGGCTGCCAGTTGTACATGGTCTAGACCATAATAATTGTATGCCATCCATATTCCTCCTCAGTAGTTTCATCTAATGAAACTTAATTTCATAATATAATCCTATATTATAGTAATTCGCAATATAAATCTATAAAATAACCCCACAAAGTGGGGCTTAAGCTTCGATGATGACTCAGGTACTTTGCGGGGACCCCAAAACATATGTATTCTTGGAACAAAATGCCTGCGACATCGCCATTGTGATCGGTTTTTCGACCTTATCCCGCCACTGCACCTACGTCGCGCCAAATGTGGTCGGTTTTTCGACCACATCCCGCCCCATACGCCTCTGTTGCACCGAATGTAGTCGGTTTTTCGACCTTATCCCGCCCATACGCCTCTGTCGCGCCAAATGTAGTCGGTTTTTCGACCACATCCCGACATCGCACCTCTACCGCACCGAATGTGGTCGGTTTTTCGACCACATTCGGCCCAGATGACCACGCTCTGTCCATGTGTTCGGTGAAATCAGCGAAGTCATTCCTCATCCATAAAAAACAGCCCGCCTAAGGCGGACTGCTCTAAACGCGTGTACATGTAATAGTTTTAATTTAAATCTTATACAAAGTAACCTCATAGTCTGCAAAAACCTTCTCGATCATCTCCTCCACCACACTCCACTCCCCGTTCGCCAGCCCGCAGCCAATGTTGTACGGAAGCGCCACAGACAGACCCTTGGCTTGCGCTTCTATCTTCAGAGTGGTTAACGCTTGCTCCAGCGCAGCATAATCGGTATACCGGATTTTGCTTCTTCCATAGTTAAGCTGGCCGAACAGATTCGCCGTGTACTTCGCGCCCGTCTGCACCAGCTGGCAGTGTCCAAGCAGCTCGTCAGGCGTGTACTGGTCACAGTATTTTTTATACTCAGGATATAAGTTCGGATAGCGGTCCCGCAGAATCTTCGCAATCCCCGACCCCATCACCCCCTGACAATTCACCTGGTGCCCTAGAATATCTTCATTAGCTTCTAATAGATCGCCGTTTACGATTTGGATGGTCATGGTTCTTTCCTCTTATCAAATTCCATCATGTCCCGGAGCTTGTCCACTGTCTCCAGCACAAAGTTATCTACTTCCGCTTCCTTCATATAAACCGGTTCATATTCTATCGGCACTTCAGTGTTACAATAAAAGTGAATGATATTCTGTATTTGTTTAAAGGTCTGGCCTTCAGGAAAGAACGGTAAGTATTCAGGATATTGCTGAATATGCTGCACATCAGTCCAAAACACATGATTGCCATGCAGCTTCAAATATTTGAAGTCCAGCCAGTACCAGTCCCGCTTTACCAGCTGATTGTACTCGGGAGTACCTTTTACCGCTTGATGTACCGGCTCCTCCTGCTTGCTCTTAGTTAACTTGATCCATTCGACATCCGTTATAAGATGACAGTAATACCCCCAATAATAGGAACCTGCGCTAGAAGTAAGCTCAACATCCTTCAATGCATACTGCTCCCGGAACAGCTCAGGCTGAATCCCCTGTCCATTCTTAAAGTGGGTAACACTCTTAGAAATACGTTGAAATGGAGAAGGACTCCCCTCCTCATGGGCGATCCCGCAATCCGGGCCAATATTCCCTACCAGAAAATCAACCTTGGATACCGGAACTCCCGCCTTCATTAAGGCTTCAGCTATTCTAAAATGAGTAACCCACGTAGCCATGTAACATTCCTCCTGAGACTAACTATACTCCTGTAGTACACACTTTACCTACACATACCACTTCCGCTGCGCCTCATACATCGTCCGGTACTCCCCCTCCATGCTCATTAGCTGCTCATGCGTGCCGTCCTGTACGATCCTTCCGTCCTTCATCACGAGGATTCGATCGGCCAGCTTCACAGAGCCTAAACGGTGGGAAACCAGAACTGCGGTTTTATCCCGGCACAGGGCGGCGAAATCGTTGTACAGACGGGTCTCCTCCAGCGGATCGATGGCCGCCGTAGGTTCATCCAGAATCATCAGGTCGCTGTCCCGGAACAATCCGCGCGCAATCGCTACACGCTGCCACTGGCCGCCGGATAGATCTGTGCCGCCGAACTCCCGTCCCAGCATCGTATTCAGCCCTTCCTTAACCCCTTCACCGGATAAAAGCACCCCGGCCTCCTCACACGTGAATACTACTGCGGCATCATCTCTTGGTTTGGAATATTGGCTGATCCACACATTCTCCCGTAAGGTCTCATTATACTTGCGATAGTGCTGGAAAATAGCCGACGTTCGCTCATAGCTAGTCCGCGAAGCCTCCACGTTCCCGTACCACACTTCCCCTTCCGTAGGCGGATATAATCCCATAATGATGCGGCACAGCGTGGTCTTCCCGCTTCCATTCTCGCCTACAATCGCCAGCGTCTGCTTGTTCGGAATGATCAGGTCGATCTCCTCAACTGCATTTCGGGTTGCCAACGGATAGCGGAACCGGACACCTTGTAGCTCAATATCACTGTCTGCGGGCCTTGGCAGGTTATTAGTCGCATGAACAGGTTCGTCGATGAAATCCAGAAAATTCTCCGTAGACCCGATATTCTCCGTAGCCCAGGCGATTCTCTCGGTGATCAGCTTGTTCATGAACCGGTATAGACTGCCAATCGAAGCCAGCACCGCTGCAAAAGCTCCAATCGAAATCTCCTGCCTCATCACAGACACAAACAGCATATACACGATCAGGCCGTAGCCCATAACCGTCACTACATTCAGTATGAGCTGAACAAGATGCTTGCAGAGCTGCGTCCGAAGTACAATAGCGTTCAACCGTTGCAGGGCAGAGGTATACAGATTCTCGAAAAATGCAGTAGCTCCCAGCAGCCGGGTCTCTGAGAGATACGCTTTGTCCGTCAAGCACTGTTCGTAGTAGTCACTTTCCCGCCGGATCGGGGCAGATGCCGACTCCAGATTCTTGAATGCTGACATCAGCACCAATTGAGAGAGCATCACCGGAACGAATACGACGACGATACTTAGCGCAAGCACTGGCTTGAGCGTGAACAGATACCACCCGATGAACACGAAATAAGTCGTATAGTAGAACAGGATGTCCAGTAAAGTTGTTCCGATCCAGATCAGCTTGCCGCTCCCGTTCACAGCCTTGTGGATATAATCCAGCCGCTTCTTGTCCTCGAATTCAGAGACCTGTAACGAATCTACTCTCTTAAAAATCATCTGATTCAGGTGCTTGCCCACGCTTAGCCCGTAAATCTCCTCATAACAGTTCCCGAGTCCGTCCATGACATGATAGAACAGATACATAAGCGCCAGTGCGCCCAAGGAAAAGAGAACCATTTTGAAGTCTATTCGATCTGTAGCATAGGCAGCAGCCGCATCCAGAAATCTCTGCATAAATAACACCTGCAGCACCCAGGAGACCGCCTGGAGCAAGGCAATTCCGATGTACGTATAGGACCTCCCGGGATTCACCTGGAATAAAAGCCGCAGGCATCTGACCCCGTTCCTCAGGAACCCCTGCCCCTGTATTCTATCCATGCTGCACCTTACTCTCTGCCTCATACCACGACTTCTGGCTGGCGAACATTTTCCGGTAGATCCCATCCGGGATTTCCAGCAATTGCTCATGGGATCCCTGCTCCGCAATCCGCCCGCTACGTACCACCAGGATCTCATCCGAGATTCTCGCAGCGCCCAGCCTGTGGGTGATGTAGATAGTGAACCGGTCTGCGCGGATGCTGCTGAACATTTCATATAGCCGGCTCTCTTCGATGGGGTCCAGGGCAGCCGTAGGCTCGTCCATAATATGGATAGCTGAGCTGGAGTACAACAGTCTGGCTATCGCCAACCGTTGCCACTGTCCGCCGGAGAGGTCCAGGCTGTTCTCTTTGATTTTGCCGACGTAAGTATCGAGACCGTATTCCAGCCCCTGGACCATTCCGCCCAGATTCATCTTGCTTATGCTGTGGCGGATTCGCTCTTCATCCTTCTTCAAGATATTCCCCAACCGGACATTATCTTGGATCGTCAGCGCGTACCTGGCGTAATTCTGGAAGACTACCCCGATGATGCTTTTCAGCTCCGGGTAGCTGTATTCCCGCAGATTCTTCTTATTAATGAAGATTTCGCCCTCATAGTTATCGTACATCCCGGTAAGCAGTTTGATCAGGGTGGACTTACCGGCCCCGTTCTCACCGACAATGGCATAGCTCTTCCCGCTAACCATGGTGAACGAGCATTGATTCAATATGTATCTCTCCGTATCCGGGTAGCGGAAGCTCACCTGCCTGAATTCCAGCGATTGAAAGACAAAGCCGCCCAACTCCACAGGTAGAGCAGCGGCATCCTTCTTCTCACTGAGTCCGGCAAAAGCAGAGAAGTCCTGCAGATACTCCTTCATCCGCGCATGCTCCTGCATCGTCTCGGCTAACTGCCAGGACATCCTCTGCACAAGGCTGAAGATCGCGGTCACCAGCGAGATGTACAGGCCAATGGATAGCTCGCCCAAGTGCAGCGCTGGTAACAGCAAGCCCACAATAATGATGCCGATCAGCAGGGCGATGATCGAGCCGCTTTTCAGATGAATGAAGCTTCGGATCTGTATCTTCTTCTCCACCGCGTACGTCTGATCATACAGCTTGCCGTACCGATCCCTGAGCGCCGGACCATACCCGAATAACGTGCGTTCCTCCGCATCCTCCCGGCTAGTCAAAATATGCGCCAGTTCTGCACTCCTCCTCCGTATCCGCTGCGCATCCATCCCCAGCACATAATTCGCCTTGCCCGTCTTCATGGCAATATAGAACAAAGGCACCGCAACCAGCACAATCACAATCCCTGTAATGAACGTGGACGACATCACAATCACAAGCAGCGAAGCGGTCCCAATCAGCAGATTCAGTCCACTCATCATATTGTTGAACCCGCTCATGAAATGACCCACCGGATCTCCGCACACCCTATGGATTAACTCCGAAGTCTCTTTATTCTCAATATGCTGGTACGCAAGCCGCGCCCGCTTGAGCACCATCTCCCGCTTTAGCCGCACATTCAGCCGATTGCGCCCCGTCAGCTCAACCAGCTGCATCAGGCTGGGAAGCAGATGAGTAACGATCACATAACCCATAATCAGCGCAAGCGGCCTGTAGATTAACGAATACTCCGCCCGGCCATTCACAATATGGGTCGCCGTATTAATGAAATAAGCCATCACCAGCGTCTGATACGCAGGCATCAAGGCATCCACCAGCATATACCCCACCGCCGCCACCGTCTGCACTGGAATCACCCGAAGCGGAATTCCGATCAGATCGAATACAGTATATTTTCTTGAAGTAAGCATAATATCTCCTTGTTAGAATGAATTATAGTAGAGACGAATCACAATAGGAAAGACTCGCAAAGCGTGCCCTAATTCATAGTATCATTTCCATCCGGGAGGAATAACCTGTCAGATTATAGGGGTTGGGTGAGGGAAAATAAAAATGACTGTGCCGGGGTGGGCAGCAGTCATTTTATTAGAGCCGAGTATGCTATTCCCGCTAGGGCTGAATACTTACCTTTGTCGCGTACCACTTCCCGGCTTTCAATTTCAGCGTTAGCTGAACAGGTTCTTTGAATGCAAAATTATCATCTTCATATTTCTGAGTTACATATACTTTTGACCCTGCGAAGTAATGCAGCGGCAATACAAAACCGATCTGATGAGCGCTTGAATTATACTCAAAACCATCAGATGTCATCCCACGTTCAACAGGATTTATTTTGCTGTATACCGAAGGACTCATGTAATTCATATCAGCGTCCTTCTTCATCGCTTCTTCTAATATGATCTTGGTATCATGCGATATCCATGCACCAAACGAGATGTAGGCAATAACAAATAGAAGAATGAATGAAAGGATTAAGTTTCTTTTTTCATTGGTACCTCCGTTAAAAATTGATGTTGAAAGATTCAGAAAACAATTCCATCGTTCTGTAGAGTATACTACGTGGATTTAACAGTTTATATCTTTTATTGTTAAACACAAAGTACTTACCGATGAAGGAGATGAGCAAGTGGAAAGTATCCTAGAGAGCCTGTATCACGGCAACTTACATCCCGATGAAAATATCATCCCAGATGACCCACAGTACTCTATTTTAAGAAAAAGAGTATCTGACATCATAGAGCTTTGGAAGGACCGCCACTCAGCGGAAGAATTCGACGAGTTAGAAGCGCTGTTAGACTTATACGGTCAAACTCACGGCATGGAGTTAGCATCAAGTTTCAAGTACGGCTTCCGCCTTGGGGCAGGGATTATGGTTGAGATTTTAACCGTGGAGGAGGAGCTTGGTAGTAGGTTAATTAGTGTGGGTGATAAGACTTAGTAATAAACAGAATGAATTCTGCGTGTTTCATAGCTATTGCAATGTTCTGATGAATTTTAATCCCTTCCTATGGCGTAAATTCGGGGAGTTAGAAGAGATTGAGCCAGCGAATGTTATAAAAATCGATCAGATTGTGGAATATGAATGGGACTTTTAAATATTCCAGTAGACCTGAAAAAAGCAACTCCTTTATCGTGAGCTGCTTTTCAGTAATATCATTGTGTATATTTTTCCAGTACACTTTTCTTCAGTTCGCTATATTGATCATTCGTAGCTTGCATTGTTTTTTCTGCCATATCCGCTCCGGACAATTCAAATTTACCTTGTTCCAGAGAATTAACCCAATATGCACCCTGTTTTTCATTCCACTTTAGAAATAAAACATATTCATTACCTTCTTGCATTAATGTGTAATCTTCATAATTCATTCTAATTTTACCTTCTTTACCTTCAATCACATAGGAAGGTTCGAAGGTTACAAGCTCTGAACCGATTTCCTGTTTTGGTGAATCTTTATATAACTGGACTACTTTAACCTTAGTTTCTGTTCTGCCAGTTGGCCCCCAATCAAAGTTTTCAATGACATTTTTGCTCTCACCAGTTGCAATGACTCTAACTACAGCATCTGATTGAGATTCTGCATTATCGGCATTTATGAAAATTATATGGTCAGCTTCGATTTTATCTGTACTTACTACAGATAGAGCCAATTTTTTAGCGGTTAAATCAACTTTGCTTTGAACATTCTTACTTATTACAGTAGGATTGTTCTGATTATCTTCAGAAGAGCTAGTTGAATATGAGACTATTCCTATCCCGATTGCTAAGGAAGCAACGGTTGTCCATAACATAGTTTTCTTCATGCTTACCACCCCCATTTTGTTCTTACGTGAGCTAAATCAGTACTTGTAGGTGAAGTTAGATAATATGCACCTGATTTAATACAATGGTCACCAGAGTGTGCAGGTGCATTCTCAAAGTGATTTGTTGCTTGCCCCACCTGATATAGAACCTATTTTAATGTGGGCGGTTCCCGTATCAGCGCTTGCCGTTGCTGCCATTAACGATATTGCGACAATCATTGATTTAACGATGTTCTTCCTCCTTTAATTTTTTGTTGAAAATTACAGACCTACTATATAGACGCACAAATAATCTAAATGTATCCAAATTTATATCATTTTTCTCATTTTTTTGTAAAGCTAAGCCTCCCTGTACCTTCCCTGCCAGATCGTATTGAACTTGAAAACCCAACAGTTCGAATTATATTTGCGGATGTATTTTTGCCTCCATATTAGGACGTGGCGGCTAATAAATCCTTCACAAAAAATTGTACTATCCCAAAATAGATGAGCGATGCTGGGAATGCAGCAGGATGTTTTCGGACTGAACGCCCGGCTCTTTTAAATCTTGCAATACTGCAATAACACACCCCCATCAATCCACCACCAACACCCGCGGCGAAGCACTCTGAATAGACTTAGATGCCGCCCAACACCCCAATCCTGCGGCAATGACACTCAGGGGAATCATCGCAGTGATACCTCCCCCGTTCATGATCAGCGGAACTTTAACAATCCCGTAGTCGGCCAGGATCACGTTAAGCAGCGGCGGGAGACCTAATAAACCTAGAGGAATCCCTACCAGCGCACCGATCCCCGATACGACCAGGATGCCGGTGGTTTCCGACAGTCGGATCTGGCGGGAGGTCATGCCGATGGACTTGTAAATGCCGTAGGTACGGCTCTCTTTCTTCATGTTAATCCGGCAGATGCTGTAGATGATCACGAACGTAATGACGATAAACATCAGCGCCATAACGGACATTGGCAGAACGATGATTTTGATCGCCTGCGAGAATACCTCATCCACTAACGAAGCCTGACTGGCGATCCCAAGTACACTGCCGTACCGCTCTTGCAATTCATTCACGAATGAATCGGTTGAAGTCCCCTCATGCAGATTCATGAAAGTGGTGTTCATCGCACTTCCATAGCCCGGATTACTAGTTCTGATGACGTCGGCGGTAATCCGCCCCGAATTAGACATGTTCGCGATTGCCTGGTAGATCCCGGTGACGGTCAGCGTATGTTTTTCCCCTTCAATATAAATATCCGTTGTATCGCCTGCTTGGATACCTAGCGTTCTGGCAACATTCACACCAACCGAGATTTCATTGGCAGACACAGGGTTCTGTCCCTCCACATTCACATAGCCTATTTCATCATAGCTCCCATCCGCCACCGTCAGTAAGATCCCCATCGTATCCTGCTTCATGGCAGCCCCATCCTTCTGGGGAACCGGCACAACCGCATTGGCATCCCCGTACCGCGAGTAATCCTTCACCCTTGGATCAGAGAGGACTTCTTCTTGCAGCTGTTTAAAAGTCATTTTAGCCGGATTATCGATTCTTATGGACAGATCGGCTGAATCATATCCCCACTTGGCAATGGTTCCATGGATGGAAGCAATGCTGTATATGAACAGAAATCCGAAGACGAGTACAGCGGTGGACAACGCCGAGATCAGCACAATCAGCAGCGAACCCCGGATATTTTTGGTGACGCTTCTTAGCCCGATAATCATCGAGGTGGGAAGAGCGCCCAGCTGCAGAAGCTTTCTTTTCCATGTTCCATTGCCCACGGATTGGTGGGAGTACTCCTTCTCAGACATGCCGTAACGAACAGCTTGGGCCGGCTCCACATGACGCGCCTTATTCGCGAACAGCAGGGCCGAGAGAAGAATAACCACAACGACAGCCGCGCCAGTCCACAGACCTGTACCTGAGAATACATCGTTCATCCCTGCTGATCCTGTATTGAGATAAGCCATGGAACTGGCAACAATGGTACCGGAGAGAAGATTGCTGACCAGAATCCCCGGAATGACCGATACGAGCGCCAGGAAGGTATATTGTGCAACATAAGCCATAACGACTTTACGGGAAGATAATCCGACAGATTTGATAATCCCAATCGTTCGGTAGTTAGAGAGGATAGCATCGGCAATCGTGAATCCCAAGGTGTACAAGGCTACACAGATCATGACAGCAGCCAGAAAAATCATCACGAAGCTAATCACCTGATTCGCTATCATATAATAGGAAGACAAGCTCTCGAAGTCTTTAACAGACTCCAGGTAGGGGGTCCCGAGAGACTGCTCGAATCTATCCCAGTAGGTCCTATGTTGGCTGTAATCCTCAAATCTTAGTCCGGTCATATACTTATCGCCGCCTGGCAGCAGGGTCATATGCGTGTTATAATCCTCATGATTCAGCCAGATTCTCCCGCTTGTAGCAAAAGGCGAACAGTAGGAAATATCCACAACGACGGCCGCAACGTTCAACCGGATGGTCCCTTCATCTGTCTTGAACTCAACCGAATCGCCCACATGAATATCATTGGGATAAGCCAGCGAGGTGGGAATCCAGGCGGTCCCTGCTTCCGGTGTGCTATGTTCTTCGCCCTCCACGAACTGCAGCCTGTCCACGGGAAAAGGTCCTGTTGGCGCATCCATCATGAACAAGTCAACATTGGGGATCTCTTTCCCGGCGTGAGACATACTGGACAGATAGCGGTAGCGCATCAAATCCGAAGCCGTTACCCCTGACTGCTCCTCCCACCATGTATGTACCTGGACCGGATCGTGGATGCCATTCTCCAGCTGCAATATTTGATGCACGCCACGGGACTGGTCATGCATACTCCCATACATCCGGTTGGTGTTGTTGAGAACGGACACGGCGGTCGAGAGGAGCAGAGCTGCCAGCATGATGATGATCGCAATGAAGCTGTTTTGCACTTTTTTATGCTTCAGATTCGTCCAGCATAGTTTCCATACCGCATACATCCGCTACCTCTCCTCCCCTGACATGAACATGAAAATTTGGTTTTCTCTCGCTTTCAACTGATCCGGTGCGTATTTGCCAAGCTCCAGAATCCCGTCGATCGTGCCATCTTTGACCAGGATTAACCGGTCCGCTCTGCACGCAGCCTGGATATCATGCGTCACCATAACGATCGATTGATCATTCTGGTTCATCTCCGTCAACAGATCCAGAATCACTGCGCCCTGCTCCTGGCTTAATGCCCCTGTAGGCTCATCCGCAAAAATCACCTCCGGCGAATTGATGAGCGCCCTGGCAATCGCCGCTCTCTGCTGTTGTCCTCCAGATACCTGAGACGGCAGGCGTCCGGCTTGTGCCCCGATCCCCATCTGGTGCAGCAGGCTTAATGCCTGCTCGTTCACCCCGCTTTTGCTGCGGCCAGCCACGTACCCCGGGAAAGCCACATTCTCCAGCAAAGTGAAATCAGGAACCAGATTGATCGATTGATACACATAGCCGATTTTGTTGGACCGGAAATCCGTAAGCTCTTTCTCTGTGTATGCATCGATTCGCTGTCCCTTGAACATCACTTCTCCGGAAGTAATCCCGTCCAGACCGCTGAGGAGGTAGAGCAGCGTAGACTTCCCCGAGCCCGAACTGCCCATAATCACCGTAAAGTCACCTTGGTATACTTCAAGATTAATGCTTTTGGCTGCGAGAAATTGTTCATTGCCTGAGGAGTATACTTTGCATAAATCAACAGTCTTGATTAGAACCTCTTTGCTAGGATTTTTGGTTATCACCCAAGGCCGCCTCCTAAAATCATCCTATTCTTCTTCCTGACCTTCGCCTTATTGCTGTTACTGTTCGATCTTAAGATTACCAGTGTCTGAAATCAGCTTGACGAGTGGCCCGCCCTCACCGATATAACCATCCTTATAACCCGGCAGCGTCACCTGTACGGTTCCAGAATCCGCAGAGAATTGAGTGCGGAGTGCCTTAGGCGCTTCAACTGTCTGGATGGTGATATCTCCAGTATCTGAGGTAGCATGGATATCTTGACGGATGCGCTCAAGCGAGGCCGTGATTTCACCAGTATCCGTCTCCGCATGAATGATCCCCTCCTCTATATCCAGCTTGATAGAACCCGTGTCGCTTATCGCCCGATATTCCTTTGCCAGGATGGGGCCTATGTCAATATTTCCGGTGTCTGTCACAACCTTCAGCTGCTCTAGTTGGATCTCAGGAATCCCTACCGTGAGCTTAAGGTCCGTATAGATGTCAAAAAAGCGGAACTGGTTATCCTGAACAACCTTAATGCTGGTTTGTCCCCCATCCTGAGTGATGTCCAGCTTGTAATCCTTCATTAATGCCTTTGTCGTCTTTCCACCCAAGGTAGCCTTGATTTCATCTCCCTGAATGGGAACCACATCAATTGTCCCCGTCTCTGTTTGAATAAGAACGCTGGTGGTCTGGTCCATCCGGACAGGTTGTTCAATCGATAGCTCATACACATTGAAGGGTGAATTGCCTAACAGATACAGTACTACATTCCCTATGACTCCGGCAGCAATCAGGAGCAGGGCAAGTCTGGTTAGGTTCCGGGATCTATGCTTCAAAAGAGGTCACATCCTTTTTGATGACTGTCAGATTATATTTCAGGTACCGGATCACAAGATGGTAATACAGCCGGGTGAGCTTGAATGTTCCAATGGCAACTAGCAGTCCCCCGCCAACCATGCCCAGCATCAGAAATATGCTATTGATAGACAGCGTAACTGACTGATACTGAAGAATTAAAAGAATCGGAGAAATAAGCAAGCAAATGGCAAAGACGAATACTCCGGCAATCACAGTTAGTGAGGTGACAAAGGGCAGCAGAACAATAAATAAGTTGAATAATCCTAAGCTTACCGTGCCCATAACCGCTTTCGTTACACTTAAGAGCGTTGGGAATTTGTCCGCTTTTTCAATCTGTGACTGGGTCAGTAATTCACGGGCGATCAACCGGGGATGGCCCAGCTTGGAGATCACCTCTGCTTCCGACCGCCCGCTTAATTGGGCACACTCGAAATGCTCCCTGAATTCCCCCATAAGTTCAGCACACTCCTCAGGAGGAAGCAGCTTCAGATACCGTGCCAACTCACCCAGATAGGCCTCTTTATTCACTCCGATCCACCCCCAATAATCTCCTGCACTCCTATGGCAAAAGCATTCCACTCCTCAATCATCCCGCTCATGACTCTCCTTCCCTCATCGGTAATCTTATAGTACTTCCGGGGCGGCCCCTCACCCGATTCAGATAAATAGGTGGAAAATAACCCTTCCGCAGCCAGTCTTCTTAATAACGGATAGATGGTGCCCTCGGCTATGGCGAATTTGTGCGAGATCTGTTCCACCAGCTCATATCCGTAACGGTCTTTCTGTGAGGTTAAAACAAGAACACAAAGCTCCAGCACACCCTTCTTGAACTGAACATTCATTACTCATCACCACGCTTTATTTAGTACTGTGCAATACACAGTAGTTACTAATACAAAGATTACCATCCACTACTGTTTAATGCAAGGTAGTTGGAGATAATAGTTATGATTGCGTTCATATCTATTCTCATCATTTATCTCTCGTTACAATGGGCTTAATTCATTATGAATTTTTTAAGCTATAGGCATATGCCGTGATGGATATAGGTTATAGTCCATAGACTGTTGACGAGATAGTATTTGAGGAGGTTTACCCATGGAAACGAATTATCAACAAGTTGCCTGGAATTGTATGAATAAATATGTTGGTATGACTACAAGCGATGGTCAGTCTCACGACGGGTTTGTTGCTCATATCGATCAGAACTATATTACACTTGCCATTCCCACCAATGAAATGGTGGGTCAGATGAACGGAATGCCTGCTAACGCAACAACCTACAGACAATTCGGATACTATCCGGGTTTCTACCCGCGCCGCCGCTTTTATCCAAGACCGATCCCCTTTGGTGCCATTACAGCTTTGTACTTGCTTCCATTTTTTATTTAATAATGATTAGGGAATTCGTTATTGCATGGGCATCCGCCCAGTTCTTTATGTGGGCATTAGCATAGGATGATGTATAACCATTCGGGAGGTAACAAAGTGCTGAATAATCAAATATATCCAATGCAGCAACAAATGCCGCAAGCAATCATGGTATATCCTATTGATCCCTACGTAGTCGAAACCTTAATGTCTGTAAAAGGTAAACAGGTAGTGCTCGAAACCACTCGCGGAGGGATTAGCGGCTGCTTAGTGGAAGTTAAGCCAGACCACGTTGTATTGGATACCAGGGGCCGGAAGTTTTTCGTACGAATCTGCGAGATTGTCTGGATTATGCCAGAATAGATTTTTGTGAAGGAGCTACGATAGTAGAGATCCCCTCAGTGTTACCCTAGCTGGGCGAGGAAGGCAGCCGACTTGTGATCAGACATGCGCTTGAGGCAGGAATCAACTTCTTCGATACCGCTAATTTGTATTCGCACGGAACCAGCGAGGAAAGCGTCAGCAGGAGAACTTGGCAGTTCGCCAAGGCTCTGCATCTCCAGAAACAGAACAACCCCGTCGTTGCCGCCCCAATCGTAGGAGCGCTCAAAACCAGTCATATTGACGATGCCGTCAAGGCCCTCTCGATCAAGCTATCCGACGACGAAGCTGCAAGGCTCGAAGCTGCTTACACCCCTCGTATCGACGTAAATGTGAGAAATTCCGACCCGAAATCGATTGCCCGCATGGCCGCAACCGTTGGGCATGAGGTTGTGCTTCCGGGTGGGGGGAAGTGAATTGAACGGAGCAAGAGGCCCATGCGGGGTTGCATGGGCCTCTTGCTCCGGTGTCTTTAATTAGGGGTCCTGACCCTTGAAGACCGATCCGCTTACATTCAAGAAGCTTGCGTCGCATACAATCGAGCATAAATGCCGCCGCTACGCAGCAGTTCCTCATGCGTACCCATCTCGGCAATCTCTGTGCCCTCCAGCACGACGATCTGGTCGGCATGACGGACCGTCGATAGGCGATGGGCAATCACCAGTGTTGTGCGATCCTTCGATATTTCGTCCAGCGCCTGCTGGATCTCTTGCTCGATCTTGGTATCCAGCGCCGATGTCGCTTCATCCAGAATGAGAATCGGTGCATTGCGAAGAATTGCCCGTGCGATCGAAATCCGCTGCTTCTGCCCTCCGGACAGTCTCACACCGCGTTCACCAATCACCGTATCGTAGCCTTGCTCCATCTGTGCTATGAAATCATGCGCTTTCGCCGCCTTCGCTGCGGCCATCACATCTTTCCCGGTCGCATCCGCCCATCCATAAGCGATATTATCATACACCGTGCCGTCAAACAGGAAGGTATCCTGCAGCACCATCGAGATATTGTCACGCAGGCTGGAGAGCGTCACATCACGAATGTCGATGCCATCCACTTGAATTGAACCGGTCTGCGGGTCGTAGAACCGGTTAACGAGACTGGCCAATGTCGTCTTTCCTACACCGGTTGTACCTACAAGCGCCACCGTCTTTCCAGGCTCAATAGTCAGGTTCAGCCCTTCTAGTACAGGAGCACCATCCGGATATACGAATGTGACATTCTGAAAGGATATCTGTCCTTGTATACGCGGCAAATGGACTGCATTTCGCTTCTCCTGTATGTCTTCCTCCTCTTCCAGCACATCATATACCCGTTTAAGACCAGCGGCGGCTCGCCCGGACATTTCCACTAAGCTGGAAAAGGACTTTACCGGTTGATAGAACATACCCAGGTAGGCGATGAATCCAATGATATCAGCAATACTTACCTCGCCTGTTGCCATCAATCTGCCGCCTAGTATCACGACAAGCACGGTACCCAGCGCGGTCACAAATGCCAACAACGGCACAGAGGTCTCATAGAACAGACTGGCACGCAAATAGGTCTTCGTATGTTTCATAGCCAGACGGGAAACGTTGCCCCGCTCCTCCTCCTGCCGATTGAAAATTTGGATTTCCTTCATGCCCGACAGGTTCTCCTGCACCTTGCCAGCAATCTCTCCCCGCGCCTTGGAATTCTCTCCCCATAGCGGTGACAATCGTTTGCTTTGCCATACCGTGATCGCAAGCAGCAACGGAATTGTGATCAGACTGATCAGTGCCAGCTTCACATTGATCGTCAAGAGCAGGATGCCTACTCCGATAAAAGTCAGCCCGTTGATGATAAAGTCAGGAATGGCATGGGCAATGTAAATTTCCGCTTCCATCGCATCATTCACAACGCGCCCGGTCAGGTCACCCGTCCGGCTTCGATGGAAATAGCGCAGGCTCATTTGCTGATATTTGCTATATAATCTTGTTCTTAAATCTGCCACATAATGAAGTGCCGCATAATGGTTCATATAGCCGGCCAGTGATGTTCCGATGGCTTGCAGACAGGTGGCTCCAAGCAGCAACAGACCAATCTTCAGCGCTTCCGCGGCAAACCGGCTGCTGCCTTCGGTCGCCAATTGTGTCAACGAGCGGAGCGCCCAGGGCAAATAAAACCCGGCAATCGTGGCCATCACGATACCGGCAAATCCAATGCCTAACTGCAGCCAGTATTTCCGTGCGCCCATCAGGACACGCCATGCGGTTCTCATGTGGCAATCGACTCCTTCTGTTCCTCAGCTTGCAGGAATCCTTGATCTGCTGCTTGGTCTCTACGCTTATCACGCAATAGCTCGTACGTCACATACACCGGCCGCCCTGTTCGCGGTTCCAGCATAATCTCGGCATCAATAGCAAACACCTCACGCAGCGTCTGCACCGTCATTACACGCTCTGGCGAGCCATGCTCCACCACCTGGCCCTCACGAATCGCCACCATATAGTCGGAGAAGCGTGCTGCCAGATTCAGGTCATGCAGCACCATCACAATCGTCACCTGCTGACTGCGATTCAGTTCATAGAGCAGTTCCAGCACTTCGAGCTGATGCGCCAGGTCCAGATAGGTGGTGGGTTCATCCAGCAGGATCAGATCGGTCTGCTGGGTGAGCGCCATCGCAATCCATACGCGCTGACGCTGACCGCCGGAGAGCGTATCGACCTCACGATGCTCAAACGCTGTAAGCTGTGTAACCGATAGCGCCCAGGTGACTACTTGCTTATCCTCTTTGGAGAGCTTGCCGAAACCCCGTTGATGAGGAAAACGCCCATAGGCGACTAATTGGCCGACCGTTAAGCCGCTCGGTGCGGTTGGCGTCTGCGGCAGAATCGCCATCTGCTTGGCGACTTCCCTGGTGGACAGTGTGCGGATATCGGCACCATTCAGATAGACCGTACCATTATTCGGCTTGAGCAGCCGGCCGACTGCCTTGAGTACGGTTGATTTGCCGCATCCATTGGGACCAATAATCGAGGTGATCTGTCCACGCGGAATCTGCAAATCCAGTTCTTTGACGATAAGTGTGTCATTATAGGCAATATCAATTTGCTCTGCTGTAATACTTTCCATGACGTCCTCCTAATTGGCCTTCGCTAGTAGATAAAGAAAGTACGGAACACTGATGACCGTAATGACGATTCCCGTCGGCACATCTCCCCCCAGGTTAACCGTGCGCGTAATCGTGTCAGCCAGCACCACGACTAATCCGCCGGTCAGGCTGGCAGCCGGAATGAGTAATTTGTGATCAGGCCCGACCAGTTTCCTTGCCATATGCGGAGCGATCAAGCCAACGAAGAAGAAGCTCCCGCCAACAGCTACACTGCCAGAGGATAAAGCAACAGCAGCGATCGACAACCCCAAAAACTGCCGCTTCACGGAAAGTCCCAGCCCTTCTGCCGTCTGATAGCCCAGATGGAGGGTGTTCAGCATCCGGGACTTGTAGAAAATATAGCCGATTATAATCAAGACCCATGGTGCCAGTACGGCAATATAGCGCCAATCAGCGCCCCACAAGCTCCCCGCCAGCCAATTCAGCATGAAGTCCATCTGCGAATCATCCAGCTTGAGTGTCAGAAAGGTGGTCAGCGCCCCATACCCGCTTCCGAGTGCGACCCCGGTTAAGATCAGACCGATTGGCGAGAGGTTTCGCCCACGGTGATACGATAATAAGAAGATCAATCCCGCCGCCAGCAGGCCGCCAACAAAGGCCAGTAGCGGCAGGGCAATGAAGGAACTTTTTCCTGCCGATGCGATGAATACTACGAAGAACAGGACAAACAAACCCGATCCTGAACTAATCCCCAGTGTCCCCGGACTAGCCATGTCATTGCGCAGCAAGCTCTGCATCACGACCCCAGCCGTGCCCATTCCCAGACCTACCAAGATCGACAGTACGATTCGTGGCATTCGAAAATCGAACAGGATCAGATTTTGCTTACCGGTGCCGTTACCAAGGAGGACATTCAGCACTTCTAGCGGTGAAAGATTCATCTTGCCGGAATTCATGCTAATGACAGCAAACATAAGGATAAGCACCATAAGCACTACATTGACGAGGATACCCCGTTGCACCGTATAACGTTGCTTGATCATTCGAATTCCCTCCTTTGCCTGCGGGCCAGGAAGAGAAAGTACGGCACACCAATGATCGAAAAGATAATGCCAATCGGTGTTTCGAACGGCCTATTGATTAAACGGCCAGCCAGATCGGCCGATACGGTCAGCAACGCACCATATAGCGCAGCAGCCGGAATAATGTACCTGTAGTCGACACCGACCATGTATCGTACAATATGCGGGGTAATCAGACCCACAAAACCGATTGGGCCAACCACGACAACAGCCAATCCAGTCAGCACGAGCACGATAATCGTCGATAGCCCCTTGACCAGTCCACTGCGAATACCGAGTCCACTTGCCACATCATCTCCCAGACTAAGCAGTGTAACAGAAGGAGCCAGCGCCAACGCCAGCAGTACACCACCAACAAATAGAGGGGAGATAATCAGTAATTCCTCCCACTTGGCCCCGGCTGTACTGCCTGCGGTCCAGAATGCCAAGGCCCGGCCCAGGTTGTAATTGATCGCCAAATACTGACTGAGTGCGCCAAACAGCATGGAGATGGACAGTCCTGCCAGCACCAGCCGCTGAGGTGTCATCCCGCGCTTGCCCAGTGACGCAATGAAGTATGTGATCCCGGTCGCAAGTGCTGCTCCCAGACAAGCAAACAGCATCATCTGCCCATACGAATACCCCGGTAGAAAGGCCAGGCACAGCGCAATCGCGAATGCTGCCCCGGAGCTGATCCCCATCAGCCCGGAGTCGGCCAGCGGATTACGCGTTGTCCCCTGCATGATCGCACCACAAACCGCAAGGCTACATCCGACGATCAGATCGGCTACGGTACGCGGAAGACGTAGGGTTTGAATAATTTGATGTTCAGTGAGCGTTGGATCAAATCGGAAAATAGCCTCCCATGCAGTCGCTAACCTCATGTCAGCGGCACCAAAGCTAATCGACGCCGCTGACATGAGAACCGTTAATCCAAGCCCTACCACCATGTACATGGTGAAGTTCACCGCCCCACGGCGATTTTGTTCAGGCTTGTTTTTCATCGTATTTCCAGATCCCCTTATTTAGCTAATGCCAGCAATTGATTAACAATATGATCAATCAACGCACTGGAAGTCATTATATCCGTGGACCAAGATAGCGATGAACCCACCGTTACAATCCGGTTATGTTGCACAGCAGGTAGTGATTTCCAAACCGCATGATCAGCAGGAACTTCCGTATCTCCTAAGGCGATCAAATAATCCCCCATGTAAGCGGGCAAGACCTCCATAGATATCTGTCCCCAATATTTATCTGCGTCAATAATATCAGATTGGACTTTTGACGGTGCCTTCATTTGAAGTTGATTATACACAAGCTCGCCAACCGCATGCTTGGCTCCAGCGATGGAGTTCGTTTTATCACCGAATTCTCCCATCGTAATCGTCACTTCTGCAAGGCCGGCATTCTTAAGGGATAGCTTCGCTTCTTCGATTTTATTAGCATAAGCACTCAAAACAGCCTCAGCCTCTTTCGGCTTATTCAGAACATTGCCAATAAAATGGATCCGCTCTTCTGTAGTCATATCACCATAAGGGACATAAATGGTCGGGGCAATTTTGGATAAATCCTCATAATTCTCTTCGCCCCATGCTAATATGATCAGATCAGGCTCAAGAGCCATGACATCTTCCGGCTCCATCTTTATGTTAATTGAATCTTTAATCTCGTTAGAATACACCGCCTCTGTCTCGCCCTTTGTCGCTCTCGCCACACCAAGAGGAGTTACACCCAAAGCTACCACATCACCAACCAGATAATCGACTACAACACGCTGAGGGTTGCCAGGCACCTCAACATCGCCCTTTACTGTAGATATCGTTCTGGTCTGCGAGACTGCTTCTGAAGCCTTCGTCCCCTGTACTTCCGGTTGTGTCGTCTGCCCGGTCTCCACAGGCGCATTCACCGTTCCCCTATTATTCGCTGGCGTCCCCGACGTACATGCCGTCAGCAACAGCATCAGGCTCATCGCCGCCACAAAGATCATTTCTTTACTTCGTACTTGTCCAAACATGCTTGATTCCCCATCTCTATAAGACTTGACTAGACTCGCCAGTTCCCTCTCATTGTAATGAAGATGAGAATCATTATCAATACCATCAACCTGCATGGATGGTGCGTTTATTTTCCGGTAATCACTCGGCGTCATCTTGTAATACTTCTTAAACATCCGAAACAGGTTCTTCTCATCAGCAAATCCAGATCCTGTTGCTATCTCTTTAATGGTTGCCTCTGTATACTTCAAGTCATGACAGGCAGCTTCAATCCTTCTCTGAATGAGGTACTCCTGTAAGCTCATCCCTTCCTTCTTTTTGAACAACCGCGTTAATTGCCCGCCACTGATCCCAAACATAGCGGCAATATCCTGGAACATAATCGGCTCCCGGTAATGTTTATCAAGATATATTTTGGCAGAACTGGCTGGAAAGGGCTGGAGATAGCGAATCTCGCCACCCTCAAAATCTCTGTACACCCTATGAATCAATTGATATAGAAAACTCTTGGCCTGAAGCTGATCCATCGCCTTGCCGCGGTTCCAGTCATTCAACATTTGTTGAAACCAATCGAGCAGCAAGATAGGATTACTTGGTGTATACCCAAACTGTTGAACAAATGGATTGACTTGCTCCAGTAATTGCTGCAGGTGCTTCTTGTAGAAAAGAGGGGATTCCGCTTTATAAAAGACCATAAAGGTCTTCACACTCTCCCTTTTAGGCCAAATACTGAGCAGGCTCCCCTTCCCGCCATGAACTAGACCGAAGCGTTCCATTCCAAATGTGGTTTCATTCAGTTGAATTTGCGCTTCCCCTCCACAGGCATAGATAAACATGCTGCTAGGCATTTTATACTGCTCCAAAGGGTAGGCGTACGCTATATTCTGAAAGCGTACATCTATTAATGTAATGATCGAACGTGTCCAAATGCGGGCCATCGTATCGATCATCTCTGGTGTAAATATCTGTCTAGCTTCTGCTTCTTCTTGCATCAATCCGCGCTCCCTCATCTCACTTGTCCCAATTGATATACCGATCATAAAATGATTTTGATTATCATTATCATAATACTCAAGGTAAGTATATCATCATTAAGTGACATTGGGGGAGCAGACAACGGACGTTATGCTTTGGATTCCAAAGCATCTCAGGTAGCTCTGGCGAATTGTTACAAAAGAAATATCCATTTTGTCTACAAATATCCAAATGTTTAAATTGATCGTAATTTGTATTACTGGTAATGTTTGGAGAGAAAGGAGGACATTCTGTTTGTTTTTTGTAAGCGTTTAACTAAATAATGAATGAAATGAAGGAGGATTACTCGAATGCATGTGAATGAATGGAAAAGAGCCAAAACAACCTTTATTCTGTTTCTGTCCCTTCTGTTGATTGTTCTGTCCTATGGAGGATCTGCTTCCAAGAGCTATGCCGCTCCGCTCAGTCTCCTTAACGGGATTCAGTTCAAGGATACTTCAGGCAATCCGGTTAATGCGCATGGCGGTGGAATGATCAAGTCTGGCAGCTATTATTATTGGGTTGGGGAGAACCGGGATGGAACGAACTATGTATCACTTTACCGTTCAACAGACCTGAAGAACTGGGAATTCCGCGCGAATATACTATCCAAGAGCAGCGCTTCAGAGCTTGCAACCGCCAATATCGAACGCCCCAAGCTTCTTTATAATGCGGCAACCGGAAAATATGTGCTATGGGCGCATAAAGAAAACGGGATAGATTACGGAGAAGCAAAAGTCGCTGTTGCCTCAGCCTCCAATATCGAAGGTCCATATACGTATCAAGGCAGCTTCAGGCCTCTTGACTACGATTCCCGTGATATGACGGTATATAACGATAACGGCACCGCTTATCTGATATCAGCCACAAGGGTGAATGCCGATCTTAACATTTATCGTCTGACTCCGGATTTTCTGGGCGTGGAATCGCTGGTCCAGACCCTGTGGGCAGGCTCATACCGTGAAGCTCCTGCTATGTTCAAGCGGGGCTCCACCTACTTCCTGATCACTTCCGGCGCAACAGGCTGGACTCCTAACCAGCAGAAATACGCAACCGCTTCCAGCATAAGCGGAACCTGGAGCGCCCTCGCCAATTTCGGAGATTCACGCGCTTCCGAGTCACAAGCCGCCTATATCATTCCTGTTGAGGGAAGCTCATCCACGTCCTATCTATATATGGGTGACCGCTGGGCCGGAGCCTGGGAGCGTCCCGCCAATGAATCCAAATACGTATGGCTGCCGTTGACATTCCCTTCATCGACCACCCTCTCCATGTCATGGTACCCGCAGCTTAACATCGACAGTGCAGCAGGAACGGTCACAGGAACTCCTTTCACGGTAGACAGCAGCCTCACGTATGAGCTGATTAACCGCAAAAGCGAAAAGGCTTTGAACATTAGAGCGAGTGCAACAGCAAACGGTGCAGATGCCGAACAATGGACCGATACTAACTTACCGAGTGAACGTTGGACGCTGCTCGACGCTGGCGACGGGTACTATAAGCTTAAGAATACCAACAGCGGATTGATTCTTGGCCCTGAGAATGGCACTACGACCGATGGAACAGTCATCGAACAGTGGTCAGACGGGGGTTGGTCCAGCCAGCATTGGCAGTTGATTGATGCGGGCGGCGGCTTCTTCAAGCTGAAGAACCGCGCTACCGGCAAATTGATAGACGTCTCCTCCGGCGCACTCACCGACAGTGCCAATGTGATTCAATGGAGTGACAACAACGGCTTGAATCAACAATGGCAAATCGTCGTGGCCAACTAATAAATGGTGCTGCTTCCTTCTCCAAGCGTTGTGGTCACTATGATTGATCATGTGGTAGCGTTCACGGAGCGTCCATTCAAGTCCACACCTTGATCTTTCTCAAAAAAGGAGGCGTCACAGAAGCCATTACATGGCTTTTGGGACAGCCTCTTCTTTTGGAAAAGCCTTCTGTGGACTCGCTGTTACTGCTTTATCTTTTTGCTCTGCCCCAGAAAATTCTGTTTGCGCCCAGAGATCAGGCTGGCGGCTAACCCAAAGCCGTAGACTACCACTCCGAATCCATAAGCCACTCCGTAGCCACCGAGATGATCAATCATCCACCCTGTCATTCCCGGACCCAGCATTTGACCTACCGCATAGAATATTGAGATAAATCCGATGGCAGTTGGAACGTACCGGGGATTGACTTGTTTCGCAGCCTTCAGCTGAATTAATGTAACCAGACCACCGATACTGGAGCCCCAAAGTACTGATGATAAGACGAACCCCGGAATACTGTGATTCAGAAGCGGGATGATATCCCCTGCCGCCGCGCAAGCCCAAACCAGTATAAACATCCGGTTTACACCAAATCGGTCGGACAGACTGCCCCAGACAGGGCCGCCTGCAATGCTGAAGATGCCAGCTATGGCGTACACCAGACCGGCAGCGCGGTCCGAAATCCCTTCAGCCAGCATATAACCAGATTGATATAGATTGGGGACAAGATATGCTATACCCACTAGAAAATAGAGTACAGCCACCTGCATCAATGCTTTATTTTTTAACCACTTCGGTTTGTCTGTCTCCTTCACGCTCCCTACAATCTCGGGGTTTCTCAGGATCAATAAAGCCGCGATCAGCACAACAAGTGAGATGATACCGAACCCTAACCAGACCGCACGCCAGCCTAGAACGGGGAATTGAGCGATTAGTAAGGGTACTAAAAATCCGCTTAACAGCATCCCGATACCTGCACCACTTAGCAACATCCCGAGGACGATTCCCTTCTTGTCCGGGAACTGGCCCAGCATGAGGGACATGAGCGGAGTGAATACCAGTGCACTGCCCCCTCCGGCCAGGAACATGAACAGAGCCACCCAAATGAACGAATATGATCCGGAAAGGCCAAACATGCTGATGACAACAGCACCGCCTCCTGCCATAAGAACAGCTTTGCTACCCCAGCGGACAGCGAGTATACCCGATAACCCGACCGAAGCCAGGTAGCCTAGAAACATGAACGTGCCAAGCATCCCTCCCTGTGAAATTGACAATCCGAGTCCGGCCTGCATATAAGGCAACACTAGCCCATAGGCCATTCGCGCAAACCCTGTCGTGGTCACAATCATCAACATCCCGGTCAGTACAAACGGCCAGAAAGATGGAAGAGAAGCTGAATTGAAATTGGAATCAGAACTGTATTTCGAGCGCATCTAGTCACTCTCCCTTCTATGATAAAAGTAAAAACAACTATTCCTTTATTATGTTTTTTTCTGACGGCACCCTCTACCCCAAGGTGGATTAAAATCCCCGTTTCACGGAGTCCATGAGATTCTCTGCAATTTAACCATCCGATTTCATGAAAAAGCCCTTCAGTGGGTTCTGAAGGGCTTTTTCTATGCCAGGCAAGTTCAGTTGCTTGTGAAGAGAGCGAGTTAACCGGTAAGTTGACAGTCCGTTCTAAATAAAAGCCTGTCATTACCATGTTATATCCGGGAAGAATTTTCACGTAGTAATGCGCTGGGATTTACTCCAAATTTCTTGCGGAACGCCTCGGCAAAATGGCTTGGATTCGAGTAGCCCACTGCGCAAGACACTTCAATGACGTTGGACTTGCCGGCTTGAAGTAGCTTTAAAGCCTGCTCCATCCTCTTCTCTCGCAGGTATCCAAAGATTGTGTTGCCATACATTTCCTTGAAGCCCACCTTGAGCTTGTAATCATTCAACCCGACCATACGCGACAGCTGCAACAATGATGGAGGATTATCCATCTGCTCCAGGATTATTCGGCGCGCTTCGCCAACGCGCAACTGGGTCTCTTGGCTAAGCCCTATCCGTTCCTCTTTTCCTTCGAGAAAAGTGCGGAGCGCCAGTTCCAGGAGTTCTAACACCGTATACTCCAGCTCAATATTATTCATCGTTCCATCTTTTAGGCTTGCTGCAATGTGGTGAAGCGAAGCACTGGCGGAGGCTGGCGGCTTCTCCTGAAGCAACCGATACGACTTTCCTCCAAGAAGGCTGTTAAAGTCAGCCTTTTGCACTCCCCCTATGGAGGTCATAAAATGATGAAACACGCCGACAGACATCCCGATGCCTAACATTCGAAAGGATTGTGCTTGGCCTAGCTCCAATCTCGCTTCCGGGGTATTAATCAGTTGCAAACTCCAATTGGCAGGCATGAACTCCTGACGAGCGCCAGGTACACTTATCTCCCTGCTACCCTCATAACAATACCCAAATTCTACCATTGGCGCGAGTGAATCTAGGCGTATATCATGGTCCTGGTACAGCTTATAGTCTGACATAACCATCTCCAACTCAGAGCGTGGGTACAACCGAAGAATCTGTCCTATTCCTGTCGTAGGATGAAGCATATAGCTTGAACTTCCGGCTTGATAACCTCCTTCAAACTTGTCAAAGAAATGATTGAAATTATATTGAATCGAATTGTTCATAATTAAGCACTCCATGTGTTCTCTATATGATAATCATTCTCATTGTAATGAATAATTATCTTTTTGTCGAACTCCTATTCAGAATCACGAAGTGATGTACGAATCAACGGCACCTGCACTTGTTCCGGATTCCGTTCCAGAAACCTCTGAAATAAAAAATACCTAAACTCAAATAGGCAGAATTCAACTGCACTAAATGAATTTAGGTATCGCCCGTTTGTGACGGTTACAATCCCAATAATTCAGGAATCGAGTTAGCTCAACTTATCAATGTTGAATGCTTATTGACGTACTACTGCGTTAAGCTGCACAAGCAGCATGGACAATGCCTCTTCCGTAAGTTCTCCACCTGTAAACGGAATTAATGCCCTCAGAGGCATAAACTTCATTGAGGCCTGTATCATCTCCCTAGAAATGGCGTCAGAGGATGCACTTTCGGCACTCTGTGGAGCCAATCCTTGAAGTTGGTCCAAGACTGCTAACGTCTTCGGATTCGAAAGCAATTCACCAAGGGCAGTATTCCGGTCATATGTCGGCACGATCTCCTCTGAAGTGGATACCACATGGAGCTTCGTCTGCAACGAGATGTCCCGCGAAGAGGAGCCTATTAGAATATCGAATTCTCCGCTCTCCACATGCCACGCTGTACGTTCAACACTGTAGTAGGCAAAACTGCGCTTGTCCAAGGTAAACGAAACGGTTGTTTCTTCTCCCGGTTCAAGAGCTACTTTGGCGAAGCCTTTAAGCTCTTTCTCAGGGCGGCTAACCTCAGACTCACAGTCATGAACGTACAACTGCACCACTTCCTTGCCAAAGATAGAACCCGTGTTTTTCACATTTACGGTGACGGTGAGCGTTTCGGTATCCTTAATTTCCGTCTGGCTCACTGTTAAGCCGGAGTATGCAAACCGGGTATAGCTTAAGCCGTAACCGAAAGGAAATAAAGGTTCAATATCCTTCATGTCATAATAGCGATAACCGACATACACCCCTTCCCGGTATTCGACACGGTCTCCATCGCCAGGGAAGAATAAATAGGACGGATTATGCTTCAATGATTGCGGGAAGGTCTCCGCCAGTTTGCCGCTCGGGTTGACATCTCCAAACAGCAGGTCAGCGATGGCTCCACCAGCTCCCTGACCACCCAAATAACCTTCCAGAACAGCCTTCACCTCACCCAACCACGGCATGAGAATAGGTGCTCCGTTGCATAGAACCACCACCACGTTAGGCTGAACTGCAGCAATGGCAGAAATAATCTCCTGCTGATTGACCGGTATATCCAAATGCGAACGGTCATATCCCTCTGATTCATAGCGGTCTGGCAAACCTACTACTAGTACGGCCACATCTGCAGCTTCTGCAGCCTTCACTGCTTCATCCAGCATAGACGGGTTCGTATCATCTGAGCCCTGATCGTAACCCTGCTTAAAAGAGATCGAAGCTTCAGACCCTGCGGATATCGAAATTTGTTCATAAATACTGTCCAACTGTGTCGGTCTGATATGAGAGCTGCCGCCACCTTGATATCTCACCTTCGTAGCCAGATCACCGATAACCGCAATCCGGCCACTTTTTCTCAACGGGAGAACTTGATCCTCATTCTTGAGCAAGACCATTGATTCTCCCGCAACCCTTCTCGCCAGCTTATGATGGGCTGTCCGATCATAACTAGTACCCTCACGCCTGGAATCGGCTGCTTTAAAGATGACATTCAAGAGCCTTTCCACAGCCAGATCAAGCTTCTCAACTGATAATTCTCCTTGATTTACAGCTTTTATAATTTGCTTAGGTCCTTCGCCGTTAGAAGAAGGCATCTCCAGCTCCATACCGGCTACAACACTTGGCACAATTTCACTAACCGCAGCCCAATCGGAGACCACGATGCCTTCATGTCCCCATTCTTCTTTCAGAATCGTGGTCAGCAAGGTTTCATTTTGGGAGGCATACGTTCCGTTGACCTTGTTATAAGAGGACATCACCGTCCAGGGCTGAGATTGCTTTACCGCCTTTTCAAAACCGGTCAGATAAATTTCTCTTAATGTACGATCGTCGACAATGGCATCTGTTGTCATCCGCCGATGCTCCTGATTATTGACGGCAAAATGCTTCAGGGATGTGCCTACTCCCTGGCCTTGCACTCCTGCAATGTGTGCTGCAGCCAGTTCTCCCGTCAGGTAAGGGTCCTCCGAGAAATATTCGAAATTACGTCCGCAGAGTGGGGAACGCTTGATATTGACGGCAGGTCCAAGGACGACCGCTATATCTTCAGCCTGTGCTTCCTTGCCGATGGCTTCACCTACACTCTGTACCAGATCACGATTCCAGGAGCTCGCCAGACCAGCAGCGGAAGGGAAGCAGGTAGACGGCACACTCTCATTAAGTCCCAGATGATCCGGTTCTCCCGCCTGCTTGCGGAGACCATGCGGACCGTCGGTTAATGTAATAGATGGAATGCCCAATCGGTCTACGGCTTTTGTTGACCAGAAGTTGGACCCGGAGCACAGCTCCGCTTTTTCGGTTAGGGTCATGTTACTTACTATCTTTCGAATATCACGTTCCACTAGTCTCTTCACTCCTCAATAGTTAGTTAGGATTTTGTCCGGAATATATGATGGATTTGCTGATAATTTTGGCATTTAATTAATTTCTGAACCAGATTAGCATCATCCACTACTCGGACGAGAAGATCATACATAGTAGTCAAATCACCTGCCTCGCCATCTTTTGCGATACACAGCAAACAGATGAATTGTACAGGTTTTGATCCCCAGTTTACTGGCTTTTGCAGTGTACAGATTGCCCAAAAAGTATGTTCAGTTTGAGGTAAAATAGGATGTGGGATAGCTACGCTATTCCCAAATGAAGTTGGTGTCACCTCTTCTCTCTGCACAACAAGATCATAAAAATCCGGTCCAACCAGCCCCTTGTGCTGTAACTGATCACAAAGGAAATGTAAAACCTCTTCGCGGGAATTGAAATCACAGGATATAAATGTTAAATCTTCCTGTAGATACTCCATATCGTTGTCAGAAACACCTGTAATAGCCTGTTCAATCCTCATTAAATCACTATTTCCAAGCAGTGAATTAACAATAATGACCGGAACAGAGATATCAAGAGCTATGGGAACCGTACTGATAATCAAATCAATGTTATCCAGATCCGTGTGAGCCAGCTTATAATATCCGACCGTGTCGACAATATCCAGCCGAACTCCAAATTGAATACGCAATTTATGAAATAATAATCTGGCACTGCCCACACCAGAACTACACACGATGATACAGCGCTTCGGTGGATAAGATTCCCTCCTGCGTTCCATAGCCGCTCCAATGTGCAATGCCAGGTAACCGATCTCATTCTCAGAAACATGACGCCCCATCTTCTGTTGAATAACCATTCCAGCGATTACTCCACCTTGAAATGCTAATGGGTAGGTCGATTGGATGGATTCCAGCATTGGATTACGCAAGCTCATTCCATAGCGAATTCTATTAAGAGCAGGCCGAAGGTGTAGACACAGACTCTTCAGCAGTTCTGGATCACCGCTTATGCCAAGCTTAAGCTTGGACTCGATAGCCTTCATAATATCCATTGCATATTGATAGGTATCTTTATCCACCCAACGAGTAATCTCCCGTTCATCCGTTCCCACTGCGGATAACAGTTTGGTACCAAGCAGATGCATTGTGATATACGTTATCTCAGTCTCTGGAAATTTTAGAGACAATAACTTTTCAATGTCAGTAACGATGGTTCTGGCAGCCTCGTATTCCTGCTTTTGTTCCATGAAATGATGCTCACCCGGTAATTCAATGATATTATGATCATTTTTAATCCGTTGACAAGCAATGGCAATATGAATAATCAGGTTGTTGAGTCCGGTGTCCGACAACTCTACACCGTAGTTCTGTACGTGCTTTGTGACCGAAGATCGAATGACGGTAAGATCATGTTCTAGAAATGAGAACAAATTAACGTACATAGAATCGGAATGACTGTTCTCGCGGTCAAATAAAAGTTCAGACATTCCAAACCGTATTTTCATTTCATCACCGCGTATTCTTAGCCCGTGATGAGGTTTTGCTTCAACCGTAATATGATAAAGTTCAAGCTTCCTTTTAACCTCCTTGAGGTCGTTCTGCAAGGTGGATTTGCTAACATACATCATATCTGCCAATTCTTCCGAGCGAATGTACCCATTAGCAGTAAACATCAGATGTATAATTTTGTTAACTCTGTTATCTGGATTTGCATAATTAACGGGCTTCTCATCCCGAAGTTGACCTGCCAACCATTCGCGAAACAGCGAATCATCTTGAATTCGGAGCTGATACCCTATCCCGTGGACTGGCTCAACCTCTGCGCCATGTTGTTTCAAAATACGGTTTAGGGAATGGATATCGCTCCGGGTAGTCCTGGAAGTAACATTATTTCTTTCCGCTAAAAACTTACCATTAAGCGGAGCATCCGCAGCTAGCAGTAGTCGGAGGATCGTCGTTTGCCGTGCATCCATAACTATCCCTCCTTGCAACATATTATCTTGCCTCACTCTTCCCTTAGCCTACCCCGGTTTTACAATTATCGGGACTGGGCGGCATTGTAAAAAAGTAGTGGATCTCTCCTAACTAGAGGCCCACTACTTGATTAAACAATTAAAGTATTTCTCCATTGGATTCAATCACTTGTTTATACCACTCGAAGCTTTTCTTTTTAAATCTCGCCATTGTACCTTGTCCTTGATTATCTTTGTCCACATAGATAAATCCATAACGTTTCTTCATTTCACCCGATGAGGCACTTACAAGATCGATAGGTCCCCATGTCGTATATCCAAGCAGTTCAACTCCATCTGCGATGGCTTCTCTCATTTCCACAATATGCTTGCGTAAATAATCAATTCTATAATCGTCGTTGATTACATTACCTTCTTCTACTTCATCTACTGCACCCAAGCCATTTTCAACAATGAACAGCGGCTTTTGGTAACGGTCATATAAGGTGTTCATTAAAATTCTCAGGCCCTTTGGATCGACCTGCCATCCCCAATCCGAAGATTCCAAATAAGGGTTTTTAACAGCTTGGAGTACGAGATTACCATCAGCTCGATCCAAATCTTCCTTAGATGTGGTAATGACCAAGCTCATATAATAACTGAAGCCGATGAAGTCAACGGTTCCTTCCGACAGTATGCCTAAATCATCCGATTCCATTCTAAGGCTCACATTATTTTCTTTATACGTACGATTCATGTAACTCGGATAATATCCTCTGGCTTGAACGTCACTGTAGAACAGTGAAGCTCTATCGAATTTCATGGATTCAAAGACATCGTCGGGATTGCAGGTGTAGGGATAAGACACCATTCCTGCCAACATGCCTCCGATTTTAGCATCAGGAATAATTTCATGACAAGCCTTAACCGCAAGCGCACTGGCAACCAGCTGATGATGCGCGGCCTGTGCCTTAATCTGTTCCTTATGCTCCCCTTCTGCATAAATGATTCCTGCACCGGCAAAAGGAGCATGTGCTATTACATTGATTTCGTTGAAGGTGATCCAATACTTCACCTTTTTTCCATACCTTCTGAATAAGACTTTGGCATACTTTTCGTAGTAGCCTATAATTGCCCTGTCTCTCCAGCCTCCATATTTGTCAACCAAGCTGAGCGGCATCTCATAATGTGAAATGGTTACAATCGGTTCAATGTTGTACTTTAAGATTTCATCAAATACATCATCATAAAACTTCAGGCCTTCCTCATTAGGCTCGCTCTCATCACCGTTCGGGAAAATTCTTGACCAGGCTACTGACATTCGGAAGCACTTAAAGCCCATCTCAGCAAACAAGGCAATATCCTCTTTATATCGGTGATAGAAATCAATAGCTTCATGATAGGGATATATGTTTCCTTCAACAACGGACAGTTTTTCCGGAATTTTGCCCATAATACCATTCTCCAGGACATCTGCTGTCGACAAGCCTTTCCCGCCTATATTATAGGCACCTTCCGTCTGATTGGCCGATATTGCTCCTCCCCAGAGAAAGTGTTCAGGAAATTTGTTTTTTTCGTTCATTGCAAACACCTCTAACTTCCATTTATTTCTTGTAATCTTCGATTAGCTTTAATGCAAAATCCAAAACCTTCTCACCGTTCATCATGCCATAATCCATAGTGGGGATTACCGCAACAGGTATTCCTACAGAATCACATAGCTTCTTAGAACTTGCTAATTTGAAGCCTATTTGCGGACCTAATAACGCTACGTCCATGTTCTCTAATTGTTTGGACATCTGGCCTTCCGACATCGCTTCAATATTAACTTCCAATCCTTTAGTCGCTGCCGCTGCTCTCATTTTGGTAACCAGCATGCTTGTTGACATCCCTGCCGAGCAAAATAACTTAATAGTTGTCATTAGAACTCTCCTTAATATTTGATAACAATATTGTCCAATAATCCCGAAGGCTGAATTTCTTCACCGTAAGAAAAGTAATCCCTAAGCTGCTTATCCAACGTATTCGTTACATCCACGCATATTGTATTCATTCCTGATTTAAGAATATTGTGGGCTTCAAAATGATAAGGTGGACAGATCCTGGTGCCAATAAATGTGCCGTTTATAGTGACATCAGCTACTTCAAACACTCTTCCCAAGTCCAGGATGGCTGCGTTAATATCTTGATCCAATTGGACTTCAGTTTCATATCTGAATGTTCCCGAGAATTTAGGCAAGTACTTGGTTAATGATAAATTCTCCAGCTGCTCCATGGTGAACGCTTCTCTAAAATCAGGATATTCCTGAGCATTTGCAATACTTACCTTATAGGGTGAGTCAACTACCTTCACTTTATGACCAATTATAACTTCTGTACCTACAATACTTGCATCAATCTCTCCCAACACATAGACAAATGATTCGTATGGAGACAATACAAGCGGGAAGCTCTTGCCGTCATACTCCACTTTGGTGATCTTATTATTAAGAACATCAAATTTGTATATGGGCTTATCCGATTCAATCTGAATTGAGGTCTGAATCATATTCAACGGATCCTCATTAAAGAACATTAAATACTCTCCGTCCTCATGGGCAAAAGAAGCAAATCTCAAATAGGGTTCGGAAGTTGCCACCTCAATATGGTGTAACTGATTGGCTTTCATGTAATGAGACAGCTCATCCAGTTTTACTACTTCCACATGAGACATTTGATTGAGTAAATCTGTATTGCTGCTATTAAATAGTTTGCTAGGCAATGCATCTATGCAGATAATTCTCAGATGAGAATTTGCGGAAGCAATAATGAATTGAGCCAATTCCTCACTGATACATTCACAATAAGGGAGGATTAAGCACTGGTACTCATAGCCATTCACATGCAGATAGTTATCTAATACGGTAAGAAAGCTATCTTTGAATGTAAAGACATCATTAGGTAAAATATGAAAGTCAATCTGCTGCTGGGTCAGTACCCTTGCCGGTTTTTGCGTCAGCATGAAGTCTCCAGTCCATTCAGCCTCCGCATGATATAGAATGGCCGCAGTCGGTTTTCCTTTCGTTCCACTGAAGAGTGTGCTCATTTTATTGACATATTTCATTAAATCACCGAAATACCTGAATTGAGGATCATTTCCATTGGCATAGAAGTGTGGAGGGCAATCCATATCAGGAAATCCTTTCAGTGAGAAGGCATGTGGAACAAAATAACTCACTCCGCGGATTAAGAAATGATCCACGATCCACTTCATCATCTTCACGCCCTCGTACCAGCCGTAAGCGCCAAATACTTCTGCCATCGTTCTGCCTTTCTTTTTGGGATCAATTGCCCCTAGAGATGAGGCCATCTTCACTAAGGCATAATGGAAGAACTCGCTGTCCCACGTACCTCTGAATGTAGGATGTTCACCAGAATCCATTCCCGGAATCAGTTGATTCAGCACAACATCGACGCCCGCCATATCCTGCCCCGCCATCGCTCTGAACAGATGCCCGGCACCCACACCAAGTCTGGCATTGGAATCACGGTCTTCAATAACATGGCCCACATATTCAACATTGCGTTCCCTGCACCAATTCCCCAAGTTATCACTAAAGCACTCTTTGTACAGTGTGGTACAGATATCCATAAAGACATGTCTGATTTCAGGACTGCATGTTTCGTCATACCATAGAGAGGATAACTGCAGCAGGTAATCCTTACCCAATCTTAATTGCAACATTTCTTTAACCTGCCTGCTCCAGGGAAGCGGCATTAATTTACCAATCCTGCTGTCATTCCGTACTCCTTTTTCATTCATAAATCCAGGCTCATCCGAGAAGAATCCCGCAATTGTTCTCCCGAATTCTTCTTTATACCGTTGGTAGTGTGGCTCATATACCGCTTCAATTAATACATCGCAGGATTCTTTGTCCACCATATTAATATAATCCGGATTATAATCCACTTTCCTGGACTCATAGAGTAGATATACTTTCCATGAACCTGCGGGAATATTAAAGTAAATTATCTCATCATCGATTTGATCCTTCAGATCAATGATTTTATCGTCTTGCTTGGCGTAAACAGCGATTAATCGGGCAGTGGGATCGAATATATTGGCTGTCATAACCCCGATGCTATCCTTGGGTCCAAAGACTTCGACAACCCGGTGTGTCAAGAGTGTTTTTAGCCTGTCGGGATACTTCTCCTTAACCAGACCATTCGCATAGCCTGTCGGGAAGTGTGAGTCATCCAGTATCCAAATCTTCATATTCAACCGTTTGGCTTCTCTAATAATAATATCCAGATCAGCCCACCATCTTTCACCCATAAAATCCGGATGAGGTCTTGATTCCAGACACACCGCACCAATATGGCTGTCATGAATTTTTTGCATGTAATCCACTAGTACTTCTTCTGACTCTCCATGCATCCAAAAAAATGGGAAAATAAAATTTTCGAATTTATTAGCATAAATATCGCCTATTTTATTCATTTCCCCACCTCCCTCCACTTATCATCACTCACATGTAGACCTTATTGAGCTGCCATCTCAGCAGCGGATTCTTCTTCAACAGCTTTTTTATCCATTATTCTAAAGAACGGATAGTATATGACCAATGACAGCAGGACTCCGAACACCTGGTACAACCCTAACCTCCAGCCTCCATTAAAGAAGCCTTGAAGCACTAATGGTGTGCCCATGGGCGCCCCGATTCCATTCGAAATTGGCAATATTCCGATCGTAACTAAAATGTATGCCAGCCCGATTAGCAATACAGGAGTAAATACAAATGGAATAAACAGTAACGGGTTCAACATTACAGGAAGCCCGAAGATTACTGGTTCATTTATATTAAAGAGAGAAGGAATGAGCGCCATTTTGCCAAATACTTTATATTGCTTTGATTTAGCTTTAAAGGTCAGCCAAATCACTAAACCAATAGTTGAACCGGCACCACCGATAGTAGCCACTGCACTTACCCAGTTAAGAGTTACAATATTGGGCAAATCCGCATTGGCCACGCCTGCAGCAACGCCAACCATATTCTCGGCATCAAGTGCTGCCCAGATAGGAATCACCACTGACATCACTGCCATGCCATGAACCCCGAAGAACCAGCACAACCCAATCAATACATACACCAGCAATGCAGCCCAGATACTGGATCCAAGACCTGTAAGAGGAATTTGAATCAGTTTATAAATGATTTGATGCATGTCCCCGAAGCTGGTTAAGGATAGCAGATAAGAAATAGCGGCAAAAAGGATGCCAATAACAATACCCGGAATAATGCTTACAAAGGATTTGGATACAAATTCCGGAACCCCTTCAGGCATTTTAATCGTTATATTCCGGTTAATAATCAATACATACAATTTGGAAACTACAATAGCAACGATCATTGCGGTGAATAAGCCCTTTGGCCCTATCCAATCCAACGGCAAATTCGTAACTGCCATGTAGCCCTCTCCTGCGACTGTCAATGGAGTAACGATAAAAAAGCACATGAGGCTGATTGCACCTGCTGAGAATCCATCTTTATCTTCATTTGAGACATAGGAATAAGCAATGGAAAATGCTGCGTATACCCCCAGCATATTTGTTGTAACGTTGAGCAGAGTGTTAAATACTCCTTTTAAATTAGAAGACACTAAAAAGTTCTGATAAGCATCGAATGGCAAACTGCTCAATATAGTTGAAAAAGCACCCATCATCATGATTACCATCAAACCCATAAGACCTTTAGAAACCGATTGCAAAGCTTTGTTCGAAGATAATTTCGCTGCAAGCGGAACGACCATTTTCTGTAATATCCCTAAAAATCCGTTCATACCTGACCCCCCATTAAAATGTTTAGGGAGCCTTTAGCTATCGCATAAGGCTAACCCCGAATGATCCTGACTATCTATTTCTTGTTAACCTCATACAATTCAATAAATTCTGCAGCCAGATCTTTGACAGTCATAGCATTCATCAGATGGTCCTGGGCATGTATCATTAGAATCGTGATCTCCTGCTTACTTCCTCCTGCTTCCTCCTGAATTAGACCCGTTTGAATTTTATGAGCCATTCGCAAAACATCCGAAGCTTCCTGCAGCATTTTTTTAGCCGCAATAAAATCATTAGTTTTCGCCACTTGAATCGCTTCCATCGCTTTACTTCTAGCTTCTCCAGAATTGGCAATCAGCGTCATAATCTTCTCCACGTATTCCATTCCATCACCTCTGCGTTTTTTCTCTCTTATCTGTCTTGCTGTCCTTGTTACAAGGTAAGTATAATTTGATATCGCTTTCAATTGAACCCATTCTTTTTCACCTACCTGGGGGAAAAAGAATGGCATTGCTTTGATTCCCCGTTTGCAACTATGCGTACCACAACAAAGCCAGAGAAGGTATCATCTCCATTCCAATACTCATGGATATAATAGACTTTACCTGCTCTTACAGCAGGGTGCTCCTCCCAGCCAGGCAGGCCTTGAAGCTCCATCAATCTCCACTGCTTCATACAGCGATGGATCAATCCCGGCCAAGGCTGCCAGAAAAATGATTGTCCACCCGTCGCGACAACCCCGGATATGAAATGCGGCAGGTAACTTACAGTCTGCACGAACCTTAAAAAATACATGCTTGACCTAGCTAAGCAACACACTCTATCAAATCCGCCATCAATGAAAACGTTATTCTTTATAGAGAATACAACGTGGATTTAGCCAGTATAAATAACTTATGGTTGAACACAAAGCACTTTATAAATGAAGGAGATTTGGAAGGAGCGATTTTCAGAGGAGGCATCTATATTCAAATATGGGTTTCGCTTGGGAGTAACAGGATAAATCACCTTAAGTGCTTTTATCCACGGTTTAACCACACTCCGTATCAATTCTCTACTATAAGCATTTAAATCCGTACTATATCCTGTTGAGCCTCCTACCAAAAAATTCTATCGTTTGATTAGGGGTGAAGGGAAATGAACAGCATTGAATCTATTGGGGAAAATATCAGGATTTTAAGGTTGAAAAATGATTTCAGTCAGGAGCAGCTTGCACTAAGTGCAGGGGTAAACACATCTTACATCGGGCAGATCGAACGCGGAGAAAAGAACCCTATGATCAAAATACTAGAGCAAATATCGATTGCTCTGGAGATCACCTTAGTTGATCTATTAACTTTGTATGATCCGAAGGGAGGTGTGGGAAGCGGTTGCCATCCGTCAGCTTTAACTATAACCCCTGAAACCATTAAGCAGTGTCTACTGGAAGTACTGATGGACAACACAAATATGATTATTGAAAATAAGAAAAATACACAATCCCCAAACAAAAAAGAGCACCCCAAAGGCACTCTCCCACTCCCAGATTCCTTCTCCCCCGGCACATACTCCACCAACTCCGACAGCTTACACTGAAACGTATCACATAACCTGACCAGCGTCTCCAGCTTAACGGTCTCCAAGTCGGTCTCCCGATACAGTTTGTTAATCGAATTCCGGCTCAGGCCTGATTTCTCCATTAGCTCGGTGATGTCGTCGATCCGGTGTTTGGCCATAAGGATTCTTAAGTTGCTTCTCAACATGAGGCGTAGCTCCCCTCTAGTTATTATGTATGTATAGTTATGCTCCACATCCTCTTTGAAGCGATGTACCGGGAACTGCTGGATACAGATCCTACATATAAAATGCTGCTGCAAGAAAGTGATCAGTACTTCCACCAGCTTAGAAATGCCTTGCCAGAGGAGCTGCAGGATGCCGCTTTCCAGTATGAAGACACGCAGTTCTCCCTTCAAGCCATAACCGAACGCGCCATTTACCTGCAAGGCTTCAAGGATGCGCTTTATCTCTCCAATGAGCTGCGAAGTTCCTCTACTGCATAATTCTATCTTAGCTGCACATTCCCCTGTTTCAATCCTTAACTCTGTTTCTAGCGTGTACGCTGTTTCTGTCCTGTAAGCCGCTTCTAACCTGTATGTATAGAAAAGACGCATTCAGCAGAATGCGTCTTTCTCTACTACTATATATGCCGAGGACGGGGGTCGAACCCGTACGGTATTTCTACCGCAGGATTTTAAGTCCTGTGCGTCTGCCTGTTCCGCCACCCCGGCATGTTGTGTGTGCGTTCTTACGCGACAAGAAATATAATATCACGTATCTGGAGGATACGCAATTGCTTTTTCCAATATTTCTGCATAAGCAGCAAATAGCCCGTTCAGTCGAGACTGACACGGGCTTTACTGCTTGGCGCTGCTGTTCCTTTGCAGAACTGCGGTGCCCTGCTCCGACTAGTGGCGGTCACGCTCACCGGTTCTGCTGCGCATGCCGGCCAGACCTAGGAGGCCGACGAGACCGAGCCAGCCCCAGTTGGAGCCGTTTCGGGTGTTGCTTGTGGTGGTTGTGCTCTGTGCCCGGTAGCGGCCCGTTGTGTTATTGTTGGACAGCGGGGAGACGGAGCTGTTGTCGCCGGTACGGATTTTGTCCTTCATGATGGATTCGGTCTTGTGCATCGAATCTCTGGTCTCATTCATCATGGTATTGCCCCGGCTGTCCATCATACGGTCATCCAGATTGCCCATATTTCCCATGTTGCCCATTCGGCCGTCAGTCGTTGTGCTGTGCATGCCCGGAGCGGTTGTGCTCATAACGCCCGGAGTCGTAGTTGTCATACCGCCCGGCGCTGCTGCGGAGATGTCACCTGCTCCGAGCAGACTCATGGACAGGACCGTACCGCAGGCAAGACTTGTGATCAGCTTGTTCAAAATGTTGTGCCCCCTTCATGGATGTGGTTACTCGCTGATAATTTCCCCATCCGGGACAGCATCTATGCAGAGAAGTTATTCCTTCACAATGTTCACGGTCTTGCTGGACGCATTATACGTGACCTTGGCTCCAAGTGCTTCCGCAATCGCACGTACAGGCGCATAGGTTACCGCATCGTCCATGACGCCGGTCGTCAGCTTCTTTCCATTGAGCGTAATATTTACCGGGATATCCTTGTTCACCTCTGGCTCACCTCCGGTTATACGGCTTAGTGCGGCTGCACTCTGCTGGGCAGTAGGCCGTCTGCCCGCTTTCAGGTCCTGGATGCTAAGGCCGAAGCTCATCTGCAGATGAGCGTAATCCTTGAAGGAGGTCCAGTCCCCGCCCCATTCGAACCCCAGCTTCTTCCCCTCCTGCACCACCTCTTGCCAGTCTGCCAACTTGTCGCCATCCCCGTCACGTTTCATATCCCAGGACACATTCCTGCCATCCGGCAGGAGCAGCGCAAAGTCTATTGCCAGTCCGTAATTATGGTAGCTGTCGCCTCCCCGGGCATTGGTTACAATGTCGCCCTTCTTGGTTCTCCCTTGAGCATATAGCTCATTCTGCTGCGCTATCGTGCGCATGCCCTGCGTAATGAGGATCTGCACCCCCCGGTTATAGCTCCGTCTAATCAGCTCGTTCGCCCCGGCCAGTACGGCCGGATGCAGCTTCGCCAGCATTGCGGCCGACTTCTGCTTGACCTGCTCCAAAGTAAGCATCTACTCACCCCCTGGTATAGTAAATGCCCGCTTAGGCCGGATTGCTTGCACCAATGACCGTTTTTTTCACAAAATAAGCTGTGCAGCGTCCTATCTCCCCGGATGAACTGTGCATCTACAGGCCAGAATAAGAAGATAGACCGCAAGTCAGGTCATTCTAACGGAAAGGGGGATGAACATGGAGATACACAGCGACAGCTACAGAATAGCCCCGCTTAGCGACCAGGAGGATGTGGTCGAAGTAATCCGCCAGGCGGAATCGGAGATTGCCAGGATGACCGGGAACCCGGAAGTCACGCTGATTGCCTATGAGAAGACGGATGGACACCGCAGCAAGTAAAATCTGTCAGACAATATAAGCCTCCACAATGTCATCTACAAGCAGCCACTTCCATTCCTCCGCCCACTGCAGCTTGAATTCACGCGAGTGGGTGTGAATGGAGGTCACGAACCCGCTCAGCTTCCTCTGCTCCTGAGGATCATACAGCACCAGCGTTACCCGCACATGACTCCGCAGCGATAAGGCCAGCGTATGCTCAATCTCTTCCAGCTTCTGCTCATCCAGAACCGGCCTCAGGCTATGCCAGGTCTCCCGTTCGTCCCTCCTGATCCCGCCCTTATGCTCCGTCAACATGATTCGGTTGCTCTCCCGCAGACCGCCCGCTTCAAGCTTCTTGCCCATTGCTATTCCCCCACTCGTTGTTAATTACCCGGACTACATCATCTTTCCGCCCATAAACCGAACGTACGTTTGTATTATATCCGCGATTCAGCTTGTTAGGCAAGCAGAAATTAATGTCAGAGCAAGGACGCAGAAGGAGGGCTTTAGCTGATTATAATAAAGGGTTGAAATAGCACCACACCTGCATGAAAACAGCCATCCCGTGGTTCTAGTTGTTTCGCTAATTTAATGCCATCATTAGGGGAACGGGGTAGAAAGGACGGAGATGATATTTATGATTAGAGCTGCAAATGTGGAGGATCGAGAGGGTATTTCCAGACTATTGACGCAATTAGGTTACCCGGATACCGAGCTTTATATGAAAGAGAATATAGAAAGACTTCTTGCTGACCCTAATGAGGAGTTAATGGTCTATGAAGCGGAAGGATGTGTTATCGCCTGTCTTTCCCTGCATTATATCCCGCAACTGGGCATGAGAGGAGATATCGCCTCCATTAGTTATCTGGTTGTGGATTCCTCAGTTAGAAGTAAGGGAATTGGACAGGAATTAGTGGAATCCGCTTCAGCTTCCGCCACCCGAAGAGGATGTGCCAGTATCCAGGTTCATTGTCATGCCAGAAGAATAGAGGCTCATACATTTTATGAAAGACAAGGTTTCAGGGAGGCCCCTAAGTACTTCTCAAAAAGATTGGGCCAATAATTCAATCCACAGCAAAAAGACGCCTACAGTAATGCTGTACAGCGTCTTCATCTGAATCCTTTGGCGTATAACAAGTCTTGTCTCTGCTTATTTCACTGACGAAGTCCCAGCGCTTCCAGCACCCGGTTCCTGCTTGGCATCTGTGCCTGCATCTGATACGGTTCCTGGTACGGCTTGCTCCTTATCAATCAGTCCGGCGGCTTCTCTGGCTTCATTCAGCTTGGAGATGCCATAGAGCATCGCTACGTCCGCCTGCTCATTCATCGTGTTGAATTCCTCAGCGGTCACATCGGGCGATACTGCGCCCTTGGAAGCCTTCTCCTTGATCTGATAGGCACTCTGGAAAGCGATCACCGAATCTCTAAGCAGCTTCTCGATCGTATCCGGCAGGCCACCCGCAATCTTGATATCGTTCACATGATCTGCAAGCTGAGATGCGGTATCCTGGAAGCTGTCCACAGCCTTCTCGAATTCTTTGTCTGTCGCTTGTCCGGTGGAATAAGAGGTTAGCGTGGTGTTGAAGTTCTCTAGCGAGGATTTGCCCATTTCGTCGAATTTCGACATTTCATTGTAAAAGTTCTGTACCGTCTCCTGTACCTCTTCCGGGGACGCCGGTTCAGCACTGTTATTGCCGCAGGCACTGAGTATCATGACGGCCACTAGCAGTCCTGCAAGTAAAGCTTGTCTCATAGTTAAGATCCCTCCACTTAACAGAATAATATCGATTTTTGTTAAGTGCAAATGAAATTAATGTAAAATTCGGCGCAATGAAACATATGTCAGCAGTTAAGCGTATTCATAGGGAGAAACGGCGGTCCATAACCCGTTGATGACTGGCAATTCCTGTTATACTATAATGAATTTATCTGTTCAAGGAGAGGAAGATTATTATGGCTTATTGCACAGCATGTGGTGCGGAATACAAGGAAGGTGCCAAATTCTGCGGGGAATGCGGAGCAGGTACAGAAGAGGTCGGTTCTCCGGCAGCAGCACGCCGTCCGGCGGCTGGCCATAGCTCCGGTCCCGAAAAAGAATTATGGCAGGGCAAGCCTGCCGGCATCTCCGACCGTCTCAAGGGGCTGATCGGACTGAATACCACCAAGTATACGATTACGTCCCAGCGGATTATGGTGAAGAGCGGACTGATCGGCAAGGATGTCGAAGAAATCGAGCTGCTGCGGGTCAATGATTTCTCTGTCACCCAGTCGGTTATGCAGCGTATGCTGGGCATCGGGACGCTGATCATTTTGTCGGATGATGCTTCATCTCCACAGCTCCCCTTCTATAGAATCCGTAAGGTTCAAGCTGTCAAGGATATCCTGCGCCAAGCCGTCCGTGACGAGAAAATCGCCAACAACATCAGCTACCGCGAGCATATCTGACGCTTCGTTACACTTGGTTATGGAAGGTAGAGAGCTCCTGCCGGAATGACGCCTTTGGCCTGGCTGGGGCTCTCCCACATCAGTACCGCCCGCGCATCCCCCTGGTTCTCATAGTACTCCACCTTCAGGTCATGCAGCTTCCCTGCAATCAGACTCACTGTGCCTTGCCGCTCCTGCCCGCTCTGCTTCATCCAGCTGTCAATAACCAGCTTCCCGTCGATCCATATCCGGATTCCGTCATCTGAATACGAGTAGATCGTATAGGTCTCACTGTAGGCAGCGCTTATTCGACCGCTCCAGCGTACGGAGAACAGATCTGCGTGAACGGCCGGATCAGGCGCCGCCTGCCTCCAGGCGAAGTTAATATTGGCATCTGTCCGGGTGAGGGCAGGCGTGCCGCTAAGCGTAATATTGTTATAATACTGCCCATAGAGGCCCGGCTTGGGGAGTACCCCTCCTGAAGAAGCATACGCCGCCGCCTTGGCCGAATAGTCGTCTCTGGAGAACACGGCACTATTCTTCATAAAAGCCTGAATTACTGCATCCTTATTGCGCTCGTACAGCATCTTGCCCCAGGTCATCTGGTAGCTCCATTTGTTCTGAGTGCCTGCCAGCACAGTTGGCGGAGGAAGCTCCCCGTTCTCGCCGATGGCGATCAGCTTGCCGCGCCCCAGGTCCCAGAGCATATCATGATGGCTTACCTTGTAATCCCCCTCGAAAATATCCGCTGCCAGCACATCCACTCTGCCGCTGCCCGGATAATACTTCGCCGGCTCCTCACTATTCTTGTTCTTGGCATTCGGACTCCATACCCACAGCAGATTGTGCAGCTGATGATAGACGGTGTACCGCTGGAACATGATCTCCCAGAGGGTCACGAAGGAGGATTTCTGGCCCCACCAGAACCAGCCGCCGTTCATCTCGTGGTAAGGTCTCCAGAGTACGGGGACACCGGCGTCATCCAGCTTTTTCAGAAAAACAGCTACCTTATCGAGCTCCGCAATCATTGCCGTATATTCTGGCGTTCCCGCTGTGATGTACTTGCTGAAATTAGCTTCGCTGAGGCTCATGGAGACATTCGTCCAGGCCGGAGCACTGCCCGGCAGGTTGGCATGATAGGTCATCGCTACGATTCCCCCGGCCTTATGCCAGCGGATCGCACTGTCGGTTACTCCCTGCCGCTGGCTGCTGATAAGCTTCTCCGTCTGGCCGCTGATCGGCCCCATCTCATAACCGTGTAGTCCGGCGTAGCTGCCAGCGGTATTCTTCAGCTTGTTGTTGATATCATCCGGGCTCTCCAGGTAATCATGCTGACCGCTGATCATTCCCTGGCCCTGCAGCCAGTACAGCGTCTCCAGCAGCTTCCTTGCGGGCGCCCCCAGCTCCGCGTCAGCGGGAGACATCTGTATTTTGCGAAAAGCCGCTTGCCACTGCACATCACCTATCAGCCGCGAGGCTGAATCCAGCAGGTCCCTGAGGTTGCGCTGTTCCACATTTTCCACCATCCTTTTCCTTGTGTTTGTACATATTATGACGAATTGTGGAACTTCAGCACGGCAAATGCACAGAATTAGGGCTGTCGCAATCCGTTATTCTTACGCTATACTATTCAGGGCACAGGCATTATACCCATACCCACTTACAAAGGAGCAGATATGAAAGCCAAAAAGTCCATCATCAGTCTCATCATTATCGCCCTGCTCAGTCTTGCCGCCTACCTGCTGGAGGAGAACGGACAATGGCTGCCGCAGACCCCTTCTGCGAATCCTTCGGAGGTCGTGAAGCTGAAGTTCCCGGCAGACCGCTACCCGGAGACCGCAAAGCACATCCAGAAGGCCATCCGCAAGGGAGAGTCAGCGATCTGCACCATCAACCGCAAGGACGCGGAGGAGAACCGCAAGGCGTCTCTGAAGGGAGTCCCCACGAAGAAAGGCTATGACCGGGACGAATGGCCGATGGCCATGTGTGAGGAAGGCGGAGCCGGGGCGCATATTGAGTACATAACGCCCAGTGATAACCGCGGAGCGGGAAGCTGGGTCGGCAATCAGCTGGAAGCATTCGCAGACGGTACGCGTGTGGAATTTATTTTCAAATAAGCCGGCATGTGGGGGATGTTATTCAATTTCACCGCGATAAAGCGTAGAATGAAATGGGATAATATAACTTAGATGGAGAGCCGGAAGTGTTCTATATCTGTTATCGGGGCAAAAGGCTGTACGGCCCTATGTCCGAAGCTGAAGCCTTACAGGAATGGTTCGCGCTTGCAGGAACAATCAAGGAACTCTATATTATTGAAACCGACGTAGCTACAGGCAGAATCAAACGCCAGATCGGGCCAACGGTCCGTGCTCATAAGAAGAAAAAGAAATAGCCCTATCCGGCACAGGCCGGACAGGGCTACACTGGCTATAGGCGGTTCTAGAACAAACAGGCTTTAGTGATGATAACCAGCAGAATGAACAGAACCAGAATGGCACCTGTCGAAGTCCAAGGGCTTACTACCGGAACGATTGGAGGTCCCTGATTCACTCCACCTACGTTATTTCCACAACCGCAACCATACTCTGCTCCCATAATTAATTCCTCCTCTTGAATATTGAATACAGCACAGAATATGTGGAATTCCGCCCCGTTGCATGGGCCAATTGGCAAAGAAATACCTTTCACCTAACGGACAGGCGTCCAGTAGTCGATATAGAGTATGAAGCAATAGCTTAACAACAAATGAAGGGAGGAATGCCGGATGGATATTGCTGCATTATCCGTAGTGATGAGCCAGTCATCCTTACAGCAGGCCGCAGGGCTGCAGGTGATGAGCCTTGCCAAGGAGCAGGCGCAGAGCAGCGCCCAGGATATGGTTCAGATGCTGAGTCAGGCCACGCACCCCACCTTGGGAAAAACACTTGATATTCGGGCGTAATTCCTTTATGCTTACATACACAGGAACACCCGTTCCATATTTCAGCCGTTGAAGAGTACGCGCTGAACTGCTGCTTAGCCCTTAAGGGCTTTTCTTTTGGCCAATAACACGAACATACGATCTTATATATGGGGTGATTGATTATGCAAGGCTATTATCAGATGACCGCTTTGGAGAAATGGACAGAGGATCTATACCAGCGCATTGGCGTCCGCAAGCCGGCCGATATCTCCATTGATTACATAGCGAAGCAGCTCAATATCTGGGTACACTATCTGGATGTCAGAAGCAAGGCGATTGAGGCTGCGGCCGGAATGTACAGTATGTTCATCGACAACCGCCTCCCTCCCGAGCTGCAGCGGCTGGAATTCCTCCACGAGCTCTGTCATCTGCTGCGGCATGCCGGCAAGTCTACGCTTATGCCCGGAGTGTTCACGCAGGCGCAGAGAGATGAATCCGACCGGTTCATTCTGTATGCCTCCATGCCCTATAGTATGATCTCCGCGAATACGCTGCCCGAGCTTCGTGAGGATGCCGTTGCCGAGCTGGCTGTAGCGTTCCAGGTTCCCGTTCCCCTCGCGCTGCAGCGGATCGACCAGATCCAGAGACGGATTTTCCAGGGGCAATTAATGGCTGTTATGGAACGTAACGAAGACAGAAATATCATCCACAGACATATTCGCTAAGCGCTGCGGGGATAATACGCTATAGACCCGGAGGGCGGAGATTCCCCTCTATAACAGGGTTAGATTCTACTGTAAAGGGGATCAAGATCAACGTGGAAGCCTTGAAAGTCATTCAATTATTGCTGACTCACCCTGAATATAGCGTGGATGCCGTTCATCCTGAAATTCCGGATTTTGTGGGTATCGAGACGATTGAAGTGGACCACGTTACCCAGACCTTCTCCATCCTGCTGCAGGAGCCTAAGGAATACGGCTGAGAGCAGGATTTTACAGTATAACAATTACATAGAACAGCCCCGCTAACACGAACCGGTACAGCGCGAACCACTCCAGGCGGAGCCGCTTGATCAGCTTGATGAACGTGACTACTGCAATCATGGCTACGAGGAAGGACGTCACGAACCCGATTAGCATCAGGGTCAGCGTATCTGAATTGAGTAGATCCCTGCTGTCATACAGGTCCAGGAGGCTTGCTCCGAACATCACCGGCACGGAGATCAGGAAGGTGAAGTCCGCAGCGGCTTTCTGGCTGGTTCCCAGCAGCAGACCGCCTGAGATCGTCGAACCGGATCTAGAGAACCCGGGCCACAGTGCCAGACACTGGAACAGCCCGATGCCGAAGGCTTGCGTATAATTAAGACCGTCTACCGTCTCTGACGTTACGGATCTCCTGCTGCGTGCAGCGAAGATCATCAAGAGACCACCGGCAATCAGACCAATGAGGACCGGCTTGGGGCCGAATAGCTGGCTTTTAATCGTGTCCTTGAATAGTAGATAGATGATTAACGCTGGTACCATGGCCAGGATCATATGAATTGCATTCAATCCCTTACTCTTGGCGAAATCCATCTTAAGCATATTCACGCCAATGTTCAAATACTTCTTCCAATACAGCAGCAGCACGGCCATTACCGCACCTAGCTGGATCACGATTTTGAAGGTAACCGCAGCCTCCCCCTCGAACTTCAGCAGATCCCCTGCCAGAATAAGGTGCCCGGTAGACGAGACCGGCAAAAATTCAGTCAACCCCTCAATAATCCCTAATATAATTGCTTTGATAGCTTCAGTCACTGGTGAATAGCCCCTTTCGGAAGTGAATCAATATATTTCCAGTATAAGAGGCTAAGATGGAATTCCCCATCGAATGAGCTAACAATATGGGAGTTGGTGTGACATAAATGTCATGTGGTTTATTGTGATCACAAAAAAGCCACCAAGCTACTGGTGGCAAAATTTCATTATGCTCTATTCGTAAAATAGCCGCTATGCTAATTGTGTAATAACAAGATGTGCTGAAACGGGTCTTGTTCCTCCCGCAAGAGGAGTAATCGTAAGTGCAGCGGCATTTCCGGCAGGATTGCGAACGGTTAGAATACTGTTAATGACCGTTGTTTGCACGATCGCCATTTCTACGATTTGCGAGGTACCTGTTGCCCGCCCAACTACGGTATAAGCGAGATCTGCACCATTTAAAGTCAAGATTAGTTGTCCGGCTTCGTCCACGCTAACCTGAAACAGCACCTGATACGTCCCAATAGCCGCTAAATTAAAAGAACTTGGTCCGGTACGGGCAATCGTTGTCCCGCTGGTAGGGCCATCTTGAGGAAAGCTTACATCTGTGCCCGGCGCTACCGTTGCCGTATTATCAGGAGGCATCAGAGCAAAGAAATCAGCAAATCCTAATACCCCTCCCGCCGTTCCTGTTGCCCCGGTTGCTCCTGTTGCCCCGGTCGCTCCTGCAGCTCCTACAGCTCCTGCGGCTCCGGCCGGCCCAGTGGCTCCTGTTGCTCCAGCCGGCCCTGCCGCTCCTGCCGCTCCGGCCGGACCAGTAGCTCCGGCAATGCCTTGTGGCCCAATCGCTCCCGCCGGACCAGGTTCACCCTGCGGGCCCTGGGGACCTATGAGGCCCTGTGCTCCCGGAAGTCCCTGCGCCCCTTGCGGGCCAACGGGCCCCGCTGCTCCCTGGGGGCCTATCGCTCCAGGTGGCCCGGGCACACCTTGGGGGCCTTGGGGCCCTGGAGGCCCGCCGGCAGGTCCCGGAGGACCTGCTGTTCCCTGGGGACCTCTTGCCCCCGGGATTCCCGGTATACCCGGGGAGCCCTGCGCTCCTTGGGGCCCTGTGGGACCAATGACGGTAGGAGTAGTGACATTGACTTCAGGCGGTGGACAGGTTACTTTAACCACCTTTTTAATCACTTTTTTAACAACTTTCCGATGTTCTTTTCTTTTTCTTTTTGAAGGAACGAGGGTGACGATTTTTTTAGGATGACATTTTTTATCGTCTGGACAACTCAATACGGACACCTCCCTAATAAGATAGTGTAGTGTACGCATCCCATCCGGTTTAGAAATGGACGATCAACCAGTTTTTACTAGTCAGCAACCTAATTCCAAAAAAACGGGCGTTAGCTATAGTAGTTACGCCCTTGAATACATCACAATGTCCCACACCAAATTTTATTATTTTTCGTATTTTAGGATTGGACAACTGATACTTCCCTGTCAGATCCGAATTTCTAATTCGGGTCTGTTTTTTTGTTATTCTCCTTCAAACTCATGCTACATCAATTAAGCTGACGCTATAAATGATGTGCAACTTCAGATGCATAATTCACGTAAAACTGATAAAGGAGTTGGTAAAAATGGTTGTCTTTTCTATTCTATTTGTACTGATTGCGATGCTGAATATCTTCTTCCCGGCCATGGGCTGGCATATGCGTTATGGCTGGATGGTAAAGGGCGATTCTGAACCAAGTGAGGCTTATCTCATGATGAGCAGAATAAGCAGCGTTATTGTACTTATAATCTTTTTCTTGTTCTTTTTGCCTTCTATGTTTGGTTAGGGTGTACGTTAACAATAAAACAGGAGCTGCTGGCGCTTCCCTGCCAACCACTCCTGTTTTTATTTTCATTTAAAATTTTTAGCCCTGTTAAGGAATAGCAATGAGCGCACGGGGAAGGCCAGACGATTGACGGTACATTAATATTTTCAACGGTTCCGTGGATAACTATAAAATAATGTATGTGAGAGGTAAAATAATGAAAAACACTACTAAATGGTTTGTTTACTTATGTTGGTTCGGGGCTCTTGCTATAAATATTCGGTTGCTAATAAGATCATTTTCAAACAATGAGCCTGTATTCTCTAATATAGTAGGTGTTGCTTTATTGGTAATTGCTATTATTAGCTTACATTTCAGTGAGAAAGCTAAAGAACAAAAGAATGGAAGTAACAAGTAATAAAATTAAACCCTAAGAAATCAGAACATATTTATTGAGTATTTGAAAAAGCTATAAAATAAAACTCGCCGGGCTTAATGCCAGACGGATTTATTATTTGTACAGGCTCAATCATGGTAAAACTTCTATAATATATTTGTTAACATGGAATACAGCAGCCGGTGCATATTAAAAACCCCCTTGCTAGGCAAGGGGGTTAAGTGAAGTGGGCCCTACAGGACTCGAACCTGTGACCAATCGGTTATGAGCCGACCGCTCTAACCAACTGAGCTAAGGGCCCGGACTAGGATATCCGTATTATACAAGTGCTGTCCGGTGTAATAAGGTAATTGCGGGGGCAGGATTTGAACCTGCGGCCTTCGGGTTATGAGCCCGACGAGCTACCGGGCTGCTCCACCCCGCGTCAGTTAATAATTATTTAAACAGCGACAATAGATAATATACAATATAGCCATGGATAAAGTCAAGGATGATTTTGGATTTTATGGCTAAGGCAGAAAACGCACACCATAACGCCCCTTGCGCGAACGGTATATTTCCACAAAACGCGGATCATGATAGCCATAGATCCAGCCGTCCTGCTCCAGTCTTTTGGCAAGGCAGCCCGCTTGAAATCTGGTCCTGAACAACTTGGCAAAATAGATCCAATTCATGATACCCTCTTCTCCTTCATCGCAATAATATATGTCCCGGTGCTATTTATCATGCCCAGTTTTGCAAGAAAATCAGAGGATTGGTTGGCGGAGCGGATGGCAATTTCTGCCCGTATGCAGCTAATTGTAATGATCCGTTGAGGGAAATAGTTCGATTTTATACACTTGCTTGGGCGGAAATCGCCTCTTCAAAGGAAATAAGTGGATTTAGGACATCTAGTTCTGGCGGTATCTGCGTTATTGTCCATTTCAGGTTTCAACAAGTGTATTTTTTCCAACTAAAGCCTCTATAAGTGTGCTGGGCCAGTGAATAGATGCTGTTTTTCCACTTTTTTTCCCTAAGAGCCCAAAAACTAATTAAAGCATTAAAAAAGAAGCCCCATCCCCCGGCAAAGGGGACAAAGCTTCTTCTATGCATTCTCTACGCTCTACGTTTACGCTTTATGTTTACGCTCTACGTACTCTTTACGTACCCTCTACTCATTTCCTGCGTCTTTTCCTAGCCCCTACACGCCGAAGGCGGCAGGGTCCTTGCGCCATGATTGCAGCAGCGCTACATCGCTCTCAGCGATCTTGCCTTGGGCCAGCGCGACATCGATGAGCGTGCTGTAGTTGGAGAGGCTCTGGAGCGGAAGCTCCGCAGCGGCGAAGGCTTCTACGGCACGGTCCAGCTCGTAGCTGAAGATGGCCAGCACGGCCAGCGGGAGGCCGCCTGCTTCCTGAACGGCCTGCGCGGCTTTGATGGAGCTGCCGCCGGTGGAGATCAGGTCCTCGATGACGACGACCTTCTGGCCGGGCGTGATGAGTCCTTCGATCTGGTTCTGCTTGCCGTGGCCCTTGGCCTTGTCCCGGATGTAAGCCATCGGCAGGCCGAGCTTATCGGCCACCCAGGCCGCGTGCGGGATACCGGCGGTTGCTGTCCCGGCAATCACCTCGGCGTCCGGATAGCTGGTTCTGATCAGCTCTGCGAAGGCCTCCGCAATGTAGTTGCGGACAGCCGGGAAGGCCATGGTCAGACGGTTATCGCAGTAGATCGGCGATTTGATGCCGGAGGTCCAGGTGAACGGCTCCTGCGGGCGCAGGGCTACCGCTCCGATCTCCAGCAGATGACTGGCGACCTGTTCACTTCGATTCTCTAATATGCTCATGCTTGGCTCATCTCCTCAATAATATTCAGTGCTGCTGCTCGCGGATCTGCCGCTGCTGTAATCGGCCGGCCTACTACCAGGTAGTGGCTGCCTTGGCGGATAGCCTGTCCGGGAGTCATGACCCGGGACTGGTCGTCCAGGGATGCCCCGGCGGGCCGGATGCCCGGGGTAACCGTGCGGAACTCCGGTCCGCAGGCTTCGGCAATCACCAGGGATTCCTGTGGGGATGCTACGACTCCATGCAGGCCTGCTTCCGCTGCAAGCTTGGCATAACGCACCACCGCATCCGTCACTGGTCCGGCTATGCCGATTTCGCGGTTCATCACTTCCTGACTGGTGCTGGTAAGCTGGGTTACCGCGATAATCAGCGGCATGTGCAGCGACGGCTGGAGGCTGACGGCCTTCGCCGCCCCTTCCACCGCAGCAGCCATCATGGCCGTTCCTCCGGCAGCATGTACGTTGAACATATCAACGCCAAGCAGAGTCAAGCTTTCTGCCCCGCCCTTTACGGTGTTGGGAATATCGTGCATTTTAACATCGAGGAATACCGAATATCCGCGCTCCTTCAGTTCCCGGATGAAATCAGGTCCGGCTGCATAGAACAGCTGCATTCCCACCTTTATATAACAGGGAATACCTTCGAGCTGTTCGATCAGCGCCCGCGCCTGGGCTGCATCCGGGTAATCCAAGGCGACCATCAGGCGTCCGGCCATTTCATTACGCTTCTCTACCTGTCCGATGTTCTCATGTTCATGCTGCTGTGCTGCTGTACCGTCCATTTTCTTCCCCTCTTTCTCGGTTAAAGTGGTCTCCTAACCAACCATTTCCAGGTCCCGGGCATAGGTGAACGGTCTGCGCTAACGCAAACCGTTCCTGTAGCAGCCTCTTACAGCTGCCTCACCCTCTATCTTATTGTCCGACAAAAGCAGGCATCGACTGGGACGAGAAGTTAATCGTCTGCAGCATTCTCAGCAGCGCCGTTACCGTATCAAGCGAGGTCATACATACGACGCCGTTCTCTACCGCTTCACGGCGGATGCGGAATCCGTCACGCTCAGGCGTTTTGCCCTTGGTCAGTGTATTGAAGACGAAGTTCGCTTGACCGCCGCGGATCAGATCCAGGATGGTCGGCTCGCCTTCATCCAGCTTGTTAACGTTCATCACGTTCAGCCCGGCCTGCTCCAGCGCAGCTGCCGTACCGCCGGTGGCGATGATTTTGTAGCCCATGGCATGGAAGCCCTTCATCAGCTCAACCGCTTCAGCCTTGTCTTTGTCGGCTACAGTTACAATGATTGCCCCGGTAGCCGGGATCTTCATACCTGCGCCGATCAGACCCTTATAGAGCGCCTTGGCATACAGCTTATCGCGGCCCATGACCTCACCGGTGGATTTCATCTCCGGTCCGAGCGTAGGCTCGACTCTGCGCAGCTTGGCAAAAGAGAACACCGGCACTTTGACCGACACATAATCGCTCTCCGGCCACAGGCCTTCAGTGTACCCGTCTTCCTTCAGCTTGCCGCCGAGAATGATCTTGGTCGCCAGGTTCGCCATCGGAATACCGGTCACCTTGCTCAGGAACGGAACCGTACGCGAGGAGCGCGGGTTGACCTCAATGACATACACTTCATTTTGATAAATGACGAACTGGATGTTCACCAGCCCGATGGTCTTGAGCTCCTTGGCAATCTTGATGGTGATCTCGGCAATCTTCTGCTTCAGACCTTCATCCAGATATTGCGGCGGGTAGACAGCGATGGAGTCGCCGGAGTGAACCCCTGCGCGTTCCACATGCTCCATGATGCCCGGAATGACAACCGTCTCTCCGTCGCAGATGGCGTCCACTTCCACTTCCTTACCCAGCATATAGCGGTCGATCAGCACCGGATGCTCCGGATTCACTTTTACCGCTTCAACCATATAGCTTAGCAGTTCTGTGTCGTTGTAGACAATCTCCATGGCGCGTCCGCCCAGGACATACGATGGACGAACCAGCACCGGATAACCGAGGGATTGCGCGGTTTCGACAGCCTCATCAATATTGATTACGGTCTTGCCTTTAGGTTGTGCGATATCCAGACGGGCGAGCAGGGCTTCAAATTTCTTGCGGTTCTCGGCTTCATCGATGCTCTCAAGGCTGGTACCCAGAATGTTCACGCCCGCAGCAGCAAGCGGTGCAGCCAGGTTAATCGCGGTCTGTCCACCGAACTGTACGATGACTCCGATCGGATTCTCCTGGGCAATCACGTTCATGACATCCTCGAAGAACAGCGGCTCAAAGTACAGGCGGTCCGAGGTATTGAAATCCGTCGATACGGTCTCTGGATTGTTATTGATAATTACAGCTTCGTAGCCAGCCTTCTGTATGGCCCATACCGCATGTACCGTAGAGTAGTCGAACTCAATTCCCTGGCCGATACGGATCGGACCGGAGCCGAGTACAATGACCTTCTGCTTATCGGAATGAATGACCTCATTCTCGGTCTCATAGGTGGAGTAATAGTATGGCGTTGAAGCCTCAAATTCTGCGGCGCAGGTATCGACCATTTTGAAGACCGGAACCAGTCCTTGCTGCAGACGCAGCACACGCACTTCCGCCTCCTTGGTGAATGCCCCACCTGGACGGCCTTCGGCACGGATCTCGGCAATCGCCCGGTCTGTGAAGCCTTTACGCTTGGCCTGATACAGTATGTCAGCAGACAATGTCTCTTCGGCACGGATCTCGTCCTCGAAGCTCACGAGCCCTTCGATCTTGGAGAGGAACCACCAGTCCACATTCGTAATATCCTGAATCTCCTGCAGCTCATAGCCGCGGCGGAAGGCTTCCGCGATCAGGAACAGGCGCTCATCATCCGGCTTGGCAAGTCTATAGCGCAGCACACTCTCTTCAAGCAGCTCCGCTCCCGGCAAGCGGAAACGGTGGACACCGATCTCCAGCGAGCGGATGGCCTTGTGAATCGACTCTTCAAAGGTACGGCCGATCGCCATCACTTCACCGGTCGCCTTCATCTGTGTACCCAGCTTGCGGTTCGCCGAGATGAACTTGTCGAACGGCCAGCGGGGGATTTTGCTGACGATATAGTCCAGTGTAGGCTCGAAGCAGGCGTAGGTCTGTCCGGTCACCGGATTGACGATTTCGTCCAGTGTGTAGCCGAGTGCGATCTTCGCGGCCATCTTAGCAATCGGATAGCCGGTCGCCTTCGACGCCAGCGCCGAGGAGCGGCTGACACGCGGATTCACTTCGATCACATAATACTGGTAGCTCTGCGGGTCCAGGGCGAACTGAACGTTACAGCCGCCTTCAATATTCAGCGCGCGGATAATCTTCAACGAAGCGCTGCGCAGCATCTGATATTCACGGTCAGACAGCGTCTGGCTCGGGGCCACTACGATACTGTCACCCGTATGTACGCCCACCGGATCAAAGTTCTCCATGTTGCAGACCACGATACAGTTGTCATTCGCATCACGCATAACCTCATATTCGACTTCCTTCATGCCGGCGATGCTCTTCTCGACCAGACACTGGCCGATCGGGCTGTAACGGATACCGGCCTTGACGGTCTCACGCAGCTCTTCTTCGTTGTCGCAGATTCCGCCCCCTGTTCCGCCCAGCGTGTAGGCAGGACGAACGATCAGCGGATAGCCGATTCCTGCGGCGAAGCCCAGAGCTTCTTCCACACTGGTAATAATCGCACTTTCCGGCACCGGCTGATCCAGCTCGCGCATCAGCTCGCGGAACAAATCGCGGTCCTCCGCTTTCTCGATGGATTCAAGCTGTGTACCCAGCAGCTTCACTTTCTCTTGCTCTAGGACTCCGGCACGGGCCAGCTCTACAGCCATGTTCAGGCCGGTCTGTCCGCCGAGTGTCGGCAGCAGTCCGTCCGGACGCTCCTGACGGATAATGCCAGTAACGAATTCCAGCGTAATCGGCTCGATGTATACTTTGTCAGCCATATTGGTATCGGTCATAATCGTCGCCGGGTTGCTGTTGATCAGCACAACCTCGACGCCTTCTTCTTTAAGGGCCTGACAGGCCTGAGTGCCTGCATAGTCGAATTCGGCAGCTTGACCAATAACGATCGGTCCGGAGCCGATAACCAGAATTTTTTTGAGTTTGTTGTTCTTAGGCATGTTATAGAGCTCCTTTCACGGCTTCAAGCTGGGGTGCGGATGATTTCGGTGCCGTGATTCTGGCATTCGCTGCAAGCTGCGCCTGACGCGATCCGGCCGGCCGCTGTGCCTTGTGGTCTGCGATCAGCTGCAGGAAGCGGTCGAACAGATAACTGCTGTCATGCGGTCCCGGCGCCGCTTCCGGATGGTACTGCACCGAAAAAGCAGGGTAGCGGGTATGCTTCAGTCCTTCAACGGTCTTGTCATTGTTATTGATATGGGTAACTTCCAGATCTGTACTGGCAATAGATTCCTCATTCACAGTGTATCCATGGTTCTGTGAGGTGATGAAGCAGCGTCCGCTCTCCAGCTCTTTCACCGGATGGTTCCCGCCGCGATGGCCGAACTTGAGCTTCTCGGTATCGGCGCCGCAGGCCAGGGCGAACAGCTGGTGTCCCAGGCAGATGCCAAAGATCGGGTATTCGCCGAGCAGCTCGGAGATCGTCTGTACCGCATAAGGCACATCCTTCGGGTCTCCAGGGCCATTCGAGAGCTGAATGCCGTCAGGGTTCAGGCGGCGGATCTCGTCTGCGGTGACATCATGAGGGACAACCACCACATCACAGCCGCGGTTGTTCAGCTCACGCAGAATACCGGTCTTCGCGCCGTAATCGACCAGCACGATGCGTTCTTTGGTGCCCGGGCTGCTGTAGGCTGCTGTAGTTGAGGTACGTGCAACCTGATTGCGCAGCTCTTCAATGGTCGTGTCACCCATCATCTCCATCAATTCTTCCACACGCTTGTTCGAAGTGGTGAGGATTGCCTTCATGGTGCCATAGTGGCGGATAATGCGGGTAAGCATACGGGTATCAATCTCGCTGATGCCGGGAATGTCATATTCCTTCAGCAGATCGTCTACACTGTATTCAGCACGCCAGTTGCTGGGTACGGATTCGTGACGCCGCACCACAAAGCCGTGTACAAAAGGGCGAACGGACTCGAAGTCATCACGGGTAATACCGTAATTCCCGATCAGCGGATACGTCATGGTGACGATCTGCCCACAGTACGAAGGGTCCGATAGTACCTCCTGATAGCCTGTAATTCCTGTGTTAAAAACAACCTCGCCCGTCTTCTCGCCTTCCGCGCCAAATGCGGTGCCTGTAAACAGTGTTCCGTCCTGAAGCAGCAATCTCGCCTGCATGCCTTCCACTCCTTCTTGTTTCTGTAGTCTGATTCTTATGTCACAGCCATGCAGCCGGGCTGCATGGGCTACTGCTTACTTCTGTTAAGCCTCACTCCATACGGCTCTGCCGTCTACCCAGGTCTTCACCGGCCAGCCCTTAAGCTTCCATCCGGTAAAAGGTGTATTGCGACCCTTGCTCGCAAACGTGGCCGGGTCTACTTCCTTCTCTTCATTCAAGTCAATCAGGGTCAGATCGGCAGGCCCCCCAACGGTAAGGCTGCCTGTATTCAGTCTGAACACCCGGGCCGGATCAGCGGTCATCCGCTGCACCAGCAGGGACAGATCCCATTTGCCTGTGGCCACAAAAGCGGTATACAGCAGCGGGAAGGCCGTCTCAAAGCCGACGATGCCAAACGGTGCAAGCTGCATGCCTTTGGCTTTCTCTTCCTCGCTGTGCGGGGCATGGTCGGTCACGATGATATCCAGCGTGCCGTCCAGCAGCCCTTCAATGCAGGCCTCGACGTCACGGCGCGAGCGCAGCGGCGGATTCATTTTCCAATTGGCGTCCATGCCCGGAATATCCTCCTCCGAGAGCAGCAGATGATGCGGGCATACCTCGGCGGTCACCTTAATGCCGATTTGCTTCGCCTGGCGGATCAGCCGGACCGATTGCTCGGTGCTAACATGGCACACATGATAGTGAACACCCGTTGCTTCAGACAGCAGAATGTCACGGCCTACATGAATGGCTTCCGACTCGTTCGGAATTCCCTTCAGGCCATGCTTGTCGGCAAAAGTGCCTTCGGCTACCGGCGCTCCTTCCACCAGCGAGTTATCCTCACAGTGGGCAATCACCGGCATATCCAGTCCCTTCGCCAGCTTCATCGCATCCTTCATCATCTGAGCGCTCTGCACGCCTACGCCGTCATCGGTGAAGCCGATCGCTCCCGCTTCCTTCAGTGCCGCAAAATCCGTCAGCTCGCGTCCCAGCTCATTCTTGGTAATGGCCGCATAAGGCAGCACCTTCACAAGCCCCGCTTCACGTGCCTTGTCCTTCACGAGCTGTACGATCTCTGCACTGTCAGTTACCGGGCGTGTGTTCGGCATGCAGGCAATCGTTGTGAATCCGCCTTTGGCTGCCGAACGTGCACCGGTCTCAATCGTTTCCTTATGCTCGAACCCCGGTTCACGTAAGTGCACATGCATATCGATCAGTCCCGGAATCAGCAGCTTACCATCCGCTTCAACGGTCTCGCCGGCTTCCTCTACCGCCTCGGCGGCATCCTGAATCTTCGAGATAACTCCGTCCTGCACAACAATATGCTTGCGCTCCAGCACGCCTTCTTCGTTCAGTACACTGGCATTTTTGATGATCACGGTTAGGATTCTCCTTTGTGCCTTCCGGCCGCAGCCGTAAGCTCTGTAGTTATTATATAATAAAAATTCATCTTTGTGTATATTTATTAATGCTCTTATGTGAGGTTTTTTTCTGCTATTGCAGCGCCCGCTCCATGACAGCCATCCGTACCGGGACTCCGTTCGCCATCTGCGGGAAAATCCGGGACTGGCTGCTCTCCACCACCGCATCGTCGATCTCCACATTGCGGTTGACCGGCGCCGGGTGCATGATGATCGTTGCCGGGTCCAGCCTCGATGCCCGTTCCTCGGTCAGCCCGAAGTGCTCCCGGTACTGCTCGGCTGATAAAATAATGCCCGAAGCATGCCGCTCCAGCTGCACTCTCAGCATCATGACCACATCTGCTTTCAGCGCTTCTTCCATAGACACATATGGAGCGTAGGCCGCAAGCTCCGGAGCCTGCATATTTGCCGGTGCGCAGAACTGCACACTTGCCCCCATTTTGGTGAGTGCCCAGAGATTGGACCGCGCTACCCGGCTGTGCATAATATCCCCGATAATCGAGACCTTCAGGCCCTTCAGTCCGCCAAAATGCTTGCGCATCGTGTACAGGTCCAGCAGCGCCTGCGTCGGATGCTCGTTGTTGCCGTCCCCGGCATTGATGAGCGGAACGCCTACCTTCTCGGCAAGCTGCTGCAGTACCCCGGCTGGCTTCAGCCGGACCACTCCGGCATCGATGCCCATTGACTCCAGTGTGCGCACTGTATCATAGATGGACTCGCCCTTCTCGACACTGGAGGCCGCAGCCGTGAAGTTCAGTACTTGTACACCCAGGCGTTTCTCGGCCATCTCGAAGGAAAAGCGGGTTCTTGTACTATTCTCGAAGAACATATTGGCAACAAAATGTGCTCTCAGCACCGGCGTGAGCTTCTCGCTCTGATGATCCCAGTAGGCTGTTCTGTCTAGCAGTTGGGTAATCTCCGACCCCGCCAGCTCCTTCATCCCCAGCAGACTGCGTTCCTTCACTTTGGTTGCCGTCATCATTGTTATCGTTCCTCCCGGTTTGAAATAATGTACACTTCGTCCTTGCCGTCATATTCGCTCAGGGACACTTCAATCTGCTCATGCCTGGAGGTAGGTACGTTCTTGCCGATATAGTCGGGGCGGATCGGCAGCTCCCGGTGACCGCGGTCAGCCAGTACAGCCAGCTGGATCATCCGGGGCCGTCCGCAATCCATCAGCGCATCCATGGCCGCGCGGATCGTTCTTCCGGTGTACAATACATCGTCGAACAGGATCACTTTCTTGTCCCGGGTGCCGCTGGTGCCCGGAGGCAGGATCAGGTTGCTGTTGACAACTGCCTTGTCCATCGCTTCCCGGTTGTCCCCGCCGCCTTCGCGGTCATCGCGGTAATGGGTAATGTCCAGCTCCCCATAAGGGATGTCCACGCCCTCAATTTCCTTAATGCGCTCCGCGATCCGCTGAGCCAGGTAGATCCCCCGGGTCCGGATGCCGACCAGCAGGCAATTCTCGATACCCTTGTTTTTCTCCAAAATCTCATGTGCAATGCGTGACAGTGCCCGGCGAATCGCCGTTTCGTCCATAATGACATTTTTTTCAGTAACCATCCTCTTTGCCATCCCCCTGCTTGATCGCCTGTTCAAGTTCCCCGGATAAACTAAAAAACTCCTTGCCCAAAGCAGGCAAGGAGTGAAATCCGCAGATTCAAAAAGATGGCGTGTCCGCGCGCATAAAAAGACCCTCCGTACTCATACGGATTCCTTCTTTCATGACGCGAACCTCGATTCACGTTACCTTGCCAGCCTCACGGGACTGAATTAAAGGCGCTATTCAACTATAGGGAATTATGACAGATGGATGGGGGGATGTCAAATTATATTCGGGAGTGTTGGGGGAAGACGGTGACAGATAGGGAAAAGAAATTTAGGTGAAGGGCGCGGCTGCGGTGATCACAGACATTTAGGTGATGGGCGCGGCTGCGGTGATTTTGGACTTTCGGTCGCTGTTGTCTCCAGATTGATTTGAATAAACCGCTTAGCGGATTAAATCCGGAGACAAAGGCGAACGCTGCCGCTCCTACAGTTCCAAAATCCCCTCCGCCGCTTCCACCTAAACGGTGAATGAGATTTGTCATCCCCCCTTGGGGAGAGGGCAGGCAGGGGGGCACTATGGCGCTGCGCTGATAGTGCATTGTTGCAGTGTGGCGGTGAATACCGCCACAAATAAGAAGTGCGAAGCCCTCCTCATTTTTCATCGTCACACTCTGAGTTGCATCCGACTTCCAACCTTCCGCTAATTATCGTTCCTGCCCCTCCTCTGCTATGATGAAGCTGGAGGCGAATGAAATCATGAACATGGAGTTTATTACTATAGAAGAATGGGATGAAGCGTGGTGGGGACGGATGAAGCGGATCTACCATGAGGCTTTTCCCAGCGGAGCTAAGACGGAAGCGATTCTGCGCAGTATGCTGAACCGGGGGATTGGTTACTTACATGCGGGGGTGCATCAGGGGGTAGTTGTCGCGATGGCTGTTACGGGTGTTGTGGGACAAGCTGCGGACAAGATCCTGATTATCGATTACCTCGCAGTAGATAAGGCATTGCGCGGAGAGGGAACAGGGACCTGGATGCTGGAGCAGATCAAAGCTTGGGCTATGCAGGAATACGGCATCCGCGGAATTATCATCGAGGCTGAATCGGGAGCTACGGAGTCGCACAAGGAACGTATTCATTTCTGGGAGCGGAACGGGTTCGTCCTGACCTCCTATGTGCATCAATATCGAATGGTACCGGAGCCTTATCAGGCCATGATGCTGCCGCTGGGTGGATCGGTGAATGTGCCGGATGACGGCGAAGGATTGTTTCGTTATATTAATGCTTTTCATAAGGTAGCTTACCGGAAAGGATAAGCGGCACTGCTTCCCTACATGTTGCACATTATGCAGGAATTCTCACGCTCCTGTGTGCTGCTGGGCCAATTGTTGCAGTTTTTGCAGGATTCATGCCAAAGATTTATCATTACCGAATGGATTGTTGCAAAAGGTGCAGGATTTGCGTGTCCGGGCTTGGTTTGAGCGGTTCGAGGTTGCAATTTGTGCAACAAATTGGGGCGGGTGGCCGGGCCAGGCCGGGCAATCACCATAGTAAATAAACGGCGACAAAAAGCCGCCGCAGATTGCTCTGCAGCGGCTCCCATTCAAACCAAAACTTAAAATTCAAATTCAACGTCGCTCAGACGTCTTTGGATTTCGGAGATGACACGCTTCTCCTCTTCCTCGCCCTTGGCCACGAAGGTCACGGAGAAACGCACGAACGCGCCGGCATCATCCCAAGGCACGGTGGAGATGAGCTTCTCGCGGATCAGGAACTGCGAGAAATCCTCGCCGGATTCGAAGCGGCGTCCGCCCTTGACGCCCTTAGGTGCGGCTACATAAAGGAAGAAGGAGCCCTTCGGCTTCTCGGCCTTGAAGCCCAGGCTGTTCAGCGCATCCACCAGCATGTTGTGGCGGCGGGAGTATTTGGCGGCAATCGCTTCGGTAATCTCAGGATGAGAGAGGCCGTAAGCGGCAGCTTTTTGAATGGCGATGAACTGGCCGGAATCATTGTTGTCCTTCACATCACTGAACGCCTTCACGATCAGCGGATTGCCGGCCACGAAGCCGATTCTCCAGCCGGTCATGTTGTAGGACTTGGACAGGGAGTGCAGCTCAACGCCAACATCCTTGGCACCAGGCACGGACAGGAAGCTCAGCGGCTTCACGCCGTCATAGGTCAATGCAGCATAAGGTGCGTCATGGATGACGACTACATCATATTTTTTGGCCCAGGCCACTACTTCGCTGAAGAATTCAGGGGTGGCGCTTGCGCCCGTAGGGTTGTTCGGATAGTTGAGGTAGAGCAGCTTCGCCTTACGGGCAACCTCTTCAGGAATGGAGCTCAGATCAGGCAGGAAGTTGTTCTCCTTCTTCAGCTCCACAGAGTAGACTTGTCCTCCCAGATACTTGGTATGAGTACCCAGTACCGGATAGCCCGGAATGGTCATGATCGTGATATCGCCCGGATTAATGAATACGGATGGCAGCATAGCCAGCGCAGGCTTGGAACCGATGGAATGCACGATTTCCGTTACAGGGTCAATTCCGTCCACCTGAAAAACTTCCTTAAGGTACACAGCCGCAGCGTCCTTGAATTCAGGAATACCGTTATCGGAGTAGCCGCGGTTCTCTTCCTTGGCTGCTTCCAGCGCAAGTCTTGCCACAATGCCTTCATCTGCCATTTCGTCCGGCTCGCCGACGCCCATGTCGATCAGTTCAATGTTCGGAAAATCCTGCTTCGCCGAGGCTTTGGCGCGTTTGATTTTCTCAAATTTGTAGATGGAGGTGTCCTTGCCGTATCCTTCGCCGCCGATGCGGTCTGCGAAATTCGTCTGAATGAATGTAGCCTGATATTGTTCAATGCTCATAATCTTCTATTCATCTCCTGGGCCTAAATTGTGAAGCTATGCTCTTAATATGACGCAAATCGGGCCTGTGTACCATGGATTTATAATCTATTGATTTGTACTTATCTGCTGCGCAATGTAAATAGAAGCTCTTCCATATCCGCCGGAATCGGCGCGCTGAACTCCTTGTACTCGCCTGTAGAAGGATGTACGAATCCGAGTACCGCTGCATGAAGGGCTTGTCCGTTCATGGTAGTTCCCTTGCTGCGTCCGTAGACCGGATCACCCACTAGCGGATGCCCGATGAACTTCATGTGAACACGGATCTGGTGCGTGCGTCCTGTCTCAAGCTGAAGCTCCAGCAGTGTGCAGTCACCGAAGCGCTCCAGCACGGTAAAATGCGTCACGGAGCGCTTGCTGTTCTTCTCGGTTACGGTATACAGCTTGCGGTCATGCGGATCACGGCCGATTGGCGCATCTACGGTTCCCTTGTCATGAGACAGATTACCATGCACCACTGCGATATAGCGGCGGGTCACACTGTGCTCCTTAAGCTGGGCGGACAGCGAAGCATGACTGGCGTCATTCTTGGCTGCCATAATCAGACCGGAGGTATCCTTGTCGATGCGGTGGACAATGCCTGGGCGAATCTCGCCGTTAATGCCGGACAGATCCTTGCAATGATACATCAGCGCATTGACCAGGGTGCCGGAGGGATGTCCCACTGCCGGATGCACGACCATGCCGCGCGGCTTGTTCACCACAATCACATCGCTGTCCTCGTAGGCCACTTCCAGCGGAATATCCTGTGCGATCAGATCTGTAACCTCGGGTTCCAGCACCGTAACGGTTACCTTATCGCCTTCATTCAGCTTGTAGTTCGCTTTGACCGGCGAGCCGTTCACCACTACATGTCCGCTGCCGATCCATAGCTGAACCTGGGAGCGCGAGATCTCGTCTTCCAAGGCCTCTGTAACGTATTTATCAATCCGCTCCCGCGCATTGCCCTCGGCAACGGTCCATTCGGTGACGTCTCTGTCTTCCTCGAGGGCGCCAGAATCCGCCAGCTCTTTGACGTCTTTGTTCAAATCATTCATTCCCTTCTTTGACTTCCTGTGATTCCTTCACCTCGGTGACTTCCTGTTCGCCCTTCACTTCCAGCAGCGTATCCAGAATAATCAGACCCACCCCGACCACGATACAGGAATCGGCCACGTTGAAGATCGGGAACGTATAGCTGCCGAAATTGAACATGAGGAAATCCACAACCTCACCGTTAAGAATCCGGTCCAGGAAATTGCCGATCGCTCCGCCAAGGACAAGCGCCAGCGCGGTAGGCAGCAGCTTGCGGGTCTTGCGGGCCTTGTTCAGGTACCAGACGATTCCGCATACAACGATTACTGTAATCACAATGAAGAACCACTGCTGCCCCTCCAGAATTCCGAAGGCGGCTCCACGATTGCGGTGCGACGTAATAATGAAGAAATCCTTGATTACCGGAATTTGCTCTGCGAGCTCCAGCCGGGTGGCAATCAGATATTTGGTACCCTGGTCAATCAGAAATACAATTAGCGCAATCAGAAAGTACACCACAGAAGTTGTCACTCCGTTCTTATTTTTCCCGCGGCTACGCGGTACGAATACTGTATAAAGACTTGTATATTGTAGCACAGGCCTCAAGAACCCGTCTATTGCATGACCAGGTAAGCCGGTTAAGGAAGGGCACTATTTGCCATCGCTAAAAAAGGGCCCCGGAGGCCAAGCTATCCAGAGAAAGAAACGGCCTCGCCGGTATCCTGCCGGGGTATTCTTCACTTCCTTCATCCCTGGCACCGGCGCTAGGCCCATTTCAGCGATTAGCTACCGAAAGGAGCTCACAGCAATGAGCCATCTGACACCACAGCAGCTCTCCGGGCTGCGTACTGCTCTCCTGCAGCAGCAGGAGAATATTAAGCACAGGCTAAGCAATAGCGGACAATACGGACTGCAGGAGGCTATGCGGGACAACACCGGAGAGCTGTCCGAAATCGATAACCATCCCGGCGATGCTGCCACAGAGCTGTATAACCGTTCCATGGATATCTCCCTGCTGGAGCGCGATGAGCATGAGCTGGACGATATTGAATCAGCCCTGAGGGCGATGGACGAAGGAACCTACGGCATCTGCATCGCCAGCGGCGAACCGATTCCCTATGAGCGACTGGCCGCCCTTCCCTCCACCCGCTACACGAAAGAGCATGCTCCCCGCCAGAGTGCTCCATTCACCCGTCCGGCCGAGGAAGAGCTGCTGTCTCCGCCGTTTGGCCGCACCAGTCTGGATGAGCGGGACGACCAGAACGGCTTCGATGGCGAGGATGCCTGGCAGATCGTGGAGAGCTGGGGCAACTCGGATTCGCCGGCCATGGCAGAAGGGAACAACATCGGCTCCTACAATGATATGGAGATCGAAGCGGACGAAACCGAGGGCTTCGTGGAGCCCTGGGAGAATTTCGTGGCCACCGACATTTCGGGCAATCATCTGATGATTATCAAGGGCAACAGCTACCGCCATTACATGAACGACGAGGAAGGCGACTACCTGCTGGACCCGACTCGAAAAGAACGGAAGTAGCGCCGCTGATTCGTGCCTCTTTTTATAAAGGAAGATTGCCGTGCCCGTTATCCAAGCCGCAATGCCCCACACTGTGGGGTTATTTCCTGTTCATCCACGCTCAGAACGTCTTCAGCTCCAGCTGATGCTGGACAATCCGTACAATATCCGCGATATAGTCGCCGATGATCGGCAGATTGAGCGCACCCAGCACCTGAAGCACATAAATAATTGTCGCCGCAAAAAAAGTAAATCCGAGCGCAATCCCCAGCCCCCTGGCCACGCCGGAGAGAATGTTCAGCCAGATCAGCCGGAACGGGGAATGCAGCAGCTCGGTATATTCCGAGATTCGTGACTTCTCCATCTGTTGAGCCAGACTCGTGGTCATCCGGTACAAGGCGTTCAGCTTCTCTTCCGGGGGAAGATCGGCCGGATCGACGGCTGCTGTGACAGTCACTTCAGGCTTAGGACGGGAAGAAGCGGCTGGCTGGCTTTTCTCAGGATATTCTGCGCCCGGTTCTGTCTTGCCCGAAGGGCCTGCTCCCGAATGCGGGGGCTGATGCTCATGCGGTCCTTCCTCCCTGTTATTCCCTCTGTCCGTGGTTCTGATCGAAATTCTTCCCGGCCCGTCCGGCTGCTTCGGCTGCTCCGCAGGAATCTTCCCGCCTTTCCATCCGCCCATGCCCCTGCACCTCCTGGTTGTCTGTACACCGCAAAACAAACGAGCCCGGTCAAAGAGAATTCTCTCTTCAAGCACAGGGCTCGTCATTTGCATTCTAACCCGTGGAAACTTTTCCTTAGCGGCTAGTATATGCCATACAGGGACAAGTAATGCAGGAAATGCGCGGCCGCTCCGGAGTTAAGCGCCGATATGAATACCGATACTCTTGCCGCCGGCATCCACTGTCTCATAGGTATACTCTCCGTCAAAATCAACCGTAGTCACCAGTACATTCTCACGCAGCACATGCTCGAATGCAGTCACCGCCGCCTTCAGCTCGTCATCGACATGCAGGGTCAGCGCAACCCGCTTGTCGATCGGCAGATCCAGACGTTTGCGGTAGTCCTGCACCGCACGTACGACTTCGCGTACCCAGCCTTCCTGTACCAGCTCCGGCGTGATTTCCGTGTTCAAGGCCACTGTCAGTCCATAGCCGGAAGCGGAGGCAAAGCCTGGTTTGGCCTGCTTCTCAACCAGCAGCTCCTCAGACGTAATCTGCAGCTCTTCTCCGTCCGGTGACACAATGGCGATAACGCCTTCTTGTACCGCTTTGCGGGTAGCGTCACTATCCATCGCTTTGAGGAAGCCTTGCAGGAAGCCGACGCTCTTGCCGTATTTCTTGCCCGCCACCTTCAGGTTCAGCTTCAGGGTGAAGTCTACGAAGCCGCTGTCGCTATGCTCGATGACGATATTTTTGACGTTGATCTCTTCTTTGATCAGCTCTTCATAATCCGCCACGTTGAAGTCGTCCGGAGTGGACGCAATCAGCTCGGACAACGGCTGGCGGGTCTTGATGCCGCTCTCGTTGCGGACGTTACGGGCCAGCTCGACGATGCCGCGGGCGTACTCCATATCTTTTTCCAGAGCAAGATCGATCAGGTTCTCATCCGCTGCGGGATAGTCTGCCAGATGCACGCTCTCCCCGCCGCCCAGGTTCGTGAAGATATCCTCGGACAGCATCGGGGTGAATGGAGCCATCAGCTTGGCTGTGGTCAGCAAGACATGCGTAAGGGTGCGGTAAGCATCCAGCTTCTCTTCGCCCAGCCCGCTGCCCCAGAACCGGTCACGGGAACGGCGGATGTACCAGTTGCTCAGCTCATCCACGAAGTTCTCAATGGCCTTGGAGGTGTTCACGAAATCATTCACAGCCAGCCCCTTATCCACCAGCACGATCAGGCTGTTCAGGCGGGACAGAATCCAGCGGTCGAGCTTATGCTCAGACACCTTGAACGGGTGATCCGCAGGATCATAGCCGTCGATTCCGGCGTACAGCGTTAGGAAGGCATGCGTGTTCACCAGAGTGTCCACTACCTTGGACTTCGTCTCCCCGACCAGACCGCGCGAGAACCGCTTGTTGTTCCACGGCGCACTGTCAGACAGAATGGCCCAGCGGAAGGCATCCGTGCCGTATTCGTTCATGATCTCCCAAGGGTCGATGACATTGCCTTTGGATTTGGACATCTTCTGGCCGTTCTCATCGAAAATATGGCCGTGGGCGATAACCGCCTTATACGGAGCCTTGCCTGTGAACAAGGTCGATACCGCCAGCAGGCTGTAGAACCAGCCGCGCGTCTGGTCGATCCCTTCGCAGATCATATCTGCCGGATACTGGTCCTCGAACCGGTCTTGATTCTCGAACGGGTAATGACTCTGGGCGAACGGCATCGAGCCGCTGTCGAACCAGACGTCGATCACTTCCGGGGTGCGGACCATGACGCCGCCTTCGCTGAACGGGCTGCGCAGCTGGATATTATCCACATACGGCTTATGCAGCTCGATATCCTCAGCGACCTCGCCGATGGCCATCGCTCTCAGCTCGGCGATGCTGTGCGGTGCGAATTCCTTGCCGGTATCCTGGCAGACCCATACGTTAAGCGGAGTACCCCAGTAGCGGTTACGGCTGATATTCCAATCCACCAGCTCCTCCAGGAACTTGCCGAAGCGGCCTTCGCGCACATGGTCCGGGTACCAGTCCACACTGTTATTGTTGGCAATCAGCTGATCCTTGATTGCTGTCGTCTGGATGAACCAGCTGTCTGTTGCGTAATAGAGCAGCGGGGTGTCGCAGCGCCAGCAGAACGGATAGCTGTGCTCGTATTTCTCTTTGTGGTAGAGCAGTCCGCGTTCAGACAGCAACTTCACGATATCAAGGTCACAGTCCTTCACGAACCGTCCGGCAAAATCACTCACTATATCCGTGTATTTCCCGGAAGCATCCACTACATTCACGAAGCTGATCCCATTCTCGCGGCAGCTCTTATAGTCGTCTTCCCCGTGAGCCGGAGCCATATGTACGATCCCGGTACCGCTGGAGTCCGTTACAAAAGAGGCTCCGACAATCACATTATGCTTCTCTGCCTTGATATAACCGAACGGTGGTGTGTAGCTCTGGCCGATAAAGTCAGCGCCTGTGTGTGTAGACAGGATGGTGTACTCGCCCTTCAACACTTCGTCCACTAGATTTTTAGCCAGTACATACACGCCGTCTTCCTGCTGTGCACGCACATATTCCATAGCCGGATTCATCGCCAGCGCCATATGCGCCGGAAGCGTCCACGGCGTAGTCGTCCAGGCCAGCACATAGTCGCCGCTGCCGTCCAGCTTGAACTTGGCGGTGGCACTCAGATCCTTAACTGTCTTATATCCCTGGGCTACTTCATGGGAGCTGAGGGTCGTCTGGCAGCTCGGGCAGTACGGGCTAACGCGGTGACCCCGGTACATCAGGCCTTTCTCATGAACCGTAGCCAGGATGTTCCACACGCTCTCAATATACGTATTGTCCAGCGTTACATACGGATGATCCAGATCTGTCCAGTAGCCGATCGCTTCTGTGAATTCACGCCACTGCTTCTCATAGCCGAAGACACTTTCCTTACATTCCTTGATGAACTTCTCCACACCGTATTCTTCGATATCCTGCTTGCCGGAGATGCCGAGCTTCTTCTGCACCCCGAGCTCTACCGGCAGGCCGTGCGTATCCCAGCCCGCTTTGCGGATGACGCGGAAGCCCTTCATGGTCTGATAGCGGCCGATGAAGTCCTTGATGACCCGGCCCAGCACGTGCCCGATATGCGGCACCCCGTTCGCGGTCGGCGGCCCTTCATAGAACACATAGTTCGGGCGTCCCTCGCGGTTCTCCATAGACCGGCGGAATGTGTCCTCCTCACTCCACTTTTTCAAGATCCGGACATCTCTGGCCCGGGCTTTTTCTTTGACGTCTACCTTATGCATGATGGTCAATCCCTTCGTTTAGTCTTAAACTTTATTCGGATTACATCCGAGCCTGTTTTTTTAGAAACTTAAATTCTTTTTTAAAAACTAAATTCTTTAAAGCTTTTCGATCCCTCCCAAACCCTCCCTTCGCCAAGGGAGGGTCCCAAGGGCGCTGCCCTCTGGACACCCGAAATAAGTGCATCGTGCGAAGAGCAGGGTCAGTGGACGGGAAGGATTACTTCGGCGGAGTCCTCGGCCCTTCTTAGGCTGCCCTACGGGTACGCCTGCGGGGCCTTAACTGCACTAATGCAGCATGAATCTTTAACTCAGGCCCACTGAAGGTTGGATGAAAAGTAGCCACACCAACCGAGTAGGTCAGTTCTAACGGACCGGAGAGCCGTTATATTCAAGAAAACAGCACTTTTGGCGAGCTAACGGACCCAGTCGACCTTATTGTCCTGTTAAGAACCATCTAGAAGCGAAATTTCCGGTAATACGGGCTGTGGTGCTCTTCTGTCAATAAAGTGGACGCCAATTAAACGACTGTCTGGTAGTAAAGTTGCTCAAAACGCACTGGCGACATGTATCCCAGAGTACTGTTGGAACGCTTGCGGTTGTAAAACAACTCCAAATACCAGTATAGCTTTTGGTAGGCCTCTTCCTTGGTTTTAAACTTCGGATGACTGTAGATCAACTCGCGCTTCAGAATGCTGTGGAACGCTTCTATACAAGCATTATCGTAGCAGTTGCCCCTGCGGCTCATACTCGCTTTCATGCGATAGGTTTGGAGCTGTTTCCGGTAGTCCTTGGAGGCATACTGAGATCCTCGGTCGGAGTGGTGTATCAGGTCCTTCCCAGGCTTTTTCGCCTTGTAGGCCTGCTGGAGGGCGCCTAGAACCAGATCCGTGGTCATCCGGTCACTGAGCTTCCACCCGACAATCTGTTTCGTATACAGGTCCAGAATACTCGCCAAATAGAGTTTGCCTTGACGACACGGAATGTACGTAATATCGGCCACCCATTTTTCATTTGGCCTTGTGGCCGAAAAGTCTTGCTGGAGTTCATTGGGCGCAATCGGCAGATCGTGATTCGAGTCCGTGGTCGTGACCCGGTATTTACGGGCCATACACGAACGTATCCCTTGCTCGCGCATGAAGAGGCCGACGGTACGCTCGGAGACCTTCCAGCCCTCCCTTTGGAGTTCCCGATGAATCCTTGGGCTGCCGTAGGTGCCCCCTGAATCCTGGTGATACCACCGAATACGCTGAATCAGCTTCTCTTTTCGCTCGAGTCGTACCGGCTGCTCTGCCGTACGCCATTTGTAGTACCCGCTTCGGGATACCTTGAGGACCTTGCACATCTTCTCCAATCGAAAATCCGAGCGGTGATCTTCGATAAACTGGAACCTTAGTTCTTTTCTTTGCTGAAGATGTGCAGCGCCTTTTTTAGAATGGCCAGCTCTTCTTTCAGGTCCTCGATTTCACGTTCTTTGCGGTGATTCTCCGCTTCGGCATCCTTAAGCGTCTGTTCGATCTGACGCATTTTCTCCGGGTGGTGAATGGCCTCCTGGTCGAATTGGCGGTACTGAGAGATCCATTGGTGAATCGTACTCTTGGGGATATTCAGCTCCTCACAGATATCCCCAATACTCTTGGTCTGCTCCTGCACATATTTCACCGTCTGCTTCTTGAATTCTTCATTGTATCGTTGCCGTCGTTCCCCCACATTGGACACCTTCCTTCGTTAAGCCTATTATCCAGTGTCTCTTAACGTGGCGTCCACTTTTTATTCTAATTGCATGGGGTCCTTTACTTGCCCTAATGGTAGCTTTTTCTTCCAGAATAAGAGCTCCTCAGTCCGTTACAACATCCGGGCTGTGCCTGGGGTTCTTGCCGGGGGCTCTTGGCCCCTCGCCCGGAGCGCTGTTAAGGCCCCGCAGGCGTTCCCGTCAGGGCAGCCTAAGAAGGGCCGGTCCTACGCCGAACAAATTTTTTCCCTTCCTCGGACGCCTCTCCAACCTCGATAAGCACTTATTGCGGGTGTCCAGAGGGTGGCCAGCCCTTGGGGTCCCCCTTGGAAGGGGGATTTAGGGGGATAAAAAAAATAATGCGCCGCCCCGCCCCCAAAGGGGCGAGACAGCGCTCGCGATACCACCCTAATCTGCACTGCACGCACATCCTAGGGGTGTGGATTCAGTACAATCTCAGTCCGCAGGCAATAGACAACCTTGCGGGTCCGGGATAACGTCCGGCAGACGGCGGAGCCTACGCACGTATACACGCTTCAGCTTAGCTTCTAGGGGAGGATCTTCGGGTAAGGCGTGAACGATCGGCTCGCAGCAAGCACCGACTCTCTGGAGAACGTTACCTTATCGTACTTGTCCCGTCATCGAATTTGGATTCAATGGATACAGATATGTTCTAGTTATAGACGTTTTCGCCCCAATTGTCAAGGCGGATTACAGCAGCAGGTCCCAGCTCAGCGGGGTACCGACGGGCAGATCGGTTCTGAGGCGTTTGCCGAGAAGCAGCTCATAATATTTGGGCGCGAGGCCGTAGCCGGGACGGATGACTTTGATGTTATCCGCAGTGAGCAGGTCTCCGGCCTTGATGTCCTTGGAGGTATAGACAGACCGTCTGAATTGCAGGGATTTCTCTTCTTCGGGGGTGGGCCCGATGGAGACGCCGCCGAGCGCCCTCCAGGCCGTATCTGTCTCCCGGACCAGGGAAGCGAATTCTGCCGGCTCCAGGGAGAATGCAGCATCCACCCCGCCTTCCGCACGGTTCAGGGTGAAATGCTTTTCGATCACCGTACTGCCCAGCGCCACGCTTGCTACAGCGGCCCCTACGCCCAGGGTATGGTCGGACAAGCCCACCTGAGCACGGAAGACGTCGCGCAGATACGGAATGGTATTGAGGTTGGTATTCTCAGGCGAAGCCGGATAGCTGCTGGTGCATTTGAGCAGTATATATTCCTGGCAGCCTGCCCCGGTAATGGTGTGGACAGCCTGTTCAATATCGCCAAGCGAGGCCATCCCGGTGGAAATAATCATCGGCTTCCCTTTGGAGGCCACCTTCCGCAATAAGGGAATATCATTATTTTCGAAGGAAGCAATCTTGTAGCAGTCGACACCGAGGGTCTCCAGGAATTCGAGCGAGGACTCATCGAACGGGGTGCTGAACGGAATCATCCCGAGCGCCCTGCACGAAGCAAAGATAGGCTCATGCCACTCCCAGGGCGTATACGCCTCAGCATACAACTCATACAGCGATTTTCCCTTCCACAGTCCATTCGAATCCCCAATCATGAAATCCTTATTCTGCAGATTAAGCGTCATGGTGTCCGGCGTATAGGTCTGGATTTTGAACGCATGTGCGCCAGCCCGGGCGGCGGCCTTAACGATGTCGAGCGCGCGGTCCAGGGACTTATTATGATTACCGGACATCTCCGCGATCACAAAAGGCGGATGCCCGCTGCCGATGGTGCGGTTACCGATCTTTATTTCCTTCATGGCCTGTCGTTGCCTCCTCTGTCAGCCGTAGCCTATGCTTCTCCCATTGCTCCCGGAACAGGGCCATCAAGACCACATCCACTGGCTGATGATTTCTGATCCGTTGCCTGCCTAGCCTGCCTTCCTCAATGAAGCCTAGTTTGCGGTGATAGGACAAGCTCCGCTGATTGAAATCCAGGATTTGCGCGCACACCTTACTTAGCTGCTCCACCTGGAAAATATGCTCCAGCGCCAAGATTCCCATCATGGTGCCGGAGCCGGGGGGACAGCTCATGTCCCCTATATAAAAGCCCCATTCACAGGTCTTATGGACCCTGTCGATCTGTGAGAACTGCACGAAGCCTACCGGTGTGTCCAGATAGTAACAGATTCGGACCACCCGGCTGGTATCCTCCTCTATAGCATGCATCCAGTTAAGATGCTCTTCCAGCGCAATGATCCCGTCATGATTCATATAGGGCCGGATATGATCCGCATTGCGCCATTCCCATATGAGCCGGCTATGCTCTTGCCCCAGCTTCTCAAGCCTGTAGTCCCTTAGGTCTGCCATAGTCCCCTCCCATAATCCTGTCTATGACCTCATTCCATTTATCCTCGCCCATCAGGCGGAGCGCCTGCTCAGACATGGCCCGTACCTTGGACCGGTCGGCCAGCATAGCCTTAAGCCCCTGCTCAATGGCTTGAGCGGTCACCTCATTACTCTTCCCCAGGCAAAGTGCAGCCCCCTGCGCATGAACCAAGGCCGTGATCTCCCGCTGATTATCCGCCGTAATAATACACAGTGAAGGCAGGCCCAGGTAACAGCGCTCCCAGGTCGTACTTCCGCCTGCTCCGATGGAGAGGTCTGCCTTCTGCATCAAGTCTGCCATGTAATCAATCTGACAATGGAAGCTGGCCTGTGGCATCGTGTCACATAACGCTGCGATGTCATCCTTACGGTAGTTCATTCCGCCTACTACGACATCCAGCTGCAGGTTAGCGAAGGCAGGACTTTGCAGGGCCTGTAAGGCTTTGAGGGTCTCACCCGTAGGATCTGTGCCGCCAAAAAACACCAGAACCCGGTTGATGACTCCGTCCCGTTCAGCCAGCCCCAGCTTAGCCTCGCGGAATTCTGGCCGCAGCAGCGTATAGCAGGTGCCTGTCAACTTCGTGCAGTAGGCGGGAAGCAGCCCCTGGTAGCGGTCCCGAGCAGCGGATGGATTGGGGTCCAGCAGCAGATCACACTCATGCGGACGGTCCGCCAAATCGTCGATGACCACGATCTTCTTCACTTTCCCCTGCACCCATGCTTCCCACCGCTTATCAATCCCGTAATGGTCAACAATGAGGCAATCTGCAGGAGCAGTTCCCTCCAGCCGCTGCACTGTCTCCAGGGCATCGGTCCGCCAATCCACCTGAAGCCAGAATGCGGCGTACGACGGATCATCCGGCGGCGGAAGCAGCTCCACCGCATAGTCCTGCCCCCTGATATAATCTGCCAGATTCCCCGGCAGCTCGCGGCAGATGAAGGTGATCTGCCCGCCCCTGGCGGCAAGTCCGCCTGCAAGTGTGAGGCAGCGCATAATATGGCCCGTGCCCATAGAATACGAGGAATCGGCGCGAATCCATATATTCATCTGCTTAGCTGCTGTGCTTACCATGCGGTCCAGCCTCCGTCAACAGAGATATTCTCACCTGTAACATAGCTTGAAGCGGCAGAAGCCAGGAATACCATGACTCCCTTCAAATCTTCAGGAGTGCCGATCCTGCCCAGCGGATTCTTCCTCTCCAGCTGCCGGATGAACTGCGGATCGGCTTGAACCGCTGCATTCGGAAAAGGCCCAGGCGATACCGTATTCGCTCTGATTCCATGTTGCCCGAAGTGGCAGGCAATGTAACGGGTAAACTGGCCAATCGCCGCTTTACCGGCTCCGTAATTGGCGGGATTATCCATCCCGCTGTCTCCGTAGACCTCAGGGTTCGGCGAGACCAGCCCATACATCGAGGAGACGTTAATGATGGAGCCTCTCTTTTGTTCAACCATATAGGGCAGGACGGACTTGACACATCTGAAGGTTCCGTTGATCGTCCCGTCCAGCCCGGCCAGCCACTGTTCTTCACTCATGACGGCCAGCTTGGCGGCTGAGCTGAACGCGGCATTATTCACCAGGATATCGATGCTTCCGGCCGCTTCGGCGATGCTCTGAATACATGCTCTGACTGATGCTTCATCCCGGATATCCATTGCCTTGCCGAAGCAGGCTGCTCCGGTGGTGCGGGTGATCGCCTCAGCGGTCTCCTTGCAGCGCTGACCACTTGAGCTTACCAGATAGACTGACGCGCCAGCCTCAGCCAGCCCCTCTGCTATAGCTGTGCCCAGATAACCAGCACCTCCGGTCACAACCGCTGTCCGGCCTTGCAGATTGAATAATTCTTGAAGAGTACGCATCCGGTTACTTCCACCTCCTGGGGTCAATGATCTCTACAGGAATATCCGTAAAGGATTCACCGAGCTTCTGCCTCACTGCCCGGCTTAGAGGGGGCAATGCCATCATCCGCAGGTTCTCCTGCACCTGTTCCACCGTCTCGCAACCAATCACCAGCCCTGATATCCCCGGAAGATCCCTCACATAGAGGAAGCACAGCTCTTTAACCGGTATCCCGGTTTCCTCGCTGTACCTGATTAATCGTAACAACGGCTGCTCCGCTTGCTTCAGCCCCGCCGGAAGCTGCTCCGGTGCCATCAGCAGCAGGCCTTGCAGATAGACACTGCGGACGAAGATTTCTGTGCCCTTCCGGGCGAGCCGCTCCAGCATTCCATTCGTTATCCATCTCTGGTCCAGCACATTCAGCGGAATTTGAATGCTGTCCAGGTCTTCCTCGCGCATAAAATTCGCAATATCCTCCGCATCATACACGGATACGCCGATTCTACGGATCAGCTGCTGCTGCTTCAGCTCCTGCAGCATTCGCAGAATTTCACCGCCCTGGTAAGTCAGATCCAGCGGATCATGCAAGAGACAGACATCCAGCGCAGAGCACTTCAGCCGGTTCAGAGAAGAACGGACGGAAGAGGTGACGAACCTCCTCCGCGCTTCCTCCATGTGCAGTCCTAACCGCTGGACGGAAGGGAGCTTCGTCACGATCTGCGGCCGGATCTGCGGCTCTGCACCTTCCAGGCAATCTCCGATGATAGACTCGCTGTCCCCGTATCCCGGTGCGGTATCCAAATAACCGATCCCCGAGGAGAGGGCATATTGGAGCAGCTCATTCCTCTGTTGCACAGAGAAATTGACAGCTGTATTCGCAATCCCGTAATTTCCGCCTAACTGGGCTGTACCCAGCACAAGCCTGGCTTTATTCATCATCTTCCGAAGCCTCGCTAACGTTATGGTCTCTTCTTCAGGGTGGTTGCTTCATTCAGCTCCTTGACCAGATCTGTATCATCCCGCCATTTCACCTGAATGCCCCGGTTGCGCTCAGCCACCTCGGGATGGTCCTGCAGGAATGCCTTCAATTCTTCGAAGAATAGCGGTCTTGCACCCACATCCAGTGCCTGATAGACCGCCTCGAACAGCTCCAGATCCTGAATCTCATCCATGGTTAACCGCCACTCGGGATGCACCCACTCTGCAGGAAGATCCACAGCATTGATCTTGAAGAGCGTCGGATTGTTGAAAAAGTAAAAGGACAGATACTCCGCATGCGTAAGCGGATGGGAATAGTGCAGCAGCCTTCTCAGCGCTTCAACGGTAAACACATCCCCCACCGTTCCCATGGTCGACTCCTTGGCGTAGGTAAAGTCTGCACCGCTTGCCAGATGCCGGTCTATCAGAAGCTGAAGCATCTCCGGGGAAATAGCCGGATTGTCGCCGGTGACCCGGACTACGATATCTGCCTGGGCCGCTTCAGCCACGCTCAGCATTCTGGCAGCCACATTGTCCGGGTCGCCGGTTACCACCTTCACCTGATGGTTCAGGGTGAACGCCGTAAGGGGCTGGTCGTCCGGCAGATCCGAGGTGGCCAGCACCACCTCATAGCCGCCCGGCACAGCCAGACAATTCATCAGGCATCTCTCGATGGCTGGAATGCCGTGAATCTCGCGCAGCGCCTTGCGGCGGAGCCGGGTGGATTTCAATCTACAGATGACGGCGATGCAGATTTTGGGTGTTTTTACCTTCCCGGGCGTGATGGGTGTGTTCGCTGGTATTGCTGCCGTTGCAATCATAGGGAATTGCACCGAAGCATTGCGCGCCATGAGGGCATCTGGCATAGAGGAACGCTTATAGCATATATTCGCAGGCGTGATCATTTCACCCGGGCGCAGCTCCGTACGGGAGACGATCTTCAGAGAGGAATCCTCCAGGTACCTTCTTTCCGATTCCTTAATTTCGAGACTGCCCTGTACACACTCTGCCCGGCGCAGCTTATCCACCATCCGCCCGAATTCCTCCGGCTCCAGCGCGGAATAATAGTCAATGCCCTTCTCCGCACGGTTCAGGGTGATATGCTTCTCAATGACACTGGCCCCCAGCAGATAGGCATAGACTGGAAGATCAATCGCCATTTCATGATCGGCATCCTCATGGTCCGCGAAGCCCACCTCCAGCTGATAGGTTTGCTTAATATGGGCGATCCGGCTCAGATTGGAATCCTCCGTCCGGGTCGGATAGCCCTGGAAGCCGTGCATCAGCACGATTGGGCCTTTAAAATGACTCCGGATGTAGGATAATTGGGAATCCATCTCTTCCTCCAGCCAGCCGCTTACACCGATAAGTAAGAGCTTATCGAACCTGTGCAGGGCTAGAGTCAAGGGGAGCGACTGTAAGACGGTTGTCGGTAATTTCAAGCCGTCTACCTGGGATTCAAGCTCCGTAAGCAGCCCGGCCCCCCATTCATCATAGAGATCTACCCAGACCTCCAACCCCGCATCCTTGGCAAGCTGTACCGCCTCCGCCCATTGCTGCTTGCTGATGAACAAATCGATATACGTCTGATAATGGATGAAATCCGGCACCGCTAGGCTGTCGTAATGGAACCATTGAAATTTCACCCCGTCAGCGCCGCTGCGTGCGGCTGCGAGGACCAGCTCCCGCAGCCGGCCGGGGTCGCCCATATGGGCATTGGCAATCTCGGCAATCACTTTTGCCTTGGCCACCTGGCTCACTCCCTTCTTCACGATTTGGAATAGTGGCGGATCACCTTCTTGACCGCGGCGACCACATCCATCACATCTTCGGAGTCCATGCCCGCATATAACGGCAGCGTAATGAATTCCTCGTAGCAGCTTTCAGCAACCGGACAGATTCCCTTGCGGAACCCCAAGCTTTCGTAGTACGGATGGAGATAGGCGGGGATATAGTGGACGTTTACTCCGATGTTCTCCTTTTGCAGCGCCTGAAAGACCGTCTTGCGGGTGGCCTTCAGCTTCGATAGCTGAAGTCTGACAATGAACAGGTGCCAGCTCGACTCCGCCTCCGGAAGCTGATGCGGCAGAATAAGCTCTTCAGTCCCGCTCAACTCTTGCAGATACAAGGCTGCAAGCTGCTTGCGCTTCTCAATGAAGCTTCCGATTCTGCGCAGCTGGGAGATGCCGAGTGAGGTCTGTATATCTGTAATCCGGTAGTTGTACCCGAGGAATTGCATCTCATAATACCAGGGTCCGTGGTTCTCCCTTAACTTGCGCTCATCCCTGGTGATGCCGTGGGTGCGGAACTGCAGCAGCTTCTCATAATACACCGGGTTATTGGTCGTAATCATTCCGCCTTCTCCCGTTGTTATATGCTTTACAGGATGGAAGCTGAACATGGTCATGTCCCCGATGGCCCCGATGCTTCTCCCCTTATATCTTGCACCAAGCGCATGGGCGGCATCTTCGATCACGATCAGATTATGCTCCCGGGCAATCTGCAGGATCTCATCAAGCTGTGCCGGCTGGCCGGTGAAGTGGACGGGAATAATCGCTTTTGTTCTGGCCGTAATTCTCTCTCTGATTCGCTGCGGATCAAGGTTATACGTCCGCGGATCGATATCGGCGAATACCGGTACGCCCCCCTGATACAGCACACAGTTCGCCGTGGCGGCAAACGTCATCGGTGTTGTAATCACCTCATCCCCTTCACCGATCCCGGCGGCATAACAAGCTCCATGCAACGCTGCTGTTCCGCTGGAGAAAGCCACCGCATATTTCGCCCCTGTAAACGCTGCAATCTCTGCTTCGAATTGCTCAATGGCCGGCCCGCTGGTCAAGTAATCACTTTGCAGCACCTTGACCACGGACTCAATATCCTCGTCATCGATCATCTGTCTCCCATACGGCAAGTAGTGGGCACGTACAGGCTTCCCGCCGTCAATGGCCAGTTTGCTTTTTCTCATGACTGGTTCGGCTCCTTTCGGTGAAAGGTCTCAAGAATCCATTGCTCTGTCCGCCGGATGCCCTCTTGAATGGTAACCTTAGGCGTCCAGGACAATTGCTTCTCCGCCTTGTTGTAATTGCATAACAGCTTCTGGATCTCACTCTGCGGGTGAATATGCGGAACGTGATGGATGGGGGCCTGCCCGTCTGCAATAAGCTCGGCCAATTGATTGACGGTGATATCCTCACCCGTGCCTGCATTGACAATTTCTCCATGCAGCTTGTCGCTGTAGCCCGCCTCCACCACGAAATCTGCACAGTCCCCCACGTATAATAGATCCCGTGATTGGGTGCCGTCTCCGTAGATATTCAGCGGCTCGCCCTTTAATTTGCTGTGAATGAAGATCGCCACGACGCCGCCTTCGCCGCCGGTTTTCTGATAGGGACCATAGGTGTTGAACGGTCTTACAACGACCACCGGCAGATCATAAGCATAGTAATAGGATAGCACCATATTCTCCGCAGCAATCTTCGCACCGGCATAGGGGGAGGCTGGCTTAATGGGAGATTGCTCGTCAATTCCCTGCTCATCCGTAGCTCTGGCGTAGACCATGCAGGTACTCATGAAGACCATCTTCACCTGCTGCTTGCGGCATTCCTCCAGCAGATAGAAGGTGGCCAGTGTATCATTGTTGAACGTGGTCTCAGGATCATCTATGCTGTCTTGCACATTGATACTTGCTGCCAGATGGTAACACAGGTCGAAAGTATGCTCCCGGAAAAGCTCCTTCAAGGCTTCTCTGTCCTTGAGGTCCATGATCTGTACCTTCTGCAGATACTCGCTATCTTCATACTCTTTCAGATTATCCAGGGATGAGTTCGCCAGATTATCGATCACCCAGACACTTTGTCCATCCTTTAACAAACGCCCTACGACCCATCTGCCAATGAACCCTGTACCTCCGGTTACGAGTATATTCATAGTAGCCTCCACTAGATTAGATTTTGTTCCAATGCCAGCTTCCTTACCTGCTCCTTGGTCAGCGGGATCTCTCCTTCGGAGCTATAGGTACCCGGCTTCGGCCTGACTGCTTCCCGGTAGGACTGCGGTGCAGCATAGGGGGAAGGGACAATATATACATCTTTTAATTCATAAGCGCTTAAGGATTCCTCATGGGTCATCAGCTCTTCGTACCTCTTCTCACCCGGCTTTAGGCCAATCTCCAGAATCTTCACCGCAGACGGGCGGGTCCCGTATTTCTTCGGCGCCTCTTCGGCTACAACTTCAGCCAGATCCTTCAGCCTGATCACCGGCATCTTCAGAATAAAAGTCTCACCACCCTTCGCCAGCTGCAGGGACTGAACGGTGAGTCGGGTCGCCTGCTCCAGGGTCATCATGAACCTTGTCATGGACAGATCTGTTACGGTGATCGCTCTGCCTTCTCTCGCCTGCTTCACAAACAAGGGAATGACAGACCCTCTGGAGCCCATCACATTCCCGAACCGCACAGTGCAGAACACCGTTTGGCCAGGGGCTCCCGAGGTGACGGCAGAGGAAATCAGCTTCTCAGCAGACAGCTTGGTGGCCCCGTAGTTGTTGGTCGGCGAAATGGCCTTATCTGTGCTTGTAAAAACGACCTTGCGTACCTTCTGCTGCTTCGCTGCCTGAATCACGTTATGAGTGCCGATAATATTCGTAAGTACAGCCTCGAACGGGTTATATTCACAGAAGGATACATGCTTCATAGCTGCGGTATGGAAAACATAATCTATCCCCTCCATCGCAGCCAGCACACGGTCATAATTACGAACATCGCCAATCAGGTAGCGCAGCCTTGGATTTCCGTTCAGTTCATTCTGCAGCTCAAATTGTTTATATTCATCTCTGCTGAGAATCCGGATGACTTCAGGCTCCTGCTCTGCGATAAGCCTCACAATGCTTTTCCCGATGGTGCCGGTTCCGCCAATGACCAGAATTTTCTTGTTCCGGAAGAACATACTCTCCACCTCCCGCTTCATCGCTTCTCGCTTCCGTGGATCAGACGGTCCATGAGATCCGCAAGCGCTTTGCCGGAGTCAGAAATCTGATAGGATTGCTGCAAGAACTTATCCTTCACAGCCTTGTAGTTTACTTTCTCTTTATTGCTGGAGAAATAATGGGCCACCATTCGGGTCAGATCAGCCGGCTCTTTTTGAATATAGGGATCAAGGGCATCATAGTAATCATATTCACGGTTGGCCTGAATGAATTTGTAGACAAATACGGGCTTATCGAACAAAAGGCCTTCGAGGGCAACCGTGGAGAGGGTGGCGACCACGGCGTCCGATTTCATAATCAGCTCACGGGTATCAGCCTTTCGGTCGGTAACCACATGAACATTGCTATATTCTTCTTCATACTCGGTATACAGCGAGATCAGCTTCTTGGACAGCTCCCAGGGATGGGGCTTAATAATCAACTGGAATTGCGGATGTGAGGCCAACTGGGTAAGCAGGGTGCGGATCTTGTATTCATCGAGCGTTGGTCCGGTAGCGATTAGTAAGGTGACTTTATGAGGATCAAGCTGGTAGGTCTCCCGGAACGAATCTTTGGGGGTATGCGGTGCCGTAAAGATATCATCATAACGAGGGTGGCCGGTGATCACAATTCGCTCCGCTTCAAGCCCTCTTCTCGTATACCAGTCGTGTTCGTATTGCCCATAGATTCCAACATGGCTGGAGAAAACAGGGATAAACGCCTCTTCCCCCATCAGGATTCCGTGCTGCAGACATACGCTGGGAATCCCCTTAATCCCTGCAACGACAGCAAGTGTCCGGCTGGCAACATCTTCTGTCGTACCTACCATTACAGCGGCTACCGGCAGGTCATTGTAGAGATTAAACACCATTTCAATGGTATCTACAATGGTAGGAATCCGGCTTAGGAAGGTCTGGGTGAAGAATTCATTGCTGAACGCAGGATGTCCTTCGGCCTTAGCGAAGAGGTCTGCCGCCCGCTGGACCAGCTCTTCCGCCGCAGCTTTGGTGTCCTGCTTGTAGCCCAGGCTGTATACATTGGGAATGCCAAATAGCTCATCCGCTCTGGAGCGGGATAGAATCATGGCCGAATCTCCGCTGAAATGCTCACTGATCGTTCGCTCCGACATTCTGATATAGTCCAGATTAATCAGTATTTTTCCGTTCAGATTGGACTTTACGGGCTGATAGAGCGGCGCAAGCCTCTTTTCAAAGAAAGGCTGAATCTGGTGCTGCTCATCAATACCGGAATGCTCCAGCTTCAGCTTAAAATCACTGCTCCCCATCTCGCTTCTGAGCTCATCATTGATTTGCTGATAGAAGTTCGTCATCAGGGCCAGAGGGATATTCCTGTACTTCAGCTCCTGTGCAGCATGGATAAATTCACTGTAGAGCGACCAGTAATTGGACAGATAGATAGACAATCCGTTTCCCTCCTTGTAGTACCTTTCTATGCAGAGCCTTTATTTCTTTTGCTGCTGAATGAATTTCAGCTCTTCTCTCAGCTCCTTGCAGGTTCGCTGCGGAGGAAGCATCTGAATGAACTGGCTCTTCTCCTGATGCTGCAATTGATAATGAATCGACAGCTCAGTGATATAGTTATCATCCAGAACCTCATCCACCGGGTAGAAGTCCCAGAACTGGTTGAGCCGCCAGAAGAACCGGCCGTCGCCAATTCTATAGAACTCCGGATTCTCATCCCAGTAGGACCCGAACTTGTCATGAATGACCGGAAGAATGGAGCTTCTGTGCAGGATGGAGCAATGATCGATGACGCAAGGGGCCACCGAAACGATTTTTTTGGCCGGTCTTAACTGGCTGCGGGTCACTTCATTGTGTTCATTCAAGTAGTTGACCAGCGATGCAGAGTAGGCAATCATGACCTCAGGATTCTCCTCCATATAGTCCACCATCTGCTCAAGTCTAGTATTTCTGTAACAGTTGTCATCCGTAGCATAGGAAATATACTCTCCCTTTGCTTGATACAGGGCTTGATTAATCAGCGCGGAATATCTGACCTTCTCCACTCTCTGCTGCAGGGTTTTGGTATCGCTTCGGAAGAATTTGATTCTCTTATCCTTGAGATAGGGCTCAATCACTTTCAGAGTTTCTTCATTCGAGTTATCATCCATCAGGTAGAATTCAAAATCTGTAAGCGTCTGATTCAGAATGGATTCAATGGACTTTGCGACATATGCGGCCTTATTGTAGCTGGTCATAATGATCGTAACTTTTGGCAATCGAATACCTCCCTCGCTGTTTACTTGCTATCATATGTATCCTTCTTCGAAACGGTATAGGTTAGAAGACTAAATTTTCAAATGGAGGACAGAATGCTCCTTTGAATCTATGGGCAACCTGAATAAACGCCTAACAGAATAACTGTAAGGCGTCAATCAGGTCCGGTAAATCCGTCTATCAAGCTTGCACGTTCATTAACAAATCATGCACCCGGTGTTCAAAAGTATGGGCGGCCAGCACCTGCTGCCTCGCTGCTTCAGCTATCCGCTTGCGCTCATCATCATGTGCCATATAGTAATGGATCTTCTGCAGTAAATCATGCTTATCCAGATACGAAACCACCTGTTTGCCTTCCTCAAACTGATGGCGGAGCCCGCTTCTATAGTCTGTAAGCTGAAACGCTTCACAGCTGGCCGCGTCGAAAGTGCGGTTGTTGATGCTTGTGGCGATAATCCCCGCCCGGTTCCGGTTGTACTTCTCAGCGGAAGGGCGGTGGATATTCAGAACGATCTTAGCGCCATTATAATAATTCATGGCTGTTTCGGGCTTCACCCAGGCGTTCACCAGTGCTACACTCTGGCCGGGCTGCTTCACCCATTCATTGTAATACCTGCCCCACCCTCTCCCCACAATTTGAATCCGGTAATCGGTTCTCTGGAGTAAGAATTCGATAAGCTCTATGCGGTTACTGTAGGGTACACCTACTAAACAAATATCACTTTCATACTCTTCAGAGACCTCTGAAGGACGAAACAGGCCGGGATTTGTGCCCAGTGGCAGATGATTGACATGGGGATGGCCAAGCTGTCTGTACTGTTCCAATGCGGCTTGATCGATGGTGAAGATGTAATCAAAATAAGGGATGAGCGAAACCGTCCAATCCATATAATAAGGGTCCTCGGTCAGCCATATCGCTGACTTCCCTTTGGTTTGTTGTATGAATTCCAGCACAGGTGTCGTGATTTTGAGGCCGGCCAGGACCAGAATCAGATCCGGCTGCAGGGACTGCTGCTTAAGCTTTAGCGCATCCAAGCCACTCTTTAGCGTGAAAGATTCACAACGATGGCCGGCCTTCCGAAAAGCATCCACTATACTCTGTTCAAAAAAGTAATAGACGGCCCGGAAACCTGAGGTAATAAATAGAATATTCAATCTAATCCTCCCTTATAAACTCCCAATTTCCCAAAGAATAGGATGTCGCCCCAAGCATAATATCCATGAAAACCATATGATGTGATTATGATCAAATTGGAGGTGAAAATATGGCGCAAACTTTAGTTGAATATGCAAGAAGCTTCCATACCAATCTAAGCACTGGAGTTATTATGATTCCAGTCCCTGCCACACCAACTTTGATATTAGAATTCGGTATGGCAATTCCTCCTGCTCCAAGCAATTATGTAGAACTCACTACTACCGTTGGCTGGGAGGTAACGAACGTATTTGCTACTCCGCCCGATCAGCCCAAGCTCCTGCTTGAAGTCCTTGTAGATGGCATCCTGGTCGGCAGTGCCCAGCAGTCCTCCATCTCGAACGATGAAGACGAACCACTGCGGATGACCACCATGTTCCAGACCATTCTTACCGATCTTCCCGAAGGATATTATGCGATTCAGGTATTTGCTACTAACCTGGAGGATCTTCAAGGAGATATCACCTTAAGAGGCCCTATCCTCATCACCGGAAAGGTAATCGCCACTGTATAAAGGCTACACAAAAAAACTCCTTGGTAGAAGTCTTATTTGCTCTAAAGCAAACAAGATTAACTTCTACTAAGGAGTTTTTGTATGCATCTGAGCGGTTACCTGCTCAGAGCGCGTTCTCGCTAACCTCACGGCTCTCCAGCGCATTCCAGTCATCCTGGGACAGCAGCTCCAGCTGGGCTTCCAGCAGCGTCCGGAACCGGGTACGGTAGATGGATGCCTGCTTGCGCAGCTCCTCGGTCTCGATCGCCACCTTGCGGGATTTGGACAACGCTTCGTTGATAATCCGGTCGGCGTTCTTCTCCGCTTCCTTGAGGATCAGCTGGGATTCCTTCTTGGAGTTGTTCTTCACATCATCCGCAGCCTCCTGGGCTACAAGAATGGTCTTGGACAGACTTTCTTCAATATTGACGAAATGATCCAGGCGTTCCTGAAGAGTTAACAGCTGGTTGTGCAGTTCCTTGTTCTCCCGGATCACACTCTCGTAATCCTTAATCACCTGATCCAGAAATTCATTGACCTCATCTTCGTCATAACCGCGGATTCTCCGGGAGAATTCCTTGTTATGTATATCGAGCGGTGTTAATGGCATGCTGTGCACCTCCTAGAAATTTCGGTGAAGATTATAGATGAAAGACAATTACCGGCGCACGGCCTGCTAAATGTCCATATTTCCCTGAGATTATCAATTTCGACAAGCACAGCTGTAATCCTGCAAAGACTTCAGACAAATTTGCCTACCAAAATCCGGTAACGGCCCTTCTTCGTCAAGCTGCCGATCTCCAGCACCTTGAACCGTCCGAAGCCCTGGATAGAGACCATGTCCCCGTCCTTCAGCGAACAGGACGGATCTTCCTCGACCTTCCAGTTCACCCGGACGCGCCCGGCCTTGATTGGGGCCAGAATCTTGCTCCGGCTCAGCCGTGTGACATCCGCTGCAATCCCGTCAAGCCGGAGGGAAGCCACTGTGAACTCCATCGCCTCCAGCTTGACCTCACTGCTGCGCAGGCCGGATAACGGCAGAATCTCCGTACTGATGTTAATCCGGTGTACACCGGTCAAATGAATGGACAGGTAATCCGCGATGTCAGCAGCCACCACTACGTGGCAGCCGTCTTCCAGCACATGAATATCGCCGATCTTGCCTCTTGTGATGCCCAGTCCCAGGATTGCTCCCATATAATCCCCATGCATAAGCGAGAGAAATTTCTGTTCGCCTGAGGTGATATTCAGCACGCTTAGCTCCATATCCTCTTCCGTGAGGTCACGGTAATCCGGAGCCACCAGCCCCCGCTTCCGTTCGGCATCCGAAGAACCGCCCTCCCAGCGCACAATCACATCGGGATGGCGGTTCACCAGACTCTGCAGAATATAGGCCTGACGGGGGTCCAGGAATTCGGTCAGCTTCGTCTCATGATACTCCCCGGCATTCGTGACCCACTCCCAGGCCTTGTCCACAAACGGCCGCTCATCCGGGTGGAAATGCCCGTAGATTTCATTCTTCATCGGATTAGCCGAAGACCGAGGTTACGATAGACTGAAGCCCGACTGCGGCAAAGCGCAGCATGATAATCGCGACAATCGGGGAAATATCCAGCGTTCCAAACAGCGGAGGGATAATCCTCCGGAACGGTGCCAGATACGGCTCCACCAGCTTGCCCAGCAGCTCGCCGATAAAGTTCTCACGCAGATTCGGCAGCCAGGACATCAGAATGTATACGAGAATCATGTAATAGTAAATCTGAAATAGGATGAATATAATTGAAGATACTTCGTTTAACACCTGCTCACCTCATTCTGTTGTAATCTTGCTCGTCACCCAGGATCTCGGTAATGGAGCCTTGAATCTCCACGGTGTCCGGTGTGCACATAAATATATTGCCCCCAATTTTGGATATTCCTCCACCCAGAGCATAAACAGTTCCGCTGAGAAAATCGATAATCCGCATCGCCTGGTCATTGCGCACCCGCTGCAGGTTAATTACTACCGTGCGGTGTGAACGCAGATGGTCGGCAATCTCCTGCGCCTCGTCATACGAACGCGGCTCGTAGAGCACAACCTTCACATTTTTTTGGGAATGAATGCTGACGACGTTGGCCCTCTGATTCTTGCGTGTTTCTACAGGGGCGGGTTCGTATTCATCCTCATCACGGGAGATTTGCTCCCGTTCCACAATCTCCTCTTCCTCCTGCAAGCCCAAGAAACTCATAAATCGGTTCATCACGCCCATCATTCTCCCTCCTCATGACCTACTAATACCGTTCCCAGGCGTACCCGGGTGGCTCCTTCCTGTATCGCCACTTCAAAGTCATTCGACATGCCCATCGACAGCTCTTGTATTGGCTCAGGTGTCAAGCCCAGGAGATTCAGGCGGTCACGCAGCTCGCGGAGTCCGCGGAATACCGGCCGGGTCGCCTCGGGGTCTTCCTCGTGAGGGGCCATCGTCATCAGGCCGATAACCTTCACCCGGTCAAGGGGGGCGATCTCCCTCAGGAAGTCCTCCACCGCTTCCGGCGCCAGGCCGAACTTGGTATCCTCGCCTGAAATATTCACCTGCAGGAACACTTTCACTTCAAGTCCTGCAGCTTCCGCCTTCTTATGCAGCTCCCTGGCCAGCGACAGCCGGTCCAGAGAGTGAATATATTGAAATTTACCGATAACGTCCTTCACCTTATTCGTCTGCAAATGCCCGATAAAGTGCCATATTCCCTTATGTCCAAGCGCATTCCATTTCGGCTCCGCATCCTGCCAGCGGCTCTCGGCGATCTCGTCAAGACCTGCCTCCAGCACAGCGGCAACCGTATTCAGCGATACGTATTTCGTTACCGCAATCAGCTTGACTTCACTGGTATCCCGGCCGCTGGCCGCGCAGGCCCGTGCGACACGTTCCCGGGTAGTGGCTATTCTTTCTTGTAGCGAGGCCAAAATGTCAACTCTCCTTTATTCCGATCCAGCTCGTCATTCTCCCAGTGACCCCATTTTCCTTCCGGTAGGAGAAGAACAGATCACTGTTACAGCTTGTACACCAAGTTGTACATTCGATATGAGTCGGCAATATTCCTGCTTTTATCATAATGCGTTGATTCAATTCTTTCAAGTTCAGCATCATTTTGCTGCTGTCTGTCTCCGATGGTCTATATACAGCCCGTGCGCCTTCCGCCGCATCCGGCAGGTTCAGCCTGGCCTCCAGCCGGCGGACAGGGTCCATCACGTAATCATCCACCTCATAGCAGCAGTCTCCGATGGAAGGCCCTATAGCGGCCTGTATGTCCTCTGGACGGGTCCCGTACGACAGTCCCATGCGTTCCACCATCGCCGCCGCGATTTCCGCCACGGTCCCCTTCCAGCCAGCATGCGCCAGCCCTACCACGTGGTTCAGCGGATCATGGAAGAACAGCGGCACACAATCGGCGTAAAAAGAAGTCAGCAGCACCCCGGGCACATTCGTCAGCAGCCCGTCAGTGGCCTGAAAGGCAGAGGCCCGGTCCAGGCTGCCCCGGCCGCGTTCCTGTTCTGTAATGACTGCGATCTCTTTGCCGTGGGTCTGTTCCCCGCAGGTCCAGTCGGCCAGCCGGAATCCCAGACTCGCAGCCAGCAGGCTGCGGTTAGCCAGCACATCCGCCGGATCATCGCCTACATGAAAAGCACAATTGAAGCTGTCATAGGGCTTCGTGCCGCTCCCGCCTGCTCTGCCGGTGAAGCCTGCAGTAATGCTCCTATACGGCTCACGCCACGGCTCCAGCTGCAGCAGCATCGGCGCTGCGCCATTTTGCATAAACGGTTCCATCTCTTCACCTCCGCTTAAGTGTAACACAAAGTATTCCCCACAAAGTGATGAAACGCTCCGGTGTCAATTCAAGTACTTTGCGGGGGCCCCGAAAACATACTTCACAAACTCAGCCCACGCCGTACATTTCTCAACCCACTCCTATGACTTTACCCATAAAGGCAGAAAAAAGACGCACCTCATTAATAAGTGCGCCGTTCACTGCGGTCCGGCCGATCCAGGTACATCATCTCGCGGTCTTCCTGTCCCTGCGGCATGCGGGGCTCCTCCAGCTTCACGAGTACGACATCCGCCCCGATCTTCACGATATTCCGCCACGGAATCACCAGATCGGCACCTCCGCCGAACAGCCCCATGAACCGGGTATACCCCGGGACAATCACAGCGTCAATGACACCTCTACGCAAATCCAGCTCCAGATCGCTGATCTGACCCAGCCTTTTACCGTCAACAATATTGATTACATCTTTGGTTTGAAAATCGGAAATTTTCATCTTCTTCCCCGAAGCTGACGTCTCCTCAATCATCCTGCCACCCCTGTACATTCAGACCTATAGCTTCAGTATATGTCCTTAGGGCTTGGCCGCATGACTGTATTCCAGAGCCTTAGCGCCCCGGACATATAAAAGGATATCCCGGCTAGCGGCTAGATGCCGCCATCCGGAATATCCTCCGCTCATCTATAGACTGTGTTCAGGACTTTACATGCTTTTGCATTTGCTGGATCGCTGATTTCTCCAGCCGTGAGACCTGGGCCTGTGAGATGCCAATCTCGTCGGCGACCTCCATCTGAGTCTTGCCTTCGAAGAAGCGCATCGACAGAATGCGTTTCTCCCGCTGCCCCAGCCGCTGCATGGCCTCCCGGAGCGCAATCTCCTCAATCCAGGAGACATCCTTGTTCTTGTCGTCGCTGATCTGATCCATCACATAGATCGGGTCCCCACCGTCATGATAGATCGGCTCAAACAGGGAGACCGGGTCCTGGATCGCATCCAGAGCGAAGACAACATCCTCCTTGGGAACACCGAGCGCTTCGGATATTTCGAAGATCGTCGGCTCCCGCGAATTCTGGTTCGTCAGGCTGTCACGCACCTGCAGCGCCTTATAGGCAATGTCGCGCAGGGAGCGGGATACCCGGATCGGGTTGTTGTCCCGCAAGTAGCGGCGGATCTCTCCGATGATCATCGGCACCGCATAGGTGGAGAACTTGACATTCTGCGATAAATCGAAATTATCGATGGCTTTCATGAGTCCGATGCAGCCTACCTGAAACAAATCATCCACGAACTCTCCACGATTATTGAACCTTTGAATCACGCTTAGCACAAGCCTGAGGTTGCCATTTACCAATTTCTCTCTGGCGGATCGCTCGCCCTGCTGCTGCAGCGAAGTGAACAATGCCCGCATTTCCACGTTCGTGAGAACAGGCAGCTTGGCGGTGTCCACACCGCAAATCTCGACTTTATTTCGGGTCATGATGATTAACCTCCCAAGGAGAAACATTACTGTACATTATCTCCCCGGTCCGGCATTTTATTCCTCAGCTTTCATCACTTACACCATCTTGTTGAACTCCTTGCGCAGCCGCTTGATAATTCGTTTCTCCAGGCGCGAAATATAGGATTGGGAGATGCCCAGCAGATCAGCCACATCCTTTTGCGTTTTTTCCTCGCCGCCCCGCAGCCCGAACCGCAGCTCCATAATCAGCCGTTCCCGCTCGCTGAGTTTCTCCAGCGCCTTCTGCAGCAGCTTACGGTCCACCTGCTCTTCGATGTTCCGGTAGATGGTATCGTTCTCTGTGCCCAGCACATCCGAGAGCAGCAGCTCGTTGCCGTCCCAGTCAATATTCAGCGGTTCATCAAAAGAAACCTCGCTTCTGGTCTTACTGTTGCGCCGCAGATACATCAGAATCTCATTCTCGATGCAGCGCGAGGCGTAGGTGGCCAGCTTGATTTTTTTCTCAGGATCAAAGGTGTTGACCGCCTTAATGAGTCCAATGGCGCCAATAGATACCAGATCCTCAATGTTAATGCCGGTGTTCTCGAATTTCCGGGCGATGTAGACCACCAGCCGCAGGTTACGCTCAATCAGCATAGCCCGGACCGCCGCATCCCCGCTGGAGAGCCGCTGGAGCAGAAATTCCTCCTCCTCGCGTGTCAGCGGCGGCGGCAGCGCTTCACTTCCCCCGATATAATAAATCTCCTGGCTCTTCAGACCGAGCAGAAACAGCATGCGGTAATACTGCAGTTGCAGCACAAGCTTGAATTTGACCATTATTGTTCCTCCTATAGGTTACTTAGCCCATCACCTTGTCAGCCGGTGCTTCTGGAGCACTCTCTTTATGGGTCAGGTCAGGATGTATGACCGCCCGGTACGCGCCGTCTCCCGACAGTGTCCCGCCATCCAGCCCGATGAGTACCCTTGTGCTGCAAAAGGTATCACCGCCAAGCTCTATCCTCACCTTATCCGGCTTCAGCGCGAGCATGAAGGATGCCCCGCGGTTGACGCCTCTGTACGGCACCAGCCGCACTCTGTCCTGCCAGGCGAACGACTGCCCGTCCGTTTCCAGTACAAGTGTATCTGCACCCGTCTGGGTCAGCCTCCCTTTCCAGGAAGCCGGCAAATGGCCCTCCCACAGCGAGGCTTCCATCACCATCACCGGAATCCTTGTCAGCGGATCGCTGAGCCGGTTCCCGGTATCCAGCAGTCCGGGGCAGGTAACCGACACTCCGTCGATCTCCACCGTCACTTCCCCGATATAGGAATCCAGCTGCTCTCTGTGCCGGCGGGAGGACTGGATCAGCTTGAAGAGCAGCAGCACCAGCGGAAGCAGGGCAAGCACGAACCAGAACCCGATCTTCAGCCGGTAAGCTTGGCCTCCCGATGAGGTGAAGATCATGCCCTTCCAGAGGTCACCAGAGCTTTGCAGCAGATAATGAACGCCTATGATCCCTCCCGCCGCCGCAAAATTAATGATATAAAACGCCCCAAATGCCCGAAGATAGCTTTGCAGACTTCTAAATCCAAAGGCTATCCAGATCATCAAAACCGATAAACCGAATTTGACGAGAAAGGTATACAGAAAGGACAGCTCCGGTACAAACATCATGACAACATAGAGCGCCCCCGCCAGCGCTGAGAGTGTCAGCCGCCACCAGGACACCTTGTGCTTCACCAGCCAGCTTGTCAGCCACAGCAGGACTCCGTCGATCAGCAGATTGGCGGCAAAAATCAAGTCAATATACACAACCATCGCTCTCACCTGCCTGCAAGCGGATATCTATCCGGAGGCCGGGGTGCAGGCTCTCTTTTTAGACGATAAGATTAGTATAGAAACTCCCGCATCCAAAGTCTGTCTAAACATGGGGGGCGTTCTTGCAGTTTTTTTGTCGAGTTATGGGCCTTGAGAGGAACTTCAACGCACAAGTGGAAACGGCTTTGCCGTCCTTTTAAAGGACGGTACCGTTTCAGCGAGAAATAGAAGGATAATGTATAGCGTGGAACATATAAATTCTTATATTTCAACAAAAGCCAGCCTTAAGCGGCTGGCTTCAGACGTGCCGGATTTAATTGTTGATAGATTTCAACTCTTCTTCGGAGAGTCCGGTGGCCTTCTGCACTGAAGGATAATCCATTCCCATAGACAGGAGATTCTTTGCTATAACACGTTTGGCTTCCAGCTCACCTGCCGCTGTACCCTTGGCGAAGCCTTCCCTAAGCGCACCATCCCGCTGCGAGGCTTCGTCCATCAGAAACTTCTGGCGGTCCTCATATTTACGGCGGGCTTCTGAATCCTGGCTCAGAAATTCCAGCGTCTCCATCGCCTTCTTCAAGGCTGGCTCGTTCATTTGCAGCACCTCCCAATCAGAGTAGTCAATCCCTTTTAGAAATAACAGCCAGTTCACAAGGCCGCCCTCGCCGGGTATAAGCGGCTGGTTCAACTTGGGCAGCTCCAGGAAATGAATCTCGATATCATCTGTCAGCGGCGCTCCGCTGCTGTCCTCCCGCAAATGAAATACACTATGGGTATGTTCATTGGGCAGCACCTTATAATTCAGAATGTTGATCGTCACGCACTTCTTGAGATCATTATATTTGCCGTTGACCTGAAGCTGGCCGGCATACCGTTTGCTCCAATAATACAACGTGCGTTTCTCAATATCATATTTGTTGAAAAGCTGCATCTCGATGTTGATCAGCTTGCCGTCAACCGTCTTCGCCCATATATCAAATATCGCCTGCTTATCCAACGGATCATCCTTATCCGTATAAGGATTAAGCAGCACTACTTCCTCCAGCGGAAGATCGCCCGCATCCAAGAATATCCGGTTCAGAAAAGCGAGCAGTACATCCTTGTTGCCCTCGCTTGCAAATATCCGCTTAAATACAAAATCCACCCGGGGGTCCAGCATTTCCATGGTATCGTCTCCCGTTAACGTTATTATACAGCCTGAAAAGCAAAAAAACACCATACCCCGCAGTTCAAAGCTGCGTGATACGGTGCTTCCGTAACAGTCAAAGCTATAATCGCTATTAATGGCTCTTAATCATTATTGCCGCGTGTCCGGTTGCGCAGGAAGGTCGGAATATCCAGCTGATCAGAGCTTGTCTGATTCCCGAATGGACGAAGATTCTCACTCTTGCTCTTATTATCAGCAGAGGGTTCGCTGTTTGCCGCAGGACGGCGTACAGGAGCTATGGGAGAAGGCTTGTGTTCAAAACCGGTCGCAATAACCGTAACCTTGATCTCGTCCTTCATGCTCTCTTCGATAATGGCACCGAAGATCATATTTACTTCAGGGTCCGAAGCAGAGGTAACAATCTCGGCGGCTTCATTCACTTCGTACAGGGAGAGGTTAGAGCCGCCTGTAATATTCATAATGACGCCGCGCGCACCTTCGATGGAGGTTTCAAGCAGCGGGCTCATAATCGCCTTGCGGGCCGCCTCAGATGCCCGGTTCTCGCCGGTGGCAATCCCGATGCCCATAAGCGCTGAACCGCGCTCCGTCATAATCGTCTTTACATCGGCAAAGTCAAGGTTGATCAGGCCGGGAACCTGAATAAGGTCGGAGATGCCTTGTACCGCCTGACGGAGTACATTGTCCGCTTCACGGAAGGCTTCGAGCATTGGAGTCTTCTTATCCACAATTTCCAGGAGGCGGTCATTCGGAATCACAATCAGCGTATCAACCTTTTCCTTGAGCGCTTCGATTCCAAGCTCTGCCTGGTTGGCACGTTTTCTGCCTTCAAAAGTGAACGGGCGGGTCACGACGCCTACCGTCAATGCTCCGCATTCTCTGGCGATTTCGGCAATGACAGGCGCAGCGCCTGTTCCGGTACCGCCGCCCATGCCTGCGGTAACGAAGACCATATCTGCGCCCTTCAGGGTATTTGAGATCAGATCGCGGGATTCCTCTGCCGCCTTCTTGCCGACCTCAGGATTCGCTCCTGCGCCAAGTCCGCGGGTCAATTTATCCCCAATTTGTAATTTATGCTCCGATTTGGCCATATGCAGCGCTTGGGCGTCTGTATTAACCGTGATGAACTCAACACCCTGAACGCCATTTTCAATCATCCGGTTCACAGCGTTGCTTCCGCCGCCGCCGACGCCGATGACTTTTATTTGCGCCAAACTCTCCATTTCAAAATCAAATTCCAACATATTGTTTCCATCTCCCCCTCGAGTAGTGCTTGGATGGCCAGTCCAAGTATATCTGGATTACACTTATATGAACTCGCTAAACATATTCTTTAGTCGTTCCACCAGACCCGGCTTCTTGGAAGAATCCTGAACCGGCGCTGCGCTCTGCTTGCTGCGGTTAACGGTCTTCTTGTTGGCACTTCCGCCGCTGCTCCGTCCGCGGTAGTTACGTACCACATTATGAAGAATGCCTACGCCGCCGGTGAAGCCGGGATCGCGTACTCCAATATAATCCGGAACAGCAATCCGTACGGAGGCTGCCAGCTCGTTCTGGGCTACCTTAAGCACCCCAGGCATCGATACTGTGCCACCTGTAAGTATATAACCTCCCGGGAGCTCCGTATAACCAAGCCGCTTCACTTCCTGGCGGATCAGGTGGAAGATTTCCTGGACTCTCGGCTCGATAATCGCAGCCAGATCTTCCTGGTTGAATTCCTTCTCTACATTGCTGCCGATACGCAGGACCTTGAAGACGACCTCCGAAGCGGCATCGTCGATCCAGGCACAGCCGTATTTCAGCTTGACCTTCTCGGCCTGGTCGGTAAGTGTCCGAAGTCCGTACGCAATATCATTGGTTATGAATTCTCCTCCGATCGGAATCGTGGAGGTTGCACTAAGGGAACCTTCTTCATATACGGCTATCGTGGCTTGTCCTGCACCTATATCCACCAGTACAGCCCCCATCGATTTCTCATCTTTGGAGAGCGCTAATCCGCCAGCCCCGAGAGACATAAGGACAAGATCTTTAACCTTCAGACCTGATTTCTCCACGCAGCGGAGCAGATTATGTATGGGGGTCTTGGCACCGGTAATGATCGTGGCCTCCACTTCCAGGCGGACGCCGATCATTCCGTGCGGGTCCTGAATGCCTTCTAGGCCGTCGACGATATACTGCTTGGCGACAACATCAATGACCTCGCGTTCCGGCGGGAGTGCAATAACCTCCGCTGCCTTGATTACACGGTCGATGTCATCTTCGCCGATCTCACGGTCCTCATTCTGAACGGCAACTACGCCGTGGCTGGATTGCAGGCCGATATGATTGCCGGATATGCCGACATACACCTCGGATATTTGAATACCGACCATTTGCTCCGCATGCTCTACGGCACTCCTGATCGATTGCACAGTCTGATCGATGTCTACAATCGCACCCTTGCGTATCCCTTCCGAATCAGCAGATCCAACGCCAATAATATTGAAGGTTCCACTAGTAACTTCCCCGATTATTGCCCGAACTTTGGATGTACCGATGTCCAAACTAACAATGATGTCATTGTTGCTCAAGCCCTATGGCACCTCCTGTTATAATCATAATAAACATGTCTTTGATCCCGGTCGCGGGAAACATCTCTGTACATATTCAACATCCCTAATCCTTTCCCTCTTTTTTCAACAAATTTTTTGAGAGGAATAATATGACAAGGTATTCACGTGCAGGCAGACGCTCTCCGCTTAGCGGGATCAGCACCTGACATTCAAACAAGTGGAAACGGCATTGTCGTCCGTTTAAGGACGATACCGTTTCAGCGAGAAATAGAAGGATAATGAATAGCGTGAAACCTATACATTCTTATATTTTAAGAAAAACAAGAGAACAGCGGCTATATCCTGGATTGCATCTCAAAAAATCCGCAGAAAAAAGAGGGATATTGCTTATTACCCGTAAAACAGATTGTAGCATTTATTCCGCTCTATTAGTAGGGACTATTTACTCTTGTGCATCTGCGTCTTCTCCGTTGTCCCCGGCTTCAGAATGGAACGGAACATAGGAATCGGCCTCCAGCATTTTGATCAGTCCCGGCTCCTCCGTCTGAATCACCTGATTCAAATAGCCTACTTTATCCTTCAGCAGTGAAATGGCCGTTATGACCTCAAAGCGTGAACGTGTGTAGAGCTTGATCCGGTCAGGAAAAGATAACGTCGGAGAAGGTACAATCTCCGATATATCACTGGTCAGCTCATTCGGAATGCCGGCCAGCGCCTGGCACAGCTTGGTCTTATAAGGATCGTCAGCCTTCCAGTTAGTCAATATCGGCTTCTCTACAGCAATTCCGGTATCCGTCACAGAGACGGCGGCTCCGCTCGACAGAATAGCCTCCAGCACGCCTGCCTGGTCCAGTTCATAAGCAACCGCCGGGTACTCCTTCACAGTGATCGTAACCACACCGGGGAACTTCTTGCTGACCTGCGCCTCCTGAACCGTATTCAGCTTCTCCAGTGCCTCCCCCACGGAATCTCCGGAGACTGCGAAGAACTGTCCTCCGATCTTCAGGCCGCTTGCAGCCAGCAGCTGCTCACGGGACGTATATTTATCCCCCTGCATTTCAATGGCTGTAATCTTGCTGATCGACGAACGGAAGAAGATTACAGCCAGCAGCGCAGTAAACAGCAGTGCCAGGATGATGATGATTTTACGGTTTTTTCTCTTGCTAGGCTTGTCCTCTTTCAAAAGAGGTATTCGCGTTTTTGGCATTCTCATATCTCCGTAATAAGGCCCTGTCTCCTTCCTCACGGCTACGCCGAAGGAGACAGGGAGCTTTAATTGGCCAAATCCAGCGGGTCAGGCACCGGCACCTTGCGGCTAATGCGCGCCCCCAGCTTTTGAAACAATAATTCGATGCCGTCATATCCCCGGTCAATATGATGCGCCTGCTCTACAATAGTCGTTCCCTGAGCAGCCAGCCCGGCGATTACAAGGGCTGCTCCTGCCCGCAGGTCAGTAGCCTCAACCGTTGCCCCATACAACCTCTTAACGCCGCGTATGAATGCCCTGTTCAGATCAATGGAGATATCGGCTCCCATCCGGGCCATCTCCTCCACATGCTTGAAGCGCCCTTCGAAGACCGTTTCCTTAATCACACTGAATCCTTCCGCCAGGGACAATAGAACCATAACCTGAGACTGCAGGTCCGTAGGAAAGGACGGATACGGAGAGGTAACAATTCGCTCAACCGCACGGGGACGTCCCATACAGCTGATATTAATTATATCATTGCACACTGTAATTTGAACACCGGCGCGCCTCAGGATGTGGATCAGGGAGGTCAAATGTCCTGCATTGGTGTGTGTCAGCGTCACATTGCCCCGCGTGGCGGCGGCGGCAATCATCACGGTTCCGGCAACAATCCGGTCGGGGATCACCTCATAGCTGCAGGCATGGAGCTTGCGGACACCCTGAATGGTGATCGTATCCGTCCCTGCGCCGATGATCTGTGCCCCCATCGCATTGAGGAAGTTCTGCAGGTCCTGGATTTCCGGCTCTCTCGCTGCCCCGGAGATGGTGGTCGTGCCCTCGGCCATGGCGGCGGCCATCATGATATTCTCCGTGGCGCCCACGCTGGGATAATCCAGATGGATATCACAGCCTCTCAAGCTAGCAGCCCGGCAGCAGATCCGGCCGCCCGTCTCCTCAATCTCTGCCCCGAGCAGCTTCAAGCCCTGCAGGTGGAGGTCGATCTTGCGCTCCCCGATGGCACAGCCCCCCGGCTGATAGATCGTCACTTCCCCGAACTTGGCCAAAAGCGGGCCCATCAGGAATATGGAGGATCTCATCTGCCGCATCAGGTCCTCCGGAACATGAGAGGTCAGGAGAAAGGACGTATCGACGGTGACCGTCTCCTCTTCATGTACTGTCCTGCAGCCCAGCCTCTGCAGAATATGCAGCATCGTTCCGATGTCCAGCAGCTTCGGCACATTATGCAGTGAGTGAACTCCTTCGGCCAGCAGGCTGGCTGCCAGAATCGGCAGTGCCGCATTTTTTGCTCCATGGATACGTATGGTGCCTGACAGGGGGGTTCCGCCCTCAATCACCAATTTGTCCAATGTATCACCTCCGAGATTACCGCTCACCCACCGTAAGCACTTCCTGCACCACGGTCCTGCAGAATCGGCCGGAACGAACTCCGTTTCCGAATCTCAGGCATCAAGAAGCGCTCTGGGTGATTGTCACGATTATAGGATCATCCTATGTTCGGAGCTCCGTGTGTGTGACAATGTCAGCCCGGATTCTAGCGTCCCCGTCCTGCAGCCAGCCTGCGGAGCTCGCTGACAACCAGGGAGGCGGAATCTCTTTTACCGAGGCGTCTAGAGGCCTCCGTCATGCTGTGACGCAGCGTATCCGCTCCGATGATCTTCTGAACCGCTGTGAACAGCGCCTCGCCGCTTAAGTCCTTCTCCAGCAGTACCACTGCCGCACCTTCACCTTCCAGCGCTCTGGCGTTGGCTTCCTGATGATTGTTCGTTACATTGGGAGACGGAATGAGGACAGAGGGTATGCCAAGCGCGGTAATCTCTGCGAGAAAAGAGGCGCCTGCCCTGTTCACGATCAGGGAAGTGCAGGCCAGCACCTCAGGCATATTGTGAACGTAAGGGAGGACATGCAGCCAGTTCGGAATACCGCCCAGCTGCTCGCGTACCGCTTTGCGGGTATCCTCAAAGTAAGACTCTCCGGTGACATACACATAGTGAACACCATTACCCTTACCCACAAAGGGTGCCATTTCAATCATGGCACGGTTAATCGCCTTGGCTCCTCCGCTTCCTCCGACAACCAGCACCACCGTGCTTCCTTCGGGGATACCGAGTGAAGCGAAGCCGCGCTGCGGATTAGCCGTCATGACCGTAGTAGCCCGGGGATTGCCCGTATAGATTACGTTCTTGGCCCCGGGAAAAGCCGGCTCTGTGCCTTCAAAGCTCACCGCGACCGTGCTGGCATACCGGCTGAGAAAGCGGTTGGTCAGTCCCGGAATCGCATTCTGTTCATGGATCAGCGTCGGGATGCCGAGCCGGGAGGCTGCATACACCACAGGTCCGCAGACATACCCCCCGGTGCCGACAACTACATCAGGCTTGAACTCGCGCAGCATGGCTTTGGAGGCTTTGACCCCCTTCAGGAACCGCATGACCGTCTTCACATTATCCATCGACAGCTTGCGGCGGAAGCCTGTAATATCAATGGACTGGAAAGGCAGATTCTCCTGAGGAACCAGCTTGCTCTCCAGACCTCGCTTGCCTCCTATATACAGGAAGACAGAATCCGTATCTTCGGATTCCAGTTGTCTGGCTACGGCTACGGCAGGATAGATATGTCCTCCTGTGCCGCCGCCGCTAAGTACAATACGCATGTCTTTCACCTCGCATAACGGGATAAATTAAGCAGAATGCCAAGAGCTGTGAGCATCAGGGTGAGCGATGAGCCGCCATAGCTGATGAGCGGAAGCGTGATGCCGGTTACCGGAATCAGGCCGATTACCACACCGATGTTGATGACGACCTGAACCGCCACCATACAGACGATTCCTACGGCAAGATAGCTGCCGAAGCGGTCCGGCAGGCTCATGGCTACCTTCATTCCGCGCCAGATCAGCAGCAGGAACAGCAGCAGCACGGCCAGCCCTCCGATGAATCCCAGCTCCTCGGCCAATATGGAGAAAATAAAATCAGTCTGCGGCTCCGGGACATAGCTGTATTTTTGCCGGCTCATCCCGAAGCCCAGTCCGCCCAGCCCGCCGGGACCCACCGCGTAGAGCGACTGAATGATCTGATAACCCGCGCCCAGCGGATCTGACCATGGGTCCAGGAAGGCGGTGATCCGCTGCAGCCGGTAAGGCGCAGCGGCAATGAGTCCTGCGAACCCGGCCAGCCCCAGCGCACCGAGGGAGAGCAGATGCTTCATCCGCGCCCCCGCTGTGAAGACCATCATCATAGCCGCGCCGAACATGACAGTGCCTGTGCCGAGATCCGGCTGAAGCATAATCAATGCGAATGCGGAGCCGATCAGCGCAAGCGGCGGAAGCAGCCCGCGCATGAAGCTGGAGATGTCATACTCCTCGGTTCCAAGCCACTTGGCCAGGAAGAGGATCATCCCCATTTTCATGAATTCCGAGGGCTGAATGCCGAAGGAGCTGATGCCGAGCCAGCTGCGTGCACCTCCGCGAACCACGCCGATGCCTGGAATCAGCACCAGCACCAGCAGGGCGAAGCACACCAGCAGGAGCGGCCGGGCGAATCTCTTCAGCACCAGGTAATCGGTGTTCGCCGTAATGAACATCGCGATGAGGCCCAGGCCTGCGAACAGCATCTGTCTTTTGACAAAATAAAACGAATCGCCATAATTGCGGAAGCCCAGAACGGACCCGGCACTGTATACCATTACCATACCGATAGCCAGTAAAGCCAGTATCGGAAGCAGCAGCCAGATATCGGGCGCATGACGGGATTTGTTCATCAGGAGCACACCTCTTGCATCCGTAGTAGGGGCTTATCCACCCCCCTACTTAAAGGTTATGCACCGCCTCTTTAAAAATACGCCCGCGCTCCTCATAGGAGGTAAACATATCCCAGCTGGCACAGGCAGGGGACAGGAGAACTACATCCCCCGCTTCCGCCAGGGCGGAAGCCTCCCGCACAGCCTGCTCCAGCACGGCAGCGGCACTCTCCCCATTATCGACGGAGATGACCGTCTTTACTCCTGCCAGCCGGGCTACAGCCGCCAGCTTGTCCCGGGTCTGCCCAAGCGCCACCAGGGCTTTGACATTCTCTCCGAGGACAGGCAGCAGCTCCATATAATCCGAGCCGCGGTCCAGGCCCCCGGCAATCAGAATGACCGGCTTCCGGAAGGAGGCCAGCGCCATGGAGGTAGCTTTGGAATTGGTAGCCTTGGAATTGTTATAATAGGCGGCCCCTGCCTTGTCTGTTACATACTCCAGCCTGTGCTCCACCCCGCGGAAGGAAGCCAGCACCGGACCCAGTACCGCCGGGTCCGCTCCTGCGGCAATGGCAATGCCGCAGGCAGCCAGCGCATTCCCTACATTGAAGCGACCGGGAAGTCCGATAGAATCGACATCGGCTATTTCGGTCTCGTTCTCGGTGTAATCGCGGTAGATAATGACCCGCTTCAGTTCGTCTGCCGTATCCTCCACGTAGGACGGGCGGACGAAGATGCCCTGCACCAGCTCCTCGTTCATGGAGAAGGGCAGAATGCCCGCCTTCAGATAGGGTACCAGCTCGCGGCAGACCGGATCATCCCAGTTCAGCACAGCGGTGTCCTCCGGTCCCTGATTGGCGAACAGCTTGGATTTGGAGGCTACATAATCCTCCATGCCCCCATGGTAGTCCAGGTGGGTCTCAGCGACATTCAGCAAGGCAGCAATCTTGGGCCGGAACGCTTCCGTGCCCTTCAGCTGGAAGCTGCTTAGCTCGACCACCATCCAGTTGTCCGCGTCAGCCTCCTGTGCGGCCTGAGAGAGAGGCGTTCCTATGTTCCCGGCCACAATGGGGCGCATCCCTGCTGCCTCCAGCATATGGCCCACCCAGGTCGTTGTAGTGGTCTTGCCGTTGGAACCGGTGATGCCGATCATCGGGGCAGCGCAGAGATGATAAGCTACCTCTACCTCGGTCACGACCTCAATTCCCAGCTCCAGCGCCTGCTGCACCGGAGCGACCGAATAAGGAATCCCCGGATTCTTCACAACCAGCTGCACACCCTCGTGGACCAGGCTCTCCGGATGCCCGCCGCATAGAACAGAAATTCCCAAAGATTCCAGTTCGGAAGCTTCGGGACTCTGATCTCTTTCCTTTTTATCATTGACCGTCACCACAGCGCCGTGTTCGTGCAGCACCTTGGCCACCTGGACGCCGCTTTTGGCGAGCCCCAGGACGACCACCTCTTGACCACGGTACAGATCCGGATGTTTCATTCGTTACAACCCCTTGATGAGATATAGTCCAGCTGCCGCCAGCACGAGGCCCACCGCCCAGAAGGAGACGACTACACGCCACTCCGACCAGCCGCCCAGCTCAAAGTGATGATGGATCGGGCTCATTCTGAATACCCGTTTGCCACGCGTCTTAAACGAGGCGACCTGAATAATTACGGACAGCATTTCAACCACGAAGACTCCGCCAATCACCACAAAGAGCAGCTCGGTCTTGGTGACAATAGCAATCGCGCCAATCGCCCCGCCGATTCCGAAGGAGCCGAAATCGCCCATGAACACCTTGGCAGGATGGGCATTGAATACGAGAAAGCCGAGCACTGCGCCAATCATCGCAGCGGCACAGACACCAGCGGCAATCGAGGTTGCCTGCATGGCTACCACCGCGAAGGCAGCGAGCGCAATTGCACTTACGCCTGATAGCAGACCATCCACACCGTCCGTGAAGTTAACGGCATTCGTGATTGCCATCATCATCAGTACAATGAACGGATAATAGAACCAGGGGCCCCAGTCGAAGCTGAAGGAGGTTCCCGGAACGCTGATATTCGTATGATGCCCGGCCGAGATCAGCAGGACGCTGAGCACGACGCCGACCAGCAGCTGGCCCAGCAGCTTCTGGCGCGCCGTAAGGCCGAGGGAGCGCTTGAACACAATTTTGATATAATCATCCAGGAATCCAATGAGTCCATAGCCCAGCGTAGCAGCCAGCAGTACATAGAAATCCGAATTAATGACCGAGAATTTCAGAAAAGACAGCGTGAACGCGACCATGATAATTACACCGCCCATGGTAGGGGTTCCCGCCTTTTTCAAATGGGTCTGGGGCCCGTCGTCACGAACCTGCTGTCCCAGCTTAAGCCGGCGCAGCAGCGGTATGATCAGCGGAGCGGCAATGACCGCAAGGATAAAGGACACAGCAATAGTCAGCAGAAGTAATTGATAATCCATGGGTACACCCCTCCTTTAGTTAGCATTCGCTTCAGAATGTTCTTTCAAGCGGTGGAGCACTTCTTCCAGCCGCATCCCTCTGGATGCTTTGAACAACACAACATCATCATTGCCGCACATCGCAGTCAAGGCATTGATCAAGGCTTCTTTATCTGTAAAAGCAAAGATATGCCCGGCCTCGAACCGCTCCGAGGCCGCCGCCGCAAGCTGTGCTGACAGCGGGCCGAAGGTGAATACATCATCTGTCAGCTCCGGGTCGAGATAGCTGCCGATCTGCCGGTGGAACTGAAGCTCCTCCGGCCCGAGTTCCAGCATGTCCCCCAGCACCGCGATTCTGCGGCCGCTGCATTTCATGGACTGCAGCACATCAATCGCCGCTCTCATGGACGTAGGGCTGGCATTATAGGCATCATTCAAGAGCACCAGCCCGCTTGCCGCCTGAATAACCTCAATCCGCATACCGGTCAGCTTGAGGCCGCTTAGTCCTTCTGCCATATTCTCATCGGTCACCTTATAATGACGCGCCACTGCAAGCGCAGCGAGCGCATTAATTACATTATGCTGCCCCGGCAGCGGAAGGGTGAAGGCCCGCTCCCCATGCTGCAGCGAGGTGAAGGTCATTCCCCCGCTGTGAGTCATCAGGCCGGTCGGATAATCATCATTGTCATCCGACTGCCCGAAGCGGAAGGTTAGCAGCCCTTCAGGCGTGCGGAAGCCTGGCTCTGCCAGAACCTCGGCAAGCAGCGGCTCATCCCCGTTATAGATCAGCAGCCCGCCCGGCTGAAGTCCGTCCACAATCTCCAGCTTAGCTCTGGCAATCTCCTTGCGGGAGCCAAGCTGAAGCAGATGGGATTCGCCGACATTGGTAATTACCGCTACGTCAGGAGAAGCGAGCAGAGACAGCAGGGCGATCTCTCCCCGTGAGCTCATGCCCATCTCCAGCACAGCGATCTCAACATCGCTGTCCATGGAGAGAATCGTAAGCGGCAGGCCGATATGATTGTTGAAGTTCCCTTGGGTCTTGTGTACCTTGTACTGCACTTCCAGCAATGCCGTAATCATATCCTTGGTCGTCGTCTTGCCGTTGCTTCCCGTTACGGCAACCACCTGGGGGGCCACCTCGGCCAAATAGGCGGAGGACAGCTTCTGCAGTGCCGCTAAAGTGTCCTCTACCAGAATAACCCCGCCGCCTGCGGGTGCAGGCCCCTTATCCCTCTGCCAGAGGGTAGCGGTAGCTCCTGCCGCCAGCGAAGCGGCCGCATAGTGATGGCCGTCGAAGTTCTCTCCAACGAGCGGGACGAACAGGCAGTCCTGCGATATTTTGCGCGAGTCGGTTACGACTCCCTTAATCTCTATATCCTTAGCTTCGGACGAGGACAGCTCTCCTCCGCACATTTCCGCGACGTTATGCAATGTTCTAATAATCAATAGCTTCGGCCCCTTATCACTTCTTTGGCAACGATGCGGTCATCGAAGTCATGAACGACTCCCTTGATCAGCTGATAGGTCTCATGACCTTTCCCCGCAATCAATACTACATCGCCGGGGCTTGCCATTTCAATAGCTTTTGTGATGGCTTCCCTCCGGTCCGGAATCATCTCATATCGCTCACGCGCCACGCCATCCTCACGCAGGCCCGCCTCAATATCAGCCAGAATCTGCAGCGGGTCCTCCGTCCGCGGGTTGTCGGAGGTGACCAGCACATGGTCGCTGTATTTCGCAGCTATTTTGCCCATGAGCGGCCGTTTGGTCGTATCACGGTCCCCGCCGCAGCCGAAGACAGTAAGCACCTTGCCCGCAGCGAATTCACATACCGCCTTTAGCACATTCTCCAGACCGTCCGGCGTATGCGCATAGTCAACGATCACCGCGAAATCCTGCCCGGCATCCACCGATTCGACACGGCCGTCCACCCCGGCAACCGACTCCAGACTGGCCTTGATGTCCGCAAGCGGCACATCCTCCAGCAGCGCAGCCGTAATAGCCGCAAGCGCATTATAGACGTTGAACTTGCCGACCATGCGAAGCGAAATATCCGTCTCACCCTTAAACGTCTCCACGTGGAAAAAAGTTCCTTTGGAGGTGATCGATATTTGCGAGGCCCGGACATTGGCAGCCTTGTCGATACCATATGTAATGACCTCCGCTGCGGTCTGGGCGGCAAAATAGGCGCTGGCTTCATCGTCAGCATTCAGCACGGCATACTTGCGTTCTTCCTTCCACGGGGAGATCACGTTGCCGAGCCGCGAGAAGAACAAGCCCTTCACTGCACGGTACTCCTCCATCGTATGGTGGTAATCCAGGTGATCCTGGGTCAGATTCGTAAAGATTGCGGTGCGGTAGTCGGTCCCCTTTACCCGGCCCTGCTGGAGCGCATGGGAGGATACTTCCATTACACAGCACTGCACGCCCTTAAGCGCCATATGATTCAGGCTGCGCTGAAGCTCCAGCGATTCCTGTGTCGTACCGGACACCCCATAGCTCTGACCGTCATACCGCATCTGGATTGTACCGATCAGGCCGGTCTTCACCCCATGATCCTGCATGATCCGTTCAATCAGATACGTAGTCGTGGTCTTGCCGTTGGTACCGGTGATGCCGATCAGCTTCATCCGGCTGCTCGGTGAACCGAAGAAGGCATTGGACAGCACAGACATGGCATACCGGCAGTCATCCACCACGATCTGCGGCAGGTCAATGTCCAGCTTCCTTTCGCAGACCAGGGCAGCCGCGCCCTTGGCAGCAGCCTGAGGTGCGTAATCATGTCCGTCCACTGTATGTCCGGGCAGACAGATGAACAGATCGCCCGGACCCACCTTGCGTGAATCGGCCTGCAAATCTGATATTTCTATGTCTCCGTCCCCGTATAGACGGGAAGCAGCCAGACAAGAAGAGAGCTCTTTAATTAACATATCTATCCCTCACTCTGCATAAAATCCTTATATTTTGGGTGAATTATCCATTTCAATAAATTATACTTGTAAGTTTTTCAATATATAACAAATCTTATGGTTCACTTGGCGTTCCCATGTAAATCCGGATCGTAGAGCCCTGCTGCACTCTTGCCCCGGCCTTCGGGGCCTGATTGATCACGGTATTGCCGGTGCCGGAACGGACCAGCATGAAATTCATATTCAGATCCTCATAGATATCCTGAACAGTGGCTCCCGTAAGATCAGGGACCGTCACAATCGGGGTCTCGCCGTATTTATAGGTTCTTGGCAGCTGATCCTTACGCTCTGGAACCTTCAGATACAGAAGAGAATCCTCAAGAATATTCTGGACAATCGGAGCGGCTACTACACCCCCGAACTGAATTCCCTTCGGGTTATCGACTGCCGTATAGACCACGATCTGCGGATCATCCGCCGGGGCGAAGCCGATAAAGGAAACGATATGCTCCGTAGGAGAATACCGGCCGTTGATTACTTTCTGTGCTGTCCCTGTTTTGCCGCCCACACGGTAGCCGTCAATAAATGCCGGTCGGCCTGTGCCTTTGGCAACCACGCTCTCAAGGGCAGCCCGCACTTTCTTCGAGGTCTCCTCCGAGATCACCTGCCGCACTTCCTCCGGCTCAGTCTCGGAGACAACGTTCCCTGTATCCGGGTTAATCCAGGCCTTGGCCACATGCGGAGTATACAGCTTGCCGCCGTTGATGGCTGCCGATACCGCAGCAATCTGCTGGATTGGCGTGACGGATACCCCCTGGCCGAATGCAGTAGTCGCCAGCTCCACCGGGCCCACCTGAGCCGGCTTGAACAGAATTCCGTTCGCTTCACCGTTCAGATCGATGCCCGTCTTACTCCCGAAGCCGAAATCCCGGATGTACTTGAACAGCGTATCCTTACCCAAACGCTGTCCCAAGGCTACAAATCCCGGGTTGCAGGAGTTCTCGACCACTTCAAGGAAGGTCTGGCTTCCGTGTCCGCCCTTCTTCCAGCAGCGCAGCTTAGCTCCGCCGACCTCAATGTAGCCCGGATCAAAAAAATGCTCATGCTGCAGATCCACCTTCCCCTCCTGCAAGGCCGCAGCCAGCGTGATGATCTTGAAGGTGGAACCCGGCTCATACGTCATCCAGATCGGAAGATTCCGGTTATATACTTCGGCATCGTATTCCTGGTAAGCCCCTGGCTCATACCCCGGCCGGCTGGCCATCGCCAGAATCTCGCCATTGCGGGGGTCCATGGCAATAGACCAGGCCCCCTGCGCCTGATATTTCACCATGGCCTGATCCAGCTCGCGTTCCATAATAGATTGAATCTGCTTGTCGATGGTGAGCTGCAGGCTAAGTCCATCCTGCGGCTCGGTGTACTTCTCGGAGGACCCGGGCATCAGCCGGCCTCCCGCATCGGAGAGATAGGAGATATTGCCTGCGCTCCCCTGAAGCAGCTTATCATAGATGCTCTCAATTCCGGTAATCCCCTGATTGTCAATTCCGGTGAAGCCCAGAATATGTGCGGCCAGATCCCCGAAGGGATAATACCGTTTGTTATCCTCAGCGACAACGATGCCCGGCAGCTGCAAATTACGGATGCTCGCGGCAAGCTCCATCGTAATTTTGCGGCCGCCGGGCTGCAGTTTCACTGAGGCCTTCTTTTGGGTCAGCAGCTGAACCAGCTTCTCCTCGGTCATGCCGAGCAGCGGAGCCAGCTGCTTCGCGGTCTGTTCCTTCTCCTTCACCTGTACAGGAATGGCATAAATCGTCGGTGAGCTGATGTTGTAAGCCAGCGCCACACCCTCCCTGTCCAGGATCTCGCCACGTTTGGCGGTGAAGGGGATGTTCCGCCGCCATAAATCCTCGGCCCTCTCGCTCAGCTTCTCACCCTGGGTTAATTGTACATAGGCAAGGCGCACAGCCAGCGCGCCGAACAACACGGCCAGTCCCAGCAGCGTCCACAGCATTCTCCGCCGGCTAACGACTTTCGATACCTTCATTGTGTTCTCCCCGCTTTCACTCATAGACATGATCTCTTACCTTCATGACTATTCGGGACAAACAGGGGTTAGAACAAGCCTATATGGGTGTTACTCTGCAGCTTCTTCTTTCTCGGCATCGCCCGCTAAGGCAACAGGAATATTCTCGCCATATTCATTGAGAGGGCTAAGCTTCAGCGCTACCTGCGTTTTTCCCTTATTCTTGGCCTGGCTCTGTTCTGTGACATAGCCTTCTCCCTCAACAGAGATTCCCACCTTCAGCAGGTTCAGAATCTCCAGCGCATCGCGCAGAGACTGCCCGCGCAGATCCGGAATCGTCATGTTCTCTCCCTGCTCGCTTAACAGATAGATGCGCTGCCCGGCGGTCAGTGCGGTACCCTTCTCAGGGTACTGGCTGACTACATTTGCCCCTTGGCCTACAGCTTCGAAATCAAAGCCCTGATTAATGAGCAGCTGTCTCGCCGCCTTCACCGTCTTGCCGGTCAGATCCGGCGCTTTGCGCTGGACAACAGCCTCGGCCTTCACCGTCTTCTTGTCGGCAGGACCTGTGACATCCCCCGCTTTGGGCACGCCCATATAAGGAAGCGCCTGGGAGACGATCTCCTGGAATACGGGTGCGGCTACCGCACCTCCGCCATTACGGCCATCCTCACCCTTAGGCTCGTCAATAATGACAATGACCGCAATCTTGGGATCATTAACCGGTGCATAGCCGACAAAGGAGGAAAGCACCTTGTTCCGGTCGTAATCCGTACCGCTGACCTTGATAGCCGTGCCGGTCTTTCCCGCTACACGGTAGCCTTCAATATAGGCATGGCGTCCGGTTCCTATGACATGGTCCGCTACCACCTGTTCCAAATAACTGCCTGTTTCTCGTGCACTCCCCTCCGAAATGACCTGGCGCACCACTTCAGGCTGGGTGATAGTTTTCTTTCCGGTATTCGGGTCAGTCATTTCCTTAACTACGTGCGGAACCATCAGTTTGCCTCCATTGGCGATCGCTGCCACAGCCGCTAGCTGTTGAATAGGCGTAACTAGCACCTTGCCGTGGCCGTAGGCCAAGGTAGCATTTTCGACAGATTTATTCGGGTCAGGGTTAACGAGGCCAATCGTTTCTCCCGGCAGGTCAATTCCGGTTTTTTCATTGAAGCCGAAAGCATCGATATACCGCAACAGCCGTTCCGGACCCAGCATCTCAAATCCGAGCTTAACGAAGGCTACGTTACTGGAACGTTTTACCCCATCAAGGAAACTAATAGGCCCCCACCCTACTCTGTTAATATCATGTAGCGACTTTCCATAGCCTTTGATGCGGATTGAACCTGACTGGAACGAGGCATTGGGGTTGAACAGCTTCTCCTCCACCGCACCAGCCAAGGTAACAATTTTGAAGGTTGAACCCGGCTCATATCTGGATTTAATGGCATGGTTGTAGAAATCTTCCGCTTTCTGATTAGGATCCCAGAATTTATTCGGGTTAAACGTCGGCATATTCGCCAGACCCAGAATCTCCATCGTCTTCGGGTCGGCAGCAATAACACTGATCGACTTCGGCTTGTACTCCGCATACGCCTTTTTCATAGCCTCTTCAATATATAACTGAATCGTGCTGTCGATCGTCAGCTTGTAGTTGCTTCCATTTACCACAGGCTGGAACGTATCCTTGGAATCGGGCAGCTTGATGCCCTTGCCGTCACTCTGGTAATTCAGCTTGCCGTCCGTACCAGAGAGCTGTTTGTCCAGAAGCTTTTCCAGTCCGATGACCGCTTTGCCGTCCCTGTCGGTATAACCCAGAATATGTGCAGCCAGCGAATCCTTAGGATAATAGCGTTTCTGCTCCCTGACGAGCCCAACTCCGGTTTCCAGTGTATCATGCTCCTTCTTGAGCTTCTCAACGAAAGCCGTCACTTTATCTTTCATTTCCTCATCGATTTTCCAGCCCTCATTACGGATTTCCCGGTTCGTCAGATATTTCCCTTTTTCATTCTTGGCCTCCACCAGCTTCTTCAGCTCATCCACCGGCTTACCAAGCAGCTCATGCAAGCCCTGAATCACCTCTTCACCGATCTTTTTCTCGGCAATGACCTCAGGGTTAACCACCACCGTGTAGGCCGGCACATCGCTGGCCAGAACACTGCCGTTACGGTCTTCGATCACCCCGCGGACAGCCTTGATGGTTGAAGTGTGGGCCCACTGCTTAGCTGCGGTCTCCTGCCACTTTTCACCCTGCAGAACCTGAATCCAGAATACTCTGGCGACTAAAACAAGAAAAAAGAGGGTAATACACCCTCCTATAAACAGCGTGCGAAGTTTGATTCTCTTAACCATAAGGTACCTCACAACCTCTATTATTGCGATTGCCGTTCATCGCTGATTATTTACCGGCTTTGTCAGTAGCCTGGCTGCTAAGCGGAACATAGATAGTAGAGTCCACGGAAGGGACCACAAAGCCCATTTCCTTCGCCCGCGGGACGATTGTCTGCTCCAGCGTCTGCTTCTCCATCTGATAGGTGGCAATTTGTTTTTTGTTCTTAGCGATTTCGCTGTCCAGCTTCTGAGCCTGCATATTCAAATCGTAAATATGGACGTAACGCCAGATCAGGGCGGCTGCTACCAGAATAAAGGCTCCCAGTGTCAGCAGGTACATAAGCTTCTCCTGCAGCGGAAGCACTCTCCGCGTGGTAACAACTTTCTTTTTCTCACGGTAGAGCGGGTTGGTCTCTTGTTTCCTCTTGGGTTGAACTGCTAAATTACCGCGGGTATAAGCCATCTCTGATTCTCCTTTATCGTCATCTACAATTTCTCTGCGATACGCAGCTTGGCTGAACGGGCACGTGAGTTAAGCTCCAGCTCTTCTTCTCCCGGCACAATCGGCTTACGGTTGATCAGCTTCAGGGTGCCTTCGGCACCGCATACGCAGTACGGCAGGTCAGGCGGACAAGTGCAGCGGCTTAGATAGCTACTGAAAATCTGCTTGCAGATCCGGTCCTCCAGCGAGTGAAAGGTAATAACGGATACCCTGCCCTCAGGCGCCAGGCAACGTACAGCAGCATGCAGCCCTTCCTCAAAAGCTCCCAGCTCATCATTGACGGCAATCCGCAGCCCCTGAAAGCTCCGCTTGGCCGGATGTCCTCCGGTCCTTCTTGCCGCTGCAGGAATGCCTTCCTTAATCAGCTCGGCCAGCTCTCCGGTGCTCTCCACCGGGCGTTCTTCCCTGCGCTCTACAATCTTCCGGGCAATCCGCCGTGAGAATTTCTCTTCTCCATACTGGAAAAGCACCCTGGCGATTTCCTGCTCACTCCAGGTGTTGACGATATCCGCCGCGCTCAGCTGCGCCGACTGGTCCATCCGCATATCCAGCGGGGCATCATGATTGTAGCTGAAGCCTCGTTCCCCTTCATCAAACTGCGGAGAGGATACACCCAGATCAAAGAGAATCCCGTCTACTTGGGGAACTCCGTCCTTTTGCGGAACAAACGGCAGTCCCTTCAGCACCTGCTCCAGATCGCGGAAGTTGGTCTTGACGGTCACCACCTTGTCGCCGTATCCGGATAATTTCTCCTTCGCATTGTTCAGCGCCCAGTCGTCCTGATCCAGACAGATCAGCCGTCCCCCGCCGCTAAGCTTGGATGCGATAAGGGCGCTGTGCCCGGCTCCCCCGAGCGTACAATCTACATATAGGCCATCCTTCTTGATGTGCAGCCCTTCTGTCGCTTCTTCTTTTAGTACCGTGATGTGGTGAAACAAGCTGCATCCCTCCAAGGCAGTAATTCGAAATGTTATGTTTTATAGATCAAAATTGAAATCCACCAATTTCTCGGCGATTTCGTTGAACGATTCCTCTGACTGTTCGAAGTACTGCTCCCATAGCTCCTTGTTCCAGATCTCCACCCGGTTCGAAACGCCCAGAATAACACAGTCCTTGTCCAGCTTCGCATATTGCCGCAAGTTTCCCGGCAGATTCACTCTGCCTTGCTTGTCCCATACACACTCCGTCGCTCCCGAGAAAAAAAAGCGGCTGAAGGCACGGGCATCCGATTTCATCAGTGAAAGGCTTTTAAGCTTTTGCTCCATGATTCCCCATTCTTCCATGGGATAAACAAACAGGCAGGAGTCCAGGCCGCGGGTCGCCACGAAGGAGGTTCCGAGCATGTCACGGAATTTGGCCGGGATAATGATCCGTCCTTTATCGTCAATGGTATGCTGGTATTCCCCCATAAACATGATCTATTCCCACCTCTACATCCCGATTCCCCACTTTGCCCCACTTTTCACCACCTAAGCATAATAGATTCGCCATTAAAAATCAAAAACCTTTTTCCGGAGCAAGGTAATTTTTTCTTATTTGTCAAGAGGCTATTCTTGCATCCCCTGCGGACACGTAAAAGCCCGGGCCAATGTGATTGGCTCCGGGCTCGTGCAGATCCATATCCTTAGTCGTTCAGATTCCAGCTGTCCAGATAATCGACTTGTGCCTGTGTCAGGCTGTCGATGGATATCCCCAGACTTTCCAGCTTGTAACGCGCTACCTGCTCATCCAGCTCATAGGGAACATTCTCCACTTTGACGCCAATGCTCTTATAATTGTCATTCACATATTTAAGGGACAATGCCTGGAGTGCGAAGGTGGTATCCATAATCTCTGCCGGATGACCATCGGCTGCGCCAAGGTTCACCAGACGTCCTTCGGCCAGAAGGTACAGCTTGCGTCCGTCCTTCAGCTGATACTCTTCGATATTCTTACGCACCGTCCGCTGTGACAGGGAGCGCTCGGCCAGCTCCGGCTTGTTGACTTCCACATCGAAATGTCCGGCATTGCAGAGAATCGCGCCATCCTTCATCACATCATAATGCTCACCACGGATCACATAACGGTTACCTGTGACTGTAACGAAGAAATCACCGTGCTTCGCAGCTTCGAGCATCGGCATGACATGGAATCCGTCCATATGCGCCTCTACCGCCTTAATCGCATCCACTTCCGTAACGATCACGTTCGCTCCCAGTCCCTTGGCCCGCATCGCTACCCCTTTGCCGCACCAGCCGTAGCCCACCACAACCACTGTCTTGCCGGCCACAATCAGGTTCGTAGTGCGAACGATGCCGTCCCATGCCGATTGTCCTGTACCATATCGGTTATCGAACAAATATTTACAATAGGCGTCATTTACAGCCACCATCGGGAACTTCAGCATTCCTTGCTTCTGCAGTGCCTTAAGGCGGATGATACCGGTGGTTGTCTCCTCAGCACCCCCGCGGATATTCTCCATCAGGTCGGGACGTTCGGAATGCAGCAGGGTGGCGAAATCACCGCCGTCGTCGATAATCAGATCCGGCTTGCTCTCCAGCGCCCGGATGTTCAGTGCTTTGAACTCCTCCGGGGAAGGGTTGTACTTGGCGAACACCGTAATGCCGTCCTCAACAAGCGCAGCGCACACATCGTCCTGGGTAGATAACGGGTTGGAGCCTGTAATCGTTACCTCAGCGCCACCAGCCTGCACTACCTTGGCCAGATATGCGGTCTTGGCTTCCAGGTGAAGGGTGATCGATACCTTGAGCCCCTTGAACGGCTGCTCGGCTTCGAACTGCTCACGGATGCGGTTCAGTACCGGCATATGCTGGCGAACCCAGTCGATTTTGAGATGCCCCTCGGGTGCAAGCGACATATCGGCAACAATACTGTTTTGCTTGGATAATGAACTCATGGTAGGACCCCCTAGAATAATGTTCTTACATATAAATAATACGGTGTGTTCCGCTGTAGTCAGCAGGCACAGCCATCAATTCCTCCAGCCATTCCAGCCCATACCGGTTCAGATAATACATCATATTATAGACCCGCTCCTGAAGCTTGCCCAGCGGCATTAGCGACAGCTCGATCCGTTCCCACTGGCGAAGTGCAGCCTCATTCTGCTTCTCCATCGCATCCAGAGCTTTGCCCTGCAGGAAGGAGATCTGGTCAATAATCTTATCCTTGTTATTGCCGCCCAGCTTCAGCAGTCCTGCCTGAATGCCGCCAAGCTGTTCAATCAGCGGCTCATACATCCCTAAGAACGCTGTTTTGATCTCTTCGAACTTGTCTTCAAGCTTCAATTCGTCCTGAGCGCTCAGCCAAGCCTTGCGTTTATCATCCAGCCCCGTCTTCACATCCGTGAAGGACAAGCCGTATTTATCCATATGCTTGCGAAGCGTCCCCTCAATCACTGTAAAAGACATGCGGGGAATAATCAGCGGCATCTGTCCGTCCAGCACCCTGAAGGCTTGATGCGGAATCGCCCAGTAAGCCATTTCCCCTTGTCCGAGCACCGTAGCGAGTACAGGAAGTACATAGTCCTGCATCAGCGGACGGGTTAGCACATTGTTGCTGAACCGTTCGGGATGGCTCTCCAGCAGCTCCAGCAGCTCGGAACGGGAGAACGAGACAGTAGCTTTCCGGTCTGCGAACCGTCCCTCCACCTTATGGAGCAGAAGCCGTGCACCTTCATGGATATAGAAAAGATTCGCATTGCCAGGCGTCACATCAGCCTGCAGCTCATATCCGCTGGCCGTAATCCGTTCAGCTGCGGCAAGATAAGCTGCCTCCAGCTCGTCATTCCGCTCAATCATGGAAGCGAACATGGGCTCTTCCAGCCTGCGCAGGGCAGGATCAGCAGAATCCAGCAGAATCAGTCCGAATTTGCCGAACAAAGACCCCATTAGCTTCGCAAACGCCTCCGTCATATTCCCGGCGCCCGTGGATGCAGCCGTAACCAGCTCCATCAGCTGCGGTTTGAATTCACTGTCCTGCAATAAGCCGTCCAGCTGCGTAACCGCCTGAAGCCAGCTCTCGGCATCTATCTGGATGTCGCTGACCGAGGACCGGGGTCCTTCGCCTTTATCCAGCTTAATGCGGGTAATTTCGCCTGTGCGGTTCAGCACATAGGTATGATTGACCTCATCCCAGTCATGATCCTCACCCGCAATCCAGAACAGCGGAACGACCGGCCGGCCAAGCTGAGCCGCTGCCTCCCGGGCTGCCTGAATGGTCGTAATGGCCTTATAGACCACGAATAGAGGACCTGTGAACAAGCCGCTCTGCTGACCGCCGGTCACTACCAGGGTCTCTGGCTGTTCCAGCAATTCTATCGAGCGGAGAACGGCTTCATGGGTATTGTGTTTCCCGTTGTAGCTGCGCAGGTATGAGACAACCGATGCGCGGTCTGCCCGCAGGCTTCCTGTACGATCAAGCCACGCTGCGCGTTCAGCCCGGCTCTCCTGGCTGCGGAAGTCCCCGCCATACAAATGTCCTACTGTTTCATATTGATGTATATAGTCACTGGCGAGCGCAGATCCGCCCGGCAGTGGTTCCGGTACAACATTCATATGCAATTGCCTCCTGTTCTAAACCTGCTATATGTAATTCATAAACCGGTAAACCCTTTATGATTGTATCCAAAGTTGGGTGCGGCGTCAAAGTAATATACGCCATCCTTTTGAAGGATATCCGTAAATTGAAAGAATAGGCGAGAGCTGAATGCTCCCGCCTACGTTCCGCCTGCCATTTTAAGTTTAGGCAAATTGCTTGGCTACGAAATGTCCCTTGGACACCTCAACCAGCTCATAATCGCTGTCATTTGTTTTCTCGCCGGCCGCATAAATCGGGCTACCCAGCTCATCATGCAGATGAATGCGTTTTTTGTTGGCTTCAACCTCTGGGTCCGGAACCGGAATCGCCGAGAGCAGGGATTTGGTATACGGATGGATCGGATTAGCGTACAACTCTTCGCTTTCCGCTAGCTCTACCATTTTGCCCAGGTACATAACGGCCACACGGTCACTGATATGCTTAACCATGGACAAGTCATGCGCGATGAAGAGATAAGTAAGTCCAAGACGATCCTGCAGCTCCTTCAGCAGGTTAACGACCTGCGCCTGGATGGATACGTCGAGTGCCGAGATCGGCTCGTCACAGACGATGAACTTAGGGTTCACGGCGAGCGAACGGGCAATCCCGATACGTTGGCGTTGTCCGCCGGAGAATTCATGCGGATAACGGGTGGCATGGTCATGGTTAAGTCCAACCATATCGAGCAGCTCTTCAATCCGCTTCTTGCGTTCCTGCCGGCTTCCGGCCAGATTGTGAATATCCAGTGCTTCACCGATGATATCAGACACCGTGAACCGCGGGTTAAGCGAGGCATACGGGTCCTGGAAAATCATTTGCATATCACGGCGCATAGCCTTCATCTTGCCGCCGGACAATTTGTAGATATCTGTACCATTGTATTTCACGCTTCCCGCAGTCGGTTCATACAAGCGGAGAACGGTACGGCCGGCAGTAGTCTTGCCGCAGCCGGACTCCCCTACCATCCCCAGGGTTTCGCCTTCACGGATCGAGAAGCTAATATTATCAACTGCCTTAAGAACTCTTCCTTTGCCCACATTGAAATATTTCTTAAGACCTTCTACTTCAATCAGATTCTTGCTCAGATTCTTACTCAAACGAACTGCACCTCCTTGGCCATCGAATGCAGATTCCAGCAGTGCGCTATAAGCGTATCACTGAACTCTGTGAGGTCTTATGCTGCAGTGCCGCACAAGACCCTTGGTGTATTAAGATAACCCTCTCATCTGTCCCGGCAACTACGCCGGGGTTCAGTGTATTCAGGATGATGGAGATCCCAAGCGAATTGCTGCACTTCGCCGGAGAATTCGTGGGGATATTGGTTAAAGCGAGCCTACGCTTTCATAATGCCTACTAGCTTCAGCATTTCAACAGCTTAATGATTCGCTTCGGCCGCTAGCATATTCTGATGTTAATCAAAACTTCGGTTATCTGATTGCCCACTTGGATCATTGGGTTCAAAGAAGTCATCGGGTCTTGAAATATCATGCCAATATCTTTACCGCATGGGTTCCACCATAGTTAATATCTATTTCTTCAGCTTAGGATCAAGCGCATCACGCAGACCGTCACCAAAAATATTAAAGGAAAGCATCGTTAAACTGATAAGAATCGCAGGGAACAGGAAACGCCACGGATAGTAAAGCCAGCCGGTCAGCGAGTCATTGATCATCGAACCGAGTGAAGCTACCGGAGCCTGTACACCAAGACCGAGGAAGCTCAGGAACGCTTCGGCAAAGATGGCATTCGGCACGGACAGCGTAATCGTTACAATAATCGGTCCTACAGCATTCGGCAAAAGATGCTTAAACAGCAGACGCTTGGACCCTGCACCCATCGAACGCGAAGCCAATACGAACTCACGGTTCTTCAGCTGCATAATCTCCCCGCGCACAATCCAGGACATCGTAATCCAGCCCGTTATCGTCAGCGCCAGGATAATGGTACCAAGGCTTGGTTCAAGTACAACCAGCAGCAGGATAACTACCAGCAGGTATGGAATGGAGTACAGAATTTCAGAGATCTTATTCATGATATTGTCTACACGGCCACCGAAGTAACCCATGATTCCGCCGTAGATGACCCCAATGAAAAGGTCAATGGCAGCAGCGGCAAGGCCGACAATCAGTGAGATTCGTGCGCCGTACCAGGTACGGACAAAGATATCGCGTCCCAGATCATCTGTACCGAACCAGTGGTCGGATGATGGGGGCTTATTCGTGTTGAGCAAATCGTTAGAGTAGTAATTGAACTTTGAGAAGAACGGCGCAATAATTGCAGCCAGTACGATCAGTCCAAGAACCCCCAGAGCTGTCATTGCCATTTTGTTCTGGCGCAGGCGCTCCCAGGAATCCCGCCAGGCGGACAGACTTTCGCGCTGAATGACTTCAGCTTGTCGTTCATCAACTCCGACCTTACGGAAATCTTCCGGTTTCAGGTTTGCATCCTGTGATACCAAGTTTTTGTCAGAAGCCACTCGTTAGCCCTCCTTTCCGCCAGTTAGTTTGATACGCGGATCTATAAACACATAAGCAATGTCAGTGATAAACCGCGCTACCATAAGCAGTACACCATAGAAGATGGTAATCCCCATAATAACGGTATAATCACGGACGCCAATCGCTTCGACAAATTGCTTGCCGATCCCGCCGACACCGAAGATCTGCTCAATAACGACCGAACCGGTTACGATGTTAGCCGTCATAGGTCCCATATAGGTTACCACCGGCAGAATTCCGTTACGCAGCACGTGGCGGCTCAAGATGGCTGCCCAGCTTAGGCCTTTGGCCTTAGCCGTCTTAATGTAATCCGCATGCAGGACCTCCAGCATACTGGAGCGCGTCAGCCTCGCTATAAAGGCTATGGGCTGCGCTGATAACGCCGTTACCGGGAGGACATAATACATCGGCCCTTTGAACCCGGAGACAGGGAACATATGGAACTTGTAAGCAAACACATATTGCAGCAGCGAGGCGACTACAAAGCTCGGAACCGCAATCCCCAGCACCGCCAGCACCATTGCTGCACTGTCAATAAACTTGCGGTGGTAGAGTGCCGCCATCATGCCGAGGAAGACTCCGACAATAACCGACACAAGAATTGCGATAAGCCCCAGCTTCAGAGACGCCGAGAATGTCTGGCCGATCAAGTGTGTTACATCCTGATTCAGACGCTTCATGGATACACCCAGATCACCCTGGGCAATGTCACCCAAATACTTGAAATACTGATGATAGAGCGGCTTGTCCAATCCATATTGCTCGTATAAACGCGCTTTTATTTCTGGTGGAATCTTCTTTTCAGAAGTAAACGGGTCCCCCGGAATAGCTTTCATCAGAAAAAAGGTCGCTGAAATCAGCACAAATAGCGAAACAAGCATATAGAAAAACTTATTGGCAATATAACGAACCATCCCCATCAACACCTCCTTTGACTTTTTTGAGACACATAATTAGATTTTATGAAAAAAATGGCCTTTTGTCTAATTTCTTATTTTGTAAGTTCGTGAAATCTTTAACAAAAAGCCCGAAATGCAAAAAAAAGGGATATATATGGAATTCCACATATATATCCCGAAGTGTAAAACTCCCTTCAGACTATCACTATTCAGTTCATAAACTGAAGGTTCTGCATTTCTTAGTGCTCAAGCAGGTAAGCACGAGTGAAGTCAATGGCACCGCTGAAGTCAAGAGTTACACCTTTGAGATACTCTTTAGTCAGGGAGTTGTTGGTGTAGTAGTAGAACGGAATCAGGATCATGTCATCCTGAATGATCATTTTCTCAGCCTGAGCAAACAATTCTTGGCGTTTTGCCAGGTCAGAGCTTGTCTTCGCTTCTTGAATCAGCTTGTCATACTCAGGGTTAGCGTAACCTGTATCATTGTTACCGCCGCCTGTTACCCACATATCCAGGAAGGTCATTGGATCATTGTAATCCGCAGTCCAGCCGGCACGTGCGATCTGGTAGTTCAGGTTCTGACGGTTGTCGATGAATACTGCCCACTCCTGGTTCACTGTGTTAACAGTGATATCAAGGGCTTTTTTCCACATATCAGCTACAGCCAGAGCAATCTTCTTGTGGCCTTCACTTGTATTGTAAGACAATTCAACCGGTGGCAGTGCAGTCAGACCTTCTTCAGCCAGACCTTCTGCCAGCAATTTCTTAGCTTCTTCTGTATCTTCTTTGAAGTAATCGTCTTTAACTGCAGTACGGTATTCACCGTCAGCGCCCGCGATACCTGGAGGTACATACCCGAATGCCGGAAGCTGTCCGCCCTGTGCTACGTTGTCAATCAGGGATTGACGGTTAACTGTCATAGCCAGTGCTTTACGGATTTTAACGTTATTGAAAGGTTTTTCAGTGATGTTGAATTCATAGTAGTAGGTACTTGCGATACCTTTTCTCTGGAATTCGTTAGGAAGCTCTTTCTGTACGATTGGCACCTGTTCTTGCGGGATTTCACCGTGAGGTGCACCAGCGCGGTCAAGCTCGCCGTTCTTGTAGCTCAAGAGTTCAGTTGCTCCACTGTTAACCAGGGAGAAGTCGATTTTGGCCAGCTTGATGTTGGCAGCATCCCAGTACTTATCGTTCTTGCTAACTTGCAGGGATTGGCCGGTAGTCCACTCAGTCAGTGTGAACGCACCATTAGTGATCATAGTGTCTTTGCTTGTAGCCCATTTAGCATTACCCTCAACGGATTTGTGTACAGGGTAATAAGTATAGAAGGACAGAAGTCCAAGGAAGTAAGGAGTTGGTGCTTTCAGCGTAACTTCAAGAGTTTTCGCATCTACAGCTTTTACGCCCACTTGACTGAAATCTGTAATTTTCTTTCCATAATATTCTTCAGCGTTCTTCAGGTAGTACAATTGATAAGCGTAAGGTGCAGTAGGATCTGTGTTAGGGTCGAGCACGATTTTCCATGCGCGAACAAAGTCAGCAGCTTCTACAGGGTCACCGTTGCTCCACTGCGCATCACGCAGGTGGAACGTATATACCAGTCCGTCAGCGGAAATATCCCACTTCTCGGCAATTCCTGGCTCAGCTTGGCCAGTTTCATCATTCATGCGGGTCAAGCCTTCATACATTGTCTTCAGGACGGTGTTGGCTTGGCTGTCCTGAGCTTGTGCAGGGTTAAACGTAGGTGGTTCTGCAGTCAGGTTGACTCTAAGTGTCTGGTCAGCAGCCAGCTTCTCGTCACCTGTTGTTCCTGTGTTCGTGCCGCCCTCTGGTGCAGTCGTCGCCGCTGCATTGGTGCCGCTGTTCGCATTGTTCTTGTTTCCGCCGCAGCCAGCAAGCACTGTGCCGATCACAAGAACTATTGCGATCATGAGCAATAGACTTTTACTCTTCTTCATCTAGCAGTTCCCCCTAAATAGAATGTGGTATATGGTTTATGATTATACAACCAGTGGTCAAAAAAATCTAGAGCAATATTTTCTGAAAACGACTTTTTTTTAATTCTTTAAAATTTTGTGACGTTGACGCTTCACCGGAGCAGTGGAACGTTACATCGCTTGTGATATGTATTGAATGAGGCCTACAACCATAAATAATACGTAACCTACGCCCAGGAAAAAGAAAGAAAGCCGCCACACAGCACGAAGTAACCGTTTTCCGTCCACCCCTCCTTTGAGGCGGTTTTGCGCGCCGCCAATCAGTCCGGCGGATATTAATACAATAAGTAGTATAAGAAAGAATCCAAAGGTTGAGTCAAAAATAATATTAAACAGTCCCGAAACTGACAGCAATAAAAATAAAGTAGTTACGTCCATCGCCAGCATCATCGTTTTCCTCTTATCATGCCTCAGCCCGATTCCTGCGAAATACACAATCAAAAAAGGAACAATCGGAATAACGCTTAACACGCCGAACGAATTCCGGAGAAATTCCAAACAGCTTCACCCCTCCCTCACAGTCATGCCTTCTACCAGTCCGCAGATCCAGCGGTGCAGCGGAGCCTGAACGCCCTGCCGCAGCCCCATATTCACAATGCTTTCGTTAATCCAGCGGATTTCCGTCTCCCTTGCAGCAAGTACATCAGCCAGCATCGATGATGTATTGCCCGAGGTCGCACGGCATACTTCAAGAATGGCTTCCCAGGCACCCTGCTCTAGGGTGATCCCGCAGGCCTCGAATATCCCGATTGCCTCTGTATACAGTTCCTTCATAAGGAGTACACGTGCAGGGGAGGCCAGCAATTCGCCGTTCTGAACCCGCCAAATGGCGGTTAAAGGATTAATTACAGCATTGATCAAGAGCTTCCGGTAAATGATGGTATCCACTTCTTTCGACAGAGAAGCGTGAAATCCTGCTGAGGCAAGAGCTTCTATGAAACTAATTATCGCCGCAGGCTCAGATGCCTGCCGGTCAATTTCATGAATATTTATAGGAGAGCTGCTCTTCCCTATACATATTTCCCCTTTGCCGGCATGAATAACCTCTGTTAATGTTTTCCTCTTCGCCGCTTCTGTCGTTACAGCCGCCCAGATGGATGATTGCGGCAGCAGCCCCCTGAGCAATTCCAGATGTCCGCAGCCGTTCTGAAAGCCTATGATTACAAGCTCCCTGTCTCTGAGCGGCAGGAGAATCTCAGGCAGAGCCTCATGAAGCACCTTCTGCTTAACCGTTAACAGCGTAACCTCCCCGGGCTCGGCGAGCTGACACTGTGTATATTCTTCTACCGGTGCAGCGGAGAAGCTCCCGCCTGGAAGCTGTGTTGCCTCCCTGCCATCTTCATAGCTGACAGTCAGCCCCCGTTCGGATAGTGCCCTGCTCTGCTCTTCCCCCCTGCACCATATCCGTACTTCAGCCCCACCGGCGATCAGCCGGCCTGCAAGCAGCAGCCCCAGTGATCCCGCACCTATCACATCTATTCTCACTAACCCAGCCCCCTGCCATGCCAAGCACCAATAATTTTCCTAATTATATCCTGCTTGTCTCTGCAAAAGCAAAACAAAAACCCTGCTAATCCGTTGCTGTTACGCACTCGGACGCAGGGCTCGCTGCATAAATCTTCTATTCAATCCGTTCCAGGTTTCCGTTCGCATCCATTTTGAAGCGGGGCTTCTCTTCATCCTCTTCATTAAGAAAAGCCAGCCTGCGGGCACGGTCCATAATCTGGATCAGTGCCTTGTAATCATCATTGACCACACGGTAATCGCTCTGGGCAAGATTAACCTCTCTGGATAAGCGTTCATTCTCCACTCTCAGCTCTGAAAGCTCTTCTTCCTTCTCCCGCAGATCGCGCTCCAGCATCTTAAGCTGTCTTCCAGCCTCCTGAAACGTTCCTTTCCATTGCCGCAAAAAGCGGATGACGGCATCGATGGACAAGCTGTTCTCGCTTAATCCTTCGCTGCGGCTGTAGTCTTCCTCAATGTCACCGAGAATCAGTCCGGCTACCTGCGCCCCTCGCGAAGCAGGCTGTTTTTTCAGATAGCTCCGTTTCTGGCGCTGGCCTTTGGCAATACCGATGGCATCCTCGTAGCTTTTGCGCACGCAGCTGTTCCAGCGGAAACCGCAGGCAGCCGACGTTCTGCCGATTTTTTCACCCACCTCTTCAAAAGCAGCAAGCTGTGTGCTGCCCTCGCGGATATGACGCAGCGTTATTTCTGCCAATATCAGATCATCTTCTGCACTCCAAGCATCCTGTCTAACGGCTGTCATAAAGCCTAACCCTCCTAACAACATCATGAAATAACCATCTTCAGAACCGGCAGCTCCGCCGGGTAGTGAATAGGGATAAAAGCTGCTTACTCCATTTCTATGCCTCTATTAGAGTTCATAGAATCTATTTGATACTAATTTGTATTGCCAATTTGTCTGCACCTCATACTACCTTTGCTATAAATTCTCTTTTTCGAAACAAAAGGCTTGTGTCAATAATAAAAATCATATTTTTTATGAAATTTTGTATTTTTTTCAATGAATTCGTTTACAGTGTTTTGGAGAGCCGTTATAATAAAGCTAAAGCAGCTGTTAGCCGGATTCATATTGGAAGGGGGACCCTCTCTTGGACCGCATGTTTCGCGTATTGGGATTTTTTACACTTACCATCGGACTTATGGCTTTTGCCGGCAATCTCACGGAAATGGCCCTGTTATTCTTTTTGCAAACCGCTTTTTTTGTGATTTTGGGGTACATGAAGTTTACGGAAAAGACCTACATCCTGCTCTTTTGGGGGTATATGATCCTGACGTTTACGGGCTTCAGCTATTGGACGATATTTGAGATGGAATTGCCGCTCTAACGCATATATATAGAAATGAACGGATATGGCTTCTTAATTAAGGGAGCATTTCCGTTCTTTTTGTTTGCAAAATTGTAGTTCGGGGAGATGCAAAACAGGGTATGATATTTTAACAGGCTGAAACATATTAATAGTACATACCTGTCTAACTCTGTTCAAGGTGGTGGTGCAAGTGTTATCCCGTAATACAGTTCGCCGGTTATTCGCAGCAATATTGATCCTCACCTGCATCGCTATGCCGCCGGCTTCTCCGGTCTATCTGTCCGCCGGTTCCGGCTCCACTTCAGGAGTTAGCGCTCCGCCGCCCTCTATGCCGAATGATGAAGAGACCCGCAAGCTGCTGGAGCAGACGCTGTCCTCTGCAGAGCTTGAACGTGAGATTGCCCGGATTACTGCAGAACAACAGACGCTGGAGCACAAAGCCGCTGAGCTGGAGGAGCAAGCTGCTGCCAAGCAGAGTAATATCGCGGATCAGCAGGAACGGGCAGGTGCTGTTGTGCGGGCCTATTATATGGGGGAACGGGATGGACTTCTTACCGCATTCCTCTCCGCCAAAAGCATCAGCAGGCTAATCGCTCTATTCGATTATTATGAGATTATTATGGGGCAAGACCGGAAGACGCTCACGGAATACGAGACGCAGTACAAGGATTTGAAAAGCACACTCACGGCCGCCCGGCGCAGCAGTCAGGAGCTGGCAGAGCTCAAAACGGCGCTCGAAGAGCAGCAGAAGCGTGTGCTTGCCTTAGATAAGGAGATTGCAGGCGGGATTCAGGCCAGTACAGATCCTCAGAGTATGGAGCGACTGCTGGAGGAATTCAGTAAATATTGGGAGAATATCGGACTGCATGAGGTGCGGAAGTATTTCAAAGCGCTGGCTTCTGCGATGAAGCAGCTGCCGGAGTTCGTCCAGAGCCGGGATGGCGTGCTGGTGCGCAAGGGGATGACCTATAATCTGGCCCTTTCCGAAAAGGATCTGAATGAGTTCCTGGTCACCCAGAACCCGCTGTTCCAGGATTTCCGGTTTGCGTTCAAGGACAATTCAGTCTCGGCAACGGGTAAAAGCGGAGGCTTGTCGCTGTCGCTGACCGGCCGCTATACCATACAGCAGGAGCCTGTCAACGGCTTGATGTTCCATGTTGATCATGTGGTATTCAATGGCCTGGAGCTGCCGGATACCACCCGCCAGGCTCTGGAGGAAGAATTCGATCTCGGCTTCTATCCGGCGAAGATTGTCTCCTTCCTGCAGGCCACCGAGGTCTCAAGCTCGGACGGCATCCTGCATGTGAAGCTGTCCCTCTCATTCTAAAGGAGGCTTTACCTCCGCTTCATAAGCGGCGGCATTCAGCTTGCCGGTTAACAAACCAAGCGCCGCCTCCGCCTTCCGGCTCCACTCTGCCTCAGAGCCGGAACTGGGGGTGTTATCCTCTGCAAGGAACCATCCGGCTTCCATTGGCAGCTTCCCAATCTTGGGCTGAGCGGAGCGGTACAGCTCATCCAGTGCCGGCAGACGGTCCGTGTTCTCCAGCCATTCCAGCTGGGCCGTGCTTGAAGTCACGTAGGCGAGCCATTTGACCGCAGCTTCCGGACTGCCGGATTGTGCAGGAAGGGCAAAAAAGCGGCTGTGAATAACCTCGTAGCTCGGTATACCCTCCTGCTTCTTCGGCATCTGCACCGCCAGCGTCGAATTCCCGTGCTTCTCCCACTCCGAGAGCGGCACAGCCGCCACCGCAAGCTTCCCATCCTGCAGCAGCTCCCAGATCTCCTTATTGAACCGGCTGGTCAGATACAAATAGCTGCGCGCCGCTTCTGTCCACTGAGCCTGCTCAAGGCTGGCGGAGAGCAAACTGCTGCCCATGCTATGCAGCACGGCCGCATATCCGTACGGATTCTGCGTATCCATAGCCAGCAGATAACGCTTCTTCTCCGGGTCCTCCTTCAGCCGGCCTAGCAGCATATTCCACTGCTCCAGGCTTGCGGGCACCTCCGCAAAACCCATTCCGGCGAGCCGCTCCGGCGAATACACAAGGACATAGGGATCGATATCCAGCGGCACTCCCCAGTTATATCCGTTCCACTGCATCTGCGGAATCAGCATCGTAAGCGGCGTGCTCCCGGGAACACTTTGGTAGATATCTACAGGCAGCAAATAGCCTCGGGTCGCCAGATCATAAATGCTGTGGCCGTCCAGCATCACGATATCCGGGCTTGTCCCAATGGTTAGTTCATCACGCACCTGTGCTCCCCCGTCTTCCGCCTCTACATTCTTAAGGATCACGCTGACTCCGCTGGATAAAGCGTACTCTTTGCTAATCTGCTCCAATACGCTGAACTCCTCCGTACTGAGTGAGACGCGGATCTGGAGGCTCTCGATTTCTCCTGCTTCCCCTGAAGGAGGACGCTCTGATTGGTCCAGCGGCTGTCTGGGCGGATAGCTTCCATGATCCGTATTCAGCTCCATGCTGGGTGACAGGCTTGTCAGGGCCAGCAGCAGAACTGCAAACAGCAGCCAGTAATTTTTGCGTTTCAGCACATGCGCTCTCTCCTTCAGCGTTTCTTATTCCTCATTTTAGCAGAGATGCAGGCGCTTGTCTTGGGTTGTGAAACCGTTCTCTTTATATAGAAGGAAACGGCGGGATTGTTCAATGCAGCCAAAACCCAGGTGCGCAAGACGCTGCGTGTGCGGATTATTCTTCCGATCGCTGTTAAAGCCCGATTTCATATTCAATAAGGGATTAGAGGTTGAAATCGGTCTTTAAAGGCGAACGCTACGCTTCTCCAGAACAATTCCGCTCCCTCCGCTGATCGCACCTATTAACTGCACAAAAACTCTCCCGCTGCTTCGGGGGCGGGCAGGCAAAAAGCCGGGAGTGGTGATCTCCCGGCTCTGATTGTACTTACTCACCGGCTGATTGCCGGTTGAATAGCGGCTTTTGCCCGCTGAGTTGTGAACTGCAGCAATGATAAACAGCTGCATGAGACATTTGCGAGGGCTATAGCAGATCGGCAGCCAGTTGGGCCAGATGCGAACGCTCACCCTTCTCAAGAGTGATATGTCCGCTGATGCCCTGCTGCTTGAACTTCTCAACGATATAGCTGAGTCCGTTACTCGCCGCATCCAGATAAGGGTGGTCTATCTGCTCGGGGTCACCCATCAGGATCACCTTGCTGCCCTCGCCGGCCCGGGAGACAATCGTCTTCACTTCGTGGCGGGACAGGTTCTGCGCCTCATCAATGATAATGAACTGCGAAGGGATGGAGCGGCCGCGGATATAGGTCAGCGCCTCTACCTGGATACTTCCCAGCCCCATCAATATTTTATCGATATCCCCTGCCTTCTTGGTGTCGAACAGGAATTCGAGGTTATCATAAATCGGCTGCATCCATGGACGTAGCTTCTCATCCTTCTCTCCCGGCAGATAACCGATATCCTTCCCCATCGGAACTACCGGGCGGGCAATCAGCAGCTTCTTGTATTTGTGCTCATCCTCTACCTTGAACAATCCGGCGGCTAACGCCAGCAGTGTCTTGCCTGTTCCCGCCTTGCCCGTGATGGTCACCAGCGGAATGTCATCATTCAGCAGAAGCTCAAGCGCCATCCGCTGCTGCGCATTCCGGGCGCTAATGCCCCAGACCGCATCATTGCCCAGATAGAGCGGCTCCAGACGGGAAGCATCGCTGTTGACCTTCAGCAGCGCTGATTTGCCGCTGCCGATCTCATCCTTCAGAATGACGAATTCATGCGGATACAGCGGATAGGACAGCGCCAGCTGCTTCGTGGGCAGGAACCGGTGACTGTAATATTCATCAATCAGTGAAGGATGGGCCATCAGCGACTGGCAGCCGGAGTAGAGCTCATTCAGATCGCCGGTGCGGTCAGACAAATAATCCTCCGGCGTTATGCCAAGCACATCCGCTTTAATGCGGACAAGAACATCTTTACTTACAAGCACCACAGGACTCGGGTCAGCCTTCTCGTTCTCCTCATGGAGATAATTGAGCGCTACAGCGAGTATCCGGTTGTCATTGGAGACTTCGCCGAACATCTCCTGTACCTTGACGAAGCTGCGGTGGTTAAGCTCCACCTTCAGCGTACCTCCGTGATCCAGTACCACCCCGCTATGCAGGTGGCCCAGCTCCCGGAGTCCGTCTAACAGACGCGATACAGTGCGGGCGTTACGGCCGATTTCATCGGCATTACGCTTCTTGGAGTCGATTTCTTCCAGGACTACAGCAGGAATGACCACTTCATTCGCCTTGAAAGCAAAAATCGAATTGGGGTCGTGCAACAGCACGTTAGTGTCCAGTACGAATATCTTTTTCATGTTATCCCCTCCACAGCGCCTGGTTTGATTGATCATACATAACTCTTTTCAGCAAGGGCAAGATAAGGTAAATCACTAATTCTCAGGCTGAAAGGAGTACGCACATATGAGAAAATCAATGTGTCTGTTGCTGGTACTGCTGCTGCTGACAAGCTGCGGTATCGCTAATAAAGAGACATCACCCTCTCCTCAGGATAAACAATCAGCTGGCACTTTAAACAGCCAGGGGAACCGCGGAGTGCGGACATTGTCGGAAGATGGTACAGCCGTTCAGGAGCCCACCCCGGACTCGGGACAACCTTCAGAAGGTAAGCGCGACAGCGATGTGGCACTCAAGGATCATTTTGAACAATTAGCGCGAAGAGTCCCAGGTGTGGAAGGCGTCCACTGTGTCGTCATGAACAACCTTGCCGTGGTCGGCATTGATGTGGACGGCGCCCTTACCCGTTCGCGGGTCGGAAGCGTGAAATATTCGGTAGCCGAAGCGATCCGCAAGGACCCGAGGGGCGTAAGAGTCCTGGTGACTGCCGACATGGACCTCAGCAGCAGACTGGCCGAGATGGGCAAGCATATCTCCAAGGGCAACCCGGTCTCGGGCTTCGCCTCCGAGATGGCCGATATTATCGGCCGGATCATTCCGCAGCTGCCGGAGGATATAGAGCCGCAAGGCAATACCCGTTAGGAGCTGATTTCAAAAAAAGCCTAGTGATAGCACACTAGGCTTTTTGCATGGCGGCAAACACTTGCCCGTCCAGCTTCTCAGCCGCACGCGCATCGTATACCTTCGCATATTTCGGAGCAGATTCCAGGTGCGCACCATAGAACAGCGCATTGCGGACCGCTTCAATCTCAATATCAAAACAGCACATCTTAAACGGAACATCCGGCAGCGGGTCCAGCCGAACCGCAGCATGACCGTTAATGGCATGCACCGTCCCTTCACCAAACACGGTAATCGTTACCCGCGGGTTAACCTTCATGTTGTTCACCAGTCTGGAGCGGTGGTCCACAGCCAGCCGGACAATGGAAGGGCTCACAGCATAGATCCAGGAGATCGCAGTCGACGTAGGTCCGCCGGATTCTGCATCCACAGTGTTAAGAAGAACAAAGGTCTCCGATTGCAGCATAGCTAGCAGAGTTTCATTGAGCTGAGCAACGGCTTCAGACATAGTTACAGGCCCCCTATGCGGCAAGAATACATTCAATTTATTATATTATAGCACAGGACAAAACTTGCATTCAATTTACAGATTGTACCCTGCCTGCTGCTCAAGGCTGGCCTGAGACCACTGCAGCGGACACTCCGGATATCCGGTCCTGAAGGCTTTTCTTGGCTGCGTCCAGCTCCTTATCGTTAATATATACATAGGGACTGCGCCAGGTTCCGGTTACCGGTACATATTCGACATTCTCCTTGGAAATATCCCAATAAGTAGCGATCAGACTCTTAATCTGCGCGTTCTCGATATCGCTCTCCAGATTATCATCCACCGCATCCAGCACCCGGCCGATTTTGAGAACACCGCCCAGCGACTGCATCTGAGAGATCAATGAAGTCAGTACCTCGTTCTGGCGCTTATTGCGTTCAAAATCATCCGAAGGCTTCGTTGACGGCTTGCAGTTGGATTTGCGGTAACGCACATAATCCAGCGCTTTATCCCCGTTTAGCTTGGCTTCGCCTTTTTTAAGATTAATATTGGTGCCGTCCACACTGTCCGTGTAACACATATTGGCACTGATATTAACATCTACGCCGCCGAATTCATCCACAATATCACGGAAGCCCTGGAAATCCAGCACGGTAGTATAATCGACCTTAATGTCCAGGTATTTGCCCATCATCTTCTTCATCTCATCCTCGGCCAGAGTCCCGGAGGTCTTCTCCTTGCTCTTGAAGCGGGAGTAAAAGGCATTGATCTTCGTCTTCTTGTACCCGCCAAGCTCGACATATGTATCGCGGGGTAAGGAGACCACCGTAGCCGATTTGGTCTCCGGGTTCAAGGCCGCGACCATGATCACATCCGTCAGGTTGGACGGGTGCTTCGGACGGTTGTCCGTTCCAAGCAGCAGCATCGTCAGCGGCTTCTCCGAGGCGGATTGTCCTGCCGCAACCGGCTGGTCCACTCCAAATCCTCCGTGGTCCACCTTCCAGTACAAATATCCTGCGTAACCTACTGCTGCTATAACAGCAATCAGGAGAATGATGAGCAGCACTCTCATCAGCCGGGCGAAGAATCCGCGCTTTTTCGGTTTCCGCGCTTTTTTCTTTGCAGTTGCAGCTGAAGCAGCAGACCTCGGCTGCTGCCGGTTAGTAGGGGTGGTGCTTCCTTGCTGGCCGTTCCTTCTGGGTGGCAAATTGCCCTTGCTTGTATTCATAATCCTTTTAGTTCCTTTTCATTCAACTGGAGTTGAAGTAGATAACTTCGTAATAACTTAGACGAGCCTTGTTATCAAAAGTTGCGCCTACTGCCGTTTTGCAGCCGCTGCAGCCTTCCGCTTCTGCCGGGCCTCGACCAGGTAGCGGACCCGCACAAGCAGCATCAGCCCGACCGCTACCAGCAGGCACTGAATGATCGGCAGCTTGTCATGCTGGAAGATCAGAAGCATGCCTGAGCCTGCCGCCATCATCACATACAGTACGATCTCTTTGCCGATCGGCAGCTTCTGATTGACGCGGAATACTCGATTATACACATAAGTCAGTAAGATAAAAATGACAATGTAAGCGATAACTGGATGCTCAGCGAACCAGCTTTGCATAGCCCGTCACTCCTCCCGGATCATAAGTTACGCTTACATTATATCACCCGCAGCCGTTTTATACTGCTATTAATCCCTGCAATTTGAAAGATCCCCGCCTGTAAAATGAGAAAAGCCGCCGGAATAATCCGGGCGGCTTCATTGTTATCAGCTTACGCTTGGCTGGCTTGCGCCGCCTTACGCTGCTTCTCTACACGCTCGCGCTCGCCCTTATTCAGGATCTTTTTGCGCAGACGTACAGATTTAGGAGTGATTTCACAATATTCATCATCATTCAAGTATTCAAGCGCGCCTTCCAAAGAGAAGGTACGTGGAGTCTTCATTTTTACAGTATCATCTTTGCCTGAGGTACGCATGTTGGTAAGTGCTTTTTCTTTACAAATGTTAACGATAATATCGTTATCACGGGTATGCTCGCCAACAATCATACCTTCATAAATTTCTGTACCTGCATCCAGGAAGAGAATACCACGATCCTCAACACCCACGATTCCGTATTGGGTTGTTGTGCCACTTTCACTTGCTACAAGCACACCCTGATGACGTCCGCCAACTTGGCCGCCAACCAGTGGAGCATAGCTGTCGAAGGCATGGTTCATTACACCGTAGCCGCGTGTCAGCGTCAGGAAATGTGTGTTATAGCCGATCAGGCCGCGTGCCGGAATCAGGAATTCCAGACGGACTTGCCCGGTGCCGTGGTTGATCATGTTGACCATCTCGGCTTTACGGCTGCCCAGACTTTCCATAACGGAGCCCATACTCTCTTCCGGAATGTCAATCATGAGGCGCTCAAGCGGCTCGGATCTGACACCATCGATGTCTTTAATGATTACTTGCGGTTTAGACACTTGCATCTCATAACCTTCACGACGCATATTCTCGATCAGAATACCAAGGTGAAGCTCACCGCGTCCAGAAACGATAAACGCATCAGGACTGTCTGTTTCATCCACACGCAAGCTCACATCCGTTTCCAGTTCTTTGAACAGACGCTCACGAAGCTTACGGGAAGTTACCCATTTACCTTCTTTACCGGCAAACGGACTGTTATTCACAAGGAAAGTCATTTGCATCGTTGGCTCGTCAATCTTAAGAACAGGTAATGCTTCAGGGTGCTGCGGATCAGCAATCGTCTCACCGATGTTGATGTCCTTTATACCGGCAATAGCCACGATGTCGCCTGCGCCGGCTTCTTCTGTCTCCACACGCTTCAGACCCTGGAAGCCGAACAGCTTCTCGATACGGGCAGTCTTGCTCTTGCCGTCACGCATAATGACTGTAACGGACTGGCCTTGCTTGATTACACCGCGGTTCACGCGGCCAATGGCGATACGGCCCAGGTATTCGTTGTAGTCCATCAGAGTTACCAGGAACTGCAGCGGCTCTTCAACCTTCTCGGTTGGAGCCGGGATATGCTCAACGATGGTTTCATAAAGGGATAGCATGGTCTCATCCTGCTTCTCAGCATTCATGCTCGATGTGCCGTTAAGCGCAGAAGCATAGACTACAGGGAATTCAAGCTGATCGTCACTGGCTTCAAGCTCAATGAACAAGTCCAGCACTTCATCAATAACTTCCTTCGGACGTGCAGCCGGACGGTCAATCTTGTTCACGACTACGATTGGGGTCAGGTGCTGTTCCAGCGCCTTGCGGAGTACGAACTTGGTCTGCGGCATGCAGCCTTCATAAGCATCAACAACGAGCAGTACGCCGTCAACCATCTTCATGATCCGTTCTACTTCGCCGCCGAAGTCAGCGTGTCCAGGTGTATCTACGATGTTAATCAGGAACTCTTTATAAGTGATTGCTGTATTTTTAGCTAGGATTGTAATTCCACGTTCCCGTTCGATATCGTTAGAGTCCATGGCGCGTTCCTGAACGTGCTCGTGCGCGCTGAAAATCCCGGACTGCTGGAGAAGCTGATCGACGAGTGTTGTTTTACCATGGTCAACGTGGGCAATGATCGCAATGTTACGGATATCTTTTCTTGAATGCATGATTTGTATCCAAATCCTCTCATTTATCAAATTAAAACTGTTTAAATTCTTAGCATGTCACGGCAGTCTCACAAAAGAAGCGCCAGGCAGAAAGCCGACGCTCCAACATTCCTTAATTTTATAGTGAAAGTACTATGAAAAGCAAGTCTTTTTCTGAAAAAAAACGTTGCCAAGTCCGCTTAAATTTTCTAATTTTGCTTCATGTCCGGCTCGGCGGTCTTGAATTGTCCTATCAGGGTGTGTAGACGATCTGTTCTACCAGCCACCGTTCCACTTCTTGCGGCTTCCCGGTCTGCCTCTTCCCAGCATCAGCCACAGTCCCGCAGCAACCAGCACAGCGCCGAGCAGATAGAGCGCACCAGTACCCAGCAGGGTGAAGATAACCAGCACTACACTAAGCAATCCAAGGATCACAGCGGCTGTAGTTAACCCTCCGGTTCTGCCTGAAGCATACAGCGAATATTCGTACAGTCCCACTGCGATCCCCAGCAGAAGAACAGGCCATAAGTATCTCATGAGGTCCCAGCCCCAAGTATTGCATAAGCCGAAAAGCAAGCCGTACACCGATAGTATGCCCGCAGGAATGAGTACAGATGCAGAAGCGCGGCGGGTGAAAAAGAGCACATGCAGGAACAGGCCCGGAACCAGAATGATGAGCGGCCATAAGGCCCGTCCCAGAAAACCGAACACCCCCAGCTTGCCCAGCAGAATCACGAGCCCGGCGGCGGCGATGAATACACCCAGTTTCATGTCATTTTTGGAAGACATCTTTCACCTATCCCTTCAAAATTTCGTGTCTTTTCACCGGTCGGTGCCCCTCCAGCAGGCAAATCCGCCGACAGGTTTCCCTTTATTTTATCTGATAAACGCATAAAACACCATCATTCTTCACACATCCCGGCGGGGCATTCTCGAAAAAAAAGAAATAAGGCTGCACCAAAGCCTTCCAGCTTTTGGTACAGCCTTATTATTGCCGGTTATCAGCCTGCGGATACTTTCCTGTGCTTCAGCATACCCGTGACAACCACAATAATGCCGAGCAGCATTGGCAGCATGGCATGAATCGTCGGCAGCAGGAACGAAATCACCGGGCCGAATTTGGCATCCTGCAGCAGCATGTTCCCGGCGGTATATGCCAGAATATAGGCGCCGATGAAGATCAGCACCGGGAAGCGGTGCAGCCAGCCCACGATGATGCCGCTCCCCCAGACGACAATCGGAATGCTGATCGCAATCCCGATTACAATCAGTGCCAGATCCCCTTTGGCAAGCCCGGCAATCGCCAGTACATTATCCAGGCTCATGATGAAGTCTGCCAGCAGGATGGTGCGCACCGACTTCCAAACGCTGGGGCTTCCCTCAATTCTCAGCTCTTCCTCGTCCTCGAGCAGCAGCTTGAAGGAAATCCAGAGCAGCAGCATGGCCCCTCCGGCTTCAATATAGGGAATCTTGAGCAGCAGCACTGCGGCGAAGGTCAGGATACAGCGTAGCGCGACTGCTCCAGCGGCCCCCCACCAGACTGCCAGCTTCCTGTGCTTCTCCGGCAGATTCTTGCTGGCCATCGCAATGACCATGGCATTGTCTCCGCTGAGCACCAGATTAATCATTAGAATTTCACCAAGCAGCAATAATGAATCCATCCACCTCAGCCTCCCTGAACTCCATGTATCTACATGTATGCCGGGGGGCGACAAGCTATGCTTCTTGTCCCGCTATTTTAGAAACTGCGCATGTACGGCCGGATTGCAGCGTATATCTATAGTCTCCGGCCAGAATGGCCGCAAGGGGAATGCAAGCCACCAAACCTATAGGAGTGACCCGGGATGAATACATCCGCTGCGGATTTCATATTATCTCTGCTGAATATCGTGTTCCTTGATCTTATTCTGGCGGGCGACAATGCCATTGTCATCGGCCTGGCCGCGCGGAACCTGCAAGGACAACGGCAGAAGCAGGCAATTCTTCTTGGCACAGGCGGAGCGGTAATCCTGCGGATCATCGCCACGATTCTTGTGGTGTGGCTGCTCAAGATTCCATGGCTGCTGGCAATCGGCGGGCTGCTGCTGATCCTTATCGCTTATAAGCTGCTGTCCGGCGGCAGTGCAGAGACAGATATTCAGGCCGGCGGAACTCTGTGGGCGGCTGTTAGGACAATTGTGATAGCCGACGCAGCCATGGGACTGGACAACGTCATTGCTGTTGCCGGTGCAGCGAATCATAATATTACACTAGTGGTGCTGGGACTGCTCATCAGTGTGCCTATTGTGGTCTGGGGAAGTACCCTGTTTATCCGGTTAATCAACCGATATCCATGGATTATCTATCTCGGCTCAGGCGTACTCGGCTTCACAGCCTCCACTATGATTTCCGGCGAGAAGGTCATTGCCCCGTACTTCAAGTCACATCCGCTGCTGCATGTTCTGTTCATCGCCGCAGTCATTGCAGGTATTCTGGCTGCGGGACACTGGAAGCGCCGCCGGACACATTTCGCTGTTCAGAACCACTCTTCCTGAAGTCCTGCCTGCGCTGGCACTAAATCCTCCGGCTTCTCATTGCCATAAGGTGTAATGAGTACGGTCTCGGTTCCGGCAACCGCCGTATCGAGTAAGCCCTGATAGCCAGGCAGCGTCGCTTCAATTTTGTCTACAATCCGCAGGTTCGGATTTGTCGTCGGTGATTTGGGCACGAACAGTGTACAGCAATCCTCGTATGGCAGGATGGACAAGTCATACGTACCGATGGTCTTCGAAAGCTCCACAATCTCACTCTTGTCCATCATCACCAGCGGACGCAGCAGCGGCAGAGCCGTTGCACGCCCGATCACATTCATACTTGGCAGGGTCTGGCTGGCCACCTGGCCCAGACTATCGCCGGTAATCAGCGCAAGCGCCCCTTCCTTCTCCGCAAGGGCGGTAGCAATCCGCAGCATAGCCCGGCGCATGAGTGTAATAATCAGATTATCCTGCCCGATCCCGGTAAAAGAGGTCTGCACCTCCGTAAACGGAACCAAATGCAGCTTGATCACACCAGCATAACGTGACAAGATACGGGTCAAATCTACAACCTTCTGGCGGGCAAGCTCGCTCGTATAAGGATAGCTGTAAAAGTGGACGCACTCTACCTCCAGCCCCCTGCGCATGGATGACCAGCCCGCAACCGGACTGTCGATCCCGCCGGAGAGCAGCAGCATCGCTTTGCCGTTCGTTCCCAGCGGGAAGCCGCCGACTCCGGCAATATTCTCACAGAAAATAAGAGTATGACCTTCTCGAATCTCAATCTTCAGCTCCAGATCGGGAGACTTCACATCTACCAGCAGCCCCGGATAACCCTGGAGCAGCGGTGTAGCTATAAGCTTATTCATCTCTATAGAGCCGTAAGGGAAGCCCTTCCACACCCGGCGCGCGCTAACCTTGAAGCTGGTTCCCGCCGCCGGAGCAATAAGGTGGAGGAAGGTCCGGCTGGCCGCAAGAATATCGCCGAATTCCGGCCGGGAGACCTTTACCGGGCTAATCGAGGCGATCCCGAATACTTTTACGAGCGCCTCTGTTAATTCTCCTGCCGGTTCACCGTTCAATTCGACGTAGATCCGCCCGAATTCCCGGGTCAGCTTCACGTTCGGATAAGGCTTCACCATCTCCTTCACATGCCGCAGTACGGTCTTCTCGAACCGGCTGCGGTTCTTTCCTTTCAGAATGAACTCCCCGAAGCGCAGGAGGAGCATATCGGCATAGTCCATGCTGCTTCCGTATCCGCCATTCTGTGCTCCGCTACCTGTCTCTGTTGTTGTCATTGGTTATTTCATGCCTCCTTCTGCAATCTTCAAGGATTGAACGGCTGCCAGCAGCGCCTGCTCCAGCTGGCTCACATCCTGCTGCGTATGACTGTCCCCCAGGCTGATCCGTATGCCGCCAAGCGCAGCAGCGGTATCCCTGCCCATGGACAGCAGAATCCGGCTCGGCTCGGCCAGACGCGAGGAACAGGCGGAGCGTGTGGCGACCGCCATCCCGAGCTCCTCCAGCCTGCGGGCCAGAACCTCCCCCTTCATGCCGGGGTAAGAGAAGTGGACAATATGCGGCGCCCCGTCCTCCATGCTGTTCAGTACAAGCTCCGGTATCCCTGCTATATAATTCTCCAGCTGCGCCTTGAGCGGACGAATCCGGTCGCTGAAGGCCTCCCGCTGTTCTCCGCTCATCCGCATGGCCTTGGCTGAAGCTACAATATTCGGCACATTCTCTGTCCCGGCGCGCTTGCCCTGTTCCTGGGAACCGCCAGTCAACAAGGGAAACAGCGTGACGCCTTCTCTGACATAGAGAATTCCCGTCCCGCGCGGCCCGCGTAATTTATGCGCGGACAGGCTGTACAGATCTGCCTGCCAGGCCTTCAGTGGAGCCTCAAGCTTCCCGTAGCCCTGCACGCCGTCTACATGGAAGAGCGTCCGGCGGTTCACCGCCTTGACCAGTTGTCCGATCTCACGCAGCGGCTGTACCGTGCCGATCTCATTATTCACATGCATCACACTCACCAGCACCGTATCCGGCCGAACCGCAGCGGCAATCCGCGAGGGTTCGACCACTCCCTGAGGGTCAGGGGGTACGAAGGTAACCTCCCAGCCCAGCTTCTGCAGCTGAAGACAGCTCTCGTAGACCGAAGGATGCTCCAGCTCCGTGGTCACAATATGCCGCCCTCTGCTCTGATACTGCAGCGCAGCACCTTTGACCGCCAGATTGTTGCTCTCGGTAGCACCCGAGGTGAATAGTATTTCCTGCGGCAGCACATCAAGCGCAGCTGCGCACACCTCACGCGCACGCTTGATCAGCTTGTCCGCCTCTTCTCCCGCCCTGTGCAGGGAAGAGGGGTTGGCGAAGTGCTTCCTCATCACCTGCTCCAGCGTCTGCACTACCTCCTCATAGGGAGGGGCAGCAGCGGCATAATCCCAATACAGCATATATCTGCGTTCTCCTTTGTTGATCAGAATTCATAACTGCTTATATGTTGCAAAAAGGATCAAACGGCCTCCCCCCCAAAAGAAGCAGGGTGCAGATTCCGTTTGATCCTTATATTATACCGCGAATTGCGCGCGGGCGCGTTCTATTTTGGCAATGTAGGCCTGAGTCTCCTTCGGAAGCCCGGAAATGTTCGCCATAAGCTCAGCATCGCTGCTGACTCCAAGCTTGTTCACCCGGCCCGGTCCGGCATTATAGGCGGCCAGCGCCATCTTCTCCTGTCCGTCATACCGCTTAAGCTGGTACGAGAGGTATCGTACGCCGCCGTCAATGCTCTGGGCAGGATCGAAGGGATCAGAGACACCCAGTCCGTTAGCCGTTCCGTCCATTAACTGCATCAGTCCCTTGGCACCGGCAGAGGATACAACATTGGGATTAAAAGAGGATTCCGTATCAATAACCGCCTTAATCAGATCAACCGGAACGCCATATTTCGCGCTGGCAGTCTGAATCAGCTGTTCATAATCTGTAGGCACGGTCTGCGTTATTTCCCCGGAAATGCCGCTATTCGCCTCTGCTGCTTCCCCAAGCTGCTGCCACAGCAGATTATCCATCGAAGAGCTACCTGCAAGAGCAACGTATGTGCTTTTATTGCTGCTGTCAGTGGCTTGAGACGTCCCGGCTGCCTGCTGAAGCATTGCAGTGAACGCCGCCGCCGAGGCACCGGTCACTCCGGGATTCGATTTGGTATCCTCACGCTTCATGCTTGAGCTTCTCAGGTCTACCCATTTCAACTGACCGCTTGGCGCAGCGGCATTGATTGACATGCATTCATTCCCTCTTTCACGCGAAGTCTTATATTTGAACTTTACTATTTATTCACAGCAATTACTATATGCCTAAGCGAAAAAACAGACCTCAGACCTGCATAGTTAGGTCTGATAGCCTGTTTTGAAAATCGGATATGCAGATTCAGCCGGCTCTAACGGGCAAAAGGAATTAAGACAAAATAGCTTAAAGTGGATACAATCCCCAGCCCCATCGACCAGGCCCCGGCTGATTTTTGTCCTCTGGCATAGGCATAATATCCCAGAACAGCGGCAATCGGCCCCAATATAATGGACCAGATGAATAAGGATACTACACCGAAGCCCAGGCCGATATAGCCGATACTCCTGTCCTCTCCCTCTCTTACGCGGCCTGTTGTCCGCTGAGCTTCGCCGCTCCGTTCCATAGTGCTCTGAAGCTGCGATGGGAGCGGACTGAGCTCGGCGGCATACTCCTCATTGTGGCTTCGGTCCCGGCGTGGGTAATCGACTCTGCTGCGCGGGCGCAGGATAACCTTTCTGCGGGCGGAACGGTCCACTTTGGGTTCATCATTCGGATTATCCATAAGGGCCTCCTTCTCAGGCGTTCGGCTTGAACGTCAGACAACAGGTTGCGGACGAGGTTCCGGCATGATCATGATGATTACCCGCCGTCAGCTCCTCTGCGTATTCCTCCATGTAACGGCTGCCTGCATGCTGATCGATCTCAATGACAATTTCCTCGGCACGGCACAGGTTCTGTTCTCCCCAAAAATGACAGTTGCTTACACTACACTTCACAAGCGGTTTTGTCATAATGATCACCTCGTCATGTATTATGCCCGCTGTGAATTCTGGATATGCGGCTAAGGGCTGCCTGCCTTAAGACGACAAAAAAGACCGCCCCAAGCAGCCATATCGGCAGTTGGGACAGTCTTTTACAGAAATAGAAATATAGACCGGAGAATGGATTACACCTGATTCTGCATCCGCTTCTCTGTCAAATAATCATTCTCATAATAAGTCAGATCATCGCGCAATTCTTCATAGACCTTGGTGATCTCCATAATGATATCGCGTGCCGGACGCACAGGCTTCTTACGGAAACGGATCGCATCCTGACCGGTATAAGCGTAACGTCCATCCTCCGAATAACTCTCATTCTTAGGATAGAAGAAGTTATTAACTCCTAGATGATATACATTATATAGCGCTTTTTGCGCGAAAGGTTCATCGAAGGTAGCGCGGCGCAATGCAAGCCCAAGCTTCTCATAAGACATTTCCGAGAACACCAGCAGATGGCGGAGATCGGACAAGAACCCCCGATAGAAATGCAGCGTTTCTTCATCCTCTTCGGTAACAAGCTGCGGAAGTGCATGCTCATTCAGGAACAGTTCCATTTTGTCGATAACGGATTTAAGCTTCTCTCTCGTCGATTCACACAATTTCTGCACACTTACTGCTGACATGGCGGTTGCTCCCCCTTATTGTTCCTTGCATTAGTAGTTGTTAATGACACTTAGACATTGCAGTTGTACTCTCTTGATAGTATCACAAAATCTCCTAAGCCTCCACCGTACGGATACCGGAAAAGAATCCTTCTTCTAAAAAGAAAAGTACAAGCCCCGGAAGGCGCTTTCTTTTTGATATTAACATAAAACCAAGGACGGCGGTAGCCTTTTCGTAAGATGAATAAAACCAGCTTCAGCTCCGAACCCTAACAGGTATATGAAACGACAAGGAAGGAGCGGAAATCATGTCACGTAAAAATCTAACCGTCGCCGGTATAGTCACTGCCGCGCTGACCGTACTGCTGCTCACCTTCGCCCTGCGGCCGGAAGGCAGCGGCGGCACCCTTCGGCAAGCGTCTGTGCCTAATCCCTCTCAGGAAAAAGTGATCAAGAAAACCACCCTTGTGCAGGATGTAGCGGCCACTGACAAATTGAACCGAGTCGATGTGCACAGACATCTGAGCACACTGCTGGCCGATATGCATCATGCTTCCCCTGAAGCTATCTCAGCTTATGCCGAGAGCCTTCAGCAGGGGCACGGGCATATTACCATGCTGATGATGGTTGATTTCAACACCCGTAAGACAACCACCTTCAAATCTGCGCTGCCGGAAGGAACCGACCAGGAGAATAAGCAGCTGCTTCATTATCTGAACACCGCCAAATCTGCGATTAAAGGCCACCAATCCTATGAATCCCCCTCGTTCATCATCGGCGACAAAAAGTATTATTTCGTGGCCCAACGAAACCGGGAGGGACAAGTGGCTGTCATCGCTCTGATTAACCAAAAGATTCTGGACCGCGTTGCGCTGCATCAGCTGAAGAATCTGCGGCTCATTCCGTACCCGAAGGAAGGCAAGTACCGGGTAGAATCCGTCCATGCCGATACCTTGAAGGACATCACGGTCAAGACCGGACATGACAATGAGAATGCCAGCCATTACTACGAGAATGAGATTGTCGTCCGCTTCCCGAATGGACATCCCACGGCGGCACAGCTTCAGACCATCGCTGCCGATATCCGCTGCAAGGAGCCGCGCAAGCTGGGGTATGCCTATATTTTCCGGTCAGACAAGATGAGTTACTCCCAGCTCAAGACTTACTTCGCCAATAAGTGGCATCCGCTGTACGCAGAGCCTCACTATATGTACTTAACCAATGATACGGTCAGTGAAAATACGGGAGCTAATGTGATTACCCCTAACGACCTGCTCTTCTCAACTTACCAGTGGAATCTGCCGGCGATTGAAACCCCGCAGGGCTGGAACCTGTCCAAGGGCAGCAAGGAGATCGTAATCGCCGTTGTGGATACCGGTGTTCAAGCGAACCACCCGGATCTGAAGGGGCAGCTGCTCAAGGGCTACAATGCGATTACCAGCGGCAGCACGCCGGATGACGATGTTGGACATGGCACTCATGTGGCCGGCATCATTGGAGCGTTAACCAATAATGAAGAAGGGGTCGCCGGCATCAGCTGGTATAACAAGATCCTTCCGGTAAAAGCGCTGGATAATTCAGGGGCGGGCACCACCTATTCGGTGGCCGAAGGCATTATCTGGGCGGCAGATCAGGGGGCTAAGGTGATTAATCTCAGCCTGGGCAACTATGCCGACTCGCAGTTTCTGCATGATGCGATTAAGTATGCCTATGACCGGGATGTAGTGATTGTCTCCGCTTCCGGCAATGACAATACGGAGCGGCCGGGATATCCCGCAGCCTATGAAGAGGTGATTGCAGTCGCCGCAACGAATGCGGCGGGAGAGCGTGCTTCCTTCTCCAATTACGGGGATTACATCGATGTGGCTGCACCCGGGGAGAGCATTGCCAGCACCTATCCCGATAATCAGTATGCGGCGTTATCCGGCACCTCGATGGCCAGTCCCCATGTAGCGGCGCTGGCCGGACTGGTGCGCTCCTTGAACCCTGCGCTGACGAACAAGGAAGTGACCGCGCTCTTGACCTCTAATGCCATCGATCTGGGCACCGCCGGCCATGATAAGTATTACGGCTGGGGCCAGGTGGATATCTACCGTACCCTGCAGGCGGCAGGAGGAGGCCAGGTTCCGCTCCAGCTGTTCCCGCAGCAGGTCGGCAAACAGCTCGATTCTATACAATAAGCTGCGCACGTTAGCTGTTAAGAGAGCAGATGCCGTTCCAGCAGCAGCAGGAACCGGCGGAGTCCGCGCTCCATCCCCTCCTGCGTCAGCTGCGAATAGCTCAGCCGGATATGCCTGGAGGGTATATCCCCGGCATAGCAGACATCGCCCGGCAGGAAGGAGATCCCTTCCTGCTCGGCCAGAGCATGCAACTGCTCAATCCCGGGGGATTCCGGCAGCTGCAGCCACAGATTCAGCCCGCCCCCCGGCAGCTGCCAGGTTACCCCGGCCGGAGCATTCTGCTTCAGCAGCCTCGCTGCCGCCTCCTGGCGGACACGCAGCGCTGACCGTAGCTTCGCTGCGTACTCGTCATAATGGCGCTCGATGAAGGGCAGCACTGCCCGCTGGGTCAGCAGCGGACTGCCCAGATCACTGGCCGACTTGGCGGCGATCAGCCGGGAGAGAATATTGCCCTCAGCGGCGACACAGGCGATCCGGCAGCCGGGGGCAAGGACTTTGCTGAAGCTCTTCATGTAGACTACATGCCCGGCGGTATCCAGCGATTTAATGGACGCCGGGGGCGGCTGATGGAAATACAGGTCACTGAACGGATCATCCTCCACAATGAGACAGCGGTAGCTGCGGGCAAGCTCCAGCAGGCGCTGTCTTCTTGGCATGCTCATTGTGACCCCGCTCGGATTCTGGAAGGTCGGATTGGTATAGATGAGCTTAGGCGGCCTCCGGTCACACATCGCTGTAAGCCGGTCCACGCGCATGCCGTCCCCGTCCATCGGAACGAAGATCATCTCAGCCCCCCGCCCGGCAAAAACATCAATCGCCCCCGTATAGCTGGGCGCCTCCAGATACACCGTATCCCCCGGACCGACAAAGGTCCGGGCGACCAGATCGATCCCCTGCTGGGCGCCGCTTGTGATCATCAAATCATCCGCGCCCAGCTGGATTCCCCGGTTCTGCAGGTGCCTGCGCATCACCTCGCGCAGCTCCAGGTCACCCTGGAAATTACCATAGGTGGCCATCAGCTCAGGCTGCTCCTTCACAAGTGCAGCCATGGTCGTGCCAATCGGCCCGAGCGGAAGCAGGCTGCTGTGAATGGAGGCCAGATGAAAGGGATAGTCCACCTCAGAATAATCGAAGTTACGCCAGAGCTGGGCCCGTGGCAGATAGTCATCATAACCGTCCTGCCACCTTGCTTCTGCCCCTTGCCTGCTCCGGTCCCGTTCTGCCACATAGCAGCCCTTCCCCTGGCTGCACAGAATATGTCCGCGCAGCTCCAGGTCAGCATAAGCCTTGCTTACCGTTACCTGGCTTACCTTCAAGGAGGAAGACAGACCTCTAACGGACGGTAGCCGCGTGCCCGGCTGGAGCAGTCCCGAGGTGATCCGCTGCGCGATCGTCTCACTGATCTGCCGGGGCAGCGATTTGTCACCGCTGCGGAGTAAATCAATATGCATGGTCCGTCTCCTCCCAACTGTTATATTTATCGCTTTACTGTTATACCGCTATACCGTTATGATACTACAAAATTCAGAATAGCAGGGAGCATGAATATGAAGATCAACTATGCGGATATGACGAACCATCTGGGGTCCTCCGCAGTCCGCGATATCCTTAAAATCACACAGGGCAAGGACATCATCTCGCTTGCCGGCGGGCTGCCTGCCGAAGAACTGTTTCCGGCAGAAGCGATCCGGGAAGCTTACAGCCGAGTTCTGAGCGGCGACAGTTCTGCGCTGCAATACGGACTGACAGAAGGCTATCTTCCGCTGCGTGAACAGCTTGCCGCCAGACTGGGGCAACAGGGCATCCCTGTCTCCTCCGATGAAATGATCCTCACTACCGGCTCCCAGCAGGCCATAGATCTGCTCTGCAGAATTCTGCTTGATCCTGGAGACACAGTACTTGTAGAGGCACCGACCTATCTCGCCGCCTTGCAGGTACTGGGTTCTTACCGAGCAGACATCCAGGTTGTAAAGAGCGATGAGGAAGGGCTGCTGCCGGAGCATCTCGAAGAGCAGCTTCGCACACACCGGCCTAAGCTCCTCTATGCCGTTCCCACTTTCAATAACCCTTCTGGCGCAACCTGGAGCAAAGTACGCCGTGAACAAGTGGTGGAGCTATGCCGGAAATACGGTGTGCTGATGCTGGAGGATAATCCTTACGGAGAGATTAGATTCGATGAATCCCTGCAAGCGTATCCGCCTACCCTCGCAGCCATCGACAGGAATCTGGGCGGGGATACCTGCGTAGTCTATACAGGTACTTTCTCCAAGATCGTAGCTCCGGGACTGCGGACAGGCTGGATCGCTGGTCCCGCCGGGCTGATCAGGATGATCGCCAGAGCCAAGCAAGCCGCCGATCTGCACTCCAGCACCATCGATCAGCGCGCCCTGCATGAGCTGCTGCTGTCCTTCGACCTTGAAGCCCATATCCGGCTGGTCTCCCTCGAGTACAAGTCACGGATGAAGCTGCTCTCGGCAGAGCTGGCTTCACAGAGCTGGCAGGATACATCCTTCCTGGAGCCGCGCGGCGGCATGTTCCTGTGGCTAAGCCTGCCTGCCCGGATACATACCGCCGAGCTGCTGCCGCTTGCTGTGGAGCAAGGGGTTGCCTTCGTTCCGGGCGAAGTTTTCTATTCGGAGCAGCCCCTGAAGAACACGATGCGCCTGAATTTCACCCATACCCGGCCGGAGCTGCTGCCGCTTGCGGTGCGGCGCTTGTCCACCGCGCTGTCCCGGTATGAGGAGCGTTTGTTGCCGTTGTAACGGAATCTGCTTAATGAACATGGGAACATCCACTCTGGCGGCGTCTGCGAAATGGCTTTTTCGCAGAGGTCGTCTTGTGCAGGAACTCCTCTTTCAAAGCCCTCATTTATAAAGCTATGTGAACTGAGAAGATGTTATTTTGCTAAAGAAACAGCTTTCTACTCGTTACGGACTGAGGGGCCGCTATTGGGTCGCTGGGAACGCAAAATGAAGCAAAATTTGTTTGTTAAGGGCCACTGAGTCCGCATAGCTTACAAAATAGGCTCATTGCCCGAATTAACGGCTTTTGAGTCCGCGAGTGAAGAGGCTGAGGTATGATATGGACTTATGACAAAAAGGCGGCCCCCGAAGGAGACCGCCGTCTTATTGTCTGTATGTGTCATAACTAATTACTGCACTGTTCTTATAAAAGTTGTCAGTTAGGAAAGTTTGCCGTAAGCCGGGTTCTGTGCTCGTTGTGGTTCAGCCGGGAACTACCCTCCCACCATAAGCGACAATCATCTATCTAGGCCATACATTACTGCACAGCTCCAGCGACCAACCTAGACACGCCTCAGGCGAAGGCTGCGGCTTCCGTGAAGAAGACGCTGCGTCTCATTAGGTCTTGCTCCAGATGGGGTTTACCAGGAACGAAGTCACCAGCGTTCCTCGGGGTCTCTTACACCTCGGTTCCATCCTTGCCTGTGCCGCCCGAAAGCGGCCATCGGCGGTCCATTTCTGTGGCACTATCCTTCAGCTCGCGCCGACTGGACGTTATCCAGCACCCTGCCTTGTGGAGCCCGGACTTTCCTCCCGCATACGCTCTCACGCATACCGGCGATTGTCTGTCAAACTTTCCGAAACAACATTGTATATTATACAGATATGCCGCCCAGCGCACAAGTGTAAATAATAACAGCCTACAGGAATGTAAAAGGCTCGGTATCCGGCTGCGAGGCATGCACCGCCGTGCCGTACTTATGCTCCGTCAGCTTGCCGGCCAGAAACTCCGCTACCTTCACCTTCATGATCTTCTCCGCATTATGGCCCGGATCGATCAGGGCGATTCCCGCGAGGTGCGCATCCTGTGCGGTATGGTAATCGATATCGCCGGTCACCAGCACATCCGCTCCCTTGAAGATAGCGCTGCTGTAGTACTTGGCACCGGACCCGCCCATGACTGCCGCCTTGCGGACCTTGCGGTCCAGATCTCCAACTACCCGCACATTCTCCACATCCAGCCCGCGTTTGACCGTCTCAATGAACTCACCAAGCGTTGTTGGCTCCTTAAGCTTCCCTACTCTTCCAAGTCCAAGGCTGCGTCCCTTGAGGTCCATGGAATACAGATCATAAGCCACCTCTTCATACGGATGAGCCTTCAGCATGGCCTGTACCACCTTGTTACGGATCGTATGCGGCACAATCGTCTCGATACGGACCTCCTCAGCCCGCTCCAGCTTGCCAGGCGTGCCGAGATACGGGTCTGTGCCCTCCTGCGGAATGAAGGTGCCATAGCCTTCGATATTGAAGCTGCAATGGCTGTAATTGCCGATCCAGCCTGCCCCGGCATTCAGGATGGCATCCAGCACCTTCTGATGGTGATCCTTCGGTACGAATACCACCAGCTTGGACAGCTGTTCGGTATGAATATCCTTGATCGGTGCACCGTTCTCAATGCCCAGCGCCTCGGCCATCCAGTCGTTCATTCCGCCTTCGGCCACATCCAGATTCGTATGGCTGATATATACGGCAATGTCGTTTTTAATCAGCTTCTCATATAAGCGGCCTGCCGGGGTATCCGTCAGAATCCCTTTGATCGGCCGGAAAATCACCGCATGATGGGCAATAATCAGATTACAGCCCTTGGCAATCGCTTCGTCCACAATGCTCTCATTAACATCCAGCGCCACCAGCACCCCGGTGATTTCCTTCTGGAGACTGCCGACCTGAAGCCCGACATTATCCCATTCCTCAGCCAGATGCTTCGGAGCAAGCTGCTCCATGTATCCAATTACGGTCTGTCCTTTGGCAAACATTCCAGCACCTCCGCAATCCGTTTAATCTGATGCTTGATTCTGCTGCGCTTCTCCTCAGCCGCCTCCAGCTCCGAACGTGCGAGCGAGGCCAGGATGCTCTCCAGCTTGGAGATTTCACCCTGCCATTTGGCAGCGAATACTTCATTCGGCGCTTGCAGCAGCAGCGGTCCCATCTCCAGCAGCAGCGCCTGATCAAGGGCTACCTTTCCTGCTGCAAGCAGACGTCCGCTGTACAGCTCTTCATTCGTCCCCGCCGCTTCAGCGCCCTCAGGGACAGCGGTCAGGATCTCGTAGATTTTGCCGTCTTCCTCCAAAATATGCTCCGAGACCAGCACCCAGCTGTTAGCCAGCAGCCAGCGGCGCAGAATATCCTCGCCTACATTGGGCTGCAGCGCGAGCGTCTTCACCCCGGCCAGCTTGCCGAGCTTCTGCCCGCGGTCCAGAATCGCCGCGATCAGTGAGCCGCCCATCCCGGCAATGGTAATGCAGTCCGTTTCCCCCGGCTCCAGCACCTCCAGCCCGTCTCCGCGCCGTACAGCGATCTTTGCACCGAGTCCTGCTTCCGCAACACCACGACGCGCCGCTTCATAGGGTCCCGGATTTACTTCTCCGGCAATAGCCGAAGGCACCCGGCCGCTCTTCACAGCGGCGACAGGCAGCAGGGCATGATCTGAGCCGATATCGGCAAGTCTGCTGCCCGCAGGGACCTGCTCCAGCAGCAACTGAAGCCGGTCAGATAATTTTACGTTGTTCATGAGGCCACCCACGTTATCCATTTTTTTCTGAAGAGGAACAGCAGCGCAAGGCCCACTGCAATCTTCAGTATTAATATCAGCGAGGTCCATTCCGGGAATCCCGCTCTGAGCCATAGCGCATCCACCTCCGGCATCAGCCAGAGGGCAGCACCCGCCCCCAGGTACACCCCAGAGACCCCGCTAACCTTGTGATACATCAACCAGCTCATCCAGATCATAAGCACACACAGCGGAAGCCAGAGCAGCTCCAGCTCCAGAAGAGAGGCATCCGGCCGGACATGTCCGAAGAATCCTGCATAGAGCAGAGCCCAGAAGGCATATCCGCAGAAATGAAGCAGCCCGATGCGCAGAAAAAAACCAAGCACACACCACAGCAGCCCGCAGGCCGCAATCAGCAGCGGTGTCCAAAAATCAGCATCCAGCTTATGCAGCTCAATGAGCCACAGTCCGAATCCCAGCGTTAAAATGCTGCCAATTCCCGCCAGCATCAGACTGATTGTCTTGTTGCGGTTCAGGTAAATCGCTGAATATCCATAACAAATAATTAGGACACTGAGCGCTGTTGCAAGTTGCAAAGGCCAGGGAAAAACGCTAAAATAAAGACTAATCAAGAAAATCAAGGAAATAATTCCAAAACCAAACAGCCAAATTTTGATGCTTCCCTGCTGGAGATTCCGTAACGATACCGGATTGCTGTCCTTCACCTCTGCCTGATCATCATACAGATTAGTCAGGAAGTCACAATATTGCTCGGGCAAAAGCTTGCTTCTTCTCCAGTATTGAATTTCTCTTAATATAGTATCACGTTTCTCCAGGTTCAACCGGCATCCCTCTTTCCAGAACTTGCCATCACTACATTATAAGCTCCCGCACACGGCGGGGCTCCAGCATTGGTGAATCCCCTTGACAACATAATAAGACCTCCTGCCACCGTGCAGCAGAAGGTCCAGGTTGTAAGGTCTATTCGAGGAAATCCTTCAGCCGCTTACTGCGGCTGGGGTGACGCAGCTTACGAAGCGCTTTGGCTTCGATCTGGCGAATCCGCTCGCGGGTTACGCCGAACACCTTGCCCACTTCCTCAAGTGTTCTCGTCCGTCCGTCATCCAGTCCGAAGCGCAGGCGGAGCACATTCTCTTCACGCTCAGTCAGCGTGTCCAGCACATCCTCCAGCTGTTCCTTCAGCAGCTCATATGCCGCTGCATCCGCAGGCGCCAGCGCCTCCTGGTCCTCAATGAAATCTCCCAGATGCGAATCATCTTCCTCACCAATCGGTGTCTCCAGCGATACCGGCTCCTGGGCAATCTTCATGATCTCTCTAACCTTCTCAACGGTAAGCTCCATCTCCGCTGCAATCTCTTCCGGCGACGGCTCGCGTCCCAGCTCCTGCAAGAGTTGGCGGGAGACCCGGATCAGCTTGTTGATGGTTTCAACCATATGCACCGGAATACGGATCGTACGCGCCTGGTCAGCAATCGCACGCGTAATCGCCTGACGAATCCACCAGGTTGCATAAGTACTGAATTTGAAGCCTTTGTTATGGTCAAACTTCTCAACTGCCTTGATCAGACCCATGTTGCCTTCCTGAATCAGATCCAGGAACAGCATGCCGCGTCCGACATAACGCTTGGCGATACTGACCACGAGCCGCAGATTCGCTTCTGCCAGTCTCCGCTTCGCTTCCTCATCACCATTCTTGATCCGCATCGCCAGTTCCACTTCATCGTCAGCCGATAACAGCGGCACGCGGCCGATTTCCTTCAGATACATCCGGACGGGGTCGTTGATCTTGATCCCCGGAGGCAGCGACAGATCATCGTCGAAGCTGAAGTCGTCTCCTTCTTTGTCCTCATTGTCTTCGCTTGGACGGAGGCTGTTCACCTCTTCATCATTCTCATTGACAACCTCGATCCCCAGATCGCTCAGCTGCTCGTAGAATTCCTCCATCTGCTCGGGGTCTTGATCAAATGGCGACAATTTCTCCATGATATCTTTGTAATTAAGTGATGATCTTTTCTTCCCGTGATCAATAAGCTGATCCTTAACCTGATCCAGAGTAAATTCCGCTTCCAGTTCAGTGTGCTGATCGTTCGCCATAATTCGACTCCCTCCTCCCTAGGTACATCCTGTCAACAGCTCATTGTCTCTCTAGGGCTAAAATTTCACTTGCTATTTGTGCTGCACGCAAAAAGTCACCGGATTTCTCCGCCTGAATCATCTCTTCACGCTTGGGTTCAATTTTGCGCTGCAGAGGATACTTCCGCACTTCACGAATACAATCGTCCAGAACCTGGGTATTCCAGTCTGGAGGGGTATCCATCATGGAGATGGCCGTTGCGGTCTTCTCCAGACGGTCGTCCTGAAGCGATGATAGAAACCGGCTGATGCCGGGTGGTTTGCCTTGCGCATAATAAGCATATAGATAAGCGGCGATTGCCGCATGATCATCAATATTGAACTCTTCTCCGAGCCGTTCACCCACATAGGCCGCCGCTTCCGGATCTTGAATCATGAATGATAACAGGCGCCGTTCCGCAACATGGTAAGCAGGCAGTAAGGTAGGTGTCTGCACTTGCCCTTTTTTATGCCTACCATTATTCCACCTATTATCGTTATTATCCCCTTCGGGGATGTTTTTTTGCATGGAGGCCCGAAGTAAATTACAATCCTGCTTCAGACTGTCGTAAGACAGCTCAAGCTCGGAGGCGATTTCCCGTAGGTACACCTCCCGCTCCGTTGAAGAAGGGAGCCCGGCGATAATCTCCAGAGCCTCCTTGACATAGGCAATTTTGCCGTCTTCCTCTAGGAGTATATGGTTTTTTTTCAGATATATAAGCTTAAATTTGATGGATGACACGGCAGAGTCAATCACTTGTTCCCTGAATCTGTCCCCGCCATGCCGGGAGATGAATTCATCCGGGTCCAGACCGCTGGGAAGCAGGGCTACCTTGACCCGCAGACCGCTGGCTTCCAGGATAGGAATGGCCTTAAGGGCCGCAGCTTGTCCAGCCTTATCTCCATCATAGGCAAGCACAATCTCATCTCCAAGGCTCTTCATCAAGCCCACGTGACCCTCGGTGAGCGAGGTTCCCATCGTGGCTACCCCGTTCTGCACACCTGCCTCCCAAGCCGAAATGACATCACCGTATCCCTCGAACAGGACGATTTGCCGCGTTTTGCGGATGGATGCTTTGGACTGGTGCAGATTGTACAGAATGCGGCTTTTGTTAAATAACCGGCTCTCGGGAGAGTTCAGGTACTTCGGCTGCCCCTCCCCGAGAATACGTCCGGCGAAGGCGATCGTCTTGCCCATGCGGTTCGCAATCGGAAAAATAACCCGGCCGCGGAAGCGGTCCAGATATCCTTTGCCTTCCCCTCTGGCAGACAATAGTCCGCCCTTCTCCATCTCGGCGAGATCGAAGCTGCGCTTCTCCAGAAACTGCAGCAGCGTATCCCAGCGGTCCGGCGCGTAACCGATCTGGAACTGGTCAATCATTTTGTCGCTGAAACCCCGGGTTCTTAAGTAATCCATGGCGGCAGTGCCGTATTCCGTGTTTTTCAGCAAAAAATGATAAAACTTCGCCGATAATTCATACGCCTGAATCAGCCGGTCCCGCTCGGGATCGGGGGCAGCAAGCGCCCCGCCTCTCCCCTCAGGAACAGGGATATCACTCTCTTCCGCCATGATTCTGACTGCTTCGGGGAAGGATAATCCTTCGATTTCCATCCTGAATTTGATGGCATTTCCGCCCATACCGCAGCCAAAGCAATGAAAGACTCCCCGGTCAGGGGTGACAGTGAAAGAAGGGGACTTCTCCGAATGGAACGGGCAGAGGCCCCATAAATATTTACCCTGCTTGGACAAATGGACAACCTTGCTGACTGTATCGACAATATCATGCCGCGCCAGCACGTTCTCGATAACCTCTTCGGGAATAGGACCATGTCCGCTAGCCACTTCAACCACCTTCATCTCTTAACAGTTAAATATAATTCGCTATAGCTGGACATTCTCCTGCAAAATTGTTAAAAGTTTTGTCAGTTTATGTTGAAAAAGATTTTTTTCCTCTGCGGTAATCGCTTTGGGACCCTTGGAATAGTGCCCGCGCCTGCGTTCAACCGCCTTGGCATGCCTGCTCTCCAGCATAAAATCCATGGTAGAATTCTCATATTCCTGGCCCCGGTTTGAAAGTGCAAGGCAGCGTTTGCCCAGCGCCAGCGCCGCCAGTCCATAATCCTGCGTAATTACGATATCTCCTGCAGAAATATGATTGGCGATATAGAGGTCGGCACTGTCTGCCCCGCGGTCCACCTGAACCACCTTAACGCCTTCTTCCGCCCGCAGCACATGATCATAGGAGGAGACCATCAGCACCGGAAGCCCGAATTCGCGCGCCACGGTAATAATCTCCTGCTTAACCGGACAAGCATCCCCGTCCACAACAATCTTTCTTAGCCGGGAAGTTCCCAAGCTCACCTCACCAAATTCCTGTGTAATATATATTACGCTCAACCGTTCAAAAATCCTTCTTTGGTAAAGCATAAATACGGAACGAATGTCAACTTACGCATTGGCACCGTTCCGTATATTTATACCCTAAACCCTCGATCTATACCATAAAATCGTAAACATTACTTAAAACCTGCCTGAATTACCACACCAGCTTGCCGAAATCAGCAAACAACTTGGAGTCGGTATGAATGCCGGCCAGCAGCGCCAGACGGTTCGAGCGGACGGCTTCGTCTTCGGCCATAACCATAACCGAATCGAAGAATCCGGTAACGGATGCTTCAAGTCCTGACAGAATCTGCAGGGCCTCAGCGGCATGTCTGGAAGCAAGGGCTGCGCGGTAAGGCTCATGAATACTCTGCCAAGTCGCGTACAGCTTCTGTTCCGCTTCTTCCTTAAGCAGGGCCGGGTCGATAACTGCATCCTCCGGAGCTTTGGCGGCCAGATTGCTGACACGGGTCAGGGAATCCACAGTAATTTTGAAATCAGCCTGATCGGTTACGGCATTCATCAAAGCCAAACTTCTGCTTACTACATCAACGATATCATCAAATCCAGCCGCAAGCGCTGCATCTACAACATCATAACGTACATTGTTGTCGGCTAACAGGCGTTTGACGCGCAGACCGAAGAACTCGTACAGAGTTATACGCAGTTCAGGGGTGAAATGTTTCTCTGTACGGAAACTTTCATGAACTTCCAGTGCCGCTGCAAAAATCTCCTGCAGGCTTAGGCTCAGCTGATGCTCCAGTACGATCTGGACAATTCCTGCCGCCTGACGGCGCAGGGCATAAGGGTCCTGGGAGCCGGTTGGAATAATTCCGATCGAGAAGCAGCCGACAATCGTATCGATTTTATCAGCAAGGCTGACTACAAGACCTGCCTGTGTAGAAGGAACAGCATCTCCGGCGAAGCGCGGCTGATAATGCTCGAAGACCGCTTTGGACACCTGTTCTGCTTCCCCGGCCTTGCGGGCATAATCCTCACCCATCGTACCCTGCAGCTCAGGGAATTCACCCACCATTTGGGTAACCAGATCGAATTTGCAAATATCCGCTGTACGGCTCACTTCCGCAGCAGCCTCTGAAGACAGCTCAAGCTTCACCGCCAAGCGGTCAGCGATGGCACGGATGCGGCGCACTTTGTCACCTACACTGCCCAGCTCTTCATGGTAGACGATATTCTCCAGCTTGGCCAGAGCATCGTTAATCTGCAGCTTCTGGTCTTCTTCATAAAAGAATTTGGCATCCGACAAGCGGGCGCGCAGCACCTTCTCGTTCCCCTTGGCGATGACATCCAGCGATACCGCATTCCCGTTACGTACTGTTACGAAGAACGGCAGCAGCTTGCCGTCTTCACCAAATACCGGGAAATAACGCTGATGCTCACGCATCGAGGTGATCAGCACCTCCTGCGGAATATTCAGGAAGGCCGGATCAAAGGTACCGAACAGCACAGTCGGCGTCTCTACCAGGAACAGGACCTCTTCCAGCAGATCCTCCTTGATCGCAATCTTCCAGTTCTTCTCTTCCGCAAGCTTATGAATACCGCTTAGAATCAGCTCTTCGCGCTCCTTCACATCCACCATCACATGCTGGCTGCGCAGTGCTTCAACGTATGCAGCAGGCTCTGCGATCACAGCTTCTTCACCGAGGAAACGGTGGCCGCGGCTCACCTTGCCCGCCTTGACTCCGGTAATCGTAAGGTCAATGATCTCTTGGCCGAAGAGAGCTACCATCCAGCGGATCGGACGGACGAACTTGAAATCATAAGCGCCCCAGCGCATATTTTTCGGGAAGGTCATACTGCTGACAATGCCAGCCAGGCCTTCGGAGAGCAAGGAGGCTGTCTCGATGCCGGTGCTGCTCTTGGTCACATAGATGTATTCCACGCCAGCCAGTTCCTTGAACGTGAACTGCTCCGGCGTGGCGCCCTGACTGCGGGCAAAGCCTAATGCAGCCTTGCTCCATTCGCCGCTGGCATCCAGTGCGATTTTGCGTGACGGGCCTTTGACCTCTTCGCTTACATCCTCTTGACGCTCTGCGGCATCCTTCACCAGCACGGCAAGGCGGCGCGGTGTTGCATATGCACTGACGCCCTGATGACTGATCCGTGAGGCCTCCAGCCATTTCGCCGTTCTGTCCTTCAGTTGCTCCATCGCCGCGCGGATAAAGCGTGCAGGGATTTCCTCCAGACCGATCTCGAACAGAATATCCTTAGACATGGTCAGCACCTTCTTTCTTCAGCAGCGGGAAGCCCAGCTTCTCGCGTTCCTCCAGATATGTCGCCGCTACGGTACGGGCCAAATTGCGTACTCTCGTAATGAAGCCTGTGCGTTCCGTTACGCTGATTGCGCCGCGCGCATCCAGCAGGTTGAAGGTATGCGAGCATTTCAGCACGTAATCATACGCCGGGAAAACCAAATGATTCTCCATCGCCCGGCGTGCTTCCTCTTCGTAGGTGTTGAACAAGGTGAATAGCATTTTGACATCCGAGACTTCAAAGGTGTAGGTGGAATGCTCAACCTCCGGCTGATGGAATACATCTCCGTACGTCATGCCGTCTACCCACTCCAGGTCAAATACATTCTCCTTATCTTGAATATAGGAGGCCAGTCGTTCCATCCCGTAAGTGATCTCCACCGCTACCGGACTTGCTTCAATTCCGCCAACCTGCTGGAAGTACGTGAACTGGGTAATTTCCATACCGTCCAGCCACACTTCCCAGCCGAGACCCGCACAGCCCAGAGACGGATTCTCCCAGTTGTCTTCGACAAACCGCACATCATGCAGCAGGGGATCTACGCCCAGTGCCTTCAGGCTATCCAGGTACAGCTCCTGAATATTGTCCGGGGACGGCTTGATGATCACCTGGAACTGGTGATGCTGATACAGGCGGTTCGGGTTCTCCCCGTAACGGCCGTCGGACGGACGGCGTGAAGGCTCCACATAAGCAACCTTCCACGGCTCCGGACCCAAGGAACGCAAAAAAGTCATAGGGTTCATCGTGCCCGCCCCTTTTTCCGTATCATACGGCTGGACGAGAATACAGTTCTGGGCGGCCCAGAATTGCTGCAGGGTCAGAATCATCTGCTGAAAGTTCATAACTACCGGCTCCTTCGCTTTACAAGTGTGTACTGCCTCTTGCTTATGACTGGCTCTTGCTGCTGCGCGATGGAGGCGGCACCAGCTTCTATGTACCTGCGGTATATGATGGAAGAAGGATCTCCCCGCACAGCCACAAGCCAAAAAGCTCCCGCCCCCATGCCTGATGAACAGACATAGGGACGAGAGCTCAAATATGTTCTCCCGCGGTTCCACCCTACTTGATTACGCAAAAATCACGAAATCCACTTTTGATGTCGCCGCTTCCGTACTCCCGGGTGCCCTGTTCATGAACGTCGTCCCGCCAGGCTTCCACTACCCCCGGCTCGCTGCTGCGACAATATCGCCCACTACTTTCCCGATCCACGCACTCTCTCCAGTTCTGGAGCAAACACGGCAATCTTATAAAAGAAACTGAACTTATAGTAACGGATAATTTGCGATTCGTCAAATATTGTATTTGTCGAGCTGGTCCAGGAAGCTCTGGGACTTCAGTCTGAGCCCCAGCTGCATATCCATGAATCCCCGCATGACGGTCTTCAGCTCCGCACGGGTCTCCGGCTTCACATCCACGTTCCCCAGCCTGGTCAGATCCAGCGCCGCGAAGATCCGCAGCAGCTTCAAGGCACGCGGAGAAATCTCCATGGCCGGAGGATCGTTATGCCGGCAGCTACGACAGACGACTCCCCCCAGACGCGGACTGACTCTAAGCTCCTCATCCGGCTTATCCTTGCCGCAGACGATACAGGAATCGAGCTGAGGCCCATAACCGGCAGCCTGCAGCACCTTCATTTCAAATACATTATTGATAATGCCAGGCTCTTTGTCTTCCTCCAGTGCATTCAGGCAGGCGGTCAGCTGGCGGTACCAGAAGCTGCCTGTCTCTTCATCATGCAGCACCCGGTCCAGCAGCTCGCAGGCATAGGATGCATACGCCGCCTTGACCAGATCCTCGCGCAGCGGATGATGGGACTTCGTGATCTCGCCGGCATTCAGTGTTCCCAGTCCGCCGTTGTTGCGGAAGAACACGAACTCACCTGTTGTGAACAACTGGATCAGGGCAGCATGACGGCTTTTGACCTTCTTGGCGCCCCGCACCAGAACCCCTACTTTACCGGCGTTCTCGGTGCAAAGCGTAATAATGGCGTTCCCTTCACCGTAGTCCATGCTGCGGATGACGATCCCTTCCACACTGTATAGCATGCCTCTTCCCCCAACCACTCGGCAAGCAACCAGTCCTTATTGTGCTTCTTCATCGATGGCCATCTCTTCCTCCGCCGGCAGCGGTCCGCTGCCCTCGGGCGAATCCCCAGCTTCCCTGTACAGCAAATACGCATCGAGATCTCCAGTCATTGCAAAATACTTCCACGAAAAATTCCGCATTCGTATTCATCCTTTCTTCGGAAACACGATGTCTCTTCAGATGTAGGATGTGCGATGCCCCAGGATCTATCCGTGCAATTCCTGCCATGTTGAGGCGGCGGGAGAGGTGATCATTCTTTATGGAAGCCCAAATCCCGCAGGACGCGGTCCTGGTTACGCCAGTCTTTTTTCACCTTCACCCATAATTCCAGGAAAATCTTCGAGCCCAGCAGGTTCTCAATATCCGTCCGCGCGCGGCGTCCGACTTCCTTCAGCAGCGCTCCCTGCTTACCGATAATAATCCCCTTCTGGGAATCGCGCTCGACAAAGATAACCGCCGAAATATGCACAACCCCATTCGGTTCCACGCTCATATCCTCAATAGCCACTGCGATGGAATGCGGCACCTCTTCACGGGTCAGATGCAGAATCTTCTCGCGGATCAGCTCCGCGCAGACGAACTGCTCGGGGTGATCGGTAATCTGGTCGTCCGGGTAATACTGCGGACCTTCCGGCAGGTATTTCTGCACCTGCTCCAGCAGCGTGTTGACGTTATTGCCCATCTTGGCAGAGATTGGTACGATTTCGGCGAACTCATGCAGCTTGTTGTATTCCGTAATCATCGGCAGCAGCGCTTCCGGCTCAATCTTGTCAATCTTGTTCATGACCAGAATGACCGGGGTCTTAATGCTCCCGAGCTGTTCCGCAATAAAACGGTCCCCGCCGCCCATACCCTCAGAGGCATCCACGAGGAACAATACAGCTTCCACTTCATGCAGCGTGCTCATAGCGGTCTGATTCATGTAATCGCCCAGTTTGGATTGTCTTTTATGGATACCCGGGGTGTCCAGGAATACAATCTGCGAATTATTCGCCGTATATACCCCGTGAATCTTGTTGCGGGTGGTCTGCGGCTTGTCCGACATAATGGCAATCTTCTGGCCGATTACCTGGTTCATGAGCGTTGATTTGCCTACGTTTGGTCTGCCGATAATGGCGACAAACCCTGATTTGAATTTCATATGATCCTCCTATTTATCTTACAACTTGGTCAAAAGCGTTCGATCCCCCTAAATCCCCCTTCGCCAAGGGGGACCCCAAGGGCCCCGGCCCTCTGGACACCCGGAACTGGCTTGGGCACAGCGGTTGGCGCGGTAAGAGACTCTGGAGCACGAGCGCTTTTCGTTCCCTGCGGGAACACGCTTGACTGCGGCGCGGTTGATTGGCGGTGGCCACCATGCGGCGCGGGACAGGGAGCTGCGGAGCATGAACGCTTACCGTTCCCTGCGGGAACACGCTTGACTGCGGCGCGGGAAAGATTAATTTGTTGAATACCTGAATCCTACCCACGTCCACTCGCAAAATCTAGCCCGGCATTCCCACAATAACTAGCCTGCCATGCCCACAACCAGCTTAGTTGTATTTTGTACACTTATTCTGCTCCAAAACAGAGGTTATTAGAGTGTAGTTGTAATTCATACATCTATTTTCTTCATCAAAGTCACTTTTGGCATTATCCGATGAATATAGTTGTACAAATTACACTTAAATCAACTTTTGGCGGGAATAGTGGAAAGTTAGTTGTACAATATACAGTTAACTCTGGAGCACGCTTGACTACAGCGCGGATGATTCGTTGAATACCGGAACGCTCGCCTGGCCCATGTCCCAGCACCAGCACCAGCACCAGCACCAGCACCAGCACCAGCACCAGCACCAGCACCAGCACCAGCAGGCTTAATTGTATTTTGTACAACAGAATAAGCAAATCTAAGGCTCTTTAACGGTTCTATTGTATTTCATACATTAGATTTGCTGAAAACAACCCATAATCAGGTTATTATCCAAATTCTATTGTACGAAATACAACAGAAACCAGTTTTGCAGCAATAGTAGCATAATCTATTGCACATTATGCAATAGATTACCCAACCCAGCAGCCTTCGGGTCCCTGTCCCTATATTCTGCCAATTGTCCCTACGCTTACTCCGCACTCTGCCCCTGCGTAAGATCCGCAGGACCGAAGGCGCCGGGGAGCAGGTCACGGACCGTAGTCTCCATAATATCGCCCTTCAGGTTGCCGAGAATGACTGGCATATCAGGTCCGCACAGCTCGACCATCACCTGGCGGCAGACGCCGCAAGGCGATACGGGGCCGTCTGTGTCGGCCACGACTGCGATAGCTTTGAAGGTACCGGGCTTGTGGCCGTCCGCAATGGCGCGGAACATGGCCGTCCGCTCGCCGCAGTTGGTCGGGCCGTAAGCGGCATTCTCGATGTTGCAGCCGTGGTGGACCTTGCCGTCCTGATCCAGAAGGGCTGCCCCTACCCCGAAGCGGGAATAAGGTATATATGCATTGGCTCTTGCCTTGATCGCTTCCTGAAGAAGTAGCGCATAATCCATAATTGTCCTCCTGAAAGTTTTATTGAGCACTCTCTTCATCGAATCTTCTTCGAAATAAAAGTCGCTTCGTAAGCATAACCTTAGTTTTGGGAGCATGGCCCGAAAATATTATCCTAATTAAAGATGACGGAGCGCGCAAAGCGGGTCCGCCTCTTCCACCAGCTGAAGTTGTAAACTGATTATGACATAAGACCTGTGATCCAGTCCATCACGGGATGATAAAAAACATAGATTCCGGCAATCACGGCAAACACCGCCGTAAGCAGCACGGCGCCTGCGGCGGTATCTTTGGCCTTCTTGGCCAAGGGGTGAACCTCAGGCGAAACCAGATCAATCGTCGCTTCAATCGCCGTGTTCAGCAGCTCGGCTGTCAGCACCAGCGTAATGGCCAGCAGCAGCAGCATCCAGCTTGACAGAGGAAGCCTGAATACAGCGGCGGCAATCAATACGATAACCGCAAGACCGCTATGCACCTTCATGTTCAGCTCCGACCGGAATGCTGCCGCAATGCCGTGTGCGGCGAAGCGAAAGGAATGCCAGAATTTTTTGTGGCCCACCGCCGTATTCTTGACCATTAGCGTGTCAACCCGACCTGAGCCAGAGCTTTCTCCTGCTTGGACATCATTTCGGCCTCAGCCTCCGGCTCCTGATGATCATAGCCCAGCAAATGCAGGAACCCGTGGACGAACAGGAAGCCCAGCTCCCGCTCCAGCGAATGGCCGTATTCCTCAGCCTGCTCCTGCGCCCGGGTAACCGAGATGATAATATCCCCAAGCACATTCGGTACTTCCTCCAGCTCTTCGTCCTCATCTGCCAGGTCGTACCGGATCTCCAGCTCATCTTCTCCGGCCTCATTCATCGCGAAGGAGAGCACATCGGTCGGACGGTCAATGCCGCGGTACTCGAGATTCAGCTCGTGAATGCGTTCGTTATTGACGAAGGTCAGATCCACTTCCCCCGTGTCAATCCCTTCCGCTTCCCCTGCTGTCTGCAGAATCCGCTCCAGCAGCTCGATCAGATCGCCGTTAATTTCATGTTCATCCTGTTCATTGTTCCAAACGACGCTCAGACTCATTTTTGATGGCCCCTTCCTCTTTTTTGGGCTTGCGCACATCCTCGGGATATTCAATCCGGGAATGGAATATGCCCATTACCGTCTCTTTCAATGTCCGCGAAATAATATCCAGCTCCTTGATGGTCAGATCGCACTCATCGAACTGATGGTCATCCAGCCGGCTTTTGATAATCTTCTCAATCATGGTCTCCACCTGCACCACGGTTGGCTTGCGGAGCGAACGGACTGCAGCCTCCACACTGTCGGCGATCCCGACGACTGCGGATTCCTTCGACTGTGCTTTCGGACCGGGATAACGGAAATCCTCCTCCGTGAAGTCCGGCTCTACACCCTTGTCCTCTGCAAGCTTCAATGCCTTATGATAAAAATAATGCAGGAACGTCGTGCCATGATGCTGCTCGGCAATATCGCGGATCGGCTTCGGCAGCTTGTATTCCTTCTGCATCTCCACCCCGTCCCGGGCGTGGGCCACAATGATCGACTTGCTCAGCTTCGGCTCAATCGTATCATGAGGATTCTCCATATTGTTCTGGTTCTCTATGAAATAGAACGGGCGCTTCGTCTTGCCGATGTCATGATAATATGAGCCTACCCGGCACAGCAATCCGTCCGCACCAATCGCTTCGGCCGCAGCCTCGGACAGATTGCCTACCATCACGCTGTGGTGATAGGTTCCCGGCGTCTCAGTAAGCAGCTTACGCAGCAGCGGATGGTTCGGGTTAGACAGCTCTACGAGCTTCAGGGCCGACAGAATGCCGAACGTTACCTCGAAGAACGGCATCAGGCCGATGACCAGCACTGCGGTAAGCAGCCCCCCGGCAAAGGAGAAGCCCAGGGCATATAACGTATTCGTCTCGTTCCATACGCCGCCGCTCAGCATGGTCAGTATGGCTACGGTCAGGCAGCCGAGCAGGGACACCATAATACCGCCCTTCAGCAGGGTTGAGCGCTGTCCGGCGCGGTGCGTCGAGAAGATGGCAACATAACTTACGATTAGGGCAAAGAAGCCGAAGGTGAAATCAAATATCGTATTCTGCTGAACATTCAGCAGGATACTGGCCAGAATGCTGAACAGAATGGAACAGAAATAAGCTAAAGTCATGTCCAGCAGCATGGAAATCAGCATCGCGCCGAGAGCCACAGGTGCCAGATAGCCGATATATGTCCGCACATCCGTTTGCAGGAAGGCTGTCAGCTTCATCATAACGATGGTAATGATAAAGACCAGTACCAGCATAAGCAGCTGGGAGTTATTGTATTTGAAGCCTGAGGCTCCGCCATTGTAGCGGATGAAGGTCATCAGGCCAAAGGACAGCAGTGCAGAGAGCAGCAGCAGGCCGAGTTGCGGCCAGTAATTAATCTCTTTGCTGAGCAGCCCGTTCTCATCCAGCAGCTTGTACAGCTCAGGGGTAATCTCCTGATTCTTGGCGACCAGCACATCCCCCTGCTCGATGAACACATCCGGCGTATTCTGACGGGCCTGCACCTTCGCTTCCTTGGTCGCATCCTCGTCATAGAATTTGTTGGCGGTGATCACCAGCCGCACCAGCTCCTGCACCACCTCGCGGGCGGTGCGCTGCCCCAGCGAACTGACGCTGACCTGCTCGGCCACCTTGGCGCGCGCGGTCTGGGCATCGGTAATCTGGTCATTCATCAGCTTGATGACTATGTCACGGGCCACCGGCTTCATTTCGATGATATCCTGCTGAGTCAGGCGCGGGATCTTGATATAGGTCTCTTCCGGAATGACGTAGGCCTGATCCTTGATGACGGACTGCATTTCATTCAGCAGGTGCTCGGAGTAGGTCCCGGCCTTCTGGCTGGCAGCCACAAAATTAAGAATAAAATCATTTGCACGCTCTGGAATAACTTCACGGTAGATCTCCGTCTTTTCGCTTTGTGAGATCGTATCATCCTGATTCAACCGGTCTATTCTATCGAGAAGCATGGTTACGAGATTCTCAGTCCGCATTGGGATAATGGCATAGCGGTTAGTTACATTCTCAGCTGCTTCTTCCTGGGCCTTGAGCTTGGCGTTGGTGTCCAGGATTTGCTTGGGTGCTGTAATCTCCTTGGCACTGCGGGTTCCCTCTTTGATATCATACCTTTTGGGCAGCAGATCAGAGGACAGGCTGAGGTAGAAAACAACGGCGAGTAACAGGAAAAGAGCATAGCGCGACACCGCGCTATACTTCCATCCGCTGCTGCTATATACAAATCCGCTTAATTTCGATGGTTGCTTTGAGGCCATGAAGACAATCCCCTTTTTTATTGGAGGTTTTCGGCAGAGCGGTCATAGGCAACGATAATTTTCTGCACAAGGGAATGACGGACAACGTCCTGCTCAGCGAAGTAGACAAAGCCAAGCTCCTCGATACCGGAAAGAATCGTTTTGGCTTCGATCAGCCCTGACTTCTTGCCGCGCGGCAAATCGATCTGGGTCACATCGCCCGTGATGACCATCTTGGAGCCGAAGCCCAGACGGGTGAGGAACATTTTCATTTGTTCGGGTGTGGTATTCTGCGCTTCATCGAGGATGATAAAAGCATCCTCCAGCGTACGTCCGCGCATATAGGCAAGCGGTGCAATCTCGATCAGCCCGCGCTCCAGCGCCTTCGCCACCTGATCAGGCCCCATAACGTCGTACAAGGCGTCGTATAGCGGCCGCAGATACGGATCTACCTTCTCCTGCAAATCTCCCGGGAGGAAGCCCAGGTTCTCACCGGCCTCTACAGCCGGACGCGTAAGCACGATCCGTTTGACCGAGCCTTCCTTCAGCGCCGTCACCGCGAGGACCACAGCCAGATAGGTCTTACCTGTGCCCGCCGGGCCGATGCCGAAGACGATATCGCGCTTTTTGATGGTGCTCACATAATGCTTCTGGCCAATCGTTTTGACACGGATCGGCTTGCCGCGGAAAGTTGTCGTAATCTCGCCCTTGAACAGGTCCAGCAGCTGATCGGCACGGAAATCCTTCGCCAGCTCCACGGCGTACTGCACATCGCGTTCGCTCAATATGTAACCCCCGCGTACGAGTGACAGCAGCACATTGAAGAGCTGGCCCAGCATGTCCACTTCCCGCTCCGTACCGCGAATCGTGATTTCGGCCTCGCGTGAGTTAATAACTGCCGGAATTTCTTTCTCGATGATTTTCAGGAATCCGTCCTGCGGGCCGAACAGGGATTGCGCTTCTCCCGCATTGTGCAAAGATATTTGAATGCTTGCAGTCTGTTCTGACAAGTAGCCTCATTCTCCTCAATTGTTTACTATCGGAAGCTCTTCCGCGATTCTCTCTTCCACCTCAAACAGCACTTTCATATAAACTTTACCATTCTCTTTCTTCTCATGCAAAATTTTTTGACTTTTGATGACGCTATCAGCGCCGTAACGCGCGAAAATATCGCTCTTGGCCCGCGTCAGCCCTTCTGCACGCGCGGCTTCCGAAGTAAGCGCTTCAGTCGTATATTTAATCTCCAGCTCCTTCTCGGTCATCAGGCCCAGCGGCAGCTGAAAAGAACGCCACGACAGCATATCGGGCTCTGAAAGAGTACGTGACTTCGCAAACCCGGAGTCCCCGTAGCCCCATAGCTGAATTGCCCATTTGCCGAGAACGAGATAGGTGCGGTCCTTGCGTTCTCCTGTATACGCACTGCCTGTTCTTTTGAGCGGTACCTCCAAATTATATTCATGCCATACAAGGCCTTTAACCATGCCTTTGGCGACAACGAACTCTGTATTCTCCTCGTCACCCAGCGCTCCGGAGATGAGGATGTCCCCTTTTTTGACCCGCGAATTCCGGCTGACCACCGGTCTGCCCTGCTCCGCGTAGATCTCAGTCACGACGGCATCGGTCCGGCTGATGAGATGGCGCTTGCTGAGCAGAGGTTTGTTATCCGGGCGGTCAGCTTCGACGACCTGTATGGTAATGCTCGTCCCGTTCCGGTGGAACCCGGCCCAAGTCAAGCCCGGAACCAGGGTGGTCAGCTCCCGGGACAGCTCGTCCGACTCCTGCATGCGCCAAATCCACTGAAACGGATAGACACCCTCCTTGCGTGCGGCTTCCAGAATGTCCTCGGTCGGAATGCGGGTATTCCCTTCCACCTTGACGCTCCAGATCATCGAGGAGAGCAGCAGCAGACCTACACCGAAGATCAGCATCCCTGCGGCAAAAAACTTCCGTCTCCACAAGCGCGCGAGGCGAAACGGAAGTCCGTGCCTGGCTGTAACATGCATACGGCAGCCTGTCTTTTTGAGGAGCGGGCGAAGCCGGAAAAAGTCATCCAGCAGCAGATTTAAAGAAGCACCGTCCCCGGCAGGCCTCACATCCCAGATGATGATGCCCGCTCCGGTTACAGCATTAATGAATTTCTCCACCTGCGGTCCGCTCACATGCAGTGTAACGAACCCCCGCAGTGATGACAGAGGCGGTTCTTTCATGGATTCTCCCCACTTTCCTTATATCTGATTTCACCGATTACTCCAATGACGGCAAGCTCCTGGCCCAGAATATTGCGGATGACCAGTCCTTCACCGGAAATCTCCAGCACCCCTTGGGTTAATGCCAGCCTGAGCTGCTCCGAAGAGAAGTGCAGCACGCCGCGGTGGTTCTCAATATACAGCTCCTTATTGCCGATCAGGGTGATCCGGGGCATCTCCTGCAGCACATCCTGCGGAAGATCCAGTACCCCGTTTGTCCATCCCCGCAGCCTGCGGCCGATACGGGTCATAAGTAGACGCTCCCCCTTCCTGCCTTCTGTACACCTTATGCGGCGGAGCGGCCGTTTATGAGAAGAACTCACATGCAGTCTCCCGGCAAAATAGCAAAAAAGCCTGAATCCTTTCCCGCTAAGGAATAGATCCAGGCTTATGTGCAGTATTTCATGTTGATCAGGAAGCGAAGGCAAGAACTTAGCGCCGCGTGGAATGCGGCTGGCGGGCACGGGGCGGACCCAGCACCTCCGCCCACACCAGACCGCTGCGCAGCGTGTCAGGGTCGCCTGTGAGCGGATGGCTGGCGAATGCTGGTGAAGCTGCGCCAGTGCCCTCTCCGCCTGCTTCAGAGCCCGCAGACGGGACAGCAGCCGCCATTCCGTCGAAGGCAGCCTGCAGCGCCTCCAGCTCCCGCTGCATGCGTTCTGTGCGGGCCTCCACGCTGTCCAGGTCATCGGCCTGTTCCAGAGACACACCTTCGCCCGTCTCATCACCGGGAGCCGGCTGCTCAGCCTCAGCCCAGGCTGGCGAAGACGGGGCATCCTGTGCATCCGGCAGCGGAGCAGACTGGTTTGGGGCTATCTTTGTCCCGGCAGGCGCAGGGAAGCCGCTGCCCTGCTGCTGTGCGTGTCCGGCCTTCCGGCGGCGGGGCAGCATATTGCCGCTGCCCCCGCCGCCGCCAAAGGTAGGCATCCCTCCGCGCGGAGCCTGTTTGTCTTTGCCCTTTCTTTTGTTCAGATTGGTGATGATCGCTATGGCCGCAAGCACCAGGAAATAGATCACGCCGCTCATGGGAGCTCACATCCCTTTATTTGTGGGGCGGACGGCTGCTGTCGTCCCCATCGTTTAGTTTGCCGAGGGAACCGCGCATCTGCGTATCTGCCTCGATGTTTTTAAGATTCATATAATCCATCACGCCAAGCTTGCCTGAGCGCAGGGCTTCGGCCATCGCCAGCGGAACCTGGGATTCGGATTCAACGACCAGCGCCTTCATCTCAACCACGCGGGCCTTCATCTCCTGCTCATGGGCAACCGCCATCGCCCGGCGTTCTTCAGCCTTCGCCTGGGCGATGCGCTTATCCGCTTCCGCCTGCTCGGTCTGCAGGTACGCACCAATGTTCTTGCCTACATCCACATCCGCAATATCAATGGACAGAATTTCAAAGGCAGTCCCTGAGTCCAGACCCTTGGATAATACGGTCCGGGAGATGGAATCCGGATTCTCCAGCACATCCTTATGCGAATTACTGGAGCCGACTGTTGTTACAATTCCCTCGCCGACACGGGCAATAATCGTCTCTTCGCCCGCACCCCCGACCAGCCGGTCGATATTGGCCCGCACCGTTACCCGTGCCTTGACCTTGACTTCAATCCCGTTCTTGGCTACAGCCGCAACAATCGGCGTCTCAATGACACGCGGGTTAACGCTCATCTGAACCGCCAGCAGCACATCGCGTCCGGCCAGATCGATGGCGGCGGCACGTGTGAATTCCAGCGGAATATCCGCTCTTTGGGCAGCAATCAGCGCGTTCACTACACGGTCCACATTCCCTCCGGCCAGATAATGGCTCTCGAGCTGATTGATATTCAGTCCCAGCCCGGCCTTCGTCGCTTTAATCAGCGGATTGACAATCCGGCTCGGCGTTACCCGGCGCAGACGCATGGCTACCAGCGTGATAATGCTGATTTTGACCCCGGAGGCCCAGGCGGACACCCACAGCATGACCGGGAAGAAGCTGAAGAAGACGCTTAGTACAATAATCACGGCTACCGCGATCAGCAAAAAAGTAATCATAGATGCTTCTAACATACGCTTACCTACCTCCGATATTTTGATAGACAAAAATTATTTCACAGCTTCCTTCACTACCACACGGCCGCCCTCAACCTTCACCACGGACACAGCCGTCTGTGCCTCGATGAACCCGCCTTCTGTCACCACATCTATCCGTTCGCCGCCAAAGGTGGCGGTTCCGGCCGGACGCAGCGGGGTTACACTCATGCCGGAAGCCCCGATCAGACGCAGCTTCTCCGGGACAGGCACGAATCCCTTCTCTCTGGTAAGGCTGTCCTGAAGGATGAACCGGTTCCAGATTCCCCGCTCCTTGAAGACTACGGCTACAATCACGATAACCACAGCCGCCGCCGAAAAAGCGATACCAAGGCTGAACAGAGCATGTGTAAAGCTGTAAGCAGCCCTTACAACACCCGCCACCAGACTGATGGACCCGAGGATTCCCAGAATACCGAAGCTCGGCACGAACAGCTCCAGAATCAGCATCACCAGTCCCAGAATGAACAGCAGCAGCGTCTCCGCCCCGGCGAAGCCGGCCACATAGTTGCCGAAGAAGTAGAGGGCAAATGCCAGCGTACCGACAATTCCGGGCACCCCAAAGCCGGGCACCAGCAGCTCGATGAACACACCGGCGATGCCCACAAAGAGCAGAATTGTCATGACTACCGGATGAGTCAGAAATTGCGACATTTTCTCCGCACCGGTATGTTCAATGCGAAAAATGTCGTCTGTCGAGTAGCCCAGCCAGGTAATCGCCTCCTGCTCCGTTCCAGCAATCCGGTCGGTGTAACCAGCCTGAAGTGCTTCATTGCTGCTCAGAGCGATAATCTCGCCCGCCTGCTTGTTCACGCCCAGTTCCGGGCGGTTAACTACCAGATGAACATCCATCATGCCGGCAGCCACTTCAGGATCACGCCCGTTCAGCGAGGCAGCCCCGATCATTTTGGATTTCCAGTAGGATACCATCTTGGCGTCTTCCACGCTCTTCCCGTTCATGTCCACCAGCGAAGCGGCCCCGATCATGCTGCCCGGCTTCATGATAATGGCGTCCGCGTTCAGCGCGATATAGCTGCCTGCTGAAGCGGCGTTGCCTTTGATATAGGCTACTACCGGGATCTTGCTGTCTCTGACCAGAGTGCCGATTCGTTCGGCGGAATCCACCCGCCCTCCAGGTGTATCGATCTCCAGAACAATCAGAACTGCGCCGTAATTCGCGGCTTCCTGAAAGCCCCGTTCCAGAAAGCTCTGCAGACCCCGCTCAATCTCCTGGTCCACCGGGATAATGAAGACTGGCCCATGTTTGACTGCGGCTGACGAAGATGATGCCTCACTAAAAGCTTTGGCGTCCAATAGTAATATGAATAGCAAAAAGATGGAATAAATAGCCCATGTGGTGAGTTTTCGAAGTATGCTCAAAATATAATCCCTCCTTCCTCCCAAAGGTTAAATTTGCATGTAACCCATTGTGCGTAGATTCCAGAATTACGCTTAAATGGGTCTGTGCAGTGCAACGCTACTTCTCAATATCCGCTATCTTAACAGATAAACCAAAAAGACAACACATAAGCTACGGCTTACGTCTTGTCTTTTAGTATTGCATAAATTGTCTAATTTGGCCTGTATTCCACAAGAATTAAGTGATTAGATTACAGCTTCCGTTATTCATATAGAAAGTCCTATCACAGATGTCAGCAACTTTCTGATTATGTGTTACGATAATGATTGTTTTTCCTTGTTCGTTTATCATTCTAAACAGTTTTAGAATGTCATCTTCGGTTTCTTCATCCACAGACCCAGTTGGCTCATCAGCAATAATTACTTTGGGTTCCTGAACAATCGCTCTTGCTATGGCAACCCGTTGTGTCTCACCTCCCGACAATACTTCCACCGGACTATACCCTATATTGCTAATATGAAGAGCAGCAAGCACAAATGAAACCTTTTGCTTAATTTGAGATTTAGAGTGTTTGCTATACTTTAACGGTAAAGCAATATTATTAAAGACATTTTTACCATGGATAAGAACTGAATTTTGAATAATGTAACCGATATTATGTTTTCTAAAATTTGCAGCCTGGACAACATTTAATGCCAGTACATCGGTACTGTCAAAATAGTAATTTCCGCAATCTGCTTGCTCCAGCCCGGCCAATATATTCAGAAGTGTGCTTTTGCCGGACCCACTTCTCCCCATAATAGCGACCATCTCGCCATCATGGATTTCCAAGTTCACATCTTTAAGCACATCATTTCTATGGGAACCGCTTAGGAAGGATTTCTGCAGATGAGAAACTTTAAGCACGTTCTTCACTCCATCCGTTTTATATATTTATTGAAATCAATATGTTTAAACCACCAAATAATCGGAAGGGCTGATATAAGCGTTAGAGTCAGCATTGAACCTGTGATTACTAGTATTAATAAAAGCATTGAGTTGTCTATTAAGAGCTTATAGGCCAACATCACTATAACACCCGGTAACACAACTACAATGATAAGTTCAGTTAAATAAAAAAAGATCAATTGATTTATTGTGGCTCCGCAGATCAAGTGAATCATCATATTTTTTAGTTGTTGACGCATTTTCTCCAATATCAGTAATGTGATACTAACAGCGCATATCACATAAAGGACACTGGCTACTATTGATAACCACTTTGTGCTTATCTGATATGTGGCAAGCAGAAATTTCAAAGGAAGCTTATGCGTTCCCAATACTTCCGTTTCATGAAAATCAGATAACTGCTTAACTTCTTCAAGCTTATTTACTATTGTATATTCATCATCCATAGAAAAAATATGGCCATTGACAATTTGCATATAATGTTTCTTTTGAAACGAAAAATCGTCTGGAGTAGTGGGAGCTGGAAATGTTTGGGCCGGCATTACAATATATCGGTCCAAAAACATTTCCGGGAATTGAGAATTAAATACCATGGTGTTTGAGGGAAGAAATCCTTTGACAACTAATTCAAAATCCTTCATCAGATAATTTGCCTTCAATAAGCTGCCAATTTTGTATTTTGACTTATATTCGGTACCGAGTAGGACTGGAATGGTATGGTTATCGGTATTGTTGAAGTCTTCCTGCTCGAATGGCTGCCCAATCTCCACTTCTATTTTATACTTCTTAAAAGCATGTGAGTTCATTTGAACCGCTTTGGAGGCATAATAAGGACCATTGCCAAACATTGAGAACGGTTTGCTTAACCTACCCTCTTCATATGCATACATAAACTTCGGTTCCCACTCAACTTCCTCCGGCAATATGGCTATGGACTGATTAAATAAATAAATATATTGATCCTCAAAATGTTCATTTAAGTTCCGATACAGTGTGTTAGCATTCTCTAGAAACTCAGGCCGGTTGGTATAGTCCTTCATAGCCTCATCTTCAAGAAGAGTATCCGAGAGCTGATAGTCATTCATCTCTGACAGGGAGCTGACCTCTGATGATTGTTCATGAAGTGTCGAAGACTGTACAAAAAGGAGTGAAACTACACAATAAAATATAAGAAGCTGTATAAGGAGAAGAGCTGATACTACTTTTTTTCGAAATAGACTCTCCTTAACTTCACTTAAGATTATTCTCATCGATATGTTTTTCCTTTCAACGTTATCCGCTTGGCCACTTGGACGTAAAATATCCACACCACCAATGCAGATGTTATCAAAACAGCTAACAATCCAATCTCTAACCCTTGTATGAATATGAATAATGAATTTCGATTGAAGGTCAGAGAAAGTTTGAAGAACAACATACTACCTGTCGCAACAAAGATGTAACAAGCAAGTGCTATAGCCATATAGGTGCTCAGAATTCGTCTTCCGATCGTTTTAAGTGAAATTCCACATTGCCAAAGAACTAAAATCTCACTCTTCTTCCTATTCATCCAAAACAAAGCAGAAATAACACTGGTACTAAATAACAAAATAATGAAGATAAAAGTAACCATTAATTGCTGCGTTCCAATGTTCATTGCCCTTACAGTGCCGCTATCTCCTCTGTCGAACACATGAATAGGCAAATCATTCTGAAGAAAGGGGAGCTTTAGATTAGAGGTGATTGGATTATGAGCAATATTCATCACATACACGGTTGAGTCCATGAAAGAATCCGATTGCAAAGAGTCAAGATTCACGAATACCGTATCATCTAACTTTGATGAATAGGGAGCGCCCATGATCCCAATGACCTTGTAATTTCTCCCTGCAAAAGTATAATAAAGCTCACCCGCTTTTTCTAATAGATCGGTTCCATCAATATTTTTACCAATTACCGCCAGATTGTCATTATTATAAAAATCTGCATTATTAAAGAACCTACCCTCTGCGAGAGGTGGATCATAAGTACTTTTATTAAAATAAATTGCGCGAAGCTCTTGCCAACTTCCATTTTTTTCAACAGATCCCAATTCGGAAAATATTGTATAATCATCTGAGGTCTCAATCTCACTCCAGTTAATTTCAATAGCCTTTTCTTTTATGGTGAAAAATATACTATTCTTAGTATACAAGCCTCTTGATAATTGATTCAGTTCATTATGTTGGACTTGATAGTAATTGAAGACGACAACAATCAGGCTCAATAAAATAAATAAAGCAGCAATTAATAGATTATTTACATTGCACAACCGGTATTTCTCCATATCTTATTACCTTCTTTACTAAATAGAGAGATTGCAAATAATAAAAGAGCAATCTCTCTGTTCTCAAATTATTAAACTTCATTATCGCTTGTCAGTCTTTTCCATAATAAGTTTTTGCCACCCAAATAGCATCTGCGTAAGGAGATACAGCTGAAGTATCCACATATCCCCATTGTCTGCCGCTGTCAGTCAAATCCATTGAAAAAGGCCCTTCCATTCTTGCCCGGGAATAATGATAAGTGTCTTTCCACCAAGTAGTGCATGCAGCCCGTTCGAATCCCCACTTGTTGGACTCCTTCCAGCCATTATGCACCGTAACCACTTCTGCAGCTGGTGACACTCTGGAGCTACTTGTTGAAAAGTTGCCCTCCTTTTCACTCCACCCTCCGGAAACAGAACTGTCATTTAAACTTGTTGTAGCCAGAGCAGATCCAGAAACCCCCACCAAAACAACAAATCCTGCAATAAATGGAATCAAGCTTTTTTTATTCATTCTTTTTCCTCCTTTTCCATTATGATTAAATTTTTAGGTTCTATATGTATATTACATAAAAGATATAAGATCACATGAATTCATGATTTATATATATTTTTCCGACAAAATATACGTATTGTTAAATTACCTCAAAGCACTCTTTAATCTTCTCTTTAAGCTTGCTCTTGATTCTATAGATTCTTGTAGTCACTGCACTATTGGAAATACAATACTTCTCAGACAATTCCGCTATGGATAAACAATTTCTAAAATAATCATGATAAAGCGCATATTCCTTCATGTTAAGAGTACTTAATACCTGCTGGCTTAACTCTTTGATGTCATATACTTCTTCCAAACAGGTAGCTAGTTCATCGTTATCACTTATAAGTTTTAATTTTTCATCAAACACAATTTCATATTTTCGCTTGAGATACATCCGCCGATAACTATTAAGCACGAGATTTTTTGCTGTAACATACAGCCAACCTTTTACATTCGGATGACTTTGGAGCTTGATAAGCTGCTTGCCGGCCTCAAGAAAAGTTTTCTGGGCACACTCTTCTACGATATCAGTGAGTTGTGAATGTCCTTTAGTTAATCGGGTGCAATATTTGTAGATACTCGTGATGTTCTGTTCGCAGAGCTGCTCATAGAACACATCTCGTTGCTTATTTTCCCACAATACCCTCTCCCCCTTATCCAATTTCCGTACTTTTTGAAGCGATTCCAAAAAAACTAATTATTTAACAATATTTATAAATAATTATAACTTTTATAATTATATTTTCCAATTACATTTTCGTAATTTTTTGTAATTTATCTTAATACAACTGATGGAAATCGATTATCTTCGCTTATAATTTAAATCCATATTCCTTCAAGTTCATCTTATTTATATAATAGATTGTTTGTTCCTTAACTCTGAAACTCATTACAGGCTCATCGTTAAGTTTTCGGATAATATATTCTTTGAGGTCATACATGTAGAGCCTGTAACCGTCTTTACGATTCACAAAAATCAATTTATTATCTTCCAGTAAAAAGTCCCTTGTTACTATGTCAGGAATTGTTGTTTTAGTTTGTGTTACGATATCATATTTGATGACATATGAATTGTTGACATAATAAACGGCACGGCCGTCAAATGCTAAGCTGCTGATAGGCGAAATGCGTAAAACAACCTTCATGGTTCCGGTTGATCGATTAATACTTCTAATTTCTTCAGGTCCAATAAAATAAATATTTTTATCATCCAAGAAAAACGCCTGTATAGAGAAAAAGAAAGCTGATTCATAATTCCCCATCTTCTTGGCATCTCTAAAGAACCGTTCTTCCGAATTTAGGTTTTTTTCGAAAATAACTTTTTCATTGAAGTTATCCATGTCCACTTGGACAATAGAAAACCATTTCTGCTCTTCAAACCTCCTTTTTTTTTCCGAATCATATTTCATGTAATACACATAGCTGCCTGTGCAAAATAATGAATTCTGCACTCTGGTCAAAGCCGATGTAGCGTTGCGCATAAACTCATTCTTCTTGCCTGTACGTTTGTCCTCAAATACAGTGTGAATGTTATTCAAATCAGTTTCGTCCAAGTAAAATCGGTAATTATTATTCTCACATGAACTCCTGGTAGAAAAGTTATATGTAGCACTCTGCTCCGAATAGCCGGAAGAAGTACAACCAGATAATAAAGTGATTGATAGCCATATTAACAATGAAGTACTGAACAATCTCCCTCGAAATTGCCCTGTCTTAATGCTCCATGCATTACTGCGCGTGATTACAATCATTAACAACATAATAAAGATGATAAGTAAGCTGATCCCTAGAACGATCCCCAATGCTGTTAAAGAAACTTCACGGAACACTGCCGTGAGTTGATCATTAAACGGGTCACGTCTATACTCATCCCCGCGAAGATAACCAGTTGACACTAGAAAGCCAAGTGGAGTTGGTATGTTATATTTGCTAGATTCTAATGGAAGTCCATAATAAGGGATTAGAAGGATTCCTGTGCAGGTAAAAAGAGTAAACGCGTAACGTTTCACACACACGGAGACAAACAGGATTAACAAAGCCAAATATAAACTGCCAAAAATCTTGCCTGATGTCACCCACAGAAAAGCTTCAAACAATGTACATTTTTTTCTGGATTCAGCAAAATAGGACAAGCTCTGCAATGGATAATCCCCGTATTCCAATCCATATTTCAATTGGTAAAAAACAAACTCCATATATGACATCAACAGACTCAGCACCGCAACCGACAATAACGCCATACAAATCTTGCAGACACTCTGTTGGAAGGTCCCTTTTCGCACTGTCAGAAGCAGTCTATCCATCTTGCTTTCGTACTCATAACAATACACAGGCGCTACCAGCAGCACCACCAACAATACCCAGAGCAAATCCAAGGTATCATTGGATAGTAAGCCATCCCAGCCATTTCTATATAAGAAATACCTGTCTGCCGGATGTTCACGTATGTATGTATATTGGTCATAAATCAGTTCATATCCCCTTTCGTTTTGCAGCACCCGTTCAAGAGGCAAGGTTCCTGCAAGAAATTCCTCTTCTTCAATGACACCGTCGTAATAATCTTCAGTCATCTTCTGCTGCAATGTTTTCGCATTAGCTATCTTCTCGGACTCTTCCAAAATGAATTGTTCGGTAATCTCTGAATACGACCCTTGAACCTCCTTAAGATACGAAAAATAGTGCGGGTAATTCATCTCAATATCAGCATTCACTGGTTTATCCATCAAAAACAGTAGGAGTGCTTTCAAGAAAAGTAACAGCAGAATAAAATGTAGACCTTTCTGCAAAAGAAATATTTTCTTTAATTCATATAACGGAGTTGACACGTTTCCGGCTCCCCTTCAGCATTGCATTCTTTTTTGCACTTAATTTGATGCCGTATAGAAATACAATCCCCCAAGACACTGTCAACACACCAGCAGCGATATAGCTAGGTATTGGATAGCCCAACAAGGCAATAAATTCTGCTTTTCGAAAAAGATCTCGGTTGACCACCAATACAAATGGGTTGAGAAGTTTCAACAGCATATGTCCTGGGCCTGCAAAAGCCTCTTGCATATAGGTGCAGACAATTATCAATGTAAGTCCTGAGAGAAAAGGAATCAGAGCATTTCGGAATAAGTTAGAAATAAATAAAAATGACAAGCCTGCTACAATCATGCCCATTGTTTTAAAAAATGAGTATAAAAGTGCATATTGGCCAAGACTTATATTTAGCGGCGTATGGACAAAATCCTCTAGAGCATATAACGGAGACGAAGAACCACCCTTTGATCCATATATTAAATAAAATGTCGTATAATCAAGGAACCAAAACCATATTGAAATCAAACATATAAATAATCCTGATGCCCACAGCTTGGCATAAAGGACTTTGAAGCCTCCTGTCTTAGTCGTCATTAGCAACGAATCCATCTCTGTTTCCTTCTCTGATAAAAAAACACTAATAAGCCCATACATACACAGCAGTAGAACCAGAAGCGATGAAAATTCATATTGAACATAACCTCTATACATTTCTTTGTCTGAAAAACTGGTAATATCTCTCCCATGAAATATTCTTGCAATCACTTCATTTTTTCTAGACTCGTATAAATTGCCGAAAGATTTAAAAAAAATTGAATTCTCCTTTGCTTTAATTACCACATTAGAAGCGTAAGCTTTATAATCGTAGTTGTATTTCATTGGATAAACAAAGCAGTAGCGAAAAAAATTCCAGTCCTCATACACATTGCTTAACCAAGTACCTTCAGGACGATAAGTGGAACTCAGTGTATGTTCTGCAGTCTGATTTTCCATTGGTTGATATATCGTCATAAGCTGCTTTATTTTCGCATTTGTGATTCTCCCGCCAAACGTATGATATTGCTCAGCGTAAAGTTCCTTCCAACCCGGATTAGAAAGCAGAGCTTCCCTTTCATAGATACTGTATATTTTCCCAATATTCATAATTGAGAAAAGCAATATCGCTATAATGATGGTCCCTTTACGAAAGTGCTTTTGCCATTCATAAGAAATCAACTTTACCATTGGCCACTTTCTCCAAAATAATACAGGAATACATCTTCAAGATTGCCCTGCACATTTACTGCACTCTCATCAGGCTTCGCGTCATCAATGACACGAAGTTGAATCTTTTCCCCCATCCGCAGCATATTACTGATTCTGAGTTGATGAAGTTGCCTGTCTAAAATCTGATCCGATGCTGATACTGTCCAGACTTTCCCTGCCAACCCATCAATCAATGCTTGAGGTGTGTCCTGCTTAAGCAACCTCCCGTTCTTTAGCAAGATGACCTGGTTAGCAATAAATTCGATATCTGAGACGATATGTGTGGCAAGCAAAACGATTCTGTTCTCAGAAAACTTGGTAATCAGGTTACGAAAGCGGATACGTTCCTGCGGATCTAGACCTGCAGTTGGTTCGTCAAGAATCAAAATAGCGGGATCATTAAGCATTGCTTGAGCAATGCCGACCCGTTGGAGCATCCCCCCAGAGAGTGTACCGATTTTCTTATCCTCGGCCGAACTCATATTCACGACCCTTAACAGCTCTCTGGATCGCATTGCACCTTTATTTTTAGGAATCCCCTTTAGGACACACATGTAATTAAGAAAATCAATTACTGTGAAATTTTTGTAGAATCCCGGAAATTGAGGTAAATACCCAATATGATTTAAAAAATGTACACCCAAGCATCTCGTATCTATACCATCAATTAAGATTTGACCCTTATCGCTTTTCTGAATACCGACTAAAATTTGAATAAGTGTAGTTTTTCCCGCACCATTATTCCCCAACAACCCGTAAATTCCATTCTCCAACTGTGCTGAAAAATCCTTTAGTGCATATCTCCCTTTATATTGTTTGGAAATCTGGTTGATATTCACTTTCATATGCCTGCTCCTTTGTAAAGCAGCAGAGATGGTGTCTTTTCCAGAATAATTACGTCATCATAAAAATCCTCAGCGTTTAAAGGAACTGATACCACATAAAAAGTACTAAAGTCCCCCAACTGATCCAGAGTAATTTCAGCACTCAGTACCTCAAGATTGCCCTTAGTTAGTGCCATTGGGAAAGAGACCCCATCTTGGCTCTCCAAAGGCTTATGATTAAGGTAAATTGTATTTCTGTAGGAAACCCCAGGATGACCAAACAGTTTAAAGGTTATTTGAAGAAGGCCACTGTTCTCCACCTTTAAGTTGTCGTGTCGTATTGACCCGTCCACATACAATTCGCTGAACACCTTGGAATCTAACGTTTCAATAGCTATCTTTTCAGACCTGCCATGACTCACTAACAATTCCTGAGTCACACGCTCTGTGGATTGTCTGACATTCAATAATCCAGCCTGCTTTGAGCTGAGAGGGACAGCCCACTGTTCCGTATCTTTATTAAAAAACACTTCACCTCCGGCTTCCAGAATCGTCTGGTCCCCCCCATATGAAGCGGTTACCTTCATATCCGGTATAAAGGATGGATTGTAGACACTAACGAACTTGATTGGCAGGAGTTCTCCCTTTTTCCCAGTGATGGGAGTGAACGTAAAAGTAAATGGAGTAGCCTTATTTTCCTCTAGTTCAAAAATGTGCATATACTCATAAGCAGTCCCTGAAGAATCCAATTTGTAAGGCTGTGGTAGTCCGTCAATAAATAAAAGGAAGCCCACATTTCTAGCCTTTCCTGATGCATTCACACTATAATCGATTTTCAATTCTCCCCCATTATACTGGATAGGTAATACTCTCCCAGCTTCATCAGCCTGCAAATTAACAGCATGATGATTTATACTTCCTAAAACCACATTTTTTTCATCCATCTCAAATGGATTCTGAGTCAAGTTGTCTCCCGAATTACTCACTACAATATCAGATGGATTTATATGGATGGGGTCTGGCTTGTCCGAAGAACAAGCTGTTGCAAGTACTAACATTCCGAAGATTGATGTAATGTATATATACCTCCAGATTTTTTTCATACTTTTCATTCCCTTCTTGTGTTACGAAATCAAGAGGATTTCGTCATTCAGTTTGCTTGTTTTCCACTTTAGTGATGAACAGCAGATAGAGAGTCAATCTCTACCTGCTGCCATAACTTATTTTTGTGTGTTTTATTACTCAGTTTGTGATGTTGGTGTAAGTATACACAGCAGATGCTCCATATGTGTTTCCGCCCTGTACTCCATGCGTTCCATAGACTGCATAGGCATTTGAAGGCATCGGGGCTAAATTATCAAAGAACGTCGTCGCCCCTCTTGCGCTGTTAACTTGAGCCTTCGTGCTTATAGTAATGCCGCTCTGGTTTTGCACGGTCCCGTTTATTGTCAAGTAAGCGTTATCATTATTATGACTTACAAGAGTGTGAAAATATGAACCATAATAGGCTGCCGATAAAACACCTGTAAGCGTCCCATAACCTGGTGCATTTTTAACGGCAGAATCATCTGCAAAGACTGGTGCTGATAGCAGGGACAAACAAGAAGCAGTAGCAGCAATGCGAACAATCACTTTTTTGGTAAATTTCATATAAACTCCTCCTAAAAATAATATTTTCTTGTTCACCTTCGTCACAATACCTCATTCTATTGTTTCGTATTAACTTACCAACTCCCCACATATCGGAACACTGATGTCAGAGTACAATATAATTTGTTGAACTCTCTAAGTCGTTTCCGAATTATTGTTAAGGGCAAACAAAAAAACCCTTATTTATAACATTACATTAATGATAAGAAATCACATTATTCTACATATTTTGTTAAGATTTTCTCAAAATACTCAGACTAAAGCAATCAGAAAGGAGTTATGTAAGTTTTTCACAAGGAGAAAAATATAAGAAAAACCTGAAGCTTGGCTTCAGGTCCTTTTTACATTCGGTGTACCTTCAAGCATTTGGTACTCGTACCCATGGATACCTTGGTAATACTCGGGGTTTTTCTTCTTTTTCAGGGGCTTTCGTTTCTTCGAAACGGGTGAGATCTTCAATCATGCTTTCTAAACAACCTCGTGTTCGATCACACGCTGCATATCTTATTGTCAATTTTCCTTCATGTAGACAGACTTCTCCCTTAAACTCGTAATAGCATTCACACTTGGGACAGACCAGTGGATCTCTTCCGCTTCCTTTTTGTATTCGTTCTCTCCACTTTCTACGTTTGTGTTGTCTTTGCGCACGCACAATCCACTTTCGAGCCTCTTTTTGCCAACTCGTGACTAGTGCCTATTTTCTTCAACTTCCGGGAATACACCCATAAATCTGTCCCAATACTGATGTTTATTGAAAAAAAATCTGCTTAAGAATATTCGAGTCCATTTCTCTAATTAAGCAAAAATTTAAATAAGGGGTAAGCTTCGCTTCCCCTAAAACATATAAATTCTTATCATTTAAAAATGAAAAACACCCCTTATAAAAGGGGTGCTAGCGTTATATTATTGCAGAAATTGCTGAACCGCCTGGTTCACAAGTTTACCATCGGCGCGACCTTTGACCTTAGGCATCAGTGCGCTCATCACCTTACCCATTTCACTTTTCGAAGAAGCACCGGTTTCCTGGATGGTCTGCTGTACAATTACTTTAATTTCTTCTTCGGTAAGCTGCTCGGGAAGATATTTAATGATAATCTCGATTTCTGCCTTAGTACTCGCGGCAAGCTCATCGCGACCCGCTGCTTCAAATTCTTGGAGGGCATCTTTGCGCTGTTTGATTTCACGACTAAGGATATCAAGCACTTCGTTGTCGTCTAATGTTCTCTTCAAATCTATTTCAAGATACTTTATTGTAGAACGAACCATTCGAATGGTGGAGAGTGTGAACTTGTCCTTACTCTTCATCGCTTGCTTCATATCTTCGTTCAATCGTTCGCTAAGATTCATGCGTGGGTAATCCTCCTAAAACTTTCTCTTACGAGCAGCCTCAGACTTCTTCTTGCGCTTTACGCTTGGCTTCTCATAATGCTTGCGTTTCTTCACCTCAGCCAAGACACCATCCTTAGCAATGGAACGTTTAAAGCGACGAAGTGCAGCATCAATTGTCTCGTTTTTGCGAACTTTCGTTTCAGACACCAGTTTTCCCTCCCTCCGACCAGACCGTCCAAGAGCATAACAACACGGTTCATCACCTTTCATTATAGGTCAAACCTAAATAAGGTGTCAACCTTCGCGTTATTCTTTTTTCAGCCGGGCTGTACATAGTTGCATTGCTTACTTAGGCATGAGAACTGGAGTTCCCCGTAAGGGCACCAAGCTTGGCTCCGCCCAGCAGATGATAATGCAGATGCGGCACTGCCATCCCGCTGTCCGGACCGCAATTATTAATCAGCCGGTAGCCGGTATCGGCAATTCCGAGCTCTGCGGCAAGCTGCTGTGCTACGGCATGAATCTCGCCAATCAGCGGCAGATCCTCAGGCGTAACCTCATTCATGGAAGCGATGTATTTCTTCGGGATAATCAGCACATGCACAGGGGCGGCAGGCTCAATATCGTGGAACGCCAGAATCCGCTCATTCTCGAACACCTTTTTGGACGGGATTACACCTTCGATAATTTTGCTGAATACAGTTTCCATACCACGCTTCCTCCCAAAAAATTTGTAATGCAGAAGCTTGCATCCGGCACTTTCCGCAGCACAGGCTGAGATAACAGACACGAACCTAACTGTTATTCGTGCAACGGCCACACGCCACTCACAGGCGATGATCCGTCAATACAGCTAGAGCTCTGCGGGGCGCACACGCCTGAAGATCATCGGGCTTCCGGCCTGATCGGCTTCGCGACAAATTTCAATTTATGGAACTAATCATACAGGATGTTGAGCAATTACGAAAGGCGAAAGGCTATATTCTGGTGAAATCAGATGTTCGGCGCGGCTTATGCTGGGATTGTGAGGGAAAGTGGGCGGGCGGCGATGTATGGGGGAGCTGAGGTGGGAGCAGCAGAGAGTATAGGAGCAGGTAAACAAGCAGGGATCAGGATATCAGGTGGGGGCGGATCAGGGGAGCAGAGATCGAAGTGTCATGATAACAGAGGGTTATGGATCAGGGGCAGGGGGTGGATGATCACGATAACAGGGGGTGTAGGGAGGGAGGGCTGTATTATAACAGGGTGGCACATTGTGTTCGGTTTTTCGTCTACATTCGATCCGGGAAAACCTTCATTAGCACAATTGGACCTGTAACCCTTCGCTGTAGCATAATGTATTCGGTTTTCCGCAAACATATGGTTCTGGAATACGTTCAATAGCACAACTGCTCCTCTAACCCTCGCTGTGGCATAATGTATTCGCTTTTTCGCATATATTTGGCTATTTACACGCCTACTAGCTCATTGTGTTCGGTTTTTCGCATACGTTTTGTTCGATTGCCTTAAAGGAGGGTGCTCCCTCCTTGGGGTAGGACCGCTGCTAATTTTGAGTGTGGACCCAAAAAAAGACAAAAAAAAGGAAACACCCTTCACAACTCATATGAGCTGCTTCGGCGGCGGACGTATGAGAAGGAGTTCATTCCCTGTCATACGTCCGCCGAGGTGTTTCAAATAATGTCGGCTTAGCTGTATTATAACAGGGGGTTGGAGGTGTATCTGTGATTCTCATCACAACCAACCCCATCTTTCACATTTTTTCCAAAAGAATGGTTGAACCCCCGCCGCCCTGCTCTGCAGGAACCACAATCAGCTTACGCGGCAGGCGGGCCCGAAGCTCAGGAACATGGCTGATGATGCCCACAGACAATTGGTCATTATGCAGTCTCTCCAGTGAAGTGATAACGGTGTCGAGCAGATCCGGGTCCAGGGTGCCAAAGCCCTCATCCAGGAAAAAGAATTGCAGCGGGTATTGTCCGCGCAGCTGAATCTGGGCTGACAGGGCAAGCGCCAGCGACAGGGAGGTCAGGAAGGTCTCTCCCCCGGATAACGTGGACACAGGACGTCTAACGCCGCCGTTCCCGTCATCCCGGATGACGAAGCCCCCGCCTGAATCCACCTCCAATGCATAACGCTGCTTGCTCAGGAACCGTAGACGCTGTGACGCAGCCTGGCATACCTGCATCAGCTGCTCCTCTGCAATATACTCCACAAAGGCGTTGCCGCGCAGTACGGTCTGCAGCTTGGATAGACGCTCCTGCATCGCCGCATGTCCGGCCCGCTTGTCCTCCAGCTCTACCCAGCGGATATGGCGCTGCTGCAGATCCTCCAGATCCCGCTCTGCCCGTGCACGGGCCTGAAGCGAGGCTTCATCCTCCTCTTTGCATCTCAGCAGCGTTTCCTGGCTCTCCTGCCATTCTTCACTGCTGAGCACAGCTCCAGCCAGCTTCTCTTCAATACTCCGCAGCTGCAGCAGGCACTCCGCCTCTTCTTCGCGGTAGGACTTCACACGCTCGGCAGCCTGTGCCCGTTCTCCGGTCTCCAGCGATGAGGCCTCCACTTCTGCGGCCGAAGCGAACGGCGAAGACTGCAGACTCTCCTCCCACTGGGCGGCGGCGGCGGTATAATGCTCCTGCGCCGATTCTTCCGCCTGGCGGGCTACCGCAGCTTCACGGGTCTGCTGCTGCGCCTTGTCCGCTGCCCGGCGGTGTTCCTGCCGGCTGCGTTCCAGCGCAGTCTGCAGCTCCAGCAATCTGCGTTCACACCCGGCCAGCAGTTCCCCGGCAGGCCGGCCGCCGGTCCCTTCGCGAAGGCGCTGCTCTTTATCGCGGGCAAGCGCCTCTTTGCCTTCAAGCTGCGCATCCCACTGCGCCAGCTCCTTGTCCAGCCCGGCCTGCTGCTCGTTCAGCGTCTGCACGGCGAGGCTTTTCTCGTCCAGGAACTTGACGCTGATCTCCAGCCGGCTGCGGATCTCCTCGGCGCGTTCATCCTTGCCAAGCATCTCCTGATACGTTCTCTCCGCTTCCTCCGGGGCAAGCTCCGGGAAGAGACGGCTCCATTCCTCCCTTAGCTTGCTGGCTGAAGCAGCCAGCTCCTCTGCCTTGGCAGACAGTCCCTGCAGCCAGGTCTTCTCCGCTTCGGCACCTGCCGCTTCCTTGTGATACACCTGCTCCAGCTCCTGCAGGGAACGCTGCCAGTCCGAAGCCGCGCGGCGCAGCTCTGCGGAGCGGCTTCGGAGCGCGGCCAGCTGATCATTCAAGGCAGACAACCGGCCATCCAGCGCGGATAAGGCTTGTTCATCCGGAAGCTGCGCGGTTACCATGGAGTCGTGAGACTCCGAGGCCGAGGTGCTTAAAGAATCAGGTTCGGCGTGGAAGCCGGAACTGTCCAGAGAGTCAGATGCTGTATAAGAACCGGAACTGCTTGGGAACTTGGAAGCCTCAAGAGACTCTGAAGTGTTTAAGGAATCTGAAGCGGCGTGGGACTCGGAATTGCTGAGAGTGACAGATCCGGCATCCGAACCGGAACTGCTTGAGAGCTTGGGTGCGGGTGCGGCGTAGGAAGTAATGCTTGCCGTCTTGTCCGCAGCCGCCTCTGCCCCGGCGGCGCCAGCGGCAGACTGGTGCAGCGCCTCTTCGGACGCGGCTCCCGCTAGCCCAGCGAGCCACGAGCTGTCCTGCTCCAGCAGGCTGCGCAGCAGATGGCGCGTCTCCAGCGCCTGCCGGGCCTGAGCGCGGACATGGCGGAGCCTATTGTCCAGCTCCTCAGGGTCCCCCTGCTTCTGAACAAGCGCAGGGGAGGGGTGATGCTCGCTGCCGCATACCGGGCAGGGAACCCCTTCCTGGAGTTCACCGGCGAGCGCCTGCGAGAGCCGGTGAACCTCCTGCTCCTTCAGCGCAGCCTCCAGCGCGCTGATGTGCCCCTCCAGGCGGCCGGCAGCGTCTCCCGCTGCCCCTTCGGCCGTCCGCAGCTCTTCCTGGTGCAGGGCGGCGGCGGCCAGCAGCTCCCCGCGCCCGGCATCCAGCGCCTGCCGCCGGGACCCGGCGGCGGCCAGCCGCACTTCCGCCGCTGCGAGCACCGCCGCGCGGCCCTGGCGCTCACGTTCTGCCGATTCCCGCTGGGCCTCGGCAGAACGCAGTCCCTGCAGTCTCTGCATGGCTTCCTGCAGAGACTGCCGCTCCTGGGAGCGGACCGCCAGCGGCTGCAGGCTCTGCTGCAGCTCGTGCTGTTTCTTTTGGCCGCGGGCCAAAAGCTCACGCTCCCGGGCCAGGCTCTCCCGCCCGGCGGCCAGGCCCCGGGCGGCTTCCTCGCGGCGCGCCTGCAGCGCCGCCCGCTCGCTGTGCAGTGCGCCGAGCTCGGCCTCCAGCTCGAGCGCGCGCCGGTACCGGCCCTCCTCCTCGCGGAGGGCCGGCTCGCCTGCGGACAGCGCGGCCTGGGCCGCTGCTTCCGCTTCCGCCCCGGCTGCCGCCTCCTGCACGGCGGCGGCGGCCAAGGCCTCAAGGCCCCCGGCGCGTGCCGCCCGGGCCTTCCAGGCCTCCTCCGCGCTGCGCCAGGCCTTCAGCGCGGGCAATCTGCGCTCGGCCTCGTCCGCCTTGCCGAGCTTCTGCTCCAGGAGGAGGATCTGCTCCTCCTGGGCCAGCAGAGCCTGCCGCTGCGACTCGCGGCGGGCCCGTTCCTCCTGCAGCTCGCGGATGCGGGCGAAGCGCTCGGCGCGCTCCGCAGCCTGCGTGAGCCGCCCCCGGCAATCCGCCGCATGACGGATCGCCTCCTGCACACGGACGGCGGCCGCTTCCACGTCTGCCTTGCCCGCACTGCCCAGCCCCTGCTGCTCGGCCTCCAGAGCGCGCAGTGCCGCCTCGTTCTCCTTGACGCGGCGGCTCAGCTTCAGTGCCAGCCCGTCGCCGTACTGTTCCAGATGGAACAGACGCTGGAGCATCTGCCTGCGGTCCACGCCCCGCAGCGACAGGAACTCGGCGAATTTGCCCTGCGGCAGCACAACGGCTCGGGTAAAGTCGTCCATCTTCAGCCCGATGTGCTCTTCGACACAGCGCGTAACGTCTGCCAGCTTGTCGGCCATCACAAAATCCCCGTCCGCCTTGACCTCGATGAACCGGCTGATCGTATTGCTGACCGACTGCTCCCCGGTGCGTTTGAACTTCCGTTCCACGCGGTAGCGACGCGCCCCGGAAGAGGAGTTCAGCTCGAAGGTGAAGGCCACGCTGAGCTGGTCCTCAGAATGGTTCATAATCCCCTGGGTTCCGTTCACGGCGCGCTCCACTTTACCGTACATCGCCAGTGTAATCGCGTCCAGCAGACTGGATTTGCCGCTGCCCGTCGGCCCGAAGATCCCGAACAGCCCCGTCTCGGTCAGGCTGGCAAAATCAATCTCCTGCTCCGCCCGGTAACTCTGCAGCCCTGATAATTTCAACAATATCGGCTTCAAATCAGTTCTCCTCCCCTTCCGCAGCTTCATGCCGCTCTTCTTCCGCCAGCTCCAGGAACAGCTCAATCAGGCTGTCATCCGGCTCCGCACCGCCGGTCTGGCGCTGATAGAACCTGCGGAACAGCTCCTGTACCGGCATGCGGGAGCGGGACATCTCTTCCAGCTCCTGCTCCATCTGCGGATAGATCGGCCGGATATGGACGATGCCTTCCCGTGACTTGCGCAGCCGCTGGATATCATTCATGGACATGGCCTCGGTCAGCCGTAGCTCCAGATCAATGAATGCTCCTTCATCCCTGCCCTCATCCAGCCAGCCGTAGACCTCCTGCAATCCGCCCGCAGATCTCCAGTTCACCAGCGGCCGCCCGCAGGAGAGATAGATTTCCTCGAACACCGGCTCCCCGCCGGGTGCGACATCAATCATGGCCACCGACTTGGCCTGGCCTGCCTCAGAGAAGCTGTATGCCAGCGGGGAGCCGCTATAGCGGATCATCCCCTCGCCCTTGACCCGCTGGGCGCGGTGAAGATGTCCGAGTGCCGTATACTGCGCTCCGCAAGAGAGTGCCGAAGGATCAACGGTATAAGCGCCGCCGACCTGAATCGGCCGTTCAGAGTCACTCTCCACACCCCCCAGCACATAGATATGGCTCATCGCCAGATTGACGGTCTGCGGGGTGAACTCGCGTCCAAGCAGATTCATCAGCCGCCCTACCCGGGCGCTGTAAGCCAGCCTCAGCTCAGCCTCTCCGCTGTCTCCGGCAAGCAGTTCGCCCAGCCGGGCTTCGGAGGGGTAAGGGAGCGCAGCGATTTTGGCAACCTCGCCGGTTCTGGCCGCATGCACCGTGACCGGTTCCGAAGTCGGCATTCCAACGAGCGTAATCCCCTGCCTGCGGACAAGCGGGGACACGGAAGCTACGCGCTCCGGCTGGTCGTGATTGCCCGAAATAACCACCAGCGGACGGCCGCCTGCCGTCAGTCTGGCCGCCACTTCGTAGAACAGCTGCTCTGCCGCAGCCGGAGGATTGACCGAATCATAGACATCCCCCGCCATCAGAATCAGATCCGCCCCGGAGGAGTCGGCTATCATAACCAGCTCATCCACGAACTGCTCCTGCTCCTTCTGCCGGCTTCGGCCCTCCAGCGTCCGCCCCAGATGCCAGTCTCCCGTATGCAATATGCGCATTTCCGCCCTCTTTTCCCCGCCTGTCTGCGGCAATCATAGATTCATCTAACGAAATTTCTATCCAAACTTACCTCTCGCAATTATTCACCTGCGGCTGCTCCTGGTCATCGGCCAGTAATCCTGTACGGACTACAACCTTCCTGCGCTAAATAACCACCGCTCACAATCTCACAGCATGTCCGCCGTCGAAAAAGTACAGCCACACCTCGCTGACCGGCTCGCCCAGAATATCCAGCAGCGCCTTGCTGTACAGCTCCAACTGGAAACGGTATTTGTCCGACAGCCGTGTAAGCCCGTCTCCGTGCGGAGGGATATGATCTGTTTTGTAATCCAGCAGAATCAGCCGCCCCTCTTCCCGGAACAGGCAATCAATCACCCCTTGAATTAGCACCGTCTCTGCAAAATCACCGCCGCCGCGTTCATCCGCAAGTCCGGCAGCCGCTTCGTCCAGATAGTCAAGCCCCCGGTAGGCTTCACCGGCTGGCATCGTGTAGCTGAAGGGCTGTTCTCTGGTCTTCCAGGCAGAGTGGAAAAGTCTGTGGCCCAGCTCACTCCGGCAGAACTGCTCAACTTCCTCCAGCACCACCGCATCTGCCTGTTCCTTGCTAAGGATAGCAAGCCTTACAAGACGCGCAAGCGTAGCCTCCAGCACAGACCGGTCTACCGGCTCATCCAGAGGAATATGCTGCATCACCGTATGGTAAGCCGTTCCACGCTCTGCAGGCGTGAGTCCCCGCTTTTCCATGAATTTCGGCCGCTGGAGATGCAGGCTGTCCCTATACCCGCGTTCACTCCGTTCGTCCGGTCCACCCGGGAGCTTCCGCTCCTCCAGCTGGTCGTAAGACGGCTGCTCCTGCATCGATAATAATCCCTTGAGCTCGGTAACCGAGGTCTTAGCAGGGATGCTTGACGCTGCCGCATACCGGTAAGTCCAGCCCAGTCTCTCTGCAATCTGCGCAGCTGCCGGGGTCTCAGGTGTTGACACCGCCCTGCCCCTGCGGAGCGCCTCCAGCATCACCCGGCGTTGTTCGTTTTTGTCCTGATCGCCATCCCCGGCAAGAAAAGCGCCCGGGCTAAGCTCCGCCGCACCAGTCACCGTAATGCTCCAGTTCGACTCATCACCATGCAGCACCGTGGATACCGGGCCCTCACTGCCTGCCAGCTTACGCAGAATAGCAGCGGCAGGGTGACGGATCAGCGCCGGTCCCACCCAGTCCAGATAACTGCGGCCCCGGGCCAGCAGGTGATCCGCCAGCAGCAGCTCCTCGCGGCCCTGCATCGCTGCCCAGCCCGAAACCGTGCGCGGCAGATCTCTGACCGTGCCGACCAGAATCATTTTGTCGCGCGGACGGGTCAGTCCGACATAGAGCACACGCATCTCCTCAGCGAGCAGCTCCAGCCGCGAACGGCGGTTAATCGCCAGATAGGGCAGTGTCGGGTAGCTGACCCGGGTCTCCCGCTCCACGAAGCGCGGCCCGAAGCCAAGCTCCTTGTGCATCAGGAATGGAGAATGCAGATCCTGACGGTTGAACATTTTGGCCATACCTGCCAGGAAGACAACAGGGAACTCCAGACCCTTGGACTTGTGGATCGTCATAATTCTGACGCCCCCGGCCTCCTCGCTGCTTCCTCCGGCAACCCCCAGATCGCCGCCGTTCTCTCTCAGCCGTGAGATGAATACCAGGAAGCGGAATAGCCCTCTGGCCGAGGTCTCGTTCTCGAATTGAACAGCCCGGTCATACAGCGCCTTCAGATTGTTCTGGCGCTGAAAGCCTCCGGGAAGCCCTCCGACCCACTCCAGATACCCGCTCTCCCGGTAGATCCTCCAGATCAGCTCGCTTAAGCTTCCTTGCCGGGCAGCATTTCTCCAGTTCTCCAGCCTATCCAGGAAGGACTTAAGCTTACGCTGCAGCGTAAGCGGAATATCCCGCAGCGCCGCCGAAGCATCGGTTCCGTCAGTTATACCTTCCTGTACACTCTCATTTCCTGACGATGGCGTAAGCTCTGACGCGGCGGCTGTCTCTCCGGCTGTGTCACCGGTACCGGCACCCTGCCCCGCCAGCAGCGCAGACTCCCGGAACAGGTCTGACGAATTATTCCGCAGTGCTCCCCCTGCTTCAGAGGCCGCAACCAGCGCATCGTAGAACGTCCCTCTGCTGCACAGCCGCACCTTCGCCAGCTCCTCCTCGCGAAGATTCACTACCGGTGAGCGCAGTACTCCGGCCAGGGGAATGTCCTGTCGGGGATTATCGACAATCTGCAGCAGGGAGAGGGCAATCTCCACCTCGGTAGCCTGAAAATACCCCTTGTTCTGGTCCCCGTATGCCGGAATACCTTCACCCCGCAGCTCCTCAATCATCAGCGGCGTCCATACCCGGGCCGAACGCAGCAGAATGACAATGTCGCCGTATACCACGGGACGCATGATCCGCAGTCCTTTATCATAGATCAGCAGCGGCTCACCGCCGGTCATTCCCGTCATCTGTGAGATACGCCGGGCAATGGCCCGTGCTTCCAGCTGCGCCGTCTCACTCTCGGCAGCCTCCAGCTCCAGAAGGGGCAGCTCATCGCCCTCTGCCGCTTCGTCCGCCGGACCCGGGGCTGAGGCTCCCTTGTCGATCAGCAACAGCTCCGGCGTAAAATAAGTATCCGGACCTTTCTCCGCAGCTCCCGGAAAGTTCGCTCCGTACACCAGCTCTGCCCGCTCATCATAACTGATCTCCGCGACGTTGCTGTCCATGATCTGCCGGAAGACCATATTCACCGCATTCACCACTTCTAGCCTGCTGCGGAAATTGCGGGCCAGATCGATGACGAGACCATCTTCCCGTTCCTCCTGTCCCGGATCAGCCCCCGACCAGCCATCTGCCTCAACGACATGCAGGGTGCTACCTGCACTGTCTCCGTAGGATGGATCATTACTGAACCTGCGGTATTTATCCAGGAACAGTCCCGGCTCCGCCAGGCGGAACCGGTATATACTCTGCTTCATATCCCCGACCATGAAACGGTTGCCGGGGAATTCCCGGGAAATCAGCCGGACAATCTCCTCTTGTACACTGTTAGTATCCTGATATTCATCCAGCAGCACTTCGTCGAACTGGCTGCGGTACTCCATCGCCGCATCCGACGGCAGCGAATGCCCCGGCTGCGAGTCCGGATGGCGCAGAATCTGCAGGCAGTAATGCTCCAGATCACTGAAATCCACCAGCCCCCGGCCCGCCTTCTCCAGCCTGTAGCGCTCGCCGAACGCGATTACGGTCTCCGCCAGCTCCTGCATCAGCGGAGCCGCCGTATGTAGTTCACTCAGGAAGGATTCCGACGGACGGCCGAACAGGGATTTTTGCAGCTCGAGCAGGCTCTTCTTCACCTGATCCCGGATTGCCTTAACGCTCTCCTGAAGCAGCGGATCAGTGGCATCCTTCTTGCAGGGCTTCAGCTTCCCGAAGGAGATCTCCATGAAGATATCATACAATCCGGCCCAGGGCTGTGAGTCCACCGCGTCCAGCAGGCCTTGCGCCATCTCCAGATCGGCAGCAAGATTCTCCGCGTAAGGCGCCGGACCGCCGGGTTGAAGCGCAATGTCACGCCCCTGCTCCAGCTGGCTGACCGCCCCCTTCAGCGTCAGCCTGGCTTCGGCAAGAATGCTCTGCACCCAAGGCGTATGGCTCAGAGCCTCAGCATCCGGCAGCGCAAAGTCGGCTGCGGTATCCCGCAGCCACTGCGCAGGCCAGGGATGGCTGCGCGCGAAATCATGCAGCCGCTGAATCAGCGAATGCACCGCATCATCGCTCCGTTCACCGCTGAACCAGTCTGCGAGCTGCACGAACAGGGTATCTTCCCCGTCCTCAGCAACCTCGCCGTATTTCTCTTCCAGCAGCTCTTCCAGCAGCTCCTGGCGCATCATCTCCGCCTCATGCTCATTCAGGATACGGAAGCCGGGATCGATCGGGATCATCTGGTAATACCGGCGGATTACTTCAAGGCAGAAGGAATGCAGTGTGGTAATGGAAGCTCTGCCCAGGAGGGCAAGCTGGCGGCGCAGATATTCATTCCCGCCTTCACTGTCCTCCTCCAGCTTACGCTCCAGCGCTTCCCGGATACGCTGGCGCATCTCGGAGGCGGCAGCCTTGGTAAATGTTGCCACCAGCAGCCGGTCCACACTGAAGCCCGCTTCCTCATTACTGATCTTGCGGATAATCCGCTCGACGAGAACCGCCGTTTTGCCGGAACCGGCTGCCGCTGCCACGAGAATATCGCTGCCGCTCTCGGCAATAGCGCGCCACTGGTCGTCACTCCACAGACTACCTTCCGGCTTCGTTTCGGGTACAGGTCTTGTGCTCACAGCTTCTCTCCTCCTTTGCGGGACAGCAGATCCCAGATCACTTCTTTGCCCGGCTTACTTAGAATGTTATAGCTATTGCCCTCCACCGCTTCATCGAACTGGCAGACGGGGCGGAAGGAGCAGAAGGTACAGGCCGTTTCCTGCTGGATGCGGTAAGGCTGTATCGCCACATCCCCCTCCGTAATGCTGGTCCCGATCTCCGAGATCGTGCTGCGCACCGAGGACCGCAGCTGCCCCCACTGCTCTGGGGTAGCTACAGATGCGCTGCTGTAGAAGCTGCCGTCACTCTTCAGCGCAACCGGAACAATAGAGGAATACCCTTTGTCTAGTGTGGTATCCATCAGCGAGACCACCTCGCGGTCGGCGGTCAGCAGGCCCTTCATCTTGAAGCGCTTCATCAGCTCCTGCTCCGCCTGCTCCCGGTTCATTCCGTTGGCTGAGGTCAGGAGCGGATCATGAACGTGGAAATAGAGCGCCCCGGCAGGCAGTGCTTCCTGGCCGAGCCATTGCTCGGAATAGGTCAGCAGCACATCAAGGTACGTTAACATCTGCAGCGACAATCCATAGTAGACCTCATGCAGCTTGAGATCCTTCTGGCTTGATTTGTAGTCGATCACCCGCAGCAGAATACCCTGTTCCCCTTCAGCCTTATCCACCCGGTCAATCCGGCCGACCACCTCCATGACACAACCGTTGGGCAGTGTAATTCTCAGCGGAGGCAGCTCCTGCCCAGGGCCGAAATCCAGCTCCAGCCCGACCGGCTCGAAGCTCCCGCGCCGCGAATGCTCCCCGAGGATGACCGAAGCGCGGCCGACAATATTCTTCAGCTTGCGCGAGATATAGCCGTAGCGCTTGCTGCTCATCAGAATCTCTCCCTGTAACAGCGGAGACAGCTTATCCACTGTCGCCCCTGCCTCACGACGGCATTCCTCCGCAGTCATGCTGCCCCAGCTGCGGCCTTGCTCCTGCAGCCGCTTCGCCATTTCACTAAGGGCCGCATGGAAAAGCTGCCCGATATCTGGAGCTTGGAGCTTATAGAGCTGTCGCTCCTTCAGCCTCAGCCCGTAAGAAGCGAAATGAGAGAAGGAGCAGGCAACGAACCGTTCCATCCGTGACACGCTGCCGCGCAGCGTAGAGCCGCCATACAGGCGCAGGCTGGTCTCCTTCTTCAGCCGTATGCCTTCATTGCGGTAGAACAGCGAGCCGAGCAGCCGCTCCAGCTTCAGCTTCATGGACAGATCCGCATGGCGGTATTCCGCTGCCTGTTCATCCGCAGGCTTGTCTGCGCCCTGCTCCGCCGCAAACCAGTTATAGACCTCCCACCACATGCCGGGTATCTCTGCCCCTTGACGCCACTGGCGGAGCTGAAGTAGCAGCATGCGGAGCGTCTGCTCAGGATGGCCGATGAAGTCCATATGGACAGCGTCGTCATCATTGCCGCTCTGCGGGAAGCCGGAGAGGAATTGTTCATCTAACTGCTGCGGGAACATTCCCTGCAGCTGGCGGATGACCTCCGAAGGCAGCAGCGCCTTCCCCTCATCGTCAGCTACAGCATAGCTGATCCACAGCTTCCTGCTGGCCGTCGTAAGCGCATTGTAGATCAGGAAGCGCTCATCCAGCAGCTTCCGGGAGGAGCCCGGCGCAAGCTCCATACCGGACTTCTCCAGCAGGAGACGTTCCCCTTCTGAAAGAATGCCGTCTTCCTTGAACTGCGCCGGAACCACTCCTTCGTTGAAACCGAGCAGGAAGGCGTACTTCACCCCCGACACCCGGGTACGGTCCATCGTACCTACCAGCACCTGGTCAAGTGCGGGCGGGACGAGCCCCATCTTAAGCTCTGCCAGCCCGGTCTCCAGCACCCCGGCGAACAGGCTGAATTCTATCCGTTCCTTGCCCATCATCTCGGCAATCTGGTCCAGCAGACCCAGAACAGCGCCCCAGAGCTGGCTATGCTCCCGGGCGGCTTCCGGGCGGCCTTGCTTCAGAGACTCCGCTCCCATCCCTTCAAGCTTGCGTGCCGCTTCCGTATCCTCCAGAAGCAGATATACCGCCTTGCACAGTTCCAGGCCACTGCGGCTGGCTTTGATTCTCTGCTCAAATGCCTGCAGCGGTTCCGCAACCGCCTTCCGGCAGGCCTCCATCCTTGCCAGCATCGCTTCATCTACAGCTTCACTGCCCTCCAGGGAGAGGCGCGGAATCCCCTTCCAGGAGCGCCCGTTCGTCCAGCGCGAGCCGTGAATGCCGCAGGCCAGCACGTAGTTCTCCAGCTCATCCATATGCGCGCGGGTAATGCTTCCGTCCAGCGGCAGCAGCAGCTCGGTCTTCACGCAGCGGAACACATCTTCATAACGCCAGCGGCGGCGGACGACATCCAGGGCCGAGCGGATGAATTCCACCAGCGGATGATGCAGCTCACTCTGCTTCTGGTCCAGGAAGAACGGAACGCCGAAGTCCTGAAATAACGGGGCAATCAGCGGCTCATAATCAGCCATATTGCGCATGAATACCGCCATTTCCCCATATTTGGCTCCCGATTCTCTGGCCAGGGCCTGCATCTCGCGCAGCACGCCCTCCACCTCGGTGCGGCGTGAAGCCGCAGCCCGGATGCTGATGGCTTCCTTCACCTGTTCAGCCGGTCCCGTCCAGGAATGCCGGCGCTGTAATCCGCGCTCCAGATGGGCGAGTACGGGACTGTCCTTGAACCTTGGCAGGACGGGCGGAGCCAGCAGCTCATCCCATACGGTAAGTCCCATCTCCTCCGCTATTCCCCGCAGCTTAATGTAAGTAACCGCCGCCGGATGGAACAGCTCCAGCTCATGCGGGGCAACGCCCGGCGGATAGATCCGGTCCAGTGTTAACGCAATGGTCATTGTGTCCGCGTACTGCATCAGCTCACGCAAGACGATGAATTCCTGGTTGCTGAAGCCGTGGAAGCCGTCCACCCAGATCTCGGCGCCGCGGATATAGGCAGAGTCCGCAATATGCTCAGCCAGTTCGGCCAGTCTGTCCTCTTCATCTATATAGAGCTGTGACATCTCCTGGTCCAGCTCGCTGAAGACGAGATGCAGATCATCCAGCTTCCCGGCCAGAATAGGGCTGCCCAGCGTGGCATCCCGCATTCTGCCGATCTGCTCCTCCAGGTCTCCGGCTCCCAGAGCGCAGCGTTTCAGCTCTGTATGCAGACTGCTGAGCCGCTCCACAAATCCCGGCCGGTCCGAGGAAGCCCCGAACAGCTTCAGCTCCTCCTTGCGCTTGCTGATAATCTTGTAGATCAGCATCTTCTTGCCTTCTTCACTGATAGGCAGACTTGCGCTGCCGCCGGTCTCCTGCTTCACCCGGTAGGCAAGCCGAGAGAAGCTGAGCGTCTGGGCGCGCAGACTTCCCTTCACGCCGCCCGCCGCCAGCAGCCCCCGTTCCGCTCCGAACGATCCCTGCTCGGGAACAAGTATAATGATTGGGGCCCCCAGCGGCTCTGCCTTCAGCCTGGAGGATACCCGCTCCCATATTGTAGTCGTCTTGCCGCTGCCCGAGCGGCCGATGATGAAGTTAACCGTCATTTCAGCAGACTCCTTCCGTTGAACCCTGGCACTCAATGCAATACCAGAATCTATGAAACTTCTCGTCTCAATAGTATAGCATACCTCCACCGCACGCTCCAGAACGTACGTTTGCCATTGTTTGCAAATGCAGAAATAAAGAAGACTCTCCCGGAGCCGCGCAAACGGCGGACGGAAGAGTCTGAATAAATCATGTAAATTAGGTCTCAAGCCTTACAGTTACTGCTGCAACTCCTCCCAAGTGAAGGGCAAGACAGGGATAGTTGTAGAATGTACACTTAAAAGCAGCGGAACAGCATACTTTTCTCGTATAGCTGTAGTCTGTGCAACTAGATCTGCCCAAAGAGGCAAGAACCGGCAATACGTGAATATTTTATTGTACGAAATATACCTAAACAGGTAATCGATTAGACATCGGATGTTTTAGTTGTACAAAGTGCATTTAAGCCTATCGCAGCCGGAAAACGGGCAACGGAGAAGTCTTATCTGTTAATATCCTTATCTTTAATAACTTCCAGCACAAAATGCTTATTCCTTCCGCTCCGTCCAGCCCAGGGTGTCCGGGCCGATTACAATTGTGCCGCTCGCATCTCCGTATACATAGGACAGCTCGACCCGCCGCCGCTCCGCATCCACCACGCAGGTGCTCACGTGCAGCGGACTGCTGCCGTCCGCCGTATCGCCAGGCAGGCACAGCGTCAGAATTCCAGCCTTGCCAGCCCAAGCCGCCCGGCCCTCTACTACCGGAATCTCCGATTTGGAGCCGTAGACCTCCGATACCCAGCCCTGCTCCTTACTCACCGTGAACTGTTCATCCTTCAGGCCGCTGGTCATCCAGCTCATATTCAGCTTCACTGTAGAGCCGGGATAGACCACGGTTGCTGTAGGTTGTGCGGCTCCGGCTGCGACTTCGGGTTCTCCGGCTCTGGTCACGGCTTCTCCAGCCGCTCCGGCTTCGGAAGACAGCTCCAGCACCGCCTCCGGGTGCAGATGGAACCGCTGCTCCAGCTCATGTTCGCCATCCGCCTCCAGCCAGTCGGCAATCAGCAGCAGCGGCACCTCCACGCCCAGCAGCACCCAGCGCCGGTGCATTACCGGACCGGGAAGACGGATGTATCCGTCATGCGCGGCATCAATGAAGTGGTAACGGCTGTTGCTCTCCCAGCGGAACGTGCTGGCCTTAGCCACAGGCTCGCCCCATTGCTGGGTAGAGATATACGGCGTCTGATCCAACCCGTCTATGGTAATAGTGTTGTGTGCCCGGGTGCTTTTGAAATAACGGCGCCATTCCCCTTCCTCATAGGTGTACCTCCCGGTATCGGTGAAGAGCAATTGCCCGTTCCACATCCACTCCAGATTCAGCGCATCGGCATGACCGTGCGCTCCGCCCATCTCTGCGGCATCGAAGAACAGATACTGCTGCGGATCCCGCATCACATAATACCCGGTCTGCACAAAAGCCACGCTGCTCACCGAAGGCGCAGACTCCGCCTGCAGCTGCACACACCGCTCATACGCCTCGGCTCCCAGCAGCCAGAGGCATTCTGCATTGCCCGTGCCGCGTCCAACCAATGCATCATCCTTCAGAATAGCACCCAGCAGCGTCAGCCGCTTGCGGCCGCTGCTAATCCAGTCGGAATCGCCGATCCCGGTGGACTGGTGATCCGGGCGGACCAGCGCTTCGGTGAACGCGGCCATCTTGCGGAGCTGCCCGCCGTACCAGGCAGAGAACGGGTGGCCGGATAACGCGCCCAGCAGATAAGGCGTCCCGAACATCTCAATGGCCGCATCATGATAATGGGTGGTCAGCTCAATCTGAATCCCTTCCGGCCCGACCTGATGCAAAAGGCACAGCTCCAGGCGCTCCCCGGCCAGCTGCCGCCAATACGGTGCGCGCGGATGCCCGTGATGGAAGACAGCAATCATATAGAGGCCTTGCATATGCATAATCGCATGATTGATCTCCGTGCGGCCCAGGTAACGGGTCAGAAATTCAGCATGCTCCGCAAGCCCCTCCAGCAGCTCACTGCGGAAGTGTCCATCCAGCAGCGGGCTGTCCTCCATATATTTGTACGCAGAGATCCAGGACTGCACCCGCAGGCCGGTCTCCAGCAGACGCCATGGACCCAGCTTCTGGAAAAAGACCGCTTCCTCATACGACGGAATCACAGGAACCGGGTTCTGCTCGCGCCAGCTGCGGAAATGCTGCATAAAGGCCGTAACGTATTCCGGCTTGCCATTCATCAGATAGGCCTTGCCCAGATCCAGCATATGCCAGTGGCGGTTGATGCCCCAGGTGAATTCGGGGTCGTTCGTAGGATTATGCAGCCAGTCTGCTACCGGCTTGCCCAGCGGAATCCAGCGGCTCAGATCACCGGTATAAGGAATAATGAATTCATTGTTCACGGCATGCTCGGCAATCTGGACCGAGTTCTGCGCCTCGATGGGGAAATGACGGGCATAATAAGCGGCAGCACTGCGCAGCTCAGGTGCACTCAGATAATAATCCTTCATTCCTGCTTCTCCAGGAAGTCCTCACGGAACGGATTGAACACATCCAGAATCACGGAATCCTCCAGTGCTTTCACACCATGCGGAATATTATAGCCGGCATAGAAGCTGTCGCCCGCCTTCAAAATACGCGTCTCCTCCCCGACCTTGACCTCAAAGCTGCCCTTCACAATATAGCTGATCTGCTCATGCGCATCATGGGAATGAACCTCCCCGATGCCGCCTTTGGCGAAGGAAACCTCGACCATCATCAGTGATCCGCCCCTTGCCAGCAGGGTGCGTGAACTGCTCTCATTCAGAACCGTCTTTGCGGCTTGGCTATTCTCTATAATCATTTTGGATCTGCTCCTCTCTTTAAAAATCCCCACAAAGTGGGGCCTTGCTCCGATGTTTACTCAGGTACTTTGCGGGGGGCCCCAAAACAAAGCGGCCGAATCTATCATGCATCGGCCGCCACCTGAACCTTACCTCTTATTCTTCGGTGGATAATTTACCCTGCAGCTTCGATGCGTCAAAGCTTGGATCGGCCACAATATCCGTTGCACCGGAGGCTCTTGCTTTCTCTAATGAAGCATTATACCGGGTATCCAGGTCTTTGATAATGCTGTCCACATCGCCGCCGGTGAAAACGAATGCCGAGAACGCATCGCTCCATTTACTGCCTTCCAGTGACCCTTCTGTAATGGTCAGCGGGTTCGCCGGATAAATCGCGTCATAACGCTTCGGCAGGAAGCCTTCAATGCCGGGAATGCTTGGTTTTTTGCCGGAGCTGATCACTGTAGGGATCAGGGAGATGCCGTAGCCTTTTTCATAATACTCGCTCTGCAGGCTGTCGCTGTACACATACTCCATGAACTTCCACGCTGCTTCCTTATGCGTGCTGTCTGCGCTGATGCCGATGTAGGAGCCGCCGATGATCTGCGATGCACCCTTAATCGTTCCGTCCGTAGTCGGTACAGCAACGGCAGCCCAATTAGCGGTGGTCGGGAACTGGTCTTTGTAGACGCCGGGCTCTGCGGAGTGGTTAATGTACATGCCGATTTTGCCTTGGGCGAACTGCGCACGCAGCGGATCGATATCCAGGCTCTCTACGCCCGGCAGCATGCTGCCGTCTTCGTTCATCTGACGCAGCGCCAGCGCAATATCCTTGTACATGCTGAAGTCGAATTGTCCGGTCTTGTAATTGTAGCCGTCAATGCCGGTATTGTTGCTCGCGCCAGCTACGGTATTGGATGCACGCCAGAAGCCGCTTGAGCTCTTGAACGGACTGGCAAAGCCATATATGCCGTCCTTTTTGCCGGTTTCGGTAATCTTTTTGGCGGCAGCAACCATCTCGTCCAGAGTTTTTGGCGGATTCTCAATGCCCGCTTGCTTGAAGATATCTTTATTATAGATCAGTCTCCAGATCTGTCCGGTGTTGGGCAGGGTATAGGTCTTGCCGTCCACGGTATTCTTGTTCTCCAGCAGGCTGTCCTTGAAGGTCTCCTTCATCTCACTGCTCATATAATCATTGATCGGGGCCATGTAGCCTTTTTTGTAATAGGTCTGGAAGTCATTAATCTGAAGCACATCAGGAGCCTGCTTACTGGCAAAAGCGATATCTACCGCCTGCGGATAATTGTCCCCCATCACGGTCATTTCCACTTCGATGTTATCCTTGTTCGTCTTGTTGAACTCCTCAATCTTGGATTTCATGAAATCGGCGTCGTGACGGTCGGGTGTCCAGTAGAGGATTTTGGTTTTGCCGCCGCTTGCTGCCCCGTTATCTCCCTTGGTGTCCGCCGGTTTGCTGTTACTTGCCGCGGGCTCCTTATTGCTGTCGGCAGCGCAGCCGGCCAGACTGAGTGCCAGCACTGTACTCATTGTTGCAACAACCCATTTTTTATCCATCGTTATGCCCCCTTGTGCTTGTCCTGACAGCCTGCAATCGGCTATCTGTTAACGTAATCATAATGGTTCCGCTTTCAGTGGGGTGAGGGACATTCTAACTTTGTAAGGGGGGAAAAATGCTTGTCCCTGTTCCTTCGGCTCCTCCTTATTTCAGGTATTTCTGCCGGAACGCTGTGGGCGTAAGTCCGCAGTATTTTTTGAACAGGCCGCTGAAATACGGGCGGTCCTCATAGCCGAGCATCAGGGAAATCTCCTGCACCTGCGCCCCGGCAATCAGCAGCTCCTTCGCCCGCTCCATCCGCAGCTTGGTAATATACTGAATCAGCGTCATGCCTGTCTCCTTCTTGAAGGCGCCTGCGAAATAGCTCGGGCTGAGATGGACGGCCTGCGCGCAGCTGTTCAGGGTCAGATTCTCCTCCAGATGCAGCCGGATATATTCTCTGGCCCGGTTAATGGACTGCGTTACATCACGGAACTGCTTGCTATCGACGAATTCGCAGCCCATGCTGGCGAAGTGATTGATATAGCTTTTCCACCCGCCAAAGGTTAAAGAACGGTTCTCCTCAAGCGCCGTCAAGTCAGCCTCCAGCTGTATGCGCTCCTCTTCCGTGATTTCATCACAGAACGCCCGGTACATAGCGAAGGTCAGCCCGGACAACAGACGGACCATCGATAGCGGATCAGGATATCTGCCGGAGAGGGTCCACCGCCGGAAGATCTCGCCGATGATCTCATGACAGCCTTCTTCATTGCCGGATTTGAGCGCGTACAGCAGCTCCTTCACCTTCTCCTCAGGATAGTCCGGGGCTGCGCGGTTCTCCGGGTCCAGCTCTGTGAAGCGGAAGATACAATTCCCCTCACTGTAAAAGCGGTAGCCCAGCGCTTTGGCCGCATGCACGAAGGAGGCCCTGATCTCACGCGGTCCCCGTGCCGCTGTGCCAAGGCCGATCGAAACGGTATTCTTGCTGTATTTCTCCACATTCTCACGGCACAGCTCCAGCAGCGCTGCCGTATCCATGGCCTCCGGCGGATTAAAGATCGCGGCCAGCCGCTGTCTGCTCTCGCGCAGTACAACGCCGCGCGTGTGCATTTTCAGCGTCTCGTCCAGGATGTTCTTGATCGCAAAAGGAATGATCTCACTGTCATCCAGATGCAAGGTGTACCCGTATTCGGTATAACAGTCCAGCTCAATAGCCATCACCAGCAGATTGCCGGCATCCAGGTCGATGCCGAGCTCCTGCCAGCGGCTGTCACTCAGGCTGATATTGGTCTCCTGGCGCAGCAGAGCGGTGAGATAATCCTGGCGCAGCTGCGCATGGCTGGCCATCATCTTCTGCTCCATTTGATGTATCTGCTCTGCTCTCGCCCGATCTTCTTCAATAGTCTGCTTCACCTTCAGCACAGCGTCCACAATCTCCGGCTGGGTGAACGGCTTCAGCAAATAGTTGGAGGCGCCCAGCTTGATCGCCTCCTGCGCATAGCTGAAATCCGAATACCCGCTGATGAATATGAATTCGGCCCGCAGCTTCGCTTCGGCAGCCCGTTTCATGAGCTCAAGACCGCTGAGCTTCGGCATACGGATATCGCTGATTACGATGTCGGGGTCCTTCTCCAGCAGCAGCTCCCAGCCCTGCTCACCGTTGCCGGCGGTACCCGCCACCTCGATTCCATGATCCGCCCACGGGATCGTTGAAGCAATTCCTTTGACGACAGTCTGAATATCATCCATTACGCACAAGGTCAATGGGTTCATGGCAGCCTCCTAGAGGATCGGTATCGTGACGGTTACAGTTGTAGCGATATCGGGAATGCTGCTGAAGGCAATCGATGCAGATTCACCGTAATGCAGGCTGAGCCTGCTGCGCAGGTTGGGCAAGGCATATCCCCTGCGCTCCGCTTCGGTGCCGTTCACCGCATTCGCAAGCTGAGCGGCATCCATGCCGCAGCCGTTGTCCGTGACCCTCAGAATCAGGAATCCGGCAGCGCGGTAGATGCGGATCTCAATTCTGCCTAGCTCCGCTTTGTCGCGGAAGCCATGCAGAATTGAATTTTCCACCAGTGGCTGAAGCAGAATCTTCAACATCCGCACGGACAGGCAGGCATCATCCTCCACCTCAATCGTATAAGTGAACAGATTCTCATAGCACTTCTGCTGGAGCTGCAAATACTGCCGGACATGCTGGACCTCCTGCTGGAGGGTCGTAATATCGTTCCCGTTGTTCAGCCCCAGGCGGAAGAGGAGCGACAAGGCGACGATCATCTCGCTGACATCGCTTTTCTCGCCATTCTCGCTTTTCCAGAAGATCGTATTCAGCGTGTTGTATAAGAAATGAGGGTCCACCTGTGCCTGTAACGCCTTGACCTCCGACTTGCGCTTCTCCTGCTCCGAGGTCCGCACCTCCTGAATCAGAACCTGAATCTGGTCCAGCATCCGGTTGAACTTATGGCCCACGGCGCTCACCTCATCCTCATACCGGCTCTGAAACCGTACATCCAGGTCGTTATACTCTACCTCTACCATCAAACGCTGCAGCTTGTTGAGCGGCCCCAGCAGTGCAGAGGCGAGCAGGTTAGACAAGGCCAACGCGACCACGGTACAGATCAGCATAATCCAGAAGATCAGCCAGCGGATCTGCTTCAGCGGCTGCAGCAGGTCCGCTTTGGACTGAATGCTGACCATGACCCAGTCCTCATTCATTGACAGCGTGCTGTAATTGACGAGCAACTCCTCGCTGGAGGCATTGATATAGTTGAAATCGCCAGCCGTCCCTTGGTTGAACCGGCTGACGAAATTCTGCTCCGTATTGAACGCGTAGGTCTGCGTCTCCGGCCGGATGACCATCGATCCATCCTTTTGCAGCAAAAAGAGCTGAACCTGATTATTCATCAGATCCTGCTCCAGGATGGACCTCATCGCCTCCTCCTTCATGTTCACAACCATATAGACGTCCGGGAAATTATGATTGTCAATTACCGTTGGCTTCAGCAGCAAAGAGAGCACCCGGCTCTTCGACTGAAACAGCTCGCTCTGATGCGCCCCCAGCCACAGGGTATTCCAGCCCGGCCGCTCCAGATAGCTCCCGTACTTCTCCTTGAAGTTAGTCTTCCGTTCGGGGAAATCCTTAGTGGAGTAAAAATCGCCAATCGGCGTACTGAGATAGGTCGTATCAATCAGCGGCTCCACCAGCTTAAGCTGGTCAAAGGAGGTCTGCAGCAACGACAGATTCTGATAATAATGAGCGGAATTATTGTTGCTGACATCCTTCATCACTTGACCAAAGCTTTCGCCCAGCATCAGGGAAAAGGAAGAAACCACGATATGCCGGAGATGCTCGTCCATCACCTGAACGGATTTGTTCAGAATGCCTTGCTTCAGCTCAAGTGCACTGCCCTGGATGCTGCGCGCCGCGAAGAGATACGAGCCGACTCCGGTTACACTGATACAGAGAATGGCGAGGAAGATGTACAGCACCTGAATTCTTTTCTTCAAAGACTGCTTGTAGAAACCGAGTTTCATCCGTGAACCACTCCTTGCCACCCATTGTAACAACAGTGCGGGCGGAACACTACTCTTTCCGGGACTACCCTTTGACGGCGCCGAGTGTGACCTGCATGAAGGATTTATTGGCGAACACATAGACCACCAGCAGCGGCAAAATGGACAGGCAAGCGCCGGCCATCATCAGCTGTACCTCTGACGCCGCTCCGATTCCGTAGCGCAGATTCGCCAGCCCGACCGGAAGCGTCTGGAGCTGGGGATTGCTCATCGTGAAGACCAGCGGCAGAATATATTCATTCCAGGACCCCTGGAACGCCCCGAGTCCGGCAACCGCCAGCGCAGGCCGCAGCAGTGGCAAGATGATACGCAGGTAGACAGAGTAGAAGTTGCAGCCATCGATCATCGCCGCTTCGTCCAGGTCGCGCGGAATGCTCTGGAAGAAGCCGATCAAGATGAAATAACAGGTGGCATGGGCGCTGATCAGGATAATAATGACACCCCAGAGCGTCTTGTTCAGGCCGAGCATGACCATCAGGTCAAATTGCGGACGCAGCACCACAGCCCCGATAGAGATGAACAGCGTGGAGGCCATGAGCAGGGAGTATGCTTTTTTGCCGATAAAAGACACCCGGTTTACGGCATAGGCGGACATCGAACCCACCAGCAAAGTGCCGGCAGTGGTGACCACGCTTACAAATATACTGTTCAGCGTATAGCGGGAGAAGTTGGCGTTCTTCCACGCTTCCAGGTAGTTCGAGAAATGCCAGCTTGACGGCCAGATGGTTGCACTGCCGGTCAGCTCCTGGTTCGTCTTGAACGAGCCCAGCACGACCATGATGATCGGGAACAAGGCCAGCAGGGCGGCCGCAATCAGAAAGATCCAGAGCACAGCCTTGCCGAGCAAGCGGGTCAGCAGCGGGGACATGACGGGACGGGTATGGGTATAAGTACGGGTGTTATTCATTCTGCTCTCCTCCTGTCGGTTCTAGTACACATCGTTTAATTTCTTGGAGATCCGGAAGTAGACCAGCGTCACGCCGCCCACAATGACTGCAGTGGTGAAGCCGACTGCGCTGCCATAACCGAGCTGCTGGATGGACTGCGCTTCCGCCGAGACCGGGAATAGGAGCTTGAACAGGTACAGGTACATGACTTCTGTTTTGCCGTACGGCCCGCCTTCGGTCAGCACCATAATACTCTCATAGCCCTTCAGCGAGATGGTGATCGCCAGCATGATAATCATCTGCATCACCGGTCCCAGCAGCGGGATGGTCACATTCTTCAGCTTCTGGAATTCATTCGCCCCGTCCAGCGAGGCCGCTTCGTACAGATCATTCGGAATGCCTTGGAGTCCCGCGAGGAACAACAGCATATAGTTACCGACCGCACCCCAGATAGCAATAATGATCGTGGTCATCATCGCATGGTCGGCGCTGAGCCAGCCAATCGGTTCGCTGATGATCTGGAAGCGGATCAGCAGCTGATTCAAGATCCCGTTATAGGAGTTGAAAATAATGAAGAAGACAATCGCCATCACCGAGGCGCTGAAGATCGTAGGCAGATAATAAATCGCCCGCAGGAAGGAACGCCCCTTCATTTTGCGGTTCAGGATAATCGCCAGCAGCAGCGACATCGGAATCGTCACCACGAGCTTGCCGAGCGCATAGATCCCGGTATTGCCGACAGCGGACCAGAACTGATGGTCGCGCAGCACCCGCCCGAAGTTATCGAGGCCGATAAATACAGGCGTCCCGAACCCCTGATAGTCATAGAACATATACCGCAAGGCCCACAGCAGAGGATAAATTCCGAACACCAGGGTCAGGAACAAGCTGGGAAATACGAAAACGTAGGCATGTATTTTTTTCTGTTTCATAAACGGCCCCCCTTAGAATCTGTACCTTGATTATAGAGGGTGCGCCTACGCTGCCGGGATAGGGAAATCAACTATTGAAAGGGGAGGATGTTACTGAGCTGGGGCGGCGGGGAGAGCCGGAGGGCAAGGCAATGGTGAATGGGGCGGGACTGGAGAGGGCGAGAGACGGGCGGCGCGCGGGGGCGGTACTCCGGCGGGCGGCGTGAGACGGGTACGCCGTTGGCGGGACTCCGGCGAGTTTTGTGTTTTAGGTAGCTTTAGGTGTATTGGGTACAACTAAAAGCAGCCAAATTGGCGTGTTAACAGATTTAACTGTATTCTCTACAACTAAAAATCCGGTTTTCACCGCTTCAGACACTCTAAGCCATTTTTAATTGTACAGAATACAGCTATCACAGCTATTCTGGTTTTGAGCCATCTTTTAACTGTACCAAATACATTTATTTGTATTAGTGCTAACGACCGTTCCCTCCTCACACAGAACATTTGCCACCCCTCCCTTCCCCACTTGCATACTCGTCCCGTAGCCCTCCTCTCTGGACCCATTGTGTTCGGTTTTTCGCTATTCGGTTTCTCGCACACATTCGGCCGGTCGACTTTTGCGGCGTGGGCCAATAGACTACTTTCTTATTCCCCTGCCCAGCCTCACCACGGGGTGTCCACGTATGGTTGATGAAGATAGGACAACTGCTGATTTTGAGTCTAAACCCTATAAAAAAGAGCCTCTATAAAAGAGACTCTTCCCGCAAAACCGGCTGGCCCGCCGGGTCTGAAACTTCTATTTGCTGCGCACCTCAAAGATGGCGAACTTCAGATAATGCCCCTCGTCCACGCCGAGAATCTGCGGATGATCCTTGCCTGCGGCCCGCCATTCGATCAGCCTCAGCACCTTGCCGGCATCCTTAGCCGCCTCCATGATCGTATCGAGGAACAACTGCGGCTGCATGTGGTATGAACAGCTGGCCGTGACCAGATATCCGCCGTCATTCACCAGCTTCATGCCCTGCAGATTGATGTCCTTGTAGCCGCGTACAGCCCCTGCCACTGCACTTTTGGTCTTGGCAAAAGCAGGCGGGTCCAGAATCACGACATCCCACGTGCGTCCGCCCCCGGCGGTCATCGGCTTCGCGGTGTCCGCCTTGGCAGCCGGTTTGCTCCCATTTCTCTCTTCCGCCGCTGCGCCGCCTGTAGCCCGCTCGGTCCGTTCCTCCTGCCCTTTGACCTGATTGCGCAGGAAGGCAAATGCATCATCTACCACGAATTCCACCCGGTCGCTGAACCCGTTGATCTCCACATTGGCCTTTGCGCTCTCGATGGCATGCGCAGACACATCCAGGCAGGTTACCTTCTTGGCACCATACTTGCAGGCATGCAATGTGAAGCTTCCTGTATGCGCAAAGCATTCCAGCACAGTTGCACCATCCCAGTACGGGAAGGTGACAGGCTTGCCGCTTTTGTTGACCGGCAGCATCTGGAGTGAACCATCCTCTGCTGCTACATTCTGCAGTGTAATTCCGCTGCGCCCGCCCCAGCCCTTCATCAGCGGAGCAATCGATGCTCTATTCTCCCGCTGATCGAAGAAGTAGCCAGTCTTCTGCCCCTCTTCAATATCAACAATGACCTTCAGCCCGTTCTCACTTACGGTAATGTGGCGCGGGCATTCGCCGTAGAGCACACCCGTGGTCTGTTCCAGTCCCTCCAGCTCCCGCACACTGACATCGCTGCGCTCGTAGATGCCGCGCGGCGACATCACCTGCACCAGCGCCTCCACAATCTCAGAGCGGTGCTGATCCATAGCCAGTGTCAGCAGCTGCACTACAAGGACTTCACCGAAGCGGTCAATGATCAGCCCCGGCAGAAAATCCGCTTCCCCGTAGACCAGACGGTAAGCGTCCGCCCCCGGCAGGAAGCGTTCCCTGTGCCGCAGACAATCCGAGAACCGCTGTGCAAAAAACGCCGTGTCCATCGCCGCCAGCTTATGCTGCGACAGAATTCTTACCCGGATCTGCGAAGCCGGATTGTAATACCCCGTAGCCAGATACCGCCCCTGATGGGTCAGAACATCCACCAGTCCGCCTGCCTGCGGATCGCCGTCTACAGATGCTACTTCACTGGCGAAGACCCATGGATGGCCCTGCTCCAGTCTTTTTTTACGGTTTCGTTCCAGAATTACTGATGCCAATACCTTCAACTCCCTATTCTTGTTGCCAGATTAATATACATGTCCTATGCCTGGCGTTCATATATTGGTACAACCCCCGTTCAAAAAGGAGCCTGTCCTTATGATCCGTGAACTGTTATTCCCTGTCCTCTACGGTCTTGTCATATTCCTCGCCGGCATGAAGGTGATGGAAGCCTCGTTGTCGCGGCTGGCCGGTCCGCTGCTGAAGCGCAGCCTGCACAAGGCGACCTCCACACCAGCCAAAGGCTTGATAGTAAGCGCCCTGCTGTCGGCGCTGCTACAGAGCAGCACCGCTGTAACGGTGCTGACCATCGGCATGGTCAATGCCGGGCTGCTGACCTATGCCCGCACGCTTGGCATTATTCTCGGCAGCAACATCGGCACCTGCCTGACAACGGAGCTGATCAGCCTGCAGATCAGCACGCTGGCCGCGCCGCTGCTGATCGCGGCGCTCTGTCTGTGGGCCGCCGCCGTGATGACCGGTGAGCTGGCCCCGCAGTCCTGGCGGCTGCTTGAGGCCTGCCGCCGGATCTCGGGACCGCTGCAGTTCATCTGCCTCGCGGTCACCGGCTTCGCGCTTGTCCTGTGGGGCATCGCGGTCATGCAGTCCATCGGCCCCGCCCTGGAAGGCAGCGCCCTGTTCCGCTGGTTCCTCGGGCATGCCGCAACCAGCGCACTCTGGGGGCTGGCCGCCGGGGCCGTGCTGACGGCGATGGTACACAGCAGCGCCGCAGTCATCGGCATGGCGATGGGCCTCGCTGCCAGCGGCGTGATGCCGCCTGCACTTGGCATCGCCATCGTCCTCGGCGCGAATATCGGCACCTGCGTCACTGCCGTCATTGCCGCCATCGGCAGTACGCCTTCCGGCGTATTCGTCGCCTGGTCGCATGTGACGCTGAATATCGGCGGCGCCCTGTTGTTCCTGCCCTTCATAGGGCCGCTGCAATCCCTGTCCGCCTGGATTGGCGGCGGACCTGCCGCCCAGCTCGCCCATGCGCAGACTATTTTTAACGTCGTCTGTTCGCTTGGAATATTGCCGTTATGCTATCTGCCCTTCTGGTCCAAGCTGGAGCAGCGGCTGCAGTCCTGAGTCTTTCAAGAATCGTAACCGCAGTCCTCATTATACTTCAATCCGCCCTGCAGTACTAATCCAAAGCTTTATTGCATAAGGAATTTATCCTTATTGATTTTATAGGGATTTATACGCATAATTGTAACTAAGGGAGATGATTTCAAGGTTGAGTAAACAAAATATCAGCACAACAGTTTCAGGAGATTTAATTGTTACCCATCTAATTGGCAAGATTAACACAGATGATGTGAATGAATGGTTCCATGGATTCGAGCATGCTTGCCAGCAATTCATTTCCGAGAATCGGAAATACAAATTGCTGGTGGACCGAAAAGGATACACGCCAGATCATTTTTCTGTTCAAAAAGCATGGAAAGATAAGTTCTTCAATGAAACCCTATTGAATCACAGCAAGGCAATTGCGTTTCTCCTTGAAGAAGGGGAGATCATGAATTATTTACAACAATCCAACACCAAAAAATCCGTGAATTTTTTTGATAATTATGAACAAGCATTGATTTGGTTGAATGAGTATTCAATATAAAGCCTTACAAATTCCCAGTTCATTGTGAGTCAGCGCTCTGTCATAGTAACAATTTTATAGAATTACAGAAAAGATCCTAAAAAAAGACCCAGGGCCACCGATATTGGCTCCGGGTCTATATTTACATCAGCTTCTTAATCTTATCCAGTGGCAATTCAACGGCCTCGGATACCGCTTCCGGAGAAAATCCATTAAGCAGCAATTTATGGATGAGCTCCGCCTGACCTTCTTCTTTTCCTTCAGCTTTGCCCTCTTCATATCCCCAACGCTTCCAGGCTGGCATCAATTCCATAATGACTTCTCCCTCCTCCCTCCTTATTAATCTTGAGCATTCCGATTCCTCACCATAAACAAAAAAAACCTGCACACCATCCACATGGACGTATGTACAGGTCTTCTTGTTGCCGCTCAAACCTACAGCAGCATTACACTATTTCACACTAACATATACCGAGACTGTTTTAGTCCCCAGTTTTCCTTTAATAGATGCGCTCCCCTTACTCACTGCTGTAATCTGCCCGGCAGCATTCACCTTGGCGACAGCAGGCTTGGAGCTGGTCCAGGCCACGCTTCCTGTGACAATCGCAGTGCGGCCGGTATCATACAGCGCGGTTACCACTACGTTTTTGCCTACGCCTGGTGCAAGACTTAGCCGGTTCTCACTGACCGTAAGCTTCATCAGCTTGGGAACAACCGTTATCTTTACCGTCGCCTGAATGCCCTGGTAAGAACCGGTCAGAGTAGTTGTACCCTCAGCCAATGCTTTGACGGAAGTTCCCTTAATAGTAGCCACAGCCGGGTTCGAAGATTCCCAGTTCATTATCCCCGAGAAGTTGGCAGATTTGCCGTTTGAAAAGTATCCGGTGGCCTTAATGGACTTGGACGCCTTGATGTTCATTTCCAGCGTTGCCGGGTCCACCACCAGCTTCACGACCTTCTGTTCAATCGTTACCGGAACACTGATGGTCTTGTTGGAGTAGGTTCCCTTCAGGGTTGCCGTACCTTTGACCAGTCCCTTGATGGTCTTGGCGGCAGTTGTCTGCTTAAGAACCGCATTGCTGCCGCTCAGCTCCCATTTGATGCTTCCCGACACATCCAGCTCGTCGCCATTCTCCAGCACAGCCTGGACAGCGGGCAGTGGCAGCTCTTCACCAATCACTACTCCCAGAGCAGCATCGGGTCCGATCAGGACAAGCACTTTATTCTGAACCGTTACATTAAACTGAACGCTCTTGGAGCGGATCGTTGCAGCCGAAGCGGAGGTCACTTCGCCAGTCTTGAGCTTCCCGGTCAGGATAGCCGTACCTGCCTTCCCGCCGACAAACTTCCCGTCTTTGATGGACACAATCTCTTCATTCGCAGAGGTCCACTCCATCTCATCGCTGATATCCAGCTTGGTGCCGTCATACTTGGTTCCGGTCACCTTCGGCAGGCTTACTGCATCCGCCGTGTAGATTTCCTGCTCCGTCTTCTCCAGACCCAGCTCCGTCAGGGTTGGATAGACGGTGATCTTGAAGCTTTTGCTGATGCCCAGATAGCTGGCCTTAATGATTGAAGTTCCTACCGCTTTACCCGTAACAGTGGCATAAGCGTTGCTTGCATCCGCCGTATTGGCAGTTACTGTAGCATTCATCAGGTTATCTGAGGTCCAGACGGCGGACGCTGTTTCGTTCGAGGTTGAATTGACGGCATTACGCATTGCTGCAGTTACATTCAGACTCTCCCCCAGGAAAAGCGACTGGTCGCCGGAAGGCGTCAGCAGCAGCGCTTCATAAGGCGCACGCACATAGACATCCACCGACTGGGTGACACCCAGGTAGCTTGCGGTGATGACCGTTTTCCCCACGCCCAGGATGGTAATCTCACCGTCTTTAACAGTAGCTACGCTCTCGCTGGAGCTGCTCCATTCTACCTCATTGCCCAGGGTAATCTCCGGACTTGCCGAAGTGGCTTTGGTCTTGGCGGTCAGCTTGGCTGGATGGTCCCCGACCAGCATTTCCATTTCCTTGACGATGGTGTCATTCTTGTCTTTCAGCACGATAGCGGCATAAGGAAGCTCTACCACCGCTTTGATCGTTTCGGTTAACCCTTTATACTTGGCGGTAATGGTAGCTTTACCTTCACCGACCAGCGTAATCTTGCCTGCAGCAATGGTCAACACGCCCGTATTCGAGCTGCTCCATTCCGCATCCTTCGTGACATCCTTCTCCGCAGTGGCCGACGTTCCGCCGATGGCGGTGGCCGTAACAGACAGCAATTCCTCTTTGTCGCCTAATTTATAGCTGCCCTCTGTGCTGCGGGTCAATTTCAGTTCCTTAAAGGCATGGGTGACCGACACCTCTACAGAGGCTATCGCATTATTGAGAGTTGCTGTAATTACCGCCGTTCCGGAATTCACCGGTGTAAGCTGGCCATTTAATACTGTAACTACTTCTTTCTTGGAAGAGGTCCATGTTGCGGCTGCCGTCACATCCCGTTTGGAAGCGGAGCCCTCTACATTGGCATATAGCTTAATCTGCTTCGGTGACTGGCCCACGGTAAGCTCTACCTTGGCTGAGCTGTCGAATTCAATAGAGATAGTGTCTCCAGCAGCGGCAAAGACGTTTACCGGAAAAGCGGCCACAACGAGCAATATCATAATGAGGAGCGTTTTTGTCATTTTCCTGTACACGGTCATCTGTTCTCTCCTTAGACGGTCTGATTATCGGTGGACTTTTTGCCACTCTCTTCCACTATATCGACAAATCCGGCCCAAGTCTTTACCCCATTTTCAGTATTTCACGATTCCCGGGCAAATTCAGGTCTTTATAACTATAGAATCCGTACTTATGAAAAAAGGATGTCTCCCTGCCAGCAGTGGCCCGGAAGACATCCGTATACGTCTGTTCTAGCGGACGCTTTCGCGCAGTCCAGCTGCCGTCCGGCTAACACTGACAAGCTCGCCGCGGCATTCATTCACACCTGCTTCGGTTACCTTCACCTGGCACAGCTCGCCCTGCAGCGAATCGTCGCCGCCAAACAGCACCTGTAGATAGTTGTCGCTGAAGCCGTGCTGTACGCTGCGTCCCGCCGAGCCCTTGGCCGCCCGCTCCGGAATGACGGACAAAGTCTGTCCCACGAAGCGCTTGGCATAGGCCAGCTGCAACTCTTCAGAGAGATCGATCAGCTCCTGCACACGCGCATTCTTGATCTCCTCATCGACCTGATTGAGCATCCGTGCAGCCGGGGTTCCGGTCCGTTTGGAATACGGGAAGACATGCATCTCCGAATAGTTGACCGCCTTCATGAAATCATAGCCTGCCCGGAACATCTCATCCGTCTCGCCCGGGAAGCCGACGATCACATCAGTTGTGATCCCTACATCCGGCATAGCCTCTCGGATCAGCTGCATTTTGGCGTAGTACTCTTCCGTAGTATACTTCCGGCGCATCGCCTTCAGCACATCGTTATGGCCCGCCTGGAGCGGAATATGCAGATGGCGGCACATCTTGGTGCTGCGGTTCAGCACCTCCAGCAGCTTCTCATCAATCTGGCTCGCTTCAATGGAGCTGATGCGAACACGTTCCAGCCCATCCACTTTATCCAGCTCCCAGAGCAGGTCAGCGAGGCGGTAGTTGTCCAGATCATCCCCGTACCCTCCGGTATGGATGCCGGTCAGCACGAATTCCTTGTATCCGGCCTCCACCAGCTGATGCGCCTGGGCGACAATCGATTTCGGATCACGGCTGCGCGACAGACCGCGCGACCAGGGAATGATGCAGAAGGTGCAGAAGTTGTTGCAGCCGTCCTGAATCTTCATGAATGCCCGCGTCCGGTCAGCGAACCCGGGCACATCCATCTCCTCGAACTCACGTGTCTTCATAATGTTGCGGACCGCATTCACCGGCTGGCGCGACTCCTGAATATTCTTCACATGCGTCATAATCTGTTCACGGTCCTGGTTGCCGATCACCAGATCGACTCCGGGAATATCGAGAATCTCTCCAGGTGAGGTCTGCGCGTAGCAGCCGGTAACCGCTACGATGGCGTCAGGATTGCGGCGGACCGCCCGGCGGATCATCTGCCGGCTTTTTTTGTCGCCCGTATTGGTCACTGTACAGGTGTTAATCAGATAGACATCGGCGGAACCCTCGAAATCTACCTGCTCGTATCCATCATTCTTAAAGAGCTGCCAGATGGCCTCGGTATCATAGAAATTGACTTTGCAGCCCAGTGTATAAAAAGCTACAGATGGCATGGTTTAAGCTCCTCCCATTTCTCCGGATTCATATAAAATGCAGGCGGCGGCAACCATGCCTGCGGTTTCACAGCGCAAAATACGCGGCCCCAGCCCGACAGAGACGGCTCCGGCCTCCTCAGCCAGTCGGCATTCCTCCGTACTGAAGCCGCCCTCCGGCCCTACAACAATCATTACTTTAGCCGCAGCCTCCTGTGGAAGCGATGCCAGCCATGGCGCGGCTGCGCTGCGGAGCTGGAGTCCCTCTTCCTTCTCATAGCAGAAATAGACGGCATCATAGCCGTTGAAGCTCTGGAGCAGCTGCTTCCAGCTGAGCGGCGAATGCACCTGCGGAACAATATTCCGGTGCGCCTGTTCGGCAGCCTCCTTACAGATTTTGCGCCAACGCTCTAGCCGCTTACTCTCCTTGCGCTCATCGTACTGCACAATCGTCCGCTCTGAGAGGAACGGCGTGAAGGCTACAGCCCCGATCTCCGTGCATTTCTGAATGACTGTCTCCAGCTTGTCCCCTTTGGGCAGGCTCTGGGCGACAGTAATCTGAATGCGCGCTTCATGAGTCATAGCCAAAGGCTCCAGTATGTTCACGGTGACGAGGCCAATCTCTATGTCAGCAATCTCGGCCAACGCCTCGCGGGCCACGCCGTCGCTGACGATCAGCTTGTCCCCGGCCTTGCCGCGCATGACCTTGGCGATATGGCGGGCGTCTTCACCGTCAATGCTAACCTTGTCTTGTCCGAACTGTGCCGGAGTTACGAAATAACGCTGCATCTCTCAACCTCATTCTGTCCGTTATTCAGCGTAAAAGCGGCGTAGTCCCCGCCAAATCAGGTCCCGGCCGCCGCTTCACACGTATCATTCATCTACTTAATAATCATATTATATTCTACAACGTTTGCCATGCACTGAACAGCCCCCGTCCTTACTGACGTTCTCAGACCCCGAACATCCTTAGGAACAGCTGGAAGAAATCATTACCCGTACGTGTCGCCCAGTAGCTAAGCGGTTCTATCGTATAGGCGCGCAGACCCGGAATGAAGATGATCAACAGGAAAAGGAAAACCGTATACTGCTCATACTGCTGAAGTCTTCCACGGATCGGACGCGGTGCGATATCCTCTACGATCCGGTAACCGTCCAGCGGCGGCAGCGGAATCAGGTTAAATACGAAGAGGAAGAAGTTGAAGTGAATGAACATCCCGAAGAACCAGATCAGCGCCCGGAGCACCTGCTCGTTCTTAATCGAATCCATCGTGCCCGTTCCCACAAGAATCGCATAGATCAGCGCACCCAGAATACCGAGCAGCAGATTGCTGATTGGCCCGGCGGCCGATACGATGACACCCATCAGGCGGGGACGGCGGAAGTTATCCCGGTTCACGGGAACCGGACGCGCCCATCCGAAGCCCGCAATCAGCAGCAGAATGATGCCGAAGAGGTCAAAGTGCACCGCCGGATTCAAGGTCATACGGCCCAGCAGGCGTGCTGTAGGGTCCCCGAATTTATTGGCAAAATAGGCGTGGGCGAATTCATGCACCGTAAACGCAATAACAATCGTAATCAGAAAAAACGGAAGCTGCTGCAAAGGATATACTAAAAATTGATCCAGGGAACCCATGTCTACCTCTTTCCGGCTGTGAACGCCACCCAATCTTCTTCGCGGGTTACTTCTAAAATCTCGAAACCGGAGGACTTCAGCGCTTCCGCGACCAGCCCTTCCTTATCCTTATAAATCCCCGAGGTAATATAGATCCCCTCTGGCTGAAGTGCACGGTAGACATCGTCCGTGAACAGTACAATAATCTCGGCCAGAATATTCGCCACGACCACCCGGACCGGCAGAGTCACTCCCAGCCCGTCTGCCGCCGGGGCAACACCAGGAACGGCCTCTTGGTCAGCCGTATTGCTTGGCCGGGCTGAAGGCCACATCTCTCCGGCTGCGGTATCCGCCGCCCCCTCACCGCCCAGCAGCGAGAGCAGATCGCTCTCCTTCACGGTGATCGCTGACTCCAGCCGGTTTAGTGCCACATTCTCGCGGGCACTCTCCACGGCGACCGGGTCCAGATCCAGCGCCAGGACAGAGGCGGCACCGAGCAGCATCGCTCCGACAGCAAGGATACCGGAGCCCGTACCTACATCGATGACCTCGTCACCGCTGACAATATGCTTCTCAAGAGCGCGAAGGCACAGCGCCGTTGTCGGATGCGTCCCGGTTCCGAAGGCCATGCCGGGGTCGATCTCAATAATTTTTTCATCCGCAGAGGCCGGGGTATATTCTTCCCATGTCGGCTTAATGGTCAGCCGCTCCGAGACGCGCAGCGGCTTGAAGTACTGCTTCCAGGCATGGGCCCAATCCTCCTCATCCACTGTCTTCCAGGAGATCTGTGCCAGCCCGGGGTCGATGCCGAACTCTCTCAGCTCTTCCACCCTTGGCGTCACCTCGGACACAACCGCGTCCATGTCCACCGATTCCGCATAATATCCTTTAATGACCGCTTCCCCTTCGGGGATGTCATTAAGTGGTTCATCGTATAATTCACCGTAACGTGTATCCCGGTTTTTATTCAGCGTCCCGGATTCTTCAATAGAGACTCCGCCCGCTCCGGCCTCAACCAGCAGATTGGATATCATCTCCTGTGCTTCCTCGGTTGTATGTACCGTCAATTCTTGCCATAGCATGGTAATGAATCCTCCTAAAAGTTTTGCAGCATAGTTTCTAGGTTAGTATAGCATTTCTTACCCGTTCAGCGCCAAACTGCGTTCAACTCTCTACGGCAGACGAGGTGCTGCGGCAAAAACAATCCAGCGCATGGTCATCTACCATCCCGGCAGCCTGCATAAATGCATAGCAGATCGTCGAGCCGACGAACTTCATGCCTTTGCGCTTGAGCGCCTTGCTCATCAGATCGGACTGTAGGGTCGTCGCGGGAACCTCGGCTCTGTTCTTCCAGTGATTCACCACCGGCGTCCCGCCGACAAAGCTCCACAGATAACCGGCAAAGCCACCCTCTTCCTCCCGGCAGATCTGCTGGTACACCTGTGCATTGGTAATCACTCCCTTAATCTTCAGACGGTTGCGCACAATCCCCACATTTTGCATCAGCTCTTCGACCTTGTCCTCCCCATACAGCACGATCTTCTCCGGATCAAAGCCGTCAAAAGCCTCGCGGAAGCCCTCCCGTTTCTTCAGCACCGTATACCAGCTCAGTCCGGCCTGCATACCCTCCAGCATCAGCAGCTCGAACAGCTTCAGGTCATCAACCAGCGGCTTACCCCATTCTTCATCATGATAAGCTATATATACCGGGTCCGAGTTTACCCAGTCGCAGCGCTTAATTTCCATAGTTAATCTCTCCTTTGTCTTATAATTCTGGCAGCTATTCATAGCCATATCTTCTAACTGTATACGAAAAAAAGAGAAGAACACAAGGTTCTTCCCGTTAAAATAATGTTACTATTGTCCTTGCAGCTGTACCCGCGTCTCTTTGTCCGGCTCATTTGTAGTGTAATAGAACATGTATATTGAAGCATCTGTGCCTTTGAAATCCTTGTACTTATTAATACTATGGTTCTTTCCTTCTCCTCTGAAATTCGTGGTTAAAATGCTGCTGATGAGCCGGTCTTTGCCCTTACCGATGTAGGTCTGATTCACACCGCCAAAATTCGGATCATCACTCTTTGTCTCCACATAGAGGTCTGCCCCCTGCATATAATAGGTCCACTGTACCGGGTAACCGCCGGTTTGCCGGATCAGCGTCTGCTTCTCGCTGGAGATGTTCTTTAATTCAAGCGGCGCCTTGTCATCATCATGCACGGTTACTTTATATTTCCCCACAAGCGTCATTGGTGTGTCTTTGGTAATCTCAAGATTTGCCGGCCGCTCGAAGCGCAGCGTTATCAGCTTACGGTCCTTAGAGCCCGTATACCATAATCCGCCATCCAGCTTCTGACCATTCACCTCGAGAGTATAATTAATATACGGCAAATCAGGGAACGGCTCTGTATTACTCCGCACAGCCACTCGGATCTGGGTCGGCGTTACCACCATCTGCTCAATCGTATTCAACGAGTCTCCAGCCTCCAGCGGCAGATCCAGGGCTGTCTTCATCGTCGCACCAGCCATTTGCTTCTTGCTCAGCTCGAAATCGAAGGTCCATGGACCATCAATATTGCGTTCAAGCTTGGTGTAACTGAGTTTATACGTGGTCTCATCCTTCGGCACATCAGCAGGCTTGTAGTACTCAAGGGAAGTATATTCTCCGTTATCTCCCGGCTTGCCCATTACGCCTGCCTGAGAGTTCTTGACTTGCTGTCCGCCCCGGTAAGCAATAATTTGCGGGGATGCCAGCTTTCTAGCTTCAGGATCGGAAAAAATAGTATCCGTGGACAGCATCAGGCGCTCATTCCCTTCCTTAAAGGGCTGTACACCGAAGGACTCCAGTCCATCCTGGTTGACCGGGAAGCTTTGCCACTCCGGTGAGTCTGTATCCAGCTTCAAGTCTACCTCCTGCTGGGAGTAGGACTGAATCCCTTTTGCAGTCAGACTTACTTTGACCGTATCCTGGTCCGGACTCCAGTCTGTCTCGAAATAGCCGTTGTACCGCTTGGTTTTCTCGTCCCACTGCTGGTAGTTGGATTCCATGTCATTGCCGTTTCCTTTGGCATCCTTAAGAGACATTCCGTTCACGTTCCAGTATCCGTTGCCCTTATCTCCCCCGACATCCAGGCTATACAGAATCACCGTCCGGTTCTCATCGGTGAGCGCCGTATGTAGCGTCAGGGTGACTCCATCCTTGGTGATCGTCTGGCCCAGCGGCTGGCCCAGGTTCTGTGACAGCGCCGCCTCCACTCCGCTCCGGTGGTTCAGCAGGCTGCCCCAATCATATTGCACGGCGGCATACACAGGAACGGCCATTAGCACTACACTGAATGAGGCTGCTACAGTGACCTTGCGCCAGTTGCGGTGGCGGACGCGGCTCCCTGCTCCGGCATGGCTGCTTCCCTTGGAAGAAACATATCCGGCCTGCTCAATCCGGCCCCACATCTGCTCGAAATCCGGATAGATCATCTCCTGATCCTCATTTAAGCGACGCTTTAACTGCACTTCGGTTCTGTCCATATTCTTCGTCCTCCTTCGTGATCGGCTCAATACCTTTTTCTTCCAGAATATTCCTCATCATGCGCAGCCCCTTATGCTGTCTGGACTTCACAGTTCCCAGCGGGATATCCAGCATCTTGCGGATTTCCTCCAGACTGAAATCATGCATATACCGCAGCGTCAGCACCGCCCTGATCTTCGCCGGGAGCCGGGACATGTATCCCGCCCACTCCAGCTTCGTCTCCTTCTGCTCCACCAGCTTGTCAACCGGCGGCTGCGGATTCTCCCTGAACATATGAAGGTGGTCTGCCAGCTTCTGCTGCAGGCTGTTCCTGCGCTTCAGGTGGTTCAGGCAGGTGTTGACGGTGATTTTCATAATCCAGGCCTTCAGATATTCAATGCCCTGCCACTCGCTGCGGAAGAGAGTGATGAATACCTCCTGACACAGATCCTCAGCATCGGCAGCATCGTGTACCATATAGTAGCAGGTACGATATACCTCCTTGCTGTAGGTTTGGAATAATTCCCTGTTGCCCACTTGAGCATGCCCTCCTTTCTTGTTTGAATTACCTTTATAACAACCCCGGGCTTCAAAAGGTTCATTTTCAGCAGCATATCCAGCTATATGTACTAAAAAAGCAGCATGTCCACCTGAAAAGTACAGGCTGCATACTGCTTACAATAGATTGTCCGGGAATAACTGCTCAACTTCAGAGCAAGCACAGCTTAGATAATATTCATGACCTCTCGCGCCTGGTTGTCCAGTTCCTGTGCAGAGGTAGCGATCAGCGTGAATTCATCCAGCGCTACTTGAATCTGCTGCTGGCTGAGCTGTACATTATCCTGCACCTGGTTCAGTCCCGTGGATATTCTGCCGACCTCTTCCGTAATGGCCTGGACACTGTCCCGGACTTCGGTAATCTGATCCTGCACCATCGCAGACAGCTTTCTTACCTCCTTGGCCACCACATCGAATCCCCGGCCGAATTCTCCGGCATGTGCAGCCTCAATCGCTGCATTCAGGGCAAGCAGATGAGTCTGGGAAGCAATATCACGGATGGTCTGCACTACGCCGCGGATCGCCGCAGCCTGCTTTTGCAGACTTAGCAGTGTTTCGGTATTCTCGGTCGACACCTCGGCAATCCTGTCAATACTCAGCAGCAGCTCCTGACTCCGCTCAATTCCTTTGTCCGCACGCTGATTAAGGCTATCCGCCATGCCCTGCATTAGCTCCACGACATGGCTCATGTTGTTTTGTCTCTCCGTAATGTTAGTGGCCACCTTGGATACGCCGATAACATGGGTATTTGTCTCATCAAACACCGGCATATATGTAGCTTCCAGCCAGACCGAATTCCCCTCTGCGTCCATCCGTTCAATTTTGTCCTGGAAGCTCCGGCCAGCCATTAAATTCTGCCAGAACAACTCATAATCGGGACTGTTCACGAATGAGGGGAAGCACAGCTGGCTGTGCTGCATGCCGTACATGTCCTCCGCTTTGTATTTCACTGACTGGGCAAAGATCTCATTGACATAGGCGACACGCCGATCCAGATCAAAACGGATCATGGCAAGGTTTTTTTCCAAGGCTTTGACAACCAGTTCGTCTGTAACTGCTTGGTCTGCTAGATTTTCCATGTTGACTGCTCCCTATACATCTCAATTTTTAACTGATATGCGGACGACTCTCGCTTATTTCACTTTACTCTTATTAACGGCTGTTTCGGCTTTTAAAATGATAAGATTTTTTAATTCCCTATCTTAATTCCCCACACGCTGTCCTTCCGGTAGGCAGCCGCTTCCTGCAGCTCTGGAAGTCTCGTATCCTGCGGATAATGCCGCTCCAGATACTGGACGAAGGCCTGGCGCAGGCCGATCTCCTTATCCAGCTTGTTGAATTCATTGGGGTGCTTTTCCATTTCGGAGATGGAAGCTTCCCAGCCTCCCAGATCTGACGTCTCCGACTGTTCTGCTCGAACCTTTTCAGCAAGCATTCTTAGCTCCCGGTAAGCTCGTTTCACTTTCGAGGAATAGACCTGCTTCTGGTTCATGAAGGTCAACAGCGCTACCAGCAGCGCCAGCCCTACCCACATTATCACTGTATTCACTTATGTATCCTCCCGGCCTCGCATATCACTCCATTATACACGCCAAAACACAAAAATACCCCACTTACGCAGGGTATCCGTAGCAGCAATTCGTCTGCTCATCTCTTCTTGACTTCACCGAATTATTCTTTCTTCATAATCTCTCCCAGCTGCCGCTTATCAGCCTCACGGGAACGGTCCATGGCCTCTATATCATCCTGATCTGCTTCAGCTGCTGAGAATTCAACATCCTCGGCCTTCGCCTCATAGAGCATTTTCATTTTTTCGGTTTTGGAAAAGATCTTCGAGTTCTCTCTGTCCATAGCTTGCCATCAGCCTCCAATGTACTTAATCTGGTTGTCTTAGCTTCAAATCATTCCGCCGGCTTCCTCAATCAGTGACATCGCCTGACCATGAATAGCTGCATCTACAATAACCGTCAGCAGAATATTTCTGCCTGTAGGCCCGCCATCCCCGCCATGGCTCATTCCGCTCCCGCTCGTATGCGCCGCAGCTAATATGCCCGTATGGTCACTGACGGCCGTCATCGAATCCATGCTCGCCAAATTGCCGGTCACCGGATTCACTCCCGGCTCCTGCCCGCTTCCCCCAAACCTGCTGAACCGGTCAATGGAAATCTCCTCAGCACGCAGTGCCTGCAGCTTACGGGAGACCCCTTCCGCTTCCTCCGGGGTTTTGAAGTAGGCCAGTATACTTTTTTCAGACATGGGAATTCCCCGCTTTCTGCCTGGTGTCCATAACGTACAAGCTTACTTGGCTATTTTGGATTTTTGAACGGGAATTTATACATTTAGGGTTGGCTGTGACTCCAGCGAAATTTTGGACTTTCACCCGCTGTTGTCCGTAGATTTCATTATCCAGAAGCCACACTTCTAAATTTCAGCCCTGTTTTTCCAACCAACATTCATGTCAGTATTCATGACGAAAATTGTTTTTTTCTCTGTTATTTTGTATTTTTTTGTCTTTTAATTTCTTCATAGTAGTTTTATAAGTCTATTTGTGTCATATAACATTCCGCATAAAATGAAAACATTCTCAAAACTCTATAAATTTTGTGTAGATTTTACAAATAACCAGTGGTAAAATCTTCTTAATATTTTTCCTAGTAATCTTGACGGAAATAAACCGGATTAATAGAAAAGGAGAATCCGGCTACTGTCTGTAGCAGGAGAGATGTAAGCCAGAACCAATATCATATTGTGGAGGGGATTACATTTGGAGTGGACAAAATTACCTCGTAAGCTATCATTACTAACTTTATCATTAGGTGTGGCTGCAAGTATGATTCCAGGCGCGGCATTCGCCGCCAGCAACTTGAAGACACCCGTATCAGGCAATCATCTTCCAGCCTTGATTCCAGCGAATCAGCCTTATATTTCTCCACAGATTAACACCAAATCCTCAAATCTTGTCCGGGTTATCGTTCAACTAAGCGGTCAGCCTGCCGCCGTAGGCAAGTATGCTGCCAGACAAGGAATTACAGCGCTCGCCAATTCAGCGACAGAAGCTGCGGTGAACAACCAGCAGGAAGAAGTACTGGATAAGGCTGAAGCCAAGAAGATTGACCTGACCGTCAATTACAAGTACGACACGATTCTGAACGGCTTTGAAGTCACCGTTCCGGCTGACAAAATCCCTGAGCTGGCGAAGATCTCCGGCGTGTCTTCCATTTATCCGAACAGCACCTGGTATGCTCTGCCTGATCAGACAGTGACCGAAGTGACTTACAGAAACGACAATGCTCCCCTGAAGCAGATTCATGCCGATTGGGCGGCTGACCAAGGCCTCACCGGAGCTGGACTGAAGGTCGGTGTAATCGATACCGGTGTCGACTACACGCACCCGGATATTGCCCCGGCTTATAAGGGCGGCTATGACTCCTTCTATCAGGATAATGATCCTTATGAAGAAGTTCCGCTGACTCCTGAAGAAGATACCGAGTATGGCGTAGGCTATGCGGGAACTTACCACGGTACGCATGTAGCCGGTACCATCATCGGTCAGTATGCAGCAACCGGCGATATTGCGCAGAAGGGCGTAGCTCCCGGGGCTGACCTGTATGTCTACAAAGTATTGGGCCGTAATATTGATAAGCCGAACACTTCCTCAGGATCTTCCGCTCAAGTCATTGACGGAATTGAACGTGCGGTCAAGGACGGCATGGATGTCATCAACCTGTCGCTCGGCTCCGATTCCGAGAAGGATGTGAACTCCCCAGATTCCATCGCGATTAATAATGCGGTTCTCTCTGGAGTAACTGCTGTCATTGCAAATGGGAATAATGGGGAAGCAGGTTACTTCTCCATGGGTTCTCCTGCTGCCTCCCAACTCGGAATTTCGGTAGGTGCCGTTAATAGCCCTATCAAAGCGTTCTCCGGTGAGTTCAAGGCAGAGATTACGGGTTCAGTCACTTCAGTGACTTATGACACCTATAATCCGTTCCATGTCATGGCCTATGAATTGGGTCAAACAGACTTTGCCGATATTATTGGAACAGAGCCGGTTAAAGTGTTCTACGCTAATTTAGGCGCAAATGAAGATTACCCGGAAGGAAATTTCGGTGAGAAAACTGTTGTTCTGGTATCCCGTGGCGATCTAGCCTTTGTAGACAAGATTGCTAATGCCAAAGCTCACGGTGCCAAAGCTATTGTGATCTTCAATGGTAATTTCCAGACAGTAGACGGTAAGAAAGTAGCTATTCTGGATGAGAGCTATACTGACCGTTCTGACTTTATCGGTTCCAACCTTGGCGATGGATATGATAACATCCCTACGCTGGACCTGAAGGGCTCCCAAGGCCGCGCTTTAGCCAGAGCCATTGTTGCTAACGGCAACAAACCTGCTTACTTTACTTTCAGCTCCGAATATCCGATGGATATGACCGCCGGCGATGAAGTGACCAGCTTCTCCTCACTAGGACCGAACTTCGACGGTAAATTAAGCATTAAGCCGGACATCGTAGCTCCTGGTGACGGAGTGCTGTCTACGTGGCCTGCTTATGGCAAAGGTCATCCAGGAACTGATTATTCCAAAGCATACAATCGTATTAGTGGTACAAGTATGGCAACACCGCATGTAGCAGGCTTGGCACTGCTGATCAAGCAGGCACATCCAACTTATACACCATTAGACATTCGTGCCGCTCTGGCCAACACAGCAGATCCTGTGTTCTACCAGGGTGCGCCTGAAGATTTCTATCTTCAAGGTCCTGGACGCGCCAATGTAGAAAATGCCATCATCACTCCGGCCCTGCTGCAATCGATAGAGCCGATCTCTATTCTGGACAAGAACTTTGTCCCGCAGAATGTAATCAACTACAATCCGTCTACAAGCTTTGGCACCCTGCTTCCCGGTTCTGAAGCTAGCCAAGTGCTGCAATTAAAGAATATGAGCGATACTGTGCTTACCTATTCTGCTTCCGTGGAATGGAACTATGGTGATCCCAAGCATGTATCTGCGACGCTCGACAAATCATCGGTAACTGCCGCCGCAAAAGGTGCCTCCACGTTCAACCTGAAGGTTACCGTCGCTGCGGATACTGCGCCACAATCGCTGCAAGGTAATATCGTACTGAAGGCAGACGGACAGCCAACACTTCACTTGCCGTTTGCAATCAATGTAGACAAGACTACAGAACAGCCTAGCTGGGGCACAGGCATTCAGGAAGCTGCACTGAGCCAGCCAATCGTCTATACCAATTCAAGTGCAGTGCTGAACTACAAGCTGAAAGCAAAAGATATTAACTATTATGAAGTAAATCTGATTGGTCTTGATGATACCAAGAAGGGCTCCTTCCAGGTATCCACGACCGGTGCGCCGGATAAGTTCTTCGAGCCTGGGAACTATAGCACGGTTGTATCATCTACCTATCATCCATATGACCACAATGGTGATCCAATCTTGGATGCTTACGGCAACCCTGCGGTGGCGGGTCTGACCGATGGAGTCTACAAGCTTGAGGTTCTCGGCATTAAAGCCAAAGATAACACCAAACCGATCAAGATTGACTATAACAATGATGAATACTACAGTACCTACACCTCATTCCGCTTTATCACTGTCTCTGACAGTGGAAACAATGGCGGCGGCGGTGGTGGAGGTGGCGGTACAGTAGTTACGCCAACACCTGTGGTGGTTCCAGAACCTGTGAAGTCCCTTGTTGAAGAAGGCGTTCAGCAAGTAACGGTAACACCTCTAACCGCATCGAAGGATGGTGTAACGACAGTAACCGTGAGCGACAGCGATCTGAAGGCCGCTTTGGACAAAGCCGCTAATGTCAAGACAGCCGTTGTTATCTCTCTGATCAGCATCTCAGATAAGTCTGCTGAACTGAGCCTGACTGCTGATCAGGTGAAATTACTGTCCGCCATTCAAGCAGGCAGCACCCTTATCGTGAATGTTGGCGGATCTGCTGTAGCCTTGCCCGTATCCTTATTAGCCGCTTCCCCTGCAGGCCAGAGCTTGAAGCTAGTAATTAAGCAAGAGCCAGACGCAGCCAGCAAGCTGATTGCAGGTACTCCGGGTGCCCAGGTTATCGGAACCCCGGTATCCTATGAAGCTTCATGGACTACAGCTACAGGCAGCACTTACTTGAACGTTCCAACCAACGTGTTCATCAAGCGCACCTTTACTGTACCTGGCAAGATTGAATCCAAGACCGCAGGCGTACTGTTTGAGAAAGACGGACTGGTGACCCCGGTTGCTTCTGTCTTCACACCGCAAGCCGATGGAACAACCCTTGTGACCGTAAGCCGTCCAGGCTTCTCCGTGTATGCAGCAGTCAGCAAACCGGCAGCAGCCTTCACAGACATCGCGAATTCCAAATCAGCGGTTGCCATCCAGACGTTGGCCGACAAACTGATTATCCAGGGAACCTCGGCAACAACTTTTGCGCCGCAGAGCAATCTGACCCGCGCTGAGTTCACAGCACTCTTAACCCGTGCACTGGGTCTGCGTACCGATGCTGGCGTAACCTTCTCCGATGTGAAATCAACGGACTGGTACGCCAAGGATGTCGCCGCAGCCTCCAAGTCTGGTCTGATTCTGGGCATAGGCAACGGCAAGTTTGCACCTACGCAAAAAGTAACCCGTCAGGAACTCGCCGTCATTCTGGACAGAGCGCTGAAGCTGACAGGCACTGAACTGAAGGCTGTAGCCAATCCTTCGTTCACAACCTACTCCGATAGCGCTAAGGTAGCTCCTTACGCCAAGGACAGTCTGCAAGCCCTGACCAAAGCCGGCATCTTCGCCAGCGAAACGGGCATTGCCTTCAATCCAACAGCTCCGGCAACCCGTGAGACAGCAGCCGCTGCACTCTATGAATTGCTGAGCAAGATCGGATTGATCGAGTAGTAGAATAAGCTTAAAAGACTGTCCCAGTAGTTGTTACATGACTACTCAGGACAGCCTTTTTTGTTTGGTTGAGACCCGTTTGAGCACTTGAGCAGACGCTGTTGCACATAATGTGCATACTACCTCTGATTGCATTTACTACATTAGAATCCCCTTTAATTCGTCCCAAAGGAGATTCTGTTGTATTTCATACATTTGATTCTTAGATATCTGTTTAAAAATGCCCATTTAAAGAATTTCTAGTGTACGTTATGCAACAGATTCTCTTTTTGGTGAATTTCAAAAGCATTCTGTTGTAGCAAATACAACAGAACCACAAAGACAATAAAGCCAGCAAAAAACAGCGCCCCGCCTCCACTTAATGGAGATGGGGCGCTGTTTTACAAGCTCTTCCATCCTTATTTCATATTACCTAAAAGTTCAGTCTCCCCGGAACGCCTTCTTCACGCGATCAAAGAACGACTGTTCCTGCTCATGCGTGTTCTCTCCGTTGAAGGAGGCGAACTGGCGGAGCAGGTCCTTCTGCTCATCGCTGAGCTTGCTAGGTGTGACTACGATGACACGGACATGCTGGTCGCCGACGCCGTTGCCGCGCAGATGCGGAACTCCTTTGCCTTTGAGGCGGAAGAAGGTACCGGTCTGGGTGCCTGCCGGGATCTTGAGCTTCACCTTCTCGGTCAGCGTTGGGATCTCAATCTCGTCACCCAGTGCCGCCTGAGCGAACGTCAAGGGAACCTCACACATAATATCGTTGTTCTCGCGCTCGAAGAAATCATGATTCTTCACACGGATCACAATGTACAGATCTCCGGCCGGGCCGCCGCGTGTGCCGCCTTCGCCTTCACCGGTCATGCGCAGCTGTGCGCCGTCATCGACACCGGCAGGGATACGCACATGGATCTTGCGCTGTCTCTTCACCTTGCCCTGGCCAGCACAGGTGGTGCATTTCTCTTTGATGATTTTGCCTGTGCCGCTGCAATGGGAGCAGGGACGGCGGTTACGCATCTGTCCAAGCGGTGTATTCTGCACGAATTCCTGCTGCCCGCTGCCGTGGCAGACGGAACAGGTCTCCGGCTTCGTACCCGGCTTGGCTCCGGAGCCGAAGCAGGTATCGCAGGTCTCCGTGCGTGGAATGGTAATATCGGTCTCTTTGCCGAACACCGCTTCCTTGAACTCAATGGTCATCGTATACTGCAAGTCGCCGCCGCGCTGTGGGGCATTCGGATCACGCCGTCCACCGCCGCCGCCGAAGAACATATCGAAGATATCACCAAGACCGCCGAAATCTCCGCCACCGCCGCCAAAGCCGCCGCCCATTCCCTGATTAGGGTCAATATGCCCATATTGGTCATACCGCGCGCGCTGTTGCCCGTCGCTCAGAACGTCATAGGCTTCCTTAACCTCTTTGAACTTAGCCTCAGCATCACTGGCCTTATTCACATCAGGATGGTACTGGCGCGCCAGCTTGCGGTAGGCCTTCTTCACTTCGTCTTCTGAAGCATCTCTTCCGAGGCCCAGAACCTCATAATAATCACGTTTATCTGCCACTGCTTTCACCTCCGTACATCGTTAATTCTCCCCATTTACAAGGTAAAAGGAAAGCCAAAACCCGGGATGCCCCGGTCTTGACCTTCCCTCTCACCACCATAGAACTTATCGTCTAAGGTTACCCTTGATTCTTCTCATCGTCAACCACTTCGTAATCCGCATCTACCACGTTATCCTTCTTGGCATTGCCTTCAGAAGCATCCTGGCCCGCTTCAGCGCCCTGCTGCTCCTGTGCAGCCTGCTCATACAGCTTAACGGACAACTGTTGTACAATCTCATTCAGCGCCTCTGTAGCGGCAGTGATTTCTTCCAGGTTGTCGGTTTCAAGTGCAGCCTTCACCTTGTCCTTGGCTTCATTCGCTTTGTCGATCTCGGAAGCATCGACCTTGTCACCCAGATCCTTAATTACTTTATCTGTGGAGTATACGAGCTGGTCAGCACCGTTCTTGGCTTCAACCAGTTCTTTACGCTTGCGGTCTTCCTCAGCGTGCAGCTCGGCATCCTTCATCATCTGTTCCACTTCCGCGTCGCTCAGGCCGCTGGAAGAAGTGATGGTGATCTTCTGGCTCTTGTTGGTGCCCTTGTCTGTAGCAGAGACATTAACAATACCGTTGGCATCGATGTCGAAGGTAACCTCGATCTGCGGTACGCCGCGCGGTGCCGGTGGAATCTCGTTCAGCATGAAGCGTCCCAGTGTCTTGTTGCCGTTCGCCATCTCGCGTTCACCCTGCAATACGTGGATTTCCACGCTAGGCTGGCTGTCTGCGAAGGTCGAGAACACCTGCGATTTGCTTGTAGGGATCGTAGTGTTGCGCTCGATCATCTTCGTGAACACGCCGCCTGCAGTTTCGATGCCGAGGGACAGCGGAGTTACGTCAAGCAGAACTACGTCTTTTACATCGCCAGTCAGTACGCCCGCTTGAACAGCAGCACCCAGGGCTACTACTTCATCCGGGTTAACGCCCTTGTGAGGGTCTTTGCCGGTAAGCTTCTTGATCGCATCCTGTACGGCAGGAATACGGGTGGAGCCGCCGACCAGTACGATTCTGTTCAGATCCGCTGGGGTCATTCCGGCATCCTTCAACGCTTGACGTGTAGGTCCCAGCGTGCGCTCAACCAGGCTTGCAGTCAGCTCGTCGAACTTGGCACGGGTCAGGTTGATCTCCAAGTGCTGAGGCACTCCGTCAACTACCGTGATGAACGGAAGCGATACTGTAGTCGTAAGTACGCCGGACAGCTCTTTCTTTGCTTTTTCCGCAGCATCCTTCAGACGTTGAACAGCCGCTTTGTCCTTGCTCAGGTCAATGCCTTGCTCTTTCTTGAATTCAGCTACGAGATAATCCATAACCAGTTGGTCAAAATCATCTCCGCCCAGACGGTTGTCACCGCTGGTAGCCTTTACTTCAAAGAAGCCGTCGCCCAGCTCAAGGATGGATACGTCGAAGGTACCGCCGCCAAGGTCATAGACCAGGATGGTGTGATCTTCCGATTTCTCCAGACCGTAAGCAAGAGCTGCTGCTGTTGGCTCGTTGACGATACGCAGCACTTCAAGGCCGGCGATTTTGCCTGCATCCTTAGTAGCCTGACGCTGGCTGTCATTGAAATAAGCAGGAACTGTAATAACCGCCTGAGTTACAGGCTGGCCCAGATAGGCTTCAGCATCGGATTTCAGCTTCTGGAGAATCATAGCCGAGATTTCCTGTGCAGAATAGTCTTTGCCGTCAATGCTTTCTTTGTGGCCTGTACCCATGTGGCGCTTGATGGAAGCGATGGTACGGTCCGGGTTCGTAATGGCCTGGCGTTTTGCCGTTTCACCGACGATGCGCTCGCCGTCCTTCTTGAAGCCTACAACCGATGGGGTTGTACGCGCGCCTTCCGGATTCGGGATAACGACGGCTTCGCCGCCTTCCATAACGGCAACGCAAGAGTTCGTGGTTCCTAAGTCAATACCGATAACTTTACTCACAGTAATGTGCCTCCTCAGAAATAATGTGAAGCCCGGGGCTTCATCCATTTAAATTATCTTATATAGAACAGATCTACATGCTGACTTTGACCATGGCCGGACGAAGAACCTTATCCTTCAGGAGATAGCCCTTCTGGACCTCTTCCGTCACGATGCCTTCCTCGTACTCCTCGCTCTCCACCTGCATGATCGCCTGATGATATTCAGGGTTAAAAGGCTGTCCTACCACTTCCATGGCTGTAAGCCCTTCAGTCTTAAGGACTCCCTCCAGCTGCCGGAAAATCATATTCACGCCTTTGATGAACGCTTCAGCGTCTGCACCTGCTGCAGGAGTCGCCAGTGCGCGTTCAAAGTTATCCATTACCGGAAGCAGCTCAGTTACAAGCTTAGACGTTGCGTACTGCGCCAGCTCTTCCTTTTCTTTCTGGGTCCGGCGGCGGAAGTTATCGAAATCAGCCTGCACACGCAAGGTGCGCGCCTGATGTTCATCTGCAAGCTCCTGCAGCTTTCTGTATTCCTCATTGCCTGAAGCCGCCTCGCTGGCCTCTTCAGCCGTGAATGAGCCGCTGTCTGCTGTGGTATCAGCCTCTTCAGCCGCGTGATTATCATTCACCGAGGGATCATTCTTCTCATTCATTTCCTGAACCTCTTCCTCTTTCAAGTTGTCTTCACCTCCTTAATATTATTCACGAATGGACTAGTATACTCTGTTCACTTATACCAGTGTGCCAGCATCGCTGTCAAATCCCGGGACAAAATCCCCAGAATACCCATTACACGTGCGTACTCCATACGGGTCGGACCCAGGATACCAATACTCCCCAGCGGCTTGCCGTCCAGCGAATAGGTGGCGGTAATCAGACTGCAGTTGGCAAAAGCCTCATGCTTATTCTCTGTACCAATGCGCACCTGCATTCCTGCTTCGCTGCTGGCCGGGGTGAGCATCTTGAGCAGCGTAGGCGTCTCCTCCAGCAGATCGAGAATCGTCTTCACCTTGTCGACGTCCTTGAACTCCGGCTGGGTCAGCATATTCGTGGCTCCGCTTAAGTAAATCCGCTGATCATGGTCGCTTTCCAGCGCCTTATCCAGCACCTGCATTAATTCTTCATAATGGGAGATGTGGCGCTGCATTTCTTCGCCCAGCTCGGAATAGAGCTGACTCTTCAGCTTGTAGAGCGGTACATTGACCAGCTTGCTGTTCAGCAGATTCACGACCTTCTCCATCTCGGAGACAGATATCTCCGGAGGAAGACTCACAGTTCGGTTCTCTACCTGCCCGGTGCTGGTAACGATAATCGCCACAGCGGTCTTGTCATCGAGCGGGAGCAGCTGGAAATGGCGCAATGAAGTATGAAAAACCTCCGGTCCCAGCAGGATGGAAGTATAATTCGTCATATTGGACAGGATCATTGCCGCATGTTGGATAACCTGCTCTGTAGCATTCAGCTTCTCGGCGAAAAAAGCGCGGATCGTGCCCAGTTCGGCCGTTTCGGCGGAATTCCACGGTACCAGATGATCCACATAATAGCGGTAGCCCTTATGGGACGGGATTCTCCCTGCCGACGTATGAGGTTGCTCCAGATAACCCAGATCCTCCAGATCGGCCATTTCGTTGCGGATCGTGGCTGGACTGTAGCCTACATCCCCGCGTTTCGAGATACTGCGCGAGCCCACCGGCTCAGCGGAAGAAATATAGTCATCGACAATGGCATTCAGTATCATTCTCTGGCGTTCAGTTAACATGTTATTCCCTCCTATCCGGCTGTGGCTCCGATTCGTTAGCACTCTAGTGAGATGAGTGCTAACCACTAATACAAAAATACCAAACTGACCTCGGCATTGTCAAGTGAGTTCAGCAACTTGATTGCGCCTATTTTAGTCAAAGCAAGATTTTGTATATTTCACCGCAACCATTTCCCGGACAATGCCGTCCAATACTCAGGGAGTGATAAAAATGCGTTTCAAGAAAACAGCATTATGGGCTATAATCGCAGGCCTCTTAACTGCATTAGCACTTACGGGCTGTACAGGTAAAATCTTACCGGTCAAGTGCATCGGTGTGGATGCGGATTATGCATCCATCCTGCAATGGGACGGCGTCATGTACTACGATGATACCGGTCCTGACCCCGCCCCACTCGGCAAAGGCAAGGAGATCGGCAAAATTACCTACAGCAAATCCGAGCAGAAGTGTCCACGCGCTGAGCTGCAGAATGGAGATGCGACAAATCTTAAGACAGGCACACTGCTCTACGAGGTAGAAGGCTATAAGACATCCGCGAGACTCTGGGCGGGAGACCGGCTGTATGAAGCACGCAACAACCCTGACGCCAACACCCTTAACGATCTGCTGGATATCGAGGGAAGAATACAAACTGTCCGTTTTGTGAGCGGCAATGACGGTTCTGACCTCATGGACTTTACCCCGGAGGCCAACGCCGTGTTCATCCGCGAATTCCCCAAGCTGGAATACATCCCGTTCGAGCAGCTCTACAAGCAGACCAAGGGTTGGGTGGGAGACATATACTGGCTGGAGATTGAGATGACGGACGGGTCCAGCATCGGAATTACTTATAATACACTGTCCCCTTCCTTTAACCCTTCCGCATATGCTACACCGGAGCTTGCCGAACTGGTAGAGCAACAGCGCAAGCTTATCTACGCACAATAAACCTGTATCTGCAAAAAACCACTGTTCACCCTGAAGCATCAGCGTCCGGGTGAACAGTGGTTTCTTATTATATAGTTTACCGGGGGCTAGAGCCCGCCGGATTAGTCCAGTCTCTTCAGCACGGCGATCTCGTCGCAGGCATGCTGCTTCTTGCAGTTCACACAATCGGTCCAGACCTTCTCGGGGAAAATCTCCTTCTGCACCACATCGAAGCCGTTCTTAAGGAAGAAGTCCACGGCATAGGTCAGTGCCATAATCTTCGGAATCTGCTGGCGTCTCGCTTCTTCAACCAGCTTCTCCAGGATCATCGTTCCTACACCTTTGCCCTTGCCAGCATCATTCAAGCCAATCGAACGGACCTCCACAAGATCACTTCCGAGCCGGAACAAGGAACCGCAGCCGACAAACTTGCCGCCGATCTCGGCGATCACGAACTGGTCGATCTGGCGGGTCAGTGCTTGCCTTGAACGGGGCAGCATAATCCCCTGCCTGGCATACTCCTCTATCATCAGATACAGCGGCTCTACATCCTCCACCGTAGCATTTCTGCATATCACTTGCTGCTCTCCTGCTGGAGATGCCTCTTGGAAATGATCCGTTTTGACAAGCACCTTGACTCACCCCTTGTTGTTAATATGAATAAATATACAACAAGGTGAATTACAATTCAAGAGGTATTTCAAAATTAAACCTCTGTCAAAGCACCGACAAATTCCCCGAAAACATCGTTGCCGAACAGGATTCCCTGCTTGCTCAGACGATAAGTGTCCCCGGCCTGCTCAAGCAGCCCGGCCTTCAGCATTTTATGCAGCGGCCCTGCAAAAACAGCCTCCAGCGGTTTTCCGAATTGTGAGCGGAACGCCGCATCCGAAATCCCTTCGCGCATCCGCAGGCCAACCATCATGAAATCCTCCATCGCCTCCTGCTCGGAGACCTCAAAGCTGTCCAGACGCGGCAGCCCGCTGCGCGAAGCCTCGTTATACGGGTTCACGCCCTTGATATTCATGTGCCGCTGCCGGCCCACATATCCATGCGCCCCTGCGCCCAGACCGTAATAATCCTCGTTGCGCCAGTACGTGATATTGTGGCGGCTCTCCAGCCCCGGCTTAGCAAAATTACTGATCTCATACTGTGTATAACCTGCGGCCTCCATAGTAGACATCAGCAGCAGATACATCGCCAGCTCATCCTCTTCATTCGGCAGCGGAAGCTTGTTCTTGTTGAACAGGGTGTGGAACAGCGTATTCTCCTCCACCTTCAGACTGTAGATGGAATAATGGGGAAGATCCAGCGCCAGCGCCTTGTCGATACTCTCTCTGAGCATATCCACCGTCTGGTTCGGCAGGCCGAACATCAGATCCAGCGACAGGTTATTAAGCCCAACCGCACGGGCATTCTCCAGACTGCGGTATACGTCATTCACATCATGAATCCGGCCGATTCCGCTCAGCAGCTCATTCTGGAACGCCTGCACCCCGAAGCTGACCCGATTGACGCCGCCTTCCTTCATGACTCTGAGCTTATCAATATCGGTAGTTCCGGGGTTAGCTTCCATAGAGAACTCAATATTCTCGTCCCACTGCGGGAAATGCCTGCGGACCGATTCCAGGAAATAAGCCATCTCATCAGGCTTGAGGACAGTAGGCGTACCCCCTCCGACAAAAATCGTCTTGATCACACCTGGAGGCGTGTGCTGCACGGTCAGCTCCATCTCGCGGTCAAGCGCATGGAGATAGTCCATCACCGGCTGGTCCTTCAGCACGTAAGAATTGAAATCACAATAGAAGCATTTATTGGTGCAGAACGGGATGTGAATATATACGGCCTCAGGGGGACGGCCATGGTGTGCAGTGCTCGTAGCTGTATTCATTAGCTGTCTCCTTTTGTTCTATTAATATACAGGCCTGCCACACTACCTGCTGCTAAAAAGCAAGAAGAAACGGCTGCACCGCCCTGCTTAGGGCGGCACCCGTTTCTGCGATAAACCGAAAGCTCCGGGGGAGCTTATATGCTGCTACTCAATCTGAAGCACGGCCATGAACGCTTCCTGCGGCACCTCGACGCTGCCGACCTGCTTCATGCGCTTCTTCCCTTCCTTCTGCTTCTCCAGCAGCTTCCGCTTACGCGAAATATCGCCGCCGTAGCATTTGGCGAGTACGTTCTTGCGCATGGCCTTAACGGTCTCACGCGCAACCACCTTCGTGCCGACGGAAGCCTGAATCGGCACCTCGAACATCTGGCGGGGGATAATGCCGCGCAGCTTCTCACAGATGACCCGGCCGCGGTTATAAGCGCGGTCGCGGTGAACGATGAAGGACAGTGCATCGACCTGCTCATTGTTCAGCAGGATGTCCATCTTGACGAGATTGGACTGGCGGTAACCGGAGATCTCGTAATCATAGGAGGCATAACCCTTCGTGCCGGATTTCAACTGGTCGAAGAAGTCGTAGACGATCTCGGACAACGGAATTTCGTACGTAATGGTTACACGGTTGCTGTCCAGATACTCCATGTTGACGAATTCACCGCGTTTGTTCTGGCACAGCTCCATAACGGTTCCCACGAAGTCGTTAGGCACGATAATAGCTGCTTTGACATACGGCTCTTCGATGAAGTCAATCGTCCCGATCTCCGGATAATGCGACGGATTGTCGATCTGGATGGTCTCCCCGTTCGTCAGCTTAATACGGTAAATAACGCTCGGCGCAGTAGTAATCAGCGGCAGATTGAACTCGCGTTCGATCCGCTCCTGAATAATCTCCATATGCAGCAGCCCCAGGAAGCCGCAACGGAAGCCAAAGCCGAGGGCGCTGGAGCTCTCCGGCTCGAAGCTCAGGGAAGCGTCGTTCAGCTGCAGCTTCTCCAGCGCTTCACGGAGATCATTATAATCGGAAGTCTCAATCGGATAGAGACCGCAATAGACCATCGGATTAATCCGGCGGTAGCCCGGCAGCGGTTCAGGGGTCGGATTCTTGGCATCCGTCACCGTATCCCCGACACGGGTGTCGCCTACATGCTTGATCCCGGCCACAATGAAGCCGACATCACCGATGTTCAGCTCCGGCACAATGGTCATACGCGGCATGAAGGCTCCGACCTCGATCACCTCAAAGGTTTTGTCGGTGGCCATCATTTTAATCTTGGAACCGGCACGGATACTGCCGTCCATTACACGGACATAGACGATAACGCCCTTGTACGGGTCATAATGGGAGTCGAAGATCAGCGCCTTGAGCGGTTCTTCCGAGTTTCCAGTCGGCGCCGGAACCTGCTTCACGACCTGCTCCAGAATCTCCTTGATGCCGATGCCTGCCTTAGCGGAAGCCAGAACGGCTTCGCTGGCATCCAGCCCGATGACATCCTCAATCTCCTGCTTCACCCGTTCAGGATCTGCATTCGGAAGATCGATCTTGTTGAGTACCGGAAGAATCTCCAGATTGTTGTCAAGCGCCAGATACACGTTGGCCAGCGTCTGGGCCTCAATCCCCTGGGCTGCATCCACTACCAGAAGAGCGCCTTCACAGGCAGCCAGACTGCGTGATACCTCATAGGTGAAATCGACATGCCCCGGTGTGTCAATCAGATTCAGATAATAATCCTGTCCGTCATCGGCACGGTACGTCAGACGTACGGCCTGCAGCTTGATGGTGATGCCGCGCTCGCGCTCCAGGTCCATCTGATCCAGAACCTGCTCCTGCATTTCACGCGTAGTCAGCGCACCCGTATACTCCAGAATGCGGTCAGCCAATGTCGATTTGCCATGGTCTATATGTGCAATAATCGAGAAATTGCGAATTTGTTGTTGTCGTTTCTGAACGTCAGTCATTCCTTACCCCCACAGACAGCCTAATGTTAATCCACTTATTATAACAGTACGGGCTCCGCCCATCAATCCCGCCAGCCGCCGGAAGAGAAAGAAAACGCCCGGACCCTCTACATTCGCGAGTTGAATCCTGCAAAAAAAACACAAAAACGGGTGCGGGCTTCCATCATCCGCAGCCGTTTGTGTCCTCAACCTCATTGCAGCCCGAGAGGTTCCGGGCAGTTCCTGCTCACTCCTCCGAGGAGTCGAAGAGGGAGACCACCCAGCGGATGCCCTTCTGCGAAGCCTGCTGGAGCAGCCCGGCGGTCTTATCCGCCAGCACATCCACAGTCGGCTTCTGCTCCTCTGGAATCAGAATCTGCTCGGGACTGAGCGCAGAGTAGTCCTTCACCTCCTGTTGCGGGAGGCTGCCCGTGCCGCCAGCCGTCTGCGCCTGTGTACCTGCAACCGGCTGCTTCATGGGCAGCATGGTGTAAGCGCCCGTTACGGGATCAATAGTCACAGGCACATATACATAAGCCTGGCCGCCCGGGGCTGTACTGGCAGCCGGAACGTACGCAGTTCCGGCCGTAACGTTCTGTCCAGGCGCGCTGCTCCCGGCTGGCTTACTCCAGTCCGGCAGTATACCGGAGACTCCCGAACCGCCGCCGCCGAACTGCAGTCCGATCAACAGCCCCACGCCCGCCCATACTCCGACCATTACCAGCTTTTTACCGAACCGTGTCATATTCTCCGCTCCTTTTCAGCTATAATCCGTTCAGGAACCTGTTGATGTCTCTGCCCCGGTGCCTCCAGATTGCGTACTGCCCTGATCTGGCGCAGCTGCCTTCTCGGCATCCCGGCTGCTCCAGTACACATCAGCGATGGCATCCGCCAGAATATCCGCCGTCCGCTTCAGTTCATCGGCGCTGTTGTCAATTCCGCCTACCTCAATCAGCACACTGTTCGGGGACAACGTCTGGTTATACTCCCCATTATTCCCGTTTCCGGACGATTTCCCCCATATCCCGCGTGAAATTCCAGGATAATTTTTCTCAAGCAGCTGATGGATCTTATTGGCGAAGGCCTCGTTTTGTTTCCAGTTTTTATTCGCATGCCCCAAAATAAAATAGACCTGGGCATAATTTTTCCCGTTAATCAAAGCTGTTGTTTTGCCGTGCCGCTGCGAATCGCGGTGGATATCAATCAGCTCACTCATGTTCTGATTGGAGGCCATGGCCGATTTCACAGTCATACGTGAATATTTATAAGAGAAGTTCCAATTGTAGCCCGGTACCTCTGTAGCATAGTCCTCCTGGGCATGGACAGTTCCGATCCCCCGCTCTTCCAGCCTCTTGGCAATATAGGAGCCTACCAGCATGACATTCTTGGAAGGGACTGCTGAGCTGGGGTTGTCGCTCTGTGCGCCAAGCAGCGGATTATAGGCCTCCCGGGGATGGGAATGATAAACGAGAATCCGCTTGACCGAAGTATCTCCTGTGCCGTTCTCGGCATCTCCGCTTCCGGAATAGCCCTCGTCAGGTTCTGTACCGGACGGGTCAGGGACAGGCGAAGCCTCGGGCTCTACCACGCCTTCCCCCGGACTGTCATGGCCATTACCAGCCTCAGTACCGTTCCCTGAATCTGGCAAGGCTCCAGGATCGCCCCCTGCTCCGGGATCTTCCCCGGTGGCCAGTTCATCGCCCCCCGGATGATAATCGGCCGGCGCCCCTGTACTTCCCCCTGAGCCTTGCCGCAGCAGGAAGGGATCATCGGCAGCAAGTCCGGGCATCTCACGTGAGACCAGACTCTTGGGATCACCAGGATCAACACTGGTAAGCAGCCGGAATACGAAGGAGGTCACCTTGTCCCCGGAGAAGGCTGAAGGCTCCTCGCCCTTCGGCAGATGGGGGACCTCCATGCCCAGCAGCTCCATGAAGAATCCACTGGAGAGCGAAGCCGCCAGACCTTTCATGGAAGGAATGGGCGAAGAATTCAGCTTCTGCCCGGCCAATCCGCCAGCTCCAAGCAGCATGAACAACACAAGCGAACCTCCGGCCAGCAGCAGCATCGTCCTTCCCAGCGACAGAATATCCATCAGCCGTCCGCGCAGCCGCCCTATATTCCATAGCTGAAACCATTTTCTGTTCATGATTGTTATGTCCTCCTCTAAGCCCTCTGTAATCTCTCATACTCCAAATCTATGAGCGGAAGGGTTGTGCTAGAACCACAGAATGAGAGATAGCAGGGAGCATCGATAGAGAAGTGAGGGGGCAACACCAAGTAGAAACGGCTTCGCCGTCCTTTTAAAGGACGGTACCGTTTCAGCGGGAAATGGAAGGATAAGTTATCGTGTGAAACATATAAGTTCTTATATTTATACAAAAAGCCCGCGACCAGTTCTGCGTTATAGCAGATGGTGCGGGCGAGGTGATAAGTGACAGATCAGTGAGTGTAAGCTCCGACATTGCCCGGATCTACCGCTTCATGGAGTGCAGCATTCAGTCCGCTTGCCACAATGTTGGCGATCTCTTCAATGAATTCATCGATCTCTTTGGGGGTCACAATCAGGTCATGCCCCAGCGGCTCAAGCACTTCCTTCACCAGGGCGAGACGCTCCTGCTCAGATATATCGTCAAGGAGACCCATAATTTCCTTGGTGTGAGCACCGCCGTCCGCCATCTGCCCGAAATGGGTCCGCATCATCTCCAGCACATTGTTGACGATGGTGGAAGCATAGCAGACCGTTGGGACGCCGATGGCGATGCAGGGCACGCCCAGCACCTCCTTGGTCAGCCCTCTGCGCTTGTTCCCGATCCCTGAGCCGGGATGAATGCCGATGTCCGCAATCTGGATGGTGGTATTGATTCTCTCCAGTGAACGGGAGGCCAGCGCATCAATAGCTATAATGACATCCGGGCTGGTGCGGTCCACAATCCCCTGCACCACTTCGCTGGATTCAATCCCCGTCAGGCCGAGCACTCCGGGAGCAATAGCACTGACATTCCGGTACCCGGGCGAAATCTGGTCGGGCACCAGCTCATAGAACTGGCGGGTAATCAGCGCATTCTCAACGACCAGCGGGCCGAGCGAGTCGGGCGTCACATTCCAGTTGCCCAAGCCTACGATAAGGACCTTGGAATCGCGGTCAATGCCGATTTCATCCAGAAAGTGCTCGAATTCCCGGGCAAACACTGTGGAGACCTTCTGCTGCAGCCCGGTGTCCCCTCCGCGCAGCCCAGGCACCTCCAGGGTCACGTAATTGCCGATAGCCCGTCCAATCGCCTGAGAACCGGCAAGGTCTGCTACAGCAAGTCTCGTGACCTTGATGCCGTCCGCTTCTTCCACTTCCTCATTGACACCCGGGATCGGCGTATTGGCGTGCCGCTCTGCCATTTCCTTCGCTTCCACCGCCAAGTCCGTACGTACCGAATACAGCTGAAGATCCAGTTCCATTCTTAGTTCAGCCTCCTTTTGCATATTGCTGATAGTGTGCGAGAGAAAGCCTCCGTTTATACAAACCGCTCTAAGGGAATTACAAAGCTTTTTATCTTGCTTTTTGCTACCCTTCATGCTAAACTATTTTAAGTTGTGAATCATTTGTTGATTTCGAATGTCTTTCAGGAGGTGAATGCAATGCCAAATATCAAATCCGCGATAAAACGCGTCAAGACGATCGAGAAACGTCGTGCACTGAACGCTTCCCAGAAGTCCGCTCTTCGTACAGCTGTGAAAACTGCTGATGTAGCAGTGACTGGTACGGAAGTTGAAGTAGCTCAGGCTGCTTTCCAAGCGGCTTCCAAAAAGCTGGACAAGGCTGTAACTAAAGGCCTGGTTCATAAAAATGCGGCTGCCCGCAAAAAATCCCGCTTGGCTAAGAAATTGAACGCTCTCAAGGCTCAAGCCTAAGCCAAGGGCGACAATCATAACGAGCACTGAAGAACCTGACCGCTATGCTGCATACGGTTAGGTTTTTTTATGCTCGTTAACTTCCTTCATTGAATTCCGCTGTACCATCAAAGAGCCTGTCCATCCCATGATACACGCGGGTGGACAGGCTCTTTGATTCGTTCCATGAGAAGCCGCTCTGTTCAGGCTCCAAGGCGCAGCATGAACATCTCCAGCCCCAGCACCTTATCAACAGCTCCCGTCTTCATCTGATAGTCCAGATCCGCCAGAATACTCAGGATCTGCCGCAGCCGCTGGCTTCCGAACTTATGAGCCTGCTCTCCGGCAAGCTTCACTGCATACGGATGCAGTCCGAGCTGGGAGGCAATCTGTCCCTGCGAATAGCTAAGGGCTGACAGATCCTTGACCTGCAGGATGATTCTGAACTGCCGGGCAATCAGCGAAGCGATCTTGATCGGCTCCTCCCGCTGCTTGAGCAGCTCATAGAGCGTATTCAGCGCCTTGTCCAGGCGCAGATTCGCGATATCCTCCACCAGTGTGAAGATGTTCTGCTCCGTCCCCCGGTGGACCAGACTCTCCACCGCTGCCGCATCCACCCGCCCGCCAGTACCGGCGAACAGACACAGCTTGTCCATCTCTGCAGACAGACCCTGGAGTCCGGTTCCACTGCTTGCAATCAGAACCTCCGCTGTCCCCGGCGCAAGGGAGCAGCCGCGTTCGCGGAAGCCCTTCTCCACCCAGCGCAGCAGCTCCTCCGCACCCAGGGGATTGAAGGCCAGCACGGTGCCGGCGGTCTTGATGCTTTTGACGATTTTTTTACGTTCATCCAGCTTGTCGCCGTTCACCATAAATACAATCACACTGAACTCGGCAGGGTGCTGCATATATTCGCTCAGCATCTCCACGTTATGTTCCAGCTTCGCCTTCTCCTTGCCTGCCGTGAACAGAGCCGCATCCCGCACCAGCAGGAGCTTGCGTTCTACCATGAACGGAACCGTCTCCGCCTCTTCAATAACCGCCTGAACCGGAGTTTCGGAGAGATCGAACGGGATCACCGCGAAATCGCGGTCTTCTTTGGGGATCAGGTGTTCCTCCAGCATGGCCGCGAATTCATTCATCCGGAACTTCTCACTGCCGTACAGCAGGTACAGCGGAGAGACCTTTCCTTGCTTGATGTCTTTGGCCGCCGTTTTGGCATCCATCCCGCCACTTCCTTTTTCATTTTACTTGCCTGGTCCGTATCAGACACATACATTCGTACATTTTAACAAAAAATCGGCTGAAAACATAGGTATCATTATCACTTTGTCCTGACCGGGGCGCAAGCCAAAACGGAGCAACCTCGGCAGCCAGGGCCAAAGTTACTCCGTTTCAGCGGCGCATCTATATAAACGACGGAGGGAGCAGCTCTAGAAACTCTCCCGGCCGCCGGTCATACCGATGATACTCGCAAAGCCTGTAATTCATGTCCTCTTGCCTTAGCATATTCCGCAGGCCGGAAGAACGTTCCGGTTATTTATCGGACGTTGCCGCGTCCGGGGTAATAGCCGGGCTGGTGACCGGTGAAGCAGACGCCGCCGGAGAAGCGGTAGGCGCTTGAGAGTTAATAGGAGCCGGAGAAGCAGATGGGGCAGGTGTCGCACTCTCTGCCGGAACCGTGTATACCTTCGTCGTCTGCGTACCGTCCTCAAGCTGTAGCACATAAGTGAACTGGGTGCCGTCTTCCGACCACACACCGGAGACCCAGTTCCCCTCCAAAGGAAGCGAGGTTAATACTGTCCGTTGTTGTTCTTCTCCTTCTGCGGTTAGGCTGTAGATTACAACATGCTGGCCAGTCAGCTCAGCCGTATGCTGCCCGTCCGGTGAAGTCCACGAGGAATCTGCGACCATCAGCATGGCTCCTGCCTCGTTAGCGGCTGGAGTCGGCGCTATCCGTGCATCCCCCTCAGCCGCTTTATCGTCCGCTATATTCTCTTGTGTTGGCGCACTCGACTTCGTGCTTTGGGGTTCCGCTGACCGGCTATCCGCTTTCTTGGTGCTCTTGGGGCGATCCGCCGGAGGCGCAGTAGCGGCGCGATTGCTGATCGGAGCTTCGCTTACCGCAGGCTCCTTGTCTGAAACCATACCGCCGCCGGCTGCGGCTGGTTGATCAGCACCCTCACTTGGAGCAGGCGGTGCAGATTTCAAATTAACGTCTGCAGTTTCACTAGGCGTGGCCTGGTCCATCTTATTAAGATCACTGCTGCTGCCGCTGTTATTCTGTCCGTCCGCCTGCGGGGCGTCCGCACTGTTCTCTGTGCTCACGCTGGAGTTCGCCGCTCCGCCGCTCATTAGCTTGGATGACATATCCAAGTCTGCGCCCGGCAGACTCTTCGGCATATTGAATACGGCGATTAGCAGAATCACCGCTGCCGCCGCAGCACCAATGCCTGTCCGCGCAGCCAGTGAAGGGCCCTTGGACTTCTTGCCCCGGTTATTTGAACGGGAGAAGGGAATAACCTTCGGATCTTCCGGCTCCATTACGGCAGGCTCTTCCGGGACACCGCGGTCCAGCTGTTCAAGCTGAGGCAGGATAGAGTCAACCAGACTGAAGGGGGGCTTCACGTCGGGAAGCTGCTCCAGCTGCTGGGAGAGCAGCGTCAGCCGGTCCAAGACTTCCGCGCAGGAAGGACAATCGTCGATATGACGGAACATTTCAAGCATTTCTTCCTGACTGAGATCATGATCTAAATAGCGGTGCATCCATTCCATCACCTCCGCGCACTTCATCCTGACACACCACCTTTCTGATACTCCTGAAGTCTATTCTGCAGCTGCTGCCGCGCCCGGAACAGGTACGATTTGACCGTGTTCAGAGGCAGATCCAGACAGTCTGCAATCTCGTTGTAAGAAAAATCCTGTAAATAGCGGAGCACGATTACCGTCCGGTGATGCTCCGGAAGCTGGTCTATGGCCTCACGGATATCCTCCGCCAGATAACCCGACATCACTTCGCGCTCTACGTTATGTTTTTTATCCTGGAACACCATTTCGTGTTCATCGATAGAAACGGTAGGCTTCGTTCTCCGGAATTTGTCTATACATATGTTGGTTACTATTCGCTGAACCCATGTTTTGAACTGCGCCTTCTCCTCATAGGAGCCGATCTTGGTGTACACCCGGATCAACGCTTCCTGGGAGGCATCCAGTGCATCCTGTTCATTATGCAGAATGTAGAAGGCCGTCTTATATACATGCCCTTCAATTTCTCGCAATAGGGTGATTAGAGCGTCGCGATCGCCCGCTTGAGCGGCTCTGATGAGTCCCTGCTCCACCACGAAGGTTCCCCCTCTCTATGCAATCTTACTGACGCGCAAGACTGCGAATTTGTTGCAAGCCTGTAATGATTATTTTATAGTCCACAATCCCTACTAAGCATACAAGGGATGCTGCTATCATTCAAATACTCTTTTTATAGAAGTTAGTTACAGAAATGACATGAGAAGCAGACCGTCCCGTACCTGACTTACGCTACGACCGGGACGGCTCCTCTAATGTATATAATGTAGTTGCGCACACCAGGAGCACCGCGTAATTCTCCCTGGAGTCATCATCAAGCACATATACTTCTCCCTGCTCAAAAAGTTGCGGATGATTATAGTTACGATACAGTTTATAGATGGCTCCCGCGCTCACCCTGCAGCCGTGGACTGCAGTTCGAATCTCCACATAATCGGCTTCTTCCACTACCAGTGTCGGGTACAGCTTGCTGCGAAGATCGTCGCCAGTCATGGCATCACCTTTCAGGTATACTTCTCAATGTCCGCAGGCGCCTCTGCACTCTGCCTCTATTATAAGTATTGCCCGAAGCGGCAGCAATTCCATCATTTAGGCTTAGCTAACGGTCAACAAAAAAATGCCCTGCCCCATAGAGGCAAGACATTTCTGTTGTACATGTATTTTACTTGCCTTGAATCTCCTTGAACTTCGCTACATACTGAGCAGCCAGCTCTGTGATCTGGTCATAGCGGCCTTCCTTGGCCGGTGCGGTCAGGTTGCCGCCGATGCCGACAGCGATGCAGCCGTTCTTGATCCATTTCTCCATATTGTTCAGATCCACGCCGCCGGTAGGCATAATGTTGACATGCGGCATTGGCCCCTTAACCGCCTTGACATAGTCCGGTCCAAACGCACTGCCAGGGAACAGCTTCAGCACATCCACACCGAGCTTCAGAGCTTCCTTCATCTCATTCAGCGTCATGCAGCCCGGCATGTAAGGAATGCCGTACAGATTACACATCTTGGCCGTATCCTCTTCAAAAGAAGGGCTGACCACAAATTCCGAGCCTGCCAGAATAGCAATTCTTGCCGTCAGCGGATCAAGTACAGTACCGGCACCAATCACGGCGCGGCCCCCGTATTCTTCCACCAAGCGCTTGATCGCTACTTCGGCTCCCGGAGTCGTGAAGGTCACTTCGATATTGTTCAGTCCGCCCTCGATACAAGCCACCGACATAGCATAAGCATCATCGGCATTATCCGCGCGGATAACGGCTACTACGCCAACAGAGGTGATATTCTGTAATACTTTAATTTTCTTCATGATTGTTACTTCCTCTCTGGTTATATATTCATAAGAATAATAATTTAGATAAACTAATTTATCTATTTTACTAACATCAGGCTTTATCCTTCTAAGAAAATAGTAATAACATTGCCGCTAACAGTCAATATATATTTATTCAGGAAGCGTTATCAATCCTTCGAAAATATTCAAAAACGCTTATGTACCAAGGACAAACGAATGTCTTCCCCTGTTTCCTATAGAAAATAAGCCCGCAGAATGAGCATTGCTATATTGTACAAAACCGTTTTATGTGATAATTTCAACTTATATTCTATTCCAAACCATAATAACGTGTTCATTTTAGGAGGAACTATTCATGAATAAACAGCTGGATGCAGTCACCTTCGGGGAGCCGATGGCCATGTTCTACGCCAATGAAGCCGGCCCCTTGCATGAGGTCACTTCCTTCTCCAAGGCGCTGGCAGGTGCGGAGAGTAATGTAGCCACCGGATTATCACGCCTGGAGCATCTGACCGGTTATGTGACCAAGCTTGGCGAAGACAACTTTGGCCAGTTCATCACCTCGGCGCTGAACAAGGAGAAGATCGATACCGCGAGCATCACAACGACCAAGGAATTCTCCACGGGCATGCTGATCAAATCCAAGGTACTCACTGGAGATCCCAAGGTGGAATATTTCCGCAAAAATTCCGCCGCCTCCAAGCTGAGTCTCGCCGACTTCGATGAAGATTACTTCGCTTCCGCAGGCCATCTGCATGTGACCAGCATCTCTTCCGCACTCTCGGCTTCGTGTCACGAGTTCTCGCTGCATGCCATGGAGTTCATGAAGCAGCGCGGCAAGACCGTATCACTGGACCCGAATCTGCGCCCGACCCTGTGGCCGGACACCGAAACTATGGTTAATACGATCAACGATCTGGCTACCCGCTGCGACTGGTTCCTGCCCGGACACGGAGAAGGTAAGATTCTCACCGGTCTTGAGACTCCGGAGGAGATTGCCGGGTACTATCTGGGGCGCGGCGTATCTCTTGTAGTGATTAAGCTCGGTCCTGAGGGCGCTTACTACAAGACCTCCACGGGGGAAGAGGGTTATGTGGACGGCTTCAAGGTCGAGCAGGTTGTCGATACAGTCGGCGCCGGAGACGGCTTCGCGGTTGGGGTGATCAGCGCCATGCTGGAGAAGCTCAGCGTAGCAGAAGCCGTGAAGCGCGGCAATGCGATCGGCGCACTCGCCGTGATGTCGCCTGGCGATATGGACGGCCTTCCCACCCGCGTCCGGCTGGAGGAGTTCATGAGCGCAGGCGTATAGCCAATGAGCAGGTGCTCTGCTGCCGGCAGCGCCAGGCTTCAGCATGAACACACATTAGCACAGCAAAAAGGGTGTCCCTGAGCCGGCAGACGGCTGGGACACCCTTTTGCATATGTTATTGACTTACGGACTGGAGAGCCGTTATTTGGGGAATTGCTAAACTATAGCAAGCCTAACGGACGCAGATGACGTTAAGCCGCACTTTTCGTGCCATCCAGCGCCCTAAATAGCAATTTAACGGCTCCTGAGTCCGTAAAACTTACAAAACCCTTCTTTTCCGCACAATAACGTTCCCTGGGTCCGTAAAGCCGTGGATTCCTGAGCAGATTTCCTATATGTTGTCACCACGATGGACCTTTCGCCGCCCCGACCTGCTCTATTCCGGCTTAGCCGGCGGCTGCACCGACTCCCCCTGCTGCAAGGAAGGCGGGAACCTGTAGGTGATGGGCATCGCGCTGTCCGCATCGTTGATCAATGAGAGCATGATCTTGGCCGCCTGCATCCCCATCTCGTAAGCCGGCTGGCGGATCGTTGTAATATCAGGATTATAGATCCGGGCGAATTCGGCATCGTCAATGCCGATGACCGACAACTGGCCGGGGATCGCAATGGCATTGCGGTTCGCATATTTAAGAATTTCGCCCAGCACCAGATCATTGGCGGCAAGCAGCGCTGTTGGAGGCTCGGGAAGCTGTAGCAGCTCGTCCAGTGCAGATGCGATGTCTTCGCGTGACACACTTCGCATATACGAACCCAGCAGCGGCAGACCCGCTTCCTCCATCGCTTTTTTGTACCCGCTCATTCGCTCCTTGCGCGGGGTAATCGCATGTATGCCAAGCGGCAGGGATAGAATAGCAATCGCTTCATGGCCGTGGCCGGTCAGCTCCCGGATAGCGGTCTTCACCGCCATTTCGTTATCCAGCAGCAGGCTCTGGGTCGTGATCCCGTCAACTAGCCGGTCCATGAAGACCAGCGGATATTCCGCTTCAATTAATCTAGTGTAAGGCGCAGGCTGATCTCCCGCCGGAAAAATAATCAGGCCATCCACCTGACGGGCGACCAACGTCTCCACATAAGTATTCTCCTTATCGGCATTCTCGTCCGAGTTGCAGATGATCACCTGAATCCCATGGCGCTGCAGCTCATTCTCGATCGCCCGGATACACTGGATGGACAGCGAATAATCAATATTGGCTACAATAATGCCAACCATATGCGTGCGGTTCTGCTTGAGACTGCGGGCAAGCCCGTTGGGCTGGTAATTCAGCTCATCGATAACCTCGGCAATGCGGTTTTTGGTCGCCTCACTCATATACTTGAACCGTTTATTTAAAAATTGCGAGACTGTGCTTTTCGATACGCCCGCTTTCTTAGCCACATCCTCAATAGTCAGCTTCTTCATTGATCCCGCTCCACTCTTCGATATCGAACTCCAGAAGTAAACACAAATCACGTTTACTTAGAGATATTATCAAAAAGTATAGCTTTTTTTTAGTAAATTATCTATATGAATAGATTGAAAATACGAAATAAGTGGATACGGCGTCTAAGGCGTGAGACAAATACACTAAATGACTGGGCCGCACAATGGTAACGGACAGAGATGCGCTTATTTTCCCGAAAAGCAGCATTATAATAGCCCTGCGGACTCCAGTGCTCTTATTCACTGTTACTCAGCCGGTAAAGACGCGTTTGAACTACAATAAGGGCCATGCAATCCGTAAGCGTGGTCAAATGTGCCAAATCGAGAATATAAAGGCTTCACAGTCCGCAAGGGACATAGATAACAGGCAAATTGGAGGACTCCCTGCCTTCACAGGAATTCCTCCATCGACCGAATGGAACATCTCATGATTAGCAAACTATTCCAGCACACATCCTGCACCTGTACTCTAAGATGATCATTTTTTTATTGAGGAGGCATCAATTTTCACACCGTATTCCTCATACCACCAGTCGTAGAACCATTGATCGCCCGACTTCATATCAACTTCTGTACTCCGTTGCTCTCCATTAACTTCGTAGTGGACTATGGTTGCAGGATCTTTAGAATCAACAGTAAGCTCTCCATAATGGATTTTGGAGACTACTTCTACATTTTCTGTGGTGATCTCACCCGAAAGTACCTGTGCATTGCCTGTTGCAATATCATACAGCTTATTATGCTGTGTATAACCGCCTCTTCCATCTTCCGTGTAATAAACAACCAGCAGCTCTGCCTTTTCGGAATTAAGGGCCATAAAAGACTTATAGACTTTATACGATTCATCTAAGGTTAGTAATTCTCGGGGAACAGGAATCTTACCCTCTCCTGCCTGTCTGACATCCATCACATACAGCTTGGCCCCTGACCTTTTCTGATTCTCTCCAATTTTATAGCTGCTGCTGGAAAACAAAAGATAATCTCCCGCTCCGAATAAACTTCCCAGCGACAAATAGGACTGTGCACCTCCTGCATACAAAGGAAAAACATACAACCGCTGTGCTGAATCCGCAGATAGCTCTGCATGCCCTTTAGGAGTCAAATAAAGAGTATATGGCTCTGTATTGTGTGTGTATTTAGACTTGAGATAGTCAACCATTGGCGGCGGAGGCGACCAGACGATTCCGGCGGAAGTCTCAACAGCCATTGCAGCACTCTTATTACGGTCTAGCGGAAGGGGCATATAATACTTAAGCCCGCCTAGTTCAAACTCTGCCGAGATCATGTATAGACCCAGGCCTTGCGGAGGCGCCGAAGGAGACGCCGACGGCATCACTACAGCCGCTTCCGAGCCAGGCTTAAAGACCGCTGCCAGCCTCCCTGCAGGATCGAGCCCGGCCCCTGGGCCAAACGGCCAGATCAGCGTGACGAGCAGCAGGACGGCTGCCAGTCCGCCGAAGGCGGCCATGCGGCTGAAGCGGCGGCTGCCTCCACTTTTGCCGCTGGAGGATTCACGGGCAGCCTCTTCAATCCGCGCCATGAGCTGTGGTGTGAATCCAGGCTCTGCAAGCGGGTTCCGCCCGGCTTGCTTATACCAGTCCTTCTCCCCGCTCATCACCTTCACTTGTTCCTTCTCTTGTCTCGTCTTCACAGGTCTTCCTCCTTCATCGCTGCTCTCACTTTCTCTCTGGCCCGTCCGAGCCGGGATTTGACCGTCCCCTGCGCGATCCCGAGCAGCGCGGACATCTCAGCAACCGGAAGATCCTGCTGGATATCCAGCACCAGCACCTCCCGGTACTTGTCCGGCAGGGCCATAATAATCTCCCAGATCCGGTTGGCGTATTGATTGCCGATGGCCTCTTGTTCTGCGGACAGGGTGCCTCCATGATCCTGATGGCTGCCCAGCGGAGTGAACCTCCGCCAGAAGCTGTTACGCCTTAAGCTGAATGCGGTATTGCGTGTGATGGTCAGCAGCCAGGTTTTTAGAGTAGCCTGTCCCCGGTACTTGCCGATGCTCTTGTATGCCTTAAGAAATACCTCCTGGCTGATATCGTTCGCCTGCTCCCGGTTGCGGGTTAAGACATAAGCATAATTCCATACGTCCTGGCCGTAGGTCTCCATCATCTCGCGAAGCGATACCGATGAGGCACAGGTCATGCTATAGGTTAGTTCTTTACTCTGCATGTTCTCTCCCCTCTCACCTAATAAGACTCCTGCCGGCGGATATGGTTCCCTGTTATTGTAAAACTGACTATGCATATTGCACTTTCTGCAATAGAATTGCCGATATTTGCCGTTAATCTCCATTCTATTGCATTTCCTGCATTAGAATTTGAAGAATCTGCTCAATTAGCCCCTGTTAGCTGAAATCAAGTGTACAAAATACAACAGAGCTGATTTCCTCCTGAATTTAAGGAGCATCTAATGTACGAAGTGCAATGAAATTCATATCCCCCGAAGGCTAAACGCTTTCAAAAATCACAGCCGTTTCCCCTTCCCTGGAGCCCCTGTCTGCACCATTCCGCAGCACAGCAAAATGCTTTAAAAAAATACTAATTAATTATAAGAGAATAGAATGCAGGCGGGGCGTGGGATTGGCCATTTAGAGAGGCGTTTTGGGCGGCTGTGAGGGCTTGTTCACCGCTTGACTTTTCAATATATGGTATATAAAATGATTAAGCATTACTAAATATAGTGTATATAAGAGCTAAGCCCATAAATCTAGTAAAACTGCTATTCTTCACTTGTCAAGTAGAATGGGCAACATGTTATAGGAGGTTAGGAGCCATGTTGATTGCTTACGATTCCAAGACCGGCAACGTCAGAAGATTCATTAATAAACTGAAGCTTCCGGCGGTTCAAATCGAAGAGCATATGACGATCGACGAGCCTTACGTGCTTGTTACATACACTACCGGATTTGGACAGATTCCAGAGAAGGTGTCAACATTCCTTGAACGAAACCACTCCAGGCTCAAAGGCATCGCCGCGAGCGGCAACAAAAACTGGGGTGAGCTATACGCGCACAGCGCAGACTTAATTGCACAGCGTTACAACGTACCGGTGGTCGGCAAGTTTGAATTGTCGGGAACCTTCGGGGATGTACAGCGCATAAAACAGGAGGTGGACCGGGTTGCGGCATATTGAATTGAACAACATGTTGATGAAGAGAGACGAAAGCGGCTTTTTCCAATTGGATAAGGACCAGGAGGCAGTAGCCGAGTTCATGCAGGATGTGGAGCGGCGTAGCCTGACCTTCACGGATACGAAAGCCAAGATTGATTATATGATTGCCAATGACTACTACGAGGACCTGTACGACCGCTACTCCGCTGCTGAGATGGAGGATGTCTACCGGATCGCCCATGAATATAATTTCCGCTTCCCTTCCTATATGGCGGCTTCCAAGTTCTATACCGACTATGCCGTCAAAAGCAATGACCGTAAGCAGTACCTGGAGCATTATCCGGACCGCGTAGCGGTAGTGGCTCTGCATCTGGGACGGGGTAACGTGGAGACTGCCCGTACACTGGCCCGCTCGATGATGGAACAGCGCCTGCAGCCGGCGACACCAACCTTCCTCAATGCCGGTAAAAGCCGCCGCGGCGAGATGGTCTCCTGCTTCCTGCTGGAAATGGACGACTCGCTCAATTCGATCAACTATGTGCTGAACACCTGCATGCAGCTGTCGAAAATCGGGGGCGGCGTTGCGGTCAATCTGTCCAAGCTGCGCTCGCGCGGCGAGACGATTAAAGGTGTCGAGGATGCGGCCAAAGGCATCATGCCTGTCCTGAAGCTCATGGAAGACGGCTTCTCCTATGCGGACCAGATGGGTCAGCGTAAGGGTTCGGGGGCGGCTTATTATAATATTTTTGGCTGGGATGTACTGGAGTTCCTGGACAGCAAGAAGATTAACGCCGACGAACGGACACGCCTGAAGACGTTGTCTATCGGCCTGATCGTGCCTAACCGCTTCTACAAGCTGGCACAGGATAATCAGCCGCTGCATGTGTTCGCTCCTTACACGGTCTACCAGGCGTACGGTACGCATCTGGATGACATGGATTTGGACGTCATGTATGATACCCTGCTTGCCGATCCGCGCGTGAAGAAAAGAATCGCCATGAGCGCACGCGACATGCTGACCAAGATCGCCATGATCCAGCTTGAATCGGGCTATCCGTATATTATGAACAAGAGTAATGCCAATAACGCCCATGCTCTGCGTAATGTGGGCCAGATCAAGATGTCCAACCTGTGCACCGAGATTTTCCAATTGCAGGAGACTTCAGAGATTAACGACTACGGTCAGCAGGACGAGATCCGCCGCGATATCAGCTGCAACCTGGCTTCCCTCAACATTGTGAACGTGATGGAGCACGGCAAGATTCGTGAATCCGTACATGAGGGCATGCTGGCACTGACGGCTGTCAGCGATATGACAACTGTCTCCAACGCTCCAGGCGTGGCTAAGGCGAACAAGGAAATGCACTCCGTGGGCCTGGGCGTGATGAACCTGCACGGCTATTTTGCCAAGAACAAGGTGGCTTATGAGAGTGAGCAGGCCCGTGATTTCGCACGCACCTTCTTCATGACCATGAACTATCATTCGATTGAGAAAAGTATGGAGATTGCCGCCGAGACAGGTGAGACCTTCTATGGCTTCGAGCAGTCCGACTACGCCAGCGGCGTGTATTTCGACCGTTATCTGACTACAGACTACCGTCCGGTTACGGCAAAAGCGCAGGAGCTGTTCGAGGGGATCTACATTCCTACTACAGAGGATTGGAAAGAGCTGCGTGACAAGGTGATGAAGCACGGCCTGTACCATGCCTACCGTCTGGCGATTGCGCCGACCGCAAGCATCTCGTACATCCAGAATGCGACCTCCAGCGTCATGCCGATTGTAGAGCAGATCGAGACCCGCACGTATGCCAACTCGACCACCTACTATCCGATGCCTTACCTGCGTCCGGACAATGTGTTCTATTATAAATCCGCCTACCAGATGGACCAGTTCAAGGTGATTGATCTGATTGCGGAGATTCAGCCTCATATCGACCAGGGCATATCAACCGTTCTGCATGTGAACAGTGATGTCACAACCCGTGAGCTGGCCCGTTCTTACCTGTATGCGGCGCACAAAGGGCTGAAATCCCTGTACTACACCCGGACCAATAAATTGTCTGTCGAGGAATGCCTGGCCTGCTCCATCTAAGCGGGGCACAGGTACAGAAAGGGAGAAGATACGATTATGAGCGCAATCCAAGCCGTGAACTGGAACCGTCCCGACGACGATTTCTCGCTGATGTTCTGGAATCAGAATATTATGCAGTTCTGGACCGATGATGAAATACCACTATCCGATGACAAAATGTCCTGGCTCACGCTAAGCGAGATCGAGAAGGACTCTTATATGAAGGTGCTGGGCGGACTGACCCTGCTCGATACGATTCAGGGCGGCGTAGGGATGCCGCAGATTATGGAGCATGTGGACGGCTTGCAGCGCAAGGCGGTCCTTGGCTTCATGGGGATGATGGAGCAGATTCATGCGAAGTCGTACAGCAGCATTTTCACCACACTGGCTTCCACTGAGCAGATTGACGGGATTTTCCGCTGGGTGGAGGACAATACGTTCCTGCAGTTCAAGGCGGAGACGATCTCGGAGTATTATCAAAAGATTGAAACGAAGAAAGACCTCTATCTGGCGATGTCCGCATCGGTACTACTGGAGAGCTACCTATTCTATAGCGGCTTCTTCTACCCGCTCTATCTGGCCGGACAAGGCAAAATGACCTGCAGCGGCGAGATCATCGACCTGATCCTGCGTGATGAGAGCATCCACGGCGTCTATGTCGGCGTGCTGGCCCAGGAGATTTTTGAGGAGCTATCCGAAGAAGACCAGAGCGATGTCTACGAGACCCTGGTTGGCCTGCTGCGTCTGCTCCACGCGAACGAGGAGCAATACACCGAGCAGATCTACGCACCGATCGGTCTGGTGGAGGAAGTGAAGACCTTCCTGCGCTACAATGCCAACAAGGCGATGATGAACCTCGGCCATGATCCGCTGTTCGATGAGGAAGAGATTAACCCGATCGTCCAGAACGGGATCAGCACCCACACGAAGCAGCATGACTTCTTCTCGAAGAAGGGGAATGGGTATGTGCGGGCTATGAATGTGGAGCCTTTGCGGGATGAGGATTTTAATTTTTGAGTGGGTAGATTGAACTTGCAGTATCTTTATCTTGGGATAGTCATGACTCCAGAGAATGTTTGGACTTCCGGCCGCTGTTGTATACAGATTTCCTTGATTTAACCGCTGTTCGCGGTAGAAATCCGTATACAAAGGCGGACGCTACCGCTCCTACAGTTCCAAAATTCCCTTCCGCCATTCATCCCTTAATTTGTATATTACAAGTTCAATCTATTGGATGGTATGTAGAATGAGCACCCGGCAGCTTGGACAAGCTGCCGGGGCTTTTTTTGTGATACACCTTTTCATTCCCCGCAAAGATCCTGAGTAAACATTGAAACCCAAGCTTCACTTTTCATTGAAACGGTACCGTCCCGAAAAGGAAGACAAAGCCGGTTCTACTTATGAGACCATATTGTTACTGGGACGTAGGAGTAGGAGTGGCTATTTTACAAGAAAGAGGTGTAACGGGATGGCGATACATATTCAGGAGTACGGAGACCCGGATGGGGCTTGTCTGATGGTCTTCCTGCATGGCGGGGGCGTGAGCGGGTGGATGTGGGAGAAGCAGGTGGCGGCGTTCGCCGGGTATCATTGTCTGGTCCCGGACCTGCCGGGGCACGGGTTCAGCCGGGAGGATACGGCGTTCACGATCCGCAGCAGTGCGGAGGAGCTTCTGTTGCTCATTGAGGAGCGGGCTCAGGGACGAAAGATCGTTGTCACCGGCTTCTCGCTGGGCGCACAGGTGTTGGTTCAGATGCTGGGGTTAAGACCGGAGCTGATCGATTATGCCATCATCAACAGCGCGTTAGTGCGGCCCATTCCCTCCGCCAGCAAGCTGATCGGGCCGGCGGTCAGAGTGTCTTTTCCGCTGATTAAGTACAGATGGTTCGCGAAGCTACAGGCTAAGACGCTCTATCTGGGCGAGGAGTACCTGGAACGGTATGTTGAAGAGAGCCGGCAGATGGAGCTGAAGACGCTGATCCGGGTGCTGGAAGAGAATATGTCGTTCCGCATTCCAGCCGGGTTCAGTGAGGCCACAGGCAAAATACTGGTTACTGTAGGTGAACGTGAGAAATCTGTCATGAAGCAATCCGCCCGGGACCTTGTAGCTGTGAATCCCCGCTGCATGGGCGTGGTGATTCCCCTGATGGGACATGGCCTCTCTCTGGCGAAGCCAGAGCTGTTCAATAAGCTGGTCGAGGAATGGATTCAGGGCGGGGAGCTGCCCGAGGAATGCAGAAGAATCTGATTCCCTCAGGGCGAAATGACGCTAGTTCAGATCCTCCCTGATTTTGTAGCGGACAGCAAGATAGCTTAGTATTAGAATCGCCGCAACCGCTACTCCGAATGTATGAATCAGGTCAGCCGTGCTGCCTAGATCCTTGATCCGTACGAGCGTGTTGATCAGCAGATATTGCGTCAGATGAGTGCCTGTGAACTGATTCTCCAGCGCCCCCAGTACCATCCCGATCACATTCAGGGCCAGAACGAAGCCGGCGCTCAAGCTGATGAGCAGGTTCTTGGTCATCATAGAAATGCAGAGAACAACCAGTGAGAACGCCCAGTGCAGCAGGAATTGGCTGGCCAGCAGGGTAATGAGCATGCCTAGATCTCCCATATTTGTCTGGTCAAAGAACATCCTTCTCCCGATCCCATCCGCAATTAACAGCGTCAGGAACAGCATGGCCACGAATAGGGCGAGAATCGCCATTTTGGAGAAGACGGAGTGGATTCTTGCCTGTCTCATGGAGATATAATTCTTGTGGAAGCCGGAATTCCATTCGCTCATATAGAAATAGATCGTGAACACTGCGATATAAATCAGCATCCAGGAAGGCGGCTGTGAGATCGTGTACTGGATGAAGTCTATCTCCGTTAAATTTCCGATTTGAACACCGCCTTCCTCCACAGGCTGCGCGTATTGCTTCATCATATAAATGCCGAAGATCTGAAAAGCACAAAACAAGAGCAGGAGCAGGTACATAATCTTGTTCCGCGTGAAGCGGTAGAAGTCCATCCGCAACAGATTAATCATGGCGTTCACCTGCACTCTCCGTGCGTTCCAGGAAATACTGCTCCAGGCTCTGCTTATGTCTTGAGATGGAATCTACCATTATCCCATACTGCGCCAGTTCCTGGACGATCTGCCGGATGCGGATATGCTCGTCGTATACATATACCGTACGGCTGTCCACCACTTTATATTGTGTAATCTTCAGCTCGCGCTCCAGCACCGGGAGAGCCTCCCGGGCTTCCTCCACGCTAATCTCGATCCGTTCCTCACAGCGCTGCTGTAATTCTTCCTTGGAGATGACCTCGGCGAATTCCCCCTGATGGATAATGGCATACTTGGTGGCGATTTTGGAGAGCTCCTCCAGAATGTGGCTGGAGATCAGAATCGTCAGACCCGCTGCGTTCAGCTCCAGGATGAGCTCCCTGATCTCTACAATCCCCTGCGGATCAAGCCCGTTAATCGGCTCATCCAGAATCAGCACATCGGGACTTCCAAGCAAGGCCACCGCGATTCCCAGCCGCTGCTTCATACCCATGGAATAGCTTTTGACTTTGGCGGTATTCTTAAGATCCAGTCCTACGAGCCTCAGCAATTTCTCTATCGTGGTAACCCTGTCACTTAGACCATATGCGATGGCGAGCAGCTTCAGGTTCTCATAGGCCGAGAGGTTCGGGTATAACCCGGGCTGTTCAATCAGCACCCCCATCCGCTCGAAAAAAGACTGGTCTCCCGCCGCCGCACGGTTGAAAAAATGCAGCTCACCCGAGGTTGGATACACGTGTCCGCTGATCATTTTGAGCAGGGTCGATTTGCCCGCCCCGTTCTTACCGATGATGCCGACAATCTCTCCTCTGTAGATTTTGAGATTGGCATTCCGTACTGCCGCTTTCAATTGGTACATCTTGGTCAGTCCGCATAGTTCAATAATGCAATCTGTCATGTCTGCCACCTCCTTACCCTAAGTTAACAGGATGAAGACTAATAGTTCGCCAACAAAAGGTTAAGAAAGTTCAAAGTTCATCATGGACTCAGCCGGAAGCCGATGCCCCAGACCGTATCGATATAGGCTTCGCTGTCGTGCGTTTTGATTTTATTGCGAATATTGCTGACATGTACCGTTATCGTCTTGTCCTCGCCCAGATAGATCTCCTCCCAGGCCAGCTCATAGAGATCCTGCTTCGTGAACACGCGTGAGGGATTCCTGACCAGCAGCTCGACAATCCGGTATTCCTGGCGGGTCAGAGCAAGCACGCTGCCATGAATCCTTACACTGTAGGCCGTGCAGTCCAGTACCAGATTTTTATGCCTGAACTCCTTCACCGGCTCACCGGCAGCTGTCCGCTGGATATGGACATGGATGCGGGCGATCAGCTCCTCCAGCTCAAAGGGCTTGGTCACATAATCATCAGCGCCCAGCGTGAACAGATCCAGCTTATGATCCAGCTGATCCTTTGCCGAGAGGACAATTACCGGAATCCGGGACTTCAACTCCTCACGCAAACGGTGCATGAACCCTTCGCCGGACAATCCGGGCAGCATCAGGTCCAGGACAATGAGGTGATACTCCTGCTCTGCCAGATTCAGCATCCCTTCACTGCCTGAATAGGCCCGGGTACACTGAAAGCCTGCGGCGGTAAGCCCGTCATGCAGAATTGCGTTAATATGCTCGTCATCCTCAACGATGAGAATTCTTTTGCTGTTACTATTGAGAGGGATGCCCATGGGAGTGCTCCTTTCCCGCTTTTGCGAATTCGATATCAATGCTGAAGATGCCGCTGGCGGAATTGGCCTCTGCATCCCCGTTCATTTTCTCCATCAGCGCCTTCACAATCGAGAGTCCAAGACCTGAGGAATGCCGGGTACGCGACGGATCTTCTCTGTAAAAGCGGGTAAAGATCTTCTCCGTATCCACCCTGCTGCCTGGCTTAAGCCGATTAGTGAAGCGTATACACAGCATCTCCTGCCTGTCTTCAACCTCTACGGTCAACGGGCCTTCGCCGTGGATGAAATAGTTGCCGATGATATTGGTAAAGATTCGTTCCAGCGCATGGATATCCCCCATCACCCGGGGAGAACGCCCCGGCAGCCGAAGCTCAGGCTCATTCCCGGACCGGGTAAAATCATCAATGAACGTAAACAGGTTCCGCTTCAACACCTCCGCCACATCAACCGCCTGCAGCTCCAATTCATATTCGGGATTCTGCAGCTTGGTATAGAGGAACAGTTCCTCTACCAGCTTAATAATCTGCTGTATTCTCGACTGGGCAAGCGCTACGTACCGCCCCTTCTCCTGCTCTGCCTCTGTCCGCAGCGCCAGCTGAAGGTAACCATCCAGTGAAGTGAGCGGCGTGCGGATATCATGCGACAGACTGGTAATCGCCAGATTCATCTCCTGATTCTTGCGACTGAACTGTTCTCCCATCGCTTGCTGGCGGCTTAACAGGTTATTGCACTCCCGCACCAGCCTGCCGATCTCCCTCGGCTTCAACTGGGTCGCTACCAGCTTACGGGACTCATGCTCCATAATAAAAGACAGCTGGCTGCTGATCTGACCGACCTGTCTCCGGTAGTTCAGCAGGTACACAGTCTGGGCAATCAGCAGCAGCAGGAGTCCTGCCAGAACAATAAGGATAAGATCAACCCCTTTCATATGAGGTTATTATATACGATTGAAAGAGTATTAGTCCGGGGTGGTATATGATGGGTCCTTCTCTTGGATAGAAAATGGTGAAAATTCTTATTCCTAATTATTGTGGCATAAAAGCTTAAATGCAAAATCAATTACCAAAAGTAAATTATTATCATACAGTACTGCATTTACCTTTATTATCCTCGCTACACACAAAAAGCGGCGCCGATTAGGCTGGGTGCCGCTGACTCCTTAACTTTCAATACTTAATTTCAAACAACAGGTTCTTTATTCTTGACGCTCCTATATTTCTCATTAATATCCACAAAGCTCACAAATCCTCGGGGCATACTAAAAACTTCATTAAAGAGTTTCATTTCTAAAGTAGGATATTTGGAAATTAAATATCCAATATTACTTTTTAATTGATCCATTTCATTATTACCACGCTGGTGTAATTGGTGATAATTAACTGCTTTAGGTACAAATCCAAACTTGTAGTCTAGTTTAGAGAGCTGATATGCATATTCATTATCCTCGCCTCCCCATCCTTTTAAGCGCTCATCAAAAAGCACTTTTTCTTTAGGGAGCTTAAGAGCCATATTACCAGTTGTTGCTATTGCCCATCCAAAATGAAAATCTATAAGATTATCCGTATACTTATTTCGCACATCACTACAGTTGTCAGTTCTTTCGCCCAGACCGAAAACCTCAATTGTAGTATCAAAAGATGAAATGAGCATTTCTGGTGAAATTAGCTTATTAATATTCAGTAAACATCCAAAATTATCACTATTTTTACGATAAAGATAGTTGATTTGTGATTTGTATAGCCTAGTCCTGTCATCCCAGAATGAAAGAACATCATATTTACTGCCAATTGTAACTGTGTTCGGATTTTCTTTTAAATACTCAATATGCTTATTCACAAAATTTTTGTCCGGGATTCGATCATCATCAGAAAAAATTACATACTCAGTATTCAAATTATTTAGAGCAACATTTTTAGCTGCACATCTTCCCGCATTTTCTTGATAAATATAATTGATTGATAACTTATCAGAATAATTATCCACTACATCCCTTGTTTTATCTGAGCTACCATCATCAACAATCACGATGTTAAATTCTTTATAAATTTGAATGCAGAAACCAGCTAAGGTTAAATCCAAATACTCAGCTTTATTATAAGTGGGAATAATTACAGTAACATCCCTCATTTTATTCTCCCTTCTGCTCGCTTTACTGCTCAATCAAGGTAAATGGATCTTCTTCAGCCATATACACAATTTCCTCTGAATCGTATAAACATTCAACTTTATTTGCATAATCTTCGAACCATTCCATACTATTTCTAATCGTTTTTTTAACAAACTCATCTAGATAGCTTTGGCCTAAATTGCCCTCTACTATATCTAACACTTCTCCCATAAATTCCAGATCGCGTCTTCTGATGTCTAAGTAAAGGATATAAAAGGATGCTGAACCACTTTTGCTTAAAACTCTAGGTTTATTAATAGGTTCTACCATCATATCGTAAATTTTATTATGACTCACATGCCAATCTTTTAAAGCCTTATATACCATATTGGCTTTATCGTCCTCTATTTGATAGGTGTAGTTTTCAAAACGTTCATCACCATAAATTAATCCTTTTCTTCTTAAAATTTCAGTGTAACGTGTACCCGTAGCAGCATACATCTCTGAAAATATCCCCTTACATATCGCCCAAGAGTATTCATTAAGCACTTCATAGTTTTCCCGCAACTCGTCGAGAGTCGTGGCATAATCAAATAAGATAAAACCATGTAGAACATAGATATTGTGCTTTTTTAAAAGGTCTAGCGCGTCAGTATTCTCTTTAGAATCTGCTTTCTTGCCCATACGTCTCAAGGCTTTATTACTAAAATTCTCCACCCCACATACTATAGAGTCACAACCCGCACGACATAAAGCTGTTATTATATCTTCACTAACTCTGTCTGCTCTCATCGTTATTCTAAATCCAATATCTAGACCTCTTTTATGGATTTCATCAGCAAAATTATTACACCATTCTGCATCTCTTGGTGGTTCGATAAAAGAATCATCAACAAACTTAAAATAACGAGCCCCTTTATGATATAGTTGCTCTATTTCGTCGACTATATTATACGCACTTCTCCCTCTCCATCTAGGCCCATCAGCTGTTCTCCAATAAGCGGCAATGCTGCAAAATAAACAACTTGCCTTACAACCTCTTGTTGTAGAAATACTGACCGGAATCTTATGCTTGATAACATAATTCATCGTATCTCTAGAAGGAAAAGGGATTTCATCAAGTGCCATTCTACAGTTCGGCTTTTTGAAGCATAAGTTGTGCAATTCATCATAGTAACATAGCCCGCTTATTTCAGTAAGGGCAGGTTTTCCATTGAGAAGATGGTCACAATAATCTTTGATCGTCTCCTCTCCTTCTGCCAAAGACACAAAGTCAAATCCAGAATCCAGAAATTTCTTTGGATTAAGCGTTGGTGCAAATCCACCGGCAATAAATGGCACAGAGTAGTTTTTAGTTTTTAATTGATTAACAATATTTATTGCAGCATCTCCTGTGAGTAGATTACATGAAAAACCAACCAACAAAGGTTGCCGCTCGGATAGTATACGATTAATTATTTCTTCAGATGTTAATTCTTCTAGCCAACCATCAATAATTCTAACCTCAATATTATTCTCTCGGCATGTAGCTGCTAAATAGCCTAATCCTAAGTTTTCTTCGGCAGTCTTATTACTTGATGTTGCTGTAGTCACGAAAATAACTAATGGTTTGTGCAATGAAATAACCTCCAATATAGGCAACATAAAGGATCATTATGTGATCTTTTTCTTCATAATATTCAATTCTTTCTCAAGCTTTTCAAACAGCACTTCATTCCATTTGCTTTTCCAATTAGTTCTTTTATAATTTTGCATATTAGTTATATATTTTTCTAATGATTCTATGAACAGATCAAATTCTTTTTGATCATTTGTCTTAATTCTTTTACCGAACTTCTGCTTCTCAACGATATAGCAACAATAATTTTGATCAAATGTATCTAAAGGGAAGATATAAAGAGGAATTTCTAAATTAATTGCCTCACTAATTAGCTGGTGCCCTGATGAAGATATAATAAATTTACAATCCGTTAAGTCACTATCAAATTCCTCACCTATTTTTTTAAAATGGAAGTTGTTATATTTGTGATAATTTAGAAAATCAAGTTCAGAATAAATATGAAATTCATAATTTTTATAATGTTTTATTAATTCTAATATTTTTATATATTTATCAGAGTTGGATGTATAAGGAGAGAAATAAACAACTACTTTAGAATTGTCGACAAGGCCTCTTTTTATGTCCTTTAGTACTGGAGGAATGGCTTCTATGTTGTATTTACCGCTGCTTCTGATCGTAAAAAATGAAGAGGCATACCTTTTATTTGCTTTCGGAAAAAAATAATGCAATAGACCCGTAGCATCTTCGATAGTGAAATTATTCACTTTTTTTGTGGGTAAATTTAAAAATTTCGCTTGTTGATCCAAGCAAATTAAAGGTTTATTTGTTGCATAAGCAAATTGTGCAGAGTAAGGTTCATAATCGCTCAAAACGAAATCAGGATGCTCTCCATTAAACGCCTTTTCAACTTCTATTGAAAAATCCAAAAAACCATCAAATTGATCAAAACCAAATTCCGAATATTTTATCTTAGTAGCTGTAAAATCAATCCCCCTATTATCACATACTATCCAAGGCCTATTAACAATAACTTTTTTTATACTCGGATATAAGCCATCGAATAATTCATAGTTCTTTTTAGTAACTGCTAATACCAGATCAATATCATATTCAACCAGGTGATTGATAATTAATTTCTGGCGATTAACATGCCCATAGCCTATGCCACAAATCCCCAAAAGTATTTTTTTCATTATATTCCTCCTCCACATAACTATAGTGACACTCTCTTATGAACTATATTGTTCAATTTTCACCTCTTCAAAAATACCTTGTGGGCAGTACTTACAATGCTCTGTTTTACTGGTTGCATTGTTAGCTAAGTTTTCTAACGTCAAAAAATCATCAATTGAACTATAATCAATTGTATATTGACATTCACTGCTAAAATATTCATGACCCGGACAAGGATAAACTGTACCGTTTGGATAAAACGTAAAATGCTTCCCTAACCAATGACAATCAAAATCTTCACGATGATATATAAAATCATCAAATTCATCCGCATAATAATTACTCAGGCTTTTTTTCATGCAAGCTTTATGATCTTCGCTGAAGGGGTATCTTTCAATTAACTTTTTCATTTGGGGAATTATTTCGTTTTTGAGTATCTTTATATCATTTTTCTCCATTCTAATTTCTGGAAGATTCACTGCATCCTCCATGTAAGACGGCCAAACGGTATCCGCCTTGTTTTCAATAGCAAATTCTAATATATCGGGCAGTTCTCTATAATTTTCACTCATCACCACAGTTTGCACTATAAATAAGAAGGGGTGATTTTCCAATTTCATTTTTTTGATTAGCTCGGCTGCGTTTAATAATTTTTTTAATAGTACTCCGTTGCCTCTGATGCTCTTAATTCTGTCTTTATCCAAACTATAAACAGATAATACGACTTGCTCTAAACCTAAAGAAAGCCATCTTCTCAATTTTTCTTCTGTTATACCCCAGCCAGTTGTATTCATCCTTGTAGCTAAACCATGCTTTTGTGCAATCTCCATATACTCATCAATATTGGCAACTATTGTAGGTTCTCCCCCACTTAGACAAATATATGTTCCGCCAATAGCTTTAACTTTTACACAAATTTTCTCGAACGTTATTATGTCAAATATTCTGTTTTTTTCATTTTTACTTACAAATTCTCTCTGGCGGTTTGTACAGCATTTACAGTTTGCCGGGCAATTTGTTGTAAGCTTCACAACAATATTAAGGTTATTAGCCATTTCATTATCTCTCCTCGTTAACTAGATCTTTTATAATTTCAAGCTCACCATTCAATACTTGAATGCGATCAATTATAAATTTCGCACACTCCTTAAATAAAATATCATTCCCAATATAATTAGAACGTATGAAATAATTATTTAGTCTTAGAAGTGAATTATGAAGGAAAAATAGAAATGCTTTTAAATTCATTTGATTTTTCAAAGTTTTCTTTTCCATTATTTTAATGATTTCAATTAAATCACTCATTCTTTTCGGATTATCATAATTTGTACATAATGAGCCTGACCTTCTTTTATAATGATATAGCGCTTCATCAATATATTGCACAGAATGTACGGATTGAAAGTATTCATAACAAACCAGTAAATCTTCATATATTAGTCCTTCTGGAAAATATATTTCTTTCAAGCGAAATACAGATGTTTTAAACAATTTATTCCAAATAAATCCAGATACATTTCGTTGTTCAAGAATATTTAAACAAGCAGTTTCGCCTGATACAGTGCTATAAAATGGAGAATCCTCAGTAAAATCACCGTTATAAGAAATTCCCACCCCACAAACTACTACATCGATAGTATCGCTCATATATGAAAGCATAGTTTTGCAATAGTTTCTATCGATGGTGTCGTCGCAATCCACAAAACAGACAAATTCTCCTGTGCAGGAACTAAGACCCTTATTTCTGGCATTGCTAACACCTTGGTTTTTTTGTGTGATCAGAAGTATTCTTGCATCTTTTTCCATGTAAGATTCTATATACATTCTGGTATTATCAGTAGAACCATCATCAACGATTATTATTTCCAAATTATTGTACGACTGATCAATCAAGCATTGTAGACAAGTTTTAATATATTTTTCTCCATTAAAAACTGGTACTATAATTGTAATTTTATTATTCAAAAAAAAACCTCCTCGATCAGCACATAATGTATATTCGAAAATACAACTCTCTTAATTAAGTTATGTTTAACGCTATATTAGTTACATGTGAATCCCTCCTTTTCATTCTTAATTTTGGTAAACTCCATCTAACTACCAACACCATCGTAAAACTTAGTTCCCTTATGAAAAATCATTACAGCTAAAAGAAAAAAGATAACGGTTACAATCAATTGAAGAGGAATTACCCATATATATTGTAAAACTGTACTCCGTAGAAATAATAAAGATGGGTAGAATGACATGAATCCTAGCGGAATAATAAAAGTTAAGAAAATGCGCATGAATTTACCGTAAATAGTCAAAGGGTATTTTGAGTAATCTTTAATTTTCAGCATAAAATCCATAATGATTGAGGGATCTCTTACCCAGAAACCCAAAGAAGCACAAATAGTCATGATAGAAATTATTATTATTCCTGAGCTAATTATTAAAAAACTCAACAATAATACAGCCTGCAAATCCCAAGCGATATCTAATGCATTTGATGAAATCAGTAAAAGGTAAATACCAATAAGAAATTGAAAGATTGGTTTTATGTCTATCGACTCAGCAACAAATGAAAAAAACATATTAATTGGTCTATAATAAAATTTTGTGAATTCTCCTGTTACTACGTAAGATTTTAGATTAAACATATTACCAAAAAAAATATAAAAAAATGAAGAAGCTGTTACAAGAAAACCATAGATAAACAATAGGTCGTCATAACTCCAATCTCCAATGTATGATATGCGCATAAAAACTACTGAATAAAACAGTAACCCTAAAGTATTTTCGATAAAAATACCAAGTAGGCTAATAATAAAATCCGCTCTATATGCCATACGTGCTTTTATAAATTTAGAAATTAATAAAAAATAAATTTTGATGTAATACTTAAACCTGTTTAGCATTCAACCACCATTTACGATCATCACCTTTTCTGATTTCTTATAGAATGAATGTGACACCCATACTAGCATTACGACCCAAAATGTTTGCATAGCAATGTACCACAACAATGTTGCATAATTTAACGATCGTCCATTTAATATATTTATGGGAATATCAATAATCCCTCTGAACGGTAACCATTTAATAAGTACTTGAATATTTTCCGGGAAAAACCTTACTGGCAATAACCCTCCCGAAAAAAATGCAATTACAGTGTTTTTCAAAATAATAACTCCCCACAGTGACTCCGTGTAAAACGAAATTGTTCCAATGCTGTATTCAAAACAGAAATTAATAATAAAAGCTAGTGGCAGGGAAAGAATAAAAAAGATAATATTCTGATAATCAGGAAATCCAGTACCTATAATCGATACAAATACTATTACTGGTATAAGTACAATAAAGAACTGAACAATCACACCACCTATTGCTTCAAAGAAGAATTGCAACTGGATAGGTAATGGTTTTGAGTAATAACCAATTATCTGGCCATTTAGTACTCTCATTGACATTCTCCAATCCGTTCGCGAATTAAACAGATAGGTTAAAACTGTAGAAACAGCAATATACGAATAGGTTTCCTCAAAGGTTAATCCTGCTATATTTTCATGAGATGAATAAATCCCTTTCCAAATAAAAAATAAAATATACAAATAAATTACATTAAACAGCAAACTGGTAATAATCTTAAATCGATAAGCAAAAGAACTTTTTATGCCAGCCTCTATAAGAGTTGTATATTTCCTCATAATAATTTACCTTCGTACACTTGCTTGATAATATTTTCTATTCTTACATCAGAAGTATCTATATCAATCACCTTTGTATTTCTCATAATCTTCATTAACAGCATATCAATATCTACTTCATTTCTATCATATATAATTTCCATTTTTTTATTTGTGACCAAATTGAATAATACATTCTCTTTAATAAAGCCTTGCCTTATATTAGTTAATAGGTCATCGCCAATCACATCTTTTGTCGTTATTTCAATAGTTTTCCTCTCAGTCCCAACCAATTGTTTCATTTTGTGCATAGAATCATTAAAGATAATAACTCCTTGATCTATGATCACAATTCGATGACAGAGTGCTTCAATATCACTAATATCATGGGTCGTAAGAATAACTGTGACATCATTTTCACGATTCATTCTTTTAATAATATTCCTTATTTTTATTTTCACAGAAATATCCAACCCTATTGTTGGCTCATCCAAAAAAATTAATTTAGGATTATAAAGTAGTACTGCAACTATCTCACACAACATTTTTTGGCCTAATGACAAATGTCGTACGGATTTATAAAAAAGCTCAGATATCTTGAGTTCTTCCTCAAATATGCTCATATTAACAAAGTAATCTGCATCACTTAGCTCATACATTTCTTTCATTACTTTAAAAGAGTCTAATACCGATAGATCCCACCATAATTGACTTCTTTGCCCCATAACCACGCCAATTTCTTTAACATATTTTACTCTTTGTTTATGTGGGGTGAACCCATTAACAAGTATAGTTCCCTCAGTGGGCACCAAAACACCTGTCAACATCTTAATCGTTGTCGATTTACCGGCACCATTAGGGCCAATAAAACCTACAATCTCACCTTTGTATATACTTAAATCAATTTGGTTTACAGCTTTTTTTATTAAATAATCAGTTGAAAAAAGGTCTTTGATAAAACCCAATTTCCCCTTTTTTTTCTTTAAAGTTTTAAACTCTTTACTCACACCTTTTAATTCAATAATCGGTTCCATCCCTACTCAAGCTCCTATTAAACATATTTGATAAGCCAGCACCTAATTGGGATAAAATTACACTGATATAAATATATCATTTTTATGTAAAAACTATTGTGAAATTTGTTACAATATCCATTAATCTACCGAGTATATCCAATTCTTTTCGTACCATTTAAATTTAAATTAAACAAATCATAGAACATATTGCCATATAATTGGTGTAAATATAGAATAAACGGTACAACTACAATAATTGAAATTGGGAGGTATAGTTAAATGAGGATTACAGTGGCTGGATTAGGCTATGTCGGCTTGTCCAATGCTATTCTACTATCGCAAAACAATGAGATTATCGCACTGGATATAATTCAAGAAAGAGTTGATATGATTAACAAAAAGAAATCTCCGATTAAAGATCAGGAGATTGAAGATTACCTGTTATTTAAGAAATTAAAACTAACTGCCACAACGGATAAACAAAAGGCATTTAAAGATGCTGAATATGTGATTATCTCAACTCCGACCAGCTATGATCCGAAGAAAAATTATTTTAATACCGAAACTATCGAGGATGTAATTAAAAGTGTATTATTGATTAACTCTGAAGCCATTATGGTTATAAAATCAACTGTTCCCGTAGGGTACACTGAAAGAATTAAAAAAATGTTCAAAACAAATAACATCATATTCTCTCCAGAGTTTCTACGTGAAGGAAAGGCCCTTTATGATAACTTATATCCTTCACGAATTGTTATAGGCGAACAAACGAAAAGGGCCAGAATCTTTGCCAAATTACTTACTGATGGTGCAAAGAAAAAGAATATTGATGTATTGTTTACGAATGCAACTGAAGCAGAAGCTATTAAATTATTTGCTAATACTTATCTTGCTATGAGAGTAGCATTTTTTAATGAGTTAGATTCTTTTGCTGAGATAAGAGGATTGAGCACACAACAAATTATTGAAGGAGTTAGCCTAGATCCCCGCATCGGCGATGGCTATAATAACCCCTCTTTTGGTTACGGTGGATATTGTTTACCAAAGGACACGAAACAACTACTAACCAATTATGCGGATATCCCCAATAATATGATAAGTGCCATTGTAGAAGCTAACAAAACAAGAAAAGATCATATTACAAATATGATATTAAAAAGGAATCCAAATATTGTAGGTATACATCGCTTAACTATGAAAAAAGATTCCGACAACTTTCGGGAATCTGCTATTCAGAGCATTATGACTCGTATAATGGCTAAAGGTATCAAGGTAGTTATATACGAGCCAATGCTTCACGTTGATATGTATTTCAACTCTAAAGTAATTAAAGATTTGAAAGAATTTAAAAATGCATGCGATATTATAATTACTAATCGCCTAACTGAAGAGATTTGGGATGTTGTAGAAAAAGTCTACACTCGCGATATTTTTAATAGAGACTGATAAATATATAAATTCCATTATTTTTATATGTATTACCATCTCTTCAAAGGCGATCATTTACATAGAAAAATCGTATCGCCTATTTCACTTTAATTTATTTCGCACTTCAATCCCACCGTGCCTAATTCTCATCTCAATCTCCCCCTGCTGATCCGTCCGGTAGACGCGGGTTCCCGTACCGTTCAGGCGCTCCAGCACAACACCGTGCGGATGCCCGTAGAGATTATTCACACCGGCTGAAATCACAGCGGCGCCGGGCTTCCAGAAGGCTAGCCATTCTGCGCTGGACGCAGTTTTACTTCCGTGGTGGGCGACCTTGAGGACGTCGATGGGTCTGCCTTGCTCAATCCCGGATTGACTTGCGGAATGTAGGATGGCTTCCTCTGCCGCCTCATCCATATCTCCCGTGAAAAGAAAGCTCCGGCCGTTCATCTCCAGCCGGAACACCACCGATTCGTGGTTCTGGTCTTCCACTTCCTCCGGCAGGGTCTGCCCATCCGCTGGCGGCTCCGGCCAGAGGAAGTTCAGCCGCGCGGCCTCGTCCGGGGCCAGCGTCATACCCTGCTGCACCGGGTACAGCCGGACACCCGCGTCCAGTGCAGTCGTCATCAGCTTGGTATACGGCTCCGTGTCGGCTAATGTTCCGTTGAACAGCAGCGCTGATACCGGCATCCCTTCCAGCACTGCCTGGAGTCCTCCGGCATGATCCTGATCGCCATGCGTCAGAATAACCGCGTCCAGCCGGTGGATACCCCGCTGCTTCAGGAGCGGCAGCAGCGTCTTCGCCCCGACCTCGAACGGGCTGCGGCGGATGCGCCATTCCTCCCGGTTGCCGAAGCTCACGGTCCCGCCGCCGTCCACCAGGATGTGGGCTCCGCCCGGCGTGGTAATCAGGCTGCTGTCCCCCTGGCCTATATCCAGGAAGCTGATGGAACCGGAGCCGTCGCGTATAACCTCGGCGTTATAGCCTTTGTAGAGCAGAATGGTCAGGCCTATAGCGCACATTATCGCTGCGGGATTGCTCCAGCGTGCTGAACCCGGTTGCGGATAGGCTTGAAAGGCCAGCGCCGCTCTTCTGCTGTTCGCAGTGGATGGAAAATCTGGCTGGTTGTTGGTGTTGATATGGTTACCCGGCGGTTCCGGCCTCTCCAGTTCCGCCAGCGGACGGGTCTCATCATCCATGAACTGGGGAACAAGTCTAGCTTCAGTCCTCCGCTTCAACGCAAGTAACATACCGTACAGTAGCCCGTAGTAGAGACAAATCCACAGAAAGGATGGCGAAGCCCAGATCAGCTTCCCGGAGGTGAATCCGTTCACCCACTCTACTGCCGCAAAAGTGATATTATTTAGTATCTCCGCAAGCTGCGCAGTCAGGAGTGCAACTGCATTCCAGACCCTTCCGAGGAGCAGCGCCAGTGTTCCTAAGGGCAGCACCAGGAAGGTGATAAAGGGAACCAGCAGCAGATTAGCAGCAACGGACAACAATGAGAATTGGTTGAAATAATAAATCGTCAGCGGAAACGAGACCAGTTGAGCAATAATCGTTACGGAGAGACTGCTGCCCAGCCAACCCGGTAACTGCTTGAACAGCGGCGCAGCGAGCGGTGTGTACACCATGAGTCCCGCCGTTACCAGAAAAGACAGCTGAAAGCTGACACTAAGCAGCAGATAAGGATTCCAGACCAGCATCATCAAAGCGGATGCAGCCAGAATATTTAGTCCATCCTTGAGCAGGCCCAGCCTTGCCGCCAGCAGGGCAATCATGCTCATGATCCCGGCGCGGATCACGGACGGTCCCGCCCCGGACAGCAGCACATAGACCGGCACCAGCAGCAGGGTCACCGTCAGTGCGGTTTCTCTGGTTAAGCGGCAGCGGCGCAAGAGAACAAGGATCACTCCGACGTACACCGCCACATGCATCCCCGAGATGGCCAGGATATGGGTAAGCCCGAGCTGCGAGAACTGTCTGAAGGTCTCCGGGTCCAGCTCCTTTTGGATACCGATGACAAGGCCTTTCATATAACCCGCATGAGGCTCCTGAAATAAGCGGCTCATTTCTGCACCGAGCACGGATCTTGCCTTATCATTCCAGCGCAGAATAGTGGACGGCTCCCACGAGACTTGGGGGTTAACCTTTACACTGGCTGTTCCCGTTCCTTTTAGCAGCCAGTGTATCTTTTGGGTGAGCAGATAGGCACGGTAGTCGAATCCGCCAAAGTTGCGCGCTATCTGCGGCTCGATCAATTCCCCCTCAATGACCACCCGGTCTCCCCGCTGCCACAAGGCAGCCTCAGCGATCTCACTCTCCTCCTGGAGCTTGATTTGTACAGTTACACGTTCACCTTCAGCCTCCCTCTCCGCCGCTCCCGCTGCGGCAGACTGTTCCCCTTGCTGGTGTAGTCTGACACTGGACAGCTTCGCGACAAAGTCAACCCGGTCCCCGTCCCGCTCCACCGGAGAGACAATAACCCCTGTGGCTGTTACGTATGCCTCATTCAATTCGCCTGACGGGTGCCCTAATGCCTTGGGCAGCAGACTCACATTGCGTATCTCACTGTATTCCCAGTAAAGTGCCGCCACAATTAGTACCATCACCAATACCGCAGCCGTCCTCCAGCGTATCCCGCCGCTCACCGCCCAGATTACAGGCAGTAACAGCAGCCCTGCGAGACAGATTAGCAGACTGCGGCCAGAGAACAAACAACCTGCGGCACTTCCCGCCACCCAGCAAACCGTGAAGCTTAGTAACGGCCTTCTGTTCATGATTATCTCTCCTTCCTAATTAGCTCTAGACGCCAAAAAACCTCTGCATACGCATACACATGCGTGTACAGAGGTTCTTCCCCTGAAGCCAGTCCATATTCTATCGGGTGTACGCCATTATTCAGATACCGAAATCATCGTTTCCTTAGGCGGCTCGTAGTTCTCCAATTGACGGAACACGATTCCTTTGGAGGAGAGCATCGCCTGTACCTTCTCCATGTCTTTCTTGTAAGGACGCAGGTAGACAATCTCCACGATTCCGCTGTTAGCCAGCATATTGGCACAGGTCCAGCACGGCTCATCCGTAACGTAGACCGTACTGCCTTCCCGGTCGCTCCGGTCTGTGAACAGCAGCAGATTCTGCTCGGCATGGATTGTACGGATACAGCGCTGCTTTTTGACCATTGTCTCTACACCGTCTATCATCTCACGCTCGTATTGCTCAGAGACCATACAGCCTGCTTCCGAGCAGTCAGGAACGCCCATCGGCGCACCGTTATAGGCCGTACCCAGCAGCTTCTTCCCCTGCACCAGCACCGCGCCGACATGGCGGCGGGGACAGCGCGAACGGGTGGAGACCATGCAGGCAATATCCATGAAGTATGTATCCCAGTTCTTGCGGTAAGCCACAGTCATCAGTAATCTCCACTTTCTCTTCAATAGTTGTTCATTATTGTAGCATACCTGTCTGCGTTTTCACTAGGATATTGATAGCCCGCAACAACCTACATTTCGCCTATCCCTCGCTCAGATCTCCCGTCCCGCCACTTCTACACCTCATTTGCTCATCCGTAAAGTGGGGTGTGATTGCACTTCATACAGTAGAAATTGCATTCTCAGCGCCTAAGTAACGTTCTGCTGCACTCTGTACAATTGATTTTCTTATTTGTCCTCAAAAGACCTGCTTTTGTAAAATTCTAATGTACGAAGTGCAGCAGCTTCAGTTATCAGGCGGATTGTGGGCTAATCTAATGTACTGAGTGCAATTGCAGCTTACTGTGCCTCTGTCCATGCTCAGAGTATAGAGCCCGCTAAGTGGAAAAACTACAACTGTTACTGGTAAAAGCGCCGAATGTAAGCTAGTAGTTGGAAAAATGACACTTAATTTATTGCAAATTGCTGATTCAGCGCATTCAGGCTAAATTAGATGCCCTAAATCCACTTACTGTTCGTCAAGGTAGCATTTAAGATTTATTAAGTGGAGGAAATCCAACTGCTTCCCCGACAGACGGGTTGTTCGGAGACGGAGACATTCAGGACGGCGGCCTTAAAATGCCACCAGCGGCTTCAGCTTCTCCAGCAGCTTGGGGCCGATGCCCTTCACCTTGCCCAATTCCTTCACGCTGCGGAAGGCTCCCTTACTGGTGCGGTAGTCGATAATCGCCTGTGCTTTCTTCTCTCCGATGCCCGGCAGGTCCATGAGGGCTTTGGCATCGGCTGTATTCACATTGATCCGGCCGTCAGCCGCTGCCGGGGCTGCAGTGCCAGCGGCTCCACCAGTTCCAGCTGTTGCAGCCGCCGTTCCACTTGCACCGCCGCTTCCCGCCGCTCCTCCGGGTCCTCCTGAGTCCGCCGCACCCGCACCCGATATCCCGGCACTCGCCGCTCCAACGCCAGCTGTTCCATCACCGGTGGCCGCACCGCCAACAACTCCGCTACCCGCCTCGCCTACAACATTCGCGCCAGCAACTCCATTACCAATCACACTCCCGCCAGCTCCTGTGTCCACTGTTGCAACACTCGTGGCTGCGTTGCCAGTTACTCCACTCCCCGCCGTACCGCCACCAGCTGCCTCTCCACCTGCCTCTCCACTACCCGCCGCACCTGCAACACTCCAGACAACTGCCCCGTCCCCCACCGCACTCCCGCTAGCCACTCCATTACTCGTCGTACCGCCACCCGATACCTCGCCACCTTCCGCTCTACTCCCCGCTGCACCAGCCACACTCCCGCCATCACCCCCGGCGGCCGCTCTGCCAGCCTCCCCGTCAGCCGCCACTCCCAGCGCCTGCGCCATTCCGGCGTTCAGTGTTGACCATCCGGCGATGCCGGCGTCCTGTGTTCTAAGGTCTGCGGCCCATACCAGGCTGCCGCCCAGCAGCGCGGCGGTGATGGCGCAGATGATCATTCTTTTATCCATCAGTTTGTCCTCCCTCATCGAACTGGAATTTTATTCAAAAATCCGATTAAAACCTGTCATTGGTCCAAGTCTGGTGTGCATACATTTAACGAAGAGTATCACTGTAAGCCAGCAGCATAAGAAAGGAGGTACCACAGGATGAAAGTGGGATTTATCGGAACAGGCAGCATGGGAAGTCTGCTGATCGACACCTTCCTTCGGTCGGGAGCCCTTGATCCATGTGACGTGATGGCCAGCAACCGCAGCCCGGGCAGGCTGATGGAGCTGAAGAAGCTTCATCCCGGAATTACGATATGCTCCGGCAACATCGAAGCCGCCTCGGAGAGCGACCTGGTGTTCCTGTGTGTCAAGCCTTTGCAGTTCAAGCGGGTAACCGATGAGATCGCCCCTTATCTGCGCAGCGACCAGATCGTTGTATCGATTACAAGCCCTGTGCAGCTCTACCATCTGGAATCGGCCCTGCCCTCCAAGGTCGCCAAAATCATTCCCAGCATCACCCATTCCGTCAGAGGCGGAAGTTCGCTGTGCATCTTCGGTAGCCGATTAAATAAAAAAGACAGGCTGCTGCTGCTCCAGCTATTTTCCTGCATTGGAGTTCCTGAGGAAATTCCTGAGGGTCATACGCGGATTGCCTCAGATTTCTCCAGCTGCGGTCCGGCCTTTCTGAGCTATTTCCTGGAGCGGTGGATTGAAGCGGCTGTTGAAGCAACCGGCATCGACGAAGCCCTGGTCACCCGGCTCGCAGGGGAGATGCTGCTGGGTACAGGCAAGCTGCTGACCGAAGGCTCGTTCACCCCGCAGGAGCTGCAGGAACGGGTAGCCGTCCGCGGGGGTATTACCGCGCAAGCCCTGAATCACTTGCAGACCAGTCTGGAAGGGGTATTCGAACGCCTGATCACCACCACACACGACAAATACGATGAGGATGTGGAAAAGCTCGACGAGCTGTTCGGCCTCGGCAGCATCGCCCAGAGCCGCTTAGACCGTTAAGCCATCCTGCCCCCTGCCTTGGCCCTGTCCCCTCCCATGCTGGCAGTCGTCACGCTTCACAGGCCGCCCGAAACCAAGAAAGCCCGCAGCACGGAAACCTCCGTTGCTGCGGGCAGAATTGCGTTCTTCGCTTAACCCACTACGATATTTACCAGCTTGCCGGGAACGGCAATGATTTTGCGTACGGTTTTGCCTTCGACGGCCGCCTTCACATTCGGCAGGGCCAGGGCGTGGTCCTGCATCTCCTGCTGGCCCATATCCGCCGGAATCAGCGCGCGCTGGACGATTTTACCGTTGACCTGCACCACGATCTCAACCTCAGCATCTACGGTCCAAGCTTCATCATAGGATGGCCAGGCGACATAGCTGATGCTTCCTTCATGGCCCAGCAGCTCCCACAGCTCTTCGGCAATATGCGGTGCCAGCGGGGACAGCATCTGTACGAACTGTTCTGCTGCTTCCTTAGACAGGCTCTCCTGCTTGTAAGCGTCATTGATGAAAATCATCAGCTGGCTGATTGCCGTATTGAAACGCAGATGCTCGAAGTCTTCGGTTACCTTCTTCAGCGTCTTGTGCCAGGTGCGTTTGAATTCATCCGTGCCGCCGCCCTCTGTAATCTTCGCGCTGAGGCTGCCGTCTTCATTCACGAACAGGCGCCATACGCGGGAGAGGAAGCGGTGAATGCCTTCGACACCCTTCTCGTTCCAAGGCTTGGTGGCCTCCAGCGGCCCCATGAACATCTCATAGACGCGCAGGGTATCTGCCCCGTAGGCTTCCACGATCTCATCCGGGTTAATGACATTGCCGCGTGATTTACTCATCTTCTCATTGTTGTTCCCCAGGATCATTCCCTGGTTGACCAGCTTGTGGAACGGCTCCTTGGTATCGACTACGCCGATATCATAGAGTACCTTATGCCAGAAGCGGGCATACAGCAGGTGAAGCACTGCATGCTCGGCTCCGCCGATGTACAGGTCAACCGGCAGCCATTCCTTCTGCTTCTCCGGTGAACACAGCTCCTGATCATTGTGCGGATCAATATAACGCAGGTAGTACCAGCAGCTGCCGGCCCATTGCGGCATGGTGTTAGTCTCGCGGCGGGCTTTCATGCCAGTCTCGGGATCAATTGTCTCCACCCACTCGGTCACATTCGCCAGCGGGGATTCACCAGTGCCCGAAGGCTTGATGGCATCCACATCCGGCAGAACCAGCGGTAGCTGATCCACAGGCACAGTCTTCATCGTGCCGTCTTCCAGGTGCAGAATCGGAATCGGCTCGCCCCAGTAACGCTGGCGGCTGAACAGCCAGTCGCGCAGGCGGTAGGTTACTTTGCCCTTACCGCTGCCCTTCTCTTCCAGCCAGGCGATCATCTGAGCCATCGCTTCAGTATTGGACAGGCCGTCGAGGAATCCCGAATTGACATGCGGACCGTCACCGGAGTAGGCTTCTTCTTCGATATTGCCGCCCTGCACCACTTCGATGATGTTCAGGCCGAACTGCTTGGCGAACTCCCAGTCACGGGCATCATGGCCCGGAACGGCCATAATGGCTCCGGTTCCGTAGCCCGCCAGCACATAGTCAGCAATCCAGATCGGCACCTGCGCGCCGTTCACCGGATTAATCGCATAAGCGCCGGTGAATACACCGCTTTTCTCCTTAGCCAGATCCGTGCGTTCCAGATCGCTCTTGCGGGAAGCCTTGTCGCGGTATTCAGCAACGGCTGCCTTCTGCTCATCCGTGGTGATGGCATCCACCAGCTTATGCTCCGGTGCGAGTACGCAATAGCTTGCTCCGAACAGCGTGTCGGGACGGGTAGTGAACACTTCAAGCACAGCCTCATGCCCCTCAATCGCAAAGGTCACCTCAGCGCCGGTCGATTTTCCGATCCAGTTGCGCTGCATATCCTTGATGCTCTCTTCCCAGTCCAGCTCCTCCAGATCCTCCAGCAGGCGGTCGGCGTATTCGGTAATCTTCAGAATCCACTGGCGCATCGGTCTACGGACGACGGGATGGCCGCCGCGCTCGCTTTTGCCGTCGATGACTTCTTCATTCGCAAGAACCGTTCCCAGCGCCTCGCACCAGTTCACCGATACTTCGGCCACATAAGCCAATCCACGATTGTACAGCTGGATGAAAATCCACTGCGTCCACTTGTAGTACCCCGGATCTGTCGTACTGATCTCACGGTCCCAGTCGTAGGAGAAGCCCAGCGACTTGATCTGGCGGCGGAAATTGTCAATGTTCTTGAAGGTAATGTCACGCGGATGCTGGCCGGTATCCATGGCATACTGCTCTGCCGGAAGTCCGAAGGCATCCCAGCCCATCGGGTGCAGCACGTTGTAGCCGCGCATCCGTTTGAAGCGGGACACGATGTCGGTGGCGGTATAGCCTTCCGGATGGCCTACGTGCAGCCCTGCGCCGGAAGGATACGGGAACATATCCAGGGCGTAGAATTTCGGCTTGCCTGATTCTTCAATTGTCTTGAAGGTCTTGTTCTCGTCCCAGAATTTCTGCCATTTCGGCTCGATGGTCTGGGCGCGGTATCCAATATTGTCGCTCATCTTGTGCTCCTCCTTGGAGTGTTGCTGTATTAGGTAACTCTATTGTAAAAAAATACTGTAAATAAGGGTCACTGCAGAAAGTTTTGGGCTTCCGCCCGCTGTTATACTCGGATTTCTGAATTATAAGCTTCAAGGTAGAAATCCGAGTATAAAGGCGGCCACTAACGTTGCTACAGCTCCAAAATTTCTTTCCGTTCCTTTATATTTACATAAAATCCGTAATAACCAATTCACTTGCCCAGTGCAACAGCAAAGCCCAAGAGCCGCCCATGATTCGCCGGGCCGGGAGCCGGAGCGAGTCAACATATTCGCTCCTACGCTGCTCAGGACACGCTGCTCCGTCAGGTTAACCACAAAAAAACCTCCCATCCCTAGCGTATAATCGCTAGGGACGAGAGGTATGAATTCCCGTGGTACCACCCTAGTTAGCGGCGGACATTCTTTGTCCGGCACTCACTTTGACACCCTGTATCGGGGGTGAGGCGACGGCGGTTCACTCACCGGTCCCTCTAAGGAACCTGCGGCTCGCGCCATTACTCGGAGGTGAGTTCACTGCGGTCCGTTAACCGGCTCGCACCTGAGGTGCCGGCTCTCTGCAATAACGGTCTCACGAATTAATACTCCTCTTCATCGCACTGCTATGAATAACTCTTCTTATCGTAATATTCACCACATTATAACCAAAAGATACATGTACCGTCAATCCTTTCACCCGAAGTAGCCGCAGGTTCCCCTGTTCCTGCATGTGACGGGATGCATTACGGCTGCTTCTATGCCGGCCTTCTGCGGATATAATAGCCGATGATATGCTGAATGACCACCTTGGCGGCAGCGAAGAAAGGAACGGCCAGAATCAGCCCGATCATTCCGGCAATCTCCCCGCCGACCAGCAGCGCGAAGATGATCAGCAGCGGATGCAGATGCAGCTTCCGCCCTACAACCTGCGGAGAGATCACGTTGCTCTCCAGCATTTGGCACAGGGTGTTCACCACCGCCACCAGCAGGACAAGGCGCCACGACAAGGTTGAGGCCATTATAATGGCCGGGGCCGCCCCCAGAAACGGACCCATATAAGGAATAATGTTGAATACCGCGACAACACAGGCGAACAACAGCGCATAAGGCATGCCGATAATCGCGTAGCCGATATAAGCGAGCACGCCGATGATGATGCAGACGAGAAACTGTCCGCGGATATAGTTGCCGAGTGCTTCATCAATGTCTTTTAACAGCATCACAATCGACTTGCGGCGCGAACGGGGCAGACAGGATACCACCATCCGTTCGAATACCTCGAAGTCCTTCAGAATATAGAACACGAGAAAAGGCACAATGAATGCGTTGAACAGCACGCCAATCGTCGAAGCGATATTATTAAGGAAGTGGGAGATGCCTTCGGCCAGGCGGTTCTCCAGCTGATAGAACCAGTTATTCATCCCCGTCTCCACCCCGGGCGGAATCAGTCTGGAATTCATGCCCTTCATCAGCCCCTGCGCGTGCAGCGTCATCTCCGGCAGATGCTCATTCAGCTCCTCCAGCTGTTCAATGAACATCGGGATCAGATTGATCAGAATCACCGCAAGCGAGGTCAGGAACACCGCATAGATCAGCAGGACGGCTACGCTGCGCGGCATTTTTCTCCGGGAGAGCATAGTGACCACCGGATTCAGTACATATGAGATAATCATGGCGGCCAGGAACGGGGCCAGGATCGCTTTTAGAAACAGGAATACCCCATTCAGCATCGGACGGAGCAGCCAGACGAAATATAGAATAATCAGTGAGAGCAGCACGCCGATCATCCAGCGGAGCCATTTACTGCGGAACCACTCCTCCATAATCTCCCTCCTGAACGTGTACAGCCCTTAACTATCATGCATATTAGTATGTGTGGGAGGGGAATGAAATACTCTGCTCTGCAAAAAATTGGTTTTTTGTTATTTTAGTTCGCAGGTTGGTATAGTGGCCGGGTTCAAGGTCCGCTACAATCATATTGTAAAGCGCTTACATTATAAGGAGGGTATTGTATATGAGGAGAACGCTACACAAGCTATTCGGTGCAGGGATGACCCTGTTGCTTGCCGGTCTGCTGACAGGAGCTCCGTCCGTTTCGGCGGCCACCGTTTTTGATGAGCCCCTGACTTACTTCAATCCCGCAACCTGGCAAAAAGCAGACGGATACTCGAATGGCTCCATGTTCAACTGTACCTGGCGTGCGAATAACATCTCTTTCACCAGTGGCGGACAGCTTCGTCTGGCCCTGACCAGTCCCAGCAATAATAAATTTGACGGCGCGGAGTACCGCTCTGTGTACAAGTACGGCTACGGCAAATACGAGGTCAGTATGAAGCCGGCCAAGAACAGCGGGATTGTCTCCTCCTTCTTCACCTACACAGGGCCTTCAGACGGCACGCCTTGGGATGAGATTGATATTGAGTTCCTCGGCAAGGATACCACCAAGGTCCAATTCAACTATTACACGAACGGCGTTGGCGGTCACGAGAAGATTGTCAATCTCGGCTTCGATGCTTCCCAGAGCTATCATACGTACGCCTTCGACTGGCAGCCGGGTTATATTAAATGGTATGTAGACGGGGTCTTGAAGCATACGGCCACCAGCAACATCCCCTCCCGGCCCGGTAAAATCATGATGAACCTCTGGAACGGAATCGGTGTGGATTCCTGGCTCGGTTCCTATAACGGGGCAAACCCGCTGTACGCCTATTACGATTGGCTGAAATTCACAGGCAACTAACTTGCAGGCAGGAGATGGACCCCGGCGATGCGCAAGCGGCATCCGCCGGGGTCCTTTTGTCTATGCGGTCATGGCGGCTCATCTTCAATATTTGTTATTCCAATCGCCACATTGGTATGGCGGCTGCTGCCGTCCTTCTGTACGATATATAGCAAGAATACAGCACAGGAGGAACAGATTCGGGTCGGGCCGCCGCCAGGCAAATAGGCAGAAGCACTCAAGCGTATCTACGACAAGAAACCGCCTTATTATAGAGGCGGTTTCTTGTCCCTGCGGTATTTAGCGGCTGCTGCGGTCCCAGGCATTGACTTCCAAGGTTTCGGTAAGTCCGCCGTAGGTGTTCCACTTGTGCACGAATTCGTCGAATTCTTCAAGCGGGCTGTCCGCGAAGATGATTTTGATGAAGCTTTTCTGCTCCAGCTTCTTCAGCAGCTCGCCGTCACGCTTCATCGTCGCTGTCGGAGGTCCCGTGAACTGCTCCTTACGGGAAGCTTCCTTCTGGCCCAGCAGCACAGGGGCAATGTCCTTCGGAATCTCCCGGATGACCCCGGAGGGAATCCGGGCCCCGTCGAAGGTTAGCGTGTACGAGGCTACCCGGATGCCGCCCAGCGGCAGCGCCGAAGATTGGGCGCTCGGCTGGCCGCCCGCCCTGGACCAGTCATAGCCCTCCGCAAGGCCATGGGCGAACTCGCCGGTCGAGGTAGCGTATGAATCGAACAAATAATTCTGATACGTAAAAAAGATTTCAGGGTGCTTCATCTGCTTATTAATCAGAATGGCACCATTGACAGGCAGGGTCCCTCTTCTCATGGTGAGCCCACCTGGCCCCGAAGGGATGGCAATTGCCCGGACACGCGCCTCTGCGTCACTCTTGGTCAAGGAGGACAAGGGCCAGCCGCGCATCCAGTAGGGACCGGCAATGATGCCCGCCTTGCCGGAGATGAACTGGTTCGCCGCCCCCTCCTCATCCAGCCAGGCACTGTCAGCGCTTAGATAACCGCGCTGTACCCATTGCTTCATGAGCGCCACAGCCTTCCTGGCCCCGGGCTGGATGGAGCCGTATTCCAGGGTGCCGTCACTCCGGCGGTTCCACTGCTCAGGAACCGTACCGTAGGCGCCGAACACCCAGCTGCTGTCTCCCATCCAGGTGCTGGGACCGTTGCGGAATCCGACCGACAGGCCGTAGGTATCCTTGATCCCGTTGCCGTCCGGGTCCTGGTTGACGAAGGCATCCATGACCTGCTCCAGCTCATCCAGCGTCTTCGGGGCTTTCAGATGCAGCTTGTCCAGCCAATCCTGGCGGATCCAGAGCAGAGGATCAGAGTTATATTCATAATCCATAATGGGAATGGCATACCTGTGTGCGCCGCGCATGAAGGGGTTCCATGCGGAAGCATCCTCGGCAACAGCCTTCTTCCACACCTCGGACGCATGCTGCTCGAACAGGTCACCGACTTCCATGAATTGCCCTGAATCAATCAGCTCCTGGATAATAGCGGCATCTCTGGTCGTTACGATGTCGGGCATATTGCCTTTGGCCAGCTCCAGCCTCAGCTTGTTGGCGTAAGTCTCTGAGGTCCCGGAGATCGTCCAGAGATAACGGATGCGGATGCCAAGCCGCTTCTCGGCCCAGGCCGTATGTACGTTATGCTCCAGGCTCTCCCCTTTGATAAAGTTCAGATTGGGGTTCACGGAGCCTACGGTATACAGGTCTACCGGAGGATCATATTTGCCTTCCTTAACATCGAAGTAAGGGGCTGTACTCTGCGGTGAAGCGGGCGGCTGACTATATTCGGTGCTGCCCCAGGAGCAGCCCGACAACATCAGGAGCAGCAGAAACAGCGGTGAACGGACTTTCATGTAACCACCTGCTTTTCGTAGAGTTCATAATCTTATGATACACTTCTCCATATTACAGCAAATGTCTTGCAAAGGATGATCTTTATGGTGGCATGGCGTCCCAACCTGTTCATTAAAATGGTGGCAATCCTGCTCTCGCTGATTGCCGCCACACTCTTATTCTACGGATCATCCTACCGTAAGGATGTCGGAGTCATTACAAGTCAGATCAAAACCACCGACCTGAACCATCTGGAATTTCTGACCCAGCAGATGGATAACAACATCAACCAGCTGGCGGGCAGCATGTATGCCCTGCAGAGAGATCCCACCATCCGCGATTATGAGCAGATTACGCAGCTGGGCCATCTTATTGATCCCGCCCAGACGATTATGACGGTGCTGGAGAAGCTGTCCCTCCAGACCAGCTCCAGTACGTGGGAGAACCGGATTGTCTTGTACAAGCCCTTCAGCGGAGAAACCTTGGGCTCGGACTCTTCGCTGTCCTTCGATGTCTCTGTCCTGCACAAGCCGCTCCCGGCGGGCTGGGAGTATATCTCGGCGGACAGGGCCGGCGCGGAGGCAGGCTTCCGGCTGCTCTTATCGGACCCTGCCCAGGCAACAAGCCGGCCGCGCGAGGCCCAGCTGCTGATGTCCATGTATTTACCGGTCTCCAATATTGAACGGATGTTCGATGCCTACCAGTCGCAGAACACGGGGGACACCTTCCTTTACCATCCGTCATTCGGCGTCATCCTCTCGCGGAGTTCGGACCGGCAGATGGCGGAGCAAGTCACCGCGGCACTGAATATCACGGCCGGGAAGAGTACCTCCGGCATCTTCGATCTTAAGCAGGGCAGCTTCCTGGTCAGCTCGGTGCCCTCCTCGGCCATCGACTGGCAGGTTGTGCATTATTCACCGCTGAAGGAGATTCTTGAGCCGATCCGCAGCAGCCGCTCTTCCTTCCTGACAGGATCGGCTATCCTGCTGGTGATGAGCCTGCTTTTCTCCTTGCAGCTCTACCGCCAGGTGCAGCGTCCGGTGAGCCTTCTGCTGCGTTCGCTCAACCGGATGAAGGAAGGGCGCTGGTCTACCCGTATCCATACCCGGACCAACCCGGAGTTCACGCTGCTTAATGAAGAATTTAATGACATGGCCGAGAAAATTCAGTCGCTGATCGAGCAGGTCTATCTGGAGCAGCTCCGGGCCAAGGATGCCCATCTGAAGCAGCTCCAATCACAGATCAATCCGCATTTCCTGTACAACTGCCTGTTCTTCATCAAGAGCAAGGCCGCCATAGGAGATACCGAGTCCGTCGAGGCGATGGCACTTAGCTTAGGCGAATATTACCGCTATATCACCAGGGTCGATCATTCCCTCACCACCCTTCAGGATGAGCTGAAGCTGCTGGAGAATTACCTGAAGATCCAGAACCTGCGGAAGCAGCGTATCAGCTACGAGATGGATATGGAGAGCGGGCTGCTCGACCTGCACATTCCGCGGCTGCTGATTCAGCCTCTGGTAGAGAATAGTATCATTCATGGCATTGAGCGAAAAATCGGCCCGGGCTCCATCCGGATCACCGGCCGCCATACCCGGGAAGCCGTTCTCATTAGCGTTGAGGACAACGGCGCCGGTATGACAGAGGAAGCCATTGCCGCGCTTCAGGCGCGTATCAACGAAGCTACGCGTGAGGATGGAGGCTGCGGGCTATGGAATGTCCAGCAGCGTCTCCAATTACATTACGGCGAGGCTTCCGGCCTGATCATTGCCCCTTCACCGGAAGGCGGTCTAATAACAACGCTCCGTATGGAGAAGAAAGAGGAACCTGATGCACCAAATTCTATTGGTTGACGATGAACCCTATGTGGTCGATGATCTGTCCATTTCAATTCCCTGGGCAGAGATGGGCTTCGGACAGGTCCACAAAGCTTATTCCGGGTATGAGGCACTGGAGCTGCTCCAGCGTTATCCCATCGATATTGTAGTCACAGATATCAATATGCCGGAGCTGTCCGGCACCGAGCTGATTGCCGCCATCCGCAAGCGCTGGAAGCATATCCGGGTGGTGATGCTGACCGGCTATGCGGAGTTTGAATATGCCCGCAAGGCTATTGAGGAGCAGGCCAGCGCCTATCTGCTCAAGCCGATAGCCAATGACCAGCTGATCGCTGTCATCGGGAAGCTGCAGGAGAAGCTGCGCAGTGACTGGGAGGCCTGGTCCTCCCACCAACGGACGATGCAGACCTTCCGCGAGCATCTGCCCATCCTGCGGGACCGCCTGCTCGGGGAGCTGCTGCAGGGACGGAAGCTGCCCGGGCCGCAGCTTCAGGAGCGGCTGAACCAGTTCGACCTGCCGTTCAGGACCGGACAGCCGGTCTGTCTGGCCATCGTCCGCCCCGAGGAATTCTTCCGGCGCCAGGATATGCATAGCATGCTGCTGTTTGAATATGCAATCATTAATATCGCCCAGGAGCTGTTCCAGGACCGGTTCCTGATCTGGTCCTGCAAGGATGTGCATGACTATCTCGTATTCCTGCTGCAGCCCAGGGAGGATCTTGAACACGGCGGCAATCCGGGAAATGAGGTGGCCCAGGCTGCCTATCAGCTGCAGAATCATGTCAGTACCCTGATGGGAGGCGGCCTGTCCGTGGTGACCACCGGCTGGGGAGACTTCCCGGATCAGGTCTACACTCTCTATCAATCCGCCATCTCAGCCATCCGCCAGCATATCGGCAGCGAGACCGGCATCTATCTTGATACTACGGATAACAACAGCACCCAGCCCGTGGAGATTCTCCAGCCCCTATATGAGCCTCCGCTGCTGTTCCACATGTTCGAAGCGAACAACTGGCACGGTATTGAAGACAAGCTGAATGCTATCGTATCGGAGCTGCTCCACAGTCCCGAGCGGTCACTGGAGCATATCCAGGAAGCCCGTCTGCACTTGGAGACGGCCTTCTATTACTTCGCCCACAAGAATAACAAGCTGCTGAGCGAGATTGTCGGTAATCCGCTGCTGGAGCAGGCTCCCTTTCAGACGCCGGACAAGCTGCGGGAATGGGCCATGAAGGTTATCCTTTTGCTGAGAGAGTATACGGATTCCGAACGGCGGAACAGCCGGACCGTGCTGATCCGCAAGGTGCATGAATATATCAACCACAATCTGCACTACGTCTCCCTACAGGCCATCGCCGACCATGTCCAGATGCATCCGGTCTATCTCTCCAAAATGTACAAGCTGGAGACCGGCAAGCGGATCAGCGACTATATCAGTCAGGTAAAGATGGAAAAAGCGGCGTATCTGCTTATCCATACGCCGCTCAAAATTTATGAAGTTTCCTCGGAGCTCGGGTACTCCAATGCCCATTATTTCATTAAGCTCTTCAAGGAATATGCGGGGATGACCCCGCATGAATACCGTGACCGGGCCCTGTAATTCCGTCAGCCTGCGAAGGTAAGCTCTACCTCATGGGCGAAGCCGTCATCTACGGCCGGTACCAAGCCGTCCTCCAGTACCCGGCCGTCCAGCATCAGGCGGGTTGCCCCATCCTGCATGCGGTGGAAGCCCTCCGGCTTACGGACCTGAATCCGGTAGGAGGAGCTGCCAAGCTTCAAGGTGTAGGTAAGCTCCGTCTGCTCTTCCCGCAGCACCGGACTCAGGGCTATGCCCTGCTCCGTATATTCAATACCCAGCGCTTCCATCAGCGAGAGGGTGAGCCAGGTCGAGGTGCCGCTAAGCATCGGACCGATGTTCTCACCAGTCTCGCTGTTGTTGTATTGGGTGCAGAACCGCGGATTCCCGCAGACGGCAAACGGATCATCCATCGTCTTGAACGGCATAATCCGGTCCAGCAGCCAGTAACCCAGGCGGCAGAGCTCTGCTGCCAGATCCGGGCTGGATACTTCCTTGGCCCCCTTGAACATAGCCGCAGCAGCCATCATGCAGGCATGCTTGAATACGCCGCCGTTCTCACGGTCACCCGGGAAGTATTCATCCGATGCCGTGTGCGTGGATACCCGGCCCAGCGCTACCGGCGAGACCAGCTTCATGCCGTAAGGCGTCATCAGATGCGCCTTCAGGGTGTCCAGCATCACCGCGATCTGCTCCTCATCCGCACAACCCGCCAGAATGCTCCAGCTGAACGAATTCAGGAAGTACGAGCCGTCTTTCGCCGGATCGGAGGACATCCCGTCCCCGGCAGCGCCGAGATACGTATATTCTCCGTTCGCATAGCGGTTGAACAGCACACGGGCGAAGAAATCCCCCTTCCAAGCATGCTCCTGGATGCGTTGACGCAGCTTGGCTCCGAAGCCGGTCAGCTCATCTGCATACGCCTGCTCGCCTTTGCGGGCGGCCAGGGCGGACAATTCATCGACCGCCACCTTCAGCAGGAAGGCATTCATGACGCTCTCGGAATAATCACTCTCCAGCGAATCCCCGAAGACACCGCCGGCCTCCAGCTGCTTCCGGTAGAGTGCTTCCTTGGCCGGGCCGTTCAGGTAGGTGTCATCGAGCTTCAGACAATCGTTCCAGTCTGCGAAGTCGAGCAGCGGCAGGCCGTGGCGTCCGATCGAGATCTGTCCGGAATAGACAATAATGGCCTTTAGGGTCTCGAATACCGGCCGTTCTGTGTCCGTGCCTGCTACCGGACAAGACTCATCGAGGAACTCCGAATCTCCGGTCAGCATGACATAACGGTAGACAGCCTGGATCAGCCATAGCGCATCATCGGACCATTTGCCCGGCTCTTTGCCGGCCCAGAAGAAATTGTGATACGCATACCCCAGCTCGAAGACCATGCTGGTCCATTCTTTCAGCAGGCTCTTGACGAGTCCGCCCCGGCCCATCCCGACGAAATAATACATCGAGGCATACATATCCTGAATTTCACGGAAGCCGATCTCCCGGTAGCCCTTCTGGGTCTGACAGAAGGAACGGGAGACAAAACTCTGGTAGAGCACCTGAAAAGGCAGATTACGGTTCACGAACTGGTCGAAATTCTCGTCCCCCGAGGATACCTGCAGGAACCTGGAGTAATTCCGCACGAACTTCAGGGATTGCGCCAAGGCTTCTTCCGCCGAGCTGCGGCTTGTGAAGCGGGCGATCAGCGCACCTACCTCTTCCTCCAGTACCGTATCGCTCCAGGATGCACCGCTCTTGTCGGAGACAAGGCCCGTCAGCTGGTCAACTGCTGCCGTGGCTCCGGCAGCAACCTGGATCTCCCCCGCTACCGCGAAGAATCCCGGCCCCTTGCGGTGCAGAATGCTGCTTAGCTTCAGCGCGCCGGATGGGCGGTGAAGCGAGCCGGTGCCGACGAACTCATTGTAGCTGACACAATATTCGCGCGGCAGCACCGGTCCGTCTTCCCCGTGGATGATCATCGTGTGGAAGCGCAGATCATGACGCCCGCCTTCCGGGTAGTAGTCAGGGCTGATTGCAGCCACGGCACCATCAGCGTCCTGCAATACGCCGCCTTGCATAATAACATTGCTATACAGCACATCCTCGAACAGAGCGCCCGGTGCTGCCGAACCGAACATGCCCGTGTACACCAGACGAAGCTGGCGGCTGCTCTCTCCATGGTTCGTAATCGTAACGCGCTGCATCTCGGTCGCCAGCGGCAGACCCTCAGCATGCGGCAGAATGAAGATGGTGCGCGTAATCTCAAGTCCGCCGGACAGGCGGTACGTGATGATGGTTACATTCTGTGAATGGCGGCAGACTGCCGATTCAATGCCTTCTCCGCCCGGATCCGCGGAATAGAAGATCTGCTTCCCGTCCTCGAACAGATAGAATTGACGGTTGGCCGGGAAGCCGTTCTCCTCCTGGCGCATATCCCAGCGGGTCGCCAGCACCTGGGTAGCCGCATGGGAACGGAAGCTGCCGCCGCCAAGGCGGTCTACCACGCTCTTCGGTGTGGTCTGGAGCGGATGAGGGAACTCCAGCCGGTTGCCCAGCAGCAGATTGACCGCGAAGTGCGGACCCGGAACGGGGGAACGCAGGTCAATGACATGCTCGCCTTCAGCGTTAAGGGCACCAGCCCAGCCCAGTGCAACCTGAAGCTGCGCCAGTGCCGCGCCTGCAGCCGCCTCCGGTATAGCTATTGCCTGTTCCTGTCTTCCGGCATGGCGGATACGCAGGGATAGTTCCGTAGCTGTATCATTCACGGTGAACAGCGCGGATGCGCCAGCCTCCTTCGGCAGCAGCGCTGCCACCTCCGGGAGCTTCAACAGCTCCTGAATGACAGGCAGCCGGAGCGGAAGGCCCGCTACGCCAACAGCCCCGATGCACCTGGAATCCGTGAAGACGGCGCTTAGCTGGCTGCCCTCGTCTATCCGGTCTGCGAATGCCTGTCTCAGGATATCCTCAGGTGAAGCAGCCGCTGCTCTTGCGGTATTGAATTTCAGCATCATGAATGGTTCTCCTCTTTTCCTGTTTGCTATTGGATGATACTCATTCCCTGTTATGTATACTTATTGGGCCGAAGAATTGGGGAAGGTTCTGGACAAGCATGAAGAACGGTTGCCCGTTCTCCATGTAATGATTATAGAAGTGTATGCGGCCAGTCTAAATACCAAATCGTAAGCCTGAATAACAAAATCCAAAGCATGTTCAAGGTGCTTAAGGTGCAACTGCTGTCCCGTTATTCGTGAGCACAATATCATCCACATCCACCGTCAGATGCCCGGCGCCGCCATCCTTGATATCCCCCAGCTCGAAGGAAATGCGGCCGATGGAGGTGCTGCCTCCGGCAACATCGAATTCTACGGTATATTCCTGATATTCGCCGCCCAGATCCACAATTTTGCTCTTATACCCGTGCCAGTTGTAATTGTCCACTACATCCAGCCAGCCGATGCTGATATTCATTTTGCGTTCAGCCGATGCCTTGGCCTTGAAGGTAAGTGTATAATGATTGCCTTCGTTGTAAGCGACTCCCTCATAAAAGACCTGCCGGTCCCAGGTGTTCGTGCCGGTGGAGCCCACCTTGATCTGCAGCGCTCCATCCACATTGTCAATGGCTAACTCCCCGTTGTCGGAGGAGTAGCTGCTCCAGCCCTTAAGCGGCTCTGAGAAGTCCCCGTTCGGAATCAGATTCTCCCCGTAAGCCTCACCGTCCAGCACCGGGCTTACCTGAAGCAAGGAGATATGGCTCAGGTTGACCGTGTGCGCTCCCAGCTCTTCGGTGATCTTGCCCAGACTGAACTGGAGCACCGCTGCAGGATCGGTTGCCGGGGCAGTGAACAGATATTCATAGTGTCCGCCGTCTTGGCTGAGTCTCAGCTCCTGTTCCAGATAAGGAGTCCAGTTGCCATCGTCAGTCCCGTCATGCTGAACCAGCGCTTTAATATCCCGGCCTACCGAAGCATCCGCATCGAAGCGCAGCAGATATTTCTTGCCCTGCTCTACCGGGATGCCCGCTTGCTTCACCTGTACATGCCAAGCCTCCGTTCCAGTTCCTCCGAGGCTAACCTGCAATTCTCCATACACAGCCTTCATTACAGTGCTCTTGCCCGGGTCATTGTCATCCCAGTCCTTCTTGTATAGCGTCCAGTTGTCGGTGGAAGCGTCCTTGAAGCTGCCGTTCACCACCAGCTCGCGGGACAGATCCAGCCAGGCCAGATTGTAGCCGCTGCCGCCAAGACGGATGTAATAGCTTCCCGCAGGCAGCGTAAGCGGGGCTCCAATGATCGCCCGGTAGGACTGAAGGCCTCCGGTATCGCCAACTGCCATGCTGTAGACAGATTCCGTCACCACCTTCTGCTTGCCGGCATCCAGCATTGACAGCGTTAGCTCCGAATCCGCGCGCACACTGGATACACGGGTTACCGGAACAATGCTGCCTGCCTGAGACAGTACCACTTTGTATTCCACATAGTCGCCCTTATCCATGTCCGTAATATCCTTGCCGCCTTCGCCGCTCGGAATCAGGCCGGTTCCTGAGGCTCTCCAGAACTGGTCTCCGCGCAGATGCAGGTAGTTCGTGAGCACTGGCGGATCAGTCATCCGCACTAGACGCACATTGTCAAGCTCGGTCTGTCCCGCAGCCGCGCCCAGAAGGAAGGATAACGCAGCTTCCGTGCCGGACCCGCCGGACAGCTCAATTTCTGCTGTATAGCTCTTCCACTCCGGTGTCAGAGTGAAGGTGGTTCCGTCAGGATAGACCGTCTGTCCGCCGCTGCTTGCCAGCTTAATGCCAAGCGGCTGCGCCTCGGCCGATCTCGCATCGAAGGCAAGCTGGTAGACGGCTGCCGCAGACACAGGAATTCCTGCCTGGGTCAGCATCACATCCTCCGGCGATCCTCCGGCCTTTTGCACGTCTGCCCGGAACTCCCGCTTCATCATCGGCAGGGCAAGTGTATTGGTTACACTGGCCTTCGCCGCTGCTTCTGAGCCCTGCTTAACGGCAAAGCTCCAATATCCGAGCCGTGCTTCTCCCAGATCGAAGCCTCCGTTATAGATCAGGTTGCCGTCAGCAAGCGGAGTACGCACTACCGGCGGCGCCTCTGTCTCTACCACTCTTACATTCGCGAAGTAAGCAGAAATGTTGTTCAGACCCAGGTTGAACTCAAAGCGGGCATTATTGTCTGAAGCCTTCGCCATCGTAAAGCTGTACTCGTACGGCTGCCAGTCCGGTGTAAGCTGGAAATTCCGCTCCCCGGAGTAAGCCGTCCATCCGCCGCCGAATTCGGTCAGCTTGCTCATCAGCGGCCGCGCTGCATCCGCTTTGGCATCGAAGGTTACCTTGTAGGCTTTGCCCCGCTCCAGCAGCAGCGGCTTCTGCGCAAGCTGAATGGAATAATTTTGTTTGCCAGCCTCATGGACGGCAACCTTCACCGCCTTGCCCTTATCCTGATCATCAATGACGGAGGCTGTTCCGCTCCCGCCCTCATTCTCAATTAATTCCCAATATTCCGGCTGACCCTGGGCTGCTACAGTACCCTTGAAGTCCCCGTTGTAGATCTGGTTCCCGTCTGCCAGGGCAGGACGCTGCGGGGCCGAATGCCCCGGATCGATCGGCCGCTTGCCTGTTACATCCGGCCATTGATCCAGGTTCTTGTACTTGTAGACCCTTACATAGTCCACATACATCTTATCCGACTTGAAGTCGGCCTTCGGATCGCCCGGCCAGTCGCCGCCCACGGCCAGATTCAGAATCATATAGAACGGCCGGTCAAACGGAGCAGGGTACGTATAGTAATCCGGCTGGCCTTTGGCCATCGTTCCCCAGTCACTCGTCTCAAAATACATTTCATCGTCCACATAATACCGGATCAGGCCCGGAAGCCATTCCAGCGTGAAGTCGTGATAATCATCCGCGAAGGTCTGGCCCTCCGGCAGTACATAGGTTTTGGTCTGGGACGCGTGCGGAATGTCGTAGTGAATCGAGCCATGGACCGTTCTTGGATAAAGATCCGCCTCTGCCTTGCCGGCAACCGGTCCCGTCAATTCCATAATGTCCATCTCGCCGCTTCCCGGCCAAGGTCCATACTGCGTCTCGTCATCGATTGGCATCATCCAGATGGCTGGCCACATGCCCTGCTGAACCGGCAGCTTGGCCCGCACGGTGAATTTGCCGTAGGTCCAGTCGCCCTTCATCTTCGAGGTCAGCTTGGCTGAAGTATAATTTTTCCCGCCGTAAGCCTGCTTCCGGGCTTCCAGCTCCAGTACGCTCTGCCCGCTCTCTGTCGTAAGGGAAGCGTTGTCCGGGTGATAATATTCCAGCTCGTTATTGTACACCGTGCCGGTATCCTGTACATTCCATTTGCCCTCATCAATGGCCTGGCCGTCGAATTCGTCATTCCAGACCAGCTCCCATGGATTGTTCTGGGTTGGCGGAGTCGGGGCCGGTGTTGGGGTTGGCGTGGCAGCAGGCACCGCTGTCGGCACCGGCGTCGCTGGTGAAGATGTTGAGGTTGGCACTGGTGTGTCACCGCCGCCATTTCCGCCGCCCGCTTGGGCTGGGGCAGCAGTAGCCTTGGCACTTGCCTGCGCTGTAGCTCCCGTGCCGGACAAGTCCCGGAGCGTCTCGCCGGTCTTGAGCGCCTGGCCGTTGAGCAGCACACGGTCCGCCTTGTTCTCAAGCCGGCCGATCTGCCCACGGCTCACGATCTCTGAACCTGCAGCGCCTGCGCCGATGAGCACAGTCTCTGCGCGTGAGCCCGCTCCGATCTCCACCTTCGCCGGCTTAAGCAATTCGATGCGCGCTGCGGTGCTGCCGTCCTCCAGTACCATCCTTACCAGGGTGGTAAGCTTATTCAGCTTGATCTGTCCCAGGGTAGATTGGCGGAACACCACCGAATGGTCGCCCCCTCCTGAGATATGTGCCGTTCCCTGCACCTTGATGTCTGAGAAGGCAGCTTCCCCTGCTCCGGCTGTTACGTAGAGATTGCCGCTGACGGTTCCGTCTTCGAGCTGTACATTCGCCCGGTTGACAATCACATTGCCGGACACCGCTCCAAGCTTCTGGCTTCCCTCGCCGGAGCTGATCCACCCGACCATCCGGCTCAGCAGCTCGGCCAGCTCGGCCCGGGTCATCTGCGCCTGCGGATTCAGCTTGCCGTCTGCATCGCCGCGCAGGTAACCGGCGTCCAGCATCGCACTCACGGCTTCCCGGGCATAGCTGCTGACCGCTGCCGCATCAGACTGCGCAGCCAGCGCACCCGGGGAGCCCGCCTCCAGCGTGAACGCCCGGCTCAGCATGGTTACAGCTTCCTGGCGGGTGACAGCCGCTCCCGGCTGGAACCGGCCGTCCGCGTAGCCTTGAATAACGCCTGCGGCATTCACGCGGCTTACATCCTTGCCATACCAGGAAGAAGCGCTTACATCACTGAATACAGCGCTGCCCGAATCCGCATAACGGAACACGCGGCTGATGATGGCGGCCATCTCTGCCCGTGAGACCGCTTGTCCCGGTCTGAATTGTCCTGCCTCGTCCCCTTGCAGAATTCCTGCGGCTGACAACCTGTTCACTGCAGCCGACGCCCAGTGCTGCTTCATATCGGTGAACCCTGCCCCCCGGGCTGCATCTGCCTGTCCTGTACTTGCAGACAGCCTGTCTGCGTCTTTCCCGTTATCTGCCTGCGCTATTCCTGTAGTTCCCGGAAGCTGAATCCCTGACAGCAGCAATCCGGCTATCAGAAGCTTGGATATTCCTTTGCGGTACATCTGAACATTCCCCCTCGTGTAGAACCTTGTTGAATTCTGGCCCTGTGCCAGTCGATTTCAGTATAGGGTCCGTGTCCCGGAGACGACATACCAATTCCTTAGCCCGCATAACAAAGATGCAACTTTCGTAGTGTTGTTTTCCCCATTGTTCTTGGAGACAGCAAAATGCCCAAATACCGGGCGGCTTTTGAAGCCGCCCGGTATTTGGGCACGGCGAATCTATGTAACTGTTAGCCGGTTATGAATCAGGCAATGCTCAAGAGGAGGCGTGGATTTGCGGGAAATCCTGTGCAACCTCTTCACCCGAGAACAGATCGTCAAGCGAGCTGAGCGTGCCATCCTCTTCAACCTGATACACCGACATTTTCTCGCCGTTGACCGTTAGTTCGATGAAACAGCCCCAGCAATAGAACTGGTGGGAGCCGATCTTGCCGATATCCTTGGAGTTGCAGTTTGGACACTTCATATAATACATTCCACCTATCCGTTAACAATATTAATGGCATTTTGGAGCCGTTCTTCACTCATCGCAGGAACCAGTACAGAATCCTCTCCGATAGTCATCTCTTCAGAACAAGGCAGCCATTTGCGGCCTTCGATCAAATCAGTTACAAGCCCGTCACTGATTTCCAGCGCTACTATTGTGTTTCCCAACTTTTGGTCAAAATAAACATCCGATATTCGCCCAAGCACCGTTCCCGATGCTGTAAGCACCTGCCTGTCCTTCAATTTGTTCTTTCCCAAGAGGAAAGTATAGGATATATGGTCAGCGTCGACCTTAATAATCGACTCTTTATTGCGGATCATGACAGCATCTTCGCCATAAGCGGCAATATTATCCCATGCCACAACTTTCACATGACTAGAGAAAAAAGATTTGCTTTCCAGTTCAATACCCGTAATATTCCAGTTTGAATCCAGTCCGATATCGATTATTTCACCGACTTCCGTACCCTCTTCAACTTCATACACAGTGAGGCCAATCATATCTTGAAGCTTCATGGTATCCCAAATCCCCTCACCTTAAATATTGCATACGGGTTCCCATGAGCCGGAGTGCCTCTTAAACGGCTGCCAGAATGCACGGACGCCTAGTCTCTTGTACGCAGCCGGCTCAAAACGGTTCCAACTTTCTGGGCAACAACCTGCATTTCTTCATTAGTATTACCCAAACCTGTACTAAAGCGAATCGCAGAGTTCAAAAGTTCTTCCGGAAGCTTCATCGCCCGGAGGACATGCGAGATTTCCAGAGATCCTGATGTACAGGCCGAGCCGCTGGCCGCCGCAATCTGTTCCATATCCAGATTCATCAGCAGCACATCTGTCCCGGCTCCGGGAAAGCTGATATTCAGAATTCCAGGCACCGTATGCTGTTCATTTCCGTTGACGACATATCTCTCTGCTCCGACCTGCTTGTCCAGCTCCTCCAGCAGTGTTCTGCGGAGCTCCAGAGCCTGCTCATGATGACCCGGCAGCCCTTGTACAACCAGTTCAACGGCTCTGGCGAACCCGGCGGTATGAGCCAGACTCTCCGTGCCCGCCCGCCGGCCGCGCTCCTGAAGTCCGCCATGCTGTCTTGGCATAAGCGGCGCCCCCCGCCGGACGTACAAGCCTCCAATCCCCTGCGGACCTCCGATCTTGTGGGCCGAGAAGCTCATATAGTCTACCGGCAGGTCGCGGAGCACCAGGGGCAGCGTTCCCAGAGCTTGTACAGCATCTACATGCACAAGCACACCCCGTTCGGCCGCTAATCTGCCAATCTCTTCTATAGGCTGTACAGTTCCCACTTCATTATTCACATACATTATGCTAATCAGTACTGTATCCTCGCGCAGAGCCGATTCTACATCCTCCAAAGAGACACGGCCGGTAGCATCGACAGGAAGATAGGTGACCTCGAAGCCCTGCCCTTCCAGTTCCGCGCAGGTATGCAGCACTGCATGATGCTCAACCGCTGTAGTAATGATATGTCTACCCTTGGAAGCAGAAGCATAGGCCGCCCCGAACAGGGCGAGATTATCGCTCTCCGTGCCGCCGCTTGTGAACACCCACTCCTCAGGGGAACAGCCCAAAAAGCCCGCGATTCTATCGCGCGCCCCATTTATAATTCTCTTGGCAGACCGTCCGAACTGGTGCACACTGGACGCATTGCCGTACTCGTTCAACAGCATATGATACATAACCGCTGCCACCTCCGGATGAACCGGTGTTGAGGCGGCGTGGTCCAAATAGATGGGTTTCATAACGAAATTCTCCGCTTCTTGAAATTCAGGATTTTCTTACAGGACTACTAGATTATACTGCTGAACTGCCTGTTTTACCACCTGTTAATAAACACAATATTGTAACATTTGTCCATGGTGGGCGCTCCCGATCAGCCCTCTAATTCCGGCAACCGCGCGGCAAGCTGCTCCTCGGAGATCACTTCAATACCATGCAGCCGCAAGAGAGCTGTGGTCACGCCTTCTCCGGGGATTTTCCCGCCCGCAAATTCTCCGTTATAGATCCTGGAGCTACCGCAGGAAGGGCTGTTCTCTTTAAGGACAACAAGCGTGGCAGCTAAGCTGCGTGCCTGCTCCAGCGCGGCATACGCGCCTTCTATATACATTGCGGTTACATCATTCCCTGTTCTGTCAACCACCCGGGCCTGCCCCTCCAGCACATCTCTGCCGCTGCCGCCTATAATCTCTGCCGGTTCTCTCGGAGTAGAGAAGCCGCCCAGCAGCTCGGGGCATACTGCAACCGCCTGCCGGCTGTCCAGCAACTGCCGGATGCCCTGCTCCAGACAATCGGTTCCATTATATCTGACCTTCATTCCTGCCAGGCAGGAGCTTACGATAATCATGTGCGGCCGTCCCCCTTCGCAATCCTAAGTCTCATCTTATATAATGCTAAGACAAGCTGTTCGGTCTGTAAACCATTAACTGCCCAGGGAGGCATAGACAACATGTGCGGAAGATATACAATCACGGTAACACTGGAGGAACTGATCGCCAAGTATTTCATCCGGGAGCATCCGCTCATCCAATATGCACCGAGATATAACGCGGCTCCGATGCAGCATATTGCGGCGGTCATTCATGACGGAGCACAGAATAAGCTCGGAGAACTCCGCTGGGGGCTGCTCCCTTCCTGGTCCAAGGAGGACAAGAACGCTGCCAAGCTAATCAATGCCCGCAGTGAGACCCTGCTGGAGAAGGCTTCGTTCAAAGGGCTGGTGGCCTCCCGCCGCTGTGTGATTCCCGCAGACGGCTTCTATGAGTGGAAGGCCCTGGAAGGCGGCAAGCAGCCGATGCGGATCACGATGCGGGACGGTAAGCTGTTCTCCATGGCTGCACTGTATGATATCTGGACCAGTCCGGACGGCGGCAGAATCTCTACCTGCACGATCATCACCACCACCCCGAACACTCTCATGAAAGACATCCATGACCGGATGCCGGTCATTCTGGATGCAGACGGGGAAGCGCAGTGGCTGGAGCGCAGCAACCGGAATATTCCCGACCTGATGAAGCTGCTGCGGCCTTACGATGCCGAGCAGATGATGGCTTATCCCGTCTCCCCAGCCGTGGGCAATGCTCGGAGTGACTACCCGGAGCTGATCCGCAGAGCCGGGCCGGAGCCGGTGCAGGGCACCCTATTTTGACTGCTGCCTGGTGAAATATCTGCTGTTTGAAACCTCCGGTCCCAGGGTATTAACTAAAGCTCAACCCTCATAATATCCATCCACAATACGTATCCCAGGAGGAATTTCATATGGCTCCCAGCAGACAAGCAGTGTCCTTAAGCTCATCCGGCGCCTCCATCGAGCTGGAATGTCTCTATCATTCAACGCAGGGGAGATGGGCGTATGCCTATAACAAGGACACCTTCCACTTAAGAATCCGCAGCAAAAAAAACAACGTAGACCGGGTATTTGCCCTGATCGGCGACAAATACGACTGGGAGCAGCATCATCAGGAGCTGGGTATGCGCAAGGTGGCTACCGACAGCTTCTTCGATTACTGGGAAGCAGAGATCTTTCCCGAATTCAAACGCTTCTCCTATGGCTTCCGGCTGGAAACCGACCAGGAAACCGTATGGATGCTAGAATCCGGCTTCTTTACAGACGGGCTGCCCGAGCCTGCCGGAGGCTACTACGAAATGCCTTACCTTCATGAGGCCGACCTGCTTCAGGTTCCCGAATGGGCGAAATCTGCGGTCTTCTATCAGATCATGCCGGACCGGTTCGCTAACGGAGATCCGGCGAATGACCCCGAAGGGACACTCGAATGGGGGGCACCGCCCACCCACGACAGCTATTTTGGCGGAGACCTGCAGGGGATGATTGACCATCTGGATTATATTGCCGAGCTTGGCGTAACGGCGCTGTATCTGACCCCGGTCTTCCAGGCTCCCAGTAACCATAAATATGACACCGTTGACTACGGAACGGTCGATGCAAACTTCGGGGATCTCAATAAGCTTAAGCAGCTGGTGGACCTGGCTCATTCCAAAGGACTTAAGGTGGTCCTCGATGCTGTCTTCAATCATACCAGCTCTGAGTTCGCACCGTTCAAGGATGTGCTGGAGCATGGAGCGGATTCCAAATACGCAGGCTGGTTCCATGTCCATGATTATCCCGTTCAGGTGCTAGACGGCAAGGCCAACTATGATACCTTCGGCTTCTTCAGCGGAATGCCCAAGCTCAACACTGCCCATCCGGAAGCCAGAGATTATCTGCTGGATATCACCAAATTCTGGCTCAAGGAGGCACACATCGACGGCTGGCGGCTTGATGTAGCCAATGAGGTGGACCATGTGTTCTGGCGGGATTTCCGCAAGGCGGTCAAGGAGATTAACCCGGAAGCGTTCATCATCGGCGAGGTGTGGAGCGACTCCCTCAGCTGGCTGCAGGGCGACCAGTTCGATTCGGTAATGAACTATCCCTTCTCTGACCGGCTGCTGAAGTTCTTCGGCGCGGACAACGACATCGACGCGGACACCTTCGCCGCGCAGATCTACGGGCTGCTTATGCGGTACCCCCGGCAGGCGAATGAGGTGCTGTTCAATCTCCTGGCGAGCCATGATACCCCGAGAGTGCTCACCCGGCTGGGCGGAGACAAGGGGCGGCTGCAGCTGGCCATCACCTTCCTCTTCACATTCACCGGTACGCCGTGTATTTTCTATGGAGATGAGATCGGGATTACCGGCGGGGATGACCCGGACTGCCGCAAATGCATGATCTGGGAAGAGGACCGGCAGGACCGGGAGCTGCTGCGCTTTTATCAGAGCCTCATTGCCCTGCGCAAAGAGCACGAGGTGCTGCGCACCGGCCAGTTCCGCTTCCTGCGGAGTGATCCGGGCAGCCGGGCCCTAGTGTATGAACGCTGGAATGAGCACACCCGCTTCACGATCTGGATGAATAACTCCACTGAACCGCTGACGCTTACGCAATCACTGAGCGGCGGAGCTTGGCAGGATGCCTTTAGCGGTGAGCCGGCCAAGATGAACGGAGATCAGATCCGCCTGACGCTGGAGCCGCTGGAATACCGGATTCTGTATAGCGGACAAGCTGGCGGCGAAGCATGAGAATTCTATAATATAGACAACGGCAAGCCCCGGGAAGGGGCTTGTTTGTTTATAGCTGTTTGTTACACCGAGCCAGGCAACCTGAGGTGGTATACTTTTGTAAGGACAATCGTTCTTCACACACTATACAATGACAGGAGAATCGCCGCATGAACATTAGAACCGCAACCGAAGCCGATTATGATTATCTCGCAAGCCGTGACCACCATATCCTGAACTCACTTCTTCTATCTAAAATAAACCAGCAGGAGATTTACATTCTGAGCGAGGGTAGCCTGGACATTGGCTGGCTGCGGTACGGGTATTTCTGGGACCAGATCCCCTTCATGAATCTGCTGTGGATTGATGAGCCTTATCGCGGCGCAGGCTTCGGCAGACAGGCGGTGCAGCACTGGGAGCAAGCGATGCAGGCCATGGGCCATAAGCAGGTTATGACCTCCTCGATGGCCAATGAAGAGGCACAGCATTTCTACCGGAAACTGGGCTACCGGGACTCAGGCTGCCTGCTGCCGGATAATGAGCCGCTAGAGATTTTCTTCACCAAAGCGCTGTAGCTGATACTAACTGCTCAAATGCTGGTTTTTCAGACCGGCTCCAAGCTCCGCCGTGTACCTGGTCAGCCGCAGGCTGATCTCGGTGCGCATCACATCCCGGGTAAGTCCGAAGCGTTCCTGATACCCCCGGCAAAAGATTTTGTAATACACCAGGAACTCCTCCTGCTCATCCGCCAGCACCCGGATATTATGCTGCTTCAGCTCCTTCTGGAGCTGGTAGGTATCCTGCATAATACGCTGCTGAATCGCCTGGCCGGCGAGCATGAAAGCCCGCTTGAGAATGCTGTTGGACAGCTCAAGCTCCTTCAGGCTTTTGCTGACCATCGTATCCAGGTAAGGAAGCAGAATGAGGTCACGCACCATCGTCCGCTCCTCTACCGTAATCATTTTCCTGCCCTCTGTCCCCTGCTTCTGCTCATACTGCTGGACATGCTCTGTCATTAACATTTTGGATTTCCACCGCTCGTTTCCGTCTAGCTTGCTCATTTATAGTGCCCCCCAATCTGCTGCGCCCGTTCCAGAGCAACCCCAGACTCCAGCAAAGAAGACGCGCGGATCAGCGCCCCGCTTCCGTACCGGTTCTTGATCTGATCAATAGCCCGTTCTCTGTTACTGCTCCGCATCCGGTCGTCGAACAAGGTCAGCTGCATCACGCTGTCATCCGTCAGCTGGGATATGGAGATAGTCAACCGGCTAATCGGCAAGCCGCTCCAATGATCCACGAATAGCCGGTAGGCTGCCGCTGCCACCTCATGGGTTAACGACGAAGGCTCCGGCAGTGTCGTCTGCCGGCTGTAGGCATTCGAGGTGTTGCCGTCTGTCTCTACTACCGCAACAGACACTACCGCCCCCATGTACCGGTACTTCCGCGCCCGCCGGCAGACCTCAATCACCAGCTCCAGCAGCACCACCTCAATCTCCGGCAGCCGGGTATACAGATTCCAGCGCAGCGCTTTTCCATGGCCGACAGACTTCATCTCATGGCGTATCCCGGTGACCACCGGGCTGGGATCGATGCCGCGTGCGGTCTGCCAATAATATTCCGCTTGAATATCGCTCTGCTTGCCCAGGGTGCTGCGCATTCTCCGCTTCAGCTCGCCCAGCTCCATCCGGGCAATATCTCCAATGGTCGTAATGCCCATACGATAGAAATTCTTGGTCATCCGGCCCGCCACCATGAACATTTCATGCACCGGGCGCGGCCATAGCTCTGTCTCCAGATTATCGTAATCCAGCCGGAAAATTCCGCCCGCCTTCTTCTTGGCGAAGTTATTGGCCATTTTGGCGAGGATTTTGGACGGGCCGATGCCCACCCGGGTCCACACTCCGGTAGATAACAGAACATGCTGCTGGATCGAGTGAATCATCTCCGGCAAATCCCCTCCGAACACGCGCAGAGAGCCGGTCACATCCAGGAACTGCTCATCAATGCTGAAGGCCTCCACCAGATCGGTATACCCCTGGTAGATCTCGGAAATGAGGAGGGAGACCGTAATATAGGTCCCCATCCGCGGCCGGATGACCACGAGATCCCGGCATTTCGTCAGGGCTTCGCCCACGCGCGATGCGGTAGTTACGCCATAGGATTTCGCAAGCGGGCAAGCGGCCAGGACAATCCCGTTCATCCGCGACGGATCACCCACAGCAACAGGCTTATCTGCATATTCGGGATGGGCGGCTTTCTCAACGCTGGCGTAGAAGGACTGGCAGTCCGAGAGCAGAATAATTCGGTCCTTAGGCATACCTCCGCCCCCGTACCGGATGCCACGACAGGATGCTGGCGGTCAGGAATACACGGGGCTCGCCGGTGCTCAGACAGGTGGCACGAATCCTTCCGTCCCGAATCCCCCGTACCTCAATGGTCCGCTGCGTAATCTTGCCCGCCTTGTCCAGATATATCATTTCTATAGTTTGGCCGATGCTCATCTTCATGATTAATCGCCTCCGGGCTCAAGTAGGAACATTTGTTTGTATTATAACCAGGATTAAGATTTTTAAGCAATGGTAAAATAGAACAGGCGTTCCCTTTAAGATAGGGTATGCTGAGGCGGGGATAGTTAGAACCGGGAAGGGACATTTAGAGATAAAGAAAAGCTGGAACAAACAGGAATTTCACCGCATTCCCTAGCTGGAACTGAAACCCAAAAGGAGGTAATATTGAATAATGTCATACCCCTTCAAAGGAGAATGTCCATGCTTCTAAAAGCGAGTCTCCAATGGATTCTCATTTTCGTTTTTTTGTTAGGCCTAGCCGCCTGTAGCAAGGGGGATAATGTTTTTAAAGGGAAGGTACACACAGTAGATGTAGAGAATACAAGAATCTTGGTAATCGCTCAGTTGAAAGAAGAAGACTTGAATAAGAATTACAAGGAAGTTCTAGAAACTAATATGTATTCTCAAGCCATTTGGGTAAATAAAGTTTCACCTTCTAATTATAAAAAGGGTGATGAGATTGAAGTGTTCTATCAAACAAGTGATGATTCTTTTCCGGCACAAGTTACCGCCAACAAAATTGTAAAATCAAAAATGGAGTAATGAAGCCTGCAAGCCAAGCAAGGGCCCCGAGCTACTTCGGTTCCTTACGGACCAGAGAGCCGTTAATTTGAAGAAACGGGAACTTCTTGCGGAGTAACGGACCGAGTGGACCTTATTGTCTCTCTAAAGAACGTTTAGGAGCGGAATCCGCAACTTGCCCAAGTTGTGACTCTCCTTCGAAATAAGCGCGTCTCAGTCCGTAACGCCGAGCCGACCGTCCCATTAAGACCGAACCCCGTCGGAGTATGAGCATTGTGTGTGGATAGAGGAAGCTCGATTACTGAGGGGCTGGACTGCAACTGTCCGCCTTGCTTGGGCTAACGAAGATAGCTTATACTTCCTTTGTCCTCTGCAAGGGACATAAACTACCGGTAAAGAGAGGTCAACCATCATGTTTCAAGGCAAACAGAGGACCGCCGTCTGGATCGGTTTAGGTCTGTACACGGGTCTCACCTTATTTTTCTTGTTCGCCGGCTTCAACCGCTCATCGGCTCTGCCGGAGACGGGCTTACGTTATCGCTTGGCTTTTGACGGGATTCCGTTGATATTTCCGGGCTATGGTTATTCGGAGCTTTGGGTCTTCAGCCTGGGTAACTATCTGGCCTTCGTACCGTTCGGGCTATTCATTCCGCTACTGGTCCGCTCCCGGTTCCTGCCGTTCCTCTTGGTCTTCATAGCAGCCATCACCGGGGTAGAGCTGATTCAGATGGTGACCCATTTGGGTGCGTTCGACATTAACGACATCGTCGTTAATACGCTCGGTGCAGCTGTCGGCTACGGCGCCCAGCGGCTGATCCGCCGCGACCGGTGGGCGCCAATAGGTATGCTCAAGCTCCTGTCCTCAGGCGCGGTCTTGACACTACTCGTCTACTCCGCCGTGAGCGGTATCAATTATTATCTGGAGCATGGCCGCGGGGAGATCAGGGCGCTGGATCAGCTCCCTGTTGAACGTGGTAAAATACAGTGGGAACAAAGGCTCAACAGCTTCACTATGGCCCAAGAACAGATCGAACCAGCTATCAATCTGTACAGCCCTGATCATCCGGGACTCCACGAGTTCTCACTGCGCCTGGATGGACAGTATAAGGAGTTAACCGGGAATTTCGGCGTCCCTGACGATGCTATCCCTGCTAAGGGCAGCGGCACCGGCAGCGTCATAATCAGCGCCGACGGAGAAGAGATTTATTCCCTGGATGTGAATATCGCACCGGGAGAGAATCAGCCGCTGTCTTTTCAGGTTAGAGTTGAAGGCAGACAAGAGCTGATCATCACAATCAATACCGAGGCTGCCGACCCTCGAACCCATGCGGTGTTGTGGGACCTTACGCTCGTGGAGGCCAATGCCGGACAAAAGCTGGCAGCGCGGCTTCACCGGTTGCTCGGCGGGGGATAAAATAAATAGGCCCGCTAGCCAAATTGTTCCTGCAGATAGTTATCGGGAATACGAAGGGGCTCGTGTAACGTCTGGTTTGGAAGCTTAGGCGTGACCCTTCCAAGCCGTGGATGGCCCGAGGGGGTCTTTTTCATATAGTGTAAGGGATCATTTAAGCGCTTCGTTAAACGCGCTTTCGATTTGCTCCGCATCCTTGGAGACCGTGAACAAAATATAACAGCCCTTGACCTTTAATATATGCTTTTCGACGAGGTAAAATTGCTCGGGGCGGTAGTCTTTCAGCTTGACTTTTTGAGCCTCGATTCTTTCCATGATCTTTTCCTTAACGCTGTCCGCTTGATCCTCTTGTTTCACTCTGATCACGGCCAGTTCATTCGCTTCGACGTTCGATTCTGCTGTATACAGCACAAAATCCTGAACGTCATCTGCATTAAGCTGATAGAGCTTCTTAAGCCTGCTCATATCCCCCTTGTCCATAGCTTCCATAGAAGCCGCTTGCTTGATACGCTCTTCAATGGTATGGACTGGAACGTCTTTGGCATCTTCTTTCTTACTGGAGCATCCGATCAAGATGCCACATAAAATCATGACGGCAGACAGGACAACCACGTATTTAATTTTCTGTCCAGTAAGCATGGTTACTGACCTCCTTTTTGGATTATTTCACAGAATCCGCTAACGCTTTAATGGATGGATCTTCAAAAAATGTCGTCATATTATACAAAATCAGCATGTCACGGATTTGCCGTTCTTCCATAAGTTTCAGTACATCCCCCTCATAATATCTGAGATCTATCACATCAATTTCGCTAAAATGCGGGGTTAAAAAAGGGATCAGGCTGTTGGCATACGAATCTTTAACAATAAGCAGTCTTCTCCCTTCCGCACTGCCAGTTGTTATGCGAAGCAAGCCATGATTCCCGTTGAAAAAAACAGTGTATTTATCCTTCTTGGTGAGGTTTTCCATAGCGTACATCGAATCCGCACTTTGCTGTTCGTGGGCGTACTCCACGGAAACGGTCTCCGGTACCTTTGGATAATACAGCTCAATAGCATCCGGCCGTATGTGCCTGAATCCGCTTTTCGAATACAAAGATCCATAGAACTGACTAGTGACTTGACGGATGTTGAAATCATCTTCGTTCCTGGGTGTAAAACCCATGGGCGCGCCCAACTCCCGATAGGCAAGGAAAGCGCCTTGGGTCGTCCAGTGATGGTCTGTTCTATAATAGACCGGTTGCTCCTTGTTCGCCTCCAGCGCGGGGGAAACATGGACACACTGAATGTCCCCGAGATCAGAATCCTTGATCTTGTCCCAATAGCCCCTCTCATCCCCACCGGAAGCATAAGGCGGCAATTTATCCTCAAGTATGGAAGCTGCCGTCGGCACGAGCATCATATATTTGCGCAGACCAGGCGTAGCCTGATCAAAGGCTTGAATGGCTTTCAGCTTGTCTGCCAAATCCTCATGTCCGGGAGGAGTGAATTTTTGAATTAAGTACCCGTCCTTGCCGAGGTAGACCCCGTTGCTCTCTTTTTTCCCCAATCCCTGGTCCGCATCGGATTTCAGTCCAATCCAAAAGTCTCTCTCCATAAACTGGTCCGATAGATACGCTTCAAATTCTGAAGTAAACTTGCCTGATCCTAAGGTTTGAAGCGAGAATGTCGGGAGCTGCTGCAGCATCCGGTTCTCTGATTCGGAAAATACTTTCCTCGGGGTCAGACAGTTGACAACCAATACCGCCCCGGTAAACATCAGCAGTACAATGGCGAGTGCGCGATAATAGACCTGGTCGTACTTCTTCAAAGATAATCACCTCCACAAGTGGAAACGGCTCTGCCGTCCTTTCAGGGACTGCACACGTTTCAGCGAGAAATAGAAGGATAAGTTATCGTGTGAAACAGATAAATTCTTCTATTTTTAAAAACGAAAGTATAAGAATGGATTGTACGTTGCATTGACCAGATAGGCTGTTGAGGCCACGATAAAGATGAAGTAGATGGCGGAAGCGGCAAGCGTGCCGAAGCGGGCAAACCTGGTTCTGAACCGGGTCAGTGCTCTGCCGGGAAACGGCGTGGCACAAACCGCCAAGATAAGCAGCAGCAGGGCATTCGTCGACACATCGTAGAGCGCCCGGTTGTCCGCGAATCCACTGGCCCCGGCGCCAAACATCGTTCCGATGAAGGTCATGGCTGCGGGCAAATGTTCAAATTCGAAAAATACCCAGCCGATGATCACGACAATCAGGGTGTAGGCATGGCTTATAAAGACCGGCAAGCGCTGAAGCTGTTTCAAGAGAACCAGCTTTTCAAGTGTGACAAAGAGACCGAAATATAAGCCCCAAATGATAAAATTCCAGCTCGCTCCATGCCACAATCCGGTTATAAACCATACCACCGCCAAGTTTCGGAGCTGTTTCAGCTTACCCGCACGGTTCCCGCCAAGCGGAATGTAGATATACTCACGGAACCAGGCACCGAGCGAAATATGCCACCTCCGCCAGAATTCCGTAATACTCCTGGAGATATAAGGATAGTTAAAGTTCTCCATAAATTCGAACCCGATCATTTTCCCCAAACCGCGCGCCATATCCGAATATCCGCTAAAATCAAAATAGATTTGAAACGTAAAGGCGATAATGCCGAGCCATGCGGAGAGAACCGACAGCTCCACCGCAGGCACCGCTTTGACGCTTGTCCACAGCAAACCGATATTGTTGGCAAGCAGTACTTTTTTGGCGAGCCCTCTGATAAACAATTCCGCCCCTTCGCCAAAACGCTCCAACGTCACTTTGCGGTTAACGAGCTGCCCCGCAATGTCTCCGTATTTAACGATCGGTCCCGCTACAAGCTGCGGAAACATCGTCACGTAGGCGCCGAAGGCGATCAGATTCTTCTGAACAGGCATCTTCCTGCGGTAAACATCGATGATGTAAGACATCGTCTGGAACGTGTAGAACGATATGCCCACCGGAAGCGGAAGATCTGCTGCCTGCAAGTGCAGGTTGAACAACGAGTTGATATTATCGAACACGAAACCTGCGTATTTAAAAAATCCAAGAATCCCCAGGCTGCCAATCATGGACAGAATCAAAACTCCCCGTGCAATCCCTTTACGATGCCTGTATCTATCGATCAGGATCCCGTTCACATAGTCGAATACCGTCGAGAAGATCATGAGGAAGATGTAGACGGGCTCCCCCCATGCATAGAAGATCAGACTTGCGCCGAGCAGAATAGCATTTCTAATCCTCATACGCGAGAGATAGTAGATCAGCATGGTGACCGGCAGAAAGAGAAATAGAAATATAAGGCTGCTAAAGACCATTTCCCGTCACCTCCAGACCTTCATCCAGCTGCATGTTATTTCACCTGATCTTTCAGCAAATCGAGCATACGTGTATAAAATCCCGGTTTAAAATGAATGCCGTCTGAACTATACAAATGTTGGCCGTCAACAAAGATGGAGGATAAATCGGCAAATCCGACCTGCTGCTTGTCCGCCAGCTCTTTTAATCCCTGGTTGTAATCGTCGATATTTTTGTAACGTGGTTCCACTTGTTCAGCTTCCGGTGTAACCGGCGTAACCGGTAAAATCGTTATGGATGCCTGCGGAAGCTTCTCCTTGATGCTGTCGATCAATTGGTCGTAGAACTTCAGTGAATACTGCTTGGGGTTATCGGTAATTTGCGGCGGCAATAGAATATCGTCGGATCCCAGCATAATAAATACATGTTGCGGATTCCGCTCTGCCAGCTTATCAACATCTCCACCGATAAGAGCCAGCTCAACCGTCTTTCCGGCACCTGCCACTACATTGAAATTTTCCAAAATGTCATGGTAAGACAGCGCCTCTGTAATCGAATCTCCCAGAAATACGCTGTTCTTAAATATTGTTTTATAGGAAATAGAGTTTGGCTGCTCCGGGGGTGCTGTTTCATTGACCTGTGGCTGAGACGTCACGTTTTGCGGATTTTGCCCACTCCCGCAGGCTGCCAAGGTGAGTGCGGTGCTGCCTATAACTAGCGTTAAGATGATTTTTTTAAACATGAATATTGTCCTCTCTGAATTTAAAATTAGGTAAGGATAGCTGCGCTCTTCTCACCCGGCTATAAGCGGTCATCCTTCTGGAAATTCAGGTGAAAATGTGCGTCATCCGAATAAACGCCAAACTGGTACCCTTTTTCCTGATAAAAGGCAATGATTTCCGGAAGAACCTGCAGCGTTTGCGGTTTTTCGTGCATCAGTACCACCTCCAGATCGACCTTCGTCGCTTTTTTGATGTTTTCGACGATTTGCTCCGGATGGTCCTTCAGACTCCAGTCGTTCGATTCAATCGTCCAGTCCCAAATTTTCATTCCCTCATTAGCGATTTGGTCGCGAAGCTTCTTATCGTTCAGTCCAGGCACCGAACCGTACGGCGGACGCACTAAATGGGGTTGTTCACCCGTGATATCATGAATCAGTGCTAAGTTTGCTTTCATCTCAGATACGAATTGTCCTTCTTCGTACAGCTTCTTGTTCTGGTGAGTCATACTGTGTCCTCCGACATAATGCCCCTCCCGTACAGCACGCTTTACCTCGCTTTGCAGACTTTTTCGCTGCAATTGGCTGCCTTGCATGAAAAAAGTGGCCTTGACGCCATGTTGCTGTAACACGTCAAGAAATTCCCCCGTCAACTCGCTGGGACCGTCGTCAAACGTTAAATAGACGATCTTCCCTGCCGGTCTAGCCCCCTTGCTTACCACATTAGCCTCACTGATATTCCTCGCAGCAAGTTGGTGCACAGACTGTTCCCCATACTCCTCAGCAATAACAGTCCTATCAAGTGGCAGCCATCTCATCAGACCCAAACCAAGCAGGCCAACGGCTGCAAGAAACATGGCTCGCCGTCTGCGGATCTTTGATTTTGCTGTCATGTTCAATCCACCCCCTCTCTCTCTAATAGAAAGATTAACAGGGAGAGATGCAGAACAAGTGCAGAGGAAATCAATGCTGTATCAAAAAAGAACAAAAAAAGCGCAGAACCGAGGTCTGCACTTTTTTCCATATTTCTACGCTTTTTTATTCAATTGAAAATAAAACATCACTCCATCGGAGGTATTGTTCACGCCGTAAGGCACGCCGTGCATCTCCAATATTTTCTTGGATATGGCAAGGCCAAGCCCCGTTCCGCCGGTTGACCGGTGACGGGAGGTGTCACCGCGGTAGAAACGGTCCCAAATTTTCCCCAGTTGCTCATCGGGGATATGGGCACCTTTATTTTCGATGCAAATGCGAATGGTGTCCTTCTCTTCCGAAGTAGTTACGAAGATAGATTCATGCTCCGGCGTATAGAAAATCGCGTTGGTAAGGAAATTGACGATGACCTGCTCTATACGGCGTTCGTTCCCCTCGACTTCGGCAGGGATAAGCGAAGTACGGAGAAGCAGCTGCCTGGCCGCAAAGTCCGGCGTTAATTTAGCGCATACCCGCTGGATGACTGCATCGATATAGAACGAACCGGTGTCCATTTTATACGTACCCGATTCATATTTTGCCAATTCCAGCATATCCGTGATCAGCAGATTCATCCGGCCGACCTCGTCTTCCATTGCCGCAAAATAATGCTCCCGCTTATGGCTGGCAACCCCGTCATGTAAAATGGCAAGGCAGCTCTGAATAACGCTGAGTGGAGTCTTCAGCTCATGGGATACGCCGGATATAAATTCTTTCCGCGTATGCTCCAGCTGCTTTTCCTTCTCAATGTCCTGTTCAAGCTGAAGGATATGGGAATGCAGGCGCTCGGATAGCTCATTAATGCTGCCCGACAAGTCTCCGATTTCATCCTTGGTTGTGACGGGAATGGTCTCCGAAAAATCAAGGTCTGCCATTTGCCGGGTGGTACGGTTGATGCGCAGCAACGGCCGGGCAATCTGACGGGAGTAGTAAAACGATGCGAGCAGTGCGAGCAGCAAGGTCACAATAATGATATACCCGTAGTAGTTTTTGATGATGCCTACGGCTTCATTCACAGGCTGCAGCGATGTCATTGCGAACAGGTATGCCGGATTTCCGTCACGATCTTGGGTGCGGTCCACGAAAATTTTGTAGTTCACGTGATTTTCTTCAACATCTACGATCTGCTTTGCGTTCGTGACATCCTTAAAGTCGCCGTACAATAGATCCGCCTGGAAAGCTTTGATACGGTCCAGAAACAAGTGATTGGTGTAACGCGAGACTCCCGCCCCTTCCGGCACCCGAACTTTTGTAATGGTTCCCTTGACCAGAAATGTGGAATATTGCTCGCGATATTGGGCCGCGTTCGTTTGTTCGAGGACCTCGTACTCTTTGCTCACCATCTGATGATTCTCCAGCCGGCTCTCGTCTCTCAGATTGGCACTGTTCCTTCCCATCCGCTGGATTACAGGCTGGTTGTTCATGATCAAGCCTTCTATAGCGATCGTTCCCCCTTCTTCAATCCAGGGAGTGAGGAACGTTTGATTGCTGCTGAAGTCCTCTACGTTGATGAAACTGTATAGAGGTACGGTTATCGTTGTGTCAGAAAGCGCAGATTCTTCCGAACGGTCCAGCTTAATTTCCATGAAAAAATCGCCGGCATACTTTATATTTCCGCGGGTGTCCAAAGCCGTGATCCAGGTATTATGCTTTTGAAAAAAGTCCTGCTCCAGCCTGGCCATCTCCTGCGTGTTCGAGGCATGCTTCAGGTAGTCCTGCTCATAAGCCTGAACCGCCGCGTTAACATCCTTCATTTTTTGATGAACATAAAACTGTTTGAAAAATACGGTTTGCAGGATAAAAATAACGGCGATCAGGAACAGGCACAACCCCGCTGTCAACAGGAACAGTTTTAGAACAATCCCCCTCTTCATAGCTCTTCCTCAAATTTATATCCTGAACGCACAACCGTAACAATCTGCCTGGCATGCTCCCCCAGCTTGGAACGCAAATTGCGGATATGACTGTTAACCGTACGATCATCGCCCGCGAAATCATATCCCCAAATTTTCGTAATCAGTTGCTCTCTGCTGATAATGATCCCTTTATTTTGCAACAGATAGGCCAATATTTCGAATTCCGTATGCGTTAAATCAGAGCTGGTGCCGTCAATCGAAACGGTCCGGGAGGGAAAATGAATCGAAATGCCTCCGCCGGACAACGTGTCGCTCTCATGTCCGCCGGTATGCCTGCTCTCAAGCAGCCGCTTTACCCGTGCCAGCAGAATCAGAGGGCGGTAAGGCTTGGTCACGTAGTCGTCGGCGCCAAGCTCGAACCCAAGCAACGTATCGTCCTCATCCGAACGGGCCGTCAATATGATAATCGGCACATTCGATGTCTTGCGGATTCGCCTGCACACAGACCATCCATCCAGTTCAGGCAACATGATATCCAGTAAAATCAGGTCAACCTCATGCTCCTGAAATAACGAGATCGCCTGCTTCCCGTCAATGGCTTCAATCACGCGATACCCCTCTTCCAGCAGATAATCCTTCATGATTTCCCGTAAAATATTCTCATCTTCCACAATCAATATTGTTTTTGACATGTCATAACCTCACCTTTGTTGTAGAACCAGGAACGCAACACTCATACAACTACCAAAGTACACCATATAGGTTACCCTATACAGATAAAGATCATATGCAGATGGATTGGAGATTGAGTGAATGCTGTCATTTCGGGGGATAGGAAGGCGGTTTGAAAAATAATTGCACTGGTGGAGTTATTGAGCCGGTGCTGGTGATCCAGTCGCCGGGGACCATTAAAAAATTGCCGGAAGAGCCACTGCTCCCTGGGTGGGAGAACATAATACCATAGTAAATATTCCCCAATTCTGATAAAGTAGATTTTGATATATGTATCAGAATTAGGGGGAAAGCAATTGAAAAAACAACTTTTTTTCTGCATCATCATAACGACAGTAATTCTTTCAGGATGCAGTAACTCAAAAAATAATAATTCAGAGGACACAGGAGCATCTCCGACCGCTACAGAGTCCGCAACATCGTCCATCCCTTCCACTTCTCCAACCAACTCACCCGAGCCGCAAAAAGAGCTTTCTGATTCGGAAAACCTGGCACTTGAATATGTGAGTACTTTCTTAAATGGGTCAGATATTGAAGCGAAAAAGAAATTTGTTTCTGATAAAATTCACCCAGATGTTAAAGAAATTTTCCAGATGGCAGAATCAACTGAAACCCCAGAAGATAACAAACTTAAGAATGCAACGGTCATTGAGTCGGAAGATTACACCGATTCCGCAGGCGGAAAAGATAAGCTTATTTTAATTCAAGGTGAGAAACCATCAAACTCTAAAAGTGAACTAGTCATTCTCATTAAAGATGATAAAATTGGCTGGGGCTACTCCTCATCCGACAAGGAAAAAGCAGCGTTTAATGAGATCAGAAAGCTCTTCAAAGAGCCTGCGCCTGATGCTTCTGACTCGGGCAATGTTTCTTCTACCTCAGAACAATCTCCTAAAAGTATGCTGACCGACATCAGAAACTTTGTGGTTTCTGACATTTGGAATGTTGGCTTTGTTGATATAAGCTCATATATTAGTAGTGGAACAAGTAGTACAGGTGAAAGTCTGGATATAGATTTTACAATCGAACAATTAGGGAAAGCAATGAATAAAAAGGCAGAATATGATGCCTACATAAGTGGCCTGGATACAAAATATGATTCGATAAAGAAAATATGGATAAAACTTTCAGGTGAAATTGATCGGATGTATAAACAAATTCAGGATATTCCACCGAAAGCAAACGATACAAATTCTAAACTTGATACAGGAATTTTCAAACAATACTTGAACGCGTTTACTGATGAAGTGGATAACCTGACTAAATAATGCTTAGGTAAACTATATGATAATTCAGCCCTGCCGACTAGTATGGTCCGCAGGGCTGTTCAGAATTCCATGCCATCATTGCTGCCGATTGTTCATCGACTGCATTCAGGCCAACGGTCATATCCAGGGCAACTGCGACTTTCATCACTGTTTCGATGGATGGAACTGAAGAAGAATTCTCTAACCTTGCCACCTGAGCTTGAGTTATTCCGGCTCGTTCAGCAACCTGAGCTTGTGTGAGACCCAAAGACTTACGTCTGTTGGTGATCTGTACTACCAATTTCGCCATCTCACTGATCACTTTTTTTTCATACTCAGACTTATAGTCTGGTTCTTTTTTGTTTTATCAACCAACATGTCAATTGTATTAGTTGTTCTAGCTTATACAGGTCTAATTAGCGAAGTAGCCGGTCTTCAATGGGAGGAGATTGAGTTCAAAAAACGAACATTGATTATTTGCCTCCAACCCGCGTGTAGGGTTGCCTGAGATCCAGGCCAGTATCGGTAACACTTTTCAACAATCCCTTTGAAATCAACGGGTTTCAGTCCCCTATTAAATATAAAACATCTCATTCCCTATATCTACAGGAAGCTCGAAAAATGAGTTAAAGCCTTACTACAAAGCATTTTACGGGTAACAAAACACAGCAAAAGAGCCGCCCGGGATTATGGCTTGAGGGGTCTTCGTCTGCAATATCAAAAAGGCGGCATGAAAAAAGCACGCCCTTGTTTTGGAAAGACTTATAGTTTCGGGAAAGTCCCATCCTTCGGAAACGCTGTATCATATGACTTTTTTATATCTGCCTTCAGCTTCTCATAAAGCGGCTTTACTTCTTCCGGTGCACCTGCCTTCAGATTGACAGTATCATTGCCAAAGGTAACCCAAGGCATCAGCTTGGGGGGAACATATAGTTGCACTACAGCCCAGCCTCCTTCAGCTTGCGTCCCAATATTTGGTTTACATTCGTTATACAAAACACTATATTCTTATAAGAAGTTGATGATAATCAAGACAAGGAGTGGTGAACGGGTAATGAAGCCATTTAAAGACCAGCAGGAAATGAAAGAGTGGGTCTCAGAGAATATTCTCTTCACCTCAGAAGCCATGGAGATTATGAACTGCTCACGGCAGAACCTTCACCATTTTGTTCAGAAGGGCCGCCTGCTGCCTATCAAAACGGCGGGCCGGGAACGTCTATTCCTTCGCACTGATGTGTTAGCATTACAAGAATCTGTCAGTTCCTACAATCGCAAAGCTAAAGCAGAAAAAACCGATGATTAAGTCGTTTTTTTCGCTTAAACAACTATAAAACATAAAATATGCGAAAGACAAGGAATGAAGAACGACGGGATGAAACGAGTTGCAAAGATCGTGCTTTTGGGTGCCACCATTAGCGGATTGCCTCAATCATCAACCTGATCACTGCTCTGATTGATTAACTCAGAGACCCAGCGGGAGTAGCAAGACTCCCAGTAGGTTCCAGCGTCAAGGATCGTTCTTCTCTTCTTGATTATACCACGAAAGAATCAGTTCAAGCCTACCCTCCGATCAATGGACAGGACAAATCCAAATATATACTTTACAAACGTTAATTGAATTGGAATAATTAACATATAGCATATAAATCTAAGGCTTAAAGGAGCTGTCAACATGACCAAAAAGACGTATGAAACTATAGTCTATACTTCCTTCACCTTCAGCGTCATTGCTCTGCTGCTCACCGTAGTTACTTTAGTAAAGGTAGCCTGGTAATGTACACCTTCAACAGCAAAGAAGAACTGGCCGAATGGATCTCCCGTGAAGTCTGCGGTGTCTCGGAAGCGATGGAGATCCTGGAATCCTCCCGGCAAAATATTCACGGCTTCGTAAAGAACGGGAAGTTGAAGCCGGTGAAGGAGACAAGCCGCGAACGCTTATTCTTCCGCTCTGATCTGTTAGAGCGCAAGGAAGCGGCCAAGGCGTACCATACGAAGAAGGATAAGCCCGGTGAATAAGCTCAATCAGTTGTAATAGATAAAAGACCCTTCAAAGCCGGATGGCTTGAGGGGTCTTTCCGTTTTTAGATGTAGAACATGTAATTATCCGCCTGGCTCTCTTCCTTGAAGTTAATCAGGTCGGACAAGGTGGTGGAGTCCAGCACATCGGCGATGCTGTCGCGGATGCGCAGCCAGAGGTCGCGCTTGGCCGGGTCGTCTTCTTCGGTGAAGTCTACCGGGGAGATCGGGCCTTCCAGGACGCGGATGATATCTCCGGCGGTAATGGTGTTGGTCTCGCGGGACAGAATATAACCGCCGTAAGCTCCGCGGATGCTCTTCACCAGGCCTGCATTGCGCAGCGGGGCGATGAGCTGCTCCAGGTAATGCTCGGAGAGTCCGTTTTTCTCGGCGATGCTCTTAAGTGATGTAGGCCCCTCGCCGAATTTCAGGGCAAGCTCCATCATAATGGTTAATCCGTAACGTCCTTTGGTTGAGATTTTCAAAGGGGCACCTCTTTCGGTTTAGTTGCATATCAATGTATTCCGATGTCTGCTCTCAGCTTATGTTATCATATCTATGGACACATTTGAAACAGCAAACGGCAATAATTCACGATTTTGTTCTCCACTGGTGGACAAATTGTCAATTTCGGACCGTTTTTCGCTATATTTCATAGCAGCAGTGTCCTCGTTTGGGGTAGACAGGTATGGTATAATACACAATGAGCCGGGTGTTCAGTGAGAACGCCGGTATTTTGTGTACAGAAAATGGTGATCACGATGACAAAAGCTAATCAGGATATCCGGGTCGTCGTCGGGATGTCGGGCGGAGTGGATTCCTCTGTTACAGCGCTGCTGCTGAAGCAGCAGGGATATGACGTCATCGGCATCTTCATGAAGAATTGGGATGATACCGACGAGTTCGGCGTATGTACGGCCGAGACCGATGCCGAGGATGTGCGCCGCGTCTGCGAGCAGATCGATATTCCTTACTATACCGTTAATTTCGAGAAGGAATACTTTGATAAAGTCTTTTCCTATTTCCTTGAAGAATATAAGGCTGGCCGGACCCCGAATCCGGATGTGATGTGCAACCGCGAGATCAAGTTCGGCGAATTCCTGAACAAAGCACTGCAGCTTGGCGCAGATTATGTCGCTACGGGGCATTACGCGCGGGTCGTGGAAGAAGACGGCCTGTTCAAGCTGCTGCGCGGCGTGGACAACAACAAGGACCAGACGTATTTCCTCAATGCGCTGAACCAGTACCAGCTCTCGAAGGCCATGTTCCCGATCGGACATCTGCCGAAGCCGGAGGTGCGGAGAATTGCCGAGGAAGCCGGACTCTATACCGCGAAGAAAAAAGACAGCACCGGCGTCTGCTTCATCGGAGAACGCAATTTCCGTGAATTCCTCAGCCAATACCTGCCTGCACAGTCAGGCAATATGGTCGATATCGCTACGGGCGAAGTGAAGGGCCGCCATGACGGCCTCATGTACTACACGCTGGGCCAGCGCCAGGGGCTTGGTATCGGGGGCTCCGGTACAGGCGAACCCTGGTTCGTGGCCGAGAAGGATCTGGCCAGCAATACCCTGTATGTGGTGCAAGGTGAGAAGCACATCAGCCTGTATTCAACCAGTCTTATAGCTTCAGGGGTGAACTGGATCGATCCGGACACTCTTGGCGATACGCCGCTGAAGTGCACCGCCAAGTTCCGCTACCGCCAGCCGGATCAGGGCGTTACGCTGACGAAGCAGGCTGATGGAACCGTCCATGTGGCCTTTGATGTTCAGCAGAAGGCGATTACGCCAGGACAAGCCGTGGTCTTCTATCTGGGCGAGACCTGTCTTGGCGGCGGAACCATCGAGACGGCCGACAAAGTCGCGCCGCTCTGGCGCAGGTCTGATTGCACCCCAGCCAAGGGGCTACCCTTATAAAGAAAACACCCTAGTATGTGAACAGTGTTGGTGCCTAGCCCATTGTGTTCGGTTTTTCGCATACATGTTTCTTATTTCGCTTAAAAAAGAACCTTCAACACCACAGTGCGTGGAGTTGAAGGTTCTTTGTCTTTGATTAATCAGAATACAGAGTCACGCCGGGACTGGCTTACCGGACGGCAGCCTTATTGCGGCTGAACGCCCCAGACCAGCACACCGTTCAGATACAGCGGCACCCGGTTCCAGTCTGTGAAAGACGTTTTGGTTGCATCATAGGAGTAATCGTCCGCCTCATTGTAATTGCTCCAGTCGGTCTTGTTAATGCGCAGTTGAATCTCGCCGGTATTCGCACCCGGAGCAAGACTGCCCGCGCCCGCACTAAAGGAAATCTCCACATAGTGGTCCGCTCCTGTAACTGCAGGCTCAAGCTTCACGAAGCTGCCCAGCACATTGCTGCCGCCGAGAGCCGCATAATCGACATTGAACTGCTGTGCCCGCTCGCCGTCAATCGTGTAGTAATACCGTACCTTAACCTTGCTGAGGTCTACCGCTGTGGTCCCGTTATTGACAATCCGCAGCTGCGGACGGAACTGCGGGTCTGTGGCGTTCGTATCCGTTGTACGGTATTGAACGACCAGATTCCCTACGGCAGGCGTAGCGGTTGGTGCAACTGTCGGTGTAGCCGTTGGCACTGTTGTCGGCGTAGCGGTTGGCACTGTTGTCGGTGTAGCTGTCGGTGCGACTGTCGGTGTGGCTGTTGGCACTGTTGTCGGTGTAGCTGTTGGCGCAATTGTCGGTGTGGCTGTTGGTGTTGCCGACGGTGTTGCCGTCGGTGTAGTCGTCGGCGTTGGCGTTGGGCCGCTGCCGTTATTGATCAAGCGGTCATATTCGGCATAGGCTGTAGCCATGTCCACTTGTGACCAGAAGCGGTGGTAGGTGAACTCAGGTGCACCGTTGTCCCAGGTCTTGGTTGTTTTGTTGTACGAGCTATTGTACTTACCTTCCAGATAACTCCACTTGGGATCATTTTTGATATCTGGATACACATCGGTGTAGCTCGCATACACTCCATTACCGCCCTTGGCCGGATCGGAAGGTACAGTAGCGTTGCCCGGTATGGTATTTCCTTGGCCGAAGGTACCGCTCCAGCCTGCTGGGAAGTATACCTCTTTGGTGAAGAACCGGAAATAATCCGCACGCTTCTCAAGTGTCGTAATGCCCACTCCGTCATTGTAGCCCCAAGCCGTATCCAGCAAGGATTTGGCCAATTGTGAAGCGGTTCCGCCGAGCGCAGTATTGTTGCCATGCTCCGCTTTATTCCCTGCGGCAAAGAAGGTGAGCGCTTTAATGTAACTGCCCAGCACGCCGCTATCCTGTCCCGGATCTTTGGTCACTGCGTTCAGGCCGCTATTTCCGTTAAAAGAGCTGAACCCGCTCCAGGTATCCGGCTGTCCGTGCCACTCCACATTGCCCGGAATCCAGAACTCGCCGGGTGCGGATACGGTGGCAACCTGCGGATCATCTCCGCCCAGAATCCGGTTTCCTTGCTGATCCAGATAATAGCCGGCGGCATCCGTTACCGGACGGCTGCCCGCAAAGGCATAATCTGTAGACCAGTCAATCCAGTTCTCAATGGCCCGTTTGGCCATTTTGAAATTAGCCGAGGTGGTGTCCCCGCTGGAAGCCAGGATATAATACAGCTCTGCTACCCGTTCCATGCTCCAGGACTGCATCCCGAACCAGTTGTTGGATGGCGGGTCATGATAGACAGGAGCCTCGTCGTAGGCCATGCCGTAGAAGGTGCTTGTTCCTGCCGGATAAGCGCTGTAGGAGCCGTTATAGCTATTGGTCGCACCGCCTGCAATAGCCCCTTCAGAGGATTGCAGCCAGTTGTAGAATTCCAGCTGGCGGGTCAGCGATTTGCCCCAGTCCGTTCCGGCTGTTGCCGAAGACGGAATCAGCCCTCCGGCTGCGGTCGACAGCGCATAGGCTGCAACCACATTCTGATACCCCTGGTGCGCATGGCTGGCGCCGATTCTCCAGGCCCAGTCTCCGCCGGTTCCCAGGCCGCCGCCCCAGGCCGTATACCAGGCCAGCAGATACTGGCTGGAATCCTTGCCCGTTCCCGCTTCAGGCGTACCGTCAGCGGCACTGCCGACCTTCTGGAAATACTTATCGTACATGCCATAACGCAGGAAGTCACCCATTTTCTTGGCTTTGTTCAGATAGACCGTATTCGTATAGCCAAGGTCCTTGGCCCAGTACATGGCCTGCACAGCCCGCGCATCCGCATCCGTAGCATTCGTATACCGCCATTGTGCGGAAGGTGCGCTATTTTCCTTGGTGAACAGGGTCATGAAGCCTTCATTGGCTTTGCCGAACGTCTTGTTATCCTGTGAAGGGTGGCCTACGGCCTCCCAGACCGATTCCTGCACTCCGCGCTGGAAGGTGTTCACATAGCTGGCGGTGTGCGTAGGGTTCAGCAGATTGCCGAAGCCATACCAGTTGTCCACATCCACCAGCCAGTGCATCAGATAGGTCTGGTTATTGCCATAGGTGGCCTTCAGCTCTGCATCCAGCGGGTCCTTACCCGGGGTATACTTGCCGTTCAGTGCGCTTGGATACTGATCCGGTTGAGACAGCTCGGAGGCGTAGGTCGCCGGGCTGTTCGGGTTGTAGCTGCTCATGGTCGGCTGCTCCTGCACCCCGTCGCCTTCATTGATCGGAATAATGTATTTCTCCATGTTGTCCCAGGCCGCTTCGAGCTTGCTCCAGTCTCCGGTGTTATGGCCGTACAGCACCTCAAGCCACATCCAGTAGCTATAGGCCTCGGAGGTTGTCATATGCCCATAGTTGGGCGCCTCGCTGAGCAGGGTCTCCACTGAGTGATACGGGATGCCTTCAGCCGAGAAATAGCCGCTGGCCGGGTTTTTCAACTGGTCATACAATTGCAGGAATCTGGTCTTCTCCACCGATGCCGCCTTGGCGGTTCCCGGATGGAAATTGATGATCCCGCTGGTGAGAGACAAGGTGAGCACAGCACTCAGCGCGATAGAAAGCGGTTTCTTGAATGAACTTAGCTTCATCATTTCGGCATACTTCCTCTCTGGTATGGTTTAGGGTTCGAGGCCCCAGACAAGCGTTCCTGCACGGTACAGCGTGACTTTGTTCCAATCCGCGAAGGTCGCTTGAGTACCCCCATAGGAATAGTCGTTGCTCTCATTGTAGGCTGTCCAATCGGACTTGTTGAAGCGTACTTGAATCTCCCCGCTGTCTGCCCCCGGAGCCAGGCTGCCTGCTCCTGCCGCAAAAGAAATCTCCAGATAAGAGTCGGCCAGGGTAACAGGTGTACTAAGCTTCCCGAAGGTTCCGCTCACGTTGCCGCTGCCGACCTGGGCATAATCACAGTGGAATTCCTGCGGCTTGTCCCCGTCCACGGTGTAATAATAGCGCAGCTTCAGACCGCTGAGCGGAATGGCCTCGGTTCCCGTATTGACAATCCGGAACTGGCTGCGGATCTGGGAATCCCAGGGGCTCGTGTCATTGGTGCGGTACTGCACATGCAGAGCGCCGGCAGGCACAGTAATCTCGCGCGGCTTGGCAGTCACCTGGGCAGACGCTGTACTCTCGCCTACACTGTTCGTTGCAGTCACCACATAATAATAGTCCACACCATTGGTCAGCCCGCTGTCATTATAGACTGCTGCGGTTGCCGTACCCACTGTAGTGTACGGTCCGCCGCTCACCAGGGAGCGCTTGACTGTATACTTGGTTGCACCGCTGACTGCATTCCAGCTCAAGGCTACGCTGGCATTGCCGGGTACGGCCTGAAGGCCGGACGGACGGGCCGGAACCTGCGGTTCACCTGGGGTCCCGCCGCCGGAAGGCAGCTCTCCGTACACTTTGACACCTGCATCGTATACCGGGATATAAGGGTTCTTCGTTGCCGCTGAAGCATTCGCGGCCACTCCCTTGAAGGAGAAGTCATTGCTGTTGTCCCAGAAGGTAGTATTCAGCGGTCCGGCAATCCGGAACTGTACTTCCTTGCGGTAAGCAGACTGTCCGCCCGGATAGATCGGGGTGCCGGAGAAATCTACTTTGGTATAGTAGATATGGTTCGCTGCATCGTAAGGCAGCAGCTGCGAGACGGTGGCTCCCTGGTTATAGCCGCCTGCCTTGACGGTGATATCGCCGGGGCCATATCCTGCGGCAACAGCTTCACTGATGTCCAGATAGTAGTTGAAGGACAGCTGGCTGCTGGAACGGGCAGGCCATGCCGAACGGTTATTGAGAACCGCGCGGATCTCCACAAAATTGCTGCCGCTGGCATTCACAGAAGTCTCCGTGAACATCTCATCCTCACGCGTTTCGGCTGGCGGGAAGTTCGCAAGCGGGCTCTGTCCCTGCCCGCGGAGCATCATCATCCGGGCCAGAGAGCCGGTAAAGGCTGAATTGTAATCGGTTGCAACTTCATTTGAGACATAATCGCTGATCGCATCGGTGTAAGCATCGGTCTTGGAGGGTCCGCCAACGAGTGCGCCGTAGAGCACATGCCGGTGGTTGGCCGGAGTGGTCTGGCTGTCGCTCCAGGAGCCGTGTGAGGTGCGGTGGTGAGGATGCTCAGGTGCATTCGCGCCGAAGCCGATGACATAGCTGCTATTACGCGGATTATCGCCCAGCATATAATTAATCTGGCGCTCTGCGAAGGCCTGGGCGGTATTTTTTTTCACCGGATCAGTAACCCAGTCTGCATAGACAAAAGCAAGAAAAGCATGGTTGGCTGCATACCGCAGCGCCCCCCATTGATCCAGATGGGCCAGCCCGCCTGGAGTATACGCTACCCGGTCAGAGGTGCCGTTCACCCCGGTCGTCCAGAACTGCATATTGCGTTCCGTGGACTGGATGAACTTCGGGTCCTCGGTGATGCGGGACAGCAGGAGCTGCGCACCATAATGCTTGTCATCCCAGGATTGGGTCCATTGGTAGCCCCAGTCACCAGCCTGGTTGGTGCCCCACAGATCACTGGCGGCAATCGCCTTATCGAGATAGGTCTGCTCACCGGTCGCCAGGTATAGCCAGATACCGCCCCAGCTTAACTCATCCGCGTAACTACTCCACGAATTGTAATACTGCTTGGCGTCAGTGATAGTATCGGAGTAAGCTCCCCGGTACGTATCGGCAAAATTGTATAATTGCTTGGCATGCAGCAGGAGCTTGTCCGCATAAGCGGCATCTGAATCCCTGAAAATAATGGAAGCCGAGGCAAGGGCGGCGGCAGTCTCACCAGCCAGATCCGAGCCGGGATGTGCAGCATCAATCTTGTAAGCCGGGCGCGCCATAGGCATGACCTCCGCCGGTCCCCACCAGTTATGGTCCGCCGTGCCGTTACCCACCTGGCCCCACAACTCATTCGGTGCAGTATGCGCTTTCACAAAATAGTCTGTGGCCCAGCGGATATTGTCCAGAATCTCATCCAGCTGCCCGGACTGCACATAACCATCCTTGTATTCATAGACCGACCATGCCAGCATAGTCGCGGTGTACGCCATCGGAAATCCGAATTTGACATGATCCCCTGCGTCATACCAGCCACCCGTCAGGTCATGGCCGACATCGGCACCATCCTGCAGCCCCGAGTCGCCTCTCCATTCCACGCGGTTGTCCGCCGGCAGCTCACCCGAACGCTGTGCCTCGTAGAAATAGATCGATTTCTGCAGTGCCTCTGCATAATTAAATCCGGCGGTTGCCGCTTCGGTGACAGACGGGCGGACAGCCGTCCCTGAACCAATGGTGAAGGCTAACATCAGGCTTAGTGAAGCGATACAGCCGGTCTTCCGTTTACTTTGACTCATCCTTACTCATCTCCCTTCGTTTTCTTGCTTGTTCAGTCCGTCAGGACTCAGGCACGCACAAATACCTCCCCAGTGTCCATAATTAGACATAGTATTTGAGCACGTTCCATTTACCACCTCCATATTACAAATTAAGGTAAAATAACCCTACCTACACATATACCACATACAGTAAATTAATTCTATATATTTACATTATATTTTTCTGAGAATACCGGTTTTTTGTCAAAATATTTCCATTTCCATCATATTTATCGTTCAGCGTCAGCCATTGGTGGTGAGAATGTAGGAGTAAAATACAAAAGCCGAATCGCCCTGAGGAGTGCGCTTGTGCTTCTCGTTGGCCCGTTTGTCCCACGTTTGCTGAATTCAGGGGCATTAGTGCTCCTCATTCGCTCGTTTGTCCCACGTTTGCTGAATTCAGGGGCACTAGTGCTCCTCATTCGCTCGTTTGGCCCGCGTTTGCTGAATTCAGGGGCATTAGTGCTCCTCATTCGCTCGTTTGGCCCACGTTTGCTGAATTCAGGGGCACTAGTGCTCCTCATTCGCTCGTTTGGCCCGCTTTTGCTGAATTCTCAGGGGCATTAGTGCTCCTCATAACTCAGTTTGCCACCTTCGGCTGGACCAGAGGGATTTTTCCCTTTCATTTGCTCATACGGCCTACTTTCAGCCGATTCAGTGGGATTTATCCCTCTCATTTCCTACCTGCAGCCCACTTTCCACCGTATCAGAGGGATTTATCCCTTTCATTTGCTCATACATCCCGCTTCCAGCCGATTCAGAGGGATTTTTCCCTTTCATTTTTGACCTCCACCTTCCAGCCGACATTCGGCTAGGTAAATCATCCAGCGAAGCCTGAACATTCAGCACACACTGCCAAACGAGCACACCCCGCCCTTTACCCAGAAGCCTACAACGTCAAAAAGAGCAGCCTCCTCCAGTTATGGAGAATGGCTGCTCTCTGTTTGTAAAATGTACAGTTTGTTTGTTTGTTGGTTGGAGCAGACAGAGCGAGTTTTCTTCGAAGCCCTATTGCCCGCGCCGCAGCTGCTGGTTATGGCGGATCTTCGCCTCGTTGCCCTGCTCGGTGGCCTGATAGAAGACCTTGCGGGAGATTGCCTTCGGCAGATAGTCCTGCTTCACATAATGGCCAGGAAAATTATGCGGGTACTGGTAGCCCTCATGGCCCAGCTGGGCCGCACCTTTATAGTGCGTATCCCGCAAATGCAGCGGCACCTCGGCCGACTTCAGATCCTCCAGACTGTTCATGACGTTGGCGATAGCGGTCACTACCCCGTCTGATTTCGGGCTCTCTACAGCGAACAGAATTGCCTGCGCGATATTCAGCTTCGCCTCCGGCCAGCCGTTATTGCGGTAGGCATCCAGCGCGCTAACCGCCTGGACCATCGCCTGCGGGTTGGCCAGGCCAATATCCTCACTGCTGGCCGCGATCAATCGGCGGATGAAGGTCATCGGGTCCATTCCCAGCTTCTCCACCGCGTAGAGGAACCAGAACAGGGCAGCGTCACTGGAGCCGCGGATGCTTTTGTGAAAAGCGGACAGCACATCGTACTGCGTCGACTCGTCCGCTTTGACAATCGGACGGCGGATCGACTCCTCCGCTACCGCAAGCGTAATATGCACGCTGCCGTCATGCTCCGGCGCCGTAGTCATCGCCGCCAGCTCTAAGGCATTCAAGGCGCGGCGGATATCACCGTTCGCCATGGCGGCGATATGGAGCAGCGCGTCTTCGTCAGCCTTCAGATCCATGAAGCCGAGGCCCTTCTGCTCGTCAGCAAGCGCCCGCTTCATCGCGATCAGGCTATGTCCGCTGGTCAGAGACTCCAGTTGGAATAAGGTCGAGCGGCTCATCAACGCCCCGTTCACATAGTGGAACGGATTCTCCGTTGTCGCACCGATGAAGGTAATCGTGCCCTTCTCCACGGCCGGCAGCAGCGCATCCTGGCGGGAGCTGTTGAAGCGGTGTACCTCGTCCAGGAACAGAATCGTCTTCGAGCCGTACAGCGCCTTATTGCTCTGTGCGCGTTCAATGACCTCCCGCACATCCTTCACCGAAGCCTCCACCGCATTCAGCCGCACGAATTCACCTTGGGTGTGATGCGATATGATATGGGCCAGAGTGGTTTTGCCGCAGCCCGGAGGCCCGTACAGCAGGATAGAAGAGACCTGGTCCGCTTCAATCGCTCTGCGCAGCAGCTTGCCCTTGCCTACAATATGTTCTTGTCCAATATATTCATCCAGATTACCGGGCCGCATCCGGTCTGCAAGCAGCCGTCCGCTCCCGTTGTCTTCACCCTGCGAGAATAAATCCATCCCTACACTTCCTTGCTATCATCTAAGATTTCGATAGAATACATACACTTCTCCTATCATACCATACCTGTCCCGAACGCAAGTAGAAACGGCTTTGCCGTCCTTTTAAAAGACGGTACCGTTTCAGCGAGAAATAGAAGGATAAGTTATCGTGTGAAACATATAAATTCTATTATTTTTGGCTTGCAAAAATCACTCAGTCGTACGCTTCGGAAAATACATAATTAAAACACGTACTGGAGAGGTCAAACGGCAACGTTACCGCTGTAAATCCTGCCGTCAAACGTTTTATTTATCGAATGCATGATTGAGGGTTTTTCGCTGAGGAAAATGTGCCGAGTTGCTGTGTGATGAGGTAACACACGTAACCTTGTTTTACTGGCGGCATAAGATACTTGCTGCACTAAAACAAATTCCAACCGAAACATTTCAGGGAATCGTTGAAATGGACGAAACCTACTTCTTATACTCCGAAAAAGGCAGAAAGGACATCTCCGAACGTACGCCCCGAAAGCGAGGCGGCAAATCTAAGTATCGAGGCATCAGCAATGACCAAGTATGCGTAATGGTATCGCGACAAAGTATTTACAGCATTATCTGGCTTGGTTCCAACATTTAGACAGCAAGGAATACGAGAATACAATGTCGAATAAGAAACACATGTTGGTCAATTCTTGCTTGTTTACAGTAACGGACACGAACACCAAACTTCGATGTTCAGTGTATTCTTTCTGAATATATTGACAGGTAGTTCTACTCTAAAAAAGTTGAGAAAGGAAGTGAACTAATGAATATTCGAAAGGCTACGATTGAAGAGCAGTTAACTCTGCAAAACTTACTTCAATTTTATATGTACGATTTTACTGAATACACTGAGGTCGATACTCTATCTAATGGTCTTTACCAAGGGATGCCAGATTTTAATTTGTATTGGAATGAGCCACAAAGTCGCCATCCTTTTTTAATAATGGTTAGTGATAAAATCGCTGGATTTGCCTTCGTGAAAAACAAAGAAACTGGTAAAGATATTCATATCCTGTCACATTTCTTTATATTGAGAAAGTACAGAATGAATGGATTGGGTACAGCGGCAGCCAAACAACTATTTACCCTCTTTAAAGGTAATTGGGAACTCTACCAACTTGAGAAGAATATACCAGCACAAAAATTTTGGCTAAGGGTTATTTCTGAAATTACTGATGGCAATTTTGTAGATGAATTTGAGAATGGAAGAAGATATCAATTCTTTTCTGTATAGAGGCAAATTAGCATTTTTTATACGCCCTTCCATGAGCGGCTTTCCTTTTATCGAAAAATCAACATTATAATTTAACATAGCCTTATTTTTAAAAAGAGCATGACCCCGCCGCCAACGGCGGGAGCCATGCTCTTTGTTCTATAATTAGAACTCATATCCGTTCCAGACTAGCGGTTCATCGCCAGCCGCGTTTGCCGCATTTTTGAAATGATCTTGCGGATGCTTTCTTCGGATAAGTGATATCTCTTCTGCAGCTCGTTCACCGAGCAGCCGCTGCTGTGACTACAGAAGATCTCTTCGTTGCGGGCAGCAATCTCTTGCCGGGAGCCGCTGTTCTCGCCCCATCTTACCCGTTCTTCCGCTTTCTTCGGGATGTATAACAGCTCACCCTGTATGTAACCCTGCAGCTCTTCGAGCAGCCCCGGGGGGAGCACATCCTTTCCATTGACGTAACTCACGTTCAATTTCCTCCTTCAACAGGTGTATTCTGTTCAGTCCGATCACTGTACTGTTCTGAATAATCATTCCACCTGCCTCCTTTCTTCTCCTCAAATTTGGTAAATCACCTAAATTCATTATATTAAACCCTACGGTTATCGTCTACATTCATTATGGATCAGCGGTCTGTCAGTGGTTGGTCAGTGTCATTCTTTATATTGTAGTAACCGGAATTACATATCCGCTCGTGTTCGCTCATTATACATAAGGAGGCCTCGCGGCCTCCCGTTTAACAGGTCTCCGTCTTAGACGGAAACCACCTCGTATTCTGAAAACATATCTTCAGCCTCCTTCCAGAAGTAATCTTGCCCGGCCGGACACTTATTATTAAGCCACAGGCCGCCCCGGGTTACAAGTTCAAGAATAGTTATAATCGTTCTCCACCTGAAGGCTGGCACGCGAACTCTTTTGGAAAGAGGGAGAATTGCAGAAATATTGGAGTACATTTTTTGACGAAAAACTAATTATTTAGTCGATCCTTGTCGAAATATATATTAAAATATCTAGTTACTTCGAGATATGGAAATAAATTTTAACGTCCATCCATTCAGAAATTCAGGAGGAACTTCCATGCCAACACCGAAAAACCCCCTAAAGCGCCTATTCCGTATCACGAAGCTCAGAACTGAACTGATGCTGCTTATCATTACAGCCATTGTACTGCCCTCGCTGGCTCTGGTGGCCATATCGACACAAACCTCAGAATCGGCTCTGCGCTCCAAAATGGAAGACACCACACGCTCCAGCATCCACCTCCTGGATAAAACACTGTCGCAGCTGATTCTGCTGGAGAGCGCCGGAGTGAATGAGCTGGCATACGAGATGAGCAGCGCGGGGCTAACGAACCATTCTCCACAGCTGCGCAAGCTGATCGACAACTTCAAGCTGGAGCATCCTGAGGTAGATATCGTGGCGATAGGCAACGAGGACGGGAAATACATGTTCGCGCCGGATTCCAAGCTGGACAATTATGATCCCCGCATACGCGACTGGTACATAGATGCACTTAAGACCCCGGAGACAACATCGGTGATCGATCCCATTTTCTCCAAAGTAACGAACAGCTACATTCTGCCGATCTCCAAGGCTTTTCCGGACGGCAAGGGGGCTGTTACGATCAGCATCAGCATGAAGGAGCTTATGGAGCTGGCGAAGAATGTCAGTCTGGGCGATAGCGGATATGTCTTCATCCTGGACGGCAATAACAAGGTGATCTATCACCCTGCCATGGAGATTGCATCGGAAGCCACAGGCGCAATGACAGCAGGAATTAAGCAAGGACCGGCGGGTAAAATCTCCTACAAGGATGCTGCAGCCGATACGCAAATGGACGGATACTACATTACCAATGAGCTGACCGGCTTCACCTTGGCCGGAGTGCTTCCAGAGAGTGAATATACGAAGGCGGTCTACCCGATTCTGTACAAATCGGCTATCGTTCTCGTGGTTGCGCTGCTGCTTGCTGCAGTAATTACCTTCCTGATTATCCGCCGGATAACCGGGCCGGTAGAACGCCTGAACCGTTCGGCCAAGCGGGTAAGCGAAGGGTATCTGGATGAATTCGTCCAGACCAGCCGCAGGGACGAGATCGGTCAGCTTGCCGGCAATTATAATGAAATGGTCTCTTCACTGCGCACCATGGTGCAGGAGGTTGCCGAGACCTCCGGCCAGCTCGCCGCTGCCAGTGAACAGCTCACAGCCAGCACGGCCGAGAACAGCAAGGCAGTCGAGTATGTGACGGAGCTGGTGGAGGAATCCACCCGGGGCGTAGAGACCCAGGCGTATGCTTCCGCCGAAGTCGCTACAACGATGGAGGAGATGTCCACCGGCATCCAGAAAATCGCTTCCGCTTCAGAGGCGATTGTGAGCGCCGCTATACTTACGGAAACGGATGTCTCGACCGGCAGCTCCAGAATGCAGGAGGTGGGGGAGCAGATGAAAACGATCCGCGAATCGGTACAGCAGTCCGGCACCCTGATCGCTGAGCTTAACGGCTTAAGCACCAGAGTGGCTGAGACCAGCACGGCGATCTCCGCCATTGCCAAGCAGACCAATCTCCTGTCGCTGAATGCCGGCATCGAGGCGGCCCGGGCCGGTGAACACGGCCGGGGCTTCGCCGTAGTGGCGGGTGAAGTGCGCAAGCTCTCGGAGGCTACGAATAGCAGTGCCGGGCAGATTCAGGAGACCATCTCCGAGATGGTGGGCCTGATCGCCAGTGCTTATGATGTGATGAAGCATAAGGTGGCAGAGGATGTGGAGCAGGGCATGGCGCTTACTCTGGAGGCGGGCGAAGCCTTCCGGCAGATTGAGCAGTCCACCCGGCAGGTCGGCGAGCAGATCCATGAGGTGTCGGCCATTACGGAGCAAATGTCGGCCAGCAGCTCCCAAGTAGCCGCCTCCGTCCAGGAGATGGCCACCATCGCCCGGGCGGCGCTCGACTCCTTCCAGAGCGTAACCGCAGCTACCGAGGAGCAGCTTGCTTCGATGGAGGAGATCACCTCCTCCGCGGCGGGACTCTCCGGCATGGCTGCGGATATGCAGGGACAGGTGGAGCGTTTCCAGTTCGATGCGAAGAATAAGGCTTAATCATACAGAACCGCCCACAATGCAAAGCAGCGATCCTCCAATAAAGGAGAATCGCTGCTTTTTGTCTTCCATCAGGGCAACTCCGCCGGCCGTTACGGACTGAGTAGCGCTTATTTCGGATAAAGGTCATGATTTGGCAAAGTTACGGACACCATGGCCCTTATCAGCCGATATTCGGTTCATAAGCATCGATTGCTGAGACAATAAAGGCGCTACGGTCCGTTACAGCCCAAAAAGTGGCGTTTTCCTGAGAATAAGGGCGCTACGGTCCGTAAAGAGCCCGACTTGCCTTTGCGCTTATTGACGCATCGGTGGTTCGGCGGTTTTGGCGGCGCATCGGCGGTTCGGCGGATCTGTTTCGCCAAACCGCTCAACCGTTGTACCGGATCGTAGACGGATTGCCGCTGGTTCGGTTTCCGGGACCGCTTGACGCTGTCTCTCTCGGCCTATTGTACCTCTGGCTCCGGCCAGCCGGAGACGCTCTCCTCTGCGTTCAGTTGAACGTAAGGCGGCAATTCGCCGCCCCGCAGCAGCCACAGCTCATGCAGGGCACGTGTGCAGCCCACATACAGCAGCTTCGCATCCCAGGCCGCCGCTCCATAATGGGCGCTGTCTGCGTCTGCCAGAATGACGGCATCGAACTCCAGTCCCTTGGACAAGTAGACGGGCAGGATCGACAAGCCGCCGAGATATTCCGTGATGCTGCCGTCAATTAGATGAAGATCCTCGAACTGCGTTGCGAGCTCAGCGTACAGTAGAGAGGCTTCCCGCAGGCTGCGGGTCAATACCGCCACCGTGCGGTATTCGCGCCCGGAGAGCTGCGCCAGCGCGCTCTTGACCGCGCTGAGCCGCTGGTCCGCCGATGCAGCAGCCGCCGCTCCCGGCAGCACATCCTCCTCATAGGAGATCAGCCGCACAGGATTCCCGCTGCGGAAGACCGGCACAGCCAGCAGCTCGCTGCCGACGCCCGTGGACAGAATGCCGTTAGCGAACTCAATAATTTCCATCGTTGAGCGGTAGCTTCGGGTAAGTGCATGGTATGCAGTGTGTTCTTCGGCGAACAGCGTCTGCATCTCTCTCCAGGCATGCACTCCCTTGTAGGCGTGAATGCCTTGCGACAGGTCACCCAGAATGGTGAAGGAATGCCCCTTCACATACAGATCCAGTACGGCAATTTGGAACGGGGAGAAATCCTGCGCTTCATCGATCACGATATGGTCAAAGCGCACAGTACCTTCGTTACCGTTTAGAAGATAATGGATATAGAGCAGCGGAGGAAGATCCTCCTCGCGTAGAATCCCCTTCTTCAGCTCTTTGACGGTCTCCTTCAGCACGGATGGCGGAATCTCCTCCGGTGCTGCCGCCGGCCAGTCCTCCGGCACTTTCGCCGCCCGGAAGATCTGCTTATAGATGGCGAGCGGCTCGTATTTCGGCCACTTGGCGCTGTAGGCCTTCTCTCGGGCCGCGCCCTTCTTCTTGCGCTCCTTCAGCGCCGCCGCTGAAGGGCTCTTCTTCAGCTCCATCTCGATCCAGCGGTGAAGCCGCGCCATGACGCGCTCCTTGCGCTTCGCCGGAGGATACGGTGCGTATTCCTCATTGTGCCAGCGCAGAATCACCTGGCGGCTCAGCACCGCCCCGTCCCAAGGGCTGAAATCGCCCTCCGGCACAGCACTGGTCTCCAGCAGCTTGACGCTGGATTCAATGACGCTCATCAGCACCGTTGAGCCTTTGAAGCGCCCGGGGGTCTCCTCCGTGATGACCGGCATCGCTCCCGCCGTCTCGAACCAGCGGCTCATGACCTCCGAAGCATCCTGCTCCGGCAAGTCCACACCCAGCACCTCTGCCGCCCAGTCCGGGAACGTGCTCTGGGCAATATTGCCGACGCCCAACTCCGGCAGCACATCCGAAATATAGTCCAGGAACATGCGGTTCGGGGCGAAAATAATCATTTTCTCCGCCGAGACCTGCTCCTTGTATTGATACAATAAGAACGCCAGCCGGTGCAGCGCAACGGTGGTCTTGCCGCTTCCCGCGACCCCCTGGATGATCAGCGCCGTATTCTTGGCCGCCCGGATAATCTTGTCCTGCTCCTCCTGAATCGTGGAGACGATGTCCCGCAGCCGGTTATCCTTGTTCTCCCCCAGCCGGTAGACCAGGAATTCATCCGATACCGCCGGTGCGTCGCTGTCACGGTTATAGGTATCCGCCACCCGCTCCAGGATCTGCTTGCGGATCACCACGTTGCGCTTGAGATAGACCAGCCCTTCGATCAGCCCCTCCGGCGCTTCATACGAGGCGGCTTCCGTTCCTCCGGTAAAAGAATAGAACAGGCTTGCCACCGGGGCCCGCCAGTCAATGACAAGCGGACGGTCGCTTACCTGCTCGCGGTCTACGCCGATTTTGCCGATATACAGTGCCTTGCGGTCTTCCTCGTCATTGCCCTGAAAATCAAGCCGTCCGAAATAAGGCTCCTGCCTAAGCTTGGCAAGATCTTTGCGCTTCTGTTCCCTGGAGTCCTCCAGCACCTGCTCGGTATAATCGTGTCCTGTGTACACCGGTGTTGAACGCAATCGCTCAAGGGTGGAATCAATCTCTGTCAGCACGTGGTTCAGCCTGTCTTCTTCCTCTTGATAGGCACTTTGAAAGTTGTCTTCCAATTTCAGTTACCTCCTAAAAGTTGTGTGAGCTGTCCATCATAACACAGCAGAGCGGGGAAAGCCATATTTTTCAAACTGCTGTCCACGCGGAGGACAAGCGGATGAGAGAAGGGGTGCTTCCCCCTTCCCCCTTTGCCGTTAGCCCATCAGCGCATGCAGCACGAAGTTCGCAATAAACAGTCCGGCAATACCATACAAGGCAGGAGGAACCTCCTTGCCTTTGCCGGTAGCCAGCTTCACCAGCGGATAGGTGATGAAGCCAAACGCCATGCCGTCCACGATGCTGTAGGTGAAGGGAATCATCACCATGACCAGGAACGCCGGAAACAGCTCCGTCATGTCGCCGAGATCCATCTCGCGCACACTCTGCACCATCAGCCCGCCGATCACGATCAGAATCGGCGCAATCGCGCTGTCCGGCACATAAGCCAGCAGCGGGATGAACAGGAAGGTCGCGCCGAACAACAGGCCGGTGACGAGTGAGGTTAAGCCGGAGCGTCCCCCTGCCGCAATCCCGGCGGTGGATTCGGCAGCGGCGACCACCGGGCTGCTGCCGAACAGACCTGCCGCGATGTTGGCGAGCGAGAGCGCCCGCAGACAGCTTTTGAAGCGTTCCGGGCGTCCTGCCATCAGTGTCTGGGAAGAGATCAGGCCGATATTCTCAAACACCACAATCAGCAGCAGCAGGAAGACGGCAATCCAGAAGACGAGGCTGACGAATCCGCTCCAGTCCATACTGGCGAACACGCTGCCATAACCGCTGAACACATGCCCCGGCTCGGTATTCTTCGGCGCATGAGCGGCCCCCAGCAGATAGGCAAGCCCTGTGCCCACGAGCATACTGATCAGCAGACCGCCGCGTGTGCCGCGGATGAACAGCACCAGCGCCAGCAGCAGCGTCACCACCGAGGTAATGACCGCAGGATCACTGAAATGCCCGATGGCGACGAAGGTGGTGGCGTGAGCAATGACAATCCCGCTTTTTTGCAGGCCGATGAAGGTCAGGAACAGCCCGATGCCAACTGTGATCGCATGCTGCAGATTATGGGGAATCGCGTCGCTAAGAATGCGGTAGAGCGAGGTGAAGGCCACAATGGCAAACAGCACCCCGGTCACCACTACCACGGCCAGCGCCTCACGCCAGTCCAGCTTCATGGAATGCACCAGCGTATAGGTGAAAAAGGCATTGATCCCCATACCCGGGACCACGATAATCGGCGTTTTGCCGCCAAACGCCATGAGCAGGCAGCCTGTGACCGCTGTCAGCAGCGTGGCAACCATCCCGGCCCGCAGCGGCATGCCTGCATCGGCCAGGATCGCCGCGTTAACCATTACAATATATACCGAAGCGAAATACGACAGGATGCCGGCCGCCCATTCCTGCTTCCAGTTGTCGCCCGGCTCCATTCCCACGCTATTCCGCCAAATATTCGATTTCATGTAACAACCTCCACTTAAGTTCTTCTCATAGGATGTCAAATATCTCTCCACAAAACATACCGTAAAAATATCCCCACAAAGTGAGGGTCTGCTTCGATGTTTACTCAGGTACTTTGCGGGGGCCCCAAAACATACCGTAATAAAAGGGCATATAGCCGGAAGCCGGCTACACACCCTTTTACCTGATAGAATTCATTCAAATGTTATGCCGCCCGTTTCGAGCAAATCCCGTACCGTTACACTGACCATAATCAGGCCGACTACAGGGGGGACAAAAGAAGTACTGGCCGGAGGCTGCTTCGCCTTGCGCCGGTCCGGCGCATTCGCAGGCACAATCTGCTCCGTCACATCTTCGCGCGGCTTCACAGGCTTCTCGGTGGAGAAGACCACCTTCACACCCTTCTTGATGCCTTCCTTACGCAGTCTGGTGCGGATCACCCGGGCAATCGGGTCCATGGTAGTCTTGGAGATGTCGGCGACCTGGAAGCGGGTCGGGTCCATCTTGTTGGCCGCTCCCATGCTGGAGATCAGCGGGATCTTCCGGGCCAGACATTCCTTGATCAGGTGAATCTTATAGATAATCGTATCCGAAGCGTCAATCACATAGTCCAGCTTGTATTTGAACAGCTCCTCATACGTCTCTTCGGTATAGAACATATTCAGCGCAATCGCTTCGCAGTCCGGATTAATCAGCTTGATGCGGTCCACCATCAGATCGGTTTTGTTCTGGCCGATGGTCGTGGTCAGCGCATGGAGCTGGCGGTTGATGTTGGTAATATCGACCGAATCCTTATCAATCAGGATAATGCGGCCGATTCCGGTCCGGGCCAACGCTTCCGCTGCCATAGCGCCAACTCCGCCGATCCCCAGCACAGCTACTGTGCTGTTCTTCATGATCGCCAGGCCTTCCGGCCCGATCGCCAGCTCCGTACGCGAGAACTGATTCAGCATGATGTCAGCCTCCTTGGGCAAGGCTTCCGGGACGTCACTATGCTCTCCTGGTGCGCCCCGTCAGTCCATAGTTGATTTATTTCTTTTCTTTTTCCGGTTTCGGTGCCAGCTTGATGTGCAGCTGCTCCAGCTGTCCCGCATCCACCGGGGACGGGGCATCCATCAGCAGGTCCGTTGCACTTGCCGTCTTAGGGAAGGCAATGGTCTCACGCAGGTTCGTGCGGCCCGCCAGCAGCATAATCAGACGGTCGAAGCCAAACGCGATGCCGCCATGCGGAGGCGTGCCGTATTCAAAGGCATCCATCAGATAGCCGAATTTCTCATAGGCCAGCTCCTGCGAGAAGCCGAGTGCATTGAACATTTTCTCCTGAACGTCACGCTTGTAGATACGCTGGGAACCGCCGCCCACCTCGTAGCCGTTCAGCACCAGATCATACGCCTGTGCACGGATGGCGCCAGGATCGGTATCGAAGAGATGCAGGTCTTCGTCCATCGGACGTGTGAACGGGTGATGCTCAGCCACATAACGCTTCTGGTCCTCATCGTAGCCGAGAAGCGGGAATTCCGTTACCCAGGCGAATTTGAACACACTGTCGTCGATCAGACCAAGCTGGCGGCCGATCTTCAGACGCAAGGCGCCAAGCACATCGGCTACCACCTTCTTGGTGTCAGCGGAGAAGAGCAGCAGGTCGCCATCCTCGGCACCTGTGCGCTCCTTCACGGCAGCGATTTCTTCCTCGGAGAAGAACTTCACAATCGGTCCCTTGAACTCGCCGTCTTTGACCTGAATCCAGGCCAGACCCTTGGCGCCGTAGCGTGCAGCGTATGGTCCAAGATCGTCAATTTCCTTACGGGTCCATGTACCGCAGCCCTTAGCGTTCAGACATTTCACTTCTCCGCCCTTCTCAATCACGGAAGCGAATACCTTCACACCGCTCTCAGCAACAATATCATTCATCTCTACCAGCTCCAGGCCAAACCGCAGGTCCGGCTTGTCGGAGCCGTATTTGCCGATCGCTTCGGCATAGGTCAACCGCTGGAACGGTGCGGACACCTCTACTCCCACCGTCTCCTTCAACAGGCGCTGCATGAGCTTCTCCATCATCGCCAGCAGCTCATCCTGCGGCATGAACGAGGTCTCAATATCGAACTGCGTGAATTCCGGCTGGCGGTCAGCGCGCAGGTCTTCATCGCGGAAGCAGCGGGCCATCTGGTAATAACGCTCGATGCCGCCAACCATCAGCAGCTGCTTATAGATCTGCGGCGACTGCGGAAGCGCGAAGAATTCTCCTTCATGCACACGGCTTGGCACGAGATAGTCGCGTGCGCCTTCCGGTGAGCTTTTGGTCAGGATCGGCGTTTCTACATCGATGAAGCCTTCATTGTCGAGGAAATCGCGGAAGATCTTAGCCGACTTGGAACGAAGCAGCAGCGTCTTGTGCATCTCCGGACGGCGCAGGTCCAGGTAACGGTATTTCATACGCAGGGATTCGTCTACTTCCACTCCGTCTTCGATGAAGAATGGAGGCGTCTTGGCCGCATTCAGCACTTCGATGTCTGTAATCTGTACTTCGATCTCACCGGTCGGCAGGTTGCGGTTAACGGTCTCCTCATCGCGCTTAACCACCGTACCTGTCACGGACAGCACGTATTCACTGCGGACCTTATCGGCAATCTGCAGCGCTTCTCCGGAATAGTCAGGGTTGAATACAATTTGTACAATCCCTGTCCGGTCGCGCAGATCAATGAACAGCACCCCTCCAAGGTCACGGCGGGTCTGCACCCAACCGTTCAATGTTACTGTCTCACCGATACTTGCTGTCGTTAATTGTCCACAGTTATGGCTTCTGGTCATCTTTTATCCTACCCCTTCATGATTAAAATTACATATGCTTGCCTTTTCGCCTAATTCTGAATCAGCGCCTCTGCCAGCTCGTCCAGCTTCACAGTCCGCTGCTCGCCGGTCTCCATCGACTTCAGTGCGATGACGCCGCTATTCAGCTCGTCTTCACCAAGAATCGCCGTATAACGGGCTGACATACGGTCCGCCGACTTCATCTGTGCCTTCATCTTGCGTCCCAGGTAATCGCGCTCCGCAGAGAATCCAAGACTGCGCAGACGGAACAGCTGCTTCGTGATCTCCAGATCTGCTGCTTCACCTAATGCGACGAAGTACACATCCAGCGGCTTCGCCGCTTCCAGCGCCACACCCTGATTCTCCAGAATCAGCAGAATCCGCTCCAGGCCAATCCCGAACCCGATGCCCGGTTGATCCGGCCCGCCGATCTCCTCGACCAGACCGTTGTACCGGCCGCCGCCGCCCACCGTGTCGATAGAGCCAATGCCTGCCGCTTTATACTCAAACGCTGTATGCGTGTAATAATCAAGGCCGCGCACCAGGCGGGGGTTGATGCTGTACTCCACACCCATCACATCCAGATGCCCCTTCACCTTCGTAAAATGCTCTGTACACTCTTCATCCAGGCTGTCCAGAATAGAAGGTGCACCGCCGAACTTGTCCTGATCAACCTTGCAGTCCAGCACGCGCAGCGGGTTGCGTTCCATCCGCCGCTGGCAGTCGCTGCACAGGCTCTCTCTCATCGGTCTCAGGAAATCCAGCAGCTTCTCGCGGTAAGCCGCACGGCTCGGCGCATTGCCGACCGAGTTCAGCTCTACCCGCACATCCTTCAGCCCCAGATCAATGTAGAACTGGTATCCCAGCGAGATGACTTCAGCATCAATCGCCGGGTCCACCGCGCCGAACGCTTCGATGCCGAACTGATGGAACTGGCGGTATCTGCCGGCCTGCGGACGCTCATAACGGAACATCGGTCCGATATAATACAGCTTGCTGACATCCGGCTCCCCGTACAGCTTGTTCTGGACATACGCGCGTACCACGCCTGCTGTCCCTTCGGGACGCAGCGCCAGATCGCGGTCGCCCTTATCCTTGAAGGTATACATCTCACCTTCTACAATATCCGTTGTTTCGCCGACTCCGCGCTCGAACAGCCCGGTGTGCTCGAACAGCGGGGTGCGGATCTCCCGGTAATTGAAGCGGCGGCACAGCTCTCTGGCCTTAGCCTCCACAACCTGCCATTTCTCTACTGCACCCGGCAGCACATCCTGTGTACCTGTTGGTTTTTCAAATCTTTCTTTAGCCACAGTCTATCCCTCCTGAAAATAACCCCTTAAAACAGCAAAAAACCCCTCATCCCTGTTCAATTACAAACAGGGACGAGGGATTATCATAACCAATAATTCACCCGTGGTACCACCCACATTCCGGGCTTAGCAACTTGCTCTGCGTAAGCTCCGCTCTAAGCGGTTAACGCCCGCCTACGCGCAATCGGCTACTGACTGTAGGCAATCCTGCTGCCTGCGTTCGCCGTGCGTTCTCGGGGAGGTCATTCGTCCGTTCATCAACAGAATCCTTACAGCCTTGCGGATCAGCGTGCGGTCCTCCTTACCTGGACGACAGCCATGATCTGCGGGATTCCTCTCTGGGGTTGTGGGTTACGGATTACTTGGTCCCGTCATCAAAACAATATAAACTTACCTATACTGTTAGATTCTACTGAACCACTGCGCTAAAGTCAAGGATTGAATAAAATAAGCTGCCACGAGCCAGCGTTCCTTCAGCCAAGTGGACTGAAATACCGCTATTGGGGCAAAAACTCCTCATTCTCAGCTTAAGCGGACTCAGATTCCGCTATGCACCTACATATGCCTCGTTAATCGCTCAAATCAGCCTAATAACGGAATGTCAGTCCGCGTCTGCCTCAAAATAACGGTTTTTGGACAAATAGGCGCTTCTCAGTCCGCTTCACTCTGCTGGCACTCACTCTTTCGCCAACCCTAAAAATAAAAAAGTGACCTGCAGCCGATTGCTGCAGGTCCATCATCATATATTATAAAAAAGGGGGTCATGCTTCTATTATAAACACGCTATATTAAGGAATCATGAATGTAGTGTTACAGTTGCATTACAGAAAAGAAAGCGTTTCACCAAGCCGTCCAAATTCCCGCTGTCATGCTAATCCATAGGTTACACCATCCCCCAGCTCCTGTCTATATCTATGACGCTGTCCTCGCCTTTTATTCTGCATATAAAACAGCTCCAGCCTCTCCATAACGGAGGGCTGGAGCTGAAATGTATACCGGCGGGAACCGCGGTCCCTTTTAATCAAAAATCTCCACATAGGCCTGCTTGCCGCGCAGAACCTCTACAACCTCGTTGTAATGATTCTCGGCTACCTTGAGATCCATCACATAATGCAAGTGCTCCAGGTCACTGCTTGTCAGCTCTTCCCCTCTATGCACTTCGCCCTCCGTGCGTACTTCATCGGCGCGTACTTCATCCGTACGTTTCAGATCATCCTCTGCCGCAACTGCCGGAACAATGGCCGCCCCGGACCCCATACCTGTTGCACCTCCGGCAGCGTATACGCCTCCGGCACCTGTTGAAGCGGTATTGGTGGAACCCAGCGGGATCAGAATGTTGCGCCGGTTATTTACTCCATTATCCAAAGGGTCCGTTAACGCCGATACCTCAATCCCCTCTACACCGTAAGGAATCAAAGAAGTCTTAGCACCTTCCGCTGCATCTTCTGTACTGAAATAGGCTTGGATTCTTCTAGTCATTGTAAATCCCTCCCATAAAGTTGTATTATGCCAAACGGGTTATGCATGTATTTCTTGTATTACAACACCTTAAGCAGCTCACGCACAAAAGCGGGCTCATCCTTGGGTGTGCGTGAAGTAATGTAATTGCCGTCTACGACGACCTCTTCATCCTTGAACTCCGCACCGGCATTGATCAGATCATCCTTCAGCGGCGGATAGGAGGTAAGTGTGCGGCCTTGCAGCAATTCAGCGCTGATCAGAATCTGCGGGCCGTGGCAGATCGCGGCAATCGGCTTGCCTGCACGGTCAGCATCCTTCACGAATTGCAGAATATCCGGGTCAAGACGAAGATTCTCCGGCGAAGATCCGCCCGGAATGACTATCGCATCATACTCTGCAGCCGTGACCTCGCTGATCGCTTTATCGGCGGCATAGGATACGCTTCCTTTTTTGCCGAGCAGGGTCTCATTTTTCTTCAGACCGATGATTTCTGCCTGATGTCCTGCCTGCAGAACTTCTTCGTAAGGAACCTTCATTTCAGAATCTTCAAAGTCATTGGCGAGTAGAAAAGCTACTTTACTCATGAGATCCATATCTCCTCTCTAGGGCTGCTGTCGTCTCGTCAATCTATTACCCTCATTCCCCCGTTTTATAACGAAGCCTAAGCATTTCCCGTAAATTCTGTACCGTCCCTAATGCCTACGCGCCAAGTGGAAACGACTTTGCCGTCCTTTTACAGGACGGTACCGTTTAAGCGAGAAATAGAAGGATAATGGATAGCGTGAAACCTATACATTCTTATATTTTCAAAAAAATCCACTCCCCGCATACCTTCGCTCCAGTTAGGTACGCGGCAAAAGACCGCGGCCTCTACGCTGGAGTCCCTGCGGTTCCTTCGGGTCCCCGGCTTCCTTGGCTGTCGCTGAGGCTTCGGTCATCGACCCGGCCACGTGGGCCTGAATCATGTTCCACATCCATGCTTTTGGTGCTTGTCTCATTCTGCTTGCTCCCCGCACTTGAATAATGGTGCATCATTCATAGTCTATCCAGCCAGGGCTGCTGCTATCCCGCTTGGTTAACTAGAAGCAAAAAAGACCCCACCTTGTGGAGTCCCGTGATGTATCTTATCAAGTGGAAACGGCTTTGCGTCCTTTATAGCGGCGTCTGCCCGGCTCTAATCCTAACCCTTGCTGTCCAGCAGCAGCGTAACCGGTCCCCAGTTGGTCAGGGCGACATCCATCATCGCTCCGAACACGCCGGTCTCAACCTGTAGCCCTCCGGCACGCAGCATCTGGTTGAAGTAGTCGTAGAGCCGCTCTGCCTCAGCCGGAGCCGCTGCCGCCATGAAGTTAGGGCGTCTGCCCTTGCGGCAGTCCCCGTACAGCGTGAACTGGGAGACGGACAGAATGGCCCCGCCGGCCTCCGTCACACTATGGTTCATTTTACCGGCCGCATCCTCAAAAATCCGCAGTCCGGCAACCTTGTCAGCCAAATACTTGGCATCCTTCTCTGTATCCTCATGGGTTACGCCGACCAGCAGCAGCAGGCCCTCTCCAATCGCTCCGGTCACTGCTCCGTCCACCGTCACACTGGAGTTCTTGCAGCGCTGCACAACGACTCTCATCTATCCTTCAGCTCCTTGCCTTAGTACCTTATTGCATGATGCGGTTAACGGTATATACATCCTTGACCCGCTTCACTTTGTCGACCACAGACTGCAGGTGATCGGTATTGCGGATCAGAATTGTCATATGGATCATCGCCATCTTATTCTTGTCGGAGCGCCCGGTGACCGCTGAAATATTGGTCTTGCTCTCCGATACCGCCTGCAGCACTTCATTCAGCAGCCCGTTGCGGTCATGGCCGGTAATCTCAATATCGACGCTGTAATTAGCCTCCATGCTGCCTTCCCACTCCACTTCGATTACACGGGCTGCTTCCTCCCCGTCCATCTCATTCGGAATGTTCGGACAATCCTCACGGTGTACCGATACGCCCCGTCCACGGGTCACATATCCGATGATATCGTCGCCCGGCACAGGATTACAACATCGTGCGAAGCGTACCAGCAGATTGTCGATCCCCTTGACACGGACCCCGTTGGTCGGCTGGTTGCGCTTCTCTCCGCTGGATTTGATCGCCTTCATCTCGGAGGTAAGCTCCAGATGGCCTGCGGCCTCCTCCTGGTCCTTACGCAGCTTCTCAGTCAGCTTGGAGGCGATCTGCGCTGCGGTAATCCCGCCGAAGCCGACCGCTGACAGCATATCCTCCACATCATTGAAGGCGAACTTCTTCGCAGCCTCGGACAATTTGTCCTCCGTCAGCCAGTCAGAGACCTCCACGTTCAGGCGCTTCAGCTCGCGTTCGATGGCCTCCCGGCCCTTCTCCACGTTCTCCTCGCGCTTCTCCTTCTTGAACCACTGCTTGATCTTGCTCCGCGCATGTGAGGACTGGGCAATCTTCAGCCAATCGCGGCTTGGACCGTAAGAATTCTTCGAAGTCAGAATCTCCACGATATCCCCGGTCTTCAGCTTATGGTCAAGCGGAACAATACGCCCGTTCACCTTGGAGCCGATTGTCCGGTTCCCGACCTCGGTATGAATGCGGAACGCGAAATCCAGCGGCACCGAGCCGGCAGGCAGCTCCACTACCTCACCCTTAGGCGTGAATACGAAGACCAGATCAGAGAAAAAGTCCATCTTCAGCGATTCTACAAATTCTTCGGCATCCTTGGCTTCGTGCTGAAGCTCCAGAATCTCGCGGAAGAACGGCATCCGGTTCTCGGGATTGACGTTGTTGTTGCTGCTGCCTTCCTTATACGCCCAGTGGGCGGCGATCCCGAATTCGGCCGTGCGGTGCATCTCCCAGGTGCGGATCTGAACCTCCGTCGGCTCTCCTCCCGGACCTACTACGGTTGTATGCAAAGACTGATACATGTTCGCCTTGGGCATAGCAATATAGTCCTTGAAACGGCCAGGCATCGGCTTCCAAAGCGTATGAATAATGCCCAAAGTGGCATAACAATCCTTAATATTGTCGACGATAATGCGGATAGCCAGCAGATCATAGATCTCGTTGAACTGCTTGTTCTTCGTGTTCATCTTGTTATAGACACTGTAGATATGCTTCGGGCGTCCCGAGAGATCGCCTTCGATGCCCATTTCATCGAGCTTGGCGCGGATGCGGCCGATGACACTGTCAATGAACTGCTCGCGTTCTGCCCGCTTCTTGTGTACAAGATTCGCAATCCGGTAGTACTGCTGCGGGTTCAGATAACGGAGTGCAATATCCTCCATCTCCCACTTGATCGCAGAGATCCCCAGCCGGTCCGCAATGGGACAAAAGATCTCCAGCGTCTCATAAGAAATCCGGCGCTGACTCTCTTCAGACTGGTATTTGAGCGTACGCATATTATGCAGACGGTCCGCCAGCTTAATCACGATCACCCGGATATCCTGGGCCATAGCGATGAACATCTTGCGGTAGTTCTCGTTCTGCTGCTCTTCCTTGGAGCGGAAGCGGATGCGTTCCAGCTTGGTCAGGCCGTCTACCAGCATGGCGCAGGTATCGCCAAATTTCGTGCGGATCTGCTCCAGGGACACCGTCGTATCTTCCACAACATCATGCAGCAGCGCAGCAATAATGGATATGACATCCATCTGCATATTGACGACAATATCTGCGACCGCCAGCGGATGCAGAATGTATGGCTCCCCCGACTTCCGTACCTGCCCGTGATGAGCCTGATCGGCGAATTCATAAGCTTCACGGATGCGGAGAAGATCTTTTTCTTTTATATAGGCGCCAGCCTTTTCGGTTAGTTGCTCTATGCCCATTCTCGTCGTATCCGTTTCCCTTCTATAATAAAATGAACCTGCAAGCATGCAGAATTTGCAGGTTCCATACGTTCCCGGCTGCATTGCGCTCAGGTTAAAGTTGTCTATAATTATGACGCTTACGAGGGATTCCGTCAACACTTGCCATAGCGTGGTATTCCTGTCAGGGAAAGGGTCAAGAAAAGACAATTTTGTGGCACGGATAAAAATGTTGTTGTAAAAACCCGCTGTTCTATTTAATCTAGTAAAGGCGGTTTTTTATATAAATAAGAATTGTCAAATCAAATTAGATCAGAAAGAGAAGTGAACTCCATTGCAACGCGAAATTCAAGTTAACGAAAGACTCCCTTGGGGCCCGGGCTTCCTCCTGAGTCTTCAGCATCTGTTCGCCATGTTCGGCAGCACCGTGCTTGTTCCCAACCTGTTCGGGGTAGATCCCGGCATGATCCTGCTGATGAACGGTATCGGCACCTTGCTCTACATTCTGATCTGCCGCGGCAAAATCCCCGCCTATTTGGGTTCAAGCTTCGCCTTCATCTCTCCGGTGCTGCTTGTGCTGAAAGAGCATGCCGGCGACCATGAGCGCGGATATTCGCTTGCATTGGGCGCTTTTATCGTAACTGGTGTTATATTCATTCTTGTGGCTTTAATTGTACGTTATGCCGGTACCGGCTGGATTGATATTGTATTCCCTCCGGCAGTTATGGGAGCGATTGTGGCCACGATTGGACTGGAGCTTGTACCTGTAGCCGCACGCATGGCCGGACTGATTGCTCCTGAGGGTGTGGCCACCGCCGACTGGACGCCTGACGGCAAAGCCATTACCCTGTCGCTCGTCACGCTGGGTGTTACCGTGCTCGGCTCCGTGCTGTTCCGCGGCTTCCCCAAAATCATTCATATCCTCATCGGTATTGTTACCGGTTATGTACTCGCTTATATCTTGGGTGAGGTGAATACTGGTGCCATCTCTCAAGCAAGCTTCCTCTCGCATCCCACGATCATTACCCCATCCTTCAACTGGCAGGTCATTCTGACTATTATTCCTGTATCACTTGTGGTCATTGTGGAGCATATCGGCCATTTGCTGGTCACCAGCAATATCGTGGGCAAGGATCTGACCAAGGACCCGGGACTGGACCGCTCACTGATGGGTAACGGGATTTCAACAGTACTCTCCGGGTTCCTGGGTTCTACGCCTAATACAACCTATGGTGAGAATATCGGCGTTATGGCTCTGACCAAGGTGTACTCGGTATATGTTATCGCGGGGGCTGCTGTAATCGCCATCGTGCTGTCGTTCTCCGGAACGTTCTCCTCGGTCATTGCCAACATTCCGCTGCCGGTTATGGGCGGTGTATCCCTGCTGCTGTTCGGTGTTATTGCGGCGTCGGGTCTGCGTATCTTCGTTGAACAGAAAGTCGATTTCTCCAAAGCCACCAACATGATTCTGGCTACGCTCGTCCTGGTGGTCGGCATCAGCGGCATTTCGCTGAAGCTTGGCGGTGTAGAGCTGAAAGGCATGGCACTGGCGACTATCGTCGGTATGGTGCTCGCCCTGCTCTTCAAGCTGATCGAGATTCTGGGCCTGTCCAATGAACAGGAATCTGACAAATCGGCACATTAAATAACTCACATCTGTTATTATCCACCTAGCGCATCAACAAAAAGCGGACTGCTGTCTTCATTCGACAGCAGTCCGCTTTATATTTCCCGGGAAAAGTTGCCGGGCACGACGATTAATCCTCGTAAGTCAACAAGGTAACCACTTCAATATCCGACAGCTTGTCCCGTCCGGCCAGAGCCGTCAGCTCGATCAGGAATGCAGCGCCGACCACTTGTCCGCCAAGCTGTTCCACCAGGTTTACTGACGTAGCAATCGTCCCTCCGGTAGCCAGCAGATCATCCGCAATCAGCACCTTCTGGCCGGGCTTGATCGCATCGGTATGCACAGCGAGGGTATCCTTGCCGTATTCCAGATCATAGCCCACTTCGATTGTCTCATAAGGAAGCTTGCCGCTTTTGCGGATCGGCACGAAGCCTACACCCAGCGCGTAAGCCAGCGGTGCGCCCACTACAAAGCCACGCGCCTCCGGTCCGGCAATGACATCGATCTCCAGGTGGGCCACGAGAGCTTTAAGCTCATCGATGGCTGCACGGTACGCAGCGCCGTCCTTCAGCAGTGTAGTAATATCTTTGAAGCTGATTCCAGCCTGGGGGAAATCCGGAATTACGCGAATATTGTTTTTGAAATCCAACATCATCATCTCCTAAAAGTAAGCGGGGATCACCCCCGCTGAAGTTACTCAAACCAAATGACCGTGACAGCATGTGTAGCTGTTATGAGGCCCCTAAACGCCGTGACAGCATGAATTCCTGCAATTCACTGCGGCTGCCTTCCATGAAATACTGCTCCATCTCCGCCGTCTTGCCCAGTCTTACGAAATGCTCTGATGTGCTCAGACTCTTGGCAGCAGGCTGCGGGACAAAGGTGATCTTGCCGCCGCTGCGCTCAATGAAGTCAAGCTCATCGAACACATCCAGCATTCTGCTCACCATACGCACACCAAGCGCCGACTGGCGGCTGAGCCGCAGCAGCACTTCTTGCTCAGGAGTTGGAGTTGCAGCGATTGCGGCAATCCATTGATATAACGATTTGAAATGATCACGGGTAGGAACCTGCAGCCGGTCACGCCCGTCACGGATCGAATGCAGCAGGGCAATGTTCTCCGCCCCCGGAAAAGCAGTGAACAGTGCTTCCAGCTGCTCCGGAGACTCCGGCATATCAAGCACACAGAGCAGTGACAGTCCCTCTCCGTCACGCGTGCCCTCCGGCTGATGTACAGCCGAGATCCCGGCAGACTCATCGTATACCCAGAGGGACATGTCCTTCAGATCACGCAGCGGCGTTGTCCGGCTGTTCTGGAAGACCGCTGCACTCCGGCCGGGACTGCTGCCGCTATAGGTGCGGAGCAGCTCCTGAATATGCGCCGCCTGCTTGACGGCATCGGCCGCGCCGCGCAGATCGAACAGCTGCGCCTTCGGCACCGCAAGATCCTGCAGCATCAGCTGAGGCTTGCGCGAGCCGTTCCATTCATTGACGGACAGTTCTGCCAGAACATCCACGACTGTACCATCCGGAAGCAGATCAGCCAGCGGCCCCTTGCCGAAGGCTACAGCTTCAATCGTCAGCTTGTCCTGCTGGAGCACAAGCTTCAGGTGCTTGCCCTCCTGACCCATCTTCCGTGTCTCCTTCACAACTGCTCCGCGCAGAATGAATCTCGGCAGCGGATTGGCCATGCCGAACGGCGCAAGCCGCTCCAGCTCAAGCGCAGCCTGGAGGGTCAGATCGGCAATGGATACCTCCCCGTCCGCAGCCGTAACAGCTACGAAGTCATCCGGTGTCAGAACAGACGCAGCATAGCTATTCAGCGCCGCATCGAAGGCTTCCAGCTTGCCCTGCGGCAGACTCATCCCGGCAGCGGCCGGATGTCCTCCGAAGTGGTCCATCAATTCGGCGCATGAGGATAAGGCTGCATAGATATCCAGGCCCGGGATGGAACGGGCAGAGCCCTTGCACATCCCGGTCTCCGGATGAATGTCCAGAATAATAACCGGACGGTAATACCGCTCGAGCAGCTTGGAGGCCACAATGCCGACTACGCCGACATTCCAGCCCTGGTCCGCCAGCACTATAATATCCGGCAGTCCGCTCCGGCTGATTCTCTCCTCCAGCTTGGCTGTGGCTTCGGTGACAATTCGCTCGACAACCAGTTGGCGTTCCTTGTTCAGCAGATCCAGCTCTCCGGCAAATTGCTCAGCTTCTGCCGCATCTTCCGTGGTCAGCAGTGTAACCGCCCGGCCAGCATGATCCAGTCTTCCGCTGGCATTAATACGCGGCGCCATCCCGAAGGCGATATTCACCGCACTGACGGTGTTCATCGCAATACCGCCCACCGAGAGCAGCGCACGGATGCCCGGAAACGACGAATTCCGCATGCTGCTGAGGCCTCTGCGCACCAGACTGCGGTTCTCGCCCAGCAGCGGCATCAGATCAGCAACGGTACCTATAGCGGCAATCTCACACCATTCCTCTGGCACTTCACTGCCAAGGAGCGCCTCAGCCAGCTTGTAAGCCACCCCCACTCCAGCCAGACCCTTGAAGGGATACGGGCAGTCCGGCAGCTTCGGGTTAATCAGGGCATACGCCTCGGGCAGCAGCTCCGGCGGCTCATGATGATCCGTGACAATAACATCAATGCCCAGCTCCGAGGCATAGGCAATCTGATGATAGGCACTGATACCAGTATCAACCGTAATGACGAGAGATACACCCTGCTGGACCGCCCAGTCCAGCGCATGATTATGCAGTCCATAGCCTTCATTGGAGCGATGGGGAATATAAATATCAAAAGAGGCCCCAAGATGACGCAGAAGGTAGATCATCAGCGCAGTGCTGGAAACCCCGTCCGCATCATAATCACCATACACCAGAATATGCTCTTCCTCTTGCAGTGCCTTCTGTATCCGCGGCACCGCTTCAGCCATTCCTTTGAGCAAGAATGGATCATGTCTATCTTCCGCTCCTGAATCCATGAATACCCGTGCCTTGTCGGCGGTATCCATCCCTCTTTGCACCAGCAGTGAAGAAAGGAGCGGAGAAATAGAAAGGCTCCGGGCCAGTTCCGAAATACGCTCGGAATCGGCTGCCGGAGATTGCCAGCTTGTTTTTGAATGAAGCAATACAGTTCACCTTTCTCTCACCTTGCAGACTACTGAAGCAGCGTGGGAATATCGTTGTCCACAAGCTCGTGATTGCTTTTATAAGGATAACCCGGATCATACGGCACAACATCCATATGAACCTCGCCTACATGAACGAACCGGTGCTGCAGCAGCTTGCGGGCACATTCTGAAATATCCTGGGCCTCCATCACGCTGATCCGCGGATTCACACTAATCTTCACATGCAGATTCACATAACTGCCTTCCTCCAGCGCCCGGAGCTGCTCCACCCGGATGACTCCATGCACCCGCTGAACCGTCTCAATGAAGCTGGCTGCTTCCTCAGAAGGAAGCTCCTGAATCTTCTTGCTGTATACAGAGGAAGCAATTAACGAATAGCCTTTGCGGAGAATCAGACATCCGGTCAGCAGAGCTGCTATGGGGTCCATGTAGAGCAGAGGATGCCAGTTCAAGTATCCTCCAGTTATGGCCAGGGCAATTCCGATAAATACAGTTATAGAGGTGTACAGGCTGAACCGGTGGCTATCGGCATAAGCAGCATGACTGCCGTCACCCTTTTTTTTGAAATAACGGTACTGGTATTGAAATACAGCCTCTTTGAACACAATGCACAGCAGGACAGCAACAAGCGCTGACTCCTCCGGTGCCGACAGATGTCCCCTTGTCAAATCACGGATAGCCGAGAAAGCAACCTGCAACCCGCCCATAATAATCAGCACAGAGAACAGAATAGCCGCCATCGGCTCCTTGCTTCCTTGCGCAGCCCGGCCGCGTTCCGCTGAGCCTTCTGCCTTGTGGCTCTGCTTCAGGTTCCACGGAATCACCCCCGCCAGTCTGGCAGCGGCATCTGCTCCGGAATAGATTGCATCCCCCAACAATGCCTTGCTGCCTGACAGATAACCGATACTACCCTTGGCTAGAGCGAGTAGAACATCACTAAGGATTCCGGTCCAGGCAACAGTTTGTTTCCGGGGTAATGGTTTGTCATTCATAACGAGGCCCTCCTTACCACTAGCAGGTAAACTCATGATGATGAAATCAAGCAAGACGCCCTGACCCGAAGATTCCGAAAAGCCGCGTCGCTACAGACGCGGCTTACAGAATAACCGGGTGTTAGGCTTTGGCCGGGGTCTTCGCAGCAGGCTTCTGGTTCTTTTTCAGGAGCAGCCAGAGCGGACTTGCGATGAAGATCGATGAATAGGCTCCGAAGAGCAGACCGATAACCATAGCAAGCGAGAACATACGGATCGACTCCCCGCCCATAATCAGCAGGAAGAATGCGGCAATAAATACAGTGAAGGCTGTATAAAGAGAACGCATGAGTGTCTGCATTACACTTTTGTTAACCAGGTGCTTCAGATCCTCATACGACTTCTGCTTGCCGAAGCGCAGATTCTCGCGGATCCGGTCAAAGATAACGATGGTATCGTTAATCGAGTAACCGATAATGGTCAGCACCGCGACAATGAAGGTGATGTCTACCTCCAGACGGAAGATCGAGAAGACCGCCACTACCATGAATGCGTCATGAAGCAGCGCCACAATGGAAGCCAGCGCAAAACGCCATTCAAAACGGATACTTACATAGATGATAATCCCGATACTGGATAACAGCACGGAATAGATCGCATTGCGGGCCAGTTCCTTAGCCATCTCAGTATCTACGGTATTGATTTCAAAAGACGCCTTGTCATCAATCTTGTTGATTGACTTCTTGAGGGTCTCACTTTGTGCATCACTCAGCTCTTGATCATAGCGGATGTTGACCCGCTTGTCGCCGATGGTAACGGTTGGTTCATGCTCGATGCCCGCATCCTTCAGAGCCGGCTGCAGCTCAGCCAGCGTGACACTCTTGGAGAGCGCTACGTCCACATTGGACCCGGCCTTGAAGTCAACGCTGTAGTTCAGGCCGAAGGTTGCCAGAAAGACGAGCCCCGCCACAGTAAGGGCAATCGAGAAGATATAGAAGAATTTACTTAAATGTACGAAATCAAGCTCTTTCTTAAAGCGCACTGATGTCACTCTCCTTTACCCCAAATTGCTTCGGCTTTTTGAGTGCGCCGGCTTTAACCAGCACAGTCAGCAGCCAGTGGGCAAAATAAAGGTTTGTTACAATACTAAGTACAATTTCCACGATCAGAATCAGTGCGAAGCCTTTAACCGCACCCGTACCGAAGGCGAACATGACAGCCGCTACGATAATAGTGGTTACATTCGCATCCATAACTGTACGGAAGGAGGTCTTGTTCCCTGCTTTGACGGAAGACATAATGCCCTTCCCGCTGCGCATTTCTTCCCTGATCCGTTCATTGGTAATGATATTGGCATCGACGGCCATCCCTATACCGAGGATGAACGCGGCGATCCCGGGAAGGGTCAGTGTAAAGTCTGCCAGGACAAATACCAGAATCAGCAGCCAGGTGTGCAGGATCAGCGCAAAGCTGGCCAGTACGCCCGGAAGACGGTACATAAGCAGCATGAAGATCAAAATAATCACAGAACCGACAATCCCGGCTCTGACGGTCTCATCCAAGGATTGCTTACCCAGTGTAGCCCCTACGCTCTGGGAATATTTCTCTGTCAGCTTCAGCGGCAAAGCACCGAGGTTGATTGTATCGGCAATCTCGCGGGCTTCATCCAGTGTATATCCCCCGGAGATCGAAGCCTTACCATCGGTCAGGACAGCTCGTACCGTTGGAGGCGAAGATAACAGGTTCTCATCCAGATAGATGGCGAGTTCCTTACCCAGCAGGCGCTCGGTAATCTCTGCGAATTTCTTCTTGTCTTTGATGGAGATGCTGATTTCGGGCCGGTTCAGTTGATCGCGTTGAACCTCTGCCGCACCTTCAACAAAGTCACTGCCTACCAGCTCAATCTTGCTGTACACCCCGGGAGCATCCCCTTCATTGGCACTGCGGAAGGTCAGAACTGCGGGTTCTTTCATTTTCTTGCGGACCTCTGCTTCGTCGGTTACACCTGCGATCTTCAGACGGATGCGGTCCGTACCTTCGGTGGTCACCTCAGGCTCGCTGGTTCCGAGTGCATTCGCCCGCTTCTCGAGGCTCTCTGCAGTCTTCTGCAGCGAAGCGCGGGTCAGAGTTCCTCCCGTATCCATTGGCTCGGCGTGGTACAGAATTTCGAATCCGCCCTTGAGGTCAAGACCCAGACGGACTCTGTCCAGCAGCCCGGGAGTAGTAAATACCATGACGCCCGTTAGAACGACCACGGTAATGATAAAGCTCAACATTCTCTTCATGCTCTAGCTAGTTCCCCTTTCATTACTTCAATATTCCTATTATAGCTACGTGCGAAATGACCGTCAATTCAGAAGGAATGACGGTGTCTTGATTCACACAAAGAAACGGCAGGTTCTGCTGCAAAGCGAAGATACCTCCGTTTGATAGGACAAGTCTGAACACTCTTTACTTACTTTACTGCTTCCTGTACCCGTTTGCAAAAGAAAATCGTTCCTTTTGACAAATCCCCCCGTTAATTCAATCCCCGGTAGGCCGCCAAGGTCAGATAAGTCATATAACTGCCTGACTTGAGTGAATAAATGTCATTGACCAGCCTGTGCAGGGGAGGTCTTCCCTCCTTGGCATAATTGCGGCTGATGCAATCCCAAATATCCTTACCGGTCACATATTCATAGCCGAGGAGCCGGAATTCCTCCGCTTTGCTGATGCACATGGCTTCGATATCTTCACTAAGCTCGTCATATCTCCATTGTTCCGATTCCACGTGCAGGCACCTCCAAAGATTCCTCATTTACGTATGCTCAGTGGTACGTATTCGACCCTGCGCTCACACTTTCCTGCTTAAGACCAAAAAACTTGTCTACAGAATGCTTGTCATGCAGCGCACCTGTACCGGCATATCCTTATACAAGCCTGGCTTGGTTATGGCGGTAATTCACCTGCAGTTTCATCTCATATGTAGGAAGAAGGAGTGCCCTGTGAGGAAACAGACCTTTATACAAGGAACGATCATCCTGCTGCTCGCCGGTATCATTAACCGGATGCTTGGCTTCATTCCCCGGATTGCCCTGCCCCGGATCATCGGCGCTGAGGGGGTGGGTCTGTATCAGCTCGGATACCCGTTTTTCATTGTGCTCATTACGGTAATTACGGGGGGAATCCCGCTGGCGATTGCCAAGCTGGTTGCCGAAGCCGAAGGAGAGAACCGCCCGGAGCAGTCGCGTAAAATCCTGCAAACCGGCCTCGCTCTCAGCCTGTCGCTGGGCATTGTGTTCACCTTCGTCGCCCTGTTCAGCGCCTCCTGGGTATCCAGCGTTCTTCTGACAGACCAGCGTGTCTATTATACCTTCGTCAGCATGACCCCCATGATCGCCATCGTCGCCGTTTCATCCATCTACCGGGGATACTTTCAAGGCAGGCAGAACATGATTCCCTCGGCCTTCTCCTCCGTGCTGGAATCGGTCATCCGGATCTTCTTCATGCTGTGGTTCTCCTGGATGCTGCTGCCGAAGGGCATCGCCTTTGCGGCTGCGGGTGCTATGCTTGGCGTGACTGTGGGGGAGATCGCCGGAATGCTGGCCCTGCTGGGGCAATATTATTTTAACGACAAAAAAGACAGGTCTGAACTCCCGCCAAACGTGGAACCTATGGTTCAGGATACGCAGGGCAGTGCCGGACGCGAACCCGCGCAGACGACTACACCTGTCTTCAAGCGTCTCATCGGCATTTCAATACCGGTAACTGCCGGACGACTGATCGGCTCATTCTCTTACCTTCTGGAATCGATTATTACCGTGCGCAGCCTCGCGCTCGCCGGAATCGCAGCCGCCGCTGCAACCGCACAATATGGTTCCTTGCAGGGAATGGTGATTCCGCTGCTGCTGCTGCCGGGTGTGCTCAGCTCCTCGCTGGCCGTCTCCCTTGTCCCTTCCTTATCCGAGGCCGCCGCCCGCAACGATTTGCCCACGATTCATAAAAGAATGCACCAGGCCCTGCGGCTAGCCATGGTGACCGGTGCCCCGTTTGCTGCTGTTATGTATATTCTTGCCGTACCGCTCTGTACGCTAATGTACGGCAATGCGGCGGATACGGCCCCTATGCTTAGGATGATGGCCCCGTTCGCTGTGTTTCTCTATGTCCAGGCCCCGCTGCAGGCTGCCCTTCAGGCCATGGACCGCCCAGGCAAGGCACTGATCAATACGCTGATAGGAGCCGTTGTCAAAATTCTGCTGATTCTCCTGCTGGCCTCCCGGCCCGAGTACGGCATTCTGGGCGCCATCATCGCCATTATGGTCAACAGCTTACTTGTCACGCTTCTGCACGGCTACAGTGTAGTCAAGCTCACCGCCATGTCCTTGCGCTGGTCGGACCCGCTCAAAATCCTGGCCGCTACGGTCATCATGGCCGCCGGGATGTCGTATGTCTATACTTCTGTTCCAATCTCACAGTCGCAGTGGATACAATTCTTAGCTGCTGCTGCCTGCGGCATGGCCATCTATCTGAGCATCTGCCTGTTATCGGGGCTGATCTCCAGGCGTGACCTGGAACGGGTGCCCTTTTTCAGACGCTGGCGCAGTTAGGTTGGCTTCCCCTTATCCGGGCTGATCGGGGCAATATAGAGTTCTCCCTTATGATCCACGGAGCACAGGAAAACATCCCGGAAATCAGAGACACCCTTCTGCCGGATCTGGGTTCTAAGCCAGAACCGGTTCTTGCCGATCATCTCAAGATTGCCGTCCTGCACCTTCCCGTCCATAATCAGCGGAATCGGCAGTCCTTCATAACGGATCTTATGCTTCGGCAGCTTCACCGAAGCAGAGTCACCGCCGGATGATTCAGCATCGCCGGAGTCCTTCTGGCTATCGCCGTTCTTCTCCTTCCGCTCTGCGCCGGAGCTGCTGTTGCCCGACTGATTGGATGAGGTGACGTTGGCATTCTTCTCAATCACCGTTAACTGCCCGCTTGTCTCCAGGATAGCGAACTCCACATCTGCCGGACTGACAATATTCTGCCCGCGGAGCTGCAGCAGCAGATCATCAATATTATACCGCTGCCTGCGCATTTCGCCCCGGTGAATCTTCCCGTCCGAGATCAGAATGCTGGGCCTGCCATCCACCATTAAGCGCAGTTTCCGGCTCTTCAAGCTGAGCTGTGCGACCAGAACTTGAATCAGCACCAGGGTCGCCATAGGAACAACACCATCATAAATAGGCCGCTCGATATCCTCAATCACAAAGACACCGATCTCGGCAATCATGATGGAAATGGTCAGGTCAAATACAGACAGCTTGCCGATTTCACGTTTGCCCATGATGCGCATGCTCAGGAAAATGAAGATATACATCAGCACGGTCAGAAAGATATGGGTCGTAATATGCTGGAACATATTCTCTTCGCTCCCCTTCCGCTACTCCCCCATACTGGCGGATTAATGTACCCCTATTCTGACCTGACCGTAAAGGGAACATTCGGAAAGCTGCTGATTAATTACTGGTAAAAGTCATACCGCCTATTCTTGTACTATTGGGGCAAGCCTCCCCATACAATAATTAGTATCCGGTTAACAAACTTTTAGGGGGTTTTACCATGTCTCTGATCAGGCGTCTATTCTCATGGAAAATATCTAGTCCGGTATTATCGGGTTTAATCCGCTCGTTCCTGTGGATGATGCTGGGTGCGTTCATCCTCTCCCTCCTGCTCTGGGGCAGCGGACTGCAGGAACAGGATCTCACCATGTACACCTACATTGTGCACGGCGTCGCTGCCGCATTCGGAGGCTTGACCGCAGGCAGCAGGGCCGTCCGCAGAGGCTGGTACCAAGGAGCACTCACAGGCATGTTATACGGACTGGCTGTACTGCTGATCGGATTTTTGGCGCTTGACAGTTCACCGGGGGGAATGGACTTCCTGTGGGTTCTGGCGGCTGCAGGCATTAGCGCACTAGGAGGAATGTTTGGAGTTAATTTACAGAAAACCTAATTAATATAATTTTCGAAAATTGAAACCTTCCCTTGAAAATATGGTACACTACCTATGTCTGACTTCATATGAGCGATTATCAAGGAGGCTTCGAATGCTTTGCTGTATCAGTCCATGAATCTTGTAGTTGTATATACCGTTGCCATTGTTGTGATCTTAATCTGGATCGGCGCACGGCGCAATCCGCTGATGGCCTTAGTTGAAATCGGGAGAGAGCTGCTGAGATCCTATAAATTCACACTCATTATTATAGGCATGTTCAGCATTCTTGCCCTGAATAAATATGAGCTGCAGATCGAAGAAAAGATGCGGCTGACCGCAGATTACACAGGTTTTATCTTCGGCCTGGAGGGGCATTTCGTCCGGATGGTTCAAGAGCTGTTCTACGCTCCCTGGCTGACACCGGTGATTGTCTTCTTCTATATCTTCATGCTGCAGGCCGTGCTGGCAGCCTCACTGGGGATCTATCTGCTGGACAAAAACCGTGTGATTCTCTATGCGACCTGCTACACCATTATTTTAACCTATGCTATCGCTATTCCGTTCTATCTGTACTTTCCGGTCAATGAGGTGTGGTCCTATGCGCCTGCCGGGGTTCGGTTCATCATGCTGGATGTTTTCCCGAAGTTTGAACAGGAATATCGGCCGCTATCCGGCCTCAATAACTGCTTCCCGAGCCTACATACCGCTATCTCCGTATCCATGGCTCTGCTCGCTTACCGCTCAGGCAACCGCCGCTGGATGGTGATCAGTACATTCTCAGCCGTTATTATCGTGTTTGGAATCTTCTATCTCGGCATTCACTGGCTGACCGACATGATTGGCGGCACCCTGCTGGCTGTACTGTCCACGGCTATCGCCGTACCGCTTGCCAAGCTTACCCTGCGCAGCGGGGAACAGGGCTTGAGAGTGCGGGGCCGGGTCACCAATACACGTTAAGGCCCTCAATTCCGTATATGACGTATAAAAAAATCGGCGTTCTCTCGTAAGAGAAACGCCGATTTTTATGTAATTTAGCAGAGAGACTATTACATCTTGTCTTCTACTTCCACAACTGCGTGACTGATCGAGCCCCGGTCAAACGTCAATCGGGTTACATCATTAACCCGCAGAATAACGATGTCATCCGAAATCTCCATGATCGTTCCGTGCAGACCGCCGATGGTAACTACCTTATCGCCCTTCTTCAGCGCTTTGAGCATTCCGTTGCGTGCCTTGGTCTTCTTCTGCTGCGGACGAATCAGCAGGAAGTAGAACACAACAAACATCAGTACAAACGGACCTACCAGACCCAGTATGCTGCCTCCGCCGCCTGTACCTGCTGCCATATAAAACTGTGACATATCATTTCCCCCCTTTCAAGAATAAACATGAACACTCCGTACTCTCTAGAAGCCTTTTAGATTATCATATAATCCGTATTGTGCAAAAAACTCATCGCGAAAATCAAGCAGCCGATCTTCCATGATGGCTTCACGCACTTTACGCATCAATTCCAGCAGGAAGTGTAAGTTATGGTACGTTGTCAGCCGCAAGCCGAAGGTTTCATCGGCCTTAATCAGATGACGCAGATAAGCACGGGAATAGTTCCGGCAGGTGTAACAGGTACACTCCGGGTCCAGCGGCCCGAAATCACGGGCATACTGGGCGTTACGCACGACGAGTCTCCCCTGACTGGTCATTGTTGTTCCATTACGGGCAATACGGGTAGGCAGAACGCAGTCGAACATGTCTATTCCGCGGATTGACCCTTCCAGCAGCGCATCCGGTGAACCTACGCCCATCAAATAGCGCGGTTTCCCTTGCGGCAGCAGCGGAACCGTGTAATCCAGCACTTCATACATAAGCTGCTTGGACTCTCCGACGCTGAGTCCCCCAATAGCATACCCCGGGAAATCCATGGAAGTCAAATCAGCCGCGCTCTGGCGGCGGAGATCCTCATGCATGCCTCCCTGTACGATAGCGAACAGTCCCTGGTCATTCGGACGGGCATGGCTTTTGAGGCAGCGTTCGGCCCAGCGGGTGGTACGTTCGAGCGATTTCTTCACATACTCATATTCAGCCGGATAAGGCGGGCATTCATCGAAGGCCATCATAATATCGGAACCGAGCGCATTCTGGATCTCCATAGCGACTTCGGGAGACAGAAACTTCTTGTCTCCGTTCAGATGGGAGCGGAAATGAACCCCTTCTTCGGTGATCTTACGCATGTCGCTCAGGGAGAATACCTGGAAGCCGCCGCTGTCGGTCAAGATCGGGCGGTCCCAGTTCATGAACTTATGCAGGCCGCCCGCTTCGCCGATGATCTCATGACCCGGACGAAGGAACAGATGGTACGTATTACTCAGAATAATCTGTGCTTCCATCTGCTTAAGCTCTTCAGGACTCATCGTCTTGACAGTAGCCTGGGTGCCCACCGGCATGAAGGTCGGTGTCTCAATAATTCCGTGCGGGGTGTGGACTCTTCCGAGCCGTGCCCCGGATTGCTTACAGGTCTTAATGTGTTCGTAAGTGATTGCTGCCATTGGTTTAACCCTTCCTCTTGCTTAATAAATGAACATTGCATCGCCAAAGCTGAAGAACCGGTACTGCTGCTTAATCGCTTCTTCATATGCGGCGAGAATCAGCTCCCGGCCAGCCAAAGCGCTTACCAGCATGACCAAGGTTGACTTTGGCAGATGGAAATTGGTGATCAGTGCATTAACGACAGTAAATTCATAACCCGGATAGATAAAAATATCCGTCCAGCCGCTGCAAGCCTCAATCGGCCTGCCCTGGCATTGTCTGCCTACGGTCTCCAGGGTCCGGCATGAGGTTGTGCCTACAGCTATTATTCTTCCGCCCCTTGCTCTGGCTTCATTAAGCACATCCGCCGCTGCCTGGGACAGCTCGAAATATTCGGCATGCATGACATGCTCTTCCACAGTCTCGACAGACATGGGACGGAAGGTCCCGAGACCAACATGAAGTGTGACATAGACGATATTCACACCGATGGCTGCAATCTGCTCCAGCAGCTCGGTGGTGAAATGCAGTCCGGCTGTCGGCGCTGCCGCCGAGCCTTCATGCCGGGCATACACGGTCTGATACCGCTCACGGTCATCCAGAGCTTCCTTGATATAAGGAGGAAGCGGCATGGAGCCGAGCCTGTCCAGAATCTCCTGGAAAATCCCCTGATAGATAAAGCGGAGTGTCCGCCCGCCCATATCTGCTTCATCTTCAATCACGGCACGAAGCTCTTCACTGAAGACAATGACCGCGCCGGTCTTCAGCTTCTTGCCGGGCTTCACCAGCGCCTCCCAGCGGTCCCCTTCGAGATTCTTAAGCAGCAGGACCTCCGCCTTGGCTCCGGTATCTTCCTTGACTCCGAACAGTCTGGCGGGAATAACCCGTGTATCATTAAGTACAAGCGTATCGCCCGGGCGGAACTGCCCCAGTATATCCGTGAAATGACCGTGGTCCAGTTGCCCGTTCTCCTTGTCTACCAGCAGCAGTCTGGATGAACTGCGGTCGGCAAGCGGAGTCTGGGCAATCAGCTCCTCCGGCAGATTGAAATCATAAAGTTCAACATTCATAATAGGATCTTCATTCCTTAATTCTTAATTATAGTAACGTTATTAAAATAGTGTTGCAATATTTGCTTATAATCATACCCTTTGTCTGCCATTCCCTTCACGCCCCATTGAGACATGCCGAGTCCGTGCCCGTAACCCCAGCCGATGAAATAGAAGCCCGGACTGCCGGTCACGACTCTTGCGGTCTGATCCGCGCCCATCACGACCGTACCGCTGCCGCTGGACGTCACTTGGCCCGAGGCAGACAGCACTCCGGCCGAGCTGGTGCTGCCGATAGCAGCTGTAGAGCCGTCAGCGCCTAATACAGTATAACTTCCGGCAGGTACAATATCAAACAAGGTGCTAGGCAATCCCCCGAAGGAGGAACGGAACAGATCCGGGTACTTCACCTGCAGGATCTGGCCGTTCGCTTTGACCTCCACTGCTCTTCCTGATGGCCCGCGCCGGGTAACCTCCAGAGTGGTTATAGAAGAGGGCAGAGTGCCGCTGGTCTTGCCGGCCAGGCTCTTCAGCAGTTCGGCTGAAGAATACGGACCTTTGATCCAGCTGTAGCTGCCGGATTCATAGACCTGATTCAGCACTACGGCGTTCTGTCCGGGATTCAGCTTGCCTGCCGGAGCAGCACTGCTGTCAACGACAGGCAGCGGCCGGATATTCACATCCTTGGCAGTGGCTGTGGCAATGGGGAGCCCTGCGGCTGTCTTGCTGCCTGTTAATTTGATGTTATCTTCCCGGGCATAGCCGGAGACGCCGCTGTCCAGCAGTACATAGTACCACTTCTTAGCAGAGCCCACCGCAGCCACATCCTCTGCGCTGGCCACACTGGCATAGTTGCCGCCGCTGTTCCATACTTCCGACGGGTCAGCCGTAACGCCGCCGCTGTTCGAGGAGAATACCGCCTCTACGACCTTGCCGCCGCTCTGCAGCACTTCACCTGCAGTGGCATCGACCGCCTTGATGATTGTGGGTGCTTCTGCACCGATTCCGTTATAGACCTGACTGAGCGTTGTATCCACCACATTGGCAACATCGAAGCGGTTCCCTTGGGACAGCGCGTAGCTGCGCGCGGCTACAGCCTGGGCCTTCAGCGCTTCCTCCGGCCAGCCGGAGGATACCTCTCCCCCCACTACCGCATACAGATATTGCTCCAGCGGAACCACGTTAATGACAGACAATGAACCATTCAGATTTCCAAGCTCCATATCGCCGCGATAGATCCGTTTGGATCGCTCGGTTAGCATAATTCCCTTCTCATTGCCGGATAGGATGAACTTTGCGTCACTTCCGGATAACAGATAGTGAAAAGCCTGGACTTCGCTGTTGAAATCGAGCCCTGCGTCCATACGGATCATTACTCCGGGTGCACCCGGAGCCACAGGCGTTAGAGCAAGCTGAGGAAGCAGCGCAGCTGCCGAAGCAGAGACCGCCGCAAGCTCGCTGTCACTTGACGCCTCGCCTACCCATACCTCGGTACGCGCACTGCCGCCCTCACCGGATATGAATACCGGCCAGGCATCTAAGCCGGCAGTGGTCAGGCTGCCCACTACCGCCTGGGCTTCCTCGAGTGTAGCGTAGGAGCCCGCAGACAGATGCTTGGTTCCGGCCACCGCAGGGGTCTGCCCCTCAGGAATTGCCAGACCGGCCTTGAGGACTGCGTTCAGCCCGTTATTGGCTGCACTCTCACTGGCATAGCCTCCAGTGTATAGCTGATATACCTTGGCTCCGCCTCTCGCAGCCATAAAAATCTGCGGCTTATTGGAAGAAGACTGGAGCTTCTTCGCCGCATCCGCAGCGGTCTGCCAGCTTGGCGTCTCCAGCACCTTCACCCGGTACCCGTCCAGACTGACACGGACCTTGTTCTGGGCCGGAACCGACAATAACGGGCTGCCGCCGGCTGCCGGAAGCAGGCTGAAGCTCTGCTCGGACTGCAGGGTTACCAGCGGTACGGTAGATTTATATTTGCTGCCAATATCGGCATACAGTGCAACCCGGATCGACCCGCCGGAATCGGCGCGGGCGTGATCTGCCGGAATGAGCAGACTGCCTGCTGCAAGCAATGCAGCCAGCGCCCCCCGGCCCAGCAGCCCGATTCCTGTTGTTGTCCACTTCGCAAGTTTCATTGTAGGCCTCCTAAAAAGTATTAATGATACATCCGCTTCGGTGTGTAGCCCAAACAATACGTAAGATGTTGTACTATGGGCAGGATTCTCAGTAATCAGTTCTGCTGCGGGGGAAGCGGAAGGCCAAGATGATGATACGCTGCAGGCGTAACAATGCGCCCGCGAGGCGTGCGCTGCAGGAAACCGATCTGCAGCAGATAGGGCTCGTATACATCCTCAATGGTCTGGCTTTCTTCGCCTATCGTAGCGGCGATGGTATCCAGTCCGACAGGCCCGCCCCGGAAGGAGCTGATCATGGATTGCAGCATCTTATGGTCGATACTGTCCAGTCCCCGGGGGTCCACCTGGAGCATCTTCAGCGATTCAGCAGCAATCTCCGGGGTGATGATTCCGTCGCCCCGGACCTGGGCATAATCGCGTACCCGCTTCAGAAGACGGTTGGCAATCCGCGGTGTCCCCCGGGCCCGCAGGGCAATCTCTTCCGCTGCATCGCCCAGAATCTCGATGCCCAGCAGTTCAGCGTTGCGCGCCACGATGAAGCTCAGTTCATCGATGGTGTAATACTCCAGCCGGCTGACCACTCCGAAGCGGTCACGCAGCGGAGCAGACAGCAGTCCCGCACGTGTCGTCGCCCCAATGAGCGTGAAGGGCGGCAGGTCCAGCCGGACTGACCGTGCGCTTGGCCCCTTGCCGATCATGATATCCAGCGCGAAATCCTCCATTGCCGGATACATGACCTCCTCCACCGTCCGGTGCAGACGGTGAATCTCGTCAATGAACAATACATCGCCTTCCTGAAGGTTCGTCAGCAGTGCTGCCAGATCGCCGGGCCGTTCAATCGCCGGACCGGAGGTGGTCCGCAGATTGACACCCAGCTCGTTGGCAATAATATTGGCCAGCGTCGTCTTGCCGAGACCCGGAGGCCCGTACAGCAGGACATGATCCAGTGCTTCACTGCGCATCTTGGCCGCTTCTATATATATTTTCAGGTTCTCTTTCACCTGGTTCTGGCCGATATATTCACCCAGATAACGGGGACGCAGACTTAATTCCACCGCCTGCTCGTCCATCATCAGATTAGCCGATATAATCCGGTCATCCATTCTTCCTCACTCCGTTCTTCGGGGACCTATTTGGCGGTATACAGCAGCCCCAGCGCCTTCTTCATCAGCACATCCACCGGTCCGGTATCCGTGCCTTCCTGCTTCATCTTCAGATGCACCCTGTCCAGCTCGGCATCGGTATAACCGAGCGCCTTCAGCGCATCCCTGGCTTCTTCCCACGGCAGCGCCTCCGCCTTGCTCTGCGCTTCAGCCGCTACTGCGAACAATCCCGTCTGCAGGGCTGCCCCGCCGAAGCCGTCCAGCTTGTCCTTCAGATCCAGAATCATCCGCTGCGCCGTCTTCTTGCCGATCCCCGGCAGCTTCGTCAGGAAGGTGATATTCTCCTGATAGATGGCCGCGATCAGCTGATCCGGCGTTCCGCCGGTCAGAATGCCCAGCGCAACGCGCGGGCCGATGCCCGATACCTCAATCAGCTTGCGGAACAGGCGCTGCTCCTCGCGTGAAGGGAATCCGAACAGAAGCGTAGCATCCTCGCGGGTCTGATAATGAATGAACACAGTCACCGGACCCTCAGTCTTGGCAAAAGCGTACGGATTCGGGCAGAATACCCGGTACCCCACGCCCTGCACATCCAGCACAACGTATTCCGGCTCCAAATGTGCAACCGGTCCTCTAAGAAAATCTATCATTTTCGCAATACCTCATTTAATTTGGAATTAAGACTCACGGAATGGGCATGGCATACCGCCACCGCCAGCGCATCCGCCACATCATCGGGCTTCGGCACAGCCGACAGCTTCAGCAGCAGCTTAACCATCTCCTGCACCTGCTTCTTCTCCGCCTTGCCGTAACCGACTACAGCCTGCTTCACCATCATCGGGGTGTATTCTGCCACCGGAAGCCCGCGCTGCACGGCTGCCAGAATCAGCACCCCGCGTGCCTGCGCCACCGGTAAGGCTGTAGTCACATTGCGGCTAAAGAACAGCTTCTCTACCGCTACTGCGTCCGGCTTATATTTATCAATCAGCTGCACCATGCCTTCATAGACATGCAGCAGACGCTCTTCTTCCGGGGTATGTGCCTCTGTCTGGATGCAGCCGTATTGGACCGGTGTTAATTTGTTGCCGACCTTATCGACAAAGCCAAAACCGACAATCGCCAGCCCCGGATCAATCCCCAAAATGCGCAAAGTCCTTCTCTCTCCTCTATGCCCGGGCGGATACTCCGGCCCTAAAGCGAACATATGTATTCCTTCCACCCATTATAGCAAAAAAAAATCCCCGGGAGACAAAAAGTTTGTCCCCGGGGAAATGAAACATGCATAACACAACAAAGACCCGCAGGCCACCTGCGCGCCCGCGAGTCCTCATGCTGCTAACTCTATAGTCTCTCCCTCACTCCGCATGCATCACCTGTTCAGAGGAATCACGAGCATAGTCGCTGAAGGTGGAGAGCACGCTGTTGTACTCCTCCAGATCCTGCACCCGGATGCCCTGATGAAGCTGCTCCCAGATGCCCTTGGGCAGAGAGGATTTGATGGAGCCCATGTCCATCTGGAAAAAGGTCTTCATGACCCGCTCCGCCTCGGGCGGGCCTTGGAACAAGGTCAGATTGCCCTGCTCGTCCACCCCGAAGTAGGCTTCTTTTTTGGTCAGCGGCGACAGATCATTGACCCGCTGCTCCAGCCATAGGTCCCCTTCCCGGCTGAGCCAGCCGCTCCAGCCCGCATGCCGGACAATCAGCTCGCTAAGCTGAGCCGGAGTCTGCTTGCCGGGCAGGGTCTGCACCTCTTCACCAGCTACATAGAGGGTCTTAAGATGTACCGTTCTGCTGATAGCTTCCTTGTCCACAGCCTTCAGCAGCTCTTGACTGTTCATCACGGCGGCATCCTCTTCAGCATCATCGTCTGTATGGTTATATACGGCGGCTACAGCCGGTAAGCTGCTTCCGGGTTCCAGATTCTGCACTGCACTTCCGCTCAGGAATGACGAAGATTTAAGCAGCGTACTGATCTCTTCCGGAACCTGCATGCCGCGCCAGGCGAGCAACGTCAGCACGAGGCATGCCGCACCAACCCAGGGAGCTTTTTTCCAGCGTCTCCACCGCCGCCACAGTTGTTTTTTCAGGCGAAAAGCATTCACGTTAATCCCTTCATTCTGGTTTTTTCCTATTGTGACCTGTGAAGGGATCATTTATGCGTAAATGCTTGAAATTCATCCCAGCATGGATTCAATCCGTACGCTGGGGATTCTCAATGGCCCCAAGGAACAGCACGACTCCGCTCTGCGTGTCCCGGATCATGAACAGGAAGGGCCGATTGACGTTCATTTCAAAGGGCGGGTCTACAGGGGGCGCCGATCCGGCACGCATAGCAATTACAGTGGAAGCCGCCGCCTCCGTTCCCCGTTCATTCACATCGATATAGGTTTTGTGGATGACCTGTTCAAAATAGATCGGGCTGTCCAGATCCGACAATCACCATGGCTCGGATCAAAGGCAAGCATCACACCCATTGTCTGCAGGACCTTGGAGAGCTCTGTGCCATAGCTGGCCGTGAACCTTGGCAGCAGCAGCGTCCCCCGGGAACTGGAGAAACCCTTATCCAGCAGCAGCGTCCCCTGCTCCAGTTGACCCACAAGCTCCGCGAGAGAAGATTGCTCACCCGGAAGGACCACTACCATCTCCAGCTCTCCCTCTCCGTAGGGAAGCTTCACCGCCTGCCAACCGTCATGAGCTGCATACTCGAACATACCGCTCCGCTTCATCATCATCACCTGCACTGCCGGTCCGTCCGGAGGATAAAAGTCCGCCTGCTTCGTAGCCTGTTCCTCGAACACATCCGTCCAGGCACCTTGGAAATACAGCGCATTGACAAGGACGGCAACAGCCTGCGGTCCTGGCGGCTCCGTGAGCATCTCCTGAATCTTGTCCCCCGTATGGTCCGCCACCCATCCGTTAATCTCCTTCACAGACTTCTCTGCCGACAGGTCCGTGGTCTTAATCTGCGCGTCATAGAAATCCTCACCGGTCTTGAGATAGTCCCTGCGCAGCGTCAGACCCTTCATACCCCAGACCGAATTCGCGATCTTCAGCTCCACGCCCGGTCCCCCATCATTTAAGAGCTTCATTAATGACTGATGGCCGGTATTCAGCTGCTGCCGTTCGTCCGGCGCATAGCCCAGCAGTTTTCCGAGCTCCTCAGCCGTCTCTCCGGCACTGCCGTTATAGGCCAGGGCCAGAGCGGCAGCGGCACTGTACGGGGAGATCGTCAGGTTCCCGCTCCCTTGCTTCCATAACTGGCTGAACAGCTTCACGCCCAGCCCGTTGCTGCTGTCAGCCAGACCCGAATCGAGCCCTGCTGCCGCAGCCTGTCTCTCCGCGTAATTCATGCCCGAACCTCCTTCACTGCAGCCGCCCAAGAGCAGCACGGTTAATATAAGTGCGAATAATCTTTTGCCCATGCTAAGCCCTCCCTAAATTTCTCCGTAGCCTCTCTACCAAATGACGCTGCAGATTGGGAAAAGTTGCAAATTCTTAGCGGCAGGCATACAAAATTGCTATTCATTATATTGAAGGCTTATCTTTCTATGCCATCATTTGCTATACTCTATATTAACGAAAAAAGTTAAAAACTAAAACAAAGGGGATATCCTTGATGATTATTCAGCCAAAAACACGCGGCTTTATCTGCACAACAGCTCACCCGGAGGGATGTGCCGGACAAATACAGGAACAGATCGATTATGTACGGTCCCAAAAGAAGCTTACCGGCCCGGTGAACGTGCTGGTCATCGGCGCTTCCACAGGCTATGGACTAGCTTCGCGGATTGCCGCTGCCTTTGGCGCAGGCGCGAACACCATCGGCGTCTTCTTTGACAAGGCTGCTGAAGGCACCCGCACCGCTTCCGCAGGCTGGTACAATTCTGCTGCCTTTGAACGGGAAGCGGCCAAGCAGGGGCTGAAATCCTTCAGCATCGTCGGCGATGCCTTCTCGAATGAAATCAAGACCAAAACAATCGAGCTGATCAAGGCCGAATTCGGCACCGTTGATCTGGTCGTGTACAGCGTGGCCTCCCCGCGCCGCACCCATCCGGTAACCGGAGAGGTATTCTCCTCGGTGATTAAGCCGGTAGGCCAGGCCTACTCGAACAAGACGATGAACTTCCACACCGGAGAGGTCTCTACCGTTACCATTGAACCGGCTACAGAGGATGAAGTCCGCCAGACCATCGCCGTGATGGGCGGGGAAGACTGGGGTATGTGGATCAGCCAGCTGCAGGAGGCCGGTGTGCTTGCAGTCGGAGCAACTACCGTAGCGTACTCTTATATCGGACCCAAGATTACACATCCTATCTACAAGGATGGAACCATCGGCCAGGCGAAGAATCATTTGGAGCAGACCGCCATTGCCTTGAACGAGCAGCTCTCCGCCACCGGCGGCCGGGCCTTCGTATCCGTGAATAAGGCACTGGTTACCCAGTCCAGCTCGGCGATCCCGGTGGTGCCGCTGTATATCTCCGCCCTGTACAGAGTCATGAAGGAGAAGGAGCTGCACGAGAACTGCATCCAGCAGATGTACCGTCTGTTCGCAGATCATTTGTATAACGGCGGTGAAGCGGCTGCGGACGGCAGCCACCTGATCCGTATTGACGACTGGGAGATGCGCGAGGATGTGCAGATCGAGGTCATGAGACGCTGGAATGAGCTGGAGACGGATAATGTGCCTGAGCTGGCGGATCTGGCAGGCTATCAGGACGACTTCTTCCATCTGTTCGGCTTCCGTACCGAAGGCGTAGACTATGAAGCTGAGACAGACCCTGCCGTAGAGATTCCTAATATGGTATAAAAGCTTGACGTTTGCTGTACGCAGCGCAAGGAAGCCGTTCCCTCCCGGGAGCGGCTTCCTTTGCGTTCTATCCAGCCTATGGGCGGCCTGCGCCACGAAGGGTCACAGCCACGCCGGCCTATTCGTCCCGGAGCCGCTTCTGGTACAGCACCACAGACACAAGGGCCAGCACGGCTGTCCACGCTGCAATAATTAGAAGAGGCGGCCACACCTCTCCCGCCGGATAACCGGCTGGGCTCAGGTTCAGCAAGTGCACCAGCTGGCTGCTTGGCATGTAATCCAGCACCCCGAACACCGGATAATTCTTCGCCAGTACGGCACCCCAAGGTGCGCCCATGAAGATGAAGGCTACCGGGATGATCGATAAGGACGCATCCAGTAAGGTTTTGGAATAGAGACCGCAGATCGTCCCGGCTGCCGTGTAGAGAACAATGGAAAGAACGATCGCGGCTACGAATACCCCTATATTTGCAGGCTCATAGCCAAACAATAGTGTAGAGATCGTGAGAACCACCGTCGACATGACAAAGACCAGACTGCTTTTGCCCATCAGCACATCCATTGTTGTAGCCGGAGTCATCATGAGTGTCCGCAGCGTGTTACGCTCCTTCTCTTCCGCAATCAGGCAAGCTTGGGCGAAGCAGGTCAGTAGAACAAACGAGCTGTTGAACAGAAATCCGGCAGCTCCCGGCAAGGATGCACCTGCGCTTTTGAACAGCACCGCAAACAGAATCGGAAACAGCAGCATAATGGACAGCGCATAATTGCGCGAGAATTCCTTATAATCCTTCACAAAGATCGCGCTGGCCCGCTTATAGGAGATGTTCATAGCAGCTCACTTCCCGTCATTTTGATAAAAATATCACCCAGGCTAGGTTCCTTCGTCTCTACCCGTTCAATGAGTCCGCGCTTCATCCAATCCGCGATCCGGTCCGCCGTGACCCCATCCACCGGAAGCTCATAAGCCTCTCCGCTGGTAAGCTCCACCCGGATCAGGTTCTCGCGGTGCTGCCGCTTCAGCTCCCTTGGTGAGCCGATGGTCTGGATGCGTCCCTGATAGAGAATCGCCACACGGTTACAGAGCAGCTCCGCCTCCGCCATATCATGCGTCGTGATGAAGATGGTCGTGCCCTTCTCATTCAGATAACGTAAACCTTTATAGATATGCGCTGAATTCACAGGGTCCAGTGCCGAGGTCGGCTCATCCAGGAACAACAGCTCCGGCTCATGGATAATGGCGCAGGCCAGCATCACCCGCTGACGCATCCCTTTGGACAGCGTATTTGTTTTCTTCTTGCGCTCACTGCTTAAATTAACGAACTGCAGCACCTGCTCCACCGCAGAGCGGGGAAGATCGTACAGCTTCCGGTACAGCTCCAGATTCTCCTCGATGGACAACCGCTCATACAGGCCGCTGTTATCGGTCAGAATGCCAAAACGCATCTTCTGGGCCGACTGCTGCATCGCCTCCGCCGGCTGATCGAATACTTTGGCCACTCCGCCTGTCGGCTTCAGCTGTGCAGTCAGAATCTTAATCAAGGTGGTTTTGCCTGCACCACTCGGACCGAGGAACCCGAAAATCTCCCCTTTTGGAATACTGAAGGACACCTCTGTCAGCGCATCTCTCGCCCCGAAGGTCTTGCGGACCTGTTCTACCTGAATAACCGCCATCTCACCACATCCTTATGTTGTTGATGACTTAACGTTATCCAGAATTCAGCCTTTCAGCCACCAAAACCGGGTGAATGGTACCCATTCCGGCCTGAACGGTACCTTTTACAGCTTAAGCAGCGCCTTAAGTTCCTGCAATTTGGAGCGGGATAACGGAACCACAGCCTCCTTGCCGGTGTTCAGCCGCAGACTGTAGCTGTTCTTCGTCCAGGTAATGATCTCACGTACCTTTTGCAGATTGACGATGTAGGACCGGTGGCACCGGAAGAAGCCGAAATTCAGCAGCCGCGCTTCAAGCTGGGTCAAGGTCAGGGCACAGTCATAATGCTCCCCGCCGACATGTACCAGGATAGAGCCTTCTACACTTTCAATAAAATCAATCTCGGGCGGATCAAATAAAATCACCTTATCCTCCCGTTTGGTCGAGACCTTCTGCAAGGTGATGTTGGCCTCATCCTGCTTCACTGCCCCCTGCTTCTCCTCTTCCGAATCACGGATATCCAGCTGATGAAGCCCGGACCCGCTCAGCCGGTAGATGACATCACAGGAGATCAGTGCATCCTCCAGATTCGAGGTCAGAATGAGTATCCTTTTCTGCTGCGACAGGTCATCCAGTATCCGCTTCAGCTGGCGGCGGTCCTGCTCCTCCAGATAGAAATACGGCTCCTCCAATACGAGCGTGGACTGATGGGCAAAAAAGGCCCGCAGCAGGGTCACATACACCCTTTTCGAAGGGCTGAGCTTCATCAATCTGACCTTACGTTCCTCCTTCAGCGCAAAATAATCAGTTAACACAGCCGCCCGCTCCTCCCGTCCCGACATTCGGATCAGAAACGAGATTAGCTCCTCTACCGTCAATCGCATATATTCGTTCTGCCCGGCCCACGACAAATAATTGCCGGATTCCCGGGACAATTGCTCCATTAATAACTGCTTGCGCCTCAAATCTGTGATAATACCAACCGAAGGGCTCGCAGACAGATCAAGCTCAAGCTTCGGCATAATTAATTCTCCGTCTTCATATATAGGTTGAAATTGCATATCTTCCTCCCGCTCCAGACTCTCTAGGATATATAATGCAATTATAGAGTTATGCTATGTATTTGTCAGGTACGGCCACTATCAATGCTCAGGAAGGCGGATTTCTGCGATGGGACTGCATGCTCAAGGTTTTATCATCTCTTTACTCGTATTACTGCCGAATCTAATATTCATATTCTTCCCGCCCCGGAGTGTTCCCGGCTCCCTGGACTCCGTCCCGCTGGTCTTCACGCTCCTGGAGCGGGCAGGTCAGATCACCTGCTTCATGATGCCCATTCTTTTCGGCCGAATGATTGCTGCTGAGCCCCTGGGAGTATCCGCCATACTGATGGCACTCTGCATGCTGGTGTACTATGGCTGCTGGGTGCGCTATTACCGGAGCGGGAGAGCTTTTGCGGTGCTGTTCAAGCCCTGGCTGGGTATCCCCGTTCCGATGGCCGTCTTCCCGGCCCTCTACTTCCTGCTGCTTGGCGTATGGCTCCAGTCCTGGTTATTCGTTGTTCCGGCCTGTCTGTTCGCCACCGGTCATTTAGTCAACAGCTGGAGCGTCTACGGGCACGTCCGCTCATAGCAGATCCGCAATATAACTATAGTTCTGTGCAACAAATCTACAGCTTGATCGGCTTATAATATGGTTAAGCACACTATAGCGATATGATGGAGGTTATGGCGGGTATGATGAACTGGGAGCAGGCGATTGAGCAGACGCTTACTACTACGCGGCTTAATGTGAAGCGATTTGGAGAGGGTTATCCGATTGTAAGTATGGGGGACAGCAAATATCATCTGACCGACCACACCAACTGGACGGAGGGCTTCTGGCCTGGCATTCTATGGCTAAGCTATGAGTACAGCCGGGACCCGGAGATTCATACCGCCGCTATCCAGGCGACAGATTCCTTCCGCCAGCGCATGCTGGACTGGCAGGCGCTGGATCACCACGATATCGGCTTCCTGTACTCGCTCTCGGCCAAGGCCCGCTGGATTGCAGACAAGGATGAAGCCTCGCGTCTGCTCGCCTTGCAGGCAGCGGACCAGCTGATGAAGCGCTGGCGTCCCGGTCCACAGCTGTTTCAGGCTTGGGGACCCGAGGGCGATGAAGACAACGGCGGACGGATCATCATCGACTGCCTGATGAATCTTCCACTCCTCTGCTGGGCCAGCGAACAGACCGGCGACCCGGTCTATGCCAGGGCTGCCCGTCTCCACGCCGAGACAAGCCGCCGCTTCCTGGTGAGGGGCGACGACTCTTCTTACCATACCTTTTACTTCGACCAGCAGACGGGGGATGCCCTTCGCGGGGGAACGGCGCAGGGGTATCAGGACGGCTCCACCTGGACGCGGGGACAGGCCTGGGGCGTCTACGGCTTCGCTCTCGCCTACCGCAGCTTCCAGGATCCGCATTATCTTGAAACCTCCAAAAGAATGGCCCGCTACTTCGTGGAGTATCTCCCCGCCGACCATGTGGCCTATTGGGATTTCGATGTCCCGCAGGAGGAAGGCACCCCGCGCGACAGCTCCGCTTCCGCTATCACAGCATGCGGACTCTTGGAGCTGCTGGAGCATCTGCCGGAGAATGATCCGGACCGGGACTATTTCAGGCACGCCGTGAACAAATCCATGGCCTCGCTGATCAATCACTACTTCACCGCAGGCCACCCATTAGAAGAGGGATTCCTGCGGCACGGCTCCTACTCCGTCAGAGGCAACGCCTCCCCGGATGACTTCATGATCTGGGGCGATTACTTCTTCCTGGAGGCGCTGCTGCGTCTTGCGCGGGGGGTTCCTGGGTATTGGTATGAGCGGGGGGACAGAGTGAAGTGATATACTAACCAGAATTTAAGGGACGAATTAAGAACAAAATCACCCTGCGGCATCCCCATTGTGATCGGTTTTTCGACCATATCCGGCCCACACGCCTCTGCCGCACCCAATGTAGTCGGTTTTTCGACCACATCCGGCCCACACGCCTCTGCCGCACCGAATGTAGTCGGTTTTTCGACCTTATCCAGCCCACACGCCTCTGCCGCACCGAATGTGGTCGGTTTTTCGACCATATCCGGCTGTTCGGTGAAATCAGCGAAGTCATTCCTATTACTGATCCAGAATATAGTCATCCTGCCGATGCTCCAAGACACTTACCCCCAACTTTATGCACAACTTATCCATATCGGACGCAAATCACAATTTCCTCTAGAGTAAAGGGCTGGAGTAACCCAGCCCCTCCTCATCAAACCGTACGTGAGGTTTTCCCTCATACGGCTTTCCGATGTTTGTCATTCATGGGCATGCAGATTACAATAGCGTTTTTAGTCCGCACTTATTGGCCATATACTTGACCTCCGGGAATGAACTCATCCATCTCCTCCGATTTCTCTTCTTTGCATACCACCGGGTGAATCGCTGCAGAATATACCAATCCAGCTTCGCTAACCTCTTTTGGCTATACTTCGTGTAATAATAATTTCTCCATCCCTGTATCTTGGGATTGAGCCATTCCACGTGTTCCTCAAACGATTTCCAGCGCATGCCGGGTGGTGCTAATCGGTCTTTGACCACGCCCCGGATACGTTCCTCTGCCTTCTTCGTTAGCCACTGCTGTGTGGTATAGTACACCTTCCCTTGAGAGGTTTCTGCTTTCGTTTTTCGGTGGTGCATTCCTAAGAAGTCGAAGCCTTCGTCTCCTGTCCACAGACCTACAATGCGGGTTTTGGTCGGATGTAGCGTGAGTTCCAGACGTTCCATAATGTTGCGGATGAGTTCATACGCATGTTCCGCATCCTTTTTGGTTTTACAGACCACAACGAAGTCGTCTGCATACCTCGTCAGTTCTCCCAGCCCACTTCCGTGTTTCTCCCATAATCGGTCAAAGTAGTTCAAATAGATATTCGCCAGCAGTGGCGAAATCACGCCACCTTGGGGTGTCCCTAAATCGGAGCGCCGTACGTTTCCTTCTTCCATCACTCCCGCATGTAGCCACTTCCGTATCAGCTTCAAGATCCGCCTGTCATTGATACGCATTTGTATTAACTTCATGAGCTTCTCCTGATTGATATTGTCGAAGTAGCCTTGGATATCGATGTCGACTATCCAATTTCCTTTGCGGTTGCAGGCTTTACGGATTCGCTCCAACGCTCCTTTCGCACTTCGTTTCGGACGAAATCCGAAGGAGACTTCTTTAAAATCGGCTTCAAAGATGGGTTCAATCACCAGTTTCGTTGCCATCTGTAGGACTCGGTCACGCACGGTAGGGATGCCTAGCGGTCTTGGCTTCCCGTCTTTCTTTGGGATATAGTGCCGACGTACGGGCTGCGGATGGTAGCTGCCTTCTTTCAGTTCTCGCTCGCATTCCTTGAGGAATCTTGTTTCTCCTTGTTCTTCAATATCTGCGAGCGTTACGGCATCTACTCCCGCAGCTCCCTTATTCGCTTTCACCCGTTTCCAGGCTTCGCATAGCACATCCCACCGGTAGACTTTGTCGTACAAGGCGTGGAATTTACGCTTGTTGTTCTCCTTGGCCGCATGACCTAGCTTTTCTTGGAGTTCTTGAACTTTTTCCTTGGGTGTCGTTAGCCGTTTGGCATTCACTCACTCGTACCTCCTCCAAAAGCGTAAACAAAGCAGGGCTCCTTCCCTCCCTAAGGTTATGTTGTCCTTAGGTTCTTCGGTACTATAAGCCCCTCGGACTCCCTTCCCACAGACGGTTCATTTCGTCTTCTGGACTTATAGAGCGTCTCTTTACGGGTTCCTAAAAAAAAAAAAAAAAATTTTTTCTTTTTTTTCTTTTTTTTTTCTTCCGTGTGGGGGAGGGTCTCCCCAGTTCACTGCATTATCTTTCAATCCATGCCGTTCCCTATACGCCGGAGGATTCTTCACTGCTGTTCCAAGTTCTTTACAGTTTCCTTGGCCTTCGTCTATTGATTCGAGACTCGGCATCCTCTCTTCCCCTTCGCAAGGCCTTTTTGACGGCGCGGCAAGATTCACTTCATGTTGCGGCCTGGATTGTTGCTCGCCCGGTCTCTGACCGGTAATTTTGTCGATGCGCTTTTACACACAGATTTCGCCATGCGCAAGCATCCTAGCTACAAAGGTGGCTTGGTCCCTCCTTTGGTTGGACTTTCACCAACTAGATAATGCGTGCCTCTGGGCACGCAATCAAGAACAAAATCACCCTGCGGGTGAACGATGCTAATGCCTCTCTCACCGGCCGCTTTTAAGGAGCAGTAATGTTGTACTTTCTCCAGGATTTCTCTTCAAATTGAACCGTTCGCAAGCTCTGCGAATATCGCCAACTAAACGGAAATCAAATGAAAATCCAGAAAAATATTGTCTAGCGGACTCTTGTAGCGTATAGTATATTCCCATGTTGGAAGGGAGAGATTACTATGCTGAACAGGATTGCATCATTTCAAGGCTCCAGGCATTTCCGGCTGCAATATATTGCAGATAGCACCGTTGCAGCGGTTGCGGTTTCAGGCACAGGCTCACTCGCAAACGCGGCCATTATTGATCTGGGGGGACTCACTCTGGTGGTGGATACATTCGCTACGCTGGAGGCGGCTCAGGAATTGAAGGCTGCTGCTGAGCATCTCACAGGGAACCCTGTATCCTATGTAATCAATACACACTGGCACAGCGATCATACCACTGGCAATCAGGTGTTTGTGCCTGACGCTCAGCTGATTGCAACATCGGGCACTCATGAGACGATGAATTCATTCGCCAGAGACCGGGTAGCCCAGTACCAGAACAACAGAGAGAAGATGCTAGAGGCGATCGGAGAAGCTGAATTGCAATGCGAGCAGGAGACAGATACTAAGCTTCAGCAGGAAATGGCCTGGGAGAATGCAACGGACCGTGAATTTGTGAATATGCTTCCGCAGCTGGTGCATACGGTGCCGACGATAACTTTTGACCGGCAAATGACCATTCACGGCAGCAACCGCAGCGCCCAGCTCATTACATATGGCGGAGGGCATACGCAGAGCGATGCTGTTGTGTACCTTCCTGAAGATAAAGTGATCATCATCGGGGATCTGGTGCTCTCGAACCACCATCCGGTGCTGGCTAATGCCACCCCTCAGGAGTGGCTGCAGATTGAGCGGTTGGATGTGGAGACGATTATACCGGGGCATGGTGAAGTATGCTCCCTGCAACAGCTTCATGAGGTGAAGGGATACATAAGCAGAATGATCGCCATCGTGACCGAAGCCGTTCAGAATCAGCAGAGTATTGAAGAGATCGTAATACCTGAAGAATACCGGGCTTGGTACTTCACAACCTATTTCAAGACAAATTTGAATAAGCTGTATGACCTGATTACTGCATCAGGGGATTGAAGAAGGAGAGGGTGATCGAATGGAAGCTGTCTTTGACTACCCCGTGAGAGAACACACCTACAAAACAACCAAACATCGTGCCTTGAAATTATATGTGCTTGAGCCAAGCCATCAAATATCACAATGTCCAGTTATCTTGTTCTTTTTCGGTGGAGGTTTTGTAAGAAATAATCGTACAGCTGCACAATTTCAACATCATGCCAATTTCTTTTCTTCAAGCGGGTTTACCTCTATCTGTGTGGATTATCGTAACGCTAATGATACTGATTTCATACCTGCACAGGCAATCATGGATGCAAAGTCAGCTATAAGGAATATTCGCAAAAACAGTGCGGAATTCGGAATTGATCCTGCTAAAATCGTCATGTGTGGGGCCTCGTCAGGGGGTTACACCTGTGTTTCTTCAATTCTGTTTAATGAGTTGAATGAAATAGATGATGAAACGGAGATCAGTTGTATCCCAAATCTCCTTGCTGTTTTTGCCGCTGGAATGGATGGGGTAGAGATTATGAACCGTTTGTTTCCGGGTATAGAGGAGGAATCACAGGCTATCTCCCCCATTCATCATGTGAAGCAGGGGTTGCCTCCAACGATTTGGTTCTGCGGGACCGCTGACCCGCTTTATCCACAAAACCTGCAATTTATTGAGGCTATGAACCAGTGTGGGACTCAAATTGATTTTTATACTTATGAGGGAATGGAGCATGGCTTCTTCAATTACGGTTTACATGACAATAAGCCGTATATCGAGACCACCAAACAAATGATCAAGTTCTTTCAAGTCAATTTGTAAGACTAGTCCGTACGCTCATCAGCAAGTGCCAATTATCCAACTGTTTCCTTGTAAAACAAAGTACAGTATAGTTCTCTCCCCTCCTCCCCTTCTCTCCGTACAGAAATTCTGCTTAACCGAAGAATAGGTTACCCCTTTTTCCAACTCATCAGCCCGCTCCAGCTTTCCCTTAGACCTCCACCCGTGTTATATATGTACTTAACTGAACAAGACAAGGAGAGCCGTGAAGATGTCCAGAATCATGATTGTGGAAGATGATCCGAAGATTGCAGATCTGCTGCACTCGGCTATTGAAAAATACGGGTATGAGGTCGTAAGGGTCAGGGACTTTCGCCTGGTGTTGCAGGAATTCGAGGAGATGAGACCGGAGCTGGTTCTGCTGGATGTGAATCTGCCCAGCTATGACGGGTATTACTGGTGCCGGCAGATCCGAAAGATCTCAACTTGTCCTGTGCTGTTCATCTCGGCGCGCGATGGTGAGATGGACCAGATCATGGCGCTTGAGAACGGAGGGGATGATTATATCACCAAGCCGTTCCATTCCGGAATTGTGCTCGCTAAGATCCACAGCCATCTCCGGCGGGCCTACGGGGAATATGCGGCTAAACGCGAGGAGCTGGTGCTCGAGAAGGAAGGGCTGATGCTGTATCCTGAAAGGCTTGAACTGCAGTACGGGCAGGCGGTCGTGCCCCTTACCCGCAAGGAATCGGATCTCATCGAGAGTCTGATGGAGCGTTACCCGAGGGTTGCCAGCCGGGAAGCGCTGCTGGAGAAGCTATGGGACCCGCAGGCTTTTGTGGATGAGAATACGCTGAATGTGAATATTGCACGGGTGCGAAAGAAATTCCAGGAGCTGGGGATGGAGGATGCCGTGCTTACCGTCAGGGGTTCGGGATACCGGCTGAACAACAGCTGGTCAGAGGTGGAGTCATGAGGCTGTTTCTCCGTGAGCATGCGTTGTTATTGGCTGTGCAGATCGTGCAATTCGGCGCTATGCTGTCCATTTACTGGCTGGACGGCTACCGCGATCTGCCGACCGCGCTCTATGCGGTCTTCATAGGCTTCTTCTTCCTCAGCTGCTACTTAATCTACCAATATATCAGCAGGCGCCGTTATTATCTTCGCCTCAGCAGACCTCTAGAGACACTGGACGAATCCTTTCAGAAGCTGGAGAACCACCCTGTATCCACAGCGCTGGAGCAGCTGCTGCACACCCAGTACGGATACTATCAGCAGCAGCTGACGGCGGTGAAGCAGCAGCAGGAGCAGCATCTGACTTTCATAGACCAATGGGTCCATCAGATGAAGACGCCTTTGTCGGTCATCGAGCTGACCGTGCAGAATATGGACGAGCCCGAGTTTGCCAGCATCCGCGAGGAGCTGGAGCGTATGCGCAGCGGACTGCATACCGTGCTGTATATGGCCAGGCTGCGGGCTTTTGAGAAGGATTTCCACATCAAGCCTGTCGTCCTGCCGAAGCTGGTGAACGAGGTTGTCCATGATCACAGACGCCTGTTCATCCGCAGCCATATCTACCCCGAGGTCCACGCCTCTGCTCCGGACATTACCGCCCAGACGGATGAGAAATGGCTGTTCTTCATGCTGTCGCAGATTATGAACAATGCCATCAAATATTCAGCGGCGGCTAACACGGAGAACGGCCGGACAATCACTGTAGCCTGCTATCTCAGAGGAACGGATGCGGTCATTGAGGTCAAGGACCGGGGAATCGGGATTCAGGCGTCTGATCTCAAACGGGTATTCGACCCTTTCTTTACCGGCGACAACGGGCGCGGACTGCGGGAGTCTACAGGAATGGGGCTGTATCTGACGAAGGAGTCCGCAGACCGTCTCGGACACCGGCTTGAGCTGGAATCGGCGGCCTGCGAGGGAACGGTGGTGCGGATTATTTTGACGGCGAATCCTTAGCTTAGCTTACAGGCATGTAATAAAAGTGAAATCTAAATCGATGGCTGAGCTGCTGCCGTCTCCGGTATATTGGTTACAGAACAAGTGTGTTGCACACATAGAAGGGGAGTATAGCCATATGCTGGAGGTAAAAAAGGTCAGTAAAATCTATGAAGGAAACGTGGCCTACCGGGCCTTGACCGACATTGATTTAACCATTGCAGCCGGAGAATTCGTGGGGATAATGGGACCCTCGGGCAGCGGAAAAACCACTCTGCTGAATCTGATTGCCACAGTGGACGTTCCGACTACCGGAAGCATTAGGATTGATAACAAGGACACGGGCAAGCTGGACAAAAATGAGCTGGCGGTCTTCCGCCGCCGGGAGCTGGGGTTTGTGTTTCAGGATTTCAACCTGCTGAACACCCTGACTGTGGAGGAGAATATCGTGCTTCCGCTGACACTGGATGGAACCCGGGTCAGTGAAATGAAGCATAAGGCCCGGGAGATTGCCGGTAAGCTGGGGATCAGCGCCATTATGAAAAAACGCACCTATGAGATCTCCGGCGGACAGGCCCAGCGGACAGCAATTGCCAGAGCCATGATTCATTCGCCGAAGCTGCTGCTGGCGGATGAACCTACCGGCAATCTCGATTCCAAAGCCGCCAGGGATGTGATGGATCTGCTGGAAACGCTCAACCGTGAGCAGTCCGCGACGATGATGCTTGTTACCCATGATGCTGTAGCCGCCAGCTATTGTCACCGGGTCGTCTTCATTAAGGATGGCAGATTCTATACGGAGATTCACTGCGGGGATAACCGCCAGAGCTTTTTCCAGAAAATCATCGACACACTTTCGCTGTTAGGGGGATATAGCCATGACATTCCGCCAGTTCGCATTCCGTAATGTCACCCGGAACATGAGGCTATACACCGCCTATTTTCTCAGCAGCATGTTTACCGTGATGGTCTTCTTTACCTTTTCCATCTTTGCCTACCATCCGGTGCTGAGCGGGGACAATATTCAATCCAGTGCGGCTCTTGCGCTCTCGGTCTCCAAATGGGTGATCTATGTGTTCTCCTTCTTCTTCGTGCTCTATTCCATGAGTGCATTTCTGCAATCGCGGAAACGGGAATTCGGGCTGATGATGATGCATGGCATGACGGTCCGGCAGCTCCGGCGGATGATCTTTCTGGAGAATATGATCGTCGGGTCAGGCGCCACGTTCAGCGGCATCGGACTCGGCGTTATTTTTGCCAAGGGGATTCTGCTTGCCGGGGAGAATGTGCTTGCGCTGAACGAGCCGCTGCAATTCTATTTCCCCTTCAAGGCGATAGTACTGACGCTGATCTCCTTCCTGCTGCTGTTCGTCCTGATCTCCCTGTTCATCTCTACGGTGCTGCGCAGCGGCAAGCTGATTACGCTCATCCATTCAAACCGTCAGCCCAAGCCGGAGCCGAAGGCCTCGCTTCTGCTGTCGTTGCTGGTGGTAACACTGCTGGGAATCAGCTACTTCCTGTCTCTTCGGGCGAGCGGTCTGAGTGTGGTGCTGCTGCTCGCGCCGGTGGTCATTATGGTGTCAATCGGAACCTATCTGCTGTTCACACAGCTCAGTGTGTACCTGATCCGTAAGCTGAAGGCGCGTGAGCAGCTATTCTGGCGCAGAACCAATATGCTGCTGCTCTCTGATCTGGCCTACCGGATGAAGGACAACGCGCGTTCCTTTTTCCTGGTCGCGATCATCTCTACTGTGTCCTTCAGCGCGATAGGAGCTTTATACGGCTTCCAGTCGATGATCAACGGAGCGCTGACGCAGAAGAATCCCTATCTGTTCACCTATCAGTCCTTGGATGGAGACAGCAAGGCACAGGCCCATATACAGCTGATTGACGAGAGCCTTGGCAGAGCCGGGATTGCCGCCGAGAAAACAGGTCTGGAGCTTAACTACTATAAGGCTATGGAGGGCCGGACAATGGTTCTGGTGAAGCAATCCGAATATAACCATGTAGCCGAGATGCTGGGGCTAAATCCCATCCGGCTTACCGCAGGGAAAGCAGCCGTTGTAGATTTCGGCCTGTCCCGCGAGGGAGAAGAAATGCTCAACCAGCCAGTCGAGCTGCAGTCAGGAATCGCCATTGAGGCGGACCAGGCTATCGTATCTTGGGCCATACGGGGAGTCAGCGGTTATTACGTCGTCCCCGATGAATGGATCGGCAAGCTTGGACAGCCGCTCAAAGTGAGCCGGTATTATGCATGGCACGGAGCGATTGGACAGCCGGGTGCAGAGAAGGCAGGCGCAAAGCTGACGAATGAGCTTCCCTATGATGAGCAGTATACTTTCTATGCACTCGAGTATTTAACCTCCAAGACGAATGACGGCTTTGGCCCCGTGATGTTCATCGGTTTTTTTGTCGGGATCGTATTTTTTGTCTCTGCCGGCAGCTTTCTCTATTTCCGGCTGTACAGCGATCTGGATGAGGACAAGCAGAAGTTCAGGGCCATCTCCAAGCTGGGGCTGAGTGACAAAGAGCTTCGCCGGATATTGAACCGCCAGCTCAGCCTGCTCTTCTTCGCGCCGATCGTGGTCGCCCTTATCCATGGAGCCGTTGCCCTTACAGCGTTGTCGCATATGTTCCAGTACTCCATATTCAGGGAGTCCCTGCTTGTGCTGGGCCTGTTCTTCGTCATTCAGGTAATCTACTTCTTCATTGTCCGCCTGTTCTACACGAGGCAGATCCGGTCGGCGTTGGCCGGATAGACGGCCGCGCAAGCCAAAGAAGCCGCCCCGTAAGGGAGCGGCTTCTTGCTGTATCCATGGTCTATTCCAGCTGGATCCGTGGTCTATTCTAACTGCACCCGTTCGGATTCTGCGCAAGCAGCGCCCGCCCTCCGTTACGGCAGAACCGAGAAGGTGATATCGTCGAACAGCATATAAGCGAAGCCGCTGGTATAGAAGCCGACCTTGCCGGACGGGCGGTGGTTCGGATCGCTGCCGGAGAGCCTTGGCGAACCATTCACAGATACGGCGATATCTCCGCCTCTCACCGTTACCTTCACATCATATTCCGTATCCGGCAGCAGGTCATGCCCCGGCAGTACACTCTCGGTAAGCTTCTGCCACGCTGTATCATACAGGATCCAGGAGGAAGATCCGTCTGCCCGGTTCCGGTAGCCGATCCGGGTGGAGCCGGAGCTGTCCTGGCGGTCGAAGATGTACAGGATGCCGTTATCCGGCATCACGGACGGCGTCTTCAGCTTGAACTCCAGCTGATAATCCGTGAAGCTGCGGTCCAGCAGGCCTGACGCGCCGTTCAGCAGCTTATATCGGCGGTTGCCGTCCGGATCAGCGGCGATGCTGCGGTTAGGGTCCACCGGCCAGCCGTTGCCCCCGTTCTCGAAGTCCGTCTCATGCATAATATTAGAGACGGTGACGGTAATATCCGCCTTGATGAGCGGATTTACCGTAGACACCGCCGAGATGACCGTCTGCCCCTCGTATACGGCATGCACAACGCCCGTATTGTCCACCGTAGCGACCGCCGGGTTGGCCGACTGCCAAGTCACGCCTGTGTCCGGCGTATCTGCAGGATCGAAGGCCACCTGCAACGGCCGCTGCTCCCCTGCGGCCAGACGCACTGCGCTCTCCGCCGGAATAATCCCGGCCAGCGTAGTCGTCAGAGCCTTGAACTGAATGTCATCGAAGTGCATCTGGCTGACATTGCTGACGTAGAAGCCGACTTTGCCCTCTGCATTGTGTCCCGGATCATTGCCCTTCAAGCGGAAGGCTCCGTCCAGATAGACGCTGATATCGCCGCCCTTCACAAGCATTTTGACACTGTATTCCGTATCCGGCTGCAGGTCATGCCCCGGCAGCTTGACTTCCTTCAGCACCGTCCAGGCCGAATTGTACAGCAGCCACGCAGAGCTGCCGTCCGCCCGCGTCTTGTAGCCGACCCGGCTGGAGCCGCTCCCGGCCTGACGGTCGAAGATATACAGGGTCGCATTATTCCCCATCACCTCCGGCGTCTTCAGCCTGAAGCTCAGCTCATAGTCGGAGAAGGTCTTGGCACTGAGCGATGAGGCCCCGTTCAGCACCTTGTACCAGCGGTTCGTGCCAATCTTCTCAATGCTGCGGTTGGCATCCTGCTGCCAGCCGTTCGCACCGGATTCGAAATCCGTGAAATCCATCACGCCGTCGCCTGCCTCCACATGAACCGTGACCGTGGCGGTCAGCAGCGGATTCTCTGCCGAGGCTACCGTAATGACCGTGCTGCCGACCGACTGGCCGGTAACATTACCTGCGCCGTCCACTGCCGCGATGGCGGGATCAGCCGAAGTGAAGGTCAGGGCGGGATGATCCGCATTCCACGGAAGCACCGCCGTGCGCAGCTTCACCGTTTTCCAGCGGTCCACGGTTATTTCATTGTCATAGACGGCAACTCCCTGCACGGGATAGCTGTCCGGACTGGTTGTCGTGCCCGCCTTGCCGTCAACGCCGATATCGTTAAACGGAATGTCAGGGAAGCCGGGAATGGCACCAAAGACATCCGCATCCGGCCGCAGCGACAGATCGCCTCCCGCCAGGTCGGTGAAGCCGGGATCTGCGGCAGTCACCCAGTTATTCGCATACTGGACCAGTCCGAACTTGTCGTAGGCCCCGTACACATTGGTCGTTACGCTGCGCGGAACCGACGGGTTGTAGACGACATTCCCCTGGAACGTATTGGTGTCGGGATAATACCGGTTCTCCGTGAAGAAATCCGCCAGCTCGGGATACTTGGTCATATAAGGGGTGCCGGTGAAATTATTGTTCGCCGCGAACAGCGCCTGCCACTTCGGCATGTAGTTGAGCGGCACCTGATCATCCGGCTCGTCGCCCAGGAACATATCCGCATAATCATAAGGAATCTTGCTGTCGATGAAGATATTGTTGCGGGTCAGGATATGGGATCCGCCGTTATTTTTAATCGCCGAATTGCCCATCTTGTAGAAAATATTCTCGTCAATGGTCAGTCCCATCGTGAAGTTGTCAGGGTATACCCCTTCTACTCCGGCTTTACTCTCGCCGATGTTATGGAAATAATTGCGCCGGATGACCGTCCCCCGCTCATGGGGCTGCTCCCCCGCATTCATATAGATCGCGCCGAGATCCGAGAAGGTGGTGCATACGTCATAGATCTCGTTATACTCCACGGTATGGTCATTGCCGAAGATCAGCACGCCGGGATGGGGCGCATCATGCAGCTCATTGTTCGACATGCGGTTGCCGACGCCGGATAGCAGCACCCCGGGATTATAGGCTTTGTGGTAGTAGGCAAAATCGTGGATATGCGAGTTCTCCACCACATTGTTCCCGGGCGCAAGCGTTGTCTTGTTCCCTCCCGCCAGCGTGACGGCAGTGCCGCCGATATGATGGATATGGCTGCTGATAATGGCATGGTCCGTACCCGGCGCCCCTTCAAAATTGTTGTAGTAGAACCGGCTCTGCGTATTGACCAGCACCCCGCTGTTGGTGAAGTTACGGATCTCGCTGTTCAGGATACGCATATGACTGCCGCCCATGAATACGGCTGCCGAATCACGGCCGTTCTCCAGAATAAGCTCGGAGAAGTCGATGTACGAAGCATTCAGTGCGTTAATCATCGGACTCTTCAGCATTGTGACTTCAATATCGGGATTCGCGGCAGCGAACTCGGCGTTCGGCAGGAAATACAGCTTGCCGGCCGGGCGGTCGATATAATATTCGCCGGGCATATCGATTTCCTCCAGCAGATTCTGCGCGAAGTGGAAGTCAGGATACCAGTTCTTGAAGATGCCGCTCATCTCCCCGTAGCGGAGGGTGATGCTCTTAGCGGCCGTATCGATGGAAGCAATCTTATTGTACGACCACTCCCAGCTGTAGCCGAAAATCCCGTCCAGCCAGATATCGTCTGCCTGCGTCCAGTACTGGGGCCGGTCATACGTATAGGTGAAGGTGCCCCCGCGCGTATGCACTTCCCCGTTCGGGTCCTTCCGGGTCGGACCGGGATCCAGGATTTCATCCATCTGGACGGTGCTCTCATTGGGCCAGCGGGCCAGGGTCATGCCCTGCCCGGCCACATACAGCTCCATCGGCGGCACCTCGCTGAGATCATTGGCCAGATAATAGCCGTGGCGGCTGAGCTGGCCGTAATCGGTGATGCCCAGTGCTCCCAGATCTGCGGCCAGCACCTTCGTTCTCGCCTCCGGGCTGATGATCCGGCCGAGAATGGCCGGATCCGTGACCGGAACGAATGCCGATTTGGCCAGCTGGCGGGAGCCTGACAGCGTAACCGACTCCCCCGGATAGGCCGTGTACGTGACCGGTTTACCGGCTTCGCCCGAATCCTGCTCCCGCAGCTCGAAGCTGGACGTCCGTTCATACCTGCCTTCACGCAGATACACCGTGACGCCGCCTTCCGGCAGTCCCTCCTCCGCTTTGAGCGTCCGGATCGTATCGCGTGCTTTCTCAAGCGTCAGAAACGGGGCATTCAGCGTCCCGGCATTGGAATCGCTTCCATTATTAGCCACATAAAATGCGGTCCCGGACAACACCTCCTCCGCATGTACAGGGGACGCAAACGGAGTAGAGGGATTGAGCGTGAACAGCAGACTGGCCGCAAGTGCCGCAAGCAAACGTTTTTTCACCAAGGCTCCTCTTCCTTTCAACGTGGGATGTAGGGGCTTACTTCTTCAGACCTTTATCCTTAAGGAATTGTTCAAATTGTTTGGTGACTTCAGCCACGTATTTCTCTTCGCCCGCTTCCTTCAGCTTGCCGTACAGCGCAGGCCAGGTTTCTTCAAAATCAAGCGTTCCGGTCACGAGTCCGCGTTTGTATTCTCCCCACAGGGCGTTCAGGTTGGCAATCTCCGTATTCACCGGCTCGGAATTGAATTTGAAGGCGCCTACAGGATTGACCTCGGAACTGGAATTGATCTTCTTGGTCTCCTCCCAGACATTCTCCGGCTGTCCTTCCTTCAGATAAGAGTTGAATACGCTGCCGAACACCCAGTCCATATTCGGCAGATAACGGGATTCCGCTTTGCCCTTGATGTACTCCCCGTCCAACTTGTCATAGTGTTCTCCGGCAATGCCGTTGCAGAGCAGATTGTACAGCTCCTTGTCGGTATTGACCAGATTTAGCAGCATCATGGCACGCTCCGGATTAGGGGCAGTACGGCTGATCGACTGATTGGTGGTCGCTGAATAGCCGTTGGAGAACCAGTCGCTGAGCGGAACCGTAATGACATCGTTACCGCCGTTTTTGGCCTTGACCTCCGCTTCCACGCCCGGCTTCAGCGTCACGTTGAAATCGACGGCAATTTGGCCTTTGGCGAGGTAATCATTCGCTTTTTCGGTAGCGGCATCCTTGTAAATATAGCCTTCCTTATACCATTTGCTGGCCAGCCGGAAATTGTCCAGCTCTTCTTCCGGATAGCGCTGGAGCGTATACGTAGGATCATCGGTTTTGATATAGAAATGGTCATCCAGACCCGGAACTACCCAGTACTTGTCGTCATGCGACTGCGGATTGATGAAGGAAGTGCCGAATATGCCAAACGGAATGATATCCGGCTCGTTCTGCTTAATCTGGGCCAGGAACGGCTCGATGTCTTCTATTTTTTTGATGGAAGCGGTATCAAGATTATACTTGTCGGCAAAACGCTTCTGGATGATAAATCCGTAACGGGAGCCGTTGATCTGCTGGTTCGGGATACCGTAAATCTCCCCGTCCACCGAGAGGCCGTCCCACATCACCTGCGGCACCTCCGCCTTCAGCTCCGGCGCGTATTCCTCCAGCAGCTTATCCATCGGCTGAATCGCGCCCTTGCGCACCAGCTCTTCCGGCTTCAGCATGTAGCCGGTCCAGAGAATGTCGAACTTCTCGCCTGCCGCAAGCACCGTGTTCATCTTCTGCACATAATCCCCGATCGCTACAGGCATCAGCTTGACGGTGGCATTGATCTTCGCCTTCGTAATCTTGTTGACTTCCTCCTGCACCTTATCCTGATCTGCCTGAAGCTGGGACAGCGGATAGTACCAGGTTAGTTCCACCGGCTTCAGCCCGCCATCCTTCCCGCCTTCCGCAGCCGCACTTTGCGTTGCCTCCGCTCCGCTTCCTTCCGTGCCCTTAGCGGCATTACCGTTGCCGCCGTTATTGTTCCCTCCGCAGCCTGACAGCACGGATGCAGCCAGCATTACAGATGCCAATACGCCAACCAGCCCTTTTTTCATGTGAGTGACCTCCTGTACTTAGTACATGTAATTGTATGTTAACCCTTTAGGGAGCCAACCGTAAGCCCTTTGACGAAAAACCGCTGAAAAAACGGGAAAATCACCAGCATCGGTCCGCCGGCCAGTACGGCAATCGCCATCCGCGCGGAGCTGTTGGGGAAGCTGCTCAGATCAATGCCAAGCTGCCCGGTAAATTCAGAGTTCGTCGTGAGAAACTCGATGCTGTTGAGCGTCCGCACCAGCAGAAGCTGCAGCGGCACCTTGTTCGGATCATCAATGTAGAGCATCGCGTTAAACCATTCGTTCCAGTAGGTGAAGGAAATCAGCAGGCCCAGAGTAGCCAGCGCAGGCGTTGAGAGCGGCAGGATGATCCGGAAGAAAATACGGAATTCCCGTGCGCCGTCGATTTTGGCCGATTCGATGATCTCCAGCGGGATCTTGGACATGAAGCCCTTCATGACCATAATGTTGAACGGCGACAGCAGGATGGGCAGAATCAGCGCCAGCAGGCTGTCCTTCAGATGCAGATATTGCGTAATCAGAATGTAGGAAGGAACGAGCCCCCCGCTGAACAGCATGGTGAAAAATACATAAAAGGTCGTCGCCCGGTTATACCGGTAATCCTGCCTTGAAATCACGTATGCCGTCATCGCGGTCAGCAACAGCCCGGTCAGCGCGCCGATGATGGTTATCGTGAAGGTCACGCCATAGGCCCGGAGCAGGATGTCAGGCGCGTCCAGCAGATAGCGGTAGGCATCCAGACTGAAGGACTCGGGGATGAACTGGTACCCGTTTGCAGTCAGCGACTTTTCATCCGTCAGCGAGACTGCGATGACCAGCACAAACGGCAGAATGACCACCAGCGACAGCACCGTAAACAGCAGATTAATGAACAGCTTGGAAAATTCGAATGTTTTGCCCATGCTCAGGGCACCTCCTTACCACAGGGAATTATCGGGATCGATCTTGCGCACAATTCCGTTGGCCGTCAGCACCAGCACCAGACCGACCACCGACTGGTAGAAGCCTGTAGCCGCAGACATGCTTACATTGCCGACTTCACGCAGCGCGCGGTACACATAGGTATCAATGATGTCGGTAGAGCCGTAGAGAAAGCCCGAGTTGTTCGGGATGAAATAATGCAGGCCGAAGTCGCCGCGGAACATATTGCCGATAGACAGGATCAGCATAATGATGATGATCGGGGCCATCAGGGGAATCGTGATTTTGAAGGCCATCTGCCGCTTGGTCGCCCCGTCGATCCGCGCCGCCTCGTAATATTCGCTGTTAATGCCGATAATGCCGGCAAAATAAATCAGCGTGTTGAACCCCACCACCTTCCATAGCTGGACCAGAATAAGTATCACCGGCCACGGCCCGGCATCCTGGTACCAGCTCACCGGGTTCAGCCCGAAGGATTCGAGGGTGCGGTTGATAAATCCGTCCGAATGGTTCAGGAAGGCGTACGCCACATAACCTACAAGCACCCAGGACAGGAAATGCGGCAGAAACAGGGCCGTCTGGTAGAACTTGCTCCATTTCGCCTTGATTTCGTTCATCAGAATCGCCAGCAGCAGCGCTGCCGAGGTCCCCACCAGAATGTACGCGGTATTATATAGAACCGTATTACGGGTGATCCGCCACGCCGTATCCGTAGTGAATAAGTAACGGAAATTGTCCAGCCCCACCCATTTGCTGCCGAAGATCCCGAGATCGTACCTGTAGTTCTTGAAGGCGATAATCAGGCCGATCATTGGAATATAGGCAAAAATCAATTTGTACAGCAGTCCCGGCAGTGAGAGCAGGAACAGCTCCCGGTTGCTTTTGAAATGGGCCAGCTCCCTGCCAATCCAGGATTTCTTGCGCGTAGCCGGCGGCGCCCCTGAGCTTGCTTGTTGTTCCGCCAGCGGAACCTTATTCAACATAACCAAAGCCCCTTCCTTTCCTTCCTTAGCTGCAGCTGTGTGCCTGTGTCCCAGGCTTTGCACGACTAACATAGCGCAGAACCAGGCCACTGCGTTACTGTACAATTGCAAGATTGCTGTAGATCCGGGCTGTATTGTTGCCAGATTCCTGCTCCGTCCGGGCCGTGGCATGCATCGCGCAGAAAAAAGCCCGCTATAGGAACAATGTCCATTAGCGGGCCTGGCTTAAGGCTGAAAAACCTGTTTATTGGCTTTGTTTATGTGCTGCGGTCAATGGCCGATTTCAGGCGGTATTCCTTCGGCGTGGTGCCGTAGCGGCGTTTGAACAGGCGGTAGAAATAGCTTTCATTCCCGAACCCGACCTTCTCCATAATCTCTGTAACGGTCAGGTCCTTCTGCTCCAGATACTCTCTGGCGCAGGCCAGGCGGGCTGCGTTGATCTGATCAACCACCGTCGTTCCTTCCTGCGCCTTAAATACCTGGCCCAGATAGACGGAGCTCATCTTGAGCATGTCGGCGATGCGCTGCACATTAAGGTCAGGATCGGCGTAATGCTTATCAATAATTTCCTTCACGGTCTCCGCCAGCAGCCTGTTCTTGTCCTCGCGCCCGCTCCGCCGCTGCTCAGCGACCTCACGCACCACCTCCAGGAGCACAGCCTCGATCTCATCCAGCGTTTCCTTTTCCAGAATACGGCGGTTGACGGCCTGCAGGTTGACTGAGACCGGGTTGACGTTGCGGCTGTTCATCTCGCCAAGCGTGCTGCTTAGCGTAACCGCAAGATGAAGCACCGCAGAGAACATATTCTCGTAGCTGAAGCTGCCCAGCAGCTCTCTCCATTTGCGGATCGTCTGCTCCGTCTCTGCCAGATCCCCGCCCTTCAGTCCCTCCGTCAGCTGCCGTTCCAGCTCCTGCGGGATACGAAGGGATTCATTTGCCTCATTCTCCCGGAGCATCCCCGGCTCAAGCACCGCCCCCTTGCCGTAGATCATCCGGTAGCCGGAGTGGCGGATGGCCAGATTGTAATGCCGGGTGATGTCGCGGTAATCCGTGAACACTTCGCTCAGCGTGACTGTAAAAGTAATATGATAATAGTTGCCGATCATCTGCTGTAGCTCCCTGAACCGTTCCTCCAGCTTCGCCAGTTCCCTGTCGTCACTCCCGGCAATAAAGACCAGATGGCCGCTCTTCATATCGGCCGCTTCACAAGTGCCTTCCATCCGCAGCTGCTCCTGGCCGATGTTGGCAATGGCGAAATACAGCAGGGACTCCATCGGCAGCCCCGGTTCGGCGGCCAGCCCCTGCAGATTGTCGATCTGCACCAGCGCCAGACGGAGCGGAGACGGATAAGCGATGTCAATGCCATGTTGCTCCCTGAGCTGCCTGAAGGCAGACTCATCCATGCTGTGGCTGGACCCGATCAGGCTGCGCAGCTGATAGAGCTTGGCAATATTCGACTGCGAGGCCCGCTCCAGCTCAAGCCCCTTCAGCTTGCTGATCATCTCGGTCACATTGGCCGCAATCAGCGACAGCTCATCCTTCGCCTGCGGAGTGCCGTGCGCCTCCTGCGGCACCAGCGTCAGCAGCTGGCCGACCGGCTTATACAGCCGCACCGCAAAGAACACGGACAACAGCACGGCCAGCAGAACAACAGACAGCGTAACCGCAATTTCCGTCCATTTCATCTGCCGGATGCTGCCCAGCACAACATCGTAATCCTGCATGCTGACAATCTGCCAGTTGTTCAGCGCTTTGCTCAGATAAGTGACCTTATACTTCCTGTCTTCATGTGTATAATTGAAGGAATCCAGCGGCTTACCCGAGGCGCTGATCCGCGGCAGCAGCTCCCCCCTGATATTCAGCCCGGCAGGAAGCAGGCCGTCCGTAGAAATAAGCACCTCACCCTCGCTGTCCGTTACGAACAGGACATCATTCTGCCGCTCGGCCACCTGATTAAGCGCTTTCATATTATCAAGCATCCACCCCGGCTTCACCGTCAATATCAGCACGTTGTCATTGATTGAACCCAGCGACTCCCCGTCATACAGGAAGAAGGCAAAGACGTCTATGCCCCCGCCTTTTCCGTCAAGGTCCAGGGGAATCAGCTGCAGCTTGGGCAGATCCGCCCGGGAACCCATGTAACCCTTCAGGGAATCGTACAGAACGCGGTTATCAATCTCATGATTCAGCGACGAGAAGAACCGGTGCTGGGCGCCGTTATAGAACACGGCAGCGTGCAGATAAGGGGAAGCCGCCACGGTATGATTCAGGCGCTCGATCTTGAGAATGCTCTGCCTGTAATCCGCACCTGATTTCAGAGCCAGCAGCTCCTCATCATTGTATAGAGATACGGCCAAATCCTTAACGATGCCGTTCATGTTCTCTATATTGTAATTAATCTGGGTCAGCAGCTTGCGGTCTGCCTCGTTCTGCAGGCTGAGCACCTTGCTGCGGGCGCCCGAGTTCACAAACAGCGAAGCGGCCGCCAGTGTGGCGACAACAAGCATGAAGCTGAGCAGAATCCGCTGTAAATATTTGCGCGAACGGATTGTCTGAAGTATATTCATGGTCCTCTCTCCCGGCTCTTAGGGTGACACTACTATAATCCCGCGCTATTTTGCTTGTCAATCAGGGGTTCAGGAACTGGGCTGCTCCCGGAGTTCGTCCGGATCCTGGCGGAACAACTCCCGCAGCAGCACCTGCGCCATGATCTTGTGACCGGACAGATCCGGGTGGATACCGTCCCCGTAGCAGTAAGAGGCATGAAGCAGCCGCTCATGCCGGATATGCTCCAGCAGCGGTGTACGTATGTCGATGACACCGTCCGCAGGACAGCCGCCGGAGATCAGCCAGTCCGCATAACGCTCCAATACACGGTCATAATCCCGGTAAGGTGCGAGATAGCTGAAATCAGCCGCCTCTGCGGGCTGCAGCGGACCGTCCATCGAGGCGGCATCAAACGGCGGCGGTGTCAGCAGCACGGCAGCGGCTCCCGCTTCACGGATAAGAGCGCTCAGACGCTTCATCCCGGACTGATAGGCTGCAAAGCGCGCTTCCGAGAAGGGATGATAGATCCCGTCATTCATCCCGTAACAGGCAACGGCCACATCGGGACTGGCCGCCGCCAGCTCGCCTGCCAGCCGGTCATGGACACAGGGCCGCGGAAATGGATGCGCGGCTTCGCTGAGTCCCGAGACGGTCTCGCTGGGAACCCCGCACGCAAGCAGTTCCACCGCCAGCTCCGGCCGGTGCCTGCTTAAGCATTCCCGGACCAGGCCGATATACCGGCCGTCTGCCGTAATACTGTCCCCGAGGAACAGTATCCGGAGATTTCCGGTACTTGGTTTTTCTTTATGATTCAGTACGCTGTGATTTAGTAAATGAAGCATTCTTTTCCCTCCTGACCATTACGCAGGTCCCCCCGGCTGTCCCCAGCCAGGCAAATATGCCCGCAATCTAATGGTAGCGCCGCCCGCCGTTCTCCGCCTTGACGATCCCGACCTTCTTTAGCATAATATTGCCATGACAACCAAAATACTAGCGCGGGACATTGGACTTGAGCCCGGCTTCACCTTCAGAATCCAGAAGTGCCCGCTGACCCATGATTACTACGTCCACAGCCATGACTTCTCCGAGCTGGTCGTCATCCTGTCGGGAAACGCCGTGCATATCATTGAAGGGAGAGAGTATCCGGTTACCGCCGGCCAGGTTTTTCTGATCCACAGCAACGTTTCCCATGGCTACAAGAATGTCGAAGGCATCGAATACGTCAATGTGATGTTCCAGCCTGAACAGCTGCTCCAGCAGTCCGAGCTCAGACTGCTGCCGGGGTTCCAGGCATTATTCTATATCGAGCCGTTCTACCGGAAGGAGATGTACTTCAAGGGCATGCTCTCCCTGGAAGCCGGGCAGCTCCGGGAGGCGACGCGGCTGCTGGATGACATTCTGGAAGAGCATGACCGTCAGCCTGAAGGATACCGGCTGATGATCCGCACCTTTTTCACCGCCTTGGTAGGCATGCTCTCACGTTATTATCAGAATAGCAGCGGTCATGAGGATAACAAGGCGCTGCGGATCGGTGAGACGGTCACCTATATCGAGGAGCATTTCCTGCAGCCGGTCACCCTGCAGTCCATGGCGGATATGGCCTATATGTCCACCCGCCAGTTCCTGAGAGTGTTCACCCGCAACTACCAGACCACGCCGATGGATTATGTGATCCGCAAGCGGCTGGATTATTCCTGCACGCTGCTGCGCAGCCCCGGCCTAAGCGTCTCCCAGGTGGCGATGGACAGCGGCTTCCATGACCAGAATTACTACTCACGCCAGTTCCGCAAAGTATTCAACTGCACCCCCACCCAGTACCGCGAGCGAATCCAGAATTCCTGACCTTATCCCCGGCCATCGCTCAGATTTCCTCCGTATCGGCGGTGGCCTCATCCCGCATACGCAGCCGCCGCCGGTAGGCCCCGGGGGTGACACCGTACCTCATGCTGAACAGGCGTGTCATATAGTTCGGGTCCTGAATACCGACCCGTTCGGCAATTTCAGCAATGTCCAGCACCGTACCGCCAAGCAGCTTCCTCGCTTCCTCCAGGCGCCGCTGCAGCACATACTGCAGCGGCGTCGTGCCGATATGCTGCTTCATGCACCTCGTAATATAATCCGCCTGGAAATGCAGCTCCTCCGCAAGCCCGGCCAGATGAAACGGCTGTCTCCAGTGGACATCCAGATAGGCAGCGGCAGCCCGGGCCAGCCGGGCCGCCGGCTCCGGCTGGCCCGTCCGCTGGCATTCCGCCTGCAGCGCCGCCAGCAGACTGGCCAGCAGCAGCTGGAGCCGGAGTGCGTTCTCTGCACTCAGCCGGCTGTGAATCTCGTTCATCTCCTGCAGTACCGGCTCCAATGCCTCTATATCAACCGGGGCGAATTTGGGCAGGTACAGGCGCTGCTGCACAGACGGCTCCTCATCCTCCACCGTTCCCTTAGCCAGCAGTGAAGACCAGGGGATCTCCCCGCGCCGGATATATCCCGGCTTATGCTCATGGATGAAGTGCACCCAGTAAATTTCCGTATCCTCCGCACAGGACCGGTACCCGTCATGCGACCTTCCCGCCTCCAGCACCAGCAGTTGTCCCGCACCCACTGCGTATTCCTTGCCTTCCTCTGCCATATAGAGCGTTCCCCGCTTGACCAGCAGCAGATCGTACACACCGAACGTACGGGCGAAATGCCGGTCCCCCGGAGACCAGACCGCATGTCCCACCGTAACCAGCTGCGGCAGCGGGGGAATCGCAAATTCCAGGCACAGCATCATAGCCCCCCCTTGTCTCAGGTCGATTTTGTGCTATTCAAAGTCTATATTATCACTGGCTGCCACGGCGGAAAAGAGGTACATTGACTGGGAATCCGCTTTTCATCCAATTCTCTAAGGGGTTGTGTATCCATGCGTTTCCGTCAGGTTCATCTTGATTTCCATACTTCTGAAGCCATTCCCGGCATCGGGCAGGCCTTCTCCAAATCCCAGTTCCAGTCCATGCTGCGCTCAGGTCACGTAGACTCGGTCACCGTATTCTCCAAATGCCATCACGGCTGGGCCTATCATCCCAGCGACGCCAATGAGATTCATCCCGGCCTCTCCTTTGACCTGCTGGGCGAGATGATTGAAGCCGCTCATGAAATCGGGGTCAATACTCCGGTTTATCTGTCAGCCGGTCTTGATGAGAAGCTGGCCCGCCGTCATCCGGAGTGGCTGATCCGCGATGCCGAGGACCGTACACGCTGGGTAAAAGACTTCATGACCCCGGGCTACCATGAGTTCTGCCTGAACACGCCTTACCTGGACATCCTGCTGGCCCAGATTCATGAGGCCGTCTCCCGGTACGAGGCAGACGGTATCTTCCTCGACATTGTCGGCGTCCGCAAGTGCCGCTGCCAATACTGCGTCGCCGCCCTGCGGGCAGCCGGCCGGGAGCCCCGCGACGAAGCAGCCGTCATCGCCCTCGGCGAGCAGACCTACCTGAATTATGCCCGCCGTGTGCGGGAGACGATTGATGCCGTGAAGCCCGGCCTGCCGGTCTATCACAACAACGGCCATCAGCAGCGGGGACGCCGCGATCTGGTACAGGTCAACAGCCATCTGGAGCTGGAGTCGCTTCCTACCGGAGGCTGGGGGTATGACCATTTCCCGCTGTCGGCACGGTACGCCCAGACGCTCGGCATGGAATTCCTCGGCATGACCGGCAAATTCCATACCTCCTGGGGCGAATTCGGCGGGTATAAGCATCCGAACGCGCTGCGGTTCGAAGCCGCGCTCAGCCTCGCCCATGGCGCCCAATGCTCCATCGGCGACCAGCTTCACCCTTCCGGCTGGATGGATGAAGCGACCTATGCCCTGATTGGCGCCGCCTACAGCGAGGTGGAGGCGAAAGAGGAGTGGTGCAGCGGGGTTACGTCCGTTGCAGATATTGCCGTCCTGTCCCTGGAGGCTGCACGTGAAGCCTGCCCCGGCGGACAGGCACGCAGGGGGGAACGCAATCTGGCCGATGCCGGTGCGGTACGCATACTGACAGAAGGCCATTACCTGTATGACATCGTAGATACGTTCAGCGACTTCACCGCCTACAAAGTGCTGGTGCTGCCCGATGAGGTGCCCGTATGGCCGGAGCTGGCCGACGCGATCGGGTCCTTTACCGCCGGAGGCGGCAAGGTGCTGGCCACCGGACGCTCCGGCCTGAATCCGGCAGGCGATGCTTTTGCACTGAACCTGGGGATCAGCTGGCTGGGGGCCAACCCTTACCGGCCGTCTTACTTCAAGCCCCATTTCACGCCCGGCGCCCTGCTGCCTGCATCCTATGTAATGTACGGCGAGGGTCAGCTGGTGGAACTCTTGGAAGGACAATCGCTCGGTCATCTGGAGAATCCTTATTTCAACCGCGATGTCTTCACCTTCTGCTCGCACCAGCATACGCCGGGTGCACAGGAAGACAATGGGCCGGGGATGGTGGAGAGCAGCAGCGGGATCTATATTGCCTGGGATGTATTCAGCGAGTATGCGGATGCCGGCCATCTTATCCTGAAGGAAATGGTGCTGCATGCACTGTCGCGGCTGCTTCCGCTTCCTTCCCTTCGCACTACTTTGCCGGCCCGGGGCATAACGACCCTGCAGTACCAGCAGGCAGAACAGCGCTATGTGCACCATCTGCTCTACGCCGCTCCCGCGCTCAAAGGCCGGATCGAAGTCATCGAGGATATTGTGCCGCTGCGGGACATTTCCGTCAGCCTGCGCCTCCCCTCCTCTGACCCCGTCCACCGGGTCTATCTGGCCCCGTCGATGACAGAGCTGCCGTTCACCGTCAGCAGCGGGGGCGGGATCACCTACACGATTCCTTACCTGGAGAATCATCAGATGGCGGTAATTGAGCTGGTGTAGATTAGGTCCATTCATAGTAGAATAATAAGAGCTATACCATTGCCTAGAATGAGAGGATGACCGGGATGCTTCAGTCCATTGTGCACATTGCTCTAGTCGAACAGGAGTTCTTTATCGGCAATCAGGCAGGCGGACGAGTACTCCTATTTCTGAACACCGATAACTTCTGGCGAGATTATCATGAAATGGTCTCCAGGGGGATTGAATTCGTTAGAGAACCCAAAGAAGAAGCTTATGGAATCGTTGCGGTATTCAAGGATTTGTACGGCAACCTGTGGGACCTGCTGCTGATGAACGCAGACCACCCGATTTCCAAGCGGATACAATGATTGCACAGCACTGCGGCCAGGTCATTGGACTCCAAATGTATCTCGCAGATAGTTATCAAGAATCTGAAGGGGCTCGTGTAACGCCTGGTTTGGAAACTTATGAGTTACCTTATAGCCTACTCTGGGGGGCACTGACACCGCCAGCTTCTGAAGAACAAATTCTCCCATCCCCCTCATATGGACGCCAATCGAAGCGGGCACAATCGTCCATTGTCTGGCATTCGTCAAAAAAGTAGTGATGAGTCCCGCTGAGTCCAGATGTACACGGGACGGACACAGCGGGTCCCACCACTGGTCATGTCTGAATTGAAACTCCCGATTCCAATTGACGAGGACTTCATGCTCTGCCGCCAATTCTTCCATTTTCACCGTATCTCCAGCCTGCCGCCCTGGTACAGCCAAGCGCAACAGCACCATTTCTTCAGTGAAAAACGGTTGAACAGTAACGCTAGGCTTTTCTTCGCTCCACCAACAGGCCGCCCATCCCTTGCTCTAATGTCTTTAAGCGGTAACTTACCGTTGCTTGTGACAGATGCAGCAGATCGGCCGCTTTACTTATACTCCCAGTCCGTACGATAGCTAAAAACGCTTCTATCCCAGGAAAATACATAGAATACCTCCTCAATATATAGAAAATATTAATATAGTTCACAAAATATTTGCGTTTTACAACATTATTCTTTATGTCTAAAATTATCATTAACACAGACAAGGGGTCAAATAGTCCAGGTTATGAAAAGGTGGTTTAGCTATGAAGGTTCTCATCGTTGGTCATTTTAACGAAACTGCACAATCAAAGATTACCGGGTATTTTCCGCAAGACTGGAACGTTATCATTGTCCCGCCCGGACAAGATATGCAGCATCATATTGAAGATTGCCAGGTCCTCATTCCTGAACATATCCAAGTGGACCCTAGCCTGCTGGCTAGCGCCAAAAAATTAAAATTGGTACAGACAGGTGCAGGTTATGATAATGTCGATATCCCCGCCTGTACACAGCTCGGCATTTGGGTGGCCAATGCGGCAGGAGTGAATGCTCAGGCCGTGGCCGAGCACGTAATGGCACTAATGCTGGCTTATTATAAAAACATTCCGTTTCTTGATCATTTCATGAAAAACAGGATGGATGAACATCATTTGGAGTACACAGGAAGTGAATTAGAGGGCAAAACCATGGGGATTATCGGGCTGGGCGCTATCGGAAAAAAGGTAGCTGCGTTTTGCAGCGCTTTTGATATGAATGTGTTGGCTTATGCGAGAAGTACCGAAGTGCCATCGGACGGCATAGTGAAAATGACCGATTTCGATACACTCCTAAGCACATCCGACATCGTCAGTGTTCACGCACCCTTGACTGAGCAAACCAAGCACCTGATGAACCAAGAAGTCTTCAAGAAAATGAAGAATACTGCTATTTTTATCAATACCGCCCGCGGGGGGATTGTCAACGAAAGAGACTTGCTGGACGCATTAAAAAACGGAGATATTTCCGGAGCCTGCCTGGATGTGTATGAATCCGAACCGCTTCCTATAGACAGTGAGCTCCGCACTCTGGATAATGTGATCCTTACTCCCCATACCGCAGGAATGCCTGACGGCCGGAAATTCCACCAAAAAAGATATGATTTCTTCATAAAGAATATAAAACGTGTACAAAACGGGGAAGAGCCTGAAAGCAGGCTAAATCAGTTATTATAGTTTCAGTGCAATAAAAACAAAAAAGGTTTATGACATTGTCCAAAATACAATGTCATAAACCTTTTGGTAGTACCGGCGAGAGGACTCGAACCTCCACGGTTTCCCACTCGATTTTGAGTCGAGCGCGTCTGCCATTCCGCCACGCCGGCTTAATATCATATATATCCATCATGGATAATTAAATTTAAGATGAAAAACATTCAATAAAATAGTAATGGCGCGCCCTGAGAGATTCGAACTCCCGGCCTTTTGATTCGTAGTCAAACGCTCTATCCAGCTGAGCTAAGGGCGCAAAATATGGAGCGGACGACGGGAATCGAACCCGCGACCCTCGCCTTGGCAAGGCGATGCTCTACCGCTGAGCCACGTCCGCACACGGTATGTATTCAACTGCTTTAATGAAAATGGCGGAACCGACGGGATTCGAACCCGCGATCTCCTGCGTGACAGGCAGGCATGTTAGGCCAACTACACCACGGTTCCAAGATAATATTGCGGGGGCAGGATTTGAACCTGCGGCCTTCGGGTTATGAGCCCGACGAGCTACCGGGCTGCTCCACCCCGCGTCAGTAAAAAATATTCTCTTCTAGCTTGCAAAGTCTGCATGGTGGAGGCTGAGGGGTTCGAACCCCCGACCCTCTGCTTGTAAGGCAGATGCTCTCCCAGCTGAGCTAAGCCTCCATCGAAGAAGCAACTTAATGATCATAACACATTTTCATAAGATATACAACCATTAATTTATTAAAGATGAAAGTGGTGACTCGTATGGGATTCGAACCCATGTTACCTCCGTGAAAGGGAGGTGTCTTAACCCCTTGACCAACGAGCCAGATAAGCAAACAATCTTTCGACAACAAAAGATATTATATCAAATAAAATAGTATAATACAATAGAAATATTAATATTGTATATGGTCAGTATCTACAGCATATGCGAAGTGCTTACTCCCAAATCCTCTAAGGCACCTCTGCATCTGTAAAGCGGCCCAGGAGTTCCTGCCTTCACCACGGCTCTCCAGTCAACTGTATAGAGTCTCAGAGGAAGCAGACAAGGTTAAATGACGGACATCTCGTCCCTCGCGTCTCAGCCTGCCCACAATCTCTATGAAATACTCTTCTTCCACTAGTGTCATAGGTAATGCTTCCGCCATAGCCTGAATCCAGGTATACCAGCATCGAATAGATAAAGTCACGCAACAAAAAACCACCATTGATAATCAACAGTGGTCTTAAGTGCTTGGCAACGTCCTACTCTCCCAGGACCCTTCGGTCCAAGTACCATCGGCGCTGGAGGGCTTAACGGTCGTGTTCGGGATGGGTACGTGTGGAACCCCTCCGCTATCGCCACCAAACGGGCATTTGAATATCAAATGCTATTATTCAGGTCTCAGCATCGCCAAATGCTGAAAACAAATCTTCTTTACAGAGCTACTTGAGCTCCATAAATTACAATTTGATTCCTGAAAACTGAATCCGAAACGAATCTGCGTGTTAGTCTTTTTGGATAAGCCCTCGACCGATTAGTATTGGTCAGCTCCATGCATTGCTGCACTTCCACCTCCAACCTATCTACCTCGTCGTCTTCAAGGGGTCTTACATGTTGGGAAATCTCATCTTGAGGGGGGCTTCACGCTTAGATGCTTTCAGCGCTTATCCCGTCCGTACGTAGCTACTCAGCCATGCTCCTGGCGGAACAACTGATGCACCAGCGGTACGTCCATCCCGGTCCTCTCGTACTAAGGACAGCTCCTCTCAAATTTCCTGCGCCCACGACAGATAGGGACCGAACTGTCTCACGACGTTCTGAACCCAGCTCGCGTACCGCTTTAATGGGCGAACAGCCCAACCCTTGGGACCTACTTCAGCCCCAGGATGCGATGAGCCGACATCGAGGTGCCAAACCTCCCCGTCGATGTGGACTCTTGGGGGAGATAAGCCTGTTATCCCCAGGGTAGCTTTTATCCGTTGAGCGATGGCCCTTCCATGCGGTACCACCGGATCACTAAGTCCGACTTTCGTCCCTGCTCGACTTGTAGGTCTCGCAGTCAAGCTCCCTTATGCCTTTGCACTCTGCGAATGATTTCCAACCATTCTGAGGGAACCTTTGAACGCCTCCGTTACTCTTTAGGAGGCGACCGCCCCAGTCAAACTGCCCGCCTGACACGGTCCCCGTACCCGATGAGGGCACTAGGTTAGAACCTAGATACGATCAGGGTGGTATCCCAACGGCGCCTCCGCAGAAGCTTGCGCTCCTGCCTCACCGGCTCCCACCTATCCTGTACAGATCGTACCCAAATTCAATATCAAGCTGCAGTAAAGCTCCATGGGGTCTTTCCGTCTTGTCGCGGGTAACCTGCATCTTCACAGGTATTAAAATTTCACCGGATCTCTCGTTGAGACAGCGCCCAAGTCGTTACGCCATTCGTGCGGGTCAGAATTTACCTGACAAGGAATTTCGCTACCTTAGGACCGTTATAGTTACGGCCGCCGTTTACTGGGGCTTCGGTTCACAGCTTCGGGTTTAACCCCTAACCGCTCCCCTTAACCTTCCAGCACCGGGCAGGCGTCAGCCCGTATACTTCGCCTTACGGCTTCGCACAGACCTGTGTTTTTGCTAAACAGTCGCTTGGGCCTTTTCACTGCGGCCCCCTCGGGCTATTCACCCTACCGAGGCACCCCTTCTCCCGAAGTTACGGGGTCATTTTGCCGAGTTCCTTAACGAGAGTTCTTCCGCGCGCCTTAGAATTCTCTTCTCGCCTACCTGTGTCGGTTTGCGGTACGGGCACCTTCTCCTGACTAGAGGCTTTTCTTGGCAGTGTGAGATCATGACCTTCGCTACTATAATTTTCGCTCCCCATCACAGCCCAGCCTTAACGATGTGCGGATTTGCCTACACACCAGCCTCACTGCTTAGACGGACATCCATCAGTCCGCGTCACTACCCTCCTGCGTCACCCCATCGCTCATAGCGGATTACGGTGGTACAGTAATTTCAAACTGTTGTCCTTCGACTACGCCTGTCGGCCTCGCCTTAGGTCCCGACTTACCCTGAGCGGACGAGCCTTCCTCAGGAAACCTTGGGCTTTCGGCGGATCAGATTCTCACTGATCTTTTCGTTACTCATACCGGCATTCTCACTTGTATACTCTCCAGCGCTCCTTACGGTACACCTTCAACGTATATACAACGCTCCCCTACCCCAGATGCAAAGCATCTAGCCATAGCTTCGGTGGTGTGTTTAGCCCCGTTACATTTTCGGCGCAGAGTCACTCGACCAGTGAGCTATTACGCACTCTTTCAATGGTGGCTGCTTCTAAGCCAACATCCTGGTTGTCTGTGCAACTCCACATCCTTTCCCACTTAACACACACTTGGGGACCTTAGCTGATGGTCTGGGCTGTTTCCCTTTTGACAATGGATCTTAGCACTCACTGTCTGACTCCCGGCAAGAAGTAAATGGCATTCGGAGTTTGACTGAGCTTGGTAACCCTTGCGGGCCCCGCACCCAATCAGTGCTCTACCTCCACCACTCCATTCACCGAGGCTAGCCCTAAAGCTATTTCGGGGAGAACCAGCTATCTCCGAGTTCGATTGGAATTTCTCCGCTACCCCCACCTCATCCCCGCATTTTTCAACATGCGTGGGTTCGGGCCTCCAGTGCGTGTTACCGCACCTTCACCCTGGACAGGGGTAGATCACACGGTTTCGGGTCTACGTCCACATACTCAGTCGCCCTATTCAGACTCGCTTTCGCTGCGGCTCCGGCTTCTCACCTTAACCTTGCATGTTAAACGTAACTCGCCGGTTCATTCTACAAAAGGCACGCCATCACCCATAGAAAGGGCTCTGACTTTTTGTAAGCACACGGTTTCAGGTTCTATTTCACTCCCCTTCCGGGGTGCTTTTCACCTTTCCCTCACGGTACTGTTTCACTATCGGTCGCCAGGTAGTATTTAGCCTTAGCAGATGGTCCTGCTGGATTCATACGGGGTTTCACGTGCCCCGCACTACTCGGGATCCGTCTCGGAGAGAACACAGTTTGGGCTACAGGGCTTTTACCTCTATCGCGGGCCTTTCCAGACCTCTTCGCCTACCATATTCCTTTGTAACTCCATGTGAGACGTCCCACAACCCCAAGAGGCAAGCCCCTTGGTTTAGGCTGTTCCGCGTTCGCTCGCCGCTACTGACGGAATCACTATTGTTTTCTCTTCCTCAGGGTACTTAGATGTTTCAGTTCCCCTGGTCTGCCTCTGCGTATCCTATGTATTCAGATACGAGTAACTGCGAATTACCACAGCTGGGTTTCCCCATTCGGACACCCCCGGATCAAAGCTTGCTTACAGCTCCCCGAGGCAGTTTCGTTGTTCGCCACGTCCTTCGTCGGCTCCTGGCGCCTAGGCATCCTCCGTGTGCTCTTAGTAGCTTAACCAATGCGTTTTCCGTTAGGAAAACCACTTAGCATCGCCATTAATTCAAAACTTGTTTACACAAGTTCAGCTTAAAGGAATGTTCTAAAACGCAAATTCGTTTCGGTATCCAGTTTTCAAGGATCAAGTTAAAGTTGAGAGCTTAAACTCTCAAAACTGACCAACGAGTGAGTAACAGGCCTAAACCTGAGTTGTGGAAGTAATACTTCCGATTTGAATGTCTTCATTGCAGAAGACGATTCTCCATAGAAAGGAGGTGATCCAGCCGCACCTTCCGATACGGCTACCTTGTTACGACTTCACCCCAATCATCTACCCCACCTTCGGCGGCTGGCTCCCTTGCGGGTTACCCCACCGACTTCGGGTGTTGTAAACTCTCGTGGTGTGACGGGCGGTGTGTACAAGACCCGGGAACGTATTCACCGCGGCATGCTGATCCGCGATTACTAGCAATTCCGACTTCATGCAGGCGAGTTGCAGCCTGCAATCCGAACTGAGACCGGCTTTGCTGGGATTGGCTCCACCTCGCGGCTTCGCTTCCCGTTGTACCGGCCATTGTAGTACGTGTGTAGCCCAGGTCATAAGGGGCATGATGATTTGACGTCATCCCCACCTTCCTCCGGTTTGTCACCGGCAGTCACTCTAGAGTGCCCAGCTCAACCTGCTGGCAACTAAAGTCAAGGGTTGCGCTCGTTGCGGGACTTAACCCAACATCTCACGACACGAGCTGACGACAACCATGCACCACCTGTCTCAACTTTCCCCGAAGGGCACCTGATGCATCTCTGCTTCGTTAGTTGGATGTCAAGACCTGGTAAGGTTCTTCGCGTTGCTTCGAATTAAACCACATACTCCACTGCTTGTGCGGGTCCCCGTCAATTCCTTTGAGTTTCAGTCTTGCGACCGTACTCCCCAGGCGGAGTGCTTACTGTGTTAACTTCGGCACCAAGGGTATCGAAACCCCTAACACCTAGCACTCATCGTTTACGGCGTGGACTACCAGGGTATCTAATCCTGTTTGCTCCCCACGCTTTCGCGCCTCAGCGTCAGTTACAGCCCAGAAAGTCGCCTTCGCCACTGGTGTTCCTCCACATATCTACGCATTTCACCGCTACACGTGGAATTCCACTTTCCTCTTCTGTACTCAAGTCACCCAGTTTCCAGTGCGACCTCAGGTTGAGCCCAAGGTTTAAACACCAGACTTAAATAACCGCCTGCGCGCGCTTTACGCCCAATAATTCCGGACAACGCTTGCCCCCTACGTATTACCGCGGCTGCTGGCACGTAGTTAGCCGGGGCTTTCTTCTCAGGTACCGTCACTCCGGTAGCAGTTACTCTACCGGACGTTCTTCCCTGGCAACAGAGCTTTACGATCCGAAAACCTTCATCACTCACGCGGCATTGCTCCGTCAGGCTTGCGCCCATTGCGGAAGATTCCCTACTGCTGCCTCCCGTAGGAGTCTGGGCCGTGTCTCAGTCCCAGTGTGGCCGTTCACCCTCTCAGGTCGGCTACGCATCGTCGCCTTGGTGGGCCGTTACCCCACCAACTAGCTAATGCGCCGCAGGCCCATCCCCAAGCAGCAGATTGCTCCGCCTTTCATTCTTCTCTCAGGAGAAAAAAGAAATTATCCGGTATTAGCTACCGTTTCCGGTAGTTATCCCAGGCTTGAGGGCAGGTTGCCTACGTGTTACTCACCCGTCCGCCGCTAAGTCTGAAAGGAAGCAAGCTTCCTTTCAGACTCCGCTCGACTTGCATGTATTAGGCATGCCGCCAGCGTTCGTCCTGAGCCAGGATCAAACTCTCCAAATTGGTATTTAGAAAGAGCGATTGCTCATTTTGAAACATCTGACGAGAATGGTTACATTCTCTAATTTTGGATCTCGCCGAAGCGATCTCCGATACTCACTCGTTGTTCAGTTTTCAAAGATCAAACTCGTTGTTGACATCGATCATCTCGTCATCAGCAACTTTTATAATATAACATGTTCTTCTTCTGAATGCAACACTTATTTTCGATGAAGCAAAGTGTGTATTCATCAGAGCAACATGTCCAACCTTGTGCAAGGCACCCGCCTTGCGATTGGATATATAATATAACATTATATATCCCTGCTAACAACCCTTAATTTCTACTATTTTCGAGATAGTACTATAGACTTTCATAGATATCCTATACAAGCCTCTGTACCTGTATAACCATGCCCAAAAAGCACATGCCGGCCCTCATATCTAGCAGGACCTGCATGTGCAACTCTCCTCTTAGGGACTATCCTCTTAATTGGGAATCCAAGGAGTCTGATTCTTCTTATCTGTACTTGAACGTCCGCTTGAGCTTGAACGCGGCTTGGAGTGGGCCTTATCCTTGGCGGCAGAGTTCTGGCTGGAGGTTTTCGCTTTTGCCGCTGAAGGTTTGGATTTCCCTGGTTTTGTATCCTTTGCTGTTGTGGCCTCAGTGCGCCCCTTATCCGGCACCTCCTCCGCTTCCTCCACTACAGGCTCAGGAATCTGAATCTCGGGTACGCGGTTGTGGGCGAAATTCTCCATGCCCGGATAAGCCGGATATGGCGGAATATTCGATACCATAGGCTGTTCATACATCGGTGACACCGCGTTAGGCATGGCATTCATTCCTCCAGCATAAGGAGAAACCATCCCCATCTGCGGCATGCCGTACACCGGATACCCGTTATACATCGGCTGCTCATAAGGATAGGGCTGAATCGACATTGCGCCGCATCCGCAGGAAGGCCACGGAAGATTCACCTGCTCACTCTGGTACTGCGGAGCAAACGCAGCATTGTCACTGACAGGGCTGACTGCTGACATATTCACATTGTTATAATCCGGTTCTGCATTAGGATACCATGCTCCGGGGTATTGTCCAGGCGGACAAGGATTAACCGGCTGAGCATAGAACGGCGGGCATTCCGGCATAAACGCTGCAGGCTGAACATAACTTGGAGCGTTATTCATATTGTTCATATTCATATTGGCCATTGGCTCATATACGGGATACACGGGTGCATAATTCATAAAATACGGATTCTCGCTAAGGCCGGGATAGCCATCGCTCTTTCCCCAGGGCGAGGTTTTACCCTCATCCCAGGCGGCAGGCTGAACCTCTGACTTATGATGCACTTCTTTGGTTTTCTCTTCCTGCGCGGGAACAGAGATTTGCACATACAAGCTTTGTTTCTCATAGACGGCTTCCTGAACCGGCTTGACTTCCGGCGCTTTGTTAGGTGCAGGGTTAGGTGCAGGAACCGCCAACGGAATAGGGACTGCTTCTGCAGCAGGTGCAGGAACTGGCGCTGGTGCGGGAGCCGGCTTTTCGATGACACCAGTGTAGGTTTTACCGCCAATCGCCGTTTTATCGACCACTGCCGGAGCGGTGGACTGAGCCTGAATTGGGGTCGTATTAGCTTTTACCGGATCGATGGATTGGGCCTGGATTGGAGAGGTGCTGACTTTCTTAGGGATATTCACGACTTCACCCGTCATCAGTGCATTAGGGTTCTTAAGCTGCGGGTTGGCATCAATCATATCCTTGAGTGTAACTCCCCAAGCCTTGGAGAGCTTCCATAAGGTATCGCCTTGCTTGACTGTATGCTTATAGTAGATATCGTTGTTGTCCGGAACAGGCAGAGCTACGGGCGCAGCCGGGATCTTAACCTTGTCTCCTACAGCAAGCACATCTGGATTGGTGATTTGCGGATTGGCCTCGATTATTTTTTGCAGCGGCACTCCATACTTCTGTGATAACGCGAACAGCGAATCACCTTGCTTAACAATGTGTATTTTCACGCAGCATTTACCTCCTAAAAGTATCTATTGATCGGCACTGCACCCCGGTTCAGGGATGATAGCCCTCCAGATTCGGTAGTTGCGGTACAGCCGCCTCCTTCGTTACTACATCTTATGCAGCCCATGGGCGAATGACATCCCTATATGCAAAAAAAATCCTTCCATGCTTGGCATGAAAGGATTTTTCTCTATTCGCTCACGCGAAATTACTGTACTATTCCCAAACCTTATATCCGTCTTTATCAACCACATTGCGGAATTCTTCCAGCAATTGCAGGGTAATCGGCCCGGCCTGGCCGGAACCAATGACTCTGCCGTCGATCTCACGGGCAGCAATAACTTCAGCCGCTGTTCCGGTGAAGAAGACTTCATCGGCAATATAGACATCATGCATGGTGAACGGCTCTTCCTTCAGCGGCAGTCCCAGCTTCTCACACAGCTCAATGATCGCCAGACGGGTGATTCCCTCCAGGGCACCCAGGTAACAAGGCGGTGTATAGACTACCCCTCTTTTGATAATGAAGATATTATCGCCGGAGCCTTCGGTTACATACCCTTGAGCGTTCATCATGATTGCTTCATCGGCTTCCGCCAGATTCGACTGAATCTTCACCAGAATATTGTTGAGATAGTTCAGCGATTTGATCTTCGGATTCAGCGCATCCGGGATATTGCGGCGCTGGGACACCGAAACGGCACGAAGTCCGTTCAGATAAGCCTGTTCCGGGTAGATCGCGAGCTGCTCAACAATGATAATTACACTCGCTTTGGGGCAGCGGCGCGGATCAAGACCCAGGTTGCCGGGACCGCGTGATACGATCAGCCGGATGTACCCGTCCCGCATTTCGTTCAGGCGAATTGTCTCGGCCATAGCCTCCAGCATCTCATCATAGGCCAACGGAATGTCCAGCATAATCGACTTCGCCGAATCATACAGCCTGTCCAGATGCTCCTTGCACTTGAAGATGTTGCCGTTATAAATACGGATACCTTCAAAAATTCCGTCTCCATATAAAAAACCGTGATCGAATACGGACACCATTGCCTTGTCCTTCGTTACATGTTGTCCATCCAGATAGATCCATTGCTCAGCCATGAACTTACTGCACCTCCGCTTTCTCTTCCTCATAGGTGTATGTGGGATAGGACCCCAGAATCCGTACCTGACAGCCCAAGGCTTTGATCTCTTCAATCGCACCCGGGAGCAGTACCGATTCTATCGGTTCCAGCACATCAATATAGAAATAATAAGTACCCAGCTTCTTCTTCGTCGGCCGTGATTCAATTCGGGACAAGTTCAGCTTACGCCAGGCAAAAGCAGCCAGCACCTGATGCAGTGCACCAGGGAAATCCTCGGGCAGCGTAACAAGAATACTCGTCTTGTCTCCACTGCTCTTCTGCGGAAGCTCCAGCTTCTGCGGACCAACCAGCACGAACCGTGTGTAATTGTTATTATGGTCTGTAATCTGGCGTTCCACAACCTCCAGCCCGTGCGTAGCGGCTCCAAGCGCGGTACCGATGGCAGCCCAGCCTTTGCCGGGATTGCCCTTCACAATCTCAACCGCTTCAGAGGTGCTTCCCACAGACTCCAGCTCAGCCCAGGGCATAGCCTTACGGATGAACTGCGTGCATTGCGCCATAGCCACCGGATGGGACAGGATCTTGACAATCCTGGTATAATCCTTGTCCCCGTTCTCCTTCGTGAATTCCTGCGGACAGCTGATCAGATTCTGTATCGACGGGAAAATCCACTCCGCCTGCATCGGCAGATTCACTTCATTAATGAGCCAGTCGATATGCAGGCTGACCGAGCCTTCTATCGTGTTCTCAATCGGAATGACGCTGTAATCGGTGACTCCGCCAGCCGTGGACAGAAAGACATCGGAGATGAGCTTATGATGCTCCAGATGAGCAGGGTTACCGCCAAATAAATGCAGCAGCGCTTCATGCGAGACGGAGCCCTGAGGCAATAACGCTATTGATTTCATGACTGTAATTCTCCTTTTATCATATCCAAAAATGATTCGTTTTGCATCCCGTTTCTTTCAAGCAGCTCTGCCGTGACACCTGTGGTGCATGGGGACAGCCATACGGTATGGGCAGAGATTCCGTTCTCCTGCATGGTCTCTGTCAAAAACAGCTCCAGCTCCTGCTTCCGCTGCTCGCTGCGGTCCACCATACATAACAGGGTCGGGCCTGCACCGCTAAGCGCAATCCCCAGCGCGCCGTGGCCCGGAGCTTCAGCCAGCAGCTTCTCCATCCCCGGCACCAGCGGTGCACGGTAGGGCTGATGCAGCCGGTCCTGCATCGCTGTGCCAATCAGGTCCAGCCGTCCTGCGGCTAACGCTGCAGTGAGCAGCGAGGTATGGCTGATGTTATGAACCGCATCGCTCACTGTTACCTCCGCAGGCAGTGCCTCTCGGGCCTTGACGGTCTCCAGCTCGAATTCAGGAATGACCACCAGAAATTCCAGCTCCTGCGGCGGCTCAATCCGGATGTAATCGGCATGTTCACCGTCCCACACGGCCGTAATAATTCCCCCGAAGAGCGAGGCTCCGACATTATCGGGATGCTTTTCGATCGCTGTAGCCATATCGAACAACTTCGCCTGACCCAGCGGTGAACCTATCATAGCATTCGCCGCAGCCAGCGCGCCAATAATGGCCGAAGCACTGCTGCCCAGCCCGCGGGTGAGCGGGATTTCCGAATACATGGAGATGGACAACTCCGGAACCTGGACCCCGGCCTCTGCAAATACCATTTGCGCAACCTTGTAGAGCAGATTGCTTTTGTCCCGGGGAAGACCGGCCATCTCATCTCCATACAGATGAAACACCGTTTCAGCGGCTTCCTCCATTTCAATCCAGGCATACAGCGACAGAGCCATGCCCAGCGTATCGAAGCCCGGACCGAGGTTGGCCGTGCTCGCAGGGACCTTCACTCTAGACCTTCCGTAAATACTCATGGCGGGTAAATCTCCTTCATTATATTTGCGCGCAAGCCCTGTGTTCCATGGACACCTGCGATAGTTAGCCTTCTACACGGTAATGGCTTTTGATGCGGTGAATGACATTCAGTTGCTCCAGATGGCGCAGCACTTTGTTCATACTCGCTCTGCTGGCGTTATGTGTGACAATGATAATTTCGGCATCAGGATTATTAGGATTGGCCTGCTGCACAACGGAATCCAGACTGACATCATATTCGGCAAACACCTGGGTAATCTTCGCCAGTACACCCGCCTTGTCATCGACATGGAGCAGCAGGAAGTTTTTGTAATATATATCCTCGTCACTCTTCAGCTTCTTCTGCTTGTACGGCACAATCTGCTTAAGCCCGTTGACCCCCAGCTTCAGGTTCTTGATGACTGCCACCAGATCCGCCACAATCGAGGTTGCCGTAGGCATCGCCCCTGCCCCCGCACCGTAGAACATCGTCTCCCCTACAGCCTCACCATATACATATACCGCATTAAAGACGCCGTTCACGGAGGCAATCGGGTGGTTCGTACGGATCATCGTAGGCTGGACGCTAATGCTGAATGCTTCATCCTGGCGTTCGGCAATTCCGAGTAGCTTCATCTCGTACCCCAGCCGTTTGGCAAAAGCCATATCCTCCTTGCTGACGCCGGAAATCCCGCTTACACTGACATCGCTCAGCTCTACATTGGTCCGGAAGCCCAGCGTGCCCAGAATGGCCATCTTGCGGGCTGCATCCAGTCCCTCCACATCGGACGTCGGATCAGACTCGGCATATCCCAGCTCCTGCGCTTCATGCAGTGCGTCGAGGTAAGATGCGCCTTCCTGGCTCATTTTGCTAAGGATGTAGTTGGTTGTCCCGTTCACAATCCCCATAATCTTCATAATCTTATCCGAGGAAAAGCCTTCGATCAGCGTGCGGATAATCGGAATGCCTCCCGCCACACTTGCTTCATAGAACACATCGCACTGCTTCTCCTGTGCCTTGGCCAGAATCTCCGAGCCGTGCAGAGCCATCAGGTCCTTATTGGCTGTTACGATATGCTTGCCGCGCTCCAGTGCCTCCAGAATGTACTCCTTCGTCCCTGCGATCCCGCCCATGACCTCAACAATGACATCAATCTCCGGGTCGCGGATAACGGCCCATGGATCATCGGTAATCTTGGACGGGTCCACTTCGATATCACGCGGCTTCTCCGTATTCTTCACGGCAATCCGTTCAATCAGGATCGGCGAGCCGACCTGGCTGCTCAAATCCTCCTGATTTCCTTCCACAATACGGACAACGCCCGTACCCACAGTACCCAGACCCAGCAGACCTACTTTAACCGGCTTCATTCGTATTCTCACCCCTGACCAATAATTAACGCACGCTTCACACCGGGAATTGCCTTGAGACTGTCCAGCAAGTCGCCCAGCTCTTCATTCAGATGGGAGATCTCGACAGAGATCACCACGTTCGCCCGTCCTTGCAGCGGGATACTCTGATGGATCGTCAGCACATTCGCCCCGTGAACGGCCACCGAACCGAGCACCTTGGACAGCATGCCCGACTCGTGCTCCAGATCAATCGAGATCGTCACAATGCGCTCGCGCTCCAGCTGATGAATTAAGTGTATCCCATCTTTGTATTTATAAAAAGCACTGCGGCTAAGCCCGACCTGTTCCACGCCCTCGTGTACGGTTTTGGCATCTCCTGCTTCCAGCAGCTGCTTGACCTGCATGGTCTTCAGCACCGCATCGGGCAAAATGTCCTCCCGGACCAAATAATAGCGTTCTTTCACGAACGTCCTCACCCCAAAGACTTTTGTATGTACATAGTGGACATTATACGGGATTGAAGGCTTTTATTGCAATAACTTTCTGTAAACATGGGGAAAAGACTGTCCCCCTATTAGCTAGGAGGAACAGCCTTCACCTGCAGAACCCGGTCAGCTGTAAGCAATGGTCGTCCCGCAGTAATCACAGCTGGTAGATTGGTTGGGAGCTACCGTATTCTGTGCCCCGCAGCCCGGACAACGGACAGATTTGGGAAGCTGCTGCGGCCTCGGCTGCTGATAGGACGGCTGCCCTGCAGGCGGCTTGAAGGGCGAAGCACCTGCCTGCCCCGCCTGGGCCTGCGGCGCTGTATCCGCTCCCTCATGGAAGAGAAGCCCGGAGTCCAGCACCCCGTACTTCTGCAGATAGAGAAGGTCTCTATTCACATCCCCTTCACTTTGCCCGGTACGGTCCGCCAGATTCCCGGTATAGCGGACTCTCTCCACCGTGATCAGATGTACATACTGATTGGCGAGCTGCGAGAAGCGGAATCTGGCTTTGGCTGCGCTTCTGGCAAATACGGCCGCAGGCAGAAGCGTTATCAATGAGAACATAATTAACATTCCAATTAACGTACCAGTATCAACGGCGACTTCACTGAAGATGGAATTGACGACAATTCCCATCAACTGCACGAAGCCGCCCACAAATACATGGAACAACAGACTAAAATTGACGGGCTTGCGGTAATTTTTATAATGGGTGCTCAGCATGCGTACCAGCGCAAACGCAAGTCCCAACGGCATAAACAAATATCCGGCACCGATAGTTACAATATCAAAAGTAGTCCGCTCATACTTAGGCAGACTATCAGAGGGCTGTCCTTCCCGGCCCGGCAACAGTCCCCCCAGCTCATTCCCTATCCCCATTGCTGTCTATTCCTCCTATTTAAGCGCCGCCAGCTCCAGGTTACGCCGCTGGAGCGTGCTGGCAATACTCTCCGTTAACTCCTCTGTCTCCGTGTCCCAGCGGGCCGGCAGCTCCTTCAAGACAAGCAGCAGCGCCACATGGTCATGCAGCAGAGAGATCTGCTGCCTAATGATGTCTTCCGTGGCATACAATCCCGGTCTCGACACCGGGTCACTGTAGCGGAATTTCTCCTCCAGAGAATCAATCAGTTCTACCAGCCTGCTTGCCTCAGAATGCTTCCAGGTGCCGGCAATCCCTCTGATCTCCTGCAGCTCCTGCATGTGGGTACGCAGGCTCCGCGAAGCTTCCGCAGCCCTGCGCTCCCCGGAGGCGGCATTCCACCCATATCCCCCTGTAGCCACAAGGACGATGGAAGCTACAATCAGGATCAGCAGCTGCTCTCCTGCATACCAGAGCGGACTCAGCTCCAGAATCCAGTCCAGCAGAATAGCCGAAGCAAGTACCGCAGCAACATAGAGGGCCATAATCACGGCTCCGCTGATGAATACCGGTGAAGTCCTGCTCGCTTCAGGAGCACGGCGCAGCCAGAGCATGCAATATACATAAACCACAGTCTCTGCTATACCAACAGCGAGCAGAGTCACTACGAAGCGCAGCAGCGATTCCGAGAATCCAAGCGTGAAGAAGGTACCCGCAGTAACTGCCAGAACAGCAACATAAATGCCAGTAACTAGACCCGTATATGACCTCTGCCTCTGCATTCCGTTCACCCGTTAGCCGCTCTGGTGCCGCACTCTGGACAGAATTTCTGTCCGGGCTTCAGCTCATGCCCGCAGCCTGCGCACTTCAGGATCAGGCCTTCTCCGCAATGCGGACAGAATCTGGCACCAGGGATGACCGCCTTGCCGCAGCTATGGCATACCTCATTCTCCGCCGCCGGCGGGGATTGCAGACTGCGGCCGCAGCCGGTACAGAAGCGTGCATCTGCCGGATTAAGGGTTCCGCAGTCCGAGCAGGATTTAGAAGCAGCAGGAGGTGCCGGCTGGCTGCCCGTACTGCCGTCCAGAGACATGCTACGGGTCATCCGGGTAGCTATCTCAGCCGCAGGCCCGGCCAGCCCAAAGCCCATGCCGAGCCCCAGCCCCGCATTCATCATGCCCGCCCCTATATTGCCAGGATTGCCTGCTGCCTCCTCCATAGCATCGAAGCTTCGTTCCTGCTGGTAGGTGAAGCCGATAATGTCCATCTCCGCTTTTTTGGCCAAGGCTTCCTTGAGACGCTGGGTTGCCGGATCATCATCGGGAATATTGATCGAATCAATATAGAAATTATTAAGTTCAATACCGCTGTCCAGGAACGAGGAGGACAAGCGCCCCTGAATATGCTTGGAGATTTCAACCACGTAGGCGTTGATCTCCAGGATGCTGATTTTTTTGTGCACCAGATAAGAAGAAATAAGTTCATTAATATTGGACATCAGCAGCCCGCGGAAATAATTGATCATCGTATCCTGATCGAAGACCGGCAGCGTCCCTACCAGCTTCAGCAGGAATTTGCGGGGATCTTCGATCCGCACGCCAAACTGACCGAAGGCCCGGACCGCTACCATGATCTTGTACTTAGGGTCTTGCAGCTGCAGCGGTGCACTGGTGCCCCACTTCACATTCATGGAGTTCAGCTTGTTCACAAACCATATCTCTGCGGTGAACGGAGACTTGCCGCCGAACGGCAGATTCACCACATTCGACAGAATCGGAATATTCGCTGTGCTTAAGGTGTGGCGTCCGGCTGTGAAGGAATCCAGCGCCTCTCCACCCTTGAACAGAATCGCTTCCTGGGATTCATTCACAATCAGCTGTGTCCAGGTACCCAGCTCCTGATTCGGATACTTCCAGGCGAAGACCCCCGGAGGCCCGTCATATTTGACTACTTCAATAATGGCCATCTGTCCATTCCCTCTTTCCTGACAGGTATGTATGATATACGCAGATTACACCCTTTGGATTCAACTTCATGCGTCTCTTGCTATAATGATTGTAGTAAATTAATCCGGATATATAAAGAAAACTTTATTAGCAGAAATAGTTTTGCCACCTGTTAAGCAATAAAAAAAGGCCGCATCCCCCTCTCGGAAGATACAGCCGGTAACCTTGCTTCTCTATTAATAGTAGCTGCTGTTCTCGACAAATTCGAATTCAAAATCAGCAATGCGCACGATCGTACCTTCCACAGCGCCGCGTCTGCGCAGCTCGGCATCCACACCCATGTGACGCAAAGTACGGGCCAGCCTAAGAATCGCATCATGTGTGCTTAGCTGCATTCTCTTAATCATCCGCTCAATCCGCGGACTATTGACTACAAAGGCCTCGTTGTCACGGGTAATCGTGAATGAGTTATCCTCTTCCGCTTCCAGCTTATACACCTTGCGCTCTTTACCGGCTACTTCTTCCACCACCGGAGCCACAGGAATACTGTCAAGAATATCTGTAGCACGGTAGAGCAGCTCCTGAACGCCCTGACGGGTCAGTGAAGAGATCGGCATAATCTCAAGATCCGGGCGAAGCTCCGCGACACGCTCACGGAAGGAAGCCAGGTTCTCCTCGGAATCAGGCATATCCATCTTGTTCGCCGCCACGATCTGCGGACGGTCAATCAGCGCCGCATTGTACTGCTTCAGCTCATCGTTAATCAGTACCCAGTCTTCAAAAGGATCGCGGCCTTCCGAGCCGGACATATCCACGACATGAATGATGATACGCGTCCGTTCAACGTGGCGCAGGAACTCATGTCCAAGCCCCACCCCTTCACTCGCGCCTTCAATCAGTCCAGGCAGATCCGCCATCACAAAGCTGCGGCCGTCTCCGACATCAACTACACCCAGGTTGGGGGTAATAGTGGTAAAGTGGTACGCTCCGATCTTCGGCTGGGCAGCGGACACGACCGACAGCAGTGTAGATTTGCCCACACTAGGGAAGCCTACAAGGCCTACGTCCGCCATGACCTTAAGCTCCATTACGATGTAACGCTCCTGGCCCTCTTCCCCATTCTCAGCCAGCTCCGGCGCCGTATTGTTCGCCGTCGCAAACCGGGTATTCCCCCGGCCGCCCCGGCCGCCGCGGGCCACTACAACCTGTTGTCCATGACGGGTTAAATCGGCAAGGATCTCCTGGGTATCATCATCAATTAACACGGTTCCAGGCGGAATCCGCACGATCATATGCTCAGCGTTGGCCCCGTGCTGGCTCTTGTTGCGCCCCTTAATTCCCTTATCCGCCTTGAAGTGCCGCTGATAACGGAAATCCATCAAGGTCCGTAAGCCTTCATCCACGCGGAAGATCACATCTCCACCACGGCCGCCATCGCCGCCGGCAGGACCTCCATCCGGTACATACTTCTCCCGGCGAAACGCTACGAGACCATCTCCGCCGTCTCCGCCTTTTACATAAATCTTAGCCTTATCTACGAACATAAATGTTCACCTTCCTTACATCTCCAGCGGTAACCGCAGTTCCAAATAACCCTTGGCAGGCTGAACCTGCTCCGCCTTCATGATTTTTCCTTGTACTATATTATAAATTTGCCCCTGAAGCAGTTCGGGATTGTCTTGCTCTCCCTCACCTTTGAAAGAGATCAGAATGTCTCTTCCCTCCTGTGAAAAGCTGAGCTCAAGCTTCCGCGTGTCTCCATGCTGTGTTATTCCGCTGTACTGGTACGCTCTAACCGTCTGCATAATTACCGAAGTCAGCTCAGCTCCTACCTCTGGACTTAGCTTGTCCTCCAGCTGAAGCCCTTCCTCTACCTGTATGTCCAGCTCCAGACTGCTTCTGAACGTACGGAAGGATTGCAGATAGAACACCAGGGAAGGTACTCCCAATTTGGCAATACGGCTGTCCAGCGCAATACGCTCCTTTATTCTTTCCACACATTGTACGGATTTATCAGGCTTGCCCAGCTGGATATATCCGTAAAGCACCTGCAGATCATTCATCCAGTCATGACGATGATGATTCAGTGTCCGGTTTGCCGCCTGCTGCAGAGTATTCTCCTGTATACGCAGTTCCTCTTCATATTGACGCCGGTTGTAAACAAAGCTGAATGCAAGCACTGCCGCTACCCAGACTCCGAGCAGCAGGCATGTGAAAAGGGAGGTTTGCCAATACACGAGACCTAAAGGAAACACTGCGGATAACATGACTGCCCAGACCTTACTTTTCCAGGATTTCATTCTTTCTCCCCGTCCCTTGGTTCGCAAAATTGATTCCAATGTAAGCACTGCTTATCTTGCTTCATATTCACCATTTCCCAGTATAACACAGGCTTTCTCCGCAATCACCAGAATCCCACCACAAAGTGAGGCTTAAGCTTCGATGCTTTGCGGGACCCCGAAACAATTTCAAAAAAAGCCCCCGGCACTGATGCCGGAGGCTTCTCATCTTCATAGGTTCCGTAAGCTTACGCTTCCAGTGCCGCTGCTACCGGAGCGACATCCACCGGATACACGCTCACTTTTTTGCGGTCGCGTCCCCAACGTTCGAACTTCACTACGCCGTCCACAAGTGCGAACAGTGTATCATCTTTACCGATGCCCACGTTCGTGCCCGGGTGGATTTTGGTTCCGCGTTGACGAACCAAGATGTTGCCGCCGGTTACTGCTTGACCGTCAGCCCGTTTCACGCCAAGACGCTTAGAATGGGAATCACGTCCGTTCTTTGTGGAACCAACACCTTTTTTCGATGCGAATAATTGAAGATCCAATTTCAACATGTTGTCAACCTCCTTCTTCAAATGATGACTTCCTGTATCTGAATATATTTCCTGTAGGATTTAGCAATATCCTTGAGCATCAGCACCATGGATTCCAGCAAGAGCTGTACCTTGGCGGAGACTTCGGGATCATTCACGGGAACCAGGGTTCCGCTTAAGAATCCATCCTTCATCGAAGTATCCAGAACAACTCCGGTCAGGCTTTCAATCGCATTCACAGTTCCAACGGTAACCGTCGAAACACCCGCGCAGACGATATCCTTGCCATTCCTTGCGTATTCCGCATGCCCCTTGACGGCAAAACCGACAATGACACCTTGAGCAGAAGCCCGTGTAATCCGCACGTTAATCATTAACGCACCTTCTTACGCTTGAATCTTCTCGATAGTTACTTTGGTGTACGGTTGACGATGGCCTTGTTTCTTGTGGTAGTTCTTCTTAGGTTTGTATTTGTAAACTACAACCTTATGACCCTTACCATGCTTCTCGACTTTGGCTGTTACAGACGCGCCGCTTACCAGCGGAGTTCCTGCAGTCAAACCACCTTCGTTAGAAACAGCCAAGACACGGTCAAACGTTACGCTTGCGCCGTCTTCAGCTTCCAGCTTCTCAATGAACAAAACATCGCCCTCTTGGACTTTGTATTGTTTACCGCCAGTTTCGATAATTGCATACATTGTACTTGCACCTCCTCATGTCTCAGACTCGCCTAGTCAAGGTGGCAATCCCCGGAGGAATTACGCTTCATCTACCCGATCGGAGCGGTTACAGCATGTGCAGGAATGGAACAACCAAACACATACTTGAAGATATTATCATACATATGGGCCCTAGTCAATATCTCCTTACAAAACATATACAACCTGATCATCTTATCCCTACTCCAGCCATGTCCCAACCTTGCCTGTGCCGCCGCAGCACTGGCAGATCACCGGGGCAAATCCGGCGGAATCATGTCTGGCCTTCTTACGGGTCATCTCCAGCAGACCGAGATGGGTCCAGCCGAGAATATGCGTCTTGGTCCGGTCCCGGCTGATAATGCTCTCCAGCTTGTCCGTCACCTGCCTGCGGTGCTCTTCCCGCTCCATATCAATGAAATCAACAATAATAATACCGCCCGTATCCCGGAGCCGGACAAGCCGCCCGATCTCCTCCGCAGCCAGCAGGTTGGTCCGCGTTACCGTATCCTCAAGGTTCGTCCCGCCAGTGTACTGCGCTGTGTTGACGTCAATCACAGTCAAGGCCTCTGTCTCATCCCAGATGAGCGTAGCCCCGCCTTCGAGGATGATTTTACGGCTGAAGCTCTTGTGCAGTTGATCTGTCACCCCGTAAGCAGAGAAAATGGACTCCTGCCCCCTGTAGAAGCCCACAGGCTTGTACCCTTCAGGAGCCATGTCCGACAGGAAGGCTTCCGCCTCCTTCACCGCCTTGGCCGAATCAATCAGCAGCTCATCACGCTGCGGATTGAAGGCATCCCGGATGAACCGCTGGACGATACTCAGATCGCAGTGCAGCAGAGCGGGTGCCTCCACTTCCTTGGAACGCCGGGTAATCATTTCCCACTGCGCCCGCAGAAAAGCCAGATCTCCCTCCACGGCATCCAGCGGCTCGTCCTCGGAGACGGTGCGCATAATGAGTCCTTCCTCACCCTGGCGCAGCCGCTCGCCGATACCTTTGAGCCGGCTGCGCTCCGATTCCCGGCTTATTTTCTTGGAGACCCCGACATATTCGGCAAAGGGCATGTACACCATCCAGCGTCCGGGCAGTGTATAATGCGTGGTTACCCGCGCGCCCTTGCCGCCCCGCGGTTCTTTTCTTACCTGGACGACAATCTCCTGACCGGGCTGCAGCAGCATCTCAATCGAAGGCTTGACAGCCGGCTGCTTGTCCAGATGGGGATGCAATACATCATCTACGTATAGGAACGCATTCTTTTTCTGTCCGATATCTACAAAGGCCGCCTGCATACCAGGCAGCACATTCATTACCCGGCCTTTATAATAACTCCCGACCAGACCTTGCTGCTGATCGCGTTCAGCCGCATATTCCACCAGCCTCCCGTTCTCCAGAAGTGCCATGCGGGTAATATGCTGTGTACAGTGAACGATCATTTGTTTCATGGCTTCACCTCTGGTTTGAATCGTTACTCGCTTGTTACTTTCCGAAATACGAAGCAATCAGACGCTGCTCCGGCACAACAGCTACGATATCCCTGTCGTTGTTCATCACATAGATATAATGATAATGGTTACGTTTAAATAGACGCAATATCTCATCCAAAGGTTTCGCGAGCGAGGCAACTATTGGGCGGGCAATGTTCTCCGCCACTAGATACCGCTCATAAATCCGCTCACGGTTCATCAAAAAACCAACAAACCGGTACGGCAAATTACGCTGGTCCGTCCAATTAGAATAGAGCAGAAACGCTCCGATCATCAGCAGGTTAAGGCGGAGGCCGTCCCCGTTCCCAAGCGGAAGCAGGGCGTACCCTATCACAAGCAGGCTGGCCGCAATACTGACTCTGCCGGTCCACAGCAGCGTGTAATAATACGGAAGCAGCAGACTCAGGGCTGCCTGAAGGATTTTGCCACCGTCCAGCGGAAGCACCGGCAGCAGATTGAACAGAGCGATCATGGCGTTGGCTCCGATAAAATAATCCAGATAGGCGATATTTCCATACTCCACCTGCTTAAGCGCCAGCGCCATCAGAATCATAATTCCGTTCTGCAGCGGACCGGCCAGGGCAATCCCGATCTCACGGACAGCCGTAAGCCGCCCATGATCCTCTATAACCGCAACGCCGCCGAATGGCAGCAGTTGTACCGATCTGACGTTAATTCCGACCAGCAGCGCCGCACATACATGTCCAAGCTCATGAATGAACACGATCAGAAACAAGGTAAGCAGCTCCAGGAACTGTCCGGTAAGCACGGATACCATGAGAATCAGCACGAAGAGCGGATGCAGTGACAATTCAATGCCGCAGACCCTAATCAAACGATACCACTTCGGCCGGATCAATATAAGTCTTGTCTTTCATAACTGCAAAAAACAGCAACGGGACCCGGGCATCCTCCGTCCCCTGAATCCAGCCTATTTCGTCTCCGCTCTGTACCCAGTCATCCACCGCGAGCCGTGTCCCGCTCAAATGACCGTATTCTGCCGTGATCTCCCCGGTATGGCGGACCGTAATACGGATGCCTCCCCGGGCTTCTTTTGAAACGGCCAGCACACGGCCCGTATCTACACTTTTCACCGTGACACTGGCACTTGAATCGTCTGCCGGTATAATTTCAATGCCATTAAGCGAAGTGGCAAAAGGACGCACAATACTTCCTGCAAGCGGAGCGCTAAGCTCATGGGCGGCTGTCACCTTCTCCGCCGGTACCTGTTCATCTCCGAAAATCGGAATAAAGGACGGGGCTCCATTGAAATGTTCCTCGTACCACACCTGTGCTGCTGCAAAATCCATATCATTGCTGAGGATGTCTGTAATAAAATACTGCGCCTTCACTGCCCATGGCTTCTGAACGGCAAAAATGCCCCATACAGCGCCAAAAACCAGCAGACTGGCCACTGTCCGCCGCAGCAGACCTGCACGGAATCCCCCTCCCGGTCCCCTCCCGTCTTCATCAACCCAGTGGTTACGCTGCTGCTTCCACATTGTCTCAGGGTCCGGCTCAGGGGAAGAGGCAAATTCATTCCTGTCACCCGCCCCCCATTCTCTGAATGAGGGAGGATTGTCAGACAAACGGAACCGCTCTGATGCTGCTCCAGCTGCAGGCTTCTCCTCCAGCAGATTCTGTATACGCTTCTTGCGGCGGTTCTTGGACTCTCTCGGGTATTCCATAATGATCCCTCCGGCGGGCTTGTTTTACTTCCATTTTATGAGTGCCGGAAGCCGCTTTAGAACAAGCCCTGTCCAAGTTACTGCACAACAAAAATAAGCCCGCCGGTGATTTCTCAGCAGCGGGCTCTTAACAGAAGATAGCCGTGTATAAGTGCGTGGCCGGGATTCAGCCCATTCCAAAAAATTTCTTGAGCTTCTTGAAGGCGCCCGTCTTCTGGTCAAGCTGCATCAGCGGCACCGCATCGCCAAGAATACGCCGGGCAATATTACGGTAGGCTATCGCTGCTAACGAGTCCGGGTTCATCACGGTAGGCTCCCCGTTGTTCGCCGCCCGGATGACCTGTTCATCATCGGGTACAATCCCGATCAGATCAATATTAAGCACCTGCAGAATATCCTCGATATCAAGCATATCCCCGGACTTGATCAAGCCCTGGCGAATCCGGTTGACCACAAGCTTCGGAGATTCTACCGATGACTGCTCCAGGAGACCGATAATCCGGTCCGCATCCCGCACCGCAGCATGCTCCGGAGTGGTAACTACAATTGCTTTGTCAGCACCGGCAATCGCATTGCGGAAGCCGTGCTCAATTCCAGCCGGACAATCGATCAGAACATATTCGTACTCCTTCTTAAGTTCAAGAATGATATCCTTAACCTGCTCCGGTGTAACGGCTGTCTTGTCCTTGGTCTGGGCTGCGGGCAGCATGTACAGCTCATCAAAGCGCTTGTCCTTGACCAGCGCCTGATTCAGCCGGCAGCGGCCTTCCGCCACATCGACCAGATCATAGATGATCCGGTTCTCCAGCCCCATAACAACATCCAGATTCCGCAGTCCAATGTCGGTATCCACCAGACATACTTTTTTGCCCTGCAAGGCGAGTGCGGTACCAATGTTGGCTGTTGTGGTTGTCTTGCCAACTCCGCCTTTGCCCGAGGTTACGACAATCGCTTCTCCCATGGAGGCTACACCCCTTTAAACACATTTAAATCCTGACGTAACTTCACTATATTATGAATTTTGTCGATTTGCATAGCACCGCCTGATAAGTAGGCAAATTCCATGCTGCTCTCCCGGGTTCCCCATTCATCCGGAGGCCTGCTGATAATCTCAGCAATCCGGAGCTGGGTAGGCGCGAGCAGCGAAGCGGCAATAATGGCCTCCTGGTTACCGTTGATTCCGGCGTGTGCCATCCCTTTGAGTGCTCCAAGAATATAGATATCCCCTGAACAGGTAATGGTCCCTCCCGGATTCACATCCCCGAGGAACAGCAGATTGCCCTCATGATGCAGTACCTGGCCCGAGCGGAGCATTCCGCTCATCATGAACAAGGCTTCCGTATCCTTCTCTTCAGGATCTTCAATAGCTTCAACCGAACGGATCAACAGATTCCCCTGACTCTTGAGGATCTCCAGTACCGCCTCTTTATCCTCTTCAGTAACAGCACGGTTGCCCAGCTTAATATCCACATGCACAATCGGTCCGGTCAGAATATTTTGATGGCTGTGCTCCAGCTTGTAGCGAAGCTCGCTTAAGAGATCTTCAAAGGGACACTTGTCGTCTAGCAGGAATACCAGGCCATCCTTGATGCCCTTAATCCTTACGTGCTTGGATTTAACTGTCATATGCCTGTCCCCCTATCCTCATTCATTCGTGCCGGGCCGGGCAAACTCCTTCTTTGGGTGATAAGAAAATGCTGCTGCAGCTTACGCAGCCTCCTCATCGATAGTCTCTTTCTTCAGCAGCTCCAGCTGGCGCCGGAGCGGAACGTAGAGAAGCAGGCCTGCAGCAAAATGAATGAGCATGGTAGGCAGCATATGATGCAAGAGTGCCCAATTATATGGCTCCTGGCTTAGATTAAACACATTATAGATAGCAAAAAGAATACTGTCTTCCAGCAGACTGCCCAGTAGCACCACTGTCATCATGAGCGGCAGCGGAGCACGGGGAATCTGGAATATCAGCCCGATCAGGTACGCAGATAAGCCCATAGCGAAGGAATGAGCACCCAGTATGCGGCCGTAGAAGACCACATCATGCAGCATTCCGAACGACAAGCCCAGAATAAGTGCCGTATGCCGATGATGGTATACCGTTACGAACAGAATGACGATGAAGACGAGATTAGGAATAATCCGCATCTGCCAGCCGTCAGGAATCAGCCAGGGAAGCACTGTGCCTTCCAGAACAAATAAAAAGAATAACAAAAGTACCAGGACAGGTCTGCGCATCCTCACTATTCTACACGCTCCTCCGTATAGACAACGAAGAGTTCCTTCCAGTCCTGGAATCCTGCCGCCGGCTTGATAATCGCTGTAGAGGTGAACCCGTACTGTCCTACCTTGACTTCTTCCACTTTGCCGATAGTCATGCCACGGGGATACATCCCCCCTCCGCCTGAGGAAATAATCATATCACCCTCAGCAATCGGATCGCCTACGGGGATTTTGTTCATCAGCAGCATTCCGGTCTGCTGGTCGTAGCTCTCAACCATCCCAAAGGTCTTGCCTTCCTTGTTCACAGCGGTTGCCGATATAGGAGGCTGTGAGTTGGGGTCCTTGCTATCCATCATTGTCATCAGCTTCACAGTAGAGGTGAATTTACTTACATTACTGATGACCCCTACAAGGCCCTCAATAGAAGTAACAGACATATTCAGCCGGATGCCATCCTTCTCTCCAAGATCAATGACAAGTGTATTATTGCTTGGCTCTGTCGTTACACTGACAACATTGGCAATCAGATATTCATATTTATACATGTTTTTTTGGGCTTCCGTGAATTTAAGATTCTTTTGGTAGCGCTCATTCTCAGCTTTAATAAAATTTAACTGCGCCTTATCCCGGGCGTACTGCGCAGCCAGAATCTTAAGCTGCTTGTTCTCTTCGGCCAGCTCATTCAGAGTCCCGATATCTTGGAAGAAGCCCGCTACGTATCCAGCGGGCTTGTAGAACAATTTCTGCACGAATCCGGTCGTATCTCTGAGGAAGTTCTCCGGCCAGGACAGGGTCTTCCTCTGCCCCAGGCTGAAGCCCATCAGAACGATAAACGTAACCAGCGTAATCAGCAATATAAACAGTCGTTTATTGTTAAACAGCTTGAACAATCTCGAGCACCCTCTAATAACCGTATTTCTCCAACCTCAGGGGTTGACGTTCACAGTCCGCATGATCCTAGCGTTTGGAGCGGAGGCCCGAACTGCTGCGGCTCTTGAACAAGTGGATATTCTCCAGCGCCTTGCCTGTGCCGATTGCAACACAGTCCAGCGGATTCTCGGCCACAATCACCGGCATTCCGGTCTCACGCGCCAGCAGCTTGTCCAGGTTGCGCAGAAGTGCGCCGCCGCCTGTAAGCACAATGCCGCGGTCCATAATATCGGCAGCCAGCTCCGGCGGACATTTCTCCAGCGTAACCTTCACGGCTTCAACAATTGCATTCACAGTATCGGACAGAGCTTCGCAGATTTCATCGGAGGTAATGGTCAGCGTCTTCGGCAGACCGGTTACCAGATCGCGTCCGCGAATCTCCATCGTCTCAGCCTTCTCAAGCGGCAGGGCAGAGCCCACATCCATCTTGAGCTGCTCGGAGGTACGTTCACCGATCATAAGGTTATACTGGCGCTTGATGTATTGGATGATAGACTCATCTGCATCATCCCCTGCCACACGTACAGAACGGCTGGTAACAATACCGCCGAGTGAGATTACCGCCACCTCGGTAGTTCCACCGCCGATATCTACAACCATACTTCCGGTTGGCTCCCATACAGGAAGATCTGCACCGATGGCAGCAGCAAAAGGCTCCTCGATAATGTAAGCTTCCCGCGCTCCGGCCTGCTTCGTAGCATCCTCTACCGCACGCTGTTCAACGGCTGTAATTCCGGAGGGCACACACACCATGACATTCGGATGGCGCTGGAACATCGAGCGCTGCTTCTGGGCCTGGCGGATGAAATATTTGATCATAGTTGCTGTAGTATCGAAATCAGCGATGACCCCGTCCTTCATTGGACGGATGGCACGGATGTTGCCCGGTGTGCGTCCGATCATTTTTTTGGCGGATTCCCCTACTGCTTCTATCGTCTTAGTATCAGTATTAATAGCAACCACGGACGGCTCTCTGACAACGATTCCTTTACCGCGCACGTAGACAAGCGTATTCGCTGTCCCCAAGTCAATTCCTAAGTCTTTCGTAAAACCACCTAACATCTTGTATGCTCCTTTTCCATGTGAATCTAGACAATTGTATTACATGTAGCCTTTCTCTTTCAAACTTACGTAGCTGCTGTCTCCGATCACCAGATGATCCAGTACATCAATGCCGACAATCTCGCCTGCCTGCATCAGCCTGGAAGTCAGTGAGATGTCTTCAGGGCTTGGTGTAGGATCACCGCTCGGATGATTATGTGCGCATATAATTGCTGCGCTGCTGCATTTCATGGCTGCCCGGAACACCTCGCGGGGATGCACAATGGAGGCATTAAGGCTACCCATGGACAATGTTTCCTGCGCAATAACATGATTCTTCGTATTCAGGAACAGACAGATAAAATGCTCCTTCTGCAAATAACGCAGCTGCTCAGTCAGAATCTCCGCCGCGTCCTGGGGACTGCGGATAATGACCGGTTCAGTAAGCCGGGAATTCGCCATACGTCTTCCCAGCTCTATGCCTGCTTTGAGTTGCACGGCCTTGGCAGGGCCGATGCCGTTAATTGTTGTCAATTCTTCAATGCTCAGATCCGCCAGTCCGCGGAGACCGCCTGCATGGCTCAAGAGCCGCTGGGCGATAAGAAGGGCTGATTCACGGTGCGCACCTGTGCGCAGCAGGATAGCCAGTAGCTCCGCTTGACTTAATGATTCCGCCCCATAATGCATCATGCGCTCTCGTGGTCGTTCTTCATGGGGGAGGTCACGCAGCATAAATGATTGCGACTCCATCCCTAACCTTCTTTCTTCGGCTACCCTTACCGGTTCAGCACCGAAATGCCAAACCCGGACAACATACCGCTCAGCAGTGACAGCGGCAGACCGACCACGTTAAAATAGCAGCCTTCAATTTCTTCCACCAGGGTGGCGCCCAGTCCTTGTATCGCGTAAGAGCCGGCTTTGTCGGCAGGCTCCCCGGTCGCTATGTAAGCGGAGATTTCCTCTTCGCTCATTGCTCTCATAGTTACAGAGGTTACCCTATGATCTACCAGGGTACGTCCCTCTGCGGAACCGATGCAGGCCACCCCGGTGTATACCTGATGCGTCCGGCCTTGCAGCATGCCCAGCATTCTGGCGCTGTCCTGCTCGTCCGCCGGCTTGCCGAGCACCATGTCGTCAAGCACAACGATCGTATCGCTGCCGATAATAACGGCATCCCGGTCTCCTGCAACAGGAATCACAGCTTCTGCCTTACGCAGCGCCAGATTCCGTACAATAGCTTCAGGGCTCCATTCAGGCGGCGTACTCTCATCAGCATCGCTGGACAGCACCTCAAAGGGCAGGCCAAGCGAGGCTAACAGCTCACGCCGCCGCGGCGAACCTGAGGCCAGAATAATATGCCGCGAATTGTCATGCTCCACTGTAATTAACGTCCCTTCCTGATGCTGCCAGCTAGGGCTACAGCCTGCGGTACAGCCATACGGCTGTAATCATCCCGGCAAGACTGAGCAGGCACAGTTTCAAATGGATTGTGATGTCATAGGTTATGATGTCTAAATCGGCTTGCGGCGACCACTTGAGAACAGTCGAAGCTGTAAGAAAAGACAGAGCTTGTACAGGTTCCAGCAGCTTGGCAATCCAGGCTCCGGCCAGCCAGCCCAGAATAAGAAATAACAGCAGTGTTCCTACATTTTTCTTCTTCATTCAAGTCTTCCCTCGCCATTTTTTGACACCCTAATTATTATACGGTGAAACGGAGTGCAATACAAACTCAAAATCCATCCAGGGAATGTTTACCACGTAAGCAGCCTGCGGAACTTATCACACCGCAGGATTACCTATGGAAATACATCAATCCCCCGCCCGGCAAAAGCCTGGTACGGGGGATCATTTATTTAGCCTATAGTCAGCGGTGAATTACGCCTCAGCTGTCAGCTCATGGCGGACAACAGGCTTTTCTGGCCGGTCAGGAAGCTCATCATGGCCTCCTGCACCTCCCAGAGCAGCCCCTCCGCCTTATTCTTATTGTATTCGTTCAGGGCGGCTATCCCCTGGCTCATGGATTTCTCCAGCCCGTCAGCGATTCTCTGCCCTTCCGGTGTGAGGCCCGGCTCCAGTGCCTTGACTGCCTGGGTCCACTGCATATGGAGATCGCTTACCGCTCCGCCAGCGTTCCCGCTGTCCCCCCCGCCAAGCAGGGAAGCAGACAAGCTGCTGAGCTCGCTTAACAGCTGGCTGCTAAGCTTGAAGTAGCTGTCCACCGCCGCCGCCATTCCGGTATAGCGGACCTGGTTCACCGCTGGCAGGGCCACTTCTCTCACGTACAGCTCGATGCCCTGCCCCTTAAGGCCATTGCTGAGCAGCTTGGCCTGCTCACGGTCAGGAGACAATCCGGCGTACACACGGTTGCCGTCTGCCGGGTCAAGACCTGCGGCAAGGCCGGCGGTCAGCAGCTCCTGCCGGGCCTGCTCCGCTCCTGCCGGTGTACTGAAGACGCCATATTGCAGCAGATAATAGCTCTGCGGCGCAACCTGAACCGGAATCTGCGTGCTCACCGCTTCTCCCGTCTGCTCAGGAGGCACGCCCGTAATATCTGCTGCGTTACCGCTGTTTGCCGCCTTTTGCCCCTGAGTGATTCCCGTCTTAACCGCTGCATCGCCGGGAGCTTTAGCAGTCTCCCCCGTCCCTCCTGTGATGAACGACAGGGCTGCGTATCCGAGCAGAATTCCCGTTCCCAGCGCTCCAGCGACGGACAGTGCGAACTTCCACCAATACGAGGGACGGCGGGTATGATAAGAGCCGCCGTAGCTATTCCCTTGAGCTCCGGATGGATCATGACTGTCTGTAGCGGATTCACGGTTATCTTCATACAGCGGGTAGTACTCATCTGCTGAATGCAGACCTTCTTCATCTGCCCCTCCATAGAAGGAATGATCCTCCGAATCTTCACTCTCTTCCCATAGATGCCTTGCAGAAGCAGGACGGACAACAGAATACAGTCCCAAATCATAGTTATCCTCAGGAGCTTTCAGTTTCCGGCGGCCGGAGCCCGGGGGCTTCAAGTAAGCTGCCTCTACAGGCCGGGGCAACTCCACCTTCTCCAGATCCACAATATATTCATCAGCCTTGGAATAGGAGGATGTCTTAATTTCCCCGCGCTGCACCTTGTCAGTGTCCTTATTTTCCAGAACCACACCGGTTTCGTTCACTTCCCGGCGCTCTGCCGTCTCTGTCCGCTGTCTGCCCTGGTTCCCGTCGAAGCGGAATGTCATTCTTCCGTTATTCAATACCCTCACCTCGCGATCTTCAGTTCTATACTGAAAGATATGAAAGATGCGAGAGAGATATGCTATTTTAATATATTTACACCAGACTAAGCAGCTTCGCCTTCACGCCGTCTGCTGCATAATGCCTGCTCAGTGTCCGGTAGGCCTGATCTGCAATAATGGAGCCAAGCTCCGGCGTGGTCAGCAGCCTGATCAGATGATCGGCAGTGCCAGCCGTTGTTCCTGCCAGCAGGATATTCCGCCCCGGCTCGCAGATCAGCTCCTCCGAGCCCTTCAGGCTGCTGACCACCGGCGTGCGGAGGGCCCAGGCCTCCAGAATGCTGCTCTGAGCGCCGCAGTCTTCGCAGCATGAGGCAACCACAGCTCTGGCCCTGCGGATATAATCGGCTGTCTGTATAGCTTCACTGATAATTGAAATAGAAGAGTCCTTCCGGACGGCAGCTGCGACCTCTGCATGCACCTCTCTGCTAATAATGCAGCAGCGGATATCCGGCACCGCCGCCTGAATCAGCGGATATACCTTCTTGATGAACAGCAGCGCTGCATTCTTGCCGTCAGTGGAATGCATGTCCCAGTGCAGAACGATGGAGTTATCCTTGGCAGTATCTCCCGGAGCCGCATAAGGGGGTTCACTCAAATTAATGTACGGCGGAACAACATGCACCTTACCTGCATCGGCAAAGGATAGCGCCTTAAAGGACAGCGCCTCTTCTTCTGAAGCGGCCAGCAGCAGGCTGGTCTTGTTCATTAACCGGCGCTCTTCGCGGCGGATCAGCGCATCATTCAGCTTGCGGTAGCCTGTACTTATTCCCCGCTTGCCAGCCGCCCGGCTCTGCACCCGTATGCCACCGGCACGGCGGGCGTCGGTGACGATAACAGCCCCGGGAAGCAGCGAGGCGACCAGATCCAGCCCATTGCCGAGCATGGCATACGAGACAAACACATGGCTGTAGGCATGCTGGCTGCACATCTCGGTAATTACCGCGCGCAGCGACTTGTCATTGCCGATCATCGAGGCATCCTTGCGGAGCCTGTTCAGCGGAAACAGCAGGCTTCTGCGGGTGGACGCAGGCCGCTTCACCTGATGCACGGTCAGGGCAGGACTGCGCAGAATCTGCGTCTCGCGGCGGTGGTAGCAATACTCCAGCAGATCAATATCAAACCGCTCCAGCAGCATATTAAGGAAATTCTCTGTTCTGATGTCTCCTTCCCGGTCTCCCGGTGTGTGACTACGGGCAGAAAGGAACAGCATTCTCTCTCTCATGGCTATAGCTCCTTGGTTCTATGTAAATGTGTATGAATATGTACGAAACAAAAAAGGCCGGATGACATCCAGCCCAGAAATGTGAAACTTTCGATGTAGATCTATAGTAACGCATTCCCCCTGAGAAGGTTGTCGATTTATGGGGAAAAATAATTATTTCACCTTCCATATCCCTTCAGACCAGACGAAGCAGCTTATCCTTGACACTTTTCGCCTCATAATTTGCCAGCAGAGTCTCGTATGCACGGTCCGCGAGCACTACTCCTCTTTCATGATCCTGAAGCAGCAGTGTCACACTATCGGCAAAGGAAACCGGGTCATCGGCAATCATAATATTCCGCAAATGCTCATAGAGCAGCCCTTCTGCCCCCTTGGAACTGGATACGACAGGAGTCCTCAGCGCCCAGGCCTCCAGAATTTTCAGCCTTGTCCCGCTGCCTTCCAAGAGCGGAGCTACGACCACCTGCGCCTTGCGTATATAATCCGCCACACTGTCCACATACCCGGTGATGACGATAGAGGAATCCTTCAAGGCCAGTGCCGCTACCTCCGGATGCACATCCCGTCCGACAATATACCACTTAATGTCCGGTACTCTCGCCTTAACCAGAGGATATACCTCACGGTAGAAGTAGAGGGCTGCGTTAATGTTAGGGAAGTAGTTCATATTACCCGGAAGAATAATCCACTGCTCGTGGGACAGCTGCGTCTTGGTCCGGTAATCCTCCATGCGTATGAAATTGGGAATGACATGAACCTTCTGCGACCGGCTTGGAGCCAGTGCCTTGAAGGCCAGAGCATCCTCTTCCGAAGTAGTCAGCAGCAGATTAGTCTTGTCCATCAGCTTCAGCTCATCCCTGCGCGTCCATATAGCATTAAGGAAATAGTAGACCTTGGCGATCCCCTTTTTGCCGCCTGCCAGCTGTGCAGACAGTCCGCTCTCGAAATTATGCGCATCGGTAATGATCACAATGTCAGGCAAGCAGCGCTGTACAATGTCGATGCAGCAGCCCAGCAGGCTGTGCGAAATAAATACATGACCGTAGGAATTCCGGCTGCAGAGCTCCATAATCTTCGCCTTCATGTCCACATCGACATGGCTCATATACGAGCAGTTCCGCCAGGTATAGAGGGAACGAAGAAGCGCTCTGCGGTAGCTGACCGTACGCTCTATTTCATACACTGTAAGTGACGGAAGTCCCTCCGGCGTCCCTGTCTTCCGGGGATTGGCATAGGTGATGAGCTCCACCTCATATTTGCCCTGCAGAAGCTTCAGAATATTGCCTGTTCTCAGCTTGCCCCCGCTATCCTGCGGATATGGATTCTCTGCGGAAATGAATAGCAACGGTTCCTTCATGGCCTCTTCTCCTACTCTCCAATGATCAATTCGCCCTGGACTGCCCGGGACATCTAGGATCTATTACCCAAGTTCGGGTGCTCCACGCAGTTCCTTCCCCGCTGCCGAGCTGGCGCTCAATCCTGCGATTCTATAGGGAATATAGTAACTTCGTATGCAAAAAAACGGCCCTACACTCCCTATTAAAGGAATGTGGAGCCGTTTCTGTAATCAATGCGATGCTATCTTACCGGTTCTTCAGGCTGTCTGCCAGTGCATAACCGACCTTCCAGATATCGCCTGCACCCATGGTGATGACCAGATCACCGGGAGCAATCCGGTTCTGCAGATCTGCCAGCACAGCTTCCTTCGTCGGCAGATGCCGCGCACCGGCGTTGCTGTTCTGTACGATCAGCTCTACCAGCTTGGCGGAGGTGACGCCCTCAATCTGCTTCTCACCCGCAGGGGAGTAGATATCGGTAATAATCACTTCGTCCGCCTCGCTGAACGCACGGCTGAACGCATCCAGCAGGAAGAAGGTACGCGTGTAGCGCTGCGGCTGGAACACGGCGATAATGCGTTTGCCGGTTGCCTTGGCGGCGCTGATCGTAGCCTGAATCTCTGTGGGATGATGAGCATAATCATCAATGACGAGAATCTCGTCAACCTCGCCCAGCACCTGGAAGCGCCGTTTGGCGCCGTGGAACTTCACAATCGCAGCCGCAATGGCTTCAAAGGCAATGCCCGATTTCAGGCAGGAAATCACTGCCGCCATAGAGTTATACAGATTGTATTGTCCGGGAATAGAGAGCTCAATCCGGCCTAACACCTCAGCTCCATGGTTCATCGTATAGGATACCTGCCGGTCGCCGAGAACAATATCAGTCGCTGTATAATCAGCCGTCTCTGATTCGATCCCATAGCTGATCACTGTACCTTTTACCTTAGGCAGCAGGGATTTCAGATTCTCATCATCCGCACATACGATAGCTGTCCCGTCCTCGCGCAGCTGATTCATGAACTGAACATAAGCATCCTTCAGCTTGCCGAAGTCGCCGCCGTAGTTCTCCAGATGGTCAGCTTCTATGTTCGTAACGATTCCCAGCCAAGGATGGTATTGCAGGAACGAGCCGTCACTCTCATCGGCTTCTGCCACGACGAATTCCCCTTGTCCCGCTTTGGCATTCGTGCCGACATTCATAATCTCCCCGCCGATAATGTAGGTAGGGTCCACGCCGCAGTCTTCCATCACCAGAGCAATCATGGAAGAGGTGGTAGTCTTGCCGTGCGCTCCGGCCACTGCAACGCCCTTGCGTTCATTCAGCAGCCGGGCCAGCATCTGCGAGCGGTGCAGAATCGGAATTTTCAAACGCTCCGCTTCCACCCATTCCACATTATCCGCGGCAAGCGCCGTGGAATAGACGACCAGATCCGCGCCTTTTACCTGCTCCGCCGTATGCCCGATGAAGACCTTGGCACCTTTGGCAATCAATTTCTCCGTTAACTCCTGGGCAGCTACGTCAGAGCCTGTAACTGTATATCCCATCTCCAGCATCACCCGGGCAATCGCGCTCATACCATAGCCGCCGATCCCTATAAAATGCACACGTTCAGTAGTATCCAACAGTTCGTCACCAGCCTTTTTCAGAATCGGGTTGCCGTAAAAGCGTACTGCGCACATCAGAAATCAAATACAGCGTTCCGGACACAACCGCGAGGTCATCGTCCGCTGTGATCGTCTGCAGCTTCTGCAGCGCTTGGCCCCAATTACGTTCTACTATGATTTCCAAGTTTTCCTTGGCATATTTATCCCGCAGACTTTCTGCGATCGCCTGCAGATCTTCCGCGTCCATCTTCTTACGGAAATCGGGTTCGGTCAGGATGAGCGTATCCACTATAGGCAGTATATGCTTGAGATACGACTCGTGATGCTTATTTGCCAGCATCCCCATGAGCAAATTTAATTTACCGTAAGGCTGGAACTGTGGAAGGCTCTTCGCAAGGCTCTCAGCCCCTTCCGGATTGTGCGCGCCGTCCAGAATAATTCTGGGCGAGACGCTCACTTCCTCCAGTCTTCCGGCCCAAAATGTGCCCCGGAAGCCCTCCAGCACATCCTCGTCCTCCAGCATGAAGGCCATATACTGCCGCAGCACCTCAAGCGTCATCATGGCCCCGGCCGCATTCTCCAGCTGGTGCTCGCCTTTCATAGCAATATCCAGCTCAATTCCCCGGAATGGCCCATTGAAGGTAAAGTGCTGGCAGCCGTCTCTCTGCTCAACATTACTATAGCTGAAATCTTCTCCGGCTAAATAGAGTGTCGAACGGGTAGCCACTGCCTTGGCCTTCAATACAGCTACAGCTTCGGGCTGGCTCACACAGCTGACTACAGGAACACCCGGCTTAATAATCCCGGCCTTCTCGCCGGCAATCAGCGTAAGCGTATCTCCCAGCACATCGGTATGGTCATGTCCCACATTGGTAATGACCGACACAACCGGAGTAACAATATTCGTTACATCCAGCCTTCCCCCAAGCCCCGTCTCCCATACGACTACATCGGGATAACAGACTTCGCCGTAATAGAGAATCGCGAGCGCCGTCGCCACCTCGAACATGGTCGGTGAGCCCAGCTCAGTGCCCGCAATCTCCCGGACCAGCGGACGCAGCTGATTGGCAAGCGCAAGCAGCGTCTCCTCAGGAATATCCGTCCCGTTGTACTGGAACCGGTTCGTGAACTTCGTGATATAAGGAGAGGTGAAGGTCCCCACCGAATATCCGCTCTGAATAAGGGCCGAGGTCAAAAAGGCGCAGGTCGAGCCCTTGCCGTTGGTCCCCGCCACATGAATGAACTTAAGCTTCCGGTGCGGATGTCCGAGCTTCTCCATTAGCAGCTCTATCCGCTCCAGACCCGGCCGGATTCCAAAAGGAATCAGGCTGTTGATCCAGTCTACAGCTTCTGTATAAGAACTTAAGGGAGCGGCAGCGCCGCTCCGGGTGATCTCTTCCATGTCTGTTATCCTCTCAGTTCTGCAATACGGGCCAGCACCTTCTCACGTCTGTCGGAATAATCCGCCTGCTTCGCCCGTTCCTCTTCGATGACTTTCGCCGGAGCTTTGGCCACAAAGCCCTGATTACTGAGCTTCTTCTCCACACGCTCCACTTCGCTGTTCAGGGTCTGAACTTCTTTTTCGAGACGAATAATCTCTTGATCGATATCAATCAGACCGGACAGCGGCAGAAGCAGCTCCGCTCCGGTAACCACGGCGGACATCATTTTATCCGGCGTCTGCGGCGCAAGGCCTGCTTCGAAGGAAGAGGTGTTGCAGAAGCGCCCGATGTAATTGTCGTTGCGGGAAATAATGTCCAGGGTGTCCTGGCTGCCGGCCTTGATAATCAGCTCGACCTTCTTGCTCATTGGCGCATTCACTTCCGCACGGATACCGCGAACGGCCCGGATAATATCCATCAGCAGGTTCATCTCTGATACTGCCTGCGGATTCTCAAGCGCCGCATCGTACTTCGGCCACTCGGCCAAGGTGATGGATTCGCCCTGATGCGGCAGATGCTGCCAGATCTCCTCCGTAATGAACGGCATGAACGGGTGGATCAGCCGCAGTGTGCGGTCCAGCACGTAAGCGAGAACAGACTGGGTCTTGGCCTTGGCAGCTGCGTCCGCTCCGTATAAAGAGAGCTTGGCGAATTCGATATACCAGTCACACAGATCATCCCAGATGAAGTTGTAGAGCAGGCGCCCGGTCTCGCCGAACTCGTACGAGTCAATTAGACGCGTAATATCGCGGGAAGTTTCGTTCAGGCGGTGCAGAATCCAGCGGTCCGCTGTGCCAAGCTCACCTGTAATGTCAATATCTTCAAAGGCTACGCCTTCCAGATTCATCAGCGCGAACCGGGAGGCATTCCAGATCTTGTTGGCAAAATTACGCGCCTGCTCTACCTTTTCCATACGGAACCGCAGATCCTGGCCCGCTGTGCTGCCGGTAGTAATCATATAGCGCATGGCGTCAGCGCCGTACTGCTCGATAACATCCAGCGGATCAATACCGTTGCCCAGAGACTTGGACATCTTGCGTCCTTCGGCATCGCGTACGAGTCCGTGCATCAGCACATCGGAGAACGGCTTCTGGCCAGTGAATTCCATGGCTGAGAAAATCATGCGCGCTACCCAGAAGTAGATGATATCGTAGCCGGTAACCAGTACATTGTTCGGATAGTAACGCTGATAGTCGCTGCTGTCCTGATCAGGCCAGCCTAAGGTAGCGAACGGCCAGAGGTTCGAGCTGAACCAGGTATCCAGAACATCCTCATCCTGCTTCAGGTCGGACAGCCCGCTGATGCGGCGTGCTTCTTCTTCATCATGTGCAACTACAAGCTCCCCGGTGGATTCAGAGTACCAGGCCGGAATACGGTGGCCCCACCACAGTTGGCGGGAGATACACCAGTCGCGGACATTCTCGATCCAGTTCAGGTACGTCTTCTCGAAGCGGTCCGGCACGAAGTGGACCCCGTCACCGTCCTTCTGTGCAGCGATGGCTGCTTCTGCCAGCGGCTGCATTTTGACGAACCACTGGGTGGACAGATAAGGCTCTACTACGGCCCCGGAACGCTCACTGTGCCCAACCTGGTGTACATGATCCTCAATGGAGATCAGCACACCTTGCTCCTTCAGGTCGGCTACGATGGCCTTACGGCAGTCGCTGCGGTCCATTCCCTGGTAAGCGCCCGCTTCCTCATTCATCACTCCGCCTTCATCCATTACGTTGATCTGCGGAAGGTTATGGCGGACTCCCATCTCGAAGTCGTTCGGATCATGCGCCGGTGTAATCTTAACTGCACCGCTGCCGAAATCCTTATCTACGTATTCATCGGCAATAACCGGAATCTCACGTAAGGTAACCGGCAGAATCAGCGTCTTACCGATCAGATCCTTATAGCGCTCATCCTCCGGATGTACCGCTACCGCTGTATCACCCAGCATCGTCTCGGGCCGCGTGGTAGCCACCGTGATATGGCCGCTGCCATCCTTCAGCGGATAACGCAGATGGTACAGATGCCCGTTCACTTCCTTGTATTCAACCTCGATATCCGACAGCGCTGTACGGGCAGCCGGGTCCCAGTTAATAATCCGCTTGCCGCGATAGATCAGGCCCTTCTGATACAGCTCCACAAATACCTTGCTTACCGCCTTCTTCATTCCATCATCAAAGGTAAAGCGTTCGCGGGAGTAATCGAGGGACAGGCCCATCTTAGCCCACTGGTCATGAATTGTCTCTGCATACTGGTCTTTCCAGGCCCACACCTGCTCCAGGAACTTCTCGCGTCCCAGATCATGGCGGGAGATTCCCTGCTGGCGCAGCTTCTGCTCTACCTTGGTCTGTGTAGCAATCCCTGCATGGTCCGTACCCGGCAGCCACAGGGTATCATATCCCTGCATCCGCTTGGTGCGGATCAGCACATCCTGAAGCGTGAAATCCAGCGCATGTCCGATATGCAGCATTCCTGTTACATTCGGCGGCGGAATCACGATGCTGTAAGGCTCCGCATCCGGCCGCTTGCCGGCTTCGAAGAAGCCCTTCTCCATCCAGTACGCATACCATTTCTTCTCTGCCGCTCCCGGATCATATGTAGTCGGCATGTCGCTCTGCTTGTGATTAGCTGAAGCGGTAGCTTCTGCCGCTTCCTGTTCGTTCGGCAGCTCTGCTGCTGCATTGTTGTTATCAGCCATTGTTAACCCTCCACTGTTAAATGTATTGAGTAGCTAGCGGTTTCTGAGAATACAAAAAGGCCCTTCGTCTCAAAGGACGAAAGGCCATTCTTTCGCGGTACCACCTTTGTTTCGCGCCAATAAAAAATAAACCACTGCCTTAAGTTCCCTTACAGGTTCCTGAAGCTTAGCGCGACACTCATGCAGGGTAACGGCTGCAACCGGCCGCATCCTAACCCGTCTTCATGATGAAGACAAGCTCAGAAGGGCAACTCCGGGGCGACTTCGGGGGCTGCATCCTGCGGGAATTCACACCAATGATAATCCCGCTCTCTGAAGGGCTGACCGCCTACTCTTCCCGTTCCCAGTCTTTATGCTAGTTATTACTTAGTTCAATAATACATTCAGTGTAATCCCTAGTCAACCAGCATATACACAAAGGGCGCGCAGCAGACGTACATTGATGCCTACTCCCCGCTCCAGATCACTTGAACCACATTGAAGCCCTGATGGCTGCCCGTTCCGGGAGCGCCATCCAGCGTAACAGAGAATGTGCTTCCGGCATCAATAATCGAGAAGGCTGAGGCGGAGACTTCCTCAGACTTGGAGGTTGCCCCTTTTTGTACAAAATAGTCCTTGTACGTATTGCCGAGCGTCTCCAGGCTCTGCTTCGTACGGTAGCTGAAGGTTGCGGACGGCTTACCGGTCGCCGAGCCTTCAATCAGATCAAATATCTTCGCATCCGCCGGAAGCGGGAAATCCGCCGGCAGGCTCTTCGGCCGCTTCACAGAATCTGCTGGTGTTCCAGTGGACGAGCCGCCGGAGGAGACAGCCGGAGCTGCAGCATCACCGATGATGACCCGGCTGGTTGCAGCATCGTAAGTAACAGCAGTGTTCAGCGCTTCGCCGATGGAGCGTACAGGCAGATAAGTGATGCCGTTGTAGGTAATCGGGGCAAGGGTTTTGCCGTTGCCGTCTTTGGGCGTGTACGCCTGGCCGTTCACGACGATCCCGATTTTGTTGTTCAGGAGCGCCTTGATCTCCTGCAGATTACTGGCGGCGTAGACACCGGCCGAGACTGTGAGCGTCAAGCTTAGTGCGGCCGCAGTGGCTGCCACTTTTCTCTTCATGTGAGTTATCATCCTTCCAGAAGTAGTGTACCAGCGCATAGCTGCCTGAATGTGTAATGTATGTAGGCCGGTAGTGACTATTACCCTTGGCTGAACGGTTTGTAAACCAGAAGCGGATTTCACAAAGAAACAGAAACAGCCCCATCCGTAAGGCAAGGGCTGTTCCTGTTAAGCCTGAATTCTCCGCACACCATCAATCTCAAGGAATGTATAATACCTGTCCCTCTTCTACAATCTGACCGGACAGGCGGTTATACATAGTCAGCTCCCGGGTGCTTAGCTGGTATTTCTCGGCTATGGTATCCAGCGTCTCTTCCCGCTGCACGATGCAGAGCCGTACCTTGCGGAACAGCTCTGTCCCGCCCATCCCGCCGATGAACCGGCTCTTCCACGCTGTATCATTGCCTGCCTCAGGAACAGCCTGCGCTACAGAGTCTATATTGCCCGAGAGCAGCTCCTCCTGCTCTCTGTTGGCGCGGCTTGCGCTGAGCAGCGAGGAGAAGGTGAGTGGCTCCTGCTCGGCGGCTCCCGGTTCTTTTTTGCTGCCAAGGGCAACCTTGAGATCCTGCTTCTCCTCCTGGGGAGACAAAGATTCCGCAGACAGGAAGACTTCATTGTCTGTGGCCTGGATCTCTTCTGCCGCCTCCCCTCCTTCGTTCCCTTCAAACAGCGCAGCAGCATCGTTGGCAGCGGAGGTAAGCACCGGCTCCGGCTGCGACACGGCATGAAGCTTCGCATTGCCCCAATGATCCACAGTGTTCAAGGCAGCGGTGCCTGTCTGAAGCGTCGTGTCCTCCTGAACCGAGCCGTTCACAGCCGCTGGTGCCGTCTTCTCTCTGGAGGTGAGGAAGTGAGCGGAGGCCTTATCAGCCGCCGGCTTGCTGCCTGCCGAAGAAGCCGTATCCAGGCTATGGGTCCTTACTCTGGGTTCCTTGTCCTTCAGGGGTGTGGAGAGATAGGCTGCGGGCTGGCTGTAAGAAGTATCTTCCGCGTACAGCGGCTCAGCTGCTGCCTCAGCCGGACCAGCGGAGTTCTGATCTTCCGCAGAGCCCTCTGCAGTCCCTTCGCCATAGGTCCAGAGCGAATTCTCATACAGGGTGTCATTCTCCGGATTGCGGATTTGCTCCTCAGCCGCCCTGCTGTCTCCTGCCTCCGGCGAATACGCTACCGTGTATTCCTCCTGCTGCCAGGCCGGCTGTACATCTGCACTTCCGATTCCGCGCAGCGAGAGCACTCCGGTAATGTTGACGGTTCGCATCGTCAGCAGATCAATATCGAAATTCTCGATCTCCACCCCTATGTCATCAAGTGAGCTGACCCGGGTCAGCGGAACAGTGATTTCAACAGGAATTGCATGCTCCAGACGCTGTGTAAGGTCATCCTCCCCCCGGTAGAGTCCGGTGAGCAGCAGCTGTCCGTGCAGCTCGGCACGGTCCTCCCGCTGGATGACCTGGATGTCGGGAACCAGCTCGACTTCCTCCAGCTCTGCTATTCCCGGAAGCTCTTCCGAAAGGTGAATGCGTTCATAAATATCAAACCGCAAGCCATGGGACTGGTCAAACACGGGAAATGTCCTCCTTCTTGGCATAATCTATCCCTGAGACAAGCCCAGAGTATAAGCCCAAAATGTTACTCCCCACATGTATATGCTTCAATCAGGCAGGCATGACAACTTTGCCGCTTCAATTGCGGACAGCGCCTATCCCAGGGGAGGAAGGGCCGTACGTGCATCAGGAATAGAGTAGTGCTGCGGAAGCTTGACACGCATCGTTACGGCAAGCGGATTCCCCGGATCACACTGGTTAAGCACATCTGCCGGATGAAAAGCTGCCGGCAGCGCACCCGCGCCCGGTTCTTCCTCAAACCGGAGATGATCCGGAATTCCCGGCCGGCCCGCCCGCAGATTGACCGCTCTCTGGTATACATGCAGCGTACCCGCAGCCATGACATCCAGCGAACGGGTCTGCTCTGCCCAGTGCTTAGCCTGGAGGCCGGTGCGTCTTCTCAGCTCCTCATCCCCCAGCAGCTGCTCCATCTGCAGGGCGAGCTGAGCGGCATCTCCGGGAGGAACAATCCAGCCCGTCTCTCCCTGCCGGACCATCTCCGGCATGCCTGCGGTTCCAGCGACAATCGGCGCGATCCCGGCAAGCTGCGCTTCTGTAACCGAGAAGGGCTGCGTATCCTGGAGTGAGGGCTGCACATAGATGTCGGCAGCCCGGAGTGCAGCCGGAATATTGTTAAGCTTCCCTGTGAAATGGACCTTCCCCGCGATACCCAGCAGGCGGGCCTGCTCCATGAGCTCCTCCAGGAGGCTCCCGATTCCGGCCACCGCACAGATCCACTGCTGACAGCGCTGCTGCAGAATGCCTAGCGCCTCTATCAGCACATGGACGCCTTTGATATATTCAAGGCGTCCGGCATACATGATCACAGGGATTCCTTCTGCAAATTGAAGCGGCGGCGTCTCTGCGGCCCGGGCTGCATATTGATGCAGGTCCAGCCCGTACGGCAAGGTATGAATACGGTCCGGGCTGACCCCCAGGCTCTGCGTAAGCTGTCCGATCCACTCCGAAGAGACCAGAATCTGGTCAGCCGCCTGGGCACCCAATGTCTCAAGCCTGCGGAAATAGCTCCAGATCGGCCGCTGCTCATAGGCCTCCCGGGTCAGTCCGGGCTCAAGCCCCTTGTACTCATAGTAGGTCTCCTTGGTCAATGCCCCATGAACACTTGCGACCAGCGGAACAGGACGGCGCATGATCCGCCGTATCGCATATGAGGCTATAGGGTCCTGGGCATGAATGACATCATATTCCTCCAGCCCCAGCACAGCGGCGCCGCCCTCGAATACGTAACGCCCCAGCTCAAAGCTGAAGATGCCATGCTCCAGATGCAGCGAGGGGAACCGGCCGATATCAAGCTGGGGCAGCAGCAGCGAATAGAAGGCTTTTTTATCAAAAGACTCCGTCCGGTTGAGCAAATACAATGTATTGTTCTCCACATGGCTGCCCATCAGTGTAACGGAATGGCCCTGCTCGCCCAGCTTGTCAGCCAGCTGCTTCATATACGTCCAAATTCCGCCCATATTGGTGAGGCCCCAGTAGGTGACCAGCAATATCTTCATGCATTCCTCTCCCCGGCTATAGATGTATTTAGGTGCAGGAGCAGTCTGCTCCACCCTAATCAGAATAGTATATGTAGGCTGCGGGCAGGCGGAAAGGGATATATGGTCATTCTCTGCAAATTTCAAAAATATCTTTTAATCAAGAATCATCTTTTCGGGTATAATCGGTATAAATCCTGAAAGGAAATTTCCGACATGTCAAAAGCGAGGGTATTTGACCTTTTTCTATTTGTCGCATCCCTGGCTATAGCCTTCATTCCCGCGCATGCTGTAGTCCTGGACGTTACCTATATAAAAGCACTGCTGCTATACACTATCTTCTCCAGCATCTACTTCCAATTGCGGATAGTAACCCGGAGCGGGAATTCTACGATCGATTACGCCATCAGCTATACCTCCTCCTTCGGGATTTTTGCCGGTCCGCTCGGCACGCTCCTGTTCGAGACTATATACCGGTTCATCGTATATTTCTATAAAAAGAAAACAAAAACCGCCGATCCCGGAGAGTTCCTGGATACCTTCTACAATATCGGTTCGTTCACACTGGGCGGCTCTGCTGCGTACTATCTGTATACGGCGCTCTCTCCCCTGGCGGACAAGCTTCCGCTCGGATACTGGCTGCTGTTCCTGCTCGTGGTCTGCGTTACCACCCTGCTGTCCTCCACCTTCCTGGTGCTGACCTTTGCCTTGTCGGGAGATATCAAGACACGCCGGGAAGCGAGGAACCTACTGTTCCGAAGCCGGAATCTGCTGGATTTCAGCAAGGTGGCTCTTAGTAATGCTCTGCTGCTGCGGCTGCTGCAAATGGAGAAATGGGAGATGCTGATCGCCCTGTTCCTGCTCAACTATGTAGTCAGTATCTCGTTCTATTCGAAGTCGCAGAGTGCCCAGCACAAGTATGAACGCGACAAATTCGAGCAGATGGCTTACCGCGACTTCCTGACCGGAACCTATAACCGGGCGCATATGGACAAGATGATGAAGGAGCTGAACCAGGGCGGGGAGTACATCGGGATTGTAGTGGCGGATATCGACCGGTTCAAAAAAATCAATGACAGCTACAACCACGCCGTTGGTGACCGGGTCATTGTTCATTTTGCCAAGACGCTGCAGAAGCATCTGCAGGAGCAGGATATTCTGTTCCGCAGCGGCGGGGAAGAGTTCACGCTCTTCCTAAGGGACAAGACCTTCGAGGAGTGCAGGACGCAGATTCAGGAGATTCTGGACAGCCTTCACGGTCACACCGTAAGTGCAGAATTCGAGGAGCAGATCATCCGCGTGCCCTATTCGGCATCCTTCGGACTCTTTTACTATAAGGCAGACCCGGACCAGAAGACCTCTATGGAAAAAGGGTATGTCTACGCCGACCAGCTCCTGCTGGAGTCCAAGAAGCTTGGCCGCAACCGTCTGTCTTACCGGAATGATGTGCAGCCGTAAGCACATGTTCCCGCGCAGGGGGAACTGCGTGGGAGGGACGGGCAGAACCCGCCAAATTGTATGCTGTTTTTGGCATACATTTGATCCGTGCGCCTGCGCGGAAGCACATTGTATGCTGTTTTTGGCATACATTCGGCCCGTGCGCCTGCGCGGCAGCACATTGTATGCTGTTTTTGGCATACATTTGGTCCGTGCGCCTGCGCGGCAGCACATTGCTCCACAGCCCCCTAAAGAAGTTGGAGTCCTCCCCCACAAAAATGTAGACTAGATATAGGAGGAGGATGAACGGTATGGGACACTTAACAGGAACAAGAGAGAAGGCAGCGCAAGAGGTGTTGTCTGGCATTAAGGCAGCGGTGGTTGCCCGAAAGTATGGGGTGACCCCATCGACGGTGAATCAGTGGGTGAGGGACTACCGAGAGACCCATGGGGAACAAGATCATCCGTATCCCCAGGAGCAGGTGGAGGAACTGAAGCGCCTCCTGGACGTGGAGCAGAAATACGAGAAGGCCGTCAAGATCCTCGGCGAAAAGGAGTTAGAGATCGAGATTCTGCGTGAACTGCTAAAAAAGCCAACCCCTGCTTATCCGAAAAAATCGAGGTAGCCGACATGTTCATTAAGCAGGGGAATACCGCAGCGTTGGTACTACGTCACGTGGGGCTAGCAGAGTCTACGTATTACGACCGTAAGAAACGCAAGAAGCAGGATGCCCAGGCCGTACCCCAGGGGCGCGGAAGATCCGTACCCGGCTATTCCCTGACCGAGTCTGGAGAGAAGATTAGCGACGAGGAAATCCAGGAATGGCTGCTGGAATTAATCGCTGGAGAGGAGCACGTGTACGGGTACAAACTGCTGGCCAAGTGCTTGTGGAACCAGCACGGGCTGAGGCTCAATCACAAGAAAAGCTACCGGCTGTGTCAGGCGCTGGATATCCTGCAGCCGCAGCGTCACAAGCGTTTTAAGCATCCTCGGAAGCTGCCGGAGAACCGGGTCATTACAGGGGCGGGTCAGCTCTGGCAGATGGACATTAAGTACGGTTACGTGGCGGGCCAGGGCAGGCATTTCTTTGTCCTGAGTATTATCGATGTGTTTACCCGTGTCATCGTCGGCTACCACCGTGGATCGTCGTGTGAAGCCAAGCACGCCTGCCAGACGCTGGGACGCGCCATGGAGCAACACTGCGCCCCTGACAGCGCACGCCCGGTGATCCGCACCGACAATGGCCCACAGTTCGTCAGCCATCTGTTTGGCGACATGTGTGAAAGCTGGGAAATGACCCATGAACGCATTCCGCCTCGAACGCCGGATTTAAATGCTTTTATTGAATCGTTCCACAGTAATATCGATCGGGATTTGTTCCGCAAAGAGGCCTTCGAGACGTTCGAAGAGGCCTATGAAGCCGTGGACCGGTACATGGACTTCTACAACAATCGCAGAATGCATACAAGCCTTCGTAACATGCCGCCAGCTACCTTTGCGGAGTGGGTCCAGACTCTAGAAGACCGCTCCCGCTTCTTCTGGCCGAGAGAAAAAGCGAAATAAAGAGCATATCTACGACAAGTGCTGATTTTATACGGAGGACTCCGGGATAAGGGGGGCGCACCGATTGTATGCTGTTTTTGGCATACATTTGGTCCGTGCGCCTGCGCGGCAGCACATTGTATGCTGTTTTTGGCATACATTCCAGCTTCCCGGCGGAGCAGAAACGGCTCCTCATAATAATGTCCCTAATAAGAACAAGAGCCGCTCTCCGTCAAGCGGATGGGCGGCTCTTAGTGTTCCTATTTCGGAATGCCGGCGGCTATAGTTCAGCAGCCTTAAAGGTATCTCCACCGGCAATCGTGCCGGAGTTAAACCCCTTGTAGAACCAGCGCTTGCGTTGTTCGGAGGTTCCGTGTGTGAAGCTGTCGGGCACCACATACCCTTGGGCGCGCTTCTGGATCGTATCATCCCCGACTGCGCTCGCCGCGGTCAGCGCCTCATCCAAATCTCCTTCCTCCAGCAGATTCTGGCCCTGAACATGATGCGCCCACACCCCGGCATAATAATCGGCCTGCAGCTCGAAGCGGACCTGAACCTTGTTGAATTCAGTCTCGCTGAGACGCTGGCGCTCTGAATTCAGCTGCTCGGAAGCGCCCAGCAGCGTCTGCACATGATGACCCACCTCGTGGGCAATCACATACGCCATGGCGAAGTCACCCGGCGCCTTGAACTGCTGCTGCAGCTCATCATAGAAACTGAGGTCGATATACAGGTTGGCATCCCCCGGGCAATAGAACGGGCCGACGGCCGAGCTCGCGGTTCCGCAGGCAGAGTTCACGCTGCCGCTGTAGAGCACAAGCGTCGGGTCCTGATAAGTCATCCCCTGCTCCTTGAAGATATCGGACCAGACATCCTCGGTATCGGCCAGCACCACGGATACGAACTCGGATAACTCCTTCTCCTGGGCGCTCTGTTCATAAGGGGCACTTGAGTTCGTGCCCGAACCCGTTGAAGTCAAATTCCCCATAATATCGCCGATATTCCCTCCGCTCAGCAGCGTAACAATCACTATAATCACAATCCCGCTGATTCCGCCGCCAATCAGCTTGCCCCCGCCTCCACCGCCGCGGCCTCTGCGGTCTTCCACATTAGAACTACCTCTTCTACCCTGCCATTTCATGGCCTTCCCCCCAGTTATGAATACTCGCGCATACTGATGTATTTGTACTTATTACTGTTATACCCATAATTGCAGGGGTGCCACTCTCTTGAACAGCGAAGCCGGTCTGTCGACAAATGGAAACAGCATAGCAAAACCCCTCCACAGCCGCAGCCATAAAGGGGTTAACATCGTTTAAATGATGGAACAGCTGTTTATTTTGCAGCTTTGGCCGCACTTAGAATGGCCTTCAGGTAACCTTGAGTATCCACCAGAGTTGCACCGCTTACAGCGTCAACAACTTGCTCTTTGCTTTTGTTAGTCAGTGTAGCTTCAAGGGATTTTATAGTTTTGCCTGTTGCGAATTTCTCGATAGCCGCCAGGTTCTTGTCATAGGCTACTGTCGATTTGGCTTCTTCCGTCATGTGCTCACTGTAGTATTTGGCGTTGGCCTTCTTGGAGGCCAGCACCATATTAGGGTCTTTGTAATTCTTGCCAAAATCCTTGTCCGAGTTCGGTACGCCAGTGGCTACATCGGTGCCCAGGAACTGATAATCATCCAGCGAAGCCGCAACGATTACGCCATTCTGGACTACAGCAACCGCTACGGTGAAGCATTTGGTGCCATGGGCAGCCGCTTCCACCCGGCCCACCTTAAGCGGTGCACTCGCTGCCGAAGTGACATTGTTCAGAGCGCCGCTGTTCCCTACCCCGACAAGTGCCAACGAGATGCCGGCCACGAGCATTAACTTAGTAACTTTTTTCACAAATATTCCCCCAGTTCATCAAATAGACTGCGCTTACATAATATTTTTATCAATATATTGGAAGCCCGTCAGTTACAAATGTTACTGGAAATCTGCAAATATCTGGATTGTAAATGCGCAGAGGGAAATTAAAGGGGATATTTGGAGACCAAGCTGCCAAAATAGCAGTCAGCCTCCATAGATTAGCTGCAATTCTCTTTAACCGAATATCCGGCAACAGTTGGAACAACAACACTTATATAACCTGAAAATAAACATATAGGACATATTGAGAAAATTAGATGCCCTAAATCCACTTAACGTTTTCTGGAGAGTAATAGTGCGTAAAGTGAACTACCATCCACCTAAGAGGTGGCGGCTTCTTGGTCAATGAAGCTACTGCTCCAAGTTTACCCAAGCTCAAAGGCTAGTCCCTAGCCCAATCATTGCAATATCACATTGCTAGTTTCAGTAGGTTTTGAGCAGCGTTTACATCCCGATCATGATGCACGTTACATTCTGGACAAGTCCACTCTCGCAAGGCAAGATTCTTCACCTCTGCGTTCTTATAACCGCAACAGGAGCAAAGCTGACTGCTTGCATAGTGCTTAGGGGCAATAATAAGCTCTCTGCCATACCATTGAGCCTTATATTCAAGCATCGAACGGAACATACGCCAAGATACCTCGCTAATCGCTTTTGCAAGTTTGTGATTCTGCATCATATTCTTTACACGTAAGTCTTCCATCACGATAACTTGGTTTTCGTTTATCATTTTGGCAGACGTTTTATGCAAGAAGTCTTTACGCTGATTCGCTATTTTTTCATGTAACTTGGCAGCTTTCAGCCTAGCCTTATGACGGTTATGGCTTCCCTTCTTCTTCCGCGATACATCCTTTTGCAGCTTCGCTAATCGCTTTTCAGACGTACGCAAGTATTTAGGATTGGATATGATTTCGCCATTTGAAGTCATAGCAAAGTCTTTCAGCCCAAGATCAACGCCAATCTTCGTATGCATTTTGGGCAACTGGACGATATCCGTTTCAACCAATACGGAAGCATAATACTTTCCCGTTGGTGTTTTTGAAATCGTGCATGATTTGATCAGCCCCACGAATGGGCGGTGCAGCTTGATTTTGATGCTAGTTTTTAGCTTTGGAATCTTGAGATATCCATCCTCTATAGCCACTGTTCCATTTTGGTTATTCGTTGTGAAGCTATGATTATTCGTCTTCTTGCTCTTAAATTTAGGAAATCCCGTTTTCTTATCCCGAAAAAAATTCTTATAAGCCTTGTCTAAATTCAGTTGTGTATTCGCTAAGGCAAGGCTATCGACTTCTTTCAGCCAGTCGAATTCCTTTTTGTATTGTGCGGGTGTATTCTTGAGTATCGTTTCCGTTTGCTTGTAATGTTCAATTTTATCTGCAAGCATTCTGTTGTAGATGAAGCGAACGCATCCGAACACTTTAGCGAAGTAGTGTTGTTGCCCATGGCTTGGATAGATACGGTATTTGTAGGCTTTCAGCAATGGCGATCACCCTTTCACACCTTGGTTTTCGATGTATTTTTGAATGACGTCTATTGGCGCTCCACCAGTTGTAAGCAAGCAATAGGAGCGTGACCAAAAAGCCTCTTTCCAAAGTGATTTTCGGAGGGTAGGAAACTCCTTCTTGATCAGCCTAGATGATGCACTCTTATAAGCGTTGAGAAATTTAGAAATGTCGGTATTAGGATGAGTTTTCATTAGGATGTGAACGTGATCCCTGTCATGATTCCATTCCTGCAAAGTCACATTGTAAGTAGGCTGAATGTATGCAAATATCTCTTTCAGACGTTCGGATATTGGATCTGTAATTACTTTCCTACGATACTTGATTACTAGAATAAGGTGGAAGTGAAGGGAGAACACTGAATGGTTATTCGAGTCTAATTTCATTAATTTCACTGACCTTTCCAAGATACGACCGAATACTTTAATTATAGCATCTTAGGCGGTTAGAATCCATGTAGATTAGACCGTTTCCATTCATCCCCCACTTAAAGAAGATAGGGGAATTCTGTCAACTTATGGTTAAATAACATAAATCCACTTCTTGTTCGATGTTTCGGCTGGGGGAGGTCGCACTGAACAACAACTAAAAAGCCGAGCCGCAATCCTCCAGATATCAGAGAAACGCGGCCCGGCTGGGGATGGCATCTATGGAGTTACTTAACTTCACGGAGCCGATTAGGTAATGGCCTACTCCTGATCTACGCCGCCGATTTGCTCGCGCAGGCGGCGCAGATCCTCCGGCCAGGGATCAGATACCTCGATCTTACTTCGGGTCCAAGGGTGGGCGAAAATCAGCTTCTCGCCATGCAGTGCCTGCCGGTCGGAACTCTCCTGCTTCGCCTTGACTCCCGGCTTCGAAGGTGGAGCTGGCGGCTGCTTGCCTTGGACTTGCAAACCAGGGGTAAGGCCTGCCTTCTCCTGCTCTTCGAACCAGGCCGTAATGGCAGATTTCACCTGACCAGGCTCCGAACGAAGGGGCTGCTTCTCCTTAAGGCTGTTGCCGGAAGGAATACCCGCAGTATGCCAGGCCGATCCTCCATAGAGGTCGTCCCCGAAGAGCGGATGCCCCGCATGGCTGAGGTGGACACGAATTTGATGCGTCCGGCCCGTCTCCAGCTGCAGCTTCACTACAGTCCCGCCGGGCAGGGCTTCGCGTCCCACAATCCGAGTTACCGCCTCCTGCCCTCCCGGGGATACCCGCCTGCGCGCCGCATGATGGCGGTCACGGCCGATCGGAGCATCGATCACCGCAAGCTCAGGCGGCACTGCGCCTTCAACAATCGCGGCATACAGGCGGGATACATTCTTCTCACGCATATCTTCATCCAGCACAAGCTGGGCGTATTCGTTCTTCGCATACAGTACAGGTCCGGTAGTATCCTTGTCCAGCCGGTGGATATGGCGGACGGGAATCCCTCCGCCGAAGGCCGCATAATGCGCGGCTACGAGATGATCCAGCGTCACTTCCGTGCTGCTTCCGTCCGGATGAACCGCCAGACCCGCAGGCTTGTGGACCACAAGGCAGAAGTCGTCCTCGAACAGCACCTCAGCCGCAGCCTCCTGCCATACCGGCTCTATTCCGGCTTCCCGGTGAGGGAACAGGGCCAACCGCAGCCGGTCGCCCCGCCACTGGATGCCGTTCTCGCGGCGCAGCCGGGCGTGCAGCTTCGCTGGCATCCCGGCTACGCCCAGCAGCCAGGCATCGATGGCGGCCTGCTTGTCGGCAGCCGCTGTAATGACCCGGCCAGGCATGGCTTCCAGCCATTCGCCGCGCCGGGTCCACTTGCCGCCGCCCGCGAAGGGGCCGCTGGCGCCATCACTTCCGTCTTGGATCTCGCCGCCGCCATGCTGGCCGGACAGCTCCTCCGGTCCAGCCGTCATAGCGATTTCAGGGCCTGATAATGGCCCGCAATCGTATCGTCAATATCCTGCTCGCTATGCGCAGCGGATACGAACATGCCTTCGAACTGGGAGGGCGGAACGCTGATGCCCTGATCCAGCATTTTGCCGAAATAACGCTTGAACAGCTCCAGGTTACTGGTCTTGGCCGTCTCGAAGTTAATGACCGGCTCCTCCGTGAAGAACGGACATACCATCGAGCCCACGCGGTTAATCGTCAGCGGAATCCCCGTCTCCTGCGCATTGCGCTTAAGCCCGGCTTCCAGTCTCGCGCCAAGCGACTCCAGACGGGTGTAGACCTCAGGGGTCAGCAGCGCAAGCGTGCTGTAGCCCGCAGCCATCGCCAGCGGATTCCCGCTGAGTGTGCCCGCCTGATAGATCGGGCCGGACGGGGCGATTTGCTCCATAATCTCTCTTTTGCCGCCGTAAGCCCCTACAGGCAGACCGCCGCCGATCACCTTGCCGAAGCAGGTCAGATCTGGGTCCATCCCGAACAGCCCCTGCGCACATCCCCGGTCCACACGGAAGCCGGTCATCACCTCGTCAAAAATCAGCAACGCCCCGTACCCTGTCGTCACCTTGCGGAGACCCTCCAGGAAGCCCGGAAGCGGAGGCACCACGCCCATATTTCCGGCGATCGGCTCAACGATGATAGCGGCAATTTCGTTGCCGTAACGCTCAAACGCGATTTTGACCCCGTCCAGGTCATTATAAGGTACCGTGATCGTATTCACGGCCACACCTTCCGGCACGCCCGGACTATCCGGCAGCCCCAAGGTCGCCACCCCGGAACCGGCCTTAATCAGCAGGCTGTCGGCATGGCCGTGATAGGAGCCTTCGAATTTGAGGATTTTGCTGCGTCCGGTATAGCCGCGGGCCAGTCTGATCGCGCTCATTGTCGCTTCCGTTCCCGAGTTCACCATGCGGACAATGTCCACCGAGGCTACGCGTTCTACCACGGTTTTGGCCATTGCGGTCTCAAGCAGGGTCGGCGCGCCGAAGCTTGTCCCTCTGGCCGCAGTCTCCTGCAGCGCCTTCACCACCTCAGGATGGGCATGTCCCATAATCAGCGGTCCCCACGAGCAGACGTAGTCAATGAAGCTGTTGCCGTCAATATCGTAGATCCGTGAGCCTTCGCCCCTCTCCACATAGACCGGGGTCAATCCTACAGATTTGAATGCCCGGACTGGGCTGTTCACCCCGCCGGGAATATATTGTTTTGCCTCTTCAAAAGCCATGCGGGAAGCCTCTTCCCGGCGGTTCAACGGCATATTGCCCATGCTTGTTCCCTCCAGTTCCTGATCCTAGCCGCACAGCCAACGGGCTGCGTCCTTGGCGAAATAGGTAATAATTATATCTGCTCCGGCGCGCTTCATGCCGGTCAGCATCTCCAGCACAACCGCCTGCTCATCGATCCAGCCCTGCTGCGCAGCCGCCTTGACCATCGAGTACTCCCCGCTGACGTTGTAGGCTACAAGCGGCAGATCGAACTGGTCGCGGATGGTGCGGATGACATCCAGATAAGCCAGCGCAGGCTTCACCATCAGCATGTCCGCGCCTTCCAGCACATCGGAATCCGCTTCGCGAACGGCTTCCCGCAGGTTGGCCGGGTCCATCTGATACGTCTTGCGGTTGCCGAACTGGGGAGCGGAATCCGCTGCTTCGCGGAACGGGCCGTAGAAGGCGGAGGCGTATTTTACCGAATAGGACATAATCGGCACCTGCTCGAAGCCATTCGCATCGAGTCCGGCACGGATCGCCTGCACGAATCCGTCCATCATGTTGGACGGCGCGATAATATCCGCCCCTGCCCGGGCCTGCGAGACCGCCGTGCGGGTCAGCAGCTCAAGCGAAGCATCGTTGATTACATCCCCGTGCACCACACCGTCCACCGTATGGGTATGCACCATGCCGCAGTGGCCGTGGTCGGTGAATTCACACAGGCAGGTATCGGCGACAACCAGTAGGTCGGGATACCATTTTTTGATCAGACGCGTGGCTTCCTGCACAATGCCATCGTCTGCGAAGCCGGACGAGCCAACCGCATCCTTCGTCTCGGGAATACCGAACAGCAGTACCGCCGGAATGCCGAGGGAAGCAATCTCATCCACCTCCGCCTTCAGCGTATCCAGCGAGAAATGATAGACGCCGGGCATGGAGCTGATCTCATTCTTCACACCTGTTCCATAGGTTACAAAAATCGGCTGGATGAAATCCAGCACATTCAGAACGGTCTCGCGCACCATGCCGCGAATACCGGCCGACCCGCGCAAACGGCGGTGTCTGGTTATTGGAAAGCTCATTTGTTGTATCCTCCTGTTCAGTAAGTATATAATCACATCTATTCGTCTTAAGCAGTATTGAGATGTTAAAGTTATCGCTGCCAGTAGGCCAGACCCGTTTGCAATGCTCAAAGACAATGCTGACAGATCCGGCAGGAACAGGCTATCTCAGCCTCGTCGATTCATTCCAGCGGCATAGCTCCTGCACCAGTCCTTCGATGGTGGCTTCTTCCGGGAGCAGTCCCGGAGTGAGGCCCGCTTCGACTGCGGTCTGCTCGGTAACCGGGCCGATGCAGGCAATCTTGACGCCCGCCAGCAACTCCAGCGGATCTTCCAGGCCCATTCTCTTCAGAATGCCGAGGAAATTGCGCACCGTGGACGAGCTGGTGAAGGTTACCGCATGGATGCGCTTCTCCTCCAGCAGCTTAACCAGCTCAATATCATCCTCCCCGGTGACAATCGTCTCATACGTATCCACCTCGGTCACTTCCAGCCCCAGTTCCCCGAGCTTCGCCGGCAGCCACTCACGCGCCAGGTCGCCGCGCGGAAGCAGCACCTTCTGCCCGGACTTAAGCTCGGGGCCGAAGGTTTCGATCAGCCCTTCCGCCTGAAAGCGTCCGGGCAGCTCCTCGGAGATCAGCCCGCGCTCTGCGAGCGCCGCAGCCGTCCCCGGTCCCACAGCGCACAGCCGCGCCCCGTGCAAACTGCGGATATCCAGCTTCTGCTGCGTCAGATGACGCATGAAGAAGTCTACGCCGTTCGGACTGGTGAAGAACACCCAGTCGTACGCCGCAAGCCCGCCAAGAGCCGCAGCGATCTCCGCCTGCTTGCCCGCATCCCGCTGCATCACCGTCTCAATGACCGGGAACTCATACGGCTCGCCGCCCAGCTCCTCGATCCGGTCCACCAGCTCACTTGCCTGTGCGCGTGCCCGCGTCACTACAATGCGCTTGCCGAACAGCGGCAGCGCCTCCACCCACATCAGGTGCTCCCGCTGGAGCACAACATCACCGACCACAATAACCGCCGGCGGCTGAAAATCCGCTGCCGTAACCTTCGCCTCAATATCGGCCAGCGTGCCGGTCAGCGTCTCCTGATCCGCACGGGTTCCCCAGCGCACCAGCGCCACCGGAGTTTCCGGCGGACGTCCGTGCTTCATGAGCTGGGCGCTGATGTAGCCAATTTTGGCGACACCCATCAGGAATACCAGCGTGCCTGTCGCATTCGTTACTTTATCCCATTGAATGGAATGATCCAGCTTATCCGGGCTCTCATGGCCGGTAATAATCGACAGGGAAGACGATGCCTCCCGGTGGGTCACCGGAATACCGGCATACGCCGGGACGCTGATGGCCGAGGTAATGCCCGGCACAATCTCATAGTAGATGCCATTCCTGCGCAGCAGCTCCGCTTCTTCACCCACCCGGCCAAAAATCACGGGGTCCCCGCCCTTCAGACGCACCACCGTTTTGCCCTCCAATGCGAGATCTACCAGCAGCTGATTAATATCCTCCTGCTTCATCGTATGGCGGTCCGAAAGCTTGCCTACGTATATTTTCTCACCGCCGGGCTTCATCCATTTCAGCAGCCTTGGACTGGCCAGCCTGTCATAGACCAGCACATCGGCCTTCCGGATACACTCCAGCCCCTTGACTGTAATCAGCTTCGCATCCCCCGGACCTGCACCTACCAGATATACCTTCCCCGCCATCTCCGTCATCCCCTTATCCCTCTACACATGCGATTCTGGCCTGCATAAGCTTCTCCCCAACGCACACTATTCCCTGTCTAACCCTTACCCCTTATTCCCTTACATCTGCCAAAATCTTCTCCGCACCTCTGGCCACCAGCTTACGCGCGACCTCCGAACCCAGCTCCACCGGATCATTGCCGGTGCAGGTCTCCTTCAGAATGACTGTGCCGTCCGGTGTTCCGACCATTCCGGTTAACGTTATGGACGGACCTGCAGCTTCGCCTTCCGGCTCAAGGATCGCGTAAGCGCCGATCGGCACCTGACAGCCGCCGTTCAGGGCGCCCAGGAAGGTCCGCTCCGCTGTCACCGTGAGTGCCGTGCGCTCATCATTATACAGCGCCAGCAGCTTGCGCAGTTCCTCATCGTCCTCACGGCACTCAATACCGAGTGCTCCTTGGCCTACAGCGGGCAGGCAGACCTCAGGCGGCAAATATGCCGTAATCCGGTCCTGCCAGCCCATCCGCGACAGCCCCGCTGCTGCCAGCAGAATCGCGTCATATTCGCCGCTCTCCAGCTTTTTCAGCCGCGAATCAATATTGCCGCGTACCGGCTCAATAAGCAGATCCGGCCGGAGTGCAGCCAGTTGGCTGGAGCGTCGCAGACTGCTTGTGCCTACGCGCGCGCCTTGCGGCAGACCCTCCAGACCCGCTCCGCTATTAGAGATCAGAACGTCGCGCGGATCTTCACGCTTCGGCACCGCACCGTTCATCAAGCCTTCCGGCAATTCGGAAGGCATATCCTTCATGCTATGTACTGCCATATCAATATCCTTCGCCAGCATCGCCTGTTCAATTTCCTTGACGAACAGACCTTTGCCGCCCACTTTGGACAGGGTCACATCGAGAATACGGTCACCCTTGGTCACAATCTTATGCACCTCAAAAGTAAAATCAAACCCATGCTCTCCGCTTAGCCGCTCCAGATCGGCAATCACATGCCCCGTCTGCGTTAAAGCCAGCGCACTTTGTCTGCTGCCCACGATAATCTTCCGCATGCCCACTCCCCCTGTTCAAGTCAGTCCCTTATTTCAGCCGCCGCCGCCGTACCTAACCCCTGAATTTGCTCGCTTGAGCTGTTTCGGCCGAATTCAAGGGTATTTATACACTTCATTTGCTCAACTGAGCTGATTCGGCCGAATTCAGGTGTATTTACACACCTAATTTGCTCGATTGAGCCGTTTCGCCCGTATTCAGGTGTATTTATACACTTCATTTGCTCGACTGAGCTGATTCGGCCGAATTCAGGTGTATTTATACACTTCATTTGCTCGATTGAGCTGTTTCGGCCGAATTCAAGGGTATTTATACACCTCATTTGCTCGATTGAGCTGATTCGGCCGAATTCAGGTGTATTTATACACTTCATTTGCTCGATTGAGCTGTTTCGGCCGAATTCAAGGGTATTTATACACCTCATTTGCTCGATTGAGCCGCTTCGCCCGTATTCAGGTGTATTTATACACCTCATTTGCTCAACTGAGCCGCTTCGGCCGAATTCAGGTGTATTTATACACCTAATTTGCTCCACAGAGCGCCTTTGGCCGAATTCAAGGGCATTTTTGCCCTTGCTTTGTTCGTCTCGATGGCCCAGCCACTTAAGCCCCCTATTCCTCCCGGTTGCGCGCCACCCAAGCCTCAATCTCCTCGGCCGTCCATGGTATAAAGGTGCCCTGCCGCAGCTCATTCAACACATCCAGCTTCCCCAGCCGCCGCAAAAGCCGCGAACGGTTCTCTGCCGCTGGCTCCAGCTGCTTGATGGCCGTCCGCAGCTCATGCAGGAAATCCAGATACGGCTCGTATTCCTCGCCGAGCAGCCCCGCAATCTGCTGCGTAATCCCCGCAGCCGCAGACGGTCCCGCCCCGGAGGTCGAGACCGCAACCGTGAGGCGCCCGCGGCGGAGCACGCCGGGCGTAATGAACGTGCCCGCCTCCGCATGGCTGGCCACATTAACGGGCAGCCCCAGCTGCCGGGCTTCCGCGGCAACGGCCTCGTTCACCGCCCTGTTATCGCTGGCGGCATAGACCAGCACAGCTCCCTGGAGATCCCCGGGAGCATAGGGGCGGCTGATCCATTGCAGCCGCCCCTCATCAGCCATCGCAGCCAGCGTCCCGCTGAGCGAGGGGCTGATCACCACCAGCTCCGCGCCTGCTTCCAGCAGCGGGACGGCCTTGCGCGCAGCCACCGCCCCACCGCCAACCACCACCACTCGCCTGCCTTCCACATCCAGCAGGATCGGCAAATATTTATTCATCCTGCTCACTCCAGCTCTTATCGCGAAGTTAATGTTAAATGCACCACAGTGACGATCAGCCCCGAACCACACCAATCAGCCTCGAACTACACCAATCATCCCGAACCACACCAATCAGCCTCGAACCACACCAATCAGCCCCGAACCACACCAATCAGCCCGAACTACACCAATCAGCCTCGAACTACACCAATCAGCCTCGAACCACACCAATCAGCCCCGAACCACACTGTCAGCCTCGAACCACACCATCAGCCTCGAACTACACCATTAGCCAACGACCAACCATCAGCCCCGAACCACACCAATCATCCGCGCCCCACACTATCAGCCACACCAAACCAACGTTCCCTTACTCCCCGCCCCAGCCATGGAACTCCGACCAGGAATTCAGCAGGAAGTTAAGAATAATGAAGCCGTACCCGGCAATCGCCCAGCGGGCCATGACGGTACCGCTTCGGCGGCCGGAGAACTTCAGCACAAGGTAGACGATATAGACACCCAGGCCCGTAAGCGTAGTCAGGACCTTCGTATCCTGAAAAAGCGGTGTCCGCTCTTCCGCGACAATCGACAGACCCGCCAGAATAAGCGAGGCCAGCAGCAGCGGAACTCCGGCCAGAATCGCCGTGTAGGAATATTTGTCCATCGTCTCCAGGCTGGGCAGCCTGCGGACACGGTCATCCCACTTCTTATTCTTCAGCTTCGTATGCAGGAATAGATACATTATCGCAAATACCGTCCCAAGTGTCAGTGCGGCAAAGCTCAGATTCGCCAAAATCACATGCATCGCCAGCCACCCGTGCACCGCACTCCAGCTCTGCAGCGTATGATCCTCCGCCGTCAGCCATACCCGGTTCAGCAGGAATACACTGAAGCCCGCCATGCTGAGCAGCAGGACGGTGAACTCGCCGCCGCGCATATAGGCCACCGCAAACGAGGTGACCACCATGCTGAAGGAGAACCAGAACAGGAAGTCGTAAGGCGTAAAGATCGGCAAGCCGCCCTCCTGGGAGAAGCGGATGGCCAGGCCCCCAAGCTGAAGCAGGCCGACAACAGCAAGAAGCCCTGTGCCCAGCCGCTTTCCGCCCGGATTGCGCCGAAGGCAATCCGAGAAAACAAACAGCAGGCTCAGGGCATATAGCAGCAGAGCGGCATCATATATTCCGTTCAGCAGCATGTGGCTCACCCGCCCAGCAGACCGGCTGGGGTAAGCACCGCTCCCGGCACACGGATCTCTCCGCCGGAGGGCCGTTCAGCAGAGCTGCGCTCAAGCGGTTCAACACTTTCACCGGCCGGACCTGCATCCAGCTGCTCCTGCAGGGCGAAGATTTGAGTGAAATACTCCAGTGCTTCATTCCCTTGCTTGCCGCCGGACATCTCCTTGATCACATTGATCGGATCATGCATCATCTGGTTGACAATGCTCTTGGTCAGCCGGCGGATCACCTTGCGCTGATGCTCATCCAGCTCAGGCAGCTTGTTGAACAGACTACCCATCGTTTCTTCATATATTCCGTTTGACTTGTCCTGCAGCGCACGGATCACCGGTCTGACGCCCAGCGTCTTCAGCCATTGCTGGAAATCCGCCATCTCGCCTTCAATCATAACCTCGATCTTGGCAGCTTCACTGCGGCGCATCTCCAGATTGCTCTCCACAATGCCTTCCAGATCATCGATATCATAGAGGAATACATCCGGCACACTGGCAGCAGCAGGGTCAATATCGCGCGGCACAGCAATGTCGATCATGAACAGCGGCCGTGAAGGGCGGCGCTTCATGCCCTCGGCTACCTGGGCAGCCGTCAGCACATAGCCGTCTGCACCTGTAGAGCTGATCACAATATCCACTTCATCCAGAGACTTCAGCGCCTCTTCAATCGTGCTGGGCTTACCCGAGAATTTCTCGGCCAGCTCGATAGCACGGGACAAGGTACGGTTGGCGACAATCACTTCCGCCGCGCCGCTGCTGTACAGATGCTTCACCGTCAGCTCGCTCATTTTGCCGGCGCCGAGAATGAGCACTCTTTTGCCGGTGAACATGCCAAAGATCCGCTTCCCCAGCTCCACGGCCGCATAGCTGACCGACACCGCGCTCTCACCAATCGAGGTCTCACTATGCGCACGCTTGCCGAGCGTCACCGCCTGCTTGAACAGCCGGTTAAACCAGGTTCCGGTAACCCCTTCCGCCTGAGCCGTCAGGAAGGCACTGCGCACCTGACCCAGAATCTGCGTCTCGCCAATCACCATGGAATCCAGACCGCAGGTGACACGCATCAGATGGGCAATCGCCTGCTCGTCTTCATATATATACATATGTTGCGTAAATACATCGCTTCTTACTCCGAACCACTGCTCCATGAAGCTGCGGATGAAATATCCGCACATATGAAGGCGGTCCACGACCACATAAATTTCCGTCCGGTTACAGGTGGCGACAACGACCCCTTCCAGAACGCTCTTCGTCTGCAGCAGCTGATGAAGCGCAGCAGGCAGATCCTTTTCGGCAAAAGCGAACTGTTCCCTCACCTCTACGGGAGCCGTACGGTAATTCAGGCCAACGACGACAATATGCATCGCTTGTTCACCATCCTAATCTATATTCATTGGTGTAGGCTCTGTTACTGCTTAGCAGCAAATATTAGTATCAATATCACAAGATCTCAAATCGCTGTGTTAAGTATATCACATCAAAATACGGCTTTTAACAAAACCTTTGAACTATTTATGAATTGCAGATAATAATTATTATAAACAAGTATTTAAGTCATTTAATATAACACAATGATGAAATATTGACACACTTTATTACGGATGATAGCATATAACAAATGATATGGGTTAACTTTTGTAACATACGTAGCGAAAATGGCCTGATTCTCCGTCCCTAAGTTAACACCGCGTCAGTTATCCCCCTTCAAACCTCTCTTGTATAAGCCCGTTAATCCGGAATGGGCGTATCTACAGGCAACCGTAAATTGCCCCAGGCTACAAGAGGCCAGCCCCCTGCTGGATGTATCAGCGTGAGCTCACGGGCGAAACCGTGCTTTTCTACGCTGATGTATCCTGCTTTGGACTGCGCCTCCTTTAGCCTGGGGTTTTTGGCATCCATTATAATAGAAGGAGTGAGGGCAAATGAGTGCTTCCTACGCAAGCTTAAGTGAATCGATTCGTAAGGCCAGAAATGTGAGAATCTACAAGAATAAGGACACCGCCTATGACTTCAAGCTCTACCCCTTCGGAGAACGCGGTACGTACATTGCCCCCGAGCTAATCCGTGAAATCACTCACAATCTGGCGGATGCTGTAACGGAGCAGTTTCCCGATTTTGATTACATTGTCTCCCCTGAACCCGGCGGTCATACCTGGGGGATGCTGGCTGCCTATAAGCTGATGAAGCCGATGAATATTCTGCGCCTCAGCACTGAGCTGTACGAGAATTATGAGGTTAGTGTGAGACGCGAGACGGCGTATAATGAGAATTATATTTATTTTGACGGCTTCTCCGCCGGTGACCGGGTGCTGCTGCTGGATGATGTGATCAGTTCCGGCGCTACGATCCGCTGCATTGCTGCTCAGTTGTCCGTGATGGGCATAGAGCTTGTCGGCGTGCAGGCGATTCTGGCCAAAGGAGAGCATTACAAGCAACTGGAAGCGGACATTGGAGTACCCGTCAGATTTCTGTCCCAGGTATGAGTTGTGAAAAAATAGCAGGGGAGTGACAAGCCATGGCTTTTTATTACGAGCAGCCTTCAAGAACCTTCAGTGAGTTCCTGCTGGTACCCAGTCTGACCACCAAAGATTGCATACCCGGCAATGTGGATCTTAGCACACCGGTAACCAAGTTCCGCCGGGGAGAGACTCCCGCACTGACCATGAACCTCCCCGTGACTTCGGCGGTAATGCAGGCGGTATCCGACCACAACATGGCGATTGCGCTGGCCAAAAGCGGGGGCATCTCCTTCATCTACGGCTCCCAGTCCATCGGCCAGCAGGTCGAAATGGTCCGCCGGGTCAAAAAGTTCAAAGCAGGATTCGTCCTCAGCGACTCCAACCTGCGCCCGGAAGACACGCTTCAGGATGTGCTGGCGCTGAAGGCGCGCAGCGGCCACTCCACCATTGCGATCACAGACAACGGGGAACCGACAGGCAGACTGATGGGCATCGTCACCAGCCGGGATTACCGCGAGAACCGCCTCCCGCCGGATTGCCCAATTACAGAGTTCATGACCCCGCTTGCTTCACTGATCTACGCCGAAGAAGGGATCACGCTGACAGAAGCGAACGACATGATCTGGGATCACAAGCTGAACTGCCTGCCGATTGTTAATGCCAGCGGCCATCTCGTCCATTTGGTCTTCCGCAAGGATTATGACAGCCATCAGGAGTATCCGCTGGAGCTGCATGACGACAACAAGCAGCTCATTGTAGGCGCAGGAATTAATTCGCGGGATTATAAGGAGCGTGTGCCAGCGCTGGTGGAAGCGGGGGCAGATATCCTGTGCATCGATTCTTCTGACGGGTACTCGGAGTGGCAGGCGGAGACCATCCATTATATTAAGGAGACTTTCGGGGAGAGCGTGAAGGTCGGTGCGGGCAATGTTGTTGACAAGGAAGGCTTCCTGTACCTCGTAGAGGCAGGAGCGGATTTCATCAAAGTCGGCATCGGCGGCGGCTCCATCTGTATTACCCGCGAGCAAAAAGGGATCGGACGCGGTCAGGCCTCCTCTGTCATCGAAGTGGCGGCGGCCCGCCAGGAATATTACGAGCAGACCGGTATCTATGTCCCCATCTGCTCGGACGGCGGGATTGTCCATGATTATCATATTGTGCTGGCGCTGGCGATGGGCGCTGACTTCGTGATGCTTGGGCGCTATTTTGCCAGATTCGATGAGAGCCCCGGACGCAAGCTGCTGGTCGGCGGGAACTTCGTGAAGGAATATTGGGGCGAAGGCTCCAGCCGTGCCCGCAACTGGCAGCGTTATGACTTCGGCAATGCCGATAAGGAGAGCAAGCTGGAGTTCGAGGAAGGCGTGGATTCTTTCATTCCCTATGCGGGACGGCTTAAGGACAATCTCGATCTCAGCATCAGCAAAATCAAGTCCACCATGTGCAATTGCGGCTCGCTGACCATCCCGGAACTACAGCAGAAGGCCAAGATTACCCTGGTTTCCTCGACAACGATCTTTGAAGGAGGCGCACATGATGTTATGCTTAAGGAAAAGGACAGATCCTCCTCGTGATCACATCCTAACCCATAAGGAGCGTCAACCATGACCCAAATTACCAAAGTTCTGGTCAGCAAGGACCAACTGCAGCAGCGAGTACAGGAACTGGGCGCTGAAATATCGCGCGATTACGAAGGCAAGGAACTGGTGCTTATCGGCATTCTTAAGGGCGGGGCCGTCTTCATGTCTGATCTGATGCGTGAGATCACCTTCCCGGTCGGCGTCGACTATATGTCGGTGTCCAGCTACGGGGCAAGCTCTACCTCCTCCGGCGTCATTACGATCAAGAAGGATATCGACATGGATATCCGCGGCAAGCATATCCTGCTAGTCGAGGATCTGATCGACACCGGCCTGACGCTTCAGCATCTGAAGGAGCTGTTCGCCCTGCGCGAGGCGGCAAGCGTGCGTATCTGCACCATCCTCAGCAAGCCTTCCCGCCGCCTCGTCGATGTTCCCATTGACTACAGCGGGATTGACATCCCGGACGAATTTGTCGTCGGCTATGGCCTGGATTACGCCGAGCAGTACCGCAATCTGCCGGAGGTCTGGATCGTAGAGACCGGGGACTAATACGGGGCTGTCCCAAAAGCTTCAAACGTTAAGAAAGCAGCGATTCCCATTATTGGAGAACCGCTGCTTTTTGTTTTTTGGTCCATTCCCCCTAAAATTATCCTGAAAAATTCAAAGCCCGCTCAGCAAATCAACATTCAGATAGTTCGTATTTCCGAGCGCACTGTTATACCCGAGTTGAATGGTGTTCGAGCCTGCGTTCAGCGGTACCGCGACGGATACCGTTCCGTATGCGCTCCAGCTGGAGGTGGAATTGAACACCAGATTGGAGGTAGTAACCACGCCGTTCACTTTCACGTAGCGGGAAGCATTGCCTGCCGCCGCCGCGTAGCGGAAGGTGACAGTTCTGGTTCCTGCTGCATTCTGGTTGACATAGAAATCAATGGAGGTGCCGCTTGTGTTCCAGCCCCCGACATACCCTCTTCCGGTAAAGCCGGCATTGGTGCTCTCATTGATCATCCCGCCTCCGCCGACCAGCGTCCGCGCGGCATTCTCCGCTTCATAAGCCCCGTTGCCCGCAATGTACCCGGTGTAGCCGTCAGCGGGAACGAGCTGCAGAATGGAAGCGCCCGCAGCAGCGGCCAGGCTCTGCACATAGGAAGTGCCCGTATTACGCAGCCAGTCGCTGCCGATGATTCCGTCGCTCATGCGGCGGTGATTCCAGGCCTGCGTTGCATTCTGCTGAAGAAAGCTTAAGTATTGCGACTGTCCGCCCAGCGTACGGAGACGGTTCAGATTGCGGGCAAAGACCATTTTGAAGCCCGCGGCATCATTCTCCCCTTCATACAACAGAGTCTGGGCGGAAACCATTTTATTAACGGCATACCCGGCTGCATTATTGGCATCCGTAAGGTAGGCGGCAGTTCCGGTAGCCTGATACAGGGACACAGCCGCCCCCAGGAACGTTCCGTAATTGTAAGTGAAGTCCCAATCCTTAACGATACCGCTGCCTGCACCTTCAATATGATCATTGATTTTGCTGCCATTGACCAGGGTGGATTTGGTCCAATTATAGATTTGTGTAGCCTTGGTCAGATAAGCAGGATCATTGTAGGCACTATACAGCTTGACTGCGGTCATGACCATCGGGGCATTCGTGGCCATATTCTTCTGGGCGTTGGCCTGGCCCGGGACATGGGCGTCCCTTCTCCACCAGATCCCGCCACCGTATGTGCTGTCCCATTCGCTGTAGATTTGGCCAAACAGGAAGCTGGCACGGTTCAGATACTCCGTCGTTCCCGTCAGTTCATAGGCTCTTGCGCAGGCCAGCGCCCACCAGCCCAGGTCATCGTTGAACGGATTCGTCATCATATCCGGGTATTTGGCGTTGAATCCGGTGTAGATCTCATCGATCATCGTGCGGTAGACATTGCTGCCCGTGCGCTCGTAGGCATCCATTACGGTCTCCCAGAGCTGTGCCTCCCACCAGAAATCGGTGTAGAGTCCCCCGTTCGGCCCGTGAGCATGTTCAGAATGAATCAGATGATCACTGTTGGTATAGAAGTATTTGGCGGAAGAATCATAGAATACTTGCACAAATGAGTTCATTGCAGCATCAGCGTTAGAGACGGTGAATGCCTCTGCCGTACCTCGTGCACCGGGAGCCGGTACAGCCAGAGACAGGGACAACAGACAGAGAACAGCGGCACTTCTTATTTTCTTCCAGGTGAACATTTCCGGGTACCCCCTTCATTTGTACATCCAGTCCACAACCGTCAGGCGGCAATGGGCTAATGATCAAGCTTGACTGCTCCCTCCAGCAGCATCAGACCGCTGAGCTGTACACTGAGTTGTACCGGCAGCCCGGGAACCTGCTCCCATGAGGGTCCGCACAGCCCCAGCGTCCGGTCCAGCCCTTGCCCCCATAGCGTCCGGGCATTGGCCAATATAACTTCACGGACCCGGTCATTTCCGGGGAAATGCTGCTCCAGCTGTACCAGATAGCGGATCAGAATTCCCTTGAACAATCCGGTGTCGTCAATCCCTTCATCCGGCAGCAGCAGCGATTCAGAATGGCATAAGCGGTCTAAGCAGACCTCAGCGGTCCGGCGGGCATCTGCGGCATAGCCGGAATCGCCGGTGACACGGCAGAGCTCTATCCCCGCTCCCACGAACACGCCCTGACAGTAAGTGAATTCCCAGTCGTAATCGATCTGCCCATCGCCCTGCCGGTTCATTCCATCCCATACGAACCCGGTGTCAGGGTCAACCAGATTGGCCTGGTTCCAGCGGTAAATCCGGATCGCCCAGTTCAGATCCTCCTCATGCCCCAGCAGCGAGTATAGGCGGGCGGCCAGAATAGCGGCCGGGGCATTCGCCGGCGTGTTCTTGTAATCCAGCTGATCTTTTTTCCAGGCCATGCCGCCCCCGCAGTGCTCATTCCAGGCCGTCTGAATATCCGCCCATAATTCAAGTACAGCATTCAGATATTCCGCTTCACCCGTAGCCTGATGCGCCCGCAGTAGCGCAAGGGCAGTCCATTCCATATCATCATAATAATTATGCTTGAACGTCCCGCCGTTATAGGTTTTCAAGCTGCGGCTCAGGCCGCGGATGCGTTCGGCATATCCGGAATCCCGCGTCCGTTCGTAAGCATCGGTCAGAACATCAATGACATGAGCCTGCCACCAGTAGTAGAAATTGTCGCCTGCCCTGCTGTATTCTCGCGGATACCATTGGTTCATAATTCCGCTGTCCACATTATAGTAGTGCCGCCAGAGAGAGTCTTGAAGCCAGTCCGCACGTTCTGCCCAGTTCTCTGCTGATGATGTCCCGTTAGAATGATCCATAAGCCCACCTCCTCCTATTTTAAAATGAGGGTTGAGCCCTCGGCTGCCCCGTCCCTGCAAGCACAGCCATCCGCTCCAGCAGCTTGATTCCGCTGAGCTGGGTGCTCAATTGCACAACGCCTGAAGGCGCCTTAGCCCAATCGGGTCCGAACAGAACCCGGTCTGCCGCCCTCCCTTGGTCCCACAGCAGCTCTGCGTTACTGCGCAGGAAGGCCTCGACAGCTCCGTCTGTCTGATCGGCCTGTGCCAGTTCTGCCGCATAGCGGACCAGAACGCCCTTGAAGAGACCGGCATCACCGCCGCCCTCATCCGGGAGCATGCTGGAATGCTGGCCAGCGAGTTCGTTGACCGCTGCGCCGAACGTGCGCCGGGCCTCCTCCAGATAGTCACGGCTCCCGGTAACCCGGTACAGCTCGATAGCCGCACCGATATAAACACCCTGATTGTACGTATATTTCCAATCCTTATCGATCCTGCCGTCACCGGTACGGTTCATTCCATCCCAGACGAAGCCCGTCTCCGGGTCCACCAGATGGGACTGCTGCCAGTTATACAGCGTATGTGCCCACTCCAGGTCCTGCGGATCTCCAAAGGCCTGATACAGGCGGGCGGCAAGGATGGCAGCCGGTGCATTAGCCGGAGTGTTCTTGTAATCCAGCTGCGATTTCTGCCAGGCGATGCCGCCCCCTGAATGGCTGTTCCAGCCAGTTCTGATATCCGTCCAGAGGATAAGAACCGTCTCTTTGTACAGCTCATCTCCGGTTGCCTGATATGCGCGAAGCCAGGCCAGGGCCATCCACTCCATGTCGTCGTACAGCTCATTGGGCCACACGCCGCCGTTGCGGCGGAGCAGTCCCGCATGTAGAGCGGACAGTCGTTCGCGGTACTTAGCAACCCCAGTCCGCAGCAGGCCGTCGGCCAGCACATCCACGGCATGGGCCATCCACCAATAATGAAAGACCGTATTACATGCGCCTTCCGGACAAGGTGTCTCAATGTCATACATTCCAATGGCTTCGTTCCAAAAGAATTCATCCAGCGCTTCCTGCGCCGAGTCCGCCCGTTTCGTCCATTGTTCAAGCTCTATTTGCTTCATATGGTGTCTCTCTCCCCGTAAATGATTTGCCATCGGCAGCTGACTTAGCCTTTGATGCCACTGAAGGCAATCCCCTGTACAAAATAACGCTGCAGCGCCAGGAACAGCACCAGTATCGGCAGAATCGCCACCAGCGCCCCGGCCATCATCGGCCCGTAATCCGTCTGAAAATTATAAGAAAAAGCCTGCAGGCCCATCTGAATCGTCGCCTTGTCCGGATCATTCAGCACAATCATCGGCCACAGGAAGCTGTTCCAGCCGGCCTGGAAGGTGAAGATGCTCAAGGTCGCCAGCGCCGGGCGGGTAAGCGGCAGATAAATCCGCCAGAAAATTTTAAATTCCCCGCAGCCCTCAATCCGGGCCATCTCCAGCATGTCGCTGGGGAGCGTCAGAAAAAATTGCCGCATGAAGAATACCGCGAAGCTCCCAGATGCCCCGGGCAGAATGATGCCCCAGAAGGAGTTCATCAGCCCGTTGCCGCCCCCGCCCAAAAGATCATTACCCCCGGCAAACGGAATATGGCGCATCACATACACTGTCGGGATCATGGTCACAATGCCGGGAATCATCATTGCCGCCAGCAGCACGCGGAACACCGGCTTGTTCAGCCTGAATCTCAGCTTCGCAAAGGCATAGCCGCTAAGCGATCCGAAAAACAGGTTAGCCAGGACGCCCGACACAGCAAGCACGAGCGAATTCCAGAAGAATAAAGCAAATGGCACCGTTGAAAAGGCTTTGCGGTAATGCTCGAAGGTCAGATGCTGCGGAAACCACTGAATCGGCATTGCAAAGATCTCATCATCCGGCTTGAGTGAGGTTAGCAAACTCCAGTAGAATGGCAGAAACATAACAACCGCTATAAGGATACATACAATATAGAAAATGAGCTTGTAGAGGCCCTGCTTCAAGGCCGAACCGCCAGTAACACCCATCCTGCAAACCTCCTTTTCCTGGACAAGCTGCCCCTAAATGATCGATTCCTCCGCTTTGGAGACCCGCATATTAATCAGCGAGAAAATAAGAATGGCTACAGCAAGCACAAAAGCCTGCGCCGAGGCATAGCCCATTTGCAGCTGGTTGAAGCCCTGCTGATAGATTAGGTAGACCGGAGTCTTCGTCACATTGGCCGGACCGCCCTGCGTCAGCACAAAGGCCTGGTCAAACAGCTGCAGCGCACCGATTATCGCCATCGTACTGACCAGGAAGGTCGTTGGCCGCAGCTGCGGCCAAGTGATGTAGCGGAAGCTGGCCCATTTGTTCGCCCCGTCCAGCCGTGCCGATTCATAGAGATAATCCGGGACCCCCTGCAGACCGGCCAGATAAATAATCATATTGGAGCCGACCGATTGCCAGAGAGTGAGCATTACAATGGACAGCATCGCCGTGCTTGTCTCGGACAGCCAGGCAGGACCGGTAATGCCCACATAGGACAACAAGCCGTTCACCAGACCGAATTCCGGATGCAGCAGCCAGATCCATACGGTTGCCGCTGCTACAGCCGAGGTCAGCGTGGGCAGATAATAGAAGGTGCGGAACAGCTTGACGCCCCGCCACGCCCTGCTCAGCAGCATGGACAGCAGGAGGGAAATGATAATATTCAGCGGAACAAAAATAATCGAGTAGAAGAACACATTCTTGAATGTCTTCCACAGCAGACTGTCTTCCATCAGGCGGCGGTAGTTGTCCAGGCCGACCCAGTCATTCTGGCTTAGTACATCATAGTTGGTGAAGCTTAAATACAGGGCCATCACTACAGGAATCACTGTAAACACAGTGAACAGCAGCACCGTTGGCGTAATGAATACATAAGCCGTCCGGGCTTCGTGCCGTTCCACTTTTCTCATGGAAACCATACAACTCCCCCTCTCATCCTCCGGCAAGGTTCCATGGCAGCAGGGAGGCGCTGCCTCCCTACGGTACAGGGCAGACTATTTAACGACTGCGTTATCCTTCAGCATCTTGTCGCCTTGTTCCTGAGCCTTCTTCAGCGTGTCTTCAATGCTCTGCTTATTCTGCTGGTTCAGCTGAAGATTAGGCGCAAGCGCATCGGTCTCCATTACGGAATAGCCGGGATGAGTCGGGCGGATTTTGGCGAATTCCAGCGTATCCAGGAACGGCTTCCACTGCGGGTCATCCTGGAAAAACGGATCTTCCATCGAAGGCTTGAAGCCCGGAAGATTCAGGCTGGTCTTGGCCCACATCAAGGCATTTTCCTTGTTGGCGGTCCACCATTTAATGAATTCCCATGCCTCATCATGATGCTTGGAGCCCTCCGGAATCACGAGTCCGAATCCGCCCATCACGCTGCCCTTGTCTCCGTTCGGCCCGGCAGGAGGCGGTACAATGCCATATTCGAGATCTTTACCGTATTTGTTATAGGTACTGAGCATCCAGGGGCCGGAATAGAGCATGGCAACCTTGCCTGTAACGAAGGCATCCTGCCCTTCGCCAAGCCCCAGCTCAAAGCCAACCTTATACACCTTGTCTTTGTTCATCAGGCGGTCCCAGAATTCCAGCACCTGTCTGCCCTGCTCATTATTGAAATTGGTCTTGCCGTCCTCCGTAAGCATCTGGCCGCCCGCCTGCTGGAGATACATATTGAACAGGCCAAGATCGCCCATGGAGAAGCCTGCCACCTCCAGCTTGTCGCCGTTCCACTTGGTCAACTTGGCGGCAGCCTGCTCCAGTTCATCCCAGGTAGCCGGAGGCTGAAGCTCTGCATCGTCCAGCAGCTTCTTATTGTAGAATAAGGCCCGGGCATCAACGGTCAGTGGAAGTCCGTATAACTTATTGTCATGGGAGAGCTCAGTCAATGACTCGCTGTAGAAATCATCCTTTGAAATGCCGTCACGTGTTAAGTACTCATCCACCGGATGCAGCACGTTCTTGGGAGCATACAGCGAGGTCCGCCAGCGGTCCCAGAACAGCACATCGGGAGCACCGCCATTCGTAGCCGCCGTCAGGAATTTGGTGATCATATCCTGCTGCAGCACATATTTCACATGAATCTTGTCTTGTGATTTGTTGAAGGCATCCACCATGGTCTCGAACTGCTTCTGGCCTTCACCGCCCCAGTCGCCCCAGAACGTAAGCTCCGTCTTCTTCCCGCTGCTGCCGCTTCCGTCTTTGCCGTCATTTGCAGGGCTTTCTTTTCCCGAATTGCCGCTGCAGCCAGCCGCCAAGGCAGCGACCATCATCACCGAAAGTGCCGTAACCCATCCTTTTCTCATTGCTTCATCCCCTTAATTTGTATTTGTCTGTTATAGGAGCCAACGCTGCTCAGCCTCGCTTCACCTCAATTCCGCAGCGCATAAGCAGCAGCTCGCAGAACATCATATTGGCCCAGGAGAACCAGGGTCTGGTATACCTCTGCGGATCATCCGCATGAAAAGCCTCATGCATGAATCCGGTCCCGGCATCCGTCTGTTCCAGCAGCTCAAGCAGAGCCTCCTGCTCCTCCCTCTTCCCGGAGGTCATGCCCTGAACCGCCAAGGCGATAGGCCATATATAATGCGGAGGGGTATGCGGACTTCCAATACCCGCTGCGGCTTTGCCTTCATAGAAATAAGGATTGGTCCGGCTTAAAATAAGCTTGCGGGTGTTGAGATACACCGGATCATCTGCAGGCGCATAGCCAAGGTAAGGAATGGACAGCAGGCTGGGCACATTGGCGTCATCCATAAGGTTCACCCCTCCCAGGCCATCGGTCTCATAGGCGTAGACCGGGCCATATTCAGGATGCTGCACAATGCCATGCCGCCGGATCCCCCCGTCAATCTGCTCAGCCAGATCTTCCGCCGCCTGTGCAAGCTCCAGGTTGCCAAGCACATCAGATGCGATTTCGCTGACGTACCGCAGGACAACGACGGCGAACATATTGGCAGGCACCAGGTAACCGTATTCGCAGGCATCATCACTTGGGCGGAAGCCTGACCAGGTCATTCCGGTATAGGCGGTTATAGAACCTTTGCCGTCGCGGACAAGTGTATCGGTTGGCACACAGTTCACGCGTTCAAAAACATAATCGGAACCGCTCTCATGATTCTGCTCCCTGATCCACAATTTAATAATCTGCCACACTCCGGCTTCAAACGCTGAATTGAACTGCGTGACCCGCCCGGTGTTTTTCCATAGCAGATAGCTTAGCTGAATGGGATAGCAGAGGGAATCGATTTCGTATTTCCGTTCCCAAATCCATGGACTCATCATCGTCTTGTCTTCCTGGTGACCCCGTCCATCCGCTTCCCGGTTGAATGCATTCGCATAGGGATCAAGGGCAATATAGGCGAATTGCTGTGCGATAAGCCCTTCAATCATGCCAGCGATTTCTTCATCCCCGGAGGCTGGGATCAGGAAGGGACGGACTTGTGCGGTGGAATCCCGCAGCCACATGGCCGGTATATCACCGGTAATGACAAAGGTTGTTCCATCCGGGTTGCGCTGTATCGTTGTGTTCCAGGTATTGAGCATACACTGTTCAAACATATCTGCCAGGTGCGGATGGCTGGGCAGTTTTTGACGTACACGGCCAGCCAGCTCCTGCAGGGAATCAGGTGTTTCCTTCATCGCTTTCAATCGGAATGACCTCCTCTGTAATTAATGAAGCGCTTTCACAAATGAGTATATTGGCATGTAAATGATATGTCAATATGTATTTTTAGATAATAATATATTAATATATGAAATACACTGATATTGACTAGACTAGGCTAACTTGCAAGCTTAAGCTTCAGGCCGGAAACAGATCACTTTGGACACAGCAAAAAAACCCATCCGGCGGAATGTCCGGCGGAATGGGTTCTCGGATTATAACAGCTAGTTGTTACGGGCAGGGCCGGTCGAATTCCCGGGAACCAGCTCAGCCTCCAGCATCACCTTATGGGGAACCGCTTGGCCGTTCATAATACTGAGCACATTCTCCAGGGCCATCCGGCCCATCTCCTCTTCATTCTGCCGCATATGGGTGAAGGCATACCCGCTGCCCAGATGAGTCGGCGGACTGTCGAAGCATATAATGGAGATATCCTCAGGGATACGCAGTCCCAGACGTTCCACCGCAGTCTTCGCGAGCAGCGCGATATTGTATTCAATGGCAAATAACGCCGTGATTGACGGATGGCTCTGCAGATGGGCTACCAGCCGCGAGATGTCCCGTTCAATATTATCTGTATTAAAAAACTTCGGCAGCGTCGAGGTCAAATCGCTGACCCACAGCTCCTTGTCAACCACGACTCCCCGCTGGGCATGGGCCTGAATGGAGCCTTCAATCCGGTCCTCAACCGCAGTGGTGTCCACGGGAGGCGGAGACAGAAACGAAATATGCGTATGCCCGAGGTCAAATAAATACTCCGTCGCTTCAAGGGCCGCCTGCAGATTATCGGTGCTGATGGAGGCCGCAGCTACTCCTTTTAGATGTCTGTCTACCAGCACAAGCGGAAAACGTCCGATGACCAGCTTCAGAATTTCCGCATTGAAATACTCGCCCTGGGCCGGGAAAATAATCAGACCGTCCACACCCAGATTCAGCAGCTTCTGGATCGCCTGCTCTTCATTCTCCGGAACCCCGAAGGTTCTGCGCAGCACCAGAAAGCAGTCATTATCACGCGAGGCCTGCTCCATCCCGTAGATCAGCCCCGTCCCGTAGCTGTTGCCAAAGTCCGTGATGATTAGGCCGATTGTTTTCTCATTGGCACGAATATTCTTCACAGCCGGGGCTGTAAGGCTCATCCCCGGGTCTGGCTGCTCAGCGGAACCATCGGCCACGAACGAGCCGCGGCCGGGCTTACGGACGATCAGCCGTTCGGCGGCAAGCATCTCAAGTGCTTTTTTGCTGGTTATGCGGCTGACACTATAGGTCTCGGCCAGCTCTTTCTCGGAAGGAACCCGCTCGCCGGGTTTATAAGCCTCTGTAAGGATGCTCTCCTTCACTTCATCAAAGATCTTCTCATACATCGGCTTGGAAGAGGTTGATTCAGTCATAACGTTCCTGGTCCCCTGACGTTCATTTTTCGGTATCATACATAATAATATATCATGATATATTAAAAATGTCGATCCGGGTCGGCTCATGAGCATTCTGATTCCTATTATTAACAGAATTCAATTGCCCGGTTGTTCCGAAGACTAATGTAGCCCACTTTCTGCTTACAACAAAAAACCGCAGCAGGAGTGATTTGTCCCGTCTGCGGGTGTTCGGGTAGTATCGGTTCTTCCAAGATCAGGATGAGCTAGAAGCTGCGGCTGTCCTGAACATGAATATAATTAACGCCTTGCGCAGTCAGTTTAGAGCCGCTTGTATTCGCGACGCGGACCGCCTTCTTACCTTTACCGCTGAGGGAGAAGCTGATGTTATTCGCCAGTTTGTTCTCCACAATCTGTTCGAGTGCACTGTGGAAGCCCCCGACCGTCACACCCTCCAGGTTCTCCAGTACCGGTTCTTTGCCCTCTTCAATCGTCTTGAGAATTTGATAAATTAACGACTTGCTTCCGTCCATCCTGATTCGCCTCCTGCATCTATTGTGAGCGTTTACACAACACTAGCCTTACATGCGAACTTTTCACTCTGTATATCTATTCTTTTATTCGACAACACAGACCTTTTACCTCTTATTGGAATCTAATCTTCAATAAAAAGTCTCATCTATATGTCCTCCGCTCATGCTGCTGACTCCGACTAGTCTAAACACTCCATTCACTTTGGCATAGGTATAGTTCTGATTAGGTTCATCCTTATAGCGTACCACCGCTTCATAATCGCCCGATTTCAAGCTATAGACCCCTCGGATCTCTTGAATATCTGCTTCGGGATACGCTCTGGTATGAATCAGGTATGCTCTGACCTCATTAGCGATGTGACTTCTTTTATAGGGTAATCCCGTTAGCGACAGGTAGATCCCTCCTGCTACAACAACGAGTACCAGCAGAGCTATTATCGTCCCCCGGTTAGTAAGCCTCATGCGGATAACCTCCATTCAAAGATAGGATTTTAGCTCAGAGTGAGAATAACATATTTTTACATGTTTCAATTCATTTTATCACACTGGTGAATGCCGGCAAACATACATTTCGGACTACTCATATACTCTTTCAGCTTGCGTCCGGTGAAATCAGTGAACTCCCACTCTTTTTGCCCTTGCTTCACTCTTAACGCAAAAAAGCACCCCTCAAGGTGCTTCCTGCCACTCTTTCTGCCACTCTTTCTGCCACTCTTTCTGCCACTCTTTCTGCCACTCTTCCCGCCACTCTGCATCCTTATGCGTTCTGGCGGTATACCGGTGCGCCCAGCGGCGAGCTGCCTGCACCGCCGTCTACGGCGATATCTGCGCCTTGGATATATGACGAATCCTCGGAGGCCAGGAACAGCGCTACCTTAGCGATCTCTTCGGGTACACCCGCGCGGCCCAGCGGAATTGACAGTGCCATGCCTGCCTCGACCTGCTTCCAGTTATCCATCGCCGACTCTCCCCAGATCGGAGTGCGCGTTACGCCGGGCGCGATGTTGTTGACCCGGATGCCCAGCGGAGACAGCTCGGAAGCCAGCACCTTCGTCATGCTGCTGACCGCTCCCTTGCTGGCGGCATAGGCAGAATTGCCGGGTCTTCCGGCCTTGGCTAACACGGAGCCAGTCAGAATGACGGAGGCTCCGGCCTTCAGATGAGGCAGTGCAGCCTGGACGGTGAAGAAGGTACCGGTCACATTGATCCGGAGCACTTCCTCGAAGGTGGCAAGCTCTGTGCTGCCCAGCGGTGTATAGCCCGCGATTCCTGCATTCGCATAGACCACATCCAGTCTGCCGAAGGCCTCTATTGCTGCATTCACAGCCTTCACCGCACTCTGCGGATCAGTCGCATCCGCCTGGACAGCAACTGCATGCTCCGCACCCAGCTCTTCTACCGCCGCCTGCAGGGATACCGGATTACGGCCGGTTATGACCACTCTTGCGCCTTCCGCCACAAATAGCCTGGCACTAGCCAGCCCTATCCCGCTATTTCCTCCAGTAATCAATGCAACTTTCCCGTCAAGCTTCCCCATCGTTAACACTCCTCATCTGCTTCATTTGAGACCGTTCGTTCTACTATAGTCAAAAAAATAATCTGCCTCGTACCAGCATATTAGCACATTCGAGAACGATCAGTAAAGTATTATTTTTACCGGACGTTCTCGAATAGCATCAGCCTTGCAAAAAGCAGAAAATATCCCCCAATCCACAGCAGTGCCCCTATCATGATGAAGATTCCTATGTACCCCGCCCAGCCTGGCGGTTTCCTTGTGTACTTCAACAGAAGAAGCAACGCAACAACCAAAACCGCAGAGGGGATGCCTAATATCTGGAGCAGCATTATATTTACAACATCCAGGATAAACCCTTGGCTGAACCCCGGGCTCGTCAGCAGGACAAAGAGAGCCAAGCCTACAATGTTCACCACAATAGCGCTGATCCAAAGTATTCTCACAGGTCTAATCATGCTTCACCCCCTATGCTATCCCATTACCCGCTAGTCACAAGTATTACACCAAAGCAAACGTTATTCTCCACAATACCTGTCCTTCTGCTGCACCACAATAGAAACGATACCGTCCATTTAAAAGGACGGTATCGTTTCAGCCGAACACAACGTATGCTGTTTTTCGCATACATTCAGGCCGGGCCTGCTTGCGAGCACCGAATGTAATCGAAAAACCGATTACAATGGGACGGCGAGCGGCGCGTAGACCGAATGTAATCGAAAAACCGATTACAATGGGACGGCGAGCGGCGCGTAGACCGAATGTAATCGAAAAACCGATTACAACGGGACGAGGAGCGGCACGTGGGCCAAATGTAATCGAAAAACCGATTACAACGGGACGGCCAGCGGCGCGTAGACCGAATGTAATCGAAAAACCGATTACAATGGGACGGCGAGCGGCGCGTGGGCCGAATGTAATCGAAAAACCGATTACAACGGGACGGCGAGCGGCGCGTGGGCCGATTGCTCCTATTACAACAAGCAAGACGGGCCCGCCCCCATAGGGAGAAGACCCGTCTTTGTCTTTGCCTTTGACCTTCGTCATTTGTCTTTTGTCATTCATCTTCGTCATTCATTCTTTCCTGCGTCATTCGCCATTATCTTACGGATAACCTACCGCCCTGCCGTCTCAAAAGAAAACTTGGCTGTCCAGGTAGCACCTGCATCCTTCGTTACATAAAGTGTCGAGCTGTTCAGGTCTCTCACTGCAAGCCAGCCTTGATTATGATCGGTGAACGAGATGATTCCCCCGAATCCGGGAACCGCCTTCTGATTCTTCCAGCTCCGGCCGTTGTTCTTGGTAAACCCAACGCCCACTTCTTCCGCCGCCGGCTGGTAACCTGTCAGGAAAGCCGTTGTCTTGCCGATCAGCACCATATTGCCGGGGGTACCCGAAGCAGGGCCCTTCTTCGCTACGGCTGCGCCGCTGCCCGGAGCCGGACCGCCGCCTGCGGTCTCCTGGGCAATCACCCGGGTCCAGCTGCCGCCGGAGTTAGAGCTGCCGTAGAGGGAATAAGAGGTCTGCGACATGCCGGCCCCGCCGTACAGCAGCGCATACACCTGACTGCCCTTGGCGTAGATCTGTCCATAATTCGCCTCAGGGGTGGAGGCGCTAAGTACCTGCTTCCAGGCTGCTCCGCCATTAGTTGTCTTCATTACCCGATAGCCGCTCCCCGGAACAACTACCACAGCCCAGCCGTTATTCCGGCTGGTGAATTCCGCACCGCGTGTGTTGGCAGGCGTCTTGATCAGACTCCAGCTCTCTCCGCCATCCTTCGTATAATATGTAGATGCGCGGTTGTAGCCGAAGCCCTGGCTGCTGTCCAAGAACTCTATCCGTTCAAAGGTTACTGCCTGGTTCGACAGCCTTGTCCAGGTAGAGCCGCCGTCTGCCGTTCTTAACAGATATTTAGCCTGTCCGTCCTTAACAGCGGCAAGCGCCCAGCCGTGAACATTATCCGGGAAATCAATCTGCTGGAAGCTCCACTGTCCTTCATAGATCTTTTGGAAATGGCAGCCGCCGTCCGAGGTTCCAATCAGGAAGCCGTTCCCGGCTGCGCGCCCGATATTCGCGTTCAGAAACTCCACATCCGAGAAGGTAAGCGGAATGCTGTCAGCTCCGCTATGTGCCTTTTGCAAATCCTGAAGCAGTCCGTGATCTCCAGTCCCGCAAGCCGGTGCCGCGGCCGAAGCTGCCGCCGCCTGAACCGGGAAAGCCGCCGCTCCCCAGCCTGACAGGGTAAGCAGACCTGCGGTAAGAAGAGTTACGGTTATCTGCTGTAATCTGGTCGTTCTATTCATCGGTAACACCTCCTACATATATATACCCTCTCCACAGAATGCCACTCCGAAGGCATATGAATATTGTAACCAGAGCTTCTGATTCACATTATAATAATCTATCCGAAAATCTATCCGAATGTAAATAAGAAATGGTACAAAACTGTAACCATTTTTGCTGTTAAAATCTCCTATTCGTGTTTAATAATAAGTACAGAGATTTACAAGCATACTGCATTCAAGGAGGAAGTGAACGCTATGATTAAACAGGATATTCAGCATGCACTTCTCTCCAATCTATGCCAGCGCGTGCATTTGATCAGCGGAGAAACGTACACCGGAGTATGCCAAATCGATCATTCCGCAAATGCACTGCATATTGAAACGAATAAAGGGACCTTCACCGTCCCCTATTGGACCATCAAACGATTCATCTAATCACATAACCACAACCAAAAAGACCTCAAGGCCACATCCGCAGATGTGAATCATGAGGTCTTTCTTGTATACTCATACAACCGGATTGGGTATCATACTGCCGCCCCGGCAATGCTTCAGGTAATTCAACGCATGGACCTGGCCTGTCATCTCCAGCTCGTCCCGGTAGACCGGATCATGCCAGCCTTCAATATCAATCGTGCCCTGATAGCCGCTCTGCCGGAGAATGGTGATAATATCCGTCCAGTTCGTATCCCCGAAGCCCGGCGTCCGGTCCCACACATAAGGCTTCGGACCATGAATTCCGTACTCCTTGACTATGTCCCAGGCAATCGTCACATCCTTGCCATGGACATGGAAGATCTTATCCACCCATTTGCGCAGCTGCGGGATCGGATCAATCAGCGCGGTGAGCTGATGGGCAGGCTCCCATTCCAGCCCGAGATTGTCTGCCGTAACGGCGTTGAACATTTTCTCCCAAGCTGTAGGGTTATGGGCGATATTCCAGTCACCCTTCTGCCAGCTCCCGCCCATCGCACAGTTCTCAAAAGCAATCCGCAGACCCTTATCTGCCGCCCGCTTCGACAATTCGCCGAACACCTCGGCGAATCTCGGAAGCGATTCGTCAATCGACGAGCCGGGCAGCCGTCCGGTGAAGCCGCCAATAATGTCCGTCCCGAACAAGTGAGCGTGCTCAATCAGCTGCTCCCAGCCCGCCAAGGTGGCCTCCGTCTCAGCCTCCGGCCCGCCGCCAAGCGGATTACCATAGATCCCGACAGATGAGATCACGAAGTGATGTTCAGCAGCCAGCTCCCGAATCCGTGCCGCCGTCTCCACCAGATCGGTATCGCCAACCGTCTGCCAGAAATTCAGTTGAAAGGATTCGAAGCCATGCTCCACAATCTGCGGAATGACCTGGACGGCTTCGCCGCCGCGTACAAGCGTCCCTATTCTTAGTGAATCTTGCATGATTTTGTCAACTCCAGTTAGTTTTATAGTCAACGCCCTGCTGTTACCGGCCCTTAATCATCTTGCAAGAGCCACGCTTGAGCAATACCGCATCATAGACAATATGCTGATGGGAGGAATGTTTGGTAATCAGGTCGAACAGCACGCCCACACTGGACAGTGCCATTTCGGTGCCAGGCTGGCTGATCGTATCCAGCGCAGGATGATAGTATTCGGCCATCTCAATACCGTCGAAGCCGATGATCGAAATATCATCGGGGATAGATAAGCCTGCGGTAAGCACAGCTTTGGCCGCACCGATCGCAATCGTATCGGAGGCCGCAAAGATAGCAGTTACGGTTCTGTCGCGGTTCAGCAGTCTGCGTGCAGCGTTGAAGCCCGAGCTTGGACTGTATTCACAATCCTCTACGAATCCCGAATGATAAGGTATGTTATGTTCTTCCAGCGCCATCTTGTAGCCAAGAAGGCGGCGGCTGCCTGTGGTGTCTTCCAGTAAAGGAGATTTGGCGAGAAAGCCGATGTTTCGATGTCCAAGCGAAATTAAATATGAGGTTGCCTTATAAGCTTCCTTGGATTCATCGATCGTTACGCTTGAGAAGATGGACGGGTCCACTTCCTGTGAGGTAGTGATGGTCGTGAGTACGAATGGAACCGTTAACTGCTTGAATTTCTCTTCGGAGTGATTATAGGTACCGCCCATGAAAATGATTCCGCTAAGATTCTTCTCCTTCACCAGCTGAATGGCAGCGTTGATCTCATCGGTGCCGTCCTCTACCTGATGGATGAGAAACGGATAGCCGCGCAGATTGACCTGACGTTCAATCTCCTTAATCATAATGGAGAAAAACGGGTTAGTAATCCCTTTAACCATAAGTGCAATATTTTTGGATTGGGTTGTTTTCAGATTTCGGGCATTGGAATTGGGAATATAGTTATATTCCTTGACGACACTCAGAACCTTCTCCCGGGTGGCATCGCTCACCAGCCCCTTATTATTAATGACTCTGGATACTGTTGAGATGCCGACACCGGATATCCTCGCGATATCCTTAATGTTTACGTCCACTCTACTCCCCCATTTATAGGTAAGGGAGCTATAAAATATAGCTCCCCTGTAACCTATACATTCTTTTAGTTAACAGGTGTAAATTCTGCCAATTGTTTCTCTACTTCGGCAATGACCTTGTCAACTCCTGCTTTTTTCAGCTGATCGCGGTATTCTGCTACAGCCGTTTTTGGATCTTTATTTGTTTTACCCAGCATGAGCTGAATACCAAGCTGTGCATTCACGTTCGAGATTGAAGCAATTTCGGTAGTTACATTAGCCGGGTCGAAGCTGAAGCCGTTGTACGGATCATCGATCGCTTCTTTATCCCATGCAGCGAACAGGTCTTTACGGACCGGATTCTCAGTATCACTAGGAATCACGAACTTGTCGTTTCTGAGCGACCAAGCCGAGAAGCCGCCGCCGTCTGTTTTTTCATTGAAGCCTGCGGGCTGTTTCTTGACACCATCTTCAATAACGTAGTGCTTGCCTTCAATACCGTACTGCATCAGGTTGTAGTAGCTTTCATCCGTCATGAATTTCTCAATAACCATCAGAGAACGCTCTGGGTTAGAGGAGTTCGCACTGATGACTGTCGAGTTGTCTACACCCATCTTACGTTTGATTTTCTTGTTGGCTTCAGCAAAAGTATAGAAGGCTGTAGGAGAATTAGGCAGCGCCTTGATATCTCCGCCATACTGCCCGATCCAGTCCTGGGCATGAGTCAGATAACCCGCAGAGTTCGCGGCTCTGAAGTTGTCTTTGCTGCCGAGGGAAGCGGACAGAACGTCTTTGCCCCAGTAGCCCTTGTCGCCCCACTCACGCATTTTCACAGCCCAATCCTCGAATTCCTGAGTGAAGGCCGGATGGAATACAGTCTTGTAATCCTCTGGGCTCTTAGTGACCAGGTTCAATTCATTAAGCGAGATACCAGGTGCGTTCAGCCACATGCCTGTAGTATCTACGAGCATTCTGTACATGTTCTGTGCATCCTCAGCCTTACCGTTAATTGGTGGGAAGGATTCATTGGCAACCACATTATCCATGTATTTAACCATATCATCGATTGTCTTAATTTCAGTCATACCGTATTTCTTCAGCAGATCGGTACGATAAGCATAACCGGCAGGCGTATATTCGCTGAACAGACTCGGTACGCCGTAGATTTTGCCATCCACCTTCGTGTTCTGCCAGGAGGATTCTGGAATCTCCGCTTTCAGCTTAGGCGCTACCTTGTCCAGCATGTCGGTAATGTCAGTCAGCGCGCCTTCAGTAGCCAGGGTGTAGTAGGACACAGGAGCACCCGGAGAAGCATGCGACAGATCGAACGATTCGCCGGAAGCGAACAGCAGCGGATACTTGGTCGCTACGTCACCCCAGTCAATATATTTGATTTCAAGCGTAGTATTCAGATCGGCCTTAAGCTTCTTGTTAATCTCAGCCAGAATGTCTTTATTGGTAACTCCCTCACTGCCCCACAGGTAGTACGTCAGCTTCGCTTCCTTAGAAGTGTCTACGCCTCCGGAATTAGTGGAAGTGGATGGAGTGTTCGATGAGCCTGTATTTCCACCATTTGCATTATTGCTTGACGAACAAGCGGATAGCACTCCAGTAAGCATGAGGACAGCGGCTAGAGAAGAAGCAATCTTTTTACCTTTCATTCGGTAAGCCTCCCTTTTCTTTTCTATATTATGGTTTTTGCATCTATAACAAACACCCTACAATAAGCAGGCGTCCATTAACCCTTGACAGCACCGACCGTAAGACCGGTTACGAAGTAACGCTGAATGAATGGATACAGGAGAATGATCGGGCCTGTGGCCAGCACGGCTGTAGCCATTTTGATCGATTGGGTCGGCAGATCGGCTGTATTAATGACCGCCCCCGAGTTGATGAGACTGCCCATATTCGCCTGGTTGATCATGCGCTGCAGGAAGTACTGGAGCGGGAACTTGCTCTGAGTGTCCATGTACAGCATTCCGTTGTACCACTCATTCCAGAAGCCCAGTGCCGAGAACAGTCCGATCGTTGCCAGTGACGGAACCGCCAGCGGCATGAAGATCCGCCAGTAGATGCGGAAATCGCCTGCGCCGTCAATCGTCGCTGATTCATACAGGGAATCCGGGATCGCCTTCATGAAGTTACGCATCAGGAAGATCGACCACGCCCCTACCACCGCCGGCAGGATCATGGCGAACAGATTGTCCTTGAGGTGCAGATGCTTAACCATCAGAATGTAAGTCGGAATCAATCCTCCGCTGAACAAGGTGGTGAAATAGATCAGGAAGGAGAAGAAGTTACGGTATTTGAAATCCTTGCGGTTCAGGACAAATCCGGCCATGGACATCATGAACAGCCCGAGCACCGTACCGACGACTGTGATAAAGATCGTTACCTGATAAGCATCCACCAGCTTGGAGGAGTTACTGAGCAACAATTCATAGGCCTTGAAAGAAATCTCATTCGGAATCAGCTTGTACCCCTCGCGGATAATCTCCTGCTCATTCATGAAGGAGGATGAAATCATCAGCGCAAAAGGAAACACACAGAACAGGGCAAATACGGAGATGCAAATGTAGCTGATCACCTTAATGAAAATGCTGCCTGAATCCTGTTTAATAGTATTACTTGCCATATTAACACCCCTGTTTCTTATCTTGTCTTAGAACAACGCGCTGTCCGGTTCAACCTTGCGCACAATAAAGTTAACGACAAGCACCAGAACCAGACCGAATAAGGATTGGTAGAAGCCAACAGCAGCACCCATGGAGAAGTTAAATTGTCCCACGAGCGACCTGAAGACATAAGTATCTATAATATCCGTCTGCGGATACAGCACGGAGTTTGTTCCAATCAAATTGTAGAAGAGGTCGAATGAGCCTTTGAGAATTCCGCCCATACCGAACAGGAGGAGCAGAATGAAGGTTGGCTTCAGAATCGGCAGGGTCATATAACGGATACGCTGCCAGGTAGTGGCGCCGTCCATATAAGCTGCTTCATAGAGATCATGGTTAATTCCCGTAACGGCTGCCAGATAGACAATCATACCGTAACCGGTACTTGCCCAGATCTTGAACGCTACAATGATGTATTTCCAGATTCCAGCGTCGGAGTAGAACTCAATCTTGTCTAAGCCCGTACTGGTAAGCATCGTATTGATAAACCCGGAGTTGAAATTGAACAGGTTATACGCGAACACGCCGACGATAACCATCGAGATGAAATTCGGAAGCAGAATAACCGACTGGGAGATCTTCTTGAACCACTTGCCCGCAATCTCCGACAGCATGATGGCAAATACAATCTGGATGATGTTACCCAGTGCAAGGAACACCAGATTGTAGAGCAAAGTATTCTTGGTGATATTCCAGAGGTCTCCGTTCTGAATCAGGAACTCAAAATTCTTGAGTCCGATAAAGTCACTGCCAAAGATCCCTTTGTTGAGCTTGTAATCTACGAATGCAACGTACGCGCCAGGCATTACCGCATAATGAAACACAGCAAAATACACAATGACAGGCAGCAGCATGAGATACAGCACTTTGTTCTTCACTAATTCCCGGACAACATTTCCGCCCGATTGTACAAATCTTGCCAATGAACCCACCTCCAAATTAAACATTGCATTCCACTGCAACTAATTAAGCATTCTACTGCAACTAATTAACCCTTTTCGACCATATAGAAACGTTTCCATTATTTCTTTGTGTTTCCCCTTGCTCAGAGCATACTCCTTCCTTGTATACGCTGTCAAACATTTTTTATTTTTAAATAACAAGTAATAAAATTACATTTTGCTGTTCATAATAGATGAAAAGGCGTTTTTTTTATAGATAATTGACTTTTTTCAGTCAAAAGTCTAAACTCGAAATGTATCGCCTATGGAAACGTTTCTATTTATTCTTTACATGGACATGTCAGCCCTTTTTTGTGACATCTGATGATGAATTCCCCCGTTCTGATCGATTTCATGTCCTAACTTAAGCACTGGAAAGCGAGGCTCGATATGATATTCAAACAACAAATGAACATGATTACCTTAACCCGGGATGACCTGTCGTATACATTCCTGCCTACAGGAGATATTTTTGAATTCACGCAGGGCTCCACTCTTATTAATCTGTTCCAGGGTAATCCGGCAGACGGCTCTTCCAATAATATCTATCTGCGCGTATATACGGAGCAAGGAATCCAGAGCTATCCGCTGCTGGGTATTAAGTCGGGCTCCACGCTGTCCCGTACCGATGACAAACTGATTTTTGAAGGTTCTATAGAAGCAATCAGCTACCGCGTTACCTTCGCACCGGCCAAGGACGGCATCTGGTTCTGGCAGCTCCAGCTCTCCGGCAACGGTGAGACTGTAGATGTAGTGTATGGCCAGGATGTGGGCATTGCAGACAAAGGCGGCATTCTCGCTAATGAGCTGTATATGAGCCAATATCTGGATCACAGCATCTGGGAAGGCCCGCAGGGCTACGCCGTATGCTCGCGCCAGAACCAGCCGCAGGGAACGGACTTCCCGTATCTCCAGCAGGGTGTAGTCGGTTCACGGGCTGTAGGCTATTCCACCGATGGTATGCAATTCTTCGGCATTTCCTATAAAGGAAGCTATGTGCCGGAGGCGCTGAACGGCAATCTGCAGAACCGTAATTATCAATACGAGCTGGCTTATACCGCACTCCAGACCGAGACTATGGTCCTGTCGGCTCCAGTTGAATTCGCCTTCTATGGCCTGTTCCGTCCGAATCATCCGGCTGCTGTAACCGGGCTTGAATTCCAGGCTGAGCTGCAGGCAGCTTATGCAGAGATCGACTGGAGCAGCAAGGAAGCCGTGCCAAGCCGGGATGTTCCTGTGCTGAGTGACGACATCGGCAAGCCTTATGTCTCCCCACAGTGGTCACAGGCCGAGATTGATGCTGCCTTCCCTAACCGGAAGCTTGAAGAGATGGAGAACGGCCAGCTGCTCTCTTTCTTCACAGACGGGCATGTCCATGTGGTTCTGCAGCCTAAGGAGCTGCTGGTGGAACGTCCGCATGGCCATATTATCACCTCCCTGCTGGGCGACAAGCAGGTAGACAACAACCTGATCTCCTCCACTAACTATATGTACGGTATTTTCAACGGTCAGACTGTGGTGGGGAATACCTCTTTCCATAAAGGGCTCTCCACGCCGCGCGGCCTGCTGAATATCCAGCGGAACAGCGGTCAGCGGATCTATGTCCGCATGGACGGGGTCTACCGGATTCTTACACTGCCGGCGGCTTACGAGATGGGCGTGAATTTTGCGAAATGGCATTATCAGCTGGAAGACGATGTACTGACCGTTACTTCGATCGCAGCAGCAGGCCAGCCGGATGTCGCGCTTCAGGTACAGTCGAAGCTGGGCAAATCCTATGATTATCTGATCACGAACCAGCTGGTTATGGGCGAGCATGAATTCCGGCACCCGGTACGGGTGGAAGAGAAGGACGGCATCCTGCGTCTGCTTCCTGATGAAGCGTCCCTCCAGAAGCTTCCTTATCCGGGCCTGCATTTCGATATCCAGTTGCCGGGAACCGCATATACGTACAGCGATGACCGGATGTTCTTTGCCGACAAACAGCCGCGTAACGGCACTCTGCTCACCTTGTCGGTAACGCAGTCCTCCGGCTTCCAGCTTGTGATTCAGGGCAGACTTACAGCAGCAGAGGCTCTTCCGCTGACGGCCCCTTACACACTGGAGAAGGAGCAGGCACAGTATAACGAATTCTATGCTTCGTTCACTTCCGGCTTCCAGCTTGAGCTGGATGGCACAGAGCAGTCCCGGATTGATATCCTGAACGAGACGGCATGGTGGTACACCCATAATGCGATGACCCACTTCCTCATGCCGCACGGCCTTGAACAGCCGGGCGGAGCAGCCTGGGGTACACGCGATGTCTGCCAGGGACCAATGGAATACTTCCTGATGACCCAGCACTATGAGCTGGCCCGCAATGTTCTGCTGAAGATCTACTCGCATCAACTGTGGGAGAGCAAGGAATGGCCGCAATGGTTCATGTTCGACCAGCATCCGGTCCAGGCCCATGAATGGCATGGCGATGTGGTGCTCTGGCCGCTGAAATGCATCAGCGATTACATCATGGCTACCGGAGACTACTCGATTCTCCAGGAAGAAATCGGTTATCACCATCTGGCGGATGCTCAGCCAAGCCAGCAGACCGAAACAGTCCTTGCGCATGTCAAGGCTGCGGTAGAGACCATCCGTGAACGCTTCGTGCCGGGCACAGCCCTGATCAATTATGCAGGCGGCGACTGGGATGATACCCTTCAACCTGCGAATGAAGCACTGAAGACCAAGCTGGTAAGTGCATGGACGGTAGCGCTCGCCTTCCAGGTGATCCGCAATCTGTCTCAGGTGACTTCTGCCGATCCTGAATTCTCCGCCAGCCTGTCTGCTATGGCCGAAGAGATGAAGGAATCGTTCCGCACCCTCCTGATCAAGGATGGAGTCATTGCCGGCTTCGCTTACTTCCAGGAGGACGGCAGCATTGATTATATGCTTCACCCGCTGGATACAGAGACCGGCATTCATTACCGGTTATTGCCGATGACCCGCAGTATTATTGCGGAGCTGGTTACTCCGGAGCAGGCGGCAGAGAACCTGCACCTGATCGACGAGCATCTGAACTGCCCGGATGGAGTGCGCCTGATGGACCGTCCTGCCCGCTATGAAGGCGGCGTAAGCACCATCTTCCGCCGTGCGGAGCAAGCAGCCAGCGTCGGCCGTGAGATCAGCCTGCAATATGTACATGCCCATATCCGCTATATTGAAGCTTCCGCCAAGCTGGGCGAAGCGAAGCGTGCCTGGGACGGCCTGTTCCAGATCAACCCGATCAATATCCGGCAGAGCGTGCCGAATGCCCAGCTGCGCCAGAGCAACATGTACTTCAGCAGCTCGGACGGCGACTTCCCTGACCGCTACAGCTATCAGGAGAACTTCGACCAGCTGCGTGACGGCAGCGTAGAGGTTAAGGGCGGCTGGCGCCTGTATTCCAGCGGTCCCGGGATCTACCTGAATCAGCTTATCTCGGCAGTTCTGGGTATCCGCTTCAGTGAAGAAGAACTGGTCATTGACCCGGTACTCCCGGCAACTCTTGACGGGCTGCGCTTCACTTATGAGTGCTTCGGCAAGAAGATGACCTTCGTCTATCACTTCAGCGCAGGTGAGGCCCGCACCCCGGAAGTGCAGGCAGCAGGCGTTGCTGTTACCGGTCAGGTACTACCGAATCCATACCGCCCGGGCGCGGTAAGCATTGCCAAGAATCACCTGCTGAGCCTGCCCGGCGATGAGCTGCATATCTATGTAACACAATAACTTTCAGTACGCTTACGAAGGAGTTAGCCATGACTAAACCGTTTATCCAGGATCTCGTGAACGATATGACACTAGACGAGAAGTTAGCCCAGCTTACCCAGCTTGGTCCATACTATTGGGGTCTGGATGATACCGTGGATTTGACGGGTCCATTCAAAGAGCTTAATATCGAGCCGCAGGTGATCAAAAGCATCGGAAGCGTTCTGAACGGAATCGGCGCACGAAATGTCATTGAGCTGCAGACCCGGCATCTGGAATCCAGCCGTTTGAAGATCCCGCTGATCTTCATGGCCGATGTCATTCACGGCTACCGGACCATTCTGCCGATTCCGCTCGCCATGGGCTGTTCTTTCGATCTTGATGCCTGTGAGCAGTTCGCTGAGGTAGCAGCGCGGGAGAGCGCTGCCGCCGGCATTCACCTCACCTTCTCTCCGATGACCGACCTCGTGCGTGATCCGCGCTGGGGCCGGGTCATGGAGACCTCCGGTGAGGACCCTTACCTGAACGCCCGGGTGACTGAGAGCATGGTCCGGGGCTACCAGGGCAAGGATCTGAAGGAGCCGGGGCGGATCGCTGCCTGCGTGAAGCATTTCGCCGGCTACGGCGCGCCTGAAGGCGGCCGTGAATATAACACGGTGGACATGTCCACCGGCGTGCTCCGCGAGTTCTATCTGCCAGCCTACAAGGCGGCAGTAGATGCCGGTGTCGCTATGGTGATGGCTGCGTTCAATACCATTGACCGCATTCCGTCCAGCGGCAACAGCAAGCTCCTGCGCGGTATTCTCCGCGAGGAATGGGGCTTCGATGGCGTAACCATCGCCGATTTCAACTCCGTGAACGAGCTGGTGCCCCACGGCGCAGCGCAAGACGGACGTGAAGCTGCCCTGAAGAGCCTGGTAGCGGGACTGGATATCGAGATGATGTCCACCCACTATCTGAACCACGCTGCTACACTGATTGAGGAAGGGCTGCTCGACCTCCGTCTGATCGACGAAGCGGTTACCCGGGTACTGGAGCTTAAGGACGCCCTAGGCTTGTTCGACAATCCGTTCAAGGATGCCGACCCTGCAGCTGATGAAGCAGATAAGCCAAGTCCTGAGCACCTTCAGGCGGCACGCGAGATGGGCGCCCGCTCGATCGTTCTGCTGAAGAACGAAGGCGGAGTCCTGCCGCTTAAGCGAGGCATGAAGATCGGCCTCGCCGGTCCCTTCGCAACCTCAATCAATGTTCTTGGCGGCTGGGCCGGTACCGAGAAAGACCCTGCGGTCTCCCTATACACGGGCATCACGGGCAAAATCCCGGCAGCGGACCTGCTCACAGCCATGACCGGCGAGCTGGGAAGCATGCTGGAGGGTGTATTCGATGTGGAGGATGCTTCTGAAGCGGCTTACGAGCAGTTGAAGGACTGCGATGTCATTCTGGCCGCAGTCGGCGAGAATCAGCAGGATACCGGGGAAGGCGGAAGCAAGGCCAGCCTGCGGCTGTCCGCCAATCAGGAGAAGCTGATCCACCGCCTCAAGGCAACCGGCAAGCCGGTGGTCACCATTGTGTTCAGCGGCCGCCCGCTGGAGCTTGCGCCAGTGCTTGAATCAAGTGACGCGCTGGTACAGGCCTGGTTCCTCGGCACCGAGTCGGGAAATTCCATTGCAGATGTGCTGTTCGGCGATTATAACCCGTCCGGACGCCTCTCCATGAGCTTCCCTTACTCCGTGGGACAGATTCCGGTGTACTATAACGCTTATCAGACGGGACGCCCTTATGATCCCCAGTATCCAAATGTGCGTTATGTAACCCGCTATCTGGATATTCCGAATGATCCGCTGTTCTGCTTCGGCTACGGCCTGAGCTATTCTACGTTTGCCTACAGCGGCTTTACGGTAGAAGCTGCGGCAGACGGCAAGGTGCTTGCCTCCATCCAGGTGGAGAACACCTCGGAGGTTACCGGCAAGGAGACCGTTCAGCTCTATATCCGCGATGTTACCGCAAGTGTGGTCCGTCCCGGCAAAGAGCTGAAGGGCTTCAAGCAGATTACCCTGGCCCCGCATGAGAAGCAGACGGTGTCCTTCGAGATCACCAGAGACATGCTCATGTTCTATGGCCAGGATGATCAGCTCGTGTTCGAGCCTGGAGACTTCGATATTATGCTCGGCGCAAGCTCCAGCGACCATAGCACGCAGCGGATCTGGATCGGCTGACCCTACCCATAGACATAACAAATAGCGCCAATCCTACACTTCATAAGTGTAAGGATTGGCGCTATTTATATTGCATAGCTCTGCGTTACACCCCGGTCAGCAGCTCGATATCCAGCCGGGCAAAGGTATCCTTCCATTCCGCAGAGCAGCCGCTGTCCGTCAGCACCATGGAGATATGCTCGAGCGGAGCGATCTGGGCAAAGGTAGTGATGCCGAATTTGGAATGATCCGCGACCAGAATGGATTCCTCGGCCCGCTCCATCATTTTGCGGGAGATGAGGGCTTCCTCCAGGTGGTAGTCGGTGATCCCCTCCGAGAGCGAGATCCCTCCGGCAGAGATGAACGCCTTATTTACCTTGAACTGCCCCAGCAGATCATGCGCGGTGCCCCCTACTGCCGCCTGATACCCTGCATTCACCTCACCCCCGGCAAAAATAACCCTCCCCGCAAACTGCTCCAGCGCACAATTCAGCACGGGAACAGAGTTCGTAATCACCGTCACCTGTGTACGGTCCTTAAGCGCTCGCATAATCTCAAGGGTCGTTGTCCCGTTGTCGAGGATGACCGTCTCGCCATCTTGAATAAGTGAAGCTGCCAGCCTGCCGATGGCTTGCTTGCCCGGCAGATGCATCTGGGCGCGCTTCATGAACGTAGGCTCATGATTCTCCGAGCGGATTCGCACCGCTCCCCCGTACACCTTGCGCAGCCGCCCTTCCTTCTCCAGCCGGTCGAGATCGCGCCGGATCGTCTCCGTCGTCACCCCGAACCGCTCCGCGAGAAAATGCACCTGTACCTTGCCCTCAAGGTCCAGCTGGGACAGAATCGTGTGCTTGCGTTCTTCATAGGTCAGCGACATCCTTGCTTCCTCCTATCGTTGTGGATTTTATATAGATTGTACTTTTATTTTTTCTATGATGGGATTGGCCGTGACACCAGAGAATAGTTGCCCCTCCAGCCGCTGTTGTCCCAGATTCCCTTGATTCAGCCACTTCTTGCGGGAGAAATCCGGTGACGGCTGCTGCACGAAGGTAAACCGGCCCTATGTATGCGAAAAACAACATACATTCTGCTTGCGCGAAAGTAACCAGGACCAATGTATGCGAAAAACAACATACATTCTGCTTGCGCGAACTAGTAGAGCATCAGAATAAAACCCAAAATCTAACGGACCGGAGAGATCTTATCCCCGCGAAAACGCCACTTTTTGCGGCTTAACGGACCCAGTGGACCTTATAGTCTCTCTATGAGACGTTTCGGAGTTGAAGTGCAAAGGATAAGGCCTGTGGAGTCCGTTACTCGCCCAATTGGCGACTTTCTTCCCAAATAAGAGCACCTCAGTCCGGTACGCTAAGCCAAACGCCCCTGAAGAACAAGGCCCGCTTGGAAAAAAGATGTAATTTGCTCTTCTGTCAATAAAGTGGACGCCAATTAAACGACTGTCTGGTAGTAAAGTTGCTCAAAACGCACTGGCGACATGTATCCCAGAGTACTGTTGGAACGCTTGCGGTTGTAAAACAACTCCAAATACCAGTATAGCTTTTGGTAGGCCTCTTCCTTGGTTTTAAACTTCGGATGACTGTAGATCAACTCGCGCTTCAGAATGCTGTGGAACGCTTCTATACAAGCATTATCGTAGCAGTTGCCCCTGCGGCTCATACTCGCTTTCATGCGATAGGTTTGGAGCTGTTTCCGGTAGTCCTTGGAGGCATACTGAGATCCTCGGTCGGAGTGGTGTATCAGGTCCTTCCCAGGCTTTTTCGCCTTGTAGGCCTGCTGGAGGGCGCCTAGAACCAGATCCGTGGTCATCCGGTCACTGAGCTTCCACCCGACAATCTGTTTCGTATACAGGTCCAGAATACTCGCCAAATAGAGTTTGCCTTGACGACACGGAATGTACGTAATATCGGCCACCCATTTTTCATTTGGCCTTGTGGCCGAAAAGTCTTGCTGGAGTTCATTGGGCGCAATCGGCAGATCGTGATTCGAGTCCGTGGTCGTGACCCGGTATTTACGGGCCATACACGAACGTATCCCTTGCTCGCGCATGAAGAGGCCGACGGTACGCTCGGAGACCTTCCAGCCCTCCCTTTGGAGTTCCCGATGAATCCTTGGGCTGCCGTAGGTGCCCCCTGAATCCTGGTGATACCACCGAATACGCTGAATCAGCTTCTCTTTTCGCTCGAGTCGTACCGGCTGCTCTGCCGTACGCCATTTGTAGTACCCGCTTCGGGATACCTTGAGGACCTTGCACATCTTCTCCAATCGAAAATCCGAGCGGTGATCTTCGATAAACTGGAACCTTAGTTCTTTTCTTTGCTGAAGATGTGCAGCGCCTTTTTTAGAATGGCCAGCTCTTCTTTCAGGTCCTCGATTTCACGTTCTTTGCGGTGATTCTCCGCTTCGGCATCCTTAAGCGTCTGTTCGATCTGACGCATTTTCTCCGGGTGGTGAATGGCCTCCTGGTCGAATTGGCGGTACTGAGAGATCCATTGGTGAATCGTACTCTTGGGGATATTCAGCTCCTCACAGATATCCCCAATACTCTTGGTCTGCTCCTGCACATATTTCACCGTCTGCTTCTTGAATTCTTCATTGTATCGTTGCCGTCGTTCCCCCACATTGGACACCTTCCTTCGTTAAGCCTATTATCCAGTGTCTCTTAACGTGGCGTCCACTTTTTATTCTAATTGCAATTTGAAGGGGTATTGCGTCTGCTCCACTATTTTAAAATACGATAAGGTACTACTTAGTAAACTCAAATGTATGTTGGGTATCTCTAGTCAAAATGTTGTTTCTAGTTTATTGATGTTGTTTTCACCAGTATATGAATCTGAATTCCACTTGTCAATGCGAGACCCCTACCACAGAAATATCCTTGGTAGCTATGTAGGTCTAGCACACATTGTACTTCATACAGCAGATTACTCCAAAATCGTCCGAAAAATGGCCTCTGCTGCACTTTGTACACTAGAATTCTGCTAAGAGGAGGTTTTGAAGCTATATTAGTGAAATCTAATGTATGAACTACAGCAGAATGAGCTTTTGCCTAATCTCGTGCTAATTCTATTGCAGAGAATACAACCAGCACGAAATGAAGCTTGACAGAATAACCATCCGAGCCTAAAATCAACATGAAACAACATAAAGAAACACGAATCAACAACACATTGAATCAACAAACACGCACTATTACATCACCACACGCCTTACCGCTTAACCCATAATCGGATTGACAAGAGAGGGGATTTCCCGCATGAACAGTAAATTATCATTTCGGCCAGACGGCACCTTCACCATTGCACAGTTCACCGACCTCCACTGGATGGATGGAAGAGCAGAGGATCAGCAGACCCGGGAGCTGATGGAGCTGGTGCTGAATGCGGAGCAGCCGGACCTGGTTATTTTCACAGGAGATACGATCTATACGGGGCCAGTCCGTGAAGGCGAGCTTCCTTGCCAGGACCCCCAGCAGGCCTTCCGCGATGCAGTGGCTGCTGTAGTGAATTCCGGTGTGCCTTGGGCATTCGTATTCGGCAACCATGACACGGAGAACGGAGTGACCTACAGCGAGCTGATGGAGATTGCGCAGGAGTCTCCGCACTGTCTGGCTGAGGCTGGTCCGGCGGAGCTTGCCGGTTCAAGCAATTACGTCCTGGAGATTGAAGGCTCGGGCAATCATGCGGGAGCCATCCTCTATATGCTCGATACGGGTGCCTACTCTCCGCTGGAGCAGATTCCCGGGTATAGCTGGGTCCGGCGTAACCAGATGGATTGGCTGGCAGAGCAATCTGCGCGGCTGAATCCCGGAGAAGATCAGGCGAAGCGGCCTGCACTGGCGTTCTTCCATATCCCGCTGCCCGAATATGACGAGATGTGGAACACCCAGGTCTGCTATGGACATAAGTATGAACGGGTCTGTGCTCCGGTTCTGAATTCAGGGTTATTCGCTACGCTCGTAGAGATGGGCGATGTGGCGGGCACCTTTTGCGGACATGACCATATCAATGATTTCACCGGTACGCTGCATGGCATCCGCCTCAGCTATGGCCGGGCAACCGGCTATAATACCTACGGGCACGACAACCTCAAGCGGGGCGCGCGCATCATCCGTCTAGAGCAGGACCATCCGTCCTTCGACACCTGGCTCCGGCTGGCAGACGGCTCCCGGTGCACTGAACAGCCTGCCCATACGCCTCTCTCTGCTGCCGATTCACAACACTAACTACTTCCTGAGGGGTTGACTATCCATGCTGCTGCCAATTCTTTTGGTGCTGGCTTCCGGAATGTGCCACGCGGTGTGGAGCATGTTCACCAAAAGAAGCCTGAATAAAAGTATCTTCCTGTGGTCGATCATGATGGTCTCCACGGTGCTGCTGCTCCCGGTCCTGCTTATCGAGCTGTGGACACAGCCGCTGGCCGCCGGTGCTTACGCCCTGCTGCTGCTGTCTGTGGCGCTGCAGGCCTTATATTCCTGGCTGTTATCCATAACCTATGAGATGGGCGACCTGTCCCAGATCTACCCGGTGATGCGGGGGACAAGCACGCTGCTTATTCCGCTGATCGGCGTTATTTTCCTGAAGGAATCCTTGTCTGTCTACGGCTGGATCGGGATCTGCTGCATGCTAGGCGGCTTCGCTGTCCTCAGCGGAATCGGCGCAAGAAGAAGACTCCCGGCTTCCTCCGACCCCGGCACCCCCTTAGGCTACTATACACCGATACTCATGGCCCTCTGCGTAGGATTATGCACCACCTGCTACGTATTCGTCGATAAGCTGAACCTTCAGCATATGTCTCCGCTCGCGCTGCTTGAGGTGACCAATATCGGCTTCGTTGCCGGACTGACCCCTGCGGTCCTGAGATCGCGGAAGCTGCTTGAAGAGTGGCGCCGCAACAAGTTCACCATTCTGCTGGGCAGCGTGCTGAATCCGGGCTCCTATCTGCTGTTCCTGTTCGCACTTCAGCAGGCACCGCTCGCCCATATCAGCCCGCTGAGAGAGATCGGCACCATATTTGCTACTCTCCTAGGTGTGCTTCTCTTGAAGGAGCGTCAGGGCGTGCGGCGGATGATATGCTCGGTCGTCATTTTCTGCGGAATTCTGCTAATTGGCATCTGGGGGTAAGCAGGATAAGGATCACAGATGTCGAATTGAAACCGTATGATGAAGACAACCTCGATGAGTACACACCTAATGAAGGCCAAAGCCAGATTCAACCCGAAGCAGGCTCTCTTGCTGCTTCTCTATCTAACCATTCTGATCAGTCTGCGCTATCTGTGGTTCAATGCCAATACAGCGTCTGAGCATCCCGAGGCACAGCAAGGGGTACTGGATATGCGGGGCTGGGACTTCGAGCATTCTCCGTCCATTCAGCTGGATGGAGAATGGGAGTTCTATCCCGGCCAGTTCCTCGGCTATGAGGATTCCGCCGGACAGGCTGCGGCCGCCCCCCATTTCGTCAAGGTTCCAGGTGACTGGAGCAGCGGCTTCCCGGAAGGGGAGCAATCCTCTCTGGGCTATGGCACATACAAGCTGCGTATCCTTATAGATCCGTCACAGAATGAGCCTTACGGCTTCTGGATTCAGCGGATTCAGGCCACCTCCAGCATCGATATTAACGAGCAGAGAGAGACCAGCTTCGGGAAGCTGGCCGTAAGCAGCGGGGACTATATCCCTAAGGCGGTCTCTTACACCGCAGCCTACGACGAGCCGGGAAGGCAGGAGATTGTCCTCCTTGTCCGGGCCGCCAACTACGACCATCCGCTGGAGGGCGGGATTGTCCGGTCGATCCGGTTCGGCTCCAAGGCAGCCGTGGATACTGAACGGATGTATTCGATCGGCTTCCAGCTGGTTACCTTCGTGATCATGCTGCTGCATGCGCTGTATGCGGGGATTTTATTCTTTTTTAACCGGCGACAGCGGTCATTCCTGCTCTTCTTCCTCCTGCTGCTGGCAGTAGCAACTACCATTGTAGCCGATAACGATACGATCCTGCTGCTCTGGTTCCCTATTAACTATACATGGGCGCTGAAGCTCAAACTGCTGGCTTATCCTGCGCTATCGCTGTTCATGCTGCTGCTGACGCGCAGCTTCTCTACCTACGAACGTCCTGGCTGGCTGTTCAAAATCTATCTGCTGGTTCTGCTGCTCTATACCGCCTATGTTCTGATCTTACCGGCACATTACGTGGTCTATGCCAGACCCTTCTTCTCCGTCCTCTACCTGCTTCCAGTAGTCGGGGTAATCTATTCTATCGGACGGATGGTCATGCGGCAGGAACAGGATTCCTTCTTCCTGCTGTTTGCCGCCGCCGCCATCGGCTCCAGCGTCATTAGCGGGGCCATGGAATCGAATGCCAAAGGCAGTATCCTGTATTATCCTATAGATGTCATTGCCGCCATTATCGGCTTCTCCTCCTACTGGTTCAAGCGGTACTTCCGCAATGCAGAGGAGAACCGCCTGCTCAACCAGCAGCTCAAGGAGAGCGACCAGAAGAAAGACCAGTTCCTGGCGAATACCTCCCATGAGCTGCGGACACCGCTGCACGGCATCATCAGCATTGCCCAGACCGTAGCCTCCAAGGAGCAAGCTTCGCTGGACGAACAAAGCTCTAAGGATCTGGAGCTGCTCATTACGATCAGCCGCAGAATGTCCCTAATGCTTAACGATCTGCTCGATGTGACCCGTCTGCAGGAGAAGCGGATTATTCTCCAGCGGGAGCCGCTGGCCATGAGTTCACTGGTCTCAGGCGTGCTGGGAATGTTCGAATTCATGATTGAAGGCAAACGGCTCCAGCTGCGTAATGAGCTTCCCGCTTCATTGCCGCCGGTCTGGGGGGATGAGAAGCGGATTGTACAGATCCTCTATAACCTGCTGCACAATGCCATCAAGTACACGCAGGCCGGAACGGTCACCGTATCTGCTGCAGCCGACGGCAAGCTTGCATGGATCAGCGTAGCTGATACCGGAGCAGGGATCGACAAGGAGACGCAGGCGCGGATCTTCTCGCCGTATGAGCAAGGCAGCAAAGGCATCATAGACGGCGGCGGCATCGGTCTCGGCTTAAGCATCAGCAAGCAGCTGACCGAGCTGCACGGAGGAGACCTCACGGTTGATTCAGAGCCGGGTAAAGGCTCGGTGTTCACCTTCACCCTTCCGCTGGCTTCCTCTGCCGTGGCCCGGGAGATGACGGATCAGGAGCCAGCCGCCGCAAGGCAGCCGGACCACCCGGATCTAAAGGGATTGCTGCTTGAGGAAGGCCGGCTGTTATTACAGCAGGCGGATATCATCAATCTCACAGTCCCTATAGAGTTAACGGCTCCGCCGCAGATACAGGACGCCTCTCAGTCGGCCAAGTCTCTGATCCTGGCTGTCGATGATGATCCGGTCAATCTGAAGGTGCTCTCCAGCATGCTCTCGGCAGAGCATTATCAATTGGTCACCGCCACCAGCGCCGGGGAAGCCTTGGAGCTGCTTGGCACCGAACCGTGGGATCTGCTGATCGCCGATGTGATGATGCCGTATATGTCCGGATATGAATTAACCCGGATCGTCCGGCAGCGCTTCTCCCTCTCGGAGCTGCCGATCCTGCTGCTCACCGCCCGCAACCAGCCAGCGGACATCTATACCGGCTTCCTGGCCGGGGCCAACGATTATGTCGCCAAGCCGGTGGACGCGCTGGAGCTGAAGTACCGGGTCCGCTCGCTGACCGGACTGAAGCAGTCTATCAACCAGAGCCTGCGGATGGAGGCAGCTTACCTGCAGGCACAGATTCAGCCGCACTTCCTGTTCAACACGCTGAACGCGCTGATGGCGCTGAGTGAATTCGACCAGCCGAAGATGCGCGATCTCGGAGAAGCCTTCTCCTCCTACCTGCGCATCAGCTTCGATTATATGAATTCGCAGCAGCTCGTTGGACTCTCCCATGAGCTGGAGCTGGTAGAATCCTATCTCTTCATTGAGAAGGCGCGCTTCGAGGAACGTCTGCAGATCGAATGGGAGGTTGATCCCGGCATCGAGCTGCTGCTTCCTCCGCTCACCCTACAGCCGCTGGTGGAGAACGCCGTCAGACACGGCCTGCTGAGCCGCAAAGCCGGAGGCAAGCTCCAGGTCCGCATTCACCGCCAGAAGGGATACACCTCCTTCGAAGTGGAGGACAACGGCAAGGGCATGAGCGGGGAACAGGTGGCCCGTCTGCTCGACGACACCTTCCGGGCCCACCGCGGCATCGGCCTGCTGAACACCAATCGCCGCCTGACCCAGCTCTACGGCGAAGGTCTCGTCATCCGCAGCCAGCCCGAAGTTGGCACTACAGTATCCTTTGTGATTCCTGAGCGGAGGCGGGAGTGACCCGCCCGCCTGCTCCATAACGGCAGCATGAATAACCCGCAGTTCAGGAGGAGACTCCAGAGCTGCGGGTTATTGTTGTGAGCCTTATAATCTACTCTTTGTCAGGTTCCGGCGTATAAACCACCGTCTTCTCAACCGTAACCACCTTGCCGAAGCTGTTGGTCACCTTGAATACGAACGTATTGCTGCCCTCAGCCAGCGTCACCGACTTATAAAAGCTTCCATAGCTGCTGACCAGTTCGTCGTTCAGATAGATTTTGGGACTGCTGTCATTTGCGTCTGTCGCATTCCCGCTCAAGGTAAGCTGCTTCGTCTTAGTCGTCTCAGGAATATAGTCCAGCTTCAGCACCGGCTCACTCACGTTAAACGTAATGGTCTTGGTCACAGGCTCGGAGCTTTTACCCAGGCTGTTCGTAGCTTTGAAGATGAAGTCATTCGTTCCTTCTTTGAGCGTTACCGTCTTGTTGAAAGAGCCGTATTCGCCTACGAGTTCGTCATTCATGTAGATCTTGGGATAGCTGTCATTCTTGTCGGTTGCCTTCCCGCTTAAGGTAACCGTCTTGCTGTTGCTCGTCTCGGGGATCAGATCAAGCGTCAGCACCGGACTGTCCACTGCAAAAGTAATCGTCTTGGTGGTAACGGCCGAGCTTTTACCCAGACTGTTAACCGCCTTGAAGGTGAACGTATTCACTCCTTCCTTGAGCGTTACTGTCTTGTTGAAGGAGCCGTATTCGCCTACAAGTGTATCATTCATGTAGATCTTCGGGTAGCTGTCATTCTTGTCAGTCGCTTTCCCGCTTAGGGTTACTGTCTTGCTGCTGCTGGTCTCCGGGATCAGATCGAGCGTCAGCACAGGGCCGTCTACATTAAAAGTGATTACCTTGGTAATAACCGCTGAGCTTTTGCCCAAGCTATTCGTAGCCTTGAAGTTAAACGTATTCGCCCCTTCTTTCAGCGTTACCGTCTTGTTGAAGGAGCCGTATTCGCCTACAAGCTGATCATTCATGTAGATCTTCGGATAGCTGTCGTTCTTGTCGGTTGCCTTCCCGCTTATGGTAATCGTCTTGCTGCTGCTGGTCTCCGGGATCAGATCAAGCGTCAGCACCGGTCCGCCCAGGGTAACAGTTATCTGCTTCTCGACTACCGCTTTTTTATCATTTTTATTGACTGCGGTCACGACAATCTTGTTAACGCCTTCCTTCAGCGTCACATCCGCACTGAATTCTCCATTATAAGATACGTAGGCCGTCTTATCATTAACTGTAACCTGCGGATTCGTGTCACCGCTGTCCTTCACCTTACCGGTAATCTTAGCTGTAAGCTGATTGGACGTCTCAGGAGCCTGCACCGTAAGCTGTGGCCCAGAGGTCTGATAGGTCACCTGCTTCGTAACTGTATTCGAGCGTCCGTTCGGCAGAACCGCCTTGAAGACGAATTCGTAGACCTTCTCTCCCCCATCCAGATCATATGCCTCGGCAAAAGAGCCATCCACATTTTCTACTTCTTCATCGTTGATGTACACCTTGGCGTCCGCATTCACTTTGCCCGTAAGCTTAACCGTTCTGTCTGACACCTGCGCCGGAACTTGTACGTCCAGCTTCACATCCTGGGTAGCGGTAGTATAGGAGGACTTCAGCACACGGTACAGCAAAGTAGCTACAGAAGCCCGGTTAATCGGACTCGTCGGCCCAAAGGTTCCGTCCGGGAAGCCCTGAATCAGCTTATTCTCCACAGCAACCGCTACTTCCTTCGCCAGCTGAGGGGTCACATCCTCATAGTCATCGAATCGGTAACGCAGCACCTCGTCAGCGTCTACCCCTTCGGTGTCCAGCCCCATCGCACGTACCAAGGCAACCGCCACATCTTCACGTGTAGCACTCGCCTGAGGATCGAAGAACGGCTTGCCCTTCATTGGAAAATATCCGGTGAGATAGTCTTTGGACGCCTCTACATATTTATAAGCCCAGGAGGAGGGAGCCACATCCGAGAATGTCTGCGTTCCATCCGAGACCAAATCAAGTCCAAAGGTCAACGTAATCAGCTTGGCTAACTGTTCTCTGGTAATTGCCGCTTCAGGCTTAAAGGACCCGTCCGGGTTCCCCGTAATAATGCCTTGATTCGCCATACTCTGTATCGCTTCATTGGCCCAGTACGTTGTCTTCACATCCACGAATACATAAGACGACGTCTGTTGCACAACCGTTGCCGCACTAGCCACTCCCCCGCACAGCATACTCAGCAGCATCACCCATGCCGATACTACTCTCCATCTTCTCGCCATCACACTCATCGCCCCCAACCATAGTAAGCAGCCCCGGCCATCAACTCATCTATTACTATCCTAAGAGAGCAGCCTGCTAGACTCGCAGAGACAATTATACCTCAATTAGTACCAAGGTAATAGTTCCTAAGATATAAAAAATTTTCCTCACAACACCAAAGCCGCTGTCTCCCGCTTCAGCCAAGCCCGGTGCTCCTCATCCAGCAGCGGAGCCAGCTTATCGTACACCTCAGTATGATAATGATTCACCCAATCCAGCTCCTCCCTGCTTAGCATAGACGGCTCAATCGCCCGAGTATCTATCGGCAAATAACAGAGGTCTTCAAACTTCAGGAATCTTCCGAACTCCGTAGTCACATCCTCCGTAATCAGCAGCGTGTTCTCCGTACGGATACCATGACGGCCTTCCTTATAGACTCCCGGCTCTACCGTAATAATCATCCCAGGCTCCAGGCGGACCTCATTCGGCTTGAAGCTGAACCGCTGCGGCTCTTCATGCACATTGGAGAAATAGCCCACACCATGTCCGGTTCCACACTTATAATCCAGGCCATTATCCCACATCGGCTTGCGGGCGAGAATATCGAGCGTAGATCCGGTGGAGCCGTAGAGGAATTTGGACGTAGAGAGCGCAATCACAGACTTCAGCACCAGTGTAAAATCTCTCTTCTCCTCATCCGTCAGCGGGCCAAGCGCCAGCGTGCGGGTGATATCCGTTGTCCCGTTCAGGAAATGAGCGCCCGAATCCAGCAGGTACAGGCCTCTGGCTTCCAGCTCTACCGGATGGTCGGCGGACGGCGAGTAGTGCATCATCGCAGCATTCGCGCCGTAGGCAGAGATACTGGAAAAGCTCAGCTCAGCGAATAACGGCTGCTGCCGGCGCAGCTCCAGCCCCTTCTCATCGGCTTCAAGCTCAGTCACCGGACGGAGCGGAACCGTCTCCTGCAGCCATTTGAACACTCCAACCAGGGCTACGGCATCCTTCAAATAGACATCACGGATATTACGGATCTCCACCTCGTTCTTGAGCGACTTGAGTGCCACCACGAGACCCGCTGCCTCAATGATACGAGCGGAGTCCGGGATCGCAGCCGCCAGACTATATCCGGTTTTATTCGGATCGTACAGCACGGAAGCCGCTTCCGGGAGCGTATGCAGGAACGGCAGGATGTCATCATACTCCCTGATCTCCACGCCATCCCGGGCCAGCGTCTCCTTATCTTCCGGGGTGGCCTTATGTCCTCCGGCGAACAATATTGCGTTATGTACCCCTACTATGGCAAAAGCAGTCACATAAGGATTGAACGGAATATCCCGTCCCCGGATGTTGAACAGCCAGCACAGATCATCCAGCGCGGACAGCACATAATAATCAGCGCCTTGACGCTTCATGGCCATCCGAACCTGCGCCAGCTTGTCTACCCGGCTGAGGCCCGCATATTGTTCATCATGCAGCATTAGCGGCTCGGCCGGAATGGCCGGTCTGTCCGTCCAGATCGCCCCTACCGGGTCGAGGTCTGTAATCGTCTGAATCCCTTTCTCCGCGAGCTTGGCCTGCAAGCCCTTCATAGCGGATACGGACAACGTTCTGCCGTCTACCGCCATACGTGCGCCCTGCGGCAATTGCTCGGCCAGCCATTCATCCCATTGCGGGACGCCCGGTTCAGCCATACGGAACATACGGATGCCCGAGCCCTCCAGCTCCCGCTCCGCCTGAATGTAGTACCTGCCATCCGTCCACAAGCCAGCATCCGTTAGCGTGATCACAGCCGTTCCGGCGGAACCGGTGAACCCGGTAATCCAGCGGCGGCTTTTCCAGTGCTCCCCCTCATATTCACTGATGTGCGCATCCCCGCTCAATACCACACAGGCCGCTATCCCGCGCTCCGCCATCCATTCTCTTAACTTATGTACTTTCTCCTTAGGCAACATATCCGCAACTCCTTCTCTCTATCTAGTCTACTGAATCATCATACACCTGCATTTCCAATAAAAAAAGATGAAGACCCTCAGGTCTCCATCGTCTCATTATCCTCTTTCCGTACCAGCTTCCGCCGCTGCTTCCCCTTCTTCACCCACAGCCGGTCCTGGTCATCCCGATAGAATCTGATCCCGAACAAGCGTAACGGTGTCCACACTTCCCTAAAATAATAATTAGGCATGGTCCATTTCTCCCAGACTATAAATAGATTTGTCCCTAATTATAGACCGGGATACCTGGTTTGTTTGTCGCATTGTGGAAGGAGAGCCTTAAGGTTACCACCAGTTTCCCAAAATCGCCTTATCTGCGGAACCAGCGCTTGATCCGCTCCAGTGAACCCATTGATTTATAGGTATACTCCAATTTGAACTTTGTATTGTTGATTCTCTTCTTCATCTGCTTGATTCCGATGCTGCCCAAACAGATCGACACATTTGATTACATTGCTCTCGTTATTGATTCTAACTGACGATTCTAAACTTTGCAGGATGAATCCAATCCCTTCTTTGCGCTTGTTATTTAAATTATAGGCTGCTAATTCAGCCAGGAATTGGGTGTATTGGTTGGTTATGATTTGTTTGTTATGAAGAATCCCATATTCTTCAAGATTTGTCCGGTAAGGAATATAGGAAGCAAAACGCTCCAGAATAGAATCAACATTCCAATCGTAGCGGTTAGCCGACAAAACAATACTGTATAATGCTGTAAATATCTCATCTGGCTGGTGGGAGATAAATTCAATATATTCAGAGAGAGTCTCGTATTTTCCTGCCATCACCCGATAAAGCAGTCTGTTTGCGAGCCCCCACTCCTGGAATTGAGCCACAGTACGCTTCACTTCTTCATCGTCTTCCTTTATCCAGCTTCCGTCCATATAGAGGGATACCCAATCTAATGCCGCTGAATAGTCTCCTAGTTGCTCACACACATTTGAACGGATAAGTTGTGCGTACAGGATATAGAAGTACAGGGGTTTCTCAGGTTTTCTCTCGTTACTCTCTCTACGGTTTGACTTCCGCTGGAGATTATAACGAATAGTTGCTAATTGCTGCATCTTCTTCGCGAGTTCATCCACCTTATGCCACCGATCCAATGAACCATAGACATGACCCAAGTGCTTCAATCCATCTAATTGATCCGCTTCATCCAGCCGGTCCAGGTAACATTCGAAGAGATGCGCCGCCTGTAGATTCCGCGTCTGGTCGTCACCAATGGCGATACGGAACAGACGGTATTGGCATATCGCGAGTCTCTCGGAATTCTGATACTTCTCACTGGCACTCACATTCTTATACAGCAACTCGGCAGCTTGCCACAGCCCCTCTTGAAACAGTCCTTCAGCTACTTCGAACAGCATGGGGGCATAGACCAGATTCTCCAGCAGATTCTGAACCACCTGCTCAACGCAATCCAGACGGCCAAGTTCAGCTGAGCGCACAAGAAAAGGCCGCAGACGCCGCCAGGTGGGTGATGAGAAATAGAAACATTCATCCACATATAAGCTGTAGAAATGATCCTCCGGCAGATCCATCGCCTTGGTAATTCGCTCCAGATGGTTCATCGCAATGGGCTGCTGACCACTAAGTATCCGGCTGAGCGTTCCTGAATTAATTCCGGATTGTCCCGAGAATTGATTAATAGTCATTCCCTTATGCGACAAATACAACGCTAATAGATCGCGAATCATAGTTCTAGTAGTAGGGACCACGCAAACACCACCTAACTGGAATCCAATATAATTTGTTTTATAGTTGTAATAATATGTCACATTATTCCAATGGTCAATAATTTAGAATACTACAGATTAGTATAATCCGTGAACTATGGGCAAGCGGTTTGCCATGATCGCAAAAAAATAGAGACCCTAGTAGTCTCATAAGGTCTCTGTCGTCCCGGTAGAACCTGCTCTGTCATCGCAAAGGTGTCGTGCCTTATCAGCGGAACCAGCGCTTAATCTGTTCCAGCGAACCCTTCGCTTCCGGGCCATTGTAGCCGAAGGCATTGCCAATCATCTTAATATTTAATGTATTTGCTGCCCGGTAAGCATCAACCGCCACCTACACCGTGATTCATAATTTGAATAAGACTTTGAGTACTGGTGTTTGCTACGGGGTCAGTTGTACCAAAAGGTATAATAATTGCAATAGCCAGACTACAGGAAGCTAGAAGAATGATAAATTTTCTTTTCATGGGAGTCCTGCACCTCTCTAATTAGAAGTTTGTATTGCTCTTTCTCTTCTTCATCTGCCAGATACCGATGCTGCTCGAACAGATCAACACATTTGATGATATTGCTCTCATTATTAATTCTAGCAGACGATTCCAAACTTTGCAGGATGAATCCAATACCTTCTTTACGCTTATTATGTAAATAATAGGTGGCCATTTCAGCAAGGAATTGAGTGTGTTGGTCCAACATAACCTGCCGGTTATAATCGCCAAATTCTGTAGAATACGTCCGGTAAGGAATATAGGCAGCAAATCGCTCCAGAATAGAATCAACATTCCAGTCATAACGGTTAGCCGACAAGATAATATTGTATATCCCTATGAATATCTCATCTGGTCGGTGAGAAATATATTCGACATATGCTGAGAGTACTTCGGACTGTCCTCCCAGCACCTGATAGAGCAGTCTGTTTGCGGTACCCCACTCCTGGAACTGAGCCATAGTCCGCTTCACCTCTTCATTGTCCTCCTGTATCCAGCTCCCATCCATATAGAGGGACACCCAATCTAATGCCGAATTGAAATCTCCCAATTCCTTACACACAGCTGAACGGATAAGCTGCGCGTACAGGATATAGAAGTACAGAGGTTTCTCGGTTTTTTTCTCGTTACTCTCTCTGCGGTTCGGCTGCCTCTGAAGATTATAACGAAGAGTCGCTAATTGCTGCATTTGCTGCATCAATTCATCCACCTTATGCCACTTATGCAGCGAAACATATACATGAGCGAGATGCTTCAATCCATCCAATTGATCCGCCTCATCCAGCCGGTCCAGGTAACATTCGAAGAGGTGCGCAGCCTGTAAATTCCGCGTCTGGTCATCACCAATGGCGATACGGAACAGACGGTATTGGCATATCGCCAGTCTCTCGGAATTCTGATACTTCTCACTGACACTCACATTCTTATACAGTAACTCGGCAGCTTGCCACAGCCCCTCTTGAAACAGTCCTTCAGCCACTTCGAACAGCATGGGGGCATAGACCAGATTCTCCAGCAGATTCTGAACCACCTGTTCAACGCAATCCAGACGGCCCAGTTCAGCCGATCGCACAAGAAAAGGCCGCAGACGCCGCCAGGTGGGTGACGAGAAATAGAAACATTCATCCACGTATAAGCTATAGAAATGATCCTCCGGCAGATCCATTGCCTTGGTAATTCGCTCCAGATGGTTCATCGCAATGGGCTGGTGACCACTAAGTATCCGGCTGAGCGTTCCTGAATTAATTCCGGATTGTATGGAGAATTGATGAATAGACATTCCCTTCTGCGACAAATACAACGCTAATAGATCGCGAATCATCGTTCTAGTAGTAGAGACCACGCAAACACCACCTAACTGGAATCCAAAAATTATTGTTTGTTGTATAGATGTAATAATATGTCACATTATACCAATGGTCAATAACATAGAGTACTACAGATTAGTCTAATCCGTGAACTACAGGCAACCCGTTTGCCATATGAGGGCAAAAAAATAGAGACTCTAGTAGTCTCATAAGGCAGGGCCACCCTTTCGATTCAAATTTCCCATCATCACCTCTATCTTGCTCATAACAGCATCCCGTAGACTTTGAGGCTCCATCGCTTCAATAATCGGGCCATAAGAGAGAAAATAATTTGAAAGCCAATCTCCTTCGGGCATGGATGCGATAACAGTAAAAGATCCATCTTCATGTTTTGTTATTTCTTTTTCACTAAAGTCATCGTATATCCTATACGCTCCCGCCGGAGAGATTTTTAACCGAATATCAATAAATTTCTGTAAATGATTATCTGTCGCTTCAGCCGCAGATTCCACTGATGTCTCTTGCTCAAAAACCTCTTCAGTGATTTCAATATTAGCCATACGGGATATTTTGAATGTTCTGTATGTCCTTTTATCATAGCAATACGCTTTCAAATACCATGCCTTATCCTTGAAAATCAACTTAAGCGGCTCAACCCTGCGCAAGCTTTTCACACCTGAGGTATTAAAATATTCGAATATAATAATATGTTTGCTTATAATTGCCATTTTTAGTGCAATGAAATTTTCTTTGTTTCGTTCATCACTTCCCCAGTGTGAGAAGTCCAATTCAATCCAATTAACATCACTCTTTTTGAAAAGGCTGCTTAATCGCGAAAGAATAGTCTCAATTTCCGGATACCGCGCAGCTGATAGATTCTGCAAGGCGAGCAGTATTTCATCCTGTTCTTTTTCAGAAAGTAATGACTTATTGAGTATAAATTTGTCAAGAATGAGGATTCCGCCGCCTCTGCCTTGATTCGTATAGATAGGTATGCCAGCGCTGCTTAATGTCTCAATATCGCGATATATGGTTCTAACCGATACTTCAAAACGGTCAGCAAGCTCTTTCCCCGTAGTTTCTTTTTTCTCAAGTAAGTAATAAACAATGCCGAAAAGTCTGCTGATCTGCATTAAAGCACCTCAATTCAAGTACAGTATATCGTTCTAAACACGACACCAGTGTGTCATATTGACATATTTATTAACACAAAACCAGAGGGACTGTTGTCAGGTTTTGTCCTTTATATTAAGAAGTGTACAATCGACTGCGGCGTTGTCCGCACATTATAAAGGAGAATGATGATTATGATAAACAAAATTCAATTACCCCAACCGGTTGTGGAACATTTTCATGCGACCAATACAGATGATCCCGCGGCCTTCCTTTCGATCTTTGCCGAGGATGCCGTTGTTTTTGACGCCGGCAAAGAATATCACGGGAAAACCGCTATCAAAGAGTGGAGCGACCACGACTATTTCGGAGTAGGCTTAAGACTGGAAATCAAAAATGTTGTTGAGCATACCAAGGAAATCGTTGTTACCGCAAAATCAGACGGAAATTACGACAAAACCGGACTACCGGACCCCCTCTATCTTGATTTTCATTTTACTGTGGAAGGGGATAAAATTACACGCCTGCACAATGTTCTTTCCTCTAACAGTAGAGCAATTCCTTTACCGCAGCCTATTGCAGCCTATTATCATGCCTCAGATATCTTTGACGGTGACCTTCTCGCTAACTGCTTTGCAGAGGATGCCATATTAGTTGACAATGGAGAAGAATTTCATGGTCCTGAAGTTATCAGCAAGTTTATTGTGAAGGCTAACAGGGACGCTGCGGGTAGGACTGAAATCACCAATTGTGCGGAGAAAAATGACGAAACGGTGGTCACCGCCACTATTTCAGGTAATTTCAAAGGCAGTCCAATTCCACTGGATTTCCGCTTCAAGCTTAATAACGGGAAAATCAAAGCCTTGAATATCGTAGTGTCAGGTGTATAAAGATGATGGTGGAGAATTAAATTAAGGTAAATCAAGAACAAGAGCAAGTTATCGAAAAGATAACCTGCTCTTGTTTGCATAGTAACTTGACATTCCAAATGATTTACGTACACACACTAGTCTCATAAGGTCTCTGTTGTCTCGATATCACATTTGCGAAGCCGCTGCCTCTGCTGTTTCCCACGCTTCACTTCTGCCGGTCCTGGTCTTCCCGTTACCTGCGGAACCAGCGCTTAATCTGCTCCAGCGATTCCTTCGCTTCCGGGCCATTATAGCCGAAGGCATTGCCAATCATCTTAATATATTCGTTAAAAATCGTCTTCCGGCTATACCGGTCACTCCACCACGCCTTCGCGTTATAGCCCGAGTCCGCCCCGATATACGTCAGCTCAATCCCCGACTTCCTATACACATGATCGAAGATAAACTTCACCCGCCGCATATGAAAATCCGACGACACCACAATCGCCGACTTGAAGCCATGCTGCTGCATGATCGGTAGCGTGAGCTGCGCGTTTTGGTAGGTGCTCTCGGCAGCGTCCTCCGTCAGAATAGCGGATTCCGGGATGCCCAAGGAAAGAGCGGTTTGGCGCATGTCGCCAGCGGAGCCAGTGATCTCCTTAGCGTTAGACAGCAGGAGCTGCGGTGCGTAGCCTTCTTCATACAGCTTAACCCCTTGCTCCACCCGCCCTCCCCCGCCGCTGAGGATGATGATGATATCCGCCTGCTTGGGAGCCTCGGATACAGGAAGGAAGCGTCCCGCACACAGGAACAGCACGACTATTAACAGAACAGGCAAGTACAGAAAGAGAACTCTTTTTCTGCGCTTGCCCATCTTAGTTCTATTTAAGTTACGGCCCATAGCTAATTCCGGTACTCGCCGCTAAGAATCTGTTCCCACCACTCTGCATTCTCGGTATACCACTGGATGGTCTGGGCGATCCCGGTCTCGAATGTGTACGTAGGCTTCCAGCCCAATCTCTCCAGCTTACTAATAGGTAACTTATCATCATCGCATCCTATCCTAGATGTATAAATTGGTCACTTACCACTTATCAGTTAAAGAAAGTACAGTTGAAGAACTTCGAACCAAACGTATGCTGTTGTGATTAAAATAGAATGAATTATTTAATTAATTTAAATCGTTAGTTAAATACCTTATGGGGGAAAACGACGGATGAATATATTCGAATTATATAGTAATTGTTAAAGTGTTTTTGCAAAATCCCATGTATCCCTTACCATCTCTTCGATAGTTCTTTTCGTCTCCCACCCAAGCTCTCTTCTTGCCTTTGAAGCATCTGCATAGCATAAAGCGATATCTCCAACTCTGCGATCTACTATCTCATAAGGAACTGGTATTCGGTTGATTTCCTCAAATTTTTTTATCATTTCGAGCACTGATGTTCCCTTTCCCGTACCAAGATTATAGATATTCACACCGTTGTCTAATTTCTCAAGAGCTGCTAGATGCCCTTCTGCTAAATCCATTACATGAATGTAATCTCTCACACCAGTTCCGTCTACTGTATCGTAATCGTTACCAAAAACTTTAAGAACGCTTAACTCCCCTCTTGCCACTTTTGTTATGTAAGGCATAAGATTATTGGGAACACCATTAGGCTCCTCTCCTATTAAACAACTCTCATGAGCACCCACAGGATTGAAGTATCTCAATAATGAAATAGCTAAATCAGAATTAGCATTTGCTACATCAGTTAAGATCCTTTCACTAATGATTTTAGTTGCTCCATAAGGGTTTGTCGTTGGTAACAGTTCCATATACTCTGCAAATGGAACTACATTTTGTCCGTATACAGTTGCTGAAGAACTAAACACGAGTTTTCTCACACCGTATTTCAAACACATATTACTTAAAACTATGGTGCTCACAATATTATTGTGATAATATTCTAAAGGTTTTTCAACAGATTCCCCTACTGCCTTTAATCCAGAAAAATGAATTACTCCGTCTAATTGATGTGTATTAAAAACCCTTTCTACTGAATCTTCATCAGTAACATCAATTTGATAGAAAATCACTGATTTATTAGTTATCTCCTCTATTCTACTTATAGTCTCTATTTTACTATTTGATAAATTGTCGGCAATAATAATTGAATGACCTGCATTTAATAAACTAATGGAAGTATGGGAACCTATATAACCGGCGCCACCAGTAACTAATATATTCATTATCTTGAATAGCCCCTTTAATTTCTTATTTTGAATAAGCTAATCTCCCAAAATGAAATTTTGATAATATATTTGCCTTTATTGATATTACTAATTTTTTTTGTAAATAAAGTTACTTCAAAAGTTATTTTAACCTTACAAAAAATCATCTTACCTTTTAATTAAGCTTTTAATCTCTCTTTTAATTTTTCCTAACCATTTTCTTACAGGTGGCGTTGATATCATTTGATTGTATTCCTTAATAATAGGATCCATATAATCTATAAATTTATTAAAGTTTCGTTCATATTTCGCTTCACTATATGCATTAAAACTTTCTTTGGAGAGCGTCATTCTTTTCTCGTATATTTTTTTTCTTTTTAAACTCAATTTATTATTTGGCGTAACTCTCTTTTCAGGTCTCCATTCATTATTTTGATCTTTTAAATATAATCGATAAGCCAAGCCATGTCTTCTATGACGAATTCCAGAAGATTGAGATTTATAAATCTTTTTTGGATGGATTTCTTCAATATGAATTTGGTCTATATTGTCTTCTAAAATCTTCTTTATAATTGGATTTCTAACTGTAACAATATTAGTACCCATACTATCATTTGAGTATTCCGGTAACCAAGCATCACCAACCGTAACATCAGCAGTTTCTGCTAATATATCATCACAAAACTCACACGCATTATATTTAAAAAGACCGTGTCCCCAGTTCGTTGTGTATAAGTCTTTAATTGGTGAACTTGTTATTATATTTTCATCCTTTTCCAAACCTCTTACTTCGACACCATAATCATTAGCAGCTCTTCCCATTATTTTCTTTCTGAAATCAATATTAGTTAAGTTATCTGGTTCTATCCCTAATTGCCAACCTATAGTTTTTGCAAACATATCACTTTTTAAATGGCCACATACCAGTCCTATAAAGAATTTAATTCTATTTTTAATTATTTCGTCCTGTTCTGCCAATAGACGAATAGCTTTTATAAAACATGGTATACCGACTAAAGCATATCTACCTTTGTTTTCTTTCACTAATTGAATAACTTGAGACATTTCAATTGGATAATATTTAGACTTAGCACCACTACTTAATTCAGTTTTGCTATAAGAAATTTGATACTTAAACAGTTGCTTATTGGATGAATCATCAGATCTCACATGAATGATAGCATCAACTAGATTATGGTTAAGAAGTTGAGCAGCAATCCAATTTCCCATTCCACCAGAACTTCCATTCTTCCTATACTCACCTACTTTCACATACCCCGCATAGTTATGAGTATAATACCCAATATATTTATTATTCTTAATTCCTTGATATTTACTAAACAACTCTTTTCCAACAACTGTTTCGTTTTTACTACTATTTGAAAAAGGACATACTAATAAAGGATTAATTTTTACGTCTTCACCTTGAAAACTATCTTCCTTTATAAGTGGGCTAAATTTCCCTTCCTTATCTAAAGCCATTACAAAAGGTGAACCTATTAAACTAGCGCAAACTCCACACCCAATGCAATAATCATTTTTAACAACAGTATTCATTAATTCATTGAATGAATCATTCACATTTTACACTTCCTTATGAGTTGCGTCTTTTAAAAAAAATAGTAATTTTGATGATTTTAGGATAGATAGAACAAGATTCTTTTCATATTTATTAAATCCTAAAGACCACATCAAACTAACAAATGCAATAGAAAAAAATAATACTTTCAAGGAAAAGAAAAATACCCCCCTCTCCTCAATCATGTAGTTAATTCCTGCACCAATAAACATTGCTATTAATACTGGGACAGACATTAAAATTATATTCACCCAAAAATTCTTCATATTTATACCGATTTTGTAATGATAATATATATTCATACAAACAATATTTCCAACTATTAAAGAAACTGTAGTAGCTAGAGCAGCACCAATTCCTCCAAATTCCTTTGCTAATGGTAGTGATATAATTACATTTAGTATCGCTATAGTTATTAATATTAAAGATCTAAATCCTTGTAAGTTTTTAGCATATAAAATTGAAACTCCAACATTTTGAATTAAAGGAATTGAGAGGGGCAGCATTATTAAAATTATTATATAATAAGCATCCCTATAATTAATCCCTGCCCACATATTAATAAAAGGTTGTCCAAATAAAATAAATCCACTCAATATATATGACATAATAATATACTGTAACCTACCGTATTTCACCATTAGTTCGGTCAGTTCTAAACTACTAGCTTCGTTTGCCACCATCATAGAAACTCTAGGTAAAAACATTCCACTAATTGAAGTTGAAAATTGCATATAAATTTTAATAAATTGCATTGCAATTGCATAAACTGCAACTGGTATAGTTCCTGCAACGATCCCTAAAATAAATTGATCTGTATTCCAATATATTTGATCGACTATCACTCCTAAAAAAACAAAGAAAGAATAAATGAGTATCTCTTTTAATAATTGATAGTCAATCTTTCCAAAATAAAATCTGGTTTTTAGATATTTAAAACTATAGTACACACTAAATAACAAACACATAATATTAACAAGAGTAGTAATGAGAACCATGGAAACAGTCCCATAGCCAAGATATAGTAATGGTATGGTAACAAGTGGTGTTAAAAGAGTACGAACTATTACGGTAAGTTTTATTGGTACAAACTTTTCATAAGCTTGCATTATTGAACCAAATACACCTAATGGGAATGATATTGCGAAATTTATTATTAGTATTATTATCATTATCTTTGCTTTCTTTATTTCAACCAAAGTAAGACTCGAACCAAAAATATTATCGACTTTGTTTAAAAATATAAATCCTGCTATAAGTACGAATCCCCCAAGTAAGGAATATAAAATCAAAAACATTCCATTGAGCTTAGATTCTGCTACTTTATCACCAACTGCTCTATTTCTCGCAGTATATCTTATAATTGCATTCCCTAATCCCATATCCATAATACTAAAGTATGCAGCAACAGAACCTATAAGAGCATAAAGCCCATAGTCAGATTGTCCTAATAAACGAATCATGATTGGAGTATATAATAGTGCAACTAAAATAGTAAAAATAAGTGATAAATAAGATAAGATAACTCCATTTTTAATCGAATTCATTCAAACAACTACTTTCAATAGAAGATAAGCATTTATTAATTTTCTAAATATAAAAATCCATATCATTTTAATTTTGCGATTTCATTTAAAGTTTTATAAATGCTATTAATAGCTTGTTTATTATTTTTGCTCATTTGCTCTTGTATCTTTTTATAATTCAATTCAATTTTTTTGACAATATCAATGAAACTTAGTCTCATTTCACTATAATCCAATTGTCTAACATCGATAATGTATTGACTTAAACCGTAACGCTCACCAATTATTCCCCAATACTTTGAACTATAAGAAAGAGTGATTACTGGAATCTCACTTTGTATTGAAGAAACTGCAGGATGCATTCTGCTTGAAATTGTAAAATAAGACTGTTGAATGTAATTCCTAACCTCGTATGGGAACATTTCTGAAATTTCAAGAATCACTCTATCTTTATATTTATCTTTTATTAGGTCGTAAATCTCTTTAGCAATAATACGATCATCTGCTTCTACTGGGACTAAGACATGCGCAAGTAATACTATCTTTTTTTCTGGGTACATAGTTATAATAGTGTCGATCATAAAAAGATTATATTCTACCCATTCCCTCCTAGCACCCTCTTTTGAATACCTGTAGATCAATTCACTTGGGCAATAGGTTATATATTCTTTGCTTTTTGGTTTTAATTCTTGCTTGTTTAAGGGTAACAAAGCCAAGTCATCCGTAATTTCAATATTTTTCAGCCCCAAGTTATTGCAAAGATATTTGTATGTAATTAAATCCCTTGGATAAATTTTATCAACACCACTTAATAGATGCTTCATTAGTAGTTTTCTAAATGATAAAAAGGGCCCCATTGTTTGGCCTAGCATTATTACTTTCAACCCATTTTTTCTAAGTAAGTTAAATTTCAATGCATTAATAACTGGCCCTTTCCATCCATAATCTTCTGTAAAGTCATCTCCACCTAAAACCACAACTAAATCGATTTCATTAGCCAATTCTGTATAAATTCTTTTGTTATTAATATATGCTAAAAAATAATTAATTTTTCTAATATTTTCTGTAAATAATGAACCTAAATTAACTTTTATTATTTCTTCTATTCCTGAAGCTTCTCTTAGTCTTAAAACATTTATCTCATTTTCAGTTTCTACATAGTAAGTATTTTTGCTTTTTGTAATTTCATTAAAATAACTAATGAAGTTTTCTCCCATCATCATTGATCCATAATTAAAAGTATTTGAACAGTTATAAATATAAACTTTCATCTTTTCAAGCCTCTTTTCACTGTGAAGTAAATTTTGATAAATTCATGATATAATTTCGGAGAAAACATAAGTAATTTTAATTTCATACTTAAAACCTTATTTTCACCACTATATTTTTGAATTAGAGCAAAAATATCTTGATTTAATCCAAAGTAATTTTTCTCAATATCATTAAACAAATCATTAATTTTGATATTTCTATTATTTTTTAAACATGAATCAAAATTAAAAATATAGCTTTCAATTAAATAACTATTTTTTATTTTTTTAATGACATCAAATAAATGATTTTTATTAATATTTTCCAAAAATTCATTAGTTCTATATAGTGCATAAATTGCATCAAAACAATTAATATTGTAACTATTAGTAACTGATGCATTTCTGATAACATAAAAAGAAAGAACATCACTAATAAATGTTATATGTTTAGCAATTGCTAATACTTTAAAAGTAAATTCTTGATCTTCTCCATTTCTACACCCTTCCGTGTAACAAACTTTAGAATCTAATAAAAATTCTCTACTATATGCAGCACTCCCAGTCCATATCCACATTTCCCTTTGGAGTATTATAGAATTCAGGGCTTCTACACCAGTCATAGTGTTAGAAACTTCGTTAAATTTTTTCGAGTATTCTACTAACAATTTATTGTCTTCAGACACTGTATTATATTTCCATATCAAAATATCAGAATTAGTATCTTTGCGTTTGTTTATTTCCTGTACTAAATTTTTAGAGATCAAATCATCACCATCTAAAAATAATATGTATTTACCAGAAGCTTCTAACAATCCTCTATTTCTTGCAGAGCTCACACCTCCATTTTCTTTACTTATAATTTTATAACTTAGCTTTGGGTGATTAGACATTATTTCAAAAGCTTTCTCTATTGTTTTATCTGTAGATCCATCGTCAACTAATATTATCTCAAAATTATAAGAACTTTGATTAATTATAGATTCCAAAGTTTTTTCAATGCAATTCTCAAGATTATAAGTTGGAATAATAATACTCACTATATTTTCTTTCAATTAAATTCTCCTTTATGAAGATGATTAAAAAATCAATCTTCGTTCCTGAAACGTTTCATCATTATTGCCCGACACCTTCTATTTTTAAAGCTCTTAAATACATTTTTTCATATTGGCGACTCATTTTTTTATCACTATAGTTTTTTTCAACAATTAATTTTGACATTGCTCCACTTTTTTCAAAATCCATACTATCTATAGTGTTTAATTTTCTCACCAACTCACCTTTTTCTAATTCAAATAGTATTCCAGCTTCATTACTAAATTCTAAAATCTCTTCATGCGGAGGAATTTTAGAAATAACAACTGGTATTTCCATGGACATAGCCTCTAACACAGAATTTGGTAAACCCTCCGCTTTAGATGAAGATATGTACAAATCGGATATAGCTAAGTAATCTCGTACATTATCAACCTTACCAACTAATAAAATATTTTCACTAGCTATTTCCCTACACTTTTCTGCCAACACTCCATCTCCTAATATTATTAAGCAATAATCTTTTTTAAGTGAAGACTCTAAAAAACATTCAATCAAAAAAAGCGGATTTTTCCTTTCGTTTAAATTACCTACACTAATAAGAATCTTTTTATTTAGAGGCAGATTAAGTTGTTTTTTTAATTCTATTCTTCCAGAATTATCTAAAATACAGGTATATAATTCGATATTAATTCCATTTGGTATACTATATGTGGACAGATTAAATTTCTCTTTCAACTCTTGAGATATTGATTTGGAACATGCAATAGGATATTGTATCTTCGTTATATATTTCAATTGTAATTTATACATTATTGTCCCGATTAACTTTCCGTATTCTGCTAAATAATCGATATGAGGATAGTTATGTATGGTAGTAAAGGTTGAAACACCACTATATTGGGCACTATATTTATCTGCTCTAAAGCCATGACTATGAATAATGTCAGGTTGAATATTATTAATAATATTAAATAAGGATTTTCGTCCAAAAATCCACATCTTCACTCTTGAAAAATTAAGTTGCTTTATATTAATTCCAAGGTTTAAAAAATCTTCTTTCCGAGAGCTTTTATTTTCCGAAGCCAATGTAATAATATTCAAATCAAATAAATTCATGTTTATATTTTTTACAATTCCGTATAAGATATTTATTGGTCCGGTTTTGTCTAAAGTCGAAACAATATAAAGTACTTTAATCTTCTTCATATAGAGAAAACTCCTTACCTTTTTTTACTCTTTTTTGAGAGTAAACTTTGTCGAACTTAACTAGGACCCTAGTTATAAAAGATCTAACTAAATACTTAAACTGATGTTTTGATTTAAAAGCGGCTAAGACAGTATATATAAACCACAAGTAGTTATTGTTTGACCTTAGACTTATTCCCGCTTGTAATAGCCTTAAAGAATCCTCATATCTTCTTCTTTCAGGCTCCGAAAACTTAACATAATCAAAAAAGCTTTTTTCAGTAAAAGAGTCATCACCATTTTTTTTCTTTCTTTCAAAATAAAGAGCACGAACATATTCAAACGCTTTTCTTTGCTTTATTCCAACTGTACTAGCAGTATTTCCATCTCTGATTCTAACTTTATAACCATAATAATCACTTAAATTAGTAAACTGATAGCCAAAAGATAGCATCCTTAAAAGAAAATCATAATCTTCAACACTTGGTATTTCTCTATACCCACCTAATTTTTGATATACTCTTCTTCTTGCCATCCATATATGTGATACAGGACTTGAAAACAGAGAAGCCTTTCTAAGAAGCCTAATTGATTCAATATATCTTACTTTACTCAATTCAATGCCTTGCTGATTGATGGAAACAATGCTAAGTCCTACTAAATCTATTTCTGTATTTTTCCTCAAAAAATTTATTTGTTTCTCAAATCTATCATATTCAGAAACATCATCCCCATCCATTCTAGCAATATATTCTCCACTACTAAATTCGAAAGCACGATTTAAGGTATAGCAAATCTTCATATTAGATTTATTTCTATATAATTTTATTCTTTCATCTTTTTTCGAGAATTCTTCTAATATGCTATAAGTATTATCAGTAGAAAAATCATCAACTACTATTATTTCTAAATTTTCATATGTTTGATTTAATATACTTGATAGAGCTTCTGCTATATACGACTCAACATTATAGGTAGGCAAAAGCACTGAGATTTTCTCCATTGTAATCCTTCCTTTTCTAACACTTCACCTTTTATTAATATTTTCATCTAGTTTGAAATTTTCCATTCAATTTCAAAAGAATTAAACTCGTTAAAATCCAAAAATGCCTGGATGTAAAATATTCTACACTTACTCCTTGAACTAAGAAAGCTAATAATCCTAGTATCAGATATCTCAATAATACATCTTCGTCTTTTCTAAAAAAATGATTTTTCGTAATATATTTCAACGGTCCAATAAATATATTTAAAAACAAGAGCAAGCCTATTACACCAGTTTCTGAACTTACCTTTAAAAATAAATTATGAGTATAAGGATTAACAATAAGTAAATTAGTTTTCAAATAGTCAAAAAAGTAAATAGGAAAATTTCCTAAACCTACGCCAAATAGTGGATTTGATAATGTCATATCTAAACCAACACGCCATAATCCAAGTCTACTCATTGCAGAATAATCTTGAGAAAAAATTTTATAAATAAACAAAATCGCCATTACAAATAATACAAATAATATTATCGACTTAATTATTCTCATATAAGAAGTTCTATTAATATAGAATATGTTGATGATAATTGCAGCGAATAGTCCAATATAAGCGCCCCTTGATAAGGTTAAAATAAAAGCAAGTAATTGAACAAATATAATAATTTTCAACTGCTTATTTGATAAAAAGCTCTTCTTAGTCTTAAGTAGACCGTAAGATATAAACAAACCTACAATTAAATATGAAGCAAAATTATTAGGGTCTTCAAACAAAGAAGAACTCGCAAATTTAAACTCGTAAAAATCTTTAACGCTGGAGTTCATAATTCCAATAAACTGTTGAATTCTGAATCCATTAACATAAAAAAACACTATACTATAAAGTGAACTAACAAGACTCCCAATACTCCAAAAACTAAAAAAGGAATTTATAGTTTCATCATCATTTATTATTGTAGTAATTGACACTCCAGTTATCACAATTATTAACAATCGCAGCAATTCTGCAATACTTGAAAAATTCATCCCATTTACTGCACCTAACAATGTACATATAGCAGAATAAAATAAAAAAATAATTATTTTTCTTTGAGTTATAAAATTCTCTAAATTAACTTTTCGCACCAGAAGCAATAAGCTCCAAACAACAATCCAATATATGAATACTGCATCAGAAAGCCTAACATCAAAATTACCAATATTAGCAAGTGTAAATCTAAATGGTATAACAATCGGAATTAAATATAGAATAATTTTAGGTTTTTCTAAAAATACAAAAATCAAAAAAAAAGATAATAATATAATAATAAGAATAGCTATTGTCACAAATTCCACCTACATCCTAACATTTTCAATTTCTTAAGAATAACTTATAAACAGTTTTTTTTAATGGGATAGGCATATAAATAAAAGCATATATATTAATCATGTTTCTATAATAACCTGATCGCCTGATAAACCCATTTTCTTTCATATGGTTATTTAAGTATTTCCAACTCGGGATGTACTCTTTATTACTTCTTCTAGATAGCATTCCGTTACCTACCCTTACGTGTACAAGATACTTATTTAAGTTCTCTAATTTCCCACCATTTTGTAAAACTCTAATCCAAAGATAATAATCTTCTAAATAAGGAAGATGTTTATATGCTCCAGCATCAATAATAACCTGTTTTTTAAACATCACTGACATATGATTAATCGGGTTTCTAATTTTCGCCATCTCACGAATTTCATTATGAATGACTGGCATTTTTTTTTTGTTAATAGGGAATTTGTATTCTTCATCAAATTCATCTATAAATGTCCCTAAAACATCAATAGAGCTATTTGCTTTGAACTTATCTAACTGCAATTTAAAACGTTCTCGATCATTTATATCGTCACTGTCTGCTCTGGCCACCAAATTATACCTGCACTTGTTTAACCCATAATTCAGTGCTTTTCCTAACCCTACATTATCTTTAAGTCTAAAAACCCTTAAAACGCCTAAAAACTTTTCTTCATATTCTTTTATTATAGAGTTTAATTTTTCATCAATAGGTCCATCAACTACTAAGACAAACTCATCTGGTTTTTGTGATTGTTCTACTAAAATGCTATCCATCGCAGATTTCAAATAATTCGGTTTTTCTTTATGATATACAGACATCAATACACTAAGCTTAAAATCTTCATTTTTTTTATAGTTATTTCTTAGCATTTTGAATCTGTCTCCTTAATATACTAATAATAAAATCAAACTTTATTAATCTTTCTCGTTTGAAAATTAATAAAAAACTTCAATAAAACAACATTGAAAAAAAGTTCATTAAAAGAATTATTAATATTTCAAATTATCAACAACTTTTTCCTCTAACTCCCTTCTTCCTTCAACAATCCCGTCCCTTCTAAGAACAGTAATAATACTACCGAAAAAGCACTCTACGTCGATATTAAAGCCCAACCTTCTTACGTACTCACCATCAAATTTAGCCTTCACTTCATTCGGTAGTTCATCCCGCCCATTAACCTGCGCCCACCCGGTAAGACCAGGCTTAATCTCATTCGCTCCATACTTATCTCGCTCTGCAATCAGATCATATTGGTTCCACAGCGCAGGGCGCGGGCCTACTATGCTCATGTCACCTTTGAGAATATTTATAATCTGAGGAAGCTCATCGAGGCTTGTCTTCCTGAGGAATTTGCCTACTTTGGTGATGAAGAAGTCAGGATCTTGCAGCAGATGTGTAGGCATATCACTTGGTGTATCTGTGCGCATGGTTCTGAATTTAAGAATATAGAATTCTTTCTTGTTCCTGCCTAACCGCTTTTGCCGGAATAGAACAGGTCCTTTAGATGTGGACTTGATTACCAAGGCGATAATCAAGAAAAAAGGCCATAACAGGAGCATTCCAATTAGAGCCAATATGAAATCTAAAGTTTGTTTTACGATCATATAAGGCTTCATACGTTCACCTTGTCCTTGAGATACTATGGTTTACAGCTACGGTTGAATAGAATGCATCCTACAACTGTAAACCACGTTTGTTCTGATATTAAGGCTATTTCAACGCCTATTATTTCCCCATACCCTCAGCCGCGGCTCTTCCCTTATCTAGCTCAGCCTCGAAGGCCGCTCTATACTGCGCAATAATAGCTGTGCTATATCCATTAGTGTTTAGTTTTTGTTCAGCGTCAGCAATTATACTGTTAAATGAGGCTTTGAAAGAAGCTAGTTGCTCTAGCCCTTTGGCCTTGATACTTTGCTTGGTTGCTGCATCTGTAGCACCCACATATTCAAAGGCAATTGCTAACAATGTAGATGTACTCTGTGCCTGTAGCGCGCTCAGCTTCGCTTCGGTGTCACTGGTAATACTCTCATAAGAGACCTTACCGGACCCTGTTCCTGCCGATCCTGAACCGCCTGCTGCTCCACCTGGTTCAGCCGCTGGGGTTGCTGTTGGTGCCGGAGTCGGGCTTGCAGATGGGCTAGGACCCTTGTCGGTTGGTTTCGCAGAAGCCGTATTTTCTTCGTAGTTCTTGGAATTTGCAGTAATGGTCTTTGTTTTTGGATTCCAGCTAATGGAATTTCCTACAGATTCCGATAAGAATCTTAGGGGGACATAGATCGAGCCGTTCAGCAGATAACTGGACTGGCCTTGGGGCAATGCCTTCGTACTCCCGCTAAATACATAACTTGCCTTAACGTTGTTCAGCGTAATATTCTTGGCTGCAAAAGAAGGACTGGAAGTCGCATTCATCAAGTATTCCTTAATGACTACCATCTCTGAACCGCTTGGCTCAGCTACGGTTACCTTCAGGTTCTTGGCATCCCAGCTTACGCTCTTCTGCAGGGCATAGGACATGAAGCGCAAAGGGACATAGGTCGTGTTATTGTACATGAACACATGTTGTCCGGCTGGCGGCTGTAGGGCTACACCATCGAATAGCATGGTTACATCCACATTCTGTACTTTGATAGAATTGGACGCCTTGAGAGGCGCTGCTGTTGCAGTTGCTACAGGAGTAGCTGCCGCTACGGTGGTAACCGGGGCCGATGCTGTCAGGGGCTCACAGCCCATTAAGGCTACGCTCAGAAGTGCTGCTGCTGAAATCTTGATCTTGAACATGCCTATTCACTTCCTTTTTCTTGGGCTTTAAGCTTTTCTTCTTCAGCCAGGATCTGATCCCGGGTCTTGCCTTGGCTAACGCCGTACTTCTTGGCAATCTGAGCTAATTCGTTATACTGCTCTTCCGTGACCTTGCCGAGGATAATACTGCGGGCTTCCCGCTTCTCTTCATTGGTTAGTCCGCCTTGGGCTAACTCTTGCAATCTCTTAATATCTGATACACTGAGCTGCTTGGCTACGATGCCTGCCACATTCGCTTTATCTGTGATCGTTACGTTCTCTTGAACTTCCTTGGCCTTATCCGTTGAAATATGGGCTAGTCCATCCACACCCGCAGGTGTTGGAGCCGGAGTGCTTGCAGGCTTATCTGTATTGGCAGGCTTGTCCTTACCACTAGCAGTCTGATCTCCGGTCCCGCTGGTTGCAGGCGTACTATCTGGTGTAGAGCTTGAAGCCGGATCAGCGGAAGCTGCTGGCTCCGCAGACGGATCACTATCTGCTACCACAGGCTCAATCACTTGTCCTTGAGGGACACTGGGCGTATTACCAGCTTCCACATCGAAGCCGCCTGCCATGGAGTTCATCAGCTTGTCGACAGCATAATTGGCCGCGAATAGCCCGCCAACCCCTAACACCACGATGACCGACAGCGTCCAGATCAATACTTTTTTCCATCTTTTCACTTCAGGTACCTCCACATCTCTAATTAGCTAATGGCTGCCTGGATGACTGGCTGCATCGGTACGATCTGGTTAATCACTTCGCGGATGGCTTCTGCATCTTCGGTGATAACCCGTTCCAATCGTTTGAATTCAAGCTCCATTTGACTCCGGGTGAAGACATTAGGTCTGCCGATGAAAATCCGGTCATGCTGAGTGGAACCCAGGTTCTCCTCATCGGTCAGCAGTTCTTCATATAGCTTCTCGCCTTCACGGATGCCTGAGAAGGTGATGTCGATGTCCTTGTAAGGCTCGTAACCGGACAGTGTTATGAGGTCCTCCGCAAGCGTCAGGATCTTAACCGGTTCACCCATATCCAGAACAAAGACTTCTCCGCCATTCGCGAAGGAACCGGACTGGATCACCAGTTGAACCGCCTCGGGAATAGTCATGAAGTACCGGACCATCTCGGGATGCGTTACGGTGACAGGCCCACCTGCTGCAATCTGCTGCTTGAAGGCGGGAATGACGCTGCCCCGGCTGCCTAGTACGTTACCGAATCGTACCGCAGAGAACTTGGTAGGACTTGTTACATTAAGACTCTGTACATACATCTCGGCAATCCGCTTCGTAGCCCCCATGACGCTGGTCGGGTTCACGGCCTTGTCGGAAGAGATCATCACGAAGCGCTCTGCACCATACATGTCCGCACAGTCGGCTACATTGCGAGTCCCGAAGACATTATTCTTGATGGCTTCGGAAGGGTTGCGCTCCATCAGAGGAACGTGCTTATGTGCTGCTGCATGAAAGACCACCTGCGGCTTGTAGCTCTGGAATACATCCATTAACCGGGTGCGGTCCTGAATATCAGCAATTACGGTCACGATCTCCAGGTAAGGGAAGCTCTTGCGCAGCTCCATCTCAATCGTATAGATACTGTTCTCGCCGTGTCCTAGAATCAACAGCTTGTCCGGTGCAAAAGGAGCGATCTGGCGGCATAGCTCTGATCCGATCGAACCGCCTGCGCCCGTAACCAGTACGGTCTTGTTATGAACATAGCCCAGAATACTGTTCATGTCTGCAACAATCGGCTCACGGCCCAGAAGATCCTCTACGCTGACATCGCGGAGCTTCTTGACAGAGATCTTGCCGGCGATCAGGTCATTCAGTGCCGGAATAATCTTCAGCTTCGCGCCTGTAGCCTTGGCCAGATTAATAATCTCGGATATTTGGGTTCTGGAGACCGATGGCATCGCGATAATAATCTCGTGAATCTCCTTCTCCTTCACAATCCGCGGAATATCATAACGGTTACCCAGTACAGGTACACCCAGAATGGACAGGTGATATTTATCTGCGCTGTCATCAATGAATCCAACCAGCCGGGTGCCCGCGAAGGAAGGTCCCGTCAGTTCTTTGGCAATCAGGATTCCGCAATCTCCGGCCCCGACAATAAGCGTATGAAGCTCCGTATTCTTATTATTGCTCCGGTCACTGCGGAAGACTCTCCAGAAGAAACGCACGCCCCCCACCAGCAGCAGAACCGTCTCCATCGACCGGACTTCTATGCTGAATGGCACGCGCTCGGGCAGGATGATATAAGCAGCAGCATATGATAATACTGATCCTACTACAATAGCTTTGAGGACCGAGATAATCTCGTTAATGCTGGCATATTGCCACATTCTGCGGTAGAGTCCGAAATAGACCAGGCTTCCCCCGATGGCCACCGTGGAGATTACGCCGAACACGATCATCTGTACCACATATTCCGGCGGAATCTCATTATAGAACCGGAACAGGTAGGACGTCACGATGCTGAACCATATGATCGCAACATCGATCATGAATAATACCAACACTCTGGTTTTCGCTGTCATTTTCAGTGCCTCCAAAAATAACATTTTATCTATTAAACAATTCAATTGCCGTAGTAGTAATAGTAGTAGCCTTCGCTGGCCTTGCGCTTCACATTGTTGAGGACCACGCCCAGCATCTTGGCCCCGACCCGGTCCAGATTGGCCTTCGCCTTAGCTGCAATATCGCGCTTCACCTTACCGTAGCTGACCACCATGATTACGCCATCACTCTTGGAGGCAACAATCTGTGCATCTGTAACGGCCAATAGCGGCGGAGTATCAATCAGAATCACATCATATAACTGACGCAGCTCCTGCAGCACTGCACTCATCCGGTTGGAGGCCATCATCTCCGCAGGATTCGGAGGAATCGGGCCGGATGTCATCAGATACAGGTTGTTCACACCGGATTCCTGAATCACATCGGACAGATTCGCTTGCTGCGAGAGCAAGGAGGACAACCCATACCGGTTACTCAGTGTAAAAGTCTTATGCGCTGTAGGCTTACGCAAGTCACCGTCGATCAGCAGCACCTTCTTATCCGCTTGCGCGTACGCAGCGGCCAGGTTAGCAGTAACGGTTGATTTCCCTTCCTCCGGTCCGGAAGAAGTGACCATAATAATCTGGATCTGTTCATCTACAGAGGAGAAATCTATATTCGTGCGCAGTGCCCGAAAGGCTTCGGATACCGGCGAACGCGGGTTGGTCACGGTGATCAGATGACGTTGTTTATTTGGCTGCTGTGACATGCTCAAGTTCCCCCGCCTTTCTGCTCTGTGTCTGAACCTGCTGCCCGGTGGTTTTGGTCTCTTCCTGCCCCAGCCGGGTAATCATAGCTATAGTCGGAAGTCCCAGGTATTTCTTAATGTCGTCTTCTGTCTTCAGCGTATCATCGAGATACTCCAGCAGGAAGGCGATCCCCAGACCAATCATCAGGGATACGATAAAAGCAATGGCGAGGTTCATGACCACATTCGGCTCTACCGGTCCGGGTGCAACTGGCGGATTAAGCTTGGCTTCGTTGAGGATGGACACATTCTGTACGTTGAACAAGGACGGAATCTCCTGCTTAAATACAAGTGATATGGCATTCACGATCTCTGCGGCTCTCTCGTATGAATTATCTCGAACGACAAGTGTCATCACCTGCGTATTATTTACAGAACTCACGTTAACCTTCTTCAGCATTTCCTCTGCCGTAATCCCGAACTGCGGGTAGTTCTTAGCCACAACATCGAGGATCGCCGGAGTCTTGATAATTTCCTTGTACGTATTGATCAGCTGAATGTTGGTATTGATCTGATTCAGATCCAGCTGTGCTGCCGTAGCTTGGGTAGGCGTCTGATTAACAATGATCTTCGTTGAAGCTTCATAGACCGGATTCTTGATATATAAGCTGTAGATCCCGGCAAGAACACAAGCCACGATAACAATGCTGATAATCATCCACAGTCTCTTCCTGACAATCTGGAAATAATCGCGCAAATCCAATTCTTGTGCTGACAAGTGCATTTCCCTCCAAGCTGTAAATTCTTATACCCTATATCCTAAAAAAGTGCCTCCTCTCTAAACGACGAGAGGAGGCTCTCCACAATACTATTTACTTACTTGAAGTTGATCGTACGGTAGATAATCACTGCAGCTTCAGCACGTGTAGCTGTGTTGTTGGGATTAAACTTGCCGGCGTTACCGATAACCAGGTTATTGCTGGCAGCGAAGGCTACTCCGTCTTTCAGGGAAGCAGCGATCTTGCCTGCATCGGAGAACTGGCTCAGGGAGCTGACACTAGTTGCAGCATCTGGCTTCTGCGACTTCACGGCACGGGCAATCATCGTTGCCATCTCAGCACGGGTAATCGTTGCATTAGGATCGAACTGGGCTGCACTGCGTCCAGTAATGATTCCCTTCTCAGCAGCAACAGCTACGTAAGGAGCATACCAGGCAGTGGAGCTTACATCGCCGAAGCTCTGCTTCGCGGAGTTGTTCTCCAGGTTCAGTGCGCGGATCAGCATCTTGGCGAATTCTGCACGGGTTACATTGTTCTTCGGAGCAAAGTTGCCGTTGCCTACGCCTTCAATAGCGCCCTTGGCTGCTACGACTGAAATCTGTCTTCCAGCCCAGGCTTGTACACTGGCAATATCCTTGAAGCTGACTTTGTTCTCCAGTACAGCATAGGAAGAGAAGACAGGACGCGGTTCAATGATATGTTCGCCGTCTACAACACCACCCTGGTATTGCAGTTCTTCGTAGACTACCTTCGCAACGGACAGCAGTTCACGGTCAAGGCCTTCTGTATTCTTAAGCGGCAGCTTGATGATGATTGGCTCCTTGAAAGTGGTTGTAACCACACCGCCCACAGTCAGTTCGAAGTCATATACGCTGGATGCCAGCTTCATGCTGGACAAGGAAGTTACGGTTGTATCTGCTACAGTGGAAGTGGTCAGTGCAATAGCTTCACTGAACTGTCCTACCGGAATCGTTACGGTCAAGCCGTTGAAGGTAATGGCGATGTTGGCAATGCCTTTCGCCTTGGCTGCTTCGATAATTGCTTTGGACAATGGCACTTCTACCGTTGCCGCATTTACTGTACCCAGGTCCAGGGTAAGGGTAAGACCTGTCTTACCAGCATTGGCAGCAACCAGTGCATCAAAGGCTTTCAGTACGTCAGCATCTACAAGCTTCAGGGTTGCTTTATCGCCTACAACCGTTACCAGCTTAGATACATCGTACAGACCTGGTGTAGCTGTAGGGTTCGTAACCGGAGCAGTTACTGTGCCGCCACCGCCGCCGTTTCCGCCATTGTTGCCGCCAGGGGTTCCAGGCTCAGTAGTTCCGCCATCGTTAAGGTAAGCTCTCACATAAGCTAACGCAAGAGCCTTCACTGCTGGCTTAGCTGTTGGGATGGTATCCTTCAGGTTCTTCAGACTGAGCTTAATATCTCCAGGAGTAATGTTAAGGTTGTACACTACCTGGCTTACGGTCAAGCCACCTTCAACTGTGTGGTGATTCAGAACCTTGGTAATGGCTTCATCTAGCAATGTATTCAGAGCATCATCAGTGCTGGAAGCATTAGCGATCAGGTTCAACAAATCAGTTGTGGACTTACTGCTGATCATTGCGCCAAGTTCAGCTTCAATGCTGAACAGGAATTTAGTGAAATCGTCAGCTGTAAGATTCTTTACGCCAGCCTTGTCCGCAATCTTCTTCAACAGGGCCACGTTATCCACATTGTAACGGATATCCTTAATTGCAGTGTAATCCTTGTCATACACATCGTAGACTACACTGGATACACTTGTGAAAGCCTTATGGGCAGTTGCAAGATCATCAGCTTCTAAGGCAAGCTTGGAAAGTACTGGTTGGAAAATCTGTTCGAAAACTTCAGCGCTGATATTGCCTGCTTCCTGTTCATAAGCAAGAAGTGCCTGTCTCTCAGTCTCTGTAAGCTGAGCATAAATCTTCTCAACCTTCGCCTTCACCTCTGCATTAGTTGCCGCTGCTGCGGAAGCTGTACTCACTCCAAAATGTTCAGCCAGCCCCTTGCTGCTGAACGGGAATCCGGCAACGGATGCCGCTGCCATGCTTACTGCTAGTGTAGATACTGCTAATTTTTTCTTCAAAGTCACTTGTCATCCACCTCTTGGTATGTATTTGTATTAATAATAGTGCAAGAATCCAGTAATACCCATTCTACCATTAATGACACAGAAGGTCACCCTTTACGAGAAAAAAATCCGAACAATCTATGAAGTTTGCTGTTAGATTGAATAGAATTAACTCGAATAATCTCTTTATTTGCAAGGATATCGCGCGCATTTTGCTGAAAAAAGTCGACTGAATCTTCTCCTAATTCCCGCTGCACCACTCCATAAGCTTCGCTTAATCCAAAGGGACGATGCACAGAATCATGCGCATCTGATGCAATAATATGCACGGCATGCTGGCGGCATAATTCGAGCGACAGCTTCTGCAGCTTACTCCCGAAGACGCCGGCCATACTCTGTGCGGTAACCTGTCCCATAGCACCAAGCTCTATTAAACGCAGCAGCTTGGACGGATCGGCAGCAACCTCCGCATTACGCTCCGGGTGGGCGATAACCGGCACCATGCCCTGGATGACCAGCTCATGGCAGGTCTCTTCCATCGTGCGGGGCACCCGCGAAGAGGGCATCTCCAGCAAAATATACCGGGAACCGGCAAGCGTCAGCAGTTGTCCGCGCTCCAGATCATCGAGCAGCTCTCCGTAGATCCGGATCTCCTGCCCCGGCAGCACGACCAGCGGATTGCCTGCCTCCTTCAGCTTCGCATTCAGCACCCGCACCGCCGCTTCAATCTCCGGGGCCGGATTCATATAGACTCCGTTCGCATGGTGGGGGGTAGCCACTACAGTTGTAATACCATCGTTATGGGCGTCAAGCGCCATGGCGAGAGCGGCGTCGTAATCAGCGGCTCCGTCATCCATGAAGGGTAGAATGTGGCTATGGATATCTATCATATGTTGTTTATCGGTCCTTTCGTAGAGGATATGTATAGTTTTCGCAAAAAAATACAACCATTTCACTAGGAAATGATTGCCAAATTTTAAAACAATATCATTTATGCTTCCAGTCGGAATAGCCGGCCGGCCGCCTCTGCAAGTCTCTCATCGACTTCCTTAATTACTGCCTCTTGCTGACTACGGTTGCGCATATCGAGCAGTCTATCAATCTCTTGCCGGAGCTGCTCAATCTCACATTCTACGTCCTGACGCTTGTAGACAGCCAGCATCTCTGCCACTGAATATTTATGCTGATAGATCAGCTTGGTGCCGCCCGGCCTCACTTCCGAGATCCGGCGCACCGAGCCGCCTTCATAGTAGTACATCATTGTAAGATCCTTATAAATCCGGTTTACGGTCCCCGAGCCCTTATACATGAAGAATAGTTTGCGGACTGCATTAATCAGATGAGGATTCACCACCCTGCAGGACAAGGAACCCATATAGATGCCGCCTTTGCGTTCAAAAGACAGATGGACCTCCTCGCCTCCGGCCTCCTCCAGCACAATCTCCTGTTCGCCCGCGCCTAGTACCTTCACACGGTGACTGATATAGCTGGTATCCGCGGTCAGCAGAAACTGGTTCAGCTGAAATTCGGTCATTTGCATCGTTGCATTCACATATTCCATTGCCAGACGCTGAGCCATAAACATCCCTCAATTCTTAATGACAAACCCTTAAGTCTCGGAAGGCGCTTCGTGCTGCGGTTCATCCCCGGAATCCTGATCATCCGGTTCTGCCGGAAGCCCTTCTTCGGTGGGTAGAGTATGTCTATCTATAAGTTCCCATAATTCGTCTTTGCCAAGTCCAATCTCTGATGAATACGCAATGAAGCTGTCTCCCGGCAGCACACCGAGCTCCTGCTTCATTACCTTGATATGCTTCGGCCAGCGGGTCTTCGGAATTTTGTCCGCTTTGGTAGCCACTACGCAGAGCGGCAGATCGTAGTGCTTCAGCCAGTCAAACATCATCTTGTCATTGGCTGTCGGCGGATGGCGCAGATCCACGACAAGCAGGACCATCTTCAGCGTCTCGCGCTCCGCCATGTACTTCTCGACCATTTTGCCCCAGGAGGCGCGCTGTGTCTTCGAGACCTTGGCATAGCCATAGCCCGGGAAGTCAACGAAATACATGCTCTCATTCACAAGATAATAGTTCATATGCTGCGTCTTGCCCGGCGTAGAACTGGTGCGGGCCAGATTCTTGCGGTTAATCATGCGGTTGATCAGAGAGGACTTCCCTACATTGGAGCGCCCTGCCAGAGCAATCTCCGGCAAGGCATCCACAGGGTATTGGTCAGGGCCTACGGCACTGATAATAAATTCGGCGTTGTTAACTTTCATAAGACTTCCTTTCTAATGCACACTACTGGGCGCTTCAATGCTTATTTCTGTATCTGTATCTGTATCTGAGTCTGAGCCGGTGTTAACGTCTTCTGCATGATCTACGAGCGCGTGCTTCAGCACCTGGTCCATATGGGATACCGGCACGAACTCGACATCATTACGGACACTCTCAGGAATATCCTTGAGGTCGCGTTCATTGTCCTTCGGCATAAGAATCTTCTTGTAGCCTGCACGGTGGGCGGCCAGGGACTTCTCCTTCAGGCCTCCGATCGGCAATACGCGGCCGCGCAGCGTGATCTCGCCGGTCATGGCCACATGCTTGGAGACATAACGCTTGGTGAGCGCGGAGATCAGCGCCGTGGCGATTGTAATCCCTGCGGACGGGCCGTCCTTGGGAATCGCACCTTCGGGAATATGGATGTGAATATCGTTCTTCTCGTGAAAATCAGGGGCAAGCCCCAGCTCCTCCGCCTTCGAGCGGGTATAGCTGAAGGCGGCCTGCGCCGACTCCTTCATTACATCGCCAAGCTGTCCGGTCAGCGTCAGCTTCCCGGTGCCCTGAACCACTGTGACTTCAATCAGCAGCGTATCGCCGCCAACCTCTGTCCAGGCCAGCCCGGTAACGGTACCGATCTGATCCTCCAGCTCAGCCATTCCATAACGGAACTTGGAGGCTCCCAAATAATCCTTGATCTCCTCCGGAAGAATGCTGACGCGCTCCTTCTCTTCCGAGACGATCTGCTTCGCCGCCTTGCGGCAGAGGGCAGCAATTTGCTGCTCCAGATTCCGCACCCCGGATTCGCGGGTGTACTCGCGGACAATCTTCAGCAGCGTATCGTCTCCGATGGACAGCTGCTCTTCCGCAAGGCCATGGCTCTTGCGCTGCTTCGGCAGCAGATAACGGCTGGCAATCTGCAGCTTCTCCAGCTCCGTATAGCCGGGAATGAACAGCATCTCCATCCGGTCCAGCAGCGGACGCGGAATGTTATGCACGGCATTCGCCGTAGTGACGAACATGACGTTCGACAGGTCGAACGGCAGCTCTACGAAGTGATCGCTGAACGTATTGTTCTGTTCCGGGTCCAGCACCTCCAGCAGGGCCGCCGACGGATCGCCGCGGAAATCCGCTGCCATCTTGTCGATCTCATCCAGCAGGAAGACCGGGTTGATGCTGCCTGCCGTCTTCATCCCCTGGATGATCCGGCCCGGCATTGCGCCGACATACGTGCGGCGGTGACCCCGGATCTCGGCTTCATCCCGCACGCCGCCCAGCGAGATGCGGACGAACTTGCGGTTCAGGGAGCGGGCGATGGAGCGGGCGAGCGAGGTTTTGCCGACGCCCGGAGGACCTACCAGACACAGAATCGGCCCCTTCAGACCCTTGACCAGCTTCTGCACGGCCAGGTATTCCAGTACCCGTTCCTTCGGCTTCTCCAGACCGTAGTGGTCTGCGTCCAGCACCTCTTCCGCCTTGCGGATATCCAGATCATCTTCCGTGGCTTCACTCCAGGGGAGACCGAGCAGCCAATCCACATAGTTGCGGATGACGCTGCCTTCGGCCGAGCTTGCCGGCATTTTCTCCAGACGGTCGATCTCCTTCAGGATCTTCTCCTGCACCCGTTCCGGCAGATTCTTCTCTTCCATCTGGGTGCGCAGCTCATCGGCTTCACCGGCCCGGCCTTCCTTCTCGCCAAGCTCCTTCTGGATCGCTTTCATCTGCTCGCGCAGGTAATATTCCTTCTGTGTCTTCTCCATCTGCTTCTTCACACGCTGGCTGATCTTGCGTTCCAGCTCCAGCACTTCGCGCTCATTATTGAGAATATCGAGCAGCTTCTCCAGACGTTTGCTGACGTCAATGGTCTCCAGGATCTCCTGTTTGTCCTTGATCTTCAGCGCCAGATGACTGGTGATGACATCCGCCAGCCGCCCAGGCTCCTCGATATCGGAGACCGCAGCAAGTGTCTCTGGAGTTACTTTTTTGGATAAAGTGATGTAGTGTTCAAACTGGCTCAGTACGCTGCGCATCAGGGCATCGCTCTCCTGGTCCACATCCTCCTGCTCCGGCAGCTCACGCGCCATCACCTCGTAGTACTCCTCGTTGTCCGTATAATGAATGATCTCAGCCCGCTCTACGCCTTCCACCAGCACACGGATCGTACCATTGGGAAGCTTCAGCATCTGCCGCACATTCGCCACCGTACCCACGCGGAATATATCCTCTTGCCCCGGCTCCTCAATATTAACTTCCGATTGGGAGCAGAGGAGAATAAGATTATCTTCAACCATAGCTTTCTCTAGTGCCCGGACGGACTTCTCACGGCCTACATCCAGATGCAGAACCATACTGGGATATACAAGAAGACCTCTAAGCGGTAATAAAGGAAAACGACGACCTTTGGATTTATTTTGTATCATCGCTTTCGCACCTCCCATGGTTCATAAGTAGTGTCATATGCATTCATTCTAACAAAAGCCGCATGAAAACACCAACAACCCGTGTCCGCAATTGGCGTTATTGGCATAGTCGCCCTTTAGTATTCGCTGAACTTCAGAGGACTATCCCGTTTGCCGGATTCAGAGGAAGCCCGTCTGCATACAAAGAAAGAACGTCCTGCGGACGTCCTTCAGAATTATGGTCTTGCAGAGCAGGCTGTCCGGTTATACCCTATACCTGGAACCCTTCAGATTTGCGGTCCTGTCTGGCATGAAGAAGCTTCATACCAAATCGGGCTATCGGCTGCGCCACTAGCAGTTCAATCCAGAAGGCTACACCGAAGTTCCTCGGCCAGATGTGAAGGAAGTTCTTAATGGGCTCCAGGCTTATCCGTCTCATGCCGACCCAGGGCCCGATCACAGACAGCAGTATGGATAATACGGTGACATTCAGTACAATATTCAATAGAACCCTGGCATTAAATCCATCGGTGCGTCCTATGAATCTCGGCATTACGATGCCAACCAGAGGTCCGGCAACCAGCTTCACCAGCAGAACGACGATTATCCACATGAAGGGAATGACCTTCAGGGTATCCAGATATACTTCCTTGCTGAACCCGAGTTCCAGTCCCACAATCACAGGCGCAATGGTGTTGACCGATAGGATCGAAATAATGAGTAAAAATAAAATACCTTCCTTGGCGTTTCTAGGCAGTCTTGTCTCTCCGTGCATGTACGTCATCTCCATTGACACAGTATTTCAGAGGGTAGACGTATCCTGAGACATATATTTTTAGCCGGTCAAGCAGACTAATATCTCCACACACTGATCTAATAATTATATCATATCAGCAAGATCAACAAGCAAGTGGAAAAAGGTGTCTTAATTCTCCCGTTTCTGAGGGATAGACTGAAGTAATTGGAAAAACAGCATCTAATATTGTTGGTTATAGCAACTGTGGGGGAAACGGGTGGATTTAAGTGCTGTTTTTCCAACTCCTATTGTAGCAGGGCTCTATCGTTCATCAGCAAGTGGAGAATATCCAACTACTATTTCAGGATCGTGTGGAGCCTATAAATTCTCGGCAAAAAGAAGCCCCGGCAGAGATTCCGGAGGCTTCCCTTCATGTAAACAATGTTCAGCCGTCCACTATCCCGGCAGACTCTCCCCCGAAGCATCCGCCTTCAGCAGCGAAGGCGACGAGGAGAACGTCTCGCCGGATACGGCGGGCATTCTGATGTCCGCCGTATCGGTGCCGAACAGGTGGCGGAAGACTTCCTCCACCGTGTCCACGGGGATCACCCGCAGCGCGCCGAGATCGGCGAACAGCGACTGCCAGTTCTCCTTCGGAATCAGCACAGTCGTTGCTCCCGCCTGGAAGGCAGCCTCCACCTTGGCGACCACACCGCCCACCGGCTTCACCCGGCCATGGATGCCGACCTCCCCGGTGATCGCCACCGTGTTGTCCACCGGCAGCTGCCGGATGGCGGAGACAATGGCCACCGCCATGGCCACCCCGGCGGACGGGCCGTCAATCGGCGTCCCGCCGGGGAAGTTAATGTGCAGGTCATACTTATCCGGCTCCAGCTTCATGGAGCGCAGGACGGTCAGCACATTCTCAATCGAGCCCCGGGCCATGCTCTTGCGCCGCACAGTCCGCGAGCCTCCGCGTGTCTCCTCTTCATCGACTACCCCGGTGATATTCAGCCTGCCCGGCCCGTTAAGGGCTGGCGCGGCTGAGACCTCAATCTCCAGCAGTGTGCCCATGCCGGGCCCGTAGACGGCAAGGCCGTTGACCAGTCCGACCTGTGGGGCGGATGGTATCTTACGCTCCGTCCGCAGCGGCAGCTGGCTGCTGCTGGCGACCCATTCCACTTCCGCAGCGCTCAGCGTATCCCGGCCTTCGGTCAAGGCAAGGCCCGCAGCCAGCTGAATCATATTCACCGCCTCGCGGCCGTTCGTAGCATACTGCTGCACGACCTCGACCGCTTCGGGGCTTGGCTTCAGCCCGATCTTCTGGACGGCATCCCGTCCGATCACGGCAATCTCCTCCGGCAGCAGCGGACGGAAATAAATCTCCATGCAGCGCGAACGCAGCGCAGGCGAGATCTCGTCCGGCGACCTTGTAGTGGCTCCAACCAGCCGGAAATCGGCAGGCAGGCCATTCTGAAAGATATCATGGATATACGCAGGCGTATTGTTATCCTCAGAGTTGTAATAGGCGCTCTCCAGCAGCACCTTGCGGTCCTCCAGCACCTTCAGCAGCTTATTCATCTGAATCGGATGCAGCTCGCCGATCTCATCGAGGAACAGAATGCCGCCATGCGCCTTGGTTACCGCTCCCGGCTTAGGCTGCGGAACACCAGCCACCCCCATGGCCCCCGCACCCTGATAGATCGGATCATGCACAGAGCCGATCAGCGGATCGGCAATTCCGCGCTCGTCAAAGCGCGCCGTAGTGGCGTCGATCTCGGTGAATTTGGCATCGCGTTTGAATGGCGATAACGCATTCTTCTTCGCTTCTTCCATAACTACCCGCGCCGCTGCCGTCTTGCCCACACCCGGCGGGCCATAGATAATGACATGCTGCGGATTGGCACTGCATAACGCGGCCTTCAAGGCGCGCAGCCCGTCCTTCTGTCCGACGATATCGTCGATGGAGGCCGGACGCGTCTTTTCCGAGAGCGGCTTGGTCAGTGAGATCATCCGCATTTTGCGCAGCTTGTCCAGCTCCTTGCGTGATTCCCGGTCCACCGCTGTCTTATTGGTCTTCTGTCCCCGCAGCAGATTCCAAAAATAAACGCCGATGACCAGCGCGAAAAAGAGCTGCACGACCATCAGCAATATACTTAGTTCCATAGGTCACCCTCCTGTATCCTTCCGTCTATCTATCCTGTATTCAACTACTACTAGGTAGTATAGCCGTTTCACTCATTAGTAAACGCCTGCGCCAAAAAAACAGAGCCAGCGCCGCCCTCGTTGTCCCTCAATTGCATACGATTCCCACAATCGGAAAGACTATACGGAACAACAGGAGGCGAATGCACATGACACCACTTGAACAGGCAGAATCGCCGCAGGAGGAGCTGCCGGAATCTCTGTCCTCCGTGATTGAGGGAATGCAAGCCCGCATGGGCAAAAGCGCAGATATCATCTACCGATTCATCTCGCTCGGCCCCTTGTCCGCTGTAATCATATTTATTGAAGGACTGTCGGAGCCGCGGGAGTTGATCCAGGCCATCCACGAGGATGCCAATCTGTTCCATGAGATGGACGACTTCCATCCGCAGACCTGTCTTAAGCTGCTGCAGGAACGGACACTTACCCTCGGCAAGGTGGGGGAGATCTGCAACTATACAGAAGCTGAGAATGAAATTCTGTCCGGCAACACCATTCTCTTCATTGAAGGGAGCAGGGTGGCGCTGTCTGCCGGTACAGAAGCGCTGAAGCAGCGTGCGGTAGAAGATGCCGTATCCCAATCCGTGGTGCGGGGGCCGCGCGAGGGCTTCACGGAATCCCTGCGGGAGAACACCGCTCTGATCCGCCGGAGAATCCATAACCCGAAGCTGCGCATTGAAGAGCGAAGGCTCGGTGAACAGACACAGACCAATATAGCTGTGATGTATATAGAAGACAATGCCGACCCCGTCGTCTTGCAGGAGCTGCGCAGCCGGCTGGATAAGGCCAGACTGGACAGCGTGCTGGAGAGCAATTATATCGAGGAGGTCATTCAGGATAAGCATTATAGCCCTTTCCCTACCGTTTATAATACAGAGCGTCCCGATGTTACGGCTTCGGCACTGTTGGAAGGGCGTATCGCCATTCTCACCGAAGGCACTCCGTTCGTACTCGTAGTTCCTGCGCTGCTGGTCCAGTTCTTCCAGTCCAGCGAGGATTATTATCAGCGGAGTGATTTTGCCAGTCTGGTGCGGCTGCTCCGGTACTTCTGCTTCGCCGTTGCGCTGCTGACTCCTTCCTTCTATATCGCAATCACTACTTTTCATCAGGAGATGATTCCGACCACTCTGCTGATCAGTCTGATCGGACAGCGCGAGGGCATTCCCTTTCCGGCCTTCCTTGAAGCATTCATCATGGAGATTACGTTCGAGGTTCTCCGCGAAGCGGGTATCCGGCTGCCCAAGTCGATCGGCCAGTCCGTCTCTATCGTCGGAACGCTGGTTATTGGCCAGGCTGCTGTCGATGCCGGACTCGTCTCAGCCGCTATGGTCATCGTGGTGTCTATCACAGCCATTGCTAATTTCGCGCTGCCGGCCTTCAATGTTGGAATCTCTGTACGGATGCTGCGTTTTGTGCTGATGGCGATTGCCGCTTCCTTCGGCCTGTACGGGATGATTATCGCAATGATTATGCTGGGTCTGCATCTGTGCAGCCTGGACTCGGTGGGCGTTCCTTACATGACCTCCTTGGCCCCTATGCGCTGGCAGAGCCAGAAGGATACCTTCATCCGTGTCTCGCGGCGCGGGATGAAGAAGTATTTCGGACGCAATTAGGGGAAATATGCGAATCCATACTGGAAAGGAATGCTGCCTGATGCGTGGAAGACGCATAGTTACGCTTCTCTTGCTCCTGAGTCTCCTGCCGCTAACTGGATGCTGGAGCCGCAAGGAACTGAATGATCTCGCTCTGGTCATGGCGCTCGGGATTGATCTGGACCCGGAAGGCTATGCGATTACTGTTCAGGTTATGAATCCCAGCGAAGCCGGCAACCAGAAGGGTGCCTCCTCCGGAAGCCTACCTGTCGCTACCTACAAGTCGGTAGGCAAGACCGTCCCCGATGCCCTGCAGCGGATGCTCAGCTTAACCCCCCGTATGTTATACCTGTCTCATATCCGCGTGCTTGTGTTCGGGGAAGCGCTGGCCCGCAGCGGGGTCAGCGATGCGCTGGATTACATCTCACGCGATAATCAGCTTCGTACCGACTTTTATCTGCTCGTAGCTAAGAATGCCAAAGCTTCAAAGATTCTGGAGGTGATCACGCCCTTCGAGCATATTCCGGCGAACTCCCTGTACTCTTCGATTCTGGTCTCCCATAAGAAATGGGCAGCCACCGGGAAGGTTACGCTACAGCAATTCATTACCGAGCTTGAACGCGGCGGCTCTAATCCGATCATGTCAGGGGTACAGTTACAAGGAGAGGTACAGGACGCAGAGACGACCGAGAATGTACGGAGCATCAGCCCGAAGGCGCTGATCGAGCACGCCGGGATTGCTGTATTCAAAAAAGACAAGCTGGTCGGATGGCTGGGAGAACCGCTTAGCAAGACTGTCAATTATACGCTGAACAACGTGGATTCCACGGCTGGAAATGTTCCTGCCCCGGATGGCGGCACTGCGGGATTCATTGTTACCCGTGCAGACACCTCAATAAAGATCAGACTGAATGAACAGGACAAACCGGCATTCACTGTGCGGCTGAACATAGAAGGAAATCTGACGACCGTGGAGGGCACGCTGGATCTGAACAAGCCCTCCAGCATCGAGGGTATTGAGAAGAATCTGGAGAAGCGCTACAATGAGCGGTTGTCCGGTGATATCCGAGTGATCCAGCAGCGGTACAATTCGGATATCTTCGGCTTCGGAGAAGCGCTGCACCGGCACTACCCCCATCTGTGGAAGGAGTACCGCCAGCATTGGGAGGACAGCTTCAAGACGGTTAAGGTCCATGTTCAGTCCAATGTGGTGATCCGGCGCATAGGCTCGGTCATCCAGCCGCTCCGAAGGGAGCTTGAGGAGAAATGAACTGGAGTCTGCTGCTGCTGTGCTTCCTGCTGTTTGTCTTATTCCTGCAAACCCCGGCCATCCTCAAGCTCCGCTCGGTCCGGGACGCCACCATTTACTATGGGATCTGGACTCTGAGCGTCATGGCCGTTCTAGCAGAGCAGGCCAAGCTGCCCCAGTTCAGACCGCTCGACTGGGTCCGCAGCATCATGGAGCTGCTGCTCTGAATACTTTTGTGCGTACAGGAGGTGAGAATTAGAGGTGAAGAGCTATACCGGTATTGCCCCAAGGCAGTTCTACATCATGACATTCGGTTTAACCATCGGCACCTCCATTCTGGTCATCCCGAGCGGACTTGCGCATACCGCCAGAGAAGATGCCTGGATCGCCTCGCTCGCAAGCCTTATGATCAACCTCATCATGGTGGTGCTGTATCTGTTCATTGCCCGGCTTCACCCTGGCAGACATCTCTTTGAGATTCATGAAGCTGCCTTCGGCAAGTGGCCCGGTAAAATAATCTCCCTGCTGTATCTGTTCTATTTCTTCATTCTCACCGGCACTTTGCTGGGCGACCTCGGATTCTTCATTTCCAGTGAGATCATGCCGGAGACCCCGATTGAGGCCATCCAGATCGCGTTCCTGTTCGCTGCGGTGATGAGTGCCAGTATGGGAGTGATCATCCTCGCCAGATTGGGGGAGCTGCTTTTTCCGTGGGTAGTGTTTCTATTCCTGATCCTTGTGCTGACCCTGATCCCCCAGATCGAGTGGAATCATATCAAGCCTGTTCTGGAGGGTGGCATCCGTCCTGTCTTCCAGGCCGGGGGTCAGGCGGCTATGTTTCAGGAGCTTATCGTAATGATGACATTCCTGCCTCTGGTCCATAAGCGGTCAAGCGGGGAGAAGGCCTTCCTCTGGGGTACGATTACAGGCGGTGCCGCGCTGCTCCTGATCGTGCTGCTCAGCATCCTTATCCTGGGCATTGAACAGACGGAGAACAGTACCTTTCCTGCCTTCGCTTTGGCCAAAACCATCAATATCGGGAACATCCTGCAGCGCGTTGAGGGCATACTGATCACCATCTGGGTATTAACCTTTTTCATCAAAATCTCACTGCTCTACCTCTCCATTCTGAAAGGAATTCAGACCGTCTTCCGGGTCAAGTCTCCTGGACATCTAATTTATCCGCTGGCGGTATTGTTCCTCATCATCGCCTGGAGCACCTATATCAATACTGTCTATGTCAACAACATTATCGGCACGGTATGGGGGAAATTCGCCTTCCTGTTCCTGGTGCTGATCCCTTCCCTGGTCTATGTAACAACCCTGCTTAAGAAGGTCTTCTTCCGAAAAAACGTATGAAAAAACGCCCGGCCGCAGACGCCCTGATGATATCAGGGCCGCTGTGGCCGGGCGCTACATGTATATAACCTAGTGACTAGAATGAGTTCAGTTAATTGCTGCTCTCCGGGTTACCGGCAACTACCGCCGGAGCCAGTCCGGCATGACTACGGCCGGGAATCTCGCCAGTCGCCTCAAAGTGCTCCACAATAATGTCAATCTCCTTCTTCAGCTCGGAGACCAGCTCCGCCTCAGGCACCTTGCGGATCATCTTGCCGTAACGGAACAACAGCCCTTCTCCGCGCGCACCGGCGATGCCGATGTCTGCTTCTCTGGCTTCCCCCGGACCATTCACCGCACAGCCGAGGACGGATACCTTAATCGGCACCTTCAGCTTGGAGATGTACTCCTCCACTTCGTTCGCAATCGAGAAGAGGTCAATATCCAGGCGTCCGCAGGTCGGGCAGGAGATCAGAGTTGCCGCATTCGAGATCAGACCGAAGGTCTTCAGCAGCTCACGCGCTACCTTCACTTCCTCCACCGGATCAGCACTCAGGGAGATCCGCACTGTACTGCCGATGCCCATGGAGAGCAGCGCGCCGATCCCGGCCGAGCTCTTCACTGTTCCGGCGAACAGAGTACCGGACTCGGTAATCCCCAGATGCAGCGGATAAGGAATGACCTCCGCTGCCTTGCGGTAGGCTTCGATGGCCATCGGCACATCGGATGCCTTCAGCGATACGATAATATCGTGGAAGTCCAGCTCCTCCAGAATGCCGATATGGTACAAGGCACTCTCAACCATCGCCTCCGGAGTAGGATAACCGTATTTCTCCAGCAGGTGATTCTCCAGTGAACCGGCGTTAACCCCGATACGGATCGGTATCCCCTTCTCCTTACAGGCCTTAACGACAGCTTCCACCTTATCACGGCGTCCGATATTGCCGGGATTGATACGCACCTTGTCGATGCCGTTCTCAATCGCCAGCAGGGCCAGTTTGTAATTGAAATGAATATCCGCTACGAGCGGGATATGAATCTGCTTCTTGATTTCCTTAATCGCTGCTGCCGCTTCTTCATTGTTGACCGTTACACGCACGAGCTGACAGCCGGCTTCCTCCAGCCGCAGAATCTCGGCCACGGTTGCCTCCACATCAGCGGTCTTGGTCGTACACATGCTTTGGATGGCAACCTCGTTGTTACCCCCGATAATCACTCCGCCAACATTGACGGAACGGGTCTGGTGTCTCAGGAACATGATTTTCTCCCCCATAACGATCAAAGCTCCACCCTCCCCGCCCCCGCAGGTCATGCGGGGTGTGCGGGAGAAAGTGGAGACCCTGAGCTGTATTGTTAAGCCGTGTCAGGCCCGGTTATTTAAGCCTGGCTTACGCGCTTTCTTCTTTTTTCTTATCCTTCTTGAGACTAAGCTCCGGCAGGGACTTCTCCTTAACAACCTGCTCGGTAATGACACAATCCTTAATGTCATCCCGTGAAGGCACCTCGTACATCACATCAAGCATAATGCTCTCAATGATGGCACGCAGTCCACGGGCACCGGTGTTGCGCTTGATCGCTTCCTTCGCAATCGCTTCAAGAGCAAGCGGTTCGAACTTCAGAGCTACATTATCCATCTCCAGCAGCTTCACATACTGCTTCACGAGCGCATTCTTAGGCTCGGAGAGAATACGTACCAGGGTGCTCTCATCAAGCGGCTCCAAGGTCGAGATCACCGGCAGACGGCCGACGAACTCTGGGATAAGACCGAACTTCAGCAGATCCTCAGGTAATACCATGGACAGGTATTCACCGGCCTTGAGGTCCTTCTGTCCTTCAACCGCAGCGTTGAAGCCGATGACTTTTTTGCCGATACGGCGCTTGATCATCTGCTCCAGGCCGTCGAAGGCACCGCCTACGATGAACAGAATGTTCGTAGTATCAATCTGGATGAATTCCTGATGAGGATGCTTGCGTCCGCCTTGCGGTGGAACTGAAGCGACTGTACCTTCCAGAATCTTCAGCAGCGCCTGCTGAACGCCTTCACCGGATACGTCACGGGTAATGGACGGGTTCTCGGATTTACGCGCTACCTTGTCAATTTCGTCTATATAGATAATGCCGCGTTCGGCTTTCTCCACATCATAATCAGCCGCTTGAATCAGCTTCAGGAGAATGTTCTCAACATCTTCACCCACATAACCGGCTTCCGTAAGGGAAGTGGCATCTGCAATGGCAAAAGGCACGTTGATGATCTTCGCCATCGTCTGCGCCAGCAGGGTCTTACCGGAGCCTGTAGGTCCGAGCAGCAGAATGTTGCTCTTCGTCAGCTCCACATCTTCAATCTTGCTCTGGCTGTTCACACGCTTGTAGTGATTGTATACAGCGACGGAGAGCGATTTCTTCGCTTGCTCCTGGCCGATAACGTATTGATCCAGAATATCACGGATTTCCTTCGGTTTCGGAATATCCTTCATATCCAGCTCTTCCTCGTGGCCCAGCTCCTCTTCCACAATCTCCGTGCACAGCTCGATGCATTCGTCACATATATAAACGCCAGGTCCCGCTACGAGCTTACGAACCTGCTCTTGTGATTTGCCGCAAAAGGAACATTTCAATTGTCCTTTTTCATCGTTAAATTTAAACATCTTACCACCCCTTTAAGATATGATCGGTGAAGAGAGTACCTGGTCAATGAGCCCGTATTCCTTCGCTTCTTCCGCGCTCATGAAGTTATCGCGGTCTGTATCCCGTTCGATTTTGTCAAGGGGCTGACCTGTGCGCTCTACATAAATCTGATTCAGCTTCGCCTTGGTCTTGAGAATCCAGTCGGTATGAATCCAGATGTCGGACGCCTGCCCCTGAACGCCGCCAAGCGGCTGATGAATCATAACCTCGCTGTTGGTCAGCGCATATCTCTTGCCGGGCGCTCCGGCTGTCAGGAGCAATGATCCCATACTGGCTGCCATCCCTACGCAAATCGTTGAAACATCCGGTTTGATATATTGCATCGTATCATATATACCCATGCCGGCTGTGACAGAACCACCGGGCGAGTTGAGGTACAAGTGAATGTCTTTTTCGGGGTCATCTGCTGCCAGGAACAGCAACTGCGCAATAACCAGATTGGCGACATCATCGTCAATCGCACTGCTCAGGAAGATGATGCGATCCTTGAGCAATCTGGAATAGATATCGTATGAGCGTTCTCCCCGGCTTGTCGTTTCCACAACCATTGGTACCAGACTCATGCCACCAACCTCTTTTCTCTATACAGATTAGTCTTTCCGTTTCAGAAATATTTTAACACGTTCAAAGCGGGATGTCATTTATTCACTGGGTCCCTAAACCGCATTGTTCATGTGCATGCCATTATAACGCAATTCCACGGACAATGCCAATTGAAGGGTTCATGATATGTACTACTAAACGCCCGGCCCCCGATAAAAATAAGGCACGTAACAAAAACTTACGTGCCTTATCAAATCTCTATGGAGGCTAATGGATAGCCGTTCTAGGTAAAGGATTGAAGCTTACTCAGCCTTTGCTTCTTCTGCTGCCGCTTCTTCTGCAGGTGCTGCCGGAGCTTCAACTTCCACGCTGTTGCTAACGAGGAATTCGATGGTCTTGCGCAGGGAGATCTCATCGTTCAGGCTGCTCAGGGAACCGTTGGCTGCCAGAATGCTGCGGATTTCTTCAGGAGTACGCTTGTAAGCTTCAGCCATAGTAGCCAGCTCTTGCGTAACTTCTTCTTCCGACACTTCGATCTTCTCTTCCTTAGCAATAACTTCCAGAACAAGGTTGTTACGAACGCGCTTCTCAGCATCGCCCTTCATTTGTCCCTGCAGGTCTTCACGAGTCTGGCCCGAGAAGCTGAGGAACATATCCATGTTCATGCCCTGCTGGCGGAGACGGGTATCGAAGTCACGAACCATGTTCTCCACTTCGCTGGCGATCATGGCCTCAGGAATTTCCACTTCAGCATTTGCTGCTGCTGCGTCAACTACCGCGGATTCACGAACGCTCTTCAGCTCTTCCTGCTTGCGGGATTCGAGCTGTGCCTTCAGGTCTGCTTTGTATTCTTTGAGAGTGTCGAATTCACTAACATCCTTGGCGAATTCATCATCCAGCTCAGGAAGCTGTTTGCGCTTGATTTCGTGCAGCTTCACTTTGAATACAGCAGCTTTGCCTGCGAGTTCAGCAGCGTGGTAAGTCTCAGGGAAGGTTACTTCAACATCCTTGAAGTCTCCAGTGGACATGCCCACTACCTGCTCTTCGAATCCTGGAATGAAGGAATTGCTGCCCAGCTCCAGGGAATGACGCTCAGCCTGTCCGCCTTCGAATGGAACGCCATCAACCGAACCGTCAAAATCAATTACTGTGATGTCGCCGTTCGCTGCTGCTCCTTCTTCGATGACAACAAGCTCAGCGTGACGCTCTTGCAGACGCTTCAGTTCAGCATTCAGCTCTTCGTCAGTGACTTCCGCCTTCTGTACTGGTACTTCCAGACCTTTGTACTCGCCCAGCTTCACTTCTGGCTTAACTGTGATCTTCGCTTTGAAGATGAACGGCTGGCCCTTGGCGAATTGCTCGATGTCCACTTCAGGACGGTCTACAGGGAAGATGTCAGTCTGTTCAACGGCTTCGCCGTAAGCTTCAGGAAGAAGAATGTCGATAGCATCCTGATACAGGCTTTCAACACCGAAACGGGATTCAAAAATCGGCCGCGGTACTTTACCTTTACGGAATCCAGGTACGTTTGCTTTCTTTACCACTTTATTAAAGGCTTTGTCGAGTGCTGCAGCTACGCGGTCTGCTTCTACTTCGACTTCAAGAACTCCGAGGTTCTTCTCTATCTTTTCCCAAGTTGCTTTCATAATATACTTTTCCCTCCAAAAATAGGTTACATGTTTACTTAAATAGTCCAACATTTCACGCACAGAATAACCACTATATTATATACAACATTACTTTATTTATCAAGTAGAGAACTCTTCACGAATCCCCTGAGCGAACGGTAGGCCCCCTCAAATTGGAAGCGCATGCTATCGGTGATGCCGTACATCCCCCGTGTTTCCTCTTCTTTGCGGTTCCCGTTCAGGCTCTCCGACACCATCTGGTGCAGGGCCCCCGCCCAAATATCCAGCTGCGAATACTCCCCGTCCAGCAGCTTGCGGTAATCCGCTGTCCCGTAGATGGACATGACGAACTGCCCCCACAGCTCCTGGGCAAAATAATACAGCGTCGGCTCATGCACCTCCGCCTGCTCCGCCACCCGTTCCAGCACCTGGCTGATCTGCGGCGGGAACTCGTCGTTCTGCAGCGGTACGGTCTCGATCTCCACCTCAGCGGCCTCATGGCCCCGGCTCAGCCTGATTGCCCCCTGAGCCCCTCTGCGCCGCAGCGTCTGCAGCGTGCGGAACTGCAGCAGCGGATGCACCTCAGCCTGCTGCAGCCAGCCGGTCAGCGCTTCATCCACCCCGCTCCCCTCCAGGTAGGAGAGCTGCTCCAGCGCCAGCACTGTCGCTTCAGACAGCGGTTCGTTCATCACCCGCTTCAGCAGCTTATCCGGGTACTCCGCATCCTCCTCCAGCTTGGATCTGGCCAGAATCCGGGCCATGTCCTCTTCCCCCAGATCCATCTCCTCCGCATCCGGGGCATCGTCCCCGTCACCGCCCTGCGCCGCGTAGGGGAAGGCCGCCACCAGCCATTCCAGCAGCGACCGCCATTCCTCGTAGTGCCGCTCTTCCTGTCCCTGGCACTGCAGCAAAAAACGCAGCAGCTCCATCGCTTCCCCGTAACGTTCATTCTCCAGCATAACTGTGAGCTGAATCTGGTAGTAATCCAGGGTCTTGGGAAACAGCACGATGTTTTCTTTGGCGGGGGAATTGAATTGATTCATGAGGGCACCTCCTTTTCTCCGAACTGTAATCGCTTCTGAACCTTAATCAATTGTAGATTATAGCATATCCCTGCCCGGTTTCAAAAAAACAAGTTGAAAAAGTTAACTATGTATGATAACATAATTTTTGCTTGCTTTTAAGTCAGTGTCCATGTCCCGGTAGCTCAGCTGGATAGAGCATGCGCCTTCTAAGCGCACGGTCAGGGGTTCGAATCCCTTCCGGGACGTCATAGAAACAGCCTTCCTTCGGGAGGGCTGTTTTGTCGTCCGGGGGATGAGAACCCTTGGCGACAGCCGGGGACGTTGGAGCATACGCTTCGATAGCACTACTTCGCAATCAGCCGAATTTTGGCTGTATCCCTTCCGGGACGTCATAGAAACAGCCTTCCTTCGGGAGGGCTGTTTTGTCGTCCGGGGGATGAGAACCCCCTTTTATTTTGAGCGGGATGTTCTTTTGTCGCTTGGGTGAACGCTGCGCGAACGGACCGTTGTTACAATCGCTGTTGTCTCCAGATTTTATTTATTTCCCTAATCGGTAAAAATCCGGAGACGAACGCTATCGCTTTTCCACAATCGTTCCGTCCTCTCCGCTGTTTGAGCGGGAAATGAACTTCACAGACCCGCCCTCATTCTTTAGTAGTGGAGGAATAAGAACCATGCACGTACTATGCGGACTGGAGATCCCTTATTCCGGCGGATCCCGCCTGTCCGCAGGGTCATGCGGACTCAGGGGCCGTTAAGTAACCCGGTTCTCCGCTTTTTCTGCTCGAATGAACAGTTTAACGTCCTCTGAGTCCGTTTAAGACAGAAAAGTTAGTTTTTTCGGCGAATAGCGTACCCTCAGTCCGCATAGCTCAGCTGGTGGCTACATTCTATTCGTTCACTTTGTTGTCCACGTTGAACCGGCTACCTGGGGAGGATGCCGGAGTAACAGCGAACCGTGCACGTACTATGCGGACTGGAGATCCCTTATTCCGGCGGATCACGCCTATCCGCAGGGCCATGCGGACTCAGTGGCCGTTAAGTAACCTGTTTCTCCGCATTTCCTGCTCGAATGCACAGTTTAACGTCCTCTGAGTCCGTTTAAGACAGAAAAGTTGGTTTTTTCGGCGAATAGCGTACCCTCAGTCCGCATAGCTCAGCTGGTGGCTACATTCTATTCGTTCACTTTGTCGTCCACGTTGAACCGGCTACCTGGTGAGGATGCCGGAGTAACAGCGAACCGTGCACGTACTATGCGGACTGGAGATTCCTTATTCCGGCGGATCACGCCTATCCGCAGGGCCATGCGGACTCAATGGCCGTTAAGTAACCTGTTTCTCCGCATTTCCTGCTCGAATGCACAGTTTAACGTCCTCTGAGTCCGTTTACGACCGAAAAGTTGGTTTTTTCGACGAATAGCGTACCCTCAGTCCGGATAGCTCAGCTGGTGGCTACATTCTATTCGTTCACCTTGTTGTCCATGTTGAACCGGCTACCTGGGGAGGATGCCGGAGTAACAGCGAACCGTGCACGTACTATGCGGACTGGAGATCCCTTATTCCGGCGGATCACGCCTATCCGCAGGGCCATGCGGACTCAATGGCCGTTAAGTAACCTGTTTCTCCGCATTTCCTGCTCGAATGCACAGTTTAACGTCCTCTGAGTCCGTTTAAGACAGAAAAGTTGGTTTTTTCGACGAATAGCGTACCCTCAGTCCGGATAGCTCTGCTGGTGGCTACATTCTATTCGTTCACTTTGTTGTCCACGTTGAACCGGCTACCTGGGGAGGATGCCGGAGTAACAGCGAACAGTGCACGTACTATGCGGACTGGAGATCCCTTATTCCGGCGGATCACGCCTGTCCGCAGAGCTTGTTATTACATAATGTGTCGAATAACGCTGTTCCATGGTTGGATCTCCGGTCTTCGAGAAGCGAAGCGGACGCTTGGGGCCCTTGCCCCACTTCATATAAACGGTGTGAGATGGCTTCAGTTCATGCTCCCGTGCCTTCTGACGGATCAGTGAGAGGATGAAGTTGAACTGCGACAGGTTGCCGCGAAGGACCCGTTCCAGATAAGGAACTTTGCCCAGACGCCACTCTTCTACCTGTTCAGGACTGACTGCTCCAAGTCTGAGGAAGACTTCCAACGGAGCGACAACGCCCTTTCCTGCAATGAGCTTCTTAACAATTTCGCCCACTTTCTTGTTCAATTCCTGCCTATTCATGCATGCCGTCCTCCGTATTCCTGCAACGCCCGCACTTCTCCGGAAAATAAATGCCATCTGCCCGGTAGCAGCTAAAATCAAGGTGATCGAACACAAACGGCTCCCCGCATTCCTGACATGCCAGCAAAACATGATCACGCGGGCGTATAATAAGCAATTGCGCTCTTTCCTCCAGCAGTTGCTGCCACGCTGTTTCATCCATCTTGCAGCGCATTCTAAGGTCTGCAATTAGCTGGCGGATTTGAGTCTGTACCTTCTGAAACTCTATCGTTTGCCACTGCTCCAGGAAAGGGATGTATTTCTGGTCACCGGTACACAGGATTTTGAACAGAAACAACAGAATCATGCCACGGTTCCGTTCCTTCAGATACTCCATACTGACCGGCGTGATCCCTTGGTCCAGCCACTTCTCCCACTCCCGCAGCAGCTCCTCCGCCGCCCGTTCCCGCCGGACGGTCCAGCCGTAGACGGTGAACTCGATCATGGGAAGCTTCCCGTACAGCCCGATCTTCAGGTACCCGGCTTCTATGAGGACGTCCACCTTCTCCATGGTCTGCTCCATCGTCAGTTCGCGGTAAAAGCCATAGGCGGGCGTGTGATCCAGGCCGAGTTCGAGCAGCTTCTTCTCCTTCGAGCCCTTCAGGATCTTGGCCAAAAGCGTACGCCCTCCTGCACCGATAATCTCATCAGCTGCCTGCAGAATGGCAAGCAGCTCCGGTCTCGGCAGCGGTGTATTCAAGGGATACACGGGCGCCTGCTTCCGGCCCGGCTTACGGCGGTTGGTCTTCTGCGTACTCACAGCGTTCTGCCTCCTTGTCCTTATCATGGGCACAGGCTAGTCCAGCCTGCACTTATTTTATAGCCGAATTATAACATATCCAGACCCGGAAACAGGAAATTCAGGGTGAATTACAGCGCTTTCCTAAGCACTCCTAAGCTCCCTCCATTACACAGCAAACAGGCTGCCCGCCATGAAACTTCCATAGCAGAGCAGCCTGTTCTTCCAGGATATAGCTCTATTCTCCCGTTTGCATCCCTCTCAGCGTCCCCGGCGGCGGTTGCCCAGCCACAGCGGGAAGCGGAACATAAAGTTGATCAGCAGCACGACAAAGACCAGCACAGCGGCAGACTTATCCGCGATTTGCCGCGCATCCTCGACGATGGCCTCAGACTGCACGTACCACAGATGCACAGCCAGAGTCTCGCCCGGTGAGAAGAGGTTGAAGTCCCACATCTCGCCGGATGTGCTGAGCCCGGCGGTCAGGATGATGACCGCCGATTCCCCGAAGGCGCGTCCGGCCACCAGGCAGACGCCTGTGACGATGGCCGGAAGGGCTACCGGCACGACGACCTTGCGGATGACATGGAATTTCGTCATGCCGAGGGCGTAGCCGGCTTCTCGGATCTCGCCGGGGACCGCTCGCACTGCTTCCTCCGTGACGCGGGCCAGCATCGGCAGATTCAGCAGCGCCAGGCTGACACCCCCGCCGAGGATAGTCAGGCCGACGCCGAAATATTCGGCGAAGATCGCCAGGCCCAACAGGCCGAACACGATGGACGGCACCGAGGACAGGGATTCCACGCAGATGCGCAGCGCACCCGTGAAGGCGTTATCCGGCGCGTACTCCGCCATATAGATCCCTGCCCCGATCCCGATCGGAACGGAGATCAGGAGCGAGATGAACAGGATATAGAAGGAGTTGAACAGGACGGGACCAATCCCGCCGCCGGGATCGATCTCCTCCGGCTGCTTGAGCAGGAAGTCCAGTCTGAGCGAAGGCAAGCCTTTGCTTAGAATGGTGAACAGCAGCCAGAAGATTAGCAGCATGACCAGAACGCCCAGCGTATAGAAGCCGATGGTCGCCAGTTTATTGCGCCGCTGGGCTCTGGCTGTATGGCGTGTGCGCGTGAATCCGTTCATTAGGCATCCCTCCGTTTGCGGCCCAGGAGCCGGATAATCAGAATCAGTACAAACGAGATCAGCAGCAGCAGGAAGGCCATCATATGCAGGGAGTAGTTCCAGGTGGAGTCGAACTCCACGTTGGAGATCTGCATCACGATATTACTGGTCAGCACCGAGGTGGGTGCGAACAGGCTTTTCGCCAGCTGCGGCGTATTGCCGATGACCATCACCACCGCCATGGTCTCCCCCACTGCGCGGGTCATGCCAAGAATGACCGCCGAGATAATGCCCCGGCTGGCCGCGGGCAGAACGACGCGCATAATGACCTGAAGCCGGGTCGATCCGAGCGCATAGGCAGCGTCACGGTATTTGCGCGGAACAGAGACAATTGCATCATCGCTGATCCGGCAGATGGTCGGCAGTACCATCAATGCCAGCACGAATGCGGCGGCAAGCAGTCCGTCCCCGAGGCCTTCTCCGCTGACTCTGCGCAGGAAGGGCAGCAGCACGGTCAAGCCCAGATAGCCGTATACAATAGAAGGAATACCGACCAGCAGATCAAGCACCGGACGGATGAAGCTCTTCAGCCAATTCGGGGCAATCTCCGCACAGAGCACAGCCATCCCGACCGAGATGGGCACGGCAATGACCAGGGTCAGCGCGGTAAGCGACAATGTATTTACGATGAAGGCGGCGGCGCCGAAGGCATCCTCTTCCGGCGTCCAGTTGAACGAGAAGAAGAAGTCCTGCGGGGAGATGCGGGTGAAGAGCAGCAGCGCCGTTTTGCCGATGAATACAATAACTAGTCCCAGCACAAGACAGAGCGCAAGGATGCTGAATAAGAAATAATACCGGGAGATGCTGTTGCCGAGCAGATGTCTGCGATGCCGCTTGGTGTTACGTTTAACTTCCTCTAGGCTTGTCTGTGTCTTCGCTGTCAGGCCATGAACCGGTGCCCCCATACTTTCCCTCCTGTAAGAGGCCAACCCCGTATATCCCGGAGCTGGCCGCTGTTACCTATCAATCTTATTGTGCTTGCTTGGTTCAAGAATCTTAGGATTGCATCGCAGAGATTGGAATGAACTTAAGCTTCTTAAGCGAGCCCTGCTGGAACTTCTTACTCTGTACATATTCGATGAATTCTTTGGTCGCGCCGGTCGGCTGGCCCTTCGTCATGTAGTAGCCGTAAGCCCAGATCTTGTACGAGCCGTTGATCACGTTATCCGTAGTAGCTTCCACACCATTGAACTTTACAGCCTTGATATCATTGCCGGTTACATATACAAGGTCGATGTAGCCGATAGCGTTAGGCGTTGTACCTACAGCTGTTTTCATGTCGCCGCTGGAGCCGGTTTCCTTGTAGTTCTTCTCTTTCTTCACGATATCTCCGCCGCCCAGCGCCTTGGCCTGATAGTTAACGCGCGTACCGGAGCCGAAGGCACGGGTGATCACTACGATATTCGCGTCCGATCCGCCGACCTCTTTCCAGTTGGTGATTTTACCGGCGTAGATGCCTTTAAGCTGCTCTGTAGTCAGGTTGTCGACTCCGACATTCTTATTAACAATGGTTGCAAAAGGAATCACAGCGACCTTATTCGCCACTTGTCCGTCAAAGGCCTTGAAGCCCGGAACATCAATGCTGGCATCCCAGTCGCAGGCTCCGATATCGGCAATCCCCTTCTTCACGGCCTGCGGTCCAGTCACGGAGCCCTTGCCGGAAGCGGCAATCTTCACTTTAGGGTGAAGCTTCTGGAATTCCTTAGCGGCCTGCAGCGTCAGCGGAAGCAGGGCCGTAGAACCGTTAACGGTGATTTTACCTTTGAGGCTGTCCGCTGCTGCGGCTGCCCCTGCAAAGGATGCGGTAACCGCGATCACCGCGGTAAGTGCTGTAACTGTGAATTTTTTGAACATCTTCATGTCTGAATTCTCCTCCCGGCGGTGTGCGCCGATAAATGTTGTAATTAATTAGCAGCTTCCGGTGAGACTGACAATTGCAGCGCTTTGCCGTTCTGAATGACCAGTACCTTGCCGTCGCTGATAATAGCCAGCTTGCTGCCGTCTGCCGATACCGCCACTTCCGATACATCTTCAGCTGTCCGGTACAGTTCAACCGGAGCTGCACTGCCTGCAATAGAGTAAATTACCGTGTTGCCGTCCGCTGTAGTCCCGGAGACAACGAGGCCCGTGCTAACCCCTATAGACCAGTTCGCTTCTGCACCGAGGGCGACATCTGTGCTTTTACCGTCTGCTGCAATCAGCTTCAGTGTGTTAGCCGCATTGCCGTCTGCATCTGCACTCAGGTAGGTCACGCTGCCGCCAGCCAGAATCTCAGGATACAGCTTGTTGTCAGGCGTAGTAGTCAAGGCTGCCGGCTTAGCACCTTTGGTCGTAAGATCCAGCTTATAGAGCTGTTCTCCGGCCTTGCTGAAGTCTACGGTAAGTGAATCTTCTGTGCTGTCGGCATCATTCTTCGCGGTACCGGTGATGTTGACGATGTACACTGCACTTTTGCCGTCTGCCGATATGCGAAGCTCCGATTTGTTCTCCACTTTATCCTCAAGCAGAGCCTTGATCTCTCCGGTCTCTACTGAAATCTGTGCCAGCTTCTCCTGCTTGTCGCCCTGGACGAAATAGAGCGTCTTGCCGTCACTGGACCACACGATATCTGTCTTCACGCTGGTGTCCTTGCCGAGCGGACTGATTAAGCCGGTGGACAGTTTGATCAGCTTCAGCTGGCCGGTCTCATCGCTGAATGCGCCCCACTGCTGGTCGGCGGAGACTGCGAAATCCACCGCGCCTTCGCTGGAAGAGAACAGATCATAGTTGCCTGGAGTCTGGGTGAATTTATAGAGCAGGGTGGATTCAGCGTCGCTTCTGTTCGCAATCAGGCCGCCGTCAGCGCTCCAGTGAAGAGTATCGAATGAACCGGCGGGCCGGGCAAAGCTCAGAATCGTATGGGCATCGGCCGCAAGCTCACCGCCAAGCGCCGTAACCAGCTTCGTCAGCTCCACATACGTTTTGCTGTTACGTACAACCGGGGCCACTGTGAATTCCAGGGTTTCGCCATCCACCTGATAGCTTTTCACGCCAGGCTGGAGCTGCACACTATGTAGACCTTTACTGTCATTCAGCTGGATTCCGCTGCTGCCGTGCACAAGTCCAGCTCCCAGCTCTGCGGCTACCTGGCTCAATGAATAGAGCTTGTATCCGCCGCTGTTAATTGTGCTGAGTGTAACCGGCGTACCGTTGATGCTCCAGGACATGCTGCCCTCTACGGCTGCTGTGTTCACAGCTGCGGCACTTACTTGGCTGCTTGTGGCCAGAACACTAACAGCTCCCCCTGTTACGAGAAGTGTAGAAGCCAGAGCCGCGCCGATCCATTTACTATTCTTCAATTAGATTCACCCTTTTCCTATAGGTAACTGCTAATGTTATTTTCGTCTACGAGTGTCAATTCTGTTGCGCAGGAATGTTATGGAAATATTAACTGTAAAAATAATTACAAGCCCAAACCAAAGAAGACCCGCCCGGGAACCCTCCCGGACCGGCCTATTGTAAATCCTGTGTTAATTCACAATCCACGTCACGATAATCTCGTTCCCGCCGCGCTCTGATTCCGAGGGACTGCCAATAATAGAATACGAATAAGAGCCGTTCACTTTGCCGTTAATCAGCAGGTTATGGCTGTCGACAAGCTCTGTACCGAGTTCCAGCTCCTTCTCTCTTACATACTTCTGATATGTAGTTCCAAGAGCGGCCATACTCTCCTTCGTCTGATAGATCAGCATGGAGGATTTCTTCCCCTCTGACTGTTCACCTTGGGTAAAAGTAATGCCTGCCCCTTCGGGAATCGGCAGATCCTCCGGCAAATATTGCCTTGCCTCCGTCTTCTCGTCTGCCAAGGTATGAAACCGTCCGCCACTGCCAGACTTGTCCGCATCGCCGCAGCCGCTAAGTCCAGCCGCAGCCAGCAGAGCTGCCAGAGGAAGGAGCAGCTTATGTCCTGCCATAATTCCACCGCCTTTAGTGAATTGGGTTTCAGGATGCCGGTAACCATAGGATGTTCCTTTTATTACCCGGATAAAGAGCAGGAGTAACGGATAATCCTTACAATTTTATTTACTTTTGAGCAGGGAATCATTAGTATAATGAGTGAGCGCTCACTCATTATTATGGCGGATGGAGGAGATTGGTATGGATGAGGGGAAGCCTGTCATTGCGGTTACTCATGTGAACCGGGCTTTTGGCAATAAAACGGTGTTGAAGGATATTACGCTTCAGGTGAATCAGGCAGAGACCTTCGGGATTCTGGGGCCATCCGGCTCCGGCAAAACCACGCTGGTCAAGCTGCTTACAGGTATAGACGAGGTAACCTCCGGTGAGGTCACCGTGCTGGGGGTGCGTATGCCGAAGCTTGCCATGCTCCAGCAAATCGGATATATGGCCCAGTCGGATGCCTTGTATACCGAGCTTAGCGCCAAGGAGAATCTGGAGTTCTTCGCCGCGCTCTATGGACTGAAGGGCGGCAACCGCACACGGCGGATCGGGGATGTGATGGAGCTGGTGAATCTGCAGGAGCATCTGCGGAAGCGGGTGGACCAATATTCCGGCGGCATGAAGCGCCGGCTGTCCCTGGCGATTGCCCTGCTGCACGAGCCGCCGCTGCTGCTGCTGGATGAACCGACGGTCGGCATCGATCCGGTGCTGCGCCAGTCCATCTGGAAGGAGCTGAAGGCGCTGAACCGCAAAGGAACGACGATTGTGCTGACCACACATGTGATGGATGAGGCGGAGAAATGTGACCGGCTGGCGATGATCCGGGACGGCGTGCTGCTGGCGGCTGATACCCCCGCCGGACTGCTTCAGGCTACCGGCACCGCCAGTATTGAGGAAGCCTTCCTTTGCTATGGAGGTGTGCGCCGATGAGAATCCGAGCGATTACTCTGAGAATTCTGCAGCAGTTCATCCATGACCGGAGAACCATGGCGCTGATGTTCATCGCTCCCCTGCTGGTGCTTAGCCTGATGAGCCTGGTGTTCGGCAGCGATGCTTATGAGCCTAGAATCGGCGTCTCGGGGGATACGGCAGTGTTCAGTTCAGCACTGAAAACCCGGCAGGCTGAGGTTACCAGCTATGCCGATGAAGCATCCGGGCAGGCCGCCCTGAAGGCGGGAGCCATCGATGCTCTCCTTACAATGAAGGGAGACGCTCCTGCTGTTGTCCTTGAAGGCAGCAATCCGGCAGCTAACCGCGCTGTGATCATGGCGCTCCAGGAAGCTGCGCAGAGCCTCCGGCCGCAAGCTCCGGGTGGCGGGCAGCTCCAGCCGCAGATCAGCTATCTCTATGGCGCGGAGGATATGAAGACGATCGACCGCTTCGGCCCGATTATGATCGGGGTGTTCGTGTTCTTCTTTGTCTTCCTGATTGCCGGTGTCTCCTTCCTGCGCGAACGGACTACGGGCACACTGGAGCGTCTGCTCTCCACCCCGCTGAAGCGCTGGGAGATCGTCACCGGATATGTGTGCGGCTTCGGCATCTTCACCGTCTTCCAGGCTCTGCTGATCTCCTGGTTCTCCATCCAGGTGCTGGGGATTATGATGACAGGCAGCTTCGGTTACGTGCTGCTGATGACGCTTCTGCTGTCCATGTCTGCGCTGACCCTCGGCACCCTGCTCTCGGCATTCGCCGCCAATGAGCTGCAGATGATCCAGTTCATCCCCCTGGTCATTGTGCCGCAGATCTTCTTGAGCGGATTATTTCCGCTGGATACCCTGCCGCTCTGGCTCCAGCGCATTGGACTTGCCACTCCCATGTACTACGGTTCACAGGCGCTGATGGACATCATGCTGCGCGGCAAAGGCTGGACCGACATCGCCCCGGATGTGTTCGTGCTGATCGGCTTCTCCCTGCTGTTCATGCTGCTGAATGTGCTGGCTCTGCGCAAGCACCGCAGAATGTAAAGGGTGAACAGGCTATGGTACACTAGGAGGAACTGCAAGAGTCTGGAGGTTCTATTGATGGAGAATAACCCTGCTGCCGATCAGGGGCAGCTGGAGCAAGACCAGTGGGTCCAGGAGCTGCTGGACCTCAGCGAGAAGGAGCAGGTCACGCCCAAGCAGCTGTCCATTCTGCGGGCGGCGATTGATGTTTTTGCAGAGAAGGGATTCTCGGCGGCCGCCACCAGTGAGATTGCCCAGAAGGCCGGCGTGGCCGAAGGCACGATCTTCCGTTATTACCGGACCAAAAAAGATCTGCTGCTCGCCATCGTTGTGCCCACCATGAGCCGGATGATCGCCCCGTTCGTGCTGCGCAACTTCAGCGGTGTACTGGATGTGCCGTTCGAGAGCTACGAAGCCTTCCTTAAGGCCTTCATGGTGAACCGGCTGGAGTTCGTCCGCAGGAATCTGAAAATCGTCAAAATTCTCATTCAGGAGATCCCCTTCCAGCCTGCGCTGAAGGAGCAGCTGACCGAGAATATCTTCGAGCAGGTTCTGGCGCGTGTCACTGCAATTACCGAGCACTTCAAGGCGGAAGGTGAAGTGATTGATGCGCCCACTCCTGCGATTATCCGCTTTACCATCTCCGCGATTGCCGGATACCTGCTGACCCGGCTGGTGCTGATGCCGGAGCAGGACTGGAATGATGAGGCAGAGATTGAACAGACGATAAGCTTCATTCTGCACGGGATCGGCGGGAATGGATAATCTTTAAGTACGATATCCCCCGTGGGGGTGGCTTAGATAGAAGCAATAAAAGGAAGTGAGTATACGTGGGTTATCAGGTGCCGGAACGGGTAATCAAGCTGCTGTGCGGCAATGCTGCTTTTGACCAGGGAGTGGCTTATTATCATGCCCATAAGGTGGATCTTGTCTATACGGAGCATAACGAGGAAGACGAATATTCCAAATACCGCGCTGAGGTCCATGGGCTGGAGAGCCATGAGATCGCGCTGATTATCGACAGTGACGGGGATGTGCAGGGGGAATGCACCTGCCCGGCTTATGTTCACGGCGGCCCCTTCTGCAAGCATATTGCGGCGGCGCTGGTGGCGGTCCTCTACCGCAGCCGGGCTGCCGGAGCTGACCAGGCGGCGGATATGCAGGCAGATGCGGAGGAGATTTATCCCGCAAGGGACGGCAGTCTGCCGCTCGTGCAAGGCAGCTCTCCCCTCTCCGGGGCAGAGCACAGGGAGCGCAGCGCAGACCGGCAGCTGGTGAACAGCATGCTCGGAATATTCACCGGAGGGCGGCAGCTGCCAAGCGGTGCCGGCACGTATATCGACCTGCGGACACCGCTCCAGGTCGAGTTCATCTGCCGGCCCTTCAACATCGGCTACAACAGCACGATGCTTGGAATCGAAGTGAAGCTGGGCCCCAAGCGCCTCTATATCGCGCAGAAGATCAGACCTTTTCTGGAGCAGGTTCGCCGGGGCGAGCCTTTTGAGTTCACAGCGCACTTCAGCTATGATCCCGCCCTGCACAGCTTCTCCAAGGAAGATAATGAGGTCCTGCTGAAGCTGATTGAGATCATGCAGAATGAGAAGGTCTACAACAGCCTCAACAATCCGTATGCTGCCGGCTCCAGCCATCCGGGAAATGACCGGCTGTTGCCGGTGGCCCCTTTTTTCTGGAAGAGTCTGTACCCCCTGCTAGAAGCCGTGCCTGCCGTACGCTTTCAGCATGGACAGCTTCAACTTGACCGCTTGTCTGTCTCGGAGGAGCCGTTGCCGCTCAGCTTCCAGTTCGACCAGGCACAGGAGGAAGGCTACCGGCTGGATGTCCGGGGGCTTGAGCAGCTTACGATTCTGGAGAGCTACGGGCTGGTCTTGACCGAAGGCAGGCTGCTGAAGCTCCCGGCGCAGGAATGCGGGCGTCTCGCAGAGCTGAAGCGGATGCTCAGCAGCAGCCGGCGGGATAGCCTGGCGATTGCGCCTGAGCAGATGGAGCCCTTCATGGACAGGGTCATACCCGGCCTGAAGAAGCTGGGCAGAGTAAGCATTGCCGACGCCATCGCGGACCGGATCGTCCAGACCCGGCTACACGCCAGACTCTACCTGGACCGGGTAAGGGACCGGCTGCTGGCCGGGCTGGAATTCCAGTACGGCGGAATTGTCATCAATCCGCTGGAGGAGAAGGCGCATGAGCGGAGCAGCGAGGTCATTCTGATGCGGGACGGGGAAGCGGAGCGGCGGATTCTGGACCTGATGGCGCATGAGTCCTTCTCGCGGACCGAGAGCGGATATATCATGCGTGACGAGGACGGGGAATTCGACTTCCTGCACCATACCATCCCGCTCTTGGAACCGCTGCTTCAGGTCTATGCGACCACTGCGGTCAAGCAGCGGGTGCTTACGGAGCATGCAGCGCCCAAGGTCAGCCTGAGCTGGAACGAGAAGACCGACTGGCTGGACTTCAAGTTCGCCATGGAGGGCATCACGGAGAAGGACATTACAGAGGTCCTGAAATCTCTCCAGGAAAAGCGTAAATATCACCGGCTCAAGGACGGAGCCCTGCTCCCGCTGGATACCGCTGAGTTCCAGGAGATTATCGCGCTGATGAACGAGCTGGGCGTCCGCAGCGTGGATATCCGGAGTACCGAGTTCTCCCTGCCGCTGGTCCGCGCCCTCCATCTCCATGCAGGCACCGTCCAGGGGCAGACCATCCAGACCGGACGCTCCTTCAGGCGGCTGCTGGCCAACATGGCGAGTCCCGAAAATCTGGACTTCCCAGTGCCGGAGAGTCTGGCTCCCGTGCTGCGGGATTACCAGCAGTACGGCTTCCAGTGGATGAGGACGCTGGCCCATTACCGCTTCGGCGGGATTCTGGCGGACGATATGGGCCTTGGCAAAACACTGCAGAGCATCACCTTCCTGCTCTCGATGCGGGAAGACATCCGGCAGAGCGGCGTGCCTGCGCTTATTGTGGCGCCGGCCTCCCTGCTCTATAACTGGCTTAACGAGCTGAAGCGCTTTGCCCCGGAGCTTCAGGCGGTCATTGCCGACGGCACCGCCGGTGAACGCAGCCGGGCCCTGCGGAACACGGCCGGGCATGATGTCATCATCACCTCGTACCCGCTGCTGCGCAGAGATGTGGATGAGTATGCCAAGCAGTCGTTCCATACGCTCATTCTGGATGAAGCGCAGATGATCAAGAATCATGAAACCCAGACTTCGCAGGCGGTCAGATTGCTTCAGGCCCGCTACCGGTTTGCGCTGACCGGAACACCGGTGGAGAATGCGCTGGAGGATCTGTGGTCGATCTTCAGCGTCGTCTTCCCCGGGTTATTCCCCGGGAAGAAGGCGTTCCATGACCTTCCCCGGGAGACGGTCGCCAGGCGCGCCCGCCCCTTCCTGCTGCGCCGCCTGAAGAGCGATGTGCTGAAGGAGCTGCCGGACAAAATCGAGTCCCTCCAGGCCTCCGAGCTGCTGCCGGAGCAGAAAAGGCTCTATGTCGCCTACCTGGCCAGATTGCGCAAAGAAGCGCTTAAGCATCTGGACAGCGACAGCTTCGGGAACGGCCGGCTCAAGGTGCTGGCCGGACTGACCCGGCTTCGCCAGCTGTGCTGCCATCCCGCCCTGTTCGTGGACGGATATACCGGAGGCTCCGGTAAATTCGAGCAGCTCCTGGAGATTATCGACGAATGCCGCAGCTCCGGCAAGCGGATGCTGATCTTCTCGCAGTTCACGCAGATGCTCGGTATGATCGGGCGCGAGCTGGCGCTGCTCGGGATTCCGCATTTCTATCTGGATGGACAGACCCCGGCCTCCCAGCGGGTTGAGCTGTGCAGCCGCTTCAATGAAGGCGAGCGCGACCTGTTCCTGATCTCGCTGAAGGCGGGCGGCACCGGCCTCAACCTGACCGGCGCCGATACGGTCATTCTCTATGACCTGTGGTGGAACCCTGCGGTCGAACAGCAGGCCGCCGACCGCGCCCACCGGATCGGGCAGAAAAAGATCGTCCAGGTCATCCGCCTGGTCGCCCAGGGTACGGTGGAGGATAAAATGTACGAACTGCAGCAAAAAAAGAAAAACCTGATTGACGAGGTGATCCAGCCGGGGCAGGAGGCATTGTCGAGCCTCAGCGAGCAGGATATACGTGAAATCCTGTCGATCTGACCAGCCGAAGGTTGTAGCAAGGCAGTGTATGCCAAAGCCGGACGAGGGGGATGGAGTGCTGAGGATGGAGGAGCTGGTGAATTAATGCTTGCTGCTCAACCCTTCCTCAGCTCTGCTGTACTTTGTACAACAGAACACTTCCAAAATCGTTGAGAAATTGAACCTGCTGTACTTCGTACACTAGAATTTCGGGTCAACGCTGTTTTTGAGCAGAAATCCGGGAATCAAGTGTATGAAGTGCAATAGAATGCTTTTCTGAGCGGAAAAGTACTGTTTCTATTGCACAAAGTGCAATCACCTCGAAAGGCAACAGGGACTCTCCTAAGCGATCACGCTCGGGAGGTCCCTGTTCTTTATATCCTATGGCATACCGCTACTGAATTAGACGATGGTAAGTCCTGCACTGGCATAACCAGGAATAGTTACCGCTGCATCTGTTCCACCTGTATTTGCAGCAGAGAAGACCATCAGCAGACGGGTTCCTGCAGTTACCGGGATAGACAGCCCTGTAGTTAATCCACTGCTGATCGTACCTAGGGTAACAGCACCTGTCAACGCAGGGGCTAACGTGACCAACGCTCCGGTAACAGGGATGAATGTATTATTCGGAGTAACCGATTGATACAATTGTGCCGTTACAGTCATTGTAGATCCTGTGAGTGCAACTGTATCCGATGTGCTGAAATAAGCTGCCAGCGAAGTTATGGTGCCATCGTGGGGCACAGAGAAGGCAACATTGAGCATTGTGCCCGCCGAACCAGTCAGATCAATGGTTCCGGCTGGCACGCCTGCGACACCTGTCACGGTGTTGCCGAAGCCCACCAGACTGGAGGTATTGTTCACTCCTCCCACGACAGTCGTCATTTCTGCAGGAATCCCGGATGCATAAGGGATAATTGCCCCTGAGCCTGTAGCTCCGGTCATGCCGGTCGGCCCAGTCTCACCTGCTCCTGTCACACCGGTCGGCCCTGTTATTCCTGTCATGCCGGTCTCGCCTGTCGCTCCAGTCTCACCTGCTCCTGTCGCCCCGGTCGGCCCTGTTATTCCTGTCATACCGGTCTCACCGGTCGCTCCAGTTTCACCAGCACCTGTCACACCTGTCACGCCTGTAGCTCCGGTCATACCGGTCTCACCGGTCGCTCCAGTTTCGCCTGCGCCTGTTACTCCTGTAACTCCGGTCATACCGGTATCACCGACTGCTCCGCCTCCAGCGCCCGTAGCTCCTTTAGCCCCGGTCTCACCCGGATTGCCTGTAGCCCCTGTAGCCCCAGTCAGACCTGTGGCCCCTGTAGCTCCGGTTGCTCCGGTATCTCCGCCGCCAGAACCAGCAGGACCTGTTGCTCCTGCCGGACCTGCTGGACCTGCTGGACCTGTTGCTCCTGCCGGACCGGTGGTTCCGGCAGTGCCGGAACCTTCCCCTAGCAATTCTTCTGAGACCAGGCGGTGAGCAGTAACCAGCGCACCGGTACTGCTCTTGCCCCAGACCGATACCTGGATTGGGTCATCCGCAGTCACAGATGTCACAAATGTAAATTCAAAAGCGTCCAGATCGGCATAATAGGTTTTAGTTACCGACTGATTCGGGTTAACATTATTCGCCTCGCTGACATACAGATTTCTCACTCCGCCGCTCAAATAATAACCTTTAACTGTTATTGTTGAGGCAGTAGTTTCGCTGCGGTTATCAATCCTTACCGTAACCTGGGTAGTTGGTCTCACTCCGTTAACCCTATTATTTTCTATGGGTCCCGTGGATAAAAAGGTCATTGTGTTCAGTCCTCCTGTTTATAATCATTTTTAACGGGAATTTATACTTCCGGGTTTAGTTGCTCATGTGCAACCACACGATGAGCATTCACCAGCTGACCGGATGATGTTTTTCCCCATACTGAAATTCCGATTTCCTCTTCATCTGCTTCTTCAGTCGTAAATACAAATTCATAGGCATCCAGATCGGCAAAATAACTTCTGGTCACCGCTTCATTAGGGGCAACATTAATAAGTTCACTTACATACAGCGTTCTTGTCGTTCCCAGTACATAACCCTGAATGCTGACAGCCGAAGTGACAGCCGTATCCCGCTTCACTATTCTTACTGTTACAGTCTGTGTAGGTCTGACTCCTGAAACGGCATTATTCTCAATAGGTCCTGTTGATAATATCGCCATCCCGCTCCCTCCCTTCTGCCTCTAAACTCAGTCACGGCGATTGAGTTTAATCGCTCGACATATTCATATTCAAGTATTGGTATAACGGTGTGGACACAGGCCTTAGCCTATTCACCAATATCTGCAGAGACGCATATCTTTTACTAAGGAATACCGCCCACGCTGCGCTTCCCCTACGAACGCCGAACGGAAGAAGGGACTCCCATGCCCCCTCCAGGAAAAGGAAAGAAGCCCGCCGCCAAAAAAACACCGTCCAGCTCCAAAACCCAGACACCTAAGGGGCTTGAATTTGCCGTAGCTGCCCTTCTGTTGACCGGCAAGCTGAAAGTAGACTCTATCCAGATGTACACGGACGCGTCGATGTTCGTCAGTCTGGTAGGCAAATATAAAACCTTAAGCGAGCTAAGTAGTGACAACGTCGATAAGCTGGTCAGCTTCCTCGATGACAACAGCAGCCTGACGCTGAACGAGATCATGGCCGCTTTGAAAAAGAAAGCCGAAAACACCTGAACACATACGGAAGTGAAAGTGAGGGAACGGGGCTATGGACAGTTTTGACGGAGAAGGATTTGCCGGCGGACTCCTGCTGGTCATTGTAATTATGCTGCTGATTTATGGTTCAACGGACATCAAGAATCTGACAGGGGCGCCTAGTGACGTGTAATTCTTAACCGGAGGACTCCTGCTGCACAGCAATCTGCTCTTGCTTTCTTTCAGAAATTCGCTATACTGATACAAATCCATATTCAATCGATGACCGGGAGAGTAATGGTCTTATATCTAGTCCCCAGCGAGCCGGGAAAGTGGAAGCCGGTACAGATTAGAACCATGAAGCGCACCCGTGAGATGGACTTCTGAACCTTGTAGTAGGAAGCCCCGGCCGAGGACCGTTAACCTGTAAGGTGGCTGAACCGCAAGGCTCAGCAACAAGAGTGGTACCGCGAGCGCACAAGCCTCGTCTCTTAGGAGATGAAGGCTTTTTTTGTCGTTATTTTATTCAGGAGGTTGTTATTCATGCCAATGCTAAGTGAGCTAATCCAAGAAAGCCTGAAGCAGTCTGTTCACAAAATCGCGCTAACCCTGGGCGTGCCCGCCATCGCTGAAGTAAATGTTGCCCTGGAGCAGCCGGCGAGTGCTGACCACGGGGATTATTCAAGCAATATCGCCATGCAGCTGGCCCGCCACTTGCGCAAAGCTCCGCTTGCCATCGCCGGGCTGATCGTCGCTGAGCTCGAAGCTTCGGGCTCTGTTCACGGACTGGTGCTGAGAACCGAGGTTGCCGGTCCGGGGTTTATTAATATGTATCTGGATTGGCAGGCCTGGGCACGGGCGAAGGGGAATTTCACTCTGCCTCAGCATACAGTAGGGTCGAAGGTGATCGTCGAGCATACCTCCGTCAACCCCAATAAAAGTATGCATATCGGCCACCTGAGAAACTCCTGTATCGGGGACGCGCTGGTGAGAGTACTGCGGGCGACCGGCCATACTGTTGAGGTACACAACTATGTCGATGATCTCGGCAATCAGCTGGCAGATACCGTAGCCGGCCTGCTGAATGTTCCGCTGGTGGGAGCCCATGTCCGGTTCGGAGACTACTGCTGGGACATCTATGCCGAGATTAACAAAACGTACGCGCAGCAGCCGGAAATGGTGCAGAAGCGGACTGAGATTCTTCACGCTCTGGAAGAGGGCCATGGCAACACCGCCTGGATTGGCACACTCGTCGCCGGGCAGATCGTGAGAGAGCATGTAGAGGAGATGCGGGGGTTCGGCATTGACTACGATCTGCTGGTGTGGGAGAGCAACATTCTGAAGGAGGGCTTCTGGGCCTCGGCATTCGAGCTTCTGTCGCAGACGGAGATCTTCGTGCAGGAGACGGAAGGCAAGCTGGCAGGCTGCTGGATTCTGAAGCAACCCGCTGAAGACGCTAGACCAGACACGCTGGAGGAGCATCAGAAGGATAAGGTACTGGTGCGTTCGAACGGAATTCTGACCTATACTGCCAAGGACATCGCCTATCATCTGTGGAAGTTCGGACTGCTGGAGAAGGACTTCAGCTACAGTGAATTTCAGAGCGGGCTGTGGACGACCGGCTTGAGCGGACAGGTTCTGCCTTTTGGACGGGCGGATCAGGTCGTGAACGTCATCGATTACCGGCAGGAATATCCGCAGCAGATGGTCAAGCAGGCGCTCAAGGCACTGGGATTCGGTGCGCAGGCAGACGCGCTGCATCATGTCAGCTATGGGGTGGTCTCGCTGAGTCCCGCTTCTGCGGCCGGGCTGGGCATTGATACCTCCAGCGGCAAAAGCTCCTACGCCATGTCCGGGCGCCAGGGAATTGGCATTAAGGTAACCGAGCTGGTCCGGCTCATGGAAGACATGATTGAATCCACCCGTTCGGACAAAAACGGCCTGTCCAGCCGGCTCATCGCCACCGCTGCCATCCGTTACTACCTGCTGCGCTTCAATCTGGGCACCGAGATTGTGTTCGACTTCAAGCAGGCGATGGAAATCTCCGGAAACACCGGCGTCTACCTGATGTACGCCTATGCCCGGGCGCAGCGCGTGCTTAGTAAGGCCGCTTCGGCGGGTGGCGGGAGCGGTGTCAGCGAGTCCGGCGCTAGCGAGTCTGACGTTGGAGAGTCTGATGTGGGCGAGTTCGGCGCTAGCGAGTCTGGCGGTGGCGAGTTCGGCGGTGGCGAGTTCGGCGGTGGCGAGTCCGGCGGTGGCGAGTTCGGCGCTAGCGAGTCTGGCGGTGGCGAGTCCGGCGGTGGCGAGTTCGGCGGTGGCGAGTTCGGCGGTGGCGAGTTCGGCGGTGGCGAGTCCGGCGGTGGCGAGTCCGACGTTGGCGAGGTGCCGCTGTTCCCGGCGCAGCTTGAAGCGGCTGAGCTTGCCCTGCTGAGACAGCTCAGCTTGTGGCAAGACACACTCTACACAGCAAGCCGGGAGCTTACGCCGAATACAATCTGTAACTATGCCTATTCCCTGGCCTCGTTGTTCAGTAACTTCTACTCAGCTTGTCCGATTCTCAAGGGCGAGGAAGCCCGCATTACCTTCCGCCTGTGGCTGACCCGGAGCTTCACCGAGACGCTCGGCGAGGCGCTCGACGTACTCGGTCTGCCTAAGCCGGAGCGGATGTAGACGCGCTGAGTCTACATCCGTTTAAGAACATACCTGCTCTATGGGATGAATGAGCAGGAACCTATGCGGGTCTGTGCAGCTTGCACGGCTCCCCCTTCTCCATCCGCCCACTTCTGGGTGCATCCTGTGTAATGAGGTGCACTTGTACACCTTATTTCCGCATTTGGTCCGCATCCGGTGAATTCAGGGGCACTTCTGCACCTCATTTCCGCATTTGGCCCGCATCCGGTGAATTCAGGGGCACTTCTGCACCTCATTTCCGCATTTGGCCCGCATCCGGTGAATTCAGGGGCACTTCTGCACCTTATTTCCGCATTTGGCCCGCATCCGCTGAATTCAGGTGCACTTCTGCATCTCATTTCCGCATTTGGCCCGCATCCGCTGAATTCAAGTGCACATGTGCTCCTCATTTGCTCATTTGGCTCACATCTGGTGAACTCAGGGGTACTTATACACTACATTCGCTCATTTGGGCTGCATTCAATAAATTCAGTGTACTAAGATCACTTTGGGATGGATGGTTTTGGGCTCTTTAGAATGTTATGAATTTCGCATCCCGCTTAAACAGCGGAGAGAACGGAACGACCCGCGGAAAAGCGATAGCGGTCGCCTTTGTCTCCGGATTTTTACCGATTAGGGAAATAAATAAAATCTGGAGACAACAGCGATTGTAACAACGGTCCGTTCGCGGAGCGTCCACCCAAGTGCCCACGTTGATCCTACTCAAAATAAAAGGGGGTTCTCATCCTCCGGACGTCAAAACAGCCCTCCCGAAGGAAGGCTGCTGTTTTGACGTCCCGGAAGGGATTCGAACCCCCGACCGTGCGCTTAGAAGGCGCATGCTCTATCCAACTGAGCTACCGGGACATGTAGGATAACATTGTATCACTTGAAGCTTTTGAAGAGATATGTATTAACGCAACGTTATTTATTATACCTGATTCACCAGAATTAGCAAGACCAAACTCTTCCAGTTAAGAAGCTTCCCGCAACCACCGTCACGGAAAGCCTCCTGCTCTATAGTTAAGCCTGGACATGACCTGCGAAAGATGTGGGCTCAGGGAACCTGCCGGAAGTGCTCGCCCAGTTGACGCTTCAGATCGCCGAAGATCAGCAGCTCGCGCTGGAACTTGGAGCGTTCATCCTCCGGGGTCATCACCGTACTGCCGGTGAAGCCGCTGACCGTAACGTCCTTGAAGGCATCATGCAGATTATTGTCGAACCAGTCGGTGGCCGTATCCGCATCATTCGTCAGAATCCGGACAATTTCATAGCCCTCCTCGCGCTGATCCTCAACAATATACACCAGCAGTGCGGAATCGCCCACAACTCCCGGCAATACGCCAACCTCTGCGCAAGGCGCGCCGTCATAGTCAGTCATTCTGCGGATTTTGGCGTCTTTAATATAATACACTTGTCATCATCCCTCCTGGCAAATTTCCCTCTCCCCTAGTGTTCGGATAAGGACATACATTTTATCCCTTCAATCGGCATATATCTGTATTACTTGGCAAAAAAGAAAGGACAGACAACAATCGCACAAAAGAGAGGATGAATCAGACATGTGCGGAATAACCGGATTTGTCCAGTGGCGCGGTGATCTTACCGGGCACTCGCAGTTGCTCGTCAGAATGACCGAAACGTTAGCCAACCGCGGACCGGATGCAGCCGGAACCTGGATTTCAGGGCCTATTGCCTTCGGACACCGCCGACTCAGCGTCATCGATCCCGAGAACGGTGCACAGCCGATGATTGCCCGCCATGAGGATAAGTTATACGCTATAGTATATAACGGCGAGCTATATAATGCCCCTGAGCTGAAAAAAGAGCTGAAGCAGCACGGGCATCATTTTCTCACGGAATGCGATACCGAGGTTCTGCTGCATGCCTACATCGAATGGGGGCCGGATTGCACGGAGAAGCTCAATGGCATCTTCGCCTTCGCCGTCTGGGACAGCTTGCGCGATCAGGTGTTCCTGGCCCGCGACCGTCTGGGCGTGAAGCCGCTGTTCTACAGCCAAGTGGAGGACGTCTTCGTCTTCGGGTCCGAGCCCAAGGCGTTGCTGCAGCATCCCCTGGTCCAGCCGAAGGTCGGGCCGGAGGGCCTGGCCGAGATTTTCATTATCGGTCCGGCACGGACTCCGGGACAAGGGGTATACAAAGATATATTCGAGCTTCGCCCGGGTCATGCCATGATTTACAGCCGCAGCGGAATCCGCAGCTATGCTTACTGGAAGCTGGAGAGCGTCCGGCATACCGATAACGTGGATGCGACGGCAGCACGGGTGCGTGAATTGCTTCAGGATACGCTGGAGCGCCAGTTGGTCTCCGATGTCCCGGTCTGCTCGCTGCTCTCCGGAGGACTTGATTCCAGCGCCCTGACCGCGCTTGCCGTGGATTATTACAAGCGGACCGGCCAGGGCCGGGTCGATACCTTCTCCGTCGATTATGTAGACAACGATAAGCATTTCAAAAGCCATGCCTTCCAGCCCGGAGCCGACGGCCCCTGGATTCAGCGGATGATCGACGAGCTGGACACGAATCATCACTTTATCGCTTTTGACACTCCGGAGCTGGTAGCCGCTCTCGATAATGCCCTGTACTCCCGCGATTTGCCGGGGATGACCGACGTGGATTCCTCACTCTATTTGTTCTGCCAGGAGATCAAAAAGAAGGCCACAGTAGCCATCTCAGGCGAAGCAGCAGACGAAATCTTCGGCGGCTATCCCTGGTTCCACCGTGAGGAGATGCTATCTTCCGGTACCTTCCCCTGGTCAGTGGCCCCCAATATGCGTGCCGGATTATTATCGCCGGAAATCCGGGAGTGGATACGTCCGCTGGAATATTTAGGAGACCGATACAGCGATGCGGTGGCTGAGGTACCGAAGCTTGACGGCGAGACCGGCAAACAGGCACAGATGCGGGTGATGTCCTATCTCAACATAACCCGCTTCATGCCGACCCTGCTGGACCGTAAGGACCGGATGAGCATGGGCGTGGGACTGGAGGTACGCGTTCCGTATTGTGACCACCGGCTGGTGCAATATGTTTTTAACATTCCATGGGAGATTAAGATGGTAGGCAACCGGGAGAAAGGCATCCTGCGCAAGGCGCTGGAGGGCGTGCTGCCGGACGATGTGCTCTACCGCAAAAAAAGCCCGTACCCCAAAACGCATAACCCTGCCTATCTGAACAAGGTGCGCTCACAGGTACTAAGCATTCTGGACGATCCTTCCTCCCCTATTCTCCCGCTCCTTGATCCGGACAAAATCAGAGAAATCGCGGCATCGCCAGAGTCCTCCACCAATCTGCCGTGGTTCGGCCAGCTGATGTCCGGCCCGCAATTATTCGCTTATCTGGCCCAGGTCAACCTGTGGCTGAAGACATACAATGTGTCGATCGGCTGAGTTCAAATTGAAAAAGGTGCCTTCTTTAGAATGTATAGCACACATTCTGGCGGGCACCTTTTGTATTGCACAATTAATTATCCATCGATCTAAACTCTAGAAATTGAAATTATCCGGGTCCGGGCCGAAGCGGTGGTTCTGATTCAGCTCTTCGATGGCTTTAACATCCTCATCGCTGAGTGTGAAGTCGAAGAAGCCGGCGTTCTCGATGATCCGCTCCGGATGGACCGACTTCGGAATGGTGATGACACCCTGCTGGAGATCCCAGCGCAGAACAATCTGTGCTACCGTCTTGCCGTAACGCTCCGCCAATTCCTTCAGCAGCGGCAGGTCCAGATTACCCTGCATGAGCGGACTCCAGGCTTCCAGCTGGATATCATGCTCCCGTGCATACTTCAGCAATTCACGCTGGGTCAGCAGCGGATGGAATTCCACCTGGTCCACCACCGGCACCACGCCGCTGTCCTCGATGATATCCTCTAGATGATGCGGCTGGAAGTTGCTCACCCCGATGGATTTGACCAGTCCTTCCTTTTGCAGATGGATCAGCGCTTTCCAGGTTTCTTTATATTTGCCGGCCACCGGCCAGTGGATCAGATACAAATCTACCTGCTCCAGGCCCAGCTTCTTGCGGCTGACTTCAAAGGCCTTCAGTGTCGATTCATATCCCTGATCCGGGTTGCGGACCTTGGTGGTAATAAACAGCTCTTCCCGGGGGACTCCGCATTCACGGATGGCCTGCCCCACACCCTCTTCATTGTTATAGCCGGCAGCCGTATCAATACTGCGATACCCCGTCTCCACCGCAGACTTCACCGCGCGGATAACCTCCTCGCCATCCTTGGTCTGCCATACGCCAAGACCCAGCCACGGCATAGTTACTCCATCGTTCAAGGTAGGCCCGCCTGTAAATGGTGCGTTCTTTTCACTCATATGGATACCCTCCAAGCCTAATTTGAATTCAACAAGCTTCCTTAACCGTATTACCGCTCTCATAATCATCCAATTGCGAAATCCGTTCCCGTTCTAGCGAATAGGTTGCCAAATCGTGAAGATTGTATGCCTCTTATATACAAAAATGGAGCACAGCCCCTTCCCGGCCGTACTCCATTACAAGCCTGCTTATTTCTTGTCAATCAGCTTGAAATCGTCAAAGTGGAACTCCGGCGATACGATGCAGGAGACGAGCGCCGGCTCTTCGCCGAGCGGACGAGCGGCCTGCCATACGCCTGGAGGAATCACTACCTGCGGCTGCTGGCCCGCAGCGATATCCAGACCCAAGATAACCTCCGTTACGTTCTCCGGCTCTGCGCCATTGCCTCCCAGACTAAGCACGATCGGGCTGCCGGAATGATACAGCCAGATTTCGGAGGACAGCACCGTATGAAAGTCTGAAGTCTCGTCAGCATGAAGCAGGAAATAGATCGATGAAGCTGATGCGCGCGGGCCCGAATAAGCCTCGCCCAACGTGTCCTGAGGAATCTCAAACGGAGAATTCCAAAGTCTCTTGTACCATCCGCCTTCCACGTGGGGCTGCAGCCCCAGGGTTTCTACGAGCGGGGAAATTTCTTTTTGCGTCACGGTATCTTCTCCTTCAAGTTCTGCACAGCGGCAAAACAGTCTTCATAAGCAAAGGCTTAAGAGGTACAAGAGTACCTGCTAAGCCTCGGCCTGATTGTGCTATTAACTGTAACGGAATCTTCAGCAATTGTAAATTGTCTTACGCTTATTTGCCTTCTTTGCTGGCCTTGAATACTTCGGCGATCGCTCCCAGGCTGCCCAGTGTCTCCACCGCACTAGTCGGCAGGAATATTTTGTTCGCAGGTCCCTTAGAGATGTCAGTCAAGGCTTCAAAGGATTGATAAGCCAGCACTCTTTCATCCAGTCCTGCGCTGGCAATCATGGCAATCCGGGCCTTCTCCGCCATCGCGACTGCTTCGATCGCCTTGGCCTGGCCGAGGGCTTCCAGCTCCTGCGCCTGACCGAGACCTTCCGCCTGACGGATGCGGGCTTCCTTATCCCCTTCCGCCTTCAGGATCTTACTCTGCTTATCCCCTTCAGCACGAAGGATCATATCCTGCTTGGCGGCTTCCGCTTCCAGGACAATCGCGCGCTTGCTGCGTTCTGCCTTCATCTGTTTGTCCATGGCTTCCTGAATATCGAGCGGCGGCTTGATGTCGATCACTTCGACACGCTCAATGCGCACGCCCCACTTCTCTGTTGCTTCATCCAGCGCGAGACGGATGTCGGAGGAGATTTTCTCACGGCCGGACAAGGTCTCATCCAGCTCCAGCTTACCGATAATCTGACGCATGGTGGCTGTGGAGATATTCCGTACCCCGTACACATAATCGGAGATTCCGTACGTTGCTTCTTCCGGACCTACCACCTGATAGAAGATAATCGTGTCGATCTGCACCTGCACGTTATCCTTCGTGATTACCGTCTGCGGCGGTACATTCGCTTGTTGAATCCGCAGGTCATGGTAGACCCGCACCTGATCAATTACCGGAATGAGAATATTCAGACCTGGTGTGAGCAGACGGTGGAATTTACCCAGACGCTCTACAACTCCAACTCTTTGCTGCGGGACAATCTTGATCGTCATTGCGATAAATACTACGACAACAACAATAATAATTCCGATAATTATCAATTCCATTAGTACATATCCCCCCATCGTTCTACTTCAATAATGGTAGTGCTTCTTCTTACTACAATTACCTGCTGACCCTTACCCAGTGCCACTGTTGAGGTTGCACTCCATGTATCGCCGCCAATCTTGACCTGCCCGTAACGGCCAGGCTCAATCGGTTCGGTCACCAGACCCTGTCTGCCGATAATCTCGGTACCCGTATCCTTGAAGCCCCGCGCATTGCGCAGCCGCTCAGACAAAGGCTTGGTGAAGAACGTCAGGACCAGGGCTAACAGCGAACCTGCTACGACCTGCAGCAGCCATGCATCCGGCAGCACAAGCGCAACCAGTCCGGCAGCCAAGGCTCCCAGGCTAAGCCATAACAAATAGAATGTAAACGTAAACATCTCTACAACAAACAAGACGCCAGCGGCAATTAACCACAATACCCACATACTCATTGGTGAACCCACCACCTTCCGCTATATACTACTATAACGAAATAATCGGCATCACGTTTCACAAATTTTTAGAGGCCGGGACAGCCGCCTGTCTGTTCATTATATTTCAGCCTGTGGAAGCTTATGAACCCTAAGCGGGATACAGGACGGCTAAATTGTATTTAAACATAAATATATCCAAACGAAGCGCAAAAAACTCATTACCCAAATTTCCGTACCCCGGAATCCTGTTTCCAAAACCTCCAAGGAACGGAATTAGCTATAGAGATGGTGCAAACCACCGCGCTGGGACTGAAACCTGAGATTATGCGGTGAGGGGCTGACGGGTGTGTAAATAGTTACGCTAGACAATAACACTGTGTCGTTTCAGCACAACTTGATGTACTTTATCTGTTAGTTTGAACCGCGGCGGATGAAGCAAGTGGATACTGTACATCTAATTCGGGGTCATTGTGGCACATAGAGAAAATAGTTGGAAAAACAACACTTAACCAGTCCTTTTTTCCCGTGAATCGAGAGAGTACGGCGGATTAACTGTACTTTTTCCAACTGCTTCCTTCAAGGACAGCGTTTCAGCGAAATTAAATGCCTTTTTTCCAACTGTGTCCGCTCACTATTCATAATAGCAAGCAGACTAAACAGCAGGATCGCTCGTAGCAACGTATCATTCTAAAAAGCACTTAAAAACGGTGCCAGCTTAAAAGCCGGCACCGTTCCTTGTTCTATAATCCGCTCCGCCTTTAGTTCAGCTTCCAGAGCGCAGGAGTGACATTCGGTTCCCAGCCGGCAAGTGAGGTATGCGCCTGCAGGCAGGTGTAGGATTGCCCGCTGTAAGTTACGATATTGCCGACACTATAAGCGGTGCCCGCTTTCCAGACAGCAGCACCTGGGGTAGCCGAAGGGACTGGCGTCATTACAGGAGTAGAAGTTGGCGCTATTGTCGGCGTAGCCGAAGGACTTACTGTCGGGAGTGGCGTGGCTGTCGGCTGCGGAGTAGCGTTACCGCAGGTTCCGGTCACCCGCCACACCCCGAAGGCTCCGCTAAGATCCGGCCGGTCCCCTTGCGTCCACCACTGGGCCTGATAGATCAGCCCGCCATAGGAGACTTGCTGGCCCTGTGTGTAGACAACGGTGGAACTCCAGGCTGCCGTAGAGCATTGCCCCGGCGTAGCCGTTGGCGTCACGGTTGCGGTCGGCGTGGCCGTTGGCTTCACCGTTGCCGTTGGCGTCACGGTCGCGGTCGGCGTAGCCGTTGGCTTCACCGTTGCCGTTGGCGTCACGGTTGCGGTCGGCGTGGCCGTTGGCGTCACTGTCGCGGCCGGCGTGGCCGTTGGCTTTACCGTTGCCGTTGGCGTTACGGTTGCAGTCGGCGTAGCCGATGGCTTCACCGTAGCTGTTGGCGTGGCTGACGGCGTCACGGTCGCGGTCGGCGTAGCCGTTGGTGTCACCACTCCGCCACCCAGCTCTGCGCTGAGCTTGGTCTGCAGCGTCTTGTTGCGGTCTCCGCTGGTCTCCCAGAACATCGCTCCGGCCAGGCCTTTGCTCTTGAGATAGCTGGCCTTGAAGCCGATGGATTCGGCATCATCATAGCTGATGAAGGTTTGATTGGACGGGTTATAGAGATAAGGGACCTTGGAGGTGTTGTTCCAGTAACGGGTGTAGCCGTTCTTATTGATATAATTGGCCTCCAGATCACTGAAATCGTAGTTGCCCTTCTCCCAGGTTCCGGTCTGGGAGATCCCGGCGGACACTTGATACTGACCGTTGCCCACAGCAGGAGCCCCGCCCCAGCCCCGGCCGTAGAACGGCATGCCGAGCACCAGCTTATTTGCCGGTACGCCTGCACTCAGATAGCTGGTCACCGCCTTGTCGATGTTATAATTCGCCGGCTCGGTCAACCCTGATGAAGCGGCTGCCGGGTCATAATACAGCGGCGCATTGTGGCCGGTAGTGGGATTCCAGCTGCCGTTAAAGTCATAAGTCATAATGTTGATCCAGTCCACCACGGAGGCGATTCCGCTGAGATTGTTATTCTGGATGTAAGTGGGGCCTGCACCGGAGGCAATGGTCAGGAGATACGTTTTGCCGTCGGCAGCTCCGGCGGCATTCAGCTTCTCCCGAATCTTCTGGAGCAGCAGGATGTAGTTCTGCTTATCCTCAGGACGGTAGCTGTTGCCCGCAAGTCCGCCGCTGACCGGGTATTCCCAGTCCAGATCGACACCGTCCATCTTGTATTTGCGGATGAAATCCACGGAGGAGTTGGCGAACACCTCACGGGTTGCCGCCGTGGCAGCCACATCCGAGAAGCGGTTGGACCAGGTCCAGCCCCCGACGGAGATCATTGTCTTCAGATTCGGATTCTTTTCCTTCAGCTTCCAGAGCTGCTTCAGATTCCCCTTGATCGGGTCATCCCATTTATCATCGCCGAAGCTTTTCTGGGCATCGATCCAGGGATCGCCCAGCACTACGGTGCCATTGGGTACGCTGATCGCCTGTCCCTGCTCGTTCTGGCAGGACCAGGTGACCGGATTCGGCCCGGTCGGATCGGGATTGCCGTGTATTCCGTTCCAGCAGATGTCGGCAAAGGCATAGTTGATGACATTCATTTTGCCGGGATCGATATCCGTTACATTATAAGCCCGCCCGTAGGCGGCCCATGAAGCATAGTAGCCGACAATCTTGTAGTCTCCGGCTGCCTGAACAGTTCTGCTGTTTGCACCAAAAGCCGAAAAAAGAGTAAGGAAAAAGACTGCCGCCAAGCCAAGCACAAAGGATTTGCTTTTGATAAAGGCCATTTCGTGATTACCTCCCCGGTTCAATGCGTAACCTGTAAGCCTGCTTCATGGACATCCATGCGTCTTTGCCATCAAGGATATTAAGTGACCGTTCTTCCCTTGCCGCGCATGAGAAAGCTCAGCGTTCACCTCCCGGACCCGATTGGCCTTGACCTTCACCCTGTGAAACTATTAAACTCCTGGCAAACTGACTGGTAGAATAGTGAAATACAGCTCAAAAAAAGCGCAGTTCAGCAGCATACGGATCACTCGCTCCGCTACGGCCTACGTTGTTGTTTGGTACAGGGCAGGGTGGGTGGATTGCGACGATTTGCGGAAGGATGCAGGACCTGCGAAGGGGTGAAGTCAACTCTTATTCTCATACAAAGCCGGAGGATATGCTAGGGATAAATTTCCATAATCAGGGGGGATTATTATCTAAAAAAACAGAAGCAGCCCCGAGCATATTCTGCTTACGGGCTGCTTCCAAGATTCCAACTCTTCTATTTACCGCCGCTCTGCGCAGCAGCAAGCTTCTCGGTCAGACGCCGCAGCGCCGTCCCGCGGTGGCTGATCGACTGCTTCTCCTCAAGCGTCAGCTCAGCCATCGTCTTCCCGTATTCCGGGAGATAGAACAGCGGGTCATAGCCGAACCCACCGGCACCCGCCGGCTCTGAGGTAATCCAGCCTTCAACCGTACCCTCAGCCGTCCATTCCCGGCCGTCTGCCGGATCATAAAGCGACAGGGCACAGACGAACCGGGCGGGACTCAGCAGCGGCTGTCCGGTATCCTCCCCCTGCTTCAGCCGCTCCAGCTCGCTCATCAGCTTCAGATTATTCTCCTCATCATCCGCCGCCTCGCCGGCATAACGGGCCGAGTATACGCCGGGGCTTCCGTCCAGCGCCTCTACGCACAGACCGGAATCGTCTGCCAACACAGGCAGCCCAAGAGCGTCCCCTACGGCGCGGGATTTCTTGAAGGCATTCTCGGCAAAAGTGGCCCCGTCCTCGACCACATCCGGCAGATCCGGGTAGTCATACATGCTTTTGACCGTAAGTCCCAAGGGAGCAAAGGCATGCTGGAACTCCCGCACCTTGCCTTTGTTCTTCGTCGCGACAATCAGAATTCCGCTGCCGGACTTCATCCTACACCTCTTGACCGGGCTGGCCGGCAGGGATTTTGAGCGCTATGGCGCCGAGGACTTCTTTTTGCACAGCGATCAGCTCGTAGATCCCCTTCTCTCCGAGACCCAGCAGTTGGTCCAGCTCCTGGCGGGTGAACGGCCGCTCTTCGCCCGTGCCCTGAACCTCAACGAAAGCGCCGCTGCCTGTCATGACCACGTTCATATCCACCTTCGCCTTGGAATCCTCTTCATAATTCAGATCGAGCAGCGTCTTGTCGCCAACGACACCCACACTGATGGCTGCCAGGTAGTCTGTAATCGGGAAGACCGTCAGCTTATTCTGGAGGACAAGCTTGTTCATGGCGAAGGCCATCGCTACAAAAGCACCCGTGATCGAAGCCGTCCGCGTTCCCCCGTCTGCCTGAATGACATCGCAGTCCAGCGTAATGCTGCGTTCGCCGAGCGCCTGCAGATTTACCACCGAACGCAGGGCCCGTCCGATCAGGCGCTGGATTTCCATGGTCCGCCCGGTCAGCTTGCCGCGTGCAGCTTCACGCTGGTTGCGGGTCTGGGTCGCGCGGGGAAGCATCGAATATTCGGCGGTTACCCAGCCCTTGCCTTGTCCCTTTAGAAACGGCGGGACCTTCTCATCCACGGTTGCCGTACAGATAACCTTGGTATCTCCCATCTCAATGATGACGGAGCCTTCTGCATATTTGTTGGTCTGGGTCGTTATCGTCAGTGGCCGGAGCTGGTCTTCGTTGCGTCTGTTTGATCTCATCTTTTCTGCCTCCTACATCGTATAGCGCAAAGTTTGGGTATGCATTCATCCGTATCTTATACGCAGAAACGGGTGCCGCCCCCTATGGAAGAGAACGGCACCGCTGCTCCTGACCCGTTATTCGGATGAACAATACTTTATTCTATCAAAGAGTAGGCACAAAAGCATCTTTTTAAACCGGCGGCTTCGGCCTAAAGCGGCAGTTCGTTCACATATTCCGGCGCGGAGACCGGCTGGCCGTAATCGACGTTATTGGTGCCCGTAACCGTATCCTTGCCGTTCAGACGGATCTGTACCAGCGAATCATCTGTATTCTGGGCCACTGTCAGCACGACCGACTCCAGCATCTCCTCGGGAATGCTTGTGCTGCCTTCGAACATATCATCGGTCAGCGATACGGTGACTACCCCGTTCTGCCCTGCTTTTACAGAATCAACTACCGTTCCCTGCGTCATGACCATCTCCAGGCCGTTCTCGGACTGCGGTCCGGCAATCAGCTCGCTCAGAGCTGCCTTCACCGTATCCCCGCCAGCGGGTACAAAACGGGTAACCGGAACATAATACTGGTGGCCGCCATCCGGTGAAGCAGCTGCAAAATAGACCGTGACTGCACTGGAGTTCATCATCAGTGCGTTATGCTTTGGCAGATTAATACCCATGGTACGGGACAGCGGACGATCCAGCGGTGTGCCTTGCAGCGGCATTTCAGTCAGCTTTTTGCCATCGACCCAGAGCTGCACTCCCTTAATGTCGTCCTGCCCGGTCAATGTCCAGGTCAGCGCTTCGAGAATTTTGCGTTCATCTGCAGGATCGTAGTCGTTAAACGCCGAGTTGAATTCAACAATTGCCACATGATCCTGGCCGACCGACACCTGATTCACTATCGTCCCTGCGGGCAGTACGCCCTGGAAGCCCTTAGGCAGGGCAGACGCGTAATCCCCCTTGCTGACCAGTGCCGTGAGGGAATTTTTCAGCATGACCGTGTCCTCGCTTTTCGGAAAAGACAGAGCCACCGGAGCCAGCAGACCGTTCTGATCCTCCAGATACACAGTAGTCCGCTCCCCGGCTACAGCAGGCGCACCGGTATCCTTCACCCCGGCAGACAGATCAGTCTCATCCATGGAGGCCGGTCCGAATACACCGGTATCCAGCGTATCTTCCCCGCTCACTTGCAGCATTTGCGCTTCTACGGCGGCGGGAGGCGGGTCCACAGCGGCGGATTCTGAACCGAACAGACTGCAGCCGGAGAGCACAAGCGGAACGGCCAGCAGGCAAGCGGCAGACGCCCCGCGGAGGTGTTTCACTGGTTTCATCAATCTTCATTACCCCTTTCTAGCGCTAAGATCAGTTTGTACTGCTATGTATACGAGCCCTGTGTCCAAAAAATAACAACAGCTTATCCTAAATTACAGAAGTTCTATTCCGGACGTTTCTGGACATCGGTCTGCCGCTTGCGTACAATTTAGTACATACCCAAATCACACCCGACTCACGAATGGAGGACTTCCTATGACTGATGCCAAAATTCCTTACAGCCTCAACAGCAAAGCCGTTGCCGAAGCGACCCGGTACTGGCTGCACAAACGCGGGGTCACTCTGGAGGAGATTGCCGAGCTTGTCATGATGCTGCAAAAGAAATACTATCCGGGCCTGACCATGGAAGAATGTATTCATAACGTTGAGATGGTCCTCAGCAAGCGTGAGGTGCAGAATGCAGTCTTGACCGGCATCCAGCTGGATGTGCTGGCGGAGGAGGGCAAGCTGTTCTCGCCGCTGCAGGATATGATTGAGAACGATGAAGGATTGTACGGGGTAGACGAGATTCTCGCCTTCTCGATTGTTAATGTATATGGCAGTATCGGCTTCACCAACTATGGTTACGTGGACAAGCTCAAGCCCGGCGTACTGGAGAGGCTGAATGACAAAACCACCGGCCAGATCCATACCTATCTGGATGATATCGTAGGTGCTGTAGCCGCAGCGGCCAGCAGCCGGATCGCCCACCGCAAGCAGGCGGAACGCGAGCAGGAGCTGGGCCTGCCCCATGCCCCGGAGGACGCGGAAGAGGCTGCACGGCGCAGCCGGCTGGAGGAGACGTTGCCGGAATAAGAGGAGAGCTACTATTCATAAAAGGAAAGGTGCGAAGTGTGCATGACCTATTCGTTCGTAGTGGAGCCGCTGGCCGTCCAGGATTTCGAGAGTGAGGATGAGCGGATTGAGCGGTGTAAGGAATGGAATCTTCTGCCCGGTTCAGCTACCCGGGTCAAGACTTATCTGTACAAGCGGCAGGGCCTGACCCTGCCTTGTGAAATTATAGGGTTTGTGGATAATCAGACGGTGGTGGTCCAGTTCGAGAATAAGCAGCAGCATTGTATCCACCCGGCGTACCTCAAAGAAATGCAGACCGCCAGCTTCGGCCAGCGCGCGCAAGCGGCGGCAGATGCACGGTCCGAGGACCCGGCAGAAGCTGCCGGAGAAGCCGAGTTGCTGGAGAACCAGCCGGTTGAGGAGGTTCGCGGTGAGGCTGATGCGGAGGGTGCGGGAAGTGCTGATGCCGCTGGAGGCGTGACTGCTGCGGAGACAGCAGCTCCTGCAGAGAAGCCGCGCAAGCCAGCCGCCTCCAAAAAGAAGCCCGCCCTGCAGCTGCCGGAAGACAAGCTCAAGGTTACAGCGGTTGTCAAGGAATTCACGACCGTTCCCAACCACTTTTCGGATAACGATGATGAAGTGATTATCTATGACAATGTAGCGATAGAAGGGCATGAGCTGGCCATTGACGAAGTCTGGTCAAGCCATAGTGCCACGCTGAAGAAGCTGGAGCTGAAGGAGGGCGACCCTGTTTCTTTTGAAGCGAAGATTGTGGCTAAGAAGCTCTCCCAGCACCCGGTCAAATACAAAATCAACAACCCGTCCAAGATGAAGGTGATCCAGCCAGATTCTTAAGAATGGGGATAATTGCAGACCGCAGGCCACTGGACGACACCGTCAGATTATTGTCTAGGGCAGAGCGTCCAGCGGCTGCGGTCCCATTTGGTTGCGTTCGAGGAGGATACTGATATCCTCCATCAGCTTTTTGGCCGAAATAGGCAGTGAGTGTGTAATCCACCATTCCATGACTCCCACGGCAGCCGAAGCCATAAAATGCAGCAGCATCTCCTTGTTCATCCCCCGGTTCACACCCTCCATATCGATCTGCTCCGCCAGTCCCTCCATCAGCATGGCATGCAGACGGCTTCTGAAGGCAGGAATGCCGCTGTTATTAATGAGTGTAATGAAGACGGCAGCATGCTGCTCCACATATTCAGCCGTACGCAGCAGAGGACCGGAAGAGGTGAAATCCAGACTCTCCTGGACGCCCATACAGCGGTCACGCAGCTCCGTCATCTCCTTCTCAACACACTGATCCAGCAGATCATATTTGTCCACAAAATGCAGATAGATAGTCCCTCTGCTGACATTAGCCCGCTCCGCAATCTCATGTACCGTAATCTGTTCAAAGCTCTTCTCTTCCATCAGACTAAGAAACGCCTTAAAAATAGCATCCCGCGTCTTCCCAATCCGCCTGTCCACCGCCATCCCTCTTACATCTCCTTCCCCTGAGTTCTTAGTTGGGTTCATTATATTTAACAGTTGTCAAAAAATCAACAGGTGTGCAGAATTCAGGAGCACTTGTGCTCTTCATTTACGCTCCCCGCCCGCTTTCGGCGAATTCAGGGGCATTTGTGCTCTTCATTCAGACTGCTCAAAGGGATTTATCCCTTTCATTTCGGATCATTCGCCACTTTCATCCAAATCAGTGGGATTTATCCCCTTCATTTCGGACCATCCGCCACTTCTAGCCGAATCAATGGGATTTATCCCTTTCATTTCTGCTCATCCGCCATTTTCAGCTGAATCAATGGGATTTATCCCTTTCATTTCTACACATCCGCCATTTTCAGCAAAATCAATGGGATTTATCCCTTTGAATCTCATACCTCACCGCTTACAGCCGACTTTGGAGGAGGGATGAGATGAGTAGTGTTGTTTTCAGGCTACAAGTTTTCACCAACGAATTAGCCATTTCTTCCAGTAATTCCAGTTCCCTAGTTTCTCAGAATAGTGTGAGGGTAACAACAGGCTAATGAGCGGTTTTCCGTCAGCGGGTTGTATGCAGCGGGGTATCAGCAGCGGGTTGTGACCATTGAGTTACGGGTTGTGAGTTACGGGTTGTGAGCTTAAGAGTTATGAATTGTGAGTTACGTGTTATGAGCTACTTGTAATTGGCTGAGTGTGATGAGCTACGTGTATGTGTTATGAACTACATGTGATGAGCAGCGGGCTATCGGCAGCAAATTACAGTATCTTGTAATCTGCTGCCAGCAGTCGGCACCGCTTCCTCGCACCAGTCTACTCCACAGCCGTGAAAAGCAGGCCGCCGCCTGGCCCGGCCTCCGTCTCGGCCGCCCGCCCCCGGCGCACCAGCTCGGCCAGATGGGCCAGCGCCTCGCTCATGGCGAACCGCATCTGGTGCGCTGTCGCGACCCGGCTGCGGAACAACCCCTCGCAGACCGCGAACCCGCTCTGCGGTCCGCCCGCGAGCAGCGCGGCTGTAGCATCCAGCCGCTCCTCATGGTGCCGGAGCAGGCTGTCCGCCCGCGCCGTGAACCCCTGGAACGGTTCCCGGTGGCCCGGGAACGCCAGCGTAACCCGCAGGCTGCGCAGCTCCCGCAGCCCCTCCAGGAACGTCAGCAGCGGCTGCGGATCGCTGCCCGGCTGCAGGCCGACATTGGGCGAGATCTGCGGCAGCACAGCATCGCCGCAGAGGATCTGCCCGCTGCCGCCGTGGTAGAACGACACATGCCCCGGCGCATGCCCGCCTGTGATAATGGGCTGCCATTTCCGGCTGCCCATCACAAACGGCTCCGCGGCATGGATATAGGTGACCTCCGGCTGCGGGGTCACCTCGGGCAGGAAGCTATCCAGATGCTCCCGGATACCCCGAAGCCACTCCTCCGGCATGCCATGCCGCCGGAAAAAGAGCGGCAGCGCCTCATTCAGAATCGCCTCGTCCCCCCAGGCCAGGGCAGCCTCGGCATGCGCCCGCTCGCTCATCCACACCCGCGCTCCGCTGCGGGACTGCATCCAGCCTGCCAGCCCGTAATGGTCGGGATGATGATGGGTCACCACGATATCCCGCACCTGCGTCCAGGTAAGGCTCAGCGCCTCGAGCACCCCCTGCCAGGCAAGCTCGGCAGCCGGTGTATGCGGCCCTGGATCAATGACTGTAACCCTGCCGTCCTTGTCCGGCAGAAGATAGCTGTTAACCTGGCGCAGCGGCAGCCCCATTGGAACAGATACCTGAAGAACTCCTTCGTCCCAAGCTTGAATCATCTCCTTGTTCAACCTTCCTTCGCCTCCTCTAAGCCCTCTCCCTGATGCCATCTCTAAGGTCTGCCTCCCATGAAGATCATGCGGGCTGAGGCTTCCGTGTCATATTCCTCTTCATCGTAGCCGCCGTGAACGGTATCCAGCCGCAGCCCGGCAGCGTCAAGCATTCTGCGGAAATCCTCCAGCGTGTAGAGCTTCACCCGTTCCTGGCACTTGCGGGCCGGAGCGCTCCCGGTCTTCGAGGTCAGCAGGATCTCCTTTTTCACATACCCCTCCTCGATCCGGCGGGTCTCGTCAATCGTGATATCTCCATCCTCCCGGACCGAATGGAGCACCAGATGGCGGATGACGTAAGCCGGGTTCAGGAAATCAATGAGGAACCGGCCACCCGGCTTCAGCATCCGGCAGATCTCCTTAAGCACCTTAATCTGCTCCTCATCCTCTTCAAAATACCCAAAAGAAGTGAACAAATTGACCACAGCATCGAAGCCGCCCGTAAGCGGAAGCTCACGCATATCCGAGCGCAGCCAGGTTACCTGCTCCGCACCCGCCTGCGCACGCGCCTCACGCAGCAGCACCTCCGACAGATCCACGCCCGTTACTTCATAGCCAGCCTGCGACAGAGCCAGCGAATGGCGGCCCATGCCGCAGCAGAGGTCCAGCACCTTCGCACCCCGGGGCAGGCCAAGCCACTGGATCAGGCTCTCCACCTCATGACGCGCACCGCTGAAATCCCTGTGTCTGTATACAATCAGATAGTCCTCGCCAAAACATTGCTCATACCACTCACTCATCTCTCTCCTAACTCCCTCCATACCCCGCTTCACCGCACGGGCTTATCCCTGTCTCTAATAACGCCTATTGTACCGCCTTTTACTATAGAAGCCCAGCGAAGTCACAGACCTGCAACACATAATCATTTATTTATAATTAAAGGAATAGGATCACAGTGCGGGTTAAAAACGTAATAATTCTCAATACTTCGCGACGTATATGTATTCAGTCTTCCGCATAACAAACAGCAGTCCCGGCGTTCCCGCCAGAACTGCTGCACATCTATAGGTCGGTTGTGGATTCGTTCGGTTCTATGCTTAATTATCGCTTGGGTTCGCTTTAGCAGACCCCTTATCCAACCGCTGCAGATACACGCGCGCTTCATAAGGGCGGAGCTTCAACTGCTGGAGATCCTCCTCCTGAGCAGGCTCATAATTGGAGATCAGCAGCTCCAGCTTCGCGGCCGGCTGGAATTCCTCCGGCAGCTCGAATACCGGCTCATGCCCGAAGAAATTCAGGATCACGAGCAGCCGCTGATCCTCCAGCGTCCGGGTGTAAGCATAGATTTCGGGATGCTCCTCCAGCAAGAGTCCGTATTCACCATAGACGATGACCTGATGTTTTTTGCGCAGCTGAATTAGCTTCTTATAATAGTTGAAAATAGAGTCCGGGTCCTTGACGCTGCTAGCCGCGTTGATCTCCCGGGAGTTCGAGTTGACCCTGATCCACGGGACACCTGTGGTGAACCCGCCATCCTCGCTATCATCCCATTGCATCGGAGTCCGGGCATTGTCGCGGCTTTTGGTATGAATAGCAGCCATGATATCGGCTTCGGGAACACCGGCGTTGCGCTTTTCCTCATAATAGTTCAAGGTCTCCACATCCCGGTAATCATCGATCGACTCGAAGGCTACATTGGTCATGCCGATCTCCTCACCCTGATAAATGTACGGCGTGCCTTCAAGCATATGAATGAAGGTGGCGAGCATCTTGGCCGACGGTACCCGGTAGTACAGGTCATCGCCGAACCGCGAGACCGAGCGCGGCTGGTCGTGATTACACAGATAGTTGGCGTTCCAGCCCCGGTTATGCAGGACGGTCTGCCAATCGCTGATGATGGTCTTAAGCTCCGTCAGCTTCCAGGGCACCACATCCCATTTCCCGCTGCCCGGCGAGGCGGCATCCAGATTCATATGCTCGAACTGAAAGGTCATATTCAGCTCGCGGCGTCCGTCTCCGACATAATCCAGCGCCTGCTCTGGCCCAAGCCCGGAGGTCTCCCCTACCGTCATGATGTCGTAGTAATAGAGCACCTGATCGTGCAGATTCTGCAGCAGGGTATGCACATGATTCAGGTTCGAGAACATGTCATAGGCACGGACAGTAGGGGTGCCGCCGGGATTCAGGGCATCCGGGTAGCCTTCCGCCTTCACGATATGGGCAATTGCATCGAAGCGGAAGCCATCTACACCCTTCTTCAGCCACCACTGCACCATCTCGTGCAGCTTGTCGATGACGGCCGGATTCTCCCAGTTGAGATCTGGCTGGAACCGGGAATACAGATGCAGGTAATATTCATCCGTACGGGGATCAAGCTCCCAGACCGAACCGCTGAAGTAGGATTCCCAGTTGTTCGGCGGACCGCCGTTTTTACCTTTTCGCCATATATAATAGTCACGCTTGGGATTGTCCTTCGAGCTTCTGGATTCCACGAACCACGGATGCTCATGCGAGGTATGATTCAGCACCAGGTCCATCATCAGCTTCATCCCGCGGGAATGCATCTCGCGCAGCAGCAGGTCAAAATCATCCATCGTGCCGAATTCCTTCATAATGTCGCAATAATCGCTGATATCATAGCCATTGTCATGGTTTGGGGATTTATAAATCGGGCAGACCCAGATCACATCCACGCCGAGGTCCTGCAAGTAGTCAAGCTTCGATAAGATCCCGCGCAGATCTCCAATGCCGTCACCGTTACTGTCCATGAAGCTAATCGGATAGATCTGGTAGACAACACTCTCTTTCCACCATTTAGGGTTCACTTCAGATACCTCCGCTTCTCTCGATTCCTGTTGCATAAGACACATTAATATATTTTAACCAGAACAACCGCCTTCAACCAACCTTCGTATTCACATGCCTGATCGACCTTTGCGGCAAAAAGAAAGGCCGGATACCTGATCGGGTACCCCGCCTTCTGCCGGTACGTATCCGGCCCAATGAGTGAAATTATTCTGGTCGAAAGCCGAAAGATGACACTACATACGGTACGCCTAATTGCATTCCGTACATCTAAATCGTCTGATGTATTACCGGTGATACGTTAAACCGAACCCCATAAATTGCTCATGGTGAATGAATTCACTTCTTGGTACTGATGCTGTACTAAGCCAGCTGCTTAATGACAATCGAAGCATTGACATTGGCTTGTGTTCCTCCAGCCAGCGTCTGCAGAGTGACTGCGGCAGCCGAGCTGTGATTCCGAAGCGTCAGCACATCGCCTGACGATAATGCGATGATCGCCTGCCCGGTGTTCTGCTGGGTGCCTGCACCCGAACCATAGACTGTTCCCGGAACCTGCGCCCCGTTTACGAATAATGCAAATTGGCCGGGCTCCACTCCGGATACGGAGAAATTAACCTCATAGCTCCCCGCATTGGTTACCGATATTGTAGTTGTACCAGGGGCATGTGTGATTCCGGGAGTTAACAACCCATTCGTATCAAAAGACACATCTGCCTCAATCGGCACTACCTGCGCGCCGAGGTTATAGACGTATCCGAACTGGGCAATTCCACCGGCTGCCCCTGTGGCACCCGTCGCTCCCGTTGCCCCGGCTGGACCGGCAACTCCTGTTGCACCCGTTGCTCCAGCGGGCCCCGCTACTCCCGTAGCACCTGTGGCCCCCGCTGCTCCTGCCGTTCCCGCTGGCCCCGCCGGGCCGGTAGCTCCTGCCGTTCCCGCTGGCCCCGCCGGGCCGGTAGCTCCCGCCGCTCCGGCTGGCCCCGCCGGGCCGATGGCTCCCGCCGCTCCAGCTGGCCCCGCCGGGCCGATGGCTCCTGCCGCTCCAGCTGGCCCCGCCGGGCCCGCGGGACCGATCCCGCCCAGCGCTCCGGCCGCGCCTAATGCTCCGGCCGCTCCCGCAGCGCCGAGCGCACCTTGGGTACCGGCTGCGCCCAGCCCCCCGACTGCTCCGGCTGCGCCCAACAGCCCGGCTGCTCCCGCTGCTCCACGGGCACCTGCGGCACCGGCTGCACCTGCGGCGCCAAGTGCTCCGGCCGCGCCAATTGCCCCCAGTGCCCCTGCGGTTCCCTGTTCGCCCAGCGCTCCGGCTGCTCCCGCTGCGCCGAGCGCACCTGCTGCACCTGCGGCTCCCGCCGCTCCCAGCGCTTCAACAGCGCCTGCCGCGCTTAAGGCTCCTGCCGCACCCGCGGCCCCCAGCGCACCTAATGGAATATTGACGCGGACAATTTGCTGTTTGACGATAATTTTCTTGCAGCCGCATTTGTTGTCCTTCCCTTTTGTCGCGGGACGTTTCGCTCTTGGCAGAGGGCATCCGGCAAACTCCTCTGTGCAGCTCCGCTTTTTCTTCTTACGTTCCGTACGACCCATATTTGACACCTCCTATAGACTTTATGTATCCTACTCCGTTTACCCAGAGGGGGCATGGACATTCATCCCGTAGGCAAATATTTATTTTTGGAAAACGGGTGATTTGTACCGGTTGGACAAGCTGAGTTTATCTGCGCAGAGCCAAAATTGTTCACCCGCCCTATCACACCCCGTCCAGCCAAAACATATACTATTGCCGGACAAACCGCCTTCGATTGCCCCGGTGATCATATTTGATTGCAGTTCATACAGTAGATTTCGGTGCAGAGTCCTCAGATGGACCTATTCGTCTACTTCTCTGCTGTATAGAGTGCAATAGAAACCGTTCAAAATGCAAAAAAAAAGAGTATTCCATTGCATAAACTGCAATCAAATACTCATCTAAGCCTTTCCGCTCCGGGCAACGCCCCTGGAGGTAAGAATATCCCCTCAAGAGTTCAATGAAGTGAGACCATAGCAACCGAGTGCTCCTATTTACAGCAGCCCGACCATCTTCAAGCCTTCATAGATCCCGTCCTCGCGGACAGATTTCGTAATGAAGGAGGCGGCCGCCTTCGCTGCCTTCTCGCCGTTGCCCATGGCAATGCCATACCCGACATACCCCAGCATCTCCACATCATTCAGGCCATCGCCAAAAGCATAGACCTCTTCCTTCTTCACCCCGATCACCTTCAACATCTCCGCGATCCCGTTCGCTTTGGAGCCGTTGCCGGGCAGCACATCCATACACAGCGGGTGCCAGCGGATGAAATTCAGCTCCGGGTACCGCTCGGCATAGATCTGCTGACTCTCCTGCGGACAGAAGATCATCGCCTGGTAAATGTCATTCTTCAGGAAATATCCGGCGTCATGCGTCGGAAATACCAGCTTCAGCGAACCAACGCTCGTATTGATGTACTCATGATCGGCCACATTCACTCTCATGCCCGCCGTATCCGTATACGCAACAGGGTGATCCAGCTTCTCCGCGAACAAGGTCAGCTCCTCCAGCACGCTGGTCGCAATCGGGTTCTTGTACACCGGCTTCCCTTCATAGACTACATACTGCCCGTTCAGCGAGACATATGAGTCAATTCCCAGCTCCTCGCGCAGCCCCTCGAACATATAATCCGCTCTTCCGGTAGCAATTGCTACATGGTGCCCGCGTCTCTTCAGCTCCGCTATCGCTTCTCTGGTGGAAGCCGGAATATTCTTGTCTTCATCATAGATCGTACCGTCAATATCGAAAAAAATCGTTTTCTTCAAAGTGATGCCTTCCCTTCTCCATACGCTCTGCCTATTTACAGCCTGCTCAAATTGTAACAAAATCCTCCGTCAAAGTAGAGTCTATTCTCCCCCCGGCCTGCCAGCCCCGGATATCATCAGCCGTTGTATTCCAAAAAAAGCTGCGCCGCACTCCACATGGAGGACAGCCCAGCTTATGCATCCGCATATATAAAACGCACTTATAGTAGAACTCAAAGCTTGGTCGTCACTGCGGTGAACATTTGGACTTCCGGCCGCTGTTGTTTTTTGGATTTCCTAATTGCAACCACTCCTCGTGGTAGAAATCCAAACACAAAGGCGGTCGCTATCGCTCCTCCAGTTCCAAATTTCCCCTCCGCTTCTTTTTGCTTTTTGTTAAATTCTTTAGTGCGTTGCCTAAACCGCATTCTGCGCGCGCTGCTGCTCTTCCATCAGCCACTGCAGCAGCATGACTTCCGGCACAGTGCCCTTGCGGGCCTCCGCGTAGGCCCGGACCTTCTCCAGTAGACGGCCGGCCGTCTCGGCGCTGACCGCAAGTCCCTGCTGCTCCAGCACATGGGCCACGCCGCCGCTGCCGGAATGCTTGCCCAGCACGAAGCGGTGCGCCCGGCCAACCACCGCCGGATCGAAGAACTGATACGTCTCCTGCTCCTTCATCAGCCCGTCCACATGAATCCCGGATTCATGGGTGAAGGCGAGCTGCCCGACGACCGGCTTCGCATCGCCGACACTACGGCCGGACGCGGCAATGACCTTGTCGGCGAGGCCCTGCAGCCCCTCCAGCCGGACCGCGCATTCCCCGCCGTACAAATAGCGCCAGGCCATGGCAACTTCCTCCATGGCCGCATTGCCGGTCCTCTCGCCGATCCCGGCCACCGTCGTACTGGCCCACACCGCTCCGGCAGCTATGCCGCTGAGTGTGTTCGCGCAGGCCAGCCCGAAGTCATTGTGGCAGTGTACCTCCAGCTCCACATCCTCAGGCACTTCTCCCAGCAGCCGGCTTACCCGCTCTGCCATCTGGCCCGGATGATGGGCTGAGACGGTATCTGCATACCGGAACCTGCGGATGCCTTCCTTGTATAAGGTATTCACCACTTCGATCAGGAAGCTCAACTCCGCCCTGGAGGAATCCTCCATACCTGCCGATACGCTCATGCCCTGCCGCAGCCCGTATTCCACGGTACGCAGCAGCTTGTTCAGACCTTCACGGGGCGTCAGCCCCAGCTTGCCCTGCAGTTGAATCTCCGACACTGGAATGGAGATATGGCTCCAGCTCACACCGGTAGCCTTGGCCTTGTCAATATCCCCGGGTACCGAGCGGTTCCATGTCATTAGCTTCATGGGTAATCCCAGCTCAGCAACAGCGGCAATATCCTCCTGCTCCCGCTTGCCCATGGCAGGAATGCCTACCTCTGCCTGCTCTACTCCGCTCTCCGACAGCAACTTTGCGATTTCCAGCTTTTCCGCCCTCGTGAATGATACTCCAGCCGCCTGTTCACCATCCCTGAGTGTCGTGTCACATAGCTTGAGACGTTTCACGGTTTACCTCCCTCTCCGCAGCAAGCGCAATTCGGATTACGGGCAATACGGACGCTATAACAGGCGAAGTCGAGTGAGCTGAAGCGATGCATTACGCCCGCGTAAGTTGTCCCTACCCCTGTAATCCATTTTACGGCCTCCAGCGCTGCCAGACAACCGGCAATCCCGGAGGTGGCACCCAGGACCGGGAACCCGAGCGGCTCCCACTGCGGCGGCACCACCGGATACAAGCACTCAAGGCAAGGCGTAAGTCCGGGAATCACCGTAGTAAGCGATATTTCAAAGCCATACATGGCCGCCTCCACCATAGGTGTATTCGTATCGACACACAGCCGGTTCAGTGCATACCGCTCAGGGAAGTCGTACCGGGCATCGATCACAAGATCGGCCGCTTCTACCCAGGGGCGTGCCTGAGGATATTCAATTCTGGAATTATAGCCTTCAATCTCTACCTGCGGATTCAGCTGCTTCAGCCGGGCAATCGCCGTACTCATTCGCTCCTGGCCGAGATGCTCACTGTCCATTAGAATCTGCCGGTTCAGGTCAGGGGCTGAAATGACCCCCTCATGGGCCAGAATAAGCCGGCCCACGCCAGCCGCCGCCAAATAGAGGGCAGCCGTTCCGCCAAGCCCGCCGATTCCGGCGACCATAACCGTCGCTTCCTTCAGCGCCTTCTGCCCGTCTTCCCCGAGCAGCTTCAGCTGCCGGGTGTACCGTTCCAGCTCCAACCCTCCGGCAAGCTGCTCCATCCCTGACTCCCCCTGTGACTGAATTCATATACTCCCTTAGCCCTCCAGGCTGAGCAGGCCATGCGCTGAAGTCAGCTCTTTATATTTCTCCAGCCAAGCCATCCCTTCTTCAATACACTCCACCCCGTACGAAATCGTCTTCTCAGCCGAAGTGAACGGGAAGGGGAAGCCTGCCCGCAGGCTTTTAAGCACCACAATGACTCTGCCGCTGTAGAGCAGCCCCCGTCCGAAGCCCTCGCCGTTAATCTCCGCCGTACTCTGGATCATAAGGCCGGTTCTCTCCTCCATAACGCCTGCCATAGCCTGGAACAGCAGCGGCACCTGCTGGCGGACCTTGGGCGACACCGCGCAATTGAATTCCGATTGATCCTTATCCCCGGCAGATGCCAGGAACAGCTTCGCGATCTTCTCCAGCGGAGGAAGGCTGCTGCTATGTCCGAAAAAGTCTGCGGCATCCAGAAGATGACACAGACGCCGGATCAGGGCATCTGCGGTCTCCGGATTCAGCTCCTTGCGCGCTCTGGGACTGCGCTGTCTCACCGCCGCAGCTCCCGGAACCACCTTACCCTGCAGTACCGCACTCTCATTAGCCATGGGTTCCACCCTCTTCTCCTCCTTCGTTCTCTTCCTCTGCCCGCAGTACCTTGGCCAGCCACATCGGCGGCTTGCCCTGAAGCATCTCGACCAGCCGCTTCAGCTGCTCCTCGATAGGGCTGCCGAACGCAACCTTCACCGGCATAATCTTCCGGCGTGTTACCCGCGCAGCGGCCGAAGCGCCGATCTGCATGATGAAGATCAGGGTACAGTCGCCTACGGAATCCAGGCGGCTGTCGATTTTGCCTGCTTCATCCTGGTTGGGCACAGCTGACAGTCTGCGCAGCTCCACCAGCTCAGCTCCGGCTTTCGTTACATTATATACAGCGAACATCGGACTCTGTCCGAAATGCGCATTCACACGGCTTCCATCATCTGTGGCGAACGCTACTTTCACGGTGCCCTGCCTCCCTTTGCATGAACAGATTCCCTGCCTTATTACTCCATTCCATTGCTCCCCGATACCCTACGGAGACGGACATGTAAGCCCCAAGCTCATTCCAGACCGGGAACCCGGCCGGCATGAAGGCGGCACCCGTCCGCTGCGCCCCGGCGATCCCGTGGGAATTGCTGATCCAGAGATCCGCCCCCTTGCCCAGCACCTCGGCATCGTCCAGATCGCCCACCCATACCTCGCGCTCCATTCCGGCAATAAGCGGGGTCTCGAACGAAGTGATCAGCGCCTTCTGCTCTACGCCCAGCTCCTCCAGCCACCCCGAGACCGAATACAGATGATCCGGTTCCAGTGCGGCAAGAACCGACATTCCGGCAAATTGAAAATGGGCGTCCAGCATACCGTCCAGCAGATTCTCCCGCTGCCAGCAATACCGCAGCGGCACCGGCTCCCCGCTGATCTGATGCAGGAAATGCAGCAGTTCATCGGTTGCTTTAAGCCCCATCGCCCCTTCGAATACCTTATACGGGGTGCCTATGGCATTATGCAGCCGTCGGGCAGGACGCTCCATGCTGCCGCCCACGGCAATCGTCAGCCCGGACTGCAGGCTCTGGAGCATAGAGTCCAGCGGAACCCCGCCGCGCGTCAGCGGCGAAAAGCCGGTAAGCAGATGGCCGGACAAGGAGGTCGAGATATCCGGCAGCGCAATCACCTCGAAGCCGAAGGAGGAGATGATTTCCTTCAGCTCCATCACATCGGCCGGGGTTAAGAACGAGCCGGGCAGCAGGGTAATCTGCCGGGTATTCACGCTTCTTTGCCCCCGGTGTCCTACCTGCTGGATCATCTCGTCAATCATAGACTCCACCGTAGCGCTGAAGCCCGATTCCAGCGATCCGCGAAAATCAGGCAGCACCACTGAGAAGGCGAGACCTCCGCGCATATTCCGCTCTCTTTTATACGTCTTAAGCATGTTCTGATAATCCGCACCGGCTACATCGGTCAATTCCGTCCCAATGATGCCGATGATATCCGGGCGGTGCTTGCTCAGCACCAGATTCAGCGCCTCCTCCAGATTGCGGTTGGCATCGAAGATGACATCCATCTCCTGCAGCGCCGAGGTCTGCACAGCAATCGGTTCCCGGAAATGACGGGTCAGGAGCGCCTTCGGAAAAGCGGAGCAGCCCTGGGAGCCGTGAATCAGCGGCATGGCCCGGTAGCAGCCCTGCAAGGCCAGTACGGCACCCAGTGACTGCCCGATCTTCATCGGGTTGACCGATGCGGGCTTTTTTCTCCGGTTAACGGTCATAGGGCGGCGCCTCCTTATCCCAGGGAGCAGGGCTTGCCGCCAGCTTCCAGATCGGGTTCGCAAGTGAATAGGTCAGCTCTTTGGCCAGCCGCAGCAGCCCTTCATATCCGGCATACGCCTTGTGGCGCTCCTGATTAATATCAATGAAGGGAATCTGCTCTTTCATCGCCACATACATATTGCGGCCGCCGGCAATCATAATATCCGCCTTGCGCTCTCTTACCGTCTTGATGATCCGGCTGGCCCCGCCCTCGGGAATGTATTCTGTATCATCGCCCACACGGTCGGCAATCCGCCGCACATCATCCTCCGTGCTTTTGTTCGTGCCTACCCCGACGACCTGAACGCCCAGCTCCTTCAGGGCCGAGATTACGGACCAGCTTTTGACCCCGCCCGTATAGAGTACGGCCCGCTTCCCCCTCAGCAGCTTGCGGTAAGGCCGCAGCTCCTGGCTTAACCTGGCCTCCTCCCGCTCGGTGAGCCGGTCCACACGCCGCTCCATCTCCCGGTCATTCATCAGATAGGCCATCTGGCGCAGCGAATAGGTCGTTTCCTTCGCACCATAGAACGAGCCTTCGAAATACGGGATGCTGTATCTTGACTCCATCTCCTTGGCAAGGCCCAGCAGCGCCCGGCTGCAGACCACCATATTCACTCTCGCCCGGTGTGCCCACGTAATCTCTTTATAGCGTGCATCCCCCGTAATCCGCGAGGTTACAGCGATCCCGGCGCTGTTCATCAGCTTCTCAATATCCCACATCTCACCGGCGATATTGTACTCCCCGATCAGATTCACCCCGAGATCCGTCTCCGGCTCCGGCTCCCCCGTCCCGATGACATACTGCAGCAGCGCATCCCCCGCCAGCCGGTTCCCGAGATTCTTGCTGCCGACGAAGCCAGGGCTGTTCACCGGGATCACAGGAATCCCGATCCGGTCCGCCGCCTCCTTGCAGACCGCATCCATATCTTCGCCGATCAGCGCGGTCACGCAGGTTGAATATACAAATATTGCCGGAGGCGCAAAGCGCCCGGCAATATAATCAATGCTGTCCTTCAATTTCTTCTCGCCGCCAAAAATAATATCAGAATCCGTAAGATCCGTAGCGAAGCCGTATTGGGACAGGGAGGGGCCGCTGGACAACGTGCCTCTGCTCTCCCAGCTGTTTCCCGCGCAGGCGATCGGTCCGTGAACCAGATGCGCCGCATCCATAATCGGCAGCAGCGTGATCTGGGCTCCGTCGAAGGAGCAGCCTCCAGCAGCTTCGCCCGGCTTGGGCCTTGGACAGGGCTTCGCCTTAGGCGCTATACTCCCGCAAGCCTGGGAATCAAATTCATCTTGCCGTAAAGGGTCCATCGGCTCTTCATCTCCTTCGCTTAAGAGGCTGGAATTCACGCCAGACTTACGCGCAGTTAGCGCACCAGCTCAAAATTAAAGCCGGAGTTATGATCATCAAGCTGCTGCAGAATCGTGTTCACGATCAGGCTGAGCAAATTGAGTGTTCCCTGATACCCGATAATAGGATAACGGTGCATGTGATGGCGATCGAAGATCGGGAAGCCGACCCGCACCAGCGGCACCTCCGCATCCTTGGCGGCAAATTTCAGATGGGAGCTGCCAATCGCCAGATCCACCTTGTCATTCAGCAGCAGCGAGCGCATATGCCACAGGTCTTTGCCGACATGCACAGTAGCTTCGGTGCCATACGGGCTTGCTGCCAGCAGCGCTTCAGCTTCGTCCTTGAACTTCACTTCATTGAAGTCCACATCACCGTTCGAGCAGATAATGTGCACCGGCTCCATCCCGGTCTCCAGGCAGAACCCGATCAGGCCGATGAGCAGATCCGGGTCGCCTACCAGCGCCACCCGTTTGCCATGCAGGTAAGGGTGACTATCCATCAGCGCATCCACGACACGGCCGCGTTCTTCGGTGAGTATTGCTGGAATCGGGAGACCGGTCAGCTCACTGATCGTATCCAGCAGCGTATCCGTGCCCTTAATACCCAGCGGCGTGGATAACGCTACCAGCTGCTGGTTCCAGGTACCGCTGATATATTCCTGGGTCTTCTTCAGCGTATACTTTTGCAGGGACAGGGTGGCAAGCGCATTGGCTGCCTGCGGAACATCCGCAAGCTTCGTGCCGCCGTAGTAGTATTCATACTCTCCGGTTGCCGGTGAATCGTAGTTCCCGCTGTGGTCTCCAAGTATGGTGTACTTGGTATCGAAGGCTCCCAGAATCTTGCGCAGCTCCGCGAAGTTCCCGGTGTACGGCTCAAAGCCCAGCATCACATTCAGCTTCTCTCCGCTCTCCGCGCCGCTTCCCGGCTTGCTCTCTATACCCGAACGGGTGTAGAGGTAGCTCAGGATACCCTTGATCATAGCGTCGTAGCCAGTGATATGTGAGCCGACGAAGCTCGGCGTGTTGCAGTAGGCTACCGGATATTCCTCACTGATCACCCCCTTAATGCGGGCATTGCCGATAAAAGAGTTCAGGTCATCCCCGATGACCTCAGCCATACAGGTAGTACAGATTGCAATCATCTCCGGTTTGTACAAGGCGACACTGTTCTCCAGACCGTCAATCAGGTTATTCATCCCGCCGAATACGGCGGCATCCTCTGTCATGGACGTGGATACGGACGGCGTAGGCTCCTTGAAGTGGCGGCTGAGATGGCTGCGGAAGTAGGCATTGCAGCCCTGCGACCCGTGTACGAACGGCAGTGTCTTCTCGAATCCGAGCGCGGCCATGACTGAACCCAGCGGCTGGCACGCTTTATGCGGATTAATCACCACATTCTGGCGGCTGAAATTCTTCTCCATATATTCGGCAGACTTGGAGTACGCGAGTGCTTCGGCGGTCTCCTGCTCGCTGCAGGGCGCTTCGAACTGCTTCTTGTTCTCCCGCTGCTGCACATAACGCTCTTCCTTGAACAAGCTGGTATTATCTTTAATGTTCAGTTCATCCCTGCTCATACGCCCGCCTCCTTCGGCTCCATTGTTCCTTGTCTGCTCACCAGATCCCATACCGGGCTGTTCACGGTCATATCCATATCCTTAGCGAACACCTTAAAGCCGTCGAAGCCGTGATACGGGCCGCTGTAATCCCAGGAATGCATCTGACGGAACGGCACGCCCATCTTGTGATAGACATATTTCTCCTTCACGCCTGAGCCCACCAGATCAATGTTCATCTTCTTCGTGAGCTCTTCCAGCTCATAAGCTGTAGGATCATCCATGACAATGGTTCCCTCAGCAAGCATCGGGAGCATCTTCTCATAGTCGTCCTTGTGGGCGAATTCATAACCGGAGGCTACGATGTCCATCCCCAGATCTTCATAAGCTCCGATGGTGTGGCGGGAGCGCAGGCCCCCGATCATCAGCATGACGGTCTTATTTTCCAGGCGCGGTCTGTATTTGCGGATCACTGCATCCATGACCGGCTTGTATCTGGCGATCATCTGCTCGCAATTCTCCTGAATCGTGTCATCGAAAAGCGCTGCAATCGCCCGCAGGCTCTCATACGTCTTCGTAGGCCCGAAGAAATTGTATTCCAGATAAGGGATACCGTAGGCTTTCTCCATATGGTCAACCATATAGTTCATGGAGCGGTGGCAGTGGATCAGGTTCAGCTTCGCCTTGTGGGCTACCTCCAGCTCGTTCAGAGAGCCGTCACCGGACCACTGGGCAATAACGCGCAGGCCCATCTCTTCCAGGAGGATACGGGAGGCCCAGGCGTCGCCGCCAATGTTATAGTCGCCGATGATATTCACATCGTAGGGACCGGTCTCCGCCAGCTCGGCACGACCCATCACGAAGTCACGGATCGCATCGTTCGCAATATGATGGCCCAGCGACTGGCTGACTCCGCGGAAGCCTTCGCAGCGTACCGGAACAACCGGCATTTCCAGCTCTTTGGACATCTTCTTCGACACCGCTTCGATATCATCACCGATCAGGCCGACCGGACATTCCGACTGAACAGAGATCCCCTTAGCCAGCGGGAACATCTCGCTAATCTCACGCATAATGACGGCCAGCTTCTTATCCCCGCCGAACACGATATCCGTCTCCTGAAAATCACTGGTAATCTGCATCGCTGTAAAGTTATCGATGCCAAGCGTCCCATTCGCAAAGTTACGGCGTGAGCCCCAGCTATACTGTCCGCAGCCCACCGGCCCGTGACTGATATGGACCATATCCTTGATCGGACCCCAGACCACCCCTTTGGAGCCGGCATAGGCGCAGCCGCGCGGGGTCATGACACCCGGACGGGATTTGATATTGGACTTTACCGCACAGGTGCTGCAATCAATGGCCTTTTCATCCGCCACCTGAAAATGCTTCTCACGGTCCTTCCGCGCCTTTTTGGGATAGGCTTCCAGAATCTCTTCAACCAGCTTCTGATTCTCTTCAATATTCAGTCCCATCGTTTGACCCTCCTTTTCTTAATGGCTTACCTATGAGTTGAACTTAAAGCGTGGTCGTCACTGCGGTGAACATTCGGACTTCCAGCCGCTGTTGTCTCCAGATGTTTTTTATTATTCCGCTTAGCGGATAACATCCGGAGACAAAGGCGGACGCTACCGCTCCTACAGTTCCAAATTTCCCCTCCGCTTCTTTACGCTTTTTGTTAAGTTCTTCAGTAAGCCTTATTGCCCGGAAGCCGCCAGCTTCTTGATCGCAGCTTCTTCATCTTCAATGATGCCGAATTCCATCAGCAGCTCTTCCAGCTCTTCCATCGAGATCGGGGTAGGGATCGTCAGCATTTTGTTATTGAGGATTTTCTCGGCCAGTATTTCATATTCTTTCGCCTGCTGGTGCTCAGGATTATATTGGGCTACGGTCATTCTGCGCAGCTCAGCATGCTGAACAATGTTGTCGCGGGGAACAAAGTGAATCATCTGTGTATTCAGGCGGCGGGCCAGCTCCATGATCAGCTCATCCTCACGGTCTGTATTCCGGCTGTTGCAGATCAGGCCGCCGAGTCTTACGCCGCCGCTAGTGGCATATTTCAGGATACCTCGGGCGATATTGTTCGCTGCGTACATCGCCATCATCTCGCCGGAGCAGACGATATAGATCTCCTGGGCCTTGCCCTCACGGATCGGCATGGCGAATCCGCCGCATACTACGTCACCCAGTACGTCATAGGAGACGAAATCCAGATCCTGATAGGCGCCCTCCTGCTCCAGGAAGTTGATCGCAGTGATAATCCCGCGTCCTGCGCAGCCTACCCCCGGCTCCGGCCCGCCGCACTCTACGTTGATAATGTCGCCGAAGCCTGTCTGCAGCACATCCTCAAGCTCCAGGTCCTCTACGGAGCCAAGCTCAGCCGCCAGCTCCAGCACGGAGTTCTGGGCTTTGGTATTCAGGATCAGACGGGTGGAATCCGCCTTCGGGTCGCAGCCTACGATCATGACTCTTTGTTTGAATTTGGTGGCCAGCTGAGCCAGGGTGTTTTGTGAAGTTGTCGATTTACCGATACCGCCTTTACCGTAGAAAGCTATTTGTCTCATTGTTCATCATCCCTTCGAAATGTTTAGTTTTTCAAAATAAGAGCTGTACTTCACGCTTTCGAGAATGGCTTCCTGAATGCCGCCTTTGCGGACAAGAGGCAGGACACCGATTGCGTTCAGGCTGGCCCTTGGGGCCTCGCCGATGCCGGAGCAGAGAAGAATGCGGCAGTCACTTAGAATCGTTATAATTTCTTGCAGCGTAGCTGCTTTGTCACCGTTACAATCGGCCTTGCCATGGCAATAGGCTTGGATCTTGCGGACACCCAGGAGCTGTACATCGGTTCCGTCGGTGTCGTAGACCAGGAACTCAGTGGCATGACCGAAATGCTGATTCACTTTGTCGCCGCCTCTGGTGGCAACCGCGACCCGTGTCTTCGGCCCTCCGGCCTGAATGCGTCTGGCCTGTTTGGCCAAGATGCGCTCGCGGATCTTGGTGTCCAGCTCACGCTGCAACATCGCCCGGGCTTCTTCATTAATGACCGGCTCGGCTTCCATCGCTTCCAGCGGAAAATCGGGATTGCGGTCCTGGCCCAGCAGCCCGATCGCATCCGCCCGGCACTGCCGGCAATGGCGCATAACCTTCATTCCCGCGCGGCCCAGCTGCTCCTGCAAATTAAGCAATTCCTTTGGACGGGGCGCCTTGCGGCCATCCGCTTCATACTGGCTGCCCGGCGCGATAATAAGCGGTGTTACATTGTGCAGCGTGGCCCCGAGCTCTTTTACCCGCGCTGACACTGCAGTCAGATGATGATCGTTAACCCCCGGAATCATAATGGAATTCACTTTGACCAGAATCCCCAGCTTTGCCAGCATTTCAAGTCCCAGTAGTTGACGGCTGATCAGCAGCTCGGCTGCCTCTCTGCCTTCGTACCGGGCCCCTTCATCGAACACCCAGGGATAAATCGACTGGCCGACCTCAGGGTCAATGGCGTTGATGGTGATCGTGACATGGCGGATGCCCAGCTCCATAATCTCATCCACATGCCGGTACAGCGTGAGTCCGTTAGTGCTGAGACAGAGGGAGACATCAGGCACATGCTTCCTGACCCGGGCGAAGGTATCGAAGGTCTGCTCCGGGTTCGCGAGCGGATCTCCAGGCCCGGCTACACCCACTACCGAGAGCTGCATCAGCCCGGCGGCAACTCCCCGCACCTTGCGTTCTGCCTGCTCCGGAGTAAGCACCTCACTGACCACGCCCGGCCTGCTCTCATTCACACAGTCGAACTTGCGGTTACAGTAATTGCACTGGATGTTACAGGCGGGAGCAACCGGGATGTGCATCCGGGCATAGAACCGGTGGGCCTCCTCGCTGTAGCAAGGGTGGCGGCTAATCTCCTCTTCCGCTTCACTTGATAGACATGACGGCTGCATCATTTCCCACCTCCTAAAAGTTTTGTAAGCTAGGCTTCTCTGCGCATTCTGCGTACAAAACTCGCTTCGGAAGTATTAACTTAAGTTTTATGGTTCAAATAGCCTTTGTTTTGGTTAATGTTATTTTATCTAACATTAAATTCACTTGGCCGCTTTAATTAGTTTCATCATATTTTCATTACCGGGGATCGTCAATTAGTCCAACGTTCGTTTTGCCCTTTATTTCCTTTTGTTTGCAGTTTCGCCATATGACATGTCAACTTACATGACTCATACTTATCATGTTTCCGTTTTCAGGCCTGTCATTTCTATTGATAGTTGTTCTCACAAAAACATTGACAACACCTCTTAACTCGGATATGATACTTTTAGCCAGAAACGAATCACCTAAAATTTCATATAATCCCGTAAAGGGGAGTAGCTGTTAGATAAAATCGTCAATACGAGAATATGAGGATATTCTCCGGTTTTATCGGCAATAGATTATTGTTAGCGAGACCTTTACCAACCAGGTTACCTTTATTCCAAAGGCTAATCTGTTTGGTAAAGGTCTTTTTTATATATATTTTTGGTTAAACTAATGGTATCACCGTTAGTTTCTCAAAAAAGCAGCTAAACCCACTTGAGGAGGAAACAGCAATGGATTGGGGATTATTATTAGAGTACGGATGGGTATTGCTCGTTCTCGTAGCACTGGAAGGGCTGCTTGCCGCAGACAACGCACTTGTACTCGCAATTATGGTTAAGCATCTTCCTGATGAGGAACGTAAGAAGGCATTGTTCTACGGATTGGCTGGAGCGTTTGTGTTCCGGTTCGGATCGCTGTTCGTCATCTCCTATCTGGTAGACATCTGGCAGGTACAAGCCATCGGTGCGCTATATCTGTTATTTATCGCGGGGAATCACATCTTCCGAAAAGTGTTATTCGCTAAGCCGGTCACGGAAGACGCCGCTGAAAGCGGAAGCCCTGGAGCTGTAAATAAGAAGAAAGCCAGCTTCTGGTTCACCGTACTTAAGGTCGAGGTAGCAGATATTGCCTTTGCCGTAGACTCCATCCTCGCAGCCGTAGCCCTGGCCGTTGCTCTTCCGGCAAGTGGTATCCGCAACATCGGCGGCCTCGACGGCGGACAGTTCCTTGTAATCTTCGCGGGCGGCTTCATTGGCCTCGTGATTATGCGGTTCGCTGCTTCCTTCTTCGTTAAGCTGCTTCACACCCGTCCGGGTCTTGAGGTTGCTGCCTTCTTCATCGTCGGCTGGGTAGGGGTTAAGCTCGCAGTCATCACGCTGGCCCATCCTGCTCTGGGTGTATTGTCTGAAGACTTCGCACACAGCACCTGGTGGAAACTGACCTTCTATGTAGTTCTGATCATCATTGCAGCTACAGGCTGGTTCATGAGCAGTGTCAAGACCGAAGAGAATGTCGGCGAGAATCCTGTCAAGGAAGTCGACAAGCAACTCGGCAAATAATCCGGGAAAGATCTGAAGGCTTCTGTTATGCTTTAAACATACCAAAAAGCCCGTTTCCTCCATTTGGGGAAGCGGGCTTTATTGTGTTGAATGGTTATACTCTGCGGCTATCTCCGCCACTTCATGAATCTGTAATCCAGCACATCCACCAGCAGGAACAGCACGAATCCCACCAGACTGAACAGCATAATTCCGGCATACATCTCAGGGTAGTCCAGCCGCAGCCAGGCATCCATGATAAAGAAGCCCATACCATGCTCCGTACCGTAGATTTCGGTGAAAAAGAGTACTGAAATCGCTGTGCCCAGCGAAATACGAATCGTACTGAGGATCACCGACAAGGCGCCGGGAAGCGTCACATTCCAGAATTTCTGCATCGTGCTGGCACCAATACTCGTCAGCACATCATAAGTACTCTCGGGGATGGCCTTCACACCATCACGTACCGAGATAATGACCTGAAACAGCAGGATCAGCATAATCATCAGCACCTTGGAGGTTTCTCCGAGTCCGAAGAAGAGCATGACCACCGGCAACAGCGCAATTTTGGGGATCGGATAGGTCAGATAGACGACCGGGTCCAGTACCCGGTTCCAGAAGGGAGAGCGGCCCATCAGCAGACCGGCCAGCAGACCGAGCAGCAGAGCCAGCAGCACACCTTCAGTGATGCGCATCAGACTGTAGCCGACATTCAGCGCCACATCATGGGCCCCAAGCTGAAACATTGCCTTATAGACCGCGCCCGGGCTGGGAAGAATCGCGTGATTCATGAGCAGATAAGCGACATACCAGAGCGCATTCATTCCGGCAAAAACGAGCAGCAGGCGCAGCAGGTGAACAAAATGCCGTCGTTTTACCATTTTTCCATCATTACCTTTCGGATTCTCTTCGTCTGCATAAAGTACTCCTCGCTCTCCCGCTTCTCGGAATGCTTCATGGCAAATACAGCAGCGTTATCGAGAATCTCCGGCGGCTCCTGCTGCCTGGGCAGCAGGATGATAATCTTCTGTCCCAGAAGAATCGCCTCCTCCACATCGTGGGTGACGAACAGCGTGGTCGCCGGATGCGCCTGCCAGTTGTCGATAAAAATCTGCTGCAGCCCTTCCCGCGTAATAGCGTCCAGCGCCGAGAACGGCTCATCCAGCAGCAGAAGGGTCGGCAGAATGGCAAAGGCGCGGGCAATGGCTACCCGCTGCTGCTGACCGCCGCTCAGCGAGAGCGGAAACCGGCCGGCGAGCTGGGCGATCCCCATGGATTCAAGCCAGTGCATAATTTGACGGTCCTGCTCCCGCCTGCCCCGCCCCGCTCCGGCCGGACGGGCGATCCGCATCGCAATCCCGATGTTGTCTTTGACCGTCTTCCAGGGCAGCAGGCCATAATTCTGCGGCACGAGCCCGATTAGCGTGTCCTTGTCATGGACAGATCTGCCATTGAAGAGCAGTTCGCCTTCGTAACCGGGCAGCAGGCCGGCAATCGCCCGCAGCAGCGTGGATTTGCCGCTGCCCGAGGGACCGATCACCGTATAAATCCCGTGCTCCGGCAGGGTCAGGTTCATTTCCCCCAGGGCCAGCTGCCCGTTCTGATAAGCTACATGGAGCTGATTAATGCGGAGACCGCTATTTTTTAAACTGGACATCGGAGATCACATCTTCAGCCGATAGCGTTTTGGTCAACAGTCCTTTTTCACGAGCCCAGGCAAAAGCAGCCTCCACTTCCTTCACATCCACCTGGTTCGCAGGCAGATACTCCGGCACCTTAATCTCATTCTTCAGCGTATCGGGATAGCCCACTTCCTTAATAATCAGGTCGATATATTCCGATTGGTCATGCGTCTTCATATAATCGACAGCCTCATCATAAGCGGCGTACATATCGCGGATTCCCTGACCCTTGGCATCAATGGCACTCTGTGGAAAAGCCAGCACAAACGGATTGATCCCCGCACTATGGGTGGAGCTGAGAACACTCAGACCGGCAGTACGGCCCATGGTGACAAAAGGCTCCGGCAAAACAGCCGCATCCGCCTTATGATTCTTAAGCAGCTCCAGACGCGTTGGAATCTGCGGCACTTCCGTTACAGTAATATCGGCTTCCGTCAGGCCTGCCTGCTTCAGCATCATGGCAACGGTATACTGGGTTGAGGTATTCTTAGACAGGATGACGGTCTTCCCCTTCAGATCCTTTACCTCTTTCACTTCATCATTTCCGGTCAGCAGGTCGAATTCGCCTGTGGTCGTGCTGGTGATTTTGACATCGAGTCCTGCTTCATTATAGATCGAGATCGCCACCAGATCCGCACTGAGGCCATCTACCTTACCCGCCTGAAAAGCCACATCACGATCCTTCGCGCTCTTGAAGGTCTGGATATCCAGGTTCACATGATGCTTCTGATCAAATCCCTGCTCATGGGCAATAATAAAAGGAATTGCATCGATGGATGGCAGCAGTCCCAGCGATATCGTAACGGCCTCAGCAGGTACAGCTGTAGCAGCTCCTGTATTAGTATCTTTGGAATTTCCTGCCTGATTTGCGCTACCGCATCCGGCAGCTACTACACTGACAGCAGCAGTCAGCACGACTAGCTTCATAAGGTGTTTCCAGTTTCTTGTCTTCATGGATCTTGATTCCCCCATCTCTTATCGGTTACACTTCATGCGAATTTATTCACATACATAGTACACCCATTGTCCTATTTTGTATATTTATAAATTTAAGTATCAGTTTTCTAATGTCCAATATGTTCATGGAATTCTTTTTACAGCAGCACCCAATAATGACGCAAATATGCTATAATGACCTGTACCTATTTCGCAGGTATCCCCCCTTCAAGCAGCAGTCCTATTCCAACCCTATCTAAGGAGCTGTGCCCTATGAGCGATGTAATTCTCCAGCAGATTCTTGCCGAGCTGCAAGGCGTAAAGTCCGAAATTAACGGAATGAAATCTGAAATTGCAGGAATTAAGACCGAAATTGCAGGAATCAAGTCCGATGTTAAAAATCTTCAGTCAGAATTCGCTACATTCAAGTCTGAAATTGTTGGCGAGTTGGTTATCATCAAGGATGAAATTGAAAACATCAAGAATGAAATTGAAAACATCAAGACCGACATCGTTACCATCAAGGATGATATCGAAAGCATCAAGGAAGATACGAAGCTAATCCCGCTTATTCAACAGGCGGTGTCCGAAGTGAATACTGAAGTCGTTGCTGGCCGGGATTCACTGGAGCGGATCGACCGGAGCCTGCGCGGACATGACGCAACACTGGATATCCTGGCCCGGCGTTCTATAGATCAGGAAGCTGAAATGAAACGTTTAGCTGCTTCTGCATAACATCTTGCCCCGAAGCGACCGCCCTCCCGGCTGCCGCTTTTTTGTTGCCCGCACGCAGTCCATCTCACAAGGACATTGTTCTCTTATACAAATACAAAACCAGTTATGGCAACATTATTCCTTATTTATTTGTCTTTTACAGGCGGACATCACATTGATTTATTGATTATCTATGCTATAATGAAAGCGTAACCAGGATAGATGTCCCAGAGGTTCATTACCGTATTTCATCGCCAAGGAGGATGAATGCAATGCTGGCAGGAATTAAGGAACTGAAGAATTGGGTAACTGGAATGTGGCAGCCGGGGATGGCTTCCGGAGAAGAGGATTACCGGAGAATGGAATACAGCGCACACCGCCATCTACACACACCGCCAACACCAAGCCCGCTTACTTATGAGCAGGAATCGCGCATCAAGACTGTCAAATTCCACTAATCTCCAGGAGATGTATATATAGAACACCCTTCACCTATCAGGTTAAGGCCGCCAAGGAACGGGAGCATCCCGGTTCAAGCGGCCTTTTATTTGTTGCACTGTATAAATTGAACTAATGATTTTTAGGTTTTAGGATTAGCCGTGACTCCAGAGAAGTTTTGGACTTCCGGCCGCTGCCCTTCTGCAGATTTCTTAATTTTCCCCGTTTTTAACGGTTGAAATCCGCAGACAAAGGCGGACGCTACCGCTCCTTCAGTTCCAAATTTCCCCTCCGCCACTTTTCCTTTAACTATAATTTTTTAGTTCAATCTATATAGCTTCATTATCTTGCTAACCACCTCAGGATCATCTGTGCCGCTTCCAGATAACGCTGTCCTACGAGCAGACCGGTATGGGTGGTGCCCCAAAGACCTGCGTAGGCTGCGCGGAAATACGCTGCATTGGCTCTGCCCCGGCGCTCATCTTCATCACTGTTAACGGCATGGATCACCAGACAAGGGCAAGTAATGGAGCCGCTGTCTACGGATACTCCTGCTGCCCCGAAATGATAAGAAAAGGTTCGAAACGCCTCGGCGGACTCCATCGTCAGGTACTTGCGCTGAAATGTTATGTCTTCTGCCGTCTCATCCAGGCTGCTCTCCTCTTCCCGGACGGGAGCGGGTACTACGTTACCCGGTACTGTTTTGACGATATCCGTATAAGGCACCTTCTCATGAACCTCCCTGCATAGACTTGAATCCATCAGCACAAGCCCGGCCAGCCCGGCTGTCTCCGCCACCTTCTGGCTGAGGATCCCGCCCATACTGAACCCGATCAGGACCGGAGCAGCTCCGCATTCAGCCTCAATCAACTGCACTATCTCATGGATATCCTCCAGATAATCTTCAAAGGTGATCTGTGTCATATCCAGCACTCTGCTCCGGTAATGACTTCTCAGATTCATCACATAACACGTCCAGCCTTCACGGATGAAATGGGGAAGGTATTTGCTCCACATCCAGCTTCCGGTATACGCACCGTGCACAAACAGCAGGGGTACCTTATTCTCCTGTTCCTGGCCTTCTCTCGCCTCCTCTCCCTTATAAATCTCCAGGAAGAGATCATGCTCACCGACATATTTCTCTGTATGCGGCGGTAATTCATTAGTGTAGTCTCTCATTTTAATGTCCTTTCCATAATTAGTTTGATATCAAACTATAATACAAATTTTTTTAGAAATTATGATTGATTTTCATTAAAATCGTCAGCAAAATCTTCTGCTCTTCTTCCGTAATATCGCGGTAGAACTGCTTCAGCATGGCAGAAGAGACCGATTCAAATACCGGCTCCAGCTCCTTCCCCTTCACTGTTAAAGTAACGTATACATACCGGGTGTCTTCCTGATCCCTCTCCTTCGTAACCAGTCCCAGCCGGACCAGCTTATCCACAAGTGCTGTAACTGTAGATTTGTCCTTATGAATATGTGCCGAGATCTCGGCCATGGTGAGTCTGTGCTTAGACAGCAGCGCATACAGAATATCCCCGTGTGAGGTGGCAATGCCGTCTACTCCCTGCTTCGCCAGCTCTTGTACGATGAACCGGTTAACCTTCTCGCGGATCTTGGATATAAGTGAAATAGCGTCTCTAGTTTCCATACAGGAATTATAGTTTGTTATCAAACTATTGTCAATCATATGGAACTCCATTGGAGCCGTCAAAAATATGGGGATAGATCACCCTAGCTATTCGTAAGACGCTGATTCCGGCGCAGTATTCTCTAAAAGCACTATAGCCTCACCCTGCTGCTGTCTCATTCTGATATTGGCCCTGCCCCATGAACACATGACATTGATGAGTTCATTGGCTGTAATTCCATATTCCGTTATATAATATTCCACTTTGGGCGGCATCTGCTGATAGACCTGTCTGTCGATCATTCCGTCCTTTTCCAGCTCGCGAAGCTGCTGGATCAGGACCTTTTGCGAGATACCTGGGATATTGCGCTGCAATTCGCTTGTCCTTTTCTCGCCCGACATTAAATTACATATGATCAACGATTTCCATTTGCCGCCGAGAATTTCAAGCGTTGCTTCTATGCCTAAACGATATTGCTTCATACCTGCCACCTCATTCATACCGAATTAACTATATCTTATCGCATCTCATGATTTCTATCATGCCACAGATCCCGCAGAAGGCCAATGCACACCTGGAGGTAACCTGGTTACTTCATTGTGTGTATTTACATTTTCAGGGACTTACAAAATAATAGAAACAGCTGCACAACACAAATTATACACCGGAAAGGTGATCCATAATGACAACCCTGGTAATCCTGGCGCATCCCGATATAGAGGCTTCAAGAGTGAACCGGAGATGGAGACAAGAGCTGCTGCTGCATCCGGAGAACGTTATTGTCCACGAGCTTTACAAAGAGTACCCGGACTGGAGCATCGATGTTCCGCGGGAGCAGCATTTATTGGAGGCGCATGACCTGATTATTTTCCAATTCCCCTTATACTGGTACAGCTACCCGCCGCTGCTGAAAAAATGGCTGGACGATGTGTTCACTCACGGCTGGGCTTACGGCTCAAACGGGAACAAGCTGAAGGGTAAGAAGCTGGGCATAGCTATGACCATCGGTGATAAAAAGGAAAACTACCTGCCGGCCGGGTCCGTTTCTTTTAAAGTAGATGAGATTATCGCCCCGTTCAAAGCCAGTGCCATCCATGTCGGTGCGACTACGCTGCCTTACTTCGCCGTTTTCGGCGCCTCCTTCCAGGCGAGTGACGATGAAATTAATCAGAGTGCCGTGGATTATCTGGAGTATACCCTTCGGAACCGGTAATATTCCGCTATTCCCGCTTCTTCCCCACTGCGCCAAGATAGATCACAAACTCTTCATCTCCGTCCAGCGCCAAAATCTCGTCAATCAGCTTCTGGTCATAGATTCCGATAGCGCAGGCGCCTGCTCCGATCGATTCACTGGCTAGGTACAGATTCTGGCAGACATGTCCAACGTCGATGAGGATTTTTTTGTGGGCTGAAATATCATACTTCCACTCCGAGCGGTACGGTGTGGTACTCCAGGCGAACAGCACAGAAGCCTTGCGTGCAAAGTTAGGGACAAACGGCTGATCCAGCGTAATGGCATCAATCTTCTGCTCCAGCTCATCCAATTCAAACATAAACAAGAGCTTATGCTCCACAGGAAGGTATCTGTAAATCCCCTGCCGGATGCCTTCTACCCGCATAATCATCAAGTAGGTCTCAAAGGTATGTGTCGCGCCACTGCAGGGTACAGTCCGCAGCGTAAGCCCGTTCTTGTTCATTCCAGTAATCCCCTGGGTGGCCCACAATAAATAGGACAACTCCTCCAGACTTAACGTGTCCGCAGAATAGAAGCGTGTACTTCTTCTTTGCTCTATACATTCAAAAATGCTGTCTTTACCTACAGTATCCCTGCTGACCTTGGGCAAATCAATAATAAGCGAATCCGGATCAAACGCCTTCACAACCGGCGGCTGTGCAATACCCTTAATCTTGTCTGTTTTAATCCGTTTGAATTCATGAAAATTGGATTTCAGAAAATTTCTTTGTTGTTCATATCTGGTCATAACAGATCCTCCTCGATTACCTTATTAGCTCAAATTTATCAGGTACTCAAAATCAAAAGGTGATCTAACTCACTCTTCCGTTATTTTGGCAAACAAAAACCTCCCCCCACCCCGAAGGGTAAAGGAAGGCTTACACGTATTGTCATTGGAGTATGGCGGCAATATTTCCAGCATTACGTTTAATTTTGGTACGGTACTATCCATTAATCAGGATCAATAAGCGCTTAGATTACCACCTCATCCTCCAAAATCAGCCGGTATCCCTTCTTGCCTTCCCTGGCAGCAAGTCCCCAGGCCTCGGCTGCCATCCAGGCGGGATCACTCCCCAGCCGGACCTCAAAGGCCCGGCAGGCTTCGGCCCGCTTACGCAGTTCTTCATCGGCTCCGGCTTCAGTTCCCCCGGTTATTACCTTCCGCCGCAAGGCCCTCCACAGCTCTACATCCGCCAGGGCTCTGTGCAGCCAGGGTTCTGCTTCCGTCTGGAACTTGGAATTCTCCATTTCAAGCAGCCTGCAGGACATGCTCTCCAGACGGTCGAAATACGCGTCAAGCCAGCGTATATCTCTGCTGTGCACAGCCTCTTTCAGTTCCTTATATCCACCGCTATAGAGCTGGCTATTGAGATTCTGGCGGCAGAAGAACATCATGTCGTCTGCCAGCTCTCCGGCAAATTCGCGGACCGACAGCTCCCAGGACAGCTCCGGCATATAACGCTCACTGTTCCACATATAGTGGGCCATGGTGTTCAGTGTAATCTTGGAGCATTCCCACTGCACCATCGGATTCGCTACCACGGCCTGATGTCCGGTCTGGCCAAGCCGGGAATAACGCCCGCGAACCGGGTCCAGAAACAACCGGTCATAGTCGGCATCATTGACAGGTATGTTGTCCCACAGCCACAGCTCATGCCCATAATGGCTGTAATTCTCCTGTGCTGGTCTGCTCCCGACCTGCCGGGCAAAGACGGCAGGGCCGGTCCAGAATACCTTGATCTCCGAATGCAGCTTCTCACCGATATCCCGCTTATATTCGGTATCCCAGGAGGACCAATACTCAGAAGGGCACATTACCAGAGTAACCTTCTGCAATTGACGGCTTAGATAGTCATAGACACGGTTGGCCACATAAGCGTGCGCCAGTCCGGAACGCTCCAGGTAATGTAGGTTCTCCCCTGACAATGCGTAGTCTATATCGTCCATCAGCAGAGCGAAATGCCGGACACCAATAGCGATCATCGCGCTCAGCTTCGCCTCCAGACTGGCAAAATCATCTTCACTGCGAAACTGCAGATCATTCCCCGGACTAATGCAATAATAGAAGTCCACCAGCTGCGTATCACATTCCTGCTTCAGCTCACGAATCTGCTCGAACAGATTCTCAGGATAAGGCTCACGCCATAGCTCGCGGTGATAGGGATCATCCTTGGGAGCATGCATGAAGGTATTCATCCGGTGAGCTGCCAGATAGCGCACCGCATCCATCCGGTCCTCCCAGCTCCACGGCGTGCCATAGAAGCCTTCAATAATGCCGCGGACTGGAAAAGAGGGCTCATCATGAATAGTCGCCACAGGCAACCGGCACTTGCCTTCATCTACGCTCAGCAGCCGGTGCAGAGCATCCATTCCATACTGTAGTCCCCTCTTATTGGAGGCAGCTATGGTAACTGTGCCGTCCTTACGGATATCCAGCAGATAGCCATCCGCCTTAAGCGATCCCTCGTATTCCAGCTCCAGCTTGATATTGCCAGGTTCGGGTGTTTCCTCATTTTCTCCAGGCGGCTCAAGGATCACAATCGGGCCTTCGGCGGCAAGCGGCCACTCCCACTTCTGGATCAAGGAAAATTTTGAAGTCAGCTCAATTCTCAGTTGCTGCCCTTCCAGCAACAGCTCCTCACCCTGATCGTAGTAGTCCCGAAAGTAATACTGCCGTTCTTTTAGCGGCATGTTCATATGCATACCTCCTTAATCCGTAACCTTCACATTTCCAAACACAGCCTTGTTCCGCGAGTCATTCCCGGGATTGCTAAGGGCAATCCCGATATACACCTTGCTTTTCATTGGGATCTGAACCGTTCCAACCGTTTGCCAGCTGTTCCCGTTTGAAGAAATCGACCCTTTGAACGTATTTCCGGTTCTCGTCAGCTTCAGCCATTTCGGAGCAGAAGCAGCCGCAGTATGGTCAGCCATACTGCCTGCGGTTTCTGTACGATACTGGAAGGTAGCCCCATTCTCGGGGGTAATCATCATATCCGCATGCTTGGAATTATGACTCAGCGACTCCCGGATCATAATACCGGCCTTGGCCCAGCCGTCCAGCCAGCTGGTGGACTGCACCTTAACCACAATCTCCGCATTGCCGCTCACGGGCTGATAGATATAATTCAGCTGATCTCCATTGCCCCAAATATCCGTAGAGCTGCTGCTGAGTGTAAATTGCTTATTGGAAGCATTGTAGGTGGCGTTCCCCGGCATGGAGCCGATATTCCGCGCCTTCCATACTGCAGGCAGCTGGGCCGGATAATCTTGCTCTACCGGAGCCGTCCAGCCTGGCGTCGGCCAGGTCTCACGTTCATGGATATTCGCCAGCTCCTCTTCCGGCCAGGCCCCATAGGCAAAGAACGACAGGCGCTTCACATCCGGATAATTCTCGCGGATTCCCTTGTAGACCTCCTGATATTGATCATCGGTCCAGTCATTATCCAGGGTAGCTACGATGTCAACATCACTGCCGCTAATCGCGTCACTGGTATCCTTCAGGATACCGTAGGAGGTGCTGTATACCCAATCACTGTTGAATTCCCAGTCATCGAAGTACGCCATCGGTGCGACAAAGTCGATCTCATCCTTGAACTTGGCTACATTCTGTCCAACCTCGGTAAATTCCGGCGGCAGAATATATACACCAAGCTGCACATCCGGATTCGCGGATTCGGAAATATCCTCACGGATATCGCCTACATACTGTCCGATTTGTTCGGTTCTCCATTCATTCCACTGCTGACGCTGCGGTGAATCCGTATCGAAGTCAATGCTGAGCGGCGAATACCCGAACTGCGCCTGATACTTGGCAACCGTATAATCACTGACATCCATGTTGTAATTGTCGAAGCGGATCCAGTCCAGTACAACACCGTCCACATCATAATTCTCGATCACTTCCTGAATGATGGAACGCTCATACTGCTGCACTTCATGGTGAATCGGATTGACGAAATATTCGTTACCGTTAGAGCCCGTAAACGGAGTCTGAACCCCGTTCACCAACGACTGCATCTGCCATTCATCATGAGCGAGGAAGGCCTGCTGGTCATGGAACTGGGGAATCCAGGCATGAACCTTGATTCCTGCGGCATGAGCTGCCGTAATGACAGCCTGCAGGGCATCGAAATTCTGGTAGCCCTGGGCAATAGGAGCGATATCACTCTGATAAAATACACTGCCGGACGGAACCTCATCATCTTCATCCTGCTTTACATTCATGCTGATGACATCGACCCCGTAGCTTGTGGACAGCGCGATGAAATTCTGCACATCCGCCAAGTTCTTGAACTGGTTAACAGTCCGTACAATCACTTCCGTCTCAAATGGGGGATTGCTCTGCTCCTCGGCCTGTGCCGGAAGGGGAAGGGAACCCCCCGCTACCGAAGAAACCAACACAATGCCTAACACTGCCATGAACCTCGATCTCAATGTAAATGCCATAATATCGCCTCCACATCATAGTTTTATTTGGCCAGTTGCCCGTACGGCAGTTATTTCGTCAGGTTAATTTTCTTTACATTCTCCTGCCATTTTTCGGTTCTGAACTCAAGCAGCTTATCCAGTCCCGCTTTTGCGGTGTTTTTTCTGGCGGTATCCAGCGCCGACAGCACCTCTTCATCCGACTTCGCCTGAACCATCTGGGCGTAAGCAAGAGTGTAAATATCTGCGATATTCTGTGCGATAATGCCGGTCTCTGTATCGGGAAGCGGGTCGGTATTTACGAATTGTGTAATGTCCAGCGCGGTTTTCCAGGTCACTGTGGACTGGGCCACGGTCTCCCATGATTTCTGGTTCGCGGAGAGCAGCGCCTCGAGGCTCATTTTGGCCGTATCAATGAAGGTCGTATTCCCGGCCCAGTTGAAGTCCTCGAATTTCCGCATCGTATCCGTGCGCTCGTTAGCAGGCGTCGTCTTGTATTTCTCGTTCGGAATCGGCGCTCCATCCGCATCCTCTTCATCCCAGTACAAGCCCTTAGGGCCGAAGAACAGCACCTTCTGTCCCTCCGGGCCTGTAATCCAGTCAAAGTAAGCGAAGATAGCCTCCGGGTCCTTGGCTTGTTTGGTAATAACACTGACGTTCCAGCCCAGCGTCTCAAAGCCGCTTACAAATACTTTGGTCTTGTCTATTCCTGCTTTGTGGACAGGCCAGATAATTTCATAACCGCTGTCCGGATTGCTTGCTGTCAATGCCCGGTGTCCCTCGGCTCCATACGTAGTGATATTGGATTCGACCATGACTGCTACCCGGCCGGTATTGACCTTCTCCTTGACCGCATCCTGGGTTTGCTGCAGCGCATCCTGCGTAATCAGCCGTTCACGGTACAGCTTGTTGATGTACAGCACCATCTCCTCGTAAGCGGGATCATCCAGGATAGAGTTCAGCTTATCGCCATCCGGATAACCCATGAGTGTAACGAACTTGCTGGTGGAATTCTCCTTGAAACCGCCATACATAATTTCCAGACCTGCGCCCTTCTCCCCCACCTCCAGAGGAACTACGTCAGGATACTTTGCTTGCACCGTGTGCAAATATTGATACAGGTCATCGAAGGTCTCCAGAGCGGGTCTGCCGAGTGCGTTATAGATATCCTTATTCACCATCCATCCGCCATTGCCGAATTGCCCGGAGGTATACCAGTTCGGGATTTGATAGATTTTCCCGTCGTCGGAACGGAGCAGATTCAGGGTCGATTCCTTCACATATTTCTTGAAGTTCGGATATTTCTCATAGTAATCATCCAGTGCAACGAGCTGCCCCGCCTGCACCAGCCTCTCCACTGAGGACCCCCGGTCCGTAAAAATGACATCCGGCAAATCGCCGCCGACGATCATCGTGTTGAGCTTTTCTCCGGCCGCTCCTCCGGATTGGATCGGTTCAACCGTAACCTTGCGGTTCTCCTGAATCCACTTCGTCGCCTCATTCTCCCCCCATGGTGATGTCGTGAGCCAGTCGTAGTTGCCATAGAAGCTGAAGGTGACAGGCTTGATCCCGCTGCCGTCATCTGTAGCGGCCCCGGTATTCAGATTGTTCTGTGAAGTGTCAGAATTCCCCCCTCCGCTACAGGCAGCGAGCAGCAGCACCAGCGAAGTCAGCAACAGAGCTACCCATGTTAGGCGTTTGCGCATTCTTTTTCCTTCTTTCTACGTAAGATGGGGACTGCTATTCTTTCAATGAACCGACCATCACGCCCTTCACAAAGTACTTCTGGAGAAAAGGGTAGGTCAGGATAATCGGAATAGTAGCGATCATCATCGTAGCCATAGTCAGTGACTTCGTGGTAATCGTCCGATTCCGGTTCATATGATCCAGCGCGATCGCATTCGAGGAGCCAATCTGGGTCATGATGTTGGAGTTCATTACCTGCCGCAGCAGCGTCTGTATAGGCAGCAGGCGATCCTCGGTAATGTAGATCGCTCCCGTAAACCAGTCATTCCAGTAACCGACTGCGGTGAATAAGGCTATCGTGGCCAGCACCGGGCCGGAGACGGGAATCACAATCCGGAAGAAAATGCCGTAGTTGCTGCTGCCGTCGATTTTGGCGGATTCCTCCAGTCCCTCCGGCAAAGCGCTGAAGAAGGTGCGGATGACAATCATGTTCCAGACGCTGATGATGCCGGGGATAATCAGCACCCAAAAGGTATCCAGCATCCCCAAAGAACGGATGAGTAAATAACTGGGGATAAGCCCTCCGCTGAAGAACATCGTAATCATGAAAAACACCATGTATTGCTTGCGGAACAGCAAGGTCTTCTTGGACATGCCGTAAGCTAGCAAGGCCGTAAAGAATACGGATAATGCTGTGCCGCAGAGCGTTCTGAGAATGGTGATCAGAAACGAATTCAGCAGGCGGTCATCCTGAAACACAATATAATAATTTTCCAGGGTAAAGGCTCTCGGCCACAGGGTTACACCGCCGAGCGCCGTATCGCTCCCCAGATTAAAGGAAATGACGAGCGCGTTCCAAAACGGGTACAGCATGAGTAGCGCCAGCAATGCCAAAAGGATATAAATACTCCGCTGCATCATTTTGTCGCCCAGGCTTAGTCTCATTGTTCGGCCCTCCTAAAAGGTTTATGGAGCATTGTTGTGGTATCTACCAGAGACTTACATCTGCCCGGCGGGCGATTTTGTTGGCTGTCACCAGCAGAATGACACTGATTACCGCTTTGAACAGCCCTACCGCTGTCGCATAAGAGAATCTGGCATTTAATATCCCGACGCGGTACACATAGGTATCGATAACATCGGAGTAGGGCCTGAGGATTGGATTAGTTGCAAGCAGCAGAATATCCTCGAAGCCCGCACTGAGCAGACCGCCGATGGCAAGAATCATAAAGATGACGATAATGGGGGTAATGCTGGGGAGTGTAATCAGGTGAATTTGCTTAAACCGGCTTGCTCCGTCTATGGATGCAGCCTCATACAGGGTCGGATCAATGCCGGCAATCGCCGCCAGATAGACAATACTTCCGAATCCGACTTCCTTCCAGACATTTACACTTACCAGAATAGACCAGAAGTATTTGGGTACCGCAAGGAAGTTAACCGGCTCCTGGACCAGATTGAACCGCTCCAGCAGATAGTTCACCGTTCCGTTATCAACGGATAACAGCGAAAATACGAAACCGGATACAATAACCCAGGACAGGAAATAAGGTAAGTAGCTGACGGTCTGGATCACGCGCTTGAAGCCCATATGCCCGACTTCATTCAGCATCAGCGCAAGCAGTATCGGGGCAGGAAAAGAGATAATCAATTTTAACAGGCTAATTACAAGGGTGTTACGCATCACATTCCAGAACTCCGGCGCTTCGAAGAACATTCTGAATTGCATCCATCCCACCCAGGGGCTATTCATCATGCCGCCGAAAATATCGTATTGCTGGAACGCCATAACCACGCCATACATCGGAATGTAACTGAAAATGAATACAAAGATAATTCCCGGCCAAACCATAGACTGCAAATCCAATTGACTGTTAAATTTCTTCCACCTGCTCGGTTTCCCGGCCGTATTCATCCGCTTGACCTCCTCTGGACGATTCTATTGAAATAACGGCAAAAACGGTTTGTTCTTCTCCAGCATTTCATCCAGCAGCTGTTCAGCTACGGTGACCGAAGGCATGAGCGGATGATGAACCATCGCCTGCAGGGCCACATCCCGGTCTCCGTGCACAGCCGCCTCGATCGTAAGACTCTCATATTGCTTGACCGCAGCCAGCAGGCCTCTGACAGACTGGGGCACCTTGCGCAGCGGAATCGGCAGCGGCCCCTGCTTGGTGACCATACAGTTCACCTCAATCGAGGCATCGTCCGGCAGGAAATCAATAATCCCGTTATTCCTTACATTCAGCGTCTGGATATCGCGGGAATCATTATGGATAGAGCGCATCAGCAGCACTGCCGCCTCCGAGTAATAAGCTCCGCCGCGCTTTTCCAGCTGCTTCGGCTTCTCCTTCAGCTCCATGTTCCGGTACAGCTCGAATAGCTCCTCCTCCACCTTCTTCACAACTTCAGCGCGTGATCCGGCCGTTGCCGCTGCTTCCTTCTGTTCCGCCAGCATCGCGTCCGTCATATAGTAATAGCTCAGATAATAGGAAGGGATAGCCTTCAGACCGTTCAGAAACCGGTGGTCCCAGGAATCAAACGGCACATTGCTTGCCTTATAGCTCTCGGGGTAATCAATAAGCTCCTGCAGCTTGCTCTTCCCGTCAATCACGACATCGGATACCCAGTGCAGATGGTTGATGCCGACAAACTCCGCATAGATCTTCTCCACGGGAAGCCCGAAGAATTCGGAGAGCCACTTCTGAAATCCGATCGGCGAGTTGCACAGGCCCACGCTTCTAACCGATGAATATTTGTGAACAGCTTCAGTCACCATCCCGGCCGGATTCGTAAAATTCAGCAGCCAGGCATCCGGGGCCAGCTCCTCGATATCCTTGCAAATGTCCAGAATAACCGGGATGGTCCGCAGGCCCTTCATCATTCCTCCAGGGCCTGTAGTCTCCTGACCGATGACACCGTACTCAAGCGGAATCAATTCGTCCCACTTGCGTGCTTCAAGCATCCCTACCCGGATCTGCGTGCAGACGAAGTCCGCTCCGGCAATGGCCTCCCGGCGGTCAAGCGTCGCTGCAACGGTAATCGGCAGTCCGGACTCGGCAATCATCCGCTTGCTCAGTTCCGTAATCGTATGTAGCTTCTCTCTTCCTTCTTCAATATCCACCAGCCATATTTCGCGGACAGGAAGCTCCTGGTGGTGCAGGATGATCCCTTCAATTAATTCAGGCGTATACGATGACCCCGCTCCGATAACAACCAGCTTCAATGTTTCCCCCATGATAATTGCTCCTCCTTACCCTGTGATAGATGATCAAGAACCTCCTGATTCACATGCAACCCGCTGCTTTCCATCGCCAGAACGACCGATCCTACAACCGGCTCCCGGGTTAAAATCCTTAATGTGCCGTCCGGGGCCGCCTGCTTCACTCTTCGCTCAATGGCCCGGCGGATGATGCCCGCACGGTCTCCCTTGGTCAGCAGGCTGCCTGCAAGCACGATGTCGAAGGACTCCTCCTCCATGGCCAACCGGCGGATAGCCGAGGCAGCCGCCAGACCCAGCTCATCCCCTTGCTTGACCAGCAGCCCGGTGGCCACCGGGTCCCCTTCCTCTGCCGCCTGAAACAGCAGCTCCGCAATTTGGGGAGGCAGATCTCTGAAATGATCGAGGTAATCCTCTCTTAGCTCCGGGACATTGGAATAGCCCAGCAACTGAGTTAAGCGTTCGCTTAGGACCGTCTTCTGTTCTCTTCCGTCATCCGCCCTGAGGACGCTGCGGAAAACCTCCATACTTAAGTCATAGCCGCCGCCGAAATCCCCGAACCGGTAGCCGAAGCCGCCGCATTGATAGGCAGCACCCGCCGGATTTTTACCGCTGCAGTTCACGCCCGATCCGCAAATCAGCACAATCCCGTAGTTCTTCTCTGTACCTGAACGCAAGGCATTCCAGGTATCACAGGAAATCTCCGTCCGGGGAAGGCCGAGGCGGCCGATGATGGGCCGTAAAATCCTAAAATCAGCCTCTCTGTCCGCTCCCGCCAATCCGAACCAGGAATAATCCAGTTGCTCCCTGGTCAGCCCGGATGCTGTAATGGCTTCCGATACAGCCTGCTGCAAGCTGTTCTCCGCCTGCTCACGGTTCAGCTGATGATTCCCGTTCCCGCCCTTGCCTGCACCGAGAAGCTTCCCCTGTTCATCTGCAATCATTGCGTAGGTCTTACTGCCCCCTGCATCCACTCCCAAAAAATACTTCACAGATCATTCACTCCTAAATTTCAAGTTAATCGAACAGAAGCGGTAGATTCACGGATGAGAAGCTGAGGAGCAAGCTTCGTTACCGCAGGGGGCATCACCTCCCCATTGATCAGCTTCAGCAGTAAGTCAACGCCGATATTGCCCATCTGCGCCTCTGGCTGTCTAACCGTTGTGAGCCGCGGGTAGAATTCACCGACGAACTGCTGATCATCAAAGCCGACCACGGAGATATCCTGAGGCACCAGAATCCCCTCCTCACGCAGGGCTTGAACAACCCCGAGGGCAATAAAGTCGTCTCCCGAAAAAATGGCTGTCGGCAGCTTATCCTCGCGGACCCATCTCTTCGCCACCTCATAACCGCTGCTTACCGTAAAGCCGCAATATTCCGTGCCAAAGGGCGTTAGTCCCGCTTCATCCAGCGCCTGGACATAACCCCGTTTGCGCTCCGTTACACTCAGGAACTCCGAAGGGCCGCCGATATAGGCAATCTGGGTGTGTCCAAGACTAATCAGGTGTCTTGTTGCTTCATACCCGCCCTGATAGTTATCGACGACAACACTCGGAACATCCTCATGCTCGAACTGGTTATCCAGCAGGACAACCGGGATGTTCTTGCGCTTCAGCTCCTCCACATATTCCTTCTCCTCCAGCGGAGACAACAGGATAATCCCGTCCACACGGTCCTTCTGGAACAGGAAGTTCACCCCATCATCGTCATTCTCGGCGATGGACAGGGCCAGGAAGTACCCCTGCTCTGCCAGCTTCCGGTTCACTACGCGAATCACCCGGTCATAGAAAGAATCGTTAAAGTTGGTAATCGACATCCCAATGACTCCGGTCTTGCCGCGCACCAGACTCCGCGCCGCTGAATTGGGCTGATAATTCAATTCCTCTATCGCATTCAGCACTTTCTGGCGGTTGCCTTCACGTACAGAGGGTGAATTGTTAAGGACTCTGGATACGGTCACTACAGAGAGCCCCGACTTCTTGGCTACATCATGAATATTCATCTAAGTATCTACGCCTCCACACTCAAAAGTTTAAACGATTTAACTTTTAAAGTAATAAAAAAGATTTAATCAGCACGCCATAACTCACAGCCTGACTGAAAAATCGAACATTGGACGTCAGCTTTGTATTTATTAAAAGTATCAAAACCATCCAGAAAGTTTAAAGGTTTATACTTTACACTGATTTTACAACCAATTCCCCCGGCCGTCAATCCATAAAATGCAGCCGTGCTTAATATTCCGGGAGGTTGGATCGCCGGGACTAGTAAGAGCAAAAAAAACCTCCCCTCACCCGTGAAGGGTAAAGGAAGGCTTAAACGTGGCGCAAGCTGAAGCAGGGCAGCTATGCTATACTAAAGATATGATAAGCCAAGTGAGGTGAAGCCAATGAAGTGGGGAGAGATTACAGAATTGCACCCAAGCCGCTTTGTACTGGTGGAAGCAATTAAAGCAAGCTCAAGTAACCGCATGCGTCATTTAGAAGATATGGCAGTCATACAAGATTACGATAACCCGCAAGAAGCGTGGAGCGGCTATAAAAAGCTGCACAAACTTCATCCAAACCGTGAACTGTATGTATTCCATACAAGCAGAAATGATGTTGAGGTTGTGGAAGAGATTTTCTCAGGAGTAAGGCAACCGATATGAAGTTACACTTCCTTCATGGCCTGCCTATTATTTCTTTGACACTAACTTACCAAGGTGAATCCATTTCTCTTAGAAATCTTTTATTTGATACTGGCTGTGCTGCAACCGTCTTTGATTCCGATATACTAGCTGTAATAGGTATCGATATTGATTTTATTAACGGAAGAGCCAAGCGAATGTATGGAGTAGGAGGAACGAGCGAAATTTGTTATGAGCAGCAGATTCCCGACTTTTGCATTGAAGATATCGATTTGAGTGATTTTCCCATACAGCTTGGTTCGATTCAAGAGCCTTACGGCTTTGATGGAATTATTGGCATTGATTTTATGATGAGCGCCAAATGCAAGGTAAATTTTGAAACCATGACCATCGAATTTGATAAATAAACCAAGCGATGCCCCATCAGAGGTCAGCAAGCGCTTGGTTTATTTTTGCCCGCAACAAAAAACCTCCCCTCATCCCGAAGGATAAGAGAAGGCTTAAACGCATCACCTCTGAAGCATGGCAGCTAGATTTTCAGCTCCCCAAGCTTGATCAGCTCGACAACCGCTTGCGAACGGCCTTTTACGTTTAATTTTTGCATTACGTTTGAGATGTGGTTGCGGACGGTTTTTTCGCTGATGAATAACAGTCCGGCAATATCCCGTGTAGTTTTGTCCTGCACAAGAAGCTCGAATACTTCGCGTTCACGATGCGTCAGCAAAAATTTGCTATGATGTTCGTTGCCCTTCAATGGTGTCACCCCTCCTTGCCCTGGGTTTGTTTGGTATAACAAGGTAAAGGGATACAGTCAAAACATACTATGTGGAGGGGCAGTTAATGGTGCTGTCGCAGCATTAAATTGGGCGGGGGCAGGCGCGGAGCATGGACAAACCCGGTACTTCTGACCGGAATGCACACAAAAAACGGCTGCTGCTCCTTAGTCATTAAGGCGGCATCCGTCGGGCAATGTCTATAGAAACCAAGCTGCTAAAGGGTTGCTCAGGCAAAAAATATTGCTGAACATCCTTCCTGCCTGCAGCGTGAAATGGCTAACGTTACCGGTCCGTCACGCCCTTGCGGTCACGCCGGTTTCTCCGGTAAGGCTTGTTGCACCCCCAGTGTAAAGTATGAAATGGATTCCATAGCAAGCTTTTTATCGGCCGAAAAGCTGTTCATTTCTATGTTAGAATAATGACATACCAGTCTCACACAGGAGGCGCAGAGAAGCGTGGCTAATATTAAAGAAATCGCCCGGATGGCCGGAGTGTCTGTAACGACCGTCTCACGGGTGCTCAATAATCATCCGTATGTCAGCAAGGACAAAAGAGCCGCTGTATTGCAAACGATTGAGCAGCTCGACTATACCCGCAATATGAACGCCGTTCATCTGATTACCGGACGTACCGGTGCGGTGGCGGTGATTCTGCCGTATATTCACGCTTTTTATTTCTCGATTATTATGAATGGCCTTGCCCACGAGGCGCTGCTCTCGCAATACCGGCTGATTCTGTGCCAGAGCAATTACCTGGAGGAAGAAGAAATCAAAGTGCTGGAGATGCTGCGCCATAAAGAGATTGACGGTGTTGTTATTGTATCTACTGCGCTGAAACCGGACATCATCGAGGAGTACACGGCCTACGGTCCGGTCGTCACCTGCCAGGACAGCGGAGAGCGGCGCTATTCCTCTGTCTATATTGAGCATTATGCGGCTTTCAAGGAAGGGCTGGAGTACTTGACCGGCAAAGGGTACCGCTCCATCGGGTATTGCGAAGGAAGGAGTAACGGCAGCAGCGCCGTGATCCGGCAGGCTGCTTACCGCGAATTCATTGCTGAGCATAAGCTGGCTTTTGAAGAGGAATGGATGATCTATGACTGTACAACAGAGGAAGACGGCGCAGCCGCTGCACAGTCCCTGCTGAAGATGCCACAGCGGCCGGAAGCCATAATTATTACTGGAGACCATGTAGCTGCCGGGCTGATTATTGAAGCGCGCAGAGCCGGCCTCAGCATCCCTGGGGACCTCGCAGTTATGGGCTTCGATAACCAGCCGATTGGACGGCTGCTTCAGATTACCACCATGGACAACCACCTGTATGAGATGGGGGCCGCCGCCTTCCGCATTATCCATGAGCAGATTCACTCGGAGCGCCCCGAGCCGGTCTACCGCAAGCTGGACTACCGGATTATTGAGCGGGCCACGGTGTAGAATCCGATCAGCCGGAAATTTATATATACGAACTGCGTCTTCCGCCTGCCGGGAGGCGTATTTTTGCATTTTATTTGTGCGGATCATTATGAATATGATAATTATCACATTTTTATTGACAGCCAATAGGGGGAGATTTATGATAAGTCCATCATTGATAACGATTATCATTTTCATAAATGAAAAGGGGTATCCATACAGATGAAAATAGGCTATGCAGTACCCGCAGGTTTGCTTGCGGCTTCCCTCCTGTTTGCCGGCTGTGCGGGCAAGGACAACAACAATAACGATGGCAACAACGGCAACAGTGGTAACAAATCAGGGAATAATGCCGCAGCCCAGGCAGACAGCGGGGCAGAAAGTGTAGCGAAGGCCGGAGGTGAGACGAATGCAGATTTCACCACTGCCATCGACAAATACCGCAAATACGTCATTGAACAATGCGATGCGTTCGTTAAGCAGACCGAGGGCTTCACGGATGCCGTCAAGGCGGGCAAGCTGGATGAAGCCAAGGCGCTGTATGCTCCGGCACGCATGCATTATGAGCGGATCGAGCCGATCGCTGAAGCGCTTGGGGATCTGGACCCGAACATTGATGCCCGTGAGAATGATGTAGATGCTGCGGACTGGCGCGGCTTCCATAAGATTGAACAGGCTCTCTGGCAGAACAATACAACGGAGGACATGACGGATGTCGCGGACCGCCTGCTGAAGGATGCGCAGCTGCTGCGCGCCAAGGTGGAGACGGCCGGAATCGATGCCAATCTGCTCGTTACCGGGGCTGTTGAGCTGCTGAATGAGGTCTCCTCCTCCAAAGTAACGGGGGAAGAGGAGCGTTATTCCCATACGGATTTGTATGATTTTGTGGCGAATGTGGAGGGGGCCCAGAAGATCTATGAGCTGCTGAAGCCGGAGCTGGCCAAAAAAGATCCGGCCCTTGAGCAAACCATCGGCGAGCGGTTCACCGCCTTAATGAATGAGCTGGCGCCGTTCAAATCGGGGGAGGGCTACGTCTCTTACGAAACGCTCAAACCGGAGGAGGTCCGCAGGTTAAGCCAGAACCTCGACGCCTTGGCTGAGCCGCTATCCAACATGGGAACGATTCTGGGAGTGTGACCGATATGAACAAGAAAGATACTAATTCCCGGAATAAGGCTGACGCGGATCACGGGATTCCTGCGCCGGAGACCCAGCTGTTCAACACCAAATTCAGCCGCCGCGATATGCTGCGGCTGACCGGTGCCTCGGGTCTCGGGCTGCTGCTCGGCGGAGGCGGTGTGGGCGGCATTATGGCGGCACGCCAGGCAGCAGGACGGGCGGTCCCGGCCGCCGCAGCCTCCGGGCAGAATGAAGAACAGGCGGATACGATCCCCTTCTACGGCAAGCACCAGGCGGGGATTCTTACCCCTGCGCAGAATTTTCTATGCTTCGCTTCATTTGATGTGACGACTACCAAGGTCAGTGATCTGAAAAAACTGCTGGAGGACTGGACTGCCGCCGCCGCTGCCCTGACCTCGGGTACGATGATCGGCACGGCAAACGACAAGCCCAATCTCCCGCCTACCGACACCGGCGAGGCGGATGGCCTCACCCCTTCCAAGTGTACACTTACCTTCGGGGCAGGTCCGGCCCTGTTCGACAGCCGGTTCGGGCTGGCCGGAAAGCGCCCCGCTTCCTTCACTGAGCTTCCGTCCTTCCCAGGAGACAGCCTGGAGCCGCAGTGGTGCGGCGGAGATCTCTGTGTCCAGTCCTGTGCGGACGATATGCAGGTGGCATTCCATGCTATCCGCAATCTGGCCCGCATCGCCCGGGGCACGGCGGTGCTGCGCTGGACCCAGGAAGGCTTCCAGCGCAGCGGCAGCGCCGATCCGTCAGGCGGCACCCCGCGTAATCTGCTTGGCTTCAAGGACGGCACGGGGAATCCGGACGTCACCGATGAGACGCAGATGCGAAATATCGTCTGGAGCGGCAGCGCCGATGGCCCGGCCTGGATGAACGGGGGCACGTATCTTGCGGTGCGACGCGTACGGTTCCGTATTGAGGTCTGGGACCGCTCCTCGCTGAGCGATCAGGAAGCCACCTTCGGGCGGCACCGGCAGAGCGGTGCACCGATTGGAGCCGGAGATGAATTCGCCGAGCTGAATCTGGCAGCAGCCGATGCTGCTGGTAAGCCGCTCATCCCGCCGGACTCCCATTCCGCTCTCGCTCATGGGGACGGCTCGGTCAAGATTCTGCGCCGCTCCTACTCCTATTCCAGCGGCATGGATCTCAAGACCGGTCAGCTCGATGCCGGTCTGGTGTTCATCAGCTTCCAGAAGGACCTGTTGAAGCAGTTCGTCAGCATCCAGCAGCGCCTCGCCAAAAATGACCGGCTGAATGAATATATGGTTCATACCGGCAGTGCTGTCTTCGCCTGCTTTCCCGGTGTCCGGGAAGGCGGTTATATCGGGGAGCTGCTGCTCGAGGGATGAAATGCCTAGGCTGTGAACGGTGACGCTGAGAAAGCAGGAGCCATGGGAATTGCGAGGCCTGAAGCGCAACGGCGATTCGGGGACCGGAGCTGCGGCGATTCGGGGACCGGAGAGGACGGACAGGTAGCTGATCGTTATGGACTGAGAGGCCTTTATTTTCTCTTTTCGAGCATATTCAGCTACTCCAGCGGACTGCACGGCGCTTATTTCCGCTACAGCGGGCGTTTTCCTCCCAATTATTTGTACATAAGCTCCACTGAGTCCGTTCAACTTGCAGAAACGTTAATATTACTAAAATAGGCGCAGCTGAGTCCGTTGCAATTGACCCCTCCTCGCTAAACTTGAAGGGAATGATCCCGATGATGATCACGGTTACACATAGTCCATGGCGGCAGTTCAGGGCAGCGCTGCTGCTGCTCTGCCTGCTTGTGCTGCTGCCCGGCGCGCCGGCTTCTGCGTCAGGCGCGCCGCTGGATGAGTTGCTGCCGCCTGTAGGCAGCGCGCTGGTCGAGGCCGGCCAGAGCCGCTGGGCGGAGGCGGCGGCCGATGTTGATTCGTTCGCGGCGCTGTGGCGCAGCGCGAACGAGAGCACGCCGGACCCGGCACTCGCCGGTCCGGCTGCTGAAGTGGACGCCGCGCTGGCCGCTGCGGCGGAAGCCTTGGCGGGCGGCGGCGGAGCGCCCGCCAAGGCGGCCTTGTCCACGCTCGCCCGCAGCGTGGACGGGTTCGTCACCGCCGCCGCAGGCGAAGGCGGCGGTGACACGGGCGCCGCCGGACGCGCAGCGGCGGCGAAGCTGCTGCCCGCGGCGGAGCGCACGCGGGATGCGGCGCGCAGCGCCGACTGGGCCGCGGCGGCGGAAGCCTACCGCGCCGTGGTGAACGGCTGGACGCCAGTGGAACGCGGCATCCGGGCGGACAATCCCGCCGTCTACGGCTTGCTGGAGACGAAGATGAGCCTGCTGCGCATTGCACTGCAGGCAGAGCCGGTCCGCGGGGAAGCAGCGCAGGCGGAAGCGGAAGCGCTGGTGACGCTGCTGTCCGGCTACAGCGAAGGCCAGGCCGTCGATACCGGTGGCGCGCCAGCGGAGCCGGCTTCCATTGAAGGGCTGATCAGCTATCTGAAGCAAGCTTCCGCCTCTGCCCAGGCCGGCGACAGCACAGCAGCCGCAGATATAATGGAACAGTTCATCGCTGCCTGGCCTTCGGCCGAAGGCCAGGTCCAGCTGGCCTCACCCAAGGTCTATGCCAGCGTCGAGAACAAGAGCACCGCCGTCACCGGTTATCTGCTCTCCAGTCCTCCGAAGCTGGACCAAGCGCTATCGCTTATGGACACAATGCTCTCTGAGCTGACGCCGCTGGCCGGGGAACAGACTTATACCGCATGGGATGCGGCACTCATTCTGCTGCGCGAGGGGCTGGAGGCGATTCTTGTACTCGCCGCCCTGCTTGCCTATCTGCGCCGTGAAGCAGTACCGGCGGCCCGCCGCTGGGTCTGGTCCGGCGCGGCAGCGGGTCTGGCTGCAAGTATCGGCCTCGCCGTATTGCTGACCTATTCCCTCTCCCAAGCCGCCTCCGGCGGCGCACGCGAGCTGATCGAAGGCATCACCGGCCTCGTCGCTGTGGTCATGATGCTCACCGTCGGCCGCTGGCTGCATGGGAAATCCAGCACGGCAGCCTGGAATAAATATGTGGACCGCCAGATGCAGGGCGCTCTGGCCAAAGGCAATCTGTGGTACCTGTTCTTCATCGCTGCGCTGGCCATTTTGCGCGAAGGGGCCGAGACTACGATTTTCTACGCAGGAATGGCACCGGCCATTGATACCTCTCAGCTGCTGCTCGGGATTGGCAGTGCCCTTGTGGTCCTGATTATCCTCGGCTATGCCATGATTGCACTGAGCGCCAGATTGCCGGTTGCCGCCTTCTTCCGCGCTGCTACAGTGCTGATCTACTATCTGGTGTTCCGCTTCCTTGGCGAGAGTCTCCATGCGCTGCAGATCGCCGGCAAGCTGCCTGCCCATAACGGGCAAAGTCTGCCTTCCATCGGCTGGCTTGGCATATATCCGACTTGGGAGACCACCCTCCCGCAGCTGCTGATTCTTGCCTTCATCCTGTGGGAGCTGCTGCGCAGCAGACGGACTGCCAATAGGACAAAGGCTGCAAACGGGATCACGAAGTAAACATTTTTACTATAAAGAGCTGCAATCTTGTGCGTGTGCTCCTCAAACACGCAGATTGCAGCTTTTTGTATCTCCTGCCACTTGTCAAACCTTGCGGGATGCATTTTTCACAGTGAACTAATTGACTATGATCCTCATACAGGGATGTCCAAAGAGTTTTTGCTACAATTCTAAAGTTTAATGGTCGCGATCTCCCTCTCCTTTTTCAACCCCAAACCAAACTGCCTATTGCAACCTTCCGCGATTTGTTTTATTCTGATTATGAAAATAATTTTCTTTAAAAACGTATTAATTTTGTAAAACAATTTCATGAGCGGTGCATTAGGCAAAGCTAAGTATATCCATACTACATGTCCATTTCTGCATTTTCATTCTATACGTAGAGAAAGCTACATGAATCTGAATCTATAGAAAAGAAGGTGAACGCTTGTCTCCCATTCTGCATGCTCTGGAGCATGACAAGCCCAAGCTGTCGCAAATGGAACGCAAGCTGGCTGAGCGTATTCTGGCCTCGCCCGGGGAGATTGTCCATATGGGCATCACCGAGCTGGCGGAGGAATGCGGTATCAGCACAGCGACGATTACGCGGTTCTGCAAAGCGCTGCACTTCAAGGGGTATCCCGATTTCAAGCTCAAGCTGGCGGCTGAGCTGGCGCATAGCGATGGCTCGCCGGAGACCGGCAGCTCCTCTTATCAGGACATTGTGGCCGGCAATCCGCTGCAATTCATTGTAGAGGCCATGCAGGCCAACCACCTGGCCTCGATCCGGGATACCACCTCGCTGCTGGATCTGAGCCGGCTGCAGCAGGTCATTGATCTGCTGTGCCGGGCGCGGCGGGTTGATCTGTACGGGATGGCAACCTCATCCATCGTAGCCCAGGATTTCTATCAGAAGCTGATCCGCATCGGCGTGAACTGTACCGCTTTTGCCGATTCCCATATGCAGATTACTTCCGCTTCCTCACTCTCTTCCGGCGATGTAGCCTTCGCAGTCTCTTATTCAGGAGAGACCCCGGAGACGGTGGATGCCTTAACCTGTGCGGCCGCAAGCGGCGCAGCCACGGTGTCGTTAACCTCATACGGAAGCAGTACTCTCGCTACACTCGCTGATATTCCGCTGTTCTCCTCGTCTCTTGAGCAGGGCATGCGGCGCGGTGATATGGCCTCACGGATCGCTCAGCTGCACATTATCGATATTCTGTTCACCGGCATGGTCAGTACCCGGTTCGGGGATTTCATCCCAAGGCTTGAGCAATCTTACCGGAACGTCCAACATTACCGTCATAAACGGGGAGGTCAAATCTAATGAATATTTTGAAATTTCAGCATGAAGAAGATTTCGCAGCCACAGGAGCTAACCTGATCGCCAGTCTGCTGCAGAGCAATCCCAGAGCCGTTCTGGGGCTGGCTACCGGAAGCTCCCCTGTCGGGGTATACGAGAAGCTGGTGGAGATGCACCGCAAGGGCAATGTCAGCTTCGCCAAAGCATCATCCTACAACCTGGACGAATATGTCGGACTGCCTGTGGATCATCCACAGAGCTACCGGAGCTTCATGAATGAGCATCTGTTCAATCACATTGATATCGACCTGGCACGCACCCATGTGCCTAACGGAAATGCTCCAGACCTTGCGGCCGAATGCCGTGCGTATGACAAGCTGCTGGAGGATAACGGTCCGGTGGATCTGCAGATCCTCGGCATCGGCAGCAATGGCCATATCGGCTTCAACGAGCCGGATGCCAGCCTGAGCAGCGGAACACATGTGGTCGATTTGCTGGAAGAGACCCTGGAAGCCAATGCCCGCTTCTTCGAGCGTGTAGAGGATGTGCCGCGTCAGGCGGTAACAATGGGCATCGGCGGAATTCTTAAGGCGAAGCAGATTGTACTGCTTGTCCGCGGGGAAGAGAAGGCGGAAGCGGTTAAAAATGCGCTGGAGGGCCCAATCACTACCCAGTGTCCCGCCTCGCTGCTGCAGAGCCATCCGAATGTGGTCGTCCTGCTGGATGAAGGAGCTGCGAAATGGATGAAATAAACGGTGCGCACGGAGAATTGTTGTACGGCAAGGTGCTGACTCCTGACGGAATCACCGAGCAGGGTGTGATTGCCGTAGCGGATGGCTTGATTCAATATGCCGGAGAAGCCTCCTGGCTGCCCGCAGCCTATGAGAGCTGGCAGACAGTCACCCGGGATCCGCAAGATCTGCTGATCCCCGGATTCGTCGATGTGCATGTGCACGGCGGAGCCGGACATGACTTCATGTACAGCGATGCAGCTGCGCTTGACGATATCACACGGTTCCATGCCTCACACGGGACGACCTCTATGCTTGCTACAACCATGACGGCTGCCAAGGCAGACATCGATCAGGTGTTAGCTGAGGTGGATGCTTATCGTTCCCGTGAAGGCGGCATGCCTTATGCAAGGCTGGCAGGTGTACATCTGGAGGGACCGTTCATCAGCGTGAGATGGCCAGGAGCGCAGAATCCTGAGCACATTGTTCCGGCTAATATAGAATGGCTGCAGGAATGGGAGGAAAAGTATCCGGGAATGATCCGTCAGGTCACCCTGGCTCCTGAGCGTGAAGCTGCCCTGGAAGCTATCCAGTGGCTGCGCAAGCATGGCATTACGGCTGCGCTCGGCCACACAGATGCCACATTCGAGCAGGTGATTACCGCTGCAGATGCCGGGCTGAACCATGCGGTGCACATGTTCAATGCCATGACACCGCTGCATCACCGCAAGCCGGGAACGGCCGGTGCCGTCCTGTTTGATCCCCGGATCAGAGCTGAGGTGATTGCCGATGGTATCCATGTTCATCCGGCAGCCATCAGCCTCATTACCCGGCTCAAAAACAATCATAATCTGCTGCTGATCACAGATGCCATGTCAGCAACCGGACTCAGCGACGGAGAATATGCCATCGGTGATCTGCCTGTGATCGTCAAGGACGGCATAGCCACGCTGAAGGAGCACCCCGAAGCGCTGGCCGGCAGCACACTGACGATGATTAGCGGGTTCCGTTATCTGGTTCAGGAGGTTGGTCTCAGCCTGCTGGAAGCCTCACAGGCTGCCAGCCTTAATCCGGCGCTGTCGCTCGGCATGCAGCGGTCTATCGGAACGCTTGAGGCAGGGAAGCGCGGCGATATTCTGCAGCTGGATCAAGACCTGAACCTGCGCGGTGTATGGATCGGCGGACGCAAGCTGGAGGCCTAATTCGGGGAATACACATCTTTGTATCCTTATAAATAAAGGTCCGTTTCAGCGGTATAAATACAACAATGCAGCCCTCTCACCCGGCTTTCCGGGTGAGAGGGCTGCATTATTTGTGTCTGTGCCCGTCCTATGAATAAGCCTCATATCCCTCTGGAATACTATCTTCATTCAAGGCACTATGCTGTAGCGCCTGCTCACTGTCCGCTGCGCGCAGGGAAAATCCGTTCCGCCATGATGCGGAATTCATTCGCGAAGCCTCTGAGCGGATGTCCGGCACGGAATTCCCGGGCATAATAATCGGCCCGTTCCACGAAATCCGGGTTCGCCGAGACATAGACATTGCTGACGTATGTGTTGCCTTTTTTAACCTCTGCGGCGATTTTGTTCTTGATTTCCCCGGGAAGCGTGTCTTTATCATCCCCCATACTGCTTCTGGACATCAGCCCGTTATTGCCGTTCCCCGGATAATCTTCGGGAGCTGCCATACCTGTACCGCCAATGGTTCCAGTGCCTGTCAGACTTCCAGGAATGCCGGCCATGGAGCCGCCTGTTCCCGTCATTCCTGGAACCCCCGCAGCAGTTCCTCTTCCGGTAGCTTTCTCGCGGGTGATACTCCGGGTGTGAACCTTGCCCGAAGCATCCTCCAGCATTACAGCAACATAAGCGCTTCGGCCGACCATAATAACGTTAGCCGAACGGACTTCCCGCATCGCCGCAACACGTTCAGCCAATTCCTTGCTCATCTCCATGCTGCTGAAGTCATCGTCACGGTTCATGTTCCGTGCGGAGTTCACGTGGATTCGCCCGTCTGTCCCCAGTACACTTTTCGTCTGCATATTGCCGCTATCTCCCGAATGGCCGGCACCGCAGCCGGTCATACTTATGGTGCCGAGCAGCAAGGCTGCAGACACGGACAAGCCTAATTTCGATCGCAACATTCCTTCATCCCCCATCACAGAATAATGTAGTGTAGTGTGACAACCCTTAGCATGGCTCCTCCGCTGCCCGGTTATCCAGAAAGGATTTGGCAGAGCTGCCTCCACAGTCACATGTAAGAGAACTCCGGCGTATCTTATATAACAGCAGACTGTGTTTCTCCGCGAGAGTCCAGATCAGGAGGGGTAAGCTTGAGAATTCTATTTACGTTTTATGTACCGAGCGGCGGGGTGGAGACCCTGAACAGACTGCGGTGTGAGAGCCTTCAGAAGAACGGCATCGAATGCCATGTGCTCTATCTCATGCCGGGGTCCGGCACCCACAATAGTGTAAGCTTCCCGGTATTTGTCACGAACCAGGATGAAGAGATCAGAACGGTACTGAATACCCATCATTATGACGCCATTATCGTAACCTCCGATTATCTTCTGCTCGAACGCCTGCGCCGGCTGGGGTATGGCGGCATCCTGATCTACGAGTCCCAGGGTCTGGGAACACGAAGCGAAGCACGTAACGTGATTATAGAGTCCGTGCCTTATCTCCAAGCCTTCTGCAATGCCGTGCTGATTCCCCCCACCGATCATTTACTGGAGCTGTTTATCGAGATCTGCCCCTGGCTACAGCGCTATGTTATTCCGAACCTCGTGGATGTACAAGGATTCCGCTATATCCCAGCCGAAGCGCCCGTTGATCCTGTTATCGCCTGGGTAGGGCGGCTGGAGCCCAACAAGAACTGGAGCGAGTACCTGAAGATTGCCTATCATATCCGCAAACAGAGGCCTAACCTTCATCTCTGGATGTTCCATGATCCGAGCTTGGCCTCCGATGACCAGAAGGCGGCATTCAATGAAGAGCTGCATGCCCTTGGCCTGAATGACCGGCTGAATGTGTTCACGAACATGCCTAACCAGATGATGCCTGTCTATTATTCATCGATTGCCGCTTCAGGAGGCTTCTTGCTGTCCAGCTCAGTCACAGAAGGCTTCGGATATGCTGTAGCTGAGGCTGTCTGCTGCTCCTGTCCAGTACTCAGCACGGATTCCGACGGAGTCAGATCCTTCATCACCCATAATATTACCGGCAAATTCTATCCGCTTGGCAATGTGGAGGCTGCCGTGAACGAAGGACTTGAGCTGATGAATAACACTGCGCTGCGTGAAGCCATCTGCTATCAGGGCCGTCAGCATATGGTTACGCATTTCGGATTCGATCAATACGCACATTCCTTCCGCGAGATGATGAATTCCTTCTCTATCTTCTAACTATTGCAAGCTTCCTATCCCCTGTCTTCCGGCAAAAAAACCTTCAACCCCCAGCATCAGCCGGGGGTTGAAGGTTTCTCTGTGTATGGCATTCTGCCCTGAGGCATTACGTGCCTTGTCTGGACACCATCTCAAACAGCTCAGCCTGGAAAATCTGCACGCTTCTCTCCCAGGTAAACTTCAAGGAATCCCGCTCTCCTCTGGCAGCCAGACGCCGGCGAAGCTCCTGGTCCTTAATGAGCGTCACGATATCCGCAGCAAGACGGTTCTCATGCCGATACGACATCAGGCAGTTCTGCCCGTGTGCGCAGTATTCGAGGTTCCCTCCTGAATATACGGTGACCAGCGCCGCACCGCAGCGCATCGCCTCCAGCCCCGGCAACGAACCGGCGTCATTGGTACTTGCGCTGACAAAAATATCTGTCTCATTATAATGATAAGCCAGCTCATTGTCATTGCCGGGTGTCCTAAGCTGATAGCGACCGGTGTTGATCAAGGCCTGCAGACTCAACGAGGCCGTAAATTCAGCAGGAGGGGTCATAATATAGATCTCCACCTCAGGATGAAGCCGCTTGACCATATCAAGCTGCTGAATCAGATATTCCTGCTCCCGGTGGCCGGAGAATCCGCCTTCCGGGCGCCGCATAATGGCCGAGACGATCAACGGCCGGTCCGGAGTGTCGCGTAAATGCGTATTATGGAAATCCGAATCAACACCGACCGGAACAATTCTGCCCTTAATGCCATGATTGATCCGTATGACCTCCTGCTGCCAGCGCGACAGTACAAGCAGGTTGCGGGTAATGCCGTAGGAAGCAAACGACTGATTATTATCCGGCAGGAAATTCGGCTCATAGCATAAAGCCAACCGGATATGCAGCCCCTTGCCCTGCCGGCTGGCCCGCTCGGCAACCGGAACGGTTGTATAATAATTGGAGATAATTACATCCCCATAAGGAAAATCATGTTCCGTAAGTACCGTAGCGGGTGCAGTAATAATCGGACATTTCATCTCATATTCAACAAAGCCATGGCTGGGCAAAAGAACAACGACCTCATGGCCAATTTCAGCCAGACGGTTAGCCAGCTCGGTTATCATCCGCTGCGCGCCGCCTCTGGATAAGGTCAGAACCGGAAATGTCAGTCTCAATTCCTTCTCTCCTTTCTCAGCAGCTCCGTCAATTTACCCCTGTGCATGAACTGCACCTTGGCAATTTCCCGGTTCTGCGCTTCGCTGTGCAGGACCGAGCCCATCTCATTATGGACGCGGTAATCCAGCAGCGGCTCTTCTATATAAGACCACTCATAATGAGGCAGAATCCGCAGCCACATATCATAATCCTGTGTATACAGGAGGGTCTCATTAAACATACCGACCCTAGAGAGGATCTCCATATCAAACAGCACCGTGCTGCCGTTAACCGGACAGCTGGACATCATGGTCTGAATGAGGGCCGGCCTGCTGCAGGCCGGCATCCGAACGATGTCGTGAAACCGTTGCTCGTGCTCATTAATATAGTAGTAAGCCGTATGATTGAAGGAGGTTCCCGAGCTGCGGATGGCTTCTATTTGCCGTCTGATTTTATCGGGATGGAACAGATCGTCCGCGCTTAACCAGGCAAAATAAGCTCCGTTTGCCACCTCAATTCCCCTATTAAGCGCCGAGCCGGTTCCTCCGTTGGTCTTGCGGACATACACGATCCGGCTCTTATAGGCTTCAAGCTTCTCCGTATGGAGTGTGGAACCGTCATCCACCACGATCAGCTCGATATCCGCGTAGCTCTGGGCCAGCACGCTCTCAACCGCCAGATGCACGTAGGGACAATTATAGAACGGAATCACCACCGAGACCTTGGTCTTCTGATTCATGCCCCGGCCTCCTCCCTGAGTTCATTTATACTGTCTTGCAGGCGAGCAGGGCGTCCAGCGGCGCGTGATTCTCACCGAAGGCTTCCCGGAATGAAGGATTCTCCGCATGGTGAAATCCCTTCAGTACGGTTACCGCGTAGCCCAGCTTCAGGAAGTCCTCAGGCTCCCAGCCGCTCCAGTGTTTCTGGTAATACTCCCCATGCAGATTGAAATGGTCCTTCCCCTCCTGCGGGAAGAAGCCCCGTGGTGTAAATACGATGACACGGTTCGCAGCGATAAGCTCCGCCTTACGCAGCAGCTCTATGCCTTCACTCATCGAAAAATGCTCCAGAGAATCGATCAGAGTGACCGCAGAGAAGGTTCCCGGCAGGAACAGCTTATCGATATGGCCGGCATCGGCATGAACCGGAATGATATGAGGGGACTTGTATTTGCGGTGCAGCAGATAAGGCCTGTGGATATCCAGCCCCAGCACTACAGCGGCCTCATACCGCTCCAGCAGCGTACCGGTACCGCTGCCGATATCCAGAATACTCTCGGAGAATTTCAGCTGCTCCAGCAGGACCGGCAGGAAGTCTTTCACTTCAATTTCCCGGTACATATGCTCTCCCTCCTAAGCGTTAGTTGCTTGGTCTTGGGCTGTGCTGCCGTGCCGGCTATGCGCGCTCCGGCAGCTAGCCGCCCATGGAAGCAATCAGGGCGCTTAAGGGAGCGTGATAACGGGCACTGGTTGCTGCAGCCTCGGCCATAATGACATCGTAGTGTCTGAGCGTGCCCATTCCCTCATGCCGGCGGTAAGCCGTCAAGGACTGGTTCAGCATCACCGGTGCATAACCGTTCAGAATCGCCCGGTACCACAGATCATAATCATGGGTATACGGCAGTGCTTCATCGAACATCCCGATGGCTCCGAAGATCTCCCGCTTGAACATCACCGTACAGCCGTTGATGGGATTGCCGTACAGGAAGCAGCGCAGATATTCAAGCTGGTTCGGGAATACGGCCGCAGCATTCAGCTCCATAGCCTGCGAGTTTCCGTTAATGTAATTGAAGTTGGTGTACGAGATCAGCAAACGGTTCTGTTCCATGAACAGAACCTGATTATTGATCTTGTCACGATAGAACATATCATCCGAGCTGAGCCAGACTACATAATCTCCCGTGGCATGCGCAATACCGTGGTTAAGTGCCGAAGCGGTGCCGCCGTTGGCCTTGCCCAGATAGTGAATGTAGGGCAGATAAGGGGTAATCCGCTCTGCATGCAGAGTTGAACCGTCATCCACTACGATAATCTCATAAGGCTGCCAGGATTGGCTCATGGCGCTCTGCAGCGCCTGCTCAATATAAGGGCAATTGTAAAAAGGAATAACTACGGATACTCTGGGCTTCATAACAACCTTCCTTCCTTACCGGCCCTTGTATAGCCGATAATATCCGCCAGCGAACGGTCTAGCGCAATCTCCGGCATCCAGCCGGAAATAACAGCATAGTCCCCCGATTCTTCAGGCGGTACCTTACTATCAGCAGATTCAAATGGAGGCTTCGCCGGAACGGCAGGTGTCGGGGAAGGATTGCCCCGACTGTGCTCCTCCTGCGGGCCCCAGTCCATCGCAACCGGAGCTGCGGCATGGGCCAGCAGCTTCGCCGCAACCTCCCCCAGCTCCCGCTCTGTCCCGGAATCAATGCGGTAGATCCTTCCTGTCTCGCCCGAATCCAGAATGAAGCCATAGGCCCTGACCGCATCACGCACATCCAGAAAGTCACGCAGCGCATGGCGCGAGGAGAGCCGAAACGCAGCAGGTGCAGCCGATCCGGTTACAGCGGCTGCTTCACTGCGCACAATATGCTGTGCCAGCAGGGAACAGAAGCCGGTGGACGGACCCGGACCAATCAGGTTCGAGGGCTCCGCCATCAGCACCGGCTGTGCAAACAGCGTTGCCCAGGCCAGCGATACCAGCTCCTCCAGCGTCTTGCTAAGGCTATAGGGATGGGGCGGGTCTGCCGCACCCGGTCTATACTTAAGCCGGGAGCCGGCCACCAGAATACGGCTGGCCGGCTGGACACGCAGCGCCTCAAGCAAATATAGAGTAGCCATTACATTGGTTTCCATGTAGAGCAGCGGGTCCCTCCAGGACTCCGGGACCGAATTCTTGCCTGCCAGGTGCAGCACCTGATCCGGCTTCACCGCTCCAATCATTGCCGCCACAGCCCTGCGGTCCCCCAGGTCACAGACATACTGCTGAACGCCGTCCGGGAACAACTCCGCAGCTGGCTTGCGGCGGACTACAGCAGTCACCTCCGCTCCTCCGGCGGCAAAGTAGGCCACGGCATGCCTGCCGGTAAAGCCGGAAGCTCCGGTAATCAGGAGACGCCGCCCGCTCATGTCAGCAGCTCTGAGCTGCGCATAAAGTCGGCAAGCTCGCTAAGCATCCGGGGATAGGAAGGCAGCTCAATCGTGACATCGCTTCTCGTGCTGATCAGCGTCCGGTCCTGAACCGGCGTCTGCTGCGGGATGATCTCAACATCCTCTTTATGAAATGCGGTCTGCATCATCTGCAGCAGCTGATATTTGCTTACGGGCTGCGGGTGGGCCAGATGAATCAGCCCGGAGAGATCCGAGTCCAGCAGGGAATCGATGGCTTTGGCCAGCTCCAGGGTGGTGACTCCATTCCACATCACGCATTCATATCCGGTTACCCGGCCTTTCTGGGCCAGAAACCATTCCATGAGGCCGATTCCGCCGGAGCGGATCTCGGGCCCGATAATGGAGGTACGGATCGTGAGATGTCCGGGATCGCGCACTTCTCCAAGACTCTTGGTGAGGGCGTAGACCGAGGTTCCATCCGCGGCATCCTCCTCCGTATATCCGCCGCGTGTTCCTTCGAACACGCAGTCGGAGCTGATTTGGATGAGCCGGGCATGGATCTGGTCCGCTGCCCGCCGCAGGCGGTGGGGCAGAAATCCGTTGACATGATACGCGCCGATCCGGTCCCGTTCGGCGAATTGATTGAGTACCCCCATCGCATTAATAATGCAATGGGGGGAGACGATTTCAACCAGCTTCTCTACACCGGCGATGTCGTCGGCGTCTACATACAACCCTCCAAGATCCTTCTTATCCCGGGTTGTATGGAAGATGTGGTGCTTGCCCTGGCGGCGAAAATACTCCGCCAGCATATGACCTGCCATACCATTTCCGCCGAGAATCAGGAGCTTCACTGGAGGAACCCTCCCCGGATCAGGATATCTTTGATTTCAGCCTGCTCCATCAGATGATTCTCCGAGCTGAAGCTGCTGAAGGACACATGGGGGAAATGACGGTAATGCTCCTTCAGCTCCGGCATATCGAGTGTGGGCAGAATAACCAAGTACTGCTCATCGTAGACCACCGTAGTCAGGCTCTCGAAATCGCTCATCAGGATCTCATGGATTTTCTCACCCGGGCGGATGCCGGTCTCGATCATACTGACATCCGTCCGGCCGGAAGCTTCGATCAGTACATCGGCCAAATCCACGATCCGGCAGGTCGGCATGGTCATGACAAAGATCTCGCCGCCGATACTGACATCGGAAGCCTTGAACAGCAGAGTAATGGCATCGCGCAGGGTGAAAAAGAACCGGGTCATGTTCATATCCGTAATCCTTACCTGTCCCTTGTCCTTGATCTGCTTCATGAACAGATGGACCACGCTGCCGTTCGTACCCAGCACATTGCCTCCGCGCACCGTAACAAACTTGGTGCCTGAGCCGATCAGATTGGCATAGACGAACAGCTTCTCACCGATGGCCTTGGTCATACCGTAGAAGTTCGACGGATTGGCCGCCTTGTCGGTAGAAATGTAGATCGCCTTCTCCACATTGTTGGCAATCGCGGCTTCGATGACATTTTGTGTGCCGACCACATTCGTCTTGAGCGCCTCGTACGGCTGGTCCTCGCAGACGGGTACATGCTTGAGCGCGGCCAGATGGAAGACATAATCCACACCGCGGCAGGCAGCCACCAGCGCATCCTTGTCACGGATATCGCCGATGATGAAGCTGAGATGCTTATCTTCAAATTCACGGCTCATGGCTACCTGTGCAGACTCACTGCGGGAGAATACGATGATTTCTTTGGGATGCTGCGGCAGCAGCTGCCGGATCAGCTCATGCCCCCAGGAACCGGTACCGCCTGTAACCAGAATCCGTTTATTATTGAACATGCAGGTTCCCTCCAAGCAGAAATTTAACTACCTTTACCGAGACACCTTGGGCAAGATACCCTTCCGGCGCCTCCCAATCGGGCTTAAGCGACGTCATCAGCACGGTGCAGCGCAGAATGCTGTTCTGTTCTACCCCGGACACTACATTACTTCCGCAATCGATAGTTTCCGGGCGTTCTGTCGTCCGGCGTATGGTCACCGTAGGCACTCCCATCAGGCAACATTCTTCTTGAACGGTGCCGCTGTCGGTAATGGCGCACAGGGCATAGCGTTCCAGATGAACAAAGTCAAAAAATCCGAAAGGTTCGTGAAACTCCACCAGCGGGTTCATACTCAGCGGGAACTGCTCCGTAAGCTTGGAGCGTGTACGGGGATGGATGCTGCAGATCAGGCGGAGTCCCAAATGCTCAGCCACCAGGTTCAGCCCGGACATAATCTGGAGCAGCGACTCCGGATCATCGACATTCTCGGCCCGGTGGGCTGTTACCAGCAGATACCGGCCGGCTTCAAGCTTCAGCCGGGACAGGATGTCACTGGCCGCGATCTGCTCTTCGTAATGCGTAATCACCTCATGGATAGGGTTGCCGGTTAACACAATACGCTGGCTGGGGAACCCTTCGCTGAGCAGATGTCTCTTACTCTGTTGGGTATAGGGCATATTTATGGTGGAGACGGCATCTATGACACGGCGGTTTTTCTCCTCCGGCACTTTCAGATCGTAACAGCGGTTGCCTGCTTCCATATGCACCACAGGGATGCCCATCCGCTCGGCCAGAATGGCACATAGCGCACTGTTGGTATCCCCCAGCAGCAGCACGCGGTCCGGCTGCTCTTGAAGCAGAATGCTCTCCAGACTGCCGAACATGGCGGCCAGCTGACCCCCGAGTCCGGCCTGCTTATCCTGCAGCACGTAGTCCGGTGCGCGGAGTCCCAGCTCAGCGAAGAATACCCCGCTGAGGCTGGCCGTGAAATTCTGTCCCGTATGCACCAGCACATGCCGCTCCGCATACCGGTCCAGCAGCGGAATGATAACGCTAAGGCGGATGATCTCGGGCCGCGTGCCCAAAATCGTCATGATCTTCATGGGTTCACTCCCCTTTGATTATGGCCTGCCCTTAGGAACCGGGCAGGCTGCTCAGGATGCCTTACGCCGCCGCTTGCTCCGGCGGCTTCCGGCCTGGCCCGCGCGGCGCTTCTTGCCGCCGCTGCTGGCCCGACGGCGCGCGGAGCCTGCCGCGCGCTTCTTACGGCGCGGGCGCGTTCCCGCCGCGCCGCTCCGGGACTTGGCGCGGCGCAGCCTGCCGCGCCGCAGCTTCGCGGCCCGCAGCCGTGCGGCGCGGCGCCCGGTCTTGCCCCGCGTCGGCTGTGCCGCGGGGGCGCTCTTCCCGCCCGCCGGCGCAGCTGCGGGCGGGGCTTCCGGGCCGCCGATGAGCTGCGGCGGCTGGAGGCAGTAGCGGAGATGCCACCTCTCCGCTAAGCCTTGAAGCCGGACGCGGTAAGCCGCCAGGCCGTAGACGGCCTCGATGCGCTCCCGCGCCTGCCAGCCAATGCCGGCCGCCATCGCCTGGTCGGCCAGCAGCGCGTTCACCCGCCCGGCCAGCGCCTCCATGTCTCCCGCAGGCACTAGCAGCTCGCCGCAGCCTGCGGCGTCCAGAATCTCCCGCAGGCCGCCGGAATCATAAGCGACAACCGGCTTGCTGAAGGCATAGCCCTCCAGGGCGGTCATGCCGAAGCCTTCCCGGATCAGGCTGGGGACAACAAGCAGATCCATCGCGCAGTAAGCGGCCGGCAGACATTCTTCGTACCCGACAAACCGGAAGCGTGAGGTCAGACCCTCCAGCTTCACCTTGCGGACACAGCGCTCATAGTAGCTTTTATCCCCGGGAGTCCCCACTACGAGGTAGCGGGCAGCCGGATGCTGCTCATGCACCAGAACCGCCATCTTGACGAAATGCTCCAGCCCCTTCTCCTTATTAATGAAGGAAGAGACATAGCCGATCAGCGGGTCCCCCGGGGCGATCTTCAGCTCACTCCGCCGTTCCCCGCGCAGCTTGCTCCAGGCCTCGAACATCAAATCCGCGTCGCTCCATGACGGAGGAAGCTGGGTCACCTTGCTATCGCGGATCTCCTCGGGGAAGCACGCTGCCGCTGTCTGTGAAATCGCCAGAATCTCATCGCTGTTGTTGTGGATCAGCTCTACGCTGACCGGGGTGAACTCGTTGTCTGTAATGGTCTCCGAGATCTTCCAGATCACGGGTATGCCCATTGACTTCGCCGCGATTGGCGGCAGGGCATGCACACAGGTGCTGGTGATCACGAAGGACGGACGAAGCTCCGCAAGCCAGTGAGTCAGCTCATGATATTCCCGGCCCTCCTGCAGCTTGCGGATATCTGCCGGAAGACCGGCATAGGGAGTGTACACTCCATAGACCAGCGGAATAGACATCAGCCGGACTTGAAGGCCGTAGCTCCGGGCCAGCTGTGTCAGCTTCCCGTCCTGCGGGGCTACGAGGATACAATTGAAGTAAGGAGATAGCTCCCGGCTGAAGAATAACAGCAGCTTCTCCGCACCCGTAATACTGCGCGTGTTGGAGACATGGGAAAAGAGGACGATCGTCGCTTTGTCGGCCATGGTGTCTCGGCGCTCCCCTGCGAAGGGCTGTGGAGCAGCCATTCACCTCCTAAAATTTGAATGCACACAATCTGTTATCACTCAGCAGTGCTCCTGCTTGGGACGGGTATATTAGCTGACAGGCTAACATCTCTGCCCGGTACTCCAGTATATTGAGGGGGCACAGATGCCGGCACGACACCTGTCCCCTGTGATACGCACATTTTGCTGACAGCCTGTTCTACGATTGCCCTGCTGGCTTACCGTAAATAATAGTGAGCAGCTGACTAAGACGTCTGGTATACGTATGATCCCTGAGCGTCCGCTCGAAGGCGCGGAGGGACATCTCCCGGCGCTCTTCCTCATGCGTCAGATAGTACTGGATTTTGTCCATCAGCTCGCGTGGGCTGGAGAAGGTGTCGATCTCTTCGCCCACCTTGTAGAAGGAGCCGAGATCGTCACGGGCATCGCTGAGCTGCAGCGTGCCGCTGGCAGCAATCTCGAACGTACGCGGATTCGGCGATACGGCCGGAATATACAGTGCGTTGTTGTTGACTGCATCGTCAATGTGCGAGCGGTGAAGGTTAATCACAATCTTCGAGCCGCTGTAGGCTACAGCCGTCTCCTGGGGGGACATCCATTTGCCGATCTCAATCCGGTCGCCATAGAGCGGCGCTTCCGGCAACCGGTCCCACCAGATTCCGTTAATGACCGTGTTATAGCTCATCAGCTCCGGCATAATATCGCGGAAGAAATTAATCCGGTTCCAGTAGGCAGACCCGATGAAGCTGACCTCCCGGCTGACCGGCGAACGTCCGGTAGTCGGACGGTAATGCTCACGGTGTGCGGCAAAGGGCAGATAGTGGACCTCCGTGCAGCCAAGGCCGCGGTAGATCTCTACGCAATTACGCTCCAGTGTGAATACATAGTCATAGTGACTCACAATCTTCATTGTGAAATCGGTGTAATACGGATCATCGGTCAACCAGATCGCGGTCTTAATGCCCTGGCCCCGCAGAATAGCCACCTGCTCCAGCGGTAAATCCAGACCATCCAGCACCAGCACGAGGTCGGGACGCTGGGCAGAAGCCAGCTCCACCAGATTCTGCCGCACATCAGTAATCGTGACCTGAACCGTTAACCGCTGCAGTGCGAAGAGCACGGCATCATCCAACGGTGAATACGGATAGCCTTTGCCTGAAGCCACGTACATCACATGGATATTCCTTACCGGCTGCGGCTCCTCCGGGCGTCCGTCCAGAACGGCCAGACGTCCCCGCAGATATCCTTCGTCATAGCCTCCCTTGAAGCCGGTCAGACGTCCCCGCAGCTTCTCTTCCTCCGCAGGGGTTCTCGGCAACGGCGGGGCAGGCATAATAAATTCGTTGTTCATGAGTATTCGCTCCTTTTGATCCATAATGAAATTCACCCTCTTGAAGTAAGAACACCCAATAAATGAGGCAGACGCGAAGTAAAGGTATGCCGGCGCAGCGTGGTCTGCAGTCCCCGCAGCGCATACTGCCGGCGCTCCTTGTCGTGCTTCAGGTAATAATCAATTTTGCGCTTCAGCTCATCGGCAGAAGCGAAGGTCTCCAGATCCCGGCCCGGCTTGTAGTGGATATCCAGATCCTGCCGGATATCGGTCAGCTGCATCGTCCCGCAGGCGCTGATCTCATAGGTCCGGGGATTAATGGAGAGGGACGGAAGCTGGAACGTATTCCGGTTGTCCATCCCTCCCTCCCAGGGCCGGTGGATATTAATGACCAGCTTCGCGCCGCTGTAATAATTGGCGGTCTCCTCCGGCGGGATGAAGCCCTCTCTGATGTACGGAGACAGCTCCTCGAAGTGGGCCAGCCGCTCCCAGAATCCGCCGGCGATGAGCACCTTCTTTCCCTGCAGGAAGGGGACCAGTTCATCGAACAGCTCCGTACGGTTGCGGAAGGCGTTGCCGATGAACACGACATCATAGTGATATTGCGGTCCGGTGTGGCGCGGGTAGAACATCTGGGGGTTGACGCACAGCGGAAGATAGTGCACAGACGCCGTCCCCAGCGAACGGTAGAATTCCACACAGCCCAGTTCATGCGTGAACACATAATCGTAATGCCGGCAGATGACGGATGTATCCTCGGTGAAATAAGGATCATCCACAAACCAGATCGCCGCCGGGATACCCAGCTGTCTTATTGCCATAATTTGTTCCAGATGATTCTCCGGAAATACATGCAGCCCGTTCATCACCAGCACCGCCTCAGGCAATTCGCGCGATGCCACCTCCAGCATAGTTTCCGGAGGACAGATGATCAGCTCGCTTACCAGCAGCCGCAGCGCTTCTGCGACTCCCGCATCGATGGCCTGAAACCCCTGGGGAACATACATCAGTTTTAACGGCTGACGTTCCCCCACTTCAGGAGTATTCAGGCGCTTCACGGCTTCGCACAGGCCGAGATGGTACCCTTGCAGATAGCCATCCCGGTAATCCTGTGGAAGCCCGCCTCTCTTTTTTGTTTTCACGGCCTTCACCCTGCCCCGTTATATTCTCAAGACAGTAGTACTATATGCGGAGTCAGCATCCGCCTCATGGACATCTGTCTGTATCACACCGAAATTGGCATATGCCCCCGGTCTTTCGCCCGCTTGGCCCGAACCTCTACAGAATCCGTCCACTCTTGTCCATGCAGAGGCAGGGTCTGCATTTCGAAGCCTACTCAAGTCCTTTGCGGGTAAGACGGGAATCATCTACAATTAGAGGCATCACCTTTCACAAGAAATACTTACTGAGGAGGCACTAAGATATGAGTTCCATCTATGGCCCTATGCTGTATCTGCGCCATGTCGAGCTGCTGCGCGATGCAGTCCCTTCCTTTGGAAGCTATCCTTTTAATCTGCCGGTGGTACGCACCCTGGACCGGCTTGCTTTTCAGAAGCAGGTTACTTTTCTGGTAGGAGAGAACGGTAGCGGGAAGTCTACCTTGTTAGAGGGCATTGCTGCTGCCTGGGGGTTCAATCCGGAAGGGGGGACGCTGAATTTCTCGTTTAATACCCGCGCCTCGCATTCCAGTCTCTACGAATATTTGCGGATTGCCAAAGGGGTGAAGCGTCCGAAGGACGGCTTTTTCCTGCGTGCGGAGAGCTACTACAATGTGGCTACTTACATCGATGAGCTGGATGAGGACCCCGAGGCGGGAAGACCCATTAAATCCTCCTATGGAGGGAGCTCGCTGCATGAGCAGTCGCATGGAGAATCCTTCTTCTCCACGTTCGTTCACCGCTTTGGCGGACAGGGCATCTATATTCTGGACGAGCCCGAAGCCGCTTTGTCTCCCCTGCGGCAGATGTCACTGCTGGCGCGGATGCATGAGCTGGCTGAGCAGAATTCCCAGTTCATCATCGCCACCCACTCCCCGATTCTGATGTCCTATCCGGGTGCAGAGATTCTTCTGCTGAAGGGAGAGAGTATCACGCCTGTTGCGCTGGAAGACACGGATCATTATACGGTCACCCGCGCCTTCATGACGAACCGGGAGAAGATGCTCCGCGAGCTGCTGGGCGATGAGCCTGATCCCTTATAAGCAGAAACGGCTCGGCCGTCCTGTTAAGAACGGCATTCGTTTCAGCGAGAACGTTAGGATTGAAACATATAAACGCTTAAATTTTAAAAAAAGACACTCCGCGGTGTTAACCGTCAAAGTGTCTCTTGTATTTGCATAGCTGCTCTGTATTTCTCTAATAAAGCTGGTCATCCTTCTCCGTATTACAATCACTGTATTCATTCAGGAGCGCATCCAGCTTCACCGATTGGCGGAGTACCCGGACATCCTGCATCCCGTACTCCAAGGCCAGTTTGTTCAGTTCCTGTCTTGCCTGTTCAATCTTGTCCTTGTATTCGTCATTCCCCATAGCGGCCCCCTTGTAGGATGAGGCTGTATCAAGCCATTTCCACTCTTTTACTAAAGTTCCAAACACATTGTATTCTATAATCCGCTAGGGGTCAATTAAGGGTTTGACATGATAAGTTATTTCAGCAGCTTCGTCAGCTTATGCAGCGTCCAGCCCAGCATCGCTACCGCCATCATATCGAAGCAGACATTGAACAGGAACAGATGCTTGCCGATATCCGCGCGGCCGTCACCGAGGATCGGAACCAGGAACGAGAACAGCCCGATCAGTCCCAGCAGCATCATCAGTTCTCCGGCAATCCGCCCTGCCGCCTCCCGCGTACGGAAGTATTGATAGAACACTCCGGCGTAATACACTAGATAGAAAATAACCAGGAATCCGAGGGAATGGGGCAGATGCTTGTTCTTGAGCTCGCTCCACCCGCTGTACATTCCTGCTACCGCGCCCGCAGGTTTGCCTTCGCTTTTCTCATAGCTTCCGAGATAGTAGGGACGGATGGACATGCTGTTAGCAGCCGCATACTTCATATTCTCTATTAACCGCCCGGGATGCTTCATATAAAAGAAAAGCACATCCTTATGCGATACACGGTCATAGAAATCCGGCCCCAGCAATGGATCATCCTGCTTGATCGCAGTATCCCCCTGGAAATAATTCGTCCCCGCCAGTACCTCGAGGCGCTCCGGCAGCCCCAGGTCGCGCAGATCGCCGCGCACATCCGGCGATTCATTCAGTATGCCGAAGAACACCGTCTGATACAGGTTGATATGCTTAAGCTCCTTCGGCGCCGCCACATACATAATCACCGATACCAGCGCCGTAGCTACCGCAAGACTTAGCGCCAGCTTACGCCAGCTGCCTGTTCCATTCAGCGTCCGCAGGCGCAGGAAGATCAGCGCGAAGGCGAGGCCGACCGGGGCATTCTGGATTTTGGAGCAGATCAGGAACAGCACGGCAATGAAGAACAGCGTAAGTCCTTTGGAGGACGGCTGCTCCTGCCCGGTAAGCCTCAGACCCAGCGCGAACGTAAGCAGCATGAAGACCATCGACACGGGTTCGCCGAACAGGGAGTTGAAATAAGCCAGATAGCCGATATCGTAGAACACAAACAGCATTCCCGCACCCAGCAGCAGGCCCGTGGCATAGGAGCTCTTCGCACCCAGCTTGACGATCATCCACGTGGCAGCCAGCAGCAGCACTGCATATACCACTGCCAGAAGACGGATATCGAAATAACTGCCGTGAAATATGCCCGCAAGCAGCCTTGGCACCAGCACCAGCAAAATTTGCGAGGACGGGTAGAAGCCCTTGAACAGATCATCATAAGCAAACTTAGAATGACTGTAGCTGAAGAAGCGGTCGGCATAGTCCTCCCCGGCATCAAAATAATTCAGTCCGACCGTATTCATCATCCGCAGGAAATCGCCGTTATCGGCAACGCCTGTGAAGGGCCGCACGAACAGCAGATAGAGGATCAGCACAGCGCCGGCCAGCGAGATGAGGTACTCGGGTTTCCATAGTCTTTTCATAACATTCTCCTAACGCTGCGGAAGCAGCTTCACATATTCATCAGATAAGCCCATCAGCTTCAGGATGTAGTCGTAATCGCTCTGATAGGCACTGAAATCCTTCACCGGCTCATGCGTATCCAGCGAGACCGCCTCACCGTCCGCGAAGCTCTTACCGGGCACAAACAACACTTCATCATTAAAAAACGAGCCTGTCGGCAAATAATAGCGCATGCCCACCACGTTGCGGTCCACATTCAGCAGATCATGCCCGAATGCGGTGAACCCTTCGTCCTTCAGCGATACCCCGAGCAGATTGGCTACCGTCGGCAGCACATCCAGCTGTCCGCCGGTCCGCTCCACAACCTGTCCCTGCTTCATGCCGGGCACGTGGATCACGAGCGGAATGTTGAACCGGCTGATCCGGTCATCATACTTGATACCCAGCGCGTCCTCCACCTGCTCCGCCGGGACGTCCTTCGGCTGCAGGCCGAAATGGTCACCGTACAGCACCAGCACGGTATCCTCCCACATCCCCTGCTGCTTCAATCTGTCAATCAGCGTGCCTATCGCATAATCCGTATAGTTCACCGCGCTCAGATAATCGCCCAGCATCGTGCCCTGAAGCTTGTCCGGTACCTGAATACGACGGAAGCTGTCCGGAACCTTGAACGGATGATGGCTGGAGGCTGTCACCAGCTGGGCGTAGAAAGGCGTGCCCTTCTGATGCAGCACCGCCAGCTTCTCCACGGCAGTAGCATAGAGCTGCTCATCGGAAGCCCCGAACGAATTGAAATGGTCATTCTTGAAGGAGCCTTTGTCATAGTAGCCGTTGAAGCCAAGCGCCGGATACAGCTCATTCCGGTTCCAGAAGCCGACCTTGTTCACATGGAACGTGTACGCCTCATACCCCTTATCCCGCAAAAGACGCGGCAGTCCCGGCAGCTCCCGGTCCCCGAAGCCTGTGGACATAGCAAGCGAAGCGATCGGATAAATCGAGGTGTTGCTCATAAATTCCGCATCCGAGGTATTGCCCGGACCTACCTGCTGATACACATGCGGGAAATAGAAGCCCTCTCCGGCCAGACCATTCAGCACCGGGGTCAGCTCCTGACCCTCCAGTGACTGATGCAGCGGGAAATTCTGGAACGCCTCCAGTTGAATGATGATGACGTTTTTCCCTTTTTGCGATCCGAAATGCTCTGGCAGTCCACCTGTCACAGCCTTGTATGGATAGGTAGCCTCCAGTGACTTCACCTTGGCTATCGTCTCCTGAATATCACCGGTCCCGATAAGGCCGTTATCCTCCCGGGCCTTGATCGCTGCCACCACCTCATAATTCAGGAATCCGGCCGTCTCCGCCTGGACCAGCTCATTGGTAATTCCCCTGGCCGAATGAATCGAATACGCCGACAGCGAGCCGCCTCCAATGATTGCCACCAGCAGCACCACCAGATAGATGCTCCGGGTTCTGCTTGCAGGCTGGCTGCCCCGCTGCCAGCGCATAGGGCCTCTTTTCCATCTGCGGAACAGCGAATAGACCATCACTATGATTAGATCGGCAAAAAACAGATAATCGATCCACTCAATCGTAGATTCCACACTCTCTTTGACCTGAAAGACCTGGTTCAGCTCATAGAGCGCCAGATAGGTAGGCACCGAGCCGAAGTGATTGAAGTACACACTGGCCGCGAAGAGCAGCAGCGACAATAGGCCATTGAAGCTCCAGAAGACCCCTCTTCTCATCCGCTGAGGCGTAATTATAGCCAGCACACCGAGCAGCAGGAGCACCGGCGCCAGATCCGCAGCGATCCACTCCCAGGCAATCCGGTCAAAGAACAGCCCTCTCAGCAGCAGCAGCTTCAGCCACAGCAGTCCCGCCACGATATAGAAATGAGCCTGCGCAGACGCAGGTTTGCCCTCTCTCATTGCCATCCCCTCTTACTCTCTTCATTAATAGTGGTGTACAAACAATTCCTTATTTCTGTAAAAAGCTCACGTTGCTCTAGTATAGCAATACTTGTTAAGGGAATCAAAAGAGGGCCACCCTATTAAACAACTGAGCGGGAGAAAAGGTTCATTAAGGTCATTAAGGTCATTAAGGTCATTATCAATATCCGCACAAAAAAGCAGAGGCGCGAAGTCCCCTGCAAGGATACAGTTTGAATCTGAGATGCTTCTGGTCGAGGCTGCAATCATGCCTCCGGTCACTATAGTCAGTTTGTCTGGAACAACTGGCGTGGAGCCCCTACCGCTCAGGATAGCCGCGCGCTGCCCAACAATCTTTTAATGGAATGGTTCGCTTCATGAAGCACTACTTCCTTGTCGATGGTCTTCAGCCGCCCTGTGTGCATGAGAATCTCACCGTCAACCATCGTTGTCTCCACATCGGCACGGGTGGCGGAGTAGACGATCCGCGAGATCGGGTCCACATCATAAGAGGGGAAGGTATGAAAATTATAGAGATTAAGGATGGCCAGATCCGCCTTCTTGCCGACCTCGATGCTGCCGATCTGATCCTCCATGCCTACCGCCTTCGCACCTCCAATGGTCGCCATCCGAAAGACGCTTCGAGCATCCATCGTAGTCGGGCCATGCGCGGGCTTCTGGATGACTGCCGCCAGACGCATCTCGTTGAACATATCCAGGTTATTGTTGCATGGCGCGCCGTCTGCACCCAAGCTGAGGTGAATATGGTCATGAAGCATGCCCGGCGTATCGGCGATGCCGGAGGCCAGCTTGAGGTTCGAGCCCGGGCAGTGGCTGACATGAACCCCGCGGTCCCGCAGAATCCGCTTTTCCTGCTCATCCAGCCAGACACAGTGGGCCAGAATCAGACGCTCGTTAGCCAGCCCCAGGTGATCCAGATAGACGACATTGCGCATACCGGTCATCGCCTGCACAAGCTCGATCTCGCCCAGATTCTCGGAAGCATGGGTATGCACCTTCACCCCGTAACGGGCCGAGAGGCTCTGCACCTCCCGCAGCAGCGGCTCCGTACAGGAAATGACAAACCGCGGGGAAAAAGCATACTGAATCCGGCCATTCGCATATCCGTTCCATTTCTCCAGCAAATCCACACTCTCCTGCAGCGAAGCCGCCGTCTCCTCCTGCAGGGCCGCCGGTGCCTCGGGGTTCTTCCGGTCCATCATGACCTTCCCTGACAAGGCGCGGATACCGCTCTTCGCAATCGCCTGGAAGGCATAATCCGTATGATGTACCGTCTCCATATCCACGATGGTCGTTGTGCCGCTGGTGATTAATTCCCCAATGCCGAGCATGGCAGAATAGTACAGGGACTCCTCGTCATGCGCCGCCTCCAGCGGCCAGATCCGCTTGCGCAGCCAGTCCATCAGCTCCAGATCATCCCCTTTGCCGCGAAATAGCGTCTGGCACAGATGAATATGCGTCTGGATGAAGCCGGGGATGACCGTCCGGTTCTTGGCCTCTATGACAAGCTCTTCCCCCTTCACTTCAAGGCCGGTGCCGATCTCTACAATCAGATCACCCTCGATGCGGATATCGCCGTATATAATGTCCTCCTGCTTGTTCATCGTAATAATCTCCGCATGCTTGATCAGGATATTCGCCATTGTCTTCTCCCCCTAGTCTTACTGATATCCGGCTGCCTGTAACACAAAAAGGCCACAAAAATATGCCTTAGCATATTTTCGTAGCCAGAAATTTACGGTTCCCGGTAGAGACCCTTAAACCAATTATTAAGGATATACGAAAAGGACTATTCCAATGCTTATGAATAATCCCATCATAATCCAAAGACAACTTTCATGTCAATAAGAGTTATTAAAGTTAACATAAATATTCGATAAAGTGAGTTTAGGGCATGAATAAACATTTTAACACTAGAAAATCAGCCATTAATGTAACGTTAACTTACTCAAGTGGAGGTTGTCTCTCCATATTATCTGGCAGCACCTTCTCAAACACCGGAAAACCAGCGGTACGGCCGGGAAAACAAATCTCGCCTCTCTGCGAATACCCGAGCGAAGGATACAGCTTAAGCACCCTGTCATTCTTCGCATATGTATCAAGCCGGATGCTTCTATACCCGCTGCTGCGGGCGAATTCCTCGGCAAAGGCGATCAGCCGCCGGGCAATCCCTCTGCCCTGAATCTCGGGATGTACCGCAAGCCGGTGCATGATCAGATGCGGCCCCTGCTGCTGTTCCCATTCAATGCCTGCATATTGCTCCGCCTGATTCTCATCCAGCACAAGAATTCCGGCAATCGCCTCATGCTCCAGGCAGACAAATAAGGTTCCCTTGCCGATATCTTCACTAATGACTTCACGGTTAGGGTACCCTTCATCCCATTGATCGCTTCCGCCTGCCTGCATAACTTGTACACATTTGGCAATCAGATTCATGATCTCCTGGATTTCCTCACTCCGCGCTCTTCGTATCTCATTCCCCATCATGTGTGTTCCCCGCTTTCCTGCCTGAATAGTGACCCCGGTAAAGATTCTGTTAAGAAGTCTACCATATCCGGCCGGAAATTCCGAGAGCCCGCCTTATCCCAAAGTTCCCCATGTGCTATAGGGGCGGCGCAATATGCGCCAGCCCCCTATATAACCGCAGCCCTGGTCCGCTGCTGTTCCTGCGGCTCTGTCAGCCAAGCTCCAGCTTATGCCCGTCCTCGAAGCCCTTGGCGAAACCGGCGTCGAACCCCACGTTGTATGCTTCGGTGTAGCCCTGCTGATAGGCGTCTCCCGGCGGCAGTTCCGGCGGGACGCCCAGATCCGGGGGGAGCGGAATCACCTGCGGCACCAATGGTGTTTCAATTGCCGGTATGACCTGCACAGCGCGCACCCTACGTAACCGTCTGCGGAGTCTTCTTTTTCTGCGCAGCAGCAGGGATTTCTTCCCCGGCTTGCCGGGCAGACTCTTGCGCGATTTGCGTCCGGGACCTTTGCGTACCCGTGTCTTCCGCGACAGCAGCGGTCTACGTCTCTTGCCCTTGCCCTTGCCCTTGGAACCAAGCTTGCCCAGTCTCTTTCTCTTCATCATCTACGCCTCCTGTACTTCATCTACTCCTGGCGGTCCCCTCTGAGCAGACCTTGCTCAGCCAGGGGGCTGCAGGCACTCCTTCTTTGGGCTCATGCAGCGAAATACCGGATATCATCCGGCACATTGAACTCTGGTACCCGCTAAGAATCCTGATATTGTCGCTCAGCTTGCGGGCTGTCAGCTCCGATTGCCCCGTCACTTCAGCAATACTCTCGAGGATGGCTGCAAGCGCTGCCTGGCTGCGGGCGATCGAGCGGATCATCTCCAGCTTGACGGCGTGTTCGGAGAGCAGCCCGCCGCTCATTTGCTGTCGTCCCCGAAGCTGAAGCCCTCGCCATCCCCGCCGAAATCGCCGCCCTCGTCTTCCCCGCTGCCCAGCACCGCCTTCAGATTGCTGTACAGCCCGTTCTCCAGCTTCGTCAGCCCCTCTACCATTTCCACGATTACCTCGTGAATAGAGATGGATTCCTTCAACTGGTCTTCGTGGGAGTCGAACGCTCTAGCGTGGATATGATGATGGGTCCACTGCTTCACTTTTTCCGCTTCCACCGCTTTGGCCTCGAGAATCATCGCGATGTTCCACTGGATGGCAGCGGTCGACTCCAGCATTTGCAGATATGCCTTTTCTCTGCTCATCCTCCGCCTCCTTGCTCAGGTTACACGTTACCCTTACTCTTCTTCCTGACCGTTTAATTCCTTGATGACCCTGCCTACTCCCTCAGCCATCGCCTCTTCAAGATCGGCAAGTGCATTGAGGTAAGCAATGATATTTTTGTTGACTTGGCCTGAGCTTTCCACCAGCCCACTGAATCCGCCGAAATCAGGGTCCGCATCCGGCAGATCGTGAACTATTTGCGACATACGGACGGCTACGTGGCGTTCGGCGTCGAGAATCCGTGCCATTTGTTCGTGCGTATGGGCCATGTGCTGCAGGACTTTTGTAATTTTACTCTGCACCTTCATGTCTCCTTTGCTCAAACGCCCTGCTACAGCATATGCGGCATCCGCCTTGACGGTGCCGGAGAAGCGCCGCAAGTTGGGCTGGGACATGTCGCAAGATGACCATTAATTTCAACGTTCGAATCCCCGTGTCCGCTTCCGCTTCAAGGTACGGAGAAGGCTGCAAACTGGAGCATATTATTGACAAGGAACAGGACGGCAGACTATGCTTGGCTGAAAATACTTCCTAATGGTGTATGTCCGCATCTATGTACCCACATTAGAACTGGAGGCAATCTATGAAACTTACAGGTGAACACCTGGACCTATCTCCTCTAAGCGCATCCGAGCTGGCGTTAGCCTTAGAGAATTACGCCGGGCTGGAGCAGGCGCTGGGCCTGAACGTGACGGCAACCGCAACCCTGCTGGACGATGAAGAGATGCGCTATGCGCTGCGGGTCAGGCATGCGAAGGTACTACAGGATGAAGAGAACTACTGCTGGCTGACCATGTGGGCCATCATCCACCGGGAGCAGCGGCAGCTCATCGGCTTCCTGATTCTCAAAGGCTGCCCGAACGAGCAAGGGGAGGTCATCGTTGGTTATGTCCTGGACGAGAGATACCGGGGCCAAGGCTATGCCACAGAAGCACTGCGGCAGATCACCGCCTGGATCTTCAGCCATCCCGGCGCACGCTGGGTCACTGCAGATACCGAGAAGGACAACCTCGCCTCCCACCGTGTCCTGCAGCACCTGGATGCAGAGCTATACCGCGAGACCGAGGATTTATTCTGGTGGCGAATCGCCCGGCCAGCCAGTGACTGATGGTGATGAGCTGAAGACGTTTAGCTGAGGGCGTTGAGCTGAAGGTTGCTAGCTGGGGCGATATGCTGCGAACGATATGCTGGTGGCTGCATGCTTGGGCAATAAGTAGAGACGTTTAGCTGAGGCTGCTAGCTGGGGGCGATGAGTGAAGACGTTAAGCTGAGGCTGCATGCTGGCGGCGATGAGTTGAAGACGTTAAGCTGAGGCTGTAAGCTGGCGGCGATGAGCTGGCTGCTGCACTGCCCATCGGGGCAGCTCGAACGACTTTGGATCCCTGCGCCCGCTTGCGGCGGGTTTCAGGGGCATTTGTGCCTCATTTCCGCCCAACCCCGACTTTTGCCCGATTCAAGGGTATTAGTGCTCCTCATTTCCGGCCAGCGCCGACTTTCTCCGCATTCAGGGGCATTTGTGCTCTTCATTTCCGCCCAACCCCGACTTTTGCCGGATTCAGGGGCATTTGTGCTCTTCATTTCCGCCGAACGCCAACTTTCTCCGGATTCAAGTGTATTTGTGCTCTTCATTCCAGCTTCCAGCCCACTTCTAGCGAATTCAGAGGGATTTATCCCTTTCATTCCAGCCGCCAGCCCATTCCCGGCAAATTCAGAGGGATTTATCCCTTTAGTTACCTTTGACCATTCAAGTTCCTCTCCGCCGCCCTACATTAATCGCCCCCACCAAGCGGAAACGGCTTTGCCGTCCTTTTAATGGACAGTACCGTTTCGGCGAGAAATAGAAGGATAAGTTATCGTGTGAAACATATAAATTCTTCTATTTCCAAAAAAAAGCCGCCCCTCAGGGCAGCGTATCTCTCAGCTTATCTCCGGCTTCTCGCAGAGACTGGAAGGTTCCCGCGTCGCTCCACCAGCCTTGCAGCACATCGTAGCTCAGCTTGCGCTCAGCAGCATACAGGTTGTTCACATCGGTAATCTCCAGCTCTCCTCTTCTGGAAGGCGAAATCCGGCGGATGATATCGAATACTGCTTCATCGTACATATATATGCCTGTAACACAGAATTTTGTCTTCGGCTGCTCCGGCTTCTCTTCAATGTAAGCTATCAGGGAGGCATCGGCGCTGTCAAACACCGGAACCCCGTATCTGCGCGCATCCTCCACAGGCTTCAGGAGCACCTTCGCGGTCCCCGCCGGCTGCTGCAGGTAGCTCTTCACGTAAGGCTCCAGACTATCCATGAACAGATTATCTCCCAGCAGCACGACAAACCGTTCCCCCGTCAGGATGAATCCTTCCGCCAGCTCCAGCGCTTCCGCGATGCCGCCTGCCGCCTCCTGGATTTTGTAAGTCAGCGATACGCCGAATTCCGCACCGCTGCCCAAAAAGTCAGTGTACTGTCCTGCGGACTGTTTGCTGATGACCAGGAGAATATCGGTGATCCCCCCCTGGCGCAGCCGCTCAATCCCGTAGCACACCATAGGGTATTTGCCGACCGGAAGCAAATGTTTGTTCATCAGCCGGGTGAGCGGGTATAGCCTTGTTCCTGTTCCGCCTGCCAGTATGACTCCTTTCACTTACGTTCCTCCTCTTTCTCTACGTCTTTTGCCTTCGGCCAGCGGCCTCAGATGAACTGCGCCGGGTCCACTTGCCATTTCTCTATAAATAACCTGCGGTTGCGCTCCACCAGCTCCTGCAATGAGGCGGAATAGACCTCCTTGAAGCTGGCGCTGCCTTCATGATGAACCAGGCAATCTCCGGCAATCAGCAGCCGGTATCCCTGCAGCCGGGCACGGTAGCAGTAATCGTCATCCTCATAATGGCCCGGCGAGAATCGTTCATCGAGCAGGCCGATCGCGTCCATAAGCTGTCTTTTGAATAAAAAACACAGACCTACAAGCCTTCGGGTCTCCACCCACTTGTCTGCATCGGGAATATTGGCCCGGAGCGCCTCGGCATGGAAGCCTGCAATATCGGTATAGCCGGTCTGCACCTGCTGCCGTCCGCTGGCATAATTCGTCACCGGTCCGACAATTCCTATATCGGGGGCACTGTACAAGGCGCTCTTCAGATTATCCAGCCAGCCTTGCGACACAATGACGTCATTGTTCAGCAGCAGCAGCTCTTCCCCCGCAGCCAGCTGCAGCCCAATATTGCAGGCCAGCGGAAAACCGCGGTTCTCCGGGAGGGAAATGAACGTCAGCTTGCTGGCGCGGCAATAGGCTTCGGTACCATCATCCGAGGCATTGTCCACTACAATAATCTCATAGGCTGACCGGGTATGCGCTCTGATCGATTCGACGCAGGAACGCAGCAGCCCAAGCCTGTTATACGTAGGAATAATAATGCTCGTCATTGTCATAACGCGTTCCTCCAGGCGGCAATCTGCCGGCGGTGCTCCAGCAAATTATCGGCCGACAGCTGCCCGCTGCTCTGCTGGTGGGCAATCACACAGACCAGGGCTTCCGCGTGATCACCGGCAATCAGCTGCTCCATGGCATTCCCGGCTCCCGTGTTCCCCTGTCGCAGCCGGTTTTGCTTGATCACATTCACCCCTCCGGCCTTCTCCACCCGCAGGCGGCCCAGAATGGAGAGCGCCAGCGCCCGAGGCGGCACCATCAGCTCGCGGTAGCCGATTCTCTCCAGCGCCCGGCGGGATAAGGCATGCGGAACCGCCGTCATGGAGCTTGCTCCAAGATCAGGGCGGCCCAGAACCTGATTCAGGTAGAGCTTGCAGCGGGTAACCGCATCACTTAGCCCGAAGGGCGGCAGCAGCGGATCAAGGTCATTGAGCGCCACATCCACCCCCCGGTCCACCGCAGCCACAAAAGAGGACAGCTGCCCGGCGGAGATCACCATATCGCCGTCCAGAAACAACAGGATATCTCCCCGGCTAAGCTTGGCGCCAAGAGAACGTCCCACATCATGTCCGGCAGATTCCGGAATGTACACTATACTTGCCTGAGCACATAGCCGGGTCCGCTGAAAGCTGCGGTCATTACATCCATTGAGCACAACAATAATTTCTTGCGGCTTCAGGCGTTCCACCTGCTCCAGCAGCTTCGGCAACGTCTGCTCCTCATTCCTGGCCGAGATAATTACCGACAGCGAACCCTGCGATGCCGGCAGGGACAGGCCCCTACGCCCGGAAGCGGGCTTCCGCTTGGACCGGGAGAGGCCAGGGCCCGCCGCCACAGGCTTGTTGCGGCGCTTCGCGGACCGCCGCTTAGCCGCGCCTCCACGCACTACTGCGCTGCGTCTGGCGGCGCGGCCTGTAGAGCCGCTGCTTCCAGGCGCAGTACGCCCCGCTGAAGACCGGCCGCTGACGGATACTTCCCGCGCTCCCATCATCTCACCATCTCCCTTCGCCGGATGCCGTCCCCGAAGCCTGCCCGGCCGCCCTTGCGTTCCAGCACCATTGCTACAGCATCCAGGTGGTCTCTGAGGATAGCCTCCTGCAGAAGATCACTGCCGCTGTGCTTCCGGCGGACCGCATTCATCCTGCCCACAGGCACGTTATGCACCGCCGTCACCACCAGGCCCTCCAGTACCGCCTGCGCATGTGCGAGCGGCGGCCTCGACAGCAGACCGCTGCCCAGAACATCCAGCGCCCTGCGGCTAATCGCATGAGGAACGGCGGTCAAGGAGCAGCCCTTCAGCTCAGACCTTCCGAGCAGAAGATTCAGCACATGCTTGGATAACACCACCGGATGCGGAAATCTGCTGCGGACCGGGCCGGAATAATCATTCAAGGCCAGATCCGCTCCGCCGCTGACCGCGGTCACGAAGGGACGCAGCTGCGAGGCGGGGATCACCAGATCCCCGTCTGTGAACAGCAGAACCGCTCCCTTCGCCGCCTCCGCGCCTACGCTTCGCCCGACATCGTGTCCGAGCGGCTGTTCATACACAATTACGTTAGCTCCGCAGGAGCGCGCAATATCTGCGGTCTGATCCGCAGAACCGTTAACAATCACAATAACCTCACAGCGGGGATGAACGCCTCTGGCTCCGGCAATCACTGCGGCAATCGTTGCCGCCTCATTCATGGCCGGAATAATAACCGACACCTCAGGCTGCGGATGATTCACCGCAGGCGGCAGTGCAGCAGGCCGTCGTGCTGTCCGGGTTGCCCGCCGCCCCGTGCGGCGGGCAGATGCTCCTTTTCTTTTCATGCCATCCACCTTCCTTCACAGGGCTGCTCCCGGGCTGAGGGTTACACCATAGTCTATGTATCCCGCCACCCCCGGTAACGGCAAGTGTCTCCCTGAGCGCAGATAATTGGACAAATGCCGCTATGCGCCTCCACCCGGCAATAGGCCGCCAGGAGAGCGCTTACAGGAGGAGGAACACTTCCGATCATCAGCAACAGGAGTATATTAAAGCAGCTACAACACTTCTCCCGGCCTCTCTTCTTGTACAATTAGCAGAAATGAATAGCGTGAAGCCTATAAACGCTGGCGTAATCATGCACAAAAGGCGCAACCCACGGCTGCGCCTCATGTACAATCTATTCTGCCCTGAATCAATCAAAAGCACGATGCTCCACAGCAGGTTTGACCAGCGGAGTGCCGAGCGCAATCCACGACAGCACGCCATAGAAATGCTGGGTCTCGCGCAGCCGCACCACCTCAATCGTCGCTCCTCCGCCCGTTCTGTTCTTAAGCGAGGCATGGAAGTACGGCTGGTTAGCCATGGCAACCAGCACATAGCCGGTATGGCCGAAGCTCTCGTCAAAAGAAACCGTCACCTCCACACTCTCCGCCTCACCATTGAACATGAACGCCGTCATCCCGAACTGCTGCAAAACATCGCGATTCCCGACACTCTGCACCGGATGGAAGGACAGATGCTCCGCATTGACTGATCCGGGCGCCAGATGATCCCCGTTCACTGCACCCTGAGCAATATGATGGCTCTGGATGCTGTCTTCTTCCAAATGCCGGGACTGGACGGCAAAGGGAGCGATTTTGGCAGCCTTCACCGCCTCATCCTGCAGTTCAGAGCTTCCTACCGCACCTTCAGCCAGATGGCCGGTGCCGACGCTGTGAATCGCAAGCTTCGCTCCGTTCACACTATGGTCAGGGAGCAGCTCGGAGGTCAGCGTATCCCCGGCCAGATGCTCGAGGCCTATACTACCAGGACGGATATGGCGTCCGTCAACGATTCCGGGAGCCAGATGGCCTCCGTAAATGCTGCCCGGAGCCAGATGATTAGGCCCCACCGCTCCTGGCGCCAGCTTGCTGCCGTCTATACTGCCCTCACCCAGCAGCTCGGAGGTCAGCGTGTTCTCGGCCAGATGCTCACGCCGGATGCTGCCCGTGCGGAGATGGCCGCTATCCACTGAATCAGGCGCCAGATGATCTCCGTTCACTACACCCTGAGCAATATGATGACTCTGGATGCTGTCTTCTTCCAGATGCCGGGACTGGACGGCAAAGGAAGCGATTTTGGAAGCCTTCACCGCCTCGTCCTGCAGCTCAGTGCTGCCTACCGCACCTTCAGCCAGATGGCCGGTGCCGACGCTGTGAAGCGCAAGCTTCTCTCCGGTAACACTATGGTCAGGGAGCAGCTCGGAGGTCAGCGCATCCCCGGCCAGATGCTCGAGGCCTATACTACCAGGACGGATATGGCGTCCGTCAACGATTCCGGGAGCCAGATGGCCTCCGTAGATACTGCCCGGAGCCAGATGATTAGAGCCCACCGCTCCTGGCGCCAGCTTACTGCCGTCTATGCTGCCCTCACCCAGCAGCTCGGAGGTCAGCGTATTCTCGGCCAGATGCTCACGCTGAATGCTGCCCGCGCGGAGATGGCTGCTACCCACTGAATCAGGCGCCAGATGATCCCCGCTTATCGCATTCTGAACAATGTGGTAGCTCTGCACGCTGTCTTCTTCCAGATGCCGGGACTGAATGGCAAAGGAAGAGATTTTGGAACCATCCACCGCCTCATCCTGAAGCTCTGAGCTTCCCACTGCCCCTTCCGCCAGATGCCTGGTTCCAATGCTGTGAGGAGCAACCTTCCCCCCTGTAATACTGTCATCCTGCAAAAGCTCGGAGGTCCGGGCATCCTGGGCCAGATGCTCCAGGCCGATGCTGCCGGGACGGATATGACAGCTATCCACGGCTTCAGGCGCCAGGTGACCTCCGTAGATGCTGCCGGAAGCCAAATGGATAGAGCCCACGGAACCCGCGGCCAGCTTGCTTCCACTAATACTGCCATCCGGCAGCAGCTCCGCACTTCTGGTTTCCTCCGCGAGATGCGCCAGCCGGATAATTCCCGGCCCCAAATGGCGATCCCGGATTACTCCGCCTGCAAGATGTTCTGCGTTCACGCTCTGCGGCTGGAGATGCTGCGAACCCACTGCGCCTTCAACCAGCTTGCTTCCACCTATACTGCCATCCGGCAGCAGCTCTGCACTTCTGGTTTCCTCCGCGAGATGCGCCAGCCGGATAATTCCTGAGCCCAAGTGATGCTCCTGGATGGCTCTACCGGCAAGATGCTCTGCGTCCACGCTCTGCGGCTGAAGATGCTGCGAATCCACTGCGCCTTCGGCCAGCTTGCTTCCACCTATACTGCCATCCGGCAGCAGGTCCGCACTCTTCGTCTCCTCAGCCAAATGCGCCAGCCGGATAATTCCTGAGCCCAAATGACGCTCCTGAATTACTCTGTCTGCAAGATGCTCTGCGTCCACGCTCTGCGGCTGGAGATGCTGCGAATCCACTGCGCCTTCAGCCAGCTTGCTTCCACCTATACTGCCATCCGGCAGCAGCTCCGCACTCCTCGTTTCCTCAGCCAAATGCGCCAGCCGGATAATCCCCGCCCCGAGATGACGCTCCTGAATTACTCCGCCAGCAAGATGCTCTGCGTCCACACTCTGCGGCTGGAGATGCTGCGAATCCACTGCGCCTTCAGCCAGCTTGCTTCCGCCTATGCAGCCATCCGGCAGCAGGTCCGCTCCCCGCGTATCGGAAGCCAAATGACTGAGCTGAATGCTGCCGGCGCGGATATGCCGGCTGCTTACTGCATCCGCAGCCAGGTGGCCGCCATACACACTGCCTGCAGCCAAATGGAAGGCCCCTACCACTCCTGCTCCCAGCTTGCTGCCTGCGATGCTGCCATCCGGCAGAAGATCCGCGCTGCGCGTCTCTTTGGCCAGATGGGCCAGCGTAATCTCTCCGGCACCGATATGCCGGGCTTCCACCGCTGCCTGCGCCAAATGAACGGCCTGCACACTCGCTTCAGCCAAGTGAACCGATTCTACAGCACCCGCTGCCAGCTTCTGCGCGCCAATGCTTCCGTCGGGCAGTAGCTCCGCACTGCGGACCTCCTCCGCCAGATGCGCCAGACTAATGCCGCCATCCGCGAGATGCCGCCCTTCCACGGAGGCCTCCGCCAGCTGGCTTCCGCCCACACTGCCGGGAGTAAGATGGCGGGATGCTACCGCTCCCTCAGCCAGCTTCGAGCCGCTGATGCTGTCATCCTGAATCTGGATGGAGGAGACAGAGCTTGGAGTAAGATGTCCGTTGCCGATCGACATCGGCCGGATATGCGCTCCGCCCACGCTGCCAGCCGCCAAATGTCTGCCTTGCACAGACGTATCCTTAAGCGAATCCGGGCCGACAGCGCCTGCCGACAGATGCTCAGTCTGCACTGCTGAGGCTGCCAGCTTCTCCGCGCTTACACTGCCGTCCGCCAGCTTAATTGAAGTTACGGCCAGATCACCGAGTTTATCCGTTGAGACACTCTCCGGCGATAGCTTCAGCGAAGTGACGGCATAGTCGGCCAAATGATGCGGCTGTACAATCGCAGCAGTGAGATGGGCCTCCTTGACGGCACCGGAGGACAGCTTATCTGCCGTTACCGAACCGGATTGCAGCGCGGATGAAGTCACACTGCTGTCTCCCAAATGCCGTCGTTCGATGGCGCCGGATGCCAGATGACTGGCGTCTACAGCCTCCTCCTGCAGCACCCGCCCGCTGATGCTGCCATCCGCCAGGTGCTTCTCCTCCACGGCGCAGACCGCAATATGCTCTCCGCTGACCGCTTCTTTTGCCAGAATCGCCCCCCCGACCGCGCCCGTGGCCAGCTTGGCGGTAATGATGCTGCCGTCCGCCAGCTTGGCTGCAGTAATACTCTGGGGGCTAATATGTTCTCCTGTAACGGATTCATATCCCAGTTGTTCTTCCGTAACTGCTCCTTTGGCCAAATGGCCGGTCAGGACGGAATGCTCCTGCAACTGGACTGAGCCTACAGATTCTGCGGCCAGATGAGAATGATCCACGGCCTCGCGCTGTAAATGTGCCGAAGTGACCGCCTGCGCGGCAATCTGAGCACTGCGCACTGCGGATTTCGCAATATGACGCGTCATCACGGCTTCGTCAGCCAGCTTATGGGCCAGAATGCTCTGATCCGCGATTTTGGAAGAGGTAACCGCCTGCTCAATCAGCTGCGCAGTTCCTACCGCACCGTCCGCCAGCTTCACAAAAGAAATGCTGCGGTCTGCCAGATGACGGCTGCCAATTTCACCTTCGCCGATATGGTCCGCATGGATGCTCTCCGGGTTAATGTGCTGGCTGCGGATAGCCTTCGCCGCGATCTGCCGGGACCCGGTTGCCCCATCTGCGAGATGCCCGCTCTCAATAATACCGGGCTGCAGCTGCTCCTTGCCGATCAGGCGCGCCGCCAGCTGTTCCCGTCCAATGGCGCCCGGTGCCAGATGCCTCGCGGTAATGACGCCTTCCCCCACATGCCGGCTCTCGATCACTGCATCACCCAGCTTGACACCGCTGATCTCGCCATCGGCGATTTTGTCGGCGGATACCGCTTCGTCAGCCAGCTTAGAGCGGTCAATACTGCCGTTGCTGAGATGGCGGCTGTCAATACTGCTGCTGAGAATCTTCTCACCAGTCACTGCCCCATCATCCAGCAGCTCCGCTGTGATAATGAACTCACTGAGATGCCGGCTGCTGATGGCACCATCGGCAATATGTCCTCCGCTGATCATCCGGTCTGCCAGCTTCTCCGGACCGACGCTGCCATCCTTCAGCTTCTCGCCACCGATGGAGTGATCCAGTAGCTTGCCCCCGCTGACACTGCTCTCCGCCAGATGCTCACCGGTAACGGACTCCGGCGCTATCTTCGAGGAGGTAACCGCCCGGTCCGCAAGGTTGATGCTCTGCACTGCATAGTCCTGCAGCCAGGGTGTGCCGATGATGCCATGCTTTAGCCTGGACCCGTCAATGGTTCGTGGAGCAATCTTGGCACCGGTGACGGCGCCATCGGACAGATCATCGGTGTATACGGGCTGCAGGCGTTCTTTTTCCGGTGGAGCTGTTACCTCCGCTTCTAGCAGGGCAGCAGGGCCTTCCTGCTGGCGTTCCTCTTCCGTCACCGTTCCCTGATTCCCCTCCGGTGCAGGCACAGTCTGCTGGAGAGGCGCGGTCACTTCCAGCATCTCCACCGCGCTCACCTGCAGGGCAAGGTCTTCTCCCTCTGCCACTTCCACCCATTCCAATTCCTGGTTTCTTTGTGTTTTGGGACTGCTGTCTAGCATGCTAAGTTCAGTCGTATCGGGATTATCCACGTAATAGAGCGGTCTTTTGGAACTGCGCTGCTGTTTTCGTTTGGGACTCTTCACAAGCAGTCTCCTCCTTCCATCTGTTGTATCTTCTAGGCATCATATGCAGCAGCATGGGCGGATGACACCCTTCCCCTTGCCGGTAATCCAATCTTCTCCTTTCAAAAAAGGGCATCTGCCGCCGCGCATCCGTCCAACCCTTACGGGCACGTACATACATACAATGACAGGAGACATAAAAACAGCCGGGAAGTACTTCAAGATAACAGGAGGAACGAACATGGGGCAAAAGCTCGTTGGGATAATGCTAAATGCCGCTATGCACGGGGGCGTTCCCCGGTTAAAAACCGGACAGGAATCTCTGGCCAACTACGAAGAGGCCGCCGCCGCATACGGATTAACCCCTTGCTTTGTGAAGCTGTCCGACATCGACGTGGCGTCCGGCTTCAGCAGTGTCTATATGAAGAAAGGTCCGCAAGGCTACCGCAGACAGATCGTCCCTACGCCGGAGGTCATCCACAACCGGGCAATCTATGATCCCCGCAGCACCGGCGTCGAGCGCCTGCTCCGGCAGGGAATTCAGGTCTATAACAGCTGCAACCGCTACGGCAAGGATCAGATTCACGGCCTGCTGGAGCGCAGCCGCGAACTGCAAGCTTATCTGCCGGTCACTGCAAGCGGACTCTCCAGCCTGAGGGAGATGATGGGCCGCTACCCGGATCTGATCCTCAAGCCTTGCCGGGGCAGCGTGGGTAACGGTGTGATGCGGCTCACCCGCAGCGGCGAAGGGCGCTGGCTCTGGAGCTACTCTCTATCTGGCTCAAGACGCAAGGTTAGCAGATCCGTTAACCCGGACGCCCTTCCCCGTGTCCTCCGCGCCCGGCTCTCTTCTGTGCCCTATCTGGTCCAGGAACGGATTCCGCTGGCCGAGATTAACGGACGCCCCTTTGACCTGCGTGTTACGGTACAGCGGGGCTGGGGCGGAGCGTGGCAGGTCACCGGCCTGTTCGCCAAGCTCGCCGCTCCAGGCGGCTTTGTATCGAACATTGCCAGAGGAGGCGAAGCCCTGAAGTCCTCTTTTGCCCTGGAGCAGGCATTCCCTGGAGAAGAGGCAGCCAGAATCCGTATGTCCGTCCTCTCACTCAGTCTCGCCCTCGCTCGTGAGCTGGAGAAGAGTCTGCCGGGGCTGGCCGATATCGGTCTGGACATCGGTGTCACGAAGCACGGACATCTCTATTTCATTGAATGCAACGGGCGCGACCAGCGTTACGGCTTCCAGAAGGCCGGACTGCGCGGGGTATGGAAAGACAGCTACCGCCAGCCTATGGGCTATGCCAGATACCTGTACGAAGAAGCATTAAGAATGAACTCTTATTGATTTGTCTCCTATTCTATGTCAATATAATGCAGAGCGGGTGGAGTCCCTTGGCACAGGATAACACTGCTGCATGATGGAAGGGAGATGGGCATGGTTAAACAATTGCTGCGGCTGATGACCGAGCTATCCTCGCACAGATGGCTTTCCAGGTTGATGGGAGCTTTATCCCACAGCAGACTCAGCCGCCTTATGATTCCGGTATTTATTCGTTCCTATCAGATTCCTGCCGCCGAGGCGGAGAAGGCTGCCGGAGAATACCGTACACTGAATGAATTCTTCAGCCGCCGCCTGAAGCCGGGGATGCGCCCGGTGGCCAGCGGTGAGCATGCCGTAGCCAGTCCTGTAGACGCGATGATTACGGCAATGGGCGAAATCAACTGCGGCACGATAATGAATGTGAAGGGGCAGGATTATACGCTGGAGGATTTGCTTAATCACTCACCACACCTCGAACTGTACAAGAAAGGCTATTATTTCGTCCTCTACTTAAGCCCTACCGATTATCACCGGATTCACTCCCCGTTAACCGGACAGCTGAGGGAGAGCGATTATATCCGGGGACGGGCTTACCCCGTGAATGATTTCGGCATGCGCCATATGAAGAGTGTCCTGAGCCGTAACGAACGGCTGATTACTTATATAGCCGGCAGCTATGGCGAGACCGCCGTGGTCAAGGTAGGCGCAATGAATGTGAGCAGTATCCGCTACACCGATGAGGCAGCCAGAGAATGGCAGCGCGGCGACGACCTGGCATATTTCGAATTCGGTTCCACGGTAGTCCTGCTGATGGAGAGCGGCACCTTCACCCCGCGCCCCGGGCTGGCCCCGGATACGAAGGTGAAGATGGGCGAGCTGCTGGGAGAGATGCGGCGGCCGTTGTAACACAATCTATTCAAAAAGGACTTCAGGCTGTTTCTGCCTAAAGTCCTTTTAATATGCAGATATTTCATGGTTATTTAGCATTCCTTTTTAGGTTTATAGCTTACATTATGATAGTTTTCATCCAATTATTGGATATGACACTCATTTATGCCTATGTATGCTTCATTTGGGTAAAGTCAACTTCATGCCATGCGTAGCCAAGGAGAATTGGTGGAATATATACTGGTCTACCCCATTCGTATTTCAAATCCAGCATAAGTTCTCCCAGCCATAATTCTCCCTTTTCATCATATTGCATTTTCCATTTGCCGCTGGCAACCGCTTTTCCCTGCTCCATAAGAATACGAGCTTCATCATAAGAAAACTCAGTCCCTTTACTGTGCTCAATAGAATCAAGGGCTGCTTGATAATTCCGTTTCTGTTCTTCTTCTTTTTCTGAAGTAAAAGCTGAATCGTAAACCTCTGAGAAATCCAAGCCCTTAAGGCCGTGAAGTTCTACAAGGTCTTTAAATGCTTTAGTTACGAAAACTTGGACGACAGCTGTTTCCTTGATTTTAAACATATAGGTTTTTTCAGGTATTTTTGAAAAATCAAAAACAAATTTAATAAATCGCGCAAAGTTTCCTTTCCCAGTAAGCTTAATTTCTGAGCGGTTATACTCAACACAATCAATGACATTGGTGATGTTAAGCATAAACAAATTTAATTCAGGATGAGCTAACGGAAGAATTTCAACTTCTTCCGCAATAATTGGAAATAAAATATCCTTTACCTTCTCCGATACAATTGGTTGTCCAGATAAGTATCTTGGAAAATCATTGTATTTCCTTTTATTGTTAGTGTACAAGAGCGGTGGCGTCCACATCGGCATTTTAGATTGCCCTTTAAATTTCAACTCTATAGGATGCTCTGCACTCACAGACTTGTCCAGCATTAAATCGCTGGAATCTTCATTGGATCTTAAGCTATATACTTTCGTTTTTCTCCCCCCATATCGTTGCATTGCATAGTTTGTACTCATTAGTACGCAATTTCCCCTTGTTGTAGTGAAGGGTAGTTATGAAGCTTACTTGTAGGCATAGTTGATCCCAATTCCATGATACCAAAAAAAGGAGTATCCCAACGCCATTAAATGGCTGGAATACTCCCTTTATCATCCTCTATGCTAAGCTGAACGCAGCGCCGCTCCGGTTACTCCGTAACCTTACTCTGATTCGCCACCTCGCGGGCTTTCTGCTGCACCTCTTCCGGTTCGCCGAGGTAGAAGCGGCTGATCGGCTTCACATCGTCGTCGAGCTTGTAGACCAGCGGAACGCCGGTCGGGATATTGAGATCCAGCAGTGCGGTCTCGTCGATATCCTCCATATACTTGATCAAGGCCCGCAGCGTGTTGCCATGCGCCGAGATCAGGACCCGCTCCTTCTTGCGGATCAGCGGCACAATCCGGTTGGTCCAGAAATCTCCAACCCGGTGCACGGTATCCTCCAGGCTCTCGCCGCGCGGGATGTCACCCGGACGCACTTCCTTGTAGCGGATATCATGTCTGGCATAACGCGGATCATCCGGCTCCAGCATCGGAGGGCGGACCGAGAGGCTGCGCCGCCAGATATGGAGCTGCTCCTCACCGTATTTAAGGGCCGTTTCACTTTTGCTGAGGCCCTGTAGTGCACCGTAATGGCGCTCATTCAGCTTCCACGACTTCTGCACAGGAATCCACAGCAGGTCCATCTCATCCAGCACATAGTTCAGCGTCTTGATCGAACGCTTCAGCACCGAAGCGAATGCAAGATCGAAGGTGTATCCGTTCTCCTTCAGCAGCCGGCCCGCTTTCTTGGCCTCCTCCACGCCCTTCTCCGTCAGATCGGGATCACTCCAGCCCGTAAACAGATTCTGCCGGTTGTATTCACTCTCTCCATGCCGTATCAGAACGATTTCGTACATAAGTATTCTCCTTCTCCCGTGTATATTTTGCTGTGCTTTCCTTTATTTTGTCACAGCGCGGTGTCCGCTTCAACTTCTGGCCGGTCTTGCGGACTGGAGAGCCGCTATTTCAGTGATTCTGCCTGATTACGGAGGGCAAGCGGACTCAGATGCTCTTAAGTTTGCCTATACTCCTCTATTTCAGCTCCTATCAGTCAGATAACGGCCCCTGAGTCCGCGATGGGCGGAATAAGTAACTTTTTCGCAAAATAAGGTCCACACGGTCCGCATAGCACGCATAGCACGCATAGCACACGTAGCACACGTAGTACATGGCACACATAGCACATCAAGCACCCAAAGTATACCCAGCATATCTAGCCCCCGAAGCACCTATAACACACTCAGCACGATGCTCCCCCGCCGCTTCAGCGAATCTCTGACGGGCTCTTCCCGGTATGCTGCTTGAACTGGCGGCTGAAAAAGAAGATGTCCCTGTAGCCGAGCGCATCCGCCACCTCCGTGACGTTCATGCCCGCATACAGCAGCAGATGCTGAGCCCGTTCGATCCGTGCGCGAATCACATAGGACTGGACCGAGGAGCCGGTGATCTCCTTGAACTTGATCGAGAAATAGCGAGGGGACAGCCCTGCACGGGCGGCCAGATCCTCTACCCGGTGCGCCGCCCCGGGATGCTGGCTGACATAGTTGGCGACCTCGTGGATCACCTCCGCCAGCTGGTTGCTGACATGGCGCTCGACCGGCCTTGCCTGATCCTGCCGCAGCAGATGAATCATGAGCTGCTTCAGAATCAGACGGCCCTCCTCCTCCGCAGCGTAGGTCTGCACCAGGAACAGCCGGACATAACGGGCCAGCAGATGCTCGAACTCCACCGTCTCGGTCAGCTCGTGGTAGAACGCCGGCACCTCGGTCACCTCTTCGGTAACATCGAAGTGAATATATGTAAGCACAAGCGGCTTTTGCGGATTATGTGTGGCGCTGGTATAATCCCCCGGGCGGAACAGGAAGCAGCTTCCCTTCCCTACCTGATAGGGCACTCCTCCGCGCACAACAGTCCCCTCCCCGCTCCAGACGTAGAATAAATCGTAATTTTGCAGCGGCTTCTCTCTTTTTTGCCACTTCCAGCCCGGTTCACAGACAATCTTCGCCAGAGCCGGGAGGATTACAAAAGAGGATGGCGATGCATGCAGCATATGATTCCCTCCTATAGATATAGCGTAAGCTTACTTTTCATAATACCTTGTCCGGTTCCCATTTGTACATCTTCTGGGCTACGCATGGGGACGGGACGCCGCTTCGTTTCCAAAACTATTTATGAAAACGCAGCATTCCTAAGTGACGGCGGCAATCCACGGTGTTATAATGTTAGGCAATGTTAGCGTATATATCCCAGAAGAATACCGGAAGGATGAAACTGATGAATCCACTGGCTGGACAATTGAATGACAGCATCAAGGCAGGCAATGAACATGTATACGATATGCTCTCGAGTCTCGGTAAAGCGATCTATTTTCCCAAAGAGGGGATTCTGAGCCAATCCGCAGAGGCAACGGCTCATGCTAAAAAGTATAACGCCACCATCGGGATTGCTACCGAGAACGGGTTGCCGATGCACCTTGGTGTGATCCAGGATAAACTCTCCGCCTACAGTCCCAAAGACCTTTACGGCTACGCACCTCCAGCAGGTAAGCCGGAGCTTCGCTCCGTATGGCGGGAGAAGATGCTGCGTGAGAATCCGTCGCTTGAAGGCAAGTCTTTCAGTAATCCAATCGTAACGAATGCGCTGACCCACGGGCTTAGCATCGTTGCCGATCTGTTCGCAGAGCAAGGGGATGCCGTCATCTATCCGGACAAAAACTGGGAGAACTACGAGCTGACCTTCGGCATCCGCCGCCAGACTGAGACCGTTAATTATCCGCTCTTCACCGAGGATATGAACTTCAATAGTGAAGGTCTGCTGGATGCGCTGCTGTCCCAGAAGGACCGCGGCAAAGCCATCGTCCTGCTGAATTTCCCGAACAATCCGACCGGATATACACCGGGCATTAAGGAAGGCGAAGCCATCGTTGCCGCCATCCTGCGCGCCGCCGAAGAAGGTATTAATGTGGTAGTGGTCAGCGATGACGCCTATTTCGGACTCTTTTTCGAGGATTCGCTCAAGGAATCCCTGTTCGGCAAGCTGGCGAATCTGCATCCGCGCGTGCTGGCGGTCAAGATTGACGGAGCCACCAAGGAAGAATTCGTCTGGGGCTTCCGCGTCGGCTTCATCACCTACGCTTCGGAGAACAAGGAGCTGCTGGCAGCCCTGGAGCAAAAAACACTGGGCATTATCCGCGCCACCATCTCCAGCGGAGCACATCCATCGCAGACCTTCGTGCTCGACGCGCTGAAGGCGCCGGAATTCGCCGCACAAAAGGAAGAGAAGTTCCAGATCATGAAAGGCCGGGCCAACAAAGTGAAGGCGCTGCTGGACAGCGGTAAATACGGCAATGATGTATGGACGTATTATCCGTTCAACTCCGGGTACTTCATGTGCCTGAAGCTCTTTACTGTCTCTGCGGAGGATCTGCGGCTTCACCTGATTCACACCTACGGCCTGGGCACCATCGCCCTTGGCGAGAGCGACCTGCGCATTGCCTTCTCCTGTATCGAGGAGGATCAGCTGGAAGATCTGTTCGATCTGGTCTATGCGGGCATTCGTGATTTGGAGAAGGCCTGATCATCCGCCTTTGCATACCTGCGTCAGCCCCGGAAGGCCGGGGCTGATTTTTTTTGCCCGGTGCTACGGCATTGGCCTATACACGTTCTGCCCTCCGCACATACAATACGATGTACTCAAGTACAACAACTCACACGCGAAAGGGGAATGAACATGAGCGAAGAAGTTAGAGGCGGATACGGATACGGCGGCGGGTTCACAAGCACTGGAGCGATTCTGGTTCTCTTTATCCTGCTGGTCATCATCAGCCGTTCACTCTTTGTCTAACAGGGAGTGAGTCCCCTGGAGGGAGCTGCGTGCTCTCTCCGATCCACGTGTTATAGCATTCCCTGCTCCACCTGATATGAAGAGGGAATTCCCTTTTATACATTCTTATCTTCTGAAAATGGCCTCAGACTCCGCATCCGCGAGAGTCTGAGGCCATTTGTGATAAGCATACCCGCTTGCGGGTACGCCTTGTCGGCTGCGGCAATCTGTTCTACAGGTCATCTTCATCCACACGCGCTTCCTTGCGGGTGGAGTTGGCCTTGAACAGATACGCCAGCAGGAATCCGCAGGCGAAGGTGCCCAGCACTTCCAGCGGGCGCTGCCCGGCCTGAAGCAGGAGCGGCAATCCGGTCAGCAGCGCCAGGACCAGATGGACCCGGAAGACAAACTGGATCGTTCCCTTGCCCTTGCTGCCCTCCGGCAGCGGGTAGACGGTCAGCCAGAACGATTCGCTGTGCAGCTTGCGCAGCGCCGTCAGCTGAATGCCCATCAGGAAGAGGAAGAATACATAGATGCCGCTGCCGAGATAGCTGTCCTTCATCATCCACACCAGGAACAGATCCAGCACAGCCATCCGCAGGACGATGCCGAAGACGTCACCCCGGGCGAAGCTTTTGGTCAAGAGGAACCGGTAGGCTGAATCCCGCTGCCAGCTCAGCCCGCTGCCCCAACGCGACAGATAACGGCGGGCATAGACCCGCTGCTCGCGTCCCGGAACATCGACGAACCAGCCGAGGACCATCAGCGCCCGGGTCCCCTGGTTCTTCTCCATGGTGATCAGGCGTTCCCACGGAACAGCATGCCGTCCGGGAACGGCCAGCGCGGCCGCATAGGCTGCGGCCAGAATCAGGATGAAGATCAGGGCGCGCATGGACGGCTGCCATAACCAGGCGCCAACCATCAGAGCGCCGACCGCCCAGCGCAGCAGGTTATAGCCAGCCGCAGCGGGGCGGGAGAGCATCGCCGTCTCCCGCCATAACCCGTAGCTGGATAACAGCTTGACCAGAATGAGCACCAGCAGGGTAGCCAGCAGCCCCCGGGGTGACTCCTCGGTGCGTATGTACAGCGGCCATAATGTAATGAGGATAAAGGCCAGGCGCAGAATCTTCCACACATTGCCGCTGACCCAGGACGGGGCGAAATACTCTCTCATCCGGTGGCCCTGCGGCAGCAGGAAGATCGTATCCGGGGTCTGCAGATACGTCCGGAAGCTGCTGTGCACCGCCGCAGGCACCAGCAGGACGAACATAATCCAGCGGATCGGTATGCCAGGCGGAATATCGCGCAGCAGCGCTGTGTACCAGGCGGAGAAAATAATCAGCACAAGCAGGAACACCATGGCGACACCGCTCTGAATGATATATCCCATATAAGGGACAAGGCTTCCTGTGAACCGGCTGCGCCGCTGCCGGCGCAGCTCCTTCAAATCCATATCATTTCCCTCCCTGAACCAGCTCGTAGAACAGCTGCTCCAAATTCAAGCCCTGCCGCCCGGCCTTCGCGGTCATCTCGGCGAGGGTTCCCTCCGCGATCACCTTACCGCCGTGCAGCACAATGAACCGGTCACAATAGTTCTCAATCGTAGAGAGAATATGCGAGCTGAGCAGAATCGACGCTCCCGACTTCTTCAGGTCCAGCATGAAATCCAGCAGGGAGCGGATACCCAGCGGGTCGAGGCCGAGAAACGGCTCGTCGATGACATACAGGGCCGGACGCGCTACGAATGCGCACATAATCATCACCTTCTGCTTCATGCCCTTGGACAGATGAGACGACAAGGTATCCATCTTGTCCTCCATATTGAAGAGTGCAGCCAGCTGGCTGGTGCGTGATTCATAATCACTGCGCTCCACGCCATACGCTCTGGCAGTGAATTCTACATGCTCACGAACCGTCATTTCCTCATAGAGCAGAGGGGACTCCGGCACGAAGGACAGCGCACTGTGGTAGCTCTCAGGATCGCTGCTGCGCGTCTTCCCTTGTACCGTAATCTCACCCTTATGCGGGGACATCAGCCCCAGGATATGCTTCATGGTGGTGCTCTTGCCCGCACCGTTCAGTCCGATTAACCCAACCATCTCACCGGGCTGCACCTGCAGGCCAATGTCATGAAGCACCGGCTTGTTCAGGCTGTAGCCTCCGCTGAGGCCCGTAATTTCCAATACGGGAGCTGTATTCATTGACCGTCACCTCTCGGGGTTTTGTTCTTGAGCCATTTCGGGGCTCCCTTATTCTTGCGGTTCTGCTCCCGCTCAGCATTGCTGCGGGCCTTGCCCCCGGGCCCCGCCGCGCTGCGCGTGCCGGCGCTCACTCCCGGCCGGTGCTGCTCGCGCCGCGCCGTAACGCCACTGCCGCCAGCCGCTGCGCCCGGCTGGCCTGCCGGCGCGTCGCCGCCCGTCCCTCCGGCTGCTGTTCCAGCCGCCGAGGTCCGCACCTGCGGCTTGCCGGTGCGCGCTGCAATGCCGCCGCGCGGGGCAACGCTTTCGCGGCGGGCGTTCCCGCCCCCGCCGCCTAAATCACTGCGCTCGCCTTCCGCCAGCGCCTTGCCGAAGGCCATCGCCCGCTCGTCCAGCTGGATATCCAGCTCGCGGGCGAATTTGCGCATGATGAACGTCTGCTGCTCCGTAACGATCGTTACGGATAAGCCGCGTTTGCCCATGCGCCCGGTACGTCCGGCACGGTGGACATAGTGCTCGGAGTCAAAGGCCGGATCGAAGCTGACGACAAGCGTCAGATTCTCAATGTCCAAGCCCCGCGCCGCTACGTCACTGGCGACCAGCACCTTGAGCTTGCCGTCCCGGAAGCGGGTCAGCACGTTTGCGCGCGTCACCTTGTCCGCATCTCCATAGAGCGCAGCAGCCGGAAGCCCCAGATGGTTCAGCTTCGCAGTCACTTCAGCGATGTCGTCCGTAGCGTTCACGAACACAATGGCCCGGTCCGGCTTGTAGTGGCGGATGACCCGGCGCAGCATATCGATCTTGTTCCGCTCCTCGCACACCACATAGTGATGCTCCAGGCTCGCTGCGGTCATCATCTCCGGATCAATGCCCACCTCCGCCGGATTCTTCATTTCCCGGTTTGCCAGCAGACGGGTCTCCGGTCCAATGGTGGCTGACAGCATGACCAGCTGCCGCGTACGCAGCGCACTGCTGACGATCTTCGTCACTTCGCCCGCACCGCTAAGCTGGAACATCTGATCTGCCTCATCGAGAATAATCGTGCTCACCTCGTGCATCTTGAGCTTGCGCAGCCCGATCAGCTCACGTATGCGTCCCGGGGTGCCTACCACCAGATGCGGATGCTCCCGCAGCTTGTCAATCTGGCGCTTGATCGCCGCCCCGCCGATCAGCCCCATGGCCCGGATGCCCCGGTGTGCCCCGTAGCGCTCCGCTTCACGGAGAATTTGCATCGCCAGCTCCTGGGTTGGGGCCAGCACCAGCTTTTGCACCGATTTCGAGTCCGGGTTAATCCCTTGCAGCAGCGGCAGCAGATAAGCCAGTGTCTTGCCTGTTCCTGTCTGGGATGCGGCCAGAACATCTCTTCCTTCCAGCAGAAGCGGAATCGTCTGCTCCTGTACAGGGGATGGTTCGGTGATGCCGAATTCAGACAATCGGGCAGCAAGGTCTTCCTGGATGCCGATAGCCGCAAAAGAAGCTTTATTCATAATAGGGTTTCATCCTTTTCACTTAAGATAATATGTTCATTATATGCCAAAAAGGCCTCTCCACCAAATGGAAGGCCATAAAATCTAAGTTGGGGCCGTATTTAACACGGTCATACCATCCTGTATACCAAAGGGGGACAAGCCGTTCACGCCACAGACGGTAATTATGATCTATACTTATCTGGTCATTTTCTGTTCATCAGGTTATAGGTCAGCTTGTCTGCCAGCCGCGGGAACAGGCCATAGAGCCGGATGCCGAAGCCTGCCAGACCGGGCAAATCCAATTCCTCTTTGCCCTTGTCCATCAGCTTGACGATCTTAGCGGACACATGCTGCGGCGTCATCATGATCCGGCTTACGCTTCGTTCATAATTTCCTGAAGGGTCGGCGGTTTTGAAGAATTCGGTGGCGATAGGTCCGGGGTTCACAGCCGAGACAATAATACCGCTCTTACGAAGCTCCTGGCGGAGCGCATTGGTGAAGCCGAGAACAGCATGCTTGGTGGCCGTGTAGGACACTGAGCGTGCGGTTCCGATTTTGCCGGCCATGGAAGCCACATTCACGATCTGGCCGCTGCCGCGTGTAAGCATATGAGGAACGACAGCCTTGGTGCAGCGCACAATTCCCATATAGTTAACATCCATCATGTCGGCGAACTCTTCAGACTCCATCTCTGTAAAAGCCGCAAACTTGCCGTAACCGGCATTATTGAGCAGAATATCAATTCTGCCGTATTGCTCCAGGATCTCCGCAAAGGTATGCTTAACTGCCGTTTCATCGGTCACATCACAGACGAACAGCCCATGCTCCCCCTGAATGCCCGCCGCAACAGCCTGCAGCTTGTCCCTGGACCGGGCCAGCAGAACGGGGACCGCCCCACGCTCGCTGAGCATCTGTGCCGTAAGCGCTCCAATCCCGCTGGAAGCTCCTGTAATCACCACAATCTTGCCTTGTACTGCCATGGAATAGGTTCAACTCCCGATTATTTGCCTAAGAGATCATAACCTGAATATCAAGCTCCCCGATGCCTTCCATCAGAAGAGGAATACTCAATGCTTTGCGCGGCAGGATGGACATGCCCTCGGACTTCATCAGCTTCGGCGGGGTAATGTCTACCGACACCCCTTGATTGGAGAGAATAGTACTGGCATTGCCGCTGATCATATTGCCCAGCTCGGAAATGGCGCTCTGGCCCATCTCATCCATCTCTGTTATCACATAACCGCCCATCATGGCCGACACCATCTTAAGTGCTACCGGTTCGGCAATCCCGAAGATAATATTCCCGCTGAGCTGACCTGTCATTCCCACTTGAATCCATATATGATTATCGATCAGTTCAATATCCTTAATCCCCAGCATACCGGTGGACGGCGAGACTTGGATCACCTGTTCAATTACAATGCGCGCAGACTCTAAAAACGGATTGATTACTTCTGCTTTCATGAAAGTGCTGTCCCCCTCGACCAGTCTTTAGTCATATACCAAAAGTCCTAAGCAATAAAATTTATTATACTTCATATATCGGCATTATTCACCAAAAATTAATGGTCTTGTCGAATGATTTCTGAAGATAGTTTGGAGCGCAACATTGCCCTCCCGGGAGGAATCTCCTATAATTTAATCAATAAACGTAAGATCTGCGGCGTCACACCCTCCGAGTGCAGCACTCACAGCGACCCTTGTACCTATCTGCTTTGTCAGAATCCGCGGCTTGCAGACTCTAATTCTGGAAGCCGGCATGTGCGCATACGCCCTCCGGAAAGCTGCGGCTTTCCCTGTTTGTACAAATATACGGCGGCACCATCCGGTAGCCATAAGGGGGACAGTCCATGAATATCAGCCAGCTCGAAACATTGATCACCATCTCCAAAACCATGAGCTTCCGCAAGGCGGGCGAGCTGCTCAACCTGACGCAGCCGGCGGTCTCGGCCCAGATCAAAAGCCTGGAGGAAGAGTTCAAAACGCAGCTTGTTGACCGGAACCAGCCGGTGACGCTGACGGACAGGGGCAAGGTCTTCCTCGCCCACGCGGAACAGATTGTCGGAATCGTAGATGAGCTTAAGCAGCGCCTTGCCGATCTCGAAGAGAATCCCCAAGGGCATATTATTCTCGGTACGACCACCTCCATCGCCATCCAGATTCTCCCCCGGGTGCTCTCCTACTTCCAGGATCAGTTCCCTCATATCAAAACCTCGATCTCATCCATGTCCTCCTCCCAGATCTACCAGCAAGTCGAGAACGGGATTGTGGATGTCGGCATCGGCTATCTGATCGGCCGTAATCCGGGGATGACGACCTCGGTCCTGTATTATGATACTTTTGAACTGGTGGTTTCGCCCCGCCATCCGCTGGCCCAGGTCAAAACAGCCGGGATCGAGGCACTGGGCACCATCCCGCTCATCCTGCTCTCACCGGATACGGTCGGCCGGAAATTTGTCGATGAGGTACTGGCGAGGCACGGTATTCAGCCGCTGGTGATTATGGAGCTGACCAGCAGTGAGGAAGTGAAGCGGATGGTCGAGCTTGATCTGGGAGCGGCGGTCATCTCCAAGCAGTCTGTCACTGCCGAGGTCAGAAGCGGCACCCTGCGGATCGTCCCGATCATCGAGCTTGAGGTTACCCATCCTGTAGGTGTTATTACCAAGTCGGGCAAATATGTCAACTCTGCGATGAGACAGTTCCTGAGCGACCTTAAGGGAATGCCCGAGACCCAGTTCATCGGCTCAGAGTAACCTGCACCCTATTTCGCCATATTGGCCTAAGGAGATGTTCCCATTATGAAGTTCGACCTGCATACCCATCATTTCCGCTGCGGCCATGCTGACGGCACGATCCGGGATTATATTGAAGCCGCAATAGCGGCGGGGCTGGATGTCATCGGTATTTCCGATCATTCACCTTACTTCGGAAGCCCGTCCGAGCAGGCTTTTCCGCGCATTGCTATGGCCAAGTCCGAGCTGGTCCACTATGTAGAAGAAGTATTGTCGCTGCAAAAAGAATACAAAGGCCGCATTGATGTTCTGCTCGGTATGGAATCCGACTTTTTCCCGGAGCATGCGGAGCTGTACCGCAAGACCTACGCCGCATACCCGTTCGATTATATAATCGGCTCCGTGCATCATGTGGAGGAGGTCAGTATCTTCAACCAGGGCCGCTGGAAGGGGCTTGACCCCGCGCAGAGGCTTGCCTCCAAAAGCGAGTACTACCGGCTGATTGCCGAATCCGCACGCAGCGGCATCTTCCAGATTCTCGGCCATATCGATGCCATGAAGGGGAACTATCCGCCGTTCTCCAAGATCGCTGCCCCCAAGGAGATTGACGAAGCCTTGCGTGTAATAGGCGAATGCGGCCCGGCCATCGAGATCAACACCTCCGGCGGCACCAAGCTGTGCGGCGGCTGGTACCCTTCCGATGAGATTCTGGAGCGGGCCCTGCACTTCGGCGTGGAGGTCAGCTTCGGCTCCGATGCCCATCTCCCTGCCCGCGTTGCCGACCAGCGCAATCAGGTGGCTGCCCGGCTGAAGGAGATTGGATTCGAATACTGGGTCTATTACAAGCGGCGCGAGAAGGTTAAGGTCGCGTTGTAGGCAGTATAATGCAAAACCCTCGCTTTGCAAGAAATCTGGCAAGACGAGGTTTATCATTGGCTTGAAGCGCTACCGTTAGAGCTCCTCCTCATTCAACGAGCACCGCGCAAACAGGCAGCGTAACGGGACACTCCCCGTCACGCTGCCTGCTGCTGTGGTGCTTTTTTGCGCTGTACACCTAATACTGTGCTTATTCCTTATTCAGATTCTCACAGGTGAAGCCCTGCTGCTTCAGGGTACGCTGCGAGTCCCCATACTGCGGATTCAGAGCGTAGAAGCGGGCAATCATGCTGGTCCAGCTCCGCTCCGTCAGCCCCTGGGACTTGAGCAGCTCCCGGTGCGTCTCATTATATTCTTCGATCAAGTGTTGCTGATCCGGGTTATAGACCTCTTCATGGTACACAGCTCCTATAGGCAGGCGTGAACCCTTCGGCTGTTCTCCCGCCGGATAGCCGATGCAGAGTCCGACCACCGGGAATACATACTCTGGCAGCTGCAAAAGTTCAATCACCCCTGCCGTGTTGCGGCGCACGCCCCCAATCGGGATAATCCCCAGCCCGAGCGACTCGGCAGCAGCTACTGCGTTAGATAGTGCAATGCCGACATCCGTAGCCCCAACGAGCAGCGCGTCTATATCCGCAGCTGTTTCAAACGGCTGGCCTTCCAGCTCTGCCGCAAGCTTGGCCCGGTGAAAGTCCATGCAGAACACCAGGAATACCGGTGCTTCCGCCACATGCTTCTGGTTACCGCTCAGCGCCGACAGCTGCTGCCTGCGTTCCTCGCTGCGTACCGCAATTATCGATACTTGCTGGCCATTCACCCACGACGGTGCCGCCTGGGCTGCCTCAATAATCGTCTTCAGCTTCCAAGGCTCCACCGCCTGCCCGCTGTAGTTACGGAATGAACGGTGGTTCATAAGTAATTTAATCACATCATTCAAAGGTTCATTTCCTCCCCCATCTATACTTGTCTTATCCATGTACCATTTACACTATCATAGCTCAATCCGCTTGGAGACTGCCAGTACAACAATGTTTGATACCGCAAGTATGGTCGCTACGAATTCAGGTGCACTAATGCTCCTCATTCGGCCACTTAGCCAACTATTTACGAACTCAGGGGCACTTATGCTCCTCATTCGGCCACTTAGCCAACTATTTACGAATTCAGGGGCACTTATGCTCCTCATTTGGCCTCTTAGCCAACTACTTACGAACTCAGGGGCACTTATGCCAATGTCATTAAGATAAGTTCAAAGATAAGTTTGGAATTAATAAAGAGAATCCAAAACGGTATGGGGAAACGTCCTATGCCGTTTGTTTTTGGTGTAAGGAAGGAAAAAAGCGCATAGCAAACAAAGCGGATGGAAGATCCACTTAAAAAAATGTTCATGCGAACCGAATTATGCTACTCTGTAGACGAAGCTAATGGCGGATTTGCTACGTATTCTGCGTGTATTCCTTTGCCCAGGACGGGTGAGACGAATCGGCAAAATATTTTTGCGAATCAAAGCTTCCACATCAGGCGGGGGTCCATCGCCCTTGGAGCGCAGGAAATGTCTACAGACGTGAACGGCCACCGTGAAGTTGACTTGGTAGAGGTGCCGTTTATCCTTTTGGGAAATGACTACGTGCGAGGTAATCATTTCAGCGAAATTGTAGAGGATCATTCTTGCGAATATCTCTTGGGTAATGGACTCTTGCTTCTTTGCGTGAAAATGGGTCAGACCGATGGTGTATTTTAAGGCCCGGAAAGAGGTCTCAATCCCCCATCGCAGGTGATACAGTTCCCGGAGTTCATCCGGTGAGAATTCAGCAGCCGGTAGATTGGTAATGACGGTTTCATAATCGCCACTGGGCAGGAGGAAACGAACCACCCGAAAGGAAATCGGGTAAAACAGGTTCTTTTGCATGTCCAGAAAATCAAAGCTAGAGGTGGCCGGAAGAATTTTATAGATTTCGGGGTGATCCCTGAACGCTTTCGTTCGTTTTTTAGTCAGCGTCAGGTGAATCTCCTGATCAAACGCCCCTTCAAAGGTCAAGTGCAAGCCCGAAAGAATGCCATTCGAATGCAAATCCTTGACCCGTATGACGTACTTCCATCCTTTCCGTTCCAGATGCGCGAACGTATTGTAGCTTTCCAATCCTCGATCCGCCAACACAATGACGTTCCCCTGAATAGGGGACCGATCCACCATCGTGGACAGCGCCCTTCCTTCGTTGCGCAGCTTTCGAGGTTGAAGGATGGCGTCCACGTAAAGCCGGTTACAGAGGTCATAAGCAGCGTTCAAGTGCAGAAGGTTAAAGCCTTTCGAGTGGGGCTGACTTTGAGAATAGGTCAACGGGTCCGCAGGATCTGTTGCAATATGCAGATCGGAACCGTCAATGGCCAATAATCGATAGCCTCGATAATCCTTGAATTCCGTATGGGACGCGGTAAAGGTGTGAAACAAAGATTCGACCGCAGACGGCAAAATTTTATTTCTTTGCTGAACAAAAGCAGAAGAAGTTGCGGTGTTAACGTCATAGCCCTGCGATTCCAACAGTTCCTTATAGAGGCTGTTGCCGCCCATAAAGATCAGGGTTTGCATAACCATTTCAAAGGGTAGTTTTTTCGTTCGGGTAAAATCCTTTCCCGGGTTTCTGACGTAAGGCGCGGGGGCAGCCGCCATCTCACGGATGAGAGATGTCAGTCTGTCTTTCAGCGAATTTGCATAAGCATTCATTGGCGTAACCTCCTCGTTTTTTCAAGGGGCTTCGCCACACGTTTTCTACGGATTGTCAAGATTTTTTTGTGCAAAAAAAGAGCAGGCTATCTTTTCGATAACCTGCCTTTTTCTTGTTTTTGGCTATATATCTTAACTTAATGACATTGGCACTTATGCTCCTCATTCAGCCACTTAGCCAATTACTTACGAATTCAGGGGCACTTATGCTCCTCATTTGGCCTCTTAGCCAACTACTTCCGAACTCAGGGGCACTTATGCTCCTCATTTGGCCTCTTAGCCAACTACTTACGAACTCAGGGGCACTTATGCTCCTCATTCGGCCTCTTAGCCAACTATTTACGAATTCAGGTGCACTTATGCTCCTCATTCAGCCACTTAGCCAACTATTTACGAATTCAAGTGCACTAATGCTCCTCATTCGGCCACTTAGCCAACTATTTACGAATTCAAGTGCACTAATGCTCCTCATTCGGCCACTTAGCCAACTTCCAGCTGATTCAAAGGGGCTGTCCCAAAAGCCATGAAATGGCTGCTTGGGACAGCTCTTTATTTTGTAGTAGGATCAACGTGAGCACTTGGGTGGACGCTGCGCGAACGGACCGTTGTTCCAATCGCTGTGGTCTCCAGATTTTTTTCATTCCCCTTAGCGGTGAAAATCCGGAGACCAAGGCGACCGCTGCCGCTTTTACACAATCGTTCCGTCCTCTCCGCTGTTTAAGTGGGAAAAGTTTCTTCAAATCTTTCTAAAATCACAAAAAGAAACCTCTCTTTTGTTAAAATGGAGTTACCACACAACCATTTCAAAGGAGAGGTTTCTTTGTACATTCAATATACCATGGACCAACTTTGCTTGCCAATGGATCTGGAAGAAGATATCCCGGGAAATCACCTCGTTCGCGTCGTGAATGCCGCCGTCAATCGGCTGGACAACGCCATTTTTGACGCGGCCTATCCCGGCGGCGGCCGTGACAGCTACCATCCTAAAATGCTCACCAAAGTCATCATCTACGCTTACACTCAGCGAATCTATTCGTCTCGCCAAATCGCCAAAGCGGTCCGGGAGAACATTCCCTTCATGTGGCTGGCCGGACGGCAGCGACCCGACTTCCGCACGCTGAATCGCTTCCGTTCCCAGCGGATGAGAAATGTCCTCGAAACGGTATTTACCGCCGTGCTTCAGTTTCTGGCTAACGAAAAATACGTGTCTCTGAAGCATTATTTTGTGGACGGAACTAAGATCGAGGCGAATGCCAATCGCTACACCTTTGTCTGGAGCAAAGCGGTCAGCAAACACAAAGCGAAACTGCAAGATAAGGTGCAGGCCCTATTCGCTGACATTGAAGCAGCCGAAGAGCAGGAAGAACAAGAGAATCAGGGCAAAGATCTGGCTGAACTCAGCACGGGTTCGGAAATGGACAGTGAGAAACTCGAACAAGCCGTGCAAAAGCTTGAAGCTCAGCTTGCCGAAAAACCGAAAGACAAGCCCCTAAACAAGACGGTTCGGACGTTGCGTAAGGATTTGCTCCCTCGACTGCAGAAGTACGAACAATATCAAAAGCTGCTTGGGGACCGGAACAGTTTCAGCAAGACCGACCCAGAGGCAACGTTTATGCGGATGAAAGAAGATCACATGCGAAATGGCCAACTGAAACCAGGTTATAATCTACAGATCGGGACCGAAAACCAATTTATTTTAACCTACAGTATACATCAAAGACCGGGTGACACCCGCTGTTTAGAACCACATCTGGCAAAAACAAAGCAATTCCTCGGGAAACTTCCAAAGACGGTCATTGCAGATGCCGGCTATGGAAGTGAAGAAAACTACGCCTATCTGGAAAAGAGCGAGATACAGGCCGTCGTGAAATACAGCACCTACCACAAAGAAAAGAGCAAAGCCTGGAAATCCGACGTCGGAAAAATCGAAAACTGGACCTACGACGGATCCGAGGATCGCTGGACGTGTTTAGCTGGACACCCGCTGCATTTCCAACGAGAGAGCAAGGAAACCACAGAGAGTGGATACGAAATTAAGAAGCGTCATTACCAAAGTCAAAGCTGCGGAGGTTGTCCGCTAAAAGAAAACTGCACGAAGGGAAGCGGAAACCGGGAAATCGCAGTCAGTTTGGAGCGGCTTAGATACCAGAAACAGGCGAAAGAAATCCTCCGAAGCGAGGAAGGCTATCTATTGGCCGTACGTCGAATGACGGAGCCGGAAAGTGTATTTGGACAATTAAAGAATAACCGGGGCTTCCGGCGCTTTCTGCTTCGCGGCATGGAAAAAGTGACGCTAGAGGTCGGTTGGCTTTCGCTTGCTCACAACCTGCTGAAGCAAGCAGCGAATGACCAGAAACGCAAGGGAGCGATCCTCCAATAACGGAGAATCGCTCCCTTTCTTACAAATTAATCTTTTAAGAAGGCATGGGATTTTTCCCCACCAGTAGAGTATCTACTTTTGGGACAGCCCCTTTCATTTCCCCATTCAGCCGATTTCCGGCCCATCCAAAGGGATTTATCCCTCTCATTTCACCGTTCAGCCCACTTCCGGCCCATCCAAAGGGATTTATCCCTCTCATTTCCCCATTCAGCCCACTTCCAGCCAATCCAAAGGGATTTATCCCTTTCATCGGGAGCCCAGGCCCGCACATGGCCAAAAAAAATGGACCCGAATCATCGGGTCCCAACAGCAGTTATATTTTCAAAAGGGGGTCATGTACTTAGTTTAACCGCTGACTGTTAGAGTTTGATAACGGCATTATTTCATTTGTATGACAAAGTGAAGACTTTCATTACGTCGCCCGAGCCGTCCGCCATCGGCAGGGTCCGCTCCAGGGTCAGGCCGTTCCTCAGCATGACCTGAGCGGACCGGTAATTATCCCCCCGGCAGCGCCCCTCGACCTTCCTCAGGCCAAGTTCCCTGAAACCGTAGGCCAGCAGCAATCCCAGTGCCTCGGTCGCATACCCGCGACCCCACCATAACGGATTCAGCATATAGCCCAGCACCGCCTGGCCCTCCTGCCGGTTCCAGTTCTGCAAGGAGACTGAACCGATCAGCTCCGGCTGGCCTAACATATAGATTCCTGCATGCAGTGCGCCGGGATCATAGCCGTGTAGCATCCGGTTCACCAGCTTATCCAGCACACCCTGCCGGGAAGTCGATCCATGGCGCAGCTGAATATGCGGCTGCACCTCAGGGTGGGAGAGCAGCGACTTCAGCAGCGCTCCGTCGCCGGACGCCATATTCTTCAGTTCTACCTTAGAACCTTGCAGTGACATCCCCATGATCATCTCATAAGTGCTCATGAACTTCTCCCTCTTCTTCTCCCGCCTATGGCGTCCCACTCTTGCAGTCCGGCTACCCCCGGCGCAGAGTCAGCACGGTAAGCTCCGGGCGGCACAGGAAGCGCAGCGGCATCAATGTCTCGCCGAAACCTCTGTTCACATACACTGGCATGGCCTTATTCTCTGTATAATACAAGCCGTCTATGTATTTCTGAGATCCGTAGGGCGTGAACGGCGCCCCGACCAGCGGCAGGCGAATCTGACCGCCGTGGCTATGCCCCGAGAGCTGAAGGTGAAACGGGTACGCTTCCGCCACATCGGCGTAATCCGGCTCATGCATCAGCAGCACCGTGAAGATGCCGTCTGGAATATCCCGGATGGCTGCCTCCGGGTCCGGCTTGCCGTGCAGCATGTCATCCAGTCCTGCTACGGCAATCGTCGCTCCGCCTTGCTTGATCAGATAAGACTCGTTCCGCAGGACGCGGAATCCGGCCTCCGTCAGCAGACGGGTCAGCAGCTCCGTATTCTTGTAATCATGATTCCCGAGGATGGCATACTTCCCAAGCGGAGCCTGTAGCTCTGCCAGCAGGGGGACTGAGTCGGTCAGATCCTCGGCATAGCTGTCTACGATATCCCCGGTGAAGCAGATCAGATCCGGCTGCTCTTCCTTGATATGCTTCGTCAGCCGGGCCAGATCCTTCGCATCCTTGTTGAAGCCCAGATGCACATCGCTGAAATGGACCAGCCGGGTCCCGGCGAACGCGGACGGCAGCTCCGCAAGCGGCAGCTCCCGGCGGGTCACCTCTAACCAGTTCGGCTCCCCCTGCCAGGCATAGCCGCCGGCGAGGAGACCCGCCCCTACCACCGCTCCTGCCCCCCGGGCCAGGAACTGGCGGCGGGTCATCTTGCGGCCGCTTCGGCCTTCCGGCTTCGGGGGGCCTGTTCCCGCGCCATCCGCAGCAGCAGGAACCGTACGCTCGGGAGAGCCTCCGAACGATTTTTTCATAGGGAGATTCTCCTCTCTGTCTTGAATTCTAATCGGGTTATTGTCGATCGGCTACGGCGTCATCCACTTTGTCATCAATATCTACTTCAATGGCCGCCTCAATCTCTTCCTCCGTGGTATTTACCCCAAGAATCTTGCGGAACAAGCCCAGCATGGACAGCGCATAGGCGACCGTAATGAAGCTGAAGCAGATATGCATAACTACAACCAGCCTTGAGGTATTGTCTATGGGAGCTATATCTCCGTAACCGACGGTCGTAAAAGTAGCCACGCTGAAATAGAGGAACGTAATCAACTGGCTAAGCAGATCCTGGCCCAAGCCTTCTCCCTGGAACGAGGACTGTCCAAACAGCTTATAGATCGATGTATATACGACTGTAAAAAAAAGAATGCAGGTGAACGCAGCGATGCTGATCCGGACCAGCGTCTGCTGCATTCTGACTTCCTTACTGTTGGAATCCCTGATTTCATGGAAAATAAACAGAATATAAAACAGGACTGAAGCCAGGACAAAAAACAGAATCAGTCCGCGCAGTCCCCGGTTGCCGGGCACAATCGTCCCCAGATCGATCAGGTTCAGCAGATCCTCCACCGAGATCAGCGCATAGATCAGAATAGGAGCAAGCAGCACGCCTCTGCCCATCCAGTTCAGCTTCAACCCGGCAAACCTCACTACCAGGAATACAATGACAATGATATTAAAAGCCCAGATCCACCATGCCATGGCTTTTACGCTCCTGTTCTAAGCTCCCGGCTTCCCGCCGGGAAGGTCCTTATCCGGTCCTGCCGATACTCGCAGAGCTGCGGCTTGCCAGGACTTATTCTACCCCTTAGTGCGCTGACCGGCTCCGGTCTTAGCCCGCGAATCTTCTTCTGGTCCGCTTATGACTCTGATCCGGCATTCTTCCTCAGGAGCCTCGCGGTAGGCGCGGGCAATCCCCTTGGCCTGAATGTCCTTGCGGCTGACCCGCCGCTGCTTGAAGCTCACTTCAACCTCCTGCGTGAACGGGAACGGAGTCAGGGTCAGCGTAGAACTGTCCTGCCACTCCGCCTCAATGGCACGGCCGGAGGTGAAGCTGAATTCCTCGCTGCCGGAGAAGCCGTCTACGAACCAGGGGTGCTTCTCGGATTCGGCGCTGCCCGGCCTACTAAGCGCCAGGAACAGCGACAGATCATCGCAGAATTGCAGCAGTCTGGCGTCATAATACAGCTCGCCTTCTTCAAGCGGCTTGCTCTGCTCCAGCTCTCGGTGGATACGGGCGCGGCGGTCCGCTTCACCCTCCAGATATTGCGTCAGCTCCGGGCACTCCTCACCCGACACCTCAATCAGCCGTTCAAAATGCGAGCTGCACAGCAGCGCCCCGTATGGCGTCTTCGCTTCCACCTCATCGATTCCCCGTCTATAAAAGGTCAGCTTCGGCACAACCGGGAAATCGAGGAAGCTGTAAGGCAGCCCCTCCGCATCATTCCAGAACGGTGTCTCATCCAGATCAATCCAGCCCCGGTCATGGTTGCTTACTGCCCACAGTACCTCAGCCCGGCGGCCTTCCGCGGGCGTATGCTCTTCCTTGAACCACTTAGCAAATTCTCCAGCCAGCAGCCCGTGCTCATGCTGCTTCGTCATTACAAGTGTTCCATCCTGTTCACGGCAAATCACAGTCATTCCTCCCCGTTATCCGCTGTCAGGCGGCAATCTCCAAAATATAAGAATTTATAGGTTTTACGCTATAAATTATCCTTCTATTTCTCGCTGAAACGATACCGTCCTTAAAAGGACGGCAAAGCCGTTTCCACTTGGCTATGTAGATTATAACATATTCACCTATATTTATTGGAACCTGCACACGTATGGCTATTCTATGCAGCTACAGGCTCTTCATTACAGGCTGTCTACACATGTACCCTTTTTCCAGCCGACCAGAAACATCCGTACCTGTTACTATGCCAGGCGCAGCCAAACAGGCCACTCAGGAATGACACCTGAATGGCCTGCTACGATTCTGCTTATAGACGAATGGTCTAAGATGCTGTCAGACACCCAGCCAGCGCTTGAACATATGCTTCGTTGTCTGCTTGTTGATCTCGGCAATGGAGGTCGTGAGCGGAATGCCCTTCGGGCAGGCCCGCACACAGTTCTGCGAGTTACCGCAGCCGTCGATCCCGCCGTCATCCATGAGCGCATCCAGGCGCTCTTCAGCGTTCATCTCTCCTGTAGGGTGAGCGTTGAACAGGCGCACCTGGGAGATGGCTGCCGGCCCGATGAAGTCAGTCTTCTCATTGACATTCGGGCAAGCCTCCAGACAGACGCCGCAAGTCATGCATTTAGACAGCTCATACGCCCACTGGCGCTTCTTCTCCGGCATACGCGGTCCCGGACCGAGATCATACGTGCCGTCAATCGGAATCCAGGCCTTGACCCGCTTCAGGGCATTGAACATCCGGCTGCGGTCAATCACCAGGTCGCGGACGACCGGGAAGGTCTTCATCGGCTCAATGCGCACCGGCTGCTCCAGATTGTCGATGAGCGCTGCGCAGGCCTGACGGGGCTTGCCGTTGATCACCATGGAGCAAGCACCGCAGACCTCTTCCAGACAGTTGGATTCCCAGCATACAGGAACTGTATTATCGCCTTTTGCGTTCACCGGATTACGCTGAATCTCCATCAGTGCGCTGATCACGTTCATCCCCGGGCGGTAGGCAAGCTCGAACTCCTCCGTATAGGGGCTGGTCTCCGGTTCATCCTGGCGGGTAATAATAAATTTCACATTTTTGGGAGCTGCTGCTGTTTCCGCCATGTCAGTTACCTCCTAGAAAATTTGGTTAGTCTAACCGGTCAGTCCTTCGAGTAATCCCGCACGCGCGGAGGAATCAGTGATACATCGACTTCCTCGTAGGAGATCTGCGGGCCGTCAGCCGTCCAGGCCGCTTTGGTGGTCTTGAGGAATTCCTCATCATTGCGTGTCGGGAACTCCGGCTTGTAATGCGCGCCCCGGCTCTCATTGCGCAGGAGGGCTCCAAGCGTCATCGCCTCCGACAGCTCCAGCATGTTCCACAGCTGGCGGGTGAAGGCCACGCCCTGGTTGCTCCAGCGCGAAGTGTCGCTCATATTGATATTTTTGTAGCGTTCCTTCAGCTCTTTGATTTTGCCGATGGTCGCTTCCAGCTTCTTGTTCTCACGCACCACGGTCATGTTCGCCGTCATCCATTCGCCAAGCTCCTTATGGATCACGTAAGCATTCTCTGTGCCAGTCATCCCCAGCAGCGACTCATATTTATCGGTCTGCGTCTTGTGGAAGCTGTCGAACACCGTGGAGGAGATATCCTGGACCGATTTCTTAAGGCCTTTGATGTATTCCACAGCCTTCGGACCGGAGACCATCCCGCCATAAATGGCAGAGACCAGGGAATTCGCTCCCAGACGGTTGGCCCCGTGGTATTGATATTCACATTCCCCTGCCGCGAACAAGCCGGGAATATTCGTCATTTGATTATAGTCGACCCACATGCCGCCCATCGAATAATGCACAGCCGGGAAGATTTTCATCGGAATCTTGCGGGGATCATCCCCCATGAACTTCTCGTAGATCTCAATAATGCCGCCCAGCTTGACGTCAAGCTCCTTCGGGTCCTTATGCGACAGATCCAGGTAGACCATGTTCTCGCCGTTAATGCCCAGCCCCTGATCCACACACACATTGAAAATCTCACGGGTAGCAATATCGCGCGGCACCAGGTTACCGTACGAAGGATATTTCTCTTCAAGGAAGTACCACGGTTTGCCGTCCTTATAGGTCCAGATCCGTCCGCCTTCACCGCGCGCCGATTCCGACATCAGCCGCAGCTTGTCATCGCCGGGAATCGCCGTCGGGTGAATCTGAATGAATTCCCCGTTCGCATAATGCACACCCTGTTGATACACGGCGCTTGCGGCGGTTCCTGTGTTGATGACCGAATTCGTGGTTTTGCCGAAAATAATCCCCGGACCGCCGCTGGCCAGAATGACCGCGTCCGCCGGGAAGGTCTGAATCTCCATCGTCTTGAGATTCTGGGCGCTGATGCCGCGGCAGACCCGCTCGTCATCCAGAATCACCGAGAGGAATTCCCAGTTCTCGCTCTTGGTAACCAGGCCTTCCGCTTCCCAGCGGCGCACCTGCTCATCCAGTGCGTAGAGCAGTTGTTGGCCGGTAGTCGCCCCGGCAAACGCTGTGCGGTGGCGCTTCGTTCCGCCGAACCGGCGGAAGTCGAGCAGCCCCTCTGGGGTACGGTTGAACATTACGCCCATCCGGTCCATCAGGTGAATAATGCCCGGTGCCGCTTCGCACATGGCCTTCACCGGAGGCTGGTTGGCCAGGAAGTCGCCGCCGTAGACGGTATCGTCGAAATGCTCCCAGGGCGAGTCGCCCTCGCCCTTGGTATTCACGGCGCCATTGATGCCGCCTTGCGCGCAGACGGAATGTGATCTTTTGACAGGGACCAGTGAGAATAGATGTACATGCGCGCCGGATTCAGCGGCCTTAATGGTAGCCATCAGGCCGGCCAGACCGCCGCCCACGATGATGATATCGGCTGATGCCATGATTGTTCCCCTCCTAATTACAATAAAATGCGTTTATATTCTTAAATAAAACTGCGCACTGACTGCATCGCCGTAGCGGCAGTTTGGAATTCATCGTTACGGAAGGTAACCAGCGACAGGACGAACATGAAAGTAACGAGAACGAAAATACCTAGGCAAAGTACGGACGATACTCTCTGCGAACGCGGCCCCACCGTGATTCCCCAGCTGATCAGGAACGACCATAGACCGTTGGAGAAGTGGAAGCAGGCAGCCACGATTCCGACAATATAGAGAGTCATCAGCAGCGGCTGGGTCACAATGTTATGCATCACTCCGCCAAGCTGATCATGCTCCACCTTGCCGAGCGCTACCTGGACGCGGGTGTCCCACAGATGCCAGACAATGAAGATGAAGGTGACGACTCCGGTAATCCGCTGCAGCGTATAACGCCAGTTGCGCTCAAGATTGTAGCGGTTCAGGTTCGGCTTCGACTGGTACGCGATGTACAGGCCGTAGACTCCATGGTACAGCAGCGGCAGCCAGATGCCGAACAATTCCAGGAAGAAGACAAGCGGCAGGCTGTTCAGCCACAGCACACTGTCTGTGAAGCCAGAAGCGCCACCCTCTACTGCTGCGAAGTTCGTCAGCATGTGCTCAAGGAAGAATGCCCCGAGCGGGATAACGCCGAGCAAGGAATGAATCTTTCTGGAATAAAATCCTCTCATGCAAAGTGTCCCCTTTCCATATAAAACAGCGTTTTCACAAGTCTTTTTAAAGAGCATACACCGCCGGGAGTACAGTTGAAACAGGGCAGCGGCAGGCTTGATTTACCGGCTAATAGTCTGTTTGCACCACTATCCATTGTTTTCCCGGACTTTGCTGAATAATTCACAATATGTGAATATCCTGTGTCACTTTTCATGTTACTCTTTTTTCGCTTATAAGGGAATTGCAATCTAATTATTAATCGTTATACTATAATTGCATAAGAATATTTTTAAAATGATAATAATTCTCATTTAGCTTCATTAATAACATACAATCCAGACTTGTCTTCCTGCGCATCAGGGGCAACCCTGCTCATCTGCTATACTTTTTATCACAGTTGAATGGGAATTTGGGAGAGAGAGGAGCACTATGAAATGTATGATGATTTAGATGCTTTTGCTGCGGTGGTGGAGCATTCCAGCCTGAACCGGGCCTCGCGCCAGCTCAACCTGTCCCAGCCGGCCCTCTCCCGCAAAATCTCCAAGCTGGAGGAGCGGCTCGGCGTCGCCCTGTTCAACCGCTTCGGCAAGCGCCTGGAGCTTACAGAGGTAGGCCGCCTTACCTACACCTATGCGCTGGAGCAGCGTCAGCAGCGTTCCAAGTTCCTGGAAGCGTTATCGAAGTTCAAGGAAGGCGAGCCGCAGCTCGTGACGCTGGGGGCCAGCCTGACCACGCTTCAGACGACCCTGCCTCCTCTGGTAAAAGCGTACACAGAGAAGTATCCGGCAGCCGAGCTGAAGCTCATCACCGGGAAGACCCATGAGATGGTTACCGCTGTCAGTGAAGGCAAATGCGATGTGGCCATCATCGCCTCCCAGGTCCAGGAGCCGGGGCTGCGCTGCATCCCGCTGTTCGAGGACCAGCTCCGGCTGGTCGTCTCCGAGCAGCATCCGCTGACCCTGACACCGCGGCTCACCATGGAGCATCTCTCCCGGCTGCCGATGATCCTTTTCTCCAAGGGAACCTGGTACCGCCGGACGACAGATGATCTTTTCCAGCGCTGCGGGGTTGATCCCGATGTACGGATGGAGATCGATTCCTTCGAGGCCATCGTCCGCCTGCTTCCGACCATCAAAGCTGCAGCCCTGCTGCCGAATTCGTATCTGCGTCCGGAGCTGCTGAACGGCGGGGGGCTGGTCTCCCTGCACATCAAGGAGCTGGAGCAGACGCAGCGGACCACTTGCCTCATCTACCAGAGCAGCGGCGGACTCAGCACGGCAGCGCGCTGCCTGGTGCAGGTGACGGAGGATGTCTTCCTGAACAGCCGCGAGTAGCGGCGGGGAACACAGCAATCACCCGGCAAGCCTCCGTAATGCTACGGATCGGCCTGCCGGGTAAGGATACTGCCGGGTAATTTTTTTTGCTATACTAAGCCAGGCTTACACAAGATTAACGGAACTTGCCTGCATCAATTGCCGCCTGCTTCTCATCGAGAATCTCCTGGTAGCCTGCCTCCAGGTACGTCTTCTTGGCCGCTTCATAAGTAGCATCGAATTCAGCCTCCGGAGCGAGCACCACCTTCACGTACAGCTCCTGGAACAGCGTATTCAGATCCGCCTTGTATTCGTTCACCTTCTCCAGCACCACATTGAACAGGGCATCCGGTGTACGGAATTCGGCAACCTCGTCATAATACTTCACCAGATCATCCGCCAGCGGCTCATAACCGGCCGGTGCCCAGTTGCGCAGGTTGGCCTTGCGGGTCTTGGCTTCATCCGGGTACTGGGCAATTTCTGTCACCAGACCCCAATAGTCCTTGTTATTGTTCTGTGCCAGCACCGCTTCGCCCTTATAATCCGGGTTCTTCAGCGCAATGCCGTCTGCGTCAAGCGTATAGTTCTCCCCTTCGATCCCGTTCTGGAACTTGAACAGGTTCTCCGGCTGGCTGAGCCATTCCAGATACATCCACACGGCTGCGCGTTCTTCCGGCGTGGATTCATAGTTAATTCCCATAATGAAGCCGAACGGCCAGTAAGCGCGTCCCTGAGGCTTGTTGCCTTCCGGAACTCCCGCATACGGAGGCACCACCGCAAATTCGGCATCCGGGTTATTCTGCAGCGTAGCCGCAAAGACATCAGTGTTGTTCGCCAGATAGAAGCCGAAGTTGCCGGTTTTACCTGCCACGAATTCAGCCTTAATCTTCGGTTCATCGTTGCGCAGATAGAATTCCTTATCAATCAGGCCATTGTTATACTGATAATTGAGGTTACGCAGGTAAGCCTCAGTCTCCTCCGTAGTCAGATCGGCCACGCTGAGATCGGAATACAGCGCACGATATTTCGCATCCACCGGCCATTTACGGAACGGATAGTTGAAGTTGAAGAAATTCTGCTGCAGATTGCCGCCGCTTACCCCGAGTCCGGCTTCCTTCCATTTGGCCAGCATCTCGTTATACTTCTCCAGCGAGGTCAGATCCTCAACCTTCATGCCTACCTTTTCCACCCAGTCCTTGCGGATAATGTTGACGAAGTTGTCGGCTTCAGGGCGGGCAGCGAAGAAGAAGGTCTTCTGATCGTCCACGGTACCATACTGTTCAATTGTCTCACCCAAGTTCTTCCAGTAGGTCGGCGCATAATTCTGGATCTCTGCATAGTCGAGCGGCTGCATCACATCCTCACCATAATAAGTAAGCGCTTGCGGCATATCATAGTGGAAAATAATATCCGGAGCCTTGTGCGAAGCCAGCAGCTGTTCGAAATCCGTTACTTCCTTGGAGCGGGTAATTGGCACATAGTTAACCTCTATATTATATTTGTCGCCGAACTCCGCCTGCACCCAGCGGGTATAGTAGTTATCGGACACGTTCCAGCCTTCATAGGCACGCTCATAGACCGGAATGTCGAGCGAGACTTTTTTCTCAAAGCCCTTGGAATAATCAGGATAGGCTCCTTCGGTCTGGTTCGTAGCAGCGGCAGTCTCGGCCGGCTTACTGCTGGCTTCGGCTGTATCCTTGGTGTTATTTCCCCCGGAGCACCCGGCCAGCAGGCCAGCCGTCATGACGGATGCCATCATTAACGAATACACGCTTCTTTTACTCATCGCAATTCCCCCATTTTTTGAATTTTCGTAATTCCAAAGAATGACTATATACCAGGGACGCAGGATTACTCCTTGACGGCTCCGAGCATAACACCTTGAACGAAGTATTTCTGGACGAACGGATACACACAGAGGATAGGCAAGGTAGCGAATACAACGACTGACGCCTTCAGGACTTCGGGATTGCTGAGCTGCACCTGGCTGGCCTCCAGCTGGAAGCTTTCACTTGCCTGAATGACCAGATAATACAGCTTGAGCTGAAGCGGCCGGAGTGAAGTCTCATGCTTGATATAGAACAATGCGTCCTGATAAGCATTCCAGCGGCCCACTGCATAGAAGAGAGCGAGTGTCGCCATAATCGGCTTGGATAATGGCAGCACAATGCTGAACAGAATCCGGAAATGCCCGGCACCGTCGATCCGCGCAGATTCCTCCAGACTGACGGGAATGCTGCTGGTCAGCGAGGTTTTCATAATGAGAAGATTGAAAGCGCTGAAGGAGAGCGGCAGCACCAGTGACCAGATGGTATCCATCAGCCCCAGATTATTGATGTTCATATAGTCGGGGATAATGCCCCCGCTGAAGTACATGGTGAACAGGAAGATAAAGGTGATTACCCTGCGCCCCTTGAACTGGGTTCTGGACAGCGGATAGGCGGCACAGATGGTCAGAATCATGCCCAGAAAGGTGAACAGCACAGTCACGATGACCGAGATGTACAGGGAACGGAGGATACTGGCATCCGCGAAGATTTTGTTATACGCTTCAATGGTGAAGCCCTGCGGCCACAGAAAGACCTTGTTGGCAATGACGAAGGAGTCAGAGCTCAGCGATTTCGATACAACATGAATGAACGGCAGCAGGCAGAATAGCGAGATGATAATAATGACGAGGCGGATCAGCGTTTCCCAGATATCGATACGTGCTTTATGGGGTGCGGCAGTGCCTCCGGCTATTGCTTTCATGGTTCCTCTCCTTTCTACAAAATCCCATCCTCGCCAAGCTTCTTGGCTACGCGGTCCGCGGAAATGACCAGAATAATTCCGATGACGGACTGGAATAATCCGATGGCGGTCGCCCGGCTGAAATTACCGCTCTCAATCCCCCAGCGGTACACCAGGACCGGTATGGTGGTGGTGAACTCCGTGGTGGCCTTATTCTGCAGCGCATAGATACGCTCGAAGGAGCCGTCCATTACTTTGCCCAGCGCCATAATCAAGAGCGTCACAATCGTTGCCCGGATTGATGGAAGGGTGATATTCCATACCTTTCTCCAGCGGCCTGCCCCGTCCACCGTAGCCGCTTCATACATCTCAGGGTTGATCCCGCTCATCGCCGCCAGGTAGATAATCGTGCCCCAGCCCATGCTCTGCCAGACCCCGATCACGAGATAGCTAATGAGCCAATTCGTATCCTGCTGCAGGAACGGAATCCGGGTGCCTCCCATCAGCTCTATGAGGTTATTGACAACGCCGCCCCCCTCACTGAGGAGCTGATAGGCGATGGCTCCGATAATGACCCAGGACAGGAAATGGGGCAAATACAGCACCGTCTGATTGATTCTTTTGAACCGTACACTCTTGATCTCGTTCAGCAGCAGAGCCAGCACAATCGGCATCGTGAAGCTGAAGCACAGGTCAAGCACGTTCAGCAGCAGAGTGTTGCGGACGGCCCGGATGAAATCAGGCTTGGCGAACAGGTCCTGGAAGACCTGCAGTCCGGCCCATTCACTACCCCAGAAGCCTCTGGCGATCTTATAGTCCTTGAAGGCGATTACAAGTCCGGTCATGGGCAAATATTTGAATACGATGACAAAAGCCAGCGGAAGCATCACCAGCAGATAGAGCTGCCAATCCCGCTGTAAATAATAGCTAAACCCCTGTTTCCTTCTTAATAATGGACTGTGATCCGTTTGTGAAGCGCTTGCAGCTTTCAACATATTCACCTCCTGCCTTGAATTCTTCTTGCCGGCTTCCGGCTCGTGTTCTCCGGCCTGGCTCCTATGCTACCGCCTTTGCCGGGTCTTGAATATCATGAGTATTGATGATCACCTATCACAATTGATTGCCAATGGATTGCCTCCCGGCACTCCAGGCCTCAGCCGCAGGAGAATAATCAAAACTGATAGGCATTCCCAAAATTAATAAAGCGCTTTCATTTGAGGGGGAAGGTACTAGTTGGATAGAAAGGCATGGGGAGGGATGGGGCCAGGGGGGATTGGAGTGATTGGAGTGATTGGGGCGATGAGGGAGCGATGAGGGAGCGATGAGGGAGCGATGAGGGAGCGATGAGGGAGTGATGAGGGAGCGATCAAGGAGCAATGATAGCTAACAGGGAGCGATTCGGGAGCTATGAGAGCTATCAGGAATGATTAGGGAACTACTGTTGCTCGCCCCGCCCGCTTTTGACTAATATAGATTTGAACACTCCTACTTTCCACGAACTCAGGGGCACTTGTGCTCCTGAATTACTCGTTTAGCCAACTTTCCCGGGATTCAGGGGCACTTGTGCTCTTCATTTACTCGTTTAGCCAACTTTCCCGGGATTCAGGGGCACTTGTGCTCCTGAATTACTCGTTTAGCCAACTTTCCTGGAAATCAGGGGCACTTGTGCTCTTCATTTACTCGTTTAACCAACTTTCCCGGGATTCAGGGGCACTTGTGCTCCTGAATTACTCGTTTAGCCAACTTTCCTGGAATTCAGGGGCACTTGTGCTCCTGAATTACTCGTTTAGCCAACTTTCCTGGAATTCAGGGGCACTTGTGCTCTTCATTTACTCGTTTAGCCAACTTTCCTGGAATTCAGGGGCACTTGTGCTCTTCATCCGCCCACATTCGGCTCCATCAGAGGGATTTATCCCTCTCATTTCCACCGCCTGCCCACTTTCCACCTACAAGCCGAAAAACCAAGATCCTTGAAACGAGATACCGGTCCGCCGGGGATGGGTTTCTAATGGTTTCTACGGGTTTCCATGAGCTTTTATGGGCTTTTATGGGCTTTTATGGGCTTTTATAGGTTTCTATAGGTTTCTATAGGTTTCTATAGGTTTCTATGGCCACCTATGAGCCCCTAAGAACTCTTGCTCTTCGCTAACTTGTAGCCGCTTGGCGGCATGCCTTCATACTTGCGGAAAAAACGGTTGAAGCTCTGCACATTGGCGTAACCGACCTCTGCGGCAATCTGCTTGATCGTCAGCCCCGAATCCAGCAGCAGCTCCTTCGCCTGCTCGATCCTTAGCTGATTGACGAAATCAATCATGCTGCTGCCGGTCTGCTCATAGACAAGCTTACGCATGTAGGAGTAGCTGATGCCAATCTGCTTGGCCATGTCCTCGAAGACAATCTCTTCGCGGTAGTGCTGCTTCAGGTACTCCATGATCCGCTGCGCATAATTGGTCTCATGGGTGCTCCGATCCAGGCTCTGTACAATCTCACAGTAGAAATCATACAGGTACTCCTCCAGCTCATCCAGCGTATCCATCGCGGCGAGAATCGAATACACGTTGCCCCGGCCCATAATCATCCTTCCGGTTCCGAGGTGGTTCTCCCGGAGATGCTTGATCGTCGCGCCCATCAGCTGATGATAGATGAACATAATATTATCGTAGGAGATATGTTCCTCTGCGGAGATCTGGCTGCGGATGCTCTGCAGCTCCTTGAAGATTCCCACCAGGTCGCCGGCATCCAGGAAATTCAGAATTCGCCGCTCGCTGCTCTCAGAGTCAACATACTTGCGGCTGTTATCCTCCCCGTCATGCCAGTACATGATGCTTCCGGCCCCCTTGATCATCCTGCGCTTAATCACCTCCATCGCCTCGAACAGCCGCAACGCCACCCTCTCCGGAGCATCCGTCCGCTCACTCACCCCAATCGTGACCGAATGCTCCAGCAGCTCAAGAGACTGATCGCGGATCTCCTCCAGCGCCTGATGAATCAGAGTACTATGCGCCTCCCCCTCCTCCGGAGCAAAGTTCAGTACAATCACTGTACAGCCATCATTATGGTAGACACAGCGGGCCACCAGCTCCTCAGGGAAAACATTCTCATACTTGGCACTCAGCAAATACCGGTGATAACTGCGCGTCTCCCCATTGGTATGGCCCACGTATCTTCTATATTGGTCGATGGAGACCACCACCACTCTGTAACAGGCATGCGGAAAAACCTCCGTAATCCGCGGCGGAATCTCACCGCGCAGCAGACGGTGCACGGCCAGACTGCGGGTATCCTGTTCGCGCTCCTGCAGCAGCTGGAACAGACTCTCTTCCTCCTCCTGCATCCGTTTGAAGGCCAGATCCAGGAAGGCCAGCTCATTCTTGTTCACTACGCCCAGATCCAGCTTCGAGCGCATCGTCTGCACCAATTGCCTCAGGGGCCTGGATAGCCAGGTGGCAAGGAAGATGGCCAGCAGCGTCCCGAGTACAATGATCGCCCCCGTCAGCAGAATAATATTTCCCTGCATCTCCCGGGACTTGGTCATTAGCTCATCCATGGAGCTCCAGCTGACATTCCACCACCCGGACAAGGAGGAGCGGCTCCAGGCATACACCGTCCGTTTGCCCTCCAGCTTGCGGAAGGTGTAGCCTTCACTGGCTTCCTGATTCAGAATCTCCTGTAAGAACGGCAGCTTACGGCTGTCGGAGAGCAGCATGGACCGGTCATTGAAGGAGATCACCGTACCCGCAGCGTCCAGCAGCAGGTAGTTGCTGTCACCCACCTCGGTAGCATGCAGATATTTGCCGATCTGGCTCTCCTTCATGTTGACGACAATCACTCCCCGGGTGGTGGTGGACAGGCGGTTGAGCGGGTACACATAAGACACCACATTCTCGCCCGACGCAAGCTTACGGGGCACCCATACCCCGCTGATCCCCCTGCGCCCCTTAAGCGCTTCTGTGATCCATCCGATAGGCTCATAGCGGGCAAGCGTCGTGATGCTGCTGTCGGTAGAGAAGACATAATCCGAATCCTCCAGGACAAAGAATGAAGAATACACACCGTCCACCCGGCGGTTCAGGTTCAGCAGCTCCTTGGTCACGGACAGCGCCAGACTTACATTGTTATAGTTGGCGTTAATCTCATCGTAGGTCTCGAAGCTACGGATGCGGTCAAAAATATTCGTCGCCGCCAGACGCGACGTATCCTGGGCCAGATTGGCCAGCGCGTTCTCGTTCAGCCTGCGGTTGGCATTAAGCCCGGCCAGCGTGGATTCCCCGATAGCCGCTTCAGAATTCTGTATAATCTGTGACCCGCTGTACCAGGTCAGGACTGCTGTAGGAATAGCCATAATGCAGAATAGAATCAACGCCAGCTGCAGGATCATCGGTGTTTTTTTCATCACATATCCCCCTAAGCATTTCTATGTTACCGCTTACAATATTTTTATTTTATCATTTCAGGATACATTTTACATATGTGTATAGGAAAATTTTTCAACCCCCGCGCGGCATGTTACAGGCTGATGTGCAGGCGTTCTAATGTGCGGCTGCAGGCTTACGCCGAACAGCAAAAACGCCTGGATGCATTGCCATCCGGGCGTTTTTAGCTTTCTTTTATCGGGATAAGCTGGCTGGCAGAAAGTCCTTACTCCGCATTCACCGCTTCATCCTCGAACTCCTCGATGCTGTCGTTGGAGCCGATCACCACCATGATGTCTCCCTGATGCACATGATCATGCGCAGTCGGGGCAACGATGATGCCATCCTCGCGGTTCAGGGCAATGATGCTGCAGCCGTATTTGGCGCGGGTGTTCAGCTCGGAGAGGCTTTTGCCGTTCATGCAGGCGGGCACCGTCAGCTCAACGACCTTGTAATCCTTGGAGATCTCGATATAATCGAGCAGATTCGGCGTCACCAGCTGATGAGCCACGCGGATACCCATATCCCGCTCCGGGAAAATCACCCGGTCTACCCCCAGCTTCGACAGCGCGCGGCCATGCAGAATGGAGATGGCTTTGCCAACCACCTGCTTGACGCCCAGCTCCTTCAGCAGAATCGCGGCCAGAATACTCCGCTCCATATTATCGCCGATCGCCACAATGCCGCAGTCGAAGTTACGCACCCCGAGCGAGCGCATAATCCCTTCATCCGTAGCATCGGCCATGACTGCATGCGTCAGCCGTCCGGTCATCTCCTCCACCCGCTCCTCCTGGTGGTCAATGCCAAGCACCTCGTAGCCCATGGACATCAGCTCCAGCGCCAGACTTGAGCCGAAGCGGCCCAGGCCGATTACAACAAACTGCTGTGGTTTCATGACTTGATTCCCCTATCCAATTATCATTTTGCCTTCCGGATATTTATATAATGGTTTACCCTGTCTCGGACCGAGCGCATACGCCAGCGTCAGCAGTCCCAGCCGTCCGGCGAACATGGTCAGGCAGATCAGGATCTTGCCGACCTGCGTCAGCTCCGGGGTCAGTCCCAGACTCAGTCCGACATTGGCAAACGCTGAGATCGTCTCGAACAGAATCATCAGATACGGCAGCCCCTCGGTAGTCGAGAGCATCATCGAGACCGTAACGATCAGCAGCAGCGCCAGCAGCGTAATGGTCAGTGCCTTGAACACGCGCTCCTGAGCCAGCCGGTAACGGAAGAGCACGATGTCTTCGCGGCCGCGCAGCATGGAGATGACAGCTCCGATCATCAGCGTGAAGGTTGTGGTCTTAATGCCGCCGCCGGTAGAACCGGGGGAAGCCCCGATGAACATCAGGATCACGATGAAGAACTGAGTGGCCTGACGCAGTCCCGTAATATCCAGCGTGTTGGCCCCTGCCGTACGCGGTGCCACCGATTGGAACAGGGAGGCCCATAGCTTGCTCCCGAGGTTCAGCGGTCCCAGGGTCCGCGAATTGGTGAACTCGAAGATGAAGATGACCGCCATTCCGGTCACAATCAGTCCGGCTGTCATCGACAGCACCACCTTGCTGTGCAGCGACAGCCGCCGGGTGCGGCGGAAGTCGGCCAGATCGGAGATTACGATGAAGCCGATTCCCCCGGAGATGATCAGGAACATAACGACCAGGTTAATGACCGGGTCTCCGACATAGCTGATTAAGCTATGATCATGCCCGCCGAACAGATCGAATCCGGCGTTATTGAACATCGACACCGCGTGGAACACCCCGTAGTAGACCGCGCGGCCAAACGGCATATCCACCGCCCAGCGGATGGACAGGAGAAGCGCTCCCACAGCTTCAATGACCAGGGAATAGAGCAGCACCTTGCGGATCAGCCGCACAATCCCTTCCATCGAGCTCTGATTCATGGCTTCCTGAAGAATCAGCCGGTCACGCAGTGAGATTCTGCGCCTGAACACCAGCGCAAACAGCGTGGCCATCGTCATGAACCCGAGCCCGCCAATCTGGATCAGCACCAGAATGACCGCTTGTCCGAAGCCCGTAAGATGGGTACCGGTATCCACTACAGCCAGTCCGGTCACACAGGCGGCAGAGGTGGCTGTGAACAGCGCGTCCATGAAGCGGAGCGGCTGACCGGGTACGCTGGATACTGGAAGCATAAGCAGCAACGTGCCGATGAGGATGACCGCAGCAAAGCTCAGCACCAGGATTTGCGGAGGAGCCAGCTTCAGGAATCGGAAGCCGGTGATCTTGGAAGACGGTGACGCCAAACTTCTCATCCTTTCAGGGTTCCATATTAGAAATTACGAATCGGTCAGTATCAGATAAGCATACAAAATTATATACGTTATTGCCTAACTTCACAAAGACTCATTTTGATAAGAAGACAAAAATAACAAGCCTTTAAGCATAAGCCGGGACTTCTTCACGTAAAAGGATAATAAGGCATTTCTTTGTACCTGCCCGGCATGTAATACTATAATGGATGGATGAGAGCATTTTATTTCAAGGAGGCGTTCCATGAATCCCGTCGGCCAGCCCCTGCATCAGCGGCCCCTTACTACCAAACTTATCCTAGCCGGAATTCTAGGACTCATTCTATTTGTCATGTTCCAGATCGCTCCACAGCTCCTCTCCAGTTCAGACGGGGATACAGCCATTCTCAGCAAAAGCGAAATCCGGGAGAAGGCCGCCGCATTCGCCGCTGGGCAGCTCGGCTATGAAGCCGCAGCCGGAGATGAATGGGTGATCCTGTACAAGACGGACTCTTCCTTCTACGGCTATATGTCCCGTGAGAAGCTGCTTCCGGACTATTCCAAGAATAAGCTGGACCAGCGTTATCCGTTCGATGTGTACCATGCGGTGCTCTATACGTCCGGAGAGGCGGCAGCCCGGCTGGCAGTCGATCTCAATATGTATACCGGCGAGCCTGTGGCTTTTGCTGTTGGCGCCGATGCCGACGCTGCGTCCGGGTTGAATTACGGGGAGCGGCCCACGGCGGCAACCAAACGTACCGATACTGCCAATCCTGTAAGCAGCATACCGGATCTGAGCCTGGAGGCAAAAGAGAAGCTCGCCCTTCCCTGGCTGAAGCTATGGGGGGCCAATCCTGCCAAGCTGAAGATTGAGGCTAACCTTGATGGATACGGGCTTGTCTATTCCGACAACTCCATCACCATAGGTGAATTACCGCTTAAGTACCAATTCAATTATCTGAACGGCGAGGTCTCGTACTTCCGTGCCGGATTCTCGGCTCCTGCCTGGCATGATACTTATGTGGACGGGCAGACCTCGCTTGCCAAGAAGCTCACCTTGTTCGGCTACGGCCTGCCTACCCTGCTGCTCGGTATCCTGGCGATGATCTACGGCATTCTGCGCAGGAAGCATACTTCCTGGAAACGCGGAATTTTCCTGAGCTCCGTCCATTTCCTGATCATGATGGTCAGCAGCTACAATGTGGTATCCGAATCCGGCAGCGGCAGCGCTGAAGCCAGGGTTACAGCAGTAGTCATGTTCGTCATCTACGTTCTGTACAGTCTGCTGATGTCGCTCCTGCTCTACTTCTCTCTGGTCGGAGGGGACGGCTTGTGGCGCTCTGAGGAGAAGCTGAATCCTTGGCCCCGGGCCTCCGAGCCCGGCTACGGCCACTATGTACTGAAGAGTATTCAGGCTGGTTATATCTGGGCCTTCATCCTGCTTGGCGTACAGACCGTCATGTTCATTATTCTGTCCTATACGCTGGATAACTGGTCCACCACTGACGCCAGCCAGTCGCCTTACAATATGAAATATGCCTGGCTGCTGCCGATTGTAGCCTGGCTGGCCGGGCTCTCGGAAGAGGCGGTCTACCGTCTGTTCGGTATCCGAATGCTGAAGAAGCTGGTCAAGAATACGCTCATCGCTTCACTGATCACGACCTTGATCTGGGCACTCGGACATACGCTCTACCCGATCTATCCCGTCATCTCACGGCCGATTGAGCTGACGGTCATCGGCCTGCTGTTCAGCTATATTTTCCTGCGTTACGGGTTCATTGCGGTGATGTTCAGCCATGTGGTATTCGACAGCATCCTGATGGGCGCTACGCTGATCTTCATGCAGGATACGGTGAATGTCGGCGCAGGCATCGTGACCATCATCCTGCCGTTCATCGTAGGTTACCTGGTATACCGCTTCAACCCTCCACGGGAGCCGAAGCCGGTAGAACCGATCTCTACTCCATAAGCACCAGCAGCGGCTGCGCCTCCTCTTCCGGGATAGCGCAGCCGCTGCTGCTGTATAGCTATTGCTGTCATGCCTCTTCCGGCACAGAATGATACGGACGGTAAGGAAAGCGGAGCCGGATCAGCGTTCCTTCGCCCAGAGAGCTGTGAATAGCTACGCCATAGGGTCTGCCGTACTGCAGCTTGATCCGCTGGTCCACATTACGGATGCCATAGCCGATACCCTGGCCCGCAGGCTCAAGAATCTGTCCGATCAGCTCCTCCTTCATCCCCAGCCCGTTATCCTCCACTTCAAAGACCACATCCCCCTCTTCCATGTAAGCACGGATAACCAGGGAGATTTCATCGTCATACCAGGCATGCTCCAGCGCATTCTCCACAAACGGCTGCAGAATAAATTTCACGCTCTCGCTCTCCAGCACCTCCGGCGCTACAGCATAGGCGACATGAATCCGGTCCGCATTCTTGATCCGCTGAATGTCGAGATACGATTCCGCGATCTGCAGCTCCTGCTCCACGGGAATAATCATCTCCCCCCGGTGCAGCGTCAGCCGGTAGAACCGGGCCAGTGAACGGATGACCTCATGCAGCTTATCAATCTCCCCGAGCTTGGCCATCCGGCTGATGGAAGAGAAGGTGTTATACAGGAAATGCGGGTTCATCTGGGAATGCAGCACCTGCAGCTCGGTCTCCTTTTTCTCCAGACTGACGACATAGACCTCATCGATTAACCGCTGAATGGTTGAAGCCATCTCGTTAAAAGCACTGCCGATCTCCGCAAACTCATCATTGCCCCGGACCGGCATCCGCTTGTGGAAGTCCCCTTCCTGAAAAGATTTCAGGGAAGACACCAGCTTCTGGAAGCTCCGCGAGAAATACTGGGACATCGCCAGACTGATCAGAAAGAGCAGCACTAGGGTAACCAGACAGATGCCGATGGTCACATTGCGGACCTGCTGTGAATTCTTCTGCAGCGAAGCATATGGAATCCAGGCCACTACACTGGCCGGCATATTGGTAACCGGCTGTTTGATCTGCATATAAGAACCGGGCTGCTTAATATAACCTGAAGCGGCTGAAGCCAGCGGCTCAGGGATAACCCCGTTCGGGGAGCTTGTAAACAGCAGGCGGTCTGCGTTATCCGCGATGAACAGGATGCTGTCCTCGCCCAGCTGCCCCGAGACTGCATCAGAGAAGATGTATTTCATATTCGCCGTCATTTTGATCAGACCATTCAGCTGCAGGGTATCGTAGTTGATCAGGGGCCGCAGGTAGGAGATGCTGCCATCCGCCTTGTCATTGCCCGTCTGCCGCCATGCACTGGAGCCGTAATGCAGATCGAGCCTTCTGTACCACGCTTCATCCTCAATGCGGTCCATATGAAACAAAGAGTACTTCCGGACATCTTCTGCTGCACTATCGTTGTAATAGAATTCCCCGACATCAGGATTGCTTACATAGACGGAGAGCTCGACCTCCGGGTCCGGCAGATTCGCCGCATTCTTCAGCCTGGGGAGGATATACTGGGACATAATGCTGTATCTCTCCCAGCCGGAATGATAGCCTGCCAGATAACGCGCCAGGGTCTGGTCTGCATACAGCTCATCGGTGCTGCGGACCATATCCTTTAGCCGGAAATCCACGTTGCTGGCCATTTGCTTGACAGCCACCTCCAGATTGCTTCTGGTATGCTGCTCGGTGGAACGCACAGACGACAGGTAGGCATAGCTGCCGATCGCGATGATCGGTGTCAGCACCAGCAGCAGATAAGAAATAAGCAGCTTGTAGCTTATGGGAATGTATAAGGATTTCGCACGCTTCATCTGCATGCCGGATCAGCTCTGCTTTCTGTAATCGGCTGCGGTCATATTGAAAAACTCCCGGAATTGCCTGCTGAAATAAGCAATGTTCTTGTAGCCAACCTTATCAGCCACCTCGTAAATTTTGTATTGAGGCTGATCGAGCAGGAGAATCGCCTTCTCCATGCGGAGCCGCACAAGATACTCATTGAAGCTCTCCCCCGTGTGCTCTTTGAACAGAACCCCGAGATGATTCGGCGAATAGGCAAAATGGGCAGCTACCGCCCGCAAGGTAAGATTCTCTGTCAGCCTCTCCCGGATATAGGCTTCAATCCGCTCCATCAGCCGGCGGTTCTTGTGCTGCTTCTTCATGAACAGAAGCTCGGAAATCTCAAACAAGGTACACCGGAGCCAGCGTTTGATATCGTCAACGGTCTCCAGATGATGAATAACGTCCATCTGCTGCAGACTCTCGTAGGTCTCGTTGAGTGTCCCCAGGTAAGCCTCCAGCCGGGTAACGATATGAATAGAAAAATGATAGACCTTCACCGGATGCTCGAACAGCGCCGCCATTTCGAACAGCTCGTCGAGGCAGTCGCAAATATCAGCCAGCCTGTAGGCCGCCATGGCCCCGAACATCCCCTCAAGGACAACGCTCAGCTCCTTGATCTCCTGAACCATGCCCGGCTTGCTCATCACCGGCGGAATCACCCTGTTCTTGCCGATGAACATTTTGCCGTTCATATAAGCCTTCGCCTGGGAAAAGGAGGAGGCCAGTCCTTCCGGAGACCCCACCTCTGCTCCATAACTTACAGTGATCGTATACTCCGTGTGCTCACGGACCTTCTGCACCAGCTGCTGAAGCCGCTCTTCCAGCGTCAGGCGCTGCCCGGTATAGACGAAACCGAGCTGTGAACGGTTCAACCGGCACCATTTCCCGGCAGCGGCGGCGTCAATCTCTGTCCCGATGTATTGAAACAGCCTGTCCAGACCGGCATAGACATCCTCCGGCTGCTCCTGCACCCGCATCAGAACATCATCGGCCTCAATCAGCACCGCAGAAGCGCTGGAGAAGGCCAAATCGAGCGGATACCGGTCCAGGAAGGCGCCCAGCGTAGCCCCGTCAATGCTGCCCTCCAGCAGATGCTGCAGCACATCATTTTTGATGAAATCGAAGGAAGCGATCATCCCGCCGTCCTCCGGACCCCTGCTCCGTTCCATCTCTAGCTCGGCGGTAGCCGTGCGCAGTACACCGATCAGCTCCTCATCATCAACCGGCTTAAGAACGTAGGCATGGGCCTTCAAGTCGAGTGCCTGCTTCGCATAATGAAATTCCTGGTAGCCGCTGATGAACACGATTTTGAGCCCCGGGTTCAGCTCCAGCGCCAGGCGGGACAGCTCCATACCGGAAACCGCCGGCATCCGGATGTCTGTAATCAGCAGATCAATCTCATGATTCTCGATATATTGGAGAGCGGCAAGCGGGTTGCTCTCACTGCAGACCACTTCAATCCCAAGCTCACTCCAGGGAATCAGGCAGCGCAGCCCCTCCAGGTCATAATTCTCATCATCTACCAAGACAGCTCTGTACATCGCAACCAGCACTCCTTCATGCGGAAAAGAGGGTACATAACGTATCCCTCTTCTTCTCCAAACGTTTATTGTTCTGGTGTGTAATCCTTGATCTTCTTCAGATTGCTCTGCCACACTCCGGTCTTCCAGGCCAGCAGCCTGTCATAGCCCAGGTCCGATGCTTCCCTGTCTGCTGCCTTAAGCAGCTCCCGGAGCTCTTCATCACTTGCGGCAAAAATCATCCGGGGCACCACCTGCGCATATTGATCCCTCAGCCTTTGCAGAATAAGTCCCTCTTCCGAGGCAGGCGCCGGGTCAAGATTAGAGAATTCGGTGATGTTCATCGAAGTCTTGAACGTTATATTGGCTTGTCCAAGGGTCGTCCAGTCCCGGGCTCCGGCGGGCAGCAGCTTCTCACGCTGTGCTTTGGCAGCATCAATGTATGAAGTATTACCGTACCAGTTGAATTCTCCGATCTTCAGATCATCATACCATTTCAAGTCACGTCCAATATAGGAATCATTTGGGATGGGAACTCCATCCTCTACTTTATCATAAAACAATCCCTCCGGCCCGAAGAAAAGAATACGCTGCCCCTCAGGACTCGTCGCCCAGTTCATATAGGAGAAAATGGCCTCCGGGTCCCGGGCAGCGGTTGTAATGACATTGACATTCCAGCCCAGCGTATTGTACCCGGAGGGGTAGACCTTGCCGGGATCAACGCCTTCGCGGTGCAACGGCCAGATGAGCTCATAGCCGTCCAGCGGGTCCTTAGCCGAGAGCTGATTATTCGCTTCCCGGCCGATCCCTTCCACGACAGCGTCATAAGCGCCGAATACGGCGATCCGGCCGCTTTTCAGCTTCTCCAGCACCTGATCCCGTGTCTCGGTCAACAGATCCGGAGAGGTCAGTCCCTGACGGACCAGCCGGGCCGCCAGCTGCAGCGTCTCCAGGAATGCCGGGTCCCGGTACACAGAAGTCAGCCGGGTGCCGGAGGGCACACCGAAGATTTGGCCTGAACCGGGAGAGATGAAGCTTGGCGTCCGGTTATCCGCCGCACCGCTGTACAGCATGCCGATCATCTGTATTTCCAAGCCGTCCCGGGTCTCCCCGAAGTCGATCGGCACAATATCCGGGTATTTCCTCTGCACTTGCTGCAGATACGCTTCGAGATCATCCCATGTCGCAAGCTTAGGGGAGCCGAGCTCGCGGTATATTCTCTTCTCCACCAGGAAACCGGCGTTGCCGCTGCCGCCGCTGCCGTTAATATACCAGTTCGGAATCTGGTACAGCCTGCCGTCTTCACTGCGCAGCATGTTCAGCGTGTTCTCACCGACCGTCCGGGCGAATTCAGGATATTGCTCCAGATAAGAGTCCAGCGCCACCAGCTTGCCCGCCTTTTGCAGCCGTTCCACATCCTTGCCGCGATCCATAACCAGCACATCGGGAAGCTGATCCGAGACTATCATCGCATTCAGCTTCTGGGCGGCAGCACCGCTCGATGGTACCGGCAGAAGCTTCACCTTCAGATGATCGGTGATCCACCGGCTATGCGGCCCGGCCTCCCAGTCCGGCGCCGTATACCAGTCATAGTTCACAAAGACGGTGAACTGAACCGGCTTCACCTTGGAGGCCAGCTCCGAGAGGGGGACGGCTGAAGGATGGCCCGCAGGCAGCGTAATTTCGGAGCGGCCGCTGTCCGAGCAGGCACTAAGACTGCTTAGAACCAGCAAGAACAGGAGTGCCGCTGACCTGGGCATTAATAGATTGACAGTTCCCATAAAGAATAGCCGTACTGGGTGCCGCGCTCCGTCCCGTTCACTTTCACATACCGCGCACTGACCGGGGTGAAGCTGACATCGTCGAGTCCGCCGTCCCCGGTTGTTGTGGAATAGGCCGTGGTCCAGTTCGTACCGTCTGCCGACGTCTCGATCGTGTAGGCTTTGGCGTACGCCCCCTCCCAGTTCAGCAGGACACGGCTGAGCGTCTGGGCAGAGCCGAGATCCACCTGAATCCACTGCGGATCACTGAAATCCGATTCCCAGCGGGTGCCCTCGTTTCCGTCCACAGCTCCGGCAGCGGGCTGCTTCGGATTCTCCGAGGCGGTAACCGCCTTGTTCAGCGCAAGGTTCACAAGCGGCGGTGTGCCGCCGGTAATCACCTGCTGCACCGAAGCATCGTTATATCCCGCTGCTGTTACTGCAATCGTATACGTCTTCCCTGTAGGGAACAGCGCGGTATTCAGTTTGATTTTACCGGCTTCCACGGTATAATTCGCTGCCGCTGCTGCCACTCCATCCACCCTCACCGCAGTGATTGCAGTTCTCCAGGCCGCATTCTCCGTGAACGTCAGCTCAATCGGCTGACCGACAGCATTCTGGGTGGTATCGGCTGTCAGAGCAGGCGGAGCCAGCGGTGTCACGGCGCTGCCGCTGCCGTACACCTCCAGTTCCCACAAGGAATACCCGTACGGCGTGCCACGCTCTGTGCCGTTTACTTTCACATACCGCGCGTTGACCGGGGTGAAGCTGACATCGTCAATGTCCCCGTCTCCAGTGGTTGTCGAATAGACCGTTGCCCAGTTCGCGCCGTCTGCCGATGTCTCGATCGTGTAGGCTTTGGCATACGCCCCCTCCCAGTTCAGCAGGACACGGCTGACCGTCTGGGCAGAGCCAAGATCCACCTGAATCCACTGCGGATCACTGAAGTCCGATTCCCAGCGGGTGCCCGCATTTCCGTCTACAGCGCCGGCAGCAGGCTGCTTCGGATTCTCCGAAGCGGTAACCGCCTTATTGAGGGCAAGGTTCCCGGACGGCTGTGTTCCGCCGGTAATGACCTGCTGCACCGAAGTATCGGTATATCCGTCTGCTGTCACTGTAACCGTGTAAGTCTTCGCCGTGGGGAACAGCGCGGTGTTCAGGGTGATTTTACCGGCTTCTACAGTATAATTCGCCGCAGCTGCTGAAGTTCCATCCACTTTTACCGCAGTAATTGCATTTCTCCAGGCCGCATTCTCCGTGAACGTCAGCTCAATCGGCTGGCCGGCAGCATTCTGGGTGGTATCAGCTGTGAGCGCAGGCGGAGTAAGAAGCGTATCCGTGGTCACCTTCGTCGGGTCCACCTTCACCAGCTTCCCGGCCGGGACTACAGCCGAGCCTGTCACTCCTCCGCTGTTGCGGAACGTAACGGTAATTGCCGCATTCGTCGGATTCCAGACCAGCGCACGGTAGGCGGAACCTTTTTTATACACCGTTGCACTGTAGCCGTTCTCCGCCCAAATGTCCTTGGTGCGTGATCCAAGCGTGGCCATATTGTGCACGAACCAGTACGTGTTGAACAATTCGTTCTGTTGCGGCAGTGCCGGATTCCATTTATTCAGCACAGCCTGCGGATCGCTCAGCGCCTGAATCGGCCAGACAATATGGTACCAGTCCGGTTCCGGCCCGCCGTTATCGGCCACGAAGCCGCTGTATAATCCAGCCGCCTTAGCCGTATCGAACCCGTAGCTGGTTAAATATTCTGCTGTAGGCAGCCAGTGAATGCCATAGACATACACCGGATTCCCGTTGAAAAAGGTGCCGAAGAAATTCGAGCTTCCGTAAATCTGACCCACAGTTTTATGCGTATAGCCCGGCAGCCAGTTATCCTGGTCGTAGTTGAACCAGTACTGCTGTACTGCTCTAAGCTCCGTCGTGAAGCCCATAATGGACGCATCGCGGAAGGCCGTGTTGCCGGTGAGTGTGCTCCACATATACTGGCCGACCCAGCCGAACAGTGACTCTCCGGCCGCTTCTTGGTTATTTCCGCTGTCATTGTCGGCATAACCGCCGGCCCAGGAATGGCCTTCATACGGATCGAAGTTGCGGAAGTAAGGATACTTCGGATCCGTCTTCGACGGATTAGCATAATCCCTGATCAGCTCATCAACCATCCCGCTGAATTTGTTCCTGAAGTCGGTATCATAGGTGGCGAGCACGGCCGATGCAAAAACATAATAGCCATACGTGAAATGATGGTCCGTGATGCCGGAGTTCGCACCGAACTCACTGTTTTTATAGATCAATGTTCCCCAGTCAGAGTTGTAGTCGAAATAATAATCGGTTTCCCCCGAGGTGTACGTATACCAGTCTGTAAGCACCGTCTTCATCCGGGAGAGGAACAGATTCTTGTAGCTCTCATTGCCGATCTGATCAGCGATCAGCACACCCATGGCCAGCGGATGCAGCTTCTTGCCCTGCCAGTACGCATCGGCCTGCATCAGATTGGTGGCGGTGTCCGTATCCAGCAGTGCCAGGTAATTCAGCAGATCCTGACGGGAATAGGTAGAATCGCCCGGCTCGGTGAACTGCGGCACAATGCCGTGGAATTTATCCGTAGTGGCGAACGAATTGCCCTCTGTCACCTTCATCGTTCCACGGATGGACGGGAAGGAGACCGCGGTCAGCGGCGTTGTGGTCACCTTCCACTGGTGGGGAAGCTGGGCCATCAGCGTGGTATTCGGGAAGCCCGAACGCTTGAGCTCTGTTACCGCATTGAAGGTGGTCGTGACATCTGAGGTCGTCTCGTTGAAGGTATAGGCCACCTTCGTGTCCGTCACGAAGGCATAGCCATGCTGGTAGAAATAATTCAGATTGGACGGTGCCGGAAGAGCCGACAGGGACAGGTAATTCTGGCCTCCTCCCAGCTGAATTTTGAGTTTGGCGCCTACCCGCTTGAAGGTTGTACCGGCCGGAGCATACAGCCCATAGTGTCTGGTTACCATTTCAGGCGTTGGCGCCCCGTTGGAATTGGTAACCGCAATGCCGATATGGTCTGCAGTCACGGTGTCGCCGTCTGCAGCCAGAATCGTAGTATTGCTGTCATTAAAGAAGCGGGCCCCGGCCGGCAGATACACTTCAGGACTGGACGGATCGCTGAACTGCGAGTAGAGGTAAGGCGAGCCTTTGACGAACGTTGTCTTCAGCTTCTCCGCAGCGCCATCGCTTAACACCGCAGTCGCCGACCAGTCGCCGTAACCGGTAATCCGGTTCGACATCCCCGAAGTATTAATGTTGCCGGCCATCAGGAACAGGTCCGGGCTTCCCGCCGCTTCCTGCGCCTTGCCGTCGGCGCTTAGGTAGCCTGCACCCGGGTTCAGAATACTTAGGCCCTGCTTGGTATATTTCGATTTGAGCGGAAGAGTAATAATGCCGTTACCAAGCTGATTGATCATGATGGACTGCCACCAGTCATTGGAAGGCAGCGGTGCAGTCAGCGCATCCGATTTATACTGCGGATATTTGGGCTGGGGCACCGAGAGGTCATTCGCAGCATGACTGCCTTGACCCACGGCCACTGTAGTCAGCTCCGGCAGGGCCGGAATGTTATAGACCGGCTTAGGATCGCCTGCCACATAATCATAGGCCTGGAATTCAAAGATCGAGTACCCGAAGGAGGTTGCTCTGCTGATCCCTTTCATCCGCAGATAGCGGCCGCTGGCATAGACGGGAAGATTAAGGGTACCTCCGTCGCCGTGAAGCTCCCGGTAGATCGTAGTCCATGAGGTTCCGTTATTCGAGACCTGAATATCATAGATCCGGCCGGCGGCTGCCTCCCAGTTAATGATGATCCGGCCCAGCGTACGTACGCTGCCAAAATCAACGCTCAGCCATTCATTATCGGTAGCGTTGGAAGACCAGCGTGTGCTCAGGTTACCGTCCACCGCTAGTTCCGGCAGGGTTGAGCCGGGAGGGAGATAGTCGGCCACCTGATAGGATGAAGCCGTCGCAGGCTTGTTCAAGGCCACATTCGGCCCCAGAACCACCGGAGGAGGATTAACGCCGCCGGTGCCATATACCTCGAACTCATAGAGGGAGATACCGTATTGCGTCAGGTTCCGCTCCGTGGCAAATACCCGGACATAACGGCCGGTGCCGCTTAGCGTAAGCTCATCCACACCGCCATCTCCTGTAGTTGTGGAATAGATATCACTCCAGTTCAATTCGTCAGCGGATACCTGGATTTTGTAGGCCTTGGCGTAAGCCCCTTCCCAGCGGAGCACCACGCGGTCTACGGCGGCAGTTGCCCCGAGGTCAACATAGATCCAGTTTGGGTCCGTCCCCCATGAGCTGCTCCACCTTGAACCCGTATTGCCGTCCACCGCCAGATCCGGGGTATTATTGCCCTCTGTGCCCGAGGCATACGCCGGCCGGTCTTTGGAGAGCAGATAAGAGTCCGCAGCATGTGCCGGTCCTGGCGGAAGCGCCAGCACGAGACTCAGCAGCATGATGATGCTCAGACAAAGAGCAGTCCCATTGATCCCCTTTTTGCGTCTTACTGTTTTTGAATATCCCATTTCTTTAATCCTCCTCTTATAAGCGTTTTCATAGATTCAAGATAAGCGTACCCTTTACCGAAACCGGTTGCAATTATACAAATCAACGATTTTATGCAGAAAGTAAAGATTAACCTAATTATGCAGCAGCTCATAGTGTCCAGTCTACTATGTACATTTGGCCCGCACGGCGCCACCCAACGCAATGTAGTCGGTTTTTCAACTACATTTGATCCACGTGCCTCCGTCACGCCCATTGTGGTCGGTTTTTCGACTACATTTACTCCACGTGCCTCTACCACGCCCACTGTGGTCGGTTTTTCGACTACATTTCGCCCACGCGCCCACGCAGCGCCCAATATGTTCGGTTTTTCGACTACATTTCGCCCTCATTGGCCTGCCATCCAGACGACTAGCGGGATGTCTGAAGATACCATCCATTCCTAACCAAACCCAAAGAAACCGGCCCCACAGGGCCGGCCTTCGTCTCATGCTGTTGCAGCCTATTTAGATTGACGGCTCCTCATCCTTCAGCGCCTCCAGAATCTGACCGGCCAGCTTCTCGCCGATGGACAGCACCTTGAAATCCTCGATGGAGGCTTCCTTGATCTTCTTGAGCGACCCGAAATGCTTCAGCAGCAGCTTCCGGCGTTTGTCCCCGATGCCCGGAATCGAATCCAGCTTCGAGGTGACCATCGACTTGCCGCGCTGCTCCCGGTGGAACGTAATGGCGAAGCGGTGAACCTCATCCTGGATACGCTGCAGCAGGTAGAACTCCTGGCTGTCCCTGGCGAGCGAGACTGGCTCGGCGGAGTCGCCGACCAGCAGTTGGGCGGTTCTGTGCTTGTCATCCTTAACCAGACCACAGACGGGAATGAATAACCCCAGCTCATTCTGCAGAATATCGATCGCCGAAGAGATCTGGCCCTTCCCTCCATCGACTACGATCAGATCCGGCTGCGGCAGATTCTCCTTCAGCACCCGTTCATAACGCCGCCGGATCACCTCGCGCATCGTCTCATAATCATCCGGCCCCTGCACCGTGCGGACCTTATACTTACGGTACTCTTTGCGGGCAGGCTTGCCGTCGATGAAGACCACCATGGCTGAGACCGGATTCGCCCCCTGGATATTCGAGTTATCGAACGCCTCGATCCGGTTTAGCGAGTCCAGCCCCAGGCTCTGCCCTAGACTGCTGGCCGCCCCGGAGGTGCGCTCCTCGTCCCGCTCGATCAGGCGGAACTTCTCATTCAGCGCGACCCGGCTGTTCTGGCAGGCCATGCCGATCATCTGCTTCTTCAGCCCGCGCTGCGGCACCAGCACCTTAATGCCCAGCCACTCCTGCAGAGCGGCTGCGCCTCCGGCCGCATCCACGGTTCCTTCGGCTGCTGCCTCCTGCTCCGCCTGTCCCTGCACAGCTTCATCAGCCGCAAGCACCTGACCGGCGGCTTCCACCTCGCGCAACTCCTCTCCGGCCTCCGACTCATCCTCTGCGCCCAGTGCCGCCATCAGCGCCTGCCCGCTCGGCATTCCTACAGCCTCCGGTCCGCCGCTTCCCTGACCAGCGGCGCTGCCTGCTTCCGGCGGAAGCATTCCGGCGCTGGCCATATCCGGCAGCAGGATTTCCTGCGGCAGCGCGGGATTGTCGCTGTAATACTGCGTCACATAAGACATGAAGTCACTGTACGCCTCTCCGTAGAACGGAAAAGCCGACGAGTGGCGCTGAATCATTTTCCCCTGCCGCATATACAGGATCTGCACACACATCCAGCCCTTGTCTACCGCATAGCCGAAGACGTCGCGGTCCTTGGTATCGGCTGTATTGATCTTCTGCTTCTCCATCACGGCATCGATGTGCTGAATCTGGTCGCGCAGCTCCTTGGCCCGCTCGAAATACAGCTCCTCGGCCGCCTCCTGCATCTTCTTCTGCAGATCCTTCTTCACCGCATCATGCCCTCCACCGAGGAAGGATGAGATATTCTGGATAATCTCCTCGTACGCAGACTTCGGCACTTCCTTCTCGCACGGAGCCAGGCATTGGCCCATGTGGTAGTACAGGCAGACTTCCTTCGGCATTACCCCGCATTTGCGCAGCGGGTACATCCGGTCGAGCAGCTTCTTCGTCTGCTGGGCGGCATAGCTGTTCGGATACGGGCCGAAATATTTAGCTTTATCTTTCAGCACCCGGCGGGTAACCTCCAGGCGCGGATGGGCTTCGTTCGTGATTTTCAGATAAGGAAAGGTCTTGTCGTCCTTCAGCAGCACGTTGTAGCGCGGCATATGCTTCTTGATCAGATTGCACTCCAGAATGAGTGCTTCCATGTTGCTCGACGTCACGATATATTCGAAATCAACAATATTGGCGACCAGCCGCTGCGTCTTCCCGTTGTGGCTGCCTGTAAAATAAGAGCGCACGCGGTTCTTCAGTACCTTGGCCTTGCCGACATAGATGATCGTACCCTCTTGATTCTTCATCAGATAGCAGCCGGGCAGATCAGGCAGCAGCGCAAGCTTGTTGCGGATATTATCCATATAATCCATAAGTTCTCCCCCACCTGTTACTACACGGTTATAAGGTAAGTTTAGAATAGAATGTACTACACATTCAAGCCTTAATATAGAACATCCGTTTCTATAGGACAGACAAAGCGCCTTCGGTAATCCGAAGGCGCTTTGTCTGAAGGGCCACAAGGCCCAGGTTACAGCAGATTGTAACCCATTATTGATGCTTGGCTACGATATTCTTAAGGGAGTCCTTGGAGTTCAGTCCTACGACTTTGTCGACAGGCTGGCCGTCTTTGAAGAAGATCAGAGTAGGAATACTCATTACTCCAAAACGGGAAGCTGTCTCAGGATTCTCATCGACATTCAATTTAGCGATCTTCACATCGTCACCCAGCTCGGTGGACAATTCCTCGAGAATGGGGGCAAGCATTTTGCAAGGGCCGCACCAAGGTGCCCAGAAATCTACTACTACAGTACCTTGACCTTCCACTTCATTCACGAAGGATTGGTCAGACACGTTCACGATAGCCATGATATTGTTCCTCCTCAAAAAGTTTTGTTGAGCTTAAGCTGTACGAAATAACTTCCGCTTCTATAGCCTGAGCCAAGTCCGCAGAATTTACTCCGAGATCATAGCGGGATAAAATGCTTCATGTAATATGATAACCAGATTATCAATTACCGACACATCCACAGTATAACATAAATACAATGCATTTGTTATATATTTCGAGAAATTATATTGCATAAAATTAATTTGTATTTTAACGGTTTAAACTTTGTCCCTGAGATTCAGCTTCATAGTCCACGAGGTACCGGCTGTCCCGACATACTCGAAGCCGAGCTTGTTATATAACCGGACGGCCGCCTGATTCTCCGGATCAACACTGAGCGAAAGTGACGGGTATCCATCGGACACGGCTTGCTGTATGATGCCCTCCATTAGCCTGATTCCCAATCCCTGCTGCCTGTAGTCAGACCGAATAGCAACGCCTAATTCCGGGGTTGTGGCATCCACAAACCCGTAGCCCTGGTTCGTCTCGTCAAACAGCCTGTACCAGGCAGCACCTGCGGGCTGATTGTTCACCAGTGCGATTACCGCCCTGTCGCCTTGTCTCCCCCAATGTTCGTTGTACTTCGCAATCCCCGGGGAATTCAGCAGTTCACTTCTGGGCGGCTTACCTTGTTCAATATGAATGGACTCATAATGCATATCCATAAGAAAATCATACTCCTGCGGTTCCATAGGTCTTATATGTATCATAAAATCACCCTTCTATCTTTACAACTTCCCTGCATCTTCGTATACTTGAAGAAAGCGCATTAATTGTCAATGACTTCGCTCACATGTATAACTGTAACCCACTTCATGCAGTCATGCAACAGCAAGGAGGAAGAAGCGAATGGACGTCAATGTCAACGCACAGGTCCGTGACCCGCGGGAGCATATCAATGAGGAGCCCCGCAATGATCTCGGTGATCTGATGGCCGGTTTCTTCGGGATGACCGGCTTCATGACCGTGGTCTTCTTCGGAATGGTGATTATCAAGTATTTGTCCGAATAGCTGCTTAGCTGCAGTGTCCGGTATTCTTTGCCCGCGTCAGGGCAGGATGCCGGATTTTTTTGCGTTCAGGTTGCGTTCTATCACGGATCATCAATAATAACATAAATTTACAATTTAATAAAAAGAAAACACATTTTTGTTTCACAGGAGCCGTGTTACTCTGTATGCGAAAGCGCTCTTATACCCTATTTTGAGGAGGAAAGAAGAATGAAAAAGCTTGTCAGCCTTGCTGTCGCAGGCTTGTTGGCATCGGCGCTATATTCCCCGGTATCGTTCGCTGACAACCCTGTTGTACAGACCATCTACACGGCAGACCCGGCCCCGCTTGTATACAATGATACGGTCTACCTGTACACCGGACATGACGAAGACAACTCGACCTACTATACGATGAATGATTGGAGGGTCTATTCTTCCAAGGACATGGCGAACTGGACGGATCACGGGTCACCGCTATCCTACAAGGCATTCAGCTGGTCGAGCGGAGAAGCTTGGGCCAGCCAGGTCATTGAGCGCAACGGCAAATTCTACTTTTATGTCACGGCAAAAAGCACTTCGCTCGGACGGCCCGCCATCGGCGTCGCCGTCTCCAGCAGCCCGACCGGCCCGTTCGTGGACGCTATCGGCAAACCGCTCGTCTCCAGCAGCTGGGGCGACATCGATCCTACGGTATATGTAGACAGTGACGGCCAGGCCTATCTCTACTGGGGGAATCCGACACTGAAGTATGTGAAGCTGAACCCGGATATGATCTCCTACAACCAGAGCACAGGTATTGTCCAGGTACCTATGACCACAGACAGCTTCGGTGTGCGAAACGGCAATGCTGACAGACCAACCCTCTACGAAGAAGGACCCTGGTTCTACAAACGCGGCAGCTTATACTACATGGTCTACGCCGCAAGCGGTATTCCAGAGAATATCGCCTATTCCACCAGCTCTTCGCCTACCGGCCCGTGGAAGTACAGAGGGGTCATTATGCCCACTCAGGGCGGGAGTTTCACGAATCACCCGGGCATCATCGACTTCAAAGGTCGCTCCTATTTCTTTTACCATAATGGCGCCTTGCCTGGAGGGGGTGGCTTCACCCGGTCAGTGGGAGTAGAGCAATTCACCTACAACGCGGACGGAAGCTTCCCGGTCATCAACATGACAACCGCCGGGCCGCAGCCCATCGCCACCCTTAACCCCTATGTCAGAACACAAGCCGAGACCAGCGCATGGGCGGCCGGGGTAGAGACCGAGACCACCTCAGATACGGACGGGGGAATGAATGTCGGCTTCATAGATCACGGCGATTATCTCAAAATCAAAAATGTGAACTTCGGCGCCGGAGCCGCAGCCTTCGAAGCCCGGGTAGCGTCAGCAGGCAGCGGCGGTAATATCGAGCTGCGGCTGGACAGCCCGACTGGAACGCTGGTCGGCATCTGTGCAGTGCAGAATACAGGGGGCTGGCAGAGCTGGGTGACCAAGACCTGCACGGTCAGCGGAGCAAGCGGGACTCATGACCTTTACCTGAAATTTACAGGCGGTAGCGGATACTTGTTTAATATCAACTGGTGGAAATTCAGCGCCAGCTAAATCTAAGCGCAGGCAAACAGGGGACCCCGGCCAGATGCTGGCGTGGTCCCCTGTTTTAAAATATAGAATTTATATGTTTCACCCGATAACTTATCCGAAGCCGTTTCCGCTTGTATTAATAAAAATTCAGTTTCTGGCCCTGCCACGCTGGTTCTCCCCATGCAGCGGAATCACCTCAACGAACGGGGCAATCCGGTCCATCAGCCGCTGACCCTTGTAGAGCTCTTCCCCGTCCTTGCTGGTGATGCTCAGATGCTTCTCCAGCCCGTCCAGCGGATAATTCGAGGTATAGAAGGTCGGCTTACGGTTCATCCGGTAGTTCAGGATCGCTCCGAGCACATGGTCACGCGCCCAGGGATTGAGATTCTCGGCGCCGATGTCATCGAAGATGAGCAGATCACAATTCTTCATCGTATCGACCATTTCCTTCAGCTTCTGGTTGTCCATCATGATCAGCTTCAGTTCCTCGATGAAATCCGGCATATAGACAATCACGCCGCTGTAGCCCGAGATAGCCAGCTCATGGAGCAGATAGCACATCAGGAAGGTTTTGCCGGTCCCGAAGCTGCCCTGCAAATAGATCCCCCGCGAAGTCAGGCCCTCTGCCCGCACAGCTCCTATATAGTCAAATATCTTGTTCACGGCTGAGGCCCGCCGGGGGTCCTTGCCCATAATATCCATCTCATCATATCCGCCGTTCAGCACCCGCTCATCCACGTAGAAGCTGCGAATCCGCTTGCGGACATTATCCTGATTATCCTGTGCAATCTTCAGCTTGCACGGTGTCTTGCGTTCGTACAGATCCGTTACACCATTAACCGTCTCTACAGTAAGCTTGCTGTAATGCCCCTGGAAATCATTCGGGCAATCCGCCAGGCCGGGGCAGTTCTTGCAATGCCGGTCCTCTTCGACATACTGGTATAGCCGGCTCAAGTGCAGCCGCAGCCGGGACTCGTCCAGCTCGGGATGCTCCGCCTGAAGCTCCTTGACCAGGGGATGGTTCAGCAGGGTCTGCTCCAGGTCACGGGAGCGCTGGCGCAGAGCGGGGTTGTTCATCGAACGCAGCACTTCGCCCATGGACTCCATCGCTGCACCTCACTTTCTTCAGGGCGTTCTCAGAACGCCTTTTTTCTTGCTGGCCTTGATCTCGGCCGCTTTCTTCATCATCGCCGCGAATTCCTCTTCCGATACGGTTCCGGCGCTGCCGTCATCAAGCACAATCGGAATCTCCTGCTTGCCGGACCGCCCGCCGCTCTTCGTATACGAACGCTGGCGGGCTCCCGCAGTGCCTGTGCCGGAGGAGGCGGAAGCCGCCCCCTTGCCCTTCACCTTCGACTGGTCACGGATATAGCGCACGGCCTTCTCGTAAGTATTCACCTGCTTCACCAGCATATTGGAGGCAATCGCCTCCACGAAGTTGCGGTTCATCCGCTGATCGCCGCCGGAGGCCACCATCGTCATCAGATAATGGATCAGGACATTGATCACTTCGCCGCTGAGCTTATAGTTCAGATCAATCTTCTCGAAAATATCCATCAGCTGGCCCGGAACTGCCCCCGGGAAGAACGTCTGTAGCAGCCGTGTATAAGGCTCGTTGCGCAGCATCATATTATATTGGTGAATGTCGCATTTGGACAGAAATTGCGGAGGCACTTCTACATAGAACTCCATTTCGACAGCCTGCTCCACCGGCACTGCGGAGGGATCACTCTCTTCCTCAGCGGCGGAGCGCAGCGACACTACCTTGGCGGCAGCAATCTCTCTTTTCTCCTGACGCTTCCTATCCTGACGGAAATGCTGGCTCGCCTTGTACTGCAGCGTATCCAGAATCACCTCTCCGTCCGGCGTGAAGACATCATCCTCATCCAGCAGACGGCATACATCCTGCGGGCCAAGCTCGTATTTGCGGGCCACATAATTAATGACACCCATCTGGTTATGGTCAAAACGCAGCTTCTCAACATGCGCACGGTTCACCGATTCACGCGGGAAGCGTAGGATAATATCGCTGTAGGCTATATTCGGCTCAACCGCCTGAGTGGTGCCAGGCTGACGCACGGAGGCTACCTCGGCCAGCGCCTGCTCCAGCTCATAGTCGATCACATGGGTATTCAGCTCAAAAATATCATAAAAGGGCAGTGATATATTCTCTTTCCCGAGCGACCGCCCGCTCCATTCCTCCGGTTCCCGGTGCCAGAACTGCTCACGCAGCGACAGCACAGCGAACTTGCCGATCTTATCCCGGAGCAGCAGTGTCAGATGCTGGGTTGCAAAGAAATCAGCCGGCGACAGCGGCGGCATTAACTCGTATTCGTACATATAATCATCATTCTCCGCGGCATACAGCCGGCAGGTCTGCAGCAGTCCCACCGCCTCCAGCCGGGAAGCCTGGTCTACCATATATTTACGGCCCTTCTCGTTGGGTTCAACGCCCAGGGTCATAAAGAGCCTGCGCTGCTGCTCCACACCGGAGTAACCGATAGATTCAGCCGGAATATGCTCGAACAGCAATCTGTACAGGCTGATGGCGAACGCGCCTACCATTGGCTGATAGACTGAGCCCAGCATACGTCCATCCAGCTGGCTTAGACCGAATTCGCGGGACACGCAGTACCGGTGATGTTCAGTGAAATGATGCAGGTTGCTCATACGCATCTGCGGATACCTCCCCCTCTTCTATACGAATTCATATAGATTTCTATTCTATCACAAAACACCCGGCCAAAAATGTAAAATAAAGATGAATCCTTGGCTCTTCTGGCGGAAAAGAAAAAAACGGCTCCCCCCATGACAGAAGATTAGCCGTTTCTTGTTGTACCGCCCTTCAGGCAGCGCTTAGAACATCTTGTATCCGCCCAGCCGCAGCTTCTGAATGGTCCAGCCGCTCAGCACCGCTCCGGCAAGACCGACTACCCCGGTAAGATAATCCACAATGTGGAAGGTAGAGAGGTGCTCCCATAAGGACATCGCGCTCCGGTCCCAGATGGAGTAGACCACCACCGGAAGAATGACAATGACGAACAGATAGGCAGGGAACCAGGTAGTCTTCATCAGCATGTTAAGAATGAAGCCAATGCCGAACATCATCACAAAGAATAAAACGGCCAGAACAAACACCGGAATAAAGCCCATCGTACCGCCATCCCCTCTCTCTATAAAGAACCGCACACCCAAGCTTATATAATAGTAAGTTTACTAGAAAAAATGTAGCGAAGCAATGAACATTATCGCGCCCAATACCGGAATTCGCGTGAATGGGGGCCTTGGCGTTTGCTCTCTGCCGCCCGCTGCGCTACAATGCAAATAGCACCCGACCTATGTTCATACATATTTAAGGTATGCGGACCAAGAAGATTTTACGCGAGGATATTCCACCGATAACCTATAAGGAGTGAACAACTTGAACGAAGCCGCTTTGACACTGGAAGGCTGGTATGCGCTGCATGACTTCCGCTCACTGAACTGGACAGCCTGGACGGCAGCCGATGACGAGGAACGGGCAGTGGCCCTGGAGGAGCTGCATGCCTTCATGCAGGAGTGGGGACCTGTCGAGGAAGCGAAGGAGGGCAGCACTGCTGTCTATTCCATCGTGGGCCAGAAGGCTGATTTCGTGATGATGTTTCTGAGAGAGAGTCTGGAGGCGCTGAATGCGCTGGAGACCGCTTTTAACAAAATCGCCTTTGCCCAATATACTACGAAGGCTTATTCCTATGTAAGCATCGTTGAGCTCAGCAACTACGCCGCAGGAGGAAGTGCCGGTGACGGCAGCGATCCGATGCTGAACCCGCATGTCGCTGCCCGGCTGAAGCCTGTACTGCCGCAAATGAAGCATATCTGCTTCTACCCGATGAACAAGAAGCGTGAGCTTGCCGACAACTGGTACATGCTGGATATGGAGAAACGCCGGGAGCTGATGTATTCGCACGGCCTGATCGGACGCAGCTATGCCGGCAAGGTGAAGCAGATCATCACCGGCTCCGTCGGCTTCGATGACTGGGAGTGGGGCGTGACTCTGTTCGCCGAGGATGCCCTGCAGTTCAAGAAGCTCGTCTACGAGATGCGCTTCGATGAAGTCAGCGCCCGCTACGGAGAGTTCGGCCCCTTCTATGTCGGCAACCTGCTGAACGAAGAATCGTTCGAGGAGATGCTGAAGCTGTAACAGCATAAACGCAAATAGACCGCCACCTCAGCAGAGGTATGCGGTCTATTTCTTGACTACTTTTCCGAAAGCCGCCGCCCTTAAAAGCGGCTATTGCACCCGAGAGCCGCGCTTGCAGCACGGCTCTCTTTGCATTGTACGTCTTTTCTACTTCCACTTAGACCGAAGGTTCCTTATCGTCCTCTTCGTCTTCGTCCTCATCCCCGTCACGCAGACTCTCCAGATATTCAGCCGTCGCCCGGTCACGCGCGCGGCCCTTATCCTTCAGGCGTTCGATGGCCGGGAGAATGAGAATGTCGATTTCCTTCTGGATATTGTAGGCCAGATCATACCGCGTCTGATCCTCCAGATAAGAGCCTACCTCAATCAGAGCATTATAGCGGTCGAGCTCCTCGCGCGTCAGCAGTCCGCGTACTTGCACGCTGCAGTGGCGCATCTTAGAGGAATCTTCCTTTTTTGAGCACGAGCGGGATGCCGCCGATGATGAGCAGGTAGCGCATATCGACAACCTTCTTCAGTTGCGCTGCCTTCCAGCCTTTGTATGTCTTCTCGCCGACTACGGCAATTCCCTGGCCCTTACCAAGTGAAGCTACGGTCCCCTTGTTGCTGAAGGCGAATTTCTTCGGCTGCTGGCTGCGGATGGCCGCTACTAGATTATGCGCGCAGCATTCTCCCTGCTGCATGGCAATCTGTGCCGTCGGCGGGTAAGGACGCCCTTCCGGATTAATCATGAGGGAGCCGTCACCTATGATGAAGATGTTCTCATGTCCCGGAGCCCGCAGATATTCGTCTACCTTCACCCGTCCGCGCATCGCTTCAAAGCCGGCCGCCTCGATCAGACGGTTCCCGCGGATACCGCCGGTCCATACAATGGTGGAGGCCTTGATCTCTTCACCCGTGGCCAGAATCACGCCGCCAGGCAGGCATTCCTTGATCGCTACGCCCATCTTGAAGGTTACCCCCTTCTTGGTGAGTACGGTCATGGCATGCTCAACCAGCTCAGGCGCGAACCCCGGCAGAGCCGTAGGCGCAGCTTCTATATTATAGATGTTGACCATGCTTGGATCGACATCAAATTCTTTGCATAGTGCAGGAATCCGGTCAGCCAGCTCCGCAACAAATTCAATCCCGCTGAAGCCCGCACCGCCAATGACGAAGTTGATATGCTCCTGTGCATTATTCTCATTCTTGTATTTGGCGAACTGGTACTGGATATGCTCCCGGATCAGCCGCACAGAGTTGATACTGCGGATGGTCAGCGCATATTTGTCGAGTCCCGGAATCCCGAACGTTTCAGGCTCACCGCCAAGGGCAATCACGAGGTAATCATACGAGAGCGTTCCGTCCTCCAGAATAACCTTCTTCTGCTGGGTGCGAATCTCCTGCACCGAGGATTTGACAAGATCGATCTTGAACTCATCGATTAATTTGGAGATAGACACGCGTGTATGCTCGATGCTGTCCGTGCCCGCTGCAGGCATATGCAGATGGGTCGTGAAATAGTGATATTCATGGCGGTTAACTAGGGTTACATCGGCTTCATTATAATTCAAAGCTTTCTGCAGCCGCTGGGCGGTCAAAATCCCTCCATACCCCGCGCCTAGAATAACGATTTTGGGAATACTGCTCATGTTCCGGCTCCTTCCAACAGGTGAATCTGTCTATGTGTTATTTTTTGTAAAAAAATCAGGTTTCTTTTGTGAATTTATACACTTAAATTCAGAAGAATTTCCAATAAAACTTAAAGGATTTCTAAAATAACCATATCCATTGTAAACCTTAGTATCGTTTTAATCAAATATAATCATACAACAAAATGTCACACTTTTTCTTTGAAATCAAGACCTTTGCAGGCAGGTGCGACTATGTTTATAATGAGTAGGTACGCAAGTATGGCATTTTGAAACTATCAACTCGGAGGTGTAGTTTTACATGACATTAGAGCAAACCGTTCCTATGAGCGATCTGCTGATTATAGGCGGAGGACCAGCCGGTATGTTTGCCGCTTTTTACGGCGGTATGCGCCAGGCTTCAGTAACTCTTATTGAGAGTATGCCCCAACTCGGTGGGCAGCTTGCTGCTCTGTATCCTGAGAAATATATTTACGATGTCGCCGGCTTCCCTAAGGTCACCGCACAAGAGCTGGTGGATAACCTTGCCCGTCAGATGGAGCTGTTCCAGTCTGATATCCGTCTGGAGGAGAAGGTCGTATCGGTTGTGAAGCAGGGTGAGCGCCATTTCACCGTCACCACCGACAAGGCTGAATATCACAGCAAAGCCATTATCATCACGGGAGGCGTAGGCGCATTTGAGCCGCGGCGTCTGGAGGTGCCGGATGCACAGCGCTTCGAGAAAGCCAACCTGCATTATTTCGTAAATGATCTGAATGCTTATAAGGATAAAAAGGTGCTGATCAGCGGAGGCGGCGATTCCGCTGTGGACTGGGCGCTGATGCTGGAGCCGATCGCTGAACAGGTAACCCTGATTCACCGCCGCGATAAATTCCGTGCGCATGAGCATAGTGTGGAGAATCTGATGGCCTCTAAGGTAAATGTGATTACGCCGTCCGAGATTACGGAGCTTCACGGTGAAGAGTTCATTACCAAGGTCACCTTGTCCCATATCAAGACCAAGGAAACTCAAGAAATCGAAGTAGACAGCGTTATTGTCAATTTCGGCTTTGTCTCCTCTCTGGGCCCGATTGCCGAGTGGGGAATCGACATTGAGGGCAACTCTATTGTAGTTGACTCCCGCATGGAGACCAGCATTCCGGGAATCTTCGCCGCTGGCGATATCACGACTTATCCAGGCAAGCTGAAGCTGATCGCTGTAGGATTCGGAGAAGCGCCAACAGCAGTCAATAACGCCAAGGTGTATATTGATCCGGATGCGAAGCTGTCTCCGGGACACAGCAGTAACCTTAAGCTCTAGGTCGTCTATAACCTTATAGCCATAATAAAAGGGTATCCTTTCAGGTTGATTCCACCTCAACTTGAAAAGATACCCTATTCCTTGATGCTTGCGGTTTAAAGAAGTCCAATGCTGCAGGATGTGCTCTGATCTTTAATGCAGAACCGCATGGTCTGGAGAGTGTAAGTTCCGTTTGCGAATTTCAGCGAGAAGCAGGGCGATGAAATCATGCTCCAAATGCAGCTCTATCGCTCTGTGATAAGAGTCAAGCAGCATCTCATCCGACAATTCAACCATAACGTTCACCTACCTTTCCTTTATTTGGATCTGAATCTATCATAGCAAACTATCATTTTTCGAACAAGCGTTCTCATTATCCACAAGCTGCTGTGGAAATCCTGTGTATAATATGTGAGTAAGGGTTATAATGTCAGCAATTGCGCAGTGGACTATGGGGATAACAGTTATACACAGGGCTGAAACCTGACATCTCCACACAAAAACTTTTTTAGAATGTTCATAATTGGCTGGGATATTTCTTGTTGTATTACCTCAGAATCTAAACAACTAAACGCAATATTATCCTATTACTGTATTTATCGTCAAATATAAAAATTTTATTAATCATTTTGGTCTTGTATTTACTTCCAGAATCCAAATCTTCCCCCGATGATCTACAGCATAGTCGAAGCCCAGTTCACCGATCCCCGGAAAATGACGCTCCAGCAGCTCGATACAGACTAAAGTCAGCCTGCGCATCTCCGCCTTTTTGGATGAGGTCCCCACTCTTGGCAATGATCTTCGCAGTCCCTGGCGGCAGCTGACCATCGTACCTCCTTTGCAGAGATTCGTAACGAACAATCCCGGCCGGGCTACTCTCCCTACCATAGATCGGAACTCCCAGTGCTCGCCGTTCTTCACTACTTTGACCCGGTAATCAATCGGACGCCCGGAGATCCGTGCAAGGGAAATGCCCTGCTGGATCAAATATTTCCGTTTCACCTTGAATCTGTCCAGTGCCTGGCGCATGGAAGTAAAGTCTCCATAGATACGTGTGCTCTGCATATACGTGAAGCCATACCCTCTATGATCCCGGAACACCTTGATGACACCATATCCTCCTCCGCCTACAACCGGCTTGATGACAACATTGCCGTATCTTCCAAGCATCGCGGACAATCCGGCAGCACTATATTCCCGCGTTCTCGGAATGTAACCGGCAACCCGTGAATCGCTAAGCAGCGCCGCCGTCTTCAGCAGCTTGCTTGCCAGTTCTCTCCCCGCCATTATTTGCCCTCTCCTTTCGCATTCCCAGCCTACCCTATAGATTACTCACGAAGGGCCGTGCCCTCCTGTATGATTGTCCGTGGTATAGCAGGCCACAGCAAAAAAGGGCATATGGCTGCGGGGCCTTATGTCCCTGATTCATTTGACTGGAAAATCATTAAAATTCGTTGTATTATTGCCTGAAAGGGAGGGTTTCCTAATGGCTGAGTTTTTTGAAATCCTGTATTGGTTTGCGATGATCGGCATGTCTGTTGTACTGGCAGGAACGACAATACTCGTCTGTGCGCTTGGCTTCAAATTCATCAAGGACCGGCGCAGAGTGCTCGGTGCCGGCTGCATCGCCTTTTCCCTGGGGGCCTCCGCCCTGATCGTGTTCATGATTAACCTGAAATTTATTATCCCCGCCTGAAGCTTGTTCCCGGCAGCAGTGGCCCAGGAAGCGGATTGCGCGTTCCCCTGCCGTCATTGCTGCCTTCGGGCGGAACTCTTAAGCGTCCATTCTTACATGAATCATAGATTCGCTCCGTTACCATATTCTATGAAAATTGCGTCAGGCTGGCCTGTGCGGACAGACTGCTTCATTCGCTGAGCAGGTTCCGGCCTATTCCCCACTTTTTCGCTCCTCCCTCTCCTGCAAGACACTCCAATCTTTGAAATTTCCGTTCAGACAACAACTTTTTCACTTTATATCCGTAATATGTATGTACAATAAATTGGAAGACCTACTATTTTGAAAAAGGAGATTCTATCGTGTCGAAACCTGTGTACGGAAAACAGGCGGCTTCTGTCAAAGCTACGGACAAGCTTTCAGGGGCAGCTTGGATGCTTTGCGCTGCGTTCCTGCTGTTTTTTGGCTGGGCCGCTTTTCAGATCGGATTGTTCAACGGAATGACGGCGGATTTCGAGAAGCCCATTTATGTTGCCGCCTTATTAAGCTGCCTGCTCCTGCTGGCCGCTGCCGTCCTGTATTTCAGATCCTTCCGGCTGGAGGGACAGCGTGATCTGCTTACCGTAGCGGCCCTCCTGCTTCCCTTAACCTATGCGCTGTCGCTATTCGGCGCTGCTTCCCGGTATATGGCGATGAACATGCTGTTCACCCAGTTCACCTATGCCGCAGTCTTCATCATCAGCATCCTTCTGCTCCGGCACAAGCGGCTCAATTCCGCCGTCCAGCATGGTGTGCTTACCCTCGCTTACCTGATCGTAGGCTTTGGACTGCTCAACTGGCTCGGAAGCTGGAAGCTGGCTGGCAGTCTGGTGGGCTGGTTCTCGAAGACTGTATATAGCGGCAGGTATAGCGAAGCGGTAATGACCGACTCGAACGGGCTCCGCCTGACCTCCATTTTCCAGTATGCCAATACATATGCAGCCTTCCTGATGGCGTTTCTGTTCGTGGCCGTCTTCGCGCTGATCCGCTCCCGCAAATGGGCCGGACAGCTGTTGCACGGCTTCATGCTGGTGCCAATCATCGTCTCGCTGCTGCTTACCTTATCCCGTGGCGGACTCGTGCTGCTGCCGGTAGTATTCATCCTCCTGCTGCTCTTCCTGAAGCCTGTGCAGCAGATTCTATGGATTGTCCATCTTGCGATTGCCGGCCTATTCTCTCTGCTGATTACCAGCCCGGTCACACGGCTGGGTCTGGAGCTGAATACGGAGTTCACCTCGTCTGCCGCCCTTCAGGGCTGGGGATATCTGCTGGGAGCATCCGCTTGTGCGGCTGTGCTCTGCTTCTTAGTTCAGCGTTACCTGGCACCTTATCTGAGCCGCAAGCTTGACAGACTAGAATCACGCCGCATGAGCGGATTGTGGATTCCAGCCGTGTCTGTGGCTGGCGTCGCGATCATCGCCTTCCTGTTCATCGGCACCAGCGCGCGTAATATTCTCCCGGAGAATATCGGAACACGGCTGGAGAATATCAACTTCAGGCAGCACAGTGTCCTGGAGCGTTTTACCTTTTACGAGGATGCCATGAAGGTCGTCAAGGATTACCCGGTACTGGGCGCGGGCGGCGGCGGCTGGGCCACACTCTATGAGCATTATCAGAACAACCCTTACTTGAGCCGCCAGGTGCATAACTTCTTCCTGCAATATCTGATTGAGGTGGGCATTGTAGGCTTCCTGGTGTTCATGGGCTTCATCCTGTTTATCTTCTACAAATTCAGCAGACAGTACCTGAGACGGGAGACCGATGACTATAGCAACGGATTCTTCTATCTTATTATCGCCTTGTCGATTCTCGTTCACAGCCTGCTGGACTTCAACCTCAGTTTTGCCTTCATGGGTATGCTCGTATTCCTCGCTCTGGGGGGAATGGCCGTGGCCATGGAGAGCAAGCCGCTCCGTCTTCAGTGGAACAAGCTGTGGATCAGAGCGGGTTATTTCACAGTACTCGGAATCGGCACGGCCTATCTGCTCTTCCTGTCTCTGAGTTACATTCGTTCAAGCTCTGAAGCCAGTGCAGGCAAGAAGCTGATCCAAGTGAGCCAGTCCTATGAGGAGATCAAGGCCCCTTTCGTAAAAGCACTCAACATCCGCCCATACCACCCGGAATCCGCTGTGTACCTGTACCTGCTGGATCAGAAGGTGTATGAGCAGACCAAGAACGAGCAGTTCCTGGACGAGGCCTATGCGGTATTGACCCGTGCGCTGAAGGATGAGCCGTCCAACAAAGAGCTGCTGACCCAGCTCGCCAGCTACTATGATCTGAAGGGCGAGAGCGATGCGGCCTATCAGATCTATCTGGACAACGCGGACAAGTTCATGTGGGATATTAACTGGTATGCCGGTCTGATCAGCCGGTCCTCCCTCCTTGGACAGCAAGCTTACTCCAAGCAGGATGAAGCCGGGCAACAGACGTATTTCGCTTCCGCACTTGCTGCCTACAGACATGTAACGGACGGTATAGCGCATCTGAAAAGCCTCCCTCCTGAGCAGCTTCAGGGCCGTGAATTCTTCGTCACACCTACGATAGGTCTGAGCATTGCGAGAGTACAGCACCTGTCTGGAGACCAGGAGGACGCAGCCGCTGCACTGAAGCAGGGCTTTGCGGGCGGTTACGAGGATCTGACGGACAGCGGAAGCCTGTGGACGACCGCCTGGTACAGCGGAGTGATTGCCCGGTCCCAGGAGCTGGGAGCCGCAGCCCTGAAACGTTCGCAGGAAGCTGCGGCTGAGGGGAAGCTGGAGATCAGGGACCAGGAGACCCTTAACAAGCAGCGGTATTTCAAAACTGGCTTGGATGCTTATACTTACGCCGCCGCAGATCAGGATGCACAGCAGCAGGGCGTTAGCGTCACGCCGGAACTGCTGCTGAACACCGCGAAGATCCAATACATGTCGCAGGACATGCAGGCCGCAGAAGCTACACTGAAGCAAGGCCTTAGTGAGGACTACAGCAGCCCTGTTAACCGCGAGCTTGCGCGGTGGTTACTGGCAGTTCAGCAGCGGATGCAGAGCGCCCAGGATCAGGCGGTCTATCAGAAGCTGATCGCTGCTGACCCGGAAGAAGCGGCAAGAATTAATGAAGTGGCGGGAATGCCGCTGTAACCGCCATTCAAATAACAGTAAAGAGCGCCCAGCCGTTCAGGCAGGCGCTCTTTACTGTCTGCGGGGGCAGTGCTGCCATTTCATGGCTATCGCCCCCCTTTTTTGCTGGATTTTTTCTGTTTTTGGTTCTGTTGTATTTCCTACAATAGATACCTCTGAAATTCACCCAAAAAGACAATCTATTGCACTTTGTACAGTAGAATTTCAGTAATTAGGCATTCCCAAGCAAAAATCCAGAAATCAAATGTATCAAATACAGCAGATTGCATTTTAGTGTGAACTAAAGTGAAATCTATTGTATAAAATGGAATTAGAGTTGAAGATTTCCGGTCGCATTAGTCGCCATTAGCGAAAAACAATGAATGCAATATACTGCGCCGCTGTCAACGGTGCAGCCCCTTATACTCCTCCTCCAGAATCGAATATTGATAGGAGTCCATCCACTTCTCTTTATGGTACATATGTCCCCGCAGATGACCCTCGTAGATCATCCCGATCTTCTGCATCACCCGGGCCGAGCCAATATTCTCCGGGCGGCAGGTGGCATAGATGCGGTGCAGTCTAAGTTCATCAATGCCCCATTCCAGCAGCACAGCAGCAGCCTCACTCGCATAGCCCTGTCCCCAGTATAACCGGTTGAAGCAGTAGCCGATCTCCCCTTGCCCTGTTCCGGTAATATGCAGGCCGCAGCCGCCGATCAGCAGCCCGTTCTCCTTCAGAACTACCGCATACTCGAAGCCCTGGCGCGGCTCCTCCTGCTGCAATGTCAGCGTATGGCGGATATATTCGCGGGTATCCTCCAGTGAATTTGGCCCCCATATTGAATGTGTCACTACAGCCGGATCGGACGCATACTCATGTACCTGCCCTATATCCTCTGGAGTGAACTCTCTGATGATCAGACGTCTGGTCTCAAATTCCATATCTCTGTGGCCTCCTTACGCTTCTATTTGTCGAACAACCCTCTGCCAATCAAATTAGCTGTCACCGGCGGCTTGCCGATCTCCCGCGCCCATACCGAGAGCTGGCCGATATGATGGATCTCATGGGCGATCACATGCCTCATCACTTCCCCGTAGGGGTGGGGCTCGCGTTCCCCTTCATCCGTAATATCAACCATAATCCGGTCTTCCAGCTCATCCGACCAGCCGTAGACAAACGGAGCCAGCTCCGCATGGCAGCGGGCGGAGAAATCCTGCACAAGCTCCAGGCTGGCGATTTCCCCGAATGCTGGAATTTCAATGGCTCTCTCCTGAATGCCGCCGCAGATCCAGCCGTATTCAACCGCTACAATGTGATACAACGTGGGCAGGATATAGCCTAAGCCCCCGGTGTGCGGCTTCATCAATTCGTCCCTGTCCACCCCGCTGCACCAGTTGAACCAATCCTGGCGTACTTGCCAGTTATACTCAAATAGCTTCTGCATCCGCCGCCTCCATTCTCCATATATTCCCTTACTCCATTCTTGTGTCACACTTTAACATAAAACAGGACAGGCCTGCTACCGCTAATTGCGGCAACAGCCTGTCCCCTAAGCTTATCCTGCATTTATTCAAACACGTACTCGCCTTCGCCAACAGTCAGCGTCTGTCCCTTCAGCTGAGGGGAGTCCGTGCGGAACATGATCCGGCTGAGCCGGTTCTCCTCCCCTGGCGTGAATTCAAACGTCTGGTCTCCGGCCTTAAGGCTGTAGCTGCCATTCGAACCATCCGCAGGTGCGCTCACCGGAAGACCAAACAGTTCACTCCAGTGGCTGGCGGCAGCGGCCGGATCGCTGACCCGGAAGCCTGCACTGACGACCTCCACCTGGCCTGCAGGGTGAGGACGGTTGATTCCCGCACTGTTCAGACTAGCCAGCCGCTGCTCATCCCTCTCGTTCCACTGAATAATGAACGGATAGGGCAGTCCCTGGAAGTCACCGTCAATGGTCATCATCCGCCATTCGATCAACCGGCCCTGATCATCCAGACGGCGGCCGTCAATGACCGGCGACAATAACAAACCCGCTTGCCTCAGCGTTGCCTCAACAGCTTCAATATCATCCGTGCGCAGCACCACCCGGCTAAGCACTTCATGCTCCGGCAAAAGCGTGACGGCATCTCTCACCACCACATTATGCTTGGTCGCCCGTGCCAGCTCCAGGTTCTCGATGCCGAGGAACTCCAGGTAGGTGAGCCCGAAATAACTGAGGGCATTATACGTTCCCCAATCCTTATGCGATCCGCCCCGGAAGGCTGTTAGTCCATGCTCCGCGAAGAGCTGAACCGGCTGGTCCAGATCATTCACATAATGTACAAGGTGATCCCATTTCAGTACGGCCATTACTTCTTCACTCCCAGCTCCGTGGTCCGCTTCACCGCGGCCAGTACACTCCGCTGCAACCCGGCAGCGAAATCACTGTTGTTCAGCTCATACAAGCCGTGCATACCGACGCCGCCAGGCGAGTTGTTGATGTCCAGCAGTTGTCTTGGATGCAGTCCGGTCTGTTGCAGCATAGCCACCGCTCCCAGCATATTTTCCAGCGCCACCTTCCAGGCTTGCTCCCGCGGCAGTCCGGCCAGAACGCCGGCATCCGTGAACGACTCAATGAAATAATAGATGTAGTTCGGTCCGGCTACCCCGAAGCCTGTGAAGATATCAATATAGGATTCCTCCAGAACCTGCACCTTGCCGAAGCCCAGTAGAAATGCTTCTACCTGCTCCAGATAAGCGGCAGCATTCAGAGCTACACCGCTGTATCCATAACCGGTATCGGTCAAGGTATTCGGGATCACCCGGACAATCGGACGTTCTGCTCCGAAATAATCTCCAAGCTGGGCAATCGTTACCCCCGCTACAATCGATACAATGACAGCAGCCGGTGCAGCATATTCCTTGACCTGTGCTCCAAGTGCAGCCAGATCATCCTGCGGCCGGACCGCAATAACGATCAGTTCGGCGGCGGAGAGGGCCTCTTGCTGCGTACTCTCCGTGACTACGTTATATTTGCTTTTTAATAGCTGAAGCCGTCCCTCATGAATATCCGCTACACTAATCTGTCCGGCAGCCAGCGTGCCGCCTGCCAGGCAGGCCCGGATGATCGCTTCCGCCATCTGCCCGCCGCCAATGAAATGAATCTTGCCTTTTGACACTTCCATTCACTCCCTGATTAGATTAGTTATTGGCCCAAGCCTCCGGCAGAATGAACCCGGCATATTTCTCCTGTCCCAAGATGTATTCCTCGAACTCCTTGGATTCATACGCAGCCTTCAGATCCTTGGCCCACTGGGTATCCTGGTCCTTCTTGTTCACCGATACGATGATTCTGTGCTGCATAGGCGTATTCTCAATCTTCAGCGCATCTGTAATCTTGCGGTCGGGAGCGTTAGCGATATAATTTCCGTTCACTACACCATAATCAACGTCCTGCAGCGAGACCAGAATCTGCGCCGGGTCCAGCACTTTCAGGTCAATCTTGAACTTGTCCGGCTCCACGCTGTTCACATTGAAGTCCGCTACCCCGGCGCCCTCTTTGATCTTGACCCAACCCAGCTCCTCTAGAATCCGCAGCGCGCGCTCCTGATTAACCGGGTCGTTCGGAATCGCTACCGTAGTGCCGTCCTTCACATCGTCAAGCGTCGTGTGGTTAACCGAGTACAGCCCCTGCGGTGCACCTGGAACATAAGCAATACCTACCATATCGGCGCTAATTTCCTTATTGATCGCATCCATATAGGCCGTACTCTGGAAGATACTCGCGTCAATCGAGCCTTCCTTCATGGCCGGGTTGACCTGCATATTCTGCGAGAAGGTTTTGATATCTACAGTATACCCTTTTCCTTCCAGGATCGGGAGAATGGATTGCCGGAACTGCTCCTCATACGTACCTACGCCGAATCCGACTGTGATTTCCTTTTTGTCCCCGGAGCTTGCCGCTTCCTTATTGTTACCGCAAGCCGCCAGCACCGCCATCGAACTAATCAGTAGAACCGCCAGTAATTTCCTCATCACTCTCATCCCCTATCCTAATACTGTGTTTTTAAAATGCACTAATGCCTCGTCTGTAACCGTCAGCGGAATGGCGCAGTTGGGCGACAGAATAAACGGCTGCCCCTTCATCTTGGCCAAGGCTTCCTTAGCCTGCTGTTGAATCTGCTCCAGATGATTTCCGGCAAACAGCCCATGATCCACTCCGCCCACCTTCGTAGCCTTGAGATCGGCGTCCAGCCCGGGATTGCCTTCGGCTACCGTATCCCAGCTAATCCCGTCAATCCGGTAATCATTGAATTTCGCAGGCTGGGCATGAGCACCGCAGGTATGTAAAATATTCTTGCCATAGCCCGCCGCCTCCAGCACGATGGAATCATATGGTCTCGACAGCTCATCGAACATCGCTTCATCGAATAAGCCGGGGTGGGCTGTGCCTGTCACCGCATAGAACAGTCCATCTGATCCCGCCTGCCGCAGCTCCTGCACATAATCGGCCAAGGTTAAGGCAATCGCATGCAGGGCATGATGCGCAGCGGCACGGTGTTCCTTGAAGAGCGATTCCAGCGTCACCGGCTGCTCAATCCCGAATACGGTCTCCGTAACATAAGCAGAACGTCCTACTATGAACAGCAATACCGTGAGCGGTGAGAAGACCGTCTGAATCAGCGGCGTATCCGGCAAGCCCTGGCGGATCTTCCTTACCGCCTCCAGATGCTCCAGCAGCGAAGGGGTTTGCGCGGCTTTTTTCACCTCAAGATTCCAGAGATTCGCGGCTGCCGGAACTGCCGTAGTCAGCTGTCTCGGAAATACCGTCCGGTAATCTGCGAAGTTATACTCATTTCCCCAGGCTTCCGCCAGATAGGTCGCTCTCGGGTTGATTTTCACCCAGTCCCAATCATATTTCTCCGTAAAAGATATCGTAGACGACGCCAAGTCCTCAGCGTTCTGCTCCTTGTCAATAAAGTGGCGCCATCCGCTGACCATCGGACGGTCCGCAAGTTCCCCGGATAAGATCGCCTGAAAACGCTCCTGCTTGCTCCATACACTCATCTGCCTATCCCCTTTGTCTCGTAATCTCTAGTAACGGCGAATCTTGCGCGCCAATGTGTTGCCCAGGGACTGAATCCCCTGCACCAGAATGATCAGAATAATGACCGTCGCGAACATGACCACCTCGTCAAAACGCTGATAACCGTACACGATTGCCAAGTCGCCGACCCCTCCGCCGCCTACTGCCCCGGCCATTGCCGTAGCCCCGATCAGCCCGATCGTCGCTGTGGTCAGGGAGAGAATTAACGAGCCCACCGCTTCCGGCAGCAGAAAATACCATATCACCTGCAGTGGTGTTGCGCCCATCGCTTCCGCAGCTTCGAGAATGCCCGGATTCACTTCCAGCAGCGAATTCTCGACCAGCCGTGCGATATAGGGTGCGATATAGATAATCAGCGGAACAATTGCGGCACTGGTCCCAATCGAAGTATGAACAATTGCTCTTGTTAACGGAATAATGGCAAATAGCAGAATAATAAACGGAACTGAACGGATGACGTTAATTAAGGGATTCAGTAATGTATACAGCCACTTGCTCTCCAGAACGCCGCCCGGACGGGTAATGACTAGCAGGATGCCCAGCGGAATACCCAGCAGCGAGCCGATGAATAGCGACACGCCTACCATCTGAATCGTTTCAATAATCGCCTTCAGGAATTGCTCACTTGTGATCGATGTCGAGAACATAGGACTTCACCTCCTCTACCCGTACCTCATGCTGCTTCATGTAATTCAAGGCCGCTTCCATCTGTGCCGGATCACCTTGCAGTTGAACGATAATCGTACCGAGCGTCGTCTCTTGAATCTCTGTCGTATTCGCAAACAGGATGTTAACCTTAACGCCATAAGAGCGGATGATCTCATACAGCACAGGCTCAGAAGCACTCTCCCCGGCAAAATTCAGCTTATACACCCGGCTCCCCTGCTCTGTCTTCAGAGTTCTGCGGACGCTTGTGGTCATGCTGTTCTGAATGACTGTTTTGACGAAATTCTGCGTCGTCTGATGCTTCGGTTCTCCGAACACATCCAGCACGCTGCCCTGCTCTATAATCCGTCCCTCTTCCATTACGGCTACCTTGTTGCAGATCTCCTGAATCACCGACATCTCATGCGTGATGATCATCACGGTAATGTTGTATTCCGCGTTGATCCGCTTGAGCAGCTGCAGGATGGACTGTGTCGTCTGCGGATCCAGAGCGGAAGTAGCTTCATCGCACAATAGTATGGAAGGGTTCGAGGCAAGCGCCCGGGCAATCCCGACCCGCTGCTTCTGTCCCCCTGACAGCTCGCTCGGATAGCTTCCAGCCTTGTCGCTTAGCCCGACGAAATCGAGCAGCTCCTCCACCCGCTTACGGATTTCCGCCTTGCTCTTTTTCAGCAGGACGAGTGGAATGGCCACATTGTCGAACACCTTTTTGGACTCCAGCAGGTTAAAATGCTGAAAAATCATGCCGATGTTTTTCTTGGCTGCCCGCAGCTCTTTGTCGCTGTACGCGCCCAGATCGTACCCGTCCACCAGCACCTGGCCCTCAGACGGCCGTTCCAGGTAATTGACCAGTCGGATTAACGTGCTTTTTCCGGCTCCGCTGTAGCCGATGACTCCGAAGATATCGCCCTTTTCCACCTTCAGGCTAATCCCCTTCAGCGCTTCAATCTTCACCTCTTTGCGGGTGAACGTCTTGTACACATTCCGTAGTTCAATCATAGTTGTTCCCCTCAATCATCTGGTAAATTTAGGACTCAGGATTCAAGCCTGCTGCTTCAGCTTCGCCAGCGCCTCTTCTGCCAGGAGAGCGAAATACTTGGCTGCCGGCAGGATGGCCGCCTCATCGACATCGAAGCGGGGATGATGCAGCGCATGGTTCGGGCCGGTTCCGATGTTCACAAAAGCACCCGGGATCTGCTGCAAATAATAGGCGAAATCCTCTCCGCCCATCTGCGGCGGAATATCGTGTACCTCATAGCCTGATTGTGCCGCGACCTCTTTGGTGAAATCTGTCCATGCTCCGTGATTGACCGTAGCGGGCGGGCCGGGATACCAGTGCAGCTTCGCCTCTGCTCCGGCTGCGGCTGCAATCCCTTCTATGATCCGCGTCATTTGGGCCGGGATGCTGCTGCGGATCTCTTCGTTATACGTACGTACTGTACCTTCCAGCTCCACCTTCTCCGGCAGGACATTCCAGGTGAAGCCCCCGTTGATCCGGGTCACACTGAGCACGACCGGCTCCTGCGTGTTATTCAGGCGGCTGACTACGGTTTGCAGCATCGTAATGATCTGAGCGGCGGTAACAATGGTGTCTACCCCTTTCTCAGGTGTAGCAGCGTGAGCGCCGACCCCTTGCACCGTAATCTCAAAGCGATCCACCCCCGCCGTTAAAGCTCCCGTTCTTGTGCCGAACGCCCCGTTAGGCAGGTCCGGTGAATTATGTAATCCGAAGATGGCCTCCACCCCGCTTAGCCCGCCGGATGCCAGTACATCCTCCGCACCGTGTCCCGTCTCTTCAGCCGGCTGGAACAGGATTCTGACCTTGCCCGGCAGTTCATGCTCACGCTGCTTCAGCAGGCTCGCCGCACCCAGGATGACAGCGGTGTGGAAGTCATGGCCGCAGGCATGCATGGCTCCCGGAATCTCTGATGCGAACGGCAGGCCCGTCTGCTCCTCAATCGGCAGGGCATCGATATCGCAACGGATCGCTACTATGCTGCCATCACCTTGCCCCACCTCTGCGATCAGCCCGGTCTTCAGAGGAAGGTCCAGCACACGTATCCCCGCTTCAGTCAGCCATTTACGCAGCTTCTCCGTGGTTCTGTACTCCTGATTGCTAAGCTCCGGTTCACGGTGCAGGTTCCTCCGCACTTCGGTTAGCCGGGCTGCCAGTGCTTCTTCCGTCTCATGCTGTGGTCTCATATTCCTGTTCTTCCCCCTTCATTCCGTATGTTCAATTCCTCTAATCCGCTCCAGTGCAGTCGCGAGGCTGCTTAAGATATGCTCCCGCATCGCCCGCTCCGCCCCCTCCTCATCCCTGGCTACAATCCTCTGCAGAATCACAAGATGCTCCTCATCCGCCTGCGTATTCCAGTCCCCGTGCAGAGAGACATAACGACAATACCGGAGGGAACGGTCTCTTAGCTGGTTCAGCACCTTCTCAAAAGTCTTCAGCGCGCTGATCTCCCACAAGTAATCATGGAATTCGAAGCCATAGGATACCACATCCTGCTGATCCCCCATCTGGAAGGATTGCTTCAGCTTCTCCAGAATCAGCGTTAACCGCTGAATATCCTTGATGGTAGCGTTTCTGGCAGCGCTTCTGGCGATATGGCCTTCAAGCATACTGCGGATCTGGAAGATCTCTTCGACCTCCTTAATCGTTAAAGGGGCTACCCGCAGCCTGCCGTTGGGCTGGCGCACCAGGAAATCCTCGTTCTCCAGCCGCTGAATCGCTTCCCGTAACGGAGTCCGGCTGACCCCGAGCAGTGCCGCCAGGCTCTCTTCGTTAACCGCCTGATCCGGCTCCAGCTCGCTATCTATTATTTTTTGCTTAAGTGCATAGTAGGTATTATCCTTCGACAATCTTCGTGAACGCATTTCCATAGATTTCATTGCTCCTCGCTACTCATTTGCGGGTCGCCCGGTCAACTGTATAATTGTATACAATTATTAAAGATGAAAGATATTCAAGATAAAATGAAAGTATCAGTTGAAAATCTCTCTGTGCAATCAAGCTTTTTTCATACTATAATCCTATTAATCCCACTAGTCAAGTATGTTTTATAGGGGAATTGCGAATCGACACTAAAATTGGACAAATAAATAACCCTCCTACACCTAATAGGTGTGGAGGGCTATTCACCTTACTAAAGTTCAAATACTATCTCATCACTTGCCTCACCCATCTTGAACGGGTGACTGTATTCTTTGAACCTAAATTGAATTCCTGAAATCTCATCAGGTAATGGCGGAGAGACTACATATTTGTATGATGCATGGTCCGATCCGCTTCCACCATTAATCATTCGGCAGTCATATTGGTCATTAATATATAGTTCGTAATGGCTATGCTGATGAGAATTGGAGTCCATTTTCGGCTCATCGTCCCAATCTATATTTAGTGTTAATACACTTGCATTGGTGTATTGTCGTAAGGACGTTAGAGTATAGAAACGCTCCCCTTCCACGACTGATTTCAGAATTGCAATGTGTTGTCTAAATCCTGCGGGTTCGATCATTGGTTTAAATTGTTTTTCATTCATCATACTTGAGAATAAGGAGTTTAGGAAATCTTCATAGAGTTCAAAGGCTTCTGACCATTTAGTAATATACTCCAACGGAGGAAATCCTGGATTATTATCCGAGACCTCCTTTCTCTTCTTGATCAAAGAGCAAATTTCTTTATCGATATCCATAATCCGTTCATCATAATGCTCTGTTGGGCGTTCAAATGGCATTCGTATCATTTTTATCCTCCTCACAGCTCCATTAATTATTTCATCACCATATTTTAACATATAATGGTTTAAGTCAACATAAAAAACCTCCTAATTAAGTACAGTTTGCACCATACACAATTAAGAGGTCTAGAAAGCCGCAATCCACGCTTACCTTATCAATAAATCAGCATTCACAAGCTTAGCAAGGCTCCGCCGCCGGGTTCCCTGCTTCTTCCTTCGTGCGGAACGAGGAGCCGCAGCCACAGGTGGCGCTGGCGTTGGGGTTGTTGATGGTGAAGCCGCCGGTCATGCCGGATTCTTCGAAGTCGATCTCCAGGCCGTTGAGGTAACGGATATCGTCTTTGCTGACGACCACCTTCAGACCTGCAACGTCCATGTAGATGTCCTGCTCAGTCTCGGTATCATCGAAGCCCATAGCGTAGGAGAATCCGCTGCAGCCCCCGGCGGTTACGCCCAGACGGAGAAACATATCCGGCACTTCCTGCTCTGCAAGCATAGCCTTAATTTGGCCTGCCGCTGTCTCACTTATGTTAATCATAATAACAACCTCCTTGAGTATCATTGTATTAGAATCAAGCAGCCTTCAGGCTGTACGTAATGAAATCAATGCCTTGCTTGAGAAAATAATGAGTATGATGTATATCATTTTCAACGGCTCTTTCAATCAGTATACTCCACTATTCTTCTGCCCTCAAGTCGTAAACCGGGCGAAGGTAAGCGATTTGTCCCGGAAGACCTGCCGTTTCTGGCGGTTGCTCACCCTACGGGAGAAGTTTATAATGAGAAAAGCGATAAATTTTCGAAAAATTGTCACGGGGGTTGCAGTTAACCTCTATTTATAATGCCGGCTGTTGCCGGATATTCTCAGGTACACGATTATGCGATGCAATTGCCTCGCCAACCTTCAGGAGGAACTTATATGTCTACCCTTATTACACCCCACACAGATGCCCGGATGGCGAACATCATTGAGAAGGTTCGCGGCGGAGAACGATTGAATTTGGAAGACGGCGTTTATTTATATGAGAGTAACGATCTCTTAACGATCGGACAGCTGGCTAATGAGGTTAATCTGCGAAAGAACGGGAATAAAGTCTATTTTATCGAGAACATGAGTCTATATTTCACCAATGTCTGCGAATCCCGCTGTGCCTTCTGCAATTTCCGCAAGGATGAAGGCGAAGAAGGGGCTTACACCCTCTCCGGCCAGGAGATGGTGGAGTATGTGCAGCAGCATATTCATCCCGGCGTGCGCGAGTTCCATATTGTAGGCGGGCATAATGATAATGTGCCCTTCCAGTACTATGTTGATTCGCTGCGTGCTCTGAACGAGCATTTCCCCGAGGTGACTCTCAAGGCTTATACAGCGGCAGAGATCGACTTCTTCACCCGCATCAGCGGACTTAGTATCCGTGAAGTGCTGGAGCAGCTGCGCGCCGCCGGACTGAAGACCCTTACCGGAGGAGGGGCAGAGATTCTGTCTGACCAGTACCGCAAAAAAATGCGCGTCGACAAAGCCAATGTCGAGGAATATCTCGAGGTGCACCGCACCGCCCATCACCTTGGCATGAAGACCCATACCACGATGCTGTACGGTTCGATTGAGTCCCGTGAAGACCGCATCCGCCATATGCTGCAAATTCGTGACCTACAAGACGAGACCGGCGGTTTCATGGTATTCATTCCGCTGTCCATGCAGCCTAAGAACAAGAATGCGGGCATTATGCGCCGCAACTCCGCGAATGAGGATCTGAAGACCATTGCCGTCAGCCGCCTGATGCTGGACAATTTCGATCATATCAAGGCCTACTTCATTAATATCGGGCCCCAGTTGACCCAGGTTGCCCTGAACTTCGGCGCTTCCGATGTGCACGGAACGATCCTGAAGGAACGGATCAGCCACGCTGCCGGCGCGCTGACACCGGAGGGCTTGACCCGGGATGAGCTGATCTGGCTCGTGAAGGGCGCAGGACGGATTCCTGTAGAACGGGATACCTTCTATAACGAGATCAAGGTATACGAATAAGAAAAGAACAAGCTTACCTCAGCCAGTGAACGCAGAACTGCCTTGTCCATTATGTACCCGAAAGGAAGATCAGTTGGCATGAGAACCCTACTTGTCTTGGGCGGCGGCTACGGCGGTCTTGCCCTCATTCAGCAACTGCTGGATAATCATCTTCCTCCTGATGTGGAAATCATCCTGGTGGACCGGATGCCGTATCAGGGGATCAAGACCGAATATTATGCACTGGCCGCAGGCACCGCCACCGATTACCATCTGCGGATTCAATTCCCGGTACACCCCCGCCTGACCGTACGTTACGGGCAGGTGGGTTCCATTGATCTGGAGAGCAGGCTTGTCCTGCTCGATTCCGGGGAGCCGGTAGCCTATGATATCCTGGCGATTGCCCTCGGCTGTACGGATAATTACCATAACATTCCGGGTGCCGAGGAATACACCTGCAGTATTCAGAGCTTCGCCGGAACCCGGGAAACTTACCGCCGGCTGAACGATGTGAAGCCTTATGGAACCGTCAATATTGTCGGCGGGGGACTGAGCGGCGTAGAGATTGCCTCTGAGCTGCGGGAGAGCCGGCCGGATCTGAATATCTCTCTGATGGACCGGGGAGAACGTATTTTATCTTCTTTTCCGGCCAAGCTGTCCAGGTATGTCGAGGAATGGTTCAGTGAGCATCAAGTGGAGACGATTGGCGGGGTGTCGGTCTCTCATGTCGAGAAGGATGCCATCTTCAATGGCACCCAAGCTATTCCGGCGGATGTGACGGTATGGACTGCCGGTATTCAACCCGTGAAGGTCGTGCAGCAGCTGGAGCTTCCGAAGGACCGTGGAGGCAGGCTCATTGTGGGGGAATATTACAATATCGCTGAATATCCGGAGGTCTATGTGATCGGGGACTGTGCCAGCCTGCCCTTCGCGCCCAGTGCACAGGCGGCGGGTGCCCAGGGCGAGCAGGTGGGACAGATATTACAGGCGTTATGGCGGGGAGAAACCCCGAAGCTGAATAAAATTAAGCTGAAGGGAACCCTCGGTTCACTCGGCAAAAATGCCGGCTTCGGCCTGATGGGCCGCCGCTCCGTCATGGGCCGGGTCCCGCGCCTGCTGAAGAGCGGCGTCCTGTGGATGTCCAAACGTCATTTCGGCTAAAGAATCCCGGCTTGAATCCAGGCGGCTTAGTCTATCTCCAGGTTGTCCCAGGCCTCTGCCTCTCGTATAGCGGCTTCTATGGCCTCTTCCAGAGCAGCGGGGGAATCAGCCTCAATGATCTCCCCGTCAACCATGGCGAACGGCTGGAGATAACACTCTCCGCAGTTGTTCAGACAGCCGTACTCCACTACATCATATTCAGGGTTTTGCTCCAGCTTAAGCTTGAGCGGTTCAGTGCCGTGGCCGATGTTGCTGGCACAGAATTCTATAATTGGTCTCATGATGATCTCCCTATTCTGCCTTAACCATTTTATTTTTTAACTTTTTGTACTATAATAAACATACGAAAGGAGTGATTGAGAAATGAGTGAGAATGTACAAAGCGCAACCATGTACGATGAAGTACTGGAAGTCCTTGATAAACTTCGTCCGTTCCTGCAGCGCGATGGCGGTGACGTGGAACTGATTGATGTTGAAGACGGCATCGTTAAGCTGAAGCTTATGGGTGCATGCGGCAGTTGCCCAAGCTCCACGATCACGCTTAAAGCCGGGATCGAACGCGCCCTGATTGAAGAAGTAGAAGGCGTGGAAGAAGTCGTTCAGGTATTCTAATCCCGTTTCATAAACCATCCCGGCCTCCGCTAAGAGGCCGGGATTTTTTTTATTATAGAGGATTTCGTCTGCAGGATCAACCACCCGGCTATTCAAAAAAGACCAGAAGCCGCTCCGCCAGCCATTTCTGACTACGGGCTTCTTCTGGTCTCATTAGATTTATTCAGCTTCCCTAGGTTTAAGCTTAGAATGCCGGAATAATTGCTCCGTCATATTGCTTTTCGATGAATTCCTTCGCTTCCGGGGAAGTCAGCGCTGCTGCCAGCTTCTGAATGGCATCGGAATCCTTATTGTCAGGACGGGCTACCAGCAGGTTAGCATACGGGGAATCTCCGCCTTCGATGAACAACGCATCCTTCGTAGGAGACAGCTTGGCATCCAGTGCGAAGTTGGTGTTAATCAGCGCCAGGTCCACTTCATCCAGCTGACGTGGCAGCATGGCTGCATCCAGCTCAATGATATCCAGCTTCTTGGTGTTCTCAGTGATATCCGCTTTGGTGGAAGCAATATTGGTGTCATCCTTCAGCTTGATCAGACCGTTCTTCGCCAGCAGAATCAAGGCGCGGCCTCCGTTCGTTGCATCATTCGGAATCGCAACCTTCGCACCTTCTGCCAATTCATCGATCGATTTGATCTTTTTGGAATAGGCGCCAAATGGCTCTACATGAACAGCAGTTACAGATACGAGATCTGTGCCGTTCTTGGTGTTCTGATCATCCAGGTAAGGCTTGTGCTGGAAGAAGTTCGCATCGAGCTGCTTCTCGGCAAGCTGTGTATTGGGAAGAATATAATCTGTGAATTCTTTGATCTCCAGCTTAATGCCTTGGGCTTCAAGCAGTGGGGCAATTGCTTTGAGGATCTCCGCATGCGGTACAGGAGAAGCACCAATCACCAGGGTTACCGGGTCCGCAGCAGGCTCTGTAGTCGGCTCTGCAGCAGCCGCTTCTGTAGGTGCCGTTGTCGCAGCAGAATTCGTGGTGTTATTCGCCTTGTTGTTTCCGCAAGCGGCAAGCACCAATATCAAGGTCAGGCTGAAGAATGTAAGCAGTACTTTTTTCATCTGTAAATCCCCCTCTAATCCATATGGTTTATTGAATAAGGCTATATGTGGACGTACCTTATTTCCGTGTAAAATGTCTTACCAGCCGGTCACCGGCCATTTGCAGCAGCTGCACCAGAATCACCATTAGCGCTACCGAGATAAGCATGACTTCCTTCTCATAGCGGTAATATCCGTAGCGGATCGCCAGGTCACCCAGTCCGCCGCCGCCGATCATTCCGGACATTGCGGTATACGAGACAAGGGTCACAACAGTAATGGTTACACCGGCAAGCAGACCCGGACGAGCCTCCGGCAGCAGCACGCGCATAACGATCTGCCCGGTGGACGCTCCCATGCCCTGCGCCGCTTCAATAATTCCCCGGTCAACCTCCCGCAGTGCCGTCTCCACCAGTCTGGCGAAGAAGGGCGCCGCGCCGATCACCAGTGCCGGAATCGTTCCAAGCACACCAATCGAAGTGCCCATAATGGCCTTGCTGAACGGAATCAGGGCAACCATCAGAATGATAAAAGGAACCGAACGCAGGATATTCACAACGAAGGATAATACCGAGTAAACCACCCTGATAATAACGTTATTTGACTTGCCCCATAAATATAACACAATTCCTAGCGGTAAACCAAGGATTATTGTAAATATTCCTGAAATAGCGATCATTTTGAGTGTAGCAATCGTAGCTTCCAGCATTTCTTCCCAATTGATTGTGCTAAAGTCCATTACAAAATCACCTCCACATCAAGACCTTGCGCTATGAGCTCAGTGAGCGTGGCTTCAACCGCATCGGCAGGTCCTTCGAACCGGACGATCAGCTGGCCGTAAGGAACATCCTTGATTGTAGAGATGGTGCCATGGAGAATGGCGAAGTGAACCCCGGTTCCCTGAACCACCTGTGAGAGCGTCGACCCGTAAGTCTTTTGCCCCAGAAAAGTGATTTTGACCGACTTCGTGTAACCTGGCTGCACAGCATCAATCGCTTGCCGGAGCGGTCCGTCCGACTGGGTCTCACTGCGGATGAATTCTTTGGTCACCTCATGCTTCGGCTTCAGAAAGACCTCGGCCACTTCACCCTGCTCCACAATACCGCCGCCATGGATCACGGCAACACGGTCGCAGATGCTCTGAATCACATGCATTTCATGGGTAATCAGCACGATGGTCAGATGGAATCTGCTGTTGATATCCATCAGCAGACGCAGAATGGAGTCTGTGGTCTGCGGATCAAGCGCCGAGGTCGCCTCATCGCATAACAGAACATCCGGATCACTTGCCAGCGCCCGGGCGATTCCGACACGCTGCTTCTGTCCGCCGGATAGCTGAGCCGGGTACTTATTCCAATGCTCCTCCAATCCGACCAGGGCGAGCAGTTCCTTAACCTTTTGTTCAATCTCGTTCCTTCCGGCTCCGATCAGCCGCAGCGGAAACGCGATATTATCATAGACTGTAGCCGATGAGAGCAGATTGAAATGCTGAAAAATCATTCCGATCTTACGCCGCTGCTCCTGCAGCTGTCCCTGGCTGAGCGCTGTCAGCTCGACACCGTCCACCCACACCTCGCCCGCAGTCGGACGTTCCAGCAGATTAATGCAGCGGATCAGCGTGCTTTTGCCGGCCCCGGAGTGACCGATCACCCCGAAGATTTCCCCCTTCTTAATCGACAGGCTCAGCGCAGAGAGTGCAGTTGCCTGCTTATTGCCTTTGCCATACACCTTGGTTATATCCTTCAATTCTATCAACCGCTGCGTCCCCCTTCTGTTCTAGCTTCCATCATTGCAAAAAAGACCCCCTACGATCCATGCAGATCGCAAGAGGCCCTGTGTGTATAATGACAATGCCTTCTCATCTGCCAAAACCCCCGAATCCGGCGGCATTGTAGGAATTAGCACCATGACATTTGGATGCAGCGTAAGGCTGTATTCAAACCGGTTGCCGGGCTTCATCGGGCCTATCCCTCCGCCGCTCTCGATAAGATCATAATATGAAGTTATAGATTCCGTATCCTGTCAGAAGTTAATGTATGCCTAAGTATAATTCAGTTTCGAGATTTTTGTCAAAGGTAAGTTTTTACGGACGGGCTTGTCCGGATTTCGGGCTTGGGGCCGCTTTGTTCTTGTGCCATTGTTCATTCCCGTAGCTGTATGCGGCGGCCAGTGATTGGCATACCATCTCCAGGCTCTGCTTCAAATCCTCCAGGTGGCTGTCGAGATCCTCCAGACGAATCTTGTCATGCAATCCCTGGTGACGCTGCCAGAGGTCGTCGGTCATCTCCGCGTTCATGTAATGGATCTCAGCGTTGCGCCGCTTGCGCAGATTCTCCACCGGCTCCCGGTAGGAATTCCTGATTCGCTCCAGCTTCTCCGCCAGCGGATGATGCGGGTGAAGCAGTTGAAATTGCCTCAGCACCGTGAAATAAGAGAAATGCGTCTTCACCTTGCCTGTATTGAGATTGTACAGATTATTCAGCACCGTGCCCAGCTTGTCCAGCAGCGAGAAGACACGGATGAAGCCATCCTTGTAGAAATACACATATCTGGCGTACTCCCCCTGCTCTGTGGACGACATGTCGTCCATATAACCGGCTATCACTGACTTCCGGAAAAAGGCTGCTGCGAACCAGCTCTGCTCCAGCTCATCCAGAGAGGAGATCAGGCCGCGTGTCCAAATTTCCAGCTTGCGGTATTCATGGTCATGGTCTTCATGTGCCGCCATCTCCTTGCGCAGCATGGAGGCTGCCTTCGCCATGGACTCCATAGCTTCAGCCAGCACACCGCTGTTCACGCGGGGCGGCTCTCCAAGTAACGTCCGCAGCATATTTTGACCCTCCTTAAAATTCACTTCTACGCCAGAGGAAAATAACGGTTCCAGTTGCGGCCTACGCGCTTCGCAATATCTTCGCTCGGAGCCAGCTCCTCCGGGTATCCCGGCTTCATCCGGGCATCTATAATGATCGGCAGTGTATAGCTGACGCTGCCCCGGTGTACCCCGGCCGCCGAATAGATATCATCTGCCGGATTGAAGCGGGTGAATACGGTCCACAGGAAGGAGGTCTGCGTGCTTACCGCCTCTTCCGCCTGATCCACCAGCACAATCAGCGGCCAGGCGGTCTCCCTCTCCTTGAAGGCAGCCACCAGTCGCTCCGGCAGTTCCGGGTCCTCTTCATAGGATGCACCGGAAACGGCTAAACATCCTCCGCAATAAGGCACAGCGGCGGTGATTGATGGAAGCAGACCCTCTGTATAGGTCCTTGGCAGCTGACGGACCGGGCTGCCGATGCCCGCCATCACCGCCTTACTGCCATGATTCAGCTTGCGTCCGGTATAATCCAGTGTATCCATGGAGGTATTGGCAAAGATCGTCAGATCCGATTGCGGATTGAAGCGCTCAAGCACCGTTTCCAGCAGCTTGGGGAAATCCGTTAGCTCCACCTGCACATTAGTCAGCAGCAGGAATTTGGTTAAGGAGAGCTGACCTTCCCCTAAGATCCGAAACGCTGACACCATATACTCACGGGGATAGCTCTCCCTCACAACCGCTGAGGTCAGTGAATGCGAACCGGATTCGGAGTAGGACCACAGCGCTTTGACCGAAGGGATCAGCATAGGATAGGCTGGAGCGAGCAGCCGCTGCAAATAATCCTTCAGATAATAATCCTCCTGACGCGGCTTGCCGGTGATGGTCGCCGGGTAGATGGCATCCTTGCGGTGCCACATCCGCTGAACATGCATGACCGGGAAATCATGCTGCATGGAATAGTAGCCGGACTGGCTGCCGTACGGCCCTTCCGCTCTCCGCTCCAGCGGAGACACGCGTCCCCGGATGGAGAATTCCGCCTCAGCCGGAATCCGGTGCCCGCCCAAAGGGTCCTGCACCATGGGAAGCTTGCCGCCCAGCATCAGCGAAGCCAGCATCAGCTCCGGAATCCGTTCCGGCACCGGTGCCACCGCCGCTGCAATCAGGGCCGGCGGCCCGCCGATGAAGACAGACACCGGCAGGGTCTCGCCGAGAAGCTCTGCCTGCGAGTGATGGAAGCCGCCGCCCTTGTGAATCTGCCAGTGAATACCTGTGGTGCTGTCGTCATACATCTGAATCCGGTACAGTCCGAGATTATGATCTTTGGGGTTGGTGATATTCTCCGTATAGACCAGAGGAAGCGTGATGAACGCCCCGCCGTCCTTAGGCCAGGCCGTAATCCGGGGCAGCTCCTTCAGCGGATCACTGCTGCTGCAGACGCCGAGTACCGGAGCCTCTCCTTGCGGTATATTCTTGGTTCCTGCCCTCAGCAGCTCCAGCAGCACCGTCTTCTCCCGCCATAAGCCGGCGCCTGAAGGCGGAATCAGCTGATCGATCGCCGTTGTCAGCGACTTCAGCAGCTGCTCCGGTCTTGTCCCAAAGGCCTTGTTGACGCGCTGAACTGTACCGAACAGGTTCGTAGCGACCGGGAACGGTGTTCCTTGCACGTTCGTGAACAGCAGTGCCGGGCCTTCCTCCTCCACCACCCGGCGGTGAATTTCGGCAAGCTCCAGATAAGGATCAACAGGGGTATCTATCACTGCCAGATCCTTATCCCTGCGGAGCTGCTCAATCCATTGTCGTAAATTACCGTATCGCACTATAGTGTTCCTCCTCAAACAGGACCTTATGCTTATCCCGTCCACCGTTGCCGTTACCTTATCACTTGCTGCCCCTGCCAGCTCCGCTTAACTGCCAGACCCTTACACTCATGTAGCACAGAACCCCAAAGAGTCCGGAGATCAGTACGATATGAGACAACGCAGCAAATATGTACAATCTTTCATTATTTAATGTGTATACCACTGCGGCTCCGCTGAATACCTGCATCAGGCATAACAGAACTGCCGCTACTCCCAGAGCCCTCAGCTCCGGCAGCTCCTTATGCTTCCAGAAGGCCAGATGCCCAAGTATAGCCGTCAGCAGGAACAGAATTGCCGCCGCCATCCGGTGCATGAATACGATCCCTACTCCGCCGCTCATCTCCGGAATCCATTGCCCGTTACACAGCGGCCAGCCGGAGCACCCGCCCTGGGAGCTAGTATGGCTTACGTAGGCTCCAATGTAGACAACGATATAAGAATATACTGCAGTAACCCAGGTTAAGTTGCGGAAGGCTGGGCGGACTTTGGGACTTCCTGTGCTGAATTCCGCTCCTGGAGCGAATGTCCGTCTGGTCCCAAGCGCCAGCATCAGCGAACCGGCGAAGGCAATCAGTGAGAAGCCCATATGCAGGGCCATAACCGCAGCCGACTGCGATTTCACTACTGCAAGCGCTCCCATCCCGCCTTGAACGATGACGAAGATCAGGGTCAGCAGGGCATAGGCCAGCAGATCTCTGCGGTGCCTGGCATAACGCCAGAAGGCAACCATGGAAGCCAGGGACAGCAGGCCAGCCAGACCGCTGAACAAGCGGTGGGTATATTCAATTAGAGAGCCGATGGTGTAGGCCGGAATCAGCTTCCCGTGGCACAGCGGCCACTGATTTCCGCATTCCAGTCCCGAGCCGGTCTTCGTCACCACAACCCCGCCAAACAGCGCCATGAACATAATGAGACAGGTCAGATAGCTTAGCCATTTTAATTGAAGTGTCGTCAATAGTATCACCCGTATTGTATAGGAATGAGTATGAAACATATAAATGCTTATATGATTAGAAAAAAATCACCGCTTCTGCTCGGATAGGGCGAAAGCGGTGCTGCGGAATTACTTGTGAATGCTGAGATAAACGTCCAGCGCCGTATCAAGAAACTTCTCGATTTCCTCCCGGGACTTCCGGAGCTTGTTCACAAACCGGACCAGTTCCCGTCCATCGGTGTACGCGACAAAGCTTGGAATGCCCAGTATATTCTGTTCCTGGCTGACATCGCCTACGGCATCAACATCCACTTCGACCAGGGTAAGACGCTCTGCATATTTCTGTTCCACATCCGGCATGAACGGATCAATGAATTTGCAATCCACACACCACTCTGCCTTGAAGACTGCCACCGTCAGGCGCGGAGACTGAATTGCCACCTGGAACTGGGCAGGCGAGCTGATTTTGTCCATTTATTGACCATTCCCTTCTATCAGAAAGTTACACAAGAAGCTTGCTCTTTAAGTGAAGCAAAATGTACGGAATAAGTCAAACAATAATGACAAATCAAGACAATAGTCATATCATTATTCACCGGCACGCACACGGGCAGGCTGCAACTTCATCAAAGGACCCAGCAGCTTGCGCAGCGGACGGGGATAACCGGCAATCTCCTGACTGCTGAGTACACCCAGAATGATCAGGAGAACCAGATACACAATCACGACTGCCGCTCCAACCACCAGACAGGTAATCAGGAAGGCCAGACGGGCCGGCATCAGATCAGTCATCAATAGGCCTGCTTCATTCAGACCATAGCCGATACCGGCCGAGGCCAGAACCGCAATGGAGAAGCCTCCCCAGCGTTTACCGAGAATGGAGAAGGGTACGATTTTTTTGAGCATCCGCAGATTCAGCAGTGTAATGACAATGAAGCACAATGCCGTAGAGCCGATAATGCCGTAGATGCCGAACCACTGGCTGAACAAGAAGTTAGAACCAAACTTCACGAGGATACCAACAAGTACATAATACATCGATATCCGCGATTTGCCCATTCCAAGCAGGATCGAGTTGGTAGTCATCATCGTAATCTGGAAAATGGTACCCAGCGTCAGCATCGCCACAATGCCGCTTCCATCGAGTGTTTTGAACAAGAGGCCATTCACAGAATAAGCAGCCACGACCAGTGAGAGCACAACCGGTGTGCCGGTCAGAATGGATACCCGCATGGCGAGTGTGACCTGACGCTGCAGGTGCTGTTCATCTTTGCGGGCGAAGGCGGCAGATATAATCGGAATCAGCGATGCACTGAGGGCGATCGACAAGACCGGAGGAATCCCGGCCACACTCTGTGCCCGGCTGCCGAAGATCCCCAGTGTCCACGTAGCTTCCTTCAAGCCGATTTGTCCGCTAAGCAGCGGCACAATAAAGGTAGTATCAATGAAGTTCACTACAGGCACCGTAACGGAAGACAATACAATTGGTATGGACAGCTTAAAAATATCCTTGTAAATCTTCAGCAGCGGGATACGGGCCTCACTCGATTCATATAATGCAACCTTCTCCTCGCTGCGGCGCAGCTTCATGGCATAATAGAGCATCACACCAAAGGCGCCGATACTGCCGAGCACACTCCCGAAGGATGCGCCTGCTGCCATCCAGGTGTTACTGTAGCCCTGACGCAGCAGAATGAAGGCAAGCAGAATGGCCGTGGATACCCGGGCAATCTGCTCAACAATCTGTGAGATGCCGCCGGCCATCATATTGTTACGCCCCTGGAAATACCCGCGCATCATCGCGATCGCGGGGAATAGCAGCAGCGCCGGGGCAATCGCCCGTATGGCCAAGGTACTCTCGGGAACCTTGCTGGATTCCGCATAATAAGGAGCGGCTATGTAGAGCGCCACACTCATAAGCACACCAACCACAGCCGCAAAAATCAGCGCCGCCCGGTACACCTGCTGTGCTTCCTGCGGGCGGTTCAGCGCATAGCGCTCGGACACCATTTTACTAAGTGTACTGGGAATTCCCGCTGTCGCCAGCGGCAGCAGCAGCAGATACACGTTGTTGGCTTGTGTAAACGCAGCGTTACCGACTTCATTGAATAAATGCTCCAGCGGCACCCGCTGGGCAAGCCCTAGGACACGGGCCACCAGTGCGGCTGCCGCCAGAATTAGTGTGCCTTTGACAAAGGATTCTTTCTTGGTGGACAAGCTGTTTCGCCTTCTTCACAATAAATTTAATTAGCTGTTGTTAAAATTTCCCTACCTCTAAAGTGGCGAGATGAATGACATTGTTTTAAGCTTGGAATTTTGAGGGAATTAGGTTATGCTATATAAAGCGAATATATGTTCTTGCAATGGTTTTAGTTGGTCTTTTCGGTGACCACATCCATGGTTCGTTTTTCAGCCGAAACTTTGTTCTATTCTGCGGACTCATCTTCTGTTATAACAGCAAATGGAAGGCGATTATAGTACATAGGAGGCATACTTGTGCTCAAAGCGTTCAAATATCGCTTGAAACCCACAACACAGCAGGCGGAACTATTCGCCAAAACGTTTGGTTGCGTACGCAAAGTCTATAATCTCATGCTCCATGACCGGATTGAATCATACAAAAAGCATCAAGATACGGGCGAGAAAATCAAATTCCCAACACCGGCACAGTACAAGCACGAGTTTCCTTTCCTTAAAGAGGTCGATAGTCTGGCCCTCGCCAATGCGCAGCTCCATCTTAATGCCGCCTACCGCCAATTTTTCCAGCAGCCCGCCTCCGGGTTTCCCCAGTGGAAATCCCGCAAACATCCCGTCCAATCCTACACCACGAATAATCAGCACGGAACGATTGCAATTAAGGAGGGTCGTTACTTAAAGTTGCCCAAAACGGAGCCGGTGCGAATCAAATTACATCGACAGCCGCAGGGAGTCATCAAGTCTGCAACAATCTCCCTCACGGCATGCGGCAAGTATTTCGTTTCCCTGCTGTGCGAAATGAATATCCCGCCCAAACCCAAAACGGGTTCTGTAATTGGGATTGATCTCGGCCTTACGAATTTTGCGATTTCATCGGATGGAGTAAAAATACCGAATCCGAGGACTCTCTCCAAAACGGCCGTTACACTGGCGAAAGCGCAGCGCAAACTATCGCGCCGGGCGCAGCATGCGAAGAAGGACGGGCGTCCGCTTAGCGAGAGCCGCAACTACCAGAAGCAGCGGATACTGATCGCCAAGCTGCATGAAAAAGTGAGCAACCAACGAAATGATTTTCTGAACAAACTCAGCACGGATCTCATCAATAACCACGATGTAATCAGTGTGGAGTCGCTGAATGTCAAAGGGTTGGTGCGCAATCACAAACTCGCCCGGTCGCTTCATGACGTCTCGTGGTCCAGCTTTATATCCAAACTGACCTACAAAGCGGCCTGGTACGGCAAGCAAGTCGTGCAGGTGGAACGCTGGTTCCCTTCGAGTCAGCTGTGCTCAGCTTGTGGGCATAGAGGCGGGAAGAAGGCGCTCCGCATCCGGGAATGGAACTGCCCAAGTTGCGGCATACACCATGACCGTGACCTAAATGCGAGCTTGAACATTCGAGCAGAAGGGCTTCGCCTGCTGCAAGGTGCAGAAACACTTTAACAGGACAACGAACCGCAGGGACTGCGGGGATCGCTTGGGTAGCGCGTTGAGCTGGTGCGAAGGGAGGGGTTAAACCGCTCCATCCAATTGCTTAAGCGTGCAATAAATCTGACCTCTGCTCACGGGTTATGCTGCTTTGAGCAAGTGCGGGTTGTTTCCAAGAATCCGCCACCTCTACAGGTGGGGGGAGTTCACTAACGTCCGATCCAGATAAAGAAGAGGACGACCATCACAATCTGCAGAATAATCTTGACGACTGTGCTGCTGAACAGCCCCAGCAGAGCGCCGAAGCTGACCTTAACCGCTTTGCCGGCCTTCTCGCCGGCAATCAGCTCGCCGATGAAGGCACCCAGGAAGGGACCAATCAGCAGGCCGAACGCCGGAATCAGGAACGGACCGACGATCAGACCGATGGTGCTGCCGATCACGGAGGCGCGGGAGCCGCCGAACTTCTTGACGCCCCAGGCCCCGACCACGTAGTCAGCAATGAACAGAACGACAACGATCAGGGTCTGGGCAATCCAGAACCAGGGACCGAAGGAGTCGAAGGAAAAGAACCAGCCATATACAAAGAAAGCCAGGTAAATCGCAAGCGCCCCCGGCAGGATCGGATATACCGCCCCCGCCAGCCCGATTGCGAACAAAGCAATGATCAGAATCCAGCCCAGAATTGTCAATTCCCTCAACTCCTTAATCTTAAGCTCGCTTGGATATGCGTCCGGCCGAGGTTCCGGCCTCTGTCAGGATGTACTTCCGGATCACTTCCGCGATTCCGTCCTCGTTGTTCGAAGCTACAACCGCATCCGCTTCCTGCTTAACAGTTTCCTGAGCGTTACCCATGGCCACTCCGAAGCCGGACTGCTGGATAGCCGCCAGATCGTTGAGGCTGTCGCCAACGGCAACAACCTGGGACATGTTAATGCCGAGCAGCTTGCAGACCTCAAGTATGCCTGAAGCTTTGTTGACGCCCAGCGGATTAATCTCCAGGTTGAACGGCGAGGAGTTGGTGATCTCCAGCCCGCCCAGCTCCTGCAGGCGCATCAGCAGCTTATGACGGATATCGTTATCCTCGGTGGAATAGCCGAATTTCAGCCATTCCCTGCTGTCAATCCCCCCGTCCCAGCTATCCCGGTTGTACACTTCATCTACGGAGTAGGCCCAGAACCAGATATCGAATTCTTCAGCGATCTTGTGCATCTCCCGGACCAGTTCAACATCCATCAGGGACCGGCGATACAGCTCATGAGGCGTACGCCAGACTTCACTTCCGTTGACCATAATCATCGGAGTGTTCAGGCCAAGCTGTTCAGCATACGGCATCGCACTGCGCGAGGAGCGTCCGGTAGACAGGCAGACATGTACGCCGGCTTCCATCGCTTTTTTGATCCATTCCACCGTAAGCGGGGTAATCTTCTGTTCGTCGTTCAGTAGGGTTCCATCCATATCCAATGCTAGCAGGCGGTATTTGGCAGTCATTTGCCACCCCTCCATTCTTGGTTGCTCTTTCGTTTGAAGGCAACCGTATATTTGGTATTACGCAGATCCATCTCCTACTCAATTATAATATCATCAGTTTGTTGCAGGAGTATTATCGGAACTGTCACCGGAAGCAGCGCCGTCATTTGAGTTCGCTGTTTTCAGGCTTTTCTTAGGCACACCGTCCAGTCCGTACTCCCAGTCATAAGCATCGAAAATTTTACGCGCAACCGGAGCGGCACTGTTGGAGCCGAATCCGCCTTCCGGAATGACCACAGCCACCGCTAACTTAGGATTATTACGCGGGGCGAAGGCAATAAATACCCCGTTATCGCGCAGCTGCCCTTTTCCGAGCTGCTGCGAGGTCCCTGTCTTGCGGGCAAAATCATAAGGGAAGTCAGCGAATGCGGAGACCTTACTGTTCATGCCCTTTTTAATCTCTCTCCAATAGGACTTGTCAAAGGTCGTCACTTCATCCAGCACCTCGCGCTCAAACTTCTTGACCACCTTGCCCGATGAATCCGTAATCTTGCTGACAAGCTGCGGCTTGATCCGCACCCCTTCATTCGCAAGCGTCGAGGCATACTGGGCTAGCTGCAGCACCGTATAACGGCCCTGCTGTCCGAAGGAGGCATAGACCAGCGCGGCTTGCGCACTGCCCGCTGCCTTAGTATCTGTGTAGTTGATCTGTCCCAGGTATTCATTAGGGAGACCGCTCTGCGTAGATACGCCCAGGCCGAATTCCTTCATATACTTATCCCAAATATTGATCCCCTCGCCCTTGTACTTCTCATAGAGCTTCTTGCCGATCATATCCACCATGAACACGTTAGAGGAATCTTCAATTGCCTTAGCCGGTCGCATGGGTCCGTATACGTGCCCGGAGGAATTGCGGACTGAGGATTTATCATCCTTACCGAAATAGGCAATCCCTTTGTCTGTGTACGTATACGAAGTGCTGAAAAAGCCTTCATTCAGACCAATCAGCACCGTCAGCGGCTTTATGGTGGAACCGAGCAGTACCGTGGAACCAAATCCATGACCGGACAGGCCGGAAGAATACGGAGTGATCGTCCCGTTCTGGTAATTGCCCATGATCTTGTTCCATGTATCTGAATCCAGCTTCTCCGCTGTCCAGACATTGGTATCATAATCCGGCATACTGGCCATGGCCACAATATTGCCGGTATCGACCTCCATCGCCACGGCGTAGCCTGTCTTGGCGTCAGGATGAGTCTTACCCTGTACAGAGTTGCGGTGCAGCCAATTAATTTGTTCGGTGATGGCCTGCTCCGTCTTAAGCTGAACATTCTTGTCAATGGTCATCCAGATGTCATTACCCTTGACAGGCGGCACAACCTCTTCCACCTTCTCGGCCATGTTCTGCGGATTCACCGAGATGACCTGATAGCCGTTCTTGCCGCGCAGCTCCCGCTGATATTGCAGCTCCAGGCCGTCGAAGCCAACGAATTCATCGTCTTTATAATTCAGGCCGGGATCTGCGCCGATCTTCTTCATGGCGCTCTGAATATTCTTGTAGATGTTGAGCGTATTGGAGGATTTGAAGGGCTTGATATACCCGACCGTCTGCACGGCTACGGTATCCTTGTCGTAATGACGTACGCCTTCTTCCACGATCTCAAGGCCGGGGAATTCGCTTTTGTGCTCCATGAAATAAGCGATTTCCTTGGTGGTCAGACCGGATTTGATCTTGCGGGCCATATAGCCCGAATATTTCTTGAAATATAAATCCAGAGAATTAATCACTTCATTAACGGTCAGCTTCTCGCCGTTCGGGTCGCCATATTCGTCAAATTTCGCAACCAGATTATTTGCCAGCGCATACGCATTGGCTCTTGCCTCCGGCTTCAGCGAGCTGATCCCCGTCTCCTTGTCCACCGCCTTGGCTGTATATTCCTTCGTAAGCGTAACATACAGCGTTTGAACGGAGGTAGAGTAGGCAATTTGCTCGCCTGCGGCTGCGCGGATGCCTCCACGGATGGAGGCGAGCGGGACACTTTTGGTATCCCGGCTGGTCTCCACCTCGGTAAGCGTCGGTCCCTCAACGAATTGAATAACTGCGAGACGAATAATAATCACACAAAAAATGACAAACGTGCTGAAGAAAAACACGTTAAGCCGCAGGCCAAGCGAGCTCTTGCTGTCCTTCTCTTCCGGGGGGGAGGCCTGCTTTCGGAAAACACCCACAGCTTTTCACTCCTCTACATCAAAATAAACCGTTTAATCCACCCTTGACTCTGGCACATTCTTCTTAGGGACTCCATCCAGTCCATACTCCTGGTCATAGGCTTCAAAGATCTGGCGGGCTACCGGTGCTGCACTGTTCGCTCCAAATCCGCCTTCCGGAATAATCACGGCCACCGCCAGTTTAGGATGCTCACGCGGAGCATAAGCAATAAATACCCCGTTGTCTCGGGTGGCCCCGAAGGCTTCCATCTCGGAGGTTCCTGTCTTGCGGGCGAAGTCATACGGGAATCCGTCAAACGCCTTAACCTTAGTATTCATCCCGCGCTTGATCTCCTTCCAGTAAGAAGGGTGAAACGTGATGCTGTCCAGGACTTCCCGTCCAAATTGCTTAACCGTCTTGCCTTCGGGATCTGTAATCTTACTGACGAGCTGGGGCTTAATCCGCACGCCTTCATTCGCAAGTGTTGCCGTATACTGGGCAAGCTGCAGTGCGGTGTATTTCCCCTTCTGGCCGAAGGAGGCATAGACCAGCGCCGCTTGGGTAGAGCCTGCCTTCTTGGGATCAAGATAATCTGCAACCCCGGGACTTTCACCGGGAAGCCCGCTTTGCGTAGATACCCCAAGCCCGAAGGCCTTCATATATTTATCCCATATGGCAATGCCTTCTCCCGGATACTTCTTGTACAGCGCATTACCGACCCACTCTACCATAAAAGCATTCGAGGATTCCTGAATAGCCTTCGCCGGACTAAGCGGGCCCAGGACATGGCCGGAGGAATTCCTGACCGAGGAGCTGTTATCCTTACCGTAATACGCGATTCCTTTATCCATATAAGTATCGCCGGTAGTGAATAAGCCTTCTTCCAGACCAATCAGGACACTTAAGGGCTTAATCGTGGAACCCAGGTAGATCAATGACTTCAGCCCGTTGCCGGAGATACCGGAAGAAATATCGGTAATCGCCCCATTCTGATAATAGTCCTCAATTTTGGCCCACACTTCTGTCGGCAGCCTCTCGGCGTTCCAGACATTCGTATCATAGTCCGGCATATTCGCCATTGCCACTACATTGCCTGTATCGACTTCCATCGCAACGGCATAGCCGGTGAGCGCATCCTTATGAAGCTTTCCCTGTACAGGGTTACGGTGCAGCCAGTTGAGCTGATCCATAATCGCCTGTTCTGTTCTCATCTGCACCTGCTTGTTAATCGTCATCCAGATATCGTTGCCCTTGACGGGCGGGACCAACGCGATAACCTCTTCGGCCATATTCTGGGCATTGACAGAGATCGTCTGATACCCGTTCTTCCCTCTAAGCTCGCGCTGGTATTGCTGTTCAAGACCATAGATGCCGACGAACTCATCTTCCCTGTAGCTAAGCCCCGGATCTGCACCCGTTTGTTTCATGGCGCTGCGGATATTTTTGTATAAATTATATCCTGTTTCTGTAGAACGGAATTGCTTCATATAGCCCACCGTTTGGACGGCCACCGTGTCCTTGTCATAATGGCGGATACTCTCCTCCACAACAGACACCCCGGGATAACGCTGCCTGTTCTCCATCAGATGGGCGACTTCCTTCATCGTAAGACCGGTCTTGATCTTGCGCGGGACATACCCCAGTGACTTCTTATATTCAAGATCAAGCAGCAGCAGGATATCCTCCTTAAGCAGCTTCTTCGCAGAAGGGTCACCATACTGTTCAAAAACGGATGTCAGTCCCGCCACCAGCGCCTTCGTATTTGCCTTGGCTTCAGCGGTGGGTTCATATAAGCCGGTGTTCTTATTCTTGACCTTCGCGGTGTATTCCTTGGTTAACGTAACGAATAAGGACTGAATCGGTGTGGAATGGGCAATGTCTTCCCCGCCCGCCGCGTGAATAGTCCCCCGGATCGCCGCAAGCGGAACATCCTTGGTCTCCCGGCTGGCCTCCACCTCGCTAAGCTCGGGACTCTCTACAAACTGCAGTCCCGCAAGCCGGATCATAATGATCACAAAAATTAAAAAAGTGCCGAAAAAAAACAGATTTATGCGTAAGCTCTGGTAGTTGCGGGTCTCTCCATTGCCCGGGCCGGAGCCCGGCTTACCGAACCATCTCACAGCAAGTCCTCTCCTTGTATGGTTTGCAGTGCTGCTTATCCGTCAGATCAAGGGCAAGAGCTAACGGTACCGTCCTTTGAAAGGACGACACAGCCGTTACCACTTGCCCGCTGTTATTGTACCATAGATACAAGAGCGTCCGCTTCCTCCTCAGAGGATGTTCTCCTTGATATGCGTGGAGTCGAAATCCCCCGGATTGAACCAGTTGCCGCTGCTGGCCCAGGTGGAATCGAGCGGAATCCAGGCTGCGCTGCTGCTGATATAGACCTCATTCCAGGCATGCGGGCCATAACCGCCTTGACCGTCATAGCCTTTGCCGGTGACGACCCGAACCTGAAGACCTTGCGAGCGGGCCATCATGGCATAGAGCCGCGCGTAATCTATGCATACCCCAAGCCGCGTATCCATCGTATCCTGCGGGGTCTGCTCGTGCCAGATCCGACTCTCTTCATAATTCTTCGCCTTGTTATAGTCATAGGCAATACGCGAGCCTACCCAGTCATAGAGTAGCCTGGCCTTCTCTTCATCGCCGCTTGCTTGTCCGGCGATTTCTGCGGCTGCACCGGCAATATCCGCCGAAATATCATGGTCAATCACCTCATATTTACGACGGAGAATGTCACTCATCTCGGCGGCTACCGCCTTGGTCAGCACCGGGAGCTTGCCTCTGACCTGTTCACCGGCCAGCGGCTCAAATACCGCTTCCGCGCTCTGGCTGTAGACCGGTGATGATTGCACATAGCGGCTGAAGCCGCTGTCCGGGTTCAGGGCGACACTGATGAACAGGACAAAGACCAGCACCATGGCCCGGGTAAGCCCTGCGGCGGTGCCAAGCACTGCCCCGACCAGCCGGCTGGCGCCTGTGATCCGCCCCGAACCCCTCCCGGACTGGCGCGGCAGGCGGAACGGCAGCAGCAGGAACAGCAGACCCAGCAGCAGACGAATCAAGGTATAGCACAGCAAGAGCAGCAGCAGAAACCGCACTACCGGTGAATTCGCCAGTACAGAGGCACCGGTATAATATAGCTGCTGCCATTGGCTTAGCTTGTCCTCCGGCGGAGTAATGCCGGAAGCCCAGTTCCCGGCAGCAGGCGAGAGGTATACGGCTGCGGGAATCGCCATCACCAGCGAAGCTGCCGCAAGCACTCCTGACCCGAGCATGCCGAACAGCCCTCCGGCTGCTCTGCGGAAGCCCCGGCCCCAGCCCTGCAGTGCGGAGAAGAGAACTACAAGCAGCAGAACAATGGAGATGATATTGGCTTCACGAAGACTTTCTATCCAGCTATTCAATGAATCACTCCTCCTTCTGCTGCTGCAGGTAACCCTGAGCCCGCTGCACTATTACTTGCCCGCCTGCTTCCGGGCTTCGTCGATGAAGGTCTTGGTTGTATCCGTAACGCTCCACTTCCCGAGGCTGACTCCGCGGAAGACCACTTCCACCTTGTCCTCTGCAGCGGAGCCCTTCACCTCCAGATTAGGAGTAGTGATGGTGAAGGTACCGTCACCGCCAGAGGTATAGACCGCCTCCTGCGCTTCTTTGAGCATAACCTCCTGCGCCTCATTCTTCAGCGTGCTGACCGTCCCGTCCGCCACTTTGTTAACGGCATTACCGATCTGATCCATGGTTACCCCGCTATAAATGAACAACCCTACCACAATAACGACGACGATAGCCCACTTCAGCATAGTCTTAACGATGTTAACGACTGCGAACAGCAGAACAAGCGCAATAACGATAACAAGCCAATTCTCTCTGATAAACTGTGACCACACTTCCGGATTCATCAATTTCACAACACCCCAATCGCAAATTTCGCCACTCCGGGACGCTGTCCCGTCAGACATTTCATTAATATTAATTATTATACATGAATGACCCTTATAATTCATGGTTGCCGGAATGCAGAACTGCATACAGGGGCTGGCCAAGAAAATGGTATAAGCCCCCGCTGCCGCACGTAAAGTACAAGTAGGCTGTTCCCTCTGCTGGAATCCGTTCCGTCATCAGCGGCTGGCCGCTAATCTGGAGGTGTTATCCGTGAAAACTGCAATGTGGCTGTACCTCTTCATGTTCCTGGCGTTCTTCGATTTACATGCCCAGTACCCTATCCTGACACCCTTTGCCATGTCCCTGGGAGCGGGCCCGGCCTTCATCGGCTGGATGATGGGGATGTATTCCCTGACCCACCTCCCGGGCAATCTGCTGGCCGGTGTACTTGTAGACCGCAACGGCAGCCGCCGCTATATCGTATTCGCCCTTACCGTAGCGGGGCTGATCCTGCTTCTGCAGGCGCATGCCCAGCTGCCCTGGCATCTGCTCCTGCTGCGGGCAGCGAGCGGGTTCGCCCTGGCGTTCCTCTCCCCTGCCTGTATGACCCTCTTGGCCTCGCTCTCGTCTGACCCTGCGACCCAGGGTAAATACATGTCAGGCAACGGAATTATTCACACGCTGGCTTCGGTCGTCTCCCCTGCCGCCGGAGCCTTCATCGTCGCCAAAGCCGGTTACTCCGGCACGTTCAGTACATTGGGTTGGCTACTGATCTTCACCGGTGTGATGGCCTTCTTCAGCGTGCCGAAGCATAATCCGGCCCTGGCCCTGCATAAGCCTGCACTCCCGGTGAAGGAGAATCTGCCGCCTGGGGCGGCCGCTGCTGACCGGCCCGCTGTCTCCAGGCGTTATTATCTGCTGCCCTTCTTCGTATCCTGCTCCCAGGGCGTGCTCTTCTTCGAGCTTCCCCTGTCACAGGGACAGGACGGAATGGTCTCCACCGGAATTCTGCTCTCCCTGCTCAGCCTTGGGGCGCTGGCGACCCTCTGCCTGTTCTTCCTGAACCGCATCTCGCCAGGCATCCGCATTGCCGCTGCTTTATTGGGAATGGCTCTCTGCTTCTTCACCCTGGCTGCCTTCCGCAGCATCCCGGCGGGAGTGGTTCTCTTCCTGCTCGGCTCTGCCAAAGGCGTGCTGTTCCCCGCTATGGCCTCCCTCTTCATCAGCCTGGGCGGCGCAGGACGGCTGGGCCGGACCTTCTCGCTGCAATCCATTGCCATGTCCCTCGGGGCCTTTGCCGGACCCGTCGCTGCCGGACAGCTAAGGGAGTACGTGTCCCCGTACTTCATCGCCTTCGTCCTTCTGATGACAGCTCTTATGCTGCTGCCTCCGGGCAGATCCGGCCGTCTCTCTTCCTACGCTCCCGGCTGGAACAGCCCTGCCGCCTGAATGCGACATTTCCCGGGGAATGAATACATATTGTTCCGCCCGGCTGTTAAAAATAGCGCAGCTTAGGTACAATATCGTCATAACAACTAAGATCCGGGGGCTGATTGCATATGTCCATCACCATTATTGTCGAAGGCAAGAACGACCGCAGCAGACTGAGGCGGCTGCTTGAACCAGAGGTCGACATTCTGTGCACCTTCGGTACGCTGAATACCCTGAAGCTGGAATCCCTGCGGAATACCATCCGGGACGGGGAAGTCTACTTGTACATGGACAATGACAGCTCAGGCAAAAAAATCCGCGCAGTGCTGCGCGACGCCTTTCCCGATGCCGTTCATATGTATACCCGCAAGGGCTATGCAGGCGTGGAAGGAACTCCGGATGAATATAACATCACCCAGCTGGAGAAGGCAGGGCTTGAAGACTACATTATCTACCCCCAGCCGTATCCTCAGGGAATAGAAGGATAATTCACCGTATGAAGCATATATATTCTTAACCATTCATCACAAAACGAGGGTGCCTTGTGCAGCAGCTCCACTGCTCCACGGACACCCTCGTTTATTTCATGCCTATGCTATTCACGGGCCAGCTTCTTCACCGTTCTCGCCAGGAACTCCGGCGTTACATTCTCCGTATCCCCGGCATCATACAATCCCCGGAGCTGGTTGTTCTTATCCACCAGACCAATGAGGTTCGCATGGGCGAAATCATCCTTGCTCGTGCCGTAGATCAACACCTTGAAGGATTCCGCTGCGAGCTTACGTACCTGCTCCTGATCCCCGCGCAGGAAGTACCACCCGCTGTAATCGGCATGGAACTTGTCGGCGAAGGCCTTGATCGCTTCCCGGGTATCATTCTTCGGATCGAAAGATATCGAGACGAATTCAACGTCCTTGCCGAAGCTGCCATCCTTAACCAGGATATCCTGCGTCTCTGACAGCATATAGGTGGTAATCGGACACACATCGGGACAGACGGTGAAGAAGAAATAGACCAGCCTTGCCTTGCCGGCCGTATCCGCCAGACTGATCTGCTTCCCGTCCACATTCTCCAGGGAGAAGTCCTGTACCTGACCGATGACCGGCAGCTTCTCACCTCCGAAATCAAATGATTTGACTGCCAGATAGACCGCCATAATCACTGCAAGCAGCAGCAACAGCCAGGTCCATTTGTAACGTTTCAAGGTCTGCACAGGACACCTTCCCCCTCTATCCTAAGAATGCTTACACATGAATGGTATTGAGCACGAGGGCAATCAGACTTAACGTCAGATAATTAATAGAGAAGAGGAAGCTTTTCTTCGCCCAGACCTCATCATCCTTTGCCTTGAATCCGATGAGGGTTAAGTAGAGCCAGCCAACCGACAAGGCCAGTGATACAATCAGATAATAAATACCTGCATAATCATAGGCATACATCAGCACCGGCACCGGCAGCAGCAGCGCCACATAAGGAATCATCTGGAATTTGGTGCGGCGCGTCCCCTTCACAACCGGAAGGAGCGGGAATCCTGCAGCCCGGTATTCCTCCTTGCGGCGGATGCCAAGCGCCCAGAAATGGGGCGGCTGCCACAGAAAGAGCATTGCGAACAGCAGCCAGGCGCCGAGATCCACTGTTCCTGTAACAGCCACATAGCCGATGACAGGAGGCATGGCCCCCGAGATCGCACCTACCGAGGTGCTCCAGGTAGAGGTTCTTTTGAGCCAAAGGGTGTACACTACAACATATACGAACATGCCGACTATGCCGAACAATCCGGCCAGCACGCCGCAGAATGCGAACAGTACGGCCAGCCCGGCAATGCCGAGTCCAATGCCATAGATAAGTACCGTTGTCGGCTTCAGCCTGCCTGTAGGCAGCCCGCGTTCCCGGGTCCGTTCCATCTTCATATCCAAATCGCGGTCAAAATAATTATTGAAGACACAGGCTGAAGCCATGACCAGCATGGTGCCGAGCAAAGTCAGAATCAGACGGCCATACTGTACATCCCAGCCTGATGCCACCCAGTAGCCTGCGAAGGCCGCAATCAGATTGGAGCGGATAATGCCGGGCTTCGTAACGGTAATAAAGTCGCGCCAGCTTGCACCTTCCGGTGGAGACTTGGCAGACATTGATGCGGAATCAGAAGAAGCTTGATATCTCAATTGATTGTCCACGTATCGGGTTCCTCCTTCTAGGGAACTTCTTACACTCCGCTATTAACTTTATCATAGCAAACTGGGAAAGACTTTGACAATCATTGACCAAGATGTTCATTAATTCGACAATTACGTGACGATATTTATTTCCCCGTCCTTAAATAACTTAGCCCAATAATGGGTAGTTATTAATAGAGAACTTCCGTACAAAGGAGATCTGACTAATGGATACTGCCACACATTTTGTTATGGGACTTGGACTTGCAGGTCTGTCCTTCGTCGATCCGCTCGTCGCTTCGAATGGAACGCTTGCCGGAGCGGTGATGGTAGCTACTGTACTGGCTTCTCAGGCACCGGATGCCGATACCGCCCTGCGTCTGAAGGATAACGCGGTATACATCCGCAATCACAGGGGGATCACCCATTCCCTGCCCTTCTTACTGCTGTGGCCGGCATTGATCACCGTGGTCATCGGGCCGTTGTTCGGCTTCACGGACCTGAGCACCTTAAGCCATATCGCACTCTGGAGCTTCATCGGCGTTGCCGTCCATGTATTCTCCGATCTGTTCAACACCTACGGGACTCAGGCCGCACGCCCGTTCACCGAGAAATGGATCGCCTGGAACATCATCCATATTTTCGATCCGTTTATCTTCGGCAGCCATGCAGCGGCGATTATTCTCTGGACCAGCGGACTGGTGCCGCCCGCTCCCCTGTTCATCACCTTGTATGCCTGCATCGTCTTGTACTACATCTGGCGGACCCTCGTTCATGCCCGCATTACCCGTAACATCAAGAACAAGGATGTTCACCATAATGCAGGCGACCGTTACTATGTGATCCCAACCATTTCGCCAACGCGGTGGAATCTGGTCAAAGCCAAGCCGGACGGCAGCTACAATGTGGGGCAGCTGAACAGCGGACGGCTGGAATGGTTCAAGCATGCGGTGTGCTCCACTCACCCCGCTGTCGAGCGTTCCAAATCCCATCCGGATATTCAGGCCTTCCTGTACTTCACCTCGTACGCTGTCGCGGAGGTGGAGGAGCTGCCCTCTGGTTATATTGTACGCTGGGGAGATGTCCGTTATTTACACCGTAAGCAATTCCCGTTCGTGGCTGTGCTGGTCATGGACCATGAGTATAAAGCGCTGAATACTTATGTCGGCTGGCTGAGCAGCGAGAAGCTGGATGAGCGCTTCGCCGTTGATCCGGGAACCGTCAAGCTGTAGTATGATTTGCAAACGATAATCACCATGGAGAGGGTTGCCCCGGAAGCCAGGAAGGAAATGGCTGCCTTGGGCAACCCTCTTGACGTCCGGGACCGCATAAGGCACAATCAACAACAAAAGCGCTTACAGGTCAAAGCCTATATACGCTCACTTTACGTAAAATCCCGGCATGCTGCGAGGCACACCGGGATTCACTTGTACACTATTTGAAGCAGAAAGGAAGGCTGGAACATATGGGTAAAGGTCTGTCACTGTGGTTCGCCTGCTCTTCAATTCTACTCCTCACAGCAGCTTCCATCTCGATCAGCTATAACATTTGGCTGGCGCTGCTGCTCGGCGCGCTGTGCGTGCTTAACATCGGCTGGGGCTTCATCGTCAAGGCCAGGCTGAGACGCAAGGCGGAGAGCAACCAGCCTACCCCTTAACTTAACGGGTAGGCAGGAAGCCCATCCGTTCCTTCACGCCCTCCAGGGTACGGGCGGCACTTATACGTGCACTTTCAGCACCCTGAGCCAGAATATCGCTGAGCATCCCTGAGCTGCGGATGTCCTGGTATCTTTGCTGGATTGGCTCCAGCAGCGCTACGACCACTTCAGCCAGCTCTTTTTTGAAGCCGCCGTACATTTGGCCTTCATATTTGTCGGCAATCTGCTGCAGGCTCATTCCCGAGCACTCTGCATAGATGCTCATCAGATTGCTGATCTCCGGCTTAGCCGCCGGGTCGAAAATAACCTCACGGCCGGAATCCGTTGTGGCCCGGCTAATCTTTTTGCGGATTACATCAGGCGGGTCCAGGAGTCCGATTCTGCTGCCGGGGTTGGGATCGCTTTTGCTCATCTTCTTGGTGCCGTCATCCAGGGACATGATCCGCGCCCCGACCTCCGGAATGTAAGGCTCAGGGACGGTGAAGAAGTCACCGAACCGGTGATTGAAGCGTCCCGCCAGGTCACGTGTCAGCTCCAGATGCTGCTTCTGGTCTTCGCCTACCGGTACCAGATCCGCATTGTAGACCAGAATGTCGGCGGCCATCAGCGACGGATAGACGAACAGACCTGCGCCTACGGATTCTTTGCCGGCCGACTTATCCTTGAACTGTGTCATCCGTTCCAGCTCACCCATGGCAGTGAGCGTAGTCAGAATCCAGCCCAGCTCGGCATGCTGCGGCACATGGGACTGCATGTAGACATGCGCGATCGATGAATCAATGCCTGCTGCCAGATACAGCGCGGCTACCGATTCCGAATTCTCGCGCAGGGCTGCGGGGTCCTGGGCTACCGTAATGGCATGCAGATCGACCACCATGAAGTAACATTCGTATTCCTTTTGAAGCTTGACGAAATTCTTGATTGCCCCGATATAATTACCGAGTGTGAGTGAACCGCTGGGCTGTATGCCCGACAATACTTTTTTAGCCATCCTCTTATCCTCCATCATCATTATAATTGTCCGCTGGCGCAAGGAACGCAAAAAGGCCCCACATCCGCAAGGGACGTGAGACCGTGGTACCACCCTTATTCGCTGCCTGGAGTCCCCGGAGGGATCTATGCAAACAGCCTTGGCTTCCGTTAACGGGGAAGAGACGGCCGGTCTACTTAGGGCTTCTGTAGCCTGTTCGAGCGCGGCGCTCAAGGGTCCATTCAGTCAGAGGTGCACCACCGGTTCACATCAGCCACCGGCTTTCTGGAGGTACAGTCCATGCTTACTTGTCCCTGTCATCGCGTTACCTGTGTTAATTGATGCCTCCATCATAGATCGGCCCGGAGAAGTTGTCAAATCCCTAACCTCCGCCGGATAAATCTGGTATGATAAAGGTATTCGTGTGTATGTAATCTGATTACAGCTTATCAAAGGAGCATATCTCTTATGAAACAGGTGACCAAAGGGCAATGGAACGGTTATGATACGTATATTTTGCATAGCCGGGAACTGGAAGTCACGCTTCTGCCCAGGCTGGGTAATAACGTAATTTCATTATGGGACCGCACCATGGAGCGGCAGATCCTCCGTCAGCCTGAAGAAAGCGACTTGGCATCGTATATGCAGAAGCCTTATCACTTCGGCCTCCCGCTTCTTGTGCCGCCTGGCCGCATACGCGGCGGAAGCTTCCTGTTCGACGGCACAAGCTACCAGTTCGACCGGAATGCGGGAGAACATCATATTCACGGGCTGCACCGCGCCCAGGCTTGGTGTGTCAGTGATATTGAGGAGGACGAGTTCGGCTGTGCGGTCACCACTGAGTTCATAACCACAGATGATCCGGAGTGGATCAGACAATTCCCTGAGCCGCTGAAGCTTGAAATGACCTTCCGGCTTCAGGATGACCGGCTGCAGCAGACGCTCAAGGTCACTCATCTCGGCAGCAAGCATGTTCCTTTTGGCGCAGGCTACCATACCTGGTTCATGCTTGACGGAACCCCGTCCCGCTGGAATGTTACCCTTCCTGCCGGAGCCGTCTGCGAGCTGAGTGAGGATCTCCTGCCTACCGGACAGCTATTGCCGCTCGGAGAGCTTACGAGCCTGCACACCCGGCTGAATCTTCAAGGTGCGGACCTGGATACCGTCCTGCGTATAGCAGAGGGCCAGCCTGCCGAGGCCGTGCTGATGCGCGATGATGGATACGGGCTGCGTTACTCAGCCGATACTGACTTCTTCCGCCACTGGATTCTCTATACCAAAGGCGAGGCTGACCAGTTCCTGTGCATTGAACCGCTCACCTGGCTCCCGGATGCGCCTAATCTCCAGCAGGACGCCTCCGCTACCGGGCTGATCACGCTTGAACCCGGACAGACGCTGGTGCTGGGGGGCACCCTGCAGATGATCTACCCGGAACAATAAATTTCATAATAATTACCATCCTATAAAACTTCAACATCCGTGCATGAATTCTCCCTCCCGCGCTCATACTATCTTCACAACGGGCGAAGGAGGTGAGCACACATGGGTCAAGCAGGTCAACAAAGTCGTGGTAGCCGTTCTAACAACCTGGTCGTTCCTCAAGCGAATGCAGCGCTGCAGCAGTTGAAATATGAAGCAGCACAAGAGCTTGGAGTAACTATCCCGGCTGACGGTTATTATGGGAACTATACTTCCCGCGAAACAGGTTCTTTGGGAGGATATATCACCAAACGTCTGGTGCAACTGGCAGAGCAACAACTGTCCGGTCGTTCGTAATCGCTACCTTATCTTTACAAACCGTCTAAGCCGTGAGGCATAGACCGAGCAGCTTCACAGCCCTCCCGCGCTTCTCGTCGAATCGCAGGGGGGCTTTTCTATATGTATATAGAATCAGCCGAAGGATTGATCCGAGACATCGCCGTGGCTGCTGCGCGGATAGCGGATCATCAGATTCGCCATATTGTAATTGGACTCCAGCGTGGCATCCACCACTACCATCCCCTGGCGTACAGCAAATTCATAGCTGATCTCTCCATGTGTCCACCGTTTCTTATATTTCAGGCTCTCCAGCGCCATGACGCGGAATGAGGATTGCTGGCCTGAAGTCAGCCCCTCCTGCCCGGCTGCGAAGCTTCCGCTGCGTCCGGCGAGCGGATTGTGGCGGACCCCGAACTTGCCGATGATATTATTCCTGATCTGTACAAATACGGTCCCTGAATTCAGTCCTGACAATTCCTCCTGCAGCTCATGAAATACCAGATCCATCTGTCTTGCAAGCGATAATTGTTCCGTCCTCACATGCATTTCCTCCTAAAAGTCTTGTGGGTGATGCAGCCTCATGGCTCTGCCTCACACAACACTTGCTTCGTAAGCAGTTGTTTGAATTTTGTGGGTCTAGCAGCGCTTATATAAGGCTTTAGGCTCATTATAGGATACTAATTAAACACGCACAACATTATTCAACATAATTGGGTTATAATCCCTATAAATGCGCAAATTATTTAGTATTAATAGCAATATACAAACTTTTGTCGCCATTTATCGACAAATAAACAGCATAAAAAGACCCCTAAACCGGGGTCTTTGCACATTCACACCATATTCAACCGCTATCATTTTACTGTAAAAAAACAATTCGTCTCATTTTCGACAAATTCTTAGCCGCGTTGTTCCGTCATTTCCAGGAATTCATTAATATCGGCAACGATTAAATCTGCAGCCCCCTGCCAGAAATCCGGCTTGGACAGATCAACGCCCAGATGCTTCGACACCAGATCCTCCAGCTTCATCACTCCGGTATCCTGCAGCAGGCTGTCATATTTACCGGCAAAGGAAGCCCCTTCCTCAAGCGCGAGCCGGTATAGACCGGTGCTGAACATATACCCTACCGTATACGGGAAGTTGTAGAACGGCACATCTGTGATATAGAAATGAAGCTTGGACGCCCAGAAATGAGGATGATATTCGGAAAGAACCCCGCAGAAGGCTTCCTTCTGGGCTTCCTCCATCAGCGCGGACAATTCCTCACTGCTTACCAGACCTGCCTTGCGCTTCTCATAGAAGCGGGTCTCGAACAGGAAGCGGGCATGGATATTCATGAAGAACGCCACACTGTTCTGGATCTTCGCTTCAAGCAGCGCCAGCTTCTCCTCACTGTCCGTCGCAGATTTCACCTGCGCATCCGACACAATGACCTCCGCGAAGGTGGAAGCCGTCTCCGCCACGTTCATCGCATAGTTCTGGTTGAACAGCGGCTGGTCCTCCAGCAGGAAGGAATGATAGGCATGGCCCAGCTCATGCGCAAGTGTGGATACATTGGACGGCGTACCGCTGTAGGTCATGAAGATGCGGGATTCCTTGCTCTCCGGGAAGGAGACGCAGAAGCCCCCCGGACGCTTCGCGGCCCGGTCTTCGACCTCGATCCAATCCTTGTCGAAGGCGCGTTCGGCGAAATCCGCCAGCTTCGGACTGAATTTGCGGAACTGGGTCACGATGTCGGCGGCTGCCTGTTCATAGGGAATTTTGCCGGAGGACTTGCCGACTGGCGCATCCACATCGACCCAGGCGAGTGACTCCAGACCCAGAATCTCCGCCTTGCGCTTCAGATAAGATACCAGGGCAGGCTTACTCTTCGTGATTACACCCCACATGACATCCAGGGTCTCACGGGACATACGGTTGATGCCCAGCGGCTCCTTCAGCACATCCTCCCAGCCGCGGCCCTTGTACAGCTTCAGGCGGAAGCCTGCCAGATGATTCAAGGTATCTGCACAATAGTCGGCCGCCCCGCCCCAGGCTTCTTCCCATTTGCGGAACATCGTACTGCGGACCTCAGGATTCTCATCCGCCAGCTTGTTGAAGGCTTGCCCGGCAGAGAGCAGCTTCTGCTCCCCGTCTTCTTCACAAGGAATCTGGATCTGTCCGACAATCGTCTCATAATGCTCGCTCCAGCCATGATAGCCGTCAACTGCAAGCTCAAGTGCCAGGCTCTCCAGCTCCGGGCTCATCTTCTCACGGGCCAGATTCCGGCTCTCACTGAGCACGAAATTCAGCGGGGCAATCTCCGGCCGGGCCATCCACTCGGCCCATACCGCGTCAGAGGTCTGACGGAGCACGTTATCGAAGGCAGCGCTGATGCCCTCATAACCGGCGCGCAGCCCCGTTACCTTGGAGGACAGTCTCACCGCCCCTTTGTCGAGCTGATTCTGTGCTCCCAGACAACCGGCGAATTCCGAGGCCTGTGTAAGGCGTCCGGCACAGCTCTGCAGCAGCTCAATGACCGGGTCCAGCCCCTTCGTTGAAGCCGCATCAGCCGGTGCGGCAGCGGCAGCCACCTGTGTGCGCAGGCGCTCAATATCGGATTCGAGCTGGCTGAGGAAGCTCTCAAACTGCGGGGAGGCAGAGCCTCCCGGAAAAATCGATTCCAGCTCCCATGTCAGTGATAACGGTTGTTTCATGTATACTCACCATTCCTTCGTTATAGAGTAGTTTTCTTTGTATTTGCGGTACAGCCATGGTAAAGTGAATCATGATACTCCACTAATTGTAAGGAGGGCATCCTGATGAAGCCACTGCAAATATCGCCGGAGACGGCCATCACCTTATCGAAACAACTCGGCGTTCCGCTGGAACACCTGATGCATATGCCCCAACATATCCTGCTGCAAAAGATCGCTGAATTATCCAAGAAGGCCGCTAGCGAGACCCCCGAAGGCAGCGTGCCTGCTCCCTCTGACGAGAAGGACAAGCAATGATCCCCTTCAGCCATACCTGGCCTTATGACATTATTCTTGGCGACATGTACGTGCAATACTGCCCCTTCTGCGACCATGAGAATGTTCTTCTGCCGATGAAGCCGCGGGAGCTGCAGCACGTGCGTGACGGCAAAAAAAAGCTGCTGGTCTTTCCCTGCTGCAGTGCAAGTCCCACCGTCATTGATAATGACAATGACTACTTGTTGTTTGACCGGGCGGTCCGCTAAACGCGGTTGTCCGGCAGTTGGCCCCGCTTAAGCGGGCAGAGGCGTAGAAGAGGCATCCCTTCTACGCCTTTTTGCGTTCCGGTATACCGGATAGACACTCTAACACCCTCACTCCGCCTTCTATGTACCTGCGGGAAGCCCGTCCGGATCAACGTCCAGCCCGCGCATCTGCTCACGCAGAATGGCCCATTGCTCGCGCGAAGCCCGGATCATGGCCGCGTCCGTAATCCGCTGGTCATTAATGACCCTTGAGAACCACCGCACAGCAGCGGCGAACTCCCCGATCCGGCGGTTCAGCTCACCAATCAGATACATCAGCCGCGCATCATTACCACCGGATGAATCATTCTCGAACACCTTCACATACTCATCCAGCGAATAGGCCAGAAAACGCTGCTCCTGCACCGAATCCCCTTGATACCGGTACAGCCAGGCAATATGGTGAAGCAGGCTTGCTATAATACGTTCCTTGTCCTTAATGCTCTGCGCACAGATCAGCGCCAGCTTGTACGTCTCCAGCGCCTCCTCCCAGCTACGCTTCTCTCCGAAGTCGCGGGCTTGCCACCGTCTTCCTACTTGTGCATCGAAGGACTTGCGCTGCCAGTCGGCCAGCTTGTCTGCAGAATTCTCCGTGGAGGCAAAGCCGCACTTTGGACAGACCCGAACCACATAATAATCGGGATTCTCCGCCTTGTAATAGGAGCAGAAGTCCGCATCGCGGCGGATAGCCTTCTTAAGGCTGGGACGTACTCTTGAGGTTGAAAATTCATGTTCACAGTTACAGCAGGTAACCTTAATCGAGTAAAGCGGTATTAATTCCGGCACGGGTGCCCTCATCCTTTCACAACTACACTTTATTCATGGGGCATATTGACAAAATGATGGGCGGGACCCGCCAGCCGGCTCAGGACAAACGTACGCAGGGACTCCTCCACACCAATCTCCTCCAGCGCCGCCTTCATGCAGGCGAGCCAATCCTCCGCCAGAGCAGGAGTGATGGGGACATGCATATGTCTGGCTCTCATCATGGGATGGCCGTGCTGCTCGGAGAACAGGGCAGGGCCTCCAAAGAATTGACTCAAGAACTGATATTGCTTCTCCAGCACCGGAGTAATATCTTCAGGGAATAACGGGCTGAGCTGCGGGTGAAGCTGCACCTTGGCATAGAACACAGTCACCAGACGGTGAATTCCCTCAGCGCCTCCCAGGCTGTCATACAGGCTCTCTTTCGGATTCATTTGGAGGTTTCGCCTTCTTCCATATTAATCTGATAAGCAGTTGCTTATCATTATACCAAAAAACAGGCTGCACAGTTATCCCTGCCTTAAGACATGCCTGCTAAGCCTATGAAAATAAAAATTTGAACAAAAAAAGGCGCCAAACCGGAGTTCAGCGCTCGTAAGCTAATCAGTATGTTCTAAAATCTTCATCACCAGGCGGGACAAGGGAGACCCGGATCACATATACAAAAGCACAAACGAGCACTCCGGCAACTACACTCATCACCATCACTCCATCCCTGAAAATCTATCTCAACAAGATGTGCATTAATTAAGTTTATAATACCATAATTTCAATGAAAAAGCACCGGTAAATGTAACCGTTTTCCTCGTTTTTTTGTGCTGTTTGTCCAGCTTTCGGCATACAACTAAGCATAGAACTGGAGGCGAGAAACCGATGACTCTGAACAAAATCGCAAGCCCGCTGCTCGGGATCGTGCTGGCGGGCTGTATGCTGCTGATGCTGGTCCATCCCGCCAGCTCCCTGGATGCGGCGCTGCGCGGGCTCGCCGTCTGGTGGGATGTGCTGTTTCCCTCGCTGTTCCCATTCTTCGTCATCTCTGAAATTATGCTGGGCTTCGGCATCGTCCATCTCTTCGGCGCTCTGCTTGATCCGCTGATGCGCCCTCTCTTCAATATACCCGGCAGCGGCGGCTTCGCCCTAGCAATGGGATATGTATCAGGATACCCTGTCGGCGCGAAATTAACCGCCAAGCTGCGCGAGCAGGGAATGATCAGCAGAATAGAAGGCGAGCGGCTCGTCGCCTTCACGACCTCCTCGGACCCGATTTTCCTGCTGGGTGCTGTCTCTGTCGGATTCTTTCACGATGCCTCTCTGGGGCTTGTGCTTGCCCTTGCCCATTACGGGGGAGGGCTCATCGTAGGTCTGCTGATGTCCTTCCATGGCCGGGGCAGGCCGGAAGCAGCAGCTGTGAACACCGCCCTCCTCCATTCAGGCAGCTCTTCTAAATCTTCGGAAGGACAAGGCCCCGGCAGGCTGCGGACTGCCCTGAACGCGATGGCACATGCGCGCCGGGTAGACGGCAGAAGTCTCGGCGAGCTGCTGAAGAGTGCCATTACCTCCTCACTCCAGCTTATTATTGTTGTCGGCGGCCTGGTTGTCTTCTTCAATGTGCTGATGGAGCTGCTCGCCCGTGCCGGCGTAATGTCCGCCCTGTTCAGCATGACCGGACGACTGCTGTCGCTGGCCGGCTTCCCGCCTGAGCTCTCAGCCGCCTTGGTGAGCGGCTTATTCGAAGTGACGCTTGGCGCCCGGTCGGCTGGTGAAGCTGCCGGAGGCGTACCGCTGCAATTCAAGGCTGCGGCGGCAGCGTTCATCCTCTCCTGGGGCGGCTTGTCGGTTCATGCACAGGTCGCCAGTATCCTGAACGGTACCGGACTGCGCTATCTCCCGTTCATGGCCGCCCGCCTGGTGCATGCCCTGCTCTCAGCGGTTCTGCTTCTCCTGCTATGGAAGCCGGTAGTCAGCTCGGGACTGGCTGGTCAGTGGTCCGCACTACCCGCCGCCTCCGGGCTGGCCGCTCCAGAAGCCGCTCTAATCAGCAGCATCAGCCTGCTCTGCCTTCTGCTCGCAGTCATGCTGGCCCTGTCGCTGGTGGTCTTTCTGCTGGGGAAGCTGTGGCGGCAATCTTATGCGCACCGCAGCTAATTCGATATGCCACGGCTCTATTGATGCAGCACTGAAGCGGATTCCGGCTTTTCACAGCGCTAATATTGTGTTCCGGGTCAAGATTGATTATGATCGGTGTATGACTGAATTACACAAAGGAGCCTGTACACCTTGAGATATTATGTTCTGGACCGCGGAGATGAATTATCCATCCAACTAGCGGAGCAATTTCACAAGCTGGCGCAAGGCCGGAATCTGGAGCTGGATGCCAAGTCACCGGAAATCGTGATCTCGATTGGCGGTGACGGCACGATGCTGCACGCTTTTCATACGTTTATCGATCAGATCCCGAACCTCGCATTTGTAGGCGTGCATACCGGCCATTTGGGCTTCTATGCGGACTGGCAGGCCGAAGAGCTGCCGTCCTTGATTGATTACATGTGCGGAGAGGTTGGGCCGCATAAACCCCGTATCGTACAGTACCCGCTGCTCGAACTGGAAATACATAAGAAATCCGGCTCCAGCAAGCACATTGCCCTGAACGAATTCACCCTTAAGGGCGTGGACGGGACGGTTGTGATCCAGGTGGATATTAATGATGTGACCTTTGAGATGTTCCGCGGGGACGGCCTGTGTGTATCCACACCTTCCGGCAGTACCGCTTATAACAAAAGTCTGGGAGGTGCTATGGTACACCCCTCGATCGAGGCGCTGCAGATTGCTGAAATTGCCTCCATTAATAACCGGGTATTCCGCACCATGGGCTCGCCGCTAATGCTGCCTAAGCATCATCACTGCGATATCTTCTCGCGCAAGGATCAGCGCCTGCTGCTGACCATTGACCATAATAATATTCCGGTGGATGATCTGATTTCGGTACGTGCTCAGGTCGCTGACCACAAAATCAGCTTCGCCCGTTACCGCCCTTTCCCGTTCTGGAACCGTGTCCGGGAGGCCTTCTTGGTCTAGTTAGTATTTGCCGATAAAGCCGGAGATGCCCCCGATCTCCGGCTTTATCATGCCGGCTGAAGGGAACTCTATTGAGCCTAGCAGTATCCCGTAGAATAAATAGACAGACGGAATTTCCAAATGGTATAATGGTTCTATTTTACAAAGTTTTCTATTTGAAGGAGCGAATCTATTGAAGAAATTAGTATCCCTGCTAGGCATCAGCCTGCTGGCCCTTGTGCTGGCGGTTCCCGCTTTTGCCGCAGACAAACCCATTAAGGTGTATATTAACGGCAGCAATCTTGCCTTCACAGCAGGGACTCCGTATCTGAAGAATAATACGGTGCTCGTGCCTTTCCGCGTTGTTTTTGAGAAGCTTGGCCTGCAGGTGCTGTGGGACTCCAAGACGGGTACGGTAACCGGCACCGGAACAGGGCTGGATATCAGCCTTAAGGTAGGCAGCAAGCGGGCCAGCGTCAATGGAACCGTCAAGCAGCTTACAGTCGCTCCTGTATCGAACGCCGGGACCACTTACATACCCTTGCGCTTCATTGCCGAAGCTACCGGGGGCACAGCGGTCTGGGATGCAGCCAGCCGCAGCGTGAAGATCACCGTATCGCCGTCCTCCGCCTCCAGTGAGCAGGAGATCAAGGCTATCATTCAATTAGCTAACCAATATTATAATGAAGAGAAGGCCAGCAGCTTCTATTCGCTTGTCGATGCAGGGGCAGACAAAACAGAAGCTGTAAGCAATATGAATTCCCAGTTCGAACTATATGACATCAAGAACACGATTGAGAGTCTTAAAGTCCTCAGTGTTACAGGTAATGAAGCTACAGTCTATACTGTCGAAAAAGCAGTACGAACCGGCGGTTATTATACTCCGGATGAGCAGTACGAATATTTATATACACTGATCCGTCAAGACGGCGCGTGGAAGATCTCCGAAATGGAGCTGCAGGAATCCTCTGTGCTGCTGACGCGCGAACAAGGCATGAAGCCCGCTGTGCTTCCACAGGGCGATCAGACCGGGATTAAGGATACGCTCAGCAAATACTACCAGGGTATGAATGCCCGCAATGCAGATGCAGTCCTTGCCGTGATGACCTCGTACGATAAGGAAGAGGATGACTCTTACAAAGAGGAGCTGCGTGATTATTTCAAAACCTACGATCTGAGCTATGCGGTGTCTTCCTCCAATGTCTTCTATTACACTGACTATGAAGCCGCAGTCTATACGGAAGTGGTGATTACGGACGGTGAATCGAAGGAGACCTATACCCAGTCTCTGATCCTCCTGCTCTCGAAGCCGGAGAGCGGTGCCTGGACGATCGACACTACTTATCATATCGGCTTCGACGCGCAGTCCTAAATTCAAAAATTCATCTAAAGGATGTAATGAACTCATGAAATCAGCCAAAATCGTTACCGCACTCTTAAGCGGCTGTCTGGCGCTATCCATCGCCTGGGCCCCTGCTGCTTCAGCGGCAGATGCTGCTGCCTCTACAGAAGCGGCGCAAGCCTCGAAGACGGAGATCATCAATGAAATTATGCAATATCTGGAGTATTACAACGTTGAGGGTGTGGACCAGGATACACTTATCCGCGGTGCAATTGACGGTATGGTAGGCACATTGGAAGATCCTTATAGCCAATATTTCACGAAGGAGGAGGCTGCTGACTTCGGTCATCAGGTCGATCTGGAATATGTCGGCATCGGTGTCCGGCTGATGTATACGGCCAAAGAGCTATATATTGAAGAGGTCATGAGCGGTTCACCGGCCGAGGCCGCTGGGCTAAAGCGCGGCGACTCCATTCTCAAGATCAACGGGGTGCGGGTGGCTGATACGAACGGCGATGAGCTGAGCGGCAAAGCGGGTACGAAGGTCTCTCTGCTGATTCAGAGAAACGGAGCTAACAAATCCTATACGGTAACCCGCAGTGAAATTGCTACAAGCTCCGTGACCAGCAAGATGCTTAACTCTAAAATTGCTTATATCTCCATCAACGGCTTCACCCAGACTGCCGATGAGGAATTCTCCGCAGCGCTGGACAAAATGCGTTCAGGCGGCATGAAATCGCTGGTTCTTGATCTGCGAAATAATACGGGCGGATATATGGACAGCGCTCAGAATATCGTCTCAAAGTTCATGGATTCCGGCATTATGATGTACACCTCCGATCAGACCGGTACACTGAAGCCGGTCGCAATTACGAACGGCAGCAAGATCGGCGTGCCTGTGGTCGTATTGACCAATGAATATACGGCCAGCGCCTCCGAAGCCTTAACCGGTGCACTTCGTGACAACAAGCTTGCTACAGTTGTAGGCACGCGCTCATACGGAAAGGCCCGGATTCAGAGCCTGATTCCCATGTCCGGCGGCGGCGAGCTGAAGCTGACCACCATGAAGTATCTGACTCCGAACAAGGAGGACTTCAACCATATCGGGCTTGCGCCTGATATCGAGGTCAAGGGCAAAACTGCCCAGTTGATTACCGCTCTGCAAATTGCCGGTATGAAAGAGATTGTCGCGTCTGGTGACCATCATATCCTGGATATCAACGGCACTGCTTTTGCCGGAAATGTAGGTCTGATCAAGCAGGGCGATAAGGTGTATGCTGCCTCCCGTGTCCTCGCCGCACTAGTGGAGAATGAGGTCTCCTGGGATGCCAAGAATAAAAAGGTAATGCTGACCACCGGCGCCGGTAACGTATTCGGGTTCACCCTGGCCTCCAAGGAGGCGCTGTTCCAGGACGGAGAGTCCTTCATCGAGCTGAATGCCTTCAAGAAAAAGTTCCCTGCGCTCGTATGGAGCTACAATGCTTCACTGAAACAGCTGAAATTAGCTGTTAAATAGAATCGTCAGAGGTTTTTCGCATACCTTTGGCCCGTGCCCTCTCGCCCGCCCATAGAATTAGAAAAAGCCCCTTCAGCTAATGTGCTGAAGAGGCTTTTTGAGTTACATTGAGATCCGGGGGTACATGCTGTCCCCTTGGCTATCGTCTAGTTGTCCTGCTTGTTCTAGTTACTATCCTGTCTGCTCTGGTTGTCCTGCTTCTCCGGTCTATCCTGCTTATTCTGATTCGCCTGCTTGTTAGACCGGTTGGAATGGTTGTCTTTGTGTTCTCTGTTCTGCCGGGGATTATTCGGTTGGCCTTGCTGGCCTCTGCCCTGGAACTCTTTATGGTTCTTCTTGCCCTGGCCTTCTTTGTTGCGGTGATTGCGGCTCTGGTGCTCACGCACCGGTCTGTCTTTGGTTACATGCTCCCGGCCTGCACTCTTCGTCTGCGGCTCCCGGTGTTCTTTTACCGTTACCACCTGTTCAGCATCCTGCTCCAGATCTTCGTCTAGCTCCGGCTCCGGGATTTCCTTGATCAGAATATCCTTGAAGCTTCCCTCCTGCGGGGACTCCTTCAGCTTATGCAACACAAAGTACGCACAACCAAAGTTACAATATTCGTTAATATAATCCACCATGCCTGAGATGGCCGTGTCCCGGTTCACTTTAGGGTGATTATCCCGGTAAAAGCCTTTGAGGCGCAATTGGCTGTAGCCCCAGTCACCGATGATATAATCGTACCGGTCCAGCACTTCGCTGTATCTTCCGCGAAAAGCCTCCGGGTTCCAGCCATCCTTATGATCGAGCATCAGCTCGTAACCTTTTCCACCTATAACGATCAAGCGTGTGTCGCCTGCCTTTCAATAATATCTAGGGGGGGCGTTGATAAGCCGTCATTGCGCGGGATTTTGAATTTCCGGCCGCTGTTGTGTTCTGATTTCCTCCATTTAACCGCTAAGCGGTTGAAATCAGAACACAAAGGCGGACGCTGCCGCTCCTACAATTTCAAAATCCCTCTCCATGACTCCATCAACGTGAAGGGGGTGCAAACGTCACCCAAGAACCTCGCCGGCTATCGCGGCATTGGTTCTTTCGACCCTTCAACCCCTTTTAAAAACAAACCTAAACCTTAAAACCTAAAAACATTAAAACCAAAACCTATCTACTGTGACTCCGTCACGCGGCAAACTTGTTTACACAAGTTTTTATAAAATCGAACCCAACGCAAATAGACTAAAAGACCTACCTATGCCTGTGAAACGGAGCGCGCCTCACGGGCCACGGCAGCAGACTTCACCTGCTCATGGGCACGATAAGAGCTGCGCACCAGCGGGCCGGCCTCCACATGGCTGAAGCCGCGCTTCAGGCCCTCTTCCTTCAGCACCGCGAACTCCTCCGGCGGATAGTATTTCTCCACATTCAGATGCTTCGGCGAAGGCTGAAGATATTGTCCTAATGTCAATATATCACAATCTACAGCTCTAAGGTCATCCATCGCCTGCAGAATCTCATCCCACTGCTCACCGACGCCAAGCATAATGCTCGATTTGGTCGGAATCTCCGGCTTCATCTCCTTGGCCCGGCGCAGCAGCTCGAGGGAACGGCGGTACTTGGCTCTGGCCCGTACACGGTCCGACATCCGCTCCACGGTCTCGATATTGTGATTGAGGATATCCGGATTGCTGTTCATTACGGTCTCCAGACTCTCGCGGTCCCCCAGAAAATCAGGAATCAGCACTTCAATGCTGCATAGAGGAAGGCGCTTACGGATCGCGGACACAGTCTCGGCAAAAATCGCCGCACCCCCATCCTTCAGATCATCGCGGGCCACGCTCGTAACCACACAATGCTTAAGCTGCATGCCTTCGGCAGCCTCTGCCACACGTTCCGGCTCCAGCAGGTCCAGCTCGGTCGGCAGGCCTGTATTCACCGCACAGAAGCGGCAAGCGCGCGTACAAATATCCCCCAGAATCATGAAGGTCGCCGTGCGGTTAGCCCAGCATTCATAAATATTCGGGCAGCGTGCTTCCTCGCATACGGTATGTAACGTCTTCGAGCGCATCATACCCTTGATTTCCTGATATTCCTCACCGGTGGTTAACTTGATTTTGATCCAGTCTGGCTTGGGCTGTTTGGCTGTTCGATTAGTCAAAGTGATGAGACCCCGCTTTCGATCTGAATGTCATGTCAATTTATTTCACAGTCAAAAGTTGCTGCCTCATATTATAGCATGTGAAGTAGTCCTTTGCCTGTTTTTGTGAACCTTGGAGCAGTCATGGATAAAAAAAGTCCTTTTGCTTCAATCTAAAGAAAAGCACCTGGCCCGAGTGCCGCTTCCGCAAACATATATGCAATTCATGCGCCCAAACGCAGGAGGATGAGATCATGCTGGCCTTAATAAAGAGCCCCTACACCCGCAGAACCTTGATGTGCATGTCTGCCGCCGCCCTGCTCTGGAGCGGCAGTCCTGCCGAAAGTGCCCAAGCTGCCCGTTCTTATAAAATTCCCGAACTGAGCTCGGGCAGTCCTGCTCCTGCTCCCGCAGACAGCAAAGAGACTGCCGCTGCTGACCGTAAGCAGCTCTTTGAGCAGATGGGCGCGGCAACGGGCATTCCCTGGTACCGCTTCGCTGCCATCGATCAGTACGAACGGTCCATCGCCAGGAAGAGCAAAAAAACAGCCGCCGCAGAAAGCCCTTCTGCAGCGGCCAAGCCAAGGCTTACCGGAATTATGATTCCGGCGCCTGTATGGTCCGGCCCGCTGAACCCGGATCAGGACGATAAGCAACCGGACTCCATCCGCTTCTTCGGCGGCTTCGGGGTGGATGGATCAGGGGACGGCATCGCCGATCCCGAGAGCGATGCCGATGTGCTCTACAGCATGGCCCGCCACCTGCTCAAGTACGGGGATTCCGCTACGGATTTCAATATAGGGATCTGGGAGTATTATCACAACGGGCGGGCCGCCCAGCGCGTCTCCCAGTTCGCCAAGCTATATGAGCATTTCGGACGGCTGGACCTGTCCGGTAGTGCATTTCCGCTGCCAATCGGGACCAATTATGCCTACCGCAGCACTTGGGGAACCGGGCGGAGCTGGGGCGGCGCGCGCATTCACGAAGGCACGGATCTGTTCGCGCCGCATGGCTTGACGGTGCGCAGCACCTGCTTCGGCATTGTTGAGACCAAGGGCTGGAACCGCTACGGCGGATGGCGCATCGGTATCCGCGATATCGAGAACCGCTACCATTATTATGCCCACCTGATGGGATATGAGAAGTCCCTGCTGCGAGGGGATATTGTCACTCCGGGACAGACCATCGGCTGGGTGGGCAGCTCCGGCTATGGCAGCCCGGGTACACAGGGCAAGTTCCCGCCCCACCTGCATTATGGCATCTACCGTGACCGCGGCATTACGGAGTGGGCCTTCGATCCTTATCCGCTGCTCAAGCAATGGGAGAACAAGGAATTCCGGCTGCTGAGACTGAACAAAAAGAAGAAATAACACCTGCTTGCTGCGCCCCTCAGAGTCCATTACTCTTTAACCGTGGACAGAGGTTACAGGTTATTGCAGCATCAGACAGCCAAACGGCTCGATCTCCACAAGAAGCTTGCTTGAGCTGCGGAGGGTGAGTCCGCTTAACAGCTCAGTCAGCACTTTGGTGTCCGAACGGTAGGCGGGCAGCTCCAGATGGTAGCGGTTGGGGGAGTTATTGATAATTAGCCCCATCCGATCCTGCCCGCTGCGCCGGACATAGCCAAGGATCCCCCGCGTCTCATCTGTGAACCAGGGGCGGAAGGCCCCACGGCGCAGCACCTCATGCTCTGTTCTCAGCGAGATCAGCCGCTTGTACCAGTCCAGCAGTCCGGTATGCTGAGCCTGCTCCTCCCAGAGCATCGGCCGCCGGCAATGCGGGTCTGTAGCGCCTTCCATTCCAACCTCATCCCCGTAATAGATCATCGGCAGCCCAATATAAGTCATCTGGAAAAAGACAGCCAGCCGCATCCGGCTCATTGCCGTAGCTTCCCGGTCCCAGCCCCGGCCCCCCTCCTTGCAGGCGGTCAGGAAACGCAGCGTATCGTGGCTGCCCAGCAGCTGGAACATCGCTGAATTGGCCTGATCATTGTACAAGGCCTCCTGGTGCAGCAGCTGCTCCATGAACCGCGACGGCCCCGCAGACTGCGCTGCAAAAAACTCCAGCACCGCATCCCGCAGCAGGTAATTCATCCCGCCGTCGAACTGGTCTCCCCGCAGCCAGGGCCCGGAAGCATGCATAATCTCGCCGATCAGCAGCAGGTCCGGGAATTCCGCCTTCAGCTCCCGCCGCAGTCTTGTCCAGAAGGCCGGAGTCACCTCGTTAGCCACATCCAGTCTCCAGCCGTCGATCCCGGCTTCCCGCACCCAATACCTGGCAACGTCCATCATGTAATCCGCTACCTCGGGGTGATCCATATTCAGCTTCGGCATACTCGCCTCCGCCTTGGCGAAGGTCTCATAGCCGGGAGCCGGCTTAGTGCTGACCGGGAAGGAATGAATGAAGAACCAGTCCTTATAGCGTGAGGCCTCCCCATGCTCCAATACATCCCGGAAGGCAAAAAAGGTATCGCCGGAATGATTAAAGACCGCATCCAGCAGAACCTTCATTCCCAGCCGGTGAGCAGTCCCGACCAGCATCTTCAGATCCTCAAGCGTCCCGAATCCAGGGTCTACCTTATAGTAATCGGAAGTATTGTACTTATGCCCGGAAGGCGATTCAAAGATAGGCGTCATATAAATAGCAGTAATGCCAAGCTGCTGTAAGTAGGGAAGCTTGTCTGTAATACCTTGAAGTGTCCCTTGATGGTAGCTCTCGGGGTAAATCTGATAGACCACCGCGTCTGAACTCCAGGCAGGCAGCGCAATAGCCTGCGGGCGGTGAATATAGGCATATTGAAAGGCACCCGCCTGGTCCCTGTTCTCCGAGCTTCCCCGCTCCCCATACCATATGTATTCACCTGCGGGATTCCCGATGTGGAACAGATACCGGCATTTGCCAGTCTCGGCCGGAATAAGGGCTTCATGAATGTCATACGCTCCGGCACAGCCGATCCGCTCCATCTCTTGCGGAAGCTCATGACCGGGTGAATCATAACGGTCAGCGTGGACAACCGTGCAGGACAAGGACTGTCCGCTCTGCACGAATAGTCTGAGTTTAAGCAGACGGGGGCCTGCCGGGAAGGCAAAAGGGTCCTCCGCTGTGTGATATACGAATAACCGGGTAAGCATACTGTATAGTCTCCTTTTATGCCGCATAGAGCAGCCTCAGCAACTGTGTTATTATGACAGGTAGAACAAGGTTCGCCATTAGGGCGTACCATACCGTAAGGACGGGAGGGAAAGCTATGAAAGTTACTATTAAGGATATCGCCCAGGCAGCGGGTGTCGCCAAATCCACTGTATCCAAGGTCATGAACGACTCTCCCAAAATATCCGAGGAAACGAAGGCCCGGGTCCGGGACATCATCAAGCAGATGAACTATACCCCAAGCAGCATCGCCACCGGACTTGCCAGACAGAGCAGCAATACGATAGCTATCCTGATAGATATGTCCAAGGAAAGCGAGTTTCTCAATCAGTTCTTTTATAACATTATCGGCGGGGTAGAGAGCGTCATTGGTCCTCTGAAATACGAGCTGACCATTGCCAATATCCAGCATGACCATGCGGAGGGGCATTTCCTGCAGAGACTGGTGCTGAATAAGCGGGTGGACGGCATTATTGCCAACACCTCGGTGCTGACTCCTGACCTGTGCGCGGAGCTGAACCGGCTTGAGTTCCCCTATATCTCCATCGGTGAGATCAACGCTCCGGGAATCTGGGTCGATTGCGACAATGAGCTGGGCGGATTCATGCTGACCCGGCATCTGCTGGACCAGGGCTACCCGTCTGTGGCCTTCATCGGCGGCGAGAAGGATGAGCCGCTCTTCCTGCGCCGTGCAGCCGGCTATCAGCGGGCACTCAGCGAGGCGGGAATGGCTGTGCAGAGCGAATGGATCATCAATGGCCGGGCGGCCCAGGAGGATGGCTATCAGGCAGCCAAGCAGCTCCTGCAAAGTGCGAATCCCCCCGGCTCCATCGTCTGCATGAGCAACTTCTCTGCTTACGGCGTGCTGCAGGCGGCCCGGAAATTGAATATCTCCATTCCTTCACAGCTGGGCATTGCCACGTTCGATGAATATCCCTTGTCCCCCTACACCACTCCTCCGCTGACTTCACTCGATATGGATACCTTCCAGCTCGGCGCATCCGCAGGACGATTATTAATGGACAAGCTGGATAACAAAGAAGCTGCCGTGAGCGGACAACTGCTGGAGCCGGAGTTGATTCCCCGGTTATCTTCCAAGCGAAGCGGCGGGGCTGCTGCGGAATAACTAACGGAATCACGCAATAACGGAATAGAAGAATAGCGGGAGGACGGTAATCATTCTCTTCAATAGGAAACCGGTTTCCTTAAGCTGAAAATACCACGCCCCCTCCTCAATGTCAACGTATAATCATAGAAGCAGCGACAGACCGAAGAACCCTTTCCAGCCCTGGAAGGGTTCTTCGTCTACCCGGAATCGCCGGCGCGGCGGATAAACCGGAGCACTTCATCCATCATGGCGGGACTCTCCGCGCTATGGCAGACCATATGTCCGCTTTGCTCCATAATCAGCACCTGTCTGCGTTCCGAGGGAATCGTCTGCCGGAGATAGTCCGCACTTTTGAATTTCACGAGATGATCCCGCCTGCCCTGTACAATCAAGGTCGGCACCTTCAGCTGCGGATAGACCTCGAAGCTCTCACGCACCAGCCGCTGGAACTCCCGCGTGGCTCTCATGGGTGTAGAACCCCATTTGCTGAGATAATTCCGGAGCATCTCCGGGCGGACCAGTGTGCGCAGAATCTCGGCCGGGTTGAGCGGATACACCGGGGTTGACAACAAGGTGAGCGACTGAATCCTGGAAGCATACTGAACGGATAGCCGAGATGCAATCAGCGCTCCGGTAGAGAAGCCGATCAGATGTACTTTGTCAGAGCTTGAGAATAGCTGCTTCAGCTCCTCCTCGGCGCTTAGCTGCCAGTCCCCCCGGCTTGAATGAAGCAGCTCCCTTCTGCCGCCTCCATGTCCATGCAGGGTAAACATTCTGGACACATAGCCGCTGCGCTCCAGAAACTGCGCAAGCGGAGAAATCTCGTATTCACCTCCGGTGAAGCCGTGTATAAACAGACAAGTCTCCATGCTTCCTCCTCCCCAATCCTCTGATTCATCCATTTATAGAAAAATAAACCTTTGTCACCCTGAAGTCAAGCGGGCACGGACTGCTATCTCTCCCACCAGTTCAGACTTAATGCAGATATAATCGTCCCGACTGCCGCGCTTGAGGAGCTTACGCTGATGCTGATGACATTGTTCGGAGGGACGATAATGCTGCCGGTAAAAGCCGGGTTGAACACTCCCGGCGCAATCTGAACATTCGCCAGCACAGTCCCCCCGGAAATAGCTGCGGTGGAGGACTGGACCGTCATGCTGCTTGCTGCCGCGCTGGCCAGATTATTATTTACCGGCGTCACCGTGGACGGCGAAGAAATTGTGCCTCCTTTGACAATGGTAAAGCTGCCAGAGATCGAGGTCAGCACCGAGGTGCCGCCGATACTGCCGCTGATCCGGGACAGATACAAGGTCCGGCCGCTGCCCGCAGGATTACTGATGCGGACCGAAATGACGGCCGAGAGAAGAGACAGCACGATCGTTGCCGAGTTCGAGGCATTCGCCGAGAATAATACGGCGGCCTGCGAAGCGCTGATCTCTGGCGGGGCACTGATATCCGGGGCACGGAAGGTGTTCGTCATTTCCACATAGACCGGCTGGTCATTGTCATTGATTACATAGTTGTTGGGCATGGTTCTTCTCCTCCTCTTCCGTACTAAAACTCCCACCAGCTGATGTTGCCTGTTGCCGCAGTACTCCCTGACGCAATGGTTACCGAGATCGTAAGAGAGTTGCCGGGAGGCAGGATAATCCTGCCATCCATATTAAGGATGACCGGACCTATGGCCAGCAGCATCGACATTAATGTTGCCGGAGAACCTGTAGGCGCAGCCGTTGCGGTCCGGGCAGTGCCGACGCTTGTGACCGAGCTCCCGAAATTATAGTTGACCGGAGTGACCGCCATCCCCCCCACCGTTGCATTACGCAGCAAGGTTAAGGTGACCGACGCTGTTCCCGTGCTTGCGATGATGCGGGAGATATACAAGGTACGTCCGCTGCCGCCGGGATTAGCTATCTGCAGGACAAGCGGGGTTGAAGTACCCACCGTGGAGGCAAAAGGAATCCCAAACAATAAACCTGACATCGCGGCTCCCGCTTCAGGCAGAGTATCGATCCCGGGTGCAATATAGGTGTTAACCTGCTCGGTATACAGCGGCTGGCTATTCTGATTAAATACAGTCTCATTCGGCATATTCTCACTCCTTCTGTCGGTCTAGCATATTTTCATAGTATGCGAAGCTGTCCGGCAGGTTGTTTGGCGGCTGCGTATTTTTGCAGGGCTAACCCAGTCATTCTCTTAAAAGCTCCATATCCTAATATCACACCATTCGAATGGTCCTGTCCAACTCATGCTTCTCTCTATTAACCCGGCAGCCTATACATGCTTATGGACCCAGACGACGGTTTGGGTCTTTTCATGAGCAGGCTGACGGCAGAAATCGCCCACAGAAAGGATGACTCCATTTGCCAAATTTCAGTTCATTTCAGGCCAATCCGGATAATTTGCGCACACTTATTTTTGGCCGGGACCCCTCGACCCTGATCGACCGGCCGCTAACTACGGATACCAGCGGGAACCTGACCACCGTCATTTTGAACGGCACCATCTCTAGTATACTTGGCGCAACGATCACTGCCGGTACTTTAACATCTGCTGGTACGGTGACCAACCTCTTAGACGGTACGATTACTAGCGTGCTTGGTGCAACGATCACTGCTGGTACTTTAACATCCGCTGGTACAGTAACGAACATCCTCGCTGGTACGATTACTAGCGTGCTTGGTGCAACTATCACTGCTGGTACTTTAACATCTGCTGGTACGGTGACCAACCTCTTAGACGGTACGATTACTAGCGTGCTTGGTGCAACGATCACTGCTGGTACTTTAACATCCGCTGGTACAGTGACCAACCTCTTAGACGGTACGATTACTAGCGTGCTTGGCGCGACTATCACTGCTGGTACTCTATCATCCGCTGGTACAGTAACCAACATCCTTGCTGGTACGATTACTAGCGTGCTTGGTGCGACTATCACTGCTGGTACTCTATCATCTGCTGGTACAGTGACTAACCTGTTGGATGGTACCATTACTAGCGTGCTTGGTGCGACTATCACTGCTGGTACTCTATCATCTGCTGGTACAGTAACGAACATCCTCGCTGGTACGATTACTAGCGTGCTTGGTGCAACTATCACTGCTGGTACTCTATCATCCGCTGGTACAGTAACCAACATCCTCGCTGGTACGATTACTAGCGTGCTTGGTGCGACTATCACTGCTGGTACTCTATCATCTGCTGGTACAGTGACTAACCTGTTGGATGGTACCATTACTAGCGTGCTTGGTGCGACTATCACTGCTGGTACTCTATCATCTGCTGGTACAGTAACCAACATCCTCGCTGGTACGATTACTAGCGTGCTTGGTGCAACTATCACTGCCGGTACGCTGAGCAGCGTAACGTCTATTTCCCAGCGCAGCTTCATTGAGCTGCCTACAACGGCAATTGCAACCTCGGATACCTATACGCCGCTGCCGGCCAACAATACCAGTGTCCTTGGCACCTATTCCTACTTCATTGTGAATACCGGAGCCAATCCGGTGAATACACGGGTCGAGATCAGTGCAGACGGAACCAACTATTTCGTCGATACGACCGGAGACAATCCGCTGCCAGCAGGTTCTGTAGACGTTATTGTGCCTGCCCGGTTCCTGAAATACACCCGCCTCTCCTATCAATCCGCCACGCCGGGTGCGGCTTCTACGCTTAATGTTATTTTTGATGCACAAGGAACGTAAGCATAATTTCCGTCATACGATGCAGGAGCCAAGAGTGCATGGATACCCATGTACTCTTGGCTGTGCGTTATTCCGCATCTACATAAGACGGCAGCAACGCATATACATTCTTATTTTTGCAGAATACCCGGAGGAATTAAGGCCCGCGAAGGAGGAACGATCTTGAATCAATCTGCCAAACCTACACTAGGAGTACAGCTCATAGTCAACAATGAAGCCGAGCTGCTCCCACGTTGCCTAGCTAGTCTGCAGGGCGCCGATGAAATCATCGTGGTCGATACCGGCTCCACGGACCAGTCCGTGGAAATCGCCCGGAGATACGGGGCAACGGTAATTGAAGCCCAGTGGAACCACCATTTCTCAGACGCACGCAATACCGGTCTCTCCCATGCGGCCAGCAGTTGGATACTGGTCCTGGATGCAGATGAAATCCTTCAGACTTCCATAGATTCAATCAAGGAGATTCTCGGAGGCAGCACAGCCGAAGCGTACACGGTGCGCATAGAGAACCTGCTGGGTAGCAGGCCCGAGGATCGTCTGTATCACCATCCTGTGCGGCTGTTCCGGGGTGGGCAGGGCTATCTTTTCTGCGGGAGAATTCATGAAAGTGTAGAGTCCTCTATTCTCACAAAACATGGGTCCGCCGCCATCGAGGCCAGTCCAGTTGAGATTCTTCACTTCGGCTACCTGCCCCCGGTCATGAGCGCCAAACATAAAATCAGCCGCAACGAGCAGCTGCTGCGTCTTGCGCTTGCAGAAGAGCCTGACGATGTGTTCAGCCGTTATAATCTGGCAGTCACCTGCTGTCAGGACGGACGGCTGGAGGAAGCCGGAGAACTGCTGCGCCAGAGTCTTACCCTCGCTCCGCTTCAGGCTTCTTACCGTCCCTCGATCATTCGCGATCTGTGCAAAATCGATCTGGCCGCCGGTCATGTGAAAGCGGTCGACAGCCTGCTGACCCGCGAGCTGACACGTTATGGAGATTATCCCGACCTGCATTACATGCAGGGCCAGTCCTGGGAGAGCCAAGGATTCTATGAGCGCGCCGTCCAGTCTTACCAGCACGCCATAGATACCTCGTCTGCCCCGGCTCCGCGCAGAGCATACGTCACTGAACAGGGCATGGACAGCTTCCGCCCGCTGCACCGGATGGGGGCCATTTTCCAGCAGCTCGGGAAGCAAAAGGAAGCCGCGCAGCTGTACCATCGTGCGCTTCAGCAGCACTCCCTGTATCTCCCCGCTTTGGAGGGGATCGCTGCTGCTTTTCAGGAGCTGGAGGTGCCGGAGGGAGAGATCGCCGCACTCTTGATACAGCTGACCGGCACAGCACAGCGTGCTGCCAGAACCGCAATTATCGGTACTTTATATCAGCTGGGCGCTTATAAGGCAATTGCAGAGCTGCCGCCTGCGGTCTGCCCGCTGGAGGAGGACACCTTGCTGTTCCTGCTGTCTTCCTGGATCATTACCGGAAAATATCATTCGTTCAGGAAGACAGCCGCCAAGCTGCGGGCCGGCAATCTACAGCTCTCAGCCGGAGGATTGGACACAGAAACGGTGCGGCAGCTATGGCTCCTTGAAGCCATGCTGACATGGGAACTGGGCGAGAAGCTGCAAGAGGAGTTGTGGCAGCAATCACCTGCGGAGGTGCGTTCCGCATTGCTGGAGATCGACGCAAGGTTGTCGTCCGATGCTGCCGTGCAGCAAGCGGAGTTCGCCGCCTTCGGGGAATCCACTCTGCTTGCCGAGGTGATCCGGCTCGCTGTGAAGCACCAGTTCATCGCGCTGGGCAAGCGGCTGGTTGAACGCTTCCCGGCACATACAAGCACTCTGGCAGAAGCGCTCTATGAGGAAGGCTGGCGTGCAGAGGCGGGGGAACTGTTCATCGGCCTTGCAGGCAGCAAGGAAGCTTCAGGCGCAACCCTGCGGTATCTCGGAGAACTGCTCATCGATAACGGGCATTATGCGGAAGCTGCCGGCTGGTACCGGCTTGCCCTGGGGGAATCCCCTGCAGACGATGCAGTTAGCACCGGACTGGCGCTCTGTTATCTGCATCTGGCGGAGCAGCGTCTCGCAGAAGCTGTAGAACGTCTCCAGGGGGTGGGACAGCCGGTTCAGGGTCCGCTTCAGGAGGACAGGGCAGCGGTTGCCCAATCCATCTCTGTGCTGCGCTGCACCCCCTGGCATACGAAGTGGAATTACACGCAGCGGCAGAGAGGAGCGGGTCTGAGCTAATGACCACGAAACCACACCAACCGCTGATTTCCTTATGCATGATTGTCAAAAATGAAGCCGACAACCTGGCCCGCTGTCTGCGGAGTGCGCGCGGGGCTGCGGATGAAATCATCATTGTGGACACCGGCTCCACCGACGCCACCCGATCCATTGCCCGCAGCTTCGGTGCCCGGATCATCGATTACCCGTGGAACGGGGATTTTGCCGCCGCACGCAATGCCGGGCTGGCCCTGGCACGCGGCACCTGGATTCTGGTGCTGGATGCAGACGAGGAGTTGGAGCCGGGGAGCCGGGATGAGCTGCTGGTATGCGCGAAGCATACGGAGTATGAGGCTTTTTTTGTGCGGATTCATAATCACCAGGGGACAGAGCGTGCTTCGCAGACGCTTACGGTTAACCCGATCCTCCGAATGTTCAAGAACCGCCCGAATTATCGCTTCAGCGGCATTATTCATGAGCAGATTGCGGCTGTCATTGTGCAGGAGACTCCGGATGCCGCGATGCATATGGGCACCGTCATTGTCCATCACTACGGCTATGCCGCCGGGGTCGTGGAGCGAAAAGATAAAATCAGCCGTAATCTCGGATTACTGAAGCAGCAGCTGGAGGAGAGTCCTGGAGATGCTTTTCAGCATTTCAATCTGGCGGTTGAGTATATGCGGCTTGGCGATTACGGGCAGGCGCTGGAGCATATCGGCACCTCGCTGAACCTGGCCGAGCCGGGGACCAGCTATATTCACCTGCTCTATAAATACAAGGCCCGCTGCCTGGCGGTAACCGGCGATTACCCGGGTGCGCTGGAGGCGTGCGGGCAGGGAAGCTCGCTCTTCCCGGACTATCCCGATCTTCACCATCTCAAAGGTGCGCTGCTGCTGCAGGTCTCAGCCTTAGCCGAAGCCAAGGCTGCGCTATGCAGGGCACTGCGGATCGGTGCCTCACCTCCCCTCTACCATACGGAATCCGGGATAGGCACCTATCTCACCCACACGCTGTTGGGGCAGGTCTGCCAGCAGATCGGCGAAGACCATGAAGCGGCAGCCTGCTTCACCAGGGCAGCCCAGCTCCAGCCGGACCCCTGGCTGCTGATTCCCCGGCTCACGCGCCTGTTCAAATGCACGGGCCGCGAACCTGAGCTTCACGGCTGGCTGGCCGGTCAGCTGCCCGGCATCCTGACGGAGCAGCGCCAGGAGCTACTGCGCCTGCTGGTAAGGGATGGCTGTTACACAGCGGCTGCTGATATGCTTGAGGGCGGGGTGAGGGCTGGTGTGGTGGCGGGAGAGATGGATGCTACGGCGCAGAGTGCGGGTGAGATCGATGGCGTGATGCAAGATGCGGGAACGGTGGATGCTGCGGCGCAGAGTGCGGATGAGATCGATGGCGTGATGCAAGATGTGAGGGCGGTGGATGCTACGGCGCAGAGTGCGGATGAGATCGATGGCGTGTTGCAAGATGCGGGAGCGGTGGATGCTACGGCGCAGAGTGCGGGTGAGATCGATGCTGGGGTAGGTGCTGGAGCGGTAGATGATGCAGCGCTTGAGGTGCCGCCTAGCGCTGATTTGTTGAAGCTGTTGCAGCGGGCGGAAGCAGCTTCCGCAGCTGAGCTGAGCTACGATGATATCACCGGGCTGCTAAATCATCCTGCAGTTAACCCGGCGGACGGGAACACCTCACTCCCCTTATCTGCTATTGCTGCGGCTGTGCAGCCCTTGATTCTTTTAGCTGACAAGGTTCTGGCTACGCTCGTAACTTCGGCAATATATTCACCGGCGGCTGCGGCTGCGCGTCTCACTCTTCCGCTTCCCAGATCAACCGATTAGTATGTCATCAGATGATCGGAGTTGCGATAAGCCTTAATTGTATTTGGTACAACTAAAACGCCTGATTGCTCGCCAATTTCCGGTTTAGTTGTACTTCGTACATTTAAACATCCGTTGATTCTTCCCTCTCCCCTTTTTGGGCAGATTTAGTTGTACAGACTACAGTTATACAATGAAAGCTTCCCTTTTCGCTCGTTTTACATGTACATTCTGCAACTATCCCTGCATAGTCCGTTTTTATTCAGCAGAGTGTCAGTTGCCTGGGCGTTGCGGACTGAGGGACGTTTATTTTGCAGAAAATGCATGACTGGCAAGAGTTACGGACTCCACGGCACTTAAAGGCGGATATGCTGCCTTAAATCATCGGTTAGAGTGATAATAGGTTCCTCTGAGTCCGCAACTCCGTAAAAAGTGCTGTTTTTTTGAAAATAACGGCTCTCCAGTCCATAAGGGGTATACCCGCTTGCTTTGCACTCCCGCTTTTTCAATCAGATGCTGTTAGGAAGGAGCTTACAGACCATGGATACTCCCGGGATCTCGCTCTGCATGATCGTAAGGAATGAGGCGCAGCATCTGGAGCAATGCCTGCTGTCTGTTCAGGGTATGGTCTCGGAGATTATTATCGCTGATACCGGATCAGAGGATAACAGTATGGCTATCGCCGGCAGGTTCGGTGCCCGGGTAATCAGGCTGCCCTGGGAACACGATTTCTCCAAAGCCCGTAATCATACCCTACAGCTGGCCTCCTATGGGTGGATTCTGGTGCTGGATGCAGATGAAGCCCTTGCTGACTGGAAGCCAGAGGAGTTAAAGCTTCTGCTGGAATCGGAGCATGCGGACGGGTATTTCCTGCCTTTTATTCATTATGTAGGTGATGCCTCCGGGCGCGAATACGTGACAGACAATGTGTGCAGACTCTTCCGAAACGATGTACGTATCTGTTTTCGCGGCAGCATTCATGAAGAGGTAGCCTCCAGCATCTGGAGCCTCCCCGGAGGACATATTGCTTATGCCCGTCTGCCTGTCCACCATTACGGCTATCTGGATGATGAGCTTCAGCGCAAAAATAAAGCCAGCCGCAATCTGCAGCTGATCCACGCTGCTCTGCGGCTTGAACCGGATAGCGTTCCTCTGCGGTACGCACTGGGCACGGAATATTACCAGCAGGGGCAATATCAGGCTGCGGCGGGCCTGCTGCTGCCGCTGCTGGAAGAAGCTCAGCCCGAATCCGGCTATACCGCCGACCTGTATCTCAAAACAGCCTTTGCCCTCCAAGCAGGCGGGCGGCCTGCGGACGCGGAGTCTGTCTATGAGGCCGGGATTGGGCTGTACGCAGATTTCACTGATCTGCTGGAGAGCTATGCGGGTCTGCTGCTGGAGCAAGGGCAGGTATGGCGGGCGTACCCTCTGCTCCAGCAGGCGCTGGACAGCGGGGATACCGCACATAAATACCCTTCCTCTTCCGGCAGCGGAACCTACCGCACCCGCCTTTCCGCCGGGCGGATCTGCGAGCGGCTGTTCCTCTACGAGGAAGCAATGGAGCATTACAGACAGGCGATCGGCTACGCGCCTGATGACGTAACCGCCTGGGAGCAGCTGGCCACGCTATGCCTGCTGTCCGGGCAAGCGGAGCAGCTGACGGTGTTCACGCGACAGTTGCTCCCTGCCCTGCCCCGGCGAGTGCTGATCCGGCTCGTGCCGGCCGCACTCAATGCCCGCGCCGCCCCGTGGCTGGCGGCGCTTCTCGCAGCACCGCATCTGCCGGAGGATATCCGGCAGGTGCTTCAGGTGCTGCTGGGGACGCTGTTCCGGGACCCGGAACAGCCCGGGGCCGCATCCGCCGCGCTTGTGCGGATGCGGGAGGATACGCCGGATGACCCGTGGGTATCCGGCTATCTGTGGGCCTTGTCCTGCCGCAGCGGCGGGATCGCCGCGGCAGGACAAGGCCTGGGGCGGCTGGCGGAGCTGCCGCCCGGGCTTGCAGCCATGCACCGCCGGCTGGCGGGGCAGCAGCCCGGCCCGGCGGAGCATCAGGCAGGCTCTAACAGCATGCAGGAGCACCAAGTCGCCTCCCCCCATGCTGAAACCAGCCATTCCAAGCTGCCACAATGCCAAACCGAAGAACAAGAAGACCCTTCTGTTCCGGCAGAATGTTCCTTCCCGGCCCCCGATATCGGCAGCTTAGCCGATTCGGAACACCGCGCAGACACACCGCTGAGCTTCGCGGATTTTTCTTACGCAGCACAGCTTCTCCTTCAAACAGGTGCTTGGGACACATTGCTCGTGCTTGGCAGGCCCACTATCGCTGCACGCTTTCTCTGGAGCAGACTTCCCCTGCCGCTGCTGCAAGGAATGCTGCATGCACCTGCTTCATTTAGATTACAGTGGTGTGCGGAATATACCGGGCAAGCTCAGCACCATAGATTGCCCGGGGATGCTGCCGAATGGCTGCTCTATGCAGCCATAGCTCAATCCTGCGGGCAAGCTCCACAGCTTACGTCAGACGATGAACAGACGCTACTGCAATCCGGCAGCGCTGCCGCAATCACTGGCCTCAGTTATTACATGCTGCTTCTTGCCGCGGAGGTTCACCCGGAGGGGAGCATCGCTGCTACTGGCAGCATTCCGTGGCTGCTGCTTGTGAAGTCGGTGCTTCAGGGTGGGGATGACGGGAGGTAACAATGTCTGAAGCTCCGCTTGGTTTCAAAGCTTTACTCATTCTCTTAAAACGCTCATAGAAACGAAAGACCCTGAGGGGGGCTCCCTCAAGGTCAACTTTAAAACTTTCTGCTTAGTTACAAATATTCTACTCCCTAGCAAATACCCATCCATTAAGACCATATGATACTGAAAAAACATAAATTTTTTTGCCCAATATGTGCAACATAGTTTTGAGTAATAAATAAGTTGATATCTGTGTCATCTATCTATGTAATCATAACCTATACAACTCATTCGACTGAGTCAGGGAAAAAAGAAAGACCTTAAGATCTCCTTAAGGTCTTAGAAAAAAATCTTACATTTCTTTTTTCTTATCCATATACTCCTCGTAAGCTTCTTGAATTTTCTGTCTACATATACGTTCCCATAATTCTTTCAGTTCAACTTCTTTGTTCTCGTTTTTGTCATCAGGGAACATGTCCCCCCCAAACCCGATCCATGCCCTTGAATCAGGTACCACCCCAAATTCTCCTGCATATGCAAGCTCATGGGGAGCATAAGTATAACTGACATTCGGACAATTCTCAGATAAACAATGGTATCCAGGATTACCAATCCCATCTTTACAACATAAAGGGGGGTGAGAAGTGTTATTTTCACAATAAACTTCTAAAAGAACATGCTTAAGTTTCATTCAACACCTCGAATTTAATAATCATTATGAGTAGTTATAACTTCTACTACATTAATATTTCCTTGAGAATCTTTTGTGTAAATTACCCTTGCATCCCCACGGCCCCCCCCTGAGCCTTTAATATCCACTGCCCATTGGCCTTTTCTATTACCTGAGAGTGGGTGTGCATTTAACCCTCTCAAATCTCCACTTTCAAGGCCTTTAATTGCAGCTTCGTATCCTTTTTTCGCTTCAGGAGATAGTTTTTTTGCTACCCTAGCCGCCGTCTTTGAGATTGTTAAACTACATTCACTATTATGCACCCAAATCCCAAGATTACTTACAAAGTACGTATGGAATTCATCTACCGTCATATTGTAAACCGTGACAGGCTTACGTTCCAGTTCAATGTTGCCTATCTTGAGTGTATTCCCATTACTCTGTACAAGCAAGTCTCCAACTTTAAGTTCTTTTACAAACAACCATCCCTTGCCCATCACATAGAAAGGATGATTAAAAGTTGCTTCAATTGTCTGACCGCCAACATGAATTTTGTATATCTCGTTAGTATTATGATGGAAAGTATATACTACTTCCTTATAAGCCACCTCACCCGTCTCTTCATCCTTCGAAAGCACTTTATCTCCGACCTCAATGTCTTCGATATTCTTTTCGCCTTCGTCGGTTTGAACCTTGGTTCCGGCTACAAAGCAGTTACATCCACCCTTCGTCTTATTGGAGCTTACGCTGCTGCCTCGCATACTGACACCTACAGCTGCACCCATAGCTACGGCTGCCACATATTCTGCTTCAACCGATTCATAGTATGCATTGACGAGCTGGCCGGTTGCCCAGTCTGCTTTGCCAGCACCATTCTTGTAAGCACTTGTCCCTGTTACTAATCCATACAAGTAATTGTAAGTGTTGGTGTCCATGAATGATGCAAAATTATACCGGTCCCATATAAAACCCTTGTATAGCTGATAATTGCTATTAGCTTTACTCCCCCACGTTTTGCCCCTCGCATCTTGCAGCAATAGTCTAAGTTGATGGACCTCAAAGGGCTCCGTGGCCATATTACCGCTAGGGTCTATAAATCTCAGCGGATTATTTAAAACATAGGTATACAAGTTCAAACTAAGCGGGTTATCCAGCTGTCCCGTATACGAATCTTCTGTAATGAACCGCCCCGTACTCGGGTCATACCATCTGGCACGGAGGTATTGTAAGCCTGTGGTCTCATCCCATAATTCCCCAGAGTAACGGAACGGATTATGAACTTGCTCTTCTTTTAGAGTGATATTTCCCCAAATGTCATAATCATACCGGTTTAGTATTTCACCTTGGGCATCACGCAGTTCAACTATATCCCCATGTCCATTATATAGTGGATATGCCTTAGTTCCATCATTGTACACAACGGCTTCCAGCCTCTGTCCGCGAATGTAGCTAGCGACCTCTTGTGGAATGTCATTAACAACATTGGCCTCAGCAATAATCTGGTCTCCATCATAATAGTAGCGGGTCGTTAATCCATTTTCTGTACGGTTAATGAGCAAGCCATCGCCGTTGTATTCGTACTGAACAGTTTTTCCGCCCAGTTTCACTTCCTTCAGCCGGTTTCGTTTGTCATACGTGTACTCCGTATCCTGCAAGTTACTTAAAGAGATCAAGCTGTCATTTGCAGATTCCTGGGTAATCCGGTTTCCTCTAGTATCATAGCTATATGATCCGGCAGCATCGCCCGTTGCAGCCTTAATACGATTCACCTGATCGTAAGTAAAATCCTTGTCCATTGCAGACTGGCCATTGCGAGCGATACTCTTAATATTTTTGTTCGGATCATACTGATAGTTATACTGATTAAGAACATTACCTATTTTCGTATGGACGACCGACTTCAGATCAACCCCTGTATAATGATATGAATTGTTAACCCCATTCTCACTTGCCGCCTGTAAAAGCAGACCATTCTTGTAATAACTATAGTTCGTTATAGGTTGTTCTGCGTTAGTTCCTACGCTTTCTAACTGGCTGTTTATGTTGTATTTGTACTCTGTTGTTTTGCCGAAAGGCCCCACCATTCGTTTACGGTTGCCTTTTGCATCATATTCCGTAACTTCCAGAGTCAAGCCATCTGCATATTGCACTTCCGTTAAGAAGCCCGTGTATGAATCATAATTATAACGGGTAGTCCCCGTTCCATCGGTCATGCTTCTCCGTTTGCCCGCGGTATCATATGTGAATGAGACCGTCTCATCACTGGCAACATTTTCTTTCAAACGATCCAGTTTGTCATAGGAGAAGGTTTGAATATCCCCATTGCGATCCTGACTCGTCAACAGATTCCCGTTGGCATCATAACTAAATTGCTCGATTAGCCCCAGTTCATCAGTTGTAGTTAGCACTCTACCCAGTTCATCATAGCTGGCTTTCTTAATTTGTCCATCCGGGTATACTGTCGAGAGTTGATTTCCTTGCATGTCATACGTATAGCGTGTTAACTCCCCGCTGCCATCCGTGACAGAGACCAAATTCCCGGTGTAATCATATTCATAGCTTGTCTTATTTCCGTTCGCATCCAAAAGTTCTGCAATCTGATCATTACCATTGTTGTACACTATACTTTGCAGAATATTTACTGCACTGGATGGTGTAGCCTGCTCCTCTTTTTTAATCAATTGTCCCCATTTATCGTAGGTTTCAATAGTTTTATAATTCTCAGAATCAATAACTGTATTCGTATGCTGCGTCTCATTATATAGTGTTGTATTCTCCGTCATATCTGGATGGATAAGCGTTGTTAACCTGCTCCAGGCATCATACTTATACTGTGTTTTATTGCCTGTGGCATCCTGGCTCCACTCGGCTCTCCCATATCCGTCATAAGCGGTACTGGTTTTCTTCTTATACCCTTCTTTCTCCAGCAAACCTGTCTCAATTTCCATGCCCAGTGCGTTCCATTTCGTTACAGATACGCTGCCAGCTTCATCAGTTACAGTAACGGTATTGTTTATATCATCGTACACTACACTGAGAGTGCCGCCATCTGGATGAGCAACCTTAAGAATGCGGCCGAGCGAATCATAACTATAGTCCGTTTGATTCCGATTACCGTTGGTATACGATGTCTGTAACCCGGTTAATGGGTCAAAGGTTGAACCCGTGACAATTTGCGACTCCTGATGATTTACATCGCTTACCATAACCTTTTGCGAAACGGGAAAGGCATGGTTGTTGTCAAATGCTGTGGTTGTTGTAATTGTCTTGCTTCCATTAAGAATGGACTGTTCAGACGCATTTCCGTAAACATCAAAATTATTAAAATTAAGCTGTTGTAGTATTTCTCCATACGCATTATCTTTTCGAATAACAACTTGAGTTATACTTCCCTGCTCGTTTCGTGTATAGCCCGTATAGCGGGCGACACCTGTGTTTGCCGGACTCATGACCGTTTGAAGAAGATGTTTACTGTCAAAAGTATAGGTTGTTGTTCTGCCTTTGGCATCTACAGATTCGGTTATATTTCCATAATCATCATACTTACTGCTTGTTGTAAGAACATCGGATGCTTTATTCGTTGAAGCAGTTACACCAGTGGGAACAACTGCAGGATATGTTCTTGTCCCCACATACTTTCCATAAGTGTAATTCATATACTTTTCTGTGCCCTCCGCACTTTGAACGGAAGATTCCAGATAGAACTGAGACGGTGTTCCACTATCAATGTAGTCTCTTTTATAATTAAATGTGGTATTCGTTAACCCATCATTAATGGTTGTAGAGAACTCTATATCCTGATTAGGAGACGCGCCCATATCGCTGTTATTGTAAAATAACGAATGACGGTTGTATTCCTTAGTGATGCCGTTCTCGTAAGTTATCACATCATTTCTTGAGGATAGACGGTAGGCTTCATTAAATGAATATTCCCCGTTGTATCGCCTTACCGGTTGTGTTTCATAGGTGTACTCTGTGGATGCTCCGGTCGGGTACTGCACCTTAGATAAAAGTGCATAAGGATTAGACACCGCTCTTTCCGCATAGGAAGAGAATAAATTGAATTGGGCAGCCTTAATTTGATAGTTATAGGTGGTGATTCGTCCCCCGATATCTTTAACCGAATCCAGCAGTTCTACTCCGTCTTGCGAATGCTTGTTATAGACAACCGTCTGACTTCCTTTACTTAACGTGACCGCAGATGCTGTATAATTAATATTTATTGTATTGCCAATAGCATCTCTGATCAGGCTAAGCAGTTCGGTTCCATAGTAGCTATTATATTCGTATTGGAACTGCACTGAATTATTATAAGCATCTGATATTTGCAAAATCTGCCCGTCTTTAGTGAAAAATTGCTTCTGCTTGCCATTTTCACTAGTCAGAACATATTGCGAAGCTTCTCCATTTACTGTAACCGATGAATCTGCTGTAAAGGTGACCCCTTGCCACTCATAGCCTTTCAGGGTCGAATTCTCAACTTCGTAGCTTCCGCCGTCTGTTAAATGGACAATTGATTTTCCATCCTCTATGTCCACATAAGGCAGCTTCCAGCTCCAGCCTTTACCGATAGGATACATAGTATCTACTTTAGATTTAACTGTAGAATTATAATATTCAACACCATTTCTTGTACCCGCTTTGAAAGAATACGTCTGAGCATTAGGCCAAGAGGCCACATAATAATTCGCCGAACCGTCAGAACCTATGAACGTATTGCCCATTGTATTCAAATAGTTTTGGTAGGCTGAGGCTTCCGTATACTGTTCAAATGTAGTGCCCCTCAATTGCACTATGGACCCTACAGTACCTTCCTCCGTATGCTGCTGAACCCAAGGCGCTCCATACCGTGAATAGATCTTTCTAATTCTCGAATTTCCGTCGGCAATCCAATCCTCATAACGTTCATTACTTGTATAAGAAGGCCGGGTTACACGTCCTCTGTAATCCTGTGTATATATGCGTGTATCTGCACTTGCCGGCTTTGTCACTGTACCCGAATAGTTGGCAACATACATCTTGGTGCACACGCCATTGGTCGTTTTAGATGTGGGCGAAGGGCATTCTTTTAGCGTATCTGTACTGGTTCTGGGCAAGTTACCGGTATAGCCGTTTGCACTATAGTAATACGTAGTGGGACATGCAGTCCCTGAACTGGTTGGTGTCCAGACCCCTTTGTTGTAAATACCTGATATGTTATTCTGGCAACTCCCGCTACCTGTTGTATATTGTGCAGGCGTATACGAGCCTCCACTTTGATAAGAACTTCCTGTAGTATATAATGTTCCACTATATCCATTCGCATTGTATAGAATATAGGAATTGAAGCTGTTGCTCGAATTAGTTGAAGAACTTGTCACTTCTACGGTGTCAGAGTTAACAGTATAGGTCGTGTTGGGGATCTGATTTACAAGTTGACGTGCAGCTTCTTCAGTGTCATAAGAGCCTACCATCCTCGCGGGTAATTCAGTGCTACTGCTTACAGAATCCGTGACACCATTACGGTCAAAATCATATTCAGTCCGCACATATTCCCTCATATACACATCATATTTAGTGACTAGCGGTTTCTTCAAGGCATCATATTGAACGCCCCACTCATAGTAGTCATAAGGAAAAACATTGTACCCATAGTTCATCCCATAAAATTGAGCAGAGTTTGTATCGTATGATCTGGTTAATGTGAAGGAAAGACCATTTCTTCCCGGTAAGGTTAAATCATCATTATGCAGGGACAATCCACCAGATAGGCTTGAAACGGATTCATTGTTAATTCCCAGAGTGTATGGTGCCTCATTAAAGGAAGTTTTATTGTATACTGGTGCTTTCTCAATAACTGGCGTGTTCTCACGTGCCATTGCGCTAAACATTTTTGCTTTTCCAGCGTATACATCCTCGGATACAGTACTGCCTTTTTCAACTGAAGAGTCATCAGAATCTGTGATTAGACCTGGCTCATCATCTATAGTATCTTCTATAATATCTTCTATAACTTCTTCGCTATACACATCTTCAGTTACAGTATCCATTTCAATGATTGGTACATCACGAAACAACGGATCTGGTAATTCACTATAAACTTCGGTCGTAACCGTCGGGGAATTATTAATCTCAGAAGGATATAACTTTAGCCGCGACTCTTCATAGCCTATCTTCTGCTCCTCAGCCTTGAAAAAAATATCATAAATATCATTTAAGCTAAAACCTTCATTCTGCTGCTCCAAAACAAAGCTTTCGGTGGTGTTAAATCTGTTGATGATATCCTGAAAAGTGAGCGTATATACCCCTTTTGGCTCAGCATAATCAATTTGAACGGCTTCACTATCTGCCGTACTATCCGTTTCTATAGTCCTATCTTTTCCGCTAGCAATCACCATCTGATTTGCCATATCTCCAAAGATCCCAAATAACAGCATAACAATCATCAGAAATGCCAGATTACTTCTATTCAATATTTTTTTTAACTTCATCCCGGCTGACTCCTCTATTCTAATTTACTGCATCATTTCAAGCTCACCAATGCTAGTCCAGCTATGACCATTATTTTCGCTGATGTTAATTCTGTATTTAGCAAAACTGCCCGGGGTTAGCACAGTGAAGGTCTTAGCCTCATTTAATTGCCAGCCGGTAACATTGGTTTCCGAGGAAATTACACGCCACTCCGAGCCTGTAAATCCTTCAAAGGTCCAGCTTTTGGGAGCCGAGTTAAGTGTTGATTCGTCATAACGGGCTGTGATTTTATAGGATCTAACCGTATTTGCAAGCGGGAATTGGAAGGAAAGCCAGCCCTGCACTGATCCGTTTGTGATCCAGCTCTGTTCTGAATTAATATGGTCAAAAGCTTTGTAGGCTGCATATCCGGAGCCAAATTCACTATTCGCTTCAGCCACACCGTTCAAGCTAATATTACTGGTCATTGCCGGAATAATATTCTGCTTAATACCGCCTGATCCATTACCATCGCCCTCAGTCATTTCAACCTCACCGATACTTGTATACCAATATCCGTTATTTTCTGTGATGTTGATCCGATATTCAGCATAGCTTCCATTCTGTGACACATTGAACGTTTTTGCCTCTCTGATCTTCCAGTCTGTTACATTCGTTTCCTGTGATAAGACCTTCCATTGACTTCCGTCATACCCTTCAAAGGTCCATGATTTGGGGGTAGCATTAATGGCCGTGATCTCATTTCTCGGATAGATCTTATAAGAAATCACATTTTTGGAGCTTGGAAATTTGAATGCGAGCCAGCCTTCTACAGTACTATTAGAAATCCAAGCCTGCTCCAGGTCCAAGTGATCGAAGGCTTTGTATGGTAAATAATCGGCACCAAAATTACTGCTCGCACTAGCCACACTGCCATCCGGCGACTTGTCTCCAAGCATGACCGGAATAATATTCTGTTCGCCCCACATATTGAAGATCTTATTCACAATTTTTTTAGTCTGGCTTCCCTTTTTATCATAGACATAAGAAATCCGGTACTTTTGATCATCCTCAAACAGAGTGACCCATTGCAATCGGTTTCTGCCATCATATTGATACTGTTTCCGGTCAAACAGATAATCAAATTCTACATTTTTGCTGGCAACACCATTTTTCACTGCTATCGCCTTAACTCTTGTATCTTTTGAAATGGATATAGGATCTCCAGTATACAAACTGCCTGTTGACAGTGTTGGTTCACGGCCATCTAAGGTATAAATGATCGAATCTGCTCCTGCTGAGCTTAGATGAACCTGAATGGCGTCACTCTTTTGTAATCCTGGAGGAACTGAAGATTCAATAATTACAGGCTGTACCCATCCCCTGCTCTTTACCTGCGGGTAAGCCCACACATAGACCCCTGAGAATTTCATGTTTATTCCATCATTAATAGCCTGGTCAATATTCTTCCAGATTGCATTGTTATTCGTTGAATCCGCGCCTGAAAGGTAATGAATTTGCTCAGGAGCGTACCCCAATCTCCTTTGTGCAACCGTCAATGCCTGTCTATGCTTCTCCATATTATTGGCAATCAGATAGTCATAATCTTCGATCATAAAGAAATCCAGATTCGGCGACTTCCACTGCGCTATAGGGAAATTCACAATACCCATCATTTTAGGAGCCAATTCAGGATCAACTACTGTAGGGATGAACAACAAGACCGTAAACTGGCCTTGCGGATATACAGCTTTAAGTGTATCTCTGAGCATGAGGGAGAAGTTCCCGTTCTGTTCACTGAGCCAATTGAGCATCTTTTCATGACCACTAGTAGAGTCGTAAGCAGATTTGAATTCATACATCGGCTTGCCGAATTTCTGCTGGTATAAGTATTTAGTAGATGCATCATAGAAGGTAGGCGGACTGCCAGGTAAGCTATCCATGTACCACCACCATGGCTCGCCAAGTTGAATAATCGGAGTCATGTTATTGTCAGTATGTATTTTGGACAAGCCAAGAATGTACTTTTTGTAGTAGGCTTGAACTTCTGAATTCGAAAAACTCAAGAGCTTGGGCGCAGGAGACCAGAGTGTTTCGGCACCTTTCCCATCCCATGTCCTCTGCCACCAGGATGCCGGTGCATCAACATTCTCCATAGAAATTGATGAAATCACCTTGGTATCATTAGCTGACAAAAATTTCACATAGCTTGTATACCAGCTCTCGAAGGCCTTATTAAAGGGATGGTCCGTAATCAACTCCATTCCACTTGTTCCGTTATAGACCTTATCGTAGAAATGCGAAGCACCCACATAGAAATCAACTGTATTCCCAAAGCCTAGTCTGGCATAATCACCTGCAATTCGTTCAGGTGTGAGGTTGTAGGTGTCATCATACCCGTCACTGATCCTGACTTTTCCTTCAGGCACATAGGGCTGCTCGTTCATTAAAAATGCATTTCCGTAGACATTCCAATCTAAAAAATCAATCTTGAACGGTTTCGATTCAGTAAAGTACCTTACTTCTTCTTCGTTGTAATCATATTCTTGAGGGACAAAAGCCCATTCAAGGCGCTTAATGTTAGTGACTGGAACTTTAATCCAATCCGGATTCGGAATCCAGGATAAACTCCCCTCACTATCCTTTGCCTGTACGAAAGGCACCCAACCTGCATATATATTGTTAAAGTCGATGCGAATCGTACCCTCTGTTCCGCTTGCCTTCCCCACTTCTCTGCCAACTGGAAAAGAATAGTCAATATTTAGGGAATCACTAATCTCCTTCTCCCAGTCCTCCACAGGACGATCGACTACATAGTTCCATAATCGTATGTAATATGCCTTATTATCCGTTGTTACAATAGTCAAGGTTGGTGATGGTACTCCATTTAGCGGAGTTGCGTCACCACTTAGTGCATATTTGTACTCTAATACCAAGTCTGAAAAATCTCCATCGGTCGGATATTTGAGAGTTGGATGGCTATGTACATCTTCTGCTTCCCAATACATTACATCAAAATCTTTGCTTGTCCGGAAATTTCCCACCGTTGAGAAATGGTGTTCATCTTCAGTAACTGTTGCGGATATCATCTCAAAGTTAGAATTATTGATAAGGTACTTCGGCTTTAACTTATAAGCATTTTCTTCGCCTTGTGCGAAAGAAATGTTAATGTTACTCCCCACATTCATTCCGATCAATAAAACTATGACAAAAGAAAACCAGCGTAGGATAGACTTCATTGTGTTCCTCCAGAGATAATTTCGTTCTGCTTGTTCAAAATAATTGTGTTGCACAATTTATAGGCCTTGGCATATTGAGCTTTGGCCTCCTCTACACCGGGATTGCTCTGCCAAACTAACGTGGCCAGCTCCAAAGCCTGCTCAAGCTGATTGTCATCAATAAGCAAGGCAATCAATTTCTGGTTATGTTCCAAATCCTCACCGGAATATTGTTGTATGAACTTACTTAATTCCGCTTCTTCTTCAGCACCTGAAATAGCTTCATTTAATGCGTTTGTAAGCTCTGGCGAAAGTACTTCAGACTCAGGTATAGCAGATATGGCAATCCCTTCACTTTGCTTGTTCCAAGCTTCCATCTCTTCAGAATAACGCATATTACTTCCACCAATGTCAGGTTCTGTAACAGCAGGCTTGTTTGTAGGCTGCTGGGCAGATTCAGATACTGTTGTTTTGGCGTTTAACTCAACATTTCTATTGGTTTCAAGGCTCTCCTTTCTGCCGAAATCCTGTAGTCCAAAATAACCGCCCATGCTAATTGCCAGAACCATGACAATTAGGAGTGTCACCTTTAACCTTACGTTCATGAACCTACTCCATTCTTTTTGAGCCAAGTCTAAAATGATTGATTCAAAATTAAACTAATTAATTTTCAGATGCGACATTCATTATAGTTTAAATAGAAGAGTTTTGAGAATAGGTGTAATTTGTCGAAATATGTCGAATTCATTCTTGATATGTGAACATTCGTTCTTAAAGTCCCCCGCTCTGTGGAGGAGCAACCAGCCACGACTAGAACCGCTGCATCATCAATCGGCGGCCATAGCAGATTCCCGAACCAGCTCGGAGACACCATGACGCATTCCTCTCCAGCACCACGACAAAAGAGGCCCCGTCATAGCCAAGGCCTCATTCCTCCTGTATTCACCTACGATAAGCCGACAAGCTTACCACCGGTCGGTCATCCTTACCGGCTTGATAACGCCTGCACCGAGTTCCAGTCTGTCGATGCATAACATGCGGTTGCCCGGCTCCCGGTCTCCGATGAGTCTGCGGTGATAGACGATCAGCCATTCATCACGGTCCGGCAGATGCAAATATCCATGATGGCCGGGGCCTTCCGCCACCGGCTCCTGCCTCTCCAGTATGGTCCCCAGGTTCGGGAATGGACCAAGCGGGTTGTCGCTTACGCCATAAGCGACCCGGTAGGTCCCATTGGTCCATCCGCCCATTGACCACATCAGATAATACAGGCCGTCCTTCTTGATCATACACGGCCCCTCCACATAACCCGGCGGGGTGACGGAACGGATGACCTCTCCGTCCGGGAACGGAACAAACCCCGTCATCTCCTCATTCATCCGGGCCACGTTGCAATGGCCCCAGCCCCCGTAATACAGATAGATTGCACCGTCATCATCCTTGAACAGATGAGCGTCGATCGGCTGCGCGCCGTGAACGAATCCGCCGATCAGCGGCCGGTGGAGATAGCCTCTGTAGGGGCCTTCGGGAGCATCCGCAACAGCAATCTCCAGCCCGCCGGCTTCGCCGTCCTTCTGGATATCGTTCGAGGCAAAGACCAGATAATGCCGGCCGTGATGCTCAATCTGGGTCGGAGCCCATACCGCTCTCCAGATCCAGGGGAAATCCTCCATTTCGATGATCCCCTCGTGGGTCGTCCAGTGAACCAGATCCTCGGAACTGAAGGCATCCAGATTCATCTGCCGGGTATATTCCGTGAAGGATCTAGTGGCATACACATAATGCCTGCCCCCATAAGTTCTGGCCTCCGGGTCAGCATACCAGCCCGGGATAACCGGGTTCGTAATTCCGCGCAAGGGAATCTCCTCCTTTGCTCTGCACTAGCGAATTCAAAACCTGTACAGGCCGCTTCCTTCCGGTTCCCGAATCCAGACCTGCATGAAACCGGGCGCTCTGTTGTCCCACGCGTAATAGGGGATGAACCTGAGCGGCCTGCCGTCTGCATCCCGGCTCAGCAGCACCGTTACCCCGCCCAGCAGCTCCGGCAGGTGCTCCACCCGGAACTTCGCCCCGGACGGAATGGAGTATCCATCATACGATAATCCGGGATGGTCCGTCTGCTCCAGACAATATACAACGGGTCCCCGCTGCACGGCAACACGCCCTCGGTCGGCCTCCACCTCCGTCCGGGCCCGCACCTTATTCACGGGCATATCCAGCTCAAGCACAACCTTATCTCCCGGGTACCACTTCCGGTCCAGCACCAGATACCCCTGATGCGTCAAGGCTTCCGCCTCCCCGATGCTGATGCCTCCTGCCTCCACCCGGTACCCGCTGCACCACTCCGGCACCCGCAGCCGGATACTGAATTCGGCGCTTACAGCAGGGTTCACCTCAAGCTCTATCCGGCCATCCCAGGGATACCGGGTGCTTAGCTTCAGCCTGACGTCCAGCCCGCCGGCAAGCCTAAGCTCCGCTTCGCTGTTCATATATTGATTCACCGCAAGGCCGTCCTCTGTAACAGCATAGGCGTATTGGCCCAGGGAAGGCAGAAAGCGGGCCAGATTGGTCGGACAGCAGGAGGTTTCAAACCAGGGCACACGATGATGCCCGCCCTGTGAAGCCAGCGGATTCTCATAGAAATACTGATCCCCGGACAGGGAGATCCCCGACAAAGCGCCGTTATACATCTCTCGTTCTACCACATCGGCATATTTGCCGTCCCCGAACGTCAGGTTCATCCGGTGATTCCAGAACACCATGGCAATGGCGGCGCAGGTCTCGCAATAGGCGGTCTCATTGGGCAGGTCATAATCGGAGGTGAAGCCTTCATTGTGCCTGGACGGCCCGATGCCGCCCGTTACATACATGTTCCGCTCCACCGTATGTGTCCAGACCCGGTGAAGAGCCTCCGCATAAGCGGAATCGCCGGAAGCATGGACAATATCCGCCATTGCCGTATACAGATATACCGCCCGGACGGCATGGCCGGTGACCTGTTTAATGTCGCGGACGGGGACATCGTCCTGGCAATAGGCCGGTCCCCATTCGGGATTGTCCCAGATCGCGCCCGAGCCGTGTCCATGGCCGCGCTCCTCCAGCAGCCACAAGGCCAGCTTCCAGTAGCGCTCAGTCTGCGTGGCGCGGTAAAGCTTCACCAGCGCCAGCTCGATCTCCTCATGCCCTTCCACCCAGTGCCGCTTGCCGGGGCCGAACACCCCGTCAACATGATCGGCCAGACGGCAGGCCACCTCCAGCAGCTCACGCTTGCCGGTCGCTTCATAGTAGGCAACCGCCGCTTCGATCAGATGGCCGCCGTTGTACATCTCGTGCTTCTCCATGTCCGTCCATTTGCCCTCTGGATTCTCCAGGGTGAAATAAGCGCACAGGTAACCGTCTGCTTCCTGCGCAGCCGAGATCAGCCCGATGATCCGGTCAGCCTCAGCCTCCAGCGCCGCATCCCGCTCTGACATCAGGACATAGGCCGCGCCTTCAAGCACCTTGTAGACATCCGAATCATTATAATACTTCCCTTCGTAATGCCCTTCCAGCAGTCCCCCGGCCTTGGCGAAGTTCCTGATGCGGCCGGTCTCCTCACATTTGGACAGGCAGTCCGGCAGCGTGGTCTGCCGGAGCACCTTCAGACGCGGCAGCCAGAACTGATCGTCTATGGTGACTCCCGTAAAAGACACGCCCTGCCAGGCATGAATCCTCGCTTGTTGCTCTGCCATTTCCGTTTCCCGCCTCCTTTATCCTTTTAATCCCGTTAAGGTAATACCCTCCAGAAAGTAACGCTGTCCGGCCAGAAATACAATGACGCAGGGCAGCACGACCGTGGCCGAGGCCGCCATCAGCAGATCCCACTGCGCGGTGTAGGTCCCCTGGAACATTTGCAGGCCCAGCGCGAGGGTGAAGAGACTGTCGCTTTTCAGATAAATCAGCGGACCCATGAAGTCATTCCACGACGCCAGGAAGCTGAACAGAGCAACGACGATAATCGCCGAACGGCTTAAGGGAAAGATGATCCGGGTATAGATCTGCCAGTAATTCGCCCCGTCCACAAAGGCAGCTTCATCGAAATCGCGCGGAATCGTCAAATAGAATTGCCGGAGCAGGAAAATATTGAAGATCCCCCCTCCGAAATAAGCGGGTACAATGAGCGGGTACAGCGTATCGTATAACCCCATCATCTGCCAGCCGAGGAAGCTCGGGATAATCGTGACCGCCGCCGGCAGCATCATGCTGGTCATCAGGATCGCGAACACTCTATCCCTGCCCTTCCACTGAATCCGTGAGAATCCGAACGCTCCGATGCTGCTGGTAATCACGGTCCCCACAAGCACCGTAACTACGATAATCAGCGTGTTCTTGAAGAACACATCGAACGGCAGCACCGTCAGCGCCTTGTGAAAGTTGCTCCATTGAAACGGCTTCGGTATCCATTCGGGAGGCATGGTGAAAATCTGCGACAAATTCATCAGCGAGCTGCGGATCAGCCAGACAAACGGAATGATGAACATGCCGGAGATCAGGATCAGCGCTCCGTAGCCTGCGGTAAGTGAAAGCTTCGATGGCCTCAAGTCCGGTCCCCCCCTTCGTAATACACCCACGACTTCGAGGTTCTGAACACGATGAAGGTGAAGAACAGAATGATGATGAACAAGATCCAGGCCAGCGCAGATGCATAGCCCATTTCGGCATCCCGGAAGCCTGTTCTCCACAGATAAAATACATAGAACAGACTCTGGTTGTTCGGTCCGCCTTGCGTCAGAATGTAAGCTTCGTTGAAGACCTGAAAGGAACCGATAATGGTCATGATGGTATTGAAAAAGATCGTCGGGGTGACCATCGGAACCGTCACATGGCTCAGCTTGCGGAACCAGCCGCCCCCGTCCACCTCAATCGCTTCGTAATACTGCCGGGGAATGCCAGAGAGTCCGGCGAGGAAAATAATCACCGTGCTGCCGATGCCCCACAGCGTGGTGAGGACCACCGACGGGATGACGCTCCCTTCCCCGTACAGCCAGTTGCTGGTCGGCAGATGCAGACGGCTCAGCAGCGAATTGATGAGGCCCAGATCGGGGTTAAGCAGCCACATCCAGATCATGGCCGAGGCCACCGCCGGCACAATACTCGGAAGGTAGATGATCGTACGGAAGATCGCCCTTCCCTTCACATTGAGATTCAGCAGCAGCGCAATCCCGAAGGAGAGGAGAATCACCGCAGGGACACGCAGCACCACGAAATAGAAGGTGATCCCCAGCGATTTGTAGAACAGCTCATCCTCCCCTGAGAACAGCCGTGTGAAATTATCCAGACCCACAAAGGCGGTCTGTTCCTTGAACACATTGTAGTCGGTCAGGCTGAGCACCAGACTTGCGATCATGGGACCCAGCGTAAAAATGGCAAATCCAAGGATGGCGGGGGCCGTGAATAACAGCCCATAGAACATTCCCTTTCGCATACCGGCCTCCAGTCTCGAAATCGCATATCCATTCTTTCAGTGCACAAAAAGCGGCGAACGAGGCAACGGACGCCGCTCCATGCTGTGATTTCGCAGTTGATTATTCCTTGATATCGCGCCGCCCCTTAATCTGGGCCTGGGCTTTCGCGGCGATGGAGTCCATCGCCTCCTGGGCCGTCTGCTGGCCGAGCCATACCTTATCCAGGGCGGGATTGACGAGGTCCATAATATTGTTGAAGTTCTTCACATATCCGGTCGGCGTCTGATGACCCTTGCTCAGAATCACATCCACAATGGCTTCTTTATAGCCGGACGGTCTGGCATCCAGATTCTCTGTCCATTTGGCCAGCAGTGCAGGATCGGTGTACCAATCCTTAGGTGAAGGCATCCAGGTTCCGGCTGTCAGCATATCAATGGAAGCTTCAGGATCGAGCAGCGCCTTCAGCAGCTCCCAGGTCTCCTGGGGATGCTTCGTGGATTTGAAGATGGAGAACATGCCGCAGACCACGGTGGTGACCGGCTCCTTCATTACAGGCATGACCCCGACATTGAAGTTGAACTTCGATTGGGCGAGGCCTGCGCTTGCCCATTGCCCGTCTACAGTCATCGCCACCTTCTTGGTCTGGAGAGCCACATTCGTCGCGGGAATGTTCTTAGACTGTACCGGTGAAGGGGATACATGATGCACATTCATGAGATCAGATATTTTCTGGAGGGCTTCCACCGCTTCCGGCTGGTTCAGGCCGAAGGTTTTGCCGTCCGCCGAGATGAAATCCCCTCCGTTGGAGTAGATAAAGTTGCTGTATACCCCCCACCAGGTGGAGATATTTGCGCCGTATTGCTTGATTTTTGCCGGATTGAAGCCCTCCTGGTCTGCCGTCTTGCCGTTCGTGTCTACTGTGAGCTTCTTCGCGACTTCGACGAATTCATCCCAGGTCCAGGCATCGGCCACATTCGACGGGGGAGGTTCAATTCCAGCTTCCTTAAAGATATCCTCATTGTAGAACAGGCCGAAGGATTCAGGCCCCGGACCGATCCCGATAACATTGCCCGGCTCTAGCGAGTAGGTAATATTGGGAACCAGCGTATCCGGACTGATATCGGCATCCGTATCCAGGAATTCCTGAAGATTATAGAATTTGCCCTGCTCCGCCATCGGAAAAGCAATGGTGCCCGATTCCATCATGGCAATGTCCGGAACATCATTCCCGGCGACCATAGTCGTCAGCTTGGTATCATAATCGGCGGCAATATGCTGAAGCTCGACCTTGACGCTCGGATGCTTGGCCTCGAAATTCTGAATCGCTTTTTTATAAGGAGCCACTTCCTCCGGTGAGCCCCAGACCGTCATCCGCAGCTTAATATTCTCCTTCGATCCGGAATTCCCGGAAGATGCGGAAGTGTCAGGGCTTGCAGTATTAGACTTCGAGCACGCAGACAGCACAGCGGCAAGCATCAGAACCAGAGCCAATGTGATGAAGACTGATTTCCTGGGTTGCGACATATTCCAAGCCCCTCTCGATTTCTAAGTTTAACGGGTTCATAGCTGCAGTCTATGATGTATTTATTATAAAATATAAGATAGCGCTTACATAACCCTAATCTCTTTGGATTGGTGGACCGGGATTGGCTTATAGCGGCAAAGTAATCACTACCTTCGTGCCCGTTCCCGGAGTCGAGAAGATGGATATCCCGTACTCGCCCCCGTAGGTCATCTGAATGCGGTCAATAGTATTCTTAATGCCCACGGAGGAAGATTTCTGATACAGAATCCTGTGTACCGTCTCCGCACTCATGCCCCGCCCGTTGTCAGCTACCTCGTAATGCCGGGTTCTGCCGTTAATCCAGCCGCGGATTCCAATAATGCCGCCTGACTCGGTCCGGTCGAAGCCGTGAAGAATCGCATTCTCCACAAAAGGCTGGAACAGCAGCCGCGGCACATCGTACTCCAGGAGCCGAGGGTCCATATCATACTCCACGGTGAACTTGTCTTCGAAGCGGATCGACATTATATAGAAGTAATTACTCATCCAGCTCATCTCTTCGGACAAAGGTACGGCGTCCCATGTCTTCCGGGAGGTATAATGCAGCATGTTGGACAGACAGACAAGCATCCTGCTAAGCTCCTGCTGATCATTCTCAATTGCCGTCCAGTTCATCACATTCAACGTATTGTACAGGAAGTGCGGATGCATCTGCATATTCAGCGCCTGTATCTCAGCCTCCTTCTCCTTCAGCTTGATCTCGTAATTCTCCGTCACCAGCAGGTGAATCCGGTCATTCATCCGGTTAAAGCGCTGGGTCAAAATGCCGAACTCGTCATGGCTCACCACATCCACGCGGGTCTGGAAATCTCCTTCGCCCACCGATTTCATTGCGCTTAACAGCCGCTTGATTGGCCTGGTGATTTTGCCGGCAATGAAGAAGGCGAAGATCAGAGCCACAATCCCCATCACAACGGCCAGCACGGTAATCGAGGTGCGGATCACCGGCACAAAGCTGCTCACCAGCCCTGCCTCCGGTATCCACACCACAGACATCCAGCCGGTCACCTCCGAACGGTCGAAGCAGACGATCACCGCTTCGCCGTCCAGCTTCATTCTCCGTGCCCCGCTGTTCTCCCGCTGCAGCTTGTCCAGCCCTGCCTCCTTATAGATCTGTGCAACCTGACCCGGCTCACTGCTGGCGACTACCCTGTCCTGCGGATCAAGCACCATGTAGCGCGAGTTTCCCGGAAGGCTGTCTGCATACAAGGATTTAAGCACCTCGGATTTGAAGCTTATGGCAAGTACGGGGCGTTCCACTCCGGCATCCATTTTGGCAAGCTTCGTATTGCTCAGATAGGTGAAATCCAGCAGGCGTGTAGCCGAGAAAAGAAAACGGAATTCCAGATTCCCGCTTTGCAGATAGGGCTGGTTGAACATGGACGCGAACTCATAAGTCGGTATCCATACCAGCTTCCCTCCGGCCTGCCGGGCCATACGGTAGATATCCGATTGCGTCGGTTCTCCTTGAGGCAGGGGTTGTCCGAAGGTGAAGTAGGAGGTCCATAGCTGGTAGGCAAAGATATCCTGGTTCTGGGAAAAGGTTTTGCCGAGCACCGCCGTCACCTGCCGGTCGGCTGCGAACAGCTCCGCTTCATTCGCGGGGTCCAGCTGGTTGAAGATGCGGAACAGATCCTTATCGAGGAACAAGGACATGCTGTTCTGGTCCACGATCCGCAGCTTGGTGTCCATAACTTCATTGTTCTTCCTGACAATCTCATACACATTCTTCTGCGCCTGCTCTGTAATAATCTTCAGGCTGGTCCGGTAGAACAAAGCCCCCAGAACGAGCAGGGGAATCGCTATCAGCAGGATGTAGCTGGCAAGCAGCCGGTATCGGAAGGTAATCTTCATGCCTCACGTTTCCTTTGCGACAGCGCATGCTTATAGGCCTTGGGCGACATGCCGTAATACTTCTTGAATACGCGGCAAAAATATTTCGTATCCTGAAATCCACATTCCAGGGATATCTCATATATTCGGAGCGGCTCCCCGGTAAGCAGCACCTTGGCCCGCTTCATCCGGGCCGCCGTCACATGCTCAGAGAACGTTTTTCCCGTCCTGTTCTTGATCAGTGTACTGAAATAGGAGGGGTTAAAATGGAAATGCTCAGCTGCCCGCTCCAGTGTAAGCTCCTCCTTCATATGCTGCTGTATCCAGCTTAGGCATTCAGCGATCATGCTCTCCCCCTGATCCTGCCGGGATACGGCTAAGGCCAAATGCGCTTCCCGGAGTGCCTGCCCCAACTGGGCCACCAGCTCCGGGTACGAGCGGCATGAGCGGATAAGCATCGTAGCCGTACCGGTCAGCTTCTGCTGCGCTCGCTTATCCAGAATGTCCTGATGCTCACTCCGGATCTGCAGCAGCATTAGCGATGCCTGCTCCTTTAGCAGCATAGGGCTGGCATGTCCACCGTCTGCAAGCTGGCAGAGGGCTTCCACATAAGCTTCCAGAACAAGCGCAGCATCATCCATTTTCAACGCCTCATAGACCTTGCTCCAGTCAGGAACGGCCTCGCGGGAAGAAGACTTGATCTCATCTGAAAACAGCAGCCCCTGCCGGAAATCATAGAAGTTGTAACTGTTGGCCGTTCTGGCCGCCAGATAGGACCGCGGCGCTTCCTCCCGGAGGGAACGGCATTCCGGGCCAATCCCGTGGGTGAGCTCTCCGGTATGCGTCCAATCCGCCGCCAAGGAATGAGCGATGGACCGGGCTTCTTCCCGCTTGTCCCCGGTAAGGGCTTCCAGGGTAATCAAGGTAACGGCGGCAAGAGGGCCGTCCTCCGTCATCCCGCTCAAGGGAATCGTGATGGCTTCCCCCCACCTGCTCCAGGCCTGCTCCAGAGCACGGATGAACACGCCGCTGTCCTGCCTCTCCCCGCTATCCCCGCAGAAGTTCAGCTCCGAATACACTGCGACACCGCTCTCCCGCAGCCAATCATAACCGTCCAGCTCCGCCAGCTCGGCCAAGGACGCACTTCCGTTCAGCCAGGACAGCATGAGCCGGTTCAGGTAGGCGGAAGAAGCGAGCTTAAGCCGGTGCTGCATCTCTTCCTCTTCACGGCGCTGCCTCTGTTCCGCTGTCAGCAGAAGGTCAATCCGGCTCAGGACATCTGCTACTTGGCCAATCTCCACCGGCTTCAGCAGGTAATCATAAGCCCCATAATGGACTGCCTTTTGCGCATATTCGAACAGATTGTAAGCGGATACCATTACAACCCTAGTCTGGAACCCTTCGTGCTTAAGCCGTTCAAGAAATTCAAGCCCATCCATTCCGGGCATGCGAATATCCGTTAATATGGCTTCGGGCCGGTGAGCCTTCACCATTTCCATAGCCGACAAGCCATCCTTCACCGCCACCACCTGATCCTCCGGCCGAAGGCGTCCGATCAGATTCACCATCCCCCTCAGATGTCTGGGCTCATCATCTACAATCAATATTCTCATTAGTCTCAGCCCCCCAAGATTGGCTTACAGCCCCTGTCAGCCGCAGCATTGCCCTTATTATAGAAGTCATTGCGGTTCATTCCTAGTGGATTCCTGTTGGAACGGTGGATTTGAAATAGATCATGCGTACGTTCTTCCAGCGCGCCTTCTGCACGCCCAATGTGGTCGGTTTTTCGACTACATTGGGCCCTCACACCTCCGCCACGCCCAATGTGGTCGGTTTTTCGACTACATTGGGTCCTCTCACCTCTGCCACGCCCAATGTGGTCGGTTTTTCGACTACATTGGATCCTCACCTCTGCCACGCCCAATGTGGTCGGTTTTTCGACTACATTGGAGTCACTATAATTTCCTGTATAGTAACCCAAAGGGGCTGTCCCAAGCAGCCATTTCATGGCTTTTGGGACAGCCCCTTCATTTCACACTCTGATCTCCTGTTCTTTAATCTGTGCCGCCCGCATTCCCTCCGCCGCTCCCGGCGTTTGCGCCCGGCGCAGTGTTGCCGCTTCCCGCAGGCGGCTCAGTCTCCCCGCTGCCCGCATGTCCGCCTGATCCGCCTGAGTTGGAGCTGCTGTTAGCGCCTGCTGGTATACTGTCCACGCCGGAGCTGCCCTTCTCAGTACTCAGCGAAGGGGCTGGGATGGCGATGCCCGGGGCGCTGCTGCCGTTCTCGCCGACAGGCTTGCCCTGATTGTCATAGTAGTACATTGGAACGTCACCGACTACCATCAGGTAGGAGACGGGAATCTCGGTATCCACCACCTGCGGCTCCATGTCAAATGGAATTACAACCGCTACCTCGGTCACAATATGAATATAGACCTCAACCAGAATCATATTGATTCCGGCATTCTGCTGCCGTGTGTTCAGCTCGACCTTCACTGCCCCCTGCGGTTCCACCTTGATTGGAATATCCGGACCATAGGAGGCAATCAGCGGGCTGCCGAGAGCCTGCCCGAGCGGAATATATTCCGTCCGGTTATGCAGCTCCTGCAGCGTGGACTGGATGACTTCGGCGGCCTGTGAGGTAATCCGCATGTGCTCCTTGTAGTTGAGCATGAAGCCGGAGATTTTGCCGTTCTTGTCTGTCTTCCAGTCAATCAGCGCTTCGGCATTCCCGCCGTCCGCCACCTGGGACGTAATCGCCTTGTTAATTGATTCCGTGGCGATCTGCTTCACCCGGATCTGTGCCAGATGGAGAATCGGCGGCTTCAGATGCTGCTCCACATAACGCAGCCCCTGCAGCACCGCCAGAAGCAGCAGCAGGCTCAGAACGATCCAGAATCTGCCCCGTCTGCGCGGCTTCCGCCCCTTGTCCCCGGCAGCTTCCTGCCGCTGCCCTTCCCTGCTGCCGAACAGGCGGAAGCCTCCGCCACCGCGCCCGGCCTTACGCCAGACCCGCTGGCCCGGAGCGCCCGCTGCTCTCCCGGACGGCTTCGCTGTCCCGTAATCCGCTCCACTCCCGTCCAGCCGGACGCCGGACCTGGAGGGCTTCGCCACGAAGCCCCCGCTCCGCCCCCAGCTCCGGCCAGCCAGCCCGACGCCGGGTCTTGACGGCTTCGCTTCGAACCTTGCTCCCGAACCCGCGCCCGGCGGCCGGATTCCCGCTCTGGACGGTTTGGCCTTGAAGGCCTGGCGGCGCCCGCCAGACCCCCTCAGACCGCTTCCGCTGAAGTCCGGCAGACGCAGACGCCCGAAGAGCGGTACGCCTGTGCTCCGTTTCCCCCATTTTCTGATTCTGCCCATGCCCTGCCGTCCCTCCCGACATTCCTGCGGTCAAGCCGCCTCTGTACTACTAAGCTATTCAGCACCCGTACGAAATAACCCCACAATGTGGGGCTTTCGCTTTGATATATCTGGTCCATTCTGAGGGTTGTCTCCCTCACCGGCCGCATGTATGGAGCAGCATTGTTGCACTTCTTGCAGGATTTCTCTAAATTTGTTACTGTCTGTGCCACATGGTATTCGTTTTCCTCATACATCGGCCCGCACGCCTCTGCCGCACCGAATGTAGTCGGTTTTTCGACCACACTCCGCCCGCACGCCTCTGCCGCACCGAATGTAGTCGGTTTTTCGACCATATCCGGCCCACACGCTTCTGCCGCACCGAATGTAGTCGGTTTTTCGACCATATCCGGCCCACACGCCTCTGCCGCACCGAATGTAGTCGGTTTTTCGACCCTATCCGGCCCACACGCTTCTGCCGCACCGAATGTAGTCGGTTTTTCGACCATATTCGGCTGTTCGGTGAAATTAGCGCAGTCATTCCTATTACTGATCCAGAATATAGTCATCCTGCCGATGCTCCAAGACACTTACCCCCAACTTTATGTACAACTTATCCACATCGGACGCAAATCATAATTTCCTAATCCACAAAAAAAGAACATCCCCGCGGCAGCACACCGCAGCAACGTTCTTCTAATGCCCCGCCCGCTTGCGCTTATCCTCCTGAAGATGCCCCCAATGCAGCCGGACAAAGATAGCAAGCAGAATCAGCATAAATACGCCATACCACAACAGATAACCGTTCCAGTCCTCACGCGGGACAATGAGCGAGGAGCTGAGCGTACCGAACAGCCAGATATAAGACAGATTGCCGAGCACCGTCCCCCAGACAAAAGCCGCCGGCTTCATCGGAGACACGGCTGACATCAGATTGATGATATTGCTGGGCACAATCGGAATCGTACGCAGCAGCACCAGGGTCCAGATGCCGTAACGGTCCAGAGAGGTCTGCCATTTCTCATACTTCTTGAGCTTGTAGCCCCATTTGCGGTCGAACCAGTCGAAGAGATAGCGCCGGAAGAGAAAATAGACGACTACAGCGCCCAGGTTGCAGGCCAGCCAGCTGACAGCCATCCCGCCGATCACTTCGAATACAGAGACATGGAGCACAATCAGAATCGCCAGGGGGAAAAATCCGAACAAGCTTTGCAGCACGGCGAGCGGAAAGGTAGCAAAAACAATATACGGGCCGCTAAGTCCCAAACTTTGCAGCAGCCAGTCAATCCAGGCATTGATGATCTCGGTCATGGAGCGCTCTCCTTTCCTGACTCTTAGCAGCATGTAAAGGAACCGCTCTTTAACGTTGAAGAAAAACACCCCTTGCGGGGTGTTTATTGAACATCTAACTATAGATTCTGCGACATAAGCGTACAAGTTACAGAATTGTTGCTTATTTTCTCTCATCATAGCACACATCGGTCATCGCCGCCAGATCACTGAACCCTACAGAGTTCACTTAAGCAGAGATGCCAGCCGTCCACTCATTAACCTTGGCTTCATTACTCTCTACCCATTCCTTGGCCGCTTCTTCAGGCGATTGTCCGCCCTGAATCTTGACCATAACCTGCTCCATATCCTCTGCGGTCCATTTGAATTGGCTCAGGAACTTGTGCACATCCGGCATATCTTCCTTCAGACCTGAGCGGACCATGGTATGAATCTGCTCGGCACCGCCGTAGACATTCTTCGGATCGTCCAGGTACTTGAGGTCCATATTGGCGAACATCCAGTGCGGCGTCCAGCCTGTCACTACAATCGGTTCATTCTTGTCAAAAGCCTTCTGCAGCTCCTGCGCCATTGCCGCCGACGAGCTCTCCAGCAGCGTATAATCGCTCAAGCCGTAGGCTTCGAGCGCTTTTTCCGTGGCCGTCATAATTCCGGCCCCCGGCTCAATTCCGATAATCCGCTTATCCAGCGTTGCCGCTACTTCCGCATTATTCAGATCTTCAATGGAGTTGATCTCCATATAGGCGGGAACAGCAAGCCCGGTCTTCGTTCCATCCAGATTCACACCGGCATCTTCAATGTCCTTGCCGTATTTCTCCAGATAAGAAGCATGTGTACTCGGCAGCCAGGCGGCTACCATGGCATCCGCGCTTCCGTCCGCAATCCCGGCCCACATCGGCCCGGCATCGACCTGCAGCATCTCCACCTTCACGCCGAGCTTCGTTTCCAGCACTTCCTTAACTACGTTCGTACTGGCGATCTCGGAATCCCAGGCCACATAAGCCAGCTTCACCGTACTGTTAGTATTGGACGAACAACCAGCTACCAGAATTACAGCCATTAGCAGCATCAGCAAGACCAGGGGTCTGCGCTTTATCGATTGGATTCTTTTCATATTAATCATACACTCCTATTCTTGTGGTTTGGATTTGAAGAGCTTCTGGGTCAGACGATCCAGCAGGATGGCAATAATAACAATCGCAATCCCCGCCTCGAAGCCCGCACCCGTCTTCGCCTGTGATACTGCACGGTATACATAGGCACCTACACCCTGGGCACCGATCATGGACGAGATGACGACCATAGACAGCGAGAGCATAATCGTCTGGTTAATCCCGGCCATAATGGTCGGGAGCGCGATCGGCAATTGCAGCTTGAACAGCTTCTGCCCTGCGGTTGAACCGAAGGCATCCGCCGCTTCCACCAGCTCCGGTGAGACCTGGCGAATCCCCAGGTTCGTTAACCGGATCGTTGGCGGAATAGCAAATATAATAGAAGCAATGACGCCGGGAACGACCCCCAGCGAGAAGAACGACACGGCTGGAAGCAGATATACGAACGCCGGCATCGTCTGCATGAAGTCTAAGATAGGGGTGGCAATGTTCTGGAAAGTCCGGCTCTGTGCACACAGTACTCCGAGCGGAACCCCGATCACTACAGCCAGCAGAGAGGCTGTCAGTACCAGGGCCAGCGACTGCATCGACGGCCCCCATAATCCAAGATTGTCAATCAGGAGCAGTCCGACCACCGCAAACAGCGCCATCCGCCATTTGCCGATCCAGTAGGCCAGAGCTGCGATCAGAAGGGTCAGCACCATGGCGGGCAGGAAATTCAGCGCCGCATCAATCCCGCTCACCATTCCGCCAATCACAGCATGAATGATATCAAATATAGGGCCGAAGTAGGTCGTGAGCCAATTTTCAATCCATTCTACGCCCTTACCGAGCGGTATTTTGGGTAAATTCATGAACCAATTCCTCCTTCAGGAACCGCGTTACCGGCCAGGGCAGACAACACGGCCCCTTTGATAACAATGCCCTTCAGCTTCTCGCCTTCCCCAACTACAGCAACGGGCAGATGCGTCTCCGACATTAGCTCGAACAGATCATTCAGCAGGGTATCCGGCTGAACCCGGGGAATGTCGCGCAGCATCACATCCAGAATACTGCGGTTCTCCTTCAAGGCCTGTGAGGCATTATCCGCTGTCAGCAGACCTTGCAGCCGCATCTCATTATCTGCGACATACAGGCTGGAGACCCCGCTGTCCCGCATGAGCTGCAGCGCTACCCGGGGACCGCGTTCCGGACGGATCATCTCCGGCTGGCGCATCACATGGGAAGCGGTCAATACTTTGGACAGATCCACATCCTCCACGAAGCGTTCCACATATTTGTTCGCAGGCTGAATCAGAATTTCTTCCGGCGATCCGATCTGGACAATGACCCCGTCCTTCATCAGGGCAATACGGTCCCCGATCCGCAGCGCTTCATCCAGATCATGCGTGATGAAGACAATCGTCTTCTTCACTCTGGATTGGAGCTCCAGCAATTCCTGCTGCATATCCTTGCGGATCAGCGGATCAAGCGCACTGAAGGCTTCATCCATCAGCAGAATGTCAGGATCATTGGCCAGACCGCGCGCCAGGCCGACACGCTGCTGCATGCCTCCGCTGAGCTGATCCGGACGGTGATTCTCCCAGCCCTTCAGCCCCACAAGCTCAAGAGCCTCCATCGCCAGCCGGGTTCGTTTGCTTCGCTCCACACCCTGGACTTCCAGTCCGTATTCTGCGTTAGCCAGCACACTGCGGTGCGGGAACAGCGCGAACTTTTGAAAGACCATACCAATATTCTTCCGCCGGAATTCCCGAAGCTGCTCCGGATTCATCTTGACAACATCCTTACCCTTGAACAGCACCTGTCCTCCGGTAGGCTCAATCAGCCGGTTCAATAGACGGACGAGCGTGGATTTACCACTGCCCGACAATCCCATAATGACAAATATTTCTCCCTCTTCAATGCTGAATTCGGCTTTATTCACACCGACCGTCAGCTTCGCTTCCCGGGCGATCTTTTCTTTAGACCAGCCTTGTTCTAATAATGGAAGCGCCCGTGCTGCATCATGACCGAATACTTTGGTTAACTGTTTCACCTCTATAATTGCCATGGTGACCTCCTTCTCTCCCTTTAATTTCGGGTTAACGCTACTGACCTAGTGTAACGGACTTACGAAAAAATAAGCAAAGCGCATATTCGCTTAAAATTTAGTGTACAGTTTTAACTTTACAAACTTTACGTATAGAATACTCTGTTTAACGCCGTATTCCGTTAATGATGATTTCTTTACTTCTTGCCGGGGATTTGATTACAATACACTAGGAGAGACATGCAGAATGTCAGCCTATTCCTCAGGAGGGACATCATGAACGATTTAGAGGGGCTTTTGCCCGAGCAAATAGAAAAAATCAGCAAAGCCCGTGAACGGGTCATCGACTCTATCGGCAAAAATATGGATTTATACGGCATCACCCTGTCCATCGGGCATTTATACGGTTACATGTACTTTAATGAGGGCCCGGTTACACTGGATGAACTAAGCAGCACCATGGGCATGAGTAAGACCTCCATGAGTACTGGAGTACGTACCCTGCTGGATTTGAAGATGATCGATAAAGTCTGGGGCAAGGGCACCCGCAAGGATCTGTTCGAGGTGGTTCCCGACTGGCATCAGAACTTCAGCGATTACTTCTCTATTAAATGGAGAAAAGCAGTTGAAGGGAATATGACCGCCCTTAACAAATCACTCGCCGAAATCCGGCAAATGAAAATTGATTACGCGGACGAGCCCGACCTGTCGCGCCTGCTCCACACCGACGAGCTCAAGATTGAGGAAGCCATTAAATATTACCGCTGGCTGCTGAAGCTGATCGAAGCGCTGGAGACCGGCAAGATTTTCGAATTAATCCCTAAAGAATAATATCAGCTATTGGCGTTTAAACTATTCTGCTCATGCTGAAAAGGCTGTCTCAAAATGCCATGGAATGGCGCTTGGGACAGGTTTTTTATTTGGAGTTAAAGGAATTGAGGAGTAGGATTAACGTGAGCACTTGGGTGGACGCTGCGTGAACGGACCGTTGTTCCGATCGCTGTTGTCCCCAGATTTTATTGATTCTCCTTAGCGGTGAAAATTCGGGGAGGCGAACGCTGCCGCTTCTCCACAATCGTTCCGTCCACTCCGCTGTTTAAGCGGGAAATGGAACTACCTATTCTGGACACCCGCACGCTGGAAAATGTATGCTGTTTTCCACATACATTCGGGCCATCGCCTGCGTTTGAGCACAATCTATGCTGTTTTCCACATACATTCGGGCCACATGCCTGCGTGTCAGCACAATGTATACTGTTTTCCACATACATTCGGGCCATCGCCTGCGTTTGAGCACAATGTATGCTGTTTTTCACTTTCATTTGATCCCATATGATGCTTTATCAGGGAAACTATAGTTTCCATACAAGTATCAAAACGGCCGCGACCCTTGAATTCAAGGATTGCGGCCGTTTTCACTTGCTATGGTTCGTTCTTTCTTTAGCTTACGGGTTCTCGATCAGACTGACATCATCGATGTAGATATGATTGCCTGCTTCGATAGCGGCATTCGTCTCTGCGCTGTTGCCGGGATTCAGCCCCAGCAGAAAGACCAGATGAACACCTGCATCGGTCCCGCCGTTCATGGTGAAGGTGTAACTGAAGCGCTGCATTTCGCCAGTTAATGAAGCCGCGGTTGTCTGCAAATATTTCGTGTAATCCCCTCCGAAATGCTCGACTGCTACTTCAATCAACCGGGTGATATCCGAACGGGCGCTGAAGGCCAAGGTATAGCTTTTACCCTGAGTGAGCTTCAGATCCCTGTAATCTACCTGGGCGGCGTAGTTGGCAGATCCCGTGAAGGCCAGCGATACCTCAAGCTCGCCATTCTGGACTGCGGCATTTCCGGCGCCCTCGAAGTACTGGGTCCAGCCCTTAAGAGCCGGCTGCGCATCGAATGTGCCGTTATCCAGTGTGCCGCTGGCAGGCTCGGTGTCCGGTCCGTCTGTTACCTTTCTAAGCACGATATCATCCAAAGAAATCGTATGCGCCGTATGGTTCGCCGTTTTATCTTCACCCAGCGTGGCGCCGATCAGATAATTCAGCTTCAGCGGATTGTTATTCGTCACACTGAACTGTGTGCTGTAAGTCGCCCAGGTAGCTGTTATGTCGAACTTCGCTTGGGCTGCCTGGGCAGATGTTCCGCTATACTCCACGACAATCTGCCGGGGAACGGTAGATTTCGCTCTGAAGCTCAGCTCATAGGTTGCGCCGGCTTCCAGTGGGATTTTCTCCTGATAGAGCTGGGTGTGCCAGGCTTGTGACCCGGCCGCCGTGATTAGCACCTCCGCTGCTCCGTCCACCACTTGGAAGGACGAGGCTCCGCCTTCGCCGGACCAGGTTGACCAGCCTGAGCCGCCGCCGGTGAATGAGCCGTTAACGACCAGATTGTTATCATTCGCCAGTATAGTCTGAACCACACTGACGTTGACATACCCTTCGGCTTCCACGGTAATGATATAGCTTCCCTCTGCCGGGAAGGCGGCAGGCTGAATTGTAATTGCTCCCGTTCCTACATGGTACAGCTCCGCCGCAAGCGTAACGCCATTCACCTTAACGGACTTAATGCTGCCTGACCATTCTGGCTTATCGATGAAGATAAGCTCAATCGGCTGTGATACCCGGTTGGCTGTGGAATCTGCGAGCAGTTCCTGCGGCTTCGCCGGGGCGTCCTTAATCTCGAATCTGACATTATCAATGATGATGTCATGACTCTGAGGAACACTCACTCCGCCTACCTTGCCGAGCAGGAATTTCAGCGAGAGCATATCATTCGCCCCCTGCCGGAATTCGAACCGGTAATGCTTCATCTCTGGTGTCAGCTCCACCGTCTTATCGATGGAAGGGGAATAGCTCGCATTCTCTGCCTTCACATTGATCTGCCGGGCCACGCTGGCACTGGCGTCGAATTCAACCACATAATCGAGGCCCGCCGCTGCCTTGAGGTTATTCTGGAAAAGCATCACCGAATACGCCTGATTGCCGGTATTCGTAATGCTGAATTTGGCTGCTCCGTCCACCGCAGCGGCAGTGCTCTGGCCGCCGTCTTCTGTCAGCAGCCGCTCCCAGCTCGTAAGCCCGAAGCTGAAATCCCCGTTCAAGAGCGGGTAATAGGTCAGATCAGGATCATAATAGGAGCTGGTGCGTACCAGCACGAATTGATCCAGAAGGACCGTTCCTGCTGTCCCGTCAAGCCGCAGTACGAATTGTCCAAGATGATCCGTGGCCCCCGCGAGATTCTTGAACAGCGCTTCAACCTGCTGATGTCCTGCATTCAGCTGAACCGGCTCCGAAGCATAGACTACGCCGTCATTGCCTTGCAGTTCGACTACAGCTGTCCTTGCGGAGAAGCTATCGGCCTCGAAGGTCAGCTTATAATCCTGGCCTTGCACCAGGAAGATTCCCTTCTGTTGCAGCGTAACCTCGCTGCCGCCGGTGTCTGCGTCTGTAATGTCCAGCTTCAGGCGGCCGTCAGCCTCAACCCGCGGAGTGACCTCCGCACCTCCTGAAGCAGCGATATGCCAATAGCTCATCCGGTCCGGTTCTCCCAGATCAAAGCTGCCGTTGTAGAGGTGGTTGCCGCTGCCGAGCGGCGCCTTGGCGCTGTCATGATCGAAGGGAATGCTGCTGATCTCTTCAAGCCGTGCATTGCCAAGCCATACCGGGGAAGCATTGGTCCCCAGATTGAACTCGATCCGCGCGGCATTGTCCGAGCTCTCCTTCATCTGGAACATCGTCTCGTAATGCTGAAGCTGCGGGGTCAGCGCTGCCTTGAACGCTGGAGAATAAGACGGGAAGCCAAGCGGTGCGCCACCTGTCAGCCGGGCGGTCAGCTCGCGGGCCGTATCCGTTCTGGCATCGAAGCTTAGCTTGTAGAATCTGCCCTTTGCCAGCGACACAATCGCCTGCGGCTGGATCGAATAAGAGTTGCCGCCCGGCTTCAAGATGTTTACCTTGAGCAGATTCACGCCGCCTGCCTGCTCAAGAGATAGAGCCGCATCTGCGCCTTCATCTTTATAGAGTACCCAGTGGGCTGTATTCGGGATGCCCATCCCGGGATCTCCTTCTACCTGCTCCGTGAACCCGCTGTTATAAATGAAGTTCCCGTCTGCCAGCGGCGGCTTCGCTCCCTCCAGATAAGGCTCCTTCGCCAGCTCCACCGGTACCGGCTGCCGGTATTCGCGTCCAGTCAGCTCATAGATTCTGACATAGTCAATCTCCATGGAACTCGGAAATACGGTCTCATCCGTAGGGTTACCGTCAAAGTTGCCGCCGACTGCCAGATTCATCAGCAGGTGGAACTTCTGGTTGAACGGTGCCGGATACGCATTGATAGCCGGCTGTCCGCTGCTTTTGCTGTACCAGTCATTCTTGGTCGAGAACAGCACCCCGTCCACATACCAGCGGATCTCTCCCGGCTCCCACTCAATGGAGTAGGTGTGGAACTCTTCAATGGTGGAACTGCCAGGCAATACATACTCCTTGCCGGAATAGACATTATCCGGCCACTGGGAACCATAATGGATCGTTCCGGCAACCACATTCGGACGGCTGCCCCAGCCTTCCATAATATCCAGCTCCCCGGAGGCCGCCCAATTGCCGTACACATAATTCTCCGGCAGCATCCAGATCGCCGGCCACAGCCCCTTGCCAGCCGGAGCTTTCGCCCGGATCTCGAATTTGCCATACATTTTGCTGTACAAGCCATTGGTCTTAATTCTGGTGGAAGTGTAAGGCTTGCCGCCTATTGCCTCCTTGCGTGCGGTAATGATTAGCTTACCGTCCTGCTCTTTCACATTCTTCGGATCATTGGTGTAATATTCCAGCTCATTATTGCCCCAGCCCGGATTCCCGACAGCGGTGCCGTCTCCGAGATCATAGGTCCACTTCGAAGGATCAATGACATTGTCATCGAATTCATCATTCCACACCAGACTCCACGGATCACTGGTCGGCGCTGGTGTCGGCGTTGGACTTAGTGTTGGTGACGGCTCCGGTGTCGGCGTTGGGGTTGGTTCCGGCGTCGGTATTGGTGTCGGCTCCGGTGTAGCCTCTGGTGTCGGTATTGGCGTCGGCTCTGGCGTAACCTCCGGTGTCGGTATTGGCGTCGGCTCTGGCGTAACCTCCGGTGTCGGTATTGGTGTCGGCTCCGGCGTAACCTCTGGTGTGAGCGTTGGCGTGGGCTCCGGTGTAGCCGTCGCCGTCTCCCCGCCACCGGCGGCAACAGGCGGCTGGCTGGCCTGCGGCGAGGCCAGATTGAGATTGCTGCGGCTGCCCGGCTTGAGAGCGACGCCCCCGGCTGTGACAGCTTCGGCCTGATTCAGTACGATGCCGAAGCTGCCGCTGCCCAGAATCACAGTGCCCCGGGCACCGGCTGTAAGGAGCAGCTCAGCCACCTGCGCCTGATTCATCAGCACCAGCTTGCCGGGAGTGCCCCAGATCAGCTTGGATAGCTTGCCTGACAAGCTCAGCGTGAGGTTGCCTCCAGCCGCATCAGCGGTGGATACAACCCCATAATTGCCAATAAGAGTGACCGTCTGCTCACCTGCCGGGAGGACAACACCAGCGAATCCCTCCCTGGTAAGCGCAGCTTCTTCAAGGATAGCACCAGAATCAAGATGTACCGTTCCGGCGGATGTTGTCCCGCTGGCAACGATGCGGACACTGCCCTTCGGCTTCGCCACCTGCACAGCCCCAAGGCCGCTGTCCGTAAGGCTCACGCCCTGCCCGCCACCGCCGCGAATATAGGTTGTGCCAGTAACCTGCACCCCCTGAAGCCGGATCACTCCTTCCCCGATCCCCTCGGTAAGATAGAGATTTCCTTCTATGATAGTGTCCCTCAGTGTAATATCCTCATGGCTCAGCACCACATTGCCCTTCACCTCGCCCAGCTTCACTTCCCCGGCGGCGGAGCGCAGCTCCGGCACCAGTGTATCCGCCAGCTTCGCCAGCTCGGCACGGGTGATCCTCCCGTGCGGCTTGAATAAGCCTCCTGGATAGCCCTGCATATAACCGGCTGCCGTAAAAGCATCCGCCGCAGCGCTAACTGCACTGTCGGCTCCCTCCAGGTCGCTGTACATGCCCTTGGCTTGACGCTCAGTCTCCAGCCTCAGTATCCGCTGGAGCGCAAGGACCGCCTCCCCGCGTTTCAACGGAGCCGCAGGTTCGATTCGCTGATGTGCGTCTGCACTCAGATACCCCGCTGCTACCGCTTTGGCGATATCGTCCTTGTACCAGGCCGCCGCCGGGATATCCGCCGGAAGCACAGCCGCCATATCCTTATAGCCGAATATACGGTTGACGATTGCCGTGAATTCTGCCCGGGTGACCTGCTGCTCCGGCCGGAAGCTGCCGTCCCCGTAGCCGGAGATCACCCCGCTGCGGCTCCAGCGCTGCACCGCATGTGCCGCCCAGCTGCCCTCTTTTACATCGGTAAACGCTTTCAAATCATTAGCAGCCAAGCTCCCGCTCTGCAAGGCGGCTGTGGTCTCCGCAGACGCTGTCAGTCTGCTCTGAACAGACTTCGCCTCAGCCCCTCCGCTGCCCAGCGGCGATAGAAGTCCCGTTACGATGACAGCGGCCGCTAACAACGCTGATATATTTCTTTTCATTCCGTGTATGCCTCCTCAGGATTAGAGTCTCCTCTTACCGCATTTCCATCGCCCCGCTGCCTTCAAGCTGCTCTCAGCTCAATCTAAAGTACCCTCAGACCCCCTGACCGAAATCGGTTTCGTTTTTCTCCGTGCCATTCCTCTAAACGCAATTAACCTTTGACTTGTTTCGGCAAGTTGAATAGACTCTAGAAAGGACTGCTGTTTGACAGCAGAGAGTGTCCAAGTGAACGGTCAGTAGCCTTGATAAACCCTGGCATACCCGTCTTTTGGCCCTGTTATAACTATGAAGCGGGGGTGAGCATAGCCATGCAAATGAATATCAAAAAAATCGCCGAAATGGCCGGGGTCTCTGTATCGACTGTCTCCAAAATCATGAATAATTACAGCGATGTTTCCGAAAAAACGAAACGAAGAGTGCTCGAAATCATCGAACAAACCGGATATACCCCCTCAAGCTCCGCCAAGACGCTGGCTACCAAGAAGTCGAATCTGATCGGGGTTATTTTTGCCGGTGAGCTGAATGTGGAATTTACCCATCCTTTTTTTGTAGAGGTGCTGAATTCGTTCAAGAAGCAGATGGGCGTACTGGGGTATGATCTGATTTTCTTCTCGAATGAGAAGTTCATTAACAGCGGCGATTACTACTCGCGTTGCCTGCATTTCCATGTGGACGGCTGTGTCATTATCTCGGGAGAACAGATGGAGCCTGCGATACAGGAACTCGACCGGAGCCATATTCCCTGCATCGGCGTTGACCTGGAGCTGACCGGCAGGAAATCCGGCTATGTCATGTCAGATAATTACCAGATTGCTTCCAAGGTGGTGGAGCATTTCTACCTGCTCGGACACCGGGAGCTTGGCTTCATAGGCAGCAGAGCGGATTCGGATATCTCCAACCGGCGCGAAGCAGGGTATGTCAGAGCCATTGCCGGCTTCGGCCTGGTTATGAATCCTAAGTGGTTCGTGCATGGTGACGATTTCTTCGAGCCCAGCGGGTATGCGGCAATGAACTCGTTAATTGCATCGGGAGATTTGCCAAAAGCGGTCTTCGCCGCCTCCGATCTCCTCGCTCTCGGCGCAGTCCGCGCCTTGAAGGAGCAGGGTCTGCGTGTTCCCGAGGATGTGGCCATCATCGGCTGTGACGATATCGAGGCCTGCCAGTATACCAGCCCTACGCTAACTACCATCCGCCAGAACAAAGAACGCCTGGGTGTGCTCGCCGCCCATATGCTGTTCGATCTCATCAATAACCAGTCTGAAGGCGGCTCATTTGTAGTTGAACCGGCGCTGATCGTCCGTGAATCCTGCGGCAGCGGGCTGAACCGCTTGAACCGCTGAACGCCTAAACCACTGGATCGCCGTAACGCTGAACTTCTGCCTTTCCCGGATCTGCCCTTCAATCCCTCCCCTCCAGCCCAGAACAATAGCTTGGCTGCATTCCGCAACTACCTGAGAACGCTTTCGATACTATAATCGCTCATTTACCGGACAGCTTCAAGGCACCGTTTTTCTGGTTTTGGGGACCATTTTTCGGCTTGGCCCCCACATTGGCCTGTCCTTGCTTCTCTATCCTGTCCGCATTACAGCGGAGCAGGCTCAGCTGCCTGAGGGTCCAGCGACAGTCTGACCAGTTGGCCCGCATGACTAAGACCCGCACCGAAGCCGTACAGCAACACCTGTTGGCCGCTGCGCACCTTCCCTTCGCGGATGCCCAGATCCAGCGCAAGCGGAATACTGGCAGCCGAGGTGTTACCGAAGGCTTCAAGACTGTACAGTGCCTGCTCCAACGGATAGTTCAGCCGTTCACAGATGGGTTCAATCATCCGCAGATTGGCGCTGTGCGGGATGAACCAGTCTACTTCCGCAAGCTCTGCTCCGGCGTTCTTCAGCACCTGCTGTACTCCCTGCGGAACCGTACGGACCGCCCACTTGAAGACCTCACGCCCGTTCTGTACCAGCATGCCTGAACCGGCAAGCTCCACTCCGTTCACCTTCTCCGCCAGCCCTGTGCGATAGACATGCTGCGCTCCGCTTCCGTCACTGCCGAGATGGTATCCCATGAAGTCGTCTGACGCCCCGCTCCCGCTGCTCTCCACCAGCACAGCCCCTGCTCCATCCCCGAAAAGAATGCAGGTACTGCGGTCCGTATAATCTGTGATCTTGGATAGCGTGTCGGCACCGATGACCAGCACCTTATGATGCAGTCCCGAAGACACCAGCGCATGAGCCGTATGCAGAGCATATACGAATCCGGCGCAGGCGGCGCTCAGATCGATCGCTCCCGCAGTCAGTGGAATGCCAAGGGTATTCTGCACAATGGACGCCACAGATGGAAAAGAGAAGTCAGGCGTGCTGGTCGCCACAAGCACCATATCGACATCCTGCACACTTTTGCCATAACGCTTCATCATATCCCGGACGGCAGCTGTACACAGATCACTGGTATATTCATCCGCGCGGCTGATCCTGCGCTCCCGGATACCCGTCCGCTGCACAATCCACTCATCATTGGTATCCACCATCTGCTCCAGGTCCTGATTCGTAAGTCTGCGGGCCGGCACGTAAGATCCGATCGCTGTTATTTTTGCACCTGTCATGTGAAACACCTCAGCTTTTCAGTTTATTAGTATCTGATATTAGTACTTGGTACTAATTATAACCTGCTCCTGACTATTTTGCAAAATGTATACCCGGAATCGCCCAGCAGCAATCACATCTTAACATTGTAAAGATCACAAACACATGCTACAATCTTTACAATGTTAAGATAACAGGCAAGTATGAAAGGAAGCATGCATACCTTGAAAGATAAACCTTACCACCGCGGCAATTTACGCAACCAGCTGATCGAAGCCGGCATCAAGCTGATTAACTTGGACGGCATGAATAGCTTTTCCCTGCGCAAAGTAGCCGCCGAATGTGCAGTCAGCCACACCGCCCCCTACAGCCATTTCAAAAATATAGATGAACTGGTAGCCGCCATGGGAGAACATGTCACGAGCCAGTTTATGGACACCCTGCATGCCTCCGTTCAAGGACAGGCGGAGAACCCTGATACGATTATCCTGCTGGGGCAGGCCTATATTGATTTTTTCATAGAGCATCCACAGTATTTCCAGTTTCTGTTCTACCATTCAGGCATCGTTATTGATCTGGACAACTACGATTCTGACAGCTATCCGCCATTTGCCCTATTCCGGACAACGGTCTATGAAGTGTTCCGCAGCAGCGGGCTGCCGGAGCCAGAATTCACCAAGCACTTAGTTACACTCTGGTCCATGGTGCATGGAATTACGGCTTTGCTTACTAATAACGGAGTGCGTTATTCGGGCAACTGGCGCGATCTGCTGGAGCTTAAATCTATCTTTTAGGGAGATGAAGTCTTGAGAACGATCATACACGATCTGCAGGAGCAAGAATTCGCGGGCTGGCTGGGGGATACGGCGCAAGAGGAAGTAACGGTCATCTCGGATAGCGGTGCGATCCGTTCGTGCATGGGCTGCTTCGGCTGCTGGACCCGGACTCCCGGGACATGCGTCATTAAGAGAGATGGCTACGACAATCTGGGCGAGCTGTTCTCCCGCAGCGATGAGCTTATGATCATCAGTAAATGTATGTACGGCAGCTATAGCCCCTTTGTGCTGAATGTGCTGAACCGGAGCCTCTCCTACATGCTGCCCTATTTTGTCACCACACACGGGGAGACACATCACCGGCCCCGCTATCAACACCAGTTCACATTATCCGTACATTTCTATGGCGGTGACCTTACGGAGGCTGAGCAGCATACGGCCCGAATGCTGGTCGCGGCAAACGGCCTGAATCTGTATTCGTCAGAGAACAACGTCTATTTCCACACCAGCCCGCAGCACATTAAGGAGGCCCTCCAATGAACATCGCGCTGATTAACGGCAGCCCCAAGCCAAACGGCAGCAATTCGGGCATACTGCTGTCCATGCTGGAGCCGCTGATTGCGGACGGGAATGAACTGCACACCTATACACCGAATAAAAGACCGCTCGCCCCCGGGCAATACAGCGAGCTATGCGGCATGGATGTGCTCGTGCTGGCCTTCCCGCTGTATTATGACGGAATTCCGTCACACTTGTTCCAGCTGCTGGTCACCCTGGAAGAATATCTGAAGACCGAGCGCGAACGGGAGATTTACGTCTATGCGCTGATTAACAACGGCTTCTACGAGGGACAGCAGAACCACATCGCGGTAGAGATCCTTAAGAATTGGTGCGCGCGCGCCGGTGTTCACTTCGGGCAAGCCATAGGCCAAGGCGCCGGGGAAATGCTGGGCTCCATGGATAAGGTGCCTCTGGGCCGGGGGCCGCTGAAGAATCTGGGCCGTGCCATGCATAGCCTGGCCGAGAGCATCCAGTCCAGAAGCACCGGGGAATCCCTGCTCTTCAGCCCGAACTTCCCCCGCTTTGCCTGGAAATTCTATTCCACCCGTTCCTTCTGGCACCGCACAGCCAGGGAGAACGGACTGAAGCCGAAGGATCTGCGGCGGAGGATGTAGCGAAAAGTGTAACCCATTGCATACTGGTGGGTTGCTGTACCCAATTACGATACGAGTGGAGGAATTAATATAGGACTTAGTTGCACTCCGTACACTTAAATCACCTGATATTGCACCAATGATACGTTTAGTTGTATTTCGTACACCTAAAATCCATCAATACCGGGCTTCTCCCCCATTCGGGCAGATTTAGTTGTACAAACTACAGTTAGAAACAGAAAACCCTCCTTTTCACTGTTTTTAAATGTATGGAATGCAACTATCCCTTATCCGCCGAATTTAATGTTCCCAATCGTCCCGGCACCTACATCTACGGGGTAATAGGCACTGCTATTTATGCCTTAAAAATTCAAGTAAAATAGTACAAACTTCTATTTAACCTTAAAAGCCCGGTCCCCCAACAGGACCAGGCTCTTTCACTTACAACCTCTATTCGCATGCCCAAAGGAATGCCTACCCCTGATCTCACCGCCCCCCAGGCTTTTATCGTTCCGCCAGCGATACTGTAACCTGCTCCACCAGCTTCTCCGGCTTGGCCGTGTTCCTGGAGTGGCAGTTCAGGAACTCCACTTCTTCCCCATTCTCAACATAAAAGGCCGGGCCGTCATGGTTCTCAATTGTGACCTGCTGAAACTGCACCTCGTGGACATTGCCGAGGAAGAAGCCACGACGCTGCATGTCCTGAATTCCTGCCATCATATCCGGCTGGCCGGGCACCGCGTGCTCCGCCATCGAGATATCGATGTTGGTGAAGGTGATTTCCGAGACCGCCTGCTCCGCCAGCCCGTACAGGAATCCCGCCGCCGCATGGACATTGCGTGCTGTAATATTGGCATAATGAATCCGCCGGAACTGCGGGGTCTCCTCCGTCACCGGATACGGGTTCTTGTCCCAGACGTATTTCTCCTTGCCCCGGGGCCCACAGAAATAGTAGAGATTCAGCGTGAAGGGACAGATCACATCCTCCATCACAATATTGCTGATCCGGATATCCTCAATAATCCCGCCCCGTCCCCGCCGGGACTTCATGCGGATGCCGCGGTCCGTCTGCTTAAATACACAATTGCTGATCGTCACATTGCGGATATCGCCGCTCATCTCACTGCCCAGCACCACCGCTCCGTGGCCGTGAACCATCACGCAGTTCGTAATCGTGATATTCTCGCAGGGAATCCGCTCCCGGGTATCCTCGGTGCCTGCCTTAATGGCAATACAGTCATCGCCTACATCGATATGGCAGTTGCTGATACGCACATCGCGGCAGGATTCGGGATTGATTCCATCGGTATTCGGCGAATCTGCCGGATTCAGGATCGACAGATTATCGATCATCACATTGCTGCAATTTATCGGATTCACCGTCCAGCTTGGGGAATTCACCAGCGTTAGATCGCGGAGCGTCACCCGGTTGCAATCGTCGAAGCCAATCAGTCTTGGACGGGGATACTCCAGCTCTTCCGGGCGGTTCCGATGCTTTTTCCACCAAGGTTCTCCATTCCCGTCAATGGTTCCGCTCCCGGTAATCGAGACATTAGTCAGGCCCGCTCCGTAGATGCAGGCGGCATGAACCTCCCGCTTCACCCCTTCCCACCGTGATTCCACGGCAGGATAATCCGCCGGATCGGTACTGAAGGACAATACCGCACCAGGACTGAGATGCAGCTCAATATTGCTGTATAGACGGATTGCACCTGTCAGGAAGGTCCCAGCCGGAATATACACTGTACCTCCACCGTCACGGTCCGCCGCTGCAATAGCATCTGCAATCGCCTGCGTTGCTGGCAACCCGCTGTCCCGCTGCGCTCCGTAGTCTACTATGTTATACACTGTCCGCCTCCATTCTTGTCATCCGCTGCCGGGCTGATCCAGGCAGCTTCCGGCTCTATTGTGCCTATGTCAGAACCGTCAGCCCTCTAACTCCACTCCGCTTATGCCGGATACAAATCCTGCATCTCCACACAGGCCATCACCAGCGCGCCCACGCCGTGCAGATCATTGCTGACCTTCGGACGGGTTACATAGTTACGGTAATCTCCCGCCGAGGTTCCGATGCAGATATCCGGCAGCAGCAGCCGGCCCTGCTCATCCCACTGGAGCACCTGAATTAAGCCTTCGTAGCCTTTACGCGCTGCTTCCGCCGCTTCATCTATAGCTTCAGCCGGAAGGATACCCAACTTCACTGCTCTGGCAATCGTGTAGACGAACAGACAGGAGCCGGAGGTCTCCAGCCAATTATCAGGTTCATGTCCCTTATCCACCACCTGATACCACAGGCCGCTCTGCGGGTCCTGATAACGGATCAACGCCTGTACGAATCCGCTTAGCTCGGCTGCAAGCTCGGCCCGTCCAGGATCAGTCTCCGGCAGTTCATCCATGAACTGTGAGACGGCAAGCCCGTACCAGCCAAGCGAGCGGCTCCAGAATTCCGGCGAGCAGCCGGTGGCGGGATTCGACCATGGCATACGGCGGCTCTCATCCCAGGCATGGTAGAGCAGGCCGGTCGCCTCGTCTTTCATATATTTGCGCATTAGGCGCTCCTGATGAAGGACTTCGGCCCGCAAAGCATCGTCTCTATAAGTATTCGCGTATTTCAGCGAGAACACCCCGGCCATGTACAGCCCGTCCAGCCACATCTGGTTCGGATATTTGTCCTTATGCCAGTACCCTCCTTCGGAGGTCCGGTTCAGCGTCAGCAGCAGATGGCGGAGCTTGACCGCCGCCTCCCGGTATTTCCGCTTGCCGGTCCGTTCATACAGCGTGAAGAGCAGCAGCCCGGCCTGTACGGCATCCAGCTCATCCCGGGCAAAGTCGAAATTCCCCTGCTCATCCACGAGATCATCCACATACTGCTTAATATAATCGATATAGCGGTCTTCCCGGAGCGTCTTCCACAGCAGCTCCATCCCGCACAGGAATACGCCCTGATGATAATGCCAGCGGTGTGCAGGCGGGAGTTCCCACGCCTGATACGTATCCATTAATGAATCACAGGCTTTTTGCGCCCATTCAATCGGTGTTTGCGGCAGACTGCCAATCATGATAATACCCCTTTCATCGTTTAGAAGGTTCCACCGTCCCTCGGCGTCCGTCAACATCTGTCAGTCATCAGCCCTTCATCGAGCCCAGCATCGCACCCTTGGCAAAATGCTTCTGCAGGAACGGATACACCATCAGAATCGGCAGCGTAGCGACCACGATAACGGCCATCTTGATCGTCTGATCCGGCGGCGGAACCGTGCCGTCCAGTGTCGCACTGTGATCCATCCCGCTGGCCAGCACGACAATCTGCCGCAGCAGGACCTGAATCGGCCATTTGGCGCTGTTATCCAGATAGAGAATGGCGCTCATATACGTGTTCCAATACGTCACGGCGTAGAACAGAGAGATCGTGGCAATCGCCGGCAGCGACAGGGGCAGTACGATTTTGAACAGAATCCCGAAGTCATTGCAGCCGTCGATCTTGGCCGATTCCTCCAGCCCCTCCGGAATGTTCTGAAAAAAGTTCTTGAGTATAATCATATTGAACGCACTGATCGCGGAAGGAAGAATCAGCGCCGCATACGAGTCGATCAGCCCCAGCTCCTTCACCACGAGGAACGTAGGAATCATTCCCCCGTGGAACAGCATCGTGAACACCACCAGGAAGTTGAACACCCGGCGGCCGTCCAGATCCTTGCGGGAGAGACCGTAGGCCATCAGCGCCGTGATGAACATACTGAACAGCGTGCCTATCAGCGTGACTCCAATCGATACCCCTAAGGCTCTGAAGATCGTATTCGTGGAGAAAATAAATTTGTACGCCTCTAAGCTCCATACCTTCGGAATCAGCACAAACTTGTTGGCAGCCAGCTCAGCACTGGTTGTGAAGGAGCCTGCTACAACGTGGATGAACGGCAGCACCGTTACCAGCGCGATAAGGGCAAGCAGTATAAAGTTGACGGCAGAGAATAGTCTGCCGCTGAACGTGCGGTCTTCTACCATTTGAATTCCTCCTGCGGCATTTTAATATACGCCTTCTTCTCCTATTTTCTTGGACACCTTATTGACGGTCATGACCATGATCAGGCCCACAATCGACTTGAAGAAGCCGATGGCTGTACTGTAGCTGAACTGCCCTTGCCGCAGACCGGCGGTGTAGACATACGTATCGATAATTTCCGCAACCTCGCGGTTCATGGAGTTGAGCAGCAGGTAGACATGCTCGAAGCCCAGGTCGAGAACGGAACCGATTTTCAGAATAAACAGGGTGATGATCACTCCCCGGATGGCCGGAAGCGTAATATGCCAGACCTGTCTGAGCCGTCCGGCTCCATCCATACGCGAAGCTTCATAGAGCCCCGGATCAATAGCAGCAATGGAAGCCAGATAGATAATCGTGCCCCAGCCTGCTTCCCGCCAAATGACCTGAATAATATACATCGGCCGGAACCAGCCCGGACTCAGCAGGAAATTGATCTTGGCGAATCCGAAGTAAGCCAGCAGCTCGTTGATAATCCCCCCGTCCATCGTCACCATAACGAAGGAGATCGAGACGACGATCACCCACGACATGAAGTGCGGCAGATACACTAAGGTCTGGAAGAATCTTTTGAAGAAGGTACCTCTGAGTTCATTAAGCATCAGGGCCAGAATAATCGGAATCGGAAAATAAATCAGAATATTCATCCCGAACAAAATCAGCGTATTGGCTAATATGTTCAAGAAATCAGGCTCGGTGAACAGCCGGCTGAAATGCTTCATGCCCACCCATTCGCTCCCGGTAATCCCTTGGTAAGGCTTGTAATCCTGGAAGGAAATAATCAGTCCGTACATCGGCAAGTATTTGAAGATAATGAAATACAGCACGCCGGGGATGAGCATGACATAGAGCAATTTGTTGCGCCACAGCCGCTTCTTCAGCTCACTGCTGCTCTTATATTTCTTCGGCATGGGTTCGGGAACTACGCGGGGCGGGGCGGATACTTCCTGCATGATTCTCTTCCTTTCTCTGTAAATTATTCGTTAGTGGAAAAAAGGCTGCCGGAGCGCTAACCCGGGGCAGCCCTCTTCCTGTGTTCAGTCCGCTGTGATCGCGGCTGCGCTCTGTTTATTTTTTGTACGCGGCATTATATTCTTCGATGATCTTCGCCCCGCCCCGGCTCTTCCAGTTCTCGACTTCCTTCTCGAAGCCGGCTTTATCCAGCTGACCATACATGTACTTGTAAGTCGCATCCGCAATAATCTGCTGCAGCTCTACGCCCTTGGACGTATAGGTTGCCGAGTCGAGCGCCGCCGTAGGATCTGCGACCCCGTACTTCACGTTCTCCAGCACCAGCTCCTCTGCATGAATCCGGCCCGGCAGCACGTTTAAGCTCTGGTACATACCGTTCGTTTCGTATTCGCCGATGACGCTGTCCTTGAAGCCTTTGACCTCACGCTCGATCAGCTCTTTATTGTCGGTCGCTTTGGCTTTGCCGTCCACCACGGTATAGTGTGTGCCTTCAATGCCCCAGTACATCAGGTTCGATACTTCAGGAGTCATCATGTAGTCGAAGAACTTCAGAATCTTCTTCAGCTCCGCTTCATCCTTCACCGCCGATTTCGGGAACAGTACGACATTGTTATAGCCGGGAATCATCCACTGGGCGAACTTGCCGTCAGGCCCCGCCACCATACTATGCGTATCCAGCACGGCATCCGGCACGTTCTTGATCAGGTCCTTATTCAAGGAATCGATATCCTGCATCGAACCGCCGATATACAGCCCGGCTTTGCCGCTGGTGAACATATTAACCGCATCCGTCTTGCTGGTTGCTGCAAAGTCCTGGTTCATGTAACCGCCTTCACGCAGCTTTTTGAAGAAATCCATGGTATCGATATATTGCGGAAAAGTGAACTCTGGCGCAAGCTGACCGTCCTTCTCGGCCCAGTTATTCGGGGTGCCGAACCAGGAGGAGACGGTTTTGAACGCACCATACACCAGCTCGTTGCGGTCAACAACACCGATGGTATCCTTTTTCCCGTTACCGTCCGGGTCCTGCTCGGTAAAAGCCTTAGCCATAGCGAACAGCTCATCCGTGTTGGCCGGCGCTTTCAGTCCCAGCTTATCCGCCCAGTCCTTGCGGTAGATGATGCCCTGGCGGGCCAGCGGACGGCCGATATACAGGGTATACAGCTTGCCGTCTACCTTGGTGTTATTCAGGATCTCCGGCTTCAGCTTATTCAGGTTAGGGAATTCGCTGAGCAGCGGCCCGATCTCCCAGAATTGCCCGTCCTTGATCGCTTCCTTCATCTGCAGGAAGGTCGTCTGATTCTTCAGATACGTCACCTGCGGCAGGGAGCCGGTGGCGAACGAGGAGTTCAGCTTCTCCTCATACGTATCGGCCGGGAAGAACTGGTAGGTCAGCTTCGTATTCGTCAATTTCTCCACTTCATTCTTGATCGTATCCGGTGGAGTATCTGTCGTATTCAGCGGCAGCATAATCTTGATCTCTGTCGGCTTCTCCGGCTCTGCGGCCGGGTCCGTGGTTGCGGTTGTGTTGGTCCCGGTGCTGGCGCCCGGGTCTTTCGTGGCTGCCGCCTCTTTGTTGTTGTTACCGCCGCAAGCGGACAACATGCTGAGTGTCAGCAGCGAGCTTAGGAGCAGGGTGAAGGATTTTTTTGTCATTCCTTTTTGACCTCCGTTTAACTTGTATTGGTTACAAGCCTCACATTACGCTCTGCGCTGGATTACGAAAACAATCATTTGCTCATAAAGGTGCGCAGCGGCGGGAGGTGTGGGTTAATGATTATCGTGTGATGGGGGGGGATAGGCCGTGGGGAAAAACCCTTGGGAGCGGCGGCGGGCGGGACTGCGTGAGCTTTGGACTTCCGGCCGCTGTTGTCTCCAGATGTTGTTGATCATATGCTTGCAGCAGATAACATCCGGAGACAAAGGCGGACGCTACCGCTCCTCCAGTTCCAAACCTCCCTCCGTCCCTTTCTGCCGCTCCAGGCTGGGGGCTTTCAAGGCCTATCCTTGAAAGTGGGTAAAGGAAGGCCCCGCCGCTTCGCGCGGCGGGGCTTGGATTAAGGGCTTCCGGTAGAGCGGTGAAGATGAGTTGTAGAGAGGAAGCGGTAGGCTGCGGGTAGGACGATGAAGCTGGGATTGGTCCAGGAGAACGGGAGCGGCAACAGGCGGGATTGAAAGGAGAGGTTTACTTCTCCTGCAGGTAGCGTCAAGAAGTTTGTGTAAAAGAGTAGAAGTGCCTCCCCGGGTTACGGGTTGGGATGTAGTGTTTCTGGGGGAAGGGGGAACCCCGACCCCCAGAAACTGGATTTCTCTGTTACGCCTCTTCCGGTGTGGGCAAAGAGGGGTAGCGTGTTTCGAATAGCTCTTTTAGCTTCTTTTTAACGGCATCCATGCCAAAGCCTTGGGCGACCCGCCCTGCATGACGTTCATTGTATTCCAGCATCTCCAGGTACACGATTTTCTCTGCCGCATCCATGTTCGTCAGACTGTTCATCGGTTTCAGACGCTTGCGGATTTCCTTGTTCATCCGTTCGATGGGGTTCGACGTGTAGATCGCTTTACGGATCGACTGCGGATACTTGTAGAACGTCAGGAGTGTGGATAACTGTTCCTCCCAGGACCTCATTTCCTTCGGATACAGCTTGTTCCACTTCGCTTTGACCGTATCAAAGTTAGCCCGGGCTACCACTTCATCCGGTGCCGTATATATGGTTTTCAACGCCTCCATGACATCGGTTTTGTGCTCCACCCGAATTTTATGAAACGTGGCCCGCACTTTGTGCACTACGCAATGCTGTACATCCGCCTGAGGATAGGTCTCTTTAAACGCCGCATCCAGTCCCGGTAGCCCGTCAAACACACCCAGCAGGACTTCCTGCGCTCCGCGGTCGTACAGGTCTTTGAGTACCTCCCGCCAGCCATTCGAACTCTCTTGGCCACCCACGTAGAACCCGAGAATTTGACGCTGTCCCTCCTCGTCAATTCCCATCGCAAAGTAGACCACTTCACCACGAACCGTGCCCCGTTTCAGCTTCACGTACAGCCCATCTAAATAGATCACAGAGTACCGTTTGCTCAGTGGCCGCTTTTGCCACTGGTGGATATCGTCCAGCACTGTAGCCGTAATATTGCTGACCGTGGTGGGGGAGTAGTGGCTGCCAAACATACTTTCAATGAACCGGGCCACATCCCGCGTACCCATGCCCGATTTATACATTTGGATGACGGCCTCTTCTAACCATCCGTCCCGCCGCTGGTACGGCTCAAACATCTGCGTCTGGAAAAGGCTTTGGCGGTCCCGGGGCACCTGAAGATCCTCGATATGGCCATATTTCGTGTGTAAGTCTCGCGTATAGTAGCCATTGCGACTATTGCTGGCGCCGGCTTCTTCACTCTCCATAAACCCCTGGATTTCGGCGCGCAACAGGCGTTCCATGTTGTCTTTCACAAAATCTTTAACAAGTTTTTCAAATAGATTATTCAGAGAACTTTCGGGTAAAATATTCATTGGTAGGGTTCCTCCTTGGTGGTTTCGCAATCCCGAGGATACCCTACTTTTTTGGTGCCTGACTAGGCTCCAAATCTTGGTACACAACTTACTTTACGCCATCCTCCTGCAACAAACAGGTGGAAAAATGTATCTTAATTTAGCCGTTTTTTGAGAAAAGGCAGAAGTAGTTGGAAAAAAGGCATCTAATTATGTTAGTTTTTCCTACTACGGCTGAATTGGACGGATTTAAGTGTTGTTTTTCCAACTATCATTTCTTGCAGCGTTTATTAGTTCATCAGCAAGTGGAAGAAATCCAACTGTTTCCGGTCTTCATAGCATCTGTGCTTGTATAAGCATATAGTTTTATCGAAGTTAGCTGCATTCTTTCGTATAAAAAGGCAGATCAATCATGAAGGAACTCATTGACTTTTTGTCCTGATAATAATATATTTTTATCAGGACAAAAAAAGGGGTGATGAAATGTCCTCTAAAAAGATGGGGCGTCCACTATCTGATAATCCCAAAAGCAAAAAGATTGAAATACGTGTCGATCAGGAAATTCTGAGCAAGCTTGATGCTTCTGCAGAAAAGCTTAATATGTCACGTTCTGCAATCGTCCGCAAGGGAATTGAAAAGGTGTTTGACGAGCTCCAAAAATAAAAAAGGAAGCAGCGTTAGTCCCGCAAAGAACACCGCTACTTCCTACCACGCAACCGCTTGGATAAGCAGACTGCATAAATATCCTACCATGTGCAGGAAGTTCATTCAAGCGGGTGCGATGAACATAATGGGAGGACAAACATGAAAACAATTTTGGAAGCCCTGTACCATGGGAAGCTTCAACCCAATATGACTATTGTGCCGTCACATCCAGAATATCGTTCCGCATGCAAACAGGTGGCAGCAGAGACACAGCAATGGCGCGAACGGTTAGGGGAGGAAGTGTTTCGAGAGCTAGAGGAATATTTGGACTTGTGCGACAGCGTGAACAGCATGCATGTGGAAGCAGCCTTTCATCATGGGTTCAAGCTGGGAGCAAACTTATTAATTGAAGTTATAGGTGATCGGGAAGCACTATTATCTTAAGGGGCGTCCATCTATGCGGAGAATCCGGTCAATCACAGACCGGATTGCCCCGGATTCGATATATAATCGACTGGCGCGTATCATTCCCTGAAGATGTGCAGCATTAGACCAAATCCGAAATAAACATAGGCGTAGCTCCATGCTCACTCGAAAATCCACACTTATAATAAAATTCCACTGCACTCGGATAAGAAATCAGTACTTTATTTTTATATTCTTTATATCGTTCGAGCATAGTGGTTATCATTTCTCTACCTACCCCTTTCCCCTGATAACTGGGATCGATAAGCATATAATGGAAATACACTGTTAAAATACCATCAGACAGAGCATTTACCAGCCCAACAAGCCTCTCTCCATCCCAAGCCGCCACAATGGAATGGGAGTTTTGAATGGCTTGCAAAAGCTCATTCGGATATTTCCCGGACTCCCAATTGACCGATAGAAATAACTCTTGAAGCGCCTCCTTAGTGATAAACTCAATATTTGAAGTGTAACGGATACTCATCTCAGCACCATCTTTCAATCGTATTTGTTAGATGCACATCTTTTCCTCCGATTAGATTAACATTGAACAGATATAAAGATAATGGAATGTTTGAAGAAACTTTTGTACTAATCAGCATAGCTGTCAGTTAACTTGTTGAAAAAACATTAGGGTCAAAGAGTTTATTACCTTTAATTACACTCCAATAGCGGAATTGGATGAAAACTTCGACTGGTCAGTATATTTCGGTCAGCATGGCATCGAAGTTTATAAGATGGTTGTGCAGGGGATGATGTAATACAAGGAGCTATAGCTATTGAGCGTAGAAAGGACCATGTGTGGGTAAATCTTATTGAGAGTATTCCTAGAAAGCGCAAAGATCTCGTCTACATTTATGCTTATAGATGAATCTGTCGCGGAACGCCTGATTATGCTATATTTATCCTAATGAGGTGATTATCATGAAGAAGAAAATAAGTCTTGATGCTGCTGCTCGTCGGTTTGCAGGCGGTCATTACGTTGAGCAATCGATGCCCGGCGCCAATCCCGAGCGTGACAAAATGGTTAGCGATGCAATAGCTAAATTAAAGCAGGGTCAATCTGCTGTAATGGTTCGCCAATAAGGCGGATCTTTTTTTATTTAAGATGTACAATTTAGGTAAAGTGGGGAAACGGGTTGGCTGATGTCACTGAAAAATCCCACCACAAGAAGCTGTAGCAGGACTTTAGGTTGAGCTTATAGGATGATACTGTTCTAAGGGTTGGAGGGATTAATCAGCTAACCGTCACCATGAGTATATAAAGTTATGCCAGAGGAAATGGGTATGCTTGGTACTGTCACAATTGGTACAAAAATAATACTAAGAACCGTAAGAAGTATAACTGCCTTTTTCTTCATGAGAATTCCCTCCCAAAAGTAAAGTTTGATACTGTTCCTTTATCTCTTGACTGGCAATATTTCTAAACCTTTCAAACAGAGTTACACTTTCCAGTATATACTTCTCATTGTTTATCTGCTGGAAATTTTCTATTGTTTTTAACAACAAATCAAAACCTTTAGGATGATCGCCTTTGTGCAAATGGTAAAATGCAAGTTCATACATTAATGTAGCCCGACGATCAAGTGCCAACTTCCGGTTATATCTCCCCACTATTAGTTCATTAATATCTTCTTGTATTTCCTGATTGAAATAATTTAGTATATCATCAACATTTAATTGATACTTATTAGCTACCCTAACAACATTTAGAAGCCCCGTTACCTGCTCTTCTTTATGCTTCTCTATATAAATTTTATATCGTTCAATAATTTCCTTTTCCCCGCTCCAAAGCCTTGCTAGACAAGTATTAGCTTCAGACCACTCCATAAACAGACTCTTCCAATGCTCAGCCTCATCCCCCTGCTCTCTCACCCAGCTTAAATCAGCATAACGGCTTATGTAACCCAAAGCTCCCTCATAGTCCCCCAACTCATCACAAACATTCCCCCGCAACAAGTCACTGTATGCAATGTAAAAAAACAGCGGTCTGCCGGGGAGCTTCACTGGTTCTGATGCTCTTTGTTCGTGCTGGACCTTCAGGTCATACTGTATTCTAGCCTTATGCCCCATCTTGGCTGCATATTCATCGACCTTATCCCAGAGCTGTAAGGACCGGTATGTATTGGCGAGTTCCTTCAGTGCATCCAACTGATCAACTTCATGGAGCCGTTCGACATAAGGTTCAAACCGGTTGGCTGCCCACAGGTTCCGGTTCTGGTCATCACTGAGCGAAATGGTGAACAGCCTGAACTGGCATAGCGCGAGCCGCTCCGAATGCTGATAACGTTCAGCCTCGGCAACAACCTCATAGATTGCGGCTGCGGCTTCCTTTTTCCCGGCCATAAATAATTCTTCTGCCGTCTCAAACAGCAGGGGCGCATACATCAGGTTGTCCATAATATGGCGTGCCAGGCGCTGGATACTGTCCAACTTGTTCAGGTCAGCACAGCGGAGCAGCAGCGGTCCAATCCTTCTCCAGTCTGAGGAACCACGGATAATATAGTCATCGATATACAAGTCATAGAAGTATCCTTCCTCCTGTCCCATGGCCTCGGTAATCCGATCCAACTGCTGCATCGCAACAGGCCGGTGCCCGCGAAGGATATTGCTGAGTGTCCCGGAATGAAGCTGAGAACGCTTGGCGAATTCCGTAATCGACAATTCCTCCTGCCGCAAATACTCCTCCAGTTCCGATAATATCGTAGTCGTTGCCTGCAAGTCCTAACCCCCCTTCCTCTTCAATTTGTGATTTATAGAATAAAATCCCTTTTATGTTATACAAAATATACCAGTGGTCGATTCGATTTTCAAGTACTATTTATGTATTTTTCCTAAACTTTAAATTTTTGGCATTAGGGTTGCCACTATTGGTATAATAGCCATCCCCCTCACTTTCATGAATAGAGTAATGCATAGTTTCGGACGCAAAAAAAAGACCTTGAGGATTCACTCAAGGCCTAAGAAAATGCTCACATCGAATAACCCAATATAATATCCCCGTTATCTTCAAACCCCCCAGTCTCGGTGAATCCCATATCCTTATAGAGCTTATTGGCGTTTAGATTATGCGGAATATGCGATACCCTGATCTGTTTGCAGTCCTCCCGGGCTCTGAGCATCTTAATGACTTCTTTAATGGCTAATTTCCCATAACCTTTGCCCTGAAATTTGCCGTCAATCATAAATCTCAGAATCCAATAGTAACCGTCAGTATATCTCTCATTGTCAAACAGGATAAAACCGACCATCTTTCCTTCAGCAAAAATGCCGTAGGGTACAGAGGTAGGCTCATTTACCGCATGTACAAGGGACTCTGCATTACTTGCAACCAAGTCCAACTGCTGCGTGCTCACGCTCAATTGAGTGCATTCGTGTTGCAGCTCTGGGGTAATCTTATGTAATTCAACAATAGTCATAGTGTTCACAACCTTCATTATGAATTGATCTTCAGTCAATCTGAATGGTATAGATGATCTCCCCATCCTGATTCAAGCGCTGCTCACTGGTGAATCCTAATCCTTCATACAACTTCTGTGCTACTGAATTCTCTTGTTCCACCGTTAAGGATATTAAGCTGCACTTCGGATGAACCTCTTTAATGAACTTAATGATTTCAACCAATGCTTGTTTCCCGTAGCCTTTTCGTTGGTGCCTGTAGTCAATTTGAAAACCGCCGATCCAGTAATTATCTGAGCTGCCAGGTGTATATGAAATGTAAAAGAAACCAATGATACAGCCGTCTATGGACAGAATATACGGATCTAACGCTTCATCCCACGGTTTGATATAAGCATACGCGAGCGACTCCATCACTGAAGGAACGAAGTGCCTATGCTCTTTACAGACAGATATCTCTAGAGCTTCTTCCCAATTCTGGGCGTTCACAGGTTGGATAACGATTGGTTCCATATTGTCTCCTTGTAATCAGCAAGTTAGAATAACCCTTATCTTACCACAATTTAGAAGTTATACGCGACATGGTGGGCTTATCTCTGAGTTGTTGTAACTCCGGCTCTGTACATGTCCCCCTCACTCCTCCCCCTCCCGCGCCTTCCCCTCCGCCTCCCCATACTCCTGAATAATCAGGCTGCCGCCGCTCGCGTGCCATTTCTCGACCTCCCCGGCGAAGCCGGCGGCGTCGATGTTGCCGAGAATATAATTGTAGGTGGCGTCTGCGATGATGGCGGACAGCTCGGCGTTCTTCTCGTCATAGGTCGGAGAGGTGAGTGACACGGTGGGGTCATCGACGAGAAACTGCTCGTTATCCCGGCTGAGCTGGTCGGCCAGGGCGGTGAGCTGCTCCTTTTGTGCAACCTCCTTGATATGGGTATTGCCTACATCAGCGATCATCAGGGAATTGAGCGGATTGACCTCATACACCCGAAGCTGGGACGTTTCTTCCGGAAGAATCACTTTGCCTTCCCCGTCCAGCCTATAGTGGCGGCCTTTGAAGCCGTAAGCCATCAGATTGGCTACATCCTCATCCATCGTGCGGTCGAAGAATCCCAGCACCTGCTTCAGCTCCTGCTCGGTAGCAATAGCTTTACGTGAAAAGAGGTACAAGCCGTTGTACTTCGGTATGGACCATACCTTATATCCGTCCGGCCCCTTAATCCGGTTAATCAGCGTCAGCTCTGCTTTGGGGTTGATCGCCTTGGCCTCAATGGAGAGCCGCTGCACATCCGTCATGCTCCCGATGAAGATCCCGGCCGTTCCCCGGATGAATTTGTCCCGCTGCACTTCCTTGCTGGTCAGGGCGAAATCCTGGTTAATGATCCCTGCCTTGTATAATTTGCGCATGAAGTTCATCGTGTCCATATATTCAGGGGTGGCGAATTCCGGGATGAACTGTCCATCCTCGATTTTCCAGTTATTCGGCGTGCCGAAATAGGAGCTTAACGTCTTGAATACCCCGTACACCAGATCGTTACGGTCCACCAGTCCGAGGGTGTCTGCCTTGCCGTTGCCGTCCGGGTCATTCGTGGTGAACTGCTTCATCACCTCATAGAGTTCCTCCAGCGTTCCGGGTGGACTGAGATGCAGCTTCTCCAGCCAGTCCTTGCGGATAATAATGCCCTGCCGGGAGGCCGGCCTTTCGGTATACAGGCCATAGATTCCCCCGTCCACCGAGGTCTGCCCCAGGATCGCTGCATTCAGCTGACTAAGATTCGGAAATTCCGCCAGATAGGGACCAATCTCCCAAAAAGCGCCCGAGCGGATCATATTCTTGACCGGATTATAATCGGTGAATTTCACGAACGTTACTTTGCCGAGGGAGCCGGTGGTCAGTGCAGTATTCATTTTGTCCGTGTAGACGCCTTCCGGCACCCAGGTAATATCGAGCTGAGTCCCGGTCAGTCTCTCAATCTCGGCGATCAGCTCCGCTGAAGGCGTCTGCGGAAAATGTAGCGGTGCCAGAATCGAGATCGGTGCCGGGGCACCCGCTGAATCGGAATGCCCAGACTCATCCCCGCTGCAAGCGCTTAACATCATGAACGATAAGAATAGGATGAAGCACCCTGCAAGAGTATTCTTCCTGCCCGTTAACCGGTTGAACATTCCATAACCCCCTGAAGCGTAATATTTATCTGCCTTAGAAGCCTATCTATTGAATAATGCGGCTTATGTATGAATGATTAGAGAAAATGATTATTGCGGCACCAGATGATTATTGTTATTATCCTTCGTGATGCATACACTTAAGACAGTGATTTTCCTATTTCATGCAAAGGTGCTGAACGCTGTTGAAACATCTTAGCTTTCTCAGTAAATTAACTATGTTCGCGTTCGCCATCAGCATCCTGCCGGTGCTGTTCATTGGTTCGTTCTCCTATTTCACATCCTCCAGCGAGATTCAAAAAAATGTTAATGAAAGCAAAAAGGAGCTCATTTTACAAATTACCTCAAATGTAGAGCATAAGCTGAATACTGTCAACCAGACCTTGAACCAGGTCGTAAACTCTTCGGTGCTGAAGAAGGCGCTGAACAACCCGCTTAGTGAAAACGATTTCATTTTATATAACGACATCCGCAATGAAATCCGCAATATGCAGTCCTTCGATACGAAGCTGGAGGATGTCATCCTGCTCAATCAGCGCCAGAACTGGATGATCAAGAATTCCGGGCTCTACCGGCTGAATGAATACCGCAATTACGAGCAGCTGACGAATCTGCTGAATGTGGAAGGCAGCTCTTCTTGGGTGCTGAACCCCTCCTCCCTGTTCTACAGTGAAGAGAGCATTAACGTGACCGGCTGCAATTACAGCATCAGCCTGATTAAGAAGCTCCCGGTGACCAAGCTGCAGAAATACGGACTGGCTCTGGCCAATATTCCGGCCTGCAGTCTTCAGGACTTCATTAATCCCGATATGCAGCCGCTGGACAGTATTATGGTGCTGGACAAGAGCGGACGGATTCTGCTGCATTCAGACCGCAAGCTGATCGGAGAGCCTGCCACAGCGGCCGGATTCACGGGATTCGAGCAGATCGCCGCTACCACTGAGCCATCGGGACAATTCAAGACCAAGCTTAATGAAGCCGATTACTCGATCACCTATATGCGTTCCCAGTTGAACGGCTGGATCTATCTGTCGGCCACCTCCATCAAGAGTCTGACCCGCGAATCCGGCAAAATCGGCACTTACACGGTATTCGTCTGCACGTTCATGCTGCTCTTGTCTGTGCTGCTTGCCTGGCTCGGCTCCCGGCGTATGTACACACCCATCGAACGGCTGTTGACCCAGATTGGACTGCGCCGTCCCGGTCTGCGGGCAGGGCGTACGGATGAATTCCAGCTCATCGGTGAACAGGTCCATTCCCTGTTCCAATCCAAGTCACAGCTGGAGAAGGAGGTTAGCCAGCATCTCGGACAGGTGCGGACCTTCTTTCTGATTCAGGCGTTCGGAGGTAATCTGAGAAGACGCGAGCTGATGGAGGAGCTGGAGCAATACGGGTACGGCAAGCAAGTCGAGGAATGGAAGACGATGGCTGTCATTACGCTGAGCATCGACTTCTCCGAGGAGAACAGCTATGAGAAAAAGGATCTCAATCTGCTGTTATTCGCAGCGCATAATATGACTCAGGAGCTGGTCTCTGCGCAGCACAGGCTAACCCCTGTGATGATGGGCCATGCCCTGACTGTCGTCATCGGCAGTGAGGAGGAGAGCACGGAAGCTTTTCACCGGATGCTCTATGCGCTGACGGAGAAGCTGCAGCAGGAGATTAACGGGGTCCTGAAGCTTCAGGTCAGCATTGGGCTGAGCCTGCCGTTTCATTCGTTTGACAAAATGTCCATTGCCTACCGGGAAAGCCTGGAGGCCCTTAAGCACCGGATTACCCTGGGCAAAGGTATCATTATCCAGTACGAGAATATCAATTCCGGCAAGCATTATCTCAATTTGAACTACCCGACCCACACGGAAAATGACCTGATGGATGCCATCAAGCTGGCGGACAGCGATAAGGCGAAGGAGCTGCTGCATAAGCTGTTCAAGTGTATTTTTGCGCTGGGACTGTCGCCGCAGGAATATCAGATTCCGCTGACCCGGCTGCTGAACAATACGCTCATTATGATGCAGGAATCGGGAATTACGCTGAATCAGATCTACCACGCGAGCGGTTCCCTGTTCGAGGAGCTGACCGATCTGCATATCGTGGCCGAAATTGAAGACTGGTTCTGGACCATTGTGATCCAGCCGGTCATCGTCATCTTCCACAGCAGGCAGAACGCCCAGTATCATAATATCTCCGAGAAGCTGATCGACATCGTCCAGCATGAGTATGACCAGGATCTGACGCTGGAGGAGTGTGCTTCCCGGCTGCATTATAACGCCAACTACATCAGCAGTGTATTCCGCAAGGAGACGCAGTATTATTTCAGTGATTACCTGACCATGTACCGGTTCAAAATGGCAAAAAAATGGCTGGAGGAGACCGATATGCCCGTGAAGGATATCGCCTCCCGCCTGAGATACAATAATTCACAGAATTTCATCCGTTCCTTCCGCAAGCAGGAGGGGATGACCCCCGGCCAGTACCGTGACAGCTTCCATACGAAGCTTAGAGCGGTCCCGGGCGATGAGTAGGGGCCTTGCCTTCAGGCGGGGCCTTGAGCCTCTTCAGCTTTCTTGTTCTGATAAACCATGTAAGAAGTACAGCCAGAATAAGCAAGATGCCGCCTGCAGTAATCGCAATATTCCTGATATCTGGTACATAGACTACCAGCTGAATCGGCTCGGAATCCGCAAGGGACACATGCCAGGTTAACGTGTTGCCGTCTTGCTCGGCCGCATTATTAGCCCCGTATAGATCATAGGGAATCGTTAATTTGAAATCGACGGAGAAGCTGCCCATCAGCAGCCGCACCAGGGACTTAGGCACATTCAAGCTGCCGATGCCGTCGATAATCTCATCGGAGTAGGCGTTCAGCTTAGGCTGGGCCACCACATCGTATTTGGTATACAGCCACCTGTCCGTCTGTCCCACCTTGGCCTCTACAATATCAAAGCCGCTGCTGCTATTCTTCAGCTCCTCCATCGAAGCATACGATTTATGAAATTGATATTCCGTTGATTTGCCGCTTGCTGTCTTCTTCAGCTCTATGCCTGCGGCCGCCAGCCGGGTGGTTAGAAGCTCCTCCACCTTGCCGCTGACCAGCTTCTCTGCCCGGGCATCCAGCATAAGACTGAAGGCCAGATCCAGGGAGCCGTCCTTCTTCACGGTTACATGGGCAGTGCCTTGCGCGCACCCTGTAAGCAGCAGGACAAGCATAAGCATCATCAGTATTGCCTTAATTCGAGTCCCGTTCAACCTGCGTTTCTTCAACCTCTGTCCCTCCATCCGCTGACTGTTGCTACTAGCTTAACCGTGCCTTGAAGAAGCGAATCTTCTCTTATGGAGTCAAGCTTAACACATCCCGGGGAGGTACAGAAAGCCCCCAGCCTGCGGATATCCGTAAGCTGGAGGCTTCCATGTGCATAATCCTGTTATTTTTTCAAATGATAAGGGACGGTAGTGATAATTACATTGCGCCGGTACAGCAGATGCGCGCGGATCAGCAGGCTGGACTGGTTATGCAGAATGTTATGCCAGCCCTTCTTCGGTATGAATTGAGGGACAATGACGGTCACCTGATAATTCGACTCGCTGGCCTTGCGCTGAACCGTATCAATGAACTTGGTCAATGGATGAATGATGCTGCGGTAAGGTGAATACAGCGTTACCAGCCGTACTTCAGGATGGAACTTCTTCCACTTCTCTTCGAAAATAGCGTCATCCTCCCGCTCGAACGGGATGTGGACGGCGATAATCTGCTGTGCACTCAGCGACTTGGCATACCGCAAGGAATTCTCCACCACATGGGTAATCCCTGCTACCGGCAGGATGATGATATTCCCTTCAATCGCAAGCGGCGGCTCCCCGCAGGTAGCTACCCGCAATTGATCGGCGACCGATTCATAATGCTTGTAGATGCGGTAGAAGAACAGGATAATCAGCGGCAGAAAGACCAGGACCGGCCAGACCTGCGTAAATTTGGTCAGGAAGAACATCATCGTGACAATGAAGCTGATCAGCGCCCCGATTGCATTGATGATCAGCTTAGGCAGCCAGCCCTCTGGCTTGTGCCGGAGCCATTTGACGATCATGCCTGTCTGCGACAGGGTGAACGGGATGAAGACCCCGACTGCATACAGCGGAATAAGATGCTCTGTCCGCCCCTTAAAGGCAATGATCAGGATGATCGACAAGATGCCCAGGCTGAGAATGCCGTTGGAGTATCCCAGCCGGTCCCCGCGCACGGTAAACATCCGGGGAATGAATTTATCCTTCGCCAGATTCACAGCCAGCAGCGGAAATGCGGAATATCCGGTGTTCGCCGCCAGAACCAGAATTAAGGCTGTCGTGCCCTGCACGACATAATACATGAAGTTGCGGCCAAAGACATGCTCGGCAATATCGGACACCACCGTGACCTGTTCACGCGGAGCAATGCCGTAATAATACGCCAGGAAGACGATGCCGGAGAATAACAGCGCGAGCAGAGTTCCCATCGCCGCTAAGGTTTTGGCTGCATTATTCGGTGCCGGCGCCTTGAAATTGGGGATCGCATTCGATATGGCCTCCACCCCGGTCAGCGCCGAGCTGCCTGAGGAGAACGCCCGCAGCAGCAGGAACAGGCTGATTCCGGCCACTGGTGTTCCCAGTGAGGTATGAAGCTCTGCCGGTACTCTTCCGGTCAGCACATTGAACAGGCCCAGCCCGATCATAATGAACATCGCCAGGACGAACAGATAGACCGGATACGCCAGGAAAGAGGCCGACTCGGTGACCCCGCGCAGATTCAGCGTCGTGATCAGCAGGACGAAGAGGATGGCAATCAGCACATTATAAGGATGCAGACTCGGAAAAGCTGAAGTAATCGCATCCGTTCCCGCAGAGACACTGACGGCTACGGTTAGTATATAATCGACGAGCAAGGAACCCCCGGCAATCAGACCCGGATATTTCCCCAGATTCTCCTTGGATACGACATAAGCTCCGCCGCCTTGGGGATAGGCAAAGATGATCTGCCTATAGGAGAGTATCAGAGCCAGGAGCAGCACCAGTACCCCGCCCGCAATCGGAATGGAATACCAGAATGCGGCTGTACTAACCGTGATCAGCACCAGCAGAATCTGCTCCGGACCATAGGCCACAGAGGATAAGGCATCCGAGGACAGAATGGCTAAGGCCTTGGTTTTGTTAAGCTTCTGTTCTCCCAGCTGATCGGACTTCAGCGGCCGTCCGATCAGGAACCTTTTTACCGAAGACATCATTATCACTCACCGACTTTTTTTGTAGTTATATTACCCCTAGTGCACAAATAAAATCTGGACCTATAATTGGGTACAGACACTATTTTTGCTGCCGTTCGATACTACATTAATTCTTTTATCACCATCTGTATATATGCAGATATCCTAGACAAACCCCAAACCATGAATAACAAATGATATTCGCCGAAAGACACAGCAAAAGGGACCAAGCAGGCTTTCCGCTCCGTCCCGTTTGCTTATTTCAGCTTTTTTTGCTATATTCAGCCAATTTCAGGAAGTCTCTATTGATTATTTATTCCATGAAAGACAGGCGCCCGCCCTGGAGCTGTACACTGCCGCCCTTAGCATAGAAGCTTAGGCCCGAGCAGATGCCTCCAGGGAACACAAGGCTGGTGATGGCGGCGAGGCCGTCATTGGCGAATACCTCCACCGAACAGGCATCCAGCAGGATACGCAGGCTCTTCAGGCTGCCGATTCCCCCCGTGCTCTGGAGATCGGGAAATATGTCCGAGAAGCCGGTCTCGCCGGACTGATCTCTGTGCAGGGTTAGAGTGTCTTCAGCAGCAGAGTAGATGAGTTCAGTATACTCCGTAGCTGTATGATGAATAATAAGACCGAATTCTTCCGCTTCATTGTCCGCAAGCGCAAGCCGCAGCTCCAGGGCTGAATCCTTGCACTTGATCTCCTGGCGCTCGCCCGGGATCAGCAGCATCTCCGGCAATGCTGCAGACTCTGCCGCGAAGTAACGGTCCAGCTCTGCTACCGGCTGCTGGCGGATCAACATCCGGCCGTCTGCCGCATCACGCAGCGTCAGTACCCGCGGAATCGTCATCGTTCCGCGCCAGCCCTGGCTTGGAACCTGATTGGCATACCGCCAGTTGCTCATCCAGCCGATGAAGATCCGCCGCCCGTCCGCAGCCGGAATGTCGGAGAAGCTGACCCCTGCGTAATTGTCTTTGCCATAATCCAGCCAGCGGATGTCGCTGTGCTCCGGTGTGAAGACGGAGCCGTCGAACTCACCCACGAAATATTGCGTCCGCGAGCCGTATCTCGCCCCACTGTTATCACCGATGCTGACCAGCAGCACCCACTTGCTGTCTCCTGTCCCTTCCACCGGTAGCTGGAACAGGTCCGGGCATTCCCATACCGCATCATGAGAGCCTGCGCCGTTGCCGAATTCACTCTCCAGGCTCCACTCCCGCAGATTCGGGGAGGAGTAGAAGGTGATTGTCTGATCGGTTGCCAGTACCATGATCCATTTCCCGTGAGCTTCGGACCAGAACACCTTCGGATCACGGAAATCCGCCTTGGAAGGATGGGTCAGCACCGGGTTGCCTGCGTACTTGATCCAGGTCCGCCCGTTGTCATGGCTGTAGGCCAGGCTCTGTCTCTGCACAGCAGGAGAATTCTCCGTCGGCTCCTGATGACTGGTATAGATGGCAACGATACCCTGCTTCTCCGGGAACAGCCCGCTGGTATTATGCCAGTCAACGACTGCGCTGCCGGAGAACGCATAGCCGTGATCATCCGGGTACAGCGCAATGTCCAGCTCCTCCCAGACAATCAGGTCTTTACTGACCGCATGGCCCCAGTGCATCGGCCCCCAGATGGAGGAATGCGGATGATATTGATAGAACAAATGATATTCCCCTTCGTAATAAACCAGCCCATTCGGATCATTTATCCAATGCTGCGCCGGCGTAAAATGCAGCGCAGGCCTGTGTTTGGTTCTCCCCATAATTTCCACTCCATTACCACCTTTATCTATTTATATGTTTATCCTATGCCCCAGCTATTGCTGGCTCAGCCTTTGTTCTTGAGATAGCTGTCATATCCTCTTTGCTTGATCTCCAGCCATTTGTCCAGCCCGAGTCTGGACAGCTCTGCCTGATAATCCTTCCATTCCTCTTCCACTTTACCGGTCTTGGTCCATTCTGCACGCTTGCGGTTCACATAAGCGAACAGGTCCGTCTCAATGGCGGTCAATTCCTTCTGATCCTCCAGGGAGTAGAAGACACGCGGGAAGTTATTGTCTGCTTTCATATAAGGCACAAGCTTCTCCTTCATGAGGTCCAGCCGCCAAGCGGCATCATCCGGCTTCGTAGTCACCTTACCGTAGTATTCATCGAGGATCGCCAGCGGACCGCCTATGCTGGTTTTCTGGCGCAATTCAACCGGAGCCGCGCCTTCCAGCGGCAGATGCTTCAGCATTTTGGCCGATTCATCGTATTCAAAAATATTCTGCTGGGTCTCATCCCCATAAGTCCCCCAGTTGTCCTCAACCGACTGCTGCGGATCATACAGCTGGTCTACCCATTTGGCGGTAAGCTCCAGATTCTTGTTGGAACCGGTAATAACCATCCGGCCGCGGTCAAATCCGAAGTTGTTCGTACGGGCTACATTGACCTCTCCGTCCGGTCCGGCAAGCGGCTGCATCAGATCATATTTATCGTTGAACCCGGTAATATTGGCTTTATCCCACTGGAAATAGAGACCGTAGCGCTCGCTCTGCCCTTTGGCCAGATAGGTGTTGTAATCCTGTTCAAACGCCTCTTCGTCGATCAGATCCAGCTGGTACAGCTCGTTCAGATACTTAATGCCCTCTTTATATCCGTCCTGGCCTGCGGTGAAGACCACTTTGCCGTCATTGGTAACCACCGTGTGATCGCCGTTATCCCCGAGACCGAACGAACCGAACAAGAAGTTCATATCCTCATTGCCATTATTCAGCACAAAAGACAGCGGAATCTCATCCTTCTGGCCGTTCCCGTTCGGGTCATCATTCTTGAAGGCGACCAGCACCTTCTTCAGCTCTTCCGTCGTAGTTGGCATAGCCAGCCCCAGCTTCTTCAGCCACTCCATATTGATCCACGGCATCCCGTTGACCGAATGAATGCTCTCCTTGCCGGAGCCCAGCTCCTCTATCCATGGAAAAGCATAGATATGCCCGTCCTGCGCGGTCATCATCGATTTGTACTCCGGCGCGGCGGCCAGCACCTTCTGCAGATTCGGCATGTATTTCTCGATCAGCTCCTCCAGCGGCACAATCGTTCCGTCCTTGCCCAGGGTCAGCAGATCATAATCCGAATACGCGGCATCGATGATTGCATCCGGCAGGTCGCCGCTGGCTACAGCCAGATTTCTTTTCTCAATAAAAGCGTCGTTCGTGTAGTTGGTGAAATCGATGTGGACCCCGGACTTCTCCTCCAGCCGCTTGTAGATCAGCTTCTCGTTCGGATCGGCAGGAGCCAGCGCTGAGCTCTGGGACATGAAGTGCAGCGATACCTTCTCTTTAAGAGGCAGCGTTACATTCTCCAGCTTGTAATCCTCCGAAGCCGAGGAATTGCCGCCCCCTCCGCCGCAGCCCGCAAGCACGGAAGCCGAGAGTGCCAGCACAGACAAGGTTTGCAATGTTTTTTTCATATGAGATTCCCCCTAATATTATTTAATGGAGCCGACCATGGCGCCCTTCTCGAAGTATTTCTGGAAGAACGGATACATCACGATAAGCGGCAGACTGGAGATAACAATGGCAGAATATTTGATCATTTCGGACAATTTCTTAAGCTCCGCCTGGGCCAGGGCATCGGCAATCATGCCGGGCTGCACCTGATTCTGAATCAGGATCGAACGCAGCACCAGCTGCAGCGGGAACAGCCGGGAATCGTCCAGATAAATCATGGCATCGAAGTAAGAGTTCCACTGCCCCACGAAGGCATACAAAGCCAGCACGAAGATAATCGGTTTGGACAGCGGCAATACGATCCGGAAGAAAATGCCCAGATCAGACGCCCCGTCGATACTCGCCGCCTGAAACAGCTCCTTAGGCAGGCCCTGGAAATAGGTCTTTGCCAGAATAATATTGAACACGCTGATCGCCCCCGGCAGGATCACCGCCCACACCGTATTCAGCATCCCCAGATCCTTCACGACCAGATAGGTCGGAATCAGACCGCCGCCGAAGAACATCGTAATCAGGAAGAAGATCATGACCGGCCGCTTCCCGGCCAGCCCCTCAATAGACAGCGGATACGCCGCGAAGACGGAGAAGAATACCGTAGCCAGCGCGAAGGCGGCAGAGTAGAACAAAGCGTTGAAGAAGCCGCGGATCATCGCGTCGTTGCTGAGAATTTTGACGTAGCCTGTAATGGTCCAGTCCGACGGCGCAATGGCCAGCCCCTTGGTAATGAGCACATTCGGTGTTAAGAAGGAGGCCAGCACGACATACACCAGCGGAAACAGAATGACCAGGATGAACAAACCAAGCAATATATACGTGATAACAACCAGAATCCGGTCCTTCCCGGAATATTGAATATCCATACTTACCTCCTTTTAATACAGCCCTTCCCCTTCGTTCAGCCGCTTGACGACCGTATTGACGAAGACCAGCAGGATTACGTTAATGACGGAATTGAATAATCCGATAGCGGTGGAATAGGCATAATCGCCGGCCTGCAGACCCACCTTGTAGACATAGGTCGCAATGATCTCCGAGGTCGGGGTATTGAGCGCCGTCTGCATCAGGAAGGCCTTCTCATAGCCGATGGACATGATGCCGCCTGCGGCAAGGATGAACAGCACGGCCATCACCGGCCTCAGCGCGGGCAGATCGATATGGCGGATTCGCTTCAGCAGGGAGGCACCGTCAATCGTCGCCGCATCATGAAGCTGCGGATCTACACCGGCCAGCGTGGCTACATAGATAATTGAGGACCAGCCTGCCGTCTGCCAGATGCCTGACAGAATATATACGGTACGGAAGTAAGCGGGATCACTCATGAAGGACACCGGCTTACCTGTAAAAGTAGTAATGAGCGCGTTCACCACACCTGTCGGCGATAGAAAGACAAACAGCATCCCTGCGACAACCACAACCGAGATAAAGTTAGGTGCATACACAATCAGCTGGATGTTCTTCTTCAGCTTCGCGCTGCGGATCAGATTCAGCATAAGCGCCAGCACAATCGGCACCGGAAAACCCAGAATCAGTCCGTAGGCGCTTAATTTAAGCGTATTCATTAGAATATCGTAAAAATTCGGCGAGGAGAGGAACCGCTCGAAATGCTCGAAGCCCACCCATGCGCTGCCCAGGATGCCTCTGCGCGGGCTGAAATCCTTGAAGGCAATAATAGCGCCGTACATTGGAACGTATTTGAATATAACGGTAAGAATTACAGCCGGAGCCAAGAATAAATACAGGATATAATTCCGGCGCAGATAGCTTAGAATTGATTTGCGTGATTTGAGTTCAGTACCCCTTTGTTGAACCATCGGATTTGCCAATTTTCCCCCTCCTTACAGTGCGGCTGTGCTAATGCTGCTGTGCAACAGGACCGCTGCTAGCTTGCCATTCACATGGCATAGGTCCGCCCGGATCTGTCTATCCTCCTGACGGTTAGGTTACCCACCTCCGGTCTAACTATTAATTTACATTTAACAAAATGAATAGGTTTTCAAATTTACATTTGAACATGTTTTGCCTTTACAATTTATCAGAGATCGTGTTTATAAGTCAATACATTTTGCACAAAAAATAATTAAAACCGTGCATTATACAGTGCAAATGTAACATTAACATAGATATAAGCACTTACCGGTGTCTTTAATTTTTGAATTGTAAAATTAATTTGTGCATTTGTAAAATTACGTTGTCAATTTTGAGTAAATGCTATATATTAGGTAGCAGAGGTTACTAATACGGGGAAACAAAGGTGGAACACAGTGATGAAGAAAGCAAAGGTCACCATTCAAGATATTGCAGATGCGCTAGGCATCTCCAGAAATACGGCCTCCAAAGCCCTGAACGGTGCAGAGAGCATTCCTCCCGAGACCCGGGAGAAGGTAATCAACAAGGCCGTCGAGCTCAAATATAAACAATTCTCCTATCTGGAAGCAGCAGGCAGCGCCTCCGAGAATCAGGGCAATATCGCCCTTTTGACCAGCAATCTCCCCAACAGCTCCCACTTCGGTTCCCAGCTGCTCAGCGGACTGGAGAAGCGTATCAGTACCGAAGGCTATACCTTGTCCATTTATTTTGTCCGGGAGAACGATATTAACAGCATGACTCTGCCCGGCAATTTCGAGCCTGCGAATGTGGACGGCATCATCTGTATTGAAATGTTCAGTAAAGAATACAGCGGGCTGGTTACCGAGCTCGGCATTCCAACGATCTTTATTGACTGCGCGTCCGACATTATTTATCCGGAGCTGAAGGCAGATCTGATGCTCATGGAGAATGAGCACAGTGTATCTTCCATGACCCGCAAGCTGATGGATCAGGGAGTGCAGAGCTTCGGTTTTGTAGGCGATTACAACCACTGCCGCAGCTTCAATGAACGCTGGATCGGCTTCAATCGGGCACTCTCTGCGGCCGGTATCCCGCTCAATCCCGAATTATGCATTGTGGGTCAGGACCGGGACTACATGCTGGAGGCGGACTGGATGGATCAGCAGCTGGACGCCCTTGACGAGTGGCCCTCCGCCTTCATCTGCGCCAATGACTTCATCGCAATCCGTGTCATGAAGTCACTTAAGAACAGAGGAATCAAGGTGCCGGAGCAGGTTGCGGTCTGCGGCTTCGACGATGCCTCGGAATCCCGGATCATCGAACCCCATCTGACAACGGTACATATTTACAGCGGTCATATGGGGATTGTCTCTGCCGAAATGCTGCTCTCCCGGATCAAGGACCCTGCCAAGCCTTATCAGGTGACACATGTCGCTACAGACGTTGTATTCAGAGACTCTACCCCCGCTCTTAGCTAATACCAACCCATTCTGCCTGGAGGTTATTTCACAATGAAACTACATGGTTCAGTCCTTTGTGCGGGCGAGCTGCTCATTGATTTTTTTTGCACCGATGTTGACGTCAGCCTGACCGCAGGGCGGCATTTCTCCAAGCAGGCCGGCGGAGCGCCAGCGAACGTAAGTGCAGCCATTGCCCGGCTCGGCGGCCACTCCGCCTTCCTCGGCAAAGTCGGAGCCGATCCCTTCGGCTTCTTCCTGAAGCAGACGCTGGAAGAACAGAACGTGGATACCTCGATGCTGCTGCTTGATCCCGCAAGCCCGACCACACTGGCTTTCGTCTCGCGCTCAGTGAACGGGGAACGCGATTTCGTGTTCCACCGCGGGGCAGACCGGCTGCTCAGGCTGGAAGAGATTGACCGGGCAGCGGTCCGTGAGGCAGCCATGCTTCATTTCGGCTCAGCGACAGCGCTGCTGGCGGATCCCTTCCGTGAGGTCTATATGACGCTCATGGATGAAGCGAAGGCGAACGGACAGTTCGTCTCCTTCGATCCCAACTACCGGGGCGACCTGTGGACCGGGCGTCATGAGGAATTCATCGCGCTGTCCAGAGCCGGTATCTCCAAGGCCGATCTGGTAAAGGTCAGCGACGAGGAGCTGCAGCTGATTACAAGCGAAGCGGACCGTGATGCCGCCCTTGATATGCTGCATGAGTGGGGAGCCAGAGCAGTAGCCGTTACTCTGGGCAAAGACGGCACCCTCATCTCCTCCCCGGACTCCCGGCTGCTGATTCCGAGCATCACCGTGAAGTCCATCGATTCCACGGGTGCCGGCGATGCCTTCATCGGAGCGCTGCTCTGCCGGATCAGCCAGCTGGCCCATCCGGCAGACTTCACCCGCAGCGCGGAGCTGCAGCAAGAATTCGTCACCTTCGCCAACCGGGTGGGCGCCATCGTCTGCACCAAGGTCGGAGCGATTGCCGCGCTGCCGACACTGGACGAGGTCCAGGAGTTTGCCGGGTAAGCTGCAGAGCTGCTGTTAAACCAATCTTTACCTGCTGTTTTCATCACAGACAGGGGAGCATGGCACGTAATATGATAAGCACATTATCATATGGTTGAAGGAGCAGCTTTTGCATGACGATGAAACAAGAATTCGATAATCTCATGGCGTTTGCCAAGGATTTAATCAATGAGAATCTCGGCTTTTATTATGATATCAATTATGGTTATTTCCAGCCCGAGACCCACCCGATTGTGGACTTCATCCGGCTGATCGGCAGACGTATTCAGAGCCAGCTCATGCTGATGCCCGCGCTCTACGGGGAGGTCGACCAGATGGAGCGGATGTTCTCGGACAACCTGTTCTTTGATGAATGGGCCGAGGTTACGCTGGATGGACGGAGCTTCCACTTCCTGATGCGGCAGATTGACAACAGCAGCAGAATCATCAACCTGGCACGTGACCTGGTCTTCCCCTCCCCCTGGATTCCCCGCAAGCTGCGCGACAGTCTGATCCGCATCGGTGAAGGTACCCTGAACGGAAGCTGGCGGCAGGATAAGGATCATCAGGTTACCCTCTGGCTCCCTCTTGGCATCTCCTTCGTGGAAGGCTCAGGGCATCATTCCATAACGGCGGGGATCGCCAAGGGTGAAGGGGAGCTCTACCCCACCTCGGTGTATGACATCAGCCTCATCTATGATCACGTGTATACCGACGGCAGGTATTACTACAGAACGCATGACCATTCGATTATCTCCGAGGTTCATTTCGTGGAATGCGCCGCTATCTTTGAGATCGGCCGGATCATGGCGGCGCAGAAGATTATTTTCTGAGAGACGACAAACCATAATTTCCCAAACAGCAAAAAAGCCGCGAACCCGCCCAAATCGGACGGTTCACGGCTTATTCAAGTAGTAGCTCTCTGTACGAGCTGAAATTCCAGCTCCTGCTGCCCGGCTTCTGTTCCCCCCAGCTTGCCGAGAATCAGATGCAGCGCATTCTGTGCCTGTGCGCCAATCGGATTATTAATTGAGGTGATCCCCAGCGTGTGGGCCAGCTCCGTGTTGTCGAAGCCGACCACCGCCAGCTCCTCCGGCACCTTCACCTTCAGTCTGCGGGCTTCGCTCAGCACCCCTGCCGCTACCATATCATTGGCGCAGAGGATGGCATTCGGAGGCCCGCCAGGAATCAGCAGCAGCCTGCGGATCAGCTCCTCACCCTGCCGGATGGAAAAGATCCCTGTCTGCGACCATTCCTGGTTCACCTCCAGATGATATTTGCGGGCAACATCCTGGTACGCCTGTATCCTCCCGAAGGTATTCATACTGGCCGGCCTGCCCCAAGCATTGGCAATCCGCGTATACCCCCGTCTGATCACATGCTCAAGTCCCAGCATGTACCCGTCATATTGATTCATGGCGACACTCTGAATCTCGGGAAGCTCCATCCGCTGCCAGGAGACAATCGGCCCGTATTTGCAATAGGAGCCCAGGAGCGCTTGATCGTTAACGCAGGTGCTGATGACCAGCGCATCGACTCTTTTGCGCCGCATATCCTCGAAGGCTTGCAGCTCTTTGGCCGGATCACCCCCGGAGGTATAGATAATCGTCTGATATCCGTGCCGGCTCGCAGTCTCCACGAAGCTGTTCAGAAAAGGCAGCATTACCTCGTTAATCCCCTCCGTTACCATCCCGATCTGCATCGTCTCTCCTGTGGACAAGGAGATGGCATTGCCATTGGGCACATAGTCCAGCTCTTCCATGATCTTCAGGATGATCTCCCGCGTTGCCTGGCTCACATGGGGAGAACGATTCAGCACCCTCGATACTGTAGCTTTGGAGAATCCCGACAGTTTAGCGATTTGATCCAGATTCGACATGATGGCTCTCCTTACATAATTTTTCATCTTTATAATAATACTTGACATGTAACGCGTTACAACATTTAGCATTGAATTATAGGACCTATGAACAGCTTACCATATCTGAATCCATAACTAATAGAAGGCGGGATTAACTATGAACACTCCATTTCCTGAAGACTTCCTGTGGGGCGGCGCAGTCGCTGCGAACCAATTGGAAGGCGCATACAACGAAGACGGCAAAGGCCTGTCCACTCAAGACGTAGCTCCGCAAGGAATCAGGGGCCCTATCACCGAGGTGCCTACCGAGGATAATATGAAGCTGGTCGGCATCGACTTTTACCACCGGTACAAAGAAGATGTTAAGCTTTTTGCCGAAATGGGCTTCAAAGTCTTCCGTACCTCCATCGCCTGGTCGCGAATCTTCCCGAACGGTGATGAGCTGGAGCCTAACGAGCAAGGCCTGCAATTCTATGATGACCTGTTTGATGAATGTCACAAATACAACATTGAGCCGCTGGTGACCCTCTCCCACTACGAAACTCCGCTGCACTTGTCCAAGCAGTATGACGGCTGGGTGAACCGGCAACTAGTCGGCTTCTATGAACGGTATGCCAGAACGGTATTCACCCGCTACAAGGATAAAGTGAAGTACTGGCTGACCTTCAACGAGATCAACTCCATCCTCCACGAGCCATTCATGAGCGGCGGGATCTATACACCGAAGGACAAGCTGAGCAAGCAGGATCTGTACCAGGCCATTCATCATGAGCTGGTAGCCAGTGCTACTGCGGTCAAAATTGGACATGAGATCAACCCCCAGGCCCAGATCGGCTGTATGATCCTCAGCATGCCAACCTATCCGCTGACACCTAACCCGGATGATGTGATTGCAGCGATGAAGTCGGAGCATATGAATTACTTCTTCGGAGATGTGCATGCGAGAGGCGTGTACCCTGGCTATATGAAACGTTACTTCAGAGAGCACGGCATTGAGATTCACATGGAGCCTGGCGATGCGGACATTCTCAAGCATACCGTTGACTTTATCTCGTTCAGCTATTATGTGAGCATCTGCGAGACCGGAGACAGCAGCAAACGTACCCAGGAAGGCAACCTGATCGGGGGCGCACCTAATCCATACCTGAAGGCTTCCGAATGGGGCTGGCAGATTGACCCGCAGGGTCTGCGCTATGTGCTGAATATGTTCTATGACCGTTACCAGAAGCCGCTATTTATTGTGGAAAATGGACTCGGAGCCAAGGATGAGCTGATCACCGGCGAAGACGGCGTGCCAACCGTCAATGACGACTACCGGATTGAGTACCTGAATGACCATCTGGTGCAGGTGGGCGAAGCCATCGAGGACGGCGTTGAAGTCATGGGCTACACCTCTTGGGGCTGTATTGACCTGGTCAGTGCGTCAACCGCTGAACTAAGTAAACGCTACGGCTTCATCTACGTAGACCGCCACGACGACAATACCGGAACCCTGGAGCGCTACCGCAAGAAATCCTTCCACTGGTATAAGGATGTTATTGCTACCAATGGACAAAGCCTGCGGCGCTCAGGCCAATAGAATAGCCAGACCATATACAGGGTTGTCCCGAAAAGCCTAAAAAAGGCTGATTGGGACAGCCTTTTTTTCTTAGGGAAAGATAACATCTTGCGTTCTTCATGCGCCCAACCGGGTTGGACTGTAGGAATGGTAGCGACAGCGCCCCATTCCGCCGTTCTTTGCCTGCCCCCTCCCCCCCAATAACTGAAGATATCTATTTCAGTTGAATAAGCCATTAACAAAAAGCGGGAAGGAGCGGAGGGGAAATTTGGAACTGTAGGAGCGATAGCGTCCGCCTTTGTATACGGATTTCAACCGCAACAGCGGCTTGAATCAAGAAATCTGTATACAACAGCGGCCGAAAGTCCAAATGTTCACCGCAGTCGACGAGTTTAAGCTTTGCGTTGCTGCCATTCCATCTCATATTTCATCGCATATTAATATCTTCAGTCAGCTCCTTTACCATTTTGAAACTAATTGCCCGAAAGGTTAGGATATACTAGCCACAGATGAATCCTAAGGAGCGTAACTGCAATGAACAAATATACCTTCGGCCTCAGCAGCCTCTTATTCTTAAGCCTGATTGCCTCCGGCTGTGGCACCATGAAGACGCCAAGCGATCTGCTTCAAGCCCCGGCACAGGGGAATAGCGACGGCAATCTTACCGGAATCGTCAAATCCTTTCTACCGGCCAACGCGCATTTAACGGTTCCCATCCACTCGGAATCCGGCAGTGCGATTCAATTACAGGATCTGGACAAGGACGGGCAGGAGGAGCTTCTGGCCTTCTACAAGACAGACAAAACCGATTACGAGATCAATACCCTCCTCCTCTCACAGCAGAACGGCAAGTGGACCAAGCTGGCTAACCTTACCGGGGTAGGCAGCGAATTGAATGAAGTGTCCTTCACAGATGTTACCGGTGACGGAGCGGAGGAGCTGCTGCTCGGATACGGCGGCGGGGAGGGCTTAAGCAAAGAGCTGGCGGTCTACAGCCTAGGCGGCGGCAAGCTGACCGAGCTGCTTAAGCAGCCTTACGACCAGTTGGTCCTGGGCGACCTGACCGGAAGCGGGCATACCGACATTGCCTTGCTTCAGAGTACTTACACCACAGATAACATCCGTGAGACCCATCTCCTGTTGCTCCGGCTCAAGGACGGTACGCTGCAGACCTTATCTGACCAGAAGCTGGATGGTAATGTCATCGAAGCCCAGTTCGGTAAGGCGTCCCCTACCCGGGAAGCAATCGTCATCGATGCCGCCATTGGTGCACATGCTTCCTATACTTCACTGCTAACTTGGGAAAAAGACAGGTTTACTGATATACTGGCAACAGATGATTATCAGCGTACTGCGCTCGCTGCAAGCAAGGATCTGGTGCTATCTCCGCCAGCCGTCTCTCCTGACCTGCTTGGCAGCAGCAGTATTGCAATTAAGGACTACCCGCAGTCCAGCCTGGATGTGAATAATGACGGGATCTTGGAATTCGGCTTCCTGGTGCCGCCAGCCGGTACGGAGAGCATGGCTCCCTTGGCGACCCCATTCATCACCAAATATTATCAGTGGGACGGACAGACCGGCCTGACCTTCGTGCAGGAGCAGTTCGACCGCTGGGGCTTCAACTTCCGTATTCCCAAGTCCTGGGCGGGCCAGACCCTGCTGGAGGTTCCGGGAGAATCACCCCAGCCCTGGGAGAAGCTCCAGTTCAGCTACAAGAATGCCGGGTCTGCTGTGAAGGCTCCGCTGCTGGAGCTTCGCCTGCTGACGAAGAAGGCCTGGGCTGCCGCAGAGGTCCAGCTGAAGGCTGAGAATAGAGAGTATAAGCTGCTGTATGAGCAGGGGAACTCTAACAATGACACGGAGCCTACCCTATTCGTTGCCGTAATGCCCGCAGCGGATGCCGCCGGCAAGCTGCAGGGGGCCGATCTGCAGAATTATAATCAGCTGAAGCTGACACTGGATGAAGTCGTTCAGCTGGCCGGCACACCCCAGAAGCCCCGGCAATAAGAAGGAGAGCTGTTCATGAAAGTGCTGATACTGGAAGATGAGAAGCCTATCCGTGATCTGCTGTGTATCAACCTTAAGCGGGCAGGCTTCGAGATCGCGGAGGCTTCTACCGGTGAAGAGGCGCTGCGCATTGCAAGAGAGCAGAGGGATTTTGACATCGCGATTCTCGACCTGATGCTGCCCGGACTCAGCGGGTTCGAGGTGTGCACCCTTCTGCGGACACACTTCCCCCGGCTGGGAATCATTATGCTCACCGCCAAAAGCCAGGAAATCGACAAGGTCATGGGCCTGGAATCCGGCGCAGATGACTATGTAGTCAAGCCCTTCAGTCCGGTGGAGCTGGTCGCCCGGGTGCGCTCTCTCTACCGCAGGATGTATCCGGGAGAAGCGCTGCCGCAGGAGAATCTCATCGAGCTTCCGCCTTTTACCCTAATGCTGGATGAACGGAAATTATTGAAGGACGGGCAGGATATCCCGCTGACCCCTACCGAGTTTATGATCGTTAAGCTGCTGATGGAACAGCCGAACAAGGCCATGAACCGGGATGATATTCTGACAGCCGTATGGGGGCAGTACTTCATGGGGGATCTTAAAATTGTAGATGTGAATATCAGCCGAATCCGCCAGAAGATCGGACAGGAGTCCTCCGGGCCGCAGTTCCTCGAGACCGTGTGGGGATTCGGATATATTTGGAGGGGCTAATTGTGCTGAAGGGAATCAGGTCCAGACTTATCGTCTATATTACCCTTGTGCTGCTCCTGATCGTGCTGCTGCTGGAGGGAGTGTTCATCGCTGCTGTCCACTATTATTATCTGGGCAGTGCGATGGAGACATTGAATACAAGGGCCACGACTTCAGCGACCTTTTTCAATAAGTATCTGGAGAGTTATAGCTTGAATGAGCGGGCGCGTTATATTCTGGAGAATCTCTCCCCTGAGGAGAGCAGTAAGGTGGAAGTGCTGAGTCCAGCCGGGCATGTGGTCATTAATTCCTTCGGCTTCTCCAGTACAGAGCAGGTGAGTACCCCTGATGTGAGAGCAGCCCTGGCCAGCGGCAAAGGAAGCTTTCAGAGCATCAAGCCAGTGAACGGGGAACGAATTATGGCGGTCTCTATCGCGCTGAAGGAGTCGGGGAGCACAATCGGCTTGCTGCGGTACTCGGTCTCGGCAGAGCCTTTATATCATGTTATAATCCGGATCGCACTCAATGCAGCCGTCATCGGACTACTCGTCATTGGATTCGGCTTCATGCTCAGCCTGATTATCGCCAAACGGATCGTAGGGCCGATCCAGCAGCTGACCGGGGTCGCCAAGGAAATGGCCACCGGTAATTTTGCCGTCCGGGCAGCGAGGCGCTATGACGATGAAGTCGGCACCCTTGCGGTAACACTGAATTATATGTCGGAGGAAATTCTCAAGAGCGAGAAGCTCAAATATGATTTCATCTCCTCCGTCACCCATGAGCTGCGGACCCCGCTTACCTCCATCAAAGGCTGGGGGGAAACGCTGCTGGTCGGTGATTTATCAGATAGGCAGGAGATCCTGCAGGGGCTTGAGGTCATGACCGGGGAGACAGACCGGCTGATCGGCCTGGTGGAGGATCTGCTCGACTTCTCCAAATTTCAGGCCGGAGAGATCCGCATTGTGCGCCAGCCGTATGATCTCAGAGGCCTGCTGGAGGATCTGCTGCTGCAGTTCAGATACCGGGGGCAGACGAAGCAGATCCGCCTCTACGCCGACCTTCCCGATCAGCCGCTGCCGGTGGACGGTGATTTTAACCGGTTGAAGCAGGTGTTTGTCAATTTGCTGGATAATGCGTTCAAGTTCACCCCTGCGGAGGGTGAGATCCGCCTTACCGCAGTGCTCGAAGGCGAACGGATAATCGTCACCGTGGCTGACAACGGCGAAGGCATCGAGGCCGCGGATCTGACGCAGCTTGGCACCAAATTCTTCAAAGGCCGCTCCCGTCAGTCCGGCAGCGGCCTGGGCCTCGCCATCTGCAAAGAAATTATCGAGCTGCATGACGGGCGTCTGCGGATCGAGAGTGAGTTCACCAAAGGAACCTCGGTAATTGTTGAGCTGCCGCGCTACGAGGTGGAGCAGCATTTTGCATCACCAGTGCAGCTCTAGCTCTGTATCCCCCTGTGCTTCTATAACTCTACCCGGGCTTGTCCGCTCCCGTGCGCGATTTCCACAACTGGCTTAGTCTCTATAGAGACATTACCGGCCACGGCTCTGGAGATCATACAGGAGGCTTCAGCCTTATGTGCCAGCCGCTCTGCCATCTTCAGCTGCGCCGGTGTCGCACCAGCCTGGAGCACAATGCTAGGCTTGTGCACGATCTTTTCGTACGTGAACACATTATTCGTGACATCTACTGTCGCTTCAGACGCCAGGGTCAGCGCCTCTGGAACAATCTCCGAACGCTCCAGCATTGCGGCCAGAGTAATCAGGTAACAGGTCGCTGCTGCACCCAGCAGCATCTCATCCGGGTTCGTGCCGGTTCCCGGACCGCCCATCTCCTGCGGTATCGATATAACCGTCCGCAGTCCGCCCGCATCAATATGCCCTTCGCTGTTCCGCCCTCCATTCCATACCGCCTTCAGGTGAAAAGGATGCTTCATCTCACTCCGTCCTTTCTTTTCTGCTTAGCTGATTTTATAGCCATCTCTACACTTCTACTGCAACTATAGTAATCAGAATACTATGATCGGCGATCGGCTGCACAATAATTGTCCCAATTGAGATCATGGCGATCGTCGTAGGAATCGTCATCTGCGAGATCGATTTGCGGCCGGCTAGCCGCAGCACCAGCATCCCGACAGTGATCAGCACCAGCGCCTTCCAGATTTCGCTCCAGATTTCATTCATCGCTCCGTCTCCTTTTGACAGTAGATAGGCTAGCTTTTGTCTTACAGGAGGCGAATATGCATATCTAGAGAATCGGAGCCCGGCACACGCCCGCCGGAATCCCCAACCGGTTGTAATGCTGCTTGATGTTGACAAGCGCATGCCCGCTGAACACCTGCGCCACTATGTCCTCCAAAGGTCCAGCCTCCACCTGCTCCTTCCGCAGCAGACGCTCCACCGCGCTCTTGATCTCCAAGGGGTATAGATTCCCCGCCACACTGGAGAGGCCATTGCAAGGGCCAGCGGCGAGATTCTCCACAAGCCTCATATCCCCTGCTGCAAAAAGAATGAACCCCTCCGGATACTCCACTCCCACATGCCGCTGCAAATCGCCTGTTTCCTTATATCCTACAATGTTCGGATAGCGGCGGATTAATGATTTCAGCGACTCCGGCGCGAGATCGAATCCGGTCCGGCCGGGATTATTATACAGCGCTACCGGCTTGCTCGTATGGCTAAGCAGTTCCTCCACATAAGCAACCGCCTGTTGCTGCGTAGGCCGGATGTATGGCGGGAAGCCAATCATAATCGCATCGATCACTGATGTCTCCAGCGCCTGAACCAGTCGTACAGCATCACGGGTTCTTATGGCAGAAGCCCCGAACACCAGCTCTATCCCCTGGAAGCGCTGCTGATTGAAGTACTCAATGATTTCCATTCTCTCTCCGATACTCAGCGAATGCTGCTCGCCAGTGCTTCCCGAAATCAGCAGGGATTCGATCCCGTTCTGCTGCTGGTAAGCCACGATAGGCGCAAATCCGTCTGTATTCAGACCCTCATCCCCATGAAAAGGCGTTGGAATCGCCACATTTAATCTTTTCATCCCCTCACCCCTTCCTTTCTTCTCTCTAATGTAACAAAAAATCCCGATGAATCAAGAGAGACTTGATCATCAGGATAAATTCAGTTCTATAGCAACACGGCTTCCCGCTTACTTAGCCTTACCGGCAGGCTCATAGATCAGACAACGCAGCTGCTTACCCGGATAGCGGAATTCCGCATTATATTTGCTGCCATCTTCCAGTAATACATCCACGGCCACCATCCCGCGTTTATTGTTAACCTCAGTGCCCGTCAGATACGCCTTCACTATCTTTCTTTTCTCTCCCTGCTTGTCCTTTACAATCCGGGTAGCTTCCTTTACCCAGCTGTCATCCTTCTTCATGGCAGTCGCAGCTGCCGCGTCGATAGGGGTTCTTTTCATCACAGAGTTAAAAGCTGTCGTATCTACCACCACCCCGGTGTCAGGATCGATCTGCACACTATATTGCCAGTATTCCTGACCTTGTCCAAGCAGAGTAAGCGACTTATATGGTTCAGAGTGAACCGACCAAAATGAGGGTATGCCATAACCCGGTTCCACCAGCATAACATTTGTTTTCAGCTTGGAGATATCGGCATCGAACAGCTTGCGCACACTTTCAGCCGCCCGTGCCTGTACTTCAGCCTTGCTGAATTTCTCCGGTACGGCCACGACAGGAGCAGTTATATTACGTTTGGATGCCACAAGATTAACCCGGTAGGACCAGTCAATCATTTGCAGCAGCTCTTCATCCGTCCAGGTGCGCTCCGGTTGATAATACGTATTGGTCTTTATATCGAAATACACTTCTCCCTGCCCCGCCTGTAGCGGCAATGGCTTCTGTGGCCGCACACCATCATAGACATATTGATCTTCCAGCACCCGCCTGCGGTTGATCTCCGCTTCGGTCATTTCCCGGCCTGAAGTGTTCGGATCGCCCGGTAGCTCTATATAGTCGTAGATTTGCTGGATCTGCTCCTCAGTCATCTGCTTCAGCAGCAGATCATCATTCACGGTAGATACCGGCACGGGTGCCTCCACCTTCAGCACAGGAACAGCGCTTCCTGCCGGACTTGCCTTAGCACTGACCGGAGTTGCCGTACTGTACTTTGCGATGACTGCTGAGTTCGCCAGACTGGGGACAAGGAGTCCGCTGAATGCAAACATACCGCCTGAGCATAGGACAACTGCCATAGTAACAGACCACTTTTTCTTGTTCAATTGTATTACCTCCATCGGGATTCAGGATATTAACTCTATCCATAGCTTAATCCCGGGATATTATAGAATAGAGGAGCAGTTGTTATGGAGTTGTAAAATAGCCTCTACAAACCATTATAAATTATCTTTTAAAAAAAGGCGGATGCTCGTCCCCTCGCCAGGAGCAGATAGCAGCTCAATTCTGGCCTGATGCGCTTCGGCAATCTGGCGGCATAGAGAGAGACCAAGACCTGCGTTGCCATAGGCCCGTGAACGCGATTGGTCTGCACGGTAGAACGGCTCAAATACCCGCCTGCTCTGCTCTTCTGTCATTCCGCTCCCGCTGTCCTGTACTTCAAGTACCCCTTCTCCGTCCTGCTGATAGGCCAGCAAGCGGATTGTGCTGCCTGGCGGGGACGCAGGAATGGCATTCTCAATCAGATTCACCAGAAAAGAGGCCAGAAGATCCGCATCTCCCCATACGGCAGGAATGGTGCTATACAGCTCCAGCAGTAATAAGTTATCTGTTACCCTCTGCTGCTCGATCTGGGCCACTGTGTCGAATAGCGAAGCCACGTCTACCTCATCCAACATCAGTGGCTGATGCCGCAGAACGGACAGATCCAGCAGCTTGAAGGCCAGATTCTTCAGCCGCACAGTCTCACTGAGAATATAGCGGCCCGCTTTGACCTGATCGTCCTGATCTATGTTAGCTGTGGTTAGCAGCTCCGCAAATCCCTGCATACTGGTTAGCGGTGTCCGCAGCTCATGGGCTAGATTATCGACCATCCGCTGTTTATCCTCAGCCATGCCTGCGAGATCGCTCATCCGCTGCTCTATCACAGTAGCCATCTTGTTAAAGTTGAAGGCCAGCTCCCCGAATTCATCCCTGCTGTTCAGCTCCACACGATTGGAATAGTCGCCTTCGGCAATCGTCTTCGTCGTCTCGGATAACAGCTTGAGCGGCTTGGTCAGATGCCGGATCAGAAGGTAGAGCAGTACCACAAGAAGCGGCCCTACAATCCAGTTAATCATCACAAAAAAACGGTTCAGCTCCTGCTGCTGGGCATACAGACCGCTAATATCGCGGTTATAGGCCAGCTCCAGATGCTGATAGGGAGCCGGGAGCGGCATCGCTAACGTCATGATATGCTCCTCCTGCACAGCGCGCTGTTCTTTCTCACCAGGATAGAGCAGCAGTCCATCATCCCGCAGCTCCAGCTCTATCCCCTGCTTACGGTAGTGTTCTCCATAGGACTTAGCCACACTGACCAGCAGTGCCGGGGTAAGAGAGACGCCTCTTGCCCGAATGGAATCCAGATTCTCATAGATATTATTCGTAATTAGCAGCTGTTCGCTGGCCGCACGTTTGCTCTCACTGGCCATGTTCAGCTGCCAGCTTTTTTTCATTACCATCACGACACTTACATCAAGTGCCGCTATAAACAGCACCAGGACAGCAAGGAGAATCTTATGCCAGAACCGCATGGCTAGACCTGAACTTCCAGCCGGTAGCCCAGCTTGAACACGGTTTTGATCCGTTCTTCCCAGCCCAGCTTTTTGCGCAGCTGCCGGATATGTACATCCACAGTACGGGTATCACCCGCATAATCATAACCCCATGCCAGCTCCAGCAGCTTCTCTCTGGAAAGAGCAATATTCCGGTTACGGATCAGCACTTCAAGCAGCTCGAATTCTCTGGCCGTCAGATCCACCAGCAGCTGATCCACCCACACCTGACGCTCCGTGAACCGGACTTCAACCCCATCGCATACAAAAGCAGAGGCGGCCTGTTCATTCCTCCGCAGCACGACATTAATCCGGGCCAGCAGCTCCAGAATCTCAAAAGGCTTAATAATATAATCATCCGCACCCAGCTCGAAGCCCCTGATCCGGTCAGAGAGTGCACCCCGGGCCGTAATCAGAATCACCGGAATCCGTAGTGGCGCAATCTGCTCCATCACCCCGAACCCGTCCAGACCGGGAAGCATGACATCCAGCAAGACCAGATCCGCACGCTCCTTCTCCAGCATGTCCGCTACCTCCGAGCCGCTATAGGCTTTGGCATACGTATGTCCCACCAGCTTAAGATTCATCGTTATTAAATCATTAATCGCCTGTTCATCCTCAACAACAAGTATATGAGCCATCTGTCGAATATCCTCCTAACTCTGTAGCCACAGAATACCCTTTCATAGGTAACCTAATCTTAATCATACCAGATTCCAAAGCATCCATAACCTATAAGCCGAACCTGACCTTACACACCCGCCCGCCAAAAAATCCCGACGAATCAAGAACTGCTTGATCGTCAGGACTAGTTTGTTCATTGAACATAAGCTTCCCGCTTATTTCCCCTTATCGGCAGGCTCATAAATGAGGCAACGCAACATCATACTCGGATAGCGGAGCTCCGCATTATATTTGCTGCCGTCTTCTAATAATACATCTACCGCAACCATTCCGCGCTTATTGTTCACCTCGGTATCAGTCAGATATGCCTTTACGATTTTCCTATGCTCACCTTGCTTATTCTTAATTATCCGTTTAGCTTCCTCGATCCAGCGCTGATCCTTCTGGAGAGTGGCAGCCGCAGCTCCGTCAATAGGCGTTCTTATCGCGTCCGCATTAATAGCTGTCGTATCCACTAACACTCCGGTTTCTGTATCGATAATCACATGGTAATTCCATACCTCCTGTCCTTATCCCCGCATGGTCCGCTCCTTGTAGGGAGAGAAATACACCCACCATTGGGAAGGAAAGCCAAATTCCGCTTTATGCAGACTAGTGGATATTTCCAGCTTGGACACATCGGCATCGTAGAGCTTCCGCACACTTTCAACCGCACGCATGATGAATTCAGACTCGCTGTACTTTGCAGGAAAAACAAGTTTGTCGGGAAAGCGTAGAGAGGATACATAACCCTGCCGATATAACCAGTCAAGTTCTTCATCGGTCCAGATCCGATCTGGAACATAAGACGTATTGGTCATTAGATCCAGATATAAGTCCCCTTGTCCCGCCTCGAAGGGCAGGGGTTTCTGAGGACGAAGTCCATCATACACATACTGATCGTGCAGCACCAATTGGCGCTTAGTCTCCGATTCTGTGAGCTCACGGCTGCTATCCCCTTGGGGCTCAAGTCCTCTGTCTAGGAAGCCATCAATTTGCTGAATTTGCTCCTGGGTCATATTCTTCCGCAGATAATCCTCCACAGTGGATACCGGCACGGGAGCCTCAACTTTCAATACAGGAACCGCACTCTCCGTCAGAGGTAGTCTGACATCCTTCTGTGGTGCTGCTGTGCTGTCCTTGGCGACAACGGCAGAGTTCACTAAGTTCGGGACGACAACAGCACTGATGGCGAATAACCCTCCAGCACATAACAGGACTGCTATAGAAGCAGACCACTTCTTCTTATTCAACGGGATAACCTCCACAGGAGTATAGTATTTTCTCTACCATTACCCTACTCTTAACATGTTATAAAGTAGAGTGACAGTTGTTATGGAGTTGTAAAATGAGAGCCTCGCCCGGAATACAAAAAGACCACTGTTGATTTCTCAACAGTGGCCATGTGTGCTTGGCAACGTCCTACTCTCCCAGGACCCTTCGGTCCAAGTACCATCGGCGCTGGAGGGCTTAACGGTCGTGTTCGGGATGGGTACGTGTGGAACCCCTCCGCTATCGCCACCAAACATGATTTTTCGAAGCCTACGCTTCTCGAAATCGCTACAGAAAATATCAAACCATCGGTTTAACATCCTGCCAGGCTTGATCGCCTGAAAACTGAATCCGAAACGAATCTGTGTGTTAGTGTTTTTGGATAAGCCCTCGACCGATTAGTATTGGTCAGCTCCATGCATTGCTGCACTTCCACCTCCAACCTATCTACCTCGTCGTCTTCAAGGGGTCTTACATACTGGGAAATCTCATCTTGAGGGGGGCTTCACGCTTAGATGCTTTCAGCGCTTATCCCGTCCGTACGTAGCTACTCAGCCATGCTCCTGGCGGAACAACTGATGCACCAGCGGTACGTCCATCCCGGTCCTCTCGTACTAAGGACAGCTCCTCTCAAATTTCCTGCGCCCACGACAGATAGGGACCGAACTGTCTCACGACGTTCTGAACCCAGCTCGCGTACCGCTTTAATGGGCGAACAGCCCAACCCTTGGGACCTACTTCAGCCCCAGGATGCGATGAGCCGACATCGAGGTGCCAAACCTCCCCGTCGATGTGGACTCTTGGGGGAGATAAGCCTGTTATCCCCAGGGTAGCTTTTATCCGTTGAGCGATGGCCCTTCCATGCGGTACCACCGGATCACTAAGTCCGACTTTCGTCCCTGCTCGACTTGTAGGTCTCGCAGTCAAGCTCCCTTATGCCTTTGCACTCTGCGAATGATTTCCAACCATTCTGAGGGAACCTTTGAACGCCTCCGTTACTCTTTAGGAGGCGACCGCCCCAGTCAAACTGCCCGCCTGACACGGTCCCCGTACCCGCTAAGGGCACTAGGTTAGAACCTAGATACGATCAGGGTGGTATCCCAACGGCGCCTCCGCAGAAGCTTGCGCTCCTGCCTCCACGGCTCCCACCTATCCTGTACAGATCGTACCCAAATTCAATATCAAGCTGCAGTAAAGCTCCATGGGGTCTTTCCGTCTTGTCGCGGGTAACCTGCATCTTCACAGGTATTAAAATTTCACCGGATCTCTCGTTGAGACAGCGCCCAAGTCGTTACGCCATTCGTGCGGGTCAGAATTTACCTGACAAGGAATTTCGCTACCTTAGGACCGTTATAGTTACGGCCGCCGTTTACTGGGGCTTCGGTTCACAGCTTCGGGTTTAACCCCTAACCGCTCCCCTTAACCTTCCAGCACCGGGCAGGCGTCAGCCCGTATACTTCGCCTTACGGCTTCGCACAGACCTGTGTTTTTGCTAAACAGTCGCTTGGGCCTTTTCACTGCGGCCCCCTCGGGCTATTCACCCTACCGAGGCACCCCTTCTCCCGAAGTTACGGGGTCATTTTGCCGAGTTCCTTAACGAGAGTTCTTCCGCGCGCCTTAGAATTCTCTTCTCGCCTACCTGTGTCGGTTTGCGGTACGGGCACCTTCTCCTGGCTAGAGGCTTTTCTTGGCAGTGTGAGATCATGACCTTCGCTACTGTAATTTTCGCTCCCCATCACAGCCCAGCCTTACGATGTGCGGATTTGCCTACACACCAGCCTCACTGCTTAGACGGACATCCATCAGTCCGCGTCACTACCCTCCTGCGTCACCCCATCGCTCATAGCGGATTACGGTGGTACAGTAATTTCAAACTGTTGTCCTTCGACTACGCCTGTCGGCCTCGCCTTAGGTCCCGACTTACCCTGAGCGGACGAGCCTTCCTCAGGAAACCTTGGGCTTTCGGCGGATCAGATTCTCACTGATCTTTTCGTTACTCATACCGGCATTCTCACTTGTATACTCTCCAGCGCTCCTTACGGTACACCTTCAACGTATATACAACGCTCCCCTACCCCAGATGCAAAGCATCTAGCCATAGCTTCGGTGGTGTGTTTAGCCCCGTTACATTTTCGGCGCAGAGTCACTCGACCAGTGAGCTATTACGCACTCTTTCAATGATGGCTGCTTCTAAGCCAACATCCTGGTTGTCTGTGCAACTCCACATCCTTTCCCACTTAACACACACTTGGGGACCTTAGCTGATGGTCTGGGCTGTTTCCCTTTTGACAATGGATCTTAGCACTCACTGTCTGACTCCCGGCAAGAAGTAAATGGCATTCGGAGTTTGACTGAGCTTGGTAACCCTTGCGGGCCCCGCACCCAATCAGTGCTCTACCTCCACCACTCCATTCACCGAGGCTAGCCCTAAAGCTATTTCGGGGAGAACCAGCTATCTCCGAGTTCGATTGGAATTTCTCCGCTACCCCCACCTCATCCCCGCATTTTTCAACATGCGTGGGTTCGGGCCTCCAGTGCGTGTTACCGCACCTTCACCCTGGACAGGGGTAGATCACACGGTTTCGGGTCTACGTCCACATACTTAGTCGCCCTATTCAGACTCGCTTTCGCTGCGGCTCCGGCTTCTCACCTTAACCTTGCATGTTAAACGTAACTCGCCGGTTCATTCTACAAAAGGCACGCCATCACCCGTGCTGGACAAGTCCAGCATAGGGCTCTGACTTTTTGTAAGCACACGGTTTCAGGTTCTATTTCACTCCCCTTCCGGGGTGCTTTTCACCTTTCCCTCACGGTACTGTTTCACTATCGGTCGCCAGGTAGTATTTAGCCTTAGCAGATGGTCCTGCTGGATTCATACGGGGTTTCACGTGCCCCGCACTACTCGGGATCCGTCTCGGAGAGAACACAGTTTGGGCTACAGGGCTTTTACCTCTATCGCGGGCCTTTCCAGACCTCTTCGCCTACCATATTCCTTTGTAACTCCATGTGAGACGTCCCACAACCCCAAGAGGCAAGCCCCTTGGTTTAGGCTGTTCCGCGTTCGCTCGCCGCTACTGACGGAATCACTATTGTTTTCTCTTCCTCAGGGTACTTAGATGTTTCAGTTCCCCTGGTCTGCCTCTGCGTATCCTATGTATTCAGATACGAGTAACTGCGAATTACCACAGCTGGGTTTCCCCATTCGGACACCCCCGGATCAAAGCTTGCTTACAGCTCCCCGAGGCAGTTTCGTTGTTCGCCACGTCCTTCGTCGGCTCCTGGCGCCTAGGCATCCTCCGTGTGCTCTTAGTAGCTTAACCTCGATTTTTCCGTCAGGAAAATATCGGACATTGAATCACTTCAAAGCCTTTATTTCCATCCAGATCATCGTTGCATCGCCATTAATTCAAAACTTGTTTACACAAGTTCAGCTTAAAGGAATGTTCTAAAACGCAAATTCGTTTCGGTATCCAGTTTTCAAGGATCAAGTTTCTTACTTGAGAGCTTAAACTCTCAAAACTGACCAACGAGTGAGTAACTAGCCGACCGGCTAGATTTAAGATTTGAATGTCTTCATTGCAGAAGACGATTCTCCATAGAAAGGAGGTGATCCAGCCGCACCTTCCGATACGGCTACCTTGTTACGACTTCACCCCAATCATCTACCCCACCTTCGGCGGCTGGCTCCCTTGCGGGTTACCCCACCGACTTCGGGTGTTGTAAACTCTCGTGGTGTGACGGGCGGTGTGTACAAGACCCGGGAACGTATTCACCGCGGCATGCTGATCCGCGATTACTAGCAATTCCGACTTCATGCAGGCGAGTTGCAGCCTGCAATCCGAACTGAGACCGGCTTTGCTGGGATTGGCTCCACCTCGCGGCTTCGCTTCCCGTTGTACCGGCCATTGTAGTACGTGTGTAGCCCAGGTCATAAGGGGCATGATGATTTGACGTCATCCCCACCTTCCTCCGGTTTGTCACCGGCAGTCACTCTAGAGTGCCCAGCTCAACCTGCTGGCAACTAAAGTCAAGGGTTGCGCTCGTTGCGGGACTTAACCCAACATCTCACGACACGAGCTGACGACAACCATGCACCACCTGTCTCAACTTTCCCCGAAGGGCACCTGATGCATCTCTGCTTCGTTAGTTGGATGTCAAGACCTGGTAAGGTTCTTCGCGTTGCTTCGAATTAAACCACATACTCCACTGCTTGTGCGGGTCCCCGTCAATTCCTTTGAGTTTCAGTCTTGCGACCGTACTCCCCAGGCGGAGTGCTTACTGTGTTAACTTCGGCACCAAGGGTATCGAAACCCCTAACACCTAGCACTCATCGTTTACGGCGTGGACTACCAGGGTATCTAATCCTGTTTGCTCCCCACGCTTTCGCGCCTCAGCGTCAGTTACAGCCCAGAAAGTCGCCTTCGCCACTGGTGTTCCTCCACATATCTACGCATTTCACCGCTACACGTGGAATTCCACTTTCCTCTTCTGTACTCAAGTCACCCAGTTTCCAGTGCGACCTCAGGTTGAGCCCAAGGTTTAAACACCAGACTTAAATAACCGCCTGCGCGCGCTTTACGCCCAATAATTCCGGACAACGCTTGCCCCCTACGTATTACCGCGGCTGCTGGCACGTAGTTAGCCGGGGCTTTCTTCTCAGGTACCGTCACTCCGGCAGCAGTTACTCTACCGGACGTTCTTCCCTGGCAACAGAGCTTTACGATCCGAAAACCTTCATCACTCACGCGGCATTGCTCCGTCAGGCTTGCGCCCATTGCGGAAGATTCCCTACTGCTGCCTCCCGTAGGAGTCTGGGCCGTGTCTCAGTCCCAGTGTGGCCGTTCACCCTCTCAGGTCGGCTACGCATCGTCGCCTTGGTGGGCCGTTACCCCACCAACTAGCTAATGCGCCGCAGGCCCATCCCCAAGCAGCAGATTGCTCCGCCTTTCATTCTTCTCTCAGGAGAAAAAAGAAATTATCCGGTATTAGCTACCGTTTCCGGTAGTTATCCCAGGCTTGAGGGCAGGTTGCCTACGTGTTACTCACCCGTCCGCCGCTAAGTTTGAAAGGAAGCAAGCTTCCTCTCAAACTCCGCTCGACTTGCATGTATTAGGCATGCCGCCAGCGTTCGTCCTGAGCCAGGATCAAACTCTCCAAATTGGTATTTAGAAAGAGCGATTGCTCATTTTGAAACATCTGACGAGAATTTACATTCTCATTTTTGGATCTCACCGAAGTGATCTCCAGATACTCACTCGTTGTTCAGTTTTCAAAGATCAAGCTCGTTGTCAGCGACGACTACCGCGTCACCAGCAACTTTTATAATATAACATGGATCAGACAACTATGCAACTATTATTTCAAAAGTTCTTGCTGAAGCAATACCATCAGCTCTTCCGCAGTATCCCAAACCAGAGGACGTATCTCCTGAAGATGGATCCTTAATGTATCTGCCTCATCGCTTCTGACCGTCCAGATTACCGGAATGTTCAGCCCAAGCGCATAGCCCGCTGCCAGATACACCTCAGATGACTGGCCTGTGAGGTCCGCAATAACCACCTTGCTGTCCGCCACAGGCTCCAGCGAATTCGTAGCTTCGTTCTTGCTGGCAAGCAAACGGGGGAAATAGCCCAACTGCTCGATTTTGGCCCACAGCTTGTCCTGCCACTCCGCCTGCAGCTTCTCATCATCCGGCAGAAGAACGGTGCATTGCTGTAAGGTCCGGCCTCCTGAGGTAGCCACTGCTTCCTCCGACCCCAGGGAGGTCAATGTGAAGTTCATACCTTCCCGGACTAACAGATTCTCACCTTGCAGCCTGTCAATAATATAGACCAGCTCCTGCAGATTGGGAGAGTATGTCAGATTGTAGCTGCGGGACAGGGGATGAATCACTACGGGCTCCCCGGGGCCACTACAATGCCTATATAGATACTGCAACAGCCGGCCTCCTTTATCCTCAGCCGTTACCGGAATACCCGGGGCATTCACAATATCCTCCAGATCGCTGAACGCAAGGATCACCTTCTCGCCACAATCCGTTTTTTCGCGGATATAGCCCGAGATCAGATGCAGCATGTCCCACTTCTGCTGGAACGAGAGCGCAAGAATCAATTCATAGCTGTCTCTAAGCAGGCTGTAGCTTCCGCCAGGAGAGCAAGAGCAATCGATATACTGATCGTACTCACCGTCTGCTGTAATGCGGACAATCTGATCGCAGAATGCACAATGTTTCTTTTGCATAATTATCACCTCTTCAGAATAGCAGTCCCCCTACCTTACCAAGAATGTATTGAAAAGTGGACCGGAAATTCCTTCCTCCCCGACAGCTTGACATGCCTGATTTCGGAATTATGCCAAGGAGATTGCCGAAGCGGAGCATGCGGAGTTCACCACATTTTAATTAAACTGCCAGCAGCTCAAGCTTAGATTACCATACTGATAACTCCGGTGAAGCAGCTGCGCATTACGCCCCGGGTCTCCCGCTCCCATAGCGATGAACAGCGGAATAAAGTGCTCACTCGTTGGGACCGCCATCTCCGCATAAGGAGCAAGCTCCTCGTATTGGAACAGCGCTTCTGTATCCCATGCTTCCACCTTCTCCTGAATCCAATGATCGAACTGCTCGGCCCACCCGTTGATCTCATCCGAATTCCAGTTCAACCTCCGCAGATTATGAACGGTTCCCCCGCTGGCGATGATAAGCACATCCTGTTCACGCAGCGCCGCCAGCGCCTTGCCGATCTCATACTGCTGCGCATTAGGCAAATCACGATTCACAGACATCGCCACAACCGGAATATCCGCCTCCGGATAGAGCAGCTTCAGCACAGCCCATGCGCCGTGGTCGAGCCCTCTTTGTTCATCCCTGACATTCTTCACACCACCCGCGGTCAAAAGCTTCTGAATCTGCTCCACGAGAGCCGGATCACCATGTGCGGGATACGTCATCTGGTACAGCTCGTCCTGGAATCCGCCAAAGTCATAAATGGTATCGTACGTTGCCGCCGCGCCCACGGACTGCACGGGTTCCTCCCAATGCGCTGAGAAGAGAATGATGGCTTTCGGTTTGGGCATATGGTCCTTGAACTCTTTTAACAGCTTGGTGTAGGCATTATCTTCAAGAACAATAGATGGAGCTCCTTGTGCAAAAAAATAGGAAGGCATCATAGTCAATCACTCCTTATTAATGGTTAATCCGGCATCCTGCTTGAGCCATTGCAAGAAATCACGCTGGTTCTCTTCAGTTACGCCATGGTCGGACGGATATAGTCTGAAGGTCAACCGTTCGGTTTGCCCCTCCAGATAGGCGGCAGTCTCATGTCCAATGCGCACCGGGAACACCGAATCGTATTCACCATGCGAAGCGAAGACAGACACGTTCTTAAGTCTACGGAGCTTATACTCCATTTTCACAAAATCAGGAATATATCCATTCAGTGCGACAATCCCCTTCAGCTGCTCCCCCATCGTAAGCGCAAGCGTCATAGACAGAATGGCTCCTTGGCTGAAGCCGAGCAAATAACGTTTGTCCGGATCGACCGGATACTGCTGCGTTGCATAGTGAATGAAAGCCTCAAGATCGCCGACAGCTTGGTCAAACATCCCGCGGATGGGGTTGCCCAGGCTTTTCAAATCATAATATTGATACCCCGTACCCAGCGGCAAATTCCCGCGAACCCCGATAATAATAAACTCATCAGCCAGCGGCGCCACCAGACCAAACATATTGCGCTCATTAGAGCCTTTGCCGTGAAAAGTAAAGATCACCGGGTATTTCCTGCCCTGCTCAAGCCCATCCGGTAAGTGAATATCATATGAATACTTAGGGTCCATCTTATTTTCCTCCATACTGAAGATCCTCGCTTGAATATTAGTTATAATAATATATTTTCTATATAAGTAATTTATCGCAGCACACATTGACTTGTCAATAATAAAATTGTTAATATGAAAATAAGTTTAGTATTACAAATATTATGAAGGTGTGATCCCATGGATATCGGCGCTACAATACGGGCAATCCGCAAGCGTAAAAATATCACCATCGCGCAAATATGCGACACTACCGGCCTCTCCCAGGGCTTCATGAGCCAGGTCGAAACCAATAAGACATCACCTTCCATTGCTACACTGGAGAATATCGCCCAGGCTCTGAAGGTCCCTCTTGCTTATTTGCTGCTCAAAAAAGAAGAACGCATGCAGATTGTCCGCAAGGATGAACGGAGAATCACCACCAGCGGCGCAGCCGAGCTAAAGGTCGAACACCTCAGCTCCACCCAGAACGTCCGGATGTCGATCGTCGAGTTCCCTCCCGGTGCCATGATTGGAGATGCCCCCCATGCACATGAAGGACAGGAGGTCCATGTTGTCATTAAAGGAACCATCTATGCGCAGCAAGGGGAAGACGGAGCTGAATTTACCGAAGGTGATTCCTTTAGCTGGAACGCCTGCACCCCCCATTCCGTCAAAAATACCGGAGAAGACACCGCGATTGTGCTAATCTCTATCTACACGGAAAGTGAAAACGGACAAGATGTCCTCTGAACAATTAAAAGCCCGTACTCTGGCCTGATAGGCGGAGTGCGGGCTTCTTTTAATCACATATTCACTATCTCATTATATTCAGCATGCTTCTCAATCTCCGTCACGATTATCTGCTGATTGATCTCTTGTATCTTATAGGCCTTGGCCTGTTCTCTGGAAGAGATCACTTTATACCCATCATCTTTATAAATAATGGCGCAGTGATTCTCAATGGCTATGCCTGTTGTATCCATCCCCTTAACCATTTCCAAGAAATCTGCCTCGCGGTTGTCTTCATTATAATGAGGACAGTGAATCCCTGGTAAGATCCCCATCGCCTTCAATTTGATATAAATCCTCTCTCCTGATGTATCGAACGTCTCTGTGTCACTATGACCGTATTCGTACCAGCAGATCGAACCCGCACTCATTCCTGACAACACAACCCCCGAGGCGTACGCCTGCTTCAGCAAAGTATCCACACCATGCTCCCGCCATATGTCCAGCATCTTCCTCGTATTACCGCCACCCACATAGATTAAATCGGCGGATAAAATCATATTTTCTATTTCTTCTGGTGCATATGTATTTTTCGTCAGCAGCAAATGCTTAATCTCACACCCCAACCGGTCACCATATACTAATTGAAAAGAGTCACAATACCCTTCCGCATCCATACTGGCTGTAGGGATGAACAATGCTTTGGGATTCCTTTTATTCGTTAAACCTACAATCGTTTGATCGATTGCCAAAGTCTCTAATTCGCTAATCTCTCCTCCGCCAATCGCCACAATAATCCCCATATTCATCACTCCTATTCATAGTATTGAAGCTGAAAAAGAATACAAAAAAGCCCCGGATGCATTACGTCTTATTCAGACACACCGGGACTGACTCTGTTGTGAAAGTTATAAAGGTTGGTTAAGATAATTCCCCCGCTGCCGCATCCCCTCAAACAGCAGGATTGTTGCGGCCATTGCCGCATTCAGCGATTCGGCGCGGCCGGCCATCGGGATGAGGATGCTTTTATCGACCATTGCGGCCGTCTCCGGGGAGATCCCCTGTCCTTCGCTGCCGATCAGCAGCCACTGGCTGCCGTGGAAATCATGGGTGTAGCAGGAATCCTCCGCCGTCAGCGAGGTGCTGACCAGCAGCGCACCACGCTCCCGTGCCTGTGGCAGAATCGTGCCGAGCTCGCCCTCCACTACCGGGAGATGGAACATCGAGCCCATCGTGGACCGGATGGTCTTGGGATTGAAGAGGTCGGCGCAGCCCTGGCCGAGGATCACGCCGTCCGCGCCCGCCGCATCCGCGCTGCGGATGATAGTGCCTACATTGCCGGGGTCCTGGACCCCGTCCAGCACCACAACCAGGCTGTCCGGCTTCGCCAGAATGGCCTCTATCCCCTTCTGCTCCTTCCGCACAATGGCGAACACCGGTTGCGGTGTACCTGTGCTGCTGCACTTGGCAACCACCGCTGCCGACACGCCGATGACCTCCATGCCCTGTACGGCCTGAAGTAGCGGCTTCAGCTCAGACGGCATACCTTTATCGAGGTCAAAAGCCAGGCATTCCACATCTGCTTCCGCCTGCAGCGCCTCCTGCACCAGATGAATGCCTTCCACGATATATTTACCGGACCGGTCACGGTGCTTCTTCTCCTGCAGTCCGGCCCATTCCTTCACCCGCGTGTTCTGCGGCGACATAATTTCCATAGGGTCCTACCTTTCTGTTGCTTACAGATTCCTATTGATAAGCCATTTCCAGCTTCGTCAGATTATCCTTCCGTCCGACAATGACAAGAACATCACCATCGGTCAGGCGGTCCTCCGCTCTGGGAGAGATATTCATTTCCTCTCCCTTACGGATCGCCATAACGTTGCAGCCATATTTGGCGCGTATGTCAAGCTCCTGCAGGTTCTTGCCCAGCATCGGTCCTGAGACCTTCATGTCGAGAATGCTGTACTCCGGTGACAGCTCGATGTAATCGAGGATGTTCGGAGAAGCGAGATGATGCGCCACCCGCATCCCCATGTCCCGCTCCGGGTAGATCACCTTATCTGCTCCGATTTTACCCAGCACCTTGCCGTGCAGCTCACTTTTGGCTTTGGCGATAATGGCAGGTACGCCCAGATCCTTCAAGATCAGCGTTGTCAGAATGCTGGCCTGAATATCCTCACCGATGGCAACTACCACCACATCGAAGTTACGGATGCCAAGCGCACGCAGCGCCTCTTCATCCGTGGAGTCTGCAGATACGGCATGGGTCACAATATTGGAGATTTCCTGGGTGCGCTGTTCATCCGCATCAATGGCCAGCACCTCATAGCCCATCCCGCTGAGCGCCTTGGCCACACTTGAACCAAAGCGGCCCATGCCGATGATGGCATACTGTTTTTTTGCCATTAAGCCTTGTCCCTCCCGCACATATAATACATCTCACACAGTATAGCATAAGCCGTTATAAACTTGAATGTTCGGCGCTCCCTCAGGGCACCTTATAAGAAGGCTGCTTACCTGACTAAGCCCCTGCTTTCGAAGTCAGTTTTGCGATGCTGATTCAGGAAGCAGATGCTCACAAAACTTTAAGGAGGCCGATTATGCCAGTCACCCTTGATTTGCGCCAGGCCATCATTCACAAGGTGCACGGCCAGTCCGAAGAAGGTCTGCGGGAGGTTATTGAGAATTCCGTGGACGGGCCGGAAGCCGCGCTTCCCGGACTCGGTGTCGTCTTTGAGATGATCTGGAAGGACCTCGACCCTGCGAAGCAGGACCGGGTTCTCTCTATGCTGCACAGACATCTGGACAAGCTTACCCCAGGGTCCATCACCTCCTAGAGGAGGCCCATCCCGTCAAAAACCTCCGCGCCCCACCGTGCTGCTGCACAGGTGGAGCCGGAGGTTTTTTATAGCTTAATCGTACATATGCTTAACTGCTCATCTTACTTCTATTACACACCCATCAAGGTGCAGTCTCCAGGAACTTCGCGGTCGGATTCTTCTCCATCGCGGTCCGCATAGCGTATTCGTTCTCGAACAGCACTACGTAATTGCCCTTCTTGTCCGTAACCAGAGTGGAGTTGATCCGGAACTTGCTGGCATCCGGCTTGTTCTCATCCACGATCCAGCGTGCGAACTGGTAGCTCATGCGCTGAAGCTGCACATCCACGCCATACTCACCCTTCATGCGGTATTCGAACACCTCGAACTGCAGTTGTCCGACTACACCCAGCAGAATATCATCGAAGTTGACGGTACGGAACACCTGGATCATACCCTCTTCGGTCAGCTGGTCGATCCCCTTCTGGAATTGCTTCGACTTCAGTGCATTCTTGATGGTGACTTTGGAGAAAATCTCCGGCGAGAAGGTCGGCAGCTCATCGAATTCGATATCTCCGGCCTGACTTAGTGTGTCGCCAATCCGGAAGATGCCCGGGTCGAACAGACCGATAATATCCCCCGGATACGCCTCTTCAACAATGTCCCGGTCCTGGGCAAGGAACTGCTGCGGCTGGGATAGCTTGATGTCTTTGCCGGCACGTACATGCTTCACACTCATCCCGCGCTCGAACTTGCCGGACACGATACGCAGGAAAGCGATACGGTCACGGTGTGCGGGATTCATGTTCGCCTGAATTTTGAATACATAGCCGGTGAATTTCTCATTCGTCGGTTCTACAGCACCTGCTGTACTGCGGCGTGGTTCAGGCTTCGGCGCAAGCTCCAGGAAATTATCCAGGAACGTCTGCACACCGAAGTTGTTGATAGCACTGCCGAAGAATACCGGAGTAATCTCTCCGCGCAGCACCTTCTCATAGTCAAAAGGATCGCCCGCTACATCCAGCAGCTCCAGATCCGCGCATAGCTGATCATGCAGATACTCCCCCGCCATCTCACGGATAATCGGGTCGCGGTAGCTCTCCACCTTCTGTACTTTAATTACGGAATGATCATCGCCCTGGAACAGCTCGACCTGATTCTTCATCCGGTCATAGACGCCGCACAGCTCACGGCCCATCCCAATCGGCCAGTTCATCGGCACCGAGCGGATGCCCAGCACATTCTCCAGCTCCTCCATCAGATCAAACGGGCTGCGGCCTTCACGGTCCAGCTTATTAATGAAGGTGAAGATCGGAATGCCGCGCTTCGCGCAGACCTGGAACAGCTTGATGGTCTGTGTCTCCACACCCTTGGCTACGTCGATCAGCATGACCGCGCTATCAGCCGCAGTGAGCGTACGATAGGTGTCTTCACTGAAATCCTGGTGACCCGGAGTATCCAGAATGTTCACCCGGTGGTCAAGGTAATCAAACTGCATCACAGAGGACGTAACCGAGATTCCGCGCTGCTTCTCAATTTCCATCCAGTCACTGGTGGCGTGCTTGCTTGCCTTACGGGCTTTGACTGTACCTGCCAGACGGATGGCACCTCCGAAGAGCAGCAGTTTCTCTGTCAGTGTAGTTTTACCCGCATCCGGGTGGGAAATAATCGCAAAGGTTCTGCGTTTGTCTACTTCACTCTGAAGCTTATGGTCCGTTGCTTTATTCATTGCACATATCCCTTCATCTATAAATTCATGCTTACTTCTGCCTCTATTACCGGATCAATCAAATCGGACTATTCATGGATTCAGATCCTTTCCTTAGAGATTCAACGTCTATTTCTTGAACGTAACGTTTACCATGTATAGGATCATCTATAGCGCTAGGCTTAGAAATCTTTATGTTGAAAGCATCCTTCTCAGTATAGCAAAATCCGGCAGAGATTATCTACAAAAAAGCGCCTGTAGTGAAATATCTTGTAATATAAATTCACGATTCAGCAAAAAGATCCCCCCGCAACGAGATGCAGGAGGATCTGTAACAGTTCTTCTTCAGGGACTAGCGGTTAACCTGCCAGACCACATTGTCTTCATCCTGGCCGTTGACCGGCCACCAGTGGAAGCCTTCTCCGGCAAGCAATTGGTCGGCTTCAACCGGACCCCAGGAGCCTGCAGGATAGGAAGCCAAGTCGTTGCTCTCTTCCTTCCACGCCTTGGCAATCCGGTCCACGAAGGACCAGGCTGAGGACACTTCATCCCAGCGGGTGAAGTAGGTGGAATCGCCGCGTGCAGCATCATGCAACAGACGCTCATACGCCTCCGGCGAGTTGATGCCGATCATGCAGCTCTGGCAGAAATCCATGGCCAGCGGCTGAATCTCGGATTCCGAGCCCGGCTTCTTCGCATTGATCTTCACGTAGATGCCTTCCATCGGATTGACGCGGATGACGAGCAGGTTCGGCTCGAGCTTGTGCTTCTGGCCCAAGTAGACGTTGGTCGGCATTCCTTTGAATTCTACAACCACTTCGGTGGTCTTCACAGGCAGGCGTTTGCCGGTACGGATATAGAAAGGAACTCCAGCCCAGCGGAAGTTATCCACGAATACACGGGCTGCGAAATACGTCTCTGTATTCGATTCCGGGTCCACCTTGTCTTCCTGGCGGTAAGCTGGAAGCGTCTTGCCCTTGTAGAGACCTTGAGTGTATTGGCCGCGAACTACGTTCTCGCGAACTTCATCAGCGGTCGCATAAGGACGCAGCGAACGTAGAACCTTCACCTTCTCATCACGGATATCTTCAGCCAGCAGACGGCTAGGCGGTTCCATAGCGATCATCGTCAGCAGCTGCAAAATATGGTTCTGGCCCATATCGCGCAGCGCCCCCGCATGATCGTAATACCCGCCGCGTTCTTCCACGCCCACCGTCTCGCCGAGTGTAATCTGAATGTTGGCGATATGCTTGTTGTTCCACAATGGCTCAAAGAAGGCATTGGCGAACCGGATCACTTCAATATTCTGAACCATTTCCTTACCCAGGTAGTGGTCAATCCGGTAGATTTCCTCTTCCTTGAAGACTTGGCGGATCTGTTCGTTCAGTTCCTCAGCGGATTCGAGATTGTAGCCGAACGGCTTCTCGATGACCAGACGGTTCCAGCCTCTGGCCTGCAGCATCCCGCCTGCCTTGAGGTTAAAGGATACGCTGCCGAACAGCTCAGGCGCAAGCGCCAGATAGAACATGCGGTTGCCCGGAATATGGAATTTCTCTTCCAGCCGCTCCGTCTGCTCATTCAGCTCACGGAAGCCGTCAATATTATTGATGTCGAGTGACTTGTATTCAAAATGCTGTACGAACTCGTTCCATTCCGCAGCATCACCTGCCTGATAACGGCAGAATTCGCGGATGGATTCCTTCACATCTTCCCGGAATTCATCCTGGGTGCGGGGACGCCGAGCCACGCCAATGACCGCAAAATCTTGGGTCAGCTTGCCTTCACGGTACAAACTGTAAATCGCCGGAAAAAGCTTACGCCGGGCCAGATCTCCGGTTGCACCGAAGATAAAGAATACAGCACCGGGTGTATGCAGTGCATCAAGGGTTTGATTTTCAGCCATGGCTCCTCATCTCTCTGTATGTAATATAGTTGACATTCATTCTCAACGCCTGGTATGAAACAACATACGACTATAGGCGTGATGTCATTTTATCATAATTGCACGGAGGATGCCATCACATTCCTGACAGTTTTTCTCGGGATTTCGCACTTTTCCATTACTCTTTCTTATGCCTTCACCGGATTACGCTTATATTACGTCAATTAACCTCAGTATTCGATTGTAATTAATGGCATTCCAAGGGTTATCCGGTTCTCGTCCGCGTTGACGTTCTTGTGAACTGCCAGCTGGAGGGCCAGGCTGTGGTTACCGCTGCTGACTGTGCGCTGAAGACCCGGCATACTATACGAATGACTGGATGTAGAGATATCGCTGTAGCTCTCCTCTGCCTGAATACCGGGAAGCTCCGCAGCCATTAACTGCTCCGTAGCAAGGAGTGCTGCCTGCGTTCCGCCCTGCTCCTTCGCCGGTGCCTGCAGCGAAGCATTCCACTCCGCATCAATTCCCGCCTGCAGCATCGCCTCTCCGGCGTCCACCGCTGCGGCCGGCAGCTCCGGGGAGCCCAGAAGATCAGCCGTCTCCAGCGTAACAATACAGTAGCTGCGGCCGCCGCCAAGCTCACTCCAGAACAGGGACAGCTGTGTACCGCCACTGAGCTGCGCGGCAGAACGCCAGACCCGGTGCCCATCATCATCTGTGTTGCTAATTCCATCCAGTCCAAGCCTAGTGGCAAGGTGCTGTACGGCAACCTCATCAGTCTCTTCGCCGCTGTATTCCCCCTGCCATTTCAATACGAGCCGGAGCGGCGCGCCGGGAACGGAGGCCTGTCCGCCCAGTGTGGTCAGCAGGGCAAGGGATTCCTGAAGCTCTCCGGCAGCTGTAGAAGCATCAGCACTCTGTACACCGCTTCTTCCTGCGGGTTCCGCGCTTCGGAATCCGCTCAGGAGCATCAGCGCACATATCCCCGCCAGCACGAACACCAGTATCGCCATACTCTGCCCTTTATTCCCCACTTCGCATCTCCCTCTCAACCGATCTAGTAATCTACTAGACAGGTTATCCAATTTCAGAGAAAGATATACGAACGCATGCAAAAACACTTCCAAGATCATCCGGGCGGACTCGCTTGAAAGTGCTCCATGGCTTCCATAGACCGGGCTTACTCCGCCAGTCCATTCTTATATGCATAAATAGCCGCCTGGGTCCGGTCTTCAACCCCCAGCTTGGCAAGAACATTCGTGACATGGAATTTCACCGTCTTGATTCCAATAATTAATTGATCGGCAATATCCTGGTTGGATTTGCCCTGGGCTAACAGCTTCAGCACTTCCATCTCGCGTTCGGTAAGCTCTTTGTAAGCCGGTGCCTCTCCTCTTGCATTGGAACGGAACCGGTTCATCATCTTGGATGCCACCTGCGACTCCAGCACTGACTGGCCTCTTGCGGCTGCCCGGATCGCATCTGCAACTTCGCTGGCCCGTGAGGTCTTGAGCAGGTAACTGAAGGCTCCCGCTTCAATCACCGGATACATCTTCTCATCATCCAAATAACTGGTCAACACAATCACCTTGCAATCCGGGTACAGCTTCAGCAGCTGTCTTGTCGTCTCGATTCCGTCCATGCCGTCCATGACCAGATCCATCAGCACCACATCCGGTGTATACTCCTGGGCCAGACGGATGCCCTCTTCGCCGCTTCCGGCTTCACCTACGACCTCGATTCCATCCTCGGTGCCAAGCACCGCAGCAAGTCCGATCCGGACCATCTCATGATCGTCTACCAGCAGGACCTTGATTGCATCATCTTCTTCTATCTCCATCACTACACCTGCCCTCTATTCATTGACTACCGGTACGGTAATATCGATCCGTAAGCCTTTGCCGGGAGCGGTGATGAACTGGATCGAGCCCCCGATCTCTGTAATCCGCTCCTGCATATTCGACAGACCGTAGGAGGTCTGCTTGCTGTCATCCATCTCGAAGCCGATTCCGTCATCGCGCAGCGTCAGCCGGACCGTATCGCCCCGGCGGTGGAGGCGGATCTCCATCTTCTCCGCTTTGGCATGACGAAGCGTATTGGAGATAGCCTCCTGCACAATACGGAACAAATGATTCTCCACGCCCTTCAGCAGCTCTACACCCTGATCCATCTCGAACACAATATCAATCGGCACCTTGATCTTCAATTCCTTAATCAGCTCCTGAAGACCTTCCTCCAGCCCCTTGCCTTCCAGATACACCGGTCTCAGATGCAGCAGCAGTGCCCTCATCTCCGACTGGGCTACTGCCGACATCTCCTCGATCAGCGCGATTTGCCGCTGTGCCTTATCGAAGTCCTTCTCCAGCGTCCGGCCTACGGCCGTTGCCGTCATGGAGATGGCGAACAGCTGCTGCGATACCGCATCATGCAACTCCCGTGCCAGCCGCTGCCGCTCCTCGATAATTGCCGTAACCCGTGCCTGCTCGGCAAGCTTCGCATTATTGGTGGAGAGCCGCTGCAGCGTGTTCACCTGATTCTCCCATTTGCCGCTGATCCGCCCGAGCTGTTCCCCGAGCCGCCCCAGCTCATCATTTCCGAGGTCCGGCATGGCCGGGGTGAGATTGCCTTTCTCCCAGGCGACCAGGGTGGCCCGCAGTAATTCCAGCTTGCGCTTGCTGCGGAAGCCCTGATAGAAGCCGTACCCGATTCCGAAAGCCATCGGCAGCAGAATCAGCGTCAATCCTGTCCTTACGCCAATCCGCCAATCATCGAACGGCCGTAGTAGCCCATATGTATACATAATATATGTAATAACGAGCAGCATGAACAAAGAGAACAGAGCTCCCTCACCCATACTGCGCGTTACCATGTTACTGCTTTTTTTGTCCATGCCGGGAGCTCTCCCTTCTCTCTCTGGTCTAACATACTCTTAGGGGAAGCGTATGTCCAGATCCCCCATCAGATAAGAAATGTTAAACTTCACTTTATGCTCGCAGCTGTCATAGTTAGGTGACTTCCAGTTCAGCCGGTTCAGCATCCCCGTATCGCGGTTACTGCCGGTCTCAATCGAGCCGAACAGCACGAATGCCTCAATCTCCACCCCGTAATCCTCAGACAGCAGGATATCCACATCACCAAAAATCCCCTGATACAGCATAATCGTCTCCTGCTCTTCCGCCATGGCCAGGGAAAGATCCACATCCACCTCACCCAGCACATGCCAGGCGCTCAGGCTGCGCATCACCCACGGCGAGAGATCCCAGTCGAATCGGGAAGAAAAGCTTTGCTTCTGCACAAAACCGGCCTTGCGCTGCATTCTTTTCGATTTGACAAAGAACATCCCCAGCGAAAGCAGGCAGATGCCAAGCACCAGCAGCAAATGATCCAGCAGCAGCAGTACCGCACCGACTCCCATAAGCTTATAGCCTTGCTTGACCTTGCCCGACGTCGTCCGGTAGATTCCCAGCAGCAGGAACAGGAGTGCGACAATGGAGAAGAAGCCGAGCCATTTGCCAAATATCATCAAGCAGCCTACACCAATCAATCCGATGGCAATCAAACGGTTCCGTTTATCCATTTCCGCACCTCCTGCGCAGCATATCAATTCTTATATTTTAAGCAAAACTGACCTCGTAAGCATTAGCTGAAGTATCGCGAAGCTACATCTTCAATATACTGCATCCGCTACAAAAGCCATACCGGTATGGAGAATCCATACCGTATGGCTTTACCTTGATCAGCATATCATATCCGGCTGTTCTTTAGGAACAGGGATTATTGTTCTTTTTTATTCAAAGGAGGGGCTGCAGGAGTTGAGTTCAGCTTGTTCTTGAGTGCGGCAAGCTGCTCCTCCACTTTCAGTTCCTTCTCAGGATCTACCGGCTTAGCATATGCGGTTGCCGAAGGACTATACGGAGCGCGCATCACATCTGCTTCCGCTTCGAGCTGCATGATCTTTTCTTCCATACGGTGGAATCCAAGGGAGGCACTTCCGCTCTCAATGGAATGTACGCTGCTGATTTGGGACATTTGCTTCTTGGCCTTAGCCATCTGAGCGCGGGATACCAGTTCATTGCGTTTGTTGCGCATTTTGTAGAACTCATCCTTCATATCATGAAGCTGCTGCACCAGTTCCTTGGCCTGTACTTCAGCCTGTGCGTGAAGCTCGCCATACTCGGTAAACTTCTGGTCGAAGTAGATTTTCTCTTCCAGCAGCTTACGGGTAACTTCCTCCTGCCCGTTCTTGAGCGCAAGCTCAGCCTGTGCAGCACGTTGTCCGGCAACCTTGGCAGCTTCGTCCACACGCTGTTTCATACGGCGTTCATTAGCCATCTGCTTCGCTACCGTTACTTCAGCCTCATGAATCTCAGCCTCCATATCGCGCAGATACTGATTCAGCATCACAATCGGGTCCTCTACCTTATCCAACATATCATTTACCGACGCCTTAGTCATATCTTTAATCCGTTTGAATACTCCCATAATTTACACTTCTCCCTTCTCGTATTTAGCAAGTTTTTGTTTGAGCTCTTCCACTTCTTTTTGCAGTGCCTTCTTCTCGATATCCTTCATCATGGCATCCAGGCCGGAATCAGGAGCCGCATGAGCGCCTGCCTTCTCATAACCGGGATTGTAGCCCGGCTGTCCGCCATAGGGGCCATATCCCTGAGGTCCTTGGTGAGGAGCCTGTGGTCCGCGGCCATATTCAGGTCCGCCGGAGTAGGGTCCGCCGTACGGGCCGCCCGGCCCACCAGGTCCGGGACCGAAGGGATTGTACTGGTTAGGCTCCTTGGCAATCACCATTGCTGCGATAAAGTATACGAGGATTGTAGCTCCACCGCTAAATGGAATACTGATCACCAACAGAATCCGGAACAGTGTAGAGTCAATGCCGAGAGTCTCGGACAATCCGCCTGCCAGCCCAGTCATTACTTTGTCTCTTGTTGAACGATACAATCGGGTCATACTACTACTCCTTTCTGCCATCATTGTTCAGCTTCTCCTTTAGACGGGCCATTTCTCTTTCGAGTACGGTTGCCACGGTCTCTCCGGCCTGCACCGCATATTCCTGTCCCATCCGGCGCAAGTCGCTCAGGCTTTTGGCTTCTAGCTCCCAGTCGTTCATCTTGTCTTCCAGACGGCCGAACATTTTGGGAACATCTCCGCCGCCATAAGCACCGGCTCTTTGATTCATGCGCTGCTGCAGCCGCAGCGACTCCATCCGTGCTGCATAGAACTGGCGTTTGCTGTATACCGTCTGATACTCCATTTTGAGCTCGTTCAGCTGGGATTCCAGTTCGAAAAGTGATTGCTGGCTCGTCTCCAGCAGCCCGCTGTATTGCTCCAGCTTTTCCTCGTGGATAATTTTCTCCTGCAATGCCAGCTTGGCCAGATGATCTTCGCCTGCCTTGAGTGCGAGGAGCGCCTGCTCTTCACGTTTGTTCCTCATGGCGGTGGCCTGATTCACCTGCTGCTGCAATTGCTTCGTATGAGAAGCGTACTGCTGGTACAGCCGTTCGGCCTCCCCGATCTCTTCACGGGTTGAATGTAGAAATTGATCAATCAGCTTCACCGGATCTTGGCTCTGCTCCAGGCGTTCATTCAAGTTGGCTACGGTGATGTCCCTCATTCTGCGAAAAACACTCATGATTTCCTGCTCCCTCCCTGCTTCTTAATAAGTATGGACTGTGTGTATTAGTATGTTCTGCTTTGTTTGCCCCTCAGTACCGAGATGCCCCACACTACCAGAGCAATACCCAGCAGCGGACCGATAATCCAGGAAAGCTTGGAGATCAGGGACATGACACCGATGAACAGCACCACCCAGCCGATAATCTTGCGGCCGCTCTTAATTCCGTAGTATCCGAGCACAACCAGCACTGCCGGGAACAGGATACCGAAGATTCCTGAAATCAAGTGAGGCAGAATGCCAAGCAGCATTACCGCTCCGATTACAATCAGCGCAATCGCAAGTCCGTTACCTTTGTTTCTTTGCATTTGTTATCACCGCCTTTCGCTGCTCTCTTTCTTATACCCTTATTCTAGGGCAATCCCGCATCTTTCAAAACAGACTGTGGACGGTTTTATGTACTGGACCTTAGTCGGGGATGGTTACAGGACTGGGGAGGTCTAGCCAATGCTCGTCGGTCGAAGGGCTGCATGCACATGGGGTAAAGGCATACCAAAAAGCCGGATGCTCTGTTAGAGTACCGGCTGTTGATACGTCCTTACTATTAGTGTAACGGCCGCTGCTGCGGTTGTATATCAAGCGTTGCTTGAGTAGCCGCCGGCTGTGGCTTACTACGGAAAAGAGTTACCAAAACCACAGCCCCGATAATGATCACGGCTGCGATCAGGGTGTTCAAGGTAAGCTGTTCGCCTACCAGCAGCCAGCCAAGCAGCACAGCGACTACCGGATTAACGAAGGCATACGTGGAGACGAGGGTAGCGTCAGCATTCTTAAGCAGCCAGATATAAGCTGTATAGCCGACAATGGAGCCGAAGGTGATCAGGTAGGCCAGAGCCAAGTACGATCGCATAGAAATGCCAGAGAGTTCAAGTCTGGACCAGTCGCCGGTAAAATAAGAGAAAATCACCAGCAGCGCGCCTCCTGTTAGCATCTGCGCCGCTGTCGCCATCAAAGGTGAACCCGGCATGGTCGCGCTTCGGGAGTACATGGACCCTGCTGCCCAGCTTATGGAAGCTGCCAGCACGGTAATAATTCCGATCAGATCGGTAGCGTTCCCCGTCTCCCCCTTCCCCGGCTGGAAGACCAGTACGGCGATACCGAGCAGTCCAAGAACGATTCCTGCGATAACTCCGGTATTCGGCCGTTTGCCGCCGCGCCCAAGCCAGCCCATCAGCATCATCCAGACAGGCACTGCCGCCACGATGAGCGAAGCGATGGAGGAAGAGACTCTTTGCTCTGCCCAGGCCACAACCCCGTTGCCCCCAAGCAGCAGCAAGGCGCCGACAATCGCAGAGGCACGCCATTCACGCTTTACCGGACGTTTCGCTCCGCTTACTCTGGCAATGAGGTACAGGACCACACCTGCCGTGAAAAAGCGGACCCCTGCCATCAGAAAGGGCGGCATCGTCTCGATGGCAATCTTCATGCCGACATAGGTGCCTCCCCAAAATAAATACACAAATAAGAGCGCTATTCCCACCACGTACACCGGGTTAGCTTGTGATTTGTTCTTCATAAGGTATTCTCCCTTTCTTCCTTAAGACCATTGCTGTTCAGAATAATCAACCGATTATTTCACTGCGACTTCGTCTTATTCTCCGGCAGCCCGCCGCCAAAAACAACCCCCTCCGCAAGCCCCGACACGAACCGCTGCAGCCAGGCATAGTACTCGGCCGCGTGCTCCAGCTTCTCCAAATCTCTGAGGCAGGCCTGCCGCTCCTCTTCGGGTGTGTCTGCTGCATAGGCCAGTGCCTGGAGGTCAGGGACCGCAGTTCCCATCGCTTCCTGCATGACATCGATCTCCCGCTGAAGCTTCAGGGTGAAGAAGTTCCGGAAGGCCTCGAAGAAGTCCGTCTCCGCTGCGTACAGCTCCTTCCGCTCACGCTTCTCCGGAAGCTTCGTGACCATCCGGGAGGCGATCAGGGAGCGAACTCCGTAGCTCATATTGCTTTTACTCATATTCATGACCTGCTTCATTTCCTCCAGCGTCATCGGCTTGTCCTCGAAGAACATCACTCCGTACAGCTGGCCGAAGGAATAATTCGCTCCATATAAATCCATGGTCTGGGCTATGGCATCGATCACCGGGCCGAGCAGCTGCTCCCGGGGCGAACGGTGCGGATTTTCTTCGCCGAATGCGGCCTGCTTCATCAGGTGGCACCTCATTTTCACATAGAATCGTTCTCTCTACCTTACACAATACCGCAGCTTTACCGCAATCATCCTACAAATTTTACACAAAATCCGACCGGGCTTTACCCCCGCTTGACCACAAGCCTGCCTCATGAGTGTACAATTTTTTTTGAACAGAGGAGCTGTCCTCTGCATTATACCGCATCAACCAATATGAATGAAATGGAGAATATGGACGAAAATGACACGTTCAAAATTATTCAGCGGCTTGAAGCCCGTGCTGTTCACTCTGCCGGCCATGATCCCTTTCGCCGTATTCTGGCTCGCGCCGCTGCTGTATGTGCTGTATCTCAGCTTCACGGAATGGGATTTCATGAGCCCGGAGAAAACCTTTGTCGGCTGGCAGAATTATACCGATCTGCTCAGCAACCCCGCTTTTTACAAAGCGCTAAGGGTGACCGTTCTCTTCTGTCTCGGCAGTGTGCTGCCGGTGATCCTGCTCGGACTGGGTCTGGCCCTCCTCATGAACAGAAAGCTGAAGGGCTCAGCCCTCTATCAGATCCTGCTGTTCTCGCCTTGGGTGACGCCGACCGTCGCTGTGTCTATCGTCTGGTCCTGGATTTATCAGCCTGAAGCCGGGCTTGCCAATGCGGTGCTGAACTTCTTCGGCCTGGATTCCATCGGCTGGCTGCAGGACCCCAAATGGGCATTAACCGGCGTCCTGCTGGTCACGATCTGGAAGTCGGTCGGCTGGGCAATGATCTTCTATCTGGTGGCGCTGCGCAATGTACCTTCCGACCTGCTGGAAGCCGGGGAGCTGGACGGGGCAAGTCCGGTGCAGAAGTTCCTGCGGATTACATGGCCGCTGATCTCGCCGACTACTCTTTTCTTATTCGTGGTGCAGTTAGTCTCGGCACTTCAGGCCTATGACCAGATTAATGTCCTGACCCAGGGCGGCCCGTCCGGCTCCACCCGCACTCTGCTCTATCTGTATTATCAGTCCGCCTTCGAATCGTTCCAGATCGGAGAGGCTTCTTCCGTAGCTGTCGTTCTGGTCTTGATCTGCATGCTGCTGTCGGTCCTCTCTTTCGGAATCAGCAAGCGGACCACTCATTATCAATAGAAGCTTTACTATCAGCCCTTAAGGAGGTCTCACCGCTTGCCTATATTCACAACTATCAGCAGGCTGGTCCGCCAGATTTTTTTCGCCGCGCTTGCTCTTCTGATGGCCTTCCCGTTCTATTGGATGGTTACGAGTGCCCTCAAAACCAATGATGAGATCTGGCGCTCCCCGCCCACACTATGGCCTGAAGTGCCGCTGTGGGGTAACTTCGCCGCAGCCTGGAACGAAGCGCCGTTCGCCAGATATATGGGTAACAGTATCTTCGTCGCTGTCTCCATTGTCCTCCTGCAGACAATCAATTCCGGGATGATGGCTTATGCGCTGACGCATATGAAATTCCGCCTGAAGGGCGTTTTTGCCGGAGTGATTCTGTTCGGTTATATGGTTCCTGCAACGGCAGTCTACCTGCCCGGATACCTGGTCCTCTCCGAGTTACACTTGCTGAACTCCTATGCGGGCCTGATTCTCTCCAACTGTGTGAGTATATTCTCGATCTTCCTGATTAGGCAGGCCTTCCTTCAAGTCTCGCATGAGCTGGTGGAGGCCGGTGAAGTGGACGGTGCCTCGCATATGCGGATTCTATGGACGATCCTTGTGCCGGTCACAAGATCCTCATTCGCCGTACTGGCGCTGATTACCTTCATTGACCAGTACAACAATTACTTCTGGCCGATGCTCATTACGAAGGACCCCAGCCTGCAGCTGGTCTCGGCCGGTCTGCGCAGCTTCTTCGTGGAAGGAGGTGCTTACGGACTGAAATGGCCGCTCATCATGGCCGCCAGCGCCTTCACGATTGCCCCGCTGCTGCTAATCTTCCTGCTGGCGCAGAAAACGATAATGCAAAGTGTCAACATGACCGCAGGCTCAAGTAAAGGCTAAACCCTAAACTTCAATACCCAAGAGGAGAATGATGATGAACGTATTCAAAAGGTTGTCCGCAGTATCCATGATCGCCGGACTCTCCGTGCTCACCGCTTGCGGCGGAAATGCCGCTCCCGACAATGCAGTCACAGCGGACGGAGCAACCGCCGCAGTCCCTGCTGCCAATGCCGCTCCGGCTGGAGGCGCACCGGTCACGATTGAATTCTGGTATGGGCTCGGCGGCAAGCTGGGTGAAAATATGGAATCGCTCATTCAGAAATTCAACGCCTCCCAGCAGGAGGTCATCGTCAAGGGGATCGTGCAGGGGGATTATACAGAGACCGAACAGAAGCTTCAGGCAGCGATTGCTGCCGGGCAGGTCCCGGCGGCGGTCCTCTCCTCCAATATCGATTGGGCGCGCAAGGGTTATTACGCCCCGATGGATGAGCTGATTGCCGGGCAGCCGGACTTCAATAAAGAGGATTTCGTCCAGACCTTCCTGAACCAGGGCCAGGTGGACGGCAAGCAGTATTTCCTCCCGATGTATGGATCGACCCAGGTGATGTACTACCGTAAGGATGCTTTTGCGAAAAGCGGCATAGACGCCAGCCAGATTAAGACCTGGGAAGACCTCGCTGCGGCCGCAAAAAAGATGACCGTCTCCGAAGGTGGCAAAACCACCTTCTACGGCTGGGAACCGATGTGGGGCTCCGGCAATATGGTTGATGCCGCTCTCAGCAAAGGAGGCAGTATTCTTAGTGAGGACGGCACCAAGGTCACGATTGATTCCCCGGAGTGGATCGACGCCTGGGAGTTCTTCCGCAAAGCAATTCATGAGGACAAGACGATGCGCATTCATTCGGGCGGGCAAGGCTGGGAGTATTGGTACAAGACGATTGACGATGTGATGAAAGGCCAGGCGGCCGGATACACCGGCTCCAGCGGCGACCAGGGCGACCTCGATTTCAGCGTCGTCTCCGCTATGGAGCAACCGGGCTGGGCCGGAGCCGGCGAAGGCAAACCTGTCGCCGGGGCGAGTATGGCCGGTATTCCTGCCAAAGCCGGAGACGCCGAGAAGCAGGCAGCGATGAAATGGCTGACCTACTTCACAAGCTCCGAGAATACCGCCTTCTGGTCCATCCACACCGGATATATTAGCGTCCGCCAGTCTGCGCTGGAAGATCCGGCATTCGTCACCTTCAGTGAGAGCAATCCGCAGATCAAAATCCCGCTGCAGCAGGCGGCTCATGCTTCCCCTCCGTTCCAGGACCCGACAGGCGGCAAGATCAACGATGCCTTGACCATCGCTGCGGATAAGGTGCAGATTGAGAATATCCCGGCAGCCGAGGCGCTGAAGGAAGCGCAGCAGACGGCTCAAGCGGCACTGGATAAACTGAAATAGAATTGCTGAACAAATTTCTATTAATGAAGGGGGACGCTGCATGATCGAGCTTAACACTCCGCAAGGAAACTATCCCGTATCGGCCATCCTATTCGACAAGGATGGAACCTTACTGCAGTTCGTATCCCTCTGGGGAAGCTGGGGCGAGTTCTTCCTGGACCAGTTCGCCCGCAAGCTTGAGCAGCACGGACTGAGCTTCCCTGAGCAGCACCGGGCCTCCCTGCTGGGAACAGTTCATGATGCCGCAGGGAGAATCACCGATTACGACCGTAACGGTCCGCTCGCCATGGGCACAATGAGCGATCTGTACGCCATTGCGTCCTGGCAGGGTTATTCTCTCGGCCTATCCTGGGCCGAAGCGGTAGAACTGGTGGACTCCTGCCGGAATGCAGCGGATGCGATGCTGGAGCAGAGCCGTCCGGTCCGCCCGCTTCCCGGGCTGGTGCCCTTTCTGGACGCGTGCGCTGCCCTGGGCATCCCTATGGCCGTAGTGACTGCTGATGAAACAGCGGCAGCCGAGAATCATCTCCGCTGGCTGGGCATCCGCCAGTATTTCACCGCCGTGATCGGCACCGATCAGGTGGAGCGGGGCAAGCCCTTCCCCGACATGGCGCTGCTTGCCTGCGGGCGGCTGGGGGTATCTCCGACTGAAGCCGCCGTGATCGGCGATACGAACGGAGATATGCGGATGGCGAAGGCAGCGGGCGCTGCCGTAGCCATTGGGCTTGCCGGCGGAGTCACCGCCGGGCTGGCGGCTTCAGCTGCGGCGGAAGGACCGGCCGCAAACTCGGGCGGGAACGGGCAGGCGGCAGCAAGCCGGGTCACTGCGGCGGCAGATGCAGATGCTGCCGCAAGCGGGTCGGGTGATGCGCACGGAGCGGCTGGTGCGGGCCGATGTGGGCTGGCGGCAGACACGCGGGCTGACGGGACTCTTTTGCCGGATGCAGATTGTATCGTGTCCTCTTATGCGGAGCTTGGCGTACGAAGGATGGTACGATGAAGGCCGAAGGAGCCATGGCCTGGGTATTTCTTGCCTTAGCTATTGTCTTCGAGCTGTCCGGAACGGTCTCCATGAAGCTGTCGCATGGCCTCACCCGGCCCTGGCCCTCTGTGCTGATGTTCGTATTCTACGGAATCAGCTTCACCTCACTGAGTGTCGCCCTCACCTCCATCAAGGTTGGAGTCGCTTATGCCGTATGGTCCGGGGCGGGTATCCTCCTGATTTCTCTGGCGGGGGCATTGTTGTTCGAAGAGAGGCTGACGGGCTCCTCCCTCCTATGGGTGACTGTGATTGTAGCCGGAATTATTGGTTTGAACATTAGTACCAAGGGGCATTAGCCTAACGATTATAAAATATTTCAAGGAGGCTTCGCTTGTCTATGAATACATCTTCCATACCGGGCGTTACTGAACCGCTACTGACGTTCCAGATTATTACCGACACACATGTCACGGCCGATCCCGAGCATGAGTACAATCAGAACTTCGGACGGGCATTGCAGGATTTGGCCTTACACTCACAGGGCAGCAGCGGCATCATGCATATTGGAGATATTACGAACAATGGCTTCCCGGAGGAGTATGAGGAGGTCCAGCGTATTCTTGAACAGCATCAGGCCTCACTGCCGCAGCTTCGTTACACCTTGGGCAACCATGATGTCGGTCTAGGGCATTGGGAATCCCGCCTTGCGATGTATACTTCCCGTATGGGGATGCCGGGTCCCTACCATGACCACTGGATCTCAGGGTATCATTTCATCTTCCTCGGCACGGAGGAAGGGCTGCCTACGTTCTGCAGTCTATCCGACGGACAGCTCCAGTGGCTGGACCGGAAGCTTGGGGAACAGGCGGCAGCTTCCGCGCAGGATCAGCCCGTCTTCCTCTTCCTGCACCAGCCGCTGAAGGATACGGTAGCTGGTTCACTGGAATCTCAGGAATGGTACGGGGTAACACAGGATCAGGAGCTGCGTACTATTCTGTCGCGGCACCCGCAGACCTTGCTGTTCACCGGACATACCCACTGGGAACTGGAGGTCAGCAACACGATGTTTCCCGGCAACGGGCAGACGGCTACAATGTTCAATGCTGCTTCGGTGGCCTACCTCTGGACGGATGCAGATGAACACAAGAGCGGCAGCCAGGGCTATTATATAGAAGTCTATGCTGATAAAGTGCTTGTGCGGGGACGGGATTTCACTACCGGAACCTGGATTGAAACGGCGCAATATGAGGTGGCGTATCCCGTTAACGCTCTACGGTAATTCCGTTTGCGGAGCGTCCACCCAAGTGCCCACGCTACTCCTACTTACAATAAAAAGCTGTCCCAATCAGCCAGTTCATGGCGTTTGGGACAGCTTTTTCGTTTACTTTGGTATAGGAGTCAATTCATTTATCTTCTATTTAAAAGCAGGCAGCGCGATGTCCGCGTAATTATCCTCCAGGAACTTCTTCACTTCCGGGCCGCTGATCGCCTTCGCCAGCTTCTGGATGGCTTCGGAATCCTTGTTGTCCTCACGGGCAACGAGGGTGATGGTGAAGGCGGAATCTTCACGCTCGGTGATCAGCGCATCCTTCTTCGGAGTCAGACCCAGCGGGCTGGCATAGGCCGGCGTCATCGCTACCAGATCGGCATCATCCAGCATCCGGGCCAGCATCAGCAGATCGACTTCCTCGAACTTATAGTTCTTCGGATTGGCAGTAATGTCAGCTTGGGTAGCCTGAATTCCTACCCCATCCATCAGCGTGATCAACCCGGCATCTGCGAACATTTGCAGCGAGCGACCAATATTGGAAGGATCATTCGCCATCACGAGCGTTGCTCCCTCGGGCAGATCAGCAATATTCTTGAAGCGTTTGGAGTACCCGCCGTAGATGGCATCATATACAGGCTGAACCGGCACCAGCTTTGCCCCTTTGCTGGCATTGAACTGTTCCATGTACGGGACATGCTGGAAGAAGTTCGCATCCACCTCTTTGTTCGCCAGTGCTTCGTTCGGCTGCACATTATCAGACAGCACGACAACCTCCATATCTACGCCTTCCTCCTTCAGAATCGGCTTCACGATGTCGAGGATATCCGTCATTGGCGGAATCAGCGAGGCTACTTTGATCTTCACAGGCCCGGTGCTGGTTGCCGCCGGTGTCTCTTCCGCTTTTTTGCTGTTGCCGCAGCCTGCAAGTGCAAGCGTCAATACAAGCAGTACCAGTGTAAACGTGGTGGTCATTCTTCTTCCTGTTCTCTTCATGATATCTCTCAAGCCCCCATTATTGTATAGTATTCTAGCGTTTGTCCAGCAGTCTGGCTATCGTGCTTCCCGTGAATTGAATGAGCTGCACCAGTACAATCATCACAAGAATGGCGTAGATCATGACCTCAGTCTCGAAGCGCTGATACCCGTAACGGATGGCGAAATCGCCCACCCCGCCGCCGCCGACAACCCCCATTACGGTTGAAAAAGAAATGAAGCTGATCGTAGACGCCGTGAGTCCCAGCACCAGCCCTGAACGGGCCTCCACATACAGAAATTTGAAGATGATTCCCAGCTTGGATGCTCCCATCGACAATGCCGCTTCAATCGTTCCCCGCGGAACCTCCAGCAGGGATTGCTCTACCAGCCGTGAGTAATAAGCAATGGCAACGATGGACAGCGGCACCGTGGCCGCCAGTGTGCCAATCGACGTACCTACGACCAGCCGCGTGAACGGAATCAGCGCCACCACCAGCAGCAGGAACGGAAACGAACGGATGACATTGACGATGCTGTTCAGCACCAGGGACAGCCCTCTATTCTCATACAACTGGCCTTTGCGGCAAAAATACAGCAGTGTCCCCAGCGGAAGCCCCACCAGCAGCGCAGCGCCTATGGCAATGCCGACCATAACAAAGGTCTCGCCGATAGACTGCCACATCTGATCCTGGTATTTCAGCATACTCTCAAACATGGGATGCCCCCGTTCTGCCGGTGATTCTCTCCCGGAAGGAGCCTGAATGTGTTCCCGGCGGAAGGAAGCCGCCCTCGCCGCGGGAGAAGGAATCTACGATCCGTCCGCCCTCCATGACGGATACCTCGGAACAGATGCTCCGCACTACATCCAGTTCATGGGTAACGATCACAATCGTTACGCCCAGGGAAGCATTGATATGGCGCAGCACCTCCAGAATATCCGCCGTGGTGCCCGGATCAAGCGCAGATGTCGGTTCATCGCACAGCAGCAGCTTCGGACTATTCGCCAGTGCGCGGGCAATCGCTACCCGCTGGCGCTGTCCGCCGCTGAGCTGGGCCGGATATTGCCCGGCTTTGTCTGCAAGGCCTACGAATTGCAGACATTCCTCCACCCGCTTCATCCGCCCTGCACGCGGCACTCCGGCAAGCTCCAGGGAGATCGCCACATTCCGGCTGACAGTGGCATTGCCGATCAGGTTAAAATGCTGAAAGATCATACCGATTCTCTGCCGCTGCCGGCGCAGCTCCTTGTCCGGCAGCTCCGTAAGCTGTTGCCCGTCAACCGTAACCGTTCCTGCATCGGGCCGCTCCAGCAGATTGATCAGCCGCAGGAGCGTGGACTTCCCCGCCCCGCTGGCGCCAATAATACCGTGAATGGCACCCGCCTGTACTTCAAGTGATACCTGATCGACAGCCGTATAAGGGCCGTCCTTCAGAGTGAAGCTCTTGCTAACCTGACTCAGCGAAAGAATATGAAGCCCTCCCCTACAGACTGCCTGGACATGTTCCCTGAACCTCAGGACTTATTGTACTATAATTATTTAAAATCTGTTTCATTAAAAATCTCTTTAAATAATAAGGTATTTCTTCCGCTGTGTCATCATTTTTTTCAAAATGATTGCTAAGCCCTTGGAAGAGCAGAGCATTATAAGGATGCTCTGAGCCCTATGGGATTATTCAAAGGAAGTAGAATGATAGCACAAAAACGGGTGCAGTCCCTGGTAGGACTGCACCCGTTTTGCTATTTTGCATAGACAAGATTATTCGCTCTGAACGCTTATTCTTTCACACTGCCGACATTAAGACCCACTACGAAATACTTCTGCATGAACGGATACACCAGCAGTATAGGTACGGAGGCGACCACTGTGATAGCTGCCCGGATCGAGATCGGCGTGACCATCGCCCGCGCTGAATCCTGGTCCATTCCTACCCCGTTCGACACGTTAGGGTTCCCGTTGGAGTTCATCGTTGAAGACAGCAGCTTCATCAGCTCATATTGCAATGTACTGAGGTGCTGCTTGGAGGAGGTGTAGATGAAAGCGTCGAACCAGGCATTCCAGGCTCCGACCGCCACGAACAGTGCAATGGTCGCCAGCACCGGCTTACAGAGCGGGAAGACGACCCGCATGAAGATTTTGAAATCACCGGCGCCGTCGATTCTGGCTGATTCCATCAGACTCTCCGGAATCGTGCCGATGTAAGTGCGGATGACGATCATGTTGAACGCGCTGATCATCGATGGAATAACATAGACCCAGAAGCTGTTCAGCAGGCCCAGGTCCTTAATCAGGAAGTAGTTCGGGATCAGACCTGCGCTGAAATACATCGTCAGCACGAAGACTACAGTAATAAACTTACGGAATACGTACTCCCTGCGGCTTAAGGTATACGCCAGCATGGTGGTCAGAAAAATATTAAGCAATGTAGAAACCACTGTACGTGCCACTGAGATCAGGAAAGCATCAAAAATCGTTCCGGTGGCAAAAATCGCCTTGTAATTCTGAAAGGTCCATTGTCGTGGCCATAAGTAAATGCCGCCGCGGATCGTATCATTTCCTTCATTAAAAGAAACAGCAATCGTATTGATGAATGGATATAAAGTCACAACCACCAGACAGACCATGAAGACCGTATTGAAGGAAGTGAACAAAAACGGTTCAAGTCTGCCGGTGCCTAAGTTTCTTTTCGCCGTAAAGCCTGCTTTGTGCCCAGGGCTAATCTGCCGGTTATCCGCCATTATAACAACCTCTCTTCCCCAAGCCGCTTGGAAATCCCGTTAGCCATAAGCAGCAATGTCACGCTGACCACCGTTTTGAATATACCGCCAGCAGTTGCGAGTGAATAATTCCCTTGTGCAAGTCCGTATTTAAGCACGAAAATATCTATCGTCTCGGCCCAGTCTACTACCAGTCCGTTGCCGAGCAGGTATTGCACTTCAAAGCCTGCTTCCAGCACATGCCCTATGGACATAATCATCAGAATAACAATGGTTGCCTTGATGCCAGGCAGGGTGACATGCATCATTTTCTTGTAACGGTTCGCACCGTCAATCTCTGCAGCCTCATACAGGGCAGGGTCAATGGAAGCGATGGCTGCCAGATAAATAATGGTATTCCAGCCTACTTCCTTCCACACATGCGAAGCCCCTACGATTCCCCAGAAATATTTGCCTTCACTGAGCCACAGAATCGGCTCTTTAATCAGATGCAGCTTCATCAGAACGATATTTACAATCCCGTCATTGATGGACAGCGAGGTCGCCACAATACCGGTAACGATAATCCACGACAGGAAATGGGGCAGATAAGAGATCGTCTGCACGGTTCTTTTCCAGAATACTTTCTTAATCTCGTTAAGCAGCAAGGCCAGCACAATGGCTGTAACGAAGCCGAGGATCAGATTGATAACCCCCATGGCCAGCGTATTGCGCAGGACACGAATGAAGTTATCATCGGTGAACAAAAACTTGAACTGCTTCAGTCCCACCCATTCCTGCTCGCCGAAGGACTTGGCCGGTCTGTAGTTCTGGAACGCCATGGTCCAGCCCCACACAGGAACGTAGGCAAAAAGGATAATGTAGAGCATTAAAGGCACAGACATCCAGATCAGCTGATTCTGATTCTTAATCACACGCCAGGTAATCGGCTGCTTTTTCCTCTTGTTCTTCTTCGGACGCCGGACGCCAGTATCTATTTCTAAGGTCTCATCCATAATCGTTGTCTCCTACTCCATCAAATTAATGGAAGGTGGAAGGCCGGTTGACGGCCTTCCACCTTCTAAAACCCGGTACCAGACCTTACATTATTTACTCCAGTTCTCAATTCTCCACTTAATCTGCTCATTGATCTTGTCTTCGTAAGCCTTCACATTGGCTTTCTCGATTTGTTCCGTATAATCGGTCCATACGGAATCGAATTCGGCCGGCTTGGCAAGAATGGCTTTCGGCAGGAACTTGGTCTGCAGCTCATTTAGCTTGGTACTGGCGATTTTGGCATCCGAGCCTTCAATCAGGTCGATGGACCAGGCAGGATAATAAACAGGGTTTGGCGGCGGATCGCTGAAGAAGTCAACGTAGGAATTGAAGCCATAGGCATCCAGAACTTCCTTATCGTACGGCTTCAGACCTGCTTTGTATTCTTCCGGCTGTGCAGCGGCATCCGTGGAGTTGCCGTCGCTGTAGCTTCCTTCGGTCTTAGGCAGATATTCATACAATGATTTGGCCTTGTTGGCCAGCTGCCAGGTGGCATCGGCTGCATCATCACGCTGCTTCTGGGTTCTCATGAATCTGCCGTTCTCAACAATATAATCCTCGCCTTCTACACCCCAGGAGAACAGCTTCTGCCACTTCTCATCCATCAGGGTGTCGAGCAGCTTGATAATCTTCACCGGATCTTTGGCATTAATACTGATGCCGAAGCCATTGTTAAGATTGAGCACCGCAAGATCGCGGTAGTGGTCTTTGGTCGACTCATCGTATACCAGCGGAAGACCTACATAAGTGCGTTCAATTTTATTCTGAGTCGTCAGTGAATCCTCAGCAGCGTTGAAGTTCCAGTGCTGGTCGAACATCCCCAGAACGGTTCCGCTGGACAGCTTTGCCATATACTGGTCGTAGTTCTGCACAAAGGTTTCTTTGTCGATAATGCCCTTCTCGTTCATCTCGTTCAGCTTCTGATAGTACTTCTTGGCATAATCCTTATTGGCAAATACCTCGGCCACGCCGTCCTTCACGACTACGCCGCCATCATTCGGATGTCCGATCAGATGCTGAGGTGCGTTGAACAGACCCCAGTTTTTCCAGTCATAGTTCAGAATTTCGAACCCGATGGTCGGGCTTCCGTCAATTTTCGGATACTTTGCTTTATATTGCTCAATCAGGTCAAAGTACTGATCCAGTGTCTTAACCTTCGGATAATTGAATTCCTTAAGCACTGCTTTTTGAATCCAGAAGGCCGGTCCTGAATACCATGAGCTGTTGACCTTACCGTTATATACACCGTAGTTAGGCAAAATATAAATATGTCCGTCATTCGGGTCCTTCATCATGTTCCAATATTCTGCATAATGCGCTTTCAAATTCGGCGCATGCTCTTCGATCAGGTCTTCAAGCGGGATATAAGCCCCTGCTGCTGTAAGCTTGGTGCTCCCGGTCATAAGGTCCGGATAATCCTGACCGGCAATCATAACGCCCAGCTTCTGGTTAATATCGCCTGCCAGGAATTCCATATCGAAGCTGGCACCGGTCTCCTCTTTGATCTTCTTGTAGATCTTGTTGTCAGGTGTCGGCTGTTGCCCGGCTACTCCGATAAATGCGCTAACCTTGAATGGTTCAATCTTTCCTCCCGTGTTAGCTGAAGCAGAATCCGCTGCTGTAGTCGCCTTTGCTTTGTCAGTTGTAGCAGCATTCTTGTCGTTGCCCCCGCCGCAGCCTGACAGTGCGAAGCTAAGGGTTAATAGCGCAACCAGGGAATACTTAAACGTCACTTTCGACTTGCCCCCCATAAAGCACCTCCATAGTGTTTGTCTTTAATTTGTAAGCACTTACACAAGTAAATTATAGAGGTGAACTGTCCGCTAAAATACGACCGAACTAAAGGTGTACCCCCGAAAATTTTAGAACTTGGCATGCCGGTACTCATTCGGGCCCATGTGCAGCTCCTTCTCGAACCGCTTCAGAAACTGTCCGTAATTGGCATAACCGACACGTTCGGCAATCTCTGAGAGCTTCAGCCTGCTCCCGCGCAGGAGCTCAGCCGCTGCCTGAATCCGCAGATGATGCAGCTGCTCATTGAAGGTCATCCCGTTCTTCTTAATCAATAATTGCCCCAGGTATACCGGATGCAGGAAGAAGATCTCGGCCAGCTTCTGAATGCTCAGGCTCTCCTGATAATGCTCCCCGATGTATTGATTGATCTCCCGGACAATCCCATGCGACTTATAATTCTGCTCTTGCACCAGCAGATCTATGGCCTTCCCGCCGTAGGTTAATAAGCGGCTAAGCAGCCCGCTCAGCGGGGTCATCGCCTGCTGAATCTCTGATACCTCAACACCCGAGGCCACTCCGCCCCCCTCGCCTGCGGCTTCTGCCCCGGGTGCGAGTGCGAATATCCGGTACATGAGGTGGATTACAAATTTGCGCACCACCTCCGGCGCCACCTGCTGTTCCCGGAAGCTGCGGGCCGCTGCCTCCAGTGCCTCGCGGTAGCCGTCCGCGTCCAGAAGATTCACGCAGTCAAGCAGGGCATCCATCAGCCCGATGTGGTCATAGTGATAACTGAAGGGCTTGTCCTGTACCGCGCTGTAAGCCAGCACCCCTGCCTGCTCCGGCTCGTAAAAGAAATGGAGCAACGTCTCTTTGGCCCGGCCATAACTGCCCTCTATGGACAACAAAGAGTCCTCCGGGGTTCCCAGCGCGATGTGAATCTTCCCTCTCCCGTACTCGCGCAGCAGGATATCCAGCACTTCAGCTATTCCGCCGTCTTCCCCGCTGCCTGCCGTCATGCCGTACACGATCCCAAGCAATCCCGCTTCCAGATCGATCGTCACCACTGCCTGATATCCGGCCAGCAGGGAGACTATGCGGCTCCGTACCTCTGTGTACAGCTCCGGGACCGTCCGGATCAGGCAAATGTTCCACGAAGGACTCTCCTTGAAGCCGAGCAGAGTCTCCAGCCATTCCATAAGCTCGGGTTCTCCCTTTTTGCCATGAAGCAGCCCCTTGATTAAGGTTGCCGCCTCTTCTCCGGAAGCGGTCTCATGGATTCTTCTGCGGTTCGCCTCCTGCTCCAGCTCCAGGCGGATCTCCCGCAGCTCCTCGGCAGCTTCCTCCGGGAAGACCGGCTTCAACAGATAGTGATTGATTCCGTAGCTGATGGCCGTGCGGGCGTATTCAAACTCACTGTAGCCGCTCAGAATGACGAACTTCGTCGAATCCGTCCCCTCCTGCCGCCATTCCCCAATCATCTCCAGACCATTCATCAGCGGCATATGGATATCGGTTATGACCAGATCCGGCTGAAGCTGCTTCATCATCTGCAGCCCCTCCCGGCCGTTGCCGCAGGTTCCGCACAGCTCGAAGCCCAGCTCCTGCCAATCGATCCACATCTCCATCCCTTCCAGAGCGCTCGGCTCATCATCGATTAATAATACTTTGTATTTCATCATCTATACCTCTCTTTCCATGGAGTAATTCTTCTCAAGCAGCTTCAGGGGAATACCAAAGGTCACTACCGTTCCCTGACCCGGCGTACTGGATATCTCGAAGCGCACCTGATCCGCGTAATTCAGCTCCAGCCTGCGGTATACATTGCGGATACCGATGTTGGTCCCGGAGTAATCCTCCTTGCGGACCGCGAACATCAGCTCCTTCAGCTTCTCCGGCTCCATACCTTTACCATTATCAGATACTGTAATCTGCAGCCTGTTATCCAGCACGGCAGCAGCCACCTTGATGACCCCCAGCCCCTCAATCGTCTGCAGGCCATGCTTGCAGGAATTCTCGACCAGCGGCTGCATGCTCAGCTTCGGTATTTTATAATCTAGGGACTGCTCATCGATCTCAAAGGTATAGTCGAATTTATCCCTGAACCTGAATTTCTCAATCCGCAGATACATGTCGATAAATGCGATCTCCTCGCGCACCGGCACCAGATCCTCCTTCCAGCTCAGCAGTCTGCGCAGCAGCTTCGACAGGCTTTTCACAATATCGGTGACATCGTTATATTTATTCTTGGTGCAGACCACCAGAATCGCATTCAGCGTATTGAACAGGAAGTGGGGGTTCATCTGGCTCTGCAGGAAATTCAGCTCCGCCCTGACGCGCTCCATCTCCAGGTTCTTGCTCTGGATTTCCAGCTTGTACACATCGTTGATCAGAGAGTGAATTCTGGAGGTCATCCGGTTAAAATTGTGGATTAGCCCGCCGATCTCATCCCGGCCCTCATCGATGGCGATCAGCTCGAACTTCTCGTTCGTCACCTTCTGCATATGCCGGGACAGGCGTTTCACCCGGTAGTTGTAGGAGCGCAGCATGATATATATGAATATGCTAGTCAAAAGAGTAAGTGTGGTGGCTAGGCCCGCTGCGTACAGCCGGATATCGAGAACCGCCTGGGAGATCCGCTCCCCCTGCGTAATTCCGACAATCCGCCAGCCTTTGAGATAATTCGCCGTCCCTACAGCCATTACCCGAACCCCCTCGCTCTCGTCCTGACTGTCCCCCCACTGATTGAATACCGGATAGGGATCATCCGTAATGTGCTGATAGCCGCTGTCCGCTGACATCACAATCTTGTTCTCCCCATTGATCAGATAGAGGCTCAGGTAATCCCGTTCCCGGACGATAATGTCATAGATCTCACTGAGGTCCAGATCGATCCGCAGCACCTTCTCATAGTTGTTCAGATTACGGTAATTGTCCATGGTCTCAATAATGCTGAGCGTCGGGGTGGATGAAGCCAGATTCTTGTTCTCCATGATCCGGTAAGCAGCAACATAGACCTGGGTAGTGGCCTTCTTGGCCTGCCGGTACCAGTCACTGAACCATACTTTATCGTTCATTACCTGATAATTCCCCCCGGATACAACCGTCTGGTTGTTCGTGAATATACTGATTCGTTCCAGCTGGTTATTGACAGGCATATAGCTGTTCATACGGTCTCTCAATTGTTCGTTGAACATACTGTAGAATTCGATAGAGTCCGTATAGGTCCGGTCCAGCATCTCGTACAGATTCTTATCCGCAGCCAGCGTGTAGCCGACAGAGACTCCCCCTTCAATAAAATCATGAATGTCCTTCCGCGCCCGCTCCATGGAAATCTCCAGATTCTGCTGCTCCCGCGATTTGATGAGATCTGTAATCCGCTCCAGGAATACCAGATTCAGCACCATGATCGGCAGGAGCACACCCACAATGTAGATGAGATAGAACTTGAAGCTTAGCGGAATATCATTGACGATGGTGCCGAATTTAAACCGTTTTGTCGCCATCCCTCACACACACCCGACTTTCCTATCATTATAGAATTTATATGTTTTCGGGGTCCCCGCAAAGTACCTGAGTAGCCTTCGAAGACAAAGCCCCACTTTGTGGCGGTATTTTAGAGCTGTTTATTGTTGTGGGCATTCTTGTACACCGAAGGTGATGAACCCACCTTATTCTTGAACTTGTCGATGAAATAATCGGTATTGGAAAAGCCCACCTGCACCGCGATATCCGATATCTTGAGCTGGGTGCGCTTGAGCAGGCTTTTGGCCGCTTCGATCCGCTTCTCATTCAGATAATCGCTGAAGCTGCGCCCCGTCTCCTTGCGGAACAACTGGCCCAGATAGGCAGAATTCATGTGGAACTGCCTGGCGAGGTCCTGGAGCTGCAGCTTGCTGCGGAATTCCAGATCTACGTATTGAATCACGTTATAGATGGTGTTCCCCTCGTTATTAGCCCGCAGCTCGGTGAGGTACGCTGCGGTCTCCAGGCAGAGCCGGTCCACATACAGGCTAAGCTTGTAATAGTCCGTGAGTCCGCCCAAGTTGCCGTACTCCTTGTGCATCGCACACATGATCTGGTCGGGGTCTCCCTGCATCTCAGCAATACTCCGGCATAAGGTCATCTCCAGATGGGCTACCTCAGCTTGTGCAGCGTCAATACTCACCCTCTTGGCGGTCATGGCTGCGAAGGCTTCCCTGGCAGCGGCCCGGATTCTCTCAGGCACGCCTTCCTTCACCTCATCCAGCACACGCGTAAAGTGCCCGTCAGTGAATTCGGGAGACAAGCGGGCCGTACGCAGATCGTTGTAGTAGAAAATTCCGCCCCGCTCCTTCCGGTATTTAAGCCCCCAGACCTCAAGCGTCTGGGTGTACAGCTCCTGGACGGCGCGCAGTCCGTTCCCCCGGCCGCTGATCATTACAGCTACCGGTACCCCCAGCTTCGCTGACTGCACCTTCTGCACCTGAGCGGCTGCTGCCTCCAGCGCTTCCGTGGACAGTCCGGCTGAGCGAATCAGAAGCCCGGCCCTTCCGGCCGGGTCCTGGAAGACATAGCCCAGGTGATCCGGGAAGCCTTCGGTATCCCCTTCATTCAGGCTCACCGTACCTGAACCTGATATGGCAGCAGCAAGTATGCATTGCAGCTCTGTATCAGGCTGAAGCCCCAGCAGACCGCAGGCGGCGTGTTCCAGCTCCTCACTCCAATCCCCCTGGACACAACGGCTGATCAGATTATGCACCAGAATATTATGCTTCTTCCGTTCCTCTTTTCTGGAAGCGGTTTCATAATGAATAATAGCTCGGATCTTTCCGAGCAGCTCCTCGATCTCCTCATCATCCACCGGCTTCAGCAGGTAGCCGTCCACCTTGTGGCGCAGCGCAGTCCGGGCATAGTTGAAATCGTCATATCCGCTCAGGATCACGAACCGGGGCGGCGGGTCTACCGTTTCCTTCACCGCCGCAATCAGCTCCAAGCCGCTCATCACCGGAAGATTGATATCCGTCAGTAGCAGATCCGGCCTGTGCTCCCGGATCAGCCGCAGGGCCTCCCCGGCACTAAGCGCTTCAGCGCATACCTCGAATCCGGCTTTCTCCCAGTCCACCATCGTCCGGAGTCCTTCCAGAACCCAGGGTTCATCGTCCACAATCATGACTTTCAGCATGAGCTCCGCTCCCCTCTCAATCATCTAAATTTGGTAAGTAATAGAATTACAAGTAATGCTAACATACAAGTTTAATCCTGTGAATGTTAACTTAAGCGGATGTCATGCCCTTATCTAGCATTACTTATTCAGCACAAACAGGGAAGAACGCAGCCTGTGTGGCATGGCTGCGGACTTCTCTGTTATCAACTTACCTTCTTAGCGGCATATTGTAATCGGTTTTTCACCTACATTCGGCAAACTTTCCTTTCCATACGAGAACAAAATGCCTGCGGCATCCCCATTGTGATCGGTTTTTCGACCATATCCGGCCCACACGCCTCTGCCGCACCGAATGTAGTCGGTTTTTCGACCACATTCGGCCCACACGCCTCTGCCGCACCGAATGTGGTCGGTTTTTCGACCATATCCGGCCCACACGCCTCTGCCGCACCGAATGTAGTCGGTTTTTCGACCATATCCGGCCCACACGCCTCTGCCGCACCGAAGGTGGTCGGTTTTTCGACCATATCCGGCCCACACGCCTCTGCCGCACCGAATGTGGTCGGTTTTTCGACCATATCCGGCTGTTCGGTGAAATCAGCGAAGTCATTCCTATTACTGATCCAGAATATAGTCATCCTGCCGATGCTCCAAGACACTTACCCCCAACTTTATGCACAACTTATCCGCATCGGATGTAAATCATAATTTCCTAAACGACAAAAAAGCCGCCCAACCGCACCAGATGTTTCCCCCTGAAAACATCTGGTGCGAGGCGACTTAAAAAAGCGCTCAAATAAAATTAGTATCTGTGTTAACCCTGTTTCGCTTCCCCCAGCTCCGCCCGCAGCTTCAGGAACACCTGATAGCTCCGCTCCGCGACCTCAGAGATGGCGATCGGGTGGAAGCCCGGCAGATCCGCATACAGCAGGTCGTTCAGCGGTGCGGTCCATTGGACCGGCAGCTTGGCAGCACCCAACTTCGCTCCCATAATAGAGCCAACGGTCGCGCCGTTGCAGTCCGTATCCATCCCGGCCGCGACCGAGGTGACCACTGCTTTCTCGAAGTCATCGCCGCCGTAGATCAGCGAGGCCGCCACAATAGCAGCGTTGTTGTTCGTATGCACCGGGTCGTAATGGCTGAACTCGTTCCAGAGGGTGCTGACCAGCTCACGCTCACTGCCTGCCTGCTGTGCAATTTCAACTCCCCGCAGCACATCTTTAGCCAATCTGCTCGTCTGCGGAATCTCACTCAGGCCGATCTGGACAATCTCCTGATTGCTGAGGCCTGCGAAAGCTGCTGAGATCATTGCTGCATTGAACATCTCGCCGTAGATCCCGTTCTTCACATGCGAGAAGGAGGCATCCCGCCAGCCCAGCTCTGCCGCTAATTCGGGATGTCCGGCCGCTCCATAAGCCAGGGCATCCGCGCGGATCGCCGCACCGATCCATTCCCGGTACGGATTCAAATGCATCCGTACCCGCTCCTGTCGCAGCGGCCAATCTGCCGGCTTCTCCCCGTGCAGATGGGAGGTCTCCTGAGCAAAATTCATATAGCTCTGTGTTTCGGCCGTACAGACCTGACTGTAGGTCAGATTCCCGTGCCACAGCTTGCCGATATCCCAGGAATCCCAGTTCAACCCTTTTTGCTCCAGCAGCATCAGGCCAAGCACGGTATAACGGATATCATCATCGCTCTCCATGTAGCTGATCTTCTCACGCGTGCTGGTGAATGACCAGTCGCTTAAACCGAGGCCGTATTCCTCGCGGGCGGTAGAGAACTCCGGGGTATAGCCGGTAATCGGCCAGGCATCGGCACCGCGGAACCACAGCTCGATATTCTCCCAGCCGGTCCGGCCATCCTTCCCGTACAGATAGTCCCAGTATTCCAGCGGCTTGCCCAGCGCGCAGCCTACACTCCGCCCGAGCCAGGCCCCGTAGAACCTGTCTCGCCACTGGTCCGGCGTCCAGTCCACCGCAAGCTTGCGCGGACCTTCCGGACGGAGCTGCCTGATCCCCGCCAGATCCGAAGGCTCCTTATAAGGAAAATCAGCGGATACAGGAAGTGCCATTAGCTCCCGGTAGACCTCCATCAGCTTGTCCTCATCGCTCCCGGCCGCATCCAGCTTCTCCGCCAGACTGCCCGGCTGGCAGCCTTCCTCGATCCGCTGCTGCAGCTCGAACCTTACCGTCTCCTGCAGACGTTCCCAGCCCGCCATCCGTTAGGATTCTCCTGCCGGAGACCCCAGCTGCCGGTCTAACCGTTCCAACGAATCGAACAGCAGCTTGATGAAGGCTTCGCGGTCTACACCAAGCAGTACCTCCGTATTCGCAGGCTGGTCCGGCTTCTTGCGGCGGTCCGCCACAGTCATGCCGCGGGTAAGCTTGCCTTCGGTCTCTACGGTTACATACAGGTGCTCGGATTCGAACAGCTCCGGGTGCAGCAGCCAGGCAATGGCGCAAGGGTCATGCAGCGCATTGCCGACAAAGCCCATTTTCTTCCCGTAGATCGAATAGAAATCCAGCAGCTCACCGACCATGACGGACACGGGACCGCGCGTCTTAAGCTCCTGAATCTCCTCTTCGAAGATCGCCGCTTTATCTGTCACATCCAGTCCGCTCATGACAATCGGAATGCCGGATTCGAAAACGATCCGCGCCGCCTCCGGGTCTACATAAATATTGAACTCCGCTGTCCGGGTCACATTGCCGTAAGCCAGTCCGCCGCCCATTAGCGAGATCTTCTCGATCCGCTCCTTCACTTCCGGGTAGGCCGTAATCAGCAGGGCGATATTCGTCAGCGGGGCGGTAGGCACCAGAGTGATCTTCTCTTCCGAGGCGCGGATAATCTCCAGCATGAATTCTACTGCCCCCTGCTCTACGGGCTTGAACTTGCTCGCCGGCAGCGCCGGGCCATCCATGCCGGACTCCCCGTGGGCTTCCTCTCCGGTAACAAGCTTGCCCAGCAGCGGCGCCGCAGCGCCCTTGGCTACCGGAATATCTGCATTTACAAAGCTGAGAATCTTGAGGGCATTGTCGGTAATTTTATCCAGAATCTGGTTGCCGCCAACGGTTGTAATCCCCCGGATATCCAGCTCTCCCGGATGTGCCAGCGCAAGCAGAATGGCAATCGCGTCGTCATGCCCCGGATCGCAGTCAATGATGATAGGTGTTGGCATCGTTGTCACTCCCTTTGATTAGTTGTGAATGGCTAGATAAGACGCACTTAAGAGTTGAACTTGAAGCTTGGTCGAAGCTGCGGTGAACATTTGGACTTCCGGCCGCTGTTGTCACCAGATTTCTTGATTTTGAACCGCTCTTCGCGGTAGAAATCCGGTGACAAAGGCGGACGCTATCGCTCCTACAGTTCCAAATTTCCCCTCCGCTTCTTTTTGCTTTTCGCTAATTTCTTTCGTTTGCCTTATCTACCTTGTTTATTTCGTAACAGTAGCCTTAAGCTTCTTATTCTTCTTCCGTGTCTCCGAGATTGCGTAGATGATCAGACCGATGACTGTCGCCACATAAGGCAGCGTAGCGATCAGCTCCGCCGGAATCTTCAGCACCTGCAGGGCATTGGATAACGCGTCGGCTGCGCCGAAGAGCAGCGAGGTCAGCGCTGTGCCCACGGTGGTGCTCCGGCCCATGGATTCAGCAGCGATGGCAATCCAGCCCCGGCCGGCAATCATATCGCGGGTGAACAGCGACAGGTAGCCCATCGACATATAGGCTCCGCCCAAGCTGGCGAAGAAGCCGCTGAGCAGCAGCGCGCTGTACTGGATGCGGACCACACTGACGCCCACTGATTGGGCCGCATGCGGATTCTCGCCTACGGAGCGGATTCGCAGTCCAAGCGGTGTACGGTTGAGCAGATAATAGACTACGAGTACTGACAATATTGAGAAGTATGTCAGAATGTGGTGCCCCGACAGAATCGGGCCCAGCACCGGAATATCCTGCAGGAGCGGAATATCTATACTCGGCAGCACTTTACTCGCCAAGGAGGTGGAAGAGCCTTTGTCACCGCTCAGCAGATACAGAATAAATACCGTACCGCCGGAAGCGAACATATTGATCGCCACCCCGCCGAGAATAATGTGGGTCTTGAACTTCAAGGTGAAAAAAGCCAAAATGCCCGCAATCAGCGTTCCCGACAGCACCGCCCCAAGCAATCCCACCCAGGCGCTCTGCGTATAGGCACTCACGATAACCCCGGCCAGCGCCGAGACCAGCATGATTCCTTCCATCCCGATGTTGATGATTCCCGCACGGTTCGAGATCAGCGCCCCCAGTGCAGCGAACAGTATCGGCGTGGTTACACGCAGGACAGAGAAGGCAAAATCCGTCGTCAGAATGACATTCAGCAGACTGTTCATGCTTCCTTCGCCTCCTTCAGCAGCATGCGGTTCTTCCAGAACTTGAGGAACTGCTCAGCGGATATCAGCAGAATAATGACAGCCTGGATAATCGAGATCATTTCGGACGGCACATCGGAGAGGCGCGACATCATATCGGCGCCAATGCGGATATAGGCCAGGAAGAGCGCCGAGACAATGACGGAGAACGGATTATTCTTGGCCAGCATGGCCACCAGTGCACCATCCATACCGTAGCCCGGTAAGGAGGTCCACTGAAACCGGCTGTACATCCCGAGCACCTCCACCGAGCCGCCCATACCGGCAATGAAACCGGCGATCAGATGGACCAGAATGATCACCTTGGCCGTCTTCATGCCTGAATAACGGGCGAAGTCCCGGTTAACCCCGGTCATCCGCAGCTCATAGCCCCATTTGGTCCGGTAGAGGAACAGATGAGCGAGCACAATGAGCACCAGCACAATAATAAGTCCGGTATGAATCCGCGTCCCTGCAAACAGCTTGCTGAGCTGGGCCGTTTTCTCGAATTTAAAAGAAACATTGGCGAAGGCCTTGGCGTCCCGCAGATGATAGTTCAGCAGGTACAGCCCGACCCCAAACAGGATGTTATTGAACATCAGCGAGGTAACCAGCTCATTGGCGTTCCACTTCGCTTTGAGAATACCGGGGATGGCTGAGAGCAGTGCCCCTACGATTGAGCCCGCAAGAATCGCCACTACCGGATGGAACCAGCTGTTCAGGCTGAGATGAATCGCCAGCGCAGTAGTCACGACACCGGAGAAATAGAAGATCCCCTCCGCTCCCAGGTTGAACATATTGGCCCGGAACAGCAGGGAGACCGCAAGGCCGGTGAACATCAGCGGAATCGCCATTTCAATGACGTTGCCGATATGGCCCTTCGTGGACAACGGCTCCCAGAGGAAGATTCCGATCGTCTTCACCGGGTGGTCACTGACCAGCGAGATGATCAGGAACGCGATAATAAGTGCAATGACGATGACCGCCGCTGTGCGGATCGCCTCGAAATATTTGACTTTAAACATGATATGCGGCCCTCCCGGTCTGCTCTTTGTCCTGCCGGTTAATTCCCAGCATGTAGAGCCCCAGCTCTTCCTCACCGACTGCTGACGGATGTTCGAAATAGGCCACAATCTGGCCCTCATACATCACGAGAAGACTGTCGCTCAGCTCCAGAATTTCATTCAGATCCGCTGATACCAAGAGCGTGGCACAGTTTGCCGAGCGCAGCTCCAGCAGCTTCTGGTGAATGAACTGGGCAGCCCCGATATCCACGCCCCGGGTCGGCTGCTCGGCGATCAGCAGCTGCGGATTCGTGGAACACTCCCTGGCTACGACTACCTTCTGCATGTTACCGCCGGACAGCATACCGATCGGCTGCTGCGGGCCGGAGCAGCGCACCTTGAATTCCTCGACCAGCGCAGAGGCCAGCGCAGCAATTCTGGACCCGTGCAGGAAAGGCCCTTTATTCATATCCTTCTGACGGTAGCGCGTGGAGATCAGATTGTCGGCAATGCTGGCTTCTCCGGCAGAGCCCTGGCGCATCCGGTCCTCAGGGATATAGGATACCCCCAGGTTGCGGATGTCCAGAATATCCAGCTCACGGATATCCTTCCCCTTCACCTGTACCGTCCCGCTGCCGCCAACCCCGTGCAGGCCGCCGGTCAGCGCCTCGATCAGCTGTGTCTGTCCGTTCCCTTCAACGCCGGCGATGCCGACAATCTGGCCTTCACGGACCGAGAAGCTGAGCTCGGAGAGCAGCGCTTTTCCCTGGCTGTCTGAGACGCTCAGCCCTTCCACTGTAAGCACCGGCTTGCCGTAGGGAAGATCGCTTTTGTCATACTTCAGCACCACATCCCGCCCGACCATCAGCCGCGAGATCTCCTGCTCCGTTACTTCTTTGGTCTCGAAGACGCCTTCACTCCGGCCGCCGCGCATGATGGTAATACGGTCACAGATGGCTTTGACCTCCTTCAGCTTGTGCGAGATGAACACAATCGTGTGTCCCTGCTCCTTAAGCTGCTGCAGCTCATGGAACAGCTCCTCCGTCTCCTGCGGAGTCAGCACTGCCGTTGGCTCATCGAGAATGAGAATCTTGGCCCCGCGCACCAGCGCCTTCAGAATTTCCACCTTCTGCTTCATGCCGACACTCAGGTCCTCCACCTTCGCCTTGGCATTCACTGAGAGATTATATTTACGTGCAGTTGCTTCCGTCAGGCGTACGGCCTCTGCATAATTGAAGCCAACGCCCTTCTTCGGCTCCATACCGAGCACCATATTCTCCGCCACCGTAAAAGAAGGCACCAGCATGAAATGCTGATGCACCATACCGATACCGCGGTCAATCGCGTCCTGCGGGGACTGCAGCTTCACTTGTTCTCCCCGGATGTAGAGCCCGCCTTCGCTTGGGCTCTCCATTCCGAACATAATTTTCATCAGAGTCGATTTACCGGCTCCGTTCTCACCCGCAATCGCATGGATCTCGCCTTCGCGCAGGGAGAACTCAACGTCCTTGTTGGCAACCACACCGTTCGGATACACTTTGGTGATTCCCCGCATTTCCAGCAGAGCATTTGCCATGGGTCATCAACGCCTTTCAACCAAAGTTTTATTCATATCATTAAGGTTTAACAGCATTACGGATGGCTTCCACTTCAGAAGTCTCCATACCCATTGCGTTATCCACCTTAATTTCCTTATTGATCAGCTTCTGCTTCACTTCTTCAATCTTGGTCTGCAATTCAGCCGGGAATGCCGCCTTGTAGATCTCGTTCTCGGCAATGCCTACGCCATCTTCGACGAAGCCAAGGACATCACGTTTACCCATTTCAAGCGTACCGTCCTGCAGTTTCTTCACTGCGCCAAGGATGGCCGAATCAATCTTTTTAATCGCAGAAGTAACGATCAGGTTGGCTTTCACACTATCCGTATCCTTCAGCAGCATCGCCTGGTCAGAATCGACGCCGATCGCATATTTGTTCTTTTCCTTCGCTGCATCGAAGATGCCAAGGCCCGTACCGCCCGCCACGTTGAAGATAATATCCACGCCCGAGTTGTACTGGATCAGCGACAATTCCTTGCCCTTGGCAGGGTTCACGAAATCTCCGGCATAAGAGACAGCTACCTTCACTTCCGGATCAACATACTGTGCTCCCTGAATGTAACCGACCAGGAAGGCATTGATGCCGGGAATGTCCATTCCGCCCAGGAATCCGATCACATTGTCCTTGTTGGCATTAGGCATATCAGACTGGGTAGCAAGCGCCGCAGCCGCTCCGGCCAGGAAGGAGACCTCATTGGTCGAGTAAGACATATTGTACATATTGGCAGGTGCTTCCTCGATGTCAGTGTCATAGTTGATGAATTTTTTATCAGGATTCGCTTCAGCCGTTGCATTGAACATTTCTGTAATTTCCGAGCCGCCGGAGATGACAACATCCCAATCCTCAGCAGCGATATCATTAAAAGTCGGCTCCCATTTCGTCTTGTCAGCGCCCATTTCCACGACCTTCGTTTCTGCGCCAAGCTCGCTTTTCACTTTCTGCAGACCATTGTTCGCTGCATCAAAAAACGACTTATCGCCCAGCGTCCCCGGAATCAGCAGCACCACCTTGAGCTTGTCCCCCGCAGCCGCGCCGCCTTCCTCATTCGTTCCCGGAGTTGCTGTCGCACCATTCCCGTTCCCGGACTTGTTGTTTCCGCACGCAGCGACCAGTACCATAACTGCCAGCAACATTAAAGTGAGCATTTTCTTTTTCATGTTCTAAGTTCACACCCCTATTTGTAATAGATCCACCCTGCTGAATAGCATAAAATCCCAATTACACGTTTTGTTGGTCCCATCGAATCGGGCAGCATGAATAAGCGACTGTTGAAATTCTGAAAATAAGCATTTTACTCTGAAAACCAAACATTTCATGTTACATTTCGCTAAAAAACCGTAAAATATCCGAACAAGATGGCCAGTCCAGTTGAGAATCTTCGGTTTTATTGATAAGATCATATCAAATGAAAACATAAATATTTATATATTTTCGGTCATGTTTTTGTACGATTCGGCTAAATGACGATCAAGGGAGGCTCATCATGGATCGTGTCCTATATATTGTAAATGCAGAACATGAAGCAGGTACCTATATCCCTCCGCACCAGCATGAGTGCTTCGAGCTTGTCTATTACATCCACGGTCAGGGCACCTGCAGCATCGGCCAGCGCAGCTATCACTTCCGGCCCTCTACCTTCGCCCTCATTCCGGCCGGCTTCAAGCATGATGAGAATCATCAGCCCAGCCCGGAGGTGCTGTTCGTCGGCTTCCACTGCGGCAATCCGGTGATCAATTCGCTGTCCGGTGTGTTTGACGATGATAAAGAGCACACAGTGCTACAGACCCTGCAGCGGATGAGCGCTGAGTTCAAGCGCAAGCGCGACGGGTTCAGCGAGCTGCTGAATCTGCAGATGAGTGAAATTACCGTCTATCTCCAGCGGCTGCTCAGCGCCTCCGATTTCCATTCCCCGGCAGAGGATCAGATGCAGTATGTGCTCAATTATATGAACGAGCATTACCGCCACAAGCTCTCGGTGGCCTCGCTGGCAGAGATGTCCGGTTACAGCTACGACCGCTTCCGGCATCTGTTCAAGGAGCGGTTCATGCACTCTCCCCACCGTTATCTTTTACTAAAACGCCTGGATTATGCCAAGTCCCTCCTCCTGCACAGCCAAATGCATATTTCCGAGGTCTCGGCTGCAGCCGGATTCGTCAACGACGCCCAGTTCTGCAATATGTTCAAACGGGAGATCGGCCTCTCCCCGCGCACCTTCCGCATTCAGAGCAGAGTCATATAGGGAATAGTCCCCTCCCCTGTCACAAGTAGCTTTTGTACACGAATCTTGCATTTGTTCACTGCGCAGGGGTCCAGCCTGTTCACAGTTATAAGCTTGTTCTACTGTCCTGTTCATAGGCTGGAGCTTATAATCGTACTATGAACATTTAAGACAAGGACGGTACCCGCAAGAATACACAGTGAGTCAGGGGGCTACTTTGGATGAGACTGAACAAGATCGGCAATCAACGGGCATTGTACAGCAGACTGCTAGTTAGCATTACGCTTTGCGTCTCCTTAACCTTTCTGGTCTCCACCATCATTTATTACAACTACTATATCGGCGTAGAAAAGAAACAGACCTTCCAGTCCGACCTCGGCAACCTCACACAGACCAGCCGCGAGGTCGTGAACATGACGGATGCTGCGCAATCGCTTTCTTTTCAAATCTACCGCAACAGCACCATCTCCAAAATCGTGTTCTACGATAAGCCGGACATCTACGATGTCACCGCCGCCATGTCCGAGCTGGGCAACTATCTAAGCTCCATGCCTTATATTGAATCCATCTATGTATATAATCCCAAGGGCGGGCAGCTGTATGTTGCCTCCTCCCATGGTCAGAACGGTGTGTATACCGAGAAGGAGCTGGTCGATACCTCCATTCTGGATATCCTGAGCCACTATCAGAACTATAAGGCGTTCACTCCCATTCCTAGAGTCTATTCCAACGGCGCACTGGAGAACGATCAGGTCCGTGCCTACACCTTCCTGTGTCTGGATGCGATCGGCTGGGACCGGGCCATTAATTCGGCGGTGATTGTGAATATTTCGGCTCCGTGGATCAACAAAGAGATCGCCAGCCCGGCGGATTCCACCAGTGCGACCTATATTCTGGATGATCAGGGCGCCTTCCGCTCCAGCAACAGCCTGAAGCAGCAGGAGCTGACCCCGGAGGAAGCAGGATTCATCGAGCAGCGGATCAAGGGCCGGGAGGCCGGGTATTTCATCGCTCCCTTCGGGGGCGTGAACTCGCTGATCTCTTATACGGCACCGGATGATTTAAGCTGGCAGTATGTACGAATTACGCCGTATGAGATCATTACGAAGCAGACCAACAACATCCGCAACACCACCTTGCTGATCGCAGGTCTGGTGCTGGTGGCCGGCATCGGCCTCTCCTGGATCATGTCCAGAAGCCTCTACCTGCCGATGAACCGGATTGTCAGCGAGATGCATATTCTGGAGACCGAGAAGCGCGACAGCATGTTCATGATCCGGCAAAATACACTGCGGGACCTGATCCTCGGCCTGAAGCCTTTGCAGTCCATGCAGCAGGTAGAGAAGCTGCGCCAGCTCGGCATTCATTTCACCTTCAATGATGATTACCGGCTGATCCTGCTGCGGATTGACCGTTACCGGGAGTTCCGGGAAGCCCGCTCCTCTTATCTGCTGGCCTCCAAGTTCGCCATTATGAACATCGCCTCCGAGATCTGCGGGCAGACCTACCGCGTGGAGACCGTAGATATGAACGATGACGGAATCCTGGTGATGCTGAACATTATCGATCCCGTGGAATATACGGATACCGGCCTAATCGAAGCCCTGCTCCGGCAGATTCAGCAGGCCTGCTCCGACTATCTGAAGATCAGCCTTACTCTGACCTACAGCCATATTGACCGTAATGCCAGCCAGCTGCATCAGCTCTATCAGCAGGTCCGCGAGGCGTCGAATCACCGCCTGTTCTATGGGCATGGCTGTATCCTGAATGCCCAGGACATCTGTGCGCTAGAGTCCAGCACTTATCATTATCCGGCGGACAAGGAGAAGAGACTAGCGGATGCGCTGCTGAGCGGCAAGCTGACGGACGCCGCCGAGCAGTTCAGCGCGATGATCCGCGAGACCGGAGCCTTCCCTTACCAGACCGCCCAGTTAACCGTGTCCAGGCTCAGCGTCACCGTTAGAGAGATCGTGAACACTATCCAGAAGCGTAACCGCTTACAAATTGATGGAATGGCCGAGCTGCCGAGCCTGGACGCTATCGAGACGATAGAGGAGCTCGAGGAGGCCTTCACCGCCCTCTTCCATACCCTGCAGGAGCAGCTGGCCGGCAAAAAGAACACCAAGCAGCACGACCTCATCTGCCAGATCAACGCTAAGATCAATGAGGATTACATGAAGCCTCATCTGAGCCTGAACCAGATCGCCGATGAACTGGACATGTCACCCATCTATATCAGCCGCCTCTACAAGCAGCAGACCATGAACAGCATCGTCGATGTCATCCTGGAGGTGCGGATGCGCGAAGTGTGCGCCCTGCTGGAGAACACCGACCTGCCCGTCACCGCGATCGCCGAGCGCTGCGGCTTCACCAGCAGCTCCTACCTGCACCGGATGTTCAAGCGCAGCTTCGGTACAACGCCTACCGATTATCGCCGTTTGAAAAGTGTGCGGACTCTATAAATCGTATTTGTAAGTTTTCGAACTGGGGCCGTGGCCCCAGTTTAGATTCAACTTGTTAACATTTTCACAATTGAAAATGTTAAAAAACACGATATACTAAAATCACATAAGATTGGTTTGCTAACTGAGGAAATTGTACAGCAAGCAAAAATCATATCTTCTTATTTATCCGGGAGGTGTCTTTTTTGGAAGACGTTATTAATTTTGTCCAAGCTTTCAAAGGTCTGGAGGAGCGGATCGATGAATTTATTAATGAGGATTCATTCCTGGAATATTTAGAGGGATCAGAAGCAGTTGTTGAAGGAGGAGCTTATGTTTGGTCCAAATTAAAACCTGCTGAAATTAGTAAACAGGATCACATTAACTCAGATTATATGAATTTAGCAGAAGAGGTCAGAAATGTTTTGACAAATGAACACAGTCCGCATATTGAAAAGTTTGAACGGAGTTGTGCCATAGTATTAAACTATATTCGGCAGGACACTCTGCTGTGGGTCCCTGGACTGAAAAACGTAATTGAAAATATAAAATCAGAACTGGACTTACAGCAATTTTTCATAGAATTGACTCGATAGCACACTTTATCATCCATGGTACAGTATCGCTTTGGTGGAACACCAAGCCCTTCTCCGTGTGCACGGAGAAGCTAGGGTACGCTTCACCTCAAGCCCGTCTCCAGATTCGTGGAGACGGGCTCTTCTGCTCTCCCCACCTGCCCCGGAAGCCAGGGGCTGACGCGGCAAGAGGGCCGGGGTTAGCGCAGGTGTGCCCAGCGCTTAAACAGCGGAGAAAACGGAATGAATGTGGAGAAGCGGAGCGTTCGCCTTTGTGTCCGGATTTTCACCGCTAAGGTAGAATAAATAAAAATCCGGACACAACAGCGATCGGAACATCGTTCCGTTTTCGGAGCGTCCACCCAAGCGCCATCGCCACTCCAGCTCCAGCACCCACTCCAGCTCCCGCGCACACAAAAAGCCCCAAAAGCCATTCGGCTCCCAGGGCTCCCCTCATTATTTTAGACCTTTTTCAGCAACATAAGCCTCCCACTGCTTCGTCCACTCCGCCTGAATCTTCTCCAAGCCCGCCTGCTTGGCCTTCTGCATGAAGGTCTCCAGGCCCTTATCCACATCATCCACCAGTCCGGCCTCCAGCGGGAACAGGTACTGCTTCTCTACCTGCTCAAGCGCAGCCTTCTCTGCCTGATAAGAGCTGTAGTCCTCGGCGAAGCCCAGGAACAGGTCCGGCTTCTGGATTTTATCCAGCTCATCAAAGATCGCCTTGACTCCGTCAAATCCCTTGTCAAACAGCATGAACTCCGGATTTCTCCACGCCCAGCCGTTCATGCCCTCACGGGTGAAGCCATTGGAGGTACTAGTGCCGACCAGTTTATAATAGCCGTCTTCTACTGTGTAGTTCTTGCCTTCAATGCCGTATTGCGTCAGCTGATTATACCGTTTGTCGAGCACCATCTTCTGATAGAAGGCAAGCGCCCGCTCCGGGTTCTTGCTGCTCTTCGGAATAGCGAACCCGTTGTGAATCGGATGTACAGGGGTCGCATAGCCGGTGGTTAAGCCGAAAGGAGAATACGCCAGCTCCCAATCCGGATGAGTCGTGCTGATCTTCATCTTCATATCATTGAACCGGTTAGGATTGTCCCCGAACATGCTGGCCGCTTTACCTGAAGTGACCGGGTCCTGCATCGTATCCTTAATATTCAGTACATTCTTTGGAATGAAGCCTTTATCGGCCCAGCGCTTCATCATCTTCAGCTCTTCTTTTTGCTCATCGGAGCCCCAGTAGGAGTAGACCGTGGACGGAGAATCATATTTCACACCCATGCCGTACGGCAGCGCGCCGACCATTTTATGCAGCTCCGTATAGATATAATGGAGATTGTTACCCACATCGCTATTGAGGGACATCGGCATCATATCCGGCTCGTTTTTGACAATGCCGTCCATGTAAGCCTCATAGCTGGCCAAGTCCTTGGGCTCCGGGAGATTGTATTTCTTGCGCAGATCCTCACGGTAGACGAACCCGTTGGTTACATACTCCTTGAAGGTCGCCGGAACCGTGTAGATTTTACCGTCAACCTTAACATCCTCCCACATTTTCTCAGGGACGAACTTCTGCAGCTCGGGTGCCGCCTTAGGCAGCAGATCATCCAGTGCCAGGAAGGCCCCGCGCTTCGCATAGGATTGATATTGCGTCCAGTCTGCCGTAAAAATCAGATCTATCGCCTGCCCGGAGGACAGCAGCAGCTTATACTTCTGATCCCAGTCCGTCCAACTGGTGAAGTTGAACTTCACCGTGGCGTTCAGGTCCGCTTCAGCCATTTTGTTGACCTCCGCCTGGATGGCCGGAAGATCCTTAGGAGCATCGCCGAGCATATAGAATTGCAGCTCCACCTTCTTCGAGGTGTCGATCCCGGTATCCGCTGCCGGAGCAGCTCCCTCTGAAGCTGCTGGAGTGCCGGTATTTCCGTCTTTTCCAGTATTCCCGGTGCTGCCGGTATTGCTATTGCTGTTCCCCCCGCCGCAGCCGGCCAGGAGCGATAGAGCGAGCAATCCCGTTGTAAGCGTAACCAAAGATCGTCTGCCTGCTTTCTTTCTCATGAATGAACCCTCCTAGAATTTGTTGTAAGCCCACGCTTCCCCGATGCCCTCGTACAGTTCTCTACCCGGAAGCATACCATCCTTGTGTCTAACTCTATGTTAGCCGATATAGCAGATGTACGGTAAAGGTACAGTCTGCCAGCCGGTTCTAACCTTTGACCGCTCCGATCGTCAGCCCCTTCACGAAATAACGCTGGATGAACGGATACAGGAACAGAATCGGTCCTGTGACCACAATCGCCATCGCCATCTTGGTGGATTCTGTCGGCAGATCACTGCCTAAGCTGACACCGGTACCCGCGCCCATATTGGCGATGAAGGAGGCTGAGTTGATGACATTGTATAAATGGAACTGCAGCTGATACTTATGCGGATCATTAATGAACAGCGATGAGGAGAACCAGTCGTTCCAGTAAGCCAGCGCAAGGAACAGGCCTACCGTAGCAATCCCGGGCATCGAGAGCTGCAGTACAATGCGCCAGTATATTTTGAAATCCCCTGCCCCGTCAATCTTGGCCGATTCGAACAGCTCCTCCGGCACCGCCGAGCGGATGAAATTCTTCATCAGAATAATCAGGAACGGTGTCATCAAACCGGGGAAAATCAGCGCCCCATAAGAATCGGTCAGATGCAGATACTTAGTGATCATAATGTACCAGGGCACCAGTCCCCCGCCGAACAGGGTCGTGAAGTAAATATAGAACGAGAAGGTATTGCGGTATTTGAAATCCTTGCGGGCCAGCACATATCCGGCCATCGTCATGAAGAACAGTCCCAGCGTCGTCCCCGTCACCGTAGTAAACAGCGTCACCCCATACGCCCGCAGTACCTCATCAGGGAAGGTGAATACCGTCTTGTAGCCCTCCAGCGAGAACTGCGCCGGGATGAAATGATAACCATCCTTGATGATGGACTCATTAGCCGTCAAGGAAGCCGAAATAATCAGCAGGAACGGAATCAGACAGGCTAAGGAGCCCAGTATAATTACCGTATAAGCTACTCCCTGCAATAGCCTGGTGTATGAGTCGTCTTTGATTTGCATGCTCTTTCTCTCCTTCCGCAGCAGGTTCCGCACAACCTAGAACAAGGCGTAATCGTCATTTATTTTACGGATGATATAGTTGACCGTCATAATCAGGATGAAGCCGAACAGCGATTGATACAGGCCGGCCGCCGTGGCCATCCCGACATCGAAGGTCACCTTGAGCGAGCGGAACACGTACGTATCCAGAATATCCGTTGTATTGTACAGCACCCCGTTATTGCCAATCAGCTGGTAAAAGAGGTCAAACTGCCCCTTCATAATACTCCCCAGCGAGAACAGCAGCAGCATGACGAAGGTCGATTTCAGCATCGGCACCGTGATATACCAGATCCGCTGAAAAATGTGGGCACCGTCAATTTTGGCCGCTTCATAATATTCCTCGCTGATGCCCGTGATGGAGGCCAGGTAGATGACCATGCTGTAGCCGAGATTTTTCCAGAGATAAAAGAGAATGATCAGGAAAATCCAGATGACCGGATTATTATAAACATCCACAGGATTCGCCCCGAACTGAGTCAGCAGCGTATTCAAGAAACCGTTATCATAATTGAACACATTGTAGACGATAACGCTAAGAATAACGAACGATACGAAATACGGCAGGAACATGACCGACTGGGTCAGCTTCTTGAACCACTTCACCCGCAGCTCGCTGAGCAGAATCGCACAGATAATCGCCAGCACATTCCCGAGTAAAATAAAAGCCAGATTGTAGCCGATCGTATTGAGCGTCAGCTTCACCAGCGTCCCGGACTTCCAGAGGAATTCAAAGTTCTTCAGCCCCACGAAGGGAGCATCGAACAGCCCGGAATTGAAATCAAACTGCGTGAACGCATAATAGACCCCAACCATCGGAAAATACGAGTTAATTAGAAAGAACAACAGCGTAGGCAGCAGCATCAGGAACAGAATCCGGTTATGGACCAGCTCATGCACGAAGCCCTTCTTCCTTGTCTTCCGGGTGCCGGACTCAAGCTGCGGGGACAGCCCGCCCGCTCCCTTCAAGGGAAGCTGGGTGACGAGCGGTATACCGGTCTTGCGTTTGCGGTGTCTCAAAGCCTTCACTCTCCTATGCCTATAGATAAGTTGCCGCGTCACTGGGTTCGAAGCCTCTGCCCTTGGGCCTTGATGGCCCCTGCGGCTTCGTGAAATCCAATGTATGACCTGAGTATAGAAGAAGCCTCCTGCGGCTGAACAGTGAAGCTTCGGGATATTCCTGTACTTTACGGCTAACCGCACTGTGCACTTATCATACATTTGTGCAGTAATCGCAAGTTCAACGCAAATAAGCCCCCGGAGCACTCCTTAAGGAGAAGAATCCGGGGGAATTTGGGTGGTCGCGCTGGACCTATCCACAGCCTTACGATTTAAACTTGCCTGTAATAAATTATAGGTGATATACTCTGGGAAATGTACTAATTCTCCAACCTAAACTTTCAATATCCAAACTTTCTTCAGGAGGCCAGCCCATGAACCCGCTTCTGTTCCGCATCCCTCCCCTGCCGCATTATATAGCCAGCGGCCTCAATCACTGCCAGCCCGGCTATCAGCACCGGAGCCGCCAGCAGATCAAGGTATTTGACTTGCTCATTGTCCAGCAGGGATGCCTGTATATCGGCGAGGAGGAGCAGCGCTTCACCGTGAAGGCAGGCGATGCCTTGATCCTTCGCCCCGACTGCCACCACTTTGGAACCGAAGGCTGCAAGGAGGATACGGCCTATCACTGGCTCCACTTTCAGACCTTCCATGACCTGCCCGCCTTATCGGTGACAGGGTCCGCTTCCGGCACTCTGACTGAGACTACAGGAGAGCATCCCGCTTCTCTATTCGATATCAGCTCCTTCAATCTGGTGTTATCGCAGTTTGTTAACTTACTTCTGCCGGACAGAGCTTACGAGGTATTGGAGCAGCTCACGCAATTGCAGGCCACCGCCCACCTCGAAGCCGTCCGCTTCCGGCAGCAGCTCCTCTTCCAGGATCTCCTGCAGCAGCTGGCCGCTTCTGTGAACCCGGAGCACCGCAGCTCCCAAACCACCCTATGTGCCGAGCAGGCCGCCTCCTATCTCCGCACCCACTACCGTGAAGAGATTACAACCGCCATGCTGGGAGACAGCCTCAACTTTCATCCGGTCTATATCGCCCGTTGCATGAACAAGGTATATGGCTGTTCACCCATGGAATATCTGCTCCGCTACCGTATCGGACAGAGCAAGCTGCTGCTGATGCAGACCAGCTTCCCGATCTCCCGGATTGCCGGAGAGGTCGGCTTCAACCAATCCTCCTACTTCAGCTCCAGCTTCATGAAGCTGGAGGGGTTGTCGCCGCGCGAATACCGGCAGCGCTTCTCATGAAACAGGCCATCAGCGAAGGATACGCTGATGGCCTGTTTACTTAGTGATGATTACGCCTCCGGCAATGCCGCCGTCAGCGTGAATTCGAACTCCAGCTGCTGACCGGCGGCATTCCGGTATTCCGGATGCACCGGCGCCCCCCAGCTGTCATCCCCGCCCACACCCATCTGCTGCGCCGCGAGGGTGACAACCGTGTAGTGCACCTTAGGCAGCTCATAAGCATGTGCTGCCTGCTCCAGCTCGAACGCTGTATACGGTGACAGCGTACATTCCAGCGGCTGTCCCGCAGCCGCCTGAACCTGCAGCCCATACCCCCGGCTGTCCGTGATGCTCACCTCACGGACGCCCGTCCGGTTGCCGGATTCCTGCGGCACCAGATACGGTGACGGCAGCTCCGTCACCTTACGCCGGAAGCGGGTGAGCCGCGCTCCATGTGCGCGGTCACTGTAGTTCTCTTCCGGTCCGCGGGCATACCACTCGGTGGCCTCGTAGTCTGCCGGCATCCGGAAGGATACCGCCACTACCGGCACATCCGGCAAGCCGTCTGCTCCGGTGTAGACCATCCGGACACGGACGCTGCCGTCGGCATGGACCGTGTATTCAATGCTTGCCTTCAGCTCACTGCTGATGCTGAAGGCATAGTCGAAGCTGACCGTTGCCCGGTCTGCTTCGGTGTGCAGGCTGACCGCCGTACACTGGCGGGCCAGACTGGCCGCGAACCAGCCGCCGGCATGGTACCCCAGCGCGGTCCCTTTATCATTATCGGTCGTTGCCCGCCAGAACAGCGGAGCCGGCGGAGTCGCAACCATCTCGCGCCCCCCGTAGCAGAGCGACACCAGGGAGCCGGCCTGCTTGGAGAACAGGGCGGAGAAGCCGCGCCCGGTGACCCCGATATTTACATCCCCTTCAATGACGCCGAACTCCCCGGACGCAGGCAGCAGTGCCTTTTTCCCGCCTGCTGTTGCCCCGGCTGCTTCTACGCGGAACACATGCTCTCCATAAGCGGTCTCGAACCCGGAATCCGCCCATAGTTCAGCCTCCTTCAGCGTAAGGCTTACCGCCAGCGTGTACTCCCCTGGAGCTGTGGATACATCCGGCAGTTCCAGCGAGATTCTCGCCTCTTCCTGAGCCGCAACCGCAAGCTCCTGCTGCCCCTTGAAGATCTCCCGTCCTTCTCTGAGCAACCTGAACTCCAGCAGCAGCCGCTCCGTTCCCTCGAACAGATTGCCGTTGATCACTGTCACGGCATCCGCTTCAGGAACAAGCCGGATGTTCTGGTAGAGGAACTTCACCTCCTGCATCTTCGGCGTAAGGGTCCGGTCAGCGAAGACAATCCCGTTGCCGCAGAAGCTGTAGTCCGTCGGCCGGTCAGCGAAATCCCCGCCATACGCCAGATACTCTTCACCGTACCGGTCCTTGGCTACCAGCGCCTGATCGATGTAATCCCAGATGAAGCCGCCCTGATAGAGCGGATAACGGCTCTCCAGCTCGATATATTTATGGAGTCCTCCAACCGAATTCCCCATAGCATGCATATACTCACAGCTGATATACGGCTTATCCGGCTGATTCTCCAGGTATTCCACAATGTCGGCGGGCTTGGCATACATCCGGCTCTCCATATCACTGCTGTCATTATATTTGCGGTTATGGAAGACTCCTTCATAATGCACCAGCCGTCCCGGATCAGCCTTGCGGAAGTAATGGGACACCTTGAGAATGACCTCACCTGCATACGATTCATTGCCGCAGGACCAGATCAGGATCGACGGATGATTTTTATCGCGCTCCAGCATCGATACCGCCCGGTCCATGACAATCCCCTCCCACTCCGGCTTATCCCCGGGGATGTTCCAGGACGGCTCAACGGCGCCCATCTTCTGCCACGAGCCATGGGATTCCAGATTCATCTCATCAATCACATACACCCCGTATTCATCACACAGCTCATACCAGAGCGTCTGATTCGGATAATGCGAGGTCCGCACTGCGTTGATATTATTCTGCTTCAGGATGATGATATCCTTAATCATATCTTCCCTGGAGATGTTCCGTCCTGTGCGGGGGTTGAACTCATGGCGGTTGACGCCTTTGAACATGATCCGTTGGCCATTCAGCAGCATCAGCTTGTCCTTCAGCTCGAACACGCGGAAGCCCGCCCGCTGCACAATCGCCTCCACCAGTTTCCCTTCGCTATTACATACAGAGATACAGACGTTATACAGGTACGGATTCTCCGCGCTCCACAGGAACACCTTGCCTGCATCCATACTCAGAGCCGCCTTGCCCGCCACAGCCCGTCCTTCTGCTGTCGCCACCACAGCGCCGGCCGCATTCTTCAGCTCCATTCGGATTACAGCTTCGGCCTCTGACGCCATGCGAAGTTCAGCCGTTAACTTGCCTTCCTCATAGGAAGCATCCAGCCCCGCCTGAATCCGCAGATCCTGTACATGCAGCTCAGGAACCGTATACAAATACACCTCACGAAAAATCCCCGAGAACCGCCAGAAATCCTGATCCTCCAGCCAGCTCCCCGTGCAGCGCTGATAGACCTCAACCGCGAGCTTATTGGCTCCTTCCTGCAGATAGGGTGTCAAATCGAATTCCGCAGGGGTGAAGCTGTCTTCGCTGTAGCCGACGAAGTGCCCGTTCAACCATACATAACAAGCCGCCTCTACCCCCTGAAAAGAAATAAAGACCGGTCCCTTCCCCATATTCTCCGGCACCTCAAAAAACTTCACATAGCTGCCCACCGTATTACTGCTCACCGGAATCTCCGGCGGTCTTACAGCATCCAGACCGTCCCAAGGGTACATCGTATTCGCATATTGCGGCCTGCCGTACCCCTGAAGCTGAATATGACCCGGCACCTGGATATCCCCCCAGCCTCTCGTATCATATTCCGTCTTATAGAAATCCTTAACACGGGCTGCCGCATTCACCGCATAGCTGAATTTCCAATCTCCGTTCAGAGAGTGGCGCAGCGCCATGGGGGCTTGTCTCTCCGCTTCCTCCATCGTTCTATAATAGCGGTGGTCCGAATGCGCTTCCAACCGGTTCACCTTAAATACAGATACATCGCTCAGCCAATCCAGACTAGGTTCATTGCCTGACATTATAGTGTCCTCCTTCATCTTCTTGAAGTGAATATGTTCCTTATTCTACCCAAAGTTTGCCCCGGCTCCAAGAAGCGGATCACAACTTCAGTGCAGATAACTTACTTTTCAGGTGGTTTTATGATTTCCGGAGGCTTTAGCTTCATTCTCAAGGGAGGCGAAATAAGCGATCTTATGGTCAATCTTCCGGGCAAAGCTCTGAAAGAACTTAATTTTCTCATCGATATGCTGTTTATGCTCCTGCAGCAGTCTGCGCTGGTCGGGCAACGCTTCTTTGCCTTCCTGCGAGAGCGCAATGAATTGCTTAATGTCCGCTATAGCCATTCCGGTATCCTTCAGGCAGCAGATTAGCGAGATCAGCTCCAGATCCTCATCATTGAAGCAACGGTTACCGTTCACATCCCTTGCCACAACCGGCAATACACCCTCCCGTTCGTAGTAACGCAGCGTATATTGGCTCAGTCCGCTTTTTTGTGCTATGGTTTTGATGCTGTATCCCATCATGCAGCTCCTTTCTGCCAACCATGGCTGGCTTCACCTATATGTAAAGGTAACACCAATCCGTTTCTATGAACAGCCACTCTATGATTCTATTGACTTACACCTAACTCTAAGGTCTAAGCTTACACTATACCTTCATTTAAGGAGTGAATAATTAATGGTAAAAAGAATTAATGTGGCTAACGGTACACTTGAGGTGTCCGAGATTTCACTCGGCTGTATGCGGATCGCTGATTTGTCTCCCAAAGAGGCTGAAGTCCATATCCACAGCGCCCTTGAGGTGGGGATAGACTTTTTCGACCATGCAGATATTTATGCCGGCGGCAAAGCGGAGGAAGTATTCGGGGATGTACTGGCCACAAATCCCGGCATGCGCGACCGGCTGATGATCCAGGCCAAATGCGGCATCCGCAATGGCTTCTTCGACTTCTCCAAGGAGCATATCGTGAGCTCAGTAGAGAACAGCTTGAAGCGGCTGCAAACTGATTATGTAGATGTCCTGCTCCTCCACCGCCCCGATACCCTAATGGAGCCCGAGGAAGTAGCCGAAGCCTTCGATGATCTGGAGCGCAGAGGGCTGGTCAAGCATTTCGGCGTCAGTAACCAGAACCCGCTGCAGATTGAGCTGCTAAAAAATAACGTCAAGCAACCCCTTCTGTTCAACCAGCTTCAGCTCAGCATCATGGTTACCGGCATGATTGATGCCGGCTTCAATGTGAACATGACCAATGCGGGTTCCGTAGTCCATGATGGTGGTATCCTGGAATACAGCCGCCTGCACGATATGACCATCCAGCCATGGTCGCCGTTCCAATACGGATTCTTCGAGGGCGTATTCCTGGGCAACGAGAAGTTCCCTAAGGTGAATGAAGTGATTAACCGTCTTGCCGCAGAAAAAGAGGTAACCGATACCGCCATCGCGACCGCCTGGCTGCTTCGCCATCCGGCTAAGATGCAGCCGATTGTCGGCACCACCAACACCGCGCGCCTGCTCGACATCGCCAAGGCCTCCAGCATCACCCTCAGCCGCGAGGAATGGTACGAGATTTACCGCGCAGCGGGGAATGTGCTGCCTTAAACCAGACCATCTGTATGAAAGACCCGCAAATCCTCTTTAGAAAGGGGTTTGCGGGTCTTTTTGTATTTGCACCCATGACTTCAAGCAAGTTTTATAATAGGCTCTTGCAAAAAATTTTATATCATAATACGCTTTTCACAGACATCGATGTACTTATATTTAGAAGGAGAACAAGTATGAATAACAGAATTCTAGATTTCGAGAATCTGATTAAAACAGAGTATGGCAATATTGCAGGTATTGTAGTACTGCTCGGCAGCGAAAAGGTATATGAAGGCTATTTTGACGGCTACACCGCTGACGATCCGATCCATATTGCATCGGTGACGAAGAGCGTTGTGTCTGCACTGATCGGCATTGCCATAGACAAAGGCTATATTAAAAGCATTGACCAGAAAGTATTGGAATTTTTTCCTGATTACACGGTCAAACGCGGTGAAAAAACGATACAGAATATCACCATTAAAAATATACTGACAATGACCGCACCGTATAAATACAAGTCGGAGCCATATACAAAAGTCTATACCAGCGAGGATTGGACCAAAGCTGCGCTGGACTTGTTGGGTGGCAAGGGCGATCCTGGAGGATTCAAGTATTCCACAATCGGCCTACAAGTCCTGTCGGGAATCCTCACCAATGCAACCGGCCAATCTGTACTTGATTTTGCCACAGAACATCTGTTTAAACCACTGGGGATCAAAGCGCCCCCTAATGCAAATATACATTGTAAAGAAGAGTATTTGGCGTTCCTCAAAGATAAATTTGTTAATGGTTGGATCATAGATCCCAAAGGAACGAGCACCGCCGGTTGGGGACTTACCTTAACCCCCTTGGATATGGCAAAGATCGGTCAGTTATACCTAAATGAAGGTTTGTGGAACGGCAAGCGAATGCTATCCGCAAAATGGATCAAGGACAGTACCCAAGAAAACAGCCGATGGGGAGAGTTACCTTACGGGTATTTATGGTGGATTGTTAACAATGAGGGACAAGGTTGTTATGCGGCTTTGGGCGACGGCGGAAATGCGATTTACGTAAATCCCGACAAGAAAATCGTAGTTACGATTGCTTCCCGTTTCATGCCGCGTGCGAAGGACAGAATTGAATTGATTACAAAGTATATCCTACCGTTGTTTGAGCCGACAAAGGAGTAACCGACATCACCCTCAGCCGCGAGGAATGGTATGAGATTTACCGCGCAGCCGGGAATGTGCTGCCTTAACGAAGAAGGCAAAAAATACACCACCAGCTTTAGACGAAGAGTCTAAAGCCTGGCGGTGTTTTCTGTTTTCTTTAACTACCTCCCGATTGGACTTGCTTTTTTACCCATCTTATAAATTCCAATCCACGCTAACATTAATAAGATCTGAGCCAGAACGACCAGCCACAATACTTCTGTGAAACCTCCTATGAGGCAAAATATAGTGTTAACCAGCGGGAACCCTACGAAAGTAAACATGATCGGAAAATCTTTTTTGGGAGTGATTGAATAATTAACCTTCCGGTCCCAGAACTTTGTGAAAGCTAATGCTAAAACTCCGATTGTAATTACAGAAAGTGCAATCAACATCACCCATTGCATATTAGATTCTCTGGCGAAGAACGGCCCCATATAATTAAAGAAGTTGGATAAAGGTGAGAACATACAAGCCAATGACGCAATGGCCGCCAGAAACGGATAGATGTAACCAACGGTTTTACTGTAGCCTTTCTTTTTATGCCACCATCCCCCAATTAGAATAAAGACGGTCCAATATCCCGCGATATAAATCCATCCTGTAAAATTCATCACGGGCTCCCCGTAGATTTGAGGTTCACCGGCCAGCGGATAATAAGTCCATCTTGCAATGGTTCCATCCATGGTCTCAAAAATCTGTTTAACGGCCACCGGGTCGAGTGAAAAGTCAAACACCATCGCACTTAATCCCGTAATAAACGGTTTCGTCCATGACGGTATATTTACAGACTTTAGAACACGCAAAGTGGAATAAATAATCAAGAACTCAATAATAGGGACAGTAATTGGTATGTTAAACAACATTAAAATACTGCGCCCATAGGCGTAGAACCCTTCCCCAAGCGATGAAGCCGTAATTTCAAAAACGGCGGCGTAAAAGAACACAAAACCTATAAATTGCAGTAAAACCGTTTTGGGATGTGTTTCCTTATCAAGGATATAGAACACCATTAGGACAGCAGCAATTAAGACAAGAATGTCTTGAATAACCCATACAGGCACTACAGTTATACTACCCATTTTCTTCCTCCAATTAATTTAATTTGAATCGAATGTTTAAATAAATTATAATATCATCATGTTAGTTAAACAACAGGCTGTTCGTTTGGATTATGTTAGTTATTATACAATTCATATTAGATTTGTTCATTTACTATTTTATTATTTTAAATTAGGAGGATACGATGTCAGACAAAAAAACAGATCACAGAGTGAGATATACCAAAATGGTTATCAAAGAAAGCTTGTTGAAGCTGCTGACAGAGCGGTCTATCAATAAAGTTACCGTGACCGACATTTGCAGTGAAGCAAATATTAATCGCAACACCTTTTATTCACACTATGCGAATCAGTTTGAGCTGCTTTCAACGATCGAAAATGAACTTTACGAAGAAATTAAGCAGCTTGGGATTAGTTCTGCAAGCCCCCAAAAGCTGTCTTATGAATTATGTAAGTATATAAAAGCGAATAAAACGATATGTGAGGTTCTGTTCTCCGAGCATGGCGATAAAGAATTATTAGAAAGAATTCTTTATATCAGTCACGATTTAACGATTGAGCGATGGAAGCAGGAATTAAAATATTTTGATCCGCAATTATTTGAGTCCTGGTATACGTTCACCGCTCATGGCAGTATAGCCATTATTAAAAAATGGGTGAGCAGTGGTCTGAAGGAAAGCCCGGGTAAGGTCGCAGCTTTTATTGATAAAGCCACAGAGGCAGTATCCAAGGCTTTTTATTCCGAGGAAATATAAATCATAAAAAATGAAGCGGTCCCTCTTTTTTGCGGGCCGCTTCTCTGCTCTTTTGCCAACATTCATTTTCATTCCGACTGATCCGGTTGATCTTTTGCTGCTTGTATAAGTGCGGCCTCTTTCGCTGAAAGCTCATTTATCTATTAGGCTGGAAGGGACATTCATGGCTGTAGACATCGGATATCTTTTCCAGCACTTGCTTATCATATTATGTGAATTTCAATTCACGACTGAGGTTGTCCGCCGCATGGACTGCGCCTTGTTCGTGCCGGGTCAAGATATGCTTGAAATCCGGCTGATGTACCATCGCATCATAAATATAGAGCACATTTCCGCCAGGATAACCGAATACGCACTCTACGCCTTTCTGCAGCAAGCCGCGCAAAAGCACCTCCGAACCGGTGATATATTCCCCTGCTGGCATGGTTGTTTCATTCGTCATTCCTAATTGCTGTTCCATGGGGCAGCCTCCTTTGCAAAATAAAACCCCTTTCCTCCTGAGCAAACTGACAGCCGTCAGCTCGTACAGGGACGGAAGGGGATTGTTTCGCGGTACCACCCAGGTTTACTGCAATCTCGCTTTCTGATAGTAGCATAGACTCGTTTTTTTTCAAATCGAATGAATACCTTTATGCTCAGATGAGAGGTACGTTAGCGATAGAAGTCAACCATATCTCCAAACAACTGTTTAATAAATTCAAGCTCGCTTTCGTTATATTTCCCCAAAAATTCGTACATTCTTTGCTTTTCCTTCGCATGAAGCTCATCATGAGCAGCAAATAGCTTTTTGCCGACAGACGTTAGCCGAAAATACACTTCCTTTTTGTTGTCGTTGAGCTGGGCTTTTCGAACCCAACCTGCCTTTAGTAATTTATTTGCGATCTTGGAGGTATTTCCTTTGCTTAAATTTATTCTCTCCGCGATGGAAGTGAGATTGATCGGCTCCTGCTCACCGATGCACGCAATGATGTGCAGTTCCGTCATATTCAAGCTGAATTCCGATTCAATATATTTCCGGATATCCGCCAGGTATGTGGCAGTTATTCGGGTTTCATATTGCTCTTTTTGCTCAAGAAACTGAACGAAAAATTCATGAATGGCGGTTTTGTTCTTATTGGCAGTATCCATGATTATACTGGCTCCTCAACTTGTTTTTATTATTATATCATAGATTGTTCTCTGTGAAACAAATGTTCATACACTTATTAATATTGGGGTTGACAAGACAAATAGCAACAAAGTAAACTGATATTATTTCATATGAAACAAAAGTAGAATATAATTTTCATCACACTTGTTTTAACAGGCAGTAAAAAAGGTTCCAACGAAACAATAATTGATGAAGGAGGTTTACTGGAAATACTTGACCACTTTTCAAGAGAAGATTTATAAATATGGGAATGGAGCCTACCTGCCTATGAAAATTGTGAATCCGAAGATATTGACGGACAAGGTTACATCTGTAATTTCTCATGTCGTGGTAACTACTGCCTCAAAACTGGCTTTCATCTCAGGTCAGGTTTCTGTAGATGAATCAGGAGCATTGATCGGTTCAGGGGACTATTACGCGCAAGCGATTCAAGTGTTCACCAATCTTAAATATGCATTGGAAGCCGTGCAAGCGGATCCCTTGTGCATTGCAAAAATGAATATTTTTGTCGTTAACCACAGCCCGGATTTGATTTCGATTATTTTTGAAGCCGGATTTCATGTGTTTGGCCCTAACTGGCCGAAGACAGCAAGTACCTATATAGGCGTTCAAGCACTAGCCGATCCTGAATGGCTTATCGAAATAGACGCTATCGTGATCTTCCCATAATGTATAAGAAAAGAGGTTATTGATATGAAATATGAAGTCATCCTGATTGGTGGCGGTCCTGTCGGCATGATGTTGGCTGGAGAATTGGCCTTAGCCGGTGTAAAGGTATGCGTCATTGAGCGACTAAAGGAGACAACCCCATATTCACGTGCGCTTACCGTACATCCACGCACGCTTGAAATATTAGATATGCGTGGAGTGAAATCACAATTAATCAAGCAAGGCCGCTTACTTTCGAGAGGACATTTCGCCGGATTAGAAACTCCTTTGGATTTCTCGGCATTGGATTCTTCTTCCAATCATACCCTCTTTTTACCGCAGAGTGAGACGGAGAAGGTGCTGGAGGACTGGACTCTTAGTCTTGGCGCGGAGGTCCTGAGAGAGGTTGAGGCTCTGTCTGTGCATCAGGATGAGAATGGGGTCAACGTTAAGATCGCGGGACCGCACGGAGAAACAACGTTAAGATCAGCTTATGTGGTAGGTACGGATGGAGCCAGAAGCTTGGTTCGCAAACACGCAAATATATCCTTTGAAGGTACTGATGCGACCTTCACGGCTATTCTGGGGGATGCCGTTCTATCTGATTTGGCTCCTATGAGTGTCATATCCCGAATTACAGAACAAGGATTGGTCAGCATCATTCCAATACAAGATCATATGTATCGAGTCTTGATGATCGATATGGAGAGACGTAACGTCTCCAAGGATGAGAGCGTTACATTGGAAGAATTTCGTTCATCGCTCATCCGTACGACCGGAAGCGACCTGGGATTGAACGATGTGAAATGGATGTCCCGATTTGGAAATGCTACACGGCAAGCGGGACGCTATCGGAATGGTCGATTGTTCTTGGCGGGAGATTCGGCGCACATTCATTTTCCCGCTGGTGGACAGGGAATGAACGTCGGCTTACAAGAAGCGATGAACCTAGGCTGGAAGCTTGCAGGAGCAATCAAAGGCTGGGCTCCAGACTGGCTATTAGACAGTTATCATGCCGAACGTTTTCCATGGAATACGGCCTTGCTCCGGAATACCGAGGTCCAAACCCTGCTTCTGGACGTGACGCCTCTCATCACGGAACTGCGAAGCATGCTGGCTAATCTGATTCAAATACCGGAGGCTAATTATCAAATCGCTGCACAAATTTCCGCCCTGGACGTACATTATGCACCCGACGCTGAAGCGCGTTCCCATCCTTTAAACGGGAAACGTTTCAAAGATCTAAGCTTAAAGCTGAAAGACGGGCAATTAATTAACTCCTATCCACTCCTGCACAAAGGTACTTTTCTTCTGTTGCATTTCCATTCTAATGAACAGAATAGCGGTCAATGGGAAACGTATAGCAACCTTCAAGTTGTACATGCCTCTTTAGCTGAGGCTGACGCGGATTGGAACGACGTCCACACGGCGCTTATTCGGCCGGATGGACATATTGCCTGGGCGATTTCTCTATCCGATCCAAATCCAATTCAAACCATAAAAGAAGGAATCATTCGCTGGTGTGGAGACATTACCGTGTAGTAATTCGGGATAAACTAAAATCACGCAGTGTTGTCTTGCTAGGATCGAAGCCAAGGAACTCCCGGTGGCGCTCGTTATCCATGACCGGCCGGCGGAGTTGGCGACTGGAGGAACTTTTGCGGTAGGGGAAATGATCCAGAAAAATAAGAACAGCCCATTAGATTTTTCATCTAATGGGCTGTTCTTACTAAAAATAATACCGGCGAGAGGACTCGAACCTCCACGGTTTCCCACTCGATTTTGAGTCGAGCGCGTCTGCCATTCCGCCACGCCGGCGTATACATATATAATTTCCAGAAAAAAAATAATGGAGGTGCCACCCAGATTTGAACTGGGGATAAAGCTTTTGCAGAGCTTTGCCTTACCACTTGGCTATGGCACCACATGAAATGGAGCGGACGACGGGAATCGAACCCGCGACCCTCGCCTTGGCAAGGCGATGCTCTACCGCTGAGCCACGTCCGCATATAATGGCTGGGGATATAGGAATCGAACCTATGAATGACGGAGTCAAAGTCCGTTGCCTTACCGCTTGGCTAATCCCCAATATATTTTTAAAAAGAAAATGGGGCGACCGATGGGTCTCGAACCCACGAATGCCGGAACCACAATCCGGTGCGTTAACCCCTTCGCCACGGTCGCCATGTGAAGCTTTTAAGTTGTATTGCTATGTAATTCTTATAAAAGAAATGGGGCGACCGATGGGTCTCGAACCCACGAATGCCGGAACCACAATCCGGTGCGTTAACCCCTTCGCCACGGTCGCCATATGATTCTTTTATATGAAATTACTTGGCAGGGGCAGCAGGAATTGAACCCACACCAACGGTTTTGGAGACCGTTGTTCTACCTTTAAACTATGCCCCTAAAAAATGGTGGAGGCTGATGGATTCGAACCACCGAACACGTACGTGAGCAGATTTACAGTCTGATGCGTTTGGCCACTTCGCTAAGCCTCCACGGTATGGTGCCGGCGAGAGGACTTGAACCCCCAACCTACTGATTACAAGTCAGTTGCTCTACCAATTGAGCTACACCGGCATATTAAGTTGTGTATGGTGGCGCGGGAGGGAATCGAACCCCCGACACAAGGATTTTCAGTCCTTTGCTCTACCGACTGAGCTACCGAGCCATAAAAGTAATTTTGTAAAGATGGCGGAACAGGGCGGGATACTCTTCACTCCGTTACGAGATTGCGAAGTATTCCTTACGATGCCTATGCTTCAACGAACCCAGGGAATTCTCATCCCTTAGCCATTAAAAATGGCGGAACCGACGGGATTCGAACCCGCGATCTCCTGCGTGACAGGCAGGCATGTTAGGCCAACTACACCACGGTTCCAAACAATTGCGGGGGCAGGATTTGAACCTGCGGCCTTCGGGTTATGAGCCCGACGAGCTACCGGGCTGCTCCACCCCGCGTCATTGTACAAAATCTATTCGGTTAAGATAGATGGTGGAGGCTGAGGGGTTCGAACCCCCGACCCTCTGCTTGTAAGGCAGATGCTCTCCCAGCTGAGCTAAGCCTCCATGTATCAGTTCAAAAAAAATGGTGACTCGTATGGGATTCGAACCCATGTTACCTCCGTGAAAGGGAGGTGTCTTAACCCCTTGACCAACGAGCCATGCTGTGTAAAGTATTGCTACGGAGAGAGAGGGATACTCTTCACTTCGTTACGAGATTGCGAAGCAGTGCTAACGAAGCCTATGCTCCAACGAACCACTTAGGGTTCTCATCCCTATTCAAAGAAGTATTGCTACGGAGAGAGAGGGATTCGAACCCTCGAGACGCTTGTGGCGCCTACACGATTTCCAATCGTGCTCCTTCGGCCAAACTCGGACACCTCTCCATATGGCTCCCCGAACAGGACTCGAACCTGTGACAACTCGATTAACAGTCGAGTGCTCTACCAACTGAGCTATCAGGGAATATACATATCAGACTTGATCGCCTGAAAACTGAATCCGAAACGAATCTGCGAATTATTTTTTGGATAAGCCCTCGACCGATTAGTATTGGTCAGCTCCATGCATTGCTGCACTTCCACCTCCAACCTATCTACCTCGTCGTCTTCAAGGGGTCTTACATACTGGGAAATCTCATCTTGAGGGGGGCTTCACGCTTAGATGCTTTCAGCGCTTATCCCGTCCGTACGTAGCTACTCAGCCATGCTCCTGGCGGAACAACTGATGCACCAGCGGTACGTCCATCCCGGTCCTCTCGTACTAAGGACAGCTCCTCTCAAATTTCCTGCGCCCACGACAGATAGGGACCGAACTGTCTCACGACGTTCTGAACCCAGCTCGCGTACCGCTTTAATGGGCGAACAGCCCAACCCTTGGGACCTACTTCAGCCCCAGGATGCGATGAGCCGACATCGAGGTGCCAAACCTCCCCGTCGATGTGGACTCTTGGGGGAGATAAGCCTGTTATCCCCAGGGTAGCTTTTATCCGTTGAGCGATGGCCCTTCCATGCGGTACCACCGGATCACTAAGTCCGACTTTCGTCCCTGCTCGACTTGTAGGTCTCGCAGTCAAGCTCCCTTATGCCTTTGCACTCTGCGAATGATTTCCAACCATTCTGAGGGAACCTTTGAACGCCTCCGTTACTCTTTAGGAGGCGACCGCCCCAGTCAAACTGCCCGCCTGACACGGTCCCCGTACCCGCTAAGGGCACTAGGTTAGAACCTAGATACGATCAGGGTGGTATCCCAACGGCGCCTCCGCAGAAGCTTGCGCTCCTGCCTCCACGGCTCCCACCTATCCTGTACAGATCGTACCCAAATTCAATATCAAGCTGCAGTAAAGCTCCATGGGGTCTTTCCGTCTTGTCGCGGGTAACCTGCATCTTCACAGGTATTAAAATTTCACCGGATCTCTCGTTGAGACAGCGCCCAAGTCGTTACGCCATTCGTGCGGGTCAGAATTTACCTGACAAGGAATTTCGCTACCTTAGGACCGTTATAGTTACGGCCGCCGTTTACTGGGGCTTCGGTTCACAGCTTCGGGTTTAACCCCTAACCGCTCCCCTTAACCTTCCAGCACCGGGCAGGCGTCAGCCCGTATACTTCGCCTTACGGCTTCGCACAGACCTGTGTTTTTGCTAAACAGTCGCTTGGGCCTTTTCACTGCGGCCCCCTCGGGCTATTCACCCTACCGAGGCACCCCTTCTCCCGAAGTTACGGGGTCATTTTGCCGAGTTCCTTAACGAGAGTTCTTCCGCGCGCCTTAGAATTCTCTTCTCGCCTACCTGTGTCGGTTTGCGGTACGGGCACCTTCTCCTGACTAGAGGCTTTTCTTGGCAGTGTGAGATCATGACCTTCGCTACTATAATTTTCGCTCCCCATCACAGCCCAGCCTTACGATGTGCGGATTTGCCTACACACCAGCCTCACTGCTTAGACGGACATCCATCAGTCCGCGTCACTACCCTCCTGCGTCACCCCATCGCTCATAGCGGATTACGGTGGTACAGTAATTTCAAACTGTTGTCCTTCGACTACGCCTGTCGGCCTCGCCTTAGGTCCCGACTTACCCTGAGCGGACGAGCCTTCCTCAGGAAACCTTGGGCTTTCGGCGGATCAGATTCTCACTGATCTTTTCGTTACTCATACCGGCATTCTCACTTGTATACTCTCCAGCGCTCCTTACGGTACACCTTCAACGTATATACAACGCTCCCCTACCCCAGATGCAAAGCATCTAGCCATAGCTTCGGTGGTGTGTTTAGCCCCGTTACATTTTCGGCGCAGAGTCACTCGACCAGTGAGCTATTACGCACTCTTTCAATGGTGGCTGCTTCTAAGCCAACATCCTGGTTGTCTGTGCAACTCCACATCCTTTCCCACTTAACACACACTTGGGGACCTTAGCTGATGGTCTGGGCTGTTTCCCTTTTGACAATGGATCTTAGCACTCACTGTCTGACTCCCGGCAAGAAGTAAATGGCATTCGGAGTTTGACTGAGCTTGGTAACCCTTGCGGGCCCCGCACCCAATCAGTGCTCTACCTCCACCACTCCATTCACCGAGGCTAGCCCTAAAGCTATTTCGGGGAGAACCAGCTATCTCCGAGTTCGATTGGAATTTCTCCGCTACCCCCACCTCATCCCCGCATTTTTCAACATGCGTGGGTTCGGGCCTCCAGTGCGTGTTACCGCACCTTCACCCTGGACAGGGGTAGATCACACGGTTTCGGGTCTACGTCCACATACTCAGTCGCCCTATTCAGACTCGCTTTCGCTGCGGCTCCGGCTTCTCACCTTAACCTTGCATGTTAAACGTAACTCGCCGGTTCATTCTACAAAAGGCACGCCATCACCCATAAAGAGGGCTCTGACTTTTTGTAAGCACACGGTTTCAGGTTCTATTTCACTCCCCTTCCGGGGTGCTTTTCACCTTTCCCTCACGGTACTGTTTCACTATCGGTCGCCAGGTAGTATTTAGCCTTAGCAGATGGTCCTGCTGGATTCATACGGGGTTTCACGTGCCCCGCACTACTCGGGATCCGTCTCGGAGAGAACACAGTTTAGGCTACAGGGCTTTTACCTCTATCGCGGGCCTTTCCAGACCTCTTCACCTACCATATTCCTTTGTAACTCCATGTGAGACGTCCCACAACCCCAAGAGGCAAGCCCCTTGGTTTAGGCTGTTCCGCGTTCGCTCGCCGCTACTGACGGAATCACTATTGTTTTCTCTTCCTCAGGGTACTTAGATGTTTCAGTTCCCCTGGTCTGCCTCTGCGTATCCTATGTATTCAGATACGAGTAACTGCGAATTACCACAGCTGGGTTTCCCCATTCGGACACCCCCGGATCAAAGCTTGCTTACAGCTCCCCGAGGCAGTTTCGTTGTTCGCCACGTCCTTCGTCGGCTCCTGGCGCCTAGGCATCCTCCGTGTGCTCTTAGTAGCTTAACCAATGTGTTTTCCGTTAGGAAAACCGCTTAGCATCGCCATTAATTCAAAACTTGTTTACACAAGTTCAGCTTAAAGGAATGTTCTAAAACGCAAATTCGTTTCGGTATCCAGTTTTCAAGGATCAAGTTTCTTACTTGAGAGCTTAAACTCTCAAAACTGACCAACGAGTGAGTATTCGAACCCAAGGGTTCTATTGTGGAAGTAATACTTCCGATTTGAATGTCTTCGTTGCAGAAGACGATTCTCCATAGAAAGGAGGTGATCCAGCCGCACCTTCCGATACGGCTACCTTGTTACGACTTCACCCCAATCATCTACCCCACCTTCGGCGGCTGGCTCCCTTGCGGGTTACCCCACCGACTTCGGGTGTTGTAAACTCTCGTGGTGTGACGGGCGGTGTGTACAAGACCCGGGAACGTATTCACCGCGGCATGCTGATCCGCGATTACTAGCAATTCCGACTTCATGCAGGCGAGTTGCAGCCTGCAATCCGAACTGAGACCGGCTTTGCTGGGATTGGCTCCACCTCGCGGCTTCGCTTCCCGTTGTACCGGCCATTGTAGTACGTGTGTAGCCCAGGTCATAAGGGGCATGATGATTTGACGTCATCCCCACCTTCCTCCGGTTTGTCACCGGCAGTCACTCTAGAGTGCCCAGCTCAACCTGCTGGCAACTAAAGTCAAGGGTTGCGCTCGTTGCGGGACTTAACCCAACATCTCACGACACGAGCTGACGACAACCATGCACCACCTGTCTCAACTTTCCCCGAAGGGCACCTGATGCATCTCTGCTTCGTTAGTTGGATGTCAAGACCTGGTAAGGTTCTTCGCGTTGCTTCGAATTAAACCACATACTCCACTGCTTGTGCGGGTCCCCGTCAATTCCTTTGAGTTTCAGTCTTGCGACCGTACTCCCCAGGCGGAGTGCTTACTGTGTTAACTTCGGCACCAAGGGTATCGAAACCCCTAACACCTAGCACTCATCGTTTACGGCGTGGACTACCAGGGTATCTAATCCTGTTTGCTCCCCACGCTTTCGCGCCTCAGCGTCAGTTACAGCCCAGAAAGTCGCCTTCGCCACTGGTGTTCCTCCACATATCTACGCATTTCACCGCTACACGTGGAATTCCACTTTCCTCTTCTGTACTCAAGTCACCCAGTTTCCAGTGCGACCTCAGGTTGAGCCCAAGGTTTAAACACCAGACTTAAATAACCGCCTGCGCGCGCTTTACGCCCAATAATTCCGGACAACGCTTGCCCCCTACGTATTACCGCGGCTGCTGGCACGTAGTTAGCCGGGGCTTTCTTCTCAGGTACCGTCACTCCGGTAGCAGTTACTCTACCGGACGTTCTTCCCTGGCAACAGAGCTTTACGATCCGAAAACCTTCATCACTCACGCGGCATTGCTCCGTCAGGCTTGCGCCCATTGCGGAAGATTCCCTACTGCTGCCTCCCGTAGGAGTCTGGGCCGTGTCTCAGTCCCAGTGTGGCCGTTCACCCTCTCAGGTCGGCTACGCATCGTCGCCTTGGTGGGCCGTTACCCCACCAACTAGCTAATGCGCCGCAGGCCCATCCCCAAGCAGCAGATTGCTCCGCCTTTCATTCTTCTCTCAGGAGAAAAAAGAAATTATCCGGTATTAGCTACCGTTTCCGGTAGTTATCCCAGGCTTGAGGGCAGGTTGCCTACGTGTTACTCACCCGTCCGCCGCTAAGTTTGAAAGGAAGCAAGCTTCCTCTCAAACTCCGCTCGACTTGCATGTATTAGGCATGCCGCCAGCGTTCGTCCTGAGCCAGGATCAAACTCTCCAAATTGGTATTTAGAAAGAGCGATTGCTCATTTTGAAACATCTGACGAGAATGGTTACATTCTCTAATTTTGGATCTCGCCGAAGCGATCTCCGATACTCACTCGTTGTTCAGTTTTCAAAGATCAAATTCATCTTCCGTCGCCGTTTTTTGTTTCAGCAGCGACCTTTATAATATATCACAGCGCCCTCGTTTTAGTCAACCTTTTTTTAATTTCTTTTTTCGGCTGATTTACGACTGCATTGCTGCGCATCGTTATGTCAGAGGGACGAGTTATAATTTATCATAAGAACTGCACCCTAGTCAACCCTAAATATTCAATTCCCTTTCAGCTCTTCTGCAAACTTGGACAAATAAAATAACCCCACAAAGTGAGGCTTTAGCGTAGGTGATGACTCAGGTACTTTGCGGGGGCCCCAAACATATAAATTCTATAAAAAAAGAGAGTACATTCACCCTCTCCATTCTCCCGCTAATGCTATCTATATAGAGATGTTACCGCCAGTAGACGATTTGTTAATTTAAAGGGTATAACGAATGGCATGACCATCCCCGGCATCAACTGCCCACGAGGCGATCTCCCGAATTAATGAACGGGATACCAGCTTGCGAAGCACAAGCGGCAACTCTGCCTGGAGCGGGCTGAGCCCCGAATGCTGCAGAAGCTCCTTAATGCTCCACGCCTCCTTACGGCTGCCCAGGATATGAAGCAGCATGATACAGCAATCCTCCATTTTTGACATAAGGGCAAATTCACAGGCAAGCAGGATCAGTTCGATTCTCTGGTCCAGTGTCTCTGTGCTGATAGTCAATTCTTCATATAGCTTATGGACCGGGGAGTTCAGGCTTTTCACCTGTCCCCATACTGCCGGTTCCGGGAAATACCCCGCTTCACTCACTTCAATGCGCGCCCAATGATACAAGGCAATAAGTACGCAATTATAGGCATCCATGGTACAGCCTGCTTCAATATAACGCTTGGACTTAATATACATATGTAAAAAACGGGAGAATTCCATGAACAGCACCCGTTCTTTGAGCGGGCCCTCAAACTGGGTGAGCTGCTTACGCATCTCCGCCAGGATCCCCTTCGGGTCCCAGAGTACCTCTCCGGATATCAGGCTGCTAACAAGCTCGTTGTTATCTCCGGCCATGACAGCACGTTCCAGTGCAGATAGACCTACATGCACCGATTGAGTCCGCTTATCACCGGCAATGCTATGGGTTATGATGCGTTCCGTCTCCTGTTCCTCATGCAGCAGAAGGACCACCATATCAAAATCGTGCAGCAGCGCACTTTGAAACGTGGCATCTCCTCTTTGCCGCCAAGCAACGGCTCCAAGAACATTCTCCTCAAATGTCTCCCCACTTAATAGGGTCAAATTGGACAGTTCCATGCTTCCCTCCATCAAATTTGGCGATTTTGCGTCCGTCAGTTATAATCTCTATACATAAGCTTATTCTACATATTCATGCCAGTTCCTCCTGAACAACCGAACTATATTTCAGTTAGGAGATCGTACTCATGAAATTTAAATCGGCCAAAATTAATGCTTTTCGCACCTGGGGACTGCTTCTGACCATGCTTGGCATGGGTCTCATGATCATGGGAACCGCAGGTATTGTATTCTGGGGCTCTGCCGGCAAAGTCGTTGCTGCTGTCGGTCTTGTCATTGGACTCGTCTCCATGATGGCCAGTCTGGCTATTTATTTTTGGGCGGGCATGCTCTCAACCAGTGCGGTTCAGGTGGAATGTCCGGAGTGCCATAAGCTGACCAAAATGCTGGGCAAAACCGACCGCTGCATGTTCTGCCACACCATCCTCACCATGGACCCTGCACAAGCTACCATTACTGCCGAAGAGCTTGAAACCCAGCAACTGAAACACTAATCCTCTCCAAGCAGTGCTTACTGACATTATGCATTTATTTAGAGACAAGGTAATGTAAGAATAGTATTGTCTGCCAAAAAAGGTGTTGTCCACTGTAGGACAACACCTTTTTTTAATGAAATCATCTTATTTAATAATTCCCTTCAATGCTTCCCATGCCTCCGGACTGGCGAAGCTACGGTTCCAGGCTGCCACACCGCCCAGCTTCAAGGACTGGGCCAGCTCTACCCTGGCTGTGAGCGAGGTGGTGTCCTCGATCCAGATTTTGCGGAGAACATCATCTTCCTTATACTCCACGTAGTTCTGTCCAGCTTCCTTATCGAATACCGGTGTCAGCTTCTTCTCAGCGATGATCTCCTTGACCGCATTCATACTGACGGCCTTGGAGCTTACTTTGGTTTTCCCCTTCTCGGTGGCTTCCGTCCAGATCCGCGTATAGAGCGGCACTCCCAGAATTAACTTCTCTGCTGGCACCTTATCCTCCTCGATAATCCGGTTCATAGAGGTCTTAACCCACGGTAAAGAGGCTACTGATCCTGCAACCGGACTGGCTGCCCAGTGCTCGTCGTAGGCCATTACAATCAGGAAGTCGGACACGGCGGCAAGCGCCGGACGGTCGAGAAACAGGGACCACATCTCGCTCTTGGACTTCGGCGTAACATCAATAGAAACAATCAAATTCCGGCTCTGGGCCATCGGCTTCAGTTCCCGCATGAACTGCGTTACGTTCGGTCCATCCTTGGTGTACACATTCTCGAAGTCGATATTAATCCCGTCTAAATTGTACAGGTCTGCATACTTAAGCATCTGCACAATGGCATTCATCCGATTGTCATATGTGGATAAGGCTTCAGTAGTCAAATCGGGTTCAAAGCTGTTGCTAAGCAGCCCCCATACCTCCATCCCTTGATTATGCGCCCAATCCACATAAGAGCGGTCCGCCTGGCTGCGCACATTCCCCTTCACATCAATAATGCTGAACCAGGTGGGGCTAACCACATTAATTCCAGGCAAGGCTGCGAATTTGGCGGGATTCGGCTTGCGTTCATACACGGCTTCCCAGAACATGTTAACCGGCTTATCCTTCCAGCTGCGCTGCGCACGTGTAGGTGTTTCGGGCTTTTTCTCTACAGTTCGGGTACCGTCTTCGGTAATATCATCCGCCTGGGCGTAACCCGAATAACCATTATCAAGCTGAGCGAATACCCAGTCCTTCGTGTCCGTGTTCCAGATCCGTACGACATCCCCGGGGTTCATATCAGCAAAAATCGGTGCATGCACCGAGGGTTCACTGCGCAGGGCTTTCGTTTTCCCGCCTTCTTTGCCCTTCACCTTGCCAAGCGGCACCGATTCACCTGCAGTCATTAGCAGCACTGCACCGGTATTCGTATCCTCTTCGATCTCGAAGCCGTACAGATTCTCCAGTGTATCTGCCGGAAGATAGGTCACTTTATCTTTAACCTCGGGAGCAAGGCGAAGCTGCAGAGGTTCATTGTTCAGAGCTGCGGCCGTGGATTCCTCCTGCATATATAGTAGACTGCTGTCCGTTGAGAGAATAACTGATTTGCTTTCTTTTTCATAACGGATAGAAGAATCTACATATTCCTGCAAAAAAGGCAGCGGTAAAAGCAGCCCGTCCCCCGTACCCGATGCTGAATAGCCGGTAAGCTGTCCCTTCACAAATATCGGCTTGTCCAGCCCCTTCCAGTCCGGGTCCACATGCTGGCGGTTCGGCAGTACATAATAAACAACCCAAAAGGCTGCGGCGGCTATGATGACAAGTCCCAATAAGCGGCGAGTAAGACTTCCACGCTTCGTGACACGTCTTTGTCTCTGTCTTCTGTCCAAAAGAGGTCCTCCAAACCATTCGTTGAATTTTAAAAGCAGGCAACACTTCTGTTAAGTATACGCCATGCAGGCGAGCTTGGTTGCGCGAATCTCTTGGAAGGTTTGTATTTTTGTAACAGTATCTTTCTCTCTCCTTACAAAAAAGCGTGCAGAATCCGCATTCGGACTCTACACGCTTATAGGTGTTATTCCATTCAGTGCTGCTTCTCGCCGCAGCCTTTGCACACACCGTACAGCTCCATACGCAATCCATGAATCTTGAAGCCCGTGGCCTGTTCGGCCTGCAGCTCTACCTCATGAAGAGTAGAATAGCTGAAATCCTCAATCTTGCCGCATTCCTGACAGATAACATGATAATGATCAGATACATTGGCGTCGAAACGGCTGGAATTATCACCGTAGGTCAGCTCACGGACCATACCTGCTTCCATGAACATCTTAAGATTGTTATACACAGTTGCCACACTCATGCTCGGAAACTGAGGCTCAAGTGCCCGGTAAATATCGTCTGCTGTAGGATGATTCATCGCTTCCATCAGATACGTTAGAATCGCATGACGCTGAGGCGTAATACGGACACCGGTTGTCTTGAGTTGCTCCAATGCATGCTGTACGCCACTACCCATCCATGCCACCGCCTTTGATTATACAACTTAATAATAATTCTAATGTAATTGTATGACTCTGTTTTCAACGTTGTCAATGAAGTCATTACATTATATTCATTATTATATAATAAAAATTCCTTATTTCAATATTTGCTCACATTTAAATTGCTGTTTCCGTCTACACGCAGCTTGAATTCACCGGTTCCAATCTGGCCGGAAAGCACTTTTTTGTCAATCACGAGCCCTGGCAGGTCTGTTACGATATCTCCATATCCGCTGGAGCCCTCCACCGTATAATTACCTGTTAGTGGCAGGAACAGTTCAATATCCCCCACTGCACTGTAAACATCCCAGTCTCCCCCGAAATCCCCGGAGCGGATGCTGATCCGGCCGTTCAGGGATTCGGCATGCAGCTTGGATCTTGCTCCGGATACCTCCACATTGCCATTCTTCGTGGACAGATCCAGCACATCCCCGCTGTCATATGCCGTGATGTTGCCGACCGCCGTTGACAGCTTCAGGGCGCCTCTAACGTCCCAAGCCCCCATATCGCCTCCGCTTGTCCCCAGCTCCACATTGCCCAGGACATCTCTGGCGCGCACCGCGCCGTTTAAGGTTTTACCTTTTACATTGCCGTAAATGCGGTGCAGAATCAACTCCCCGTTCCCGGTCTCCAGCGAGATGTCGGCAATGGCTTCCACATTCTGCAAGGTAATTCCGCCATTCATCGTACGGACGTTCAGGTCGAACCGCCGGTCTTCCGGCAGGGAGATATCCAGGTTGATCCGCGGCTGGCGTTTGCCGGATTCTCCGTACGCCTTACTCTGGGGAGTAATCTTGATTGTCGTACCTTCCGTCACCTCCACAAAGGACTGGTCCGCTATGGCTTCCGCCTGCACCCCGTCCAGCTGGTCCACCCAGACGTTTGCCGTGATCTCAATATCCTCTACAGCAGCCCGGTGAATGAGAATGTCCCCATTAATAGCGTCAATATTGACCTTGGAGGTGTTCAGTTCGACCGGAACCATCAGCGGAGCCTTCTGATAAGAGCTTCCTTCCGCTTCCCCGTAATCGACTGCCGCCACGGTCAGGTTAAGACTCACCTTGTTCCACAGATGCAGATAGTGCTCCTGCTCGGTTACGATAAACACACAGGCAGCCAGTATTACCGCAGAGAACAATCCCCGCAGATCCATCCGCGCTCTTCCGGCAGTACCGCTCTGCTTCAGACGGCGGAAAAGAACATAGATCAGCAGATACTCTACTCCCCATAATACCGGAATGATAGGCCACCATTTGAGCAGCAGCATCATATAATCTGTTCCATCGCGCCAGTCCAGGAGAAGCAGGATTCCGACAGCAGCCAGTGTTACTGAGGCCGTATATCTGCCGATCCGCCGCTTCTTCCGCTCCTTGTCCTGACGCGCTATGGAGTCTCTGGCCATCTCTCTGATTCCCATAAGCAGGCCAAGACCTATCAGCACCACGGAGGCGGCAGCACCGGCAGAGGTCTCAATGAATACGCGAAGCCAAGGCGGCTTTTGCTGGAAAAGAAAGAGCATCGCCCCGCCGATAAGCAGCAGGAGGCCAAAGGAAATCCCCGGCTCGCTGATCCTTACCCGGCGTCTTGAGGTTGTTGTACTGGACTGGATGGTCTCGAGCTCTTCAAGATCATGCTCATCAGGAAACCGCAGAATCAGGTCTGCATTCTGAAGCGCGTCAAACACATTATAAAAGTATAACACCGGAATCAGCAGCCCCAGTAAAATCAGCAGCGGTACATTGATTTGCATCCCGATAGATGAGAAATACAGCAGTGCCACAATATCCAGCACAATAAGGAAAATGACAGAAACCCCTTTGCGGAGCAGCCCGAGATAGAGATGTCCCGTGCCGGGAAGCACTGCAGCAAGCAGGCCGGCTATAAATTTCCGTTTGCGCGGACGGCGTTTGGGACGGGGAGGGATGTAGGGATGGTTCAATTCTACGTCAGCTTCAGACAGCGGCAAGCCTGCCTCATTCTCTTCTTCCCGCACGGGAAGCTCCTCATGATTCTGATGGCTGGAACTCATTCTCGGTACTCCTCCTTTCTAAATTGGGATGTACTTGTCATTTCAGCCTGCCTGTCCGGTGGAATTCCAGCAGCTCTACTCCAGGAACCACCTCTTCGGACCCGGCAGGAATGAACCCGTGCTTGGTATAGAGCGTCACTGCCGGAAGGTTCAGCTTCCCCGTAGATACGATAAACTGTTCCATCTCCGCGTAACGGGCAAAGATAAATTCTAACAGTCTTCCGGCCACGCCTTGGCGGAAATGGTCCGGGCTGACCATCATCCGGGTAACGGTTAGCTTGCCGGGAGACTCCTCTATGACTGCAACAGCGCCGAGCAGCTCCTCCGTCTCATCGAAGCAGCCGTAGAACTCCTCTGTAACCCGGCTGAGCATGTCCCTCGTCTCCAGCAGCGGCGGTATGTCACGAAATCCGATGATCTCCGCCTCCAGGCGGTATGCCTTATGCTGAAGGCTCCATAGCTCATCCAGAGTGATCTCATCCTGCAGATTCAGCTTCACTATTGTATCCATCCGTACATTCCCCTTATATACTGCACAGGGGCCTGCCGTTGCCGACAAGCCCTGTGCCCAAGATTCTATAATCTATTACCCAATCTAGCTGTTCAGCACTTCTGCAAGCAGTGTGTTCACAAGACCCGGGTTAGCTTTCCCTTTGCTTGCCTTCATGACCTGTCCTACAAGGAAGCCGATCGCTTGTTTCTTGCCGGCCTTGTAGTCTTCGACAGATTGCGGATTAGCAGCGACCACTTCCTCAACGATCCGCTTGATCGCCCCTTCATCACTGATCTGCACTAGACCCTTTTCTTCAACGATAACTGCCGGCAGCTTGCCGCTCTCCAGCATTTCTTTGAAGACCGTTTTGGCGATTTTGCTGCTGATGGTTCCGCCTGCGATCAGGCCGATCATCTCGCCCAGTCCCTGCGGTGTAATCTTCACCTGGGATAACTCCAGATTATTGCTGTTCAAATACCCCAGCAGATCGCCCATCATCCAGTTGGCGACAGCCTTGGCATCCTGTGTGTAAGCCAGACTGCCTTCAAAGAAGTCTGCAAGCGGCTTGGAGGAGGTGAGTACTCCGGCATCATAGGCAGTCAGACCAAACTCCGCACTGTACCGGGCCTGCCGGGCATCCGGCAGCTCAGGGATCGTGGAGCGGATCGCTTCCTTCCATTCCTCGCCAATATGCAGCACAATCAGATCCGGGTCCGGGAAATAACGGTAATCATGGGCTTCCTCCTTGCCGCGCATGGACAAGGTCTTGCCTCCCGCTTCATCCCAGCGGCGAGTCTCCTGTACAACGATTCCCCCGTCATCCAGAATCTCCCCCTGACGGAACTGCTCATACTCCAGCCCGCGCAGAACCCCGCGGAAGGAGTTCATATTCTTCAGCTCCGCACGGATACCGAATTCTTCCTGACCTGCCGGCCGCAGGCTGATGTTGGCATCACAACGCATGGAGCCTTCCTCCATCTTCACATCGGACACATCGCAGTACTGCATAATGGCGCGAATCTTCTCCAGGTAAGCACGTGCTTCCTCCGGTGAACGCAGATCAGGCTCGGAGACAATCTCAATAAGCGGAGTGCCTACCCGGTTGAAGTCAACCAGTGAAGCAAATCCTCCATCCACGTGAGTCAGCTTGCCCGCATCTTCCTCCAGATGAAGACGGGTGATCCCGATCCGTTTGGTCTCTCCATTCACTTCAATATCAATCCAGCCGTTCAGGCCGATAGGCTGATCAAATTGCGAAATCTGGTAGGCCTTCGGGGAATCGGGGTAAAAATAGTTTTTGCGGTCAAACTTGCTGACATCGCCGATCGTACAGTTCAGAGCCATTGCCGCTTTCATGGCATACTCTACCGCCTGGCGGTTAAGCACCGGCAGTACACCGGGGTGGCCGAGACAAACCGGACAGGTATGGGTATTAGGCGGAGCGCCGAATTCTGTGGAGCAGCCGCAGAAGATTTTGGACTTGGTATGAAGCTCCACATGAACTTCAAGCCCGATGACCGTTTCATATTTAGACATAGATAATCTCATCCCTTAAAAGTTTTGTGGGCAACTACTTCAAACTGGCAGCTACATTTGCGGACGGGCCTTGTGATGCTCTGTATGTTGTTCAAAGGCATGCGCAACGCGCAGTACCGTACTCTCATCAAACTCCTTGCCGATAATCTGCAAGCCGACAGGCAGACCTTCCGCGAACCCGCAAGGGATGCTGATGGCAGGAATACCGGCCAGACTCACAGGAATGGTAAGGATATCATTCAGATACATGGTCAGCGGATCTTCGGTCTGCGAGCCCAGCTTGAAGGCTGTGGTTGGCGCAGTCGGGCCGATCACGACATCATATTTCTTGAACACTTCATCAAAATCCTGCTTAATCAAGGTGCGCACCTTCTGCGCCTTCAAATAATAAGCATCGTAATATCCGGAGCTTAGCGCATAGGTGCCGAGCATGATCCGGCGTTTGACTTCAGGGCCGAAGCCCTGGCTGCGGGAGTTATGGTACAGATCCAGCAATCCGCCCCCATCATCCACACGCACTCCGTAACGGACACCGTCAAAACGGGCCAGGTTGGAGGAAGCCTCGGAAGAGGAAAGGAGATAATAAGCGGCTACGGCATATTCTGTATGCGGAAGCGAAACCTCTTCCCACACGGCGCCGAGGCCCTCCAGCACTTTAAGCGCTGACAGCACGGATTCACGGACCGAAGCATCTACGCCTTCGCCGATGTATTCCTTAGGCACAGCTATACGCAGACCGGAAATATCACCGGTGAGCGAACTCAGATAATCAGGTATGCTGACCTTGGCCGAGGTGGAATCCTGGGCATCGTAACCGGCAATCGCCTGCAGTACATATGCAGAATCCTCAACGCTGCGGGTAATCGGACCAATCTGATCCAAGGAGGAGGCAAAAGCTACAAGACCATAACGGGAGACCAGGCCATAGGTAGGCTTAAGGCCGACCACTCCGCAGTAGGAGGCTGGCTGGCGGATCGAACCGCCGGTGTCGGAACCAAGTGTAAAGAATACCTCTCCGGCCGCAACCGCTGCTGCCGAACCGCCGCTCGAACCGCCTGGAACACGCTCCAGATCCCATGGATTGCGCACAGCGCCGAAGCTGGAATTCTCATTGGACCCGCCCATGGCGAACTCGTCCATGTTCAGCTTACCTATAGTTACGGCATCGGCCTGGCGCAGCTTGGAGACTACGGTCGCATCATAAATCGGCTGGAAGTTATTAAGGAACTGGCTGGCACAGGTGGTGCGCAGACCTTGGGTCACAATATTATCCTTGATTCCGGCGGGCAATCCGAATAACAGACCACGCGCAGCTCCGGTTGCCAGCTTGTCATCAAGCGCACGTGCCTGATCGCGGGCCCCCTCTTCATTCAGTGTCAAAAAAGCATGAACTCTGCTGTCACGTTCCGCAATGACGGACAGCGATTCTTCAGTCAGTTCACGGACCGAGACCTCTTTACTGTGCAGCATGTTATGTACTTCAGGTAGTCGATATTGAAACAGGCTCAACTTGCTTCCTCCTCTCAGGGTATGGTTATTCCAGAACAGCGGGAACCTTGAAGTGTCCCTCTTCATGTTCCGGTGCGTTAAGCAGCGCTTCCTCTTGGGTCAGGCTCTCCTTCACCACATCGTCACGCATCACATTGCTGACCTGCAGCACATGGGTGGTCGGCTCTACATTCTCAGTATCCAGCTCATTCAATTTCTCGGCATATTGTAAAATAGCATTCATTTGTTCGGTGAAGGTAGCCTCTTCTTCCGGGCTTAATTGCAGCCTAGCCAGCTTGGCCACATGCTGCACATCTTTGACGGTGATGCTCATAATGGATATCCCTCCTGTTTAAAGGGCTAAAGCGCCCGGATAACGTTTTTAATTATAGGGTAGACGGCCTTACAATTCAATGCGCTTGTCGATTAAGGGGGATATATGGAGAGTAAGCTTGCAGAATACCTGCGGCTGGGGGGCGGCACTGCGGATTGTTGTACGTTGTGCAGGATATAAGGCAGACTGGCAGTTAGCGGACGATGGATTTTTGGGGTTAAGGGTTAGAGGTAGATTCTTATATTTTAAAGAACAAAAAAGCCGGCATTCGCCGGCCCTTACTTAAATCCAAGCGCGAAGATTCACCTGCTTGATGAAATCCGCCTGGGACAAACTCTCTTGGGATGTTGTCTCTATCTCTTCCACTTCAACTTCTTCGCCGTTCATCAGGTGATGGAACAGCTTCTCGTTGTACGTTGACAGTGCATAATCTATCAGCGCTTCGTGCGTGGCTCTCTCGGCTTCTGCTACCAGCAATTGCTCCTCGGCCTCAATATCCTCTGCCGTAACATAGAAATTCCGGTTAGCTTCGGGAACACGAATGACATAATCAAACGCATTATCAGGATTGCGGTCGTAAGCAATCAGGTAGCCATAGTCTCCGATAGGAAGACTCTGCTCAAAAGCGTCTGCGACAATGACAATCTTCTCTCCTAAACGCAGCATCATCCTACCTCCTGACCAAAATCTATCATGGTTCTGCTTGTTTCAACAGTCTACTAAAAAAAGATAGAGCTGTCCAGCAGCAGGATGATTGTACGATGAATTTCCGCAGAAAACACTCTGAAAATTCATGAAAGATCGCTTGTTTATTACAAAGCTTGCTAGACTGGCAATTTATTCCTTCCAGCCAGCAGTGAGGCACCGGCAATACAAATAATAATCAGGAGCACTGCGGAGACAATGGGCGCCAAGCTTACTCCGGTGCCTCCATCTGCAAGCACACCGGCAGACATTCCCGGCAGAGAAGCAGGCATCCAGTTCAGCTTAACTGGCAACAAGCCATGGACGAGGCTCATGACCGCTGCCAGCAGGAGAGATAGGCCGGCAGCAGCAGGCCCGCGCAGCCAGGCACTGAAGAGCAGCGTAAGCGACACCGCACAGAGCAGCCACAGCGCATACAGTCCGGACGCTGCAATCACATCCCGCCAGGATAAAGCCCCCATAAGCTGTACTGTATAATAAGCCGCTCCCGCTGCCCCCAGCCCAATTGCAATAACCAGCACTGTGAAGTTCGCGGTCCATTTGGCTGCAACAACGGATATAGAGGAGACCGGCTTCGCCATTAACAGTTCAGAGGTGCCGCTGCTGCGCTCTCCTGCCAGGCTGTTCATCGTTCCCAGCACCAGAATCAGCATCCCAATAGTTCCATACTGGCCCAGGGCCTGAGCCATTACAGAGGACGCGGCCAGTCTCTCCATATTCTCCATCAATCCAGCCGGAACATTGGAAGAGAACGCCAGGATATCCGCCATATAAAAGCTGACCAGCGGCTGCATAATTCCCAGAACAATAAACACCACCGGAATCCAAATCAGCTTATAGCTGCGCACACTCTCCAGCATCTCCTTCAAATATAGAACCCAAAGCTTCCTCATGTTCCCACCACCTTCATGAACAAGTCCTCCAGTGTCGATGAGCCTGCTTCAAATTGCAGCAGCGGAATATCCAGCTCCACAGCTTCCTGCAAGAGCGTCCGGCGGGCGAGTTCTACATCTGTGACGTTGAACACGGCCTTGCCATCCGAAATTAGCGCTTCTTCAATAAAATCCTTGTGTCTAAGCGCTTCAAGCCAGCGGATAGCCGAATCCTCCTTCCCTGTAGTGAGTCGGATTACCGGCAGACTGTACTCTGCGCGGAGACTGGACAAGGTTCCTTGAACGGCTATAGTCCCCTTGTTCATCAATACGACATCATCGCATATCTCTTCCGCATCATGCAGCACATGTGTGGAGAAAATAACAGTTGTCTCCTCCCGGATGTCCCTAAGCAGCTCCATGACTTCCCGGCGTCCGATAGGATCAAGCGCGGAGACAGGCTCATCCAGCAAAAGCAGGCGCGGCCGGTGTACCAGGGCCTGGCCCAGCCCGAGGCGCTGCTTCATCCCCCCGGAATAACCGCCAATCCGCCGCCGTGCCGCCGTGCCTAATCCCACACGCTCCAGCACAGCGCCCGATGCCGCCGCAGCCTCCCGTGCACTCATACCGCTCATCCTGGCGGCAAATAAGATATATTCGTGCCCGCTCATCCAGTTGTAAAAAGCTGGGGCTTGGGGAAGATAGCCCAAATACTGACGGTAATCCGTCCCCGGAGAGCTCCCGCCAAAAGTGATCGTTCCGGCAGACTGTGTCAGAAGACCGGCAAGCATACGCAGCGTTGTAGTCTTGCCGGCTCCATTGGGTCCGAGCAGCGCGACACAGCGTCCTGCTTCAATATCAAAGCTGATGCCGTTCACCGAGGGATGCCCCTGAAAGCTCTTGTGAAGATCCTTGACCTCAAGCAGCGGCATCAGAATTCTTTCCTTCCAAGAGTGAAGTAAGCCACGCTGCCCAGCAGGTTGCCAAAAATCAGGAACAGAACCCACATCCATTTCGGACCGCGTACTTGCTCTGTCTTGCTCAATGAAATCAGACCGATGATTGCCAGCACTACCTGCAGTGCAAGCAGCGGCCCAATCAATCCCCAATTCAAATTCAATTCATTCATAGCCATATCCTCCCTTATCTCCCGTATCTCCCGGACAATGGACTATTGTCTCAGCGGTTCCTTCCCGCCTTCCGTTTGCGCCTATCTGGAAGAACTACAAACAGCAGATAACACACTGCCGGTGATGGTGCACCGGTAAGTCCCCAGATTCCCCACAACCAGGCCTTCATCCCCTGACCTCTGTTCCTGGCATCACGGAACAGCCAGGTTCCTTGCAGCAGCAGCACCGCTGCAAGAATCATCCAAAACCAAACAGGTATCTCCTGCAGCTCCTTCACGTTATGATTCCTCCCGCCCGTGTCTGATCCGCGCTGCTCCCAGACTGCCAAGTGCGCTCAGGATGAACACTGCCTGCAGACTCCAATACAGCATCGGCGCCGTGCTTAGAATAGAAATCACTATGGTAACCAGTACAAGAGCCACCAAAAGGAACAGCAGCAGCTCCTTCCGGCGCCGCTTCCTCCGGCGGACAGCTTCCCCGGCAATTAGCTGCTCCAGCTCCGGCAAGGAGGGGGGAGTAACATCGGCATACAGCATATCCAGATGATCCAGCTCTGCGGACAGCTTACCCAGCAGCTCCTCGTCACTCTTAAACCTCATCCTCATTCAGCTCCTTTCGCAGTTGACCCAGTCCGGCAGCTACCCGTGATTTGACCGTTCCGGAAGGGATCTCCAGCATCTCCCCGATCTCATCGTAGCTGTATCCGTAATAATGCTTCAGCAGCACAGCCATTCTGTGCGCAGAGGATAGACGCGACAAGGCGTCGAGCACTTCACTCCACTCCAAATTCCGGCTCTCAAAGCTCCAGCGTAAACTGCGGTTCCCCTGCTCTTGCATCTGCCCTTCCCGCCACTGTGCCTCCCGGCTCCAGCGCCGCTTACGGTCAATGTACAACCGGCTGCCAATGGTAATCAGCCAAGAAGAGAATGCCGAGGTCCCATTATAAGTCCCGATCTTCTCCATGCATCTGACCATTGTGTCCTGAGCAATCTCTTCCGCAAGCAAAGGGTCAAGTGTCGCTTTGATCAGATACTTGTACAGAAAGGGATAATGCTCCCGCAGCAACACCGCCAGTGCGGCAGCGTCACCCTGCTGTGCCTGGCTGATGATCTCCAGCGTCCTGTCGCCCATAGCCCCTCCCCTTATCTCTTCTGTCACACCTGTAATACGTCTATGTAATGGTTATCGTTCATTCGGAATCAGAATTATTCTGCAGTTCCCACAGTCTGCGTCTCCATGGCTGAACAGCTCCCTTGCCTCCAGGAAAGCTCCAGAACAGCGTATACTTAGTATCACTCTTCCCGGCCAGATCATTCACTTCATTCCGCTCCGCTATCAATGAATCTTTCGCTTCTAATTCCCCGTAATCCAACTGGCAATGCATATTATCCTTCATTCTGCTTCCCCCAATAAAATTCATCTCTATAGGCAAAAAAAAGAACGCAAACCGGGATTATTCCACAGTCTGCGTGCTTCGCGAGGTAAATGTTACATTTAATTAACCATATTGTAACAATCCGGCCCCGGCTTGTCTACCTCTAATTTCACGGTTTGTGTCAAATCCGGCCAAAAGATGTCGTTACACGGCAAGCGGAAACGGCTTGGGCGTCCTCTTACATCGGGACATAAGGATTGTGAAGCTTCTCATAGCCGATTGAGGTTCGCGGACCATGTCCGGGGAACACTCTCACTTCCTCATCCAGCCGGTAGAGCTTGCCGCGGATCGAGTCAATCAGATCCCGTTCTCTGCCGCCCGGAAGATCGGTACGTCCCACTCCCATTTTGAACAAGACATCACCGGCGAACAAATCATTCCCGCATAAAAAGCTGACGCTTCCCGGTGAATGTCCCGGCGTATGCAGCACCCGGAAAGAAAGGCCTAGCAGCTTCAAAATCTGGCCTTCCGCCAGATCGTATTCTGCCGGATCTGTGCTGATGGGAGGCGTGGTATCAGGCCACATCAAGGAGCCGTTCAGCTTCGGGCTGCCCAGCCACTCACTCTCCAGCGGATGGATATAGACTGGGCATTTCTTCGCTTTGCGGACCTCGTCCAGCCCGGCAATATGGTCAAAATGGGCGTGCGTCAGCAGAATTGCTTCAATCTCCATTTCCTCAGACGCGCGCAGAAGGGCAGCAGGATTAGCACCAGGATCGATGATGACACCGCGCTTAGGATCTGCACCCGTCAGAAGATAGGCATTGGTCTGGAGCGCTCCCAGATTATAAGAACGAATATTAAGCATCGGCATTAGAATCCGGAGATCAGAGCGCGCAGCTCTTTGGCGATAACTGCGTGTGATTCCGTTCCTTCTCCGTAGGCTTGCCCCATTGCTTTGCGCACTTCGGTAATTTTGCTGTCATAGTCCGCTGCTTCGCGGTCCGGGTTCTCCCGTTTGAATTCTCTCATCAGGGTCTGGACATGCTCCGGACGCGGTCCCCACTGCCCCAGCACATAACCTCCGGTGTCCGCAAAAATCACGATGGGAACGGAACGGCCGCCCATGGTCAGGAAGTTGTCCATCAGCTCCTGGTTCTCTTCGAGAATCAGCACTTCCGTCTTGATGCCCGCAGTCTCCAGAATCCGGAAGACCACCGGGACATTGCGGACCACATCTCCGCACCAGTCCGCAGCCAGAATCAGCACACGCAGGTCATCACGGTGATTCAGGCTCTCGAAATATTCGCGGTCACTATCGTCTTCCCAGGCGAACTTCTCATACCAGGATTCAAAAGCCTGCTGGTTCTTCGTCATGGCTTCCACGAACTGGCGCGGAGTCAGGCCTTGGCCAAATTTGGATGCTACATTCTGCTTCATACTGCACTACCCTTCTTCTTGGATTTGTACCACTTGAATAGGAAATACAGGACAATTACCGCAATAGCGCCAAGAATTATCTCATGGGTGTACTTGGCTGCAACCTCATCAATGGTCTCCCACTTGTCTCCGAGCGTGTATCCCAGATAGACAAACAATGCGCTCCACGGAATGACTGCAAGGGTTGTCAGCAAAGTGAATTTGCCCAGCGGCATGCGGGAAATACCGGCCGGAACCGATATCGCATGGCGGACAACCGGGATAAAGCGGGCTGTAAAAATTACACCGGTCCCATACTTTTGAAACCATTCTTCGGAGTGATCAATATGTTTTTTGGAGATGAAAATGTACTTGCCGTACTTCTCCAGCACAGGTCTGCCGCCATAACGGCCAATCCAATACACAAAGATCTGGGCAATCACTCCCCCGACGGTACCGAACAGCACGGCGCCAAAAAAGTTAATATCGCCTTGTGAGACCAAATAGCCGCCAAAAGCCAGGACAATCTCACTTGGAATGACTTCAATCATGAGCCCGATCATAATTCCAAAGTAGCCCAGAGACTGAATCCATTCAAACAAATGTGAAATGACATCAGATATAAAGTGCACTGCAGGTCTCCTCCCGTATGGCGTAATAGCCTGGTATTCTGCTGGCAGAACCCATCTGCTTAGCCGCTCTATGTATCAGCTTCTCCTAGCCTATTCTAGCATATGCAGGCTTACGACTTCTACTTAAGGAATATGAACAACCCCTCCTGAAACAGATGTGAGTTTCTGTATTGACAAAGATTGGAATCGAGTCATATTATATATTTAGATAATTATTTAAATATCGAAAGGAGGACATGGAGTTGAATGAATCGTTCAAAGCGCTCGCCGACCCGACCCGGAGACAAATTCTCCGGCTATTGCGTGAAAAGGACCGGACGGCCGGGGAAATCGCTGATTTTTTCAATATGACGAAGCCCAGCATCTCTCACCACCTCAATGCGCTGAAGCATGCGGGGCTGGTGCAGGACGAACGTAACGGGCAATTTATCGTCTATTCTCTGGACTCCACGGTACTTGAAGAGGTACTTGGCTGGTTTCTCGAATTGACGGGTACAGGCAAGGGCAGTACGGACAGCCAACCCGAAGAACATGCGGATGTTGGCTCAAAGGGTTCAGGACCCAAAAGGAAAAAGTAACCCGCACGCTATTAAACATACGGAGGATGAACATTGATGAAGAATTTCACATGGAAGTGGCAGGATACGCTGATTGTCATTCTCGGGTTCCTCTCACTGGGCTATGCGCTGGTGAATTACGGCAGGCTGCCGGATCAGCTTCCCGCCCAATTCAGTCTTACCGGCAAGGTCAACACTTACTGGAGCAAGGGTTCGGTTATTGCTTTGTTCTCTTTTATGGGATTGATTTTTCCTTTGGCGATGCAGTTTATACGTAATATTGATCCCAAGGGAGAGAATTATAATAAGTTCCAGGGGGCTTACAAAATGGGCCGTCTCACCGTTGCCGTCATCTGTGATGCCGCCCTTGTGCTGTCGGTCAGCTACGGGCTGGATGAGCATTTCGCCGCCGGAAAGTGGGCTACTGTAAGTGTGGGACTGCTGCTGGCTGTAATCGGGAATTTCCTGCCGCAGATCAGGGATAATTATTTCACGGGAATCCGGACACCCTGGACACTGAATGACCCTGCCGTGTGGCGGAGAACCCACCGCTTCTCCGGGAGGATGTGGGTGACCGGCGGTCTGCTGATTGCGCTTGGGGCCTTTATGTCCACTACACTGTCGGTCAGCATGATCATCGCCGCTCTGGTAATCATGATTATTCTGCCTATTGTGTACTCTTGGCTGATCTCACGGCGGGTTAAAGTCTGAGATTAGTCCGGGATGGCTATGAATTGAGGCTCGGGTGATGGGCGGCGGCGGGCAGTCCTATGGTTAGGGTGAGGCTGCGGTCGATGTGCTGCCAGGTTCACCGCAGCGGCGATCACGCCCCGAGTTCAATATGAGGCGCGTCTTATCTATTATTGGAGCTAAGTGCCGTTTGGGACTGTAAATGTGTTAACTCAAGATAGATTCCTTCGCTCTGCAGAAGTAGGGCGAAGCCACGGTCATTATGCTGTGGTCCTCTGTCCTGCTCCTTGGCGGCCAGCAGATTGTACTGCCGCAGCAGCTCTAGTCCCGCAGCCGCGCTGTCCGCCGCGATACGTCTGTCTCCGACCGCCAAGCTCCGTTCTCCCATTTCAAGCATCCCTCTTAATGCGGTGAGCCGCCTCCCAGCATTAAAGAGATCCTTCTGTTGACTCCGGCGGACCCAGTACAGCGCTTCTCCCGGATTACTGCCCTGCAGAGAACGTGTTGCAAGCTCCCAGTGCAGGGCAACGTCTCCTGGAGAGAATGGCAGGCTGCGCAGCAGCAGGCTAATTCCCTGCTCCTGTGGAAGCAGCCGTGATAATGCAACCGCAGTCTGCGGCTCTCTCGGGTTCCAGCTCAGTGATTGCTGCAGCAGCGTAATCCTTACGGCAGGATCACTCTCCCTGACCGCCTGCTTGAATAGGGCTGCCCCCTTCATGGCCTGGAAGGAAAGACCGCTGCATAGGAGGGTCAGCCCGCAGAGAACGGTTATGCCTGCGTATCTCCATAAGCGGCGAAGCCGGTTCCTTCGCTGGCCAGCCGGCTTGCTGCGCCACCAACGGGAGTCATGCAGAACTGTAGGGAGAGCCGTCCTAACGGTCCGGCTGTTTGCTTCGGCCATTGCCCAGGCGGGCAGCAGGAGCAGCAGCAGCCAGACCAGTCCATAGCTCCAGTCGAAATCGGCTGCGCTATGCAGAATAATCACCAGCAGAGGCGGAAGCAGCCTTGGTGACGCCTTGAATACCAGCCCTCCTGCGGCCAGGAGCAGCAGGAGGACCGCAGCCAGACCCGCCATCCCGAGGTTCAGCAGGATGTCGAGGTAACCGCTGTGCACCTGGCTGCCCACGTAGGGGCGGGACTGGGCGGCAAGGTACGTATGCCGCCAGGTCTCGCCCCCGCGCCCCAGCCAGGGCGCTTCTGCCGCGAGCCTCCAGGCGTCGCGGTAGAACAGCCCGCGCGCGTCGGCCGTCGGTGACGGCCCGGTGATCCGCGCGCGTACCAGCAGCAGGACGGCGCTGGCCGCCGCCGTCCAGCCCGCCGCCGCCAGCGCCAGCAGGGCGGCGCGGTGTCCGCCCGCCGCACGGCAGCTGCGGCGGTGCAGCCACAGGCCGGCTAGCCACGCGCCGGCCCAGAGCCCGGCCAGCAGCAGCAGGCCGGGCAGGGGCTCTGCCGCCAGCCCGGAGCGGGCCAGCTGGCGGTAGAGCAGCGCCGCCGCGGCAACGGGGGCGGCGCCGGTGATTAGAAGCGGCACGAACAGTTGCCGCTTCAGGAGAAGGGCTGCGGCACCGGCGGCAGCCGCAGCCAGCCATGCGCCGCGCGACTCGCTGAGCAGCAGCGCGGCGGCGTACGGGAAGAGCGGCAGCAGGCGCGCCGCTCTTAGCCAGTGCGAAGCGGACCAGGTTCCGGTCCGCTTCGCACTGGTGCCTGCATCTCCTGCACCTGACTCATCCGCTCCGCCGACACTCGAACGTACCGAATTATTGCCCGCACCCGCACTTTCTGTACCTACCTCACCCGCTCCGCCGACACCCGAACGTACCGAATTATTGCCCGCACCCGCACTTTCTGCACCTACCTCACCCGCTCCACTTACATCCGAACTTACCGCACTATTGTCTCCACCCGCACTTTCTGCACCAACTTCACCCGCTCCGCCGACACTCGAACGTACCACATTGCTGCCTTCATCTCCCTGAGAAACTCCAGGCCAGAAGCTATAAGCAGCAGCAAACAGCCGTTCCAGCAAATACACAGCCATTACCGCACCAAAGGCATTCGGATACTGAAGCAGTCCGGCCAGCCTGGCACCAGTGGCACTGACGCCGGGCGACTCAGTATACGCCACCGCATAAGGAACCGGCAGACCTCCACAGACCGCCAAAAGGGCAGACATACTGATAGTGATTCCAAGCAGATGCCACACTGCTGCAAGAAGAGTTCCTCCCCGGCGGGTTCGCGCCGCCAGCAAAGCGAATGTAACAAAGCTAGTGTAGAAGCCCCAGCGCAGCATCTCATTCAGTGTTCCTTGCGTGGATACGGGACTGACTAGTGCCTGGATAGCATACAGGAGACAGAGTAGCACACAACCGCTAAGCACCCCCCATACAACCAGCCTGCTCCCGCTCTCGTTCCCTCTCCTCCTACTGCCCGCCAACTCCCGTGTATTATCTCTGCGTTCAGACTGCTCCTCTACTTTCGCCCTAATCAAGGAACTGCCAGACCACTTCCGATCTTCCCAACGCAGCTTAAGCCTGGCCCCTCTACCAGTAGCCATATAGATAAGTGCCGATCCCAGCAACACTCCGCACATGCCAAACCACACCGTCAGGAACCCATACATCTCCCCGGTAAAAAAGAACCCTCTCAGCACACAGGACGCCATCCCAGCTGATATCAACGCCAACCCGCAAACCAAAGTAACCACCCAATCACTTTGCCGCCCATTCACATTCATCCGCATCCTAAATCTCCTATTGCTCATGATGCTTAACAGTCTGCCCATATTTACCGGAAAACAGAAGAGGGAGCTGATTCCCCCAACTAGCTCACACGCTCAAATGAAGAGCACTTGTGCACCTCATTCCACCCAAAGTAGCTCAATCACTCAAAATGAAGAGCACTTGTGCTCCTGATTCCACCAGAAGTAGCACCAACGCTCAAATGAAGTGCACTTGTGCACCTGATTTTGCTCATTTGGCCTCCCCCGCCGGTGGAGGAGCATCTTGCCTCTCATGTGCTATCCTAGCCAGGATACGACCCACGCAACACCACATTGTATTCGGTTTTCCACTTACATTTGACACACTCACCCGCACATAGCCAATTGTGTTCGGTTTTCCACACACATTTGCCCCGCAGCCGGTAAAAGCCGTAGGCAGGGGCACGCCTGCCTACGGCTCTCCTCCAGCTTTGCCCCCGCATCTCCTTCGGCCCATTCCGCCCCCATTTCCACAAACCGCAAATAAAACAGCCGCCCCCATCAGGAAGCGGCTGTTCTGTCATAGCCTAAACTATTCAACACATAAATTAAACTTCCGTACTGCCGGTGGGCAGAAGGTCGGAGCAGACGCGTTCCAGGTAAGGTTTGGCACCGAGGAAATCGCGGAATGCGGTGTATTCGCGCCATTTGGCGGCCTGATCGCCGCTGTCGCTGCGGACGGCGCGGATCAGGATGTTCTTCGGAGTGTGCTCCATGTCGATGAATTCCAGCAGCTGGCTGCGGTAGCCCATCAGATCCAGCAGCTTCGCCCGGATCGCATCGGTGGCGAGCGCCGAGAACCGCTCCTTCAGGATGCCGTGTGACAGCAGCGGATTCAGTACCTCACTCTCGACCTGCGCGAACAACTCATGCTGGCAGCAGGGCACTGAGAGGATGACCGATGCGCCCCAGCGCACCGCCTTTTCCAGTGCAGCATCGGTGGCGGTATCACAAGCATGCAGTGTGACCACCATGTCCACCTGATCCAGCTCATTATAGTCGGCGATATCGCCCACCAGGAACTTCAGCCGGTCATAGCCCAGCTTAGCAGCCAGTGCATCACAGTGCGCAATGACATCTGCCTTAAGGTCAAGGCCGACAATATTCAGCTCCCGCTGCTCGCGGACGGCGAGATAATGGTACAGCGCGAAGGTCAAATAAGACTTGCCGCAGCCAAAATCCACAATTGTCAGCGGCCGGCCTGCCGGCAGATCGCCCAGCACATCCTGAACCATCTCCAGGAACCGGTTGATCTGGCGGAACTTATCATATTTCTTGGCCAGTACCTTGCCCTCGCTGTTCATAATGCCAAGCTCGACCAGGAACGGCACCGGCTCCCCCTCATCCAGCACATACTGCTTCCGGCGGTTATGGGCCAGATCCGGCGCTTCCTGCTTGCTGGCTGATTTCGTCAGAATAGATACCTTGTATTTCTTGCTGATCAGCACCTGATAGTCGGCACCGGCCGTACACAGCAGACCTTGGCGGAAGGTGTCCCTCAGCAAAGAGAGCATCTCTTCAGCGGCATCCTCTGCCGGAATGTTACGGTGCTCCACCTTAGGGCCGATATAATAGGCAAACTGATAATGCAGCTTCCCTTTTAACTCAACAGGCTTAACCTGTACTTTATTGTAGGCGGCATCGCCCTTGCTGCGCAGCTGGCTTAGTGTAGCCGTAATCAGAGTGCGGCCGGTTATCACTTGCTCGATCAATTCCTTCAAAGCTTCCAAATGGGTACATCTCACTTTCCGGTTTATAAAATAGAGCACGTTGTCTCCTGAATATCGTTATATTATAGCATTAACATTAAGCCTGCTCCATTCTTCCATGCCCTGCTGCACTTCCTCTAGCGGAAGACTACCCTGGGCTAACTGCTCCGGATTTAAAAGCAGCAGCCGTCCGTACAGCTCCCGGCCTTCCTCCGCTACAGTCTCCCCCTGCTCCCAGAGCCGGTAGAGACTGTTCTCCGCCTTAGCGTAATGTCCCTGGGATTCGTGGTAAGCCATCAGGAGGCGTTCGGTCTTGGCGGGCAGGCGGTACGGCTCCACTTCCTCCAGCAGCTCATTGATCTCTTCCGTCATGTTCAGCAGCTCACGGTCCGCGCCATGAAGACCGGCATATATGAATAAATGCAGGGAACGCATCGCCCTGAACAGGGCCGCATCCCGGTCTCCTTTGGCCGCGTAAATCCCGCCTTCCTCCTTCAGCAGCCGGGCTACTCCTTGCAGCTTGTCGGCCTCAAGTACCCCTCCAAGACGAAACATATCAATAATATCCTCTACGGACAACGAATTAAGCAGACGCGAATTCAGGCGAAAATGCCGCATCAGCAGCTCATCCACTTCCCACAGGGCTTCCGTTGTTTTTTTATCCTGCTTCAGGGTCATTACTTTGGCGACCATAGCTGTCATATCCTCAATCATCCGTACAATATAATCCCTCCGGAACATACCCGTGCTCCTTTCGTTACGCAGTTGCTTCTCTTCTGTATCCTATGCTTGCTGTTGGACTCATCTTAAACCATTCGTCTCTCCGGCGCCACTGTGCGGAGTTAAGTCTTGACCACACTATAATGATGAACTATAATTCAGTTACCCAATCTGTATTACAGATTGAACTATTAAGCAGATTGGAATTGGATACAGACTGTATACATGTTAATACGGACCCTACATAGGAGGTTTATTGATGACCAAGCCAACCGGCAACACGCAAGACTCCATCACAGCAGCCGTTTCAGGTCAACCGGATCTGCAGTCAAGCAACCGGATTTTGAACGTTACGCCGGAACAGGATAAGCTGCTGGAGAGCGCCTTACGGATTAAGATTATGCACACGCTGTCGGCAGAGCCGCTTACATCCAAGCAGGTTGCGGAGAAGCTGAACAAGACTCCGGGTAATATTCACTACCATATCGTCAAGCTCTATGAGGGCGGTCTGCTGGAGCTTGTCCGTACAGAAGCCGCAGGAGGAATCATCCAGAAATTTTACCGTTCCAAAGGTACGATGTTCCACTCGGAGGCGCTTCGCAGCCTTCACTTCCGCGAAGAAGACCAAACCCGGCATTTCAATACCAGACTTACTCTCTCTCCTCAGGAGCTTGCGGAATTCCACCAGGAGCTGCTGGAGCTGATTACCGCCTGGGAGTCCAAGGTAACGGAAGGTGACGAATACGGTGTGGAAGTGATGCTGGGCCGTCTGCAGTCTGCTGATGCTGCTGCGCAGCCGGAAGAGGAGGCACATTAATAGATGAGCACCGCTGGCCCTTCCGGACAACTGAAGCATCATCCGCTTGAGGGCTTCGCCGCCCCTTTCCGGCAATCCCGCGCCTTTCCTTACCTGTGGCTGGGACATTTAGTTTCTTTTTTGGGCAGCTCGGTAACCATGGTTATCCTGCCGGTCCTGGTCTATTCCCTGACCGGCTCCACCACCATTATGGGGATGGTCATGGCCGCCTACATGCTGCCGAATGTAATCATGCTGCCGGTATCCGGACATATTGTCGACCGCTACGACCGTGTACGGATTATGATGCTGGCCGATATTGCCCGGTTCATCGTTATGATTACGACTGCTGTGCTGTCCTTGACCGGAGTGCTGAGCATTCCGTTGCTCTATGGACTAGTTGCCTGTTACGGCCTGCTGGACGGCTTATTCCAGCCCGCCTACGCTGCCGTCCGCGCTACCGTATTCACTCCGGATATCCGCGTAGCAGCGAATTCTTTAACTCAGATCACAACCCAGTCCGTACGGCTGATCGGTCCCGCGTTAGGGGGACTGCTGATTACCCACCTGTCCGCGGGCTTCGGCTTCGGAATTGATGCCTTCACCTATCTTATCTCCCTCATCTGCCTGGTCTATCTGCGCAGAGTGATGATGACCCGGCTGCAGGCTGCCGCCACTGAGACTGACATCCCGGCTAAGCCTGCTGCCGGGACCTCTCCCGCTCCGCACTGGAGGCAGGATTTCGCCGAAGGAATACATGTTCTGCGCAGCCAGCCCTGGCTCTGGATTACAATTCTCGCCTTCTGCTTCGTCAATATATGTTATACGGGCGTAATCAGCGTCCTTCTTCCCTGGCTGTTCAAGGTCCATCACGGCTGGCCTCCTTATCTCTATGGCCTGGCCGTTACGTTCTCCGGTGTCGGGGCCATAGCGGCCGGCCTGCTGTACGGCCTGCGGCCGAAATGGAATCACCGCGGCATCCTGGCTTACGGCGGCGCACTGATCAGCGGGGCTGCTCTGCTGCTGCTCCCGTTCGCAGGCACTCCGGCAGCAGCTGTCACCTTATTTGCCGTAGAAGGCTTCGGACTAATGATCTTCGGGCTGATCTGGGAGATCAGCCTGCAGGAGCTTGTTCCGAAGGAAGCCTTCGGACGGGTAGCCAGTCTGGATATGTTCGGGTCCTTCGCCCTGCTGCCGGTCGGATATATCTTAGTCGGCTGGCTGGCCGACCAGATCGGAGGAGTGCCGACCATTATTATTTTTTCCAGCCTGGGCCTCTCCTGTGTTGCCCTGGTGCTGTGCGTTCCGGCTATCCGTAAGTTTCAATAAAATATATATACTTGCACAGCAAACAGAAGGCAGCACCCGCCGGAGAGCGGAAGTGCTGCCTTCTGTCCCTATTGCCTGATGTAATTTACTTCTGCACAGGAGCCTGAACGAAATCCTTAATAATCTTCGCCAGCTGCTCCGGTGCTTCAAACATACCCATGTGGCCTACACCCGGCAACGTCACCTTGGTGATATTCCGGTTGTCTGAGGTGAACGTCCGCTCCGGCGTCACCTTCGAATCCTCTGCTCCGGCAACGAGAAGCACCGGCAGCGCCGTTGCCGAGATCACATCTCGGCGGTCCGGGCGCTCACGCATCGCCAAGGACGCGCCAACCGCGCCTTGCGGCGGAGTCTTGTAGCCAATCTCCTTGGCACGTTCCAGCAGCCGGGGCTCCGCTCCAGTGGCAAAGAGTCCAGGCACCAGTTGATCCACAAAAGCAAAGATGCCTTCGCTCTGGATCATGGTGACGCTCTTCAGCCGGTTCTCCTTGGCTTCTTCACTGTCCGGATAGCCGGAGGAATGAATCAGCCCGAAGCCCTTCAACCGGGAGGCATGGCGCTGGGCAAACGACAGGGTAATATAGCCACCGAGCGAATGTCCCAGCAGATAACATTCCGGAATCTCCAAAGCATTCAGCAGCGACAGCACATCATCAGCCATCTGCTCGATGGTATAGGCTCCAAGCGGAGCATCGGAAGCCCCGTGCCCGCGCAGATCCGGGGCGATGACCCGGTAATGGGCAGTCAGGCTTGGAATTACCTTTTCCCAGTACTCGGCACTCCCGCAGAATCCATGCAGCAGTACGATTACATCCCCTTTGCCTTGATCACTATAGCAGATGTTGCTTCCCTCGCATCGAACATTTTCCATGGCTGCTTACCCTCTTTCTATGTAGTGGTCTATATTAATAAGCTAGAACAGGCTGATTTGAAACGCGCTCAATCCGTAAGTCCGAATCCCTGTGCGGCTGCCTTGGCAATCTGATCTGCCATAACCATTACCCGGTAGAGCGGGGTAGTCTGGATGGTCCGGTAAGGACGCGGACTATTCACATCAACGATCGCCGCCAGACTGTAATTCCCTACAGCAGGCAGGAGTCCTCCTACCGATTCTGCCGGACGCAGCGGCTGCGCTGCCGCAAAATAACAGCCCAGTGCGGCCGGCGGTCCCAGGCAGGCATCGACAGCGACAATAATCTGCCCTTCCGGAATCTCTGTTATCCGCTGAACCAGATTATTCGCATCACAGGGCGCCGGAAGCGTACCCGTTACATTTGGAAATCCGTACTCTAGCAGGCGGCTTCCCGTCAGCGGCCCCAGTGCATCTCCGGTGGAGCGGTCTGTTCCGATACAGAGGAAGGTCAGCTGCTCAGCGGAATACTCGTCTGCGATCCCGCGGAAGAAAACCGCCAGCTCCCCGGCATCCTTTTTACGCCGTTTTCTGCTCTCTTCTTCTCTGATGGCCAAAGACTCTCCCCCCTTACTCAGTAACCTGTTATATTTACCTTTAATTTAACATGTTTGCGTGATCTGGACAAAAAAATGGTCATCTCCTGCCCAAACATGATAAGATATTTGAACTATACCAGTTCACATTCTATATTACTCAGGGAGGATGGTTATACTCAATGGATTTGTCAAACCCAAGCCAGGAGAACGTTGAATATATGATTGAAGGCATCAAAAACAAGCTGAAAATGGCCAGTGCTGCTGCAATGCAGGCGTCAGCCTTTTCGGTGGAGCAGTATGAGGATATTCAGGATATATACGAGGTTGCGATGGGCAGTGACCGGCTCAGTATCTCCCAGGTGGAGGCGATCGTCTCAGAGCTTGGCCGCCTGCGCAAGAAATAGCACCAGCAGTCGGTATACAAGATAAAGCCCTTCAGCTTCATTGTCCGTAAGACAGGACGTTGAAGCTGAAGGGCTTTTGTCTGCTGCAATAATAATTATACGGTCATGCTCCGGCGGCTACGGGAGATCAATCAGAATGAATTCTGCATCTCCTGAGCTGCTTATGCCTTTGAGCGTAAGCTCGCAGCTCTTGCGGATACGCGCCGCATCCCCCTGCTGGAGCTGGAATACACCGTCCGCGCATGAGATCTCCAGATTCCCGGAAATGACATACAGATGGGTTCGCCGCTCCTCCTGCTGGGGATAGCGCAGCTCCCGGTTCGTCTGCAGAACAGACAGGTAGATGTTAACATCATTGTCCAGCTGCAGCGAGCCCTGAGTCCCTTCCCCTGAAGCAACAGGCAGCAGGTGGTTGAGCTTAAGCTCGGCCGGAAAGAACCGGGCATCCCATTTCGGGGTCTTACCGGGCCGGTCCGGCAAAAGCCAGATCTGCAGGAACCGGACATCCACATGGTCTGACGGATTCGTCTCCGAATGGTTAATGCCTGTTCCTGCGCTCATTAGCTGCACACTGCCTGCCTGCAGATCTGCATGATTCCCCAGGTCATCCTGATGCTTCAGCACACCGGATACCACATAAGTAATAATCTCCAGATCATGATGCGGGTGCTCATGCATGCCTTGCTCAGGCTTCAATTCATTGTCGTTATGCGCCAGCAGTGCGCCGAAATGGGCGTTGCTGGGATCATCGTAATCGGCAAACGAGAAGCTGAATTCACTGTGTATCCATTCTCTATTCGAAGTATGACGCTCGGCTGCTGTAACTACTTTTATCATAATGTTGCACCTCCATAGATGTTGGAATCTTATCAATATCCTAAACAGGGGAATGAATGCTCTTCAATATGGGATGTATAGATGCGCTATGATTAACTATTTCTTACCCCCTTCCCTTCGAGATCAATCAAACTTGTAAAGCCGCATATTCATCCATTTAGGTATGAAAAAACACCTTTTTGGCTGGGATGCTCCCTTATCCTCCGGCAATCTTTGCCAAGCTATTCCGCTGTTTCAGCACATAGCCCAAAGTGTATATACGAAGTAAGAACATTCAGGCTCACCTGAATTTGAATAACAATTCTGACAAGGAGTGATTGATAATGAATAAAGCAGAGAAGGAATATCCGGTAGAAAGCGGCGGCACATTCTTAAAAGGGATCTTCATCGGCGGGCTCTTAGGAGCGGCGGCAGCATTGCTATTCGCACCAAAGCCTGGACGCGAGATGCGCAGTGACCTGTCCGATAAGCTCACAGTAGCTACGGATAAGACAAAAGAGGTTGCGGGAGCCGTAACTGACAAGACCAAGACGATTGCTACAACAGTCGGCGAAAAGGCTACTGATCTGGCCGGCACAGTATCAGCCAAGGCCTCCGATATCTTCACCACCGTCAGTGACAGCAAGCAACAAATTGCAGCTACTCTGGCGGAAACCGGCAAAAAGATTGGCGAAACGGTAAGCGATGCCTCCAAGGACATCACGGGCAGCGTTAAGGACGCCTCCCAGGACATAGCGGTTGAAGCCAAGGATACCTCCAAAGAGGTTGCCGACAAGGCGAAAGACGCTTCCAAGGAAATCGCAGGCGCAGCGAAGGATGCCAAAGACGAAGTTAAATCCTCTTATTAATCCCGGATGTTCAGGCTGATTATACATTGAAGGGAGCGGCCAGATCTTCCGTAGCTGGCCGCTCCCTATTTATGCATGTCTTATATTTCAATAAAGCCTGATTCAGGCTACAGAAAGCAGGTACGCCTTATGGGAGAAGCGGACAACAGAACCAAAGCTTATGACGTAGATGAGCATCCCTTCGAGCTGCGGCATGAGGTCAAACGCTTGAATGCGAGGCTCGACAAGATCGCCGACTCACTGGAGAAATCCGAGTTCAAGGATATCCTGGAGAACTATACAGACCCCAAAAAGCGGATTATCACCAATCTGATGGCCGGGATCTCCAGAGGCCTGGGCCTCTCACTCGGTACCTTTGTCATTCTTGGTATCCTCGGCTATATCCTCAGTTTGTTTCTCAATGTACCGGTTATCGGGGAATATCTTGGAGAAATCAAAAAGTATATAGATGCTAACTAAACACATTTCCCGCGCATCCCTCCTGCAGCCTACTCTACCGCGAATAGACTCCAGGAGGGATGTTGCTCTTTAACCCCACAAAGTGGGGCCCCCAAAACATATAAATTCTTATCTACCCAAAAAAGGGCAGGCTCTATCCCTTACGGGATGGAACCTGCCCTGATAAATATAATGACCTTGATCCTTAATAGGATGAATTAGCCATGATCTGCTTCAGCTTCTCGGTGGCCCGCTTCTGGATACGGGAGACACTCATCTGCGAGACGCCCAGCTTCTGGGCAATGGCCCGCTGGGATTGGCCATCCTGGAAGGCCAGCAGCAGCACCTGCTGCTCCTGCTCCTTCAGCTGTCCGAGCGCCTGCTGGAGATCCATACGCTTCTCCACTGTTTCGTAGTCATTCGCATCGGAACTGATCAATTCACCGAGTGTAGCCCCGCTCTCTTCCTGGGAGAGCGGGGAATCCAGGGAGACATAATGATAACATTCTCTGCCGGCCAGTACTTCCACTGTTTCCTCTACGGTGAGATCCAGATAGTGGGCAATCTCTTCAACCGCCGGAGAACGTTCGAGCCGAATGGTCAACTCATCAATGGCCTGCTGAACAAGCGCGCCTTTTTCCTTAATCCGCCGTGGAACCTGTATGTACCAGGATTTATCACGCAGGTAGTTTTTCATATGTCCAATCATACTCTTCATCGCATACGGCTCGAAGGGAATCCCCAAGCTGATGTCGTATTGCGCCAGCAGCCGGATCAGCGCCATTTGCCCTACCTGATACAGATCCTCATAGAGATCCGGACGGTTACGGGCAATTTTGCCGGCTGCCATCTTCACCATAGGTTCATATTTGCGGATGAGCACTGTTGCGATTTCATTGTCTTTCGTCTGCTGGTATTCCCAGATCAGGCTTACTGCTTCATTCATGGACTCTGGGGGAGTCACTTTGTCATTCATACTTTCTCCTCGCTGAAATTGAGCCGTTTAGTCAGGGTAACGACTGTCCCTTTCCCTGATTCGCTAACAACGCTAACGTCATCCATCAGCGCCTGCATTAGATAGAAGCCCAGTCCGCCCACTTGAACATCATTCAGCTCCTTGTCATGAAGCGTCAGACGTTCCCCGGACGCATCCAAACCGTCAAAGCTCTCCCCCTCATCTTTGACAGTAATGGATAAGACACTTGATCCTACCTCAAAGATTACATCAACCATACCGTCCGCTTGCCCATAGGCATAGAGCACGGAGTTATTACATGCTTCCGAGACGGCTACCTTCATATCTTCAATGTCTTCATAAGTAAAACCCATTTTGGAGGCAATGCCGTATAAATTAAGTCTGACAATATCGACATATTCTGCACTGGCGGGTAACTGAAGAACTACTCTTTGTATGTCATCACTCATTCTTAGTTCGATCCTTTCCTAGTGGGAATTCTCTTGGGAGGCAAAAAACTTGGAAATGCCGGTCATGTCAAAAAGCTTCTGAATTTGCGGGGGAACATCAGCAACGGTGAACTTGACGTCCATTCCATGTCTTGCTTTGAGGATCGACAACAGGATTCCGATACCGGTGCTGTCAATATACTTCAGATCCTTCAGATTAATCACGAGATCAAGCCCCGTGTCTCCCACTAGCGGTTCCATCACCAGACGAAAGTCAGGCGCCACAGACAGATCGAGTTCACCTACCAGATAAACAGTACATACCGAACCAACGGTTTCGGTCTTTGCGTGAAACTTTTCGCTTTTATGTGTATTCATAGACAACTCTCCTGGTTAAATGTTTTCTTTACCAATAACCCTAATAGCCTAGGGTTGAAACAACAAATAGACAATACGGCACTGGTAATTCATGGGTCATGCGTTGAAAAGCGAAGTGTTCCGCGCGGTTGCGGGGTTATCTCTGCCTGAATATCTGGAGATCATTTGTTTGATGCTGCTTAGCTTGAGCGGCTTGCTGATGTAGCCGTCCATTCCGGCAGCGGTGCAGCGGTCCTGAATCCCCTCCATCACATTCGCAGTCATCGCAATGATCACCGTCTTGTCAGGCGAACCGCTGCTCTCCTCACGAATCAGGGAAGTGGCTTCAAGACCATCCATCACAGGCATCTGCAGGTCCATGAAGATAAAATCGTACTCGGATTGCCGGGCCAGTTCTACAGCCTGGTTCCCGTCCTCAGCAACATCGGCACGATATCCGAGCTTATCCAGCATGCTAACCATAAGGCGCTGATTAATCGGATGGTCATCTACGACCAGCACTTTGCTCCGGCTTGCTTCATCTACCTCGTCCGCTGTACCGTCCTCTTCCCGGCAGCCGCCTTCCAGCTCTTCCTCCGGCACGGCAACCTGGATAGTGAATACAAAGGTAGCCCCCTTCTCTTCCATCGACTCTACACGGATATCTCCGCCCATCATGCCCACGAGGGACTTGCAGATGGCGAGGCCGAGGCCTGTGCCTCCGTATTTACGCGTCATGGAGGAATCAAGCTGGGAGAAGGGCTGGAACAGCCGGTCACATTTCTCCGGTGAAATTCCGATGCCGGTATCCTTAACGGTAAATTCTATCACCAGCTTATTATCCGCTGCAGGCAGAATGGAAGCAACTAAATAAACGCCGCCCTGGTTGGTAAATTTCACCGCATTGGATACGAGGTTGATCAGCACCTGGCGCAGCCGGGCCATATCTCCATAAATCAGCCGAGGCAGCTTCTGGTCGATGAAATAGGCCAGCTCCAGATTTTTTTTGCCGGCTTCCGCTGAGAACAGACTAAATACCTCCTGAATGGTGGTATGCAGCTCGAATAATTGCTCTTCCATTTCCATTTTGCCCGATTCCATCTTGGTGAAATCAAGGATATCGTTAATCACGGTTATTAGTGTGTCCGCACTTTTACGGATAATCTCTGTATATTCCTTCTGCTCAGGAGCAAGCTGGGTCTCCATCAAAAGATCAATCATGCCCACTACGCCATTCATCGGCGTGCGGATCTCATGACTCATCATCGCCAGAAATTCGGTTTTGGCCTTAGCCGCGATCTCCGCCTCTTCCTTGGCTTTGATCAGTTCACCGTTCATGCGCTCAAGCTCCAGCGTCTTTTGCTGCAGCTGCATCGCCTGAATCTGCTGCTTCTTGCTGGTCAGATGCATATTCACAAAGCCTTCAATTTTCGACTTCAGAATCTGCGGGATAAACGGTTTGACCATATAATCAATAGCGCCGGCAGAGTACCCTGCGAAGAGATGCTCCGACTCCCTGCTGTTGGCAGAGATGAAGATGATCGGAATATCCTTGGTTTTCTCCCTGGCTTTGATTAACTTGGCGGTTTCGATCCCGTCCATACCCGGCATCTGAACGTCCAGAACAATCACGGCGAATTCATATTTCAACAAGCACCGCAGTGCTTCTTCTCCAGAATTGGCTTTGACAAGCTTGTAATGCTGACTCTCAAGGACGGCTTCGAGTGCCAGCAAATTCTCGGGACGGTCGTCAACCAGCAGTATATGAATCGGTTCCTGAACCCCCATAGGTCCCTCCTTACCCGCTATTTATTTTTGCGGTATATTTTCTCTACCCGGTCCAGAGGCTCATAGCTGTCACTGTAGCGTGTGAAATGAATGGATTCCTTGGAACCGAGGACCAGCACTCCAAACCGGCTGAGGCTCTCATGGAACAAGCCATGCACATGATCGCGGAGCTCGTCGTTGAAGTAGATCATTACATTCCGGCACAGGATCACATTGAATTCGTTGAAGGAAGTGTCCGTTGCCAGATTATGCTCTGCAAAAATGATGTTCTTGCGTAAATACGGCTGCAGAATCACTGAGTTATATTTCGCTGTATAGTATTCCGAGAAGACGCCCGTGCCTCCGGCCTCAAGGTAGTTCTTGGTGTATTGCTTCATCTTGCCGATCTCGTACACGCCTTCTTTGGCCTGCTGCAAGGAACGGGCGTTCATGTCCGTGGCATAAATTCTAGCCTTGTCATATAATCCTTCCTCATGCAGCATAATTGCCATCGAGTAGACCTCTTCGCCTGTCGAGCAGCCGGCATGCCAGATCCGGATATAAGGATAGGTCCGCAGGAGCGGAATGACCTTCTGACGGAAGGTCAGGAAGAGCCCGGGATCACGGAACATCTCTGTCACAGGGATGGAGAGACTATACACGAACCGCTCGAAGCAGGCACGGTCATGCAGCACCTTTTCCTGCAGGGCAGAAATAGTAGGTAAGCTCTCCGCATGGACATGATGCCAGATGCGCCGCTTCAAGGAAGGCAGGGCATAATTCCTGAAATCATATCCATACAAACGGTGTACTCCGTTCAGAAGCAGCTCAATCTCAATCTGTTCAAGCTCCTGCTTGCTCTCCGGAGGATTCCCCTGACCCTCATAACCGTGCTCCATCGCTGCCATTGTCATCAATACTCCCTTGCCTGCGCCTTATTTCCGTACTTGGTTTGAACCTGCTGTATAGCTATTACCCCGAAATCACCCTTACGAATACAACCAGACGCGCATTAACGAAAGAAGCTGATCCGTGCTGATCGGTTTCTTCATATAATCGGAGGCTCCGGCTTCAATACACTTGGCCCGGTCCTCCTTCATAGCCTTGGCTGTGAGGGCGATAATCGGCAATTTCTGGTACTGCGGCATCTGCCGGATGCGGCGCATAGCTTCATATCCGTCCATCTCCGGCATCATCATATCCATCAGTACCAGATCATAATCACTCTGTTCGACAAGCATGTCGATGGCCTCGCGGCCGTTCTCGGCAAATTTCACTTCCATATGATAGCCTTCGAGCACGCTGGAGAGGGCAAAGACGTTGCGGATGTCATCATCGACGAGCAGAATTTTTTTACCTTCAAACAGTTCCTCTTTATTGTGCAGCTTTTGCAGGATTTTACGCTTATCTTCCGGCAGATTTGCTTCTACCCGGTGCATGAACAGCGTTGTCTCATCCAAAAGCCGTTCCGGCGAGCGGACATCCTTGATGATAATGGATTCCGCATATTTACGCAGCTTGGTCTCTTCCTTGCTGTCCAGATCCTTGCCGGTATAAATAATAATCGGCAGATCGTTCAGCTCCTCATCGTCGCGGATCTGATCCAGAAGCTCGAAGCCAGTCATATCATCCAGCATCAGATCAAGCACCATACAGTCATATCTCTGCTTGTGCAGCTCATTCAGTGCCTCTTGGCCAGAAGACACCGCCGTAATCACTACATCGTCATGTCCGATAAGCTCCTCGATGGAACGGCGCTGGATATCGTCATCCTCGACAATCAAGAGATGCTTCATCGTGCTGGCGGTGTAATTCTCAATCTGCGAGAAGGCCCGGTCCAGCGCTTCACGGGAGGACGGCTTTCTGAGGTAGGCCATCGCTCCCATCATGAGCCCCTGCTTCATCTCATCATTCACAGAGATTACATGCACCGGAATATGGCGTGTCTGGGAGTCGCTCTTGAGCTCTCTCAGAATCGACCAGCCGTCCAAGACAGGCAGCTGGATGTCGAGAATGATCGCGTCCGGCAGCAGGGTCTTGGCCATCTGAAGGCCGATATCACCCTGCAGGGCTACCAGCCCCTTGAAGCCGCGTCCGCGGGCCATGCCCAGCAATATCTTGGCAAAGCTCTCATCATCCTCAATAATCAGCAGCACCTTGTCCCCGCTGGCAAGGGATTCCCGGTCATCTTCCACAACTACAGGCTTAGCAGGTGTAGGCGTGATATCCCCTGCCTTATCCCATGAAAGTTCCTCCCGGAACGCCTCAAGCTGCAAGGGCTCCCCGGCAGGAGCGGCTTCAACCGCTCCCGGCAGCAGGCTAAAGTTCCCCTGAATCGGCAAATACAGTGTAAATACGCTGCCTTGCCCTTCACGGGACTCCAGTCCTATGGCCCCGCCCATCAGGCGGGCTAATTCGCGGCTGATCGACAGGCCAAGCCCCGTGCCGCCATATTTGCGGCTCGTCGTACCGTCAACCTGCTGGAACGCCTCAAAGACGATATCCATCTTATCTGACGGGATGCCGATCCCGCTGTCTTTGACGGATATGGCAATATAATCATATTCATGCGGCAGATAGGCAGGCAGCCGCTTGACGTCCGCACGGCTGACAGAGAACTCTACATACCCTTCGCTCGTGAATTTGAAGGCATTGGACAGCAGGTTACGCAGGATCTGCTTCAGTCGGTGACTGTCGCTATATACACTGTCCGGAAGCGGCTCGTCAAAGGACAGGCGCAGCGACAGCCCCTTCTGCGCAGCCAGCGGAGCAAAGTTCTGCTTCACGAAGGTCTTCAGCTCGACGAGCGGAATTTCTTCATGATTCAACTCCATTTTGCCGGCATCGACCTTGGACAGATCGAGAATCTCATCAATCATCTTAAGCAAATCTGCACCTGACATATAGATGGTATGGGCGAATTCTACCTGCTTCTCGCTCAGATTGCCTTCCTTGTTCTCCGTAAGAAGCTGGGAGAGAATGAGCAGGCTGTTCAGCGGAGTACGCAGCTCATGGGACATATTGGCCAGAAACTCGGATTTGTATTTACTGGTTACTGCAAGCTGCATAGCCTGCTTCTCCAGCTGCATACGGGCATGTTCAATTTCATCCTTCTTCTCTTCAACCTCTTGCACCTGATCCTGCAGGGCACGTGTCTTGGAGACCAGCTCTGTGTTGTAATGCTCCAGCTCCTCCTGCTGGCGCTGCAACAGCTCCTCTGAACGCTTCAGGGCATCCGTCTGCTCCTCCAGATTCTCGTTGGAACGGCGTAGCTCCTCCTGCTGGGTCTGCAGCTCCTCCGACTGGCATTGCAGCTCTTCCGTGAGCGCCTGCGATTCGCGCAGCAATTCCTCAACCACAAGCCTGCGGCTGATGTTGTTCAGAATAATCCCCAGATTATTGGAGAGCTGATGCAGCAGTTCATTCTGTAGCACCGAGAATGGTGTGAAGGAAGCGAATTCCACAACACCCAGAATCTCATCCTCGAATAAAAGCGGGTGGATCGATATATAACTTGGATGCGACTCCCCGAATCCCGAAGACACCGAGATATAGTTGTCAGGCGCCTCCGTCAGCTTGATCGGCAGCTTATCCAACGCGCTCTGTCCGACCAGTCCCTGACCGATCTCGAAGCTCTCCCTGGGCGTAACCCCCTCCTCACCGGCATAAAAAGCGCTGCTGACCAGCAGGTTCGGATTATCCTGGCTCTTCAGATAGACGGCACCATACTGCGCTCCAAGCACAGGCGTGAACTCACTGATGAAGGTCTGGGCTACCTGATCCAGTGAGCTGACGCCGCGCAGCAGCTCCGTAATCCGGGCAATATTGGCATTCAGCCAAGCCTGATCGCTCTGTGCCTGGGCATAGGATCTCTCGAGCTGCTGCTTCTGCTCAATATCCTCGGCCATCCGCTGGAATACCCGGGCCACATCGCCGATCTCATCCTTCGACTTCACCTTGATCCGGCGGATCGCCCGCATTTTACCGTTGCCGAAGCTGGTAATCATCATGGAGACGACACTTAGGCCGCGCGTGATGCTCGGTATCACCCACAGAATGACACCCAGCCCGAGCAGCAGCCCTAAGACCATGATCAGGGTGACCATCTGAATCGATCTGCTCGAAGCCTCCTGTGCGTTAGCAGTCTCCTCCGTCATCCGGAAGGCATTGTAATCAGACAACGCATTCAGGCTGTTCAGCACCTCGTTCTGAATATCCTGTCCTTCTGCATTGCGGTACGTGTTGGCATTCTGAAAGTATCCGGCACTCAGCATCTCCAGGACCTTGTCCTGATACTTCAGATAGCCGGAATAGGCATTCTCAATCCGGGATAAAATCTGCAATTCCTCTGCCGTCTTCAGAGAGGCCTTAATATTCTCCAGATGCTCCGCAGACTTCAGGACCTTGCTGTCAATTTCCGCCTTCTGCGCTTCCAGGGTTACAGTATCGGCATTAAGCATGGACGTGGTCAGTATCCGTGCCATGTCGTTCACTTCCCCGCGAAGTCCCGAAGAAGCACGGCCTTTGCTATATCTCTCCTGGTAGCTATCCAGCTGATTGCTCATATAATGGAGCCTGTCATACCCGATCAGGGTAAGCGCCAGCATAATCGCCAGCATGGCGCTGAATCCGATCAGCAGCTTAGCCTTAATCTTCATTCCTTATCGGTTCCTTTCTTCAGCGAGATCCACACCAGGCATTTATCGTCATCACGTTCCGAATTGACCGGCTCGCTCAGGAAGGCAGCGCGCACCAGGTCTTCCTGCCAGTCATGAGTGGCATTCAAATGCCCGACCATGAATTTCAGCTGCTCCTCCTGCTCGCCCTCCACCATCTCCATGAGGCCGTCCGTGAACAGCACCAGATGACCCTCGTCTTCGTAGCTCAAGCTCTGTTGCTGGATATCGATCCGGTCAAACAGCCCGACAGGGTGGCCGTTGCTCTCAAGCAGGACAGGTGTCTTGGCCTCCCCTTCAAAAAACAGCGCCGGCGGATGCCCGGCATTCACATAATTAATCCGCTTCATGCGGGTATCAATGACAAGATAGATCGCCGTGAAATAATACTGGACCAGCTGCTTCTCAATGTGTAGCTGGTTAAAACGCCTGTTAAGCTCCTGAATGACCTTCTCCGGCTCCACATAGGTGGTTACGGTATCCTTCAGGACCGAGGCCAGGAACATGGTAAACAAGGAGGACGAGATACCGTGGCCCATCATATCCAGCAGGATGACCGCATAGCGCCCGTCTCCCAGCGGATACCAGGCATACAGATCTCCGGCCAGCTCGAAGGAAGGCTGGTAAATCGCATGTACCTCCAGGGTCTCCTCGGCAAGCGGCAGACTGAGTACCGCATTCTGCACAAGGGCAGCCAGCTTCAATTCATCCTGTATCCGCTGGTCCCGCTCCTTGTGCCAGTCCTTCTCGCGCTTCAGCCGCAGCGCAAGGCGGATACGGGCCATCAGCTCCACCTTGTTAATCGGCTTCGTAACATAATCCACCGCTCCGGCATCCAGCGCCTCCGCAAGCTTCTTCGAGTCACCTACAGCCGTAACCATAATAATAGGAATATCCTTCAGATGCTCATATTGCTGGACCACACGGCAGGCTTCAATACCGTCCATTTCCGGCATCATCATATCCAGCAGAATCAGATCCACATCAGACGGCCGGGGCTCTTCCCCCACACCGACGCCCAGCAGCTTCAGCATATCTTTGGCGGACGAAGCCGTTATGAAATTCCGGTAATCTTCCTTCTTGAGGATCTCACGGATAATAATTACATTGGTAGGATTATCGTCTACGATTAATATTCTCAAGCTTCCTCACCTCACGCGAATATTGTGTTAAGGCCCTAACCCTCAGCTCTATCATTCTATCATACGATATTTACACGGCCTGTTACCAACCAGCTAGATATTGGCATAAAGCAGGTCCCGGCTTCAACAAAGTAACCTCCAGCTCCACTAACGTCTAGTGGGACTGGAGGTTACGCTATTGTACTATTAAGGTCAGCGAAGCCGACCCGCGATTATTGTGGGTTTCTTTTGGCAATGACCAGAACCTTGCCTGTATCAAGCTCTTTCTCGTAAAATGCCGCCTCCGCTGCGCTGAAGCCCAGTGAAGTAATCTTGAAGCGTAAAGCGTCGCCGCGCGAACGGAAAAGGTTGGCAATGGCACCGAACAGCCCTTCTTCACTCAGCCCCACTTCATTAGTATCTGCGGCGTCCACGATACGCCCTTCGCGGTCTTCATCGTGACTGATCACATAAAGATCCTCTCTGGTGTAGCCGCTGCTACGGAGCCGATTCACTTCTTCGATCGCCTGAACGCCGTTCTCCAGCAGCTTGGCATAAGCCTGTGTACCTGTTGAATCCATGAGATCACTCTCCTTCATAATGAATAAAGGCCCAGCCACCGGATGGATGACTGAGCATTCATTAACCCAAATTGCCGCGCTTGAAACAGCTTCAGAAGGAATAAGCGTCGAATAAATCCAGCCCGGCCCATTCGCCGCTCTCCGTATTGCGGTAGATCTTGAGCGCAGCCTCTCCTCTAATATAAACATCCCCATCCTCAGCTTCAAAATCAGGCGCTCCCAGCATATCCTGCACGTTCATGGCCTGCGGATTAAGCACCCGTCCATTGAGGCTCAGACCGTATTGTCCGGCCTGGGAAGGCGAAGCATGAACATACAGGACAACACCGCCGCATACCCCCGCCGAGCTATCGGCATACTGATATTCCAGGCAGCCCGCCCAAGGATCTTCAGTAATCTGCTGAGGAGTTCCCTTAGCCTGCAGCAGCTCCTCTTCCGGCATATATAAGCTAATACCGGACAAGGAGTCGAAGCTGCTTATGTAGAGCTCGGCAGCTGCGCTATGCTCGAAGGCGAACATTACCGGCAGCTGTGCAGCGGTACCGGGAGCGGGAGAAACAGTCTCATCCTGCGGCGGTGCAGATATGAAGGGAGCAAGCAGACTAAGCAAGAGAATAACCATTTTCATAGAGTTCCCGCCTTTCATGAGCTGGTATTGCCCCGTCCTGAGCCCCGCCGTATTTCATTCCATCGTATTAATGGCGGAATTTCTGCCAGATTGCAGCGGCTGCATCCACACCTTTGAGGGCTGAGGCTATCTTGCCCTTGGATTTGCTTGAACTCACTGCCTCATAGGATTGCACGGTTCTCTCCTCGGCCGGTGTTAACGGGGCTTCTGCGATGGATACAGATTTTGCCTTATCCTTCAGTTCACGTGATTTACGGAATCTCTCAATTACCGTTACAGATACCTGCTTCACGGTCAATGTCAGCTCGTTCATGACATCGCCCAGATTCTTCACGGAATCCACGATCGGGTCAATCTTCTGAATTTTACCCTGCACATCCGCTGTGATGTCATTGGCATGCCGGACGGTTGTTTTGACTTCATAGGTAAGCTCATCAATAGTCTTCTGAACCTCCTGCAGAGTCTGACTGACCTTGTCGAGCGATTCCTTCGCTGACTTCAAGGTTTTGATTAAGAAGAATACGAGTACTGCGAATGCGATAGCAGCCAGTGCTACGCTAAGTTCAATGATCATTGTGGATAACCCCTTCCAAGTGTCTAAATTATCGGTTTGCACTGTCTGATACTGCATAGTTACCCTTACAGAATTGGGCCGAAACAAAGGCCAAGCCCCTGGAATCCTCTTCCTTTCCTCCCTGTTTCAAATGGATAAGCCCCGTTTAAACAATGACTACATCAACGCACAGAAAGGATGACATCTCATGCTAAGATGGTCAATAATTCTGCTGGTAGTCGCCCTGATTGCCGGTATCTTCGGATTCTTCAATATTGTGGCGGCGGCTGTCGGCATCGCCAAAGTATTGTTCTACATCTTCCTGATCCTCTTCGTGGTCTCACTCTTTATGGGCCGCAGGGGACGATCTATGTAGGCAAGCCCACGTTAGCTGACTGCCGGACAGGCAGTGCTGCAGGCCCGGAGATCTCCGCCAGGAGATCTCCGGGCCTCTTGCTGTTCCCGCCAGTCTTATGTAGTGTTGAAATGGGCTTCATTCCCCTTCAAAAAGTATAGGCCTTTCCGCTCAGGTTGTCATCCGTGATTCAGTCCGTAATGAGGCGTTCCCCGCTAAGGCCGGATAAGAAAAATAAAATTTATTGATGCCGCTGGTTCATTCAATGCAATTTATGTTTACATCCTTATTAGCACAGCATGAACATAGAACATCTCACCATCATACCTAGGAGGAATCATCGATGAAAAAATTAGCCAGTTTAACAGTAGCAATGGGTCTTATGGCTTCCTTGGCAGCAACAGCTTCCGCAGCTGAGGTAGTAACAGGAACAACAGAAACTACCAAAACCACTTCTTCCGATGCAGTAACTACTGTAACCGGAGTGACTTACCTGAACCTGGCAGACCCGGTAATTACACAAGCTGACATCAAGCCAGCAACACCTCAGATCATTCTGACCAAACTCACAGCATTCCATCTTTCTGCGGGAAGCACAACTGCTATTGGCTGGTTGGGTGCACAGACTGTTGATACTACTGGTGTGATCACAAAAGACGCTATGGGCAACGAATGGAGAGAAATCTACACTTGGCTGGGTAAAGCCTGGATCAAGGTTCCTGCCTCTGCATACGTAATCAATCCATAAGCGATTGGACATATAGGAGTCATAGCTGCTCCACTCCTATGCTGCAGCTATGACTCAACGGATGTACCTAACAAGGCACGTGGACGCCAATCCAAACGGCCTTTTTTTGCGTCTAATGGATGCTAAATTCCCCCACCAAAACATATAAAAAGGGTTATCCCTCCAGTAGAATCTTCTACTGAAGGGATAACCCCGCCATACATCCGCTTGTAGTTCACCCGTCACAAACTTGTATTGCCTGTCGCTTCTTGCTGTCCTAGCTGTATATATTAGCGGATGACCGAGCCTCCGTACAGGAAACGGTTCATCCAAGAAGCGCTAAGATTATCCACTCTTACACCGCCGGAGCTTACTGAATAGGTATGCAGCAGCTTCCCGTCACCCAAATACATGGCGACATGCGTAATTCTTGCCGTAGATTTGTTGATTCCGGCATAAGCAGAGGGAGAAGTTCCTTTATAATCCATGAAGAACATCAAATCGCCCCGCTTCAAGCCGGATACATCCGTAACTGCACCACTGTTCTGCTTCACCCAGTCCCCTTGCTGCCGGGAATCGGCAGGCAGCTTCAAGTTCGCTGCATCCATGAAGATCTGGCGGATGAAATCAGAGCAATCGAAGGTACTTGTATTATTGCGGTCAGAGCCGTATTCATATGGTGTTCCCAGATAGCCCATGCCCGCTGATATCACTCGTTCAATCACAGCAGTCTGCCCGGCTGTAGGTACAGGTGCCGGAGCTGGTGTTGGAACAGGTGCAGGCACCGGTGTCTGAACAGGTGCCGGTGTTGGAGCTGGAGTGACTGGAGCAGGCGGCGATGAAGCACCCGCTGTAATATATTGATCGGATGAGCTTGTATAACCCACCGTCCCGTTTGCCGTTCTTATTTTGTACCAATAGCTATTGGTCTCTTCAAGAATGGTTACCTGGTCATTCTTATAGAGATATCCAACCACTTGCCCGCTGGTTGCAGGGGTCTCTCTTACACGGACCGTGGCCTGAATCACCGCTGTCCGGGACGCAGGTGCGGAAGCTGTACCTACCCGGATATAGGAATCCCCCGAGCTCATATACCCCACAATTCCCTCTGCCGTTCTTACTTTGTACCAGTAGCTGTTCGTAGCTTCCAGAATAACTACCTGGTCGCCTTTATTCAGATATTTCAATACCGTGCTGCTGGTAGACGGATCTGTACGCAGCCTTACCGAAGCTTCAATAATGCCTGTCTGTCCAGCGGACGCCGCAAGCGTTGTAATCGAAGATTCGGTTGCAGCGAAAGCCTGCCCGGGACTGAACACTCCCAAGGATAATGCCAATGATGCGGAAACCCATAACGATGCTGTAATTTTCTTGCGTGATACGATCATAGCGTTCCCCCGCTTAGCGTATTAAGAAAATCAACAACGGCGCGCGCTACGTTTGTTGCTTTCTGCCCTCATTATAGGCTGGCCCGGGATTTGGAACATGCTCCAAATTTCACAAAAAACCTTTCCATCTTATGGTAACATCCAGGTCTATAGTCTCGATTTCTCCTTGGATTTGGTGGAAATTACAGCTAACTAGGAGAAATCATGGAATGTTAGTCCTTGGGCTCCACGTGAACTTGCACATGCATGATGTTGTGCAGCTTGGTCATCCGTTCTTCAATCGAGTCGCTGATCTCATGCCCTTCCATGACTGTCATGCGGGCATTCACCTCTACGACTACATCCACCAGCACATGATTGCCGTGTACACGGGCCTTCAGATCCTTGATGCCCTCTACGCCCGGTGTCCGGGCAATGGTGCTGCGCAGGTCCAGCAGCTTATCTTCGTCAAAGCCGTCCGTCAGCCGGTACGTGGAATCGCGGAAAATATCCCAGGCGGTCTTGATAATCAGCAAGCCGACTCCGATGGCAGCCGCGGAATCGATCCACGGCAGTCCGAACTGTGCCCCTACAATCCCTACAGCTGCACCTACGCTTACGATAGCATCCGAGAAATTATCCTTGGCAGCAGCCATCAGCGCATGATTATTGATCCGCTTCGCCAAACGCTTGTTATATATATATACCCCCATCATCGCTACGGCACACACCAGCGCCACTCCGGCCGACCAGAGCTGCGGTACAGCCTTGCTTCCCTCAAACAAAGAGCGTACCGCTTCCACTATAACCTGGATGCCCACCAGCGCCATAATGAAAGAAGCCATCAGCGCGGCAACCGTCTCGGCCCGGAAATGTCCGTAGGTATGATCGGAATCCGGCGGCTTCCGCGAGATGCGCAGCCCGATCAGCACCGCCAGCGAGGCCACAATATCGGTTAAATTGTTGAATCCGTCCGCCAGGAGCGCACTGGAAGCGAACAAGTAGCCGCAGATCAGCTTGAAGGCAGACAGAACCAGATAAGCAGCAATGCTGACCATCGCACCCTTTTCACCCTTGCGTATATCCTCATAAATATCGGTCATTTCTGCCGCCCCTCCCATCCTTTGCCGCATAAATACAGGAAAACTTTCTTTGAGTTATTCTTGCCCTTGTAGCAGCATTTAAAAACAATTAGAATAAGGAATAAGGACTTGCTGCCTAAGGGGGTAACATAATGAGCGAGAACACTGAGAAACCAAAAATTAATTTGGCCGATGCCATCCGCCAGAAGCTGGAGCAGAAGAAACAGCATGCTTCAGGAAAACCAGGTTCAACCTTCCAGGCCGGCTCCGCGAAGCCGCTGAAAAGCCAGAATAACAAGAAGCCTAACAATCAGCGCCGCCGGACTGGCGGTTCCTAGACTTCTAGGTTGTTGTATATGGTGAACATAAACGGCTGCGTAATCCCTCCGGGGACGACGCAGCCGTTTGTATATGAACTCATAACTGTTCATTCTGCCTATATCTAGTTCTTAAGCCTCTACAGGGTACATCCGGGCACGCATTTCCTTGATCTCCGGGTTCTCCAGATACTCGTCATAGCTCATCGTACGGTCAATAATTCCAGCCGGAGTAATCTCGATAATGCGGTTGGCAATCGTCTGGATGAACTGATGGTCATGGGAGGTGAACAGGATCGTGCCGTCAAAGTCGATCAGGCCGTTATTGAGTGCGGTGATCGATTCCAGGTCCAAGTGATTGGTAGGCTCATCGAATACCAGCACGTTGGCTCCGTTCAGCATCATCTTGGCCAGCATACAGCGGACCTTCTCGCCCCCGGACAATACGCTTGCCTTCTTCAGTGCTTCTTCGCCGGCGAACAGCATCCGGCCCAGGAAGCCGCGCAGGAAGGTCTCGTCCTGATCCTTGGAGTATTGGCGCAGCCATTCCACCAGGTTCATATTCACCCCGTCGAAGTAGCTGGAGTTATCCTTAGGGAAATACGCCTGGGTAGTTGTCACTCCCCAAGTGTATTCACCCGCATCTGCTTCCTTCTCGCCCATAATGACATCGAACAGCAGGGATTTAGGCTGGGAATGCGGTCCTACAAATGCGATCTTATCCCCTTTGTTGACTACAAAGCTGACTTCATCCAGCACCTTCTCACCGTCCACTGCCTTGGTCAGGCCGCTGATCGTAAGCAGCTGCTTGCCGGCTTCACGCTCCGGCTTGAAGTTCAGGAACGGATATTTACGGTTGGACGGACGGATGTCATCCAGGGTAATCTTCTCGAGCTGCTTCTTACGGGAAGTCGCCTGCTTCGATTTCGAGGCGTTCGCCGAGAAGCGCTGAATGAAGGCTTGCAGCTCCTTCATCTTGTCTTCCTTCTTCTTGTTGGCATCGCGCTGCAGCGCCTGGGCCAATTGGCTGGACTCATACCAGAAGTCGTAGTTGCCGACATACATCTGGATTTTGCCGAAATCGATATCCGCAATATGCGTACAGACCTTGTTCAGGAAGTGACGGTCATGGGATACCACGATAACGGTGCCTTCGTAGTCCATAAGGAAATTCTCCAGCCAGCCGATCGATTCGAGATCCAAATGGTTGGTAGGCTCATCGAGCAGCAGGTTGTTCGGACGTCCGAACAGGGCCTGGGCCAGCAGGACCCGCACCTTCTCGTTGCCGCTGAGTTCGGCCATTTTCTTGTCATGCATCTCACGCATGATGCCAAGACCGATCAGCATGGCGGCTGCGTCAGGCTCGGCGTCCCAGCCGTTCAGCTCCGCGAATTCGCCTTCCAGCTCACCGGCACGAAGTCCGTCCGCTTCGGTGAAGTCGCTCTTTGCGTACAGGGCGTCCTTTTCCTTCATAATTTCATACAGGCGGGTATGACCCATGATTACGGTCTCCAGCACCTGGAACTCGTCATACTCGAAATGGTTCTGTTTCAGTACGGCCAGACGTTCACCGGGTGTGATGTGCACATCGCCGATGTTCGCTTCGATCTCTCCGGACAGAATCTTTAGGAAGGTCGATTTGCCGGCGCCGTTCGCGCCAATCAGACCGTAGCAGTTGCCGGGTGTGAATTTTATGTTTACATCCTCAAATAGTGCGCGTTTTCCGTAGCGGAGTGTTATACCGCTTGTGCTAATCATTAAGCATTACCATCCTTTTCACATAGGTTCCGGCTCATTATAGCATAAAATCAAGCAAAATGGCCCTTATTACGGCTCTTATTTAAGTAGAAGTGTTTAATACAAGCCTTCTACGGGCTATTGCCCCGCCGGGCGTTCCTCGGGCTGCACGACCAGCGTCTCCCCGTACCCGAGGGTACGGATACGCTCCTCGCCAAGCCCCTGCGCCACCCTCGCCTGCTCCATCCGGTCCAGCGCTTCGCGGGCGGTATCATCGGCCAGCCTGAAGGTGCCGAAGTGCATCGGAATCATCAGCTCGGCGCCTACATCAAGGAAGGCCTGCACGGCCTCCTCGGGATTCACATGCTGGGAGTTCATGAACCATTCAGGTTCATAAGCGCCAATCGGCATCAGCGCAACATGCAGCTTGAAGCGTCTGCCGATCTCCTTGAAGCCCGGGAAGAAGCCGCTGTCTCCGGCAAAATAGAGGTTCGGCGGAAGCAGCTTATGCTGCGCCTTACCCTCCTCCCCCTCCGGGTGCTTCTGCGGGTCTGCCGGCTGAAGCACATAACCGCCCCAGTGCGAGGAATTCGTATCGAACGGCGTTCTCCGCGTCCAGTGCTGGGTCGGGACAAACGTCAGCTTGACAGCGCCCAGCGTTATCTCCTGCCACCACTGCATTTCCTGACAGTTCGGGAAGCCTTTGCGGAGCATTTTGCGCTTAAGTCCGGCGGGCACCACAATAGTTGTTCCTGCCCGGTACAGCTTGCGGATGGACGCGATATGCAGGTGATCATAGTGGGAATGAGAGATCAGAATCAGATCGATGGGCGGGATATCCGCAAGCGGAATGCCCGGCTGCCCGATCCGTTTCTCGAAGCCCAGCCGCCGCGCCCAGATCGGGTCGGTGATAATATTAAGCCCTTCGTATTGCAGAAAAAAGGTAGAATGCCCAATCCACGTAATCGTTGTCTCCAGCCGGTTCCCGGCCAGATAGTCGAGCCGCGGCGGATGATTCGGCACTTTGTAGGTGTAATCCTTCTTCTTCCGGCGGCGTTCCTCCCGCCATTGGCGGAATTCCTTAAGTGTTTTATCGGTGCTTACATTGTCGATGTTGTTATATCGTATTCTGGCCATAGCAAGAACCACTCCTTATAGCAGATTTGCCATTTCTGTTGCCGGCGGCAAACCACATATCTTAACTATAGGGTTCCGCAGAATCATTTGCAAAATTACAGGGCCCTGCGGGACGCTCATTACAAATTGTACCCAAATGGCCGGGCGGGAAACGTCCGGACTTCCGGCCCCCTTTGTATTCACTTGCTTAAATGAGGTAAAATGCGGGTAAAGCAAACGGTGCTTATGCTACTTAGAAGAGGAGCTGACATATGAAGATTACATTTATTGAACCGACACCGAGTCCAAATACCATGAAGCTTCATCTCGATGAAAGCCTTGCACCCGGTATCCGCCGGACCTATACCCCGGAGACCCGGCGCTCCGCCCCTTCCTGGGCGCAGGAGATGCTAGACATTCCCGGCGTCACCAGTATTTATCATGCCGCTGACTTCGCCGCGCTGGAGCGCAAAGGCAGTGCGGACTGGGCTGCAATTCTACGCGAGGTCCAGAACCGCTTCGGAGCGGACGGCCTCAGCGCGGAATACAGTCTCGGCGATGAGAATGACGGCACCCACTACGGGGAGTCCCAGGTGTTCGTGCAGATGTTCCGCGGCATCCCGATCCAGATCCGCGTCAAGACCGGCGCGAAGGAGGAGCGCATCGCCCTCTCCAGCCGCTTCACCCAGGCGGTGACCGATGTGGCCAGCGCCGTGATGATCAAGGAGCGCAAGCTCAGCGATTACGGCGTACGCTACGGCGAGCCGCCGGAGATTGCCCGCGAGGTCGAGCAGGAGCTGGAGGCGGCGTATCCGCAGGAACGCCTCGACTCCCTCGTGCAGCAGGCCATCGCGCACGGGGCTGCCGGCGAGTTCGTCGAGCAGCGGCACAAGAAGGAGCAGGCCGAGCTGCTGCGGGACCTGCACGATGCGGATTGGCGCGTGCGCTACGCCGCGCTGGAGGATCTGGCGCCGGGCGAGCAGCTCCTGCCGGAGCTGCGGGCGGCGCTGCACGACCCCAAGCTGCAGATTCGCAGACTTGCGGTCGTGTACCTGGGCGACATCCGCACGCCCGGTGCGATGGAACTGCTCTATGAGGCGATGTCGGACAGCGCCCCGGCCGTGCGGCGCACAGCCGGGGACACGCTCTCCGACATCGGCGACCCGGCAGCGACGCCGGTGATGACGGCGTCGCTGAGTGATGCCAGCAAGCTGGTGCGCTGGCGGGCGGCACGCTTCCTCTATGAAGTCGGAACCGCCGAGGCCCAGGACGCGCTGAGCGTTGCTGCCGAAGACCCCGAATTCGAGGTAGGTCTCCAGGCCAAGATGGCGCTGGAGCGGATTCTGTCCGGCGAGGAAGCGGCGGGCACGGTCTGGCAGCAGATGTCAGAGCGCCGGCGGAGCTGACGTGAACCTGCCGTATTTTGTCATTGCCTGAGAAGCCGGTATGCCTTATACTGATTCCTGTTGTTCATATCGTTCAAAGATAGCCTCATCATACCTAGGATGAGGTAGAGGTCGCGGATAAGAAGAGTAAGCGCGTGGAGATGCCTAAGAGCCATCAGTGATACGCGCCCAAAGGAATATCCGCCGAAATCGTAACTGCTGCTCTTAGTCCGCAGCTACGATTGGGGCCGTTTGCCGAAAGGCGCGGAACTGTCACTGTGTATTGCCGCCTGTCAGGAGACTGCGGGAGCTGCACTGTGTTGCGCTATCTTAACAGGGAGTATGATGCGGAGCCTATAATCAGGAAACCGCAGCGTCCGTCTGCGGTTTTTTTGCGTGCAGCATGCCGGGAAGAAGACACTGGCATATGCAGGCAGCGGCACTCCCCCTGTGAACAGAACTATCAATCTAAAGGGAGTGTCTTATTCATGCAAGCACAGCAGCCTAAACGGCCGGCAGTACAGGCGGGCAACGCCAATACGCCGGGCCTGCGCAAATCCTTCAAAGCAAGACATCTGACCATGATCGCCCTCGGCGGCTCGATCGGAACCGGATTGTTCCTCGCCAGCGGCGGGGCCATCGCCTCCTCCGGTCCGGGCGGAGCACTGCTCGCCTACACGGCCGTCGGCATTATGGTCTATTTTCTGATGACCAGCCTTGGGGAGCTGGCCACCTATCTGCCCGATTCCGGTTCCTTCAGCACCTACGGTACACGGTTCGTCAGCCCCGCCTTCGGCTTCGCTATCGGCTGGAACTTCTGGTACAACTGGGCGGTGACCATTGCAGCCGAACTGTCAGCAGCCACCGTTATCATTAAGTACTGGTTCCCGGACAGCCCTTCGTTCCTGTGGAGTCTGCTCTTCCTGGCGCTCATGTTCGGCCTGAACTTCCTGTCTGCGCGGGGGTACGGCGAGTCGGAATATTGGTTCGCCATTATCAAAATTATTACGGTGGTCGTCTTCCTGACGGTCGGCGTCCTGATGATCTTCGGGATTTTGGGCGGCAAGGCGGTGGGCTTCAGCAACTTCCAGCTCGGAGGCAGCTCGTTCCATGGCGGCTTCTTCGCCTTCGTCGGGGTCTTCATGGCCGCCGGGTTCTCCTTCCAGGGAACAGAGCTGGTCGGCGTAGCCGCCGGAGAGAGCGAGAATCCGCGCCGCAACGTGCCGATCGCGATCCGCCAGGTGTTCTGGCGCATCCTGATCTTCTATATTTTCGCCATTGCCGTCATCGGTATGCTGATTCCTTATACGAATCCCGATCTGCTCCGCGGCGGTATTGATGATATCGGCGTCAGCCCGTTCACCATCGTCTTCAACAAAGCAGGGCTGGCGATTGCCGCCTCGGTCATGAATGCCGTGATTCTCAGCTCCGTGCTGTCTGCCGGGAACTCCGGGATGTACGCCTCCACCCGTGTCCTGTACGCCATGGCCAAGGATGGAATGGCACCGCGCGCACTCGGCAAGCTGAACCGCAGAGGTGTTCCTGTAGGCGCATTGCTCGTGACTACCGCTGTCGGCATGCTCGCCTTCCTTGCCTCCTTCTTCGGAGACGGCGCGGTCTACAATTGGCTGCTTAACGCATCCGGGATGTGCGGCTTCATCAACTGGCTCGGGATTGCCGTCTGCCATTACCGTTTCCGGCGGGCCTTCGTGAAGCAGGGCCATTCGCTGGAGGAGCTGCCTTACCGGGCTAGATGGTTCCCGTTCGGTCCGCTGTTTGCCTTTGCTCTGTGTATGGTCGCCGTATTCGGCCAGAACATGGGCGCTTTCACCGGTGCGAAGATCGACTGGTACGGCATTCTGGTCTCTTATGTCAGCGTGCCGCTGTTCCTGCTGATCTGGCTGGGCTATGGCTGGTTCCGCAAGAGCAGCCTTATCCCGCTGGAGAAGTGTGATCTGAGCACCCACGCAGACTGATTCATTGCAGCAGAAGTGGAAACGGCATTGCCGTCCTTCTAAAGGACGGTACCGTTTCAGCAAAAGACCGGTTTGGACCCCGCAGCAATGGGCCAAAACCGGTCTTTTGAATATCGTTAGCTTAAGTTTGCTTCTATTCCTGAGGAACCCCTGCTACTGCTGTTTATGCCCAGGTTGTAATCGTCTCGACTGGCAGACGGTAGGATGGATACCCTTCTTTGGCGGCTTTGCCGATCGAGATCAGCATGACCGGCTGGAACCGTTCTTTGTCCAGGCTAAAAGCTTCTGCAATATGCTCCTTGTCATACCCGGCCATCGGATTGGTATCGTATCCGTGCGCACGGGCTACAAGCATCAATTGCATGGAGATAAGCCCCGAGTCAATCAGATTCATATCCCGCAATTCGGACGCGGAGATTTTGGCATAATAAGGTTTGACCTGCTGCAGCTGCATGTCCATTACCTCGCGTGGCATGTACCCAAGCTCCACAGCCTTGCCGAAAATTTCGTCCATATATTCAACGTGGTTCGTATCATAAAATACCGCAATCACAGCCGAGGAGGTGAGCGCCTGGGTCTGGTTGAAGGCGGCCAGCGGTGCAAGCTTCGCTTTTCCTTCAGTGCTGTCAATGACCAGGAAGCGCCATGGCTGCAGGTTAACGGCAGAGGGGGCGCGGGAAGCTTCCGCCAGAATCTCTGTCAGTTCCTCTCTGCTGATTTTCACCTCAGGATCATAGACCTTCACGGAACGGCGTTCCAGGACAATTTCATTGAAATCATTGGTTTTATGGTATTTCCCCATCATTGTGCTCATGTACATTTCTCTCCTTTTATATAGGAATGGTACGGATGAACGTGAACGTATCATCACTAGGAGAATTGTAAACTATAAAGTATACTTCATAGCAAGAACAATAAATGGGGGGATTGCCATGAAAACCAGTGAAGTTGCCAAAAGAGCTGACCTTCCGATATCAACCCTGCGCTACTATGAGAAAATAGGCCTGATTACGGAGGAGTACATCCTCAGAGAAGAGAATAATTACCGGAATTATGCCCCTGAGATTATTCCGTATCTTGAAGTCATAAAGAATAGCTTAGCTGTTGGATTCTCAATCCACGATATTAAATCGATGATCTCCAAGCAGGGAATATCGAAAGAGGAACAAAAATGGATCATCACCGACAAAATTTCGGAAATTGAAGCTGCGCAAAAAAACCTGGAGGCTTCCAAGCAGTCTCTTTACGAGCTTCTCGAAATGAATATTACCTGTGAGAACGGGTACGGAAAATACTAAAACCCCAGAGCTGTGCTCTAGGGAGTCGTATAAAGGCGCGGGGGCCGGGGGACGCTAACCTGTAATTCCAGTTCAAGGAGGCCTTTATGAAAAAAATATGGACAGTAGCCTTGTTGACGTTAGCCCTGGTCCTGAGCAGCCCGTTAAGCCGGAGCTCCGCTGCACCTGACTATGCCCGGTGGGGAACCATCGCCGTGAAGGAGACGCAGCAGAAATACAACGCCGAGATCATCGATTACAAGCACATCGGCCGGACCCAGATCAAGCCAAAGCTTGCAGAAGAGAAGTTCAAGCTGGTGGTCCGGAGCAAGGCAGGCCGGGAATTCGGCGTAGTCGTGATGGTCCGCTTCAACCCTTCAACAAACAAGCTTCAGACCATCCAATTCCTGGAGACCAAGGCCTGAAGTACACCCTGGCTGGTTCGCCGGGGTAGCAGACACTATTTTATTTCCAGGTCACATATACCTTAAGATCTCCTGTATTCTCGAACGGCGAACTGTTGAAGGCCAGGTTATTCAGTCCCAGCCCGTAGAGCACCTGCAGATCCTGCCTCAGCAGCTCGTCGCTTCCCCGGTAGCGGAAGAGCAGCGACTGCTGTCCGGCCTCTGCCGCCTGCTTCGCAAGCTTCTCGAGCTGTTCTGCCGACGAAATCACCCGATTCTCCTCGTACAGCCAGTAATTCAGGTCCTTCTGCAGCGTCTTGTATGCCTCCACCCCCTGGCCCCCTTGATTGACTAGCTTATTCAAGGTCTGGGCATAACTGGTGGAGGCTGCCGGATAGGACTTGGTCCAAGTGTGGTCAAGCCGCATCTGGGCATCGGTCCTCATATAATAGACCGTGCTGATTCCGCCCTCCGGACTCGGGTCCGGGTCATCCCAGGTGGTGTCGAGATGATACCATGCTCCGTTCAGAAGGACCAGATTCCAGGCATGCGACTGGGTCACACCGTCTGCCGCCCTGGCCGTCCCTTCCACAATTCTGTTCGGAATCCCCGCCCCCAGCAGCAGCTTATAGGTTAGCAGCGTATAGCCCTGGCAGACCGCACTCCCGGTCTGAAGTCCCTCATAAGCGGTGTATTTGCGGTGCGAGTGATCGTATTCCAGATTCAGCACAACCCAGTCGTGGATCGCTTTTACCTTCTGGTGATTGTTCATCCCCGGTGTTATGATCTGCTGCAGAATAGCCTTCACCTGCTTGTTCACATAGGCCGTCTGCTGCAGCGTCTCCCGGTATTCCACCTGAACCGTCACATGAACAGCCCGCGTGCTTCCGCGGTAGGAGAAGGCATAGCTGTCAATAATATAATACAGGTACGGATCGCTCCCCATCGCCTGATTGATTGCCGTCTGGATCTCACTCTTCAGCTTGGCGGTCTTGCCCTGATAAGTGAAGGTAATCGTCTCTCTGCGGTTACTCATCGCTCCGGCCAGCTTCTGCGTCATCCCTTGCGTGGTCTGCACCACCGCCGATTCCGATGCAGCATACGCATGCTCGTATCCCCAATACGTCGCAGGCGGTAAAGCAGCAAACACAAGCATAAGTCCAACCGCCGTCTTCAACAGCGATCCCTGTCTTTTCCCCATATAATCCGCGCGCCTCCTGCAATCTATATCATCGGCCGTAGCCGTATACTCTATAGTAAATGCCAATAATGCCCTGTTTACAACTTCAACCTGAAGAATAGCCAGGCGTTACTTCCTGTTCTATCCATTATATCGGCTCTGTCCTCTCCGTGCATAATAAACAATGCTCTACCCGCTGCGAGCAGTAGCTCCCGATTAAGTGAGAACACCGATATAAAGGCATTTTAATTGTATGGAATACAGCTAAACGGATATTCAGCGGTACATCAGACGATTTAGTTGTACAGAATGCAATTATGATCAGCGCTTATACATATCAGTGCACGGCAAACCCTTAGCAAGCGATTGGTTAAAGTCGTTCTCTCCCGTTTAATTCTGAAGCTCTAATAGGAAATTTGTACTCGCTTGATTTTACTTCTGATAATCACGTTAGATGTGTTATCAAGAAAAAAAACCGAAATGAAAATCCTAAGTTGAATGTGAAATATTGCACCAATTGGGCTCCATCACAATACCTTAAACATATAATTAATATAAAGGAGATGAATATCAGTTGAGTAACTATCATCAAGTATATGTTGACTCTACAAACCACCCTATCCTCCGTGCTCCTGGGGTAATGCAAAAAGATCTTTTTTCATTTGATTATCCTGAGTTTAAGGTAGCAATGTGTGTAACTGGCTGGACTAATGTCCCCTGTCCAACATGGAGTAACCCTGGACGTATGTGTAGGCAAGATATTAAACTGCCATGTACTCAGACCAGAAAGAGCAAGTTTCGAGTATATGCCGAAGTTGTTTATCCTGAAAGTTTAGAATCAGCTGTAAAGAGTGAATTGGAACGATGCCATTTGACAGCATCGGCATTAGCTACAAATGTCGTATACAGTGCAGCTACTGCTTCTAGTGTTATTGGTCCAGCAGCAACTATCTCCGCAGCAGTTGGATCAATCCCAGCCGCATTAAAAACCTATCTTGAATCTTTTTCTTCATGCATTAAAGGAATTGGTCTTTCAGATGCTTTAAGAAGACAGATCAAGGCAGACATCAAAAAGAGTGACAAAGTAATATCAGACTGGCGTCTTGGATATGAATACGACGGCTTGAGATTATTGCCTGCCGAAGACATACATTACTTGCTGTAGTTGTTTAAAGAGCGAAACTTCAAATTAAAAATTCTGAAGAAATGGAGGAATCGAAGTCCACATATTTTTAAATCTATATAAAATATAAAGCACAGACAGATTCCCCATCAAGTAATGCCGCAGCTTCCAGGTCACCATCAGGAAACTGCGGCAGCAACCACTTACATAATTCTATATACGTCCCCCTAATCATCACAGCCCCACCGAGTACACCCCGCCAGCCGTAACCTCAAGCGCACCGTGCAGCGCCTGGACACTCCCGTCTCCAAGCTTCAGCTTCAGCTCTTGCGAATAGCCGAGGCGCAGTGTTCCATCGAACCGGGCTGTAATCCGCGCGGATACCAGAACCCCAGCCTGCCATTCGATATCCACCTCATACCCTCCGCGCGCCTTAAGACCCCGGATGCGGCCATTCTTCCAGGCCTCCGGAAGTGCCGGAAGCAGCGTAAGCTCCCCCAGATAACTCTGCAGCAGCATCTCTGCAATGCCGGCGGCCGCACCGAAATTACCGTCAATCTGAAACGGCGGATGCGCATCGAACAGGTTGGGATAGACAGAGCGGGTTAGCAGCGTGCGCACATAGCCGTAAGCCGCATCGCCGTCTGCGAGCCGGGCATAGAGGTTGATCAGCCAGGCGCAGCTCCAGCCGGTATGTCCCCCGCCAGAAGCAACCCGCTGCTCCAGCGTTAAGCGGCTGGCCTCCAGCAGCTCCGGCGTGTCCCGCCGGTTAATCCGGCTGCCCGGATACAGGCTGTACAGGTGGGAGACATGGCGGTGCCCCGGCTCGGCTTCAGCGAAGTCATAGAGCCATTCCTGGACCCGTCCATCCTTGCTAATCTTCAGCGGAGACAGCCGGGTGAGCGTCTGTTCCAGCTCCTCCTGAAATTCAGAGTCCACGCCGAGAATGCGCGCAGCCTCCAGGCAGTGCTGCATCAACTCAGCGATCAGGCTCATATCCATGGCTGAACTCATAGATATACTGCAAGCTCTGCCATCCTCCGTGATGAACCGGTTCTCCGGCGAAGTAGACGGACTTGTGACCAGCCGGCCCTCCGGTCCTTCCACCAGCCAATCCAGGCAGAATAGGACAGCTCCCTTCATTAGCGGATACGCGGTGTCCTCCAGATAAGCAGCGTCGAGAGTGAATTCGTAATGCTCCCACAGGTGGCGGCATAGCCACACCCCGCCCATTGGCCAGAAGGCCCAGCTGGCATCTCCGCCGGACGGTGTGGAAGTCCTCCACAGATCCACATTATGATGGGCTACCCAGCCGCGCGCCCCGTAATGAATAGCTGCGGTTCTGGCACCGGTCTCACTAAGCTCCTTAATCAGCTCAAAGAGCGGCTCATGGCATTCGCTGAGATTACAGACCTCCGCCAGCCAGTAGTTCATCTGTGTATTGATATTGGTCGTGTAATTGCTGTTCCATGGCGGCTGAACATGTGGATTCCAGATCCCCTGCAGATTCGCTGCCTGGGTTCCGGCCCGCGAACTGCCCATCAGCAGATAGCGGCCATATTGGAACAGCAGCGCTTCGAGCGCCGGATCTTCCGCTCCGTCCTGATATGCGGCCAGACGTTCATCAGTGGGCCGCTCATCTGCCTCGTGACCGTCGAGATCCAGATCCATCCGGCGGAAGATCGCCTGGTGATCCTCAGTATGCCTTCTCCGCAGCTCCTCATAAGTCTTACCAGCCGCAGCACTTAATCTGCCGGCGCATAGCTCCGCCGGGCTTACCACTGCTTCCAAATGTTGAGCAGCCGAAGCAGTCCTATGGCTTGCTCTGGACCGCACCTCCTCATAATCCGTTCCGGCAGCCAGCAGCAGCAGCACACGGTCCGCGCCATTGATTACCAGCTTGCCTGCGGAATGCCGGATACTTCCCCCGGTTACCTGTGCGTGCAGGTGCAGCTCGAACGCAACTCCAAGCCCCTCTTCATAGAGCACCGCAAGCGGATGATCCTGGTGGTAATTGTCGGCAATATGCGAGGGGCAGCGCCCCTGCATTACCAGCCGGGTTCCCTCCCCCGGGCTAACGCTGTGCTGTAATTGGCTGTCAAGTGCCAGCTCAAGCTGAATTCCTCCGGGCTGATCGCTTATCAGATGCACGACGCCAACCTGATCTGGTGTGCTGATGAATACTTCACGGGTGAAGGCTCCCTGCCCGGTCTGATAGGTCACTCTGGCAACTCCGCTATCCAGATCAAGCTCTCGTTCATAGGCCGTGCAATTCTCTGTGCCCGGCTGCTTAAGAATCAGGTCCCCCAGCGGCATGTAGGCCTGGGCGTTGACCCCCAGCATATGGGCATTCACCATATCCTCGGCCTCACCATACTGACCTGCAGCGATTAACTCCCGGGTTCTCTTCAGGTACCTAAGTGCTTCATAATTGTTGGTATCCCGGGGGAACCCGGACCATAAGGTGTCCTCATTCAGCGAGATCAGCTCTTTATCCGTACCGCCGAATACCATAGCCCCCATATGCCCGTTCCCGAGCGGCAGCGCCTCTTCCCAGACAGCTGCGGGCTGACGGTATCTGAGCTTCCATGCGGATGTATTTTGTTTAGTTTCCATGTTCTCCTCACCCTTCGTACTAAGTTCTGAATACAGCAAAAGGCCCTGACCTAAGTCGGGCCTTTCTGCCTTCTGCTGTACTCTGGATCATGCTACATCCCATTAGGATTTACAGATTTTTGCCTGTCCACAGGGATACTCTCTTCTTCACCAGATCAGTGAATTCTTTTTCCATATCCTGGGCGCCAGCTTTGTCCAGCTCGGCCAGGAAGGCATCATAGACTTTATCGAAATCAGCCGGTTTGGACAGAATCGCTTCCGGGATACGTTTACGTACGATATCCTGGGTCTTTTTGAAGATGACCTGATATTTACCGTCTGTCGGAACCGGCAGGTTGTACAGGGCACCTGTTTCTTTTACAGGGAATTCATCCTCTTTCGGGAACAGGTCCTTCCAGGTAGTCGCCTTATATCCGGCAAGGGATTCCTTCTCAGCTTCGGAGTACGAAGCAACAATCTGCTCAGGGAAGCTTGTGGTGTAATAGTTGTCTGTTGAATCCTTCACGCCGTCGCCATACCGTGCACCGAAAATCAGGTACTGGCCGATCCCGGTTGTTTTTTGAGTGTTCGCCGTATCGTTGGCTAAGCCGTCACGGATCTCAGGCAGAACCTCGCGCTTGCCATTCGCATCCACAGTATAGTGCTTGTCTTTAATCCCCCAGGTTCTCAGGACCTGGCCTTCATCGGAGGACATCCAGTCCAGCCATTTGATGATCCGCTCAGGATCTTTGGCTGCCGTAGTAATCGCAATGCCGTAGCCGTCGATACCGGTCTGCATGAAGGAATGGTCCTTATACTCTTCGGTCAGGGTTACAGGGAAGTGTCCATAGGTATACTCGTCTTTGCCGGCAGCCTTCAGGGCATTCTCACCGTCGGAGTATTCCCATTCCTGGGAGATCAGACCGAGTACACGGCCGCTGGCCACTTTCGCTTTGTATTGGTCATCCTTTTGTACGAAGGTGTCCTTGTCGAGCAGGCCTTGATTGTACATGCCGTTCAGCCAGCGGAAATATTCCTTTTCTTCGGCGCGTTTGTAGTGAAGCTTCGCTTCGAAGGTCTCAGGGTCCACATAATATTCACCATCATCCGGTGCGCCGGTTGTAGTGAAGGCCGGGTTCGTCACGGTGATCATAATCTTCCAGTCATCGGCATTCAGCGTCAGCGGAATGGTAGGCTGTCCATCGGTTTCCGGATGTAGCTTCACATAATCCTTAAGCACCTTTTCAAAATCAGCTACAGTCCGCACCTTCGGATAGCCAAGCTCTTTAAGCACACGATGCTGAATTTCAAATCCGCCTGTGGCATCAAAGGATTTCTGGCCGACACCCACATTCGTAGGAATCTGATAGATGCTCTGGTCATCCAGGCTGTACTTCAGCCGGTTCATATTCTCGCCGTAGACCTTCTTGAGGTTGGGGCCATATTTGTCAATCAGGTCCGTCATATCAATGATCAGTCCCGCATCCACCAGGGTACTCAGACTTCCTTTAGCGAAAATAATATCAGGAACGTCGCCGCTCGCCGCCATCATCGCAATCTTCTGGTCGCCGCCGCCGCTGCCTACATCGAATTCAGCTTCAAGGGTAACCCCTGTCTTCTCCGTAATCGCTTTACCTACATCATCCTGCATCTTGTTCCAGTTCGGGCTGGCATCCGCACCGAAGAAGGTGAATGTAGCCGGTGAGGTATCTAGAGCCGTATCATCTGCTGCGGCAGTAGCATCAGATGTAGTTCCTGAGTTGTTAGGCGTCGTATTGTTGGCTGCATTATTGCCGTTGCCTCCACAACCGGCGATCAGCATCGAGCTCATCAGCAGGAGTGTGAAGATCGTCTTGGTACTCTTGCGGTTCATTGTGTATCCCCCTTGTATCTTATTATGTTGCCTTTATGCATATCAGGTGAGACCTGAATATACCATTGTGAACGCTTGCAAAACTACTATAAATATAAATTACCACTAATTAACACTTCACCCCAAGCGGCTTGGCTGCCAGGTTCTGCACTAAACCCGGCAGCTTCTCCTGCCCCTGAGGAATTAAGGCTTATGCCTTAACAGCACCCAGTGTCATACCGCCGACAAAATACTTTTGCAGGAACGGATAGACCACGAGAATCGGCACCGTTACGACAATCGTAATCGCCATCTTGATCGACTCCGGTGAAATCTGCGCCATCTGTCTGGCCATATCATTCGCATTTGCCATGCCACTGCCCTGATTGGTCGAAGACAAGACCTTCATCAGCTCGAACTGCAGCGTAGTCAGATGCGGCTTGTTGCCGTTGTAGAGATAGGTGGTGAACCACTCATTCCATTGCCCCACGGCCAGGAACAAGGCGATGGTTGCCAGCACCGGCTTACAGAGCGGAAGAATGATTTTGTAGAAAATCATAAAGTCATTCGCGCCGTCCAGCTTGGCGGATTCCTGCAGGGCAAACGGCAGGCCGTCCATGAAGGAGCGGATAATGAACACGTTGAACGCGGAAACCATACCCGGCAGGATGTAGATCCAGAACGTTCCGATCAGATTCAGGTCCTTCATGAGAATGTACATCGGCACCATACCGCCGGAGAAATACATGGTCAGGGCCAGGAATACCGAGACGAATCTTCTGGCTCTGAACTCCGGACGGCTGAGGGTAAAGGCCAGCATGGAAGCACTGATCAGCCCCAGAAGAGTACCGGAAAGGGTACGCAGAATCGATATTTTGAAGCCTTGAATCAGTCCCGTATAGCTGAAGATCCGCTGGTAATTCTCCAGAGTCCAGACCCGCGGGAAGATATAGATGCCGCCCCGGACCGTATCCGTAGATTCATTGAAGGAAATCGCCAGCACGTTCAGAAAGGGATATAACGTCACAATCATAATCAGGAATAGAGCGATGTAGAGAAAAATATCGAAGACACGTTCACCTTTTGACATTTGGAATGCTTTGCTGCTCATGGATGATCCCCTCCTTACATAATGCTTTCTTTGGCAAATTTCTTCATCAGACCGTTGGCGGTGAACAGCAGGATGACACTGACTACCGAGGTGAACATGCTTATCGCGGTACCATAGGAGAACCGTCCAATCTGTATCCCGTATTTAAGCGCATACAAATCCAGAACTTCCGAATAATCGGTAACCATATTGTTCTGCAGCTGGAATTGCTTCTCGAAGCCGATACCGACCAGATGGCCGATATTCATAATCAGCAGCACCATAACTGTTGTACGTATACCCGGCAGTGTAATATTGAACATCTGCTTGACCCGTCCTGCACCGTCCACTTTGGCCGCTTCATACAGCTCTTTATCAATGCCTGTAATCGCTGCCAGATAGATGATCGCATTCCAGCCTGTTTCCTTCCAGATGTCGGCAGCCGTTAAGACTCCCCAGAAGTATTTCCCTTTGGCCATGAACTGAATCGGCTCATCAATCACATTCGTCCAGAGCAGCAGATCATTCACGATCCCGCCATCGATGGCAAGCGTCTTGTAGACAATCCCGCCAACAACGACCCAGGATACAAAGTGGGGCAGGTAAGATATCGTCTGAACCGATCTCTTGAAGATGTTCCCGCGCAGCTCGTTGAGCATCACGGCGAACAGGATAGGAACCACGAAGCCGAAGATCAGTCCCAGCATGCTCATCGCAAGTGTATTTCTTAATACGAGGTAGAAGCGTTCATCCTGGAACAGCTCCCTGAAGTTGTCCAGTCCGACCCATTTCTGCTCGCTGAACGACCTGACCGGCTTATAATTCTGGAAGGCCATTAGCCATCCCCATATAGGCACATAGCTGAATATAAATACCCAGATTACGAATGGAAGGGACATCAGGTATAAGTACTTTTGCTGGAGTACGCTTTTCCAAAATCCGTTATTCCGTTTCGCAGGTGGGCGGGGGGTTACGCTTTCATTTGCTGTAACACCGCTTTCAGTGAGCGCTTTCACGATCATTATTCCCCCTTCGCTTTGATAGCTTTATCTTATCCCAGCGCCGGGGGCGAGAATACCCAACAGATTTCACGTAAAAACCTATAGAAATTAGACATTCTCCCCGCCTGTATCCCTTTAAGCCTTCAAATCACTGTCCCTTCGGGATTGAAAATGTAATCCGGGTCCCCTCTCCCTCCCGGCTTGAGATGCTCAGCCCATGCTCTGCTCCGTAATACAGAGTCAGTCTCTGCTGCACATTGCGCAGCCCGATCCGGCCCTGCTCCTCTTCCTCCGCCTTGGTGATGACCTCCATAATCGCAGCCAACCGGTCTTCCGTCATGCCGATCCCGTCATCCATTACAATGACCTGAATCTCCTGATTCTCCGTGAGAGTGACGGCGATGCTGACATGCACCGTCCCTTCCTTGTTCTCCAGACCGTGAACGACGGAATTCTCCACCAGCGGCTGGATAATCAGCGGCGGAATCATCACCTCAGCGGCGGCGGGATCGAAGGCAATCTCATACTCCAGCCTGTCCTCGTACCGGAACTTCTGAATCTCCAGATAGGAGCGGATCATCTCGACCTCTTCCTTGATCGGCGCTCTCTCCCGGCCTACTTCCAGGTTCTTGCGCATCAGCTTGCCCAGCAGCCGGACAATATTGGCGATCTCCTTCTCTCCCCGCAGATGGGCGTTCATACGGATCGACTCCAGCGCGTTGAACAGAAAATGCGGATGAATCTGGCTGGCCATCATCTTCAGCTTAATCTCCCGCTGCGCGATCTCCAGCGTACTATTCTTCTCATTACTCTCTATCACCTGGGTAATCAGCTGGTTGATGCTGGCTACCATGTAGTTGAACTGGCGCGACAGCTGACCGATCTCGTCTGTTCCGTCAATATGGGAGACGATGTTCAGGTTCCCGAGGGCCACTTGATTGAGCTGGCGGCTCAGCCGCAGCAGCCGGTTGCTCGTCAGCAGCGAGATGGTGTATACCAGTACAAGCGCAACCAGCAGCACCCCGATTACGATAAACAGGCCCAGCTGACTCACCTTATTAGCATCGCTAAGAATGCTTTTAGTCTCAAATACCGAGATAATCTTCAGCCTGCTGACACTCAGCTCAGGGATCATCTCATCGATCATGACGTAGGAATCCTTATCCTTCACCTGGGTCATGAACACACCTTTGGATTGCGACTGCACATTTATCCCTATGTCAAAAGCATCCACCGTGCTGCCTACCAGCTGCGGATTTTTGGCGGATACAATATAGCCCTGCTCATCGATAATGATGGTCTCGAACGGCTCCTGGTGCAGCATCTGGTTCAGCTCATCCTGATTCACCTGCACCATCAGAATTCCTGACTTGCTGTATTCAGGGTAGGGAACCTGGCGGATCAGACTCAGCTTGTTGATGGTCCCTTTGGGGCTGTTGATATAAGGGTCCTTGTCGTGGATATACATCCAGTAGATCTGATTGTTCCGCATAGCCTGTGTATACCAGTTTCTCGTACGGATCTCCGGCGTTACCGGCGCGATGGACATATCGTCCACCAGTGTGGGATTATCGATGAAAAAGCGGATATTGGAGATCTCCCGGTACCGCAGCACATATTCCTTGAGGTCGGTATAATTCAGGTATGCCTTGGTCAACTCCAGGATACTCGGATAATGCGTATTGACCAGCCGCTCCAGATCCTCATCGAAATAGAGCAGATTCGAAATGTCTGTAGGGACACGCAGCTTGCTGTACAACTGGCTTTTGATCTTTTCCACGTTGTTGGTGGCCTGATCAATCGCTCTGTTCAAGGCTCCCTCCCGAAAATAATTCGTCAGAATCACCCCTGCAATCAGCACGGGAATCATCACCACTATGATATAAAAGAAGATCAGCTTGTATTTCAGCTTCATGTTATTGACCATCCGCACCAGCTTCTTGATATCAATCTCCCCTCTCTATAAAAACAGGCTGCTCCCGGTCTTCTGCAAGAAGGGGAACAGCCTGTATATCATAAGCCTCATACCTGATTTTCTGCAAGCTTGACGCTGGTCTAAATAAGGCCCACTAAAAGATTTGAACTCTAAGCTTGGTCGTCACTGCGGTGAACATTTGGACTTCCGGCCGCTGTTGTCTCCAGATGTTGTTAATTATATTGCTTGCAGCAGATAACATCCGGAGGCGGTCGCTAACGCTCCTACAGTTCCAAATTTCCCCTCCGCTTCTTTTTGCTTTTCGTTAAGTGCTTTAGCGCTTCTTAGATAAGACTAGTTCTCCTTGCGGTATGCGCTTGGGGAGACGCCGACATATTTGCGGAATTTGGCATTGAAATAATCGGAGTTCATGTATCCGACCTGCTCGGCCACCTCATAGACCTTCATACCCTGGGTCAGCAGCTGCTTGGCCTTCTCGATCCGCACCTTATCCAGATAGGTGTTGAAGTGCTCACCCACCTGGTTCTTGAACATTTTACCCAAGTAGGCGCTATTGTAGTTAAAAATCTCGGCAAGTGTGCCCAGCTTCAAATTCTCCTTATACCGGCGCTGGATCAAATCCGTAATCCGCTTAATCTCATCGCCGCGTCCGCTTCCGCTGCCCGTCAGCCTGGAGAGCTGCTCCATATAGCCCGACACCAGCCGCTCTGCATCATGCAGGTACCTGCTGCTGTAGACCTCGCCCATCGGCGAGGCTTGTCCGGCAATCAGCGGGCGCAGCTCAGGACTCGCTGCCTCCAGCCGGGCAATCGTGCTGCTGACAATCCGCAGCAGCTGGTCCTTGACATAGGTCTCGTCCCGCTGGGTATGCACGAGCTGGCGGATAATCTGCAGCGTAAGCTCCCTGGCCACCTCGCTGCTACCAGCCTCCACTGCCAGCAGCAGCTGCACCTCGATATCACGCTCGGGGTCCAGCTCCACCTCCGGTTCAACCGCGCCTTGTGCAGGCTCCTCCCAGGGGTCCGGCATTCCACAGAGCAGTGTGTTCTTCTGCCCGAAGAAGGCATCCTCCAGCCGGGCGCGCGCAGCCCCGAAGGACTCTCCGGCCTCCTCCGGCCGGACAGCCGCTCCGCCCGTTGCGGCCACGAACTCCAGCCCCTCCTTCGAGATCAGGTAGTGCAGCTCCTGCCAGAGCGCCGCCCGGGCGCGTTCATCCCGGAGCGGCTCCTTCAGCAGAATTCCCATATACGGGGGGAGGGTGAAGAAGAAACCGCGCTCCTCCTGCTCCTGCCAATGCCGCTCCATCAGCCGCTTCACCGACTCTTCGCGGGCATCCTCCCCCTTGTTAAGCCCTTTCAATTCCAGCAGCACTACTTCGCAGCTGCTGTCCCCCAGGCCCAACTCGGCAGCCGCCTCTCCGGCTTCCTTCGACTGCAGCAGCTCCCGCACCAGCACCTCGGTGGTTCTTGCCGGCTCCAGAGCCTGCCATTCGTTGATCCGTTCTTCCAGGCTGATCTTCTCCCGCAGCTCCTGCAGATAGCTGATTAGCTCCTCCTCATCCACCGGCTTGAGTAAATATCCGTCAATATGATAGGAAATAGCCTGCTTCGCATATTCAAAATCGGCATAGCCGCTCAGAATCAGCACATGGCAGCCCGGATTCTCATTGCGCAGCTCAGCAATCAATTCCAGCCCGCTCATCCCCGGCATACGAATATCTGCAATTACAAGTCCAGGGTCCAGCTCACGGAATTTGTCCAGCGCTTCATAACCGTTAGCCGCTGTCGCCACCACGGTATACCCCTCTTCCTCCCAGGGAATCAAGGTGCGCATCCCTTCCCTCAGCTTGGGCTCATCATCCACAATCAGTACTTTGATCAATAGGGGGCCTCCCTTCATGCCGTACTCGAGCTTACGAGCCGGAATTTATCATACTAAATAAGGAACACTTAAAATTGTACTTGAAGCAGTGTCGTTACTGCGGTGAACATTTGGACTTCCGGCTGCTGTTGTCACCAGATAGTCTTCTTATATAGATCTTATACCTTAAAGAAAATAAGCTGCCACCCTATACAGGATGGCAGTCATTCCATGCAGATATTCTATTTGCGGTAAGAGGCCAGCTTCTCATTCAGCTCGCGGGTCTGTCCGTATACATCCTGGTACAAAGCGAAAATACCGTCATAGAGCGCCGCCTGCTCTGCGTTAGGAGTATAGGTCTCTGCCGGACGGATGAAGGCTTCCGCACATGCACCCAGGGACTCGAACCAGCCTGCGCCATAGGCTGCCAGCATAGCTGCGCCCATAGCCGGACCCTGCTCGCTCTCCAGCTTGATGATCGTAGCGCCGAAGATATCAGCCTGCATCTGCAGCCAGGCTTCATTCTTAGCCCCGCCGCCGATCGCCACGACCTCGGTAATCTCTTTGCCGGATTCACGCACAATCTCAATCGATTCACGCAGCGAGAACGTGATGCCTTCCAGCACAGCCCGGGTAAAGTGGGACAGGGTATGTCCGGAATCCATACCGATGAAGCTGCCGCGGATGCTCGCATCCGGGTGCGGTGTACGTTCCCCGCTGATGTAAGGGGTGAACAAGAGACCGCTGCTTCCAGCCGGGATTTCGTTCACTCCCCGCAGTAATTCGTCGAAGCTCTTGTCTGCTGCAAAGGTCTCCTTGAACCAGGTCAGGCTGTGTCCTGCTGCCAAGGTAACACCCATAATATAGAAGGCATCCTTCTCACTGTGGTTGAAGAAATGCACTTTGCCTTCGAGGTTAAGATCCTTGTTGCTCTCGTAGGACAATACCACACCGGAAGTACCGATGCTGCACATCGTCCGGCCTTCACCCAGAATGCCGGCACCCAGTGCGCCGCAAGCATTGTCTGCCCCGCCGGCGAACACCTTGGTGGTAGGAAGCAGGCCGGAGGCTTCGGCCACCGCCGGAAGCAGGGTTCCGGTCTGCTCGAAGGATTCCACGAGTCTCGGGCAGAGAGAGACCGGCAGATCGAACGCTCCGGCAATCTCCGCACTCCACTGCTTCGCGCCTACGTCGAGCAGCAGAGTTCCGGCTGCGTCGGAGTAGTCCATGGCGTAGTCCCCTGTCAGGTGGTAACGCACATAATCCTTCGGCAGCAGGAATAATTCAGCCTTCGCGAGCACCTCTGGCTCATGCTCCTGAACCCACAGAATCTTCGGAAGCGTGAAGCCTTCGAGCGCACGGTTTCTGGCGATATCAATCAGCTTGCTGCCAAGCTTCTTCTCAATTTTGCGGCATTCCGCAGTCGTACGTGTATCATTCCATAGAATGGCGGGACGCAGCGCCTTGCCTTCGCCGTCAACGAGCACAAGCCCGTGCATCTGGCCGGAGAAGCTGATGCCGTCGATCTGTCCAGGCTCTGCACCCGATACTTCCATCAGACGCTTCAGGCTGGCGATGGTTCCCTTCACCCAATCCTCCGGATTCTGCTCACTCCAGTTCGGCTGGGGTCTGCTGAGCGGATACGCTTCAGAATGCTCGAAAGCCACCTTGCCCTGGGGATCTACCAGTACAGTCTTTACCGCGCTGGTTCCAAGATCGACACCAATTACATATTTCATAGTTATCCTCCTAAAAGTTTTGCGGGGTTCCGCATCCTGTATTCACTTCGAGCAAAACTCGCTTCGTAAGCATCAGCCGTTCCAACGGTTTCAATCCACTGAAGATGCGGCCGCGATTGTATTTCCTGCAATAGATTCTCTTTAAATCGGCCGAAAATCGTAGGCAATTGTACTTTGTACACTAGAATTTCATGAAAAGGCTGTTTTGTACGGTATCCTCAAATATCTGTTGTACGGAATACAGCAGAATGCTATTTTCCAGCCAAATTAGAGCATTCTACTGCACAAAATACACTCACACAGTCCTAGTAGAGCATCAGAGCTAAACAAGTGAATTTATTCAATAAATAAGGTAATGTATGAAGATGCGTTTGAACCGAACCAATCGGTGATAGTTGTATTCTGTACATCTAAATAGAGTGAAAAGAAAGGTTCTCCTCTTCTAAATGTACTTTGTACAACTAAATCTGCCCGAATAGGCGAAAACCCGGGTACGGAGGCAGTTTAATTGTATGAATTACAACTAAACGGATATTCGGCGGTACATAAGATGATTTAGTTGTATAAAATGCATTTAAGTCTATCAATTGTACCTTAATCGGGTCATGGCAAACCCCAAGGATGCGATAGGTCGATTTTTTTTACCATTTTAAATCTATTGTCCTACTTTGCAGGAAACTCCACCATTCCGCCACTCAAGTATTCCAGTATTAAAAAGGGGCTGCCGAAGAATGCTCTCTTCAGCAACCCCCGTTGCGTGTCTTCTCTAATCAATCTCCGGGCAATCCCGCAAATCCGGCAGCGTCTTACTCAGCAGTCAGGATGTACTGGTTAAGTGTAGCTCTCAGCAGTTCCTGACGTCCGGATTTGTTCGGACGCGGGCTCTCGTTGTTCAGCGCGTAGTCAGCCAGCGAAGCCAGTGTCGCTTTGCCGGATACGATGTCAGCGCCAACGCCTTCGTTGAAGCTGCTGTAACGCTCAGCGATGAAGTTCTCGAATACGCCGTCTTCCAGCAGCTTAGCAGCTACCTTCAGGCCCTTAGCGTATACGTCCATACCGGAGATGTGTGCCAGGAACAGATCCTCAGGCTCGAAGGAAGGACGGCGTACTTTGGAGTCAAAGTTGATTCCGCCTTTGCCCAGACCATCATTCTTCAGTACTTCATAGAGAGTCAGTGTAGCATCGTAGATGCTTGCAGGGAATTCATCTGTATCCCAGCCGAGCAATGGATCGCCCTGGTTCGCATCCAGTGATCCCAGCATACCGTTGATACGGGCTACGTGCAGCTCGTGCTCGAAGGTGTGGCCAGCCAGTGTAGCATGGTTCGCTTCAAGGTTCAGCTTGAAGTGCTTATCCAGGTTGTACTTCTGCAGGAATGCGATGCAAGTTGCTGCATCGAAGTCATATTGGTGCTTGGTAGGCTCTTTCGGCTTAGGCTCGATCAGGAACTGGCCGTCGAAGCCGATTTCCTTCGCATAATCTACAGCCATGCTGAACAGGCGGGCAATGTTGTCCTGCTCCAGCTGCATATTGGTGTTCAGCAGTGTCTCATAACCTTCACGGCCGCCCCAGAATACATAGTTGTCAGCGCCCAGACGTTTACCCACTTCCAGACCTTTCTTCACTTGTGCAGCAGCGTGTGCGAATACGTCAGCGTTGCAGGTGGAGCCTGCACCGTGCATGTAGCGCGGGTTGGTGAACATGTTGGCAGTGTTCCACAGCAGTTTTTTGCCGGAAGCCTTCATGCCTTGTTCAAGGATGTCTACGATCGTATCGATGTTGCTGTAGAATTCACGCAGGGACGCGCCTTCAGGAGCGATGTCCACATCATGGAAGCAGTAGTACTGCAGGTCCATCTTCTCCATGAATTCGAATGCTGCTTCTGCACGGGCCTTAGCCTTGTCTAGTGTGCTCAGTTTGTCCCAAGCGCGGACTGCAGTTTCAGCGCCGAACGGGTCGGAACCGCCAGCTGTTAATGTATGCCAGTAAGCCATTGCAAATTTCAGGTGTTCTTCCATTGTTTTGCCGGCTACGATTTCTTTCGGATTGTAGAATTTGAATGCATAAGGGTTGGTGGAACGGCTTCCCTCGTAAGAGACCTTGCTCACTGTTTCAAAATAAGCCATTTGTAAAATCCTCCTCGATATTTTGCTTCGCCCGCAAGCGTTTACAGCATCATCTTAACACATCTCTTTGACTTTGTATATTGGTTAAACAAAGTTTTTTTATTTTTATTTTTCCCGCTGTTTCGCGTGTCTACCGGAGCTTATATTCACCTTCATTAGTTCCAGTTATTTAAAAATATGTAACGTTCGGACCGTCCAGATCCAACGGATATAGTTGCATTTTTACGCTCTTCATTCTAGACTAGGGGGCATACCCGCGCAGCGGAGAGCGTCTTCACAGCTACCCTCTTCCCGCCTGTGCAAGGGCCCAGTAATCTACTCGGTTCTATACTGATAAATTCTTATATTGTAAAAGGAAGTGTGCTGCTTGAAAGTTACCGGTGATCAGGCGCTGGTCAAAAAAATAAACAAATCGATTATTTTACATACCATCCGTATGCATTCCCCCATCTCACGGGCCAAGGTGTCCGAGGTGACAGGATTGAATAAAGCTACCGTCTCCAATCTGGTAGCCGAGCTTTGCGGACAGCAGCTGGTTACTGAGGCAGGACCCGGAGAATCCAGCGGCGGGCGTAAGCCGCTGATGCTGCATTTTAACGAAATGGCTGGTAGTGTGATCGGGATCGAGCTGCGCGTGAAACAGCTTAAGGCTGTACTCTGCAATCTGGGGGGCGGCATTCTTCATGAACGGGACAGTGTGCTGGAGAACCACGATTTCCCTTATGTGCTCGGGCAGATGCAGCAGATGATCTCGGAGCTGATCGCTACGGCTCCGCCTTCTCCTTACGGACTCGTCGGCATTGGTGTCGGCGTCCCAGGAATGGTCGATGAGCACGGCGTTGTCCTGTTCGCGCCCAACCTGGGCTGGGAGATGGTAGACCTGCGTTCGATTCTGGAAAGCGCCTTCGCGGTGCCAGTCACCATTGATAATGAGGCCAACGCAGGGGCTCAGGGTGAGCTGAACTTCGGGGCGGCCCGCGATGTGCGCCATCTGCTGTATATCAGCGCAGGCTCGGGGATCGGGTCGGGGATTATTATCGGCGGAGAGTTGTACAAGGGCGCGCGCGGCTATGCGGGTGAGACCGGACATATGACGATTGAAGCGGAAGGCAAGCCTTGCAGCTGCGGCAGCCGGGGCTGCTGGGAGCTATACGCCTCCGAGAAAACCTATGATAACCCCGGCCTCGCCCTCCCGGCCCGCACAACGACCGGACTGGTCAAATATGCGCTTGAGGGACAGCCCGATACGCTGAGCCATTTCAACTCCATTGGCGAGTATCTGGGGATCGGAGTGACCAATCTGATCAACAGCTTCAACCCAGAGCTGATCGTGATCGGCGGTGCTCTATCGGAGGCGGAGCCGTGGCTCGGCGAGCCGCTGCGCCGGGTGGTAGCTGAGCGTACCCTCCCCTACCACAAACAGCAGCTCGAAATCACCTTCTCCAGGCTGGGAAGCCGGGGAACCATGATTGGAGCGGGTTTTTCAGCGGTGATGCATTTTCTGGGCAACATCCGCGTCACTCTATAGACTCTTAAACTCTTATATTTCTTAAAATCGCCGCATTTTTTTCTGCATTTCCTGCTCTAAAAGGAGTGGCTATCCTATATAATAAGGATACTTGTGTGACATTTGTCACCACACCCTTTTTTCTGAAATGGAGAGAGAATCCATGACTTATGTTGATACGTCTGATATTTCGGCGAAGATGTTCATCGCGGTGCTGCTGCTGCTGCTCATCATTGCTCCGCTCGTCAGCCTCGGTGTCCTGCGTCTGTTCCAGTCGCGGAAGAAATCGGGATTCCTCCTTATCGCCAGCGGCATTGCCGTCTATGCTGTCTTTCAGATGTTTATGTCTCTTACCTGAGGCCTGCAGGCAGACAGAAATGACGCAAGCAAGTGGAGAAGCAGCATTTAAGATTGTTCATATTCGCTGAAGTAGGCAAACGGGCAGATTTAAATGTTGTTTTTCCTCCGCAAGCACGCAAAAAGCCGCCTCCCACCGGGAAGCGGCTCTATTTATTTCAGGACTACCGGCTATTATTCTGTTGCAGCCAAAGCCTTGTCGAACTTGGTCTTGTTCATACCGACGATCTTCATATCCCCGATCACCGTAATCGGCACAGCTCTCATTCCCATATCCCACACCTGCTGGGCGTACTCTTCATTCTGCTCGATGTTGCGTTCTTCGTACGCTACCCCTTTATCGCTCAGGAAGCTTTTCACCTGACGGCAATGCGGGCAATTCGTCGATGTGTACACAATGACATTCTCCATAGTATGATTTCCTCCTCGTATCTAAGTATTAGACTCTGAGATCTATTGTAGCACCCGAATCTCTGCTTTTCCAAATGCCGGGCTTACATAATTACCGCGCTATGCTCCAGGCTCTCGATATATTTCTCGGCGTCCATAGCTGCCATACAGCCGCTGCCCGCAGCCGTAATGGCCTGTCTGTAACGGGTATCCTGCACGTCGCCGCAGGCGAATACGCCGGGAATGTTCGTCTCGGAGGTGCCGGGATTCGATACGATATAACCGTTCGCATCCGTAGTGATCTGTCCGCCCAGGAATGCCGTATTCGGATGATGGCCAACCGCCACGAATACCCCGCTGGCTTCAATGAACTCTTCTTCGCCAGTCTCGTTGTTGATCACCTTCAGGCCAGTTACACCCTTGTCTTCGGCAATCACTTCAACAGGGGTACGGTTCAGTCCCCAGGTCACTTTGGCGTTATCGCGGACACGGTCCTGCATAATCTTCGAGGCCCGCAGCTCTTCGCGGCGGTGCACCAGGGTTACCTTGGATGCAAAACGTGTCAGGAAGCCCGCTTCTTCAAGCGCGGAATCGCCGCCGCCGACCACCACGATCTCTTTGCCGCGGAAGAAAAATCCGTCACAGGTAGCACAAGTGCTGACCCCGCGGCCAATATTATCCTGTTCCCCGGGAATTCCGAGATACTTGGCTGTGGCACCCGTGGAGATAATCAGCGTATCCGTAATCAGTGTGCCCATACCTTCCACGTTAAGCTTGAACGGACGGTCGCCCAGCTCGACGCTGTTCACCCAGCCGGTCACGAACTGTGCTCCGAATCGCTCAGCCTGCTTGCGCATATTATCCATCAGATCGGGACCCAGAATGCCCTCCGGGAATCCCGGGAAGTTCTCGATCTCCGTTGTAGTTGTAAGCTGTCCGCCTGGCTGCGGACCTTCGATAACGAGCGGGTTCAGGTTCGCACGGGCCAAATATATAGCAGCTGTCAATCCGGCCGGTCCAGTACCGACAATAATTGATTTGTACATGATGATATCCCCCTTGAGATGGACGGAAAAGACGCCATTCCTTATTTAAAATAATTATAATCTAGTATTTATTATGATCACCTCAAGGGGAGTTGTCAATATGCCAGACCCGTTGTAAACGCTCCTTTTTGTGAACAATTCAATTTTAAGCAATCTAAAGTGTTATCGCAAAAGACGCAGGCCGTTAAGGATGACGAGAATCGTACTTCCCTCATGCCCGACCACCCCGAACGGCAGCGCAATCCCCTGCACAAAGTTGCTGATCATCAAGGCGGCAATGACCGTTACGGCAAAAATCATATTCTGCTTCACAATCCGCTGCGTCCGGCGCGCCAGGGCAATCGTCCCGGCAATCTCCTCAATGTTGTCATTCATCAGCACCACATCAGCAATCTCCAGGGCAGCCCCGCTGCCCTTCATCCCCATGCCCATGCCAACTGTTGCGGTTGCGAGCGCAGGTGCATCATTCACCCCGTCGCCTACCATGATGACATGACCGTATTGCTCCCGCAGCGCCTTGATGTGTGATTCCTTATCTTCCGGCAAAAGCCCGGCGAACACGAGATCGACGCCGCTCTCACCCGCAATGACCCGGGCTGTAGCCTCGCGGTCACCGGTCAGCATCGCTACCTTGATCCCTAGATCATGCAGCTTGCGCACGGCAGCCGCCGCCTGGGGGCGCACAGTGTCCTGCAGGGCAATCATTCCGGCGATCGTCTCTCCGGCAAGGATCAGCGATACCGTTTTGCCTTCCTGTTCCAGCCTGCTGCGCAGAGCCTTCCAATGGTCCGTATCCGCCCCGGCAGCCGCCCCTTCCGCTTCATCCAGCAGATTCGACTTGCCGATCCGCCACAGCTGGCCGTCGATGACGCCTTCAATTCCCCAGCCGGTGACCGACTGACTCTCTTCAATATCCCGCAGTCCGATCTGTTCCGCTTCCGCCAGCGCGACAATAGCCTCTGCCAGCGGATGCCCCGACAGCTTCTCAATAGAGGCGCTCACGGCCAGCAGCTCTTCCCGCACATAGCCTTCTCCGGCGATGAAGTCCGTGACCTGCGGGATGCCTTCCGTCAGGGTACCCGTTTTGTCAAAAGCAACGACCGAGGTCCGCGCCATATTCTCCAGATGTACCCCGCCTTTGAACAGGATGCCTTTGCGGGCGCTCTTGGAGATGGCCGACAGCATGGCGGGCATGATGGAGGATACCAGCGCACACGGGGAAGCAACGACCAGGAACACCATTGCCTTGTAGAACGTATTGCTCCAGCTCCAGTCCAGCACAAACGGCGGCAAGGTGATCAGCAGGACCGTGGCAGCCACGACAACTCGGGCATATACGGATTCAAGCCGTTTGATAAAACGCTGCGAATCCGGCACTTCGTTCTCTGCCTCTTCCACCATGCGGATGATTTTGGCGAACAGCGTATTCTCGGCCGTCTTCGTCACTTCTATATAAAGAGGGCCTTCTCCATTAACAGTACCGGCGAATACTTCACTGCCGACAGTTTTGTCTACGGGAAGCGATTCTCCCGTGATGGAGGCCTGATTCACAGACGACTCCCCCCGGCATACCTTGCCGTCAGCAGGAACCAGCTCACCCGGACGGATCAGCAGCAGATCTCCGAGCATGAGCTCATCAATCGTTACCTCACTCATCGCCCCCTGCTCAATCCGGACCGCAGTGGCAGGCTTGAGGGCCAGCAGAGCGGAGATGTCCTTTTTGCTGCGCTCCATCGTGTAGCTCTCCAGTGCTCCACTCAGGGCAAAGATGAAAATCAGCATCGCCCCTTCATTCCAGTACCCGATAGAGGCGGCACCCAGCGCAGCGGCAATCATCAGCAGATTGACATCCAGGTCACGTTCCTTGACCAGCGTCTCCACGCCCTCCTTCGCCTTCATCCAGCCGCCCAGGGTGTAAGAGATCACATAGAGGATGACGGATAAGACCTCCGACCAGCCGCTGGTGGCCCAGGCTATGAGCATAATCAGCCCGCTCCCCAGAGCGGCCTGCATTTCGGAGTTGCTGATCATCGCCAGCGGATCGAAGCGGCGCGGTCCCGGAGTGCGGGGCTGCTGCGCCCCTCCTTGACGCGCTATAGATTTGGGCATTGATTTCGAGGTTGCTTGCATGAACAATCACCTTCCTGAATGGTTTTGGTTAAGCGCACACTTGAGAATGAGAGCCATTATTAACACCCTTAAAATGACACATGCTGCCCCGGCATCGCCGGGACAGCATGTTGAATGGGTATGGTAGTTGAGGATAATGACTGAGAGATAAATGAGAATGATAATCATTGTTGCAATAGGGCAACTATATTTCCTTCGTGCAACTTATAACTATACTATACCACGCCAGGCGTAAAAGTAAACCCTGGGGCAAGCCTGATTTTTGGGAAAGAGGGGGTTGCATCAACCGGCTGTCGTTGGACACTAACAAAAAGTCCCGCCGGGGCGCTGCTAAAGCCGTTAGCGGGACACTTTTTATACACTGCTATATACTCTGAATCTAACTTAGACACTCTGTCTATACAGAAAGCCTATCGTTATAATATGACCTCCACTTTCACTGATTGCTTGTGCGTATACGCGGGGACGACCGTTCCTTCCAGCCGTTCGCCGTCCACCCGGATTTCCTTGACGCCTGAGCAGACATGGCTGTTGTTCTTCACGGTAATCTCATACTCGCAGCCACGGAACCGCCGGGTGACCGAGAAGCCCTCCCAGGAAGACGGGATGCACGGGTTAATGGACAGTCCGGCCAGCACCGGCTTGATGCCCATAATGTATTGCGTAGCGGCTACATACATCCACGCGGCCGTACCGGTCAACCAGGATACATTCGCCAGACCGAACCGGTCGGACTCCGGCCCGAACAGGTTCGAGGCATAGACATACGGCTCCGCTTTGTAGCGCCGGATTCCGGCCTGCTCCATGGCGATGTTCGGGATGAGCTGGCGGTAATATTTGTACGCCTGGTCCCCTCTGCCCAGCATACATTCCGCAATGATCGCCCAGGTATTGGCGTGGCAGAAGACGGCTCCGTTCTCCCCGGTTCCTTTGTTATAGTTGGTTAACGGATCGGCGGGATCGGGGAAGTTCGTGATGGACGGATGCAGCTTTTTGATGCCCAGCTCTGTATCGAGAATGTCGCGCACACTGTCCATCGCCTTCAACCCCTTGTCAGGCTCAGCCATCCCGGACAGGGTCGCCCAGGTCTGGGCATTAAGCCAGATCTGGGCCTCCTCATGCTCAGCGGTACCCAGATACCGCCCGTCATCCATCACCGCCCGCCGGAACCATTGCCCGTCCCAGCCCAGCGTGTTCACGAGCGACTTCTGCTCCCCGTAGAGCCGGTCATAGTCCGCCACATGCTCCGGGTAACCGGAGGCCGCCGCCAGATCCTTCATCCGCAGCAGCACCGTCCCGAACTGCATCGCTGTCCAGATGCTCTCCCCTCTGCCCTCACGGCATACGCGGAAGAGCTGATCATTCCAGTCCGAGCGCAGCATCAGCGGGAACCCGTTCGGCCCCAGATTGGAGACGGTGAAGTCCACCACCCGCTTCAAATGATCATAGAGCGGCGCTTCACCGCCGTCATAGAAGGGAATAGTCTCCTGAAGGAATGCCGCGTCTCCGGTCTCGGCAAGAATGTCCCAAACGGCCAGCGCCGTCCACAGGTGATCATCCGAATGGATGCTGGTCACCGGGTCCCAGCCCTCATTCGGGAAAAAGTAATGATTCACATGCCCGTCCTGATACTGCTGCCCCAGGAGCAGGCGGACTTTATCCTTGGCTGCTTCGGGATCGTACGGTACGACTGCCAGAATATCCTGAGCGGTATCCCGGTAGCCTACGCCCCGGAAGGTGCCGGTGGCATAGTACGAAATATTGCGCGAGAAAAGGAAATTCCGCTGCGACTGGTACGGATTCCAGGTGTTGAGCATACGCTGCGCATCCTGATCCGGCAGCTCACAGCTCCAGGCCCTGAGGTAATGCTCCCAGTTCTCCTGAAGCGCCGCATAGGAACGGGTGACGAAATCCGCCTCCCGCGAATGGCCGATGGCCCGTTCAATCTCGGCTTCGTTCATGGCTGTCCCGAGAAAAAAGTTCACGGTGCGGGTCTCGCCGGGGGCAAGCCTTACCCGGACCTGAAGTGCGCCGCAGGGGTCGCCTCCCAGAATCGTTGATCCAGTGCAGCCCCCCTGCTCAATAGCGGCCGGATTGGATTCACTGCGGTAGCTGCCGATGAATTCTTCACGGTCTCCGTCATACCCGGCAAGCGGTGCATCGGACATCATATAGACGAGCGGAGTTTCGTCCGGCTTGGGCTGATTTTCCACCCCGTATTTGTAGATCAGCGCTTCCTTGTCATGGTACTGCACCGACACCTGATGCTTGTTATAGCATTGCCATTGCAGCTCGCGCATGAACTCCATCATCCCAAACTCGGCGTAGGCATACACGTTCAGCTCTTTGACCTCGCTGCTATTGTTCGTCAGCGTCAGATTCCAGATCAGGGAATTCTCATAGGGCCCGACAAAATAAACCGTCTTCGCCGCCAACTCATCCGCCTGCGCTTCAAAGCGGGTATAGCCCATGCCATGGCTGCTCCGCCACTCCTGCGGCTTCCGGAAGGCCGGCTCATACGTGGGACACCAGTAGCTGCCTGTACCGGCATCCTGCAAGTAAATATACAGGCCGGAGCGGTCGGTGGGCAGATGGAAGAAACGGTAGCGGGTAATCCGCCAGATCTGCGGAGACTTATAGAATGATAGTCCGCCGCCCGCATGGGACAGCATGGTATGGAAGGTTCCGTTGGATAAATAGTTCAGCCAGGGGGTCGGCATATCATGCCGCTTGAACTCCACCTCCCTCGCCTCATCGTTGAAGGCAAAATACTGGTCCAGCTCATTTGTACGCGCAAGTAGACTGACCCCATAAGGCGTTTCTACAGCCTTGTTACTCTGTGCGCGGCCGGAAGGGCCTGCGGGTGGTGTGGATGATGCAGATGCTGCGGATGGTACCGGTTCATTGGCGTTCATATTGGCCTGCTCCTCTCCTTTGATCTTGCTCATTTGGGCTCCACCTCGTCCATTGTCAGGCGGAACTCCAGATCATTCATATACGTGCCGTCTGTATTCAGGAAAACCATGCCGAAGGCGATATCCTCCTGCGCTCCCCGGACGATGGCGATCAGGCGGTTGATCCCGCTAGCCAGCGTAATCTCTTGTTCAGGCTCCGGCACCAGCCTGCCATTCATATAGATGTCAAAAGCGCAGGCCGAGTTCACCCGGAGTCTGCCGATTCTCGTTCCGCCCGGCTTCCCGCTGCCTGCGGCTGCTTCGGTTGCATCCCCCGTCTCCGGCAGATGCACGAAGTAGCTCAGGAACAGGGGCCGGCCCTCCGGTGCGGAGATGAGGTAGGTTCCATCCGGGCGCCGTTCTTTTTTCTTCATCCAGCCGTATAGGCCTTCCCCCAGATTGTTCAGGGAGAACTCGGGATCTGTATAGTAGTCCTTCATCGCCTCGTAGTCGGTATGCGGCGGACAGAACAGTGTCATTACGGCCTCCACCGCCCACTGCGCATCTCCCTTGTCATGAAGCAGCAGCTCATCGGCGAAAGAGGCTCCGAGATTGCCGAGCAGGCGCGTATAGAGCCTGAGACTCTTGTCGCTATCCGGGTCGGCGAGCAGCTGCGAGCAGAGGATCTCTCCCGCTCCGGCCGCCTGCCGGATCACAAAAGCTCCTGGGGCAGCCGCCTTCCTGCGGTTCAGCTCGACCAGCGCCAGCCTGCTGTATTCCGCCGTATGCTGCCCGGCGAAATAGTCCTTCCAGGCTGTACCTTCCACGCTGGTGCATAGCACCTCAGCGCCCGGCACCTCCAGCCTGTACCCGGCCAGCTCCCGGTTGACAACATCCCGGGGCGAGAGATGCACCTTGTCGAAGCCGAACAGGTCGACCGGGCTGATGCCCTGCACGGCGGCATGCGTATAGTCCGCCGCCAAGTGATACGTCCCGTGCGGCGCGATGCGCACGGGAGCGTCCAGCAGGCGGGCGAGTGCCTCCTGCCCGCCGGGCTCTGCCGGCAGCACCAGCACGCTGCCGCCGGCCAGGGCCGCCTGGCGCACGGCTTCCGCCGCGCCCGGCGTGCCCAGCAGTACGGCCTCCACGACGAGGAGGCCGGGGGGCAGGCCGGACAAGCCTGCGGCGCTGTCCAGCCTGTGGCCCTTGAGGCGGAGCTTGCTAAGCAAGGCCTCCGCCGGACTGCCGCTGCGGACCCAGACCGCAGCGGATTGTGCCGCGGCTGGCGCAGGCGCGGATACGGTAGCCGGCGCGGCGTGCCGGGCTGCGGCGCTATCCTTGACGGCGGCGGCAGCGATAGCCCCGGCGGCGGTAGCCGGTGCGGTAGCCGCCGCAGCGGCGGAGGGCCCGGATATGGCGGCAGATGCCGGTACTGCCGCGCGGCCCGCATACTGCAGCAGGCTGCGCAGCAGCAGCTGCGCCTGGGGAACCCGCTGGAGATGGTCCATAATCTCCAGCTGATTCGCCAGGAACATGCCTGCTCCGCTGCGGTATTCGAGCAGCGGCGACCACAGATCGCCGCCGTCTCCGAAGTCCCCTGCGCTGCATTCCAGCAGCAGGGTGAAGTCGCCGGTCACCGGCTTCTCGAACGCCGCCCGGATGATCGGCAGCGGCCCGTCCTCGCGCAGCTCCTCATGCCAGTACATCAGATCTTCCGGGCCTAATCCCCGGAGCACCGGATGCCCGTATTCCCCGCTATGTGCGCGGATGAATTCCCGGCGGGTGAGCGGCAGCCTGCCGCAAGAGAGATGAAGCTGCTCCAGCAGCAGCAGCCGGCCGCCCCGCTGCACCAATCCTCTCAGCCTCCGGTCAAGCGACCCATCCTTATCCTCCATTTTGCTGCCGACAATCAGCAGGCTTCCGGCCGCAAGCTTATCTACCGCTTCCGGCTCTGCCCGGACCAGAGCGGGCACCAGCGCGTGAATCGCCTGGAAGTCCCGGTCAGAGCCGATGTATGCTGCGGGCAAGGCGATCTCTACCGGCTCGGTCCGGCAACTCCCGGACAACAGGCGGTAGCTTACCTCAAGCTCATGCATCAGCTCTCCGGCATGGAACAGCCGTGCGGACAGAGTGGCTTCTCCTTCACCTAGTGGTGCTCCTACTGGTGCTCCTACTCCGGCCCCCTCTCCTCCTTTTGCCCCTTTTCCTACTCCTGCCCCATCTTGTACTGATGTCCCATCTCCTGCTGCTACCCTATCTCCTACTGCTACCCCAGCTCCTTCGCCATGGACAGCCTCCGGCATCCACTCCAGCCGGATGCTCCGGCGTACAGCAGGCTCATGCCGGAAGCGGAAGGTCTCGCTGTGCACCCTGCGCCCGCCCTGCATAACTTCACATTCAATCGTCACATCCTGCGCGGACAATGTATCGTTATAGACATCAAAGCTGCGGGAGACCGGCGCATCATCGAAGAAGCAGCGGTTGTATTCGGCGGCAATCAGCGTGACCGGCTTGAAGGCCGCGGCCATAATGGCAAAAGCAGGATTAGGCCGGTAGACCGGATACTCCTCCGGCAGCAGCCCGTTGTTCAGCGAAAGCGAGTAGGCCGGAATCACAGCAGGCTTGGGGCCGGGTGTAGTCAAGTCGGCCTGCGGCAGCTTCAGCTCATGCTCCGGCATCGCCCGCATAAAGTAATGGACAAAGTTAAAGGTAGAGATGCCTGAGACGCCCTGCCGCCGTGCATATTCCACGAACAGCCGCTCCTTCTCAGCCAAGCCGACAGCACTGGCATCTGAGTCACGGTAGGCGTCCAGCCCTGTATACATGCTGCTGTTCTGCGGACAGATATACCACCAGCCGCCATGCTCGCCGAAGGTCAGCGGAACCTGCCGGTCCCACTGCGCGATCGTGCCGTCAATATTGTAATGACGGCTCTCCACCTCGGTCTGCTGCCTGGAGACCAGGCGGTTGTCCCCTTCCACCATGACCGGGCGGGTGGCATCCAGCGCCTTCATCAGTCCGATCAAGCCGGGGATATGCTGCTTGTACTGATCCCGCCCGTCCACCCAGCGCATCTCGTTCTGCACGCTCCACAGAATGACTGAGGGGTGATTCTTGTCCCGCTGCACCAGCCGCTGCACATGCGCGCGGCAATTGCTGATGAAATCGGGATGGGCGGCATCCATGCTTTTGCTGGAGCCGTAGATGGCCGTCTCATCGACAATCAGCATCCCCTCCTCATCGGCAATCCGCAGATAATCGGAAGGATACGGCTGCGCATGCAGCCGGATGCTGTTAATGCCCGCCTGCCGGCACATCCGGTACCAGCCCCGGATATAGTCCTCTGTCTGCTGGGCCGCCCCCTGAAAATGCCAGGAGTCCCCCCGCAGATTAACGGGGATCCCGTTTAGCATAAACTGCGGCCCCTCGCACCAAAACTCCCGGAAGCCAAAGGTCTCGCTCCGGCGGTCCAGAACCACATCGCCCGATTGAAGCACAAGCTCCAGCTCATACAGGACAGGAGAATCCGGGCTCCAGAGCATAGCCTCCTGCCAGGGCAGGCTGAATGCCGCTCCGCCCCACACCCGGCTGCCGGTAGTGCAGCATAATTGCCGCCCTTCCGCAGCAAGCGCAGGAAGAAGCGATACTGCGGCTTCCACTTCAAGTACGGGCAGCGGCCGGGCGGCCGCCAGCGGCTGCAACCGGTGCGGCGGCTCTGTCCGTGCGGCCGGAACGCCGGACGTTCGCTCCCTGACCTGCAAAAGCACCCGCAGTCCTTCGGATGAGGGACCGTCTTCTGTGCCGCTTATCAGGGCATCCACTTCCAGCCTTCCGTGCCGGACAGAGGTGCGGATCGTAAGATCCTCCAGCGATACCGGCGGACAGGCCTCCAGGAAGACATCCTGCCAGATGCCCCGGGCGATTCTGCCGAACCAGGAGCCGGAGAGTCCGGTGATTTTGGTCTCCCCGGAAGGAAGCACAGCCGTGTCGAAGCTGCCGCAGACCACGTGCAGCTGCTGCTCCCGGCCGGGCTTCACCAGCGCGGTGATATCCAGCCGCAAGGGCAGGAAGCCGTCCTCCCAGAGCGCAATCCGCTCGCGGTCCAGATAGATTGCCGCTTTTTGCAGAATGCCATCGAACCGAAGTACGACCCGCTGCTCCAGCATTGTCTCCGGCACCTGAAAGCTGCGGTGAAGCACCCCGGCTTCAGCTGCATTCCATTCCTCCGGGTAGCTGTACACATCGAAGGGCTGAAAATTATGGTCGGCGACTTCGCCGAATTTGTTGCCCGAAGGCGCAGTATAGCTGTAGCGCCAGCTTGAGGGAACCTGTATTTTGCGGGCCTCGTATTGCAATCTCTCCGGAAGGGCACGAGTGCGCGGCTGGTCATAGAGCGGCATGAAATCCCACTCGCCATTGAGACATATGGATGTACGTAACATAATCATTCTCCTTTTTCCGCATAGGGGCGGGGGATGGTTAGGACGAGCGTAAGCTTTTTCCAAATGGCCTGATCTGGCGGCATCTCACTCCATTTCCTGAAATGCGGGTCCATCACCTCACCCCAGTTGTCCGGCCGGAGATTCGTGGCAAGCTTCCCGGCGTACGGGGCAGGCTCCACCGTTGCAGGCAGCTCAGAATAAAAAAACAGCAGGTTCTCATGCAGCCCGATAATCCCATATTTGTCGCCGTCCCCCGGATGCTCCTCCTGATACTGATAATGGTGATACACATAGCTTGCGACCTGCTCCGGCTTCAGCGCCGCCACTCTTCCGTAGGGGATTCCCGCCGCATGACTGCGCTTCCAATGTTCTGCGGAGACCGGCTGCTGATAATGGAAAATGTCCATCATAGGCACCCACAACCGGGGCTGCTCCCCTCCCGGCCACTCCTTGAAAATCTCTGCCGCACCCTGAAATAACTGCTCCGGCTCCACCTCCCGGCGGGTGCACTCATAGTACAGAAACAGCTCCTTGCCATCCTGAAAAATACTAAGCCGCGCAAGGCCCAGCCTATCCATGCGATCATTCAGCAGTCCGGTCTGTGCCTCCCAGAACGTCGACGGATTAGCATCCTCCCTGCACTCGGCTCTATATAAACAACGCTGCATCGTGTCCCTCCAGCCTTATGTCATCTACCCTTCTAGAGTACCGTATCCGGCGGGCCGCTTCCTTGACGATCATGCCCTTCTTTAGCATAATAACGACATGCAAAAATGCAGCTATAAACTCCATGTGATGCGGCAGCGGAATCCGGTTTACTCTCAGCGCTGTGCAGACGGCCCGGCGATGGTTGAGGAATGAAGGAGGGGATAGTTACGGGAGAAAAATGAGATGCTGATCGAGGCTTGCCAACGGTGGCGTTGGGGGCACATATACACTTGACTCGTGCGCCAACAGTGCTATTCCAGTAAATATGGTGTATTTATCCCTTCATCCGTGCGCCAACGGTAGATTTACGGAAATGCAGTGTATTTATACCCTTCATCATTGGGCTCGCACGCAGGCACGTGAACCTAATGTATGCGGAAAACAGCATACATTCAGCTCGCACGCAGACACGTGAACCAATGTATGCGGAAATCAGCATACATTCAGCTCGCACGCAGACACGTGAACCAATGTATGCGGAAAACAGCATACATTCAGCTCGCACGCAGGCACTGGACCAAATGTATGCGGAAAACAGCATACATTCAGCTCGCACGCAGGCACATGGACCAAATGTATGCGGAAATCAGCATACATTCAGCTCGCACGCAGGCACATGGACCAAATGTATGCGGAAATCAGCACACATGCGCCAACGGTGAATTTGCGAAAATGTGGTGTATTTATGCACTTCATTCGTGCGCCGAAGTTGATTTCCAGAATGGCAGCGCCTCAGCAGCAAGCAGACGAACAAGACGGCCGGAAACCCCGGCCGTCTTGTTACACACCTATACCCCCGTAGCTTCGCCAACTATAACCGGCTAATCGCTGTGCGCCCCGCTCACATCACATGGCCACATGAGCCTAACTCTCCCCATCACCCTCACTATCACCATCACGCAGAGGACTGCCCTGGGCTTTGCGGTATTCGCCCGGCGTGATGCCTTCGAGCTTCTTGAAGACGCGGATGAAGGACATGGGGTACAGATACCCCACGCGCTCCGCGATGCTCTGCACTGGTTCGGAGGTTCCGGTCAGCAGGCGCTTGGCCTCCTCCATGCGCAGGCGGGCCAGATAATCGACGAAGTTCTCGCCAATCTCCTCCTTGAATATCCGGCTTACCGTCTTGGTGTTCATGGCGAAGCTATCGGCAACATGGGTCAGGGAGAAGTCGGAGTCCGCGTAATTGCAGCCAATGTATTCGCGCACCTTATTGGCGAGTGTGTACTGCTCACGGTTCATCCGCAGGCTGCGCAGCGCCTCCTCCATCTCCTCCAGCGAAGAGACCAGTTCCCCGTGCAGCTCCTCAATCCATTCAAAAGACTCCGGTGAATGCGGAATGCCCCGCAGCCGTCCGTTATTCCAAATCCCCTTCATCTCCGGCGGCAGCTCCTGCATCTCCTGGGACAGCCCGGTCTCCAGCAGCCTCAGCAGCCGGACGATATCCTCCTTGGAGTAGTTGCCGCCTGCCAGCAGTTCAAAAATCCGCTCGATCAGCGGCTTCCACTCTGCGTTCCCCAGCCGGTACAGCTGGGGAACGGCACCGATGGCCTGGACCAGCACATCCATTCCTTCAGCCGGAGGCAGCGGGCTTCCGGCAGGCGCCGCATAGACGCGGCCTGGGCCAGCGGTTATTTTGCGGTCCAGCGCCCCCAGGGCCTGGCGGTACGCACCCGATAAGCCGCCGAGACCGGCGGCAGGTCCGCTGATGCCGAAGGTAGCCGTGAACTTGAGATGCTGCTTCACCCAGGAGCAGGCACTCTCGGCAATCATTAGGGCCTTCTCCGCCGCACCATCAGCGTTCTCCCCGCCGGCAGAGCGGCGGAACAGCAGTCCCAGACGGCCCGGTCCGATCCACTCAGTCCACAGGGACACCCCTTCCTTCTCGGCGATCTCCTGAATCACACTGCGCAGAGTGAATTTGAACAATGCCTGATCCCGTGCCGAGTAACCTGCGGCAAAAGCCTCATAGAAATCAATCTCGGCAATGCCCACCACCGCACCTGCGAATTCACCGTCCATCCCGATCCGTTCCGCTTCCCTGACCCAGTTATCCGCCGACATCTGGCCGCTGTTCTCCAGCAGCTCCTTGAATAACTGATTCCGCCTGTGCAGAATCCCCTCGGCCTGCTGCTGCTCATAGCTGTTGGTCTGCTCGATCAGGCTCTCCAGCGCATGGCCGATGAAGGCAAATTCGTCGCCTTCCTTGCTCTGCGGCTTCCAGCCGAAGGCACGGTCCTCTCCGAACCTGTAGATCCGGCTCATGACCTGCTCAATCGGACGGTAATTCCGGTGGCTGATATAGGTCATGGCCGCAATCCCGCCAACGACAGCCGCAAAGCCCAGAATGGCCCAGATATTGGAGAAGGCCGACAGCAGCGAGAAGGCCTCCGCCCGCGCCATTCCAACCTTGATCGTCCAGCCGGTATAGGGGGACATCCGGCTAACCGCCCGATCCTGAACCTGCGGGTCAGAACAGGTATCCGCACCTGCAAAAGCACGCCCTCCGGCATCCTTCAGACAGATCTCCGTATTCGCCATGTTCATATCCTGAATCAGCGCCTGCAGAGATTCCTTGCGCACATTAATGACAATCAGTCCCTGCTCGCCGGAGAAGTAAGGCACCTGCTCCACAAGTGAAATGACCGATTTCGGCCGGTCCTCCCCGGAGAAAAGCTGCAAGTCACGGTTTCCGCTCCAGGTATAGCTCGGGGTATTCCCCATCGCAGTCTCAATAAAGCTGCGGTCCCCGAAGTCCGGCAGGCGGGAGGCGAAATGCTGCATCAGCACCTTGCCGTCGGCTGCGCGGTATAGATAGACCGAATCAATCATCGGCAGCGGCGACATGAAATCCAGCAGCACCTCCGCGACCCCGTAATCCTGATAAGGGTCAAGCTTCCCCGGCCGGTCGAAATAACTGCCAACCTTCTCCTCCAGCAGCAGGCTTTTGATCGTGGTGGTCTCCAGGTTGCGCAGGGTGGTGTCCACAATCTGCAGCACATTTTCCGCGTACACGCCGTTTGCCTGAGCCGTCTGTCTCTCCATCGCTTCATTTAAGGTCAGGAAGAATAGAATAATGAGGCAAAATACTACGGCAAACAGAATCGGCAGGTAGGAAAGAATCAGTCGGTACAGCCATTTCTTATGCATCGGTGTCATCCCCTGTAAGTCCAGATGTTGGCTATCTCATTAATGATATGGGCTGCGCACCCGGATTCATAAGCTTATGCTGTCAATATCCCAGCTCTGTGCTCGCATTGCGGGAGACCAGCCCGAAGTACCCCGCTTCACCAATCGCCCCTGCGGCGGTGTCCAGATAATTAAAGATCTGCACCCCGTTAACTTTCAGGATCAGACGCACACCCCCGGACTCTTGAAAAGCACCCAGCTGAACGCGGCTCTGCACCCCGAAGGTTATCGCCGTATTCGGAATCGCCGGCCCGCCGAGGCTGGTCAGGCCGTCAATCTTGCCGTAGATCACGGTTCGTACCCCCTCGTTGAAGCGGTGCAGCTCGATGCCCGATGTCCCTATGACCACCAGATACATGCTGCCGGTGCTATAACTCAGCTCCTTACTCTGGTTATTGAGCATCAGGGCGTACCAGTTGGAGGAGGCTGCGCTGTCATTGATCTTCATTTTGAAATCCAGCAGCTCATTCTGGTACTTGCGGTTCTGGTAGATGACATGCCCTCCGGGGGCCCTCAGCGTAAGGCTGTCTTGCCCGGTCTCCTTCAGCCCGTTCGCCGTTGCCGATACGTACCAGCCATCAGGGTCTTGCAGTTCCGCCGTCAGGGGATGTTCGTATTGGCTGGCCTCATTCCATACCTTAACTTCATATTGCCCCTGGGTGACGGTACCCAGATATTCGGCCGATAACGTGAGGGTGGCCGAGCCGGTCTGATGCCCCGTCAACAGGCCGGTGCCGCTGACGCTGACGATGGAAGGATCGCTGCTCGTGTAGGTGACTTCCTCCAGTTCCTCGCGGTTGCCGAACAGCGTCTCGCCGTAAGGCTGCAATTGCAGGCCGGTGCCTTCACGGATATACGCCATATTGCCGTCATGCCCCTCCAGGCGGACCGTGGCTAAGGTATCGCCCACGTATACATCCGTTGTGATTGTGCGCAGAATGGAGCCGTTAATGATGTTCATGATAAGCTTCGTCTGTCCCTGGCTGAGTCCGGTGACCACGCCCCCGCTACTAACCGAGGCTACGGCCGGATCGAGAATGCTGTAATAGAAGCTGCTGGTTTCCTTGCCCAGCGGCTGGTCTTTGCCGTTCATGGCATGGACGGAGACCTGCCCGCTGCCGCCTGCGGCCAGCTTGAGCGGATCAAGCTTCCAGCGGCTGACCTGCCCTTCTGCTGCAGAGGCATAGTCCGGCTCCAGCCCGGCCTGATCAATGATCGAGCGTGCCGCCTGAGGCCACTCTGCATCCGGCCGGACCGTATTGTTCTCAAACAGAACATTGCGCCCGTTGTTGGTATAGCCGTCTGTAGTTGTATAGTTGTTCACGAAATCCACATCATGGATGGTCGGCACATAGGCCATCGCCCAGCGGAGCGGGGAATGCCACAGCGGCGTATCCTTTAGGTCGATCACATTGTGCTCAAATTTCCAGTAGGCGGAGCCTTCATCCGTGTACAGGGCGGAATTGCCGTCCATCTGGTTGCGGATGTAGTTGCCGCTGACCAGATTTTTGTCCTCTGCGGTGGCTCCGGTAGGTCCGAGACTGTAGATGGCGCCTCCGTCACGCAAGCCCATTCCCATGAGATCATAGATCAGGTTATCCTGAATCTTCACGTTCCGGGTAGCGGCGTCGAACAGCTTATCCCAGCCATACCCGATATGGGTTCCGCTGTAAGGCAGATTGTACATTTCATTATGACTGATATCCATGTCTACCGGATATCCGGCAGATACGGCGGAAGCCGATTTGTAGTCAATACCGATGTCGTGGATCACATTGTTCAGCACATCATTATTCTTCATCAGCAGCCTGGGGTCTGCCGGATGATAGATATTCCGGTCGGTGGAATTCGGCTGTCCCACGTTCAGCGCACTGCCCGAAATATCATAGAAGCGGTTGCCTTCCACCAGGCTGTTCTGAACGCCGTTCTGCATACGCAGGGCTGTAATGCCCAGCTTGGTGAATTCATTGTTGCGGAAATTCACCGTATTGGCCAGCTCCAGCATCACCGCCGCATCGGTCAGCTCATCGGGGATCGACGGATAACGCAGATGGTTGTTCTGGGAATCGGAGTGTCCCGCTGCTGTACTCGGACGGTTCCAGGTGGTGTACATGAATTTCAGGCCTTCAAAATTCAGATTGCGCACCGGCTCGCCGGCCGATCTGCCATAGACTGTGGCGAGCTGCTCCAGTACAGGAACCACAACCCCGGCCGTGGACAGATTCTCCCAGGCACGCGGTTTGTAATACAGCATACCTTCATTCCGGTTATAGTACCATTCCCCGGCCTCATCCAGCAGCTCCATAGCATTCTCGTAATAGACGGGTACAGTCGCCGAGGTTAATCCCCGGTTAAAGACCGCGCTCCGGCCCGGCTCCTGCAGGACGATCTGTGCTTTGCCGCCTGAAGCGGTTACCGACTCTACCTTAATCCGGGAATTCGTCCACAGCTCATTGAATACCAGCTCCATATCGGACGTATTGCTCCACCCGGCCAGCTCCGTATTATCCGAAGTATAGCCGGTTGCCGTCTTCAGCGGATTCACGAGTCCCGCTGTACTCCGGGCCCGGACTGCCCGGATACCATCCACGAACAGCTGCCTTGTCTGAAGGCCGGTTCCGACATTCGCCCGGTAGATGCCCTTAGCGCTGTCGAACACCGTCCAGCCTGTGACGGACCGCCCGCCGCTGATGGCTGCCTGCTCCCCGGGGTAGCTGCGGTAAGTGACAAAATAGCCGTTCGTCCCCGAATCCTCCGGTGTGAACTCCAGCGGCTCCGTCAGCGTATACGTTCCTTCCCTCAGATTGACAACAATGTCGGAGTCCATATCCTCGTTCAACAGGCGCACCGCCTGCTGGGCACGGGCAATCGTCTGGAAGGGCGAGGCTTCCGTGCCGTCATTGTTGCTGTCGTCTCCGCCCGGAGCGACATACAGCTCCTGTCCGGTTGTCCGTCCGGTTACGGTAACGGATGTCTCGGCCCGGACGCTTCCGGTCTCATCCGTGACGAACACGGTTGTCGTTCCGGCACTCACGCCCGCCAATTCTCCGTAGCGGTCAATGACGGCAATGCTCTCGTCCTCCGTTCCCCACCGGATGCCTGTATCCGTATTGTCTTCCGGTGTTACTGTTGCCTGTAACAGCACACGGGAGCCTGCGGGAACCGCCCGCTGAAGCGGAGCCAATACAATATCCGTGATCGGATCTTCGTAGACGGCTACTGTCGCAGTGACGGCCGGAAGCCCCTCATTCGGCTGGGCTGTCACCACGGTCGTTCCCTGATGGATGCCTGTGACCAGGCCGTTGCCATCCACTGTAGCGACCTCCCCGTCGCCGGAAGACCACACAGCCGTCTGATCTGTAGCATCCGCAGGGGTAAACTGAAGAGGCAGGGACAGCTTCTCCCCCCTTCGCAGCCCGTAAGACTGCTGGGTGAAGGCTGCACTTACCGCCTGCTTGTATCCGCTTACAATAAAATCGTCAAAACCTATCCTGCCGATGCTGTCCTTATAAAAACCCATGTAGAATAACGTTAACGCTCCTCCCTCGGCCATTGGCTCCTTCGTCAGCAGACGCTTGCCGTCTATGGACAGATCGAAGGTATGGCTGCCGCTGTCGAGGGCCACCCGTACGTCATACCACACCCCTGCCGATATTGGCAGTACGGAGGTCCATGATCCGGCACCTTTTTTCATATAACTGAACGCACCATTATTAATGGCGAATTTCACCAGCGTCACAGAGCCGCTCTGCGGGGTGGGCAGGTAGATCACCGCTCCGGTCTGCTCGGCTCTGAACGAATAGCTGAACATGCTTCTGTACGTAACATCCGTAACGGATCTGCTTATAATATAGCTGCTGGCAAGCTTGCTCGTCTGCTCTAGCTCCAGCAGCTTGCCGGGATACCCCTCCCAGGCCTGCACCCCCACACTCACTCCCTGGGGAGGTGTCTTGATCGTCCATCCGGCCGGCTTCGCACCGGTGCTATACGTCTCAAAGGTCTCTTGCAGCCTGTAATCACTGTCCGCCCGGGCAACAGATCCAAGGTCTGTCGGGAGAAGGCCCAGCAGCAGAATCATAATGATAGCGTATACAAAACACGGTTTCCGACTTGATTTTCTCATAATAGCCACCTTTCCGTATGGAAGCAAGTATAGTGTTCCGGTAGAGCATGTTCGATGTGGACATTCAGAGATAGTTGTATTCTGTACATTTAAAAACTGCGAAACGGTAGAATCTCCTCAGCTAACTGTAGTCTGTACAACTAAATCTGCCCCATGGGGTGAGAATCCGGGGGCAGATGTGAATTTAATTGTACGAAATACAGCTAAACGGATATTTGGCGGTACAGCGGACGATTTAATTGTATGGAGTGCAATTAAGCCTACTGCTTCCGTCTGCCCCTTAATCGGGACACGGCAAACCCTGCGGCTGCCCGCTTGAAATGCGTGGCTTGGTTAAGTTGGTTAAGGGGCGTACGGATCAACGTTGAGCTGAACCGGCGGCTGGTGGCCCGCAGTCAGCACAATGCTCCGCACTAAGGCCCACGGCTCGCGCGGCACCTCCCGATCATCCCTCAGCGTATCCTCAACCGTCACCGTATCGAGCAGCTTCTGGATGTCCGCTGACTCCGCAGCTTCGTCCAGACATACCACCGCCCAGCCTGCTTCCAGGCGGGCCTGCGCCAGCATCGAGCCGCTGCCGGAATAAAGCACCTGGCGGAGCCTGATCCTTCCCTCCTCGCGTACAACAGTGACGGGCAGCGCAGCTCGGGCATCTGCCCCGGCAGCAATGCATTTGAGCGCCGTGACCGCCACCGCACAGCCCGGATAACGCAGTACGAGCCATTCCCGGTCCCCGGCGGCATTCACTACCCGCTCCACCTCACCGTCATAGCGGTGGATGACCCATTCATCCGCGATCTCCGCGGCCCGGTTATGCAGCCGGGTCATCGAGCGGACCACCACTAGCGCATTCGCCTGCTGGGCCGTTCGTGTCTCCACCTCCGGGTACAGCGGCTCTGCAAACAGCGCGGGCATCAGATAGGCGGTCCGGTAATCCTCTGCCGGATGTGTCCGCACCGATGCGGAATCATCCACGTACCAGCGCAGATAGGATACCTGCTGATCCTTCACGCTGAAGCTGACCGGGAAGCTCTGCCAGCCCAGACCCCAGACGGGGTGCTGGTAGCTGCCCGGCATGACCGGAAAGCGGTTGATGCTGCCCAGCCGGGTATGCTGCCCGATCCAGGTGTAGGACCGCGAGGCATCGAAGATCCGCTCCTCCAGCATCCGGGGTACGGGCAGCGCGGCCAAGGGGTCACCCCCTTGAAGCAACTCCTCTTCGAACAGGAGCAGTGCCGCCACATCATTAAGCGAGAATGTCTGCTCTGCCAGACGGTCCAGCCCCGTCACACCCGCAATTACCCACAGCAAGCTAGGCCGCTCCGTCTCTCCCCGGAAGTTGTAGCTGCGGATGGTCGGAACCAATTCCTCCCCGTCATGGAACACGAGAATGCTCTTCAGGGTATCCATCCGCTCTGACAGCTGCCCGGACAGCTCCCGGTCATGCTGCTGGAGAACAAAACACGCAATCCTCAGCGCATTCATCATCACTCCCTGGTAGACGAGGCTGATATTCTCCCCCCAGCCCCAGCCCCGGCGGCCGGTATATTCCGCCCATCTGGCGAAATATCCGCTTGCGGTCTGCAGATACTCCGGCTCATCCAGGAAGTGGGCGATAGCCAGCAGCATGGCGCCGTCGCTCATCGTCTTGTTCGGGTAGAACAGCTCCGGTGTCCGGCACTCCCTGGAGAACCAGGCCGCCGCATGGCCGAACATCCGCTGCATCACCTCCAGATGACTGGCCGGGAATACCTCCGGCTTGCAGAGACGCACCGTTATAAGCGGCATAAGGATAAAGAATGCCGCGTTCGAATCCTGAATGACTTTCTCCTCCCGGTACCAGAGGAACCCTCCGTAATCGGGATGCTCCGGATCGGTGAATTGCAGCCCGGCGATGGCTACAAGCATCTCCAGTCCGGCCTGCTCCTCCAGCCGACCCAGCAGTGTACCATAAGCATAATAGCCTGCCGAGAAGCGGGCTTCATGGCAATACGCCAGCTGCGAGATCTGCCGGGTATGTCCGGGCCAGTTATAGCGCACCAGACCTTCTTCCACCAGAATATTCTCCGTGGCCGCCGCCCAGCTCTGCTCCAGAATGGCTCTAACCCCATTGTTCAACTCTGCTCGCCCCCTAAGCTGTGACTCCATTTATTCAGCCGCATCCAGCTGCTTGCCCATCTCATAAATATCCTTCAGCATGATGGCATCCGCTTTATTGTCCTGATACCAGGCTGCGTAGAACTCATCGACCTTGGGTCCGCCCGCCTTCTCCCAGATGCCCTTGGCCTCCGCAATGAACTGGTCCACCGAAGCCGGATCGGAGCTGACAATGGCCTGCATGGCTCGGTCGAGAATCGTTTTATTCGCGTTCGTGTTGATCTGGGTCAGATCCTGCGGCAGCAGCGGCAGGAAGGCCTTTTGCGTAATGCCGACAATCGGGCGGTCAGGGTCCATGTACAGCTTCTCGGCCATTTCATAGATTTTGATTAAATTCTGCTCGGCAGGTGTAGGGTTGACCTTGTTCTTCAGCCCGTAATTCTTGCCGATCAGCGGAGTCAGCATCCCCATATCGCGGTTGTATTCCAGCTCCTTCTTGTTTTTCTCCGGATCAATCACCTCGGCGCGGCCGTCGGCGGTTTTGTTGTAATGCACCCCTTCCAGCCCGTTCTGAATGGTGGTGGTGTATGGGGCCGCAACCATGAAGTCGATCATCTTCATCACGGATTCCGGATCTTTGGCTGCAGCATTCACCATCCCCGTCATCTGGATCGGCGTGGTCAGGGTCGGGCTGAACTGCCCGAATTCCGTCGTCGGCAAGGCAATCGGAATGACCTCGGCTTCAGGAGAATTCTTCTTCAACGTCTCATAGGTGCCGATATCGGCACCGTTGCCCCCGTAAATCCCCAGCTTGCCGGAGATCCAGTCCTGCTTCTGCTTCTCGCCGTTCTTATCGGTGACGAAATCCTTATCCGCCACACCGGCCGCATACAGCTGCTTCTGGAAGGAGAGCGCCGCCTGAATCCGGTCCCAGTCATGCACAACCTTGTCGTTCTCCAGCACCCACGGATACTGGTCTTCCCCGAACAGCGTGAACCCGGTGCCGAACATGTTGTTCAGAATAATGCCGGCCACGAAGCTTAGCCCGGTTCCATACGTGTCCGCTTTGCCGTTGCCGTCGGGGTCCTGCTCTGTGAAGGCTTTCGCGACCTTCAGCAGCTCCTCTGGTGTGGTGGGCACTTCCAGATTCAGCTTCTTCAGCCAGTCATTGCGGATAAACAGATAATGCTGCGGGCCGAACTGGACCGGACGCCCCACCGTATACAGCTTGCCGTCCGCCATGGTGCCTGCCTTGCGCAGCGCCGGATATTTCTCCAGCATCGCCTTATATTCTGTACTGCTGCTGTCAATCAGGTCATCCAGCGGCAGAAGCTGCTTCTGGTTGTAGAGCTGGCCCTGGTAAGCGGTATCAAATTCAAAGATCAGGTCGGGGGCCGACTTCGACGCGAACAGCACATTGAACTTTTGCAGGGATTCGAAGCGCGGAACGGTAACGTATTTGACGTTCACCGGCCCGTTCTCGTTGACCCACTTCGTCCAGCGGTTGTCGCTCATGGTCCCCTCTTCTGCGGGTACCGAGCCGCGGTCATACAGCGAGACGGTGATGGTCCCGCGCTTCCCGGAGCCCTCTCCCTTGTCTGTTCCCTGCGTGGCGGCATTATTGCCGCCGCAGCCTGTAACCGCGATGGCGAGCAGCAGGGAAGCTGCACCGGCAGCAGTTGTTTTTATTAGCCGAGGTGATGTGTGCATATGATTATGACCCTCCTATAATGGCGTTCTTGTACTTGCAGGTATGGTGCAGCAGGGGTCAGCCCTTGATAGCACCGATGGTTACGCCTTTGACAAAATACCGCTGCAGCAACGGATACACGATCAGCATCGGAATGACCATAACCATAATCCCTGCGGCCTTGATGCCCTCCGGTGTAATATTGACCACCTCCTGCGAGTTCATGGTGTTCAGCTCCTGCAGGACAGCCTGGCTCTTCACCATCTGCTGGATGAGCACGGTCAGATTGATTTTCTCCGGGCTGTTCATATAGATCATGACGTTAAAGAACGAATTCCAGTAATACACGCCGTAAAAGAGGCCGATGGTCGCCAGCACAGGCAGGGACAGCGGCAGAATAATGCCCGCCAGCAGCCGCCATTCACCGGAGCCGTCGATTCTGGCCGCCTCGATCAGCTCCTCCGGAATGTTCTCGAAAAAAGACCGCATGATCATCATATTATAGGTGCTGACCAGAGCGGGCAGCCACAGGGCTGCGTAGGAATCCACCAGGCCAAGACTGCTGACCACGAGATAGGTCGGAATCAGTCCGCCGGTGAACAGCATCGTGAACACAATCGCCAGCGTCAGCGTGCGTCTTCCGTAGAAATCACGGCGGGACAAGGGATACGCGGCGAAAATGGTGAACAGCATACTGGCCGCCACACCGACCAGGGTAATCAGCAGGCTGTTGCCGAAGGCGCGCACCACCGGCGTTCCTTCAAAGAGCATCGTGTATGAGCTCAGCGTGAAATCCACCGGCCACAGGGTGACAAAACCGGACAGCACCGCATCCTTGCCGCTGAGCGACAGGGATGCCAGATGGAGCAGCGGCAGCAGACACAGAATGCCTGCGAGCGTCAGCAGCAGATAGTTGAAGCTGTAGAATACTTTTTCACCGTTTGTACTTTGCATAGTGTCCTCCTGTTACCACAAGCCTTTATTGAAGCGCCGGGCAATGGCGTTGGATATCAGCACCAGGGTCAGTGCCACGAGGGAATCGAACATCCCCAGTGCAGCGGTCAGGCTGAACTGCCCTCCCTGTAGTCCTATCGCGTAAATATACGTACTTATAACCTCGGAGATCCCCGATACAATCGAATTTTGCAGCACGTACACATGGTCAAAGCCTACCTCCATGACCCGCCCCATGGCCAGAATCAGCATAATAACGATGGTTGGACTGATTCCGGGCAGCGTGATATGGCGGATCTGCTTCCATTTGCCCGCTCCGTCCATACTCGCCGCCTCATAGAGACTGGGGTCGATGGAGGTCAGCGCAGCCAGATAGATAATTGCATTGAAGCCCGCATCCTTCCAGATTCCCGAGCCGAGGAAGATCGAGACCCAGGACCACTCTTTGAACAGGAAGGGAAAAGCCTGGCCGGTCAGCTTCTCAACCACCGCATTGGCTACCCCGGTCTGGGCAAAGATTGTCACCACCAGCCCGCCGACAATGACCCAGGAGAAGAAGTACGGGAGGTAGACGAGAGTCTGGACCGATTTTTTGAACCACTTGTTCCTGACTTCATTCAGCATAATCGCCAGGGCAATCGGGAACGGAAAGCTGACCAGCACCGACAATATACTGAGCACCAGCGTATTGCGGATAATCTGCACCGACTGCGCCTGGGTGAACAGATTGGTGAAATTGTCCATGCCCACCCACCGGCTGCCCCATACCCCCTCATAGAAGGTATAATCCTTGAAGGCGATGACCAGCCCCAGCATGGGGGTGTATTTGAAAATCATATAAAATGCGATAACCGGAACGAACATGACCCACAGGGGGACATTATTCTTGAAGCGGCGGGTCTGCCAAAAACGTCTGCGGCTGCTTCCGGTCTGCCGTGAAGTGTCCAGACGCAGCACCGCCTCACTGCTTGTATTCGCTTTCATTACGGTGCCTCCTTTCACTTGCATGTGGTGCCTAATTGTGTGATGAATAAATGCTACGGAGCTGAAATGGCCGATTTCATGTCCTCACCATAGCCGCTTCAGCGGGTTAGGGCAATATTCAGTTTTTCTGTTAATTGCCGCTGAACCCTTATGCAGCCCGGGATTACAGGATTCCAGCCAGCTCCCGGGCCAGATTCTCACCCATCCGTATATGTCCCTCATCCCCCGGGTGAATCAGATCGCAGGACAGCCCGGCCAGGTCATCCAGCACCCGGCTTCCCTCGATCAGGCTCAGCTTGGGACGGGACAGACGCTGCACATGACTTCGCAGAATGTCGTTGAACTGAAGATCCTTCTCCGCTATTCCACTGCCGGGGAACACCGCAAAGTTGGGATACATCGTGATCACCGCTACCGGCTTCCCGGGATGTCTGCTCACCAGCTGGTCAAGCAGGTAGCCGCTCCGCTCACTGAATTCATCCGGCGACAGGTGGTCACGCATATTCACGCCCAGCTCCAGCGTCATGAATGACCAGTCCTCCTGCGCCGCAAGATAGTTGCTCATCTCCCGTTCACAATGGCAGGAGCCGCTCATGCCGAGATTGAGCACATCGGCAGCCAGCCTTCTTGCCGCGTGGGCAATATACGGCAGGCTGCTGTTCTCTCCATACGTGATGGATGAGCCGTAAGCAATCCAGCGTGTGCGGGGAATCTCCCCTTCCACCGGCGGGCGGAGCGGATGGCCGAAGGTCTCGATGCCACAGACCACACAGGCATACCGTCCGAAGCAGATCCGCCATACCTCCGGTGCGAAGCCCGCTTCCATCAGCAGCTCACGCTCCACCATCGCCAGACGCGGCGGTTCGCTTAGCTGGAGGGTGCGTATGCTCCCGGCCTGAAGCTCATGCCTGGAGTGGAACAGCCCGCCCTTGTATACCGTTACGCTGCCATCCGTCTCCGGCAAGGTCAGCGTGACACGGATATTCGGAGCCGGTGTGACGAACCTGAGCTCACAGCCGCCCGCTTCCCCGGCGATGAACCGGCCCCGCTCGTTCAGATGCTCCCTGACGCTGCGGGGAATGCGGCGGAGGTGCACGCCGTAGCCCGTAGCCGGCTCCAGCTCGGCCACGTTATGGAAGGCAATCCGGTCCAGTCCCGGCAGCCCCATGGTGGCGGAATTGATGCTGGCAGAATGGGTGCTGGCGGGATTATACATGCTTCATCGCCTCCACCAGCAGCAGCAGGGCCATGGATTGCCCGTAGGGCATCGGGCAGACCGGAATCTCCCGGTAATCGTCAAGCGTAGCGCCCATCCCCGTGCCGTAGGAGACGCCCTGCACCACCCCTTCTTCATCGATCTGGCCCAGCACGTAATGAAGGGCTGCCATTGCAGGCTTGCAGCAGTCCTCTGGCAGCAGTCCCTGCCGCATCGCCTTTAACATGCCGTAAGCAAAGGCGGCGGTGGCCGAGGTCTCCAGATACGAGCTGCTGTCGTCCAGCAAGGTATGCCATGCGCCTTCCGGGGCTTGCAGCTCTGTAAGTTTGCGTACCTGTCGCTCAAGCGAGGACAGCAGGAAGCTGCTCACCCCTGGCGGCAGCTCCACCATCTCCAGGTAATCCGCCAGTCCGGCGGTATACCAGGAATTGCCCCGTGCCCACAAGGCCCGGGCAAAGTGGTGGCCTCCCTCGAAGGTCCAGCCATGGAAGAACAATCCGGTCACGGGATCGGTCAGGTACTTGAGGTGGACGAGAAACTGGCGGATGCTCTCCTGTATGCCCTCCTCCTCCTTCAGCACGATTCCCATCCGGGCTATAAACAGCACCGTCATATACAGCGTGTCGTCCCAAAGCTGCCCGGTATTCGGACTGCCGGTCACCTCATGCTGAAGGCCGCCTTCCTCCGTGCGGGGCATCTCATGCAGCGCATACTCCAGCCACTCCCGGCATAGCTGCATATAATCCGCGCGCCCGGTCTCCTCTGCCAGATAGCTTAGGGTAAGCATAGGGCACATCGTATTAACATTTTTCGCCGGGATGCCCCCGTCAAGCTTGCTGTCGAACCAGCCGGTCAGGTAGTGTAGAATCTCCTGCTCCCCGGTTTCCCGGTAATATCTGTATAAGGCAAATAATCCAACCCCCTGGGGCCACTCCCAATTGTCCATAGAGATGATGCCGATGGGTGCGGTTTCATGAATGGAGCCTCTCATATCTTTCATCCGCTCAATGACGCGGGCGATATGGCCTTCGAGTACTGTCCGTGATACTGCTTCCATAATGCTCCTCCTTCTGCAATGTCCTGTTCTGAACCGGAAACCTGTAGCCTGAAACCTGAAACCTGGAGCCTGTTCCCGGCTGTATAGCCCTGTTCGCAACCCCAGTGTAGTCAAGCGCCGCAGTATCGTCCATTAACAAGAATCTTGCTAATCGCTTTCACTTCTGGCATTGTTCTTGGTGGAGCAGTATTCGTCTTAGGCGGAACCGGTGCTCACTTCAAATTCTGTATATTTTATAGTCAGGGAGGATAACAGCAATGAGAATCAAATTTGATCTTTTTCCGGGCGGAGTTTCTAAAGCGCTAACATTAAGCTGGGATGATGGAAGAATCTACGACCGGCAGCTCGTGGAGATTCTAAATCAGCATGGGCTGAAGGGGTCTTTTCATCTCAATTCGGGGTTGTTCGGCAATGAGGGCTACATCTCGCGGGACGAGGTGGCTGCGCTCTATGAGGGGCATGAGATTTCGGCGCATACCAGCACACATCCTTTCCTTACCATGACTCCGCGCGAGGGGATCGCCGACGAGATTCTGACGGACCGTAAGGCGCTGGAGGCGCTGGCCGGTTATCCGATCCGGGGCATGTCCTATCCGTTCGGCAATTACAATGATCAGGTGATCGGCCTGCTGCCTGCCCTGGGCATTGAGTATTCCCGCACGGTGAATTCCCACCGCAGCTTCAGCCTGCCGGACAACCTGCTGGCTTGGCACCCTACCTGCCACCACAAGGAGATGCTGGCCCTGGGCAAAAAGTTCCTGGAGGAAAAGCCCCGCTTCTCGTATATGCAGCTGCTGTACGTCTGGGGACACAGCTATGAGTTCAATGACGATGATAACTGGGGAGAGCTGGAGCAGTTCGCCGCCATGATGGGCGGTCACGAGGACATCTGGTATGCTACCAATATTGAAATCGTGGACTATCTGTCCGCGCTGCAGGGACTGCGCTTCTCCGCTTCGCAGGAGATGGTGTATAATCCGTCGGCTACGGAGGTGTGGGTCTCTGTGGGGGATGAAGCCCGCCGCATTCCGGGCGGGGGGACGGTGCGGCTGGGGTAGGGAATGGGGCTAGGAGTTGGGGCTAGGGTGAGACTCAGGAGCTGGCATTAGAGATAGGGGGCTGAATAGAGAGAAAATTTGGGGGAGACTGGGGCTGTACTTGGACGGTGGCTAGGCTGAGATTGGGGCTATCGCTGAGACTGGGGTTATAGCTGTAACTGGGGCTGTGACAATGTACTCAACTATTATCAATACCGATCAGCCCCCACCGAGCCGCCACAAGAGTCCTCCCTTCAGCCTCAGCACAGCCCCAGCTATAGCGCTAACCGTGCCGTGCCCGAGTAATGTGTACACGGTATACTTACTTGCACTCTGTACAACTAAATTATCTGTTATACCGACTAATATCCGATTAGCTGTAGTTCGTACAATTATAATAACGCTATAGCTGAATTCCCGCTTATTCGGGCTAATTTAGTTGTACCAACTACACTTAGAAGAGAAAAGTCTTCCTTTTCGCTGGTTTTAAATGTACAGAATACAACTACCGCTGAATGATCGCTGCGAATGAAAACTTGGAGCTCCAAGCATAGCCGCATTACGCCGCAAAATGGAGTGAGCTTCCCTAATCATATGAATTTAAAACACACTTATAAGTTAGTTTAAAAACCCGATTCCGCGCAGCCCCAGGGCTTGGCGAAATCGGGTTTTTGTGGTTTGTTGTGGGTTGTTGTGGGTTTTCGAGTGTTTTGCGGGTATTTCGTTGGTGTACGTTTGTGCAGATGGTGGAGAATAGAGCGCTGTATCAGTCGTTGCCTGGCCGATCCCGCTACTCGCGGCAGACCAGACAGTGTAGGCAGGCCAGGCCACCGCTACCGCCAGCTACTGCCAGATACTTCCACCTACTGCCAGCCTCCGGCGGCAGCATCAGGATGCTCCTGCCTCGCTATCCAGGTGAGGCAGGCCGCCCGCAGCAGCGCGTCGGTCCGCTGGGCCGCGCCGCAGAAGACCCCGCTCAGGCCGATCTCATACAGATCGGCCAGCGCGTACGCCACCGGTGCCCCCGCGGCGAGCACTGCCGCCGCCGGCCGCACCCGGCGCACGGCGGCCAGCACCCCGGCCGCCGCCTGCGCGAAGCCCTCGGCGGCGTTCTCTCCCGGCGCGGCCTCCTCCGCCGCGCCGTCCAGCACCAGGAAATCGGCGATGCGCGCGATTTCCCCGGCGGCAGCCGGCCCCACATCGGGCGCGAGCAGCGCCCCGATGCGGCAGGCTGCCGCATAAGCGTGGCCGAGAGTCTGCTCGGCCACGCCCTCAATGAATTCGCGCTGCGCCGCGAATTCCTCCAGGCTGGCGGGGTACGGCGCCAGCAGGTCAATGCGGCTGTCGCCGCCCAGCCGCTGGCTGTGAAGGACGGCGGCGAACAGCGCGCCGAGCTGCGCGTCCTGCAGCGCGGCCAGCCGGTCCGGGCGGGCGGCGAGCTCCGCCGTGTAAGGCAGAGTGACTGCGGCCCAGACGCCATCCGCCGACTCCAGGAGGTCGGCAGCAGCTGCCCGCAGCCGGTGATAGATCCGCTGCAGGATACGCTCAGCCTGCACCGGCTCCTCATCCCCGCACGACATCCAGCGCGAGTAGAGCGCCGACAGTTCCGGCTCGTGCAGCCATTCCTCGCCCCGGATCAGGCAGGGACCCGCAGGGTAGACGCCGGGCGGCTCACGGCGGACAGCCCCGTCCCCCCTGCCCTCGCGCAGCACCAGGAAGGCCTGGCGCTCCCCGGGACGGCGGATATACGTGCGGCTCGTACTCACGTTACTCTTGCGCCGGTCCCCCTCAGCAAGAAATTCCGCTGCGGCGGAGGCTACAGATGCGGACTGGCTCATCTCCACGCCAATGGTCCGGTCCCCGGCGTTATACTTGAACGGGCGATCTTCCTTGTTTGGATCATCCTTCTGCTGGCGTTCACCCTTCATCCTCGCACCCACCCTTTACCTTTGAATTACTGCCGCTCCGCTCCCCTGAAGAGAAGCTGCCAGCATATTAAGAGGCTTCAATCTATAAATACTGGCAAAGGTACTGAAATATGCAAACGGTATCAAATGAATGCAGCTGCATCTTACCCGAATGGGTAGTGGGCAGAAGGTGGACGACGAGCTAAAGAGGGTAAGAGAGCTGAAGTGGATAAAAGGGCTAAAGTAGGCGGGAAGTAAAGTTTACATATTTTGTTGTTAATCTCTAATGGCTTTGAACTGGGGTTGGGATTCGGGTTCGGCATGGTCCATAGCTGATCTAATGTATTTACTACAGCAGATCTTCTCTTTAGCGGTTGTAAAAAGCGATCTGTTGCAGTTTGTACAGCAGATTTTTGCGGGAGAGGTGTTTTGGGGCCGTATGCCGGAAATCTGTTGTATGGAATACATTAGAACGGATTTTAACGCCAAAAATGGCCTAATCCATTGCAAAAAGTACAATTGCCGTGCAACTTCAGCGCGAACACATACCTCACCAACCGTTTTACTCACAAACTATTCCCCCGCTGACACTCCTCTCTCTTCCCATTACTCCCAAACCCACCTCCTGCTAAAAAAACAAGACCACTGCCTAATGCAGCAATATGCTGCATCAAACAGTGGTCTGTAATTCCTCTTCCTATGCTGCAAGGAACAGCGCCTAAGCCTGCTGGCTGGCAGCGATCGCCTGCTCCAGATCATAGAGGATATCATCGATGGATTCAGTACCGATGGACAAGCGCAGCAGCTCCGGTGTAACACCGGCGGTAATCTGTTCTTCGTCCGACAGCTGCTGGTGAGTGGTGCTCGCCGGGTGGATGATCAGCGACTTGGAGTCGCCGACATTGGCCAGATGGGAGAACAGCTTCACGTTCTCGATCAGCTTCACCCCTGCGGCCGCCCCGCCCTTAATTCCGAAGGTCAGAATCGCGCCCTGGCCCTTAGGCAGATATTTCTGTGCCAGCTCATACGAAGGGTGACTCTGTAGTCCAGCATAGCTGACCCACTCTACCGAATCATGCGCCTCCAGATACTGGGCAACCTTGAGTGCATTCTGGCTGTGGCGCTCCAGACGCAGGTGCAGCGTTTCGAGACCCTGCAAGAGCATCCACGAGTTGAACGGTGAAATGGCCGCGCCTAGGTCACGAAGCAGTTGAACCCGCGCCTTGATGATATAAGCAATCGGACCGACCGCTTCAGTGTAGACTACCCCGTGGTAGCTCGGGTCCGGCTCGGTCAGGCCCGGGAACTTGCCGCTGGCCTTCCAGTCGAACTTGCCGCCATCCACGATGACTCCGCCGATAGAGGTACCGTGGCCGCCGATGAATTTGGTCGCCGAGTGCACGACGATATCCGCCCCGAATTCAATCGGACGCAGCAGATACGGACTTGGGAAGGTGTTGTCTACAATCAGCGGAATCCCGTGCTCGTGGGCGATGGCTGCAACCTTTTCGATATCCAGAACGTTCCCTTGCGGATTACCAATCGTCTCAGCGTAGAGCGCCTTGGTCTTGTCCGTAATCGCTGCCCGGAAGTTCTCCGGGTTATCGGAATCCACAAAATTCACCTTAATGCCCAGCTTGGGCAGCGTCGTGGAGAACAAATTATAAGTTCCGCCGTACAGGCTTGCGGAGGAGACAATCTCATCCCCTGCCCCGGCAATATTCAAAATAGAGAAGGAAATCGCTGCTGCTCCGGAAGCGGTCGCCAGTGCCCCTGCCCCGCCCTCCAGCGCGGCAAGACGCTGCTCAAACACATCGGTGGTCGGATTCATCAGCCGGGTATAGATGTTGCCGAACTCCTTGAGCGCGAACAGATTAGCAGCATGCTCCGCATCCCGGAAACCGTAGGATGTAGTCTGATACAGCGGCACGGCACGGGCTAAAGTAGTGGGATCAATCTCCTGGCCTGCGTGGATGGCGAGGGTTTCAAAGGACAGCTTGCGCTCTTCTGACATGGGTATTTCCTCCTCTAAAATAGGTAATGTCAAATGTTAACTCTATAAGATTGTACCTATTCTCTCACAAACCATGTCATTTGAAAAGATAAAATTCTTATTAATTCACTGTGTTTTATTAAGTTTAGTAAGCCCCGGCATAGCCTCATGGCTGCTGCGCTATCCCCTTCATGAAGCTCATGAATTTCTCCGCAATTTCTTTGGGATGGGAACGGTACAAATAATGATTGGCATCCAGCAGCTCCATGTCTGCATGTACGGAATTCTGGATCAGCTTCTCATGCTCAGGAATCCATTGATCGGTTGCCGGATGCTCTGCTTGAACAAAAAGAAGGACAGGAAGATTAGGAGGGAACGTTACCCCTCGCTGTTCAGCCCCTCTAAAGCTGGAGTACATGTTTTCTGCCTCATTTAACAGAGTGGTGTTATACATATTTCTCTGTATCAGCAGTTTCAATTGTTCTTTGGTATGTTCATCATATGCCAGTCCCTCATAAGGGTCAGCACTCAGCTTCAATTGCAGCCGGGCGAACCCCAGATTGCGGAACCATTTAACCATGCTTGTCTCTGAAGACTCTATTTTCTTCTCGCTCAGCGAGGGTACACTGTTATCCAGTCCGACAAATGCACTGACTTCATCAGTATATTTGTTCACATAATCCAGACTGTAAATTCCTGAAATGGAATGGCCCATAAGGATGTAACGGTCAATATTGAGCTGCTGCAGTGCTTCATGGATTTCACTTACGATGTTCTCTGAGGTTCGTTCTTTCTTCGTCGCATCGCTTAAGCCATAGCCGAAAGGCTCAACAACTACAACCTTATAATGTGGAGACAGCTCGTCAATGAGCAGCTTGAAATCAAGCGCCGGTGAAGCTGTTCCGAAGCCGGGAAGCAGCACAACCGTGTCCGGGCCGTCGCCTTGAATGAACACATTCATATTCTTGCCGTCTACGGATACATGCTGGCCGTAAGGCTCTATCCTTTTGGCCTCCGCATTGCTGCTGATTACATTCGTGATATACACAATCCCCACAAAAATCACAATAGCGAGCAGGATGGCTCCCAATATTTTAAGCAGAATCTTGCGCAGTTTCTTGAACCCCGTTTGATTTCCCATTATGTTATTCGCCGATGGTCTCATGTTCATCTTCCCCTATCTTAACTGGTAGTAAGCTTGCTTCATTGCCGTTAATGCAAGCTTACCGAACGAAGATGTACTCTTTATGACGACAATATGAACAGAATATGAACCGAATATGTACTATCAGGCGGACGCTCTCGCTCCTACAGTTCCAAAATTCCCCTCCGCCACTTTCCCTTTCCGTATATTTTCAAGTTCAATCTATATAAGCAAAAATGCTACAGTTACCTACAAGCGAGCTTGTGTGCAACCGTAGCATAGAATGAGAGTGACGAGCCTCAGGTGTCGTAGCTGACCAGATAATGATGGAGCTCCGTATTATAGCTGCCGATGCTGTGTTCGATCAGCCTGCCTTCCCCGTCATAGGAGTTGCGAAGGCGCTTCAGCACAGGCGTCCCCGGCGGAAGCTTCAGCAGCAGGCATACCTCGGGTGGTGCTGACTCTACAAAAAACCGGTCCCTGAAGTTCTCCAGCACGATGTCGTTCTCCTCGAGCGAGTCGTACAGGGACTGGATGTCCGCCCCCAGCTCTGCCGACCCTCCGCCGGGCAGGGCTGCTGCCGTCAAGAAGTGCACTAGATGGATATAAGGCTGTCCATCCAGAATATACAGACGTTCAATCCGCTGGCAATACGGCCCGTAGCGGCTGTATTCCTCTGTCCCAGTCTCATTGGTGACCAGACTTGTGCTCAGCAGCTTCTTTTCCAGCTTATGGCCTGCTTCGACCAGCAGCTCTGTGAACCGTTTGCCCTTAGAGAGCTTCTGATAGGCGGTATTGCGCATGACAATGGTTCCGACACCGCTTTTCTTCTGCACATAGCCTTCCTGGGCCAGCTCCTGGACCGCGCCGCGGACCGTCATTTTGCTGACACCGAACTCTTTCTCCAGCTGCGGCTCGGAAGGGATAATGCTGCCGAGCGGGTATACCCCGTGCAGAATCCGGTCCTTGAGGATCTTCTGGATCTGCTGGTATAAGGGGCCTTGCTTGCGTTTCAGAGACACCTTACGTTCACTACCTTTCAACATCTGAGGTATGGCCATCCAGCGCGCGGAGCACCTCGCTCTCGGTGAACAACGCTGTATCGCCCGGGATGGTATGGGCCAGCATCGCTGCGGCCGCTGCCATAGCCACCGTCTGCTGCTGCGGATAATCCTGCAATTCACCATGAATAATGGCACTGGCAAAAGCATCCCCGGCACCGATCCGGTCATACACAGGGAAGGTGAGCTTACGGGAGAACGCGAACGTACCTTGACGGTACAGATATCCTGTGAGGGAATGCGTATTGTCTGCGTTAATCTCACGGTGGGTGCCCGCTGCCGCTGCGATTCCGAAGCGCTCCGCCACAGCGGGAACCGCTTGCTTCAACTGTGTTATTCTATCATAATCTGCCGCTGCGGTGCCAAGAATGTAGAGCGCATCCTTCTCGTTCATCAGCACCAGATCGGCAAGCGTAAGCAGCTCTTCGTAATGCGGGCGGGCCTTGGCATACCCCTCCTCGCCCCATAATGCCGGACGGTAGTTACAGTCGAATACCACCCTGCCCCCCGCACGCTTCACCTCTGCCGCAAGCTGCTTCATTTGCCCGCGCACCCTGTCATTCATAGCCAGCGTAATGCCGCATAGATGAAGCACATCCACCCGGGAAGCCAGCGCCGCCATATCATACTGATCAGCCTCAGCGGTATTGAAGCTGCTGCCCAGCCGGTCGGTATACGTGACTCTTCCGGGGCGGGCACCGAACCCGTTCTCCAGGAAGTACATCCCGAGGTGCTTGCCGCCCCGGCGGATCAGTGACGTATCTACCCCAAGCTTGCGCAGATAAGCAATCGCGGCTTCCCCTACCGGAGTCTCCGGCAAGGTCGTGATTAATGCTCCGTTATGGCCATATCTGGCCAGCGCTGCCGTTACATTTACCCCGCTGCCCGAAAAAGAGTACTCCAGCCTGCTGCTCTGGGCCAGTGTCTCCACCCCCGGAACCTGCAGCCGCATCATCACTTCGCCGAAGGCAGCAATTCTAGGCATAACGGTCCACCAGTGATTTCATGGTACGGAGCAGTGTGCGGACATCCGGCACATTCGTGCTTCCGGTCTGGGGATCAATGATCGAGGAATAGACATGCGGGATCACCTGCGGTACACCCGCCTGAAGCGCAATCTCCAGAATGGGCGCGAAGTTATCCAGATCGATGCCGCCCGTAGGCTCCAGGGCAAATCCCTCTTCTCCGCAGGCCTTGGCTACCGCACGATACTCTCCTTCCAGCTCCAGCCCCTTCATCGGATAATATTTGAGCGCATTGCCGCCCATGTCCCGGACCAGAGCGATGGCGGCGTGCACCGGAACGATGGCCTGCGAAGCATTCCCCGAGCTGACCGGGCCGGTGGATATATTGACATAACCGGGCTGTCCGCAGGGAGAGACCAGGCTGTTAATCCAGCTATCTTTTGCTCCCAGATTGGCCCGGGTCGCTCCTACAGCCGGAAACACCTGATTGATATGGCTGCCCGCATAGCTTGAAGCAATCTCTGCGACTACCGCCGCCTGGCGGTTGTCCCCGGCTCCAAGCCCGATGGATACGGCGTCCTGAATCACCTGTCCATATTCCGTCATAGCGGCGGATGCTTCCCTGGCGTTGGCGTAATTTTTGGAGAGTACGCCTACCAGAACATGCCCTTCGGCAGCCTCGTATATATCCTTGGCATTCCTGATACTGCCGGCCAGTACATTCAGTGCCGCTCTGTTCTTATAGAATCGCTCCTGAATCTTGCTCATTATGATCTGCCCCCTATAATCTCATGAATTCTGCTGACAATGACCTGCAGATCATCGCCTTGCAGCGGCCTTGGATCGATATCGAAATACCCTTGCTTTACTCCATAGTCCCGGGTGTACACTGCAATCTCGCCTTCCCGCAGGCGGTCATTGACCTCCCTTGCATCCACGCCCGCAGCAGCAGCATCAATCTGGATGCGTCCCCGGTAAATCGCCCGGCCCGCTTCATCCTGTACGGTGCGGACCGACACTCCGGGAAGACCGGCCAGCGGCTGAAGCGCCTCCAGCGCCTGCTTCTCCTGCTGGCTGTTGTCCGCCTTGTCCTGGTACTCGTCCAGAGCCTTGAGCAGTCCGAAGGTCGTCTCTTTGCCGACCTTCATGCTGCGGCCGATCCCGTGCAGCTGCACCTTCAGCCACCCGATGTATTCCTGCTTTCCCGCTACAATGCCAGAAGTTGGACCTTCCACAGCCTTCGAGCCGCTGTAGATGGCCAGATCGGAATACTGGACATACTTCCGCAGGTCCTCCTCCGCAGCCGCATCGACAATCATCGGTACTCCCCTGCGCTGTGCCACCTCCCAAGCTTCCTCCACCGAGATCATATTCTTCTGGACCGCGTGGTGGGATTTCACATAGAGGATCGCTGCGGTACGTTCACCGATGGCCTGTTCAATATGCTCTGCACGGCCTTCGTTGGCATATCCCGCTTCAACCACCCGGCCGCCGCCAAGGAAAACCATCGTCTCCACCGGCGCTCCATACTGCACATTATGGCCCTTCAGCATGATGATCTCATTCTTCAGCACCGGCTCCTGGTGCAGACGCAGACTGAGGCGGGGATCTCCGGCGGTCACAATGGCTGCCACCGACAGCGCAATGCCGCTGGAGGCCGAATTCACGACAACAGCCCCTTCCGAGCCGAGCAGACGGGCGATGTACGCTCCCGATTTGTCCACCAGATCCGCAATCTCCACGTACTGCTGCCCGCCCTGCTTCATTGCCTCCATCACCGAATCTGTTGGCGCAGATACACCAAGGATGCTCATTCTTCCACTGGCATTAATCACACGCTTCAATCCATATTTAGCTTGTAATGAGTGATCCATTGATAAAGACTCCTTTTGCTTCAATATAGTGATTCGCGGTCCGGACATCGCCCTCCGAGTCCATAAGCTGCTTCTCTCCGGCTTCCAGAGCGAACAAAGTCAGGTTGGCCTGCCCGCCTACCCGGATCTGCCCAAGCTCCGGCTTGCCGAGCCACGCTGCGGCGCTGCTGGTGACTGCACGGATCACCTCTTCCAGGCTGTAGCCGAGATAGAGGAATTTGGTCAGTACATCCGCCATACTGTACACTGGACCATTCAGCCGGTTGCCCCGGTAGATGTCTGTGCTGATCGTATTCAGGGCAATCCCGGCCCGCTTGGCCTGCTCCGCCACTTGGAAGGAGAAGCTTGCCGTGCCGTGTCCTACATCCAGCAGGACGCCCCGGGCCACAGCGTCCAGCAGCTCGGGCAGCGGGGTGCCGCCCGCCTGGAACAGATTATTGGCTTTGCCGTTCAGGTAATGGGTAATTACATCGCCTGCCCGCAGCAGCTCCAGCACTTCGGAGATGGCAGGCGGAGCGGAGCCGATATGCACCATGAGCGGGAGCTTCATCTCATCCGATAAGGTACGCGCCAGCTTAAGCGGCTGTATGCCGCTGTCTTTGACGACGCTTTGGCTGATGCGGGCTTTCAGGCCGACGATGAATTCAGGATAAGCCTCTACTGCTGCAAGTGCGCAGTTTCGGTCAATCCAGTCCAGCTTGGAGAGCTCATCGGTCCGCGTAAGGCCGATCCTTGAGATATTGAGCAGCGCGAATACCCGTGTATCCGCCAGAAGACTGGCACTATAAAAAGCCCCGATCCGGTCTGCCCCGCAGCTTCCGGCATCCACCACTGTCGTCACTCCCTGCTTCACCCCGATCTCGTCGATCACATCGCCGTAGGGGTCAAGCTCCGGCACAGCATGTACATGCAGATCAATCCATCCGCTGGAGCCGTATAACCCGGAGCAGTCCAGCAGGGTCCTGCCTTCTGCCTGGCCTGGCGGGGTAATCGCGGTGATGATCCCATCCTGAATGGAGATATCCACCGTCCGGCCGTCCACCAGCCGCAAATTGCGCAGCACGTTCTCTGTGCCCACTTGTCCCATCTCCTTTTTTCCAAATACAGATTTACAGGGGAATTACAAAAAATGATTAATGACATGAACTCCATACATCCTTATATTTAACAAGTAGTAACGGACATGCCGTCCTCTTAGAAAAATATAAAGCTGCTTCACTCCAAAGATTATAATGTTATAATGTTTATAGTAGCACAAGTGTAATCCAGAAGAGAACTGCAATTTCTAAGTCAAGAGGTTCCATCCTAGATTTCTAGTCCGAATATCTTAACACTGGAGGTACTGCTGTATGGCTAATTCCGCACCCAAGCCATCCTTGCTGAACCGGTTCCGGCTGACCTGGAATCATTTCAAGTCAAGGCTGCTGCTGAAATACGCTTTTTCCTATATCCTCATGTTCCTGATCCCGCTCACAGGTGTTACCATCTTCGTCTATGAAAACGCCGTCAAGGGCCTGCGGGTCGAAATTGAACAGTCCAATGTCAATCAGCTCAATCAGGTGAAAAGCACCATCGACGGCCGGATGAACGAGCTTCAGGAGATCGCCGGAAGAATCGCCTATGACAAGCATCTGACTCCTTATATGGTCCGGCATCCCTATTACAGTCTGGAGGCGATTCAGGCACTGGCCAATTACAAGGCCAGCAGCAGCATCGCGGAGGATCTGTTCCTCTACTTCCACGGTGATTCCAATATCTATTCTTATCGCGGCCTGGCTGATCTTCATGTCACCTTCGATACCCTCTATCAGTTCGAGCGCTGGACCCCGGAGGAGCTGCGGCGCGACTTGAACGAGACCCGTCAGCCGCTCGTCCGTCCTGCCGAGAATGTGACCGTCAATTCCCGGATGGAGCCGATGCTCGCCATGCTTGTCCCGGTGAAGCCGAATGACCCTTTCCCTTACGGGACGGTCGTCTATCTGATGAAGGAATCTAATCTTACCGGCGTTATGGATTCGGTTCTGAGCGATTTCTCAGGCAGCAGCTATATCTTCGGCCCCTCCGGCGAGGTGCTGACCGCGAACAGCCATGGCGTCAGCTTTCCCCAGAACGAGCTTCAGACCCTATCCGCCCTTGAGCCGGGGATACACAATCTGGAGCTGGACGGGGAACAGTACTCCGTCGTGTCCGTGCAGTCGGAGGAGAATGGCTGGACCTACGTCACCACGATGCCCAGCTTCCAGTTCTTCAGCCGCGTTGCCCATGTCCAGACACTGATTTTGATTGTCTTCTGTATTACAGTCGTTACAGGCATAGCGGCCGCGCTGCTGCTGGCCAAGCGGCAGTATCACCCGATCCGCGATCTGATGGAGTTCGCCAAGCCGAGAGGCAACAGCAATGAGGCTCCGAAGCTGCGCGATGAATGGGAGTCCATCCGGCAGACGCTTCATGACTACAGTGCCCGGATTGATCTCCAGGAGCCTTTTGTCCGCAACCAGTGCATGCTGCTGCTGCTCAAGCACGGCCAGCCGGATGATCCCGAGATTGAACAGATGATCCTGAGCGCAGGCTTCCGGCATCCGCAGGGACAGGGCCTCTACTTCTCGGCCATCCTGTCCTGGGATGATACCGCTCCGGGCGGCAAGTCCTGGCAGGAACGCCATCTGCTGCAGGAGATGCTGAGCAATATCTGCCTGCCGGGCCCGGATGCGCAGATCTTCGGAATTGAATTCTCGGTCAAGGACCAGTTCGCCCTGATCATCTCCCTTCCAGGGGAGGGAGAACTGCCCGTTCAGAGCCGGATGGAGCAGGTGATTGAAGCGATTCAGGATGTGATCCGTGAACACTCGCAGCTTGCGCTGAGTATCGGTGTCGGTATGGCCTACCGTGATCTCGCCCGGCTGAACCAGTCTTTCATTGAAGCCGCCGCCGCGCTGGAGCACCGGATGATCCGGCGCAGCGGCCAGGTCACCTACTTCGAGCAGCTTGCGGAGCTGAACCCTGCCGCTGCCGAGAGCTTCTGGATTCCGCGTAAAACCATGCTGAAGCTGGAACAGAGTCTGAAGCAGGGCAACGAATCGGTAGCGGCCCAGATGATTACCGACACCATTGACACGATCAAGGACGAGCCGCTGCAGGTTCATCTGCTGCGGTGTATCTGCTTCGATCTGCTGAATGCTTTTCTGCGCACCGCCTCCGAGCTGGGTATGGATGAGGTGTTCACCAATATGCCGGAGCTGACCTCCTTCGAGACGCTGGAGGAGCTGGAGAGCCGGCTGCTCTCGCTGGCTTCCGCCATTTGCGCGCAGGTCGAGCGGAACACCGAGACCAGCGAGTCTTCCCTGATGGATGACATTCTGGCGTACGTGGACCAGCAATTCGCAGATTACACCCTCAGCCTGGAGCATGTAGCGCTGAAGTTCGCCATCTCGACCTCTTATTTAAGCCGGAGCTTCAAGGAGAAGACTGGCAGCAATTTCTCGCAATATATCTGGCAGCGGCGTGTGGACGAGGTCATCCGTCTGCTGGAGAACACCAGCGCACCGCTCAAGGAGATCATCGAGCAGGTAGGTTACCTGGATGCGCCCAACTTCATCCGCAAGTTCAAAAAAGAAACCGGTCTGACGCCGGGGCAATACCGCAAGGAACATGCCTTGAAGGGGGCCGCTGCGAAAAGACCGGTTTGATTGGGCGGAGCCTCCGCCTACAGTTTGAGTTGAAACCTCTAATCGCTAATGGGCGATAACTGCTAAAATTGGAGTAATTGTACTACGTACAATAGAATCCGTGCAAAACGATCAAATAATCCCTTCTACTGTACTCTGTACAATAGATTTCACTGAAATGAAGTGAAAGTGCCTGAAACCTGAGAATCTAATGTATAAAATACATTAGGTTCTTTTTTCAAGTGAATTTAACCTCAGTCTGTTGCACTAAGTACAATAGCGCAATAGTCCATCACCGAAGCCCCCGCCACATTCCACCATACGGGCTGCTTCCCGGCTACTCCGCTTCCTGCAGAATATGCTCCACCAGTTCATCCAGCGGCACCGTGGCGAGCGCGATCGCTGTGTCCGTTACGCCGTAGTAGATATAGAGCAGGCCGTCCTTGACCACATTGCCGGTCGGGAAGATGACATTCGGAATCTGGAAGCCGAATTTCTCGTAATACGTCTCCGGCTCCATAATGAAGTTATGGGTCCGGGCAATAATCTTCTCCGGCTGCTCCAGATCCAGCAGCATCGCCCCCACGCGGTAGACGATCTCTTCATCGACGCCGTGATAGAGCACCAGCCAGCCCTTGTCTGTACGGATGGGAGGCGTAGAGCCGCCGATCTTCCGCGATTCCCAGGACAGGTTCCCGGCGGTGGCGAGCAGCTTGGGTTCTTCCCAATTCACGAGATCCTCGGAATAGGTAATCCACATGGCAGCTTTCTCCGTTCCGTAAGCCTCGCCCACATATTCTTCAGGGCGGCGGAGCAGCACGAATTTGCCGTTTATTTTCTCAGGGAACAGGATATTGTCCCGGTCATTGATATCCAGCGGTGTCGTGTCCGCTACAAACTCCCAGTCCAGCAGATTGTCCGACTTCAGGATGGAGGAACGGGTCAGCCAGTGGCCCTCCTCTTCCCCCCAGCCGTCCGGGTATTCTGGAATGGAGCGCTCAGGGACGCCGCGCCCGGTAGGATAATAGCTCATGGCGCAAGGGCGCAAGGCGTAGTTCAGGTAGAACGTTCCGTCAATCTTCACAATGCGCGGGTCCTGTACACTGCCGTAAGGGAAGCCCAGCATATCCGGCGTGACAATCGGCTCATCCTTCACATGGGTGAAGTTTACGCCGTCCTCGCTTTCCAGCAGCCCCAGATAGTTCTTGCACGGGGTCAGGGAACCGGCGGTGCGCTCGATCATATAGAACTTACCGTTATCGATGATGACCGCCGGGTTGAACACGGTCACCTTACGCCATTCATAGCCGCCCGGGACGACAATCGGATTATTGGGATGTCTTGTAATTTGCATGTCTATTCCTCCTGCGAATGATGTTGGTGGTGTAGCTTAAGCGTCTGGACCTCATAAGGCCGGAAGGACAGCGGGATCACACCGCCGGATGTCTCCACAGAGCCGGTCTTGCTCTCCAGCAGGTTGACCCGGCAGGCGCGGACATCCTCGTCCTGCCAGTCCAGCGTGGCCGACTCTCTGCTGCCCGCAGCTTCATACAGCCGGATAATCGTTCCGCTGCCGTCCTCTGCTTGCTTGATCGTATCAAGCATGACATGACCGCTCTGGAAGGCGAGCCAGGCATGGGTGCTTGGATAGCGGCCGGGATGTGCAGCTTCGCTAATCGCCAGCAGCGGCTCATTCAGCGCTGCCGCTTCCCGTACCACATCCGCCTGCCGCCATTCTCCGCTGTGCGGATAGAGCGAATACGTGAATTCATGCTCCCCCTGGTCGGCATTGCGGTCCGGCCAGCGCGGGGAACGCAGCAGCGAGAGGCGCAGCACTCCGTCATGGATGTCATAGCCGTATTTGCAGTCGTTCAGCAGGCTGACGCCATAGCCGCCCTCGGACAGATCAGCCCAGCGGTGCCCGCAGACCTCGAATTGCGCCTGCTCCCAGCTGGTGTTGCGGTGGGTTGGCCGCTCCAGCGCGCCGAACGGGATCTCATACGTAGCCTTCGCGGCCACAATGTCCACCGGAAAAGCAACCTTCAGCAGCTTATGCTGCTCCCTCCAGCTTACACTAGTGCGGAAATCCACTCTGCGGCTGTTCCGGGGCAATACAATCTCCTGCTCAATCTGTGATTCACCGAGCTGCCAACGGAACTTCAGCACGGTCTGCACAGGCCCGCTGCTTACTACCCGGCGGTCCAGCAGCTTCGCCTTGCCCGCAGGCTGCTGTTCATAGCGCGGGTCTATATCCCAGGCATCCCACAGCGGCGGGGTGTCATGATAGAACTGAAGCTGATTGCCGGTCTGGCCGGGCTGGAGCAGCTCGCGGTCCGCGCTTTTGTCCAACCAGCGGCTGATCTCGCCGTCTTCATTGAATGTCAGGATATAATGATCCGTCTCCCATTGCTCCGGGAAGCCGTCTCCCGCGGCTGAACCACCATGCGGCTCAAGCCGTACTCCGGCTGGCTCCGCAGCCTCCCGCAGCCAGATCGTCCGGCAACCGAAGGCCGGGACCTTGCGGACCTGCACAGCCAGCGTGTAGCTGTCTCCTCCAGCCTCCGTGTTCCAGCATTCACTCGGCAGCAGGCCGTCTTCATCGAATACCTGCACCTCTGCCAGCTCAGGACCGCCCTCCAGCCGGATGACCTCCGTCCGCTCCCAGCCCAGGCTGTTGAAGACCACATAAGGGCGGCCTTCGCCCGAAGTATTCACCCGGCCTGCCAGAGTGTGCAGAGCAGTGTCCAGCACCTGCCCGCCCAGACGGAAGATCTCAGCGTATTCCTCCCGCGAGGTCGTATACACCTCCGGGATGGAAGTCCCCGGAATGATGTCATGGAACTGGTTGAGCAGCAGCAGCTTCCAGCCCTCGGCCAGCTCCCCGGCGGGCAGCAGACGGTGCCCATCCGGCTGATCCGGCTGCTCCAATTCCAGGGCACCATCCTTCTCCGCCAGCACGCTCCAGATCTCCGCCTGCCGGTAAAGAATCTCCGCCTTGCGGTTGCTGCGCTTATTGAAGGCATGGGTCGTGAAGGTCCCCCGGTGCAGCTCCAGATAGAGATCGCCGTGCCACGCCGGAAGCTCCGGCTGGCGCGAGCCGATCTCCGAGAAGAACGCTTCCGCCGTCGAGAATCCGCTGACCGGCTGTCCTGGGGCGAGGTCGGTGCGGCTTACATATTCAAGCATCTCGTGGGTGACTCCCCCGCCGCCGTCGCCGTGGCCGTAGAGCAGCATCAGCTCATCGTGCTCTTCCTTCTGGGCGTAGGCCTCCCAGTGCTCCTGCACATCCTTCGGATGCGTATGCTCGTTCACCCCATGGTTCTGATAGGCCACAATCTTCGTCCCGTCAATGCCGACCCAATGGAATAAGGTATGCGGGAAGGGATTGGTATCATTCCAGCCCAGCTTGGTGGTCATGAAATAATCGATGCCCGCCTGCTTCAGCAGCTGCGGCAGGGAAGCGCAATAGCCGAAGGTATCCGGCAGCCATTCAATCGTGGAATGCTTGCCGAATTCCTTCATATAGAAGCCCTGGCCGTACAGTATCTGCCGCACCAGCGACTCCCCGCCGGGAATGTTCAGATCCGGCTCCACCCACATGCCGCCGACCAGCTCCCACCGGCCTTCGGCAATCCGCTCCTTGATCCGCCCGTATAGCTCGGGATAATGCTCCTTGGCGAAGGCATAGAGCTGGGGCTGGCTCTGCGAGTACCGGAAGTCCGGATACTTGTCCATCAGGGTGCAGACCGTGGAGAAGGTCCGGCTGACCTTGCGCACCGTCTCCCGGACCGGCCACAGCCAGGCCACATCAATATGCGACTGGCCGACCATATGCATCGTCCCGGGGTCCAGCCCTGCGGACCGTTCCGACGCCGCAGCAGCCCGTAACTGCAGTTCCGCCGCAGTTACGGCACCGCCGTCCAGCAGCAGCTCCTCCTTCATATAGAGCATGTCCATCACCCGCTCCAGCGCCTTAAGGCTGCGGATGCGGCGCATGTCGCCCTCCGGCAGCAGGAGGGCTGCTTCGTGTACGATCCGCACCGTATGCAGCAGGCTGTATACCGGGCGATTGACACGCACCAGCTTGATTTCAATGCCCGTCAGCGGCGGCTTAATCACCGCCTGCCGGTTCAGCGGGTCCTCCGGCTCAGGCACCGGATCATACAGCTCGATCTCCAGCTTGAGGCGTTCACCTGGAGCATAGGACGGCAACGGAATGAACCAGTGATTGCTGTCCAGGCCATGGTAAGGCGCTCCGTCCAGCCTCAGCAGTCCTTCCCCGCGTCCCAGATAGAGCAGCGCCGCTTCTTCATGCGCCCACTCTCCCGGAACCGTGATCTCCCGCTGAAGGAAATAGGTGGTTCCATATCCTCCGTCCAGCAGGGAAACGTTGTATTGCTGGTGCAGCTCCTCCTCATGCTCATAGCAGCCCGGAGTGAGGTAACGGGATTTGCGCATCCTCCATTCCGCAAGCTCTAGCTTCTCAGCCCACTGCCGCTTGGCCAGCCATCCGGTGAACCGCTCCATTCGCTTCATGGCTTAGCCCTCCTCTCTGACCTGGAGCGGCGCGCTCAGATACTCTGCGGAATGCGGGCCTGCCATCACCGCGAATTCTCCCGGTTCGACGATCCGCGTCAGATCCGCTGATACATATTCCAGCTCCTCCCGGCCTACACGGAACGTTACTGTCTGCGTGTCTCCCGGCTGGAGGCTGATTTTGCGGAAGCCCTTCAGCTGCTTCTCGGGCCGGGTAATGGAGGAGGCCAAGTCGGAAATATACAGCTGGACCACCTCGCTGCCCGCCCGGTCACCCCTATTAGTTACATCCACGGAGACAAGCGCTTCTTCATCCGCAGAGATTACTGGAGGCTCCACCTTCAGGTTGCTGTACCCGAATTCAGTGAAGCTAAGACCATAGCCGAAGGGATATTCGGCGTGGAAATCCGTCTCCAGATACCGCTTGCCTCTCGTCCGCCGCTTGTAGTAATACACGGGAAGCTGGCCGACATGCTTCGGGATGCTGATCGTCAGCCGCCCCGAAGGATTCACCTCGCCGAACAGGATATCGGCAATTGCATGTCCGCCCTCCTGGCCTGGGTACCACGCCTCCAGAATGGCGTCGGCGTGCTCTACAATCCAAGGCTCGGCAATCGGGCGGCCGTTGATATAGACCACAATCAGCGGCTTGCCCAGCTTGTGAAGCTCCTGCGCCAGCTCAAGCTGCACGCCCATCAGATTCAATGTGGACCGGTCGATGCCCTCCCCGCTTTCCATATCGCTCCAGGAATGTTCCGTCACGACAGAAGCGCCGGTGAGCAGATCAATCGTCCCCTCACCGAAGTCCCTGGCGCTGGAGCCGCCGATGGCCAGCACCACCGCATCGGCTTCGGCCGCACAGGCCAGCGCAGGGGCGAAGCCTTCGCGGGAATCGCCCTTGATCCGGCAGCCGGGCGCATACAGGACCTTGTCCGCTCCGCCGCCCAGCGCCTGCCGGATGCCGTCCAGCACGGTGACAATCGCGCCTGCGGGCTGCGGCGAGGTGTAGTCGCCAAGCTGGTTGTACAGGGCATCGGCATTGGGACCGATTACGGCAAGCTTACGAATCCCCTTGCTTAGCGGCAGCGCTGCGTTCTCATTCTTCAGCATGATAATGCTCTCACCGGCGATCCGCCGGGCCAGCTCCCGGTGCTCCGGCTTGCCGATGATGCTCTCCGCCTGCTCAGGATCGGCATAGGGGCGGTCAAACAGCCCGAGCTTGAACTTCAGCTCCAGAATCCGCGCCGCCGCGCGGTCCAGATCGGATTCCTGCAGCCGTCCATGCGTGATAGCAGCCGCGATATGCTGCTCAAACATTTCACCTGACATCTCCATATCGATGCCCGCCAGCAGTGCCTGGGCTACAGCCGTTTCTCCGCTATCTGCGGTGTTATGACCATTCGTCAGCATGCCCAGCGCTCCGCAGTCCGTGATCACGAACCCATCGAAGCCCCATTGCTCCCGCAGCACATCCTGCAAAAGATAACGGTTCGTCGTACAAGGCACGCCGTCAATCTCGTTGTACGCTGTCATTATGGACAGCGCCCCGGCCTCTACCGCCTTACGGAACGGCAGCAGATCGACCTCATGCAGCTCGCGCAGTCCCATATGCACGGGCGCAGAGTTGCGCCCGCCTTCCGAGCTGCCGTAGGCGGCGAAGTGCTTCAAGGTGGCCAGCACGGAATCCTCGGCGTCCAGCCGTTCCCCCTGCAAGCCCTTCACGGCTTCTACACCCATCGCCGCGATCAGGAACGGGTCTTCGCCGAAGGTCTCCTCCGTCCGGCCCCAGCGCGGATCACGCACCACATCAAGCACCGGCGAGTAGGTCGCCGCTCCGCCCTGGCTGCGGGTCTCCAGCGCCACCACCCGGCACATCTCCCGGTACAGCTCCGGGTTCCACATACTGCCCAGAGCCAGCGGAACCGGAAATACGGTTGCGCCGATTGCCATATGCCCGTGGGAGCATTCTTCGCCGAACAGAATCGGAATTCCGAGCCGGCTCTCCTGCATGGCGTAAGCCTGAATTGCATTAACAGCCTCCGCCCCCTCCTTCGGGGACAGGCCGGTCTCCAGCGTAACGCCAGTCCACGGGTCGGCACGCAGCGTCCCATACAGGGAGCTGACGCCTCCGGCGGCAACCTGGCGCTTGAAGGCTTCCGTCATGCCTGTGGTTCCGTCCGCGTGCTTCTCATAGCACTGCCAGCCGAAAGGCTGGACTAATTGTCCAGCCTTCTCTCCAAGCGTCATGCGCTGCAGCAGGTCCTGTACCCGATCCGCCACAGATTGTGTTTTATCCTTATAGATCATTTTTACAGCACCTTTCTGCATTCGTCATTCGTGCCATTCACTCTCGGCACTTCAGAGGATGAAATTCCGAAGAAGATGGATAGCGCCTCTAGGATTTAGTTGGTTTTCCAGCGGTCATAGGCAGCCTGGTTAATCTCGGCTACACGTTCTCCGCCCATCTTCTTGACAGTCGCCACATAGTTATCCCAGCCGGTCAGCGGCTCGGCCCCGGTGATGAACTTCGCTTCCATCTGCTTCACATAAGTGCTCAGGTCCGAATTCAGACTGCTGATTTCCGTCTGCTCTTCCACGGTGAGGAACAGGGCCGGGAATGGAATCCGCGCGCCTTTATCCAACAGCTTCTGCTTCGTCTCCTGCTCTACCCAGAGGTCGAAGTCTGTCTTCAGCCCCTTGTTAATGTCATCCATGGACAGGGTTGGGGCAGGAATACCGTAGTTCGGCGTCAAGGTGGCCCGGAAATCTTCCATTTCCTTGCCGTCCGGTACAGGCAGGTATTGCTTCACACGATTCTCTTTGTCGGTGTACTCCCAGAGCGTTCCCTCCGGCCCTTTGTTGAAGAACAGAGCGCCTTCATAGGAATAGAGGTAATCTACCCAGCGAAGTGAGGCTTCCGGTGCCGGATTGCTGTTCGTGATGGCGAATGCGCCGGTCGTAATCCCTCTGTTCTTGGCAATCGCCGGAGCGGACACCGATTCACTGCGCACAGGGGCGAACATCGGATCTGCCGTGGACGGCTCTCCGCCCTTCGTCATATAAGCATGCCAGTCGGAAAAGAGCGCCACGCGGTTATTCTGCGCCTTGGCCTTCTTCTGCTCCGCCGTCTGCGAGAAGCTCTCATGATCCAGCAGCTCCTCGGACCACAGGCGGTTCATATACGTCAGATATTCCTTGTAGCCCTCTTCAAGCGGCGTATAGTGGACCTTGTCCGCATCGTCTACATAGATTTCTTCTTCATAGATGCCGAACGCGCCCAGCAGCCAGGTGCGGATATCACGGAGGTTCGCAGCAGTGGTGGTCACCGAAGAGATTGGAATTTCATCAGCCACACCGTTGCCATTCGGATCTTCCTCCTTCACGCGCTTCAGGTAGGTGTATAGCTCCTCAGTCGTTTCCGGCAGCTTATCGATGTTCAGGGCCTTCAGGAAGTCGCCGTTATACCACATCGGGTTGCGGTACCAGTGCTGGCTCATCTCCACCACCGGCAGAGAGTAGATATGACCGTCCGGGGCGGTAATCGATTTGCGGACATCCGGGTTCTCCTCCAGCAGCGCCTTGAAGTTCGGGGCGTATTCCTCAATCAGGTCTTCCAGCGGGATCAGAATCCCCTGCTCTCCGTAATTCATCTGCTCGGCAGTCGTCAGACCTGCAGCATAGAAGATATCCGGGTAATCGCCGCTGGCGAACACCAGATTCTTTTTGGTATCGAAGCTGTCCTTCGGCGCATTTTTATATTCCATCGTAATCCCGGTCTTCTCCTTCATCTGCTGGAGCACCGGCATGTTCTCCCAGTTCTGAATGCCCACATCCGGCGCCATCAGCGTCAGGGTAACGGGTTCGCTAACAATCGGGAAGCCCTCCTTGTTCACAGTGGCCTCTCCGGTACTCTTATTCGCGGTGCCTTCATTGGAGCTCCCGCAGCCTGCCAGCAGTCCAAGAATCACAGCCGAAGACAGCAGAATCTTCCATGGTTTACGTTTGATCTGCATTAATAATTCCTCCCTTAGGTTCATTACATTTTAACCTTTAGCCTTTCACAGAGCCAATCATGACCCCTTGGACAAAATAACGCTGCAGGAACGGGTAGACAGCCACAATCGGCAGTGTAGAAACAACGATAACGCCATATTTGACCAGCGATGCCGTCTCTGCCTTATTATTCATGGCCATAGCTACCTCGCCGTTGATCGCAGCGCCTGTAGTTTCGGCCGACATTTCCTGCAGGACCAGAATCTGGCGCAGCACCATCTGCAGCGGATACTTGGCTTCATCATTCAAATAGATCAGGGACGGGAAGTAGCTGTTCCAGTGTCCAACCCCGTAGAACAAGGCCATCACGGCGACAATCGGCGCGGACAGCGGCAGGATAATGCGGATGAACAGCTTCAGATTCGTACAGCCGTCGATGTGGGCCGCTTCCTGTAGTTCTTTTGGAATGGTGGACTGGAAAAAGGTGCGGGCGACCACGATGTTCCACACCGATGCGGCCACCGGCAGGATCAACGCCCCCATGCTGTTAATGAGGCCCAGATTCTTGACGAGCAGATACGTCGGCACCAGCCCGCCGCTGAAGAACATCGTGAACAGAATGAGGCCCATGAACAGCTGGCGTCCGACAAAATCAGACCGGCTGAGCGCATATGCAGCAGGCAGCGTAACCGCCAGATTAAGCAAAGTGCCCACCGCAGTGTAAATGATGGTATTGAGATAGCCGTTCCAGATCTTCGGGTTCTCGAACACCAGCTTGTAGCCGTCCAGCGTCACATTCTTCGGGAACAGCCACATGGCGCCCGAATTGACATCCTGCGGCGAACTGATGGACGCGCTGAGGATGTAGATCAGCGGATAGAGGACCACTACCAGCGCAAGGCACAGATAGATGTAGGTGCTGATCAGAAACAGCTTATCTCCCCTGGATTCTTTCATCGCAGTAACCATAGACTTCAACTCCTTTCTACCAGAGGCTGTTCTCACTGGTGCGTTTGGCAATCCGGTTCACGGTAACGAGCAGTATTACATTGACCACCGAGTTGAACAATCCGACAGCCGTCGAGAAGCTGTATTGGGCGTTCACCAGACCGGCGCGGTAGACATAGGTGGATATGACATCGGAGGCTTCCATGTTAAGCGAATTCTGCAGCAGCAGGATTTTCTCGAAGCCCAAGCCCAGAATGTTACCCATGTTCAGAATCAGCATGATCGTAATCGTGGGTATAATCGTCGGCAGATTGATATGCAGCACCCGCTTGATCCGGCTGGCTCCATCCACAATGGCCGCTTCATGCAGCTGTGGATCTACGCCGGACAGCGCTGCGAGATAGATAATCGTCCCCCACCCGGTGCTCTGCCAGACGCCTGAGAAGACGTATACCGTCTTGAACCAGGCCGGGTCGGTCAGGAACTGTGCGGGCTGGAAGCCCAGGAATTCAATCGCCCGGACAATCATTCCGCTGGAGGGCGACAGGAAGGTAATAATCATCCCCGCCATGACGACCACTGAAATGAAATGCGGCGCATAGGTAACCGTCTGGACCGACTTCTTGAACGGGCCGTTGCGGACCTCATTGAAGGCCAGGGCCAGAATGATCGGCAGCGGGAACCCGATGGCAAGCTCATAGAAGCTGATGCTGAACGTGTTCCACAGCAGATCCCAGAAGAAATAAGAATTGAAGAACCGTTCGAAATGGTCGAAGCCTACCCAGTCGCTGCCCGTAATTCCTTTGGAGGGCACGAAGTTCTTGAAGGCAATCTGAATGCCGTACATCGGACCATAATGAAAGATGAAGAAATACAGTAACGCGGGAAGCATGAACAGATAGAGCTCCCAATTCTGCCAGATTCTTTTGCCAAGGGACTTGTTCCCCTTCATTCTCCCACTCCTCTCTATGTTAGTTTTCATTACACATAAATCTGTATCCGCTTCGCATTCTTGCTATGGCCTTTCCTGCTAACGCTTACATCCCAAATTGTAGAGAAACTAAGCTGACATCGTAAATATGTAGGTTGTGCATTGTCATGTTAAAAGAGTGTAAAACCGCGCTGCTACGGGGCTTATGAGCTGAATAACTTCTACGGGCCGCTACTGGCTGACTGCCGTAAATGTGTGAATTATGAACCCTCCTCCCCCCTGCAAAAGTTACATATTGTGATCCCCCGGCAGGTATGCAAACATTTGCTACGAATGCCGACACTACAACACCGACTCAAGATATAGGAGGTTTCTGTCATGACCCGTACAACTGCCCACCTGATCTCACACACCCACTGGGACCGGGAATGGTATATGCCTTATGAGCGTCACCATGTGCTGCTGGCGAAGCTGATGAACGAGCTGCTGGAGACGCTGGAGCAGGACGAGCGCTACCGGTACTTCCACCTGGACGGACAGACCATAATTATTGAAGACTATCTGCAGGTGCATCCTGAGCGGAGAGAGCAGCTGGAGCGGTTCATCCGCGAAGGCCGGATTGTCATCGGTCCCTGGTATGTGCTCCAGGATGAATTCCTGACCAGCTCCGAGGCCAATGTGCGTAATCTGCTGATCGGGCATCAGGATGCGGCGAAATATGGCGTCATCTCGAAGCTCGGTTATTTCCCCGATTCCTTTGGCAATATGGGCCAAGCCCCCCAGCTACTCCAGCAGGCTGACATCGGGACTGCGGTGTTCGGCCGCGGCGTGAAGCCGACAGGCTTCGATAATATGGTCGGCGAGCTGAACAGCACCAGCTATGAGTCGCCATACTCGGAGATGTACTGGGAATCCCCGGATGGCTCAGTTGTGCTTGGACTGCTGTTTGCGAACTGGTACAGCAACGGCAATGAGGTGCCTGTAGATGCTGAGGACGCCAAGGCCTTCTGGGACAAGAAACTCGCGGATGCCGGCAAATACGCCTCCACCCCGGAGCTGCTGTTCATGAACGGCTGTGATCATCAGCCGGTGCAGCGTGATCTCGCGGATGCGCTGGAGACGGCCCGGAAGCTGTACCCGGACACGGACTTTGTCCACTCCAGCTTCGAGCAATACCTGAAGGCGCTGACCCCTTCGCTGCCTGAGGATCTGGTCACCGTGCACGGCGAGCTGCGCAGCCAGCATACGGACGGTTGGGGGACGCTGGTGAATACCGCCTCCGCCCGCGTCTATCTGAAGCAGCTTAACCAGCAGGGCCAGACGCTGCTGGAGAAAGGCGCTGAGCCGCTGGCGGCACTGGCTTATCTGGTCAGCGGACAGGTCTACCCCCACGCGCTTCTGACCTATGCCTGGAAGACGCTGATGCAGAATCACCCGCATGACAGCATCTGCGGCTGCAGCGTGGATGAGGTTCACCGCGAGATGATTACACGTTTCGAGAAGAGCCGCCATGTCGGCGAAGCTATTATTGAAGACAGTCTGAAGGCGGTATCTGCACAGATCGGAACCCGGAATGTTGCGGCCTGGGGCGACTCTGCCCGGCCAGTGACGGTCTTCAATACCACCGGCTGGCAGCGCAGCGGGACGGTAAGCGTGGAGATCATCTTCGCCAAGCGTTACTTCAAGGAAGGGCCGAACCCTGCGGCGATTGCCTCAGCGCTCGATCAGCTTACGCTTGAGCTTGCGAACGGACGGCTGCTCGACGCTGAAGGGCAGACTGTGGCTTGCCGGGCGGAGGATCTGGGCACCCGGTTCGGCTACGAGCTGCCGGACGACCAGTTCCGCAAGCCTTATATGGCCCGGATGGTCCGACTGACCTTCGAGGCTACGCAGGTGCCGCCGTTAGGCTACAGCACCTACGCCTGGGTAGAGTCGGCGGATGAGTCCGCCGGGACTGCAGCTGAAGGTCCGCTTAAGCTGCTGGAACGTGGGATGGAGAATGAATTCCTGGCCGTTCAGATCCGCGAGGACGGTTCTTACGATGTGGCTGACAAGCGGACGGGCCGCAGCTTCACCGGACTCGGCGTCTATGAGAACTGCGGCGATATCGGGAATGAATACGTGTTCCGCCAGCCGGAGGGCGATGTGGCGCTGACGACCAAGGGCCTTGCCGCCCGGATCTCGCTGGCCGAGCATGAGCCTTACCGCATCACGTATGAAATCGTGCATGAATGGGCGATTCCCGCTTCCGCCGATGCTTCGTTCGAGGACGAGAAGCGCAGAATGGTGCCGTTCCGGCAGCGCAAGTCCGGACGCTCAACCGAGCAAGCTCCGCTGCGGATCGTGACACGGATCAGCCTGGAGACTGGCGGGACCGGCGTTCAGGTCTCTGCCGCGTTCAATAATCAGGCCAAGGACCACCGGCTGCGCGTCCTCTTCCCTACCGGACTGACCGCCTCAACCCTGCGGGCCGATTCCATCTTCGAAGCCGCTGAGCGCGAGATTGAGCCGGCACCGGACTGGATCAATCCGAGCAACGCCCAGCACCAGCAGGCTTATGTCAGCGTGTCAGACGGCAGCGCCGGACTGCTGGTAGCCAACAAGGGGCTGAACGAATACGAGGTGCTGCGGGACGGCAGGAATACGATTGCCGTTACCCTGCTGCGCAGCGTATCGGAGCTGGGCGACTGGGGCGTGTTCCCTACACCGGAAGCCCAGTGCCTGGGCGAGCAGACCGTGGAATTCGCGGTCCGTCCCTTCGCCGGGGATGCGGACTGGACGGAGGCCTGTGCCTGGGCCTACCAGTACCAGGTGCCTTGGTTCACGGTCCAGACCGGCTGGCAGGAGAGCTCCCTCCCTGCTGTCTATCAGCCGCTGGAGTGGCAGGGCCGCACCCTGGCACTGTCGGCCTTCAAAATGTCCGCAGACCATGAGGACATTATTCTGCGCTGGTACAATCTGGCGGGAGCAGAGCAGGAGCTCGCGCTTACGCCGCATTTTCCGGTGAAGGCTGTCCATGCCAGTGATATTCTGGAACGGCGCAAACAGCGGGAAGCCCTGGATGAAGGTTCTCTCCGCCGCTCTGCCGGCCCCGCTCAAATCGTCACCTATGCCCTGCAACCCGTACAACCCTAAATTCACTATGCCAGGAGGAGTTACACCATGAATCTGCCAGCTTCCATTACCGCCTATCTGAATGAGGCCGATGAACGGCTAGCGCATCACCCGAAACTGCAGCAGTTGTTCCGCAACTGCTTCCCGAACACACTGGAGACCACGACCAAGCTGCTGGAAGACGGCACGACCTTCGTGTTCACCGGCGATATCCCGGCCATGTGGCTGCGCGATTCGACGGAGCAGGTGCGGCACTATATTCCTTTTGCCAAAAACGACCCTGAGTTGCAGCGGATTCTCCGCGGCCTGATTGCCCGCCAAATGTTCTATGTGAATATTGATCCGTACACCAATGCCTTCAACGAGACGGCAAACGACAAGCATTACCGCGATACGGACGACTGTAACTTGAATCCGTGGATGTGGGAGCGTAAATATGAGCTGGACTCGCTCTGCTTCGTCGTTCAGCTGGCTTATATGTACTGGAAGGAAGCGGAGCAGACCGACATCTTCGATGCCGCCTGCTACCAGGCGCTGACCTCCATCGTGAACACGATCGAGACCGAGCAGCATCACGGGGAGAAATCCCCATACCACTTCATCCGCCAGACGCTCCAGGATACGGAGACGCTGCACAATAACGGACGCGGGATGCCCGTCAACTACACAGGGATGAGCTGGTCGGGCTTCCGCCCGAGCGATGACAGCTGTGAATTCGGCTACAATATTCCCTCGAATATGTTCGCTGTGGTCATTCTGGGGTATATCGGCGAGATGGCGAGCGAGGTGTATCAGGATGAACGGCTGGCAGCGAGAGCGGCGAAGCTGCGCAAGGAGATCGACTTCGGCATCCGTACCTATGGTATCGTGACCCATCCGAAATACGGCAGAATCTACGCCTATGAGACGGACGGCTACGGCAATTACTCGCTGATGGACGATGCCGGAACCCCAGGGCTGATCTCTATTCCTTACATTGGTTACGTGGGCGTAGAGGATGAGATCTATCAGAACACCCGCCGGTTCGCGCTCAGCTTCGATAACCCGTTCTATTTCGAGGGCAAGCACGCCAAGGGCATCGGCAGTCCGCATACACCGGGCGGTTATGTCTGGCATATGGCGCTGTCCATGCAGGCGCTGACGGCGGATAACGATGAGGAGATCAAGGAGCTGATCGACATGCTGATCCGCACCGACGCCGATACCGGCTACATGCACGAAGGCTTCCACCCGGATAATCCGGCGGACTTCTCGCGCGAATGGTTCGCCTGGTCCAACAGCCTGTTTGCGACGCTGATCGGCAAGGCGATGGATAAGGGGCTGGTTTAAGGGGGTAACCCTGAACGGATAGCTCATCCTGCAACAAGCAAGTGGAATAACGTATCTTAATTCGCCCATTGGGCTGGAGTTACCGGCAACAGGTGGACAAACAGCAACTAATATAGTTACTTTATGCTACTTGGGATGAATCGAGAGAATTTAAGTGTTGTTTATCCAATTGCTGGTTCGGTAACGCTCATATGTTCATTAATAGATGGAGGAAATCCACCTGCTATACTTCCTCTAAACAGAAAACGGCTGTGGCTCCCTTGAACTCAAGGAGGCCGCAGCCGTTTCTATATGTCTAGCTCACCTCAGCTTAGTAGCCGCTCTGGCTCTGCTCGCCCTTGGCAATCGCTACGCCGCCGCTGGTGCCGATCCGGCTGGCGCCTGCGCCGATCATCACGAGCGCGTCTTCCGCGCTGCGGACACCGCCGGAGGCCTTCACGCCGATCTCAGGTCCGACCGTTGCCCGCATCAGGGCGATATCTTCCTTCGTTGCCCCGCCGGTCGAGAAGCCGGTCGAGGTCTTCACGTAGTCTGCGCCAGCTTCTACGGCAAGCTTACAGGCACGGACCTTCTCCTCTTCTGTCAGCAGACAGGCCTCAATAATAACCTTGGTCAGCGCTTTGCCGCGTGCGGCTTCGACTACAGCAACCATATCGCGCTTCACCAGCTCGTCATTGCCGTCCTTCAGTGCGCCGATATTAATGACCATATCCACCTCACCGGCACCGTTCGCAATAGCATCCTTTGTCTCAAAAGCCTTCGACTCAGGCGTCGATGCCCCCAGCGGGAAGCCGATTACTGTACATACCTTCACTTCCGGTGTATCCTTCAGTACGGCATGCGCCGTAGCCACCCAGGCCGGATTCACGCACACAGAGGCGAATTTGTAGGCTTTGGCCTCTTCGGCAAGCTTGATAATATCGTCTTTCCGGGCATCCGCCTTCAGCAGCGTATGATCAATAATCCCGGATATTGTAGTTTCACTCATGTTCAATTCCTCCATATAATCGGTAATAGATGTTCACATCCCTTGTATCATACCAATAGTCGGACGCTTTTGAAAGCTGGAGGGCATAACCTCTGCTAATCCTGTATCCACTCCGGACAGTATAGATCAAGCGTACCGAACCCCTAGCCCTATACATTCACCTGCCGGATGGCCTCCCGCAGATCGCCTGTACTCGCGCTGACGCTCAGCGAAGCCTCGTAGACTTCTTTGATTCGCGCCAATTGCAGATCAGTCAGCTCACGGATCTCCCGGGTCTGCTCCGAGACCTCTCCGGCAATATCGGCCATGCTGCCCACCGCTGCCGCAACCTCCTCCGAGCCAGCGGAGAGCTGCTCCGCTGTCGCCGACACATCAATGATCTGTCCGGCCACCTCCCGGAAGGCGGCGGAGGCCTCCAGCAGAGCAGCCTCCGCCTCGGCTGACATCCGCACCCCTTCCTGCACTTCAGCGGACGCTTCCGTCATCTGTCCCCCGATGCTTGCAGAAGCCTGGCCGATCTGCATCAGCAGCTCGGCCACCCGCTCGACTGAGGCTGCGGAGCCTTCTGCCAGCTTGCGTACTTCACCGGCTACGACAGTGAAGCCTCTGCCGTGCTCCCCCGCACGCGCCGCCTCAATGGAAGCATTCAACGCAAGCAGCTTCGTCTGATCCGCAGACTGCCTGATCGCAGCCAGCACGCCTTCAATCTCATCCGTGTACCCTTGCAGCCGCAGTACAATATCCAGCGTCTCCCCTGTGGATACAGAGATCGATTTCATCTGCTGATTGGTGTGGTTCATCGCCGTCTGTGACGCCTCTGCAATGTCCAGCGCCTTGACTGCGAATTCCGAGACCGCAGCCGAGGCCTCCGAGATGCGCGAGATGCCCAGCGCCATCTCATCCATGGCTACTGCGCTGCTCTGAGCGCCTTCCGTCTGCGAGTTAGCCCCGGCATGGATATTGCTGATTCTGCCGCTCACCGTCTCACTCATCTTCAGCACATCATCGGCATTCCTGGCGAAGGTCTCGGAGGAGCCGTAGAGACTGTCAGAGGCGGTAGACACCCCGGATACCATCCCTTTCACTCTGGCATTCAGATCCCCTGACATCTGGAGCATCGCCTGATAAGCCCTGCCAATCTCATCCCGGGAGTTGACCGGACGGGCATGCAGGATACGGGCTGCCTCGGCGAGATCCCCTTCAGCCATCGTGCCCGCGCTCTCTGTAATCGTCACCAGCGGACGCAAGGACCGGGAGACGAACCAGGCCAGCACCGCGAGTGCGCCCAGAGACAGAGCTAGAATAATACTATAGAGCGGCAGGCTCTCCATCAGGACATCACGGGTCAGCGTACTCAGCACAGCAACATCGGTATCAATGCCCAGCGCCCCGACCAGCTTCCCGCCGGTGTCCTTCATAGGAACGAATGCCGAGATATAATCCCCGTATTCGGGATTGCTGATCAGCGGCGTGCTGGCATTCTCTCCGGCAAGCACAGCCGTAACTGCGGCCGCTGGCATATCAGTAGTCTCATTAATCCCCGAAGCCAGCGGGTCTCCCTCCGGCCTGCCGTCAATCATCAGCTGCGGCTGGCGGGCATCATCAATCCGCACAAAATATACATAACGGGCACCAATCGACTTCCGGAACTGATCCAGTTCATTGCGGAGCGACCAATACAGGTCCGACTCCTGCGGATCGGCCAGGAATTCACTGTAGCGCCCGGCATCAATCTGCGTCACATAATGGCTGGCAATACTCATGTTGTAGCTGCTGATCGTCCCTTTGACCGCTGATCCGGTGTTCACCCACTGAATGGCGGCATTGCCTGCTGTAATGCAGAGAATCACAACGGTCATAACACAGAGAATACGGGCAATCAGTCTGGTTCGGATAAAAGAAAACATGGAGGCCTTCCCTTTCGCGCATCACAATTGCGTGGTTATAGTAGGGCCATCCGAAGAAGCAATGACAAATGTCCCTCTACCGGAAAATTTCGACAAACTTTTCAAAAATCCTTTTCCAAAGACGGCGTAGACGATTAAAATTTGTAGGATGAATCCTTTACATTATTATATTGTCAAAAAAAGACTGCTTCTGAAGCCTAATCGCTCCAAAAACAGCCTTCTGTCCTTGATCCGTCAATGGCCGCCCGAAGACGACAATCCAACCCGATGCACCAGCCGGGCACTTTCTTCATTTAGACCCGTGAGAGTGACCTTAGTACCCAATGCCGCGTATTTGTCCATCGTCTTGGCAATGGCCCCCACCGCCGACTGATCCCACACATGGGAACGGCTGAAATCGATAATGACCTGCGCCGGATCACTGTCATACATGAATTCATTCACGAAATGGCTCGTGGTTCCGAAGAACAGCTGGCCCGATACTCGATAAGTCGTTACAGATGCCGTAGTATGAACATTCAGCTGAAGGGAAGCGATTTTCCAGGCAAAAGACAAAGCACTCAGCAGCACGCCGAACAGCACGCCGATCGACAGGTTATCGGTAGCTACTACTGTAACCACAGTGACCACCATGACCAGGGCATCGCTTAGCGGAACTCTCCGCAAGGAGGTCAGGGACTTCCATTCAAAGGTGCTGATGCAGACCATAATCATTACACCGACCAGTGCGCCCATAGGAATCTGCTTAACAACATCACCCAGCACAAGAATCAGGAACAATAGGAAGATCCCGGAGACAAAAGTGGACAAGCGTGTCCGTCCGCCCGATTTCATATTGACCATCGACTGGCCGATCATCGCGCAGCCAGCCATGCCTCCGAAGAAGCCGGTCACGATGTTGGCCAGCCCCTGCCCTTTCGCTTCCCGGTTCTTGTCGCTGCCGGTGCCCGTGATATCATCAATCAGCGTGGCTGTCATCAGCGATTCCAGTAATCCGACGACCGCGAGTGAGAGCGAATACGGCAGTATAATCAGCAGTGTATCCAGCGTCAAGGGAAGGCTCGGCAGATGGAATACAGGCAGCGCTGAAGTAATAGTCCCCATATCGCCTACGGTTCTTACATCCAGACCCAGCACAATGCTGAGTACCGAGACTACGACAATGGCGACCAGCGCCGATGGCACCGCCTTGGTGATCCGGGGAACCGTATAGATGATGACCAGCGTAAGAGCCACGAGTGCGTACATGATCCAGCCCTGTCCCTCAAAATGCACGAGCTGAGCCATAAAGATCAGAATCGCCAGCGCGTTGACAAAGCCGGTCATGACCGGCTGCGGCAGAAAGGTGATGAACCGGCCCAGCTTCAGCAGCCCCATCACAATCTGCAGGATGCCAGCCAGCACCGTAGCCGCGAACAGATACTCAATGCCGTGCGACAGCACCAGGCTGCCGACCAGCAGCGCCATCGCTCCTGTCGCCGCCGAGATCATCCCCGGCCGCCCGCCGGCGAAGGCTGTTACAATAGCGATACAGAAGGAGGCATACAAACCAACCATAGGGCTTACGCCAGCAAGGATGGAGAAAGCAATCGCTTCAGGAATTAAGGCAATAGCCACGGTCATGCCCGATAAAATATCACTCCGTGTGTTGGAGAACCAACCGTTGTTGTATGAGACGATTTGCTTCAAAATTTCAGTTCCTCCTGTTACCTGAATTCACCCTGTTTCACTTAACGGTATAATCCGGAGGCCTTCACCTCATTGAAGAAGGTGTTGAACTCCTCAATATTAAGCTGCTGCGCCGCATCAGACAAGGCTGTAGCCGGATCAGGATGCACCTCCACCATAATACCGTCGGCTCCGGCAGCAAGCGCAGCCTTGGCACACGGGATCAGAATGTCCTTGCGTCCGGTGGAATGGGTGACATCGACCAGCACCGGCAGATGGCATTCCTGCTTAAGAATCGGTACCGCCGAGATATCCAGCGTATTGCGCGTCGACCGCTCATAGGTGCGGATACCGCGTTCAATCAGCATAATCTCCATATTGCCGCGGGACATAATATATTCTGCCGCATGAACGAATTCATCCAGCGTGGCGGATAGTCCGCGCTTCAGCAGCACCGGCTTGTTCACTTCCCCTACCGCCTTAAGCAGCTCGAAGTTGTGCATGTTCCGCGCGCCGACCTGAATGACATCCACATAATCCAGCGCATCTTCAATATGCCGGGGATCGACAATCTCACTGATCGTCAGCAGCCCGTATTCATTCGCCGCTTCACGCAGAATCCGCAGGCCATCCATGCCCAGTCCCTGGAAATCATAAGGGGAGGTCCGGGGCTTGAAGGCGCCGCCGCGCATAACCTTTACGCCTGCCTTCTGCAGGGCCGCAGCCACCGTACGGGTCTGCAGCTCGCTCTCCACCGAACACGGGCCAGCTACCATCAGGGAGGATAATCCGCCTACTGTAACGCCGCCCGGCAGCTCAATAACTGTATCCTCCGCATGGTCTTTACGCGCTACCAGCAGGGTCTTCTTATGCTCCGTACTTTGCAGATCAAGCGAAGCTGAGAAAATCTGCTTGAACAGCGTACGGATGGTTCCATTCGTGAACGGCCCCTTATTGCCTGCGACCATTTTCTCCAGCATCGCCTTCTCCCGTTCAGGATCGAACTTCGGCACGCCTTGCTTCTCTTTGAGCACCCCAATCTCCTGAACGATTCCGGCACGCTCCGAGATCAGCTCCAGCAGCTGACCGTTAATCTCATCCAATCTTGCTCTCAGATCATCCAATTCCACATTACTCATTCCAAGACACTCCTTTGTGATATTAATAGTTAAGGCTATGAACGAACGCAAAAAGACCCCCCGCCGCAAGGGACGAGGAGCCGTGGTACCACCCTTATTTAGAACTGAATCCTGCTGACGCATCAGCACATGACGGCATACCTGAAGGATACCGGCCAGTCGATTCATTCTGTCTTACATCCGTTAACGCAGGAAGCGGGCCACCCTACCCATAACTGCTGCAGCAGTGTACTTCAGGGACCGACTCGGAAGTGAACTTCGGCACTAAGCGTCTAATGGGGGTGCTCTCAGTCTCCGGCACGCCTTCCCTGTTAAAATACGCTATGAAGTGCTTACTCTCTTCGTCATTGTCATTACAAGGTATATCGGTGCTGCTTATGCACCAGTTTCTGCTATCTTAATCAAAAAGACTTCCATATGCAAGACATCACAGCACTGCATTGCAGCTTTAACTCAGCATTGTGATTATTTTATGAAGAGAGGTCTGCTTATTCCTGTTCCGCAAAAAATTTCCCGATTACTTTGGCAATGCTGTCGCTTCTCAGCGGCTTGCTGATATACTCATCCATCCCTGCTTCAAGGCATAGCTCCCGGTCGCCCTTGAGCGCGTTGGCCGTCACTGCAACAATGACCGGCTGCTGGTCTGCCGGCTGCTCTGCCCTAATGGCAGCTGTGGCCTCCAGGCCGTTCATCCCGGGCATCTGCACATCCATGAAGATCAGATCATAGCCATGCCGGGCTGTCATATCGACCGCCTGCCGCCCATCCTCGGCCACATCGACGGCGAAGCCGCGCTTCTCCAGGATTTTGCGCAGGACGATCTGGTTGATCACATTGTCCTCGGCTACCAGAATATGCAGGGACCGGCCTTCGGATTGCGGCTCCGGCAGGTTCCCCTCCGGCCCGTCAGCCGGAAGCGACTGCGCTTGCGTCCGAAGGACCACGGTGAACACAAAGGTCGCCCCATGCCCGGCTGCTGTATCCAGATAGATCTCTCCGCCCATCCGCTCGACCAATTGCTTGCTGATCGCCAGCCCCAGACCGGTGCCTTCACCCTGGCGGCCCCTGAAATGCTCCATCTGATAGAACGGCTCGAACAAGCGGCTGCGGGCCTCCTCGGGAATCCCGCTCCCCGTATCCGCCACGGTGAACTGGAGCGTTACACCTGCCAGGCCATCGGCAATGCGCTTCACGCTTACCTTTACCCCGCCGGTACAGGTGAATTTGACGGCATTGCCGGCCAGATTGAGCAGCACCTGCTTCAGCCGCTCCCCGTCCCCGATCAGCCGCTGCGGCACATCCGGCTCCGTCTCCACGCTGAGGGTCAGCCCTTTGCGCTCCGCCTTGAGCTGAAGCAGCTCCAGTGCGGAATCCATACAGTGCTGGAGGATGAACGGCTCGTCTTGGAGTGAGATTTTGCCTGCCTCAATCTTGGAGAGATCGAGAATGTCGTTGATGATATTCAGCAGGGATTCACCGCTCTGGCGAATAATCTCCAGGAACTCCCGCTGCTGCGAACGCGGCTCACTGCTCTCCAGCAGCAGGTCGGTCATCCCGATCACCCCGTTCATCGGAGTACGGATTTCGTGGCTCATCATAGCCAGGAACTCACTTTTGGCGCGGTTCGTATTCTCTGCGGTCTCCTTGGCAATCAGCAGCTTCTTCTGCTCGGTAATATCCTTGACGATAATATAAAAGCCTACGGTAGACTGGTTGATAATAATCGGCGCAAGGGTAGTCAGGACCTCCACAGAATGCCCGTCCTTATGCCAGATCAGGTTGATATCCTGTCCCGCGGAGCCGCTCCGCCGGCGGGGACCGAGTACATTCTGCAGCTGCCGCTCGCCGATGATCCGGCTGACACTCATGCCCACCATCTCAGAGATCGTATACCCCGTCAGCCTTACCGCCTGTTCATTCCCGTTAATAATATGGCCTTCCAGGTCCAGCGATATGATCGCGTCATGATTATATTTCTTCAGCGAGGTATAACGCTCGACCGATTCCTGAAGCTTCTGCTCCACAATCTTGCGCCGGGTCACATCGCGGCCGACAGCCAGCACCCCGCGCTCCCCGCCGTCTTCCACCGTTCTCAGAGAGAATTCAATCCAGATATATTGGCCGTTCGCATGTAATATCCGCAGCTGGACATCAGGCGAGTCAGCCATCTGCTGCGCACTGATTAAGGCCAGATCCTCAGAATGAACCAGTCTGCTGTTATCCCGGCCGATCAGCTCCTCCGGTCTATACCCGAGCACCTCCTCCACAGAAGGGGAGCAGTAGCGGCAGACTGAACCGGGCGCAGCATAGTACACAATGTCCCTGATGTTGCCGGCAATCAGCTGGTACAGCCGCTCAGACGTCCCGGGAAGTGCCTCCACCCGTGCTTCAAGCGGCCTTCCAGCCAAGTGAACGATATAATACAGCCCCTCTCCCGTCGAAGGCTCGCTCACCCTCGCCACATGCAGCAGCACCGGAACCGCAGAGCCATCCGCATGGCGCAGCTTAATTTCGGCTTCAAAAAAAGGGGCTGCTCCTGTCCTGAGGCTCCCCATCCTGTAACTATGTATGTGCAGGCTATCTTCATCCCAGAACGCTTGGAAGCTGCGTCCCAGCAACTGCTCTTCGGAATATCCGAGCAAGAGGGTTACCGCCGGATTCACTTTCATCCATTCTTCAGCCATGGAGAGAAAGGCTACTCCGGCAGTTCCTGTCTTAAATGCCTGTTCAAATGGAGAAGACGTCTCCGTATGCTGCCCTAGCATAAGATCCACCGCCCGTTTGTGAAGTATTAGATGCAATTCCTTTATATTAAATCTGCAATATAAATATCTTGCATAATCGGGCGAAAGTCAAATCATTATGTCGAATACAGACAATTCCTTATTCAGCGGATTACAGCAGCCCGTGAACCCGCCGCCAGACAGAGATCTCCCCAGCTCCCCACCTTAATGAATCCCCTGTTGCTATTTCAAGCTAAATCTTCTGCAGGTCTTCTCCGTAGAGCAGCCTCTTCACGGTTTCGGTGAACGCTTTAACCTGAAAGGGCTTGGTGATATATTCGGCAAAGCCCTTCTTCCGGGCCTTCTCAATATCCGAGCTTTGCGCAAACGCACTCGTCGCCAGCACCGGAATATGACAAGTTGCCTGATCCTGCTGCAGTATTTCCAGAGCTTCATACCCGTTAAGTCCGGGAAGCCCGATGTCCAGGATAATCAGATCCGGCAGAGCTTCCCGCGCTATTTGCAGTCCAAGCTCTGCCGTTTCAGCCTTCAGCAGCAATACGGAGGGCAGATTTCTTTTGAAGATATGGTGTACTAAGGCCATATTGAGCTGATTATCTTCTACATATAATACCGTCCACTTACACTCCTCCATCCAGCTTATCCTCCTAAAAAGTCTCAGCACCCCTAACGGCAGATGGGCAGAAAATAAAAAAACCGAAGAAAGGGACGGTTCCCCCTTCTTCGGCTCATGTTCGGCTCATTTGCATGTCCGACTCATTTCCACCTCATATATGGTTAGACTTTAGTGAAAAGTATAGGCTATCACGCTGGTATCTTTGTCGAAATCCCAATCCACATAAATATCCGCCAGCTCTTTGCCGAGCATCTGGGCTATAGTGGTGGTATCATCCAAATAACGCTTCTCCATCTTGCGCTTGGTAGTCTTAAGCGTATTCTCATAGCCGAGGCCAATCAATTCCTTCTCCAAAGGAATCATGATGCCTTCACGCTTAATAATCAGAATGCGGGGTCCCAGCCACCAGGAGTCTGTATGGACCGGTTCCTTTTGGACCTTCCTGGTCACCTCGTTAATCTGGGTATGGACTTCTTCGCGCCCGGCATAATCATCAATCGGTACGTCGTCATTCTTGATGAGCGCCACGATCATCCCCGATGCGTTATGAATGCCCCAATCATAAAAAAGCTCGCCGACCTCAATAGCCAGGCTCTCCTTCAGGTACGCTGCAAGCTCGGGAAGCAGGGACTTCATCAGAAGCTCCCGTGTATAACGAAACGCCTGTTCTTCTTCTTTATTCAATAAAAACCTCTCCACAGGTCCGATGAAATTACGGATATGCAGTGCTATACATTGCTCCCCGATAGAGGCATGTATCGATTCAGGTCCCTTCCCGAAGCGTTCCCGCAGTAGCCTTCCTGTGAAACTGGAAAGTTGGCTAGTAAGTTCTGTAATGCTCATTCAATTTCCTCCAGCATAATATTGTAGTGTCTGTGTGTAGATTTGGGGAGACGCTCCGCCTGCTGAAGAAACGGTTCGTTCAACTTAGTATAATCGGTAGCCGCCCAGTTAGTATATATTAAAATAATTTATATTTTTCTGCAGCAGCTTAGCCTGCTTCTATATGTATCGGCGTGCTCCTAGTATTGCCCAAATTATGTCATATTACTTAGAGACGGCCGAAACGTACAAGAACATGCACCCGTCAGTCAGAAGCGATTATATACAAAAAGGTGTTCCGCTGCCGGCATGGCTGCGGAACACCTGTGAATTCACTTGCCTATCTCTTGCTACTTGCCGCGGTAAGCTTCGGTGAAGACCTCGAAGAACGGTGTCGTGTCCCGCTCTGCCATCGTGTCCTCCGCCCCCGGATTCCAGCCGATCTCCTTCCGCCAGCTGCCCAGCCGGCCGGATTCAATCAGCTCCTGCTCATCCGGGTTCGCAGACTTATCTGCCTGCGGTGCCACATACAATGCATCGACAGGACAATAAGCTTCGCACATGAAGCAGGTCTGGCAATCCTCCTGGCGGGCAATGACGGCAAGCTTGCCCTCCATCGCGAAGACATTCGTCGGACAGACCTTCACGCACAGCCTGCAGCCGATGCAGCGGTCCTGGCTAACCAGCTCAATCATATGGCCCGCTCCTCTCCCGGAATCCGCAGCTCATGGGCATGAGGCACACTTTCCGTGCGGATACCGATCGTATTAACGCCGGAGAGAATCAGGCGGTGGGTCTGGCGCGGGTCCAGCGCCGGATACTCGGCCAGGCGCTGCAGGCCGCGGCTCTCCTTGCGGGCCAGCGCAGCGGTGTAGATCCAGCGGCCGACATTCAGCATAGCGGCCGCTTCACGTGACTGCACGATGCCCTGAACCGTCGCGGGCACCTGCCCGCCCAGCTCGGGCATCAGGCGGTTCAGGCGCTGCAGGGCGGCAGCGACTACGGGCTCGCTGCGGAAGTAATTGATCCGCAGCGGCAGGATCTCCTGCTGGACCGCCGCGATCAGCGGCTTCGCGTCCAGCGTCCTTGCCGTGCCGGCGCCAGCCGGCATCCCGTAGCGGCCCGCCGCGCGGAGCATCCGGCGCTCCGCCGGATGCGGCTGCTGCAGAGCGTGCCGCGCTGCGCTTCGTCCTGCCCAGCTGCCGCTGCAGATGGCCCAGGATGCATTGTAGGCGCCGCCGCCGGAGATGGCGCCGGTCACTTTCTCGCGGGAGGCGGCGTCGCCTGCCGCATACAGCCCCGGCACCGAGGTTTCACACCCGGGGCCGGTCAGGCGCAGGCCGCCCGTGCCGCGCATCGTGCCTTCATAGCGGGGCGTAAGCGGAAATTTATCCTTGAACGGATTAATCCCCGCCCGCTCCAGCGGCATGAAGAAGATCGGGTGGGCATTGCGGAGGAATGCCTGCTTCTCCTTCGTATCAGCCAAATCCAGAGAAGCATAGACCGGGCCCTTCAGCATCAGCTCGGGAATGCTGCCGAAGGTGCGGCCGCCCCGGTGCAGCGGCCTGCCCGCAGCATCATACAGCGTGGCCCAAGCCAGCATGCGCCCGCGGGTGACCGTTCCATCCGCGAAGCTCGGAGCATATTGCCGGGTGAATTCCATGCCCGACAGCTCGGCACCGGCTTCGGCTGACATCAGCAGCCCTTCACCGGTAAGCACATTACAACCCAGCCCCTTGCTGAGGAAGGCGCAGCCGCCCGTAGCCATAATCACCGCATTCGCCTTCACTTCCCAGCTCTCTCCGGTCAGGCGGTTGATTCCGCGGGCGCCACCCACGCCGTGCTGATCATGGAGCAGCTCCAGTGCCGGCGATTGATCCCAGATGCGCACTCCCGCCTTGCGCACCACTCTGCGCATAATCCTCATGTATTCCGGGCCATGCAGATGCGTCCGCAGCGGCCTGCCATCCTTATCCTTCGGGAAGGGATACCCCCACTCCTCTACCAGCTGCAGATTCTGCTCGACCTGATCCAGCACACGGTGTATCCAGGCATTCTCCGAGAGATAGCCGCCGGCCTTAAGTCTGTCCTGCACGGCCTGCTCCCGCAGCTCTGCCACCGGTGGAATCACCAGCAGCGTCGTCCCCCCCGGCGCGGTAGCCCCGCTGGTTCCGAGATATCCCTTATCGGCCAGGATCACTTTCGCTCCCTGAGAAGCTGCACTCCATGCCGCCCATGCTCCGGCCGGGCCTCCACCCAGCACTAGAACATCTGTTGTAGCCTGCTGTTGCTGCGGCATTCCGCTTCCTCCTCTTCATGGTTCTTTGAAATGTAGAAATAAGATCAGGCCAGCTTCTCTTGCAAAAATGCTATCGTCGAGGTGACAGCTTCATTCAGCGCAGAGGTGGAGCCTTCGTACGGATCTACCGTGCCGAAGGTATGATCTGCACCCCGGATGCTCAGGTACCGGTGCTGCGGCGCTTGTTCCCTGAAGCCGGCATGCTGCAGCAGCAGGGCATCACGGTCCTGATCACCCTGAATCAGCAGCGCAGCAGCCGATACTCTGCTGAGCGCTTCCTCCAGATTGAAACGCTCCTTATTCCGCAGCTGATCCTCCCGGACCGCCTGCTCCTGCGGTGTAAGCGCCGCAGTACCTTCACCCTGCCGAGGCTGCGGTGCAGCACCGCCGTTCCAGACTACCAGCGCCTTCACCTCAGGATGCTCTGCCGCGAACAGGATGTTGCTCCCGCCTGCACGGCTATGCCCCAGAACCGCTATCCGCTCCGTGTCCGCTTGTCCGGCAAGCGGCAGCCTGCCTTCAAGCAGGCTATGAAGCAACTGCTCCAGATCCGCCAGCTCCCTGCTCAGCGTGGCCGCTTCGGCTGCTTCCTCCGGGCTGATCCCGTCAGCATCACGGGCAACGATACGCGAGAAATTGAAGCTTACGGTGTAGAACCCGCTTCCGGCAATTCTGCCGGAGACCTCCGGCCAGAACGCCCAATCTTTATGCCCTCTGAAGCCATGGCTGATCAGGAGTACAGGCTTCGTTGCCGTCCCCGCAGGGACCCGTACCTCACCTTCCAGATACAGCCCATTCTCCAGCGGCAGCTTGAAATGTTCAATAGTTAAGGTTTCATGAGACATCGGCATTCCCTCCGTTTCCCTATGTTGAATTACTTGAGCTGCCAATCGCTGATATTGAAATCTTTCTTGGCCAGCTTCTCATCGACGAGGAAGTTCTTGGTGCCCTCCAGCAGCTTAATACCGTCATCTGTGAAGGCTGTATCCTTGATATCACTGATTGGATTGACCTGCTTCGCGAGTTCCGGGGTGGTATCTCCGATCTCAGCCAGGAATGCATAATATTCATCTTCATGCTGCTTCAGGTCGGCCAGTGCCTTCTCCCGGGCCGCATTCCAGACCTTGGGGAAATCCGGGAATTTCGCAAGGTACTCCTCTGACACTACGGTAGCGCTGCTACCGAGCAGATCCGGATGCTGCGAGGCATCATCCAAATGGGTGTACCCCTGCTCAATCTGCTTGAGCGCTGCCACACCGTTATTGGTGGTCGCGTCTACATCGCCGCGGGCCAGTGCTGCGCTTGCATCGGGAATCAGCATGTGAACCAGCTTATAATCAGTTACGCCCTCCTGCTTCAGCAAGCCGACTACATAACGGTGCATAAACGAACCTTTTTGGATGGCAATCGTCTTACCCTTCAGGTCCTGCACCGTCTTCGGCCCGTCCTTCTTGCCGATCAGATAACCGACTGTATGCGCTGAAGTCTGGGCGATCAGCCGGGTCTTGGCTCCTGAGGCGTAGGCGATAATCGCCGGGGTATCCCCGAGGCTGCCGAAATCAAGTCTTCCGCTGATTAATGATTCCGTCTGATCTGGCCCGTTCGGGAAGCCTGTCAGCTTGACTTCGGTAATTCCGTATGGTTTCAGCTCTTCCTGAATAATGCCCTTGTAAAGGCCCCAGCCTTCCGCGCCTCCCGGCAGATTCAGCTTATTGGAGCCAATGAATCCGTAATTCAGCACGGCCGGAACATTGCTTGAAGCCTTATCGCCAGCCGCTTCAGCGGTATTGTTACCTCCACTGCCTGCTGCTGAGCTGCTGCTCCCCGTATTATTGCCGCAAGCCTGCAGTACCAGCATGATCATCACCACACCTGTAATCAGCGTGAGGCGTCCCCTTTTGCTCCATATACCTGTAATCTCTCTGTACAATCTGCTCATTGCTGTATTCTCCCCTCAGTCGTCTACTGGATGTTGTTATCGCATATCAGAAATCAGAATCCTGCCCGCGCCGCCAGCTTAACCATGAAGTCATGACTAGCCACCGGCTGTCTGCCCTTGCCCCAGCCTACCTTCTCGCGGTAGCCTCCAAGCAGGCCTTGCTCCTCCAGCTCTGCCTCTGTAATCCCGGTAATCCCCTCGGAATCCGGAGCAACATACAGCGCATCCACCGGACAATACAGCTCACACATGAAGCAGGTCTGGCAGTCGCTCTGCCGGGCGATAACAGGAATTCCATTATCTGCCCGGTCGAATACATTGGTCGGGCAGACGGATACGCATTGGTTGCATTCTATACACCGGCCAGCGCTGATGACTTCAATCACAACAATACACTCTCCTTCGCTACCTCTTCTGTCTTCACCCATACCTGATCCAGTCCGCCGCTGATCAAGCGGTGATGCTGGCTGTCATCACTTGCCTTGAAGTCCTCCCGTTTATGCATTCCCCGGGTCTCGGTGCGGGCCAGTGCGGAGCTGTACATCCAGCGTGCCGTCGCCGTCATCGCTTCGGCTTCACGCGCCTTTACACCTTCCGGCGTGCGCTGGATTTCCCGGCTGCGCTGCTCCTTCCATAGTCCGTCCAGACGTTCCAGCGAAGAGGCCAGCCCCTGCTCTGTACGGAACAGATTAATATCGTACGGTTTGACTTCTGCCTGCACAGCCTCCACATACTCTGCGGTTCTGGCCGCTGCGCCTGCCCGGACTTCCCCGTGAACCAGCGGGGAAGAGGACAAGCCGGAAGGTGTCCGATGGCTGGCATGCCGGCCAAGTCCTGCGGCATAAGCCGCAGCCCCTTCCCCGGCGAAGGAGCCGGAGGACATGGCCCAGGCGGCATTGTGGCTCCCGCCTCCGGTGAACCCGCCGCAGATCAGCTCGCGGGTGGCTGCATCCCCTGCAGCATATAACCCTGGAACACCTGTGCCGCAATTCTCGTCTGTAATCCGGATACCGCCGGTCCCCCGGACGGTCCCCTCCAGCCGCAAGGTTACCGGGAAAAGATCCTTAAAGGGATTAATTCCCCGCCGGTCGAACGGCAGGAAGAAATTCGTCTGCGCCACCCGCAGCAGCGGCTGCAAAGCCTCATCGGCTCCGTCAAGCTTCGCGAACACCTGACGGCCCGCCAGCAGATTCCGGGCAATGACCGAGCGGCCCTTCTTGGAGCCCGCTCCTTCCACCACGCTGCCGTCCTCATAATAGAAGCTGGCATAGCTGTAATATGCGGTCTTCGTTACAGAGGAGAAGGTCGGGCAGATCGCATAGGCATTGGAGAACTCCATGCCGGACAGGCTCGCTCCTGCTTCCGCAGCGAATAAGTAACCATCACCCGTCAGAACGTTGCAGCCCAGCGCCTTACTGAGGAAAGCGCAGCCCCCGGTAGCGATAACCACCGCCCCGGCATGCACACTCCAGGCTTCTCCGTTCTGGGTCTGTACGCCGGCCGCTCCGGCTACCCCGTGCTCATCGGCGAGCAGCTCCAGCACGGGACTGTGGTCCAGAATCTTCACACCTGCCTTCTTCACCAGCTTGCGCATCAGACGCATATATTCAGGTCCCTGCAGGCCCCGCCGGTATGGATTGCCTTCCTCATCCACCGGGAACGGATAGCCGCTGACGCCCAGTCTGTTCATATTCTCATAAGTACGGTCCAGCACCCGGTCCATCCAGCGGTGCTCTGCCAGCTTACCGCCCATAGCATAACGGCTGGCCTTCGCGGCCTCGCGCAGCTCCTCCTCCGGCTTCACGTACCATACTCCTGTGCCCGACGGGGCAGTCGCACCGCTGGAGCCGCAGTATCCTTTATCGGCCAGAATCACCTTCACTCCCTTGGCTGCGGCTGTAAGTGCAGCCCATGTTCCTGCGGGACCTCCGCCGATTACCAGTACATCTGCCGTCAGTTTCAATGCTTCCTTCAGTGCCGGTTGGCTCATGTTGTTGCCCCCTTGGTTTCATTAGCGTTAGCGTTTCATTAGCCCGTCTTCAACCTTGATAGCTGTCACGCCAGTACAGGAATTTGCGTTCGATGACGCGGAATAGAGAATCGATTAGCTTGCCGACCACAGCGAAAATAAGTATTCCGACAAAAATAACTGCCGTATTGGAATTCTGCTTCGCTTCATTAATGAGAAATCCAACCCCGGACTGTGATCCGATCAGTTCAGCAACCACCAGACCGATCCAGGCCACAGCCATCGACAGGCGCAGTCCCAGGAGAATGCCGGGCAGCGCAGCCGGCAGGATCAGCCGCCGCACCTTCTGCAGTGGACTGAAGCCCAGTACCCGGGCCACTTCGAATAACTTGTTATCCACTCCCCGGATGCCCATGAAGGTATTAACATAGAGCGGGAAGAAGGAGCCGCTCATGATAATAACCACCTTCGAGATCTCGCCGAAGCCAAACCACAGAATAATTAGCGGGGCAATCGCCAGATGCGGAACCAGCCGCAGAATCTGAACACTTGGGTCCAGCAGATAGGCTGCGCTGCGGAACAGGCCGGTCAATGTCCCCAGCAGCAAGCCGAGAATACCTCCAATCAGGAACCCGATGCCCGCCCGTCCAATGCTGACACCCACATGATGGACGAGTTCTCCCTTAACAGTCAGATCCGCAAATGCAGAGAGGATCGTCAGCGGTGCCGGAAGAAACTCCGGTGAGATCCAGCCTGCGCTCCCGGCAAGCTGCCACACGGCCAGCACCGCTACGGGAATGGCTGCCCCGGCTACCCAGTCATACAGAAGCTTTTTCCAGAGTACAGAATATGTCTCTTTCTTGTTGTTAGCCGTAGTAATTGAAGCAGTTCCGCTATAATCACGGGCTTCCCTTACCCCCTTGGCTGTCTTAATTATGGCTTCTATCCCTTCACTCATGCTGTTCTTCCCCCCTATCCCTGATAACTGTCCCGCCACCGAAGCAGACGCTGTTCGATCAGGCGGACAATCGTGTCACTCAGCAGTCCGACAGCGGCAAATACAATAATCCCCACAAATACAACAGGCGTATCGGCAAACTGGCGGGCATCTGACATCATGTAGCCGATCCCCGAGGTAGAAGCAATAAGCTCCGCAACCACCAGTCCCAGCCAGGAGAGTCCCAGCGACAAGCGCACCCCGAGCATTATATTCGGCACCGCCGCAGGCAGCACCAGCCGCACAATCTGCTTCCCTCTGCTGAAGCCAAGCACTCTGGCTACCTCAAACAGCTTGTTATCCGTCCCGCGTATTCCGATAAAGGTATTGATATAGACCGGGAAAAACGCCCCTTTGGCAATCAGCAGCACCTTGGATTCTTCGCCGATGCCGAACCACAGAATGAACAGCGGCACTACGGCAAGGCTCGGAATCATGCGGATCATTTGCAGCGAGGGGTCCAGCAGCTTCTCCGACCGGCGGAATAATCCGACCAGGATGCCGAAGAACAGACCGAGCCCGCCGCCAAGCAGAAATCCTGACAACGCCCGCACGACACTAATTCTCAGGTTGCTCCATAAATCCCCGGTAGACGCCAGCGCAATGAACGACTGGGCAATCGTATAAGGTGTCGGGAACAGCATCTCCGAGATCACTCCGTAATAGCCCAGAATCTGCCACAGGATCAGTACCCCTGCCGGAAGCAGCAGCCCCAGACCGGCAATGACCACTTTTCCAGGTCCATCAGGCTGTCCGGTTTTTCCGGCATTCCCTACAGCTACGGTCCGCTCTGCCATGGCTGTTCCTCCTTCTGAATTAATTAATATATTCGCATTCCACAATAAGCATCTGGATTTACCTTATATTCCGGCCCCGTCCTTCAGCTCAAGCTCCTCCACCTTCTCGAAGTAATTCAATACCTTGAGCCGCAGCTCTTGAAAGGAGGTTGTTGTTTTGGAGCGCGGATACGGCAGGTCTATGGGAACGATCTTACGGATTCGGCCGGGACGAGGCTCCAGAATCACCACCCGGTTCCCCAGGAACACGGCTTCATCTATATCATGGGTCACAAAAATCATCGTCGTCCGGTTCCGCTGCCAAATGTCGAGCAGCACCGACTGCATATGCGCCCGCGTAAAAGCATCCAGCGCGCCAAAGGGCTCATCCAGCAGCAGAACCTTGGGACTGCGCAGCAGTGCCCGGGCAATCGCTACCCGCTGGGCCATCCCGCCCGACAGCTCACGGGGATAGGACTTCTCGAAGCCGCCGAGCTTCACCAGCTCAATCAGCTCATCTACCCGCTGCCGGATATCCGGCCTGCCCAGCGGCAGATCCGAGGCAATATTCTTCTCTACCGTAAGCCAGGGAAACAAGCGGTGCTCCTGAAAAATAAACCCCTTATCGATTCCCGGCCCGCTGATCGCTGCCCCCTCCAGGGTAACACTGCCGGTATAGCCGGTATCCAGACCGGCAATGATGCGCAGCAGGGTGCTTTTGCCGCAGCCGCTGGGTCCAATCACCGTGATGAACTCCCCCTCCTGCACCTCCAGCTCGACATCCTCCAGCGCCTGCACCTTGCCTCCAGCGGTATCAAAGTGCTTATTCAGTTCTGTGATAGACAACAATGCCTCTCCCATATCTGCTCCTCCTTCTGGCTGAATTCCCTTAGCAACAAAAAAACAGAGGGACCTCGCGCAACAATCACGCAGGCACCTCTGTATGTACAGTCGGTAAAATATAATCCAAAGTAAGTTGATTGGAATTTGTAAATTTAAAATATCATCCATCAGGTAATCTGTCAATAAAAATACACAATATCCGGGCGGATTAATTTGATTTACTGCTGACATTCTTCTGAAACTATGAAACAGTAACGATGAACCAGACAATGTTAATAGCTATTCGCAAACTTCCACTCATATACTTACAATTAGTAAGTAATTGTGATATACTGGGCTATATCCTTGCACTAACGGACAAGCTTACAAGTAACTGCTGCTCAATATTCTGGATGATAAGGGGTCTGTACCATGAACAATCAAGGGAATACACAAGCTAATGCGCAAGCGGATGCTCAAGAAAAAGAAGCAAGCCTGCCGGAGTTTGAATTCGGCATTTATACATTGGGCGATATTGTTACCGACTGCCATACAGGGCAGCGGATCAGCCCCGCCCAACGCCTGCAGGAAGTCATTGCAGCCGCGAAGCTGGCCGATGAAGCCGGACTGGATGTATTCGGCGTAGGCGAGCATCACCGGCTGGATTTCGTAATCTCATCGGTGCCCGTTGTCCTGGCAGCTATTGCCCAGGTTACACAGCGGATCAAGCTTACCAGCGCTACGACCGTGCTAAGTACCATTGATCCAGTCCGTGTCTTCGAGGATTTCGCCACCCTGGACCTCTTGTCTGGCGGTCGGGCCGAGATCATTGCCGGACGCGGCGCTTTTCTGGAATCCTTCCCGCTGTTCGGCTACGAGCTGGAAGATTACAAGCAGCTGTTCAGCGAGAATCTCGACCTGCTGCTCACACTGAACCAGCATGAAGTTATGAACTGGAAGGGCAAATTCCGCTCCCCGCTGCATAACGCCGAGATCGCTCCACGTCCGCTGCAGCAGAGACTGCCGCTCTCGGTCGGCATCGGCGGTTCAGCCGAAAGTGCCGAGAAGGCCGGGGCCCTTGGCATAGGCATGGCTATCGCTATCCTGAGCGGCAGCCCGGAGCCCTTCCAGAATCTGGCCGGCACCTACCGCCGCGCCGGGGCAGCCGCCGGCCACCAGCCGGAGGACCTGAAGATCGCCATCACCAGCCATGGCTACATCGCCAAGACCTCTCAGCAGGCACTGGATGAGTATTACCCTTATTACTACAGCTACCGTAATGCGATCAGCCCGCGCCCCGGTCAGGAGTACCGGATCTCCCGCAGCGAGTTCGGCCGGTTCACCTCGCCGGACAACACCCTGGCCGTGGGCAGCCCGCAACAGATTATCGAGAAGATTCTCTATCAGCATGAGCTGTTCGGCCATAACCGCTTCATGACCCAGCTAGACATCGGCGGCCTGCCTTACGCCAAAGTAGCCGCCGCCATCGAGCTGCTCGCCACCGAGGTCGCCCCGGTGGTGCGCCGCGAGGTTGCGAAGAAGCAGCGCGGAATTTCCTCCGCGCAATAGGGGCCATTGCGCTGGATGGGGCGCCGCCTAACTGATTGGCTCATTTAACTAACATCTGTTGGATCCAGGGGCACTTGTGCCCCTGATTTGCTCATTTAGCCAACTTTTGCTCGATTCAGGGGCACTTGTGCTCCTGATTCGCTCATTTAGCCAACTTTTGCTCGATTCAGGGGCACTTGTGCTCCTGATTTTCTCTTTTAGCCAACTTTTGCTCGATTCAGGTGCACTTGTGCTCCTGATTCGCTCATTTAGCCAACTTTTGCTCGATTCAGGTGCACTTGTGCCCCTGATTTGCTCATTTAGCTAACTTGCACTCCTCATCCAGCCTACCTTCAGCCCACCAACGGGATTTATCCCTTTCATTTCCCCCGTCCAGCCCACTTCCAGCACCACCAATGGGATTTATCCCTTTAATTTCCCCATCCAGCCCACTTTTCAGCGCCACCAATGGGATTTATCCCTTTCATTCCCTCATCCAGCCCACTTTCAGCGCCGCCAAAGGGATTTTTCCCTTTCATTTTCCCTGTCCAGCCCACTTCCAGCGCCACCAATGGGATTTATCCCTTTCATTTCTCCATCCAGCCCGCTCCCAGCGGAGTCCACATATCACCCTAATTCCTTATATTAGTTTGAGTTCAAGACCCGGCTGACGGAGGATGCCACGGATGTGAGTGAGCAAGCCCATCAGGAGAGCGCATAACTTCGCATTCCCTAAGTCGTTGGCCGCCGTTCCTCAAACAGCAAAAAAAAGCCCCCAGCGATTGCTGGGGACCTGTTCAATAGTATGATTTAGCCAATGTTCAGGCAAATGAAGGCTTGTTATTATCCACTTTACCGCTGACCAGCTTCTTGTACTCGTCGTCGCCACCCTCCACGGATGGTGCCAAATAGACGCTTGACGCTGAGGGCGTAAGCTTGGGGCCGGATTTGCGTCTGGAGCGGCCTTTGCCTCCCGCGCTGTTGCCGTCACCGCTTGCAGACCGGCGGACAGTACTGGATACACTAACGGCATTCTTCATATTCTTCATCCTGTTAGTCCCCTCCCACTAAATGATTGACGGTGCGGAACAAATCCCGGTTATAGGCCACGACTGCTGTAATATCCTCTCCCGATAATCTCTGATTTCCCGAGAAGTGCACGGACAGCACATGGTTCTCCCCTAAAGGATAGCATAGGATATATACCTCCGCAACTTCCGTACGCTGTAAAAAAGTCCATTCTTTTGCCAGAAAAGCATCCAGCACCCCCGGCTTCACGCTCCCGTCCTCGAAGGCGGCGAACGGATACATCTGCCCGCGTCCCACATTGCCGCCGACCTGCTTCAGGCCCGCTTCCGCTTCGGCCCGCCACATGGCGGCTCCGATGACCCGGCAATCCTCCGGGGGCAGGAATGAATTGCGGACGGCTTCGCTCAGTGCCTGATATTTCTCGGCTGCCTGGGGCGGCGTTACATTATTATTATATTGCCAAAAGAAGTGAAGGATACTTTCTTTTCGCCTAAGCTCTGCCCGAAGCTGCAACAGCTCTACAGCCGGGTCGTGGTACATCCCCTGCGCCTGAATGCTGTCGATGATCTTGCCACAGCTCACATCCACCGCTGCTGTAACATTCTCGTGCTGCCACTCATATTCCAGCGGGGTTAGTCCCGACAGATCCGACAGCAGATGATACTCTTCCACATTCTCACCCGGGATCAGGTCACTTCGGGCGGGTACCTGATCCGGCAGCAGGCAGAAGACCCGGCCGCGCCGCAGCCGCGCCCAGAACAGGCCCATTTCGAACTGGGTGTTGTCCCGGGTCACATAATAATATTTACCCCTAATCCGGGCTACATCATCCGGCGAGAACACAAAGACGGCAAAATCGCTGATATCCAGATTACGCTCCAGCGCTTCCATGGTGTACTCATTCGGCCGGAAAGCAGCGGCATACCACGGATGGACCTCAGCGGTCCGCTTAAGCTGTTCGTGGATAGCCCTGGCATAGCGGATAGATTCTCTGGAAGAACCAATGAATAATCTAGGTCTGATCACGGCGGCACTCCTTTGTCTATTTCCCCAATATGTAATAATTATACAGACATTTCCTGCCAACGAATAGGGCTTCGGGCGATATTAGGCAGCATCGGAGGAAGATAAGAGCAATATGATAAGCAGCGTTGTTAGCGGTATTCCGAATAGGTATTTATCTTCAATTTTAAATTTTCGGTATTCTCTGGCCGATGAAACGGGTAATAGAAGTTTATCTCTCCGGGAAATGAGGATTTATTTGTATGCGAAAAAAAATACATACTGCAGTCCTGTCAGCCTGTCTGCTGACTTCATCCATACTGGCACCTGTCCTGCCGTCTTCTACCGTTTATGCTGCAACTGCTTACACGGCCAAAGTGTTCGCCAGCTCTCTGAATGTACGCAGTGAGCCCGCTGCAAGCGCCGCCGTTACAGGCACTCTGGCTGGCGGAGCCACCGTTACCGTCACTGAGGAGCAGCATGGCTGGCTCAAGGTCCGGGCCGGCTCTGTCTCCGGCTGGGTAGCCGGTTACTACCTGAAGCGTACCAGTGGAAGCTCCTCCACCAGTACCTCTTCTGCCAGCGCCTCTTCCGGCTCCACCGCCTCCAAGGCGGCGGTTAAGACCACAGCGGCCTCCAGCGGAACGGCTGTCGTGACCGCGTCTTCCCTGCGCATCCGTAGCGGGCCGGGAACCGGCTATGAGGTGGTCGGCTCCCTGCAATCCGGCAACAAGGTGACACTCCTGCTCCGGCAGGGAGAGTGGTCGCGGATCCGCACCGCGGGAGGATCCGTCGGCTGGGTATCCTCCGGGTATCTGTCAGGCGGAACCGTCCGCAGCGCAAGCACCATCAGCTCGAATAGCCAGACTCCGAGTGTCGTACGGAAATCCGGCAGCATCCGGGGCAAGCTGATCATAGTGGACCCTGGCCACGGCGGCACCGATCCGGGCATGCTCGGGACAACCTATAACACGATGGAGAAGGATCTGACGCTCCAGACTTCCCTCTACCTGCGGGATTATCTGACCGCCAAGGGAGCCAGAGTGGAGATGACCCGGACCCGCGGAGACCAGAAGCCTGCGCTCTCCCAGCGGGTACAGCTCGGGCGGCAGCTCGGTGCAGATGCTTTTGTCAGCATTCATTATAATTCATCGCCGAAGAATGTCTCCGGCACGCTGACCTTCTTCTATTCGCAGCAGAATGATCTGCGGCTGGCCCGGGCAGTGGAGACCCGGCTGGGTGAGGGCATCGGCCTGCGCAGCAACGGTCTCTCCTTCGGCGACTATCATATTTTGCGGGAGAATCCGCTGCCGGCTACCCTTGTAGAGCTGGGCTTCCTGTCGAACCCGTACGACGAAGCGATTGTACGCAAGGCGGCTTATCAGCGGAAGGCGGCTCAGGCGGTCGCTGAGGGAGTGGCCGATTATTTCAACAAGTAGAGAGGAATCAGAGGCTGATCTCCCGGATGTTAAGCTCCGTTCTTTTGCTGAGGTCGATATATTCATCCCCGATGCGGATCAGCGGAGTCTCGATATCATGCGGGTTCAAGTAGACAATCTCGCCGACCCGGCCATCGGTTAGGACCACTTCACGCCCAACTGACCGCTTCACGATATTTTCTAGAAAAACGGTTACAATATGCGGGTCCAGCGCGCCGAAGCTGCCTCTTCTCATCTGATCCACAATCATATGGAACGGCGTCGGTTCATGATACGGGCGCTTGCTGGACATCGCATGAAAAATATCCGCCACGGCCACAATTTTGCTGTACGGATCGATCTGTTCGTCCTTCAGCCCCAGCGGATACCCCTTGCCGTCATTTCGCTCATGATGCTGAAGCGCCACCAGGGCAATGCGTGAATTGGCTCCGGTGGTTTCTTTGAGGATCTCGTAGCCGTAGACCGTGTGCTTCTTCACCTGGGTGTATTCCTCGTCCGTCAGCTTGCCGGGCTTATTCAGCAGCTCTGAGGGTATCTTCAGCTTGCCGATGTCATGCAGGGTTGCAGCCATGGAGAGCACGGACAGCTCCGCTTCACTCATCTCCAGCCATCTGCCGATCAGGGTAGAGAGCACTGCAACGCCGATGTTATGCTCATATGTATAATCATCCTTGCCCTGCACCGAATGGAACAAGGCGAAGATATCCGGGTTGCGCGAGATCTCCTGGATGACCGGAAGCACCTCCTTGCGGATATCCGCCAGCGGGATTTTGCGGGAGATTCGGTAAGATTCGAATAATTCCTTGGATAGGTCCACTGTACTGTTGACCATCTTCTGATAGGGGGGCGCCTGGTCAGCCTCATCTGCAAAAAGAATGTCGAACCTGTCGATTTTTTGTTTGCGGATAAGCTCCAGATGCTCGGCATTTAGCCTGCTCCCCGCCGGAATAACAGTCACTCCATAGGCATTAATCAGGTCATTCTTAATCGTTCTTCCCAGATCATTGTCCATTCTATCCAGCCCTCCCCTATAACCGCAGCTATGTATTTATTGCCCATATAGCTATTATCGGTTACAGGCCGGGAAATGCTGACAGGCAGTCCGTGAACCTTACATACTCAGGCTTCTTCCTCCTGCTTGCGGTATTCTCTTGGCGTGATTCCGGCGGTTTTTTTGAAGACACGGCTGAAATACTTCTCATCCTCATAGCCTACCAGCTCCGCGATCTGCGACAGCCGCAGATTCGTATTCTGGAGCAGTGTCTTCGCCTTCTCCACCCGGAGGCCGGTCAGATAATCCGACAGATTCTCTCCGGTAATATGCTTGAACTTGCGAGATACATTCTCCCTGCTGATGAAAAAGCGTTCCGCAATATGCTGCAGCGTCATCTCCTGCGCATAGTTCCGGTCCAGGTATTCCCTGATCTCCTGGACGAGCCGGCTATCCGGCGTCTGCGGGCTGCCCTTGGACAAGTGGTGAAGCAGCGATTTCAGCCGGCACTGCCAGTTCTCCACCGAGAACAGCCCTTCAGCGTCATAACAGCGCTCCAGGCTAATCTCTGCCTCCGGCCGCCAGCGCTTCAGAACGTCCAGAATCTCAGTCTGCTGATGCAGCAGAACGCGCTCTGTGAGCAGCGGCAGCCCGGCCAGATGTTCGGCCCATTCTTCTGCCACCCGCTCCATCCGCTCCAGATCGCCGGACAAGACGGCGACTCTAAGCTTGTCCAGCCGTTCTTCCAGGCCGTAGTCTTCCACAGGTCCACGCCCGTCCTCACGCTTCCTGAAGGGATGAATGCGCCCGTCCCGCTGCAATAGATTCCGCTCCGCAAGCGCCTGGCCTGCCTGTTCAAAAGCAGACCGCAGCCCCTCCGGCAACGGGTTCAGCGGACTAAGCCCGATATCCAGCTGAACGCCGAACGCCTGACGGATGGCTTCATTCATACGGATAAGTATCTCCTCCGCCTGCGCTACAGCGCTCCACAGCAACACTACAAGCTCGCCCCCGCCCTGCCAGTTGCGGAAGGCGTAGCCGCTCTGGCCCTCTGCCATCACTTCATTGCAGACATTGGCCAGCACGAAGGCCGTCAAGGCCACATCGCCGCGAAATCTCCGCAGCAGATGGCAATCTGCACCTTGCAGCGGGAGGACGGCGATCCTGCACTCCTGCACCCCAATCGGCATCCCCAGCTCTTCACAGAGGGCCAGCTTCAGCTCATGGAAGGAGGCCTGTCCGCTTACCAGATCGGACAGCATCTTATCCCAGTAGAGCGGACGCAGCGCGTTCAGCTGCATATTCTGGCGCTGACGCCGCTTCCGTTCCGCCTCCTCCTCCATCCACAGCTTGAAGGCATGCTCCGCAGAGGCAATCAGCTGCTTGCTGTTCAGCGGCTTCAGCAGATAATCCGTACCGCCGTATACGATGGCCGGCTTCACATAATTGAAATCCTGATACCCGCTGATGACAATCGTCTTCGTATGCGGATAATGCCGGTGCAGCCATTCCAGCAGCTCCGCCCCGTCCATCAGCGGCATCCGCATATCCGTGAAGACGACAGCCGGCTGATGCTCCTGCATAATCTGTGTCGCCTCCTGCCCGTTGGTCGCCTCATAGATCCCGGAGATGTTATAGCTGTCCCACGGAACAAAATAACGGATGGCCTCCCGCACATGCTTCTCATCATCTACAATCAGCACCTTCATCTCAGCCGCTCCTTCAAGAAATAGTCTCTATTCGCAAAAGCCGCCGGAATTAACCGCCGATCTCCTCCAGCGGAATAATCAGCGTAACGGTAAGCCCCTGGCCGTCCTCATTATTCTTAAGCTGCATCTCCGCTGCGCTGCCGAACTGCAGCCGCAGGCGGGCCAGCACATTGTACAGGCCGATCTCCTCCTGGCCTTGCTGGCTGCTGCCTCTGAGGCAGGCCGTAATCTCCTCCAGCCGCTCCGGGCTCATGCCCCGGCCGTTATCCTTCACGGCAAGCACCAGCCTGGCCGCCCCGTCCAGCCTGCACTCTATCTGGATCAGCCCCCCGCTTATCCCGTCAGCGAAGGCATGCTTGAAGATATTCTCTACAATCGGCTGCAGGATCATCTTCGGCAGGATCAGCTCCAGAGTCTCCGGCCCCGCCTCGACCGCAAGCTGCAGATTCTCTTCGCCGAACCGCTCCGTCTGCAGAATCATATAGTTCTGCACATGCTCAATCTCATCCCGCAGCGGCACCTGGGTCCGCTCGGTATTCATCGAATAACGCATCATACTGCCCAGGGAATAGATGAGATCATACACCTTCGGCGCATTATAGCGCAAGGACAGGCTGGCGATGGATTGCAGCGCATTGTAGAGAAAATGCGGGTTCACCTGGGCCTGGAGCGCCTTCAGCTGATTCGTCTTGTTCGCCAGCTCCAGCCGGTATTCCTTAACGATCAGCTCATTGATCGTGCGGGTCATACCGGTGATCTTGCGGGTGAGGAGCCCGAACTCGTCCTCCCGCTCGGCATCCATATGCGCATCCAGCTGGCCGGTCTGCACCTTCTGCGTGAAGTGAATCAGCTTCTTGATCGGACGGGTGAAGCCGATGGAGATCAGCACGGCACTGATGCCCCCGATCAGCAGGAACAGCAGTCCGATGCCCATATTGAACCGGGTAATCACCCTTGCGTCTGTGTAGAGATCCTCATAGGGCACCAGCTTGATAATGCTTCCGCTGAACAAAGGGGCCTTGATCTGCTTGTACATTACGATTCCCTGGAAGCCGTCCTTCTTCCAGGCGAAATGCCCGCTGTCCTGCTCTGCGGGGAGACGGCTCCAGCCCGCTGCGACCGGCTTCCCGATCCAGTCCGGATCGGAAGCGAACAGCGCCTCGCCTTGCTCATTCAGCACATACAGGCGCTCTGTGTCCGAATTGTACATCGACTCCACGATCCCCTCCAGCTCCCCCAGCGTATAATCGATCGACAAATCTGCCAGTACGCTGTCACTAGGGGTCCGGTAGATGGGAAAATGGGCCGTGAAGACCGGCACGCTCCCCGGCTTCAGATTGGGGAAGCCGGACTTCACTCCGTACTGATGATCCATATGCGTCACTTCGAGATACGGGCGGTAAGTCCCTCCGGCTTGCCCCTTGGCGGCATAGTCTGCATTATCCTCACGGCGGAAAAATCCCTTAAGCAGCAGATTAGACTGCCTGGCGGCCCTCACATACAGATGAATCTGATACGTATTGCTGTCAGAGAGAAACAGATTGTACAGCTGGGTGGAGATGATGGCCCGGGTGTCCGGTAGAATCGTGCCGGGCGGGGCCTGAGCAGCGCTTTTGGCGGTAAGCAGGGTGGTATAGAAGGAGCTGGGAACATTGATTCCGCTGTAGAGCGACATCGCCTGCTGGTTCATGCCGCTGAAATAACTCCGGAGATTCGCCTCCCCCAGCGTCAGCAGCTTCGTATTCTGCTTCACGGACTGGTCCGTAACTGACTGCCTCGTATAGAGATAAGAGAAGGTCACAGAGATGCCTGACGGGATCACTGACGCCAGCAGCACTAAGGCCATCAGCCGTGTCCGGATGCTGTTCTTGAACATGGGGGAACCTCCTACAAGTTGTGTGAGCCGTATGGTCTGCAATATAATCCACTTTTCCCGGCATGAAATGAAGTGTTAGCGGTGTCCCGGACTTTCTATAATCAAGCTGTGAACCCGTAGTTATCTTACCCAAACTTACCCAAAGGAGAGTCCATATGAGAAAAACTCTAGGTATGCAGCGAGGCTGGGGACAGCAAATCGTATTTCTCGGCCCCTGTCTGCTCTTTTTCCTGACCATTGTGGTCACCCCGTTCTTCCTCGGCTTCTACTACTCCTCCACGGACTGGAACGGGCTGGATCTGGACAAAGCGGTCTGGACCGGCGCGGCCAACTGGAAACGGATTTTCATGAATGACGATAAGTTCTGGGAGTCCCTGGTGTTCACCCTGCGCTTCACCGTGATCTCGGTTGTGGCTGCCAACGTGCTTGCACTGCTGCTGGCCTTCATTCTAATGACGACGCTGAAGACGAAGAAGCTGCTCCGTACCGTCTTTTTCATGCCCAATGTGATCGGCGGCATTCTGCTCGGCTACATCTGGCAATTCATCTTCACCAAGGGCTTCGCTACGATCGGCGAGCTGACCGGGATTTCGTTCTTCCAGCTGCCCTGGCTGGGCACGCCAAGCACCGGGTTCTGGGGTCTGGTCATTGTGTTCGTCTGGCAGACAGCCGGCTATATGATGGTCATCTATATTGCCGGGCTGGCCGGGATTCCGAAGGATCTCATTGAAGCTGCCCGCATAGACGGTGCCCGCGCTCCGCAGCTGTTCAAGAGCGTCTACATCCCGCTGATTATGCCGGCGATCACCATCTGCCTGTTCCTGACGACCTCAAATGCGTTCAAAATGTTCGACCTCAACCTGTCGCTGACCAAAGGCGGACCCGGCACCTCGACCCAGTCGCTGGCCTATAACATTTATGCAGAGGCACTGATCAACAACCGGTATGGCCTCGGTACAGCCAAAGCGCTGCTCTTCTTCGCCGCCGTCTCCCTGATTACCGTCACCCAGGTCTGGCTTACCAAACGAAAAGAGGTGTCCGCCTAATGAACAGCAGCCGCTACCGCCCGGGCAACTTCATCCTCGAAATTGCCGCCATTCTGCTGGCTATTGTCTTCCTGTCGCCGTTCTATCTGGTCCTGAGCAACTCGGTTAAGGGGCTGAAGGACATCCTGATCGATGCCGCTTCCTGGCCGCAGGTGTTCCACTGGAGCAACTATTCCAAGGTCTGGGATGCCATTAACTTCCCGCAGGCCTTCTTCAACTCTCTGACCATTACGATTCTAAGTGTAATCTTCATCGTCCTGTTCAGCTCGATGGCCGCTTATCAGATTGTGCGCAAGCCGACGCGCTTCAATGCCTTCGTGTTCCTGCTGCTGGTCTCGGCGATGATCATTCCGTTCCAGTCGCTCATGCTGCAATTGGTCCGGGTGACCAGCCTGCTGGAGCTGCGCGGCGAGCTGTACGGCATTGTGGCCTGTTATCTCGGCTTCGGGATGCCGCTGTCGGTCTTCCTGTTCCACGGGTTCATCAAGACGGTGCCTCTGGAGCTGGAGGAAGCCGCGCGGGTGGATGGCTCGAATCCGTACGGCGTGTTCTTCCGGATTGTGTTCCCGCTGTTGATGCCGATTATTGTAACCGTCATTATCCTGAATACGCTATGGATCTGGAATGACTATCTGCTGCCTGTCCTGGTGATCGGCGGGAATAAGGATCTGACGACCCTGCCCGTAGCTGTGACCAAGTTCTTCGGTCAGTACACCAAGAAGTGGGATCTGGCCCTTGCGGGTCTCGTCATGGCGATCACGCCTATTCTCTTGTTCTTCCTGTCGCTCCAGCGTTATATTGTGGAAGGCGTGACGGCAGGCTCCATTAAGGGATGATCTTAGGGCAGGCTTCCCTCCGCAATAATATCCACTTTTTCGAGCAACATATGAAGTGTAAGTCATCTATCCATTCCTTTACGCTCTAAGAGCAGGAACCACAGACCAGGGAGGTTATTCTATGAAAAGAAAGTTCGCGTTCATCATGGCAACCGTTTGCACCCTCATTATCGCAGGTTGCGGGAACAGCGGCAATACGAATTCCGCAGGCAATGGAAGCGCTACGAATGCTCCTAACGCGTCAACCGAATCCGCAGCACCGGAAGCCGGCAAAGCGCCTGCCAAGGATGTTACCATCAAGATGTTCCAGTTCAAGGTGGAGATTGCCGAGCAGCTGAATGCACTCGCTGAAGCATATGAGAAGGAGACGGGGGTGAAGGTGGAAGTCGAAACGCATGGCGGCGGTGAGGATTACGGCGCGCTGCTGAAAGCTGAGATTGCCTCCGGCTCTGAGCCTGAGATTTTCAATAACGGCGGGTATACAGCCCTCGTCCCTTATATGGACCGTGCCACCGACCTGAGTAATGAGCCTTGGGCCGCCCAGCTGATTCCGACCGCCAAGACACCGGCAACTGTAGACGGCAAGCTCTATGGCATGCCTATGAATGTAGAAGGCTACGGGCTGATCTACAACAAGGATCTGTTCGCCAAAGCCGGGATAACGGAAGAGCCTAAGACACTCCCGCAGCTCAAGGATGCCGTAGCCAAGCTGAAGACCGCCGGCATCACGCCGTTTGAAGCGACCAATGAGTGGTGGTCGATGGGGATTCACCTTGTTAACGTGGGCATGGCACACCAGCCTGATCCGAAGCAGTTCATTGACGATGTGAAGGCGGGCAAACAGACCATTAAGGGCAATGCCGTCTTCAAGCAATGGCTGGATCTGGTCGATGTGATCTTCGATAATGCCCAGGACAACAAGATGACTACCGATTATGCAACCCAGGTGGCTGAATTCGCCTCCGGTAAGGCCGCTATGATGCTGCAGGGGAACTGGACGCAAGGCGATATCGACAAAATCGATCCGGCTCTGAACCTGGGCCTCCTCCCGCTCCCGATCAATAACGAAGAAGGCACCATCCTGGTAGGTGTGCCTAACAGCTATATCGTGAACAGCAAATCCGCACATCCGGAGGAAGCCAAGGCCTTCCTGAACTGGATGGTCAGCTCGGAAACCGGCCAGAAGTATCTGACCAAGGAGTTCAAGTTCATTCCGGCGGAAGCAAATATCACCGCAGATGCCGCTGATATCGGCCAGGTCGCCGTTGCCGTGCAAGAGAAGTCTGCGAGCGCGCTGGGCTGGAACTGGGATATGTTCCCTGACGGCGTGACCCAGGGCTTCGGCGCTGCCATGCAGGAATACCTCGGCGGACAGTTGAACCACGATCAGCTATTGGAGAAGCTGGATAAGGCTGTGCAGGATATTGTGAAGCAATAGGATGGAAGCCTTTTTTTAGACTAGGGGTGTCCTCAGCAGCCGGCAAACGGTACTGAGGCACTCCTTTTTGGGGTATGCGGCTGACATCCACGGACAGTTTGCATCCGGATAAATTTTGGATGTAAAATTTGTTATATCCCCATACCCCTCTGTTCAAAAGGATAGGAGTGTTTTCAGTGAAATTAGAAGACTATGCATGGAATACGCATGAGCAGATATTAAAAGAAGCACAAATCGAATTTAAACATAGTAGCCCTAAAATAAAAATCATAGATAATAGCAATTTGCGGAATCGAATTGAAGAAGCTCTTGAAAAATTGCCGCAAAAGTTACTTGCGGAATGGGCTTTGCGAGTTGCTACTCCGTACTTAGATTATCTTGATGACTCTTTAAAGGATGACCCGCGAATACATCTGGGGATTGAGACATTAGAAAAACGAATAGACGGTAGGATTCGAGCCTTCGATTTACGAAAGGTTGGATTTGTAGTGAATGAATTGGCGAAAGAATCCAAAACAGAGATTAGCAAACATGCTGCGCGTTCCTTCGCCCAAGCCATTGCAACAGGACATATGAGGGGACATGCTTTAGTTAGCAGTGACTACGCAATAAAGACAACGAATTCTTTAACGAATAACTCTATAGAGGCTTCTACTAAAGAACGGGAACGACAATTAAAGTTAACAGAGCTTTTAGGCTGAAACCAAAACAAAAGGCCCTCCTCTCAAGCCATTTTAAGGCTACAGGACGACCTCCTGGATAATCTGTTATAGCGTGTTACACAAACATCTCCACTACCAGGAACAGGTTCAGCGCGACCACCAGGGCGGAGATCATCCAGCCGAGAATGGTGGTGATCCGGTGGTTCACCAGCCCCTGCATGATCCGGCGGTCACTGGTGAAGATGACGAGCGGAATCAGGGCGAAGGCAATCCCGAAGGAAAGGACGACTTGGCTCATCACCAGTGCGCTTGTCGCGTTAATGCCGAAGGCGATGATCGTCAGCGGTGGGATAATGGTGATCGCCCGGCGGAGATAGAGATTGATTTTTTTATTAATGAAGCCCTGCATGACCACATCACCGGCCATCGTGCCGACCGACGAGCTCGACAGACCTGCGATCAGCAGGCCGAGGCCGAAGGAGACTGCCGTCACGGGACCGGCCAGATTGCGGAACTGCTCGAAGGCGACATCCAGATCCTGCACCACCAGACCGTTCTTAAAGAACAGCGCGGCCGCCACAATGACCATCGCCATATTGACCGCACCGGCAATCAGCATCGCGATCAGGATGTCGATGAATTCCAGCCGGAAGATCTGCTTCTTCTCCCGCTCATCAATGCCGACGACCCGGCTCTGGGTCAGCGAGGAATGCAGATAAATCGCATGCGGCATCACCGTCGCGCCGAGAATCCCGGCCGCCAGCAGGATGCTGTCGACACCTTCGAATCTTGGGGTGAACATCCCGGTAAGGATGCTGCCTGCATCCGGCTTCGCCATAATGACCTGGAATGCAAAAGCCAGCACCACGATCATCACCATCCCGGCGATTCCGGCCTCCAGGGTACGGTAGCCGCGCCGCTGAAGCTCCAGAATGGCGAATGACCCTACAGCGGTTATCAGTGCGGCCGGCAGCATCGGGATACCGAACAGTAAATACAGTCCAAGCGCTGCGCCGATGAATTCCGCCAGGTCGGTAGCGATAATAACCAGCTCGCTCTGTATCCACAGGAAGATCGATACGCCCTTCGGGAACCGCTCCCGCGCCACCTCAGGCAGATTCTTGCCGGTCGCAATACCCAGCTTGGCGGATAAGGATTGTATCAGTACAGCCATTAGATTCGAGGCAAAGATGACCCATAATAACAGGTAACCGTATTTCGAGCCTGCCGTAATATTGGTGGCGAAATTGCCGGGGTCCAGATAAGCTACGGAAGCTATAAAAGCCGGGCCCAGAAAAGGAAGAAGTCTCTTCAGTCCTTTGACATCTCCATTAAGCACGGATTGTGCCGAATGTGTATTGATATGACCTTTTAGTATAGGGGATGATTCTACTGCGGTATTTTGCTCCATCATGTTCTGTCCTCCTCTTGCCCGGAAAAAGTTGTCTATATACACGAAAGTTTCCCTGGTGCAACATTCGATCTGGTTTTATTATAATCCTCAAGTTGAGAATTGTAAATGTATTTTCATTGGGTTTTCATGTAATGCCTCGACCCATATTATGTAAAGTCACGCGATAAAGTGAGGCTCATAACCTTATGTTATTACCCGCTCTTCTGTAAAGGTCCACTGCTTAGGCCATAGTGCCCCTCATTATTCTTCAGCTGCACTCGGCAGCACCGGAGCCTACCTGGCACCTGGCCTTTTCTGCTTCCGGGGCAGTTCACCCCGGCCATAAACATAGAGCAGCGCTCTTCTAATTACGGAAGGAGCGCTGCTCTATGTTTATGCTTTTAAAAATGGATGGTGGCCTATTGCGCCGTGTCTCCTACGAAACTCACTTCACCACCAGTGTTTTAGCTGCTGTGCTAAGCTTCATCTGGGTATGGGCCCCGTTATCCGTAATCGTAAATTCAGCATCGGCCGAGATCGAGTAAGTACCACACTTCTTGATCTTATAAGTATAGGCTTCCGACATCTTGCTTTTACCGCTTAGGACACTTGCGACTCCTTTGTCTTCAACAGCATAGGAATTGATCTGCTTCCCGTTCGCATCCTTAATGACATACGTAAACAACTGTGCTCTGCTCATCAGGTTCACATCAGATAGGCTGTCGTTGCTTAAGCTGGCCTTCATGGTGAATTCCTCATTGACCTTAGCTTGCAGCGGCAGATTGAGCGCAACCGATAACGAATCCGTTTGGCTGTCCCCTGCCGGAGCCTCTGCTTGAGCACTGGATGCGGAAGGACGATCCGGGATGCCCAAGGGATAACCAAAATACATTACCAAAGCGAGAAAGACTAAGTAAAATTTGCTCCACATGATATTCCACCTCCTCCGTCTCCCTTTAGACGGCACAGAAGCTTGTATGTTTCATTGAACATCAATTATTTTCCAAAAAGCATAAGGGAGCGCTGCTCCCCGGCAATCTGCCCCCCTGCTTCGCAATTGGGAACAGACGAATATTGCATGTGCTGCGTTGCAGTCTATTGTCCTGCGTTGCCCTTCCAGGTGTCCTTGAGCGGAACGATTCGGTTGAACACCAGCTTCTGAGCTGTGCTAAGCCTGCTGTCAATGCAGAAATAGCCGTGACGCAGGAACTGGTAGGTGTCCCCGGGCTGAGGGTTACCCGCAAGCGGCTCCAGCAGGCAATCCTTAAGCAGAGTTATCGAATTCGGATTGATGTATTCCTCCCAGCTCTCTCCTTCCTCCTTCGGCCCGTTGTTATCCGTCAGCAGCTGCTCATACAGGTATACGTCACTCTTCAGCGCATGAGCAGCCGAGACCCATTGCACAGTCCCCTTCACCTTCCGGCCGCTTAGAGTGCCGCCGCTGCGGGTCTCCGGGTCGTAGGTTCAGCGCAGCTCCAGAACCTCCCCCGTCTGAGCGTCCTTAATCACCTCGCTGCAGCGGATAATATAACCGCCCTTAAGGCGCACCTCGCCGCCTGGAACCAGTCTGCGGAAGCCCTTCACAGGCACCTCCATGAAATCGGCCCGCTCGATGTAGAGCGTGCCGGAGAACGGTACTTCTCTTGAACCCAGCTCGGCATTCTCAGGGTTGTTAGGGATCAGAAGCAGCTCAGAAGCCCCGGCGGCGTAATTGGTAAGCACGACCTTCAGCGGGTCCAGTACCGCCATGACCGCCGGCACCTTCGCCTTCAGGTCCTGTCTCAGGCAATGCTCCAGCAGCGAGAAATCCACCATCGTCGTATTGCGGACCATGCCGATCTCCCGTACGAAGGCCTCGATGCTCTCCGGCGTGAAACCCCGTCTGCGCAGCCCGCTGAGCGTAGGCAGGCGCGGATCATCCCAGCCGTCCACGAAGCCTCCGGCTACCAGTGCCCGGAGATGCCGCTTGCTTGTAACCACTCCGGTCAGGTTCACCCGGCCGAATTCCCTCTGTCTCGGCGGTTCCGGGGTGCCCAGCTCGTTCAGCACCCATTCGTACAGCGGCCGGTGATCCTTGAACTCGATCGAGCAGAGCGAATGCGTCACCCCTTCCAGCGCATCCTGAATCGGATGGGCGAAATCATACATCGGGTAGATGCACCAGGCAACGCCCGTGCGGTAATGCGCGGCATGAATAATCCGGTACAGCACCGGATCTCGCAAATTCATGTTCGGCGAGGCCATGTCGATCTTGGCCCGCAGCACTTTAGCGCCATTCGGATAGCTCCCCGCACGCATCTCCCGGAACAGCCGCAGATTCTCCTCCGGCGTTCGGCTGCGGTAAGGACTGTCCTTCCCCGGCTCGGTTAAGGTCCCCCGGTAAGCCGTTACCTCTGCTGCCGTCAGATCACAGACATAGGCTTTCCCCTTCAGAATGAGTGTCTCTGCCCTGTGGTAGATCTCCTCCGAATAATCCGAGCCGTAGTAGATGTGTTCCCCGGGACTGCAGCCCAGCCATTCAAGGTCACGGATGATTGCCTCCGCATATTCCTTATCCTCTTTGAGCGGGTTGGTATCATCGAAGCGCAGATGGAAGCGGCCGCCGTATTTACGGGCAATTTCCACATTTGTATGGATGGCAAAAGCACTTCCGATATGCAGATAGCCATTGGGCTCCGGCGGAAACCGGGTGCAGATCTCCCTGCTGAAGACTCCCGCCTCCACATCTTCTCTAATCAGCTTATCCATATAATTCTCCGGCATGGCCGGTGTGTTCTCATTCTCATTGGCAACTGTCATGATGATCTCCTCCTGTTATAGGTGGTACTACCTAAATTTCGGATACAAAAAAAGAACCTCACCTCCAAGACCGTAAGTCTTGGGGACGAAATTCTCGCGGTACCACCCCAGGTTCATTAATATGTCACCATATTAATCTCATCAAGTACGGCGCTGCCGTCCGGCAGGGCTTATACTCTAGCTCTGTAACAGGAGCTCCTGTCGTACCATCCCCGGCTGCTGCCTGGTTCCGGTAAGCCGCTCAGAGGCTTGTTTCCATCCAGTCTTCCCTGCTCCTTCACACCAGCCGGAGCTCTCTGTGAGGGAAGAACCTGAATGTACTCTTCTCGTCATCGCGTTTGCGTTATTGGATACAGAATAACAAAACTCACAACGGGTGTAAAGGGCTGCACCGGACTGCCGGGAGCAGCAGCCTAAGCCTCTGCCGGGTCCTGGCTTAGCGCCGCGAGCAGCTCCAGCGCTTCCTCATGCTCCGGCTCAATCAGCAGCGATCTGCGCGTATAATCCAGCGCCGCCTCATCATCCTCCTGCTCGTAGCTGCAGATTGCCAGGCAGTACAGCACGGTAATTACCGGCTCCTCCTCACTGGAGGCCAGCGAATGCTCCAGGAAGCGGCGGGATTCCCCGTACTGCTCCATCTCGAACAGCAGCAGGCCGCAGTCCAGCGCCAGATCATACTTTTGCGGCATCGGGTAGAAGCCACGCCACATCCGGTCGATCCCCCGCTGAAGGTCCAGCAGCTCCTCGTCGCTGGCATCCGGCAGCAGCGCAGAGATCCGCTCGGCACTCTGAATGAACAGCTCCGCGTCATATCCACCCAGCCGCCAGAAGGCCAGGATCTGCTGCATACCGATGGTGTCGTAATTCTTGTCGATCCACACCTTCAGGCTGAAGAAATCATCCGGCCCGAATCGCTCGACAAACCGCCGGTAGGCCAGCCGGGTATGCGGATGCAGCATCGGCTCCTCCAGCATCAGGATGCAGCCCACATTGAGATTTTTATAATGATGCTGCGTGAACTGGGATTGTGCGCCCTTCCGCTCAAAATAATGCACCAGCGCATGATAATTCGCCGTAAGCGAGATGCTTCCGTGATGAATCAGCTTCGGCGGCTCGGCGAACTCCCAGTTCTCCAGCCGGTGGTCTCCCTTATCGGCAGTGAGCAGCAGGAAGCTTCCCCGGGAGAGTGCACCCAGACGCTCCATACAGGACAGGGCTGCCTCCGGGAACAGCACATGTGAATCCTCCAGCTTGTCCAGATAGAACGAGATCACTTCATGATAAGGATACGAGGGGTCCTCATAGCCCGCTGCACGCTTGTAATGGTATTCCGGCACCAGATCACGGAGCACCTCGGACGGCCCCATGGTAGCTGACTGCTCAGGATATTTCAGCGAGACCTCACATTCATAAATCTTGCCTTCATCCACATAGAGCAGCTCCTGAGGGATACTGTCGAAGAAGTAGTTGGCGATCACCATCAGCGGCTGCCCCAGCTCCCCAGGCTTAATCACCAATCCGCTCTGCGTTAAGCTCAGCTCCGTATCCCGGACCGCATCGAAGCGGGCAAAGTCAAGCATTCCCTGTTCTACAAAAGGCTTCAGCCCCTCATGCTGCTGCCAGCCCTCAATGTTCTTCCACGGCAAATCGCTCATCACATAGCGGAACGGCGGCAGCGGCACGCCCGCATACTGGATCAACTCACACAGCTGCTGCAGTACATGGAACGCCAGACGCCCCACTCCTGCGCCCAGCTCCAGTACCACTACCGGCTCTGTAATGAATCCCTTCTGCGCACGGTCCTGAAGAAAGCCGAAAATGATCTCTGCATATGCCGTTCCAATCATCGGATTGCTTGTAATATACTGCGGAACCTGGTCATTGGCCCAAGCCTGGAGACCCAGCTGTTCATAGTAGGTGCGCTGCAATTCCCATATAGGCGCTTCGCTGAAGCGGTAGCGTTCTTGTCCACTTAATGTCATTGGTTCTAACCCTGCTCTCTGATTATCGTACGGATCTTTGTCCGGTAGTCAAATATTATCACATTTGCGCATATATTTTCTTGAAATGCTGTGCGTTCCAGAAAGGAGCCTATGTGATGAATCCTGAGCATCCCCGTTCTCTAGGCCAGCCCGTCATTCCCCAGCCCATACGCAGTGACGGTGCAGGCAATATCGACCTGGGTCCACGTGACATCATGCGCGACCGGGAGAATCCCGATATGTTCGTTCCTCCGGTCACGGACAACGGGCTGATCCCGAATCTGAAATTCTCGTTCTCCGACGCCCACATGCAGCTGAATCATGGCGGCTGGTCCCGTGAGGTGACGGTCAGGGAGCTGCCGGTGGCCACTACGCTTGCGGGCGTAAATATGAGCCTGACGCCGGGCGGCGTACGTGAGCTGCACTGGCATCAGCAGGCAGAATGGTCCTACATGCTGCTGGGCAGCGCAAGGATTACAGCCGTGGACCAGAATGGCCGCAACTTCATCGCCGATGTCGGTCCCGGCGATCTGTGGTATTTCCCTCCAGGCATCCCGCATTCCATTCAGGGTCTGGCTGAGGGATGTGAATTCCTGCTTGTGTTCGACGACGGAGGCTTCTCGGATCTGAACACCCTGTCCATCTCCGACTGGTTCGCCCATACGCCGCGCGAAGTCCTGTCCGCGAACTTCGGTGTACCTGAATCCGCCTTCGCCAATCTTCCCAAGGAGCAGGTGTACATCTATCAGGACCAGGTGCCAGGTCCAATTGCGAGCCAGCGGATCGAATCGCCTTACGGGGAGATTCCGCTGAGCTTCAAGCATCGGCTGATGGCCCAGCCGCCGCTCAAGACCCCGGGAGGCAGTGTGCGGATTGTCGATTCCAGCAATTTCCCCATCTCACGGAATATCGCCGCAGCCCTGGTAGAGATTGAGCCTGGGGCGATGAGGGAGCTGCACTGGCACCCGAACAATGACGAGTGGCAGTATTACCTCAGCGGGCAAGGACGAATGACCGTCTTCGGAGGCAACGGCGATGCGCGCACTTTCAATGTAAGGGCCGGGGATGTCGGCTATGTGCCTTTTGCCCAGGGGCATTATGTTCAGAATACCGGCACAGAGACGCTCTGGTTCCTGGAAATGTTCAAGAGCGACCGGTTCGCCGACGTCTCCCTCAACCAGTGGATGGCGCTCACGCCGAGGGAGCTGGTCAGCAGCAATCTGCATACCGGGCCGGAGCTGATGAACGCCCTGCGCAAGGTGAAATGGCCTGTGGTGAAGTATCCGGATCAGCAGGAGCAGGGACAGGGCAAGAAGAAGGAATGATCTGCCTTAGATGTCGAAAAAAGAGCGGTCAGACTAGGTCTGCACCGCTCCTTCTAAATTATGAATTGTACACGGGATCGTGGCCCCCGGTTCGCTTAACAGGTCTCTGATCAGAGCCACTTCAGCTCCAAATATAGACCGAGCAACGTGATGAACAGTGTGGGAACCGTCAGGATCATCCCTATTTTGAAATAGGAGCCCCAGGAGATCTTCACACCCTTGCCCGACAGCACATGCAGCCACAGCAGCGTGGCCAGTGAACCAATCGGTGTAATCTTCGGGCCCAGATCCGAACCGATAACATTGGCGTAGATCAGAGCCTCCTTCACCAGACCCGCGGCATTTGCGGTATCAATGGCCAGCGCCCCGATCAGCACGGTCGGCAGATTATTCATCACCGAGGAGAGCAGCGCGGCCAGGAAGCCCATCCCCATCGTGGCTGCGAACAGCCCGTGCTTCGCAATTCCGCTGATCATCTCTGCGAGCACATCCGTCAGTCCCGCATTACGCAGGCCATACACCACTACGTACATGCCAATGGAGAAGAAAACAATCGCCCAAGGCGCCCCCTTGACCACTTCCATCGTCTTCACGTAAGGACTTCTGCGGGCCATCAGCAGGAAACAGATTGCGATCACTCCCGCTACCACGGATACCGGAATGTCCAGGAATTCACTGACGAAATATCCGGCTACCAGAAGCGCGAGTACGAACCAGGATAGCCGGAACATCCGCTGGTCCTTAATGGCATCCCCCGGAAGCTTCATTCCGGCGGTGTCATACTCCTTCGGAATGCTGCGGCGGAAGTAGAGATATAAGACCAGAATGCTTGCGCCAAGCGAGAACAGGGTAGGCAGCCACATATGTCCTGCATACTGCATGAAGGTGATGCCGAAGAAATCGGCAGAGACAATATTCACCAGATTGCTGACGGTCAGCGGCAGCGAGGTGGTATCGGCAATGAAGCCGCTGGCAATAATAAAAGGAAAGACTTTGCGCTCGTCCAGATTCAGCGCCCGGACCATCGCCAGCACAATCGGCGTCAGAATCAGCGCTGCCCCGTCATTGGCGAACAGCATCGCCACGACTGCACCCAGAACAATTACATAGATGAACATCAGCGTGCCGTTGCCGCGTGCCGCCGCCGCCATATGCAGCGCCGCCCACTCGAAGAAGCCGACACGATCGAGAATTAAGGAAATTAGAATAATCGCTACGAATGCAAGCGTTGCATTCCATACAATCAGCGTCACATCACGGACATCGCCGAAGCTGACCACCCCTGCCGCAAGCGCGAGAATCGCCCCGCCGCAGGCGGACCAGCCAATCGATAAATTCCGCGGCTGCCAGATCACAAAAACCAAAGTCACAACAAAAATCAGGCAGGCTATCACAACCATAATGCAGCCCCCCATTTGATCTGCAGCATTCCCCGATGCACTCCTTACAGTAGATATAAATATAAGCCAATTTATATATACTAAAGCAGCCTCATGTGAAGTACAAGATAAAAATTGCTGGAAGGTTCACCTGCGTTACGCAAGCCTGTTCAGAGCCATCGCCACCCCACCCGGCAGCCGTCTGCTGCAATAATATTTATATGCTTAAGTACTAAGTGTATGTATGAATACATAGGCTGGATTATGGGGAACGAAGCAGCTTCTTGGAGAGGAGACGCGGTCCGGAAGAGCCATCCTTGTTACGGGATTGGAGGTTCGGACTACTATGAGTACAGACCAGCTCATCGCACTGCTCGTTCTTGTTATTATGATTGTACAGCTTGCCGTCAAGAAGGATAAATCCTGAATCCTGAAGACAGCAGGCCGCCAAAGAGGCCGGGGCAACCCGGTCTCTTTGGCTGTTATCCTGTTCAGCAGGTTATTTCATGAAAATACGAATCTGGCGTTCGCCCGTACGCTTCATTACCCGGTATCCGTCTGCCGACGATGTTGCTGCGCCGTTTTGATCCGGACGGCAGTATCCTCCAGGCACGCAAGTGCCGTCATCGCGGACAAGCAGCTTGCCCACGATTCCGACCGCCACCCATTCCTCCCGCTCTTGGCGGGGAATGTACTCCTGCGCGGCATCCCACTCCGGATTAAGTACCGGTTCTGTCTTCGTTCCTGCTTCGCGTACGACATGACCATATTCATTCCTTACCTCCGGGACCTTCACCTCATGATACAGAATCCGGTCCCATTCATCCGTAGCGAACATGCCCTTCCAGCGCAAATCACTCGAATCCGCAACGATAGCCGGTCTTGCGCTAATGACCCCAACAATGTACTCATCTGCCGAGTTGGCCTTACGAACCCTGTCACTGGCGCTATCGAATGTAACGAAATACCCCGGTTCAATGGATAAGCCGTCCGAAGTCTCGAACATTTCCGCATAATCAGCCGCACCTGGAGACATCAGAGTACCATCCAGATACATGTTCCCCGTAAGTCCTTCAATGACTGCCGAGTTAAAAGTCGGCCCTACGGCCAGCCCATTAGCCAGATGCCACGAATAAGGGAACCGGGTGGACCCGTTCTGTCCCATGATATGGGCACCGGTATGCTCCGCCAGTACAACTGTCGCCTCACCCTCGGCATGCGAATTCGGAGCAAGGGCCTGGGTCTGGAGCCCTTCAGCATGCGAAGCCTGGCCGGAAGCTATCGCATCCGCACCTTCGGCATGCGCATAAGGCGCATTCGCCAGAGTCCCCACCCCCTCGGCGTGGGAAAAGGAACCGCTAGCCTGGGTATTAGCCCCTTCCGCATGGCCGGAAGCCCCGCTGGCCAAGGTCTGGAAGCCCTCGGCATGGGAAGCGGTTCCGCTGGCTGTCGTATTCTGTCCTTCCGCATGCGCTCCCACATTGCCGCTCGCTGTTGTTGCTAATCCTTCAGTATGCGCTGAAGTACCGCTAGCTACCGTGTTCTGCCCTTCGGCATGAGAGAAATCGCCAAGGGCAGAAGGTCCGGCGCCCTGTGTGATATCTGTTGTTCCGCCTTCCGCATGGGACGCTAAGCCCATGGCGGTGGTTCCCACCCCTTCGGCATGGGAAGCGGAGCCGCCAGCGAAGTTCGGGGCCGGATTCCCAAGCGGATCTAACCCGCCGCCTTCCACATGGGAAGCCCTCCCGCTGGCAGAATTCCCTTCTCCTTCTGCATGCGCGTTGATTGCCGTCGTCTGAGTTGAAGTATTCAACCCTTCTGTATGGGAGCTGTCCCCCCAGGCTTGGGTGCCGCTCCCTTCGGCATGTGCCACCAGCCCGGCGGCCACCGTCATGGAGCCTTCTGCATGAGAGCTTTCACCTGTAGCATTGGTCAAATAACCCTCGGCATGCGCCGCGACTCCGCTGGCAATACTAGTAGATCCTTCGGCATGTGCCGTATCATTAGTCGCCTGGGTCAGATACCCCTGCGCATGCGATGCGCTTCCGCTGGCAGTCGTAGTATTGCCTTCCGCATGCGAGGTTTCTCCGCTGGCCAGCGTGGTATACCCTTCAGAATGAGCTGCTGTACCGCTTGCAGTCGTACTAAGTCCCTCCGCATGCGCAGCGAAGCCGCTCGCTGTGTTCCCTGACCCGCTTCCCATCCTCATCACCGCTTTCTTCGTATTAACATATAATTATGTCGCCGGACAGGCGGCAGCAACGGCGAATGGGACAGGTGATAAATTACTTTTCATTTTCATTTCACTTACTAAAGTTGAGAAACATTAAAAAGTATAGTAGAATGATGACATGAAGAAAGGGGCGGATGAACATGGCCGATGAAAAGAAGATTATGGAAATAGGAATAAGCACGTTTTTGGAGACTACACCTGACCCGGTGACGGGGCAGACGATCAGCCATGCAGAACGGCTGCGGGAAGCTGTAGAGGAGATTGTGCTCGCTGACCAAGTGGGTCTGGACGTATATGGAATAGGCGAGCATCACCGTAAGGATTATGCAGGGAGTGCCCCGGCTGTAGTCCTCGCCGCAGCGGCAGCGACAACCAAGCGGATCAGACTGACCAGTGCGGTCAGCGTCTTGTCTTCGGATGACCCGGTGCGGGTCTATCAGGCGTTCGCTACGCTGGACGGCCTCTCGAACGGCCGGGCAGAGATTATGGCCGGACGCGGTTCCTTCACTGAGTCCTTCCCGCTGTTCGGTTACAGTCTGGAGGATTACGATGAATTGTTCGAGGAGAATCTGGAGCTGCTGCTGGCGATCCGCGCCTCCGAGAAGGTCACTTGGCGCGGTGGGCACCGTCCGGCTATAAATAATCTGCCGGTCTATCCCCGTGCCGTTCAGGACCCGCTTCCGGTCTGGATCGCCAGCGGCGGCAACCCTGAATCCGCTGTACGGGCTGGAACCCTTGGTCTGCCTATCGCCTTCGCGATTATCGGCGGAATGCCGGAGCGGTTCGCTCCACTAGTGAACTTGTACAAGGAGGCCGCAGCACGCGCCGGACATAATCCGGATAAACTGCAGATCGCCACACACTCCCACGGCTTCGTAGGTGAAACTAACGACCAGGCTGCGGCCTTATTCTACCCGTCCACCCAGGCACAGATGAATGTCATCGGCCGCGAACGGGGCTGGGGCGGAACCTACAACCGCGCAGCCTTCGATGATGCCCGCAGCTTACGCGGAGCACTTTATGTCGGTGACGCAGAGTATGTCGCCGAGAAGATCATTCTGCTGCGTAAGAATCTCGGCGTGACCCGGTTCTTCTTGCATGTGAATGTCGGCTACATGCCGCACCGCGAGGTCCTGCGTGCCATCGAGCTGCTAGGCACCAAGGTTGCCCCTATCGTGCATGCGGAGTTAGCCCGTACTGAGGGGAAATAAAGTCCGACTTCACTCTAACCGGGAATATTTTACTCTATCCGGAACAAAATCACCCTGCGGGTGAATGAGATTACCTGCGCACCACTTATCCACAACAGAAGAAAATCATAATTTCCTAAACAACAAGAAAGCCTCAAGCGCCAAACGGTGCTTGAGGTGTTTTTCGTTGAAAACTAAGACTCCACCAACGCTTGAATCACAGGATACGAAACCAGATTCCGGTCCCTGTACGCCGCCGTGATTACATCCTGATGAGAGCTTAGAATCCCATTTTGCAGCAGCACCGCCTTGATTCCCCTTTCGGCAGCCCCGTTATAGGTGAACAGAACGCAATGCTCGGCGGCATAGCCGGAGAGAATCAGCAGATCGATGCCTTGCTCCCGCACAAGCTTTTCCAGATCCGTCTTCCAAAAGGCATTCGAGTATTCCTTCTTCACGTTGAAATCCGTCTCCTGAATCTCAATTCCGGGGATGATTGCGAACTTCGCTTCCTCAGAGGGCTGCATCCCTTCAATGTCCTGAATATGAATCACGGCATGTCCCTTGGCCCGCAGCAGCCCGGAGACATAATTGATATACTCGCAGGCGCGGTCAATCTCCTTCTGCTCTACCCCGCTGACATGGACCTCTTGCAGATCAATAATTAACAATCCGATTTTCACTCCTGCTTCCCCCTATCCGCTTATCCTTCAACATTACCCGATGCCGGCTGTTCATTCAACCAACCGCATACAAAAAACTGCAGTAGAATGATCCACCGGAATGGACCTTCTCTGCAGTATGGTTTGTCTTCACAGCTATCCTGATCCGGTTATTCTTTGACTCCGCCCAGTGCTACACCTGCGATAATATAACGGGACAGCAGGAAGTAGACTATGAACAGCGGCAATGCGGTCAGCGCCAGCCCCATATAGATAGAGCCGAATTCCGTCTTGTAGATGTCCCCGCGCAATAAGCTGACCATGATAGGCATCGTATATTTCTCCTTCTGAGTAAGGAGGATTAACGGCATGAACAAGTTGTTCCAGTTGGCTACAAAAGCAAAAATGGCTTGTGTCGCAATGGCCGGCATCATCAGTGGCATAATAATCCGGTTAAAGGTACGGAACTCTCCAGATCCGTCTACACGGGCTGCCTCTACGATCTCAATGGATAGTGTAGCAAGCAGGTATTGACGCATGAAGAATACCACTGCAGGCGCTGCAATGGCCGGCAAGATCAGCGGAAGGAAGTTGTTGGTCCAGTGCAGCTTATACATGAATTGATAGAAGCCGATCGCACTGGCTTGGGAAGGAATCATCATCACGCACATAATGAAGGTGAAGAACGCGCCCCGCAGCTTCCAGCTGTAGGTTACCAGTCCGTAAGCAGCCAGTGAGGAGAAGTAGACCGTACAGAGCGTTGCACCGCTGGCAATAATGAAGGAGTTCATGAAGCCTTGCAGTGGATCAAAGCTCTTGTCGAGCAGCACCTTCAGATTGCCCATCATGTGGCTCGAGGGGAGCAAAGAAAGTCCGCTCTGGATCTCCGGTGTAGAGCGTGTAGCGTTCACGAACATAATCCAGAACGGCAAAATGCTGAGTACTGCCAAAGCGATGCAAACCACGTAGATAATCGTCTTGTTGACAGTTTGGGTGACTTTACTGCTTTCCCGATTCTTCTCCATGGATTACACCTCCCTAGCCGCTGCCTGAGCAGCATTTCTGTGTGTTTGTTTTTGGATCTTCTTCAACTTGGCTGCGTCCCGGTCACGCATCACGTAGAACAGAAGGCCGGACAGTACAGCAGAAATCAGGAACATGATCATACTCGCGGCTGCAGCACGGTTATACATGTAACTGCCCTTGAACGCCTGCCCGTAGATGAACATGGACGTAGTAAGCGTAGAGTCATCCGGGCCGCCCGCCAGGAATAATTGCGGAATATCGAACATGGTCAGACCGCCGACCATTGAGGTAATCAGGGTGAACAGCAGGATGGTACGCAGACTCGGCAGGGTGATCCGGAAGAAGGTCTGGAACCCGTTCGCGCCGTCAATCGCCGCCGACTCGAACAGCGCCGGGTTAATCCCCATTACGCCTGCAATCAGGACGATCATCGTGTTCCCGTACCACATCCAGAACTGGATGAAAGCGATAATGCCGCGGGCTGTCGTCTTATCCTGCAGGAAGAAGATCGGAGAATCACTCCAGCCCAGCATCTGAAACAGGCTGTTGACCGGACCCATAGGATATGCGAACAATGTACTGAACAGCACGGCAATCGTACTTGCAGTGATGATATTCGGCATATAGAGCAGAACCTTGAACAAGCCTTGTCCTTTGACGTTAAGCCGCTTGTTCGTGAACCAGGCGGTCAGCAAAAGCGCAAGGGCCATCTGCGGAATAAAGTTGGTAATCCACAGGAGGAAAGTATTGATCAGGGACTTGCGGAATGAAACATTATCGAACAGGAGATCCTTGAAGTTCTGGAACGGGTTATCAAGGATATGTATAGGCTTCGGAATGAGCCCCTTCATATCCGTGAACCCGATGACTGCTGTATACAGAATCGGGTACAGCGAAAAAATCAGAAAGGCAAGTACAAATGGAAAAGTAAAGATATAGCCGAATTTCGCATAGCTGACATCCTTGCGGCGCATGCTCTCACCTCTTTAGTTGATTATAGGGGCGGGGATAATCCCCCGCCCCCTTCGAATTCCTCTTATTCGCTTTCAATACCCAATTGGTCTTTGACTTGCGACTTGAAGGTTTCGATTGCTTTTTCCTTGGTCTTATTGCCTGCAGTGTACTCACGTACCTGTTCGCGCCAGGCTTTGTTAATCGTTTCGTCGAATTGGGTCAGGTTCTTACCTGAAGCATTCGCGTTGGCCGGAACGAAGACGTCGAACATGTTCTGTCCGCCGAGCAATGGAACTTCACCATTGGACTTGGACATCACCACAGAGGAAGCTACGCTATCCTTCGTGCCTTGTTCGCCCGCTTTCATCGTACCGTTAGCCCAGTAATACTGGAGGCCCGTCTCGGAACTGTCGAGCGTAACCCATTTAACGAAGTCTGCAACGGCTTGCTTCTTCGCTTCATCCTTGGTTACTTCGGCATTGGCCAAGAGCCAAGTACCGCCCCAGAAGAAGCCAGTAGTCGGTTCAGTTACAGCCCAGTCGCCGTTGGTATCCTTCACCTGACCGTTCATCACGTAGTTGATGAGCCAAGCCGGACCGAAGAATCCGAAGATAGGTTGAGCGCCTGCACCGGACATATCGGCATACCATGCTTCTGTCCAGTCTGTTGTATCGTTATGATAGCCGTTGTCTTTCAGCTTTTTGGAGAGATCCATGAATTCTTCACGCTTCGGATCGATGTGCAGCTTGCCGTCCACGATCCAGCCCTTGTCCGAGCTATTCTCGATCGGGTGCCAGATATCGCCGTCGCCGGATACGATACCATAGCCTTTAGCTTTCAGCTTCTTCGCTGCATCGAAGAATTTATCCCAGCCGGGCCCAACCTCTGTTTTGATCTTAGCCGGATCATCGGTTCCGAAGACATCCTTGGCAATGGAGCGGCGATAGATGAAGGCACCGCCTGTAGCCTGGTAACCGAGGCCTTTCAGATGACCGTCAAGGCTGCTGCCGATATCTACAGAATACTGGGCGATGCCAGCATCTTTTACCATTTGATCATCAAGTCCGAGGTCTGCATAATTTGCAGCATAGGTGGATGCATCGCCTTGCGTGTATTTAAGTACAAATGCGGATTCCGCTGCGTAAATATCCGGGGCATCCTTCCCGCCGCCTGCCAGCGCCTGGTCAAGTGCAGGCTGATAAGCACCGTCTGTAGTTGCAATTACCGTAGTTTTGAATTCCACATTCGCATCAGGATGCGCTTCCATATACTTCTTGGTCATGTTTGGAATTTCGTCGGTGAAGCTCCACAGATTGATCGTTACCTTCTCACCGCTACCCGCTTCCGGAGCTTTGGTTGCCTCTGCCGCATTTGATGCCGGAGCCGTTGTTGCAGCTGCGCCGGAAGAGCTGGAATTGGAGTTCCCGCCGCCGCATCCTGCCAGAGCAGATGACATCACGAGTACTGTTGAGAGCCCCGTTAAAACACGCTTCATACTTTTCATACTTTGCCTCCCCTTTTATATTCATCCTCGGTTTTTTGTAACCGCCTTCATATTATAGTGCTTGTCCTTCTCTCGCATAAGGAACCCCTCATTGGGAAAAATACCACTATTTATGGGTTTTGCTCTAAAAAGTACAAAAAAGACGCCAGGGCTATATGCCGAAGCGCCTTAACACATAGGAGAAGAATCATTCGTGATGGTTCTCTCTACTCTTCATAATTCTTGCCAGAAGCAGGCCGTCGCTAAAATAGTATGCCTCATTTCTGGAAATGATAGCTGGATACAGATTGACCGCGATGGTCCATCCGTTCAGAATGATGAAAATCAACGGAAGGAAATAGTTGTCTTCGTTGCCGATTCCCATTGTAGTATAAACCAGAATTATTGCAGCAAGCTGGAACAGTACCCCGCCAAGAGCAAACATCGAAGAACGCAGCCTGCTGACCTTGTCACTGCTCCCCATAAGCGTTAGCCCGCCGAAGCCATAGCCAAAAATAAATAAAGTTCCGCAAAAAGATACACGCCAGAACGGCTTTCGTTCTCCAATGGTTACTACTGGTACAGGATAGCCCACGAGTTTCCCAGCCAAATAATGCCCAAGTTCATGAATGAACGTGACCAGATATTTTAACAATGTCACCATAACCGTAAGGAGCACCGTATTCACGACTGACGGCTCCTTAATGGATAACAGGAGAATAAAGACGATAAACAGCATCACATATGCAAATGTCCGATTCAAGCAGAACCCTGCCTTTACGAAATATTTTTCATCATTAACGAATAATTATCTGAATTCATTCTATCTAACTATGGCCTATTGGGGTATAAGTAATTAGCCGCCCGAGCTGAGAATAATGAAACTTGTCGTACTATTTAACGTAAATTTGGACCATACAGACAAAAGATAACAAACGGGAGAGGAGCTTGTACCTGATGGAATATTACCGCCGCAATAGTTCAGACACCCTGGAAGAAGTCAACAGTTCCGCAAGCGGGCTTACGTCTGCTGAAGTAGACAACCGGCTGGCCAAGGAAGGCTACAATGAGTTGAAGGGCAAAGCAAAGGACCCGCTATGGAAGCTGTTTCTGGAGAATTTCAAAGATCCTATGGTCATTGTGCTGCTCATCGCGGCAACCGTTCAGATCGTAATGGGACATATTATGGAATCCGTCATCATCTTCGTGGTGCTGATTCTGAATGCTGTAATCAGTGTGGTGCAGACCCGGAAGGCAGAGAGCTCACTGGACGCCCTGCGCAAAATGTCCGCACCTGAAGCCAAGGTCATGCGGGACGGAGCCTTACTGTCGATTCCCGCAAGGGAGCTGGTCCGGGGAGACATCGTCTTCCTGGAGGCTGGCGATTATGTGCCTGCGGATGGACGGATTATTGAATCCGGGAGTCTGCGGATCGATGAGGGCATGCTGACCGGCGAATCCGAAGCCGTGGATAAGCATACCGATCCTATCCCGCAGGAGGCTCCGCTGGGCGACCGGCGCAATATGGCCTTCAGCGGCTCACTGGTCGTCTATGGACGGGGAACACTGGTCATTACAGGAACGGCACTCGGCACCGAGCTCGGGAAGATAGCCGGGCTGATCGAGAGTGCCGAAGCCAAGCAGACGCCCTTGCAGCGCAAGCTGGAGAGCTTCGGCAAAAAGCTGGGGATCGCCGTCCTGTTGCTGTCGGTGCTGATCTTCGCCATTCAGGCCGCACGCGTCTGGCTCTCGAATGACACGGTGGACACCACCGAAGCCATCCTGAATGCCTTGATGTTCGCTGTAGCAGTAGCTGTTGCCGCTATCCCCGAGGCGTTGTCTTCTATCGTGACCATTGTACTCTCCGTGGGCACGAATAAGATGGCCCGGCAGCATGCCATTATCCGTAAGCTGCCTGCTGTAGAGGCACTCGGATCAACGAGCGTCATCTGTACGGACAAGACCGGGACGCTGACCCAGAATAAAATGACGGTTGTGGATTATTTTCTCCCCGGAGGGCCAGAGGAGCAGTTCAAGCTGAAGGCCGATGACTGGTCGGAGGAAGCCCGCAAGCTGCTGCATATTGCCGTGCTCTGTAACGATTCCAACATTAATGAGGAAGGCAAGGAGCTGGGCGACCCGACCGAGGTAGCACTGATTGCCTTCAGCAACAGCAAGGACAGGGATTACCGCGAGATCCGCGATAACTTCCCGCGCGAGGCCGAGCTGCCGTTCGACTCTGAACGTAAGCTGATGACTACGCTGCATACGTTCGAGGGGCAGAAGGCACTGCTGACCAAAGGCGGCCCGGATGTCCTGTTCAGCAGATGTTCCCATGTCCTGCTGGAGGGCCAGGAGGTTCCGCTGACGGCGGAGGTCCTGGAAAACTTCAATGAAGCGAACGAACAGTTCTCCGGCAGAGCGCTGCGCGTGCTTGCTTATGCCTATAAGAACGTGCCGGATACGGTGACAGAGGTGGGGCTTGACGATGAGCAGGATCTGGTGCTGGTCGGCCTGTCGGCGATGATTGACCCACCGCGCGAGGCCGTATATGGCTCTATTGCCGAATCGAACAAAGCAGGTATCCGCACGATTATGATCACCGGGGACCACAAGACTACCGCCCAGGCGATCGGCCGCGACATTGGGCTGATGGCAGAGGATGAGATCGCTGTCACCGGCCAGGAGCTGGATGCCATGTCCGACGAAGAGCTGGACAGCAGACTGGAGCAGATCGGCGTCTATGCCCGCGTTTCCCCGGAGAATAAGATCCGGATCGTCCGGGCCTGGCAGCGTAAGGGCAAAATCACCGCCATGACTGGGGACGGCGTCAATGATGCCCCGGCACTGAAGCAGGCCGATATTGGTGTTGCGATGGGCAGCGGAACCGATGTCGCCAAGGATTCGGCGGCTATGATCCTAACCGATGATAACTTCGTATCGATTGTCAATGCAGTGGCTGTTGGCCGGACGGTGTTCGATAACATTAAGAAGGCGATCGCCTATCTGTTCGCCGGCAATCTGGGTGCGATTATCGCCATCCTGTTCGCCCTGATCTTCGACTGGATCAATCCGTTCACGGCCATTCAGCTGTTATTCATTAACCTGGCGAACGACTCCCTCCCGGCGATTGCGCTGGGCATGGAAAAGGCGGAGCCGGATGTAATGAGCCGCAAGCCGCGGGACATCAGCGAGGGCATTTTCGCAGGCGGGATGATGCAGGCAGTGATCACCCGCGGTCTGCTGATCGGGATTGCCGTGATTATCTCCCAGTATATCGGGCTGCAGCATTCGGATGAAATGGGGATTGCGATGGCCTTCACCACGCTGATTCTGGCACGCACCCTGCAGACCTTCGCTGCCCGCTCCAACAGCCAGACCTCTGTGGAGGCCGGCTTCTTCAGCAACAAATATGTAATCGGCGCGGTCTTGATCTGCTTTGCCTTCTACGGCATTGCGGTCCTGCCAGGTGTCAGAGAGATCTTCTCAATCCCTGCCACCTTCGGGATGAACCACTGGCTAACCGCCACCGGACTCGCCCTAGGCGCAGTCATTGTGATGGAGCTGGCGAAGCTGATCCGCCGTCTGCTGCCTGCGAAGCAGGCTGCTTAAGCTAGGCTAAGTTAACGAACCTTAATAACAGCAAGAAGCCTGCACTCCCGGCATGGGGGTGCAGGCTTTTTATACTCAATCACTTCTTCAAATGATAAGGCACTGTAGTGACAATCACATCGCTGCGGAACAGCAGACGGGCGCGTATCAGCAGACTCGATTGATTATGAAGGATATTATGCCAGCCTTTCTTCGGAATGAACTGTGGAATAATTACCGTTACCCTGTGGTTCAGCTCTGCGGCCTTCCAATTCACTTTATCAATAAACTTGGTCAACGGCTGTACAATGCTTCTATAAGGAGTATACAGGGTTACTAACCTTACGTCCGGCTGCCACTTTCTCCACTTCTCCTCGAACACCGCTTCATCCTCCCGCTCGAAGGGCACGTAGACGGCTATAATCTGCTGCGGAGACAGCGACTTGGCATATTCCAGGGAGTTCATCACGACATGAGTGATTCCGGCAACCGGCACGATAATCACATTGCCTTCAATCTTGATCGTTTCCTCACAGGTCGAAATTCTAAGCTGGTCCGCAATGGCCTCATAATGCTTATGAATCCGGTGGAACACCAGGAGCAGAATCGGCAGAAAAACAAATACCGGCCATACCTGAGTAAACTTGGTCATGAAGAACATCATCGTCACAACGAAGCTGATTAGAGCGCCAACGGTGTTGATGATGAACTTTTGCACCCAGCCTGCTGGCTTTTCCCGGAGCCATTTCACCATCATACCGCTCTGCGACAACGTAAAGGGAATGAACACACCTACAGCATATAAAGGAATCAGCTGCTCCGTTTTCCCCTCGAAGACATATATCAGAACCATGGACAGAACACCTAATATGATAATACCGTTGGAGTAACCCAGCCGGTCCCCCCGCATGGTGAACATTCGCGGAATGAATTTATCCTTGGCAAGGTTCACAGCCAGCAATGGAAAGGCGGAATAACCGGTATTGGCAGCCAGAATCAAGATTAATGCAGTCGTTCCCTGGATAAAATAGTACATCGCATTCCGGCCAAAGGTTTGCTCGGCAATTTGCGATACCACAGTGACGTCAGCACGGGGAGCAATCCCGTAATAATAGGCTAACACCACAATGCCTGAGAACATCACGGCCAATAACACTCCCATGGCGATTAAGGTTTTGGAGGCGTTGGACGCTTCCGGGCTTTTGAAATTCGGTATGGCATTGGAGATCGCTTCTACACCCGTTAACGCTGAGCTCCCGGAAGAAAATGCGCGCAATAATAGAAATAGGCTGATCCCCGCTACCGGAGTACCCAGTGAGGTATGCAGTTCTGCCGGAACGTTACCTGACAAGATGTTGTACAGACCTGTACCAATCAGAATGAATAAGGCCAAGACGAATAAATAGACCGGATAAGCGAGGACGGAGGCAGATTCTGTGACCCCTCTTAAGTTCAAAATCGTGATCAGAAGCACAAAAGCAATGGCAATCACCACTTTATGCTCGTGCAGGCTTGGAAACGCTGAGGTGATGGCATCCGTGCCCGCCGATATACTTACAGCCACCGTTAAAATATAGTCAACCAGCAGCGAACCGCCGGCTATTAACCCCGGATACTTGCCCAGGTTCTCCTTGGACACCACATAGGCGCCCCCGCCGTGGGAATAAGCAAAAATAATCTGCCGGTAGGACAGAATGAGCGCGGTCAGCAGGACCAACACACCCAGCGCAATCGGGATCGAATACCAGAAGGCGGCTGCCCCAATCGTAACCAGAACAATCAGAATCTGCTCCGGCCCGTAGGCAACGGATGACAGCGCATCTGAAGACAGTATAGCCAGCGCTTTCTTTTTATTTAACTTTTGCTCGCCCAATTCACTGGACTTTAAGGGCCTGCCAATTAAAAATCGTTTTAAAAATGAAATCACTCGGTTTCACCACTCGCTTATTATTTGTAGGATCTTGTTTGTACCCCATCTGCTCCCATTCTCGGACACAACAAAAAGACCACAGAAGAATGTTCTGTGACCTTCAACATATCATGTCCGGCATTAATATAGCGTTAAGGATTACGCAAAGACATTAAGATTGCATTAAGATATTGGAGCTGGCTGGTGGACCCATAGACTCCGCTTGTTCGGCTTCAGGTGTGTCCCAGTCTAGCTTTTGAATAAGTGCTTGAATGCCCTCCACGCGCTCCCCCTACTTTGCAATAGTCTATTCCCTCTGTTCTTCCACCCAAGTTCCATCCTTATAGATGAAATAACGGGGATTCCCCTCCCGGTCACGTGCAACAATCTCTCCGGCAGGCCCTTCCCCGCTCTCCTCCATCACTTCAAATGAAGCCTCATCCCCGGCAGGGAGCTTCCGGTATACTTGCTCCAGCCCGTCTTTTCCCGTCTTGCTGCGGACAACGTCACTCTTAACGGCAAAGATCATATTCAAGTCTAAACGGACCTCTCCGCCCAAGACAGGCAACACCCCAAGCACCCTTCGCTGAGAGTCGATGACATCAAACCCCATTTTCCAAAAATCGCTCAGTTTGTGCACCTGATTATCTCCCAGCGGAGACACCTGTATGGCAGCCTGTGGAGTGAGCGTGAATTTACGTGGAAGCCCTTGCTCCAGCTGCACTAGCATAGCAAGCTTAAGGCCGAGATACAGGACAATAAACACCGCACAGCCCGTACTAAGCACCCGTCTCCTGCCCAACGACACCGGAAGCACAAAACTCATCACACCCGCAAGCATGGGTAACCATACCGTAGGATCACCAAGATAGATCAAAGGAAGGGTATAAGCTTCGCTGGACAGCGGATAGATCAAATGGACCCCATGTCCCAAATAATCCACAAGAATATGCCCCAGCACACTCCCCGCTAGACACAGATATAACTGGGTATACGAATATTTTTTCAGCAGCAGCCTGAACAGGAACACAATCGGAACCATAACCAGCCCCATAACTACAATGGAGTGCGACCAAGGAGATACATACCTGTTCCCCAACAGATCCGGCACAATTCCCAAGAATGAGGTCAGTCCGAGCAGAACAAACTTTTCCCTGAAAGAAATCTCATAGCGCATGAGCACCATCGATACAATGAAACTGCCCGTGAGCAGATGTGTAGCAATATGCATAGCTAATATCATAGACACCTTTAATCCCCCCGCTTTGGTTGTTAAGCTTCACTACTCAGAGCCTGGCAAGTTATAAACAAATGGAGCGGGAAAAAGGTTCATTTGCCTAGTTCATTCTTATAGATTTCTAGATTCTCTTCATCAAAACATACAAAGATCACTTAAACTCAGTTTAAATACGCTTTCCGGGCGTCCTCAAAAATAGCATCTAATTGTTCCCGGGTATCATCGTCTCCTTTAAACTGTATATCATCAGCAGTGCTCTTAGATGGAATGTCTTCACCCGCAGTAGGTACTTTACCGTAAACAACGCCACGGATAATGTATACACCAGGATCAGTGAGGCTCTCTCTCAAAAACAGCAAGTATTCTTCATTTTCATTCATCAACTGATATCCAAATGTGCTGTAAACTCTTGATGAGTCGGCCGCTGCATTTTCTTGGACGGTGATGGTCTCCCCGCTAGACAACGTGTGACCGGTATTATTTCTAAATACATCGCTCAGTACAAATTTGGATAATGTGCGATTGTCAATAACCAATCCGTCCACATCTTCTTTTTTCAGAACTACTTCCTGAGCCCCTGCCTTCGTTCCCTTAACAACAATATCTGTTTGTGCATCCATTTCAGAAAATGTTCCGTAGCTAATGGCGCTACTGTTTGTAATGGCGTAAGGAATTGTTTTCGTACCTGCCTTATCTTGAACTGTTAATGGTTCAAGCGAAGCGGCCGCTCTCTCATAATCAGCCTGAGAAATGTCTCTAGCTGACTCCATACTGAAATGCAGTCCGCCTATTTCAAAGTATAAATAGGTTGCTCCATTCTCTTGAGTGATCCACTCCCCCGATACATTTTTAGAAAGCACAACTTTTTTAGTCGAAGCAATCTCGTTAGTTGGTTTAAGTTCTTCTCTGGATTGAGTAATTGAACCGCGAAAAAATACAATACGGACTTGATTGTCTTTAGCTTCAACACGATCCAGAAAATCATCGACACCTAATTCTACTGTAGGGATATAGACTTTATCTAATCCGGCTTTCTTAGCAGCTTCACTAATTTCATTTTTTTGTTCTGCGGTATAAGAGAACGGCTCGGCTTCTGTCATTCCTTCACCTTCATTATTGGCGGAATTTTCAGTTGCAGGAGTATTTGAAGATGAATTTACATTCTGACTGCATCCTGCTAATAAAGCACCAAGCAGCAAACCAATAAACACGACTTTCCTTTTGTAGTTCATGGAATATCCTCCACTTGTTGATTTGTCACCTCACCATAATAGACTGAACCGCTCTTCCAAAAGTTGCATAATCTTCTCAACTCAGTTTCTTTTTTGAAACTCTTTTCAGGTCCAGTAAACTAACTCAGACGGGCGCATATCAAAATACAGCGGCAGCCCTGGCCCCTTAAGAGTCCCGGCTACCGCTGCTTATTTACCACACTACTATTTACTTACGGCGGGCAACCATCATAATCTCCATACTGCCGAGCTGTAAAGGATGATTCCCGAATTGTCCTGGGCTACAACCATATGCAGCCTCTACTGCGAAGCCTTCACTATCCAGCAGCATCTGCAATTCACGGAAGGTAAAAGCGGTAGTGTAAATCAACACCTCTTTGGATTCACCCTCGGGGCTGTGAACCTCTTCTTTATCGATTACGGTGCATGAATACGGGTCAAATAACGACTCATCCTGTATACGCCGGGCTAAGTTAAGTGCATTAATTACCGTAAGAACAAATAGAGAACCCGGCTTCAGCGCCCGATGAACTCCTTTAAGGACCTTCCGGTGATTCTCTTCACTGCCAGCCAGTCCAAAGGCCCCTTCACACAGACAAATTGCGCCATCGAATTCCTGATCAAACGTTAACTCGCGGGCATCCGCCACCAGAAATGCTGCCTGTAACTCTTCCTTCGCAGCTTCGCTATTCGCGTGCCTGATAAATTCCGCAGAAATATCCACGCCCACTGTTCTAATTCCGCGCCGGGCCAATTCCAGACTATGCCGCCCCGGACCACAGCCAATATCCAGGGTGCGGGTACCCTGCCGCAGATTCATTAACTCCATTAAAAAGTCTACTTCCTGCATCGTTCCCTGGGCGAAACCGAATGTCAAATACTGCTCCCGCATGAAATCTCCGATTGCTTCATAATAATCCCCACTGTACTCAAAGCCTGCTTGCGTATTCTTCAAAAGCTATCCCTCCGTATCTGTTGTGCCTACACGGAAGTGGATTGGCGTGACAGCTTAACCTCTTCCGTGTCCCGAATGACAACGTTCAGCCTGTCAGCGCATCTATTCATAAGTTCACTCGCTTTCCTTATTATGTAACTTCAGGGTAGACATTCGTAGCCGGGAAGTCAAAAGTAAGAACCGTTATACTCATTCTGTACGGTTAACTTAACGAAGCCCCTGGATCTTCAACCCCTCTGAAGCATCCAGCGTAACTTCACAGACATCTGTCCTGATCGTTAGCGGATGCGAATAGGCTTCCTCCTGATCAGACATGAACCAGACCCGGCCTTGCTTCACAGCAATAATCAACCCATGCTCGTCACCGGCAGCAGCGAACTGGCTACTATAGTCCTGCCAAGGAACAATCCCTAGCCGGGATAGCTTAAGCAGCGCCTCCTCCACATCGGGTACAGGCAGCCCGATCTCACTTACACATAACAGACTGGCTGGAGAAAAGGCTTCATTGGCGGAATTGTTCAGATTGTGCCGGGCAATCAACTCTACAATATTACCTGCCGGATCATAGAAATAGAAGGAATCGGCATTCCAAGACTCGAAGTGCACAACTTCCTGGCCCTCATTAGGAATGACAGACACCTTAGGAGTAATCCACCGCAACGCTTCATCTATCTGATTCTCAGGAATATTAAAGGCAAAATGATATTTCGGCTGTCTGCTTGGATCAGACTCATTGAAGGTTAGACTGGACTCGCCCGCTCGTACACTGAAGGATGCCCGATGTTCCTGGAATACCGCCAGCCCAAGAGTATTCTCATAAAAGTATTTCATTCCTTTAAAAGAATGAGTCTGCATCTCTACTTCTCTTATCATCTAGGATCACCTCTGTTTGTGGCATATCAGCCAAAGCTTTGCTTCCATGGTAGCCATGCAGAGAATGGAAGTCAAACCCGCATCTGCAACTTCTGCGCAGCATCCGCGTCCATAACAATATGGAAAATCTATCTATTCTCTGAAAACAATAGGACAATTGAACACAACAGGAGGTTTATGTATGCGCTATATGGCAGCAATTGTGCTGGCGGCGGCTCTGCTCTCCGGATGCCAGGGGGCAGACAAGGCCGGTGTGAACGGCTCTTCCTCAGCTCCGCCCACAGCTTCCCCATCCATCGTATCACCCACAGCTGTGTCAGCCACCCCTTCCCCTTCAGCATCTTCAATCGAGGAAGAACCGCTGCTCTATATTGAGCAATTGAAAACTATCGGCGGAGGCGGACAACTGGTGCAGGTGAAATCCAACTTTGATATTGACCAGCGATCATTGGAGCAAGCGCTGAAAAATAGTCTACAGACCAGTGATCCCGAGACCAAATTCCGTTACACGTTGGAATGGGAGTCCCCGCGGTTTGTGCAAATCCGCCTGCATCTCGATGAGGGCAGTGTCTGGTCCGGGACGTTCAATCTGGATGAAGCCATCACCACAGACGGGCGCAAGTATGCTAGTACAGAGCAGCCGTACCGTAACACGGTAGTGATTAGAGCTGGAGACGGTGAGGGCAGTCTGTTGTTCCAAGGCGTCACCTCCGGTACCCGGCGCGTAGTACCTGCCTGGAACACGGGCTGGATCAAGTCCATTCAGACCCGGGAATCGGTTGCCCCTTCCTATCTGTTCTACGGACAGGAGAAGCATCATCTGGTGCACGCCCTGACAGGCGAGGCGCTGGAGATTCCGGTTTTTGCTCAGGAGAATGATGCCTACGGCAATGACTATGGTTACCATGAGATGTATTCTGACCGCTTCTATGGGGACTTTACTTATATGATCTCGGGCAATAAGACGCTGTATCGGGTAGACCTGAAGGGCTTCACCCGTACGAAGCTTCATGTATTCAGCAAGCCGGTCTACGGCATGTCCTCCTCGCCTGACGGCAAGCGCATAGCTGTATTAACTGCTCATGACGAGTTTATCGGCCCCGGGGCGGACTTGACATTGCTGGATCAGAAGGGGAAAATACTGCATTCGCAGCAGAACGCCGCCTTCATCTCCCATAGTGACGGCTTCCTGTTCGTCTATTCTCTGACTTGGGAGGACGATTCGCATCTGCTTCTTCCCGTAGACAGAAATGAGAAGAACCCGCTGGGCCAAAACCGGTACAGTACCGTAAGCGGAACCTCATCAGTTATGCAGGATGAGCGCATCACGGACCAGCTGAAGCAGGATTTCAAAGCTCATGAGCGGCAGCCGCATAATGACCTGTTGCTATCCGGGCTGATGTGGTCACCCGACAACAGATTCGCAGCCTTCCAGTCGGATACAGGAACCATACAGGTCTATGACACTCAGGAACGGACCTTTACGTTCATATCCGCAGGCACACTGCTGGGCTGGATGCCGGATGGAACGCTGGCCTGGGCGGATATTAAGGATCATGTGTATACCTTTTAACTATACTTCTCCCCAAAAAATCTCATTTTCATATTCGAAGGGAACCACACCGCCCTGATTATGCCTGTCAAATATATTCTACAGCTCTGTCATCATCGGATTGTAATTCGGATGTCCGGGAACAGGGCTATAGGAGGAGGATAACAGCCGGCCGCTCAGACCCTCGAAATCGAACTCCTGAGTCATTTCAAACTGGCTTTTATGCATCGTATTCTCTTTAAAAAAAGAGACAAGCATCGCCTGAGAAATGTTTTTATGATTCACTTGTTCATAGTCAGTTCCGTAGGTGTGAAGCAGTTGATCGTACTCTTCACGAAATGAAGTACCGTTTGTAAGCCGGGAATTCCATATGAGTATGACTTTCCCGCCAGGCTGTAGTATTCTCCGGAACTCCGTTTGCGCGGCTTGCCGGTCAAACCAGTGAAATGCCTGCGCACAGACAATAAACTCAACCGACCGATCCGGTAACCCGGTAGCTTCCGCAGATCCTGATCTACTCTGGAAGCTCGGGTTGCTGTTGAGCCTTTGCTCTGCGGCTTCACGCATTGCCTGATTGGGCTCGACCGCGATTACATCGCTGCCGCGTTCCAGAAGCAGCTTGGACAGGCTCCCAGTGCCAGAACCGATATCTGCTATTTTACTGTTCGGGCGCAGACCAATATTGTCGTACAAATAATCAATAGCCTCTTGTGGATAGCTTGGGCGGTACTTCAAATAGGAATCGACCCGGTTCGAAAACCTTTCATCACTGTTCATCGCTGTTCACTCTCCTATTTTGTTTTCTTCGGAAAACCGTATACGAATAGTATCACACCAATTAACGTAAGGATTGGCACAAAGAGATTATCGAAGAAGCCTGCGATATGAGTTTTAGGCTGGACATCGTACATTTGCGCTTGGTATAACGCAGAAATTTCATAATTTCGAGCGATCAATGTACCTACACGCTCGATAGTGTAGATTAACGCGGCCGTAATCAGAAAGGCTGCCCCTAGTTTTCTGTATAAGTCGTTGCCCATTGAATATTATTGCCTCCTCTACCCTTGATTGATTTAGTTACGGTTTCACCACTCCGCCCGGAAGCTCGGAAGCCGGCGGCCAGACGATGGTTCCGCTGCGGTTCATGTACCCTCTGATTTCCTCGCGAGTATCTGGAACGAGCAGGGTGATTTCTGCCAGTTCGCCTTTAAAATCAGCGGCCCAATAGAGTTGCGGCTTAACCACGAAGCGTCCGGAGGTATTAATATAGCCGTACCTCTGCCCCGGGCTTGCCGGTGCCAGACCACCCTTGAACAAACCTCCAGCCGTGAATCCCTGAATGACCTTGGCGCCCTTCTTATTAATATAGAAGGTGGCTCCATTGCGCTCGACGAACGCCAGACCTCCCGAGAACGGCTGGGCCATGCTGAACTGCGGCTTAATCAGGTAATTGCCTGTTTTGTCGATGTAGCCGTATTTGCCGTTCACATACACAACTGCCGCCCCGCCGGAGAACGGTGTGGCGTAATCATACCTTGGGATGATGCGAAGCTTGCCGGTGGTGTCGATATAGCCGTATTTGCCGCCAACGGCAAGTGTAACGGCCGCCATGCCTTCCGAGAAATCAGAAGTAAAGCTATATCTGTAAGGAACGATAAGCGTGCCCTTCGTGTTAATGTAACCCGAGGCTTTACCCATATTGACCCGGGCCAGACCTTCGGAGAAATTAAATGCCCGGACATAGATTGGCTGTATGGCCACCTTGCCTTGGCTATCGATATACCCGTACCGGGTCGCCTTAGCTCCACCAGCGGTCTGAATCTGCGCTGTATACAGGGCGCGGTCATTATACAGAATGCCGGCATCTCTCAGCTTATATTCGAACAGCTTGGTGCCTGCTGAACTGAAATAATATTGCTTTTTAGCCGCATGGTCCTCAACATACAGCGTTCCTCCAGGTACTCCTGAATACCCGTATCCGTCATACACCGCTTCGATGACTACTGTGCCTTTGCCGTTGATGAAGCCGTATTTCCCGTTCACTTCAACCGGATACAATTGATCGGCCGTCTTCGCCTGCACAGTGCCCGCACTGGCGGCTTGAGCCTTATCCTGTGATGGACCCGCTATGCCTGCACTGAACACCATCGTCGTCATAAGTAGGGTTAAAGCCAGTTTCTTTAACACTTGCGGTTCACACTCCTTTGAGACTATTTTCCATTCTTTATGTATAGACGGCGATTGTACCGGTTTTGTTGTGCATTGTTTGGAAAAATAATGAAGATCGATAGCTCGCCACAAAAAAGAGGGCTGCCCCTTGCGAATATGGCGCAGCTCCTTCAGGTCGAACTCCTCGCGGTCTCTTAGATGAAGTCCTAGCGTTTGCATGAAACGGTAGCCATGAATTGAACCAATAGGATCAGGAAAAACACGTTCCATATACTCGGAATAGCTGCAATGGCAAAATAGAAGGAATAGGGAGCCAGCCAAACCAACGAAATGGCCATAAGTAAGCGAAGACCACGCCAAATTGAAATGGCCATGACGGCTGAAGGTACTATGAGCATGAGGACCACAATCACTTGTGTGCTGATGGATGCCGCCTGATCACTGTATGGGTTATCAAACAGAAACAGGAAACTTAGTCCAATTCCCAGTAGCGATAGGAAAAAGGCCGACCACTTCACTCTTGGACTCAAATGCCTCACCTCCTGTTCACTGTGGATGATAATCAGAGAATCCCGAAATCAGAACTCTAGACCCCTTGGTGACGCTATCCACCTTCCAAGTTCCGTTCACGAATATTAGCGAGACTGTACGATCTTCTGCATATTGATCTTCACCTGTAAGACCATTCGCTACTATTACAGATTGTGAGAATGTGGCAGAATTCTTACTAGTATAAATAGGTGAAATGACAGGCGTTTCATAAGTACCCGTCGTTTTCAATCCTTTATTCTGAACAATAGACTTCATTAATCTATCCGTGAAGTACGGTTTGAGGGTTGAATTCACATTTTTAATTGAAGATAGATTTGAGGCTTGATTTAATTTATCTGATAGAAGTTTCAAACGTGCTTCAGAAACTTTATTCTTTTCAGGAATTTGAATAGATGGGGTCTCCATATTAACAACCAATCCTTTGTTGCCCGCTGTTACTGTTGCTTGTTTAGACAGTTGATTCCACACTACCGTTGCTCCTAACGACTGATTAACAAAACGAAGAGGGACATAAGTTGTTCCTTTGATGACTTGTGTTGCAGTATCCAAATCGACATATTTCCGTGACGGTGTATCTGGAGTTTCACTCGATGGAGCAGATTCAATAATCACACGTTTGAAATTTGCCGCAAGCCATATAGTCGAATTCCCGTTTTTGATTTTAACAACTTTATCTGTTTGAAACCATTCCAAGCTTGCGCCAAGATTTTCGGAGACAGCACGTAAGGGAATTAAGACTCGTCCGTTGTTTATTTGACCATTGTTAATCGTTGTAGATGTTTGTGCCTCAGCCGCATAACTAGACCCAGTTGTTAAAGATAGCATAAGAAATGCTGATGAAAGCAATGCAATTGTCCATTTTTTTATCATAATATTTCCTCCTCTTAAATAATTCACCACAAATTTCTCTCTCGCATCTAGTTTCTCTATAAAATACAATTCGGTCAAACAGAAACTCCCCATTTAGCAACAGGATTTATCAGTTCACCTGTTTACCATATGGGGAGCAATATACTTAAAGTAATATAATCTTAATGTAATCAGCCTTTACTGTGAAGAGTTATCAGATAACCGTCCGGATCAGCAAAGGTAAAGGTACGTCCAAAGGGGCCGTCGATGGGTGCGGATGTAATTTTGACGCCTGCTGCTGCGAGTTTATCGTGAATGTCTTGTGCATCCGGGGCATAGAGCCATAGCGCAACACCAAGCCCAGGCTGAGTGCCCCCGCTAAGTTCGACTCCCGGCATGAGGTCACGAAGTGCAAATGCAATAGGCTTGGTGTCAAAAACCACCGCATGAGGCGGGCCCGCCTGTGAACGGACGAGTCCAAGATAGTGTTGATAAAATTCAGCAGAGCCTTCAAGATCGCTGACCTGAAGTGAGACGAAATCGGGTCCAATGACTGACATAATAGCCTCCTAATATTCTTGTTTGTAGGTTAATATAGTCTTCATTATACCCACCCTTCCTGACAACGTTATGTCAGTAGCGTTCTATTAAGATCTGCATCTCTTTTGCGCAACTTCTGAAATGCCGAGAATTCCTGATTGGACTTAATACAGTTAAGGATTTGTTCGGCACATTCTGCCGGAGTCAGCTCTTCCGTGTTCACTTCAAGGTCATATTCATCAAAACGATAGACGATGTCGAACTGTGCATCCGCCAGTCCAATCTGCCGGTCCCCTCTGGCCTGCTCTCTTCGGATAAGCTCTTCCCGGGAGCATAGGACACCAACAAATAGCGTAGTCCGATCAGCAAAATGATCCCAAAACTCATTAAATCTCTTATCGTTGTCGAATACGGTATCCACGATGACATTGAATCCCATTTCCGCTAACAGCTTAATCGTCGAATAGTACACGGAGACTATGGAGTCATCCAGTATTTGCGAGACCACCTGATGGTCTATTTCCCGTACAGGCTCGTCTGGAAATTTATGATTAATGAAATCATTGTAATTCATGAAAAAATCATCAATCGATACATGATAAAATGGAATCTCTTTCTGCTTTATCAATTCAGCCGAGATGGAGCTCTTCCCGGAGCTTGAAGTTCCATTTAGAACAAGCAACATGCCTTTATTCATTTCGTCCCCTCCTTTTCATCCATTATAAACCATAGACGATAGAGGCAGGAACTCATCAGTTATATCAGTTGAATCCACCATTCACACGAATCGTCTGCCCCGTGATCCAGCGGGACTTATCACTGACGAGCAAGTCGATTACATTCGCAATGTCCTCCGGTTCGCCAAGCCGTCCAAAAGCATTCATCCGCCGGAACGAATCTACCAGCTCCTCCGATTTCCCGTTCAGGAATAACTCCGTCGATACCTGCCCGGGTGCGACGCAATTCACGACGATATCCTTCGCTCCGAATTCCTTCGCCAATTGGCGGGTTAACTGCTCGACTGCCCCTTTGGTTGCGGCATAGACGCTATAAGTCGGCAGCATCGCGCCCGATACTGAGGTCGAGAAGTTAATAATCGTTCCGCCCCGCTCCATATTCCTAATCGCTTGCTGGCAAGCGAAATAAGTCCCTTTTACATTTACAGCAAAGTGCTGGTCGAACATCTCCTCCGTTACGTCCGCAATAGGCACGCAGTCCATAATTCCGGCATTATTCACCAGAATATCGACACGCCCAAATTGCCCGATTGTCTCCGAGAAAAGTGCTTTGACCTCACTGACTTTGCTTACGTCACCCTGAACGGCTATCGCTTCCCCGCCAGATTCCTTAATAGTTTGCACGACCTCGTCCGCTTTTCCCCGGTTAGATGAATAGTTGACAGCCACTTTTATTCCTAACCCGGCCAACTGGATGGCGATTTGTCTTCCGATACCCCTTGATGCACCTGTGACGATGGCTACTTTTCCATTCTGACTCATTAGGACCACTCTCCTTAAATTTGCTTAGGCCGGATGATGATCGGTTGGCCTTATGGATCCATTGTAAATCAATCGACCAGCATCCAGTTATAACAGACCTGTTCACTTCTTGCCTATTTCTCTTCAACTCGTTATGATTAACAGCAAACCCCATGAGTATGGGAAAAGGAGGCTTCTAACTTGGACGATATATTGCGGACCGGACCGCTTTTGCAGCAATTGGCTGCACTGATCCTTCGCCATGCTCCATCGGCAGGTACCCGCCAGACGCTTATCCCTTCCCTGCAGCTGATGCACGCCACGGATGTAGCAGAGCCGCTGGAGTCAGTCTATAAGCCTTCAATCTGCGTTGTTGCCCAAGGAGCCAAAGCAGCCACCCTGTCCAGCGAAACTTATCATTACGATCCTTCCACTTACCTGGTCACTTCGGTTGAGCTGCCGATCAACGGGAGAATAACCGGAGCTTCGCCTGAGCATCCTTTTCTGGGCATCAAGCTAAGCTTCGATCCGGGCACCATCCTGGAAATTGTAAAAGAAATGGATGACTCCTCCCTTATCCCGGGTGAAACGTCGCTTGGCATCACGGTTGCCCAAACCTCCAGGAACTTACTGGAAGCCATTGTACGGCTCATCCAATTACTCGACGCGCCGCAGGATATTCCTGTTCTGTCCCCGCTCGTGATCCGTGAAATTCTATATCGCGTTCTTCAGAGCGACCAAGGCGCACACCTGCATCAATTTTCGCCATCATCGGCAGCCATGCGCACCGGATTGCTCAAGCCATCCAAGTGATCACTAAGCAGTACGATCAATCCCTTGTCGTTGAACAGCTTGCTGAGTCCGTAAATATGAGCACCTCTGCTTTCCACAAGCACTTCAAGCGCGTCACCGCCATGAGCCCGCTCCAATACCAGAAGGTCATCCGCTTGCAGGAAGCCCGCCGCCTCATGCTGACCGAATCCCTCCAAGCCTCCGATGCCGCCTTCCGCGTAGGCTATGAGAGCCCCTCTCAATTCAGCCGCGAATACGCCCGCCAATATGGGAGACCTCCGGTGTCGGATGTTCAGGGGATTCTTGGGTTATCTAAGTAGCTGACTTCTGCAGACTTAGCTGTTCACGTAACGACATCCAGCTTTCCGTCACGGTTTGATGCGCTGTATCGATCACGATGTGGTCATGGTCCCAAGCCTCGTAATGTCTGTTCTTCACCTCATTCCACGTGGGGAGGGTAAAGCCGGGAATATCTGTTGTACGAGTGATGATTCGATGCTTGTGTGTACATTCGTCCGAACAGACCACTTCGATTTCGACAAACGGAATTGCTAGAGACTCCGCTACATTACGCCAAGCTTTGCGGGTATAGTGAATGGGATTGACCGTGTCCGCTATCACGTCCAGACCCAAAATGAGATTCTGCCTCGCTATCTCGTAACAAACGATGTAACCCTCAGGTCCATCAACCTTAACCCCGGCAACGCGCATAGCCTGTTCAACGACATCAACCCGAAGATACGGTGCCCGAAGTTCGCTTGCTAAAGCTGATGCTAATGTAGACTTACCGGTGCCTGGCAACCCGCCGAATATATACAGCATATGGATTTCCTCCTTCATGACAACCTGTTTGCTGTTCTTTGCCTACTGTCTCTTTTAATTGTGTAATCGTTTACACATCATAGCAGACTCTACCGAATTTAACGATGAAGTTGGTTTTTTCATTTGTATCTTACATCAAAAAAATGAGCCGCCCTAATTTCTCAGGACGGCTCAAGATGAATTAACTTAATCGATGAATATTTTCATATCAGCTTTAATCAAAAAACATATCCAATTCCCCAAATCCTACTCCACAGTAACACTCTTAGCCAGGTTTCTCGGCTTATCCACATCATGGCCCAGAGCCAGCGAAGCATAGTACGCCAGCAACTGCAGGGTAACTACGGACAGTGCAGCAGTCAGCAGCGGCAGGGTCTGAGGGATCACGAAGACCTGGTCAACGGAGCGGAGCAGGTCGTCTTTGTGCTCTTCGTGGGTGATGGCCATGACATGGGCGCCACGGGCTTTCACTTCTTTGATGTTGCTGACGGTCTTCTCCAACACGGATTCCAGGGTAGCCAGAGCGATGACAGGAACGCCTTCTTCGATCAGTGCCAAGGTACCATGCTTCAGTTCACCTGCGGCATAGGCTTCGGAGTGAATGTAGGAGATTTCCTTGAGCTTCAGCGAGCCTTCTTGAGCTACAGCGTAATCTACGCCGCGGCCGATGAAGAACAGGTGCTTGTGCTCAGCGATCTGCTCAGCGTAGGCTTTGATCGCGTCTTTTTGACCCAGAATGACTTCTACTTGCTCCGGCAGAGACTGCATAGCGGCCAGAATCTTGGTAACCTCAGACTCAGACTGTGTGCCACGTACTTCAGCCAGATACAGACCCAGCAAAGTGAATGCGATCAACTGGGAAGTGTAGGCCTTGGTCGAGGCTACAGCGATCTCTGGACCAGCCAGCGTAACCAGTACACTGTCTGCTTCCCGGGCAATAGAGCTGCCTACTACGTTGGTGATCGCCAGCACGTGGGCTCCGTTTGCTTGACCTTCACGAAGAGCAGCCAGTGTATCCGCAGTTTCACCCGATTGGCTGACTACAATAACCAGTGTCTCCGGAGTTACGATTGGCGAACGGTAACGGTATTCCGAAGCGATATCATTCTCTACAGGAATGCGTACCAGGGACTCAATCAGGTTACGTCCAACCAGACCGGCGTTATATGCAGTACCGCAAGCTACCACTTGGATATTGCGGATGTTCTTGATTTGTTCTTCTGTCAGGTTAAGCTCAGGCAGAATGACTTTGTTGCCTTCCGCATTCATCCGTCCGCGCATGGTATCGCGGTAAGCCTTAGGCTGCTCGTGGATTTCTTTCAGCATGAAGTGCTCATAACCGCCCTTTTCTGCGGTAACGGCATCCCAATCGACAGTAATCATTTCCCGAGAAATAAAATTGCCTTCAATCGTCATCAGTTCGACAGCATCCCGTGTCAATACAGCCATTTCGCCGTCGTTCAGAATATATACGTTGCGGGTGTATTCCAGCAATGCGGGAATATCGGACCCGATAAAGTTCTCGCCTTCTCCGAGACCAATGATCAGCGGGCTGGCTTGCCGTACAGCTACCAGCTTATCCGGTTCATATTCAGTCAGTACACCCAGAGCAAACGCTCCGCGCATGTAAGAAATCGCCTGCTGTACAGCCTTAACGATATCTCCCTTGTATTCACGGGCAATCAGGTGGGAGATGACTTCTGTATCCGTCTCGGAGGTGAAGTGGCATCCTCCAGCAATCAGCTCTTCCTTGAGATCCAGGTAATTCTCGACAATCCCGTTGTGTACTACCGAGAATTTGTGACTGTTGTCCGTGTGAGGATGAGAATTCTCATCAGATGGCTTGCCGTGTGTTGCCCAGCGGGTGTGACCGATCCCGGCACTGCCTGTCAGCGGAGTCGCGTCCAGACGGGATTCCAGATTCGCCATACGTCCCTGTGCTTTTACAACCTGCAGACCATCCTTCGTGAACACAGCAATACCAGCGGAATCATACCCGCGATATTCCAGCTTCTTCAGACCCTCGACCAAGATTCCTTGCGAATTCTGATTACCAATATATCCTACAATACCACACATTATAATTTCCTCCGTCCAATTTATCGTAATTAGGCGCGCATGAGGAAAGAAACGTGCCGTGCGGCATGTTTTGAAGAAAAGCAAATATGATGTTGTCCATTACACCCAACATGATAACCTGTCAATTACATCGTTAGTCACGATTATGCACAGTCTTCTCCTCTGCCGTGGCAGAACCGTCTGCGTTCCTGCAAATGCGCATACCCATGATTTGTACATCTTTAAGTTAGCACCCACAAAAGCGTTGTGTGCAAGGTCGCCCTCGCATTTTCCGCTTCCATTTACGGCTCTGGTGCATCACCGGGAGGTCCCCGCCGAACATTTCGAACACCTCCACCTCGTCAGCTTACATCTGCCGTGATCCGTTCAGACCGTCCTGCACTGCTTACGCAGCCACCGGTCCTCCCTTCTCTCCCGCGCAAGATCAAGCTCTGGCGCTTGTGTTGCAATAACCTTACGATCCCCGCTTTCCTTCTGGAATGACACTTAGTCTATTATATGCACCTCAACCCGTTTTTGCAACGATGTGGCGAAGAAAACCTTTTTCATCCATTTCACACTTTTTCCAAACAGCCATGACCACATTAATCATTCAGCCGGTGAACGAATCGAATTGATCCATCCACCGGCTACCGGTTCCTGCTACTTCAGTGAGTGATTACACCAGCTCGCGCTGAACCACTTCAACAATCTGCCCTACAAAAAGATCCAGCTCCGCCTTATCCGGCCCTTCGGCCATTACACGGATCAACGGCTCGGTTCCCGAAGGACGCACCAGGACACGCCCGTTGTCGCCCAGCTTGCTTTCCACTTCTATGATCGCGGCCTCAATGGCCGGATTATTCGGATAATTGGTTTTGTCCTGAACACGCACATTGACCAGCACCTGCGGATACTTAGTCATCATGGACTTCAGTGTGCTTAGCTTTTTGCCGGAAGACTTCATGGTATTCACCAGTTGAATCGCAGTCAGAATTCCGTCACCTGTAGTATTATAATCCAGGAAAATCACATGGCCGGATTGTTCCCCGCCCAGATTATAGCCGCCGCGGCGCATCTCTTCCATCACATAACGGTCACCGACCGCAGTCTTCGCCGTATTCAGCGACAGCTTCTCTGTTGCCTTGTAGAAACCGATGTTGCTCATTACTGTAGATACAATTGTGCCGTCCTTCAGCTTCCCTGCACGGTTCATCGCATCCCCGCAAATGCAGAGAATGAAGTCGCCGTCCACCTCGTCGCCGTTCTCATCGATAGCGATCAGGCGGTCCGCATCCCCGTCAAAAGCAAGCCCAAGATCCGCACCATGGCGAAGCACCTCTGCACGCAGAGTCTCCGGGTGTGTGGAGCCGAAGCCGTCATTGATATTAAGCCCGTCCGGCTCTGCCCCAATGGCAATTACTTCTGCGCCCAGTTCCTTGAATAATCGCGGTGCCAGCTCATAGGCTGCGCCGTGTGCGCAGTCGAGCACCACCTTCGTGCCCTTGAAGCTCTGGTCGATGGTGGTCTTCAGATACTCCAGGTAGAGGTATTTCGCTTGATCATCGACCCGCAGCGTGCCCAGACCCGATCCTACCGGACGCGGCAGCTCATCGTGCTCGGCATCCATCAGCTCCTCGATGCGCAGCTCCGTTTCGTCTGTCAGCTTGAAGCCGTCTCCGCCAAAGAACTTGATTCCGTTATCCTCCACCGGATTATGTGAAGCAGAGATCATCACTCCGGCATCCGCCTGGAGCAATCTTGTGATATAAGCAACAGCAGGTGTAGAGACTACACCCAGACGGATCACATCTGCCCCAATGGACAACAAACCCGCAATGAGTGAAGATTCCAGCATTGGACCCGAGATCCGTGTATCCATGCCGATGACCACTTTAGGCTTTTCCACATTTCCTGCCAGCACATATCCCCCGCAGCGTCCAATACTGTAGGCCATTTCTGCTGTTAATTCACGGTTAGCCACCCCGCGTACGCCATCTGTTCCGAAATACTTACCCATCTTTTTTTCTCCTTTAGAATACGCTGCTTCAGCTTAATAAATTATAGTATGAATGATTCGATAATTCGTGTATGTCAGGTGCATATAAATAGACCTTTACATGCCCGGAAGGTTACGTTCCGCCCGTACTGTCGGCATTATTGCCGCTTGCGGGCGGCGTTGGTTCAGCAGTCTCCGGCGGAATATGTGTCGGTGTCGGTGTCTCCTCTACAATCTCTGTGGTGTGCTCCGGGGTTGGCTCTACGAGCGTCTCGTCCCCGGATGCAGGCTCAGCACTGGGCTCCGGCGTAGGCGTCGGGATAGGGCTACTGTCCGGTACGGCAGTCGCGGCCGGAGCAGCAGGCGCTACCAGCTCCACCTTCGCAACAAGCTGCGAGGCGGCATTCTCCAGGGTAATGAACCGGGGGAGCGACACCTGCAGCGTAATATCGTAAACACCGGCCGTAAGCCCCACGACATCTGCAACCACACTGATGCTATCCTGGTCGAGCTGGTCCAGCAGTGTTGGCGCACCTGATAGGGTCAGATCCATAGTGGCGCTTCCAGGGTCTATGATACGGGCTGTCAGCCCGCTGCTGACGCCCTCCAGCTTAATGGGGATAGCAGAGAGGGTCCGCTGGGTAATCTCCGCCGCAGAGACCGCTACGGTCATTGCCGCAGGTTCAATCTTGCCTGTGCCCTCCGGCGGCTTAAGCTCCAGCTTCATCTGCTCAGTACCCGCATTCTTGATAGCGCTCAAATCCAGGACAGCCTCATACGAGGATAAGGTCTTAAGGGTCTCTGCACTGCCGTACACCGTTACCATATCCTGTTCAGGCGTTACCCTGGACAGCACCAGGGAACCGGGCAGACTGCCGGTGAAGCTGATGTCCAGCGGCAAGGTTTTGGACGGGAGGGTAACAGGCACTTCTACCGCTACTGTAGAGGGTTCAATGACCGCATCCTCCAGCTCATTCCCCTTACTGTCCAGAGCAAAGAGTTTCAGCCTCTTCTCACTAAAAGTCTCATTCTGCCCCTCCAGCTCCACCTTCCCCTGCACCTTCGCTACCCGTCCAAGATCACTTGCCGGAAGAGTAACCTCCACGGATACCGGCTCAATCACAGGACTGCCTACTTCATAGCCTGCTGCCGGCTCTCCCGTAATATTCAGCGAGACGGGAAAAGACTTCGTCGTCCGCGCCTCGATATGCACATTCACCTGATTCGGGACCATATCATCCAGGGTTACACCGCTTGGAGTCGAATACATCAGCGGAAGCGTGTTATCACCGGGCTTCACATCCTTCAGATCCAGCCATACCCGATAGGCATCGGAGAACTTGTAGGTCAGATCGGACTTCTTGCCCCTTACCTCCATCCTGACGCTGTCCACATCCTTGGTCAGTACATAATTCTCACTGTCGAAGCCCTCAATCTCCACTTTGACATTCTCGATCGTCTTCGATTCGGTATTAACCGTAGTCTGGTACGTTGGCGCTGTATCCACATGCACAATGGTCCACAGAATAATTCCCAGAGCCAGGGCAAGGATCTTGTTGAAGTTGTTGTTCTTCATCCATTTATCCATTGTCTTTATTCCCCCTCCGTTTCCAGAAAGCGGAGCTCTTCTCCATCAGGGGCGAGCTGCTTGCGCTCAGCTCTTGGTGCAGCTTCGAGATCAGGGACTCTTCCTTGATATCCCGGACAATTTGTCCATTGATGGCCAGCGAGATCAGGCCGGTCTCCTCAGAGACGACCACAGACACCGAGTCTGCCACCTCACTGATACCGATTGCGGCCCGGTGCCGGGTTCCCAGCTCCTTGCTGATGAACGGATTCTCCGAGAGCGGCAGGTAACAGGCCGCTGCCGCGATCTGGCCTCCCTGCATAATCAGTGCTCCGTCATGCAGCGGCGTATTGGGGATAAAGATATTAATCAGCAGCTCGGAGCTGACCTCAGAGCGCATGGCGATCCCGGATTCCGTATATTCATTAAGCCCCGTGGCCCGTTCGAATACGATCAATGCCCCGATTTTGCGGACAGCCAGATAATTCACGGCTTTAATCACTTCACCGATTAATTTACTGATCTCCTCATCATTCTCCGCATTCCGCCCGAAGAACTTGCCCCGGCCGAGCTGTTCCAGCCCCCGCCGCAGCTCCGGCTGAAAAATAATAAAAATCGCGAGTATCCCAAAAGTAAACACCTGGTTCATCAGCCACCTCAGGGTATACAGATCCAGTAGAGTACTGCCGCCCCAGATGACGACCAGGACCATAATCCCCTTCAGCAGTTGAACCGCCCGCGTCCCGCGCACCATGTTGAGCACTTTATAGATAATGTAGCTGACAATTAGAATATCAATTATATCTTTAATGGATTCTTTCCATGTAAGGTCGGTAAAGTAGCTCATGGCCGAAAACCCCCGTGATTTCAAATTAACTGGGTTTATGTAAATTGTCTGTTAAGCTTGAATCTTATTCTAGGTTATAACGTTACGCCTCCGGTTGCAAGTTTGGCGGCTGGTAAATTGATGAACCTGTCATTTCAGGCAACAAAAAAGCGCCATCTTTCCGGAAAAAGAGGCGCAAATGAGTTATCTGCTACAAGCGACCAACATTTAGCTATCGGTAGGCAACTTCAGAGAACATGTTCGTCACTTTATACCAGATCCAGCTTACGGCTTGGTCTATACTTTTGACTTGCCCGGAGATATGGGCGGTTGAAGCCTGATACAGCGAGCCGTCGATTACCGTTACGTTTCCGTTGACTTCCCCGTAGACTTGAGTCTTACCGTTCTCCACCGTCAGATCGCCGGAGATAATTTTGCCGGAGGGTACAATCACCGTATTCCCCTTGATCACAACCTGGTCGAGGTCTGCCCCTCTAACCACAAGCTGCCGATCCTGATTCCAAAAGGTTACAGAGCTCATCAGCATCACAAGAATGAACATAGACGCCGCCGTCAGGGCCGGATGTCGCTTAATCCAGGTGATGAAGGCTCTTTCCTTCTTGGGTTTCGGTAATGAATCCATGATCCGGCCAACCAAATCCTCCGAGGCCACAGGTGTCTGGTGCATCAGGGAAAACATCAGCATATCGGTCTGTTCCAGTTCTTTGAACCTCGCACGGCACTCCGTACAGGATAAAAGATGCTCCTTCAATTCCCTCTGCTGCAGGTCGGGCAAGTCGTCATCCAGGTAGTCGTGCATCATAGAGACGGCCAGTTTGCATTCCATAGGAGCCAATCCTTTCATACGTGCTAATTTAGTGCATAAGACTTGCTTAACTTACATACGTCCCTGCAATGCAGGAGTTTCATAAAAAATAATCTATTTTTACAATTTGGGTCCTAACTTCTTACGTAAAAACTCACGGCCCCGGTGCACCCGGGTCTTGATCGTCGTTACAGGCATATCCAGCACATCGCCGATCTCCTGAAGCGACAAATCCTGCAGATAGCGCAGAATCATAACCGACCTGTACTTCACGGGCAGGCTGTCGATGGCTTCATAGATGAGTCTCTGTGTCTCCGAGAGCAGCAGTTCCGTCTCCGGGGTCACATTATCGCTCGGAATCATCGAATACCCGTCAATCCCCTCCTGGTCGTTCATCTCGGCATCCAGGGAATAGGTCGGACGACGCTTACGCAGCCGGTCAATGCAGAGGTTCGTGCCAATCCGGTAGATCCATGTCGAGAACTTCTGCTTATCATCATACCTGTCCAAATTTCTGTAGACGCGCAAAAAAGTCTCCTGAACAACATCCTCCGCCTCATGGCGGTTATTCAGCATACGGTAAGCCAAATGATAAATTTTGTCTTTATATAGTTCCACAAGCTCGGCAAATGCCCTTTGGTCACCCTTCAGCGCGAGCTTTGTCAGTCTGCCTTCCAGATTCTCCACCTGTTAACTCCCCCAGACTTGCCGCCCTTGGACTTTCAGCTCTTCGAAGACCACGGTACAAGCATTTAAATCGTAAATCATGTGCCTGCAAAAATCAAGGTTTGTATTGTTACCTTCTATATAATGTGCTGGAAAAGCTTGCTGCCGGGTTGCTGGCGGCTGATCGCTGGAGGAACCCCCTGACCCCCCTGGCGGCTGATTAGTCGGGGCTGCGCAGAACATTTGGACTTCCGGTCGCTGTTATTGGCAGATTTCCTGATTGGAACCGCGCGCTGCGGTTGAAATCTGCCAATAAAGGCGAACGCTATCGCTCCTACAGTTCCAAATTTCCGCTTCGCCCCCTCCATCAGCCTGGTTCCCCCACTGCTTTTCTTGTTGCCCAAACTATATCTCAGGCAACAATGGGGTGGGGCATGGACTCGGCCGGGTCCCTGCCCCCCGGCCTCCCTGGAACGGCAAAACCTCCTATCAGATGAAGCATGCTCGTGCCGTATGCCCCTCTTAGGGCAGCACCTCACTTGTTTGCATCCACCTGTTTCATCCTCATTCTATTTCTATTCGGTTTTCGCATACATTTTGCCGATAACCCTCAGATCACCCAATGTATTCGGTTTTTGGCATACATTGCGCCGGACGGGGTAGCGTCAAGAAGTTTGTGTAAAAGAGTAGAAGTGCCTCCCCCGGGTTACGGGTTGGGATGTAGTGTTTCTGGGGGAAGGGGGAACCCCGACCCCCAGAAACTGGATTTCTCTGTTACGCCTCTTCCGGTGTGGGCAAAGAGGGGTAGCGTGTTTCGAATAGCACTTTTAGCTTCTTTTTAACGGCATCCACTCCAAAGCCTTGGGCGACCCGCCCTGCATGACGTTCATTGTATTCCAGCATCTCCAGGTACACGATTTTCTCTGCGGCATCCATGTTTGTCAGACTGTTCATCGGTTTCAGACGCTTGCGGATTTCCTTGTTCATCCGCTCGATGGGGTTCGACGTGTAGATCGCTTTACGGATCGACAGCGGATAGTTGTAGAACGTCAGGAGTGTGGATAACTGTTCCTCCCAGGACCTCATTTCCTTCGGATACAGCTTGTTCCACTTCGCTTTGACCGTATCAAAGTTAGCCCGGGCTACCACTTCATCCGGTGCCGTATATATGGTTTTCAACGCCTCCATGACATCGGTTTTGTGCTCCATCCGGATTTTATGGAACGTGGCCCGCACTTTGTGCACTACGCAATGCTGTACATCCGCCTGAGGATAGGTCTCTTTAAACGCCGCATCCAGTCCCGGTAGCCCGTCAAACACACCCAGCAGGACTTCCTGCGCTCCGCGGTCGTACAGGTCTTTGAGTACCTCCCGCCAGCCATTCGAACTCTCTTGGCCACCCACGTAGAACCCGAGAATTTGACGCTGTCCCTCCTCGTCAATTCCCATCGCAAAGTAGACCACTTCACCACGAACCGTGCCCCGTTTCAGCTTCACGTACAGCCCATCTAAATAGATCACAGAGTACCGTTTGCTCAGTGGCCGCTTTTGCCACTGGTGGATATCGTCCAGCACTGTAGCCGTAATATTGCTGACCGTGGTGGGGGAGTAGTGGCTGCCAAACATACTTTCAATGAACCGGGCCACATCCCGCGTACCCATGCCCGATTTATACATTTGGATGACGGCCTCTTCTAACCATCCGTCCCGCCGCTGGTACGGCTCAAACATCTGCGTCTGGAAAAGGCTTTGGCGGTCCCGGGGCACCTGAAGATCCTCGATATGGCCATATTTCGTGTGTAAGTCTCGCGTATAGTAGCCATTGCGACTATTGCTGGCGCCGGCTTCTTCACTCTCCATAAACCCCTGGATTTCGGCGCGCAACAGGCGTTCCATGTTGTCTTTCACAAAATCTTTAACAAGTTTTTCAAATAGATTATTCAGAGAACTTTCGGGTAAAATATTCATTGGTAGGGTTCCTCCTTGGTGGTTTCGCAATCCCGAGGATACCCTACTTTTTTGGTGCCTGACTAGGCTCCAAATCTTGGTACACAACTTACTTTACGCCATCCCGGACGAGTACTGTGCAGTTCAAATGTAATCGAAAAACCGACTACATTGCGCCGGACGAGTGCTGTGCGGTCCAAATGTAATCGAAAAACTGACTACATTGCGCCGGGTGGCGGTGTGCGGTCCAAATGTAGTCGAAAAACCGATTACATTGCGCCGGATGGTGCCGTGTGGTCCAAATGTAATCGAAAAACTGACTACATTGCGCCGGGTGGCGGTATGCGGACCCACTGTATTTGGCCTATGCGACTTCACGACCTTCTAATGTGTTCGGTTTTCCTCATACAATTGGCCCGTGCGCCTTCCTGACCGCCAATTTCCTATAAAAAAAGCCCACCTCCGGCTAGGAGGTGGGCGGGAACTTCTAAAGCGCCTTAGGGCCGGCTTCAAAGATTCAAGACCGAGAGATCAAAACCTAAGACCGGAAAATCAAAACCTTAAAGCGGCTTCGCCGACTTTTAGTTCCAAACCCTAAAGCGGCTTCGCCGACTTTGAAGAACAAGATCGGTAGAGTAAAGTGCAGCTACGGTGATCAACGCAAACCATCAGCCGGTATTCCGAAGACCAGCGGCAATACCATTGATCGTGAGCAGTACCTCACGCAGCAGCTCAGCGTCATCCCCTTCAGCCTCACGCAGGGCGCGAAGCTCGGCGAGGAGCTGAACCTGGAGGTAGCTGAGCGGATCAACATACGGATTACGCAGGCGGATAGATTCCTGAATGACCGGAACATTATCCAGAATATCCTGCTGGCCGGTGATCTGAAGGATCAGCTCGGAGGTCAGCTTGAACTCAGCCTCGATCTGGCCGAAGATTCGCGCACGTGCTTCCTCGTTCTTGCCCATCCCGGCGTATTCCTTGGCGATGACAAGATCCGCCTTCGCAATAGCCATCTGCAGCGTATCGATCAGGGTCGTGAAGAATGAGAAGTTCGCATACATATGCTGCATGATCTTCATATTCTCTTCCTTGCCCTCATAGAAGCTCTGCAGACCGGTTCCGGCGGCATACCATGCTGGAAGCAGATAACGGCTCTGCGTCCAAGCGAATACCCAAGGAATTGCACGCAGGTCCTCGAAGCGCTCGCTATTCTTCCGCTTCGAAGGGCGTGAGCCGATATTCAGCTCCCCTACCTCCGGCAGCGGGGTTGATTCTTTGAAATACGTCAGGAAATCTGGATCACGGAAGATCAGATCCTGATACTTGTTCAGCGAGACTTCAGAGATACGGGCAATAATCTCATCCCACTTGGCCTCGTACAGATCCGCTTGCGGCGATCTGGCATGAATAGCGGCCGTAATCAGAGCGGATGTCGCCTGCTCCAGACTGCGGTAAGCAATGCCTTTCATCGAATACCGGGAGGAGATAACCTCGCCCTGCTCGGTAATCTTAATCCCGCCGCCGATGGTGGAAGCCGGCTGGGCCAGAATGCTCCGGTTGAGCGGCATACCGCCGCGTCCGAGAGCGCCGCCCCGTCCATGGAAGAATTTCAGCTTAATGTTGAACTCATCGGCAGCCGCTGTGATCTGCTTCAGGGCCACACGCAGCTCCCAGTTCGCTGTAACCACGCCACCGTCTTTATTACTGTCGGAATATCCCAGCATAATCTCCTGCAGATCATTCATCGCACGGACCGCATCGCGGTAGATCGGCATGCTGAGCAGCGTACGCATAATCTGCGGCGCATCATGCAGGTCGTCAATCGTCTCGAACAGCGGCACAGCCTGCAAAGTACAGACTACCGTACCGTCGTTGTCTTTGCGGAACAAGCCGACTTCCTTGGAGAAGACCATAACCTCCAGAATATCGCTTGCCGCCTCCGCCATACTGATCAGATAGCTTGTAATACATTGCTTGCCGTATTCCTCCTGCGCCTCATAGATCGCACGGTATACCGCCAGGCACTCCTCTGTCCCTTCACTATACGACTGGTAAGGAGAAGTCAGCGGACGCGGATCATTCAGCAGCTTCTCCAGCAGCACAATCTTCTCTTGCTCCGACAGCTTGGAGTAATCCGGTGTAACATTCATCTTGGCCAGAACCTCTGTCATTGCATTCTCATGCTCCTGGCTGTGCTGGCGGACATCCAGCGTAGAGGTGTGGAAGCCGAACAGCTCCACCTGACGAATCAGCTTTTTAATGTAGGTATCTGCTACATAATCGGCGTAGTGATGCCGCAGACTGCGGTCAATCACGTTCAGGTCGTCGATGAATTGCGCCGGGGATGCGTAGCGCTCTGGTGTTCCTTTTTTCTCATCGTCCAGCACATTCTGTGTCTTGGAGATCATATAACTGAGCTTAATACGGTAAGGCTCGTTATCATTACGCCAGGCATCGACCCGGTTAAGATTGATAATATTCCGGTCTGCCTCAATGGATTCCAGCAGCTCCGGCGTCACATTCACAATGCTTGTACTAAAGCTCAGGTACTGCATCAGCTCGCGCATAATACGCTGGTATTCACGAATAGCCAGCTTGCGCTGCAGACGGAGGGTCTGCAAGGTAACGGTTGCCTTCACTGAAGGATTTCCGTCGCGGTCTCCCCCGATCCATGAACCGAAACGCAGATAGGTCGGCACATGCCAGTTCTGGCCCGGATAATACTTGCTCAGACAGCGCTCAAGCTCCTGATATACATCCGGCAGCACTTCAAAAATCGTCTCATGGAAGTAATACATCCCGTTACGCACTTCATCCAGCACCGTTGGCTTGCGGTCACGCAGTTCATCGGTCTGCCACAAGGTAATAACCTCGTTCAGCAGCTTCTCCCGGAGCTGTTCGCGTTCGCGGAAGGTTAACGTCGGATTATCCAAGCCCATGACGTCGTCGGAGATCCGTTTGTGGATATCGAGAATCGCACGGCGCATAGCTTCAGTAGGGTGAGCGGTCATAACCAGCTCAAGTGACATGCCGCTCATGATCTCAAGAACCTCTTCGTGGGAGAAATCCCGTTCGCGAAGCTCCTGAACCGCGCTCTCAATCGACCCCGGCTGTACCGTCTCCCCGGCAGAACGTTCGTAGTCGCGTTTACGGCGAATCCGGTGGTTCTGCTCGGCGATGTTCACCAGTTGGAAATAAATTGCGAAGGCACGGATCACCTGATGGCGATTCTCCGGGTCCAGTGAGCTAATCAGCTCTTTAAATTCGTTGTGCAGTTCAGGCAAAAACAATGAGCGCAGCGATTTGCTGGTCTCCCGGATTTTCTCCACAATATCCAGCAGTTCGTTGCCGCCTTGGTGTACCAAGACTTCGCCCAGTATGTTCCCCAGGAACCGTACGTCCCGCCGCAGCAGATTGTTGGAGTTGCTTTTGCTAACGGTAGTCGTAAGTTCGGTCATGCTGCTCCCCCCATCCTCTTCCGGATCAATGCTCTTAGCATTGTCTATTTGAAAAGCTTCCTCATATCATACAATAAAAACGCCCGGAAATCTTCAACTTTATTGCGCGGTAAAGCAGTGCAGTGATTTCGATTATACACCAAACTGACCATTTATGCAGTCCCAAAAAATTATGTATTTCTTCCTGATATATTCTCTCTTTGATATGTGCTTTATGCAGTTTTCATGTGAAGTTATATGACGTAAAACGACAAAAACAGCCAGCTCCGCAGAGCCGGCCGTTCATCACAGGTTAACTTTTATTTCATTGTCTGCCCTGAGCGGTTGTTGAACGCCAATTCGAATAATCCGGTAGCCGATAACCCGGCCAATCCGCCTGCCCATAGACGCAAGGTCAACTCCATCTCTGTAAAAGGATACGCCACCGCTCCAACCAGCAGCCCGATGCCCAGTCCGATAAAAGGGATGCTGTTACGCGGCAAATGGGTATTATTTTTGATCAGCTGCACCAAGGCAAGAATAAATACGGCCAGGATGGAGGCAAAAGCCAATACATGGTCCAGCAGTTCGCGGTTCATCATGAGATTGCTCCTTTCTGCGGTGTGGTGGTGATTTCAACGGTGTTGGCAGCCGGATGGTAGGCAATCTGAGCGCCCAGCGCCTCCGCAATTTTACGTGCAGGAACATAGGTAACCCCATTCTCCAGCCACCCGTCCGCAATCTTCCTGCCATTCACCTGTACTGCAACTTTTATCTGAGTCTTCATCACTGGTTCCTCCTTGGGCTTGATCCGTTCAACCACCGCCTCCACGGCCGCAGCCGCAGGCTTTTTGCCGGTTCGCAGATCCGCCAGACTTAATCCGAAGCTCATCTGCAGATGTGGGTAATCCTTAAAGCTAGTCCAGTCGCCGCCCCATTCGAACCCGATGGCCTTAGCGTGTTGCACGACCTCCAGCCAATCCCGGGTCCCATTCCGATTCCCGTCCCTGTTCATATCCCAAGAGACGCTGGAGCCATCCGGAAGCAGCAGCACAAAATCCACCGCCAGCCCATAATTGTGATAACTGTACCCGCCGCGCGCATTCGTCACGATCGCTCCCGGCCGGGTTCGCCCCTGGGCATAGAGTGCATCCTGTTCGGCAATCGTCCGCAGACCTTGCGTGATCAGGATAGGCACACCGCAAGCATGAGAGCGTTCAATCAGTGCGGTGGCTGCGGCAAGAACGGCGGGATGAAGTCCTTTTAACCGGGCAGCAGATTTATTCAGGAGTTGAGTTAGCGTCAGCATGCGATTCCTCCCCTTTCCTGATTTCAGAGAGGACCACGAACAGATCCTGGCGTCTGGTGTACATCAAGAGGGTTAGAATGACTAGCCCTAGGGTCGTTCCCGTCTGGGCAATTGCCCAGGCATCCGATTGCAGCGAGCTTCGTATAGCGTCCGGGGCGGGAGCGGAGCTGAATCTGATCCAGAAGGCCACCGCCATTTTAACCGTATACGCCCCGAGGAAAAAGAACGCCGCCAGCATAAACAGACTGACTACGCGCACCCGGAATCTCCGGCGGAAATACAAAAAAAGCGCAGCCATCAGCAGCAGCGCACAGATAAAGGATATAGAATAGGCCAGTAACAACACAATATCAATGCTGCTCATCTTCTGCCCCCCGATCATAGATTAGGAACTCGGCGAACCCGTTGTTCCTGATTTCATCCTGAATGTCCTGAGAGACATTCTTGTACCTGCGGATAGAGAGCGATACCTTATGTCCTGCCAGCGCCAGCCTCCGCTCTCTGTCCCGGTGCAGGGGCGATAGACGCTTGATCCACGCACTCAGCACGTTATCTCCCCCTGTCTTCTTCATTAGTACTGGTACTACCCGTATGGCTGCCTGCGGAATGGTCTATCTTCAAGCGCTGCAAGACTTCAAGCGTGGGTGCCATGAAGTCTGACCGCTCTTTGTCGAGGATATTCTGCAGCCTGTCCCGGTCCTCCTCAGCACGCTCCAGCAGTTCACGCGGCACCAGATTCCCCTTCACAATTGACCGCAAAAGCACAAGCATAATCATGAGCAGAATCAGAGCGATGATATAAGCCAGTCCATACTTATCCGCAAGCGGCAGCAGCTTCTCCAGATTCGCTACATCGTTGCTGTCCATTGCTTCACTCCCTTCTGTGTGGTTATTAATGGTTAGCCCCCGGACGGGTCCGAGGGCAAAATAAAAACGCCTTGGTCGGCGCCTGCGGTTACCTATTCTTCAGTTGCCAGAAACTCCAGACCGTTATCTGCCAGAATTTCTTTGACGGCCAGCTTCAGCGTGGAGGGTACTTCACTATACTTCGTTTTCCCCAGAGTGACGCGTTGTGCGAAAAATAATGCCATTGCTCTCACCACCTTTCTATTAATATGCATAATACGTAGGCAAACCCGCCGAACTTTTAAGAATAGACTTTGGTTGCCATTTCAGCAATAATATCCTCAATAAAATCTGCACGCTCCGACAACGCGCTATTCTGCGCTTTCAGCAGCAGATTCTCTTGCTGCAGCTGCTCCATCTCCGTCAGCACCGGCGGCTTGTTAGCCTCAGCTTCCTGGTACGCTTCCCAAGCCGCTTGTAATTCAGCCTCGGTCGGCTGCGGCGCATCCAGCTTCCAGACCGCGATATGCGGCCCCCGCTCCACCAGATCATAATCTTCGCCTTCGGTCAGAAAATTGTAATCTATACCGTAGCGGTAGTGGACGCCCTCTTCGAGTTCCTCGCCGATCTCAGGCGATTGGATCTCGTAGCGGATGCGACCTTTGTCTTCGGCTAAAGGCCGCAGGACGGGTTCAGGGCCGTTGTCTTGGACGATGAAATCCCGAAGCGGGTCAGCATTCGGGTACAGATACATGATTGCTTGTGCTATATTCATTATTTCCCCTCCCAACTTTAAATTAACCAACCCTTTGCAACCTTACAAAACTTGATACTGCCGCTCCTTCGATTGAAAATGCTGCTCCGCAATAAACATAAACTTCAACAAAGTCCCCCGCATTTAATCTCAGAACGTCAACAAAACGGGCTTGAGGTGGGGAATAAGTACCACTTACAGCAAGTCTTGATACAAGTTGATACCCACCATTAATATAAATAATTAGATCAGCCGTGTTTTGATCCAGCAAACCTTTAAAACCTAATTGAGTCGATATTAGATAGGTGCCTGTTTTACCTGCGGTAAATCTCCCGTTGGCAACATCAAATTCAGCTAAGTGGTCAATACTTTTACCTTGAAATAGTACTTTTGTATTTACGCTAGCGTTAATTGCTTGGTCAGCAGTCATGTATGCACTAATGTACGTTCTATTAAATCCGTTGTTTTCTCCCCAAGGATTAATAACACCATGTCCATAAGTGGTAACAACCCCACCCTCAGTGGCATTTGTAAAGGCTGCTCCATTAATGACCAGATTGCCTGAAATGTGAATTTTACCACCAAAAGCAGCGAAGTGAGCAGTATCATTCCCTTGCCCCACACAATCCTGCACCAAAATATCGGCATTGACATGTGCGCGTATAGCAGAAGACTTGTTATGGAACTCGCAACTATATAGAAATACTTTTGCGTTTTCAACAAAAACCCCAAACTGTTTTGGGTTCGTATTTACATTTGTCGAGCAAAATTGGAAGAACGTTTCGCTTGAGTTATCAACATAAATTGGATATTGCGCACCTGCGTAAGATGTTCTAAGTCCGTAAAATTGTACACGGCACGAATTACGCATAGAATAAATTCTTCCAGTCACGACGTATGAGGCAGAATCCTGTACTGAGCTGCTTCCGCCATTTATGCTAACTGAGCCCGCACCTGAAAGTCCGCTAACGCCTATTTCTTCGTTGTACGTTCCTGTTCCTATGTTAATATTGATAATATGATTAACTAGTTTAGGAATCATACTTAATGCCTTTGAAATACTTTTAAAAGCCCCACCCGCCGTATTCCCCAGACCCGTATTCCCATCATTCCCATCCGTCCGGACGTAATAGGTAATATCCGCCGTAGTCTGCTGCGGTGTAGTCACTAGATTCGCCTTGCCATTCCAGGCCGTCTTCTCCGCATCGGTTACGAAGCGGTTGGACGAGTCCTGGACGATGACCGATGGCGAATGCGTGGAAGGATGCACATAATTATTAGCCCCCTGCGCCACACTATCCAGCTTCGACTTGTCTGCTCCAGCCATCAGCCCCGCAGCAGTCGTGGTCGCAACCGACGTAGACGCCTTGGCGTTCCATGCCGTGCGCTCTGCGGCTGTGATGTGCTTGACCGCATCCGCGGCGTGATCCTGCGCGGTCTTGACGGCGGTGTCCAGAATATCCATATTGCCGTTCAGATCGGTGATATCTACAATGTCTGTACCATCGGGCTTTTTCAGCCCCAGATTACCCGTTGTTTTCATCGCTCACACTCCTATTCATATACTCTTAGTTCGTTCCAGGTCTTGCTGTGCGCACCGTTCCAGGTGAGGGACTTCAAGGAGTCCCACCAGGTGTAGCTGTATACGAAGCTGTAATCCAGATGGGCTGGCTTAATCTCTTCCATGATCTGAATCAGCCCTGCCATATTGGCCGGGATGCCCAGCGTGCCGACGAAGCGGACCTCGAAGCTGTACGCTCCGGGCACCTCCACGACCTCCACATCTCCCCCGGAAAAAGCAGACGCCGTCCGCCGGATCATCTCCGGCGTAGTTGTTCCACTGCCCCGTAGCTTGGCCTTGATCATCTCCCGCCGGGTGGCGTAGGACTTGTTCGTATCCGAGGCCAGCCCCAGCATCCGCTCCCAGCGGGACAGTCCCCAGGTAGCCGACTCCAGCGTCTTCTGATCATCACTGTCGGCCATCGCATAAGCCATTTCACCGCAGGCTGCACCGGCACTGGCCTGCAATGCCTCCATCTCAGGCACGCCCTGATAATAATCGGGCAGGTACTTCATCAGATCGGGAGCGGTAATTTCCGGCCCCTCCCCTGTCACACCATCTGCCGAATATGCCACAACGCCATATATACTGTCTCCATAAGCCACAGCTACACCCCCTTCAGCTGATTCCAGGTCAGCGGACCCTTCGGCATATAATCATGGGTATGTGCAGCCGCCGGATAGACCGAAGGCTTGCCGTCTACACCTGACCAGGGAACCGTATCCGCAGCCTGGGCATAATCGACCTTGCCGTTGTTATTCGTGTCGTAGATGCTTTTCAGCATATCGCCTGTGCTTTGGCCTGCCGCCAGCAGCATATTGCTGCTGCCGCTGCCGATGAACAGCTTGCCGCTATCTGTGCAGTAGCCCAGCTCGCCTGCGGCCAGCGTACCCAGCGCACTCTCCAGGCCGCGGCGGATTTGAATCAAAGTCTTCCGTGCCATGGTCACCGCCTCCTAGAATGTCCCGCCATCGATAGTGCTTACTGTGAGCTGGTTGCCATTGGCCGAATCGTAGACGATGCTTGAGCCGTCGATGTTGACCTCGATGCCAGTCGAGTTGACCAGAATTCCCTTACCCGGCTTGGCCGCAACACTGGTTGAGCCGACAATGATCCCATTGCCTGCCCCGACGGTCAGCGTGACACTATCCGCCTGCCCGCCGCCGGTAAGACCATTTCCAGCCGTGATCGTCTGTAGCGCGCCGCCCGTCCGCACCCAGGCGCTCCCGTTCCAGCTGTAGATTTTCTGCTCATCGTCCACATAGGCCGTCCAGCCGACAGCCGGAACATAATAAGCCCAGCTACCTGAGGCATATTCCGCAATCTGATTCGTTTTCCCCGCCCAGACACCGGTAGCACCGGAAGGAATAATATACCGGTCAGCTTCCACGGGACTTCCTGGCGGAGCCGTCAGATGCTGATCCTTCACCGAAGCCTGCGGCTCAATATTATGCTTGGCCAGCTCGATTTCGTTTTTGATTTTTTGTGCGGACCACAGATCTGTAATCGTCGAACCGCCATCGTTAATAATTCGGTGCTTCGCGGCATCGTTAAGATGAGTTGCAATTTCTGCGGCAGTCTTGGTATTCGTGCCGTCCGACACTTTATTGGGATGCCCTGCTGTAAGATCCGCCTTAAGCACCTTGGCATACGTGGAGCCGTCAGCGATATCGTCCACCGTTCCGCTCACATCTGTTAATTTCTGCGCATTGACCCGCCGCCAGGCGGCCCCGTCATCGAAATACAAATATCCGCTGTTACTCCCGCTGCTCACATAGTATAGACGCCCCGCCGAGGCTGCCGCAGGACGCGAAGCTTCGGGACCGGACAAGGCCCGGCCCACCATGGAGTTAGAAGTACCGTCTCCGATATAGACCTCTTTCGTATCTGTACAGAAGCCCATTTCGCCCGCCTTCAGCATCCCGTAAGTGGACAGCTCGGCCCGGGTACCACGTTTGACCTGAATAGTCTGTGCCATATTACACCTCTCTTCTAAAAGATCCGCCGTCAATCAGACCGGCCTGTTTATACCGCTCCAGTTCACGCTGCGTAGCCGTAAGCCCGCCCTGTAACTGGTTCACATCATCCGCTTCCACAGTGTCTCCCGGTGTCTCGTAAGTCACATAGACTTCGGGCACATCCGCATAGATGTTAATGAGCCGGCGCCAAGGAGTCTCGTCCGGGAAAGAGACCGAGTAATTCCGTACCTCTGTCCCGCTGAAGCGGGAGCCTGTGTACACGGCCAGCGTCTGATTGTTAATATTGTCGTGGGCCAGCAGTCCGCTGAATACACCACCTGTGAGCCGAAGCTTCTCCTCTACAACATGACTGCCGCCATTTGCCTTTTTGTTCAGCTTATCCTGAAAAACATCGACCTGCTCCGGATATCCCATACCTACACCTCCAGAACGACATTGCCGAACAGCGGCACTTCTGTCTCCAGCAGAGGGATATTTGCAGTCCCGCCGTTCAGCTTCAGACCGCTATAATCCACTACGCCCTCCGTATCCAGCAGCAATGCGCCAATGACCGATTGACTGATATAGGTAGCGGCAAAAGCCTTCTCCTTACGATACTTCTCCAGGAGCGCCGTAAAAGCTTGAATAACCGGCTGCAGCGCATAGCCGGCTGCCAGCGTGACCTTCGCGGTCACGCTGATCGTACGGCCTGTGGCCGATTCCACCGTCACTACCGCTCCCACTGGAGCCTGGCCCTCGCCTAGACCCGGCGCAGGATCAATGAACTGCTGCACCTGGGAGACCAGCAGCGGGGAAGCGGGCTGATGCTCCGCGTTCACAATGACCACCTTGACCGTCTTCGGTCCGGCCCAGAGCGGGAAGACCCGCGCTCCCCCTACGCCCTGAATCTGCTGCGCCCACTCCATATAATGATATTTATTGCCGCTCGTTGCAGGCCGCCGGGCCGAATCGAAGTACCGCTGCCGCAGCGCTTCATCCGGCTCCGCATCCGTCCCCGGAACCAGCAGGCCCGTAATCTCCCCCCGGGCCAGTCCCGGGATATAATCAATCGGCAGCAGCGCGCCTGAATACTGATTCCCCTCAGCCCCCGCGGTCTCGCTCTCCAGGCGGTACGTCCCGGGAGCAAGCTTCTCCGCCGCACTATAATGGAGCAGTCCCAGGGAGAAACGGCTGCCCAGCGGAATGTCCAGCGGCTGTTCGCCGCTGGTATAGAACCTCGCACCAAGCTGCGCTTTGCCTGCGGGCTGACGCTTCAGTCCCGTCCAGGCAATGGTTCGTTCCAGATATTCGCCGTCCGCCGTATCCGGGAAGAACAGATTATTACTGACCTCCAGTTCAAGATACATCTGGGCCATTTCAGCCGCCGCCGGCGCAAGCGCATCATAGATAATACTTCCCTCGCGCTTGTCCAGCCCCTCTGGAACCCGATCCAGCATGCGTTCCAGCAGAGCCTCGTACGTCTGATCCTCATACACTGGCCATCCCCTCCTTTCTAAGCTCCACATCGCCATATACCGTTACAGCCGTACAGCTGAAGCTAACCGTATCCCCGTCAAAAAGAATCTCTACATCCTCAAGCGCCTGAATCCGCTCATCCTGGAGCAGCGCATCGCTGATCAGCCGGCGCAACTCCGGCCGGGCCAGCAGCCTGTCCTGACCCAGCACCAGCTTCCACTCCGTTCCGTAGTCCGTGCTATAGATCAGGTGCTCATAACGGCTGGTTTGCAGCACCTTGATTGCAGCCTGCTTCACCGCTTCAAGCCCGTCTACCCGCCCGCCGATCCGCCCCCGCTCCCAGTCCATCCGGTACGTCAGGCTCGGAGCATTCCCCGCATCGGTCACATTCCCTTCCAGCGCTCCCGTCACCGGACCGGATCTGCCTATTGCCGGAATCATAAATCCACCAGCCGATCGAGGACAATATAGCTCTGTCCGCCTTGCATCCGCACGAGCAGCACGCGGTCTCCCGCTTCAAGTCCACGCCGTAGCGGGATCTCCCGGCCTTCGATCACAGCCTTACTCTCCATCACGGATTCAACCACAACCAGTGCGGCTCCCGTCAGCAGCAGCCGCTGCTCCACCTGAATCTGCAGCGGCTCTGCCAGAACCACCGTCCCATAAGAAAAAGCCACCGGATTCGTATTCGATACGGCCCCGAGGCTTGCCTGTTTGATAATATCGAGCATGTTGTCTACACCACCTTAATGTCTAGGGACATCGTATGCTCCCCTCCGGAAATTTTATGGCTGCATTGATCCACCAGGAACAGCTGTGTCTGGAATTCATCCAACAACACGTAGATGAAGTTCCCCGCCCTCACCCGTATATCGCCAAGAGCCTGCACAGAGAGACTGACCTTCTCCCGGTTGTGCAGCTTGAGCAGGTTGCCTGCCTTTTCCTGAATCTGCGCAGCATTCGCATTATCGTCCGCCTTCTGGTAGAGATGCAGGATACCCCAGCGCTTTACATTTTCTTTATCTGTGACCGGATAGAACTCGCGTTTACCGGTTTTTTCGTTGTCCTGGTAGAGCAGAATCGTATTGTACGTATTATCGTCGATGCTTCTTTTCAGCGAATAATCGTACAGGTAATGGCCTGCCCCCAGAATCACCTTTAGCAGCATGGACTGCGGACTGCGCAGCGTCAGCTTGCCGAAATCATCATAGAACGCCATCAGCCGGCCCTTATACTGCAGCTCACTGCCGACCGCACCCATAATAATATCAAGCAGCTTCTTGCCGTCTTCGATCAGCGAGGGGATCTTGTACTCCGCCGGTTCCAGTAATCCAAGCCGCAGGCCGCGGTCCTTGGCAATGGTACTGATGACCTCAGCCGCAGTAACATCCTGAAGCACATAACTGCCATTGCCCAGCAGATAGCGGATCTGATCGTACGCCGTCAGCTTGATCTCCTGATTCGCACCCGTGTCAATACTGAAGACGAAGCCGTAGAATACATCGACTCCGTCTCTGCGGAACTGCACAATATCCCCGTTGCTGATCGCGAACTTTTTATGCTGATACATCCCGCTGTCCACCAGCGTAAGCTCAAGCGTTGCAGGCTTGCCGGTCCGGGTGGTTTTCCACGTGATATCCGTAACGATTCCGGCAATATTCCAGATGGCGCCTTCCTTATTAATTACGATTAATTCCATCGCCACGGCCTCCTAAGACAGCTTGATCACTCGGCCAATTTTGAGCTTCTTCAGTTCGCTGTCCGAGATATTGTTCAGCTTTTGCAGCGTTTTGGATTTACTGCCGTCACCGAGCAGCTTTTGGGCCACCGACCAGAGCGTATCCCCGGCTTTGAGCGTATAGGTAGCGGGCGCTGCCTTCTCGCTTGCCCGTTTCTGCTGCTTCTTCACTTCACCGGTGCTGCCTACCTTCACAGCTAACGCCTGATAGAACACATACTTTTTGAGTCCAAGTGTATAATCGATATCCCCCGAGGACCCCGCACTGAGCTTCCAGGAGAAGTTCTCAATACTGACCGCCATATTAATGCCAATATCCCCGGTAAAAGTCTGTTGCGCCTGCGCCCTGGCCTGCCTCAGCCAATCTGGGGTCTGCGTATTCTGCACATTCGCCGATTTCAGCCCTGAAAAAACAAACCGGACCGGCCTGCGGCTGAGCATCCATTTGCGAATCAGCTCTACATACTCGTAGGGCTTCAACAGCTTACCGGCATTCTCTCCGGAGTACACCACAAACGGATAATACTGTGCCGGGAACATACTCTCAATCGTAATCTCCGTCAGCTTCGGATATGCAATCGCGTTGATTTCACCAAAATCCACAATCGTATAGCTTTTGCCATCGCTGTTCTCCTTGATCTCCAGCGTCTCAGGGTTCACCGGAAGCCGGATCACCTCTTCATAATTATTGAAGCTCAGATAGAATCCATACTCCTCCATGTTACGTGTACACCCCCTGCGCCGTAGAGACGAACTCCTCTTTCAGCTTTTGCCCAATCTTCGTGATGATGGAGTCAATATCGCCCGAATTATTAATATTCCCTGTTGTTACCTGCACCGTTGGCGTTAGCTCAACAAAATTCTGAATCGACTGAATCTCCGCCAGCTCCCGCAGCATATCCAGATCATCACTGGAGATATCGACCTTTTCATTGATCTTGCCTACCTCGCCCACCTTGTTGACGTTGTTCAGGCTGCCGTTTTGGTTGGCGAAAGCATTAGTAGAACCTCCCGGGATATTCTTAAGAGACTTAGGGTTAGTTAACTCCTTGGCTTTATCCGCCATTTGTTGTCCCTTATCCATGAAATTGTTCATGGCATTCTTTCCTATTTCATTCCCCTTGCCATATGCCGCTTTTGTATCCTTATAATCTGTTAGCTTGGATATTTCCAAAACTACCTTGTCTGCTGGTTTATATGCTTCAAGGCCTTGACGATATTTCCCAATAATATCACTGGCACCATGAGGGGTCTCCGGTTCCTCTACATCTAGTTTGACCTTACTGATCCCTAATGTGTCGAAGAATGGAATGTTGCTCAGCATATCAACCAGTGAGTTGAACTTGTCGAGCACCCACTGAATAGCCTTAGCCATTACCTTCATGAATCCTCCGGCGAATCCTTCTGCGCCTACAGCAATACTATACATAACATCCAGCGCACCAGCGGCAAGACCATAAAAGAATCCCTGTACTTTATTGACAGCTGAATTAAATATATAAACTAACACATCGCCAGCCAAAGTGAAAAAATTCTGGATACCAATGGCTATATTCTGCACAACTGCAGCCAGGTAGTAGAACGATCCCACAATAAATCCAATCACCTCGCCCGCCGAGACGCCAAGATGCTGCAGAATCATCAATAAGACTGCTATCACCGCAATGACGATTAAGATTGGCCAGTTAGCAGCCAGCCAGGCTGCAGCGAGCATATAGACCTGAACAATCATAGCTGCCAGGAAAACAATCGCTATCGCCTCAAGAATAGGCTTGATGAAAGACCAGTTATCCTGAACCACTTGAGCCAGCCATAACAATCCATTAACCACCATTGAGATCACATTCGCTATGACAAGAAACCCGTTAGCCATCGCATCAATCAGCGGTGCAAGCTGTCCTGAAGTTAACGCGTTGTTAATCATATCCATTACCGGCCGCAGAGCGCCCATTGCCTTAGCACCAATCTGTCCGAGCGCATTGTCAATATTCTCGTTCATCACGTTCCATTTCTCAATATCCCCCGGCTGTGCTGCTTCCTTCACGGCCTTCTCCCCGAACGACTTAATCGTGTTAAAAGGCGTTACCACATCAGCCGTTTTGAGGAATTTCATGATCTTGGAATCGCCGCCCGGTGCAGGCGGGACTGGTGGAGGTGGAGGTGGCGGCAACGGCGGCGGTACCGGGTCCTTCTTCAAGTTGATTTTCGGTTTCGGAAGAACCTCAGGTTTCACCACTGGCGGTTTAACATCCTCTTTTTTCACCTCAGGTTTCTTCTCTTCCTCTTCCTTTTTTTCTTTTTCCTTGAGGCCCTCCCACCACTTCACCTCTTTGGGCTCGGGCTTTTTTTTCTCAGGCTCCTCTACAGCAGGCGCGGCGGTAAGCATCCTGACCCCCAACTGCTGGGATTGCGCAGCCCTTTGGCTTTGCTGCATCACCACTGTTCTGGACACATCCACTTTGACAGGCAGCCGTTTGAAGCCTTCCAGCAGCGTGTCATTAATCTGTTGCAAGGATTGAATGATCCGATCCTCTGAACGGATGATTTGTTCACTGGAACGTTTCACCGCCGCCTGAAAACCTTTTACCGACCGGTTAACCATGTCGAGATTATTATTCATCCGCAGGCTTTGTTTGTGGACGGCTTTCCAGATCGTAACCGACCTGCGCGAGATAATGACTGCTTTGGAGCTATCGATTTCCATTCATTCACCCCCTTCATCTCTTTTTCCCCTTGCTCCGTGCGCGCTCCCGCTTCTCCTTGTCCACGCGTACGGAGATCATGGCATAGATCGCCGCGCGTTCGCGGACGGAGAGCTTCATCAGCTCATGCGGGAGAATATGCAGCTCATGGAGGGCGTAGTAGGCCAGATTCGCCTCACCATCGCCCTCGTTGATTAGTTTTTTACGTCATCCACCAGTTCGTTCATATCTGTGGCGAAGCCGTTCAGGGCCTGTACCCGCTCCCCAAGCGCAGCGAATTCTCCAGGCAGCAGCATTTTGCGCAGCAGCGATTCGGCGCCCATCACCCCGTAGGAACGCTGAAGCTCCGTATTTTTCAGATCCGGATGCACAATGCTTGCCGTCATCAGCTTCGCCATATATTCATTGGGATCGATGTCCGTAGTGTAGGTGCCGTTCTTTCCCTTGACCTTACGGGTAGCCGCCTTACGGCATTCCTGGTTCTCTTCCTCATTCATACTGCGCAGCTTCCAGACGGCAGGGTTACCTTCCTTGTCCTTGAACCGCAGCGAGACCGCGAATTCCTCTGTTGTATCACAAGCCGCATTTTGCGCAAAAAATAAACTCAATTCACTCATGTCGTTCCTCCCGGATTCTTATTGTGTTACGGAAGCGAAGAGGCCCTTCGCAGAATACCGCCGCACAGCGGCTATGGCTCCAATGATTATCCGGATACCTTGCGGGGCCTCCCGAACCTATTCATTCATTTACTCTGTTACAACCTGCGAATAGCCCACTTAAGCTTTATTGACCGCCATTAACCGGAGCCGCGAAGGGCTGAACCAATTCCACATCCTCGAAGGTAAAAGCAACCTCTTCCTCCAGCGCATCCGACTCCGTATCCAGCGAAGCCATAATGACACTGTCCAGATTGACATCCTTCAGCATGATGCGCTGGGCGCCCACGGTTGAGGACGGATCTTCATTGGTCACGATAATGCTGAAGTATTGGTCAATCCCGGTCTTCATGTACTCCAGCATCATCTGGCGGAAACGACTCGTCATGTAGAAAATCGTCATCGTACCGCTGCCCGACCAGCCGGTGGCCTTATGCTGCACCCCGCGGCGTCCAAGCGTCTTCACTTCCGCCTTCTGCTTCTCTACAGTGGCTTCCAGGGTTTTGACATAGAACATCTCTTCCGTCTGTCCGTTAATCGTGGCATACGCCCGGCCCTCCTGGCCGGACAGCGTATCGCTGGCTCTCAAGAATGTCATCTTAGACCACCTTCACTTTCATATATACTTTTTCTACGGAATCTACCGGCTTTACAGCTACCTCCAGCACTACACTGTCACTGTCCGCTCCAGGAGTCACTACAATGTCGCTCTGTGCATTGAAATTCTCAATCGCCCCGAGGTTCTGCAGATCATTCATATAAGTGACGCACTGCGACCAGAAGAGCGCGCGCCCGTCCTCATTATTCGGCAATTTGCCAATGAAGTAGCTCTCAAAAATCCGCTTCAAATCTCCAGCGATTCCATCCAGCACGCGCAGCACGCGGTTCTTGGAGAAGGCCTTGCCTTTGTCCGTGGAGAAGGAGGTGAACGTGTTGATATCCTGCTCTACTACAGCCCGGCCTCCGCTATAGGTGAAGAGCAGTTCTCCGTCTGTGAGCGCTTCTACAGTCTCGGAATGGCTGAAACGCACATCCGCATCTACAGCATCGTCATAGGCCTGATAAGTGAGGGATTCGTTCACAGCAGCAGCGGCAGTAGCACCGGCAACCCAAGCCACGGCATGAGCTTTATCCACTACCGTCCCATCACTCAAAATGACGCCGTTCGCCACACTGATGATGCCTTCCTGGTCAGCCGTAGCGTAATCGGACAAGACCGCCTGCACCTTCTTGCCTTCTGTATTACGCAGACGCTTCACATAGGCGCTATACAGCGACTTCAGCGTGTTATCCTGCGATACCAGACCTACCGTCTGGAAATCCTGAACCTCCAGCGCAGACAAGAACGCACTATGCTCCGCATTCGTGACCGTTCCATTCGCACCGCCCGAGAGCGGCAACCCGGCTGTCACCGTCAGCGCACCGGATTCACTAGGCTTAAATTCTACATAAGCATTCGCAGCCAGGCTGGAAGCAGCACTTACCGTCTGCTTGTCCACCTCGGCACCCTCAAGCAGCGTCCGAACATCGAACTGAGTAGTGTCATCGATATTTTTCTCGATTACTACCTTAAGCGCATTCCCGCGTTCCCCGCCATACAGCGCAGTCGCCTGAACTCCGTTATTGGTCACAGCAGCCTTCACACCCTGATTCAGACGGTATAGCAGCAGTGTGCCTGCCCGCTTCAGCACCTCTCTCACCGGCAACAGCTCTGCAGCCGTCAGATCGTAGCCCAGCTTGTGCTGGAAATCATCCTGAGCCGTAAGCTTCAGAATGACGCCCGCAGGCCCCCAAGGCAGTGCAAGCGCCAAAGCAGCCGTACCGCGTTCCCCCATTTTACCTGCCACAATGCCGTTCGAGGCCACATTTACGTATACCCCCGGACGCACCTTGTTTTGTGTTGTCCATGTTCCTCCAGCCATTAGATAACCTCCTTATTTAAATAAAGCTCCATTAAGTGCTTAGCCTCTTCCAAGGTGTAGCTCCCGTCCTCTTGCAGAACTACCTCCAGTACATCCTTTTCCCGCGGTGTAAACAGAGCGGACTTCCTGATCTGCTTTTTCCCAAAAACATCCGATCCCTGGCTGCCGCGTTCCCGCTCACTTACCTTCATTTCCTTAGAACTCATTTCAGCCGCGCCCCTTCTGTGAAGTGTCCCATCAGCTCTTCCTCTTCCTCCGGCTGCTTCTGCTTCTGGAGATAGAGCATATAGTCCACGGTGAACAGCGCTCCCCGTTCCTCTGCTCCGGCCACCCAGGACTGGCGCACCACCCGATAAGCGGGATTCACACTTTCTCTTGCGTCCAGCGCCTCACAGAGCCCGTCAGCTATAGCCTCTGCATCCAGCAGACTGCCTTGCTCATAGCGGATACCGAAGCGGTAGACCGCCATGTATCTTCCTTCGCGCTGCCTGTCGTAGGTTGCCGAGAGCAGCTCCAGCCTGAAGTAGGCTGACTGCGGCTTATCCCCTTCCACATAGACAGGAATATCCGGGAAAAACTGCCCCAGCGCAGCAGTGATATTCCCTCGTAGATGTTGTACCGTCATGACTTCATTCCTCTCATGATTAGATGTGGTAATCCCTCCTGCCTTTCTTGAAGTCACCTGCGGATTCGATTCAGGAAGAATAGGACCCGTCTTGTATCCGGCAATGACCGAAGGAGCTTTCACCGCACTTGTCTGCCGGCCTGTCGTAGGCTTCGATGATCTGGAGCATTCATGCTCCTGCGGTGTCCTTCTGCTTCATTTGCCATGTTATAATCATAGACCCCCTGAGACCTTGCGCAGGCGCTTTTACAGAGGAGTTAACGATAACTTCCGGTGGAAAAAGGGATGGTTCACGGCGGTCCCCGCTCTTAGCCCGCCTCTCCTGCACGTCCTGCTTCAATGGAAGGGTTCAATTTACGGCGAGACCGCCAGAACATATAAGCTCATGCAAAAAGACCGTATCACCCCGGCGGGCAATACGGCCATCTCAATTACATATGGAGTCTGCATTTTGTGTCCAAAGTAGTTCTACCCCTTCGGCAGGTTCCCTCCAGCCGGGGTTTTCGTGAGCGCAGCCAGAGACAGCAGCTGCAGATCGGCGAGCGCCAGCGCCATCTTATAGAACGCCTTGGATCTTATTTTCACATAAGTATCCTTGCTCACCGGGGGATCGAACACATGGTTATAGATAGTGTAGTCGTAGCTCTCCTCTCTGCGCATGTATCTCTCCCGCACCAGTTGTTGTTCTCTCTGGGTAAGCCGCTCTACAACCGAATCAATCACAGCACAGTACGCCCGTCTTGCAGCAGGCACATCTACATTATGCGTGGCAATCGCTGCTGTCTGATCAGTAACCGTATGGGTTGCGCCATGGAACCGTTCCGTGTAGGAGTACGTAATCCCGGCCTCTTTAGCCTCAAACGTTACAGATTTGAAAATCCGGTACTTCTCCAGCATATTCTCTATAGTGACCTGAGTCCGGCGGCGGTCAAGCTCGGGCAGCGAAGATAGAATCATCATTTATACCACTCCTTAGATGTTATACAGATTTAAGAACTTTGTTGCGGACCTTTCCGGTCAAATGTGTTAAAATTCTACTTGTTCGTATAGTGTTCGCCTTTTTTCATAATATACCACTTATCTACCAATTCAGTAAAACCTCATTTTCGCCCGTTTTGCAGCATAAACAAGCTAAATACATGCCCATTCTTACCTTTTGGCAATAATAGACTCTTTATTGTTTACCTATTGGCATAAATAGCTTATAGTAGTAGCAACAGCTTTTTAGGTGATTAGGGATAAGGAGTGGTTATCGATGGCAGAGGAATTCGGATACTATCTGAGACAGCTTCGGGAAGGAAAGGGATTGACCATTAATCAGCTGGCAGCGCTTGCCGGTATCAGTGGAGCCCAAATCTCACGAATCGAGAATGGATTACGGGGTGTCCCCAAGCCGGCTACCCTGCGTAAGATTGCTGAAGCGACCGATGTGTCGTACGAGGAGCTGATGGGCCATGCCGGTTATTTAACCGAGACTGAGATCAGTACAGAGGGCACTGTGCCTGCCTGGGCCACCAGCAAGGATAAGCGGGACTTCCGCCAAATGCTGGAGGATGATGGTGAGCTGATGTTTGACGGAATTCCCCTGAACAAGGAGGATAAGCAGCGGATCAAGGACGTATTAACCGGCCTGTTCTGGGAGGCGAAGCAGATGAACAAGCGGACCAAGCCCAAGCACGATCCAGGCAAGGAGTAAGTACCAGGCAATCCAACTACTATTAACATGCTGCGGGTGAAGAATATGGATGAGCTAATCAAGCGTTTGGTCAAAAAATACAATACCAGCAGCCCCTTCGAGCTGGCTGAAGCACTGGGGATTCACATCCGGTTCATGCATCTGGGTGACGGCACCAAGGGCCTCTACTATCGGAAGCTAAGAAGAAGGTTCATCGTCATTCACAACCAGCTGCCGCTGGAGTGGCAACGATTCGTATGCGCCCATGAACTCGCGCATGACCGTCTCCACAAAGGGGTCAACCGTTTTTTTCTGGAGGAGAATTCTTATTTCTCGCCAGGCAAGCTGGAGCGGCAGGCTAACCTGTTCGCGGTCAAGCTGCTATCGGTCGGCACTACCATTGAGCAGGATGAATCCCTACAGAGCTATTATGCAAGGATCGGCATCCCGGCTGAGGTTGTCTTTTTTTTAGACGATTAAAGGAACATACGTTCCTTTAATAACGCAACAAAAAACTCTTACCGCAGTAAGAGTTCATTGTCAGCCATAAGCTGTTCGATCGGGATGACACGATTTGAACATGCGACCCCCTGGTCCCAAACCAGGTGCTCTACCAAGCTGAGCTACATCCCGAAACTATGAGATTATTATGGAGCGGGTGATGGGAATCGAACCCACGCTATCAGCTTGGAAGGCTGAAGTTCTACCATTGAACTACACCCGCAAAGGTGAAATATCGGGATGACACGATTTGAACATGCGACCCCCTGGTCCCAAACCAGGTGCTCTACCAAGCTGAGCTACATCCCGTTAATACAAAGAGTTGAATCAATGAAGTATAAATGGCGCGCCCTGAGAGATTCGAACTCCCGACCTTTTGATTCGTAGTCAAACGCTCTATCCAGCTGAGCTAAGGGCGCAAAAAATTTGGAGCGGACGACGGGAATCGAACCCGCGACCCTCGCCTTGGCAAGGCGATGCTCTACCGCTGAGCCACGTCCGCAAATAAGTGGTGCGCGTGAAGGGACTTGAACCCCCACGTCTTACGACGCCAGATCCTAAGTCTGGTGCGTCTGCCATTCCGCCACACGCGCATGAATCAATAAAAGTGAGCCATGAAGGACTCGAACCTTCGACACCCTGATTAAAAGTCAGGTGCTCTACCAACTGAGCTAATGGCTCATATTTGGCAGGGGATATAGGATTCGAACCTATGATGACGGAGTCAGAGTCCGTTGCCTTACCACTTGGCGAATCCCCTACAATAGATACCTATATAATGCCCACAATCTCCCTCAAATATCAAGAACATTATGGTGGAGGCTGAGGGGTTCGAACCCCCGACCCTCTGCTTGTAAGGCAGATGCTCTCCCAGCTGAGCTAAGCCTCCATATGTATGGTGACTAATAAGGGTACTAGTTAAAAATGGTGACCCGTATGGGATACTCTTCACTCCATTACGAGATTGCGAAGTATTCCTTACGATGCCTATGCTTCAACGAACCCAGGGAATTCTCATCCCATAAAAAATGGTGACCCGTATGGGATTCGAACCCATGTTACCTCCGTGAAAGGGAGGTGTCTTAACCCCTTGACCAACGGGCCTTAAAAAATTTGTGGAGCTCTCAACCGGATTCGAACCGGTGACCTCTTCCTTACCATGGAAGCACTCTACCTGCTGAGCTATGAGAGCATGGCTCCCCGAACAGGACTCGAACCTGTGACAACTCGATTAACAGTCGAGTGCTCTACCAACTGAGCTATCAGGGAATATTGTCCGCTTGGCAACGTCCTACTCTCCCAGGACCCTTCGGTCCAAGTACCATCGGCGCTGGAGGGCTTAACGGTCGTGTTCGGGATGGGTACGTGTGGAACCCCTCCGCTATCGCCACCAAACGGGCATTTACAGCGTAAATGCTTCAGGAATTTGATTCCTGAAAACTGAATCCGAAACGAATCTGCGTGTTAAAAGTTTGGATAAGCCCTCGACCGATTAGTATTGGTCAGCTCCATGCATTGCTGCACTTCCACCTCCAACCTATCTACCTCGTCGTCTTCAAGGGGTCTTACATGTTGGGAAATCTCATCTTGAGGGGGGCTTCACGCTTAGATGCTTTCAGCGCTTATCCCGTCCGTACGTAGCTACTCAGCCATGCTCCTGGCGGAACAACTGATGCACCAGCGGTACGTCCATCCCGGTCCTCTCGTACTAAGGACAGCTCCTCTCAAATTTCCTGCGCCCACGACAGATAGGGACCGAACTGTCTCACGACGTTCTGAACCCAGCTCGCGTACCGCTTTAATGGGCGAACAGCCCAACCCTTGGGACCTACTTCAGCCCCAGGATGCGATGAGCCGACATCGAGGTGCCAAACCTCCCCGTCGATGTGGACTCTTGGGGGAGATAAGCCTGTTATCCCCAGGGTAGCTTTTATCCGTTGAGCGATGGCCCTTCCATGCGGTACCACCGGATCACTAAGTCCGACTTTCGTCCCTGCTCGACTTGTAGGTCTCGCAGTCAAGCTCCCTTATGCCTTTGCACTCTGCGAATGATTTCCAACCATTCTGAGGGAACCTTTGAACGCCTCCGTTACTCTTTAGGAGGCGACCGCCCCAGTCAAACTGCCCGCCTGACACGGTCCCCGTACCCGATGAGGGCACTAGGTTAGAACCTAGATACGATCAGGGTGGTATCCCAACGGCGCCTCCGCAGAAGCTTGCGCTCCTGCCTCCACGGCTCCCACCTATCCTGTACAGATCGTACCCAAATTCAATATCAAGCTGCAGTAAAGCTCCATGGGGTCTTTCCGTCTTGTCGCGGGTAACCTGCATCTTCACAGGTATTAAAATTTCACCGGATCTCTCGTTGAGACAGCGCCCAAGTCGTTACGCCATTCGTGCGGGTCAGAATTTACCTGACAAGGAATTTCGCTACCTTAGGACCGTTATAGTTACGGCCGCCGTTTACTGGGGCTTCGGTTCACAGCTTCGGATTGCTCCTAACCGCTCCCCTTAACCTTCCAGCACCGGGCAGGCGTCAGCCCGTATACTTCGCCTTACGGCTTCGCACAGACCTGTGTTTTTGCTAAACAGTCGCTTGGGCCTTTTCACTGCGGCCCCCTCGGGCTATTCACCCTACCGAGGCACCCCTTCTCCCGAAGTTACGGGGTCATTTTGCCGAGTTCCTTAACGAGAGTTCTTCCGCGCGCCTTAGAATTCTCTTCTCGCCTACCTGTGTCGGTTTGCGGTACGGGCACCTTCTCCTGACTAGAGGCTTTTCTTGGCAGTGTGAGATCATGACCTTCGCTACTATAATTTTCGCTCCCCATCACAGCCCAGCCTTACGATGTGCGGATTTGCCTACACACCAGCCTCACTGCTTAGACGGACATCCATCAGTCCGCGTCACTACCCTCCTGCGTCACCCCATCGCTCATAGCGGATTACGGTGGTACAGTAATTTCAAACTGTTGTCCTTCGACTACGCCTGTCGGCCTCGCCTTAGGTCCCGACTTACCCTGAGCGGACGAGCCTTCCTCAGGAAACCTTGGGCTTTCGGCGGATCAGATTCTCACTGATCTTTTCGTTACTCATACCGGCATTCTCACTTGTATACTCTCCAGCGCTCCTTACGGTACACCTTCAACGTATATACAACGCTCCCCTACCCCAGATGCAAAGCATCTAGCCATAGCTTCGGTGGTGTGTTTAGCCCCGTTACATTTTCGGCGCAGAGTCACTCGACCAGTGAGCTATTACGCACTCTTTCAATGGTGGCTGCTTCTAAGCCAACATCCTGGTTGTCTGTGCAACTCCACATCCTTTCCCACTTAACACACACTTGGGGACCTTAGCTGATGGTCTGGGCTGTTTCCCTTTTGACAATGGATCTTAGCACTCACTGTCTGACTCCCGGCAAGAAGTAAATGGCATTCGGAGTTTGACTGAGCTTGGTAACCCTTGCGGGCCCCGCACCCAATCAGTGCTCTACCTCCACCACTCCATTCACCGAGGCTAGCCCTAAAGCTATTTCGGGGAGAACCAGCTATCTCCGAGTTCGATTGGAATTTCTCCGCTACCCCCACCTCATCCCCGCATTTTTCAACATGCGTGGGTTCGGGCCTCCAGTGCGTGTTACCGCACCTTCACCCTGGACAGGGGTAGATCACACGGTTTCGGGTCTACGTCCACATACTCAGTCGCCCTATTCAGACTCGCTTTCGCTGCGGCTCCGGCTTCTCACCTTAACCTTGCATGTTAAACGTAACTCGCCGGTTCATTCTACAAAAGGCACGCCATCACCCATAGAAAGGGCTCTGACTTTTTGTAAGCACACGGTTTCAGGTTCTATTTCACTCCCCTTCCGGGGTGCTTTTCACCTTTCCCTCACGGTACTGTTTCACTATCGGTCGCCAGGTAGTATTTAGCCTTAGCAGATGGTCCTGCTGGATTCATACGGGGTTTCACGTGCCCCGCACTACTCGGGATCCGTCTCGGAGAGAACACAGTTTGGGCTACAGGGCTTTTACCTCTATCGCGGGCCTTTCCAGACCTCTTCGCCTACCATATTCCTTTGTAACTCCATGTGAGACGTCCCACAACCCCAAGAGGCAAGCCCCTTGGTTTAGGCTGTTCCGCGTTCGCTCGCCGCTACTGACGGAATCACTATTGTTTTCTCTTCCTCAGGGTACTTAGATGTTTCAGTTCCCCTGGTCTGCCTCTGCGTATCCTATGTATTCAGATACGAGTAACTGCGAATTACCACAGCTGGGTTTCCCCATTCGGACACCCCCGGATCAAAGCTTGCTTACAGCTCCCCGAGGCAGTTTCGTTGTTCGCCACGTCCTTCGTCGGCTCCTGGCGCCTAGGCATCCTCCGTGTGCTCTTAGTAGCTTAACCAATGTGTTTTCCCTAAGGAAAATCGCTAGTATCGCCATTAATATGAAACTTGTTTACACAAGTTCAGCTTAAAGGAATGTTCTAAAACGCAAATTCGTTTCGGTATCCAGTTTTCAAGGATCAAGTTGTTGCATATACTGTTGTAAAGAATAATTGGTGGAGCCAAGCGGGATCGAACCGCTGACCTCCTGCTTGCAAGGCAGGCGCTCTCCCAGCTGAGCTATGGCCCCAAAGTAAGTATTCAATTGAAGTGTTATATGGTGGGCCTTGGTGGACTCGAACCACCGACCTCACCCTTATCAGAGGTGCGCTCTAACCAACTGAGCTAAAAGCCCATATAACAAAACTTGCAGTAGTGAAGCAATCAATGAATTGATTGTTCGCTTGGCGGCGTCCTACTCTCCCAGGACCCTTCGGTCCAAGTACCATCGGCGCTGGAGGGCTTAACGGTCGTGTTCGGGATGGGTACGTGTGGAACCCCTCCGCTATCGCCACCAAACGCATACGAAAGAGACTTGCTCTTTCAAAACTGAACACGAGTGAGTGTCCGAACCCGAAGGTTCTATTGTGGAAGCAAAGCTTCCGATTTGAATGTCTTCATTGCAGAAGACGATTCTCCATAGAAAGGAGGTGATCCAGCCGCACCTTCCGATACGGCTACCTTGTTACGACTTCACCCCAATCATCTACCCCACCTTCGGCGGCTGGCTCCCTTGCGGGTTACCCCACCGACTTCGGGTGTTGTAAACTCTCGTGGTGTGACGGGCGGTGTGTACAAGACCCGGGAACGTATTCACCGCGGCATGCTGATCCGCGATTACTAGCAATTCCGACTTCATGCAGGCGAGTTGCAGCCTGCAATCCGAACTGAGACCGGCTTTGCTGGGATTGGCTCCACCTCGCGGCTTCGCTTCCCGTTGTACCGGCCATTGTAGTACGTGTGTAGCCCAGGTCATAAGGGGCATGATGATTTGACGTCATCCCCACCTTCCTCCGGTTTGTCACCGGCAGTCACTCTAGAGTGCCCAGCTCAACCTGCTGGCAACTAAAGTCAAGGGTTGCGCTCGTTGCGGGACTTAACCCAACATCTCACGACACGAGCTGACGACAACCATGCACCACCTGTCTCAACTTTCCCCGAAGGGCACCTGATGCATCTCTGCTTCGTTAGTTGGATGTCAAGACCTGGTAAGGTTCTTCGCGTTGCTTCGAATTAAACCACATACTCCACTGCTTGTGCGGGTCCCCGTCAATTCCTTTGAGTTTCAGTCTTGCGACCGTACTCCCCAGGCGGAGTGCTTACTGTGTTAACTTCGGCACCAAGGGTATCGAAACCCCTAACACCTAGCACTCATCGTTTACGGCGTGGACTACCAGGGTATCTAATCCTGTTTGCTCCCCACGCTTTCGCGCCTCAGCGTCAGTTACAGCCCAGAAAGTCGCCTTCGCCACTGGTGTTCCTCCACATATCTACGCATTTCACCGCTACACGTGGAATTCCACTTTCCTCTTCTGTACTCAAGTCACCCAGTTTCCAGTGCGACCTCAGGTTGAGCCCAAGGTTTAAACACCAGACTTAAATAACCGCCTGCGCGCGCTTTACGCCCAATAATTCCGGACAACGCTTGCCCCCTACGTATTACCGCGGCTGCTGGCACGTAGTTAGCCGGGGCTTTCTTCTCAGGTACCGTCACTCCGGTAGCAGTTACTCTACCGGACGTTCTTCCCTGGCAACAGAGCTTTACGATCCGAAAACCTTCATCACTCACGCGGCATTGCTCCGTCAGGCTTGCGCCCATTGCGGAAGATTCCCTACTGCTGCCTCCCGTAGGAGTCTGGGCCGTGTCTCAGTCCCAGTGTGGCCGTTCACCCTCTCAGGTCGGCTACGCATCGTCGCCTTGGTGGGCCGTTACCCCACCAACTAGCTAATGCGCCGCAGGCCCATCCCCAAGCAGCAGATTGCTCCGCCTTTCATTCTTCTCTCAGGAGAAAAAAGAAATTATCCGGTATTAGCTACCGTTTCCGGTAGTTATCCCAGGCTTGAGGGCAGGTTGCCTACGTGTTACTCACCCGTCCGCCGCTAAGTTTGAAAGGAAGCAAGCTTCCTTTCAAACTCCGCTCGACTTGCATGTATTAGGCATGCCGCCAGCGTTCGTCCTGAGCCAGGATCAAACTCTCCAAATTGGTATTTAGAAAGAGCGATTGCTCATTTTGAAACATCTGACGAGAATTTACATTCTCATTTTTGGATCTCACCGAAGTGATTTCCCACTCACTCGTTGTTCAGTTTTCAAAGATCAATGTCTCATTTTAGCTCTTCACCGCATCTCAGCGGCGACCTTCATAATATATCATAGTGTTTCGTTGTTTGGCAAGCTTTTTTTTGAAAAAGTTATTTTTCATTATTTCTTGCCTGCGTCTTCTCTTTAAACATTCAAAAGGAGCGCGAGATATAATGTATCATGTCGGCTCCCTTTTCGTCAAGCTATTCCATTCATTTTATTTATTCCGGTTATCAGCCCGCTCCAATACTAGTGCTTGAACTGAGAAGAACGTCCACCCCACGCATACTTAGACAGCTCTTTCTGTGGAGCAAATCGTGCATACATACGGAAAACTGTTTTATATCGATTGGCAATCGCATGCCTAATGTTCTGATCTAAACGCTGGTCACTCATATCCAGCAGCATCTCATCCAGCTCTTTACGCAAAACATAGTCCAGCTCCTTGCATTCCTTCTCATTGAATAACATCCCTAACATATGCTTGGCCTCCTTCATGAAATTCATAGTTATCCAAAATCATCAAACGCCATTTCATCTCAATCAAAAAGCCATTTGATGTGGGAAGCTCTATTGAAGTGCTTACACTAAATTAACCGGAGTATTGAACCTATAACCAATATCATAAGAAAATTCCATTTTAGGACTCCCTATATTCAACCTGGCAGGAGATCCAAATGTTCCGGCTTTACTGTTATGCACAATTCCCCAGAATTTTATGATAAAAGCCAAAATGTAATTGTGCTCTCGATGATTGCTGCAACAAATAACAAAATCACAATCCAGACTGAAGCGGTGAAGGTCTGCCGCATAAAGGCCTGCCAGTTCACTGGCTCTTCCCCGCTCCGCTTCATCGCTCCAAAGAGTGCAGAGAGCACCTTACTGCCGAACTTTAGCCCAAAGGCGCAGGCAATGATGATAGCCGGAATCTCAATGATGCCATGCGGCAGCAGTCCTTTTACAATCAGCGTGAACAGATCCTGTCCCTGTATCGCGGACAAATGAATCAGATAGCCGATAACCGCACCGTTGATGAGCAGGAAGAATGCCGGCAAGAGGCCGAATAAGGCGCCCAGATAAATGATGACTACGCTTTTGATACTATTGTTCAGAAAAATGAATACAAAAAAGCTCCACTGCGGATTGGACGACTCTCTAAGGTTCCCGCTAATCTTACTGATCCCCTTCAATTGCTCATTCAGCAGCTGCTGAAGACTACCTGTGCCGAGCCAGCCCAAGATTCCCCCCGCTATGAACAGGATTGTGGCCATTAGGAGCGCGGTGCGAATTGTCCTTAGATCCTTGATAAATGTATTAAAAGATAACATGCGTACCTCCTGATTTGGATTCTGCCGAATTGCATTTCGTATGGATTGATTCATATCTGAGGTCATAAGCGCCCTGTACGAGCATACATTTAGAACAAACAAGCATTTCGCATGGGAGAGGAGCGCTGACATTATGAATTCTTTTTATGTATTTAGCGGCAAAAAGATCAAACGGTTCCTGTACATTTTTGCTGCTGCGCTTCTTACCGCCGGCGTTGTCTATGTGGAGAGGGGCAATATCACCGTATTCTCTGAAGCTGCCCCTTCTGCCATTTACAGTGTGCCGACGGAAAAGAAGCTGATCGCCTTGACCTTCGATATCAGCTGGGGAGAGAAACGGCCTGAGCCGATTCTGAAGGTGCTGGAAGACAAGAAGGTGGATAAAGCGACATTCTTCCTATCCTCACCTTGGAGCAAAACCCATCCTGAAATCGTAACAAGCATCAAAGACGCCGGGTTCGAGATTGGCAGCCACGGTCACAAGCATGTGAACTACAGTACGCTAAGCAATGATGAAATCCGCACGCAGATCAGTACTGCCCATACAGTATTGACGGAGCTAACCGGTTCTCAGCCCAACCTGATCAGAATGCCTAACGGTGATTTTGACAAAAGAGTCCTGCAGGTGGCCACCGATCTCGGCTATAAAGTCATTCAATGGGACACGGACTCACTGGACTGGAAGAACATCGGTGTGGATAACATCGTTAACCGTGTAACGAGCAAAGCCCATCCCGGGGATATTGTGCTGCTGCATGCCAGCGACTCCTGTAAACAAACGCATGAAGCCTTGCCTCAGATTATTGATAAGCTGCGCAGCCAGGGGTATGAGTTCGTAACCGTCTCTGAGCTAATCAGCCAAAGCAGTGCAAACGGTAAGGAAGTCCGCGATTCCGCCTTGCTGAATAATGGCCTGGAAGACGCTGCAGGAATGTAACTCCCTTACCTGTGTATGGCATCAGTGACGCGGTGAGATCAGCTGAGAGATATCAGGCGTCGGTGTATTCAGCTTCGGGTAACTCAGGTCAAGCCCCTCCAGCGTTTTGACCACAATCTTCAGCGCCAGATAGTTGCGGTACCAGCGGTGATTCGCCGGAATCCAGTACCATGGAGCCTTATCTATACTGCTCTCCTGGAAAACATCCTCATACGCCTTTTGATAATCGTCCCAGTATTCGCGTTCCTGCAGATCACTGGCATCGAATTTCCAGTGCTTCGCCGGATCTTCAAGCCGCTCCTTAATCTTCTCCAGCTGCTTCTCCTTGGAGATATGCAGAAAGAGCTTAATGACCGTCGTTCCCTCTTCCGCCAGCATCTCCTCGAACTGGCGGATGTAGCGGAACCGCCGCTTGGCATCCTCCTTGCTAAGACTGCCATGCACGCGGGGCACCAGCACATCCTCATAATGCGAACGGTTGAATGCGGCAATATAGCCTTTGGGCGGGGTCTTCATATGAACTCTCCACAGGAAATCGTGTGCTTCTTCCTCCAGTGAAGGCTTCTTGAAGCTGGTGACGATGAACCCCTGCGGATTAATGCCGGAGAAGATGTGTTTGACGGTTCCGTCCTTACCGCTTGAATCCATTCCTTGCAGGATCACTAGCAGCGAATGCTTTTTCTGTGCAAAAAGGATATCCTGCAGCTTGACCAGCCGTTCCTTCAGCTTCTCCATTTTGGCTTCGGCTTCTTCTTTGGATTTGAAGTCTCCCCGTTCATCAGGATCGAGGTCCTTCAGGCGTGTTTCACTTGTGTCTTTTATCATATAGCGCTTGATGTTCATATATTCCCTCCTCCACTCTGTTCTTTAAGATTAACCTCTTCATCTTCATTCTAACCGCTCCCCACAGGCAATGCCAAAACCCCGCCTCCCTGGTTGTATACAGAGGGGCGGGGTTTTGAGCATGATTGCTATGGTCAGATTGTGGCCGGCTTCAGTACACGGTGCAGCATCAGAATCTGGAAGGCATTACAGGCGATAAGCGGTACAAGAATAAAGATGGTGGCGCTGTCCACGCCGATCCGCAGCACACCGATAATCTCCACTATAGTGATGGCTGTCATGAAAAAAAAGGTCGGGACCCAGGCTGACGCGTTCGTGCTGCGCATTTTGAGCCAAGATACAATAAGTGCAGTGAACAGAATAGCCACGCCTAGCGTCAAATCCGTCCGGGCGCTCTGGTCTCCGCTGACAAAGGTGCGCAGGAACATCAGCTCAAACAACGCCAGCACGGCCAGCACCAGCTGTATGTAACGCCACGCCTTGCGCGGGAACACCCCAATGCCCGTATAGTTGAGGATCAGATATGCAAAAAATCCGAGCTGGGCGTATACGCTTACAAGCACTCCGTAGCCCAAAAGAATCAGGGAGTACAGGAGAAGATCGGCAGTGCCTTTAAATTGTATACCGCCATTCCCTATCTGCAGAGCAAGTCCGGCAATGACAGCCCCGCCTGCACCGATCAAAAGCGTGGTCCAGAACAAATAAAACCATTTTCTCAAGCTCAGCGCTTCCACCTCCCCGTGTCAGATTTATTTTACCAAGGTTACCGTCAAAAAACCATTCCGCTTCAACATAAATGTGCCTTGGCGCGGCATACTACAATCAGTAATTCTATAAAGGAGGGCAGCGCCAATGAAATGGAGGGCTATCTGGTCTGGAGGCTTGGCACTTGGCTTGATAATCACCTTGACGGCCTGCGGGGGCGAACAGAGCAGTTCTTCTTCGGGACAAGGCGGATATAAGGAAATGAAGACGATGGTTGTCGATATATTGAAAAGTGATGAAGGGAAAAAGGCTGTAGAGGAGGCCTTGTCTACTCCAAGCTCAGAAGAGGGCAGTGCCGTCAGCGGCTTAAGCATGAAGATGATGCCTATGCAAACCACGGAGCAGATCCGGCTCGCTGTCAAGGATACCCTCACCGCGCCGGAGTATCAGAAGGAAATTGAAAAAATTATGACTGATCCGCAGTTTGCCGGCGATTTCGCCAAAGCGATTAATAAACAGAGCAAGGAACTTCATCTTCAATTGATCAAGGACCCCACTTATCAGAAGTCGGTTGGCGAAATTATGAAGTCGCCGGAAATGGCGAAAATGTTCCTCGATCTTACGAAGACTCCGGATTACCGCAAGCAGTCCATGACGATTATGCAGGAGGCTATGCAGAACCCGCTATTCCGAATGGAAGTACTTACGCTTCTCAAATCCGTGGTCCAGGATGAACTGCAGCCTAAGGTTGAGAAAAAGGATGGTGGTAAAGGCGAAGGCAGCGGCGGGGAGGACAAGCAGGGCGGCGACAGCCAGAAGCAGGAAGGCGGAGACGATTCCGGTTCGGGTTCTTAAACAAATAAGGCCTTGCCCCGTTGATGGGACATGGCCTTATTTGTTTAGGTGCGTGCAAGGTCAAAGGGTGATTATTGCTCGTACTTGGCAATCAGCTTGTCTGCAATGTCTGCGAACAATACTCCGGTAGCCGTATCCGCCTTATATACTGACGGTGAGAAGTCCGGCTCGGAAATATGGTTGTCCGGAGCACCCAGCGGCACCTGGGCCAGCAGTTCTGTGTGCAGCGTTTCCGCCAGACGGGCTCCGCCGCCTCTGCCGAAGATGTAATCCTTTTTGCCGCAGGAGGAGCATTCGTAGTACGCCATATTCTCAATGACGCCAAGAATCTCATGCTCAGTCTGCAGAGCCATAGAGCCTGCTCTCGCCGCCACAAAGGCAGCTGTAGCATGAGGGGTAGTGACAATGATCTCCTTGCTGTGCGGCAGCATCTGGTGGACATCAAGGGCCACATCGCCCGTACCCGGAGGCAGATCCAGCAGCAGGTAATCCAGTTCCCCCCAGCCGACATCGGCGAAGAACTGGCGCAGCATTTTGCCAAGCATCGGTCCTCTCCAGATCACCGGACTATTCTCCCGGATAAAGAAGCCCATCGACATGACCTTGACGCCGAAGCGTTCTACCGGAATAATCGTTCCTTCTTCCACGATCGGCCCTTCTTCAATACCCATCATGTCCGGGATACTGAAGCCGTAAATATCTGCATCGATCAGGCCCACTCTCTTGCCCTTACGGGCCAGCGCCACCGCCAGATTCACGGTTACTGTTGATTTCCCGACCCCGCCCTTGCCGCTGGCGATCGCGATGAAGTTCACACCGGAGTTCTCATTGATCAGCTCATGTCCCTCAAGACCCGCTGCGTGTCCTTTGAGCTTCCCCTCTTGATCTGTATCCGGCTCGTCCCCGCTGCCCTCTCCGCGAAGCATAGCCCGTTCATAATCGGTGGCATCACGCAGGCGGATATGAATCTGTTCTGCCCCGCCCTCCGTAAGCAGGTCGCGTACCTGCTGCTCCAGCTCCATCCGCTTCTTCTCATCCGACTCCAGACATACGATGGATAACGAAATACGGTCTTCCTTGATCATGATATCGCGGATTAACTGTAGTTCGATCAGGCTTTTTCCGGATTCCGGGTCTGTAAGCGGCTGTAAAAGTTCCTGAATTTGTTCCCTGGTCTGCATGGAAAGCACCTCTGTTCCTATCCGGCGGTAAGCCCCGGTATTTGTACCCATTATAGCATTACCCCCGGAGGGAAGAGTAGTCCCACCCTATGCCGCTATCGCTGCTCGGAGCTGTACCGCAGGATGCCCCGGTAGATGCTGGTTGCCACCTTCCGCTGGTACAGATCATCTCCAAGGAGCAAGGACTCCTGAGGATGTGACAGGAAGCCTACCTCAACGAGCACGGACGGCATCTTTAACACTTTTAACAAATAAATGGTATTCGCTGTCTTCGCCACGCGGTCCGTATTCTCAAGTGTAGCTCTCAGCTCATCCTGAACCAGCCCGGCCAAGGCCTTGTTCCTCTCGCTGCTTGGATAATAGAAGGTCTGCGCCCCGCTCCAGCGGTTGGAGGGAATACTGTTCATATGTACGCTGACAAACAGATCGGCGCCCTTCTCTTCAATGCTCCGCACCCGCTGCTTCAGATCCTCCGTCTTGCGTCTTGCGTACCCCTTGGTGCTGCCCTGGGCCAGATCATAATCGCCTTCACGGGTCATCACCACAATCGCCCCAGCCTGCTGCAGATAATCGCGCAAGTACAGCGACACAGAGAGATTGATATCCTTCTCAATCAGGCCTGAGCGGCTCACCGCTCCCCCGTCCGGTCCCCCATGACCTGCATCAATGGCAATCACCTTGCCGGAGAGCGGCAGGCTCCAATAATTGACCGTCTTGGCAGTCGGCATGTCGTAGGCGATGATTCCGATCATTATCGTGAGCAGCACAGCGCCCAGGATACCTTTTTTGATGCTGCGCCAAGAGATCCAGACCGAGACTTTATGCTTCTGCCCTCCAGACATAACAAAGACCCCCTCGTCCCGATAGATTCTACTCATCTATATGGGACAAGAGGGCCAAATAGTACTGGCTATGCTCCCTATTCGATTAGGACTTCAAAGCGGCTTCCGGTGACATGCCTTCAATCAGGATCTGCGCCACTTCCGGGCGGGTGAACTCTGGAGGCGGGCACTGGCCGTCACGCAGCAATGCACGCACCTTCGTACCGGAGAGCGTCAAGTGCTGGTCAGACGGATGCGGGCAGGTTTTGCTGGAGGCCATATTGCCGCACTTCACGCAGAAGAAGCTGTGCTCGAAGAACAAAGGCGTGATGCCCAGTTCCTCGGCGGTGAAGTTCGCAAAGATCTCCTGCGCTTCATACGTGCCGTAATAATCACCAACACCCGCGTGATCACGCCCGACAATAAAGTGTGTACAGCCGTAATTCTTGCGCACCATGGCATGGAAAATGGCTTCACGGGGGCCCGCATAACGCATCGCTGCCGGGAAGACGCCAAGGAAGGTACGGTTCTCCGGATAATAATTCTCCAGTAAGGCCAGATAACTCTTCATCCGCACGTTGGCCGGAACATCATCCGACTTGGTCTCACCAACCAGGGGATTGAGGAACAGAGCGTCCACAACCTCCATAGCGCATTTTTGGATATACTCATGGGCACGATGTACCGGGTTACGCGTCTGGAAGCCTACAACCGTTCTCCAGCCCTTATCGGCGAAGATCCGGCGGGTTTCGGCGGGGTCAAAATAGAATTCAGCGAACTTCTCCGGCTGCGGACGGTTGAGTACCGTTATTGGTCCGCCTACATAGGTTGTCGGGCGGGACAATAGTTTGCTGACTCCAGGATGCTCCGGATCAGTGGTTTTGAATACATTGTGCGCCTCCACCTGCTGATCTACTGCGTAGATGCTCTCGATATCCAGTAGACCGTAGACAACACCGTCGTCTTCACCGATTAGAGAAACCCTGTCGCCTGTCTTAAGAGTTGCTGCAAGCTCGTCACCGACAGCCAGCGTAACCGGTATACTCCATACGGTTCCGTTAGCTAGGCGCATATTGCTTACTACCGAGTGATAATCCTCTTCGTTCAGAAATCCGGTGAGCGGCGAGAAGGCCCCTACGCCAATTAGATCCAAGTCAGATAAGGTCCATGTATTGAGGGCAATCGATTGCTGGCCTGAAGCTTGCTTCAGCAGTTCTTCTCTCTCTTCTCCGTCTGCGATGCGCCGGATCAGCGTTCCTCCGTGAGGAAGTATTGAAGTCATCCCTGTTCTCTCCTCCTGTGCAATGCCTGTGTAGTGCTGTATAGAGTGCTGGTAATTTAGTGCGTGCGGGTAAATAAGTTCGGATAAATTAGTGATCATATCTGAGCGATATTTATTTAGGCGTATCTTATTTGTGTAGTCCGCATTCTGTCTTGTCCGAACCAGACCATCTGCCGGCACGCGGATCTTCACCAGGCATAACAGCCCGGGTGCATTGCTCACAGCCGATACTCGGGAAATTGCGGTCATGCAGCGGATTGTAGATCACATCATTCTCGCGGATATAATTCCACACATCCTCCGTAGTCCAGTTGGCAATCGGATTGAACTTGACCAGCCCGAACTTATTATCATATTCTATCTTCTTCGCATTAGCCCGAGTAGGGGCCTGGTCCCGGCGAATCCCGGTAATCCAAGCGTCGTATTGCGAGAGAATACGGGTCAGCGGTTCAACCTTGCGGATCGCACAGCACTGGTTCGGGTCAGTGTTCCACAGCGCCTCTCCATACTGCTGGGCCTGCTCCTCCACCGTAATCTGCGGCGATACCCGTACGAACTCCATCCCGTACTTGTCAGCCATAATATCTCTAGTCTCATAGGTTTCCTTGAAATGATAATCCGTATCTAAATAGAACACATCTGTCGAGGGACTCACCTTCTGGATCATATCCACCAGTACTACATCCTCCGCCCCGAAGCTGCAGGCAAAGGTTATATTCGGAAAGGTCTCCACCGCCCAGCGGATAATCTCCTCGGGAGAAGCATTCTCCAGCTCTTCCGCTTTCACTTTGATTAAATCCTCTTTCTCGAGCAGGTTCATCTTAGTTTCCTCCATCCGGATATCGTCAAGATCGAAACCTACGAGGCTAATCCCGACTAATTCTATAAGATATAGTATATCCGTTTATCCGGCGAAGTCAATGGGTTTCGTTCAATTTGGAATAAAGTATTTGTGAATATTAGTATTCTGGAGAAAAACAAAAAAGCTCCCGACCATAAAGGCCAGGAGCTTCCATTCCTTGATAACAAGGGAATCTTAACGTTTCGAGAACTGTGGAGCGCGACGAGCGGCTTTGAGGCCGTATTTCTTACGTTCCTTCATACGTGGGTCACGTGTCAGGAAGCCGGCTTTCTTCAGCGTACCGCGATATTCAGGGTCTACTTTGAGCAATGCACGGGAGATCCCGTGACGGATTGCGCCAGCTTGACCGGAAATGCCGCCACCATGTGCAAGTACGATTACATCGTAGCTGCCCAGAGTTTCAGTCAGGTTCAAAGGTTGTCTTACGATCATCTTCAGTGTTTCAACACCGAAATATTCGTCCATCTCACGTTTGTTAATGACAATGCGTCCTTCACCCGGTACAAGGCGAACACGTGCTACCGAATGTTTACGACGACCTGTCCCATAGTATTGTACTTGTGCCATGAAACTGTCCTCCTTTATTCTTATCCGCGAAGTTCGTAAACTTCAGGTTTTTGTGCTGCATGTGGATGTTCAGCGCCTGCATATACTTTGAGTCTCAGCTTCATGTGATTACCTTGACGAGTCTTAGGAATCATGCCATGAACTGCGAATTCAATCATACGCTCAGGTTTGGTCTTGAGCAGTTCTTCCGCAACGGTAACTTTCAAGCCACCTGGGTGCATCGAGTGACGGTAGTATTTCTTGTTTTGCATTTTCTTACCTGTGAGGTGAATCTTCTCAGCGTTGATAACAATTACGAAATCACCAGTATCAACGTGTGGAGTGAATTGCGGTTTGTGTTTGCCGCGGATCAGGGCAGCGGCTTCGCTTGCCAAACGGCCAAGTGTTTTGCCTTCGGCATCAATGATGTGCCAATTGCGTTCAACTTCGTTCGGCTTCGCCATGTAGGTGGTACGCATGAATGTTTCCTCCTTGTTCTCGTACGAAAATCATCTGTTTCGTATATCTTGTTTCGCGATTGAATTACAATTTAGTGAGTTAAAAAACTTATTTGTTGGCATTTCCTTGATCGGGGCTGTGGGATAGCCATCAAGAAAACACAACTTTTATATTACAGTATAAACATGACAAGCGCAAGCGATTTTTAAACAATCAGTACTTATTTTCATAAAAAATATAGTATCGGCCGTTTAGTCGTCTATCTCGTCATATTCCACACTCCAGAGTGCCAGCCCCTTAGACACAGCCGTAGGTCCGGCCACTGCACGATCACAAGCCGCAAGAATGACAGGCATTCTATCTGCGCTGATTTTACCTTGCCCCACCTGCATCAGCGTGCCCATAATAATGCGTACCATATGCTGCAAAAAGCCACTGCCTGTAATATAGGTATGGATCACTCCCTGGTCAGGAGAGCCCGGGCGGCACATGCTGCGGTCTACTTCAAGATAAGCCTCATAAATGGTCCGCACATGCGAAGTCTTGGTAGACTTCCTGGACGCAAACGAGGTGTAATCATGGGTACCCAGCAGCGCGCTTAGCCCCAGCTCCATCGCAGGAACGTTCAGCTTCATCGGATGATGATGCTGCCAGCGCCGCTGGAACGGGTCCGGGAACCGGTTGCCGTTAATCGTGTACCGGTAGGTTTTACGCTTCGCCCCTCTACGGGAGTGGAACGAGAGCGGAACCTCAGCAGCCTCAGTAACCACGATATCCTGCGGCAGCCTGGCATTCAGCGCCAGACACCAGCGCTCCAGCGGAATCTGTGAGGAGGTTATGAAGTTAAAAGGTTGGCCATAAGCATGCACCCCTGCATCAGTCCGTCCTGAGCCCGTGATTTTGAGCGTCTCACCGGTCAGATGCTGAATAGCATGCTCCAGCTTGTCCTGAATCGTATTGCCCTGAGGCTGGGTCTGAAAGCCATCATAGTGGGTACCGTCATAATTGACTTTCATCAATAGATTGCGCATTTCATTCTCCTGTTGGTCCATATACTTAATTTATTCTCAAAAAAAAGAGCCCCGGCGGGAGCTCCTTCTACTCTATACAAGGTGATTCCCGCGGTTATTTGCACGGCAGGGTACTATGCCCTGCAGTACAATAACGTTAAATACGTAAAGCGTACATCCGGAAATCATGGCTTGTGAAACTACGCGCGGTCTACCAGTTCAAGATAAACCATAGGCGCAGCATCGCCACGGCGAGGTCCCAGCTTCAGGATACGAGTGTATCCGCCTGGACGCTCTGTGTAACGTGGAGCAATGTCAGAGAACAATTTTTGGATTGCATCTTGTTCACCATCTACAGTCTCACGACGAACAAATGCAGCTACTTGACGGCGAGCATGAAGATCGCCCTTTTTCGCTTTAGTGATCAGTTTCTCAGCGATGGAACGAACTTCCTTCGCTTTGGCTTCTGTTGTCTGAATACGTTCGTATAGGAACAGATCCGTTACCATATCGCGGAACAAAGCTTTACGCGCGCTGGAATCACGGCCCAATTTTTGGTATGCCATTTGTTTTCCCTCCTTCACTCAAGTCTCAAGAACTCCGGGGTCCTATTCTTCTGTACGAAGTCCCAAACCAAGTTCCTCAAGCTTCTCTTGAACCTCTTCCAAAGATTTGCGGCCCAGGTTACGAACCTTCATCATATCTTCTTCAGTTTTCGTAGTCAGCTCTTGCACGGTATTAATACCGGCACGTTTGAGGCAGTTGTAGGAACGGACAGAAAGATCAAGCTCCTCGATCGTCATCTCAAGTACTTTTTCTTTTTTGTCTTCTTCTTTTTCAACCATAATTTCGGCGTCTTTCGCTTCATCCGTAAGACCTACGAATAGAACGAGGTGCTCGTTCAAAATTTTGGCTCCAAGGCTAACGGCTTCTTCCGGTCGGATACTGCCATCTGTCCAAATTTCCAGCGTCAACTTGTCGTAGTTAGTCACTTGACCAACACGGGTATTATCAATACCGTAATTCACACGTGAAATAGGAGTGTAGATAGAGTCAACTGGAATTACACCAATTGGCTGATCGTCGCGTTTGTTCCGGTCCGCTTGGACGTAGCCGCGACCACGGCCTGCAAAAATGCGCATGTGCAGTCTCGCGCCAGGTCCCAGCGTTGCAATATGAAGATCCGGGTTCAGGATCTCAACATCGCTGTCCGCACGGATATCACCCGCGGTAACGATGCCTTCTCCTTCAGCATCAATCTCGAACACTTTCTCTTCATCCGAATGAATCTTCAGAGACAGAGCTTTAAGGTTCAGGATGATTTCCGTCACATCTTCCATTACGCCGGGAACGGTCGAGAACTCATGCAGAACGCCGTCAATTTGGACCGAAGTCACTGCGGCTCCCGGAAGGGAGGAAAGCAGGATCCGGCGAAGCGAGTTCCCCAGAGTCGTGCCATATCCACGTTCCAGCGGTTCAACTACGAATTTCCCATAGGTCCCATCATCATTGGCTTCTACGGTCTCAATCTTCGGCTTTTCGATTTCTATCACGAGTGTACCCCTCCTTCAAACGTCGCTCCTATATGAAACAGTCACCCCATCAGGTGTATCATGTAGTATGCCTAAACACCTATTATTAGCAGATGCGTCAGAATTATACCACAATCACAATTCTGATTGTACTAAACGCGGCGACGCTTCGGCGGACGGCATCCATTGTGAGGAACTGGAGTAACGTCTTTAATGAGGTTTACTTCAAGACCAGCGGCCTGAAGGGAACGGATGGCTGCTTCGCGGCCCGCGCCCGGTCCTTTAACCATAACTTCAACGGACTTCATGCCGTGTTCCATAGCTGCCTTAGCAGCTGTTTCGGCTGCCATTTGCGCTGCAAATGGAGTCGATTTACGGGAACCTTTGAATCCTTGACCGCCGGAGCTTGCCCAGGAAATTGCATTTCCGTGGGGATCCGTGATCGTAACGATAGTGTTATTGAACGTGGAACGGATATGTGCCACGCCAGACTCGATATTTTTCCGGTCGCGACGTTTCGTACGTACGACTTTTTTCGGTTTAGCCATTGTCTCTTATCACCTCTTCTTATTTCTTTTTGTTTGCTACAGTACGACGCGGGCCTTTACGGGTACGAGCATTGGTTTTGGTACGTTGACCGCGAACAGGCAATCCACGACGGTGACGAACACCGCGGTAACAGCCGATCTCAGTAAGACGCTTAATATTCAAGGAAATTTCACGACGAAGGTCACCTTCAACCTTAACCTCTTTGTCGATCGTTTCACGCAGTTTGCTGACTTCATCTTCCGTCAAATCACGGACACGTGTGTTAACGTCAATGCCTGTTTCATTAAGAATTTTCTGGGAAGTCGTTTTACCGATTCCGAAAATATAAGTCAAGGCGATCTCAACGCGCTTATCACGTGGCAAATCCACTCCAGCTATACGAGCCATTTTACGCTACACCCCCTTCTTAACCTTGTTTTTGTTTGTGTTTCGGATTTTCGCAAATTACCATAACAGTCCCTTTGCGGCGGATGACTTTGCATTTTTCGCAAATGGGCTTTACAGAAGGTCTTACCTTCATGTTAATTACCTCCTCAAAGTTTTGCGAAGCAAAACTTTTGTTGTAGTTCCCATCTATTTACGGTAAGTTATACGGCCTTTTGATAAATCATAAGGCGATAACTGCACGACCACTTTGTCTCCGGTTAGGATACGGATAAAGTGCATCCGCAATTTCCCGGACACATGGGCAAGTATTTGATGACCGTTCTCAAGCTCAACCTTAAAAGTTGCGTTAGGCAACGGCTCAATAACCGTTCCTTCTACCTCAATGACGTCTTCCTTAGCCACAGTTAGTCTCCTTTCTCATTAGCACTTTTTCCAGCGGGCTGGCCATACTTCATCACTGCAAACCGCAGCTTTCCGTTGGTGACCCGGCCGGTTTCTTCCAAACTGTCTACAATCTCACTGCTGATGAAGGGTATGAGCTCCAGATGCTGAATATTCTTCTTCTTTGGGCTGTCAAACTTACGTTTGTCCCCATCAGCAATATATACAAATCTGCTATCCACAACTGCGATAACAACGGCAGCCTCTCCGGCATCCTTGCCTTTGAGGATTCTCACGATTTGACCAACCTGCGGGCTGCTCCCAGTATTCACGTGAAGATCACCTACGCATTCAGTTTTGTGAAAATTTCCATGCCGTCCGGTGTAACTGCTACTGTATGCTCGAAGTGAGCGCACAGTGAACCGTCTACCGTAACGACCGTCCAGTTATCATCCAGCGTTCTGACATAACGTTCTCCAGCGTTAACCATCGGCTCAATGGCGAGTACCATACCCGGCTTCAGACGTGGTCCGCGGTCCGCTATGCCATAGTTCGGAATTTGCGGTTCTTCATGCAGTTCTGCCCCAATGCCATGACCAACATACTCGCGGACAACGGAGAATCCGGCGTCTTCAATGTATGACTGAATGGCATGGGAGATTGTAAACAAGCGCACATCCGGTTTGACTAACGCCAGTCCAGCGTACAGGGAGCCTTCCGTGACGTCCAGCAGACGCTGAGCCTCTTCGGAGATGCTGCCCACCCCGTATGTCCAGGCGGAATCACCGTGATAACCACGGTACTCTGCACCGATATCCAGCGTAACGATGTCGCCTTCTACCAGTTTGCGTTTCCCTGGAAATCCGTGCACCAATTGTTCGTTGACTGAAGCGCAAATGCTGGCAGGAAAACCGTTGTAGCCTTTGAAAGACGGCACAGCACCCTGACTGCGAATGTACCCATCGGCGATTCTGTCGAGCTCACCGGTAGTAATGCCTGGCTGGATAGCTTCAGCAATAAGACGGTGACTCTCGGCAACAATTCGACCAGCTTCCCTCATAAAGACAAGTTCCTGTTCGGATTTGCAAATGATCATTACATTAACCCCGCAGCATAGATACGATTTCAGAAGAAACGACATTGATTTCGTTTTCTCCGTTGACCTGACGCACAAGACCTTTATCGTCATAAAATGCAAGCAGCGGCGCTGTCTTGTTATCGTACTCATCCAGACGCTTGCCTACACTTTCTTCGTTGTCATCCGGACGCTGATACAATTCTCCGCCATCAATGTCGCAGACGCCTTCTTGCTTCGGCGGGTTGAAAATTAAATGGTAGGATGTTCCGCATACTGAGCAGATCCGGCGTCCGGTAAGACGCGCCATCAGCAGTCCGCGGTCCACATTCAAGTTGACAACGTGATCCAGTGAAGTTCCAAGCCGGCTGAGGATTTCTCCCAGCGCTTCCGCTTGCGAAAGGGTTCTTGGAAAGCCATCCAATAAAAAACCTTTTTCGCAATCGGACTGCTGCAGCCGTTCTTCGACGATTCCAATAGTCACATCATCAGGTACAAGCAACCCTTGATCAATATAAGATTTGGCCTTAAGTCCAACCGGTGTGCCTTGCTTAATAGCCAAGCGGAATGCATCACCAGTCGAAATATGAGGAATACCCAACTCTTTTACAACAACAGCGGCTTGTGTTCCCTTGCCTGCCCCAGGAGGGCCCATGAATAAAATGTTCACGATTCTCTTCTCCCCCCGAAAGTTCGCCACCAAGCAAGAAACAGCACAATAGGTACCGGGAAGTTTAAAGCCTTAGGTACTTCTCCGGAACCTATCGCCTATTTATTGATGAAGCCTTTGTAATGGCGTTTGATCAATTGGCTCTCGATCTGCTTCATGGTATCCAGTGCAACACCGATAACGATAAGCAGTGCCGTACCACCAATCTGCACTTGCTTCGGTAACCCGGACAACGATCCAAATAATACTGGCAGTACAGAGATTAATGACAGGAAGAGCGCACCGGACATGGTCAGACGCGACATAACTCTAGTCAGATATTTCTCAGTAGCCTTACCTGGACGTATACCTGGAATGTATCCGCCATTCTTTTTCATATTGTCAGCCATTTGCTGCGGGTTCATCTGGACAAACGTATAGAAGAACGTGAATCCGATGATCATGACTACATACAGCAGCATGCCGAGCGGCTTGGTATGATCCAGATTGGCCGAGACCCATTTAGCCCAAGCGTGGGTGGACCAGAAGCTCGATAAAACGACCGGGAATTGAAGCAGTGAAACGGCGAAGATAACAGGAATTACACCAGCCGCATTAATTTTAAGCGGAATGTGCGTATTCTGTCCACCGTACATTTTGTTACCGACTACGCGCTTGGCATATTGTACAGGGATTTTACGGATACCTTGTTGAACAAAGATCACCCCGACAATAATCGCAACAACCACGATCAGTACAATAACGACTTTAAGAATATTCAGGAACATCTGACCCGGCTGAATGAAGCTTGATTGCGCCGTAGTGGTGATATATCCCGGAAAGGCGGCGACGATTCCCGCAAAAATCAGGATCGAAATCCCGTTTCCTATACCCTTTTCAGTGATCTGCTCACCTAACCACATCAAGAACGATGTACCCGCCGTCAATATGATCGCAATAAGCAGGTAATCCGCAAAGGTTGCATTTGGAATCATCTCAGTGCCATAAATCCGGTTAAACCCGATAGATGTGGCAAACGCTTGGATCAAACCTAGCACTACTGTGCCGTAACGCGTAATTTGCGCCAGCTGCTTTTTCCCGTGTTCCCCTTGCTTAGCCCATTCGGCAAACTTAGGGACAACATCCATCGAAAGCAATTGAACGATGATGGATGCTGTGATATACGGGTAAATGCTGATCGCAAAAATCGAGAAGTTTTTGAGCGCTCCGCCCGAGAAGGTGTTCAAAAGACCCATCAAAGCGTCTCCGCCCTGATTTGTTGATTCCAGTACTTCTTTGTTCACACCGGGAACCGGTACAAACGAACCGATGCGGTAAATGATCAGAACGAACAGGGTAAACAGGATCTTTTTGCGCAAATCTTCAACATGCCATATATTCTTAAGCGTCTTGAACATTAGATCACCTCGGTTTTACCGCCGGCAGCTTCGATTTTCTCTACCGCAGATTGAGAGAACTTATTTGCTTTGACAGTCAATTTAACAGCCAGTTCACCATTGCCGAGAATCTTGATACCGCTCTTAGTGTTGCTGACAACACCAGTTTCAAGCAAAAGCTCAGGAGTTACTTCTGTTCCTTCTGCAAAGCTATTCAGATCTTCCAGGTTCACAATCGCGTACTCTTTACGGGTAGGATTGACGAAACCACGTTTAGGCAGACGACGATAGAGTGGGTTTTGTCCACCCTCGAAGCCTGGACGTACACCACCGCCGGAACGGGAGTTTTGACCTTTGTGTCCACGGCCCGAAGTTTTACCGTTACCGCTACTTGGTCCACGACCAACGCGGTTGCGTTCTTTCCGTGATCCAGGAGCTGGAGCAAGTTCATGTAACTTCATCGTTTGCACCTCCTTATGTTTGTTAATTTATGCGAGGCTGTTTAGCCTTCAATTTCAGTAACGGACAGCAAGTGGCTCACTTTGTTGATCATCCCGCGAATTGCAGGAGTGTCGTTGTGAACCACGGACGAGTTGGTTTTGCGCAGGCCGAGCGTCTTAACAGTAACACGTTGTGTTTCTGGACGTCCAATTACACTGCGTACGAGGGTAATTTGCAATTTAGCCATTGACGTTCCCCTCCTTAACCGCGTAATTCTTCGACAGATTTGCCGCGAAGCTTCGCGACCTCTTCAATGCGCTTCAGACGGGAAAGTCCCTCTAGAGTAGCATTGACCATGTTCATGGAATTCGAAGAACCCAAAGATTTTGTCAAGATATCGCCAACGCCTGCCAATTCAAGCACCGCACGAACCGGTCCACCAGCGATAACGCCGGTACCTTCGGATGCTGGTTTCAGCAGAACGCGTCCTGCGCCGAAATGTCCAGTAACCAGGTGAGGAATCGAAGTTCCTACGATTGGAATGTGGATCAGGTTTTTCTTGGCGTCTTCAATGCCTTTACGGATGGCATCCGGAACTTCGCCGGCTTTACCGATACCAGCACCAACGTAGCCGTTGCCGTCGCCCACAACAACAAGTGCACTAAAGCTGAAACGGCGTCCGCCTTTTACAACTTTTGCAACACGGTTGATGTGTACAACTCTTTCTGTCAGTTCTAAACTGTTCGGATCTACACGCAAGTCGTTAACCTCCTTTTAGAAATATTCTAGAATTCAAGACCAGCTTCGCGAGCTGCGCTAGCCAGAGCCTGAATCCGTCCATGGTACAAGTATCCACCGCGGTCAAATACAACCACAGCATAACCCTTTTCTTTGGCACGCTCAGCGATCAATTGACCCACTTTGCTTGCAGCTTCAACGCTGCCGCCATTTCCGATTGTAGCACTCAATTCCTTATCAAGTGTGGAGGCCGATACGATAGTAACGCCAGTCACATCATCGATCAGTTGAGCGTAGATGTGTTTCGAAGAACGGAACACATTCAAACGTGGACGCTCAGTAGTACCCTGGATCTTCTTACGAACACGCAGGTGTCTTTTGAGACGAGCCTTGTTTTTATCCTCTTTTGTAATCATGACTTCCCTTTCACTCCCTTCAGTTTGCCGTAAACAGCTTCACTTTAAGATGCACGGGGTATCTTACAATTAAGGTAGAGCTGGTTATTTCTTCTTACCAGCTTTACCTTCCTTGCGGATGATACGCTCGCCTTCATATTTGATACCTTTACCTTTGTATGGTTCAGGTTCACGTACGGAACGAATTTTGGCAGCATAAGCGCCAACGCGTTCTTTGTCAATCCCTCTAACGATGATCTTCGTGTTCGCAGGAACATCGAACTCGATACCCGCTTCCGGTGTAATTTCAACCGGGTGGGAGTAACCAACGTTCAATACGATTTTATCTCCGGATTTGCTTGCACGATATCCGACCCCAACCAGTTCCAGAGATTTCGAGAAACCTTCAGTCACACCACTCACCATGTTGTTGACAACGGAGCGGGTTGTGCCGTGAAGTGAACGATGCAATTTGTTGTCCGACGGGCGAACAACAGTGATTTCGTTATTTTCAACTGTAATCTTCATGTCTTTATGAAGCTCACGAGTCAAAGTGCCTTTAGGACCTTTTACTGTAATAACGGCGTTGTCCAAAGTGACATCTACACCGCTAGGTACTGCGATTGGTTTGCGACCAATACGAGACATGTGTTGCACCTCCTTATCTTGTGACGTTTATTACCAAATGTAGCAGACAACTTCTCCGCCGGATTTAGATTGACGAGCTTCTTTGTCGGTCATAACTCCCTTAGATGTGGAGATAATCGCGATTCCAAGGCCACCGAGTACACGAGGCACTTCATTGCTCTTCGTGTATACGCGCAGACCTGGTTTACTGATTCTTTTCAGACCAGTGATAACGCGCTCCTGGCTTGGGCCGTATTTCAGGAAAATACGGATAATCCCTTGTTTGCTATCTTCAACGAATTCAGCATCACGGATGAAGCCCTCACGCTTCAAGATGTCCGCGATTTGTTTTTTCATAGTAGAAGCAGGCATTTCTACTGTCTCGTGACGCACAGTGTTGGCGTTACGAATACGAGTAAGCATATCTGCAATAGGATCAGACATAGTCATGTGTGTAAACCTCCTTCCCGTTTATAAACTTCTTACCAACTTGCTTTTTTCACGCCAGGAATCTGGCCTTTATAAGCTAATTCACGGAAACAAATTCTGCAAATTTTGAACTTTTGCAGTACCGAATGTGGACGACCGCAACGCTCGCAACGTGTGTATGCACGTACTTTGAACTTAGGCTCGCGTTGTTGTTTAACTTTCATTGAAGTCTTTGCCACTTAGACTGACACCTCCTAAACATTTTCGGAGAAATGGATGATTCTTATTTTGTGAAAGGCATTCCCAGCTGATTCAGCAACTCACGGGATTCCTCGTCCGTCTTAGCAGTCGTTACAATAACGATGTCCATACCGCGAACCTTATCCACTTTGTCATACTCGATTTCCGGGAAGATCAATTGTTCTTTAAGACCCAGTGTGTAGTTACCACGGCCATCAAAGGCTTTGCTGGAAATACCACGGAAGTCACGAACGCGTGGAAGCGTTACGTTGATCAATTTATCCAGGAAGTAATACATACGCTCGCCGCGCAGTGTTACTTTAACCCCGATCGGCATATTCTCGCGCAGTTTGAAACCGGCGATGGATTTCTTAGCTTTAGTGATAACGGGCTTTTGGCCAGAAATCAATTGCATATCGTTAACTGCAGCGTCAAGTACTTTGGAGTTTTGAACAGCGTCACCTACACCCATGTTGATGACGATCTTCTCGATCTTAGGCACTTGCATAACTGTTGTGTAGTTAAACTTCTGCATCAAAGATGGTGTGATTTCATTCAGATAACGTTCTTTCATTCTTGCTGCCATGAAGATTTACCTCCTTTCATTAGGACTGTATTAGTCGATAATCTCTCCGGATCTTTTTGCTACCCGAACCTTCTTACCGTTATCTAGTACTTTATAGCCGATACGCGTAACTTTCCCGCTCTTCGGATCAATGTGCATTACGTTAGACACATGAATCGAAGCTTCCTGCTCGATGATTCCGCCTTGCGGATTCAACTGGTTAGGCTTCTGGTGTTTCTTCACCATGTTCACGCCTTCTACCAGGACGCGGTTTTCACGAGGATAAGCAGCGATGACACGGCCTTTTTTACCTTTGTCTTTCCCGCTGATCACAAGCACCACATCATCTTTTTTCACGTGCAGTTTATTGTTATGGGATTCCAGAACTTTTTTAACTCTAGGCATTGATTACACCTCCTATAACTGACCTTTTCAAGTACAACCGAGCATCACTCGGATTTTTAGATTACTTCCGGTGCCAAGGAAACGATCTTCATGTAGTCCTTGTCGCGAAGTTCGCGAGCAACTGGTCCGAAGATACGTGTTCCGCGCGGGCTTCTGTCGTCTTTGACAACAACAGCTGCATTTTCGTCGAATGCGATGTAAGATCCATCTTTACGGCGTACCGAACGTTTTGTACGAACAACTACCGCTCTAACAACATCACCTTTTTTGACAACGCCGCCTGGTGTTGCTTGTTTAACGGAACAAACGATCAGATCGCCGATTGCTGCTGTACGGCGTCCAGTACCACCCAGTACGCGGATACACATCAGTTCCTTCGCACCAGAGTTGTCAGCCACATGCAAACGTGTAAATGGTTGAATCATTATTATTTTCCTCCTTCCGGAAAGGGATCTGCTTCATGTCTTAGATGATTACCGCTTTTTCTACCACTTCAACCAGTCTCCACCGTTTGTCCTTCGACAATGGACGAGTTTCCATGACTTTCACGACATCACCAATTTTAGCTACATTCTCTTCATCATGTGCCTTGAATTTCTTCGTGGACTTGATGCGTTTGTGATACAGATTGTGCTTTTTATAGGTTTCAACAGCAATTACGATGGTTTTATCCATTTTGTCGCTGACTACTTTACCGATCAACACTTTACGTGCATTACGCTCTTCGCTCATAATTAGCCTCCTTCCTGATTACGGATTATGCATCCGCCGTCACTTAACTAATCCCAAGTACTCTTTGATGGATAACGGTTTTAGCACGAGCTATTTCCTTACGCACATCACGAATCCGAGTCGGGTTGTCCAGTTGGCCTGTTGCCAATTGGAAACGGAGATTGAAAAGTTCTTCCTTAAATCCGGCGATTTTCTGTTCAATCTCAGCAGTGGTTAAGTTGCGAAGTTCATTAGCTTTCATTTGCTTCACCACCCAATTCTTCACGTTTCACAAACTTAGTCTTTACAGGCAGCTTGTGAGCGGCAAGACGCATCGCTTCACGAGCGATTTCTTCCGACACGCCTCCGAGTTCGAACATAATCTTACCCGGTTTAACTACAGCTACCCACTTCTCAACGTTACCTTTACCACTACCCATACGAACCTCGAGAGGCTTCTGAGTGATTGGCTTATCCGGGAAAATCTTGATCCAAACCTGACCGCCACGTTTGATATAACGTGTCATTGCGATACGAGCAGCTTCGATCTGACGGTTAGTGATCCAAGATGGCTCCAGTGCCTGCAAACCGAATTCGCCGAAGTTAAGTTCGGTTCCGCCTTTTGCCATACCCTTCATGTGACCGCGTTGTTGCTTGCGGTGTTTAACGCGCTTTGGTACCAACATGATTAGTTGCCTCCTTCCTGAGCAGCTTGTTTCTTAGCTGGGGGAAGAACTTCTCCACGATAAATCCATACTTTTACGCCAATACGGCCGTAAGTTGTATGTGCTTCAGCTGTTCCGTAATCGATATCAGCACGAAGCGTATGAAGTGGAACTGTTCCTTCGCTATAACCTTCTGAACGGGCAATCTCAGCGCCGCCAAGACGTCCGCCAACCTGAGTTTTAATTCCCTTTGCGCCGGAACGCATAGTTCTTTGAATCGCTTGTTTCAGAGCACGACGGAACGATACGCGACGTTCCAGCTGTTGTGCAATGCTTTCAGCAACAAGAATAGCATCCAGTTCAGGGTGTTTGATTTCATTGATGTTGATGTGTACTTTCTTACCGCCGGCGATAGTTGTAACTGCGCTGCGAAGTACTTCTACTTCTGCTCCGCCTTTACCAATTACCATACCTGGCTTGGCAGTGTGAATTGTAACGTTCACTCGGCTTGCCGCTCTTTCGATCTCGATGCGGGAAACAGAGGAATCTTTCAACTTGCCTTTAAGGTATTCCCGGATTTTGACGTCTTCCATTAAAAGAGTACCGAAATCTTTGCCTGCATACCATTTTGATTCCCAATCGCGAATAATACCGACTCGGAGTCCGACTGGATTTACCTTTTGACCCACGTGTTATCCCTCCTTATTTCTCAGATACCACCAAAGTAATGTGGCTGGTACGTTTATTGATCCGGCTTGCGCGGCCCATGGCGCGCGGACGGAAACGTTTCATTGTAGGACCCTGGTTAACGAAAACTTCGCTTACGAATAAGCTGTTAACGTCCATAGAGTAGTTATGCTCAGCGTTCGCAATCGCCGAGTTCAGTAGCTTCTCAACAACCGGAGAAGCGGACTTCGGAGTGTGGCGAAGAATTGCAATTGCTTCCCCCACTTGCTTGCCGCGAATCAAGTCAACAACCAGTTTCGCTTTACGAGCGGAAATCCGCACCGATCTTGCATGTGCTTTTGCTTCCATTGTTTTCCCTCCTCTCAAACGAAGACGTTAATTATCTTCTGGTTTTCTTATCGTCACCCGCGTGGCCTTTGTAAGTACGTGTTGGCGCGAACTCGCCCAACTTGTGACCTACCATATCTTCCGTTACGTATACAGGCACGTGTTTGCGGCCGTCATATACACCAAACGTATGTCCGATAAACTGAGGGAAAATGGTTGAGCGACGGGACCAGGTTTTTACTACGACTTTCTTGTCTGTCTCGTTCAAATCCTCAACTTTTTTCAGCAGGTAGCCATCGATGAACGGCCCCTTCTTTAAACTGCGACCCATGTGTGAATCCTCCCTTCATCCAGTTCTTCAAAACCGCGAATCGACGCTTCGCGCTTAACTAACTTGCCTGAAGCGTCTTATTTTGTGCGGCGGCGAACGATATATTTATCAGATGCTTTGTTTTTCTTACGCGTTTTGTAGCCGAGGGTTGGTTTGCCCCAAGGTGACATTGGCGATTTCCGTCCGATAGGAGCGCGGCCTTCACCACCACCGTGTGGGTGATCGTTAGGGTTCATGACAACACCGCGTACTTCAGGACGACGTCCGAGCCAGCGGCTGCGTCCGGCTTTACCAATCTTGATCAGTTCGTGATCTCCGTTACCTACGGCTCCGATAGTCGCACGGCAAACGCTGAGGATTCTGCGAACCTCACCCGAGTTCAAACGAACAGATACGTATTTATCTTCTTTACCCAGCAGCTGAGCTTCAGTACCTGCAGCACGAACCAATTGTCCGCCTTTGCCTGGTTTCAACTCGATGTTGTGGATAACTGTACCTACCGGGATGTTGATCAACGGAAGGCTGTTACCAATTTTGATGTCCGCAGCAGGGCCGGACTCAACTTTATCCCCAACTTTAAGGCCTTTAGGAGCGATGATATAACGTTTCTCTCCATCAGCATAGTGGATCAAAGCAATATTGGAAGTACGGTTCGGGTCATACTCGATTGTAGCAACGCTACCTGGTATGCCGTCTTTAGTCCGCTTGAAGTCGATGATACGGTATTTACGTTTGTGTCCGCCGCCATGGTGACGAACCGTAATTTTACCTTGGTTGTTGCGTCCGGCATGCTTGAACAGCGGGGACAGCAACGATTTCTCTGGCTGGTTTGTTGTAATTTCTTCAAACGTAGACACAGACATGTTGCGTCTTGCCGGAGAGGTCGGTTTGTACTTTTTGATTGGCACTATAGTTTCCTCCTTACTTTAAGAGTATTATTCTACCGCTTCAAAGAACTCAAGCGGCTTGCTGTCCGGGCTAAGCTTCACGATGGCTTTTTTCCACTCTGGAGTATAACCGGAGTATTTGCCGTAACGTTTCAGTTTACCAGGTACGCGCATTGTGTTCACACTAACGACTTTTACTTTAAAAATAGCCTCGACAGCTTTTTTGATTTCGGTCTTGTTAGCACGGATATCCACTTCAAAAGCGTACTTCAGTTCGCTCATGTATTCGGATGTGCGTTCCGTAATCACTGGACGCTTAATTATATCACGAGGATCTTTCATTACGCGAACACCTCCTCTACCTTCAGAACTGCTTCTTTAGTGATGATCAGTTTGTCGTACATCAGTACGTCAAGAACATTGATGCCGTCAGCCGCTACGAATTTCACCCCAGGGATGTTACGAGCGGAAAGTGCTACATTATCATCATAGCTTGGTGCTACGATTAGGGCTTTGCTGCCCACTTTAAGGTTGTTCAGAATCGCTGCGAATTCTTTCGTCTTCGGAGCATTCAGAGTCAAGCTATCCAATACGATGATGTCATTCTCAAGCACTTTTGAGGACAACGCGGATTTGATGGCCAACCGGCGAACCTTCTTAGGCAATTTCCAGGAATAGCTGCGTGGTGTTGGTCCGAAGACTACGCCGCCGCCTTTCCATTGTGGAGAACGAATGGAGCCTTGACGAGCACGACCTGTACCTTTTTGTTTCCAAGGCTTACGTCCGCCGCCACGCACTTCAGAGCGTCCTTTTACTTTATGTGTACCGCGACGAAGGGAAGCTCTTTGCATAAGTGCAGCTTCATGCAGCACATGTACGTTCGGTTCAATACCGAAAACTGAATCACTCAGTTCAACTTCGCCAACTTCGTTACCACTAGTATTGAAAAGTGTTACTTTTGGCATTTCATGTTCCTCCTTTCTTCAGTAATTATTTCTTAACGGTTTGTTTAACTTTCACAAAGCTGTTCTTAGGACCTGGAATAGCGCCTTTAACCAGCAGTACATTACGTTCTACGTCAACCCGGATGATTTCAAGCTTTTGAACCGTTACGGTCGTGTGACCCATATGTCCTGGCAGGCGTTTGCCCTTAGGAACACGGTTAGCCTGGATGGAACCCATCGAGCCCGGTCTTCTGTGGTAACGCGATCCGTGTGCCATTGGTCCGCGGCTTTGTCCCCAGCGTTTGATGTTACCCTGGAAGCCTTTACCCTTCGAAGTACCTGTTACGTCAACAAACTCGCCTTCAGCGAAGATGTCAGCCTTAAGCTCTTGTCCAACCTCGAGTGACCCGAGGTCAACACCGCGAATTTCGCGAACGTAGCGCTTAGGTGTTGCATTTGCCTTTTTGGCGTGACCCTGTTCAGGCTTGTTGGAGCGACTTTCCTTTTTATCGGAAAAGCCCAACTGCACTGCTTCATATCCGTCGATATTCAGGTCTTTCTTTTGCAGTACCACACAAGGTCCAGCTTCGATAACAGAAACCGCGATTACGTTACCTTCTGGAGTAAACACTTGAGTCATACCGAGTTTTTTTCCTAAGATACCTTTCAATGTTGACACCTCTTTTCTTTTCCTGATTACTTAATGAATTACAATTTGATTTCGATATCTACACCGGACGGTAGATCCAAGCGCATCAAGGCATCCACAGTTTGTGGTGTTGGGTTCACAATATCAATCAAACGTTTGTGAGTCCGTTGCTCAAACTGTTCACGGGAATCCTTGTACTTGTGTACCGCACGGAGAATGGTAATGATTTGCTTCTCAGTTGGCAGCGGAATCGGCCCGGATACACCAGCACCCGAACGTTTTGCTGTTTCAACGATTTTCTCTGCGGATTGATCAAGAATTCTGTGGTCGTATGCTTTCAAGCGAATACGAATTTTTTGCTTTGCCATTTTAGTCCCTCCTTCTATCGCCCAATTTATTATCGGACATACTCCGTGAAAATTTTCTGACGTCGACCTCATGGCAAAGGGGCCGGGTGTGTCAGTAACCTCTCACATCATCGCAACGTCTCAGAACAACATTTATTATTATATCTAATAGGCGGCTATATTGCAAGAGCCTTTGCAAAACAAATCACCTTTTCCAGAAAAAAAGTTTAAAAATACACGGTTTTATCTGAAAATTGTTAATGACTGATTTCAGCGAGCTGAATTAGAGTCTCCATCTCCAAAATATTCACGGTTCTTTTATGCATAGCGATGATCTTCAGCGCTTCCAGCTTGTTCAGCTTGCGGCTTAGGGTCTCGGCAGTAGTGCCGATCATCGCTGCCACCTCTTTTTGCGCCGATGGTAGATCCACGGAATGTCTTAAAGCTTGCATTGTCAGAGCTGATTCTGGTAGATTCCTCGTGTACAAGTAGACTAGCAGCCGGGCTAACCGTTTTTCCACTTCTAACATATGCAGTGCCCCTGCTGTTTCTTCCGCCAGATGCAGCTGCTCACTAACAGACATCAGAAAGCTAAACGCCAGACCCGCATTCTGCTCCAGCAGGGGAATGAAATCCTTCCGGTGCATCCGGCAGACCACTCCACTCTCAATAATCTCCGCCGTTACATCATTATTTTTATTATGAAGCAGGGCAAACTGACCGAAATAATCCCCCGGGAAAAGAAAACGGACAATATGCTGCTTCCCTTCTTTACTGTTCTTCGTTAATTTGATAAGCCCGCTCTTCACCACAAACAAGGCTTCAGACGGCTCCCCTTCTCGGCAAACTTGGCTACCCTTTTTATATGAATGGGATTCTGTGATTGATTCTATGATAACCAATTCTTCATCGGACAAACTCCTGAATACCGGAACCTGACGCACACAGGCATGAGAACTGCACGTATTGCATTCCATACATCATTCCTCCTCTACTGTCGCTTATCCCACCATATCAATGATCGAAGCGCTGCCGGGTGACTGGACGCACAAATTTTCATAAAACTTGATCTATATCAAGGATTAACGTGCCGCCTGTCTATACAATAGGTTCATAGAGAGACAAGGAGTTGATGGGCTTGCAGCAATACACTTTTGAGGACATGCGCCAGATGAATAGAACAACTCTGGGCAATATGGTACCCCTTGAACTATTCCGGACCATCCGTCTAATTGGAATGAACCAGGGATTGCCGTTAGGCGGAAAGGGAACGACTGTGACCATTGGCAGAAAGATCGGCGAGAGCCTGCCTGTCCAGTCCGTGGAAGAGCTAATGTCACCGGTCATGAGCACTGCGAGTACGAAGTTAAGCTTTAAATAATACTAATATAATGAAAGCAGGGATTTATAATGGAAAAGAAAACACTAGCTGAGGCCGTACAGTATCAAGAGGAACGCTTTACCAAAAAGATCATTTTCCAAAAAGGCGATAGCGTAGTATTTGTGCTTAATTTCATGCCTGGGCAAAAGCTGCCCGTTCACAAGCACCCCGGAGCAGATGTCTATATCCTCGCCTTACACGGTGACGGTACCATTCATGTTAATGAGGAAGAGTTCTCCTTCATCCAAGGAGAGACCATCTACATTGCCGGTGACGAGTCATTCGCTTATACGAATAATAGTTCATCGCCGTCCAGCCTGCATGTGATTTTATCCAAGTTGCCAAGTGCGGACTATGCGAAGGAAATCTAATTCTTAATCATATCTATAAAATAAAACAGGCCCCCTTCATTCGAAGGGGGCCTGACTTATATTCAGTCTATCCTAACGGATAGAGCCTGAATTATTTCTGGATAGAAGCTACGGAACCGGCACCAACTGTACGTCCGCCTTCGCGAATGGAGAATTTAGTACCTTCTTCAATAGCGATTGGGGAGATCAGCTGAACAGTTACAGTGATGTTGTCACCAGGCATAACCATTTCAGTACCTTCTGGCAGGTTGATGATACCAGTTACGTCAGTTGTACGGAAGTAGAACTGTGGACGGTAACCAGTGAAGAATGGTTTGTGACGTCCGCCTTCTTCTTTAGTCAGAACGTAGATCTGAGCAGTGAACTCAGTGTGTGGCTTAACGGAGTTCGGCTTAGCCAATACTTGGCCACGCTCGATGTTGTTACGGTCAACACCACGCAGCAATGCGCCGATGTTGTCGCCAGCTTGAGCGGAATCAAGCAATTTGCGGAACATTTCCACGCCAGTAACTACAGACTTCTTAGTTTCTTCGTGAATACCAACGATTTCGATTTCTTCTCCGACTTTAACTGTTCCGCGTTCTACGCGACCAGTTGCCACAGTACCGCGGCCAGTGATGGAGAATACATCTTCGACAGGCATCAAGAAAGGCTTGTCAGTCTGACGTTCTGGAAGTGGGATGTATGTGTCGATCGTTTCGAACATTTCAACGATCTTCTGTGCATACTCGCCATCAGGGTTCTGCAGAGCTTCACGAGCAGATCCACGAACGATTGGAGTGTCATCGCCTGGGAAGTCGTATTCGCTAAGCAGATCGCGAACTTCCATTTCAACCAATTCAAGCAACTCTTCGTCCTCAACCATGTCGCATTTGTTCAAGAATACAACGATGTAAGGAACGCCTACTTGACGGGACAGCAGGATGTGCTCGCGAGTCTGTGGCATAGGGCCGTCAGCTGCGGATACAACCAGGATTGCTCCGTCCATTTGCGCTGCGCCAGTGATCATGTTTTTAACATAGTCGGCGTGTCCAGGGCAGTCTACGTGAGCGTAGTGACGGTTAGGAGTTTCATATTCAACGTGGGATGTAGAAATTGTGATACCACGCTCGCGCTCTTCAGGAGCTTTGTCGATTTGGTCGAATGCAATTGCAGCACCACCGTATTTTTTGGACAATACAGTTGTGATTGCAGCAGTCAGAGTTGTTTTACCATGGTCGACGTGACCAATAGTACCGATGTTAACGTGCGGTTTGTTACGTTCAAACTTTGCCTTTGCCATTTGAACAGTTCCTCCTTATTGTGGGGTCCATATATTTGAGCCGTCCGCCTATTTGCAGTTCTAAGGTGACTTATGTGTTATACCCGGACGGCAAGTTAAAAATCAAGCTTATTCTCCGCCTTTGTTCTTGGCTACGATTTCTTCAGCAATGGATTTAGGTACTTCTTCATAGTGAGAAAGCTCCATTGAGAATACGCCGCGTCCTTGAGTACCGGAACGGAGTGTTGTGGAGTATCCGAACATTTCGGACAAAGGCACCTTCGCACGGATAATTTGCGCTCCACCACGGGAATCCATACCTTCGATTCTACCGCGACGGGAGTTCAGCATACCCATTACATCGCCCATGTATTCCTCAGGAACAGTTACTTCCACTTTCATGATTGGCTCAAGCAATGCAGGTTGACATTTGTCTTTTGCAGCTTTAAGCGCCATCGAACCGGCAATTTTGAACGCCATTTCGTTGGAGTCAACATCATGGTAAGAACCATCTACGATGGTAGCTTTAACGTCAACAAGCGGGAAGCCTGCAATAACGCCGTTCTTCATTTGCTCTTCAATACCGGCAAGTGCAGGAGCGATGTATTCTCTAGGTACAGAACCACCGACAACTTTACTTTCGAATTGGCTGCCAGTACCTGGCTCGAGGGGTTCAAACTCAACCCAAACGTGACCGTACTGACCGCGACCGCCGGATTGGCGAACAAACTTGCCTTCTACGCGGGCAGATGCCTTGAACGTTTCGCGGTAGGCAACCTGCGGTTTACCCACATTGGTTTCTACTTTGAATTCACGACGCATACGGTCGATGATGATGTCCAAGTGAAGCTCACCCATACCTGCCAGGATGGTTTGGCCTGTTTCTTCATCAGTGTGAGCACGAAGAGTAGGATCCTCTTCAGTCAACTTTCCGAGAGCAACACCCAGTTTATCTTGGTCAGCTTTGGTTTTTGGCTCGACTGCGATTTCGATAACCGGATCTGGAAAGTTCATGGATTCCAGAATGATCGGATGCTTCTCGTCGCAGAGTGTATCGCCTGTGCTAGTGTCCTTCAGACCAACGGCTGCCGCGATATCACCAGCGTAAACGATGGAGATTTCTTGACGGCTGTTCGCATGCATCTGCAGGATACGCCCAATACGCTCACGTTTGCCCTTAGTAGCGTTAATTACATAAGAACCTGATTCCAGGATACCGGAGTATACACGGAAGAACGTGAGTTTACCAACATAAGGGTCTGTCATGATCTTAAATGCCAAGGCACCGAATGGCTCTTCATCCGAAGGATGACGTTCCGCTTCTGTTCCATCCTCCAGATGACCCGTAATAGCCGGTACATCCAAAGGTGAAGGCAAGTAATCAACAACAGCATCCAGCATAAGCTGAATCCCTTTGTTCCGGTAGGAAGAGCCGCAAATTACTGGGAAAATTTTAACTTCAACTACGCCTTTGCGCAGAGCAGCTTTGATTTCCGTAATAGTAATTTCTTCGCCTTCCAGGTACTTCATAGTCAGATCTTCATCAAGTTCAGCAACTTTCTCGATCAGCTCGAGACGCAGTTCCTCAACCTTTGCCAAATATTCTTCCGGAATATCCGTAACTTCAATATTTTGGCCCAAATCATCTCTGAACATATGTGCTTTTTGCTCAACGAGGTCGATGATACCTGCGAAATCATTTTCTGCACCGATTGGCAGTTGAATAGCAACTGCATTGGCTTGAAGACGATCACGCATCGTTTCGATAACGTTAAGGAAATCCGCACCGATAATGTCCATTTTGTTCACATATGCGATCCGTGGAACGTTGTAACGGTCAGCCTGTCTCCATACGGTTTCGGACTGAGGTTCTACGCCCTCTTTCGCACTAAATACACCAACTGCCCCATCCAATACACGCAGGGAACGTTCAACTTCAACGGTGAAGTCAACGTGTCCTGGGGTATCAATGATATTGATGCGGTGACCCTTCCATGCAGCAGTTGTAGCAGCGGAAGTAATCGTGATTCCGCGCTCCTGTTCTTGTTCCATCCAGTCCATTGTAGCAGCACCCTCGTGAACTTCACCGATTTTGTGCGTACGGCCTGTGTAGAAAAGAATCCGCTCAGTGGTAGTAGTCTTACCAGCATCAATATGCGCCATGATCCCGATATTACGTGTATTTTTTAAGGAGAACTCTCTTGCCATGAATTGGATCTCCTTTCAAAATAGAAGTTATTTGAATGACTTTGATCCTACCAACGGTAGTGAGCAAACGCTTTGTTCGCTTCAGCCATTTTGTGTGTATCTTCACGTTTCTTAACAGAAGCGCCTGTGTTGTTGGAAGCATCGATAATCTCAGCCGCCAAACGCTCTTCCATAGTCTTCTCACCGCGGTTGCGTGAGTAGTTTACAAGCCAACGTAATCCCAAAGCAGTACGTCTTTCAGGTTTAACCTCAATAGGTACTTGGTAGTTAGCACCGCCGACACGACGAGCTTTAACTTCCAATACAGGCATGATATTCTTGATGGCAGCTTCGAAAACTTCCATCGGCTCTTTACCTGTACGTTCTTGAATCAACTTGAACGAATTGTACAAAATGCTTTGAGCGACACCTCTTTTACCACCCAGCATAATACGGTTGATCAAACGAGTAACCAACTTGCTATTATACAATGGATCTGGCAATACATCTCTTTTAGTAACTGGACCTTTGCGTGGCATGGATATCCCCCTTTCTTATATGGTTATTATTCTGATAAGCTCATCTTATTTCTTGACTTTAGGACGTTTCGCACCATACTTGGAGCGAGCCTGCATCCGGTTAGCAACACCTGCAGTATCCAGTGCACCACGAACGATGTGGTAACGAACTCCTGCAAGGTCCTTAACTTTACCTCCGCGCAGCAATACTACACTGTGCTCTTGAAGGTTGTGTCCGATACCCGGAATGTAAGCAGTCACCTCAAGACGGTTCGTCAGACGAACACGGGCATACTTACGAAGTGCTGAGTTTGGTTTACGTGGAGTCATTGTGCCTACACGAGTGCATACACCGCGTTTCTGCGGAGAGCTCAAATTTGTAGCCTCACGCTTGAGGGCGTTGAACCCTTTTTGAAGAGCGGGAGATTTGGATTTTTCGATTTTGGCTTGACGGCCTTTACGAACCAATTGATTAATAGTTGGCATGTTGTGCCACCCCCTTCCTGAAATGATAGTCAATTTACAAACATTAAGTCCACAGACCCAGGTGGTTCATAAAAAGACAAATGAAAAGTCCTTGCTGCCGAAGTGTACCCCGGTACAAAAACGTTCTCTTGCTGCTATTGTTTTAAGACGGCTGCCATCGCAGCACCAACTTCTATACCGCAGGCCTTGCCCAAATTCAGCATTGTGTCCACATAAGTGACCTTCACACCTTGTTTGTTGCAAAGCATTACAATTCTGGAAGTAAGCCGTTGATCTCCGTCCTCTGCCACATAGACTTCTGCGGCTTGGCCCAACTCCACCGCCTTGACGGTTTGCTTGGAACCGATCTTGACCTGAGCATCCTGTAACCCTCTGTCATCAGTCATGAAAATCATTACCTCCACTGAATAAGAATGACAAGACTACTCACGCACCTTAGACATATTAGCATCCTCAGCACATGATGTCAAGAAAAACGACAATAAATTTATTAATAATCACAGCAGACAGCCGCGTCACGCCAGATTTCTGCGTGACGCGAATACTGCTTGCCATGAGTATTCAATTATTCAGCGGGTACCGGCTCTAAAGCTTCTTCACTGCTCTCAGCATTCGGGTCGCTCAGCTTCACATTACGGTAACGATTCATGCCAGTTCCTGCAGGAATCAGCTTACCGATGATTACATTCTCTTTCAGACCGAGCAGCTTATCCACTTTACCCTTAATAGCTGCATCTGTTAAGACGCGCGTAGTTTCCTGGAAGGATGCCGCAGACAGGAATGAATCAGTTTCCAGGGAGGCCTTGGTGATCCCGAGCAGAACCGGTTTGGCGACTGCTGGTTCATTTCCGGCAAGAATGGCTTCCTTGTTGGCTGCTTCATATTCATGAATATCCGCAAATGCACCCGGCAGGAGACTGGTATCTCCGGCATCGATAATGCGGATTTTGCGCAGCATCTGCTTGATCATAACTTCAATGTGCTTATCATTGATTTCAACGCCCTGGTTACGGTATACACGCTGTACTTCTTGCAGAATGTAGTTCTGTACCCCGCGGATCCCTTTGATACGCAGCATTTCTTTAGGGTCAATTGAACCGTCTGTTAATTCATCGCCGGCCTCAATCTCCTGGCCTTCGCTGACACGCAGACGGGAGCCGTAAGTGATGGAATACGTTTTGGACTCTGCTTCACCCTGGACTTCGATTTCGCGGCGGTCCTTGGTTTCACGGATTTCCTTAACTACCCCGTCAATCTCACTGATTGTAGCCTGACCTTTAGGGTTACGGGCTTCAAACAGCTCCTGGATACGCGGCAAACCTTGCGTAATATCGTCTCCGGCTACACCACCGGTATGGAACGTACGCATGGTAAGCTGTGTTCCCGGTTCACCGATGGATTGTGCGGCAATAATACCGACAGCTTCCCCGATTTCCACGAATTTACCTGTTGCCAGGTTACGTCCGTAGCACTTCTTGCAGACACCGTGACGGGCACGGCAGCTGAGTACAGAGCGGATCTGCAGCTTGGTCACGCCAGCATTCACGATTTCTTCAGCCTTATCCGAGTCAATCAGATCGTTACGGTGAACGATGATTTCCTTCGTCTCAGGATGACGGACGGTCTCGAAGGAATAACGGCCTTCAATACGGTCGTAGAGATCCTCAATGACTTCCTTGCCATCCTGAATCCGGCTAACCATGAAGCCTTTATCAGTACCACAATCTTCTTCACGGACAATAACATCCTGCGCTACGTCAACCAGACGGCGTGTCAGGTACCCGGAATCCGCTGTACGCAGCGCTGTATCGGCCAGACCTTTACGCGCTCCGTGAGTGGAGATAAAGTACTCGAGGACGGTTAGGCCTTCACGGAAGTTCGCTTTGATTGGCAATTCAAAGATTCGGCCCGAAGGTGTTGCCATCAGACCACGCATCCCACCGAGCTGGGTGATCTGCGATTTGTTACCACGCGCCTTGGAGTCGACCATGAGCATGATGGAGTTGAAGCGGTCCATTGATTTAAGCAATACGTTAGTCAGATCATCCTTGGTCTTCGACCAAATCTCGATAACGCGGTCATACCGCTCATCATTGGTAATCAGACCACGGCGGTATTGATTCGCAACCACATCAACCTTAGCTTCGGATTCCTTAAGAATGGTAGCTTTTTCCTCAGGCACGATAACATCCGATACGGCAACCGTAACACCGGAACGTGTAGAGTACGTAAAGCCGAGTTGCTTAATTTTATCCAGAATCACTGAAGTCTTGGTGGTGTGATACGTCTCAAAGCAGCGGGCGATAATGAGGCCCAGATATTCTTTACCTACAGCACTGGCTTCCGGAGCCGCCATGATCAGTTCGCGGACATCCGCACCCTTTTCATAGATGAAGTACTTCTCAGGAGTTCCCTGCAGCAGGTTAGTTTTGGTAGCTTCGTTGATATACGGGAAGCTGCTTGGATAGATTTCGTTGAAGATAATCTTACCCACAGTAGTGATCAGCAGAGCATTCTGCTGCGCTTCTGTGAAGCTGGTTTTACCCAGAGCCTTAACAGGAATAGCAACACGTGCATGCAGACCTGCAGTTCCGCGCTGATAAGCAGAGACCGCTTCATTCACGTTACGCAGGATCATCCCGGTACCCTTTTCTTCCTTGTTGTCCATGGTCAGGTAGAACGTACCAAGGACCATATCCTGGGAAGGGGTAACGACCGGCTTGCCGTCCTTAGGGTTCAGGATGTTACCGGACGCCAGCATGAGAATACGGGCTTCAGCTTGAGCCTCAGCGGACAGAGGAACGTGTACCGCCATCTGGTCACCGTCAAAGTCGGCATTGTAAGCCGTACATACGAGCGGGTGAAGACGGATCGCGTGACCTTCTACCAGAATCGGTTCGAACGCCTGGATACCCAGTCTATGCAGCGTTGGGGCACGGTTCAGCAGAACCGGATGCTCTCTGATTACCTCTTCAAGCACATCCCATACTTCAGGACTTACGCGCTCAACCTTACGCTTCGCGCTCTTTATGTTGTGGGCTAGCCCTTTGTTAACCAGTTCTTTCATTACAAACGGTTTGAACAGCTCCAGTGCCATCTTCTTAGGAAGACCGCATTGGTACATCTTCAGGTAAGGTCCTACGACGATAACCGAACGGCCGGAATAGTCAACACGTTTACCGAGCAAGTTCTGGCGGAAACGTCCCTGTTTACCTTTCAGCATATGGCTGAGCGATTTGAGCGGACGGTTACCTGGTCCTGTTACAGGACGGCCGCGGCGGCCGTTGTCAATCAGGGCATCTACAGCTTCCTGAAGCATCCGTTTCTCATTCTGCACGATAATGTCAGGTGCGCCGAGGTCCAGCAGTCTTTTCAGACGGTTGTTCCGGTTAATTACACGGCGGTACAGGTCATTAAGGTCAGACGTAGCAAAACGGCCGCCATCAAGCTGAACCATTGGACGAAGCTCCGGAGGGATAACTGGGAGTACATCCATGATCATCCAGTCAGGCTTGTTGCCGGAGTTGCGGAAGGCCTCAATGACTTCAAGACGTTTGATTGCCCGGTTGCGGCGCTGGCCTTGAGCGGTACGCAGCTCTTCTTTGAGGAATTCCAGCTCTTTATCGATGTCGATATCCTGAAGCAGCTTTTTGACAGCTTCTGCACCCATGCCGGCCTGGAATCCGTAGCCATATTTCTCGCGGTAGCTGCGGTATTCTTTCTCGGACAACAGCTGCTTCTTCTCCAGCGGAGTTTCCCCTGGATCAGTTACAACATAAGATGCAAAGTAGATAATCTCTTCGAGCGATCTAGGAGACATATCCAGCGCCAGACCCATACGGCTTGGAATACCTTTGAAATACCAGATATGAGATACAGGAGCTGCCAGTTCGATGTGGCCCATACGTTCGCGGCGGACTTTAGCGCGGGTAACTTCCACGCCGCAGCGGTCGCACACTACGCCCTTATAACGGACGCGTTTGTATTTACCACAGTGACATTCCCAGTCCTTTTGCGGTCCAAAAATACGTTCGCAAAAGAGACCCTCTTTTTCCGGTTTCAATGTACGATAGTTAATGGTTTCCGGTTTTTTAACTTCTCCGCGGGACCAAGAACGAATTTTTTCCGGGGAAGCGAGCCCGATTTTCATAAATTCAAAATTGTTAACGTCCAACAAGGAGCAACCCTCCTTAACCTATATCCTGATTTAGTACCACAGCCCTCTCTTGACGCTGAAGTCAACAGAGGGCATGGTCCTTTGTGTAATGAAATTATTGGCTTGCTGGTGAACTACTCTATGCCGACTTCTGCGCCTTCCAAATTGAGGCTCAGCTTATCGCCTGACGTCTCGTCCTCATCGTCCAGTTCCTTCATCTCGATCTCCTGCTCGTCACCGCTGAGGATTTTGACATCCATCCCGAGCGACTGCAGTTCCTTGATCAATACCTTGAACGATTCCGGTACACCCGGTTCTGGAACATTTTCACCTTTGACAATGGATTCGTACGTTTTCACACGGCCGACCACATCATCGGATTTCACGGTCAAAATCTCTTGCAGTGTATACGCCGCGCCGTAAGCTTCAAGCGCCCACACTTCCATCTCCCCGAAACGCTGTCCGCCGAACTGAGCTTTACCGCCCAGTGGCTGTTGTGTAACGAGTGAGTAAGGACCTGTGGAACGGGCATGAATCTTATCGTCAACCATGTGCGCAAGCTTGATCATGTGCATGACGCCGACAGTAACCTCACGCTCGAAGCGCTCGCCTGTACGTCCGTCATACAGCACAGTCTTACCATTACGCTGCATACCGGCTTCTTCCATCGTATCGAACACGTCATACTCACGGGCTCCGTCGAATACCGGAGTAGCCACGTGGATACCCAGACGCAGTGCAGCCATACCAATATGGACTTCAAGCACCTGTCCGATGTTCATACGGGAAGGAACGCCCAGCGGGTTCAGGACAACCTGTACCGGCGTACCGTCAGGAAGGAACGGCATATCTTCTTCTGGCAGAATACGGGCAACGACACCCTTGTTACCGTGACGTCCGGCCATCTTGTCACCTTCAGAAATTTTACGCTTCTGGGCGATGTAGACACGAACCAGCTGATTCACGCCAGGAGGCAGCTCATCGCCGTTCTCACGTGTGAATACTTTGACGTCAACGATAATACCATCACTACCATGCGGAACACGCAGGGAGGTATCACGAACTTCACGGGCCTTCTCACCGAAGATCGCATGCAGCAGGCGTTCCTCAGCAGTCAGCTCAGTTACACCCTTCGGAGTAACCTTACCTACCAGAATATCGCCGGCATTGATTTCCGCACCGATACGGATAATTCCGCGCTCATCCAGATTGCGGAGCGCCTCTTCACCGACGTTAGGAATATCACGTGTGATCTCTTCAGGTCCGAGCTTCGTATCACGGGCTTCGGATTCGTATTCCTCGATGTGGATCGAAGTGTATACATCTTCCTTCACCAGCTTCTCACTCAGCAGGATCGCATCCTCGTAGTTGTAGCCTTCCCAAGTCATGAACGCAACGACTACGTTGCGGCCAAGCGCAAGTTCGCCCATTTCTGTGGAAGGTCCATCTGCCAGGATGTCACCTTTTTTGACGATATCCCCACGTTTAGCCAGTGGACGCTGGTTAATACAGGTACCCTGGTTCGAACGCATGAATTTGTGTAATTTATATTTAACGATATCGCCTTTGACTTCCTTGCCCTCAACTGCCTCAACACGGCGCAGCCAGATTTCATTGGCAGAGGAGCGTTCGATAATACCGTCATATTTGGAGACAATACATACGCCGGAGTCTTTAGCAGACTTATGCTCCATCCCTGTCCCTACAAGCGGAGCCTTAGGAATAAGAAGCGGAACAGCCTGACGCTGCATGTTCGATCCCATCAGTGCGCGGTTGGAGTCATCGTTCTCAAGGAACGGAATGAGCGCCGTTGCGACCGATACGACCTGTTTTGGCGAAACGTCCATGTAGTCTACACGGTTGCTAGGCATAGTAGTGATGTTGTCTGAATCCTTGTTGTAACGAACGATAACCTGGTCTTCCTTAAAGGAGCCATCCTCATCGATCAGTACATTCGCCTGTGCAACTACATAGTTATCTTCTTCATCGGCAGTCAGATAATCGATTTGCTCAGTTACCTTGCCTGTCTTCGGATCTACCCAACGATACGGAGCTTCGATAAAGCCGTATTCATTGATGCGGGCGAAGGTGGACAAGGAGTTGATCAGACCGATATTCGGACCTTCCGGAGTCTCGATAGGACACATACGGCCATAGTGACTGTGATGGACGTCGCGGACTTCAAAGCCTGCGCGTTCACGAGTCAGACCGCCGGGTCCGAGTGCAGACAGACGGCGCTTATGCGTAAGCTCGGCAAGCGGGTTCGTCTGATCCATGAACTGGGACAGCTGCGAACTGCCGAAGAACTCTTTGATGGATGCGATAACCGGACGGATGTTGATCAGCGCCTGCGGTGTAATCGCATTGGCATCCTGAATCGACATTCTCTCGCGGACTACCCGCTCCATACGGGATAGACCGATCCGGAACTGATTCTGCAGAAGCTCACCTACAGAACGCAGACGGCGGTTACCCAGATGGTCAATATCATCCGTGTTGCCGATACCATGCAGCAAATTAATAAAGTAGCTGATTGAGGATATAATATCAGCCTGAGTAATATGCTTAACCGATTTATCAATGTTGCCATTGGCGATCAGTTTGATGATACGGCCTTCTTCGATTGGCGAGAATACGTCAATGGTCTGAAGCGGAATATCTTCGCTGTCCATTACACCGCCGGTTACACGGTAGTTTTTGGCAGCCATACTCTTCTCGAAATAAGGAATCAGCTCATCAAGCAGGCGGCGGTCCACCATTTGGCCGGATTCTGCCAGGATTTCTCCGGTAGATTCATCAACCAAAGGCTGTGCCAGACGCTGATTGAACAGACGATTCTTAATATGCAGCTTTTTGTTGATTTTGTAACGGCCTACATTGGCCAAATCATAACGCTTCGGGTCAAAGAAACGTGCGACCAGTAAGCTCTTGGCATTATCAAGTGTAGGTGGTTCGCCCGGACGCAGACGCTCGTAGATTTCAATAAGCGCCTTCTCCGTGGAATCCGTGTTGTCTTTATCCAGCGTGTTGCGAATATATTCATCATTGCCAAGCAGTTCCAGAATTTCAGCATCACTGCCGAAGCCCAGAGCACGCAAGAGGACTGTTACCGGGATCTTACGAGTCCGGTCGATACGGACATACATGATGTCCTTAGCGTCGGTCTCAAGCTCCAGCCAGGCTCCGCGATTTGGAATTACTGTGGCGGTGTAAGTTTTTTTGCCGTTCTTATCCACTTTTGTGCTGAAATAGACGCTTGGAGAGCGAACCAACTGGCTGACAATAACCCGTTCCGCACCATTGATAATAAAAGTGCCGGTTTCCGTCATCAGAGGGAAATCTCCCATGAACACTTCCTGCTCTTTAACCTCACCGGTCTCCTTATTGATGAGACGCACCTTCACACGCAGAGGTGCTGCATATGTTACGTCCCGCTCTTTAGCGTCGTCAACCGTGTACTTCGGTTCACCCAGGCTGTAATCAATGAACTCTAGTACCAAATTCCCTGTGAAATCCTGGATCGGCGAGATGTCCTGGAACATTTCCCGCAATCCTTCCTCCAAAAACCAATCATAAGATTTTTGTTGGATCTCGATCAGGTTCGGGACCTCGAGTACCTCGTTAATTCTCGCATAGCTCCGCCGAGTGCGTCGACCATACTGAACAAGATGTCCTGCCAACTTTACTCACCCCTCATGTCTACTCACTTAAAAATTGATTGCGAACCCTTGTTTGGACCCGTATAATGGAACCATAACACAAGGATTCAGCCATAAATACAGAAAAGCCCCTTATCGAAATCTTTCGAAAAAAGAGCACATCTATCCACGGCCAAAATACTCCTTATCCAGTAGATTTGCCCAAAACGTGCGTATTATACGTCACCAGGCTACAGTTCATGCGCTATTATCTATTGCCCCGGCGACCTTCGCCGTGACAGGAACATAGAGAACGGAATTCGCAAAAACCTGCCGTGCGGCATGCGCTTACCGGGCGACAATATATCACTTGACATTTCAGCAAACTAAAGACATGGAGCCTAGCTTAATACTGACATTTTATAATAATACCACTATGGACATCGCATGTCAATGAGTATTATTATTTATTTCTGAGCTTTTAAGATTCTATATCCCTTGTCTTTCCCTACTTCTTCTACCACCGCAAACATACTCTCCAGCTTGGCAACCGCCGACGGCGCACCCTGCTTCTTCTGAATGACAACCCACAGACAACCGCCCTCATTCAAATGATCATACGCCTGTTCAAAAATCGCATGCACTACGGCCTTGCCGGCGCGAATCGGCGGGTTGGTTAGAATCACATCAAAGGCCTGCCCCTTTACTACCGATAGCACATCACTTTCCATCACCGTAACATTGCGGATTCCATTATGCTGCGCATTCTCGCGGGCAAGCTCTACCGCACGGCTGTTGATATCAATCATCGTCACATGTCCCTTGGAAGCGAGATGCGCCGCACTAATCCCTATAGGCCCGTAACCACAACCCACATCCAGTACCTTCGCATCCTCCGGAATCTCCATCGCCTCAATCAGAACACGGCTTCCATGATCAATATCTCCTTTAGAAAAAACACCGGCGTCGCTGGTAAAGCGGAGGCGTTTGCCTCTCAGCTCCGTATCGATGCTGCGTCTGTCATGACGCGCTTCCGGCTGCTGCGAGTAATAATGCTGCGACATACCATCCTCCCTTTCACGTTGAACTACATATACCTGCAAGGCTCCCTTATAGAGCAACCCCCTTGAACAAGTTCAAGGGGGTTGCGGAAACCGGAGAGAATGACTTCTGCTCCGGGGCAGTACCTATTGAATCAACTTATTTTACTTCTACAACTGCGCCTGCTTCTTCCAATTTTGCTTTGGTAGCTTCGGCTTCTTCTTTGCTTACTTTTTCTTTGATTGCTTTTGGAGCGTTGTCTACAACTTCTTTAGCTTCTTTCAAGCCAAGACCTGTGATTTCGCGAACGATTTTGATAACGTTGATTTTGGAAGCGCCAGCGCTTGTCAAAATTACGTCGAATTCGGACTGTTCAGCTTCAACAGCTGCTACAGCGCCGCCAGCTGCTACTGGAGCTGCTGCAGTTACGCCGAATTCTTCTTCGATTGCTTTTACCAGGTCGTTCAGTTCCAGTACGCTCATGCCTTTAATTTCTTCTAAGATTGTTTCTTTGCTCATGATTGAACCTCCATTATATTTGAATTGGTTTGTGGTCTTGATTATGAAGCAGGAAGCAAAGGCTTACGCGCTTTGTTCTTCTTTCTCAGCAACAGCTTTAACTGCAAGCGCGAAGTTGCGCATTGGAGCTTGAAGCACGCTAAGCAGCATGGAGAGCAAACCATCGCGGGATGGCAGTTCAGCCAGTGCTTTCAGTTGGTCCGCATCGATAACTTTACCTTCTACAACGCCGCCTTTCAGTTTCAAAGCGTCGTTCTTCTTAGCGAAGTCATTCAGAATCTTAGCTGCTACCACCGCATCAGTCTCGCTGAATGCGATCGCTGTAGGACCCGTCAGGACAGCGTCCAGATCAGTCAGCTCAGCTGCCGCAGTTGCACGGCGAAGCAATGTGTTCTTCAGGACTTGAAACTCAACGCCAGCTTCACGAAGCTGCTTACGCAGTTCAGTCACTTGCGATACGTTCAATCCGCGGTAGTCTGCAACAACAGTGGAGACACTGTTCTGCAGTTTGCCAGTCACAACATCAACCGCATCCTGTTTAGCTTGGATTACTTTTGCATTTGCCAATTATATACACCTCCTGAAAATTTATGTCACGGCGGTTACTCCGGAGAAACCCCGCCGTTCCTACGCAGGCATTAGAAAAGCCTCCGCAGATTCACGAAGGCTTGATAAAACGGAAAGTTAATCAGGCGAGCCTGGCACTTTTTGTTTCTATCACAACACCTCGGTAGGAAATTAAGCCCTACGGCACCTACTGTCTACGGTAAGCATATTCACATTTAAGATTGATCACCTTAATGTTTACAACTGTTATAGATTATCAAAGATAACTCTAGGAGTCAACCTTTAATTATCTGAAAGCAGCCGCGTTCACACGAGCGCTAGGTCCCATTGTGGACGAAATAGCGATGCCTTTAAGGTATACACCTTTGGCAGCAGCCGGTTTCGCACGGTTCAGAGCGTCCATAAGAGCTTTAAGGTTCTCGTTCAGTTGTTCAGCGTTGAAAGACACTTTGCCGATTGGCGCGTGAATTTGGCCCGCTTTGTCAAGACGGTATTCGATCTTACCGGCTTTGATTTCTTGAACAGCCTTGGTAACGTCGAAAGTAACTGTACCTGCTTTAGGGTTAGGCATGAGACCTTTACCACCGAGCAGACGACCCAGTTTACCGACTTCGCTCATCATATCAGGTGTAGCTACGCAGACGTCGAATTCGAACCAGCCCTGTTGAATCTTGTTGATCATATCAGCATCACCAACAAAATCAGCGCCAGCAGCTTCCGCTTCCTTCGCTTTTTCACCTTTTGCAAATACAAGCACACGTTGAGTTTTGCCTGTGCCGTGAGGCAGGACAACAACACCACGAACTGCCTGGTCTTGTTTACGCGGGTCTACACCCAGACGAACTGCTGCTTCAACGGTTTCGTCGAATTTGGCAGTTGCCGCCTTTTTCACAAGCTCTACAGCTTCTGAAGGCTCGTAAGTCGCTTCGCTGTTGATCAGCTTCGCGGATTCTTGGTACTTCTTACCATGTTTAGCCATGAAATGTTCCTCCTTTGTGGTGTTAGCGGAAATTCCTCCCACATATTGCGGTCATGAATGACCGGTTCATCGAATACATATTAGTCTTCGATTGTGATTCCCATACTGCGGGCAGTACCTTCAACCATACGCATTGCAGCTTCAACAGATGCAGCGTTCAGATCGGGCATTTTGGTTTCAGCGATTTCACGAACCGCTGCGCGGCCCAGCTTCGCTACTTTTTTCTTGTTTGGTTCACCGGAGCCTTTTTCTACTTTTGCAGCGATGCGAAGCAGAACAGCAGCCGGAGGAGTTTTGGTGATGAAGGTAAACGAACGGTCTTCAAATACTGTAATTTCAACCGGGATGATCAGACCAGCCTGGTCGGCAGTACGAGCGTTGAATTCCTTACAGAATGCCATGATGTTGACACCCGCTTGACCTAACGCCGGACCTACTGGAGGCGCTGGATTCGCTTTCCCTGCAGGAATCTGCAGTTTCACCATTTTAATAACTTTTTTAGCCATGAGTGACACCTCCTTGCGTAAATAGTGGTATTCGAATGCTAAACAGCATTCTCCCACAAGAAACCCTTGTGCTTGTTATATCTTCTCCACTTGAGTGAAATCCAACTCCAGCGGGGTTTCCCGTCCAAACATGTTGACATGTACCTTGATCTTGCTTTTGTCTGCCAAAATTTCTTCCACGGAGCCCACAAAATTCGCAAATGGACCGACCATAATACGTACGGATTCCTTAATTTCGAAATCAATCTTCGCTTTAGGTTCAACCATGCCCATATGCTTCAGAATCTGTTCAACCTCTTCGGGTAGCAGAGCGGTAGGCTTAGAGCCCGAACCAGTTGAACCGACAAATCCGGTAACGCCCGGCGTATTGCGGACAACATACCAGGAATCATCAGTCTGAACCATTTCGACCAAAACGTAACCAGGGTAAACTTTGCGCATGACAGTTTTCTTCTTGCCATCCTTGTTTACCAGCTCTTCTTCCATAGGAACAAGAACGCGGAATATTTTGTCTTCCATGCCCATGGACTCAACGCGTTTTTCCAAATTGGCCTTGACCTTATTCTCATACCCGGAATAGGTATGAACAACGTACCATCTTTTTTCCATATCAAGCCACCTGGGACCTCTCTAAATAATCGCTTCAATCACAGCGGAAATACCGATGTCCAGAACCCAGAAGTAAAGCGAAATAACTACAATTGTACCGAGAACGATCAATGTATAGTTCTTCAGTTCTTTACGGCTAGGCCAGCGAACCTTTTTGAGTTCACTCCAGCTCTCAGTGAAAAAGGAAAACAAAGACTTGAAACTACGTTTCACGCCGACTACACCTCCAAAAGACTATCTGGTTTCGCGATGAGGAGTTTGCTCGTTACAGAACTTGCAAAATTTCTTCATCTCCAAGCGGTCGGGGTGATTTCGCTTGTTTTTGGTTGTTGCATAGTTTCTTTGTTTGCAACTTGTACAAGCCAAAGTGATAATTACCCGCATGATGTGCACCTCCCGAAGACGTACTTCTAATCATCAAATTAGAAGACGTAGATATTGATTCAAAAAAAAGCCGCGAATTTAGGCCTACCTAAAACACTTTAGCATAATATCAATGTCTGTGTCAACGAAAGTTTCCCCCATCGCACTGGGTAATTCCGGGTGCTGTAGCCTTATGCCATAAGTCATCTTTGATCCTGCTTCTTCTTTTACCGCTAGCTGTCATCCATAATCATTATGCTGCAATTCGCTTGTGTATAAACCTGCCATCCTCCAACGCTTCACCCATCGCAAATTCGCCGTATCCAAATCTAGCGGACACTAAAAAAAGACTCGAGTCCCGAGCCTTCCTAGTCATTATATCATTAATTGTCACGCACTTCCAGATATCTTTCCAATTTACGTTTCACTCGCTGCAAGGCATTGTCAATGGACTTTACATGCCGCTTCAAATCCTCGGCAATCTCCTGATAGGACCGTCCGTCCAGATAGAGCATCAGAACCTTGCGTTCCAAATCACTCAGAATCTCAGCCATCTTATCTTCCAGTCCGATGAACTCCTCCTGGTTGATAATCAGCTCTTCCGGGTCCAGCACCTGACTTCCGCATATCACATCCATCAATGTCCGGTCGGAGTCCTCATCATAGATGGGCTTGTCTAACGAGACATATGAATTAAGCGGAATATGCTTCTGGCGGGTAGCGGTCTTAATGGCGGTTATAATCTGACGGGTGATGCACAGCTCGGCAAAGGCCTTGAACGATGACAGCTTGTCACCCTTGAAGTCACGGATGGCCTTGTATAAGCCAATCATGCCTTCCTGCACAATATCTTCACGATCTGCCCCGATCAAAAAATAGGAACGGGCCTTGGCACGCACAAAATTACGGTACTTGTTAATTAAATGCTCCAATGCGCCACTGTCGCCACCACGGAAGATCTCGACAATTTCTTCATCACTTATGAAATCATACTCGGACAGCATTAATTCCTTGAGGTCGACACTCACCAAGAATCCCCCCGGCTGCAACGCAAGACACATCGTTACTTCTCGAAATATAGGAACAGTATATATTATGTTACCTTACACCGTCAACCGGATTTGTCCAAAAACAATCTTCAATAACATATTATGTCATTTCCTTGTGAGGGGCAACTGCTATTTCTGTCCTACTGTCTGCGCCAGTCCTCCAGCCGTTTACGTGTCTCCGGCGGCAGCTTGTCTTCAAGCGAATGACGGGTCCCGCTCACGCTTCCCGGCTCGATCGCCTTCTTCACCTGCTTCTGGTTCTCCTCAATCTCAAGCCTCAGTTCCCTGGCTGAAATCCGGAGTGCGCCCTGGGCAAAAACGACATGCTGCTCCACAAAATCGCTGGTGGCTACCGAGATCTGTCTGCGGCGGTGCGTGAATTCCCCAACCAACCGTTCGATGCATTCATCTGCCGTTTCCTTCTCCTTGGTGAAGAAGACCTGGATCTTCCCTTGTTCAAACGACCTGCCCAGTCCCGGCACACGGTAGGCATCGAATACGGCAATGACGCGCAGCCCGGAGAACGCCTGATAATCGGCCAGCATATCGAGCAGCCGGTCGCGTGCCCCCTGCATACCGGTCTGCGACAATGCCGCAAGCTCCGGCCAGCCGCCGATCATGTTGTATCCGTCCACGAGCAGGATATCGCGCCAGTCTGCCATAGTTATCCCTGTTCTTGGCGGCGGCGGAGTACCTCGTACATGATTACGCCCGCTGCTACTGAAGCATTCAGAGAGTTGATTCTTCCGGCCATCGGCAGCTTAAGCAGCACATCGCATTTCTCACGGATCAGGCGGCCCATCCCCTTGTTCTCATTGCCGATCACCACTGCTACCGGCCCGGTGACAATATCAGATCCGAACAGATTCTGATCGGTATCCACATCCGTGCCGACTACCCAGACTCCCAGCTCCTTCAGCCGGTCAATGGTCTGTCCAAGATTCGTTACGCGGGCCACAGGCACATATTCGACTGCACCAGCCGAGGTCTTGGATACGGTAGCTGTAATCTGCGCAGAGCGGCGCTTCGGCACAATGACTCCGTGCACACCTGTGCAGTCAGCCGTACGCAGGATAGACCCGAGGTTATGCGGATCTTCAATTTCGTCCAGCAGGAGCAGAAACGGCGGTTCTCCCTTAGCTTCAGCTATCGCCAGAATATCAGCAACCTCTGTATAGGCAAAAGGCGCCGCTTGCGCCACCACTCCCTGGTGCTGAACGCCCGGTGCAAGCTGATCCAGCTTGCGCTTGTCTACATGCTGAATGACAATGCCCGCCTTGCGCGCTTCCGCAACGATAGGTGCGGTCAGGTGCTTCTGTGCAGTTTCGGCGATCCATATTTTGTTGAGTGTACGTCCCGCTCTAAGGGCTTCAAGCACCGAATGCTTGCCTGCCAGTATTTCCTCTTCAGTTCTCAATTCTTCCATTGTTTTATCTCCTGTTCTGTATACTCACTTGGGGCGGTGCATCATATATTCGATACTGCTGTGAACAAGCTCCTGGATTCTTGCTTGCTGTCCTGTGTAATATAAATAGCCGATCATGCATTCAAAAGCAGTGGCGTGGCGGTATTCCAGCACATCCGCATTTTTGGGAATGCTGCCGGATTTGGCATTGCGCCCCCGTCTGACCACATCCTTCTCATCCTCGGTGAGCACTGGGTCCAGATAAGCAAGAATGTTGCTCTGAGCTCTGGCGGAGACCAGTCCGGTCGCCGACCGGTGCAGATGCTGGGGGCGCAAATTAGGCAGCGAGATCAGATACTGCCGGACTGCAATTTCGTAGATAGCGTCACCTGCATAAGCAAGAACGATTGGAGGCAGCAGATGGGCAGGCTTAGAGGGTTCATACGGGAACCAGGCGCAGTTCAGATCAAACAGCCCGTTCATTTGCGCCGCCACCGCATTCCCTGTGGAGTATCTTCCAGCAGAATTCCCAGCGCATTCAGCTCATCGCGGATTTCATCCGACCGGCTCCAGTTCTTGTTCTTGCGCGCCTCCACACGCTCTGCAATCAGGCGTTCCACCTCTTCGCTTGCCACTTCTTCCTCAGCCTCTACCGTGAGGCGAAGCACCGCATTCATCTCGGTAAAAGCCTTCAGCAGCGCGGCGAAGTTAGCCGGATTCGCCTCAGGATCAGCAAGCGTAAGGTTCGCCAGGCTCACCCAGTCGAACACCGCCGTAATAGCGTCCGGTGTATTGAAATCATCCTGCATCCGCGCATGGAAGCTGCTAAGGATAGCGGCCAGCCGCTCCGTAACCTGCGGACTTGCTTCACCCTTTGTCCCCTCCGCCGCCAGCTCAAGGCGATGCTTCACATTGCCTTCAGCCAGAGCGATCCGCTCTACGCTTTTCTCAGCAGACAGCAATGCTTCCTCGGTGAAGTTCAGCGGATTGCGGTAATGGCTGGATAGCATGAAGTAACGGATAGCACCCTGCTTGAAGCGCGCGCGGATATCCTTCACGAGGAGGCCATTCCCCAGCGACTTTGACATTTTCTCGTCACCGATATTCAGAAAAGCATTATGCATCCAGTAATTCGACAGCGGTTCACCCGTCAGCGCTTCGGTCTGGGCACATTCGCATTCATGATGCGGGAATTTCAAATCCTCTCCGCCGCCGTGAATGTCGATCGTTGTACCCAAATATTCACGCACCATCGCCGAGCATTCAATATGCCAGCCTGGACGGCCCTCTCCCCATGGACTGGACCAGTGCACTTCGCCCGGCTTGGCTGCCTTCCAGAGTACGAAATCCTCCTGGTTCTCCTTGCGCGAATCCACCTCGACACGGATACCGAAGCGCAGCTCCTCCAGATTCTGGCGGGACAGCTTGCCGTAATTGGCAAATTTCCCGGTACGGTAATACACATCTCCGCCGTTCTCATACGCGTAGCCTTTGTCTTCAAGCTCCTTAATGAACTCGATAATCGTGTCCATGCTCTCCGTAACGCGCGGATTCATCGTCGCCGGCTTCACGCCCAGCCCGGCCAGATCCTCCTGGTAGGCGGCAATGAACATTTCGGCAACCTCGGCTACGGTGATGTTCAGCTCCTCCGCCTTGCGGATCATTTTATCATCCACATCGGTGAAATTTGTCAGATAGCGGACCTCATTACCAAGCGTCTCCAGGTAGTTGCGCACCATGTCAAAAACAATGACCGGTCTTGCATTCCCGATATGCATATAGCCGTAGACCGTGGGTCCGCAGACGTACATCTTCACCTTATCCGGCTCCTGCGGTACAAATTCTTCCTTCGTGCGCGTCATTGTGTTGTAAATGTGCAAAGCCATTCTTGTCCCAACCCTTTCTATTGTCCCCGGATTTCTGAAATGCCGGTACTCTTAAATTTCGTAATCGCCGATATATTGCTGGCTTTCGAGTCGCCGCTGTTCCTGCTTCTGCTTATCTTCAGCACCCATCTTTTCTCTTAGCTCCTCGATTTCCTTCTGCAGGAACTTGAGGGAATCAATCAGCGGGTCAGGCATCTTGGTATGATCCAGCCGGTCTGATACTCGTTCGCCGTTACGCTTAACCACACGCCCGGGATTGCCGACTACCGTGCTGTTGTTAGGCACTTCACGCAGCACGACTGCGTTAGAGCCGATATTAGAATTATCGCCGATCCGGAAGGAACCCAGTACTTTGGCACCAGAGCCGATGACTACATTGTTGCCGACGGTAGGGTGCCGCTTGCCTTTCTCTTTGCCGGTCCCCCCAAGTGTAACTCCCTGATAGATAATAACATCATCGCCAATCTCACAGGTCTCACCAATGACAATACCCATTCCGTGGTCAATAAACAACCGGCTGCCGATGACCGCGCCCGGATGGATCTCCACTCCCGTCATGAACCGGCTGATCTGAGAGACCATGCGTGCCAGGGTAAACCAACGGCGTTTGTAAAAAGAGTGGGCCATCCGGTGTGCCCAGATCGCATGAAGCCCGGCGTAGGTGAAGACGACCTCGAACCTGCTGCGGGCAGCGGGATCATTGTCGAATACTGCCCGAATGTCCGACTTGATATGCTTAAACATCGCGGTTCCCCTCTTCTTTGGATGCTATATTTCAAGTTACATTCTTATATTTCAACAAAAAACGCCCCTGCAGCATGATAGCTGCAGAGACGTTTAACCGCGGTCCCACTCTGCTTGAACATTCGTATATGCCAGAGCTGTTAAACTTCGCAGCCGCTGTATCCGGTGTTCCTCTTGGTGTCAGTAACGGCGACAGCCCGGCACAGTCTACAGCCCCGCACAAGGACATTCAACCACGCAGCTCACAGGTGCATCTTCAGCGGCAGACAAATGAATAACTCCCAGCCTGCAAGGGCGTTTGCCCTTAAGCGGTTATTCTCTCTGGTAATTGCCCTTATACGCCTACTTTTCCTGATCCCAGCTATTCTTATATTCTTCTATCTTAGCGAAAAGCCGCAGAACTGACAAGGGTCTTCTCCCCTTGCATGTCCCTGCCCTAAGCGCCTTTGATTTGTGATTTCAGGCGTTCGATCACCCGGCTGCGGCCAAGCAGCGCAATCGTTGCATTCAAGTCGCGGCCATGCATCTGTCCGGTAAGAGCGACACGAATCGGCATAAACAGCGCTTTGCCTTTGTGACCAGTCTCCTTCTGCACTTCCTTGATTAGAACAGCCATATGCGGGGCGCTGAAATCTTCGGCAGCCTCCACTTTGGCCAGAAATGCGGACAGCACTTCAGGAACCTGAGCTTCGGCAAGCACCCCTGCCGCTTCGGTCTCCAGCTCCAGGTGGCTGCGGAAGAACAGCTCGGAGAGGACGACAATATCCGACGCAGCTGTCATTTGCTCCTGGTACAGTGCAACCAGGCTCTCCGCCCAGCTCTGCTGCTCCTCACTGAGCACCTCAGGCAGACGGCCCGCCTTCTGCAAATGAGGAATGGCAAGTGCAGCAATCCGCTTAGGATCGGCATGCTTGATATAGTGATTGTTCAAATGCGCCAGCTTGTTCGTATCGAACACTGCCGGGCTCTTCGACAGGCGGTCCGCCGTAAAGATCGAGATCAGCTCCTCCTTGGTGAAGATCTCCTCTTCACCCTCAGGCGACCAGCCCAGCAGAGTGATGAAGTTGAATAGAGCTTCCGGCAGGTAGCCGAGCTGATCGTACTGTTCAATAAACTGAATGATCGATTCATTCCGTTTGCTCAGCTTCTTATGGTCATCGCCGACAATCAGCGTCATATGTCCGAAGAGCGGAGCTTCCCAGCCCAGTGCCTCATAAATCATGAGCTGGCGCGGGGTATTGGAGATATGATCTTCTCCGCGCAGCACATGGGAGATAGCCATCAGATGGTCGTCCACCGCTACAGCGAAGTTATAGGTCGGAATACCGTCCTTCTTCACGATGACGAAGTCACCCATTTCTTTGCTGTTGAACGAAATGCTGCCTTTTACGATATCATTGAAGGTATAAGTGCGGTCCTCCGGAACAAGGAAACGGATGCTGGCCACGCGTCCCTCTGCCTCAAAGGCCAGGCGCTGCTCCTCGGTCAGATTACGGTGTTTGCCGGAATAACGCGGGGTTTCGCCGCGTGCCGTCTGCTCCTCGCGTTCAGCCTCCAGCTCTTCCTCTGTGCAATAGCAGCGGTAAGCCAGGCCGCGGTCCAGCAGATCCTGCCAGTAGACACGGTACAGATCCAGACGTTCAGTCTGGCGGTAAGGCCCGTATTCGCCGCCTACATCCACGCTTTCATCCCAATCGATTCCCAGCCACTTCAAATACTTCAGCTGGCTCTCTTCACCTTCTGCAATGTTGCGCTTAAGATCCGTATCTTCGATCCGGATAATGAATTTGCCGCCCAGATTGCGGGCGAACAGATAGTTAAACAAGGCTGTTCTGGCATTTCCGATATGTAAATGTCCCGTAGGGCTCGGTGCGTAACGCACCCGAACTTGATCCGCCATGGGTTTCCCTCCGCTTCATATTGGTTGAAATCAGGCCTTTACTTACGCTAAAGCCATCTCACGATGATATCACATCTTGCAGCAGACAAACAATAGATTGGGCGGCAATTCCCTCTCCGCGCCCTGCGAAGCCAAGCTGCTCGGTCGTTGTTGCTTTTACATTCACCTTCGATACGTCAGCGTTCAGCGTGCGGGCAATAATCTCCGTCATCTGCGGAATATAAGGTGCCATCTTCGGTTGTTGCGCTATGATGGTTGAATCGATATTCCCCAGCCGGTATCCGCGCTCACGCGCAAGTGCCCATACCTGCTCCAGCAGCTTCAGGCTGTCTGCATCCTTGAAGGCCGGATCGGTATCGGGAAAATGTCTGCCGATATCCCCAAGGCCCAGCGCTCCCAGTATAGCGTCGCTTACCGCATGCAGCAGCACATCCGCATCGGAATGCCCCAGCAGCCCCTTCTCATAAGGAATCGTCACTCCGCCGATAATACACGGCCTTCCCTCGACCAGCTGGTGTACGTCAAATCCTTGTCCTACAGCAATCATCTGTGTTCCTCTCCCCTGCTTCTTACTGTGAATTCAGCGAAATCCAAGTCCTCCGGCGTCGTGATCTTAATATTCATGTAGCTTCCTTCTACAACTGACACGGTAATGCCGCTGCGTTCCGCCAGACTGGAATCATCTGTCCCGAGAAAACCGTCCCGCTCTGCCTCCTCATAGGCGGACAGCAGATCGGACAAACGAAAAGTCTGCGGGGTCTGAATCGCCCACAGACTTCGCCGATCCGGCGTTGACAGCACCTTGCCTTCACTGTCGACCTGCTTGATCGTATCCTTAACCGGTACTGCAAGCACCGACGCTCCAGCGGACTGCGCCCGCTCGTAGCAAGCTTCTATCTCGCTGTCCTGTACGAACGGCCTTACCCCGTCATGAACCATGACCCAATGGGTCTTAAGTTCATCCAGTCCGCGGCGTACCGAATGCTGGCGCTCCGTTCCCCCGGGAATGACCGCAGCCACTTTATCCAGCTTGAAGGCTTGTACCCATTGCTTACAGCGCTGCACATCCTCTTCCCCGGTGACAAGCACAATCTCGGAGATCAGCTTATGCCGCTGGAATACCTCCAGGGTATGCACGATAATTGGCTTGCCCTGCAGCAGCAAATATTGCTTGCTCTCTGCCGTTCCCATCCGGGTTCCTCTGCCTGCCGCTACGATAACGACGCCAACACTGTTTGACATGCTTTCGGCTCCTGTCTTTCTTTCACGTATACTCCCATCATAACGTGTTTGGCTGGCATTTCCAAGCCCGAAAGGGTGCTGCCGGAGAGGTGGGCTGAACTTATTGTGCTTTTTCCAGAAGCTTCGGTTTGGCAAAAATCATCCGTCCTGCCGATGTCTGCAGCACACTCGTCACCAGAACCTCCATCGTAGTGCCGATATAATCCCGGCCGCCCTCCACCACAATCATCGTGCCATCGTCCAGATAAGCTACGCCTTGTCCATGTTCTTTGCCGTCCTTAATCACCTGAACAATGATCTCTTCGCCCGGCAGAACCACCGGCTTCACTGCATTCGCCAAGTCATTAATATTCAGCACCGACACTCCCTGCAGCTCGCATACCTTGTTAAGGTTAAAGTCGTTGGTGACGACCTTGCCGTGCAGTACTTTCGCCAGCTTGACCAGCTTGCTGTCCACTTCTGAGATCTCCTCGAAATCCCCTTCATAGATCAGCACCTTAACGTCCAGCTCTTTCTGAATTTTATTCAGAATATCAAGCCCTCTGCGTCCGCGGTTACGCTTCAGCAGATCCGACGAATCCGCAATATGCTGCAGCTCCTCCAGCACGAACTCAGGAATAACAATTGTGCCTTCGATGAAGCCCGTTTTACAGATGTCAGCAATCCTCCCGTCAATAATCACGCTGGTATCGAGGATTTTATGCTCCTGAGTTCCACGATCCTCCGGTTCAGCAGAGCGTGCCCAGCGTCCGGTATTCCAGAGCGAAGCCAGCTCCTCCTTCTTCTCCAGCCCGACCCTCAGGCCCATATAGCCCAGAGCAAGCGTGGCAGCTACCTGCAGCAGCTCACCTGCTTTACCCAGCCAGGACATAGCGGGATACAGCAGCAGAGACAGCAGCAGACCTCCCGTAAGCCCTGCTGCGCCTGCAGCAAGCTCATTCATCGGGATACGCGAGCAATACGCAACCATCTCCCGCAGCTTTGAACTTGCCCATTCCGCGCATAAAGTCCCCGCAATCAGAAAAATAATGGCACCCAGCACCGCAAACAAAATGCTTCCTTCCATAGGCAAGCTATCCTCCAGTTTCCCAAGGCCTACCGGGAACCCTCTTTCTGCCGCGTGATATAGCGAATAACCGGACCAGGCTCCACAACACCCGGCAAGTATCATAACAGACTTTTTCCACATAACCTCGCACCTCCTTTTATTCATCCATCAATCCTCTATACCTCACCAGTATGTTCCAATTTTTAGGACAATAATCCGGGGGGCGCGTTATTTTTTCTGCAAGCCCCGAATTTCGCCCGGCTCTGTTGCCGTAAACTGCTATTCCTGGTTGAAAATGTGGGAGGCCCTGGCATATAATGAATTCAATTCGAACCCAGGGGTGAATGGAAAATGAGCGCACCAAGTTTACAGGCCTTCCAGGATCAAGTCTCCGAACTGCTGCTCCGTCACCGTAGTCTTCTGGATGTAATGTCCAAGAACGGACAGAGCAGTGCTTCCGTCAACCGGGCTGTCGTCAAAGCCATTACCGAATGCGGCTGCATTCAGCTGCATGCCACCAAGCAGGTCTTCGAGCCCACTCTAGGCCTTGAGCAAGCCAAGGAGCTTGCCGGAACCCATCTGGCAGGGGAGCTGTGTGAGAACTGCCGGGAGGTCATTGGCTCCGAGCTGGGCCGCGAGCTGTTCTATATGTCTGCACTCTGCAATTTGCTTGCTATCAATATGGACGAGGTTGTCGCCAAGGAATCGCAGAAATGCGCAACACTCGGGTTGTTCAACTTGTCCTGAGCAGACCGTCCGCGCTCTCCTTCATCCATTCCGCCAGCTCAGGGGGAACCGTATTCCGTATACTTCCCTCCCCGCAGGCAGCAAAAAGGCATTGCACTCTCCTGATATTCAGGAAAGGCAATGCCTTTTGTATATAGCGGTCTATGAATGAAATAAGTTCTGAAGAAGGGCTAACCGTTCTTGGAATGATATACCTTATCCTCCGCGCGTCTTCTGCGGCGGCGTTGCCGGCGGACCTTAAACAGTCCTAAGCTCTGTCTGAAGCCGTACAATGCATACAGCGCCAGCAGTCCAAAGATCAGCTTGGCAATCTGTTCAGGGAAGACCACCGCAACAGCTACAGCGATTACAATAACTACAGGTGCGCCTATAACCGCTTTTTTGGGAAAACCAATCTTCTTGAAGTTGGGATACTTCACTGTGCTGACCATCAGATACGACAGCAGCAGGGTAGCCACAATCATGAATGGTGCGGATACATCCTTATGGAAAAGTGCAAGCGTGGCCAGAACCCCGCCCGCAGCAGGAATCGGCAATCCTACGAAATATCCCGGAATCCCCGGGCGGACATTGAACCGGGCCAGACGTAAGGCTCCGAATACAGGGAAGATCGCTGTGACGGTCCATCCCAGTGCAGGATTCAGCTCCTGCAGACTTGTTAAATACATAATCAGCGCCGGTGCGACTCCAAACGAAACTACATCGGATAGAGAATCCAGCTCCTTGCCGAATTCACTCTCACATTTCAGCGCACGGGCCATCCGGCCATCCAGCCCATCGAGCAGCATCGCGATAATCACCATGATAGCGGCCATGCTCAGCTTGCCGTCAAACGCCATCATGATACCAAACATTCCAAGCATCAGATTACCAATCGTAAAAAGACTTGGAATTGATTTTTGTATCATTTCTTCACCTCAATTTTCCTACTTGTACTGCATGGGACTGCAACATTACGTGATTGTATGGTATTTACATTTGTCTGTCAATAAGAACTTGTTTCTGGAGCCGCTTCAGCCCGTCCTGAATATTGCGTGCGCGGACCTCGCCAATACCGTCCACTTCATCAAGCTCAGCTATGCTTGCCTTCATCAGGTTAGGCAGCATTTCGAAGCGTTCCACCAAATTGTGGATGATTACATTCGGCAGCCGTGGAATCTTGTTCAGCAGGCGGTAACCACGCGGAGTTACAGCTTCTTCGGAGGAAATGGCTGTTGAGGAATAGCCCAGCAGGCGGGCAATATGGTTGTCATCCATCAGTTCATCATCGCTGCTGCGCTTCAGCCCGGCAATGATCTCACGGATCTTCTCCTCCTGCTCTTCTCTGGCATAGTCTCTGTACAGCAGCCATGCTTCTTCCTCTGTATTTCCAACCAATTCTTCCATCTGCATACTGATCAGCCGGCCTTCATTGCCAAGCTCGTTGATGTAACGCTTAATTTCCATTTTGATTCTCAGCACCATCTCCACGCGCTGGATCACACCGACGACCTCGGCCACCGTCACAATCCCCTCATATTCAGAAGCGGATAGGTTGGTCAGCCCTTGTGTCAGAACGGCTCTGTACTTCTCCAGGGTCTGGATCGCCTGGTTGGCTTTGGCCAGAATCGAACCGATTTCCTTGAGTGCGTAACGGATGGAGCCCTGATACAGCGTAATAATATTACGGCGCTGGGAAATGGAAACGACCAGCTTGCCGGTCTGCTTCGCTACCCGTTCTGCCGTCCGGTGCCGGATTCCTGTCTCGATCGAAGAGATGGAGGAATCGGGGATCAGCTGCGTATTAGCGTACAGAATCCGCTTCAGATCCTCGCTCAGAATAATCGCTCCGTCCATTTTGGCCAGCTCGTATAAATAGTTTGGTGAAAAATCGCAGTTAATGGAGAAGCCGCCATCGACAACCTCCATGACCTCCGGACTATATCCGACAACAATCAGTGCCCCGGTCTTCGCGCGAAGCACATTCTCCAGCCCTTCCCGGAAGGGTGTTCCGGGTGCAGCCATTCTAAGCAGATCATTCATATTATCTGATGGATTATATTCTTTCATGTCCCTGTGCCCCCTAATCTAACGCGACCGCTAGTGCCTGTGCTACTGTGCTGACGCCTATAATCTGGATATCCTGCGGATGCTTCCAGCCCTTCAGACTCTTCTCGGGCATAATAACCCGCCGGAAGCCAAGCTTGGCCGCCTCTTTCACCCGCATCTCTGCGCGTGATACCCCTCTCACCTCACCGGTAAGCCCTACCTCCCCGAAAAACACATCATACGGCTTGGTCGGAAAATCACGGAAGCTGGAGGCAATGCTGATGGCGACAGCCAAATCCACCGCCGGCTCATCCAGCTTCACCCCTCCCGCAACGTTGAGGTAAGCGTCCTGATTCTGCAGGAACATGCCCATCCGCTTCTCCAGCACAGCAATGATCAGCGCCATCCGTTGATGATCCATACCTGTGCACATTCTGCGGGGCGAAGGGAAATGTGTCGAAGCAACCAGCGCCTGCAATTCAACAAGAACGGGTCTTGTGCCCTCCATGCTGGCTACCACCGCTGACCCGGCCACTCCGAGCGGACGCTCAGACAGGAACAGCTCCGACGGGTTCTCCACCTCGGTCAACCCGATTTCCCCCATTTCAAAGATCCCGATCTCATTGGTGGAGCCGAAGCGGTTCTTCACTGCCCGCAGCAGACGGTAAGTATGATGGCGCTCCCCTTCAAAATAAAGGACACAATCCACCATATGCTCCAGCATACGCGGGCCGGCAATAGCGCCTTCCTTCGTTACATGACCAACAAGCACTGTGGCGATCCCCCGGATCTTGGCGATCCGCATGAATCTTGTCGTACATTCCCGCACCTGTGCTACACTGCCCGGCGCACTGGTTACCTCCGGCATAAATACAGTCTGGATCGAGTCAATGACCAGAAATTGAGGCTGAATCTGCTCAATCGCTTCCTCAATGCTCTCCATGTTCGTCTCACATAGAACGTACAGCTCCGCAGACAGCGCTCCGAGGCGGTCGGCCCGCAGCTTGGTCTGCCGCACAGATTCTTCCCCCGAAATATACAGCACGCGCAGCCCTTGTGTAGTCAAGGCATGCGAAGTCTGCAGCAGCAGTGTGGATTTCCCGATTCCGGGGTCGCCTCCGACCAGCACCAGCGAGCCGGGAACGATCCCGCCGCCAAGCACGCGGTTAAGCTCACCGATGCCCGTCAGAATACGGGGCTCCTTGTCACTTTCTATATTTATGATCGATTGCGCCTTTTCTTTACTCTGAAAAATAGGTGCATTCATGCCTTGTGTTTTGACTACGCTTTCCGTTTCCTCTACCATCGAGTTCCATTCCTGGCAGCCCGGGCACTTCCCGAACCACTTCGGTGATTCGTAGCCGCACTCGGTACAGAAAAATTTTGTTTTAGGTTTAGCCATGTGCACTCCTTACCGTCCGAACTTGCTAAAATTGCGGATATTTTACTCTTATTCAAAGTTTACCATTTCTGCACACTGAACGGAAGGACACTTAAGATCTAGTTTTCATTTGCGTCTTCTTTTAGGCATGTTAGGGTATAAACAAATAAAGCTCCCGCCCCTCTATACGGAGGAACGGGAGCATTGTTTCATTTTCCGGAACAATTATTCAGTTTCGACTGTTTTCTCCAGGGAGACCTCGGCCGGTGCTTCAACGGTGGTTACGACCAGTTCGCCGTTCACCTCATCAATGTTCAGGGAATCCCCCTTCTTGATGTTGCCCTTGAGCAGCTCTTCAGAGAGGCGGTCTTCGATATGCTTCTGAATCGCCCGGCGGAGCGGACGGGCACCGAAGGCCGGATCATAGCCCTCTTTGGCCAGGAATGCTTTGGCGCCGTCAGTGAGCAGGAAATCTACATCGTACTCACGCAGACGCTTGCGCAGCTCCTCGGACATCAGAGTCACAATCTCTGCGATATGCTTCTCATCCAGCGAGTGGAAGACAATGATCTCATCGATCCGGTTCAGGAACTCAGGCCGGAAGCTCTTCTTCAGCTCTTCCATAACCTTGCCCTTCATGTTGCTGTAATCCGCGCCTGCATCCTGTACTGCGGTGAATCCAAGCGTCGAATTCTTCTTGATCGCCTGTGCCCCTACGTTCGAGGTCAGGATGATCAGGGTATTGCGGAAATCGACCACGCGGCCCTTGGAATCGGTCAGACGGCCGTCTTCCAGTACCTGCAGCAGAATGTTGAACACTTCAGGGTGGGCCTTCTCAATCTCATCCAGCAGTACAACCGAGTAAGGCTTGCGGCGCACCTTCTCTGTCAATTGTCCGCCTTCTTCATACCCTACATACCCTGGAGGCGCTCCGACCAGCCGGGAGGTGGAATGCTTCTCCATATACTCCGACATGTCGATGCGGATTACCGCATTCTCGTCACCGAACATCGCTTCGGCAAGCGCCCGCGCCAGCTCGGTCTTACCAACCCCGGTAGGTCCGAGGAAGATGAAGGAGCCCATCGGACGTTTCGGGTCCTTCAGACCCGCACGCGCCCGGCGGAGTGCCCGGCTGACCGCCTTAACGGCTTCGTCCTGGCCAATTACACGTTCATGCAGCAGGGCTTCCATATTCAGCAGGCGGTCTGTCTCTTCTTCCTTCAGCTTGCTGACCGGAATGCCGGTCCAGCTGGCCACCACCTGTGCGATATCCTCAGGTGTAACCTGGGAATCGGTGCGGCCCTGCTTTTCTTTCCACTGGTTCTTCGTAGTGTCCAGCTCTTCACGAATCTTCTGCTCGGTATCGCGAAGTGCAGCAGCCTTCTCGAACTCCTGGCTTTGTACTGCGGAATCCTTCTCCTTGCGGATATCATCCAGACGCATTTCCAGTTCCTTCAGATTCGGCGGGATGGTGTAAGAATTCAGTCTTACCTTAGAGCCTGCTTCATCAATCAGGTCAATGGCCTTGTCTGGCAGGAACCGGTCAGGAATGTAGCGGTCAGACAGCTTAACTGCTTCCACAATGGCTTCATCTGTAATCTTCACCCGGTGATGGGCTTCGTACCGGTCACGAAGACCGAACAGAATCTGTACAGCTTCCTCAGGGGAAGGCTGATCCACTGTGATCGGCTGGAAGCGGCGCTCCAGCGCGGCGTCCTTCTCAATATATTTGCGGTATTCATCAAGTGTTGTGGCACCGATGCATTGCAGCTCACCACGGGCGAGGGCAGGCTTCAGGATGTTGGAGGCATCAATCGCGCCTTCCGCACCACCCGCTCCGATCAGCGTATGAAGCTCATCAATGAACAGCACGATGTTGCCCGCCTGGCGAATCTCATCCATGATTTTTTTGAGGCGGTCTTCGAATTCACCGCGGTATTTCGTACCAGCCACTACAGAACCCATATCGAGGGTCATGACACGTTTGTCGCGCAGCGTCTCCGGAATTTCATTGTTGATGATCTTTTGGGCCAGACCTTCGGCAATCGCCGTTTTACCAACCCCAGGTTCACCGATCAGCACCGGATTATTCTTGGTCCGGCGGCTCAGCACCTGAATGACACGCTCAATTTCCTTGCTGCGGCCGATCACAGGGTCGAGGTTACCGTCCTTGGCATAGGCCGTCAGATCGCGGGCCAGGCCGTCCAGTGTTGGCGTGCTGACGTTAGCCGGAGCTCCGCTGTGGCTGGAGGTGGCTTCACTGCTGCCCAGGAGCTGCAATACCTGCTGGCGGGCCTTGTTCAGGCTAATGCCGAGATTGTTCAGCACACGGGCTGCTACGCCCTCTCCCTCGCGGATCAGACCGAGCAGGATATGCTCTGTTCCCACATACGTGTGACCCAGCTTGCGGGCCTCGTCCATGGACAGCTCGATCACCTTCTTGGCACGAGGAGTATAAGCGATGTTGGTCGGTTGTTCCTGACCTCTGCCAATCAGTGTTTCCACTTCATCCTGTATCTTCTCCAGACCCAGACCAAGTCCGATCAATGCCTTAGCGGCAATGCCGTCTCCTTCACGAATCAGTCCGAGTAAAATATGCTCTGTCCCAATGTTGTTGTGTCCCAAACGTACGGCTTCTTCCTGCGCCAGCGCCAGCACCTTTTGTGCGCGTTCCGTAAATCTTCCAAACATCATATCTCCTGCACCTCCACGGATAATAAATATCTATAATTTAATGTTGTGATCCCAGTGTCTCCCGGAGCAGCTTCGCCCGGTACATATCGCGTTCAGTAGGCGACAGCGCGTCACCGAACAGCTTTTGCAGAAAGCCCGGCTGAGTCTTGACATTCAGCTCATTGAGCACTGAAATCGAAGGCCCTTCCAGAATCCCCAGATCTACACCAAGCCGCAGATCGGAGAGCCGCTGTGCCGATTCTTTCAGTTCCATCACAGCAGCATAGGCCAGAATTCCGTAGGAGCGCTTGATACGGTCCGTAATCCGCAGAGCGGAATCGACCAGCAGGCGTTCGCGGGCGTTGCGTTCATGCTCTATAATCTGGGTGACTACGCTGTGAAGATTCTCAATAATCTCATTTTCGGTCTGTCCAAGCGTAATCTGGTTGGAGATCTGAAAGATATTCCCTACTGCTTCGCTGCCTTCACCATAAATTCCTCTAACGGTAAGCCCCACCTGATTAACTGCGGACAAAATGCGGTTGATCTGATGCGTCATCACCAAGGCCGGCAGATGCACCATAACCGAGGCTCTCAGCCCTGTTCCCACATTGGTGGGACAGCTTGTTAAGTAGCCTCTGCGGTCATCGAAGGCGTAATTGACAGCAGCCTCGAAAATATCATCGATGGCGGTTGCCCTTACCCAGGCTTCTCTGACCTGCAGCCCCGGGAACAGGCATTGAATCCTGAGATGATCCTCCTCATTGATCATAATGCTGACCGACTCGTCCTCATTAAGAATGACTGCCCCGCCCTTGGAATCATCCGCCAGGTTAGGACTGATGAGGTGCTTTTCCACCAGTACCTTTTTGTCCAGCTCACCCAGCTCATCCAGTCTCAACAGCTCGAAGCTGCCGAAGTCGGCCGAAGCTTCACCCTGAAATACGGGGGCAAGCTGCTCCAGCACCTCCTCCGACTGCTCTCTTGAAGCGAGCAGCGGGAACGGAAGATGCTCCAGATTACGGGCGATCCGCATACGGCTGCTGATGACAATCTCGGAATGGCTGCCGCCGCAGCGCATCCAGTCACTCAGTGCTTGTTCGGTAAACCGGAGACTTGACATGCCCGGATCCCTCCTATATATCAAAGACTTTACTCTTGTGGCATTTCTTTTTCAAGCTTGCGGATTCTGTCCCTCAGCTCAGCTGCGGTCTCGAACTCCTCCTGCACGATACTCTGCTGCAATTCCTGCTTCAGCTCATCAATCTGGCGCTTGCACATGATCTGTGCGCCCGCCCGCTTGGGCAGCTTGCCGACATGCGCTGTACTGCCATGCACCCGTCTGAAGAGCGGGTCGAGCGTACTGTCGAAATACTTATAGCAAGAGCTGCAGCCGAACCGTCCCAGCTTGCTGAACTGTGAATAGGTCATGCCGCAGTTTTCACAATGCAGACCCTGCACATTCTGTGCTGCTGTCTTGCTCTTGCCTGCGCCTTCCAGATCCAGAAGACCGGAAAGCAAGCTGTGGATAGAGAAGCCTCCCGCAGTTCCGGGAATCAGTTCACCCTTCTCCCGCGCACAGCTTTCGCAGATATGAAATTCCGTCTTCTCCCCGTTCACAATCTTCGTGAAGTGGAGTGTAGCCGGTTTGACGCCGCATTCCTGGCATAGCATGAGCGGTGTCCCTCCTTACCATTTGACAAATTATTTGCCCAATAAAGAGATTAGCATAGCCTTCATAAGCTTGGCACGAATCTCATCCCGGTACGGCAGATTAACCGTCAGGCATTCCCGGGAAACCGCAGACCGCATCAGACACGCTTCACGTTTGGAGAGGAAACGGGCCTCCTCCAGCTGATAAATCAGCCCTTCGGCAGAATTCTGATCAATATCATTCCCTATCGTGGAGTTCAGATGTGCGTATAAGGCCACATTCTGAGGCAGCTCATAGCGCTGAATCCGGATATATCCGCCGCCGCCGCGTTTACTCTCCACCACATATCCCTTTTCCAATGTGAACCGTGTGCTGATGACATAATTGATCTGTGACGGGACACAGGAGAACTGGTCCGCCAGATCATTGCGCTGAATTTCCACCGTACCTTCGGGACTTTCATGCAAAATATTCTTCAGATATTGTTCAATAATATCGGAGATATTACGCATCACTCATCCTCCAGTGTATAAGCATTGGTTAAATCTGTGCTGCGCCAACGCCTGCCGTCAGAGACATGCTCTTAAGAACTTAACCCGGGCAATGTAATAAGAATCGGCTGCAATAGCCTCTGCACTGCGCTTTTTCTCTAAATGTTACATTCCTGAGAACGATGATATCCGGCCTGCGTTGACTTTGACTTTCTTTGACTTTTTCATATTATAACATATTCTCGCTGAATGCCAAGAGGTTACTCTTATTTTTTACGTTTTGGCTGTATTGTATTCCGGTTGCCTGCTTCGTTCACTGAATGGAGGCGTTATGTATAGGACAGCTCCTCCCTTTCCAAGGGAAGAGGAAGAGCCGTTCTCTGTCAGAAAAAATCGAATAATGCCGTCTCGGCCTGCGGAATCAGCGCTTCAAGCCAAGCTGTCGCCTCAGCAGTCCCGGATAATTGTCCGTACTTTGCCGCCTGAAGCGGGCGCTTGTATCCCATCAGCAGCACAGTAAGCGTGCCGATACTGCATTCCAGGTCAGCCTCTGACCGCTCGCCCTGAATCCGGGTGAACGTCGCTGCCCCTTGCTCCGACACAGTCCACTGCCATAACCCGTTGTTCCATGATGCATGCTTATCTTCAATATAAAGCACCCGCTCCCGGTCACCCTCCGGCACATTGAAGATCATGTTCTCCACAAAAGCCTTAGCATTGACGATACGCGCCATGAAGTATGGATAATTCTCCTGCGCAATCCGCGGATCGGGAAGCAGGAAGGGCAGAATGTCGTCAGCCGGCACCAGCTTCAGCTGTGCAGCCGTAATCATGGAGTCGTGATTGGCCAGGAATGTCCACAAGCCCTGGCGGGCAAGCTCGTTCCCATAGATAAACTCATCTATGACCAGCTCCTGCTGCACTATTTTATACAGCACATAGCCCTCCGGTTCACCCTGCTCAGAATAAAACACACAGGAATGCGTAGCATCATCAAGCACACTTTCCTTCCACCAGGTCTCAGTGCGCTGGAGAGTCCCGTTATACCTCATGGCGAATTGGTCGTACAACTGCTGGAATACTGCAAGATCCGGGATATCGCGCTTCACGCTGCCCTTAATCTCCGTCTTGTGCGGGAACTTCCCTACCGGAAGAGTATACTTCTTATATTCACAGTAGATCTCCCATCCGAATTTACGGTAAAAGGGAATCAGGAACGGATGCAAAAAGGACAACGTCTGACCGGCTTCATTCATCGTCTCGAGCGCATGGGTCAGCAGATGGGCTACATAACCCTGCCGGCGGTTCTCCGGCCAAGTGGCTACACCGGCGATGCCCCCCATAGAAATGGGCTTGCCTTGTATATATACCTGTAACGGAAGAAGCGTCAGCTTCGCACCTATGCTGTCTCCTTCAAAAATCGCCCAGGTTTGTTCCGGCTTGAAGTTCTCCCTGGCGCGTACTCTATCTTCTGCAGAAACCTTATACTTAAAAGCATATTCGGACAAGCTCAGGCTGTCCTCAAATTCTCCGGCACGTAATTGCCTGATTTCCATGCTGTTCCCCCCGTTACATTCCATAAATTAGCTCCAGATATTTGCTTAATAGAGAGTATAACAAGCCAAGCCGCCGGATGCTAATAAAGGCTGGCCATCCGTTGCAAAAAGAATAGTTATCCACAGCTTTTGCACAGCAAAGCAAAAAACCGGAAAGAGTTTCTTTCCGGCTCAAAAGAGTTATCCCCGATTACATTTTATCTATCCACAATATTCACTTTTTATCCACAAAATCGGTGTATTACTTATGTTTTCGCTTGACTCATCCACAATATTGTGCGTGATTCCCCCATGATCCGGGGATCATTCTGTTCCTGTAAAGGTATCCACATGTGCGCAACTTTTCTGTACTTACTGAAATCTATCCACAGCTTTTCCACAGCCCTGCCCGCACGCAAAAAAACCACTGTCGATTGCTCAACAATGGCTCATGTGCTTGGCAACGTCCTACTCTCCCAGGACCCTTCGGTCCAAGTACCATCGGCGCTGGAGGGCTTAACGGTCGTGTTCGGGATGGGTACGTGTGGAACCCCTCCGCTATCGCCACCAAACGGGCATTTACAGCGTAAATGCTTCAGGAATTTGATTCCTGAAAACTGAATCCGAAACGAATCTGCGTGTTAAAAGTTTGGATAAGCCCTCGACCGATTAGTATTGGTCAGCTCCATGCATTGCTGCACTTCCACCTCCAACCTATCTACCTCGTCGTCTTCAAGGGGTCTTACATGTTGGGAAATCTCATCTTGAGGGGGGCTTCACGCTTAGATGCTTTCAGCGCTTATCCCGTCCGTACGTAGCTACTCAGCCATGCTCCTGGCGGAACAACTGATGCACCAGCGGTACGTCCATCCCGGTCCTCTCGTACTAAGGACAGCTCCTCTCAAATTTCCTGCGCCCACGACAGATAGGGACCGAACTGTCTCACGACGTTCTGAACCCAGCTCGCGTACCGCTTTAATGGGCGAACAGCCCAACCCTTGGGACCTACTTCAGCCCCAGGATGCGATGAGCCGACATCGAGGTGCCAAACCTCCCCGTCGATGTGGACTCTTGGGGGAGATAAGCCTGTTATCCCCAGGGTAGCTTTTATCCGTTGAGCGATGGCCCTTCCATGCGGTACCACCGGATCACTAAGTCCGACTTTCGTCCCTGCTCGACTTGTAGGTCTCGCAGTCAAGCTCCCTTATGCCTTTGCACTCTGCGAATGATTTCCAACCATTCTGAGGGAACCTTTGAACGCCTCCGTTACTCTTTAGGAGGCGACCGCCCCAGTCAAACTGCCCGCCTGACACGGTCCCCGTACCCGATGAGGGCACTAGGTTAGAACCTAGATACGATCAGGGTGGTATCCCAACGGCGCCTCCAGCGAAGCTTGCGCTCCGCTCTCACCGGCTCCCACCTATCCTGTACAGATCGTACCCAAATTCAATATCAAGCTGCAGTAAAGCTCCATGGGGTCTTTCCGTCTTGTCGCGGGTAACCTGCATCTTCACAGGTATTAAAATTTCACCGGATCTCTCGTTGAGACAGCGCCCAAGTCGTTACGCCATTCGTGCGGGTCAGAATTTACCTGACAAGGAATTTCGCTACCTTAGGACCGTTATAGTTACGGCCGCCGTTTACTGGGGCTTCGGTTCACAGCTTCGGGTTTAACCCCTAACCGCTCCCCTTAACCTTCCAGCACCGGGCAGGCGTCAGCCCGTATACTTCGCCTTACGGCTTCGCACAGACCTGTGTTTTTGCTAAACAGTCGCTTGGGCCTTTTCACTGCGGCCCCCTCGGGCTATTCACCCTACCGAGGCACCCCTTCTCCCGAAGTTACGGGGTCATTTTGCCGAGTTCCTTAACGAGAGTTCTTCCGCGCGCCTTAGAATTCTCTTCTCGCCTACCTGTGTCGGTTTGCGGTACGGGCACCTTCTCCTGACTAGAGGCTTTTCTTGGCAGTGTGAGATCATGACCTTCGCTACTATAATTTTCGCTCCCCATCACAGCCCAGCCTTAATGATGTGCGGATTTGCCTACACACCAGCCTCACTGCTTAGACGGACATCCATCAGTCCGCGTCACTACCCTCCTGCGTCACCCCATCGCTCATAGCGGATTACGGTGGTACAGTAATTTCAAACTGTTGTCCTTCGACTACGCCTGTCGGCCTCGCCTTAGGTCCCGACTTACCCTGAGCGGACGAGCCTTCCTCAGGAAACCTTGGGCTTTCGGCGGATCAGATTCTCACTGATCTTTTCGTTACTCATACCGGCATTCTCACTTGTATACTCTCCAGCGCTCCTTACGGTACACCTTCAACGTATATACAACGCTCCCCTACCCCAGATGCAAAGCATCTAGCCATAGCTTCGGTGGTGTGTTTAGCCCCGTTACATTTTCGGCGCAGAGTCACTCGACCAGTGAGCTATTACGCACTCTTTCAATGGTGGCTGCTTCTAAGCCAACATCCTGGTTGTCTGTGCAACTCCACATCCTTTCCCACTTAACACACACTTGGGGACCTTAGCTGATGGTCTGGGCTGTTTCCCTTTTGACAATGGATCTTAGCACTCACTGTCTGACTCCCGGCAAGAAGTAAATGGCATTCGGAGTTTGACTGAGCTTGGTAACCCTTGCGGGCCCCGCACCCAATCAGTGCTCTACCTCCACCACTCCATTCACCGAGGCTAGCCCTAAAGCTATTTCGGGGAGAACCAGCTATCTCCGAGTTCGATTGGAATTTCTCCGCTACCCCCACCTCATCCCCGCATTTTTCAACATGCGTGGGTTCGGGCCTCCAGTGCGTGTTACCGCACCTTCACCCTGGACAGGGGTAGATCACACGGTTTCGGGTCTACGTCCACATACTTAGTCGCCCTATTCAGACTCGCTTTCGCTGCGGCTCCGGCTTCTCACCTTAACCTTGCATGTTAAACGTAACTCGCCGGTTCATTCTACAAAAGGCACGCCATCACCCATAGAAAGGGCTCTGACTTTTTGTAAGCACACGGTTTCAGGTTCTATTTCACTCCCCTTCCGGGGTGCTTTTCACCTTTCCCTCACGGTACTGTTTCACTATCGGTCGCCAGGTAGTATTTAGCCTTAGCAGATGGTCCTGCTGGATTCATACGGGGTTTCACGTGCCCCGCACTACTCGGGATCCGTCTCGGAGAGAACACAGTTTAGGCTACAGGGCTTTTACCTCTATCGCGGGCCTTTCCAGACCTCTTCACCTACCATATTCCTTTGTAACTCCATGTGAGACGTCCCACAACCCCAAGAGGCAAGCCCCTTGGTTTAGGCTGTTCCGCGTTCGCTCGCCGCTACTGACGGAATCACTATTGTTTTCTCTTCCTCAGGGTACTTAGATGTTTCAGTTCCCCTGGTCTGCCTCTGCGTATCCTATGTATTCAGATACGAGTAACTGCGAATTACCACAGCTGGGTTTCCCCATTCGGACACCCCCGGATCAAAGCTTGCTTACAGCTCCCCGAGGCAGTTTCGTTGTTCGCCACGTCCTTCGTCGGCTCCTGGCGCCTAGGCATCCTCCGTGTGCTCTTAGTAGCTTAACCAATGCGTTTTCCCTAAGGAAAACCGCTTAGCATCGCCATTAATTCAAAACTTGTTTACACAAGTTCAGCTTAAAGGAATGTTCTAAAACGCAAATTCGTTTCGGTATCCAGTTTTCAAGGATCAAGTTGTATCTAGTATTTCAGACATAACAAATAGATGAAGTTTGTTGGTGGAGCCAAGCGGGATCGAACCGCTGACCTCCTGCTTGCAAGGCAGGCGCTCTCCCAGCTGAGCTATGGCCCCGCAAATTCCATCAAAACCGAACAAATGGAAACGCTCAAGGCTTTACGAAGTAAAGCCTGCTTCAGGAAGTAAAGCCTGCTTCAGGAAGTAAGCTTCCTGAAGACTTTTATTTGAATGTCTTCGTTGCAGAAGACGATTCTCCATAGAAAGGAGGTGATCCAGCCGCACCTTCCGATACGGCTACCTTGTTACGACTTCACCCCAATCATCTACCCCACCTTCGGCGGCTGGCTCCCTTGCGGGTTACCCCACCGACTTCGGGTGTTGTAAACTCTCGTGGTGTGACGGGCGGTGTGTACAAGACCCGGGAACGTATTCACCGCGGCATGCTGATCCGCGATTACTAGCAATTCCGACTTCATGCAGGCGAGTTGCAGCCTGCAATCCGAACTGAGACCGGCTTTGCTGGGATTGGCTCCACCTCGCGGCTTCGCTTCCCGTTGTACCGGCCATTGTAGTACGTGTGTAGCCCAGGTCATAAGGGGCATGATGATTTGACGTCATCCCCACCTTCCTCCGGTTTGTCACCGGCAGTCACTCTAGAGTGCCCAGCTCAACCTGCTGGCAACTAAAGTCAAGGGTTGCGCTCGTTGCGGGACTTAACCCAACATCTCACGACACGAGCTGACGACAACCATGCACCACCTGTCTCAACTTTCCCCGAAGGGCACCTGATGCATCTCTGCTTCGTTAGTTGGATGTCAAGACCTGGTAAGGTTCTTCGCGTTGCTTCGAATTAAACCACATACTCCACTGCTTGTGCGGGTCCCCGTCAATTCCTTTGAGTTTCAGTCTTGCGACCGTACTCCCCAGGCGGAGTGCTTACTGTGTTAACTTCGGCACCAAGGGTATCGAAACCCCTAACACCTAGCACTCATCGTTTACGGCGTGGACTACCAGGGTATCTAATCCTGTTTGCTCCCCACGCTTTCGCGCCTCAGCGTCAGTTACAGCCCAGAAAGTCGCCTTCGCCACTGGTGTTCCTCCACATATCTACGCATTTCACCGCTACACGTGGAATTCCACTTTCCTCTTCTGTACTCAAGTCACCCAGTTTCCAGTGCGACCTCAGGTTGAGCCCAAGGTTTAAACACCAGACTTAAATAACCGCCTGCGCGCGCTTTACGCCCAATAATTCCGGACAACGCTTGCCCCCTACGTATTACCGCGGCTGCTGGCACGTAGTTAGCCGGGGCTTTCTTCTCAGGTACCGTCACTCCGGCAGCAGTTACTCTACCGGACGTTCTTCCCTGGCAACAGAGCTTTACGATCCGAAAACCTTCATCACTCACGCGGCATTGCTCCGTCAGGCTTGCGCCCATTGCGGAAGATTCCCTACTGCTGCCTCCCGTAGGAGTCTGGGCCGTGTCTCAGTCCCAGTGTGGCCGTTCACCCTCTCAGGTCGGCTACGCATCGTCGCCTTGGTGGGCCGTTACCCCACCAACTAGCTAATGCGCCGCAGGCCCATCCCCAAGCAGCAGATTGCTCCGCCTTTCATTCTCTCTTCAGGAGAAAAAAGAAATTATCCGGTATTAGCTACCGTTTCCGGTAGTTATCCCAGGCTTGAGGGCAGGTTGCCTACGTGTTACTCACCCGTCCGCCGCTAAGTCTGAATGGAAGCAAGCTTCCTTTCAGACTCCGCTCGACTTGCATGTATTAGGCATGCCGCCAGCGTTCGTCCTGAGCCAGGATCAAACTCTCCAAATTGGTATTTAGAAAGAGCGATTGCTCATTTTGAAACTGACGATTCATTAAATGAATCTTGTAAAAATTAAAGCGTTCCATTTGTTCAGTTTTCAAAGAACTTGCTCCGTGCATTTCAACGTTATGTCTCTTGCACAAGAATTAGATCATATCATTTTATTACGTTTGTTGTCAACTTATTTTTCTTTCGCCGCTCAATTCAGCGTCGATGTCTCATAAGCACAAGAGATAATATATCACGCGTTCCAAACGTTTGCAAGTCTTTTTTTACAATAGGATTAAGCATTGCTTTTTTTGAGTTAATAATGAATAGTTGACCGCTGCCCTGCACAAATTGATTCCCATAATGCTTCATTTGTCGCTACAATAGGATTTATCTTCGTATCCATAGATAACTTACTTATTAACTGTTCCTGAAAGGAGTCCAAATGTCCAACAAGACCCTGCCTCAAGCTCCACCCGGCTCTTTGGGTGAATCACGCAATTTGCAGCAGGCTACCATCTACCGTATTTTGCTTGCTGTCAGCTTTGTTCATTTATTCAACGATTCCATTCAGGCATTAATTCCGGCGATGTTCCCTGTACTAAAGGATAACCTGGTGCTCTCTTATGCCCAGATCGGCTGGATTGCGTTCGCGCTGAATATCACCTCTTCGGTGATTCAGCCTATTATCGGCTTCGCCGCTGACCGGAAGCCGCGTCCGATCCTGCTCCCGCTGGGGATGTGCTGTACCTTTGCCGGGGTCTTCCTGCTCGCTTTTGCCGGCAATTATGTATTAGTGATTGTGTCCGTAATGCTTGTGGGCTTCGGATCAGCTGCGTTCCATCCGGAAGGGATGCGTGTGGCTCATATGGCTGCCGGTCAGCGCAAGGGGCTGTCGCAATCCATATTTCAGGTGGGCGGCAACGCCGGCCAGGCCTTGGGTCCTCTATTAATGAAGTGGGTATTCATTCCCTTCGGTCAGATGGGTGCTCTCGGCTTCACCGTTATCGCCGCTGCCGGAGTCGCCATCCAGGCCTATGTGGCCCGCTGGTACCGAGAGATGCTGGATGCCGGATACACCTTCCGCAAAAAGTCAGCGTCACGCTCTATCGACCCTGCCCGCAGCAAACGTATTCTGATTACAACGGTTATTCTGGTCTTCATCGTATTCGTGCGATCCTGGTACGGCGCCTCCATCGGCGGGTATTACGCCTTCTATTTGATGGACAAATACGGGATGACGCTGGATAAGGCACAGATCTATATCTTCATCTATCTCGCTGCCGGCGCTGTGGGCACCTTCTTCGGCGGACCGCTGGCAGACCGCTTCGGCCGACGCAATCTCATCCTGGTGTCGATGATCGGGACGGTGCCGTTTGCGCTGGCCCTGCCTTTTGTGAATCAGTTCTGGGCGGCCGTGCTGCTGATCATCTCCGGGTTCATTCTACTATCCAGCTTCTCCGTCACTGTGATCTACGCGCAGATGCTGTATCCGGGCAATATTGGTACGGTCTCGGGTCTGATTACCGGCCTTGCGTTCGGGCTTGGCGGAATTGGCTCTGTCGTAATTGGGCATCTGATCGATACGATCGGAATCGCCACGGTGTTCGTGGCCTGCGGATTCCTGCCGCTGCTCGGCCTATTGGCTCTGCTGCTGCCCGGTGACAAGAAGCTGGAGGAATGGGCGGCGGAATAAGCAAATCTATTCATAGCATGGAGAGAACCTTGGAGAACATAGCAGCTGCAAGCCCGCTGCCGGCAGTCATGTAGTTGTCGGGATCAGAGCGGTCGAAACCCATCCATACTGCCGCTGTCCATCTAGGGGTATAGCCTACAAACCATAAGTCCCGGTTGGCCTTGCCGGGGACTCCCGGCAGGTCCAGCTGCGTGGTTCCTGTCTTACCGGCCACCGTAACGTTCATTTGCGCCCGTCTGCCCGTCCCTTCATTCACCGCCTGACGGAGCATCGCTGTCATATCCGCTGCGGTACGTACCGAAATGGCCTGCTGCGGCGCAGCGACATGTGAATACACCACCTGATTCTGCGAATTCCTGATACTACGCACCAGATACGCCTTGTTAAGAATGCCTCCATTTGCAAAGACGGTGTAGGCTTGAGCCATCGTGAGCGGAGAAACCCCGCTATGCAGACCTCCAAGGGCAATAGCCAGATGGTTGTCTTCTGCAGCGAGTTCCATTCCCAGCCTGGCTGCAAACCCACGGGCATAGCTGACCCCCACCTGCTTCAGCAGCCATACCGCTGGGGCATTAATGGACTGCTGCAGGGCAACCCTCATGCTCACCTGCCCACGATATACACCGTTCAGATTAGCCGGACTGTAGCTGCCATAGGTTGTTTTAATATCAGGCAGGAGACTGTCCGGCGTATATTTCCCGCTCTCCAGCGCCGGTCCATAATCTATAATGGGCTTGAGCGCGGAGCCTGGCTGCCGGGAAGGAGTTACGGCTCTGTTCAGACCGCCTGTACGCGGGCTTCGCCCTCCCAACAGTGCGGCCACTTCACCGGTCCGCTGGTCCATGATGACCATGGCTGCTTCTGCTCTCTGGTTTTTGCCATCCGGCGGAAATGCCTCTTCCTGTGAGAAGGCCCGCTCCATAGCCCGCTGCGCCTCAATATTCATGCCCGTCACCAGTGTATAACCGCCTGTGCTTAGCTCCTTTTGCGATAATCCTGTCTGCCGCATCGCTTCCTGAATTGCCGCATCCATATAGGACGCCCCGACAATCTCAGTCTTATCCTTAATCGGAGGTACGTAGGTGCTCTTCATTGCTGCCGTCATCTGCTCGGTTGTTATCAGCTTGTGCTGCTGCATAATCCGCAGGACCAGATCCCGTCTGCCTGTTGACAATTCAATGTTGTCTGCCGGGTTATAGATGGAAGGCCCTTTGGGAATAGCCGCCAGTGTCGCGATCTGTCCAATCTCCAACTGCTCCAGATCAGTTATACCAAAATAACGCTCCGCTGCAGATTTCACCCCATATTGCCCTTGCCCCATATAAATTTGATTAAGATACAGCTGCAAAATCTCATCCTTCGATAACTGCTTCTCCAGCGCCAACGCTATTGAGGCCTCGTTCAGCTTACGCAGCAGATTCTGCCCCCGGTTCAGATACAACCCCCTTGCCAGCTGCTGAGTGATGCTGCTTCCACCCTCCGATACCCCCATACGTAAGGTATTGTTGACTAATGCGCGGGCTATTCCCTGGTAGTCCAGACCCTTATGACTGTAAAAGCGGCGGTCCTCAACAGCAATGAAAGTATCGATGAGCAGCTGCGGCATCTCTCCAAGTCCTGCTTTGATTCGGTAGCCTGTCTCAGGTAGCGGTATTCTCCGCAACATTGTTCCGTCAGAGGCCATAATGACACTTGATTCCGGTAAAATCATTTTCTCCGGATAACGATCCAGCATCAGCTTTCCATAATGACTCATATAAATAATTCCTGCTAGCATGAGAATAGCAAGGATGACTGTCAGATCAAAAACGGCATAGCAAATACGCAGCAGCGATCTCCGTCCTGTTCTCATACCTGCCGAGTCCAATGCTCCAGAAGCTTTTCCATTCCCAATGCCTCCTGCTTAGCCATCGCCAGCTGCTGCAGAACTGCAGCAGGGATATTACAGACCTCTTCCTCTGACTCCGCCACTGTCAGTTCCAGCATGCGGATCAACGCCCGTGTCCGCAAAATAAGCGCCATGAATTCTTGTGCATCCGGCTCCGGCATTAGTATTTGCGGTGCAGGGGCCGCTGCTGGCCGCAATCCGGCCTGATGAATCCGGCGCAGACTGGCAGCCAACCGTCTGAATTCCCCACCCGATTGCACCTCAAGGTCCGCAAGCTCACAGGCGCCGTGAACCGCCAGTTGTTCCGCGGCGCGCAGCAGCGCGGTAGTATCGTTGGCTGCTTTTTGTGAACGGAGCAGGAACAGCCCTGCACATACAACGGTGAACATCATGACAGCCGCCGGTCTTGCGCCGATATGATTGATGATCCAATGCATGAAACGGACAAACAGCGCAGCCGATTCCGGCGTATACCAGGAGTAGAACATAGTAAAAATCCCCCGCATAAGCAGCAACAGCCCTGCACTAAGCAGAACGCTACCGCAGAATATGTAGAGGTAAAGTGTGCGGATCGTGTGTATTTTTGACATCAGCCAACTTCTCCTGCCTCCCCGGGTCTCATCCCATAGCCCAAGGATATCGGCTAAATCTTAAGAAACACCATTGCCATTTCTTAAGAAATACTGAAGATTGTCAGGAGGATACCGGAAACCGGGTAACAAAGTCAGTCCGGGATCTGGTGCTGTGAGCCGTAATCTCCCCATGGTGCCTTTCCACAATTCCCTTGGCAATCGCCAGACCCAATCCCGAGCCCCCGGTAACCTGCGATCTGGAGCGCTCCGCCCGGTAGAACCGCTCAAAAATATGTGGAAGATCCCCCTCCGCAATCATCTCGCCGAAATTGCTGATCCGCACAACTGCATCGTTACCTTCACAGCTGAGTCCAATCTCAAGCCTTCTTCCATCCTTCCCGTACCGGATCGCATTGGCAATCAGATTCTCATAAGCACGCACCAATTCGTAAGGTGCCGCTTCAATCCACAGCGATTCGGTATCATCCTGCAGTTCATAAGTCATGCCTGCACGGGTCAGTGCCGGAACCGATTCCTCCGCAAGCTGGCGCATAAATGCCTTGAGATCGAGCCGTTCCAGCACTAACGGCAGTCTGCTGCTGTTAACCCGCGTGTATTCAAACAAGTCGTCAATCAGCTTGCGCAGCACCAATGACTTCTGATAGGCAATCCCTACATAGTAACGTATCTCCGCCTCTTCCCGGCAGCGGTCCTGCTCAATATACTCCAAGAAGCCAAGCACCGAGGTCAACGGAGTGCGGAGATCATGCGATACACCGGTAATTAGCTCGTTTTTGGACTCGACAGCCTTGCGTTCTTCCAGCAGCGAATGCTGTAGCCGCTCAGACATAATGTTGATGTTCTCCGCAAGTACCCCCAGCTCGTCCGACGTTCGGACCTCAATCCGGTGCGATTCATCAAGCTTCGTGATCTGCTGGATACCGCTGGTGATCTCTTCGAGGTACGAGACGATTTTACGCGTATAGATGAAAAAGAAGATCAGGAAGCTGGCAATCCCGACAGCGGTCATCAGCGGCGCTGAACCGATATGGTTGATCATCCATTTCAGAGTACGCGAATACAGTGCGGAGGGCTGCGCCGGCTGCAGATAAATTAAAGAGTTAACCAGCCGATAGCCCGCCAAAAGCAGAGCTGCCCCCGACAAAATACTCAGCACAAAGGCCCAGATAAACTTCCAGCGGATGGTGCTTATATATTTGGTGTTCACTACAGTTCCCCTCAGCTTTCAGGATGGATGATCCAGTTTGTAGCCAATGCCCCATACGGTCTGCACATAACGGGGCTGCTTTGCGTCCAGCTCGATTTTGTCGCGGATATTGCGGACATGCACCATCACGGTGTTGCCACCATCCAGAAAAGGCTCATTCCACACTTTCAGATAAATCTGCTCCATACTGAGCACCTGTCCCTGATGCCGCGCCAGAAGTTCCAGGATAGAAAACTCGCGGGGTGTCAGCTTCACCTTGCGATTGTCCACACTTACCTCATGCCGAAGTGTATCTATCAGCAAATCTTCAAAGATCAGTTCGTGCTCATTCGTTCTGGCAGAAGTGTCCCGATTCAATTTATGGTAACGGCGCAGCTGCGATTTGGCCCGCGCCACCAGTTCCAGCGGATTAAACGGCTTGCCCACATAATCGTCTGCACCGATGCTGAGTCCAAGGATTTTGTCCATATCGGCATTCTTGGCGGAGAGCATAATAATCGGCATGTTGCGTTCTTCACGAATCTTCATGCAGGCGGCAATCCCATCCATGTGTGGCATCATCACATCGAGTATAATGAGATCCACCTCTTCCTTGCCAAGGCATTCAAGCGCCTCCCTTCCGTCAAATGCCTTAAGCAGCCGGTACCCCTCATTGCGAAAATAGATATCCAGCAGTTCCACAATCTCCACTTCATCATCCACCAGCAGTATCGTTTCTTGGTTCACGGGCATTTAATCCTTTCCTTAGCTCTTTCCATTAGTCTATAAGAAAAAGTTCAGGGAAGGCAACCATACGGTCGGGCTTGATCGGGGTAATATTATTCAGCAGTGTTTTTTTGCGGTACAATTAGTTAAAACTTAAATTAATATGATGTTGGACACTTATTCATCAACGGGAGGGACTGCAGGTGAAAAAAATATTGACCGGCATCCGTAAAGGATACGGAAAGAAGCTCGTCTCGATTCACTTGTGGAATGCCTGGCTGGTCTTAATTCTTGCCCTTAGCGGTCTGATGCTGGTAGGCGGCTTCTGGAGAGAGCTGCTGGGTGAGGGCAGAGTGTGGCTGAAATGGGGCCATATCGTGTTCGGTCTGGCGCTGTTGATCCCTGTGGTCTATTATCTGCTCCTGGCGGCGAAGCACTGGAAGCGGCTCAAGGGTAAACCTGCGCAAAAAGCCAACGTCCTCTTCGTGCTGACGCTTTTGATCGGCTGGCTGATCTCAGGGGTTGTGCTCTGGCAGTTCAGGCTTGCCGGGCCGAGAGCAGCGAATACTGCGTTATTCATTCATGATCTGCTGACCTGGGTCGGCCTGCCAGTCATCATCTATCACTCCATTACACGGGTGAAGTGGCTGAAGGAGCCCAAGAAGCGCACGATTGTGGCAGAAGCTGTCCCTGTTGAAGAGGCCTCTTCTCCCGCAGGACGGGCGCTGCCTGTGGCTCCTTCTGAAGCCCAGCCTATGTATTCACGCCGTGGGTTCATTAAGGTTGCGGTAGGCGCAGGGCTTGCTGTCACGCTCGGCCCAACTTTTGTCCGCTGGATCGGTAAATCCCTGCAGTTTCCCGGCACAGCCGACTATGCGGCAACCAATGCCAATGCATTGATTCCAGATCCTATTCCGCTGGCGGAATCTGCACCTCCTATCGGCGGGGGAGCCGAGGGCAGCTTTCGCGTATATACGGTCACGGCCATTCCCGCGTTCGATAATTCCAACTGGTCTTTTACCATTGATGGGCTGGTGGATAAGAAGCTGAGCTGGAACTGGGAAGAGTTCGTCAAGCTGCAGCGCGAGGTACAGGTCAGTGATTTTCACTGCGTGACCGGCTGGTCTGTGTACAAAAATACATGGGAGGGCCTCCCCCTCTCGAAGCTGCTCGATATGGCCGGTGTGCAGCCTGGGGCCGTCATGGTCAAGCTCTACTCGGGAGACGGTGTCTATACGGACTCACTCACTCTGGATCAGGCGAGGATGGACGATATCATGGTGGCCGTGATGCACGATGGCAAACCTATCCCCAATCAGCTCGGCGGGCCGGTTCGTCTCGTTACTCCGCAAATGTATGCCTATAAGTCCGTCAAATGGCTGAACCGGATTGAGTTAATCAATGAAGATTATACCGGGTACTGGGAACAGCGTGGATACGATAAAGATGCCTGGCTGCCGGGTGCGAAGCGGGTATAATGTTGCTTCTGTCCTCTATTTCAGAATAAAAACCTCCTTTCCCAATTAGGGATTTGGAGGTTTTTGTTCTTGCTTCATGGATCACAGGCTTTTGAAGGAAGCGTCGTACAGGCGGAACATGGTTTTGTAGCCGGACTCGTCAATCTTGATTCCCACATCCAGGCGCCCCGAAATTTCCAGCGGACCTGAGGTGTAGCGGAGCTTACTGCCTTCAGGAACAAACACGATCATAATCTTGTTCCAGTAGGTCTCATCCCCATTATCGAACGGACACTCTGCACCCGGTTCGGGAATAAGCAGAAACCAGTTTTTCTCAAAAGAAAGGACCTCACCCATGAAGCCCTTAATGGTCACCTGCTGTCCGCTAAGATCCCAGAAGTGCTCTGAGGGCCGGGTCTGATCGTCTCCGTCAAAAAAACCGTTCCAGTCTATGGCCTTATTCCCTGTGGAGGCAGCACTCACGGTAGCCGCTGCCGCAGACGGTGACGGTGATGGGGATACGCTCAATGCCGGAGCAGATCCAGCCATGACGGGTTCTGCTTCATCGCTGCTCCCCCCGGTACCCTTGGACGCTGCCGCTGGGCGGGGGCTTTGTACAGAAGAAGAGGCGGCCGGATTCGGCGTAATGGTTACATTCTTCCCGGAGGGCTTCCAGGTAGCCGTTCCAACAGGTGCAGCAGTAGGCGATGGAGACGGCTTGAACGTAACCGTCACCTTGGTCCCGGTATCCGTACCTTTGGATGGAGCAGCGGATGCAGCAACTCCGTCTTTGGCTGCTGGAGCAGTGTCCTGCGGGGAAGGGGATGCGGACGACTCACCCTCCGCCGTGACTTCCTCAGTGCTCTGCGAAGCTTCTGCCACCGCCGCAAAGGACTCCCCGTTTCCGTTAGCAGCAGCATTCTGGCCACATGCCTGAAGCAGCAGCATACCTGTCACAGCTCCCGACAGCAGAAGCATTCTTCCTTGTAGTCGTATCAATTGAACGTACCTCCTATGATTTGAACAAGGCGAGCGGATGCATCCGGTACATCCGGAAGGCTGGCCCAAGCGACGACAGCAGACCTATCGCCAGCGCTCCAAGCACAATAAGCCAATGCTCCGGTGTCCAATGGTAGGGCTCGATTTGAATGCCCGCCTGCGAGAACAACATGTCCTTGAGCAGATAGGCACCGAGATGACCGATTACAAGACCCGCAATGAGTCCGGTTGCTGTTACCAGCAGGCCTTCTGTGGTCAAGGTCAGCCATACGTAGGCCCGTGATTTTCCGAGAAGACGTAGTATCCCCACATCCTTGGTCCGCTCCGAGGCTGCTGCAACGAGAGATAGTAGAATCGCAATACCTGCGAGAAGCACACAAATGGCCGTCAGCATCCCAAGCAGCCGGGAGCCCTGATCCACTGCATTCAACACATCGGACACGGCCTTGCTGGTATACGCCGCCTGGACACCATTGCTGCCATCGAATCCCTGCTTCAAATCATGGGCCCCCAGCAGACTGGCCGGCTTAACCAGCACCGCCGTGATCTCCCGCTCCTCAGGCGCCAGCCCGTGTACAGCCCAGGCATAGTCAACTGTCGTAAAGACCGCTCGGTCATCCGGAGTATGGAGCTCTGGAAGAATACCCGCTACCCTGTAGCGAAAATCATCATGGGCATGCCCGGCTTGCTCTCCCGTCCCCTCATCTTCGGCTGCCGCATGTCCTCCTGCTTCTTCGTCCTCATGATCCCCTTCATGCTCAGCCGCTGCGGATTCGTGGTCTTCTCCCTGTACAAGTCCATGCGCCCCCGCAAAGGTATCGCCTACCTTCAGTCCCAGCGACCGGGCCACGTATGAGCCTACAATCGTATCACCAGTATCGGCATACATCTTGCCTTCCTGTAGCCGGCTGCCACCGTAACGGGTGAAGAAATACCCGGAATCTATCCCGACAATTGGATAGCCCTTGTAGTTGTCGCCCGTAGTCATCGCAAAGGCAGCTTCCACAGACGGGTCCCGCCGTGCCTCATCCAATACAGCAAGCGGGATATTCCCGGTTGGCGCGCCGATATGATAAAAGGTATTCAGCACAAGCTGTGTCTCACTGCCCGTTGCTCCTATGACAAGATCAAAGGGGCCATAGCCTTTCTTGGCTCCCTGCTCTACACTCTGCCGGGACAGGACAAGTAACACAATAAAGGCAACTGTAATCGCCACAGCACACACGGTAAGCAGAGACAGGAACCGCCGGTGCAGCACATTGCGGAGGGTGAGCCGGAACAGGCTCATAGCGAAATCCCCTCCTTGTCCACCCCACTGAGCGAAGAGCGCTGCCGGGATAATGCCTCCCGCCGCACTTCATTGATATCCTGAATGTTCAAGCGGCGTGGAAACCGTTCAGCCATATTGAGGTCATGGGTTACCACGATTAAAGTGTGTCCATGCGCCGCGCTAAGCTCCAGGAGCAGCGAGGATATCTCATCGGCAGTCTCCCAGTCCAAGCTGCCTGTCGGTTCATCTGCCAGCAGAAGCGGCGGGTGATTGACCATGGCTCTTACAATGGCAACGCGCTGCTGCTGCCCGCGTGAGAGCTGGGAAGGCAGATGCCTTCCGCGGCCCCCCAGGCCCACCTGCTCCAACCAGCCGTCCACTATGCGCCGTCGCTCCTTTTGCGTAAGCCGGGCCGTCATGGCAATCTCGACATTCTGCCGTGCGGTCAGCGAGGGAATCAGATGGAAGTCCTGCAGCACATAGCCGATAGCAGAAGCACGGAAGGCATCGCGCTTCGCCTCGGTCAGTTCGTGAAGCGGCTGTCCGTCTACGGTAATTCTGCCGCTGTCTGCACGCATGATGCCGCTGATCAGGTGCAAAAGCGTGCTTTTACCGGACCCGCTGGGTCCGGTAATGGCTACACGCTCTCCTTTTTCAACATTCCACCGGGGGATATCGAGGATCGGCACAGCTCTGCCGTCCACTTTGAATTGTTTGGTCAAATTCTGAATCTGGAGCAATAAGAGCCACTCCTATCTGAGTACAATACGTTCGGACAACGCATCCCAGGTTAAGGTCGTGCCCTTCAACTGGTTGAATGCACTAAGCGGAAGGTAGAGTACGTTATTATCCACATCCACCGTGTATGCGGCCTCTTTACTGTTCAGCTTCGCTGTTTTACCGGTCAGGTCGACTTCAATCGTATTCTTTCCAATAGTAAGCTTGGCAGCAGAAGTACTCCCTGTATAGGTTCCTCCAAGCGCCTTCACCAGAGCCTGTGCCGGGTAGAGCACTTCATTGTCGCGGCTGATTTTGAACTTCGGATAAACATATTTCGACTGCAGCTCTGCGGAACGCTTGTTCAGATCCAGTCCCAGTATTCCCGCTCCCATAGTTGCAATCTGCGTATTGTCAATCTGTCCCTTCACCTTGTCAGCAATCGGGCCATACGCCCACACCCCGACATCCACCGCAGAGTGGCCGTGACCCGACCAGCCGACCAGCAGACGCTTGGAGATCACTGCATTATATGCGCCCTCCCGTTTGTACGAAGAACCGTCACCATTCATAATCTGGGTAACTTCCTCCTCCGTCAGATCCGTGATCCAAGTGTTAGCCGTTACGATCTTGCGGATTTCTTCAGGTGTCTGCGCGGCTTCAAGATCTGCTGCCAGACTCTCGGAGGAGTGCTTCTGCTTGTTCCACAGATCGATGTTGATCTCATAGATATTGTCACGCGAGAGTGAGAGACCGCCTGTCTCATGGTCAGCAGTAACCACCACGGAGGTATTGCTGTTTTTCTTCGCAAATTCAACCGCTGTCTTGAAGGCGGCGTCGAAGTCGAGCGCTTCCTGCACGAGGGTCGGCAGATCGTTGGCATGACCGGCATGGTCGATACGCCCGCCTTCAATCATCATCACAAAGCCGTCTTTATCGGTGGACAGAATATTCAGTGCCTTGGAGGTCATCGCTGCCAGGCTCGGAATTTCCGGAGTGCGGTCTGGCGTATAAGCCACATGGGAGTTGCCGAACAAGCCTAACACCTTGGTATTCTTGGAAGTGAGTGTATTTAAGGCTGTGGTATTCTCAACGACCGTATAGCCTTTGGCTTTGAAGTCAGGCAGCAGGTTCTTATCCGTACGTTTGCCCTTCTCATCCTTGGTCAGGAAGAACTGCTTCCCGCCGCCCATCAGCACATCCACGCCGCTCTCCAGGTACTGTGAGGCAATCGCCGATTCATTGTCACGGTTACGGACATGGGAAGCGTACACGGCAGGTGTGGCATGGGTGATACGGGCAGTGGTCACAAGGCCGGTGGCCTTGCCTGCGCTCTCCGCAGCTTCGATTATAGAAGCAAAGGGTCTTGAGACATCCTCATTAGAGACGCTGATGCCCGCGTTATAGGTTTTATGGCCTGTAGCAAATGCAGTACCGGCAGAGGCAGAGTCTGTGACGATCCCGGATACGATTTTACCGCTGTCCTCTCCCCGGTCTGCATATGTAGTAGCTTGTCCCACGTAGTATGGATCGAGGTTCAGGTGCTTGACTCCCTTGGTATATTGCTGAAAATATCTTGCCGCAGACACTTGGGCCGGGCCCATGCCGTCGCCGATCAGAACGATAAGATTCTTAGACTGGGCCTTGGCAGCGCCTCCGGAATTAGCCGGGCTCTTGGCCGCCCCTGCAAGGGTTGCTCCTGAGACTACGGCTGCCGCCAATCCTCCAAAAATCATGCCCCTCATTAACTTGTTCATCATATACCCCTTCCTCATTGTGACGGTTCTAATCCCAAGCTTACCTTGGAAAGATTAACTAACTGTCAAAATAAGTCTGGAGTTGTATTAAATTATCAAATGTTCACATGAACGCGGAAGGGTAGCCGTCTGCACAACAAAATCAGCTTACCGGGTAACAAATGCTGGTGCCTTCCCCTGTACATCCGGCCCCTTCATCCTCGCTTGCCGCAATGTGATCGGTTTTTCGATTACGTACGGCCCGTTCACCCTCGCTTAGCGCAATGTGGTCGGTTTTTCAATTACATCCGGCCCGTTCGCGCTCACTTGGCGCAATGTGGTAGGTTTTTCGATTACATCCGGCCCGTTCGCGCTCACTTGGCGCAATCTGGTCGGTTTTTCGATTACATCCGGCCCGTTCGCGCTCACTTGGCGCAATCTGGTCGGTTTTTCGATTTCCTATACATCAAAAAAAGCCCTGCGCCCCTCCGCCCATAAGCAAAGGAAACACAGGACTTATATATTCTCTTACATCTCCAGCAAGCGGATCAGCTCGTCTTCATCCTCAATGACTTGAATGCCGAGCTGCTGAGCCTTGGCCAGCTTGCTGCCCGCCTTCTCCCCGGCGATGACCAGATCAGTCTTTTTGGAGACGCTGCCGGATACCTTGGCTCCCAGAGCCTCCAGGCGTTCGGCGGCTTCCTCGCGGGTCATTTTTTGCAGGGAACCGGTGAGGACGACTGTTTTGCCGCTGAAATAGGTATTCGTATTGACTACATGCGGAGCTTCAGGAGCCTTGGCCTCTACCCCCAGCGCCCGCATACGGTCGATGCTAACCACTACGAACGGGTCGGCAAAATAATTCACGATGCTCTCCGCCACAATCCCTCCGATATCCGGCAGTCCGGCCAGTTCCTCCGCTGTAGCAGACATGACGGCTTCCAGGCTGCGGTAATGGTCGGCCAGCATTCTTGTCGTGGCTTTGCCGGTATTAGGAATACCGAGTGCATAGAGGAAGGATGCCAGATCTCTGCCTTTGCTGTCTTCAAGTGCCTTCAGCAGATTCGCCGCCTTCTTCTCTCCGAACCGCTCCAGCTTCACCAGCTGGTCGAAGGTTAGCTCATACAGATCCGCAGGCTCCCGTACACTAAGCTCCTCATGCAGCTGAGCCGCTGTCTTCTCACTGAACGTCTCGATATCCATGGCATCTCTGGACGCAAAATGGGTAATCCGGCTGACAATCTGCGGCTTGCAGTCAAGCTTGTTGTTGCAGAACAGATGAGCGCCGCGCATCTCCAGCGGGAACCCGCAGGCCGGACACTCTTCGGGGAAGATAATCTCCCCGCCGTCACTCTCTTCTGTCACCTTGCCCAGAATCTCCGGGATGACATCATTGGAGCGGCGAATGAATACCCGTGTACCCAGAGCAAACTTCAGATTCTTGCGCTCAATATCGCCTACGTTGTTAAGTGTGCAGTTCTGCACCGTAACACCGGCTAATTCTACAGCTTCTACCCTGGCAAGCGGAGTGACCTTGCCTGTACGTCCGACATTCCAGCTTACAGATTCCAGAATGGTTGTGGTCTCTTCCGCCTCGAATTTATAGGCTACGGCCCAGCGCGGGAACTTGTCGGTATAGCCCAGCGCCTCACGGATGCGGAAATCGGTAACCTTAATGACCGCCCCGTCAATCAGATAATCCAGACCGGACCGGCTCTCTTCAATCTCTGCCAGCTGCTCGGTCACATCATCGAAATTACTGAAGTAGTTCAGGTAAGGGTTAACCTTAAACCGGTTGCTGCGCAGGAAATCCATCATCTCCTGATGATCGGCGAACTGTACGCCTTCTGCATACCCCACATTATAAAAGAAAGCATTCAGCCTGCGGTCGGCAGTCATCTTCGGATTCAGGTTGCGCAGTGCGCCCGCCGCACCATTGCGTGCATTCTTCAGCGGCTCTGCTGCGCGGGTATTATAATCCGCCAGTACCGACAGGTTCATAATCCCCTCGCCCTGCACTTCAATAACGCCTTCCTTGAACGGAATATTCAGCGGAACGGACTTGATCGTCTTCACCTGAGCCAGAATTCCCTCACCTGTCACCCCGTTGCCACGGGTAGCTGCTTGTACGAGCGCCCCATCACGATAGGTCAGGTTCAGCGTCAAGCCGTCGAACTTCAGCTCTACGGCATAACACGGCTCCGGCAGCGGATTCTCCGGGTTCTTGGTATTATAATCATTCACCAGCTTCAGCACACGGGTGTTCCAGGTTCGAAGCTGTTCAATGTTCTGCGCCTTATCCAGACTCCACAGCGGCGCCAGATGGCGATGCGGTGTGAAGCCCTTCAGCAGCTCCCCGCCTACCCGCTGAGTCGGGGAATGCGGCAATACAATTCCGCTCTCCGCTTCCAGCGCTACCAGCTTGTCGTAGAGCACATCGTATTCCTTGTCACTGATCTGTGGAGCATCCAGCGTATAGTAGTGATAATTGTATTGATTCAGCTCGGCTACAAGCTCTTCCATCGTGAACATCATATCCATCCGGCATATCCCTCCGTCAAATAGGTTTCCTACGGTTAGCGTGATCCAAAAGCACTGCCGTTAATCGCAAGCTTGATTTATTCAACTTTGGTGATCGGCGCAAAGCCGGCCAGCAGCCGCTTAACGCCTACCGGCGCCGGGAAGGCAATCTGCAGCTCCGTATCGTTGCCGCTGCCCTTCACGGCCACAATGGTGCCGGTGCCCCATTTGCCGTGGGCGACCTTGTCGCCCGCCTTGAAGCCTCCGGCCTCGGCAGCCGCCCCGGCCCCGCCCGTCGTGCGCTGCGCGCCTCCGGTCGTCACCACCACACGGCCCGCGCCAGGCACCGCGCTTGCCGAGCTGCCGCTGCCGAAGCTGGCAGACCCGCCGCCTCCCGGCGCGTTCCCGGCAGCAGCGGTGCGGCTGCCGAAGTTCCCCCGGCTGCCTCCGCTTCCGCCGAAGCCCCGGCCGCCATAGGCACCGCCTGCCTCCGCGCCTCCGCGCCGGAAGCGGTCCGATTCACGGACAGTATCTTCCTTCAGCTCCTCCGGAATCTCCTCTAGGAAGCGGGACGGCGCATTCGCGTTCGTCCGCCCGAACAGCGTGCGCATCCGTGCACAGCTGAGGAACAGCTGCTTCTCCGCACGGGTAATGCCCACATACGCCAGCCGGCGTTCTTCTTCCAGTTCATCATTGTCCTGGAAGGCACGGCTGTGCGGGAATACCCCTTCCTCCATCCCGATGATGAAGACGGTCGGGAACTCCAGACCCTTCGCGCTGTGCATCGTCATCAGCACCACCGCATCACTGCGTTCTTCTTCATCGTTGACACTGTCGATATCCGCAACCAGCGCCAGATCGGTCAGGAAGGAGACCAGCGACTTGTCTTCATTGTTCTTCTCGAATTCCATCGTAACGGACAGGAACTCGTCAATGTTCTCCAGGCGTGAACGGGACTCCAGCGTATTCTCATTCTGCAATTCAAGGCGGTACTGAGACAGCTCCAGAATCTTCTCCGTCAGCTCTGTCACCGAGAGGAATTCCACCATCCGGTGCAGGGCTTCGATCATATCGTAGAATTCCACCAGCGTATTTCGGGTCCGTCCGGCGAACCCGAGATCATCCACCGTCTGCAGCGCCCGGAAAATCGAGACGCCCTGGGCAGCAGCCGCTGCCGCAAGCTTCCCAACGGTTGTATCCCCCAGCCCGCGCTTCGGAACATTGATAATCCGCGTCAGGCTGATATCATCATCGGGATTGGACAGCAGGCGCAGATACGCCAGCAGATCCTTAATTTCTTTGCGGTCATAGAACTTGATGCCGCCGACGATCTGATACGGAATATCCGATTTGATCAGAATTTCTTCTATTACACGGGACTGGGCATTCGTACGGTACAAAATCGCATGGTTCTGGTAAGCCTGACCTTGCTTCACATTCTTGCTGATCTCCCCGGTGACGAAATATCCTTCGTCATGCTCAGTGTCACCACGGAACACCTTGATCTTCGCGCCTTCATCAGAGTCGGTCCACAGCTTCTTCGGCTTGCGGCCCGTATTGAGGGCAATGACGCCGTTGGCGGCATTCAGAATGTTCGAGGTGGAGCGGTAATTCTGCTCCAGCAGAATCGTTTGGGCTTCAGGGTAATCCTCTTCGAAGTTCAGAATGTTCGAGATATCCGCCCCGCGCCAGCGGTAGATCGACTGGTCACTGTCCCCGACCACGCAGATCCGGTGGTGGCCTTCAGCCAGCATCCGGCAGAGCATGTACTGCGCACGGTTCGTATCCTGATACTCATCGACATGAATATACTTGAACTTCTTCTGATAGAAATCCAGCACATCCGGCTTCTCCTTGAACAGCTCGATCGTCTTCATAATGAGATCGTCGAAGTCCAGAGAGTTATTGCTTCTCAGCCGGTGCTGGTATTTGGTGTACACCTTGGCCACCAGACCTTCAAAATAATCGCCAACCTTCTGCTCATACTGCACCGGTGTAATCAGCTCATTCTTGTTCGTGCTGATGACGGCCTGGACAGCCTTCGGCTCGAACTTCTTGGTATCGATGTCCAGATCCTTCATACAATTGCGGATGACGGACAGCTGGTCTGTCGAATCCAGAATGGAGAAGTTCGAGGTGAAGCCGATCTGATCGATATCCTTCCGCAGAATCCGCACACACATCGAGTGAAAAGTGGATACCCAGATATCCCGGCCCTCCGGCCCTACCAGCTTGGAGACACGATCCTGCATCTCCCGGGCGGCCTTATTGGTAAACGTAATCGCCAGAATCGCCCACGGCGGTGCCTTGCGGTTCGCAATCAGCCAGGCAATCCGGTGGGTCAGCACGCGGGTCTTGCCGCTGCCTGCGCCAGCCATGATGAGCAGGGGTCCTTCAGTTGCTTCTACAGCCTGACGCTGCGGGGGATTCAGACGGCTTACGGCGTCCTGTATGTTAACAAGTTGCATGTGTTACATGCTCCTTTCTGAATATAAGTTATATAAGACGCACTTAAGGGTTTGAACTCGAAGCTTGGTCGTCGCTGCGGTGAACATTTGGACTTCCGGCCGCTGTTGTCACCCGATTTCTTGATTTAAACCGCTGTTCGCGGATGAAATCCGGTGACAGCTGATGCTTCCGATGCGAGCTTTCCTACGGAAAGCTTTCAGGCGGACGCTACCGCTCCTACAGTTCCAAATTTCCCCTCCGCTTCTTTTTGCTTTTCGTCAAGTTCTTTGCGCTTCTTATATACGCTCATGATCTATAAAGTCTACCAGTCCATCTGCGGGGTATCCCGCACAGCCTGGACCGTCAACAGCGCTTGTTCCACATTGCTATAAATAATATTGCCGACCACTACTGTATCACATAGTGCGGCTACATGCATGGCTTCCTCTGCACCTGTAATTCCGCCTCCATAGAAAAGCTGGCTGTGCTCAACCACTTCCCTGACCTCGCGCACAATCTCCAGATCTCCATAGCGTCCGCTATATTCAAGGTAGACCACCGGGAGGTTCATCAGCTTGTCTGCAATCTGCGCATAGGCTCCCGCACCAGCCGCATCCAGCGAGCAGTCCGCACCGGTCAGGCGCGCTACCGAGGAATCGCTGTTCAGCACAATATAGCCCTCTGTCAGCAGCAATTCCCATGGGATCAGACTGCCGAAGCGTTCAATCGCCCGGCGGTGATGGCCGAGAATCCATGAAGTATCGTCAGTGTTGAGCACCATGGGAATCATATACAGGTCAAAACCGGGCACAGCGGCCTCCAAATCCGAAATCTCCAGCGCGCAAGGCAGGTCATACTGCCGGATTCTCGCAAGCAGACTCATTGTATTCTCATAAGTCACGCCGGTAGAGCCGCCTACGATAATCGCATCGGTTCCCGACTGGCAGACAGCGGCCAGCTCCTTGTCACCAAGCACACGGTCCGGGTCCAGCTTGAATACATGCCGCCATGGCCTGATCATTTGCCGCATCTCGTTCATCTTTGTCCATCCTCATTGTTCATCTAAGTGAATATACACACTCCTGTGCACGCACAATCCGTATCTCTAGTCTAAGTCAGTACGAAGGGGAGTGTCAATTTAAAAGAGAACAAAATGCGAACATTTTTTCGCATATTTGCCTTGGACTTTTCCTCGATCAGCGGAGACCCTTGATCCGCTTCAAGTCGTTTTCCGGGACAAAATCAGTATAGAACCCGTCAACCCCCAGCCGGGACAGCTCCAGAATTTCCTTCTCCTCGTTCACGGTATGCACGTAGACTCTGGCGCCCGCTTTTTTCAAGTTACGCACGAAGCTCTTGGTAGCCCTTGCTGTCGGCATCGTGATGTCCACGCCGGTCTGCTTGACGAATTCAATAACCACCTCGTCGCTGTCCTCTGTCTGGTATAAGGTATAGATGATTTCTGGAAAAGCGTACACCTGCTTCACAACCTCCAGCATATCCCGGCTGTAAATCTGCGGAACAATCCGCTCCAGCAGTGCTGGGTCCTTCTTCTGTGCGGCTTCTACAATGAGCTGAAATTGCTTCGTTACCTGCTGCGGCTCCAGTTCCTTCGTGTCCGTTACAATATAGGTATCCGGGTAGATCTCCATCAGATTGACGATTTTCTCAATATCCAGCGGAGAGTAGAGCTCCAGCACCGGGCTGTTCATCACTTCATCGTGAGTCAGCACCTCTCCCTGCTTGTCAGGAGGAAGAACCTCCTGTTGACCCAGTTTCTTACTCATACCTGTAGTCCATTCATGACGGGCCACGAGCTGTTCATCACTGGTAAGCAGCAGGTCCGCCTCAAAGATCCGGGTCCCCTGCTCATAGTTCGCAATAAAAGCGTCCTTGGTATTGGTATACGCCTTGTCATTGATTCCGCCCATGGCATGGGCAATGACCCTGTGGGCCGCGAAGCCTGTAGCTGGTTGTTTTCCTTTTCCTCCAAGCATCAATACAAGCAAAAGTGTAACAGCCCCGATCATAGTAATAGAAGCAATAAGCTTTGTTCTCTTCATGATGGCAGTCTCCTTTGCAAGTAGTAGAGAGTCGGCTGAAAAAAGCAAAAACGGCTGTGTCATCCTCAAGGGGCAGCAACCGTTTTTTAGCGGAGAATAGAATATAGATAAGACCGTGTATTAATAAGCGTTCTTAAACCCATTACGAATAGTCTTGGCAATAATCCGGATATCGAACAGCAGAGACCAATTCTCGATATAGAAAATATCATGCTTGATCCGGTCCTCAATCGAGGTATCCCCGCGCAGACCGTTACTCTGAGCCCAGCCGGTAATCCCCGGCCGCACATGATGCTTAACCATATACTTCGGAATCTCGCCGCGGAACTGCTCTACAAAATAAGGGCGCTCCGGCCGGGGACCAACCACACTCATCTGCCCGAACAGCACGTTGAAGAATTGCGGCAGCTCATCCAGACTCGTTCGGCGGATAAACGTACCAAAGCGGGTCCGGCGCGGATCTTCCTTCGTGCTCCAGCCTGTGTCCACCTCACCGTCCGTCTGCATTTTCATGGAACGGAACTTGTACATCATGAAATTACGGCGGTTCAGCCCCACCCGCTCCTGCTTGAAAATCACCGGTCCCGGTGAAGTCAGGCGCACTCCGAGCGCTACAATCAGCATCACGGGAGACAGCATGAGAATGGCGAACAAGGCGAACACAATATCAAACGCACGCTTTGCCATTTTGTTCCCGGCCATATCCAGCGGAATATCGCGTACATTAATCATCGGCATCCCGGCAAAGTTATCGAAATACGGACGGGCCGGCAGGTAATCGAAGAAGTCAGGGATAATCAGCGTCCGCATCCCGGCTTTTTCACAAGTTGCAATAATAGCCGGGTATTTCGAGTGGGCATCCAGCGGCAGCGCCAGAATCACCTCATCGACAGGAAGCATCTCCAGCATAGCCTCCAACTGATCCACTGTACCCAGAATCGGCTTATACCGCTGCTCCTCAATGCCATCCCACTGATGGAAGTCATCCAGGAACCCGATGGCCTCATAGCCCAGCTCCGGATACTGCTCCAGGTTGTTATAGAATCTTTTACCCAATGTGCCTGCACCAAGAATCAGAACGAACTGGCGGTTGAAGCCTTTTTCACGCAGTGACTTCAGCATCTTCTTCAGCACATAACGGTACAGCATAATGGATAGAATATTGAAGCCCATGTAGATCGCCAGGTATTGCCGGGAGATATCGATCTCCCTCAGGAAGAACATCAGGCCCAGCAGGATAAAGATCCCCATGGCATGAACCTGAAAAATCTTGATGAATTCATCAATGAACCGCTTCTTGCGCTTGGGTAAGTAGAGCGACACCATAATCCCGATCAGTATGGCGATGGCCCCGTAAATAATGCTCCAGTAGGCATAGGATTCTACGGGTAGCGTCCGGTAGGACTCCAACAATCCGCTCTTGAACTTCAGCCACCAGGCCGCCAGGAAGGACAACTGGATAATAAGGAAGTCAGCAACCATATAGAGTTGGGTTAGGAATCTCTGATTCCGGCGAATCATAATCTCACCTCAGCCTTCGATTCATTGCGGATACCGGCTTCGCCGGGAACATTCAGACTCTGTGCGGGTGTAGGCACCTTACGCGGGGCAATCAATGCGTTGCGCAGCAGCGATAGAGTGAACTTAACGCCGACGCCCACATAGACCGCTCCATTTATCATACTGTTGTAACGGCTGCTATAATGCTTCTTATGAAATAAAATCATGGCCCGGTGAAACTCATACACGATCTTGAACGGTCTGCGGCGCGCGCTACCACCCTTCAGATGTACGATGGACGTCTGCGGATAATAATAAATCCCCCAGCCCGCTTCCTTGATCCGGTAACACCAATCCAGATCCTCTCCATACATGAAAAAGGTCTCATCCAGCCCGCCCACCTGTTCAATCGTCTCCCGGCGCAGCAGCATGAATGCCCCCACCAGACAATCTACCGGATATTCGTCATCCGGGTCCAGATAGCCCAGCTGATAGCCGTTGAACTTCGGACGGTCCGGGAACAGCTTACTGAAGCCAAAGGCATAATAGAACGAGGCGGACGGGGTCGGGAACCCTCTCCGACAGGCCTTATCCAGCGACCCATCCGGCAAAATCACCTTACACCCGGACGCGCCAAGATCAAGGCGGCTGTCCATGAACGTCAGCATCGTCTCCAGCGTATCCTTACGGATCACGGTATCTGAATTGAGCAGCAGCACATAACGCCCAGAGGCGACCTCCATCCCCTGGTTATTCCCCTTGGCAAAGCCTACATTCTCCGAATTGGCGATTAACAGCACCTCCGGGAACTCCTTGCTTATCGTCTCCACCGAGTCATCCTGGGAGTTATTATCTACTAGAATAATTTCATAGGAATAGCTTGTCTCCGAATCATACACCGACCTCAGACAATCCATCGTCAGGCGGCATGTGTTGTAATTTAGAATCAATATACTAACATCTACATTCACTGCTATACTCTCCTGACAAATATAGTAATCTATCGACAATTATTATAACACAAAAACCCCGCTGATAGGCAGCGCCTGTTCAGGGAGGTTTTCCAAATGAGAATATTCCATTGTTTATTTGGTTAAGTTCCACCTCGAGTCAGTGTTATCCAAGATTAATTAAAAAAAATCATTAGTAACAATGATTCTATTTCCTGGTCGGTCTACCCAATATAATTTATCCCCTATTAGTTCGACCCCTTGACCTGCCCCATATGTAGGCGCTTTAAGCCTTTCAATAAAATTAAAAGAAGTTCCGTCGAATTGATAGTGGTCCAATCCTTGCGTATATTTCTCACCGTATTTATTAGAACCATGGAGATTACCATAAAGTTCATTATCTTTAAAAAAGATACCTTGATATCCACCCTCACCCCCAAATTGTTCAGACAATGCATAACTTGCTTGATATTCAAAGTTACTATTGTATCGTTTAATTTCATTTCTATCATGATAAACTACCCAGAAGGATCCTTTATATGTTGCTAGCGATTCTGCAGTGCCCTGTCCGATATCATACTCCTTTACCAACTTTAAATCAGGTAACCTATATTTAACAATCCGGCTAACACGCTCTTCTTCCGGTGGAGACGAGTTGAAATTATACACTGTGGCATACAAATAAGTACCGGATACAAAACAATCTCCAAAGGACATGAAGCGCCCTTTTACATCTCTACCTGCATAGGCATTCTTTTTTTCTGTTATATATTTCCCCGAAACATCATATACAGAAATTGTGTTTGACAGAGTGAAATTTGAATCCCTATCAGATGTCACATAGATTCTTTCCTGGTCAGCCCCCACTCCCTGCCATGCTCTAAAAAAGTTTTTCATTTGAATAGATTTTGTAATGAGGCCATCGCCACTTCCAATTGTTGAAAAAGAAAATAAAGATGTCAAAACAATTATAATAACAAATGCTTTTTTCATATTTAACACTCCCAATCCATGGGTTTTACAATAATTTGATGTCGAGTTAAATATAGGTTTAATGGGCATCATAGACTTTCGTATAGAGTACAAGTTACACAATTCCTAACCTAAAAAACCCCTACCAAAAAACAGCACAACACCCCTTGCCGTTTGCCGGAATAGGGGATGTGATCATATTACTCAGTTCAGTTACTTCTTAGGTGTCTAATTGTTATCTCGTCACTTGCAGAGTCTCCCAGTCCTGCAGCTATTTAAGCTCCAGTAAAAAGTATCTAAGCCCTTCACGCCATGGACGGATATCCTGGAACCCGTTGGTACGGATCGCCAGATGCTCCATCACAGAGTTGCGTGGACGAGGCGCCGGACGGGGAAATTGCTCCGTCGCACAAGGTTCAAGCTTCGCTGTAAACTTCAGCCCCAGAAGTTCCTCGGCCTCAGCAAAGATCGCCTGTGTGAACTCGTACCAGGTACAAGAATCTGTGTTCGAGGCATGGTATACTCCATACTTTTCAGTCTGGATAAGCTCAAGCAAGAATCGTGCCAAGTCTACAGTATAGGTAGGCGAGCCTTTCTGGTCATCGACAACCTGCAGCAACGGCTTTTCCTGCCCCAGCTTCAGCATGGTTTTGACAAAGTTATTGCCGTATTTGCCATAGACCCAAGAGGTACGTACGATAAAAAATTTAGAAGATAAGGACTGGACCAGAATTTCTCCTGCCCGTTTGGACTTACCATAGATACTCTTAGGATCAGTGTTATCATATTCATGGTAAGGCTGTTCCCCCATGCCATCGAAGACATAGTCCGTACTGATATAGACCAGCTTAGCCCCTGCCTTCTCAGCAGCGAGCGCCACATTCCGGCTTCCTGTAGCATTAATGAGGTACGCTGCATCAATATCTGTCTCCGCCGCATCAACCGCTGTATGAGCCGCGCAATGGACGACCGCATCAGGCGCAAAAGCGCCGATGATCTCCTGACACTGGTCCAGATCGGTAATATCCATCTCCTGTCGGTCACAGCCCAGCACCTTATAATCCTCACCTTGAAGCAACAGCATAAGATCCTGGCCTAATTGTCCGGCTGCCCCTGTAACCAGTACCTTCATCTTCGCCATTACAGGGAATCTCCCAGACGGCTGCCGTACTGAAGTGCAGCATACTTCTTGTATTCACCAGACTGAATACGGGTCCACCATTCCTTGTTATTCAGATACCACTGAATAGTTTCCTTAATGCCGGTTTCAAAAGTGTGCTTAGGCTTCCAGCCCAGCTCATTCGTAATCTTCGTTGGATCAATGCCATAACGGCGGTCATGTCCGAGGCGGTCCTGAACATACGTAATCAGCGAGTCTGGCTTGCCGAGCTCTTGAAGCACAGTATTCACAATATGCACATTCGTCCGCTCATTGTTGCCGCCGATGTTGTACACCTCGCCATTCACGCCTTCATGAATAACCAGATCAATTGCGCTGCAGTGATCTTCAACATACAGCCAGTCACGGATATTCATTCCGTCTCCATACACAGGCAAAGCCTGATCTGCCAACGCACGCGAGATCATCAGCGGAATCAGTTTCTCCGGGAACTGATAAGGACCGTAGTTATTAGAGCAGCGGGTGATGTTAACAGGCAAACCGAAGGTTTCGTGGTAAGCACGCACCAGTAAATCTCCGCCTGCTTTACTTGCAGAATACGGGCTGTTAGGCGTCAGCGGTGTTTCTTCCGTGAACAGACCTGTAGCGCCAAGCGATCCATAGACCTCATCCGTGGACACTTGAACGAACTTAGTCACACTATATTTCTTAGCCGCATCCAGTAGCACTTGAGTACCCAGCACATTCGTCTTCACAAACACTTCCGGCTCCAAAATACTCCGATCCACATGCGACTCCGCCGCAAAGTTAACCACTACATCTACACCGTCACCGATCAGCTTATCCATCGCCGCAACATCAGTAATATTCGCCTTCACAAACGTATAGTTCGGATGATTCTCAACAGGTTTCAGATTCTCCAGATTACCTGCATACGTCAACGCATCCACATTGACGATGTGGTAATCTGGGTGTTGCTGCAACATATATATTACGAAATTGCTACCGATGAAGCCCGCTCCGCCAGTAATGAGAAGTTTCATTAACTTAACCTCCAAGTATTATTTCTATAATCGTATACTATTCGATACATTAACAGAAGTGATCTTTCTTTATGATCAGTTTAATCCTTTTTAAATGTAAAATACTTATGCCCAATGTAATTACAGAGAGTATATAGCACTGAAGCCACAAAAATAGAAGTATTTTCGATCAACTTGTTCTTACTTCCTAAATCATTAGTATGCATAAAAATATTAAATAAATGTCCTAGATAATAGGAAAACAAATAACAAACAATAGAAACTAAAATAAACTTCCAAATAGTTTTGTTTGCACTTTTTTTTGATTGAAAGGTAAAGCTTTTATTTAATATATAGCTGCAAATAATCCCTAAAATATTCCCTAGGCTAGTTGATATCCAATAATTAAAATGTAGAGTATTATACAAAATAAAAATTGATCCTAACCCGACCATCGTATTTAGGACTCCGACTAATAAAAATTTTAATAAAGTAGAATTATCAAGAATTCTTTGTTTAAACCAATTCATACTCACCATCATTTATAATGAATTTTCTTTTTCAGTTAATGAGGAAGAAATGTTTATTTCTTCTCTAACAAGAAAAAGCGGCCTTCTTTTAGTTTCATTATAAATCCTCCCGATATATTCCCCTATAATCCCTAGTGTAATTAGCTGTATCCCTCCAAAGAATAAGATAGCAACCATCAATGATGGATAGCCTGCAACTGGGTTACCATAGAAGATAGTATTAAAAATAAGATAAAGCATATATACAAACGATGTAATAGACACAAAAAAGCCCAAGTAAGATGCAAATTGTAAGGGAGCAAAGCTAAATGAGGTTATACCCTCCAATGCGAAATTCCATAACTTCCAGTAATTAAAACTTGTTTTCCCTGCAAAGCGTGCCTCTCGCTGGTAGGTAACGCTTGTTTGTTTAAAACCGACCCAACTAAATAATCCTTTCATAAATCTATGATGTTCAGGCAGTTGATTTAATGCATCTACAACTTGCCTAGACATGAGCCGGAAGTCACCTGTATCTTCTGGAATGTTAATTCTTGTTAACTTTGTGATTACTCTATAAAACATATGTGCAGTCATCTTTTTAAAAACTGTTTCTCCCTCACGCTTACTACGTGTAGCATAAACAACATCATATCCTTCAATCCATTTATTCACTAGTAAAGGGATTATACTCGGGGGATCTTGCAAGTCTGCATCAATTGGAATGATTGCATCACCAGAGGCATATTTAAAACCTGCTGACATTGCAATCTCCTTGCCGAAGTTTCTTGAAAGATCTATTACTTTAATATGGTTATCAATTTGTGCTAAATCTCTAAGTAACGGCAATGTATTGTCCTTACTGCCATCATTTATACATAGGATTTCATAATTGTAGGAATGCTCTAACATTGTGCTTTTAATACTTTTGAAAAATGTTTCAATATTATCTTGTTCGTTATACATAGGAACTATAAGTGACAACTTAAACTCCATGCTCATTTCATCCTTTTAAATTTATAATAAATCAGAAATGTTCTCATCATTCACCCGCTGACATTATTTCCAAATTATTAATTTGGAAAGATGGATCATTCCCTTTTGTTAAAAAATATTGAGCACCATCTCTAAGTCCTGACTTTTCCAATTGATTCAAGGATGATGTTTCCTTAAACAAATCGTTAATTTTAATAGTTTTGGCACCTTCTATGCTGATTGATTTTATTCCAATAAACAAATCCTTTTTGTTTCCTAAATCTATCCTAAGGTTATTTATATATGCGGATGGTAGGCGAACAATTAGTTTATCATCATCATTCATATTAACCTTAACAGAATTCTTTTCAATAAAACCTTTTCCAGAATCATAAAATATTTGAATTTGTTCTGAAAGTTTGCTAGCAAAATCTATAGTAATACCTATGCCTTTATCCGTATAATCGTTAACAAATTCAAATTGAGGATCATTACCACTGGTAACCACCTCCAGATATCCATCTTTATTAATTACCGAATAAATATCATGCTTTGGCACTAGCATCTCTAGTAGATCAGTACTTTCATACTTCTTTAGTATATTTTTATTTTGAATAGTAATTTTTGAAATTACAATCTTTTCATTTGCATGAATTCCAGGATCAAATCTAAAATTATAAATCGGCTTATTAGGAAGTTTAAAATAAAGTTTTTTTCCATCAGTTTGGTTATAAATTCCGGAGAGCGATGATTCTGTCTCGTTAAATCCGTTACCAGTATCATAATATAATTGGTACTGATTAATAACAGGATCTTTCAATTCCACAACGAGTACAGGGGTATCAATAACCACTGAATTTAAACCATAATATTTTGCAAAATGCACGTTAGAAGTATATTCAGGATTCATAGTAATATCAAAGATAAATACTCTGTCACTACCCTTTACAGAAAACGTTGGTAAACGAACATCGTATTTCCCACTTTCTAAACTTTCTTTGATTATTTTTTCTCTTATTACATTTTCACGTCCAACTATCTGCAAATCTTTAAATAGACTGTTAACTGAAAGAAGAAATGGAATCAGAGAGATTATAACGATAGTCAATCGAAGCTTTCGATTTAGAAATTTAGACAAAATCGTTATTGCAATGATAATAAATATTGCACCAACAAATGTAGCTCTTGTAGGAAATTCAGGAGAAGCAATCATTGCTAAATACGAGATGAATCCTGTTATAAATAACATTAGGGATAACCCGATATTTTTAACCTTTGATTCGGAATTCACAAAAAACATACATATAAACATTACAAAAAATAAAACAAATAGAGCCAACTGTTCATGTAATACTATATTCTTAATTGATTGAATAAAACCAAAAATTTGATCCTTTAAGCTTAAATCAAAGTACATTTTTTCTTTCCGAACTCCATTACCAGGTGCAAGAAGAAGAAATAGAGCTCCTATGATAAGACCTATACTTCCACTTGTAAACCAATAAGGGATTTTTTTGTGTTTATACATCATAAATAGAAAGGTAATACCTACAAATACAACTGCAGTAACAGCAGCATTTTCTTGAGACCAGCCAGCTAGTAAACCTAAAAAAAACATTAATACTATGCTAGCTATTCTATTTCCAATTATATGACTTCCCTCTAGCAAATATCTATACGGCAAGAGAAATAGCATAACAAATACAGTGGACCACAAGTAATTAATGGACCCAGCTAACCAAAACGCTGTTTGCCCCATCACAGGCATAAAAAACCATAGTAGTAGGGTTACTATAACAAAGTCCCGTAAATCCTCTTTATTATTAAATTTCCGTATCTTAATAAAAGAACAAATTAAATATATTAGAGATACAAGAAAAAGCGAGTTGAAGATATTAAAATACCCTTTACCTAACAACAAAAACAACTGAACCAAACCATGAATGACTATTCTACCTGTCCAATTAAAATACAGATAATGTTGCGAGCGTATAATATCATATAGATTTTGAATCCTAGTATCGCCGCCACTAACAAAGCTATAATAAAACTCATCATTCCAATAAGGGGTAACACTATTAAGCTTAAGATAGTATCCGAAGATAATGGCAGATAAGAATAATATTAATATTCTTGGAATATTAACCACTTTATCATCAACACTAATTTCAATTTTCATTTATAACATCCTATTCAGTTTTTAATTTTCCAGACTAAACACTATTTTTCTAACTACAAAGAAAATCCAGTTTAATCTGCTGTAAAACATCTATTATCAAGTTCATTCTTCTTATTAGCTAATAGTTGAAATTATAATTAATATATTAAGATCACCTTCGATCAATGAAAGATTGCCTTAACTGATATACATAATTTAATGGCGTCTTAGAAAACAGCCAGAAATGATCAAGTGACATATTTTTAATCTGGGTCATGAACTCATTATCCCAAATGTTTGGACTAGGACAAAGGTTGTTGAGAAGTTGCTTCTTTCTACAACTATAAAAGAAACTTCCCAACACAGTTTTGACTTCTCTATCCACGACGTTATCTAACTGTAAATATGAGTTATTTCCGTGCAATCTGTAGTAATAGATTGTATCTGGAATATAGAGTGGTTCTGTAATCAATAGACTCTTTAAAATAAAGTCCCAATCATGACAATACTTCAAATTTCTAAATCCACCCACTTTAATATAGATATCTCGAGTAAACAACATATTCCCGGTGGATATGGCAGAGTTATGTGGAACAAGAGACCATCCGACTGTTGGGAAGGTGTTTATTGAGTTTTGAACCGTTACAAATTTGGCAGCCTCACCTTCTGCAGTGTCTGCTAAAACACCTTCTCCATCGATTACATTTATCTTCGAAAATGAAAATTCTGCATTCTGAGCAAGCATTGCAGAAATCATTATTTTAAAGCGATCTTCTTTATATAAATCATCTGCATTTAGAATTGAAATATACTCACCAGCGGAAGCATTGATCCCCTCATTTATAGAGTAGTGAGCTCCACGATTCACTTTATGTATAATGAACCGTATATTCCCATTAAATCGTTTTTTCACTCTTTCTTGTGATATTAATTTACTAATTAAAGCCACGCTATTATCCTTTGAAAAATCGTCAATAATTACTAACTCCAAATTCTCATAAGTCTGTGAGATTACTGATTCAAGAGATTGAACAATAAATTTTTCATAATTATACGATGGAACAATCACACTAATCAAAGGCATATTAGTCATTAGAATTAACTCCTTGTTTTATTAGCGCACATTTAATGCTCTTAATGTGGCTTCCAGATATCCATGCCCATACTTGGTATCCGGTTCCAAATGTGTACCTTCAGCCCATTCATTCCATGCGTTAACAAAAACAATTTGATTATCTTTTTCATTAAATCTCTTTGTGTAGTCTATCAAACCGATCATCCACTTTTCATATTCACTAGGAGAAGCATCAAAAAACATATTCGACGATTTTTTCCTTCTAGCAGTATTATCCCAACTCAGCATAGCCCCTCGGAACCAGATATAATCACTCGCATTTTTTTTCCGCAAATTCCGCTCCACAACCTCTTTATAATTATAAATATTTCCGTCAAAATCAGGATCAAGCCCTTTGATTTGATCTGAAATTTCCGCTGCATAAACACCATGCGGTGGGAATTCTACAGCAGAATCACATCCATGAATTTCTGGATCTTGTTGTCCAAAAGATTGAACCATACACACATGCAAGTCTTTTAATCCATTCGCTCGACATTTATCTTTCCAGAATTTAACCGTATTTTTCAGATCAGGGAAAAGTTCTGCCCGATATATTAAGATAATAGGGACCCCGTCCTCTATGCAAATATATCTGCTATCCTTTAACATAGGTATAACCTCTTCAATGAACCTTTTATCCGAGTCTTCATCATGAATCTGTTGCATCAATAGTTCTTTTTCCTGCCCATCCCAACGTCTTGACCAACTTTCATTAGCCCAACAAATGCAAAAAGGGAAGTCTAAATCCTTATTTTCTAGCACATCGTTTAATGGCTTCTCAAGAAGTCTTTTACCATTGAACCAATAGTAATAGTAGCAGAATCCGAAAATACTATATCTATTAGCTAATTCAACTTGTCGTTCTTTTATATCCTTATCTTTTACCAAGTTATAGTAGCCCAAGTCAGTTGGTACATGCGGTTGATAATGTCCATCGTATAAGGGGAGAGCTTTTGTAACGTTTGTCCACTCAGTGAATCCTTCCCCCCACCACTCATCATTCTCTGGAATCGCATGGTATTGGGGAAGATAAAATGGTATGATTTTAACCTTCTCATTTTCAACTTCTTTCCATTGGGTCTCAGTAGCACGTTTGTGGTACAAGACCTTTGGAATGTGTTGAACTACCTTACTTTCATGAATAAGTTTATCCTTCAAAGCAATATAATGAGGCTCTCCTAAATTTCTCTTTAAGTTATCGGACTTTATAAATAAAGGACCCAAAAATGCACTTTTATTTTTTATATCAGCAAGAATGAATTCTTCTTTTAAAAAAGGTGCAAAGTGTTCTGTTCCTATAAATCGATCTTCATCCATATATATCAGTTCGCTTTTTGTTTCTTTGATAGCTTGTGCAGCATAATATAGTGCATTCACAGATAAGAAGTCTTCTTCTTCAAGAATAAATGTAAAGTCCCCTGAAATATAAGGAATTGCAATGTTAATATGATCCATAAAGTCTTCACTGTTAACTTCAAGCATATTTATCTGGACATTGTCAAAACGCTTATTGATCCCCGAAACGTTTTTCCCAACTAAAATAATCTCAATTTTTTTATAAGACTGTTTCACCAAAGAATTGACACAGGTACTCAAAATCTCAACGTCTCCGCTATGGAATGGAATAATAATCGACAATAAAGGGTCAGATGTTAATTCGTGATAACTGATCGGCTCTTCTTCATTATACTTATACGCTTCATAAGCATACTGCCCCCCTGAGTCTGAAGAGTGGTTAAGAAGTAACGTTTCAGACCTTTGGATGATCCACTTAAATCCGTGCTCTCTCCATTTTCGATAACCCTTTTTTATTAATTTAATAATTCCCTCATTACCATATAAGCTAGCATACTTTTCAAAAGCGACTTTAAAATATCCTATAGACGATATCTTTTCAATGCTCAGATCCTCAAGTTTAAAAGAACCTGGCATGTCCCCAGGGTCTAACCTTAAATCTTTCACTTCTTGATCAAACTTCACAATTTTAAAATGAGTATTATCCTTTTCATTTAAAACACCTAGTAGTAGGGACTGCTCTTGGCTAAATCCTTCTCCATAATTTATATAGAGACGTAGATATCTTGTATCTAGTGATATTCCACGCCACGTAAATTTGTAAAAACCCTTAACATATGCCTCATTAAAATACATTTGAGGATCATTATTTAAACTGATCCATTCATTCGAAAGTTCATTTTTATCTTTTATCTCCAAACCAAATAGTGAGGAAGTTTTCAATACTTTTTTCATTTTTTCTTTCCTTTCGTTTCACCACTAATTTTCCTACCTAAACTAATTATTTTACGAGATACACGCCACCAAATTGTACTTTCTATCTGTTTTATATATTCTTTACTTAATTTCAAATCATTCTGCAAGATAACATTCTCGTTAATAATTTGAGAGTTCTCACCACTTAGAACATTATTGAGATTTTTTTGATCAAGTAATTCCGCTTCCGTATTACTCAACTTGGCCATAATTTCACAGGAAATATCTTGAGCAGTACGAAGCGAGTTTTGCTGCTCATCTATCCTCAATTGATAATTAATTATTCTATCATTTAAGGTTTCGCTTTCATGAACAAAACGCTCTTTCTCATTATTAAAATCTGCCCTCTCTTTCTCAAGTACAGCTTCAAGTGTGCTGTTAAAGCCCAACAATCCCTCGTACTTTTCACCAAATTCAAGAAGTAAATCATCATCTATAAACTTAATGTACTTCAAAGAGACTTCAATTCTGGACACTTCAAAATCAGATTCTACAAAATAGTAGACTTGGGGGTCATCTGTTGCAAAAAAGAAAGTTGAATCCCAAGTGAAACTTGCATTTGTATAAATATAATTTAATTCCAGAGTATTGTTTTTAGAATCGAATGCAATAACCTTTTCAATCCGAATTATACTTTTTTTATCCGCAGGATCAAACCGAAAGAAATTCATATTCGATGCAACAAAAAAATTAAGAACTCTAGTATGGCTATCAATACCAATTTTTACACTAAGTTGCTCAGAATACAAATCTTCTTCGGTATTTTTATAAAATAATTGACTATAATATACTTCAGGTTCCTTAAACTCAAAAGGTATGCTACTTTTCAAGTAACCTTTGTGCATGGTTGTGGCCTGATTAGTTCCTACATAGTCAGCAAAGACAATCGACATATCAATATAACATTCTACTATTTCACTAGAAATTTGAAAAAAATTGAATATTGTGCCAATATCCACAAAATTAATCATGCTTTTGTAGTGGGCATAATAGAAAGTATTAATCGCCCTAAATGCCACAAATCCAACCGGTATTGGAAAATCGAGCACCCACTCATAATCTAATATTTTGAGTTGTTGGTTTTCAAGAATAAATATGTTATCCAAATTCAAATCTACATTAGAAATTGTAAAGGAATTCAAACCATCAAGAGGATATTTTTTTTTAAAAAAATGAACAAATTCCTCCGTATTACTAAATGGAGTATAGTTTTCAGCTGCAACATTATTAATCAATTGCTTATATAGAGTTAGTAGGCAAAAAAAATCTTTTTCATTTTTATTAAGTACTGCCTCTAAAATCAATTCATCTAAGCTACGACCTGAAATATAATCAAATATTAAAGAAAATTCTTCATCCACCTTAGGCTCCAGCAGTACATTCATCGTATAATGAGCACTTAACTTTTTATAGTTATCCAAAATATTCTTAATATGATTAGAACCACTTAAATTAATTGCTTCCTTTTTCACTTTCTTAACACCGTCTTGTTCATAAATAACGGTTTTCATTTGAAAGTGAGGATTACGGTCTTTACTATATCGCGTATATAGTATATGCATGTACATCCCACTCCTCAAAACGATAGACTCTAACTTAAGATTTTGAAAAAACTAAAAATGAATTAGAGAAAAAAGCGTACTCCCCTTCACTATGTAGAATACTATCGTAAACAGCTTGTTCGCTAAAAAAGAGCATTCTAGATTGGTCATAATTGACAATATCATTCTGTAGTTCTCCAATTTTCGGCAATCTTCTATCTGAATAAATTGAATTAGGTAATTTATAATCAGGATACGGATAATAAAATGTATTCTCTAAAAAACCAGCATCGTTTAGCGTTGTAATTAGCTCTGGCTTTGAAAATGTATATACCTTCCGCTTTGAAGGGTAACCCTCTAAACCATCAAATATTACTCCTGTATGATCTTCTTTAGCACCCGCCCAGTATTTCAATCCAAACTTATTTTCAATTGCAATAATCAAGGTTCCATTTGGTTTAAGATTTTTTTTAATATTTATCAAAAAATCAATATAGGGCGAATCTGAGGCAGTATATAGTGCCGCATATTCCAGGACACCAATGAGAGTAATATAATCAAATTTCTTGTCGAATTTAATATCGTTTAAATTCCCTACAATGATTTCCAAATTGGGTTTATCACTATTACGGTAAAAATTTATTAATGATCTCTTTTTTGAAAGTTCGACTGAAGTAACATGTTTGCATTTATCGCAAAGTATTCCTGTAATTGCACCACACCCAGCTCCAATTTCTAGAACCTCGGCTCCTTCTTTAAATGGATACCACTCTAGTAGGTTTTGTCTCTTGTTAGAAAAGTGATACAGTATAGGCCATCGATTATCAGTTGCAATAACTGTTTCTAAATCAACATTACTTTTAACCAAATCAAGCATTACATCTTCAATTTCTCCATCGGAGTATAAATCCTCTCCACTATAAAACGAATAATTAAGTCGTCCATCTTCAGAATTATCCATTTAGTACAGTCCCTTCGCTTTTCAAAACTTTTATATTCGAGTCCATATCAAAAAAACCAACGCTGTTCTTATTTGCAATTACATGAATGTTAAAAATATCGTATAGCCGATTATATACAACAAACTCATTACCCTCATATCCCGTGCAACCAAAAGATATAAGATAATCCCCACCCTGCAAAGCAATGTTCTGAGAAAATTCAATCATGTATATATCATCTTTCTTGATTAATCCGGTATTAATTGATTCAAGCATCGTATTCGTTCCAGTTATTTCGGTACCACGAATATCCTTGATACTAAAAGCAAAAATGGGATCTACTATATCCTCATTGAAACGCACTTTGATTTTCAGTTTAAACTCTTTTCCCTTCATAATAACATTCGTCAAATCCCCTAAATGATCGAATACTCCAAAGTCAATAATTTGCGCTTTATTATTTCCATAATCACTAAAGGAAGGATTAATATTAATCCCTTTTTTCCACTGATTTTCAACAAATCCGTTTTTAACATCCACGCTTTCCACTTTAGAATATTGATTAACCAATATTTTTTTATAAATGTCAATCATAGGACCAGGCGCCCCTTCATCAATGATGACGCCCTCATTCATAACAATGACCCTGTCACAATATTTCATTACGCTGCTCATGTCATGAGTAACAAATATTATCGTCTTACCTTGATCCTTAAATTCACTGAATTTTTTAAAACACTTTGCTTGGAAGAATATATCACCTACAGATAAGGCTTCATCAACAATCAGTATCTCAGGTTCAACATTAATCGCTACAGCAAAGGCTAATCTAACAAACATACCACTTGAATATGTTTTTACCGGTTGATGAATAAAGTCACCAATATCCGCAAAGGCAGTAATATCGTCAATCTTCTTATCAACATCTTCTTTGCTCATCCCCATCATCGTGCCATTTAGATAAACATTTTCCAAACCAGAGAAGTCAGGATTAAATCCTGCCCCTAGTTCTAATAGCGCAGATATTCTGCCTTTGACAGATAACTTACCAGAAGTTGGTGACAATACTCCTGTCATTATCTTTAGAAGCGTAGATTTACCAGAACCGTTCTTCCCAATAATACCCAATGATTCTCCTTTTTGAACATTTAACGTCATACTATTCAGAGCAAAAAAATCCTTGTGATAATTTTTACCAAATAAACTTAAAGATTCTTTCAATCTATCTACAGGGTTTCTATATAATTTGTATATCTTTGTAAGCTCATTTATTTCAATTACATTCTCCATTTTTACACTCCTTAATTCTAAAGCACATCTGCAAAGTGAGGTTTTAATTTTTTATAGAGTAAACCACCAACTAATAACAAACTGAAAGCAACAATCCAAAAATACAACGTTTCAAACGGTTTCTCCCAAAACCACATCTTGTTCAGGAAACAATCTCGATAGCCTTCTGCAATATAATAAAAAGGATTCAATTTAAATAAAAATTGATATTTGGGAGGTGTAATATCTAAAGACCATACAATGGGAGTTAGCCAAAATCCAATTTGGACAATTATGGATACAATTTGATTCATATCTCTAAAGAAAGGAACAATGGATGAAGTAATAAAGCTCACACCAACAAGCAGGATTATCATTCCTGCTATGTAATAGATAACTTGAATCCAATAAATATCAGGATATATCCCATAAAATATTAATATTAAAAATAAAAATAAAAGAAAGAATAAGTGAATAAAGAATGAAGACACTATTTTAACGATAGGAAGAATACTAATTTTAAAAACAACCTTCTTAACTAAGAAACTATACTCAGTAAAACTTAAAGTTGCATTCGCGAAAGCTTCAGCAAAATAAAACCAAGGTATCATTCCACAAATTAACCAAACCACAAATGGTGCACCACTGGTTGTAATTCCTGAACGGAACCCTACCTGAAAAACAAACCAGTATAGTAAAATTGTGATGAGAGGATTTGCGAAAGCCCAAAAAATTCCAAAATATGATCCTTTAAACTTCTTTTTAAAATCATTTTTTGCCAGACTATATATTAGTTTGTTTCTGGCACTCGTTTCTTGTGACAAATGTAAATTCAGCAATTTCCTTATCTCCTTATTAGTTGAAAATTGATGTTCCTTTAAGATTCTATCCGCTTATGCTAAAATATCCTCGTACCTACAGATAAAGGAGATTATAAACGTGTCGAAACCAGTATACGGTAAAAATGCGGTTCAGTCGAGAAATGTTGAAAAGATATCCAGTTACATATGGGCGTTAGCGATTGGGTTCATTGTTTTTTTGGTCTGGACCCCGTTTCAAGTGGGATTATTTAATGGGCAGCAGATTGACTTTGAGAAGCCGATCTATCTGTCTTCACTCCTAAGCAGCCTACTGCTGCTAGTGTGGGTAGGTCTATACTTCACTAAGTTCAGACTGGAGGGACAGCGTGATGCGCTGGCTGTGACCTCGCTGCTGTTGCCTGCAACCTACGCGTTGTCGCTTATTGGCGCTGCTTCGCATTATATGGCGATGAACCTGCTGTTTGTTCAGAGCATGTATGTCGCAATATTCATTATAGCGTTATATTTGCTCCAGCAAAAGCAACTAAATGTTGTCATTCAAAATTCCATTCTGGCGATCGCTTATTTCATCGTCGGTTTCGGTCTGCTGAACTGGCTTGGCAGCTGGAAATTCGCCGGGGGACTGGTGGGTTGGTTCTCCAACACTATTCACGATGGTAAATATTTAGATGCAGTCATGACGGACTCTAACGGGCTGCGTCTGACCTCCATTTTCCAGTATGCCAATACTTATGCAGCCTTCCTCATGGCCTTCCTGTTCGTGGCAGTGTATGCCCTGGTACGCTCCAAAAAGTGGTATGGTACGCTGACGCACAGCTTCATGCTGGTGCCGATTATTGTATCTCTGCTACTGACCTTGTCCCGTGGGGGACTTGTCATGCTGCCTGTAGTGTTTATCCTGCTCCTGCTGTTCCTGAAGCCTGCACAGCAGATTCTCTGGATTATTCATCTTGCGTTGTCTGGCCTGGCGGCTCTGCTGGTTACTAACCCGCTGACTACTCTTGGAACAGAGTTAAATACGACTTATACCTCATCATCAGCACTTAAGGCCTGGGCCTATCTGATTGGGGCCTCGGCAGTAGTGGCCGCCCTGGGATGGGTGATTCAACGTTATGTTGCACCATGGCTGCATGGAAAGCTGGGAGGCTCGGAAACCCGCAGATTCACAGGACTATGGATTCCACTCGGCTCAGTCGTGGCTGTAGCTATCGTTGCATTCCTGCTGATCGGGACAGGCTTGAAAAGTATTTTACCGGATAATATCGAGACGCGGCTGGAGAACATTAACTTCAAGCAGCATAGTGTATTAGAACGATTTACTTTCTACAAGGATGCCATGAAGGTAGTGAAGGATTATCCGGTTCTCGGATCGGGCGGGGGCGGCTGGTCTGCGTTATATGAAGAGTACCAGAACAACCCTTATATAAGCCGTCAGGTTCATAACTTCTTCCTGCAGTATTTGATCGAAGTCGGGATTGTCGGATTCATTGTGTTTATGGGCTTTATCGGATATATTTTCTACAAATACATCCGGGCATATCTGAAGCGGGACAAGGACGAGTTCAATAATGGATTCTTTTTCTACATCATTGCTCTATCCATTCTTGTTCACAGTCTGCTGGACTTTAACATGAGTTACGCGTTCATGGGGATTCTGGTCTTCATCGGCTTGGCTGGTATGGGTGCTGTGATGGAGAACAAACCGCTCCGCCAGAGCTGGAATAAAGCCGGGATTCGCATGGGGTACATGGCTGTCCTGAGCATCGGGACGATATTCCTGCTGTTCCTGTCGATCAGCTACATCGGGTCCAGTAACGCTGCGCTCAAAGGCAAAAACTTAGTTTCCGTGAGTACTTCCTATGAGGAGATCAAAACTCCGTTAGTCAAAGCATTAGATGCCCGTCCGTACCATCCCGAAGCAGCATTATACTTGTCCACTCTTGACATGCAGGTATTCAAGCAAACTCAAGATGAGCAGTATCTGGCTGAAGCGTCCAATGTGTTGACAAGTGCTTTGAAAGATGAGCCTTACAATAAAAATCTATTGGCTCAATTGGCCAGCTATTACGATCTGAAGGGTCAACCTGATATGGCGTTGGCAGTATACAGTGACAATGCTTACAAGTTCAACTGGGATATCACCTGGTATGAGTCATTGATTAACCGTGCTCAGACGCTTGCTGCGGCGGCAGCTGAGCAGAAGGATGAGGCCAAGAAACAAGAATACCTCACCGCCGGACTGGATGCATATAAGCATGTTGAGGATGGTGTGGAGCATCTGAAAACTTTACCACCAGAACAAATGCAAGGCCGTCCTTTCTCTGTTACTCCTGCCATTGCACTAAATGTGGGTAAGCTACAGGTTATCTCAGGACAAAATGATGTAGCTGCTGCTACTTTGAAACTTGGATTGACTGAAGATTACAGTGATACCACTAACCGCGAGGTAGCCCGCTGGTACTTAGCAGCACTAAAAAAAGCAGGAGCAGTAGTAGATCAGCCAATCTATGACAAGCTGGTTGCCGCTGATCCGGCTGAGGCTGCAGCCATTGAGGCTGTTGTGACTACGCAGTACTGATCGCATAACAGAACAGATATAGAAAAAAGCGGCTTACTGTCTGAGTACAGTGAGCCGCCTTTTATTATGATTTAAGTGAGATTGAATAAGAATACGTATAAAGATAAGCGATAGTATCCTTATCTGCTAAACAGTCTCTCTTCGTTCTCGATAACCTGCTTCAAATACTCCAAGAGCCCTTCCTTAAGCTCCTCATGCTGAAGCGCGTAGTGGATGCTTGTCTGGATAAACCCCATCTTCTCCCCGACATCATGCCGTCTGCCTTCGAAGTCATAAGCGATAATCCGCTCCACTTCACTTAAACGGGAGATCGCATCCGTAAGCTGAATCTCACCGCCTACACCAACCTGCTGCTCACCCAGCATATCGAAGATGCGCGGAGTCAGGATATACCGTCCCAGAATCGCCAGGTTGGATGGAGCATCCTCACGCTTAGGCTTTTCTACAAGCCGGTTGGCTCTGTAGACACGTTCTGCTATTTCAGAACTGTCCACTACCCCGTAACGGGACACCTCTTCCCATGGTACAGGCTGTACACCCACAATGGAGGATCTATATTGATCGTACACTTCAATCATCTGCTTGAGACAAGGCTTGTTCGACTCCACGATGTCATCCCCCAACAGCACTGCGAAGGGCTCGTTACCGATGAACTTCCGTGCACACCAGATTGCGTGTCCGAGACCACGGGGTTCTTTTTGGCGGATGTAGTGGATGTCGGCCATCTCGGAGGATTTGCGCACCGATTCCAGCAGCTCCCACTTCTGCTTCTCTGCCAGATTGAATTCCAGTTCGAATGAATTATCGAAATGGTCTTCGATTGCACGCTTGCCTTTCCCCGTCACAATAATAATATCTTCAATCCCGGAAGCAACCGCCTCCTCAACAATATATTGAATCGTGGGTTTGTCTACGATGGGCAGCATTTCTTTGGGCATCGCTTTGGTCGCAGGCAGGAAGCGGGTTCCCAGACCGGCAGCGGGAATAATCGCTTTACGGATCTTCATCTCATAGCTCCTTTAACAGATATACTCATAATCTCAATTATAACAGTTCCTGCTGATTTTGGGCAGTATACTGAGGCAGGGACAAACAGGGACGAAGATCTCTGGGTGAACGCCCAGCGTTGACGTTCCCAATAGATGTTGATATAACAGCACTATACAGCACTTCCATTCGAAGAGGAGGGTATTCATGTTAGACTTATCCAGTCCGGTATGGCAACAGCTTCACGGCCCTTTCGGCCCTGCTGAAGCGGTCCCCGGGTTACTGCAGCAGTTGCGGAAGGAGTATAGCACCGAGGTTAAAGATGAGCTGTACTGGGAGCACCTGTTCCATCAGGACACGATCTACAGCTGCACTTTTGCCGCAGTGCCTTATTTGTCGCAGCTTGCCAGGCAGTCGGATGACCCCGAAGTAAAACTGGATATTTACGTGAACTGCGGGATCTTCCTGACGAATCAGCTGACAGTGAACAGAGAAAATCTTCCTTCTGAGTTTGCTCACCAGAACCCGCCGCTTGCTGAGGAGCTTGTCCAAGAGATTTATACGGTCTACCTCACTGCTATTGAATACCTGGGCAACCTGTCGGAAGAGATCTTCCGCTATGCGGAATCGGCGCAAAAGGATGACCAGGAGAAGCGATACATCCTCGCTGCGGATGCTGCTTACCGAGGAGATCGGGCAGTAGCGGGTATATTGTTGACCTATTCGGAAGGCGATGAGTATATGGTCGGATGCCCGAGCTGTTATGAGGAAATGTATATTTGGCCGAATGAGAACAGCCTAGGGATGACCGCCTATTCTGACGACCCGGTATTCAACGGCAAGGACAATGGTCAAGCCGTTACGCCTTCCGCGCTTGGCAGCGTCAGTTCGGAAGACAGCCCGTTAGCACGCCTATGGCAAGCAGCTCATGCCATCAAGAACGGTCAGCTGATGGAGCAATTGCCTTATCTCACCGGAAAGGTGAACTGCCCGGCCTGTGGTGAAGCACTGGACATCTGGCCTGAGCTGTTGCCGTTGTAAGAAAGAGCGGATGGGTAAAAGGTTTGGTTGGCTGGATAGTGTGGAGGATACAAAAACAGGCCCGGAAGAATATCGGGAGCCATCTGGTTGGATGGCCCCGGTAACTGCCGGGCCTGTTATTATGGCCTTAGCTGATTAAGTGCGTAAAACGCGCGAAAATAGGTCAATCCTTGAGAGAATGGGACTAATTCACTTACTTCGCATTCACCAGTTGTCCGCGTGTAACCCCAAGCTGGTTTGTGGCCTTCAGGCTCTTCCAAACCTGCGTACCGGAGATTTCACCACGCAGTGCGCGACTGTAGAGGCTGATGACCTCCGCGACCTGCTCTGGTGTCTCCTCCAGGAATTCAACACGGAAAGAAGCTACGCCGAGCTCACGGAAGTGGTTGAGGTATTCAGCGCCCGACTGCTCGACGGCGTTATAGACGGTGTTGCGGCAGCCTTCATCCACACGGACGGGATGGGACATGCCGATGCGGTCCTGTAAGGACGCACGCTGCTCCTCACAAGGACGGCCACAGTTGGTGTAGTCCGTGCCTTCACTCATGAAGGTACAATAGACGCAGTGTTCTGTATGGAACATCGGCAGATGCTGGTGGATAACAACCTCCATGCGGGAGGTGTCGCTGTGCCCCAGCAGGTCGACCATCTGCTGAATGTTCAGGTCATATGACGGTGTCACCATGTCACAACCGGCGTCAAGGAACAGATCCACAGCCCGGTGATTGGCGATATTCAACGAGAAATCGCCAATCAGCCGGGGATGCGCAACCTCCGGGTGCTCCAGCCGGTGGCGCAGGTAATAATACAGCGCACCGGTGTTGCGTACCAGCACAGCATCCGGCTGCAACCGCAGGATGTTAGCATGGTAGCCGTTCTCGTTCGGCATATGGATGCGCGGTGTCGCCAGCGCGATGCTGGCCCCTGCAGCCCGCACAGCGTCTACTGCCGCCGGGAACTGCTTGATGAACTCGAAATCGGCGTATATATTCGTTACGCCGGCTTCGAGCGCAGCCTGCACCTGCGGCAGGCTGCGGCACAGCGCGGTGAGCTCCGCTTCACCGCTGCCCGCCCCCGCACCATCTCCTGCGGCGATGGTGCCCGCTGCGGCGCCCCTGCGGGAGGCGCCGCCGTAGACCTCAACCTCCCGTTTCACATACACGGGAGGCTTCGGGCGCTCGCCCGCAAGCAGCTCCACCGCCTGGCGGCGGATGCTGTTCAGCTCGCGCATGGGCACGATCACGTCGCCTTGCAGATGCGACTCCAGCGCTTCAAGCTGGAACAGGGTCCCGCCCAGGCGGCCGAATTGTTCTTCCAGCAGCGCGGTATCCATCGGACGCTTCTGCGCCGTCTCCAGCGCGAGCTCCGAATCCACACGGACGGTGACGTTCTTCTGAACATCTGTCCACCAGGTCGTCAGCTTCTCGCCTACACAGCCCTGCACCCGCACATGAACCGGAAATACCCGGTACGGCTTCTCGGTCTCGTAGGACTGGCGCAGTGCCTTATCGAGCGCCGGGTCGTTCGTCTTCCAGATGCGATCCCCCACATGCAGACGGCGCAGGTCTACGTCACTGCGGCCGGGAACGATATCAATGATCCAGCCCTCACCGGCTTCGCCTTCCAGCTTGACGCCCTTGCGGCGCAGATCGTAGACGCGGCCACCTTCTTCCTTCTTAGTCGGATCTCCGGCGTCAAACACAATGCCGTCCCCGCGTTTAAGCGGAGCATGAATGCGGCAGACCACGCCATCGCGCAGGATCTGCTCCACGGTGCCCAGGTAGACCCCGCGGCTTTTCGGGAAGGTGCCATCGACTAATTTCTTATTATTGGTGCCTTCAAGGAAACCGTTCGTGAACCCACGTGAGAAGCTCTGCTGCAGCTCACGCATATCCTCCTTCGAGGTAGGCGTCCAGTTACCTTCAAAATACTTATCAATCGCCTTACGGTACTTACTGACCACATTAGCGACATACTCCGGGGTTTTGAGCCGGCCTTCGATTTTGAACGAGGTTACGCCTGCTTCAATCAGTTCTGGCATCAGGTCAATGGCGGCAAGATCCTTAGGGGACAGAAGGTAAGTCACATCTCCCATTGGCTTCACTTCCCCGTCAATCATCAGATCATACGGCAGACGGCAGGCCTGGGCGCATTCCCCACGGTTCGCTGAACGTCCGCCCCACATTTCGGAAGTCAGACACTGGCCCGAATAGGATACGCATAGCGCACCATGCACGAACACTTCCATAGGCAGGCGGGCTTGCTCGCCAATCGTGCGAATCTGCTTTAAATTATTCTCACGGCCGAGTACGACGCGTTCCAGCCCCCACGGCTTCGTGAATTCCACCGCTTCCGGCGAGGTAATCGTCATCTGTGTAGAACCGTGAATCGGGAAGTCCGGAGAGATCTCACGGATCATCTTCACCAGCCCCAAGTCTTGCACGATTACAGCATCTACACCAGCGTCCACACAGGCATCAATCAGTCCCTTGGCATCCGGCAGCTCATTCTCGAACACCAGTATATTAAAGGTCAGGAACCCCTTCACGCCATAGCTGTGCAGAAACGCCATAATCTCCGGCAGCTCGTCCATCCGGAAGTTGTTCGCTCTGGCCCGTGCATTAAATTTCTCTACGCCAAAAAAGACAGCATCCGCCCCGTTCGCCACCGCTGCACGCATGCAGTCCCAATCTCCCGCCGGAGCCAGCAGCTCTACGTCTTCTCTGCGTATTCCTTGCTCTTTCATTTATATCCTCCCAAACCGCCTGTTCGGCGGGTCATTTACAGCTTTTTAACTTGTTAATTGTATCAAATATCACAGCTGTCTGCCAGTAAAATAGAAACACTTGGATTTTGCTTTCCATAGGGATCTATCTTAAAATAGGCCAGGAGCTCCTGCTTTAATAGACAAATGAAGAAGAACCAGCGTAAAATATGAATAGAAAAGAATAAATACGAAAAAGATCTCACGATTCCCAAAATTTATATGCAGCAAAAGGAGAGTTGAAACAGTTATGAAAGGCATAATTCTTGCGGGAGGAAGCGGTACCCGGTTATACCCTCTCACAATGGTAACCAGCAAACAATTACTGCCGGTCTATGATAAACCCATGATTTATTATCCCTTGTCCACATTAATGCTGGCAGGCATCCGAGAAATTCTGATCATCTCTACTGCTGAGGATACACCACGGTTCGAGCATTTGCTCGGTGATGGCTCCCAATTTGGAATTTCACTGCAGTACATCGTCCAGCCGAGCCCGGATGGGTTGGCACAGGCTTTTATTCTGGGCGAATCGTTTATCGGAGAAGACTCTGTAGCGATGATTCTCGGAGATAATATATATTACGGGAACGGCATGACTAAGATGTTGAAGCAAGCTGCCGACAAAACAAGCGGGGCGACCGTATTTGGCTACCATGTTCCCGATCCCGAACGTTTTGGTGTAGTGGAATTTGACGAAGACGGCAAGGTCCTCAGTATCGAAGAGAAACCGGAGCATCCAAAATCCAATTATGCGGTTACCGGCCTTTATTTTTATGACAACCGGGTGATTTCTATCGCTAAGGAAGTCAAGCCTTCACACCGTGGCGAGCTGGAAATCACTTCGATTAACGAAGCCTATCTGAAGCTGGGCGAGCTGGATGTTGCCCTGCTGGGACGCGGGTTTACCTGGCTTGATACCGGAACCCACCAGAGCCTGGTGGATGCTACCAACTTCGTCAGAACCATTGAAGACCATCAAGGGATCAAAATCTCCGCACCCGAAGAAATTGCTTATATCAATGGCTGGATCACTAAGGAACATCTCCTGGAATGCGGACATAAGCTGAGCAAGACCGGATACGGCCAATATTTAATTAAGGTTGCTACAGGTAAAATCCAATTTTAAACCATAGAAAGAGTGGATACGATGAAGTTTATCAAAACCAATCTGGAGGATGTTCTTGTCGTTGAACCGGCAGTCTTCGGGGACCACCGCGGCTGGTTCATGGAGACCTACAGCGAAGCCAAATTCCATGAACACAATCTCCGTTACCAGTTCGTTCAGGATAATCAATCCTATTCAGCGGTAAAAGGCACTCTGCGCGGACTTCACTTCCAGCTAAACCCGAAGGCACAGACCAAGCTTGTACGCTGCACACGCGGATCGATCTTTGATGTAGCTGTAGATATCCGTCAAGGCAGTCCTTCTTACGGCAAGTGGTTCGGCGTTGAGCTAAATGCTGAGAACAAGAAGCAACTCCTCATCCCCAAAGGGTTCGCCCACGGCTTCATGACACTAACCGAGGATGTTGAAGTTCAATACAAATGCGATGAGCTATATGCGCCTGAATGTGACGGCGGTATTCTGTGGAGTGACCCCGATATTGCCATTGAATGGCCGATCGACGTTACCCCTGTCCTGTCTGCCAAGGATGAACAAGCACCGCTGTTGAAGGACGTAAATCATAATTTTGTTTATCAGACTTAAGTAATTAATTTATTCGTGTCTTACACAAACAACGTCCCGGCTGATCGGCAGCCTGGGACGTTGTTTTTATATCCTCTTTACTCTCCTACTCCCCCACCCACCCAAACGACCCCAGCACCCGCTCCAGCACCGCCTGCTGGCTCGCCGTGGCGTTGGCATCATTCAGTGTGACAGTGAGCGTATAGACCACATCGTTGCGGTTGAAGACAATAATCTTCGTGCCCACGGGGATGCTGTTCTTAGTCTGTTCTACCGTGAGCATCGTAGCTGGTACACCGGCGAAGGTGGTTTCTGTGACGCTTTTCACCTGCGGGCCCTTAGGGTCTTGCTTGGTGTTCTGGTAATAGCTCTGCAGCTGGCTGACAGCATATTCTGGCGTAACCTCGGGACTGGCATAGAGCTGGAACCGGCCGCCGGTGAAGCGGTATTCCACGCTCTGGCTCTCAAACAAATCCTGGACCGGGCTCCACAGCCGCGGAATCTCGAGCTTGTAGCCGTAGGTCTTGGAGGTCTTAGTGACCGACTTCTGGCTAAGCTGGTTATAATCCTCTGACGCCAGGCGCCCGAAGTTACTCTTGGTCTGGGCAAAATCAATATCGATCGAGTTCAGCACCTCTGTAAAGCGCGCTTGATCACCACTCTGCCCCGGCCCGGAAGCCGCAACATATTCAAAATAATAACGGTACCCGTTCTTCAGCAGCAGAATTTGATATTCCGTACTCCACCCGCTGCCCGGGTTAAGCCCGATCTCATTAATCAGCGCCGGTTCACCTGAGACCTTGCCCGCTACGCTGTCCTTCAAGGTGTAGGCCTCGGTCACATAAGTGTCACGTAGCTGAGACCGCAGTTCCTCGTTCCAACTTGCCAGCGTGGAGCCTGCCGGGGCCGAGCTTACTTTTACACGCAGATAACTCCCCTGTTTGCCCGTATAATAGAGCTGCTGGTCATCCGCACTCCAGTCGGCAGGGACCTTAAGCGCAATCCCGTAGTCATCGTTGTACCCTTTGCGCAGCCCGTTGCGGATCGTGGAGAGGTCGCGGATACTTCGGTCTAAGGCGTCAAAAGAGGGCTGAAAAGAATTCAGCAACGCCGCATATTTGCCCAGGTCCTTATAATTGGCTGCATTGTCATCTGTCAGATAGATCTCATACAGCCTGCCTCCGGCATAATATTGCCTGCCTTCCCAGAGCGCGCCGCTCGAATCCTTGCTCACGGTCCGGGCGTAAGGAACCTTGGCCTTAGACACAGCCTCCCGGTCCAGCACAATCTCCCCGCCCTCCTCCGAGGAGCGGACCAGATTCTCCAGCAGCCCCTCGGGATCAAGCGGAACGGCCAGCGGCGAAGCGTGCACCTCCATATAATACCCGTTCTCTGCACTCGTAAAAGTCGCTACGCTCTCATTCCCTCCGCTGTCGCCTACCACCAGCCCTGGCGGATAGTTCATGCTCCACTCCAGATAGCTGTTGCCGATCCGGGTTTTGCCGACGTCACTGTCAATCCCGCTCTGCGCTTCAACGTCTACTACTGCTACTGGAGGAGATAACGTAACCAGTACCCCTCCGCCCTCCGCCGGAGTCATCCGCGCACCCAGCACTCCAGCCACGAACCTCAGCGGCACCATCAGCACACCGGATACCATACGCGGGGGCGCGGCGAGCTTGATTTTGACGCCATCCTTCCAGGCAGTCGTACTGCCTATCGTCATCGCACCGGTATGCGGCCCGTACATAATCTTCACCACATCTTCGCCTTGTAGGGAGACAGTGCTGCCGAAGGCTTTTTTGAAAATACCCAGCGGGACCAGCAGCGTTCCATTCTCAGCAAAAGGCTTCGGAATCGTGACCGGCTTCCCGTTAACTGTTGCAGCTGTGCTGCCCGCTTGAAGACTAAGCTGTAGCAGAGCCCCCTCCGCCGCCTGGGCCCTTCCCACGGGAAATAGGCTGAGCAGCAACAATAGGACTACAAAAACAGATCCCCCGCGCCGCATTTGTCTCGCCCTGCTGCCCGGCCCGGCTGTACCTGTCATCTCCTCAATCCGTCTTCTGATCATCGGAATCCCCCTCCGCACCAGCGGCATTCACCAAAGGGTCACCTTGTCCAAGGACAAGGCTTCTGGCTACGATATCGCCATCACTCTGCATCAGTAGCTTGACTACCGCCCCCGGCTTGTACTGCCTGAATAATTCATTAACGTCAACAAGTGAAGTCACCCGGCGTCCATCTATCGCATAGAGTGCATCTCCCGCCGCAATTCCTGCTTTGCGCGCTTCTGCCGTAACCACCTTCGTCACCGTTAACGGCTCCTGCCCAGGCAGTCCGACAATTACGGGCCAGCTCTCCTCAAGCTCAATGCCGAGGCTCGGACGCCGGACCTCTCCATATTGGAGCAGCTGATTCATGATGTACTTCACCGTATCTGCGGGAATCGAGAAGCCCATATTCTCCACACCCACGGCTGCGAACTTCATGCTGTTGACCCCGAGTACCTCCCCCTTCATATTGACCAGCGGTCCTCCGCTGTTGCCGGGATTGATGGCCGTATCGCTCTGGATCAGCCGGTACGCCGCATCCACCGAACGGTTAAGACCGCTGATCACGCCTACAGTAGCCGAATTTCTCAGGGAAAAGGAGATCGGCGTCCCGATTGCGATAACCTTCTCCCCTACCTGAAGATTGGCGGCGCTGCCTGCGAAGGTTGCGGGTTTTAAGGCTTTGGCTTTGATTTTGACCAATGCAAGATCACTGAATTCGTCCGAGTATGTATCTGTGATATTATAGCTCGTCCCGTCTGAGGTGACCACTACCGCCTTCTCCAGCCCGGCCATCACATGGGCATTGGTAATGATCCATCCGTCTGCTCTGACGATAATCCCGGAGCCGTGGGTCAGATTGTAACGGTCATCCGGTCCGCCGGTTTCTCCTCCCGCTTTGCCGATAATGCCGACTACAGACGGCGAGACGGTGCTTATGATTTGCGGAACCGGGTCTGCTGCTGCGGGCTGGCTCCATTGCCCCTTGCTCTCTTTTTGCACCTTACCTGCTTGTCCGGCCTTCATTACGTTCACAGCCGTGCCTCTCTCAGCCGCTAATGCTCCTGTCCCGCCGTAGCCCGCCCCATGAACCACACCGGCTGGACCTATGAATCCCGACAATAATAACAGCAGAATACCCGGCAATACCACACTACCTCGGGCAATCCCGCTCCTCCCCATTCCCATGGCTCTCCCCTTCTTTCCTGCGCGCGAAGCATATGAATTCTTATCTTCAAAAAAAGACGCCTTTAGGATCGCCGCTGGCGGTAAAGGTGTCTTTAAGATGAGCTTGCCTCTGAGGTTATGTGTGCCTTACTCTAGCTGAACCAGTTCAGAATCATTGCATAATCGGATACCACAAAAACCAGCAGGCTTACCACTGCAAAACCGATGGCAAATTTGTTCTTCTGCGGAGCTCTAAGCAGCCGGACCACACCGATAAGTATCAGGATCGTGAATACAATCATAAATGCATCGAAGGTATGAAATTTAGACGGTTCTTGCGCGGCAGCTTCTGCAAGCAGCATGGCAATCCCTCCCTGAGAGTGTTGTCAAGCAAGTTTCTCTAATCCATATCACCTTCTATGTTATCGTTACCATTTCCGTCACGCAATAGAAATATTTTAAAAATGGCGTATTTGTCACAAAAAAGTTTCCTCATGGCTAAATCGCGCCTCGGATTGGCGATATTCATCATTGACCGCTGTTGTTTTTCAATTTTCAATGAGCCAATCCACCTCAATCCAGCCTACAGCTGCTGCTATTCAATCAACGCAAAAGCTTCTCATTGAATCTTACGGCGGACATGCTGTAGATATGCCTATGGTGCTTATCTGCTGCCAGTTTAATTTTCGTATAATATAGTGTTACAATCAATCCTGAATTCAGAATACAGGCTAGTAGAAAGAACGGTGATCCTTCTTTGAAATACATTGAATTCGGAATCGGAAACACATGGCTGGTGCGAACTGAGATTGAACAGCCGGATGGCACAGAGGTCGAAGTACAGGGAATTGTCCGGCCAGTTATCTTCCGTTCCTTGTATATCCGAGTCTGGATCGGAAGAACCGTCTGGATTGTAGACTCACGGGAAGGGTTCAAACGAAGATCTAAAATTACCAGCCGATTTAGATTATCTTGGGCATCCGCAGTGAGTTGTAGCGGGAAGCTGATACTATAAATTACTGATCGGGCAGTATTGCTGTTGCGTATGTTTTTGCTTACCGCCGTAGTGTGAGGGCGAGGGATATTTAGTGGAATTAGTACATCTAGTTTGGCGCAACCGTTGCATTTATATCAAATAGTTGGAAAAACAACACTTGTTCAACCCAATTTTCGCTGAATCCGCAGAGTTCCATGGAGAGAAGTGGAGTTTTTCCAACTACGTTCGTTCTCCACGCCGTTCCAGCAATATTAAGTGCCTTATTTCCAACTACGTCCGCTCTATAGCTTAGAGACTCAATAGAGGGCATTCTGACTCCCCAAAACATATCAGAACTTGTGAAACCTGCCGCAATATTAAAATACCCCATGCTCTCCTGTAAGAAGAGTCATGGGGTATTAGGGTTCTACAGTTACACCGTCTCAGAAGTCTGCAGCTTCATAGCCTGCGTACGTTCCGTATCACGGATCAGGACAGGCTTCAGGTAGCGACCGGTATAGGATTCTTCAACAGTAATCAGCTTCTCTGGTGTTCCGGTGGCCAGGACCGTACCGCCGCCGCTGCCGCCTTCCGGTCCCATATCAATGATGTAGTCGGCTGTCTTAATGACATCGAGATTATGCTCGATGACCAGAACCGATTCGCCGGAATCGACCAGGCGGTGCAGTACCTCAAGCAGACGCCCGATGTCGTCCACATGCAGGCCGGTTGTCGGCTCATCCAGGATATAGAGTGTCTTGCCGGTACTGCGGCGGTACAGCTCGGAAGCCAGCTTCACACGCTGGGCTTCACCGCCGGACAGGGTGGTTCCCGGCTGGCCGATGTTGATATAGCCCAGGCCTACATCCAGCAAGGTCTGCATTTTGCGGTGAATCTTCGGAATATTCTTGAAGAACTCCGTTGCATCCTCCACCGTCATCTCCAGCACATCCGAGATATTCTTGCCTTTATATTTCACTTCCAGCGTTTCGCGGTTATACCGTTTGCCTTTGCAAACTTCACAGGGCACGTAGACATCCGGCAGGAAGTGCATTTCAATCTTGATAATGCCGTCTCCACGGCACGCCTCACAGCGGCCGCCCTTCACATTGAAGCTGAAACGCCCCTTCTGGAAGCCGCGTACCTTGGCCTCGTTCGTCTTGGAGAACAGATCGCGGATATCATCGAACACACCTGTATACGTAGCCGGATTAGAGCGCGGTGTACGCCCGATCGGGGACTGGTCAATTTCGATGACCTTGTCCAGATTCTCCAGGCCGCGGATTTCTTTGTGCAAGCCGGGACGGACCTTGACCGCCTTGTTCAACTGGCGGGCCAGACTCTTGTAGAGAATCTCGTTAATAAGCGAAGACTTGCCGGAGCCGGATACGCCGGTTACCGCTGTGAAGACACCGAGCGGAATCTTTACATTCACATTCTTCAGGTTATTCTCCTTCGCTCCACGGATCTCGATCCAGCGTTCATTATCAGTTGGCCGCCGCTTGGAAGTCACCGGGATGAACTTGCGTCCGCTCAAGTATTCACCGGTCAGGGAACCGGGGTCCTTCATAATCTCCTCCGGGGTCCCTTGGGCAATTACCTGGCCGCCGTGTTTGCCGGCACCCGGTCCAATGTCGATAATATAGTCAGCTGCCATCATGGTATCCTCATCATGCTCAACGACGATGAGCGTATTACCGAGGTCGCGCATATGGGCAAGCGTGGCAATCAGCCGGTCATTGTCCCGCTGATGCAGGCCGATACTTGGCTCATCCAGAATATAGAGGACACCCATTAGACTGGAGCCAATCTGGGTAGCCAGCCTGATGCGCTGGGCTTCCCCACCGGATAGAGAACCAGCTGCCCGGCTAAGGGTAAGATAGTTCAGCCCCACATTCACCAGGAAGCCGAGCCGGCTGCTGATTTCCTTGAGGATCAGATTGGCAATCGCTGTTTCTTTCTCACTAAGCTTGAGGTCTGCGAAGAAGTCCAGGCAATCCCCAATCGAAAGATCCGTCACATCCGCAACATTCTGCTCATTGATAGTCACGGCCAGAATCTCTTTCTTGAGCCGCTTGCCCTTGCATGAATGGCAGGGCTTGGCGCTCATGAAGCCTTCTATAAACTCGCGGATACCTTCGGAGGCTGTATCACGGTACCGGCGCTCCAGATTCGGAATAATGCCCTCAAAAGCAACGAGGGCGTCTTTGCGCTGGCCGAAGTCGTTCTCATACCGGAAACGGATCTTCTCGCTGCCTGTTCCGTGCAGCAGCTTGTTCATATGCTCCGGCGACAGGCTACTTACCGGTACATTCTGCGGAATCTTGAAATGCTCGCACACCGATTTCAGGAACTGCGGATAGTAGTTCGACGTACTGCCTGTCCAGGCCAGGAAAGCTCCTTCTTCAATGGACTTCTCCATATCCGGGATCAGCAGATCGGGATCGACTACCATATTCATCCCCAGCCCGTCACATTCAGGGCAGGCTCCGAATGGACTGTTGAAGGAGAACATCCGCGGCGCCAGCTCTTCTATACTGAATCCGCAGACCGGACAAGCAAAGCTTGCACTGAACAGCAGCTCTTCCTGGCCCATCACATCAACGAGAATCTGACCACCCGACAGCTTCAGGGCAGTTTCAAGCGAATCGGTAAGCCGGGTTTCAATATCATCCTTAATCACAATCCGGTCAACGACAACCTCAATGGTATGCTTCTTATTCTTCTCCAGTACAATATCTTCCGTCACTTCCCGCAGCTCACCGTCCACACGTACACGGACGAAGCCTTGCTTCGAGATATCGGTAAACAAGCCTTTATGCTCACCCTTACGGCCGGAAATGACCGGGGCCAGAATATGCAGACGGGTCTTCTCCGGGTATTGCATGATCCGGTCCACCATCTGTTCAACGGTCTGCGAAGTGATCTCTATGCCATGATCCGGACAATGCGGATGGCCGATCCGGGCAAAGAGCAGCCGCAGATAGTCATAGATCTCGGTAACCGTCCCTACCGTGGAACGCGGGTTACGGCTAGTCGTCTTCTGGTCAATCGATATGGCCGGGGAGAGTCCGTCGATGGAATCTACATCCGGCTTCTCCATCTGGCCCAGGAACTGGCGCGCATAGGCAGACAACGACTCGACATACCGGCGTTGACCCTCGGCGTAGATGGTATCGAAGGCCAGGGAGGATTTGCCCGAGCCGCTCAGTCCCGTCAGCACGACGAAGCGGTCACGCGGAATCGTTACGTCGATGTTCTTGAGGTTATGGGCCCTCGCGCCCTTGATTACTATACTTTCATGTGCCAACGGTACCTCTCCTTTAAGAGAAAATTAAAATTCAAAACATTTTGGGAAAATATTTTCTATCCCTCCCAAACCCTCCCTTCCAAGGGAGGGCCCCAAGGGTTGCACCCTCTGGACACCCGCAAGCTCGGCGGAAGGAATTAGGCGGGTGAATGGACGACTACTGGGGCTATGGGCCCGCTAACCCCTACGGGGCCGCTATACTTCAAGATCAGGCTACGGCTCGCTGCCGCTTGCCGCAGACGCTGTCCCTCCGGGATTCGCGCTAAATGCTTAACTGCGGGCTATTCCTGCGGAATGCGCAAAGAGCTTCAACAGCACGCTGTCCCTCCGGGATACGCGCTAAGTGCTCAACTGCGGGCTGTTCCTGCGGAATGCGCAAAGAGCTTCAACAGCACGCTGTCCCTCCGGGATTCGCGCTAAGGGCTTGACTGGGGGCTGTTCCTGCGGAATGCGCAAAAGGCTTCAACAACACGCTGTCCCTCCGGGATTCGCGCTAAGTGCTCAACTGCGGGCTATTCCTGCGGAATGTGCAAAGGGCTTCAACTTCGGGCTGTCCCTCCGGGATATGCAAGGGCATGGCCCATTTATCTTCAAAAGGAACGGCCTGAATAGCGCCGTTCCCTGGATCGTTAACTTCAGCGCCGGGTTACTCTGCCCGCAGCTCAAGCAAGGCATCGCGCAGCTCGGCGGCGCGCTCGAATTGCAGGTTCTTGGCGGCGTCCTTCATCTCAGCCTCCAGACGCTGCATCAGGCTCTGCTTGTCTTTCTTGTTCAGCTTGCCGCCGACACCGGTGAGATAATCGGCCTTGGACTCCGCCACCTTGGTCGCCTCGATGATATCGCGCACCTTCTTGTTGATGGTCGTCGGGGTAATCCCGTGCTTCTCATTATGGGCGATTTGAATCTCACGGCGGCGCTGGGTCTCGCTCATGGCCTTCTCCATGGAGTCCGTAATGCGGTCGCCATACATAATGACCCGTCCCTCCGAGTTGCGGGCAGCCCGGCCGATTGTCTGGATCAGCGAACGCTCGGAACGGAGGAAGCCTTCCTTGTCAGCATCCAGAATCGCGACCAGCGACACCTCCGGCAGGTCAAGACCCTCTCTGAGCAGGTTAATACCGACCAGCACGTGGAAGGTGCCCAGACGGAGATCACGCAGTATCGCCATCCGCTCAAGTGTCTTGATATCGGAGTGCATATAACGTACCTTGATGCCAATCTCCTTGAAGTAGTCCGTCAGGTCCTCAGACATCTTCTTCGTAAGGGTGGTAACGAGAACACGCTCATCGCGCTCTACACGGTCACGGATTTCATTGATCAGATCATCGATCTGCCCTTCGGTAGGGCGCACTTCAATGATCGGATCAAGCAGACCGGTAGGACGGATGATCTGCTGGACCATCGTATCGCAATGCTCCATCTCATAAGGTCCCGGTGTTGCGGACACGTATACAATTTGGCTCACCTTGTCTTCGAATTCCTCGAATTGCAGCGGACGGTTATCCAGCGCAGACGGCAGGCGGAACCCGTGTTCTACAAGGACTGTCTTACGCGCACGGTCACCGTTGTACATGGCCCGGATCTGCGGCAGCGTCACATGAGACTCGTCAATCACAATCAGCATGTCATCCGGGAAATAGTCCATCAGTGTATAAGGAGTAGCTCCCGGCTCACGGAAGGTAAGCGGACCGGAATAGTTCTCGATCCCCGAACAGAAGCCGACTTCCTTCATCATCTCGATATCATAACGGGTCCGCTGCTCCAGCCGCTGGGCCTCCAGCAGCTTGCCTGCTTCACGGAGCACAGCCAGCCGCTCCTCCAGCTCACGCTCAATATTAACCAGCGCTACACGCATGGTCTCTTCCTGGGTAACGAAGTGAGACGCCGGGAAAATCGCGATGTGATCACGTTCGCCGATCAGCTCGCCTGTCAGAACATCAATCTCCGTAATCCGTTCGATCTCGTCTCCGAACAGCTCTACCCGGATCGCATGCTCGCCCTGGGATGCCGGGAAGATCTCAACCACATCCCCGCGCACACGGAACGTACCGCGCACGAAATTAATATCATTGCGCTGATACTGGATATCTACAAGCCGGCTCAGAATCTGATTGCGCGGCTTCTCCATCCCTACACGCAGCGAGAGCAGCAGGCTTCCGTATTCCTGCGGCGAACCGAGACCATAAATACAGGACACACTCGCCACGATAATGACGTCACGGCGTTCGAACAGTGAGCTGGTTGCCGAGTGGCGGAGCTTGTCGATTTCTTCATTTATGCTGGAGTCTTTCTCAATGTAGGTATCGGAGGAAGGAATGTACGCCTCTGGCTGGTAGTAATCGTAGTAACTGACGAAGTAATCCACGGAATTGCTCGGAAAAAATTCTTTGAACTCACTCGCCAGCTGCGCAGCAAGCGTCTTATTGTGCGCAATAACCAGCGTGGGGCGGTTCAACTTGGAAATCACTTGTGCGATGGTAAAGGTCTTGCCTGTACCGGTCGCTCCCAGCAGCGTCTGGTGCTTCTTGCCCTGCCGGATGCCGTCCAATAACTCTTCTATGGCATGAGGCTGATCGCCCTGGGGTGTATACTCGGACTCCAGTGCAAAAGTCTTCGTACTGACGACAATATCACTCATTTGCCCGTCTCCCCTCTATCGTCTAGAATATATGAATATATTATAATTTTAACCCTAATCATCCTTCATCCATACCAAGCTGAAAAATATGGAAGATAGGAATGCACGTTCCCGTTTATTATACAGCGTTGCCCAGACTGTTGCAAACCATAATATATAGAAATTTAAGGAGCCTGAATTTATGGATTTCATTACAATACTCGGCCTGCTGGCCGGAATTGCCGCCATGATCGGCGGTTTTCTGTGGGAAGGCGGCAGCCTGTCCGGCCTGCTGCAGCCTAATGCTGCCTTGATCGTATTCGGCGGCACCCTTGCGGCTGTACTCATCAGCTTCCCGGCGTCCAAGCTCCGCAGCATTCCGGCGGCGCTACGCGTGGCTTTTGGCAGACAACGGGATACCAGCCGGGAACAAGCCGAAGAGCTGATTGCTATGGCTGCACTAACGCGGCGCGGCGGTGTTCTCGCCCTGGAGAAACGGGCAGAGGAACATCCCGATCCCTTCACCCGTGAAGGCCTGTTTCTGATTGTCGACGGCAATGACCCGGATCAGGTCCGGCAGATCCTGGAGCTTGGAATGGATGCCAAGGAGCTGAAATATGAAGGCTATGCCAAAATATTCGAAGCCGCCGGAGGCTATGCACCGACCATGGGCATTATCGGCACCGTTATGGGGCTGATCCGGGTTCTGAGCAACTTAACGGACCCTTCCAATCTAGGCGCGTCGATTGCCGTAGCTTTTACAGCAACACTCTATGGAGTAGCCAGCGCTAATCTACTCTTTTTACCCATTGCCTCCAAAATCAAATCCCGCAGCCAAAGTGAGCTGGGCACCATGGAGATGCTGCTAGTCGGCATTCTGTCCCTGCAGAACGGGGATCACCCGCATCTGGTCCGGCAAAAGCTGGCCCCCTTCCTGGCAGACGCCCCTAAACGCAGCGCCAGCGCCAGCACCAGTCAGGGAGACCCGCTATGAGACAAAGAAACCGCCGGCAGCACCGCACCGCCGCAGGTAAGGAGAGCCGGGACCGCTGGATGATTACCTATGCGGATCTGATCACGCTTCTGCTTATTTTCTTCGTGATTCTGTATGCCATGAGCAGTCTCGATTCGCAGAAATATGCCATTGTCAGCGGCTCCTTATCGGATACCTTCAAGAGCGGAAGTACTGTACTGGAAGGCGGAAACGGCGTTCTGGAGGGCAATCAGGGCATTACAGGGACTGACGTTTCGAAGGGTCATAATGAAGACGGCAGCACCGCTGACACGCCTTCGGCCACAGACTCTGGGGATGCGAACGAACTCAATGGACACGGGGCAGATACACCTGCAGCCGGACAAGAAGGAGATGGGGCTGGACACCAGCCGTCTGCGCGCGAGCTTGCTTTTCGTGAACAGGAGGCGAAGCTGGCTGCGCTTATGGGCGTTATCACCCAATACGTGGAGGAGAATAACCTGGGTGAGCAGATTTTTGTTGCCGATAAGCCGCAGGGCATTGCGATCACGCTCAGTGACCGCTTCCTGTTCGATGCGGGTAAGGCTGAGCTGAAATCGCCTGCACTCCCTGCACTGCGCCAGCTCTCCGGCCTGTTCCGCGGCATCGGCGCCACCATCAGCATCGAAGGCCACACCGACAATGTTCCCGTGACGCCAGGCTCAGTGTACAAAGACAACTGGGAGCTATCGGGCGCCCGGGCGCTGTCTGTCCTGCGCTTTTTTCTGGACAAAGAGGGGCTGAGCCCCGATACCTTCCAGTACGCGGGTTATGCCGATACCCGGCCTGCATATGATAATGTGACCGTCGAAGGCAGACAGAAGAACCGCCGGGTCGAACTGATTGTACTGCGGCAGCTGCAGGAGGAAGAATAGCAGGTAATCGCGAGCGAATCCGCTCAGATAGCGGCAGGCGGCAGAAGCATATATCCATTTGCTAATATAAGGAGATAGCTCGCTATGCAGGATACAAACGGAGCGACGCCGGAGTCCGCAGGGTTTTTCAGGCTTTTGCGGCTGGCAGTTTCGCTGATCATGATCATTATTGCCCAGGGGATGCTAACCCTTTTCGTCGGATTTTTTGCCGCCTTCATGCAGTTCTTCTCCTCCCGTTACTTCTGGGGAGACCTCGCCCGCGTCTATCCGCTGGACAAGCTGATTGCAATTGGCGCTGATTACCTTATTGCCGGAGCTATCTTCGCCCTGGCCTGGTTCGGGGTCTGGTGGATGCTCTACGGCTTGTCCGGGAATGGGCGGATCCGCTGTTTCCCCCTGCTTCTGCTGAGCGCGTATTCGACGTTTCTTCTCCTCTTTTTACAAGTCAATCCGGTCTATAACCCGGAAGCCATGATCCCCAGTTCTGCCGGGGAAGCGACATTTATCGTTTGTATGGGGATGTCTGCCGCCGTGCTTTTCCCGTTTTATTCAGCCGGAGTGTATTATTTCGTGCTCAAGCCCGCCACCCGTCCGCGAAAAAGATACCGTTTCCTGCTGCTGTGCTCTGCATTTTCCCTTGCGGGTCTGGCTCTTCTGCCCCTGTTGTGGCATCTGGCTCCGGGCCTGTATCCGGGTCTGCTCGGGTATCCAGAATGATATACAGACGCAAAAAGACAGACCTCTCACATTAGTAACATCTAATGTAATAAAGAGAAGTCTGTCATATTAACATCCGCTTTCGCAAATAAACTAACTTTTATTCCCCAACCAGTTCCTTGTACGCAGCCGCATCCAGCAGGCCGGTTACTGCCTCTGCGAACTCAACATCAAGCTCCAGCTCAAAAATCCAACCGTCTCCGTAAGGCTGATCGTTGATCATCTCCGGGCTGGCCTCCAGCGCATCGTTGATCTTGGTCACCTTACCGGATACGGGTGAATATAGCTCTGATACCGTCTTCACGGATTCGATACTGCCCACGCTGTCGCCTGCGGAGATTGCTGCACCCACTTCCGGAAATTCTACAAACACGATATCGCCCAGCAGATGCTGCGCATGATCCGTAATCCCTACACGTACTACGCGTCCCTCGCCCTGCTGCGCCCACTCATGCTCTTCGCTGTATAGCAGGTTGTCCAGCACTTCACTCATTTCCAAGCCGCCTCTTTTCCGTAATTGGAGTTCTAAATTTAGTTATAGCCTAAGTTATCGGCTTGCCTAATGTCAATATAACTGACAGTAAAATTAAATTTGTCAACTTTTTGACGTTTTTTGATTGACAGGGCGGAGGGTTACCCGGTTTAATGGAGTCAGTAGAAAAACATATGGTTTGCGAATGATGGCATAGGGAGAGACTGTCTCACAGGAAGACAGCGCCGAAGGAGTAAGCCCGGGATGGGTGAATCTCTCAGGCAAAAGGACCTTTGCCGGACGCATCTCTGGAGAGCATCCAGGCCTGTAGCATAGGCTGACGGATCACCAACGGGGAAACCTGCACCAACAGCTGCAGGGTAACTCTCAGGTACAAAGGACAGAGCGAAAGTCCATTTATGCATGCGTGCATAATGGCTTTCGCCTGTCCTTTTTCGTATGTAACCAAAGCCAAGGGAGTGACGAGATGGAGTCTTTGAGAAGAACACCTTTTTATGATCTCTATGCCGCGTATGCGGAGTCCAGATGTATTGATTTCGGCGGCTGGGAGCTGCCGGTGCAGTTCACAGGGATCGTGAAGGAGCATGAAGCCGTCCGCAATCAGGCCGGACTGTTCGATGTCTCCCACATGGGGGAATTCATGGTTACCGGAGAGGGCGCGGAAGCCTTCCTCCAGAGAATGACCACGAATGATGTCAGCCGCCTGGAAGACGGCGCGGCGCAGTATACTCTCATGCTCTATCCAAGCGGCGGAGTGGTGGACGATCTGCTCGTATACCGGCTGGGCGAAGAGCGCTATATGCTTGTCGTCAACGCTTCCAATATCGACAAAGACTTCCAGTGGCTGCAGGAGCATCTCACCGCTGAGTTCAGCGGGGTCACTCTGAAGAATATCTCGGATGAGACCCTGCTGCTCGCTTTGCAGGGACCACTGGCGGGGACGATCCTGGCCAAGGTCACGCAGGTGTCTCTAACAGAGCTTAAGCCGTTCCACTTCATCGAACACGCTGAAATCTGCGGCGTCACCGTCCTGCTCTCCCGCACCGGGTATACCGGCGAAGACGGCTTTGAGCTGTACGCTCCCGCAGATACAGCGGCAGCTCTCTGGAATGGCCTGCTCGCCGCAGGCGCTCCGCATGGCCTAACTCCTGCCGGACTCGGCGCACGCGACACGCTGCGCTTCGAGGCCAAGCTGCCGCTGTACGGCCAGGAGCTGTCAGCGGATATCACTCCCCTCGAAGCCGGTGTCCAGTTCTTCGTGAAGCTGGATGCAGGGGATTTCATCGGCCGTGACGCCCTGCTGAAGCAGAAGGAAGCCGGTCTGCCCCGGCGTCTTGTGGGCCTGGAGATGATCGACCGCGGCATTCCCCGCTCCCACTACCCCGTGTATGCGGACGGAGTCAAGATCGGTGAAGTAACGACCGGCACACAATCCCCGACACTGAAACGGAATCTCGGACTCGCCCTGCTGGACGCTGCCTATACGGAGATCGGCACAGAGGTGTACGTGGAGATTCGCGGCAAGCAGCTCAAGGCTGCCGTCATCAAAGCCCCATTCTACAAAAGAAGCCAAGGAGTGAAGCCGCAATGAAGCACCGCTATCTGCCTATGACTGAGCAAGACCGTGCAGAAATGATGGAAACCGTAGGCATCCAGTCCATCGACGAGCTGTTCGCCGATATTCCGCAGTCCGTCCGCTACCAGGGAACGATGCCGATGTCCGGCGCTCTGGACGAATACGCACTGCTTCGCCATATGAAGGGTCTGGCTGATAAGAATGCCGACTTCGACACGCACACCAGCTTCCTGGGCGCCGGATTGTATGATCACCATGTTCCGGTTGTCATCAACCATGTGATTTCCCGTTCCGAATTCTATACTGCTTACACTCCTTACCAGCCGGAGATCAGTCAGGGGGAGCTTCAGGCGATCTTTGAATTCCAGTCGTATATCTGTGAGCTGACCGGAATGAAGGTTGCCAATGCCAGTATGTATGACGGCGCAACCGCCTTCTCCGAGGCAGCGGTGCTGGCCGCCGGAGCTACCAAACGCAAAAAGCTGATTGTCTCCCGTACGGTTCACCCGGAAGCGCGTCAGGTGCTTCGTACCTCCGCCAACGCCTGGGGCCTGCAAATTGTAGAAATTGACTATGCTGACGGAGTAACGGATCTCGCCAAGCTGGCCGAAGCTGTCGACAGCGATACGGCCGCTGTGCTGGTCCAGTCCCCGAACTTCTTCGGCGGCATTGAGGATCTGCGCCAGATCGAGCCGCTGGTCCATGCGGTCAAGGGTCTACTCGTCGTCAGCGCGAACCCGATTGCGCTCGGTGTGCTGGAAGCCCCGGGAAGGCTTGGCGCAGACATCGTCGTCGGTGACGCCCAGCCGCTGGGTATCGCCGCCTCACTGGGAGGCCCAACCTGCGGATTCTTCGCGGTGGCCGAGCCGCTGATGCGCCGGATGCCGGGCCGGATCGTCGGCCAGACAGTTGACCGGAATGGCAAGCGTGGCTTCGTGCTGACGCTGCAAGCCCGCGAACAGCATATCCGACGTGAGAAAGCGACCTCGAATATCTGCTCCAACCAGGCACTCTTGGCACTGTGCGCTTCTGTCTACCTGTCCGTGATGGGCAAGGAGGGCATGCGCGAGGTGGGTGAGCTGAACATCCGCAAGAGCCACTACGCCGCAGGGCGGCTGGCTGAAATCACCGGCGCAGAGCGCGTCTTCACTGCTCCGTTCTTCAATGAATTTGTCCTGAAGCTCCCGGAGGGCAGCAGTGTGAGTGCGATTAACTCCAGGCTACTCAAGGAAGGCTTTTTAGGCGGCTATGACTTAAGCCGGGATTACCCCGAGCTGGCCGGACATATGCTGGTTGCCGTAACGGAGAAACGAAGCAAGACCGAAATTGACGAATTTGCAAGCGCACTGGAGGGCTGTGTATGAAACCGGAACAAAGTCTGATTTTTGAATTAAGCCGTCCCGGCCGCTCGGCCTACTCCCTGCCTCTGTGTGATGTGCCGCAGGACGAAGGCCTTGGCTCACTCATTCCTGAAGGGCTGCTGCGCAGTGAGCCGATCATACTGCCGGAGGTATCGGAAGTGGATGTGATCCGCCACTATACAGCCCTGTCCCGCCGCAACTTCGGAGTTGATAACGGCTTCTATCCGCTCGGCTCCTGCACGATGAAATACAACCCCAAGATCAACGAGGATGTCGCCCGCTTCCCGGGACTCTCCAAGATCCATCCGTACCAGCCGGAGGAGAGCATCCAGGGTGCGCTTGAACTGATGTACACGCTGCAAAAGGATCTCGCCGCCCTGACCGGCATGGATGCCGTATCCCTGCAGCCTGCTGCCGGCGCCCATGGCGAGTGGACCGGCCTGATGATGATCCGCGCCTACCATGAGAGCCGCGGAGAGGTCCGCTCCAAGGTCATCGTGCCCGATTCCTCGCACGGCACCAATCCGGCAAGTGCCGCCGCAGCGGGACTCGACACCGTGACCATCCCCTCCAACGACAAGGGAATGGTCGATCTCGAAGCGCTGAAGGCAGCTGTAGGCAGCGACACCGCTGCGCTGATGCTCACGAACCCGAGTACTCTTGGACTCTTCGAGACGCATATCGTCGAGATCGCCGCAATTGTCCATGAAGCGGGCGGCCTGCTCTATTATGATGGAGCGAACTCCAACGCGATTATGGGCATCACCCGCCCGGGCGATATGGGCTTCGATGTGGTGCATCTCAACCTGCACAAGACGATGAGCACGCCGCACGGCGGCGGCGGGCCGGGAGCCGGACCGGTCGGCGTGAAGGCGAAGCTGATTCCATTCCTGCCGCAGCCTACGGTGGCACAGAACGAAGACGGCAGCTTCACGCTGGACTGCGGCGGGCCGGAATCGATCGGCCGCGTCAAAGCCTTTTACGGCAACTTCGGGATTCTCGTCCGTGCATATGCCTATATCCGCACCTACGGTCCCGACGGCCTGCGCGAGGTGTCCGAGAACGCCGTGCTGAACGCCAACTATATGATGCACCGGCTGGCTCCTTACTTCGAGATTCCCTTCCCGGGGGTCTGCAAGCATGAATTCGTGATGTCCGGCAAGAACCTTAAGCAATACGGTGTGCGCACGCTGGATGTAGCCAAACGGCTGCTTGACTTCGGCTATCATCCGCCAACCGTCTACTTCCCGCTGACGGTAGAGGAATGTATGATGATTGAGCCGACCGAGACCGAGAGCAAGGAGACGCTCGACGGCTTCATTGAGACCATGATCCGAATCGTCAAGGAAGCCGAGGAGACGCCTGAGATTGTCATTAATGCACCGCATACGACTGAGATCAGCCGCCTGGATGAGACGCAGGCCGCGCGTAAGCCGGTGCTCAACTGCTCCTGCGGTTAACCTTCTGCCAGAGAGGTCGGGCTTAGATGGTACACCAAATAGCCGGGTCAGCGATACGTTGGTATCGCTGCCCGGCTATTTGATATATGTACCTGATGCAGATTCCCCCGGCTACGGCGTAAGGCGCTTCACGAACTGGAAGCGGTCATTCACCCGCATTTTACTATAGATACTCTTCAGCATATTGCGCACCGTGCCTTCACTGATCCCCAGATCGCTCCCGATGTGCAGCGCACTCTTCTCCAGCAGCCACAGCCTCGCTACCTCCTGCTCCCGCGCAGTCAGCTTATACTCCAGCAATGTGGATTCAAGCCGGTACTGCTGCATCTCCGGGTTCTTCTCCATCCACTTCTCCATGATATTCTCTGCAATCTGCTGCACGAAGGGAATGGCGAATTCAATCGGCTCTCCTCTATTAAAAGAAATATCAACATAGCCGTAAACGCTATCATGATCCTGCAAGGGAGCGCATACACAGTTCCAGTCGCGGAAGGTCTGATCCGTATGTTCCGTTCCCCGCACCACTCCGATGCAGTTCATCTCCATCGCCAGCGATACGGCATTCATTCCTGCCTGCTGCCTGCTTAAGCTGACCCCCGGACGCAGCTCCGCCTGCTCCATCTCGGCCTGCGTCTCCGAAGAAGAATAGACCAGCTCCAGAATGGTCCCCGCCTTGTCCGTCAGGAATACCACATATGGAATGGAGAGCAGCTGGCTTAATTTGTTCATTTCACTGCGGATCGAAGAAATCATAGCTCTATGGTAGATATGCTCCCTGGATTCTTCGGAAGTACCCGCTACGGACATTCCGCTCTGGACATCAACTTGGGGTGCATCCAGCGGCCGGAAGGCTTCAAGTTCGCTTGCTTCTAAATCCCCAGGCATACTCCATGCTCTTGATTGATTAAAGACTCTCACAAACGATCCCTCCATTTTTACCAATTCCTATATAATCAATTTTAAAAGAAAGCATTATAACATACAATTACGGAATAATGAACATTCAGTATTGGATCTGTAAATCCCCGCGTTAGCGCTGTAAAATGTAGAAATCTGTTCACTCTTATATTTCTACATCATTCCAGGAGGTTCGACATGCTTCGCATCGGCTATCTATCGACTGCCCTTAATCTGGCTACCGCCATGGTGTCATTCCTGCGCTTCGGAAGTAATTATGCCCTGCTCATCATGGCCAGCTATACCCTCTTAACCCTTGCGGGATATCGGCTGCTGCAGAACAAAAGAACATTATATCTGATCCCTCTGCTTACCTTCAGCTGTTCATTCCTCTTATACAACGTGACCTATGTATTGTTGAAGCAGATTAACCTCGTAGACCTGTATGCTGTAGACTGGAGACTTGAGGTTCAGCTGGCGCTTCCCCTGCTGGTAGGGTTCGCCGTCCAGACTCTCCTTAAGCGTAGCGGCAACTCCCGGCTAGTGTAGGCTATACGGGGCTGCCGCTTTTTTTGCAAAATCGACCTAATCTGATAGTTTTCGACATCGGCTCAGTGATATATTTACTCTTACGTCATTCAGAGCGCTGAGGATTCAGAATTTTTCTCGCAGCCATCTGCGGTAACGCTTTCAACGTAATGAACAGGAGGGTTAAGCTTGAGTATGATTGAAGCCAAAGGACTGAGTAAGTCCTTTATGCAGGCGGTAAAGGAGCCGGGCCTTAAGGGAGCGGTGAAGCATCTGTTCCTGCCCCGGCATATCGAGAAGGTGGCCGTCAAGCCACTGGATCTGAGGATTGAAGCGGGGGAGACGGTGGCCTACGTGGGACCGAATGGTGCCGGTAAATCGACCACCATCAAGATGCTGACCGGCATTCTGATGCCTTCCTCCGGGAGTATCTCGGTGAACGGGATCAATCCGTACCGCAAAAGAATGGAAAACGCCGCCCAGATCGGCGCAGTCTTCGGGCAGCGCACCCAGCTGTGGTGGGATATTCCGATTGCCGAGTCCTTCTCGCTGCTGAAGGATATCTATCAGATTCCGGATGCCCTCTATAGGAAGAACATGGACTTGTTCACCGAAATGCTCGGGATGAACGAATTCATCCACCTCTCCGCGCGGAAGCTCTCGCTGGGTCAGCGCATGCGTGCCGATCTGGCCGCAGCCCTGCTGCATAATCCGCCAATTCTGTATCTCGATGAGCCGACGATTGGCCTTGACGTATCCGTGAAGGAGAAGATCCGCGGGTTCATTAAGCAGATCAACCAGGAGCAGCAGACGACCGTGATGCTGACGACCCATGACCTGGGGGACATCGAGGACCTGTGCAAGCGGCTGGTCATTATCGATCACGGCGCGATTATTTATGACGGTACGCTGAGCGAGGTCAAGGCCCGTTTTGCCAAAAACCGCGTCATCTTCTTCCAGGTACGCTCCCCCATGCCGGAATTGTACGAGCTGCTGGAGCAGAGCCCCGGACTGAAGCTGGAACAGCAGAGCAGCCAGGAGTTTTCGGTCACCTTTGACCGGTATGAATATACCGCCAGTGAAGTGGTCAGCCGGGTGATGAAGCATGGGGAGGTACTCGATTTCCGCATGGAGGATACCCACATTGAGCAGGTCATTAAAGCTGTCTATGACGGCCATCTGGACCTGAACGAGCACCGGGAAGCAAGGGGGCAGGAACATCATGATGACACCAGCCCGACTTAACATATACAGAAGCATTGCTAACCGCTCCTTGCAGAATGTGATGGCCTACCGGAACTCCTACATCATTAATTTACTGGCCAACTCGATTAATCTTGTAGCGATCTTCTTCCTCTGGCAGGGAATCTATGGCGGGCGCGAGGCGGTGGGCGGTTACTCCTGGGATCAGATGAAGACCTATCTGCTGGTGACCTTCCTGGCTAATTCCGTCTTATCCTGGTATTCCGAGACTGCCATTTCCGGCAAAATCCTGGACGGCAGCGTCGCCATGGACCTGCTGAAGCCGATTGATTTCCAGACGGCCCGATTCGCTGAAACCTTGGGTGCGAGTCTGCTGGAGGGGGCGATGAGCACAATTCTGCTGATCGTGTTCGCCACCTTCCTTACCGGAGTGAACTTCCCCCACTCGCCGATCGTCTATCTGCTGTTTGCGGTCAGTCTGCTCTGTGCGGTTGTGGTCAAATTCGGCGTGGTCTATCTGGCGGCGCTGTTATGCTTCTGGTCGACGGGGTCCCTTGGGATTGTCTGGACGCGGATTGCGCTCACTAACCTGCTGTCGGGCGCGCTGGTGCCATTGGCCTTCTTCCCGGACTGGCTGGAAAAGCTGGCGCTGCTGCTGCCCTTCCAGGCCATCATTCATACGCCAACGATGATTTTCCTGCAGCAGGCAGATACCTGGGAGAGCCTGCGGCTGATCGGCCTTCAGCTCTTTTGGGGGGCAGTGCTCTGGATGGCAGGCAAAGCCATGTGGAACTGGGCGGTCCGCCAGGTGACCATTCATGGAGGCTAAGGCGGAAGGAGGACGCAGAATGAAAATATCGCAAATGCTCTATCTCTATAGAAGACTGTATGTGCAGCAGCTTAAGGCGATTCTGGAGTACAACAAAGACTTTTACATCCTAATGTGCTCGGCGGCCTTGACGCAGGTGTTGGGCTTTGTGTTCCTGTGGGTGATCTATGACCGGATTCCGGATATTCAGGGTTGGCAGTTCTGGGAGGTCACCTTCATGTACGCCATGATCTTCCTGACGGAGGGGGCGGGTTCGCTGTTCTTCGAGGGCAGCTGGCGGCTGGGCAGGCTGGTCAACACAGGAGAGCTGGACCGTTATCTGCTGCGGCCGGTGCCGGTGGTTCTTCAGGTGTTCTGCACGGGGATTGGGATTAACGGTCTCGGCAATCTGCTTATCGGCGGGGTGATTATCTGGCAGTCGCTTGTGCACAGCCCTATCCACTGGACAGCGGGCAAGGCCGCTATTCTTATCCTGCTGTTTGTCACTGCGGTCATTATCCGGGTATCCATTAACCTCATGGGTAACTCGGCGGCCTTCTGGATTCGCAATGCCGGGAATGCATTTCCGCTAATGGTGCATAATCTGTCCGATCTGGCCAAATATCCGATTACCCTGTTTCCGCAGGCGGTCCGCATCTTCATTTCGACGGTGCTGCCCTATGCGTTCATCAGCTTCTACCCGGCAACCTATATTTTCGGCAAAAGCGGCTGGTCCGGCTGGTGGCTCCTCGCCCCTGTCGCGGCTATCGGAAGCGCGGCAGCGGCTTACGGAGTCTTCCGGTACGGGCTGTCCCGGTATGAGAGTACGGGGAACTGAGGGATGTGGCGGTATGGCAGTCCGCCGCTCACTTGCGGCGGGTTCCGGCGGGAGTTGGGGGGTGGGGTGATGGTGGCCGGGGATAGGGTGAATGAGGTGCAGAAGTGCACCTTATTTGCCGGATTGGCACGCATTCGGAGATTTCAGGGGCACTAGTGCACCACATTTGCTCAATTAGCCGGTATCCCGTGAATTCAGGGGCACTAATGCACTTCACTTGCCCGTTTTGGTGTATGTTCGCTGAAATCAGATGTACTAGTGCACTTCAATACTCTTCTTCAACTAAATTTGGCAACGTTCCACTCATCCGCCCACTTCCGGCCACATCTGAGGGGTTTATCCCTTTCATTCCGCTCATCCGTCCACTTCCGGCCATATCTGAGGGATTTATCCCTCTCATTCCGCTCATCCGTCCACTTCTGCCCGCATCTGAGGGATTTATCCCTCTCATCCTCCCCATCCGGCATACCTCCGCCTGCCTCCGCCTGCCTCCGCCAACCTCCCGAATCACTACCTTTTGATTTTCAGTATCTTACTATATTAAAAAACCTCCCTTTGGTTACCTGGAAGAAAAACTCCGGCTAAAAGGAAGGTTTTACTCTACTTCGTTCTACTGTGCAACAAATTGCCGCTTATCGAGGTCCAGCTCATAACTCTGTGGTCCTGGTCCCGGTTCGCCCCCAGCACCCTCAGGCGAGTGCACCACTAACTGTTCGTTCTGGTTGGCCGGGAACGGCGGCAGCTCGGAGTAGACCAACATATCATGTATGATTTCCCCCTGCTTGAAGGATAACGGAAATACTTCTCTGCTTCCCTTCTCCATAGCAAAGGCGTAAGCAACCAGTCCATGCCCGGACTTGTATTGGGGAGCAAGCAGATACACTTCTGCATTCTTGAAGCTGACTTTATCGAACTCCAGAACCTGGTCTGTTGGGCGTACGAATAAGAAAGCGGGCAGCTTAAGCAATACCTGATCCTGCTTCTCCGCCCGGTATACGATGGAGTAATCAGCCTGATATGTCTGCTCCCCTTCGAGACCGTAATTGCTGGATGCCTCCAGGTGTCCCCGCTCCTCGGAGCTGCTTGCAATCATCAGCAGCTCGCCTTGCCCTGCTGCGCTTCTCGCGCGGATAGTTCCACTGGCATTAATAGAATCGACAACCACAGAGCCGGCGATACCCTCCAAGGAGAACTGGCTGGTGAGGCCAGCTGTAGTTATCGGAGTCCCTGAGGATGCAGTTTCTGCGTCTGCTGGTGAAGCACTTGGTGCAGATGAAACAGTCTGTGCAGGGGCAGTAGGAGTTGCCGATGGAGACGCAGAAGCAGATGCTAAGGCAGACGGAGCCGATTCTGCCCCCGGCGTACCGGTGACGGATGTATTTTGGCTGCTGCACCCCAGCAGCAGGCTAAGCGACAGGACCGTGCCTGCTGCCAGTGTTGTAGCTGTAGACCGGATTGGACTCATTCCCCTCTAATCGTTTTTTGAGTACAACCCATTATATAAGATTATCACGGTCCACAAATTTAGAGATTGTCTTATTTTCTTTAAAAAATAGTCACATTCCTGTATACCGGACTACTTCAGATAAAAGACCTCCCGCAGCGGCACCATCGGAACCGCATCGTTGAAATCGAAGGAGCCCTCGACCATCTTCGAGGTGATCGCATTCCAGCGGTTGCAGGCCTCACTCCCGGCGATATAGGCGAATGCGGCTTCCGTATCATCACATTCAAAGCAATAGAAGAACTGGTTGCCGTTCTGAAAAATAGAGTAGTTGCGGATGCCCGCCTTGCTGTGCTCCTCCAGAATCTCCGGCCACGGCTCCAGATGCATTTGTACGTATTTCTCTAAGTATTCCTCTTTCACCTTCCAGGTCCAAGCCAGCTTGTTGCTGCCCATCCTCGCATCCTCCTGTCATATCTTCCTTTGATTCGATCATATCACATATGAACCAGGTTTGAATATGACCGTTTCGGACATTTCAAGGCAGCCAGGATACCCTTCGATATCAGGTACTGATTCCGGCTTCATTCGGACGAAGAATGGCAGAGCCAATCGCCAGCAGAACGGCAGCCATCAGTCCCAGGATCGCAAACGGCATCCACAGCTCGTTCCAGCCGCCACCGGTCGCGGCAATGTCTACCGCTTGTATTGCCCATTTCTGCGGTGTAAAGTTGGCCAGCTTCTGCATATATTCCGGCATGATGGAGACGGGCCAGAAGCAGCCGCCCAGCATGCAGGTCGGGGTAAGGATCAGCGAATTCAGCATCCCGGCATTGCGCGGATTGCGGATCAGCCCGGCAACGGTGCTGGCAATCCCCATGGAGACCAGCATGAAGGCCGCCAGAACCAGGAAGTAGAGAAAGAGAGGCATCTCATAATCGTAGCGGAGCACCCATTTGCCCAGCACCAGCACGACAAGGATCTGAATCATTCCTACAAGAAAGCTGCCCAGGAAGTTGCCAAGCGCAATTTCATAGGAACGGACTGGAGCACTGAACATGCGCATCATGGTACGCCCTCTGCGGTCATCCGTGATCTGGGAGACGGAGCTGGTCACCAGTGCCATCAGGAACATAAGCGTCATCCCTGTAACTACGCCCAGGGTCTGCCGCGGATAGAGATCATAATCGGTACGGGTGCTGCCCACGTTGTGCTGCTCCGACTGCTTCAGCACAGCAGCGAGCTGCGCCTGCATATCGCCTGTTCCTCCGCTGGCGGCAGCAACGGTATGTGCTGCTTCGGCAATTTGTGCAGCAGTGGCGGTGATCTTCATCTTCATCATGATTGAGCTTTCGCTTGCTCGAAGCTCATAGATGCTGATCTGCGGCGAGTCCCCCGCCATTAAGGCGGCAGTGTACCCGGCAGGAATGAACACCCCCACCGTTCCCTCCTGCTTAATTGTCGCTTCCTTCAAAGCGGCCTCATCCTTGCGCGGCTCGAACTTATATTCTCCGGCCTGCTCCAGCTCCGTAATCAAATGTCTGCCGGCTGCCCCCGTATCCGAGTTGGCATATAGAACGGTTGCCGGTCCCTCCGCCATCCCTCCGGTAAGGGAGATAATCGCTGCCACCACTATGCCGGGAAGCAGAATGAATACCATAAGCCCTCTGAAGGTGCCAATGCTTCGTCTAATCATATTCCAGGCAATAATTAATATTTTATCCACGGTAACCCACCTTCCGGTATGAGACAATCACTGCCGCGAACAAGGCCGCGCTGATGAAGCACATCACCCACAGATTCGGCAAAAGCTGCTCCAGACCGGAATGCAGCATCATCCGGATGACCGCCTGCTGCACCCAATGGTTAAGCGTGAATGCCCCTGCGCTGTTCACCCAGGAATCGGGAAGCGGCGCCATTCCGCCGCTGACGAAGGTCATTACTACAGTCAGGACACTAATGATATTCGTAGCCGTCGCTGAGGTCCGGCTGAAGAGACAGATCAGTACGGCTAGCGTCATTGAGGCGGCAATCATCAGCAGGCAGAACAGCAGCAGCAGTCCCGGGCGGTTGCCCCAGTAGACGTTGAACAGCCAGTCAGACAGCAGAATAATCGTGAGGCACTGCAGGATGCTGACCAGGCCTACGCCGAGCATTTTGCCGATGAACAGATGACTGTCTTTTACCGGCATGGAATGGATTCTGAACAGCGTATGGTTCTCTTTATCGTTAAAAAGTGAGGCTGTCACGGTCAACCCGCTGTACATCAGGAACATCAGCAGCATGGACGCTGCATAGAACTGGGCCGCCGAATAGGTCTTCCCGCCATTGTTCAGATCCCCCAGCACCACCCCCGGCTTACCGGCAGGTGCCGTAGTCGCTGTAAGAGCATGTGGTCCAAGGGTTACGGCTGCGGCCTGCTTATAATTCAGCTCCATCAGCAGATTGTCGAAGGCTGTTCCGGCTACCCGGTTATCGGCATGGCTCCTGCCCAGAATGAACTCCAGGCTCGCTTTCTTACCGCTCTGCACCTCCTGGTCGAAGCCCGGGGGAACAATAACGCCATAGGCATATTTACTGGTACGGAGCCCGCTCTCTGCGGCTTCACGGCTCTCTGTCTTGACAGGAATAATGAGCCCCTTCACCTCAGGCGTCTCCAGAAAGGCCGTAAGGATCGCAGATGCCTCTGCCCCTCCGCCTCCTTTATTCACAATAGCTACACGTACAGGCTTGATCTCATCTGCCCCCTGCACCCCGACCACCCCGGAGAGCGAAGCGCCCAAGAGGAAGATCAGCACCAGCGGCAGCAGGAACATATTAAGCAGCAACGAGCGTGAACGGAGCTGTCTGCGCAGCTCAAATTTCATAATAATCCAGGTATTCACGTTTCTCCCCCTCTCTAATCCCGCAAGGTGCGGCCGGTCAGACTAAGGAACAAGGTCTCCAGATCCGGCTCTTCAATATTCAGGGAGGCAATGACCCCTTCGTGCTTGGAGAAAATAAACAAAATATCCTGGAGCGCACTTTGCGAGGAGGGAAGATACAGCTCTATCGCATCCTGCACCGCTTCTACCCGGTTGATCCGGGGATGCTGCCCCAGCTCGTTCACTAAGGCAGGGGTGATGCCCGCTGCCTTCACAACGATTTTCTCCTCGTGGGCCACCCGTTCGCGCAGCTCATTCTCCGTACCGCAGGCAATAATATGCCCCTGGTCCATAATGGCCACCCGGTCACAGATCGCAGCGACCTCCTCCATATAATGGCTGGTGTAGATCACCGACGACCCCATCTTATTCAAAGCCTTCACGGATTCCAGAATATGATTGCGTGACTGCGGATCAATGCCTACTGTGGGTTCATCCATAATAATCAGGCGCGGACGGTGCATGATGGCACAGGCGATATTCAGCCGTCTTTTCATCCCTCCCGAGAAGGTTGACGGTTTATCCCTCGCCCGGTCGCTTAGGCCGGTGAACTCCAGCGCCTCTTGGGTCCGCTCCTTCAGCAGTTGTCCGCGCAGCCCATAGAGTCTGCCGAAAAAGCTTACATTATCACTTGCCGTCATATTCTCATATAACGCCAGCTCCTGGGGCACAAGCCCGATGCGCTTCTTCACCTCAAGCGGCCGCTCCCTTACAGACAGCCCGTCGATAATAATATCGCCGCTGTCGGCCTGAAGCAGCCCGCAGATCATGCTGATGGTCGTGCTTTTCCCGGCACCGTTCGGGCCCAGCAGGCCGAAGATTTCACCCTCCTGTATATTGAAATTCACGTGATCCACAATCAGCTTCCCGTCATATCTCTTCACAACATCGCTCAGTACTGCTAGTGCCATTGCCGATGCCCCCTGTTCCTTCATTCTCGTATTCTTATTGTACAGTAGGGCGGACACAGCCGAAGGTACTAAAGGTCATGATCCAGAGGTGACGAAAGTCATCTCCTGAAGGGCAGCACTCTTATGCTAAGATGGTTATACCTGAGAAGAATGTTGACCGATTAGGGATATTTTATCTAAAAGGATGAGCTTACTTGACCAGAGAACTGATACTGCTGCGCTACAGCCTGCTTATAATCCCGGCGATCCTCTCCATTCAAGTCTATGAATTCGCGGACTATGACTGGTTCACTCTACATTTCATGCTGCTGATGCTGCTGGTCACACTGGGTGCAAGGCCATCCAGATCTCTCTCCACACTGACCGGAGGCATGGAGCTGATCCTCACCGCCTGGCTTTGTTACGAATACGGGCCGCTGATGGTTTTTCCGGCCTTGTCTGCGGTGATCTCCTATACCCGGCGGCAGCAAAGAAATACGGCCCTTGCCTTCTTCTGTATTCATCTGGCTCTGCTGAATGCCGCTCTCCTTCATGCGGCGCCGGCAGTGCTTGTCTATATGAATCTTACTTTCCTGCTGTGTGCCGGCTTGAATCTGCTGCTGCTCCGCACAGGGCGCGGGCGTGCCGATACCTTATTCCTCTATGATGAGTTGCGCAAAAAGCATTTCGAGCTGGAAGAGGCCCGCGCAAGGCTGCTTCAGTTCACCTCCCACATAGAGGTGGCTGCGCAGGCCGAGGAACGGGTACGGATTGCCCGCCAGCTGCATGATGACATCGGCCACCGGCTGATCCGGGTCAAGATGATGACTGAAGCGGCCATCCACACCCTCCCTGCCGCACCGGAAACGGGACTGCAGATGATGAACCAGATCCGGGATCAGCTCTCGGGCAGTATGGATGATATGCGTGCGGCGCTGAAGCGGATTAACCCTGCTCCGCAGCTTGAAGGAGCCTATGCGCTGGACCGGCTGCTGGAAGAAGTGGGCCGCGATACAGGTATTGCCACCTCCTATACGGTGCAAGGGATTCCTTATCCGCTCTATCCGAGCCTTCAGGTTGTGCTGTACACCAATGCCCGGGAGGCCATCACCAATGCGCTGCGGCACGGGCAGGCCAGCTCCGTATGGGTGGAGGTCACCTACACAGAGCATGAGGTGCGGATGGAGACGGGCAATAACGGGAAGCTGCCCGAGGAGGAGGCTCTGCACAAGCTGCACCATACTGGCGGAATGGGCCTAAAAGGCATGCACGAACGCTGCGCCCTGATTGGTGGAACGCTGGAGCTGCGGCTGCAGCCGCAGTTCTCGGTCATCACCCGGCTGCCCGTGTATCGGCAGCCGGAGGCGCTGAATAGGGGAGTGGGCGTGAGAGTGGGGCAAGGATGAGAGTGAGGCTGTGGGAAGCTGGCTATAGCCATAGCGTACATATAACTGACGGGGAACTGATGGGAAGGCGGATTGAGATACAGTTGTTATAAGCTAACAACTTGCGGTTCTCGGAGAGCTGCTCCCCCTCTGCCAGAAGCAAGTGGAAAAGCGTATCTTAATTTCACAGTTTCTGATGTTTCCAAGGAATTAGTTGGAAAAACAGCATCTACTGTCGATGATTTTACTGCTGCGGGGCAGATTGGGAACAATTAAGTGTTGTTTATCCAACTGTTGTCCCCAGAGAGGCCACTCGTTGATCAGCAAGTGCTCAAAATCCAACTATATTCCCCACGCTAGAACATCGGCAGACTGATCATCTGTCCAACTGTTCGCTCACACCAAAGCATTGGCAAACTAGTCAGTTCTTCAACTACCCCACGCCATAACATCAGCAGACTGATCCGCTGTCCAACTGTAACGCATGCCGCATCCCCCAACTTCCTATATTAGTCTTATAAGAGATGGAGGCAACCGGGGAGTTTGCATACACACATCAAGTTAGCCGGGGACGGGCTGTCGGAAGAATATTTATAGATAGAGGTGCTGATTCATGATTAGCGTATTGATTGTTGACGATGATTCTTTTATCCGCGAGAGCCTGAAGGTATTGATCGGTTTGGATGCCGGAATCGAAGTGGCGGGAACCGCAGGGGATGGCCGGGAGGCCTTCTCCTTGCTGGGGGAGCTGGCCGGCGGAGCGGATGTTGTACTCATGGATATCCGGATGCCGGGATGTGACGGGGTGGAAGGCACACGGCTGATCAAAGAAGCCTATCCGGCCGTAGCCGTCCTGATGCTGACGACCTTCGATGATGACGAGTATATCATTGAGGCTCTGCGCTCCGGAGCCAGCGGATATCTGCTCAAGAACATCCCGCCGGACCGGATCATTCAAGGCATCAAAACCGTACATGAGGGCAATATGCTCATTCATCCCGAGATTGCCCGCAAGCTGGCGGGCTTCCTCCAGCCATCCGCGCGTCAGGAAGCTCCCGAGGCTCAGCCGCTTGCTTCCTATGGTCTGACCAAGTCCGAGCAGGCAGTCGTCACCTCCATTGCAGAGGGGCTCACCAACAAGGAAATCGCCGCCAAGCTGTTCCTGAGCGAAGGCACCGTCAAAAACTATATCACCGACATCCTCAGCAAGCTCGGCGTACGTGACCGGACACAGATTGCGATTCTGTACCTGAAGAGTACACAGGGGAACCATTGAGCCTTGGAAATGCTATCTCTCGCCAATTCTGAGCGTTTCCTCTCACGGGCCGCTTGTCTGGAGCCGCATTGTTGCACATTTTGCAGGCTCCTTCTAAAGTGTTACCGGCTACGGGTACATTGTTGCATCATTTGCAGGAATTCTAGTGCTTAGTGCGATCCGCTCCGGCCGAATGTGGTCGGTTTTTCGATTACATTTCTCCACAGCCCACCCACTCCGGCCGAATGTGGTCGGTTTTCCGCATACATTTGGCCCGGGTGCCTCACATCACTTCCTTAACAAATATACAAGGCCCGTTCCCCCCTGAACTTAGTTCAGAAAGAACGGGCCTCTTTATGCTTCCGTACCAGCAGCCGCTGGGGGAACCAATTACGTTGATAATCATCCGTCAGACGCCGGCAGATTCCTGCTTGGCCTCTGCCGGCGGCGTCTGTTTGGCCTCCGCAGGCGGCGTCTTCTTCGCCCGGCCCAGCCGGTCGCCCTGCACTCCCCGCTGCCGGATGCCTGTCCGCATCCCGATGATGCTGAAGATGCTGGACGGCTTGGTTTCTGCGGTGATGCCCCCGTCCGGGTCCGGCACCAGAATGATGCCGAGCTGATGATGGTCCCCGGCATAGATCGCGCGCTGCAGATACTTGCTCTCGCCTTCGCGGTTCTGCACCTCCAGCTTGCAGAACGCGGGGTTCATGCGCAGCGCCTCATGCAGCTGCGCCGCGCTGGTCAACAGGACCCCGTTGACCTTCAGCAAGATCTCGCCGGGCAGGATGCCCAGCTCCTGCGCGGGGCTGCCCTGCAGCACGGCCAGCACCTTGCGGCCGGCCGGGGGATGCACGAAGACGGGGCTAAGGCTGCGCTCCTCCAGAGCGCTGTACCAGCTTAACCCTTCGTGCAGCAGAATAGCCGCGAGCGCCGCGACAACCGTCAGCGGGCTCCATAGGTCCGCAAGCAGGCTGAGGCCGAGCAGGACGGCGCTGTAGACCAGCAGCCGTCCGAACGTACGGGCCGCCTTGCGTCCGGGCAGCATGCCCTGGGTCATCTCGCTGAAGCCGATGATGACCGGCAGCGAGACCAGGCCTAAGGCTCCGCCCAGCAGCGGATGCCACGGCAGTTCACCGATTCCCGTGCCTGCGGGAATCAGCACGAACAGCGGCAGCGGCCAGAAGGCCTGCAGCTGGTAGCCGCCCACCACCTTGCCGCGCTTGCCGGCAAGGAACAACGGCGTCGCCAGCCGGGGCCCCTGCCAGCGCGCCAGCAGCGCCTCGGCCACGTGGAGCAGCGCGGCGAGCGCCAGCAACGCCGGGATGTCCATCTCCCGCACGGCATCCGCAACCGTTCCGGCGGCTCCGCTCTGCAGCGTCCCCGGGAAGAACGACAGTACAAACTGCACGATTCCAAGCGCGCCTATGGCATACGCAAAGCATAAATAACGCACCCGAAACAGCATTAAGACAAGGCTGACCACCCAGATACAGGCAACAGCCGTATAGGTCACTGATACTCCCAGTGCAACGGCCGCAAGGGAGACCACAAGTCCCATGAGTCCGCCAGTCCACACGGTCCGCCAGGTTTCCGGTCCCCAGCTATGCAGCTTCACATGAATAAGCTTCCGCTCCAGGGCTACCTGTCTGCGGTAATATAGGGCAATAAATAGAATAGCGATATAGTAATAGGGCTGAATCAGCAGATGAAGGACTGCTGTGCCCCAGCTGGTCAGCAGCTCCGGGAGTACATTCAACGGTTCGCACACTCCTTTTCATAGCCTATAGCAAATAGGGATTATCTGCACGCCAGCACAATGTATGCTGTTTTTCGCATACATTCGGGCCACAATTAAAACCAGAATTAAATGATAATATCCCATTCAAAGAAAAAAAGAAGGCTGAAATCAGCCCTCTTACTTGTTCGACGCCGCAGCCTTGATTTCCTTCTGAATTTCTTCGATCCCCTTATTCCGCTGATTGTCATTCACCGGATCCTGGATGACCTTGATCAGCGCCAGCTCCAGCGCTTCAGCGGTCTTGGCATCAATCGAGCCTGTCGATTTCAGCTTGGCTGCGCTCTGGAATTTCTTGACCGCTTCTTTGGTCCCGGCATCGAAATAGCCGTCCTTGCGGCCCGGCTTGTAGCCTAGCCCATCCAGCATCGTCTGTGCACTTTTGACATCTGCATTGTTCATATTATATTGCAGCGTAACGCTCTTGTTAATCGGCGCCACCGAGAAGTAATCCGGCTGGGCTACGGCGATATCCGGCTTAATGCCCTTGCCGTGAATCCAGGTGCCGTCAGGCGTCAGCCACTTGGCAATCGTAATCTTCAACAGGCTTCCGTCACCGAGCTGCTCCTCGAAGCTGGTCTGCACGGTTCCTTTGCCGAACGAATTCTCTCCGATCAGCTTGGCTCCGGCAGATTGCTGCAGGGCTCCGGCCATAATCTCCGATGCGCTCGCGCTGCCCTTGTTCATCAGCACGACTACCGGATACTTCTTGCTTGATCCCTTGGAGGTGCTGATCTCGCGCCGCTTGTTCTTATCCTCCACCTGCACAATGGCTTTGCCGGAAGGTACGAACTGCTCAACCATCTCAATGACGACCGGCAGCACACCGCCCGGGTCATTGCGGACATCAATAACGAGTCCCTTCATGCCCTGCTTCTCCAGCTTCGTCAGCTCTTCCTTGAAGCGCTCCGAGGTGTTCTGTGAGAACTGCGTAACCTCGATCACACCGACATGCTCCTTCTCCATCTTCGCATAGACCGTCTCCAGTCTGACATCATCACGGGTGATGACGAATTGCAGCGGCTCCGCTGTTCCGGTCCGCTGGACCTTCAGGGTCGCCTTACTTCCCTTGGGACCGCGGATTTTGGCTACAGCCGCATTCAGCTCCAGCCCTTCCAGCGATTCACCGTTCACGGAGAGGATTACATCCTTAGCCTGTATGCCGGCCTTCTCTGCCGGTGAGCCCTTGATAGGGGAGACTACAACGACCTTGCCGTTGTCGGAGGAGACTTCAGCGCCAATCCCCGAGAAGGAGCCTTCGATGCTCTCCTCGAACCGCTGTGCCGTCTCCTTGCCCATGTAGTTCGAATACGGGTCGCCCAGTGCTTCCATCATACCGTTGACCGCACCGTCAATCAGCTTCTCCCGGTCGACCTTCTCATAATAATTGCTCTCGATCAGGCTAAGAGCGGTACCCAGCTTCTTCGATTCCTTCTCCTGTAGTCCGGCAGTCTGCAGGACCGTTGCCAGCCCTTCGCCTGCCGCTTGTCCGAATACCTGCACATAACCGGTCACGCCCAGGGTCAGCAGACTGCCGCACAGCAGTGCCGCGACGATCATAAAGGCCGCAGTGCTTTTCTTTAACATGATGTTCCCACCGTCCCTTCTTGTCCATCTTAACACCAGCATGGGCCCGTTCCATGAGAAACGGCATCTCTTCCAGTATATGCCGCAGCACGAAAATATATTTATTTAATAATTTGAACTGATGATTTTTATGTTTTAGGATTGGCCGTGACTCCAGAGAAGTTTTGGACTTCCCCTTAACTTAATTTTTTAGTTCAATCTATATAGTTCAGCCAAACTTGAAATTTATCCGCTCAGTCTACTTACAGATAAGGCATAGGATTCACCGGTTTCCCGTTGATCCGCACTTCAAAATGCAGATGCGGGCCGGTGGAACGTCCGGTTGAGCCGGATTCGGCAATCGTCTGTCCGCGCTCAACACGCTCTCCCTGCTTCACACGGATACCGCCTTCGCGGATATGGCCGTACAGCGTCCATACCCCGCCGCCATGATCAATAATGACACAGTATCCGTAACCGCTATACCACTCCGCTAACACAACCGTACCGGAATCCGCCGCATGGATACTCGTACCCTGCGGCACGGCAAAGTCTATACCGGTATGCAGCTTGCCGACTTCATGCGTCACCGGATGGGTCCGGTAGCCAAAAGGAGAAGAGATCCGCGCGTAGCCCACCGGCCGCAGGTAAGGACCGTCTCCGCCCGAATAATCTTCTGCGCTCGCAACGGAGGAGCTGTCGCCGCCGGAAGACTTGGAGGCCTTCGCCTTCTCCGCCGCCTTGGCTGCGGCTACTGCCGCCCGGCGCTGCGCCTCAGCCTTCGCTGCAGCTGCCCTGCGCGCTGCTTCCTCCGCCTTAATCTTGTCCTTCTGCGCTTCCAGCGCAGAGCGGCTGCTAGCCAGCTCTACCAGCTTGGCATCCTGTTCAGCAGAGATGACCTCCGAATTCTCAATCTCCTCATCATAATAAGCGATGAGCTCCTGCTTCTCCGCTTCCTTCTCCTTCAGCATACTGCGCTGGGCTTCCAGATCGGTATAGAGCTGCTTCGCCGTTGCATATTGCCCTTCCAGCTCCTGCTTCTTGGCAATCACCGTCTGCTTGTCCAGCTTATGCTGCACCAGCAGATCCTGATCCTGATCCACGATCATCTTCAGGGAATCGGCCCGGTCCAGAAAATCAGAGAAGCTGGTCGAGGACAGCAGTACATCCAGATAGGAGACTGCGCCATCCGTGTACATCAGACGGACACGGGATTCCAGCAGCTTTTCGCGGGAGGCCACACGCGCCTCCGCATCATCCAGCTCCGTTGCCGTCACGGTAAGCGACTTCTCCGTGCTGGCAATTTTGCCGGATATCGTGGTCATCTCACCCTTCACCTGGGCAATCTGCCCCAGCACATAGTCCAGATTCAGCGTGGTCTTATTCTTATAGTGCTTAGCCTCCTGATTACGGGAGTCCGCCTTCTCCTGCGCCGCCTTGGCCGCCTGGACCTCCTGCTGCAGCTGCTTCAGCTGCTTATCAATTTCGGCAACGCTTGTTTTCTTCGCATACCCGTCAGAGGGCCCGAACATTGTGACAGCCAGCAATATTACGGCCATTCCGGCAGCAATTCTTTTCAACTTGCACTCTCCGTCCTTTGTTCAATAATGTGAATAATACAGGCTATACCTTCAAGAACTTGCGGATCGATACCGTGCTGCCCCATACGCCAATCAGCACCCCGAGGCCCACCAGCAGCCCGCACAGCAGCAACCAGATATTCTCAAACGGAATCAGCTGCAGCCCCAGCATCGGATCTCCCTTCACGGAAGCCACCAGACTGCTGTAACCGGCGTAGAGCGCACCCGAGGTTACCACTGAACCGATCAATCCGATCAGAGCACCTTCGATGAAGAAGGGCCAGCGGATGAAATAATTCGTCGCTCCCACAAGCTTCATAATGCCGATTTCCTTGCGGCGGGCGAGAATCGTTACCCGGATGGTATTCGAGATCAGGAACATCGACATCAGCGCCAGTCCCGCTACAAAAATAAACCCGATATTCCGCACCGCCTTGGTCACCTTGAATAAAGTCTCCACAGAGCCTTTCCCGTAGTTCACCTTGTAGATCGGCTGCTCTTCATGCGTCTTGTTCAGTGCTTCTATCTTCTCCGCTACAAACGGAACCGTGGTCGGCTCAATGACTTCAACGAGCAGCTTGTCCGGCAGCGGATTATTGTCTTCATCAAAGCCTTCCAGGAGTTCGGCGGCATCCGGCCCCATATCTTCACGGAATTCCTTCAAGCCCTGTTCTTTGGAGACGAACTCCACCTTGCTGACTTCCGGCATATTGCCGATTTCGTTTTCCAGCTTCTCCCGCATCTTCTGGTCCGTATTCAGCGTCAGATGCACATTGATCTGCACCTGGCTGTCTGCTTTGTCCGCAATTTGATTGACGTTGAGCACCAGCAGGATGAACACTCCGAGTACGAAGAGAGAGACAACGATGGAAGTGATGGACGCCACCGACATCCAGCCGTTGCGGAATACGTTTTTGAAGCCTTCCCGCAAATGCCGCAAGAAGGTTTTAAAACTCATAACCGTATTCCCCTCTCAATTGGTCTCTGACGATCGTTCCATTCTCAATCGCTAGCACCCGTTTGCGCATTTTGTTCACAATATCCCGGTTGTGGGTCGCCATAACGATCGTGGTACCGCGAAAATTAATCTCATCCAGCAGCTGCATAATGCCCCACGAGGTCTCCGGGTCCAGATTGCCGGTAGGCTCGTCCGCAATAATAACGGAAGGATTGTTGACGATGGCTCTGGCAATCGCGATCCGCTGCTGCTCCCCCCCTGAGAGCTGTGAGGGCTCACGCCCCGCCTTGCTGCGCAGTCCCACCAGATCGAGCACTTCATTCACACGCTTCTTGATAATCTTCTTCGGCGCCTCAATAACATCCATCGCAAAAGCTACATTCTCATACGCCGTCATCTTCGGCAGCAGCCGGAAATCCTGAAAGACCACACCGATATTGCGGCGCACATAAGGGATCTTACGGGGCTTCAGCTTGCCGATATTGAACCCGCCTACGGAGATCTGTCCTTTGGTCGGCGTTTCTTCTCTATAAATTAATTTCATGAACGTTGATTTCCCTGCGCCGGACGGTCCGACAATGTAGACGAACTCATTGCGGTCGATTTTGACCGATATTCCCTGCAATGCATGGGTCCCGTTAGCATAGGTCTTCCATACATCCTGCATCTCAATCATTTTCTCACTTCCCGATTCTGACATCTTCCGCCGGGCCACCGGGCCGGGGGAGCTTCCATAAACTGCATGATTATCGCAGGCGTATCTATTGTAACAAATCCATAACCCCTTGAGTACCCGAAAGTTTTACCGAATCCTTACATATACATAAAAACATCAGGTTTCGCCCCCATAGAAGGAGAGATTATTTATGAAAAAAATACACGCCGCTCTCATCGCGGGTTTCGGTCTGATGCTGGCCGGTTCGCTGGCTGCCGGAGGACTCCATCTATATGGCACCCAGCCTACCCTGCCCGCAAATACCGTTATCGCTGGCTGGGAGGTTGGCGGAATGAACATCGCTGACGTAACGGCCGGAATGGAGTCAAGACTTCAGGCGCTGGAAGCCACTCCACTCATGCTGAAGGCAAAAAATAATGCCGGACTACAGGTTACCCTTAAGCAGGCAGGTGTTACCTATGAAGCCGGGGACTTCCTCCAGGCGCTGAAGACGCTGACGGACGGCACGCTGATGGAGCGGGTACAAGCCCGGCGCAGCTGGTCCGGCAGCTGGAATATGGAGATTCAGCTTCAGACTGCGCAGCTCAGAAGTCTTTTGAATCCCGAATGGGAAAAAGCCTCCTTCGGCGTTCCGGTCGATGCGGTCCGGCGGATCACCGGAGATGACCGGGTCGTCTATACGCCGGGCACCTCCTCCTACGAGGTGGACTGGCAGGCACTGGAGCTTGCGATGCAGGCAGCAGTGCCCACCCGGTTGGCCGCTGACGGCACACTTCGGGATCAGCAGATTCAGCTGGAGGTTCCCCTTGCCGTCAAGCAGCCGAAGATCACGCTACAGGCGCTCAAGGATCAGGGCATCGATCGCAAAATCGTCCAGTTCAGCACCTCCCTCGGGGCCAGCGGCCCCGGGCGCAGCTTCAATGTGGAGGCGGCGGCCAAAGCCGTGAACGGCACGGTGCTGCCGCCGAATGCGGTTTTTGATTATGGAAAAGCAATCCAGAAGGCCCAGACCGAATACGGCTTCCGCGAAGCCCCGGTCATCGTGAACGGCAAGCTCCAGCCCGGCACGGGCGGGGGGATCTGCCAGGTCTCCAGCACCCTGTATAATGCTGCGCTGCGCTCCGGGCTTGAGATCGTAGAACGGCGCAACCACTCGCTTCCGGTCAGCTATCTGCCCAAGGGGCAGGACGCCACTTTTGCCGAGGGGTATATTAATTTCCGCTTCCGCAACAACACCGGCAAATATCTGATCATCAAATCCGAAGTCCAGGGGCGCACGCTGACCATCAAGCTGTTCGGCACGTTCCCGAAGAACGTCACCTATTCCATTGAATCCAGAACCGTTGAGGTGCTGCCCCCCACAGATAAATATGTGAGCGATGCCTCGCTCCCCAAGGGCGGAACCCGGGTACTGCTTGCCGGCAAAACCGGCTATGTAGTTGAAACTTACATTACCCGCCACGTAGATGGTAAAGCCGTAGAAAGAAATCTGCTCTCCCGCGATACCTATTACGCCCAGAAACGTGTCATTGCCATCAACCGCGGCGGGATGAGCAAATCCGATCAGCCCGAATCCCCGCGCAGACAACTGGTCGAGGACGGTGTGAAGGGGCGGTAACGTCCGGTTCGCCGAATCATCTGAAGTATGTACGGCAAGCAGAAACGGCTGTGCCCACCTTGTGACAAGGTCGGCACAGCCGTTATTTTATGAAGCGCTGGATGGAGCCTGAAGCCTCTGCTGCTTAGAAAAGGGTATCCGGCGACATATCAATTCTCCAGTAACCGTTAACCTTCTTCAGCTTCACTGTTACTACTTCGGAAGACCCGTTCGCCCCTTCCGCAGGTACAGTCAATTCGAACACTGCCGCCTGTGCAGTCTTGGAGACCATCCGTGCAGTCGCTCTGGTGAAATCCAACGAGTTGCCCAGATCGGAATTGACCTGCGCCATTCTGCCCTCATGCTCCAGGAACTGTGTCTGTGCGTAGAAGGCGGCCGCATTATGCGTGAACCCCTTCTTGATATAGCTCATCAGCTGCTGCTTCGAGCCCAGATCACTGGACAGATAGCGGTACTCCTGTGCTTTATAAGTGAACAGCTCCGGGCTGAATACATTGCCTCCCCGGCTCGCATACGTATATAGCTTCTTGGCATGAACCACCAGCGGAACAACGCTCCGCTCAGTAAGATTGTTAATGGTCGCCGGCCCTTCCTTGCCCGGTGCAGACGCCGCAACCGTTCTTACGCCCTCAATACTTGCCACCGGTGAAGCCGCAAGCGCTCCGCCCCCTGCAGAGACAAGACCCAGTGATAATGCCAGTGAACCGATCATCCATTTTTTGTTCTTCATCTTGAACGCCTCCTCGTATTCCTGTGTGGTAGCCTGAAGCTTACTTCAGACTAAGCTGCTGCGATAAGTACTCTATAACATTACAATAGCCCGTAAGCTGTAATACCCAAACCACCCGGGGGTATAAACGGGTAATGGGGGAAATGCGTAAAAAAACTCTGCCCTCCGTGTAAATGGGGGGCAGAGTTGGGGGAGCGGGATGGGCATAGGGTACAGCTTAATTACCAGACTTAGGTGCTGTAGCTTCGAAGTACGCGGTAAAAGACACATTTGCCGTCAGGATACTGCCCGGTTTCATCCGAGTAGGGAACTCGTAGGGTTGTTGGAAGGAGAAGGAGTCTACGGTGATCATTCTTGGTATAACGTTCAACTGCTTCAGCCACTCATGGATCTCGCCATAGCCACCTTCTACGATAGCTGTCATTTTGACCTCTTGCAAGCCCGTTACGGATGCTGGTATTCCAGTCCGTGCTCCTGCTGTGCTTGAATCCTGCAAGGAGAATCCTATATCCTTCAGCCTCGCATGCGAGCTGTCACCGATGCCTTTAAGATCATTGATCAAAGACTCGCTGCCATCGCCAAGCGGAATTGCCATCAGCGCCGTTTCTTCGTCTGAAGTAGTGTTGCTCTCAGAGCTTTTGAGTTCATTAATCTTATTCTCCAAAAGCAGTTTCTCCCGCTCCAACTGGGTGAGTTGTGTATTCTGCACAGACACATCACTGTTTACCGGACGAATAGCCAGCATATAGAAGACGAATAGGATCAGGAATAAAATCAAAATGCCCATGACGATCTGTGAACGGTATTTATTGATCTGTACCACTGTTGTCCGAGTCTCCTTCCGTGACAGTCTGCGTACCTGCCGCTTGCTGCTCCGCAGCAGCCGGAGCCATCCCTACCCTGAACACTGCGGTGTACTTCATCAGATTGGATACACCGCCAGCCGTTATATCTGATGCTCCTTCCGACAATTTCTCAATAACCGCTTTCCGGGAGAATGACATCTCCCGCAGCGCTGTCAAATACGTTCCGCTATGCTCCATAGCTGTAAAGTTCACAGTCAGCAGCAAGTCACCCTGAAAAGCATAGCTGATCTCACGAATAACAGCAGCATAGGGAAGCTTCGCTTGCAGCTCATCGAGTACAGCGGCAGCATCCGCTCTGCTTGTGGACAGTGCCTCAATAATGGCAGCCCGGTCAAGATTTCCACTTCCGGCCCCACTCTTATTCAGACCGGTTAGTTCCAACTGCAGTATAGTATTTTGATCCTGGATATTCTGAATTTGTATGCTCTGGTCCACGTAGTCGTTATGTACAGAAGCGTACAAAATCCCAGTTCCCACCGCACCAAGTAACCATACTGCGGCAAGCGTTATGGCGACATACGGGAACACGATCGTCTCACGATCCTCACGCGGTAACAAGTTAATACTGCGGATTTCAGGAGTACGAAGTGCCGTTCCAGCAGCTATCCGATAATCGTTCAGGCTGAAATCCGGCTTGGCGCCTTCTGCGAACTGATCAACGGCAATAGGGGCTATCGCCAGCTCCGGCAGAGCGCCTAGCAACTCTTGCTGCAGCTGTCTTCGCATTTCGGGGGAGCCTGTGATCAGCAGCTCGGTAATCCTGGTAGTCCCATCATGCAAGCTGTACTGGTAAAAGCTCAGCATCCGGGAAATTTCTGCTGTAATCTCCACGATCTGCTCCGAAGACAAATAATCCTGTGAGGTTGCTGCAACCTCTGCTTCTGCCAGGAACGGTTGATCTTCAATAAAGTTCAACGGTTCCTGATGTGCCAGATCGACCAAATTCATCGTCCGCATAAACACCGGATGACCGCTACGGAACATATAGATATCAAGCAGGGACTGCTCCAAATGGATCAGCATCGTCTCATTAAATGCATGCCCATAGCCTGCCACAATACTACGCGCAAGAGCTGTTGCGGATACCTCAACGCTTTTAATTTTTAATCCGGCATCTTCGAATACATCCACGTAATCCTGGATGACCTTGCGCGGTGCAGCCAAAATAATCAGCTGGCTCTCCTGTTCATCCTTTCCGGTAATAACATAATCATAGACCGGGTTCTCAAACGGCAGATGCAGACTGGTCTCGACCTCCAGCTTAACCAATTGATCAATCTGCTTTTCGTTAATGCTGGGAATCGTCATTTTACGGATGATCATTTGTGAAGGCGGAATGGACAGACTAACCTTGCTCCCGCGCAGCCCTTTGGTCTTGACCCATTGTCTTAACCGGTCAAGCAGTGCCTCACGATCCGCCACCTGGTTCTCCATAATCATTCCCGGCAGCAGGGGCATAAATCTTTTTTTATGAATTTGTTTGGATTTATGATTCTTAAAGCTGATATAGCGAATTCCAGTCTGCTCGATAGAGATACCGGCGGCCTTGTTACCTATTCCAAACATGCTATAAAGTTCCTCCTAACGGATAAGCGCGAGATAACCGCTGATAAGATGTGAACCGTAAGAGAAAGCAATCAGTGAACCTGCAGCCAGCCAAGGCCCAAACGGGACCGGCTGCTTGCGCTGTACCTTGCCGAGTAGTATTAAAGTCCCCCCTGCCACTGTTCCCAGCGCACAGGCGATCAAGAAAGAGAGAATTACATTAGGAAAGCCGACCACCCAGCCCAGCAGCGCAAACAGCTTCACATCTCCCATCCCCATGCCCCCGAACAAGGCCAGCACCAGTACAATAACACCGCCAACCACTCCACCCAGCAAGTGCAACCACAGCGGCCCCTCCGCAAAAAAGATCACCAGCACTAACAGCAGCGGCGTGAAAAACAGCAGAACCTTATTCGGGATCAGCATGTATCTCAGATCAGCCACCGTTACAATCACCGAGAGGCTGACGAGCACAAACCCGATAGCCCCTTTGCCAGTCAGTCCAAACTGCAGATATACCCACAGAAACAAGAGCCCTGTTGCCGCTTCTCCCAACACATACAGCGGCGAAACCCTCGCCCCGCAGTGACGGCACCTGCCACTGGACAGCAGGTAGCTCAGCACCGGCATCAGGTCTCGTGCAGTAAGACTTGTCCCACAGCTTGTACAATGCGACGGCGGCCGCAGCAGCGACTCCCCCGCAGGCACCCTCAGTGCCACTACATTATAGAACGAGCCCAGAATCAGGCCGATAAGCGTGATGTAACCTGCGATAATGATCGTCATGAATCATCGGTTCCTGTCTGGTGGATTTTAAAAAAGGAATCGGGAATTCCGATTCCTTTTTTTAACAAAAGCAATCTCGAATAAAAATGAGACTTATTTCCGTGTAGCTTTTAAAATTTGCTCTGGTGAGAATAAACCACTAGTAGAGTTGGATGCTGCTGAAGATTTAGGAGTTAGCGTTACTCCCGTTAACTCACCACTTGAATTAAAAGTCACCGTTCCTCCTGTAATCTCTTCTTTTGTACTTGGTAAGTACATTGGACTTTCAAGATACCCCATATTTTGAAGCGTCCCTTCTGTTGTCTTTGGTCCAATATTTATAGTTAAGCCATTAGTTTCTTTAAATCCCCCCCCTTTTTCTCCAATTACATAAAGCCGTGCCGCATCATATACCTGTCTAGCCGTAGCTACGTCAGAATCTTTCTTTGAATTATCAATGACATTACCAATCATCGGAATCGCAATAACTGCAATAATCCCCAAAATCACAATAACCGCCAATAACTCAATCAACGTAAACCCTTTTTCCTCTTTAACCGCCTTGCCTAATTTCTTCCGAATCGCTTCTGCCAACATTCCGCTTCCCCCTTTATCAATATCAATAGTGAATAAGACCGAAATTCGGATAATTCTTCATTCCGCAATATCTTGCTGCTTTACTGCTATTACAAAAATATTCTTGTCTTTTCCCCGCTAGTTGGGAGCTAACCTCCCCCTGGTCCACCTTCTTGGCGTCACCCCTCTCAATCTATGCAAGGAGCACATGGCTCACATGTTGCCATAAAGACTGAACATCGGCAGCATAATCGCTGCGACAATTACGCCGACTACACCAGCCAAGAAGGCAATCAGCAACGGCTCAAGCAGTGACTTCAGACGGTCGACGGTATTCTCTACATCCATCTCGTAGAAATCCGCTACCTTGGAGAGCATTTGATCAAGTGCCCCGGTCTCTTCTCCGATGGCAATCATCTGTGTAACCAGCGGCGGGAATACCCAGGCCTTCTTCAAGGGCTCCGATAGCGGCTTGCCCTGTCTCAAAGAGTCACCTGCACTGCGGATATAACCCCCGATCACTCTGTTGCCGGCTACCTCCTCCAATATGGACAGTGCCTGAAGAATAGGTACCGAACTGGCATAGAGTGAGGCAAAAGTACGTGTAAATTGGGCAATCGAGCCCTTTTGATTCAGCTTGCCAAACACCGGAACTTTAAGCTTGGCGTAATCAAGTGCATAAGCACCTTTTTCTGTCCGCTTGGCTATCTGAAAAGCTGCCACAAATAAGATAATGGCGAAGAACCAGATGTACCATTGTCCCTGTATACTTTTGCTGAGCGCGAGCACCATCTTAGTAATGGCCGGAAGCTCGGCATTCATCGATTCAAACATGGTTACAAACTGCGGCACAATCGCCCATAGCAGGTATACCACTGCCGCAACAGCCATAACAGCAACTGTGACCGGGTAGGTCAGCGCCGACTTGATTTTCTCAGTAGTGGTATGCCGCTTCTCAAAATATACAGACAGCCGCTCAAGCGTCCCTTCCAGATCACCGGATTCTTCACCAGCGCGGATCATACTGACGAACAGCGGAGGAAATATCTTCTTATGCTCCTGAATGGACTGGGACAGCGAAATCCCGCGCAACAGACTCGAGTTGACATCAAGAAGCGCTTTGCGCAGCGCCTTGCTCTCTGTCTGCTCGGCGAGAATACGTGTGGCATCTACAATGGAGACTCCAGCCCTTATCAATGTAGCGAACTGGCGGCAGTAAATGATGAAGTGGATCGTCTTCACCGGATTGCCGATATAGATCTCCGTCGATAAGAATGAGGTTCTCTGCTCGGAGAGAGAGAATACCGTGAGTCCCCGCTTGCGCAACTCATCCATCGCCGTTGACTTGTCCGAAGCCGTCAGCTTACCCTTTAGTTGCTTGCCGGCATTCGTCCGGACCTGATACTCAAATTGGGGCATTAACTGCTCACCTCCGTAAGGAGGCCTCTGGCTGCTTCGGACTGAATCAGTCCCAGCTGTAGTTGCTCACGGATATTCATCTCAAGGGTATGCATCCCAAGCCCACGGCTGGTTTGCATAACATTTTTGAGCTGGTGGGTCTTTTCGGTACGGATGAGGTTGGCCACCGCCGGTGTATTGATCAGCAGTTCAGTTGAACTCAGGCGCCCCTTCCCTCCAGCCCGTGGAAACAATCGTTGGGAGAGCACTGCCAAGAGAACGGAAGCCAACTGTGAGCGTACCTGTCCTTGCTGATGACCAGGAAACGTGTCAATGATCCGATCTATCGTCTGCGGCGCATCGGTCGTATGCAGCGTAGCCATCACAAGATGCCCTGTCTCCGCTGCGGTGACGGCAGCGGAGATCGTCTCAAGATCCCGCATTTCCCCTACCAGAATCACATCCGGATCTTGGCGGAGAGCCGCCCTAAGTCCGCTTGCAAAGCTGCCTGTATCATTGCCCACCTCACGCTGATCAATCAGGCAGGTTCCGTGTATATGCAGAAACTCGATCGGATCTTCAAGTGTAATAATATGTTTGCTGGCTGTCCGGTTAATGTAGTTCAACATCGCAGCCAGTGTCGATGACTTCCCGCTACCGGTCGGTCCCGTCACCAGAATCAGACCTTGTGGTTTCATCGCCAGACTGGAAAGTACCGGAGGCAACGACAGCTGTTCAAGGCTTGGAATTTCTACGGGTATGGCCCGAGCCGCTATGCTCACTTCGCCACGCTGCCGGTACACGTTCACGCGGTATCTTACTCCGCTGTCCAAGGTGTAAGAGAAATCAAGTTCCCCGATATTGCGGAATTCTACACTTCTATCACTGCCAAGCAGCATATCTGCCATATAGACTGCTTCCCCTGGGCTAATCTTCTCACCTTCCAGCGGTTGAAGTTTCCCGTCAATCCGCATAACCGGCGGAGAGCCTACCGAAATGTGCAAGTCAGAGGCCTTCGATGCAAAAGTCTTATACAGCAATTGAACAATATCCCATGAAAAAGCTTGCACTCTCGTCTCCCCCTAAAAAACTTAATGCGAAACTGTCTCGCGCATGACCTCCTGCAAGGTGGTTATTCCTTTGGAGACTTTAAGGAACCCATCCTCCATTAACTGCACCATACCTTTCGCTTTACCTGCCGCACGCAGCTCTTCAATCGAAGCCGATTCTGTAATCAGCTGACGCAGATGGTCATTAATTGTCAGCACCTCGTGGATCGCGATCCGGCCTCTATAGCCTGTATTATTGCAGCTGCCACAGCCCCTGCCATGATAAATCACATGCTCTGGCAGTCCGTGCCTGCGCAGCATAATTGATTCCTGTTCGGTTGGCTTATGGTCCTCACGGCAATCCGGACAGATCTTGCGCACCAGCCGTTGTGCTACTACTCCAAGCAAGGAAGAAGCTATTAAGTAGGGCTCAACACCCATATCGCGCAGCCGTGAAATCGTACTGATTGCATCATTGGTATGCAGTGTTGACAGTACCAAATGTCCTGTAAGCGAGGCGCGAACTGCAATTTCTGCAGTATCTGTATCCCGTATTTCCCCTACCATCACAATGTTGGGGTCCTGACGGAGAATCGAACGCAGACCCGCCGCGAAGGTCAACCCGATGGCCGGATTAACATGCACCTGATTAACCCCTTCGAGCTGATACTCCACCGGATCTTCGATGGTTATAATATTGGCACTCTCAGTGTTTAACTGATTAAGCGCCGCATATAAGGTTGTTGTTTTACCGCTGCCCGTAGGTCCCGTGATCAGAAGGATACCATAAGGCTTGCTGATCATCTCTTGAAAAGCTGCAGCGTTCCCGTCACTGAAACCAAGGCTGTCCACCGACTTCACTCCGGTACTTAAGTCCAGTAGCCGGAGAACGATCTTCTCTCCATGCATGGTTGGCAGGGAGGATACGCGGATATCGACCATTTTGTAATCAAACTGCATCTTGATACGGCCATCCTGCGGCAGACGCCGCTCAGCAATATTCAGCTTGGCCATTATCTTGAGTCTTGCCGTAATGTAACCCTGCATCTGCTTCGGTATAATCCGCTCTGTACGCAGTGTTCCGTCGATCCGGTAACGGATTGACAAGTTATTTTCACCGGGATCTACATGGATGTCCGATGCCCTCAGTGAAACAGCCTGTTGAATCATCTGGTTCACAAGTCTAACTATTGGCGAATCTTCGTCTGTAATCTCGGTTTCTTCAATCTCTTCCTGTGTAGGCAGCTCTACCATCATCTGGCTCATAGAGTCCCGCATACCATAGTGGCGGGCGATGGCCCGCGTCAGCTCGTCCCTGCTGGAAATTGCGGGTTCGATACGGAATCCGGTGCTCATGCGCAGATCCTCAATTGCAAAATAATCCAGCGGATCAGCCATCGCCACCATCAGTTTGCTGCCTTCTTTCATGAACGGAAGCACCTGATAACGCTTTGCCATGCTCTCGGGAATGATCTGTGTAATTGCAGGGTCAATCTGATATTTGAACAGACTGACATGTGGAATCCCAAGCTGAAATTCCAGTACTTCTATCAGTTGCTGCTCGGTGATATAGCCCTGGGTAATCAGCAGATCTCCCAGCTTGCGCTTGGATTTACGTTGCTCCACGAGCGCCTCTTCAAGCTGTTCCTGCGAGATAATTCCGTTGTCTACGAGCAGATCTCCCAGCCTCTTTTTCATGATGGCCATATCAGTTTCACTCCACAGTGATTCGATTTTTGTCCCAATCCATTATTTCCTATATATCCCAGACGGTTCGCTGGCTCAAACTTATGTATTCGTAATAATATTTCAAATTTAATAGTTATATAGACTCATGTTTTAGTAAAATATGCGCATCTTTTAATTGCCTATCTACTAAATATGTCCTAGAATGATATATAGCATAGATTGGTTAATTTTACAATGAAAACGCCGTTAAACGAATCCATAATTTAACATAATACATTCTTTTTTGACAGCAAATAAATCATATTAATCGGTTGGGGAGAGATAATGATGAGGCACATGAAGAAGACAAGACTATATTTAGTTTCAGGTGCTGCCTTGCTAATGTTACTCATCTTGCCTTTCTGGAAACTTATGACTGATGTGGCGGCGGACCAGACATCCGGTTATGTTGCAAAGGCGACACTACTCTTGGAACGCACAATCACAACCGATAGCGGAACAGTGGTAACCGGTAATCTGCCGGTAAATCAGAGCATTCGTCTTAACTATACGATCACTCCACAAGCCGTTAATGACAGCAATGCTGCAGGTATTAAGGAGCAAATCGTGTCCAATCTCGTATTTACAGAAAAACTTCCGGCCAATATTAATATTCAGGATTCTTCGCTTCCGGCTGGATTTAAAAAAGAAGTTGATCCTCTAACAACCGGATATACTATAACGGGTACACTTACGGATATACCTTATACTTGGAATCAGTCTAAACAAGCTTATATTGCTAATATTGATAGCGGTCAGACTAACAAAGTATTTAGCTTCTCTATACCTGCTCAAGTCTCCAATACAGGCAGTTACAATTTTAGCAATGCCAGCCTAAGCTTTGATGACATTCACGCTATAGCTGCAGCAACAGCAACTCCTACGCCAACGACTACCTTTAATCCATCTACTTCAACAACAAAATCCGTTCTAGGTGCAGCTGGAGATTATAACGTATTTGTCTTCGGAGAAGCCAAACTAACCGCTACACTTGAAGGTAATCTTGCTTCAGGTGGCAATACAACCGTAAGTGGGATTGACTTAAATAAGAAAAATACAGTCACCGTTCCTTACGCACTTGTTACAGGCGGTGATCTGGACTTTAAGAATGGTACCGTTAAAGGAAATATTTATCATCAAGGCACATTCCATAAAGTAGATAGTGGAACTATTGAAGAAGGTAAATACTATCAGGGACCCGTGGGGAAAATAATAGATTTTACAGCAGCTAAAAATTATCTTGAGAATTTCTCTGCTAGTTATGCTAACGCATCGACTAACGGAACTATTGAACCCTATGCTCTAACTGGAAATAACACAGTAAATACCTTTAGATTAGCGAACAATTATTTCAATCAAAATCTATGGCCGAGCTTAACAGCGAAGAGTGGCTCTTCAGTAGTAATAATTCTACCTGGAGAAACAGTTACCATTAAGAGCACCTTCACTTCGATCAATGGAATAACGGGAAGTAACATCTTATATCTGTTTCCAGAAGCCACGAGCATCAATATTTCTAATGTTGATATGAAAGGTTCAATTCTTGCTCCCAAGGCAAGAGTGAACTTTACAAATGGTCAGGTTCACGGGAATATTGTTGCCGCTTCTATTAATTCATCGTCATTAATCGCCAATCTTCCTTATAAAGGCCAATTACCTGTATTTCCAACACCTGCTCCAACAGCGACACCGTCACCAACGCCTGTACCAACAACGGCTCCCCGTGCAACACTTGTTTTCTCACCAATAACGTTAACTGTTATCCAGCCGGTTACAGATATTCAGCTGGCAGGTACTACCCTAGTAGTGGGAGAACACAAACAGTTAACTGCAATAGTCGTACCGTCCAATGCCAGTATAACTGCTCTGCAATGGAGTTCGGCTGATCCAGCCATCGCTACTGTGGACCAGAGCGGTCAGGTTACAGGAGTTGCTGCAGGTACTGCCCGGATAACCGCAAGTGCTACAGATGGCAGCGGAGTAAGCCGTACTGTAGACGTCCTGGTAAAAAATGTTGCGGTTACAGATATTCAACTGGAGGGAGCTACTCTGAATGTTGGCGAGAGCAAACCGCTTACTGTGACGGTAGCGCCTGTCAATGCCACCAACCCTGCTCTGCAATGGAGTTCAGCTGAACCGGGGATTGTTACCGTAGATCAGAACGGTCAGGTTACAGGTGTTGCTCCAGGCACTGCCCGGGTAACCGCAAGTGCTACCGATGGCAGCGGAGTAAGCCGGACTGTAGATGTCCTGGTAAACAAAGTTGCGGTTACAGACATTCTCCTTGAGGGAACTACCTTAATTGTGGATGAGAGCAAGCAGCTAAACGCCACCATTGTTCCTTCTAATGCGAGCATAACTACACTTCAATGGAGTTCAGCCAATTCAGGAATTGTTACCGTAGATCAGAACGGTCAGATTACGGGGGTCGCAGCTGGAACTGCCCAGATAACCGCAAGCGCGACCGATGGAAGTGGAGTAAGCCGTACCGTGAACGTCTTGGTAAAAAAGGTTGCGATTGAGGTCACAGATATTCTTCTGCAAGGAGCTAACTTGACGGTAAATGAGAGTAAACAGCTGAATGCAACAGTTGTTCCCACTAATGCAAGCCTGCCGGTATTGGAATGGAGTTCAAATAAGGCGGGGATTGTTACCGTAGATCAGAGCGGCATGGTTACGGGAATTGCAGAAGGGATTGCCCAAATAACTGCAAGCGCTACTGATGGAAGTGGTGTAAGCCGGACAGTCGATGTAGTGGTTAACTTCCAACGAACACTTACAATTGTGGGGGAAAACTCTACTACAATTAAGACGGGCCTGGATCTAACCGCTGATTACACAGGACCAGCCGGTGAAACAGGAATGAAATATGAGTGGACAATCGTATCTGGAGCAACAGGTTCTACACTGAACCCCAAGAGCGGGAAGAATACCATCTTCACGGCTGCTTCTCCGGGTGAATATACTGTCCAGCTAAGCTTCACTAGCGATATCATTACTACGCCAATTATCGAAACAAAGCAAATATCCGTTAGCAAGATACTGCTTGCAGACTTTAATTTAAACGGTGCAAAACAGGTTTATGCCGGCAGAGACTTAAATCTGTCATTAGATTTGAAACCTAAAAACGCAGATATTGCTGCAAGTGAAATTATCTGGAGTATCTCGGGCGATAATGCTGGAACATTTGCTTCTCTTAGTAGTACAGATACAACGAAGCTCGGAAATACTTTAGTAGCGAAGAAGGTGAAGACGGACTCTTCCGGGAATGCCCTAAATACTACGGTAACTGTGTCAGCAACTATAGGCTCAATTACCAAGGATATCAAAGTCGATATTCTGCCAATGACCATCCGCTTCTCGAAAAACACAATTTCAATTCCAGCTAGCAATAAGCTTGGTGATGACAATCATTTAAAGCCTTTGTTATGGTTGTATCCTTCGGATATTCCGGTTGAAGAATTGGTATGGACAAGCTCAAATGATTCTAATGCTTCTTTCGCAGATGTCCACGATGGAATAATTATCGGTCGCACCCCTGGCAATGTAGTCGTAACAGTAAGTTACAAGCCTTCACAGTATGCTGAGCCAGTTAGCGCGACCATAATTGTTCAAGTTAAACTACCAGACAACAAAGATAAATATTAACAATTACCGCACAAGTAAGCCGCACTCACTAAATGGTGAGTACGGCTTATTTGTGCTATTTATTCGCAAACTGAACCGGTCCTACGGAAATACTTACATTGCTTATTCGCGGCAGGCTGGACTGTTGATTAATATAAACCTGATTATTATATTCTACTTCGAAACGCCTCATTTCATTAGCGTTCTGAGAGACAAAATCATTATTGGGGACTTGTGCAGAAAGGCTCCTGACCTCACCTACAACCGCATTGACCGTCAAGTCCCCTTTCGCAAAGAATCCGCCATCTAATGAAAATCTCGATCCGACACCATACAGCTCACCGGTAGAATCTGTATAGAAGAAGGCCTTCATCGTAACCGGTTGATTAGAGAAGGCATCCAGCCGGTTAATAAGCACCTTCCCTTTAGAGATCAGAACCAATTCCTTACTGTTAAGCCCTTGTATAGTTGCATCTTCTACAACAGTGTTTCCAAGCACAAACATCGTAGAATCAAAGGCCAACTTACCCTTGATCGTTACATTCCCCGCCACAAGAATGTTTCCTTTTACATTCATAACTGTATCTGTATTATTTACAATAGCAAGATTTCCTGCAACCACTAACCATTTCGGACTCTCCTTCGCTTCATTTGTAAAGGTAATCCCCTTGTACCCAACTGTATCAATTAACAAATCCCCGTCATAAATTACCGATTTATCAATGGTTTGTATCTTATTTAGTTGCTCATTATACTCTTCACGCTTTAAGTTATTCTCTTCATCAATCTTTTGTTTCTCTTGTAGTGTATAATCGGGAGGATAGGGTTGTTCCTCATATGGCTCAGGAATCCTCATATGCTCACTTACTGTTCTAGTACCATCCTGAAGTAAAGTCGCTAATCCGTCCGGCCCTCCCAATTCAGCTGTAAATCCATCGTCATTCACACTATTTTCATCCAGCTTTATTTTATGAAGACTTTGCTTGAATCGGTCCTCCGCCCCTGCTAGCATTACTCCCGATTCTATCAGTTTATCCCAAAAAGATTCGAGGACATCAATTTGAACAAACTTCTTTTGCTCTTTAATCTTTACCTTATCGGAAGAAATCCCTAAAATCTCTTTATATTTCTGCTCATCACCAGAGACCACTGTCTGGAGTAACTGCTCGCTGATGAACTCAGGAGCATACTTTATACTATCCAAGGACTGCACATACACTTCGCCTGAGTCAATGTTGGCGGGGTTAGCCGAAATTTGTGGATATATGGTCGGACGCTTCAATGAATTCCCTTGATAAGAATATTCAGCAGTCTGAGTAACAATTAATTGGTTGCCAGCATAAATATTCCCTATTAATAACGGAGCACCGTTAAGCCTTAATGTCTGTTCGGAGCCAAAGGCATATTTAAGGAAATCCGGATAACTATCCAACGTAATTCGCTGCTTCAGCTTTCGGTTCACACCGTTCACCAGTGCAGAGGTGGAGATATCAATATAAAATCGTCTGGACTGCAAACTAGCATTTTTAGCATCTGGCGTATACAAAATTTCATCAATGGTACCACTGGCGCTATTAGTGATAAACCCAAGCTCCGTAGTAATATTACGGCTGGAGCCATTGAGTTCTCCGAGTGATTGAACAACAGCCTCCAGCTTGTCCGGATCTATTGCGCCCCGAGCTGCAAGCTGTGCCTGAATATAAGCCGTCGCCTCATCAAGTCCCTTTTGGGCTAAATGCAGACTCTGTACATCATTCTCCCTTGTTTCTGTACGCTGTGCTCCGCCAATCGTTGCCCCCATAACGGCCATTCCCAGAATGGTTAGCATCAGGACAAGAAACAATACAAGTACAAGTGCCGATCCCTTCTCATTCCGCAGACTCATTTTCCCCTTAATAATCCAGCGGCGCGGCACAGCTAACCTATACTTCCCCAAAAAGTTCTCCTCCTAAAAGCCAAATGTGCTCTCTAAAGACAAGTGAAATGGTTTACCCCCATACTCTTTATGAAGATTTAATTTAATTTGAATTAATCCACTCTCGCACGGTGTTCCTGTACTACAAGTAAGGATAAAGCCTGAACTATCTATCAAATCTGCCGTAGTTTCTGTCCGGAGGTCGGTAGCACCGTTAAAGGTCATTTTACCGTCTGCGATCCGAATTTCCTCATTCACGATACTACCATCGTCTTCTATTCGCGATAATGTCAACGTTGAACCATTAGAGGAAACCGTGTGGGGTGCGAAAGTATACATGTCTGTAATGATTGCAGACATCAGCAGATCCCCTTCATCTCTAAGCTTATTTTCAACGGACACCTGGTTATAGCTGCGAACACCAAATAACATTACGCCATAGATCAGTCCAGCAACCATAGAGAAAAGAGCAATGCCTGCTATCAATTCAATGAGTGTAAACCCCTGCTCCCTGCGGAGAAGATTAGCGAATCTCTTCATTTCTTAAGTATCCCTCCACAGCAGTCTCAGCGGAAATTCCACCATTCTTCTCAGGATTTCTAACAGTGATCAACACAGGTATAAGATACTCAGCCGCCCTTTGCCTAATTACATCTTCAGATTGCTTCATTTGACTATATATATCTGCCTGATAGGCAATGTTAACCGAATAGGTTATTCCATTAATAGTCGGATTGAGCACTTTCTTCAGTACAGTCTCGTCCTTCACCAACCCGCTGTAGGTACAAGGCGCATCAACCCCATCCTCCGTGCAAGTATCTGCAAAGCCTATATTTTTCTTCGTATTCAAATAGTCTTTCATTTTGTCAAAATCCTGCTTCTCCATATAAAACAAAGCGTTCCGCGCCAGATTGACCATAATCGTCTTGTTCTGGTTGGATTTGGAGTAGGATAGCGCGTGGGTGAAGTATGAGGTCAGCACCAGGGACACTATCGACAAAATGACGATGGCGGCCAGCACCTCGATTAAGGTGAAGCCCGCTTCCTTGCCCCGCTCGCGGCTGCGGTTACATGGGTCTTTCCAGGACATTGTGTTCGCTCCCTATACTCTATTGGATTCCATTATAGATAGTTCCCGCGCAGCAGAATAATGGCTTCTCTCACCCGCTGGTCGAAGTGTATCCATGTCTTCAGTCCTGTGTTCTTGTGCATTACTATGAATCTTTCTACCTACTTCCATTATATTCTTTCTCCTCTAGCAGCAGCAATGCTTGCGGACAATAAATCTGGAGAAATCTACAGTTTATATCAGGTAGGGGCTGTGCTATCATGTGGGCAGAAAGGGGATACGCAAATGGCTTTGATTGAATGTAAATTTTATTCGGAGGTGCTGGGGCTCAGTACTTCGATGACTGTCATTCTACCGCAGCAGACCACTACGCAGATCGGAATGAGCAATGTCTCCAAAGGGACCTTACACCCCACCCTGTACCTGCTGCACGGCCTGTCTGACGATGATTCGATCTGGCTGCGCCGGACCTCGATTGAGCGTTATGTAGCAGAGCTGGGTATCGCTGTTGTAATGCCGCAGGTCCACCGCAGCTTCTACACGGATATGGAGGCGGGCGGTAAGTACTGGACATTCATTAGTGAGGAGTTACCGGCACTTGCCCGTTCCTTCTTCCCTTTGTCGGCCAAGCGCGAGGATAACTTCGTGGCGGGATTGTCGATGGGCGGTTATGGGGCAATGAAGCTGGGACTGCGCAAGCCGCAGGACTGGGCCGCAGCAGCGAGTCTGTCCGGGGCACTCGATATGGCACACAATTTCTTGAACTTTGAAGATCCATCGCAGAGAACCAAGGATTATTTGCAGATTTTTGGGGACAAAGACATTGCTGGTTCTCCGGAAGATCTGCTATGGCTGCTAGAGGAAGTGAACCGCTCCAAAGGGCCGAAGCCGCTGCTCTATCAGTGCTGTGGAACCGAGGATTTCCTGTATGAGGATAATCAGGTCTTCCGTAAGGCCTGCTCCAAGACCAAGCTGCCTCTGACCTACGAGGAAGGGCCGGGCGAGCATGAGTGGGGATACTGGGATACCAAGATCCGCGATGTGCTGAAGTGGCTGCCGCTGGGGAAGTAGAGATTGTGATATTGTAAGCGGTATCGAATGAACCCTGGGCATTATATTTTCAAAAAAAGGGATCTGGACAATTCATCCAGCGCCCTTTTTTTATGGTTACTCGCGTAATTACGTACTGCTCCCTGCCAGCAGGTTAACGATGATGTCCATTTGTTGTTCTACCGAAATCGGATCACTGAACAGGAATTGATTGAAGTCAATATTGTAGATTTTGCCCGCTTTCCCTGCCGGTGAATTCTGAATGAGCTTATCCACTTTCTTCAGCTCTGCCTCCGCCCCTTCATTCACTGCGAGAATTAGCCGGTCACCGATGAAATCAGGAATGACCTCGCTGGAGATCTCCCAGGTCTCTCCGTGAATGACCTCTTTTTCCACCTTTTCAGTCGGCTTCAGGCCCAGATATTTATACACGATGTTGCCGCCCAGATTGGTATCCCCGTAAATGAAGACGGCACCGGAACGCACATTTAGAATCGAGAAGGTTTCGTCCGGTTCGATGTAGGGAGCGATTTTTTCTTTGGACTCTTTTATTTTTGCTGCAAAATCCTTGTTCCACTGCTTCGCTTCCGTCTGCTTGCCCAGAATATCCCCGAACATTTCGACATCCTTGACCGGATCATTATACTGCTCCACTACAAGGGTTGGTGCAATCTGGCTCAGCGCCTCGTATCCTCCTTCGACTACCTCCGCGAACGGGGCTGTTGTAATAATCAGATCAGGCGCAAGCGATAGGATCTTCTCCGCATCAGGCGTAGAACCTACATCTTCAATATCCGACACATCGCTTAACAGCGGATTGTTCAGAATGAAGGTTGTTGCTCCCACCGGCTTCACTCCAAGCGCCATCAATTCCCCCAGATGAAAAAGACTGACGACCCGCTGAGGCTTCACGGGAATCTCGGTCTCCCCCTTCAAATGCTTGTAAATACGTGTATCTGCGGCTTCGCTGTCTGCAGCCGTACTGGTGGGAATAGGCTCAGAGGCTGCCTTTCCAGTGTTGTTACCTGTCTGGCATGCACTTAGAAATATGGCTGAACATAACAGCAGCGCAGCCCCTAAGGCCGGTCTTGAAAATTTGAACATCGATGTGTCCCCTTCCTCATTTAACTGATAATAATTCTCATTATCATTATGAGAAACAGGCTTACCAGATACAATAGACGATTTCAGCAGATGTAATGGATTATTCTGAACGGTATGCTTGTTATTCTCCCGGAATCGCTGCGGCGAACAGCCGGTATGCTTTTTGAACAAACGGCTGAAATAATAGACATCTGCATAACCCACACTGCCTGCGATTTCCTGAATTCGGGCATTGGATTGCAGCAGCAGCTGCTTGGATCTGCGGATTCGTACATGGATCAGATAATCGATAGGACCGAACCCAAGCTGACTCTTGAACATGCGAAACAAGTAGCTCGTACTGCAGCTGCACATTCCGGCCAATACCTCTGCGGTAATCGGCTCACTGTAATGCTCATGAATATAGTGAATGGCTTCAGTGACTACACCCGGTCTGCTGGTCCCCTGAGCCGAGGAGTGAATCTGCCGCATAACCTCATATACAAATTGATGAAAGACCGTCTGTGCCTCCAGCTTCTCCAGCGGGGCGGTATGCTGCCACAGACGATCCATTGCCTGGCACTTCTCCTGCAAGGGCAGCAGTGTATAGGGAGTGAAGGCATACGGCATATTGAAGCTCTCCTGGTCCTCTGGAAATAGACTGTCGGCTTGGTAGCGAATGAAATAACAGACAAACTCGTTGTCCAGCGGCATCAGCCCGAGCTCCGTTTCCTTGCCGCCATGCAGAAGAGGCGCAGACCGGGTGGAATAGACCGTCCCCGATAGACTAACAGTCGCCTCGCCCTGCACGGTCAGCAGGAAAAAACCCGTAGCCGTCACATGATACTCAGGCACCGTTCCTGCTTGCGCAGCGAATAATTGAACCTCCAGTAGCCTGACCGCAGTACGGCTCCAGCATTCAATGTGGGCTTCCCAATCCATACCTTCCCCCCTGTCTCTGTATTGCAAGTGGAAACGGCTTCGCCGTCCTTTTAAAGGATGGTACCGTTTCAGCGAGAAATATAAAAATAATTTATCACGTGAAACATATAAATTCTATATTTTAAAAAAGACTGCCCTTCTGCAGCTTCCGCTGCAAATGACAGTCTCTAATGCCTTCAGCAATCCTCTGCCTCTAGCGGGCAGTGCAGACGACCTGCATATAGGTTAGACGGCTCCACCATGCTGCTTCACCCATTCACCAGCAGTTGTCAGGTCCGCTTCGGCCCGCCCGATGGCGGCCTGCACCTGAACCGTGGCGGTACCGCCGTAGACATTACGGGCGTTCACCACGGCCTCCGGCTGGAGCACTGCATAGATCTGGTCGTCGAACAGCGGCGAGAACTGCTTGAATTCGTCCAGCGTCAGATCAAGCAGGAACTTGCCCTCGTTGATGCAATACAGGACGGTCTTGCCGATCACCTCATGCGCCTGACGGAACGGCAGGCCTTTGCCCACCAGGAAGTCAGCGATATCGGTCGCGTTGGAGAAGTCCGTGTTCACCGCTTCACGCATCCGCGCCTTGTTCACCTTCATGGTGGAGATCATCGGCGCGAACAGCTGCAAGGCCCCTGTAAGGGTAGCTACAGTATCGAACATGCCTTCCTTATCCTCCTGCATGTCCTTGTTATAGGCCAGCGGAAGTGACTTCAGCACGGTCAGCAGTCCGATCAGGTTGCCGTAGACACGGCCTGTCTTGCCGCGTACCAGCTCCGGCACATCCGGGTTCTTCTTCTGCGGCATGATGCTGCTGCCGGTGCAGAAGGCATCATCCAGCTCCACGAAGCTGAATTCCGTGCTGCTCCACAGCACCAGCTCTTCGCTGAGCCGGGACAGATGAGTCATCACGAGCGATGCATTCGCCAGGAACTCCACGATGAAGTCGCGGTCGCTGACCGCATCCAGACTGTTCTCATAGACCCCGTCGAAGCCAAGCTGCTCGGCCACGAAGTGGCGGTCAATCGGGAACGTCGTTCCCGCCAGCGCCCCGGCACCCAGCGGCAGCACGTTGATCCGCTTGTAGCTGTCGGTCAGGCGCTCCGCATCGCGGCGGAACATCGACACGTAGGCCAGCAGATGATGCGCGAACAGAATAGGTTGTGCCCGCTGCAGGTGGGTATATCCAGGAACGATGGTCTCCAGGTTATCCTTGGCCTGCCCGATCAGCGCACCCTGCAGCTCATGCAGCAGCGCGACCAGCTCCACCACGCGGTTACGCAGGTAGAGGTGCATATCTGTAGCCACCTGGTCGTTGCGGCTGCGTCCGGTGTGCAGCTTGCCGCCGACCGGGCCGATCTGTTCGATCAGGTTCTTTTCAATATTCATGTGGATATCTTCATCGGCAACCGAGAATACAATCTCCCCCGCGCGTACCATCTCCAGTACCTTCGCAAGCCCGTTCTTGATCGTCTCGACATCCTCCTGCGGCAGAATTCCGCATTTGCCCAGCATCGTGACATGGGCCAGACTGCCCTGCACATCCTCTTCCGCCAGCACTTTATCGAACTCGATAGAAGCCGTATATTCCTCTACCAGCTTGTTCGTTCCTTTGGTAAAACGTCCGCCCCACAGCTTGCTCACCTGTTGTTCCTCCTCGATAGACGTTAGAAGGGCCGCCCCTGTCCGGTTGGGAGGAACGGCCTTCTTGTGTCCGCTTTTATATAGTGCTACTTATTGGATTCTGCTACGCCTGCCGATACCTTCAGACGAAGGGCATTCAGACGGATGAAGCCGGTCGCATCGCCCTGGTCGTAGGCCTGAGTAGGATCTGCCTCCATGGTGGCGATATCCGGGTTGTACAGGCTGACCGGACTCTTGACTCCGGCGCCGATAATGTTGCCCTTGTAGAGCTTCACGCGTACCGTACCGGTCACGTTCTTCTGGCTCTCCTTCACCAGAGCCTGCATCGCAATCCGCTCCGGTGCGAACCAGAAGCCGTTATACACCAGCGTGCTGTAACGGGTGATCAGACTGTCACGCAGATTCATCACTTCACGGTCCATGGTGATCGATTCCATTTTGCGGTGAGCGGTGAACAGAATCGTTCCGCCCGGAGTCTCATACACGCCGCGGCTCTTCATGCCGACAAAACGGTTCTCAACCATATCCACGCGTCCGATCCCATGCTTGCCGCCCAGCTCATTCAGCTTCTCCATCACTTGAAGCGGGGATAGCGCTTCGCCGTTCAGCGCTACACAGTCACCCTTGAGGAAGTCCAGCTCCAAGTACTCGGCTTCATCTGGCGCATCCTCTGGGGCACTCGAGAGCAGGAACATTTCCTTGTTCTCCGGTGCGCTTGGATCGAACCACGGATCTTCCAGCACGCCGCTCTCATAGCTGATATGCAGCAGATTGCGGTCCATCGAATACGGCTTGGCCGCAGAGGCTTGTACCGGAATACCGTTGGCTTCGGCGTAAGCGATCATCTCGGCCCGGCCCGGGAACTGGTTGCGGAACTCTTCCAGACGCCAAGGCGCAATTACCTTAATGCTCGGTGACAACGCAGCGGCGTTCAACTCGAAGCGTACCTGGTCATTCCCTTTACCTGTAGCTCCATGGGCAATGGCTGTAGCGCCTTCGGCGATAGCGATATCCACCATGCGCTTGGCGATCAGCGGACGGGCAATGCTGGTGCCCAGCAGATATTGTCCCTCATAGAGTGCGCCCGCCTGGAACATCGGATAGATAAAGTCATTCGCGAACTCATCGCGCAGATCATCGATGTAGACTTTGGAGGCGCCGGTGGCGAGTGCTTTTTCCTCCAGACCGTCCAATTCTTCCTTCTGACCAATATCCGCTGTAAAAGCAATAATCTCCGCATCATACGTTTCTTTCAACCATTTCAGAATGACTGAGGTATCCAGCCCGCCGGAATAGGCGAGTACAATTTTTTCTTTTGGCATGGGGTGTTTAGCTTCCTTTCGGTGTGGAGGGTGATTAGGATGATCTTCAAAAATATGCTTGTACAATCCGGTGCACTTAGACGCAAGCTGCATGAAGGTTTGGACTTTCGGCCGCTGTTGTCTCCAGATATTCTTGAATATACCGCTAGAGCGGATAATATCCGGAGACAAAGGCGGACGCTGACGCTCCTACAGTTCCAAACTTCACTCCGTTGTTTAGCACCGACTTATACCGCACCTCTTCTAAGTTCATCCTATTATAGTGTTTATATAGTATAAGACCAAGCAAAACCACTGCAAGATCGATCCTGACTTTACTCAACATTCATACTAATTACTTAATACTTAACCGTGGAGCCTAACAGACCCGTAGCTAGACTCAATCTAGCCCATCAAAGCCGCCATAAGTGCCTTCTGCGCATGCAGGCGGTTCTCCGCCTGATCGAAGATCACGGAGTTCGGGCCGTTGATGACGCCGGTGCTGACCTCTTCCTCCCGGTGGGCGGGCAGGCAATGCAGGAACAGATAATCGCTCTTCGCGCCTTTCACCAGCTCCTCGTTGACCTGGTAGTCCTTGAACGCCGCTTCACGTGCCAGCTGCTCGGCCTCGAAGCCCATGCTCGCCCAGACATCCGTATAGATCACATCAGCGTCCTGTACCGCCTCCTGCGGGCTGCGGGTCACAGTGATGACCGAGCCTGTCTCCTTGGCGATCTCACGCGCCTCGGCCACGACAGCCTCGTCCGGCTCGTAGCCTTCCGGTCCGGCAACCGCGACATGAACACCCAGCTTGGCGCCGCCGATCAGCAGGGAATGGGCCATATTATTGCCGTCGCCGATGTACGCCAGCTTGAGGCCCTTCAGCTTGCCCTTGTGCTCGTATACAGTCTGATAGTCCGCCAGCACTTGGCAGGGATGAGCAAGATCACTGAGACCGTTGATTACAGGCACTGAGGCATACCGCGCCAACTCTTCCACTTTATCATGGCCGAACGTACGGATCATGATACCGTCCAGATAACGCGACATGACCTGGGCCGTATCACCAACCGTCTCGCCGCGGCCGAGCTGAATATCATTTTTGCTCAGGAACAGTGCATGGCCGCCCAGCTGATACATCCCCACTTCAAACGACACCCGTGTACGGGTGGAGGATTTCTCAAAAATAAGGCCGATCGTCTTACCCAGCAGCGGCTGGTAGACCTCACCGTTCTTCTGCTTGCGCTTCAGCTCAATCGCCAAGTCAATGAGATACGTGATTTCTTCCGTGCTGTAATCATTCAGCTCGAGTAGATCACGGCCTTTGAGCTGTGCGGCAATCTTGTCTGTAACGCCTGGTATACCCTGACTCATGAACTTACCTCCCCGTTTCCTTTACTAGCATAAGTATGAATTAGTTCCGATAGGATGTCCACCGCCTGGTCGATTTCAGCGGTGCTTACATATAGATTAGGCAGCAGACGAATCACATTCGGTCCGGCCTGAACGAACAGTAGTCCGCGCTTCTGTCCGGCGAGTACGATCTCAGCCACCGGCTCCTGGCATTCGATGCCGATCAGCAGGCCTTTGCCGCGAATCTCCTTCACAAAAGAAGTGTCCGCCAGCTTCGCTCTGAGCTGTCCGCTTAAGTATTCGCCCATCTCCGCCGCCCGCTCGGGCAGCTTATCTTCGAGCATGGTCTCAATGGTCGCTTCCATCACCGCTGCCGCCAGCGGGGTGCCGCCGAAGGTACTGGCGTGGCTGCCCGGGCTGAAGGCCTCGCGCAGATAGCCTTTACCGAGCATCACACCAGCCGGGAAGCCGCTGGCTACGCCTTTGGCCAAGGTGAAGATGTCCGGCTCAATGCCGTAATGCTGATGAGCGAACAGCTTGCCCGTACGGCCCATCCCGGTCTGCACTTCATCCACAATCAGCAGTAATCCGTGCTCCTTGCACAGTGCTACAACAGCATCCAAGAACTCCTGCTGTACCTCAAGCACACCGCCCTCGGCAAGCACCATCTCCAGCATAATCGCTGCCGTATGCTCGGTAATGGCACCCTTCAGCGCCTCCAGATCATGCAGTGGCACCGTCTTGAAGCCTGCCGGAAGCGGCAGGAAGCCTTCTTTTACCTTCGCCTGACCTGTTGCTGTCAGTGTAGCCAGCGTACGCCCATGGAAGGATTGCTCGAAAGTAATGACCTCGTAGCGGTCTGCACCCTGCACCTTCTGGTGATACCGGCGCGCCAGCTTGATGGCCGCTTCATTCGCTTCCGCACCGCTGTTGCAGAAGAAGACCTGATCCGCACAGCTATTCTCTGTCAGCAGCGCAGCTACACGGTCCTGGCCCGGAATGTGGAACAGGTTCGAGACATGCCACAGCGTATCAATCTGCTCCTTGAGCTTCGCACCGACCTTCTCCGGCGCATGGCCCAGGCTCGTTACCGCGAGGCCGCACATGAAGTCCAGATACTTGTTACCCTGCTCATCCCATACCCAGCTGCCTTTGCCTTTGACCAGACTGATATCATATCTGCTATACGACGGGAATACCGCACTCAGCTTGGCAGGAGCGGCCCCCTGTCCGTTCGTTCCTGCTGAACGCTCCTGCGGCGCCCCTGTCAAAGAATTCTTGTCCGTTTGCGTAAGCTCACTCATTCTTAGTCACTCTCCCACCATGCTGCTGCCGGCTCCCCGTCAGCGCGTCTATTGTATTTGTTGCTCTGCCTTCAACTCATGCTCATTCGCATAACCATGCCCTGATATCTGCCGGTCTAAGACCTTACAATCCGCGTGCCCAGCGCTTCGCCCTTCAGCACCCGGCTGAGAACACGCGGCTCTTTGCCGTCTACAATAATAACCTCGGACACCTGGCCCTGGATGCAGTCCATCGCGGCACGCACCTTGGGAATCATTCCGCCGTAGATTTCGCCGTTCTCAATCAGTACTTCGATCTGTGCCACCGTTACGGACGGAAGCACCACCTTCTCCCCGTCCACCGTCCGCATAATACCCGGCACATCCGTAACCACGATCATACTCGGTGACCCTATATAAGAAGCCACCGCTCCGGCAGCGGTATCCGCATTGATGTTATACCGCTGTCCTTCGCCGTCTACACCGACAGGTGCAATCACCGGAATATAGCCCATCGCGAGGATACCCGTCACAATCTCCGCTCGAACACCGGTCACTTCACCCACCAGACCCACTTCATCGTGATTGGCCACCGGGTGCGCCATGATCAGGTTGCCGTCAACGCCCGACAACCCGAGTGCCTGCCCCCCGCTGGCCTGAATTCGGCGGACAATCGCCTTGTTGATGCTGCCAGACAGGGTCATCTCGACCACATCCAGCACCGCTTCCGTCGTTACCCGCAGGCCGTTCACAAAGCGGCTCTCAATGCCGAGCTTCTCCAGATTGCCGGAGATCGCCGGACCGCCGCCATGCACAATTACAGGCTGAGTCCCGCTGACCTGAAGCTCCCGCAGATCCTCGAAGAATGAATCAGGCAGCGCCGCCAGTGTACTCCCCCCGCATTTCATTACGAACAACCCTGCGGCGCCCGCCTGCGCCTGAGGCTCTATCGGTTCTAACGTCATCTCCCTGCCCCCTGTACGTAAAAGCTTAGTCGGCTTTCGGCCGCTGTTGTAATCCGGTGAACCTATCTGCACTACGTACGGTAAGCCGCATTAATCCGCACATAGTCATAAGTTAGGTCACAGCCCCAGGCTGTAGCCTGACCGCTGCCGTCCGACAAGGTTACCGTGATCAGCACGGTATCCGTCTTTTGCAGATAATGCAGTGCCTGTTCCTCATCAAAAGCCACCGGACGCGATCCGCGCAGCACCTCGATCTCGCCCAGCTTAATATCTACCCGCTCCGGCGATACCGGAACTCCTGCACGCCCTACGGCCGCAATAATCCGCCCCCAGTTGGCATCCGCTCCGAAGATCGCCGACTTCACCAGGCTGGAGCCGACCACGGTCTTGGCAATCGCCGCCGCACCTTCATCATGCACCGCTCCGCTCACCTGCACCTCAATCAGCTTCGTGGCCCCTTCGCCGTCACGGGCAATCGCCATCGCCAGATGCTGGCACACATGGGTGAATGCCGCTGCAAAAGCTTCCCAGTCCGCATGCAGCCGCGTCAGCTTCTCATTGCCGGCCAGCCCGCTGGCCATCGCAACCAGCATATCATTCGTACTGGTATCACCATCAACGGTAATCATATTAAAAGTAGAATTAGTAGCTGTGCGCAGCAGACTGAGCAGATCCTCTCCGTCAATGAGCACATCGGTGGTCATGAAGCCCAGCATCGTCGCCATGTTCGGGTGAATCATCCCGGAACCCTTCGCCGCTCCGGCAATCGTAACCTCTGTACCGCCTACCGTTACTTTTACGCAGCTTTCTTTTTTGACCAGATCGGTGGTCAGGATCGCCTGGCTGAATTCCTCCGCACCGGCAGCGCCCGCGTCCAGCTTCTCCGGCAGTCCGGCAATCCCGCTGCGCACACAGTCCATCTTCAGCAGTTCACCGATTACACCTGTAGAGGCCACAGCGACATCCAGTTCATTCACACCCAATTGGCGGGCAGCGGCGGCACGCATCTCGTACGCATCCGCCTCGCCCTGGTCCCCTGTACAGGCATTGGCATTGCCGCTGTTCACGATCACCGCCTGCAGCGTTCCGTCCGCCAGACTCTCCCGCGTAACCTTCAGCGGAGCCGCCTGAAATACATTGGTCGTATACACCGCAGCCGCCGTAGCAGGCACCTCACATAGAATTGCGCCGAGGTCATTACGCTCAGTTTTTTTGAGACCGCAGTGCAGGCCACCGGAGGTGAAGCCCTTAGGTGCAGTAATACTTCCGCCTTCTACGACGGTATATAGTGGTTGCTCACTCATGATATTGTTTGACCGCTTGCGCTTATGGATACACTGGTGTGTAACCCAGCCCGCGGGTTTCCTCCCATCCCATCATCAAATTGAGGTTCTGAATAGCTTGCCCTGCGGCGCCCTTAACGATATTGTCGATGACTGACACAATGGTAACCCGTCCCGTGCGTGCATCTGTGGCGAAGCCGATATCACAGTAATTCGATCCGCTGACTTCCTTCGTCGCCGGAACCACGCCGGGCTCACGCACCCGCACATAAGGTCTGCCTGCATAATAGTTACGATATAAATCTACGAGTTCCTGTTCACTATGTTCACCAATCAGTCCGGCATACATCGTAGTCATAATCCCCCGGGTCATCGGCACCAGATGGGTAGTGAAGGTTACGGTGACTTTCTCCCCGGCAATATCGGTCAGCACTTGTTCAATTTCCGGGATGTGCTGATGCTTGTTGATTTTGTAGGCTTTGAAGTTCTCATTGATCTCGGCAAAATGCACCATCAGGCTTGTTCCCCGCCCTGCCCCGGACACCCCGGATTTCGCATCAATGATGATGCTGTCCGGCTTGATCCAACCTGCCTCCAGCGCCGGAACCAGCCCCAGCAGCGTAGCTGTCGGGTAACAACCGGGATTGGAGATGAAGTCCACTCCGGCCGCACGCTCTCCGTACACCTCGCATAACCCGTATACCGCCTGCTCCAGGTAAGCTTCCGGAGGAGCCGGGTGCTTATACCACTGCTCATACTGCGCGCCATCCTTGAGCCGGAAGTCCCCCGACAGATCGACAACCTTGAGTCCTGCCTCAAGCAGCCCGGGCACCAGCTTTGCACTCACTCCCGAAGGGGTAGCAGTGAATACAACATCCGCTCTGCTTGCAATCTCTGCTGCATCTACACCATCCAGCTTACGCTGAACCACTCCCGTTAAATGCGGAAAACCCTCCTCAATCGGCGCACCCGCACTCGAAGAGGAAATCACTGAGGTAATCTCTATATCAGGGTGGCCCTGCAGCAGCCTGATCAGCTCCACGCCCCCATAACCCGTTGATCCGACAATCGCCGCTCTCAGCTTGTCTGTCACTGTCATCCCCGCTTCCCGATTCTCATTTCTATCATTATCGCTCATGCATAACCGTCCTGCAAATATGTATTATTATACGACCGAATTAATATAAATACAACATGTTGCGTTAACTTTATTCAGCTGGCGCACAAGAAGAAACGCAGGGTTATCCTATTCGCTACAGTATATCAAAAGAAGCGCAGAGCCCCCTTAAGGGAGTCTACGCTTCTCTTTTAAACCCTTCACCCAGCACTTCGTGAGCCTCGGTAATAATAACAAATGCAGCCGGGTCCACCGAGCGGACGATCGCCTTCAGCCTGGTAATTTCATTCTGGCCTACCACGACCATCAGCACCGTACGGTTATCCCCGGTATAGCCGCCTTGCGCATTCAGCTTGGTCAGCCCGCGGTCCAGATCATTCAGAATCGCCTGCGAGATGTCCTCGGTGTGATCCGAGATGATATACGCCACCTTCGTGGTGCTGAAGCCCACCTCCAGCGCGTTGATCACCCGGCCGGTGACGAACAGCCCGATCAGTGCATACATCGCCTGCTCCATCCCCAGTACAAAAGCCGCCAAGGTAATCACCGTACCATCCAGCAGCACAACGGACAGCGAGAAGCTGAAGCCGGTAAGCTTTTGGATAATCTGAGCCGCAATGGTCAGTCCGCCTGTAGAGCCGCGCCCCCGGAAGACAAGTCCCAAGCCTAGGCCCACACCAATTCCTCCATAGATAGAGGCCAGGAGCGGATTCGTGGTCGGCACAGGCCCGTCCTTCGTCAGGAAGATAAACAGAGGCAGCACAAAGCTGCCTAAGAGAGAGCGGATGCCGTACTGTTTGCCGAGGAAGATCACGCCGAGAATGAAGAGCGGAATATTAAGCGCCCACTGGGTAAAAGCAGGCTCTGCCCCAAACCAGGCCTCAGCCAGCACCGACAGCCCCGACACCCCACCGGATGCAATCCGGTTCGGGAGGAAGAACAGGTTGAACGCCAGCCCGGTGATCAGCGAGCCGATCAGAATTAGCAGAATATCCACCGTATGACGCAGCGGCCCGTTCAGGGGAATGAGCGGAGGTTTGTTGCGTGAATTGATTTTTTGCATGGTTGGCCGGACTCCTTTATGTTCAGACAAAAATTCCTACACCTCCGAAGACGCGTAGGAATGTGATTACTTTTATTCAGCTTCCGTCTTGATCTGGCTCCGCAGATACCCGTCAATGAACCCGTCCAGATCGCCGTCCATTACCGCTCCAACGTTGCCTGTCTCTACAGAGGTGCGGTGATCCTTCACCATGCTGTAAGGATGGAATACGTAGGAACGAATCTGGCTGCCCCAGGCAATCTCGGATTGTTCCCCGCGGATCTCGTCCAGATGTGCCTGCTGCTCCTGGATTTTGCGCTCATAGAGCTTGGAACGCAGCATCTTCATCGCCTGCTCCCGGTTCTTGATCTGTGAACGCTCATTCTGACAGGTGACCACCACGCCGGTTGGCATATGCGTAATCCGCACCGCCGAGTCCGTAGTATTGATGTGCTGACCGCCCGCGCCGCTGGCCCGGTACGTATCAATCTTCAGATCTTCCGTACGGATATCCACCTCGACATCGTCTGCAATCTCCGGTACCACATCGCAGGATACGAAGGAGGTATGCCGTCTGCCTGAGGAGTCAAAAGGCGAAATGCGCACCAGCCGGTGCACGCCCTTCTCTGCCTTGAGGTACCCATATACATTGTGGCCCTTAATTAACAAAGTTACACTCTTGATTCCCGCTTCATCGCCCGGAAGATAATCCAGCACATCTACCTTGAAGCCCCGCTTCTCCGCCCAGCGTGTGTACATGCGCAGCAGCATTTGGCCCCAGTCCTGAGACTCGGTACCGCCTGCCCCCGGATGGAGCTCCAGAATGGCATTCAGCTTATCGTAAGGCTGATTGAGCAGCAGTTGCAGCTCGAACTCATCCACTCGGGCACTTATACTGCGGATCGTTCCGGCGATCTCCGCGGCCAGTGCATCGTCGCCTTCCTCATCGGCCAGCTCCGCCATCATGGCAGCATCGTCATAATCCTGCTGGAGCTTCTCAAATTGATCAACCACCGACTTCACGGCATTCATCTCGCCAATCACGCTCTGCGCCTGATCGGGATCATCCCAGAACCCGGGAGCCGCCATCTTCTCTTCGAAGTTAGCTATCATCTCCAGCTTCAGGTCTAAGTCAAAGTGACCCCCTAAGGTTGGTTAATTTTTTGCCCATTTCACGCAGGTCCTGCTTCACATTAGGATCGATCAATTGGATCACATCACCTTTCATAATTGAATATTGCGCCGGGCTGCCGGTTTGGGCTTGTCGGTATGGACGACATATTTGCTGCTGATGCTTCGCTTCATCCGCCCCATGGCCCGGTGTACGCCGTAACTGCGGGGAATGTTTGGACTTTCGGCCGCTGTTGTGCCCAGATTTATTGATTATACCGCATAGCGGATAAAATCCGGGCACAAAGGCGGACGCTAACGCTCCTACAGTTCCAAACTTCCCCTCCGTTACTTCCACCTCAGCCATAAAACATCTGAACGCTTCCGTCTGACGCACAGCTGTGCGTCCCAAACCACTCCAAGCCCAAAAAAGCAGCCGGGCCGCAAACGGGGAGTCCCCCGGGCCCAGCCGCTTTTTATTGTCATTATAACCCTAAGTGCAAGTGCACAAAACAGGAAGTGCCAGTCGGTGAAAGGTACTCGCAGCTTAGTGCCTGCTCATTATTTCACCGTACACTACCAGAACCGGCCTTGACTCCTGGATTACGCCGGGCCCAGTGAGAGTGAATTGACATCTCAGATCCGGCCGTAATTCTGTTTATCTTACGCCTGACCGTGGCAGTTCTTGTACTTCTTGCCGCTGCCGCATGGGCATGGATCGTTACGGCCAACCGTAGATTCCACATGCACCGGACGCTTCTCAGCAGGCTCTGCGTTGGTGGAGATCTTATCTTCCTCCACTACCGATTGCCGCTCCTGATTCGTCTCGATGTGCGCCTTCATAATGTAGGTCGCTACTTCTTCCTGAATGTTCGCTGTCATAGCGTTGAACATCTCGAAGCCCTCGAATTGGTATTCGCGCAGCGGATCGGTACCGCCGTAAGCACGGAGGTGAATCCCCTGACGAAGCTGATCCATGGCGTCGATATGATCCATCCATTTGCTATCTACGGAGCGAAGCACAATAACCTTCTCGAATTCACGTACCAGCTCAGAGCCAAGACGCTCTTCACGTGCAGAATACTTCTCAAGTACACGGGCGAAGATGAATTCGATCATTTCATCAACTTCTTTGCCCCACAAATCATCGCGGGTCAGCTCATTTTCTTCCAAAAGCTTGCTGTTCACATAATCCGCAACCTCTTGCAGCTCCCAGTTCTCCGGGATATCGTCACTGCAGTGGGCATTCACAATACGGTCGATAACCGGCTTGATCATTTCCACTACGATGTCTTTGATATTGTCCGACTCCAGAATTTCGCGGCGCTGCTTGTAGATAATCTCACGCTGCTGGTTCATGACGTCATCGTATTGCAATACGACCTTGCGGATGTCGAAGTTATTGCCTTCTACCCGCTTCTGCGCAGATTCAACAGCCTTGGTGATCATACGGCTCTCAATCGGCTGATCTTCCTCAAATCCCAGACGGTCCATCATGTTCAGCACATTGTCCGCACCGAAGCGCTTCATCAGCTCATCCCCAAGGGACAGATAGAACTGTGTCGAACCCGGATCGCCCTGGCGTCCGGCACGGCCGCGAAGCTGGTTATCAATCCGGCGTGATTCATGGCGTTCTGTACCAATAATATGCAGGCCGCCAACATCGGTTACCCCTTCGCCCAGTACGATATCCGTACCGCGTCCAGCCATGTTCGTGGCAATCGTTACGGTTCCCGGCTGACCGGCATAAGAGATAATTTCGGCTTCTGCCGCATGATGCTTCGCATTCAGCACCTGGTGTCTCACACCCTTGCGCTTCAGCATTTCCGATACGCGTTCAGAGTTCTCAATCGATACCGTACCTACCAGCACCGGCTGATTCTTCTTGTGGCGTTCCACAATTTCAGCAACGACCGCGTTGAACTTGCCATTCTCGCTTTTGTAGACCACATCAGGCATGTCAATCCGTTGGTTCGGCTTATTCGTAGGAACCTGAAGAACCTCAAGACCATAGATCTTCTTGAACTCCTCTTCCTCTGTCTTCGCTGTACCCGTCATGCCGCCCAGCTTGCGGTACATCCGGAAGTAGTTCTGGAAGGTGATGGTAGCCAGCGTCATGCTCTCATTCTGAACTTCAATCTCTTCCTTGGCTTCAATCGCCTGGTGCAGCCCGTCGCTGTAACGGCGGCCCTGCATCAGACGGCCTGTGAACTCATCAACGATCATAACCTCGTCTTCGTTAACTACATAGTCAACATCCCGACGCATAATGGCATTCGCCTTCAAGGCCTGTACAATGTGATGGTTCAAGGTAACATGGCTATGGTCATACAGATTCTCTATCCCAAAAGCACGCTCAGCCGTAGCCACACCCTTCTCCGTAAGCGCTACAGACTTCACCTTAATATCCACGGTGTAATCCTCTTCGGCAGTGAGCTTCTTCACGAAACGGTCTGCTGCATAATACAGCTCTGTCGATTTCTCAGCCTGGCCGGAGATGATCAGAGGTGTCCGCGCTTCATCAATAAGGATGGAATCGACTTCGTCAATAATACAGAAGTAGAGCGGGCGCTGTACCATCTGCTCCTTATAGAGCACCATGTTGTCGCGCAGATAGTCGAACCCGAATTCATTATTCGTTCCGTACGTAATATCGCAGGCATATGCCGCTTGTTTATCATTATGGTCCATGCCGTTCAGGTTCACCCCAACGCTCATGCCCAGAAAGTTATAGATTTGTCCCATTTGCGCACTGTCGCGCTGAGCCAGATAATCATTTACGGTGACGACATGCACGCCTTTACCCAGCAGCGCATTCAAATACACCGGCAGCGTTCCAACCAGCGTCTTGCCTTCCCCGGTCTTCATCTCGGAGATCCGGCCTTCATGCAGCGCCATACCCCCAACCAGCTGAACGTCAAAATGCCGCATGCCCAGCGTCCGTTTGGAAGCTTCGCGTACGGTAGCAAAGGCCTCAGGAAGAATCTCTTCCAGGGTCTCACCTTTCTCAATACGGGCGCGGAATTCCGCTGTCTTCGCCTGCAGCTCTTCATCCGTAAGCGATACGAAATCCGGCTCCAGCCCATTAATTACTTCGACCGTCTTCATGAGACGTTTGACATCCCGTTCATTAGTGTCGCCAAATATTTTCTTAACAAGTCCTAGCATGGTTAACCCCTTTCATGCAACACAGATGGTGGAACCGAGCCCATCCTCATAGATTGAAAGGGCCATATATGATTTCGATTCCGCTGCTTCATAAATTGTAACAGTTTGTAAGAGAAGCCGCAATACAAGCCGCCCTAACCTTATTCTGTATAATCCTCTTAGATGAGGACAGATAATGGCATTTTAATGAAACTTCTATATATACGCACAAGAGCCCTATTCGCTTCAGGCGAATAGGGGCTCGTCTAATTGTCCACGTTAGGCTGAACCGAAGCCCTTGCTTATTCCAACAATTCCCGGTCCACAGGTTAGTTCTGCTCGATCAGACCGTACTTCCCGTCATCGCGTTTGTATACTACGCTAACTTCGGAAGTGTCAATGTTGGAGAACACGAAGAACGTATGTCCAATCATGTTCATTTGCAGAATCGCTTCTTCCACATCCATAGGCTTCAAGGTGAACCGTTTGTTCCGCACAACCTCAAGATCATCATAATCCTGTTCCTGCTCTTCAACAGCTACGGCGCTGCCCGTACCTTCAACGAACAACGTCTTCAGGCTGCCTTCCTGACGGAACTTGCGATTAAGCTTAGTCTTGTGCTTGCGGATCTGACGTTCCAGCTTGTCCACTACGGCATCGATGGATGCATACATATCATCGCTGCGGTCTTCCGCACGAAGCGTCACACCAGCTAGAGGAATTGTCACTTCCACCGTATGAAGGCCGCGAACGACGCCAAGCGTCACATATCCTTCAGAGGTAGGGGGTGCTTCGAAATACTTCTCAAGTCTGCTGAGCTTCTTATCAACATAGTCTCTCAAAGCGTCGGTCACTTCAATTTGTTGACCTCGAATGCTGAATTTCATAAGGCACTCCTCCTTTGTTTACTTTTCCATTATAGCAAATTGTCAGGGCTAAGTAAAAAACAAATCATGACAGACTTTACATTCACCTAACAATAGATGTAACAGACCTGCCGTAACAACAAACGGCCCGGCTCGAGCATAAAGCCGCCCTCGCCGGACCGAATACTGATTGCTGTATTATTTCACGCTGAAGCCTGGATTATGAATGATTGCATTCATCAAGATTACTTATTTTGTGTGAATCCGCAGAAGCTCTACAGGTGACAAGGTGCCATTAGAATCAGTGATAAAGAAGACTTTATACGCTGTATTGGCAGTGAGTCCAGTCAGGTTAATGCTGTGTTTCACAACTGGATTACCTGTAAGAGTACCAGCCCAAGGCGCTGTTAATGTAGCACCCGCACTGTTCTGTGCGTTAGCAATCTGCATTGCCGTTGGATCAGCATCTGTTGCCTTAACCACCACATATTTCAGAGGGGTTACCGGTGTACCCGTCTGCCCGTAAGCAGCATATACATCCGCAGACACTGTTGTTACATTGGTGATCCCTACCTGAGCGACCGACCATGCGCTGCCTGGTGCTGTTTTCAATTGAAGCGGCGTTACGCCGGACCAGTTACCAGAAGCGTCAGCCAGGGCAACATAAACGGTATAATCCGTATTTGCAGTCAGACCATACACCGAGAAAGCAACGGATGTGCCGCCAGTAGCCGCAACTTGGCCGAAATGAACGCCTGCTGTTGTAGCATTAATCAGTCCGTCTTTCACTTGTGCTGCAGTTGGTGCGGTTACGTTCATGCTGTATGGAGCAACTACATAATACACGGCTCCTGTTACAGAAGGCGTAACATATACATCAGCGGTAACAGAACCTACATGGCCGTAAGTCACGTTGCTTACAGACGGCAAGGTAACGCTACCGCCTCCGCCACCACCGCCGCCTCCGCCGCCACCACTACCGCCGCCAGGAGCTGGAGTAGCTGTTGGGCTGGTGCTTGGCACAGGTGTTGCAGAAGGAGCCGGTGTTGCTGTCGGTGCTGGTGTAGGCGTTACTCCGCCTGTAGCCGGCTTATGCACAACTGAGTTGCTTATAATTCCCACCGCTTCGGCACGGGTAAGCGATTTCTTCGGACCGAAGGTTCCGTCAGGATAACCGTTAATGATCTTCTTCTCAGCCGCTGAGGCTACGGCCACCTTGGCCCATGCCGCGATCTGAGCATTATCCTTGAACTTAAGCGGAGTAGAGCTTGTACTCAGCTTAAGCAGCTTGGCAGCAATAACTGCTGCTTCCTGCCGGGTGAGCGGGTTGTTGGCCCGGAAGGTATTATTCTCATACCCGCCAATATAACCGGCCTTCACAGCTTTAGCCACTTCACTGTAGACCCAATTGGATTTCTTCACATCCGTGAAGTTAAGAGTAGCTGCTTCGGTGAACCCGAACAGACGATTAATCAGTGCCACATATTCACCACGGGTAATTGCCTTATTCGGCTTAACCGTTCCGTCAGGATAACCACCCAGGTATCCTTTATCCAGCCAGCTCTGCAGTTGCTTCTGCGCCCAGTGTCCTTGAATATCCTTAGGTGCAGGCGCTGCGGACACACTTCCCAGTGATCCAAGCAGCATTGAAATACCAAGTACTCCGGCCGTAAGGCCACGCCACAATTTCTTCATTCTTTTGTTCATCCTCCTGTGAGTGTGATGGGCATAGGCTTCACTGCATGACTTCTTACCAAAAGATCTTTCGGAAGCATACGCCTAAGCAATAATGAGAGTGCAGACTAGGCAACAAAAAAGCCCAACGGTTTCTATTACCCATATTTTGGAGGATGTTAACATTTTTCCGTAACTATTTTTTACAAAGTGTCCAATTTAGGACTCTTTTCATCTCGAAATGTAGGCCATTTACTCGAAATTGAGAATATTTATAAGAAGAATGTAAGAACAGAGTCATACGGCCCCTCCTTACAAAGAACACCTCTCGAACTCTTATCCCCAGCTTTATGCACAGTTTATCCACAACAGACAAAGTCACATCATTAGACAAAAGCAACTTCATTCACTAGAGTAAAGGGCTGGTACAACCCAGCCCCTCCTCATCAAACCGTACGTGAGGTTTTCCCTCATACGGCTTTCCGATGTTTGTCATTCATGAGCATGCAGATTACAATAGCGTTTTTAGTCCACACTTATTGACCATATACTTGACCTCCGGGAATGAACTCATCCATCTCCTCCGTTGTCTCTTCTTCGCATACCACCGCGTAAATCGCTGCAGAATATACCAATCCAGCTTGGCTAACCTCTTTTGGCTGTAGTTCGTGTAGTAATAATTTCTCCATCCCTGTATCTTTGGATTGAGCCATTCCACGTGTTCCACGAACGATTTCCAGCGCATGCCGGGCGGTGCTAATCGGTCTTTGACCACGCCTCGGATACGTTCCTCTGCCTTCTTCGTTAGCCACTGCTGGGTGGTATAGTACACCTTCCCTTGAGAAGTTTCTGCTTTCGTTTTTCGGTGATGCATTCCTAAGAAGTCGAAGCCTTCGTCTCCTGTCAACAGACCTACAATGCGGGTTTTGGTCGGATGCAGCGTGAGTTCTAGACGTTCCATAATGGTGCGGATGAGTTCATACGCATGTTCTGCATCCTTTTTGGTTTTACAGACCACGACGAAGTCGTCTGCATACCTCGTCAGTTCTCCCAGTCCACTTCCGTGTTTTTCCCATAACCGGTCAAAGTAGTTCAAATAGATATTCGCCAGCAGTGGCGAGATGACACCACCTTGGGGTGTCCCTAGATCGGAGCGCCGTACCTTTCCTTCTTCCATTACTCCCGCATGAAGCCACTTCCGTATGAGCTTCAGAATCCGTCTGTCATTGATACGCATCTGTACCAATTTCATGAGTTTCTCTTGATTGATATGGTCGAAGTAACCTTGGATATCGACGTCGACTACCCAATTTCCTTTGCGGTTGCAGGCTTTCCGGATTCGTTCCAGTGCTCCTTTGGCACCTCGCTTCGGGCGAAATCCGAAGGAGACTTCTTTAAAATCCGCTTCAAAGATGGGTTCAATCACCAGTTTGGTTGCCATCTGTAGGACTCGGTCTCGTACCGTAGGGATGCCTAGCGGTCTTGGCTTCCCGTCTTTCTTCGGGATATAGTGCCGCCGTACGGGCTGCGGATGGTAGCTGCCTTCTTTCAATTCTCGCTCACAGCTTTTGAGAAATCTCGTGACTCCTTGTTTCTCGATTTCAACGAGCGCTACGGCATTCACTCCCGCAGCTCCCTTATTCGCTTTCACCCGTTTCCAGGCTTCGCATAGCACATCCCACCGGTAGACTTTGTCGTACAAGGCGTGGAATTTACGCTTGTTGTTCTCCTTGGCCGCATGACCTAGCTTTTCTTGGAGTTCTTGAACTTTTTCCTTGGGTGTCGTTAGCCGTTTGGCATTCACTCACTCGTACCTCCTCCAAAAGCGTAAACAAAGCAGGGCTCCTTCCCTCCCTAAGGTTATGTTGTCCTTAGGTTCTTCGGTACTATAAGCCCCTCGGACTCCCTTCCCACAGACGGTTCACTTCGTCTTCTGGACTTATAGAGCGTCTCTTTACGGGTTCCTAAAAAAAATCTTCCGTGTGGGGGAGGGTCTCCCCAGTTCACTGCATTATCTTTCAATCCATGCCGTTCCCATTACGCCGGAGGATTCTTCACTGCTGTTCCAAGTTCTGCACAGTTTCCTTGGCCTTCGTCCATAATAGCGGGACTCGGCTCCCTCTGTTCCCCTTTGCAGGGCCTTTTTGACGACGCGGCAGGATTCACTTGATGTTGCGGCCTGAATTGTTGCTCGCCCGGTCTCTGACCGGTACTTTTGTCGATGCGCTTTTACACACAGATTTCGCCATGTGCAAGCATCCTAGCTACAAAGGTAGCTTGGTCCCTCCTTTGGTTGGACTTTCACCAACTAGATAATGCGTGCCTCTGGGCACGCCTACATAAAAAAGACCCAAGGGAGATCCCCTTGGGTCTAACGCTAGCGTTGTCTCAATTGCTAACCATCTACCATATATGTAGGTCGGCTTCGCCGGATGATTATAATTTGATGACGTTAGCTGCTTGTGGTCCGCGTGCGCCTTCAACGATATCGAACTCTACGGATTGGCCTTCATCCAAAGTCTTGAAACCGTCAGTTTGAATCGCGGAAAAGTGTACGAATACGTCGCCACCATCGGAAGTTTCGATAAAACCATAACCTTTTTCTGCGTTAAACCATTTAACTTTACCTTCCATTGACTAAACATTCCCTTCGTCATCAGATGAACGTGAGTCTTGCTCACAATTCGACTATACCACCGCAGCTTCTCTATTGTCAATTGGAATAGTAAATGATTACTTTCAATAATTTACCAGGGTGCAATCGGCATCAGAAATGGATAGAATTCGGTAATATAAGTTACAAAAAAAGGAGCAGACGCTTGTAAATACCCGTCCACTCCCCTATTGAAACAGGAGAAATCTATTATTTTCTGTTTATTTTTTGCGGTCCATCAGGAAGCTGTCCGGGGTGTAGGCTGTCTCGTAGGCGTTGCGTTGGATTTTGGCTTGACCCCGCTTCTGGAGGAAGTCTTGGGCTTCCTGGCGGAGGGCGTTCATCCGGTCCAGCAATTCATTATCATGTGACAAAATACGATTAATTTCCTGCTTTTGTGCAGGAGTTGCCGGACAAACTTCGACCTCTTGTGTGATGGAATCGACAAGCTTCTGCCTCTCCTCTACAAAGTCTTCAAGCTCCTCATAGGTTGCATCCTGAAGCCGGTCCATCATCTCCCCAGTCAGCCGATCCAAGTTACGGATAAGCTCATCCATTCGCAATCTCAGTCTGACTGGCCGCCAGCTTAGAGGCCTGAAGCCAAGTCTCTCTGAGGTCAGTAAGATAGCCAATGGCTTCTTCAGCCTTCTCGGGGTTCTTCTGGATGTTGGCCTGAATTAACAGGTAGTTCGTATATTCGTAAAGAGAGTAGAGTCCCTTCGAGACTTCAATAGAGTGATCCAACGTACTCATCAACTCACTGATGATGGTCTGAGCCTTGCCAAAATTCAAATTGGACTTCTCCAAATCCTGCTTGTTCAACCCGTCCACCGCAGTCTTCACGAAGCGAATGGCCCCATCATACAGCATAATCACGAGTTGCGCAGGTGTTGAAGTCTGGACAGAAGACTGGCGGTATTTATCATAAGGAGATTTAATCAAATTGGTCACCCTCTATTGTGAAATGTTCTTATTTGCCGGTGGAGAATAGGCTGTTGGACTGGGATTGCAGCTTGTTCATGGCGGTTTCCATGGCGGTGAATTGTTTGTAGTAACGGGTCTCTGTGTTATTTAACATCGTGGTCATGACATTGAGCCGCGAGTTGTATAACTTCATTTTCTTACCCATCACACTTTCTTCCTTGAATGTACTGGTAAGGTCCATGGAGTATCTGTTCGTGCCTGCCCGCTCCGATAGTTTCTCGATGGCCGATGTGATTTTGTCAGCCATTTTGTCGAAAATCCCCTCTTTGGGGGCACTGGCAGGGCCTTGCAGCAGATCCATTGCGAGCTGCGGATTCGCATTGATCGCCGTATTCAGCTTCTCCTCATTAATCACAAGCTTGCCGTTCGACGTATAATTCCCGGTCGTAATGCCTAGGGTGCTTAACGGCCCCAGTTTATCACTAATTATGCTGCGCATTTCAGACAATACGGACTTGATAATATCATCATTCTTGAGCAACCCGCTCTGCGCCTTCTCGGTCCAGGTTTTGACGTCAGCCTCTTTCATTTCAGCCTTCTGCGCATCCGTCAGCGGCCTGAAATCACGATATTTGGCTTCGTCAATCTTGGAATTCAAGGCTAGGATCAGGCTGTTATAATCTTCAACGAAGCTCTTGATGGACTCAACGGCTTTGCTAGAATCGGTCTGCGTTTTGATGATGACAGGCTCATCCGCTTTGGTAACCTCCAGCAACGTGAGCTGGACGCCGTTAATGGTAAACGTATTGCTGGTTACATTATCAATATCCACATTATTAATCTTGACTTCACCATTCTCGCCTGTGATTGTCTTAGTAATTGAATTGTCATCTGACGGGTTTGATTTCATCCCGTTAAAGAGCTTCATGAATCCGTAAGAGTTGCCGCTAAGGTTGACAGCCCCTTTCGGATTACCAGGATCTGCTACTATCCCGGTCAGCTTCAAAGTGCCGTCTGTCGTAAATTCTGCATTTACCTTTGCATCAGGGTCATTTTTGATGGTATCCACAATTTTATCAATAGTATCCGAACCCTTGAACGTAAATGCTTTACCATTGATACTAAATGTAATATCTTTGACTTCGTCATCGGTCAAAACAGAATTATTAAGCTGGTTCGTAAGCTGCGTCAATGTAGTGGAGCCAGTAGCGCCTGTAAGCTTATTCGTCTCTGCAACCTTCTTCGTAGAGAATAAACCTAGAACTGTATTGCTGCTTGAGGGGGTCCCCATCGTTACCGTACCATCTTTGCCGCCCGTTTTGGAGGCGATGGTCAGCTTTCCGGTAATTTCATCATAACTAGCGATCGCATTAGCCTTCTCAGAAGAATTAATCGTTGCGACCAGCGTCGAGATCGAGGTCATGCCGTTGAATAGGGATTTCCCCTCCTTATCCTTGAAGGTCTCGCCGTTGATGCTGATGTCGAAGCCCTTCTTCAGGTATTCCTCCATATCCAGACCTCGCATGCTTCCAAGGTCAACGCCATCAAGTGCTGCCAAGGAGGTCGTAGCCGGTATGCCTTGTCCTAATCCGGCTGTCTCATATGTAGTTCTTGTTGCCAGCTTTGTGACCTTAACAGTCATCTCCTGGCCGGTTGCCGTTGATGTCGCTTCTGCTTTAAGCGCGGTCGTATTGCCGCTTAGCACAGCCTTCTGGGCATTCAGCGCTGCGTCCCTGCCATATTTGGTAACTAGTTTATTGGTCCGGAAGTCATACAGCTTGCTGTTCATCTCCCGGTAGCTCTCACGTGTCCATTGTAGAATTTGTTTGTCCTGATTAAGCTTGTCCAGCGGTACCCGCTTGGCAGCCATCATACTCTTCACCATACTATCGATATCCATACCTGAGAATCCATTGACCCGAGTAACCAAAAAAAGCACCTCCCTCTATTAGATCTTCTCGTCTATAAGAATACCTGCAAGCTCCATCATATTCGCCACAAGATCCAAAGTCTTCTCCCGGGGAACTTCACGTATTAACTCGCCGGTGTCTTTGTTAAGCACCTTCACCATAATGTCATGTGTCTTCTCGTGGATGCTGATCTCTAGCGTGGTCTGGGGGCCCTGCAATGATTTCACTGCCCGTTCTATGGTGCGGATTAACTGTTCCTCACCTACTGACACACTCGCTCCCTGTTTCTCCTTCAGGCTCATATCCTTAACATCCCGGATGCCCGATGCTTGATCTACAGGCGCCACTGAAACGGTACTGGACGGTACTGCCTCTGGCTTACCCTGTCCACTTGCTGTCGTACTAGCAGTAAGCGAAAACTGTACATTCATTAACCCCGACCTCCACCAACACTCATTTTTATACTTTATATATCGGTTACATTCAGGGATAATTTAGGACTTACCAAAGATAAACATAGAAATATCAAGTATAAATAGAGTTTTCGTGAAAAAGTAAGAGCTTAGGGCGACAAAAAAAGCTCCGGGAAAATCCCGGAGCTTGAAGATGTAATATGTTGGAGAATGACTTGAAATTAACGAAGCAATTGCAGAACGCCTTGTGGCTGTTGGTTAGCCTGAGCCAACATAGCTTGTGCAGCCTGTGCAAGGATGTTGTTCTTAGTTTGTTGCATCATTTCTTTAGCCATATCAACGTCACGGATACGGGATTCAGCAGCTGTCAGGTTCTCAGAAGCTGTTCCCAAGTTGTTGATAGTGTGCTCAAGGCGGTTCTGAGTCGCACCCAATTTAGAACGTTCGCTGGATACAGTTGCAGTAGCTTTATCTAGAATTGCGATAGCAGCAGCTGCGCCTTCTTTAGTAGCAATGTTCAGAGCAGCTTCGCCCTTAACATCGTTAGTTCCGTCAGTTACTGTGTTAGCTGCTGTGAAACCAGCATCGCCAGCTTTACCAGTGATACCCAGAGCTTTGGAACGCATGTCGTTGATCGACAGGCTCATGGATTGACCAGTGTTAGCACCGATTTGGAAGGAAGTTTCGAAGGCTTTTTGAACGCCACCGTCTTTGATTTCGAGCTTAGAAGTAGCGCCAGCTGTTGCACTATCAATTTTGATAATACCAGTTGCTGCACCAGTTGCAGCCGCTTTAATGCCTTCCACTTTACCATTCAATTGTGTTGATACAATATTGGCTAATACATCATCGAAGTTAGCTGTTGCATTGATAGCATCACTGATGTTTACTCCAATGCCCTTGCCAGTGTAAGTACCTTTATTTGCATCATAGAATTCGACCTGTTGGTCATTAATTGTAAAACCTTTACCAACGAGTGCTTCCACTTTAGCTTTGCTGTCAATATTAAGACCAGAAGCAGAGAAGTCCAAATTAGTTGTTGCCGCAGTTGCTGCTGCTGTTTTACCTACTGCACCCGTTACAGTTTCAGTGAACGATGCTCCAGTAGCTCCACTTTCATCATAACCAGAAATATTCCCTGCTGCACCTTCGAATTTACCTCCAGCAACTGCTGAAATTGTAACTTTTCCCGCACCATCAGAAACAGCAGTGTAATTACCTTTTAGCATTTCATTATTGTCAATCATTGCTTGGAACGCATTTGCTAATCCATCTGCTGAATTATTAGCATTTGCAGTACCAGCAATATTGATATCTGCAGTACCTGCACCTGTAACAGTTGCTTCAGAATCCGCCTTGGTATTGACATTTGCTTTAAATGAAGCAGTTAAATCCACACCATTTAATGTAATTTTAATATCGTCGCCAGCGACAGCTGTGGCATTCACAGTGATGTCAGCAGTCGCTTGTGTATGCACTGCATTTACACCAGTTTGAGAAACTGCAGTAGGAACTAATCCCGAAGCTGCTAAGTTCGATTTCCCATCACCCTGCAGCAACTTCTGAGTGTTGAACTCAGTTGTGTTACCGATACGGTTGATTTCGGAAGTCAGTGCGTTCATTTCATCTTGCAGCGCTTGACGATCGGAATCGGTGTTCGTTCCGTTCGCGGATTGGTTCGCGATTTCGCGTTGACGTTGCAGGATGGAGTGAGTTTCGTTCAATGCACCTTCAGCTGTCTGAATCAAGGAGATACCGTCTTGAGCATTACGGGAAGCCTGATCCAAACCGCGGATCTGACCACGCATTTTTTCGGAGATTGCCAGACCGGCAGCATCGTCACCAGCACGGTTGATGCGAAGACCGGAAGACAGCTTCTCAATATTTTTGTTCGTGTTGGCAGTGTTGATGGACAATTGGCGGTGAGTGTTCAACGCCGGTACGTTGTGGTTAATAATCATTTGATATTTCCTCCCTGAAATTGAGTTAGTTCCACATCCATGTGGTAAGCACTGAACCATTAAGGTCGGCCGCCCTGCCGGCTCGATGCCTAATACATATATCGACGGCTTGGCCCTAACTGTTTAGAGCATTTTTTCATTTTCCGATAATTATTTTGATTCTTTACTATAATCACAAAAAAACCCGAGCCACAAAAGCTGACTCAGGTTCATAAATATATCTTTTATTTCCCTAAAGAGACTACCCTAAGAATTCGATCCGCGGAGACGGTGTATCAAGGCATTCAAGTCGGAGGGTTGCGGCGCTACGGACTCACGGTTCGATTCCTGTATCGATAAGTAGACCTCTTTGCGGAAGATATCCACGTGCTTCGGTGCGGAGATTCCTACTTTTACGGTGTCGCCGTCTACACTCAGAATCGTGAGTTCAATCTGATCCTGGATCACGATGGTCTCCCCTTTTTTGCGGGACAGTACGAGCATATTAACCCCCATCCTTTCCATCAGCCACTAACTGCTCTTGCAGCAGACTGTGCTTCGTATGATATGAGGTGCGGTGTATTACAATCTGCTTCCCGGTCAATCCAATGGGATTGAAGATAATGGGCGCCAACAGATTAATGGTCGAAGCTTCTACTTGTTCTTTCAGCGTAACAATACAGCGGACAACCACATCAGATTCGATCCCCAGTTCTTCTGCTTCATCATCCGGAAGTTCAAATTCATAAGATGGATAGAAGGTAAAAGGGTCAGCAAGCAAAAAGGAATGGCCTTGCTCCTTAACCGACTGCAATACCCAAAACGGAGACTCGTCCAAAGCCACCAGCGCAAAGTCCGCTTCTTCATCAAAACCTGGAATTCCTTTGGCGAAGTGGAACACCTGATCCTCCCTAACTTCAAGTGTACCCATGGATAGTGTTTCTATAATCAAGTTATTCACTCCTTGTTGTTCTAATTATTGTTAGATAACAGAAAAGCTATAGAAGTGCCCAGAGCACATCCATAGCTTATTACATTACATTTGTACATTCAATTCCGGCGGAATAAACTGCACCGAAGCATATTGCTGCATATAAATATCAAGCTTGCCGCGTGTATATTCCGTCTCCGGGCGGTGTCTTTCCACCTGAATATCAACTGTGGCGGGTCTGAAATTAATTTCCGGGGCTCTTGCTTCGTATCGTACGTCCACATTATCATATGACGCTGGGCCACAAGGCTCAGGAAAAGAATTCGGCTCGGTATCTGTTCCGTAAATCTCAGCAATACTGTTACCGGGCTTGAAAAATTCAGCCATGCGCGTGCCTTGCTCCACTCTACGGGCAATGGCCTGAAGATACAACTGCTGAATTCCCGAGTAGATTCTACGATTCATATCCAGAACACTGCCCCCATTATACGCGGCGCGTGCCCTGGTCTGGTCAATAATAAGCTCTGGAGGAGTGGATTGAACGCTTAGCTCACCCGGTGTTGTCGTGATGCTGACGTCTGCCTTCGGTTGAGTAATAGAGAAAGACCCGATATCCGCATCAATGCCGATCCGTGCAGGTGTCTGTCGAATTTGCAATATAGACTGCATCAACAAGAACTCCCTCCGTTATCGGATAAAATCTACAAGGGTTGTAGAGATAATCTTCGCTCCCACAGACAGCGAGGCATTGTAGATATTCTCCTGGATCTTCGACTGCATGATCAGCCCTTCATAATCGGCATCCTCTGTCTTAGCCTGGAGATCCGTCAAGTTAATGTTCAAATCGCTTAAGCGGTCCTGCATCAGTTCCACACGGTTAGTCTTGGCTCCGATCTCAGAGCGTGCTGATAGAATCGTCTCGGTGCGGGTATCGATTTTATCAAGCTGGCTGGAAATACCTGTGATGTTCCCGGCCTTCAAGGCAGATGAAAGATTATTGATTAATGAAAAGATATTATCTGATTCACCAGTGTTACCAAATACCGAATTTCCGGTTAAATTGATCGGCATTTGAACCCCTTCGCCGACAATGTACTGAATTTGCCCGGCGTCCGTTATAACCTCCTGTGAGGTGTCATAGGTGCCATCAGCTCCCTTGGCAAAATCATAAGGCTTGGTAGTATACTGCTCACCATTGAAAATGTACTTTCCGTTCAGCTTACTGTTCGCTATATCTACCAGCTGTTCTTTAAGCTGCATCACTTCTTCATTAATACTGTCCAGAGCGGACTGTGGATTACTGCCGGTAGAAGCTTGTACAGTCAGATCCCGCAACCGTTGAATTACATCCCCCGCCTGACCCAATACCGTATCGTTATAATCAAGCCAAGACAGCGCGCTATCCACGTTCTTCGTGTATTGCTCGTTGGAAGACAGCTCGGCGCGATAGCGCAGAGAATAGGTGATACCTACCGGGTCGTCGGAGGGCTTGTTGATTTTGCGGCCGCTGGCCAGCTGGAGCTGGGTGTCGTTCATGGTACGTGCATTGCGGTTCAAGTTAAGCAGCAGCTGTGAGCTCATCATATTGGAGGTGACTCTGATCATGGTATGGCCTCCTTATCTTCCGACTGTGCCGGTAGAATTAATCAATTTATCAAGCAGTTCATCATAGGTGGTCATGAAACGCGCAGCAGCACTGTAGGCATGCTGGAACACGAGCATATTGGACATTTCTTCATCCAGCGACACACCGCTTACGGATTGGCGGCGGGAATTGACTTGCTCCACCAGGTAATCGGCGTTGCTCGCCTGGCGTGTAGCCTCTTGAGATTGGATACCCAATTGTCCGACCATGGAGCTGAGATAGGACCCGACTGTACCGGTCTTAGTACCATCTGCTGTAGCAAAAGTATTATTATCCTTCATATTGCTGAACAGCAGTGCGAGTGTGTTATTCCCTTTTACTACGGATACATTACCTGAGGTGTCTGTAGTAGTACGCAAGGAAGTAGCAAACAGCGTGGGATCTGCAGCGATTTCTGGATTCAGCTTGAGATTGGCAGCAGTGATCGCTTCCCCGGCTACTGAAGAGGTGAAGAACGGCCGGCCCGATGTCCCGTTCAATGCATAACCCAGCTGATGGAGCCCATTCAAACCCTTGACTGTTGTTTTTAGATCACCCGGCAACGGGATAGGTACCGCGCTTCCTGCTGAAAGAGTTGTTTTGGTGCCATCTGCATTAATAATCTCTGAATCCTTGAGCACAGTCGTTCCTGCGGGCAGGTTAGAGCCTGACGGTATGGTCACCTGCACTTCACCATTGGCAATGGTATTGGCCATCGCGTCGAGCTGCTTCCTGTAATCTGCTACATAGGTGTTTTTGGAGAAAAGCATCCCATAAGCTTCACCGGCCTTCAAATCGCCGGAGGCGAAGGCGGTATTAAGAAACGTACTGTCTACAGCCGCACTTACGGTTGCTCCTTGAACTAACGGCTGTGTGCCCAGTGAGATGTTATATCCGGCATCTGTATCCAGAATGGTGATGTTAGCAATCTTGGACAGCTTGTCCGTCAACAGGTCGCGCTGGTCGCGCAGATCATTGGCTTTGTCGCCCATACCTTCGATCTTGGAGATGGATTGATTGAGGTCAGCGATAGAACTGAGATAGCTCTGGATCTCTTTGCCTTTGACATCAATGTTGGTGCTTAGATCGCGGTCCAGATTGCTGAGCTGTGTACTCATATAGTTCATGGCATCCGTGAGGGCCTGGGCTGTCTGAACGACGATCTTGCGGGCAGTGGGATCTTCCGGATTCTTACTGAGGTCCGACCAGGATTTCCAGAAGTTATCCAGCACGATACGAACACCGGTATCTGAAGGCTCATTCACGATCGCTTCCAGCTTATCTAAGGTATCCGACTGAATGCTCCAGTTCCCGCTTGCCGAGTTCTCCCCGCGGAACTGATCGTCCAGGAACATCTCCCGAATCCGCTCAATGGAACTGAATTCAACCCCGGTTCCCAGCTGCCCTGGCATCGTCGAGTTATTCATACCATAGGCTTCAATCGGGATGGCTGCCTTCATATTCACACGCTGGCGGGTGTATCCCTCCGTGTTGGCGTTAGCAATGTTGTGGCCGGTGGTATTGAGCGCCGCCGTCTGGGTAAACAGGCTTCGTCTTGCGGTCTCGATGGAGTGGAATGTGGATGTCATGCTACTTGTTCCTCCCTTGTGATTGCTGCGGTGGGCGCAGCTCAGCGGATAACCTGATTATCCACGGGCATCAAAAAGACCCGGCCGAGTTACACTGCTGCCCTTGTCGGACGGATGATGGTATGTCATTTCCTGATTTGGTCTTCCGACCAGCAAATCCAGGGAATAATCTATAAAGGTAAGCGACTGCTCAATCAGCTTCTGGTTCAGCTCATTGGCCTTTTTTAATTGCTGCAATGTGCCGGAAAGCTTCTGCTGAATCTGCAGCAGGCGTGATTTGTCATCGGGATCAAAGACAAGGCGGGACAGCTCGGTAAGATTCAAATTCAGATTGGAACGGATTCCAACCCCCTGCAAAAACTCGAAGGCCGCTTCTGCACGCCGTTCTTCCAGCTGTCCGATCACCTTCATCAGCTTGGACTCGCGGTTCAGGATATCAATGAGACCCTCTACCTTGTTGTCCATAATGGTCTGTTTCTTCACTGCGGCCAGATCCAGCATCTGCACATGCGCCTCGTCCAGCCGCTCAAGCAATTCTAATAATGTTGTAAGTGCCATGGGTGTGTTCACCTAATTCTCGGAGGATTGCTTAAAGTAGGGGGCGAGTGTCTCAGCGAGCTTGGCTGCGTCAACCTGGTAGGTACCTGCGGATACTTGCTGTTTCAGGCTCTCGATCTTATTCGCACGTTCCGTGTCAATCTTGCCGCTCTTCTGTGCCTGGAGCAGCTTAATGGCCTCATCCGAAATCGATACCTCATCCTTGCGTGTACTCTTCTTCATCTGTTCCTGCCTTTGCGATTCCGCACTTCGTTGGTATGGATTAATCGCATTGATTCGTCCGGCATCGTTAATTTTCATAACTTCACCTTCCTTCTGTAATAAAAAAGCCGATAATCTTTACTAAGTTTATCGGCCCCTGTTGAAACATTCTTTATAGCTGCAAGCGTTTTTTTGCAGAATTGTTTAGTTGCGGAACTTGTCTACCGCGCGGTAAGCGCCATCTGGAGCCTTCTTGGAAGCGCTCGAGTCTGCACTTTCCTTGGCTGCATTGGCAAGGTCCTTGGTCAGACGGCTGCGGCAGCTGTCGCACATATGCCCGTCCCGGATCAGTGTTCCGCATACCTCGCAAGGGTACATCATATTGGGTGCATTGGCTATGGAAATCCGGCCCTCCCGGATAAAACGCGTGATTTCCTTGATGGAAATATCGGTGGCATCGGACAGTTCCTGTATGTTGGTGCCTCTATTTTTGCGTAAGTATTCTACACAGATTTCGTACTCATGCTCTAACTCTTTGATGCAGGGCTGGCACAGGTTCATCAGGTTCTTGACATATAACCGGCCGCATCTCGGACAATTGTCTACATTCATATCTACCGCGGCTCCCTTCTATCATTCTGCACAACTCATGAATCGCTTATGCTACTAAGATTACATGATCGCCGAAGATCCGTCTATGTTTAGTATCGGTCAGGGAAGCGGTTTTATTGAATTCCAGAGCGGCGGAAGCTGCTAGGAACGCGCCCAGGTCAGAGAGTAGATTTCAGCAAGGCAATTCTGGCTGCGGCAGAGCTGCTGAAGAGCTTCGGCGCAGGCACGAATCGTACTTCCGGTAGTGTAGATATCATCGACAATGATGATTTGCAGGGGACGCTGCTCAAGCTGATGCGTCGTACGGGAATGTAGGTGTTCCTTCATACTTTGCAGAACCGCTGAATCTGTATTCCCGGCAAAAGCATGCTTCATATCGGCCAGCCGCTCCCTTCTGCTTTTGAAGCTCTGCTTGGCAGTGTGATGGGTGCGGACCAGCAGCGGGAGCTGAGGGATTCCTCTGCGCAGGGATACTACTTCCGCCAGCCGCTCCGCCTGATTGAAGCCCCGTTCCGACAAACGGACAGCGCTCACAGGCACAGGGACCAGCAAATCGGCTTGCCATAGGTTAGAACGCATACGAAGCTTTGAATGCCATATCGGGAATGGTTTACTAAAAAAGTTACTTTGTAGCGCTCCATTCAGTTGTTGTCCACTCTGTTCGTGTTGCAGCAGCGCGTATGCCCTGTCCAGCATCAGACCGAGCAGGGGTGCGAGCCGCTCATTCCCTCTGTATTTATACTGGCCTAATATTTCACGCATTTCACTGGTATAGGCTACTGCACTCCGGTTGCACCGGATCGGTATGGGTCCATGGCTGCGGCTGCAATCGGGACAACCCACATGTCTTCCGCAAGTCTGGCACCGGGGAACGCGAATCCATGGAATGCTGCTCTGGCAGTGCAGGCAGATCTCAGGCCATTCAGGGGAAGGGCGGCCTCTGCGGCCGCAAAACAGACATTCCGGCTGCGAAGGCGAGATTAGGGAGCGCATGGTAATCCTCCTTGTAAAATATGGTGTGTGGAGATCAAAAGTTCAGCATGTATAGCATTCAAAATGAGGGGAGCCGGGCATTCACAGCTATTTCCAAGGAATCCTCACAAAATCATTAAGACTTGAGATATCCCTGTCTGCGGGCGATTGCATTCATACTGCGGATCTGTGATATGGCGGCTCGCTGTGAGCGGCTCCACTCTGCTGAAGCGAAAATGACGTTGCCTGCCGGATCATCCTTGGAGCGGCCCGCCCGGCCCGCCATCTGCACCAAGGCTGCCTCATCGAATAGTCCGCTGTCTGCATCCAGAATAAATACATCACTATGCGGTACCGTAACCCCACGCTCCAGAATCGTTGTCGTTACCAGCAGGGAAATGGTGCAATCCCGGAACTTAAGCACCTTCTCTGCCCTGCCCGGATCTTGAGAGGTGGTTCCCTCAATCGAAATCCCGGGAAACATCCGCCGCAGAAGCTGCAGCAGTCCCTCAATGTGGACAATTCGTGAGACAAAGAGGAAGATCTGCGCCTTACGGTCAAGGGACCGCTGCAGTGCTGAACGCAGTCCTGCCGGAATTCTGCCCTGCTTCAGGCAACGATGAAGCGGCGGCATCCGGATATGGCGCGGAACCGGCAAGGGGTGGCCGTGAAAACGGACCGGGACCCTCGCATTCGGCAATCTGCCGGAGCGGGCATGACGCTGAAGCTCCGCAGGCGGCGTGGCGGAGAGTAGGATGAATCGTCCGCCGGGCTTGCAGACCTGCCTTGCAGCATAGTCCAGCATAGGATCGTTGTGATAGGGAAACGCATCGATCTCATCGATGATGACCAGATCGAAGGCCTGGTGAAACCGCAGCAGCTGGTGCGTGGTCGCCAGGGTGATCCGGCTGCGGCGCAAGCGGTCCTCGCTGCCTCCGTACAGCACGGCAGGGACATCCGCCGGGAAGGCTCTGGCCAGGCGCGGCGCAAGCTCCAGCACGACGTCGCGCCGCGGCGTGGCGATCAGCGCCCGGCCTCCGGCCGCGAGCGCCGCCTCCAGGAGCGGGAAGACCATCTCCGTCTTCCCCGCGCCCGTCACTGCCCAGAGTAGGAACCGCTCTGGGCCTCTTGCGGCGGAGCGCTTGCGCGGCTCCGCCAGGAACCCCAGCGCAGCAGCGGCGGCCGCCGCCTGCGCTGCGCTAAGCCCCCACCGGCGTGCCGCTACGGTGGGGGACACGCCGGCCGTGCAGCGCACGGCCGGCAGCGGTGCGCTGCGCAGCAGCAGCGCGCAAGCCCGGCTGCGCCCCAGTGCGAGGCAAGCCTCGCAATAGGCGCAGCCGGCAAGGCCGCACGCGGCGCAGGCCGTGCGGCCCGTGGGCACGCTGCCGCAGCGCAGGCAGCGCGGCACTTCGCGGCGGCGCAGGCCTAGCCGCGCACCCGCCTTGCCCTGGACGGCGGCTTCCAGTTGCAGCCGTCCCTGGAGATAGGCGAGCTGCGCCGCAGCCCGCCAATTCTCCGCCAGCTCCGGAAGCTGCTCGGCCACCAGTGCCTCTGCTTCACCCTGAAGCAGAGAGCACCCGTCCAGCGAAGCAACCAGCCGGTCAGCACCCGCTGCAAGTACCTCGAGCTCTTTCCTCCGTAAGCTCACCTGTTCGTTCCCTCGCCAGTTCTCCCTCCTACTTCCCCGCTCGATAACCCGTTCATTGTCTCGCCAACTCTCCCTCGTACTCCCCCATTCATTCTCCCTCTCCTCCGTCCCGCCGCTGTTCCTCCCACTCGCCCACTCGCTCCCCGGCTCCCCCCAATCACATCCCTCTCCAACCCTCAGCTCACCTCCCCCCACCTTCCGCTCCCCGTTCCAGCCCTCCCTCCGCTCATGCCCCCAGATCCCCTTGAATTCCCCACGCCCACTCCATCCCCTGTCCTCCGGCAGCTTATACACCTGAACCTCCTCAAAAGGCCACCCTGCGCCCCGTGCCCCTCCAGCAGCCCGCTCCGCCCGGATCTCCGCCTTCAAGAGAGCTGCGGCATATTTCCTCCAGGCTGCCTCATCCCAGCGCTGCATCTGGTTTGTGAACTGGCAGGCTGCTGCCAGCTTCACCGCCCAGCCCAGCGGCAGTGACCTTGAGAGCAGCACAACCCGGTCTGCCGATTGTCTTCTCTGGTCTGCCCGCTGACCTTTTCGTTCCGCCGCTTGGCTTTCCCCGTTTGCCACTTGACCTCCCCCTACTACCCAGCGCCCTCCCCACCCTCCCAGCCCCTCCGCCTCACCCGCCCACCATAATTCATCCACCGCCAGATTCAATGAAATCCGGGCCTGCCACTCTCCGCCCTGCGCCACCACATACACAGCCACCTTCAATCCCAACGCCTCCTTATCTTTTAAAGCACGCCAAAAAGCACACCGCCCCATTCCTGGAGAGTGTGCTTCACCCGTAACTTACATATTTAGCTGTCATTCGCCGGGCTTGGATGGGGATTTCCCGCTTCCCGGCAACCGCATCATCCGCAGCGGCAGCAGCGGCTCCTGAACCCGCAGGTCTACCATAACCCCCTGCCGGAGTTCTTCCCTGCCCGCAAGACCGAAGAACGGCACCGCAGGTGCAAATTTAATAGAAGAGTTATGATAAGCCATCCGTGAGGCTACCGCCATGGTCCTGTCTTCTGAACCGTCATCCACCAAGGTGATCTGCAGGGGCCTGCCGATCCAGCAAGCATACACTGCAAAAACCCTGAGATACCACTCCACCACGGCCTCATGATTACGGGTAATCAGAATATAGTGAAGCCGCTTACCAGTCCGTGCTGCTGCCCGGGTCTCTTCCCGATGATGCAGGAGTTGAACAAGGGCTGCTGCGGATGCATAAATAGAGATAATCCAGATTAACTGGGCGATCATGAAGATGCACCTCCCTCTTATACCCACACTATATGCCGGTGATAAAAGGACGGTGACAGCCCATTAGCGCGGGAGCCCACCCGCCAGTTCAACTTAGGGTACATATTTAATTTAGCATTTTGCAAAATTCGAATAGAGTGCGGACTGAAACAATACTATGGCTGCAGCTCTCAGCTGCATACAAGTTATGTACCGTTTATAAGGATCATTAGGATTCTCCAAAACGCTCAGTTAAAAGTTTATGAGGGAAGCTATAAAGTTACCCAGCCGTATTTGATAGAATTAATTACAGCCTGCGTACGGTCGTCCACTTCCATCTTTTGCAGAATACTGCTGACATGGTTTTTGACCGTCTTCTCACTGATAAACAGATATTCCCCAATCATCTTGTTACTCTTGCCCTCCGCCATCAACCGCAGCACCTCTGCCTCGCGGCGGGTCAGCGGATTGTTATCGCCTGCAACGAATTTGACACCGGCTTCCTTCACGGCCGTCTCGGCCATAGCGCCAGTCTCGTTAAGGTACGTCATGCGCCGCAGCTGATTAATCAGCTTGCCGGTCACCTTCGGATGGATAAAAGCATGTCCCTCGCATACGGAGCGGATCGCATTAATCAGCGACTCGGCCTCCATATCCTTCAGCAGATATCCGTTCGCCCCCTTGCGCAGTGTCTCAAACACATAGCTTTCATCATCATGAATCGAGAGGATAATCACTTTGACATCCGGGAACATTTCACGGAGCTTTTGCGTAGCCTCCACACCGTTCTCAATCGGCATATTGATATCCATCAGCACGATATCCGGCTTGTTACCGTTGCAGAATTCAAGCACCTGGATGCCGTCCCCGCATTCGCCAATGACCTCGATGTCATCCTCCATATTCAAAATACGCTTAAGCCCTTCACGAAACAATTGATGATCATCGGCCAAAAGAACTTTAATGGGCGCTTTGCCAGAGTTTTGGTTCTCCATCACATTACTCCTTTCCCTTTTCCACATTCGTCGGAATGTGAATTACGATTGTTGTGCCCTGGTTCTCGGCTGACTGTATTTCCATTCTTCCCTCCAGCAATTCCACGCGTTCGCGCATACCCACCAGACCGAAGCTTTCCCGGTTGGCTTGTTCACTGATTTTTTTCACATTGAAGCCTAAGCCATTGTCTTTTACAACAATCTTGATCAATTGAGCCTGATAAGTAATCTCTACCAGTACGTAGCTCGGATAAGCATGCTTCGCCGCATTGGACAGACCCTCCTGCACCAGCCGGTATACCGCCGCTTCCATCGCTGAGGACAAACGGTGCTCCTTCCCCCTGGTTTCAAAAGAGGTGCGGATCTTCGTCTTCTCCTCATAATCATGCACATACTTCCGCAGAGTCGGAATCAGCCCCAAATCATCAAGCGCCATCGGACGCAGGTTAAAAATCACCTTGCGCATTTCTTCCAGGCTGTATCTTACCTGCCCCTTTAAGTCTATTACTTCGGCTTGTACCAGCCCAAATTCCTGCTTTACCAGCATTCTTTCTACAATTTCCGTCCTTAGGACTAGATTCGCCAGCATTTGAGCAGGACCGTCATGAATTTCCCGGGCAATTCTTTTCCGTTCCTCTTCCTGAGCCAGGATTATTTTGAGTCCAATCATCTGGCGGTTCTTCGCAGATTCGACAATTCGCGTCACTTGACCTAGTTCTCCGGACAGATATTCCAGGACAACGCTCATTTGCGAACCAATCGATTCGGCACGTTCTACAGAATTTTCGACACTGCGAACCCGCATTTGCAATTCATCGCGTCTGCTCCGCAGATAAGCCTCCCTCTCCCTGGTCATCATCAGCTCCAGCTGCAGCTCCGTCGCCTTCTCATAGGCAATCCGGATATCCTTCTCCGTGTAGCGGACAAAATCCCGGCTGACCTCTGTCAGCCGGATCCGGGAGCGGTGGTACTGCTGCTCCAGCTTGTCTACCTTTTGCAATGTTTCATCCGTTTCTTCCATGACCCGCTGCAGTTCTTTGTTGAGTGCAGCAAGCTCATCGCGTGCCACCTGCAATATTTCGAATATCTGATACTTGCTGCTCTCCATCACGTCGATGGTGTTTTTAATCACCCGATCTATCGCATCGGCTTGAAATTCCACGGATGCTTGCCCCATTTCTATCGAATCGTATTAAAGGCTTTCCTTTATACTAACATATCACGATTCGATAGTTACGGTCTTAGTGTTCTGTTCCCATTTTACAGTGAGTCCGAGCTGTTCTGTCACGAGTCGAAGCGGTACTAAAGTCCTGGCATTCAGAATCATCGGTGCTACTTCAGCACTCTGCCGCTTCCCGTTCAGTACGAACTCCTTCTTATTCACGGTCAGATCCAGCGCCTTAGAGCCCCGAAGGACCATAATCTTCTTAGTCTTCGCATCCCAGACCGCATTGCCGCCGAACGCGTCCAGAACATATTTTATCGGCACATACGTACTGCCGTCCTTCACGATCGGCGCAACATCAATCGGCCGCTTGGTGCCGTTAACCGTCATCGCCTTGCCTCCAATGCTCATCGCCGCCGTCCCTTTGGGCAGTCCCGCCTCACTGGAGAGCGATGGCATCACGAAGGAAATATTATCAAAGGCCACTGTCCCTGTCTTGGCCCGCTCATCCTGGCCTTCTTCTACATTTACCACGTAAAGTCTCTTAAGGGAAGCTGGAAATTTAATCCCTGAGCCGGACAGATCGATATTAAGCGTCTTCCAGCCGTTCCAGTCGATAACTTTCGCCAAATCAATATAGGCCGTCTTTCCGCTGGCATCTGTCAGCTCGGCACGCATCCAGTTCAGGCTCATGTCCCCCATCACATCGACTGACATGGAGGTTGCCGCCGCCGGAATATCCTTGCCCTTTGTACCGTTGAACTGGGCGTATGCGTACATTTTACCGGTGCCTGCACTCATATCGTAGCTAAGCGATAAGACCTTCGAGCCTGCACGCTCTGCGCTGCCCGCAACTACTGCTGCTGTTCCAGTAACCCCTGCCGCATTGGTTGTGAACGCGAACGGATAATTGGCATTCTCGAAATCCTCCCACGCCGTAGCAGCTGCAGTAGACAAGACAACCGCCGTGCTGAAGCCGTCATAGCGGGCAATCGCATATCCGGTAGTTACGCCGGGATCGACTGCCTCCACTTTAAGCTTGCCGTCCCCCACACTTCCTTTGAAGCCGATAAACTCCCACTTCAGTGCGGTTGCCGGAACAGCTATCGTTGCCCCGCTCTTCGACACCGCGTTAACCGGAACCGATACAGTGGCTCCTGCTTGCAGCGGTGCAGTTGCTGTACCTGCAATCAGGCTGGACAGGTCTTCTCCGCCCAGAACGGTGACCTCGGTCTCCGCACTCGCTGTTCCGCTGGTCGCCTTCAGCTTGACGGTTCCCGGCTTGACGGCCGTGGCTTCGCCCGCATTCACAGTCACACTGCCGCCGCTTGCGGTCCAGGCCGGATTAGCCGCCGCTACATCCACCGGATTGTAGTACGTATCATAGCCCTTCAGGGAGTATGTGGCCTTTTGCCCGATTAACAGTACCGAACTGCCGCTGATCTTGATTCCTTTCACTTCACCTTGCGGAGCAGAAGTATATACTCCCACGCCGTTAACGATTGTGCGCTGCTCCTTGCCGTATTCGGTATTGAAGGTAAGCGTAGTCGAGGTTTCAGCCAGCGGGCGGTCTACCATCGTTGTAGAGCCCCCTCCGTCCAGATTAATTCCTTTCCACACCCCGATATTCGTCATGAAAGATTGCAGCTCTGTCAGCGACAGACCCGCACTATTGCTATTCTTCTCGGCTGCAATGACATATACATATCTGCCATCCTGGGAATAGCCCAGCGCTGTACGCGCCCGGTACCCGCCAATGCTGCTTGTTGAACGGGAGAACGACGACGCCTTGCCGTTATTGACCAGAATCGTATGCCCCCCGATCATCATCTGCAGCGTAGAAGGATCGAGCTCCTGCTGGGTGGTTTTGGAACGGAGCACATAGGTACTGTTCAGCTTCTGTCCTACAACCAAATGAGCCTTAACGAACTGGGCGGCCAGCCCGTGCGTCCGCAGAATATATGCCCCCTTGGGTACGGTCACCGGCAGAGCCGAATCCAGCGAGATCTGAGTAATGATATCATTCTCTACCAGCACCTCCGTAGGTGTAGTAGAACTGCCCTTTGGCCGTTCCAGCGCTGTCCACGCATCCGTATAGATATAAGCGGCATTAGCATGACTGTAAGTCGAACTGCCGCCTTCGGGATTGTAGGCCCCTTTGTTGATGCCGGACAGCGGGAACTGGGAACCATCCTCTGCGGTCAGCATCCCCTCAAACGTATATTCATCAATCATAGGTTTACGGTCCTTGGTTACTGCAAAAGCATACATTCCGTTCAGCTGTGAAGGAGTAGACACCAGCACTCCGCCGGATACCTGGCCGCCAATCGGTGCTCCTTCTCCCCCGGTATTGAAATAATCCCCGTTCACCGCCGCGACCGCACCTGTCTCAGCCGCCATGCCCCCGGTGCTCTGCCGTGTCGTCAGATTCCCGCCTTTGCCGGTCATTACATCCAGAGAGACATAAGGATTATTCAGATCGACACGAATGACGCTGGCCAGTCCTGTGGCACTCTTACCTGAACGCACCGTGGTAAACTTATATTTCATCATCATCGCACCCGAAGTGATAACCTCTTCACTCAGTTTTGTCGCCGAGAAGGACGCTGCTGCTTGTGCTACCGGCGCAGTGCTTGCGCCCAGCCATCCTGCACCTTCACTCCCGACAACCGGCATGATCCAGATTACACCTGCCAGGGATGCAGCAATCCATTTTTTAGCAGGCGACCATTGATTTCCCCGTGTTGACTCAGTACTCTTTTTCCCCATGAAAAGCTCATTCATTTCAGTGTAACTCTCCCATCTATTTGTACTCTTCTACCTCGCTATCAAGACCTGGATATCAGTTCATAGTAATAGACTATACCTTTAATAGACTGAATTCAGCTCGAAAAGTTGCGAAAATTGGAGAGAACTAGCAGGTTTTACCGGATAAGCGGAGTCACGCTGGAGCTGTCCTGGTATGCTAAAAAAGCACCCGGCCCATAGACCGGATGCTCTGCTTACCTATACAATTCCCTTGCTCTTACAAATAGCCTGCTGTCTTCAGCATCCGCTGCAGCATGACCGCAGCCTGCCCTCGGGTAGCATTACCCTGCGGCTGGAATTGCGTGGTGCTGACTCCCTGAATAATCCCCGCCTTGACTGCCTTGGCTACAAATTCGATACTCTGGCTCAGAATTCTCGCCCGGTCCTTGAACGGGCTAAGCGTATCCATTACCGATGCACTCAACGTTACAGGCTGCCCCGTATACTCCAGCGCCCTCACCATCATAATCGCCATCTGCTCACGGGTAATCTTATCCTCCGCGCGGAAGGTCCCGTCCGTATTGCCGTTGATGATGCCGGCTTTGGCTGCGGCTTCTATGAAGTCACTTGTTTGTGTAAAAGGACGTACATCCTTGAACTGGGAAGCTCCACCGCGTACTGCCTGTAAACCTAAGCCCCGGCTGAGCATCACAGCGAACTCAGAACGAGTAATCGGCTGATCAGGCTTAAACGCAGTTCCATAGCTGCTATCGATGATATTTTTGGCGGCTAACTCTGCTACAGCAGTCTTACTCCAATGGGAGGTCATATCTCCAAAGGTACGCAAGGAAATGAACACCCCCACCACCTGGTTACCATTCGTGCGTGCACTAACAACGCTATTACTGCCCACTGTAGCAATTTGGGCCGGCAAATAAATAGCATCATTGTATGTCGAATCTACACCGGCGGCCATCGTTTGGGCGGAGTTCAATACAGCAGCATTGCGAACAGTGTATTGCCCTTTTACATTTAATTCCTTGGCATTGGAATAGTTATCTTTAATTGAACCGGTAAGACGTAAATCCATAAGACCGGTAACGTTACGCATGGCCTGGCTTCCGATTTTTTGTTCGAACGAATAGAATGTCCCGCCCGGAACACTCTCCATACGCAGCACAAGTGAGACCTTATTGATATCTGTCCCCAGACTAGCAATTAGCGAATTCGCATCAATATCGCTTAGTTTTACACCATACATATGATCTCCGTACCGGATAATCAGTTTTGCATTCTTGTTGCTTGCGGCTGCATCCGATAGAGCTTTTAGGGAAACAGTAACATAGGCTGACTTCTCTGTAGAAGGAACCTCGAATACCAGCTCATCCCCACCTGCAAGCTTCAGATATTGATAACTGGCAGCTAAACGTTCTGCATTCAGATCATATCTTTTAACCATTTGTTTGTAGACCGAAAGATCTGTAACCCCAAGAGCCGAATCACTCTTCAGTAACGGGTACTCCTTGCCAAATTCACTGGCAGGCAGGGTTCCGAGGTAAGAAGGGCGGCTTCCATTGCCCGTTACACCAGTGGTCAGATTCTGAACAGACAAGGAATTGAAGGACGGAAGAGAGTTACCATTCGTGTCTGTAATCATCCCCGCACCCGACAGGTAAGAGAGCTCCACCTTTTGCCCGGCCGTCACTGCTTGCGAGAGATTCAATTTCAAAAGAGTTCCGGACAGGCTGAATTCCTGAACATCAATGCTGCTTCCATCAGCCTTAATCCCAAACTGATTAGCATACAATTTCGAAGATGACTGCATGCTCTTGGTAAAGGTAACATTAAGTTCATTGCCTTTCACTGTAGCTATGCTGATCTCCGATACTACCGTGGCTGAAGTTACAGACACTGGCTGAAGATCAACATAGGCTGCACGATTACCATTCAGATCACTAAGTCCAAGAGTACCTGGAACATAGGATACCGTCACTGTTCCGCTAAGCGGCAAAGCAGTCTGAAGGGTCAATGTAGCCTGCGATCCACTCACCGATACATTAGTAACATAGTTTGGTTTACCGCCAACCAGTACAGAGAACTGGCTATTCATCGGTAAATTGGTTGTGGACAGACCTTCGTTATAATTCAGAATGATTTTATTGCCCGCACCCGTCGCATTCTGGAACACCGGCGGCACATTATCCTTACTATTGCGGATGTTAAACTCAGCGAAGTTGGCGATATTCTGCCCCAGAGAGCTAACCAGCGGATACGAACCGGCGTAGTAGGATACCCGGACCGACTCCGAATTGCCCACCTCCGAACCTACTGTTAAATACAAGGTGTTGCCGCTGGAGCTGACAGAGTTCACCCCAAGAGAGTAGCCGTCAGTCGTTACCACAAACTGATCATACGCATAAGGAGAGACTGTTTTGAGCGTATCATTGAAGGTCAGTGTCACCGTTCTGCCAGTAATTCTGCCTTCTTTGGGCGTAGGGAGCGCCGATTCTATAGTATTGGTGATCTGCTGTCCAGAAAAGGTAGGCGCAGCATTCCCGCTCGTATCCTGAATCGTCCGCACGCCGCCGGTATAGCTGATTTTCACATTCTGGCCTACAGCGATGCCTGTGCTAATCACTACAAATACACTGTCTCCTTGAATATAGGCACTCTCAATATTCCGGGTTTCCTCATTAACGGTTACCCCGAAGCTGGAAGCCAGCAGCGCCACTGAAGCGTTAAGCGACTCATTATACCTCAGGCGGATCGTCCGGTTGTTCTCCAGCACTGCGCTCGTCAGCGATGGTGGAGTCTTATCTATGGCCACAGTGCGGAAGCTCCAGGACTTGGTACCGCTTAATCCCTCATACTGCACGCTGGGGTCTGCGGCATCCGTGAACGCTCCTTTGGCGATGTCGATATAATAGATCGTATCTGATTCCAATGCTGCAGTCGGCTTGATTAAAAACTCCTTGGCAGAGGCGCCCTGCTGAACTGTCGCTGTCACTTTAGATCCATTGCTTTTATATAGAACAACCCCGTTCGTAATGGTGCTATTATAGACAACATCCCGGTTGAAATTAACCGCAATTGTTTTGGAGATATCTACTGACTCACTGCGGTCCGCTGGTGTTAACGCGGCTACAGACAGACTTGTCAGTGATGCCGTCGTGAACGTCCAGGAGTACGGACCTGAGGCCGGAAAGAGATGACCATCTTGATCATAAAAAGCCCCCTGCGGTATAGTCACTGTATATAGTGTACCGCTCAATAGCGGTGAAGCTGCGGAGGCTGGCAACAGAGTTATTGTCGAGCTTCCCCCACCGGTAACATTCGTTGAATTGACATTCAGCCATCTTGTTCTAGGGTCCCCTTCACCTGGAGAGACCGAGATTACTCCAGAGGCCGGACTCATCGGGCGGTCGAAGTATAGCTTAAGGGCTCCACTAACCGATGCGCCAAAAGATGCATTGGCCGGAGCCGTAGATGCAGAGATAGTACCCGTGCCGACCGTGGAGAAGCTCCAGCCGCTGCCGCTTGCTATCCCCTGATAGGTTGTATTATTAGCATCCTTGAATGCATAAGCGTCGATAAGCACATAATAATTCCCGCCGGCCGGAAGCTTATTAGCCAGTGTCAACGTCACCGTTGTGGAGGAATCTGCACTCTGGAATGCTACCCCAGGTTCTCCATCTCTGATCGCAAACTCTTGTATAACCGCGTTATCCGCTGACGAGAGCAGCCTGACGCTGCCTCCTCCGGCTGTAAGGACTCCAGATAAGCGAATACTCAGCTCCGTTAAGCTACCTGCCTCTACTCTGGAATTGATGGCAGGAGACATGCTGCTTGCTGTAATCGCCGGATTTACCTCCGGGGCTGTCGTGAACTTCCAGCTTGTTGCCGCAGATTCATTGCCTGCACTATCCTTAAACAGCCCCTTAGGCACACTTACGCTATATGTTTTGTAGGGAGCAAATTTAAGGCTGGCGCCTAGCTTGATCTCGTAGCTTGACGAGTTTCCGATTAGTCCTGCACTCCCGACTGCAATTTCCGTAAATACCGTTTCGGCATTTACATCTGTAATGGTGATTTTCCCGGCTTGCGGGATCACCTGGCGGTCAAAGCCAAGCCCCAGCGAAGCCCCGACATTTACAAAAGCAGACCCGTTCGCAGGAGAAATGCTGATTCCGAATTCCGAAGCGGCGTATACCGCTGATGTATGTATACCGATAGCCGGACTGCCTAGACCAAGCAGCAGATGACCTGCAATAATGATCGCTGTCCCTATTTTTACCTTCTTGTTCATTCTTGATAAAACTCCCTTCAGCCCTTCGAGCGTTTCTTGTATACTGTTATATTTCGGCTAAAGGGCTTCCAAAGTTTAGAAGATGACTGGTAGAGGGCATATCAGCTTGCTTTTTTTACAAAAAAAAGCCCATATAATCCCCCCTGATGAGGAGTACTATATAGGCATGATTATAATTTAATGACATTATGCAAACTAGCTCAATTCATTTGCTGCAACTTTAGATTCCGGACTGGGCTTTTAACAAATCCGCCTTATCCACGCGTTCCCAAGGAAGGTCCACATCGGTACGGCCAAAATGTCCATAAGCTGCTGTCTGTCTATAGATAGGCTTACGCAGATCCAGCATTGAGATGATTCCTGCCGGACGAAGATCAAAGTTATCGCTGATCAGTTGAACCAGCTTCTCCTCACTGATCTTCCCCGTTCCATATGTATCCACATTGATCGATACAGGGGTTGCAACACCGATAGCATACGCCAATTGAATCTCGCACTTGTCAGCAAGGCCGGCAGCGACCAGATTCTTCGCTACATAACGAGCCGCATAAGCTGCAGAACGGTCCACTTTGGTCGGATCTTTACCGGAGAAGGCTCCGCCGCCGTGACGGGCATAACCGCCATATGTATCCACAATAATTTTGCGTCCAGTCAGACCGGCATCTCCTTGAGGACCACCAATAACAAAACGGCCAGTAGGATTAATGAAGTATTTAGTGGCTTCATCCAATAGTTCAGCCGGAACAACCGGAAGAATGACATACTCTTTGATGTCTGCCTGAATTTGCTCAAGGGTGATTTCTTCTGCATGCTGGGTAGATACTACGATAGTATCCACACGCACCGGCTTGTCGCCCTGGTACTCAATCGTAACCTGGGTTTTGCCATCCGGACGCAGATATTTCAAAGTTCCATCTTTACGGACTTCCGCCAGACGCCGGGCAATCCGGTGAGACAGGGCAATCGGAAGCGGCATGAGCTCAGGCGTCTCATTCGTAGCGAACCCGAACATCAGACCTTGGTCACCGGCACCAATGTTCGCAGTCTCTTCAGCTAATGACGCAGGGTCACGGTGCTCAAGAGCAGCATTTACACCCTGGGCAATATCTGCCGATTGCTCATTCAACGAGCTAAGGACAGCACAAGTATTATAATCAAAGCCAAACTTCGCGCGGGTATAGCCAATTTCCTTAATAGTATTACGTACGATTGCCGGAATATCCACATATTCAGATTTAGTGCTAATTTCCCCGATGACAAGCACAAGACCTGTTGCTACAGCTACCTCACAAGCTACACGGGCATTAGGATCGTTAGCAAGAAATGCATCTAGTACCGCGTCGGATATCTGATCACAGATTTTATCGGGGTGTCCCTCCGTTACGGACTCAGAAGTAAACAGATGACGCCCTTTGATCGACATACACAACAACCTCCCATATTGTTGATCTGACACTGTATTCAAGGGGGCTCCCTAGTAGATAACAGGCCAAATATAAGTAGTAGAATAATTTATGATGGCCAATGCCTGTTTTATTCAAAAAATGAACCTTTTCCGGATGGAAAAGGTCTACGGCCTTCCTCAAAGGTCATATTATCTTATTTACCGGTGGCTGTCAATTGAAGCCAGTTATGCGAAAAGAGACTGCTCTGCCTGTTTGATCAACCTCTTTGTGATTTCCCCGCCAACAGATCCATTATCTCTGGAGCTTAGATGTCCCAGATATGGAGTACCTCCTGAAACACTTGCTCCACCAATCGTCCCCAGCTCAGAAGCAAACTCCGTATCCATTCCGCCGCCGTACGAAGCCCCATATAATCCGAATTCAGAAGCAATTTCATATTGCATTTGTTTCAGCATTGCCCGGCTTTCTGGTACCACTGTGCGATTTGTACGTGCCATGTTACAGCACCTCCTGCGAATTTTTTTTAAGATTACAGGTGGTATTGTGTACGAATCCCAAAGGCCTGAGTCGGCTTAATGTTTGTCAACTGTGGGAATGAGTTCCGGGGTATATGAAGACCCAATATAGGGCATTCTTTATATAGAAAAGAAAAATGTCGATTGAAGTGTTCTTAAAAAAATGGATTGCAGCTATTTCAGAGTATATGCACCACGGACCATAACAACGATTTTCATCGTTTGACCGTCCTGAACAGCAATTCCACGGCCATCCCGTGGGAAAGATAACAGATGATTCGTAGGCGCAGCGACACCATTCGCCAAATCGACACCATCCGTCAAGTCAGCTACACCATTAGCATCTTGGGAATAAATAACCGCTTTGCCGGCACGAACAATGAATTCTGTACCTGCTCCGGCAATGAGAGTCTGGCCTGGCTTCACATCAACAATTTCACTGGCATTACCAGTATTTCCTGTATCACCCGAACCGGAAGCCGGCGCTTTGGTAGGAGCTGTGGTTGCAGCCGGTGCATTAGTTGCAGTAGCAGCCGGAGCCTGAGTAGGTGGACTAATTGTTCCACCCTGCAAAGCCTTCTGAATCTGTTGGTCCACATAGCTCTTAGTAACCACCGGGTCCTCTGCCGTTCCTGGCTGTGATCCAACACCGGCGCCTTCAGCCTTTAGGTTAATCATAGATCCAGCCCACAGTCCACCCGCCAGCAGCACTGCAGACATCGTAACTTTCCAAGCGGTCTTCAAATGTGATTCCTCCTCATAGTGGGATAAATGGCTATAAAAAAAGAATAGCCTCCGAAGAGGCTATTCTTAATTGCAGTAATCGGAGATTACTTAATGGAGTAACTAGTACCATTAACAACAGCATTATCTGCTTTGTCTTTAATATCAGTTGCACCTTCAGCATTAACTTTGACAGACAACTGGTAAACTTCATTTGCATTCAGGTCACGAACTGCACCATTAGCATCTTTGAAGGTCACGTAGAATCTGTCAGCTTCACCAACGCCACCGATTGTAGTGATAGATACATTAGTCGAAGCAACAACCTCGTTATTAAGTGTAAATGTGAAGTCAGTAGGGTTAACATTCTTAACCACTTCGCTGAATGTCAGAACAACAGTCTTGCTGTCTGCAGAAGAGATTACCGCAGAGTCAAGGCTTGGTTTCTTACCATCTTTCAACTCGATTGGAAGGGTTTTAGGGTCAACACCATTATTGGAGTTATCCACAACACCACTTACAGTCAGGTCATAGGATTTAGTTTGCTCAATGCTGGATTTAGGAATGAAGATCCAAGCTGTTTTGTCTTTTCCTGTGTTAACGATGCCGTCACCGTCAGCGATTGTAATGTAAGCTGCTGAAGGCAGAGCCTTGTTATCCAGCGTGTAGCTGTTAACGTCACGTACAGAGTTGATGTTCAGTTCGTTGTCATCTTGGACTCTAACAGCAAGTCTGTACTCGCTATCTAGTTCTTTGTAAGTAACTGTTCCAACTACTTGTGGTCTGCCAGTATCGGAAGAAGCAGCATTTCCATCTACTGCCAGGTTGATAGCAGCCAACTTGTTACCAGCAGCACTCAGGTCTTTGACAATGCCAGCAGGCAAGCGCAGAGTGTGTGCTCCTGTCAGAGATCCTACAGGGAAGATCAGGGATTTCTGATCATCAGATACGCGTCCGTTGGACAAGTTAGTGGAAATACCAGTGCTTTCCTTGATCAAAGTAGCAGAGGTTCCAGCAACATAAACGATTTCTTCAGAGAATTTAACTACGATACCAGTACCAGCTCTGTAAACAGTGCTTGTAACGGTTGGAGCAGTTGTATCCTTAGTGAAGGTAATTGGTTGGGAAAGTGCGCTGCCCAGTGTGTTACCCAGGGAATCCTTCACACCAGCACCGAATACGATTGTACCTGTGAAAGTACCGGAAGAAGGAATTTCACCAAGCGGCGAAGTCAGAGTGAATGTCTTCTGATCAGCACCACGGTTTACAGTGAACATACCTTTGCTTTCGCCATTCGGATCAAGCAGACGGATGTTGTTGGACAGGGAGTTGAAGTCCATGTTTTTGTTGAATACAACAGTGACTTTCTTCTCGCCAGTTGCAGTCAGGCTAACAATCTGTGGAGCAGCAACATCAGAAGAAACTGTTACTTTAGTTGCAAATGGATTAGGTGTGATCGTGTTACCTGCGAAGTCGCTCAGGTTTCTGATCGATACGTCATAAGTTGCACCACTGTTCAATGTAGCAGTAGTCAGTGTCACTTCGTCAAGCGGAGCATAAGCATCACGGCTAACCGTAGCTGCAGATCCGTTAACGTAAGCGATCAGACCAGTCAATCTTACTGGCTCGCTAAGTTTCAGATAGACTTTGTTAGTTGTTGTTTTTGCAACAGAAGTTACAGTTACAACCGACGGAGCAACAACGTCATTTACATTGATAAGGTCAGTAAATGCAGGAATCACTTCGTTGCTGATTGTTCTAACATCATCATTAACGATTACAGTGTATTGACCTTTCAAGTACTCATTGTTCTGGAAAGTAATCCAAGCTTCAGTACCATCAGCAGCCAGAGTAACATCTGCAGCATCAGGACTTACACGAAGAGCACCGCTCAGTGGATTAACTTCAACCAGACCATTAACCAATGTGCTGTTTCCATACACATTTTCAATAATTGTTTCTGGGTCGATAGCACGGTTGAACTTAACAACCAGTTGCTTAGCGTTTGGAGTTGTTACGGAAACAACCTTAGGAGCCTGCAGAGTTACTTTTGCAGTGTAGTCCTTTTCAAGGTGTTTGAAGTTGATTGTTTGTTCAACACCTGCTACCAGAGCAGTTGTCAATTCAACGTTTGCAGTAGTTTTGTCAGAGAAAGTTACAACTACTTTGGTTGGGCTTACTGCTTCAGCAGAAGCTACAGTCAATGTAGGAACTTTACCGATTTGGTCAGCATAGTAAGCTGTTTCAACTACCAAAGAACGAGGAGCGTTAGCTTTGAAGTTGGTATTTTTCTCTACCAGACCAGCGTTGATAACTGCTTGCGCATAGCCCTTAGCCCATACAGATGCACTGTTATCAGTTGTAGTTGGTTGTTCCAGCTTAAGAGCGATAGCCAATACTTTAGCTACTTCTTCAACTGTTACTTTACCGTTGTAGTTGAAGATACCTTTAACAGTATCTTGACCCTGCATCAATCCTGCTGCAGTAACTGCTTCGATGTAAGGAACAGCCCAGTTTTTAGCGTTGTAACCTTTATCGTTGTAAGACAACTTGCCAGTTACTTCAGTAAAACCGAACAATTTAGTAACGATCTTAGCGAATTCTCCGCGAGTCAGATCTTTATCAAGATGAGCCTTTCCATCAGGGAACCCATTAACAATACCCTTTGCTGCTAAAGCATCAAATGCTTGTTGTGAAGTTACCTTTGCTGTTTCACCAAATGCTACAGAGGCAAACATCGAGAATGCCATTGCTGTAGATAATGCTACGGATAAAATTTTCTTCATAACCTTTTTTTCTCCTCCTTGGACATTCATAAACTGGGATTTTTCTTTAGTTGTGTAGCTCATATCACTCATTTGTCGAGCACCCCCTTTCCCGAGTTGAGCAGATTAAGTATAAATAATGTCTGTGACGGGTATCACAGAAACTTGTAAACAGCTTCAAGGCATAGTAATACTAGATTCCTAATTCTACCTAAGTATTATACAATGTGCCTCTAGTCACGTAAAGCTAATTTTTCCATTTAGCAATGAACAGTGCCTTGAGGGCATTCCGCAATTGCCTTGTGCAAGTGACTCTACACCTTAAACGCAATAGTTTCAAAAAAGTTGCGCTTTGGTTAAAAAAACTTTTTCTGCCCTGCTGTATCCCTGCCCCGATACTCTAGAAGATACAATATGTATGTTCTACTAACTATTGTTAATGTTGGGTGGCTACGGGAATCAGTATAGCATAGAGGCATTCCAAACGTCATTAAACAATATTTGCTAAGTTTATAAACAAATATTGCATACTAAATGTAGTTTTTTTGTTGACCAGCTTTCGAGCTAATAAGTATATACCCACATTGCAGCAGGGTTAACACGTTCCGGATAATGATTGACATAAAGAAAGGCTACTGAGATCAACTCAGCAGCCTTACCTTCAACTTAGTATATCCAGGGCTATCGAATCTTCATCGATAGCTGTATTAACTCCTGGCGCTTCTCAGGGCTTGCATTTACATTCTCATACATGGCATCAATCGCTGCGCGGTTCTCACGGTAGGTCTTCTCATGCTTGATGGTGCTATGGGACCAATCGATCAAAGCATTCTCAGCAATAACAAGTTCATTATAAGCATCATGGAAGCCAGTTGCTTGGACAAGCTCTTCCATTACCTCCTGAGTGATCTCCTGCAGAGCCCGCTTCGCTGCAATTTCCTTTTCCATAACCTTTGCTCTATTCTCAAACATATTCTTTGCTTTCGTGTAATCCAATTGTGCTTTTGATAAAATCGGTTTCATCGATGGCTTTCACCTTTCACGTAAAAATGGTTTCTTTGACATTGTAACGCAAATGGGAGCAGATTACAAAGATGTCCGAATGGTAATTTAACCTGAATAAGGTTTTTACTCTGGGACTGTTACTGCCTAGCTCAGGGTTTTAGGGAAAATTGTAGTGCTTTTCTTCAAAAGCTCCACAGCAATTTTACCAGCCTCAGCTCTTGTCATATTGGCTTTAGGATTAAAGTTGTACGAAGCCTTCTTTTGCCCCGTAGTGGTCACTTCAGCCCCATTCATAATTTTAGCCTTTGACACGGCCTGAACTGCGGCTAATGCATAGGACTCTATCTTACCGGAATCCAGGAAGGACTTGGCTACTGCATCCTTTAATTTCTGATCATTAACCGGCAGCTTCAGCTTAAGTGCTCTGGCAATCATCACAGCCGCTTGCTCACGCGTAATCGGTTGATCTGGACCAAATACCCCATCGGTAAGTCCAGTCACAATTCCGGCTCTCGATGCTGTCTCAATATGTTCATAATCCCAGGTTACTGAACTGGCCCCTGGAACCAAATCTGAATAGGTCTTATTACTATCGTAGTTAAGCGGCAGATTCAAGCCCTTAACAAGCAGGGTCGCGAACTCTCCTCTTGTTGTCTGATCGTCTGTGCCAAACTGTTCAAAACGGAGATTATTCATGATCCCCTTGGAATACAGGGCATTAAGAATGTTCCGGGCCCATTGGTGATTCGTAATGTCGTTATAGCCACGGCTCATTTTCATAACCTTGTAATAACCAAATTCATCAAACGGAACACTGATTGTATGCTTGTTGGTATCCACAGTACCACCAATATTCACCCATTCACGGTTGGAGTTATATTGGAATACAGTGACAACAGTCCCCGCGTCATCAACAACATTGGAGTCAAAAGCCAGTGTTAGTTTCCCCCGCTTGGATGGAGTGATCTTGCGTTCTGCCGGAGTCTGCGGATCACCGAACAAACCATCTACAGAATATGGAGCCAGGCCATTCGTTGCAGGAATGTACCCTCCAGTCGATACTGTACCCAATTCGCCCAAGCCTCCGCTAATCCAGTACACATCGGATATTCTTACGAAGTTACTGCTCTCATATGGAGAACTGAAACGAAGTGAGAATTCATCGGGAATGGTCCAGTTAGGAATTCCGCTCTCTTCAAATGTTACCGGGAAGCCGATGACATTGCCATAATCGTTACGGCGTTCCACCACACCTGTTGTCGGTTCAGCAATACCGAAGCGAAGTTTGGTATCAGGATAGAACTTCTTCAGATTGCGTGTATCTGTACTTTGCATTACAGTCCCTTTTGGGAAGGTCAATTCCAGCTTCTTATTAAATACACTGTATTTGTCCGCTACCTTAGGCGCCATGTATTGCGAATCAACTGCTACAGTGCCCGTATAGAATATTGAGATAGTATCTGTACTTGTACTGCTTCCTCTGACAATTTGAATTTTGATGCTGTTTGCCTTATCTGGCTTCAAGCCTACGTAATCCAGAACGAACCTGCCCGGTCCCAGATCCGTTCGCTTAACGGCCTGCTCTTTGTCAATAACTACACTTGTAGCTCCCTCAGCTTCAATATCAAAATGAACAAAGTTCTTGTTCACAACATACTGAGTCCCTACAGAGGGCTGAGGAGACAGAATGCGGTAAGCACTGACCTCCCGGATCAGCTCCAGTTTCTGACTAGTCTTGGCACCCGTGCTGTTGATCAGTTCCAGCGTATAGATGTAGGTTCCCGGTGTATCATTGGTGAGATCCTGAATCCGCATTACGAAATCCTTCTGACTGCCGGCAAAGCTGGTAGTATAACGTTGATCCGCAAACACCGGGCTTGCTGTATTAGCAGCACTGGCGTTAGCCGGAATATCAAGCGACAATATATTTTTGGTACCCATGTTCAGATTCAGCTTCACTGCCCCGCTGCCTCGCAGCACCAAATCATAGGTTTTCAGACTAGTTGTATACTTTGTATCATTATAAATAAAATCAGGTGTCAGATTGAACAGCTTCGTGAGCAGTACATCCGTTGGTCCAAAATTAGCGTCCGGGAATGTAGGTCTTCCTGTGCCTAAGGCCGGCTGGAATTTGCTGATGGTTGATACATTCTCATCAAGAATATAGACACGCAGTTCCTTGCGGACCTCACGGACCTGTCCTTTTTCATCTACCCCTGTTCCTGTCAGGACAATTTTATTCTCCCCGAATACAATAGGTCCCTCTTTAGCATCAATTTTTAAATCTACAGAAAAAGCACCATCACTTGGATTTGGCCACTTCTCTGTTCCTGTAGGTTTTATTTTCAACCCATTCACATACATTTCAGCCAGGAAGTAGCTGCTACCCAGATTAAAGTCGATATATTGTCCCTTTACGTTCAATACTTTGCTCTCGCTGGAGTTAATTACATAAGTCTGCCCATCCGTAAGGTTGGATACATAAATGTAGCTCTTCGAGGCAAAAGAAATATTCACATCCTTGTTTGAGGATGAGCCATCTATCTTGAACCGGACGGTCTGATTCCCGTTCTGGAAATCCGTAATTTTAAAGATATGTTCTGTTGGCGATACCGCCTTTATCCATTCCGGCGCTAAAACTCTGGTGGACAAAGGCAAATAGCTTGCAAGCAGCTTTACAGGAGTGGTTGTCATAGCTGTATTGGTTTTAACCAAGATATAGAATTCTCCAGAATCCACCTTAGCCCCATTCAGCGCTACTCCGGCAGGTACTGTCCCTGTTGTTCCGTTATACCCCGGCAAATACTTCATATCTGTAATTACAATGTTATTCTTCATATACTGAAAATCAATGGACCGGTTAACGGTCTTGGTTCCATACGCTACTGAAAGATTGTGCGTCTGCTTTTCTAAACGGTTGGCAGGTGTTGCATTATCCTTTGTTAAGGTCAAAGGGATTTTAAAGGTTACCAGCCGATAAGCAGGCGAATCCTTAATTGGAGAAGGAACTAAAATTTCAGAGCCTGATTTCAACCCCACCGCACCACTGCTGCTAAGTGTTAAACCTTCCCCATATTCAATAGCGGGTACTGCACTATCCAGCTTCACAACTGCTGAACCGCTGAAAGGCACTCCGGCATTGTCTGGAACCATCATCTGGACAAATAGGCTGGCAGTATCTTTATCCTCTGTCATCACTGGCTGATCTCCGTACAAGAGGTCTTGCCCTTGACCGGTACTATCTCCTAAGTACATAGCGACTATTGGGTTCTTCTCATCATAATAGAAAATTGAATATTGAAAGCTGAGTGTGTCAGAACCATTCTGTACAACCAGCTTAAGGCTGTTCACCCCAGGCTTAAGCTCCATACGCTGGGAAAAGAAAGTGCCATCCTGCAATAATGATGTGCTTGAAGCAGTGCCATCATTAAGAGAAACTGTAACCTTAGTAGCATTCTGGGCCTTACCTTCAAGTGTAATTTCCTTGTTGGCTACCACCAACTGAGCGCCTTCATTCAAATTCAGCTTCTCTGATCCCCCAAGAACCTGAAGCTTCTCCACATAGGGGACCTTATCAAACAGAACATAAAATGCTTCTGAGCGGTCATTGCTGCCCTGTGATCCGGTCAATGTTATCCGGTTCATACCAGGATACAAGGTCAGATTGGCACTGAAACGGTTATCAGGGCTGTCAACATCCAGTTGGACCACTCCCGGTGTTACGTGTGTAGGATCTTCCAGCCATTTGTTGTTCTGCTGATCCCAATTTAATAATTGTACATTTGCTCCGAGTGTAGAACTGGTTACCTTTGTAAAGGTACCTGTAACTGTCAGGCTTGCATCTGTCACCTGCAATACATTATCTCTGGCAATTTGCAATGACGGCACTGAAGATGATGGAAGTAAAGTCAGATCAACCGTATTCCGAAGCTTTTGATTATCCGGTGTAAAGTAACTGGTCGGCTTATCTGCAGCCGCCGCAATATTCATAAGTCCCGGCGGGACTAAGGATACCAATAAAGCGAGCAGAAGTGTCCAGATAAATGTTTTTTTCATGCGCTGCATGTCATTAACCTCTCCCTTTTGTTGATGATAATTATTTTATCGGTCCAGCAGCCCATAATATGAAGGACTCCGCCCAACTTTTCTGTAAGCGGCATCCAGATCTGCAATAAGACAAAAAAAGAGCGTACCCTTATGGAAGGATACGCACCGATATTTAATGAAACAATTTGTGAATCGTATTCAGCTTTAAAAGAAATTATAGCTTACTACCCCGCTCTTGCCCAACCTTCATCCGCATTCTCAAAAACAAATCAATCACCGGGCGCTTGGTCTTGCTGATGACGCCGGTGATCTCTGCGCCGATCTGCAGGAAGAAGAGCATCACGCAGATGACTACGAAGGTAACCCAGTTGGCTTCGTAGAGCGAAGCAGAGGTCTGGATGACTGCCAGGATACCGAAGAATGCGGCAATGCCGTAGATAATTAGTACCGTCTGGCGGTGGCTGAAGCCGAGCTCGCGCAGACAGTGATGGAGATGGCCTTTGTCCGGAGCGAAGATCGGCTTCTTCTGCAGCTTGCGCCGGACGATGGCGAAGAACGTATCCGATAACGGAACTCCGATAATCAGGAGTGGTGTGATGAATGAAACCACCGCAATCTGTTTGAAGCCGAGGAGTGCAAGCAGTGCCAGGCAGAAGCCCAGGAACAGCGAGCCCGTATCTCCCATGAAGATTTTGGCGGGATGGAAGTTGAAGAACAGGAATCCCAGAATGCTGCCCAGCAGCAGCAGACAGAGCAGGGCAACCATGGTGTTCCCCATCAGGAAGGCCATGACGGCAATCGTAGCAATGGCAATACCGGATACGCCTGCTGCAAGCCCGTCCAGCCCATCGATCAGGTTCACGGCGTTCGTGACGCCGACAATCCAGAAGATCGTCAGAGGGATGGCAATCCAGCTCTCTAAGGAAGAATAGCTATTATGAAAAGGAATATTTACGAAATCTACCGTGATGCCAAACCCGAAAACTACAATACAGGCAGCAGCAATCTGGCCCAGCAGCTTCACTTTTGCTGATAGCTCAAAACGGTCATCCAGACCGCCGATCAACACAATCAGGCCTCCGCCGCATAGCAGCGCTTTAATGAAATTAGCCTCCCGGGGAGTGAAGTCATACGGAATAATCGGTAATACGGCAAGCAGGCCTAACACAAACGCCAGAAATATGCCGAGTCCGCCAAGGCGGGGCATGATCTTCGTATGCACTTTCCGGGCATTTGGCACATCTGTCGCACCGATCTTAATGGCGAATTTCTTCACGAACGGCGTCAAAAGCAGTGCAAGCCCCATGCACACAACGAATCCGGCGATGTATATGATTAACATGTGAAAAGTCGACCTCCATTTCTCTACCGCATTGAATTATACGCTGAACCAAAAACAAATTCCAATACTGTTTTTAGGCGGTAACACGGATTTTTTCAGTAAATTCCCTCATTTTACTGGTCTTTTGTGACTTTATCTTTCTCTCGTACCACTTTTACTGCGAATTTCGGCAGCGCAAGCATTCTTTTGTAACGTGTGGGTTCCTTGAGCAGCCGGTATAACCATTCTGCCCTTAATTTCTGGAAGGCCACAGGGGCACGGCGGCTCTTGCCGGAGATCACATCAAAGCTCCCGCCGACACCCATCATCACCGGGATCTGCAGCCGGGCTTTGTATTTGGCGATCCATGGCTCCTGGCTGTCCGCCCCTCTGGCAACAAAGAGCAAGTCAGGCTTCGCTTCAAGGATTCCGCCCACAATTTGTTCATCCTCTGCCGGACCAAAATACCCGTCATGATATCCTGCGATGACAATACCGGGATATCTTGTTTGTAACCGGGAAGCCGTCTCGCGAATCACCTCAGGGGTTGAACCGAGCAAATATACTCTCCAGTTATAGCTTTCGCCTTGGTGCAATAATTCATGTAAAAGATCAAAGCCCGCTACACGCTCAGCTACAGGCTCCTTACAATACCCCGCGGCCCACACTACTCCAGTTCCGTCAGGGACAACCAGCTCTGCTGATTTCATAATCTCCATATAAGACGGATTCTCCAGCGCCGCCATGACCATAATCGGATTGGCAGTAATTACCTGATGAGGCTCACGCTTATGAACCGCCTCTGTCAGATAGGAAACGGTGGTCTTCATATCCGCCTTGGATACTCGTATGCCAAAAATGGGTACTGTCGGTAATGCGCTATCTGCTTTCACTTGTCACTCATCCTTTACGGCCGAAATATTGGACAATTCGCCGGGCCGGTGCCTCTGCCTCTTGGGTGAGCGCGGCAATCAGCGGCTCCCGCTCCTGCTTCCAGCGCTCCCCTGAGCTCAGCAGCTCCAGAAGCCCGGCAGCCACCTTGTCTGCCTCCAGTGTATCTGTCTTGCCTACCGGCCGACAATCCACCCGCTCAAGAAAATGATCAATCTTCGGATCATAAGAGACGCCCATCAGCGGAACACGCTGTCCCGCAGCATAGATAAGGCTGTGCAGCCGCATGCCTATAAGCGCCTGGCACTGGTTTACCTCCCGCAGCATCTGCAACGGATGAAGCGCATCCTCACGGATTGTTACCGATCCTCCATTATCTTCTATAGCCCGGCCCAACTTCTGCATCACATAGCGGGAAGCCTCATTGTCTGCAGAATGATGGAAGGGGAGAAAGTGTACATGGAGCGGCTGGACCGCAGAAGCCTTCACCAGGCCTTCAGCCAACGCGTCCAGCTCCTTACGGGACTGCTCCCAGAAGCGGACAGAAACACCTACAGTAGCGGGCACAACTGGCAGGCCAGGATCTGGCGTATCGCCAATCAACGTCCCTTTTTCTACTCCTGGCTGCATATCCTCAGGCAACTCCAGACCCATAACCGGGTCAGGTACTACCTCTACTTCATCAATACTAAGCCCCATAGACTGAAGCAACAGGCGGGACTGTTCATCCCGCACGGAGATATAGGCACATTTCCGGAAAATGGATTTGATCAACGGATGAAACAGCTTGCGGTTCACCGGGCCGATTCCCTGGGAATAGATAAATACCGGTTTCCCCATCCACTGGGCCAGCTTGATAATACCAAGGTAATACGGAATGGTCTTGCTGCTTGTAACATCCTGAAGCAGGCTGCCGCCGCCGCTGATCAGGCCCGCACTTTCTGATATGGCTCTGCGGACCTCTCCCAGCTTCATCCGGTGTACAGATTCCACCCCGTACGTGGCAGCCGTCCACTCCGGATCAATGGATAGAACCACAGGCTCCAGCATTATTCCGGCAGCCTGGGACTGCTTGCGCAGAGCATTCAGAATCGACTGCAGAACGGCTTCGTCTCCGCTGTTGCGGAAGCCGTAGAAGCCGGAGATTACAATTTTTTGAGGAGTGGTGACCATCGCTTCCAACATCCTTCCGCAATCTGCCATACCCCAACAGCGATAATACCGATGATCAGGCCGAGTCCAAGACCCAGGAGTCCGCGGATCAGCGAGATCAGCACAGGCGAATGAATATGGGCAAAGGTATCCACCATAGACAACTGCCCAATGACTGCAATAATCATGATGAAGGCTGCACTCCGGTATTTATAGGCCAAGAATGCGCCGAGGATAAAGAGCGGATGCGCCAGCAGGAATTCCTTGTTACGCGGTCTTACCCCGACGGTATTCTCCAGGAAGACACGAAGGATTTTCTCCGGTGCACTCACACTTCCGGCATTTCCGGTCCGGCTCAGATAATACATCCCCACGATACCGATTACACCAGCGGCAATAACCATAGCGAGTGTAATCGGCGTCCGCAGCAGCTTACCGGTCTTGTTAAAGGCAAATTCGCCACGGTACAAAAGCACATAGATTGCAGTAAGCCCGATCGGGGCCAAATGCAGCAGACTTACCCCGCGGAACTGTTCCAGTACCAGGGCATAGGTAATATTATTCAGCAGCGCAATGACGAAAGGCACCGCACTGAAGGTGATTAACGCAGTTTTGACATACAGAACGAGACTATGCGTCAGACGGCGGCGCGGGCTCATTACGGCAAAGGTTAACGGATTGGCGCGTAAAGGCGGGCCCATCTCATTAATTTTGCGGATAGCCAGCACTATAGCCAGGGTAGGCGCACTTATGGCTACGGCAAGCGCAAGCGCCTGTTCAAATAATGCCGGCTTCAGAACCAGCAGTCCTGCACTTCCAACCAGTCCAAGCACCCATACAGGCAGAGTAAGCCAAGGAATGAAGTAGGAGAACAGCAGCGCAACCATAGCCACCGCCCCGATTACCGCAATCAGCTTGAAGTAACGCTGGAAGGAGGAATCGCTCACATCAAATGCTGTAGCTTGTCCAATCTTGAAGCCGTTCGCCTCAATCTTGGCTACTGCACCCTCAGGTCCGCTGAGACTCTCAATCAGGTTATCCAGCGTATCTGTGATAGCAGCCTTCTTGGTGTCTCTGGAGGGAATCGTATTCAGATAGATCATGCGGATATTGCGGTCTTTGGTGCCCAGCGCGAACCGGTCTGCGATCACTTCAGTCTTCAGGCTGGAATCCGCCTCGCTGAGGGAATACAGGCGCGTCACGTTGTAATCCAGCATGTAAGCCAGCTTAGAGAAGCCCTTCTGCTGAACCTTAATATTCTCGATTGCCGCAATTCCCATCCCGTGCTGCTTCAGGAGATCGGCGAAGACGGTCAGACTGCCCGTATCTGCATCATCGGAGTATCCTTTGACAGACTCTCCTTCAAAAAGAATCCGCTTGACGCCAAGCTCGGCGTAACGGTCCAGCAGCTTCTTCACGGCATCCTGATTGTATGCCAGTGAATCTACAAGCCGGGGCACAATGCTGAAGCCCTTCTCGTGCAGCATTTCCAGTGTAATTGGGTCCGGCTGCAGCGGCTTGAGTGTTGCATCCTCCAGCGGTGTCTGGATGATCAGCCCCTGCTGGCCGCGGTAGTTCCATTCTTCCGTCCGGATGTCCAGTCTGCTGAAGGCATCGCGGATAACCGGTGAGAGCATTTCACTGTTCTTCGCACTGGTAAAGAGGACATATGTATAGTTCTCATTCTCCGGAATCACAGTATCGGTAAGATTGGCGATATCAGACGCTCCCCAGATCATCAGGCGGCGCGCCTTGCGGAAATCCTCCAATGTATTCTCATAGATAGCCATACTCTGAACACCGGCTGCCTTCAGCCGGTCCAGCTGCTCGTTGATGTAATCCTGCGGGTTCTCCCGGTAGCTCGCAACCTCAACCAGATCGCGGTAATCAAAGACAAACTCAACCGATTTGGAAGACTTCTCTGTCTGTAGACGGTCATATACGACCGGAAGCGCACCGATCAGACCTATCACCATAATGATCCATAACCACTTGCGTGATGCTATATTCCAGCGTTGCCATTTCTGCTGCACCAAAGTACCTCCTCTGTCACTTTAAAGCTGATTGCTACTTACAGATGCCGACCCTTTTGCCAGCGGCAAATTGAAGCGGAAACGGAGGTCTGTCCATCTGGAGCAGCTCCGTTTCCGCAGGCAAGTTATCTATTGCTTATTATTTCCCGTCTACCCGTGCCATAACCTGACTGGTCAATTCCGCAACCTTGTGCTTAGCGTTGTCCAGAGATTCACCCACCACGGCAAAATACACTTTGATCTTCGGTTCCGTGCCGGAAGGGCGCAGGCAGAACCAGGAGCCGTCCGACAGCAGATATTTCAGCACGTTCTCCTTAGGCAGACCGTCCAGTCCCAGGGAGTAGTCCAGCACCTGCGTCACGGAAGCACCGGCGATTTCGTGCGGCGGGCTGGTCCGCCAGTCATTCATAATTCCCTGAATCTGGGCCACTCCATCCTTGCCCTTCAGCGTGCGGGATTCCAGGCTCTCCAGGAAGTATCCGAACTGTGCATACAGCTCCTGCAGCACATCGTACAGGGTCTTGCCCTGGGCCTTGTAATAGGCACCCGCTTCAGCGATCAGCATAGCAGCAAGGACTGCATCCTTGTCACGGGCATAGTTGCCCGCCAGATAGCCATAGCTTTCTTCATATCCGAACAGATACGTATACTCGCCGGACTGCTCGAACTGGTTCATCTTCTCCCCGATATATTTGAATCCGGTCAGGGTGTTGAATACCGTAGCGCCATAATGGCTGGCTACAGCAGCGCCCATCTCACTGGTTACAATGGTCTTGACTACAGCGCCGTTAGCCGGCAGCTTCCCTTGTTCCTGTAAACGGCTCAGGTAATAATGAATCATGAGCGCGCCGGACTGATTCCCGGACAGCACTACAAATTTGCCTTCGTTGTCACGAACCACAGCGCCCATACGGTCAGCATCCGGATCTGTGCCGATCAGCAGATCCGCATTCAGCTCTTCGCCCAGCTTCATCGCAAGGGTGAAGGCTTCACGTTCCTCCGGATTCGGTGATTTCACGGTAGAGAATTCGGAATCCGGCTGTTCCTGTTCAGGAACTACATGTACCTGAGTGAAGCCGATCTTCTCCAGTACACGGCGGACCGGAAGATTGCCTGTCCCGTGCAGCGGCGTATAGACAATGGAGAAGTCACGGCCCAGCGAAGACGCAATCTCTTCACGGCTGACACTTACCGCAGCAACCGTATCCGTAAATGCCTCGTCCGCTTCGGCCCCCAGCCAGTGCAGCAGGCCTGCGCTCTCTGCTGCCTCCTGAGACATGCGCTTCACTCCGTTGAAGGAGTCCACATTCAAAATATTAGCAATAACCTTCTCCGCTTCATGAGGTACCAGCTGTCCGCCCTGGGCATTGTAGACCTTGTATCCGTTATATTCAGGGGGATTGTGGCTGGCAGTGATTACAATGCCTCCAGACGCCTTCAAATGACGGACGGCAAAGGACAGCTGCGGCGTGGAGCGCAGGGAAGAGAACAGGTGGGTCTCAATTCCGTTGCCGGCGAGTACAAGCGCAGCCTCCAGCGTGAATTCCGGCGAGAAGCGCCGGGAATCGTGGGCGATAACCACCGAGGGTCTGCCTTCTCCCGTATGCTGTCCCAGAATGTAATCAGCGAAGCCCTGAGTAGCCCGGCCGACAGTATAACGGTTCATCCGGTTACTGCCTGCTCCGATGACTCCGCGCAAACCGCCTGTACCGAATTCAAGATCTCTATAGAATCGCTCTTCCAGTTCCTTGGGTTCACCGGCAAGGGCCTTCAGCTCTTCTTTGGTGTTCTCGTCGACAGAAGGGTCCTGCAGCCAGCGTGTCAGGGTCTCCTGCGCCTTCGGGCTTAATCCAGTCATGTCAATCTCTCCTTCTCCATCTATAATATATAAGTTTATAACAGGAACTAGCTGAGTGCGAACATAATCTCCCCGGACGCTACCGTCTTGCCGTCCACCTTGGCAGTGGCTTGTCCTTTACCGATACTGCCTTTAAGCCGGGTAATCTCTACCTCAAGCACAAGGGTATCGCCGGGAACAACCTGTCCGCGGAAGCGGAAGCCGTCAAGCCCGGCCAGAAAACCGATTTTGCCCCGGTTAGCTTCTACGCCAAGAATAGCCACAGCGCCCACCTGAGCCAAGGCTTCCGTAATCAGCACACCCGGCATCACCGGGAAGCCAGGGAAGTGTCCGGCAAAAAAAGGCTCATTTACCGTTACATTTTTGATGCCGACTGCCCGTTTGCCCATTTCTATTTCTGTAATTTTGTCCACCAGCAGAAATGGGGGCCGGTGGGGGATGATTTCTTGAATTTGATTGGTATTCATCATGATTATTAAAGCTCCCTTCGGTTGTAACCGCGTCTATGAACCTCCGCCTACAGCAGCACTTTTGTTTTATTCTCCGCTGTCTCTGCATAAATATGGACAGCTTCGGCAAAAACTATAATTATCCTTCACCACCTGCAGCAGTGGAGGTTAAGATAAGGGGCTTTCTCCACCGCACGCGGCAGCATGGCGGAGAGGGCCCTTTTTGGCGCTCTTAGGGCACGCCATCATTATACATTTTTCAGTATAAAAAAGAAAACTCCCCTGCACAACAAGGGAGCCTCCGATATCGGTATGCCATAACACTTTAAGGTGCGAACACCAGATCATATACATGCTTCCACGTACTCCACAGGAGCACATCACTTAGTTCCTTTTTGCCGAGGATCACATACCCTACGACCAGCCCGCCGCCAAGTGCGGCAACCAGCAGCAATGGAATCAGGAACCACTGAATAATGGTCCAGGCCCTAATCCTGCGCCGCTTCACCGGCTGCTGCTGCTCCTCTTCTGCTTTCTGTGCAGTCTTAACCTTCTCACGACTCATTCCTTCACCTCACGCGCGCATGTTATTAGCCAGGCCCAGCATCTGGTCACTGGAGGACAGCGCCCGGGCAGCAAGCTGATACGTACGCTGAATCTGCATCATCTCCGTCATTTCCCGGCTCAGATCCACATTAGAGGATTCCAGATAGCCTGAGCGAACGCCTACATCCTTCGCTTCGCCCGCTGCTCTTTGCATGAATGCCTGCTGCGCTGTTACGCCATCAGCCAATACATAGAAATTACCGTCCACAGCTTGCAAAGCATTCTTGCTGAGCGGCTCAACAATCATTAAGCTGCCTGCCAGGACAGGCGGCTGTTTCTCATCCGTCTTAGTCCACACCTGCCCGCGCTCATCAATAGCAGCACTTACATTAGCCCCTACGCTGAGCGGAGTACCGTTAGCACCCAGCACAGGATTGCCGGTATTGTCCACAAGAATCATCTTATCCTTATTGGCCGTATCCGGGGTGAAGTGGAAATTCCCCTGGCGGGTATATGCCGTTTCACCGTTCACCTGAACGCCGAACAATCCATTGCCTTGAAGCGCCAAGTCCGTAGGCTTCCCTGTCTCCTGGAGCGTGCCTTCCTCCCAATTACTTGACACTGTAGGCACACGCACACCAAAGCCGATATTGAAGCCCAGCGGCATGCTGCGCCCAGGCTGGTTATAATCCTTGGATTGCTGCTGTACACGGGTAAGCACATCCTCGAACGAGCCTTGCTTGCTCTTATAACCATTGGTATTCATATTGGCAATGTTATCCGCTATAATATCCAGCCGCTGCTGCAGACTGGCCATTGAGACAGAAGCACCGATTGTCGAGTTGTTCACAGGTCTAACCTCCTACTAGCTTGATAAGAAGAAACTGGCTTACACCATCAGTAATGGTCCATGCAGCCCGGCTATACCCGGCCGACTTCATTCACGGCCTTCTGCAGGCTGCTGTCGTAGAACTGGATCACTTTCTGATTCGCTTCATACGCGCGGTAAGCGGCGTTCATATCCACAGTGACCTGAGTGGCATCCACATTAGAGTTCTCAAGGTAGCCCTGGCGTACCTGCAGAATATCCGTTCCATTAGAAAAGCGGATGTCTGCGGCCTCGGCATCATCAGCATGAAAGACCCCGTTGCCGTCACGCACCAGCTCCTGCGGTCTTGTGACGACGCTGATTCCGATCCGGGTGCCTGAAGGCTGCCCGGTCTTATTATCAATCAAATTACCTTGCCCGTCCACTTTCAGGTTATCCTGCGGTCCATTCAATTGCAACGGATTGCCGTTACTATCGAGGACCTTGAATCCTCCTAAGCTGTGTACCTCCCCTGTGGGAGACACGGTAAAGCTTCCGTTACGTGTATATAAATTATTGCCTTCATTATCCTGAACGGTAAAGAACGCCTGAGGCCGGTAAGTTACCTCGCCATCCGGACTGATATATTTCCCCGAGCCGTCAAAAGCAAGATTGGTACCCGGATTCTCCGGGTCTGGGACCTGCAGATCGGTAGACAGCGCAAAGTCTACGCTTTTTCCGCTCTCAATAAGGTCGCCCTGCAGGTATTGGGAGACGGACTGCTCGGCAAAAACCCCGGTATTGATCCGTCCGACAGTCTTAGCAGCGCCCCCGTTCATCGCGGTGACCAGCACCTCGGGAAAAGCGTGGCTGACACTGTCGACCTGCTTGTACCCCGTAGTATTTAAATTGACCAAGTTCTGCGTCGCCGTATCATGTCTGCGCTGCTGCGTCACCATTCCTGCTGCGGCTGTATATAATCCTCTGAGCATGAGGTCAGTCCCTTCCTGGAATCTGCTGTTCTCCCTTATTATCGGCAGGCTAGAACTTTTTCTTAACTACCTTGTCCAAATGATCCAGCATAATTCCCGTGCCCTTGACGACGCAGTGCATCGGATCTTCAGCCACCCAGACCGGAACATGCAGCTGTTCGGAGAGCAGCTCGTCCAGTCCGTTAAGCAGGGCGCCTCCGCCGGTCAACACCACTCCACGGTCAATAATATCTGCCGACAGCTCAGGAGGCGTACGCTCCAGCACCGACTTGGCCGCAGCCACAATCGACGAAACCGGGTCCCACAGCGCTTCCTTCACCTCGCCGGATGAAATGGTAAGAGTCTGAGGCAATCCGCTCACCATATCACGCCCGCGGATGTCCATCTCTGCCTTCATGCCGCCCGGACGTACCGAGCCGATGGTCACTTTGATATCCTCCGCCGTGCGTTCACCGATCAGTAGCTTATATTTCTGTTTAATATATCTTAAAATGGCATCGTCGAACTTGTCCCCTGCGATCTTAATGGAAGAGGCGGTAACGACGTCGCCCATAGACAATACGGCTACATCCGTCGTTCCGCCGCCAATATCGACGACCATATTTCCGCTAGGCTGATAAATGTCCATTCCTGCGCCAATGGCTGCAGCTTTGGGCTCTTCCTCCATGAAGACCTCTTTGGCCCCGCTGCGCTCTGCCGCCTCACGGATGGACTTCGTTTCCACAGAAGTAATATTGGTGGGAGCACAAATCAAAATACGGGGCCGTGAATACCAGGTCCGGCCGCCAACGCTGTCAATAAAGTATTTGAGCATCATTTCCGTAATGGCAAAGTCGGCGATTACCCCGTCACGGAGCGGACGAATCGTCGTTATATTTCCAGGTGTCCGCCCGACCATCCGGCGTGCCTGTTCACCAACCGCAAGGACCCGCTTCGTATCACTTTCAAGTGTGACCACGGAAGGTTCATCCAGAACGACTCCCCTTCCCTTGACATGAATGAGCACGTTGGCTGTGCCGAGATCGATTCCGATATCCTTGCTAAGCATAATGAAAGAGCCCCCAAAGTGTTATTTTAAATGAGAAATGATGATTGTACCAAATTTAAAAATACCATACTTTAGGGGGTGAGTACAATGGACTAAACCTGAATTATGGCGCGAAAATCCGAAAATCTTATGGCTTTGAGGCTACGGCAACCTCACGCTTCTTACCTGTGGTTTTCTTATATTTAATTTTTGTGGCTTCTCCCCCCCGAAGATGACGGATGGACTTGTGATATTCGAGAATGTGCTTCACCTGATCAGCCAGATCCGGATTGATTTCCGGCAGCCGTTCGGTTAAATCTTTATGCACCGTGCTTTTTGAAACGCCAAATTCCTTGGCTATGGTCCGGACCGTGTGCCTGGTTTCCACGATGCAGCGTCCGATTTTAATGGTACGTTCCTTGATGTAATCGTGCACGCTCCCGCCTCCCAACTGTGAATAGTTTGGTACATTATATGAGGGGCGGGCCTATATATTCGCGCTTTCAGGACATGACAAGCTCAGGAAGGCTCATTTTATTTGTCGGACAACCCAATTCACTGCATTTCACGGCTCCATTTCCAGAATAGAACCTGCCGGACTGTCCATTTCAGGTAGAAAAAAAACAGGAGGCTTCCGCCCCCTGCTGATCATTTGGCTTAGCGCTGCGGAAGCAGATCCGAAGGATTCACAATCTTGCCGTCCTCATGCACTTCAAAGTGCACATGATTGCCAAGACCCTTCTCCATCTCATTGCGTCCCGCTGTAGCCAGTGTATCGCCCTGCTTCACTTCATCGCCCTGCTTCACTTTGGTTTCGCCAAGACTCTGATAGACCGTCTTCAGATCGCCAGGGGAGGTAATCTCGATTACCTTACCCAGTACAGCAACATCTTCCACTCTGGTGACTTCACCGCTGAGTGCCGCCTTCACATCAAACGTCTTGTTGTCCTCACGGGCAATATCAATTCCGGTGTTGGTGACAAAGGTATTGTTGTACTGCACCATCGCCGCAATATGATTCTCTTCCGTGCCGTTCTCATCGTAGTACGGTTTGACCACTTCCACTTCACTCGGGCTGGCTACCGGCCAGACCAGGCTTTCGGCTGATGCGACAACTTCCAGGGCTTCGGGATCACCGTTTGCGGCTCCGGTTTTGCTGCCGGCCTCACCTTGGGATACTACCGCGGCGTTGTCCGGATTCAGCGGCTTCTGGCCGGCATCCTGATAGACCCACACCAAGGTTAGTATAAGTGCCGCTGCCGCCGTGTAGACTGCCGGGAATACCCACCGTTTGGATAACAGTCTGCTCCATGAAGAAGGCTTGGCGCCTGAATCTCCCTGCTTGTTTTTGAGAGATTCATCATGGGTTGATTTGATTTTGTCTTGTTCATTCATATGGTTATCACCTCAGTAACCAGTGTTACCGGGCGCTTCGCTTTTATACGTATCTTGCAGATTATTTTTTCAGAAGAGTTGAGATTCCGGTAAAAGAGACCCCGCGGTAGTAGTGTTTGAGAATCTGTGTGGCCGTCTTCCCCTGCTTCGCCATCCCGTTCGCCCCCCACTGGCTCATACCGACACCGTGGCCGTTGCCATACGTGGTGATCTGCACCTTCCCCGCTTGGCGCTTCCAGGTGAACTGGCTCGAGCGCAGCCCCAGCTTCTCTCTCACTTCCCGCCCGGTAAACACCTTCCCACCGATAGAGATCTGTTTGATCCGGTGGCCGGCTGTCAGCGACAGTACCTCCGCTGGCAAGCTGGTGGAGGATTGAGCGGAGACCGGCACTGCCTTGCCCGAAGCTCCCAGACTGGCTGCTACCGGAAGGTCCTTGGTTCCAAGGCCCAGCTTGCTGCGCAGCTCCGAATTGCTGAAGGTGTAGCTTACCGCCAGGTTCGGGGTGATCTGCAGTTCCCACGGGCTGGCTACACTGCGCAGGTAGGGAACCGCAGCATTCCAGTACTCCTCGGAGTTCTCCGTATACCCTCCGCTGGAGGCGAAGAAGGAAGCCGTGATCGGCTGCCCCTGATAGGTCATGATGGTCCCGCGCGTCTCCAGGACCGCGCGGCGGATCTTCGCCAGGCCGGCGCGCTTGCTGCCGGACGCCCAGTCCCGTTCCAGCACGGCCCGGGATACGTAAGCCTGATGGCTTACCGTATCGCTCACATCCGCTTCGGGAACGGGTACCCCGCTGTGGTCGCCGGCGACCAGACGGCGGGCAATGAACGTGCGGGCCGCTACGGCCTGCGCCTTGAGCGCTTCGAGCTCAAATTCGGCCGGCATCTCGGCCGCCAGTACGCCGCTGACGTATTCCTCCAGCGGCAGGGTCTCGATTTGTCCGCTCCGCGACAAATAGACGGAGACCTCCGGCTGCGGCGCCTCTGCGGCAGCCGTTGCCGGCGGCGCCGGAGCGGCCGTGGCCTGCGGCACGGCCGGGGGCGCCGGCGGCCGTTGTCCCCCGCGCTGCGGGACAACAGCCAGCGGCAGCAGCAGCGCCGCCAGCAGGGGCGCTGCCAGCCAGGCGGCGGGGGCCAGCCGCCGCAGCGGGTGTGCGCCGCGCCGCCGCACGCGCGCTACGCTGCGCGGACGCTTCAGGATGCGGCGCAGGTTGATTAACTCTTTCATCTCTATGGCTCCTTCCGTAAGCACCGGTGATTCTTATAGATATGAATTTGCGGCACCTGCTAGAACGGGATTTTGAGAGAAAGAGAGTTGCGGAATCCCCCGGAACATATAAGGTAAATTTTCCAAAAAAGGACCAGCCGCTTAGCGGCTGGTCCTCATATTTTTAAGAATAACTATTATACCCAAGACGGCTGAATCTGGAAACGGGGTCTGATCTCTTCGGCTTTGGAGGATTCGCTTCTGGCCGGTTCAGGCTTAAGTGCTTCTTCCTTCGCAGCAGGAACAGCCGACTCTTCCATGGAAATCCGCCATATGTCCGCACCAAGTCCTGATAGCTTCTCAGCCAGGTGCACATACCCGCGGTCAATGTGATGCGTTCCGCTAACTTCTGTAGTACCTTCCGCCACAAGTCCTGCCAAAATAAGCGCAGCTCCTGCACGCAGGTCCGTAGCACATACCTTAGCGCCGACTAGACTGGCATTGCCGGTCACGATTGCAGAACGGCCCTCAATCTTGATCTCCGCGTTCATGTTGTGGAATTCATCCACATGCATGAACCGGTTCTCGAAGACAGTCTCTGTCACTACGCTGGTTCCTTCCGAGCGGAGCAGCAGCGCCATCATCTGTGACTGCATATCTGTCGGGAATCCCGGGTAAGGTAATGTCTTGAGATCGACAGCCTTCAGCGGCTTGTCGCTGATGACACGGACTCCGTTCTCATCCGGGATAATCGTAACGCCCATTTCCTCCATCTTGGCAATCACCGGACCCAGGTGGTCGGCAATAGCTCCCTCAACATACACATCACCGCCTGTAATCGCCGCTGCCGCCATGTAGGTTCCAGCTTCGATCCGGTCAGGAATGACATGATGTCTTACGCCGTGCATACGCTCAACGCCTTCAATCCGGATGACTCCGGTACCGGCTCCGCGTACAATGCCGCCCATCCCGTTCAGGTAATTGGCCAGGTCAACAATCTCCGGCTCTTTTGCGGCGTTCTCAATCACTGTGGTGCCTTCGGCAAGCGCGGCAGCCATCATTATATTTTCGGTCGCACCTACGCTGGCCACATCCAGGTAAATCTTGGCGCCGCGCAGTCTCCCGTTACTTTTCGCATCAATATAGCCCTGGCCCAGACTAATCTCGGCCCCAAGCGCTTCAAAACCCTTCAAATGCTGGTCAATCGGCCTAGTTCCAATGGCACAACCGCCAGGCAGAGAAATACGAGTATGCCCCATTCGGGACAGGAGTGGGCCCATAACCAGGAAAGAAGCCCTCATTTTGCGTACCCATTCATATGGTGCTTCACAGGAAGTAATATTAGTGGCATCTACTTCAATCACATCGTTCTGGTATGTAATACCTGCACCCAGAGATTCCAATACCTTGTTAATCGTCATTACATCGTCTAACGGAGGTGCGTCCACAATGACGCTGACTCCTTCTTCTGCCAATAGAGAGGCGGCTATGATCGGTAGTACGGAATTTTTTGCGCCGCTGACTTTCACGCTCCCGGTCAATCTGTTGCCACCGCGGACGATAAATTTGCTCATTTCGGTTTCCCTCCGCGTCCATTATTTCTGAAATTAATTTTGAGGTTAAAATTCGTCTGTTAAGATATTGAATATTCCGCCATTGCGTCTTAGGTGCAGATTCCTTGCTTAACTTCAGTGTTGACATAATAAAACCTTATTATTCGACACTTTTTTCACTGCATCAGCCTATACAGATATAACCAAAGCTGCTGCCGTTAAAACATCCGTCCGATGAGTCCGCTCCAGCCCAAGTAATCAAGCAGGAACCCGGCCACAAAGTGACCAAGGACAATCGCCAGCAGCAGGTGCAGCAGTCTGCCCTGAGGGCTCTTGGGATATCTTATGATCAAATCCAGCTTAAGGTTCTGAAGTGACCACCAGGATAATGCAACGCAGATCAAAGAGATAACCATAGAAATCATATTGCTGGTGCCGATCGCACCCGACAACTCAGCGGATAAGCGTGTGTTCATATTAGCCCCCTGTGTTAGGTACTCGGAAATCGACTCTTATATCATACTTGTGCAGGGGAAAAGAATCCAGTACTTTTACGAAATTTTAAACAATTGGGTCTTTATATGCAGATCTGATGACGATATGTTCATAATCTGCTAGATTTGCGCTAGCTAAATTACCCCACAAAGTGGGCTTTAGCTTCGATGATGACTCAGGTACTTTGCGGGGGCCCCAAAACATATAAATTCTAAAAAAAGCAGTCAAGCCCAGGGCTTGACCGCTTATCTGCTACTGTTGTCCTTTGCCGGTCGAAACTTTGATCCGCGTTACAGCACGCTGCAATGCCAGCTCCGCACGGCGGTGATCGATCTCATCCTGCTTGCTTTGCAGCTTAAGGCGGCGCTCAGCCCGCTCCTTAGCCGCTTCAGCGCGCTCCACATCAATATCCCGGGGCAGCTCAGCACTTTCAGCCAGCACCGTTACCTTATCTTTGTGCACTTCAACGAAACCGCCATGCACAGCGATGGAGACTGTAACGCCGTCCGCCTTAACGCTAAGCGGAGCAACCTGAAGCGGGGTGACGAGCGGAATATGTCCCGGTAGAATCCCCAGTTCACCATTCACGCCGCGTACCGTCAGACTGTTCACTTGCTTGGAGTAGACCAGATGCTCCGGAGTAACTATTTCGAGCAAAAAGGTATTCACTTCCATTCCTCCTCAAAGCTTTACAGAATAAAGCCCGATCCCCCAGCATAAGCATGCTTAGGGTTACAACGTTTTCGCTTTTTCCACGGCTTCTTCAATCGTGCCTACGAACAGGAACGCTACTTCCGGAAGATCATCGTGCTTACCTTCCAGGATTTCCTTGAAGCTGCGTACGGTTTCTTTGATCGGCACGTATTTTCCCTTGAAGCCGGTGAACTGCTCTGCTACGTGGAACGGCTGGGACAGGAAGCGCTCAACCTTACGGGCGCGGGCTACAATGACCTTATCCTCTTCACTCAGCTCATCCATACCGAGGATGGCAATGATATCCTGAAGCTCGGTATAACGCTGCAGCAGCTGCTTAACGCCTTGTGCCACGTTATAGTGCTCTTCGCCGACGATTTCCGGTGCCAGCATACGCGAGCTGGAAGCCAGCGGGTCAACCGCAGGGAAGATCCCTTTTTCGGAGATTTTACGCTCCAGGTTGGTCGTTGCATCCAAGTGGGCAAACGCCGTAGCCGGTGCAGGGTCAGTATAGTCATCCGCAGGCACGTAGATCGCCTGGATGGATGTAACAGAGCCTTTCTTCGTGGACGTAATCCGTTCCTGCAGCTGACCCATTTCTGTTGCCAGTGTAGGCTGGTAACCTACCGCAGAAGGCATCCGGCCGAGCAGGGCCGATACTTCGGAACCCGCCTGGGTGAAGCGGAAGATGTTATCGATAAAGAGCAGCGTATCGCGGCCTTCCACATCACGGAAATATTCCGCCATGGTCAGACCGGTCAGTGCTACGCGCAGACGCGCGCCCGGAGGCTCATTCATTTGTCCGAAGACCATCGCCGTTTTCTTGATAACGCCGGAATCGGTCATTTCGTGATAGAGGTCATTCCCCTCACGTGTCCGCTCGCCAACGCCGGCGAATACGGATATCCCGCCGTGCTCCTGTGCGATGTTGTTGATCAATTCCTGAATAGTTACCGTTTTACCTACGCCGGCACCGCCGAACAGGCCGATTTTACCGCCCTTGGCATAAGGGGCCAGCAAGTCGATAACCTTAATTCCGGTCTCCAGAACCTCTGCCTGAGTAGACAATTCATCAAAGGTAGGAGCCAGACGGTGAATCGGGTTTCTAGCAGCCACCACTTCAGCACCGTTATCGATTGGATTACCAAGTACGTTAAATACGCGGCCCAGTGTTGCTTCACCGACAGGAACCGAGATCGGCACTCCCTGGTCAATAGCGTCAATCCCGCGAACCAGTCCATCTGTAGAGGACATGGCGATACAACGCACCAGGTTATCTCCAAGATGATTGGAAACTTCAAGAGTCAGATCCATGCTGCGGCCATCGCTGAGGCTCGCAACAATTTTGATGGCGTTGAATATCTGGGGCAACTGGCCGCGTTCAAATTCAATATCGACAACCGGACCCATAATGCTCACAACGCGTCCTTTGTTCATCTTCATTTCCCTCCTCGAAAGCTGTTACATATGGACCTTAAGCCCACTCATATTAAGACTGCGCGTTCGCACCAGCCACGATCTCGGTAATTTCTTGCGTAATGGCCGCCTGACGGGCACGGTTGTACGTAAGTCTAAGTTCTCCGATCATTTTTGACGCGTTCTTCGTTGCACTGCCCATCGCTGTCATCTTGGCTCCCAGCTCGCTGGCCTTGCCGTTCAGAAGAGCACCATAGATTAAAGTTTCGGCATATTTCGGAAGCAGAACCTCCAGCACGCCTGCAGGTGAAGGCTCATATTCATAAGCAGCAGATGCTCCGTGATGCCCGCCTTCCCCAACGCCTTCCATAGGCAGAAGTCTGTCTACAGTCGGAACCTGGCTGATCGCATTAACGAACCGGTTGTAGCAAATGTAGATCTCATCATAGACGCCTGTCTCGAACTGGTTAACCGCCGAATAGGCAATCGACTTGATGTCGGCAAATTTCGGGGTATCGGACAGCTCGGTGATTTCTTCTACAATGGGATATTCACGGCGCCGCAAAAAGTCACGGCCTTTGCGCCCGATCACAAACAGCGCATACTCATCCTTGGACTTATGGCGTTCTGCGATCAGCATCGTTACTTTACGCAGAATATTCGCATTGTAGCCGCCGGCAAGACCTCTGTCCGAGGTGATGATCAGATAACCTGTTTTTTTGACAGGCCGGCTGACCAGCATCGGGTGCTGGAGATCCTGCGTACCGGCAGCAATACTCGAGACGACCTCTTTCAGCTTCTCTGAATACGGACGGGCTGCTTCCGCCTTCTCCTGCGCCTTGCGCAGCTTGGATGCAGCGACCATCTCCATCGCTTTGGTGATCTGTCTGGTGTTCTGAACGCTCTTAATTTGACGTTTAATATCGCGCATGCTTCTTGCCATGATTTCACCACCTCTGAGCTTTGACGTATGTCAAAGCTAACTTCGTAAGCATAAACGGTAAACTCTATATATTAGCTTGTAGCAAAGCCTCTTTTGAATTTCTCGATGGCATCCTTGAGCGCTGCTTCGTTGTCTACTGTCAGATCCTTGGTATCCGCGATGGATTTCAGGATTTCAGTTGCACTGCTGTCGATAAAGGCCAGGAATTCCTTCTCGAAACGCTTAACGTCCTTGACAGGAATATCATCCAGATGTCCTTTGACAGCGGTGTACAGACTAAGCACTTGATGTTCAACGCTAAGCGGCTGGTTCACACCCTGCTTCAGAATCTCCATCATACGCGCACCGCGGTTCAGACGGGCCTGCGTTGATTTGTCCAGATCGGAGCCGAACTGGGAGAAGGCTTGAAGCTCACGGTATTGAGCCAGATCCAGACGCAGGGAACCGGCGACCTTCTTCATGGCTTTGATCTGTGCGGAACCCCCTACACGGGATACGGAGATACCTACGTTGATTGCCGGACGCTGACCGGAGTTGAACAAGTCGGATTCAAGGAAGATTTGGCCGTCTGTGATCGAAATTACGTTCGTTGGAATGTAAGCCGATACGTCAGAAGCCTGTGTTTCGATGAATGGCAGCGCGGTTAATGAACCACCACCAAGCGCATCGCTAAGCTTGGCCGCACGTTCCAGCAGACGGGAGTGCAGATAGAATACGTCACCAGGGAAGGCTTCACGGCCCGGCGGACGGCGGAGCAACAGGGACAATTCGCGGTAAGCCGAAGCCTGCTTGGACAGGTCATCATAGATTACAAGCACATGCTCGCCCTTGTACATGAAGTATTCGCCCATAGCGCAACCTGCGTACGGAGCAATATAGAGCAGCGGAGAAGGCTCGGAAGCCGACGCGGTTACAACGATAGTGTAATCCAGCGCGCCATGACGGCGGAGGGTTTCTACTACCTGTGCAACAGTAGATTGTTTTTGTCCGATAGCAACATAGATACACTTCATCCCGTTGCCCTTCTGGTTGATAATCGCATCAATTGCAATCGCAGTCTTACCTGTCTGACGGTCACCAATGATGAGCTCGCGTTGTCCGCGGCCGATTGGCACCATGGCATCGATTGCTTTTAGCCCCGTCTGCATCGGTTCGTGTACCGACTTGCGGTCGATAACCCCCGGCGCGTTATGTTCAACCGGACGGAATTCTGTAGTAGCGATCGGTCCCTTGCCGTCAAGCGGCTGGCCCAGTGCATTCACTACGCGGCCCAGCATGGCTTCGCCAACCGGAACCTGCATGATCTGACCGGTACGTTTAACCTGATCGCCTTCGCGGATCTCTTTGTATTCACCCAGAATAACAACACCGACGTTGCTTTCTTCCAGGTTAAGCGCCATGCCCACTACCCCGTTGGAGAACTCCAGCAGTTCCCCTGCCATTGCGTTTTCCAGACCGTAGACACGGGCGATACCGTCGCCGACTTGAATGACGGTGCCAATTTCGGCCACTTCGATATCGGCTTTATATTGCTCAATTTGACTTTTGATCAAAGTGCTGATCTCTTCAGGTCTGATGCCCAATATCCTCACCCCTATCTTCTTTGCTTATCATTAAAGGATTTCTCAAGACGCGTAAGCTTACCGGACAGACTTCCGTCATACAGCGTATCGCCGATGACGACCTTCAGTCCGCCGAGCAGGCTTGTATCGACCACATTGGTTACACGAATCTTACGGCCAGTAAGCTGGCTGAATTCAGCCGCAACACTATCCTGTTCAGCTTGATTCAGGGAATAAGCGGAATAGACAGTAGCGTAGCCAATGCCAAGAGCATCCCCTTCAATCTTGATATACTTGGCAAGCAACTCTTCGAAAATATCGGTTCTGCCCCGCTCTACCAATAGCTCTACCGTGTTCAGTACGGCTTCCGAGACTTTACCTTGAAGTGTCGCGCGCAGCACATTCAGCTTGTCGGATTGCGAGATGCGGGGTGCCAGGATAAACCGTTTCACCTCTGCATCATTATGAAGCACTTCGACCACTAATTTGAGCTGTTCCTCCACTTGAAGCGTAATGCCTTCATCCACCGCTACACTGTACAAGGCTTTGGCATAGCGCCCGGCAACTACCGTGTCGCGGCTCATGATCGGCCTCCTACCTCTTTGAGGTATTGATCAACAAGCTGTTCCTGCTCGCCGTCAGCTGCAACTTCCTTCTCAAGCAGCTTCGAGGCAATGCGGACCGAGGCTGTGCCCAGCTCGCTGCGCAGCGCTTCTACCGCTTTGTTCTTCTCGTTCTCAATGTCACGGACCGCTTCGTCTTTCAGACGGCTAGCTTCCACGTGGGCCTGCTCAAGAATCTTGTCAACCTGGTTGTTGCTGGTAGCCTGGGACTGCTGAATGATAGCCTGTGCCTCTTGGCGCGCCTGCTGCAGGGCCTGCTTCTGCTCTTCTACATAAGCGACCGCCTGCTCTCTGGTCTTGGCTGCTTCATCCATTTGCTGCAGCACCATTTCGCGGCGCTTCTCCATAATTCCGAACAGCTTGCTGAAGGCAAATTTGCTGAGCAGGAAGTATAGAATTACAAAAGCAGCAATAGAAAACACTATATTGGTCCAAATGATATCCACTGAGGTCACTCCCTTCCGTTACCGCGGCTTGCGGACATATACAAAAGTAAGGCGCGGATGGCACTTGCCCTCCCCGCCAAACCGTAAAAACGGTTTATTAAGTAAACATGATCAGGAACGCGATAACTGTAGCGGCCAAAGGAATAACTTCCACGATACCTACACCGATAAACATTGTTGTCTGCAGTGCGTTACGTGCTTCCGGCTGACGGGCGATAGATTCCACTGTCTTGCTGACGATCATACCGTTACCCAGACCTGCGCCGAGTGCGCCCAAACCAACCGCGATTGCTGCTGCTAAAAATTCCATTTGTAAATATCCTCCTTTAATTTCGGTTCTTTTTGTAATGTCTTAATAATATAAAATCTCCCGCGAAGAGTGTTCCGGCAGCTGCCGCTATCCTCACGGCAGCTTATTAATGCGCTTCTTCCTCGTGGATCGTCATCTGTGCGATGTAGACCATCGTCAGAATCGTAAAGATAAAGGCCTGAAGCGCCCCGACAAAGATACTGAAGCCCTGCCAGATGGCCAGGAACGGAATACTGAACAGTCCCAGCTTCAGAATGACGGTAATCAGAACCTCGCCGGCAAAAATGTTAGCGAATAGACGAATGGCAAGCGCCACTGGCTTCGCCAGGTTCTCAATGATGTTCAGCGGCAAGAAAATTGGAAACGGCTCAATGTAATGTTTGAAATAATGCTTGCCGTTCAGCTTGATGCCTAAGTAGTTCATGAGTACAAACACAACGATCGCAAGTCCTGCGGTTACGTTGATATCTGCAGTCGGCGATTTGTACCACAGAATCTCAGCATGCGCGCCATCGGCCAGGTTCTTGGTCGCTTCAATAACATGTCCAAAAATGTAGACCGGTTCATGCGCTTCTGTAATGAAGGAAAACGGCAGACCAAGGAGATTGGAGACGAAGATAAACAGTATCAGCGTCAATCCCAGTGATATGTAAGGCTTTCCCTTCTTCAAATCCATGGCGCTGCTGATTAGTCCCTGTACAAATTCGACAACCCATTCCATGAAATTCTGAAGCTTGGACGGATTCTCAACCGACAGGTTGCGGACGGACAGCATGACCAGTACGAACACTATCACCGAGCTGATTACCAGCATTAGCACAGCAGACAGGTCAATCGGTATTCCGCCAACATAGATTAAAGGCATTTCGTGCATAGTATCATCCCCCTTTCTCGTTAGTATGGCTACAGCTTATTCTTGATTCCTAGATATATCCCCACGGGAATAGCCAGAAGCTGGGGGATGAACAGGCCGATAATCGTTGCCTCCAGCGAGAAATGTTCGTATTTGACTGAGAACATGGTCACCAGAATTCCAAAACTGATTCTTGTAGCAAAACCAAGGCTGAAGGAGCTTTTCCCTTGCTTCGCCACCGCTGCTGTCACTCTTCTGACCTTAAGGGCTAGATAACGAAAATTAACCAGTCCTGCCAGCAAGCCGAGTGTCATTCCCAGAGTAACTGCACGGGTCTCATGATGGAGAGCCCACCCCATTACCAATCCTGCCATAATAATTACTGTCACCCTGGTGACGATATTGATTACGGGAGTCATATTATCCATTTTGCTCCCCCAAAAAATTTTTGATTAGCAAAGCAACATTCACAACTCCGAGAATCAACCCGGTAATTGTTCCGATAGCCAGCCAAAAGGCAGGTCCGTCCATCAGATTGCGCAGCCACTTTGCCACAAAAAAGCCTATTACAATGTAAGCGGTGAGCAAGCTGCCCGCACCCCCGAGTACTAGAGCCGTACGCCCCAGTCCAGGCTCATTCTTTGGTTCCTTCATAGGCTACAATCCCAACTAATTTTACTGAATATCCAGACTCTTTGTCAATTCACAGAAAATTGCCCAAAATCGCATGAAAATATGAAAATAATCACAGCAAAATACACCAAAACCATATAAACCGTACAGTTTAACTGTATGCTGCTTTTATTAACCTTAGTATATTAGTTGTCTTGCCCTGTTTTATCATTTGTGAACATTGTGTGAAATTCTTCTGGACGTTCTTCAGCAGCTCCGAAATGGTGCAAAATCGCATTGACAATTCTCTCGGAGGCTTTGCCGTCTCCATACGGGTTGGCGGCCCGGCTCATCGACTGATACAGGTTCTGATCGGTCAAAAGAGCATGTGTCCGTTGATACACCTTCTCCTCGTCCGTTCCCACAAGCTCCAGTGTTCCGGCCTCGATCCCTTCCGGGCGCTCGGTTGTATCACGCAGCACAAGCACAGGAACTCCAAAGGAGGGAGCTTCCTCCTGCAGGCCGCCGGAATCGGTCAATATCAGGTGGGTATGCGGATAAAAGTTATGCAGGTCAACGACATCCAGCGGATCAATCAGCTTGATTCTAGGGTGTCCGCCGAGGATCTCATGCGCCGGTTCCTTGACTGCCGGACTCGGGTGCACGGGATACACAATGGCTACATCTTCAAATTCATCAGCGATTCTTTTGACTGCACGGAAAATATGACGGTGCGGTTCGCCTTGGGATTCTCTGCGGTGCGCCGTCATCAAAATAAGTCTTTTTCCTGAAGCAAAATCAAGGACCGGATGCCGGTAGTCCGGCTGTACGGTATATTGAAACACATCAGTTACGGTATTGCCTGTGATATAAATACTTGATTCTTTTTTGTTCTCGTGTCTCAGGTTGCCCGCTGACCAATGGGTCGGAGCAAAATGCAGATCAGCAAGCACGCCTGTCAGCTGACGGTTCATTTCTTCCGGATAAGGCGAAAGCTTGTTCCATGTCCGAAGACCTGCTTCCACATGCCCAACCTGAATCTGCTGCAGGAAAGACGCATAGCTGGCCAGGAAGGTGGTCAGGGTATCGCCATGTACAAGCACGAGGTCCGGCTTCACTTCGCGGAGCACCGGCTCCAGGCCTTCGAGCACCCGGATCGTGATCTCATTGAGCGTCTGGCGGTCCTTCATTACGTCCAGATCATAATCCGGGGTAATCTTGAACACCTCAAGCACCTGATCCAGCAGCTCCCGGTGCTGCGCAGTTACACAAACAATCGATTCAATCTGCTCAGGATGTCTGTTCAGCTCCAGAACCAGAGGCGCCATCTTGATTGCCTCGGGGCGCACTCCGAAAATCGTCATTACTTTAATTTTGGACATAAGCCCTTCCCTCTCTTCTGAAAACCGCGGTATATTGGGTTCGTACTATTATTATCTGTGCTTCTTACTTGGTTCCGTACAGTCTGTCCCCGGCATCTCCGAGGCCCGGAACGATATATCCGTGATCATTCAAATGATCGTCAAGCGCTGCAACATAGATATCCACATCCGGATGAGCAGCTTGTACAGCAGCAACACCTTCCGGGGCAGCAATCAGGTTCATCATCTTGATCTGGGTGCAGCCGCGGTTCTTGAGCGAGGTAATCGCCGCAATGGCAGAGCCGCCTGTAGCCAGCATAGGATCGATTACGATCAGCTCACGTTCCTGGACATCCGTAGGAAGCTTAATGTAGTACTCCACCGGCTGCAGGGTGTCCGGATCACGGAACAGGCCTACATGGCCTACCTTGGCTGCAGGAAGCAGCTTCAGGACACCTTCAAGCATCCCCAGACCGGCGCGCAGAATCGGAATCAGTCCGAGCATTCTTCCCGAAATCACCTTGCTCTGCGTTTCCTGCACTGGCGTCTGCACCGTAATGGTCTCCAGCGGGATATCACGTGTAATCTCATAAGCCATAAGTGTTGCTACTTCATCGACATGCTCCCTGAAGTCTTTTGTGTTGGTCCGCACATCGCGAATGAATGTCAATTTGTGCTGAATCAATGGATGATCGCAAATCACCAATTTTCCCATGTTGTCCCTCCGGTAATTGTAAGTCTTATTTATAGCCAAAGTAAGCACTTGGCTTCTCAGGTGGCTAAATCCTATCTATTATATCATCACCAAGACTGCTTTTCACCTACAGATAGACAGATCCGCGAGTCGTCCTGCTTCCTGCAGATTCCCAGCCCATGGAAGCTTAAGGCAATATAGCCACCTCTCTGGATATAAAACAAAGCTTAGTTTGTACGATTAAGCGCTTTTAATACTATTCACAGTTCTTTCACTACTTTTAATGAAAGTTCCATGAACTTTCATGTAATTTTCAACATAATTCATTCGTTTTCTCAGCAGCTATTTGTGAACATTATGTAACAGCAACGCAGCAAATAAAAAGCCTTTGCGTACTTCCGGCGGAACCGGGTACGCAAAGGCGATTATTAGAGGACTCTGATTAGTATTGCAATCCAGGGTAAATCGGATATTGTTCAGTCAGCTTGGCTACCTCACGGGCCGCCTGAGTCAAGTTAGCTTCATCCTGCGGGTTCTTCAGGACAGTAGCAATAATCCGGCCGATTGTAACCATAGCCTGCTCATCCATACCGCGTGAAGTAACAGCCGGTGTGCCGATGCGGATACCGCTGGTTACGAATGGGCTAGTCGGGTCAAACGGAATCGCGTTCTTGTTGACTGTAATTCCGATGGAATCCAGCACCTTCTCAGCAACCTTGCCGGTAATGTTCAGGTTGCGGGTATCAAGCAGGATCAGATGGTTATCGGTTCCACCGGATACAATATTAATACCTTCACCAACAAGGGTCTCTGCCAGTACCTTGGCATTCTTAACTACGTTCTCGGCATAAGTCTTGAATGAAGGCTGCAGCGCCTCACCGAACGATACGGCTTTGGACGCAATCACATGCATCAAAGGTCCGCCCTGGGAACCAGGGAAGACTGCTTTATCAATCGCGGCAGCCCATGGCTGTCTGCACAGAATCATCCCGCCGCGCGGACCGCGCAGGGTTTTGTGCGTAGTTGTAGTGACGAAGTGGGCATGAGGAACCGGATTCGGGTGAAGACCGGCAGCCACCAGACCGGCAATATGGGCCATATCGACCATGAACAGAGCGCCCACATCATTTGCAATCGAACCGAGTGCGGCAAAATCAATCGTACGCGGATACGCGCTCGCACCGGCAACGATCATTTTGGGACGGTGCTTGAAGGCGGCTTTGCGCACTTCATCATAATCGATCAGGAAGGAATCCTCCTGTACGCCATAAGCCACGAAGTTATACAGAATTCCGGAAGCATTCACCGGGCTGCCGTGGGTCAAATGGCCGCCATGCGCCAGATTCATACCCAGTACTGTATCGCCAGGGCTAAGGGCAGCAAGATATACAGCCATGTTAGCCTGTGCGCCGGAATGCGGCTGCACGTTGGCATGCTCTGCACCGAACAGCTCCTTGGCACGGTCCCGGGCCAGGTTCTCTACGATATCCACATCTTCACAGCCGCCGTAGTAACGCTTGCCGGGATAACCTTCGGCGTATTTGTTCGTAAGCACGGAGCCCATGGCCTCCATGACGGCTTCACTTACAATATTCTCTGAGGCAATAAGTTCAATGTTCGCACGCTGGCGGCTCAGTTCGAGGCCCATCGCTTCCAATACTGCCGGGTCACTTTTACGCAATTGTTCCATGTTTCTAATTTCCTCCCTGTAACTCTGATTTATGTGGTGTTAGTTAAAACCTCTCACTTCAGTCACAATTCACGGAACCGCTAGTCTCAGGCGTGCGGTACACGGCCCGTTCCCCGCCGATCAGCGGCGGTCTGCTCCATGCGGCATTTACCCGGGCAGCCCCGATATACCGCAGGCTAGGCCGGTAAGGTACGGCAATCCGGCGCAGATGCATGCCAATCAGGGTCTCCCCGATATCTATACCGGCATGAGCTTCAATCGTCTCTGCCAGTACCGGATCTGTCATGGACTGGTAGGCCGCTGCAGCCATAGAGCCTCCGGCCCCCGGAATGGGTACAGCCGACACCTCTCTGAGACCAAGGGCTTCCAGCAGAGCGCGTTCCATCACCAGCGAACGGTTCAAATGCTCGCAGCATTGATAGACCGGGTGAAAACCAAATTCATCCGCAATCTGCGTAATCCCCTCCAGCAGCTGCCGCGCAACCTCCAGCGCACCGCCTGTCCCAATCCGCTTCCCTGCCACTTCGCTTGTGCTGGCTCCGACGACCATGATCTTCCCCGGACCGAGCTGGCCCGCTACTGCAAGTTCACGCGTTACCGCAGCAGTGGCTGCGGCCAAAGAAAGCTCCCCGCCGCCCGTTAGCTGCTGCTCTGCAGCCGCCATACCGGATAAGCGGTCATCCCCTGACTTCTGCTTCAGGACTTCCTCCATCTTACCGCCCCCTTCAACCGTTTCTGATTTCCATGGAGATGCAACTTTTAAACAAAAAAGAGCAGTCCGCAGGTTGAACTGCGGATGTGCTCTTTTGCCCAGGCGACCGGCCGTTTATTCCAGGTGCTCCATCGTGGTTTCATCCACACTTGTCGCCAGTTACACCGGAACCGGATCATATTTATTACATCTTAAGGGATTGGCGGCAAAAAATCAACCACTTCAAAGCCGTCTCAGCGATTCAAGCTTATCGAGCAGACTGTACAGCGCCGTACGGATCTCGGCAGCCGCCAGCTCGTAATCTTCACGCGAGCCGCCGAACGGATCACTGATATCGAAGCTGGGGATACGCTGGCGGATCTCAATCATCCGCTGCATAGCCGCAGCATCCGGCTCGGTGCCCAGGGCCAGATTCAGCTCCGCATCTGCATACAAGCTGTCCAGCTCCCGGATATCGGCGTTCACGGATTCCTGCGTCTGGACATACTCCTTAAGGGTATGGGTCTTGGTAACGGCGTCAGGAAAATATTGCAGCAAATGCCGCTTATGCGCTCCTGTCAGGGTGAGGATCAGATCGGCCCAAGCCACTGCCTCCCCGTTCAGCTGTGAGGATACGATGCGGTCCTGAATCCCTTCATCCTGCAGAATGCCCGCAGCATGTCTGGATATGGAAGTACCCGGGACAGCAGAAACTCCGGCAGACCGCACCTCCACATGAATGCCCCGCTCCTTCGCAAGCTTCCGCAGAAGCCCTTCGGCCATGGGACTACGGCAGGTATTACCTGTGCAGACAAATAAAATATGCAGCAACCTTTCCACCTCCGGTAAACATTATAATTTCGGTATGAAGCAAGCTTAAAAATTATGGGTATTGCCGTTATTGTATCAAAAGATGAACATCAAGCCAAACGCCAGGAGAATGGCTCCGCCCAGCGCTTCCCCGTACTCTCCGAGGCCCCGGCTCACCCGCCTGCCCAGCAGCAGCCCTGTAATGGACATAACACCGCCACAGGCACCGAAGGCCAGCACGGTTAGAATAATACTATTCACAAACATCCCAAGCGAAACCCCGACCGAGAAAGAATCCACACTTACACTGAGCGAGATCAGCAGCATGCCCCACACTGTCCGGTGATCCATCTGCCGGCTGCTGCCGCCGTCGTCCTGACGGAAGGAGTTGAACACCATATGTCCGCCCAGCAGAACAAGCAGGCCTCCGGCAGCATAGGTGGTAACCTGTCCCAGTAAATGCCCGACATAGCTGCCCGTGAACAAGCCCAGCAGCGGCATCAGCACATGAAAAAAAGCAATCAGCAGGCTAAGCTGCAGCACATGCAGCAGACGGATGCCCCTCATCCCGATGCCCACGCCAAGCGAGAACGCATCCATCCCCAGCGCAACTGCCATAATGGCCACTGTTACTATCTGGCCCCAGCCCCCATGTATTCCCCCCCAGCCCCCAACCATTCCGTCCCAGCCCATGAATAACCCTCCACCCTGAGTCCGTAAGTTCTTGTACAACAACGATATGCGGACAAGATGGTATTCATGACTGTGGGGTGGATGGCAGGGCGGGGGCGAAGGGCCATGGCCTGCGTAAAATCAGGTGTATCAATTTAACCGAAAATTCATTTTTCGGGTTTGTCGAAGTATTCCTTTGCCTTTTTGAGGATGGCCAACTCTTCCTCCATCTCGGCCAGCTGCCGATCGCGTTCCTTCAGTTGCCGTTCAAGCTCTCTGAGTTTGTTCTGATCGGCTTCCTGATCCTTTCCACTCATAGCAGCACCTCCACGTTAATCTTATGAGTTCCAGTCTTAGAAGGAGGACATGGTCCATACCATCCTAACAGCAACTGACTACCCGGCGTCGATCACTGATTCTCCAGCGGCTTTCATCAGCCGGTTCATGATGGCTGCGCCTAGGCCCGTGACCGGGCAGGCCTCGGCCAGAATGTACGTGGCCCCCGCTTCATCGAAGCGCCGCAAGGCGGCATACAGGAAGCGGGCGGCCTCCTCCGGCGAGGACAGCGAGCCGAGAGACACCGTGCAGGCGGCCGGGTCGGCGGGATACAGGGCCCTATGCTCCTCGAAGAGGAGCAGGCCCGTGATCTCGCCCGCCCGCTGCGCCGCCTGCAGCAGCCCTGCGGCGGTCTCCGCCACGCGCTGCGCGGAGGAGCCGCGTACGATGCCAAGCGCGCCGCGCGGGGCATAGTGCGTGTACTTCATGCCCGGCGCGCGCGGCGCCGGGCTGCTGCCTGCGGCCGCCTGCGCAGCAGCGCCGGCTTCGCCGCCGCCGGGCACGGCTGCCGGCGGCACAGGCACGGACCCGCCGCCGGATGCACCGGCAGGCGTGTCCGCCCCGGCGGCCGGCTCCGCTGCGGCCGCTTCAGTGCCGGTCACCGCCGCGAGCTGCTCGGTGGTGATGCCCCCGGGACGGAGCACGGCTACCGTCCCGTCCGGCTGCACCTGCACCACGGTCGACTCCAGGCCGACCCCGGCCGCGCCGCCGTCCAGAACCCCGCCGATATATCCGGCGAGGTCTTCCAGCACATGGGCGGCCAGCGTCGGACTCGGCCGCCCGGAGCGGTTGGCGCTAGGCGCAGCAACCGGACAATCCGCCGCGCGCAGCAGCGCAAGCGCCACCGGATGATCCGGCATGCGCACGCCAACCGTATCCAGACCCGCCGTCACCAGCGGCGAGAGGACGCCGGGACGCACCGGCAGCACCAGCGTCAGCGGGCCGGGCCAGAACGCATCGATCAGCGCCTCGGCCACCGGATGCACCTCCGTCACCAGGCGACCGAGATCCTCCCGCCGGGCAATATGAACGATCAGCGGGTTATCGGAGGGACGGCCTTTGGCTGCGAATACCGCTTCTACCGCTGCGGTGTTCCGCGCATCTGCGCCCAGCCCGTACACCGTCTCCGTCGGAAAGGCCACTGTCTCCCCGCTCCGCAGCAGCGTTGCCGCTTCCGAGATCATGCCCAGGTCACTCGTGCTCACCGGCAAACCGTCAGAACTCTCCGTTCCGCCATCCGTTCCCTCCTTCCCGGAAGCAAGGCTCCAGTACAGGGTGGATTCTATATGACCGCTGCGGCGCTGGGCCGCGAATGGTGAATGCTTATCTTCTGTCATCTATCATCACTAGCTTTCTGATTGAATTATTACGGAACAAAATCATCCTACCGGATGAATGGGATTACCTGCGCGTCAGCACAATGTATGCTGTTTTCCACATACATTCGGCCCATGCGCCTGCGTGTCAGCACAATGTATGCTGTTTTCCACATACATTTGGCCCATGCGCCTGCATGTCAGCATAATATATGCTGTTTTCCACATACATTTGGCCCATGCGCCTGCATGTCAGCATAATATATGCTGTTTTCCACATACATTTGGCACATATGCCTGCATGGTAGCCAATGTATGCTGTTTTTGGCATACATTTGGGCCATACTCCTTCACGCCAGCATAATGTATGCTGTTTTTCACATACATTCGGGCATTCGCCTCCTGTGCCAGCACAATGTATGCTGTTTTTCACATACATTTGGTCCATAAGGCCCTATGCCAGCTTATGGCATTCGGTTTTAGGCACCTTGTCCACAACAGGAGGAAACAATAGTTTCCTCTACACTCAAAAACGGCCCCCTCAGGTGGAGCCGCCTCTGCTCAAGTTCTGCAATCATCGTACCATATCCGGCGCAAAAACTGTAGAATCCAATATACGTTTACGCCATGCTTTTCAGGACATTCAGGCAAACAGCCCGCAGATCCAGCTCCAGATATTCTTCAGCAGCTCCCACACGAAGAACTTCACCTTCGGTGCCTCAGCAGTATCACCCGAACTTCCTTCCTTGTTAGCAGAATTCGAGAGACTGGATACTGCACCTTGCGCTGTTCCATCCGCCGCCTTCACCTTCGCACCGTCTCCCGAAGCCTTGGCTGAAACCTTAGCCGCACCCTTGGCCTCCGCCTTCGCAGCAGCCGGTTCCGCAGCCGCAGCATCCCCGGTTCCTGCATCGATGAAGCAGAGCGGCGGAAACAGCACACACCACCAATTCTGCCCTTTGCCTGATCCAAGCGTGACCCGGACGGCCTCGTATTCTCCGGCTGGGTAGACCCGTCCGCCATACATTTTGGTCGGAAAAGGAACCGTGCCCAGCTCCACCTGATAGCCGTATTCAATCCCGCGCTGCGCCAGCTCTCTGCCCACCAGCTCATTCAGCTCCGGCAGATGATTACGGATCAGGGCACGGGCCTGCTCCAGACTCTGCGGATCTTCCAGCCCGGCCACCCACTGATTAATCTGCTCCACGATCCGGTCACGAATCTGGCGCTTGACCAGCTGATCCCCGGTGCCGTCCGAATTCGCCAGAATACGCAGGCGGATCGACTCCTGCGGGATGGATACCTCTGCTACGGCAGCATCGCTTTTTTGGCCTTCCCAGGCCATCATCAGAATCATAAAAAAACAAATTAAAATGGCAGTATACTTAAAGGTAATTCGCAGGGAATCCCCTCGTTCCAGCTTATAATCCTCCATCTTCCGCAGCCCCTCTCCCTTTGAACCTCTTATGTTCCCAGTATGTCCAGGAATGAGAGACTGCAAACCTATTAATCTATGATTTATGAAGTAGAGACAGCGGCTGCCTAGTTTTTGGACAAAAGGGATTTGCCCTTCGTGTCCGGCTGCGGCAGAGGGAGATCATCCTCCACATCCTGCCCGTAGAGCCTTACGCTCATCGCAATTCCCATACAGGCCATATTAATCAGCAGCGAGGTTCCGCCGTAGCTGATGAACGGCAGGGTAATGCCGGTCAGCGGCATCAGTCCGGTCATCGCACCGATATTCTCCAGAATCTGATACAGCAGCATCGCCACAATCCCGACAATCAGGAGCGGCCCGCCACGGTCCTTGCATTCTAGGGCAATCAGGATTAATCTGTGGATCAGGATAAAAAAGAGCATCAGCAGCGCCGCTGCGCCCAGGAAGCCGAATTCTTCCCCAATCTGCACAAAAATCGATTCCGAATACAGATACGGCACACGGTTGCTCTGTACGGAGCTGCCCTCCAAATAGCCTTCTCCCTTCAGGCCCCCGGAGCCAATCGCCGTCTGGGCATTTTTCGTCTGATAGCTCGCCGTGCTGCTCGCCAGCTCAGGCACGAGCCAAGGATCAAACCGGCTGACGAAGTGATCCCGGCCCAGCGTTTTCTCAATGAAATCAACCGTCTGCTCGTGATAGTTGATATAGCACAGGATGAAGCCCAGAATCGCTCCGCCCGCGACAACTAGACCGATCAGCGCATGCGAGAATTTGATACGCCCGATCCATAGCAAGCCAAGCAGGATTACGATATAACTGAGCGCATTGCCCAGGTCATTCTGGACGATGACCAGCGCGCACGGCATGAATGCAATCAGACCCAGCGGCACGACATCGCGCCAGAACTGGAGCCTGGTTTTATTTTTACGGACAAGCATGGTGGTCAGAAAAACAATCAAAATCAGCTTGAACAGCTCCGCCGGCTGAATGCTTAAATCTCCTATACCGATCCAGCCCTGGGCACCGTTCTTCACCTTGCCGAAAAAGCTGACCGACAGCAGAATCCCGATCCCGGCGATGTAAATATAGAGTCCATACCGCACCAGCAGGCGGTAATCGAACAGGGTGATCAGGATAAACGCGATAAACCCCAGCGCATAATATTTCAGCATGGTGATATGCATACCATCCAGGCCGTCTCTTCCATGAGTCACGCTATAAATGGAGAAGATACAGATCCCCATCAGCACAATCAAAATAAGCACAATGCTGCCGTCTATTCTTTTGATTCTCTGCAACATAAGGATATACCCCTCAACCTCTCCGTATTAGGAATCCGCCCGCTGTAGCCATCCCAGGCTGCAATCCACTAATTTCCATTGTAATGCAATTGGGAGCATTTATTCAATTTTTCTATTTCTGCATAGCTGACCCACTACGCCCTCCTTCTAAGTATGTCAGCCCAGGTGGAAACGGATTTGCCGTCCATTTGCAAAAAAATACCGGAACCCTTCGTTAACGAAGAATTCCGGTATGGATGAAGCATCCAGCTTCCCTAAATGCGCGGGCTTTATTATTCTTAATAAGTTAGCTTCTTTTGGCGGGGGCGGCGGAAGAATACAGTGCAGGACTCGGCAGATCCTCCTCCACCTCTTGCCCATGCAGACGCACGCTCATTACAAGCCCTATGCTCGCCATATTGATCAGCAGTGAGGTTCCCCCGAAGCTGATGAACGGCAGCGTAATCCCGGTCAGCGGCATCAGGCCCAGGAAGGCCCCGATATTCTCAAAAATCTGATACAACAGCATCGCCACCACCCCGACGATCAGGAACGGCCCGCCCCTATCCTTGCACTCCAGTGCAATTAGTATCATACGGTGAATGAGGATAAAGTACAGCAGCAGCACCAGTGCCGAGCCGACAAAGCCGTATTCCTCCGCAATCTGCACAAAAATGGAGTCCGAATAGGTGTATGGTACACGGTCGGTCTGCACCGAGCTGCCCGTCATGTAGCCTTCACCGCTCATGCCGCCGGAGGCGATGGCCATTTTGGCGTTCTTCGTATGGTAGATCGCCTTGGCCGTCGCCTTATCCGGTACCAACCATGGGTCGAAGCGCTCGATCCAGTGCGAACGTTTGATATCTACCAGGAAATCCTTAATTTCATCATGATAATGAATATAGCTCATAATTCCGGCAGCCGCAGAGCCGCCTATAACCAGCAGCCCGATCAGCGCATGGGTGAATTTGATATTGCCGATCCACAGGAGACCGATCAGAATAACGATGTAAGAGAGCGCATTTCCAAGGTCATTCTGGCTGATTACGATGACAAACGGCACGAGACTGAATAATCCCAGCGGGACCACATCACGCCAGAACAGCAGCTTATTTTTATTCTTGCGTACTAGCACAGCTGCCAGAAAAAGAATCAGAATCAGCTTGAACAGCTCCGCCGGCTGAAGACTGAAGCTGTTGCCGAACTTGATCCATCCCTGTGCACCGTTCTGCTCTGTGCCCACGAAGCTGACCAGGATCAGAATGCCAATCCCCGTGATGTACACATATAACGCATATTTTACAAGCAGGCGGTAATCCACGAACGTCAGCCCGATAAAGGCAACAAAGCCCACGATATAGAATTTGATCATCTTAATATGCGACCCGTCCAGCCTCTCACGCCCGTGGGTCACACTGTATATGGAGAAAATGCTGACCACCATCAGCAGCACAAGAATCACCAGGATAACGCCGTCAATCTTCTTAATCTTCTGAAGCATATTCTGTCTCCTTACTCAGTACTGGTTCTTCCCGTTCTTGTCCCCTGGCAGCCGCCCAGGCAGAAGTTCCGTCCTGTCTATTGTAAAGGAAGGGACCGCCTAAATACAATTTACCAAAGATTGGCGCTTTTCTGCTTCGCCTGGAGGAGATTGTGCTGTGCGCATGCTCCGATGCCCTCACGCGCCCCTCGCTTTCCCAGCCATTCAGCGATAGGCATATCTACTCCGCCCCTCGTTCTCCCGGCCATTGAGTAATAAGTGTATTTTGTGCAATTAAAAGTAGTAAAAGTGATGGTTTTCCTCTTCTAATTGTAGTCTGTACAACTAAATCTGCTTGATTACGGGAACATCGGGTGCGGAGGGAAATTTAAGTGTACGTTATACAGTTAAACAGATTATGGATGGAATATTAGATAATTTAGTTGTACAAAGTGCATTTAGCGCAGCGATTGCAGCTTAATGGGGCACGGCAAATCTTCAGCAGGCTATTGGTTAAAATTAGACTCGAAGCATGGCCGTCACTGCGGTGAAAATTGGACTTCCAACCGCAACAGCAGCGCCGCTCCTTCTAAAAATGACGCCGCACCAGACGGTTACACCGGCACGGCTACGTCCGTCCCCGGCGGGCAATGCCGAGTACATGCCGGGGAATCCCGGCGAGATCATCGATGGTGATGATCTCGTCCCAATGTCCGGCTGCCCGCAGCAGTCCGGCTACCTGCTCGGCCTGCCCCTGGCCGAGCTCGAAGCCGACCAGGCGCGGCGGAGCCGGGAGCAGCGGCAGCTGCTCCATCATGCGGCGGTACGGGTCCAGCCCGTCCCCGCCGCCGTCCAATGCCGTGCGCGGCTCATGATCGCGCACCTCGCGCTGCAGCCCGGCGATGTCGCCGCCGGGGATGTACGGCGGGTTGGAGACGAGAATATCCGTCTCCAGCCCCGCGAACGGCTCGAGCAGATCGCCGAGCCGCAGGTCCACCGCCGTGCCGTGCCGCTGCGCATTGCGCCGGGCCACGGCCAGCGCGCCGGGCGAGATATCGCCGGCGCAGACCCGCCACGCCGGCGCTTCCGCCGCCAGCGTGACGGAGATAGCTCCGCTGCCGGCGCCGATATCGACGGCGGTCAGCGGCCGTGCGGCGCCGGCTGCGCCCGCGCCGCTTTCCCGGCGGGCGGCTGCTTCATCCGCAGCCGCCATATCTTCACGTGCGGCTTCGCCCCGCCCCCCTCCAGCCTCACCGCCCGCAGTTGTCCACTGCCCGTCTCCTTCAGCTTCACGTGCGGCTTCGCTCCGCACTCCCGCCATTCCGTCCGGCCACAGCTCCGCGCCGTACTTCAGAATCGCCTCGACGAGCAGCTCCGTCTCCGGGCGCGGGATCAGCACATCGGGCGTGACCTCGAAGGCCCGGCCGTAGAATTCCTGCTCGCGGGTGATGTATTGCACCGGTTCCCCCGCCGCCCGGCGGGTCACCAGTGCTTCCCATTCGGCCTTGCGCGCCAGCGGAAACGGATCAGCCAAGGCCATGTAATACGCCGCCCCGGACAAGCCCAGCACATGCTCCAGCAGGAGCTGGCTGCTGCGCTGCGGCTCCGTAAGGCCGTGTCCGGCCAAAAAAGAAGAAGCCTCCGCAAAGGCTTCCCGGATGCTTTGCACGTCAGGCATGACATAAGAGTCGTGTTTCAAAGCATTATTCTCCTTTTTCCATCAATTCTGCTTGTTCCGCAATTGACAGTGCCGAGATAATCTCGGTAATATCCCCGTTCATCACCTGATCCAGACGGTGAAGGGTTAAGCCGATCCGGTGATCCGTCACACGGCTCTGCGGGAAGTTGTAGGTACGGATACGCTCACTGCGGTCACCGGTTCCCACCTTGCTTTTACGTTCTCCGGAATACTTCGCTTCCTCTTCCTGCCGCTTCAAATCCGAGATCCGGGTACGCAGCACCTTCAGCGCCTTATCCTTATTGGAGTTCTGGGACTTGCCGTCCTGGCAGGTAGCCACGATCCCCGTAGGTACGTGGGTTACACGTACTGCTGATTTGGTCGTGTTAACGGACTGTCCGCCCGCGCCGCTGGAACAGAAAGTATCGACACGGATATCCTTGTCATGAATCTCGATTTCAAAATCTTCCGCTTCCGGCATTACGGCCACGGTAGAGGTAGAGGTATGGATACGTCCGCCGGATTCTGTGGTAGGGATGCGCTGCACACGGTGTGCGCCGCTTTCAAATTTCATTTTGCTGTAAGCGCCGCGCCCGGTAATTTGGAAGATGACTTCCTTGAAGCCGCCGAGATCATTCGTGTTCACATCCATCAGCTCTACGCGCCAGCCCTGGGCATCGGCATAACGGGTATACATCCGGTAGAGGTCAGAGGCGAACAAGGCCGCTTCGTCCCCGCCGGCTGCGCCGCGGATTTCCACGATTACGTTCTTGTCGTCGTTAGGGTCCTTAGGCAGCAGGAGCAGACGAATCTTCTCCTCAAGAACGGCCTGACGCTCGGACAGGTCATCGATCTCCATCTTGACCATTTCTTTCATTTCATCATCAAGCTTCTCGGCCTGCATCATCTTCGCGGCTTCAAGCTCTTCCATTACGTTCTTATATTCGCTATACGCCTCGAAGGCGGGCTGCAAGTCGGATTGTTCTTTGGAATAGTCCCTCAGTTTCTTACTGTCGCTTGCAACATCCGGGTCACATAGCAGTTCACTGAGTTTCTCATAGCGGTCCGCCAGGGATTGCAATCGGTCCAACAAGGGAATTCACCTCTCCTGATTCAAATTCTTCGTTCATTATTACTTTAAATTGTTGCTACAACTGAAGTAGATATACGACTTTATATTATACCACCACAAGCCTCAATTGGCTACAGTACATGCGGCGGGCCGGGGATTTTTTTAAATTAAGATTCTGTATGATCTTATGATGTTGAGCCTCCGGCCAGCTTATACATCGGCACCGAGTCCGAATGACGCAAAGAAACCATCCAGCAAGCAAACCTCTACTCCTGAATGGCCTCTCTATAACAAGCGAAAAGTCTCTATACGTTGAACCGGAAATGCATAACGTCGCCGTCCTGCACCAGATATTCCTTACCTTCCAGACGCAGCTGCCCGCGTTCCTTGGCACCGTTCATTGAACCTGCCGCCACCAGATCGGTATAAGCTACAACCTCCGCCCGGATAAAACCGCGCTCGAAATCAGTGTGAATCACGCCCGCTGCTCCAGGGGCCTTAGTGCCCTTGCGGATAGTCCAGGCACGAACCTCTTGAACACCCGCAGTGAAATAAGTGTACAGACCCAGCAGCTTGTAAGCCGCTTTGATCAGACGGTTAAGCCCGGATTCCTGCAGACCCAGCTCCTCCAGGAACATCGCCTTGTCTTCGCCTTCCAGCTCCGCAATCTCCGCTTCCACTTTGGCACTAATCGGTACGACTTCAGCATTCTCGGCTGCTGCGAATTCACGGACCTGCTGCACATAAGGATTCTCCTCGGCAGTAGCCACTTCATCCTCGCCCACATTCGCCGCATACAGCACCGGCTTCAGGGTGAGCAGGTGAAGATCACGCACGATCTGGCGCTCATCGTCAGACAACTCCAGACTGCGTGCAGGCTGGTCCTGATACAGGGCTTCCTTCACGCGCTCCAGTACTTCTACTTCCTGGGCGTATTTCTTGTCGCCGCCCTTGATGTTTTTGCGGGAACGCTCGATCCGCTTCTCCACGCTCTCCAGGTCAGCCAGAATCAGCTCCAGGTTAATCGTCTGGATGTCGCTGATCGGATTCACCTTGCCGTCTACATGGGTCACGTTCTCATCGACGAAGCAGCGCACCACATGAACAATGGCATCCACCTCACGGATATGGGCCAGGAACTTGTTGCCCAGGCCTTCGCCCTTGCTCGCACCGCGCACCAGTCCGGCAATATCGACGAATTCAAAAGCGGTCGGAACCGTCTTGTTCGGCTGTACCAGCTCCACCAGCTTATCCAGACGTTCGTCCGGCACTTCTACAACCCCGACGTTCGGGTCGATGGTGCAGAACGGATAGTTGGCGGATTCTGCGCCCGCTTGTGTAATTGCATTGAATAATGTCGATTTGCCTACGTTGGGAAGTCCAACGATACCTGCTTTCAAAGCCATTTATATGACAACTCCTATTTTCGGTTGGTTTGATCACCGCATGAAATCCCGAACTGATCTCAAACCATTATATATTAGAACAAATTCTCCAGCAACAGCAGAAGTCAAGGGCGGGCGGCCAAACTCATCTTACCGTGTAAAAAATATTTACTTGGCGCTGCCCGTTGTGGTCAGTTTTTCAATTACATTTGGCCTACACGGCGCTTCTACTCCAATTGTGGTCGGTTTTTCGACTACATCCAGCCTACACGGCGCTTCTACTCCAATTGTAATCGGTTTTTCGACTACATCCAGCCTACGGGGCGCGTCCGCTCCAATTGTGGTCGGTTTTTCGACTACATCCAGCCTACACGGCGCTTCCTCTCCAATTGTAATCGGTTTTTCGACTACATTTCGACTACACGTTGCGCCAGTCCCATTTTGTTCGTTTTTCCGTGAATCCTTGGCTCACACATCGCCGCACTTACTCTCGAACACTGCCCCTTATGCAAAAAGACTCCTTGAGGAGTCCAGTTACTTCGGCTGGTGCTGTGCAGAACCTTATGCCTGCCTGGTGCTACTTTCCGCCTGCAGCCTACAGCGTCTTGGACATCGTGATGTCTGTAACCTGGAAGCCCATTTTCTTGTATAGCCCGAAGGCGCGTTCGTTGTGCCCAAAGACATGCAGGCCGATCTTGGCCGCCTTCAGCTTCCGGGCTTCTTCATCCAACAAGAGTAGTGTCTGCTTGCCATAGCCCCGGCCCTGGAACGGCTCAAAGATATAAATGTCATAAATGAACGCCTCCCGCACCCCGCGGTTCTCGCTCACGTTGAACCAGAGATAACCGGCTTGAGTCCCCGAAGCGTCCTCTACTACCGAATAGAAATAAGCTCCCGCCGTATTGAGGCCTTGCGGCAGGTAGCGATTCATCGATTCCTGGGCCTGCGCTAACGCTGTATCTGCATCCCAGGCTCCGGCTTGTACTTTCTCTTCTGCGTAGTCGCGGGTAGATTGCTTCAAGAACGACTGAAACGCAGATTCGTCCATCGGGACCAATGTAATCGTCATTTGGATACCTTCCTTCGGTTCTGATTATAAAAGTAAGCCTGGCTCAGCGCCGGACCAGACGCGGCGTTCCACGCAGTGCGGCAAGATCCGGCGCACCGATGCCGAACATCACCGTCCGCAGCTCCAGCTCTACCTGGGCCAGCGCCTGATCCAGCACCTCCTCGGAGCTGACGGCCGGACCCAGCAGCCCCCGTCCGAAGCCCGCCAGATCGGCGCCAAGGGCCAGCGCCTTGGCAGCATCGACGCCGTGCTTCAGCCCGCCGCTGCCGATCAATGCCCCGCGCGGGGAGACCGCGCGGACCTCGGCAATGCACTCCGCCGTGGGAATGCCCCAGTCGGCGAAGGCCTCCGCTGCCGCACGCCGAACCGGGTCGATGCTGCGGAACTTCTCTACTTGGCTCCAGGAAGTGCCGCCAGCTCCGGCAACATCGATGAAGGCAGCGCCAGCCTGATACAGCCGGGCGGCCGTATCGCCGTCAATCCCCCAGCCTACCTCCTTGATCCCCACTGGAATCTCAAGGCTCCGGCATAATGCTTCTATCCGCTGCAGCAGGGAACCGAAGCCGGTGTCACCCTCGGGCTGGAATACCTCCTGCAGCCCGTTCAGATGGAGAACCAGCCAGTCCGCTCCGGCAATCTCAACCGCCCGGCGGCATTCTTCTACCCCGAAGCCGTAGGCGAGCTGCACGGCTCCGACATTGGCAATGACCGGAATTGTGGGTGCATTGGCCCGCACATGGAAGGTAGCCGCCAGCTCCGCGCGTTCTACAGCCGCGCGCACCGAGCCGACGCCAAGCGCCCAACCCCGGCGCTCCGCCGCTTCGGCCAGCCGCTCATTGATCTTCCCTGTAGCCGCGCTTCCCCCGGTCATGGAGCTGATCAGCAGCGGGGTACGCAGCGTACGGCCTAAGAACTCAGTACCCAGTGAGATGGTATCGTAATCCAGCTCCGGCAGCGCGTTATGGCGGAACCGGTACTGCTCGAACCCGGTTGTAATTCCATTGCCGGCCACATCTTCATTCAAGCAGAGCCGTACATGCTCAATCTTCCGTTCTCCGGTTCTGGAGTCGGGCAGCAGAGATTTATGTCCGGCATGGCCTGAGCCTGCTGCCTCCTGACCTGGCTGGGGCCCTGTTCCTGAGGGCTTCACAGCGCTCTGCGGCACACCGTTTCGCGGCATATCATTCATGCTGTCTTCCTCCGTTTCTGCTTCACTTTTCTCAAAAAAAGAACAAAATCATCCTACGGAGAATGTATACTGTTTTCCACATACAGTTGGCCCATGCGCCTACGTGCGAGCACTATGTATGCTGTTTTCAACTTACATTCGGCCATACACCTGCCTGCGAGTACAATGTATGCTGTTTTCCATATACATTCGGCCATGTGCCTGTGTGTGAGCACTATGTATGCTGTTTTCCACATACATTTAGGCATGTGCCTGCGTGCGAGCACTATGTATGCTGTTTTCAACTTACATTCGGCCATACGCCTGCCTGCGAGTACAATGTATGCTGTTTTCCACATACATTCGGGCCATGTGCCTGCGTGTGAGCACTATGTATGCTGTTTTTCACATACATTTGGACATACGCCTGCGTGCGAGCACAATGTATGCTGTTTTCCACATACATTCAGCAACAAAGACACTCTACGAGTTATTCAAAGACTGGTGCCGCCCCTAAAAGGCGGCGAAACCGTCTCTACTTGCAATATATCCCGCTCCACAATTACCTTCCATTATAGCACAACTATAGCACAACCCTGCTCGGCCATTGAACGCTGGCGGGGGGTTCACTCCTCATACATGGCTTGCAATATATTCGCCCACCAGCCTGCCCGACAAGGACACCACAGGGGTTCCCCCGCCTGGATGCGTGGTTCCGCCCACATACCACAGTCCCTTAACATCGCTGGAACGGTTGCCAGGGCGGGAGAAGGTCTGCTTCACCGTATTGGAGGATATCCCGTAAATGGCTCCCTGATGCGCCAGCGTATCGCGGGCGATATCCTGCGGGGTGTAGCGCTCCAGCACATCTGCGGACGACAGCCCGCTCACTCCATGGCTCTCCAGCACGGATATTACACGTTCCCCGTACTCCTCCTTCTCCTCACTCCAGTCACAGGCCGGGCTCAGATAAGGTGCATTAGCCAGAATGAACAGGTTGCTGCCGCCCGCAGGCGCCATCTCAGGCTCAGAATAACCGGAATGGCATACATACACTGCCGGCTGCTGCGGCGGACGCTTATGCCCGAAGATATCCTTAAATTCCTGCTTATAGTTCTCCGGGAAAAATACCGTATGATGCAGCAGCACATCATACGTACGCGGCACGCCCGCAAGCGTTACCAGCCCGGACAGGGAGGGCTCGTACGCTTCAATCTTACGGTCCGTCATTCCCGGTCGTACCGCTTCAGGAAGCAGCATCTTGTTGATGCTCAGGACATCGCCACCGGCAATCACGGTCTTGGCCGGGTAGAAGCCCTGCTCCGTATCCACACCTTCCACCGCACCGGAGACTACGGAAATTCCCGTCACCTCCGTGCCTGTAATCAGCCGTACGCCCAAATTCCGGGCGAGTGCAGACAGACCGCTGATTAATTTATAGGTGCCGCCCTTCACCCCGTATACGCCTTCCTGAATCTCCAGATGACCAAGCATGGCGAAGATGGAGGGGGAGCGATACGGCGATGATCCCACATAGGTGGCATAGCGGCCCAGCATAGCCAGCGTATTCGGGTGGCTGAAGTAGCGGAGCAGCAAGCTATGCAGGCTGAGAAAAGGCCTTACGCGCACCAGATCCCGCACAAGGGAAGGCGAGAGCTTATCCCTCCAGGATAGCAGCAGCCTGTTCAGGAACTGCTTCTCGCTGAGCTGATACAGCCGCGAGGCTTCCTCCAGAAACTCCGGGAACCGCGCAGCATCCGCCGGGCTGTAGGAAGCCATCTGCTCCCGCATTCGCCCGGTATCCCTTGAGAAATCGACAACCTTGCCGTCTGCGAAGACATTGCGGGTGCGCGGCTCCAGCTCATAGAGCTGGACATAATCCTCCATGCGGGCTCCCGCAAGCTCATAGAGCGAGCGAAAGACATGGGGCATCGTAATTGTACTGGGGCCGCGGTCGAAGGTGTAGCCCCCCGCCTGAACACGCTGCAGCTTACCGCCCGGATGCTGCTGGCGTTCCAGCACGGTGACTTCCCAGCCTTCAGCGGCAAGAGTGACCGCACAGGACAGCCCCCCGAATCCGGCGCCTATGATTACTGCCTTCGGTTTCATCCATAACGCCTTCCTTTCCATTCATAGCCTGCGCGCGTGCGGCTTCCGCGCCAGGACGCCACAGCAATCAGCGACAGGCAGAGTATACTCGCCGGAAGTAGGAGACAGAACCAGAACGGCTGCCGACCGGCAGCATCGCTGGTCCGTTTCACGGCCAGACCGGCAAACAGCGCAGCAGCGGGCCAGAGGGCCGCACCGGGCTGTCCGCTTAGGGCATAGTACAGAACGGCGGCGGCGGGCACCGCATACAGCGACAGATATGCAATAAGCACACCCAGCAGCAGCAGCGGGCTGCGGCCGATACCGGCATAGATATTCTTCCGGTAGCCATTCCATACTTGCCGGGCATTGTGATACATCCGCATGAACGCCTGCTCCGTAACATCCATGAGCGCCACCGTTCCGCCCGACCGCTTCACGGCGCGGGCCAGCGCCATGTCATCCACCAGCTCGCTGCGGATGGCTTCATGCCCGCCGCAGCTGTCGTAACTGTCCCGGTGAATCAGGATGAAGCCCCCATGCGCCGCAACAAACCGCGGATCTCTGGAGCCGCGGACCAGCGGAATGGGCAGGTGGCAGATGATGGTGAAGACCATCAGGGGAACAACCAGCCGCTCCAGCCAGGTTCCGGTCATCTGCCGGGGGAAGCCGGTAATCATGCCGCCGTCCGCTGCTTCAGCAGCAGAAAGCGCCGCCTGAAGCGCCCCGTGCTGAAGACGGACATCTGCGTCCATGAACAGCAGCCAGTCTCCGCTTGCCGCTTCTGCAAGCTGAGCGCAGGCATGGGACTTGCCCAGCCAGCCCTCCGGCAGCTCTCTTCCCTTCAGAACGCGTACTCCGCTGCCCGCTGCAGCGGCAATAGCCCCCGTTCCGTCAGTTGATGAATCATCCAGTACAATAATCTCCACCCCGATTCCGCCGGTGTTTGAGGCCATTACAGAGGAGAGGCAGTCCCCAATATTATCCGCTTCATCCCGGGCGGGGATCAGTACCGATAAGCTCAAGGCCCGTGAGGATGCCGTTGCTTTTGCTGGCAGCGCCTTCGCCGCTCTTGTACCGACCGCTGCCCCCAGCTTGGGGAGCTGCGCTGCATTCCATATTGCGAACAATAGCTGGAGCAGCACAATACCGGTTACAGCCTGAAAGAATACGTTCATCCTCTCCCACCGCCCGGCCGCAGCAGGTCAAGCCATTCATTGGTAGATCTCCCCCGGCGGAGCAGCGGCCTGAATTCATCCGGCATATAGCCTTGATGGTTAAGCACTCTGCTGCGGTGGGACTCCAGTTGTCCGCCAAGAACAGTCTCCAGCGTACGAGCTACCCTTGAGCGGTCCATATCCGCCCAAGGGAGCAGCAGCGGCGCACCGGCCAGCAGCGTAGCCTCCGGCTTCGTATGCCGGAACAGGCCGTGGTATAGCGTCACTGGGACTACGGCCGCCCCCGGACTGAGCCGCAGCGCCAGGGCCGCCCCTTCCTTCAGGCTCAGCGGCCGGTGCTCCAGCGGCCGGATTTCCCCTTCAGGATACATCCAGACACTCTCTCCCGCCTGCAGCAGTCCGGCTGTATACCGCAGCGAAGCCCGCGCATCCCCTGGACTTCCAGGGTTAATGGAATACGCGCCAAGCTTTCTGAAGAAGGCATACTTCCGGAGCTGCTCCTCTTCCATCATGAAATAATGACGCTTCCCCGGCAGCTTCCCTGCGGCGTGATAGGCCAGCAGGCCGTCCCACCACGAGCTGTGATTCATGAGGTAGAGAATCCCCCGCCCGGCAGCGGCAGCGGGCTGAAGCTCTCCGCTGATTCCAATGAAGTGGAAATGTCTGCGCAGCAGATACAAGGAATTATAACGGTAGAATAACCAGTCAAACCTTCCCGATGGAACGGCTTCCAGCATAGCGTAGACTCCCTTCGGCCAAAGCGGCGCCTGCTCCGGCGATCACCGCGCAGGCAGGCAATCCCTCTGTCAGGCTGATCAGGCCGAACAGGATCAGGATCGCCTGATACAGGCGGGTGCCCCGGCGGGCAGCCAGGCGGGTGAACGGCACAGCCGGGAGCAGCATAGACAAGGCAGCGCCTGCAATCAGCCAGCCGCCGAAATTGCTCCAGGGCACTTGGTAGAAGCCCCCGCCACCCTCCCAATGCCAGAAGTTCCTCGCATGGGCAACTGGATCGAGCACCAGATCCATCAGGACCGTCCAGAAGCCTACCTGCACGGCCCGCAGCAGCAGAAGCCGGAGGCCGCGCTGTCCGAAATCATGGCTGATCAGCACGGCATTACACACAACAGCAATCCAGGCGAAGCCCAGGGTAACCGGCACACCAAATAATAAAGGCCCGAGAATAGTAGAATAATTATAATCCCCAAACAACCGGCCGGAATGCACGCCTACCCATTCGACGGCCATTCCGCCTAACCAGATAAGAGCCGCAGCATACCAGAATCGCTTAGTCATCCGGCCTCCTGAAGAATTGACTGACCAGTCAGACATGAAGGGTTTGAATTGCCCCTTGATTAATAAGTCCAGCCCGTAGACACCATAGAATACGAGAAATAATCCGTTAGAGAATTTCAGGCTGTCCGGAATTCCGAACACGATCAGCAGCAGTGCACCGATGGTATACCATATCCAAAAAAGGGTTCGGACCATCGTTAGACCACCGCAGTTCTTACACCGGCATAACGCACGACCGTACGCTGGAACAGCTGAAGCTTGGCTTCATCGCTGACATAGGATCTTTTGCGGAAAACATCATACCCGTCTGCCTCCACAGCATCCAGAATAGCAGCATAGAAGGATGCGGCAAGTTCAATGGCCAGACCGCTCTCCAAAGGATACGTGTGCACATGCTCCAGCCCTCGCCGGAACCAGTCCAACGCTTCTCTCCGCAGCTCCTGGATAACGGCAGTAAAACGGTAATTGACCTCTCCGTCCTCCAATTCCTGCTGACTGTAGCCATGTCCCACCATCACCTCAAGCGGCACATATCTGCGTCCTCTTCTGAGATCCTCACCCACATCGCGGATGATATTGACCAGCTGCATTCCTATCCCCAGCGCAATCCCCGATGTCCGTGCCGCTTCACTCTGATCATCCCGCAGAACAGGCAGCAGCATCTCCCCTACCGTTCCCGCTACAAGATAACAGTAATCCTTAAGCTGCTCCATCGTGTCATAGGCTGTGAAGGTAAGATCTCTAAGCTGTCCCTCCATTTGCAAAAGAAACGGCTCACGCTGAAGCTGCGGGAAGCTGCTGAACAGCCAGCGCAGCGCCGGCCAGATGAAATGCCCGTCCGCCTGCTCCAGATTCATGAAATGCTCCCGCAGCTCATGAATGCTGTATGGCGCGCCTTCCGGCTCATCCACACTATCGTCTATAATCCGGCAAAAGGCATAAATAACATGCACCGCCTCACGCCTGGGACTTGGCAGAACATCAAACGCCTTATGGAACGAAGTGGATCCTTTCTTCATCAGTTCCTCACATTGCTGCAGTATCCTTTCATCCATGTACGCTCATCTCCTTTATCATTTCCTGAACGGCAAGCTTCGCTCCCTGCATGACGATCGGCACACCGCCGCCCGGATGGACGGAAGCACCTGCGGCATACAACCCCTTGAGCGGATAAGGCTTCGGCTGGGGCCGGAATACCCCCGACTGGCTCAGCAGCGGTGCAATACCGAAGCTGCCCCCGCCATACATTCCTTCCTGCTCCGCATCGGCAGGCGTTCTAAGCCTGCGCCAGATCACACTCGCGGCAAGCCCGGGGAAGCCCCGCTTCTCGGCATCCGTCATGACTTTATCGGCTAATGCTCCGGCTATTTCCTCCCAGTTCTTATCCGGCGCCGCCGGGACAGGAACAAGAAAATAAAGCACGCTCTGTCCGGAAGGAGCTGCACTGTCGTCCAGCGCTACCGGATTAAATACATAATAAGATGAATCCTGGGGAATTTGTCCCAGGTCAAACAGCTCATGCAGGCTGCTATTCAGACTATCCGGCAGGAAGAACTGGTGCACCAGCGACTCCGGCCAGCGCTTGTCTGTGGCCGCATAGATCAGCAGACAGCCCGAGGAGGGCTTCCAGCTTCCGCGTTTTATGGCCTTGGCCGATACGGATCTGCCCTTATTCGCCGTCACAACCGGTGCCTGTTCCTGCTTGAACACACCAGGCGGCAGCAATTGCTCTACATTCGGGAAATCTCCATTGTACAGAACGGCATCATAAGGAATCGACTGCCCCTGAACAACAACTCCGCAGCAGCGGCTTCCTTCAACAAGCAAAGATTCCACCTCAGCGCCCGTATGAATCTGTACCCCGCGGTCTTCCAGCTCCCGGGCCATGATCTGCGGCAGCGTCCCGTATCCGCCCTTCAGCATCCAGATGCCAAAGGCATGCTCGGCGTAAGGAAGCATGGTGTAGATACCAGGTGTGCGGAAGGGCGCTCCTCCAATATAGAGGCTCTGCAGGGAGAACGCATCCTTAAGCTCCTCATTGCGAAAATACTGGCCGATCGCAGAGCGCAGATTCCGGTAAGCGCGCAGGCGAACCATCAACGACAGGTTAGCCGGACTAAAGAATTCCCGCCCGCTGGCATACCCCCGCTCCAGGAACGACGTCCGCCCCTGCGGATACAGCACTGCCATGTCCTTCATGAACCGGGTGAAGCCCTTGCCCTCTCCGGGATAGAGCCGGTCAATCTCCTCTGCCTGCGCCGACGCATCTGCGAATTTGGTCAGCACCCGCCCGCTTCTGAAGTGAACCCGGTAGAGCGGATCACAGCGCAGCAGCTCCAGGCTGGATCGCGGAAGGCCGCCTTCCTCCAGAATACCGAGAAGCATCTCCGGCAGCAGCACGATGGTAGGGCCGCGGTCAATCCGGTAGCCGTCCTGCTCTTCAAAGGCCACACGCCCGCCCGCTTGGGGTGCCCGTTCATAGATCACCACCTCATGTCCCTGACGGGTAAGCAGCAGCGCTGCCGTCAGCCCGCCGATTCCGCTGCCTACGATGGCAATGCGGCTCATAACGGAACCCCCGCACCTGCGCCGGGCGCACCCGCCTGTACGGTGAACCGCCCCCGCACAGCCTGGTCATGCTCCCGCAGCAGCCGTGCGCTAATCTTGGCCGACTCGAAGATCGTCGGCAGGCCGCTGCCCGGATGGGTTCCCCCGCCGACCAGCCAGATGCCGCGTACCTCCTCGAAGGTATTATGCGGCCGCAGATGCATCATCTGCCCGAGATTATGGGCCAGATTGAAGGTGGCCCCGTTATATACATTCTGCTGGTTCTGCCAGTCCAGCGGAGAGAAGAACAGGCTCTCTTCCACGCGTCCGGCGATTCCGGCAAGCTGCGGGATCTGCTGCAGCCGCTCCATCATCCAGTCCTCCACCACAGCACGCTCTTGCTCCCAGTTGATATCGGCACTCAGATTAGGCACCGGCATCAGCACATAGAGCGAGGACTTACCGGGAGGCGCCAGTGTCTTATCGATGACTGACGGATTATGAATATAGATAGAAGCATCCTCCGACAGAACGCCCAGCTCCGTGATCTCTTTGACATTACGCCGGTAATCGTCCGCGAAATGAACCGAATGATGACTGAGGTCCACCTCTCCATCCACACCGAGGTAGAGCATGGCGGTGGAGCAGGAATATCTTTTACGGGCAATCTTGGCAGGGGTGTATTTCTTCAGAAGCCCGGGCTCGAACAGCTGGGTCATTGCAGATCCAAAATCTGCACCAATCACAATATAATCCGCATCCACCTTCTCCCCGTTCTCCAGCAGCAAGCCTGCGGCCTGCCCGTCCTTGACGATAATGCGTTTCACCCCGCTTGTGGTATGGACCCGCCCGCCATGCTCCTGGATGACCTCAGCCATAGCCTGAAGCACACGGTTAATGCCGCCAGTCGGATGATAGAGGCCGTAACGGTGCTCCATGTACGACAGAATCGTGAAGGTGCCCGGACACTCCCAAGGCGACATTCCCAGATACTTGGCCTGGAACGTGAACGAGAACCGCAGCCGCTCATCATCGAAATAACGGGACAGCCGGTTGTATACGGTGTCTGTAGCGTTCAGCTTAGGCAGCGCGTGCAGCACATCTCTTTTAAAATAATCCCCTAACGATTGGAACGGACGCTGCAGCAACGGGATCACCCGCTCCAGCTTGTCGGCTTCTTCGGCCATGAACCGGCGGTAGCCGTTGCCATTGCCCGGGAACAGCCGCTCAATCTCCTCGGCCGTCTGATCCTGGTTCGTGGAAGGCGTAAATACGGTATCTCCAAAATGCAGTGAATACAGCGGATCAAGCGGTGTAAGCGAGACATAGTCATGCACCGAACGCCCTGCCAGAGTGAACAGCTCCTCCAGCAAATGCGGCATCATCAAGAAGGTGGCTCCCCGGTCAAAACGGTAGTCTCCCAGCTTCAGCTCGCCTGATCTTCCGCCAACTTCTGCCTGTTGTTCATAGAGATCTACTTCATATCCTTCGGCGGCAAGCAGCATGGCGGCGGCCAGCCCGCCCGGTCCTGCGCCGATTACTGCGACTTTTGCGGTATCTGTGGTTCGGATCAAGCGACGTCCTCCTTCGTTCAAACGTTATACAAAAACTATACAATAGTGATACAAATATCATACATACTTTGCCGGGCCATGTAAATATCATCCGCCGGACTTCCAGCAATTTGGTTGCTAGACTTGTCCATAGCAAAAGAACCGGACAGCCCTGTACAAGGGTTCTGACCGGTTCCTATGGAATCTACTTCAATTAAAATCCGCTATATTTGCTAAGCCCTATGCCGGATTCCGGCATATTCCTGATCGAACCAGGCTTGCCATTTCTCCGGCGGCTCCGCCATCACATAGGTGGCGTTGGTATCCTGGAGGCTGATTGCCTCATAAGCTCTACCGCCCGCAATGAGCTGCATCTCCGGGTACAAGCTGCCTAGCCGTTCAAGCAGCTCCTCCGTATAAGGGACTAGCGTACCATTCGTAACGGATAGGCAGACAGCTCCGATCCGCTCTTGCTTCTCCAGCAGCTCCATCACACCGTCTTCGGGGGTATTAGCCCCCAGATAGATGACTTCAACCCCGTTCCTGCGCAGGAACAGCGAGAACAGCAGCAGGCCGACCTGGTGATGCTCTCCTGCCGGGCAGAAGGCAAGCACCTTGTGCAGATGGGCATACACCGGGAACACGTGAAAGAACTGGGACAGCCGGTTCGAGATCCTATGTGTCATATAATGCTCCTGGGCCACGGTTGCCGTCCCTTGCTCCCAGGCATCACCAACCTTCACAAGAACAGGCACCAACACCTGATGGACCATCGCCTCATAGCCGTACAGGGAGAACCCGAAATCGATCAGGGCATCGGCCCGCTCACCCTGGATGTCGAGCAGCGCTGCATAGATCTGCTGCCTCATTTTGTCCAAGGCATCCTTGGGGTCACCGCCCGCAACGGACAGCCGTTCATCCAGGTCCTTCTGCTTATGCTGCTTCAGCATCCGCACAGCATGTGAGATACTGATGCCCGGTTTATCGGTCTGTTCCTTCAACCAGCGAAGGTCCTCAATATTCTCTTGGTTGTACAGTCTATAGCCGGACTCGGTACGTTCCGGGACGACAGCCGCATACCGGTTCTCCCACGCCCGCAGAGTGACAGAGGGAATATCGAGCATTTCGACGACCTGTTTGATGGAATACACGATGGATCTCACTGCCTTCCTGTTTACACTGAATACATTTGAAGATTCAAACCTTATACAAATTATTTACACTCATTATACAATTGCATCTGTGTTATGTCACCAGAACTTGTATGATGCAGCTTGCAGGTACGGCGCGGATGAACAGGAGCGCTTTGTGCAACACTAGATTTTTCAGGGATTTTGCCGTCAGCTGCTTCACTTCTCCTTAGCGGGCGTTATAGGTATTTACAATGCCGGGCTACCCTATAGCCGCTCTAGCCCCGCAGCAGACCCAGGAGGATAACTATGAATCAAGGCCGCCATCCCGTCACACCCGAAAAGTTACAGATCACGCTGGCTTCAGGTGCCATTACGGCATCCCGCCACAAGCGTCAGACGCAGTTCTTCCTGCGCCGCCGCTCCAGACTCCTGCTGGCCCTGATCCTTCTTCCCCTCTGGCTGGCCGGGGTGATGATCTATCACATCCATAAGCCGCTGCCGCCCGGACTTTCTGCGGAGAGCCCTGCTTATAAGGTGAGTACGGTCGCCTTCTGGCATGATCTGACCTATCAGGATAGCAGCGGAAAGCAGGCAAGGGAAGAACAGATTCTGCCCAGAATCCTGCAGATTATTGAAGAGTCCAGACAGTTCCTCGTGATCGATCTGTTCCTGTTCAATAACTATACCCATACAGACCAGCAGTTCCCCGCTGTCAGCAGACAGCTTACCGATAAGCTGCTTGCCCAGAAAGCCGCCTATGCCGCCATGGAGATCATCTTCATCACCGATGAGGTGAATACGAACTACGGCTCTGCGCCTAATGCCCTCCTGGAAGAGATGAGAGCCGCCGGTATTAAGATCATCATGACGGATGTAGACGGTCTGCGGGACTCGACTCCTGCCTATTCTGCGGTCTGGCGCACCTTCATCCAGTGGTTCGGACAATCCGGCACCGGCTGGATTCCGAATCTGATGGCCAGCGGAGGACCGGACATTACCGCACGTTCCTACCTGAAGCTGCTCAATGTCAAAGCGAACCACCGCAAGGTTGTGCTGAGCGAGAACACCGCCCTGATCTCCTCCGGCAATGTGCATGATGCCAGTGCTTATCATTCCAACATTGCCCTGGAGGTGCAGGGTCCAATCCAGGAGGATATTCTGCGGAGTGAGCAGGCGGCGGCTAATCTCTCGGGAGCCGGTCCCTTGCTGAGCAAGCCCCCTGAATTCAAACCGCCCGCCGCCGCATCCGGGGGACCTTCGCTTGAAGTCCGCTATCTGACCGAAGGCAAGGTATACAAATATGCCCTGGATGAGATCGCTGCGGCAGGACCCGGGGATGTCATCTGGATGGGTATGTTCTATCTGGCGGACGACGGAATTATCGATGCCCTGCTTGCCGCAGATGCACGCGGCGCCCAGGTGAGACTGCTGCTTGATCCTAACCAGAATGCTTTTGGACGGGACAAAATCGGCATCCCGAACCGTCCCGTTGCCATGGACCTGGACCGCCGCTCTCAAGGAAATATCCTGATCCGCTGGTACAATACAGGCGAGGAGCAGTATCACAGCAAGCTGATGTTCATTGCCAAGGCGTCAGGCGACTCTACCCTGCTGGGCGGATCAACGAACTTCACAGCCCGGAATCTGGACGACTATAACCTGGAGAATGACCTCTATGTATCCGTTCCGCGGGAACAGCCGCTGTATGCGGAGGTGGAGGGCTACTTCAACCGGCTATGGAACAACGAGGGCGCTCAATACAGCCTGCCGCTCACGGAATATCAGAGTGACGTCACCTGGTTGAAATACATCCTCTACCGGATACAGACCCGGCTTGGATTCACTACCTTCTGAATGGAAAAAGAACAAATTCACCCTAGACGGGTGAATAAAATACCTGCGCGCCACTTATCCAAAACAGAAGAAAATCATAATTTCCTAAAAACAAAAAAACGGTACCGCGCCACAAAAGGACGGTACCGTTTTTCATTTTGCTTGTCCGCTTACAGCAGCGGAGACATCAGCCGGGCTGCGGATTCCAGCAGCCGCTCCAGCAGTCTTTTCTCCATGAAGGTCTCATGGACAATCTGCCGCGTGGACTGCAGGTCACGCTCGAAGTCTGCGACAATGCGCGAGACGCTCTCGGTCTGCAGCAGCAGCGCGTTCACCTCAAAATTAAGATGGAAGCTGCGCATATCCATGTTCGCTGTTCCAATCGTAGCAATCTCCCCGTCTGCAATCAGCAGCTTGGAGTGGATGAAGCCCTTCTCATATTCATAGATCTTCACGCCGGACTCCAGCAGCGCCGGGAAGTAGGAATGGGAGGCCAGGAACGGAATCCATTTATCCGGCTTGGCCGGGAACAGCAGGCGGACATCCAGCCCCGACATCGCCGCCACACGCAGCGCAGTCAGTATATCCTCATCGGGGATGAAGTAGGGACTGGCGATCCAGACGGATTTTTCCGCAGTAGTAATCATGGAGAAGAAAATATTCTTGAGCGCACGCCGCTCATTATCCGGGCCGCTGGCAATAATCTGCACCGCCCCGTCTCCGGTAGTGAAGCGAAGCTGCGGGGAGAGGTAATCCTGCTCCAGGATCTTCTCGCCGGTGGTGTGCATCCAGTCCTGCAGGAAGATAATCTGCATCGTGCGCACCGCTTCGCCCCTCAGCAGCATATGTGTATCCCGCCAGAACCCGTAGGTCTTGCTGCGGCTCAGGTACTCATCCCCGACATTCAGCCCGCCCATGAAGCCGACATCGCCGTCGATGACCACGATTTTGCGGTGATTGCGGTAATTCACCCTGCTGGAGAAAAAGGAGGTAGAGTTGCCGTAAGCAGCCACCTGCACCCCCGCATCACTAAGCTCCTTAAGGAAGGCTCTGGAGAGCTGCATGCTCCCGACCGCATCATACATGAACCGGACTGCAACGCCCGCGCGGGCTTTCTCAATCAGAATCTGCTGAATGCGCGTGCCGATATGATCCGCCCGGAAAATATAATATTCCATATGGATATGATGCTGCGCCTGCCGCAGCTCCAGCAGCAGTGTCCCGAAGGTCTCTTCCCCGTTGGTCAGAATGCGCGACTCTGAATTGAAGGAGATCGGCGTGCGACCGAGCCGCTGGGACAGGCCCAGCAGCTTCTGCTGCGAGGGGCTGAACACCGACCAGTCCTGGTGCATCCGCAACGCATCGTTCTCAATCCGTTCATAGGCCATGAGGTCGCGCTGGGCCTTCTTGTCATACTTGCGCCGCTTGAATACATTCTGCCCGAACAGGAAATAGAACACCAGCCCCAGCACCGGGATCAGCGCGAGCAGCAGAATCCAGGACACTGTGGTGGAGGGATTGCGGTTCTCCATGAAGATCCCCAGCGCGACAGAGATAACAGTCAATGTCGAAAATATACTGATAATGGTTCCGGCTGTACTGCCGAAAATCCCAAATCCAAAATAATAGAAAGCCAGCATAGCCGCTATGATGACCATAGCCTGCAGTCCTCTTCTCATATGTACCCTACCTTCTCATTCCGCCGATTCTCACCAAAATGACACATTTATATCTTACATGAAGAATCCGTTTCTTCCTACTGAAACCTGCAAATTTGTATTGCTGCAGGATATATAATATAATCTCACTGACCAATCAGTCAAATATAGAACTGTCTAGTCAGAACGGGGGCTTATATCGCCTTGACCGCTAAAAGCATGACCAAAAAAGAACAAATCATCAAGACCGCCATGCAGCTGTTCGCTGTAAAAGGCTCCTCCTCCACCTCCATGCAGGAGATTGCCGAATTATGCGGGATCTCCAAAGGAAGTCTGTATCTGATCTTCAAATCCAAAGAAGATCTGGAACGCAGTATATACATCTACTGCTTCCGGATGATTCATGATCCGCTGCAGCAGGAGGAGCAGGCTGCCGGCAGAGAGCCCCGGGAGAAGCTGCGTAACCAGCTCGAAATTCTGCTTAGTCATGTATACGAGCTGCGCGAATTCCTGCAGCGCCAATTCCAGGAGGTGGCCGGCCGGGGTGTTGCCGAGATTCCCGATTGGGTGAAGCAGAACAACGCCGCCCTGCTGCGCTGGTTCCAGCAGAAGCTGGAGCTCATGTACGGGCCAGAGATTCTGCCCTATGCAGGCGAGCTGTGCGTGCTCAGCCACGGCATGATCAGCTCCAGCATCAAGCTGCTGTTCGGTCAGGAGATTGTTGTCTCCATCCCTGAGCTGGCTGACCGGCTGGTGGACTGGCTGGACATTATGGTCTCCGGCCTGCTTGCAGGGAAGCCCGCCCCTCTGATCTCTTCCGCAGTCCTCGCCGGATGGGCCGAGGGTCAAGGAGAAGGACCGCGCCAGAGCCCGCTTCAGCTGATTAAGGCGATGAAGCTCCTGCTCAGTGAAGCGGACGGAATACACCACGAGCATGCCGAAGACGGCCTGGAGTCCCTTAGCATTCTGGAGAACGAGATCCTAACCTCCCAGCCCCGTAAAGCGATCATTCAAGGGATGCTGGCCAATCTTGAGGGATACCCTGGGCTATCCGGCGAGCTAAGTCAATTGAAGAAAGTATTCGCTCCTTATATGCACACTTCCTGCGGATTTCATTAAGCGAAGCGCAGATGCGGCACGCCTGTAATATCAAGATTAAATGTACTGGAGGTTCTTTTTACTGATGAAAAGCCTAATTAATTTCTCGCTCCGCAACAAATTCGCCGTCTGGCTGCTGACGATCATTATTGTCTTCGCCGGTCTGTACAGCGGATTGACTATGAAGCAGGAGACCCTGCCTAACATTAGTATCCCTTATCTCAGCATTACTACTATTTATCCCGGAGCTGCACCCGAAGGGGTCGTGAATGACGTCAGCAAGCCGCTGGAGCAGAAGCTCCGCAATGTAGACGGCGTGAAAATGCTGACCTCTACCTCTCTGGAGAACGCCTCCAGCGTCACCATTGAGTTCGACTACGGCACGAACCTGGACAATGCCACAGCAGCAGTGCGGGAAGCCTTGAACGAGGTGAAGCTGCCGGATGAGGTGCAAAAGCCGCAAATCTCGCGCTTCAGCCTCAGCTCGCTGCCGGTCATCTCCCTCAGCATCTCTGATGAGAGCTCCGGCGATCTGGAGGAGCTGACCCGGGTTGCCGAGAATGATATCCGCCCGGCGCTGGAGGATATCGAAGGCGTCGCCTCTGTGCAGATTGCCGGACAATATGTCAAAGAAGTCTCCCTGAAGTTCAATCAGGAGAAGCTGAAGCAATACGGGCTGACCGAGGATACGATCAAAGGCATCATCCAGGCCTCCTCCCTGCGGGTGCCGCTCGGATTGTTCGAGATGGACAAGTCACAGAAGGCTGTTGTGGTTGACGGCAACATCACTACGGTGGAGGACTTGCAGAATGTCAGCATTCCGCTGGTTCCTTCCGCCCCTGGCGCTGCCGGAGCAGGAGCTGCCGGTGCGGGAGCCGGGGAGGCAGGCGGTGCAGCTTCAGGTGGTGCTAGTGCTGCTGGCGGCACCAATGCTGCGGCTGGCAATAACGGCGCTGGCGCTATGACTGGGCTGCCGACGGTGAAGCTGAGCGAGCTTGCCACTATCGAGGTGGTCGGCAAATCGGAATCAATCTCCCGCACCAACGGCAAGGAATCGATCGGGATTCAGATTGTGAAGGCCAATGATGCCAACACCGTCGATGTCGTGAACGGGGTCAAGGACAAGACAGAAGAACTGAAGAAACAATACAAGTCGATGGACCTCACCGTACTGCTGGATCAAGGCAAGCCGATTGAGGATTCCGTGAACACGATGCTATCCAAGGCTGCCTTCGGCGCCCTGTTCGCCGTGCTTATCATCCTGCTGTTCCTGCGCAATATCCGTTCTACCATTATTTCTATTATCTCGATTCCATTATCACTGCTGATTGCAGTATTATGCCTGCGGCAAATGGATATTACGCTGAACATGATGACACTCGGCGCCATGACCGTGGCCATTGGGCGGGTAGTCGATGACTCCATCGTGGTCATTGAGAACATCTTCCGGCGGCTTACGCTGTCCGGCGAAAAGCTTCGCGGCAGAGAGCTGATCAGCGCGGCTACCCGTGAGATGTTTGTGCCGATTATGTCCTCAACCATTGTGACGATTGCCGTCTTCCTGCCGCTCGCTTTTGTCAGCGGGATGGTCGGTGAGCTGTTCCTGCCGTTTGCCCTCACTATGGTATTCGCGCTGCTGGCTTCACTGGTGGTTGCCATTACCCTGGTGCCTGCACTGGCCCATACCCTGTTCCGCAATGGACTCAAGAAGGGGAAAAAGGGTCACGAAGACAAGCCCGGCGCATTGGCGGGCGGGTATGTCCGAATCCTGGACTGGTGTCTCTCGCATAAGCTGATCACCTTGGGTGTTGCTGTACTGCTGCTGGCAGGCAGTCTGTTCCTGATTAAGCCGATCGGCGTCAGCTTCCTGCCTTCCCAGGAAGAGAAGAATGTTACGCTTACCTTCTCCCCGAAGGCCGGGCAGACGCTGGAGGATGTGAAGGCGCTGGGCCTGAAGGCGGAGAAGTACATTCTGGCGCAGGAGCATCTTGATAAAATGCAATATTCGATCGGCGGCAGCAGCCCGTTCGGAATGGGCTCAGGCAATTCAGGCTTGTTCTATGTCACGTATGACAGCAACACGCCTGATTTCGATACCGTGAAGGAGAAGTTAATTGAAGGCTTGAGCCAAGAGGTGCCGGATGGCGTGTGGGGCGATTTGTCCGGCATGGCGGGAGGCGGACTCGGCGGCAGTACCCTTACTGTTAACATCTTCGGCGATACGCTGGAGCAGCTCAAACCGGTAGCCGATGACATTGCCGGGATCGTTCAGGCAGACACCAAGAACTTCAAAGACGGGAAGACCAGCCTCTCTGAAGCCTATGATCAATACACCATCGTCGCTGACCAGGCCAAGCTTAGCTCACTGGGCCTAACGGCCGGACAGCTTGCGATGAAGCTGAGCCCTGCCGGAACCCGGCCTGTACTGACTGAGGTAGAGCTGGACGGCAAGAATTACAAGGTCTACATTGAGACGGACAAGGATTCCTACAGCAGCATTGAAGAAATGAAGGCCGCCACGCTCACTTCTCCACTGGGTATTACTGTACCGATTGGCGAGGTAGCAAGCATCGAACAGGGCCAGTCCCCGGATTCCATTACCCGTGAAGACGGCAAAATGAAAGTCGAGGTAACCGCCGACATTATCTCCAGTGACATTAATAGTGCCTCCAAGGCTGTGCAGGACAAAATAGAGGCTCTTGATCTCCCGGACGGCGTGACCATCACCTTCGGCGGAGTCACCGAGCAGATTAATGAGACCTTCGGACAGCTTGGCATCGCCATGCTCGCGGCTATTGCGATTGTATACTTCGTGCTCGTAGTCACCTTCGGCGGCGGTCTGGCACCGTTCGCCATCCTGTTCTCGCTGCCGTTCACAGTCATCGGCGCTCTTGTTGCCCTGCTCCTGGCCGGCGAGACCTTGAACGTCTCCGCACTGATGGGTGCGCTGATGCTGATCGGTATCGTGGTCACCAATGCAATTGTCTTGATTGACCGGGTAATCCATAAGGAACAAGAGGGAATGTCTACACGCAAGGCGCTGCTTGAGGCCGGGGCTACCCGCCTTCGCCCGATTCTCATGACTGCGCTCGCTACTATAGGCGCCCTGCTACCATTGGTTACAGGCCTGGAGAACAGCGCCGGAATCATCTCCAAGGGGCTTGGCGTAACCGTCATCGGCGGTCTCGTCAGCTCCACGCTGCTGACCCTGGTCGTTGTACCGGTGGTGTATGAGTTCCTGATGAAGTTTCGGAGTAAGAAGACTTACGAATAAATAGGGGATGAACTTCAGTTTCAGTTATATGAGCTGATCGTAAGAACGTAGCGTAAAGCTCAGACGTCACTACGGTGGATATTTGGACTTCCGGCCGCTGTTGTCTCCAGATTTCCTGATTTAGACCGCTTGTTGCGGTAGAAATCCGGAGACAAAGGCGGACGCTACCGCTCCTACAGTTCCAAAATCCCCCTCCGATCCTACACGCTTTTTGTATTTTCTTTCAATCAAAACCTATAAAGTGAAAGCTTAAGTTCAAGACCCCGCGAGCAGAAATAAGGCGCCCTTCCGATTGATGAAAGGGCGCCTATCTTTATGTACTACTAATGATACCAATTAATCTGCTTCTTCTATCAGTAAATCCATCGTACCAGGGTAACAGTACCTAGAGTCCTCTTGCTCATACATTCTTAGCCATTTCTAATGGACGAGCTAAAAACTCAGAATTTTTCATACGTCCATTACTTCTATCTATTAACACCTGATTTTCTTGTACAGTAAGATGAATTCCTTCAATTGCAAGGGATGACTTAACACACGATAGGGCGGCCTGCTTTCGTTTCAATGATCTTCTCAATTAAATCATTCCTTTGAATATCCCATATGACTTTATTATACCATTTATCCGCTAATTGTATTTTGTACACCTAAATGATGGTGAAAAGCCTGATTTGTCGGGATAACTGCATTCCGTACAATTAAAAACAACGCTATCGCTTGTTTTAGGAAAAATCGGGATATTTAGTTGTACAGACTACATTTATAACCATTTGCTAGCGTTCGAGCATCATTTTAGTTGTAGAGACTACACTTAAAGCACGTAAACCCCGAGCAGAAATAAGGCGCCCCTCCAGTTGATGGAAGGGCGCCTTGTTGATTGAGTATGGATGCTTATTAAGCCATGGCTGCGGCACTGCTCTCCAGCGAAGCCTTCCAGGCACGCAGCATATGCAGATCCTGCGGCAGGAATTCCTCCAGCATATGGCTGAGTCCCAGATACAGCGGGCTCTCGGTGGCAGCGTTCATTCTCGCACAGAATTGTGGAGTCCACTTCAGCAGATGCTCCTCAAGGAATCGCTCCTGAATCTCCAGAAGCTCCATCGCACTGCGGATCGAGAAGCTGTTGTACAGCATCCGTTCATGCAGCACGGCCATGAATTCCAGCTCAATGGCAATGTGGTCGTCGGCTTCGCCGCTGCACTTCTTGAAGACAATCCCCGCCGAAGCGTACACATCCGAGAGCACGTTGCAGAATTCTTCCTCACGGCCCAGCTGAGCCGCTTCACGGGCCACGAAGGAGCTGACGGCCCGCTCATTCATCAGACGTTTGTATTCGAGTTTCTCTTTCTCACAGATGGCCGGTAGCATCGACGGCTCCTGGCTGCACAGGTAACGCTTCAATTCACGGCCGCCTTCGGTCATCTCCGCAGCGACACTCATCTCACGGTTACGGCTCCACTGGGCGACCAGTGAGAGTGATGGTTTTCTTCCATAGAAGTCCACCAGCAGCTGATATATTAATCCCCGACTCTCCAGCCAGCGGCTGCAAGCCTCCGGCACGACAAGCGATGGAACAGTTGGTATGGTCATTTTGCAAATCCTCCCTACATAGTTTGCCGGATACCCGGGGTATCCTTAGGGATCGCCGCCTGAGCCTTCCGGTATCATAGCTGTGCTTCGCAAAAGTAAAAGTATCTAAAGTTTGAATCTTCCGCACCTAAATTATATCGAATATGATAAGCGCTTTCGGTGAGCATTCTATGACCATTCCCTGGAATTGTCGCACTTTTGTCATAATTAGGCTGCTGCTTTGGCCTTCTGTCCCCCTATGCTTTAGATTGTCCGCTGTGCATTGACGCGGCGGAATGGTTTCTTTAAAATTTAAACTAAAATCAACAGGTGAAGGAGCAACGCTATGGAGCCGCTGACTGACCCTTTTGGACGCATACATGATTACCTCCGTATCTCGGTTACAGACCGCTGCAACCTGCGCTGTATCTATTGTATGCCCGCCGAAGGAATGCAATTCCAGCCGCAGGACGAGATTATGAGCTACGAGGAAATTGCCGCTGTGGTGGAGGCGCTTGCGCCCCTGGGCCTGCGGAAGGTCCGGCTGACGGGGGGCGAACCGCTGGTCCGCAAGGATCTGGAGAAGCTGGTAGCCATGATCTCCGCTATACCCGGCATTGAAGATATCTCATTGACGACGAACGGGCTGATGCTGCCAGCCAAAGCGGATATCCTGAAGCAGGCCGGGCTGTCCCGGGTGAACATCAGCCTGGATTCGCTGCGGCCGGACCGCTTCTCGATGATTACCCGCGGCGGCGATGTTGCCAAGGTGCTGAAGGGAATTGAAGCCGCAGAAGCCGCCGGCCTGTCCCCGATCAAGCTGAATGTCGTGCTGATGAAAGGCATCAACGATGACGAGATTAAGGATTTCATCGCCTTGACCTTGAACGGCCCGCTCAATGTTCGCTTCATTGAATACATGCCGATTGGCAGCGCCAGCGATGCCTGGCGGCAGACCTATCTGCCGCTGGAGACTGTAGTAGAGGCCTGCAAGGAAGCGGGCTGGACCACCGAGGAGGCCGACATGCCCTCCGGGAATGGCCCTTCCCAGAACCGGCGTGTCACCGGCGCGAAGGGAACCTTCGGGCTGATCCATCCGGTCAGCGAGCATTTCTGCGACAATTGCAACCGCCTGCGCCTGACTGCCGACGGCAACATCAAAGCCTGCCTGTACTGGCAGGACGAATATAATGTGCGCCCGCTGATCAGCGACCCTGCGGCGGTGCAGGCCCTGTTCCGCGAGGCGCTCGGCAACAAGCCGCATAATCATGAAATGGCCCTGGCCCTGGAGCACAAAGCCCAGAGCCACACCCCCACCGCCCGCCGCATGTCGCAGATTGGCGGGTAGGTGACACAGAGAAAAATGTAACAGGCCCATGAACAAGTTCATGGGCCTGTCTTTATAACACATTCATAGTCGTGGAAGCTTGTATGTGCTTCAACCCGACTTCGGAAACTCTGAAATCGCAATTTCAAAATCCACAGATATCGTCCCCCGGATCACCTGCTGCTCACTGTCTAATTTGGCGGATAAGTCTACGCTTTGCATAATCACATCATCGCCTTTGTACCGTTTGCGGGTGAGATAGTAGGTTGCTAACTCGCTGCAGAATTGGGTGTAGTTTTTTTCATGGAGGAATTTGTTATGTTCACCAAAGATACTATAAATCTTCCGGTACGGAATATAATCCGCAAATCTCTGTAAAACATGATCCACGTCCCACTTATACTGATTAGCCATTTGAACGATCTTGAACAGCGCCATGAATATTTCATTTTCGTGATTTGAGATGTATTCGACATATGCATCAAGAACCTCAATCTGCCCATCCATTAAGCGGTAAAGATACGTATTAGCCGTTCCCCAGTCTATATATTGAGCCTTAATACGCCATGCTTCTTCGTCATCTTCCCGTATCCAGCTATGATCCATATATATAGGTATCATATCGAGTGCAGTTTTGTAATCTCCAATCTCTTCATAAACACAGGATCTCATAAGCTGAGCATATAATATATATGTATACAGAGGCCTTTTATATAACTTATGATCTCTATGCTTACGGCCTGATTCACCATGAAGGTCATAATGGACGGAGGCCACTCGGAGCATTTCTTCTACAACCTCAGATACCTTGTCCCATTTCTGAAGCGCAAGATAGATATCCGCCAACTCTTTCAGCGCATCCAACTGATTGATTTCATCCAGCTTGTCCACGTAATTCTCCAGTATGGCGGCCGCGATTAGATTCTTCTGCGGATCATCCCCGAGGTTAATCAGGAACAGCCTGTATTGACAGAGCGCCAGGCGCTCAGAGTGCTGATATTTCTCGCTGGCCCCCACATTTTCATAGATTAATGCTGCGGCCTGCCAGTTCTCCTGCTCAAATAACTCCTCGGCAACCTCGAACAGCAACGGTGCATACAGCAGATTATCGAGTAAATTCTGCACAACCTGCTCTATACAATCCAGACGCGATAATGCCGCGCATTGCAGCAGGAATGGCCGCAAGCGCCGCCAAGTCGGTGTCGAATCGTATAAACATTCATCCACATACATATTGTAAAAGTAATCCTCTGGCAGTCCCATCCCGCTTGTCACGCGGATCAAATGATTCATCGCCAAAGCCTGCTGCCCTTTCATCACACGGCTCAGTGTGCCGGAATGAATTCCGCTGGCAATCGCAAACTGATTAATAGACAGTTTATGTTTTGTGAGATACGCCGCTATCTCGTCTCGAATTTTGACTGTATGCTCCACAGCATTTACCACCTTTTTTATACACATGTCCATTGGAACTTATATCTGACTCTCCGATTGTTTCTCTTGTGTAGTGCTTAAGCGGGCGGCCTCTTATTCATCCGGTAGGCGTTATCGTACGCATTGAGCAATTCATCCAGTACTACCGATTGCCGTAAGACCTGCGGATGATTGAAACCGCCGTATTGAATATGTAATTTATGAAGCTTACTTCTAGCTTGTTCTATGCGAATTCTAACGATTGCTGGACTATGCATGGGAATCCCGCCTCCTTATGCAACATTATAGATTTTTATGTAAAACTACAAAATATTGGACTGATTGCATTATCTGTTAAAGTGAATATATTGACAAAGCTCTGACGAGATAGAAGTTGTCCATAAAAAAGACGCCCCAATGACTCTGGAGCGTCCATTCTGATCTTATACGCTAATATGAGATTTCTCTCAATATCCACCATGTCCATGTCCCATTGGTTCAACCAGAACTGAAAGTTTACCTGTATTATTTGGATTGACTGGATCACCATATGCCACTGGAGCAACAAGCATTAATACTAGACTACACAAGACTAGCAGTAGTGTGCCTTTTCTTCTCATAATGGTTTCGCACCTCACTAATGTAATTTTTGTACTGGTTCTTTTGTTCGTGATTAGCTCTATCACGGTGCTGTTCAAATAAATCTATACATTTAATGATCTTGACTTCACTGTTAATTTGAATAGAGAACAGAAGACTCTGCAGTACAGTCTGGACCCCTTCAGTTCGATTGTGCTGTAAGTAATAGGTTGCTAATTCTATTAGAAACTGTGCGTAGTGGTCTAACTTCACTTGTTTATGATAGTCACCAAATGGGTTAGGATAATCTCTCAATGGCAGATGTTTATAGAATCTTAATAAAATAGAGTCAACATTCCAGTCATATCGATTTGCAGCTTGAATAATTCTGAATAACCCTGTGAAAATTTCACTCTCTCTTATTGAAATATATTCGACATATTCTGCTATTACTCCTTGTTCACCGTCCATGATACGGTACAAATAGTTGTTTGCTGTAGCCCACTCTTGAAATTGAGCAATGGTCTGCTTAGCTTCATCAGTTTGCTCTCTTATCCAACTACCATCTGCATACATGGATACAAGTTTTAATGCCTCTGCATAATTTCCTTCCTCTTCACAGACCAATGACTTTAGCAAATGGGAATATAATATGTAACCATATATCGGCCTTTTGGAATGCCTGAGCGCACTCCGATTCTGATTCGAAGAAAATTGTAAGCTATATTGAATTGAAGCAATCCGGTATAACTCATTGGCTAGATCTTCAACCTTGTTCCATTTATGAAGTGAACTATATACATTGGCTAGATCCTTCAATCCATCCAGCTGATCCGCCTCATTCAGGCGCGGGATGTAGCTCTCGAACAGAGTGGCTGCGCGCAGGTTCGTGCTCTGGTCATCACCCAGGGCAATCTGGAACAGGCGGTATTGGCAGGTGGCCAAGCGTTCGGAATACTGGTATTTCTCGCTGGCGCTTACGTTCTCATAGAGGAGTGCCGCCGCCGGCCAGTGGCCCTGTTGGAACAAGCCTTCCGCTACTTCATACAGCATGGGAACATAGGTCAGATTATCCAGCAGGTTCTCCACCAGACGCCCGATACAATCCGTTCGCCCCAGTTCCGCACACTTCACAATGAACGGGCGAAGCCGCCGCCAGGTCGGTGCCGAATAATAGAAACACTCCTCCACATACAGACTGTAAAAAAAATCCTCGCTCACCCCCATTCCCGCAGTGATTAACTCCAGATGGCTCATGGCAATGGGCTGATGGCCATTAATAATCCGGCTCAGTGTCCCGGAATTAATGCCAGATTTTATGGCGAACTGATTAATGGACAACCCCTGCTGGGTTAAATAATCTGCAAGCTGGTCTCGAATCATGACTGCAGGCTTCAAAGCAACACCACCTCCCACATTCCATAATTTAGAACATTATGTTTATATCTGTATGGTAGAGGATGGGATTTCAACCGTCAATAGAATAGAGTCAAATAAAACAACTATAGCTCGAAAGTGTGAAGAATTCGAAACAGTTTGGCAACGGGCTTGCCGAATCTTACGGATAAGGGCTGAATCAACAATTTAGAAGTTATTGAATAAAGGCCAGAAACATTTCATTAAGGGGAGCGTTTATGAAAAGAATCTGCATCATTTCAATTTCATTAATACTATTGATGTGGGTCCACCAACGTATCGAATGAATGTTACTTACGCAGATACCGAAGTTGTGAGATTCAGCCTTTATTTAGATTTTAAAACCAAAAGTGGATTTCTGATTAAAGATAGCAATAGCGAAAAAATGTTGAAATTAAAAGATCGCAGCTCTAAAGAATTAACAGATCTATTGAGTAAAGTAAGTACAAACTAAAATAGTCAGTTAAATGACTTGAATATCTGGAGCCAGCTTCGTATGCATTACAACAGCCCCCACAGCTGAACTCCCATATAAACGGCGATCCCCCAGATCAACAGGGCGGAAACGGTATTCAGCCCCTTCATGACTTTGCCGGAAGCATCCAGCCTGCCGAGCTGGCGGCCCGCTGCAGCAAGACCCAGGAACCAGAGCCAGGAGACAGTCACTGTCGCCGCCGCGAAGACCCAACGCACCAGCCCATCGTATTGCAGCGAGCTGGTCCCGATCACGCCCACCGTATCTAGAAGGGCATGCGGGTTCAGGAGGGAGACAGACAGCGCATAGAGTATCTGTCCCTTCGGCGAGAGACGGCCCGACTCATCCTTCGCTGGAGTAGAGCGCCAGATTCTCCAGCCCATGAAGGTGAGAAACAGAATGCCCGCTCCATATATAACAGGCGTGACCCAGCTCACCGAAAGAATGACCAAGGAAACTCCGCCGACTGCCGCAGCGATAAGCAGCGTATCGCAGACTGCCGCTGTCAGAACGACAGGCAGCGTACTGCGGAATCTCGTATGCTGTGCCCCTTGATTGAAGACGAATATATTCTGTACGCCCAGCGGCAGAATCAGCCCGAAGGCCAGGATGATTCCATGTATAATGGCCTGTACCATTTCTTTTCCCCCTTCTATCTTCCTTATGATGCTTCCAGGGTAAACCAGCTTCACAGGCTTCCTCCGGTTATAGCCTAATGATCGTACCCTGACCTAGTGACTTCCGTAACCATCCAAGTTCTTCGCCACTTACCAACCAAGACGAATGAAAGCGGAGGAATCATGGTAGACTGGAAGAAAGAAGGAACGAAAGAGAGAAAGAAATGAGGGCTATGCTATTCAATAGCGGCTGTGAGGAGCGACAATCGCTCGGTAGCCCTCGCAGTGGCACAATGTGTTCAGTTTTTCGCATACATTGGGGCCGGTTGCCTGCGCTGAAGCATAATGTGTTCAGTTTTTCGCTTTTGTACATTATTTCGTCCGGAAGGAACCTGCCCTTGACACATCCTCAACGGTACAACCATACAACAACAGACTTAGGCACGCCCGGCCCATCCGTATATACGGACGATTCTCGGCCCGCAGCTCCTGGAACGCAGCAAGCTGGTGCTGGCTCCGGCCTGCTGGACACATGGAAGCCGGACCCGGCTTCTCCGCTGCCGCTGCATAGTCAGATCTTCGACTACTTCCTGACCAAGATCACCACCGGGGCCTGGCCGCCCGGCATGCGGCTGGCCCCGCAGCGGGTGCTGTGCCGCCAGCTCGGCGTGAACCGCAGCACAGTGGTTACAGCGCTGGGCCAGCTTACCGCCCTTGGCCTGATTGAAGGCAGACGCGGCGGCGGAACAATAGTTACAGGCGGGCGGCCGCCTATCGGCCGTACAGATACGGTAAACGCAGCGGCTCCAGCCGGGCCGGAACGCTCAGGCAACTGGAATGACTATGTAGAGGAGGGAATTCACTATCCCAACCTGCCCACCATCCAGGACATTAACCGGCTCGAGTATGAGCCGGGTCTGATCCGCCTTGGCACGGGTGAGCCAGCGCCTGAGCTGCTGCCCGGAGCCGCAATGAACGAGGTGCTGGCCGGACTCGCGCAGCGCGTTCTTCCTCCTCTCTCCTATGAGGAGCCGCTCGGTAGTCCGGCGCTGCGGGCGGCGGTCAGCCGGTTACTGGACCGGAGCGGAATTACCGCTGGACCGGACTCCATTCTGATCACCTCCGGTGCCCTTCAGGGGCTGCAGCTGATTGCCCTCGGGCTGCTGCCGCGCGGCTCTTCTATCCTGCTGGAGAAGCCGTCCTATCTGTATTCGATTCACGCCTTTCAGTCTGCCGGGGTGAAATTCAGCGGCCTGCCTATGGACGGGCGTGGTCTGATCCCGGAGCAGCTTGCAGCCGAGGCGGTCCGCAGTAAGGCGGCGATGCTCTACAGCATCCCTTCTTTTCATAACCCTACCGGAATCCTGATGGATGCCGAGCGCCGCCGGGAGCTGATGGAGCTCACAGGCAGGCTGGGCCTGCCCATTCTGGAAGATGGGGCCTATCAGGAATTATGGCTGGACGCTCCTCCTCCACCGCCGCTGAAGGCACTGGATCATGAGGGACGGGTCCTGCATCTGGGCACCCTGTCCAAGGCCGCCAGCCCCGGTCTGCGCATCGGCTGGATTGCCGGACCAGAGCCGGTCGTCCGGCGGCTGGCCGACATCAAGATGCAGAGTGATTACGGCGCAAGCTCCCTGTCTCAGCTGGCGGCCGCCAGCTGGCTTACGGGCGGCTATCATGAGGAGCACGTGCATGTGCTGCGCGGCAGACTACGCGCGCGCCGCGACCACATGCTTGAGCTGCTGCAGCTCCATTGCACCGGACTGGCAAGCTGGAATATACCGGCAGGCGGCTTCTATATCTGGCTGTCGCTCCACCAGGCTGTCCCCCCGCGCAAGCTGTTCACCGCAGCGCTGCGTGCCGGACTGCTGCTGAATACTGGCGATCTGTATGACCGCAGCGACGGGAGGCATCTCAGACTGTCCTACGCCTATGCCTCTGCGGCAGAACTGGAGCGCGGCATCCCCCTGCTGGCAGAGATGATCCGGCGGGGACTCTGATGGGAGACAACGCAGCCCTATCTCAAGCGAATGCGCAAATAGCCCCGAACCCTGACAACATCCTCTGGCTGTCATGGGTTCGGGGCTATGTTGTTCGGATACCTGGGGGAACCGGAGGACATCGCCTGCGTAATCACTCGCCTGTCCGGTGAACACTGTGGCTTGGTCAGCAATCTGATCATTACCTTTTACCGCAGGCTCATCCGCCCTGCTGCGGCAGCCGCACGATGAACGCCGTCCCCTCTCCGGGGCGGCTTGTTACGTGTACGCTGCCTTCGTGGAGCTCCACGATCTTCTTCACGAGCGGGAGTCCCAGTCCGCTGCCGCTGCCGCTGCTGACGCTTCTGGACTTATCCGCCTTATAGAACCGTTCGAAGATCCGGGCCAGCTCCTCTTCGGTCATGCCGATCCCGCTGTCCCTGACCTCCACTTCCGCCCACTCCCTCGTATTGCGCATAGTGACAGTGATCCTTCCACCCTGCGGAGTGAATTTGATGCTGTTATGCAGCAGGTTGGTCCATACCTGGCTCAGCAGATCCTGCACCGCAGTCACGGTGGTCTCCTGAAGCTCGGCCTCCACCTCAATCTCCTTGCCGAGCCACTGCGGCTCTGCGGCCAGGATCATCGCCTGCACCTGCTTATCCAGCCTATAGGGCTTCCGCTCGAACGGGAAGCTCTCCGCATCCAGCACGGACAGCTTCAGCAGATTGTCGCTCAGGCCGGACAGACGGCGGCTCTCCGCTTCTATAATATCCAGGTAATGCTTGCGTATCTCCGGACTGAGGTTCTCCTCTTGCAGCGCGGCAGCGAACCCGCGGATCGAGGTCAGCGGCGACTGGATCTCATGGGATACGCTGGCGATGAAGTCCTGCCGCATCAGCTCCATCCGGCTCAGCTCACTCGCCATTTCGTTGATCCCTTCCACAATCCCTCCGAACTGCCGGTACTGGCCGCTGTTCTCCAGTTCAATCTTGAAGTTGCCTTGAGAGATCTGCCGCATGGCTGTAAGGATCGGCCTATAGAAGTTCTGATCCTTGCCGCGTGTAGCAAAGGCAATCATCGCCCCGCAGACGAAAAAGATGATAATCTGCATCGCCATAACAAACAGGTGATACCCGTATTCGGAGAAGGACCAGTGAAAATAATGGACCAGCAGCCTTGAGCCGAAATAGCTTCCGTTCCAGGAGATAAAGAACATGGTCAACATTCCGGCTATAGGTCCAACTATACTGATTTTCTCCCATATCTTCATGACTCTGCGCTTCATGCTTATCCCTCCAGCCGGTAGCCAAGCCCCCGGATCGTACGAATGGAGAATCCGAACTTCTCCTGCGGAAACCGCTCGCGCAGACGGCCTACATGCACATCCAGCGTCCGCTCATTGCCTTCGTAATCGTAGCCCCAGATCTCTTCAATCAGCCGGTCACGGGTCAGCGTCTGCCCCCGGTAACTGGCCAGCTTGAAGAGCAGCTCGAATTCCTTCAGCGGCAGCGTGAACTCGCCATGCTCGGACTGCACCTCATAGGTGGCGCGGTTCATCCGCAGACTGCCAACGGTAACACTCTGGGCGGCCGAAATCTGGTAACGCTTCAGCAGGGCCTTGACCCTGGCGATTAGCACCGGCGGCTCGAACGGCTTGACCAGATAGTCGTCTGTGCCCAGCTCGAAGCCTTTGACAATCTGCGAGGTCTCCCCTTTGGCCGTCAGCATTAGAATCGGAAAATCATACTGCTTACGCAGCTCCCGGCACAGCTCCCAGCCGTCCATATTCGGCATCATAATATCAATGATCGCCATATCCGCCGCAGTCTCTTCGAGCAGCCGCAGCGCCTCCAGTCCGTCAGAAGCGCTCAGCACCTCGGCCATCCCTTCAGCTCTCAGGAACACTCCCACCAATTCGCGGATGTGCGGATCGTCGTCCACCACCAGTATTTTGACCATAATCTGTCGAACCCTCCTCTATCCCTTGGCTCAGAAGCTCAGGTGTGTTCAGCTGCAGCTGCTGCTCGGCGAATTCACGGTACAGCTCATGGTCCCTCAGCAGCTCCTCATGCGTGCCCTTCCCGGTAATCCGGCCCTTCTCCATGAAAATAATCTGGTCCGCATTCACCACCGTAGCTAATCTGTGAGCAATCACAATCGTAGTCCGGCCCTGCATCAGATTGCCCAGCGCCTTCTGTACCACGGCCTCCGACTGGCTGTCGAGGCTTGAGGTCGCCTCATCGAGCATGAGAATCTTCGGATCGCGCAGCAGTGCTCTGGCGATGGCAATCCGCTGCCGCTGTCCGCCGGACAGCTTCACCCCGCGTTCACCAACATCCGTGTTGTATCCGTCCGGAAGCTCTTCAATGAAGCCGTCAGCGTAGGCCATGGCCGCCGCCCGCTTCAGCTCCTCATTGCTGATCTCGCGGTCCAGCCCGTATCCAAGATTCTCGGCAATAGTACCGGCCAGCAGCGGACTTTCCTGTGAGACATAACCGATTCTCTTCCGCCAGGATTTGAGGGAGAACATCGATGCCGGTTTGCCGTCCAGCCGGATAACTCCGCTATGCGGCTCATAGAACCGTTCCAGCAGCGAGAACAGGGTTGTTTTACCGCCTCCGCTCGGACCGACAATGGCAGTCACCTGCCCCGGCTGCATAGTGAAGCTTACCTTGCTGAGCACCTTCTCGCCCGTCTTGTATCCGAAGCTGAGATCCTCCACTGCAATCGGTCCCTCTGTGCCTTCAGCCTCTTCCACGCCGTCATACACCTCTTCCTCTGCGGCAAGGGTCTCAATAATCCGCTCAGAGGCTCCCTTGGCCTTCTGGAGCTGGGTGAAGAATTGCGTCAGCTGCGTCAGCGGCATAATAATCTGGATCAGATACAGAATGAAGGCGACCAGTTCACCGGCAGTAAGCGCCCCCGAGGATACCAGCATCCCGCCATAGCCGATAATAACTACCAGCAGCATCATGAAGACGAAGGAGATCAGCGGGCTGATCAGGGCGCTGATCTTACCCTCACGAATCCCGAAGCCCAGCAGGTTCATAATCCCTTTCCGCCCGGCTTCATACTCTTTCTGCTCCGCGCCCGAGGATTTCACCAGCCGAATCTCGGACAATACGCCGCTGAGTACAGCGGTGAAGGAGGCCGTCTCGTCCTGCGTGCCTTTAGAGATCTTGTACATCTGCCGTCCCAGCGGCACCAGAATGAGCGCCGACAGCGGGAGCACCGTGAACAGCACCAGCGTCATTTTCCAGTTCAGATAGAACAGCACCAGGACAGAGCCGACAATGGAGATGAGGCCGGTGAACAGACTGGCCAGATGCTCCGAGATCAGTGTCTTGAGAATTCCTGTATCATTAGTCATCCGGCTGACGCTCTCGCCTGTCCGGTTCTCATTGTAGTAGGAGACGGGCAGCACCAGGAATTTGCGCCACAGCCTGTCACGAAGACCGGCCACAACTTTTTGCCCGACGGCATTCAAAAGATAGATCGAGACTCCGCCGGCCACGGTCTGCGCAATGAACGCTCCGGCGATGCCGGCAATCTGCAGCTTGCTGACAGAAGCCAGCGAGAAGCCGTCCACCAGATTCTTCGTGAACATGGGAATGACCAGACCGACGAGGGTCGAAATGATGCTGAGGCCAAGGGCCAGCGCCAGCAGCAGATAAGATGGCTTGGTTTCGTGCAGCAGCTTCAGGAACGGCTTCATGGCCGCTCCCTGCTTCTGCGGTGCTTGCTTGTTTGTCATAAGGAATCCCCTTTTCCGGCAGATAGATGCATGGAGCAGTGGCGCCCCGCTTCCGCCTTAGAACCCAGAATAACTGGCCTATGTAAACTGAAGTTAAACAGATATTTTTCCATTGATTTGTAGTTCCCCATAAAAGTTGGTTTGTATCCCTTTTCAACAAATGTTACAGTGATATCAGCGGCATCATAAGACGGCCACAGCAAGAATGCAAGGCATCCTAGCGGGAAAGGAGTGCAACGTTTGCGGGATCATCTCGATAAGCAGCTGTCTTTCACCTCTCTGAAATGGTTCAACTTCTTCGTATATGGAACGGTTGTCCTCTTCACCAGCTTCTTTCCCTTATATCTGCAGGATGTAGGGATGAATAAGCTGGAGATCGGGAGCCTGATGTCTGTAGGCGCACTGGTCTCCATTATTGCCAACCCCTTCTGGGGCATCTGGAGTGACCGGTATCAGAATATCCGGCGGATTGTCCTCGTCATGCTGACGGGAACGCTGGTCTTGACTCAACTTGTCTTTCAGGCGAATACATATGAAATGATCTACATCTCCATTCTGTTCTTCTATTTCTTCCAGGGGCCCCTGTTTGCCCAGAGCAACACGATGATTCTCAGCTATATTGACGGAACCAGCCGCAGCTTTGGCTCTTTCCGGTTATGGGGATCACTAGGCTGGGCTTTCACCGCCATCCTTGCCGGTCCCGTAATTGAATGGGCCGGCATCTCTGTGCTGTCCTATCTGTTTGCATCACTGCTCTGTGCGGCGATGATTGCACTGATCACGCTGCCGAAGCTGGACCATTCGATCGGAATTGCCCCCTTGCCCTTCAAAGGCATGAGCCAGATCTTCCATAACCCGTTCTTCCTGTGCTTCATCCTCTTCGGCATCCTGGTCTCGATTCCGAATACGATGAATAACACCTTTGTGTCACTGTACATCACGGAGCTGGGGGGAAGCAAGACCATGATCGGTCTCGCTGTGTTCCTGTCCTCCATCCTGGAGATGGGTGTGCTGCTCCTGTGCAATTACGTTCTCCGGCGCAAAATCTCTGTCCTGCTCGCCTCGCTCACGCTGGTCAGCGCGCTGTTCTTCCTGCGGTGGTGGCTGATGGCCGATGCAACGACTCCGCTGCAGGTCGCACTTATTCAGGTGTTGCACTCCATTACCTTCGGCGGCTTCTTCTATGTCGGAACCCAGCTGACTATGCTGCTGGTGCCAAGGCCCTACCGTTCCTCGGGACAGGCTCTCTACACGCTCACCTGGAGCGGAATCTCCGGCATTCTTGGCGGCGTCCTCGGCGGCTGGATGTATCAGACCCTCGGCGCGCAGACGATGTATCAATCCGGTGCGCTTCTTGCCCTGTTCGGGGCGATCGGCTTCGGAATGATGTGGCTCACTGTCATTCGCGGCAGCTACCGCCCTCCGGCTGATCCCGAGGACGAGTTGGCGGAAGATTAGGAATGCGCACAAGTGGAAACGGCTTTGCCGTCCTTTAAAAGGACGGTACCGTTTCAGCGAGAAATAGAAGGATAATTTATAGCGTAAAACATATAAATTCTTATATTTGGATACAGCAAACAGGCTTGGCCTCCCGGCGGGAGACCAAGCCTGCCTGCTTATATGCAGCTCTTCTAGCCTTTCTTGGGCTGGAAGGAGCTTTTGAGGGATACAATCAAATTGAACACCAGATGCTCCGGCGACGAATACTTGCTGTCTACGTTGAAGTACCCGTGACGGAAGAACTGGAACTTGTCCTGTGCCACACTGTCCTTCAGCCCAGGCTCCACGAAGCCCTGCAGGATCTCGATGGACTTCGGATTCAGCTGATCCAGGAAGGTTGGCTCCGGCTTGTCAGCGGAAGCTTCCAGACCTTCTACTTCAGCATCCGTCTCCGCCTCTTCAGCAGAGATCAGCGGCTCATACAGGCGGAATTCCGCCGGTACAGCCTGGCCTGCATCTACCCAGTGCAGCGTTCCCTTAACCTTGCGGCCGGTGAAGCCGCTGCCGCTCTTCGTCTCAGGATCGTAGGTACAGTGCAGCTCCACCACTTCGCCGTTCTCGTCCTTGATGAAGTCGTTGCACTTGATGAAATAAGCATTCTTGAGACGCACTTCATTGCCGGGGAACAAGCGGAAATACTTATTCGGCGGAATCTCCATGAAGTCATCGCGTTCAATATAGATCTCACGGGAGAACGGAATCTGGCGGTTGCCCATCTCCGGGTTCTCCACATTGTTCTCAATTTCGAAGTATTCGGTCTCGCCTTCAGGATAATTCGTAATAACCACCTTCAGCGGCCGCAGCACAGACATCGTCCGGGGAACCGTCAGCTTGAGATCTTCACGGATGAAGTGCTCCAGCATCTGCAGGTCCACCAGCCCCTGGCTCTTCGAGATGCCGGTCTCATGCACGAAGCTGCGGATGGCCTCCGGTGTATAGCCGCGGCGGCGCAGCCCGGAGATCGTCGGCATGCGGGGATCATCCCAGCCGTCCACATGGCCTTCATCGACCAGCAGCTTCAGCTTGCGCTTGCTCGTAACGGTCTGGGCCAGATTAAGGCGTCCGAATTCATATTGATGCGGTGCAGCCTCCATGTCACATTCCGCGACAACCCAGTCATAGAACGGGCGCTGGTCCTCGAACTCCAGGGAACAGAGGGAATGGGTGACATGCTCAATGGCATCCTCCAGCGGATGTGCGAAGGTATACATCGGGTAAATGCACCATGCGTCGCCCGTATTATGGTGATGGGAGTGGGAGATCCGGTAAATGACCGGGTCACGCAGATTGATGTTAGGAGAGGACATGTCAATTTTGGCGCGCAGAACCTTCTCGCCATCCTTGAATTCTCCCGCCTTCATGCGGTGGAACAGATCTAGGTTCTCTTCTACCCCACGCTCGCGGTAAGGGCTGTTCTGCCCCGGCTCCGTCAGGGTTCCCCGGAATTCACGGATCTGCTCGGCGCTGAGATCATCGACATAGGCCTTGCCCTTCTTGATCAGCAGCTCGGCCCGCGCATACATCTCCCCGAAATAATCCGAGGCGAACCGCAGCTCCTCCCATTCATACCCGAGCCATTTCACATCCTCCTGGATGGAATTGACGTACTCGGTATCTTCCTTGAGCGGATTCGTATCATCGAATCTCAGATGGGTCTTGCCGCCGAACTCATCCGCCAGCGTGAAGTTAATCCAGATCGCCTTGGCATGTCCGATATGTAAATAACCGTTCGGCTCCGGCGGAAAGCGGGTGACGACTTCCTTAACCTTACCCGAGCGGAGATCTTCGGTAATGACGTTCTTAATGAAATTGGAGGGTGTACCCTGGTTCTCCACATTGATCAACCTTTCATTCTGTAATATAACTACTTCCTTGTATGAACATGTTTCCTATTAATATACCCGTTAAGCAGGGAATGTTCAACAAGTGGAAACGGCATTGCCGTGCTTTTAAAGGACGGTACCGTTTCAGCGAGAAATAGAAAGATAAGTTATCGTGTGAAACATATAAATTTTTATATTTTAAAAGTTAAGCAGCCCCGCATCCTTTGACTTCTCTCCCGGCGATGGAGTAGCATGATAAATATAGGAATATTAAGACAAGGGGGATGCTTATGCAACCGGTAAAACTGCCTAAAGAGCAGTGCGATATGATTACGGACAATATCCGTACCTACTTCGAGACGGAGCGCGGGGAAACGATCGGCCACCTGGCCGCAGAGAATCTGCTGGAGTTCTTCCTGAAGGAGCTGGGACCGGCGATCTATAACGGGGCGCTTAGCGACTGCCGCACACTTACCCTCCAGCGCATGCAGGCTCTGGAGGAAGACATCTACGCCTTGGAGTGGAGGAAGCGTTAGTTCAGCGTGGGTTATATCTCATAACGCATAGGGGGCAGCCGCATGTTTAATTATGTCATAGATGAAGAGCTGAAGCTGAAGCTGCTCATGCCGGAGCATGCCCGTCAGATGTTCGCCCTGGTGGAACGCTCCCGCCACCGGCTCAGGCAGTGGCTGCCTTGGGTGGATGGCGTAGCCGAGCAGGCTCATCTTACCACGTTCATCAAGAACTCCGTGAAGCAGGGGATTGATAACGGCGGCTTCACTGCCGGACTGTGGGTCCGGGAGGAATTGGCCGGAATTATCGGCTATCACGAGATTGACTGGCATAACCGCTCGGTCGGCATCGGCTACTGGCTGGGCGAAGGCTATGAGGGACAAGGCTATATGACCAGCGCCTGCCGGGTCTTTGTCGATTACGCCCTGCTGGAGCTGGAGCTGAACCGCATCGAGATCCGCTGTGCCACAGGCAACATGGCCAGCAGAGCGATCCCCGAACGGCTGGGATTTATCTTCGAAGGGGTCATCCGCCAGGCGGAGAAGCTGCCTAGTGGTTATGTGAACCATGCAGTGTACGGCCTGCTGCGCAGCGAATGGAAGCTGCTGGGCTGAAACTAACTATTTTAGTTGGGCTTTTTCCACTTGTTTTCGGTTATTTGCTTGAAGTCGACGGATTAAGATACAATTTTCCATTTGTTTACTTTGCAGGGCAGGGCGGGTGGCCCAGCTCTCCTAGCTGCTCTGCCTACTCCGCCCACACCCCCTGCCCTTACCCTTCACCACCCTAGCTCTCCGCCGCATCCAGCCATCTCTGGAACCGCTCACGGATACCAGCCGCAAGGCTTTCCAGTCCGGCCAGCTCAACCAGTCCGGTAGGGTCCTTACGCCCATGCTCCATCGAGTACAGTACCTGTCTCACCGGGAAGCTTCCCGCACCGCTCTCCAGCTTAACAATCCGGTCACCGGCTGCCACCCGGCCTTCACGCAGCACGCGGAAATAGAATCCGCTATACCCCGTGGACAGCACCTGGGCCGGCATATCCGCCGGTCCATGCTTCTGCGTAAGCTTGAAGCACGGAAAGCGCGGCTGGCTGACCTCCAGCAGTGCTGTACCGATCTCAAAAACATCCCCGATACACACCTCGGTCTCCAGCAGTCCGCGCGCCGTGATATTCTCGCCGAAGGCGGAAACCTCCAGCTTCCGGCCAAGCCGCTCCTCCCAGTGGGCATAATGCTCCAACGGATAGACGCAGACTGCCTTGTCAGGGCCTCCATGATTGACCAGATCCGCTTGCCCGTCTCCGGTGAACCCACTCATCCGAAGCGCAAGCGGCCCGGCTACCGGCAGCTTGTAGATTCCGGTGTCCAGCGGCTTACCGCGGTACTCCACCGTCTTCGGCTTGCCTACATTAAGCGAGACGACTTGCATCTTCACTTTACTCTCCATCCCCTTCTCCTCCCGTCAGCCTGCAGCTCATAAATACTTCATCCACATAACGTCCGCTTAAGTAGAATTCCTCCCGCAGCCGTCCCTCTTCCTCGAATCCGCATTTGCGGTAGAACTGAAGTGCCGGTGTATTGCAGGAGAGCACACGCAGCCGCAGCTTGCGGATGCCATGCCCCGCGGCATGGCGCTTGATCTCCGCGATCAATCGACTGCCTATACCCAGCCGCTGAAAGCGCGGGTGCACAGCGATATTCACCTCGCATACATGGCGGTTGCTCTCCATCCCGCTGGGACAGCCGAAGCCAACATAACCACATAGCTCCCCGTCCTGCAATGCTACAAGCTGGGAGCCGGGCGGCGCATGCAGCAGATAGTCCTCCCGCGAGCGCCACATCAGCGGACCCGGGGTTGTATTCTCCGTCCAGATCATATTATCGAGCACGATCAGCTCACGGGCATCCTTGATTTCGGAGGGCCGGATAAGCAGTGCAGCATCTCTGTTAATTGGTTGCATTATTATACACCCCTTGCCTTACTAAGCAGTTAGTAAAAGGATTAGTTGCAGCATGAACGATTATGCAGTCCTGCGCTCAAGCTGTACAGCGGAACGGTTCATATAGGCGTGGAGCGCGAAGAATCCTACGGACAGCACAGCCATGCCGCAAGCGAGCCAGCCGGTTGGCGCAAGACCGCCCCTGTCGAACTGAACACCCATCAGATAAGGCCCGATGACACGGCCGATTGCGCCAATTCCGCCGCTCAGCCCGAGATAGAACGGCGCGCTGCGCTGGGCATGCTCCGAGATGAAGGAAGGCATCGCCGGAGAGATCAGCATCTCCCCAAGGGTAGCCAGCACCATACCCAACAGCATCCCCGGATAGCTTGGCAAGAACAGAATTACAGCATACCCGGCCAGGTAAAAGACGGCGCTTGCTGTCATCTGCGCGGTTGACGTCTGCGCGAACCCGCGCTTGATTAGGCTGACCAGCGGCTGCGCCGCGAAGATCAGCACACCGTTCAGCGTCCAGAGGAAGCCGTATAGCTGCTTCGACCAGCCTTCCGAGATAATGAACGGGGAGACTCCGCTGTTCCAGATCGAATTGCCGATCAGCAGGAACATCGAGCCCACCGCCATGAACAGATAGATCCGTATATGGCCGAGGAGTCTCCAGCCCGATAATTCATGCTGCGGTTGCTTTTTCGATACTGTGCTGTGAGCCGGAGCCGTCCCTACCTTGCGCAGATAGACGAAGAAGAATCCGGCAAATACGGCCGAGGTCACCCCGTTAAGCACAAAGCTCAGCATATAATTGCCCAGGAAGCCGCTCAGCGCGGTTCCCAGGGCTACCCCTATATTATTGGCAACATAGATGATATTGAACAGCTCTGCGCGCTGCTCCGCGAACCGGAAACCGATAAACGCCTGGATCGCCGGGAGGGAGAGGGAGTTAAACAATCCCATCATACCCATCACGATAATGAATACGCTCCAGCTTCCGCTCGCCCACGGGAGCGCAAACAGCGTCAGGGCGTTCATGGCCAGAGCGCCGACAATCAGACGGTTGACCCCTACCTTATGGTACAACGAACCGCCCAGCAGCTGTCCGGCAATTCCGCCAAGTGACTGCACCAGCAGAACAATTCCCGCGTCCTTCATGCTGCGTCCCAGTTCATCGAATACATACATTGTAACCAGCGGCCACATCAGCGCACTGCCGGTAGCATTAATAAGACTGGCAATCAAAAATACTTTAATTTCCTTCGGATAGGCCTGCATGAATCTCATATCTTGTCTGTCATCCCCTGTAACATAGCTGTCATTAATTCATCCAGTATCATCCCAAAACAGGGGGCGGGGCAAGCATACGCGTTAATGCTGTATCGCGGGAAACCAGGGAATTATCCTATTGAAAATCAATCCTGTCTTCACCGCCGCCAGCGATATTAATATTCTATAACCCGCTCTTTCACACGTAAAGAAAAATACCTCGCCCGCACTGATTCGTTCCCCGGAAGCCGGGGTAATGATCCATATGAAACACTCCCTATTTTATTCACCGTGAGATCCGATTTCGTTCCCCCGAATCGGATTGCACGGTGAATTTTGTTTTGTCCCGAGGATGATCCTGCTGTACCCGATACAAAAACACTCCCTGTCTCTACGAATCCCTTGATGCAGGGTGCCGAGAAGCAGGAAGTGCTTAGGCCAAGCTATGTTACAGACCAGCGATGTGATTCACACCGGGTCAAAATCTGTAGATTAAGCGTGTTTCTTCAATCCAGCAGCAGGTACGCCTGCGGCTGGGCTCACAGCACCCGGCTCCTTGCGCAGATAAGCCATCCAGTACGCCGCAGCCACGAAGATTGCGCCGCCCGTCAGATTGCCCAGCCAGACCGGAACGAAGTTGGCCACATACTGGCCCCAGGTGAAATGTCCTTCGAAGATCGCAGCAGGGATAAGGAACATGTTAGCTACAACGTGCTGGAAGCCGATGGCTACAAACGCCATGGTCGGGAACCAGATACCGAGGATTTTGCCGCTGAAATTGTCTGCCCCGTACGACAGCCATACCGCCAGCGCTACGAGCCAGTTACAGCCGATCCCGGAGATAAAAGCCTGCAGGAACGTAGCATCGATCTTATGCTCCGCCATACTTACCAGCTTCTCCAGATACACGCCATCTGATGTAAGACCAACGATGTGACCGAAGAAATAAGCGACGAATAAGGCACCCGCCAGGTTGCTGAGTGTGATCAGCACCAGGTTCTTAATGACTTCCCAGAAGGAAATCTTCTTCGCAATAAAAGCCAGCGGCACAGCCATCATATTGCCTGTCAGCAGTTCTCCTCCGGCAAGCAGCACCAAGATCAGTCCTACCGGGAACACCGCAGCCCCGATGAAGTTGGCAATGGACCCCCACTCGGCAGGCGCACCGGCAATGACACGAATATCCAGCAAAAATCCGAGCGCGATAAACGCTCCTCCCAAGAAACCAAGAATGAGTACAGTGCTGAGCGGATTATGCGCCTTCTTGACTCCGTTCTCTACCGTGACTTCAGCGATTCCCTGCGGTTTGTTATAAGCCATGATTCCTATCCCCTTCTAATTACTTAAAATTTGTTCCTTTATGCCATTGTAACGTGATCACAATCACATTTACGTGATAAAAGTCACTATCATAAAAACCACGTGAAAGTTTTCACTGACATGTCAAATTTACCATAAAAGCTGGCTGTACGGAAAATTTTTTCATTCCCGCTGCCATTGCATCGAGAGTTCACAAAAAAAGAGCCCTAAGCGGGCTCCGGCAAAATATTCAGCTCTTATACGTGTACAGGTTCTTTGACGGCAGCTAGCTTAGGCAGAGCCTGAAGGCCTGCGGTGTTCAGGAAGTTCCAAGGCTTGTTGTATTGCGGCTGGAAGAAGAAGTCGATGAAGGCCAGCTGGTCCACGGTCATCTTATTCTGGATGCAGACCGATACGGTATTGATCGACTGCGTCAGATCCATCTTGGACATAATCTGCGCGCCCAGAATGCGGCGGGTGGCACGGTCAAAGACCACTTTTACCTGAACCTGCTCGAAGGTCGGCATGAACTCCGGACGGTAGTTGTCGATCAGCATCACGCTCTCCGTATCCATTCCCTCGGCTGCAGCAGCCTCTTCAGTCAGTCCGGTTCCGGCAATATTGTCCTCGTAGATCTTGATGCCCGATGTTCCTTGTGTACCCATGTAAGGGATCGTGTTCGAGACCAGATTGCGGGCAACCAGCGTTCCCATACGCACAGCGTTGGTGGCCAGCGGGATGTATGCATGTTTACCCGTTGGATTGTAATGAATCGCGCAGCTGTCACCGGCAGCATAGACATCCGGCAGGCTGGTCTGCATATAATCGTTAACCATAATCGCGCCGTTCGGCAGCATATCCACTTGACCCTTCAGCAGCTCTGTATTCGGACGGAAGCCAATGCAGAGAATCACCAGATCCGTCTCATGCTCACCCTTGCTCGTAATCACCTTGGTCACTCTGCCGTTCTCACCAGCGAAGGAGGCGACCTTCTCGCCCAGCGCCAGCTTAATGCCGTGATCCTCAAGCGACTGCTGGATCGGTGCGGTGAACTCTTCATCGAGATATTTGCTCAGGATGCGGTCTTCCCCATCAATCAGCGTAACTTCCTTGCCATTCATCTGAAAAGCTTCCACCAGCTCGACCCCGATATATCCGGCACCGACCACAGTAATTCTTTTCACCTTCTGCGCTTCTTCGATAATGGTGTTGGAGTGATTGTAGTTCTTCGAGAGCAGGATGCCCTCCATCTCTATTCCTTCGAGCTTAGGCACAATCGGCCATGAACCTGTTGTCATAATTAGTTTGTCATAAGTATCTTCCATTTCCTCGCCGGTGACGAGGTTGCGGGCCTTCAGGGTCCGGCGGGCGGTGTCAATGTTGATTACCTCATGACGCATCTTCGTCAGCACACCCAGGGCGGCAAGCTGTTCCGGGGAGGAATAGAATAGTCCCTGCGGGTCCTTGACCACACCGCCAACGTATAAGGCTATGCCGCAAGACAGGAATGAGATATTATCGTTGCGCTCGTACACCGTAATCTGTGCATCCGGGTATAACTGTGCGGTATTTACAATGGCGGCCGTTCCGGCGTGGGTACATCCAATAACTGCTACTTTCATGATTTCTTCCTCCTCCAAGTTGAAAAGCTTATTTAGTAGGGCTTGTGATTGCGTCTGTAAAAAAGTGCTGTACTGACTGCGTTTATACAACTTTACATTTGTGATTGTTTTCACTTTATACACTGATTATATTGTGATATTTATCACATTGCAAGGGTTATTGTGATTTTTCTCACATTGTTCACAATTTCAAATTTTAATAACTTTGGAGTTTCACCGCATCATCCACTCCATTTGTACCGCCGCTGCACTCTTCAACCTTGGCTTAGTTTCCCCCGGAGGAGGGGCATTATGTCTGCCAGGAGCAGGAAACAGCAGGAGGAAATTTGGCCTACGCGGCGCGCCCGGTCCAATTGTGATCGTTCTGTTTTTAGGCGCGCTGCTCATTTTCATGCTGGGGTTGTGCCTTGAAAGACATGTTTGTTTTGGCATACAAAAAAGCCTCACCCTCCGCAGCATATCTGCGGTAAAGTGAGGCCAAACTACAACTGTTAGCTGATGCTGTCTTATTCCAGACCCGAGATTACGCCATCCTCGTCCACCAACAGGCTTTCTGCCGCAGGCTTGGCGGGGAGACCCGGCATCGTGACCATGTTGCCGGTGATCACTACAGCGAATCCCGCCCCGAGGGACAGAGTGATGTCCCGAATGCCCATGGTGAAGCCTTCCGGGGCTCCGAGCAGCCGGGGCTGATCCGAGAAGGAATACGGGGTTTTGGCCATGCAGACCTGAAGATGATGCAGGCCCAGCCGGTCAATGACAGCGAGACTGCGCTTGGCTGCCGGAGAGAAGGCTACTCCCGCACCACGGTAGATCTCCGTGACGATGCGGTTGATTTTCGACGGGATATCCAGTTGGTCTTCATACAGCGGCGCATAATTCACAGGCTCTTCCCGGTCCAGCAGCTTCATCAGCTCCTTCGCCAGCTCCTGTCCACCCGCGCTTCCCTCCGCCCATACCTTGGATACGGCAGCAGGTACACCCAGCCGCCCGCAGGCTTCCAGCACCTCATTCACTTCAGCAGGGGCATCCCCTTCAAAATGATTCAGCGCCACCAGCACAGGCACGCCGAACTTGCGCAGATTCTCAATATGCCGCTCCATATTGGACATTCCGGAGAGCAGCGCCGCCCGGTTGCCCTCATACAGCTCTTCCTTGCGGACGCCGCCGTTGTATTTCAGCGACTTCACCGTCACCACCAGAACAGCAGCCGAAGGTGTCAGCCCGGCCTGGCGGCATTTGATGTCCATGAATTTCTCCGCGCCCAGATCTGCGCCGAAGCCTGCCTCCGTCACCACCACATCGCCCAGCTTCAGTGCGTAGCGGGTTCCGATTACACTGCTGCAGCCGTGGGCAATATTAGCGAACGGGCCGCCATGTACAATGACCGGGGTTCCTTCCAGCGTCTGGACCAGATTCGGCTTCACCGCCTCCTTCAGCAGCGCAGTCATCGCCTCCACGGCTCCAATCGCCTGTGCGGTTACCGGCTGACCCGCATGGTCATACCCGACCAGAATGCGGCTGAGCCGCTGCTTCAGATCCGCAAGGTCGCTGCATAGGCACAGCACGGCCATAATCTCGGAGGCTGTTGTAATCTGAAAACCGCTCTCCCGCACAGTTCCGTTGCCGTCCCCAATGCCGGTCACGATATTCCGCAGGCTGCGGTCATTCATATCCATGACCCTTTTCCAGACGATTCGCTGTGGATCAAGCCCCAGGCTGTTGCCCTGGAACATATGATTGTCGATCATCGCCGAGAGCAGGTTATGTGCTGACGTCACCGCATGGATATCCCCCGTAAAATGCAGGTTAATCTCATCTGCCGGAACGATCTGCGCCTTGCCGCCCCCGGTCGCTCCGCCCTTCATCCCCAGACAGGGACCAAGCGAGGGTTCACGCAGCGCTGCTACCGTCCGTACACCCGCTGCATTCATCGCTTGGGCGAGCCCGATGGTCGTCAGCGTCTTGCCCTCACCTGCCGGTGTAGGATTCATCGCGGTCACCAGAACCAGCTTGCCGTCCGGTTTGTGCTTCAGCTCTGCCCAGAGCGAGGGCGCCAGCTTGCTTTTATATTTGCCGTACAGTTCCAGATGCTCCTCCTTGATCCCCGCTGCCGATGCTACCTCTGTAATTAACCTCATGCCGTTATGTAACCCTCCTGCCGTTATTATCCTGCATCCTTGCTTCCTGTATGCGATTCATGTAGTCAGGCGAAGCATTTCTCTTCAAAGAATACAGGGTCTCTGAAAAGATTCAAGGATAATTTTCATACAGGGTGAAACTTAATTGTATAGAAAACTCCCGGACCGGGCGCATCTGCACCACTATCCGGGAGAACACGTATAGCCTGGCTCCAGCCTTCAGAGCGGATGATTTCGACTTCATTAAAGAAGTTGGTCGAGAAAGCCCACTCCTTTAGGGGTGGGTTGAATCTTCTTTAATCAAGGAACATCCTTATGTTGTAAAAATTGTACTAAATGAGCGCGTGTTCTTGTAGTAGTTAAATTGTTTAAATGCTACAATTTAGGTATGAGACAATCCTACAGAAATACCAAAACAACCGTATCCTTCATTAACTATCATTTTGTTTTTTTGCCCTAGATACAGACGTAAAGTGCTAGTCGATCAAGTGGTGATTCAGTTTAAGCAAATCGTTATAGAGATATGTGCCGAACAGGATTGGCAGCTACTCGCAATGGAAGTCATGCCTGATCATGTGTATATTTTTCTAAACGTACTGCCCACCGATTCTCCCGCAGAACTTATGGCGAAACTGAAAAGAATCACTTCACTTCCCGGTGCCTCCGTGAACAATTTAAGCACTTGAACCACTTGCCTTCCCTCTGGACTCGTTCCTACTTGGTCAGTACCGCAGGGAACGTTTCAAGCAAAACGATCAAACAATATGTTGAAGAACAAAAAAAGAGGGGTGAAACCCTGCAAACCGTAACGATTCAAATCCGCATTTTTCCAACCCATCCGTCTGTATTGGTGGATATGGGCAACGAATACATTCGAACCGTCAACGAATTAACGGAGCAAGCCGAACGGTCTGGAACGTTTCCCAAACTAACTTCAAAAACCATTCATGCCAATCTACCCTCTGCCGTAAAGAATCAAGTGATTCGAGACGCCAAAAGCCTATTTCAGCGGTTTAAGAAAACGAAGAAGCGACCTCTTCTCCAAAAGAGGGTGTATTACGTTAACAATCAAAATTATACGATTTGGGGCAACCACATTTCTTTTCCAGTGATGCTGGAAAGAAAAGTACAACGTCTGGTGGTTCCTGTGCTTCTTTCGGATCGGGAGCGTGACATGCTTTCGAATGGGAAACTTGGACTTCTGCGAGTGGTTCAAAAATCAGCGAAATGGTTTGTTCAAATTTCAATCGAACGCCCCACTGAGCCAGCCGATGGTCATGAAGTGATGGGGATTGATTTAGGCTTGAAAGTACCTGCTGTTGTCGTAACCTCTAGCGGAAAGACCAAATTTTGTGGAAATGGACGTCAAAACAAGTTTGTTCGCCGTAAGTACCATAGCTATCGCCGCAAATTAGGAAAGCTTAAAAAGCTATCAGCGATCCGCAAACAGAACGACAAGGAAAGTCGTTTTATGAAAGATCAGAATCACAAAATTAGCCGCCAGATCGTAAATATGGCGATTCAAGAAAGGGTATCTGTCATCAAGCTAGAGAAGCTGAAGAATATCCGTAAGACGACAAGAACAAGTCGTAAAAACGCTAAAAATCTGCATCATTGGTCGTTCTATCAGTTGCAAATGTTCATTGGATATAAGGCGGCACTCGCTGGAATCCAAGTGGTTGAAGTGAATCCGGCATACACCTCGCAAACCTGTCCCTCTTGTGGAGAGCGGAACAAAGCAAAGGATCGAACGTATCAGTGCGACTGCGGGTATACAGCACATCGAGATCGGGTCGGTGCCATCAACATCATGCGTCAACCTGTGGCAGATGGTAACAGTCTGCCAGCCTAGATAGCTATACGCTCTGATCTAGGATGGGCGAATGAACTCGCCCTTAACTTAGCAGTAGGGCAAAGCGGAAACGTATGCGCCCGCTAACTAGCTAAGAATCCCGCCCTTTTAAGGGTGTGGAAGTTCAAAGCAGGGATTCGATAAGCCCCTTCATGCTCTCCGGTGATTCCTTCGGCTCGACACGGGCTACTACATTGCCGCTGCGGTCCACCAGGAACTTCGTGAAGTTCCACTGGATATCACTGCTCTCGCCGTCACCCGGCTGCTGGCCCTTCAAATATTGAAATAGCAGGCTCGCCTCCGGACCGTTCACATCGACCTTGGCGAACACCGGGAAGGTGACTCCATAGTTAATCTGGCAAAAGGACTCCGCTTCCTCGCTTGTGCCAGGCTCCTGACCCCCGAACTGGTTGCACGGAAAGCCCAGCACCACCAGCCCCCGGTCCCCGTACTGCTCGTGCAGCTTCTGCAAGTCTCCGTACTGCGGGGTCAGTCCGCATTTGCTGGCCGTATTGGTAATCAGCAGCACCTTGCCCTCATAGTCCTTAAACGGCACTTCTGTACCCGAAGGCTTCACTCCGGCAAAACTATAAATCGACATCTCTGCTTCGCTTCCTTTCGGCTGTATGCCCAGTTCTTAAGTGCGCTTTATATAAGTAACCTCTTCATTCTACCCTATTCGCAGCCAAAACCAAATTCCAGCGGCAAAGGCTATGCCCTGCGCTGCAGCCCGCAGGCTTCGGCGATGAGCCGGATGGATTGCAGCTTGTCCCTGAACTCATAGATATGCGAAGAAATCATCAGCTCCCCGCAGCGGTATTCTTCCGCCAGCAGCTGAAGCTGCTCCCTGACTTCAGCAGGCGAGCCTATAACCATCCGCTTCCGGTTATCCTTAATGGTGAAACGGTCGTAAGGGGTATATGTATAGTTCAGTGCAGTCTCTACGGACGGGGTCGGGGAAGAGAGGTGTTCCCTCTCCAGGCTAACCAGTGAGAGATCCATACTGGCAGCCAGCCGGTCTGCTTCGGCCGATGTCTCTGCACAGACGGCGAACACCGCAAGCAGCGGCTTCGGCGATGCAGCGGCCACGGATGGCGCGAAGCTGTCCTGGTACTCATGCACCGCTCCCGCTCCCCCATTCCCGGCAATGAACCGGGCGAAGGCATAACCCGTTCCCAGCCGGGCCGAGAGCGCCGCACTCTCCCGGCTGGAGCCCAGCAGCCAGATTTCCGGTGCTGAGTCTACCGCAGGCGTTGCCCGCAATCCGGCATAGCGCTGCGGGGATGCTCCGCCCTCTGTTTCATAGAGATAGACTATCAGCTCCTGAATCTGCTGCTCGTACCGGTCAACGTCGTCGATAGTCACACGGGTATCCTGTAGTGCTTTGGCGGCCAGGGCACCGCCGCCTGCCGCCCTCCCTATCCCGAGATCGATCCGCCCGGGATAGAGCGCCTCCAGGACGCGGAAATTCTCCGCGACCTTGAACGCACTGTAATGCGGGAGCAGCACCGCTCCCGAGCCGATGCGGATCGCTGAGGTCACCGCAGCGAGATGCGCCATTAGCACTTCAGGGCTGGAGCCGGCAAGGCCTGGCGCAGCATGATGCTCCGCAACCCAGAAGCGGTGATAGCCGAGCCGCTCCGCTTCACGGGCCAGCAGGGCCGTCTGCCGGAGCGCCTCTGCCGGAGTGCTTCCCTCCGGCACCGGGGATTGATCGAGAATGCTTAATTTCATATGAGAGCAACTCCAATGGGTTGGATTATAGAGTCTTCAGAGATATCTTGGCGTCCTGCTGCTGTAGGATCTGTATTCTTCGCCAAAGACAAGACGCAAATGCTTCTCCTCCTGCAGAATCAGCAGATGAATAGCAGCAACATTCAACACTAGAATAACCAGCGTCAGCCAGCTCGGATACATAAGATAAAGACCTGCGAACATCAGATCGAAGCCGACAAAAGCAGCGTTCCGGCTAACCTTATACACCCCGCGGGTCACCAGTCTGGTTGTTGTGGACTTATCAATTCCTACTCTCCAGGACGTGCTCATCGCTGCCATGGCAAGAATGAATACCGCACACCCTATACTAACTATACCCACACCGATATAATTCACAACCGGAAGATTATAATGCCGCCCAAGCAAGTTCACAAGATACGGCTCAGCTATGGATGTTCTTTCTGTTTAGAATTACAAGCTTTAACACATAAGAGGCAAGGAACGTACAGAATAAAATCAGGGATAGGAGATTAAGGGTGGTCATTGGGTTGCTGGGTCAATTGTTTCCTGCACAGCAAATAGGCAGCACCGCAAGTATCACGGAACCGCCTGATTTACTTTACTTTTATAGGATGGGATGGAGCAACGTTGTTACTGTTTCAGGGAGTCATGCTGCTTGCCGTGCTTGTATTGCTTGAGTTGCCAGTGGTACCGCTACTTTTAGTGCTGCACCATCTTCACCAGCATATGCGCCAACCGGTGGCGCTCCTCCTTGTTCCCGGCCTTCCACAATTCCAGCAGCAGCTTCTCTTCGCTATTGCGGGGCTCCTCGTACGCTGCCAGATAATCGGCGATTTTCTCGGCGGCCAGTGCCAGCTGTTCGTCGCTGAGGCCGATTTTTTGCGCCAGTTGAATGCGCTTTCCTAAATACGCCTTGAACTGCCCGAAATTGTCCAGAATCATCTCCTTCTGCCCCGGATCGATCCGGTCCAGCGCATCCGTTACCCGGTTCATGGTCACACTGCCGTCCTTACTCACCACATGATTATGTTCAGACATCCAGAACGCCTCCCATTTCATAGTGTGCGGTTTCCCACTACTTAACCAGCGTTTCCAGGGGTGAACCATGCTGCTGAACGAGCCATTACCCGCCTCAGAAGCAAGCGAGTGGATTAACGTATCTTATTTTCCCGGTTTCAGACGATTGGCCGGAAGCAATTGGAAAAACAGCATCTAATTTGTGGAGTTTGGGTACTTTTGCTGAATAGTGATTAATTAAGTGCTCTTTTTCCAATTGCTACCGGAGGAGGGCTCAATCGCGCCACAGCAGGTGGATGAAATCCACTTATTCTCCTGACACACGTATGATCAGAGCATCTATTACCCGACATTAGCGTGCCTTGTAGCATCAAAAGCATACATTACTCACCCTAGCCTGCTTCTTTGTAGCTTCAGAGATGCAACCTCTTACTATAGCGCCCCGTTAATGTCCGTACACGCTTCATTGTGGCGATACAGCCAACTGGCGAACAAATCACCTCCCGCCCGCCCAGACACACAAACGGCCCCGCAAATCGCGGGACCGCCTGATTATAGTGTAGGGTTAATTCGACACCGGGACGGCGTCATAATACTCCTCGAGTGTAATCCCTCTTTCGGCTATGGAAGCCGCAATCTCCTTGCCTACATAACGGACATGCCAAGGCTCATACTTGTACCCGGTAATCGCCTCTTTGCCTTCAAGGAACCGGATAATATAGCCGTATTCAGCGGCATGGGCGGCAAGCCACTCCGCTTCCTTCGTTCCTGCAAAGCAGCTCTCCGCCGCACACTTGCCGTCTCTGCCGGACAGGTCAATGGCCAGCCCCGTCTGATGCTCGCTGTGTCCCGGCATGGCGCTGTAAGTCCGGGCCTTCTCTTCGCCGTCTCTGGCGACATAGTTATCGAACAGCCGTCTCTGGGTCGATTCCGAACGGTAGCCGGATACACCGGCCAGATAGACCCCGTCCGCCTTCGCCCCCGCGAACATCTCCTCCAGCGCCGCAGCCGCTTCACGCCGCAGCATCCGCTTCTCAATCTTCTCCGAGAAGATAAAAGGTACGTCCGGGTAGACCAGATCGGCAGGCTTATACTGATCAGGCAGGCTGTACTGCTTATTAACCATAACCGTGATGCTCTCCGGCTCGGCTACCACCATCTGCGCAGCATTGTTCCCGGATGTGCCATTGCCTGAACCGCCAGGAGCTGGCTGATCCGTAGGCTCCGGCACTGCCGAAGCTTCAGGCGCTGCCTCCGGCCCCTCGGCTCCCAGATCTGTGCCTGCATTTATATTGGTTTCGTTCTCCTGGGAAGCGGACGGTGCCGTGTACTTCCCGATTCCCCAGCCGACCGCAATGACGACGATGAGTAGAATGACAATTTTAGCGGTTTTGGACATGCTGTGTAATCCTCCTAAACGTTGTGTACCCCCGCACTCCTGAATTCGGCAGAACCCCGCCTGATCAAAAGTGCAGGTTACATTCTTTATCTCTCTATTTATACTTGTACCCGAATACCTGCCCGAATCTTTCTGGCGGTATCTATTAGACAGGCCTGGTAGCCAAAAGGTTTCAGTAAATAAATATTACCATAGAGTCATTGGCTGTTACGCCAACGGCCCTATGGTAACAAGGATTAGCTATGCATGTAAAGCGCCTTTATCTGGAGGAGCCGCGTCCGCCGCGTGCACCGCCGCCGGAGCCACCGCTGCGCCCGCCGCGCGATGAATTCCCGCCGCTGCTGCTGCGTCCGCCCGAGCTGAAGCCGCCCTTACCGCCCTTAGAGCCGCCGCGTGAGCCGCCTTTGGGAGCGGAGGCGTTATAGCCGCCCGCATCGTTGCTGCGCGCTACATGCGCCCGGAATTTCGGGCTCGACTTCGCGCCGCCGGGATTATACCCGGCCCCGGAGCCGGCACCCTTCGAAGCGCCGTAGCTGAAGCCGCCAGCTTCTGCGCCTCGGGATACGTTGGTGCTGTAGCCGCTGCTCGGCCCGCCCTGGGAGGCGTTGCCTCTGGCGGAACCGCCCCGCGCAGCGCCACCCTTGCCGCCGCGCCCGGCTGCGGCACCCGCACCTGCACCCGCAGCATAGCCGCTGGCTGGTGCGCTGTCGCCACCGCTGGCGAAGGCGCCGTAGCCGCCGCCAGGTCTCGGCTTCTTCGCCGCGCCTTGCCCGGCGGAGTCGCCCTTCGGCGCCGCAGCTGCGCTGTACGCGCTGCGCTTGCCGCCTCCGGCCGCGTCCTTCCGGCTGCGGCCGCCGCCTTCCGCAGGCGCGCCCCAGCCGCCTGCGTCCTTGCCGCCGCGTCCGCGCCCGCCCGGACGCCCTGCGGCTTCGCCGCGCGGCGCACCGCCGCTGCGGCCCTGCCCGCGGCCGCCACGGCCGGCGCGCGCCGCTTCAGGCGCCGCGCTCTGCCGCCCGCGCGGCGAGCCGCCGCCTTGCACCGAGGTGAATTCGCCTACGCCGAATTCATCCTTCTCGTACCGGCGGCGGTCCAGCCGCTGGGAGATGCCATGCTCGATCAGTTCGAGCCCGGCGCGCTCACGCGGCGAAGCGAACGTGATCGCGAGGCCCTTGCCTCCGGCGCGGCCGGTGCGGCCGATCCGGTGAATATAGCTGTCCGCATCCAGCGGAAGATCATAGTTGAAGATATGGGTGACCCCTTCAACATCCAGACCCCGTGCCGCCACATCCGTAGCCACCAGCAGCTGGAGCTTGGCGTCCCGGAACCGCTTCATGACGGCTTCGCGCTTGCCCTGCGATAGATCGCCGTGCAGCTCGTCACAGTCATACCCGGCCGCCTGCAGCGCCTCGTTCAGCTTGATGGCCCGGCGCTTCGTCCGGCAGAAGATGATCGCCAGATAAGGACGGTCGCGCTCAATCAGGGAGATCAGCGCCTCCTCCTTGTTGCGGTCCGAGCATTCCACCACTTGCTGGCGGATATTGTCCAGAGGGATCGGCGAACCGCTCTTGATAATGACATCCAGCGGCTCCTTCATATAGTTCGCTGCCAGCCGTTTGATCGGGTCCGGCATCGTCGCGGAGAACAGCATCGTCTGGCGGCGGTAAGGCACAGCCGTAATGATGGTCTCCACATCCTCCAGGAAGCCCATATGCAGCATCTGGTCCGCTTCATCCAGCACCAGCATCTTCACACCGCTAAGGTCCAGGGTCTCCCGGCGGAGGTGATCCAGCAGCCGTCCCGGCGTACCGATGATCAGATGTCTGCCGCCTTCCAGCTTACGAAGCTGCTTCTCCACATCCTGACCGCCGTAGACCGCCAGAATCTTCACGCCCGTATGACGGGCCAGCTTGCGTGCCTCTTCGGTAATCTGCAGCGCCAGCTCACGCGTCGGTGCCAGAATCAGCGCCTGCGGATAAGCGGCCTCAACCCGGATCTTGTCCATAATCGGGAGCAGAAAAGCCAGCGTCTTCCCCGTTCCCGTCTTCGCACGTGCGATCACATCCAGACCCTGCACCAGCGGCGGAATCGCCTCTTCCTGCACCGGCGTCGGCTTCACGATGCCCTGCCCCTTGAGCAGATCAATCAGCACTTCAGATACTCCTAAATCTTTAAAACCCGGCAATTGCTCCACCTCACTAATTTCCTTAAATTTTCTGTTCAACATTTCAGTTCATAACTTATATTCATCCATGTAACGGAGTAATGTACGCAATGTAAGCTGAGGGGCATTTCACCCTCAGGTCCTTTGACAAGGACGGTACCGTTCACATTCTTATCGTTTCAAATAAAAGCGGAAGCACCCCGTCACCGGAGCCCTTCCGTCCCATGGGCCCGCAAGGCAGCGGTCGAACGTTCGGTTATACGGCGCAGCAGCGATCCACCGGACGTTCAGACGGCACTCCATTTGCGTTCCATTACACTTTAATTGTGGCAAGTTATCTTAATATTGTACTTGATTTTGCAACCTTTGTGTGCATTCGGCGAAGAATAATTATTTATCCGGCCCTCCCGGCTAGAATCTGCCCGATTTGAAGATGGAGAACAGCAGCCACAGAATCATCAGCAGTGCGATGACCGAGCCGATCTCCACAATCGGGAAGTCCCAGAGCAGCGACGGCTCGCCGCGCAGGGAGGAGGCAACAATCAGTCCGGCCATGATGATGCTGAAGGCCAGCAGCACGATACTGAAGGAGAGGCGGTTGCCGATCCGGCTGAACTTATGCTCCAGGTCCTGCAGCTCGGGGACCCCGATCTCCACCTTCAGCTTCCCCTTGCTGATCAGCGAGGAGAGCTGCCGGGCCTGAGCGGGAAGCTCGACCAGACTTTCGGCAAGATCAGCTACCCCGCCCAGCAGCTTGCGCTGCAGGCGGCTTCCGCTGAAGCGCTGCTTGATCAGCCGCCTGCCGAACGGCTCGGCCATCTGCATAATGCTGAAGGCCGGGTCCAGGCTGGCGACCATGCCCTCCAGGGTCAGCATCGTCTTGCCCAGCAGCGCCAGATCCGGCGGAATGACCAGCCGGTGCTTGCGGGCAATGCTGAACAGATCATTCAGCGCCTTGCCGATGCTGACCTGCTTGAACGGGATATCATAATACTGCTCGCGCAGCCGGTCCATATCCTCGTGCAGTGCCATCCGGTCGGCCTCCTCCGGGATTACTCCCAGGCGCAGAATGGCCCGTACCATTGAGTCCGTATTCTTGCGCATGAGTGCAATCACAAGCGCGGACAGGCCATCCTTCATCTCCTCGCTAAGCCGTCCGACCATCCCGAAATCAATCAGGGCCAGCTTCCCGTCCTCCAGCACCATGACATTGCCTGGATGCGGGTCGGCATGAAAGAAGCCATGAATAAAAATCTGGTTCAGCATCATCTCCACAAACTGCTGGGCGATTGTCTTAAGCTTCACGCCCGAGCCCAGGAGCTCGTCCTTGCGGTTCAGCGTAATTCCTTCCATGTACTCCATGGTCAGAATCCTGGTGGAGCTGAAGTCCCAATAGATGGCCGGTATATATACGTTATCTTGAGCAGACAGCTGCCCGGCTATACGCTCGGCATTGCGCCCTTCCTGGGCGTAATCCAGCTCCGCCAGCAGGGCCCGTGAGAATTCCTCGACCATCCGGGCTAATCCGTATTGCCTGGCCCAGTCCATCTTGCGCTCGGCGAGCAGGCTTAGATCCGATAGAATCTCAAGATCCCTGCTCATCGTCCGCATGACGCCTGGACGTTGTATTTTGACCGCTACACTCTGCCCGCCATGCAGCACAGCCCGGTGCACCTGGCCGATGGAGGCGGCAGCGAGCGGATTATTCTCGAAGTATTCGAAGACCGCATCAATAGGCTGATCCAGCTCCTGCTCCAGAATATTGCGGGCTGTCTCGGCTGAGAACGGCGGCACATGGTCCTGCAGCTTGACCAGCTCCTGAATAATCGCATCAGGCAGCAGATCGGAGCGCGTACTGGCAAGCTGGCCCAATTTGACGAAGGTCGGCCCCAGTTCCTCCAGCACCCTGCGGACCCGTTCAGCGAGGGTCACACTTTCATGAACCTCCTGTGTGATGATCCTGCGGGGAAGTGACAGAAGATGGTAGAGGCCCAGTTCCTCCACCATATAGCCGAAGCCATGACGCATAAGCGCCATGGCGATTGCCCGGTAACGTCCGGCATGCCTTATGCGGACAGCCATTTATTCCGTACGCTGTTCCGGCACGGTGGTCTCCTGGGTTGACTTGCCCTCAAGCTCGGCAACACGGCCCTCAAGCTGGGCAATGCGCGACTCCAGCCTGGTGATATCCTCCTGCACAGGTACCTTAAGCTCCTTCAGCACCCGCTGAACCTGCTCCTGCACGGCAGACTTGAACACACCCCGTTCTTCATCTCCGCGCTCTACCAGCCGTTCCACCAGCGCCTTGGATTCCGATGGGGCCAGCTCGCCCCGCTTCACCAGATCGTCAACGACCTTCTCAACCTTCTCCTTGCTGACAATGGTGAGGCCTACGCCTAATGAGATAGCTTTCTTCAACAGATCACTCATGGTACTTCCCTCCCAAAGATTGCAGTTATGGATAAAGTATACCCCTTCGCCCGCCATTTCACAAAATAACCCCACAAAGTGGGGCTAAGCTTCGATATTGCCGATTATTTGCTGATTATCTGGGGATACGCGCCGCCCAGGTGGCTGCCCGCAGAATCAGCTGACGAACAGCCGGATGCCGGAACGACGGCTCATGATGGCCGGGCATCAGATAGACCACCCGTCCCAGGCCATAGCTGTGGCACCAGGCCGCAGGCAGCATCTCCCCGTCCGCTTCGTATTCGAGCAGAATCTGCTTCTCGGTGAACGGATCGAACTCGAACCGGTACGGCTCTTCATCGAGCTGGAAGTCTTCGATGCCTTCGGTAATATCATGCTCCTGCACCTTGAACTGAAGCGGAGTATAGGCCGGATGGCCGGTGAATCTGGCACCGATCAGCTGGGCCAGCTCATAACGCTTCGCCAGGGATACCCCGGTGTGCAGGACAATCAGACCGCCTCCTCCGCTGACATAGCTCAGCAGACCTGCCGTCTGCTGCGGAGATACGGTTTCATTCCACAATTCATTATATGCAATGCACAGATCATATCCGGACAAATGCTCGCTTAGCATCAGCTTCTTGTTCTCCGAGCATTGTACCGTCAGAAGCTCATGCAGAATTTCACTGACCTGCTTGTCCACACCTTGCAACGGGTGAAACCGGGGGTGTGTGTAATCGCCTAACAACAGGCATTTTCTCTTGTCCATAGGTCTCCTCCTCCATATCTCTCTGTATTTGTAGCAGTAACTGTAATTGAACGGCCTGCTGCTACCGGTTAGCCGCAATATAGCGGCCCAGGGTAACGAACATGCTGCCCATCCGCTCGTGCTCCGGCATGACAATCCGCTTCACGCCTTCTTCCTTCAGAGCCTCCGAGGTCATACGGCCGACAGATACCGCCAGCACCCTCTCTTCAAAAGCCTGCACCAACGCCGCAAGCTGCCCCTGCTCCCGCGCATGCTGTGCCAGGAAGCGGAATTGCGGCGCACTTGTGAACGCCACTGCATCCACCTGTCCTTCGGTGATCTCTGTGAGCAGCAGCTCCAGCGCTCCAGGCTCCGGCTGAGTATACCGGTAAGGCTGCACACAGCTTACGGCTGAGCCCGCCTGCTCCAGCCAACCGGTCAGCTGCGGGGCAGTCTCCCCATGCAGCTGAAGCATGACCCGCTTGCCCTGCAGATCATAGTCCTGCAGGCCGCGAATCAGTCCGGCAGAGCTGCCGTCATCGTCACGCACGACCGGCTCAAGTCCCCGTTTCTTCAGGGCATTCACTGTCTTATAACCACGGGCAGCAACAGGTGAGCCAGAGAGAACCTCCAGGAAGCGGTCCGCAAGCGCCAGCTTCGCAGCCGTCTCGAACAATGCGTCCAGCCCCATACCGGTAGTCAGAATAGCCAGATCCGGCGGCTGCTCTGTCCAGGCAATCAGCCCCTCACGCAGGGCTGCATCATCCAGAAAGGTTGTCCCTTGAGCGGGACGGTGCAGCGCGGTTCCTCCCATATTCTCTACCAGCTTGGCCATGTCTTCCGCTTTACGCGGACCGGCCAGGGCTACGGTAATGCCCTTTAATTGCTCTGCCATGAACGCTTCTCCCCTTCATCACCCCGTATTGTTGCTTACCAGTATACTTGCAAAGTGAGGTAAAAGAAAAGACCAGACCGCATATTCGGCCTCATGAATTCTGCTGATCCCCAGGGAGGTTCTCCCCCGGCTTGACCGCTTCCGGCGCGGCAGGAGCCTGGTTTCCCGGGTACAGCTTGAAGCGTCCGACCAGCTGCTGCAATTCATCGGCTTGCCGGCTCAGGTCGGCTGAGGAAGAGGCGATCTCTTCCACCGAGGCAAGCTGCTGCTGGGCTGCTGCCGAGATCGTCTCGGTACTGCCTGCCGCGGCCTCGGTAATGCCGCGGATCTCGCTAATAGCCTGATCCAGACTATCTGCTTCTGCAGTCAGGGTCTGAACGCCTTCGTTCATTCCGCCTATAGTCTCCGCGGCCCCCTTAATCGCCCTGCGGATACGCGAGAACGAACGTCCCGTTGTATCCACAGCCATAATGCCGTCCATCACCTTGGTCTTCGCATCCTCCATGCTTGCCGTAGCCCGGAGCATCTCTGAATGGATAGAGGCAACCTGCTCGGAGATCAGGCTTGCTGACTTTCCGGATTCTTCCGCAAGCTTGCGGACCTCCGAGGCTACCACAGCGAACCCGCGACCCTGTTCACCGGCTCTGGCCGCTTCTATGGACGCATTCAGCGCCAGCAGGTTCGTCTGCCGCGAGATTCCCGAGATCACACCGGTGATCCCCTGGATCTGCCCGACCCGCTCACTCAGCTGATCGATGACCTTGCCCATCTCCTCCACGGTCTCATGAATGCCGTTGATTTTGTCGACTACGCTGATGACCGAATCATTGCCCTCCGAAGCCGACAGCGAGGTCTTGTCCATCATTACCGATACCTGCTTCATGAACTCCGAGATATGGGCTACCTCGGTGGTGGTGGCTGCCGTGCTTGCCATTCCTTTATGCACACTGTTGACCTGCTGCTGCGTGCCGGCTGCCACCTCCTGGATGGCTACTGTAACATGCTCTATAGCCTTGGTCGTCTGCTCTGCCCCTGCGCTCAGCTGCTCCGCGGAGAAAGAGACATTATCCGTCATCGTCTGCACCCCGATAATCATCTGCCGCAGATTCTCCACCATCAGGCGGAAATTCCCGGCCAGCAGGCCGATCTCATCCCCCCGGAATTCCCCGATATCCTCAGACAGGTCGCCGCCGGCAATCCGCTCGGTTGCCTTGCGCAGGCGGATCAGCGGCTTCAGAATCGACGCAATGTTGAAATAGATCAGCACCAGCGCCAGCAGCACGGATACAGAGATGACCAGCCAGACCGTCTCACGGATGCCGCTGGTTGCCTGCGTAATCTCATTCAAGCTGATGGTGCCTCCGATTCGCCAGCCCGTCAGCTCATTGACCATGAAGGTCATCTTCTTGGGTGCATCCTTATATACATAATCGAAGCTTCCGCTCTCACTCCCGAACATCTGCTTCACGAACTCAAGCGAGGATTCCGCGCCAATCGCTTCTGTGGGATGAACCAGGAATTTCTTGCTGCTGTCGATAATCAGAATATAGCCCTCCTGACCGACCTTGATATCCGTCATACCGGCAAGGGAGGACAGATTCAGATCAAGACTGACTACGCCGTCCCCGCCTGCGAGCACCGCCGATACCGCAATGGCGCTCTCCCCGTTCACCGTCTGAAATACCGGTGAGATCACAGTGCCGCTGCCCTGCTTAAGCGCATTGATATATGTATTCTCCTTGCGCGGATCATAGCCTTCCGGCAGCTCCAGCTCTGCCGCTCGGATGCTCTTGCCTTTGCTGGTTCCGGCATAAATATCAAGCACATCGGGATGCAGCGCGGCATACTCCCGCAATCTGTTCTCCAGTGCAGGCGCCGCCAGTCCGGCCGCCTCGTTATTAATAGAATCTGCCGGAAGCTGTCCGGCGAAATAGAGAATATCATCTATTTTCGACTGAATATTGGAACTTATGATCTGGTTCACTGCAACTACACTTTCCTGTGCATTATTGGTAAGCTGCTCCCCCATGTTGCTGCTGGCCGATTGATAGGTTAACCAGCCTATAATGATGCTCGGTACCAGCAGGACAAGCAGATAGGTAGTAATCAGCTTCGTACGGATGTTCAGACGCACCTTTTTATTCATATGATGGACTCACTCTCTCTTTCATTCTTCCTGGGTCTTAAGAAGGATCATAGCGGCAGGCTTTATATATAATTAAATATCAGCCCCCGAAACCCTCTTTTTTCCGGCAATTAATGATAATTTCCCTATATTTATTGATAATTTTTATAGGAGCACAGCAAAAAGACCGTTTCCATGAAAACGGTCTTTTGTTATATTCCGTTACTAAGCGAGCCAGCACGCCTCATACAAACGTCCTAGTTCTGGCGTGAATTTCTGCTCTGGCAGGCCGGGCAGATGCCTCCGAATACCACATGCGTATGAGTGATCGAATAGCCTGTATCTGCTGCCACCGAGTCGCTCCACTCCTGCGGGACCTGGCTCATCACTTCATCCACGGCACCGCAGATTTCACAGACAATATGCTGGTGGTCGTCCAGGCGCGCATCATACCGGCTGGCCGCCTCGCCCAGCTTCAGCTCGCGGATCATCTGCTTATCTGTAAGGTAGCGCAGGGAATTGTAGACCGTTCCATAAGCGAGGTTATGCCCCTGCTCAACCAGCCGGTTCATGACTTCCGCAGCGGTAGGGTGATCATGGGAATTGCGGACGATATCATACACGGCTTGACGCTGAGAGGTCAGGTTCAGGGTTCTCATCTTTATCATCCTCTAATTTGTTTTTAGATCAAGTATAAGTCCTGATGCCGGAAGCGTCAATCCGCCGCGGCTCTATTTGATCATTCCAGAGTATTTAATGTCCACCTTGGCCTTGACCTGAAATTGCAGCCGGGGATACAGACGCTCCCAGTCAGCCATCTCCGTATCATTATTCCAGTGCCGCGCGCCGTAATGCAGCCCCCAGCCCAGCGGGTCCATGCCGCTGCCTTGTATTTTGACCAGCAGTGCGGTTACGGCATGTTCCAGTTCCGCTGCACCGGCCTCCCCAATCTCCTTCAGCATATGGTGGGTGACGATCTCCGCCGTGCTGTTCTCCTCCAGGATCGCCCGGATTTTAATGGTATAGCGGAGATAGGGATCTTCATCTGCGGGAGTGACAATCTGGTAGCTTGAAGAGGAGCTCTCCGTATAGTACTGATACATACCGCCGCCTATATGGGCGGGGAAGTTCGTCCGCAGATTGGAGCGGGACAGCAGGTTGAACAACCGGGTCTCGTCCGGGGAGAGGACCAGCTTGATTTTTCTTTTATCCAGCAGAGCGATCTTGTCAATCAGGAACTGGTCCTTCTTCTGCGCTTCAATAACCGGCAATATGGGGTCTATCCCATTCTCATAAATACTCCGCATAAGCTGGTAGGAATACACACTGGAGATGAAGGGCGACTCGGTGCCTTGCCCGCTCATTGCCAGAATCAGCGAGTTGGACGGAATGCGCTCTGACGGCGGCTTAACCTGAAGCACCTCCAGCGCCCCCGGCCTGCCCACGGCGAAATTAAGAATCAGCTGGATGTCTCTGCGCCGGACTGCCCAGTCCGTTACATGCCGGATATCATCCGCGGCAAGCCCTTCCCCCAGAATCACCGATTTGCAGTGCACATAGTCGAGCTCCTTCTCCACCTTGGACTTCATTCTGCGCAATGCTTCAGAGATACTATCCGATTCTTCGGTCAGAATCTGCATCTTCTCGTCAATCTTCGTGACATCCCCTTGCGGAATCGCCAGCTTCAGACTAACCTTGAACGTTCCTTCCTTCCGGCCGGGATCAATGCCAATAGCAACCACAAATATTCTCCGGTCAATATCCTTGAAATTGCAGCCTGTAAGGGCCAGGGTCATGGTTGCAGACAGCAGCATCACCAGCAGAGTCCCGATTACTCCCGCTCTCACGCTCTTCGCCTCCTTACCATCCAGTAGCACCCGAATAACAGCAGGATCAGCAGCAGCTCCCCGTACCAGCGGATATGCAGCAGGAATACCCCGAGCATATTAAGATCGTACTGATCTATGCGCATCAGGAGCAGGGTGCCCGCTGCAAAAACCGCCAGAATGACGATCTCCTGCCACTGTCTGGTCTTAGGTCTGCCGGGGGCGGAGGGGAGCTGGCTGAGGAGCAGCTCTTTGCCGACATGCCACTGGATAATGGCACTGACCAGCGCCAGCGTGCTGTAAGCAAAATAAAAGAGATAGAGCATACGCTCAATCAAAAACGACTCAATCCGGATGCTGTCCGCTGTGGTGAACCAGGTGTACACATGCCGCTCGACACCGACGGTTCCGTGATATCCGATGGGCACATAAAACGTGATGGCCAGCACGAGCAGCCCCTCCAGACTCAGAATCCAGATATGCTTCAGCTTCAAGCCATGAAATACCCGGTTGAAGACCGCCATATTAATGTAGCCGCTGAACGTGAAGGTCGCCGCTGCAATGCTGTTCCAGTCTGGAGGATGCAGGGCATGTGTCATGATCTGCAGCACAGCGTCCCAGCTAAAGTCCGGGTTCACCACTGCTTTGACTGTCGTGTACAGAATTAAGGGCAGGGTGATAGCCAGTGTAATTTCCAGTCCATAGAGCAGGGACAGCGAGTCTATTCTGGCACAGAGGCAGGTCAATACCAGGAACCCGAGCAAGACTGCCATTGGGCCGGTGTCCGGGCTGATGAACCGCAGGGTAATATCCACAAAGGACAGAAGAATCAGCGCCCCGGCCAGATACCAGAGAACCGCATATACGATAATCAGCGGAGAGGCCAGCAGCCTCGGCATCACTGAACCGAAGATCTCTGGCAGTCCCTTTCCCGGGAATTTACAAATGACACTGGTGAAAAGATAGATGAACAGCGTGCCCGTGCCCACCGCAACCAGAATGGAGGACTGCGCACCGTCGAAGCGGGCATCCAGCAGCTCCCGCGGGGCGAAGTTAATGATATTGATCAAGGAATTCATGAGAAACAGACAGTAGAAATAGCGGCTGTTTGCCATTAGGAGCCCCCGCTTTTCTTTTTCAGTGACGCTCCCAGCGAATCAAGGACGAACATCTTGAAATACGGCTGGCCGAAGCTGCGCTGGCTGCATAAGTACAGCGTGAAGCCCACCAGGCAGATCACGACACCGACAAGCCCGAGCACAGCTGCGGCAATGACAAAGAAATACTTCAGCACACGGATGGAGAAGCTCATCATATTCAGCGGAACCAGGAAATTGGATATCGCCACTACGGAGACGAGAATAATCATAATGTTGCCGATCAGCCCTGCCGCTGTAGCAGCCTGCCCCAGGATCAGACCGCCGACCGTGGTCGCTGTAGGACCGATGGCTCTGGGCAGACGCAAGCTGGCCTCCGTCAGGAATTCCATCATAATCATCATCAGAATCACCTCGACAAAAGAAGGGTAAGGCACCGTAGCGCGGCTTCCCCCGATCAGCAGGGCGATCTGCACCCGCACAATCTCCGGATTGTATGAGGTGAAGGCAATGTACAAGGCCGGCAGCCATAACGTCATGGCCACGCCCAGAATGCGCAGCAGCTTCAGGAAGCGGCCGACGAAGGGCAGATGGATTTTGTCATCCATGGCGGTGAAGAAATCATTGAATATGGACGGAAGCACAATCGCATACCCGGTCGTATCCAGCAGGACCGCCACCTTGCCCTCTGCCAGATTGAATACCACCCGGTCGGGGCGCTCGGTTACTATGGTCTTGGGAAAAATGCGCAGCTTGTCGCTGCTGATATATTTCTCCAGTTCACCGGCAGCCTGCAGAATGTCGAGCTTCAGCGAGTCCAGCTTCTCTTTTAACTCCGCCAGCACCTGGTGATTCACCCGGCTCTCGTCATAGAGAATTGCCACCTTAGTCTTGGACACATTGCCGATAACGGTAAATTCCATCTTGAGCGCAGAGGACAGATACCGCCGCCGGACCAGATTGAGGTTCACCGCCAGACTCTCCCCCAGCGCATCGGATGGACCTTGGCTGATACTCTCCGTGATCGTCTCCTTGATACTGCTGGCCTCCGCCCGGAGGACATCGAAGCAGCAGAGCTTGCCCTCCCGCCCAATACAGGCATAGCCGCTGAGCAGAAGATCCAGAGCACGCTGCCCGTCTGTCACCTCTTCACTGCCGGGGTAATCGGCCACATAGCTGTAGTAGGCTGCGGGATGGCCCATCTCGTAGAACGGAGCAATAATATTGCGGCTGATGGCCTGTCCGTCTGTCACACTTTTGATATAGAGCAGGCTGACCTGTCCCGCCGGAATCGTCAAGATCTTGTCTTCAAGGTCGCCGAACCCGCTTAGCTGGCTTCTGATCCATTCGAGCAGGACCGCTTGTGTATGCTGTTGTTCCGACATAGGTCTCTGCCCCTCTCCGCCCGCTGCTCCGTGAATTTCTTCTTAGGTTGGCACTTTCTGGCGGTTTTCATGCACCTGCCGGGGGAGCGGGGCGTTTCTTTTCACGGAAGAGTGGTAATAAATGAAATGGATCATCACTTAGGAGGGACTAGACTATGAGCACACAGGAACCCCGTCCGCAAGGTCTTCCGCAATTTCCGGAATCGTTATGGCTAGACAGTACAGGTCTGCCGTCTTTTCCGGTGCTTGCGGAAGATCATGTCACAGACGTAGCTATTGTAGGGGCAGGAATTACCGGGATTACTACCGCTTATCTGCTGTCCAAGGCCGGATATAAGGTCACACTGCTTGAAGCCGGACAGATTCTCGGCGGGGCCACCGGCTATACCAGCGCCAAAATCTCCGCCCAGCACGGCATGATCTATCATGATCTGCTGAAGCATTTCGGCGTGGAGCAGGCCCGGATGTATTATCAGTCGAACAGCGAGGCCATGGAATGGATGATTGCCACAGCGGAGGAGCTGGACCTGTCCTGCGGGATGAAGCGGGAAGCGGCCTACCTGTATGCGGATCAAGGTGACGAGAAGACGCTGAAGGCGCTGAATAAGGAATTCGAGGCTTACGGCAAGCTGGCACTGCCCGGAGAGTGGCTGGATCAGGTCCCCCTGCCGCTGGGCGCGGGCGGGGCCATCCGGATGCCGGATCAGGCCCGTTTTCACCCGCTAAAGTACCTGAAGGGACTGCTGCAGGCGGTTCTGGACAGGGGCGGCGCCGTATTTGAGCATACGATGATCGGAGAGAAGGTCGATACGGACGGACAGATAACCCTGCATACCGAGGGAGAGAAGCTCCAGATCCGCTGCCGCCATGCCGTGTCGGCTTCCCACTTCCCCTTCTATGACGGCGGCTCCCTTTACTTCTCACGGCTGCATGCCGAACGCTCCTACTGTCTGGCGTTCGAGCCGGAGACGGATTATGAGGGCGGCATGTATCTGAGTGCCGGTGAACCGGCCCGTTCGCTGCGGGCAGTGGAATGGGGAGACCGGAAGCTGGTCATCGCCGGCGGAGAGAACCACAAGACGGGTCAAGGCATTTGTACGTTCGGCCATTATGAGAATCTGGAGCGGTTCGCCGGGGAGCTGCTGGGCATCCGCAGTATTCCGTTCCGCTGGTCCACCCAGGACCTGATCACGCTGGACCGGGTGCCCTATATCGGCAAGCGCGCTGAGGACGAGGAGATCTATATCGCTACCGGCTTCGGAAAATGGGGCATGACGAACGGAACCGTGGCTGCCCGCCTGATCGCAGACGGCATTCTGGGAAGCAGCAACCCGTACACCGGGCTATATGATCCCTCACGCTTCAAGGCCGTTCCAGCCATCAAGAACTTCATCGTGCAGAACTTCTCGGTCGCCAAGGAGCTGGTGGCCGGCAAAGTGGAGATTGTGCACACCAAGACAAAAGATCTGGAGCCGGATCAGGGGGCTGTTGTCTTCCATGACGGCAAACGTGTCGGTGCCTACCGCGATCCCGAAGGCCAATTGCATCTTGTGGACAGAACCTGTACCCACATGGGCTGTGAATGCGAATGGAATAATGCCGAACGCTCCTGGGATTGCCCGTGTCACGGCTCCCGCTTCTCCTACGAAGGCGATGTGCTCGAAGGTCCGGCGACCGTGCCTCTTAAGACAATTACGCCGGAAGACTAAAGCGGGATGACCGGGCGCGGCGGGGCATTAGCGGCACAAGTGGTACCGGGGGCCTGGGGGCCTGGCGGTCTGCACTGCCGGAGCTGCGGCTCCGGCGTGATTGTGCCCGGCCGCTCAGGTATAATAGACAGTATCTTCTAGAATTACCCATCATTCTATATATAAGGAGCGTGACGACAGGTTATGGATTTGAGAGGAACCAGTATTGTCATTACAGGTGCAGGCAAGGGAATCGGCAAGGCGCTCGCTATGGCGCTGGCTAAGGAAGGTGCCAACCTGGGGCTGATCTCCAGAACCTCGGCGGATCTGGAGGCGCTGAAGGCGGCGCTGACCGAGGTGTACGACATCAAGGTCAGTATCGCTGTAGCCGATATCGCCGTACGTGAAGAAGCGGAGCGGGCGGTAGTGGCCCTGCAGAAGGACCTCGGCCCCTTCGACGCGCTTATTAACAATGCCGGGATCGCCCAGTTCGGCGCGTTCCTGGAGATGGACCCGGCGGACTGGGAACGGCATATGCAGATCAACCTGTTCGGGGCCTATTATGTGACCCGCGCGGCACTGCCTGCGATGATCGAGCGTTCGAGCGGCAATATTATCAATATCTCCTCCACCGCAGGAGAACGCGGCTTCGCCACAGGCTCGGCCTACTGTGCTTCCAAGTTTGCTCTTATGGGCATGACGGAGTCGCTGGCGATGGAGGTGCGTAAGCATAATATCCGTGTCGTAGCGCTGACCCCAAGCACAGTGAATACAGGCCTTGCTGCCGATGCGGGTCTTAAGATCGGGGACGAGGACCGGATGATGCAGCCGGAGGATGTGGCCGAGCTGACGCTCGCTGCGCTTAAGCTGCCTGACCGCGTCTTCCTGAAGACGGCAGGGATCTGGACCACAAATCCGCAATAAAGACTGACATTACGTACAGCCCTACAAGGAGGACTTGGCATGCTGGTAGTTACTAATACGATTAAGATCAAGGAAGGACATGGTGAAGCGCTGGCCTCACGGTTCAGCGCAGATAACGGGGTGCAGAGCATCCCTGGCTTCATCCGCATGGAGGTGTGGCGCGGCGCTCCCAAGGAAGGCGTGGAGGAGCTGAAGATCAGCACCGTCTGGGAGAATGAGGAAGCGCTGAACGGCTGGACCTCAAGCCCCGCCTTCCGGGACTCGCACCGCGGTGCCGGCCGGAACGAAGCCATTGTCGGCTCCTCGCTCGACAAGTACGAGCTGCTGCACAGCCGTACTCCGGATGTCCAGGCTGAATAGCTCCGATCAAAAGAAGGGCTTCTCCCTTTAATAGAGATTCGCTGGCAAAAGCAAAAAAATCGCTCCTTTCGGGATGGTTGATGGATCTTCCATTTTCCCGAAAGGGCGATTTCTTTGTTGTTTTTTCAGAAAATTGTAGAACTAACTACTTCTTACCGCTGTGTATCCGAAGCAGAGGCTTCGCTAATCTCCTGATGCTTGCCGGGCCAGAAGGCCAGACGGCCGAAGAGAACAGTGATAGCCGGTACCAGGAAGGGACGGACCACAAAGGTATCCAGCAGGACACCGATCGCAGTGATGATGCCGAACTGGACCAGCACCTGAATCGGAAGACTTGCCAGCACGGCGAACGTACCGGCCAGGATAAGTCCGGCGGAGGTAATGACCGAGCCGGTCTCATTTACACCTTCTGCAATCGCCTGCTTCAGCGGCATATGCTTACGCTTTTTCCAGATATTCGAGATCATGAAGATGTTGTAATCCTCCCCTAGCGCTACCAGGAAGACGAAGGAATATAGCGGAATGGACCCTTGAATCGCATCTGCTCCGAGCACATAATGAATGATGATCCAGCCCAGGCCCAGTGCCGAGAAGAACGATAGAATTACTGTCCCCACCAGATATACTGTGGCTACGACAGATCTGAGATAGACCAGCAGCAGCACCGTAATCAGGCCGATAACAACCGGGATGATCAGATCAGTATCCCGTTCTCCAAGCTCCTTGGTATCGTGCTGGGTAGCAGTCTGGCCGCTGATCCATACCTTATCCTGTGCGTTCTCAATCCCGGATTCCGTCAGAGCCGACTCAACCGTAGCCTGAAGTGCAGGGATATGGTCCATTGCCTCAATCGAATACGGATTGTCCTTGAACTCGATATCATAGGCGGTAATCTTCGGGTTGACGGCCCCCTGCTGCGGGTCTGAGACCACATCCACGTAGGACAGGCTGCTCAGCACCGATTTCAGGTCTTCTCCGCCGGATAACCCTTCCGTATCAACCATCAGCTTGGCGGGCGCCAGCTCACCGGGGGAGAATTGCTTGCCAATCAGGTCGAAGCCCTCTCTTGATTCCATCGTCTTCGGGAACGACGACAGAATATCATAGGTGAACTTAATTCCGCTGGAGAATGAGGCCAGCACTCCCAGAAGTACTACGGTAATTCCGACAATGGCCCACGGGCGGGATACCACCAGGTACCCGATTCCCTTACGGCGGGCAGGCTGCGGCTGCGGCACCGGTCTGCCCTTGGCCTTGGCCCGCTCTGCTTCCATCTGCGGCGTGCGAGGCACGAACGGGAAGAAAGAGGTCCGCCCGAAGATCGCCAGCAAGGCCGGAACCAGGGTCAGACTGGCTACTCCCATAATCAGAATGGACACGCTGAACGGCACTGCAAACCGGTGGTACGCGCCATATTTGGCCAGCAGCAGAGCGAAGAGGGCCAGCACCACGGTGAAGCCGCTCATCGCAATCGCCCCGGAGGAGTGGGAAATGGCGCTCAGCAGTGCGCGCCCCTTACTCTCCTCCACCTTCAGCATCTGACGGAAGCGCGAGATCAGGAACAGGCAATAGTCTGTCCCTGCCCCGAAGAGCAGCACCGTCATTATCGAGACTGCCTGCGAATCCACCGTAATCCAGCCTTCCCTGGCCATCAGGCCAAGCACCGGGCTGGTTACGCCATAAGCGAAGCCTACAGCGACCAGCGGAATCAGCGCCAGAATCGGCGAACGGTAGATCAGCAGCAGGAAGACCAGCACCAGAATGACGGTGGCAATCAGCAGCGACACATCGGCATTCTTGAACAGCCCTGTAGCATCTACTGAGATTCCAACCGGGCCGGATACGCGCAGGCTCAAGTCTCCGCTGTCCGGCTTGGCGGCAGACGGGTCAGTCCCCGTCTCCGTCCGGACCAGCTCCTTCAGGCTCTTCAGCGACTCTCCGAGCTGGTCGCTGTCCGCCGTCTTGTCAAACAGCACCGGGGTGACCAGCGTGCTCCGGTCCTCCGACAAGGACGCCTGCAGCGCCTGCGGCGGCAGCTTGCCCAGCGGCGGAACGAAGTTCTGATGCATAAGAGGCTGCTGCTCCAGCTTGCTGTATACTGCTGTTATATGTACGAGATCCTCCTCCGCGATTCCTCCGTCACGATGCCATACGAGCAGTGCCGGCACTCCGCTTCCGGCCGGAAATTCTCTCTCAGCAACGACCGATGCCCGCACCGATTGTGAATCCTCCGGCAGATTGGAGGCATTGTTAGCAACCTGTGAATTCACTGATGGCCATAGCATCGTAAGCACCCCGACCAGTGCAACCCACACCAGCAGAGTGATCCATTTGGTCTTGCTCCCTGCTACCCATTTTCCGTAGCCCGACATACCTTTCATCCTCTCTCCTATCCGTCCGCCCAAAAAAATGAGCCGCGGGTCATTTTGATATCCTTATCATATATACCCCGAAAATTTTAAGCAAATCTTTTTTCTGAAATGTTGAAAAACTAGAGTGATCACTGCCGCTGCTGCCCGGAAACAGCTGACTCAATGCCGCTAATAACGGGTGATCGTAGATACTCTCTCTAGTATTATCTGGAGAATTCGATTTAGACCTGCTTTTGAATCCGCAGACAGAAATGTTGCAGGAATTGCAACTTCCGCTCACAGATAAGCTGATAATTCGAGGAATGCTGTATAAAATGCAGGAAAGGCTAGGTTGGTGGAGTCGAGTAGTGGCATAGGTAAGTGGTGAGTTGATGTGTGAGTTGCAAAAAAAGCGTTCATAACAGAGAATGTCCGAAGACGCTCTGCATGAACGCTAGGTGATGCCTGGCTGTGACCTACAGCCGGTTATATTCAGGTAACTATTCCATTCAGATCAGAGATCAGCCTGCGTCCGGCAGGTCATCACCGGAGAACTGGCTGTTATAGAGATCGGCATAGAAGCCGCCCGCTTCCAGCAGTTCCACATGGGTGCCCTTCTCAATGACGCTACCCTGGTTCATCACCAGGATCAGATCGGCATCCTTGATGGTGGACAGGCGGTGAGCGATCACGAAGCTGGTTCTGCCGTGCATCAGCGTGTTCATCGCCTTCTGGATCTGCACCTCTGTCCGCGTATCCACGCTGCTGGTTGCTTCATCCAGAATAAGGATGGACGGATCGGCCAGAATCGCCCGGGCGATGGTAAGCAGCTGCTTTTGACCCTGGGAGATGTTCGAGGCCTCTTCATTCAGAATCGTGTCATACCCGAGCGGCAGCGTACGGATGAAGTGATCGGCATGCGCAGCCTTGGCTGCCCGCACCACATCAGCCTCCGAAGCCCCTTCCCGGCCGTAAGCGATATTATCGCGGATGGTCCCGTTGAACAGCCAGGTATCCTGAAGCACCATACCGAATTTGCTGCGCAGCTCGCTGCGCTTCATATCGGTGATGTTCACACCGTCGATCACAATCTCCCCGCCGCTGATCTCATAGAAGCGCATGAGCAGGTTGATCAGCGTGGTTTTGCCGGCTCCGGTTGGCCCTACAATGGCAATGGTCTGTCCCGGACTGACCTCGATGTTCATGTCTTCAATCAGGAGTTCACCCGGCTTGTAGCCGAACTGCACGTGACGGAATTCCACAGAGCCCTCTTCTGCAGCTGCTGAACGTTTCGCCAGTGTAGCAGCCACTTCAGGGATTTCCTCTTCCTCATCCAGCAGTTCAAATACACGTTCTGCCGAAGCGATGGTAGACTGAATGATGTTGGCAATATTGGCAGTCTGCGTAATCGGCATGGTGAACTGGCGCGAATACTGGATAAATGCCTGGATGTCACCGACGTCGATCGCTTTTTTGGTCACGAAGATCCCGCCGACCACACAGACCAGCACATACCCCAGGTTCCCGATGAACATCATCAGCGGCATAATAATCCCGGAGATGAACTGGGAGCGCCAGCCGGAGTTATACAGATCCTCATTGATGGCATTGAAGTCCTTCAGGGAATTCTTCTCCCGTCCAAAAGCCTTGATGATCCGGTGCCCGGTATACATCTCCTCCACATGACCATTCAGCTGGCCCAGCGATTTCTGCTGTCCGACGAAATAGGTCTGGGAGCGCTTGGTGATCAGCATAATCACTACGAAGCTCAGCGGCAGCGTAACGATCGTAATCAGGGTCAGCCACGGGCTGATCGTCAGCATCATCACAATAACCCCGACAATCGTCACAATGGAGGTGATCAGCTGGGTCAAGCTCTGCTGCAGGGTGGTACTGATGTTGTCCACATCATTGGTCGCCCGGCTAAGAATCTCCCCGTGGGTCCGGGAATCGAAATATTTCAGCGGCAGCCGCTCCAGCTTGCTGTTGATCTGCTCGCGCATGTCGTATACGACCTTCTGCGCCACACCGGCCATGACATACTGCTGGATATAACTGAACAGCGCGCTGAACAGATACAGGCCTGCCAGCAGGATCAGAATATCATTCACATAGCCAAAATCAATCGCCGCCCCAGGCACGCCCATCATCTTGCCATAAGCGCCTTCGAACAGCTTGGTCGTTGCCTTACCCATCACCTTAGGGCTGAAAATACTGAATACGGTACTGGCAATCGCCATTACGAATACGATAATCAGCTGTACCTGGCGCGGGCGCAAATACCGGATCAGGCGGCGCAGGGTGCCCTTGAAATCCTTCGCCTTCTCGGGAGGCATACCCATGCCGGGTCCGCCCGGGCCGGGACCGAATCCGCCGTGTCTGCGGGCGGGCGGCTTCATTGCTTTGTTCTGCTCACTCATGCTATTTCCTCCTCTGACAGCTGCGAGGATACGATCTCGCGGTACACCTCATTGTTGTCCAGCAGCTCGCGGTGCGTGCCCATACCGACAATTTGACCTTCATCCAGTACGATAATCCGGTCTGCATCCATTACCGTGCTTACCCGCTGTGCGACGATAAGGACAGTAGATTCCGTAGTCTCCTCCTTGAGCGCGGCACGCAGCTTGGCATCGGTCTTGAAGTCCAGCGCGGAGAAGCTGTCATCGAACAGATATACCTCCGGCTTGCGGACGAGGGCACGGGCTATCGACAGACGCTGCTTCTGGCCGCCGGAGACGTTACCGCCCCCCTGGGAGATGCTTGAATCGAAGCCTTCCTTCATCGCTGTGACAAAGTCATAGGCCTGTGCCACCTTGGCGGCATGAAGAATCTCCTCCTCGGTAGCATCCTCTTTGCCGTAACGGATATTCTCGTTGATGGTACCGGTGAACAGCACGGCTTTTTGCGGAATATAACCAATCTTGCTCCGCAATTCCTCCTGCGTCATCTGGCGCACATCCACACCGTCCACACTTACCGTACCTTCTATGGCATCATAGAATCTCGGAATCATGTTCAGCAGCGTGGACTTGCCTGACCCGGTTCCGCCGATAATGGCGGTAATCTCACCGGGGCGCGCACTGAAGGTAATTCCCGACAAGGCTGCCTGCTCTGCACCCGGATAAGCGAAGGATACATTGTCGAACTCCACATACCCGCGCAATCCGTCACGGCCGTCCTCCTGTGTAGCTGTAGCCGTAGTCTTCAGTTCTGCAGAGGTAGGGTCCTTAATCTCTGGCTGCATATCCAGCACTTCATTAATGCGCAGCGCTGAGGCAGAAGCTCTTGGAATCAGCACGAACATCATCGACACCATGATCAGCGAGAACATAATCTGCATTGCATACTGAATGAAGGCCATCAGGGAGCCAACCTTCAGATCCCCGTCGCCAATGCGGATTCCGCCGTAATACAGAATGGCAATCATCGAGAAGTTCATGACGATCATCATCAGCGGCATGAGTCCCGCCATCACCTTGTTGACTTTAATCGCCGTGTCGGTAAGGTCGCGGTTCGCCGCACTGAACCGTCTGTTCTCATGCTCAATCCGGTTGAAGGAGCGGATGACGCGGATACCGGTCAGATGCTCGCGCAGCACCAGATTTAATTTGTCCAGCTTGATCTGAATGGCCTTGAACAGCGGAAGGCCCTTCATTCCAATGAAGAGGATCGCTCCGACCAGCAGCGGAATCACCACTACAAAGATCAGCGAGAGCTTGGCGTCCTCCGACACCGCCATAATAATCCCGCCGATCATCATCATCGGAGCACCAACCATCATGCGGAGCATCATAGTCAGAACGGTCTGAACCTGTGTAATATCATTAGTGGTACGTGTAATCAATGAGGCCGTACCCAGCTTATCGAATTCATGGAGCGTAAAATTCTCCACATGATTGAACACCCGGGAACGGGTATTCTTCCCGAAGCCTGCCGCCACTCTGGCTGACAGATAGCTGGCAATAATAGAGCATAGCACACCGCCAGCCGCCACCAGCAGCATGAAGCCGCCGATTCTCCAGATATAAGGCTGGTCGCCGTCCACAATCCCCTTGTCGATAATGTCACTCATCAGGGTCGGAAGATACAAATCCCCCATGGACTGCAGAAATACAAGAATCAGTACAGCCGCAATGGCCCAGCGAAAGGGCTTCAGTTGTTTCATTAATTTAATCATGCTTCTCATCTCCGTTCATTTGTAACCGGTCTAGATTAGGCGGAGGATTATCCTCCATAAAGGCATAGACTTTCAGCAGCAGTTCCGCCAGTTGATCAGATTCTTCCTCACCTAAATACTCCACCATCCTGTTAAGTGTGGCGTCCATATGGTCCCTGGCTCTGCGGGTAATAATTTTCCCCTGTTCGGTCAACTTGATGCGCACTACCCTCCGGTCAGACGGATCAGCCTGCCGTTCTACCATCTGCTTGGCTTCAAGACTGTTAATCAGCTGGGTTACTGTTGGCGGAGTCAGTCCCAGGAAGCGGCTGATCTCCGACACCTTAAGTCCCTGATCTGAAGCATGCGAAGCCCGTGCAATACATATCAATAAAGTCATCTCACTTGGCTTATGCCCCTCCACTGAGTGATGCCAATGCCCTTTGCGCAGCTTCCGAAGTGCAGAGAAAAGCTTGTGTCCGACTGTGTTTTCACCTTCGCGATTTATCCCAATGCTTCCACCCCATTTTAGTTAGGTCTACAAATAATTAAACCCTATATTAATTAGGCTACCTAATTATATTTTCGTGCCTGCAATTTGTCAATTCCTGATTACGCTCTTGTTATGTAATTTATTTCACATTACCACGCGCAAACGCTCCCGCGACACAGAGGGCCGGGGAGTCTCTCTTAGCTATACAATTAACTGCTCTAATCTGCTCTAGAATTCCACTCCGTGTTCAACAGCGGTAAAGCCTCTTACCTTGGACTTCTGTTCTGTTCCTGTACCCGCAAGAATGAAGCTAAACAATACCAAAACGCTGGCCGTCATCAACAGTGATCTCTTCATGCGCTCTCACCTCCCTGATCAGCTCCCGGTAAGCATTCTGCTGGGTATCGGAGGCATAGTCTCTGTTCAGTTCAAATAAGGTTACACAATTAATAAAGTCCTTGCCGCTGTTCAGCCTAATGGTCAGACGCAGACAATGAATGATATAGTCGATTCCCTTGGCATATTGCTGGCGGGAGATATGGTAGATCGCAATCTGATAATAGAGACGGTACACCCGGTCTACATTGATCGTATCCTGGAATTGTTCAAAGCGCAGCATCTCCCGGGAAAAGCGCGACATCACCGTATCAGCGGAGAAACCGAAGCGGTTGGCCGACTCCATAATAATCACCATGCCGGACAGAATCTCACCGGGATGCTCGGACAAAAAAGCGATATAGGACGGCAATACAGAGATATTGCCCATCAGAATCTCCAGCGTGAACCCGTTGGCCGTGGCAAACAGCTTGAAGCTGTCCACACTGCTGCGCCCCTCGTCATCCAGCATCTCGAACCATCCCAGGTCCGCATAGCCGGCGGTATATTTCTTGGCCTGCTGATACTCCCCCTGCTTGGTAAGCGCCGAGGCCTTCAGCAGATAACCGTGCCCGTAATAGACCACCAGCGGACGTTCTGCCTGAAAGGCCTCTGCCCTCTTCCCCTTGCTGCGGCGCAGCTCCTCGCGGTAGATTCCGCTTGCTAATGCCCTCAGCTCATCAGCGAATTTCTCCACATCCTTCCAGCGGTGCAGCGCGAAGCATACCTTCGCCAGCTTCAGCAGCCCGTCCAGCTGCATCTCCTCGGGAAGCAGCCCACGATACGGCTCGAAGCTGATTACGGCGCGCAGCTTCTGCTCCATATCCACATCCGGAGTGGATTGCAAAGACATGAAGATACGGTACTGGCTAATCGCCATACGCTCGGAATAGCTGTCTTGTTCATGGTCTACAATCAGCTTGTAGAATACGATGGACTCCTGTACTTTGCCGCTGCAGAATAGCCTCTCTGCCACCCTGTAGATGATATCCAGCGGCCGCTGATATTCCATAATCCGCCTTAAGACCTCTTCAATGCATTGCTGCTTGCCCATCTCGGCACATTTAACCAGGAAGGGCTCGATACGGCGGCGGGAGATCCGCTCTTCACTGAAGCACTCATCCACATACAGCGGATACAGCCAGCCTTCCGGGAAGCCGAAGGCCCGGATCACGGCATCGAGCTGTCCCAGCGAGATGGGCTTCGGCGGATTGCCGTGAAGAATGGCGCTGAGACTGCCGCGGTTCAGGCCGGAGACTTTGGCAAATGAGGCAAGATTATGGCCCGAGCGGGACAGATTCTTCTCGATTTCCGTACGTAAAGTAGTCAGCTTCGCCTCCACCCGGCACCTCCCTATCCATCATTCAGGTTATCCTTCTATTAATTGCCATTATAGGACAACACTATGAAAAGCACAACAAAATGGCCCCACATTAGTAGGACCATGATTAACAAACACCGTCAGATGCTTGGGTGTATTATAGATTATTGCTGCAGAGCCGCCTGATTCCTGATCCGCTGGCTCTTCTTATTCTTGCCGTAGGGCGCGGCTCCATTCTTGCGGCTGCGCAGGCTCTCCATCATCAGGTTCTGGGCCATCACAATATATCCGTCCAGCCGCTGGCTAAGCTCCAGCACTGTATGGTCGCTCAGACTCCGTTCCCGGGCCACCTCCAGCAGCTCGCTTCTTAAATTCTCTATAGTAAGGAACAGCTCATCTTCTCTGTAATCCCGGCCGCTAACATCAGGAGAATTCTGGTAAAGGTTCACGGTTACTCACCTTCTCTCTATCAACTTCTCCCTTATCATAAATCATGATGCCAAAAAACAAAATTTGAAAAAAAAGAAAAAAATGTCGGCGGAAGTATAAATAAGCTCTGTTATTTATATATCCTCCGGAGGCTCCGGCCGCGAATACCGCTCTCCTAGTACATTCATCGCAAAAGCAATCCACTCCCTGGCGGCAAAGGACAGATAGCGGTCCTTGCGCCAGATCATGCCCAGCTGCCAGGGAATCACCGGCTCGGTCAGGGGAATCACCGCAATCCGCGAACGGTCAATATCCCGGCAGATGGTCTCCGGCAGCAGCGCAATGCCCATTCCGGCGGCGACCATCCGGCTGATCAGATCCCACTGGGAGCTTTCATAGACCACCTTGGGCTGAAAGCCAGCTTTGACACATTCCGAGATAATCCGGTCATGGAGGGCGAAGTCCTCCCGGAACAGGACGAACTCCTCCCCGGCCAGCTCTCTCAGCGGCACCTGCTGCTCTCCGTCCAGACGGTGGCCTGCGGGAACCAGCAATTCCAGCTTCTCCTCCACAAAGGTGAAGCAGTGGAATCTGGCCGGGTCCACCGGCAGTACAATCGCCCCGATATCGAGCAGGCCGGACTCTACGTCATCCTCCACTTTCTTCGCCCCGTCCTCATGCAGCCGGATCGTCACCTCTGGATACTTCCGGTGGAATTCCCCGATGACCGCCGGGAAGAAGCTGGCTCCAACCATAGGCGGAAGTCCGATACGGATATGCCCCTGCTTCAGATTGCGCAGGCTGTCCAGCTCGGAGGAGAGGCTGGCAAAGGACTCTACAATGTTCTGCGCCTTGACGAGCAGCAGCTCTCCCGCATCCGTCAGACGGATGCTCCGGCCCTCGCGGTAGAACAGGTCGGCCCCCAGCTCCATCTCCAGATTGCGGACCATCTTACTGATGGTCGGCTGGGTGATATACAGCGATTCTGCGGCTCTGGAGAAGCTGTTCAGCCTGGCGGCCTGCACGAAATACTCCAGCTGTCTGATATCCATTAGGTAACCTCCATGCATAGACAATTAGAATGCGAGCTATTCAATCCATTCATTGTACCTATGAAAGAATTAGATGTAAAATTTCAGTAAGAGATGAAAGGAGGTAATCATGATGAAAAAGATTGCCTTAGGCTTATTGCAGGTGGCCGGACTAACCGTGTTCTCCCTGCTCGTTAACGGATTAACCTCACTACTGCATATTCCGCTTCCCGGAAGCATTATCGGGATGATTCTATTATTCCTGCTGCTCGAATCCGGCGTGATCCGGCTGAACTGGGTGGAGGCAGGAGCTTCTTGGCTGCTGGCTGAGCTGCTGCTGTTCTTCATTCCATCGGCTATCGGGGTCATGAACTACTCGAAGCTGCTGGAATCCTTCGGCCTGCAGGTACTGGCTGTTGTGCTCGTGGGCACCTTTGCTGTCATGGCCAGCTCGGGTCTGCTGACAGGGATGATCTATAAAGTAAAGGAGCGTAGAAGCTCATGATGACCGGACTTTTATTCCTTGGACTTACCATTGCGGTATATCTTATAACCAAACGGATCTATGCGGCCAGCGGCAAAATGTACGCCTCTCCGCTGATCATCACCCCGCTGGTAATCATCGGCTTCCTGCTGATCACAGGCAGCTCTTATGAATCCTACAATGCAGGCGGCAAATGGCTGTCAGACCTGCTTCAGCCGGCGACAATCGCCTTTGCGATTCCGCTGCACAAGAACTTCAAGCTACTCAAAAAACACGCCGCCGAAATTGCGGCAGGCGTGCTGTCAGGAACGGTAACGGCTGTACTGTCGTCCATGCTGCTGGCCAAATTAATGCACCTGAGCGGAGATCTCGCCACCAGCCTGGTCCCCCGTTCGGTAACTACGCCGATTGCCATGAGCATCTCACAGAGCATCGGCGGAGTTCCCAGCATCACCGCAGTCTTCGTCATTCTCACGGGTGTGCTTGGAACGATGATGGGTCCTTCGGTGCTGCGCCTCTTCCACATTGAGAATGAAGTGGCACGCGGGGTCTCGCTGGGCACTGCAGCGCATGGCACCGGCACCTCCAAGGCCTTCGAGCTTAGCTCGCTGACCGGCACCATCTCCAGTATCTCGATGATTCTGGCGGCGCTGTTCTCCATTGGGCTGGCACCCGCACTGATCGCAGTGTTCATTCATTAAGCAGCTCCCTGACCCTAGGACAGAGTCCTACAGCTTCACCGGCAATCCGCTCTGGGCGGATTCATACGCGGCGCAGGTTACCTTCAGCGTCTTGTACCCGTCCTCGTAATCGCTGAGAATACGGGAGCGGTCTCCGGTGCGGACAGCGTACAGGAAGGCCTCGCTCTCTACCGCGTAAGGGTTGCCCGTATTCTTGTATTCCTTGCTGTCCCCGCTGCGGACTTCAAGCAGACGCTCCGGGTTCCAGTCAAGCATGCCGTTGTCATTATAGAAGCTGATTCCAGCCTTGTTCACCTCTCCTGGCAGCACACAGGTATTGGAGATGCTGGCGATAATGCCGCTTGCAAGCTTCAGCGATACGGTGCCTACATCGGCTACGGTCACCCCTTCATGCTTCTCATGCATAATCCGGTTGCCGAACATGCCGTAGACCTCTGTCACCTCACCGGCCAGATAACGCAGCAAGTCAACAATATGCGTCGTCTGCTCCGTGAATTGCCCGCCGGACTGCTCCTGATTGCGCCACCACGCCACGCCGGGCATTCCGCCCATCCATTCTCCGGTAATCATCCCTACCTTGTCTCCGGCAAGCGTCTGCTTCAGCCGCTGGATATTCTCCTGATAGCGGAAATGATAGCCTACCGAGGTCAGCAGCTGATGCTGCTTGATATCCTCCAGCAGACTGGCCGGAATGGCTGTACTTGAGCCTAGCGGCTTCTCGATGAAAAAGGGGATATCCCTGCGGATCAGCGCCCGCTCAATCGCCCCGTGCGACTGTGGCGGCACGCAGATGTAGACGGCATCCAGCTTGTGGCTGTCCAGCATCTCGGTAATCTCCCCGTAGCCTTCGGCCCCGTAAGGGCGGGCCATCTCTTCTCCCTTAAGCTTGCTGCTGCCGCAGACCGCCTTCAGCGACACATCCTCCATGCCCGCCAGCAAATCCGCATGTACCTTGGAGAACCAGCCTGTTCCAACAAGTCCGATATTAAGCGTCATGTCATTACCTCCTGAGTTGTCTGGTGAATGCCTTTTCAGTAGATTATACTCGCTTAGGTCATAACAGAGTAGTCCCGCCACTCCTCTGGAAGCAGCTGCCGGTAGGAAGGCTGCATGAAGCGGTCGTCTGCGAGCACAATGACCCCGCTGTCGCTCTCACTGCGGATCAGCCGTCCTCCAGCCTGCTGCACCTTGCACATGCCAGGGTAGATATAAGCATAATCGAAGCCGTTCTTGCCCTGTGACTGGAAATAGCTCCGGAGCAGATTGCGCTCCAGACCCACCTGCGGGAGTCCGACCCCCACCACCATTACCCCGTTTAACCGGTCGCCGGGCAGATCCACCCCTTCGGAGAAAATACCGCCCAGCACGGCAAAGCCAAGCAGCGGCTCCGGGTTATCCGGGCGGAAGGCCGCCAGGAAGCTCTCCCGCTCCGGCTCGCTCATCCCGCTGCCCTGCAGCAGCGTAGGGACTTCAGGGTACTTCTCAGTGAACACCTCATAGACATTCCTCAAGTACAGATAAGAGGGAAAGAAGACCAAGTAGTTGCCCTTCTTCGAGACCATGCCTCTAAGAGCATTACTCAGCGGCTGCAAGGAAGCCTCCCGGTCATGAAACCGGGTGGATACCGGCAGGACAGACACCTGCCACTGCTCTTTGTGAAAAGGTGAGGCCAGGCTCAGACTGTAGTCTTCCTCGCCTGCACCGATCATGTCCCTGTAGTACGAGAGCGGCGAGAGGGTCGCAGAGAACAGAATCTGGCTGCGAAAGCTCTTGCCCATTTGCTGCAGCAAATGCGACGGATCGAGATTGAACAGCTTCAGATACACATCTCCGCTGCGCACCTCGGCATAGGTAATGTAGCGTTCATCGTAGGTTTTGAAGGTGCGAAGCATCCCCTGTACTGCGTAATAGGTATCCAGCAGGCTATCCGCCCTGTCCTCCTCCGCCTGCACAGAGCCTACCAGGGAAGAGGAATTCAGCAGCTCCAGCTCCAGCTCCGCTTCGGCTGCGAAGTTCTCCAGCAGCTCCGGCAGCTCCTCCGGATAGGCCGCCCACTCTCCCGCACCCTTATCACCGCAGATCTTACGCAGGGCAATGAAGAAAGCGTTCACCGCTTTGGCGGCAGTGCCGAGCCGGGGATTCGCCGTTTTGTAGGTCCGGCTGAGCGCCAGGAAGGGTGCCTTGGTAAGCGAAGCCGAATACATCTCCCGGCCCCGGTCCACCAGATTATGCGCTTCATCCACCAGCAGCACGGTGTTCTTCTTACGCTCCTCAGACATGCGCTTCAGACTGATGCGCGGGTCGTAGATATAATTGTAATCGCAGATAACAACATCGCAGGCATAGGCGGCATCCAGCGAGAATTCAAACGGGCAGACCTGATGCTTACGGGCATAGCCGGCGATCGTCTCCCGGGTCATCAGTGTCTCATGCTCCAGCATATCAATCAGCGCGCCGTTGATCCGGTCATAATAGCCCTCCGCATACGCGCAGGAATCCGTGCCGCAGATGCCTTCCTCCCGGAAGCAGGCCTTCTCCTTCGCCGTCAGCGCAATGACATGCAGATGCAGCCCCCGGCGGTTCAGCATCGTGGCTGCCTCCTGCGCCGCGATCCGTGTAACGGTCTTGGCGGTCAGATAGAAGATACCGGCCGCCTTACCTTCGCCCAGCGCTTTGACCGCCGGGAACAGGGTGGACATGGTTTTGCCGATGCCAGTCGGTGCCTGGGCGAAGAGGTTCGCCCCCTCAGCAATGGAGGTGTAGACTGCGGCTGCGAAATGGCGCTGGCCGGGCCGGTAAGCCGAGAACGGAAAAGATAGGTTCGTGATGCTCTCCCCTCTCTTCGCCTTGTAACGGACCATCATTTCGGCATACGGTGCATACCTGCTTACTGTCTCAAGCGCAAAGGCCGTCAGCGCTTCACGGGACATCTCCCGGTAGAGACTATACTGTGCCTCGCTTCCCCGCTGCACATAGGTGAGCTTCACCTGAATGTAGGGAAGCTCAAGATCCGTTGCCAGCATGTAAGCGTACATATAAGCCTGGGCCCAGTGTACCTCCTTCCCTTCAAGCGCAGGATCCGGGATTCCGGCCATGGACTTGATCTCCTCCACTGTCAGGCTTCCATCCTCTGCCGTAAGCAGGCCGTCGCAGCGCCCGTCAATCTGGAACAGCAGCTCTCCGTAAGCAATTCCGGTCTTCAAATAGACCTCCTTGCGGTCCCCTTCCTTATATTGCTTCTGGATCAGCTGATGGCTGCGCGTCCCCTCCGCCATGGCGGTTCCGCTGCGGAAGCCCGGCTCCAGACTGCCGCTGCTGTAGGCAAATTCCACAAGCGCCCTCACGGACAGTGTGATTTCTGTATGCTCCATCCGTCCCCACCTCCAATAATTTCCGCCAGCTTTCACTGCGTAAGGCTCATATTCTTCGTTTAACGCCGATATTCCCCCGCCTGAGGGAGTGGCCTGCGCCAGGTTCGTTCTAGCCGTAGTTTATGCGCGCTCCAGGAAGTATACGGCCGCTTCTGATTTTTGACATTCCTTCCCTGGCACTGCATAATAAGTTCTATTGATAATGGTATTCTTATGTCCTCATGCTGCTGTTTCCTATCACCCGGGAAACCTGTTCATTCTTCAGAAAGAAGGCGAAGCTGTGTCATCCCAAACTGTGAAACGCTGGCTCCTTAAGCCATTTGTGTTCTTTTCCATTCTTTTTCTGTTCAAAAGCCTGCTGGCCTGGGGTGTAATCTTTGATGATTTGCAATTCTGGAAATCCGTATTGACGGAGCTGCCCTTTGTCTGGGCCCTATTTTTCCTGATTGAGCGCTTTGCTTCCAGACGGAAGCTCGGCTATTACATGACGGTCAATCTGCTGGTTACCGCGATCTTTTTTGCCGCCATTATGTACTTCAAATATTACGGGGTCATTGTCACTTACCATGCCGCCGAGCAGGTGAACCAGGTCACTGCCGTCAAGAACAGCGTGTTCTCATTGATGGACCCTTATTATCTGCTGATCTTCACCGATATTATCGTGCTGGGCTTCTACTTCTTCATTAATAAGAACGGACGCAATTATAAAAAAGACCAGATCAACCGGCGCAGTGGCCGGACGCTGCATGTCGTACTGTTCGCGGTCTCGCTCGGACTCTGCCTGTTCAATATTCTTCCGAATAAGGCGAGCATGAATGAGATCAAGAAGGCCCAGGAAATGGGCATCCTTAATTATGAAGCATACACGATCTTTGCCAAAGATAAAACCGAGCTGGTCCAGGCCAGTGAAATCACACAGAGCACGATTAACCAGCTCAAGGGCATCGACCCTTCAGCAGTCTCGGCTTATGCCGGTGCCGCCAAGGGCAAGAATCTGATTGTGATCCAGCTGGAGTCCTTCCAGAACTTCCTGCTTGGTCTGAAGATAGACGGTCAGGAGATTACCCCTAACCTGAACCGCCTGATGGAGGAGAGCCTGTACTTCACGAACTTCTATCAGATGGTCGGCCAGGGCAACACCTCCGATGCGGAATTCGTGGTCAATTCGTCCTTCTATATTCCTCCGCAGGGTGCGGCTACCATGTCTTATATCGACAAGCAGCTGCCGAGTCTCCCCCGTCTGCTGGGAGACAACGGCTATCAGACGGCCACGTTCCACACCAATGTAGTGGAATTCTGGAACCGGGGCGAGCTATACAAGGCCCTCGGCTGGCAGAAGTATTACGATCACCAGTTCTTCGGTGACGAGGATGCCTTCTTCTTCGGCGCTTCCGATGAGGTGCTCTACCGCAAATCCTCGGAGAAGCTGAAGGAAATGAGCGATGCGGGCCAGCCGTTCTATGCCCAAGTCATCTCCATGTCGGCGCATCACCCGTTCACTATTCCTGAAGAAAAGCACAAGATGAAGCTTCCTGAGCGGTATGAAGGAACCTTTGTCGGCGATTATGTCCGGTCCCAGAACTATGCGGACTTTGCCTTCGGACAGTTTGTAGATGAACTGAAGGCGAGCGGATTATGGGACAACAGTCTGGTTATGGTCTACGGCGACCATATGGGACTGCCGATCTATTCGCTGGATCATGACGACAAGCAGTTAATGAAGGAAATCTACGGGTATGATTACAGCTACGCCAATATGCTCAACATCCCGCTGCTTATCCATGGCGAAGGAATTGCTCCGCAGAAGCTTGCACAGGTAGGCGGAGAAGTCGATATTATGCCTACAGCTGCCAGCCTGCTGGGGGTATCCATGGATCACAACATTCATTTCGGCCAGGATTTGCTCAGCCAGTCCTACAATCTGCTGCCGCAGCGGTATTACCTGCCTACCGGCTCCTTCATTTCCAGCTCTGCCCTGCTGATTCCGGGCAACAGCTTCGAGGATAATACCCAATATCCGCTGGCGACCGGAGGTACTGCTCCGGCCGGCAACGAGGATGAATACAACCGCGCTCTGCGGCTGCGCCAGCTGTCTGACAGCTACGTCACGCAACTGCCGGACAAAGATCCTGCCGCAGAATAGCCAGACTAGACAAGAGGCAGCGCCTCTCCGTAACGGGAGAAGCGCTGCCTCTTTGTGATGCTTATGTTAACGCTCCTGATTCTCCAGCATGAGATAATAATCCGCGAAGTTCTCCAGCTCTGCCGGCTCCAGAATGGCCAAATGCTCTTCCAGCAGCAGCAGTGACCGGCGCTGTGCTTCTTCCAGCACCTCTTGTCCCTTGCCGGTAATCGTAACGATTACCGCTCTGCGGTCATTCTCGTCCGTCACGCGGGCGATCAGCTCCAGCAGCTCCAGCCGGTCCAGCATGACGGTGACTGCACTGGACTTCACCTCCATCTTGTCCGCCAGCTGAATCACCCGTGCCTGCTGCTCCTGAAAGATCATATGCAGCAGCCCGAATTGCGGCACAGTCAAGCCCAATTCCTTATGAAATGACATCTGCGACATGATTCTGCGCTGAACCTTCCACATGGATAATCCCACACGTTCGATCAAAGGATTGATTTCTTGCGACATTCCTTCAGCTCCCAGTCCGTTTGTTCTGCTTCAAGCGTACCATTATACCGGTCCGGCATACAATATTTTTTGAATTTAAGATAGGATTAAGCGTCTATTTTCAATGATTTTTTATACATAATCCATCATTTTCCGACACAAAAATTCTTTTTTTTGACGTATGCTCAAACCGCAGCGCATGCGCTATAATCGTAGCAGTGAACCCCATAATTCACTTAATCTTTTAGAGTCAGGGCTGGTGATATTTGTTATGAAATTGGCAACAAAATTAACATGGATGATGCTGATCGTATTGCTGCTGGTTGGTTCATCCATAGGCTTCTTCGGTTATCATGCGGCTTACAAGCAGATCGATGAAGCTGCCGGCATTGAATTGGTAGGCTGCGCCAATATCACTACCGGTCTTATCGATCCTGCCGACATAACCGCTCTGGCTGCCGGCGATACCAGCAAGCTGACTGCGATCGAAGACCGCATCGGATGGATCAGTGATCACAAGCCTATTTTCAAAGAAGCCTTCATTCTATCACTGGACGGCAAGGTGCTGGCCGCTGACAAGAACTTCAAACAACGCGGCTACAAAGCTGGAGACCCCTTCTACTTCGCAGATGAAGATAAAGAAATGATTACCACGATGAAGCACTCCGCCTACTCGAAGGTGTATACATATCAGGGCACCTCCCTCAAAACCGGCTACGGCCCCATCTATCAGGACCATGACCCTACCAAACCCATCATTGCATTAATGGCGATTAACTTCGACGGCCCCTTAATTCAATCCCGGACCATGGATATCATCACCCAGCCCTTCCTGATCGGCAGCTCCATTCTGATTATTGCGATTCTCGCCGCTTATCTGCTGATCCGCCGGATGGTCAGCCCTCTTACCAAGCTGTCCGCATCCGTGAACACGGTAGCCCAAGGCGATCTGACCCGGGAACCGCTGCTCTTCACAGCCAAGGACGAGATCGGCGATCTTGCCCGCGACTTCAATGCGATGACTCTGAATCTGCGCAACCTGATTACACAGGTCAATGATACGTCCATGCTGGTTGCCTCCTCTTCCCAGGAGCTGTCCGCCAGTGCCCAGGAGACCAACCGTGCCGGAGAGCACAGTGTTAATGTCACCCTGGATCTCGCCGACGGGGCGCATACCCAGCTGCAGAATCTGGAGGGCAGCTTCAAGGCCGTACAGGATATGTCGCATTTCATTACTGAAATTGCAGGCAATGCGGACAGCGCAATGAACCAGGCAGCCATCAACTCCCAGAAGGCCCGGACAGGCCGGGAATCTATGGACTCGACCACCTCCCAGATGGCCATTGTAGGTGCGAGCATCTCGGATCTCTCCGGCATTATTGAGACGCTGGGCAGCCATTCCAAAGAGATTGAGAATATTGTCGGCACCATTGCCAGTATTGCCGAGGAGACGAACCTGTTATCCCTCAATGCGGCAATTGAAGCCGCACGGGCCGGAGAAGAGGGCCGCGGCTTCGCTGTTGTGGCAGGCTCAGTACGTAAGCTGGCCGAGCGATCTGCCGGATCTGCCCGCCAGATCGGTGAGCTGGTCAGTCTGATTGTCCAGCAGATGGACAAGGCCGGAGAGACCATGAGGCACTCCACGGAAGAAATGCATCACGGCAAAGAAATGATTATAGCGGCCGGCCATTCCTTCTCCGAGATTGAGTCGTCCGTCTCCGATATGTCTGCACATAGCCAGCAGATCTCAGCCACCGTGCGTGAACTGGCCCTGCTCTCTGACGGACTTGTCGCTTCGATCCAGAAGATCGTAGCGGTCTCCAATCAGACGGCCGAGGGCGCCGAGACCTTGTCCGCCTCGTCTCAAGAGCAGCTTGCCGCCATGCAGGAGGTCGAATCCTCCGCCGCATTCCTCTCCTCCCTGGCAGAGAAGCTGCAGGTATTGGTCGAGAATTTCAAAATCTAGACCGGAGCTTTATATATTATATTTATGAAAAAGGCTGCCCTGATGTGGAATAACCCTCCACTTCCAGGACAGCCTTTTGGTGCAAGAGCAACCAGGAGCATTATGCCGTATTCTCAATGAACCATTGGCCTAATTCGTTAACCGGCATCGGACGGCCGTAATAGTAGCCCTGCATCACGCTGCAGCCCAGCGATTGCAGCAGTTCAATCTGCTCCGTAGTCTCCACGCCCTCAGCCACAACCTCCATGTTCAGATTGCTGGCAATGGCAATGATGTTGCTGATGATCGCTTTCTTGGAATGCATCTTGCTCTTGCGGATGAAGACCTGATCAATCTTCAGGGTATTCACTGGAATCTCATCCAGATTGCCAAGCGAAGAGAAACCGGTTCCGAAATCATCCAGGGACACCCGCACACCGAGATCCCGCAGCTTGGAGAGCTGGGCAACCGTCTCTTCCATATTGTTCATCGCAATCGACTCGGTAATCTCCAGTTCAAGGAAATGCGGCGCAAGGCCCGAACGCGACAACGCCTCTTCCACTACCTCATACAGGCTTCCGCCTTCAAACATCCGCGCCGACATATTAATCGAGACCGCTACACTGGCAACCTTCGCCTGATGCCAGAGCATATTCTGTCCGCACACCTCATGCAGCATCCAGTATGTAATAGGGACAATCAGGCCGGTCTCCTCGGCGATCGGAATGAACTCTCCCGGAGAGATGACGCCATGCTCCGGATGTCTCCAGCGCAGCAGCGCTTCAAGCCCCACGGTGACATTCAGCAGCGAATCCCATTTGGGCTGGTAGACCACCATGAATTCCGAGCGGGCCAGCGCCTTGCGCAGATCCTTCTCCAGTGACATCCGCCGGACCTGATGACGGTTCATCTCCAGATCGAACACACTGAATTTATTCTTGCCCGAATCCTTGGAGGTATAGAGCGCTGTATCGGCTGCCTTCATTAGCGCCGAACGGTCGGTGCCGTGCGCCGGAGTCATGCTGATTCCCACACTCGCAGTTACGTACAATTCGTTACCTTCAATGCTGTAAGACTTCTTGAGCTCCTGAAGGATATGCTGTGCTACTCCCTCCGCCGCCACGGCGGTGCAATCCGGCAGCGCAATCAGGAATTCATCCCCGCCAAGCCGGAACACCTTCCCCTTCCCGCCCACGCAGCAGGTCAGCCTGGCAGACACTTCACACAGCAGCAAGTCTCCAATATCATGGCCCAGCGTATCATTAATCGATTTGAAGCGGTCCAGGTCAACAAAAAACACGGCGCCGGAGATCCCGCCGAAGAAATCATCCTTGAAGTAGCGCTCCAGACCATGCCGGTTCGGCAGCTCGGTGAGCGGGTCATGATAGGCCATGCGCTCCAATACATCCCTGTCCAGAAAAACAGTCCCGCCGGAGACTGCCAGCACGAACAGGGTAACCAGTGAAATCCCTGTCAGCAGAACCACATCGGTCTCCATCAGCATCGGGGCGGGCGCCTGCCAGCTGTAACTATGCAGGTCGCTTGCTCTCAGACTCGTATAATGCATACCCGTAACCGCCAGGGCGATGAATAGAGCCGAATACAGCTTCCAGCGGTTGAAGCCTGTATGATCCTTGAATCTGCGGAACATTAGAACTCCGATGTAGGAAGCAGCAAGGGCAATCAGTACCGATACAGCCTGATCCATTGCCCTGTAATGAATCTTGGCCTCCATCTCCATCGAGGACATTCCGGCATAATGCATGAACGAGATGCCGCTGCCGAGTATACCGGCGCCCGCAAGAAGCCGCCAGCTTCTCTGGCGGGGAGCCGTAACCAGCTGAAGGGTTGCATAGCAGGAGGACATAATAATAAGCAGGGACACGGCAGCCATCACCGGATGGTAGCTGACCTTGAACGGCAGGCGGCTGGCCATAATGCCGACAAAATGCATGGCCCAGATCCCGCCGCCAAGGACACAGGCACCTGAGAGCAGCCAGAGACGTCTGACCCGGCCCGCGGAATGGGAAACCTGTGAAATCAGATTAAGCGCGGAGTACGCTGCTGCGGCAGCTAGCGTATAGGATAGTAAAACGATCCAGATATTATAGTGGATTCCCATTTGATCCATAGTTGACCTCTTCACTGGTTATAGTATCAGCGTCGTTTCAGGGTCTATCTTAAGTTATAAATCAATATACGGATAGCGGATAAATGGAAGAGTATATAATGATTGCAGGTATTCTCTGAAAACTAACTTTAGCTGTATTTTACCTTGTAATTACCGGGCTGTCTAAGTAAATAATGGAACTTGGACCCTTTTTTGAACGCCGGCAAAAATTGTCCATATTTGTCCTCAGCCGCCTGCGCGAAGGGTTGGAAATCCGTTGTCCCGGGAGGTGTCCGGCAGGAAGGCCCTGCGCCAGATCCAGGCATTTGCAGCTACCAGAATTACCATGTAGATGTATATTCCTGCAGGAATCAGGGTGAAGACATAGTGCACTCCGGCCAGCCCCCCAAGAATGAACAATTGTACAAAAGCACTGCCGGTGAATTCCTTCCGCTGCGCCGCCTCGTACTTCTCCGAGAACGGGAGCACCTTCGGGAACGTAAGGAAGCAAATCACGGCATACAGCAGCAGAGCCAGCAGGACGACTGCCATATCTGCAATAATCCAGGAGCCCAAGAGAGCGGTGAACACTGCCGCCTCCAGCAGAAAGAGCGGCACCAGCAGCTTCACGACCGCTGCCTTCAGCATTCCCCGGTAGACCAGCCCCTTGCCCGGCAAAGGAATCACCTGATAGATCCATGCCCCCTTATAGCTGGCCGAGTAACGGACCATCTGCACGACTGTCATCAGCAGCAGCGCGCTGTAATAGATAAACAGGAAGGACTTGGAGCTTCTGATCCCGGCCAGATCGCCGCTCCACACCTGATTGAAGATGAAGATAAAGGGAAAGATCAGCGAGAAGCCGATGGTCGGATATACCCGGAGCTTGAACTCGCGTTCATTCTTCATCATCGACCAGGTGAAGCGGAAGAACATGGCCTCCGCTTTGTTCCGGCACACAGTCTCCGACAGCACACGGGCAAGCCGCCCGCTATCCCGGCCCTCTGCGCCATGCTCAGCCAGCTTCTGAAGGCTGCGTTCAAATACCGGCATCAGCCGGATGTAGGCGGCGAACATCACGGCAGGCACCACCACAGAGAGCGCTGTCAGAATAACCACGGACCGGCTTCCTGTTCCGCCGCTCAGCAGCTCGAACGGCGCCCCGAACCAGACCGGAGCCAGCAGAAAATGCCACCAGGCGGGAGTGAAATCCAACCCCAGCTCCGATAGATTGAACATCCGGCTAACCAGCTGCGCGCCGACAGTTACCCCCACAGACAGGATAATCTGAACGTAGTTGATGATGTCCTTGAGCTTTTCCCCGTCAAAGAACCTCAGGATCAGCAGATAGATTAACGCAGTGAACACCAGAATGAAGCCGTCCATCAGCAGAATCTCAGCTGCGTACACGAAGAAGAAGCCCGGCCCGTGCCGGAATAAAGAGAATAACAGCGAAGGTCCGGTGAAAGTCAGCGTTAAGGTCAGCAGATAGATCAGAATATGTAAGCTCTTGGCCATGTTCAGTGTACGGCGGTCCACCGGCTTGGAGAAGAGGATGTTCTTGTCACGCAAATCCAGCATCACCGTCGAGAAGTCGGAGATCAGCGTCGTGGTGATCAGGAACATCACGATACTGAACAGCAGACTCATCATCAGGATATGGTGGTCTCTAGGCGCAACCATAGCGATCAGCATCAGCCCCAGCAGCAGATAGAGCCACTGGACTCTGAAGGGGGAGCCCTCCATCTCCAGCTTGGAATTGTGCGACCCGGAGAACAGGGTAGGTGTCCGTCTGCCATCCATCGTCAGCTTGACCTGAAGAATACGGCGCATGAGCGCATAATCGGCTCCCAGGCCCTTAAAGATCCACTGTATCCGGTCAAGCAGCTTCAGAATCAGGAATTCATTCATGCCCCGCACCCTCGCCTATCACAGCCACGAACTCGCTTGCAATATCCCTGTATTGATCGAACCCGGTCAGCTGATTGAAAATCTCCTCCAGCGACCCCTCCCGGCTCTGCTCCCGCAGCTGCGTGAAGGTTCCGTCCGCTACAATATCGCCTCCGTCCAGCAGGATGATCCGGCTGCTGATTCTCTCGACCACATCCATAATATGCGAGGAATAAAAGATGGTCTTGCCCCTGGCGGCAAGCGTGGCGAAGATCTCCTTGACCACCATGACACTATTGGCATCCAGCCCGCTGAGCGGCTCATCCAGGAACAGAATATCCGGGTCATGCAGCATGCTGGCAATCAGCAGCACCTTCTGCTTCATCCCCTTGGAGTAGGAGGCAATCCGCATATCATAGGCCTTCTCCATGCCCAGCAGCCCCATCAGCTTCCGCGCCTTGTCATCGGCATCCGCCTGCTTCAGTCCGTACAGCTCACCGGTGAAGGTCAGATACTCCCGCGCTGTCAGGCTGTCATACAGCTCTGCTACCTCAGGCACGTAACCGATTCTTTTTTTGTAAGCCGTATCCCCGTCCGAGATATCCCTGCCAAAAATCCGTATGGTCCCGTTGTAACCCTCCACCAGACCGAGCATAATCTTGACTGTCGTGCTTTTACCGGCCCCATTGGGTCCGATATATCCGATAATCTGCCCGCGGTATACCTTCAGATCAATCCCCCGCAGCACCATCCGGTCACTATAATTCATCCACAAGCCCTCAATTGAAATCACCGGCTCTTCAGTTAAGCCCATTGACGTCTCTCTCCCTTCGGTAAGCACACTCTTCCTTCAAGCAACAGAAAGTACCATTAACCCTATTCTAGCAAATTTTAGCACTTGATTCCTGTGATTTATCGCAGCCGGAATTCTGCATCAACCTGGAAACGGAAATTAACATATTCATACATTGACATTCATAAAATTACCATATACATTTAAACCCATAATTCCGACCAAAAAACTATTATTAGGAGGTTTTAGAGCAGCATGAATAATATCGACAACAATCTATTAACCGCCATTGAGACGAATTGGCATGGCTTTGTGGTCTCTATTATCGTATTCGGTATCCTTTATTTCCTGGCCCGCAAGAGAATCGGCTTCGGCACCCGTGTTCTGGCAGGGCTGGGCATCGGACTGATTGCAGGAATATTTTTTCAATATTTCACGTTGGAGACCAAGGCCATCAGCACCTTCGGCAGCATCTATGTCAGTCTGATCCGTATGCTTGTTGTGCCGCTGGTGTTCATTCTGGTATTGAACAGTATCTCTTCCTTAACTAACCTTGAATACCTGCGCAAAATCGGAATCAAAACCTTCGCATGGTTCCTCGGCACCACCCGTGTTGCCTCCATCATCGGTCTGTCTGTAGCTCTGCTGTTCAACCCGGGCAAAGGCATCCAGCAGACCGTTCCCGAGGACTTCACCGCACGTGAAATTCCCACCTTCTCACAGGTGATCCTGGACCTTGTCCCTTCCAACCCGGTGAATGAAGCCGCTACCGGCAAGGTTGTGCCTCTGCTGATTTTTGCCATCTTCCTAGCCGTGGCCATTATTAAGGTCGGCTCCAAAAAGCCGGAGGCTGTGAAGCCTGTCCGCGATCTTATTGAATCCTTGACGACAGTGCTGCACCAGGTTGTAAAATTCGTCATCCGCCTGACGCCTTACGGCGTGTTCGCATTGATTGCCGGAATTACGGCACGCTACGGCTGGGATACCCTTCAGGAGCTGGGCAGTGTCATCCTTACCTCTTACGCCGCACTGATTCTGCACTTTGTCCTGATCTTCGGCGGACTGGTGCTGCTCGTTGCCAAGGTGAACCCTATCCGCTTCTTCCGCAAAATCTATCCGATGCTGACCGTGGCCTTCACCACCAGAAGCAGCTACGCCACCTTGCCGATCAATCTGGAGGTCATCACGAAACGTCTGCATGTCTCACCGCGCATTGCCAGCTTCGTGGCTCCGCTCGGCGCGTCCGTCAACTTCAATGGCTGCGGCGGCGTATGGCCGGCCATTGTGGCTGTGTTCACCGCTCAGGTCTACGGGATTCAGCTTACCGGGACTGACTATATCACGCTGGTGCTGGTCAGCATCATCTCCTCTATTGGGGTAGCGGGAGTGCCTGGACCGGCTGTAATCTCTACCACCGTTGTATTGACAGCGCTCGGCTTGCCGCTTGAGGGTATAGCCATCGTTGCCGGGGTGGAAGCTCTTATCGATATGGGCCGCACCGCAGTTAATGCTACCGGGACTACCGTAACAGCCCTGCTGGTGGCGAACTCAGAGGGCGAATTCGACCGCGAAGCCTTCAACCGTGGGGATAAAGAGGATGATGAGCTCCTCCTGAACCCAATCTAAGCAAGCCCCTCTCCTTTCCGTAAAAGCCATAAGGACGCCAAAAAGCAGCGATTCCTCCGTGACTGGAAGAATCGCTGCTTTTTGGCGTTGTTTGTATAATGAACAAATGATTACGTCAAGCTGATCCGCTCACGCCTCCGGGCTGATGTAAGGCAGCTCTCGATCAGCCTCATATTCAGCAGCGGGTCCTCCTCCGCAATCCAGGGCTTGCCGCTGAAGACTGCCGTAGCGAAATGGTCGGCCTGCTGGACGTAAGGATTGGCTCCGACGGCTTCGACACGCCGGGGCTCTCCGCCGCCGTATACGAAGAACTCCGCATCATCGAATCTCGCATTGAACGGCATCGGAATCTCGATCCGCCCCTGCGTACCGAGCACCTCCAGGAGCTGGCGGTTGTACGCCCACATCCCGCAGTCGAAGATCAGGCTCTTCCCGCCGGGAAACTCCACCAGCCCGGAGGCCATCATATCTACATTGTCATGCTCCGGCGAGAACAGCGCGTGCACGGTTACCGCCTCCGGCTCTGTACCGAACAGCAGCCGCGCGGCCGTGAGCGGGTAGCAGCCGACATCGTAGAGCGACCCGCCTCCCCAGGCAGCGTTGAAGCGGATGTTGGAGGTATCCGTAGCATCGTTGTAGGTGAACGTGCCGCGGATGGTACGCACCGCGCCGATCTCGCCGCTGGCGATAATCACCTGCAGCTCATTGATGCGCGGATGATGCCGGTACATGTAAGCCTCCGCCAGGTGAACGCCCGCCTTCCGGCAGGCCTCTACCATCTCGGCCGCTTCACGGCTGTTGAGCGCAATCGGCTTCTCGCATAGGATATGCTTACCCGCTTCCGCCGCGCGGATCACCCATTCACAGTGGAGATGATTGGGAAGCGGAATGTAGACGGCATCCACCTCCGGATCGGCAAGCAGCTCTTCATAGCTGCCGTAAGCCTGCTCAATGCCGAATTCGGCGGCTACGCTGCTGCTCTTCGTGAGTCCGCGGCTGGCCACCGCCCGGATCACCCCGGTCTCAGACTCCTGGATAGCCGGCATTACCGAGCCTGTAGCGATCTGCGCACAGCCCATAATTCCCCAGCGAAGCTTCTCTGCCATAGTTATCACCTTCCTTATCTTAGTGTGACCCATATAACAGCTATACCCAGCACAAGGATTCTTGCCGCACTCATCAGCACGAAATTCTTCACCGCCAGAATGAAGGTCGTGCCTTTATGCTGCTCCTGATAGAAGCGTGCAATATTGCGGCGCAGCGGAATCAGGGTCAGCAGGAGCAGCAGGACCAGGACCGGATGGACCCCGAGCAGCACCAGCACAATCAGATCGGCAAAAGACACATAATAGAGCAGCTTCCACAGCAGCAGCGCATTCTCCCGTCCGATGTACACCGGCAGCGTGTATCTGCGGTTCTCGATATCATCCTCGATATCGCAGATATTGTTCGCCAGCATAATTCCCGCAATGCCCAGAATGGCCGGGACGGAGAACCAGAACAGATACAGCACCTCAAGGAAATTGATATGCAGGCTGATCCATTCGCCCTTCAGCAACAGAGTGACCACCGCCTGATCCGAATGAATATAAGCCGAGATGAAAATAATGACGAACCCCATGAACAGCCCGGAGAACAGCTCGCCGAGCGGCATCCGCGAGATGGGGATCGGTCCGAAGGAGTACAGGATGCCGATCAGGAAGGAGAGTCCCCCGAGCAGGAATACCAGCAGTCCGGTCTGGAACACCAGGGCAATGCCCCCGCCTGCCGCCAGCACAAGGAGAATGACGATCAGCGCCACCACCGTAGACTCCTTCAGCTTGAAGCGGACAATCGGATTATGGGTCTCATACCCGTAGCCATGGGTTTTGGCGGCCTTTTTGTAATCATAATAGTTGTTGATCGCTGTTGTCGCCATATCAAAGCTTAAGAGGGACACCAGCATCAGCACGAAGCGCAGGATATAGAAATCCTCGAACCGGTACAGGGCATACAGCGTCCCCAGCAGCAGCGGGAGCATACTGGCCACCTTCGTCGGCAGCTCGACAAACTTGAAGAAAGTTCTTATATTCACGGCCATTCATCCTTATCAGTCATATGAGCACGTTACTGTGCAGTGGTTGTAATGGTAACCGGCGACCATTCAGCGATAACCGTCTGTCCGTGCGCCGACACGCTGCCTTCCGGGGTCAGGTCCTTCTCTGTCATAATGCCCAGCGCGATGGTGAAGCTGTTGAATTTCACGGGCACATTCCGCTCGCGCCGCACCTCATTCCCATTCACATAGAAGACAGCCTCATTGTTGCCCCGGTGGTAGGTGATGGTGTACGTGTTGAATTCGCGCGGCTTGAAGTCCGTATCCTCCTTGAAAATACAGAAGTATTTGGTCCCTCCCGTCTCGGGTACGGTTACCCCGGGGAACGGAAGGATGCCGTACACACTGGCGTATTTCTCGTTGCCGGCGAAGAAATCAAGCGCAGCGCCTGTGGTGAAGTCCAGCAGATTCAGCGACACATAGCCGTCATACAGATCCCCTGGTGCAGTGCCCTGTGTGCGGGCGCGGATCTGGAGCTCGAAGCGGATTTCGCCTTCCTCCGGAATCTCTACCGGCTGGGCCGAATAGTACATATGCTTGGCATTATCCAGAATCTGCACCTGATCATGTCGGCGGCTCAGCTGAGCCCGCACATACAGATACTCATTACGCACAATCACCACTGCTTCCGGCTCACGATACGCCCAGAACGAGCCGTCCGGCAGCTTAAAGCCGCCCGTCTGCCAGACCTTCCCTTCCTCCAGAATGGTATGGAAATCCCCAATTACCGTTTGCTTGCCCTGTGTTGCAGGCATACCTTCGTTCGCTGGCAGATGCTTGTCCATGAATTCTCCCGCTTTCTCTAGTGTTGTAGCCTATCCATTTCTTATATTTTAAAATAGCCCCTGGATCAGCAAGGCTGCCGTCATGACCGCCCCGCAGCGTACCGATGCGCGCTGTGAGGCACCCATAAGCGGCAGATAAGCTTCAGAAGGATTCTCCGGCTGGAGGCTGAGGTAAATCCGTATCGGGGCAATGGCTGTCAGCAGAGCGAGCAGCGCGTATACCGGCAAGATATGAAGCAGCACACATACAATCAGTGAAGCATAGGAGATGTAGAGCAGTACCTGCGAGAAGATCAGCGCCCTGCGTTCACCCCATACCACGACCAGTGTGCGTTTGCCGGCCTGCCGGTCGGCTCTCCAGTGCAGAAAGTGATGATTGAACAGCAGCAGGGTTGTGAGCAGGCCGCTCGGCAACGATAACAGCACCGGCTTCAGGCTGAACCCCCCGGTCTGAACGAAATAAGCGCCGAGAACCGGCATGAGTCCAAAGGCCAGGAAGATCGCAAGCTCACTGTAGCCCTTGCCCCGGTATCCGAACCGCAGCGGCGGAGCCACATAGAAATAAGCGATCAGCGCACCGCCGGCTACAAACCACAGAATCTCCCAGCCGCTGTACAGGCTGAGCAGCAGGCCACACCCGGCCGCAACGGCCAGCAGCCCCCAGGTCAGCAGGGCAAACAGCGACTCACGCATGACGCCCCCGGACAGCAACCCGGAGTTCGTAGAGATGGCTCCAGGTGTATGCTGTGCCTCTGTATCCGTGCCGTTGCGGAAATCCCACAGGTCATTCACCATATTGGAGAATAAATGGGCCGCAGCCGCTCCGATGAACGTTATTACAAATAAAAACGGATGGAACACTCCCTGCCATACATAGGCCCCGGCTGTTCCCAGGACAACCGGTATGAGCATAACGGGGATCACTCCAAACCGTGAGGCTTTCTTAAAAAGGGTCCACTTCTCCAGCATGCCAAGAAAAATCTCCTTTTATTATTATTTGATAATTATTATCATTAAATTATTATACATCAAAATTCGACACTTCGGGCAGATTTACGCTGCAAAATATTCCCTAATCGTGGTACACTATAACCGATGGTACTTATTTCCTATTAAATCTTAAATAATGAAGGGGATCAGATGAAACTCCGCAAAAAAATAATCATCTTCATTAGTTTTGTCGCTATCCTCGGCATTGGCGCCACCTATCTGATGCTTCATGTGATTCTGCTGAACCGCTTCGAGAAGCTGGACGAGGCAGAGCTGAAGCGCAACCTGAGCAAGGCTACCGCAGCTTATCATCAAGAGCTGGACAACCTGAGAACGGGACTCCTTGATGTTGCCGTCCGGGATGAAACCTACCGCTTCATAGAGAACGTAGCGGCTACCGGCTCTGCGGACTCCGGCAGTACGGCTGCCGCCTTCATCCGCAGCAGCCTTGAACCGGCTGCTTATCCAATGAATCATTTCGATATGATTGCCCTGCTTGATCTGGACGGACAACCGCTGTACGGCGGCTCCTACGACCTTCCGGCAGGAATAGTCACCCCGCTAACTGAGGAGCAACTGACGTTAATCAAGCTGATCCGAAGCCGTCTGCCTGTGCCGGGATCTCCCGGCAAGAGCCGGAGCGGCTTCGTTAATCTGGATAAAGGGACTATGCTAATTACCCTTACGCCTATTCTTAACAGCAGCAAGAACAAGCCGGTCATCGGAACGGCCATTGCCGGACGGATGCTGCACCAGGATGGAATCGCACAGATCTGGGAGGATACCCTGTCCACAATGGAGATGTCGCGTCTCACTACCCCGCTGCTTGCGGACAGCGGAGGGGAACGCGTCTGGACCAGCCCCGCCCGGGGCGGGCAGATGTCCATCCACACCATACTGGACGACCTGTTCGAAGATCCCGGGATGGTCCTCACCCTTAAGGAGCCGCGCCAGTTCTACAACAGCGGGCTCAAGTCGCTCTCCACCTTCCGTATGTTCTATTTCATCTCCATTCTGCTAATGCTGGGTGCCAGCCTCCTCTTCGTGAACCGTTTCATTCTGAGAAGGATGTCCACTCTGGTACGCAACATCCGAATGATCGGCAGCAGCAAGGATCTCTCCATCCGGATTCCCAGCTCAGGCAAGGATGAATTCAGTGAAGTCGAGGTTGAATTCAACCGGATGATTGATTCGCTGGAGCAGACCCAGGATGAGCTGCGGCAGCAATCGATGCTGGACCCGCTGACCCGTCTGCCCAACCGCTCGCTGTTTTTCGACAAATTGAATGAAGCGATTGCCGCCGTCAAGGGAAGTGACCGGCAGATCGTGCTGGTCTTCATTGATCTGGATCATTTCAAGACGGTGAACGATACCCTCGGCCATGACTTCGGAGATGCCATCCTGAAGGAGACCGCCTTCCGCATCACACAGGTTGTCGGCAAGCATGACGTGGTCTCCCGGCTCGGCGGGGATGAATTCACCATTCTGCTCTATGATGTGCCTGATGAAGGCAGCATTGCCCGGCAGCTCTCCCGGATTCAGGAAGCCCTCTCTATGCCGCATCGGATCAAGGGGCATCTTCTATATAATACCGCCAGCATCGGCATCAGTATTTATCCGCAGAACGGGGAAGACGCCGATTATCTGGTCAAGCAGGCAGACCTGGCCATGTTCCATGTCAAGGAGACCGGCCGCAATAACATTTTCCAGTATTCAGAGGATCTGGAAGCAGGCATCCGGCGCAAAAAGGTACTAGCCCAGCAGCTCCTCTCCGCTGCCGCCGGGAACGAGTTCGAGCTGCACTACCAGCCGATTCTCAACACGGGACAACTGCAGGTATCCAAGGTGGAGGCCCTGCTGCGCTGGCACAGCCCAGCCTATGGCCCCGTCTCCCCGGCCGAATTCATCCCGCTGGCAGAGAGCAGCGGCTCCATTGTTGGCATCGGCAGCTGGGTGCTGCGCCAGGTCTGCTCTGATATGCGCGATTTCCGCAGCCGGGGCCTTGAGCTCACCGCCGCAGTGAATATCTCCGCGCTGCAGCTCATGCAGCCGGGCCTGCTGGAGCTGCTCTTAGAGCTGCTCGATGAATATGAGCTGCCCGCCTCCAGCCTGGAGCTGGAGATCACGGAGAGCGTGCTCGTCTCCGGGGACGGCATCTTCCTGTCGCTGCAGCAGCTTCGGGCCCACGGGTTCCGGATCTCGCTGGATGATTTTGGCACTGGCTTCTCCTCCCTCAGCTATCTGCGCCGCTTCCCGGTGGATGTGATCAAGATTGACCGCTCCTTCATCTCCGAGATGTCACGGGAGGCCCAGGGCGATGTGCTCGTCAAGGCGATTATCGAGCTGAGCCATAATCTGGGGCTGCGCGTAGTCTCGGAAGGCATTGAGCATAGAGAGCAATTCGATATGCTGCGGGAGCTGGGCAGCGACGAGCTTCAGGGCTACTATATCAGCAGGCCGCTTCAGGCCCAGGCACTGTATTCTTTTCTGGAGCAGGGTAATTATTACACCGGCCGTTAAGAGACTTCTTTTATAGGCAAGCTACTGGCGATATGATATGATAGGCAGGCTGATAACAGCACCCGGCTTAGGGTGCTGTTATCCTATGCGAACACTTATGAAAATTGGAGGCTTTCATTGTTATGTCAGCGCAACCGCACACCGCACAGTCCGTCAAAATCGTTACCGCCGACCCCAGCGCCATCGGCTTATTCGGACTAGCCATCGTTACCCTGGTCGCTTCTTCACAAAAGCTCGAAATTACAACAGGTCTCAGCTACTGTATTCCATGGGCCATCTTCCTTGGAGCCTTCGCCCAGCTATTCGCATCCATCCAGGATGCCAAGCACAACAATACCTTCGGCATGACTGCCTTTGGCGCCTATGCGTTCTTCTGGTTCGGCATGGGGGCAAGCTGGCTGATCAAGCTCGGTGTATTCGGTGCAGTGCTGGCAGAGGGCGTGGACCCCAAGCAGCTGGGATTTGTTTTTGCAGGATATCTTGTGTTCACCCTCTTCATGACGCTCGGCGCTGTTGAGGCAAACCGTGTACTGCTGATTATCTTCATCCTGATCGACTTTCTGTTCCTCGGACTCTCGATGGATGCCTTCGGCGTCGCTGCGGAATTCTTCCACAAGCTGGCTGCCGTATCGGAAATGGCTATCGGTATCGTATCGCTCTACGGCTGCGGCGCATCTGTGCTCAACGCCCACTTCGGACGTACCTTCCTGCCGATTGGTGCCCCGCTGGGCATCTTCAAAAAATAGCACCGGCTTCCAGCCGGGCAGGGCCATGCCCTTCTCTCCAAAGACTCGGATAAATGCTTACTGCCCTTTTATGCAGATGGTGTTTATCCGTTTTTGGATTCAGGCGGGTTTTGTTAGGAATTCCCTTGCGCAAACACGATAATAATGACATGCTATAGAGACCCAAACGACATTAATCGACATTTCCCTGCGGTTTAGGAACCGCTTATTATACACTTTGACATCTGCGGCTTTTATTTTTCCGGTATCGGGGGCAATCCATGGCTTTCCTTAGTAAAAAGCCTTTAAGCATCATCATCGGCTTCATCATCATCCTGCAGCTCTGCCTGTTCTATTATTATTCCGTATCCCTGGCCCGGGAATATAGAGCCGAGAAGGCGGATCTGGCCTCACAGGCGGTCATGCTGGCCTCGAACATCGAAGAGCGGGTGGCCATTGTGAAAGGGGTCAGCTCCTTTATCCAAACCGTCGGCTTCGATGCCGATCCTGCACTAATCCAGAGCTACCTGGTCACCGCACACGCCAAGAACACCAGCAATGTCACGAATATCATGATCGCTCCGGATGGTCTGATCCGCTACCTCTACCCGCTTGAAGGTAATTCGACACTGCTCGGCAGAAGCCTGCTGCTGGATTCCTCCCTGGCCTCTCCCGGCATGATCCAAGAAACGCTCCGCTCCCGCAGCATTACAATAGACGGTCCGCGCACACTTGCCCAGGGCGGCTATGGCATGGTGATCCGGCAGGCCATCTATAAGGATAACTCTCTGGAGGGCATCGTCTCCGTCACCGTGAAGATAGATAATATCGTTAACCAGCTTGTGTATAAGGACAGCAAAATATCTGTCACCACCAAGGATCATACCTTCCTGTTCGGCAATGAAGCCCATTCGAAGGACCCGCAGCTTACGGTTCCCGTGAACACCTATAATCAGCACTGGCTGATGGGTACTTCCATGCCCCCGCATAAGAAATGGCAGGTGCTGCTCAGCGTACTGTGGATCGATATTGCTTTTCTGCTGGTGATTGCCTTCATTCTATATATTTTCTGGTATCAGAGCCGCTTCAACCGTGAGCTGGAACGGGTGGTCAGCATCCGGACCCGGGACCTGCGTATTTCCAAGCGTCTCTATGAAAAGCTTGCGCACTACGACAGTCTGACGGAGATCCCCAACCGGCGGTTCTTCATGGACGAATTCGAGCGTCTGCTGCAGAGCTCGGAGCCCACACAGACCTATAGCTTATTCTTTTTCGACCTGAACCGGTTCAAGGAGATCAACGATACGCTCGGCCACTCTACGGGGGATCAGGTGATCAAGACCCTGGCCGGACGGCTCAAATCCGGGAGCCTGCCCTTCAAGCTGTTCGCCCGTACCGGCGGAGATGAATTCGTGATGATCTTCGCGGGTCTGCCGCACACGGATATTCCTGTGATCGCCGGGCGGATCAGCACGCTGATCTCACAGACCCTCCTGATCTCGGGAGCGCATCTGAGCCTGTCCACCAGCATTGGCATCTCCCTGTACCCCGAGCATTCGCAGAATACGGACGATCTGCTGAAATTCGCCGATATGTCGATGTATCAGGCCAAGTCGCAGGAGGACACCAATTACTTCATCTTTGACTGGGAGCTGCGCGAGAAGCTGGAGCAGAAGACGATGATCGCCAAATATCTGCACTCCGCCCTGGAACGGGAAGAATTCGTGCTTTATTATCAACCCCAGATCAACGCCATCACAGGGGAAATGATCGGCATAGAGGCGCTGATCCGCTGGAATCACCCCGAGAAGGGGCTGATTGGACCAGGGACGTTCATCACTGCCGTTGAAGAAGCCGGACTGATGATCCAGCTCACCGATTGGGTGCTGCGCGAGGTGTGCCGCCAGCTCTGCGAGTGGCGCGGTCTGGGGATGCCGCTGCTGCGGACCTCGATCAATATCTCCAACAGCTGGTTCTACAACCGTAACCTGATTGAGAATCTGTTCGCCGTGCTTGACGAGTACGGGCTGGATACCGATGTGCTCGAATTCGAGATCACCGAGAGCACCGCACTACTAGAGGAGCATTATCCGCTGCTGCAGCAGATGCGCGATCACGGGATCATCGTCTCCATCGATGATTTCGGTACGAAATATTCGTCGCTGAATTACCTGAAGCATTTTCCCGTGAACAAAATCAAGATTGACCGCACCTTCATCACCGGCATCGGCGTCAGCTCCATAGATGAGACCATCATCAAATCCATCGTCTTCGTCGCTTCCCAGCTTGGCTATGACCTGATTGCCGAAGGGGTCGAGACGCAGGAGCAGTTGGCCTTCCTGGTGCAGCATAATTGCCCGCATATTCAGGGATTCCTGTTCTTCCCTCCGCTGCCTGCCGATGAGATCCGCAAGCTGTTCTCCTGAAGCTGTCCGGATGCTTTGCACGCGGGTATGGGGATCGTTATAATTAGCTTCATCCGATGTTAACCCGAAAGGATTCTGAGAACATGAATAGATTGACTACCGGCGAAATGGCCGGAACCGCCCTGTTTGCGCTGATCCTCGCCCTCCTGGCGTACCGGATTATCCGCGGCATGCCGAAGATGGCCGGAGACATTACCGCCTTCCGCAAACGGACCCTCGTCTGGACCCAGGTCGCCCTGGTGCTTACCGTCCTTCAGCTCAACTTCAAGGCCGGAGACTGGCGCTTCGGCATTATCCTCGGCCTGATCGTCCTGTTCACCGGCAGCATCTGGCTGTCCGCCCGCCGCTATGACAATGCCCGCCGGGCTGAGGCCGAGCAGGGAGAGGAGCAGTGAGGAACACGGTGCATTTGCTGCTTGGAGCGGGGATAGCTGACTGGAGACAACCTGGAGTAACCCGTCCACCATTCGCCCCCCCTCTCTATCCGCATCCAGTAGATGCTGTTTTTCGCATACATTCGGCCATACGCCTGTATGTGAGCACAATGTATGCTGTTTTTCGCATACATTCGGCCATATGCCAGTATGTGAGCACAATGTATGCTGTTTTCCGCATACATTCGGCCATACGCCGCTGTACCAGCTGCTATTTACCTTTCAGGCTCCCGCCAGGGAGCCTTTTCTGTGTCTTCCGGCCGGGCTGCAGGCATACTTTCCCTCTCCCTAACCATACTAATGACATTCTATGGATACCGATGGAGGGCTGATGAATGGGCAAAAAACTGAATCTGCTGATGTTCAGCGGGGAGTATGACAAGGCGATGGCCGGGCTGATTTTGGCGAATGCGGCTAGGGATATTGAGGTGGAGGTTACGATGTTCTTCTCGTTCTGGGGGCTGTTTCTCGTCCGGGACCCGGAGACTATGACGCTAGAGGATAAGAGTATCTATGAGAAGCTGATGGATGTCATTACTCCGAAGGGACCGGAGCAGCTGCCGCTCTCGCGGATGAACTTCAGCGGGCTCGGCAAGCTGATGCTGGAGGAGATGATGGAGGATCAGGGAGCACCGAAGCTTATACATTTCCTGAAGGGCGCGCGCAAAAAGAACATCAAGTTCTACGCCTGCAAGCTCTCGGTGGAGATCATGGGCTTCAAGCCGGAGGAGCTGCTGCCCGAGGTGGAGATTATCGATGCCGCCGCGTATCTGAAGGATGCGCTGGAGAGCGATATCCAGCTCTTCATCTGATGGCTATGGGCTTTAACCTAATTACGCCACCGGGCATATACTGAGGCAGACGAAGACGGATTGGTTACCCCCGGCGGGCACGCAGAGGCTGCGACTCACACGATACTTGCCTTGCGCAGCACCAGCGCCTGCCGGAATCCGTCTCAAATGATAGAGCATTCATTGCCTGGAGGGATTGTCCGTGCTGAGTATCCACCGCGCCGCTGCGGCAGACGCGCCGTCTTCACTGCAAGAGCATTTCGCGGCATTCCGTGAGCACACTGTCGGCAGCCGCCATCTGATCTCCACCCCCTACGGACGGCAGCCGCTGCTGTACGCCGACTGGACGGCCAGCGGCCGGCTGTATGAGCCGATCGAGCGCAAAATACAGGAGACCTTCGGCCCCTATGTCAGCAATCCGCATACCGACTCCAACACCACCGGCCTGACCATGACCCTGGCTTATCATGAAGCACGGAGCATCATCCGGCAGCATGTGAACGCCGCCCCCGCAGATGCCCTGCTCTTCTGCGGCAACGGCACCACCGGCGCGGTGAACAAGCTGCTGCGGATTATGGGCCTGAAGCTGCCGGAATGGCTGAAGCAGGAAACCCTCTGCGCACCGGAGGAGCGCCCGGTTATCTTCATCAGTCATATGGAGCATCATTCCAATCTGCTGCCCTGGCAGGAGAGCTTCGGCGATGTGGTTACCGTCCCCTCCGGGCCGGGAGGAGAGGTGGATCTGCAGCAGCTCGGGGAGCTGTTGACGATCTACCGGAACCGCCGCTTCAAGATCGGCTCCTTCACCGCCTGCTCCAATGTCACCGGCATGGAGACCCCGTATCATCAGCTCGCTGCACTCATGCACCGGCATGGAGGGGTATGCTTCGTGGATTTCGCAGCCAGCGCCCCTTATCAGGAGATCAATATGAATCCGGCAGCCCCGCAGGAGAAGCTGGACGCCATCTTCTTCTCTCCGCATAAATTCCTCGGCGGTCCGGGAACCGGCGGCGTGCTGCTGTTCGACACCGCGCTCAGCACCGGCCGGCTGCCGGATGAGCCCGGCGGCGGCACCGTGGTATGGGTGAACCGCTGGGGCGGACGCCGCTACATCGATGATGTTGAGGTCCGCGAAGACGGGGGTACCCCCGGCTTCCTGCAGGCGATTCGCACCGCCCTCTGCGTGAAGCTGAAGGAGCAGATGAACGGAACCGGACAATATATGATCGTCCGTGAACAAGAGCTATGCCGGAAGCTGCTCTCGGGGCTGGCGCAGATTCCCGGCTGCTCCGTGCTGGAGGGCGTACACCGTAAGCGGCATGGCATTGTCTCCTTCACGCTGAAGGAGATTCATTACAATCTCGCGGTACGGCTGCTGAATGACCGCTTCGGCATTCAGGCGCGTGGCGGCTGCTCCTGCGCCGGTCCGTACGGCCATCAGCTGCTCGGGCTGAATCCGGCGCAATCCCAGGCATTTATCCAGGCGATCCACGCCGGGGACCAGTCGCTGAAGCCGGGCTGGATCCGCCTGTCCCTGCACCCGATCATGACGGACCGGGAGGTAGAGCATATGGTCTTCGCCGTACAGTCTATTGTCAGCAATATTGGAGAATGGAGCAAGGATTACCGCTACAATGCTGTCACCAATAGCTGGCTTCATACCGGGGAGAGAGGCGTTACAGAGGACGAGGAGATTCGTGAATTATTTGTGCTGTAGCGGCGCTTGGCCGCGCAGCTCCCGCTCCCGCGCCAGCCGGGCGAACCTGGCTTCAATCGCTTTAACCCCCCACAGAGAAGCTCCGATAAACAGCAGCACATAGATGATTTCCGCCGGATGACGGATGAACCGCTGCACATCATTGCCGATGTAGGATACCGCAAATACCATAATGGCTTTGCCGGCACACAGTGCAATCAGATAGGAACGCAGCCGCATTCCGGCCAGACCCGCCGCCATATTAATCACCACGAACGGACCCACCGGGAACAGGCTAAGCAGGAACACATAGCTGAACCCGCTCTGGCGGACCCAGGTCATCGCTTTGGCTACCTTGGGCCGCTTGGCCCATTTGGTGAGGTAGGGATGTCCGGCAATTTTGCGGATAATCAGGAAGGTGACCGTGCAGCCTGCGACCAGACCGATCCAGGAATACAGGAACCCCAGCCATAACCCGTACACCGCCCCGTTAAGCCCTACAATCGCTATAGTCGGCAGCGGAGGTACGAACGATTTCATGAAGGTAAGCCCCACACCCGGCAGCGGCCCGAACGAGCGGTATTGCTCCAGCAGCTGCAACAGGCGCTCCTCGGTCAGCCATGACATAATATCTATATAGAACATTTCTTCAGCGCTCCTCAAGTACTCTAGTGAGCTTCAATTATACAATACTTTCTGCTTCTCTGATGCCAATCGGACGCGGCTTTACTGTCTAATTTATGGACGATACCGTATCAGCGGGAAATAGAAGGATATGTAATCAACAGGCTGGACAAGCGCAAGCTGCCGGAGATATGATGAAATTATGAGAACATTTGATTATAGTCTGCTGGCCAAAAGAGTGCTCGCCCTGTTATGCATCGGCCTGCTCGCCGCAGTGGCGCTGATCCCCCTGCTCGGCTCCTCGTCTGCCTGCTACAGCCCAAGGTCAGGATGGGCCGATTTATCCTCCTGCACCTTCGATAATTCTGCCGTCTACCCGCTTGAAGGGAAGTGGGAATTCTATTGGCAGGAGCTGCTGGAACCGCTGGATACCTTATCCGGAACAGCAGAGGCACCGGCCTATATGTCCGTGCCCGGCGCTTGGGGCCGGGCATCGGAGGCTACCGGCTTCTCCCGCTACGGATATGCAACCTACCGTCTGCTGGTTCAGCTGCCGCCGGAGGTTCCCGCCTTCGCCCTCAAGGTGAGCAATATCCGCAATGCCAGCGAGGTATATGTAAATGGCGAGCGGCTGGGCGGAAGCGGAACGCCGGGGGAATCCCGGGAGACCACCAAGCCGCGCAATCATCCGTATTCCCTGACTTTTCACAGCAGAGATAATCTGGCGGAGATTCTGATACATACGTCCAATTTCACCTATTCAAGCGGAGGCATTGCGGAGCCTATCCGGATTGGCACCCCTGCTGCTATAACTGCCATCGACCAGCGGAACCGGACCTACGACACTTTGCTGGTGGCAGGCTTTGCTTTTATCGGCTGCTATTTCATCGGCCAGGGCTTTCAGCGCAAAGAGGACAAGTCCTCGCTTCAGTTGGCTATCTTCTGCTTCATGATCGCCTTATATATGCTGACGCACAGTGAGAAGCTGCTGCTCGAGTACCTTCCTTCCCTCTCTTATGAAGGATTCAACAAGCTGCAGGCGGTATCCGGTGTAGTCGGGTTCTATTGTGTATCCAGCTATACCTATTCTTTGTTTCCCGCACTCTATTCCCGGCTCTTTAAGCGGATCTGCTCTGTGTATGCCTTAAGCTTCTGCATCGTTGTACTGCTAAGCTCATTGACTGTGTATTCGCGGATTACAGGGCTGCTGCTGGCCTTCAGCTTCATCTCTGTCTGCTATATGTTCTATGTTATGGTCAAAGCCATTCTGCTTAGGGAGACCGGTTCCTACTATCTGCTGATCGGTGTCATTGCTGTAGTGATCTTCACCTTATCCTTAGCCAGCAATCTGTTCTTCGGTACCGAACTCTACGCTGTTCCGCCGATAGCCGGTCCGATCTTCATTCTTGCCGAAGGGCTGTTCCTGTCTGCGCGCCACGCCCATGCCTACGAGACCATTAAGCAGCTGTCCCGGCAGCTGGAGCGCAAGGACAGGGATAAGGATGAGTTCCTGCTGAAGACCTCCGCCGAGCTGCGTATGCCGCTGAATGCCATCATTAACGTGGCTTTATCCATGCATGAGGGAGCCGGAGGACCGCTAAGCCCGTCCCAGCGGGAGGATATGCGGCTGATTCTCGGTACGGGCAGAAGGCTGGCCTTCCTGGTCAGGGATATTCTCGATTATGAGCAGATCAAGCGCCAGCGCATCACCCTGCAATGGGGGACCGTCGATGTCCAGGGGGTGGCAGCCATTGTCATTGAGGTCTTCCAGTTCCTGAACAAGAAGGGCAGCATCCGCATCAAAAATCACATCCCGCCGGGCCGCTTCCTGGTCCAGGCTGATGAACAGCGGCTGATGCAGATCCTCTATAGCCTGCTGGATAATGCACTGAAATTCACGGACCGCGGCAGCGTGGTCATCGAGGCCGCCTGGCAGGAGGAGTTCCTCTCCATTGCCGTCACCGATACCGGAAAGGGCATTCCCGAGGATCAGCTGGAGTATATCTTCCATGACTATGAGCAGCTGAGCGAGGCCGATTCCCTTGAGACCGGAGGCCTCGGACTGAGCCTTGCGATCAGCCGTAAGCTGGTAGAGCTGCATGGCGGGAGCATCTCCGTCTCTTCCCGGGTTGGCCGGGGCAGCACATTCACCTTCACGCTTCCGGGCAAGGAATCGGAAGCCGCCGCTGCCGCCCAAGCCGGAGAACAGGCGCTCTTAAGACAAGCGTATACCCAGCCGGAAATGCTGGATGACCTCTGGAAATACCGGTCGGCTAATCCGCCGCAGTCCAGCGGACAAGCCGTTCCCTATGCGCCGCGTATCCTGATCGTAGATGACGATTATGCCAGCCTGAAGGCTCTGACCAACCTGCTGTCGCTGGAGAATTACAGCATCGCAAGCCGCAGCAGCGGCAAGGAGGCGCTCGCGCTGCTGGCTGTTGACCGTAATTTCGATCTCTGTATGATCGATGTTATGATGCCCGAGATGTCCGGCCTTGAGCTATGCAGGATCATCCGCCAGACTTACACCCCGCTGGACCTGCCGATCCTGATGGCTACGGCCGGGCAGCAGCTTCACTTCAACGAGGCGGCCTTCCGCGCCGGAGCCAATGATTTTATCCATAAGCCTTATATCTGGAGCGATCTTAAGGGACGGGTTAACACGCTGGTTCAGCTAAGGCGGTCTGTCTCCGAGCGGCTCAGCTCGGAGATCGCCATGCTGCGTGCGCAGATCAAGCCGCATTTTCTGTACAATGCTATTAATACAATCATCTGGATGAGTACGCGTGACACCGAGAAGACGCAGCTGCTGCTATACGATCTGAGCCATTTCCTGCGTGGCAGCTTCGACTTCAGCAACCAGGAGACCGCCATTCCATTCGAGAAGGAGCTGGAGCTGATCGAAGCCTATCTGTCACTGGAGCAGGCCCGGTTCGGGAAGCGGCTGAATGCCGAGTATCATATTGAGGTTAGTGAATTCCCGTTGCCGCCGCTGATTGTGCAGCCCATTGTAGAGAATGCTGTTCGTCACGGACTGATGGAGAAAATTGACGGAGGAACAGTGATCATCTCCACCCGGCAGGAGGGCGGTGATATCCTGATCACCGTCTCGGACAACGGAAAGGGAATGAGCGATGAACAGCTAGCCTCGTGGATGAAGGACGACTACCGATCTTCGCATGGCGAAGGCACCGGAATCGGCCTGCGGAACATTAACCGCCGGCTGCTCACACAGTTCGGGCGTCCGCTGATTCTTACCCGGGGAGCCAGCGGAGGTATAGATGTACTGATAACAATCCCATGGAAGGAGGAGGTCTCCTGAGTATGAGCATCTCTGTAATGGTAATTGATGACGAATGGCCGGCACTGGATCAGATGAAGCGGCTGCTGCTCCAGTGTGAAGGAGTATCCTCTGTCCTGACGTACGATAACCCGCGCGAAGCCCTCGCTGCTGCTTCCGAACTGAAGCCGGATGTTCTATTCCTGGACATCCAGATGCCGGAGCTGTCCGGGCTCACTTTTGCCGAAAAGCTGTTGCCAGTATCTCCGGACACAGACATCGTATTCGTAACCGCCTACCGGAATTATGCTGTCGAAGCCTTCGACTTGTCTGCGATGGATTATCTGCTGAAGCCCGTTGATCCTTCGCGGCTGCTCAAGACCTGGAACAAGCTGCTCAGTAAACGCCTATCGCCTGCAGCTGCCGGGGCTGCCGGGGCAACTGGAGCAACTGGAGCAGCCGGGAGGACAACTGCGTTCCGGCTCCTGGGGGATTATGAGCTAACCAGCCCTCAGGGCTTGGTGAAGTGGAGAACACACAAGGCCCAGGAATTATTTGCGTATCTGTGGATTCACAGGCAGGGCAGTGTCAGCGTCATTCTGAATGATGTGTTTCCGCAGTGGAATTACGAGAAGGGCAAGCAATATCTGCACACTACGGTCTACCAGATCCGCACCACCTTGAAGAAAGCCGCGCTGGAGGACAAGATTGAGCTGACCTTCGGCAGGGAGAACTACAGGCTGGAATCGAGGGAGATTGAGGGGGACATTGAGAAATTCCAGGAAGCTGCGGCGCTTGCAATGCAGAACAGCCAACTGGAGGAACTGCAGAAGGCCTGCGCCCTGTACACCGGTGATCTGCTTCAGTCGCTGGACAGCCTCTGGGTATATTCCGCCCGTGACAAATACCGGCGGCTGTACCTCAAGCTGCTGGAGCAGCTTACCCTGGGATTGGTGCAGGCTGCACGGCCACACGAGGCCGAAGATTACGCCGTGCGCCTGACGGAGCTGGAGCCGCTGGAGGAGAGTTACGCCCTGCGGTTAATCGCCATCTATTACGAGACCGCCAAGCCCCTGCGCGCCCAGCGCAAATTCACCCAGTTCAGTGAATCCTACATCGCAGAGACCGGCGACGCCTTGCCGGACTGGTTCGTCGACGAATACCGGCGGCTGGGTAAATAGGGGCCGAAACTCCAATGTAAATCCATAATATCTTTTGAGAGACTGACAGTAAAAGGACGACCATCATTCGAAATTGGAAAATGATGGTCGTCCTTTTAAGTATTATTTAAATGATAGTTGGTACTCGATAGCAGAGGCCAAGCTCTGATAAGAAGAATCAGGAAGGAGCTTCCCGTCAACCATAAACTGTGGTGTTCCATTAATTCCATAATGTCCAGCTGTTTTATAATCTTCCTTAACATCCAACATATATTTATGGCCTTTGAAATCGTCCTCAAATAACTTATAATCAATACCATCAATATTATTCTTCACAAAATCCAAAAGGAATCCTTGAGTTGCCCAAATTTCAGTTTCATCCCCTTGATGGTCATACAGCTTTTCATAGTATTCCCAAAACTTCTCATTATTTTGTTTGGCGATAGCTTCTCCTGCGCTTGCTGCAAGAATAGAATCACGGTCTATGAATGCATAGTTAATAAAATAAATTTCCGCTTTTCCAGTATCTAAGAACTCCTTCTTTAAACTATCCCAATTTGCCTCCTTCCACTTTTTACATGCTGGACATTTAAAGTCTGCAAACTCAATAATCTTTACTTTAGCATTGGCATTTCCCATACGCGGTTGTTTTTCGTATTTCAACCCTTCAGCATTATACTTCCCTTTAATTTCTGTATAGTTCGGCATCTTCTCCAATGCGGATATTTCAGGCGAATTACTATTGTATACAACAATAAGCCCTAGAGATATTACGATAATAGCTAATACCGCTATAATTGGATAAAAAGACTTACTACGAAAATTAATTTTGTTCATATCGTCGCATTTTCCTCATTTCTCATTCCGCTGTTAAGGTTGGCTTCTTTTCCACACAATCTGACCATTTTTATTAATGTATACTTCTCCATCAACACTATATGCGTAAGAAAGCCCCTTAGAAAAGCGTCCAGCCCAATCAAGCGTTGGTTGAATAACCCAAGCCCCTGTTTTATTAATGAATCCGGTCTTCCCTCCCGATTCGGCAACTGCAAGCCCTTCATGAAAGTCACTCGCTGCATCAAATTGGTTAGGAATAATTAGTTTTCCTTTGTTATCTATATAACCTGACTTTCCATTTACTTTAACAGCAGCCAACCCTTCCGAAAAAGAGTGGACCTCCTCATACTTAGCAGGAATTACTAATTTCCCTTTCTTATCAATAAAGCCATAGTTAGCTCCTGCTTTAACAGCCGCCAATCCCTCCGAGAAAGACTCCCCGTTTTTATAGCTTGAATTGAACAAAAACTTCCCTTTCTTATCAATATAATGGGAAGTTCCATTTATTGTAACCAGAGCAGCACCTTCAGAGAAATCCTCAGCGCTGTTATATTGGGCTTTAATTACCATTTTCCCGGAAGAATTAATGTATCCATATCCACTCCCCACTTGGACAGCAGCCAATCCTTCGGAGAAATTATTAGCTTTTTTGAATTGCGGTTTAATAACACTAGTTCCTGTAAGATCCAAATAACCATAGTTAGATACAGCAAAATCAGTTGCAGTTTTAAGCGTTCTATACGCTGCAAGTCCTTCTGAAAATTCCTTGGCATCATAATAATTCCCCTTAGGTATTACTTTATTCCCTTGTTGATTGATGAATCCGTCAAATTTAGCATTTGAATAAACAATGGCTAGCCCTTCATTAAAAGCATAGGCATCTGTAAATTTTGCTTGATAATCAATAACAATTTTGCCTTCCGCATCAATATAGCCAAATTTCCCTCCGCGTGATACCGGAAAAAGATTTTGCTTAGAATATAATGAAACAATCTGAGAGTCCCCGTACCACTTCACTTCGAGTCTGCTGGCTTCCCCTATAAAACGAAGTGGTACAAATGTTGCTCCATCAATTATCTGTGGAGCTACTTGAAGTATAGTGGGTGTATCATTTATCCAAGCCGTATTTTGATTAATTACTAATTTAATAGTAGTGCCTGTCTTCTGACCAGAAATTGTTTTGCTTGCTGAATCATAACTAACATTAAAACCCAATTTTTCGAATATCCCTTTAAATGGAACCAATACCGTGTTGTTCTTCATAATTGGTGAGTGCTTTTCTTGAATGGGATTTCCATACAAAATCACTCTAATTCCATTTTTCGCTAAAGCAGACTCTTTACTGACCATTGCAATAAAGAATATAACAAGAAAAAATGAGAACAGCACTTTTATTGGTTTGCTCATATCTTACAATTCAGCTCCTTTGATTTTTATTTCATCGAAGAATCAAAGTGATATAGCCAACTCCCTAATATCCCAAGGAATTGGCCATATTATTAATTACTCCCCAGTTACGGTAATTATAACATTATTGCTAGAATCACGTGTTACGGTGGCAAAATCCTGGTCTGGAGCAGGGAAAACATTGCTAGGCACAGGCACTCCGTCAACTTTGATATTAGTAAATTCCGACTTATTTCTTCCGTCATTATCTCCAGTCACAACTGATAAGAGCTTCCACTTCTGAAAACTTGATGATTGAATATTATAATCGGTATTGGATACTATTATTGTTGTCAACGGTTTATCAGCTGAACTACTACATCCAATATCACCACAAATAGCAGTACCATCAATTTTCAAACGGATTTTCTTATTATTATTATACCATGCATAAAAAGTAACTTGAGAACCTGCCATGTAGGCATTAGCACTCTGGACTTGATTATATGGCGCTTCAAATGAAGCATTAGTGGTACTACCATTAATTTGAATTGCAGGCTTCCACCCTTTCTCAGCATTACCTATACCCACAGAATCATCATACATTAATCCCATATCAGCAGAGTTAGCTCCAGCCATAAAACCGACATAGGTATAAGCATTCTCACCAGTCTCTTTAACTACTTGTGATGGTGCAGCAATAGTCCCAGAAGTTGATATATATGTACCTTTCTGCACTACATACTGTCTACCTCCGATACCATCTGGTAAGTCAGCTCCAGTTTTTGCGAATGGAGTGATTAAATCTTGCTTTAAGTAAACGTCTTCTGTAACATTACTAGTATCGACTGATGTTCTCATATTTAATTCCGAGTGATCAACAGGAACAAAATACGCTTTCTTTTCATGATTAACATCTTCCTCATAAAAATAATAACCATCTTCTGCAACACTTATATAATCATACACTTGCTCTGAGTATGATGCAGTAGCAAATCCTTTTAAACTTTTTATAAGCTTCTCCTTCTGAACCTCGCTAGCAGCCTCCGAGATAAATTGATCAACCACGTTCTGTGAAATCCCTATCTCATTTAGAATTTCAACACCATTTTCTGGATCATTAGCTACTTCTAAAGGATTTGCTGACTCTGCTCCTACAGACGAAGAAAATAACAAAGAACTCATAATCGTTAATGACATTGCCACATTTTTAAAATTCATCTTTTTTCTCCTTATAATTTAAATTTTTATAATAAAATACTTTTATTCGACCACCCTCTCATTAAAAGAAATATTTGTCATTTCAAAGTTCATACTATTCCATTTTTTGTTATCTTGCAAACATTTTTTTGAAAATATAGGCTTTGTAATGTTTTAAACTAGCTTTATCAATATATTGTAAAATACGACATTGTATTCGGCAGTTTTTCATATGAAGGTTGTCTTTAGGGAAAGTGCTGCAGAGGTAAATTGCTTTTAGTGTTGCATTTTTGTACGAGAATGTATTTCCAATACAAAAAATTTGATATTTTACGCCATAGTTCGACGTTTATCAGTATTTTATCAGTGACAATTGTTACCATTGTTCATATACAAGATCATTCATGCATAGGGATGCATCATTATGATGGCAATGGGGGATGTAACATGAATAAAAGGAATAGATTCAAGCGGGCAATCAGAGGGATGAAGGTACTGCCGCTTATGATGTCCATGATTCGTGAGGCTGCAGTGGATACCACCGCTCCTGCGATGTCTGTTGAGGTGACCACTGACAAAGAGGCCTATAATCCGGGGGATGAAGTTACCGTGCTGGTGCATTTAAAAGACTTCGCGCCAAATGACCTTGGCTACAGCTATCTTAACTTCATTATCCAATATGACAGCCAGGTATTTGATAACCTTGAATATACACAGCATTCGATCTATACGGAAGGAAATTATACGGCTGGCAATGAGGTCGATAACCTGTTCCAGTTCAATTTTCAGAGTCCCGTGGACGGCAGCATCTATCTCGGAAAAAACACAAGTATGCGCGGCATTGATATTCAGGTTGAAGCGGGCAGCGGGCAGCAGGCGATTCCGGCAGTAGATCAGACTCTGGTCACGTTCAAGCTGCGGGTCAAAGCACTTACGCTCGCCTCCTCCTCAATGATCAGCCTGGCCAATGAATTCACCAGAATCCGCACCTCTGAAGCCGCAAATAGCATCTATCTCTACTCGCCCGATGTCACAGCGAACTCCCCGGCAAGGATCGAAATTACCCAATCTCCGTCCGTCTCCGTCTTCTCTGCACTGGAGTCTGTTAACCGTCTTACGTAGCAGTGAATCCTACAGTTGCGGCAGCTCCATCCACATACATATCCCTTACATAATTAGCTGCCGTCTATATTTCTTGTACTATGGTGTATATACACCCTAATCTCACACTGTGCATCAAACGGATTGTGATTCAGGCCAAGGGCCGCGGCTACGGGACAATGGCGCTGAAGCTGCTGATCTATTGGGCATTCAATCACACGGATACGCACCGGCTGTGGCTCGACGTTAAGGATTACAATGTCAGAGCGCAGCATGTCTATGAAGCGGCCGGCTTCAAAAAGGAAGGCACCCTCCGCGAATGTATCCGGACGGAGGGTGGATTTGAGTCACTCCAGATCATGTCTATCCTGCGCCATGAATTACGTACGGATGAACTCAATGCCAACCTGCAAATTAGAGGGATACAGCATTAGCCATGAGAAGATTGTATTCGGTTTTCCGAATACATTTGGCCCGTTCGCTTCCAGCGCGCGCCCATTGTATTCGGTTTTCCGTATACATTTGGCCCGTTCACTTCCCGCGCGCCCATTGTATTCGGTTTTCCGCATACATTTGGCCCGTTCACTTCCCGCGCGCCCATTGTGTTCGGTTTTCCGCATACATTTGGCCCGTTCGCTTCCCGCGTGCCCATTGTGTTCGGTTTTCCGCATACATTTGGCCCGTTCGCTTCCTGCGTGCCCATTATATTCGGTTTTCCGCATACATTATGAACTCTTACTCTCCTCAACATAAATAAAAGACCAAGCCAACGTCAGAGACGTTTGGAGCTTGATCTCCGTTGTTCCGGTTTACGTCTGGGCTTCAATCGACTCCACGGGTCTGGTTCGGCCAACAAGCAGCGTCGTCACATGCTTGCGCGCGTCTGCTGTGAGCAGCAGCAGCTCCACCGGTCCGCCGGCCGGCTCCCTGCGGATGAAGGTAACCCTGGCACCGTCCAGATCCTCATAGATTCCGGCAACGTTATAGCCCAGCCCGACAAGATTGTCGATTTCCTGCCGTTCCCGGTCGAACTCTGCAAATGCTGACATCTCAGACCACTCCTCCGCTGATTTCTGCCTGGGCTGGATGGGGAGCTTCGGCCTCGAAGCGCTTGCGGTGCAAGTATTTGCCTTGACCTGCGGCACCGACGAATACTTTGTCCCGGATCACGAACTCTCCCCGGCTCAGCACAGAGACCGGCTCTCCCTTGACTTCCAGCCCCTCGAACGCATTATAGTCCACATTCATATGATGGGTCTTTGCCGACAGTGTCCGTTCCACTGCAGGATCGAAGATCACGATATCAGCATCGCTGCCCACGGCAATCGTACCCTTTTGCGGGAACAGGCCGAACAGCTTGGCGCTTGAGGTGGCGATGATATCCACGAATTTGTTCAGCGTGATCCGGCCCTTCTGCACCCCTTCGGAGTAGAGGACAATGAACCGGTCTTCAATAGTGGGTCCACCGTTCGGGATCTTCGAGAAGTCGCCCCGGCCCAGCTCCTTCTGCCCCTTGAAGTTGAACGAGCACTGGTCAGAGCCGATGGTCTGCAGCGTCCCGCTCCAGAGGGCATCCCAGAGTACATCCTGGTTCCACTGTTCGCGCAGCGGAGGAGACCAGACATACTTGGCGCCTTCGAAATCCGGCTTCGCCAGCGCCGACTGATCCAGCACCAGATACTGCGGGCAGGTCTCGCCGTAGACGCGCAGCCCTTTCTTGCGGGCCTCTGCAATCTTCCAGGCCGCCTCGGCGCAGGTAACATGCACCACATAGAGCTGTGAATCCGTCAGCCCGGTCAAATAAGCCGCCCGCCCAGTCGCCTCGCCTTCCAGCTCAGGGGGACGGGTCAGCGCATGATAGAGCGGATCGGTGTTTCCGGCGGCAAGCGCCTGGTCCACCAGATATTCGATGACATCCCCATTCTCGGCATGCACCATAACCAGCGCCCCTTCGCGCTTCGCCGCCTGAAGCGTCTTATACAGCACCCCGTCGTCGGCCTGGAACGTGTTCTTGTAGGCCATGAACACCTTCAGCGAGGTGATGCCCTCCTGCTCGATAATCTGCGGCAGCTCACTGAGCACCTTGTCATTCAGCTCTGACACCATCAGGTGGAAGCTGTAGTCGATGACTGCTTTATTCTGCGATTTATGATGCCAGGTATCTACGGCCTGCTGGAGCGGCTGCCCCTTCGTGGTCAGGCAGAAGTCGATTACCGTGGTGGTTCCGCCGTAAGCAGCAGCAATCGTGCCGGTCTCGAAGTCATCGGCGGTAACTGTGCCGCCGAAGGGCATATCCAGATGGGTGTGGGGATCAATCCCTCCCGGAAAGACATAACAGCCGGAAGCATCAATGATCTCCGCGCCCGGCGCTTCCAGATTCAAGCCGATTCCGCTGATGATTCCATCCTCAATCAGGACATCCCCCGTATACGTATCTGCCGCTGTAACGATAATCCCGTGCTTGATGATCTTCTTCATCTTAACCCGCCTCCACTTCCGAATAAGCACCGTTGACTCCGCTGATGATCCGGCTGCGCTGATTCCAGCTCATCGGGGCCGCGCCGCCCTCCAGGGCAATCATATCAATGGCTCCGTCTGCCGGGCAGACAATCGAACACAGATTGCAGCCTACACAATCCTCCTCGCGCACTTGCAGAATCGCCTTGCCCTCCGCATTCGTCAGCATATCGATGCATTGATGAGAGGCGTCTTCACAGGCAATATGGCATTTATTGCAGTTGATACAGTTCTCCTCGTTGATCTGCGCAACGACTTGATAGTTAAGGTCAAGATCGCCCCAGTTGGAATACTTAGGCACCGACTTGCCAATCAGCTCGGTTACCGAAGCCAGCCCCTTCTCGTCCAGGTAATGGTTCAGACCGTCGATCATCTCCTCCACAATCCTGAAGCCATGATGCATAACCGCTGTGCAGACCTGAATTCCTGTCGAGCCCATCAGCATGAATTCGACGACATCCTGCCAGGTGGAGATGCCGCCGATGCCGGAGATCGGCACGCCGACTTCACGGTCCCGGGCACATTCCGCCACCATGCTAAGGGCAATCGGTTTGACAGCCGGGCCGCAATAACCGCCGTGCGCTCCCTGGCCGCCGACATTCGGAATTGTATTCCAGCTGTGGATGTCCACCCCGGCCAGACTGTTGATGGTATTGATCAGGCTGATCGCATCCGCTCCGCCCTTGACGGCGTGCCGGGCCACCACGGTAATGTCGGTGATGTTCGGCGTCAGCTTCACAATGACCGGGGTGGTTGCCACCTCTTTGACCCAGGCGGTCTGCGCCTGCACCAGATCAGGCTGCTGGCCCGAAGCCGCGCCCATGCCGCGTTCAGCCATGCCGTGCGGACAGCCGAAGTTCAGCTCCAGACCGTCTACGCCGATAGCCTCCACGCGCTTCACAATCTCATGCCACTTCTCCCGCTTCGGCTCCACCATCAGGGAAGCAATGATCGTATGGTCCGGGAATCTCCGCTTCGTCTCATAGATTTCCTTCAGGTTGACCTCCAGCGGACGGTCGGTAATCAGCTCAATATTGTTGAAGCCCGCTACACGCTGGCCGCCAAAATGAACGGCGGCGAACCGGGCCGAGGTATTGATGACCGGCTCTCCGAGCGTCTTCCACACCGCGCCTCCCCAGCCTGCCTCGAACGCACGCTGCACCTGATAGCCTGTATTGGTAGGCGGCGCAGAGGCCAGCCAGAACGGATTCGGTGACTTGATGCCTGCAAAATCAATACTGAGATCTGCCATTGCCATTCCCTCCCTCTTCTATGAAATCCGCGTTATACGGCAGAGCCGACTACGCCATCCTGACGCCCTGACCACTGCTTCACAATCGCATAGGCAACATCCTTGCCCTGCTGCGCGGCAGATACCACCATGGCCTCCCCCGTCCCTGCGCCAAAAACAATATCGCCGGCAGCATAAATCTGCGGATCAGAGGTACGGCCGGTCGCGGGATCAATCTCAACTACGCCCCGCTTATGCTTAAGCCCCAGCGCCTCAATGAGGTCCATCCGCCGCTTCTGGCCGATAGCCACCACTACGGCATCCACCGGGTGTAGGAATTCCGAGCCCTCCACCGGGACGGGAGAGGGGCGTCCATCCGGCCCGGCCTCACCGCTCAGCTCCATCCGCACACATTCCAGTGCCGCGACATTCCCCAGCTCATCCCCGACAATCCGCTTCGGCAGGGTCAGCCAGTTGAATTCCACCCCCTCCTGCTTGGCGAATTCATATTCGAAATCATAAGCCGTCATCTCTCCGCGCGTCCGGCGGTAGATCATCTTCACATTCGCCGCGCCGAGCCGCACCGAGCAGGTGGCCGCATCAATGGCCGTATTGCCCGCACCAATGACAGCCACACGCTGTCCCATCAGCTCTAGGGCAGGAATACCGGTCTTAGTGGTCTCCACCAGTTCGATCGCATCATAGACACCAGACAGCTTCTCGCCTTCAATCCCCAGCGGAGGGACGTAACCCATCCCGGCCGCCAGCACAATGGCATCATATCCGGCCTTAAGCTCTTCTATGGAAATATCCACGCCCACCTTCATTCCCGTGCGGATCTCTACGCCCAGCCTCTCCACCTGCTCCACTTCCCAGAGCGAAATGTCCTGCGGCAGCCGGAAGGAGACAATCCCGTGGGTATCCAGGCCTCCGGCCAGCGGCTTCGCCTCATAGATCACCACCTGGAAGCCTTCGCGCGCCAGCTCTCTGGCCGCTGACAGACCTGCCGGTCCGCCGCCGATCACCGCTACCTTCTTGCCGTTAGGCTCACCTGCCCGGAAGAGCTGAAGTCCGCTGCGGATCGCCCAATCCGTGGCATACCGCTGCAGCAGGCCAATCTCAATCGGTGCGGAAGCGCCGTTCAGCACACAGGCTCCCTCGCACAGCTCCTCCGTAGGACATACCCTTGCGCAGCTTGCGCCGACCGGATTTGCCTCCATGATGGTCTGCGCCGACCCTCTGAGATTGTCGGTAGCGATTCTTTTGATGAAGGAAGGGATATTGATGCTGGTCGGACAGGCCTTGATGCACGGCGCATCATAACAGTACAGACAGCGGTTGGATTCCTCGATAGCCCCCTTGCGGGTAAGCCCCGGCTCTGCCTCGGCAAAATTACGCATGAACAGCTCAGGCGTCAATGTGGTTAACGGTGAAAATTGCTCCATCGGGTACCCCTCCTTCTGGCCAAAGTAGCTTCCACTCTCGGCTTCGATTTATGTTATATAATATAACATTATTACGATGATAGCCTTATTATTTTGCATACTTGTAAGAATTATTGTAGTAAAATAAACTTCAAGCCGATAAAATCGCTAATCGCACTCCAATTTGAGTTAAGTTTCCTGACATATTATATTCAAACTATAGCCAATCCGTTTTTTCGTTACATTAGACAGATTGTCTAATTTCAAAAGTCACTTTTTTACCTGTGAGAATGGTCTGAGAACGAAGTGAATGAGGGGGAAGCTTATGGACTGGGAACTTGTATTTACGATCCGTGACGCGCTGAAGCGGCCGCTGTTCGCTGAAGCTGAGCTGATCGGGGGAAGAAACGGCCTGAACCGGGCAGTCCGCTGGGTGCATGTGCTGGAGAGCGCAAGCCTGGAGAGTCTGATTCACGGCGAAGAGATGATTCTGACCACCGGAATGAGCGCAAGCACGGATCTGGACGCTGCCCTGTCTTTCATGCAGAATCTGATTGATAAGAACGCCGCCTGCCTGTGCATCGAGCTGGGAGCCTACTTCAGTGCCATTCCGCAGGAGATGATCGCTCTTTCGAACCTGCACGATTTTCCGCTGATCCAATTCACCCGCACTGTACGGTTCGTCGACATTACACTCGATCTGCATTCCCTCATCATCAACCGCCACCACCGGATGCTGCAAGAGCTGGAGAGCATCTCCCGCGAATTCCACCGGCTGACGCTAACCTCCCAGGGAACCCTTAAGGTCCTGCAATTGTTATGTAAAAGCACCCGCACTCAGATTCTCTATATGCAGCTGCAAGGCAAACCTCTCTTCTTCCCGGCCCTCGCGCCCGAGGAGCAGCGCCCGCTGTTGGGCTTCTTCGAGACCTTCAGCGAAGAGATGGAGGGAGCAGCGCCTGAGGCCGCCCCCTATATCCGCGAATACGGCCACAAGACCATCGCCGTGAAGCCCGTAGGAGCCTTGGACCAGACCTGGGCCTATATCCTGATGGTCTGTCATCACAAGCCGCAGGAATTCGACTGTCTGCTGCTCGATTCCGCCTCCTTATCCATCGCACAGGAGCTGCTGCGCACCCGGTACATGGAGGAACGAAGGCTTTTCTCGGAGAATCTGTGGGTGGATGAGCTGGTCGGGGGACGTACTCAGGACGACAACCGGCTCAAGGGGCTGGTCGGCCCGGACTTCAACCTGGTTAATGAGCTGCCCTACCGGGTCTGCCTGATCGAGATCGAGAATCCCCGGGATGTCAAATGGAACAGCTCGGAGAATGACTGGGAATCCATCACCTTCCATCTCTCGCTCATCCTGCGCTCCATCTTCGAGAAGCACTCCCTCCGGCCGCTGATCACCCTGAAGAACAACCGGCTGACCGTCATTGCCCTGGATATCCAGTCCAAGCTGCCCGGCAAGCTGCGCCTGCAGCAGGCGCTTGATTCCCTGCAGCATATCCGCGCGGATGAGAAGCTGAAGGACCTGCAGCTCGTCATCGGAGTCAGCAAGTCCCACCGGGGCCTGAAGCACGCTCATGCCGGTTATCAGGAAGCCGTACAAGCGCTGTCTCTTTATTCCTGTTACCAGAAGCCGGTCCTCATGTATGAGGAGTTAGGCGTCTTCCAGCTGCTGCTCAGCCTGAACGACGGCAAGACGCTGGAGAATTTCATCCGCAGCTATATCGGCCCGCTGATCGACCACGATGAGGCGAAGGGCAGTGAGCTGCTGCTGACGCTGCGCGTCTACCTCGATCATGACGGGTCGAAGCAGATCGCCGCCCGCAGCCTCTTCATCGTCAGGCAATCCCTCTACTACCGGCTGGACAAAATCACCGAGCTGCTCGGCGAGGACTTCATGCTCCCGGAGAACCGGATCTCCATTCAGGTCGCCCTGCGCGCCTACCAGTTCCTGTACCCGGAGAAATTCACTCTGCCCAGCTCCCGTTCAGCACAGCTGTGAAGGTATCGATGATGAACTGCACATCCTCATCCGTCGAGGATAACGGCGGAGCGAAGGTGAGCACATTATTGAAGCCAGCCACCGTATCGCCGTTCTTGCCGATAATCAGCCCCTTGGCTTTGCAGTCGGCAATAATTCCCTTAACCACACTTAGCTCAGCAGGCACTCTGGTGGCCTTATCCGCCACCAGCTCAATCCCCAGGACCAGCCCGAAGCTGCGGATATCGCCAACCAGCTTATGCTCCAGAAGCCCAGCGAACCCGCCTTCCAGCCTGCGGCCCAGAATTCCGGCGCGTTCGACCAGCCGCTCCTGCTCCAGAATCTCCAGGTTGCGCAGGGCAAGCGCACAGGCAGCCGGATTGCCGCCGAAGGTGTTCACATGCCGGAAATGCCCGTAGTCATCGCTGTTATCCTTGAAGGCCTCATAGATCTCCTTGCGCACAGCGGTAGCCGATAACGGCAGATAGCCGCTCGTCAGCCCCTTCGCCATTGTGACAATATCGGGCTTGATCCCGAAATTGTGGTGTCCGAACTTGCGGCCGGACCGCCCGAAGCCGCAGATCACCTCGTCGATAATCAGCAATACGCCGTAGGTCCGGCAGATCTCCTGCACCCGGTCCATATAGACCTGATGCGGCACGATTACGCCCCCGCCGGTAATGACCGGCTCCATAATTACCGCCGCTACAGACTCTGCGCCTTCCCAGACGATCATATCCTCAATCGCCTGCGCACACTGGAGGTTGAACGCCTCTTCGCTCATGCCGGCCGGACGGCGGTAGCTGTCCGGCGGCGCTACATGCAGGAACCCGCCGCCCAGCGGCTCGTACTTGTACTTGCGCTGCGCCTGCCCGGTCGCCGCCAGGGCGCCCAGCGAGCTTCCGTGATAGCCCCGGTAGCGGGCTATGAATTTATGGCGGTCAGGCTGGCCGGTCTGCTGCTGGTACTGGCGGGCGATTTTGAAGGCTGCTTCGTTCGCTTCCGAGCCGCTGTTGGAGAAGAAGATGACATACTCATCCTCCAGCCATTCATTCAGCTTCTCGGCCAGCGCGATGGCCGGCATATGGCTCTGCGTCAGCGGGAAATACGGCAGGCTCAGCAGTTGGTTGTACGCCGCCTCCGCCAGCTCCTTGCGCCCGTACCCCACATTCACACACCACAGGCCGGACATGCCGTCCAGGAATTTGTTGCCGTCGATATCGGTAACCCACGAGCCGCTTGCGGATGCTGCAATCATCGGCGGATGCTGCTCACTGTAAGGGGTCATATTATGCCACAAATACCGCTGGTCCTTCTTCACCGCCAGCTCGCTTTCTTTGCCCAGACTCTGCACGGCACACTCTCCTCCTTGGCTTTCCTTCTTTTAGTAACGCGCGGTAATCATTTTCTTGCGGGTGTAGAATTCAACACCGTCCCGGCCATTAGCGTGCAGGTCTCCATAGAACGATTTCTTGTATCCTGAGAAAGGGAAGAATGCCATCGGCGCAGGCACCCCCAGATTGACGCCCAGCATCCCGGCGTCAATCTCCTCACGGAATTCGCGGACTGCCCTGGCGCTGTCCGTATAGATGCAGGCCCCGTTGGCGAAGGGCGACTCATTCGTGACCGCTATCGCCTCCGCCAGATCCTTCACCCGCACCACTGCCAGCAGCGGCGCGAAGATCTCGTCACGCCAGATCTTCATGCCCGGCATCACATGATCGAAGATCGTCGGGCCCAGGAAATAGCCGTTGCCCGCGGCTGCAGCATCCTTGCGGCCATCCCTCACCAGCACCGCCTTCTCGGCAAGCCCAGCTTCAATGTAATCGATCGTCCGGTCTTTGTTCGCCTGCCGGATGACCGGGCCCAGGAACACCCCATCCTCCTTACCGTTCCCGATCTTCAGCCCGTCCGCGGCCTCAGTAATCCGGCTCACCAGCTCTTCAGCAATGTCATCCTGAACCACCACTACAGCGCAGGCCATGCATCGTTCACCCGCCGATCCGAAGGCTGCGGATAGGATATTCTTCACCGCATGGTCCAGATCGGCATCCTTCAGCACAATCGAATGATTCTTCGCGCCGGCCAGCGCCTGCACCCGCTTGCCGTGCGCGGTCCCCTGCTTATAGACATATTCCGCCACCGGCTGTGAGCCCACGAAGGAGACAGCCTTCACTTCCTCATGCGCCAGCAGGCCGTCCACCACCTCATGCGCCCCGTGTACCACATTCAGCACCCCCGGCGGGAAGCCCACTTCTGCGAACAGCTCCGCGAGCCGGTTCACCAGCAGCGGCGTCCGCTCGGAGGGCTTCAGCACAAAGGTGTTGCCGCAGGCTACCGCCAGCGGGAACATCCAGCAGGGCACCATCATCGGGAAGTTGAACGGGGCGATGCCGCCCACAACGCCCAGGGGATAACGGAACATGCCGGACTCTACGCCTGTCGCGATATCCGGCAGCTGGCTGCCCATCATCAGCGTGGGAGCGCCAGCGGCGAATTCCACGCATTCGATGCCGCGCTGTACCTCGCCCAGCGCTTCCTCCAGACTTTTTCCATTCTCCAGCGTAATCAGCTCGGCCAGCTCCTTGCTGTGCTGTACCAGCAGCTGCTGGTACCGGAAGAAATAGCGGGCCCTTCGCGGAACAGCGACCCTTTTCCACGCGGAATAGGCTATGGAAGCTGCCCGCACGGCTGCATCCAGCTCTTCCCGGCTGGAGATCGGCACATAGGCAATGATTTCGCCGGTCGCCGGGTTGAACACTTCCTCCTGCCGCCCGGAGGAGGACTCCACCCAAGCTCCATTTATATAGTTCTTCACCTTACTGGCCTGCCCCGTGAGCAGTGTCATCGTCCGCACCTCTTTTCCTGTGTTCGTCCGCTACCCTAGAAGAGATGACCGCCTTACCAGGCGGCCATCTGCTTCAGCTATGAAGGAATCCTGTTGCCTGTTATTTCGCCGCCATCTCCACAATCTCGTTCGTGTAAGCCTCCTCCACCTTGGAAGCCGTCTTGATGACCCCGAATTTCAGCGCGATATCGGCAGTCTGCTGGAAAGCGGCAGCATCCGTATAGCCCAGCTTGGAAGCATCGAAGCCCTCCGGCTGGATCAGCTTGGCAACCTCTGTCATCATCGTCAGCTGATGCTCCCGGGTTGTACTGCCCGCTTCGGCAAGCTTCATCACACTGTCCACAGCCGCTTCGGGATCAGCAATCGCATCCGCCCAGCCCTTCAGAGAAGCGCGGACGAACTTGGCCGCCGTCTCCTTGTTGCCCTCCAGCCACTCCTTATTGGCGAACAGATTGTCTTCGAGCATCGCCACACCTTCGTCATTCATGTCGATAACACTGAGGTTCTCTGCCTTAATGCCTGACTCCAGCACCACCTGATATTCGTTATAGGTCATGGCCGAGGCCGCATCCAGCTCACCGCCGAGGAACTGGTCCATCGTGAAGCCCTGCTTGGTGAAGTTCAGATCCTTGCCTGAATCCAGCTTGTATTTATCAAAAAGCGCCAGAAGCTCAAACTCATTGCCGCCCATCCAGTTGCCCACCTTCTTGCCCTTCAGCTCAGCCGGTGTAGTGATGCCCGCCTCCTTCTTGGATACCAGCACCAGCCCGCTCTTCTGGAAGATCTGGGCGATCTGCACCAGCGGCATCTCCTGCTCCTGGCTGGTCAGCAGGCTCGCCACCCAGTCCACCCCGATGTCAGCCGAACCGCCGGCCACCTGCTGCTCAGGCACGATATCCGGCCCGCCCGGCAGAATCTCGACCTTCAGGCCCTCCGCCGCATAATACCCTTTGTCCTGCGCCAGGAAGTACCCTGCGAACTGGGCCTGCGGCACCCATTTGAGCTGCAGCTTCACGGTAACCGGCTCAGCCGCCGGTTCTGTAGTTACCGCAGCTTCCGGTGAAGCTGCCGCCGCATTCCCCGCAGTCGCTTCTGCTCCGGAGGGACTGGCGTTGTTGTTGCCGCTGCAGCCCGCAAGCAGTGAGATCAGCATTAGAGCCGCTGCAAGCCATAATCCTCCACGAGTTTTGTCCTGTTTTCCCTTCATCATAGCAACTCCCCCTACCCATCATTTTTTTGTAAGACGGCCTGACACAGTATGATTGCGCTCTTGTTGCTATTTGCAGGAATTACACACTACGTACGCCGGGAAGGGTGCCACTTGATAAACACCTTTTCCAGCCGCTCCACGACCAGGTAAAAAATCACTCCGGCAACCGCGGCAAGCACGATACAGGCCCAGCCCAGCGGCATCTTCGCCACCTTGATGGAATTCGAGAGCAGATAACCCAGCCCCCGCGAGGAAAAGAAAAACTCCCCGACAATCGCCCCGATCATGCTCGCTGTAGCGTTGATCTTCAAGGCGGTGAATACATAAGGCAGACTGTTCTGAATCCGCAGATGGCGGAATACCGCCCGTTTGCCTGCCGCATAGGAATGCATCAGGTCCAGCGCCAGCGGGTCCACAGCCGCCATGCCCTTGTAGGCATTGATCGCCATAGCCGCCATCGTGGTCGCGGTCACAATTGCCGCCCGCGAGCCGATGCCGTCACCGAACCACAGGTTCATGATAGGGGCAAGCGCCACTATGGGCACGGCATTGAGCGCAGCTACCATCGTGAGACTGCCGCCGCCCCAGCGGGGCCAGGCCGTAGCAGCCAAGGCAATCAGGAAGCCGCAGCCGGAGCCGATCAGCATACCAAGAACGGCTTCAGTGAGGGTATACCCTGTATAAGAGAGCAGCAGACTGAGATTGTCCCGCATCGCTTCAGCGATGGCGGAGGGCAAGGGGAGCTGATATTTCTTCAGATCGAAGATGCGGTGAAAGATCTGGAGCTCCCACAGCAGCAGGAACAAAGCTCCGGCAAGCAGCGGCAGCACGAACCCGGGGTTCAGCCATTTCAGGAATTTCCATGGATCTCCGCCTTGATCCGTATCTGGCGCAATAACGTTGTTAGATGACGGGAATTCGCGAACCGTATTACTTTCCATTAGCGGCTGCCTCCTTGGGGACGGAATTCCGGCTGCCAGGGGGCTACCAGACGTTCCACCAGACTCATCAGCCAATAGCTGGCCATGCCCAGCAGAGCACCAACCAGTACCGTAGACCAGAACATATACGTATGGGAGGGTCCGTAATAGAGATTGCGGAGCATAATGACCCCGATCCCGCGCTGCGCACCCATGAGCTCAACCAGAATTGCACCCGTTACAGCCAGCGGCGCTGCAATCTTTAGCCCGCTGAACAGCCCCGGCAGCGCTGCCGGGAAGCGCAGCTTCCAATATACAGCCCACGGTTTAGCGGCATAAGAGTGCATCAGCTCCAGGGCAGAGGGGTCCACACTCCGCAGACCGCGCAGCATATTCAGCGCCACCGGGAAGAAGGTGATATAGCCGGAGATGATGATCCGCGACAGCTGCTCATCCCGCACAATCCCGTATATAATCGGCGCCAGCCCCAGAATTGGAATCATCTGCGAAGCAACCGCATACGGGAAGGCAAGCTGCTCTATCGTCCGGGAGAGACTCATCAGCACGGCCAGCAGCACTCCAGAGAGCGCTCCGATCAGGAAGCCCACCCCGGCATTGCCGAAGGTAGCTCCCCCTTCACGGAGAAGGGTGCCGCTGTACTGCCACAGAGTAAGCGCCACCTCGTGGACATAAGGCAGCTTGGACTGGGCCAGCGGCGTCTTCGCCACATGCAGCAGCCACCAGGAGACCGCCTCCCACAGCACCAGCAGACCGCAGATCCAGACAAACAGCGGTAGCGCGCGGTTCCGCATTAACGCACGGTTCAGCTTCATCACTACACCCCTTCGAAGCTGTCGCGGATACGGGCAATCAGCTCGAAGAACTCCGGACGGTTCCTCATGTCCGCCGTACGCGGACGGGGCAGCGGAATATCGACAACCGCCGAGAGCCTGCCCGGATGCGGAGACAGGACGAACACCCGGTCCGACAGGAAGATCGATTCGGGAATACTGTGGGTAACAAATACAATCGTGCTCTGTACCTTACTCCAGACGGAGAGCAGCTCTTCATTCAGCCGCTCGCGCGTGAATTCATCCAGCGCCGAGAACGGTTCATCCATGAGCAGGATTTCCGGCTCCATGGAGAGCGCCCGGGCAATCGCTACACGCTGCTGCATCCCCCCGCTGAGCTGCCAGGGATACTTATCGGCGAATCCCTGCAAGCCCACGAGATCAAGCAGCTCCAGCGCTTTGTCCTCACGGATCGATTTCTTGACGCCCAGCAGCTCCAGCGGCAGTGTAATATTATGCTTGACCTTCCGCCAGTCATACAGCACCGGACTCTGGAACACGATACCGTATTTCTGTGCCAGCCGGGCCTCCTTGGCATTTTTGCCTGCCACCATGATATTTCCAGCCGTTGGTGTTATAAGATCTGCCATCAGCCTCAGAAGAGTAGTCTTTCCGCACCCGGAAGGACCCAGCAGGGAGACGAACTCCCCCTTGGCAATATCGAGACTTACCTGATGCAGGGCCAGCACATCTGCCGTCTCCGTCTGGTAACGCATTTCGACATGCTCCAGCTGTATTTCAGGAATTTTTGCTGCTACTAGTGACATCTCCAGTCCCCCTCCATCCCTGAATCTATTCAATGTTAATTAACATCACATAATTATCTTAACCCTCGTCTTCTCCCTCATCTCATGTAGGATTAATTAACATGTTACACGTTGCCTGCGAATCCCACATTAGACAAAGCGTAACATTGAGACTGTGAAATTCCGTCACTTTGTCTAGGGAGCCGCTTACAGTGTAAATAATAGAGCTGATTGCCGATAAAAATAGTAAGTAACTATAAGTGGAAACGGCTTTGCCGTCCTCTCAAGGACGGTAACGTTTCAGCCAGGAGACTATTCACAATGTCCAATGCTTATCTCAATTCATGGAGGCGCTCCCCATGGCATCTCTGATTTCCAACTACATTATTATCGTTTCGATCTCCGGTGTGCTGAACGCCTTGCTCGCCCTGTTTGCTTTTTACAGGAAGACTGACTTCTCGGGCCTGCGCGCATTCATCGTCAGCTCCGCCGCCTCGGCGGTATACACATTCGCCTTCGCGCTCGAGCTCTCGGGGAACTCGATGGAACAGATTAAGTTCTGGATCAAGCTGGAGTATCTCGGAATGCCGTACATCGCGCCCTCCAGTCTGCTGATGATCATGCACTTCGTGGGCTTAGAGAAGCTAGTCTCCCGAAAACTGCTGGTCCTCCTCTACTCCGTCCCCGTGATCTCCACGGTGCTTGTCTGGACCAACGACTCCCATCACCTGTTCTATAAGGCTATCTACTTCCGGGAAGGCGCGCCTGCACCGCTGGTGGATATCGTCATGGGACCCTGGTATATCGTGCAGGGTAGTCTGACCTTCGGCTGTATGTTGGCCGGTATGTGCCTGATCCTCTGGCGCTGGGGGCGGATGCGGCGGGCTTATCTGCGGCAGATGCTGATTATTTTTGTCGGACAATTCCTGCCTGCGCTGGGGGCCTTCCTCTATCTGATGGACCTGACTCCATACGGAACAGACCCTGTACCCGTTGTGATGAGCGTAACCTCCTCCCTGTATATATGGGCCATTCTGTCCAGAGGGATGCTGACCGCCGCACCGATTGCCCGCGAGAATCTGTTCGAGAGCATGCGCGACGGCGTACTGGTCATGGACCTCTCCGACAAGCTGGTGGATTATAACCGGGCCGCTGCCGAGATGCTTGAGGATCTGGATGCCTCCGCCATCGGCCGCCCGCTGGCCCAGCTCTTCCTGCCTGCCGGCAAGGAAGCTGTCGATTATGTAATGAATTCCAATCCGCAGATCAGCGAGGAGCAGGAGCTGGTATGGCATTCCGGCGGAGAAGTCTGCTATTATCAGGTCCGTTCCTCTCCAGTCCAGAAGCATGACGGCCATCTTGCCGGGCGGATGATCATGCTGATTGATGTTACCGAACGCACCCTGCTCCAGGAAAAGCTGCTGCAGCTCGCCACCATCGACAGCCTGACCGGCATCTACAACCGGACCCACTTCATGGAGCTGAGCCGGCAACGGCTGCAGGAAGCTGCCGGCTCAGCCGCCCCCTTCTCGGTCATCCTGCTAGATATCGATTTCTTCAAGAGCATTAACGACCACTACGGGCACCATCACGGGGATATGGCCTTACAGCATGTAGTAAGCGTATGCCGCCAGCATGTCCGGGAGGGGGATGTCTTCGGACGGTACGGAGGTGAAGAATTCGTCTTAAGCCTGCCGGGAGCCCCCTTGAAGGAAGCAGCCCTGATCTCTGAGCGTATCCGCAGGGACATCGAGCAGAGCACCTTCTCCACCTTCACAGGAACAATTAAAATCACAGCCAGCTTCGGCGTGGCTGAAGCCTTCCGCCGTTCGATCTCACTGGAGGAGCTGCTCTCGGAAGCAGACCATGCCCTCTACTCCTCCAAGCGTAACGGCCGCAATAGCGTTCATCTGTATGGCGTCTCCTCCATCACCCGCTTCAAGCCCATGTGATGGAGGAGAAGCCCATCTTTTCCTGCCCCGCGCGTCACCTCACGCTTTCCCTCTGCATAACAAGTAGAAACGGCTTCGCCGTCCTTTCAAAGGACGGTACCGTTTCAGCGAGAAATAGAAGGATAATTTATAGCGTGAAACAAAAATTCTTATATTTGAATAAATGGCACCCGCCGGGTATATCCGCCTACTCTTTTGGTGATACCAGCTTCCATAGCCCCTTTTCTCCAGTTCTTTCCTGTCCCTGGACTGATTTCCGTCATTCCTGTTCTCCTGTTGTTTGCATAGGCGGGTTTTCAGTTTAATAAGAGTTAGCCGATCCGTTCGGCAGAATTCAGGTTCATGCGACATGGAGGGGGTTCTATGATCAAGATCGGGCTGACCGGCTTCGGAGACCATGAGGAGCTGTACGGCAAAATCAAACCTGCCGACCGCCTGCCCGCCTACAGCGCCCATTTTCCCATTGTGGAAATTGACAGCTCCTTCTACGCGGTTCAGCCGGTCCGAAATTACGAGAAATGGGTCAACCAGACGCCGGAGGCGTTCCAGTTCATTGTGAAGCCTTATCAGGGAATGACCGGACATCTGCGGGGGAAAAAGAATTACTACGATACGCCGGAGGAGATGTACCGGGCCTTCCATACCTCTATCGCTCCTGTCCGCTCAGCGGGGAAGCTGGCGATGGCACTGTTTCAATTCCCGCCCTGGTTCGACTGCACCAAAGACAACGTGGATTTCCTGCGTGACGCGAAGGAGCGGCTGCTGGATGTGCCCGCTGCCATCGAATTCCGTAATGATTCCTGGTACAGCCCTGAGATGCGTGAGCGGACCCTCGGGTTCCTGAAGCAGGAAGGCTGGATTCATACGATAGCCGACGAGCCGCAGGCAGGCTCCGGCTCCATCCCGATTGTCCCTGTCGCCACCCGGCCGGACCTCACCTACGTGCGGCTGCATGGGCGCAACACTGCAGGCTGGAATCAGAGCAGCCACCCGGACTGGCGCAAGCTTCGCTATCTGTACCGCTACAGCACCGAAGAGTTAACGCAGTGGCGGGACCGGCTGCTGGAGCTTGAACAGACCTGTAAGAATATTTACGTGGTATTTAATAATAATTCTGCCGGGGATGCCACTCCCAATGCTCAGGAGCTGCAATCGCTGCTTGGGATCGACGGCGGGCTGGCCCCGCGCCAACTGGACTTATTCAACTGATGTACAGAGGTCTACATAAATCTCTTCTACTCCTTGCTGAAGTGCCAGTATTACCAGAATCTCCAGATCAGATAACTGTCGGAGTCGTCTTACCCATGTAAAGGAGGCCTACCTATATGAAGAGAAATCATACTATGATGCAATTTTTTGAATGGCATGTCGCGGCGGACGGAGAACACTGGAAACGGCTGGCCCAGATGGCCCCGGAGCTGAAGGCGGCTGGCATTGATTCGGTATGGGTTCCCCCTGTGACCAAGGCCGTCTCGCCCGAAGATACCGGTTATGGAGTCTACGATCTCTATGACCTCGGTGAATTCGATCAAAAGGGTGATGTGCGCACGAAATACGGAACCAAACAAGAGCTGATCGATGCCATTGCCGAGTGCCTGAAGAACGGCATTGCGGTCTATGTGGATCTGGTCATGAACCATAAAGCCGGAGCGGATGAGACGGAGGTGTTCGAGGTCATTGAGGTGGACCCGAACGACCGCACCAAGGATATCTCCGAGCCGTTCGAGATTGAAGGCTGGACTAAATTCGATTTCCCGGGACGCGGGGATGAATACTCCAGCTTCAAGTGGAATCATACCCACTTCAACGGAACGGATTTCGATGCCAAGGACGGCCGCAACGGCGTCTTCCGGATTGACGGCACGAATAAAGGCTGGAATGAGAATGTGGATACCGAATTCGGCAACTATGACTATCTGATGTTCGCCAACATTGATTACCTCAATGCAGATGTGAAGCAGGAGATGTTGAACTGGGGCAAGTGGCTGGTCGATACGCTGCAATGCAGCGGATACCGGCTGGATGCGATCAAGCATATCAACCACGAGTTCATCAAGGAATTCGCCATGGAGATGAAAAAGAAGCGCGGCGAGGACTTCTACATCGTCGGTGAATTCTGGAACTCCAATCTGGAAGCTTGCCGCGAATTCCTGAACACTGTAGATTACCAGATCGATCTATTCGATGTCTCTCTTCATTACAAGCTGTACTCCGCCGCACTGGCAGGCCGGGATTTCGACCTGACGCATATCTTCGATGATACGCTCGTACAGACGCATCCCGCGAATGCTGTCACCTTCGTCGACAATCATGATTCCCAGCCTCATGAGGCGCTGGAATCCTGGGTGGGCGACTGGTTCAAGCAAAGTGCTTACGCCTTGATTCTGCTGCGGCGCGACGGATATCCCGTGGTCTTCTACGGGGATTATTACGGCATCGGCGGCCCGGCCCCGATGGAAGGCAAGAAGGACGCCATCGATCCTCTGCTCTGTGCACGCTACACCAAAGCTTACGGGGAGCAGGACGATTACTTCGACCATCCGAACACTATCGGCTGGGTCCGGCGCGGCGTTCAGGAGATCGAAGGCTCCGGCTGCGCTGTAGTCATCTCCAACGGAGACAACGGAGAGAAGCGGATGTTCGTGGGCGAAGCGCGCAGCGGAGAGGTATGGGAGGATTTCACCCATAACCGCGGGGAGTCCGTCACCATCGGCAAAGACGGCTGGGCCGTATTCCCGGTGAACGGCGGCAGCGTCTCCGTCTGGGCGCTGCCCGAGCCGAAGCCAGCCGATGCCTGCGCGGAGGATTGAGCTTGTAGACACAAAGAATGCCGTCCCTGTTGATTACGGGGGCGGCATTTTTTTATAGGTGAGAAGTGACTCGAGTAGTGAAGTCAAGTGCAGTAGTGTTCCTCATTTCTTCGTTGGCTCACTTTTGTTGAAATCAAGGGCACTAGTGCTCCTTATTTCATTCGCAGGCTCACTTTTGTTCTTTAAATCAAGGAACCAACCTCAAGTACACTCATTTTACTTTTAGTACTCCAACACATCTATTCCTCTGCGACCTCACTGCTTTCGCCCCCCCCATTTCATCAACAAATAATCCAGAAAAAAGAAATATATTACTCTATATAAACCCAAACAATTACTCATTTACCCATCTGGCTCATTTCCAGCTCCAGCTATGAGATTTATCCCTCTCATTTGCCCATACGAACAGTCAAAATTTCTTGTTGAAAACTCGTAACATAAAAAAGACAACCCAATCTTGCGGTGGTCTGTTATCCTTCAGTTCTCATGGGTTACAAGAAGTAGTTTCTCCTGTTTCCGGCGACTGGCTATCCTCTAAGCTCAAATACCCTTCCGTTATTGCTTCTCCAGACAAGCGACGTTTGAGTGGTTTGTCGTTATCTTCGTTGGCTTCCTGTTGCGCTTCGACTTACTGGGGTGACTTCTGTGATTCGGGATCTTTGGGCCAAAAAAAGTCCAAGGGCAAAGTCTAGATACCCTCCCATGTCGTCAAAATGATTGAATAAGGCTTCGAAACGCGAAAGGTTTCGGTAAAGTGCTGTTGCTTCTGTATTGGTGATTATTACCTGTTTGGAATTTGGAGCGGCTGGTTTGCCTACCACCTCACTTCCAAAACTCTCATGCACTTGGTGACCAAATCCAAAGCGAACGCGGTCGCCTACGAACCGCCTCTACGAAAAGACCAGGATGGGGCCGACCACCGAAAAAAGGTCTGGCACGCAAACCGAGGGAGATGTTCACGACTTGTGCTGCTGATTTTCAAACCACAACCTTTACGTTGTACGGCAAAGAAGAGACGGTTCGATTGCTGTGCCTGGATCTCCTCTGGGGCCTGGGCTTATATAAGTCATTACCCTAGTGGTTAATCAGGACTCCTACTCCATTTTAGTCTTTACGAATGCGAGCCTGATAGCTACCTATATCACCCGTTTGTACAGCTATCATTACAAAAATGGATGTACGTTTCCGGAAACGAAGCAGGCCACCCAAGCCTTCAATTACCACTCTTGAAGCAAGTCCATGCTGAAGCTGAACCGGTCTTTGAGAAAAGAGGAAGTGCACCCAGAAAACAATTCAAGTGATACTCCAATCCTTAAAGTTTTCAGTTTGGACTTCGGGTCTTTTTTCCGCTATCTGCGAACGACCTTCCTGTGCCGTAGTCTCTAAAGCAAGCGTTGCCTCTTATTTACGCAAATCTGTTTATTTCCTGTTTGCTCAAAATCCACACTTATCCAAAATCAAAAAATATTTAAATTCAAGCAGGACAAAGCTAATGTGGAGCGCTATTTCTTAGCAATATAGAATTTTCCTATATCCATTTTTCTATATACACACATAAAATTAACAATTAAACTCTTTATTTTACAAGGTAAATAATGTATTATTTCTATTGTTAGGAAAAATAGATTGATAGAAGGAGATGTATATTAATGAATAAGCTTCAAAAATCAGTCTTTTCAGGCCTTACTGCTATTGCTATGCTTTTAGGTGCTCAAGCCGCTTTTGCTGATTCCATTATGAATACTAATCAATCAGGAGCACAGGATGTTCAAGAATTAAATGCAATTTTCAAACCGCTGTGGACGATTAGTGGAACAGTCGGGGATCCTACTACACCAATATTTTTGAGTACGACCAAGCCCGTAAAAGTGAGTGTTAATGCTCCTAATGGCGGTAATTTTGTAGTTTACGCTATAAGTGAATCAGGTAGTTATTATGATCTAGGTGAAATAATTGGATCAAATTCTTTAACCGCCCAAATTTGGGGCGGTCCTGGATATTATAGAATATATGTATCCTCTAGCTTCACTGGAACATTTACCGTTACGTATTAAAATAAGGGTTAAACTTTAATATGTTAAGAAAAAACTCCTCATATTCCCAAATTGGGAATATGAGGAGTTTTTAAATCAGCTAATCCGGATAAACCACCACAGCAAGGCTGCAACCGCCAGGATACCTAGCGCTGCCAGCGTATCACGCCTGCTCCAGCGGAGCTGATAGACGGGGGTCCGCTGCTTGGCGGGATCGTACCCCCGCGATTCTACGGCTGTCGCCAGCTCGTCGCCCATACCCAGGACAAGAATCAGCAGAGGCACGATGATTAGGGCGATCTGCCTCGGGGACCAGCGGGCCACTCCGCGGGCGCGTCTTCCGCGTGAGCCCAGCGCAAGCTGCAGCTGGGCCAGCTTGCCGAGAATCCACGGCACGAACTGCAGGGTCACGGATACGGCAAGCGACCAGTTACGGGTGCGGATGCCCAGGGTCCGCAGCGGAGCGATGCCCCATTCCAGACCCTCGCGCAAGGGAGCTCCGGTGGTCGTCTCGGTGAACAGGAAGCCCAGGGCAATTAACAGCAGGAAGCGCAGCACGTTAATTCCCCCGCGCACGAGTCCTGCATAGCTGAAGCTGAGCGGCCCGAGTGCGAAGTCGGGAGAGCTCCAGCTAAGCCCGGACAGGAGCCAGAGGAACAGGAACATCAGCAGGAACGGGCGGAAGAAGCAGAAGGCCCGGCGCCAGGAGATGTGAGCCGAAGCCGCGAGCCCGGCCAGCAGCCCGGTGGTAAGCAGCAGCGGGAGCAGAGTGTTCATCCCTAACAGGGCCAGCGAGCCGAGAATCATCCCCAGCCATTTGGCCCGGGGATCGAGTCCTTGCCAGCCGGACCTGCGCGGGGTGTTCTGTTCTTGTCTTGGATTTCCAGGCCCGATTATCGTCTGAGCCCTCTCTGTTCTGGAGGATCGAGAAGAATTATCTCGCTTCCAGGTGCCTTCTAAGCTGTATTCCGTACTGTGTTGTTCGCTGGTCTTGGTATTCTGGTTGCCGGGTGGCATGGCGCTGCTGCGGGCAGAGGCGCCGGTGCCTGCTGGCCACCTGTCCGTCTGCGGCATAGGCAGCGGGTGCTTTTCCAGCCCTATCAGCAGCTCCTCCAGATTGTCCGGGACTGCTTCCAGCAGGCCATGTTGCACCGCTCTGCGTCCCATAGAAGCATAGACGGGGGGCGTGAGTCCGGCGTCTGCCAGCAGGCTGGGATCAGCAGTCAATGCCGGAGCAGGACCGTCATAATGGATAGAGCCCTGCTTCATCACAACGACCTTGTCAGCAATCGGCAAGAAGCCGTCCAGATCATGGGTGCCGATGATTAGGGTCAGACCGCTACTGCGCAGCTCCTGCACCATTTCGAGCAGTGCCTGCGCTGCCTGCGGGTCCAACCCTGCGGTCGGCTCATCCAGAATCAGGAGCCCCGGCTGTACGGCCAGGGCACCCGCAATACATACGCGCCGCTTCTCGCCCCCGCTAAGTAGAAAGGGAGAGCGCCCGGCGAATTCATCGTAAGCCAGCCCGGTCTTAGCCAGGGCGCTGGCGATGATCTCCGTCCGCTTCTCCTTGGACACCCCGCGCTCCATCAGACCGTATTCGATATCCTTATGTACCGTACCCGCGAACAGCTGAGTCTCCGGCTGCTGGAATACCATGGACACAGCTTCGGCAGTCTTGTAGTCCGTCTTCTTCCCGTGATCGTAAAGTATCTGCCCGGAGGAGGGCTGTGCAAGGCCCGCGAGCAGACGGAGCAGCGTAGACTTACCGCTCCCGTTCACTCCGCAGAGGACAGTGAGTGTACCTGTAGGAATATCCAGAGAGATATCCTGAACCGCTGGCCTGCCGCCTTCATAGCAGAAGGAAAGATGCTCCGTACGAATTCTCATAGCAGCTCCTCCAGATCCTGTCCGGTCAGCGGCAGCAGGTGAAGCGGCCAGCCCTGCTTCTGCAGCAGCTTCCCGACCCGGACGGCCGGAGAAGGAAGCCAGCCGAGGATCTCCGGCAGCTCCGAGGTATAGAACAGGCTGCGCGGGCTGCCGTCACAGAGCAATTGCCCCTTGCCCAGCACCGCAATGCGCGGGCTTGCGGCCAGCTCCTCCATCCGCTGCGTGACCCAGAGGATGGTAGTCCCTGCCTGCCATAGCCCCTGGGCCAGCTCCAGAATATCCGATCTTCCCTCAGGGTCCAGCATCGAGGTAGCCTCATCGAAAATAATCATTTCGGCTTCCAGTGCCAGGCAGCAGCCTACCGCCAGACGCTGGCGCTCTCCACCGGACAGCGTAGATACCTCTGCCTCCGCTTTATGGCTTAGTCCTACCTGCTGTAGAATCTCATGGATTCGCGCAATCATCTGGCCCCGCTCCAATCCCCGGTTCTCCAGCCCGAAGGCGATATCCTCGAAGGGGGTGGAGCCTACCGTCTGCGCTTCGGGATTCTGAAATACGAGCTGCACCCGCTGCTTCACTATTGTCCGGTTCTCCGGCAGGCGCAGGTCCAGTCCGGCCACGGACAGACTGCCGCCGGAGGGGGTGTTCAGTCCGTTGAAGGAGCGGATTAGCGAGGTTTTGCCGCAGCCGTTGGCCCCAGTGAGCGCTACCCATTCCCCAGGCTCTATATGAATGTTAATCCCTTGCAGTACCGTACGGCGATGCTGCCCCTCCCGCACGGACAAGCTTACATTATGCGCCCTGATCATCCTCATGCCTGCTTTCCGTCCAGCTCTAGTCAACAATTGCTACCCATTATAACAAAGATTTCAGGATTGCTGTATCTGGAGGGTGATGTTATAGTGATCCCAAGTGGAAACGGCTTTGCCGTCCTTTTAAAGGACGGTACCGTTTTGGCGAGAAATAGAAGGATAATTTGTAGCGTGAAACATATAAATTGCTTATATTTTTAAAAAAAGGGGGGACCTCCCGGCCATGAAGAAATGGACCACCCGCGGCCTGATATTCAGTGCCTTATTCGCCGCTGTCATGATAGCTCTGAGTTATTTGAAAATCTCGCTGCCCTTCTCCACGGTACCCATCACCATGCAGACCCTCGCGGTAATGCTGGCTGGTTCGATCCTTGGGGCCCGTTACGGGGCGCTTGCTGTACTGATCGTGATCGGACTCGCTGCTGCCGGATTCCAGGTGATGGGCGGAAGTGGAGGATTAGCGGTCCTGGTTGGCCCTACCGCCGGATATATCTTCTCCTGGCCGTTAGTGGCCTGGCTGATCGGCTTTTTCGCCGAACGCATCAAGCAGGACAAATACACCTTCGTGAAGCTGTTGGCCGCTAACTTTATCTTCGGGGCACTGTTAGTTTATCCGGGCGGTGTGGGATGGCTGGCCTATTCCACTGGCATGGATTCACTCGCCAAGGCACTGACGGCAGGAATGTGGCCGTTTCTTCCGGGGGACCTGCTCAAAGCAGTCTTGTGTTCGGCTGTAGTAACGGCGGTATGGAAGGTATATCCGATCGAACGTATTCTGAACCATGACACAGGCGTCTGGGCTGACGGGGACAACACAACCACAACTCGTTAACCGCAAGCTATTAACCAATAAATGCAAATGCTAACTGCAAGCTATGTCTTGCTCAGCTTAAATAGGCGAATTCATAGCCTCTGTGGCGTGGATTCATCTATTTCGTGTTATTCACAATAGGAACTCTGTCGGTATCCATCAGATGTTAATCATGTTGTGGATAAAATGTGGATAAGGTCGGGGGTAACTCTCTTTGCAGCAGAATCACTCGAAGGACGAATTTACTTTTATACAGTGACTCTTCCCACATATGACTCCTCTGCTAATGTGCTCTCGTTCATATGATTTCCGCTCCGAAGATGGGTGGGATGAGTACTGGACAGTCAAAATTTCTACACCTTTAAGAAGCCAGCGAATCACGCTCCACATCAGCGTTTTTCTGCTTGATGTCCGTGGCTGCCAGACTCAAATCCGTACTGACATAAATGGAGCAGCCACTTTCTTGTAACATCAGCACAAAGCGCAGTTCCTGTTACAGCCTTGGCTCCATAACAGATTTAGACAAAGAAATTGAACATGTTCATCTCTGCCACACAATGGAACGGTCTCGGGTTTTTGTTAGGGGACGCTCGTAGGCGACAACATTTGATTTCGCTCTCGTCACCAGATGCATGCTGGGTTTGGACGCAGGGTGACACGCATCCAGCCGTTCCAAGAGCAGTAGCACTTGAGCGAACCCTTTTGCAGCCTCGAAGTCTTGTTCAATCATCTGAACGACACAGGAAGGCACGTATGTTTCGCCTTAAACTTCTTCCAGCCTAGAATGGTTTGAACACTGTCTTACAGACTTACAGATTCATGAACAAAGTTAGCAAAACCACTTCCGGGAATATCCATTATTTAATTGCATTCGCAATCACCGAGATCCCCTGCCGTTTTAAGCGGGATATCCGTTTTGCTGAGGAGACGTCCATCAGAGGAGAATACAGATTTCGAAATTTTAGTGCCTTTGCCTTGTTTAAGAAGTACAATTTTCGGCGGACTGCTCATCACCTGTAGGTCCAGGATACGGCTGGAGTCCTCTGATATCGTAATCGCAGTGTTTGTATGTATGTCAACGATATCTGCTTTATTATTCACATGATCCACAAGTGCCACTGCATTTCCGCTAATCCATACCACATCGGTCTGCTCATTAAGCGGCTGCTCTTTGGGACTGGCGTTCGCCGGACCGGCGGAAATCAGCAGGCCCATAGTCAACGCGGAAATAACCAATACCTTCTTGAACATAGAATAATCCTCCTATTACGCGATTTTCGAATCCTTGTTTATGACGCATAGACATATAAAAAGTTGCAGAAAATCAAATATTTTCCGCAACCCCTTATTGCCGTATCCGGCCTCCCGTCTACTACAAGGCTTATTCGCCAATCGCAAGCAGGCTATTCATCTCAATTCCCCTCCTCCGGATGCCTGGAGACCAGCCTCACCAGATCCAGAGTCAAGAGAGGGAGAGTCACCGCAGCGGGATAGGCCAGATACCGCGGCTCCCATACCGGGTTGAACTTCTCCTTATACCGGCGCAGACCGGAGAAGCCGTACCAGTGGCCTCCGCGTTCAAAAACCAGCCGGGCAAGCTTCTCCTCCCGCAGCGCTCCAAAGCGGCCCCCGACATTGGACAGCGGGGCAGACCCCAGATTGAAGCTTCTGTAACCGCGCGCTTTCGCCCATTCCAGCAGACACAGGAACAGGTAGTCCATAGTCCCGTTCGGGGTATCCTTGTGATGGCGCATCAGATCCACCGAGACCGTCTTCTGCCCGTTATAACCAGGAGCCATGGAGGCAAAAGCCAGCAAATGGCCGTCTGCTCCACGCAGCAGCGCCAACGGTGCGAGCTGGAGGTACGGCTCGCTGAACCAGCCCAGCGAGTAGCCTTTCTCCTTGCGCCCGGCCAGCCATTCCTCTGACAACAGGCGAAGCTCCTGCAGCAGCTCCTTCGAATGCTGAGCCTCTGTGATCTCGAAACGGTAGCCCTCGCGCTCGAACCGCCCCTTCACATTACGCAGGCTGGCGTTCCGCGAACCGCTAATACTGAAGTCCGCCAGCGGGACCAGCGCTTCTTCCCCCAGCTTGAAGAAGCGGTAGCCCTGCTCATGATAGAGCGGAAGATGCGCCGGGGTCGCCTGATAGAAGACTACAGATAGTCCATACAAATCAGCAGCCTGCCTGAATTCACTGATTCCGTTATTAAGCAGATTCATCGGCCCAAGCGGATCACCCAGTACCACCAGCTTGTCCCGGACTCTGGCGAAGGCGAACAGCACCTTGCCTTCCTGGGCCCAATAGAAGCTTTTGTCGCCAAGAAACAGCATATGGCTTAAGGCATTGCCCCAGCCCTCCGAGAGGAAGCGCTCCAGCCGCGCCATATCCTTATTCGCGAGAAGCGTATCTGCCTTGTGCTGCGGCCTGAGGGCTACAACCATCGTCAGCAGCAGCCAAGAGAAAATCAGTCCGCCGGCCGCCGTGGCGGCCACATTACTGTGCTGCCGCAGCCATTCCGGCTGGATTCCGGGCGGGAGATGCTTCAGGAAGCCGTGATGGGTATAACTCGCCAGCCCGTAATAGCTGAGGGCTACAGCCGAAGTCAGGAGCAGCCACCATAAGGTACTTTTGGCGCTAAACGGAACGCTGATCCGGTAGAACCGGCTTCGTGAGATCCACAGAATCATCGCCACCACCAGCAGGAACAAGGCCTCCTCGTAATCGAACCCCTTCGTAAATGCAAAGACCGCCCCACCCAATAGGAGCAGGCTCGTCCAGACATAAGCCCTGCGGACACGCAGGGAGATTCCCCGCGACAGCAGAATCAGCATAAAGCCGATTAGCACGGACAGATGGTGCGAGATCTGCATCACTGGCAGCGACAGGAGCTCCTCTGTCACCTTCAGCCTGTAGAGCAGCTCAGGCGTAGCTGCCGACAGCAGCAGAAGCAGACCGCTGGCCAAGACCAGCTTGCCGAGTGCCCATACGCCCAGATCGCTGAGGAAGGTATATTGACCGGGCCAGCCCCATATTTTCTGCCAGACCGTCAGGGGGGCTTCCACTCTGTCGCCGCTGCGTTCAGCGCCCTTCGTACCCGGCAGCCCGAACTCCAGCGCAGCCAGCACCAGACCGATCAGCCAGGGGATAATGTAATAGAATAATCTGTAGATGACCAGGACTGCCATGGCATGGTCGCTCTTGATGCCCAGCTGGGTCAGTCCGAGCAGCGCAATCAGATCGAACGCGCCGATGCCGCCGGGAGCCATACTTAGAATTCCCGCTATCGCAGCCACTACATAGATACTGAAGACGGTGAGAAACGGAGCGCTTCCGAGCATCTCACCGGCAATGAACCAGAAGGTCAGCCCGGCGAACACCCACTCCAGGAAGGAGGCACCCACAGAAGCAACCACAGTAAGCCAAGCGGTTCTCCCCTCACCCCGGTTGACCCATTTGGCGAAGAGCGCAGAGCGCTGGAGGAGTACAAAGAATGGCAGATACAGTGCTATCCCCCAGACTGCAAAACCCAGCCAGCGATGCGCCTCCAGCAGCCGGTCCGCCGGCAGAAGTCCGGTTATCGTCCCCCACCCAAGCAGCGACAACCCCGTAATCATCAGCGGTGACAGGAACACAATGGCCGGCGCGAGCAAGGATGCAGGCACACTGCTCCGTTTATAGAGCAGCGTTCTAAGGCCCGCGCCAGCCAGACCGGCGAATCCGATCATATTATTGAACGTATTGGCGATCCAGGCATAACGGAAGGTCCGCAACCAGCCGATCTGCAGGCGGAAATGCCGCCGGATCAAGTAATCATAAGTACTCATGACCGCCACCGACAGCAGCGAAATTCCCAGCATCTGCATAATAGAGGGTACGGGAACGGATTTCAGATCACGGATAATTTTGCCTAAATGAATTTGCTTCAGCTCATGCTGCCCCTCCAGATAGACCAGACCGATAATCAGCAGCGGAAAAAGCGCACGCACCGCCTTAATCCGGTAGATGGATATCAGCAGCCGTACGAGCTTGAAGCGTTCCAATTTATTTTTGATTACAGTATGCATGACTTCACCTGCCTCACTGCCGAACGCTCTTGTTGCCTGAACATATTCAGCCCTCTTCATACGAACCCATTATAACAAGATCCGCAACAGAACTCCCGTATAATGGTCACATGTCTACAAGAGTTAGACGGCGGGCGGAGGATAAGTCCCTGCATCAGATTTATATTTATCCGGTGATGGTGGGAAGCGTATACATCTATATTTGCATAAAAGCACCCGGACTGCGATTAGTCCGGGTGCTTTTATCATCGTACCAAGGGTTGTCATCCCCTAACGGAGAGCCTGTCACCATGGCAATGGCGGCTCCCTTCAGAGACATGCTGTTCTCGCTCAGGCTATACTCGAATGTCGAATCTCCCTGCGCTGTCGGTGGTTGCGTTAGCAATCTCCTGAACGGATGCTGCTGTCAGCTTATGGTTACCGGCAGGCTTGTCCGGAGGCGCGGCAGCGCTCTGGGCAGAAGCGGAGCTGCCCGCAGCCTGTGACTTCTGGGTAATTTGTGCTTCGATTTGCTTGATCTGCTGTTCTAGCTGCTTGGTTTTGGTTTCTTTGGCTTGCTCGCTGTCCTTGCTTGCGCTTACTTTCTCAAGCTCAGCTTCCAGCTTCGCCTTCTGCTTCTCAAGTGCAGCGGTATCGCTGGCGCTGGAAGATGTATAAGATACAGATGATGAAGCGGCAACGGATGAGACATTCATGGGTGTCCCTCCTTTCACCTCTTCAATATATCCCTTTTCTCTACAATGAACGTTAAAATGCGCTGAAAGTTTGCTGAATATCCCCTCAACCCTTCCTGGCCCTCCGGTTCACCAGCATAACGCTCAGCAGGATGATGACCAGCCCGGCGATGGTAGTGGCATAGACCTGCTCCTGCAGAAAGATTACGCCCCACAACAGGCCAAATACAGGCACGAGGAAGGTAACACTAACGGTCTTGACGGGGCCGATACGGGCAATCAGGCGGAAATACAGCAGATATGCCACTGAGGTGCAGATCAGCGAGAGGCCGAGGACAGAATATACAGCGGCGGAAGAAGGCAGATGATCCGGGGCAAAAATCACCGCCAGCGGCAGCAGCACCACACTTGCGCCCAGCTGTTGTCCCGCAGCAAGCGCCAGCGGAGTGAGACCGGAGCCTACGCGTGATGCGTATAATCCTCCGAACGCATAGCAGAGCGCGGCTCCAAGAGAGTAACCTACGGATAAAAGAACCGTGCCGGTCAGCGGGAGCGGACTCCAGCCGACCAGCACACCCACACCTACCAGGCCTATTATCAACCCGGCTGATTTGGCCGCCCCCGGCTTCTCCTTCCGGGTCCCCCACGCCGCCAGTGCCGCGAACATCGGAGTTGTAGCATTCAGAATCGCCGCCAGTGAGGCGCTCAGATGCAGCTCAGCCATACAGATCAGCGTGAACGGAAGCGCCGCGTTAACCGCACCGAGCAGCAGGAAAGATCTCCAGTGCTTCAGGAGGCCCAGTCTGCGCCGGGTCAGCAACGCATAGAGCAGCAGAGCAGCTCCGGCAATCGTAACGCGCAGTTCTGTCGTGAAGACCGGACCTAGCTCCGGCGAGGCAATCCGCATGAACAGGAAGGAAGCCCCCCAGGCAAAAGCAAGCAGCAGCAGGGTAGCAAAGTCCTTGCGGCTCACAGCTTAACCTCTCTTCTGCACAGCAGCAGATAGGACAGAACCGACAGGAGGCCCGCTCCCGCGATGACCAGCGCCATCGGCAGGGCCGAGCCGCTGCCGCCAAGTCCGACCAGCGGAGCCGCACAGCTCCCCAGCAGCAAGGGAAGCAGACCCAGAAGCGCAGAGGCGCTGCCCGCCGTCTCCCCCTGATCCTGCATCGCCAGCGAGAAGCTGGTCGTACCCACAAGACCTACACTTGCAACCACAGCGAACAGACAGATTAGGATCGGCAGCAGCCCGCCATCGGCGAGGAGGGTAATCAGCAGCAGAATACCTCCGGAGGTACTGAGCAGAAGGCCGCAGATCAGCAGCTTGCGCTCACCCACCCTGGCCGACATCCGCCCGGCAATCTGCCCGGTCAGAATAATGCCGAAGCCGTTCACGGCGAAGATCAGGCTGTACATTTGCGGGGATACCCCATAAATCGTCTGCAGAACAAAGGAGGATCCCGAGATATAAGCGAACATGCCTGCCATAACAAAGCCCTGGGAGAGCGCGTAGCCCATGAATCCGGCATTGCCGAGCAGGATGCGGAAGGTACGCAGGGTCCCTCTGAGCCCGCTGCGGATTCGCCGTTCCTTGGGCAGAGTCTCCGGCAGCCGCAGGAGAATGACCGTCGCGAAGAGCAGCCCGCATACGAATAAGACTACAAATACGCCCTTCCAGTCCGTCACTCTCAGCAGCTGTCCCCCGATGACCGGAGCAGCGATCGGACCCAGTCCGTTGACAATCATCAGCAGCGAGAAGAACCTGGTTAATTCCGAGCCGCTGTACATATCGCGGACCGCCGCACGGGAGATCACTACCCCTACCGATCCGGCCAGGCCTTGAATGAAGCGCAGCACAATCAGCAGTCCGATGGACGGGCTGAACGCACAGAGCAGCGAGGATACCGCATAGATCATCATTCCGAACAACAGCGGAATCCGGCGCCCGTGCACATCACTGAGCGGTCCGGCCACAAGCTGGCCCGAAGCCAGTCCCAGCAGGAAGAAGGTCAGGGTAAGCTGAATCATGGCGGGACTGGTATCGAAATAGAGGCCAAGAGCAGGCAGGGCAGGCAGATACATATCAATCGACAGGGGACCAATGGTAGCGATGGCTCCCAGAATCACGGCAAGCTGCAGCCGCTGGCTTCTGGACGGCCCGCCCTCGGCCAGGCTTGTCACCGAATTTTGCTTCATCATGAACAGGATACATCCTTTCTTGCCCGTAACCTTTAGTAAGACGGCAGAGCCATTTATGTTCAGGTCCGTTTATATATTTCTCCATACTACCGATTACCGCCGGAATGTTCAATGAATTTCTGGTTGGGCGCACGCCCTCGCTCAATCTCCAGAACCACAAAAAACCGCCTGCCGTAGCCGCCAATCCTCTCGGTGATCGGCAGGCCCGCAGGCGGTTATTTCGGGTGGTGCTGTTGTTACTTCACTGAATCGGTATGCTCAGCCAGCCAATCTCTTGCCGCCTCCGCCTCGGCGGCGCTCAGGCGGTGTCCCTGATTGCCCCAGTGCGAGGTAACCTCAGCTCCGGCGCCGCTTAACAGTGCTTCCAGCTCCCGGGTCTCCTCGGAGCGGATAATTGGATCATTGGTCCCTGCCCCGATAAAGACCGGAACCCCCTGCAGCGAAGGAATCGCCAGGCCGCGCAGCGGAACCATCGGGTGCAGCAGCACTGCCGCCCGGAAGAGGGCTCCGTAATGGAAGAGCAGGCTGCCCGCGATGTTCGCACCGTTGGAATAGCCGACAGCCACCAGATTACCGGCATCGAAGCCATATTTTGCAGCCGCTTCTTCCAGGAACTGCTTCACCTCATGGGTGCGGAAGATCAGATCCTCCTCATCGAAAATCCCCTCCGCCAGCCGCCGGAAGTAACGCGGCATGCCATTCTCCAGTACGTTGCCGCGGATGCCCAGCACAGATGCTCCGGGCGCCAGCAGCTCCGCCAGCGGCAGCAGATCACGCTCGTTGCCGCCTGTGCCGTGGAATAAGACCAGTGTTGGCTGGGTTACGTCTGTACCTTGCTCAAATACATGAATCATACCGGCTTCACCTCCAGTTCACGGATTTCAAACGGGCTTAGATTCGCTTCAATCGCCGCACGCTGCGGCTCAAACCACGCCGGAAGCATAAGCTTCTGCCCCAGCGCCTCAGGTGCTTCATCACGGGCGAAGCCTGGAGGATCGGTTGCAATCTCGAACAGAATTCCGCCTTCTTCCCGGAAGTAGATGGCATTGAAGTACTGGCGGTCCTGCACCGGAGTCGGCTGGTAGCCGTGACTCTGAACCCGGCGGCCCCACTCCAGCTGTTCACTGTCATCTGCCGCCCGCCACGCAATATGGTGAACCGTACCTGTACCGCCGCCGCCCTGCGGAACCGGAGTGGCCTTCAGATCAATAATATTGCCGATATTGCCGGAAGCTCTGTAGCGGATGTAGCCATCCCCTTCAGCGATACGCTCCATTCCCAGGGTGCGGGTGAGTGTATCCGCTGTCCGATCCGGGGCCGTGCTGTAGAGGACAGCACCTCCGAAGCCTTTGACCGCATGCTCTACCGGAACGCCGCCGAACGACCAGGTGCTCAGCGCCCCCTCTTCCCGCTCCACCAGCTCAATCCGCAGTCCGTCATAATCCGCGAAGGAGAGATACGACTCGCCGATCCGGGTAACCTTAGTCACAGGAATATGGTAAGCGGCCAGCCGCTGCTCCCAGAATCCGAAAGAGCCGGCCGGTACAGCATAAGTGGTCACACCGACCTGTCCTCCGCCGATTCTGCCTTTACGGCCATGGGCCCATGGGAAGAATGTGATAATCGTACCCGGCGCACCCTGCTCATTTCCGAAGTAGAGGTGGTAGACTTCGGGGGCGTCGAAATTGATGGTTTTTTTGACGAGCCGCAGGCCTAGAATTCCGGCATAGAAATCAGCATTACGCTGAGCGTCTCCCACAAAAGCGGTAACATGGTGAATCCCTGCAGTATGCATAGTCATGAGTGAACCCTCCTGATAGTTGTGATGATGATGCGGTTATTTTAATTGAAGAATATTGCGTCTAGTGAAATCGAACCCGCGCCTGTCAGCGCTATACCTACAGCGACTACCAGCACCGTTAATGGAAACTCAATCCCGTTTGCCGTGGACCAGAATCCGTTAGGAGCATGAACCTTCACAATGGCACCGAGCATCGTTGCCGCAATCAGCACCGCAGCCACCGGAGTCAGCAGACCCAGAGTGAACAGCAGGCCTCCGACCAGCTCCATCAGACCAGCCAGCACCGCCATACGCACGCCCGGCTTGATACCAATCGACTCCATCCAGCCGCCTGTTCCCTTAGGTCCATATCCGCCGAACCAGCCGAACAGCTTCTGTGCACCATGCCCGATGAACGCTACACCAATCACCAATCTCATCAACAATAAACCTACACTAACCATTTTAAACACTCTCCATTCTCTTGGTTTTAATTATCTTAACATTAAGATATTGGCTAAAAAAATACGCTGATCTATTATTCTCTCCATTAGTTCAGCGTGCTAACAAGCAGACAACCTTACCGCCGCTGAGCTGCTACGGACTACCTTCTATACGCCCTTGCCCAGCTTCTTCAGCAGCAGCGTCGCCTGAGCCTTCTCTTCGCTGTCCAGTCCGCCCATCAGGCTGTGTATAGAATCGACATGCTGCGGGAAAATATCATCAAACAGCTCCCGTCCCGCCTCCGTAATCTCGGCATACGTAACACGGCGGTCATCCTCGCAAGGAACGCGCTTCAGCAGTCCCCGCTTCTCCAGCTTGTCGATATTGTAGGTGATGCTGCCGCTGGTGACCAGAATCTTCTCGCCAATCTGCTGAAGTGGAATCCGGTTTCTATGATACAGCACCTCCAGCACCATAAATTCCGCCGATGCCAGCCCGTGACTCTTCATATCCTTCACCGCCTGATCCATCAGGCTCTTGTACGCCTTCGACAGAACGACGAATAATTTAAGCGATGCTGCCTGCTCCTGCGTAGTGTCTGCTTCTGTTCCTGCTGTCTTATTCTTGCTGCTCATTTGGTACACCTCCTGACCGGCTGCATTTATCTTCAAGTTAATTATCTTTAAGTTAAGATAAATATACGTTATTGGAAGCAGTCTGTCAAGCGTGGGAGGTGAATTAATTTTCATTCTGCCCGGCGCAAGGAAGGATCGCTCTATGCTGCGGTCATGTGAAGCCTAATTCTTACAAAAAAGCTTGCCTCTGCGGGTAAATACTCCCCCCAACCGGCGCAACAATCCCCCCTCCAACTCCCGCAATAAGCAAGTGGAAAACTGTATCTTAGTTATTCTATTTTCGTAATTTATACGGAAGCAAGTGGAAAATCTACATCTAATAGAGCTGAATTTCGCCACTTTGGGTGAACTATCCTTAATTAAGTGCCTTTTATCCAGCTGCTGTTTTAGCAGGGTTTATTCGTTCATCAGCAAGTGGACAAAATCCCTCTATCTCCCGCTCCGCATATTTGATTTGTTCTCTAAAACGGCGTAGACTTTCAAAAGGTGAGTATACAACGAAGCAAACGGCTCTTAGCAAGCAACTTATTGGTTATTCCTAATACTTCAAATGAATCCTATCCTAACTTATACCAAGGCTACAAAAGGAGGCTGATTATGGAATCGAAGGCTCATCATCATTCCGGGGCCGCCGCGCGCAGTGCTGCGGCGGAAGAAGCCCCCGCGCCGCGCGTGCTGATCGTGACGGCAGTCGCGGCTGAGCGCGAGGCGGTCCTGCGCGGCCTCGCCGGCAGCCGCAGGTTCGACGTCATCGCGGCGGGCGCCGGCACCGCAGCGGCAGCGGCGGGCACCGCCGCCGCCCTGGCAGCCGGCTCGTACGGCTGCGTAGTCAGCGCCGGGATCGGCGGCGGCTTCCCGGGCCGGGCTCCCGTAGGCTCGCTGGTCGTCGCCAGCGAGATGCGGGACGCGGCCCTCGGCGCAGAGACGCCGGAGGGCTTCCGCAGCGCTGCCGAGCTTGGCTTCGGCAGCGTGTCCGTGCCTGCGCCGGGCGGCACGGTACAGGCCCTTGCGGCCGCGCTGGCAGCGGCCGGCCTCACGGTAAGCATGGGCCCCGTGCTTACCGTGTCCACCGCGACCGGCACCGCCGGGACGGCCGCGACTCTGGCCGCACGCCACCCGGAGGCGGCAGCGGAGGCGATGGAAGGCCACGGGGTTGCCGTGGCCGCCCAGGCGCTGGGAATCGCGGCGCTGGAGCTGCGCGCGATCTCGAATCCGGTCGGTCCGCGCGACCGGGCCGCGTGGAAGATCAATGAAGCGCTCGACGCTCTGGCAGCGGCAGCGGCTATTTTACGGGAGGTGCTGTAATGACACAAGAGCTTCATATTGCTTATTCCCCTTGCCCTAATGATACCTTTGTCTTTCATGCCTGGGCGCATGGCCTGATTCCCGGCGCGCCCAAGCTGGATGTAATGTTTGCCGATATCGATATTACGAACGGGCTTGCAGCAGACGGCGCCGGGCCTGAGGTGCTCAAGATTTCCTACGCCGCCCTTCCCTGGGTGCTGGACAGGTACAAGCTGCTCCCTTGCGGCGGTGCGCTGGGACGGGGCTGCGGCCCGCTTGTACTAACCCGCAAAGGCGCAGGCGCCATCAAACATCCGCGCGAGCTGTCCGGCCGCAGAATTGCCGTCCCGAGCGAACGCTCTACGGCATACCTTCTGTTCCGTCTATGGGTAGCACAGCAGGTGCAGGGCGGTCCGGCCGAGATCGTCGTTATGCCTTTTGATGAGATCATGCCTGCCGTGCAAAAGGGAGAGATCGATGCCGGACTCGTCATCCACGAAGCCCGCTTCACTTACCCGTCTTACAATCTCAACCTGCTGACTGACCTCGGGAGCTGGTGGGAGAGCGATACCGGCTTGCCTATTCCGCTCGGTGCAATTATTGCCCGCCGCGATCTGGACCATGACGCCATTACCGGCTGGATTCGCAGCTCACTCCAGTATGCCTGGGACCATCCTCTCGACTGCCAGGAATATGTGCTAAGCCACGCCCAGGAGCTCTCGCCGGAAGTGGCCAAATCGCATATTGATCTTTACGTCAATGAATTCACGATGAGCCTTGGCGAGGACGGCTATGCGGCCATCTCTGCACTGCTGAACCGGGCTGCTGCGGAAGGGCTTGTGCCTGCGGTTGATCCGGCGCTTTTGCGTTAGCAGGGGGAGCTTCATGACCCTCCGTTCCTTTTGAACAACAGGCATGACTAACTTATCCTACACTTAGCTACCTATAGCGAGGAGGCCATTCCTATGATTCCTTCAGGCAACAGCAAGGCTAATATCGACCGTTTTTTGGGGTACCAAAATGACTACGACCGTTATCGGCCGGAAGCGCCGCCGATGGTGATTGAACTGCTCACCAGTTACCTGGGCCACCGTCCTGCCCATGTTGCAGATATTGGCTGCGGCACCGGCCTGTCCACCTTTCTGTGGAAGGATGCCGCCGATATGGTAACCGGAGTGGAACCTAACCCGGATATGCTCAGCAAGGCTCAGGATAAGCTGCGTCTCCTGGATCAGGGAGCGGAGAACCTGTCTTTTGTGCAGGGCTATTCGAACCAGCTTCCTTTCGATACGGGGAGCGTGGACATTATCACCTGCTCCCAGTCGTTCCACTGGATGGACCCGGACAGCACTCTTCAGGAAATCGCCCGTTGTCTGCGGCCCGGCGGAGTCTTTGCCGCCTACGACTGTGACTGGCCTCTGGTGCTGCAGCCCGCTATTGAAGCCCGTTACAACCGGCTGATTGCGGCTTCGGATGCCCTGCTTGCGGAGCTTCAGCCCGGTGCCGACCAGGCCAGCAAATGGGACAAGGAAGGTCATTTGAACCGGATCAAAGCCAGCGAATGGTTTACGTACGCGAGAGAGATTGTTTTTCACAATATGGAGTCATGCGATGCACAGCGCTATATCGGGCTGGCCCTCAGCCAGGGCGGCGTCCAGTCCCTCCTGAAGCTTAGCCCGGCCTCGCTTGAGCAGGACATCGCCGAATTCTCGGCACAGGTGGAGGAATTCTTCCAGGGCCGGACCTTGCAGGTGCCGGTTAGCTACCGGATGCGGACCGCTGTGAAGTAACCATCCCCGTTAGCAACCAAGCTCCTGTCTAAATAGTACAAGTAGAATCAAAAACACGCCCCAGTTATCCCCGCAAAGGAACCGGGGCGTTTCAATGTCTCGGAAGACTTAACCAGGGACATTCCATGTCTGCCCTTCCTTTTGTTCACTGTATCTACTAATCCGCTCTATTGACCATTGGAATATTATCACATATTATTACACCAATGAAATAAAAATCTAATTACTGGGATTAGGTCAGGTGGTGTTATATGAAGTCCACAACCACGATTCGCGATCAGGTAACCGCATATTTGTCTAATCAGGGCCTGTCCATTAATCAGTTTGCCATCTCTTCAGGAATTAATTCCGGCACACTCAGCCGTGTCGTTAAAGACCGTCAACCGATTGCCATGGATCATCTGGAGCGTATTACCCGGGGTATGGGCCTGCCGGAGGACTACTTCTATACCTTATACGTGGACGAATGCTTTCATCATTCGGCTCCCACCTGGCGGCGCTTGCGGCCGTTTCTTGTGCGTTCAGCGGCGCTCGGCCGTCTTGACTGTGTTGAACAGGTAGTTAGGAACCTGCTGGAGAATCTGGTCTATGCCCCTATGCTATTCGAAGTTGCAGAAGGATTGTTCGAGCAGGGATTGTGGCACGCAGCAGCATTATTGTATGAGAATGTGAGCACCAGTGAGAAATATCAGAATTCCGAACGGCTGGCAATATGCCAATATCGCTTGTTCCGGATTGGCCTCGGTGATGACCAGAGCAGTAATCTGCGGGTAGCCATCCTGTTCGAATGCTTCATCGACCGGCTGAATGAGGCGGATCAGCTGGACGGATTGAAAGACCTGCTGGATGTCTACTACTCTCTGCAAAAGTGGTCCAAGGTGAACGAGCTTGCCGAGAAAATGCTTGAGCTGGCTACCCTCCGTTACAATCTCCAGCTCCGCTCGAAACGTAAACCGGACAACGAAAGATCACCTTCAAGTCCGCTGTATTTATATATTCTCCGTTCCCATCTCTTTTTATCAAGTGTCTGTATGGAATATGGGGACTATAAGTCTGCAATAGAGCGTGTAAGCCTTTATACAGATGTGCCTTGGATACAAGAAACTAATGACGAAAAAGAGCGGATATTAGCCCAATTCAAGGAGTGGGGTAGAGCAAATATCTATTTGTATCGTATACTCGATGGGCAGTTAGAGGTACTAAATAATTATGTGGAATTTATATCTACCCAGCCAGACGAGATATTCACGGCAATATATAACATTGTTAAATCTGCAAATCGGTATAATTGGAATATAGACCATATTCTTGAGCGCTTCTCTAGTTACATCCCTTACAGAACATATAACTCCGAATTCGGTGAATATAACCAGCAAGTTATGGCTGATAAACACACCAGATTTCTCGTTGAATTAGCAGCCTACTACTTACATAATAAAAGAAATGAAGGGATTAGTTTCGTCCTTCAAAGTTTGGAATCCTCTGCTAAAATTAACAACGAGACTATAGTCATCACCTGTGTAGATCTGTTTGAACAATACAGACATATAGCACGTGATGATGAAATCGAGAGTTACAAACTTCTAATCAGAGAGGTGCACAAATTTAATGAGAAAAAAATTATTTAAGCTTATTGTACTATGTAGTTTAGCCGCAGTAATTAGTTCCACTGCAGGAACCATAGAGTCAGTAACAAGTAGCGATGCACAGTATTCTTTTCAAACTATGTCTCATGGTATAGGAAGTTAATTACTCCTCCTTCCTATTTACCAAAGATCTTCATACTGCATTCTAGCTTTCCCCCAGCATTTACCCTATACTTATACCAGCGAGACGAAGAACGTCCCGGTTGCCCTTTGTGGGGAAGCCGGGGCGTTTTCTATTTTCCGGAGAGGATGAGGAGCATGACTTTTGAAGAAGCGCATGAACAATTTATCACCAGCCATCTGGGGAGCAGACCGGAAGGCGAGCGCAGAGCAAGGCTGAAGCGGGGGCATCGGCATGCCGAGGTGCTGTTCCTGAAGAATGTATGGTGGCCTTTGCGGGGACATTTTACCGGATTCCATCCGGAGTATGAGGTGATGGATTGGCGGGGACGATCTTATTTCGCTGACTTTGCTTGGCTGCCCGGATATGTGAAGCTTCTGATCGAAATCAAAGGCTATGCTTCGCATGTACGCGATATGGACCGCAACAAATACTGCGGCGAGCTGAACCGCGAGACCTTCCTGTACGCCATGGGCTATCATGTGATTTCCTTCGCCTACGATGATGTTGAACAGCGTCCCGAGCTCTGCATAACCTTGCTGCGGATGGTGCTGGGCAGATATCAGCCTGCGGCAACCCCAGTATCGCGCGTACAGTTGATGGAGCAGGAGGTCATCCGGTTAACCGTTCATCTAGCCCGGCCTATTCGCCCGCAGGATGTAAAGCAGCATTTCTCAATTGATTACAGAACCGCTGTCCGCACCTTGCGAAGTCTGTCTGACAAGGGCTGGCTCGTACCGGTTCCCACCAGCAATCAGGAACGAACCGCACGATATGAGTTGAAGCGCGGTGTACTGGAATATTTTACTTAGCCTTCGGCAAATAATTGGAAAAACGCATCTTAATTTCGCTATTCCCAAGGAATACTCGACAACAAGTCGAAAAACAGCAACTGCTGCTCCTGGTTTTGCCGCTATAGGGCGATCTGGGGAAATTTAAGTGCTGTTTTTCCAACTCTCTCCCCCACAACCCGTTAATACTCATCAGTAGGTGGACAAAATCCATCTTTACCCGCTTCCGCAGCTTTATCACCCGATTCCACCAACATAGATTACTCCACAAGCATCGGCAACACCCGTTCTTATCCTCTATCAAACCATCAGCCGCCAGCACCCCACTCCTTCAATCCTCGTCAGGCCCCATTCCTCCACGCCGTTATAGTCCCGCTACCCACTTCCACCCTGGCAAGCAAAAGCCCCCCGCACACGCAATACGCGCATGCAGGGGGCCCCGGTAACCTTCCGGCGCTTACGCCAGCTACTTCTTATTCATCTTGAACATCAGGAACAGCTCATTATAGTGGGCAAGCATCCGCTTGCCGAGGTTGTCGTAGACCTCCAGCCGGTCGGTGAGCTCGGCGGGCGGGTAGAAGCGCTCGTCACCGGAGATGTCCTCCGGCAGCAGCTTCAGGCCGGGAACGTTCGGCGTGGAATAGCCGACGTATTCCGTATTCTGGGCCGCCACATCCGGCCGCAGCATGAAGTTGATGAATTTATGCGCGCCTTCGACATTGCCGGCGGTGCGCGGAATGACCATGTTGTCGAACCATTTGTTCGAGCCTTCCTCCGGCACGACAAAGTCCAGCTTGTCGTTGTCATCCATGATCTCCGAAGCGTCGCCGGACCAGACGATACCGACCGCTGCTTCTTCGTTGGCGAGCAGCATTTTGACCTCGTCACCCACAATGGCCTTCACATTCGGAGACAGCTTGTTCAGCTTCGCGAGCGCCTCCTGCAAATGCTCCTCCTTCGTGTCGTTGACGGAATAGTGCAGGCTGTTCAGCGCCATGCCCATGACCTCACGGGCTCCGTCCACGAGGAAGATATTATTCTTCAGCCGCTTGTCCCATAAGGAATTCCAGCTGCTGAAATCGATGCCCTTCGTCATCTCCGGGTTGAAGATGATTCCCACCGTCCCCCAGAAATAAGGAACCGAATACTTGTTACCGGGATCGAAGGACAGATTCATGAATTTGGAATCGATGTTAGCGAGATTCGGCAGCTTGCTGTGATCCAGCGGCAGCAGCAGATTCTCTTCCCGCATCTTGGCGATCGCATAGTCAGACGGGATTACGACATCGAAGATCGTCCCCCCCTGCTCGACCTTGGTCAACATCGCTTCATTGGAATCGAACGTCTGGTAGATGACCGTAATCCCGGTCTCCTCCTGGAATTGCTTCAGGAGATCGGGGTCCACATAGTCGCCCCAGTTATAGATAGTCAGCGTGTTGCCGCCAGAATAGCCCTGAGCCGAGTTCAGCCTGGAGGCCAGGAACATCAGTCCGAAGGCGACGATCAGAATCGCCAGGAACGTATTAACTAGCTGCTTCATCTAGGCACCCCCGCTTCGGCCACCGGCTCGGCAATCTGTGCCGCCGGGCGGCTCTTACGCTGGTTCAGGTAGTAATAACCGATGACCAGCAGAATTGTGAAGAGGAAAATCAGCGTCGACAGCGCGTTAATCGACAGCGAGACCCCCTGGCGGGCACGGGAATAGATCTCCACCGACAGGGTGGAATAGCCATTGCCCGTGACGAAGAAGGTGACTGCGAAATCATCCAGGGAATAGGTCAGGGCCATGAAGAATCCGCTGAAGATTCCCGGCTTGATGATCGGCAGAATGACCTTCGTGAGCACATCCCGGCGCGTAGCGCCGAGATCCCGGGCGGCATCCGTCAGGGTCGGGCTCATCTCCTGCAGATGCGGCAGGATCATAATGACCGCAATCGGAATACTGAACGCCACATGCGAGAGCAGCACGGAGGTGAAGCCCAGCTTGATCCCGACAATCGTGAACAGGATCAGGAAGGAGGCTCCGATGATGACATCCGGGCTGACAATCAGCACATTGTTCAGCGAGAGCAGTGTGTTTTTGGCCCGGCGGCTGCGGACATGATGGATCGCCAGCGCACCGATTACCGCTATGATGGTCGCAATGGCCGATGACAGAAGGGCGATGACCAGTGTGTTAATCACAATAATCATCAGCCGGGTATCGGCAACTACCTCACGGTAATAATCCAGCGTGAAGCCTTCGAACTTGTGCATCGTACCGCCGCTGTTGAACGAGTAATACATCAGATAGAAGATCGGCGCGTACAGCACCAGGAAGACCAGCACCAGATAGATATTGGCGATGCCGTTCTTGTTCTTAACCCTGCGTCTGTTCTTCATCCGCGCACCCCCTTCCGGGAGCCGCCGGTCAGAATCATGAACAGCGCCATAATGGCGATCAGGAACACCGCAACGGTGGAGCCCATACCCCAATCCTGTGTGACCAGGAAGTGCTGCTCAATCGCGGTGCCGAGCGTAATCACCCGGTTCCCGGCAATCAGACGCGTAATCATGAACAGCGACAGCGCCGGAATGAATACCGCCATGCAGCCGGAGCGTACACCCGAGATCGTCAGCGGAAAAACCACCCGCCGGAACGTTGTCCATCCCGATGCACCCAGATCGCGCGCGGCATCCACCAGCGACAGATTCATCTCATCCAGGGCACTGAAGATCGGCAGAATCATGAATGGAATGAAAATATAGACCGACACAAACACAAAGCTGAAGCCCGTGAACAGAATCTGCTGCTCACCCAGCCCCATCAGATCAAAGAAATTATTGACCGGGCCGAAGGTGCCGAAGATCCCGATGAAGGCATAAGTCTTCAGCAGCAGGTTGATCCAGGTCGGCAGAATAATCAGCAGCAGCCAGAGCTGCTTGTGCTTCGTTCGCGTCAGCAGATAAGCGGCCGGATAAGCCACCAGGAGCGAGAACACCGTGATCAGAAAAGCGTACCAGAACGAATTCAGCATCATTCTCATATAGACCGGTGTGAAGAAATTGACGTAATTATTCAGCGTCAGCTTCCCCTCAAGATCGAACAGGGAATAGTAGACCACCAGCAGCACCGGCGCAATGACAAACAGCGCGATCCACAGGTAGTACGGGATGAGATAATACGACTTGCCCTTAGTCATCATGGCTCTCCACCTCGGCGTAAGCCTCCAGACGCTTGTCGAACTCTTCCTCCGTTTCACCGAAACGCATAACATGGATCGCTTCCGGGTCAAAATACAGCCCGATCTCGGAGCCAACCTCCGCCTTACGGGTGGAATGGACGAGCCATTCATGGCCGGAGCCGTCATAGCAGCTGATTTCGTAATGAACCCCGCGGAACAGCTGCGAATCCACACGCACCTTCAGCTTGCCCGCCTCAACTGTAGCAATCTCCAGATCCTCGGGACGGATGACAATCTCCACCGCTTCATTCGGCCGCAGACCGGCATCGACACATTCGAACCGGTGACCGTTAAATTCAACCACATAGTCCTCAATCATCACACCCGGTACAATGTTCGACTCTCCGATGAAGTCAGCCACGAACCGGTTAATCGGCTCATCGTAGATATCATTAGGCGTGCCGCTCTGCTCAATCTTGCCGCCGTTCATGACGAAGATCCAGTCGGACATCGCCAGCGCCTCTTCCTGGTCATGGGTGACGAAGATGAAGGTGATGCCCAGCCGCTGCTGCATCTCCCGCAGAATATACTGCATCTCCGTACGCAGCTTCAGATCAAGCGCCGAGAGCGGCTCGTCCAGCAGCAGCACCTGCGGCTCGTTAACAATGGCGCGTGCAATGGCGACACGCTGCCTCTGCCCGCCGGACATTTCATTAATGGCCCGCTGATCATAGCCGACCAGGTTGACGAAGCGCAGCGCTTCCTGCACCTTTTGCTGAATAACATCCTTCTTCAGCTTCTTGATGCGCAGTCCAAACGCCACATTCTCGAATACGTTCAGATGCGGAAACAGCGCATAGTCCTGAAATACCGTATTGACCTGCCGCTCATTGGCGGGAATGTGGTTGATAATTTTGCCGTTCAGATAGATCGAACCTTCAGTCGGCTCCGCGAAGCCGGCGATAAGACGTAGAATGGTCGTTTTTCCGCAGCCCGAAGGGCCCAGCAGCGTGTAGAATTTACCGCGTTCAATTTCGAAGCTCACGCCTTTGAGTACAGCCTCTTCGTCGTCGTATTGCTTAATCACCTGGTCAAAAGAAATAATAGTGCCTTCCGGGGTAGCTATAGCTAACAACCTCCCTTACTTATGTAGTACAACCTATTTTACCCGCTTCTTGCGGGAGACAATCCGGCAGCAGCATGCTTAGCACGGATAAGCGACAATTCCTGCCTTGGTTCGACAGACTTCAATATATATAGCATAAATGAATCCTGCAATATATGCGATAGCTTACATTGTGAAATCGCGCACAAAAACTTAACAAGTTCGTAAAATCTTGCCCGCCTCCCGCCTGTTTTGAGGTGCTATAATGAAAACGGATGAAAACCATAAAATTTTTCCTATTTACATGAAAGAAGATGACAAACATGAACGAGGGCTTACAGGAGCGCCTTGAAAAGTTCGGATTATCCTTATATATGATACGGATTACGCTCGCCGCTTCGCTCTCGTGGCTGGCTGTGCACATTATCTACGGGGACCATTACCTGTACTTCGCGCCGCTGGCGGCGATTCTGATTACCCAGAGCAGTGTCAAGGCCTCCCTCGAAAAAGGCGTCTACCGCATGACCGGCGTGGTCCTTGGCGGCATCGTCAGCCTGATCGTAGGCAAATTCTTCGATGTGGGTGCGCTGTCGATTCTGCTGATGCTGCTGATCGGCATTGGGGTGGCTACAGCCTGCCGGATCAATATCCAGGCCGTCTCGCAGGTCGGCGTCACCTCGGTTCTCGCACTTACCTTCTATCATGACCAATATATCGTCTGGAGAGTCGCCGAGACGCTGATCGGCGTGCTGATTGCCCTCATCATCAATATGATTATCGTGCCGCCCAAGAGCTTCGTCAAGGTCAAGGACCTGGCACTGAAGGGCAGCCTGACCTTATCCGACGCCTTAACCGGATTCGCTGCAAGCGGCCGGGATGCCGCACAGGCCAAGGCTGCTCTTGAGAGCTCCGGCGAGCTGCTGAAGAAGAGCGACCGGCTGCAGAAGGAGATGCATTACACGCTGTCTCATTACCAGTGCCGTAAGGACATTGGCAAGCTGACACAGACGACCACCCATCTCATCAAGGTCCACTCCTATGTCAAAGCCATAAGCGAAGAGATCGCCCTGCTGCCGGCCCATTATGCCGCAGCCGACTGGATGCTGGAGGTTGTAACCGCAACGGCAGACTGTATCGCCCTGTACGGCACACGGACGCTATCGGATGCCGAATGCAGCGGACGGTCACTCCCCGAGAGTCTGAGAAGAGCCCGCGATGTGCAGCTCGCCTGGTTCTCGGAGCTGCAGGATCAGTGCCCGCTCGCGGCCTTCCGTGATCTCGGTGCGGTGTTCTCCCACCTGAACCGGATTCTTGAAGAAATCGAACGCGCCGATTATGCGGCCCTTTCCACCGTACCACAGCATGTCAAGGCACAGCCTGCACGCGCCATCCAATTCATACAAAAAGGACTCTTCCACAAGCTATAAGCTTGGGAGAGTCCTTTTTTTTGTATTCTATCCAGGTCAGTCACTCCGCACCCATCCGACTCTCAAGCTTCCCACAGAAGCGGTTGCCGTCTTGATGCAGAGCGTTGCAGTTGATGTACCTTGCTGGTAGGATGGGGTGCGCGCGGGTAAAGTAGCTCGGATGGCTTGAGTAGCTTGGTTCGCTTGAGTAGCCTGGGTGGCATAGACGGGCGGCAGCACGTAAAGTAACAGTTGGAAAAAAGGCACTTAATTCAGCCAACCTAACCGATTTGACTGAAGCGGTTGGAAAAAGTACATCTAATCCGCCGAATTCTATGGAATCCCTTAAAAGCGAGCAAAATAAGTGTTGTTTATCCATCTGCTGTTCCCATAGGAGGTATTCCACCAGCAGCAAATGGAGAAAATCCAACTAATTACTACATGTATCCCGGTGACACGAAATGGGATACACAAATTCCACCTTAGTATAACGCACGCAGAGGTGAACGCCGAAAGCAGCAGTTAATCGGTACGCAGAGCTGCACGCTGAAAGCGGTATTTATTCAGCAGGCAGGTATCTCCAGCCCCCGTAGGCCGTAACGTTCTCAGCTCCGGCGGCGGCATAGCCTTCGCAGATGAAGCCCGTCACTTCGCGCCCATCCGCGAGGACCACCCGCCCGAGACCCAGCGGGGCCGGGATAAGCGCAGCGAACGCACCCAGCGCTTCCACCGGCATCTGCCACAGCTCCAGCTCGATTGCGCTTCCCCCTGCCGCCTGTCTCAGCAGGCCCGGCTTCGCCGGCACGGTAGGGAGCTTGACCAGCTCATAACAGGCAGCGGTCAGCGCCTCCTGCCAGAAGTGCGCGCCATGCTCCAGCATCTGCTTCTCCAGCGGGAAGCCGCGCATATGCAGCCCGCAGACCGCCAGGGTAACCATGCCGGACGATGGTGATTCGTCACCGGTAGCAGCGCCAGTACCTCCAGTCTCATCAACGTCAGTCCCAGCAGCATCAGATGTACCACCTGCACCACTAGCATCCACACCATCTTCCGACTCCATCGGTTGGCGCTCTGCCAGAAGTTGGACCTCAGCCCCAGCAGAACTCCCCGCACTCTCACCGCCACCATCCCCCTCCACCAGAAGCCGCGCCCCGGCTCCGGCAAGCAGATGCTCGCTGTCCGCCAGAGCGAACAACGTAATGCCGAACGGCAGGTTCTCCGCCGCTTCCCCGGCAGGGACCGCCACCGCTGACAAGTCGAGCAGGTTGCAGTGATTGGTGTAGCGGCCCATATCGGAGTTGGCCCCTACCGGGTTCGCCGCCAACTGCTCCCGGGTCCAGGTTCCGCCGCAGGTCGGCAGGACCAGCACCGCATCCCGCAGCAGCAGCTCCGCTTCCCGCTTATACTGCTGCAAGCGGTGCATGGCCTGGAACAGGCTCGAAGCAGTGTGGCGCTCCGCGGCCCCGGAGGAGAGAATCGACTCCGTTACCGGCAGCACTGCTTCACGGTGACTCTCTACGAATCCGGCCAGATCCGCCCAGCGTTCGGCTACCCAGGGGCCATCGTACAGGATGGCTGCCGCTTCGGAGAACAGCGTACAGTCCACCCGTTCAACCGGCAGCCCCAGCTCCTGCACCGCCGCTTCGGCCCGTTCCCAGGCCCGGCGGTATTCGTCCGCATGGGGTCCATAGAAGTCCAGCGGCGCTTCCGGCAGCAGCAGCTTCCCGGGCAGAGCGGCAGCCTCCCGCTTCACGCAGCGCGACCACGGATCGGCTGCCTCGAAGCCGCGTGCTGCGCGGTCCACCGTGAGTGCATCCTCCAGATTGTGCGCGAATACGGTGACACAATCCAGGCTGGCACACGCCGGCACTACGCCGCGCACCGGCCAGGCGCCCAGGCTGGGCTTGTAGCCGACCAGCCCGTTCAGTGCGGCCGGCACACGGCCCGAGCCGGCAGTGCGGCCGGCACACGGCCCGAGCCGGCGGTATCAGTGCCCAGGCTGAATACCGCCTGGCCCCGGGCCACGGCAACCGCCGAACCGGCGCTGGAGCCGCCGCTGATGTATTCGGGACACAGGGCATTATGCGTCTCACCGTAAGGGCTGCGCACACCGACGAGTCCGGTGGCGAACTGGTCCAGATTGCTTTTGCCGACAGGGATCGCCCCCGCAGCCACCAATCTCGCCACAACCGCTGCGTCGGCTTCCGGCTGATAAGCGAATTCAGGACATGCCGCCGTCGTGGGCAACCCCTTCACATCGATGTTATCCTTCACCGCGAACGGAATGCCCCACAAGGGATGCTCCTGCGGATTCAGCTCTCGGAGCGCTTCCAGGAAGGGGCTGATCTGCGCCTCGGCGGGCGGTTCAATCCAGATGTTCATGTCCTTGTCCCGCGCAGCGCGGCGGATGATCTCCCGGATAACCTCCTCCGGGGTCAGTGCGCCGTTCAAATACTGACCCCGCAGCCAACCGGCAGTCAGCTTCGCGGGCCATTCTGTTGTTGCTGTCATCAGGCTTCATCTCCTTCTCTGCGTATCGGTACCGGACCTGCGGCCCTTGCCCATCTCATGCAGCTTCAGCGCAAGCTGCAGCTCCAGCATATCGTCACCGTCATCCTGGCTTAATCCCAGCAGCTCACAGGCCCGGTCGATCCGGTAGGTGACCGTATTATAATGTGTGAACAGCTCGCCGGAGGTCCGCTTGACGTTGCGGTTGCACTTGAAATACAGTTGGAGCGTCTGTAGCAGGGAAGCATTATGCTTGCGGTCGTACTCCAGCAGCGGAGCAATATACTGATCCCTGTACTCGGTGATCTCCTCCAGCTCGGGCAGATGGTACAGCAGCCGGAAGACACCCAGCTTCCGGTAATCGACATAAGACCCGCTGTAGCCGCTGATTTGGCGGATGCGGGCGATTTTGCGGGAGGATTCATAGCTGAACCGCACCTGATCAGGGCCGTCCGCAAGATCGCCAATACAGAAGGCGCAGCTCCCGCTGACAAACACCCGGTTCATCTCGGCCAGCAGACGACCCAGCGTCTCCTCCAGCGGAAGCTCCGGCTGCTCCGGCACGGTCAGCACCAGTTCCCCTTCAAGGATGGTGAGCTTCACATGCTGAAGGTCTGCCCGGGCACGTACCCGCTTCACTACCTGCTGCAGCTGCTTAAGCTCCGGCTTATCCTCCAGCCATCCGGCGGTTACAGCACGCAGCGGACGCTCCGGGAGCGGGCAGCCGCAGGCTGCGCCACGCAGCTTCAGATCCTCGGCAGCGGCAATCCGGCCGCTGATCCAGTCCTGCAGGAACTGGTCCACATACTTCAGCTCCACCTCGCGGCGGGCCCCGGCATTAATCATCTCCAGTCCGACCAGTACACCGACCCGGTCAATCGTTAACTGATCCACTACCGACAGCTCGCTGTTCCACTCCAGCAGCACCAGCAGACACTGGTCTGCTCCCTTGTCATTGACAGCCGAGACATAAGCTCGGATACGCCGTTCTCCAACTGTGAGGAATGTAATGCCGAGGCTGCCTTCCTGGCGAAGCTGTATCCAGGCCGGAAGCTGCTCCTCTAGCTCTAGCGCTTCCGCCTGCGGAGAACAGAAGACCTGATCGGTATCATCCAGCAGGACGACCGGATTATGCAGCATCCCGTCCAGAGTCAGCAGGAAATCCTCAATCCCGTCGCCATGGAGAAGCTGCTTCGACAGCTTCTGGAACCGGCTCTGCAGCTGCGAGAGCTCCCGCGCCTCCTGCACCAGCACCCGCTCCATAATGTCGCGGACCACATCGGAGAAGGAGGTGGAGGCGGGCAGCTCGAAGATCGGGAAGCCCAGCTGATCCGCGAGTTCCAGCGCCCTCGGCGGAATCTCATCGATATAACGTTTGGTTTTGATCCCGAGCGCGGACACCCCCTTCTGGTTCAGCTGGGGAATAATCTCTGCGATCAGCTCCGGCCGGTTATGAAAGGGGAAGCCGCTCGTAATCAGGAACTCCCCCGGACGCACCCAGTCAATGACATCGGGAACCTCCATTACATTGACACGGTTAATATAACGCCCAAGGCCCCCGGCTCCGGCCAGCAGGGCCGCTTCCTTCAGGTCGGGAATCAGCAGAATATCGCTGCAGGTCAAACCGGTAATTACATTGCTGCCCATGGCTCCGCCGCCTTTACTATAGCTTGGAAGAATAGATATCCTCGATTAGTGTAGTGCCGAAAAAGCTGTTAGGCGGCACCTCCGCCTCCGCCGGTACAAAAATACTGATCTGCTCCGAAGGAGCATCCCCTGTATTCCTGACAGAATGGACTACGCCCGCAGGCACATGGAACGTATCTCCGGCCCGGTAGCTGTACCACTCCCCGTCACATAGCAGCTTGACCTCTCCTACGGTAATATGAATGATTTCGACTACATCATGATAATGCGGCAAGACTTGGCCGCCGATCCCCAGCTTCTCCCACAGAATCGAGCTCATGCGGATGCCCAGGCGGTCCGCCTCCGTTGCCGAGACAATCTCCCGGTGATACAGCTCTATGTGATTCGGCATAAGCTCCCATGTCATATCTGCTGCTGCCAGCACTTTCGTTTCCTGTGTATGCATATTCGATTCCCCCATGATAGATAAAATTTTCCTTTAACTTAAATTTTTAGTTCAATCTATATAGCTCTGCTACCTGCGGCGGAACACAGCCGCCACCGGTCCTCCGCCCTTCGGCCCCTGATGCTCGCCTCCGCCGGAGACGTAGATCATCGGATCGCCGCCGACATAGGCCAGCACACCGCCGACTACAGCCCGCGCATGGCGGGTATGATTGATATCCGAGTCATCCAGCATGATATGGCGGCGTCCGCGGATGAGGCCATCGGGATCGGCTTCAGCCTTGGCCAGCACCTGCACCAGCTCTTCACCGGGATAACGGTCCAGCAGGCCCTGAAGCGCAGCGCCATCCACAGCATCCTGCATCACGGCATGGTCGATGTGGTACGGGCCGTCCGCAGACAGCGAGTTCCCGAACACAATCACTTCGCAGCAGGACAGCTCACTGCCCGCCGAAGTGGAGGCTACCGCGCTGAATTGAGTCCAGTCCGTGCAGATATCTTCCTCCTGTAGAGACGCACGATCCACCTCACCCAGCGCGACCCCGGCACCCAGTGCAGAAGCTCCTCTGGAATAGCCCATCGATTTATAAGTATCCTCTGTGACGAGCGAACCCTCACGGCTGTGTGCCTCATAGATCTGCTCAGCGGTAAGCAGCGGACATTTGATCTGTACAAAATGCACATCCTCCGGTGAGGTGATGCCTGCATCCATGACTGCCCGGGCCACGGCATCAGCCACTTCGTCCACCTGAGGCAGCCGTCCCAGTTCCTCCGGCCGGAAGCTCCGGGTTCTTGCCACACCAATGGCGAGTGACTTCAGGCCATCAGCGGCCACCCCCGGCTCCCCCTGTCCGCTGCGGCTGATGACCGTGAAGTGCGGGCTGAGCACCCCTTCCGTACCGCCGGACATCACATAAGAGATGTCGGCAGCTCCTCCTTTTGCCGCTTCAGCGAAGAAGCCTTTCAGGGCCATCACAGCATAACCCCGTGTAAAATCATTCACACAGCCGTTTCCCTCCGTCTTCCCCAGCACCGCGACCACTTCCTCCGGCCGGAACAGGCCTGCTTCCACCGCTGCGCTTAATCCCGACATATCATGCGGCGCGCCTGCCGGGATTCGAATGACCGAGCAGTTCATCATAGATCATCGCTCCTTGTCCAGAAAATAACCCGTTTCTCCAGCAGCCCGATACACCAGAACAGCAGCAGGCCGCACAGCGCCGAAGCAATAATGGCCGAGAACATCACCGGCGTATCCATATGATAGGAAGAGACAAGCACCACATAACCCAGTCCCTTATTCGCTCCGACAAATTCGCCGACTATGGCACCCACTATGGCGAGCGAGGTGGAGATTTTGAGGGCAGAGAAGATATAAGGCAGACTCGTCGGCAGACGCAGCTTCCAAAAGATTTCGCTCTTCGTCCCTTTGTAGGTGGAGAACAGCTCCCAGGCTTCGTATTCAATGGCCTTAAGCCCCTTGACACTGTTCACCAGAATCGGGAAAAAACAGATCAGCATCGAAGCGATTACCTTCGAGGTATACCCGGTCCCCAGCCAGACGACCAGCAGCGGGGCCAGCGCCACCAGCGGCGTAGTCTTAAGGGCGATGGCCAGCGGGAACATCCCTTTCTCAATCGGCTTGGAATGAACAAAAATCACTGCGGTAGCCAGGCCGAGGATATTGGCGAGAATGAACCCGGTCAGCGCTTCGCCCAGCGTAACCAGCGTATGCGACCACAGCGAGCCATTGATAGCCGAGACTACCTGCGTAGGCGCAGGAAGAAGATACATAGGAACCGACAGGAGACGTACCGCCAGCTCCCAGAGAAGCAGGAAGCCAAGCGCAAACGCGACCGGGTACAGGGTATCTTTGATTTTGACCGTCATAGATGCTTCACCCGCTTTCTCAGTTCCTTGACAATCCGGTGGAATTCCGGCAGCTCCTCCATGCCCGCCTCACGCGGGGAGGGCAGCGTCACCGGAATGATATCCGTCACACCGGCAGGCCGGGGAGACATCATCACGACCCGGTCCGACAGCAGCGCGGATTCATGGATCGAGTGAGTGACCATCACAATACTGCTTAGACTGGTCTCCGGGCTCTCCCACAGCCGCAGCAGCTCAAAATTCAGCTTCTCGCGTGTCAGCTCATCCAGCGCGCCGAACGGTTCGTCCATCAGCAGCACCGTCGGATCGGCCGCCAGGGCCCGGGCAATCGCTGCCCGCTGCTGCATCCCGCCGCTGAGCTGATGCGGGAAGTGGTTCAGATAATCCTGGAGGCCGACCAGGCGCAGGGCACTTTCTGCTTTTTCACGTGCCTCGGCTTTGCTGAACTTCTTCTTCTCGCCTAGCTCAAGCGGCAACATTACATTCTGCAGCGCGCTGAGCCACGGCATCAGGACAGGCTTCTGGAAGACCATGCCCAGGGACAGATCAGGTGAAGCATACGCCACCTCTCCACCGGCCTCCGGGCTTAACAGCCGCAGCATCAAGCGGAGTGTTGTGGATTTCCCGCAGCCGCTTGGTCCAAGAATCGAAATGAACTCATTGCGGTATACATCAAGGCTGACCTTATCCAGCACAGGCACGTTGCCGAAAGAAAGAGAGCAATTGCGCAGGGAGAGCATGGTTTCCCGGGTACCGGGATGCCGCGCGGCGGCAGCATCCAGCTGTGCTTTGATCGCTGTTGTCATTATCGGGTCCCTCCTTATTTCAAAAACTCGTTGGTGAACAATCCGCCGGTGTCCTGTTCCTTTTTCACAAAGCCCAGCTCGACCAGATTCTTCTGCAGTGTCTCCCAGGACGCCTCGTCCATTGAGCCCAGCGGGAGCTTTTCCGGATCTAGCAGCGGAATGCTGGCCTTCATCATATTGACCTCATGCTTCAGATCCAGCTTCTCGCCATACTTCAGTCCGAATTCCGCCGCCTCCTCCGGATGCTTTACTGCATAATCCCAGCCCTGCATAGAGGCCTGTACGAAGCTGGCGACCATCTCCGGGTCCTTCTTGATGATAGACTCCGTAGTGAACAAGGTATCGGCATAGAAATTGATGCCATAGTCGTTCGGGTCGATAATATTTACTTCCTTGCCCTGCTCCTCTACAGCCAGCACTTCATTAATGACATAGCCGGGCCAGGCCTTGACCTGACCGGTCAACAGCGGACTCAGATCGTATTTGACCGGCATCTCTTCGATTTGCGAAGGGTCGATACCCGCGCTTCTCTCCATGGCCCGGAAGGTCAGCTCTTCGTTGCCGCCCAGCTTGATGCCTACCTTTTGCCCGACAAGATCCTCCATCGTCTGGATCCCGGACTCCTTGAGCGTGAACATGACGAACGGGGTTTTGCGGTAGATCGCAGACAACGCTTTGACCGGAACGCCTTTCTCTCTGGCGATGACAACCTGGTCGGCACCCGTAACTCCGAACTCCTCACTGCCGGAAGCCACCATCTGCACAGCCGGGAAATCCGAGCCCCCCGGGCGGATCTCAACATCCAGCCCCGCTTCTTTATAGAAGCCTTTTTCCACCGCGGTATAAAAGCCGGCAAACTGCGCCTGGTGAATCCACTTCAGCCGGAGCACTACTTTCTTCAGCTCGCCCGAGCCTTCCGCTCCCTGGCCTTCGGCCTTACCGGCTTCCGTATTGTTACCGCAGGCAGTCAGGAGCAGCATTAGCGAGGTTAACAGCATCAGCGCTTTCGTTCTGGACTTGTTCCACATAGTTATTCCCCCGTTATGAATGATTTAGTATTGCTCCAGCGCACGCAGCACCGCTTGTGAATCACTTACACTGCCGAACACCCCGCCCTGCATTTGAACCATACTCAGCGCCGCCAGGTGATTCGCTTCATCCGTCGCTCCCGTGCAATCCGCAAGGATCAGACACTCGTACCCACGGTCATTGGCCTCCCGCATCGTGGTGTGTACACAGACATCGGTAGTAATACCGGTCAGAATCAGATGGGTAATTCCTTTATTCTTCAGGATCAGGTCCAGGTCCGTTGCATAAAAGCTGCCTTTGCCAGGCTTGTCTATAATGTACTCTCCGTGGGCAGGCGCCAGCTCCTCAATGATCTGCCAGCCGCGCTCCCCCCGCACGAGGATTCGTCCCGCCGGTCCTTCGGAGCCGATCTCGGCCCCGATCTGGCGGCTGCGCCACCGCTTGTTCGCGGGCAGATCCGACAGATCCGGCTTATGCCCCTCGCGGGTATGGATCACGGTGAAGCCTTCAATCTCCCGGATACGTGCCAGCAGCCGCTGAATGGGCTGAATCGCCCTAGCTGTTAATGAGAGGTCATAACCCATTCTCTCGACGTAACCGCCCTTGCCGCAAAAATCCGTCTGCATGTCGATAATCATCAGCGCTGTCTTCGCCGGGTCCACAGCCCCGTCATAAGGCCAGATGTAAGGTGTTGCTGCAATCTGCATAGTTTATGCTCCTCTCCTGATGTCGCTATCTCTATTAATGTTATATTAGTTAACATTAATTCGCGTTTCCTTGGTATGAGTTAGATTATATTACAATGAATTTGCGATGTCTTCGGTTTTATTACGAAATAATATACTGAATGTTTGTGTTTATTTACATAGTTAACGCATACATAACATCATCACTCGCAATACCGCTTATCAAAAAAGAACACTCCGAGTCTTACCAAGCCCAGGGTGTCCCAACAGTTGAATGCTCACACTTTCCTCCCTCTGCCTCTTCCATAAGCTGTAAGTGCTGGGAAACCAGTTTTTTTGTCGAAATAGAGCTGCATATTTCGAGTTTTTTGATAAATAGGCATAATATAGTTGAAAAATAGCTCTTTAAGTACTAGAATTAAGCTTGTTTGCAGAAGTTAATGACGCGTAAGAACTATTTATGACTCTTTTTGTCGATTACAGTCGACCATAACTCCCCACCTCTACAGGATGTATGTCATTGATCTATTTCTAAAGGCAAACTCCCCGAAAGGGCAGGACGCAAAGCTATGGGCCTAAGAACGCCGGAATCTGCGTTTACGGTTGCCAGGCTGCCAATAGAGACCACTTAAGCCAGCTGCTCAGGAGGGGAAGCCTCCCAGGCTTGATGATGTTCTTTTTCTGTACGAATTGCCATTGATCATACGAAAAAGTGAGGTTACAACCATGCCGCAGCAGGATATCGAACCAAGCCGATATGAATTCGTAGAGTCCCTGATGCTCGAACGTAAAGGTCTCCTGGATTCATTCTCTGTGGAGGGCCGAGCTTCTGACGGGACAACTGGAGATAAGAATGGAATTATCCTCGTGCAGGACAACCAGATATTCATTACTCCCCCGCTCCCCGGAGGTGCTCCCGCCCGCATTTCTGCGGTCCACCCTGTTGTCCTGAAGATCAACTGGAAGACCGTTACAGAGCCAACTGAGGTGACCAGAGCGGATTATATCACTTGGGAGATCTGTGAGAAGCCGCAATATGAAATTACCGTATCGCCTGACAAGCTCAAGGTCCACTTCACTTTATACCGTGCAGAGAAGTACGCCTGGAATCTGGTCAACTGCCCCGCCGCCTTCGAAGCGGTCGTCCGTGCCCAGCCCAATCCGGCGATGCTGCTGTCCACGCTCACCATAGAACAGATTATCGCCTCACTGGACAACCGTTTTATTCTGCGCAACCTGAACATTCCCGCCCTGTACGCGGAGCTGGAGAACCCTACATATCTTCCCGTATGCATCGCTGAAGGCAGATCCCCGCTGCCCGGCAAGGAAGCCCGGCTGGAATTCCTGCTGCCTGAGCATACACTGGAGGGGAACCGGATGCTTCAGGGACAGGGAGCCCGGGGTCAGAAGCCTGCGGAACCCTTGGAGTATCTCCGTTTCCCGGGAGCCCCCTTTGCCTTTGCAGGCGAAGTCTTCGCCCGCAAGCTGCCGCCGGAAGAAGGCATTCCCGGCCTCGACACAGACGGAAGGGTCCTGCCCCCTCCCCCGCCGCAGGATATCTACTTTGCTGCCGGTAATCATGCCAAGCTCCTTCCCTGTGGTAATATCGTGGCCCGGCATACCGGCAGACCCCGCATCTGCGGAGGAAACGGCAGCGTCCGGATATGTGACTTCCCTCCGGTCAGTCTTCTGGCCAGAGAGATGACAGATCCTGCGGGCGATGTTATGTTCGCAGGTGACATCATTGTACCGGGAGATCTGGAAGGACCTGTACGAATTGAAGCCCTCGGGAATGTGTACGTCTATGGCGATATCCGCCAATCTACAATTATAGCCACCGGCAGTATTTACGTTAGCGGCCAGGTCACCGGCAGCGGCCTGTACGCCGGACACGCCGGGGTAATGCAGCATCGTCTGCACAGCCTCGCATGCCTGCTGCGGACAGAGACGGACGGACTGCTTGAGGCAGCGCGCCAGCTGGCCAAGAATGTGGAATCCCGCCAGCAATCCGTGAATTACGGCCTGGTAGTCATGCTGCTGCTGGAGGATAAATACAGCCACTTGGGCAGCCTGATCCGTGATCTTCAAGCTGCGCTAAGCCGTATGAACGGGGCGTTCGGCTCCGGCACGGACCAGCTCTGGCAGATGCTTGAGGTATTCGCCCATCCGGGACAATTCACCGGGTACATTACTGACAGTGTACTAAGCCGCTTCTCCAGGCTGCTGCTTAAGCTGGGTGAGGAGATTGAGCTGCTCCAGGAGGAGCATGCGGTGATTAATCTCGCCCGGTCACAGGACAGCCGCCTGGAGTCCGGCGGCAAGCTGCTTGTGCGTGATTCCTGCTAAGACTACTACTAGATGAGGAGAAGTTAGAACATGCGATATAACCGTCTGGGCAATAGCGGCCTGCAGGTGTCCGCCCTGGGTCTTGGAACCAATTCCTTCGGCAAACGGGCAGATCAGGAGACCTCGGTCCGCATTCTGCACACCGCTATGGATCAGGGCATCAATTTCATCGATACCGCCAATATCTATGCCGGATCTGAATCGGAGCGGATCATCGGCCTTGCGCTTGAAGGCAAACGCCATAACGCAGTGCTGGCGACCAAAGCCGGATTGCCGAAGCATGAGGGACCCGGTGGCAGCGGCTCTTCGCGCCATCATCTGATGCAGGAGCTGGAGGGCAGCCTGCGCCGGCTGAAGACCGACTATGTGGATCTGTATCAGATTCACACCTTCGATCCCTACACACCGCTGGAGGAAACGCTGCGTACGCTGGATGATCTGATCTCCGCAGGCAAGGTGCGCTATATCGGAGCCTCCAATTATGCCGCCTGGGAGCTGATGAAGGCGCTTGGAATCAGCGAAGCCCGGCACTTCGCGAAATACATCTCTATCCAGTGCAGCTATTCGCTGGCTGACCGCACGCCCGAAGCGGAGCTGCTTCCGCTCTGCCTGGATCAGGGTCTGGGCATCATCCCATACTTCCCTCTGGCGGGCGGCATTCTTACCGGCAAATATACTGGCAGCAGCAAAGCCCCTGCCGGCTCCAGAGCAGAGACCGATCCGAACTTCCGCCGCTTCCTTACCCCGGAGCGCATCTCGCTCGGGGAGCAGGTTCAGGCCATTGCGGAGGGACTGGGCACCTCACCTGCAGCTCTATCCCTGGCCTGGCTGATGAACCGGCCCGCCGTCTCCACGGTGATTGTCGGTGCAACTACAGTAGAGCAGGTACAACATAATCTGCAGAGTCTCTCCGCTTCAACGGATGCGGGAATACTTGAGCAGCTTGACCAGGCCAGCGCCGCCTTCCGCACCAGCGAGCCGTTTGCAGTCTACCGGCTGCCGTAAGCGCTGACGGTGACGTTCATATCCATATACAAAAGCGAGCCCCCTTATACGGAGACTCGCTTTTGTGTATTTTGGCTAATGCTGAAGCTGTATTGTATTATACCGCAGCAATAAACCGCTCCATGTCTTCCTGTACGGTAGTAATACCGCCGATACCGAAGGTATCTACCAGAACCTTAGCTACATTAGGCGACAGGAAGGCCGGAAGTGTAGGACCCAGGTGAATGTTCTTCACGCCCAGATGCAGCAGCGCCAGCAGTACAATCACCGCTTTTTGCTCATACCAGGCAATGTTATAGGAGATCGGAAGATCGTTGATGTCTGCAAGACCGAACACTTCCTTCAGCTTAAGCGCTATAACCACAAGAGAATAGGAGTCATTGCACTGGCCGGCATCAAGCACGCGGGGAATTCCGCCGATATCGCCAAGCGCCAGCTTGTTATATTTGTATTTGGCACAGCCGGCGGTCAGGATCACCGTATCACTCGGCAGCTCTGCTGCGAAGTCGGTGTAATAATTCCGGCTCTTCATCCGCCCGTCGCAGCCGGCCATGACGAAGAATTGCTTGATGGCGCCGCTCTCTACCGCTCCAACCACCTGATCCGCGACATTCATTACAGCCGCATGCGCGAAGCCGCCGATAATCTCGCCTGTCTCAATCTCCACCGGAGCGCTGCAGCTCTTGGCCTGCTCAATCAGCGCCGAGAAATCCTTCTCTCCGTCCGCGCCTGCCGCGATATGCTGAATTCCCGGATACCCGGTGTTGCCTGTCGTGTACAGCCGGTCTTTGTAGCTGTCCTTCGGCGGCACAATACAGTTCGTAGTCATCAGAATCGGACCATTGAAGCTGGCAAATTCCTCATTCTGCTTCCACCATGCATTGCCGTAGTTGCCTACGAAGTGGCTATACTTCTTGAAGGCCGGATAGTAGTGGGCCGGCAGCATCTCACTGTGCGTATACACATCCACTCCGGTACCCTCGGTCTGCTTCAACAGCGCCTCCATATCCTTGAGGTCATGACCGCTGATCAGAATACCAGGGTTCGTGCCTACCCCAATATTGACTGTGGTAATCTCCGGATTGCCGTAGGCTGCGGTGTTCGCACGGTCAAGCAGCGCCATCACATCCACGCCGAACTTGCCGCATTCCAGCACCAGAGCCGTCAGCTCACCGCCGCTTAGATTGTCATCCAGTGCTGCAGCCAAGCCTTTCTCCATAAAAGCATGTGCTCCTGCTTCATAGAAGCCCAGTACCGCAGCATGCTCCATGTAAGCAGCCATTCCCTTCAGGCCATAGGTCAGCAGCTCGCGCAAGGAACGGATATCCTCATGCTCCGTAGCAAGCACACCGACGGTTGCCGCCTTGTCCATCAGCTCTTCATCAGTCACTGCATTCCAGTTCGCTGCGTCATGCTCCGACAAATAGGCCATCACTCCGGCATCAGCCACTCTGCTGCGCCACAGATCCCGCAGGGCCAGTCCTTCCCGGACCTTCGCGTTGAAATATTCCGGCACAAAGTTAGCATTGGTAATCGTAGCGAACAAGCTCTCTATGATAAATTTCTCCGTCACCGGATCAGTAATCCCCAGCTCACGCCCGCTGCGCGCGAAGATGGCGATGCCCTTGAGTGTATACACCAGAAGATCCTGCAGCTTAGCTACCTCACTGGTCTTGCCGCACACCCCCTGAATCGTACAACCCGTCCCCTTAGCTGCCTCCTGACACTGGAAACAAAACATTTCGCTCATTACCTGATCACTCCTTATCATTAATGGAATCGCTCTGTGCCTCGCCTTTACAGTTACCAATAATTGTAGTAGACTTTCGTCTATCAATCGGTAACGAATGTTACCAATCACAACACATCGGGAGGAAAAGTATGAGACCGGAGCCCGCTTCGCTGCAATCCTGCCTGCTATTTCGCGGAAAGTCCGCAGATGAGATCGAACAGCTGCTGCATACACTGGCTTACGCTGTCAGCTCCTACCATAAGAATGCGATTATTCTGGCAGAGGGTGATCCGGCGGACCGGCTTGGGATTCTGCTCTCCGGCCGCATTGAGGTGCAGAAGACACACCCTACCGGCAGCAGTGTAACCATCGCCCACCTGAAGGAAGGGCAGACCATAGGCGAAGCTGTATTATTCCGCAGGAATAACACCGTGCCCGCCACCGTCACAGCCACTGGCCCCTGCAAGGTGATGTTCATCAGCAAGCAGGAGCTGCTGAGATTATTCGCGGCCGACACCGATATCCTCACCCGCTTCATCGAGAATCTGTCCGAGCGGCTGGTGCTCGTGAACCGGAAGATCGAGAACCTGTCCGCCGGTCCGCTGCGCCGCCGTATCGTAGACTTCCTGCTGGAGCAGGGAGAGCAGCAGGAGTCCGATCGGCTGAAGCTCCCCTTCAGCCGGAAGGAATGGGCCGAGCATATGAATACAGCCCGCCCCTCCTTGTCGCGGGAGCTGGGATTCCTGCGCGACCAGGGCTGGATCGAATTCAAGGGCAATGAAATCACCCTGCTGAACCGGAGCCGGATGCATGATTACATCCAGACTCTGCCCTCTTCGGCAGGCAATCTATAGGAACCGCAAATAACCAAGGAGGATACAAGCATGCCACCATACACTGCACAACAGATCGACCGGCTGCTGGCTGAGCATAGACAATGGTTCGCCAGCGGAGTCACGAGAACCCCCGGCTTCCGGCTGGAGCAGCTTCAGAAGCTGAAGGATGCCATCTCACGCAATGAAGCCCGGATTATCGCTGCACTGAACCAGGATCTGCATAAAAGCGAATTCGAGGCTTACGCCACAGAGATCGGATTCACGCTCGACAGCATCGGCTATATGATGAAGCATCTACGGCGCTGGATGAAGCCGGTGAAGGTAGGCTCACCGCTGCACCTGTTCCCGGCACGGAGCAGAATCATAGCCGAGCCTTACGGGACGGTGCTAATTATCGGGCCGTTCAACTACCCGTTCCAGCTGCTGATTGAGCCGTTAATCGGCGCCATTGCCGCCGGGAACTGCGCCGTACTGAAGCCCTCCGAGAGCACCCCCGCTACCTCCGCTGTCATTGAGGACATGATCCGGGAGACCTTTGATCCCGCCTATATCCGGGTAGTACAGGGCGAGAAGGAAACGACGAATCTGCTGATTCATGCGGCGTTCGATTATATTTTTTTCACCGGGAGTGTGCCTGTCGGCAGAATTGTCATGGAAGCGGCGGCGAAGAACCTGGTACCCGTCACCCTTGAGCTGGGCGGCAAAAGCCCAGTAATCGTAGACCGGAGCGCCGACCTGGAGACTGCAGCGAAGCGGATTGTCTGGGGGAAGCTGATCAATGTGGGACAGACCTGTATTGCGCCTGATTATCTGCTGGTCCATAGGGAGGTAGCAGCCGAGCTGATTGAGCGGATGAAGCGCTGCGTCACTGATTTCTATGGCACAGACATCCGGCAGAACACAGACTACGGACGAATCGTGAATGAACGCCAGCTGCGGCGGATCGGGGAGATTCTGGAGCGGGACCGCGATAAGCTGATTCTGGGCGGGACGGTCATTCCCGGGGAGCTATATATCGAGCCGTCTCTGATCTATCCGGCGGCCTGGAGTGACGCTTCCATGGAGGATGAGATCTTCGGGCCTGTGCTGCCGATTATGGAGTATACCCGGCTGGAGGAGGCCATCCAGAGCATCAACGCCCGTCCGAAGCCACTCGCTCTCTATCTGTTCACCCGCGATAAGCAGGTGGAGCAACAGGTGATGACCGAGGTGTCCTTCGGCGGCGGCTGCATCAACGATACCATTTCCCATGTAGCCAGCACCCGGCTGCCGTTCGGCGGTGTCGGGAATTCCGGGATCGGCGGCTACCACGGCAAATACAGCTTCGACCTCTTCTCACATCACAAAAGCATTGTTAAGCGAGGCACCCGTCTTGACCTCGGCATTGTCTACCCGCCCTACGGCAGCAAGGTCAAGCTGGCGCGGAAGCTGCTGAAATAGCGCTAACTTACCTCAACCCGCCATCCGCCCAGCGACCCAGCCCGCGACCTCTTTCTCCGGAATAGGCTTGCTGATATAGTAGCCCTGAATCTTGTCACAGCGGGTCCGCTCCAGAAAAGCAAGCTGCTCCGGGGTCTCCACCCCTTCAGCCGTAACGTTCAGTCCCATATCATGGCCGATGGTGACGATGGAGCTGGCCAGCGACCTATTGTTCGGGGTATCGATGCTGTCGATGAAGGACTTGTCGATCTTCAGGGTAGTAATCGGGAGCTGCTTCAGATAGCTGAGTGAGGAATAGCCCGTTCCGAAGTCATCCAGCGCAATGCCAATGCCCCTCTCCTTGAGCGCCTCCAGCTTGGAGCTGATCGCCTCGAAGGATTCCATGAAGATCGATTCCGTAATCTCCAGCTCCAGATGCTCCGGCGCAAGCCCGGTATCCTCCAGCACGCTCAGCACCATCTCTGTGAAGTCATCCTGCATCAGCTGAATGACGGAGATATTGACCGAGATATGATAGCCCTCATAGCCCTGATTCTGCAGCTCCTTGGTGAACCGGCAGGCAGCCCGCAGCACCCACTCCCCTATGGGGATGATCAGGCGGCAGTCCTCGGCAATGCGGATGAAGGATAAGGGGGAGACGAAGCCGAGCACCGGGCTGTTCCAACGGATCAGCGCCTCGAAGCCCCAGAGCTCACCGGAGCCGGTATCCACCAGCGGCTGGTAATGCAGCGACAGCTCATTATTGGATACCGCGCTTCTTAAGTGATTCTCAATAATCATCCGTTCGTCAAAATACTGCTGCATCTCCTGCCCGTAGATCATATAGCTGCCTTTGCCCGCTTCTTTGGCCTTGTACATGGCAATGTCTGCATTCTTCAGCAGCTCCTCCGCACTCTTCCCGTTCTCCGGGTATTGGGCAATCCCGATACTGGCCGAGATATGCACCACACTTGCATGAAGCTGGAACGGCTCCATGAAGCCCTGTACCAGGGAATCCGCATAGCGGATCACCTCTCCTGCTTCCGCCACATCCTTGAACAGAATCACAAACTCATCGCCGCCGAAGCGGAAATGCTTACTGCGCCCGTCAGAGCGGCTAAGCAGCCGTTCCCCGACCTGAACCAGCAGCTCATCCCCGAAGGTATGGCCCATGGAGTCATTAATGTACTTGAAGTTATCGAGATCCAGGAAGAACAGCGCCGCATGGCCGCCGGAATGCTCTTCAATGAATTGTTGCAGCTCCTCGGCTAACGACAGCCGGTTCGGCAGACCGCTAAGCACGTCATTATAAGCCAGCAGCCGGTATTTCTCCTCACTGGTCTGCAGCAGCGCCTGATTCTCCACCACCTTGTTATACTGCTCCAGCAGCTCATCCTGTAGGGCTGTCAGCTCCTCATAGGTCGATTCCAGCTCCTGATAGCTCGTCTGCAGCTTACTCTCATAACCCTTGCGGTCCGTGACATCCACCATTGACCCGGCAAACCGGATATATCCGCCGCCCGCATTACGCAGCACCTTGCCCCGGGCCTGAAACCACTTGTATTCGCCTGCCTTGCTCCGCATCCGGTATTCAGCGTAGTAGTAAGAAGAACGACCCTCCAGATGCTGGATGCGCAGCCGGTTCTCCTGCTCGGCATCCTCCGGATGGAGAATATCCCGCCAGCCGCCGCGGCTCTCATTCAGCTCATCCCGGGCATATCCTAGCACCTCATACCAGCTGTCCGAGAAATAATAGATCATCGTAGACATATCAACGTCCCAGATTACCGCATCCGAGCCGTAGGTTGCCAGGCTGAAGCGTTCATTGCTTTTTTCCAGATTGCTTCTGATCCTTCTGACCAGCTGCACATAGAATAACAACACCAGAATGAAGACTACCAGCACCGCAAAAGCTGCCACGATGCTCAGCACCAGCACCTTGTAGGTCTGATAAAAGGAGAACGGCTCGTTAATCACTTCGCTGCCCTCCGGCAGCTTATCCGGTGATATCTTGAACCGCTGCAGCTCATTGTAATCAAACACCTTGCGTACATTACTGTCGGTCACCACCGGGATATCCCCGGCACGCTCCCCCTTCAGGATACGCAGCGCCAGATCGGCCGCCGTCTGCCCCTGCCTTCTGCCGCTGATCAGGCTCCCGCCGAAGGCGCCGTGGTTCAATGCAAAATCATAGATATGGTACACCGGAACACTGCTGCTCTTGCCCAGCTCGCTTGCGAACCTGTCGAATTCCACAATTCTTCCGGTAGAGTCACTATAATATGTAGTCATGAGCACAATACTGTCCGGGGACAGCGCCGCTGCCGTGGCTGTGATCTGTTCCATGGACAAGCGGTTCATGGGGAACAGCTCAAGCCCCGGATTCAAGGCGCTAATCTGATCCATCACCATCCGGCCGGTTGACAGTCCGCTCTCCGAATTATCGAAGACGACATACACCTTTTTCAGCGAAGGATTAAGGTCCATGGCCATACGGATGGTGGGTGCGGCATCTATTTTCTCAATAACGCCTGTCATGTTGCTCTGGTCCTCGATACTGGACACCCCCAGCTCGTTGACCCCGCTGAAAATAATCGGAGCATCGTTCAGAAGCTCATGGCGGTACTTCATTGCGAAGCTCAGCGCCGCATCGTCCGTTGTAATGATCGTATGAATAGGGATGTTCTGATACTTGAAGCGGATGGTTTCGTAGAAATGTTCGAGGTTACCCTGCGTGGGGTACCTTTTCCAGTCCATATATTCAGTGTAGATGACGGGGGGATTAGCTGTGCCCTTGAGACGTTCCTCTATTCCGGCACTTTGGTCATCGGTCCAGGCAAAACCCTTGTGATAGGAATGCAGCACCAGCACATTCCGGGCGGGAAGCTCCTCGGCTGCGGCGAATGCAGCTCCTGCCGGGCCTGTTGTACACAGGAAGATCAACAGAGGCACAAGCAAGCTTCTTAACAACCTGAGATGAATATGTTCTACACTCATTCGCACACTCCCGTTCATCTATCTCATAATCGGAATCTGACAAGTAGAAGGATAATGTATTCATGGGGCTTCATTACGGGGACTGCTTTGATACAATTATAGGGGGTAAAGGTGTTTTTAGAAACAACAAAAAGCGACAGCAGCCGTCGATATTGGACAGAGCAGACCGCTCACGTTAGAATGAATCTGCAGTTGACTGCTCAGACAGGAGGCCAGGCCATGCCGACCATCAAAGACGTTGCGCTGAAGGCTGGCGTATCGGCAACCACCGTATCCCGGGTACTGAACAACAGGGGTTACTTAAGCGAGGAATTGAAGCACAAGGTGCACCAGGCGATGGAGGAGCTGAATTACCGGCCGAACGAACTGGCCCGCTCCCTTAGCCGCTCGAAATCCAACATCATCGGACTGATTATTCCGCATGTGTCTTTGCCTTTTTTCGGCGAATTGACCAGTCATATTGAAGAACATGCCTACCGGGAAGGCTATAAGCTGCTGCTCTGCAATTCGTGGCAGGACAAGCAGAAGGAACAGGAATACATCCATATGCTGCGCGCAAGCCGGGTAGACGGCATTATTATGGGCAGCCATACGCTGGAGGTGGAAGCCTACCGGCAGATGAATCTGCCGCTGGTGACATTCGACCGGCAGATCTCACCGGATATCCCTTATGTCTGTTCGGATAATTATGAGGGAGGCAAGCTGGCTACCACTCTTCTGATTCAAAAAGGCTGCCGGCACCTCGCCCATATCGGCGGGCATCCCAAGCTGAACATCTTATCCCATCTGCGCTGCGTGGCCTTCGAGGATATGGCGAAGCAGCACAGCCTGGAGTATGTCACCCTCCATACCGACAACAACAGCTTCGACTTCGAAGCTTACGAGCAGCTGCTCGGGCAGCTCTTCCTGGAGCATCCTGAGGTGGACGGGATTTTTGCGGGCAGCGATATCATCGCCGCCTATGCCCTGAAGGCCTGCCGTACCAGAGGACGGCGCGTCCCGGAGGATGTGAAGATCGTCGGCTATGACGGCATCGCGCTCCGCAGCCTGCTCGATTTGCCGATCTCCACCATCCGCCAGCCGATGGAAGCGATCGGCAAGCTCGCCGTGGACCTGATCCTGCAGCAGGTGCAGGGCCAGAGCGTGGCCGCCGCGCACATTCTGCCTGTGGAGCTGGAGGAGGGAGCTACTACTTGAGAGGGCTGCTACTTGAGGAGGCTACTATTTGAGGAGGCTGCTACTTGAGCGGGCTACTACTTAAAATAGGTGGAGGCTGAGAGTTTGCTTGCTGTACCTGATTAAGGTGCAAGTGGTGGTGTACTTAACTGCATTCCGTACAACTAAATCGTCTGATGTACCGCCAAAAGTCTGTTTAGCTGCATTTCGTACAACTAAAATGCCAGCCATACCCGGTTCTCCCCCTTTTGGGCAAATTTAGTTGTACAGACTACACTTAGAAGAGGTAGCCCTGCCATTTTACGGTTTTTAATTGTACAGAATACATATATCGCTGAAAGTTGGCTTCGAACAAAACTCCAACCATCGCCGCATTTATGAATGTATTCACTTCTTTAGAGCTCATGCCCTGCTAGCCAAAAAGCCTCCGCATACCTGCAGAGGCTTCTTAAAAATATCATAGTAATATCATAGTAATATGAACGACATCAGCTTTTAATTAAAAACGTTTAGTTTTTCGCCGGCACATTGTATTCGGTTTTCCGCATACATTGGACCCGCTCACCTTCGCGCCACCAATTGTGTTCGGTTTTTCGCATACATTGCGGCCGCGTGCCTTCTCGCAGCACAATGTGTTCGGTTTTTCGCATACACCCTGCCACGCCCCTGCTCCCTTACTATACGGACAGCACTCTCGCTATCCGATGCCGCCTTCCACAAGCGGCTAACGCGCCGCGAACAGCTCCAGCAGCTTCCCGGCGTCCAGCTCCGCCGTAGAGGGCAGCACCAGGTCGGACGCGCCAAGCTGCCCGGCCGCGCCGATGCCCACAGCCTTCATGCCTGCCGCACGAATCGCGGCCACGCCTGCGGCTGCATCCTCCACGCCGATGCAGTTGCCCGGCGGAACACCCAGCCGCTCTGCCACCTGCAGGAAGATCTCCGGATCGGGCTTGCCCTTCCGGAGCGCAGCCGGGTCGGCAACGGCCTGGAACCACCGGGCTGCGCCGAGACGCTCCAGAATGAGCGGCGCATTCAGGCTGGCCGAGGCCAGCCCCACGGAGATTCCCCGCTCGTGCAGGGAATCGAGCAGCTCCCGGATCCCCGGCAGGAGGTCCGCCGGGGTGATACGGCCGATCATCTGCCGGTAATGATCGTTCTTCTGCTCCGCCAGCCGGAGCTTCCCGGCTTCAGGCAGCTTCGCAAGACCGCTGCCCTCCAGCACAATCTCCAGCGACTCCATCCGGCTGACGCCCTTCAGCCGTTCATTCTTTTCCCGGCTGAAGGGGCTACCCAGCTCATCCGCGAGCGCCTGCCAGGCCAGATAATGAAATTCAGCGGAATCCGTAATCACGCCGTCGAGATCGAAGATTACGGCCTCCAGCCGCCCCGCGAACGGGATCCTCACCGGCTCCTGCGGAAGCAGCTGTAGCGCCTGCTTCTTATGCCTGATCTCAAGCGCCGTCCCCTCCAGCAGCGTATACACTACCGCCTCACGTTCAACGAAGATATCCAGCAGCTGACCGCCTACTGTAACCTTGAAGCGGTAGCTCTCCCACTGCTCCGGCAGGACAGGGGCAAAGCCCAACTCCCCCTGAGCCAGCCGCATGCCGCCGAAGCCGTTCACAATCGACATCCAGGACCCGGCCATCGCCGCCATATGCAGCCCGTCCTTGGCATTGTGGTTGATATCGTCCAGATCCATCCGTACCGTGCGGCTGAAATAACGGTATGCCCCGGCCAGATCGCCGATCTCCGCAGACATAATACTGTGGATGCAAGGAGACAGCGAGGAGTCATGCGTCGTCAGCGGCTCATAATAATGGTAGTTGCGGAGCTTATCCGCCAGACTGAACTTGTTCCCGAGCAGGAACAGAGCCATTACCAGATCGGCTTGCTTCAGCACCTGATGCCGGTAGATGACCAGCGGGTGGTAGTGAAGCAGCAGCGGATACTTATCCGCAGGCGTATGCTCGAAATCCCATTTTTGCTTACTCAGAAAGGTATCATCCTGGGCATAGATCCCGAGCTGCTCGTCAAAAGGAATAAACATCCGTGCTGCGGCCTCTCTCCAGCCCTCTGCCTCTTCGGGAGTTAACCCGATCGCCTGCCGCAGCCGTTCGTAATCCGCGGGATAGTCCCGCTGAAGCAGCAGAGCTGTCTCATAGGCATACTGGAGCTGATCCTGCACCATGAGGTTGGTGTAAGCATTGTTATTCACAATCGCCGTATATTCATCCGGCCCTGTTACTGCATCAATGCAGAAGGCCCCTCCGCGCGCGGGGTTGTAGTGGCCCAGATCGGCCCAGAACCTTGAGGTCTCGAACAGCATCTCCGCACCCCGGCTAACCAGAAAATCCATATCGCCAGTGGCCTGGATATATTGCTTCAGGCCGTAGGCAATGTCGGCATTGATATGCGCCTGGGCAGTGCCTGCGGGGAAGTAGGCGGAGTTCTCCTCGCCGTCAATGGTCCGCCACGGGTACAGCGCCCCCTTCTGCGACATGACCGCTGCCCGCTCTCTGGCCTTGCCGAGCGTAGCATAACGGAATTCCAGCAGCGCACGGGCGATCTCCGGCTGCGTGAAGGTGAAGAACGGCAGCATGTACATCTCCGTATCCCAGAAATAATGCCCCTCATAGCCTTCGCCGGTCAAGCCCTTGGCTCCGATATTCGTTGCTCCGTCCCGGCCCACGGATTGCAGCAGCTGATAAGCATTGAAGCGGATGCCCTGCTGGAGTGCAGGATCACCGCTAATCTCCACATCCGCATGTGCCCAGAAGCTATCCAGATACGCCTGCTGCTCCTCGGCCAGACCGGCGAAGCCCAGCTCATTGGCCAGCGCCAAGACTTCAGCACTCCGGCCGGGCAGCTCCTCCTCCCTGTAATCCCTGGAGGTATGATACGTTATATATTTGGTAAGCGTCACCGTCTCTCCGCTGCGGACAGCAGCGGCGTAACAGACGGAGATGCGCTGCCCGATCAATTGGTGGCTCATCTCGCGCCCGGACTTCGCCTGCAGCGCATGGCTGACAGCGGTCAGCAGCGCAAACCGCGTGTGGCGGGTGCGCTGCTTCATCCACAGCTTCCGGGCGGCAGCGTCATATCCGGTGTCCTCCAGCAGCAGGCGGGACTCGCCGCTGCCCGCCCCCAGCCTCGGGTCACCGGTAACCTCAGGCCGGGCAATCTCGCCGTCCACCGCTGAATCGAACTTCAGTGTCCCGGAGAAGTTCAGCGCCGTCACCGCATAGTCGATAGCGGCCAGATGCTTATGCGTCAAGGCAACCATCCGGCGGATCACCAGCAATACCCTGTGCCCGGCTGGAGATTCCCACTCCAGCTCCCGGTGTAGCATACCGCTGCGCATATCCAGCCGGCGCTTATATCGGTGCAGCTTCCCCTGATCCAGCCGGAACTCATGGCCTTCGATGCTGAGCCGGATGATACGGGCATCGCTCACATTCAACATGGCCTGGTTGCGGGAGGGGTACCCGAAGGCCCCCTCAGGATAGACAACCGGCTCAGAATCAAAGAAGCCGTTCAGATAATTTCCGGCTACCGAAGCCCCCGCCTTGCCGTGATAGCCTTCCTCGAAATTCCCGCGCATGCCGATATAGCCGTTGCCTAGTGCGAAGACACTCTCGCTCCGCTGATTGTATTCATCCTCGTAGTGTTCCTCTTCAATACTCCACTCCCTGTAAGGGTATAAGGCGGAAGGATGCTCACAGGACTTCATCTTTATGTTCATCTCCGTGCGTATCTCCGTACTTATCTCCGCACTGATCTCCGGTCTCATCTTCGTATTCTCCTCCCGATTGCCGACTTCTCTTGTCCCAGCCGCAGATCAGCCTTTGACTGAGCCGCCCATCAGACCCCGGACGAAATACTTTTGCAGCAGGAAGAAGATCGCCAGCGGCATCAGCATCGAGATAAAGGCTGCCGAGGTCAGCAGATGCCAGTCATTGCCGCGCGAGCCGACCAGATCGGCGATCTTCATCGACATGACCTGCACCGACGGCTGGTTCCCGATGAAGATCAGCGACACCAGATAATCATTCCATACCCAGAGGAACTGGAAGATCCCGATCGAAGCGAGCGCGGGCACCGACAGCGGCAGAATCAGTCTGCTGAAAATAGTAAAGTGGCTGGCGCCGTCAATAAAAGCCGATTCAAACAGATCCTTCGGCAGCTGGCTGATGAAGTTGTACATGAAGTACGTAACCAGCGGCAGCCCGAAGGCCGTATGTGCCAGCCAGATTCCCAGATAACTGCCGTTCAGCCCAAGCGCCGTGTAATCCTTGAGTACCGGAATTAGCGCAACCTGAATCGGAATGACCAGCATCGCAATAATAATGACGAACAGCGTCTTGCGTCCAGGGAACCGTAACCAGGCGAAGGCATAGGCGGCAAAAGAGGCGATCAGCACCGGAATCACCGTCGCCGGAACAGCAATCGTCAGTGTATTCCAGAACGCCTGCGACAATCCGCTCCCCTTTTGCACCGTTTCACTGCCATCCGCTTCCTTGAGTGTGTACTCCTTGCCGGACAGCACATTCTTATAGTTGTCGAGCGTGAGATCAGGCACCGCCTGCCAGCCCTGCTCCTGCATATTAACCGTACGTGCCCTGCGGTTCTCCCACATCAGGCGGCTGCCATCCGCCTTCACCCCTGCCTTGAGCTGTTCATCCGTATAGGTCTTGCCGTTCACCTCAATCGGCTCCCGCAGATCCACCTCCTTGGGAAGCTGCACCGTCTCTCCCGCTTTCCATTCCTGATGAGGGAACACCTTCCACCAGCCGGTCTGCAGAATATCCGCCGCAGGACGGAAGGAGGAGGCGAAGAGTCCGAAGGTCGGCAGAATCCAGAGGAAGCAGATGACGCCCAGAATCAGATTGACGGCCGTTTTGCTGCCTTTTTTTTTCTTGGTGCCCACCATTAGAATCCCCCCTGCTTGCGGAACTGCCGCAGATTAATAAGGATAACAGGCAATACCGCGATCAGGAGCACGATAGCCAGCGTAGAGCCGTAGCCGAAGTTGCGGTACATGAAGAACTGCCGGTAGAACTGCGTCGCTACAACTTCTGTATCATATTGACCGCCTGTCATCACCATGACAACGTCAAATATTTTCAGCGTAAAGACAATAATCGTGGTGGTCACCGTCAGAATCGTCGTAGAGATGTAAGGAATCATGATGCCAAAAAAGATCTTTACCTCACCCGCGCCATCCACCCGTGCAGCCTCCAGAATATCCTCGGGCACTCCTTTGATGGCCGCTGAGAAAATAACCATCGCAAACCCCGTCTGCATCCAGATCAGAATGATAATCAGGAAGAAGTTGTTCCACGGCTGCAGCATACTCGTCCAGGCCTGCGGTTCACCGCCGAAATAGGTCACAATCGCATTCAGCAAGCCAATCTGCTCATCGCCCGGCTGATAATAATAGACGAACTTCCAGATGACCCCGGCGGCAACAAAGGAAATAGCCATCGGCATGAAAATAATCGATTTGGCGATCCGCTCATAGCTGCTCCGGTCGGCAAGAATGGCAATCAGCAGCCCGAAGCAGACACAGGCCAGCGTGCCCACGAACACCCAGAGCAGGTTGTTGCGCAGAGCCGTAGCCATCAGACGGTCGCTGAAGATCGCGGCGTAATTGCTGAGTCCGACGAACTTCTCGGAGGAAGCGTTGAAGAAGCTTAAGTACAGCGTCCGCAGGGCAGGCAGAATCAGCAGCCAACCGAGAATAAGGACAGCCGGTCCGACAAAAACATAGGGCAGCACCTTCCTGCGGACATGGTCCGGGTACTGTTCCACGGCCCAGGTCAAGGTGTAGTAGATCAGATATACGCCCAGCACGCCCCACAACACTGCGAGCACCGCAGTCAGCAGCGGTTGAAGCGTTGAATCGCGGAAAAACAGGAAAATCAGCCCGTTGACCACAATATTCGCAAGCAAAACGCCCAGCGATAGCAGCACTGCCCTGCCGCTAATTCTCTGACTGGCCTGCGCCCCGGCGGCCCCCGGCTCCGGCCTTATTTGTGCATCCATATCGGTTCCTCCTATAGGCTCTGTTAGAGCAGAGCCCTCTTCATAAGCACCCGTTACCACCAGCTGAGGGGCAGGCTTGATTGCTCAAGACCGCCCCTTCAACCTCTTGGCGTCTAAGTCCCGCGCATCCTGGGTCTTAGTTCTTCCAGCCTGACTGAATCTGCTCCAGGGCCTGATCCAGCGTAGCGGTTCCGCTCACATAGTCAGTCATGCCCTTCCAGAAGGTACCTGCCCCCACCTTGCCCGGCATCAGGTCCGAGCCATCGAAGCGCAGGGTCGAAGCATCCTGCACCAGCTTCGCCATCCGGCGGTCGGATTCGGACTGGTACCAATCCAGGGAAGCATCATTCATCGGGGCAATGACACCGCCGGATTGCACCCAGCTTTTGATCGATTCGCCAGTAGTGAAGAACTCCATTACAGCGCGTACTTCAGGGCGGTCATTGAACATAGCGTAGATGTCGCCTGCCACCAGGACCGGCTTGCCGTACTGCTCATCAATCGGCGGAAGATAGAACCAGTCATAGTCTGTATCCACCTTGGCCGTTTCCGGGAAGAAGCTGGTAATGAAGTTCCCCATCAGGTTGAACCAGGCTTTGGGCGGATTCTCGAACATCGGCTTCGGAGCATCGCCGAAGGCAGTAGTGACAATGGATTTAGCACCGCCGTAGACATAATCCTTGTTCAGCCAGATCTTGGACATCACTTCCACCGCGTTCTTCACTTCCGGCGAGGTGAACGGAAGCTCACCGCTTACCCACTTGTCGTAATTCTCAGGGGTCGTGGTCCGCAGCATAATGTTCTCTACCCAGTCGGTTGCCGCCCAGCCGGTTGCCGCGCCGCTCTCAATACCGATTGCCCAGGCTGGATCACCGTCTTTGGCGATTTGCTCCGTCAGGGCCATCATTTCATCCCAAGTCTGCGGAACCGTATATCCCGCTTCGTCAAATTGCTTCTTCGGATACCAGACCAGGCTCTTCACGTTGCTGCGGTTCCAGATCCCGGCCATAATCTTGCCATCCTTGCCGTCCATGGTGGACATATCCAGCCAGCTCTTATTGTAATTGGCCGTCAGCTTCGCCTGATCCAGCACCCCGGTCAGATCGATCACCTTGCCGGTCTTGGCAATAGAGGAGAGCAGGCCCGGCTGCGGGAAGTCCGCGATATCCGGCGCATTGCCGCCATCGACCCGGATATTAATCGTGGCTTCGAATTCCTTGGAGCCTTCGTATTGAATATCAATGCCGGTCTTCTCTTCAAATTCCTTAATGCTGCTCTCGAACTTCACCTGGTCCGCATCGACGAACGGTCCGAACATCGTGACCTTCGTGCCTTTATATTCACCCTTCATCGCCAAGTCTAATGGACTGCCTGCCGCAGCGGGATCCGGACTCTCTGTTGCTGCTGCGTTGTTATCTGCTGAAGGTGCGGTTGTTGGCGCTTCTGTAGCTGCCGGAGCCTGCGTTGGTGCAGCGTTGTTATTGCCGCCGCAGCCGCTGAGCATCATGGTGAAGGATAGACACAGCACCATCGCAAGTGACAGTTTACGTGCTGGAGCTTTCTTCATTGTTTCATACATCCCCTTTAATTGTTTTTAGAGACTGCATTAAGCCAGCTTCATTACCGGAATTCCTTCCGGCAGCGCAGCAACTCACCCCCTTATCGAAATTCACGGACAACAGGCACCCACACCCATTACAACCGCTAATTCAAACATATATTTTCCATATCACACTCAAATGTATACGCTTCCAATAGTGTGTTAGCACCTTCTGCTGTGGGTACGTTTCCTGAAATGGTTCCCGGAACGGTCCCGAAACAATTAGCTCATATTCCTGTAACGCATTATTCTGAAAAGCTTTTCAGAATAATGCGAAGAAACCGTGCTGCCCTATCCCCAGGCAGCCGTGCTTCAGCCCGCAGGAACTACATCTCATTTCTCACGCGAGGATTCTCTTACGATTAGCTTATGCTCCATCTTCTCTTTCATGACAGCCACCTTGCCCGTGGTCAGCAATTCATGCAGCTTCTCGGCCGCCCGGTACCCCAGCTGATAGATAGGCTGTGCGATGGTTGTCAGCTTCGGAATGAACATCCCCGACATCCGCAGATTGTCGAAGCCGATGACCGACACTTGTCCGGGAACCAGAATATTGCGGTCCTTTAAGTAAGAGATCGTTCCCATGGCGAACTCATCCGCTACACAGAATACAGCCGTTAATTCCGGATATTCAGTGAACAGCTCGTGCGTTGCCTGATAGGCCTGCTCAAAGCGGTGGTTAGCATACTTGATTTTGCCGATATTACGATCCAGCCCCGATTCGCTCAGGGCTCTCACGAACCCCGCCATCCGCGGTGGCCCGGACACCGAATTATCATGATTGAAGCCGATCATTCCAATCTCTTGGTGCCCCAGCTCAATCAGGAATTTCACAGCATCATACGCCGCCTTCTCATCATCCACCTCGACCGACGCTACCTCGTACTCATCGGAATGGGAGGAGACCAGCACGAATGGAATTCTGCAGCCTATAAGCTTCTCATAATACTCAGGGTGCAGAATATCACTGGCGAACACAACACCATCCACCTGCTTCTCATGAAAAGTATCCATATAGGACAATGTCCGCTCCTTGTCACGGTCTGTATTGCAGATCATCAGACTGTAACCGAGCTTAATGCAGGCATCCTGCATTCCCCGGATCACCCCTGCGAAATAGAGGTTCTCAATATCAGGAATGAGTAGCCCAAGAGTGAACGACTTCCTGTAAATTAACCCCCGTGCGAATGCATTAGGCTGATACTTGAGCGCTTCTATCGCTTCGATGACCCGGCTGCGCTTGCTCTCCACGACCGTATCCGGGGCATTCATTACACGGGACACAGTGCTGATGGATACTCCGGCCATCTTGGCGACATCTCTGATTGTTGGCTTCATAGTCTGACTTCCTTCTTATTCTTTTAGCCCGAAACGTGTGCCCTCCTTACCAGGGTTGGCCTTGCCGCTTAAGTTAGAAAAGCTTTTCAAAGCGATTATAGCAAGGCTCCCTTAAATTGGCAAGCAAATTGTTATGCGCTTACATTCTTGCCTGCGGAGCCCTTGCTGTACGGTTGTAACCGTCCAAATTCAGTCCAAATACTCCAAATTCATCCCTTCAGTAACTGTACCTTTCCCCTTCAAGTTCCCTCTCCCCGTCATGCCGCTTACTTAAAGTGTGTAAATTATATTATTTCATGTTATAATTGGCGGGTATATTGATTCATGGCTGCAAATAATGCTACTGATGCGGAATGCATCTACTATAGGAGGGATTCATGTGAAGCAATTGCACGACATACCATTCTCCGTACTGGATTTAGCCCCTATCCGGGAGGGCGGAACGGCGGCGGATTCTTTTCATAACACCCTTGATTTGGCCCGTCATGCTGAGAAGTGGGGGTATAACCGCTACTGGCTGGCAGAGCATCATAATATGACCGGCATTGCCAGCTCCGCTACCTCCGTGGTTATCGGACATGTGGCAGCCGGAACTAACACCATCCGCGTTGGTTCAGGAGGCATCATGCTCTCCAACCACGCACCGCTTATGATTGCAGAACAATTCGGCACGCTGGAATCCTTGTATCCCGGACGGATTGATCTGGGTCTGGGCAGAGCCCCCGGCTCGGATCAGGCGGCCGCCAGAGCACTGCGCCGCGGCCTCGGCAGCGATGGCAGTGAATTCCCCGAGCAGCTTAGCGAGCTGCGGGCGTATTTCGACCCCGAAGGATCAGGCTCCCGTCCGGCCGGTGTCCGTGCCGTGCCCGGTGAAGGGCTGAACATCCCGATCTGGCTGCTCGGCTCCAGCGGCTTCAGCGCCCAGCTTGCGGGCCAGCTGGGTCTGCCTTTTGCTTTTGCCAGCCACTTCGCACCGGATTATCTGCTGCCGGCCCTGCATCTGTACCGTACCAGCTTCAAGCCTTCAGCTGTACTCGACAAGCCTTATGTTATGGTGGGCTTGGGAATTACGGCAGCGGATACGGTAGAAGAAGCGCGCAGACTTGCCACTTCCCAGCAGCAGCAATTCCTTAACATTATCCGTGGCCGCACCGGCAAGCTCCAGCCGCCTGTAGACAGTCTGGACGGAATCTGGACCTCCCAGGAGAAAGCACTGCTTATGAGCAAACAGCAATACTCCATTGCGGGCGACCAGGCCCTGATCGAAGAACGGCTGCTCCAGATTCTCGAAGAGACGGGTGCCGATGAGTGGATTATCGCTTCACAGATCTATGATCACTCTGCCCGCCTGCATTCGTATGAGCTTGTGGCCGACCTGTTGAAGAAGTAATACGGCTGTAGTAACTCATCCGATTTAAACGTGTGTGAGAGAGTTACTTCAACTAATTGCGTGCTGAGAGTTTACCGCGCCTCGATTTGGGTGCAAGGGGTAGTATGCTTAGTTGGGGGAGTATGCCTAATTGCAATTTGTACAACTAAATCGCTTGATCTGCCGCCGAATCTCCATTTAGCTGTATTTGGTGCAATTAAACAGCCTCTATATCTGGATTTTCGCCCATCCAGGCAAATTTAGTTGCACAGACAACAGTTAAAGGAGGAAAGCCTTCCATTTCACTGTTTCTAGTTGTACAGAATACACTTATCCCTAGTACCTCATCAGATTTAAAATAGTGGAGCAGAAGCAATTCCCCTTCAAATTACATCTTTTCCAAGCGGGGATTGTTCTTCAGGGGCGTTTGGCTTAGCGTAACGGACTGAGGTGCTCTTATGTGGGAAGAAAGTCGCCAACTGGGCGAGTAACGGACTCCATGGGCCTTATCCTTTACACTTCGGCTCCAAAACGTCTAGTAGGGTGACAATAAGGCCGCCTGAGTCCGTTACGCTGCAAAAAGTGGCGTTTTCGTGGGGATAAGGTCTCTCCGGTCCGTTAGATTTCGGGGTGGAGTTTAACAAGCTTATCCACCCTTTTAAACCTGACACTGTACTAGTCTGATTACAAGCCAGTCTATATAATTAGCCCATTTAACTACCTATGGAGAACTCCATTGAGGTAGCTGAATGGGCTATTTTAGTCTTGCAGCATTTGCGGCCATAGAAGAACCGCCACTTCATTCCTGTGGCGGTTCTTCTACGTGCTCTAGTATTTCTCCTACGGCTACACCAAGAAACGTGCAAAGTTTGTCTAGCGTCTCCAGATCCACACGCTTTGAAGTATCATGATAAAGACCTGATACGGTATTTATAGCCAACCCAGTAGATCTTGCCATCTCCCGTATTCCTATATGCCGTGAGTCCATTATTATTTTCAAATTATTTTTAACCATAGATACTCCTCCAATCGTATCAACATAATGACACAAATGTATTTACATGTTGATACAGTTCTGTCAGAGATGTATCAGGAAGTTAATACAAAATAACGCTTTCGGAAAGGAGAAAACACATGAAAGATTGGGTCCGCCCCTTACAGCAATTATTAGCCCATAGATATTACCAGAACGTTGTTGCTTCAGGACAAAAAGAAAGGAACCAAACGCAGCCAGCGCGGCAAACGTAAATGAGGTTCCCGGAGTCAAAGGTTATGGTCCTTACACTCCACCCAATCATAACATAAATGCTTTGGACGATACAATCAGTCGGCGGGCATACGCAGGAGGATACAAGTGCGTAAAACAGTTGAAAGGGCAGTTATTCTTAGTAGCATTCGAGATGAGGCTGGTCGAGTGATGAGGGGCTTTTTAAATGGAGAAGTTCATCGAAATTCTTTTGCAGGATCAATAAATTCGCTGTTCATGTTGGAAATCCAGTTCTTAGATATTGTAAATGAAAAACATGAGTTAGGAGAAATTAATTATATTATTAAAAACCAGATTAAGAATGAAGAAGATCTTTGCTGCTCATTGAAATATATAAAGTCAATTTTCCAAAAGACAAATGTGTTCGGTGTAGAAATTATGGAGCCGAGCCTTTCCAGACCAAATTGTTCTTTATAAAATACAAAATACGGTAATATACAGAGAAATAATGAGTTAACCGCAGTAAATATTAAATAAATGCCGTTTATTCATAATAAACACCCGAATTCATTCACTTAAAGTATCTTTTTCGGTTTTTCTTTATGCCCATTTGAGATTATACTGTAATTAATATTCGTTATAACGAACGTAAACGCATTTTTACCATTCCGCCTCGTTCACGCACGTTTAGGCTTATCTAGATCCGTTCGTACTCGTTCTGATTTATATCATCGCTTTAATTGGTAGTAGTTCTTCAAGAAACCACTTTATTCGACAAACTATGATTTAGAAGCGCGAACCGGGGCGGATTGTGGCTAGTGGCTGCCGAAGGTCTGCACAGGAAGGGGCGGGGAGAGTGAAGAAGAGACATACATCTATAATTGGCGCGTATATTTTGGCCGTTCTGGCAGGTGTAATCTGGCATGCCGGAGGGGTCAGCGCTGAGGATACGATCAAGCTCACTGTCAACTCACATACGACCAGTACGGCAACCATGAACAACATGCAGCCGGGAGATACGATGGCTTCGGATTATAAGATTATCAATGACGGAAATGATCCGTTCGATTACGCAGTAGCCTTTCAGTTCCGCTCCGGGGACGCAGATCTGTACAATATCCTGCAAATGACCCTGCAAAAAGAGGGAGTAATCCTCTACTCAGGGGTAATGAGCGAGGCCCCGGGGGTAGTGACCATCGGCTCGCTTGCCGGAGGGGAAGAGGAAGCTATCGAAATGAAGGTGTTGTTCCCGCCGGAGGCAGGCAACGAGTTCCAGGAGAAGACGGTAAGTGTCGCCTTTGAATTCACGGCAACTGCTGCGCCTGCGCCGACAGCCAGTCCGACCTCTACACCGCAATCCACAGAGGAGCCAACGGCTACAATAACGCCTATGCCTACGTCAACGCCCGGGTCCTCCAGCAGCCCTGGCAGTACACCGCCTGCTGCAACAACAGTCCCTACAGCCTCACCGGCCGGCACTGCATCGCCTGGCAGCTCAGCAGCGCCATCACAGGCACCGGCAACTGCTACGGCAGCACCGGATGGAGTGAGCGTAAGCGAAGAGCCTGTTCCGCTAGGGGCAGGAGAGGAAGACGGCGGCAACCGTCCGTCCGCAACTCCTGATTCCGGAGCCGCTGCACCCGGCAGCACACCAGCCCCTTCACCGGGGAAAGAGGTCAACCTCACAGACGACACGCTTCCGCTGGGCGGGCCGGAGGAAGACGGCAGACTGCCGGACACAGCCAGCCCTTGGTACAATCTGATTGCGGCCAGCCTGGTTGTCGCCATGATTAGTGTGCTTGTGCTCCGCAGGCTGGGCCAGAAGAAGTAACTTTATGTAGATGTAAGGAGGAGAGAGCATGAAGATACGCAGCGGGTTCACTTTAGCCGTCAAGCTGATCTTCCTGCTCTCTGTGTGCGTTATGCTGTATTCCGCCTTCCAGATCCTCCAAGCGCCCGCCGAAGCCCGCGAAGCCCTGAGAATCTGGGACAAAAAGAGGGAGGAAGCCCAGAATCCCGTAAGCTCCGAAGAAGAAACACCGCTTCCTGAAGGTATGGTCAGCAGCGCAGAATCACCAAAAGGCGACAAACCTGCTTATATAGCAGGAGAGGTAATCGGGGAGATCTATTTTCCGAAGCTGAAGAAGCGGGTCGCCATTCTGGAGGGAACCGGACGGGCGGAGCTTAACCAGGGCGCCGGACACGATGAGGCAAGCGCCGCCCCGGGCGCCTCAGGGAACAGCGTCCTGGCCGGACATCGTGACACCGTCTTCCGCAGCCTCGGGGAGCTGGAGCCCGGAGACACGCTTGAGCTTGCGACAGCAGAAGGAACTTTTACCTATGAAGTGACCGGCAGCCGGATTGTTGATGGAGATGCACGGGGAGCAATTAAGCCCAGCAAAGACCCCATACTCACCTTGATTACCTGTTACCCGTTCTCTTATGTAGGCTCAGCGCCCGACCGCTACCTGCTCTCGGCCAAGCTCGTCTCCAGCCAGCTGCCGGGGCAGCAGCCATAGCCCGTTCTCCCGTCCCCCACTTACACGCTGCCTTCCCCCTTCCAACTTATCTCCGGCCCCTCGCCTCCTTCTAGCCAGTTATCCCCTTTCACTCCTCTCCCTTTGCCTAAAGTATGAGACCCGGGCCGGATCGTGATAATATAGACATACGAAGCTGAAGAGGAGATGACCTGCATTGAAGGAAGAATTAATTAGACGTTTTGTATCGTATGCTGAAATGGATACCCAATCGAATGAGGACAGCGAGTCCTGCCCGTCCACTCCAGGCCAAATGGTACTGGCGCATAAGCTGGCAGAGGAGCTGCAGGAGCTGGGACTGACGGAGATTACGGTGGACGAGCATGCCTATGTCATGGCCTCGCTGCCCGCCAACACAGATAAAGAGGTTCCGGTAATCGGCTTCCTGGCCCATCTGGATACCGCTACAGATTTCACCGGCACGAATGTGAAGCCGCAGATTGTAGAGAACTATGACGGGCAGGATCTGGTGCTGAATGAAGCGCAGAATATTATCATGTCCACGAAGAGCTTCCCGGAGCTGAGCGGTTACAAGGGGCATACGCTGATTACGACCGACGGCACCACCCTGCTGGGGGCAGACAACAAGGCAGGCATCGCTGAGATCATGACGGCTATGGCCCATCTGCTGGCGCATCCGGAGATTAAGCATGGCAAGATCCGGGTCGCTTTTACCCCCGATGAAGAAATTGGACGCGGCCCGCATAAGTTCGACGTTGCCGCCTTCGGCGCTTCCTATGCCTACACCGTGGACGGAGGCCCGCTTGGGGAGCTGGAGTATGAGAGCTTCAATGCCGCCGCCGCCAAAATCACCTTCCACGGAGTCAACGTTCATCCCGGGACAGCCAAAGGCAAGATGATCCATTCGTCCAAAATCGCCATGGCCTTCCATCTCCGGCTGCCCGCCGGTGAAGCCCCTGAATTCACAGACGGCTACGAGGGGTTCTACCACCTGATCTCCATGCAAGGCAGTGCCGAGCATAGCAAGCTGCATTACATTATCCGCGACTTTGACCGCGGGCAGTTCGAGAACCGCAAATCGAATATTGCCGCAATTGTGGAGGAATTCAAATCTACATACGGGGCGGACAACATCGTGCTGGAGATGAATGACCAATACTATAATATGCGTGAGAAAATCGAGCCTGTCCGGCATATCGTCGATATCGCCCGGGAAGCGATGGAGGGCCTCGGAATCACGCCGGTTATCCGTCCAATCCGCGGAGGGACTGACGGCTCACAGCTCTCTTATATGGGGCTGCCTACACCGAATATATTCACCGGAGGCGAGAATTTCCACGGCAAATTTGAATACGCCTCTGTTGACGTAATGCTGAAGGCTGTACAGGTGATCGTTGAAATTGCCCGTCTGGCGGAACATAAAGCGTAAATAAGATTATATTAACAAACAGCAAAAACCCCGTGCCGCCCTGGAACAAGGGGCGCACGGGGTTCTTATATTTCTTTGGTCACAGACCGTTAACCGTCTGTTGCTTTACTGCTTAACCGGCAGCCAGCCCGGCGTGTTCACCAGTGCTCCCCAGAGGTAATCCGGGATCACAAGCTCTGCCTGGGCAGCCGGATCGAGCTCTGTCTTAATCTCATCGGCCCGGCCCCCGGCCAGCTTCTGCACCCAGTCCGGTTCAATCAGAAGCGGCCGGCCCAGGGCAACCAGGCTGATGCCGCTGTCCAGACTCTTCAGGGCATCGGCGGCAGAGTAGAGCGAGCCTACGCCAATTACCGGAGCCTTGTCTCCCGCCCGGTCTACGATCTGCTCAATGCGCGGACGGCTGTCCTCCGTTCCCCGGTGCGGCAGCGACCACAGCTCCATGAGGGAGGCATGCAGGTAATCAAGCCCTTCCGCTGTCAGTGCATCGATTAGGGCAAACGTGTCAGCCATCGTAATCCCCGGTGTCTCCGGCTCTTCAGGCGAGAAGCGGTAGCCTACAAGGAATGCACCCTCTGCATGCTGCTTCACCGCAGCCTTGACACTGCGCAGAACGGCCAGCGGGAAGGCGAGACGCTTCTGCAGATCCCCGCCCCATCGGTCTTCGCGTCTGTTAGAATGCGGCGAGAAGAACTGCTGCAGCAGATATCCGTTCGCACCGTGAATCTCGACGCCATCGAAGCCGGCCTCGATCGCCCGGCGCGTCGCTTCACCGAAATCAGCGATAATTCCGGTAATCTCTTCGTCTGTCAGCGGGCGCGGAACCGCACTCTGTCCGCCGCCCGGCAGCTCAGCCGGCACATCGCTTGCACTGACAGGCTGCCCGTCAACCAGCTGCTCCGGCGGGCATTGGCGTCCGCCATGGAAGATCTGGAGCACGGCCTTCGCTCCTTCGCCCTTGATGGCCTCTGCCAGCTCACGCAGGCTTGGAATCAGCCCGTCATGGTCAGCTCCGAATTCGCCAGGGAAGCCCTTCCCGCCGCGTGAGACATAGACACACGCGGTAATGACCATCCCCGCCCCGCCCGAACGGCGGATATAATAATCCAGCTCCGGCCGGGAGACAGTTCCATCCTCATTCGAGGAGAAATTAGTCATCGGCGCCATGACCACGCGGTTCTTCAGTTCAATCCCGTTCTTGAATTTGAACGTCTCCAGCAGCGGGCTATATTCTGTCTTCAGCATACCTACCAGCCTCCATGTATTTAAATCTTCACAAATGTTAGTATACAACTTAATTTTGCACAATACAAATAGAACGCCTTCGTTTACAGATGCTCTCTATCACAGTGAGGTGCATCTTTCCAGATCACCTTGTCCCCGTAATTCTTGCCCCAGTCATACATCATACGCAGCACCGGCATCAGCGTATGTCCATACTCTGTCAGGGAGTATTCTACCCGCGGTGGAACCTCCGCATATACCTGCCTGAATACCAGCTGATCCTCCTCCAGCTCGCGAAGCTGGTTGGTCAGCATTTTCTGGGTGATATGGGGGATCAGCTTCTTCAATTCACTGAACCGCTTGGTCCCTTCCAGACCCAGGTGCCACAGTATAATCAGCTTCCACTTGCCGCCGATCACAGCGAGCGTAAGCTCCTTCTCGCAGTTGATCTCCTTCAGATTGATGCGGTCTTTAATTTCAGTTGCCAAGATCTAGCCCCCTTCCGGCTATAATCATACTACCAATCCATCACGGGCCGCACATAGGCAGCAAAGGATGCCCTCCCGTCAAGGAAAGCATCCGTGTGATAGCTTTATTGTATTCCAAGCTCTATTCTATTCCAAATCGTATGCTATTCCAAATTGGCATGCTTGCCGAACATCCGGCCGGAGGTCTGCCCCGTCTGCTCCATGATCCGCAGAATGACTGCATCATAGAATACAAGCAGCGTCTGTTCAAACAAGGAGGCCATCGGCTGCAGCGTAGTATAGCCACCGTCCGGCCGTTCCTTGGGAGCGCCAGGCAGCTTAACTGTATAATCTGCGAGACGTCCGATCGTCGAATCCGGCTGAATGGTCACGAGGACTACAGCTGCACCGATTGCCTTGGCTTTCTCAGCCATGGAGACTAGTCCCTTCGTCTCGCCTGAGCCGGAACCCAGTACAAGCACATCGCCCGGGCCGATCCCCGGCGTTACCGTCTCTCCGACCACATAAGCTGTCCGCCCGGCCTGCATCAGCCGCATGGCGAAGGCCCGGCCCATCAGGCCGGAACGCCCGGCACCGGCCACGAAGATCTGACCTGCGCGCAGCAGCAGCTCCGTCAGCGCCTCGCCTTCTCCGGCATTCAACCCGGAGACGGAGCCTTCCAGCTCCTTCACAATTTCCTGTGCATAATGCTGCGTGTCCATGGCTGCTTAAGCCTGGCTTACAAGGCGCTTCATTTCCGCCGCAGCTGCCTTCATGTCGGCTTCGCCGGTAATGCCGCCGCCCACGATTACCAGATCAGGCTGCGCAGCAATCACTTCAGGCAGTGTACTCAGCTTAATGCCGCCGGCAATTGCGGTTTTGGCCCGGGTAACCACGCTCTTAATATCTCTCAGATCCGCGAAGGAATTCTTGCCTTCAGCCTGATGGTCATAGCCGGAATGCACGCAGACATAATCCACACCCAGCGCATCCACTTCAGCGGCTCTGGCTTTGAGATCCTTCACATTAATCAGATCGACCAGGATCTCTGCACCTGTCTTCTTCGCTTCCTCCACCGCACCGCGGATCGTTGAATCATCAGATACACCCAGCACAGTCACGATGCCCGCGCCTGCTTCCACTGCCTTCATGACCTCATATCCGCCAGCATCCATGATTTTGAGATCAGCCAGCACCGTAAGCGCCGGAAAAGCTTCCTTGATCGCTTTTACCGCATGCAACCCCTCATTAATAACAACCGGAGTTCCAATCTCTACGATATCTATAGATTCGGCAACCTCAGCAACCACCGCCTTAGCTCCAGCAATATCCACCAGATCGAGTGCTAATTGTAATTTCATATGTGTAAGTTCTCCTTATCCGTAATATATTTTATGAAGTGTTGTTCTCAGTTTAGGGATATACTGCCGATAAGGGAAGTAGGCACTTTTAAGTGAGGTAGTCACCCGGAGGATACTATTGGGCGAAGCCGGCGGATTTTTAGATACATGTCTGAAATCCTACTGCATTTTCACAGTAGCTGTGCTACCATACACTTGATTTAAATATTCACAGCCGCAAGGAATCCTAAGTAAGAAGGTGTATGATGGAAGCAAGTAAGCCCAAGACATTCAACTTAATGAAGCTGACCTGGCCGATCTTCCTGGAGCTGTTCCTGTTCATGCTCATGGGCAGTATGGATACCTTCATGATCAGCTCTGTGTCCGATGATGCGGTCTCCGGTGTCGGAGCGGCCAATCAGATTATTGCCATAGCCATTCTGGCGCTTAGTGTCATCGGGAACGGCGCGGCGATCGTCGTGTCGCAATACCTCGGCTCCAAGCAGCCCAAAGAAGCCGCCAGAGTGATCGGCAATGCAGTTACCCTGAATCTTGCGGTAGGGATCATACTTAGTACAGTGATGCTGCTGCTCGGAGGCCATCTGCTGCAGGCGCTGAACGTGAAGGGTGACATTCTCGCCTACGCCCGCTCGTATATCAACATTGTCGGAGGCGCGATCTTCCTGCAGGCCCTCATCAACGCGCTGGCCGCCACCATCCGGACCCACGGCTTCACCAAGCAGACGATGGCGGTATCGCTGCTGATGAACGTTATCCATGTCGGCGGTAACTATCTGCTGATCTTCGGCCATTTCGGACTGCCTGCGCTAGGCGTGGAGGGTGCGGCTGTGTCAACCGTAATCAGCCGCTCCATCGCTCTCTTGATTTTCTTCCTATTGCTCTACCGGATTATGGAGGTACGCGTGAAATGGAGCTATTACGTTCACCTCTCCAAGAAATACGTGCTGCAGATTCTCAAAATCGGTATTCCGTCCGCCTTCGAATCCGTAATGTACCAGTGCTGCCAGCTCGTCTTCACCCTGTACATCACCTATTTGGGGGCCGAGGCCATGGCTACCCGCCAGTATGCGGTTAATATCTCGAACTACATCTTCCTGTTCAGCGTAGCGGTGGCAATGGGGACCTCAATTATTGTGGGGCATCTTGTAGGTGCAAAACGGACGCAGGAGGCTTACTCACGGGTGTTCACCAGTGTGAAGTGGGCGCTGCTGGTCACAGTCCTCATGGACCTGATCGTCATTCTGTTCCGCAAGCCGCTGCTGGGTCTGTTCACGGATAATGAGCTGATTATCGCTATGGGCGCCCAGGTCATCCTGCTCAGCTTCTTCCTGGAGACCGGACGGACCTGCAATCTGGTCATTATCAACTCGCTGCGCGCGTCGGGCGATGCCAAGTTCCCGGTCTACATGGGCATGATATCCATGGTGTGCATGAGTCTGCCGCTGGGCTACTTCCTGGTGTTCACACTTGATCTGGGTCTGGCCGGGGTATGGCTGGCCACAGCGTTCGACGAATGGGTGCGGGCAGTCATTATGTACTTCCGCTGGAAAAGCAGAGCCTGGGAGAAGCATGGCCTGATCCAGCACGAACCGCCGGAAGCCGCTCCGGCAGCTCCGGCGCACTAACTTTGCGGCAGCTCCTCAGGCCGGCTCGCACACAAATAAGGGATGCTAATCAGCCACCGGAAATACGGCTGATTAGCATCCCTTTGTCTGTGCGCTTGTCCCATGCTCAGTTCCCCGTGGCTACTGCAACCTTATGTCTGGCTGCGAACTGCTCCGGCGTGACTGCTTTGCCGAACAGCGCCTGGATCATATCCAGATGGACCTGGGCAGCATGCGGCTTCATCTCCACATCCGCGAACAGGGTAATACTGCTGGCATTGTTCAATTCATTCAGCAGATCCACGTATAGCTGCGGCAGCTCCTCATTCGTGGTATCGACCTTGGTCGCCGGAATCACCCCCGCACTCGTCACTGAAGCCTCGCCCCATTTGAAGACGAAGTATTCGACAAAAGCCTTGGCCTCCTCCTTCACCCTGGACGATTCCGCTACGAACAGTCCGACACCCGGACCGCCTACCCAGTCGCCCGAATTCCCCTTCCCGCCTTCAACCGTAGGGAATTTGAAGAAGCCGACCTTGTCCTTGAAGGCCTGCGGAATCTCCGGGTTGGTCGTGAAGTTGGGCAACTCCCAGGTACCGGTCAGGTACATGGCCGCCTTTTCTTCCATGAATTCCGATTTGCCCTCATCATACGACAAGCCGTTGAAGCCGTTGTTGAAGGCGTTCATATCGACAAGGTTCTGCACTTCCGCTGCAGCCTGCACCAGTCCGGGATCATCGAAATAGCCCGTCCCCTTCGTTGCCCGCTTGAGCGTCTCACTTCCGGCAATACGGTCCGCCAGATACATATACCACAGCGAGCCTGTCCACCGGTCCTTATTACCCAGCCCCACCGGAGGCACACCATGACTGGAGAGCGCTCTCACAACTGCCTTGAACTCCTCATATGTTGTTGGCACCTGAAGATTATATTGGGCAAAGATCTCTTTATTATAAAAGATCGGTGAGATGTTCATCTCCAGAGGCAGCGCATAGGTCTTGTTATCGACAACATAAGACTCTGTAGTGCTCTTCAGGAACTTATCCTTAAGCTGCCCGCCATGCAGGATGTCATCCAGCGGAGCGAATAATCCGCCTCTTACATAAGGCTCCATGAAGCCGGCTGCCCAGGTTATGCCCACATCGGGAAGGTCATTGGAAGCGGAGAGCACCTTGAGCTTGCTTTTATACTGCTCATTCTCCAGCACATCCTGCCTGATGATAATACCCGGATGCTCCTTCTCATATTCTGCGATAATCTGGCTGACCAGCTTATACTGCTGCGCGGAGAGTCCGGCGGGCCAGATGTGCATCATATGAATGGTTATTTTTGGGGAAGAGGCACCGGTAGCTGCAAGCTCACTATTATTCTCTCCCGCAGAGCCGCAGCCTGTCAGAACAAGCAGCCAGATGCAGGCCAGGAGCAGCCCCTTGGTCATGTGATTTCTTCGCATTGCCATTGCCTCCCCATCTCACATTGCAAAAGGCCGTAATTATCCATGTAATCGCTATCATTCAAATTCTAGCATCGTACTCTGAGGCAGATAAGGGCACATTTATTGGCTAAAATACCACATTTATTGGATTTCCTGCGCTCCACCCTTCATCTGCTGACGGTACCGGCTCGGGCTTATCGCCTCCAAGGACTTGAAAACCTTAATGAAATATTTATCCGTCCGATACCCTACACGCTCTCCAATCTCCCCGACCGGCAGCGCAGTCTGGAGCAATAACTCCTTCGCCCGTTGAATCCGCAGACGGGACAGATATTCCGTGAAGGAGACCCCGGCCTGCTCCTTGAACAGCACGCTGAAATAGCTGGCATTCAGGTGAATCATCCCCGCTACCTCAGCCATCGTCAGCTGTTCGTGCAAATGCTGCTCCACATAGGCAATGGCCTCCTTAACCGGCTGCCCCATCCCGGCCTGCTCCGGGTCAATCTCCAGCAGCTTGTGATCCACCAGCTTCTCCAGCTTCACATGGCGCTGCTGCTCCTCCTCCCGCTTCAGCGCATCCTCGACCACTGTCAGCAGCTCGGACTTGTCCAGCGGCTTCAGCAGATAATTGACTGCCCCCAGCCGCATCGCCTGCTGCACATAATCGAACTCCGCATAGCCGGAGATGACAATGATCACCGGCTTCCGGGGAGCTTCCTGCAGCGAATGGATCAGATCCAGCCCGCTCACCTCCGGCATGCGCACATCTGTGATCAGCAGATGGACGCGCTCCTGCCGCAGCCGCTCGCGCGCTTCCACCCCGTTGTCGCAGGTCTCCACGATATACCGGCCTGCCGCCCATACTTCCAGCGTCTGCTTAATCCCCTGACGCGTTCTTGGTTCATCATCTACGATTAGAATCGTCTTGTTGCCCAGACTCATAGGTATCCCCTCCATTGCTTGGAATCTCAAACCTTATTACAGTCCCCTCAGACCGCCGGCTCTCTACGATCAGCCCCTCCGTCTTCATGCCCGCTTCCGCATAGTACAGCTTCAGCCGCCGCTGCACATTCACCAGCCCCACTCCGCTGCCCTTGGCAGAGACCGGCGGCCCGCCATCCAGTGCATCTCGCAGCGCCAGCAGTGTGGCCTCATCCATACCCGGCCCGTTGTCCGACACCTCAACTGAGGTCCACCCCTTGCGGGAGGAGGGGGTGATTATGACTTCAATCACACCCTTGCCGACTCGGCTCTCCACTCCATGGAGAATGGCGTTCTCGACAATTGGCTGAATCAGCAGCTTGGGTACCGGTACAGCAGCCTCATGCGGGTCAAGCCTGATGTTCCAGGACAGCCGCTCTCCCATCCGCATCTCCATAATCCGCAGATAACGCCTGATCTGCTCCACCTCTTCACTCAGCGTGACCCATTCATCCTTGTTGTGCGGGCTGCCCATAATGTAGCGGAAGAGCCTGGACATCATGACCACTAATCCGGCCAGCTCCTCTTCCCCCTTCTCCTCCAGCGACCAGTTGAAGGCCTCCAGCGTATTGAACAGGAAATGGGGATTGATCTGCGCCTGCAAGGCTTTCAGTTCGGTCCGGCTCTGCAGGACCTCCTTCTCATAGACCACTCTGATCAAATCATTAATATTAGCCACCATACCGTTGTAGGTATTATTCAGCTCCCGGAGCTCCATGGTTGATACCTTCTGCGAATTGGGTGTCAGCACCCCCATGCGGGATTTGCGCATCGCCCGGATCAGGTGAATAATCGGCCGGGTAATCATTGTTGACAACAGAAAGGATATAATCAGGAACAGCAGGGTTCCGATTCCGCCTGACACCAGCAGTACCGTCCGCAGCACGGACAGTCCCTTGGTCACATAGCTGACAGGCGTCAGTACCAGCAGCGTCCAGGAGGTCTTGTCTGAGCGCAGCTTGACCTGCACATACTCCTTGCCACGGAAGCTCACCGTCTGATCCCCGCTCTCCAGCAGCGGCAGCAGATCCTCCTGCGGCGTTCCGCTGCTCCCGAGGAGCTGTCCTTCATCATTCACGAGCAGCACAGACTCCCCGCTGTCACTGCCGGAGAACGGATCGTCGAGCTGGAAGTAGCTGCGCTGGATGCGGGCCATCAGGTAGCCGCCCCGCGAGAACCAGCGGTCCATCAGGCTGACCTGGCGGATCGCCAGCAGGCTCTGATCATCATGCGGATCAACGCCGATCCAGACCAGCCGCCCCTTCTGGGCATTAGCCTCACTGATATGCTGCTCGTTAATTCTGCTCTCCAGGCTGCCTTCCTTAATCGGGAACAGCAGCCTGTAATCAGCAGTATATAGCTCCAGCGAGCCTACACTCGGCATGTACGCCTGATAGCTGGAGATAATCTGTAGCAGCGACTGGCGCTGATTGAAGGACACCTCATTGCCGTCCAGCTCCTCCAGCAGCAGCTGTTGAACGGTAGGATGATTGGCCACCTGCTCCATCAGACCGTCAATCTGGCCGGTCAGCGCGTCCAGCCTTCCGTTGGCCTGAACCGCCGTCTGCTGGATATGCCGCTCGGCATTATTTTTGAGCAGAATAGAGACACGGTCATACACAAATGCTCCGGACACCAGAATAATAATGAGCATCACCAGCAAAAAACCGATGAATATCTGATTGCGCAGTGTGTTGAGCTCTCTGAACCTCTGAAGCATCAGAATTCCTTCTTTCGTTGGCAGCGTTTCCAACTCTATTCTCCAAACCCCGGGAGTTTTGTCAAGATAAATCATTCCCCGCAGGCGAGAGACAGCCCCGAAGTCCCCGCGGATACCAGCAACAAAAAACCCTTAGCACAGTTCTCCCGGTTCGAGGAACTGCCCTAAGGGCTTACACAGAAGACTACTTAGATGAACATTAACGGAGTGATCCATTCGAAATGCAGGGCCGCCCACAGCAGAACCAGCAATACCGCGCCGATGCAGTAGCTTATCACCTTGCGGCGAGTTGGCTCCAGATAAATATCAAGCGGAATCAAGATCAGAATCAGACCAATCGCGATAATGTTAAGCATAGGCTTATGATAAAAAATCCCCGCTGCATTCAAGGCAACCGCAAGGAGCGTCAGAAGCAGAAAATATTTTCTCATAGCTACATCATCCCTGTATTTGCCATTATTGTCAATCCAAAAAAAATAGCCCATTGCGGGCAAGGAACGGACAGCTGTATAGGGTTACTCTCCTCTAATTCCGTATAAACCGGTCAGAGAGCGGCAGCCTTAGCGGATAGTAACGCTCTTCTTAATAGCCTTCGCGTCCAAATTCTTATTAACGAGCGTAGGCAGCATCTTCATACTCCGGGTCATGGGCGAATTACATTGCCAGCAGGTAGGCACATGTTGAAAGGCAAAGTTGTCGCGTATCCATCCGGTGCATTCTTCCTTGGTGCAGGACCAGATAGCTGTCTCTTCCTGCGGAAGATCTACCATTGCTTTTTTACGAAAATACATAAGTACCCCTCCTAATAGCTTGGTTAGTGCGTCCTACGGACTGTTATGGCAGAACGGAAGCTTGTTCTCTACTACATGGTCATAAAAAAAACTACCCTCAACTGGTGTTAAGGGCAGCTTATTTGTGGAATTACAGTTTTACAACGTTCTCAGCCTGTGGTCCACGAGCGCCTTGAGTTACGTTGAACTCAACGCGTTGGCCTTCGTCCAAAGACTTGAAGCCTTCGCCAGTGATTGCGGAGAAGTGTACGAATACGTCGCTTCCGCCTTCAACCTCGATAAAACCGAAACCTTTGTCTGCGTTGAACCATTTTACTGTACCTGTTTGCATGATATTACCTCCAAAGTTTATTTAACACATGTCCTTTTATTCCTACGTATTGTACGAACAAATAAAAATTCACACATTGGAAAAGGCTTCATACACAAATGCTAACCTTTTACAATATGTGAATTAAGGGTTAAATTTATGATTAACTTCATTTTAGCACACTATTTCCCCAAATGCAAAGGGTTACTGCCAATAACACAAAATAAATTTTAAATTTTAGAGAACCTATGCCAGGCGCACGGCTTTGGGGGATCAGCCGCGCACCACCGGCTAAGGCTTCAGTCGATATATCCGGCCAGTCCCTTGTCCATCAGGTAATCCATTTCTGCATCCAGAATGGTCTCCACCGTCAGCTCGTCCAGCTTCACATCACGCTGCGCAGTCACATAGTCAACCAGATCATCATTATCGATATCAACCTCGCCTTTGGCATTGGCCTTGGCCTTATTAATGAACGTCTGCTCATGCTTCAGCACCAGCCGGATAACGGCCGGGTCCACCTTCGTCTGTGCAGACAATACCTCCACCAGTTCCTGCTCGTTCACTTCATTACTCATCTTCGTTCGTCAGCTCCTTGGTATATATGAACCCTGATTGTACCACAAGTCCCCTTCGGGCGTGCAGCCTCATCTCCACCAGGGCAGAACCGGATATCCGGCGGCCCCTGCGGTTACAGTCTCCCCGATTCTCGGCGTGGCCAGCCGTACCCCTCTCAGCGCCGCAGCAGCCGAGATCCGTTCTGCCGGATCAGTCCAGTCATGCATCGACAAGGTGAATGCGCCCCAATGGATGGGGATCAGCAGACCTCCCTGCACATCGATGTGCGCCTCGACAGTCTGTTCCGGCAGCATATGGATATCCGCCCAGCGCGGATCATATTGGCCGCATTCCATCAGCGTAAGATCGAAGGGTCCATGGGTACGTCCGATCTCGGCAAAATGCGGGCCATACCCGCTGTCTCCGCTGAAGAAGACCTTGGTCTTCTCCCCCTCCATAATCCAGGAGCACCACAGCGTGGTGTTGCGGTCCAGCAGACTCCGCCCGGAGAAATGCCGTGCCGGAGCGCAAGTGAAGGTAATCCCTTCATAGGTAAGCGTGTCGCCCCAGTCCTGCTCGCGGATCTTCTCTGCGGCCACCCCCCAGCGGCGCAGATGGGCGCCGACACCCAGCGGTACAATGAACAGTCCTACCTTATCCTTCAGCTCGCGGATGGTTCCATAGTCCAGATGATCATAATGATCATGGGAGAGCAGAACCGCATCCAGCTGCGGCAGGAGGGCAGCCTCCAGCGGAAGCTGCTTGCTGTAGCGGCGGCCGCCGATGAACGGAAACGGGGACGGTGCACGGCCCAGCATAGGGTCGAGGAACAGGGTCAAGCCGTCCATCTCCAGCAGCACTGCTGAATGCCCGAACCAGGTCACCCGGGTGTCGCGGCTCTGTCCAATGGAAGAAGGGAACAGCGGCTGCGGCTGAAGAGGTTCAGCGGGTCTGGAGTGGGGGTTGCCCTTAATGAAGTCCTTCAGAATGGAGAGTCCGCTGCTTCCAGCCTTGTCACCGCTCAGTTCCGCAGTCTGCGGATAAGCAAATTTGCCCTTGCTGTAATGGGCGGAGCCGAGGTTACGGGCCCTCTCCTGCTCCCCGGCCCTGCGCCCGAACGCCGGATAGACAGTCATGATAAGATACGCAGCGGCAATAAGCAGGAGCAGTATAACGCAAATGGTAATCAGGGTCATGCAGTAATCCTTCTTTCTGCGGACTTGTGCCGCATCTCCTATTTCGCCTGGCCCAGCTTGCGGGCTACGATAAGAATGAGCAACAGCGAGACCGCAATAATAATGGCATTGAAGCCCCAGCGGCCTTGAAGCCACCAGCTTGTGCCGGGCGGCTCTGCTGCCGTCACCGGTACCAAGGCCTCTGCACCAAGAGCAGCCTGCACAAGCTTCTCCCCGCTGATCCGGTCTTTGAAATTAATAATATCATACTGTGGAGCGGTTGCCAGCGCGTTGCCATAGCGCAAGGAATACGGAGTCTTCCCCCCTCCCGCGAATACAAGCCGGTCTACCAGATATTCGATCTTAAGGTCCGTGATGGAGATGGGGGCATCGTCCAGATTGTAGATAACCACCCGCAGGGAATCAGAAGAGGCTGGCGTAACCGGCTGAATCTCAGTCCGGGAGATCCGGGTATCCTTGAAATCCAGCCGGTACAGCTCCCCGCTTCCGGTGACCGGGAGCTTGCTCCCGGTGCTGTCATACAACTCATAGCGCCGCAGGAAATTCCCGGTGCTGCCGAGCATCACCTTCCCAATCTTCAGCCAGTCCGTGTTGCTTATCATGATCTCGGTACGGTTCTCCACCTGCGTAATCTCCGCCTGCGGCGATTTCTGCCGCATGAATGCAGCCGTGCTCCACTCCCGGCTGCTGTCCACCAGCGTCAGGCCGGGGAACTCCAGCTCCTCCGGGTTGTTCTTCACTACAAGCCGGTAATAGCCGAACTTGTAGCTGCGCTCCAGCGTAATGCTGTCCGCACTTAACCCGTTCGTAGCATACAGATCCCCAGTACCGAGCTGCTCCCAGGCCTGCCCGTCATAGCCGCCCCACACCTCCACATGCTTCAGGAAGGACTCTGCGGGCAATTCGAACACCAGACGGTTCCCCTGAATATCGACATGCTCGGCAAGCGGCTTAATCTGATAATCCAGCAGAGTATCCGTCCCTTTCACTGCCTTGTGGATCAGAGCCGAGGAGTAGACCGCACTATGCTCCTCCACCGTCTCTGCTCCGCTCTCCATATAATAGGGAACCGGAGCGCCGGTGCTGTCCTGTATGCGCAGATCGCGCAAGTCCTCTGCTGCCGAGCGATACACCGCTTCATCCAGATACAATTCATAGTACGGAGCCGCCTCCGGGACGGAGATTTCACGCGAGAACTTCCATTGCCCGCCGCCCGTCTTCTCCGCTTCGCCGGATGCCGCTGCTACACTGTGCATCGGGAAAGCACCGGGCCCCAGCACAAGTCCGCCCAATACAGCGAGCAGCACAGCCGCCACTCTAGCTCTCTGTCCTGTCTTTCTCTTCGAGTGCATAAGCTTCCTCCATTCTGACCGATATCCGCTGGTAGAGGTAGGATATTCCCAGCAGGCAGAGTCCGAAGCTGAAGTACGCGATGATCTTGCTGCCGGTGTTCAGCAGGGTCAAGTCATAGAGCAGCAGCTTGCCGGTTGCCAGCAGGGATAGCGCCAGTCCGAAGCGGCGGATATACAGGTATCTTTTCCAGAAGCCATACAAAATGAACATCACGGCCAGCAGCAGATAGAGCAGACTGAAGGCCAGCCCGCCGTCACGCACCTGCATCTGCACCCCCAGGAACGCTGTAATCATCACCAGCAGATAGATACCCATAGCTACCGGGTACAGCTCTATATTCTTGTAATCGCGCAGCAGCGTCGTCCGCAGCAGCCTGGCACTGCTGAACCACACGAACACATTGAACAGGATCAGCACACCCAGCGCCACTACATCGGAGGCAGTGCTGCCGGACCACCCTTCCGGAAGACTGGGCAGACCCAGTGTGATGCCAATACAGACTGCATAGGCGATCCCGTGCAGCACCAGGACCATGATGCCGACCACTCTGTCATACAGAACGTTCACCTTCGGCAGCGCATAAGCGAGTCCAGAGGTAAGCAGACCTGCCAGCAGCAGCTTGTAAAAGGCATTGTGCGCCATATCCCCTGGCACCATCCAGTCATACAGGCGCAATGCTTCATACACCACATACCCGTAGAAATTAACGATAGCCGCATATTTGAACCAGACGGTAGCCTGCACCTCCGCAGGTGTGCTGCGGAGCAGCGTCTCCTGATTCGAATAACGGATGGCATACAATAAGGCTACAATCACCATACCTGCGGCAATAAATGTATACTTCAGATCGAAATAGGAGTTCGTGTAGTAGATTACCGCATTATAATCAGAGAGCTGCAGCAGAACGTCGAATCCGAAGAAGGTTAGCAGACAGAGGGAAAGGATGCCCCAGCCTGCACGTTCTACCATTTTGAAGCGGTACAGATGTCCGTAGACTGTAAGAGCAACGCCTTCCACCAGCCAGCCAATCGACCACCAGGCCGCTCCAAGCTGGAACGGAATCATCAGAATGGCAAAGGTCAGTGAGGTGACATAGAACAGCAGACGGCTCTCGCGTTCCTGCGGCATCTGCTTCTCCAGCAGCACGCCAAGCCCCAGATACATCAGGCAGAAGGCCAGCGCCAGCGCGCCTTTGAATTCATCCAGACCGGCATTCAGGAACAGAAGATACAGCGTTATGCAGCTAACGAGCGTGTTACAGCCCAGCAGGCCGAAGTCCAGCCAGTTCAGCTTCGTCTTGAATTTGAACGGATACCAGAGGGTAATCCCCAGATACATGGCGAAGGTCAGCACAGCGCAGAGAATGCCCGCAGCATAGCTATCCGCCAGATAAATCAGCAGCAGGATAGACGGCGTATTGAACAGGAAGCTGATGTAATTGACAACCACCCAGCGCTTGCGCAGAGAGATCAGCAGAATCAGCAGGTTCAGCACGAACAGATATCCCATAGCCGCGTACACCGCACTCCCCTCCAGCCCGAAGGCTCCAATATAAGAGAAGAGCGGCAGATAGCCCCCTACAAGCCCCATGGAACAGATTGTCCGTGACTCATAGCGCAGCGACAGCAGCACAGCGGACAGCGTGACCAGCACCGACAGGCCGATCCCGGCCCATAACCCGATAATATCCAGCAGAAAATAACTGTAAAATATCGAGCCGTACAGCACCGACACCCCGCCGCCAATCAGACCCAGTGCGAAGGCTCCCCGCCCCTTGCGGAACAGCCACTCCCCGCCCCCCAGCATGACTGCCCCCAGCAGGAAGAAGGCGCTGCCCTTCATATAATCATTGAACCAGGTGGAGTAGGTGTATCTGAACCCGGCGCCCACTGCCAGGATCAGCAGCAGAATCCCCAGGCGGTTGATCCAGTTCAGGCCGATCTTCATTTCGATCCGGTTCTGCTTGCGGCGGCGCTGCAGGGTTTCCTCGTCAACTCCTTCAGCAGCCAAATCATCCAGACCGCTGTCCATCGTCCCCCTGAGCGAACGCTCTGCCTCCCGCTGCCACTGTCTGCGCAGCAGAATACTCTCATTCAGCTTCGCCTGCACCTCATCCAGAATATATGTGATCTGGGTTTTCTCCTGGCCCAGCTCACGCGCGCCGATATTGTACATCTCCTCTATTCGCCGCTTGGCGTCCTGCTCGAAGGACGTCAGACGGTCGAGATACGCATGATCCCGTGAGGCAAAATAAGTCTGCAGCTTCTGCCGCGATACCCGCAGAATGCCCAGCTTCTCATCCAGAATCTGCTCCGCCAGCGCAATCCGCAGCTCCGAGTTGTCGCGCTCAAGCCTCGCAGCCTGAGCCTTCAGCTCCGCCAGGCTCTGCCTGTTTGCCCCATTTTCCGTTCTTAACACTTCGTTCTCACGGACGAGATCACTGCTCTCATATTCTTCAATCAAAGACTGGTATTCCTTCAAAAGCCCGTCCTGCTGCTGCTGCACAGCCCTCATCCGATCTCTGAAATCCTCCATAGCCGCCCCCCAGTATCTGCTAATCGGCAAATTGTTAATATATTGATATTACTATATTTCTAATTACCACCACAGAGCTTACAAAAACCACATCGCTTAGTTAAGATCCTGTCACATTTTTGTCTTGGCAGACGTTATAGGTTTATTATTATCTTAATATTCGGGAGATGGGGAGAATCGTACATTGAAACTGAACCTGCACCAACCGCACAAACGTTATATCCTCATCCTGCTGCTGCTGGTGGTGGTCTTCCTGCCTGTACCTTTTAGACATAAAGCAGTGACCAAGCTTAGCATTACCGGCCTTGATGGAGTCGAATTCAAGACAGATGCCTATGCACTGACAGCGGACCATAAGTTAATGCTGGATAAAGACATCGCTGAACGGATTCTGAATGCACGTATCGGCTGGGAGAAGGAGATGCCGCTCCCCAAGGGTGTGTACTACAAGGATCATGTGGCGGTACTCATGTATCACCATCTGACGAAAGACCCGTTAATGCTCTATCCCGGCGTATTACCCGCAGCACAGTTTGATGAGCAGATGCAGCTCCTGAAGCAGGAGGGCTTCCATGTCATTACGATGAAGCAATACCGCGAATTCATGCTGGACCGCGCGCCGGTTCCCGATAATGCGGTTCTATTGACGTTCGATGACGGCTATGAGAGCTTTTACAAGCTGGCTTTTCCCATTCTGCAAAAGTACGGCTACACCGCAGTGAACTTCATCATTGTCTCTGATGTAGACAACACTAGTAAGCGTCAGGTGCCCAAGCTGACCTGGGAGCAGATGCGGGAGATGAAGCGCGCCGGAATGGGCTTTTATAATCATACGTATAATTTGCATTATTACGCCGAAGTCGATGCAGAGGGCGGCACCCGCCCGGCGGCGAGCTCCCTGCTGTACATTCATGATGAGAACCGGAATGAACTGAATGAAGAATACTACAGAAGAGTAACCGGGGACCTGGCTCATGCAGAGCGCAGGCTGAAAGAAGAATTGGGCAATACGGATTCGGCTATCGCTTTCCCTTACGGCTCCTATAACGACAAGCTGCTGGAAATCTGCGATTCACTCGGCATCCGCCTGAAATTCAATATCGGACTGGGCTTAAGCTCCAGAACCACACTGAACGCTCCACGGATTAATGAAGGGAACCGGACACTTCCCCCGGCGCTGTCCATCCAGCAGCTGAAGCAATTCGAGCCGCCGATGATCCTGACCGTGAACGGGAAGAAGGTTCTCCTAACCGGAACTCCGCCGGAGCTGCGGAACGGAAAGGTCATGGTTCCGCTGGATGCGCTATGCTCCGAGCTAGGCGTAGCGATGCATTACGACCGCAGCAGCGCGGTCCTGAAGCTGACACGTCTTTAGCCAGAACAAGGCCGGTTGAGGCTGCGCCTATCGCTTCGCACCTGATTCGGGGAGGAGCGCATCCGCCTCAGTTCTCGCCAACCCATCCGCCTCCAGCCGAATAAAATTATTTAGCCGCCTGACGCACCATAGGCTCGCGGCCTAAGGTTACCCGGTTCTTGCCGGTGGCCTTGGACAGGTAGAGGGCCTCGTCCGCCTCGCGGTACAGATCCTCGAAGGTCACATCCGTGCGATCCGTAAAAGCAATGCCGATGCTCACCGTAAGCTGGATATGATGCCCCCCGTCCAGCTCAACGATGTGCTCGCCCATAGCGGTGCGGAAGCTCTCCGCCTCCTTCAAGGCTGCAGCTTCGCTGCCGGCGGAGAAGCAGACGGCGAACTCTTCGCCGCCTACGCGCCCGGCAATTCCTTTGTTATGATATACCTGCATAATCTTGCCAGACAAATCCACCAGTGCCTGATCACCGGCCATGTGTCCGTATGTATCATTAATTAATTTGAAATCATCGATGTCGAACAGCAGCAAGGCCATACCCGCGCCGATCTGTGCGGAGTAACTCTGCACCAGCCTCATGAAATGCCTGCGGTTGTACAGCCCGGTCAGATCGTCCACCGTGGCCTGATGCAGCAGCTCCCGCTCATACCTCTTCTTCTCGCTAAGATCACTGAATACCAGCAGCATTCCCGTACTCTTCGCCCGGACCTGCTCCGTGGCAATGAGCGCAACCCCGTAGCAGGACCCGCTCCGGCCGGGAGGCTCGATTTCGAACTGTCCCTCCCTCCGCTGCGCATAGCAGGCCGACAGCTGCCCGTGCTGCCTCAGCAGCGGCTGAATGCTTGTGCCCAGCCAGGTCTCCGGCTTCTCCTCCAGCAGCTCAGAGAGCATAGCATCCGCCGCCTCATTGATATCCATTATGTAATCGTAGCGGTCCGTCAGGACGATGCCGTCCTTCATATTCTCGAAGATTTTATTCTTAGCCAGCGGATATAAGGACAGTCTGGGATCGCGGAACAAGGTGAGGTAAGCGGCCACGATGGGCGGCAGGTAGGTGAAGGCCGTGAAGCCTGTAATCGTAATGTGCAGCAGCGGAAGCAGGAACACCGACAGGACCGGCACCAGCAGACTGAATAACAGCAGCGCATTATGACGGAAATAATACCTAGGACCGTTCAGGAGGGAGATCGCCAGCAGATATACAGCATACAGTCCGAATAACTGATCGTACGCGATGAGAATCATGCTGAGTACCGTGGGCTTCACTACGATTCCGGTAACACCGGCCACCGTAGCCAGTCCGACCTCACTGCGCATCAGATGATGGTAAGAGTCGGTGAAGATCAGCAGCACATCCACCGCCACCGGGATACAAAAATAAATAAGCCTCTTGGACAAACCCTCAGAGGAACGGGATACATACTCTTTAATAACCGCATAGGTGAAGATCGCACTCAAAAAAAGCGGGCCCTGCTGCACATTCTTCCACCATAGCTTCGCCTCGAAGGAATCCGTTAGAATCTCTCCGGCTGTAGCCGCGAAAATCATGCTGACCAGCAGCATCAATATCCATAAATAGCATCTTCCTGGTGTATGACGGTGCTTGTAAGAACCGATGCCCATGTAGAGACTTAGAACGCTGCCCATTACCAAGTAAAACGGATAACCCTGCATCCACGGCATGTCATATTTCTCCTATTTTTGAGATTGCTTTGCCTTATTATATCCTACTCTTTCGCACAAATGAATCATTCTGCCAAAAAATACTACCGGTACCTAAGGTTCCGGACAAAACAAAAGAGGATACTCCTTCACCATCTGCATGGATGCGGGAATATCCTCTATAGCAATACCATTATTTCTTCTGAGCGAGACGTTGTTTGAACTTGTCAACGCGGCCGCCAGTTTCGGTATCTCTTTGTTTACCTGTGTAGAACGGGTGGGATGCAGAGCTGGAGTCTACACGGATCACCGGGTATGAGTTGCCGTCTTCCCATTCCATAGTTTCACCGGATGATTTGGTGGATGAGCTAAGGAATTTGTAGCCTACGCTAGCATCGAAGAAAATAACCTGGTTGAACTTAGGGTGTATGCCTTGTTTCATTGTAGTAACCTCCTTTCCGTACGGATACAACTTATGAAGAATTATTGAAGCCATCTCTTGGTCTATTTAAAAATCCGGTTAGACAAAGGGAGATGCGTAAATCTTCCGATTTTTACACGCCATACTATCATACGTGAAATGAGCCGCTGAGTCAAGAGCCTGTCCTAGAGCGATTTCACCATTCCGCCGTCGATCAGCAGGGACTGTCCGGTAATATAAGTATTGGCAAAAGAACCGAGGAATACCGCCGCCTTGCCGAACTCCTCCGGCGTGCCGGTTCTTCCCAGCGGAATCGCCTTCAGGGCTTCCTCCTGAATCTGCGCAAGTGTGATGCCCTGCGCGTCCGCCCGCTTGCCGTCAAGCTGGAGGATCCGGTCTGTGCCGATCCGTCCGGGGGCCAGGCTGTTAATCAGGATGCCCTCCGGGGCAAGCTCTGTAGCCAGGCTCTTGTTCAGCGCGCTCACGCCTGCGCGGAACACATTCGAGAGAATCAGCCCCGCGATGGGCTGCTTGATCGAGACCGAGCTGATGCTGACGATCCGCCCTCCCCCTGCGCTGCGCATATGCGGCAGCGCCTCGCGGATCAGGCGGACCGCGCTCATCAGCGTAAGCTCAAAGCCGCCGCTCCAGTCAGCGTCGGCCATATCCCCGAAGCTGCCGCCCGGAGGCCCGCCGGCGTTCGTGACCAGCACCTCCAGGCCGCCGCCAAATTCGGCGGCCGTCCGCACCGCCCGGGCAATCTCCTCCGGGCGGGTCACATCCAGCTCCGCTACGGCGACCTCCTGTCCCGTAGCCTCACGGATCGCCTGCCGCGCCGTCTCCAGCTGCGGCAGGCTCCGGCTCGCAATCGTCACCCTCGCCCCTTCACGGGCATACTCCAGGGCGGTTGCCAATCCCAGCCCCTTACTCGCTGCCGCAACGAGCACCGCTTTCCCCTCAAGACCCAAATCCATCGTCCAGTCCTCCTGTCAGATTGGTTGCAGGACTTCCTGCCTCCACTCATTATACATCGTATTCCAGTTCCTTTTTGGCCTGGACAATGAAATCCAGCGGATTCTCGATGGTGTCCGCCGCATATTCCACTGCACCGATCTTCAGCCCCAGAGTGACCTTGTACTTGCCGGAGAACTCCGAGTCATTCAGCTCCTGCAGCCGCTGTTTGATCCGCTCAATGACAATCTTGGCCCCTTCCCGGTCCGTGAAGAGCAGAAGGCCCCAGGTAGCATCCTCCTTGTCCAGCAGATACAGCGCATCATTGGTACGAATGCTCGACTGGCTGAGCTGGGAGACATCATAGATGGCTTCGGACAGCTGCTCTTCCGGGATCAGGCGGCGGATTTCATTCCAGTACTTCACCTTCACCACAAGCAGCGTCAGCGGGATTTTATAACGGACCGAGATTCCGGTGAACAGGCTGGCGTCCTTCTGAAAAGAAATGCTGTTGCGCAGATCCGTATTCTCATCCACCGCAGCCAGATTATTCGTGCGCTTCAGCAGCCGTTCATTCTCTGCCTGCAGCTCACGGGTGCTTGAGGTGAAGACCCACAGCACCACCGTAAGCAGCGGGGTCATAATCAGCCAGAAATACGTCTCTACACCGATAGATGCGCCCTGCGATACCGTCTGATAGACCACGAAGAAGCCGTAGCCGAAGACAAACGCCAGATTCAGCGTCAGTCCCGCCGTGACTGTGGTGAAATACGTGACCAGCGCCAGGATGAACGATACATTCAGAATAATAATGTTCTGGACGTAGTTATCCGGTGAGCCCGCGATATATACGATGCAGGCGAAGATCAGAACCAGAAAGGCCAGGAAGCCCAGATCCGAGGTTAGACTGCTGCGGTTACGTCTCACGCTTGATCACCACGTTTCTTCTTATGTTTGCGCAGCATCAGAATCAGCGCCACGACCACCAGCGTCACGATCATCACCGCTGCGGTCACGAAGCCCAGCACATCACTGCGCTCCATCACCCGCGAGACCAGAGAGTCCGGCTTAGCGCCGGAGACCGTCTTGAAGCGGTAGGCATTCACCGTGCCGTCCTTATCCGCCACAACGCCGTCACCGTACACCCTCCACCTGTCCTTCTCGCTCCCGATCAGCTTGGAGACTACGAAGTAGCTCTCAGAGCTGACCGCAGTGACCGCAAGCAGGCCGCGTCCGCTCTCGTATGGGGATTCCAAGAGCTGGAGCGTGCCGATGGCGGCTCCGTACTGCTCGTCGAGGGCGATTTTCTCATTGGAGAGGAGGGTTGACCCGTCCTTGTTATACTTGAAAAAGAGCTTGCCGTTATTGTCACGGATCACCTTATTATTCTTATAGCTCCCGATCGCAATAATATTGTTGTCCTTCAGGTTATCCGCTGCTGCGTTATCGCTGTAAAAGTGGACATCACCGGTATTGCCTCCGGCAAACTGCCCGAGCATATTGAAGACATTCCCGAGGCTTCGGTAGGTGTAATCATCCCTTTCCTTCGGCAACACCACCGCTACACGGTTGAAGATGCCGTCCCGCAGGAACGGATACGGGTAATTGCTCAGCAGGAGGTCGGTGCGGTCCTTCGTGTTCAGGCGCATCAGTGATTCCTTGCTGATATAAGCCCACGGCATCTCCTCTTTGTTCGGTGTACAGAGCATGCTCGCAAGCTCCAGATCAAAAGCCACCGTCACGGTGAAGTTGCCGGAGATATTCAGACTCTGCGGCACATTCAGATTCAGCACATCACCGTTGGCCAGCTCCTTCGTCAGCTTCTTGCTGCCGATGGGCGTATTATTGATGCTCACCGTCACCAGGGAACGGTTGAAGTCCAGATTCGCCGCATACCGGAAATCCAGGCTGATTCTGCCGTCATCCGCAATGGAGCGGTTGGACGGGAGAGAGACGAAATACGTCTGCTCCTGATGATTCGGCCCGGTGAGCTTGTCCCCTGTCTCCGTGAACGTAATGTTCGAGCTGATGGCCGGCGCAGGGTTCACTACATCGGTAGCATTAGTAACAACCTTCAGATCCTTGCGGAGCTGGCTCATCAGCTCCCGGCTTGCCATCAGCCGTCCGGCCTTGATCAGCAGGCTCTCGTCCTTGGAGGTCACCACCAGCGTAGGCAGGGAATCCTTGTTCACCAGCTGAATGACCGCATGGGTGCCGAGGTCATCCGCCGTACTTACCAGCTTCTTGATCCTATCGGGCAGATGATCATACATAGCTACCAGCACTACTGCACTCTTGTCCTTGACGGTATCCTCGCGGTAAGGCAGCAGCGGAATGGTTCTGTCATTCAGCGTGTTGCCTTTGGCGAAGCCCGAGAGGGCGTAAGTAGCACTCTCCAGCTCTGCTCCGCTGGCATTCTGCGGCACGGCGAGCAGGCTTTGTTCATTTTTTACCGTATCCATTCCTGAGAATCTGGCACTGAAATCCTGAATGCCTCCAGTAATGGGCTTCGGTGTATAATTCACAGCAATGTTCGAGGTGTTGAACAGATGCAGCCAGCTATCCTGCATATCATCGATATTACACAGTTCATAGCCGCCCGTCGTGGTTCTTAAGCTCCCTTGTATCCGCAGCGTATTGCTGCCCTTCGTCAGGAAGCCTTTGGGCGCCTCTACACTCAGGCTCTGCTGCCCGTTATTGTCCAGGGACGGCCGGAAGGAATAGAACGGAATGCCGTTCAGCGACAGTGTTACGCTCGACAGCTTATCCTCACTGATCTGTGAGGTCTGGAATTGCAGATTGATCATCACTTGATCCACATTCCAGTAATCCATGACTGTGAAGAACTGCTGCTGGGAGCTTGCGCCCCTCAGCGAGACATCGCTGGTGAACAGCGTCTCATACGTTGCTCCCGCTTCACCGGGAAGCACCGCCGCCTGTGCCGCAGGGATTTGAACCAGGAAGAGGGAGAGGCAGAGCAGCACTGTTAGGATCTGTTTTTTCATCATGTTCCGTATCTCCTGACATCTTATTTCTGGACCTCCGGCGCACTAGTACCGCTCGGTTTTGTACCACTTGGCTTCCCGTTTGAAGATAACGTCTTTGAAATAGTTGTACAGCCCGTAAGCGGCCACTACCATCCAGAGCTGGCAATACGAGACGTACATCAGCAGAATGATCCACAGGTTCGACAGGCTCATCTCACCCTTCTCCGTGGTCAGGGTAACGAAGATCCCCACCACGAACAGCACAATAGCGAGCAGCCACAGGAAGTTGCTGAGCCCGGCAATGGTGGTATGTACATACCCCATGGCATGCAGCACGAGCAGAATATCCGAGGTGACCAGCGAGATCAGCAGCAGGAAGTAGATCGAGACATAATACAGAATATCGAAGCGGATCTTCGCCGCCTTCCGGTCGATGAGGAGCGGAAGGTTCTTCACAATGACATAGATATTGCCCTTCGCCCAGCGTGTCCGCTGCTTGAACCATACCTTCACCGTCTGCGGCTCCTGCTCCCAGGTGACCGACTTCGGCTGGAACTTGATCCGGTAGCCCATCATATAAATGCGGAAGCTGATCTCCGTATCCTCGGCAATTGCCTTCACATCCCAGCCGCCGATGCTCTCGACAATGGTCCGGCGCATAATGAAGTTCGTTCCCGGGATCGTACAGAGCTTGAACAGCTTCCAGCGCCCTGCTTGCGCCATCCACTGGAAGGACAGAGTCTCGATATTAATGAACCGGGTCAGCAGGCTGGCATCCCGGTTGCGGGTTCTGAACTTGCCGATAACCGCCCCCAGGGAGGCATCATTCATAATCTCCGCCACCAGGTATTTCAGCGCCGTGCGCTCCGGCGTATTGTCGGCATCATAGATCGCAATCAGCTCCCCGCTACTGCGGGTGAAGCCGATGTTGAGCGCATTGGATTTCCCTTTGCCGCCTGTGACGGCGTCCGTATTGATAATGATCAGCTTGCGCTGCGGATTCCGCTGCTGGATAGCATCCAGCAGCTCAGCGCTGTTGTCTGACGAATTATCATTGATGACGATAATCTCATACCGGTCATGCGGGTAATCCAGTGCCAGCAGGGATTCCACGGTTTTGCTGATGACGACCCCCTCATTGTGAGCAGGAACCATAATCGTCACCATGGGATGCTCCCCGGTAATCTCAGGCACCGGTTCGTTTTCCGTTTGAATGTAGTACAGATACCCCGCTATAATCAGCATCACATTCACCAGCAGCAGGGACCAGATACAGATGACCGCGATCACCATCAATACGTCTGAGATCGTCATAGTATTCTCCTAAACTCGCTATATTTTTCCCGGATTACTTGTTCAAATATTTCCTGCGGTACATTCTGTAGCCGATAGTGAGCAGGCCGCCGAACAAGAGCAGCGCAGCCAGGATCACGATGATGAAGAATTGATTCTGCACGCTGAACAGCCTGTTGAAGCTTGTCGCCTGCTTCTCCTTGTACTGGAAATCAACGGCGACCTTCTTCGGGGTATAATCGACATCCAGTGTGTTGCCATCCAAGCGGATCACCCCGTCAGCAGACTCAAGAGTGTGCTTATCCGTGCGGACCGTATGCGCCTCCTGCTTATAGTCTGCGAAGGTATACCATTCCGCATTCAGATTCTGCAGAAGTTCCTCCAGCCCGCGCTCATCCTCCGGCAGGTCCAGCGTCACCGCCGTATTCAGCGGAAGCTCCGGCATCGCCTTGCCTGTTCTGCCAATTCCCTGCAGCAGCGCCGGGGGCAGACTGTACAGAGAGGAAGAGAAGGCCGCTGAGGTGTCTGTCTGCTCCATATAATGGGTCTCTCCGTCCGGGAAGAGCACCGCAGAATTGAAGAACCCCATGCCTGCGGAAGAATACTCCTTGTCATACGTCCAGTAGCTCTCGGCAGCAACGCCGAGCGGTGCCACGCCCCCTTCCGCCAGCACATTAATGAACTGATTCATCTTCCCGCGCAGGGACCGGTCATTCGAATTGATCGGCGGTCTGACCGCAGGGGCATTGACCACGATGCTGCCGTTGCGGGACTGGACGGCTTTGAGCGCCTCCAGATACCGCTTCATCGCGGGGAAATCCGTATTCGCGAATACCGGACGGACACTGGCGATGAAGGGAATACCGCTTCGATACAGGCGGTCTGCCATCTGCTCCAGCAGATTCAGATCTGAGAAGGGATAGATCTCCTTGATTACCAGATACATCTGCGGCTGTGCGGTATAGTGCAGCCAATCCTTCAGCACATAGGCCGCAGCTATGGCTGTGAAATCGCCCTGCTTCAGATAAGGCAGGTAAGCGGAGCGGCCGCTGCTTACCGCAAACGGCAGCTGTGCCCCCGCATCTGATGAGGACCACGTTCCATAAGAACGCCCCGCGTCCGAAGCGGTGATATAAGGCATCCCTTCGGCCTCCACCGGAATTCCGGTGAATTCGCCGATGGAGAGGCTTGCGCCCGCTCTATGCCATACCCCGGTCTTCAGCCTCAGTGTCTGCTGCATCCGGGCAGGCGGTCTATATCCAACATGCAGCATAGCCCCCTTATACCCGGCTGCCTCCTGAAGGTAGGCTTGATTCGTAATCTCAAGCTCATCATTGTTAATCACAGTGATTACGCCGGAATAGCCCTTCATGCCGCCTGGCTGATAAGAGGAAATAGGCTTCAGCGTGACCTGTGCGCTGTAGGCGGCAAGCAGCCGTTGCAGCTCGGCCACATTCCCTTGTTGGCCTGAATTCTTCGCCAGACTGTCGAACAGCAGCAGAATCCGCTGCGCCGGAGCCGGAGAAGCCGCAGCGGATGCCGGACCGGCAGACGGCAGCAGATCACCCGCCAATACAATGAACAGCAGAATGACGATTCCTCTGCGTCTCACATGCCCACCCCTTTATTCAGTGCCGGATATTCCTTGAGCGGCCGTGCAGACGGCGCAGACGGCACCGATCTGCGTGATGAGATTCCGCGGCCGATTACGCTGGCAGCCGTCTGGAAGATGATCAGGTCGAAGGCCAGAGTGAACAGGAATTCATGCTTGGCAATATCCGCGTCACCCGCCCCGATAATGGAGACTACGATACCCGACAGTCCGACCAGCATCGTTGCCAGAATCACCAGCAGACGCTGCATCCCCCGGAAATCCCGGGTACGGATGGACCGGACGAACGATGGCATATAGACCCCTATCGTTACGGCCATCCAGAGAAGAATGAAGGCAAAGGGACGGGGCGCCAGCTTCTCCTTAAGTGTGCTGTACAAGCTGAAGAAATGACTCTGCGCCCGGAACTCCTTGCCTGCGGACAGCTCATAGTTCCCCATAGCCGCCGGTTTAATTTTATAGGCACTCTCAGCAGCCGTATCCAGGATCGAGCCCAGCTCATTAGGGTGAGAAGCATAATAGGTCAGAATGGAGACGAAGCCGTAGCGGCTGTAGAAATTTTTATCCAGCAGCTCGGATTTCACATCCACCGTCCCGTATTGGTCATAGTACGTATTCTCTTTGAGAATCGCGTACTGTTCATTGATCCCGAAGGAACCCAGCGCAGTTTCCGGATTCTTGGATTCCATCAGCACCCCGCGCGTCATCGCATGATACTGGTTAATATTCACGAACTCTTTGGAGATATTAAGATACGTCGCAATTCCGGCGAACATCATCAGACCGGCCGACAGCAGTGTCACCCAGCGGAACAGCTTGTCCCGGCGGATCAGCACCAGCGGAACTGAGAGCAGGGAAATGACCATCCCCACCGGAGCATTCTGCTGCTTGGAGGTGGTCAGGATCAGGGTACTGATCAGCAGGATCGCCAGCATGGCATAATCGTTGTATCTCTTCCGGTACAGCAGCAGCCAGGAGGCGAACACCAGAATCATGGTCACCATCACCAGGCTCTCGCCGAAGAAGGAGCTGAAGTAGTTGGTGTAGCCTGTATCCCCGAAAATGAACACCGCAAGCGCCGCGACTACCATCCCCCGCTTAAGTGACATTTTCAGCGTGATCGCTTCAACCAGCAAGTAGACTGCGGCAACATACAGCAAGGTGTAGATGGCAGCCTGGAAGCGGATATCGAAGACCTCGCGGCTGAAAAACAGCTTGTTGACGAAGATCGCCAGCTTGATAAACAGGGACTGGGAGGAGACCACCATCGTGCTGTTCTCGTTGAAATATTGAAAGATTCCGAACTGCTTCACGAAATAGCCAAAGTACTGGCTGTCATAGTCCGGAGCATTGAAATACAGGCCGTTGCTATAGATAATCCGGTAAAAGTCTCCGTTATCCGCCATGCCGATATAAGGGGAGGTAAACAGCGAAATAGCCGTCACCAGCAGCACGCAGAACGCGGCGGCAAATGCCGGAGTAATCCGAAAGCCAGCCAACGTGATACCGGGCCGGGTCGATGTAAGCTCTAGGTTGTTTATCATTCCGATTCCCCTTTTTGGTTATATTATGGAGCCTTATAGGCGTAAGCCAGCAGTGCCATCAGGTTGTCAAAAGAGTACGCCTGCCCGGAGGCAGGATCACCGAAGCCGCCGTATAACGGACTTGAAGGGTCTGTCACCCTGAATTCATTCATCCGTTCTATACTGGACTGATAGAGGTCACCATCCTCCAGCACGGCTCCAATCATGGCTGTGAGCGCGTAGACCGCTGTTGAACGAATATCATTAGCCGGCTTGCCCTCACGTGTATATTGTCCGAACAAGGTTCCCGCTGCGACCTGAGCTTTGATGTAGCTGATGCTTGCCGGCCGCTCGCGGCCGGTCTCTGCCAGATGAAGAATAGTCAGCAGAGATTCTACCGAGTTGATGCCTTCAGAGCTGTACTGTCCGCTCTGGTAATCGAAGCGGGTCTCATAGAATGGAAAAGAATCGGACAAATATCCCTCCTCCAAAATACCGCTCATATTCTTCAGCAAATTCTCTTGTAATTCGCTAGATATCGACAATTTCTGCAATACACTCAGATCAATATAACACAAAGTTACGAATCCGTTGACCATTTTCAAATAATTGTCATAGATGTCATAAATGTAACCTTTTTTAGTGTTGTTTTTATAGAAACGTTCTCCATATTTATCAGCTTCTCTGGTATATTCCGGCTGGCTAAATGCCTGCCCTGCCTCATATAACGCTCCGATCATCCGCAGGTCATCCACCGCTGCATTCACGGGATAACGCTTCTGCTGCCTGGGACTGTAGCGGTAGCTGAAGCCGCCCTCCATATCGAAGATTCTGCGGGCCGTCTTCCACTGCCGGTCGAACAGCTCCTGATTGCGGGTACGGACGGCAGTCTCCATCAGGAGAGACGCGGACTCGCTCAGAATCTCATGGCCGGTAGCCACCTCGGCCGCTTCAGAGGTCTCCTTCAGATTCGTATATACCCCGTCGGGTCCTGTAAGCTGCGTATTTATGAAATGGTATAATTCCTGTTGTTCCAATGTAGGCTCAAGCTGCGGCGCTTCATCCGGCCGTGTAGTCCCTGCGGGAGAGACTGCCGGAGTATAGCCGGGAGAGGACGGCGCCGGTCCGGCCTGATTGCCGCCGCAGGAGGTTAGCAGGAGCAGCGACATTCCCAGAACAGCAGCCTTGCTATATCTGCTTTTCAATCGATCACATCCTTAAATGACAACTACCAATTGATCCATACTAATATAACGGTAATTATTGTCACATTATTTACTGTTTCATCGAACATTATGTGTCATCTTCACATATTTCTCCTTTTCCGCCAAAAAAAGAGCCGCTCCATGTCTTAACGACTGGAACAGCTCTTAGGAATGCTTAGGTATTATTCTCTAGCTCTCTTTAATTCTCCGGTACGTGGCCTCATCGGCGACGATGTAGAGTCTGGCGTCTGCCGGAATCGGCTGGCCGAGCTTGCGGTTAATGCCCAGATCGCCGCGGTCGGACAACAGGGTCGCCCCCTGGCGCAGCAGATCCTGAAAGGCCTCCCCATAGGTTGTCCAGCCGCTGCGGCGGGGAATCTCATAGATATCATCCCCGTGCTCGCGGCTGAGCAGCTGGGTGATCACCTCAGAATTGCCCTCCTGCAGCGCAGAGCGCACCGCCAGTCTGGAGATCGCATCATGGGAGAGCACGAACTCGTTCACCTGCACATGCTTGAAGTTCTGAATGTTCTTCTCCTGCATAATCTCTACGGTAGTATGTACCTGCGGGGCAATCCGCTCAATGCTGGAAGCAATCAGCAGCGACTTGCCGTCGCTTAAGGAAGCTTCGTCGATCCGGGTGTCGCTGAACACAATCGCTGCTCTGGCGCTCCCGATATTCGCCTTCAGCAGAATGTCATCGCTTGCCGCATCGCCGCTGATGAAGTGGACCTGCTCCATGGCTTCCAGCGGATGCCTTCCGTTCTCATCGATAATGACCACTTTGCATTCCCTGTCGTAACACAGAATCTCATCTACTGCCGCCTGTGTCTTGCGGCTCCAGTTAATCAGCACGACATGATGTTGTCCGTGAAAGGTCAACGTTCCGGCTCCTCTCCTGCGCTGCATCTCGCCCATGGCCTCAACAACCTTGCCGATCACCAGACTGAGCAGACCGATGCCAAAGATATATAAGAAAATCGTAAACACTTTGCCGGTGACGGTAGCGGCAAAGTAATCGCCATACCCGACGGTAGCCATGGTGGTCATTACCCAATAAAAGGCGTTGAACCAGCTATGAAACGTGTCCGGCTCCAGCAGGAAGGCGATGGTTGCGCTGAGAAGAATGAAGGCCAGAATAATAAAGGCAATGGACTTCTTCTTGAGATGAAGCAGCTTGCCGGATAATTGGATTAGAAAATGCAATGCTCATCCCTGCCTCCCGGGTGAATTGAGCCGGCGGGCAGCAGCCTGCGCCGAATTCCTTATGGGATACGGCCGCTGCCCGCCTGCCAATCGAGTCTACCTAAATAATCAGACTGCTGACCGCGAAGGCCGTCCCGATGAACACCATGCAGAGCATGACGCCCACAGCAACATTTCCCTTCTCCAGCTGCTCTGAAATCCGGAAGCCGGGAGTGAACAGCTCGAAGATCCAGTAAGAAGCGATCAGGCAGACATACCCCACAGCGAACCAGAGCATCATGAACCAGATGGAGGTGTTAGTGTAGGCGGCCACACCAAGAATGACCGCCGTCGCCAGGAACTTGCCGCCGAACGCCAGCGCTACCGCAACATTCCCCTTCTTCAGCTCCTCCATATCCTTGAAGGGCGTCATGAGCGCGAAGATTACCATACCCAGCACTTGAAGCAGAACAATGGTCAGAATACTGACCACCAGATTAATTACGATCGTCATTTAGCCCACCCCCGAAATTTCGCATAGGCCGAATCATAGTCGGCGAAATCATGTACTTCCTCCAGCACCACAGAGACTTTCTTCTGCTTCTCCAGCGCGGTATAGCGCTTGTCGTCAATCGGCTGCTTGATCCGGTTGCCGGAAGGCAGCTCCAGCACTGCGAAATTTCTGGTCTTGCTCTGGTATTCCGTCTTGTACACGCCAACCAGGTCCACTTCCGTTGTGATGGATACCTTAAGATTAGCCAGATCCTCCGTGGCCGCCTTCTGGTCGGCGTAAGACTTAAGCGTCGTCCAGGCGGACAGCTTGATCTCATTCTTCTGGTCAGCGTCCGTTATCAGCTCGGCGTCCATGAACTGAAGCGTCCAGACGGTGTCGCCTGTAGCATAATTCCCGTCGTTCGGGAGCAGCTCATTATCCGGCAATATAGTCATATCGCTGCCGACCAGATCGCCAACCTTGCCCTCCACCACCCGGTAATCCCAGGGTACACGCGATACGCTATCCGACGTATCAGTGCCGGTATGAAATACACTGCCGCTGTTCGCTGAGCATGCACTCAGCACCATAACCGCCAGTAGCAGCACTGTAGTCAGCAGGGTGCTCCGGGCTCTGCGCCCGGCAGCATGCCCCTCTCTATCCTTGAACATCTTCAAGCCCCCTCACTCCTAGCGCGATAAAATGACTGGCATTGCCTGTAATCGGCCCTCCGGCCCGGCCAAGCAGCCCGCAGGGCGTTCCGTTAATGACGAACATGCCGGTCAGCAGGTGCAGCTCACCCTCCGCCGTCATGATCCGGGCCATTTCGGCCCTTTTCTGATAGACCACGGGGAAGAGCTGGCTGCTGTCGTAGCCCTCCTCGTCCTCGATCTCAAGCGCGCCGCTGTCATCAAAGATTCGTACAGATCCGCCCTCGCGGCCGAATACGGATTTGGATACAAAACTCTCTGAGAAGACTGCCTTATTGTACGTCGGCAGGATGTACCGGGAGATGGCCTCGCGTTCCGGCTCCGTGAACAGCAGGCCAAGCTCATACATTCCCCAGACAGCGGCCATCAGCCCCTTGGACTGGAGGATGATGCTATGCGGTCCGTTGAACAGCTGGAGCTTCCCGCTCTCAATGGCATAGGCCAGAGCCTCGCCGCCTTCATCTACGGCCATCCACTCCTTCGGATACAGCGCGAACATCCGCTCTATGATCCGGTTCTCCCCGTCCTTGACCACACCCTCATCAATCCACAGATCCAGGCAATCGACACAGCGGACATCCAGTCCGCTATGCGCAGCGAGCGCCTCAATCGTTCCGCTGTCCTCCTCATGGCTGCCATAATCCACACAGGCTACCGTGTCGGGGCGCTCCACGCCCCAGGCTGCGGCAAGCTGCTGCTTCATGGCCGCATTCGCGCTTCCGACGCCTGCTTCCGCGCAGATCCACGGCGTAGCAATGGATGCTTCCACATAGCCGGTCGGAGTATCCGCATTCAGCTCCAGCAGCTTGATCGTACCATCCCCTGCCACGGCAAAATCGAACCGGGCATACCGGCTGATCAGTCCCGGCTCCGGCAATGGGCAGTCATCCAGCATCTGCCACAGCACCGGAGGAATCCCGAGCAGGTCGTACAGGTCATGTCTGAGATGGACATAACGCACGGCCTTATCCAGAATCGCCCAGAGCGCGGCGGCGGCTTCCTTCAATTCCTGATAGGTCTCGCTGCGCATCACAGCCACCGCATCCAGCCAGTATTCCTCGTCCTCCAGATCGGCCCAGGTGAAGCCCAGCTCATGCAGCCGCTCAACCCGGGGAGCGCGCTCCAGACCGGACTGGTCTATATATTCGAATGCCTGCTCCGCCCGGATCATCCGCCGAACCCGCTCTTGCCGGAGCGCACCGAGCTTTTGCCGGAGCTTTTAGAGCCGGATTTGGATTTGCTTGAACCCAGCCCGCTGGAGGTGCCGCCGATGCCGCCCGATTTGGAAGAGGTATTCCTTCTGGTAATGGAGCCGGTGGATGAAGTTGAGGTCTTCGGCTTCACCACCGAGCCGGCCACCGGCTTGTTCTGGAATCGTCCGCTATTATAGGAGGGCGGCTTATAGGTATTGCGTGTGCCTCCATAATAAGTAGGCCGGTCATTGTACCAGCCTCTGGAAGAGTAGAACGAACCACTATTGAAGAGCATGTGGTACAGAAGCACATCATCCCAGCCGAACCCCGAGTTGTACCCGCCGTAATTGTTAATTACCGTCGTACCGCCGGAGGTTACAGCCCCCTGCCCTTCCTGGACCTTCTCTTCCTGGTCTTCCGGATATGGAATACTCCAGTCTACATTCTTGTCGAAATATTGCTTAACCTCCTCGGTAGACCAGGAGACCAGCTTAGGCTCCTCGCCGCCTGTGCCGCTTGCGCCTGCCCCTCCCGGAATGAATAACGCGTTAGCCAGCAGCGCAATGCCGAGCGAGGTGGATAATACGCGGACCGGTTTGCCGTCCGGCGTGAACAGCCTGCTGATCGCGGGTTCTTTAGCACTTTCGTCTTTTGCCAACTTGGGACCTCCTTTCCTGGTATTCATCCTTAACCTTCCGTACGCATGGGAACCAGCAGAAGCTCCAGCTTCCCTTCATCCACATTCAGTCTTCCCTCTACCGCCTCGAACTCACGTCCGCCAACGACAATATAATTGACATGCTCAAGTGCCGTAACCATATTCATGCTCCAGACGCGCTCTTCAATCATTTGCAGGTCGCCTTCAGGCAGCTTCTCGAACAGGATGACCTTCAACCCGTTATCCATTCTACTCCATCTCCTCTTGAATACTCGTATGCTTCTGATACGCTGCTATGACTCTTTCGTTTCAACTCCGGCAGCCTTGAATATGTATACCACAGCATATAAATAATAATGACAACAAGCAGTTTTGCAGTGGCCGGCTACGGGCTTACAATACCTTCTGGACCCAGCTGTCCATGACCTGGTCAGGGCGGATGCCCAGCTCATTCTCCAGGAGCTCCTTGTATTTATCGTAGTGTGTCCTGAATCCGATAAAATCCCCCAGGTCGGCGTAACTTCGCAGAATCAGCCTGCAGAGCTGGTCGGAATAAGGATCGGCTGCCTGCAGCTCCAGCAGCCTCTCCAGTGCCAGCCGGGGCCGCCCGGAGGACAGCTCATATTCGGCGGAATGAAGCGCCATGCGGATATACCGGACCTGCAGCTCCTTGCGCCGGATCTCTGCCCAGTCGTAATGATGCTCCTGCAGGTAGTCTCCACGGTACAGCTTCAATATCTTTTCCCGGCGCAGCCATTCCTCTTCTGACTCCACAGGCGTACCGGCATAGCCCAGCTCAAACTCCTCCACATCCAGCAGCACCTGCTCCTTTGTCAGCCTGTACCGCTCCTGCGAGAATTCGACGAGCACCTCCATATCCCAGGCCTTCAGCAGCTTGCGGATATGGTATACCGTGGTATGCAGGTTCGTTACGGCCTTCTCGGGCTTGAAATCGGGCCAGACGAGATCCACAATGGTGTCCTTGAGTATCCACTGGCCTCGGTTATGCAGCAGCAGGGCGAAGACCTCCTGCGCCTTGCTTGTTCTCCACTGCATTTTGCGCCCCGGCTCCGTACTGTCTGTGAATTCAAGCCGGTGGAAGCAGAGGATTGACAGCTCCTTGACAGGCGCCGCAGACGCCGGTGTAGGCGGCATCTTCACTTCAGCGCTCTCCTTGCCGACTTCCAGCCGCTCAAGGGTTTTGCTTAACCGCTGGGAGGTCACCGGCTTCAGCAAATAATCCGCTGCATTGAGTTCAAAGGCTTCGATCGCATACTCGCTGTATGCGGTAATATAGACAATCCGTGTGTTCCGGTCCATACCGGCAATGTATTCACCTGCTTCCAGCCCGTTCATCTCCGGCATCCCGATATCCAGGAATACAATATCGGCCTTCTCCCGTTCAAGATGCGCAAGTCCCAGGCGTGCCGAGGTGAATTTCCCGGTGATTGTAAGGCGCCCATCCTTCAGGAGCATACGCTCCAGATGCTGCAGCGCCGGCTTCTCATCGTCAATCAATATGGCCTTCATCAGTCGGACTCACCTCCTCTTCGTTCGTAGTTCTCAAATGCCTTTAGGTGGGGATGGTATATGATATAGCGGTTCCCCTTCCCGGTACACTGTCGATATTCAGGCCTGCTCCGTACATCTTGAGCAGACGGTGCTGAATATTGCGCAGCCCTATGCCCCCCTCTGTCCGCTCTTCCGAGAGGACCTCCGCAATCTTCTCCGGAGTCATTCCTACACCGTCATCCGTGACTGCTACCTTGAGGCAGCCGGGCAGCAGCTCAACTGTCAGCCGTACCGTCCCTCCGGCCTCCTTCTGCATCAGGCCATGATTAACAGCATTCTCCACAATCGGCTGGATGCTGAGCGGCGGAACCATCGCCATCACATCCTCCGGCACCTCGATCTCGATGTTCAGCCGTTCATCGAACCGTGCCTGCTCCAGCGCAAGATAGGATTTGACGAGTCCCAGCTCCTTCTCCATAGAAACCGTCTGTCCCCGGTTCTGGAAGTCGAAGCTGCTCCGCAGGTATTGGCTGAGGTCCAGCAGTAGCTCCGTGGCCTTGTCCGGGTCCTCCGGACAGACCGAGATAATGGCATTCAGCGCATTATATAAGAAATGCGGCTTAATCTGCGCCTGCAGGAAGGCAATCTCCGACTGGACGGATACCCGGATCGACTTGCGCATATCCAGCAGGGTCTGCATCCGCGCCTTGAATTCGCGCACTTCCACCGGCTTGCTCAGATAATCATTCGCTCCGGCCTCGAAGGCTGCGAGGATATCATCAGGACGGCTGCTCGCCATCAGCACCAGAATCGGCAGCTCGGACAAGGTGAACCGTTCACGGATGGCCTTGCATAATAGAAGCCCAGGCATTTCCGGCATTACCCAGTCGGCAATCACCAGATCAAGCTCAGGATGCTGCTTGATGATCTGGATCGCCTCAGCGCCGCTGCTGGCAGTAATCACAGAATGGTTATCCAGCTGCAATACGCCTACCAGCACGCGGAGGTTAACGGGATCATTATCCACTACCAGAATGGAGCAGCAGTCTTCAGACGGCAGCTGCACAGGTTCTTCTCCGGGAAGCGGGTACGGAGGCGCCGTCTCCCAGCCGTGAAGCTCTCCGAATTCCTCCTCCAGCAGTGCATGACTCCTCTGCAGGATCGGCTGGGTGAAGCAGAAGACGGAGCCTTGCCCCAGTTCGGAATGTACCTCAATCTCCCCGCCCGTCAGTTCTACCAGCCTCTGGGTAATGCTGAGCCCAAGCCCGTTCTCACGGTAGACCTTACTGGCAGCAGGACCGCTTGGATCATTGGCATCGAAGATCGTACGCAGACGCTCAGGCGCGATACCCTGGCCAGTGTCTGTTATGATGATGGCAACATACTCTTCTTTAACCTCAGCAGACAGCGTTATCACGCCTCTGGGCGTATAATTCACTGCACTCGCGAGTAAATTATGCAGAATCTGAGCGAACCGCTGCTCATCCGTCTCCAGCAGCGGAAGCTGCTCCGGCAGACTCAGCCGGAATTCCAGCTGGCTGTTGCCGTAGACCTGACGGGTGACCGCCATAATGGAGGAAGCTGCCATGCGGAGATCGACGGCCTGCCGGCGCAGGAAGAGCGAGCCGTGATTCAGCTTCGCGAAGTCCGACATATCATGGATCAGGGCTGTAAGCCGCTTGCCCGTGGAGACAATCGTGAGCAGCTGATCCTGCTGGGCAGCGCTGATGGAGCCAGCCGTCCCCTGAGCCAGCACCTTGGCCATGTTGACAATCCCCTGCAGCGGCCTCCGCAGCTCCTGCGAGGTATCGGAGATGAAGTCATCCTTCAAGCCGTCAAGCGACAAAAGGCGGCGTGAGAGCTGTTCCACTTCGCGGAAGGAAGCTGCGTATTGCCGGGTCATAAGAATCGCCTGCACGAACCCGAACAGGAGTATCTCGTAGGAGATGATGAAATAGCTGAAGGTCATGCCCATGAAGCTGACCAGATAATAGATAATGACCACGCTCAGGCTCTCGATACTGACCATCATCAGGAACATATTCTTCGGATTTCGCCTGGTGCCCTGGACCATGGAGTAGAGCACGAAGCCCAGGCTTACGGAGCCCCAGGTCAGCAGCAGAACCTCCAGATAGCTGAACAGATAGGCCGGGACGAAGGCAGCAATCAGCAGCAGGAATGCCGTAACCAGCCTGGAGGCCTTAATCATCCCAATGGACATCGGGTAGTTCACTGAATTGGCGACATAGTGCAGCAGATAATAATAGACCAGTGTAGAGGACGCAAGCTGCAGCTTGAGTATAATCTCGTAAGGGAAGCCGGGCAGCGCCGCCAGGATAAGCTTTTCGCCATGCGTAAAAATGTAGACAAAGGCCGCTATGCAGAACAAGCCCAGATACAATGTGACCCCCCGGCTCTCCCTTACCTTGGAGAACATCAGCAGGAAGAGGGCTAGCACGAAGAATCCGATCAGTGCAGCCCCGTCTACAAACAGGGCAAATTCCCTGTGCTTCAAAATAGCAGCCTGATTACCGATCACAATCGGCTGAACGATCCCGCCTGAGGAGTAGCTGTAGTTAGCTACCTGCACAATAATCTCCATGGTATCCCCGGTTACCGAGGCGAATCCCATAAAAGGCATGTTATTCTGTCTGCCCTCAGAGGCCGAGGCTGCCGGGGTTCCGCTGCTTCCAATCTCCTGCCCGTTCAGATAGACCTTGCCGGCACTGCGGATGTTGCTGGTGCGCAGGCCGTAGACCATGGCTTCTCCTGGGGTAATCTTCGCCTGGAGGCGGTATGTAGCATAGCCTTTGGCTCTGCGCCCGCCCTGTTCAGAGATATCGTCGTTCCACTTCCCCGGGACCTGAATCATCGTAGAGGCGGCGGGAACCTCCTTACCAGCGTTCACCGGATGGAAATCCTCAGGCGACAGCAGCACACCCCGGTACAGCTCCCACTCTCCATCCAGCTTCATAATCCCGTCGTGGCGGGCGTCCCAGGAGCGAAGGTCAATCACACCCTGCACCGCCTGCGGCCTGTCTCCCTTAATCTGATGGGTCTGGAGGACCGAGAGCAGCGGAACGATCAACACCAGCACCAGACTGCCGAGAATGCTCAGCCAATACTTTCTCATGTCCTCTGCCAGTCCCTTCTAGTTGTCATTGTATAAATTATACAACAGGCTCCGTTCATCTGAAGCAAAAAAAAGCCGAGTTCCATTTATTTCGGAATCGGCTGTTCATCTTATTAGAGCTACGTGGATGGAATATTTTACTTTGTTTCCGGAGCGGCTGCGGCAGGAACCGCACTCTCCTGGGTCTTCGACAAGAAGATATTCAGAATGATCGCTGTCAGCGACCCGGATACGATTCCGTTCTGCAGCAGCATCCGAGCGAATTCCGGCAGCTGGTCGAACATGGACGGAAGCACTGCAGAGCCGAGGCCCACCGCGATGCTGCAGGCAGCGATCAGCAAATTGCCGTCCTTGCGCAGATCCACATCGGATAGAATCGACATACCGGAAGCGGCGACCGAGCCGAACATGACAATCATCGCCCCGCCCAGCACCGCATTCGGCACCACTGTAGTCAGTGCCGCCAGCTTCGGCAGCAGACCAAGTACAATCATAATTCCGCCTGCTGCAAAAATAACATTCCGCGTCTTCACCCGCGTCAGCGACAGCAAGCCGACATTCTGGGAGAATGCGGTATACGGGAAGGCGTTGAACAGGCCGCCAAGCATGATGGCCAGTCCCTCGGAGCGCAGGCCGTTCACGATCTGCTTCTGCTCCACCTGCTGGTCCGTCGCCTTACCAACGGCAAAGTAGACCCCGGTCGATTCGACCATAGACACGATATTCACGATAATCATTGTGAAGATTGCGGTGATGCTGAACTGCGGCCAGCCGAAGTAGAACGGCTGTGCCACGCTGACCCAGGAGGCTGTAGTCACGGTAGAGAAATGCACGATGCCCATGGCATAGCCGATTACAGTACCCACTACAAGTCCTACCAGCACCGATACGGAGCGCAGGAACCCTGTAGTCAGCCGGTTCACGGCCAGAATAACGAGCAGAGTAATCAGAGCCAGCAGCAGATTGCGGGGCTGCCCGAAGTCGGCGCTGCCCTGGCCGCCGGCCACATTATTCATCGCAACAGGAATCAGCGACAGCCCGATAATTGTGACTACCGAGCCGGTGACCACAGTCGGGAAGAACTTCAGCAGCTTCCCGTACACCGGGGCTGCCAGCACCACGAACAACCCGGAGATAATGATCGCGCCGTAAGCTGTCGCCAGATTAGAGCCTGAAGCGATGGCGATAATCGGGCTAACCGCCGTGAAGGTACAGCCGAGCACCACCGGCAGCCCGCTCCCGAAATATTTGCTGCCCATAATCTGCAGCAGGGTCGCCAGCCCGCAGGTGAACAGATCCGCTGCTATCAGATACGCCATCTGCGTACCGTTCAAATTGAGTGCTCCCCCGACAACCAGCGGTACAATGACCGCTCCGGCATACATCGCCAGTACATGCTGAAGCCCTAGGGCTAGTATCTTCTGTTTGCTTAACATCCTGCACGCTCCTTGATTAATCCTTCATTATCTATGAAATGAATCTCACCCGGCGACATGGAAGCAATCCGTGCCAGGGAATACACCGGAACTCCGCGCTGCTCCAGCAGACCGCGTCCCTCCTGGAAGCTCTTCTCAATGACACAGCCGACCCCGGCCAGCTGCGCCCCGGACTCTGCTACGATATCGCATAGCCCTACAAGCGCCGCGCCGGTGGCCAGGAAATCGTCAACGATCAATACGGTATCGTCCGGCCCCAGATATTTCTGTGAGATGCTGATCTGGTAGTCCTCTTGACGGGTGAAGGAGTGAACCGGTGCCGAATATACCGCTTCGGACAAGGTGACTGCCTTCTTCTTCTTGGCATAGATGAACGGCACGCCCAGCGCAATTCCCGCCGCCATGGCGAACTGGATGCCGCTGGCCTCCACAGTCAGCACCTTGGTGATCTGCCGGTCCCCGAAGACCGCTGCAAATTCCTTCCCGATCTCCAGCGCAAGCGCCGTGTCTACCTGATGGTTCAGAAATGAGTCCACTTTCAGTACAGTCTCCGATAGAATTAAGCCCTCTTGTCTAATGCGTTCTTCCAATACTTTCATTACAGCGGATCTTCCTCCTTAGAAATAAAAAAGACAGATAAAATAAAAAGGACAGATTCCCTGAGTGTTTCTCTCAAGTGAATCTGTCCTTCTGGGTTTTTGTCCCTTGGTGGTGTAACACATATACGTGTCCGCATCGCTTGGACCAGTCTTTCCCGTGCCGCAGCACAAGAAACGGAACCCTAGATGCGCTATTTCACTCATAGTCGGATAATTACAGTGGTTATCCGGTAGAAACTTATGGGCCATATTCCCAAGATTATATGAGTTATATGAAATCTGTTATAAGAAATCTAATATGAAGCATGTCTGTTATCTTACACGCTCTACCCGCTGCTTACAAGCAAAATTTTAAGTAAATTGCGGTGATTTCAAAGTTTTCATGAAACCTCCTGCAAAAGCGGGTCCGCCTCCAGGAAGCCTTGTAAATTTTAGGTTTAAGGTGTTTTCTTCATGTCTTCTATATCACTGAAGCTCCATAAAAGCTATAATTATATAGCTAAACATTCTAACTGAACAAAGGCGGCGAACAATGAGAATAAAACAACAGGTTTGGTTAGCAACTTCAGCTACTATACTGCTGTTAGGCAGTATGATTACTATATCTTTCCTCTTTATGGAGGGCGGCTCGCGCCTGCTTGCAGCAGGATTAGGCGCGGGCGGCATTCTGGTCAGTATTGGACTTCTTTACAGTATCGGACGGAATGTAGACCGCGGCCTGAAGCGGATCAAGGAGATCTCGCAGGATATCGCCGCAGACCGTCTTAACCCTGCGGCGGCGGCTACTGTGCGGACGGATGAATTCGGGCAGCTGGCCGCTTCCTTTTTCGGGCTGGCGGCTGACCTTCACCATAGAACCGCCGATGAGCGCGAACTGCGGCTTAGAGCCGAAGAACAGGCCTGGATTAATACGCAGGTGTCTGAGATGGCGCTGCTGCTTCAAGGCTCTGTCCAGCTGAAGACGGCCTCGCGTGTGTTCATCGGCAGGCTGGCTACCGCTGTAGGCGGAAGCTACGGGGCTATCTATCTTAAGCAGGGGGGCCAGCTGAACTTCGCAGCCGGCTATGCCTTCGATGATGCCGCAGGGCAACAGGAATCCATACCGCTGGGCAGCGGCCTGGTCGGACAATGCGCACTCGATGGGCAGATGATTGTTCTGCAGGATCTTCCAGAGCATTATATCAAGGTCCGTTCCGGTCTGGGGGAGGCTGCGCCTGCCTCACTGATTATAGTTCCTATTAAGCATGAGCAGGAAATTGTTGCTGTCATGGAGCTGGCGGCACTACGCCCGTTCAGCTCCAAGGAGATGCAGCTGATTGAACGCACCGGACAGAATATGGGCGTGCTGATTAATACACTGGCGGATGTCGCCCGGATCGAAGATCTGCTGAGTGAGACTCAGCTGCAGAAGGAAGAACTGGAAGCCCAGACGGAAGAACTGACCGCCCAGACCCAGGAGCTGGAAGCTCAGACCGAAGAGCTGATGGCCCAGACAGAGGAGCTGCGCCTGCAGACCGACCAGTTACAGGACCAGAAGACTGAACTGGAGGCGCAGTCCGAGAGCCTCCTGACCTCCAATGAACAGCTTCAGACACAAATGAAGCTCACAGAGGCCCAGAAGGACGAGATTGAAGCCCAGACGGAGGAACTGCGGCAGCAGACGGAAGAGCTGCATGCCTCCAACCTGGAATTGCAGAATCAGATGGAGATTTCCCGCCGGCAAACCATGGAGATCAAGGCACAGGCCGACGAGATCTCTGCGGCAAACCGCGATATGCAGAAGCAGCTTCAAATCACCGAAATGCAAAAGTCCGAGATCGCAGATCAGGCCGGGGAGCTCCAGGCACAGACGAGTGAATTGCTGGAGCAGAAGGAGCAGCTTCAGGCCCAGACCGATACATTGCAAACCCAGGCCGATGAACTGCTGATCCAGAAGGAGGAGCTGGCTGCCTCCCATGATCAGCTGCTGCTTCAAGTCGAGCTTACTGAGAAGCAGAAGGAGGAGATCCAGGCACAGGCGCAGGAGATCTTCATGGCCGCGCAGTACAAATCGGAATTCCTGGCCAATGTCTCCCATGAGCTCCGCACCCCGCTGAACAGCCTGCTGATCCTCTCGCAGATTCTTGCCGAGAACAAGGACGGCAATCTGGAAGCGAAGCAGCTGGAATACGTTCATACGATCTTCTCGGCAGGCAAGGATCTCCTGCAGCTGATCGATGAGATTCTCGATCTGGCGAAGCTGGAGGTCGGCAAAATGACCCCTGTCATCGAGCCGGTCTCCCCACAGGATCTCAGCAATCATGTCTTCCGCCACTTCGAACAGCAGGCCAAGAAGAAGAACCTGCGGTTCGATGTCCATTCCGACAACCGGCTGCCGGATTATCTGATGACCGACGGTCACAGATTGCAGCAGGTCTTGAATAATCTGTTATCCAACGCCATCAAATTCACACCGGAGCAAGGCTCCGTCTCCCTGTCGATCCGCACCAGCGGCGAAGAGGTTATCTTCGCCGTCAGTGATACCGGTATCGGCATTGCCGCCTCCAAGCTGGAGAGTATCTTCGAGGCGTTCCAGCAGGCAGACGGCACCACCAGCCGCAAATACGGCGGCACCGGTCTCGGCCTCACGATCTGCCGGGAGCTGGCCACCCTCCTCGGCGGAAGAATTGAGGTGGATTCCGTGGAGGGCAAGGGCAGCACCTTCTCCCTCATTATTCCCGCTGTAGAACCGGGTGAGGATGCCCAGACCCTTGCTGCCGCAGCCTATTCAGCAGCAGCCTCTCCGGAGATTCCGGCTTCCGAGCCTATCCGCCGCGAGAATCCGGCCTTCCGCGAGTCCTTCGTGCCCGACATTTCTATCTCCAATCCGAAGCTGCTGCAATATGCGGAAATGGATGATGACCGCAGCAATTTGCTAAGCGGGGATATTACCCTGCTGATTATCGAGGAGGACGCCGAATTCGCCGCCCGGCTGCTGGAGCTGGCGCGCAGCCGGGGCTTCAAGGCTATCGTCGCCTTCCAGGGCGATCAGGGGCTTGCCCTGGCCCATGCCTACAAGCCTGATGCAATCCTGCTGGATCTGCATCTTCCCGTTCTGGACGGCTGGTCCATTATCAGCCGCCTGAAGAGCCGGCCGGAGCTGCGGCATATCCCTGTGCATGTGATTTCAACAGCCGAGGAGAACCAGCAGAGCCTGTCGATGGGGGCTTTATCCTTCTGGAAGAAGCCGAATGATTATGCAGAGCTGGAAGCAGCCTTTCTCCAGATTGAGACTTATATCCGCCGTCCGGTGAAGAGTCTGCTGATTGTCGAAGACAACAAGGTTCTGCGCGGCAGTCTTGTCGAATTCATCGCCCATCCCGATGTGAACATTATTGCTGTGGGCACCGGAAGAGAAGCGATGGAGCATCTGGCCAGCCATCATTTTGACTGTATGGTGCTGGACCTGGGTCTCTCGGATATTTCCGGCTTCGACCTGCTGGAGCAGGTCAAGACCAACCGCAAGCTGCAGACCCTGCCGGTGATTATTTATACAGGCAAGGATCTCAGCAAGACAGATGAGCAGCGCCTTAAGCACTACGCCGAGAGTATTGTGATCAAGAACGTGCGTTCAATGGAACGTCTCTATGACGATACGGCCCTCTACCTCCACCGCAAGCATGCAGACCTGCCTTTGGATAAGCAGCGACTGATCGAGAACCTGCATAATCCGGAGTCCGCTTTTGCCGGGAAAAGCATTCTGCTTGTGGATGATGATATGCGTAATATTTTTGCGTTATCCAGTGTGCTGGAAGGTTATAATATGGAGATCAGCTTTGCCCAGAATGGCAGAGAAGCCCTGGAGCATCTGGAGACCCACCCGGGCGTAGAGCTGATATTCATGGATATTATGATGCCGGAGATGGATGGTTACGAGACGATGAAGCATATCCGGCTAAACCCAGACTATGATCAGATCGTCATTATTGCGCTGACCGCCCGCGCCTTGGAGGAAGACCGGGTCAAATGCCTCGAAGCTGGGGCGAGCGATTATATATCCAAACCGATTAATACCACACAGCTGGTGAGAGTGCTGAAATTATGGTTGATTCAATAGGAGGCAGCATGGAGTATCCGATTAATATTTTGGTTGTAGATGACCGGGCAGACGAGTTCCTGTCCATTCAGGCATTGCTGGCCGATTCACCCTACCGGCTGGTTCAAGCCCTCTCGGGCCTGGATGCTCTGAAATGTCTGCTGGAGCAGGAATTCGCCCTGATCATTATGGATGTGCTCATGCCTGGCATGAACGGATTTGAAACGGCGAAAAGGATTAAGATGCGTCAGAAGTCACGGGATATCCCTATTATTTTCTTAACCTCGCTGACCTCGGAGCTGGAGAACTATATGCTGGCTTACTCGGCCGGGGCCATTGACTATCTGACCAAGCCGTTCCATCCGACCGTGTTAAAAAGCAAGATTGACGGCTTCGTCCGTCTCTACCAGACCCGCAAGGAGCTGCAGCTCAAAACGCAGGAGCTGGAGAAGGCCAACGGCATCCTGACCGAGCTGAAGGAGACGGCCGAGTTGGCGTTGCGGATCAAGAGCGGTTTCCTTGCCATGATGAGCCATGAGATCCGCACCCCGCTGAACGGGATTATTGCCATGTCGGATGTGCTTCGTTCCTCCGAGCTGTCTGCTGACGACCAGGAGATGGCCGAAATCATTCATACCAGCGGTCACGCGCTTGTCTCTGTCATTACGCACATCCTGGACTTCACCAAGATCGAATCCGGTAAAATGGAGCTGGATTACGAGCTCTTCAATCTTCACTCCTGCATCAAAGAAACGGTCGATCTGTTCAGGGCTCTGGCGAAAGAACGCAACCTGACCCTGGAGACCTCTATTGATTCTGACATTCCTGCCCTGCTTATCGGTGACCCCAACCGTCTGCGCCAGGTACTGAATAACCTGATCGGCAATGCCATCAAGTTCACGATCACCGGCGGCGTCAAAGTGCATGTCCATCTCCGGCAGGCTATGGATAAGCTGCTGGAGCTGGAATTCATTATTGAAGATACCGGCATTGGCATTCCAGCGGATAAGATGAACTATCTGTTCCAGCCGTTCACCCAGATCGGAGCCACCATCAACCGCAAGTTCGGCGGAACCGGACTCGGGCTGTCCATCTGCAAAATGCTGGTCGACCTCATGGGCGGAACGATCTATGCCAAGCCGGGTCTAGTGGGCGGAGCTACCTTCATCTTCACCATCCAGGTCGCTGAAGGCCAGCCGGACTGAGGCTCCCCCGTCGTTCTGCATGAACCCGTCTCACTGCATACAAGAAGCTCCCCCTTCAGATCATGAAGAGGGAGCTTCTTTGTTATTGCTGTGGACTATTGTAGAATGGAATGGACCAACTGTGGAAGGGGATGAACTCTATAGATGGGAACCTCCAGATTCCCTTTGTTCCAGCGGAACTTCGTTCTGCAAGCGCGAAGTACAACTCATCATTGGGAAGGCACTGGCCCCCTTTCCTTAAAGACATTTCGGAATGGCCGAGCCTATTACAAAACAAAACTCGGCCATTATGCTGTTGAGCGAGAGGGCTACCTCCTGTTAAATGAAGGGGAGCAGTACGCTATAGCCATTGAGTCAGAAACCGAAGTCGACTCTTTTTGTGTATTTTTCAAGACTGGCTTTGCTGAAGAGGTTCATAGAGCCGTTCATTTAGGAATAGAGAAGTCCTTAGACGATCCATTTTCAGAAACAACGCACCCGTTGCAATTTCACACCAAGTCATACCGCAATAGTCATCTGATAACTCCACTTCTCGAGAACTTCAAGAATTCCTTACCTGCACTCGGTAGCGAGAATCTCTGGGTCGATGAACAATATCAAAGTCTAATTCAAGCAATGCTTAACGTCCACCAGAAGATTTCTCAAGAAATTAATACATTGCCAGGTATGCGGCCAGCCACTAGAGAAGAACTCTTTCGGCGGTTGACACTAGCATACGAGTACTTACATGCTTATTACAACCAAAACGTGTCCCTTGAAGAAGTTTCAAGAGTCGCTTGTCTTTCTAAAAACCATCTGATCCGCAACTTCCGCCACTTTTTCAAAAGAACGCCACACCAGTTCATCCTCGAAAAAAGGATACTTGAAGCACAGCGTCTCCTTGCTCAAACGGAAAGCAGTGTAACCGAGATTAGCCTAAGTGTTGGCTTCGACAATGTCTCTTCCTTCAATAAGGTTTTTAAACAAAGAATGGGATACTCACCCCGGATGTTTAGAAAAAAGTGATTTTGGAAAAGTAACGCTTCATCCGCACATGTTACATTTACTGCGTGGAACATACAATATAACAAGGGAGCGATATTCACATGAATTCAGAATTTCAAATCAAAGGCATTGGGCAAATATCCATTCGGGTACATGACATGGAAGCTGCCACCCGGTTCTATCAAGATACCCTAGGCCTAAACCTGTTATTTCAGATCCCAAACATGACTTTCCTGGAGTGTAACGGACTTCAGATGGTCTTGAGTATTGCTGAAGACCCGCGGTTCGATCATCCCAGCTCGGTGTTCTATTTCCAAGTTGACAATATACACGCATCGTACGAAACGTTAGTCGGGCGGAATGTGCATTTCCTGGACAAGCCGCATAAAGTGGCTGAGATGGGTCAAACCGCAACCTGGATGACGTTCTTTCAGGACCCCGATCAAAATGTACATGCACTGATGAGTGAAGTGCCTGTGTCTTAATAATTACTTCCAGGGGGGCACTATTGCCCCTCTATTCAGTTTTTCGCATACATTCAGCCCGCGAACCCTATCCCCCCACCGCCGCAATCAGCACCGGCAGGACCAGGAAGGAGGCCAGCGTCGTCCAGACGATACAGCGTGAGACCAGCGCAGGCGAGCTGCCGAAGCGTTCGGCCAGGACGACGGAATTGACAGCCACCGGCATGGAAGCCAGAATCAGCAGCACCGAGAACAGGGTGCCTGTGATGTTCAGGGCGAGCAGCACCAGCGCAGCCAGAAGCGGAGCCAGCACCAGCCGGACGGTCAGCCCCGTCCAGAAGGCCAGCTGCACATTGCGCTCCGTATGTGCTGCCTGGACCTTGACCATCTGCGCGCCGAGGATCGCCAGTACTACCGGCGAATATGCTCCGGCAGCCATCGCAACGCCTGAGGCCAGCTCATGCGGCATATGAAGGCCAAGCGCCCGCAGCAGCAGCGCCAGGATGGCGGCGTAGATGGCCGGCAGCGAGAAGACGGACTTCAACGCGCTGCGCACGGAGAACTGTGACCGGGCGGCAAAATACACGCCGATCGTATTCACGATCACCATCTGGGCGATGACATAGACCGATGCCTTGTCCAGGCCCAGCTGGCCGAAGGCCAGCAGCACCAGCGGCAGGCCGTAATTGACGCTGTTCGTGAAGGTGGAGATGAGCGTAAGACCGGCGGCCTCCGGCGGAGCCAGCTTCAGCATTTTACCGATTAGGGTCGCCACACCCCACAGCAGAAACAGGTTCATGAGCGAGAACGCCAGTGTCTTATAGACATCATCGAAGGAGATATCCGCCGTAGCCAGCGTGTCCAGAATAATAGCCGGACTGAGAAAATACAGGTACAGCGTCAGCAGAGGCTTCGTATCGAGCTGCTTATACCGTCCAAGCAGCGCACCGGCGGCCACCGGAATGGACAGCGGTACGATGACCTCAACAAGTGTCGTGAGTACAGTCTGAATCACAAGCCAGGACTCCTCTATGTAGTAGTTATTTTCTACTATAACCCTCCCGGCAGAGAGCGTCTAAGACAAGGAAGCAATATCCTTGATAGCAATTGCCTATGACCCCCGCCCCGTGCAGACAAAATAACCCCACAAAGCGGGGCTTTAGCTTAGATGATGACTCAGGTACTTTGCGGGGGCCCCAAAACATAAAAAAAAATCCCGCACCCTTAAATTAAGGGCCACGGGATTCCGGTTAGGTCTTCCTTTTACAGCATTTTGATCTCAAGCAGCTCGTATTTGATGATCCCCATCGGGGCATTGACGCTGATGATATCGCCTACCTTTTTGCCGATCAGCTCTTTGCCGAGCGGGCTCTCGTAGGAGATCTTGTTGTCCAGCACATCGGCTTCCGCCGGGCCAACCACTCTATATTCAATCTTCTCCGAGTACTCCACATCGTTGAGGATAACGATGCAGCCTACGCTGACTGTACTCAGATCCATATTGCTGGCATCCACGATCTGCGCCTTAATCAGCATCTTCTCGAGAATCATAATGCGGGTCTCCATGAAGGATTGATCCTCCTTGGCGGAGTGGTATTCGCTGTTCTCCTTCAGATCGCCGTAGCTGATCGCCAGCTTAAGCCGGGCTGCAAGCTCCTTGCGCCCTGCTCCCTTCAGTTCCCTCAGCTCTTCCTCCAGCTTGGCCAAGCCTTCTTTGGTCAAAAATACTTCGTCATTATTAGACATGTATACAACTCCTATTATTTGCTCACTTTATAGTATTCTAACTCATAATCGCCCAACATGCGAAGAGAAAGCGCTATAACGCATTATTAAGGAGTATTTACGGCAGAGTCCCGGCTTCAAGCCTCTGCCTGCGGAGCAGGGGCCGCTGCAGGCTTGCCTCTGCCGCTTCTCAGGAGAAAGGTCAGCGGAATAGCCAGCAGCCCCACTGCCGTAGCGATCAGGAAAATATCCTGCACGCCCATCGTCATCCCCTGCGCCTTCAACAGAGAACCGGCTGCCCGGGCTGGCCCATCCGCCAGCTCCTGCTGGTGGGCCAGCGATCTAGAAGCGAGCAGCGAGCTGAATACGGCAATGGACAAGGCACCTGTAGCCTGGCGGACCCAGTTGGTCACGGAGGAGGCGTGGCCGGTGATGGCCCTTGGCACCGCCGACATTCCGGCATTGGTCACCGGCATGAAGGCCAGCGTAATGCCGACATTGCGCAATGCCATAAGCACCGCGACACGGGTATGGGTCACGGCCAGCGTGATGTGGGCAAGCTCCCAGGTTGAGGCGCTCAGCAGCAGAATACCGCCCAGGATCAGCCAGAACGGTCCAATCCGGGAGTACAGCTTGCCGACCACCGGTGACAGTACAGCCATCACGATGGAGCCCGGCAATAGCACCAGCGCGGTCTTCAGCGGGGTAGACTGCTGGATATCCTGCAGGAAGACCGGGATCAGGAAGGTCCCCGAGTATAACGCAACGGTAATAATACAGTTGATGATCAGGCTGTAGGTGAACCGGCTCTGCCGGAATACCTTCAGATTCAGCAGCGGCTCCTGGATCGACAGCTCCCTGCGGATGAAATACGTTAAGGCCGCCGCCCCAACCAGCAGCAAGGTCAGGGTATTCCATGACGTCCAGCCCCAGGCGCCCCCTTTATTGAAAGCCAGAATAATGAAGGCACTGCTCAGAATGACTGTGACGAAGCCCGGCAGATCAAAGCTTCTGCTCCCGGTGTTCTGCCGCTGGAACGGCAGGCACTTCAGAGCTACACCAATGGCAATCAGGCCAATCGGCAGATTGATCACGAACAGCGATTTCCAGCCGAAGTATCCGGTCAGCCAGCCGCCAAGTGTCGGGCCGAAGGCAGGCGCCAGCATCGAGGACAGGCTCCAGAGGCTCATCGCGAAGGCCTGCTTTTCTTTGTCGATAAACTGATAAATCATCGTCATGGTGGTAGGGATGATCAGGCCGCCGAATATTCCCTGGATAATGCGGAAGGTAATCAGTGAATGAATATTCCAGGCCACCGTACACAGTGCCGAGAACAAGGTGAAGCCCGACAGGGCGAATACGTAGAGAACCTTATAGCTCCATTTATCCCCGAAATAACCCACCACAGGTGCAATGACGCCGGTAGCCAGCAGATAGCCGGTAATCATCCACTGTACGGTGCTGATCCCGACGTGGAAGTCCTTCAGGAAGACCGGGAACGCTACGTTAATGGTGGTTGTACTGAGAATAGCCATGAAATTGCCGAAAAAAATGGCCAGAATAATCAGCCAGAATGATGAATGTTTTGCCGCCGGACTGCTCAAGGGCGCTCTCTCCTCTATTTTGCGGTTCACCCCAATATAGGTGTATGATACAATTAATTTAATATATGTGTATTATACAACTATATGTTTGAAAGTCAATGTGACTTATTTCATGATTCTTTCATAACAAGGCGGCAATATCCGGTGACTTAGCATAAGGCCGGTATTATCACTTATACTAGGGAGACATATGACAAAGTAACCGGTAAAGGACGGAATCTAACTATGGCTGATGAACAGAAGGATAAGCACCTCGAAGCTCTGAACCAGGAGCTGATTACGCTGATCCGCCACGGCTCGCTGGATAAGAAGCACGGCGGGCTGGACCGCTCCTCGTATACCCTGCTCCACCATCTGTCGATACACGACAAGGTAGGCGTTAAGGCGCTTGCCGAACAATTCGGCCTCGACACCTCTACCATCAGTAGGCAGACAAGTGTCCTGGAGGCGAAGAACTATGTGGAACGGGTGCCTGATCCGCAGGATGGGCGCTCCAGCTATTTTCAGCTTACTGCGCTTGGTGCACAGACCTTCGCCGAGGCCCGGGACATCCGGCTTGCGCGCTACGGGGAGATCTTCGGGGACTGGTCCACGGAGGACTGCGAACTCTTCAGCGGACTGCTCGCCCGGCTCAACCGTACCCTGCAGCAAAAATAGCACCAAGAGGATTGACGGATGCTGGCGAAGCTGGTAGATTGAATTAATCATACAAAATAACTCGGAATTATATTTTAGTCAAAGGGGCCGGTCTGCATGAACTTTATTTTCTTTTCCCCGCATTTCCCCAAGAACAGCGCTGAATTCTGTACGCACCTGCGGGAGCAGGGGGCCACGGTGCTTGGGATTGGCGATGCAGCCTATGACCAGTTGGAGGACAAGCTGAAATCGGCACTGACCGAATACTATAAGGTAAACAATCTGGAGAGCTATGAGGAGATTCTGCGGGCTGTCGGCTATTTCACCCATAAATACGGCAAGATTGACCGCTTCGAGTCGCTGAATGAATACTGGCTGGAGCAGGATGCCGCGATCCGAACGGACTTCAACATCTACGGCACCAAGTCGGATTTCGTCCATAACCTGAAGCAGAAGTCCAAGATGAAGGAATTTTTCCGCAAAAGCGGGGTAAGCACCGTCCAGTTCTCCACCGGTACAACGCGTGAGAGCGTCGAGAGCTTCATCCAGAGTGCCGGCTTCCCGCTGGTGGTGAAGCCCGATCTTGGCTCCGGGGCCAGTAACACGTATAAGATCAATAACGAAGAGGAGCTCCAGCACTTTTTTGACACGAAGCCGGAGGATGTAGCCTTCATTATTGAAGAATTCATAGACGGGGTCATCCTCACCTATGACGGGCTGGTGGACAGGGACGGGAATGTACGCTTCGCGGTCAGCCACCTGTTCGAGAACAGTGTGATGGATGTCGTCAATACGGACAATCACCTCTACTACTTCTGTCTGCGGGAGATCAGTCCGGAGGTCGAGGAGGCGGGGCGGAGCATTTTGCAGGCTTTTGACATCCGGGAACGGTTCTTCCATATCGAGCTGTTCAAATCGCACAAGGATGGCCGGATCATTGCCCTGGAAGTGAATATGCGCCCGCCCGGCGCCTGGATGACTGATGCGATTAACTTCGCCTATGATGTCAATGTGTATAAGGAATGGGCCAGCATGGTTGTGCATAATGAGGTCGGCGGTCCATACGAAGGCAAATATTATACCGGCTATGCCAGCCGCAAGAATCATAAGCATTACGCTCACAGCCATGAGGACATCTACCGTGCATTCGGCGGAAAGATTGTCAATTATGACGAGATTGAAGAGGTCTTCAGCAGAGCAATGGGCAACCGCGCTTATCAGTTCCGTTCACCCGAGCTTTCGGAGGTCAGAGACATTAGAGGCTATATTCAACAAGAAGAGGGATAGGATGTGTTAACGGATGAGGATAAGCTACCATAAGGAGTACAGCCACAACCTGGGCAGAGACATGGAGTATAAAATATACGGCCACGCCGGCAAACCGATGCTCGTCTTCCCCACCTCGCTTGGACGCTTTTATCAATATGAGGATTCGGGCATGATCGATACGCTCTCGTCCTTCATTGAGGCGGGCAAGCTGCAGATCTGGGCCTGCGACAGTCTGGATGAAGAGACCTTCTTCTCCACCCACTGGAACAATGAGGACCGGATACACCGTCATGAACAATATGACAAATATATTGCGCATGAGCTGATTCCCGGCATCCTCCATGAGAGCAAACACAGCAACGGCGGGACCGACCAGCGCATTCTGATCTCAGGCTGCTCGATGGGCGCTTATTACAGCGCCAGCTTCTTTTTCCGTTATCCGCACTATTTCGATACCTTGATCGCCCTGAGCGGCGTCTACTCCACCTACTACTTCTTCGGCGACTATATGAGCGGGAACGTCTATCTAAATTCACCGCTGCACTACCTGCCGGGGCTGACGGATGAGCATTATCTGAACCAGTACCGCAACAGCAATATCATCCTCTGTGTCGGTCAAGGGGCGTATGAGGATGAGATGCTACATGAGACCCGGCTGCTTCAGGAGGTGCTGGGGCAGAAGAGCATTCCGGCCCGGATCGACTACTGGGGCCATGATGTCAGCCATGACTGGCCGTGGTGGAACAAGCAGATTCATTATTATGTGGAAGGCTGCCTGGGTTAGTGAAGCTGGGGCTTGAACGCGAATCCATTTGTAGATTTGCACAAAAAAAGGAACTGCTGAAATAAGCAGTTCCTTTTTCTTTGACCACTTCCGCCTTGTCCTATGCAGGTACATGCTCCGAACAGAACTGAAGCAGCGCGGCTTCCTCATCTTCTTCCATATCGAAATCGAGCAGCTGGCCTGACGAGGTCTCCAGCAGATCGTAGCTGACAATGCTTGTCTGCTCTTCTTCCACTTTGACAATCACGCGGGCGGACACGCCGTTCTCCACGTACAGCTCATCATCCTCCGGCACATCAATATTCACGACGAACTCATATCGCTTGCCGCTTAGGATATTAAATGGATCTCTTACGTTCTCCACGGTGTAGCTTGTAAATGTCAACAAGTTGCATTCCTCATTTCTCAATTCACTGCCAGATTATTGTAACACAGTATCTGCGGCTTTGCCTTTGGTCTTCTTAATCTGCTTGCTGCGCAGCTGTCCGCAGGCCGCATCGATATCGACACCCTGCTCCAGCCGGGTGCTGACACTGACACCCTGCTTCTTCAGCGTATCGAAGAAGGCACGCACCGACTCCCGACTGCTCCGCTGATATTGGCTATGCTCATCTACGGGATTATACGGAATCAGGTTGACGTTCGCCAGCTGGCGGCGGTCTCCGATCAACTCGGCCAGCTCCAGCGCATGCTCCTCGCGGTCATTGATATCCTTCAGCAGGATATACTCCAGCGTGATTCTCCGGTTCGTCTTCTCCAGATAGTAATCAATCGCCGGCATTAACTTCTCTATAGGAATGGCCCGGTTAATCTTCATAATCTGTGTCCGCAGCTCATTATTCGGGGCATGCAGCGAGATCGCCAGATTGACCTGCATATTGGCGTCGGCGAATTCTCTGATTTTGTCCGCCAGGCCGCTGGTGGATACGGTGATTCCTTTGCCGGCAATCGCCAGGCCCTTGTGATCCTTAATTGTAATCAGGAAGTTCAGCAGATGCTGGAAGTTATCGAACGGCTCGCCGATCCCCATAACTACGACATGGGTGACCTTCTGGCCCAGACCGGCCTGATCCAGATAATGCTGGACCTTCATAATCTGCTCCACGATCTCGCCGCTGGTCAGGTCCCGGCTCTTCGCCAGCAGCCCGCTTGCACAGAAGCTGCACCCGATATTACAGCCGACCTGAGTGGTGACACATACGGACAAGCCGTACTTCTGCCGCATCATCACTGTCTCAATCAGGTTGCCATCCTGGAGGCGGAAGAGGAACTTCACCGTACCGTCGGCCGATTCCTGCTTGACATGCTCTTCCATCGTCTGAAACACATAATGCTCTTCCAGCAGCTCTATGCATTCCTGATTCATTCCGTCCATCTCGGCGAAGCTGGTGATCCGCTTGCGATACAGCCATTCCCAGACAGCAATGGCCCGGGATTTCTTGTGGCCATGTTCCAGCAGCCATGCCATCAATTGCTCCAAAGTCAATCCATAAATGGATTCTTTATTCATTTCATATCCTCTTTTCAAAACATTAAAGTTCAATCTATCTATTCTACCTTGACAGGGACATTAGCAGCAACAATACCTTATTGTCTCAAATTTCGTTTATTAAAACAAGAGGAAACCGCTGCGGATTCGGGCCTTCGGAGGCGGAAGTGCCTGGATAATCGGGTGGAACCTGCACATAATCTTTCAAAAAAAGCGCAGTCCGCAGGGACCACGCCTTTTCCGCCAAACCTTATTTATACAGAACCTTCTCGACATTGTACTTCGCGCGTAGCTTGTTCACAATGTAGGTCTCATAAATCTCTCTGTCCACCGGATCTTCGACGAGGCAGACTTCGATGCGGGTAACCTCATCGCGGTGGGGCTTCATCACAGATACATTATCCTCGAAATGCTTCTTGATCCGCGGTCTCAGCTTGCGGGCCTTGCCTACAAACAATAGCTCGTCCTGATCATTGTAGAACATGAAGATGCCGCCGGCTTCGCGGGTAATCAGGTGGAAATCGGTGAATCCGTAAATATGGCTCAGCTCAGGGTTAGCTTGCTTGTAAATAATAACTTCCGGTGACGGAATGGTAATGCTGATCATTAAGCTTCACTTCCTCATTGGATATAGAAATAAATAGTATCACAGAATGGGTAACGTGACTATTTCTATCTTGTGCAGATTGGCTCATATGTTACTTGCGCTTCGGCTTCAATTCCGGCATGTTCAGCGTAAGCGCCATATTGCACAGCATCGAATTAGCCAGGAAGGTGCTCACCTTCACCTCAGGATGCGCAAACCCGGCAGCTATTGATCAATCACTCTTCATGGACTGATGAAAAGGGCAGCCCTTCACTTCTGCAGCCTCAGCGCCATGCTGCTGAGAATCAGCCTCCTTCTTCCGGTAGACGAAGCGCGGGCTTAGCTGCAAATCGCGCAGCTTGTTGTCATTCCAGATCGGTGTAGAGGAAGGCGACATCGGCGGAATCAGCCAGCCCCACTTGCCGGATACTTCCCGTCCCTGCTGCTGCTCCTGTTCCTGGAAGCGGACGAACTGGTCTGCCGCTGTATGATGGTCCACAATACTGACCCCGGCCTGCTTGAAGGAATGGAGGACAGCCCGGTTCAGTTCCAGCAGTGCCCGGTCCTTCCACAGCGAGGTATTAGTGGACCGGTCCAGGCCTAGCAGGTCAGCTACCGCAGGCAGACGGTTGTAGCGGTCCGTATCGCCGAAATTCCGCGAGCCGATCTCCGTCTCCATGTACCAGCCGTTGAATGGCGCTGCCGGGTAACGGATGCCGCCGATCTCCAGACACATGTCCGAGACAATCGGAACGGAGTACCAGCGCAGGCCCAGCTCCGTGAACTGCGGGAGCTCCGGGTGGCTGAGCGGCACCTCCTGTACAAGTCCTGGCGGGATTGGGAAGTAACGGGGCTCCTCCCGGCCGATGCTGATCACGAGCGGCAGAATGTCGAAATCCCCGCCCGTGCCCTGCCAGCCCAGCCTGAGGCAGACAGCGGTGAATTCATCCGAGGCCGGATCACCGGCACGCGGATGCTCCCCGTCCCCGGGATAACCGGCATAGCGGATCAGCTGATGATTCCAGATCCGGATGGCACGGCCTTGCTCCTCTTCACTACGGAAGACGGTAATGACCGGCCGGATACGGCCGCCGTTATTCGCATGCTCCATATGATGCAGCAGCGCCTCCGCGACCTCCGCGACAGTCTCTGCTCTGCGGGCGTCAATCACATCTAGAGAATGCCAGAACAATCTTCCGATGCAGCGGCTGTTATGGCGCCAGGCCATCCTTGCCCCGTGCGCCAGCTCTTCTGCCGTATGCCTGTATGTACCTGTGCGCTGCACCTCTTCGAATATATCCGCCAGACGAAGGTCCCGTTCAACCTCTGTTAACCCCAGCTCCTGATAGCAGACCGTAATGAAGGACTCCGCCTGCCGGATCAACTCCTGAGTGCTATGCTGTGGAACTGTGTGTTTCATCTTCTCTCTCCTATCCATGCGTGCCCTGCTACAGTGCCCTCAGCGTATCATCTCTGCTCCAGCTCTGCCAGCCTGGAGATAATCCGTCTTTTGCGGTAGAGCATCCGCGCAGCCTCTGTGACCTCCTCCAGCGTCTTCCGGTTGAGGTATGCGCCGAAGAACATGCCTGCAACCGGAACGGTCTGGAGCAGCTTTTTCCAGCCCCAATTGTCGCGGTATACAGTCACTACCTCCTTCCAGCCCTGAATCCTGGAGACGGTCTCCTGAGTCGCGGCGAGAATGTTGCCGTCCTCGCCTGCCTGCAGATTCAGCTCCTTCAGCAGCGTGCGCTTCCCCACTACATCGGAGGAGGCGAACTGCATCACCTTCACGGTGAAGATCCGCTCGGCCTTATCGGTCGGATCGTAGCCATAACACAACCCGATCTCCTGAATCGCCTTCAAGGAGAGGCCCAGGACAGCCGGAATATCGGCAGCCAGTGTGAAAATTCCGCCGAAGCCCGTGGTCGCCCCCTGAGCCGTAGCCGTATTCCGGCTCCGCTCCGCGAGCTTCAGTGCCACTGCATCCATGACAACCAGCGGGTAAGGCCCGGTAGAGGGAGCGCCCGCCGCCCGGCTTGTCTCTTCCATGAGCTTGCCCACCTTGCGCCCGGCCACCAGATAGTTGCCGCCGTTCTGGATGTAGCCGCCCAGTTCATCAAGCAGCCGGCCTACCTTCTCGTGGATAACCTTTGGCGTGATTGCATCCAGCAGCTTGAAGGGCAACCGGGTAATCCGGTCCCAGATCATCAGCCTATTCTGCTCTTTCTCCCACTTGGTAATCTCCTTAAGCGCGGCATACAGCATCTCCGGTGTCTCCGGAGGACTCCATGAATCAGTGTTATCCGCTTCCGGCATAGATATGTACCTCCTCTGAATGGTCTCGTCATTACCTTATAACCTATTTCCCGGCAAATGATTGCACAAGCTCCCCCCATTGCCCCTCGGGTACCATTAAAAGCAAACAGGCACCCCGGATCAACTTCGGGAATGCCTGTTCAACATAGCCTGTTTCAGGCTCTAATCCCGGAACTCGACAACCTGCCCATCCAGCGAAGACAATCTGCGCTTCTCTTCCTCCAGCCTCTCTTGGACCAGCCCTACCCCTTGTTTCCCGACCGAACCTTCCGGGGCATGGCGCACGGCTTCCTCAGCGTGCTCCAGGCTGTTCTCTGCCTGCTCCATCATCTGCCCGGTCGGATGGCTCACAGCCTGGGTTACAGCGTTATGCAGCTTCGTCACCGCATCGTGCGCCTGATCCACCGTGCTGTTGGTGCGCAGACTAGATTCGTAATGCTTCATATTATATTTCCCCCTCCATCACAATGTCCGTTCTTCTGTAGGATGGATTAGGGAAGGAAATCTTATGCGGATTGTAGGCGCGGGGTTCACATGCGGACCGTACGGACGTTATTACTCTCAAAACCGTGGCCTTTCGCTCCATGCGGACTGGAGAGACCTTATCCCCCCAAAAGCAAGGCCGAATTGTGCCAAATGGGAGCAATAAAGGCTCTGGAGTCCGCATGAGTTCGAAAACAGGCTGATTGCTGGAAATAACGGCGCTGGGGTCCGTATGCGCCCGGGCGGGTGGAGGGTATGGTACCTTAAGCGGTGCCTACACCAGGAACATGGCGACAATGGTCATTGCCATAAGACCCAGCAGGACCGGCTTCAGATTGCGCCGGGCCAGCTCGAACGGGCTGACGCCGCAGATCGCAGCGGCGGGAATGAGCGCCCACGGGATCAGGGTGCCGCCGCCGACCCAGATGGCGGCCACCTGCCCAAGGGCGGTCAGCGTTGCCGCGCCGGAGTGGATCGCGGCGGCGAACAGCCCGGCAATCGAGCCGGCCAGCGAGATGCCGGAGAACCCGGAGCCGTCGAGGCCGGTGATCGCGCCGATCACCGTCAGCGTTACGGCTCCCACCGCCCCGTTCAGCGGCACGTGATTCGCCAGGGCCACGCCCAGGTCGTTCACGATGCCGTGCGAGCCGTCCGGCAGCACCTTGCCGTACAGCTCAGTGAAGGCGGCGTCGCCCAGATAGAAGAAGGCGGCAATCGGGATGACCGGCCCGAAGACCTTGAAGCCGAAGGTGAAGCCTTCAATAAGATAAGCGGTTATCTTCTCCAGGCCCTGCCCCTGGCCGCGATGGGCCAGCAGGGTAATGACAATCAGGATCAGCACGGCGGTTCCGCCGACCAGCGCGGTAGCATCGCCGCCTTGCAGGTGAAGCACGAACATGCCGATCACATCCAGCAGGAAGAGCAGCGGAATGGCGATCGCCAGCCCTTTGCGCAGACGGTCACTCATGAGCACTGGCTGGTCATCATCCGTCCCCGCATCAGCCGACGGCTCTGCTGCTCCCGGGGAAGCGACCAAGCCTTCTCTCCAGGTGCCGTTCTTCTGGTCTCGCTTCATCATCCAGAAAGCACTCACCGTGGTCACTACCCCCATTACGATCACCAGCGGAATACTGGCCTCCATCACGCTCGACACCGGAAGACCGGCGGCATCCGCCGTCAGCTTCGGAGCGCCTTGAATAATATAATCGCCGGAGAGGGCGATCCCGTGCCCGAACAGGTTCATGGCCACCGCTGCGCCCAGCGCAGGCAGCCCGACCCGGACCGCCACCGGCAGCAGAACGGCCCCGACCAGCGCTACCGCAGGGGATGGCCAGAAGAAAAACGAGGTTATCATCATAATCAGTCCGATTCCCCAGTAGGCCATCGCCGGTGTGCGCAGGAACCGGGTGAGCGGAGATACCATCGTCTCGTTGATGCCTGTTATAATCAGAATCCGGCTCATCGCCACGATAATGGAGATAATCATTATGGTGCCGAGCAGCTCCCTGGTTGCATAGACAAAAGAATTAAAGATCCCCGACACCGACCCGCTAAGCGTCGCCGTTGCCAGCAGCCCTAGCGCCAGAATCCCGGTCACACAGATCATGGTTGTATCACGCCGCTTGATCAGCAGCGCCAGAATGAACACAATAAACACCAGATACACCCAATGAATCGCAGTAAGCTGGATACCCATTAGCCATGCGCCCCCTTTCCACTTACAAATAGCAAGCAGGTGCTATATGCTATGCAGGAGGATAGGCCATTGTTCGCCTCAGGGACGCGCAGAACCTCACAAAAAGACCCCCGCCTCCACAACATGGATTCAGGGATCTTATTTGCGGATTACACTCTGTTACCGGTGCCTGCCTGCTCTTCTGGCCCGGAGGAACGCAAGCTGCTTCAGTCTGTCCTGATCGTATAAGCTGCCCGCGATTTCCGGTTGCCCGGTATGTAGATGGGTAATCTCCTGTACGGCTGCTGGTCTGGGGGCGGCAGGAAGAAGGGAGGAGGTTCCGTCCCTGTGAACGATCAGACTATGGCCGGGTGAGGAGTGCGGCTCGCGCACATACTCGTCAAGATAGCCATACACCTTACGCTGCATCACAGGATCTTTGCTCATCTGCTGCAGAATATTTGGAGCGATTATAAGCTCCCGCTGATCACTCCGGTCTCCTGAGCCGTTCTTCTCCCCCTTGCTGCCCTCTTTGGCTACCGCCATAATGCGGACGGACAGACTGTACCTTGCCTTGATTCTGCGTGCCTGATCCTCAATTGCCGCTCCCACAGCTGCCATCATCTCCGGGAAGCTGAGCGAAGATGAACCGGCAGAAGTATGGTCCGCCTGTTGCGGTGAGCGGGTCAGCGAAGCGGCGTTGATTCGTGATATGGGAATATACATCGGACGCTCCTCTTCTCGCGCGTAAAGTTCAGGACAACTCTTTATCGGCAAAAAGAGGAAAATTACTTATAAAGGGCTATTCCTTAGCCAATGCGCCCGCTGCCGCATCCTCGCCGCCAAGCCGCCCGGAGGTGAAGGAGTAGCCCAGTCCAACGCCGTTGCCTACATAGGTATCATTGAAAAGCACCCCTTCGGACTCCACGCCCACGGCGTACAGCCCTTTGACCGGCAGACGCTTATCATTCAGTACCTGGAACTTCGTATTGACCAGCAGACCGCCTACTGAACAGAGGTTGTTGATCTCGGCAATAACGGCGTAATACGGCCCGCTGCTGCCCATAGGAACCAGATATTCCTTCGCCTTGCCGAACTCCGTATCGGTGCCCGTCTTCGCTGCTTCCTCATAGAGCTTGAACTCAGCGGTAAATACTTCAGGGTCCATCCCTGCATTCTTCGCCAGCTCCTCAAGTGTATTGCCCTTGAAGCCGTCGCCGTTCGCTACCATGGATTCGAAGACTTTATCGGCATCCTTCCATGGCTGCTCCAGCGTGAACTTGTCTGTATAGGAGGCATAGAATTCCGGCGGCATGCCCGGAAGCTTAGGTGCCTGAACCCCCTTCATCCCCTTGGCCTTAAGGGCATCCAGCTGCGCCTGTGAGACAATAACCAGATGATACGCTCCGTTAAAAGCACTGGTATTCGCTGCCGCAACCGCTGTAAGCGTCGCCGCTTCATCTCTGAATCTCGCGCCCGAAGGGCCGACATTCATCAGGGTTGGCAGGTAAGACAGCATCATCGGATAGCTGGCTTCAAACGGCTCATACTGCGTCTTCAGCTTATCTGTAGCTCTGGCCAGCGTCTGGTGCAGCATCTGCCCGCCGAAGTTGTCCGGCACCTTCGCGCCGATCTCCCAGGACATCTTCAGCCCTTCACCGATGTTCTGCCCAAGCCCACCATTGACGCCTTCGAAGCCAAAGGCTTCCTTAACCATCTCTTTATTCCCGGCATACCCGCCGGTAGCCATTACAACGCTTGCCCCTGCAATCTCCAGCGTTGTTCCGTCAGACTTCTTGGCCACGACTCCGGTCACCTCTCCATTAGCGCCAGTCATCAGCTTCTGCGCGGTGGCCTCCGTGATCACCTGTCCGCCGCCCTTCTCTACGGATGCTGCAAGCATCTTGCGCAGCAGCTCCTGGCGGGTCTCATAAGGAGGCAGCATATGGAGCTGTTCCCCGGCGAAGTTCAGGAAGGTGGTGGTGTAGCCCTTGCCGGTCAGCCAGTCATAGGTCTCGCCCGACTTCGTAACGTATTGGCGGATCGCCGCCGCATCTACACGCCAGTGATTGTTCACGATCCAGTCGGCAATCTCCTTCTCGACTTCTACTTTCAGCCCGCTGCTTAGCGCGGCCGAGGAGTTGTAGAATTTGCCCGCCCAGGACAGGTTGCTAGCGCCGCCGATCGTCGCTGTTTTCTCGATCAGGATTACCTTCGCGCCCTTATCAGCTGCCGATACCGCTGCCGACACACCGGACGCACCTGCACCAACCACGACCACATCTGCGGACAGCTGCTCGGTCTTGCCTTCTCCCGATTTCACTACAGCCTTTGTTTTAAAAGCCTCCACATTGCCGCCCGCCTGCTTAAGCGCATCCTCCACAGCGGTCAGAATCGCCTTGCTGGACTCGGACGCACCGCTGACGGCATCAATATTCAGGGTCTGGCCGGATAGAATCTCCTCCTTGACCTTGTTGATCGCCTCTACCCCGATTCCGGCGGTTTCGTTCTGGCTGACCACATTGATTCCGGTAATGACCGAATGATCGTCAAGCGTCACCTCAACCTGAATCTTGCCATCCTTGCCTTCAGCCTCTGCTTTATAGGTTCCCGCTTTGAAGTCTGCCGGTACAGCACTTGTATCCGCTGGCTGTGACGCCTGCGGCGAAGCGGACGGCTGCTCTGAAGCTGCCGGTGCGGCGGAATTGTTACCGCTGCAGCCGCTTAGTAGCGACAGGACCAATACCAGACATACGGTGATTAGGAACACTCGTTTTGTTGCTTGCTTACGCATCAATTTCTCCCCCTGTGTGGTTAATGCAGCCCCGTTTCTCTCTAATGGAACTGTTGACTACCGCACAAAGTGTAAACCTTGGTACTGTACCAAGGTCAATGAACAATATGTGAAACTTTTCTCAAAGTAGGACTGACGCTTCCTCCGGTTCTACCGGAATATTAATCTCCAGATACGTTTTGCTGCCGTTACCTGTGCGCTCGGTGAACAGAATTTTACCGCTGATATCTCCGCTAATCTTATAATTCCGTGCCTGCACATACTCTAGCATGAACCCGAAGGCTCCCCGCTCCAGGTAATCCTCGTGGCCGCTGACAATGACGGCAGAGATGCAGGTCGCCGGCTCCAGAACCTCCACGCTGTCGTTCAAGTTAACGCCAAGCTTCACCTGATCCTCTGCAAGCAGGCCAAGTCCCCAGCTATACTCCAGATCCCCTAATCCGCAGGCACATTCGCCTGCCTTATTCTCCACCCGGAAGGAATAGAAGGTGAACGGCAGCAGCTCCATCCACGCCTGAACGGTGTCTTTGAGATCCTCCTTTTGCAGCAAATGATTCTTGTCCGTCTGCTGAATCCGGTACATGCCCGGCACCTGCTTCATCTTGCACGTATATAGAGATGCGCTGACCTGCGCCAGCTCCGCCTGAATCTCCTGAATCTTGCCGAGCAGCAGCCTGCTGCGCCGGATCTCCTCCTCCAGCTGCATACCCGCGGCAGCAATCGACTCCATCACTTGCTCACACGGCGCGTCCTTAATCAATCCGGCTACATCCTGAAGCGGAATCTGCATGCTCCGGTACCATCTGCTCGTCAATAGATTCCGCGCATCCAAATCATTGAAATACCTGTAGTTATTATGCTGATCCTTCATCGGCCGGACAATATCATGTTTCTCATATAAGCGCAGTGTATCTGCCGTCACTCCAAGAATGGACGCAAATTCACCGATCGAATACTTCATCAGCAGCCCCCCAGCTTACTTGATCGCATACGCTCATGCCTGTCGTTCATGTCGTTAATGATAGAGTGTTTGACCAGGAGACATTGTGGGTTATGTCACACCGCTTCTGTCTGAGCACTGAGCGGAGCTTTTCCTGTCGCAGGTGGCGGTGGCATGGTCTATACTTGAAGGATACGGAAGAAACTCACGAACGGAGGCGGCTGCCATGCCCGCACATCTAACAGACAAAGTCGCCAGCCTGCCCTTGACGTCTGGCGTATACCTGATGAAGGACGGACTGGGCCATGTGATTTATGTCGGCAAGGCGAAGCAGCTGAGGAAGCGGGTCCAGTCTTATTTTTATAATAATAAGGGACATTCTCCCAAGGTGAAGCAGCTGGTTAAGCATATCCGTGATCTGGACTACCGGCTGACCGACACGGAGCTGGAGGCCTTCATGCTGGAATGCCAGCTGATCAAAGAGATCAAGCCGATGTATAACCGCAAAATGAAAAATCCACTCGCCTACAGCTACATTTCCATCGTGGACAAAGCGCCTTACCGGCAGATTGAGATCGGCTACGAGCCAAGTACAGAGGCGGGCGGCCTCGTCTATGGCCCTTATACCAGCCGGAGTACGGTCGAAAGAGCGGTGCTGGGCATCAAAGAATCACAGCGCATTCTGTGCAGCAGCCCCCATTCCCGCAACTCACGCTGCCTGAACCATTCGCTGGGCTTATGCATCGGCATGTGCGGGGGCGCAGGGGTAGCTGTAGCACAGTATGAAGCAGTCATAGACGAGATCATCTGCCTGCTGGAAGGCAGGGACAGCCGGATTGTAGCCGGACTGGAAGCAAAAATGGAGGAAGCTGCGCTGCGGTTCGACTTCGAGACCGCCGCCAAATTCCGCGATTATCTGGGGGCGGTCCACTCGCTGCTGCAGAAGGAGCAGGTGATTGAATTCACCGGAGCGAACAAGAATATTATTGTGCTTGAGCCGGTGGACGAACAGTCCCATAAGCTGATCCTCATCAAGGGCAGCGTGATCCTCTACCGCACCCTGCTGGCCAGAGACGCGCTGAACGAGGGGCAGCTCACCGGGATGATCGCAGCATCCGCCCGGGAGGTCTTCCGCAGCAGCAGCCAGACCGCCGTTACGGATGAGATGAGCCGCCACAAGATCGACGAGGCACAGATCATCTACAGCTACCTGAAGAGCAGCTCCAGCCATTATCTGCTCGTCCCGCCGGAGTGGCTGGGGGATGAGGGTGTGACGGGGTTAGAGGAAGGGATAGCGGAACTGGTTCAGTCTTCAGTCTTGGATATGTAGCAATTGATTAAAGAGAAACTCTACCATCAGCCTCCTGATGAACTATGTCATAATTTGTATGACCGTTGACGATTCATTCAATACAGGAGGACAATGATGAACATACAGATTATTCATCCGGAAGCAGACCAGTATGGGAACAGCAGAGAGAATATCTTCATTGCTTTGGGTGAACAAGGAGATTACCTGGGCAGTGCCTATACCTATCCGGCGATTAATCATCACCAGACACCGGACACCCCGTATCTGATCTATATTAGCGTTGACCCCGCTGAGCATTCGGATGAAATTGTGCAGCAGGAAGTTAGCCGGGAGCTGTTTAACCAAGTGCTGATCCGGGCGAGAGAGCTGCGGGCATTACGGCCGGACTTAACCGCCAGAATCTACGGCGAATTCCAAGCAGACCAGAAGCAGCGTGACTTTTACATAGGGACCCAGTTCGAAGCGGATTACAGCATTATTATGGAGGCCTCTATTGCCGAAGGCTTCACTTATGCCCTGCCGGAAGAAATAACCGTCCAGCCGGAGAACCTTCATTCAGAGGACGGACTGATGGTCTACAAAGAGCGGTACGATACACTATTTATCACCCCGCTCAATCTGGACACACTTGCGGAGCAAGGCAGACATCCCCATTTCCGCAATCTTTCGTTTGGGCGGGACGGCAGGCTGCTGGGAGGCTGTACCTTTTGGGCGGCAGATGGCTGCGGTTATATTGAAACGCTGTATGTTATGCCCGAAGCCCGGGGAACAGGAATCGCCAAGGTGATCATGAATTATATATTTGATTATTTCTTGGCAAATGGGATGAATCTGGCCAGACTCGAAGTCTGGGAGCTGAACACCTGCGCAGTTGCGCTGTACCGGTCCTTGGGCTTCACTAGGGTGGAGCATAAAACTGCGTTTCCCGGAATCACCTTATAGCCGCCGCTGCATCCCCTTTAATACACCGCCTGCGGCGCAAACTGGCCGATGCCTTTTAACGAATAGTCATAGAATTCAAGAATTAGCCTGTTCATGGTCTCAATACAGTAATACTTATCGATATCCGCCTGCCCGCGCTGCAGTATATTCGCAAGGATCGGGGAGAACAGCGGCAGATCGGTCAGGCTTAAGTGCTTGGCTCCCTCAAAATGAACGGTATACGCATCCTTGAAGTTCGGATTGCCAGTGTTATTCGCTGCGTAAGCCGAGTTCTTCCCGAGCTGTCTCCACACATCGTCCGTGTATATGTTCAGCAGCGGTACGCGGTAAGGCTCATCTTTGGCCGCCAGATCATTCATCTTCCGGTCATACACCAGCTCGGTGAAGAACGGGGCATCCAGATTGACGACTGCATCCACATCGCTGCGCTCCCGGCCGAGCGCGACGCTTGCCGCACCCCCCATGGAGTGGCCGATTACGCCAATGTGCTCCGTATCTATCCGTTGGTAGACGGGGTCCTCGTTACTGGCGGCTTTCTCCAGGATCTTATCGATTACCAGATTCATATCCCCAGTCCGCAGCTTCATCCATTTACGCGTAAGGCCATACAGCTCTTCCACGGTGTACACTCCGTCTTTGTTGGAATCGTTAACCTCCCGCATATATTCTGCATTAACCATAGTGACCTTCCCGTCCACGCCTTGTGTATAAAAAGAATGGTAGGGATGATCGATGGATACCACAACATAGCCGTGGCTGGCCAGCTCGTTGAAGGTTGACGTGTTGCTCTCTCTAACCCCATAAGCACCATGAGAAAAGACCACCAGCGGATAGGTACCCCCGGCATAGTGCGGATACCAGAATTTCACGTTCACCCTCCGGCGCTCCCCCGTATCTGTAAATCCCTCCATCCGGTCAGGGTCCGTATAGGTGTATACTGCCGTTCTGACCTCATATTCCCCTGTTACTTCAGGTGCACGGTACTGCGGGAATAGAATAGGCGGGATAAGTGAGATTAGCAGCGCCACAGCGGTTAGCAGCCTTTTCCACACCCGGGTTGAACGTCTGGACGGTCTCACGGCCGCCTTCTTACGGATCAGATTAACCGAGCCTTTCAGCGCAAAAACAAACAGCAATGCCGCCAGTAATACCAAGCTGAAGCTCCAATCAATAACGGGGGACAATATAAGAATAACGAATATGATAAACAGGGTGATTCTAATCCAGCTTATGAGCTTAATGCGGCTGTGCATAGGGATTCTCCTTTTCGCGTCAGGTGATGATCTCATCATAAAAAACTGCGAAAAGGGTGTATACCCATTTACGGTAAGCTGTAGCTACAGGGCAATAAGATGCACAAAATCACCATTAAGTGGGAAATTAACTCCAAGATTACTCGCGGACTTCCTGCTTCACCGCCTTCAGTCTCTCATTAATCTGCTCCGCCTCCTTCTTATCCTTCTCATAGGACAGCAGACGGACAATGGCATAGACTACAGCGATTTGCAGGGCAAACAGAAGTGCAGCGGACACACTGGCCACAGCTCCAATCAGGCTGGCAAGGGTAATCAACAGAAGCTCCAGCAGGAGAAAATGAATCACGATTCTAACACGCATCGCCTGCTCGCTCACCTCGTCAGGAGCGTACAACATCAAGCCTGTCAATGCTCCAAGCAGGGAGAAGCCCATAATCGTATAGATGGATATCAGGTCAAAGGCGAGTTCCGGCATAAAAATCTGCCGCAGCACCGTAATGATTATGATGATGGATGCGAAGATAACCAGAAAATCACGGATGATGTCTTTGGCAACCTCAGAACGCTTCATGCTATGATCCCCCTTTATATTCCAAGTCTTTGCTTCAGTACGGGCACATACTGTCTTGAAATGACTACACGTTCCCCATTATCAAGCAGTGCTGTGAACCTGCCGCTGAGGGATGGACGCACACTTTCGATCTTGGCGATATTCAGAATCGTGGATTTGGAGGCACGAAAACAGTTCTTGTCCCGGCACAGCTCCTCCAGCTCATACAGCTTCTGCTTCACTTCATGCACCTGGTTCTCGCTGTAGACAAACACTTTGCCGTCCACGGCTTCGAAATAATAGACGTCACTGAGCTTGATGCGGCTGACCCGCTCTTCCTGGACTCCCAGGAGCACAAGGGTCTCTGCCTTAAGCCTATGTACAATCTCACTGATCTCTTCGTTTGCTTCATAGCATCTGATGATGATTTCCTCTTTCTGCTCCCTGCTGATATGCTCGATGGAAATTTTGATAGGATCACCTGCGTTAATTCAGATTGGAAGGTCTGTTGCCTAATTAATGTACATGATACGGGAACCGCCACCAAGCAAGGACTGGAAATTCGGGTATTTTTGCATGGTACTAAAGTAACACATTATATAAATTCATGGAGTACAATCTTTATCTTTGATAAATTTGGGCCCTTATCAATATATACAAACGAAAATAAAGCCTCCCCAAAAGACACACTGCTTTATATGACTTTATTTGTAGTATAAAGTCGAATAGTGTAATAAATACAGAAGCGGACTATATAAAATATAAATATTTATTGAGAATATTTAGTTATTATTGCTCATGAAACCATTTTTTGTTATCTATTATAGTTTAACTGTATTAAAAAAACTTGAAGGGAAGATGTGAAAATTGAAGAAAATGAAGGTTTTCGCAAGCCTGGGACTGTCATTAGCCATTGCTTTCGTTGGTATTAACCCTTCTGTGTACGCTGCAGAAGCCAAACCAACAACTGAAGTACTAACGGAAGCAAGTGATATTTATTCAAAAGAGGGGTATATAATAGGCTCGGTAGTAAAAACACATGAAGTAAATGTCGTAGAGGCAAACGAAGGAACTACAACAACAGTTACGACTACAAGAGATTTCACATTATTACCTGAATATGAGAATATTGAAAGCTATACAACTGTTTTTCAAGACGATATTAATACATCCGAAATATTTTTTGATAACTTGAATCAGAAGATTCTTGTTAACGATGAAGAATTGAATATTAAAGAGTTTAATTCTGCCGCAGATCAAGTAATTATGCCAATGAATGATACGGGCGGTTTACCCTGGCTTTGTCATTATTACAGCACTAATAATCTTCAAAGTTATGCAATAGCAAGTTATGAGTCTATGAACTATAATTGGATTGGAGACAATAACTCACACGGCGAACCGCAAGGAGCTCATGTTTTTAAGAGCGGAATCTCACGGACCCAGCCTGGGTTTGTGATGGCAAAAAATGCCGTAGATCTGTTCGATCATTCTTACGCGAGTTTTAGACAGGCGCAATACTTAATGTTGGCTGAAGCTGGTTCATCAGGTTTTGCAGGAGCTATATTTCTTTGGAGTCCTGCAGGATGGATTCTTGCGGGAGGAGGAATGGCAGTTCTTGCAGGTGTAACTATTAATAATTTCAATACTGCAAAAAAAGATATGCAGAAGGCGTACACTTATATCACCCAAATTTAAAATTCACGAGTAAGGTTTGATCACCTATGTTTTTAAAGATATTTATAGTAATTGGTATTGCCTGGCTTATGTTTTATAGTGTATACTCGGCCTACAAAAAAGACCGTAGTCCTAAAAACACATCTTTGAGCTTTGTCATTACTTTTACCTTGTTCGGTGTTTCGCTTCTGTTGGCAGATAAGACTGATTATTCATATATACTGGTGTTAATCAGCATAGCTATTCTTATTCATAATATCAGTATCTTCTTCGGTAAACGGAGAAAGAAATAAAGCATACAAAAACCGTTCCATTAGGAGCGGTTTTTTGTATGCTTTATTAGTTTAATTCCCATTTAACATTGAAAAAACCGAAAATTATTGTGATAAAAGTATCGTTCCATCAACTAAATAATTGAGTGAAATTACATTAACGCCAAATAATTTTAAATGATGCTCAGGAGCATGTATTTATCAGAACAAAATCACCCTAACAGGTGAAGGATGCTGGCGCCTCATCGCATTCTGGTGGCAAATATCCAGCCCCTATGTTTTTTCTCTCTCACCGACCGCTTGCATAAAGCATTGTTGCACATTTTGCAGGATTTCTCTATTAAGGTTACTGAATGCGGGTACAATGTTGCATTATTTGCACAAATTCTGGTGCAGAAAGCAAGTTAGTGGCTGACTTTGTTGCACTTCGTGCAGGATTTCGGTATATACCGCTCCTGTTGGGCTGCATTGTTGCACTTCTTGCAGGATTTCTCAAAAAATGTTACTCGCTGGCAGCCTTGTGTACGCTTAGTTGTTATGATACCGCCCCAGCGGCACAACCAACGGGGAACCGGAGACCGGGTCAGGGATGACTGTGCTATCCAGTCCGAAGATTTCTTTAACCCGCCCGCTGGTGATGACCTCTGCGGGCGAGCCCTCGGCAACCAGCCTGCCGGAATGCAGCGCAAAGATATGGTCGGCATACCGGGCGGACAGGTTGATATCATGCAGGACCATCACAATGGTGGTTCCGTGCTTGCGGTTCAGATCGGTCAGCAGGTCCAGAATCTCCACCTGGTAGGTGATATCCAGGAAGGTGGTCGGCTCGTCCAGGAACAGGATGTCGGTCTGCTGGGCCAGGGCCATCGCAATCCAGACCCGCTGCTGCTGGCCGCCGGAGAGCTCATCGATATTACGGTTAGCGAATTCGGTAATATTCATAATCTCCATCGCTTCGGCCACGGCCTCGTAATCCTTCCGGGACCAGCCTCCAAGCAGGGACTGGTGGGGGAATCTGCCGCGTCCCACCAGATCGGCAACCGATATCCCTTCCGGCACAATCGGGGATTGCGGCAGCAGACCAATGACCCGCGCCAGCGCTTTGGCCGGAATCTGCGAGATCGGCTTGCCGTCCAGCGTCACCTGGCCTGCGGTGTGCTTGATCAGCCGGGCCATGGTTTTGAGTAGGGTGGATTTCCCGCAGCCGTTCGCTCCGATAATCACGCTGATCTGCCGATCGGGGATCACCAGGTCTACCCCATGAATAATCGTCTTATTCTCATAGCCTGCTACAACCTGTTCAGCTCCAAATGCATGTGCCTTGTTCATTATAACTCTCCCTTTCGATTCATGCGGATTAACAGGAAGATCAGATAAGGTGCTCCGAGTAATCCGGTAATGATGCCTACAGGGAATCTGTACTCAAAAGCAAATTGTCCAATCAGATCAGACGCCAGGACCAGATTCACGCCGACCAGACCTGCGGGGATGATGCTGGAAGCGCCGGTACCCACCAGTCTTTTGGCAATCGGCCCTGACAGGAAGGAGACAAACGCAATAGGTCCGGTAGTAGCCGTAGCCATCGCCACCATGCAGACAGAGCTGACAATCAGTGCAATTCGGGTCCGGTCGGTGCGGACTCCAAGCGAGGTAGCCGACTGCTCCCCCAGCTCCAGGATACTCAGATGCTTGCCCAGCAGGATGATGATAGGCGAACAGATCAGCACGATGATCACCAGCGGAGGAAGCTCGCGCATCTGTGAGCCGTTGAGACTGCCGGTCAGCCAGCGGACCGCTGAAGGGATGTCCTTCTCGGAGCCGATCAGCAGCAGGTAGGAGATCACGGCATCCAGCATCGCCTGAAGGCCAATTCCGATCAGTATTAAACGCCCGATGGAGAAGGTTCTTCCCCTGGAGAGCACGTAGATCAGCAGCACGGTGGCAAGGCCAGCGATTACCGAAGCAACAGAGACTACAGCTCCGCTGGCTTGAAGGATCACGATACAGTATACCGCCGCCGCACTCGATCCGGAGGTAATGCCAATGACATTCGGATTCGCCAGCGGATTACGCAGCATCGTCTGGAAGGTGTAACCGGCAATCCCGAAGGCGAATCCGGCAAAAAGACCCGCCAGCATCCGCGGCAGCCGGATCACATTCACGGCGAAGGAGACACCCTTCAGCTCTTCGCCGGAAAGTGCGCGGATGACCTCCGAGGCAGGATAGATGGTATTGCCGAGCAGCAGCATCGCGCAGCACAGTACACAGGCAAGTACGGCAAGCAGGCTGGTAACAATCAAGCCCCGGCGCTGTCTCTGACGTCTGCCCGCCATAATGAATTCAATCGTTTCATTTCTCATAAGGACCGCACTTTCGACTTCATCGCTAATAGAATCAGGATCGGTGCCCCTACAAAGGCTGTGACTACACCGACTTCAAGCTCTCCGGGGCTTCCAATCAGCCGGCCGCCTACATCGGAGACCGTGAGAATAATAGCCCCGGTGACCGCTGACATCGGGATCACGAACCGCAGGTCCGAGCCGAGGATCAGCCGGATTACGTGAGTGGACAAGAGGCCAATGAACCCGATAGGCCCGGCCAGTGCCGTCACTGCTCCGCATAATAATACCCCGGCCAGCGCTGCTATAAGCCGCAGTGTCCCTGTGCGGACCCCGAGTCCGGTCGCCACATCATCGCCCAGGGCCAGCGCATTCAGGGCCGGAGCTGTAATGAAGGCAATCAGCATGCCGATCAGCAGGAACGGAAGGAAGGTTGTAATGCCGCTCCAGGTCCCCGCACCCACGCTGCCCACCTGCCAGAACCGGAACTGGTCCATGACGTAAGCGCGTGGAATCATGATGGCAGTGACCAGAGAGGACAGAGCCGCGCTGATCGCAGCACCCGCCAGAACGAGCTTAATGGGCGTGGCTCCGCCACGCCCCATCGAGCCGATTCCGAATACGAAGACCGCTGTAATTGCAGCTCCGGCTAAGGCTAACCATATATATTGGCCCGCAGTGCTTATGTTCAGGAAAGCAATTCCGCAGACCACGAACAAAGAAGCTCCCGTGTTCACCCCGAGGATGCTGGGATCGGCAATCGGGTTACGGGTCACCGCCTGCATCAAGGCTCCCGATACGCCGAGCGCCCCGCCGCACATCAGGCTGAATAACGTCCGGGAGATCCGCTTGCGCACCACGTTTGCCCCATAGCTGTCCACTTCTGGACGGAAAAGCCCGTCCATCAGCTCATTCCAGCCTACATGACGGGCTCCCAGTACCAGTGAGGCAATGATGCACAGAACCAGCAGGACCATGCAGCTCACCAGCACCAGGATGAAATTCTTCGGCATATGCAATTTTAGCTTGTTATCGTCCGAGACCGGTGAACTCATCATTTTATTTTATCAATAGCTCCCCCAATTAAGGCAAGGTATTCATCAATCGTATACGCAATGGACAGCGGATTCGGTGTTCCGGCAGCAACCAGCGGAGTATCACTGTCGATAAAAGCTACCGATCCCCGTTCAATGGCCGGGATTTTGCCGATCAGTGAATCTGCCTGAAGCGTCTTAAGCAATTCGTCATTGCCATAACCTACGATCAGATCTGCATCATATAGGGCTTCCACATTCTCGGAGCTTAAGCTGAGCGAGTAGCTGGTAGGGTCTGTAATCTGTTTGGTAATGCTCTCGGGATATATCATCCCCAGCTCATACAGGAATGCGACCCGAGAGTCCACAGGTGTATAAATATGCAGTTTCGACAAATCCTCAGCGGAGAAATTGACCCAGACTACTTTTTTGCCGGCAATCTGCGGATATTTGCTCAGCTTGTCCTTAACCAGGGCTTCGGTGTCCTTGATGAGCTGCTCGCCTTCAGGCTTCATACCCATGCCTTCTGCGTTCAGCAGCACCTGCTCACGCCATGTCGTAGCCCAAGCAGCCGTCGGGTAAGCTACCACTGGAGCGATCTGGCTCAGGGTCTCATAATCTTCCTTCGTTAGGCCCGAGTACGCGGCCAGAATAACATCCGGGTTGGCGTCAGAGATCGCCTCGAAATCAAGACCATCGGTATCCTGGAATACATTCGGATCGGTTACATTCAGCTCCTTGAGCTTATCAGCGGTCCAAGGCAGCAGCCCGCTGCCATCCTGCACACCGAAGTTCGCAGCCGAGAAGCCTACAGGGACAACGCCCAGAGCCAGAGCCACATCATGGTTAGCCCACTGCACAGTAACTACACGTTCCGGCTTGCTCTTAATTACAGCTTCACCAAGCGCATGCTTGATGGTAATCGGATAGGTCACAGCATCCTGCGCCCCTGGTGCTTCTGTGCTTGCCGCTTCGCTAGTTGCAGCTGCTGTAGGTGCCGGGGAAGGTGAAGCAGCTGAATTCGACTGGTTGGAGGAACAGCCTGCCAGCACTATTGTTAGCGCTAATGGAATGAATAATGTCTTGAAAGAGAACTTTTTGGTACGGTTCATGTGTGGACCCTTCCTTATCTGAATAGGTTTTTTATACGATAATGAGAATCATTATCGATAAATATATACGTGTCCGGACAGGTTGTCAATGTAAAATCTGGATTCCGCGCTCAACAAAAGCCCGCAAGCGGCACTTGTTACAGTGAGCCGCTTGCGGGCTTGGTCTAATCATGGCCTAATATAGAAGGTTAACTTCCGTTCACAAAATCAAATGCTCTTAGTCAACGTAATAGACTGATCGGCGTTGCCCCATTGTACGTTCCAGCCCAGTAATTCGGTGATGAAACGAAGGGGAACTACGGTTCTGTTGTCGTCGTTCACAAAGACCTTGGCGCCGACGGATTTTCTCATACCGTTGACTTCCATGAAGTCTTTGTTCATCCAGAATACCAGGGTGTCGCTGCCTGCTGTAATGGTAACCTGCTGCGCCTGCTTGTCCCATTTCACCTCTGCCCCGATGCCTTCACTCAGATAACGAAGTGGGATGTAGGTCATTCCGCTCCAGATGAACGGCTTGGTATCCATTTGAGTTACTTGTCCGTTAATGTTCAGGACGCCGCTGCCCACCTTCATCCAGACTTTCATCATGGAAGCAGGATCTGCTGGTGTTGCAGGTGCAGGTGCTGCTGCATCCTGGAACTTATCGTTGAACTGCGTAACAATCGCATTGCCCAGCGCTTGGCCTACCCCGAACATCGTCTTGTAGCCCTCGCGGTTCGTCTTGTATGATGCGTCATAGTTGCCCGCTGCATATTGCGTAAGCACCTGCTGCACTTGATTCTCGTGGGTGGTCAGTGCAGATTGTCCCGCTGACTTCGGCAGGTTGCCTGCTGTAGCCGAATCAAGGAAGGCTGCAAATTCAGTGGTGAAGCCTGCGATACGCGCTTCGACTGCCACTTTTGCCGCTGCATCATTGTTCTTCACTGCCGCTGTGAAATCAGCCTGGGCATTCACATGATTCGTGACCCAGATCTTCTCGAAGGCCGCTGCCCCGTCTGCACCATAGATAGAAGCAATTGCTGCCTTGAAGTCTGCTGTATTCATGGCTTCAGCTGCAAGCAGCGCATTGGAAGCCGCTCTTCCGTCATATTGCTCCTGCATTTGCAGGACGGACAGAGCAAAGTGTTCACCCGCTAACTGGTTGAGTGCGGATCTCAGATCAGCAGCTTTGGTATCTGCCTTGGTATTCTCGAATTTAGCAGGCATTTGCGTAGTAATCGCACTGGACAAGGCCTTGCTGATACTGAACATTTCTGCATAACCCTTACGGTAAGCTTCATACGCGCCCTTGTAATCACCGGCTGCATAATCCTCGAACACTTCCTGGACATGGTTCTCATGACTGCGGATAACCTGCTTCGCGGCAGCTGCCGGAAGCTTGCCCTCTGTTGCCGTACCGAGGAAGTTCCCGAATTCGTCTACAAAGCCGCTTACTTTATCTTCTGCAGCTTGGACGGCTGCGGTGTCCTTGTTCTTCGTCGCCTTCACCAGATCGTCGGTGTACTTATTATGTGCGCGGAAAATCCGTTCAAACTCTGCTGCACCTGCATCGCCGTACAGTGAAGCAATGGCGGGCTGCATATCGAGCGCGTTCTGATCAAGCGCCTGGTAGGCCGCTGCCGCATCCTTAGTACCGTCATAAGCCTTTGTCATTGCGGTTACGGCAAGGGTGAAATGCTCGGAGAGCAAATAATCCAGGCCCGCTCTCAGCTCGGCTGCCGGTGTATTCACCGAAGCCTTCATCATGGTGGCTGCCGGGGCTGCCTCCGCACCTGCCAGCGCAGGTATCATCAGGGTCAAGCTTAATATCGGAACGACTAATTTCTTCATCTTCATCTCAATTCACTCCTTAGGTTGGGGTAATATGTGGTGTTCACGTTGCCTGTCTGCCTGTTTGTCTGTACATACACTGAAACGCAGGGGATTCAGTTTTGGATCACCATCCCGCAAAAAAAAAGCTGCCCGCCGGTATAAAGCACCGGAACGGGCAGCCTCTTGTAATGATATAACCTGCCAGCAGAACGCTGATTAACCCAGCAACGCGCGTACGCCTTCACTAAGCGGGGTAAGCGGACGGTTCAGCAGCTTCACGAGGTCACCGCTCTCGATATTCAGTGCGCCATCACGGATGGCTGCCTGAATGGCAACGACGATTGGCAGCGCCGCTTCCGGCACGCCTGCACCTGCCATAATCTTCGCATAGGCGGTGTCATCCACCTGCTGCACAGCAACCTCCTGGCCCAGAACCTCGCCGACCACTGCTGCCAGCTCTGCCTGGGTAAGCGGAGTACCGGACAATTCGTAGATGACACTCTCACGGCTCTCTCCAGCCAGAACAGCAGCCGCCGCTTCAGCATAATCACTGCGCGTAGCCCAGCCTACCTTGCCGTCTTCGGCAGAGGTCAGCCATGGAGCGCCGGCCTTCACGGCCTGAATGGAGCCGACTTCGTTCTCCAGGTACCAGTTGTTGCGCAGGAAAGCATACGGAATGCCGGATTCACGGATGAACTCTTCTGTGGCACGGTGTACCGGTGCCAGGAACAGGGAGCTGTTATCGGCATCGCCTACACTGGTGTAGACGATGAAGCCTACACCTGCACGGACAGCTGCGTCTACAGCTGCCTTATGCTGGCGGATACGGGTGTCGTTGTCGCCGTCAGCCGAGACGATCAGCAGGCGCTCCACTCCGGCAAAGGCGGTGTCCAGCGTCTCCGGCTGATCGAAATCACCATGACGGACATCGACCCCGCGCGCCTTCAGGGCTTCTGCCTTCTCCGGGTTTCTGACACTGGCTACAATATTCCCAGCGGGTACGGTCTTCAGCAGAGTCTCTGCTACGATGGAACCAAATTTGCCTGTTGCTCCTGTTAATGCGATTGTCATCTCATATTCCTCCATTTGGGTTCTTGTATTTCAATCTCAGCTATAAGCTCTCGTTGACATCGGTAATCATCACTCATGTAACCATTGTAGTTACAAGTTGGCCGGATGTCAAATAGATTGTTCAAGATTCACCCCACTGTCTTGAAATAGCGGTAGATCTGCTCCAGCTTCTTGCTATGTTTCCCCTTCTTGCTCTCCATGTTACCGAATTCGAAGAACTTCACCTTACGGATGCCCACGTAGTTGAACAGGGCTTTGCGCATCAGTATCTTATGCGAGTTCCCCAGCCACAGCAGCGGGTAGTGGGTCGGCCCCTTCATGCTGGAGATGCAGATCACGCTCTTCCCCTTGAGCAGCCCCTCCGGCAAAAGTCCGCCCTTATCCCGGTAGGCGAAGCCCGATGCAAACATCCGGTCGATGTAGCCCATCAGCATCGCTGGCGGGCGTCCCCACCAGATCGGATAGACTAGGACGATCTGATCGGCCCACAGCAGCTGCTCCCTGTACTCTGCCAGCTCCGGTTCCCGGTACATATCCCGTCTGCGCCGATTCTCATTGAACACCAGGACCGGATCGAATCCGGCCTCATACAGATCAAGCACCTTGACTTCCGTAATCTTCGCATTCTCCTTGCTGCCGCGCAGCACTTCCTCCAGGAAGGCGTAGCTCAGGCTCTTATGGTTCGGATGGGTGTAGATCACAAGTGTATTCATCAGTGGTATTCCCCTTTAGTTGTCATTTGATAACAAAAACATAGCACAGCCGCAAATTACTTGTCAAATGATAATTGTTTTTTGATAATTATTCTGGTATCGTGACCTCTGAGGTGATCTTATGGACAACAACCATCTATTCCAGAAATTCATAGCCTTCACTGCCGCCGTCCATCAAATAACGAACGATATTTCCAAAGATGTCAATTCGGACGGCTTAACGCCGCTGCAATATAAGATTGTTGAATACATCGCCGTCAGCCAGCCCGTTACGCTCAGCGAGATCAGCGACTGCATGAACATGTCGATGCCCAATACGAGCCGGGAGCTGAAGAAGCTCAGCGAAAAAGGGCTATGTACCCGCGTCACCGACCCCGCTGACCGCCGCAGGCAGGGCATTACACTCTCCGCCGCAGGCGAGGCGTTGATGAATGAGGCCTTCGGACAGATCGCTGTCCGGTTCGAGCAGCGTATTGCCGCCCTGAGCGCTGAGGAACGCAAAGAGACCGAGCGGGCCCTCGATCTCTTGCAGCAGAAGGTATTTTATTTGAGCTGAGGATACATCCTATCTCCATGCTCCTGCCAACAATTGGCACAAAACCAATTCACACCAATCGCGTCTAACTGGAGAGAGTTAAATCTATCCATAAGGTGATGAATCCATGACAACAAGAACGACTATGCTGCTGTCTCTGCTTGGACTGGCCCTGTTATTGCCAGAGCGCGTCCATGCAGATGCAGCCCCTTCACCCCAGCCCATCTCCATCTACCTGGACGGACAGCAGCTCCAGCCGGAGACTCAGCCGCTCAACATCAGCGGGACTGTACTGGTTCCTATGCGTGGGCTGTTCGAAGCCCAAGGGGCCGAGCTCTCCTGGGACAATGCAAGCAAGACGGTAACTGCCGTCAAAGGCGGCACTGCACTCACCTATACCTTAGGCTCGTCCACAGCTCTGCTGAACGGGAAGACCGCCCAGCTGGCTGTACCGGGACAACTGTCGCAAGGCTACAGTATGATTCCCCTGCGCTTCGTCAGTGAAGCCCTGGGCAGCGAGGTGAGCTGGGAGCCGGCTTCGGGCTCCGTCCTTATCTCCTCGGCGGCTGCCTATGAGACCTCGGTCACCTGGGGGGTCAACCTGCGCAGCACCCCGGATGCCGGGAGCAGCGCCACTAGCTTAGGCCTGCTGCCCGCCGGAAGCAAGGTTCATGTCATCCGTGAGATTGATGCCCTCTGGCTGGAGGTGCGGACCGCAGATCATGTGAGAGGATATGTATCTTCCAAGCCGAAATTCACGGATTACAGAAGCCCTTCCCTGCTGCAGAAGCAGGGGGAAGCCCTGATCGCCTCAGGTAAAAAATACCTGAATACCCCTTATGAATTCGGCGCTTCTCCTGACCAGACGGATACGTTCGACTGTTCTTCTTTTGTGAAGCGTGTGTTCGGGGATACTCTCGGGATTGAGCTTCCCCGCGTCTCTTACGATCAGGCACAGGAAGGCCGGAAAGTTGGCGTGGGCGAGCTGCGCACCGGAGATCTGCTATTCTTCACCGCCAGAGGTCTAGACATCGGACATGTAGCCATCTATGCCGGAAATAACCGGATCCTGCATACCTACTCTAAGGAGCAGGGTGTACATATTGAGGATTTCAGCAGTAAGTGGAAGCAGCGGTTTGTTACCGCGCGGCGAATTCTATAACGGGGGAGAGATTAGGCAAACCATGTAACAGTTGGTTTTTCTACACTTGCTGTTAAGCAAATGCCCCATTCAGGAGTGACAGTTGGAAAAAAGGCACTTAATCTGACCAAACGCAGCCGAGTCTATAAGATTCGGTGAATCAGGTGTACTTTTTCCAACTGCTTCTTCATATGACTCCATTCCGCCAGAAATAAGTGCCTTATTTCCATCTCTTCCGCACCCACTTCATGCTATGCCTTGCGCACAAACTCCGATTTCAGCTTCATTGCGCCGAACCCGTCGATTTTGCAATCGATATCATGGTCACCATCCACCAGCCGGATATTCTTCACCTTGGTGCCTATCTTCAGAACGGACGAGCTGCCTTTGACCTTGAGATCCTTAATCACCGTTACGGTGTCCCCGTCAGCCAGTACATTTCCGTTAGCATCCTTAACTACCTTCTCTTCTTCACCGCTTACACTTCCTGCATCCAAAGACCACTCATGTCCGCATTCCGGGCAGACCAGAAGCGCTCCGTCCTCATAGGTGTACACAGAGCTGCACTGCGGGCAATTTGGCAATTCATTCATGATTTCATTTCTCCATTCCTGCTTAAGCATGTTTATAGGGATAAGTCTGTCTAAGTTTAACATATAACTTGATTAAACTCAGTTATTAAATTAATATCTAATTAGATAATTATTTAATAATAAGGTGGGATTATTATGATTCAGTTAGAAGCTGTTACCGACCCGCTGTCTCAGGAGAGTCTTGAGATACAAGCCTCCATCCTGAACTCACAGCCTGAATTCAATCTGATGGTGGAGCATAAGTCATACCTCGAACCGCTGGAGCTGCAAGAAGAGAACCGTAAGAACCTCGCCATGGGTGAGAAAATGCTGTACATCAAGTTCCGTGATCGCGTCGCCGGCCTACTCACTTATCTCCCAGACTACGGCCCGGATCACTATCCCTGGATTGGCCTCCTTGTGATTCACCGGCAATATAGCCGGCAAGGGTTAGGGAATGCTGCTGTGCATGAACTGGAGAGAAAATTCCAGCAACAGGGTACACAAGCCGTCAGACTGGCTGTCCAGCTCGAGAATAAGGCCGGTGAGCTGTTTTGGACTCTGAACGGATATGGCCGGATCAGAAGTGCTACCGATAACCATGGTAACCAGGTGGATGTCTACGAGAAGCGGTTTGAATGAGCAGTAAAAGTGGTAATAATTAGAAAATAGCTTGTATATGTTATAAATCATCGTGGAGGAGTGAATGAGGACATGAATGAATCGGAATCGGAGCACAGCAGCAGCCAGTCTGCCGCAGACACCAGGGAGCATCCAGCGCTTGCCGCCGAGGCAGTAGACGCGATCGAGAACCTGTCCGGTGTCCATCCCGGATACCGCCGCGCCCATGCGGCGGGAGTCTGCTGCCGCGGCTTCTTCCGGCCGAGCGGACTGGGGAAGGAGTTCACGGAGGCGGAGCACCTTCAGGAGCAGCAGGTGAATGCCATCATCCGCTTCTCGGGCAGCTCGACTGATCCGGCACTTGCGGACCTGCTATCCCCTGCCAAGGGGATGGCTGTCCAGTTCATCCTCCCGGATGGCGGGGTTACGAATCTGGTTGGAGTGACCGTGCCTGTCTTTTTTGCGCGGACCCCGGAGTCCTTCATCGACATTATACAGATGGCCCACCGGCTGCGGACCGGGACACTCGGACCGATTGAGCTGATGAAGGAAATTGTCAGCCACTTCAGCGAGAGCAAAGAGGCTCTGCTCGCGGTGCGCCGGCTCAAGCCGCCTGCCAGCTACGCCGAATGTCATTACTACTGCATACATGCTTATGTGCTGGTCAATGCAGAAGGCAGGCAGCAGCCTGTCCGGTTCGAGTGGGTTCCCGAGACGGGCGTGCGCACACTGACACTGGAAGAGGCTGCGCAGCAGCCGGACCGCTATCTGGAGGATGAGCTGGAGCTGCGCTTCAAGGATGAGCCGGCTATCTTCCAACTGGTCGCTGTTCTTGGAGAGGAAGGCGATGCTACGGATGATCCTACCCGTGCCTGGCCGGAGGACCGCCGCAGAATCGATCTCGGGCGGCTGCATATTTCAGAGATCTACCCCGATCCGACATATCTGCTCATGGACCCTACGATCCTTACAACTGGTATGCTCCTCTCGGATGATCCGATTCTTAAGTTCCGCAGTGCGGCTTACGCCGAATCTTATGGGCGGCGGATTGAAGGAAGATAGCTGCTGCCTGCTGCGGCATATGTCGTTCAGCGCCAAAGGGACAATGCGCCCTTTGGCGCTTTTGATTCAAACGCTATACTTAGTTGGTTAATGGATATTAATCCGGTTACAAGAGAGAGGAGTGCAGTATGCAGCAGGCCATGGTCATCATGAACCCTTCGTCCGGCAAGGCAGAGGCGCGGGATTATATTAGAGCAGCGGAAGAGGTGCTGCAAGGCGCAGGGTATCAGGTTACCGTCCAGGAGACCGCAGGGGAAGGAGATGCAACCGCCTTCTGCCTCCAGGCCTGCGCCGAGTGCTATGATCTGGTGGTTGCCATTGGCGGAGACGGAACGCTCCACGAGACGATGAACGGCCTCACAGATCAGCAGCACCGCCCTACACTTGGCATTGTGCCAATGGGCACCGTCAATGATTTTGCCCGCGCGCTACAGATTCCGCTTGTTCCTGAAGAGGCAATTCAGAGCCTGGCCTCGCCCCGGACCCGAAGAGTCGATATGGGCCGGCTGAATGACCGGCTGTTCGTCAATGTGGTGGCCGCAGGCTCTCTGGCAGGCTCCCTCTCCTCAGTTAGCTCCGAAGACAAGAGCCGGCTCGGGTTCCTTGCTTATCTAAAAGAGGGCATTAAGGAGCTGGCCAGCAATACTGCACATACCCTGACGATTACTCACGACGGTGAGATCTGGGAAGGCTCCTCCCCGCTGTTCATTGCTGCACTGACGAATTCCGTGGGCGGCTTCGAGAAGCTTGCCCCTGCTGCCGCCGTAGATGACGGCCTGCTCCATTGCTTCATCGTCAAGGACCTGCACCTGCTGAATTCCGTTACGGTCAGCATCTCCCTGCTGCTCGGCAATCTGCGGAATCATAAGGATGTCATCTACTTTACAGCCAAGGAGGTCTCCGTCCGCTCCACCGAGCCGGTACAGACGAATGTGGACGGCGAGCAAGGTCCGCCGCTGCCGATCCGCTTAAGCACCATTCCGCGCCACATTCAGGTCGTGGTGCCGGAGGACTGAGCAGCTCGGCCGCCTCAGGTGCTCCAGGCTACAGAATACAGGCATCCGGGAGAAGCCGCTTCTTTAGCTGATTCCGTGCAGCTCTGCGAAGTCCTCACCAAGTGTCCATTTCAGACGTCTGACCCATTCACGCTGCACCTCCTTGGGCGCGATCTGCAGGCGGTGCAGGATATTCCATACCCTGTACAGACTCGCCGCCTTCATCTGCTGCGGCGTGAAGGATAACGGGTTAACAGACAGATAGCCCTGCATGAAGGCAGTATTGAGCAGCACGGATTGTACGGGATAATGGTGCTTCGTGAACCAGCAGACCCAGGCTACATCATTCAGCGGGCTGCCCCATTCCGCCCATTCCCAGTCCAGCACATGCAGCAGATCATCGGCTTCACAGAGCAGATTATGTACTCCGTAATCGCCATGGGTCAGGACCCACGGAAGCTCCCCGGCCTCCGCCGCAGACAGAAAGTGAAGCGACTGTCTGCCGAGAGCGGCGGGAACGAATTCCAGCTTCTGAACCACCTGACTCAGTGCAGACCTGTTGCTGAGCCGGATCTCTGTCTCTTGCGGCTGATAAGGGCGGGAATGAATCTGGGCAGCCAGCAGCTGCCCCATTCTGCTGTAGATCCGCTCGGCTCTTGTCCAGTCCCTGGCATCCAGAACGGACTGGGCGTTCCCGCCCTGCATGCAGTCCATGATGATGATGCGCTTCCCGTCCATCTCTGTCACCTCATGCACCACCGGGGTATCACAGCTTCCCTGCACCAGCCGCATTACATGAACCTCATTGAGCGTATCTTTATTGGACAGATTTGTTATTTTGGCTACAAGCGGCGGCTCGGCCCCCGCCATCAGATAGGTTAGATTCGTATATCCCCCTGTCAGCCGTTCCAGCCGGCAGGCATATCTTGCTTCCAGACCTCTGATGATGTTCTCAATCATGATATGAATCCCTCTCTTTTCCCTTCAGTAGACCCTATGCCAAGTGGAAACGACTTTGCCATCCTTTTAGGGATGGCACCGTTTCAGCGAGAAATAGAAGGATAAGTTATCGTGTGCAACGTATAAATCCTTATATTTCAAGAATATCACATGCTCCATTTCATTACAGATTAAGCTATTCTGCACAAGCAGATCTATGCTGCGGCCCTCACTGTACGTATGACAAAGAGACCGGCGGGAGAATCCCGGCCAGTCTGCTTGAGCCATGCCTCATAGCGGTCTCCTGCACAGCCAATGCCTGCCCTGGAAGGGGCTTATGCTTGTGGCCTGGCCGGGACGTACAGCTTGTGGATCAACACCATTTGACCTATATGATAGGCATTATGAGTTGCCGCATTGCTGATGATCTCCCACCATACAGCCGGTACCGGGAACCCGTTCACCTGCTCCTCCAGCCCTTCCTCAGACAGCAGGCTCTGCCAGTTCAAGAGCGTCTGCAGCAGCCTTCCGCGCAGCTCACTGAACGCAATATCTGCCGGAAGCCTGAAGCTGAGGTTATTATCCTTAACCGGAGGCACAGCGTCCATATGCCCCTCGCGGTACCGGCTCTGCCAGGCTTCATTCCAGTACAGCAAATGCTGGGTAAGCTCAGCTATGCTGCTGACTCCTTCACCGGGCTTCCAGAACGCTTCCTCCTCGGTCACGTTCTCCACAGCCTGCATATAGGGAAGATGCCAGCTGGGGTCGTTGGCCCCGGCCAGCAATTGATTGGCAAGCACATCCTTGGCATGAACCATTCCTTCACTCTCCTCTTCTTCGCATTCCGTTATATTTGAAGAGAAGCCCCCTTTCCCTACAGGGAACGAGGGCTTCTCTACTGGCTGGAGGGCGTGTATTCGCTCAGCTTGCCGTAATAGACCAGATGCAGCCGGTCGCTCTGCCGGAAGTCATCCGGGGTGACGAGCGCAGGCAGCTTGTTCCACAGCTTAATGCCGGAGCGCTCCAGAATCTCGGCAACGAACTGTGAGCAGAAATAGGAGTTGCTGAACTCCACCGGCTCCTTCAGTGCAATGCCGATGACACCGAGGATATTGTAGAGATACTTCTGGCGGCTGCGGATGAAGACCTGGAGCACCCGCTTCATTTTCTCAACCTCACGGTCCGTGACCTGAAGCTCGTAGATGACGCAGGTCGTCTCCGGGTATTTGCTGTAGGTGCCTGTGCGGATATCCTCCTTCACGAACCCGCCGTTCAGCGGATTGGCCGGATGCTTCCTTCCAAAGCTATATAGCTCTGAGAGCTCCCGGTTAAACGAGATCGACGCATGGTTATACGGCGCTTTGGTATAGCCCTGAATGAGCTTCGTGAACAGCGTTCCCGTATTGGTGAGCATGATGTACACCGATGGATCTGCTGACATTTACAATATTTCCCCTTATCAAGTCGGTTGTTTTGCTTCATAATAAGCTGGACGCTCTGTCTATTTTAGCATAAAATTCCTATATTGAAATGATACCCGAGACAAGTTGGTGATTGTATTGAACCGTTCTTTATTCACACTAGTTCTGATCTTTGCAGCTCTATCGGTGATCCATGTGCTGTATCTTGTAGTCAGCAAATTACAAAAGGACAAAGATTATACCGGAATAGGCTTCCGTATCCGAACCTGGTGGGGCATGCTGTTCATCTTCTGCCTGGCTACCCTGTCCAATTCTGTCGTGTCCCTGCTGTCCCTGATGGTTCTGAGCTTCTTCGCCCTCAAGGAATACTTCTCCATGATCCGCACCCGAAAAGCTGACCGCAGGCTGTTCCTCTGGGCTTATCTGTCCATTCCGCTGCAATTCTACTGGATCTACATCGAATGGTACGGGATGTTCATTATCTTCATTCCAGTCTATGTGTTCCTGCTGCTGCCGATTCCCCGGCTGATTAACAAGGGGACGCTCGGCTTCCTGCGCGGTGTCAGCGCGGTGCAGTGGGGACTGATGCTGATGGTCTTCGGGCTTAGCCATCTGGCCTATTTCCAGTTCGCCACGCCGGAATACGGCGCAGGGCTGGTTCTATTCCTGGTGGTGCTGACCCAGCTCAATGATGCCGTGCATTATCTGGCCTCGCTCTACATCGGCAAGCACCGGATCGTCCCGACCGCAAATCCCCATCTGACCTGGGAGGGCTTCGTCTGCGCGTTCGCGGTGACAACAGCCGTCTCTTACCTGATCTATTCTCATCTTACACCGCTGAATCCGGCCTTTGGCTATCTCTCCGGTATGCTGATCAGTCTCAGCGGCTTCTTCGGCAGCCTGACAGTCTCCGTCCTGAAGCGGGATCTGCTGATCGGGGACGATGACAAATTCGCTGCCCTTAAGCAAAGCTATCTGAGCCGCGTAGACAGTCTTGCCTACACCGCACCGGTATTCTTCCATGTGATCCGCTACTATTTCGACTTCATGTAGCCGATGATTACAATCGTTCTTGTACCAAAACAGAGACTATCCGCTAATGGATAGTCTCTGCTCTGCTGGACCGCTTAATTCGTGCTTGTACCTGCACTGTCTGGAGCTGTAGTGCCTGCATCGGCCGGCTTCGTGGTGCCCGCGTCCGCAGGCGGCGTTCCTCCTGTTCCCCCTCCGGCTCTGTTGCCTCTGCCGCCGCCGAAGCCTCCCGGCCCGCCCATACCGCTGCCGCCTGTGGTTACACCCGATGCATTCACCCATGTCACTGTACTGGTGATGTCAAAAGCAACGAATTTGCTGCCCCCGCTGTACGTCCCGCCGGTATACAGTCCATCCGCAGCTGTTTCAGTAGAGCTGCCTCCGGTATAGACGGTATAAGAGCCGTCCGTAAGCTCTGGAGCGCTGACCACTACGGTCTGGAAGCTCTTCGCCGGAGCAAAGGTCAGAATGGCATTACCATCAGCGTCTTCCAGGTGAACCATCGTTCCGGCCTGTTGAGTAGCTGCGAACTCTACACTTACCGAATACTGGCCGGAGTCCTCGCCTGGAGCCTGTGCCATGCCGGAAGCGCCTGCGGCTACCAGGAATCCGCCTGTGATGTTGAAGGCACCGTCATAATCCAAGGCTCCGTTGCCGGAGTTCTCGGGGCCATTCACAATAACGGTGCCTCCGGTCATAGTCACCGAGCCGTTGGAGTCCAGGCCATCGCCTGCGGCATCTACAATCAAGGTGCCGCCGCTGATGGTCAGCAGGTTGCTGCCGGTGCTGCTGAACGAATCCTGAGCCTGCGTTCCTGCTGCCGTATTAGTATCGTTGCCTCCGGCCACATTGACGCCATCGTCTGTGGCTGTCACATGGATCTCACCGCCGGATATGGTGATGTCCGCCCCTTCTATCCCTTCATAGCTCCGCGTAATATTGACGGTGCCGCCCGATATCGAGACCAGAGCATCGGCGTGAATCCCGTCATCCCCTGTAGCGATCTGGAATTCCCCATCCGTTACAGAGATACTGCTGTTGCTGTGCAGCGCATCATCTGCGGCATCCACTGTGAAGCTTCCGCCGTTCACCGTCAGGTCGCCGCCTGCCTTAATCCCTTTGGCGCTGACGGATTCTGTCTCCGCCGCTGATGCGGCGTCCGTCTGTGCCGCTGAAGCGGTGTCTGACTGCGCCACGGCTGCGGGGCCACTCTCCGCTGTTTGGGGCTGGTCAGCCGCCGGCGCAGCATCCATCGCAGGCGGCGTACCCCCTTCTTCCCCGGGAGCAGCGAAGGCTCCACCCTCCGGACGCTGGCCGAAGCCGCCGCCCATTCCCGGCCCTCCCTGATCGCCGGTCTTCACTGCGGCATTCACATAGCCGCCGCCAGTCACCAGTGTATACGTGCCGCCGTCGATGACAGCAGCGGTCTCCGCTTGAAGCCCGTCATTACCGGCCGTAATGTCGAAGGTTCCGGCGGCAATAGCGATGAAGCCCTTGGCGGCATCCTTGTCATTCGTTGATTTGATACCGTCGCCTTCTGCTTGAATCGTTAGATTGCCGTCCTGAATGGCAATCATGTCTTTGCCGACAATACCGTCATCTGCTGCCTGCACTTCGATGGTGCCGGACATGATTTTCAGATCATCCTTGCCGGTGATGCCATCGTTATAGTTGCCGGTTACCGTCAGCTTGCCGGTGCCGTTAATCGTCAGGTCTGCTTTGCTGAAGACCGCCGCGCTTGGCTCATCCTCAGCCCCGTCTGCGAATACGTACGCAGTTCCATCTGTCACACTGTTATCCGTCCCTTCCTGCAAGGTGATGACCACTTTACCGGCTTCCTTGATGTAGAGCGGAGCATTATCGCTGTCCGTCAGGTGAGCGCCATTCAGCACCAGCCTTACGGTCCCTTTAGCCTGCTCATCTACGATAATCTGGCCGTCACTCAGTGTGCCGCTAAGCACATAAGTGCCTGCTTCCGTAATGGTTACTGTGCCTTCTTGCGCTGTGGCGCCTGCACCGTCTACCACAGCAGCAGTGCCAGCCAGAGTTATAGCGGTCGAATCCGCTGCCGTCCAGGCGGTTACAGCATCCTCTTCCTCCCAAGTCACAAGATCTGCCGCCTTTACACTTGCCAGCTGCACAGCGGCAGAGGAACTGCTCTGCACGGCCGCAACTGATGTACCCGCGTTGTTACTTGTATCAGATGGCGTAGCAGCTTTTGCACTGCATGCCGACATGACTGCGGCGCATAGCAGCACCAGTCCTATTTTGCTAGCTGTTAATCTGTTCTTCATCAGTCATCATTCCCTTCCTGTAGCGGATTAGTATTCATTCATGACAGGTGCCATGGTTAGTGAGAGATCGAGGTTCCCGTTACGTGTGCGGATGGCGTCCAGCAGCTCCTTCTGGCTCGTCTGCTCATCAATCGTTACTGCGTAGACCAGCTCATACAGGCTGCCCAGCTCCGTGGTTCTGATCTTCTTCAGCTCATAGGCGACATTGAAGGTATTGAAGACCTCCGCGAAGGCCTCCTCATAGCCCAGATTCTCAGGGATCGTTACCTTCAGTGTCTTATGCATCGTCTTCTTAAGTCCAAAGCCTGTACGGTTAAGCAGGACCATCAGAGCGCAGAGGATAAGGGTGAAAAAGACCGCGTAACCAAAGGCCCCTACCCCGCAGGCCAGCCCGGAGGCCATGGTGAACAGGACAAAAGTGATATCCTTCGGATCGCCAGGGGCGCTGCGGAACCGGATGATCGAGAAGGCGCCCGCCAGGCTGAAGGCCCGGGCCACATTGCTGCCAATGAGCAAAATAATGATAGCAACAATCACCGGCAGCAGAACCATGGTCAGTGTGAAGCTCTGTGAGTATCCAGCGGGGCTCGTCTTCATGTAGGTGAAGCTGATCAGCCCGCCGAGGATAATGGCGATGACGATGGTTAAGGCAGCATTCGTGAACGTTAGTTCCGAAGTAGACTCCGCTACGGCAAAAATCGAATCAAGCATATAGAACACTCTCTCTTTCTGATTGGCTGTTTCGCAGCATCTTTTTATATTCGTTGCCGTATTTGGAGAAGCTGGTGCGGTACATCTGATGCTCCGACAGCATCCTGGCCAGCCAGACCGGTATGGTCTTCTCGGCCTTCACTTCCATCAGCCATTGCTCCGGCTCCAGCAGCTCCTCGCCATAGACGCCGTGCTCCATCTTCAGATCATACCGGCGGCAGCGGATGTTGGTGTCGAAGGTGATGCGCAGGTCCCTGTTATTTTTACAGAACATGGCTTGGCGGTCATAGGACAAATACAGCTTCGGCTCCAGCTCATAGCGGGTCAGCAAGTACTTGATCTCCCCGATCACCTGCTTGTTCATATAGCTCTCGAATTCAGGCTCTCTGCTGCTCTCGATGAACGCATAGGCTTCATTCAGCTTCAGCGGGGTTCTTCTTTTGTTAACCAGGCCCAGCACCTTCTTCTTGATCTCCAGATAGACTCTGGTGTCGCCTTCAGGAACGCCGTAGGCTCTGATGCGGAGCTTCTCCTTATACTTCGGCTTCGCCAGGCTGCTGCGGATCAGGGAATTCTGCGGGGTGTCATAATACAGATTGGTGATGGAATAATATTCGTGCTGCTTGTTGTATGCATCAGGCTCCATATATTCCAGCAGTTCGCGATAGAGCTTCAGATAGGATTCATGGTCGAACAGATACTTGTTCTCGTAACGGTTGAAGACCTCAATAGCCATGGGGATCAGTTCCTTTCAGGGGGGTAATGGGTGCGCTTGCTTATGAATGTATCTTAGCCCCCGAACCTTTAATGAATCTTAAATGGATTAAGGTTGATTAAAGGTACCCTTGATATAATATCACCAGCAGCAAGTACATTACTTAGGAAGAGGATGAGCCATCCCATGAGAATATTAATCGTAGAAGACGAGGTCCATCTGGCGGAGGCCTTAACCCAAATCCTCAAAAAACACAATTATTCGGTAGACGCGGTGCATGACGGCAGAGCCGGTCTCGATTATGCGCAGAGCGGGATCTATGACCTGCTGCTGCTGGATATTATGATGCCGGAGCTGGATGGAATCAGCGTGCTGAAGGCCCTTCGCAAGGACGGAATCTCCACACCGGTCATTATGCTTACCGCAAAAGGAGAGATCACCGATATGGTGACCGGACTCGATCATGGTGCAGACGATTATATCGCCAAGCCGTTCGCTTCGGAGGAGCTGCTGGCCCGTATCCGGGCTGCGCTGAGGCGTAAGGGCGAGGTGATTCCTGACGATGCCCTGAAGTTCGGGGATCTGGAGCTGAATACGGCCAACCCGAAGCTGACGGTGAAGGGCCGGGAGATGAAGCTGAATCTCAAGGAGACGGAGCTGCTGGAGCTGCTGATCCTAAGGAAGCAGGCGGTCACCTCGAAGGAGCAGATCATTGAGAAGCTGTGGGGGTTCGATTCTGATGCGGAGCATAACAACGTGGAGGTCTATATTTCTTTTTTGCGTAAAAAGCTGGCCTTCCTGAACTCAGAGGTGCGCATCAGCACGATTAGGGGCGTAGGGTACGTGCTGGAGGGGAGTGCCTGATGTTCAATAAACTCCGAACCCGGTTCCTGATTGTCAATCTGGTCACCATCTCCATCATCATGCTGGTGGCCTTCGCCGCCATCTACATCTTCACGTACCGCAATGTGCAGGGAGACATCTATATGGCGCTCCACCGGATTGCGGACATGCAGCAGCGGGGTCCGGGAGATGGACAAAGTCCGCCTGGGGCAGGAGGCGGCGGGGGCAGAGGGACAATGCCCATGGATCAGGGGCCGATCGACCCTTACCAGCCGGAGCGCTCCGTCTCCTTCACGGTGCAGACCGATGCCAGCGGCACGATGACCGGCAAAGAATCGAAGTTCACGATGGACGATGACCTCTATAGCGCCGCGTTGAAGGAGGCTCTTAGCCTGGGCAAGGACACCGGCCGGTTCACGATGGACGGCAGCCGCTGGATCTTCATTGTCAAGCCTGCAAGCAGCGGGAAGCAGTTTGTCTTCATGGACATCACGGCCCAGCAGCAGATCCTGACAAACCTGATCTATACCTTCGCGGCTGTCGGCCTGCTGACGCTGGTCATCCTCTACTTCACCAGCCGCTACTTTGCGGGGCGCTCGATTGCGCCGGTGCGGGAGGCTTTTGACAAGCAGAAGCAGTTCATTGCCGACGCCTCCCATGAGCTGAAGACGCCACTGACGATTATTAACACCAACGCGGATGTGCTGCTGGCGAACAGTGAGGATACGATCCGCAATCAGGCAAAATGGCTGCAGTATATCAAGTCCGAAACGGAGCGGATGACCCGGCTGGTAGGCGATTTGCTGTACCTGACGGAGATGGATGACGCCCGGACCAGGAAGCTCCACAGCAGGTTCAACATGAGCGAAGCGGTAGAGAATATTATTCTGACCATGGAGGCCGTTCTCTTCGAGAAGAATATCTCCTTCGACTATGACATCCAGCCGGAGCTTACCGTGCCGGGCAACAGCGAGCAGATCAAGCAGGTGGTGATGATTCTGCTGGATAACGCAGTGAAATATACGAATCCTAAAGGCGCTGTCCATATCTCCCTCCATAAGCAGAACAGCGATGTCCTCCTCTCCGTCTCGAATACAGGGGAAGGCATCGCTGCGGAGCATCTGGCGCGGATTTTTGACCGCTTTTACCGTACGGATACCTCCAGAGCACGCAAGCAGGGCGGCTACGGGCTGGGTCTGGCTATCGCTAGGTCCATTGTGGACCAGCATCAAGGAAGGATTTACGTAAAAAGTGTGGTTGGAGCGTCCACGACGTTCTATGTACAACTGCCCAGAATGGCCTAAAGTCTATAATTCCATAAACCAGCCACTTCCTTACGGGAAGCGTGCTGATTTATGGACTATCCTTAAAGGTAGGGGTTCCTTGTTAACCCCGCTGCCGGCATTGTGCACTCTTCTGCCTCCGCCCCGCTGGTGCGGGCCGGGTCTTCAACGGCACTGTCGTCTGTCTTCAGCAATACAATCATGAATTCGCCGATCCCGGGAACGTAGATCCGGGATACAGAATTCTCCTGGTCCATGCCCGACAGCTGTATCATGATATCTTCGGCTGATGTTATTTCCATCCTATGAGTCACCTCGCTCGTTAAGATAATGGCCTCAATTGGCATGATACTGGATTCCTGTTCCTGGCCTCCTACGGATTGACGCCCACGGAGAACGGACGCGCGCCGACCGGTATGACACTAATTACAGCCTGGGTGACCCCATCAATGACCGATACCGTATTATCATCCTGATTGGTAATATAGATGCGGTTCGTCAATGGATTAGCGCCCGCGCCGTTGGGATTATTTCCGACCGGGATGGTAGTAATCACCGTATTCGTTAATCCGCCAATCACCGATACATTGTCGCTATCCCGGTTGGGCACATAGATCGCATTGGTAGATACGTTCACTCCGAGTTCAGCTGGAGTCGTGCCCACAGGTACGTTAGTAATCACCGTATTGGTGGCTCCATCAATGACGGAAACGGTGTTGCTGGTGAAGTTCGAGACATAAATCCGGTTCGTCAAGGGATCAACGCCCACCCGGAACGGGTTAACCTGAACAGGAATCTGGGTAACCACCGTATTCGTAGCCCCGTCAATGACGGTAACAATATCCGAGTTGAATTCAGAAACATAAATGGTATTGGTTAAGGAATTCACGCCGATCCCCGTCGGAAAAGGCGAACCACCGGCAGGAATGATGGTCGTCACCACAGTGTTGGTCAATCCGTCAATAACAGTCACCGTATTATCATTGAAATTAGCCACATAGATGGCATTGGTAGCGGTATTCACCGCAACTGCGCCCGAACCATCCCCGGCAGGAATAGTGGCCAGCACCGTATTGGTTAACCCGTCGATAACGGATACGTTGTCACTGTTCAAGTTAGCGACATAAATGCGGTTGGTTAACGGGTTCACGGCAATTCCAGCAGGATTCACCCCTACAGGGATGACTGCGGTCACTGCACCTGTAGCACCGTTGATCACAGAAACATCATTGCTATTGAAATTGGCAACATAGATACGGTTGACGGAGCCTGTGACTCCCCCCTCTTCAGCACCCAGCAGCTCAGCTGAGACAAGACGGTGGACGGTAACCAGCCGCCCGGCTGAATCCTTGCCCCACACAGAGACTTCCGTCTGCAATTCAGCAAGACCCTCCGTTGTAAAGACAAACTCATAGGCATTCAGATTGGCAAAGTAATTCCTTGTGATCACCTCGTCCGGGGAAACCGTAATAAGCTCGCTTACGTACAACGTTCTGGTGAGGGTCAAGTTGTACCCTTGGATCAGAATCGCAGACGGATTCACCGCATTTCGGTTATCAATCTTGACCGTCACCTGTACCGTAGGCCTTACACCGTTCACTGCATTATTCTCAATAGGCCCTGTTGATAGAATAGCCATTCCAGCCAAGCCTCCCTAGATAAGAGATTTGCAAACTACCAGTCTCTCATAATATATGTAAGAACTGTAGCGCCGCTTGGACTATACTATAGCTAGATTCAAATTATGGCTCGGCTCCCCATTCATGTGAGAAAGGTGTGATCCTATTGCATGCTACAGGACCAAATCCCAATGACATCCATCCGAATCCACAGATCAAGCAAGTCCGTTTCATCAAAAATACGCTGACCCGCTCCAACATCATCGCCGGAGACTTCTCCTACTATGATGATCCTGACGAGTCGGTATCCTTCGAGAGCCGTGTTACCCATCACTATGAGTTCATCGGGGACAAGCTGATGATCGGCAAGTTCTGCGCCATCGCCCGCGGCACCGAATTCATTATGAACGGTGCCAACCACCGGATGGGCTCGGTGACCACCTATCCCTTCAACATTATGGGCGGCGGCTGGGAGCAGGCAACGCCTGAGCTGGCGGACCTGCCCTACAAAGGCGATACTGTCATCGGAAACGATGTCTGGATCGGCCAGAATGCCACCATTATGCCGGGCGTGACGATTGGTGACGGCGCGATCATCGCCGCCAATGCTACGGTCACCAAGGATGTTCCCGCATACCATATTGCCGGGGGCAATCCTGCCCGGATTCTGCGGCAGCGCTTCGATGACGAGCTCATCGCCCTGCTGCTGGAGCTGAAGTGGTGGGACTGGAGTCCAGAGAAGATCACAGCCCATCTGGAGGCGCTGTGCAGCAGTGATCTGGAGCAGATCAGAAGCCTCGCGGACAAGGGCTGATGATATGAATACAACAAGGGGCATCCCGCAAGCCATGTAACGGCTGCTAGGATGCCCCTTTGCTCCTGGTACAGGTATTATTGTACCTTTAGTTAATCTCCAGATAATCAATATAAGCATCCCAAGTCCCGTCATCGGCGGTAACCACCAGCTCAATCACCTGATTGCCGGTTCCATGGCTGACATTGCTGATCGTATAGACCGCAGGACTGCTTCCACCGTAGTAGAAGGTCCCCTTCGTCACCCCGCCGATCTTGAGGTCCACCCTGGCCATATTGGCGTTATTGGAGGCCCCGCGCAGGGAGAAATTATGGGTGCCGCTGGTGAAATTCTGGGTGTACTTCACGGAATCATTATTCGCGTACAAGGCAACTCCGGAGAAGGGCGAGCTGATGTTAGCAGTGTATTGACCGGCCTTGGTCATGCTCTCCGCCTCTACCTTCGTTGCAGCGGGGCCAGGACCATTGCCGCCATCAGGCGCAACCGCCCTGCCGGTGGACGGCGAGATCATGCCTGAACACAGGCCGCGATTCTTGAGGTTCTGCGCAATCTGCGGAACCGCCTGGAGCGTGGGCTGATACTGGTCATGCATCAGGATGACATCCCCATTCTTCATCGTGCCCACAGCGGCCACGATCTGGGCGGTTCCCGCTCCGTTCCAGTCTTGGGAGTCCACGTTCCAGAGTACTTCGGTAAGGCCGTTCTGGGCCTGGATTGACTTCAGGGTGGCGTTGGTCGCCCCGTACGGCGGACGGAACAGCTTCGGAGCGGTGCCGGTAATAGACTGCAGCGTCTGCTGCGTCTGCGTAATCTGAGACGTGACCTGGGAAGCACCCAACTGTGTCAGATTAGGATGCGACCAGGAGTGGTTGCCGATCCACATTCCTGCGTTCTTCTGGGCCAGTACAAGCGAAGGATTGTTCTGCGCATTCTGCCCGATATTGAAGAACGTGGCGCGCAGGCCATTCTGCTGCAGAGCATTCAGCAGATTCGTCGTGGTGCTTGGATTAGGCCCATCATCATACGTTAGAGCGACGTAGCCCGCCGAGCAATCGGCGGCGAACACCTTCTCCCCGCCCAACGCCAGCGACCCCATAAATAAAGACACGACAAGCGACCCGACAGCTGCCCATTGTATAGCTTTGCTTTTAAACATTCTTCTAATCTCCTCTCGAATGAAATAGTTTCCTGATAGGTTGTGTTATGAAGCTGGACTTTAAACCGTTAAGCCGTTACCTGTATGTATACGCTCCGTTGATTCATACGCTTACATTAGTAATTATAGCAATTTATCCCTTTTTAAGCTAGATGTGATTGTTGGAATTTGTGATCTTACTAGCGACTAAGAAGAGATACGGCGACGCCGGGAGTCCGCCCCTGTTTTATTCAAAAATTTTCCATAATTTAGACCCGTCCGGGATGAATAGGTTTTCATTTTACCCGTATGATATAAAGTTCGACTTTATCAAGAACCATATACGAGGAGGAAGATGAATGACCTTTGGTTTCAGGACACTGGGGACAATGCTTTTGACTTTAACACTGCTTGCAGGTACAGCCGCTATTGCCGGACAGCCGGTGAAGGCTGAGGGGGCAGCGAAGCTTTTTTATCACACCTCGGGCAGCCGGATTGTAGATTCGCAGGGGAACCCGGCCGTGTTCAACGGACTGAACTGGTTTGGCTTCGAGACGCCGAACTATTCCCCGCACGGATTATGGTCGCGTTCCATGGATGATGTGCTCGATCAGGTCCGCGCAGAAGGGTACAACTTGATTCGCCTGCCGTTCAGCAGTCAAATGTTCGATCCGGCTTCCCAGGCCAACAGCATTGATTATGCCAAAAACCCGGACCTGGCCGGTCTGACTCCCATCGAAATTATGGATACCTTAATTGAAAAAGCCGGCCAGCGCGGCATTCAAGTCTTCCTGGACCGGCACCGTCCCGATTCCGGCGGGCAGTCGACGCTCTGGTATACCCCTGCATATCCTGAATCCCGCTGGATCAGTGACTGGGTGATGCTGGCTAACAGATATGCGAATAATCCTACGGTAATCGGTGCCGACCTGCATAATGAGCCTCATGGCCCGGCAAGCTGGGGGACCGGTGATCTCAGCACAGACTGGCGGCTCGCGGCCCAGCGGGCTGGGAATGCCATCCTTGCGGTGAATCCGCACTGGCTGATCATCGTCGAAGGGATCGAGCAGAATGTGCAGGGTAACACCAGCAAGTACTGGTGGGGCGGCAACCTTACCGGGGTGCGGAATTATCCGGTAACGCTTACGGTACCGAATCAAGTAGTGTATTCTCCGCATGATTACGGTCCCGGGGTGGCGGAGCAGCCGTGGTTCAGCGATCCTGCTTTTCCGGCAAACCTGCCTGCCATATGGGATCAGACCTGGGGCTATATCAGCAAAGAGAACATTGCCCCTCTAATCATGGGTGAATTCGGAGGCCGCAGCGTGGACACCCTCTCGGTTGAAGGGAAGTGGCAAAATAAACTAGTTGATTACATCGGCACTAATGATCTCTACTGGACCTACTGGACACTGAACCCCAACAGCGGGGATACCGGCGGTCTGCTGCAGGATGACTGGGCAACCTGGAACCGGCCGAAGCAGCTCATGCTGAACCGCATCATGAAGACGGTCACCTTCCCTCCTATTGAGGAGCCCGGCGGCCCCGGGACAGGACCTGTAACCGCCACTCCGCTCTACCGCAGTGATGAGACCGGCAACAACGTGGGCTCCATCCGGGCCAGTCTCCAGCTGAAGAGCACTTCCACCGTCCCCGTCCCGCTAAGCCAATTCACAATCCGTTACTGGTTCACCCAGGACGGCAGCACCGCCCATACCATGGAGATTGACTACGCCGTAGTCGGCAAAAATAATATCCAGACCACCATCGTCCCGCTCGCGGTCCCGGTCCCGAACGCGGATGCCTACGCTGAAATCTCCTTCAAGGATGGGGCAGGCAGCCTGGCAGCTTCCGGCTCGACCGGAGAGATCCAGTTCCGTATTCACAAGGATAACTATGCGAATTACAGCCAGGCCAACGATTACTCTTTCCGGCCGCTGCTGACCAGCTACACCGCCAATGACCGGATCACAGTCTACCATAACGGAACGCTCATTTACGGGGTAGAGCCGTAACCAAGCGGAAACGGCTACGAGGCTGTCCCAAAAGCAGGTTTTCTACGGAGGAAGACAGTTTTCTTCATTCTTAAAACCACAAAAAGTGAGCAGAGCAGCGATTCTCCCATTTGGAGGATCGCTGCTCTGCGTGTTTGGTCATTGGGGGCTCATGGGAAATCCGCCCGTGATCAGCGGCATTACCCGCTCAGCCAGTTCGAAAGAAGACTCTGATCTTCCCTCCAGATTCCAGCGGTAGGTTACGCCATATAAGGACCAGCTTAGCAGGGTAGCGGCAGTTGCAAGCGGCTTCGAATCTGTAGCCGCAGCTGATCCGGAGATCAGCTGCAGGATAAGTTTCTCGAGATGCAGCTTAATATTCTCCTCAAGCAAGAGAGCTACAGAATCATATCTTTTGAAACAGCGGTGGCTGTTTTCATGATAATTACATAATGATACTATCAGCTCTTGAAGCGTCTTCTCGGTCAACGGTCCTTTGGCATCGACTTTATGGAGGACCATATTCGTAAAGGCATCTAACAAAAAGGCTTCGAACAGCGCATATTTATCCTGGAAATGGGCATAAAAGGTGGTCCTGTTAATCGTAGCTGCTTTGGTAATGTCGCCGACGGTTATCGAGTTGAAGTCCATGATATTCGATTGCCGGACGAAGGCATCCAGAATTAATTGACGGGTCCGAATCACCCGCGGGTCGTTCGGATTGGGGGGAAGTATGCCAGCCATCCGAGGAGCACCCCTTTCAGAAGAGAATATAATCCTCTTATTATAAACATGTGCTCTGTACACAACAAATAGAATCTGCCAATACGACAGTTTTTCCGGCTTCTAGCTTAAGCAACAACTTGGGCAGTTTGTTGGTTGAAGGGTGGACTGGAGCTTGTTACTATTGCATTCATACCCCGCTTTGAGAATAATCATTCAACCTACAGGAGGCGTTAACCATGGCTAAACAACAGGAGCAAATCCACTCACTGGAGACCTTATTTGAACCGTACACGGTTCAACAATTAACTATACCTAACCGGATTGTAATGTCACCGATGGCGCGGGCCTTTTCACCGGAGGGAGTACCGGGTGAGGATATGGCAGCGTATTACCGCCGCCGTGCTGAGAATGGGGTGGGGTTAATCATCACCGTTGGTATGATTGACCATCCGGCAGCAAGCAGTGATCCGGGACTGGCTAATCTCTTTGGTGAAGCCGCTCTGAACGGCTGGCGTGAAGTCGTCAGAGCGGTTCATGAGGCCGGCGGTATCATTTTTCCGCAGTTGTCACATATGGGAATGATTCGGCCCATGGGTTCCCAGCCTTACCCGGATTCACCATCGATCGGGCCATCAGGACTCGACATGCAGGGGAACAAGATAAGCGGGCCGATGACAGAAGAAGAAATTGCGGGGGTCATTCAAGCCTATGCCGATGCGGCAGTGAATGCACAGCAAGCGGGCTTCGACGGAATAGAGCTCTCCGGCGGCCACGGCTTGTTGATTGACCAGTTCTTCTGGGAAAGAACCAATCAGCGGACGGACCGCTATGGCGGCGATTTCCTGAAGCGTACCCGGTTTGCAGCCGAAGTTGTCCAGGCCGTCCGCGCTGCAGTCGGACCGGATTATCCGATTTCCATCCGGTTGTCCCAGTGGAAGATGACGGATTACACGGCGAAGCTGGTGGATACACCGGAGCAGCTGGAGCAATTCCTGGATGTGCTGGTACAGGCAGGGGTGGATATCTTCCATATCTCGACCCGCCGGTTCTGGGACCCGGAATTCGCGGGCTCGGAGCTGGGTCTCGCCGGATGGGTGAAGAAGCTTACCGGGAAGACAACGATTGCCGTTGGTTCCGTAGGCATGGATAATGATCCCGCTGAAGGCGGGGAAGCAGATCATCAAGGGATGGAGGAGCTGCTGAAGCGGCTGGACCACCAGGAGTTCGATCTGGTAGCGGTTGGACGCGCACTTCTGGGTGATCCGGCATGGGCGAAGAAAATCCGTGAGGGCAGGCTGGAAGAGATTCAAGCTTTTACTCCAGAGGCGGCGGCCCAATTGTATTGAATCATAGATAATCTCCAAGAACCGCTGGACTACCCTTTCTCTGCCAAATAAAACGCACGGGAATGAGAAATTCTCTCTGTACCCGTGCGTTTTTTTGATTGTTAACCCAGGTCACTCTGCCTGATCCCCCAGCCTCGCCCGCATCTGCGCATAGGCTTCCGGGGTGCCGACATCCTCTATCGTGCCCTCCGTATAGTAGGCCCGCATCTCCTGGCGGGAATGCAGCCATTCGGGAAAATAAGTCGGCGCATCCGGGTTGCCCCCCTCAGCCAGATAACGGGAGAACAGCGGCAGCGTAGACCGTTTGTAGATATACAGCGCGAATACGCCAATGTTCGAGCGGGGCGCCTGCGGCTTTTCCTCGAGGGACAAGACCCGATTCTGCGCATCCAGCTCCGCCACACCGATACTGCGCAGCTCTGCCGGATCATTTACCGTCCGCACCAGAATGCAGTCGGTATCCACCTTGTGAAAATAGTCCAAATACCCCGCAAGGTCAAAGCCCAGCACATTATCGCCTGCCAGCACCAGAAGATCCTCCTGCGGCTGCTCCCGCTCCAGCACAAACTGGATATCGCCAATCGCGCCTAGCCGCCCCTCAGGAGAAGAAGTGCCATCGTTCAGAACGCGAACCGGCTTCATGCCCTTATACTGCTGCTGCCACTGTTCAAAAGCCTGGAAGAAGCGGTCATTCGTCACAATGAGAATCTCCGAGATCTCCTCCAGCACCTCCAGACGGGCGGCCAGCAGATCCAGAATCGTCCGGCTTCCTTGAACCGGGAGCAGCGGCTTGGGCGTGTCTAGCGTTAATGGATACAGGCGGGTCGCATACCCCGCAGCCAAGATTAATGCAATCATCCCTTGCTCTCTCCTCTGCCTGGCTCCGGTACGGTAAACAAGGATCGGGCCAGCATAGCCATGGTTTGTTTGTATACGGTATGGGCGGCATCGGCATCGCCAAGGAACCCGCCCATATACAGGTGAATTACACCGTGCAGCGATGACCAGATGGCGGCGACAAGTGCCCCGGTCTCTTCCTGGTCCGAAATAAGTCCCTGCTGCTGGGCGGTAATGATTAGAACCTGAAGTTGGCGTATGGCGGTCAGCGTTCCCTGCATACTCTCCGCATCCGGCTTGAACTCTGCAAAGGCCCCTCCGAACATCAGCTTGTAGTAGCTGCTGTGCTCCTGTCCAAACTGCCAGAAGGCTTCGCCTAGATCCAGCAGATGCTGCAAGAGATCAGATGAAACCGGCACCTCTTCAAAACGCTGGGCCAGCAACTTGCAGCCCTCCAGATATAATTGCTGGGCCAAACCCTCTTTATTGACGAACAAACTATAGATAATTTTGGTTGAACAGCCCATCTTTTGCGATACTTTACGCACCGTAACGGCCTCTGGCCCCTCTTCCTGCAGAATGGCTGCGGCGGCATCCACCACCAGTTTACGGAGATTCTCCGTATTTTGCAGACGGGCTTCCTGATAGGTCTTCAGTGTCCGGCCCGTGGACGGCGAGGACTTGTCTTCGTTATGGATAGGAATCACCTTCATTCGGTTATCAATGTTATTGACCAGCAACAGGGTTGCCGGGTTCTAACAGGAATTCTAAACATTCGAACATCGGATGTCAATTGAACCCTTACGCGAAAAAAACAGATTGACACAGAGGCGTACTTTTGGTTACTATGATTCACATAGGAAACAATGTTTCCAAAACAAAACATTGTGCCAGAAGGAGAATAAAACATGAATATTGCAGGGAAATGGTCATTAATCACCGGGGCCTCTTCGGGAATCGGCGAACAGTTCGCCAGACAACTCGCCAAAAAAGGCAGCCATCTGGTGCTTGTAGCCAGATCCAAAGACAAACTGGATGCGCTCGCAGCCGAACTGACCCGAAGCCATGAAATTCAGTGCCGGGTGATTCCCCAGGATCTGTCGCTTCAAGGTGCTGCCGGAGAGCTGTATCAGACCTGCCAGCAGTTAGGCCTGAGCATCGATCTGCTGGTGAACAATGCAGGATTCGCCACTCATGGCCTGTTCGAGCAGGTCTCCGGCGATCGCCAGCATGAAGAGGTCATGCTGAACGTATCTGCTGTAGTGGATATGACTCATCTATTCCTGCCTGGGATGCTCCACAGAGGAGCAGGCGCTGTGATCAATGTATCGTCTACCGCAGGCTTTCAGCCGCTGCCTTATATGGCGGTCTACGGGGCGACCAAAGCTTTTGTCTTATCCTTCACCGATGCCCTCTACTGGGAAAATCGTGACCGCGGCGTGCAATTCTTCACCCTGTGTCCAGGCTCAACGGAGACGGATTTCTTCAACGTGGTAGGAACGGAGGATGCCTCAGTCGGCGGCGCGAAGGACTCACCGGAGCGTGTAGTGGCCCTTACACTGCGCGCTATGGCCAGAGGGAAACAGTACGTTGTCCCCGGATTCCGCAACTACCTCGGTGCCCAGATCTCCCGGTTCATGACCCGCAGACAAAGTCTGCGGCTGGTCGGTGGTATGCTTCGCCCGGCAAAGCCTAAGCAAGTTTAGTAATGTACGGAACATAATAAACGCAAACGAGCTACACGCCATTGTGTTGGGATGTGGGGGCAAGAGTCTGGTGATTCCAACCATACGGGTCTTGTCCCCTTGTCCATAAAACACCACAATGGTTAATATGGACAGGGGTTCATCATGGGTTTAAGCCTAGCCTTAACATTCTCTGGTTGGGCTTTTGTGCTATACTGGGAGTAGATGCAAGTTAGGTTATCCGGAGGTGATGAGGATGCGATGGGAAGATGTCCGCGAGCAGTTCCCTGATGAGTGGGTGGTCTGTGAGGCGTTAAAGTCTCGTTCGGAAGACGGGTACTGGCTTATTGACGAAGTGGCTCTCATTGATCGTTTCGACGATTCAACGGTTGCCATGAAACGCTACTATGAATTGCATCGTGAACAGCCATACCGGGAGTACGGCTTTTTTCATACATCCCGCGAGGAGCTGAAGCTTCGGGAAAAATGGGCGGGGGTACGCGGGCCAAGATGAGGATTGACGTGAGATACGGGCTGCCTTTTATCGAAGTGATCATTTGTTACCACGGTGAAGAGCTTCATTTGAAGAATGTCTTGCTGGATACAGGCTCGGCAGGAACTATTTTCAACGCTGATGTGGTAGATGCCATCGGGGTTCAAATTGAACCTGGCGACTTTCTGAACAAAATCAGGGGTGTAGGCGGAGTAGAAGTCGTCTATTCCAAGCAGTTTGATTTTGTAAGTACGGGAGAGGTATCTCTGGGAGGGTTTGAAGTAGAAATTGGGGAAATGGACTACGGCATGGAGATTGATGGTATTCTTGGCTTTGACTTTATCCAATCTGCCGGGTTAGTGATTGATTCTAAAGAGTTGATAGTGGCGGCAAAAGAGTGAGCAATTTCAACATCATACAACGCTGAACTTTTGTTGCTATACCTACGCTTAGAGTTACTTAGTAGAAGCCCTATCCAATAGGAGGCTTCTATTTTGCTTTGCAATATACTCGGCATTAAAGGAACGTATGTTCTTTGTATGGGAATGGAGATGCGGTAACCTCCCCAAACAACTTCAGCAACACGCTACGCCGAATTATAGCTCTGCACGTTCACGCCTCAGGAAGGCTCTAGAACAACCTCGCCAGACATTCTGCCAGCACCCCATCATACCTTCTGCTCTCTTCTGCCGTCACTCTCTCACGCAGCGCTTCAAATAACGCCAAGTGATAACAATAGCAGTAATAATGCGAGATGTTATCTCTATCCTCGTACGCTCCAAACCCCTCACTCTGTTCTGCATAGCGGTCTAGTAGATCTTTGACATCAAGCCCATATTGGGCAGCAGCTCTTCAGGATTATTCTCCAAGAAACAGCAATATTCCTCCAGAAGTCCAGTCTGCCCTGAGAGAATCTCAACCATATACAGGTTAGCACGTGCCAATCCTCTGAACTCCTCGGCAATTGCCTCCCCTTCTACCCCTAAATCCTCCATTCAGCCCAGCTCAGCATAGCGGTATACCCTCTCTCTAGCGTCGTCATACTTTTGCTGCTTTTGATAAGCGCTGCCCCGCATCAGATGACTGAACCCGAAATAATAGACAAGCGGACGTTGCATGTCCAAAAGCGGTACCGAAAGCCCTTGATGAATATGCGGTTATTGTCAGCGGGTTGAGCGTAAAGCAAATCAGCACTTTGCAGAGGATTGTTAGCGAGGTTAAAGGAGCTTTTGAGACATAAGTATTCCTGAGGTGATACCATGAATTTACCAAAATGTGTAGGAAATCGGATACGTGAACTCAGAAAGGCCAAAGGATGGACACAAGAGCAACTAGCTGAGGCAGCGTCACTGCACTACAGTTACATATGTGGGCCAAGTTGAACGTTGGCTGGGCGGTTACGTACACCCAGCCTTACATTCTCTAGAGTCACGGCAATCCCAGAACGGTCAGCATAGGGTTACACATTATTGTTCCTCTGGAATATCCACAATAATATAATTTTCCTTTAGCTTAGGCTGAGGAACCTCGGCTTCTTTATAAATAACCTCATTCCAATTCTCCTTATTAATCAAACTATACCCAGTGGAAGTGATATGAGGCATCCAGCGAAAGCTTGCGAAGGTCGTAGCTGTAAAATCCGGTAAGGAACCATCCTGCTGCGTAAAAGAGCGGTTGATGAAATAAAGGTTTTCTTGCTTACCAGCCTTGTCGCCAGTGAGAGCTTGCCACTTAAGGTAAGCTGTGTTCTTCGTCAACTGATAGTAACGGATTACATTATTATTAACCTCGATGAACCGGTCCTTTGTAGTCGCCGGAAAATAATATTGGAGACTGGCGGTTTCCAGCGAGGGCTCAAAGTCCTCCTTGAGCTGTGAAACTCTGGGAAGATTAATCGCAGCATTTCTTGCAGTGCTTAACTCGCTGCTCTTCACATCAGCCAACAATTTCGCACTTGGTTTTGACACAAATGCCGTTTGGGTGTCTGGATTCCAAATTACTGAACCGTCCAACGCTTCGGCAACAAAACGTAAAGGGATCATGGTTTTGCCATTATGAATAAATGGAGCAGCGCTTAAGGAAACGGAGGCTCCATTTTTCAGTGCTGTTGTATTATTTATGGTCAACTGCAGACTCGTGCCGCTCCCCTTCACGGTTACTTGCTTCGTCGCATTATTCCAGGCAAACGTTAAACCGCCTAAGCTTTGGAGTGAAGTCAGGCTAAAAAACACCTGATTCTTCTTGTTAAGAATGTCTTTGGCCTCTAAATCGTTATTATTCACAACTACTTGTGTTCCTTGGGGACTCTTGCCTGCTGCAGACGCCGTATGTGCTACTGGTGCCACAAGCGCAGCACATAGAACAATAGATGAACATAGGATCAACTTCCTCATCATACAACCTCCTGAATTTTACATTCTTTATATGAGAGACGCAAAAGAATCCAAAAAGTTCCTCGAAAGTACCCTTATAACAATACAGGACCGCCCTATAATGCAGGCAGTCCCGTTAATGTCTTATCCGGTCTAGTCCAGCTCAGCCCGCGAGAATAAATCGCGGATGAGCATATTGTCCTCGCAAGCCTGCTTGAAGGCAGACGCGAAGGCAACCAGCGCCTCACCGTCGGAGGAATAGGCGCAGAACATACCGGCCTCCGGGTCGAACTGGACAACACCCGCCAGCGCAGGCATCTTTTCCTCCAGGAATACGGCTGCCAGAGAGGCCCAATCATATCCATTGCCCTCGAAGCCCTCCTCCTCCCGTGCAGCGAATACCTCTGTCTTATAATTGCCAACGCTCAGAATGACCGACTTGCCGCCGTTATCCTGCTCCACGATAATAAAAGGCTTCAGATCCTCAGCTCCCGCTATTTCTGCTTCCTTCAGCTTTTCAAGCAATTGATCCTTCGCTGTATCCGTAAACCGGAGCGTCCCCTCAGTCTCCACGATCATTCCCTGCTTAACCCGGTCATCCAGCCAGTCCGTGATGAAGCCCGGGGCATATCCGCCTGTGCTGAATTCACCGCCGAACGCGATCATTTTGGAATAAATCTCAAGATACTGGTCACGGCCCGTATTCGGGTAAGCGCTGGTATAGAGCCAGAACTGGAGATCATACATCAAGGTGGAGCGTTCGTCCGCATGAAGAGAGAAATGGCCCTTCTCCTCTACGATGGCGGTGCAGATCTTGCGGATGATCCCTTCCATATGGTCCACTTCCGCAACCTTGTCGCACAGCTCCTGAAGCAGCGGAGAGAATGGAGCGGACGCTACCTTCTCTAGATCCTCCTGCTTATCCTCCTCCGAAGTATCATAGACCTCCTCATTCACCAGCCCGCGAATGAAAGTCTCATAATCCGGGGCCAGGAACGTAATCTCATAGTTGCTCTCCTGGTCCACATGAATCACCTCGGGTTCCCCTTCCGGGCCGCAGTGACGGTAATCCAGCATGATCACATCATGTCCGGCAGAAGGACAGTCGCCGAAGACCACGCCGATATCGGGGTAGCCCCACTCCTCAATCATGAAACGGCTGCCCAGCTCCCCGCAGAGGGAATAGAGTTTGTCGCGGCCGATCCCGGCAATTCCCGAAATTGCGACATGATCTGCTGACCAGGAAGTGGGTTCATTCACAGGAAAACACGTATTGAGTGGAACTCCGCCGTTATGCTGCTTCATCATGGCGATGTAAGAGGCCGGCAGCTTATAGCCCAGCTCCTCCTCCACAGAAGCAATCAGCTCGTCACTGGGCAGCGGAGAGACATAAGACTTCAAGGCATAATCACTGTCCTCCCAGAAATCCGCGCAATAGTCGAGGAATGCACCAAGGTCTCTACCGCCACCCTCTCTATTCACCTTCAAGGCCTCCAGCGCTTCGGCGCGTCTTGCCTGCTCTCTTGTCTCACGCCGGGCGCCTTCCCGGCTCCACTCCAGCATTCTTGCGGTATCCCCGTCTCCCGGCTCCAGCTCCTCTGCACGTTCAAAGGCATGAATAGCCTGCTCATACTGCTTCAGATGATAGTAAGAATACCCTATGCGGAATTGCCACAGCGGATCATCTTCGCCTTCCTTGGAGATGCTGAGCAACTGCTCCAGCGCCTCCCTATATTCACCCAGATTATTGTAGGCTCTGCCTAATTGGCCGATACACTCATAATCTCTTGCATCCGGTGGAATCTCCAGAATACGGTCCACAATCTGCTGATATTCATCTTCTTCATGCCAACGCTTCACCTGTTCCAGCAACGCCTCTTCCATGCCTTTAGCCTCCCTAATTGGACACTGCAAAACAAGCCTGTCCCCTATTCCGAAGGACTGCTTCTTGTCAGTATATTCGCTATTACCCATTCACCGGAAAATCAGGAGATTAAACAGGTCTCCGGCTACGAAGGCTGACCCCCCAGCTCAAAAAAGAGACTGCCCAGCGTTGCGCAAAGCATAGAAATTCTTAACTTCGAACAAACAGCCGGGAATCCATCCTCCCGGCTGTTCAGCTTCAATTCTATTCCATTCCGCCCGCCTGTCTGCGGCATTGCACTGCCCGCTACCCCTGCTTAATCGGCGCTGCGAGAATCATTTTCCCGCGCGGGGTAACGCCCGCACCATCCGGCTCCAGTGTAACGGCTATGGTATCATAGGCATTCGGGTCGAAGGAATAATACAGTGCCCCGTTCCCGCCCTGTGAGATGAAGGTGCCCGCATTCACTGGCTTGTCCCCTTTGATCAGCCATACCTGATAGACCTCGGTACCGGTAAGCTCCGGCAGATCCTCTGCCTGAAGCACAAGGTGGGTGCCGGTAGGGTCTGCGACAATCGTTGCTGTCCCCTTGGCAGTAATCCCTTCTCCCGCCGGACTAAGTGCTACAGCCTCATTCACCTTAAGCCCCTGGAGCGGTCCGGTGCCGGAGGCCAGCTGCTGCTTCAGCTCAGACACATCGCCGCGCAGCTGGCCGGTGTAGACGACCAGGAGCAGCACAGCCACAGCCAGTCCAAGGCTCAGGTACCCCCAGAAGCGGGTTCTCTTGGGCTCAGGGATGCTTAACTGGGGCATGCCCTGCTCCTGCTCTGCTGGAGGAGTCCTCGCTGGCTCATGCTCCGCAGCCCGCTCTGCATCAGGCTGGATATTCAAGCGGGTCTCCGGCCGGGCTGCCGGTGCACCCGCATTCCCGGACTCGAGCACCCGTGACAGGATGCGCTCCTTCATCCCGGAGGGCGGGTCTACCGGCTCAGAGGCAAGCGGAAGATGGTCCAGTACCTGACGGTATTCCTCCACCAGCTCCCTGCATTCCGCGCATTCTGCCACATGGGCAGCGAATTGCTGCATTTCTTCTGCAGTCAGCGCGCCCAGCGTATATAATTCGGCCAATTCACAGAGTTCCTCATTGTGTTCACTCATGCGCATGATCCCTCCTTCCCCAGTGCCGTAACGATTTGTGAAGCTGCTTCATCGCCAGCCGGACTCTTCCCTTGACCGTGCCCAGCGGGATTGCCGCAAGCTGTGCTACCTCCTGCTGGGTGTAGCCCTGGTAATAGATCATATCCATCACCTGCTGCTGGTCGCGGCTTAATCCCAGCAGCGCCTCTCTGATCTGTTCCCCCGCCATCTGCAGCTCAACGAGATCCTCGGTGAGCGCTGTGTGGTCCTGAACCTGCTCCAGATTCCCGGAATCGCCGGATTGCCGCGGCAGCCTGGCGTCCCGCTTGCGGAGATGATCGATTGCCAGATTACGGGTCACTGCGAACATCCAGGTGAGCAGCTTGCCCTTGCCGAAGTCAATCTGCCCCGCGTTCTTCCAGAGGCGCAGGAACAGCTCCTGCATAACCTCCTCGGCAGCCATCGAATCCTTCACGATCTGGTAAGCAAAGCTATAGATGACCCGTTCATACCGGTCATAGAGCAGTTCGAGGGCATTCGAGTCTTTCTGTGCAATAAGCAGAATTAACTGCTTATCGTCAGCTGTGTCATTCAATTGCCATCCCCCATTCAACAGAAAATATAGTACTGCCAGTGGTTCAATGCTAAAAAACCTGCGTCCACTGAGTATAACCGCTTTGCACAACCGTCTCAACCTGCCGGCCTGGCTGCTGCAAGCATCCGGCAGCCGTTATTGAAGCCCCGCCCGCTTCCATATATGATAGCTATATCATATCCGCAAAGGGAGGATCATTTCCGTGGCCGTACTGATTAATGAACAGATTAAGGCAGCCGAGGTAGAGTTGACCGGGCTGAAGGGCGAGAAGCTCGGCACCGTATCCAGAAGCGAGGCGCTGTCCAAGGCCAGAGCCGCAGGGGCCGACCTGGTCTGCACCTCGCTGATGAGCAGCCCGCCGCCCTGCAGCCTGGTTGCCAAGGGCAAAGGCAAAGCGGCTGCGCAAGCTGTCCGCAAGGGCGATACCAGCCGTCCGCAAGGCGGCGGCAGTAATGAGAAGGTGAAAGAGCTGCGCTTCACCGCCCATATTGAAGAGCATGACTACGACACGAAGCTGCGTCAGGCGGACAAGCATCTGCGCTCCGGCAAGCCGGTGCAGCTCGTCGTGAAGTCCTCCGGCGCCAAGGAGGCCGCCGCTGCGAAGGCAGTCCTGGAGCGGCTCGTGGCCGATCTGAAGGAGGCCGGAACCAAGGCCTCCGGCCTGCAGACCAGCGGCAAGGGAGCACAGGTTAGAGTTAATCCGCGGACGTAAGTTGTCTTATCTAGGCGCACTTATGCCTGAATTGTGTGCGGGTTCAGAACTGGCTGCACTCTACTTCTGTTGCACTTTGTACATTAGCTGACCCCGAAATTGTTCTAAAAATCGAATCTGTTGCACTCTGTACAGCAGAATCGGGAAAAATCAGGGCCTACGGGCAGAATTCACGAAAGCCATTGTATGAAATACAACAGATGATTATTTAGCTCAGCAAAGTGCGAATTCTATTGCAGAAAATACAATCAGTCTACAAAACTGCTGCAATCCTGCATAAGACAGCGATAGGAGTCCTGCTCATGCACAACAGGTGCCATCCTATAAGGACGGCACCTGTTATTAAAATACGGCAAAGCAAGCTGTAATCTCTAATCTTCCGATCTTCTTCCGATTATATATTACGCGCATCCTTCACGCATAAACCTCTTCAGTTCATCGCCCGCCTGTTCAGCTTATGGTCACTTCCCACCTTTAAGCCGCTCCATGAACGACTCCTTCCTCAGCACATGCAGCAGCTCCCCATTGCAGTCCTCATAATCGCCGGTTAATCCGGCCAGCTCCTGCTCCACCCGGAAGCCCAGCTTCCGGAGCACCCCGAGCGATGCGGTGTTGCGCGGATCTGCCTTGGCATATAATTGCTCCAGTCCGATCACACCGAAGGCGTAGTCCGCCATCGCCGCAGCGGCTTCGGTAGCATAGCCCCGGCCCCAGTGTTCGCGCCCGATCAGATAATACAGCTCCGCATCCGGCGCCCTGAACTCCAGCACGCCGACCCCGCACCAGCCGATCAGCTGGCCGGTGGCCTTATCGCAGACGGCGAACGAATATTTGAACGGCAGTTCGAACGGCGTATGATAGCTGAACATCAGCCAGCGGAACATCCCCTCATACTCATGCATGGACATGACCTCCATATGCATGAAGGCCAGCACCTCCGGGTTCTGCATCAGCTCGAACGAAGCCATCAGATCACTTTCCATATAGGGACGGATGATTAACCGCTCTGTTTCGAGCTTCATCCTGGACAATGCTAGATTCATAATACACATAACCTCACCTTCAAGTTCTATCTGTCCCCCAGCATAATCCAGGCACAGGATCGTCCACAAGGTAAAAGATAGTTTAATCCGTTTGCCCCCTGCCGTTATTCCATAGCGTACGGAAGGACGGGCAGTCCCGGATCAGGGAATCGAAATTCCCTTCCCCCGCCAGCCTGCCTTGCTCCATGACCAGAATCTGGTCCACGCCGCTGATGAAATTCAGCCGGTGCGCGATAATAATGACCGTCTTATGCCTGAACTCCGCGAACACCGTCTCCATCAGGCTGCGCTCCGTAATATTATCCAGTGCCGATACCGGCTCATCGAGGATGATCAGATTCCGCTTTTGCAGGATCGCCCGGGCAAAAGCCAGCCGCTGCCGTTCCCCGCCCGACAGCTTCAGCCCGCGCTCCCCAACCCGCGTCTCCAGCTTCTCCGGCAGCTCCAGTACCTTCTCCTTCAGATGAACCTTGTCCAGCACCGCATACAGCTCTTCATCCGGGACCTGCTGCTCGAAGACCATATTGCCCCGGATGGTAGTGTCGAAGATCGGACTGTCCTGGGACAGATACGAGATGTGATCATAGTAGCTGTCCAGACACAGCTCGTCGATATCCGTGCCGTCTACTAGCAGCTGGCCGCTGTTTTTTTTGAGCAGGCCCGTAATCAGCTTAATGACTGTTGACTTGCCGCTGCCGCTTAAGCCGACCAGAGCCACTGAGGTTCCGGGCGCGACTGAGAAGGACAGCCGGTCCAGCACCTGCACCTCTCCGTAGCTGAACGATACGTCCTTGAATTCGATGCTGCCCTGTAGCTGCGCAAGCGCCTTGCCCTGCTCCAGATTCCGGTCCTCGGGGGCATTCAGGAATGCCTCGAACCGCTGATAGGTCACCCTGTTCAGCTTATAGCCGACGAATAATACGTTGAAGATGGCGATTGGCGTATAGATTTTCTCAATGAACATGAACAGCGCGACCATGACCCCGACAGAAGCCTGCCCGGAGACCACATTCTTCACGCCGTACAACAGCACAATCACCTTAATGACCGTAATGAATAATTCGAATAAGGCGAAGAAGGATTCATGAATCATCTGCAGCTTCGCACTCTGCCTGATGATCTGCTGTGCCGCCTTGTTCAGTCTGCCGATCTCCTGCGCGTACTTCTTGTTGGTGCGGAATACGACCAGCTCCATGAAGCCGCGGACCCCGTACCGGGACATGGCCTCCTGCTGCGTAAGCACCGATTCCTTGATCCGGTAGAGAACTTTGAGCAGAACATTCGTTAACAGGAAGATGACCACGTACCCGCCCGCAATCACCAGCATGATTCTGAGGTCATAGTAGCTGATGAAGAGCAGGCTGAAGAGAATGGTGGGCAGCAGCTCATGCAGCGTCTTCAGGATAAAAGAGAACAGAATGCTGTTCCCGGCCGCCGCGCCGTTCTCAATCACCTTGATCATCTGGCCTGTGCCCATGTTCTGATAGGCGGAATAATCCATTCTGGAGATTTTGGACAAGGCCATAATCTTCAGTCTTTCTGTGATGCTGTTCGATAGATAGGCGCTGGGATATTCATCCGCATAATTCAGCAGGACATTCAGGCCGAGCAGCATCCCGTAGAAGACAACCCCGTAGAGGATTTCACGGAAGCCCGTTCCCGCCACCGCCTGATCCAGAATCCGCTGAAAGACAACAATGCCCAAGCTGCTTAAGAGCTGAATGGCGAAGCCTAGACCTATATACAGAGCGGCCCACCCTCTGAGGTGGACAAGACATTTTTTTAACATGATCACAATCTCCTATCTTATTCATAAGAATATGGCAAAAAAGCCGGGAACTCTCCTCGCCACTCCGCGCCAAAGACTCCTGCCCCGGCAGTATAGTCTTCAAGCGGAATAACTCAGTGTCCCGGCTCATAAAGAATGACCTTCCAGGCACCGTACAAGAATCCAGTTAGCTGTGACCAAGAGGACAGACCTCCCCCTTGGTGGCTGGTACGCGTTCTACCCAGCCCGATAACTAGTTCCTTGCGACGGTACGGAATGGCATCCATTTCACCTCTTTGATAAGATTGACTTTCATTGTAAGCTTCGGCCAGACCGGCCGTCAAGCCCTAGTGCTTAGTCTCTTTTGCCGCATCCGAATCCCTATCTGGACTGGCATCTGAAGCGGAGTCCGCTTCGGCAGCTTCTTCTGCATCCTCGCTATCCTCGTCCGCAGCGGCCAGCGCCGCCTTCTCACTGCGGCTCCATTCCAGGAATTCGAGGGTATCCTGATCCTCAGGGTCCAGCTTGTTCGCCTTCTTGAACGCCTTGATCGCCTGATCGTACTCGTCCAGATAATAGTGGGCGTAGCCGACGCGGAAATGCCAGAGCGGGTCTTTTTTACCCTGATCCGCTGCCTTGTTGAACCATTTAAGCGCTTCCCGGTAGCGGCCCAGATTGTTGAGCGCCCGGCCCAAATGTACCGCCAGCTCTTCATCGATCAGCGGTGTCGGCACCTCTTTGATGCGGGATACGATTTCTTCATATTGGTCCGCCTCATGCCAAGCGTTCAATTGCGCGATTAATTCTTCTCTCATTACCCATAGCCTCCCGGTTAATAGTTCCAAGTTCTCTTAGAGATACTTTATCATTTTCACACCAAGTTTCCCACTGTTGCCGTGCGCTAGGCCGGGATAATGATCCGGAAGACGGTTCCCTTGCCCTTCTCGCTGGTGACCTCAATACGCCCCTTGAGCTTGTTAATCGTGTTATAGGCCATGACCATTCCGAGCCCTGTCCCGTCTGCCTTGGTGGAGTAATACGGCTTGCCCAGGCGCGAGATCTCATCCTTGGTCATTCCGACACCGGTGTCGCGGATGGTAATGATAATATTCTGCCCGCTCGCGAAGACAGCAATAGACAGGACCGCATCCTCCACCCCATCCATCGCTTCAATCGCATTCTTGTACAGATTAATCAGGCATTGCTGCATCTCATTACTGTCATAATGGGTGCTAAGCGGGTTGTTGAAGCTGAATTCAACCGCAACCTTGTGGATCGTGGCATACGGCAGGATCACATTCTTGGTGTACTCACATTCAGCCATCAGGTTGGAGTAGACCCGGCTCTCCGACTGCGGCTTGGCAAAAGACAGATAATCGCTGATAATCTTCTCCGCCCGGTTCAGCTCCAGCAGTGACAGCTCGACATACCCCTTCTCCTCCGGGGTGAGGTTCTTGGAGAGATTAAGCAGCTGCAGGAAGCCGCTGGTCACGGTTAACGGATTGCGCATCTCATGGGAGACACTGGCCGCCAGCTCACTGACCACATTCAGCCGCTCCGACTGCATAATCCGCTCACGGTTCCTGAGATTCGCCAGAATCTGCTCCATGAGGATCATTAGGATCGCCATGACCACCGCATGCGTAGTTAAAGCATAGAAGGCAAGCGTCCAGAACTGGGTGTCCAGCTTATCCATGATCTGGCCCAGAATGATCAGATAACAGCCCATCGTCAGGACCGCGATAGAGGTAGCCCACAAGATCCGTCCCTTGGGCTTAGAACGGAGAAATCTGGCGCTTATGGAAGGAACCAGAATGAGGACTGCTGTCGAAAAAAGTAAAGATTGGACGGTTCCCTCACCGCCTATGTAGAAACGGTACACATTCAGAATCACATATAAGGGCAGGGTATGTTTGTACCCTCCATACAAGGCCGCAATCACAAACGGAACATACCGCAAGTCAAAGATGAACCCGGTCTCCAGCCGGATCGGCTTAGCGATACACAGGATCATGGTGGCGGCGATGAGCAGTACAAGAATCTTATGATTGTAGGCGTGGGGCCTATTTTCGAAGAAAATCAGAAATATCAGCACCGGAAACAGCATAAACAAAAAATTGAGCAGCAGCGTCTCAAACAAGGCTAACTTCCTTTCGGTTCTAATGCTGGTGTCAAGAGATACGTTTGTATTCTGAGCACTATACTTAGAACATTACGCTAACCTGATATTAGAAGTAAAGGAATTATTGTATGCGTTTTTTCTCCCGGAATTCAAGGAACCCCGCGAGAAGTGTCGAATACGTATGCTTTGAAGGCATGATGCACAGCATTGCATAACTACAGCAACCGAAGGAGCGGGTATCGATGGCTTTTACCATTAATAATCTGAAGGACAATTCCAACGTAATCATTAAAGAGCAGCTAGGCGGCTTCAGCATCATCGAATACAAAGAGGATCTCAGCACCACTACCCGGTATGAAGCAGAGACCAACTTCTTCATGAGTAAGAGCAATATGCGCAACAAGCAGCTGATGATTGAGCTGAATAACAATGAGGTGATGCTGAGCGCCGGAGCCATGCAGTATATGATCGGCAATATCGAGATGACCTCCGGCATCAAAGGCGTAGGAGGACTGATGCGTAATATGCTATCCGGGGCGGCAACCGGAACCAGTGCAGTCAAGCCGCTCTACAAGGGAACCGGAACCATTCTGCTGGAGACCACCTACAAATACCTCTGGCTGATTGATGTGGACAACGACCATATCGTAATCGATGACGGCATGTTCCTCGCTTGTGAGACTACGCTTGATATCTCCGTTGCGGCACGCAAGAACATCTCCTCTGCCGTCCTCGGCGGTGAAGGGCTGTTCAACCTGAGCGCGCGCGGCAAAGGGATTCTTGCCCTCGAAGCTCCCATTCCTTCCGAGGAGGCTGTCGTGGTCGAGCTGCAGAATGATGTGCTGAAGGTGGACGGGAACTTCGCCCTCATGTGGTCCAACTCTCTGGACTTCACGGTCGAGAAGTCAGGCAAGACCCGTCTGGGCTCCGCCGCCTCAGGCGAAGGCCTGGTCAACGTGTACCGGGGAACCGGTATGGTCTGGCTGGCCCCGCTCATGAATTACAGAAACAGCCTGCTTCAGGGTACGCCTACTTCATAATGATGCTGGGGTATCGTCCCACCCGCATGAACCCAATCGAAAGGAGGCCCTGTCTTTATGTCCATTCAAGCTGTGCTGTTTGATTTCGATGGAACTCTGGCAGACACCCTGCCGTTATCCTTTCGTGCCTTCCAGGCTGTATTTAAGCAATACGACCAGAGAGAAGTCACCCGCGATGAGCTTGTCGCGATGTTCGGTCCCACTGAGGAAGGCATCATCGGCGGAAATTTCACAGATCCGGCTTCGGTTCCACAAGCAATAGAGGATTATTATTCAATATATAAGCAGGGGCATTTCGAAGAATTCCAGAATAATGAGCACATCCTTGGATTACTTCAAGCCTTGAAGGCTCAGGGAATGAAGCTTGGAGTCATTACCGGTAAAAGCAGACGGGCCTATCAGATATCGGCCGGAGCGCTGGATCTGGAGCATTTCTTCGATCTCTCGATTACCGGCGATGATGTGGCGAAGCCAAAACCTGATCCCGAAGGTATACATTCGGCATTGCGAACACTGGGCATTGAACCCTCCCAGGCCATATTCGTAGGCGACAGTAATGCGGATATTCTCGCAGGCAAGGCTGCCGGAATGCAGACCTACGCTGTCCGCTGGCTACCCACCTTCCAGAGTCAGGCCTATGATCTTGCGCCGGACGGCATTCTGGAGAATGTTGCGGAGTTCCAGCGGCTTCTCCAATTGAATAACATTATACCAATGACCTACCATTCCAAGCAGCAGGCAGCGGACATTAAGGCGTTAGAGCAGCAGTGCAGCCAGGCCGATTCTATCCAATTAAGCTCAGACCTGGAGCATCTCGTCAAGGAAGACGGCGACCATGCCCTGCTCTGCTACCGCGAAGATCAGCTCATTGGCCTGCTTAGCTGGTTCGCTGCGGACAGTGATTATGCGCAGATCAATGCCATGGTCCATCCGGATTACCGCCGGCAAGGTGTGTTCCGCAGCCTTGTGAAATGTGCCAGAGCAGACATTGAGCCTCTTGGCGTACACCGGCTCAGCTACAAAATCCCCGCCAGCTCGCAGACAGGACTATTGGCGGCGCAGGCCCTGGGCGGGGATTTTGACCGGTCAGAATACGCCATGTCGTACGCCGGTATGAATTCCGCCAGCCCGCTTCCTTCAGAGCTAATCCTGCTTCCCGCTGCGCCTGAGGATTTAGAATTCATGGTCTCCTGCTCCTCCCAGGCCTTCGGAGAATCGGAAGACGATACGCGCAAGTACTTCACACAGACGGATGAGCCAGAGCGGATAACGTATATCGCTTGGACAGGGAGTGAACGAATCGGCCTGATCCGGGTCAACTATATCAATGAGAATACGGCTTTTATTCATAATTTCTGTATCCTGCCTTCCCATCAGGGGAAGGGGGTTGGGGAAAAGGTACTAAGACAGGCCGTCGGTATCCTGTTACAGAAACCTTACCCGGTTATTCGCCTAAGTGTTGTCACCGGGAATGTCCGGGCGCTGAATCTCTATCTCCGTGCCGGATTCAAGATTCATTCAGAGTATAAATATTACAGCGGCAGCCTGTACCTTGAACCGTAATTGCAGCTTTAACTACAGTCAGCACATGCCAAAAAAGATCCTCTTTCTGATTAAGAAAGGGGATCTTTTGCTATGCGGCATAAAAATCTTAGAGCGCATGCTACGACTTCTGCTTACCCGCCAGCTGCTCCTGGGCAAGACGGACCATCTCACGAACCATGGAACCTCCGATGCGGCCGCCAATTTGTCCCGCCGATTCGGTCGTCAGCTTACCGTTATTACCAGCCTGCAGCGGGATGCCCAGTTCCTTCGCCACCTCGTATTTCACATCGTCCGGGTGATTCGGATCTACGTGATATCCCTCCTGCCGCATAACCTCCGCTTTGAACGTCTGCATTCCCTGGGCGGACCCTGGTACAGCATACTTTCTGCTTCTTCTCGCCATTTAAGGACACACTCCCTTGCTGTCTTTCCTCTAAGTTGCCCAGGAGTGTGGGCCTTCATTCCCTGTCGTCCTTTAAGACTGCATCCCGTCCTCAATCCGCTGCATGAATTCTTCCACCGCGCTGTAGCCCAACTGCTTGAGATACCAGTTGTTCGCAGCCGCTTCAATCAGACCGGCTACATCGCGGCCCGGCTGAAGCTGGACCTCGATATGCGGGATTTGCACCCCGAGATATTCGGTGAACTGGGGCACCAGCTCCAGCTCATTGTTGAGCGAATTCTCCTGCCAGGGGGCAAGCTCGATATCGAGTACGATCCGCGTCTCATCCTGGAACGCCCGCCGCCCATACTGCCGTACGACGTTGATCAGGCCGATGCTGCGCAGCGCCAGGAATTCACGTGTGGTATCATTATGAGTCCCGAGGAGCGTCGCCGGACCCAGCTTCTTCAGCACCACAATATCATCAGCCACGAAGCGGTGGCCCCTGCGGATCAGCGTATGCGCCGTCTCGCTCTTGCCGATCCCCGACTTGCCCCGCAGCAGAATCCCTATTCCCGATACGTTAACGCATACCCCGTGGATAGACAGCTCGGGCGCCAGCGTCTTCACCAGGAAGCTGTCCAGCTTGGCGATGAACTCGGTGGTCACCTCCGGCGTCCGCAGCAGCGGAATGCCTTCCTGGTCACAGAACAGCGTCAGGTAAGGAATCTCCTGCTGGCCGCTGGTCACAATGAAGCAGGGCGGATGGTATTTGACGATGTTGCCAATATGCAGCATCCGCTCCTCTACACTCAGCGTTAACAGGTAGTTGATCTCTTTACGTCCAAGGACCTGCACCCGCTCCATCGGAAAAAAATCAAAATAACCGACAAACTCCAGACCCGGTCTGTGCGTCCTTGGACGGGTGATGTTCCGGTCCATCCGGCCCGCTCCGGCGAGCACCTCCAGATGGAATTTCTCTACAAGACTCTGCACGCTAATAGATTTCATGAGATCCCCTCCCAATCCAATATTTTCCGATAGATTTATCTAAAAATCTTGTAATCTGCACACGCTAATTATATATTAAAAACAATATATAAGACCTAAGACCCACAAAAATCTATAAATACTATTAAAATCAAGAAGGTGTAACATATTGGCCTTAGCCTCTTGGATTGACCTGATTATGTGCTTCCTTCTGTTCCTGCTGCTCATCTATATCGTGGCTACGGTCACCATTACCAAGCTGCACAAGGTCTATTTAGGGTTCCATTTCTCCATGCTGATCTGGCCCTACTGCCAGTTTGCCATAAGAACCGTGGATGATCCTCTCTATCAGCTCTTTTATGTGAAGCTTGCCTTCGTGGATGCTTCCCTGCTGGGCCTGGGCTGGATCTTCTTCACGATTCTGCTTGCGGGACAATCCCAGTTCCTTAACAGAAAAACAGTGTCCGTGCTGGTGATCCCTGCAGTACTGACCTCCCTTGGAGTGGTGCTCAATCCTTATGGATGGTTCGTCCGTCCGGTGAATGGAGGGTATGTGGAGCGCATCTACGGACCTATTTTCTGGATCAGCATGACCTTTCTTGTCATTAACGCCCTCGTGTCCATGTATGTCATCTACGTGGCTCTGACCTCTAATCAGGCTGCACGGATCAAGAACCAGGTTATGTATATGCTCAAAGGCATTACAGCCCTATGCGTCTTCCTTATGATCGATGTGCTTCTCAATGTCATTCTGGATGACTATCTGCCGGTAATTCCGGGCTTCACTTCGCTGGGTATCGTGGTGTCGGCTACGTTCTTTGTGATTACGATCCACCAGGACAAAGTATTCGATATCGTAACTATCGCCCATCAGGATATTATCAATACCATGGAATACGGAATTCTCGTGCTGGATGACCAGGAGCAAGTGGTAGAGATTAATCATGCCCTGCATCCCTATATCCCGCTTGTGAAGGGTGCGGCGTTCAACATGAGCAGCTATCTGCCGGATGACCCTGCCATGAAGATCGAGTCCTTCCTTGAGAAATACCATGAGCATCCGCTGGAGACGGCCGAGCTGGAAATTCTGCATCCCCTTATCCAAATGGTTGTCAGTATTCATGCAGCACCCATTATGGTGAGCGGCAGCCGGGTCGGACGGATTGTCACCTTCCAGAATGTTACCGAGATCCGGCGTCTCATCGATGAGACGAACCAGCAGAATGCGATCCTGAAGGAACGCAACGACTCGCTGGTGAAGGTACAGGAGGAGCTGTTCCAGACGAACGGCAAGCTGAGGAAGCTGGCGATCACCGACAGCCTGACCGGCTGCTACAACAGGCATTATCTGATGCAGCAATTGGAGCAGGAGGCGCTGCGGGTCAGCGACACCCGGACACCTTCGACTATTATACTGATCGACATCGATTTTTTCAAAAAAATCAACGACCAGCACGGCCATCTGGCCGGAGATATGGTCCTGTGTAACACAGTGGAGCTGCTGCAGCGCAGCCTGCGGCCCTCCGATATTCTGGCCCGCTACGGCGGAGAGGAATTCATTATCTATTTGCCGGATACGAATGGAGCCGAGGCGCGCCGTCTGGCCAAGCAGCTGAAATCCGAGGTTGAGCACAATACCATCCACATCGATTATATCGATGAGCCTGTGTCCATCACCATCAGCATGGGACTGCTCAGTATTGCTGAATTCAAGATCCCGCCTGCCATCGAGGCGAACACCTACTTGAACGACCTGTTCAAGTCTGCCGACAAAGCTCTGTACGCCGCCAAGCATCAGGGCCGGAATCAGATTGTTGCGGCGGAGGTATAATTGGATGTTATCCTTGTATCATGAGCACTAGCCGCATAGGCAGTGCTTTTTTTTGCGTTTATTTATGATTTTGATTATTTTATTTTTGCTGGAACCTTTTTGACTAAGCCGCCGTCTATGATCACAAATAAACCACAAACTACTCTTACGAGGTGACTGGACATGAAGAATACATTCAAGCTGATAACCCTATCCGCAGCCGCCGCTCTGGCGCTCAGCTTCACAGGACAACAATTCGCCTCGGCCGCAGCCTTCAAGGATATCCATAACGTGCAGGACAAAGACAAGATTATTGCCCTTCAAAACAGCGGCCTGATTAAAGGCATCAGCGCGGATCTGTTCGGCCCGAACCTCAGCATCACAGCAGCCCAGGGGGTGCAGATGATCGTGAGCGCGCTTGATCTGAATCTGGATACGATCCGGTTCGTGAAGGAGCCGCATGCCACCGACTATTTCAAGAACGCGAGTGACTCCGCCTGGTATGCGCAGGCGCTGATTATTGCCGGTGTGCACGGCTTGGACCTGCCTGCCGATCTGAAGCCTGGTGAGAAGCTGACCCGCGAAGAATTCACCTACCAGCTCATTGATGCGATGGAGAACACGAACCGCCTGCCGCTGATTAAGCCGGTGGCGGTAGAGTACGCCGATCAGGATCAGGTGAAGGTAGAATACTCCGGTGCCCTGCAGCGTGCGCTGAATTACGGTGTCCTGAAGCTGGATACCAGCGGTAAGCTTAACCCGAAACAGGAGATCACCCGTGCGGAAGCGGCAGTCGCCATCAGCAACGCGCTGGCTTATCTGAAGGCCCATCCAGCCCCTGCTGCTACGGATGAGGTCCTGACCGCAGAACAAGCTGTGCAGGTGATAAAAGAAGTGGTCGGACCTGAAGCGGATCTGCAGATCAAGATTGATCCGGCGGCCAGCATGTCCCGCGAAGAATTCACCTATCTGCTGATCCATACTCTACAGACCAGCGGGCAACTGCCGATGATCAACGTCATTCCGGTAGAGGTGAAGGACGGCGATCAGATCGACATCCTGAACTCGGGCGCCATCCAGGCTGCCATTGCCTTCGGCTTCGTGGAGCTGGACGCTGCCGGCAACTTCAATCCGAAAGCAGGGATTACCCGCCCTGAAGCTGCTTCTATTGCCGGGAATGCGGCGAACTATCTCAAGGCACATCCGGCGCCTGCTGCTGTAAGCAAGACGATCACCGCAACCGAGGCCGTCCAGTACATCAAGGACGCTGCCGGACCTGAGGCGAATCTGCAGATCAAGATTGATCCAAACATGAGCGTAACCCGTGAATCGTTCACCTATCTGCTCATTAACACGCTCCAGACCAGCGGTCAACTACCGATGATCAAGCTGATCCCGGTGGAGATCAAGGATAATGACAAGATCAATATCGTGAGCTCGGGAGCCATTCAGACCGCGCTTGCCCTCAAGATCGTGAAGCTGGATCAAGACGGAAGCTTCCGTCCCCAGGACGGCGTCACCAGCGCTGACGCAGCGGCAATGGTCAGCCAGGTGAAGGCCATCCTGAACGGAAAGTCTGCGAAGTAAGCAACATATGCCATTTATCTTACCCCTTCTGCGAACATGCGGGAGGGGTAAGTGCTGTGTTCTACAGCAGCAGCACCATCAGATCCTCGTCCAGATACTCGCCGTCAAGCTTCATCGCCCTTGGCTCTGTGCCGTAGCAGACGAATCCAAGGGATTCGTAGAGCCTTTTGGCAGACAGATTACTGGAGGTTACGGTCAGCGTAAGCTGCTCCAGCCCCGGCGCGCCCTTCGCCCGCGCAATCAGCTCCAGCATCAGCGCGCGGCCCACGCCATGTTTGCGGGCAGCCGGATCTACATATACTGCATAGACATTAGCTTTGTGCTGAATCTTGGGCCTGCTCTCCCGGAACAAGGTTGCCATTCCCGCCAGCCTCTGCTCCCCCTCCAAGAAGGCGCCCAGGGTGAAATGCTCATCGGAGGAATCCAGCCTAATTCGGGTAGTCTCGATAGACAGCTTCGCTTCCGATTCATAAGAGCTAAGGAAAGCTTCCGGGTGCTGCTGCAGCGACTGCAAACGAAGCGCCCGGTAGCCTTCGGCGTCTGAGGGGGTCAGTGTTCTGATGTACATTTCCTTCCTCCCTTACAATATGGATGCAATAAATTGACAAAAGGCAAATATTTGGTTATATTTAGGTTTGTAAAATTATATTTTGCGCAATTTAAATTCCTATCACTTGAAAAGAGGGACTTCTTATGATGACTGTAAGTTTAATTCTTGTTGCCTTAGTAGCACTAGAGCATGTGTACATACTTGTACTGGAGATGTTCCTGTGGACCACCCCGAGAGCACAGAAGGCGTTCGGATTGACCCCCGCCTTCGCACAGGAGACGAAATCGCTGGCAGCCAATCAGGGCTTATATAACGGCTTCCTGGCAGCCGGTCTAATCTGGGGGCTGCTGCATCCAAGCGCGGACTTTGGGTACCAGCTGCAATTGTTCTTCCTGATCTGTGTGGCGGTTGCGGCCATCTACGGCGGACTTACCTCCAAGAGATCCATCCTGCTGATGCAAGGCCTCCCGGCCTTTCTGGCGCTGGCGGCCACGTTGATCGCACATCTGTAAAATTCGCGGACCGATGCAGGCAGCTTCCTCTCCGCTCCAGCCTTACAGCTTCTGCGCGAACTTGTTCAACTGCTCAGACATTGCCCGGATCTCCTCAATGAAGCTGGAGATCTCATGCGTGGAAGCCGCCTGCTCCTGCCCGACGGACGCAATCTGGCCTATGGCTTGACTGATCCCTTGCATGGCCGACTGAATCTCACTCAGGGTATCCCTGATCCGCTGCGCCGATTGCTCGGTTTCCTTCGAGAATCTGCGGATCTCCTTAGCCACAACGTCGAAGCCCCGGCCCCGCTCCCCGGCATGGGCAGCTTCAATCGCCGCGTTAATGCCAAGCAGGTTCGTCTGGTCGGCCACCTTCCTCAGCACCGCCAGAACCTCACTGCTTTTACGGACACTATAAGCCGTTGCATCCGATTGAATCAGCAGCTTCTGCGAATAATCGGCAAGCAGGCCTGAGCCGTCCGCGACCTGGCTAATCCGCGCATTGGCCTGATTCAGGGACAGCGCCATCCGGTCCGCGATCTCCCGCAGCTCCGTCTGCCTGCGTACCTGAATGCATACCGCCCCACAGACCTCCTCATCCTCGCCATGTACCGGCAGAACCGTACCCACAAATTCATAACCGTAATATTCCCTAGGGACATTAGCCACCGAGTATTCATCCTGCTTCAGCGCATGATACAGAGGCTCATCTGCCTGAATGATCTGCCCTGCCCGGATGCCCAGATCAATGGAATCACCGGGGTAATAGGCAAGGAACTTCTCTGTGTCGCAGATGGCAATTGAGATATCGTAAGGAAAAGCAGCTTTCAGAATGGGTGCCAGATTCATTAGTTCTTCAAGGGAGCGGACGATGTTTTTCATAGATGCGGTTCTCCTTCTATTTCAGGTAGCTTCACGGTGCAGTGAAATCTTGAGTTAAGTTCGACATTTTGCGAATAACCTCCTTTATTCAAAAATGAATAATTAAAAATTGATTTATAAGCACAGCATCAGCCTGACGGGTGAAGGATGCGGGTGCTTCAAGCAGTAACCCCATTTTCTTCGCTTACCTGCTGGCCCGCGCGCCATTGGCGTGACCAGTGTGGGCGGTTTTTCAACCAAAAAAGCCGGAACCCGTCAGTCTATTGCTGACAGGCTTCGGCTTTCCTTCGCTCATTGCGGCTTAACTCTATTGTACTCCTGCCGCTATTGCATCCTTCAACCGATCCAGCTGCAGCAAGTGGTGGCGGTAGTGCATCTCGATCAGCAGATACCATTCGGTTGCATTCAAAGGGCCGAAGCGGGGATGAGGGACAGTGCTGTGCTCAGGTGCCTGCGCAAGCTTCGGCAGGGTCTCCCGCATACGGTCCATCACGGTGTGCAGACCCTGGATCAACTGCTCCTTGCTCTCCGGCTGTACCGGCGTGTACTGCGGTGACGGCGGAACATGAACGCGTACAGGCGGGAAGCTGCCCCCGGCAAAAATCGCTTTACCCTCCGGCGTCATCTCTGCTTCATTCCCCGCCGCTTCCCCGTTCCCGGCCAGACACTGATCGATATTACGGAGCTGCATGTACAGCGCCGATTGTATCAAATGCTGGACCATCTGCCCGAGAGACCACTCTCCCTCGGCAGGCTGCCGCAGCAGCTGCTCCATACTGAAGATATCTAATTCCATAAGATAGTGATGGGCAGTCTTCTCAAACTGCTGTAAGGCTTCTGTTGTCTTCATATTCATATTCATAATATTCAGGCAGCTCCTTTATTCTTAAGGTCTGTTCTGAATATACACAACCTCTCCTGACAACGTTATGTCAGTAGCGTTCCAGCATTCTCGCCGCTTCCTCCCGCACAAGCCTCCGCAAGGCTTCCGGCTCCAGGACAACCGCCCCCGCTCCCCAGCCAAGCACCCATTGCAGCAGGTCCTCGGGCTGGCGCACACGGAAGATCATATGCCTGCCATCTGCCTGGTCCTCCACTGCCTCCAGATAATAGTTCCCGGATTCAGCCGCCTTGCCCGCAATCTCCGGCTGAACCAAAATGCACACACGTACATGACGGTCATCCTCCGGCTGGTACTCGTGCAGATCGAAATCCGCAGGCGCTTCGAACCGGTCATCCAGAATGGTAAGCTCACTCATTCTGGATAAGCGGAAATGACGGATCTCCTGCCGCAGCCCGCACCAGGCCACCAGGGTCCATGCGCCTCTGTTCAAGACAAGTCCATACGGCGAGGCGGTTCGGACACTGCGGTGACTTCCGTCAGCTTCCTGTCTGCCCTTTGTATACCCAAAGCCGATCTTCCGCTGCTCCAGAATCGCGCGTCGGATCTGCTCCATGTACTCCTTTTCCTGTCCGTGCAGCTTATCTTTACTGGTATTCAGCAGCAGGATGCTCTGGCGGAGCCGGGCGGCATTCTCCTTGACATCCTCCGGCAGAACCGCTTCAATCTTCCTCCCTGCTGCGGAGGCCTGGTTACCATACTGAGTGTCGAACCGCTGCTCCACGAAATCCGTCCCGATCAGCAGGGTCACTGCCTCCTCGGCGGTGAAGCTGACCGGGGGCAGGAAATACCCTTTTACCAGTGAATATCCCTGACCCGTAGCGCCTACCACCGGCACTCCGGCTTCACTAAGCGCCTGGATATCGCGGTAGATGGTTCTTACGCTAGTCTCGAAGACGGACGCCAGATCCTCTGCCCGTACGACCCCTTTGCGCTGCAGCTCCAGTACGATGGCTAACATGCGGTCTGTCTTGTTCATGCGGCGGCTGCACCCTCTTCATCCTGAAATCAGTTTATGTATTGATTATACTGATTTCCTGTTCACTTTTCTCCTTACGGCTTCTAATGGAATACAGAACGAACAGCAGGATGAACCAGAGCGGGGTGAACAGCAGCGCCGGACGGGTCTCGGCAGCAAAGAGCATGATCACAAGAATGGCGGCAAACAGCGTCAGGACAGCATAGTTAATTACCGGGGTGAACGGTGCTTTAAATTTGGAAGCGGCATGTAAGTCCGGGCGGTTCCTTTTATACTTGATATGGCAGACCAGCACAACGCCCCAGACCCAGATGAAGCAAATGGCGCTGATCGTAGTCACGATGCTGAAGGCCTGACCCGGAATAAGCTTGCTGAGCAGTGCCCCGGCAGAGATCACCAGCGTGGAGAGGAATAAGGAATTCGCAGGCACATGATTCCGGTTCAGCTTGCCAAGCTGAGGCGAGGCCTGATTCCGTCTGCTCAGATTGTAGAGAATCCGGCTGGTCGAGAACATCCCGCTGTTGCAGGCGGAGGCCGCCGAGGTTAAGACAACGAAATTGATAATCCCCGCAGCAACCGGAATCCCGACCAGACTGAAGGTGCGCACGAACGGACTTTCAGCTGCGCTAAGCTGGGTCCAGGGATTAATGCACAGCAGCACGAAGAGCGCGCCGACATAGAAGAAGAGAATCCGCAGCGGAATTTTGTTGATCGCGGACGGGATATTTTTCTCCGGATTAGCCGTCTCCGCTGCCGATACCCCCACCAGCTCCACGCCGACATAGGCGAATACCACCATCTGAAAGGAGAACAGGAAGCCCTTCACCCCGTTCGGGAACACGCCCCCGTGCTCCCAGAGATTGCGGACCGACACTGAGCCTGCATCTGTCTTGAACTGGGTCACCAGCAGGACAATCCCCAGGCCAATCAGAGCCAGAATCGTAACCACCTTGATCAGAGCAAACCAGAATTCGAGTTCGCCGAAGCTTTTGACCGTGAGCAGATTGAGCCCGAGCAGAATGATCAGGCAGATCACGGCCGGTACCCACTGCGGAATATCGAACCAGTACTGCACATAGACGCCCACCGCAATCACATCGGCCATCGCCGTCATAATCCAGCAGAACCAGTAGGTCCAGCCTGTAATGAATGCCGCGCGCGGCCCCAAGTAATCCTCAGCAATGTCTGTAAAAGATTGATACCCCGCCTTCGAGAGCAGCAGCTCCCCCAGCGCCCGCATCACAAAAAACACGGCAATCCCCACGATCAGATACGTGAGCATAATGGAAGGCCCGGCCTGCTGAATCGCCTTGCCTGAGCCCAGGAATAATCCTGTGCCGATCGTACCTCCGATAGCGATAAGCTGAACATGCCGGTTCGCAAGCTCTCTTTTTAATTCTGTCTGTGCCATACCTGTTTCCCCCTTAGTGTATATGACGCTGTCCTGCCGGGTAACGCACAATAACCCCACAAAGTGGAGATTCCGCTCCGATGATTACTCAGATACTTTGCGGGGACCCCATAACAAAAAGGAGACTGGATATCATCCAATCTCCCGGTTCATAAGAAGTTCCAAATAAGCTTCTGCAGCAGCGGCTAAACCGCACGGCAAAAAACAAATCCGGTACTCTTCTGTCCTTTTGCCTGAGATTGTGAACCCTTCGGCGCTGCGGTCTCCCGCAGTCTCTCCAGAAGCTGCTCCAGCTATAGTGTGATCCATAGCCTTCATAGCTTGCGAATATTCAATTATTTGAAGCTGACTTCATGTAAATATTTTTCAATTCTATGCACAGTCCAGACTTCTGTCAATATCATTTGTTACTCTCGTGGTCATCGCCGGGTGTCCTGCACTGCTTCATTGCACGTTATTTAACCGTAATTTTGGTTTCCAGGTCTTTATAATAAGTTTTAGCCCACTGGCCCTGCTTGTCTTTGAGCATCTTCCCGCTGGCATCTTTGGAATACGTAAAAGGCTTAACGCTAATGGACTTCGGAACGGCTGGGAATGCACTATAGTTCTGTTCCTCGGTACCGCTTGTCCGGACTTTCTCAAACGGCTTGCCCCACGGCGAGATCACATTTCCTTTCTCGTCCACAAGGTCATATAACATTCTTTCCGGGTTGTTCACCTTGGACTTGGCCGCTGCCGGAACTTCACCCTTAAAGGTCACCTGCAGAGACATCGTTAACGCGGTCATCTCGAAGGAATTCACCGTATAGTTGAATTTGTTGTTCTTCTTGGAGACGCCCGGCTTCAGACTTAACAGGGTCCCCAGCTTGTTCACTTGAACTTTGAAAATAAACGGCTCCTTCACCCCGTTGGCGTATGCCTTCAGCGTCAGGTCGAATTTATCCGGAATTTGCTGCTTCATCGCTCCCTTACTCAAATAGATCAACGCTGTGTCCGTATCTTCCAAATTGGGAATGATGGAAGTATCAAACAGCAGCTTTTTCCCATTGATTAACACGTCCACATTCCTGGTCTGGTCCATGAAAGAACCGTTCTTGCCCACCGTCCCTCCCTCCTGCCGGATGCCTGCGATAAGTTGATTACTGTCATAGATCAGATCGGTTAGAGTCAGGGTCACCCCTTCCTGGGTCACGGCCTGATTCGGGGCAGCAGCAAGCCCTTTCTGGAAAATAGCCTTCAGAGTGGCGTTGTCGCTGGCCGCGAACGCGCTGTCAGCCTTAGCATCCTTGTTGACATTGGCTGCCGCCGCTACAGGTACAGTGAATCCCCCGCCGACAACTGTCCCTCCGAGTACAGCAGTTACTGCTGTTGCTATAATTGCTTTCTTCATCGTATTTAAGCTGATCGTGTACATAGTTTCTCTCCTTTGCTTATTAAGAATATACAGGTATAACGTTCTCTTGCTGCTATTTTGTGACAGGAGCGCAGAATAACATCCTACTTGCACAAAGTCATTTTTGAATAAACAGGGTCATTTGCAAGAGAGAATTCGGTTCATCCGCTCTACTATAATAAGTTCATCCAGAACAAGTAGAGTGAGGTTAGAACTTATGGCAAATCCCGTACCACAAGCTTTGAACACCAAGTTAGCGACACAGCCCCAGGGCCGTTTCGGCCGTCTGCTGCACAATATCGTGCGATACCGGGTGCTGCTGCTGATGCTGCTGCCCACCTCGATTATTTTTTTCATCAACTGCTATATTCCGATGTTCGGATTATTCATTGCCTTCAAGAACATCAACTACATTGACGGCATTATGGGCAGTCCCTGGGCCGGGCTCGACAACTTCCGGTTCCTGTTCGCCACCTCTGACGCCCTGCGCGTGACCATCAACACCGTGGGCTACAATGTGGTCTTCATTATCTCAGGCCTCATTCTCTCCGTCTCGCTGGCGATTGCGATCAATGAGGTGCGTAACAAGCTGGCTTCGAAGTTCTTCCAGACCGTCATGATTATGCCGAACTTCCTGTCCATGGTCGTGGTCAGCTTCATCGTCTATGCCTTCCTGCACCCGGAGTACGGCTTCCTGGTCAAGCATATTCTGCCAATGTTCGGCTACTCCTCAGTGAATGCCTATATGCATCCTAACGCATGGCCTTACATTCTGTGGATCACCAAAATGTGGCACTCCATCGGGATCGGCAGCGTCATCTATCTTGCAGCCATCACCGGCATCAGCGAAGAGCTGTACGAAGCCGCGGTGATGGACGGCGCCAGCAAATGGCAGCAGATCACCAAGATTACCCTGCCGCTGCTCACGCCGATCATGGTCATTCTCACGATTCTTAACATGGGCGGCATCTTCCGCTCTGACTTCGGGCTGTTCTACCATGTGACCCTGGACTCCGGTGCGCTGCGCTCGACTACGGATGTCATCGACACCTATGTCTACCGGGGCCTGATCCAGCTCAACGACCTGGGGATGTCCTCAGCGGCGAACTTCTATCAATCTGTCGTCGGCTTCTTCCTGGTCATCGGCGCGAACGCTCTCGCCCGCAAGCTGAACCGCGATACGGCGCTTTTCTAGAAACGGAGGATTCTAATGACTACTGCATCCCGAAGCAACCCTTATACCAAAGGCTCCACTACCGCCCAGATTATTCTGAATGTGTTCTTCATCGCCTTCAGCCTGGCATGTATTCTGCCGATCCTACTCATTGTCGCCATCTCCTTAACCAACGAGAAGGCCTTGACGCTGCAGGGTTACAAGTTCTGGCCCGATCATATCGACGCATCCGCGTACCAATATCTGTTCAAGCATTCGGAGACACTGGTTAAGGCGTATGGCGTCAGCCTGACCGTTACCATTATCGGGACTGTTCTGGCCGTGCTGCTGATTGCGCTATATGCGTACCCGCTTTACCGGAAGGATTTTCCCTTCAAAAAAACATTCAACTTCTACCTGCTGATCACCATGCTGTTCTCGGGAGGGCTTGTCCCCTTCTATCTGCTGTACGTGAACTATCTCGATCTGAAGGACTCGCTGGTTGCGCTGATCCTGCCCGGCCTGTCCAATGCCTTCTATATCTTCATCACCCGTACCTTCTTCCAGCAGACGATCCCGGAGGAGATGATTGAATCCGGCAAGCTGGACGGGGCCTCGGAATGGCGGATATTCTTCCAGCTTGTGCTTCCGATCTCCCTGCCTGTTCTGGCTACGATCGGTCTGTTCACTACACTGATGTATTGGAATGACTGGTTCAACTCCATGCTATTCATTAATGACACCGACAAGTTCTCCCTGCAATACGTCATGATTCAGATGATCCGCCAGGCGGAATTCTTCAAAACCCAGCTTGCAGGCAGCGGTGTCGCCCTAATGGTACAGGAATCCGTTCCGACCGAAAGTCTGCGGATGGCTATGGTCGTGCTGTCGATTGGTCCCATTCTATTCATCTATCCGTTCTTCCAGAAGTACTTCACCAAGGGCCTTACGATTGGTGCGATCAAAGGTTAAGCGGTCTAGCTCTGGCGTAAATGCCGGTTAGAATATATGATCTAATTATCATTCGAGGAGGTTCATACAAATGAGAACAACAAGAAGCTCGGGCACGGTGCTTGCCGCTCTGACTGCCGTGATACTGGGCATTACCGGATGCGGCGGGGGCAATTCAGGTGCATCCGCCCCGTCCAAGGCAGAATCGACAGCAGCAGCCGCAACAGCAGGCACGGAAGGCAGCACGAATCCTGATACCTCAACGTTCCGGAAGCTGAAAGTTTACACGGTCGGGAATTTCCCGCAGAATGATACCAAGGCGGTTGTAGATGAGATCAACAAGTATCTCAAAGAGAAAATCAACGCCGAGATTGACTTCCAGGGACTCCCTTGGTCCTCCTGGGCCGAGAAGATGGCACTGGCTTACCAGTCCGGTGAACAGGTGGATCTGACCTTCGCCCCCAACTGGGCCGACTTCGCCAATAACGTAGCCAAGGGCGCGTTCCTTCCGCTGGATGATCTGTTAGCCAAATATGGACAAGGCATCAAGGAGACCCTTGATCCCCGCTTCCTTGACGGCGGAACCGTAGATGGAAAAATCTATGCGATTCCTACCAATAAGGAAATTGGTGAGAGCCATACCATTATGTTCCGCAAGGATCTGGTAGATAAATACGGATTCGATGTGAACTCGATTGAGACGCTGGAGGATCTGGAGCCATGGCTGCAGACGATCAAGGAGAAGGAACCGGCTATTGCGCCGATCTGGCTCTCCGGCAGCGGCTCCGATACCCTGGGCTACTTCGACAAGACCAGAGAGAGCATGAAGGAGAACTTCCGTTATGAGCTGGTGGCCGGCGCACCTGCCGGAATCGTACTGGATACCAAGACTGATAAGATGGTGATCAGCTCCATGGAGTCCGACACCGCAATCTACCGGATGAAGCTCTACGGCGACTGGTTCAGCAAAGGCTACATCAATAAAGATGCTGCAACGACCAAAACCAGTACTGAAGACGCTTTCAAGGCCGGCAAGACCTGGATGAAGTTCGGTTCAGACAAACCGGACTCCGACAAGGAAGACTCCATCGCCACCGGCATTGAGCTGGTGAAGCTGAAGGGCAATGAGCCTGAGATCAGTACGGCCAGCGTCAGCAACTCCATGATGGCGATCGGGCGTACCTCCATTGATCCGGAGCGGACGATGATGCTGCTGAACCTGCTGCATACCGACCCGGTTCTGGTCAACCTGATTGACTTCGGCGTAGAAGGACGGCAGTATGTTAAGGTGGAAGGCAAGGACAACTTCATCAAGCTGCCTGACGGCATTGCTACCCGTGCCGATACCGGCTGGGCGCCGGGCATTGAATGGATGTTTGGTAACCAGACCATAACCTATCTGTGGGAAGGCGAAAGCGCCGACAAGTGGGAGAAATTCAAGGCTTATAACGAGAGCGCCCATAAGGTGAAGTCCTTCGGCTTCAACTTCAATACCGACGCTGTCAAAACACAGGTCTCCGTGGTCAGCAACATTATCAAGGAATTCCGCCCGCTGCTGGAAACGGGCAGCCTGGGTGTAGATAAGGTGCTTACGGAGTACAATAAGAAGCTTAAGGCTAACGGCATTGAAGAGATCCGCGCCGAGGTTCAGAAGCAATACGATGCCTGGAAGGCCAAACAATCCTAAACAAACAAGTGGAAACGACGATGCCGTCCTTTTAAGGACGGCACCCGTTTCAGCGAGAAATATAAGGATAAGTTGTCGTGTGGAACATACAAATTCTTGTATTTTAAGCTAAGGGGAAGGACGGCTGCCGTCCTTCCCCTTTCCTGCCGCTCAGCGTGTAAATGTACCTAAGGATAAGGGGGAAGACTGTGAAACTATCATTGCGATTCAAAGTGAGTGCCCTTGTCCTGCTGCTGGTCACGCCGCTGTTCCTCTTTCTCTCCTACACCAACCTCTATTCCACCAACATTGTCCGGGAGAAGGTTGCGAAGTCCGCTTCGGACACGTTGACCCTGCACTTAGGTACGCTCGATGAGCTGCTGGAGCAGACCAGCCATTATCTGCTGCGTACGGCCAATGAAAACATGCTGCTGGAGCTCTATTCCGACAGCGGTCCCGACAGCGTCAATTATTATCTGTCCATCCGTAAGCTGATGGACCAGTGGTACAGCGATGTCAGCTACTATACCATTATCCGCAGTGTCTTCGTCTACCATCAGGACCGGGATGAACTCTTCCTGAGCAGCCAGAAAGAGTATTACCAAGAGAAGGAGATGATTGCCTCGGGGCTGTCTTCACACCTCAAGACCCCTAATCTCCAGGCCTCCCTGAAGTGGGAGACCGTGACCCTCGGCGGAGAGCCGGTGTTATTCAAGGTGCTGCCGGACAAGAGCGGCCGGCTTCTCATGGGGGTACTGGTCAGCATCGACTCTCTGGCCCAGCCCCTGACCCAGCTGGAGTCTACCGGGGGCAGCGGACAGGTCGGCATGATCGACAATGACGGTAAATTACTCTGGGGCCAGTTCGCCAGTGAAGATCTTGCGCTCATCCGCAGCCGGCTTAATCAGCCCAACCCTCGTGCGGATGCCTCGATTCGCCTGAGTAACGGCAATTCGTATCTGCTGATTGACAAGCCCTCTCAATATTCCAATCTGAATGTTTTTTTCCTGCTCGACGAGAAATCCATTCTGGACGAGCTGCCGATCTTCCAGCAGATCATCAAGGTGATTCCCTTCGTCATTATCCTCGTAATGGTTATCCTGCTGGCTCTGCTTAGCAGACTGGTGTTCAAGCCTATCCAACAATTGACCAGCGGGATGCGCATCCTGGGGAAGGGACAGCTGGAATACCGGCTGAAGGATGGCAACAGCAGGGAGTTCCAGATCATTACGATGCAATTCAACCAGATGGCGGAGCAGATCGGCAATCTCAAGATTGATGTGTATGAGGAGCAGATGAAGGTGCAGCAAGCGGAGCTGAAGCATCTTCAGGCACAGATCAATCCCCATTTTTTCATGAATTCCTTGAACATCGTCTTTCATCTGGTAGAGCTGAAGCAATATGCGCTAATCAAAAAAATGATCGGACATCTGGTCTCCCACTTCCGGTTCATCATGAATACCAACGACGCCTGGCTTCCGCTGCGCAGCGAGCTAGGTCATATTCAGAACTATATTGAGATCCAGATGGTCATGTATCCGAACAAGCTGTCTTATGAGGTGCTGCTTCCGCAGGAGCTTGAGTCTACTCTGATTCCGCCGCTGCTGATCCAGCCCTTCGTCGAGAATGCCATCAAGCATGGCTTCATTAACAATTCGAAGCCCTTCAATGTCGGCATCACAGTCAGTGAAGAAGCCGGAGAGAGCGGCGATTCCTGCATTGCCATTCAGATCCGCGATTCCGGGCCGGGCTTCTCCGCGGCTCAGCTCGACAGGCTCAATCATGGCGTATATGAGCGCAAGCCGACAGACCGCCATCTGGGAATATGGAACGTATACAGACGCATGCTGATGTTCTATAACAACCGGGCACGGCTTACCTTCCACAATGCTCCAGACGGAGGCGCGGTTGTGGAAATCAGACTACCCGTTCAAAAGGAGCTGTGACGTTCAATGTACAGAGTTCTAATCGTTGACGACCAATACTTCGCCTTGCTCGGCCTCCAGCAGGGGGTGGATTGGAGCGCGCTTAGCGTGTCAGATGTCTGTCTGGCGGAGAACGTAGACCAGGCGATTGCCGTTCTTGAGCAGCAGCCTGTAGACCTGCTGATCTGCGATATCGAAATGCCGGGCAGAAGCGGCCTGGAGCTGCTGGCCTGGGTGAAGCAATCCGCTCCCGGTACGCTGACGATTATGCTGACCTGCCATGCCGATTTCGAGTATGCCCAGCGCGCGATTTATCATGGTGCCTTCCATTATCTGCTCAAGCCGGTAGACTATGAGGAATTGATGAAAATCTCCCGTGAGGCGCTATTCGAGATCAGCAAGCAGAGAGAGCAGCAGCAGTTCGAGGCCCTGATCCAGAAGTACCGGAGACAGTGGGAGCATCAGCTCCCCCTGCTGGTGGAACGGTTCTGGCAGGATATTCTCAGCCAGCGGGCAGCGCCCGTGCTGGAATCGCTCACCCTTCCGGCGAACACCTACAATCTGGATCTGCAGCCTGGAGACCGCTACTTCCTCGCCCTGCTGGGGTTGGAGCAGTGGAAGGAGAACCTTAGCGCACGGGATGAGACGATTATGGAATATGCACTGCGCAACATGGCCCATGAGCTGCTGCTAAGCGGGCTGGAAGGCACTGTGCTGCAGGATCAGGTCGGCCATAACCTGGCGGTCATCTACGTGCGTGGCGATATGAACGCCGCCTGGCATACGCTGGAGCAGAATGGCCGCACCTTCCTGGATACCTGCGGACGGCTGCTGCATTGCTCCCTGTCGATTTACATCAGCGCGGGTGTCCCTCTGTCTGGAATCATGAGCGCTTACACGGATGTCACGGAGCGGGAACAACGCAACCTGAACCGTTCGCGTCAGGTATTCGGACCGGAGGATCAGGCATATAGCCGAGATCAGCCGCTTGCGCCGGTGCCTCAGGCAGCGCCTATGCATATCTTCGGAGAGTGGGCGACCCTCCTGGAGCTTGGCGAGCTGGATGAGCTGGAGCGCCGCGTGACGCTGTGGTTCTCGGGCATCGGGCCCGGCCGCTGGACCAGTGAGCTGCACCGCCAGCTTATCCACGGCATCCTGTTCATTGTACACACCGTTCTCGCCAAAAAAGGCTTATCCGCACACGCCTCAGCGGAGCTGAAGCCCTTGATGGATAAGGAAAATTATCCGAAGCAGTCCGCTTCGCTCCAGAGCTGGGCGATGGAATGCCTGCGAGCCGTAATGCACTTATTGCAGACAAGCAATAACGTATCCTCGGCCACGGTGTCCAAGATTAGGCAGTATATCCGCTCGCGTCTAAGCGAGGAGATCACCCGCGACGAACTCGCGGCCTATGTCTACCTGAACCCGGCCTACTTGTCCCGGCTGTTCAAGAAGGAGACCGGGCTGTCAATCTCCGATGTGATCATTCAGGAACGGCTGCAGAAGGCCAAGCAGCTGCTGGAGGAGACAGAGCTGAAGATTACCGACATCGCCGAGCAGGTCGGATACACCAGCCTCGGCAGCTTTTCCAACCTGTTCAAACGGATCGTCGGCGCCACACCGCAGCAGTACCGTGCGCGGAATAAGAAGTGAGCGGGGCGGGCGGGAGTAGGGGCACTTGGCACATGAACCGCTGTGCTGGCACATTGTGGTCGGTTTTCCGACTACATTTGGTCCGCGTGCGCCCATCCGCCGCATTGTAGTCGGTTTTTCGATTACATTTGGTCCGCGCGCCCCCCATCCGCCGCATTGTAGTCGGTTTTCCGATTACATTTGGTCCGCGCGCCCCCATCCGCCGCATTGTAGTCGGTTTTTCGATTACATTTGGTCCGCGCGCCCCCATCCGCCGCATTGTAATCGGTTTTTCGATTACATTTGGTCCACGCGCCCCCATCCGCCGCATTGTAGTTGGTTTTTCGATTACATTTGGTCCGCGCGCCCCCATCCTTCCCGGCGGGCAGGCAGATGTCTTTTGCATACCGCCGCCGCGCCCACCATATCTGCCAAACAAAAAGAGCGAGAGGGCTATATGCCTCCTCGCTCTTTTTAACATCTACTCGCTGTTCACTTTAAAGTAACTCAATTACTTAATAATCACGTATTCCAGACCCACCAGCTTGGCGTAGGTAACGATTTGGTCGGTAGTCAGGTTGAGCGATACGACCGTGTGGTGTCCGCCGCCGTTCTCGATCCAGGCTCTTACTCCGTCCTGGAAGTTCGGCTTCACCTGCCACAGTACACGGGCTACCGGCAGATTCGGAGCCGGAACGGTAGGTTCGAAGGCGGTAACTTCGTTGATCAGCAGCTTGTAATGAGTGCCGAAGTCGGCCATCGATACTACGACGCCTTCGCCTGCCTTGCCGTCGAAGACGAGGCGGGCCGGATCTTCACGGTCGCCAATCCCCAGCGGGGAGACAATGATCTTCGGCTGGTTGCTGGCCAGGCTCGGATCAACCTCCAGCATGTGGGACTGGAGAATCGCTTCCTGTCCAGCAGCCATTTCGTAAGTGTAATCCTCCATGAACCCGGTGTTCAGGTTGTGGCTCATCACCTTCATCAGGCGGTCCAGGGCCGCAGTCTTCCAGTCCCCTTCACCGGCGAAGCCGTAGCCTTGGGCCATCAGGCGCTGAACAGCCAGACCCGGAAGCTGCTTCATGCCGTGCAGGTCCTCGAAGTTAGAGGTGAAGGCATTGTAGCCGCCTGCATCCAGGAAGCGCTTAAGGGCAATCTCGTAGCTCGCCTGCACCTTCACACTGGCTTCCCAATCTTCCTTGCTGTACGTGCCATAATCAACGGCATACAGCTTGGTATATTCTGCGAACAGGGCATCGATCTCTTCCTGCTTCACTTCATTCACATAGGCTACCAGATCGCCGATACCGAAGTAGTCCACGGTCCAGCCGAACTGGATCTGTGCTTCTACCTTGTCGCCTTCGGTAACGCCCACGTTGCGCATATTGTCGCCGAAGCGGGCTACCTTGATATTGAAGCCTTCGTTATACGCTACGGCAACATCCATCCACTCGGCAATTTGCTTCTGAACTTCCGGGCGTTCCCAGTATCCTACAACGACCTTATTCTGCTTCTTCAGGCGGGCATTGATGAAGCCATACTCACGGTCGCCATGGGCAGCCTGGTTCAGGTTCATGAAGTCCATGTCAATCGTTGCCCAAGGAATGCTCTCATTGTACTGGGTAGCCAGGTGCAGCAGCGGCTTTTGCAGGAGCTTCGTGCCGCGAATCCACATTTTGGCCGGGGAGAAGGTGTGCATCCAGGTAATAACACCGGCAACCTCGTCACGGTAGTTTACTTCTTTCATGATGGAGGTGATTTTGTCTGCGCTAACGGCCAGATCCTGCAATACCAGCGGATAAGGAAGCACCCCGCTGTTGTTGAGCGCATCGGTCATTTCCTGGGCATGTGCCTTCACCTCACCCAGCGCTTCATCTCCATACAGGTGCTGCGATCCTACGACGAACCAGAATTGCTTGTCGCTTACTGTTGACATATCATTCATCCTCTTCTCTATTATATTGGTAAAAGTCAGTTACTTCTGTCCGTAATACGCATCCTTGCCGTGCTTGCGCAGATAATGCTTGTCCAGAATCCGCTGCGGCAGCTCCTCGGCGAACGTATTCAACTGGCGGGCGAAGTGGTTCATCTTGGACACTTCCTCCAGCACCACACTGTTCATTACAGCGGCGTGGGCATCCTTGCCCCACGTGAACGGCGCGTGGCCCTTCAGCAGAACGCCGGGAATCGCCATCACATCCAGCCCCCGCTGTTCAAAAGTCTCAATGATCACATGCCCGGTCTCTGCTTCATAACCGCGGTCAATCTCTTCCTGTGTCAGGAACCGGGTGCATGGTACAGAACCATAGAAGGTGTCTGCATGGGTCGTCCCCATAACCGGAACATCCAGTCCGGCCTGAGCCCAGATGGTTGCCCACGTGGAATGCGTATGCACGATGCCGCCGATCTCGGCGTAATGCTTGTAGAGTACAGCATGAGTGGCTGTATCCGAAGAAGGCCGCATCTCGCCTTCCACCACATTGCCATCGAAGTCCACAACGACCATATCGCTCGGCTTCATCTTGTCATAGCTGACTCCGCTCGGCTTGATGACGAACAGGCCGCTCGCCCGGTCGACCGCGCTCACATTGCCCCAGGTGTATTTGACCAGCCCGTGCTTAGGCAGCTCCAGATTGGCCTCGTACACCTCTTCCTTCAGTTGCTCCAACATGTGTTAATTCCCCCCGTTCTCTACGAGATGATCTACAGCGGCCTGCTCAATCGCCAGACCCGCCGTGTAGCGTTCCATGAACAATTCAAAGCCCTTCACATCCGCCGCAACCGGATGAATGGTCTCGCCTTCGATATCCTTGAAGACCTTCTGGTCGAGGAAATCATCCAGACGCTCCTGCTGCGCTCTGTTCTTCATATAAGAAGCCAGAATCGCCATGCCCCACGCGCCGCCTTCTCCGGCTGTTGCCATCACAGAGACCGGAACATTCATCGCAGCGGCCACGATTCTCTGTCCGACAACAGGCGTCTTGAACAAGCCGCCGTGCGCCAGAATGCTGTCGATGGACACCTGCTCCTTCAAGGTCAGAATATCCATCCCAATCTTCAGCGCGCCAAAAGCGGAGAACAGATGCGTCCGCATAAAGTTGCCCAGCGTGAATCGGCTCTCCGGCGAGCGGACAAACAGCGGCCGTCCCTTCTCCATCCCGGTGATGTTCTCACCTGAGAAATAGCCGTAGCTGAGCAGCCCGCCGCCATCGGCGTCCGCCTCCAGCGCTTTGTTGAACAGGACGCTGAATAACTTCGCCGGATCGGGCTGGAAGCCCATCGCCTCCGAGAATTCCCGGAACAAGCCGACCCAGGCATTGATATCGCTGGAGCAGTTGTTGGCATGCACCATCCCTACCGGACTGCCATCCGGGGTAGTCACCATGTCGATCTCAGGGTATACCGCTGTAAGGTCCTTCTCCAGCACGATCATGGCGAACACGGAGGTGCCTACAGAGATATTACCGGTCCGTTTGCGCACACTGTTCGTAGCGACCATTCCTGTTCCGGCATCGCCTTCCGGCGGACAGAGCGGAATGCCTGCCAGCAGGTCCCCGGATTCATCCAGCAGTCTCGCTCCGGCTCCCGTTAACACCCCTGCCTGCTCGCCTGCAGCGTAGACCTTGGGCAGAAGATCACTCAGCTTCCAAGGGTAATTCTTAGCGGCAATCAGCTCATCGAACTGGCTGACCATGGCCGGGTGGTAATCCTGTGAAGCTTCATCTATAGGGAAGACCCCGGAGGCATCGCCAATCCCGATCGCCTTGCTGCCGGTCAGCAGCCAATGGATATATCCGCCCAGCGTCGTTACGAACGTTGCCTGCGGGACATGCTCTTCCCCGTTCAGAATCGCCTGATACAGGTGGGCAATGGTCCAGCGCTCTGGAATATTGAACTGGAACAGCTCTGTTAATTCCTTGGCCGCCGCACCGGTTGTAGCATTACGCCAGGTCCGGAACGGAACCAGCAGCTCACCCGCGCTGTCAAAGGCCATATATCCGTGCATCATTGCTGAGAATCCGATCGAACCGACAGTAGTAAGTGTAACCCCGTATTTCTGTGCAACCTCCTGCTTCATCTCGCGGTAAGCCGCTTGCAGCCCCTTGATGATATCGGTGAGGGGATACGTCCAGTACCCGCCTTCCAGCAGGTTCTCCCACTCGTAGCTTCCGGATGCAACCGTCTCGAACCCCTGATCAATCAGGACGGCCTTGATACGTGTGGACCCAAATTCGATACCCAGTGATGTCTCTCCCTTAAGTATCGCTTGCTTGATGTTCTGATCCATGCCCACGTTACTCCTCTCTAAACCAAACTGTGTTACTTACGAATCTAAAGAATGCGCTTCCTTTATGAACAGGTTTAGTATATTTTTTGTTCGTACATTTGTCAATAATAGATATAAGATATACCTACAAATTTACCGGAAAATCACCCGTATTTTACGCAAATCATGATATATGGTAGACACCGGAGGATATTAAGCTTATATTCAAGCTATAATATGTACGTACAACTACAGAATATTTCTTGTTTTATATAAGAACAACTATGAAAGAAGTGACCCGTGTGAGAACCAAGTACCAGATCATCTTCGATGAACTCAAAAGCAATATCCTGTCCGGCACCTACAGTGTGGGCGAACAAATCCCTACGGAATCTGCGCTGCAGGAGATGTACGGCGTCAGCCGCCAGACCGTGCGGAAGGCCATTCTGGAGCTGTCCAACGAGGGGTTCCTGCGCAGCGAAAAGGGCTCGGGCACCTATGTCAGCCACCAGTTCCGGTCCAAATCCGGGAACAGCGCAGGCAAACGGACAATCGGTGTAATAACTACCTACCTCTCCGATTATATTTTCCCGTCCATTATCCGGGGCATTGAAGGCAGGCTGAATGAAGACAACTATTCGTTGCTGCTCGCCAGCACCAATAACGATGTCGCCCAGGAGAAGAAAGCGCTGGAGATGATGCTGTCCTACGGGGTAGACGGGCTGATCATTGAGCCAACCAAGAGCAACCTGTACAATCCGAACATCGCTTACTACTTGTCATTCAAGGAGCAGGACGTCCCGTTCATCATGATCAACGCTTATTATGAGGAGCTGGAGGTGCCGTTCTTCTGCCTGGATGACGTACAGTCGAGTTATCTGGCGACCCGGGAGCTGATCTCGAAGGGCCATACCCAGATCGGGATTATCGCCAAAATGGACGATCTCCAGGGCAAATACCGTATGAAAGGCTATATCAAGGCACTCGGCGAAGCCAAACTGCGCTTCCACCCGGAGCAGGTGCTCTCCTTCGATACGGAATCCAAGCGTGACCTGTCGGCGAACCTCAAGCAATTCCTAACAGATAACAGAGAGGTGCTGACCGCTATCGTCTGCTATAACGATGAAGTGGGCCTGGAAGTGGTCAAGATGTGCCGTGAGCTGGGGATTTCGATTCCGGGGGAGCTGTCCATTATCGGGCAGGACAATTCCTATATCGCCAAGAATGCAGGGATCAAGCTGACGACGCTGACCCACCCGCAGGAGAGAATGGGCCGTGACGCCGCCGAATGGGTCATTAAGAAGCTTCAGGGTAAAAAAGACCTGAAGAACAGCAACTACTATCTGCCCGAGCTGGTAGAGGGGGAGACGGTGCGGGTGCTGGAGCCGGCTCCAGTGGAATAGGAAGTCCGCCCGGGAATATGCAGACAAAAGATAAACAGCCCTGACCGCTTCATGACCGTTACAGGCCGTGAAGCGGCAGGGCTGTTCAGTATTCTGCTGATTCAGGGGACTGATTTAGTCCAGCAGAGTAGAGATGCTTATGCTTTCAATCTTAGCGCCCTTGACGTGGAACAGCATATAATCCACATAGTTGCTTGGGGCAAACCGGAAGTCATCCTCTTCCTCAGGTGCACCGTCTCCGGTCAGCTTGCCTTCGGGATAGGCTTTTTTGAGCGTATCCAGGCTGTCTCCGACCTTGATATTACGGACCGTAGTGTACTTCGGATCGGTGATCTTCATGCTGAAGATGTAGAACTGCTTGCCGTCACCCGAATCAATGGTCTTAATCTCAAGGCCCGGGAAGGTATACGTATTCTCTGTTCTGCCGATCAGGGTATCCATGTTCTTACCGTCATCCAAGGAATAAGTGTGCGATTTCTTCGCCGTTGCCTTGCCCAGCATACTCTCCAGCTTAGCATCATCCACAATGTCGGAGAGGGCAATGGTCTGGTCCTTATAGACAAAAGCCAGCTCCTTCAGAATCACATTCCCTTCCTTCTCGATGGTTCCCTCCTTGATCGCCTCTGAGCTGCCCGCTGAAGCCGCAGGGGTTGTCTCGGCCGTAGCAGCTTCAGTCGCCGCAGGCTCAGCAGCCGGGGTAGCCGAAGCCTCCGGTGCCGCCGTGGCCACCGCTTCAGCTGTAGGTTCTGCCGAAGGGGTGGCCGCCGGAGCGGCCGAATCGGACTGGCATCCGGCCAGAAGTGTCATTAATAATACTGCGGGCAGCAGCAGCGCTGCCGGTTTTTTAAATGTTCCCATAAGTAATCCCTCCATGGATGTACGCGATGAACGCGTTGTTTGTTTGGTATGAGGTTAGTATACGAAAAGCATTTATTAGTGTAATAACAGAGTTGTATCATTCTTGTAACGTCAACTAAGCGGCAGATGGATGGAGACGGTGGTTCCCGCGCCGAGCTGGCTCTCTATATCCAGGTGCCCGCCGAACTTCTCGGCGATCTCCTTACAGATGGATAACCCCAGCCCCGTTCCGCCTGCCGCGCTGGCATTCCTTGCCCGGTAGAACCGTTCCTGTACACGGGTAAGTTCATCCGCACTGATTCCAATCCCCTGATCGCTGATCTGTACAATGGCTTCCTGCTCACGGACCGAAGTTTCAATACTTACCCGGGTACGGGGACCGGAGTATTTAATCGCGTTGTCCAGCACATTGGCGATGGCATGGGACATCAACAACTGATTCACTAAGACGAAGGCTGGCGGTCCTTGCTGAATCGTAAGCTCTATCCCCTTACTGTCAGCCTTGGTCCTCAATCCAGCGGCTACCCCCGCAGCCAGCTGCGCCAGGTCCGTCTTCTCAGCATCGATTCCATCCTGCCCTGCCTTATCGAAGCGCGACAGCATGAGCAGCTCATTGACCAGCCGGGTCAGGCGGTCCGATTCATTCACCAGATGGAAGTAGATCCGCTGCAGCTCCTCATCCTCGTCCTCCCCTTCGTACAAATATTGAGAGAATCCCTTGATAGCAGCAAGCGGCGTCTTCAGCTCATGCGATACGTTCGAGACAAACTGCTTCTGATACTGGATATAGTCACTGAGCTGAATGCCCATCCGGTTCAGGCCCGCAGCCAGCATGCCCAGCTCATCCTTCCTGTTCAGGTGAACCTCCCGGAACTGCTGCCTGGAGAAGCTCTCTGTGGCGCCAAGCAGGTATTTGATCGGCTTCGTCGTATTGCGGGCGATGAACAGACTGGAGAGCGCAATCAGAATAATGAATCCTCCCGCACCGGCGAACAGGATATACCTGATCTGGTCCATCATCGTATAGAAATAAGAGACATCCTCCACGAACTCGTACACATAGCTGTTCTGATAATATTTGTCTTGGATCGGAACCGCGAAGTACAGCAGGTGATCCTCAGAGACCGTGTATGCATAATTGCCCTTAAGGGCGTTCTGGATATTCCCGGGAAAAATGACGGGGGTCTTGTTATTGATCACAATCCCGTCAACGGCGAGTCCCAGCAGCTTCTGGCTGCTGTCGTAGATCCGCACCTCCTTGACGGAAGCTTTTAACGTCTCCAGCGCGCTTCTCGCCACCTCCTCCATCTGCCCCGCATCTACCTCCGGTTCGTGTCTGGAGAGCACCTCCCTGAAGGACATCTCGCCCAGATCCGCCTTCTCCATCATTTGCTTCTCAATGGTTACGAAGCTGAAATAGTCAATCGCCTTATTCACCGAAATAATGATAACGGCAAAGGACAGCACCGAGAACAGCAAATACATTAGCACCAGCCGGGTCGCGTATTTCAGGCGGAGCCACCTCCCAGCTGATAACCGAAGCCGTAGACGGTGCGGATATATTTCGGATTCTCGGCATCATCCTCCAGCTTCTTTCTTAAGCGCATGATCGTCATATCCACGCTGCGGCTGTCGCCCATGAAGTCATAGCCCCAGACGATCTCCAGCAGCTCATCCCGGGTATAGATTTTGTCCGGGCGCTTCAGCAGCGTCTCCAGAATTCTGAATTCCTTGGCCGTCAGGGCAACCGGAACGCCACTTCTCTGCACTACCCTGGTCTCCAGATCGAAGGTCAGCTCCTCATGCGTAATCCGGGTATCTTCAGTATCTGTAGGCAGGCCGCTGTTCTGGGCTCTCCGGAGCACCACCTTGATCCGCGCCAGCAGCTCCCGGTTATCGAACGGCTTGGTCATGTAATCCTCGGCCCCCAGCTCCAGCCCCAGCACCTTATCGATAATCTCATTCTTGGCCGACAGCATAATGACGGGAACCGCCTGCCGCTTGGTGATTTCCTTACACAGGTCATAGCCGGAGCAATCGGGCAGCATCAGATCCAGTACCACCAGATCCGGCTGAAAAGCATCCAGGGCCTCTAGTCCCGCACTCCCGTTCTCCGCTGTCCGCACCTCATAATTCTCTCTGCGGAGCACAAGCTCGATCAGATCTCTAAGGGCAGCTTCATCATCGATTACGAGAATTTTGTTCATCCGATCCCTCCTCCTATACCTAATATTAACACTGGCAAAGGACGTTAATCTCCCCGCAGCGCAGATCACCTGTTTCACCGCTTTCCAAAAATAAACCTTCGCAGATGGTTCACCTTGCCCGCTTCTCAACATACCTTGAATAAACCAACTAGAAAGGGGACAAATCAATGTATCTGCTCTGGGTAATCATCGTAGGGGGACTCATCGGCTGGCTAAGCGGCAATCTAATCGGGCGTGATGTTCCGGGAGGCGTACTGGGCAATGTAATCGCCGGGTTCATCGGTTCCTGGCTGGGCTCCGAGCTGCTTGGTCCAAGAGGCCCTGTAGTAGGTGGCTTCCACATTGTTCCGGCCATTATCGGCTCCATCGTTGCGCTATTGATCTTCTTTGCCCTGGCCCGCGGCGGCGCCTTCCGGCGTCGTTAATCCTTCCTGCCGGCCGCTGCAAAGTCAACACAGAGCCCCTCCTGTTCAACCAGGCAGGGGCTCTGCCATGTCATCCTTACAGAATCCTTAGAATCTGCCCTTAGAGTATAGGGAGAGAAAGGATGATATACTATGCAGGAACATATTCTGGAAATACAGGATCTATGTAAAAGCTTCAAACGCCAGACAGCCGTAAACAACGTATCGTTAACTGTTGCACGTAATTCGGTCTACGGGCTGCTCGGTCCGAACGGTGCAGGCAAATCGACCCTGCTCAAAATGATTACCGGCATGCTGCGGCCCGATTCCGGGACAATCCGCTTCCAGGGCCAGGAATGGACCCGGAAGGACTTAAGCCGGATCGGCGTATTAATTGAAGCACCTCCGCTGTACGATAATCTGACCGCCCGGGAGAATCTGAAGGTACGCACACTGGCCCTCGGACTGCCGCAGTCGCGTATTGAAGAGGTGCTTGCTGTTGTCGATCTGACCGCTACCGGGAAGAAGCGGGCCGGACAATTCTCCATGGGGATGAAGCAGCGGCTCGGCATCGCGATTGCCCTGCTGAACCAGCCGGAGCTGCTGATTCTGGACGAGCCGACGAACGGGCTGGACCCGATCGGGATTCAGGAGCTGCGGGAGCTGATCCGCTCCTTCCCGGAGCAGGGAATCACCGTCATCTTGTCCAGCCACCTGCTCTCCGAGGTGGAGCAGACAGCCGACCATATTGGCATCATCGCGGGCGGCGTACTGGGCTATCAAGGTCCAATCTCCCCGGACCAGGACCTGGAGGCGTTGTTCATGCAGGTCGCTGCGGCCCACCGGAGGGACGGTGCGGTTCATGCTTAATGTCATACAGGCCGAACGCCTGAAATGGCGGCGGACCTTCATTCCCAAGCTGACTTGGCTTGCCCCGGCGGTTGCGCTTCTGCTGTGTGCGGTGCTCATGGGCGGCAGCCTGTTCCAGAGCGGCTCCTACAACTGGTGGTACACCCTGTTCCTGCCCGGAGCGCTGAGCCTGATCTGTTCGCTGGCACTGCAGAAAGATGCCAAGCTGAAATACCGCAGCCTGCTGGCCCTGCCCTTTACACCGGGTACGCTCTGGACCAGCAAAATCCTTGCCTGCACCGGTTGGCTGCTCACTACTCTAGCTGTGTTCCTGACCGGCGTGACCGCCGGGGGCCTGCTGTTCGGCCAATCGATTCCGCTGCTGAGCAGCCTGGCGGGCAGCGCACTGATCTTCCTGACCTTCCTGTGGCAGATTCCGCTGTGCCTGTTCCTGGCTGCCCGGCTCGGATTATTCGCAGCCATCCTGCTGAACCTGTTCGGTACTATTCTAGGTGTAGTTCAATTCGACAAGGGCAGCTTATGGGATTATATTCCTTATACAATTACCGCAAGGCTCATGTGTCCGGTGCTGTCCATCCTGCCGAACGGCCTGCCGGTCCCGGCGGACAGCCCGCTGCGCAGCACAGATATGATTCTTCCCGATACGCTGGTCTCCCTCGGATGGTTCGCCCTCCTGTTCCTGCTGACCACCTTATGGTTCCGTAGACAGGAGGCGAAGTAGCATGAATGCACTGCCGGGTCTGCTCAGGGCCGATCTGCTCAAAATGCGGCGCACCCCGTTTCTCCTGACCCATCTGCTGACTCCGCTGATCGGGGCTGCCCTATTCATGGCTTACTACTCCATTTCCTCTGCCAGCGAAGGGGTTAAGGTGATGGCGTTCATGCAGGCGGTCGCCTGTGCGTTTCCTACCCTCATCGGGCTGCTCTGTGCGATGGCAGCGGAGCAGGAGGCTGCCGCCGGAGGATTCCAGGGAATGCTAGCCTTGCCTGCGGCAAGAAGCACCACCTATGCAAGCAAGCTGCTGCTCCTGCTGGGCTCCAGCCTGGGGGCTGTCCTGCTGATCTTTGTCCTGTTCAGCCTGGGCTTTGCCGGAATGCTGGGGCAGGACCGGCACGGCATACTCTTTTATCTGACCGGGGCCGTGATCCTGTTCGCAAGCAACATCCTGCTCTATCTGATTCACTTCGCTGTCAGCCTGCGGTTCGGCCGGGGCGTCTCCATCGGCATAGGAATCACGGGGAGCCTGCTCGCCGCCCTGATGCTGACCGGTCTTGGCGATATCCTGTGGCCGTATATCCCCTTCGCCTGGGGCGGACGTTTCCTCTCCCTGCTGGAGATTCAGCATTCGGGACTCCGGCTGCCCCGGGCTGAAACGGGACTGGCCACCGGCATATCCATCTGTACAGGAGCAACAATAGCCGCTGGCCTCCTCAGTATGTTATGGTTCAACAAATGGGAGGGCCGCTCTGCGGATAACTAGCCTCCTAATCTGCAAATGAAGGAAACAATGACTATGGCCAAAATACTTGTGGTAGACGACGAACCCGCTATCCTCTCCCTGATTCATAACGCGCTGAGCACAGACCAGCATCTGGTGACCACCATTTCCAATCCGGCGGAGGTGCACAGCACCGATCTGGGGGCATATGATCTGATTCTGCTGGATGTGATGATGCCGGGAGTGGATGGCTTCACGCTCTGCCGGGAGATCCGCAGCGCAGTAGATTGCCCGATCCTGTTCCTGACGGCCAAGACACAGGAGACGGACCTGATGTACGGACTCGGACTGGGGGCGGATGACTATATTACGAAGCCCTTCGGCATCGGCGCGCTGCGCGCGCGGATTCAGGCTCATCTCCGGCGGGAAGGCCGGGAGCGGCGCAATATGCTGTACCTGGACCCCGTGCGCCTGAACCTCTCCGGTAAGGAGCTGTATATACGCGAGAATAAGGTCCCGCTGACCAAAAGCGAATATGAAATCTGCGAATTCCTGGCCCGCCACCGCGGACAGGTCTTCTCCAAGGACCATATCTATGAAGGGGTCTTCGGGATGGACGGGGACAGTGACAGCAGTGCGATTACAGAGCATATCAAGAATATCCGCGCTAAGCTGGCCCGGCACGGGCTGGAGGCCATAGAAACCATCTGGGGGATCGGATACAAGTGGAAGCTGTGAAACAACGTAAAGCCGTGCGTCTGCGCACTTTTTTCCTAAAATACCTGCTGCTGCTTAGTCTGGGCACCATTCTGCTGCTGGGAGGACTGCTCGGTGTATTCGCGCTGGCGTTCGCCCGGGGGGCGCTGCTGCCTGCCAACTATGAGGAGAAGGCAATTGCCCAGTTCAAGCAACAGTTGGCTGCTGATGTAACAGATACGGTTCCCCGGGTCCCGGACCGGCTGGATTACACCGTATTCACTTTGGACGGGAAGCCGCTGGCCGGCAACCTGACAGCTAAGGAGGCGGAGCAAGCCTGGAGAATGATCCGGGAGGGGAACAACAGAAGCGCCTACTACTATACCACCGCCGAGCATGGGCAGGAGCTATGGATCTTCCGCTATGTCCTGACACCGCAGTATGCTTCTCCAGTGCTGCGCAGCGCGCTGCCGAATCCCCAGCTCCTGGGCCCCTTGCTCTTCGTGCTCGGGTTCCTGGTGATGGCCGCCCTGCTCGCGGCCCGGTTCGGCCGGAAGCTCTCGGAGCGGATGGCCGGACTGCAGGAAGCGACCGAGAACATCCGGCGCGAGAATCTGGAGTTCGCCGTCCATCCCAGCGGCATTGTGGAGATTGATGAGGTGCTGGGCTCGCTGGACCGGATGAAGGATGCCCTGCAGACTTCACTGGAGAAGCAGTGGGAGCTGGAGCGCTCCCGCAGAGAGCAGATCTCCGCGCTGGCCCACGACATCAAGACGCCGCTGACCATTATCCGGGGCAACGCCGAGCTGCTGCAGGAGATTGTAGAGACAGAGCCGCAGCGTGAATACAGCGGCTATATCCGCCGCAGCGCTGAAGACATTGAAGCCTTCGTGCAGGAAGTCATTGACCTGTCCAGCCAGCAGGCCGGCTCCTCCCGCCAGAAGGCGCTGGTCCCGGCAGCAGAGATCATAGCTGAGCTGGAGCTGCAGATGAATGCCCTCAAGGCAGGCAGGAACCTGAAGACCTCTATCCGGCAGGAGAAGCTGCCGGAATACCTGTTCATTCACAAGGAGCTGCTGCTGCGGGGCATGATGAACGTGATTACCAATGCCGCCGAGCATACCCCGCCCGGGGGCAGCATTGCCCTGCTTGTCCAGAGCGGGCCGGATGCGGTTCAGTTCACGGTTACCGACACCGGTAGCGGCTTCTCGGCGGCCGACCTCCGGGAGGCCACCAGCCAGTTCTACCGGGGCGACCCGAGCCGCAGCTCCGGGAATCATCACGGAATGGGGCTCTATATTGCACGCTCTGTGGCCGAGCAGCACGGAGGCACACTGAGCCTCAGCAATGTCTCCCCCTCCGGGGGCGGGAAGGTCACGATGCGCATTGCCGCGCCTGAGTAGCGGCACATCCAGTTCGTGGCTGAATTCCATTGTTCTTAATATTGCTCTTCCTGCGTTCATGGATGATTTCATCCGATTTAATAGATTCAGACTTCTCCCCAGTTCCGCTGATACAAGCGGCGGGAGGGTGTGTGTTCCGTATGCTCTGTGTACAGGTTGGTCGCGGTTATAAGCGCAGCCACCTTGTCCAGGAAGACCGCCTTCGGCAACTCCTGGCCGAGAATCACCTCGTAGACCTGCTGCAACTCGGCCAGGGTGAATTGCTCAGGCATTAAGAGCAGCGCGATTCCGGTTCTTTCCGTCTCCTGACGCAGCCGTTCAATAGCATAGGTAATGATCTTGGCGTGATCAAAAGCAAGTCCGTCATTCGACAAGACGGCATATTGCACCGAACTGGCCGCCGGTGTCGCCGTCACCGTCTGTTCTACCACTGCAGTCAGCGCCTGTTTTGCGGCCTCCAGCCGCAGCTCATAGGTACGGGTGCGGATGCAGCCTTGCTCCAGCAGCTCTTTATGCTCCTGCCGGAGCTGGTAGCTTACCTTGAACCAGGCCGCAGCCTCGGCATCATCCCCTGCCTCTAATTGGCTACGGCGGCTGTCGACCAGCGCCATATAACTGCTGCTGATCACCCAGGTGCGGGGATCGCGCCCGGGGTCTGAGAAGGTGCGCAGCTGCTCCAGATAGACACCGGCCACGCCGGTCTCCTCCTCCAGCTCTCGCGCGGCCGCCTGATCTGTGGTCTCGTCCGGCTGGACGAAGCCGCCCGGCAGTGCCCACTTCCCGAGGCAGGGATGCCCGCCTCTGCGGATCAGCAGGAGGCTCAGCCCCTTCGCTCCAGCCCCGGGTTCCTGATCCGCCGCTGCATCCGCAACGGTGAAAATCACCATATCCGCCGCCACGGAGGGCCGCTCATAATCCCCGGCCCGGTATTGCTCCAGGAATTCACGCTCTGTAAGTCCGTTACCATCTCTCAATTCCACATTCTCCGCCTCCTCTGCCCTCTGGTTCAATGCTCCAACTCTCCGAAATAATTCCCGTACGGCTTGAATTTTGCCAGTACACTGTCCACCTTGCTTATACGTTCCGTAAGCGTGCCCTTAAGGGTTATATAGGGAATCCGCCTCTCCTTCAGATCTGCGATAATCTGCTTATGGAATACCTGCCGCTTCTGATCCCCGCTGCGGTCCCACGTATCGTCATACGGAATATCATCGTCGCACAGGAAGAACAGGTCATAGCGCTGCGCGTTCTCCAGGGCCAGCCGGGTCAGCAGCTCAGGTGCCTTCCCATGGTAATCCAGCGCATACATATATGTGGTAATCGCATTCGTATCGACGAATAAATACCTATTGGCGTCAAGCAGTGCCTGCTCTTCCCGCTCCAGATGCCCCACCGCGATCTCATCGAACGCCTCAAGCCCGATCCGGCGGTCCACCTGATGCTCTGTCCAGTAATCCCGCCCGTATTCACTGGCGAAGGACGTGCCGTATCTCCGGGCAAGTGCTTCGGTGATTGTCGACTTGCCGGTAGACATCGCCCCTACAAATACGACCTTGGTAATTAGATCGCGGTACACTAGCCCGCTGACATAACCCCGGTATTGGTAAGGGTCCGAGCGGACCATCGTGGCCGATACCGGAACCTGCACCCTCGCCTCATCCACCCGCCGGTCAATAGCACCCAACGCCAGACTCATATGCTCTCCATAGAATTCACTCGAATAAAAATGGGTCACCTGCTCGCCCTTCAGCAGCCCGAGAATATACTGCTCCTCCCGGATCTCATGCTCCCTGTCATCCGAGTATCCATCGGGGCCATCCCAGGCCTCGATTACCCGGACCGCAGGATAGAGCCTGCGAATCCAGTTGGCCCGGATCTGCAGCGGTACCGGAGAGACCTTGGTCTCATAGATCACCACAATCAGCTCGTCAACCTCCCGCAGCGCCGTCTCGAACATGAACTGGTGCCCTTTATGCAGCGGGGCGAACTTCCCGAGTGTTAATCCAAGTGTTTTCATGACAGCGCCTCCCTAGCCCCTTTGTTCCAGTTGTAGTAGCCGTAGACCGCATTGATCAGATAGGCGCTCCACATAACAATCATCAGCAGACCCTCCCCGCTGCCTTCCAGCGTCCGGATCACCCAGAGCAGCACGGTGAACATATTCAGCACAATATAGACCAGCCACTGCTCCTTGAAACGACGCACCATCAGCATCGTTGCCACTACCGATAACACGGTAGTCAGGGCATCGATGTAAGGTGAATTCTGCGCGGGAATGAACGATAAGCCGAAGCCCAGCAGCAGCGCTCCCGCCACACAGACTGCAACGGTGAGCAGGATGCCCCTCGTTTCCATTTGGCGCATGGACAGCCTGCCGCCGTGCATGTTTCTTTTCCACATATAAAAGCCTACAATATTCATGGGCACAAAGAATAGCAGATTCAGCATAACCTCGCCGAATAATCCGTTGATATAGGCCAAATAAGCATATCCGAACGTATTATACATCCCGAATCCATAGCTCGCCAGCTTCCCTTTCGCCGTCAGCACCACGCATAGTACCCCGGTGATGAAGACCGTGAACCCGAAGAGCGAATCCTTGGACATCACCGTAAAAGTAACAGCGATCAGCGTAAATATCACCAGCCAGGCGAGTTCAAACCCGCTCCAGTTGCCGGGTGCCTTCTTCATGCTCATCCCTCCGCTTCTCTGTATCCTAAGAAAATGATTACTTATTAACTAATTGATAATTACATTTTGTTAATATCAAAATAACAGAATTCATAGCTGAATGCAAGCCCGATTTTCCACAACTTCGGCCCTATTTGTCGTCCTCATACTTTTATTCCATTTGTTGTTGCCTAAACCTCTTTATGCAAATATGATAGATTTATATACTCCAAGATCTTACATATTCTCCACCCTATTAGCGAACATATAAGGAGGAACGGCAGCAATGTTCAGGACAAGGATCATGAAACGGAGCTTCACTCTGTTTGTCATTCTGGTATTAGTATTATCGTCTCTTCAGCTCAAGCCAGCTTTAGCACAGGAAGACACGGGCGGGAAGCAGGAAACAACTTACACAGGAGAGGGTTATGAGGTAACCTACACGATTTCCTCCAAGTGGGAAGGCGCCTTTAACGCAGATGTTACGATCAGGAATACGGGTAACCAGACGCTAGAGAACTGGAGTATTGATTTTACATCCCCTTATGAAATTACGAATATCTGGAACGGACAAGTACAGGCCTACGAGAACGGAGTTTATACCATCAAGAATACAGGCAGCAATCAGGACATTCCGGTGGGTGGCAGTGTGAATTTCGGCTTCACGGCTTCTTTTGAAGGAGAGCTGCTGCTACCGGCGTCATTTGATATGCACAACACCGGACAGATCGTACCGGGCGCGCAATACGAGACAAGCTTCACAGTGACAAATGATTGGGGAAGCGCTTTTAACGGTGAAATTACCATTAAGAATACATCGCAGTCAGCCATTGAGGATTGGACGCTGGAGTTCGATTATGACGGGAACCTGGACCGGTTCTGGACGGCTGAAATTACCGGGCATACCGGCAATCATTACGTCATACATAATGCGGGCTATAATGCCAACATTCAGCCGGGCGAGATACTGATCCTAGGCTTCTCCGGGAACCCGGGAAATGTTGTAAGTGCGCCTTCGGGCTATCAGCTAACGCAGATCTCAACCGGGGAAAAATCCCCGGAGCCTGAGCCGGGCAGGGTCTCCGTGCAGCTTGAAACGTACAGTCTCCAGCTTCAGAACAGTCCGGACGGAGACTATTACTTCCTGACCTCCAAGATGGACAAGCTGACGGGAACGCTGGGAGGAGTATCACAGGTCAAGGCCTTCAATTATGAGATTACGGACAAAAACAAAGCAGTCCTCCAGCAAGGGACGATCCCTGTAAGTGCAGCATGGTCTGCGGAAGGAATCGGACTTGGCATCGGATACAATCTGCTGCAGCTGCGCGCACAAGTTCAAGACGGGACTGAAGTGACCAAAGAGTATATGATCGTGAACTTCGACGAGGGCAATCTGGATAACCTCGGGATCGACCGGGAGAAGGACAGCGATAAGGACGGCATCAGCGATTACTATGAGGAGCATTATGGGCTCTCCGCTACCAGCAAGGATACCGATGGTGACGGATTAAGCGACCGGGATGAGCTGCTCGTGTTGAAGCTGAATCCGCTTGAACCGGACAGTGATAAGAATGGGACCGCTGACGGTGATGAAGACTACGATAAGGATGGATTAACTAATCTGGAGGAGCTGCTGCTGGGCACCAGCCTCATCAGCGAGGACAGTGACGGTGACGGGCTTACGGACGGCGAAGAGGTTCATACGCACAAGACCGATCCCCTGAAGGCCGACACCGATGGCGACGGGCTCTCTGACGCCTGGGAACTCAAGATCGGTAGCGACCCGCTTGTGCCTGAGGCGAAGTTTGCAAGAACGGTGAAGGCAGAGGATGCCGGGGGCAAGGCCGTTCCAAGTGTGTTCGTTGAAGGGATCACTGCGGAGCAGGTAGACAGCTTATCTGTTCAGCCGGTCCAGGACGGCATTCTTAATGATACAACTATTCCCGGATATATTGATCAAGGCTATAATTTCTCCATCGACGGAAGCTTTGAGAAGGCCACAATCTCCTTTGAGTTTGACAAAAGCTTACTGAGTCAGGCAGGCTTTGTGCCGCGAATCTACTATTACAATGAGGAGTCGCAGCTGTTCGAAGAGCTACCGGATCAGCAGGTGGCCGGGAATATGATCTCGGTCCAGACGGTTCATTTCTCCAAATACATTCTGTTAAACAAGACAGTATACGACCAGGTCTGGTTATATAAGTTCCTGTATGATGAGGGGCAGGAGCATTATGCCGGGATGGATATCGCCTTCGTCATCGATTCCTCGGGCAGTATGTCAGATAATGACCGGAACAATGTGAGAATCAGCGTCACCCGGCAGTTTGTTGATCTGCTGACGGACAGTGACCGCGGGGCTGTGGTTGATTTTGACGACTATGCTACGGTATTATCCGGCTTCACTTCAGACAAGACCGTGCTGAGTCAGGCTGCGGGGCGGATTGATGCGAACGGCGGCACGACTCTGAGCAGCGGGATTTCCAGTGCAATTAATCTGTTCGCCACCACCAGCAGAGCGGATGTTCTGAAGTACATTATTATGCTTACTGACGGGGAGGGCTCTTATGATACCGCACTAACCAAACGGGCTGCCGATCAGGGTATTGTGATTTATACGGTAGGCCTGGGCAGCAGCATTTCTACGAGTGTCCTGACCAGCATGGCCCAAGGCACCGGCGGCAGCTATTATCATGCAAGTAATGCCAGCCAATTGTATGGGATCTTCGATACCATTGCCGAGACTTCCGATCTGTACAAGGATACAGACCAGGATGGCATCAGCGATTACCATGAGAAGGAGATGCAGGCCGGAAGACTGCGCGTTGGTACTGGCGGTGCGGCAATAAGGTTGAATTATCTGGATGCAGACAGCGATAACGACGGGCTTAAGGACGGGCAAGAGATCCGTATTGTTAAATCCGGCGACAAGGTCTACGCCTATTTGTACTCCAATCCCAACCTGGCCGATACGGACGGCGACGGCTTGAACGATGCGGTGGACAGCAGAAGACTGATTCCAGATGTAAGGGAGGCCCTGATCCTTCAATCTGATAACAGAGAAGGAATTCTTAAGAAAGCACCGCAGGGAACTTCCCCAGTCTCCGATGACCTGACGTTCAATGACTACACTTATTTTGAGTTACTCAAGCTGGACCCGGTATTCTCGGTGGCCAGAATTACGCCCGAGTCCATGATCTGGGGCGAGATGGCTCTTCTGTTCGTTGTCGGCAAAATAGGTGCAACGGATGATATGAAATTCGTTCTTGGCGATCTGATCTCAACGTTCAAATACAGCAAAACCATTAATGAGGGAACCTCGGTAACCCTTGGCGACACCTTCGATACCAGCAAATATATCAAGTATCATAACAGCCAGCTGGATAATGCCGTCATCACGGACGCCAGCACCCAGAACTATGTACAATTAATCAAGAATTTTGTTGTGCAGGAGTTGCGCAGTAATAACGGTGATCTGTCCAGATTAAAATTTGATCCGAACAGCAACCGGAATGTGGTGTATAGTTACGTGAATCAATTCCCGACCAGCCCGTATCCGGTATTTACGGAGAAAAGCAATCTGTCGTTATCTCTGGCTATCCATGCCTTCCATGGTCATAATATTACCATTAAGGACTTCAACAGCAACGGAGGTCAATTCAGCGGCAAGCTGGTGTTCCATTTCTACGATCATTTCGGCCTGGATGCTGATGATGAGATTAATAATCCGGGATTTGTGGACTGGTTCACTTTGCAGCACTACGAACGGTTCAACGGCAAATATGTACCGTTCATTACAACGATTGACTACGAGCTGCCTTTTAGCGGCTCCGTGAATTAATTTCAATAAACCAGGCAGGTGAAGCTATTGAGTCGCAGGACACGAGTCTTACTTGGCATTACCATTATACTGTTGCTTGCAGCGGCAGGCTTCATCATCGGTTACGATTCCTCCAAGGCAAAATATAAACTATTCCGGGAGCATCGCGCACAGTTTGATGCTGTGAAGACGGAGGCCTTACTGCTGATGGACAGCCTGGATGAGCGGAGCGATATCGGGAATACGTTCATCTACTCTAATAATGCCGTCCCTCCATTCCATGATAGTATGAATACGGAATTGCAAGACAAGATGCGGCAGATCGCCGCATGGTCCGGGGACAGCCTGGACTTCGTGCGCTACAGCAGGCAGGACGGGAAGCCGCTCCTCAGGTTCATATTCGACTGGGAAAGGGAGCATGGTCCCACCTATCATATCGTGTATTGCGCAAGTCAGAGCATGGTGGAGCAGGCCTATGCCGCAGAGCCGGTTAAGTATAAGCTGACTCCGCTGGCCGACGGCTGGTACGGAATCGAGATAGAATAGGTTCCGTCCTAACAGGTGAAGGATGCTGGTGCTTTTCTCGTCGTCCGCTTGTAAGGAGCAGGATTGTTGCTGGATTTCTCTTATTCAAAGAACTAACAAAAGAAAGGGGTGTCCCACGCCATATCATGGCTGAGACACCCCTTTCTTTTTTGAACAAACAGGTTGCCCGCTCTGCTCACACCACATATTCGGCCATAATCTGCTCGATATGGTACGGAGTCACTCCCTGATCCACCGAGAATATGGTATCCGCCTGCTGTGGTGACACGGCCAGCTGACCGCGGGCCTTGGCGTGCAGCGTGAACAGATCATACAGATCGGGCTTCTTCAAGGAGGTCATCGCCTTGCCGATGATCACCATCCCCTTCTGGTTCCCCTCCACGTTATTCAAATGAAACGGATCTCTGGTCAGGGACAGGTCTGTCCAGATCACAGTCCGCTCCACCAGATCCAGTATCACAGGAATGGCGATTTGGGTATCCGCCGTGACATCAATCTTGTTAGACACCGTAGCTGGCTCATAGATTTCACCGGACCCTGGCTTCTTCCGCATCATCCAGCCCGTGAAGCACTCCGGCAGATTGCAGTACGGCTGTCCTGTGAAAGAATGGAGGGTAGCCACCACATACCTTCCGCGATACTCAACAATAGAAGGAATATGCAGATCAATGAACTCACTGGCCCCGTAGGGAGCCGTTACAATATCCCCGCTATGGGCTGCATGATATTGTGCCGAGCGCAGATTCGTATAAGAAATATGCTCCACGTACTTCCAGTTCTGATCATACATCACGGCGGACAGGTCAATATCTACGCGGCCTGTGGATGTACCGTCCACCTTCCCTTCCTTCCACCAGCAGAAGAAGCGGATCGTGTTCCCTTCGGCCATCGGAATCCGGCTTCCCCGTACCAGGGTATGCAGCGCTTTGCTGGCTGACCGCTGGGAGAACGGCACAAGATAATTCTTCAGGCGCTCATCCACATATACCTTTCCCAAGGAAGGCCGGACAGCAAACCGTGCCACCAGCGTCTTCTCACAGAGGTCCACAATATCCCGGCAGGCTTCTTCACTGATCTCCGGCAGGGTATTAGGGGTGGCCCAGGCTTTGGCGACATTTCCCTTGGGGAAAAACACCCTCAGCTCCGGCTGCTCCCGCTGGCGCTCGAAGTAGTTCTTCACCTGTAGCAGGACCGGGGTCGATACCTGATCGGCCACTTCGCCGAAGGCCATCACGACATACTCAGGCTCCCGGGTCATCCGCAGCAGCTTCGCCAATCTTCGTGCGAATTCACCCGGACGCTTCGCCAGCAGATGCAGCGCCGTCCACATCTGGTGATACTGAAGGGCCAGCTCCACACTTCCGTTAAAGGTCGTGAAGGCTTTTTTGTTACGCAGGATATCAAAAGCTTCCTCACAGCGCTTATACCGCAGCCTGTATTCAGATGGATGCAGGATCTCGCCGAGACGAATCCAGCGCTCCCTGTACCTAAGCATATCCTCCGTGATCGGCTGACACCGTTCCAAGAGCCCCAGCAGCAGCCGGCGTTCACTACGCTTGAACTTGCGGAAACGGGTGGGCAAGGCCAGACTAACATCGCCCCCCGACCAGGCCACCGCCAGCCGCAGCACATCGGTTGCCGTCTTGAAGTAAGGGCTTATTCTCGCCACATCCGCCTTACCATGCTTAAGCAGCGACGACGCCACATAACCGGCATTCTCCTTGAACGGGATCTCCTGCGGCAGGAGTTCATCCAGCTCTTCGTTGGCTGTATTCGCAATCACAGCATCGATATCCTTCTGATCCTCTGCCGAGATCGAGCCTCTGGCCTCCATCAGCTGGCGGATTAGGGTCCGGAACTCCGTGATGCTGCCCAGGTCAATGACCTTCAGCGTGGCTTTCTCCTGAAGCGGTTCTCTCTGCACAGGCTCAGCACCCGGCACTTCCCAAGTGTAGTAATGGAACATCGCATTGAAATACAGCTCCGCTTCGTCCTCCTGCATGACCTGCTCCGGGAACCCCGGATACATCGGTGCATAATGCACATGCGCGCCAACCATCCGTCTTATATCTGCAATCAGCGGATAGTACAGCTGCTCGAAGGCCTCGCGGGGCAGCCTCTGGACCGCCCGGAACAAGGCAGGCGACAGGGTGTACCCAAGCCCCTGCAGATTGCGGAGAGCTGCCGCCAAGTACCCCTTCGGGAGCTTCTTCTTGTCAGCAGCATCAGGTGTGTGTTTCAGCATCATTTTGCCTGCTCTACGCAGGTAGATTCGATTTATTTGCATAGTAAAAGTGTCCAGGAGAGCCGTATCCCTACTCGGTTTCAGTCGATGGGTAGAAGGAAGGAATACAATAGCCTGGACGCCTCCTCTCTGGATAAGCATCCTTCAGGAGAGCTGCGGCTCTAATTCATCCAATTGAGTAGAAGGAAGAACCGCAATAGCCTGAAGATCTCCCGGCGATCTTGCCGCCGTTTGATGAATCCATCATCGCACACGGTCCAGCAGGCCAACAGGGCGGAAGTATTACGACAGAGGGAAATTTTAACTTATAGCTCGTCCCGCCTCTTATCGCACCCTATATTTTTGTTTTCCTTAAGAATATGTTATCATTTTTAATGTAAGTTAAATTTTAAATGTTTAGGAGGGATACCTGATGAAAAAGAGATCTATTCAACATCTGTCTGCTGGAATCGGGTATTCAACTGCTGTTTTTTTCTAGAATTCATGTAGACGGGATAGGTCTGTCCAATATGAAGTAATACTATAAAAAACAGCCCATTTAAAAGGAGACTTATAAGCAATGAGCCTAAATAACAATGTCATTCAAAGATATAATCCGGAAAATATAGCAAAACCGGTTGGAAGCTACAGCCATGTCACTAAGATCAGCAGAGACGCTGAAATGTATGTCTTTTCCGGTCAAATCGGGATCGATCAGAACAATAATATCCCCGCAGAATTCAACCAGCAAGTGACCCATACGATGAGCAATATTGTTGACATTCTGTCCTCTCAAGGACTAACCCCGGATCATGTGATTAAAATCAACATCTGGGCCACGGAGGAAATCGATTGGGATCATTTCTATTCCATCTGGAATAAGGTGTTCGGCCCCACTCCTCCCTCCATGACGGTGGCCTATATCCAAGGCTTAGGCCTGCCTGAGCTGAAGATTGAATTGGATGTGTGGGCCGCTGGTTAGCACGGATCTGTAATTTAACGCACCCAAAACAAGCCTTAGAAGATATTCTAGAGGCTTGTTTTAGGTGTTTTTTTCTGCGCTGCGGGTAATTAAGGGATAAAGGTGTATTATTGATGTGCATCAGATAATTTAAGAGGATTTTGATGTCGTTTTTCTTAAAAGGCTAGACATCGTTGTTAAATCATTCCACTTAGGGATATACTAGAAGAGAATACGGAACTAAGATATCTACAACCATTTAATGCTGCTGAGGGGTGATTGTTTGAAGCTCAGAGTTAGAGATGTTTTTATTGCTGGTGCCCTTCCGATTCACACCTATATTTCGCGCAAATCGGAATTTGGGCTGACCTATGAATTCCGTCTTCATAATGTAATCGATATGGTCGGATTTTTAACTTCAATTATAGGTCCATCGAAAACAGGAAAAACCGTACTGTGTGACAAGGTAATCGGCTTGGACGGATACGTCGATTTTATAGGAAGCGACTTTAAGGATACCGTAGATTTCTGGGAGACGGTTGCAAATAAAATTGGTATTCCCCTCGAACGAGACCATACAGAAATACGCACGCTTGAAGGTCAGGGTCTCGCCGGAACAACAGAAGGAATCACCACCTCCATCACAGAGTCTTTCCGTTCCGGCAAAGATAAAGTCATTAAATATTTTATAGCAAACAACTTAGTTCTATTACTAGATGACTTCCATTACGCTTCACCCAGCAAACAGTTTGAGATTGCCTATCAGCTCAAAGATGCGATCCGCAAAGGGCTTCGAACCATCATCATATCCTTACCTCACCGTTCGGATGATGCCATTCGAAAGAATGCCGATTTAAGCGGGAGACTGAACCTGATTAATATCGAGCCTTGGAATACAGATGAACTGCGTGAAATTGCTGTCGGAGGATTCAACAAACTAAATATGCAGATTGATCTGCGGATCGCCGATAACATTGCGCAGGAGAGTCTATCTTCTCCCCAACTCATGCAATCTATCTGTTATAACCTTAGTATGATACTCGATATCGACAATACAGATCATCCGGCAATGCCTGATCAGGAGACCCTCAACCAGGCCTACAGAATGACCTCATTGAACCTTCTTGCTTACCAAGAGGTTGCCAGGAAGTTGAAAACAGGTCCAAATCCCCGGGGGCAAAAAAGAAAAACCTATTTGACTATAAAAGGTGAACAAACCGATATCTATGAGTTACTTCTAAAGGCAATTGCTGATGATCCGCCCATTGTGAGCCTTTCTATCGACAGCATCAAGCGAAGAATTGATGTGTTGCTAGGTAATCATGCTGACAAACCGGATCGGGTGAAAATCAAAGCAGCTATTGATCAGATGCAGGCTATTATGCAGAGCAGCGAACCGATGTATCAGGTTTTTGAATATAAGGACGATGAAGTTTACATTTTAGAACCGTTATTCCTGTTCTTTTTGCGCTGGGGTAATCTCAACTAATCGAAGGGGGATTATTTTGACTACGATTAATGAGGATAGACTACAAGTTATAGCTGCGCTTCAAGTGCAAATTCAATCTTTCCCACAGGGACAATCGGCTGACTTCAGCAGATGGGTAGATACTACCAGCCGCATGTTAGAACGTCTCTTCTCCGATCAGTCCGTAGCACAGAAATTTGTCTTGCTCACCAGAGCAGGTATACTCCAGGCACAATTATACCTGGAGAATTTAATTACAGATATTAACGCTGGGCTTTTCGATGATGCCAAACCACTTAATGAAATAGATGAAGCACATTTTCATCTTATCATCAGCAGAGTTCTTCATAATTTCGATAAGCATATTTACGAAATGTATCAGAAGCCAGTCCATGGAAATGGAACACTGAAGCTAGAGAGCCTTGCTGACATTTCACTGGGTAACGAATATGATGTGCAGCGGTTGCTATATTCACTGCTCCGTCCCATTTTCCCTGAAGCAAGGGTCGAGGTACCCACTGACGGAGGATACAAGGGCTATCGCTTCGATATATTTATAGATTCCTACGAAACTGTAATTGAAGTTAAATGCTCGCGTCCCAATATGTCAGAGCGGAAGCTCACCGAGGAAATCGGATCAGATGCATTTCATTATCCCAAAAAGCACATCTATTTTTTCATCTATGATAAAGCAAAAATCATTACAAATGTTGAGGCATTCTGTAAGAACTATAACAGGACTCACGATTCTAAGCAGATAAAAGCAATAATAATCCAACCAGTTAAAATAATATAAGAAAAAAAGGCCGCCTTCCTTCTCGGAAGCGGCCTGTTTCCTATCCCTGCTCTCAGGCAGCACGCTATACCTCTCCTATTGTCATCCTATAGCTCTCACTCCCCCTCCGTCTTCTTCGGCGCAGGCCGCTCATACACCACAGCATAATTCTGGCTGCCCAGCAGGATCCGTTTGCCCTGGAACTCGTCATAGATGTTCACCCGCACCGTGCCGCCGTTAAGGGCCTTGTATGCTTTGTTGTTCAGCGGGAAGGACAAGCTGCCTGTGACTCCCGCACCAGCCGGTCCGACTCCCAGAGGCAGAAGCTGCTCCGACGGCTGACCGAACGGATCGATCAGCTCGGCCACCAGCTTATGCTCATTCTCCTCAGCAACATACTGCTCACTTCGGGTGAACCGGTAGTTCATCTGTACCTCTATGGACTCCCGGTCTTCGGGCATCGTGGCGGTCACCTGGTTCACGGACAGAGAGTACGGGAACAGGTCCAGCTTCTGAAGGGACGGCTGCGGAACAGGATTGGCCGGACTCAGCCCCAGGCCCACGGTCTGAATGTAAGCGGTCGGCACTGTGCCGGGTGTGGTCAGCTTGCCTTCGGCGATGCCTTCCCCGAGGAAGAGGGTTAGATCCGACGCATTGATCTCCGGAGGAAGCTTACTCCAGACGGTTACGAGACTCTTCTCTTTGGGGTTCAGGGCCGCGGCGGACTGCGAGATTACCGCCTCGAAATACTGCCGATCCGGGGTCCGGTAGTAGCCCACCAGCTGCGCCGGCTGGGTCTTGCGTAATTCCTCGTTCGTCATTACCAGCTCAGTATAGATCAGCTTGGAATCGGCGCCCGGATAGATCCGGCTCTGCCGCTCCAGAATCTCTGCCTTCTTGCCGGTCAGCTCCAGGCGGAACGGTTCCCCGGCTGCTACGGTTCTTAAGGTATTCTCCACTTGGCTGGTGAACAGCGTAAGGAAATTCGCCTGGGTCTCTTCCGAAGAATACTGGAGGATCACCTTCAGCTTCGTCAGTTGATAAGAATAGGGAAGGTTCCCCGTAATGTACAGAACCGCTGTCTCCTGCGGGGCCAATTGGCTCTTGGAGCCTTCGATCACCATCTGCGCACTGCCGCTGATATCTAGATCCCCCGCCTTCAGAAGCGCTGTAAGGGCCGGAAGCTGCACATTCGTGGACCCTGAGTTGCGGAGGCTGATCTTAGTCACGACCTGATCGCGGTCCGACCATGGCAGGCGTTCCACCGATTCCAGCTTCACTACAAAGGTACCCAGACTGTTCTGCACGGGGTACTCAGTCGCCAGCAGATGATTCGGCTGTAAGGAGTAGGGAATCTGATAGTAAGCCGCCGGGAAGGCGATCCGGCCCTCTTCTGCCGGCTCGTTCATCTGTAGCTGGAGCACTCCCTGATTAAGCTTCAGGGGCAGCTCTGCACTGAGTTCGACTACCCGCTCCTCCAGCGGCTTCAGACTCAGACCGGCCAGTGCCTTATTGCTTACCGGATAGCTGTACCCTTCGGCAGTCGTCAGGCTGAAGGGGTAGGCCGGAATCGTCACCGCTTGGTTGCCTGTGTTGCGCACCCGGAATTTCAGGCTCCATTTCGCCAGATGATCCTCCGAATACACCGCCGCGCTTGCCAGCTGTGTCTCAATTGTATGGTTAGCAACCTTAAGCTTCGCGACGGCATTAGCGGGTACGATGAAGTTGGGCGACTGTGCAGCAGGCAGCTTATACTCAGCCACCAGCAGGTTCAACTGCAGCTCGCTGTCTTCCTGGACGAACTGCAGGGACATATTATCCGTCTTCGTATAGGAGGGGATGTCCGCCAGATACTGCACGGTCCGTTTCTCCTTGGGCTGAATCTGGTAATCGGCAGGAGCGGCATTCAGTTCAAATCTGGAGCCTCCCGAGGATATCAGATATCCCTTCAGGCCCGTGTCCTTAAGCACCTTGGTACCCGAATTGGCGAAGCTGATGCCCACCCTGGCATACACTTTTCCGTTAGCCTTAACGATCTGCAGGCTCTCGGCCTTACTGATCACCGGCATACCCGCCAGGACCAGCTTCTTGCTCTGCCCTCTGGCGGTAGCTGCCGAGTAGGAACCCGGAATCGTGAACGTTCCCAGCTTCTTCTGGTAATTCGCCTGGCTGAAATCCCAGCCGAATAAGGCGATGCGGACTCCGGTTATTTTGGCAGCCTTACCCGCATTGACATAATACGTGACCGACTGGCTGCTATTAGCCGGAATAGATTTGACGGCAGCACTGCCCGTCACCGGCTTGCCTTGAATAACTGCACCGCTTGAGGTAGTAACCATGGAGAAATAATCAATCAGGCTCACGTTGCTGTTACTCCCGTTGACGTAATTCAGGGTGTACGTAATCATATTCCCGCTCTCCTGGGGCTGAAGGGCAGCGTCCAGCAGCTTCACGCTCACCCCGCTCTTCAATGAGACCGCCCCCAGTCCCTCCAGCGTGGACACGGCGGCTGTAGCCGCCTTTCCCGCTGAAGGCCCGGCCACCGCATAGGCTCCGAAGGCGATGGACTGGCTGAGAACCGCCAGGCTTAGCATGGCGACAGCATATTTTCTAGTGGAATGATTCATAATTCTCTCCTCCCTTAACTTCGCTTAAGCTTGCGGCAGCCGGACCTCGAACCTCGTCCACAGCTCATTGCTCTCTACAGACAGGCTCCCGTCATGCTGCTCTACAATATTGCGTGCAATGAACAGTCCCAGGCCGGTCCCGCCCTCCAGATGTGTCCGTGCCCGGTCCCCCGAGTAATACATCTCGAAGATATGCGGCTGCTCCTCCGGCGGAATGGGATTTCCGTAATTGATGACCTCAACCGCTACTGAACCTGAATCAGGGCGGCTGTTAATATCCACATAACCGCCTTCCTGCCCGTAACGGGCGGCGTTAGTCAGCAGATTGCCTAATACGCGTACCAGCAGATCCCCGTCCCCGTAGATCATTAGGCCAGGAGTCACATTCAGCCGGGAGGTCAGGCCATTGCGCTCGAATACCGGGTACATCTCCTCGTTCAATTGCCGCAGCAATTCGGTAATATCCAGATATGTCTTCACCACAGGCAGTGTGCCATGGTTCATCCTGGTGATCTCGAACAGCTCGTCAATCAGCTTCTCCAGCCGCTGGGACTTGGTGAAGGCAATCGTCGCATAATGCCGGATCGTCTCCACTGGTAATTGCTCATCCCTCAGAATCAGATCCAAATATCCGAGAACGGACGTCAGCGGTGTACGCAGATCATGCGCCAGATTGACGACTAGCTGGTCCTTGCTGCTCTCGGCGAAATCACCTCTTTGTACCGCCTCCTGCAGCTTGGCTCCGGCCACATTCAGATCCTCTGCGATTGCGCTGAACTCATCCCTTGAGGCAATCCGCACCTGATTCTGGAAATCTCCGCCCGCCAGATGATGAATCCCCTTGGAAATCTCGTTAAGGTAGCGGATGTACGGCTTGGTGAACATGAAGAATAAGATCAGCATGATTGGAATGAACAGCATCAGAGACACATTGAAGTCTCCGATCCTGTAGATGAACCGCCGGATTTCCGCCTCCGGGTCCTCCCACTTCACCCCGGCGTAATAGAGCTGAAGCAGCTTGAAGATCCCGTAGGTGATCCCGGCGGAGAGCAGCATGCTTACGCCCAGTAACTGAACCAGTCTGGTTCTGAAGCCCCGGCGTCTCTTAGGCATTGAACGTGTACCCGACACCCCAGATGGTCTTGATGAACCGGTCCTTGTTCTGATCCTCTCTCAGCTTCCTGCGCAGGGTGCGGATATGTACCATCACTGTATTCCCGCTCTCATAGTACGCCTCGCCCCACACCTGCTGAAATATGCTCTCTGCACTGAACACCTGCTTCGGGTGGCTCGCCAGCAGATGGAGGATGTCGAATTCTTTCGGCGTAAGGTCAATCTCTTCTCCATACAGTGTAACGGTGTGCTGGTCAGGGGAGATGATCAGCCCGCCCAGCTCCAGAACCGAAGTCAGAGGGGCACCCTTAGGCTGGCTGAACTGCAGGGAGCGCCGCAACTGGGAATTGACCCGGGCCAGCAGCTCCATTGGATTGAACGGCTTGATCATATAATCGTCCGCGCCCATGACAAGACCGGTAATCTTATCGAAGTCAGAAGTCTTGGCACTGAGGAAAATAATCGGAAGATTATGCTTCACCCGCACCTGGCGGGTGACCTCGTATCCGTCCAGCTTCGGCATCATAATATCCAGGATGGCCAGATCAATGGATTGGGACTGAATAGCCTGAACGGCCGCTTGGCCGTCGGATACCTGAATGCAGTGATACCCTTCCTTCTCCAGGTGCAGGGCAATCAGGCCGGCAATCTCTTTCTCGTCCTCTGCGATCAGAATAGTAACTCGCTTCATACCGGGACCCTCCTAGGCCTGAATCTATTCGTTAAGGTACGTAGTCGCCTTGTTCTGAATCAGCTTGGCCACATCCTCTGCCGTCTTCTGTCCGCTGAAGAACGCGCTGGCTTCCTCACCGATGATGCTCAGAATCTTCACATCCATCATAGCGAAGTTATCCGCTGTATCCATCATGTCTTGGAACACCTTGAATTGTCCCTCAGGAACACTTGCAAGCTTGCCGTCCGGGAGCTTATACGTCCCGCTCTTCACCTGCTGCTGAAGCTCACTGAACTGCTTGTCATTAAGCGATCGGAGCAGGGAGAAGCCTTCTCTGCTCTGCAGGGACTGAACTTCATCAGAGAGCAGGAACTCCATGAACATCCAGGCTTGTTCGGCAACCGGCGATTTGGCCTGTATCGCAAACGTATAGCTCGGAATAATTCTCATGGCCCCGGAAGTTCCGCTATGCGGCTTATACAGCAGCTTCGGATTGGCAAAATTGGTATACGGAATGTTGATGAAATCCGCCGGGCCCTGTATAACGGCAGAATAGAACAATTGATTCTCGGTCTCCACCGGCTCGGTGGTCATCAATTTCTCTTGATACATCTCGTTAATCTCCCGCATCATAAATATGAAGGCAGGGGAATCAAACTTGGCCTTGCGTGCAGCTACGTCTACGAACTGGTTATAGCCGTCGACCACCATCTCCTGAAGCAGCATATCCGGCGGATTATTCGGAAGCGCGTAGCGGTGTGCGGACCCCGACTGCTGCTCCGACGCAATCAGCGATTTGGAGATTTTCTTCCATTCCTGCCAAGTCCAGCTCTTATCATCGATCTCTGCTTGCTTAAGCGCATCCCCGTCTCCAAGGAACGCTCTCAGGCTGAACCCGGACGGAATGATATAGGTGCCCCCGTTCACCTTCAGCGCATTCAGCACATTCATTTGCAGGTCCTCCTGCTTCAGCGTCTTCGACTGCTTGAGGTAATCATCCATTTTAAGCAATAGCTTCTTACTCACGTAATCACTGGCGGGCAGACTGTTAGTTTCATAAATATCCACTCCTTTGCCTGAGAGCAATGCCGTACCTGCGGTTTTCTGATACTTCTCATAATCCGGCCCCTCCATCTTCTCGCTGATCCCCTTATACGCCTGAATCTGCAAATCTATATCCGGATAAGCCTGTTCAAACTTCTGCTCAACCGCACGGTAGAACTCACTATCCTGCTGAACCGATAACGTAACAACCGTCTTCCCCCCGGTGCTTGGAGCCTCTGTATTGCTCCCTGAACTGCATGCTGACATCATCGTTGTAAAAGCAAGGCTCATCCCCAGCCAGCCCATTTTGTTAATCATCCTCATCTTTCGCTACCTCCAATAATTGTTCGTATAGTATGCCGTACTCCTACGGCTACTGCAGACGTACACGGTTGCCGTCCTGCAGGGGCTCGCTGCTCTCCAGAATAATCAGCTCATCCTCATACAGGTTATCCGTCTGGATGATGCTGTCTATGCCATTGGTGGTACTGGAGCGGATCGTAACCTCGCGGGCGATAAAGGTATTGCCCAGCGCCCCCCTCTGCTCCTCGATCTTATAGATATAGCTGCGCTCACCCAATTGGCGGATAACCTTATTGGATACGAGCAGTCCCTCCTGCCGGGAAGGCTTCTTCAGCTTAATCTGAACCTGCTCACCCCCCTTAAGCGACTCTTCATTCAGCACAATGAAGACATTCTTCTGCGCAATTAGCTCCACCCGGCCGTTCTCCTCAGCGGATGCGCTGCCGGTACGCGCCTGAGCATCCTTGATCTCTGCAACCTCGCCCTGCAAGGAACGGGCCTGCTGACCCTCTGCCGGATGAACCTCAACCTCAAGCTGCTCCCCTAAGCTAACCCCGAGGCTGGATAACATCTCAGCGTCCGCCGTGAAGTCGAACTGATACCCCTTGCTGCTGCTCGACACGACCAGATCCGCTTCACCCGCGGACAGCATTCCCGCAATGGCATTCACCTGGGTGACCACCCCGTCGAAGGGTGCCGTAAGCTGCTGCTGCTCCGTTAACCGCTCTCTCAATCCGGCAATTTTCCGCGCCTGGGTGACCTGATCGACCTTACCCGCTTCAATTTCGCGCCGGGCCTTGCGAATCTGAAGCTCATCGCCTTCCGCATACGTCTGAATGAACTGATCCTGCAGCGTCTGCTGCGCGATCTTTTGCTTATCGAGCGCCGCAACTTCATCCTTCAGCTCCGCTTCGGCGGCCTGGCTGTCATAGCGGATCAGCGCCTGCCCCTTCGTGACCCGTTCCCCCTCCTTCACAAGAACCTGCCGGACCTTCCAGCCGCTGGCATTCAGGAGCTTCGCTTCACTCACGGGCGTAAGCTTCCCGCTGCCCTCCAGCGTGAATTCGAGGCTCTTGGTCTGCGGCTTGACCGTGGTCACCTTGGGCAGGGTCAACGACTGCAGCGTATTGCTGAAGAAGGTGAAGAAGAGTAACACGCCCATGAGCAGAAGGAAGGCTGTTCTGATATTTTTTTTGCGCCTGCGGTCTGCGGGCACTCCTGTAATCTCCATTTCCCCGTTCTCCTCCTATCCTCATAAGTCCCTCACATGCGCACCCTAGCCCTTAATCCCGGATAACTGAATACCCTCAATGAAATACGTCTCCGCATACAGGAACAGCAGAACCATCGGTGCCATGTAGATCATAGATGCGGCGAACGCCAGGCCCTTCTCGCTGCTGACATTCGATAAATAGACAGACAAGGGCTGTCTGAGCGGGTCGTCCAGGAAAATAAGCGGCTGCTCCACCATATTCCAATAATCGACGAATAACAGAATCGTCAGGGCAGCCAGCCCCGGCTGGACCATTGGAACAATAATCGTATAGAAAATCCGCAAGTGTCCGGCCCCGTCCATCTTAGCCGCTTCAATATAGGCATACGGGATATCCAGCATGAACTGCCTGAGCATGAATACTCCGAAGGCGGCATAAATTCCGGGCAGGATAATGGCCCCCGCGCTATTTAACAACCCCAGCCGGTCAGCCATAATATAATTGGGCACCAGCGTGACCTGAAAGGGCATCAGCATCGTCAGGACATAGACCAGGAACAGGAATTCCCGGCCCCGGAATCTCAGCTTGGAGAACGCATAGGCCGCGAGCGCGGCGATCACCGTCTGTCCGGCAATGATAGGCACCACCAGGAATACTGAATTCCAGAACATCGACAGGTACATCGGGCTGTCCATCAGCACCTTGCCATACTGCTCCAGGGAGACCTGATCGGGCAGCCATTTCAGATTGGCGAACGGATCGCTCCTGCCCTCCACAACCTTGTTCATCTGTCCGATGGGGCCGTAATTGATCCCGATTTCGCGGCTGCTCATGAACGAATTGATGAGGGTCACCCCGATCGGGAACAGCATCAGGAGGGCAACCGCCCCCATCAGGACGGTTAATGTCAGCCTTTGTATAACTTTACCAACTGCCAAGACCTCTTTCACCTCTATTCCATATACCGCCGGTAGCGGCGTTCCATAGCGAACAATCCCAGCACGATGATCAGAATGCCGCCGACCATCAGGGTGGATGCAGCCGTCATCTTCTGGAGGTCGAGCGACAGGAACATGTTGTTCATATAATGCTGAAGCATATAGATACTGTCATGCGGGTAAGCTCCGGCAATCAGATACGTCTCCCGGAAGACCTTGAAGGAATTAATGACCGACATAATGACGACAAAAAACATCGTAGAGGTTAAATAGACCAGCGTAATGCTCCGGAACTGCCTTATCCGCCCGGCCCCCTCGATCTGGGCGGTCTCGTAATAATCCTTCGGAATCTGCTGCAAGCCGGCCAGGAACAGGATCACGTTATACCCGATGTTTTTCCAGACATACATCAGCATGATTACATTCCGCGCAGCCTCCGTCTTCATCCAGTCCACCCGCGTCCGGCCGAAGCCGCTCAGCCAGGCATTAAGCACCCCGTTCCAGTCGAACAGGATCTGCCAGACCAAGATAATCGAGGCTACAGGCACAACCAGCGGGAGTACGTACGCAGTTCTCAGCCATTTCTGAAAATACAATTTCCTGTGCAGCAGCAGCGCTAGTCCCAGCGACAGCACAATCAGCAGCGGAACACTCACCATACTGAAGTAGAGGGTATTAGAGGCTGCCTTCCAGAAGGACTCGCCCGCAATGACCTCCCGGTAATTATCCAGTCCCACATAGTGGCCCCCCACCGTGCGGTCCATGAAGGAGTAGAACAAGCCCATGCCGAACGGAATCAGATAAAACAGGGCAAACCCCGCCGCACTGGGCGCCAGAAATAACCATGCAATTGTTGAATCTTTACGGGCCCAATTCTTCAAGTCGCTCCCTCCCTGTAATCAAGAATAGGCACAACTGTTTAAGAAGAAGTCGGGTAAAGATTAAAAGTTTCTTAAATTCTCAGCGCAGCAGCACATTCGGCCTGATCGCCCTCCCGCCAGCAGCAAAAAAAGCCGCAAACGGATGCTTCATCCATTCGCAGCTATATTCGTGTAGCGCAAACTCACTACTTCACCGGCTGTACCTCCATGACCTTATCCTTGAACCGGTACGTCACACTAACATTCTCGATAACCGCTGTGTCGTCGTAGGCCAGAGAACCCTCGAACGCTAACGTGTCATTATCTTTCCACATGAGTTGACTCGGATAACTGTAATTCTCATGATCACTGCGCGTCCAAGTATCCAGCTTGCGCTGAGCGCCATGTCTGATTCTCGCCGACTCTACCAACTCCGGGCTAATGGTTCCCTTCTCCACATCCAGGATTTGCACAAATTCACTCTTATTAGAGCTGGTGACCACCGCAAGGAGCTTGCGGTCCGGAGACGGGAGAATTTTCTTAATATACATCGAAGGGGCCGCGAAGCTGAAATACGGTTCAAGCACATCATCTTGTATACGCCAGAGTACATTCTGGGTACCGTAATCTGAATAATTGTTGAATAAGGCAAATACGATGCTCCCGTCAGCCATTTTGTAGAGATATGGACTCTGATAGCTTTTGGACAGGATATCTGTGGCAAAAGCAGCCGACTCCGCGATCTTCGCGGAATCACTGGTCAAGAACGGCTGCAGCTTCTGCAGCGCCAGCTCCCGGGCCTGCGGGTCATTGAAGCTCTCCACCAGCCGGTTCACCGCAATGTATACATATTCATCGTTGCCGCTGGCTAACGCCTTCAGGAATTTGTCCGCCTCATATTGAGCAGGAGGGGCCAGCTCCATTTCCTCCGCTGTCAGATAACGGATGTAGGGCTCCTCCGTTTTATTTCTGGTGTATTCTGTGGCGAGCAGCACTGTAGAAGTTGAGCTGTATACGACCAGACAGGCGACCAGTGCGATCCATCTTTTGGAGAACCTGTGTCTCCTGTCCCTTCCCCTTACTCCGCTGTGTTCAGCCGCCGCAATCAGCTCCTCGTCAATCTGCCCGATCTCCTTATACAAGTCCTCCCGCTTCATAGGTGAACGCCCTCCTGGTCTAAATGAATTCTAAGCTTGTTCCGGGTCCTGAATAGGCTCGACTTCACCTTACTGCTGCTCATATCGAACCTGCCGGCGAGGGATTCTATGGAATCCGCATACCAATACCGCCTGATGAATAAATTTCGTGTCCCCTCCTCCAGCCCATACAGGAATTCATTGATCAACCGCGCGGTTTCACCGGCGGCATACTCGGTCTCCACCGTCTCTGCTGCGGGCAGGCAGTCCTCCAGCTCCTCCAGAATCACCTCAAGCTGGCGGCTCCGCTTCTTGGCCGTATTATACCCATACTTATCGAGCGCGATATTGCGGGTGATCCGCCCCAGGAATACCGGCAGCCTTCTCGGCTGGTTAGGCGGAATAGCGTTCCATGCAGCCAGGTATGTATCGTTCTCACACTCTTCGGTATCGGAAGGGTTCGCGACAATGTTCCTGGCAATCGCCCGGCAGTAAGCACCATATTTGTTCCGGGTCTCCGTGATGGCCTGCTGTGAGCGCTGCAAGTATAGCTGAATGATTCCCTGATCTTCCATCTGCTAGTTTCTCCTTTAGCATCCTCTTATCTATATAGTAGAGAATTCCGGGTAACGGTTGCACTTATACGCTAATTATTTTTAGCACAAAAAAATCCTGGCACATAAGCATCACTGCTCACACACTAGGATGGGGATATAAATCTCTTGTTAACCGAGGACCGGCGGTTTCAGCTCAGTGGTGCTGTCACCCTCCGCATCTGCCGGTTTCGGGATGACCTTAATGTCCATAATCAGGGAATCCGTCAGCTCCGTATCGGCCCAGGCTGTGCCGTACCATACCTGCTTGCGGTAGATAACCGTTATCTTGTAATCACCTGGGGCAGAAGCAACATAGGCAGCCTGATAGACCTCATCCGTTACGGTGAATACACCCGCCATGCCTTCCTCCGTGGAGCTCCATGCTTCCGGATAATAACGTTCATCTCCGGGTGCTACAGGTACCAGGCTCTGGTTATGGCCTTCGGCCGTCAGGGTAAGTGTTTCCCCTACAAAAGGGCTGCCCGGGCTAACGCTGAGCCGGTTGCCTTCGGGCGTAACCCTTTCATACACATCGAGGGTTACCGTCTTAAGCGCACTGGCCGTCACCTTTTGTATCCCTGTAACACGGGCATTATCGAACACCGCATTCTGGGAGGTTGTTCGGAAGCCGATCTTCCCTGCAGTTAATTCCGTTACCGGGTTCGTCCATTCAAGCTTCAACTGGCCGTCCACAAAGCCTAGAATTCTATTTCCTTTGATGACTGCCTTCAGCGTATACCACTGGCCCGCAGCCGCATCGGCGAAGAGGGTACTGGACACAGGGGTCAGCGTTCCGTTTACCGCCTTAAACAGCTCCAGCTTCTTGTCGTTTACATTGATGCGGTACATGTAATAGTTATTGGCGTCCTGCACCCGGAAGAGAATGCCGGCATTGGCATTCGCGATGGGAACCTTCATCTTGGCTTCAAAAGCAATATCCTGCCATGAATCCCCGGCTGTAATGAGCCCCGTTGAATTTCCTTTTGTCTGGATCAGGGCTTTGGTGCTGCCGTCTGTAGTTACACTCCAGGTCCCGCTGGCAGTCGTCCAGCCCGTCGTATTGCCATCCTCAAAGTTATCCGTGAACCGGACAGAATTCGGATTGGCATCAATCGGAGTCTCGTCCACATCTGTAACCTGAATCGTGAAGCTCTTCTCCAGAGACAGGCCATTGGCGTCAATGCTCTTCACCCGGACGCTGTAGCTGCTCTTCGCTTCATAATCCGGCGTGGTGCGGAGGATCAGCCTGTCTCCCTGCGGGGCAATGGAGAAGCTGCTGTTATCGGCGTCTCCCTGCCCCGGAACCAGCGCGTAAATAAAGGTCTGGCCCGCATCCGGATGTGCTGTAGTGAAGGTGCCCACTACACCGCCTGGAGTAGTCAGCTCCGGCACCTGGGTAGCGCTGAGTGTAATATCCGTGGGCGGATTGTGAATGGCGGTCACCTTGGCATCGTCATACCAGACCCCGGCTGAAGTGGTGCGGAAGCCGATTCCACCTGAGGTTAATTCATTGACCGGGTTGGTCCATGTCGTCTTCAGCACTCCGTCCACATACCCTTTGACGGTATTGCCTTGAACCGTCGCCTTAAGGGTATACCATTGGTTCTTGACAGGCACGAACGAGGTGTTCGAGACCTGCGTCAACGTTCCCGCTACAGCCTTGTAGAGCTGCAGCTGGCTTGTGCTGGCATCGATCCGGTACATATAGAAGTTGTTCTGATCCTGCACCCGGAAGACAATACCTGCGTTCTCGCTTCCATTAATGAGAGGCAGTCTGGCTCTGGCTTCATACGTGTAATCCGTCCAGGATGTACCGGCCTTGGCGGTAATCAGCGCCGTCGTGGTCTGGCTGGTGGACAGCACCCGGTTCCCTGTTCGATCGGTTACCGCCCAACTGTTGGCACCTGAAGCCACGGTCCAATCCGGGAGCAGCCCGGAGGTGAAGTGATCGCTGAACCAGGCCTGATCCGTATTCGCGAAGACGACTCCGCTTACATTCTCATTCTTGATGCTCACCTTCAGATCACTGAGATTCTTCGCCAGCGTTCCTTTGACCACCACATTTTCAAAAGTAACCCCGTTCACCATCCCGCCTCTGGTGGGATTGCCCTGAATAGGAGAATCTCCTCCCGTCTCGCGGACATTGATGTTCCGGAGAATAACATTGCTTACATCCCCTGCTGTACTGGTGGAGACCCGCAGCCAGTAATTGCCGAACTGGTTGATGCCCACCCGTTCAATATCAATATTCTCGAAGGTCACATCCTGAGCCCAGCCTTCGACCGGGAGCGGATTCTCTGTATAGGCATGATCCACCAGCAGCGCCCGCGCGCTTTGGTAGACATACGAATTGCGGATGGTTACGCCAATCTGCGGCGTGCATATGCCCATCCCCAGCTTGAAGGCGGCGCAGCGTGTCCAGGCGAAGCAGTCCTCGAAGACCACATTCTCCAGATGCTCGATGGCTCCCGGCCAGTCCTTGGACATTCCTTTCTGCGGCCAGGTCTTGGTGGAGAAGGTATCGTCATCCGAGATGGCAAGCGCATGCTTCACCAGCACGTTCTGGCTCTCGTTAATATCGATGGCATCATCCTCAAGCGTAAATAAATCCTGGTATCCCTTATAGTTGGTGATGGTTACGTTATCGGAGCGGACGACCAGGAACGCCCAGAAGCCGCCGTCCCGCAGGGTTAATCCGTCGAACTTGAAGTTGCTGGTCGCCATCGGCACCACCAGGTTATTAATGAATCCTTCTCCCTGCTTATGGGTTGCAGGCGGGTTGGTCATCTTGCGTTTGCGCATTTCTATCCCTTTGCCGTCAATGGTTCCGCGTCCCCGCATGGTGATATTCACGGAATTAGTAGCGGTGCGGATGAAATAGGTTCCATCCGAGATCGAATCCTTGCGGAAGTCATTCCGGTAGTCCTCGCCCCGGCCTGTTCCAACAATGACGGCTCCTCCGGCCAGGTAGAAGGTGACATTGCTTTTGAGGGTCAGGTTGCTGCTCTTATATACGCCCGCCGGAATATAGACGATACCGCCTCCGGCCTGATTGGCAGCATCAATCGCCTGCTGGATGGCGCCCGAGGTGATCGTTGCCCCCGTCTTGTCTGCGTTGTACGGTGCAGCGGTCACATTGTAGATTCCCGGGCCGGAGGACGCGGGGATGTCAGTCTCCAGCGGATCGGCGGCGATCACGAGTCTTTTGCGGCGCTTGTCCGGGTCCTTCTCATTCGGGTCTTCGTTCGCAGGTGTATTAATATCCACGATCACATAGGTAGAGGCCGACAGGGTGAAGGTCAGCTTGTTGCCGTTGACCGTTCCTGTGATGTTCTTGGCCAGCGGGCTGATCGAATACGAGGTGATTGGCTTGTCTGCCGTCACCTCAAGGCTAATGGTTCCTTCAAAGGAGAACTGGGCATAGTCATAGTCGGGTAAATACTTGACGACGGGGACCGCCTCATTGTTCACCTTCAACGAGTAAACAGAAGACGGAGTATAGATAGACGGCATCGGGTAATTCTGGATGGTTGCCGGGCCAGCGGCGGCCACCTGCGGCACCGGTTCCGTTCCCGGTTCCGGTTCAGCCGCACCGGCGGTCTGCGGGATGAACCCCGTGAATGCGACGGCAAGCACCAGCAGCAATCTCATGACTTTGTGAGTAAGCATAAATACCTCCTCCAGATCGATTTGACTCCAGGCAATCGCTTTCAATTCCCAGCAGGATACATAGAGTCATTCCTTACTATAATCCCGGGCCAAAAAGAAAGGAGGGTGGCAAACCCACTCTCCAGGGACACAATTATACTGTTCTAGGCCGCCCTTCCACTCCATCCGCCAGCCTTAAGCCGGCACCATATGCAAAAAACCGCCGGAACATAGTCCGGCGGTGATAATCATTTATATGCTCTGGTTCCCGCAAAGTACTTGAGTAAGCACCGAAGCTAAAGCTCCACTTTTGTGGGGTTATTTTACAGCTCTGCACCATTGCTTTCAATCACTTTTTTGTACCAATAGAAGGAGTCCTTGCGTGATCTCTTCAAGGTTCCCTTGCCGGAGTTGTCTTGATCAACATAGATGAAGCCATAACGTTTCTCCATCTCTGAAGTCGAACAACTAATGATATCAATCGGCCCCCAACTGGTGAAGCCCATCAGCTCTACTCCATCCTGAACCGCTTCTCTCATTTGCTCAATATGCTTCTGGAGATAATCGATCCGGTATGAATCATGAATAGAGCCATCTTCTTCCACAACATCCTTCGCCCCAAGACCGTTCTCTACAATGAACAGAGGCATCCGGTAGCGGTCATACAGGCGGTTCAGCGTAATTCTCAGGCCAATCGGATCAATCGGCCAACCCCATTCCGAAACCTGAAGATGCGGATTCTTGATCTGGCTAACGAGCATACCTGAGTTGCTGTTGTCATTCGGGTCGTATTTGCCAATATAGGTCATATAATAGCTGAACGCGATGTAATCAACCGTATTGTCCTTTAGAATCTGATCGTCACCGGGTTCTTTCACCAGTTCGATCTGGTTCTCCTTGAAGTACCGGTCCATGTAAGCCGGGTATTCCCCGCGTGCCTGAACCTCCGGATAGAACAGGTTCATCTGATCTTCCTTGAGCGTCTGCAGCGCATCTTCCGGCTTGGTGGATGCGGCATAGGTCTCCAGACGGCAGATCATACAGCCGATTTGAGCGCCAGGGATTTTTTCCTTGCAGCTTTTGACCGCCAGCGCACTGGCCACGAACTGGTGGTGGGTAGCCTGATAAGCCACCTGCTCCTTGGTTCCCTGAATGCGGTCTTCGAGAATGCCTCCTCCGGTGTACAGGCTGGTCAGGATCATGTTCATTTCGTTGAAGGTGATCCAGTACTTCACTTTATCTTTGTAACGGTCAAATAGAGTATTGGCAAACTTCAGATACAGGTCAATCATGATACGGTTTTCCCAGCCGTTATATTTCCGAGACAGTTCCACGGGCATTTCATAATGGGACATCGTAACCAGCGGCTCAATGCCATGCTTCAGCAGCTCATCAAAAACCTTATCGTAAAAAGCCAGACCAGCTTCATTAGGCACTGTTTCTTCTCCTGTAGGGAAAATACGCGTCCAGGCTACTGAAATACGAAGGACCTTAAATCCCATTTCGGCAAAAAGGGCAATGTCTTCTTTATAATGATTATAGAAGTCTACGCCCTTCCGCTTGGGAAAATAAACTTCGCTATTGCCGCTGAGGTACTCCTCAAGCTGTACAGAATCTACATCGAACGTAAAGTCCTTGCCGCCCCGCAATTCATGCGGAACAAATGGTGCCATATCGGAGGTGGACAGGCCTTTGCCATCTGCATCGTAAGCCCCCTCCAATTGGTTGGCGGCTGTAGCTCCTCCCCATAAGAATCCTTGTGGAAACGATAATCCCTCAGTATGTTTTAACATGATTCATCGAACTCCTTCCAAAATTATATTATTTTTAGAATTGCTAATTATTTAATTGTGAACAGCAGGATTCCGTTCATTGGAATCACCCCCTTCACGTGAACAGGAACAACATCCAGATAGTCCGGCGTATTGGTCACAATGACCGGCGAGACTATATTCAGACCCTTGGCTTCAATAGCCTCCAGATCGAACTCGACCAGCAGGTCGCCTTTTTGCACCTTTTGCTCGGGTACGACTTTTACCTCGAAATGCTGGCCCTTAAGCGAAACGGTATTTAATCCGATATGAACCAGCACCTCCACCCCATCATTGGAGCGCAGCATTACGGCGTGCTTCGATTTGGCAACCATCGTAACCACTCCGTCAAAAGGAGCGTTCATCCGCCCTTCGGTAGGCTTAACCGCAATCCCTTTACCTGTCAGCTCGTTGGCAAAGGTCTTGTCCGGCAAGTCACGAAGCGGAACCAACTCGCCCTGGAAGGGACTGAAGATTTCATTCTTTTTGTCCTGTACAGATTGGATAGCCTCAGGTACAGCGGAAGTTGCTTCGCTCTGCTCGCCTCCAGCCTTCCCCTTATGCTTAACCCTGCCGGGCTTTGCAGGATCTGACTCCTTCCAGAGGATTAACGTCATCACGAAGGAGACGACGAAGCTAATGGCGATTCCGATCAGCGCATAACTGAAATTCCTCATTCCCCCACCCGGCTCAATATAGAGCGGGAGCGATAACAGGCCCGGGACGGCAAAGCCGTAACATTTCAGGCCCACGGCAGTGATGAACCCGCCTCCTGCCGCCCCACCGATAATTGAAGCGTAGAAGGGCCTTTTGAGCTTAAGGCTAACGCCGTACAGTGCAGGCTCCGTAATTCCCAACAATGCGGAAATCCCGCTCGACAGGGCCACCGACTTCATCTTCGGATCTCGGGTACGGAGAAATACGGCGAGTACCGCTCCCGCTTGACTCAGATTGGTAATTAGATTAATCGGCAACAACAGAACGTCGTATCCCAGTTTGCTTAAATTCTGCAAGGTTCCCGGGAAGAAAGCATAATGCATACCTGTCATTACAATCAGCGGCATCAACCCTCCAAGCACAATCCCTGTCAGCGGCCCGGAGTGGGCGAACAGCCAGGAGACACCCTTCTCCAGATAGATTCCCCCGAAATTCCCCAGGGGGCCGATAGCGATAAGCATGATAGGCACCGTAATAGCGAGAACAAGCATAGGTGTGAAGATGATTTTGAGCGTATTCGGAATGAACCGGTCGATTAGACGATAGACATAACTGAGCAACCATACACCCAGAATGATTGGAATCACCGATTGTGTGTAATTTACAATGGAGACAGGTAGACCTAGAAAAGGAATCGCTTCAAGCTTTCCGGCAGTATACGCATCCAAGATCGTTGGATACAGCAGGGTTCCGGCCAGTGTCAGAGCCAGATATTCATTCACCTTAAACTTTCTGGCAGCAGAGACGGCAAGCAGGAACGGAAGAAAATAAAACGAGGCATTAGAAATCATTGTAAATACGCTGTATTCTCCGCTGCTCTGTGAAATCCAGCCCAGTGAGACCAATAGAGCAAGTACGCCCTTGAGCATTCCCGCGCCTACTATCGCCGGCAGAATAGGCGTGAATATTCCGGAGATCGTATCAAGCACGGCATTTAAGCCTCTCGCTCCTGAGCCTGAGCGGTCTGCTCCGCTTGACTCAGACGATGCAGTTTCCTTCATAACATTCTCTACCTCGGTATAGACGGAAGCCACGTTATTTCCGATCACGACCTGGAACTGGTCATTCTGAAATTGTGCCCCAAGCACCCCCGGTAGCTTCGTAATTTCAGCGACCTGAACCTGCTTCTCGTCCTTTACATTGAAGCGCAGCCTTGTAATGCAGTGCCAGACTTGAACGATGTTCGCATTTCCCCCTATACGGCTGATAATCTCCTCTGACATTTCTCTGTTGTTCACTTGTCATTCCTCCTAAGAATGTAGGCATAAAAAAAACCAAATGTAATCCCGTTCTGCTTGAGCCGCAGAGTCGGCAACATTTGGTGGTGCCTGATCGAGTCAGTAACACTCCATATTTCAAGGACCGGGAATCACTCTGTACCGGAGCGCGAAGTCATTCGCTCCACATGAATGATTAGATAGACCATTTCGTCCTTGTTAATTGAGAAACCGTATTCCTTTTCTACAAAGTGCTTAATCTTTCCTACACACTCGTAACTGTCGGGATATCTTGACGATAATACGTCATATAGAAAATGCTCGTCCTTGAACGAAAGCACAACCTTGTTCATTTGCCTGACAATAAAATACCGCAAATGCGTGATAAATCTAGAGTAATTAATCGAATCCTGCTCCAGCTTGATATTGAAATGCTCCGTCATCAGCCCGATAATCTGATTAATAATCGTTGTAACCTTCATCGTCTGACTCATAGTCCCGCGGTCAATCTGGGCATTCACGAAATGCAGTGCGATGAAACTGGCTTCGGAATCATGCAGCTTCACCTGGAAGGCTTCATTAATCAGGCTTACAGCCGTTTGTCCTGTCATGAACTCTTTGGGGTAGAGATTCCTAATCTCCCATTGCAGCGGATTCTGAATCTCCAGCTCATTCTTCAGACGCTCCAAGGCATAATGGATATGATCGGCCAATGGCAGAAGAATGGAATCATTTAGCTTCGTACTGATATTCTGTTTGCCTAACTGAATAATCTGATCCGTGACATCTATGACCTGCAAAGGGATTTCATTAAAGAATTGCTCCATCCGCTGGTATCGTTCGTCAGCGCCGATTCGGAACGTTTTTTGGATGTCTTCCTGCTTAAGCTCCTGCCCCTTTACCTTTTTGAAACCCACTCCGGTTCCAATGACTATCAGCTCATTCCCTTCCAGGTCTTCTGCCAAGGCGATGTTATTGTTTAGGGATTTCTTGAATTTCATCTACATTTCCTCCCTCTGAAAACAAAAAACCACCACAGTCAGATACACAAGAAAAAACATTTCTTGTAGAATCATCGACAATGGTGGTGCCTGATCGTATCAGTGACACTCCTTAATATAGCCATATTGTATGTTTTTAATCAGACGATGTCAATGCTTTTTTAAAGCGCTTTATTCCAGGAAATTATGGGTGAGTCACAATGGATTAAAGGAAATTTTTGACTCTCGGCTTAGATTAAAGCATCGAAACGCCCCTCTGCATTCACCGTTGCCGTCCGGGGATCGGTCTGGCCGATACCCTTAAGGCCGCCCTTCCACTCCATCCGCCAAGGCGGAGCCTGAACCTTCTGGGCGGCAGTGCTTACATCCGTGACCGCGCTGCTTCCGGCTTTGTGCGCGAGCTGAACCTCAAGGAGGCGGATCTGCCGCTGGAGCTGCTCCCGGCGGTAGGAAGTCGCCTGCCCGCCCTGCGCCGCGTTCACCCGGTCCAGCTCCATCATCAGCCGGTTCCGCTGCTTCTCCAGGGAACTGACATCGCTCTGTGTGCCGCCGTAGGCCATGATGACCTGTACCGGACTGATTCCTGATACACTCTGTCCTATCATGATCCATCCCTCCAGTCCTTGGCTCCCGCCTCAAATCCAGATATTTGGAAGCTCCTATTCCTATCTATTACCCTGCTGCTTCCGGTATGACAACATTAAGAAGTACTGCTGACTTACCTTTTTCTATGAAAAATCTCCGAAAACAATTTACATAATATCCTATATATGGTATCCTCGATATGGATGCGCTTACATATTATGTCGGGAGAGGAGGAGGCGGCTCCGTTTCTGTAGAGGGAGGGCAAATAGGCTTCACCAATCGAATGAAGGAGGAGATATGAAATGAAGAAAATAATGACCCGAATTGCAAGTCTGGCTCTGGCGACAGTCCTGCTGTTGCCTGCAATGTCTTTTGCATCACCTGTAGCAGAAGAGCAGGAGTTGAGCCTCTCTGCGGATGCCGCTGCGGCTGTAACCAGCACCATCACTCCCGCTCCACAAGGCTATGACGGATACCGTAATAATATTCCCCACGGCAACGTACAGCAGATTTCTTATTATTCGACTACTGTAGGCAAGTCAAGAAACGCGATGGTGTACACCCCTCCGGGTTATACCCCTTCCAAGACCTACAACGTGCTCTACCTGCTGCACGGCATCGGCGGGGATCAGAACGAATGGCTGAACGGGATGAATCCGCGGAACATTCTGGACAACCTGTACTCCCAGAACAAGCTGGAGCCGATGATTGTCGTGTTCCCGAATGGCCGCGCCATGGCGGATGACCGCCCGATCGGCGATATTTATGCACCGGACAAGGTAGCCGCCTTCGAGCGGTTTGAATTTGACCTGATTAATGATCTCATTCCTTACGTTGACTCTCACTTCCCGGTATACAAAAACAAGCAAAACCGCGCCCTGGCCGGCTTATCCATGGGCGGCGGACAGACCCTGAACTTCGGCCTGAAGCATCTGGACAAGTTCTCCTGGATCGGCGCGTTCTCCTCTGCTCCGAATACGAAATCGGCCTCACAGCTGATCACTAATCCGGCGCAGACGGCCAGCCAGCTGAAGCTGCTCTGGATCTCCTGCGGCGCTTCGGACGGCCTGCTCTATGTCAGCCAGAATTTCCATAACAGCCTGACCAGCATGAATGTTCCGCATCTGTGGTATCTGGATGTAGGCGGACATGAAGGCAAGGTCTGGAGCAGCGGACTGTATCAGTTCTCGCAGCGGATCTTCAAGTAACTCCCGTCATAGCCTGCTCTCCCCCGATCCGTTAAGGTAGGGGGAGGGCAGTTGTGCTTAATAAGGCCCGGCCAACGATAAGGAGGGCAATATGGTGAGTGCGATAACGGATTACTATGATTCCTATGATGAGGAGGGAAGGCTGTTCAGGGATAACGGGCATCAGATCGAATGGATCACAACGATGTCTTACTTCAAAAAGCTATTTAAGCCGGAAGCCTACATTCTTGACGGCTGCGCAGGAACGGGGAATTACTCCTTTCAGCTTGCAGAATTGGGGCATAAGGTCGTTGCCGGAGATATTGTTCCTCATAATGTAGAACTCATCAGAGAGAAGCAGCGCATACGCCCGGTATTAGCTGATATGTATACAGGAAGCATCACGGATTTATCCCGTTTTGACAGTGAAGTCTTTGATGTTGTCCTGAACATGGGCGCTTTTTACCATATCGGCAATGAAGACAGACAGCTGGCCATGACCGAATGCCTTCGCGTGCTGAAGCCGGGAGGGCTGCTTGCGGTCTCCTATATTAACAATGCAGCAGTTTCGTTATTAGGCGTAGGCGATAGACTAGGAAATATGGAAGATGTACTTACCTGGCATGCCAACCAGACGAAAGATGGCCTATTCCTACATATGTCTCCCTCTGAAATGGAACACATGGCAGTTGCCTATCACGCAGAGATCGTGGCCCATATTGGAACAGACGGGGTCGGTTATTTGTTTGCTAAGCAAATCAATGAGGCACAGCAAGAAGATTTTGAACGCTGGCTTCAGTTTCATCTGCAGACCTGTGAGGATAAGAGTCTGCTTGGGTATAGTTTGCATGCACTGGCGATTGTGCGAAAATGATAGAAATAGACCTAACATTTGGCCCACGCGCCCACACAACGCCAAATGTGATCGGTTTTTCGATTACATTCGGCCCACGCGCGCACATTCGGCCCACGCGCCCACGCAACGCCGAATGTGGTCGGTTTTTCGACTACATTGAGCCCACGCGCCCACGCAACGCCGAATGTGGTCGGTTTTTCGACTACATTGAGCCCACGCGCCCACGCAACGCCAAATGTGATCGGTTTTTCGATTACATCTGGCCCACGCGCCCACGCAACGCCAAATGTGATCGGTTTTTCGATTACATTCGGCCCACGCTACCACGCAACGCCAAATGTGATCGGTTTTTCGATTACATCTGGCCCGCGAGCCCACGCAATGCCCAATGTGATCGGTTTTTCGATTACATCTGGCCCGCGAGCCCACGCAATGCCCAATGTGATCGGTTTTTCGATTACATTTCGCAGACGCACTCTCCCAAGAGCAGAACAAAATCACCCTGCGGGTGAACAAGATTACCTTCGCGCGAAGACAATGTATGCTGTTTTTCACATACATTCAGGTCGTGTGCCTGCTTGCGAGTATAATGTATGCTGTTTTTCACATATATTCAGGCTGTGTGCCTGCTTGCGAGTACAATGTATATTGTTTTTCACTTACATCGGCTCATATGCCTGCTTGCGAGCACAATGCAGAATGTATGCTGTTTTTCACATACATTGGGTCCATATTCCGCTGTAACAGCCCATTGTATTCGGTTGTAAGCATCCCCTCAGCCTTCAGTCACATTCAGCATCAAAGTCATTCTACAATCATTCAAAGAACTCTTATCCACAAATTTACACACACCTTTTCCACAGCAGAAGGAAACTATAGTTTCCTATACCACAAGAAAACTGCACGCTTATCACGTGCAGCCCTTCTCAAACCCTCTTATGGTGTGCCAACACGTATGATTAAGAATGACATCCTGGTCGTCATTCACATATCCCACGAACACTGGTGCGACGTAGATATAGTTTTCTTTTGCAGAATAGATCTGGTCAAAGGTATTGGAAATGTAGAGAGCGACTTGGGTAATCCCCGCCTCTTCCCGAACCTCCCTTAATGCAGCCTCCCACGCTTGCTCCCCTTCTTCAATACCTCCGCCGTTATATCTCCACTCTATTCAAGCTCCGTATAGATCTGGAAGGTCACCCCGAACCGGTCCGTCAGATCGCCGAAGCCGGGGCTGAACGGCTCCTCCCGAAACGGCATATTGACTTCTCCGCCCTCCTGCAGCGCATCAAAAATTCTCCGGGACTCCTCCACACTGTCCGTAGTAACGCAGACCGTTACCCGCTTCCCGCTCTCAACTGGTGTACCACCGGGAGTATCCGAGAACATCAGCTCCGTGCCGCCCACCTGTACCTTGGCATGGGCCACCAGACTCCGCACCTCATCCGGGAACGTGTCCGGGAGGTCCGGCATATCACCATACGTCAGGATAGAGAGGACTTTAGCCCCCATAGTCTGTGCATAGAATTGAATTGCCTCCCGCGTGCGCCCCTCCAGGGTGATGTAGGGAGTAAGTTTGATAGTCATTGTGTGTTCCTCCTTGAGTTCGGAATGGTCTCGCTTGTGCGATTCATTAGTATAGACGTTCCGGCCGCGGCAGAATCATCGGTGTTCCGGCAATCCGAAGCGAATAAATAATTCAGCATCTATAAAATGATGAACATGCGCGATCTTCCCCCCGCTCAGCTCAAGCACATGAATCGCCCACGGGACCAGCAATCCATCTTCTCCAGAGGGAACGTACTGGGCAAATGCGGGCCGGTTCCCGTTCACCCGGACCGGCAGCAACCGCGAGCCCACACAGTGACTGCTTGTGATCTGGTAGAAGGCCGCGAGATCCGTGCCGCCTTGCACCCACATCGTAAATGGCGGCATCGACAGGCTGCCGTTCTCCTGGAATAAGGCTAACAACGCAGCTATATTGTATTGTTCAAAAGCCTCCACGTACCGGGTAATCAGTCCTTCGTCCACTTCGCCATCGTCAGCCTGCAAGGCCTCGGACCGGAGCTGGGCCTTGGCCATGGTTGCCCGTGCCCGCTGCATCGCGCTGTTCACCGCGGCCACGGTCATCTCCAGTGCCCCGGCGGTCTCGGCTGCCGACCACCGGAACACCTCCTGCAGAATCAGCACGGCACGCTGCCGGGGCGGCAGCAGCTGCAGCAGCGCAATGAAGGACAGCCGGAGGGTCTCTCTGCTGACCAGAATATTACCAGGATCATCCACATAGCCCGGAGCGGGCCAGATCCAGGAATGCTGAGGTAGGCTCTCCCGAGGCTCCGTAACGACAGCGGCCGGTTCCGAGAGATCCATCGGCAGTGCCCGCCGCTTGGCGCTCCTTAGCCGATCGAGACAGACATTGGTGGCAATCCGGTACATCCAGGCTCGGAGAGAGGCCTGCTGCCTCATCTGCTCCTGGTGCTGCCAGGCCCGGATCATAGTATCCTGGACGGCATCCTCCGCCTCGAAGATGGAGCCCATCATCCGGTAACAGTACCCTGTTAGCTCGGAGCGCATGCCCTCCAGCCCGTCCAGGGTCTCATAGGTCTCATGGTTATGATTCACTTTAGACAGTCTCTCCTTCATGACCCGTCCAGCTCTCCCTCCATGAACTGTATGAGGTAGCGTTCAGGCTGGGCAAGAAATTCCGGGAAGCTGCACAGATCCGCATACGTCTGATGCTCCAGATCATAGCAGCCGAGCTGCCCCTTCTTCTGCGGATTCCAGACCAGCACCAGACCGGAGTAATTATCGATATCGGCAGACAGCCGCAGCAGCTTGCGCCGCCCGGCCTTCATCTCTATCGTGTCAGTGAAGCTGAAGAAGTCGATGTACCCGATCTTATACTCATTCGGGGCAAGCGTCAGGCGCAGCTCGTCCCCTGTAAGGAAGCGGACCAGTTCATCCGGCAGTTTATATTTGGCCAGCTCGTATTTCTTGTTCTCCACATCATGAACATCCGGCGGTTCCAGCGCTTTCAGGTATTCCGCCATAGCGGTATGCTTGCTGCTGACCGCAATCGTATACGGCCGCTCGCCGTCCTTCTCCGTCATCATAAGGTCCGCACCGCGTTCCACCAGGAAGCGGACCATGTTCAGATTGCCCAGCCGGGCAGCTACTGTCAGCGGCGTCGCCCCGTAAGGATAGACCATATCCGGCTTGTTGTAGTTGATATCCACTCCCTGATCCAGCATATAGGTAAGCGTCTTCAGATCATGGTCCGAGGCGGCTTGCCGCAGCACGGCACCGGCATGTTGCCGGATGTCCAGACCCAGCTCATGGATCAGCGGGATATTCTTCTTGTTGCCGTAGTAGGCCTGTGAATAAGCGCCCGATCCCGTCCGGTTCAGCAGGTCCAGCTTCGCGCCCTGTGCAGCAAGGTATCGGACCAGCTCCTCCTTGCCATAACGGACCGCCCTCAGGAAGGCCGGATTCTGAGGTACATTCAGCTTCGCGCCATGCTCCACCAGCAGCTTCACCACCTCGGTCTGCTGTGTGATAATCGCCAGGTCGAGCGGGCTGACTGTGGTATGCTTGCTAAGCTCTAGCCCCGCTTCAATATCCCAGCCCGCAGCAATGGCAGCCTGCAAGGCCGGAACATCCCCCTGATAGATCTGCATCGCCCGCGCCGGCAGCACCTCGAATTTCCCTATGTCCTTCAGGACAATCATCCGCTCTCCTCCTTATTCTTCACTCCCATGAATACTGCTCGCATCCCTTCGACAGAAGCCACTCTTTCATCTTGGCCGATACCTGCCCGGCAGCCTGCTCATAGAAGACGGCTACCTCCTGCCCACCCGCCAGATTCAGGCGGATATAGCCGCCCAGATTCCGGTAGAACAGGTAGCAGACGTAAGGATTCTCAATGAAGAGATCCGGCGGAGACTCCGCCCGGCACAGGCCAGCCAGCTCCGTGAGCGCCAGCTGGCCCTCTCCCGGCGGCATCCGCAGGAAAAGATGCTCGCGGGTTCCCGTCCATGGCTCATAATAGACACTCTCCTCCTGGCTCCGCCCATACATCCGGCGGTAGATGCCGTCCAGGATCAGGGCATAGCTCTCTTCCTTCTCCTGTTCCCCGGATGGCAGCGGGATTGCTTGAATCTGTTCCGCATGACGAGGCAGCCATAGCAGCCCGTCCACCTTGGGATGAACTGCCAAGAAATCACCGTCCACAGTGGTCCCGATAGCGGTACACTCGCCGATCTGCTGCTCCGTTATAGGGCTATCCTGATCATGCTCCCATAATCCGTATTCGGCAAACGGCCGCAGCACCTCTGTGTCAGGGGTCTGCACATTCATCCAGCCCCGATACGTTCCTTCGCCGTACTGCTGCAAGAACCGGATATAGGCTGGAGGATACAGACCTGCGTTCTCCACTTCAAGCAGGCGCCTGTGATGCTCTGACAGCCCCTTGGGCTCAGATACGATATACATTCATCATTCCCCCGGTTTCCTGCGTGAGTTATTCATCAATAACCTTATTCTGCCGCTTCCGCCAGCCAGGCCCGCATCGCCGGAGCTTCCGCCCGGTTCAGCCGCAGGGCAATGTCCGTATTCCCCTCATCCGGCGGCATCACTTCGGCAAGCACACATACGTCCTCCCTGGGCTGATTGAGCGCGAACAGACCCTCAGCATCCAGCATCCGCATCGCCAGCTCTATGGCCCCCAGCCTCATAGTGAACTCATCGTTCCATGCCTCATCCTCAAGCTCCGCAATAGATGGACGCGCCTGGAATAACCGCTTGACCTCATTGAAATGCTCATCTTCGAAGCAGCAATAAGGCGAATCAGCATAAGACCATTTAATCAGCTCGGCGATCTCTGCTGCCGGTGTGCTGCCGCCCTCTGCCTGTCTGGCCGCCTCCTGCTCCAGGGCCTCCCGTGACCAGGCGGAGAGGCTTGGTGCATGTCCCTCGCCCGTTGTATATAGCGTACAGTAATAATAATGCTCCCCATTCGCAAAAAGCGCGCGGAACGACCTCCGGGCCGCCTCCGCAATCTCCGCCGCCAGCCGCTCCACTTCCTTCTGTGCCGTATTCATGGCTACTTCCTCTCGTCGATCAGCTGTTCCAGGAATCCGGCGAACGTGGGAGCATACTCCTCGATCAGATCATTCATGAGGTCATAACGCATGACCGGGAATTCCCCCTGCACATCGGGGGCAGAGGTGTCAAAGTAATACAGCTCATCGCTGTCCGGCACGAACAGATCCAGCCGGTGCGGAAACCGGCTGACCCACCAATCCTCCGCCAGATTCAGCCTGTGGATATACAGCAGATCCCAGTCGGTATACTCCCTATCCTCAGGAGCAACCAGCGTCAGAATTTGGCCGTCCCCCAGGCTCCCACCTCCATAACGGGCCAGCCACCAGCGGTAGGACGGCGGCAGCTTGAAGCCTAATTCCGCCTCGGCTTCAGCAATCCAGCTCTCCTCGGCCTCATGCCCCGGAAACCACCTTATCGCGGAAGGCTTGCTCAATTTCTCGGTCAGATGCTCATACATAGATTTGCTCCCCTTTCCCTGCTAAGGGTTGATTATAGATTGTCAGGATGAACAGCAGCTGGCGCATCGTCATTCATGCGCAGCAGAATATACTCGATCTCTTCCAGCGGCAGCTTCAAGGCCTGACTGACCTCATAGATCCCCATCTCCCGGGAGAGGAGGAGGCGTGCCTGATGGATTTTCCCTTCCAGCCAGTTATTGGTCAGCATCCAGCTCTTCACCCGTTCCAGCAGCTCTGCTTGGGCAGTCTTACCGGCATGCTTGGTATACTTGGAAATAGATTCTGCCAGATAGCCGTACAGGTGAGTGCCCAGAGCCTCGCGCTGCTCATTCTTGGACATACGCTGGTACTGCTCATAGCTGAGGCTGATATCCAAATAGAGGGTATGATCCCCGCTGTCAAAGCGTCTGAACGTTCTCCGCCCGTAGCTATCAGGTAACACCCGGAACACAACGAAGATATCGTAGGGGAACTCCAATGTATGTGCCAGTTCCTCTAACGGCAGCAATTCATCTCTGAGTACACCCACACATGTTCCATGGGTATCCAGCGTAAAACCCAGTTGCATATTAGCACCCCTCCCCCCGCTTAAGACACGCTTGAACTATTTCCCCCTTCTATAGGCATCTGCCAGCTGGACCAGATACCAGACGGCCGCACCGGTCAGGGCTGCGAACAGCAGATTAATACAGCCGAATACAAGAAATAACTTGGCTTTGCCTGGCCCGATCTGTACAGCAGCAACGAGTTGGAGAATCGCAGGGAGCAGGAACATCAGCCAGGAGACGGTGATCAGCTTTTCGGTCTTGAAGCTCCACCAGACCGCACAGCATGATACAGCTAGAACTCCCCAGGTACAGATCAACTTCAGCGCCATCGGCTCCCCTCCCTTTCATGGATAACCCAATACATCAGCTAGGCCCTGATTGCCCATGGATCACGAGTCCATATTGTCTGACCATCCACGAGTTGCTTAAATCTTCAGCCGCAGCATTGCTTATGCGTACAGAAGGCTTCTGTTCCTCCATCGCCTCCGGGTCTTGCGCCGAGAAGCGGAGAGGCTTGGTCATTTTTTGAATAGAGCCGGTAATTTCCTTGTACAGGGCATAGCTCAGCGGCTTGTGCTCCCGGACATCCTCATACAGATAATACTCCCCTTGCTCATCCTGAGCATTGACGCGGTGCCCCTTAGGGCAGGAGATCAGAATACAGGGCAGCTCATTCTCTGCCCATTGCCCGTGATAGGGAATAGAAACCCCCTCATTTCTCGCAAAAAAACCAAAGCTCTCCGTATCCGGCAGAACCGACATCGAATAGATGAAGAAGGGGCGCACCCCGCTCTCTTTTTCCGTAGCTGTATAATATTGATAGAAGGCGCGATACGCCTCCACCACCTGATTCTGATCATGCTCTGTATGGGTATAATTGGTTAAATAGTACCGTACTTGCGTAGGCTCCAGAAGCTCTACGACTCTCTTAAGCTCCTCGGGTGTGATGAAGAAGCGCAGCTTGTAGAATCCGCTGTTTTTTAGCATCTTCTTCTACCATTCATAGGTAACAAAGCGTACTCTGAGCGTCTCTTCATACGGCAGCCATTCCGCATCGCTCCATAGAGACATTCCAGTAATTTCGGACAGCTGCTCCACCGCTTGCTCCGGGCTGGTAAGGCTGATGAATCCGCCGAAGTTCTCCTCCTCAGTTTGCATGCCGAGCACCCGCTGGATATATTCGTCTGCTATACGCTCTTCCCGCAGCTGTTCATACTCCTCCCGGGTCCACGGCTCACAGAAGATTCGTTCGGCCTGGATCTCCCCCTGCTCAAAGAACGACAGCTCGAAAATCTCCTCATTCATATATGCCACCGTCATCACCGGCTCATCCAGCAGCCCGGACAACGTTCTGCCAACCTTTTTCACCGTACCCCATACGAAATAATCGTGAAGCACACTGATCCAGCCCTCATTACTTTGGCTTACATAGATAACGGCCTTACGCTCCGGCGTCTCAGGATAACCCAGAACCTTGCCATGCTTGGCGATCAGCTCTTTCAAGGCTTGAAGGGTCTTGTCCAGGTCACCTGACTTGATATGCAGATTTGCAAACGATCTTCCCACGGGTGGATGGCCTCCTTTAATGGCTTGTCTATAGTTACTTGGCATACTAACATATAAACTAGATTTCATTTATTTTACCAAATTAATGTAAGGAGGGGCTACCTTGAATAAGAAATTCCTCTTGGCCAGATGGCAGGACGACCAGCTCTCTGAAGTGAACCGGCGTCTGGCCGCTATTTCAGGCAAACATAATCTCCATCAAAAGGACCGCTCCTTTCCCATCTCCCCTTATGGACAGACAGAGGCAGGACTGGAAGATTACCGGGGGGTTACTCTGATAGAGAGCATACAGTACCTCACTCTACAGGGCATTGATTTCTCTTATTCACGCTTCGAGGATGCGGCAAGCCTCAATACCTCAACGCTTACCCATTGTTGCCTGGATGGGGTCAGACTGGACAACAGGTTCGTGACCCATACCTTTGGCCACTGTTCCTTCCGGGGAGCGAAGCTGAATCGTGCCCGAATCAGCAAGGAGTTCCATGATTGTGATTTCACCGGCTGCAACTTAAGCAAAGTGATTGCAAATGATGTTTCTTTCACCCGCTGCCGCTTTGATGGGGCCAACTTTCGGGGCGCCTTACTCTTGTATTGCCGGTTCGAGGAATGCAGCTTTGAGGGTGCGCAGTTTCAAGATGGCTCGATCGCCGGAAGCCGCTTTGCGGGAAAGGCCCGCTTGCTCCCTGAGTGGGGGAATACGATACTAGACCATGTCAAATTTGAGGAGTGATGCAGGTATACGCACACCCCTCCACTATTTCCAAGGGAGGGGTGTGCTGATATAAGCCTGACCATAGTTCAAAGCAATTTCAAAATAATGTTATCCTTCGAATATCCGAATAGCAGCTATAACAGCCTCCGCCTGACTCAGTGGAATTTTGTCTTGTTCTCTAAATACATAAATATTTTGCATACGCAAATACTCTTCATGAAAATTCATGTCAGTAAGGAGATCATGTAGATAGCGAAAGTCTTTAATCAAACAATCTGACGGAATACCACCAGAACGTACTTGCTCTTCTTCCCGCTTTAGTCCAATTAGGTACTGAAGGTTAACTTTTTCTGTAAATAAATTTCGGATTTTTTCGTTAGTAAAAAGCACCATTAAATCATACAAATGTTTAGCAACATCAAATGCAAAATCACTTGGATTATCTGTTCTGGAGTTTATATATTGTCTGTATCTTTGATAATAAAACTCGGTAGCAAATACTTTGTCTATAAAGATGCGCTCTAGTTTTATGGTTAATATCTTAAAAGGCCGAACATTAAACTTTGTATCTAGTATATCTTGTGATTCTTTTTGGGCGTACAAGTAAAGAGCTGGGGCTATCAGCATAGGCTCTACAGGTTCGCTTTTAGTAAACGAAGTAGCTTCAATCTTCACTCTTCCAAATCTTTGTAGTGGATCAGTCCCCTCACTACCATTAAAGATGGGATCATATCCATAAACTGTGGTTATATTGCCCTTGCCTTTGCTCGATTGCTGATCATCTGAAAGCTTTTTTAAGCACGAGTAGCCCTCCGCTGACAATTCTAGCCGTTTTTTCTTTTGGGTGTTTGAGCTTACATCATCCACACACACCGTTAAGTCAATATCCTCTGAGAACCGATTAATGGACAACAACGCTTTATATAGTGCAGTTCCGCCTTTAAAATAAGCCTTCCATTGTTCTTGATTCCGAGCCAGCTCCTCAAGCATCAGCGTAACATAATAATCTTTTTCTAAAACATCAGCCCTTATGCCAGCTTTCATACTAACTTGCAGTATGATTTCCTCAAAATCATCCTTACTTTCATGCAATATCATAACCGGGTGCCCTCTGCAACTTTACCTAGGCGCCAAACTATATCCTTAGCGTAGTTCATAGCGGCATATCCTAATAGCTTGCCATAGTCTAACTTGTTAGCTTCAATAAATTTGTTAATTATCCCTTCAGGGTGGGGAGCATCCCAGACCACCTGGTCTTTATTCTCAATGGCATCTAGGATCTGCAAATATAAATAGTTATCAATATTCACTTCCATACGCGGCTTACGTAATACAGTATGCAGCTCTTTCACAACCTTTGGAGCAGCTACGTTAGTTGCAATAAAATTATATTTGGGCATTTGAGTTGTAAGCCCCAATCGGTGTTGGAGCGATGCTCCTGTTTCATAACCGACTCTAACATTTTCTTTAGGTGATACGTACATTTTCTTTACAACCTGATCCGGATTTAAATGGGACTTTCCAAATGCAGTGGTTTTAGGCTTGTAGTAGATTCCCTTCCTAAAGCTCTCCAATACTACACCATTTAAACGGTTTAAATTTGTATTCACAATTTTCCTTGCCTGAGTTTCTTCAAGCCCAAACTCCTCCATAACCCTCTCAGTAACTTCAGCAGTAAAAATTGGAGTTCCATATGGCGACTGAGCAATATAATTCGTAATGAAATCAACATACTTCCCCTTAATCGCTAATGTCATATATAAGCCACCTCCAATGCACTTGTTATTATTGTATACAAAAAACCAACAAATGATACATATATAATAACACCAGATAAGTGTTGAAGGCCACCCTTCATACCATTTCTCCTTTATATTTCCGTCTCTCCCTTAGGACCAGTCCTCCTCGGTATACGGGCCTACGTGCTGCTTATGTCCCTCCCCAATGGCTCCGAAAGCAGAAGTTAGCACCACACGTTTGGACAGCAAGAGACCCTTGAGGAGATCTCCGCGCTCATCCGGCTTTTTCATAAATAATAACGATCCATCCTAGCCATAATAATTCAGATTCTCTTATCCCATCCAAAGGAGCAGTTGATCTTGAAAAAGCTATGGCTAATGGTGTTCACCCTCACGCTCGTATTCAATCTGGCGCAAGCTGGAGGAACGGTGCAGGCCCAGGCAGGCGGCAGCAAAAAGGCGGCGGCCTGCTGGAGCCCGCAGAAGGTGCAGCTGAGAAGTGAGATGCAGCAGGTGTGGATCGACCACACCATATGGACACACAACTATATTGTCAGCGCCCTCTACAATAACCCGGATCAGAAGGAAGTGTTAGCGCGGCTGCTAAGGAACCAGGAGGACATCGGTACTGTCTTCAAGCCTTATTACGGGGAGGCGAACGGCAACAAGCTGGCCGGACTGCTCAAGGAGCATATTCAGATAGCTGGACAGATCGTCGCAGCCGCCCAGAAAGGCAATGCGGCGGAGGTGCAGAAGCTGCAGGTGGATTGGCACAGGAACGCCGATGAGATTGCCCGATTCCTGAGCGGACTGAATCCGAACTGGTCCTTCAAAGAAGTGCAGAACATGCTGTACGAGCATCTTCAGCTCGTCACGGACATCGTGCTTGATATCCTCAAGGGAGACTACGCTGCTTCCATTGCTGCCACCGATAAAAACGAGGTCCACATGATTCATTTTGCCGACCTGCTGACGGAAGGCATTGTGAAACAGTTCCCGGAGAAATTTCAGGGAAAATAGTCTGACTGTCCCGTAGACGGACAAACATAGCGGACACAAAAAAGGCTTTTCATCTTCCCCCAAAGGATCGTGAAAAGCCTTTTCTTATCCAGACCATATAGTTCAATAAATCTTGCCCAGCAGCGCGGTCACTTCCTCCAGCGTAAGGCCGAAGGACTTGTAATACTGAATGTCGCTCTCCATCTGCTTCAGGACCATCTCGTTACGTATCCGCAGCATCTCCTCTGGGGTGAATTCGGCGACAAAGCAGCCTTTGCCGGTTACCGTGTTGATCAGCCCGCTCCGCTCCAGCTCCTCCCAGGCCTTCTTGACCGTGATGACACTGACACCCAGCTCCAGCGCGGCCTGGCGGATTGGCGGCAGACAGTAGCCGCTCTCCAGCTCCCCTTGCAGAATCTGGGCGCTGATCTGTTCATATAGCTGCTGGTAGATCGGCTTGTCGGAGGTGCTGGATATCGTTACATTCATAAGATCTCCACTCTCAGGAATCGTCTCACCGCAATCCGGTAGGCCAGCAGGTTACAGGCAATGAAGATCAGGACGCCGCCAACCAGAATGGAGAACTGCAGCCCTGTCCGGTCCAGCCCGGGGCCGTAGAACAGGCTATGCAGCCAATCATTCTGGATACCTGCCCACTGGACCACGGTGGCGAACAGGACGGCTGCAACGGTCGATGCTGTGGTTGCTAGACCATACTTATAGGCTGTCTTATAGTATATCGGAATGAAGATGAGGTTGAAAAGAGCCATCATCAGGAAACACATTCCCCAAAAGCCCATATGCGGCGCAAAGAAGAAATATTGCATCTTCGGGTATAGCTGAAAGGTAAATATACTGGCAATCATGGCGACCAGCAGATGCATCAGCTCCAGAATGACAAGTACAGCGACTCTGGACTTCACAATATCGCTTTTGGTCACAGGCAATACGGTGCTGAACATCAGATCATTCTGGCTTTTGAAGCCGCCGAAAATATTTGGTACCGTGATGAAGCAGAAATACAGCGGAACCAGGAAGTAGACCCACCCCGGAATGAGCATCAGACCGCCTAAAATTAAAGGTAATACGAAGAACCAGGGATTAACGCCTAGCTTCAAATCCTTCAGCACCAGATTATACATATACACCCTCCTTTTTCGCAAAGTAGATCATGATGTCGTCGAGAGTCGGGATGGCCGTGTTAAGCGCCCAAGCGGGATCGATATCTCGGGCATGAATCAATCCGGTGAAGCCGAAGGAGTTGATTTTGCAGGAGATCAGCTTCCCCTTCACTTCGTTAAGCTGCGACTCGCTGCCGCTAAGTAACCGGTACGACTCCTTGAACTCGTTCTTCTCGCTACTTGCCACAATCTGCCCTTGCTCAATGAAGGTGATATAATCCGCACAGCGCTCGAGGTCAGAGGTAATATGCGTGGAGAACAGAATGCTGATCTCGCCGCCCATGATAAGCTCCTGGAAAATATCCAGCAGATCGTCTCTGGAGACCGGATCGAGTCCGCTGGTCGGCTCATCCAGAATCAGCAGCCTGGCGCCATGCGATAAGGCCAGAGTCAGGCTGTACTTCACCTTCATCCCGGTGGACAGCTCCGCTATTTTTTTATTCTCATCCAGCTTGAACCGGTTCAGATAGCTGTAATACGTCTCGTCACTCCAGTTCTTATAGAACTTCTTCGTAATACCCGTCAGCGTCTTAAGCCTGCTGCGTGTATAGAAATCGATATCGCCGAAGGCGCAGCCGATGTCCTGCTTCAATTCTGTTTCATGTTCAGCGATGTTCTTGCCCAGAATGCTGATCTCGCCGCTGTCGGCCTGAACCATATTCAGGATCGATTTGATCGTGGTGGTCTTGCCCGCACCGTTGACCCCGATGAAGCCCATGATATAACCCTGCTCCAATTGAAAAGAGACGTCTTTGATCTGAAAATTAGGATATTTTTTATTTAAATTCCGGATATCTAAAGCCAGCATAACTAACCCCCTCAACAAATTGTGTATTCCGTGTATACACAATGTATCATGGGGGTTATGAAAAAGTCAATCCTATGCGGCTGTAGACGATGAGGACTCCTTCGGCTTGCGCCGGAAGAACGGCTTGCCTTTGGACCAGTTAATGAACGGCTGTTCTATGGCGTAATACGAAATAGTGGCCGCTGCGTAAGAGATGACCACAACAGACATACTGATGCCCAGCCAGCGCCACACATCCCTGACCCCGGAGTAATGGAAATCCTGAATGCCGTACTTCTCGATTAAGGTAATGAACAGATAGTGCCATATGTAGAGGCCGAAGGACACTTTGGCCGTATACCGGAACAAGCGGTTATCCAGCACACGCCCGGCGTACCGGCTGAACGGTGCCGAGAACAGCACGATTCCGAACAATATGGCATAGACCGGGAATAGATACGGCTGCTGCTGGAGACTGAAGTCGAATTCGCCCGCGTGGCGCATCCGCCAGATCAGGAGACCGGCAAGACCCAGAGCAAGTACTGCGGCGGCATCGAACACGCCGAGCCTGCTGAGCCGTTCCACTCTGGAGCGGCGCTGCTGCAGAGCATTCGTTATGCCCGCCGCCAGAATCCCGATGGTGAAGTGGCCGAAGAAGCCGACCGGATTGTATCTCGGCATCCAGAATTTCGCGCCGCCGACCTGGCCATAGTCCCAGCCCCTTCCCTGCTCGCCGGGTGTGAACCAATGATGAATGAGGGCATTGGCGGCAAGCACCAACCCAAATACGGCGACCCAGAACAGGATCGCCTTACCGAAGGAATGCCGCTTGCCGAGCAGGAATAACACCGCCATGAAGAGTGGCATCAGCAGGTAGCAGAATACCTCGAAGCTGATCGACCAGAGCGGCCCGTTCAAGTCGGAGGGGAAGAACGTGGTGTAGTGGAAGCCCGATGTGAAGGTGAAGGCTGTGACAATACGCCGCCCTAAGTACTCCATCGGAATATCCAGCCTCCAGGTCAGGAACAGACACACCAGCAGGGACACATAGAAGCCGGGCATGATTCTCGCGGCACGGCGTAGGGTGTACGTCCGCAGGCTTGGATATGGATCGTTATTCAGATACGCACTCCAGAAGGGGAACGACAGCAGGAAGCCGCTTAGCAGAAAAAACAAGCTGACCCCGCTGTTCCCCAGAAGCAGCACGGATTGCAGCTCCTGGAGCCAGGGTTTTTGTGCGGGCATGATCAGCTTTTGCGACAAGTGATGCAGGATGACTGACAGGCAGGCGATCGCACGAACGCCATCCGCCCCAGATAACCGGGTATTGCTCAGACGAAGGTTTGACATCAGCTCAACTTCCTCTTTTCACCAATGATTCCTGAACGGATGGCCGCCAGCAACACAACCACCACAGCTGTAAAATCACTACTCTTATTCGCTTAGGCGATATACACCGGTATCAGGTACTCCTATCTTTCAATACATGATGGATAAATCCTTCCACTCTTCCGCATTCTGCCAAAATATTTCAGAGCTTGCCCCGGCTGGCCAGCACATTATCAAGGAATTGCACGGCATCACTGTTGAATTTCCACCCCACACCATACTGATCCACCAGCAAGCCGAAGCACGAAGACCATGGTGTAGCGGATAAAGGCATGATGACATGTCCGCCGGCAGACAGGCCCTTAAAGTACGCTTCCAGCTTCTGCTTGTCATCAATGACCAGGCTGATCGTGAGGTTGTTCCCCTTCACCAGCTCTCCCATTACCGCTTGCATCGAGGGCAGAAGGTCGGACATCATAATTTTGCCGCCTGCGAATTCTATAGAGGATTCCATAATCATCGCTGACTCCTTGTCCGACAGGGGATAATTCGGGTCCTGCGGCATATCTCCGAATTTGACCTTTTTCACCTGGGTGGCCTGTAGAGCCTCTGTGTAGAATTCAATCGCCTGTTCGGCAACACCATCGAAATTAAGATAAGCAATCGCTGACATTGAGCATAACCTCCTTCGTAAGATAAATGTAGTATAATACACGATAGGTGACGGCTTTATGTCACCGTTTCACACTCAACTCAAGAAAGAGGGAACCGGATGGACAAGGTGGAGCGGCTGATTACCATCATCATGATTCTGCTCAAAAAAGACATTGTGCCCAGCTCAGAGTTCGCACAATTATTCGGCGTGTCCAAACGGACAATTCTCCGCGATATGGAAGCGCTCAGCCTGGCGCACATTCCTATATACGCCACACCCGGCGTGCAGGGCGGGTATGGCATTATGGAAGAATACAAGATGGACAAGCGGCTGCTGAGCAGCTCCGACCTGGAGAATATACTGGCTGCGCTCGGCGGGCTGGAGCAAATTCTAATCAGCGAAGATGTGGCCATGACGCTACGAAAAATAGAAGCGATGGTGAGTCCAATCGCTCCTAAGGGGTCGGTTCAGCTGTCCTTCTATGATTGGGAGGGCCGCGCAGAGCTTGCCGGAGCCTTGAAGACCTGCCAGGAAGCCATCGCCGGGAGCTGGCTGCTGTCCTTCGGCTACACCGACAGATCCGGCACTCCGACGACACGGACAGTGGAGCCCTACCAGCTTCATTTCAGTGAATCGAGCTGGTATTTGAAGGGCTTTTGCCTGGAGCGGATGGGAGCACGGATGTTCAAGCTCTCCCGGATGGAGCAGCTGGAGCGGAAGGAACAGACCTTCAGCCCCAGAGCGGATATGCTGAATCAGGCACGGGAGGCTGAAGTTCCGCCGCAGTTAACCGAAGTGAAGGCGCTGATCTCGCCGGGGATTAAGGATCAATTCATTGAACGTTATGGCCGCAAGAGCATCGAAGCCTATAACGCGGAACAACTGCTGGCTACGTTCTATATTCCTCAGCACCCGATCGGATATCAATTTCTGGCCGGCTTCGGCACCCGTCTGGAGATTATGGAGCCGAAGGCCTACCGTGAAGAATTCCGTAAGTACCTGCATGAAATGATGAGCCGGTATACGTAGTAATTACGGTGTTAAGGGAGCGGGCTGCTATTCCAGCTCCTTAAGGAATTCCCCAATCCGATCCATATAGCCTGGAACTGTAATGTGGCGCGGGGCGAAGAGGCTGATCATGAGCGCTCTGAAGCTGGAATCCGCCGTCTTCTTGCTCAGCATCGAATGCTCAGCCTCCGGGAAGACCGCCACGCTCAGCAGCTCCGGCCGGACGAGCTTGCGGTACACCTGCTCTGTCTCCTGCCAGTCTACATGAATATCCTGCTGGCCCAGAAGCAACAGCACCGGGGAATGGAATTGCTTAAGATCCTCCCCTGCATCCGACAGGTAATTCTTGCTGACAAAGGTCCACCGCTCCCGCGTCATCGGGTCATCTTCCTTCACTACAGCCAGATAGTCTTCATAGCTCGCCTTCCGCGCCAAAAGCTCCAGAACCTCGTTGTTAGATGCCACTTCCGCTTGAATCTCTGCTTCCGATTTCCCTTCCTGCAGCATTTGCTGCCGGGTATGATAGGCACCCTGGCGCAGCCAGTTAATAGCCGGGGAGACCAGGATGCTGAAGGCGAGCGGCTCCTTGCCCGCCAGCTTGGGAATCACCCAGCCTGCCTGACTGGCGCCCCACACCCCGATCCGGTCCGGATCGATATTCGGCTGCTTCCGGGCCCATGCGATAGCCTCGCGGGCTTCCTCCACCCGGTCATCTATACTCTGATCCAGCCAATTGCCTGCGGAACCACCGATCCCTCTTTTATCAAGAGACAAGGAGGCATACCCCAGACTGGCCAACCGCTCCCATAGCGGCTTATATCCGTCATCATGCGAGGCATTAATCGGCCCGTCTCCATGAATGAAGAGGACTAATCCCAGCTTGCCGGAAGCGGAAGACTCCTTAGGCAACACCAGCGTTCCGGTCAGCTTGCCTTCGGGCGATGCAATCTGGATGGCCTGCTCCGTCATCTCAAAGCGGTTCTGCTGCACAATGTATATCCCCGCACCGCTAAGGAGCAGCACTATAGTTAGCAGAGATATCCATAGCTTCTTCGTTGTCTTCATTTCTGTATCCGCCTCTCTTCTGAACCATGTATTCCCAGCGCAGTTCATTGAACAATAAATACAGGGTATAACGTGTCTCCCGGGCTTCCGTATGGAAGGACCACTTCCCGTATAGCTGACGGGCATGCGGATTACCGGCTGATACATGCAGGCTGAGACGATTCAGTCCCGGGTCTCGATCCACAAGCTTCTGCGCCCACTCTACAAGCAGCCTTCCTACCCCTTTGTTCTGATGCTCCGGGTGGACCGCAAGGTCGGTAATATAACACTCGCCTGCTGCCGGGGTATGGTCTAGTACATAGAGGCCGATCAGCATTCTGATCATGCCCCGTTTGCCTAATAGCTGTGAGGTTCCCGGTAACGGAGGCGTCTGCCTTTTCCCCAAAAGGCGGGCTTCAGGTGTACATTTAATCGCGATGCTGCCAATCACCTGGCCCTGCTGCACAGCAACCATCCTGTGTGTATAGGGATCAGCCGGAGCATACTGAAGCAGCATTTCGAAGCACTCTGCCAGTTCTGCCTCCTTCAGCCTGATCCGGTTCTGGAATTTCCCCTGAAAAGCTTGAGCCAGCAGCCCCCCCACCGCACGATTATACTTCGCTTCCATAGGCTCGATAGTTACTGGCGCTGTACTTATTGACGTTGTACCTGTTGGCATCGTTCTCATACGGAACCTCTCCCTTCCACAGGTACAGCCGGGCCGACGCAGGCCCTCAGCTCATAATGCAGCTTGCCCGGAACGAACAGGGAGAGATAAGAGCGTTCAATGACCACCAGCGGTCCCGCGAGAGGAATCGCTTGTGCAGCAGCATGCTCCAGCAGCCGGCCGGTCCATTGCTCCAGTTCCTCCTCGCGGGCCACACATTGCAGAGTCAGATACTCCCCTTCCGGTAAAATAACTCCGCCCGCCTCCGGCTGTTCCAGACACAAGGTCACAGCGCCCGGCTCCTCCAGCACATAATACATATCCGATTCGAACAGATCCGGTATCCCTGCCGCCTGCTCCGCAAGCAGCGCTGCACTCAGCTTCCTGTGTGAATCCAGCTTCATCACCTGCATAAGACTTGTAGCCTTACACTTCTTGATCTGAAAGGTCTCAGGTGAGGTGCTGTAGCTCTGCTGTTCCTCCAGCATTTTACGGATGAACTGCCGAAGCTCCCGGAGGCGGCGCAGCTCTTGCTCAATTCCCTCCAGAGAATGCTCCAGCAGCCCGCGATGCTGCTCCGGACTATAGCCCATACATTCATTAATGGACTGAACAGGCACTTCAAGCTTGCGGAGCAGCAGGATATGCGCGAGCTGATACACTTGATCCATACTGTACATTCTGTACTGATTCTCACCGGTATAAGCAGGCTGCAGCACACCCTTCTCTTCAAAATACCGGATCTGGTGGACCGACACATTCATCAGCTTGGCCAGTTCACTAATCGTTATTTCATTTCTCATCCTAATCACTCCCCGGACTGCGGCTTGGAATCTCTCTACGATACACCCTGGGTCTGACCTAAGGTCAAGGGGAGGATTCGAGATCCCGGGCCAGATGGATAAAAGCCTCAATTGCCGGGGAGAGCCATTTCTCCTCATGCCAGAACATTTGGGTGGCAAAAGATACTGCGGTCAAATCCCACGGCAGGGAGATCAGCTCCCCCCGCTTCAATTCTTCGCTTACGGCCATTTCAGGCAGGATGGCGATGCCCATGCCCAGCTTCGCACATTGTTTGATGGCTTCTGCGCTGTGAAACTCAAGTTCCGTAATGCCCGCCATCCCCTTCTGCGACAGGCTGCGCTCGAAGAAGCTGCGGTAGGAGCACCCTTGCTCCGTCAGTAAGAACGTTTCACCGTGGAAATCCTCGATAGCCAGCGCCGGGCGCGACGCTAGCCGATGATCGGGAGCAGCCAGAAGGCAGAAGCGTTCCTCCCTTATTTTTTCCCCGCAAAATCCGCTCTCGCCCTTCACTTCATCCAGCATGAAGATAACATCGACATCCCCGTCCCGCAGACTCTGTCTGAGGCTTGGACTCACGAGCGGCAGGAAGATCAAGCGGACTCCGGGATGAAGCTGCCGGAACTTCTGCAACACAGCGGGGAGCCGGTAGGTGCATAATGTCTCATCTGCACTAATCACGATGGTGCCTGTCAGCTCGCCGGGCTGCTTGAGCGCGTGCTGCGCCTCCTCCACCATACACAGGATGTTATCCGCATAACGCAGGAACGTTTTTCCGGTATCGGTTAACGTCACATTTTTGCCGAGCCGGTCCACCAGCTTCACTCCTAATTCTTCCTCCAGGGCCTTCATTTGCATCGTAACCGTTGAGGGAACGTAGTTCTGCGCTTCGGCGGCGCGGGCGAAATTGAGCGTGGAAGCCAGCGTATAAAAGGTTTTAAGTTGGCGCAATTCCATCTGCTGTCACTCCTTCATTCAAAAAAAATGAACGTTCCATTCAGAAACGTTTCTTTGACTTAACCTTAGCAGCATCGTAGAGTGATGACAAGAACGGCGGCCGATTCCGTTATGAAGGTACAAGGATATGAAACCACAAGGAGCGAATGAACTTGAATAACCGATTGACGATATATATTCTGGCACTTGCCGTTTTTCTGATCGGGACGATTGAATATATTATTACCGGCGTCATTGAGATGATGGCGGCAGATCTTAGCGTATCCACCTCTGAAGTGGGGCTGATGGTGACCGTATTCGCGCTGTCCGCAGCGATTATTGCCCCGGTTCTCATTGCACTCACCCTTAATATGGACCGCAAAAAGCTGCTGCTGACCGCCCTCGGCGTGTTCATTGCCAGCAACGGGCTGATGCTTCTGAACCTGCCTTATGAAGCTATGCTGGGGGTACGGGTTATCCAAGGGGCAAGCGGGGGCATAGCGACCGTAGTCGCTATGGCTGTAGCTACACGGCTCGTGGAGAAGGAGCGCAGAGGCAATGCGATTGGCATTATTCTGATGGGACTGAGCAGCTCGCTGGTTCTGGGCGTTCCGGCCGGCACTTTTTTCAGCGAACACTTTGGGTGGAGGGCTCTGTTCATCATCGTCGGGGGGCTGAGTCTTGTTCCGCTGTTCATTATCTCTGCCAAGGTCCCTGCCATCAAAGAAAAAGAAGCCGTCACCCTCAGGATGCAGCTGTCTGTGCTGAAGGACTCCAGAATTGTTACTGCTCTGGCAATCACTTTACTATATGTAGGGGGTTACGCTACACTCTTCACTTATATTACCCCTTACCTGCAGGCCGCATCCTCACTGTCTGTGACCGAAATCAGCGGGGTGCTCTTCCTGGCGGGAGTCTGCAGCTTCATGGGCTCCAAGTTAGGCGGGCAATTGGCTGATTCCAAAGGATCAAAGTTCACCATAATTACGGGACTTCTGTTACAGGCAGCCACGCTCCTCCTGTTCGCGCTGGCAGGCGTTCATGTGATCGTCCTCCTCCTGATCCTGATGATCTTCATGCTGGGGACCTGGAGCATCTCCCCTGCGCAGCAGCTCCTGCTGGTCACCCTGGTTCCCCGGAACCCGGATATGGCCCTGAGCGTCAATACTTCCTTCATCCAGTTTGGATTCGCGCTGGGATCGGGCCTAGGCGGCTATGTGATCAGCCGTACCTCTGTGCTCCACCTGAACTGGGCGGGTCTCGCGGCTGTAGCGGTGGCTCTGATTCTGGCCATCCGGCTGTTCAAGACTCATAAGGCTTGATCTCTTTCTGGTAAACAGCAAGACAAAGAGGCTATCCCAAGGGATGGCCTCTTTACACGTATACAAAAGCTGGCAGGCTTGTGGTCAGCCGCACGCCAATCTTTTCTATAGATGATTGACCGCGGCTGGCGGCTCATGCCCATCTGTTCCATTCGTCAGGCCCAGCGTGTGCGCTGCGGAAGCATGAATGTCGTTCAATAGCTTCGGGTTAGCGGACAGGGACATGCCGTAGGCAGGAATCATCTGCTTGATCTTCGGCTCCCAGGCCTTGATCTGCTGCGGGAAGCACTTGGTGATTACCTCCAGCATGACAGAGACGGCCGTTGACGCCCCTGGAGAGGCTCCCAGCAATGCGGCGATGGAGCCGTCCGCGCTGCTGATCACTTCCGTTCCGAATTGAAGCATGCCTTTACCGGCTGCTGTATCCTTAATAATCTGCACCCGCTGGCCCGCCACCACCAGCTCCCAGTCCTCGCTGCTGGCATCCGGGATGAACTCCCGCAGCGCTTCCATGCGCTGTTCTTTGGACAGCATGACCTGCCCGATCAGATACTTGGTCAATGACAGGTTCTTCGCTCCTGCTGCAAGCATCGTAACCAGATTATCCGGCTTGACCGAGGTAATCAGATCGAACATGGAGCCGTATTTCAGGAACTTGGGCGAGAAGCCGGCAAATGGCCCGAAGAACAGGGATTCCTGCTTATCGATCACCCGGGTATCCAGATGCGGAACAGACATCGGAGGCGCACCTACCGCAGCCTTACCGTACACCTTGGCATGATGCTGGGCTACAATCTCCGGCTTCTTGCAGACCATGAACAGTCCGCTTACCGGGAATCCGCCAATCTTTTTACCTTCCGGGATGCCGGATTTCTGCAGCAGATGCAGGCTTCCTCCCCCGCCGCCGATGAAGACGAACTTGGCGTTATGACGCTCTGTTACGCCGCTGGCGAGATTCTTCACCTTCAGCTCCCAGGAACCGTCCTTCGCGCGCTTCAGGTCATCCACCTGATGATTATACCTAATATCAGTGTTATTGCTCTGCAAGTGGTTGAACAGCATACGGGTCAGGGCGCCGAAGTTCACATCCGTTCCCGAATCGATTTTGGTAGCCGCTATCGGCTGGTCCAGCTTCCGGTTCTTCATCATCAGCGGAATCCATTCCATCAGCTGCCTTGGGTCATCGGAGAATTCCATGCCTTGAAATAGCGGACTATTTGAAAGCGCTTCATATCGTTTTTGTAAAAATGCAACGTCCTTCTGTCCTTCCACAAAGCTCATATGTGGCACAGGTACAATGAAATCCTGCGGATTGTGTATTCGTTTCTGGCTCACCAGATAGGACCAGAATTGCTTGGAGAACTGAAATTCCTCGTTCACCTTAATCGCCTTGCTGATGTCGATCGATCCGTCCGGCTGCTCTGTAGTATAGTTAAGCTCGCAGAGTGAAGAATGCCCCGTTCCCGCATTGTTCCATTCCCCCGAACTTTCCTCCCCGGCACCCGCACGCCGCTCAAACACGGTTATTTGCCAATCCGGTACTAATTCCTTTAACAGTGAACCAAGTGTTGCACTCATGATTCCAGCACCAATTAAAATAACGTCTGTTTTTGTTTGTTGGTTGCTCATATTATACCGTCCTTCTACCCTACGATTTGCAGGAAGGATGCAGACACTCCTGCTTAGGCGCCATAGCAAGCCAGCGCGGACCAGGTCACACACCGTTTGGATCAATCCTGATCCTAGTTTATCACTAATGAAACTAAATTTTAAGATTTATCTTAATTTTTATAAACTTTTTAATTAATAATCACGGGCCGCATCGAACCAGCCCTGCGCCGCTTCCTCTGTTATAGGCTGGCCGAGCTGGTGCTCTGACTGGCTGAGCTGCCATACCGCTTCGCCCAGGTCTTCCCTCTCGGTAGTCTCGATGCCCTTCAGCGAATTGAAGCGCAGGGTGAAGGCGGTAATGGCTGCTTCCGCCTCTTCAAGATTGCGGGCCTCCGCCATAGCTGCTTGTGCAGCATCATAGGCTTCGTTCGCCAGCTTGGCCAGACGCTTCGGCCAGGCGGAGAACGGGCGGCCGTACTCGCTCACCCACCACTCGGGCTTTCTCAGCTGGCTCACCGAGGCATACTCATCCCAAGGGCGCACCTTGGCCCGCGCCTTCATCTGTTGCCTTAGACGCTTGCCGCCGGCCTCTTCCACATTGAAGGCAATGAACCGGTCCAGCAGCGGCCACGTATCCAGCGAAGGCAGACCGTCAAGCTCCGGCATGAAGCGCAGCTCCAGGCTGGTCAGCCCGGTAAGGCGGGCAAGTGCGTCAAGATCACAGTAGCTGCCCCACAAGCTCAGGGATTCCAGGTTCGGGAACTGCTCCAGGCCATCCAGCGAGACGGGCTGGCCCAGCGGCGGGCTATTCAGCGCCAGCGTGGTCACCTCATGCAGCATGCCCAAGTCCGGCAGCCGGAAAGGCGCATCGCTCTTGCGCCGGCTTGTGTCCGGCACCAGGGCTAGATAAGCCGGCAGATGGCCGGAAACCGAGAAGCGTGTCAGATCGCCGGACAGGCTCAGGTTGTACAGCTTCTCCGGCAGAACCAGGCTCAGCTGTCCATTTGCCAGAGGACCCAGTTTGATACCCAGGGTATAGATATCCGCCCGGCTACCGTCCAAGGGTGCAGCCTCCGGCAGCACCGGGGTCCAGCTTATACTCTCAATAGGCCGCCGCTCCGCCCACTCCAGGAAGCCCGTGTCACCGCCGGTATAGCTCAGATAACGCGGCCAAGGGGAGCCGGCCGGGGTGGCGAAGGGCTCGAAGACAGACCAGTTGATGCGCTCATCCGCAGCGACCAGCAACTCCGCTGGTTGCTTCGATTCCCTGGGGCCGATCGATAAGCTGCCCATACCGGGCTTGCGGTCAAGCGTGTGGCTGCCGGGCCCCGTCAGATCAAGGACATACCGTCCGGGTTCTGTAATCGGAGCCGGGGGAAGAGCTTGGTTATCTGTGGACATTTGCTTCATCCTTTCTGCTTGATCCTACCTGTATTCTCGATGCTACTAATATTCTCCATACTACTTTTGTTTGCTATACTAACTCAACCATACGATATCCTGGGGCTCGCAGCAACTTTGCCCTATAACGCGAACAAGCCCGGGCCGTTACCGGCCCAAGCGCTCATCTCTATTTAGTTTGGAGTGCAGCTATTACACGCTCTGCCCTTCATTCGTCCCTGCCTTGTACATACTCTCTGCTTCAACCGGATTCTCTTTGGCTGTCAGATGCTGCGGAGTGATCCGGTACACTTGTACGGGTCCGCCGTACACAGCCGACCGGTATTTCTCGACATGCTGCTTGGACAGAGGCCGGTTATAGTATCCGGGCACATACTTGTTCATCATCTCCTGCAGGACCTGCGTAGCCTCATCCAGATCCGTCACCGGCTCTGCCTGCCCGAAGACCATCACGCTCATATAAGCGGTATCCGTCTTGGCGGGCACGGGGTTCGTGATTGTCCCATACTCCTCACAGACTGTGAAGCATACCTCTGAGTTCTCACTCATCACCTGATTGCGTCTTCCATCCCCGGCCCCGTGGATATACAGCTTCCCGTCCATCCACACATAGTTAAGCGGCACAACATACGGGAGATTACCATCCGCTAATCCCAGAAACCCAATTCTCGCCTGCTTCAAAAACTGTTCAATCCTCGCCTCATCCTTACATTCCCTGACCTTGTAACGAACCGGATTCATATCGAACCCTCTCCTTCCCGCGTCCTCCGCGTATACGTTATTCGGTAGTATATCAGCTATTGGATTGTGCTAAAATATCCAAAGAGCGCAGTTTCAACCAATCCATAATTTAGACGCTGTAACGAAACTACGACCGGGAGGGATTCCTTATGATGTTCGTCAACCGTGAGGATAAAAGCCCGATCTGGCAGCAACTGCTGAATCAGGCCATTTATAATATTACACAAGGCATCTGGACCCCGGGTGAGCTGCTGCTCCCTTCCCGTGAACTCGCCGAGCAGCTTGGAGTCTCCCGCTCCACGGTGCAGCTCGTCTATGAGGAACTGCTGAGCAGAGGGTATACTATAACCTCCCGGCGGGGCGGAACACGGGTAAGCCATTGGAACCCGGTTCCTGAAGCGGCACAGGAGGAGTCGGTCCCGGAAGGACCTGTTCCACCTTCAATCCCCCTGCTGAACTCAGCGGTAGATCAGCTGCAAGACTGGTTCGGAGGCCACCAGCCTCAGGAGGTGAAGATCGATTTCACCCCCCACGAGCCTTATGTGGATAGGACCTTCCAGAACCACTGGCGGCAATCGCTGCTTCACGCCTCTGCCGCAATGGACGTATCCGATTGGTCCTACGGAAATCCCTATGGTCTCCTGCCGCTCAGGGAACAGATTCAGCGTTACTTGCTGCTTGAGCGGGGCATACGGATTGAGCTCAATCAGATTCTGCTGACCTCAGGAGCGCAGCACAGCCTTGACCTGATTGCCCAATCCCTGCTCACGGAAGGAGATACCGTCTCTGTGGAAGATCCCGGCTTCCCTGCGGCCTGGATGGCGATGAATTACCGGCGGATGCACGTAGCCCCTGTCCCGGTAGACGGACATGGCCTTGTGGTTGACCAGCTTCACCCGGAATCGCGGCTGGTCTTCGTAACTCCATCGCACCAGTGCGCCATAGGCTCCGTGATGTCAGAGCCGCGCAGGCAGCAGTTGCTGCATCAGGCCGTGCAGGAGCAGCTATGGATTATAGAAGACGGCTATGACAGTGAATTCCGCTACCGTGGCGACCCGCTGCCCACGCTCTATAGCCAGGCGCCGAATAATACCCTGTATATGATGAGCTTCTCCAAAATGATCGCCCCGGCCATCCGTATCTCGGCGATTGTCGGCCCGGCGCGGGCCATTGCCCAGCTGGCCCGCGTACAGGAGCTGACCTACCGCCACCTTCCGGTGATGGACCAGCTCACCTTGACCCATTTTATTCAAAAAGGGCACTTCATGCGCCATATGCGCAGAGTCCGCAATGTGTACCGCCGCAGACATGAGGCCATCACCAAGGCGATAACCGCAAGCGGTCTAGCCGAGCGGTTCACCCTGAGCGGAGCAGAGACGGGACTGCATGTATTCCTTGAGGCAGAATCAGACTACGATGAGGAAGCCGTGACCCGGTTAGCCCTGGAGCAGGGAATCCGGGTATATCCTCTTGCACACTACTGTCTGGAGAGCCGCAGGAAGGGTTGGGTGCTGGGGTTCGCCAAGGTGGATGAGACCTTGATTGAGCAGGGGATTCACCGGCTGGCCGGACTGTTATTATAAGCCCCTGCTTATGGTCCCGGATGATCTGCCGCCCCTGCTCCCCAATATAGCAAGGTGTATCACACAATACGCTTGTCCTAATCCAAGAGTGAGGTAACGCCCAGTGCAGCAAATAGGAGCAAGCCCAGCCCCAGCAGAATGCCTCCCATCAGCGAATACCGTACCTCCCGCTGAAACGATGCGGTGCCTGGGCCTCCAGGTGCCGGCGGGCCGGGCTGGGCTACCACGCCTTCCAGACGGGTTCTCCGGCCTGTGCGCCGCCGTTGATAGCCAATAATGAGTAATACAATCCCCAGCAGACTCAAGAAGCTGCCAGGGTAGACGAATGCCATCCACAGGTTGTCCATAGTACACCTCCCTGTCCGTGATCTTGATCTATACTTAACCAAGTCACGGTACGCCAAACAGGGAGATGCCGTCAGGCTAGAAGCAGGTAAACGAGCTAACCCGGTTCAAATCAACGCCGTAGTATCCCCAGAAGAAGCCATTCCATCTGAAGCCTGCGACCGAACTTCTGCCCACGAATACCGGGTAGAACCAGAACTGCTCACCATTATTCAGCCAGATATAAGTGTTGCGGAACAGGCATCCTCTGATGCCCCCGGGGTCAACCGCATAAGCCGTGACCGCTGGTGCTTGCGGTACGAATTGCGGTGGTGGCGCCGTCGGTGCGGCTACTCCTCCCGGCGCACCCCCGGGCGTCCCCGGAAATCCCCCAGGCCCTCCGCCTGGTATCCCTGGAATCCCCGGCCCTCCCGGCAAGCCTGGTCCACCAGGAAATCCCGGTATCCCCGGAAATCCTCCGCCGCCTCCCGGCACTGGTATAAATCCCATATTTATCGCTCCTCTTTCGTTTCATTAGGCATAATCATCATATGCATTCGCGGAGAAGATGCCTGGGCGGATGCCCAGGTGCAATGGGCTTTTAACAGCATCCCGCCTAGCGGAGGGCAATCGGCACTATAGCTCATGGATCATCAGACTATATCGTAAGAGCGGAACTCATCAATGAACTCCTCCAGCCAGTCTTCCGTGTAATCCAGCGCCCCGCTGTCACTGATGAACTCGACATCAAGTCCCATCACCCACAACCGGCGGGCAATCATAAACAGATCAATTACAGATTCATCTTGTTCGGAGAAGTCTCTGACCGAGCGGTAGCCCGACATTAACGCCTGCCACAGCGGTTCCTTCTTCTCCTGAGGCAGGCGTTTTCTATGCCGGACCTGGGCCAAGTCGTAGGCGCGCCAGCCTTGTGCCGCCCATTCAAAATCATAATGCGTGAACGCATCGCCCTCCTGGAAGGCATTGTTATTCCCGTGCAAATCTCCGTGGCAGATGCCCCAGTCCAGGCCCGGACTAGCAGCATTGATCCGTTCCGTTAATGCACCGGCGAACTCGCGCAGGTACGCAGCAGAGCGGTGTCCCTCACCTAGATAATCCACAATACTGTCCAGCGGCCGGGAGATCAGAGCGCGGGTATCCAGATCCGGTCTAGGCAAATCTAAGGAGACCCTGTCCATGGCAGCATGCAATTCAGCAGCGGATTTTCCGAAGGAAGCACATGATTCCTCATCATGCAGCACGTTCTCAGTGCCTGTCAGATAGCTGTAAATCACGGCAACTCTCGGGCCCTCCGGCGCATCGATGACCGTATATAAGCTGCTGTTCTTTTGAGGGAGGGGAACGGAAACCTTTGTATTTACTGCGCTTAATTGGTGTTCCAGCTGTGTCAGGAGAGACAATTCATAGACAACATCACTTTCAGCTATCGATTGGCGGTAGATCCGAAGAATATAAGTGCCTCTGCTGGTACGGATTCTGTAAGTATCGTTCAAGCCGCGTAACCAGAACAAGCAATCTCGCCAATCTCCAATGTCGTACAGAGGACTAAGGCAATATTCCAAATACTTTGGATCTAGAACGGAACGCATGGCCGTCGGTTTTTTATACATTTAGCTCTCCCCTAGCTTGCTGCTCCAGCCGGACAACGGTCTCCTCGAACGTTTTGACCGGACTGTAGCCGAGCTCGTTTTTTATTTTGTCGCAGCTATACGCCGTTCTTATAGGGTCTCCGCCCGGTATAACGAACTTCTTGTTCAGGGCAAGCCCAATACGCATCGTAAAATCTTTTTCCGGATAATTTCCGTCAATTGCGTTATAGCACTGGTTCCCAGCCGCAGGCTGCGTCGCTGCCAGTACACACATCTCAGCCAGGTTGTCCGCGTGCACCCAAGGCGTTAAGTCCTCCGGATGAATCCAGTCCACTTCCCCGGAATCAGCAAGCTTAGTGATCAGTCGGTCGCCCCAGTGCGAGTTGGATTCGGAGCAAATCACTCCAGGACGCAGGATCACACTTGTCAAACCGTTAGCCCTTGCAGCTTGTACAATCCGTTCCGATTCACATTTGGTTGAAATGTATACCTCTCCGTGGCCGAAGGCAAGACTGCTAGCCTCATCCAGCTCCACCTCTCCATCAAAATGACCATAGACCGATACTGTAGAAATATGCACGAAGCGCTCCACTCCGGCAGATACAGCACCGTCAACCAGACTCTGAACCCCCTGAATATTGGACGCCTCGGCAATCGCCCGGTCCTCCCCCAGATACGCCGCAGCGTGAATAATAATATCCACATTCCGAAGCGCTTCCACAATAAAAGCTCTATCTGTCAAGTCTCCGATGACGGGTGTAACGCCGAGCTCTTCACATAGCGCGCTCTGGTCCCTATTTCGGATAAGTCCCTTGACCTCGGCTCCCTCGCTAATACACCTTCTGGAAATTTTATCTCCTGCCGTGCCCGTAACGCCTGTGACGAGAACGACTTTATCTCGAAGTCTCATGGAGATCCCCCTCTAGTACATAGTTTCTTTTATCGCCTTCTTATCTATTTTGCCTACGGATGTTCTGGCAAGTGACTGAGTAATCACTAAGCGGGTAGGCAACTTATATTCGGCTATCGATTGACCGCAGAATTGTTGCAAATCCTCTAGAGCGAGTGTCTGCTCATCCTTAAGTACAACTACCGCTGTGACTTCTTCACCTTCATCCGGCAAGGGCGTTCCTATAACAGCAGCCTCAAGAATAGAAGGATGTACGCTTATTGCCTGCTCCACTTCAGCACAGTAGACATTAGAAGCCCCTACTATAATCATGTCTTTCTTCCGGTCCGCAATGTATAAATAACCGTCTTCGTCCAGTCTACCGAGATCCCCCGTATGGAGCCATCCATTTCGGATGGTTTTGTCCGTCTCTTCCGGATTGTTCCAGTAACCAAGCATGATTTGTTCACTTCGGCATATGATTTCGCCAATGTCTCCTTGCTCTACATCTTGCCCTGAGTCATTGACTATACGCACCTCAAAAGGCTTCTGGCCCCAGCGCTCCATATGGGATGGATTTCCGACCGATTGCAGCCGATGTAGCTTCCCCTCTGCAAGGCACTCTTGTACAGATAAAAAGCTGATAAATTGGCCGCTCTCTGTCTGTGAATACACCTCGGATAACTGTGCGTTAGGAAAGACCTCAAGAGCTTGATACAAGGTCTTCTCACTGATCGGAGCACCTCCGCAGGATATGCCTGCAACAGTTCCAACTTCTCTGGAACGGGCGCCTGCCAAGGCGGTAATATCCCTAAATAGAAGTCCGACTGTTCCCAGAAATCTGATTTGCTCACGCTCAATAATGTCTATGACCTCGTTAGCCTGCAGCGGATAGGAGTCCGGATAAATGAGACAGCCCCCTTCATAAAGAGTTGTCCAAAGTATAAATTGTCCGGTAAGATGGGCTTGATTGGGAACAAGCGATTTTTTGGCCGGATTGTGACCTCCGACTCTTGCTGGATTCATGAAGGCCCATTGGCGGATCGCACGATGAGAGTGCATCACTCCCTTGGAGCGTCCCGTTGTGCCCCCGGTATATATAATAAGAGCGACATCATCCGGCTCTGTTGTGTGCCATTCTTTTAGCGGAGAGGAGGTCGCAATTAAATCTTCTAAGGACAGGCCGCCGTTGACCGGCTTGAACGTGATGGCAAAAGCTATATTGGACGCCAAAAGAGAAGAGGCAATTCTCGGATGCTCCGCATCATACACGATAGCCGTTGGGGCAGCATCTTCAAGGATCTGATTCATCTCTGCAGGGGCCAAACCTGGAAAAACCGTAACTGGAATAGCACCTATAGCCATTACGGCACATTCTGCAATCACAAGATATGGGCAAGGATCACCTGCAAGCGCCACCCGTTCACCGGGTCCTATTCCCAAGTCCTTCAGACCTCCCGCCACACAGCTCACCTGATGCAGTAATTGTTGATAGGTCAGATACTCATTTCTGTACTTTGTAGCATAGTAATCTGGCTGTAACCGGGCCACATGAGGCAAAATTTCTGAAAGAAGCATACGTATACCCTCCAAGAGTGTTTATCCTGCTATTTGCTGATCACAGAGGCCCTTACAAAGACAGATTTTAGCGGGGAACATCCGCTCAGCCCAAATAATCATCCGGCAGGTGCAGCTCCCGCAAGCAAGCGGTGAATTTCTCCCTGAAATTAGGATTTCCTTTGTATTCGGGCCATATCGCCTTATAGTAAGGCAGCAGCTTCTCATGTGGAATAACGTCCCAATGTGAAATGGAGCTGCGCAACACCTCTGTTCCTCCAGTGCGGAACATTTGTTCAATGATCTCCCAGTTCTCCTGCTTGTTTCGGCAATCTCTCACGGCATAGACCGCAGTCGTCTGCATAGCCAGGCTGGCATGGCACAGGAAGGGTGCAAAGTCGCGGAAGTCCATAGCATCGCAGTCTTTTAGAATATAACCGGCATAACGCAGAGTTTCCGCATCATTAATCCCTTCAAGCCTCTCAAGCCTCTGCCGGATCAGCGGAATGAATTCGGTCCGGTCCTCATTCTTGCCGTAAGTATGCAGAATTGTTAAGGCGCGGAGCGCTCCCTCAGCGTCATCCGACTGCAGCAGCTTCTGCAGATAGGGCCTGCCCGCCGCAAAGGACGTTTTGCAGAGTAGCGAGATGGCTGTTTTGGAATCCCGGGGGCTATGCTCCGTCACATGCTTCAGGAATTCCAGGGTCGACGGGGCGATTCGCTTGAACTTGAACATGGCCTCCAGCGCCTTGGCCTGCAGCTTCCCGTCAGGAGTGTTCCGATACAGCTGAATAAGCGTATTCTCGTCACCCGGCAGCCGGCTGCCAAACCATGCGTTGTCATAATCCAGAATAATCTCATCCAGCCAGCGCTCGTACCAGTCCAGGAAGTTATCTTCATAGACGAAGAAGAACGGGCGGTCAGGGAAAAATTCCGAGGTATACACAATCCTCCCCCGGTGCTCCCCTTCCAGCACGAGATACATCTCATATTCGCAGCCCTGGGTGCCGATACACAGCATTCCGCCAAGCGCCTTGTTTCTCGCTTCCTCGTACTCTTCATCCGAGATGTCCCGCTCCCCCGTCAGAGGCTCCGTCAATAGATTCCATTCCTCTGCGGTCATTCCGGGATGAAGCGCCGCCCGGCCCTGGAGTGCCGGAAGCTCGGTATAGGAGGTGGCCTGTGCAAGCGGATAGATCCCGTAATACGGTCCGGCCCCGCCGTTCCCGATCTCTGTCAAGAACCGGGCGAACGGTTCAGGAAGCCTGATCCCATATTGTGCCTCCCAGTCCGCCAGCTCGCATCGATATAAGCTTCTCTTTCAGCTTATATCGATGCGATGAAGCCCCAAATTCCGCGAACTCCGCATCCTTGCGCAGGGCCTGCTCCAGCTTCGTCCTGATCCGCTCAAGCTGATCAGCCTGCTTCTCTAATTCCATGATGATCCCTCCTGCATATTCAAAGAATGTCACATAATGGCCTGGCCGATTGTCTTCCATCATATCACACCCTGCATATGTTCCAGGCTCCTCGTTTATTAGACAAGAATAAGCCCGCCGCCACGGTGAAGTGGCAGGCGGGCTTATGGCCATGGAAGGTCTATTGGACAGCGTTAGACAGCTCTGTGAAAATAACCCCCAGGGCAAATGCGCCCGCATCCGGGTGGCCGATGCTGCGCTCACCTACTGTCCCGGCCCGGCCCATCCGCGCAACGATGGATTTCGTACGCTCCGCCCCCGTGACAGCGGCTTCAGCCCCCCTGGCGAAGGCCTCCTTCAAGGACAGCTGCTGCTGCGCGCTGCTCTTCCAGGCTTCGGCACAAGGAATCAGCGCATCGATCAGCGTCTTGTCACCCACGACTGCCCCGCGACCGAAGGAGCGTTCACCAGTAGCCTGGATGCCCTGAGCTGCCGCGTCCAGCATCCCGGCCATCTCCAGCGTATTCAGCGAGGTCCGGCCTATGGCATATTTGCCTGCTGAGCGGAAGGCTGAGCCCCAGATTGGACCGGAAGCTCCGCCGCAATGCTCCATAATGATCAGAGAGCAGGCCTGAAGGAAGCTTCCGATATCCGTAGAGTGATGCTGCACAAGCTCCTTCCATTCCCGCTTCAATTGCTTGAAGCCCTTGGCGACACTCATCCCGAAGTCTCCATCACCCGCATGAGCATCCAGCTCACAGAAGGGAGCCTCATTCGCGATAATAATCTCGCTCATCTTATCCACCAGATAGATGATGTTCGTAAGCCGCAGCCGTTCGTCACGGAGGACAGCGAAGCCCGGATCGGTCTCGGCCGTCAGGCTCACCTCAGCCTGAGCCTCCTGCTGTGGAAGTGGGCTGACGTATTGCACCGGCGCAAGCTCACCCGTTAACCGGAGCGCCGGAGTATCGCAAGGCTCAGCAAGCCATCTGCGCAGCTCATCATCCAGCTTCATCAGGCTGATGGAAGCGCCGGCCATATCTATGCTGGTCATATAGTTGCCTACAAGAGATTGGCGGATGATGATCCCCCGTTCTCCCAGACTACGGATCACGGAGTGATTGAGCAGGTACAGCTCCTGCAGAGGCGTTGCGCCGAAGCCGTTGACCAGCACCACCACCTCTCCGCCGTCCCGCTGATCCAGGTTCAGACTGGCCAGCAGGGCAGAGATCATACGTTCCGCCAGCTCATCGGCGGTCAGCAGCTTTTCTCTGCGGATGCCCGGTTCACCATGAATGCCGACCCCATACTCCATCTCATCCTCCTGAAGCTGGAAGGTAGGCGTACCCTTGGCAGGAACGGTACAGGAGGTAAAAGCAAAACCAAGACTGCGCACATGCTCTGCCGCATGCTGCGCGGCCTGCTTCACCTCCGCCAGCGGCAGTCCGGCCTCAGCAGCCGCCCCGGCAACCTTATGCACCAGAATCGTGCCAGCAACCCCTCGGCGTCCCACCGTATACAGGCTGTCTTCTACTGCAATATCATCATCAACCTTCACATAGTCCACAGCAAGGCCGTCCTCAGCCGCCAGATAAGCCGCATTCTGGAAGTTCATCATATCGCCGCTGTAATTCTTGATGATCAGCAGAGCGCCCTTATGGCCGGTATGGTTGCGGATCGCCTGATAGACCTGAATCTGTGACGGGGAGGCGAAGACATCCCCGCAGACTGCGGCATCCAGCATTCCCGGTCCGACCAGCCCGGCATGCGCCGGCTCATGGCCGCTGCCCCCGCCGCTGATCAGCGTTACCTTGTCAGGATTCGGCGCAGACCTGGAGACAATTTTGTATTTGCTGTCGAATGTCAGCTGCGGATGAGCCATCACCAGTCCACTGCACATCTCACGAACGAGATTGGCCGGATCGTTGATTATCTTTTTCATACGCGCTGCTCCTTACTCTTCTTGAAGGCTTCGCCCAGCTTGTCAGCGACAGTAATGGCAGCGGCAACCGCTTCAGCGGTAACCGGGAACGGCATCGAATGAATCGACTCTTCCGGGATACACGCCTTGCGGGCCACTTCCAGCAGCTCCTCATGGGAGATGGAAGCGACACCAATATCGGCCAGGCATACGGGAAGGCCCACGGAGTGGCAGAAGGACAACACCTGATCGATCTCTGCCTGCTGCGCATTCTCCAGAACGAGCTGTGCAATCGTGCTGAAGGCCACCTTCTCGCCATGGTAATAATGATGGGTGCCTTCAAGCGCCGTCAGGCCGTTATGGATGGCATGTGCGGCAGCCAGACCGCTGCTCTCGAAGCCAAGTCCCGACAGCAGGATGTTCGTTTCGATAATATTCTCCAGCGCCGGTGTCACCACGTTCTGATCACAAGCCAGCTTGGCCTTGACGCCATCCTCCAGCAGTGTATCGTAGCATAAGCGGGCAAGGGCCAGCGCGGCTTTGGTGCCTTTGGCCTCCGTAATCACGCCTGCATGCACTCCGCAAGGAAGCCCCGCATTGACATTGGAATAGGATGCCGCAGTAGCTCTGGCCTCGAAGTAGGTGGAGAGGGCATCGCCCATCCCGGATACCAGGAAGCGGGTAGGAGCCTGCGCAATAACAGTCGTATCAATCAGGACCACCGAAGGGCTGGCTTTGAAGTAAGCATAATCCTCGAAAGCGCCTTCAGAAGTGTAAATCACAGCGGAATGGCTGGTGGGTGCATCGGTGGCCGCAATGGTAGGAACGATAATCAGCGCCTCTCCTTCTGCCACACATTTGGCCGTGTCGATCGCTTTGCCTCCGCCAAGACCGATTGTACAAGCACACTTGTGCTCACGGGCCAGCTCCTGTAGTCTGGAAATCTCCTGCCGGGAGCATTCGCCCTGGAAATCCCCCTTCACGAGGGTAATACCGAATTGATTGCTGGTGGCATCGAGCTTGGCCTGCACACGCTTCACATCATCCGGGTGCGCAATCAGCAGAGCCGATGTGCCGAAAGTACTGACGAAGTATCCCAATTGAAGCAGCTCATCCTCACCTTGTGTGTATTTAGCCGGGCTGATAAAGGTTCTTCTCATTCTTTCATTCCTCCTCGAGTCGTATGTCCCCATTATAGACAAGTGGATGGAGGGGCGCATGGGACAAAGCAAACGAATTAATATGCTGCAAAATAGTATTATTATGTTGCCCTGCATCTGAATTATAATTATCTTGTTCCCACTTGTGACTGTAGATGGAAAGGGTGAGCCGAATGCAATCCAAATTCGATTTGAAATATATCATTGATATGGATGAATGGGGCAAGCTTCAGGAATCGTTGTCCCTAGTGACGCGCATGGCCATCATTATGGTCGATTATAAAGGCGTGCCGGTTACAGCACATAGCCGCTGCCAAGCCTTCTGCCAGACCGTGCGCAGCGACAAAGAATTCTCAGCCTATTGTCAAAAATGTGACGCGCGCGGAGGCCTGGAGGCCGTGCGGCTGAGCCGGCCCTATATCTACCGCTGCCACTTCGATATTCTCGACATTGCTATCCCTATCATTGTCGATAATCAGTACATCGGTGCGCTGATGGCCGGACAGATCCGGCTGGCGGAGGGAAGCGGCCCGAATCTGGAGCAGATTGTGTCCCGTCCGCAGCAGGACGCTATGACGGAGGATCGGGCCCGCAAGTACGAACTGCTGCCCGTCATGACGTATGAGGAGGTTGTGGCCACCGCCGATATGCTCTATCATTTGTGCAACTATGTGGTCAAGGAATCGATCCTGAAGCATGAGCTGCTGGAGCGAAGCCGGCAGCATGAGGCCTTGAACCTGCAGGAGTCTAAGCTCCAGCTTGAAATGCCGCCTCTGCCTGTAGAGCCGCCCTCGGCTCCCAAGACTCCGGCCTCTTCGGGAAGCGCATACAAGACGGAATGCATAAGTCCTACGCTGCAGCCCGCTTTGGACTACATGCTAAGCCACCGGCAGGAGAATTTCTCGCTGAAATCGCTGGCGCAGCTCTGCCATATCAGCCCTAGCTACTTCAGCCGCTTGTTCACCAGGGAGATGGGCGAGCATTTCTCGCTATATGTCGCGCGCATGAAGATCGGGTGGGCGAAGGAGCTGTTGGCAACAACGGATTGGTCAGTCAACGAGATCAGCAATCACTTGAATTTCTGCGATGCCGGCTATTTCATTAAGATCTTCAAGAAATACGAATCGGCAACGCCCCGGTCCTACCGCGCTTCTCTCAAAACAGATCCGATATAACAAATGTAACACTATTCGACCAGGAGGTTAACTTATGAAGCTGAACGAACAAGGTGTGCTCATCATTGAAGAACAGGATATACACAATCTGTACTTTTATCTGGTCCATGACGGGACGGCGTTCAAGGATTCTTTCCGGTTCGAGATGGCACTTCAAGGGATCGAGCTTCATCCGGGCAGCGTATCCGCTATCTATCACCCGCAGACCATGCCCGAGGACTATGGCTACCCGGAAGAAGACCTTCCCCGTATAGTGGAGGCGATTTATTCGGCCGTCCGGGAGTATGATCCGGGCTTCGGGGTGTGGTAGCATCCCTGCGGCCTGTCTATAGCATCAAGGGATAACCAGGCCGTTCTTGAACGCCAGCTTGACATCATTCTCACGGACATAAGCGGAATAGTCCCAGGATTCTCCCTCCTGCAGCCGCTTGTAGGTCTGATGAATATTCCGGCGCCAAGACGACGGCCGGCTGTTGAAGTAATTCGTGAAGAAGCGCTGCGCCTGCTCTTGTGTGCCGAAACACAGCAAATAGGCCAGCGGACTGGATTCAGCATCGCAAATGCCGGGGAATCCTGCTCCGCAGGCGGCAATCTGCTCGAGTGCACGGGGACGGTCTGCAAACAGCGCGAACAGCGGCAGAACTCGTTCCCCGATCATCTGACCGATCTCTGGCAGAGAGGAATCCAGCTGTGAGCCGGCGACCTGCCAGACGATAGCGCTTGACGATTTCTGCGGCCTGCGCAGCGAGCCGAACAGAACGGTATCGTCCCCTCTGCCGGTTTGTCCGGCAAGCCATTTTTTGAGGGACTTACTGGCAATCCGCAGGTTCACCGTCATCCGCACATCAGTGCGGGTGTTGTAAGACTGCGGCTGGAAAGAGAGCTCGAATACGGTATCTTTGTCGGCCGCTGTTTTTTTCCATACCGTACCCGTCTTATTGGATCTGAAGCCCTCTGCCTGGAGGAACTGCTGTCCGATCTGCTGACAGGCCTGAAGGAATTGAGCTTTGGGATCGAGCTTACGGTTGGACAGACCTTCTGACCAGACCTCCCACTGGGCATAACGTTCGTCCAGCAAGGGCTGCAGGCGGTCATAATTCTCCCAGGTGTTCTCCACATGATAGATGCTGGGGTATTCGCGGCCTTGTTCAGCCGCCTGGCGGTTGAAGACTTCACAATAATCATTAAGATAGCTTCCATACTGTGCGGCGAACGCCGATTGACCGTCGTAATAATCAGTGGCGAAGGCATTGCCGCGCTCGTCCAGATCCTCATCCCAGAACTTCCCGTCACAGTACTCCAGCAGGTAATCCAGCCCCGTGAGCTCACGGCGTTTCAGCCGCTTCAGCGCCTCCGCCGACTCCTCAAGGTGAATTTCCCCCGCCATACCGCGGCCTAAGGCCCAGGCTAGAAACATGCCGATATGAATCCCGCCATTCTCTTCCGGCAGATCCGCGGGATAATCTCCCCCGGAATGCCAATCGATCCGATCATATGCCATATAGGTCTCCTTTCGGCCATCAGGCTCTAGCTCCCGGCTTCCCTTTTTAATTTGTCATCAAGGATGGAATTCAGTACAATGATCAGCATCGGAAGGTACTACCATAGATTATGATATACAGAAGGTGACACCGCAATGGAAAGTGGAGATTTGAGGATTTTTCAGGCTGTTGCCCGTGAGGGTACGATTACGAAGGCTGCGCAAGCCTTGAACTATGTTCAGTCCAATGTGACCAGCCGGATTCAGTTCCTGGAGGCCGAGCTGAAGGTCCCGCTGTTCCACCGGTCCAACAGGGGAATGAAGTTAACGCCTGCGGGTGAGAACCTGCTGGAATACGCGAATGCCATACTAATGCTAATGGACGAGGCTGTACAATCAACACAATACTCAGAGCACCCGGCCGGCCCGCTGCGGATCGGCTCTATTGAGACGACAGCGGTCATTCATCTCACATCCATGATCGCTGACTACCATTCCCGCTACCCCGATGTCCATCTGTCGCTCATCACGGGTGAAACGCATGACCTTCTCCACAAAGTGCTTGATCATAAATTAGATGGTGCCTTCGTCTATGGACCGGTTGACCAGCCGGATATCGGGCATGTTGCGGCTTACGAGGAGGAACTGGTGCTCATTGCTGAACCGGGGGAGAGCGAACTCCAAGAACTGCTGCACAAGCCCATGCTGTTCTTCGACGTTGGCTGCACGCACCGGGTCAAAGCGGAGCGCTTCCTGCGAGAGAGCGGGATGCACTCGTATCAGATCCGGGAATTCGGCACGCTTGAAATGATTCTGAACGGAGTATCTGCCGGACTCGGCGTATCCCTGCTGCCGAAGTCCTCGATCCGCAAGGCAGAAGAAGCCGGACGAATTATCTCCCACCGCCTGCCCGAAGAATACCGGAAGCTAGAGGTATGGTTGATATACCGCCGCAACTCCGTGCTTTCCAGTGCAATGTCCAGGTTTTTGGAGATGGTGGGGCAGAGATAGATGACAGAGACCGGGAGCAGGAATGAAACAACTCTCTAGCTCTATCCAAGCATAAAATGCCTGCGGCATCCCCATTGTGGTCGGTTTTTCGACCAAATCCGGCTGTTCGGTGAAATCAGCGAAGTCATTCCTATTACTGAACCAGAATATAGTCATCCTGCCGATGCTCCAAGACACTTACCCCCAACTTTATGCACAACTTATCCACATCGGACGAAAATCATAATCTCCTAATCAATAAAAAAGATCAGAACCTATCCCCCCAGGTTCTGATCTTCTTGCATCTTAGAATCTATCTATTCGAATTCGACATCAGCCAGGCCAGGAATTCCTCAAACGAATCTGCTACTTTCTCAACCTCTTCAAATTCAGGCTCAACTCCACGGACAATAGTCCCGCTATCCGTTGTTAAGTCGATGGCATAGAAGGAATATCCATCCTCCACAGACATTACGATCGGCAAGTGATGATCCCACCAGGCCGTGATCTCGGACTGCCAAGCTGGATCACCCGCTGCTGCCTCCACGCTAAGCATTTCAAATTCATTCCACCGGAATTCGGTTTCCGCGCTATGATTGAACTCAGCCTCACAAATAAACCAGGTTTGCTCATCCGGTGCAACGCAGGTTTCAACTACCTTTAGAAATTCTAAATACTCATCGGGCAGTCCTTTATATCTGGAAGTAATGCCGCTATTCAAATGCAGCTGAGCACCGGACTTTCTCCTTATCTCCCAGCCGTTTGCCTCCGCCCAAGTCATAAATTCCACAACATGAGTTTTTCCTTTTCCATTATTCATGTCCAAATGATACACCTGCCCATCCGCTTAAGAAATGGAAACTCCTACACCAATATACCATTTCCGCAGGTTTGCTTACATACAGCAAGTCATTCCGTTATCTTAAGTTTCCACGTCGCATCCCTTCCCTCCCACTGCTTACCGTTAGACACATAGTACTCTCTTTCCACCGAACCGTCTGTTTTAGTAAGGCTGATGGCAAATACCTGTCCTTCTTCGATCAACATCGGATATTCATCATAGGGAAGAACATTACCCGTCGGTGGCAGCTTATTGACATCTTCATAAGCTCCCTCCAGTCGCCAAAACTCCCGGGAGGCGTAATCCTTGAACCCGTTCAAATCCTGCTTCCCAAAATACGATGCCGTATACTTTTTGCCCTGCATGGTGGTTTCATCCACTCTGACCGGTTCAATATCCTTAACCATCCAGCTTATGTCCTCCGTATGCAGGTTGCCGCCATAATACTTATGTAATTGATTCGCCATGCAAGGGACCGATTGGGTAATAAGTTCCATTTCATTGACTCCGGTATGCGCTGCCCCGTAAATGCCCATGATGCTCTCGATGCCCAGCTTTTCAAATTCTCGGATGAAATTCTCCGTCATCTTATTTTCCCGGTATACATTATCGTAACTCCTGTAATACCTCTGGCCCTGCTGAATCGCTTCGGTTGTTAAGGTGTACATCTCCGATCCGGTCAAATCGTTGGCCTTAAGATAAGACAAGAACCGCTCGCCGGTAGTATCAGGTCCATGCCCAATATCTGTTCCGTGGAAAATAGTATCAGGACATCCGCTTTTTATTTTTCGAAAAAAAGTCTTCGTATAGGGAATGTGACCCTGAGTCCCTTCCCAATCCTGATAAAGCTCCTCCAAAATGTCATCATTGTCCGACTGCATCCACAGGTTCAAGTATTCGGCAGCGTAATAGGACTGCTCCACGAATAGGTGTCTCATGCCCTTGTTGTGGTAATAATCAGACCAAGCTTCATATTCCTTGTCCATAATCTTGGCAACGCCATGGGATTCGCCATACAGATAAATCTGGCCGGTCGCTTTGGTCGTTAGCGGGGTTGCTCCAGGGGTTGCCTGGGCCAATCGGGCAGGAGGTGCCGATGGACTGGCTGATTGTGCAGACGGACTTGCTGTTTCGCCCGCAGAAGAGTTGCCGCTGCAGGCTGTCAGGCTGCTGATCAGTAGTATCGCCATTAGGGCAAGCAGCAGAGGACGAGTATACCTTATTCGCGCCTGAGCCGCTACGCCGCCATATGTATTGGAATTTTTTACATACATAAGGAATATCACCCTTTCATCATCAACTCTTACAAGTTAATCACAAATTATGGATGTCCTCAGTGCTGTATGTCATGCATAGAGTTACATTACTCTTCTTCTATGGAAATCAGTAAAGCACCCACCCTATGAGAGCAGCAGGCGCTTGGCAGCAATTATGACTTCTGAACAGGCCGGACATACTTGAAGTACCGATCCGGGTTGAAATAGAAGTAGATGATCCGGCCGGGGCTGGGATCGAAGCAGTAGCCAGTGCCTGTATAGTCAAAAGTGGCCATCGCCTGCTCCATCCGTTCCTCAACACTGCGGTTCTCCTGCTCATAATCGAATGGCCCGTGCTCGAATACGATATACTCGGCCTCGGGGACATCCGCCATCAGCATCTGCGCAGGGACTTCGCCTTCATAATCATAGGGGAGACGTACCCCATAGCACTCTGTACGCGGAAATCCCCAATCGCAGAGCCTGCCGTCCGGGTCATTCATATAGGCCATAATCTGGCCGTTGCCGCTGTTCGTATCGCTTCCGCCGTCATCATCCAGCTTCCCCTTGATACTATCCAGCAAGCCGCTGATGGTCTCGCAGTCCTGCCCTGGAATCAGGCTCTGCTTCTGCCAGAAATCCCAGTACCCGTTGCTCTCGTAATTCTTAATGTGCAGGAATTTGTGCGCCGGAATGGTTACGAAATAAATCTTAACCTCTTCTGTAGATTTGATCATGCCAACCTCTCCTAGTCCGAAAAAGTAGCGGTCAAACGGGTTGATTTTGGTACGAAGGACAACAGGATACGGGTGTCTCCGGTACTCGCTTGGGGCCACACCATAGGTCACCTTGAACGCGCGCGTAAAGGCTTCATGGGAGGAGAATCCATAGTCGAGCGCAATATCCAGAATGCTTTTTCCGCTATCCCGCACCTCCTTCAGTGCAAAAGCCAGCTTCCGGTGGCGAAGGTAATCCCTAAGCTGCATCCCGGATATCTCTTTGAACTTTCTCGTCGTATGAAACTCCGAATACCCCAGCTTGTCAGCAAGAGATTGCAGCGTTATGGCCTCACTGTTATGCTGCTTAATACTTTGGTCCATATCATCGACAATGGTCTGGATCTGCCTGTGCCACTCGTACACCGTCCGCTCACCCCCTCGTTCCAACCGCTCTATGTTCATTCTAGAATACTGGCAAAGGCATTTCTTGATTCTACTTGCGGCGCCCGCATCGGTGCAGGCAATGAAGCCCTCATTCCCCATCTGCCCAAGCAATACAATTGATCCCCGGCAGCTCACGCTCCTCCGTCCAATGCTTCTGGATGAAGTTACTCATGGCTCTATCCTTTCATTGGATTGATTTTCTTGTCTAATATACTATTTCTGTAAGCTGCCGCGTTTTCCCTTCAAAAGGGTAAAGACCATCCTTCGCAGGATGGCCTTAGCACATGTCTAGATTAACCCTTCGCTTGGATGGCTACGGGGTAATAAAGATCGAGCTGGAACGCTTCGTTAACAAACATATCCCCGTTGAACAGGAAGTGCTCCTCCAACCATTGAGCCGGGCCCGGCTGATATTTACTGCTCTGCACCCATTCATTTAAGCGGTTCCAGGCTTCAGGAATATCGAGTCCGTATAGGCTGGAGACCGCATAGAGGCCGCCACCCGTCTGCTTGATCCGTACCTTTCCCGAGGGTTCGGTGTCCCCAGAGACCGTAGCCCACATTTCATAACCATGCTCATTCTGCGCGCCAGGCTGATTGAAACCGAAATACCGGGTGGCCGGAACCTGGTCTAACCCTTTGTCCTTCACCCATGCATACAGCACATTCCACGCCTCATCCTCCGGCTGATTCCCTGCAGTAGTCTGATAGTACGCCACCTTCATCGGCTTCAATTCAATAAACCGGACCTGATGATCCTCCAGCTTCACTAATTGATGTTCCATTCTTCCTGATTCCTCCGTTCTTATATTCAATTCTTCTTCACGGAACATGGCAGCAACGTCCAGATTAATCTTCTTCGACTGCTCCAATAACAGAACGATGGCATTGCCCTTGGCAACCCCTTGTGTCTGCAATAATTCCACATACCGTTCGAGCAGCTCCCTCAATACCAGCATATTGCTGATCTCCCGCTGAACCTCTCCCAGTTTGTTGCAGAATACACCGACCGCCGTTGACAGTTCAGAGGCTAATAGAACCGCTGTAATGTCTTTTACGGAGAAGCTTAACTGCTTCAGCAGCAGAATCAGTTCGAGCCTCCTGAGCATCTCTTGGCTGTACAGGCGTTTTGCGCTATTAGGTTCCCTGATGCTGGCGATCAGCCCGATCTCCTCGTAGTATCTAAGCGTCCGGCTGGAGATGCCGTACCGGGCCGATACCTCTCCGATTTTACTCAGCTGAGTGGTAATCATGAATTCTCCTTTCCTGTGGCTATGAAGTACTTCATGGCTCTATCCTACAAGTTTACGTGCACGTCAAGTCAATACCTATATTGTAAGGAATTTCTATAAAAGAAACCTGAACGAATATTTTCCCGTAGTAAATATGAATGAACCGACATAGGATGTGATTTATGTGACAGGATTTCTTGGTGTTATCCTCATTGCCGTAGGATGCATCCCGATGATGCACAGAGCGAATATGAGATTATGAGCCGATCACTGAAATCTTGGCTGAAGAGTTACGGGGACTAGACATGGCTTTATGCACAAAAAAGCTGGAGGCTACCCGTCGGGACCTTCAGCTTTTTCTTTCGTTACCTGCCCTCAAACCGTTTAACCGCATCCTCCGTCACCGGCTGATAGAGATTCACCAGGTTGCCGTCGGGATCTCGGAACAGCATCGAACGGTTCCCCCACGGCATCGTGGTTGGCTCCTGTACCCAATCCTCAACAGTTGGCTTCAAGCGTGCATACTCCGCTTCAACATCGTCAACGCGGAACTCCAGAATGACCGTTCGGTTACTGGCCGCCACTACAGAGTCAGTACCGAATAGCTGCGCTGTCTTGGAGTGGCCGATGGCAAGTGTACATGAAGGCATTACGAATTCGGCAAATACAGGAGCGGGCCGTTCCGCTGTCACCCCCGTCACTTGTTCATAGAATTCAACCAGACCCTCAATGTCGTCAGTAATGATACGTATCGAAGCGAAATTCATAAGTGTTCATCCTTTCTTGAATGTTTACATGTCCAATGATAAAAAAACGCTACTGACAACGTTATGTCAGTAGCGTTTTTATTGTAGACGAAAAACCGATCACATCGAGCTGGCGCAAGGCTATCGGGCCGAATCAGTAGCGTCTCTAAGTCCTGTCTCTTTACCCTTAGCCTATTCTCAGGGCAATGTTCCCCAGCTGTTCCGCGCGCTCCATCCGCTGAAGGGCAAGCGGAGTCTCAGCTAAGGAATACACGCTATCCAGGATAGGGTGTATCTGATGCTGCTCCATGAACTCAAGCATAGCGGTGAATTCTTCATGGCTGCCCATAGACGTTCCAAGCAACTGAAGCTGCGGGAAGAATATCGCTCTTGCCGGAATGGTGAGATCATCGCCTGAGCTTGCGCCGAACATGACGATTCTCCCGTTAGGCTTAATGACCTCGAAGTATTGCCCGAATGTCGCCGGCCCTACACTATCAAGGATCAGGTCTACAGGCTGATGCTGAAGCTCCTCCCGCCAACGGCTGTTGCTGTCTATCACCCGTGTAACCGGTAATTGCAGAGCTTGCGCACGCTTCGCTTCACTTCTGGACGTGACTGTAACCTGCGCCCCAGCCGCTGCCGCCATAAGAGCGGCAAACGTAGCCACTCCGCCGCCAATGCCAGGAATCAGCACATGCTCGCCCTGCTTCAGGTCCCCTCTGGTAAATAACGCCCGGTACGCAGTGAGTGCCGCTAAGGGTAACACACCCGCCTCTTCCCAGGACAGATACGCTGGCTTAGGCACAACATTCTGCTCTGGCACAATGACATATTCCGCAAAAGTCCCGTCTGCAGGGTACCCTAATATGTCAGGAACCACAGGCACCTCATCCGCCCGATCCCAGCCCAGACACGGATTAATGATAACTTCCATCCCTTGAAACAGGCCGGTTACCCCTTCACCCGTCTCTGCAATTACGCCAGCCCCGTCTGAACCAAGCACGCAAGGATGAATCGGACCAGACGCACCTTCTGTAGCAGAAGCGGCAGCCGCGATGATGAACAAATCCCTGTGGTTGAGTCCGGCTGTCTTTAGCCTTACCTTGACCTGCCCCTGTTCAGGACGCTTGTCCGGATGATCCTTATATTGCAGACCCTGCGGTCCAAGTGTAATTGCCTTCATCTTCATATCCTCCTGTTTTACGCTGTAGTGGCTTCATACAAAGTGTAGGCTGTTACAGCGGTCAGGTAAAATGATTAGAAGAGAAGGTTAGTATCATAAATAATGATAGTGCTACTGCGGGGTCAAGGGACGACCCCTAACCTCCCTGCAACAGCCGGAAACGCCCAACAGTAATGATGATCGCCAGCACTATAAAGATGATGTTGATCCACACATCCGGTTCGCCCCGCAGTAGATGGAAGACCAAGCCGGAACATGCGGCAGCAGCCAGACCCATAGCGGCGAGCGGAGTGAGCTGCGGCTGGATTCGGAGCGCCATCGGTAAAATCAACCCTAAGACCCCCAGCAGCTCAGCGATGCCGATCCCCATAACCAGCCCCTGCGGCACATCATTCACCCAGCTCCAGGCCGCCCGGGCCGATTCCAATTGAAATGCCTTCAGCCAGCCCGAATACAAGAACCCCGCACCTAGAACAATTTGTAAGACCCATAGCACAATATTCATGTTCAGTGTCACTCCCTCTCATATGTTCACGCAAACACCATCCGCATCCCCTCCACCCGGACAGGCGGTTCTTCTTGCGCTCCAGAAACCTTAGTTGCATAATAATATGAAGGGTTTCACATGAGAAGTAGACACTTTTATTAAACCTAGTTACTTAAAAGATACCTTACGTGAATCAAGGGGGCAGCGGCATGACCTACTGCAAATTCGAGTCCGCATTAGAAATCTTTGTGGGGAAATGGAAGCCCGTCATTCTGCTGCGCCTCTTCTCTAACGGAACCATGAGATTCAGCGAATTACAGCGAGCCATTCCTGAGATCACCAAGAAAATGCTCACACAACAATTGCGTGAGCTGGAATACCACAATATTGTCCACCGCGAGATTTACCACCAGATCCCGCCGAAGGTGGAATACTCCATCACGGAATACGGACGAAGCTTGTCCGGCATTATGCAGGCCATGAATGATTGGGGAATCACGCATATCGAACATCTAAACCAGTTATACGGCGCAGAACGTATCGGCGAACTGGAGTCTGACTAGCGCCGCGGATCAATAATGGAATGCTCGATATTTTCGACGTAGGAATCGAACGCTTCCACGCCTTCACTTAAGATTAATGCGGCCTCCTGCGCCGTGACTGGCAGCGCCCATAGGATCTCAACCCTCTCGCTCCCGACCTGAAGCTCCTCCAGCTCTTCACTTTCTCCCCTCAGCTCATCCAATAGAAAAGCAGTGGTTGTCCAGTTAGCCGGGGCAAGCGGGCTCTCTTCCATAACCCTAGGTATCCGCGAATCACCGGCAGCCTCTATATGATGGGCGATAAGATCACTGAGATAGGTAAATATCCGGTCCATAGACTCTCCGCCTAAGTCAGAGGTCAGAGCCATCACCCACTCTGTACCCACAGCTTGCCCATTCGGGCGGTGAGTCGCGGATAACCCGACTGTTGCAAACCTCGCAATCTCTTCCCCCTCCACTGCAGGAAAATAATAGATCTCAACATAGGCTCCTGTTTCGGGCTTCTTCAGAATGACCCGGTATTCCGGCATCTGCCACTCCCGCATATAGGCACCCAAGATAAAGGTTCTGCGGATATCGAAGGAGAGCTCCCTCTCTTTAGTTGATTCCATGAAGATGGCCATCACCTTTCCTCTTTTGATTAGGATATGGTTAATAAGTTAAGTATCTCTTTTACAAAAGTATCAATAACTGCTCTGTCAGGACGGGACTTCAGGAACACCGTAAGTCCTATTAACGAAATGACCAGTGTCTGCGCCAGATTCTTGGCATTATTCCCGGCATCTAGCTCCCCTGACCGCAAGCCCCGTTCAATCGTTTCCTGGAAGATGACCGAGAGGTACATCTGATGTTCCCTGGTCAGAATCTCGAACTTCTCATCATGGGGAGCCAGCTCCACCATTGAATTGATGCAGAAGCACCCCGTGCTCGGGCTTTTCTCATATTCTTTGGACACCACATCTTCAAAAAAAGTACGGAATGCCTCTTTTACCGAAGAATGCTTGTGCAGACTGCCCCGGACATACGCGGCATGGGAACTTGTATATTTTCGCAAGGCAGCTTCAAATAATCCTTTTTTATCTCCAAAGGCAGAGTATAGGCTTGGACGCTGAATGCCCATTCTTGCGGTTAAGTCGCTTAAGGAGGCCGCTTCGAACCCTTTTTCCCAAAATACATGCATAGCTGTCTCTAGCGCCTTATCCTGATCAAATTCACGCGGCCGGGCCATAGAACTCCCTCTTTTCATATCGAATGGTATATTACGATTGTATTTGCCGCAGATCCTCCTGTCAATCAGAGTGAACATACACAGTTACTCCTTGACAATTAATTTTGGTTAGCGGTATATTAATCAGGAATTATTTCATACCAATCAGTATGTTATTATATCCCTATGTCGAAGGAAGTGTTATCTCTGGTCAGCTTTATAAAAGAACCGCAAGCCATTACCGCACCATCCGGGCCAACGCCTGCATCTTCAATGTCCCGCAAGGTAGCACTTCTGTTTGCCATCACCTGCGGACTGGCGGTAGCCAACATTTATTACGCCCAGCCCTTACTGGACGCAATCTCCAGCGAATTCGGGATTACGCATTCGTCCGTCGGCATCGTGATTACAGTGACTCAGATTTGTTACGCCATTGGACTACTGTTGCTGGTGCCGCTGGGCGATCTGCTGGGCCGGCGCTGGCTGATTGCCGGACAGATGCTGGTATCCGTGCTGGCTTTGGTTGTTGTGGGCACTGCCCCCACCAGCATGGTGTTATTCATAGGTATAGCTACGGTCGGACTGCTTGCGGTAGTGACACAGACGCTTATTGCATTCGCAGCAACTCTGGCTGCCCCGGCCGAACGCGGACGTACAGTGGGTGTGGTGACCAGCGGAATTGTCATTGGTATTCTGCTGGCCCGAACATTCGCCGGTGTGTTAACCGATCTGGCCGGTTGGCGGGCTGTCTATCTTGTCTCGGCGGGACTTACGCTAATCATGGCAGGTGTATTGTTCAGGGTACTGCCGGGTACTGAGCCTGCAAGAGAATCCTTATCCTACCCGCAGCTTCTCCGTTCGCTGTTCACCCTGTTCGCACAAGAACGGCTTCTGCGAATCCGTGCTGTGTTATGCTTGCTGATTTTTACCGCCTTCAGTATATTGTGGACTTCCCTGGTGCTGCCTCTCAGCTCGCCGCCGCTGTCTCTGTCCCATACTGCGATTGGAGCGTTTGGTCTCGCCGGAGTTACCGGAGCGTTAGCAGCAGCGCGGGCAGGCCGTCTGGCCGATCGGGGGTTAGGGCAAAAGACTACCGGCGTCGCGCTAACTCTGCTACTTATCTCATGGCTGCCAATCAGTTATACCCCCCATTCACTGCTCGCGCTAATCATCGGGATTATCCTTCTTGACCTGGCCGTACAAGCCGTACACGTCACCAACCAGAGCATGATCCTTAATCTGCGCCCGGAAGCCCGCAGCAGGCTTACTGCCGGTTACATGGTCTTCTATTCCATTGGCAGCGCCACCGGCTCCATTGCTTCTACCAGTATCTACGCTTATTCGGGCTGGACCGGAGTGTGCATACTTGGTGCAGCGGTCAGTGCGCTCGCTCTGATATTCTGGACGTTAACCCGTCATATGAAATGAACAATGTAACGCCTTCATCTTTCCTCTGAGGTTTGTCAAAATCTGAAATTTCCATTATTGTTATCCTTATCTTACATTTGAGGTTATGGATGCAGAAATGGAGGCCCGGAATTTCTTGAAACCACGGTTATTAACACGTTCCTTCTATTATCTCTGGACAACTCAGACGGCGGCGAATGCCGCCGATGTCCTGTATATTATGGCGCTGACGGTGCTGGTGCTGGACCGGACGGATTCGCTTGTCTCGGCGGCGCTGATGCCGCTGATGCGCAGCTCGGCCCAGATGGTGAGCGGCTTCATTGCGCCGCTGCTCATCAACCGGATCAAGCTGCCCTCGCTGCTGCTAATCTCACAGACAGGCCAGTTCCTGCTGTTTGTGCTGCTGGCTCTGTACCTGCAGCTTAACGGTGCTGCTGCTTCACTCATGCTGGTCTTTGCCCTGGTCTTCGTCATGTCCTTCCTCGACGGCTGGACCGTTCCAGCCCGTAATGCACTGGTGCCGCGGCTCGTAACGCGGGAGGAGGGGCTGCTTCAAGCCAACGGTCTGATCAGCGTCAGTGATCAGGTCGTGCAGTTTGCGGGCTGGGGACTGAGCGGCCTATTGGTCGCATTCCTTGGGCCCAGCCCGGCGCTGCTGCTGACAGCGGCCATCTATGGGCTGGCGGCCGCTTTTACGCTTGGCGTCAGAGAGTCGGCAGAGGCAAGTGTCCAGATGCAGGGACAGCAGGCGGACTCTGAACCGGCACCGTCATCTGCTTCGAAATGGAAGACCTTGACTGAAGGCTGGCAAGTCATCTGGCGTATGCCCCGCCTGCGGATGCTGACCTTCATGGACATCATCGACATGCTTGGAGGCTCGGTCTGGGTCGGCGCGTTCACACTGGCCTTCGTCCAGGTGGCGCTGAAGCAAGGCGAAGAATGGTGGGGCTTCATTAACGCAGCCTATTTCGCAGGAACGGTCGGCGGCGGGCTGCTGGTCCTGTCGGCAGTGCGTCTCATCGGCAACCGTTATCTGGGGGCGATGCTCATCGGTATGGCGGGCTATGGCCTGCTCACCATGGTGTATGCTCTGACTACACAGCCGTATATAGCACTGGTCCTTGTCCTGCTGATGGGACCGTTCGCGGAGCTGTCGGTGATTAACCGGCGCACCCTCATCCAGCGCAGCACCAGTAAGCAGATGCTGCCCAAGGTGCTGTCGGCGCAAGCCTCGCTGCTGCATCTGGTGTTCTGCATCTCGCTGCTGGTCATGGCAGGACTGGCCGAACGGTTCGGGATCGTCAACCTGTATCTGCTGGCGGCGGTTCTGACATCGCTGGCTTTGGTGGTCGGCTTGCTCGGCCGCCGGGCATTCAGGGACGAACCTGAGTCATCAGCAGCCAGCCGCCCAAGCCTTTAATTGTATATCTGTCTGGTATGAAATATCATACAATTAGGCTCATGGATGATTAGAAGGAGAGATTTGGGATGCAGCATAATGGACCTCTGGTAGTTGAGCAAGAATGAGCGAATTCCTTAAATTAATGAAGGATGTACGGTTCCGAAGAACCATGCGGATGATTTTCAAGTTCGCCTGGGATTTCTGGTGGCTGGGCAAGCTGAAGTACTTGATGTCACGGCGGCGCTTTGCAGCGAGAACCAAAGCCTTATACCGCAAGCAGGCAGCGTATTTCACGACAACCGCCATGGATATGGGCGGGTTAATTATCAAGCTTGGGCAGCATGTGAGTGCGCAGGTGGATATGCTGCCGAAGGAAGTTATTGAAGAATTGTCCAAGCTGCAGGATTCTGTAGAATTCGTAGATTTCTCCGAGATCCAGCAGAAGGTAGAGCGTGAACTCGGGGTATCCATCAGCAAGATGTATGCTGAGTTCAACGAGACTCCTATTGCAGCAGCATCCTTCGGACAGGTCCACCGGGCCACCTTACGGACAGGTGAGCAAGTCGCCGTGAAGGTGATGCGGCCCGGGGTGGAGGACATTATCGCGATTGATTGGAAATCCATTCAGGTCGCTATTTCGTTATTGAAGCGCCAGAAGATGATTACAGACTTCATGGATCTTGATGCCGTGTATGATGAGTTTCATGACACCATTATGGAAGAGCTCGACTATCAGCAAGAAGGGCGTAATGCCGAAGAGTTCAAGCAGCAGCTAGCCCACCGGAAGGATGTCGTGATTCCGCACATCCATTGGTCCTGTACTACATCGCAGGTGCTGACCATGGAGTTTATGGAGGGTGTCAAAATCAATGATTTCGCCAAGCTCGAGGCTTGGGGGGTAGACCGGACCCAACTGGCAACATCGCTGATCGAAATGTTCGTGGAACAGATTTTATTGAATGGCTTGTTTCACGCAGACCCCCACCCTGGCAATGTGCTCGTGCAGCCTGACGGCACCATCGCCCTGATCGATTTTGGCATGGTTGGGCGAATTCCCGGAGATATGAAGACCCAGATGGTCGCCCTCCTGCTGGCCGTATACTTGAAGGACGCACACGGCGCCATCGATGCCCTGAACCGGTTAAGATTTTTAAGACGGAATGTAGATCTGGAGGTCTTCTCCAGGAACCTTACGTTATTATTCGAACAAATCAACGGCGATACATTTGACCTGAGTTTTGTGACGTCAGGCGACAATGTGGAGGAATTACGCAATTTCCTCTACTCTCAGCCTTTTCAATTACCTGCCAATACCACATTCCTGGGCAAAGCCATAGGCACCGTGTACGGCCTCTGTACCGGACTGGACCCTGAGCTTGATCTGGTCGGGACGGTTAAGCCTTACGTGGAACAGGTGGTGCGGAGGGATCTGCGGGGAAGTGTCATCTCCAAAGTTGTAGCGGATGGCAAGGATATGCTCAAAGACATCCTTCCAACGACCAAGAAGTTCATGTCTGCAATCGATAAAATGGATAGCGGAGGCTTAAGGGTCAAGCTGGCGAGCTCCCTCGAGCAAAAATTAATCGAGACGCAGAATAAAAATACACAGCGGTTGATTGCCACCATCATTGGCGCAGTATTACTTCTGGCCGGGGTCAACCTGTGGAATGAAGTGAATCCCATCATCTCTTATGTACTCGGCACCCTGGGCCTGCTCATTATGCTGAGCCAACTCCGAACGAGACAAGGCCGCCGGGACGAAAGACATGCGAGGCAAATCAACGCTATGCGTGAACGTAGCCGGTTGGAGAAGCCGAAGTCTAAATCGCGTGGATAACGAAATGTGGATAACATTAACGCTGCGTACGAAACTAAACTGTACAAGTGGAAACGGTACCGTCCTTTTAAAGGAAGGTACCGTTTCCACTTCATCCTTCCGCCCGATCTCATCATTGTTATTCATTACTGCTGAGCGGAACGTGAAAAGTTACCGTTGTCCCTGCATCCAGCGAGCTTGTGATATGAAGGCCTGTTCCGAAATGCCGCTTCAAGCGCTGATCCGTATTGATTAATCCGACGCCGGAACTACTGCTTTTACGCCTTTCCAATAATCGCTGCAATTGAACCTCATCCATTCCGACCCCATCATCTTTAACTGTGATCTCTGCCCGGGTCTCCACGAAGGAAATACGTATGACAATGCTGCCTCCACGCTTGCGCTTCATGATTCCATGTTTAATTGCATTCTCAACGAGAGGCTGAATCGTAAGAAACGGGACTTTGATGCACCTGTGATCATCAATCTCCCAAATCACCTGCAGCCTCTCTTCAAACCGCACCTGTTCAATATATAAATAAGAACGCACTAAACTCAGCTCTTCTGCAACCGGAACAAGACTTGCAATGTTCTGGAATTTAAATTTGTTTCGCAGATAATTAGTGAATTCATCAAGCAAATCACGCATCTTCTCCAGATTAATATCCGTTAATGCTGATATAGCATTCAAAGCATTAAACAAGAAATGAGGCTTAATTTGGGCTTGCAGCCATACAGTTTCTAATCGCAGCTGTTCCCTAATGGATTGCTTAATCGTTGTTAGCGCCTGTATCCGCAATTTAAGTTCTATGGCCTCTACCGGCTTCGTCACATAATCGTTTGCTCCCGCCAGGAAACCGCTATGTATATCCTGTGGCTGGCTTCTTGCAGTAAGAAGCAGAACAGGAAGCTCTGTGAAGGTAAATCGCTCACGAATCCTTCGTGTCAGTTCATATCCGGACATCATCGGCATCATGATATCAGAGATTACCACATCCCATTCCTTCGTACCCAGAATAGCCAACGCCTGTCTGCCACTGGTTACCATGGTTGTATCATATTCGTCTGGTGGCAGTATGGCTTCAAGCACTTGAAGGTTAACAGGATCATCATCAATAATTAATAGAACCGGACGGTCGGAATCCATCTTGAAGAACGTTGCCGGTGTCTCATCACTCAGGGGGGTTGCGCTGTCCATGATCATTGGAACAGGTTCTTGAATTGCCACAGCAGATATGGGTAACGGTTCAAAAGATTTCGCCGGCGCACTCTCCGCCTCCGCTTCCAAGCCTGCCAGTTGTAAAGAAAAGCTGAATTGCGAACCTTCTCCTTTAACGGAGGTTACATCCAATGTGCCCCCATGAAGCTCCGCCAGTTGTTTGCTTATACTCAGCCCTAACCCGAAGCCGCCTTCAATCATGGTCTCCGTTGTGTTGGCTTGCTCGTATGGATGGAATAGGCATTTAAGCATGTCCTCATCCATTCCAATTCCGGTATCAGCAACAACGATATAAGCCCTCCCGTCGTTTACATAAGCCGAAATCAAAATAACTCCATCATTTGTGTATTTCACAGCATTATGAAGTAAATTGAAGAGGATCTGAATAATCCGGTTCTCATCTGCATGGACCAGAGGAAAATCTTCAGGAATTTGATTTGTAATTTGTATAGATTTCACCTCTGCATTCAATTGCAGCATATCAAGTACACCCGTCACGATCGGCTGGATCGGTATAACCTTTTTGCTGATACGGGGATTGCCTTCCCGCAGGCTCATCACATCAATCAAATCATTTAATATCAAGGTTAGCCGGTGCCCTACAGAAGAAACAGTTTCAAGCTCTTTGATGCTTCTTGCCTGCATTACATGCTGTTCCCGTTTCATAACAGATTGTGATAGATTGAGCATGCTGTGCAGCGGATTTTTGAACTCATGTGAAGCATTCGCCAGGAATTGATCCTTATGGTCATTCATTCTTTGCAGGGTTGTTGCAAGCTCATTCGTATTTTCGTACATTTTAAAATAATTCCTAAACCATACTGAGGCCAAACACCCCATTGAAATAATCAAATCAAACGGATAATAGAGAAGATTATAACCGCCCTCCCGCCAGAAGAGCATCCAGATCATATGGTGGATCAACGCAAGGATGGAGAACAACAATAACAGATTCCCTCTCATATCCTTGACCACTGTTCTACAGATCGCAATCGTTGCAACGACTCCAGCAGTACCGCCTAGCAGATTATACACAGGGAAGATGCTGGTTAACTGATAGGTATCCAACAATAGCGTAATCCCTGCGGTCCCCAAGATCAGTGCCCTAAATACAGGATATATTCTGTGCCAAACAGCTAGTTCGCGATGATTCGTACACTCCAATAATGCATAGGCTCCAACTAAAAAAGCCGCATTGGATAGCCGGAAATCCCATACGTTGCCGATATAAATGATTTGATGGAACAGCTTCTCATCACTGCTTAACGCACCGCTTAGTGTGAAAGAGAATGTCAGCAAAGAGAAATACAGCAACTTTGTCTGCTTGTTACCCAATACAAATAATATAAACGCATAGGCAGAATGGATCAGAAAGATAACCGTTGTCAGAACCTGCATAGATACCGAAAGTTTCATCTCTTGGGTAATTGCTTCTTCTGTCCCGAATTTAATAGACCGGACAATGCCCCCGCTCCGGCTATCCACATAATTGGACGCTTGAATTACCAATTCGATTACACCATCTTTGTCCGCCTTAAAGGTTGTAGAATACGGAAGATTCTTAGCGATAGAGGCTTCTTCCGAATCCGCTACACGCCCGGATTTAGCCAGTAACCGGCCGTTTACGTATACTTCCGACGAAGTGCGTATACTTGGCACACGAATACTATAGTTGAGATCCTGCTGCGGATTCACATATATTCGTAAGCGGTACGAGCCGAATCCATATGGAGTAGAGGTCCCGGGATGCACAGCTTGATTCCATCCCCCTGGAACTTGAATCATCCTTGGCTCACTCAAGGCCAAGCCCTGCTGCTTTTTGCCATCCATGAACCAATGTGAGGAATACAATTCCCATTCCCCGTCAAGCAAAACAATCTGCCCGTCTTCTGCATTCCAATTACGCAAATGGAGTTCCCCGTTTTTTATCGAATCCTGTTGTAAACCGCCAAACAACTCCATCCACAATAAGCGTGAGCCTGATAGAACAACTAATAGTAACCCCAGGAATAAAAAGATGTACTTCATTTTCATTTGGTGATTCCATGAAAAATTAGCCAAGGGTATCCCTCTCCTACTCATTTCTTCTTCTTTATCTATCGGCTTCATGTAGTTTTTTGCTAAGAAATTTTGTAGCACAAAAAACTCGCAAAAGCCCATTTATGCACCATTCCGACCTACCCTGCTCTATGGTCAGTTTGCTGCTAAATAAAGCTCCTGCGAGTTTTGGATCATAATGACTGATTTTTAAACCATACTGAGAGAGTAAGGGTTAAGAGCTCGGTTTCATCATTTTGTCTATCTTATCAACGTAAGGAGTGAGCGCCTCCAATAACTTCTCTTGCTTTTGTATTTCTTCTGTCGACAACCGATCCATATGAACACTTCCGTCTGCATCAGTTACCTTGGCATCATAGCTTTTCAACTCATTTATTATGGGTTCAAGCTCCCTATACTCCTGTTTAGTGAGTCTCTGTTCAGCCTTCTCAAGCAAGCTATCCCAGAAAGCGCCACGATCTGTGCCAGATGCCTTTGCCTTGGATTTATCCGTTTCGTTCATTTTCTTGAAATACGGTTCAAGCTCCACCAGTAATTTCTTGTAAGCCTTCTGCTCTTCTGCATTAAGCCGTTCTATGTGAAAACTCCCCTTGGAATCTGCCGCCAGCAGATTGTAATCGCCTAATTCCTTCAATAAGGACATAACCGTGGCAGCTTCTTCCTCGCTAAAATTATGCTTCAACCTCTGAAGCTTGGCCTCAAACTCCTCATATTTCTGCTGGCTTAGGCCAATCGTAGCAGCTGCTTCTTTCGAACCATACATACTATCCGCCAGATAATGATATCCGGCAAACGCTCCAGTAGGAATTAATAAAGTAGCTGCCAAAACGCCTGCTACGATCCACTTCTTTTTCATTCGTCTTCCCCCTTGTCCGGTTACGGTCTGATTTAGTATTCTCTCCTTCAGTTCCGGTGGGGCATTTAAATTTCTGGCCTCTTCCTGCAGAACTGTTCGCAGCTTTTCATTGAAATTCATGCAGATCCTCCACCTTTCCCTTAAAAAGAGTCTGATTCTCTGGCTTCTGACGAAGCTTGCGCAGTGCAGCATGAATACGGGATTTCACGGTACCTAGAGGAATCCCGAGGATTACGGCACTTTCCTCCTGCGATAATTCATTTAAATAATGCAGAATAATCACCTGCTTCAGCTTATACGGAAGACTATCTACGCTAGCAAGCAAGGAGTGGTTAGAGATCTTGTCGACAATCTTACTTGTGAATTCAGGCTCCACCACCAAATTGACCTGCTCTGCCTTCTTAAGAATTCGGAGATGCGTCCATCTCTTTCTCCGGTAGGCATGAATTTGTCGCACTGTTATTCCCATAAGCCAGGGTCTAAAGGGACGACTGATGTCAAAATGTTCAAGAGATCTGCGCATTTGAATATAAATCTCCTGAACGATATCATCCACCTCAGATGTTTCGCGAACGAGGAAATGAACGGTTTGATATACATCCCTAATCGTAGCTTCATATAGCTCACTAAATGCTTCACGACTGCCGGCTAGCGTAAGCGTAATGAGCTGAGAATATTCTTTTGGATGCTCCATTCATCACCCCTCCCTTCGGTCTTACACTATATATTGGGGAATAAAGAATATTTCGTTCGATTTTTCTTCGGAAAAATACGGAATAAACCGATCAAAGTCCACTAAGGATTTTGGTCGGTTTATTGTTGTCTGCCTAATGTTCACATTGCCCGTTAGTTGAGCAACAAGCTCTCGAAATGTATTATCAGTGAATCCAACGGATTCCAGATTTTTACATTTAACTCTTGCTCAACTTTAACGGCTGATTCCACCATAGATAATTGTGCAACAGAAATTTTCTTATTTTTTTCTGATGCAAGTATCCCCTTTATGTACTTTGATAATTCTTCAACGTATTGCTCATTTTTACCTTGCATGATTAGCTCAAATGTATTCTCTATGACACGTGCCTCAATATGAATTGGCTTATCCTGGATAGAAGCAAATTCATTAAGCCTTCTCATTGTCCCTTCGACGGTTGCTGGATTAGTGAATAATAGAACTTGTGGTTCTGTAATACTGCAGACCGAACTAAAGAAAGGCTCATCGATTTTTATTATAGGAATAGATGTATTAAGCCGGTTTTCTTCAAGAAGAGCAATATAATTAGTACATGTGATAAGAATAGCCTCAACATTTGCTTGTGATATCCATTCTATTTGTTCGATGACTTTATTTTTGGCTTGTCCTTCATCGAAATTTTTATCTGATGTAATTCTACTCATCAAACCAGGATCCACAAAATGAACCAATTCCAACTCAGCAGAGGTAAGAGCGTTTTGAATATACTGGATATTTGAATAGTGGGCGTGTAAACAGGCAATCTTCTTTTTCTTCATGATTTTATCTCCTTAAACCCGTACTTTGAGCAGTCCCGCTCCTTAATGATATCATGTTTCTCCAAAAAGTTCGTAATGCTGGTCTACCGGGTAACTCACTCTAGTTGCCAACGCAAAAAACACCTCCAAGGATCTCTCTATCTTACGACAGAGTTTATTCTCTTGAAGGTGTTTACATTTTTTTCTTTTCTACTCTGGGATATAAGGAAGATCCAGTGTCTTCGGAACATTGATCACATGCAGCTCTGTATACGTACGGATGCCCTCTGCGCCGTATTCACGGCCGATACCGGACTGCTTGAAGCCACCGAACGGGAACCGGACATCGAGCCCTTGCACAGCAGCTGTATTGATCATGGTCGTTCCCGCTTCGAGCTGACGTGCGACCAAGATGGCCTCCTCTTCCCGCCCCCACACCGAGCTCGTCAATCCATAGATGCTCTCATTGTGCAGATGAATCACCTGCTCCACATCGTCAAAGGGCAGAATCGGAACGGTAGGACCGAACTGCTCCTCCACCACAATCGGATCATGGTAATCGCAGTCCAGAACAAGCGTAGGCTGCAGGTAATACCCTTGTTCAAACCGCTGCTGATCCAGAATTTGGCCGAGCGGAATGACCTTAGCTCCGCGCTGGCGCGCACCCTCAATCAGACCCTGCACGTAATTCTTCTGCTTCAGGTTATTCACCGGACCTACTGTCGTATTGGCATCAAAGGGATCACCGATGCGAATCCAGCGGTTAGCCGCCTCTATATATTTTTCAACAAAACCATCATAGATAGAACGGTGTACATATACACGCTTGGCAATCATACAGATCTGGCCGGTCGTCAGGAAGTTAGAAATAACAATCCGGCGCATGGCCCGCTCATCTTGAACATCAAAGCTATCCAGGAAGATCGCCGCATCATTACCGCCCAGCTCCAGCGTCATATCCTTAATCGTATCTGAAGCCGCTTTTATAATGTGCTTGGCGGTCGCGGTTCCGCCTGTGAAGGCGATTTTGGAGACAAGAGGATTACTCGTCAGCTCAACGCCCACATCCGCATCCCCATGAACGACATTGATGACACCCGCCGGGAACTCACCTGCGATCAGCTCTGCCACCTTCGCCGCCGCCAGTGGCGCAAACGGACTCGGTTTGAGCACAATCGTATTGCCCGCAAGTAAGGCAGGAGCAATTTTAATCGTAGATAACGCAATCGGATAGTTCCATGGACTAATCGCTGCCACCACACCCATCGGATCATAGGACAGGATGGTTTTACCATGGTCATGCTCCTGAACCTCTTCCTGCAGAACGGATGCAGCTTCATTACAAGCGAACTCCATCCACATTAACGAGACATAAATCTCACCATGGGCATCATATAGGGGCTTGCCATGCTCTCTGGACAGCAGATGGACAATTTCATTCTCCGCTGCTCTAATCTTCTCTATTGCCTTACGCATCCGGGTAATACGTTCATCAATCGAGGTCTTCTTCCATATTTTAAAAGCTTCTGCCGCCGCTTCAATCGCTTCCACCGCTTGTTCCTTCGTAGTGACAGGGAAATAGCCTACGATTTCAGCCGGGTTCGCCGGATTCTCTTTGGCTGACTGCGAAAGGGAGGGTACATGGTGACCATTAATGAAGGCTTGGGCAACAACGGTCTCTTGGTCTTCCTTCCACACTTCTTCGGCAATTTCCTTCACATAACGAAGCTTGCGCCACTGTTGTTCTTCCGTAAGAATATTGCCTTCCTCTGTAGAGGAGAATCCGCATTGCGGGCTCAAGCACAGCTGCTCAAGGGGCACATAGGTTGCTGCTTCGGCAATCCGGGCTTTAATATGCTCTTTATCCTCTAGTTCGCCTGTTTTGGATGTGAGCAGACCCAGCACAATTTTCAAATCCGGCCGGTTCACATATTTCAATGGCTCGAAGCTGCCTGAACGCTCATCATCAAATTCCAGGAATAAGCCATCTACATCTAAGCCTCCAAAAATGACCTCAGAAGCATAATCATAACCGCCGCTTGAGAAGTAGTTGGATTTATAGTTGCCCCGGCAAATATGCATAGTCACCACTAAATCTGCCGGTTTATGAGCCAAGGTTTCGTTAATCATGCGCTGCATGATCTTGAGCTCTTCCGACGGTTCCAGCCCCTTTGCCCGCAGCTTATCGTGACCCGTTGCTGAGAAAAGGTCTGCCCATGCTGTATCATCCAGTTGCAGGTACCGGCATCCGGCATCATAGAACGCTTGAATGGCTTTTTGATACGCCACAATCGTATCTTGAAGGAATTGCTCCCGGTCGTTATAACTATTGGCCCCAGGCTCCAGCCGGTAGATCAGCATGTTGGGGCTTGGAATGGTTTGCTTCGCTACGGCGTCACCTGCATGCTTCAGCAAAAACTCAAAATGCTCCACAAAGGGATGGCTCGAGAAATCAACCTTACCCACCACACGAATGCCACCCTTACGGGTCTGCATATTATGGAACTTGGGCCCGTCGATCTCCTCATACAGCTCTACGCCGTCTAGGCCGCCCAGAAAGTCAAAATGCCACCAGCTTCTGCGGAATTCCCCATCCGTCACTGCGAATACGCCATTCTCCTTCTGCTTCTCAATAATCCGGATAATCTCTTGATCTTCCACCGCTTTTAAGGCTTCATATGTGATGTTGCCTGCTTTATATTGTTCACGCGCCTGGCTTAAGTTCGCAGGACGCAGGAAGCTGCCTACATGATCATTACGAAAGGGTATCATCGCTACATCTCCTTACAACTTTTTAGTGTACTGAGTATAGCATGAGGGCAAAGAATGCAGGTTATATGTAAAAAGCATGATTGGTCATAGCTTTTCGCAATAACCTATTTATAATCATTTAAAGGTCCTTGATCCATTATCACTTCTACCATATTGGAGTCCCCTACCTTAAGAATCGGCCTATACTCTGAATTTGGTCTACTGTAAAGCTCTAGCGGACTAATAATTACGCCATTTGGCGTATTATGAAGTATCCCGGGTACACAGGTATAGATCGTATCATTATTATTTGCATTCTTGGCGGAGATCGTAACTGAGGTTCCATTATGATTATCTATACTCATGGACACCTTATATCTGTAAAATGAACCGGTTCCATTGGATTGCGCTGAATAAACTACAGGAACAACCGCAAGAACATCATCTCTTAGTCTTAACTTTATGACCTCTGTCTTCTTTGATTTTTCACCTCTCCCCACATCGCCCATATGCTCAACTGTCCCTTTACCATAATTTTTGAGGGGAGGTGTTCCCGTTGCACCAAACATAGCTACATCAATCTGCTTTCCATCCTTTGTATAGACTAAAGCATAAATGTCATAATCCGTTCCAGTCTCCCAAGATACCGTAGCCGTAATTTCTGGTGTTTTCTCAATGATAACCGGCTTCTGCCCTTTATCGAGATTGATCTTACCCTTTACCTTCTCAAGGTTGATGGACATAGCCGAACCAGGTTCCTTTGATACAGGCTCTTGAATGATCTGAGGTTTAGAATGCTCACTTGGCTCATCCGCTTCTACTTCAACACCATAGTTTTTGCATAACCCTTCAAGCCCGGAATCAAATCCGCGCCAGATTGATTTTACCTTGGTCTGACCGTTCCTTAGATATAATTCAAGCACTACAATTCCATTCTCGTTCGTGAAACTGGATGGGGATAAGTGAATAATCGTATTTTGCGTACATATCTCTGCTTCCAGATTCTTCACATTCGCGAATCCTGTGCTGTTATCCTCTGTCAGAGTTACAGCTATTTTGGTTATACCTTCAGGGACCTTATCCATGTCGAAATTCAGCTTATAAACTTTGGTATTACCGGCTTGCTCGGCTGGTAAAAGCGTGGCTACACCTGAGGAACTTGTGGGCTGATTATAAAAGATGATTCCGCTATCTCCTTGCACCTTATCAGCATCCGTTAAGAGGAAGGCTGTTAAAGAAACGTCTACCAGAGTAGAGATTTCGTGGCTAATCGTAATGCTACCTTTTGCGGCACTTAAAGTTGTATTTGCTCCCATTTGCAGAAATTGATTCACTCTAACCACTCCAATCCATTTAATGGCTCGTGCTGTCTCAATTATATTAACACAGGGAGGAAATACTTGGGATATAAAACTATTAAGGGCTCCGTTGAGTTAACCGGCACAGTATAATACTCCCCTAATCGCGTCCCGTCAAGAAATAATTTGAGAATGAGCGGCATAGCGAGGGAGACCCCCTTATGTTATTAAAATAGGAATGGATTCCCGAGTATGCAGAGTGATATCGCCTTTTCCATTTGAAACGGTGTCACGTAAAATAGTCTTCAGATCAATGAGAAATACGGAAGGGAGATCTGTATGAATAGTGTGGACAAAATCAGATTTTCACTCTTTTTCGGGGAAGAGCCCGAGGCAGCTTGTTACGGGTATATAGAGCGGAATCGGGATGGTCATATGATCGCGCTCTACAATAGTAATGGTGAGGAGATCGATATGTATGGCGGACATCAATTTGTCAGGGTACAGGCGCTTGGCAAATTTGATGATGAAGACCGCGATAATTTTTACTCCTTGTTGGAAGGTGATGGTGTGGGATGAGTCTCCACCACAATGGTGTGGATATGGTTCATATCCGTAAGTTGAATGATAACCCCCACCGATTTTTCCTGATTTTCTTACGGCTCGTAGGGAGTTGAGGCAGAAATGCATTTTTCAAATCTTCAGACAGTACGTGTTAATATATTATCAATAATAGAAAATAATTGAAAACAGTACAAAATGATCTACAAATGTAGAAAAGGCCTCAGGAGGATATGGAAATGAAAGTCATCAATACATTCGTCGTTATTGTTGTTATACTTGCTGTTGCGATTCCGGCATATCTATGGAATGAAGCAAAAACCAATCACTCGCCTAGATGGCAATATGAGAGTAATTGGCAATTGCAATTGCCTTCCAAATTCAAGGAACTTGATCAATATACAAATCAAGGGGGATTTCGTGGGGAGGGAGTGCGTTATACTATTTTTAGAACGAAAGAAAAACAATTGTCTACAATAGTAAAGCCATACGGCGGAAGAAAGATAATTGAACAATATTCCGGGGATAATCTTGATGATAATGAAAGAGATATTCAAAAATATGTTGAGGATACATTGCTGCGTTTAGATGTTCCTGAAGATAAAACGCCAGATTTTAATGGAGTTTACTCGTGGCAAGACTTCAATTACGAATCTGACCGATTAGTTGTTCTGTATTATCCCAATAAGAACATTTGTTATTTTGTGGAGGATTTAAGATAAATGCACTCGGCTACATTTTCACTTTACACCGCAGTCTTTAAGTGGTAGTATCATTTCTATAATTCCATAAATATAGAAATGATGGTGGAAAGGAGACTGTAATGGCTGATGTCGATCACGATCTGGTGCAAGCTGTCAAAGTATACAAGGCTCTAGGTGAGCCTACACGGCTAAAAATAGCCTTAATGCTAATCAAGCAAGAGAATCAATGCGTTACCGCGATCAGTGAACAGCTTGGTCATGTAGCCGGTTCAACGTTATCCCATCATCTCAAGCAACTGACGGAATCGGGTTTAATCCAGGCGCAAAAGAACGGTTCGTTTATTCACTACAGCGTTGATCAAGAAGTGGCAAAGAGGTTTGCGCCATATTTACTGGCGTAAATTTTTTTAAGTAACATTTCTATATTTTTAGAATTATAGAATAACAACAAGAAAGGCTAAAGAATTTGAAAGGGGAACAATCAAATGATTAAATCTTGGAAAGTTTATATTTTAGCGATTATCAGTTTTTTAGTGGGAACCTCGGAATTTGTAATAGCCGGGATATTGGATCTGGTGTCTAAAGATGTAGGCGTAACTATTGCTGCGGCCGGCCAACTCATTTCGGTTTACTCCATATCTTACGCAGTGGGTACTCCGATTCTCATTGCGGCTACCTCCAAACTAAGCCGGAGAACACTTATGCTGGCTGCTTTGGCGCTGTTTTTTATAGGGAATTTAATTACGGTGTTCTCGACGGGCTATCCCATGCTTGTTGGTGCGAGAGTGATCTTAGCGCTTAGTACAGGTGTCTTTACCGTGGTTGCCCTAACGGTTTCTGCTCAAATTGCCGGGCCTGGAAAACAAGGCACCGCCATAGCAACGATCATGATGGGATTTAATCTATCGCTTATTTTAGGCGTTCCTCTGGGAAGAGTCATTGCCAGCACCTACGACTGGAAAATCATTTTTTATGGAATCGGCGCTCTTAGTTTTATCGCCATGCTGGTCATTTTAATGGCATTGCCCAAGTCACAGGGAGAAGCCAATGTACCTCTTAAAGAACAACTCGCCCTGTTGAAAAGGCCTCAGCTATTATTCACCTTGTCGATTAGCTTCTTTTGGATGGTCGGTTATACGATCGTTTACACGTTTATTACACCATTTCTGTTGGACATTACGGGCATAAGCAATGGGATGGTGAGCATCGCGCTATTTTCATTCGGCATAGCAAGCTTGCTGGGCGCCCAGGCTGGAGGATTTGGTGCAGATAAATTAGGTATTCCGCGTACGCTGAATGGAAGCTTGATTATCCACGCGGGTATTCTGATCCTTATGACCCTCTTTGCCCATACATCCATAGCTGTCTTTCCGTTGCTGCTGTTATGGTCGTTTTTCGCTTGGTCTACGGGTCCCATTCAACAAGTCTATATGATTAGCTTGGCACCAAGCGCAGCGGGAATTCTTCTGAGCTTGAATACCTCCTTCATCCAGTTGGGGATTGCTGCCGGAGCTGCCATTGGCGGTCTTGTGGTGGAGAGTCTTTCCTTACAGTCCATCGGCGTGGCTGGCGCAATGGGTGTTGCCATCGCACTCCTCCCGGCTATATTATCGTTCTCGATGCGAAGTCAGTCTTCGGACGGCATACCGACGGAATAATCTACGGCTGAAATGGAAAAACATCTGCCTCCTCCTTTTGTTTTCCCAACCACAAAAGAAGGACTAGGCAGATGTATAGATTTCATTCCGATCTCCGGTCAAAATTCACTCTTAAGCCCCTCAAACCTTTCTTTGTAGCTTGACGCTACATTCGGACGTTGTTGTGGTGGCGTACTCTATGAAATTTACAGAGCCGTTAAAGTTCAAATAAGCTTCATACCGTAAGCGGATGGGGGGCAGGGTAATGAAATCCAGAACGTTCTCCTTGGCCACCCATCTGCAATCACTGGTTTCATCAGAAGTGGCTAACTCTCCACCCACAACTTTGCACACAAAATCAAACATTACCTTCGTTGGAACATCAGTTACACCGTCATACCACTTATGAACCGCTGTATTTGAAATCACATTGATTAAATGGCTGACAGTAGCGTCTATTCCGCTTTCCTCTTTGATTTCACGTATCACGCCATCGATAAGGTTCTCTCCAATTTCAGTTATCCCGCCAGGATACACCCAGCCATCATCATGGGCTTTTACTAATAGGATATTTCCCTTCCCATCTTCTACAATTCCGCCTGCCGACACAATATGCGTTGGAAAAGCCATTTTACAACCTCCATTATGAAGTGATCGGATAACTACCTCTGTAGATCCTAACATGGCTAACGAACTATTATTACGATTTACATCCGGTCTGAAAATGCGCTCTGCCCTCTAGCACATCACCCAAAAACTTTTGGGATGCATTCAACTTGGCTTCTAACTCCTGGATTTCTTTGATTTTCTCTTTTACCAATGCTTCCTTCTTAATATACGAGCTCTCATTGATAAGTAAAACTATGTCCTGGATCGTTAAACCTAAAGTGAGTAGCATTCTCACATCCTGCAAATAGGTGACCACTCCTTCATCGTATACACGGTAATTATTCTCATCCCTTGATATGAACTGCTCAGGGATCAACTGTTTGCGTTCATAGAATCGCAAGGTGGATATGGGTAGATTCGTCAGCCTGGAGACTTCATTTGCTTTCATACTCTGCCCCTTCTAAATAAATCATTAATTTATATTTGCTATAAACCAAGGTTCATAGTTCAAAATAAAAATATGATAACCCGGGACAGCGATACTGTCAAAATAATGGGTTACCTCAGAAGGAGTGCATTTATGCTGGAATCTATTCAAAATAATGATTTTGTCAACATTCTGACCGGCCGCCGTTCCATACGACAGTACGATGAGGACGTCAAAATTTCGGAGGAAGAAATGCACGCGATGATTCAAAAAGCAAGCTTGGCGCCCTCTTCTGCCAATATGCAGCCCTGGCGCTTAATCGTGGTTCATTCTCCTGAAGGAAAAGACAAGCTTCGGCCTCTAGTCCAGTTCAATACCCGGCAAAATGATACATCTGCGGCGATGCTCATCATTCTGGGAGATACGCAGAGCGATTTATATGTAGAGAAAATCTATGATACGGCTGTGGAGCAAGGAAAGATGCCCAAAGACATACGCGACAAGCAGGTCACGCAAATTCTGGGCATGTACCCGCAAATCCCTAGAGAATTGAAGATCGAAATTGCCAAAATCGATGCAAGTTTATTCGCGATGCAACTGATGCTGGTCGCCCGTGCCCATGGGTATGACACTAATCCGATGGCGGGCTTTGAACGCGATCAGATCGTTAGCGCCTTTGATCTGGATGACCACAGGTATGTTCCGGTCATGATCCTATCCATCGGCAAGGCCAAAGATGAGGGCCATGAGTCCGTGCGCCTGGGTAGCGAGGAAATTACCTTTTGGCGCTAATGTGAATGTATGAACCTCACCGATTCTGTGCTCCCCACTCGCACAGCTGCTCCAACACAGGCAGCAGGGTCTGCCCTTTCGGTGTCAGCGAATACTCCACTTTGGGCGGAATCTGCGGATACTCCACGCGCTTCACCAGCCCGTCAGCCTCCAATTCCTTAAGCTGCGCGCTGAGAACCTTGTATGTCACCGCTCCGAGCTGTCTCTGCATTTCATTGAATCGAATCGAGGGTTTGGCGGACAGCAGATACAGAATCGCCATCTTCCACTTCCCGCCGATCACCGACATCGTATAACCGAATGGTGTGTCTTGGATTACCGTCTCCTTGCCCTTCAAATCTGAAATGCCCATGTTCACGCTATCCTTTCGGATAGTAGCCCACTTCTTTGTGCGTACTATCCCTTTATTTTTGCTCAGTCTATAATAGCTTTACTTTGAAGTAAAGGGGCTAGAGCAATGACAACCATTCGAACGTACAACCATACCCTCTGGGATCACGGGATTTCGCAGGGGTACCTTGTCGACAACACGCTGTATATCTCGGGACAGTTCTCCCATGATGCGGAGGGCAACTTCGTTGGGGCAGGCGATATTCAGGCACAGATGACACAGACGCTGAAGAATTTGGATACCGTGTTACAAGAGTTCGGAGCGACCAAGGATAATCTGGCTTACGTGGAGCTGTATCTGACGAATGCACAGGAGCACGGGGAAACCGCGATCGGACTGTTCAAAAAGTATGTCGGAGAGCATCGGCCGGCGGGGAGCATGATCGGGGTGACTTACCTGGCATTCCCGGAACAGTGGGTAGAGGTACGGGCTGTGGCGCATGTTGGTTAAGAAAAAGAGAGAGGGTTCAACTAAACAACGCTACTGGCAGAGTAATGTCAGTAGCGTTTTAGTATTTGCGGAATCTCTTCATCAGAGTAGTAGCGGATGGCCTTACCCGTTTTTCCAGCATACTCAATCTCATTTCTTGTGCTGTTGCCAATGTAGCCATTTACATCAATCACGAAGATTTCGTCAGAAATATCAATCTTTCTAAAATGCAGATCTCCCAGTTACGGAAAATCCAACTCATCATCGATGATACGGAATATCTCCCTAACCCGCACCGGATAACGGTCATCCAGTTCCTCCCACTTCTGCTTCGGTAAAATCAAAAATTCGTGCGTATCGGAAAGATACGAGGCCTCAAACAGCCGGATTTCGTATTTGTCCCGGATCACCTCCTGAAAACCGCGAATCGTGATGTAGCGGTCTTGTCCGGTAAAGGTAAGCGCAATCGAGTGCAGTTGTCCATTGTAGGTAACGTCCAGTCCTTTGTCCGTTGATGTCACCTCAACCGTTTCATCTGGAAGCCGTTTACCGAACAACCGGATGATCTCCTCGTCCTCTTCTCCCCAATCTACAATGACGCTGTACGCAAAAGTAAATTGCTGCAGCTGTTGCTCATCTCCTTCGAATAGCAATGTCAGCTCGCTGTCGCTTGGCATTCTCATCCCCGTATCCTCCTTGTGTTCACTTAATGATCAGGCCCAAACCAAATGATCTACAACTTGGTAGAATCTTATTTTTGCATAATCAATCTCTGATACACCATAGGATGAAAAAAATAACTTGACCCATTGCTCGCCGAAGTTTCTGATAATGCTCTTCTCAGCTACTGCCAAATCGTAATAACGGTCCGCAATCCCGCAATTCCCCAGATCAATAAATCCACTTAAAGAATCATCAGCAATAATGATGTTTGGCAGACTGTAGTCACCATGTGTGAATACTAGATCTTCTTTGAATTCCCGAGAATAACCGTTGACTTCAAGCAGCAACTTTTCAACATTGTCCTCACCAAATCTTCTGTGCAGCTCCGTTGAATCAAACTTAATCCCTCTACTCAACTTGTACTGAATAGTGCTCATCAGCTGTTCAAATGAATGATCAAAAGGACAATCTTCAATTGAAACTTCATGAATTCTCTGAAGACCTTGTGCCAATAAAGAGATCATTTCTTCTGTATTTGAAGAATATTGCTTGTTGGAAGCTTCAACACCTGGCAATTCAAGTGTTAATAAAAACTCATAATTCCCGATCACACCGAAATCAATAACCTCCGGAACAGGTAACTTATTGTATAACCACAATAACCTTTGGGCTTGTCTTTCTAAAGATTCAGCATGGCCTGCTTCCTGGATTTTCAAATATTTATTTACTCCACTTTCACCCTGAATATAATAAGTCTTCGCTGTATTCACCCAAATCAATGAAGCCTCGTCATCTCCAACCAACTCAAGGAATTCAATGGGTACTGCATCTTTTTCTCCAAAACTCATAATTTCCACCTCTATGGCTCAATCAATATCGTTTCAAAATACATAGCATATTCCTGCATACTTAGGCAAGCATTGCAGGGTATTTCAATGATAGCTGCTGTATAGTAATTAGTGAAAGGCAGGTGAGTATATGGATTGGTTAAACAGATTTAACAGCGCAATTGATTATTTAGAAAGTAATCTTGATAACGAAATTGACTATTCTTATGTTGCAAAAGTTGCTTGCTGCTCCGAGTTCCATTTTTCGCGAATGTTCTCATCTTTAGCCAATGTTACCCTAGCTGAATATGTTCGTCGTAGAAGGCTTACTAAGGCGGCTTTTGAAATACAGAAACATAGTACAAAGATTACTGATATTTCTATGAAATACGGATATAGTTCCCCTGATGCTTTTACGAGAGCCTTTCGCCAACTTCATGGCGTTACACCTGCATCCGTTCGTGAAAGCAACGTTCAGTTGAAAGCATATCCTCGCATGTCCTTTCAGATTACCATAAAAGGAGTCACTGAGATGGAGTATCGAATTGAAAATATTGATTGTAACCTCCGTTTTGCAGTTAAAAGGGAAACGGTAAAAACTGAAGATGCTTTTAATACAGTTCCACAATTGTGGGCCACAGCACAATCAAGTGGATTTCTTCAAAAGCTGATAGACATGTCCTGGGAAAATCCAAAGTGCCAACTTGAAGGGTTACTTGGTATCTTTGGTAAAGACGCGGCAATTAAAGAGGATACCTTTGATTTACTCATGGGGTGTAGATATGACGGAAATATACCGAACGATATGGAAGAACTCATTCTTCCTCCCTCTGTATTTGCTGTTTTCCCCAACGATAACGTTAATGCTTGGCAGCGCTTATATACAGAATGGCTTCCTACATCTGGATACGAGCTTGCCAATCTCCCTTGTATAGAGAATTTTTTGGCTCCAGGAGCCAAAATAGAGCAGGAATTATGGGTTCCCATCATTGCCAAGTAGCAACGAAGGTACCCTATCTATAAACGTTATATCCTCAATATCATGTCTTACAGTGGAATGACCCTCGTGAATCCCTCTGCCCACACTTAATAACATAATGTCTTCATAGTGCTGGGGAATATTGAGCACTTTAAAAAGAGCAGCTTTATCATAACCTGACATAGTGATGGTCTGGTACCCTTTTTCGTTCAAAATAAGGACTAAGGCCATTGCAGCCAGACTGCCATCGCGGACCAGCTCTTTTAAAAAATCTTGATTAGACATGTTTCGATAATAACCAATGGCTGCATTTGTTAAATACGTTTTAGTCTCTTGGGTGAAATAACCTTTCTCCAAAGCCTTGTCTTGAATAGCATGGATATTCTCAGTATGAAAAGCACGGTAATCCCCCAAGATCAAAATCAAATAGCTGGAGGTTTCAACCTGCTCTTGGTTATATGCAATTGGTTTAACTTTGGCGCGCAACTCCTTATCTTCAATGAGTAAATAACGTGTACTCTGAATGTTATTTCCGTTGGGTGATTTGGCAGCCAGTTCAATCGAATCAAGTATTTCCTTTCTTTCAATCGCATAGTTTGGATCATAATGTCTGACTGATTTCCTTTGTAAAATAATATCTTGCAGACTCATTTTAACGCCTCCCATATCTTAGATTTGTTATAATCATATTATCTGGAGCGTATACAATTGAAAATACTGCACTTTATAGTCACTAGGTTACTTCAAAGTAAGGAGGATCTCATGAATACAATAAATACAGGATTTGATGTGGTACAAAATATCATTAGTGGTAAATGGAAAAGCATTATTCTGTATCAATTAGGATATGAGCAAAAGCGTACAAAAGACTTACTCAAGATTTGTGAAGGCGTCTCACATAAAGTTTTAAACGAACAATTAAAGCAAATGCAGCAGGATGGATTAGTGCATCGCGCGGTATATGCAGACGAGGTTCCCATTAGAGTAGAATACTCAATATCAGACTATGGCCGGACATTCCTTCCATTATTAAAAGAAATGTGTGATGCTGGCGATAACCATCTTAAAAGAGAGGGGATCACCGCAGGTAATAATACAATCTGTGAACATTCGAAATCACTGTGATCGATAACCATGAAACTCTTTTAAGACCTTACGTAAATGAAAACAGCACCATACTCTTCACTAATGAAGAACATGGCGCTGTTAATATTTCGCAGTTATGTGACTGAAGAAACATTGGTAGCTAACTTCTATTAGATTGAGCAGCAGACAGACGCCTGTGTTTCCAGAACCGTACCCATCCACCTGGCGACTTCCTGATGAGCCGGGTGGATAAGGTATTCATCCATGTCTTCTAAGGAAGCAAACTTGGTGATCAGGATCAAATCGTATGCTGAAGGACCAGGGCGAACATTAGCTTCAGCCTGAACATCGAGAAGAACGTTTATTTTCCCTCTCAAGCCTAGTAGAACGGTTTGAGCTTGCTCGATATGCTCCGGTCTCCGGTCCTTCAGCTTCAATAACACATGATTTAGTATCATCTTTGGGTTCCTCACGTTCCTTATCTGATTAGCCTTTGTCTACTTATTCCAATCCTTTAGACAGCCGGATCGCAAGCTGCTTAATCTTATCGTTGCGAATCTGAAAATAAAAATCCAAATAGAGAGGGTCCGGGAGGCCGGTTTTGTCGAAATCCCCATCAACCTTGAAAACTACTACGTTTTCTTCCCCTTGCTGTTTATTCTGTATGGGTTCAAGTGTTATGTTAGCTCCAAAATGATATTCGGCACTCCATTGTTTGATAGCAGCTTTGCCTGCCCACTCTTTACCTTCATCGAGAACAAGTGCATCTTCCGAAAAGCAGCCGACATAAGCATCCGGATCGGGTTTATTGGTAGCGGCTATAAAATCTAGTATTACTTGCGGAAGCAGATTAAGATTAGGCTCCATATGATCAACTCCTTTGTAATTTTGTTAAACGGTGTCAATACAAGACTAGTATAACCAACAGAACCTGACAGCTGCGTGTCTAGTTATCTGTAATATTTATTTGTTCAGGACAAAGCTGCCCGATAGGGAAATGCCTCAACTGAGCTTCAGATACTGAAGTAGCTGTCCGAAATCCGAGGAGTAGACATTTTCAATTCCATGGTAGCCTTCTCTTTGCCCAATAACGCGGGAAAACTTCGCGTACAGTCGATTTAGATAAATGTTGTCGATCTGAGCGCCAAATTGTAGATAGTTAACGCCACAATTCTCTGTGACAATTTGTTGTACCAAATAGCGGAACCCCTGAATAAATACGCGACTGCTGCGATAGGAGGGGTGGACAATGACAGAATTAACAAAAACAATTTCACCTTTGGGATCAAATTCATTCTCAGTATTGAGATAGCGATAATGCCCCCAACCTATCATTGCCCCCATCTTGTCCGTTATTAATATAATGCGGGAGTTGGGGATGGATTCCAACACATGTACAAGTGCATCCGCAAGTGAGAATTGGCGGTTAAAATCTTTTCGGTTTCGGATAAAATATAAAGTAAACTGCGCATAATCTTCATCATTTTGGAAATTCCGGTAATGGGCAAGCATAAACCGCCCCACCTCCTAATCGTTCATATGGGCTTACCTATCTCGAGGATTACAACAGAGCAAGCACTATGAAGTGAAATAGGCTTCATTTCTAAACTTCATTATGTATGCTTGCCATTCCTTGAAATCGGCATGATATTCATCAATCCCACCTTGCTGTGTATCCCATGTCGCTGTTTTCTCTGCAAGCTTGGCTAGAAGTCTTTGCAGCCGGAGATGGACCGGGACCCAAAAACGGAGCTCAACAATAGCCTCAGGTAATTGTGATATATATTGCACCAGAAATTGCAAACTCTCTAGGAACAGCCGGCTTCGGCGATACGTTTCAACAAAGAAAACAATCTGGATTTGTGCCACATGCGTATCCTTGTACTGGTTCTCCGCAGTTCCGCAAATGTAACCAATCGCCCCGACAACTTCATCCTCATCATTGAAGCACAAGATAGCTTCTTTTTGCATTAGAACAGAGCTTGCCAGAAAACTCAGCGAGATTGAAAAAGGATAAGGCAGATTTAGTTCATTGTAATGTTCCAATAGAAATATCATGTATTTATCCTGGTAGCTCTCTGAACTGCAGACTTGAAAGTAATAGCTCATCTGATTCATTCCAACTCCTTGCAATATATAGATCTGTTCTTTTTTTATTTAAAGGATGAATGTTGTCCCACAAGAAAAAGCTGCCCGAAAGTCCAAAGACTTAGGTGCAGCTCTTCCCGTACCGAATGCTTATTTCGCAGGCGCTGTTCTCACTTGCTCGCTGTTCACAAGTAGGTTCACTACAATTTGTAGCGGTCCCCTGCCGCCTTTGTCATTAAATCCGCTTCTTGGTGGAAACATATATGTCACTCCTTCCCTCTTCATTTTCAGTTACTCATTGCTTACTTCGACATTTTATTACATTCCAGTCCACACATACATACCTAAAAAGGGGTATCTTTCACTTTTGGATGATAACTCGTGACTCTTCAACCCCGCCGTTTTTTAGTCTTTTGTAGATGTTTAGATAGTGATATCAAAATATTCACTGGGCAAGTCATCTATGTTTTCCATAGACATTTGTTGTATGTTCCCGGTCAATCTGTTGTCCTGAACTAGAAGATGCAATTCATCCTTCCAAAATATTGATCAGCTACTTCATCCCATCCTGCTTTGTTGATCTCAAGCATTTCTTTTTGATCTTGCATGACTTCCCCTCCTTTTGCACTCTTTCATTGCGTTAAATTCTTTACATTCGAAAATCCCGTGCTATTATCCTCTGTCAGAGTTACAGCTATTTTTGTTATACCTTCAGGGACTTTCCCCATCTCGAAATTAATTTTATGAACTTTTGTATTGCCCACTTTCTCGGATGGTAAAAGAGTAGCTACACCCGTTGTTTATGGATGAAACTTTCCATATAATTGACCTTACTTGAGCGGGTATACTCTATGTATATCACAGTAAAGATGGAACGCTAGAGGAGGCAGCGCCTGTATGGAGAACCATGATTTTTCATCCGCACTGGGGGAATTCATCAAATCGCGCAGACATCGGCTTCAGCCTGAACATGCGGGAATCAAGCCCTTGCCTGGCCGAAGACGTACTCCGGGACTTCGAAGGGAAGAAGTCGCCTATCTGGCCAATGTCAGCGTAACTTATTATACCTGGCTAGAACAGGGCAGGGAGAGGAATCCTTCCCCGGAAATCTTGTCCAACATCAGCCAAGCGCTGCAACTGGATGCAGACGAGCGGAAGCACTTATTCGACCTGGCCGCACCTGATCCAATCAGCTTCAGCATGACCCGGAGTTCAGAACAACCCGATACCGGATTTTTGCAAAACCTTGTGGATCAAATGCGTTATCCTTCTTTCATTGCCAATGAGTTTGCCGATATGATCGTCTGGAATCGGGGAGCGGAGCTCGTTGTCGCGGACTTCAGCCGATTGCCTGAAAGCGAACGAAACTTGGTGACGCTGGTGTTTCTGGATCCGGAGTACCCCAAGAGGCTTGACAACTGGGAAGAATTTGCCCGTTTCATGACGGCGTTAATCCGGGCAGGCTTCGACAGCAACAAAAACAATCCCCTATACATGGAACGATATGAGCGTCTTAGACAGAATAGCGAAGACTTCATACGGTTGTGGGAGTGGCATGAGATCCGGCAAAAAAGCTCTGCCCCGGTCCATTATCTCCTTCCAGGCGGACAGGAATTGTCGTTCACGATCCATTGCGCGGCCCTCGACAATAATCCGGGACTGCAATGGTGCTTCTTCGTTCCTACACCCGGTTCGGGAACGGAAGAGCGGCTAGCGGACCTGCTGAAGCAAGACGCCGAAGGGCGGCCGTAATCTTAGCCTGTTAGTTCCGTTAATAGTAAAGAGGCACAGTGGTTAGCCCCTTCTATCGTTGGTATGATCATAACCATATCAAGACGAGGGGGCTGTGTCATGAATACATATTCATATCAGGGCAAGCTGGCAGTGGTCACCGGGGCTTCATCCGGAATTGGCGAAGTGTATGCCGGGGCGCTGGCGGCACGAGGCTGCCATGTCGTACTAGCTGCACGCTCAGCCAAGAAGCTGCAAGCATTGGCCGGCGAAATTCAACGTAAGCACGGGGTGCAGGCCTATGCCCTGCCCTGCGATTTGTCCAAAGCAGGTGCCCCGCGCCAGCTGGCCGAATCCATTGTAGCGCTCGGCCTAACGGTAGATATTCTAATTAATAACGCAGGCATTGGCACGCATGGCCGCTTTGAGGAGATCGATCCAGAGCGCGAGCAAGCGGAAATTATGCTGAACACTGCGGCTCTTGTCGACCTGACGCATCATTTTCTGCCCGGCATGCTGGAACGCAAGGACGGAGTCGTCGTCAACGTGGCTTCAATGGCCGCATTTGCACCTTGCGCCTATTCGGCTGTCTACGGTGCAACCAAGGCTTTCGTGTTATCTTTCTCCGAAGCGTTGTGGGCCGAAACCCGTGGACGCGGGGTGCGCGTCCTTACCCTTTGCCCAGGTGCGACGGATACAGGCTTTTTCGATGCTGTCGGCAGCAGGGACATGGCGGCGGGTAGCACATTGTCCACTCCAGAGAATGTCGTTCAAGCCGGATTTCGCGGGATCGACAAAGGCAGCAGTTATATCGTCGACGGGAGAAATAATCACTTGGCCGCTCAGATGGGCCGTTTTCTTCCCCGGCACAGGGCAGCTATGCTAATGGAACGTATCTCGCGCCCCAAAGAACATTGAGGAACCCAATTTAGATGCCATTCTCACGCGTTGTTCACCGTAATGTATCTAAGCACAAAGTACGGTTTGACTCCAAGGGTTACATATCTATATGATATACCTCAAACTCATAGATTCTTGCCGCAGCATTCGTGGTTTGTGTAGGTACCGTTACGTTAAGCTTAATATATCGGGCCGATACTGCTGTTATATTGTCTGCCGTAATACCGAGCCTATTGTTGGTTACGTTGACCACCGTGCTCCAGTTCGTACCGTCCGTGCTGACCTGGATATTGTAAGCCTTCGTGTTATAAGAGGGAGTCTCTCCGCCCTCCGCTGCGTGCTTGATAACAAACCGGTTCACTTGCTGCACGGAGCCGAGATCAAGCTGCAGCCAGCGGTTGCCGGACTTGGAGCACCATTTGCTGTCATTGATGACGCTGCCTTCCACGGCTTTGGCTGCAGTCTGCGAGACATTGCATGTGCTGTCAACCGTCGCCGGTTTATTTAATGCCACATTTGGAGGTCCATATACCTCAAACTCATAGATTCTCGCCGCAGGGTTTGTGGTTTGCGTAGGTGTTGTAACATTCAACTTGATATATCTTGCCGATACTACTGTTATATTGTCTACCGTAGTACCTTTCGTATTGTTGGTTACGTTAACCACCGTGTTCCAGTTGGTCCCATCATTACTGACCTGAATATTATACGCTTTCGTGTTATATGAAGGCGTCTCTCCGCCTTCTGCCGCGTGCTTGATGATGAATTGGTTCACTTGCATCACGGAGCCAAGATCAATCTGCAGCCAACGGTTGCTGGACTTGGAGCACCACTTGCTATCATTAATGACGCTGCCTTCCACAGCTTTGGCCGCAGTCTGCGAAGGGTTGCACGTACTGTCCACTGTCGCGGGTCTATTCAATGCTAAATTCGGAGAACTCACTATTATCGTGTACGTAACCTTATTCGCTCCAGATTTCGAGGTTACGATGACCTTCATGCCCGTCTCCAGTGTCGTTGCTTTCGTTATTCCGTCTGCATTGTAAATCTCGAACGTTGCATTCGCCGCTGGCGTGATCGCAGCCTTCAACGCAGCTAGATTCATGCCATTTCCGACAGTGATCGTCTCATTCGCTGTCCCGCCGGCACTCACCGTGCCGATCGCCGAGGTCAATGTAGCCGCGCACAACATGTTGGCTCCCTGGGCGACCCATTTTGCATACAGCGTTAGGTCTCTAGTAATTAGATCTGACTCCTTATAGGCTTGCGTCAGCGCGCTATCGTAGTACCAGCCTTCGAAGCTGTAGCACTCCTTCACCGGAGTATATTGAAACACCACTTTACCTCCGGATGCCGACACAAGCTGTGGGCTAATCGCCGAGCCTCCGTTCGTCTCATAGGTCACGACTAGTTGGTTGGGGCTACCCCCTTGATCGCCTCCGGCAATTGCAGGAGCTCCTAATGTCATTACCGAAACGATGATAGCTATCATCATCAAATACCCTCTTATCTTCGCCGTAATCCTTTTCTTCCCCTGACTCATCCCTGATGCCCCTTTCTCCCGACCTAATGATTACAGACTTTCGCACCATTCATTAGGGTATTCACACCAACGCGGAAGAATGCTTATTAATCGTGGAGGTTGTATTTATATATCTAATGAATATATATTGACTTGATATATATCGAAGTGATATATTGTGGTCGTGATATACAAATTTCCCTACCCTATAAGGAGGCCAAATTTTGAACAGTCAGGATGTTATTTTAGGCATACTTATGAAAGAAGCGTCGACTGGGTACCAAATAAAACAGTCATTAGAAAATGTATTCTCTAATTTCTATAGTTCCAGTTATGGAACGATCTATCCCACTCTTGCCCGAATGGAAAAGGAGGGGTTAATCACTAAGGAAAATGTGCTCCAGGACGGTAAGCCTAATAAGAATCTTCTAACTATAACGCCTAAAGGCAGAGAATGTTTTAACGCCTATTTACTAGGCCCGCTAGAAGGAGACAGCATCAGGAAATCTGATTTTATGATGAGGCTGTATTTTGGTGAATTCGTCGGATATGACAAGGTGATTGTGTGGTTGAAGCAAGCCCAAGAGGCATCAAACACCAAATTAGATCAATTACTTGAGCAATATTCGCTTTATAAAGATGAAATGCATCCAGCACAGATCATCTGCATCCAAATCGGGATAGAAGAATACAAGGCTAAACTTACAACCATTGCTGAAGGATTGGTAAGCCTGGAGAAGTTAGTGCAAGAGCAGAACTTATAGGAGGAATGGTTATGAATACAATTTTTATCACGGGAGCTTCATCAGGCATTGGAAGAGCTACAGCAAAGCATTTTGCTGAAAGAGGATGGAACGTAGTGGCCACGATGCGTTCACCTGAACAAGAAACTGAGTTTATTACACTGGATAATGTGTTAGTGCTAAAGCTTGATGTTGAAAAAGAACCTACTATCCAAACTGCGTTAGCAAAAGCGATTGAGCGGTTCGGTACTATTGATGTTCTTCTCAACAATGCTGGATATGGAACAATGGGTCTAATAGAAGCCGCTACGGAGGAGCAGATTAGAAGACAGTTTGAAGTGAACGTTTTCGGTCTGATCCGTATGACTAAAGCCATGCTGCCACATTTCCGATCTAATCAAAAAGGGATGCTGATCAACATCTCTTCGATGGGTGGGAAAGTGACCTTCCCTACGATGTCTCTGTATCATTCGTCCAAGTTTGCAGTAGAGGGGTTTTCTGAGTCCGTATCTTATGAATTAGCATCACAAAACATCAAAGTAAAGTTGATTGAACCCGGTGCTATTCATACGGACTTTGGTGGAAGATCCATGGAATTCTTTTATAATGATGATTTAACAGACTACAAGCTATTTACTGCTGCGTTTCGGGCTAAATTGGGTGAGATGGAAAAACAAACGTCCTACGCCTCGCCTCCAGAAATGGTTGCCGAAACCATATACCAAGCGGCCACAGACGGTACAAGTCAATTCCGGTACATCGTCGGAGATGATGCAAAGATGCTCATTCAGATGAAAGAAAATACGGATGAAGAAGAGTATTTAACTAATATCGCCCAGCATTTTTCTTGAAAAGAGAATATTTAAATAGTAGCTGTAAAAGAGCCTGCACTAATATCAAAGTGGCGGCTCTTTTTACTATGCTTTTATCGGGCATACATTTCTTTGATTTTCTCCTTTACCACTAAGTCCTGGATCGTTAAACCTAAAGTGAGCAGCATTCTCACATCCTGCAAATAGGTAACCACCCCTTCTAAATCAACCATTAATTTATGTTTGCTATAAACCAAGGTTCATAGTTCAAAATAAAAACCCGTCAGCCTCCAATTCCTTAAGCTGCACGCTGAGAACCTTGTACGTCACCGCTCCGATCGGTGTGACTTACCTGGCATTTCCGGAACAGTGGGTAGAGGTCCGGGCTGTGGCGCATGCAGGTTAAGAAAAAAGAGGGGGCCTTCTAACCTTTGATCGCAAATACGATGGCGCGGGGCTAAGGCGTCAGGTATTGAGGATGGTCCTTAAAACCGTTAGCTTATCTTACCCCCGCCTAATGTGATCGACGTTCCGGTTCATCAGATGCCGAACCACCCTGCTATAGATTATTTTCTTGAACGGGCTGAGCCCTTGCGGATGAGCCGTGAAGAAGGCATCGGGGCTGTCGTAAATCCCGAAATCCTGAACGATTCCTTCTTTTTGCACGTAAGTATCATTTTCGTTCCAATAGATCTCCGGCTTTTGAAAATTATCGGTTGCAACGCCATACCCGCAAAATGAACCCGTACACTGTTCGAATTTTTGCTGAAGCTTGGTCAAATAAGGAACGTCCAGTATGAATCCCTCAATATTCAACCACTTATCCTCATATAGCACTTCAACCCAGCTATGAACGATCTCCCGGGGGGACAACTGGTAATACCACCCTTTCATGGCCCCCTTTTGCAGCTTCTTATCAATCGCGAATCCATGCATACGGCAAGGCACGCCCACAGCCCTAAGCAATGCCATAAACAGAACACCCTTTGTATTACACTGGCCGTAGCCATCCTGCAAGACTTCCGAGGCCGGAATATCGTCCGCCCGGTTGTAGCCGAATCGGATTTCGTCACGAACGTAGTTATAGATGCCGAGAATCTGTTCCTTCCTGGACATCGAATCCCACCGGCGGCTGTGAACAATTTGCTGGATCAACGGGTGAGCATAGTTCAGCAATTCCGTTTCCTTCAAGTATGCACTCATGGAACACACCTCCTGCACCCATTGTAAGGTCAATGCAGGCTGGAAACTTTTAAAAAGACGCTATCTTTACGGATATCCTTCGCCGTCATGCCCAGCAACTGCTTGCTGGTGGCAGCTAAGTGGGACGGACTGTCAAAGCCTGCGGCCATCGCCGCATCCGTAATGCTAAGCCCCTCAAAAATCAAATAGGTTGCCTTCTGCAGCTTGTGCAGCACCATGTACCCGCTAAGTGAAATACCTGTATTTTCTTTGAAAAGATGCGACAATCTGCTGTTAGATAAACCTAACTGCCGGGCGTAATGACTGACGGAGTGTTCGGAGTCGGTGCAATCTTTGAGGAGCTGAATAAGCTCTCTGATTCTCAGATCAACAATAGTGGGTTTCACCTGCTCTACACCTAATAGCCTCATAAGTTGTTCCAGAAAAGAACGATAGCTGTCCGGGTCCTTAACGCCGGCATACTCCTTTTGCATCAATGCACGGATACTCCTCATCACTTCATGCGGGAACACATGGTACGGCTGCCCCTCCAGAACCCGCTTAAAGCTTGCAGCCATCTCAGAGGTGCGGTCGATCAGAAGGAGAATCAACGGGTGTCCTGCTTCTTTTAAGCGATGAACGACGTTCGAATTGATAATGATACCTGGACCACTCAAGCTTTGCCCTGCCACCTCAATGTCAAATTCGCCTGTTAATGAGATCGTCACCTGTAAAAAAGAATGCCGGTGCTCTTCCGCATCAATCGAATCTGACACCACCATCAAGTGATGCTCCGCTCCATATAAATTCATCATGTTCGAATCACTCCAGGCTTAGCTCTTTGTAGTATGATTTATATATTCTATACCAGCATGTTTATTATAAACAGAGGTGAACCGAGAATATGTTCTTACAAAAAGAAGTAGTACATACCAGTAAGGATAAGTATTTGGCGCTTAGAGGATCTTAACCTAGCTGCTGTCCAAGGAGTTAGAATAAGACATTTATTAACACATACTCATGGACTTAAAAATAATCATGAAAAACTTTTTCTTTTTGTAAGTGCCCGTGAATTGGCATATTGGGGTTACCTTCACTTGAACCGTGGACTCGTTAATGGACAACAGCTTGTTCCAAAAGAGGTTATAGAACAAGCTACAACTAATCAGAGCCCAGCAAATCTTGATGATACATTGCCTAGGAATGGCTTCGCTTGGTGGATTCAGGATAAGCCTAGAGCTATTTCTGAAATAGGAAACACACTCCCGCTCGGGTCCTATCAAATACTAGGACTAACTGGCTGTGCCTGTTTGGTTATTCCTGAACATCGGATAGTCGCGGTTAGAATGTACAATCAAACAGGTCCAAATCCACCAGGGCACGACTACTTAGAGGATATTAAGGCATTTGGAGACAAAGTCTTATCGTGTACTTTGAATTCGGCCTCTTTATACGTCTAACCCCTTCCCGCCAACGGGACGGAGTCTAACCTGTTCTGCGCCTGCGATTAAAGGACGTGCGCGTTGAATAACGGCCAGCACTTCTTCGTTCTTGAGAGAGCCGGCATGAGCCTCTCCATCGCTCCACAGCTCAGTGACCCAGATCGTATCGGGGTCATCTACGGATTCATTGATAATATAGAGCTCACAGCCCGCCATATCCTTCAAGCTACGCGAAGCTTCCAGCAATATTAGAACGAGTTCATCCCGTTTCCCGGGGCTGGCCGTCAATTTTCCGTACATCGCAAATTTGCTCATACCCACTCTTCATCCCTTCTGATCCTCTGATTTTATTTGCATCGCTTCGTAGTGTTTAAACATTTCGAGGCTGACCTCAGCCATTCGATCAATTAGTATTTGCGGCTCAAGTATCTTGAGTGACTTCCCATACGGAAGAAGAAAGTACGGAACATACGTCTGCAGCGACAGTTCCCCCAGCTTAAAAAGAGCTTCGCCGGGCTGCCTGCGTTCGATCAGCGCATGACCAAACAGCCAATGCTTGCATAGCTCGTTAAGCGCATGTTCGTGTCCCTGAAGCCTTACGGTGACTAGCGTCTCAGCTTCGAGCGAATCCGGAAGTAAAGAATGCAAGAGGAAATCCCTCGCGGAAAAGGCAGCTGGACGTTCGAAGCGGGTATCCGTCGCCTCCAAACGGATAATGCGATCCACCCGGAAGCTTCGGATCTCTTGCCGCAACCGGCAAAACCCTGCAACGTACCATAGTCCCTTCCAATGCACGATGCCGTAGGGGTCGAGGACTCGATGGCTTGGAGTAAGCTCCGGTCCTTTGGCATAGTCCATGTTCAGCGACTCTCCCCGGGCTATGGCCTCCTCTAACCGTCTGAGCAATTCAATTTCTCTCGCGTCCGTGGGTGTTTGGATGACGGCAAGCCCGCTGCTATGTCTATTAATCCGCTCAAGCTGCTCTTCATTCGTGTATCGCTTCAGCTTATCGACCGCTCGGGAAAGCGCATCCGTGAACGGATAGCCCGCTTCCCGTGCGAAGACGGATGCATGTACGAGCGCCTTCTGCTCTTCGGAATCGAAGAGCAGCGGAGAATCAACGAATTCACCGAGAAGCCGGTAACCGCCGTTCGGACCGGCATCGGCAATAATCGGGGCTCCGCTCGCGCACAGTGAATCAATGCACCGGTATACAGTGCGAATATGAATCTCCAAATCGTCCGCAAGCTGCTGCGCCGTCACCCGCTTTCCCGAACGAAGCAACCATAGTATGGACAGCATATTATCCGCTTTTGACAAACCGTTCTTCACTCCCTAGACCATTTATTTCATTGTAAAGGAACTTAGATCAGAGGCGCTATCCCTTTCTCGACCCAAGTATCGTAAGTCGGACCGTAAACATTAGGCGTTCGAAGTCCGGCCTGACGCATGAGAACGGTCATCTGTCCGCGATGATGCGCTTGGTGCATAATCGTATAACGAAGGGAGCTTCCGTTCAGCCAGGCTTCCTTCTCAATCATGACCGACTCGCGCAAGGATTCGTCATTCCACTGCGTTCGAACCGCGTTCAGCAGATTCTTGCTGATCCGCCGATACTCCGAAGCTATAAATGCAGCAGAATCCGGAGCTTCTTCGCCTCTGGAGGGAGCTTCGAACGCGAGCCCCAAAGATGTCATGTAGTGCAGCGATCGAACCAGATGCCAGGAGATTTGTCCCAGCGTTCGTCGGCCTTCGATAATCTCCTGTCCAAGAGAATCATCCGTAAGTGCATCCAGTACGGAAGCGGTTAGTTCCGCCTCGCTAGTCCATTCCGCAGTAAAGTCTTCAATTTTCGTAAACATTTTTGTTCCTCCAGTCCATTATTGACTAACACTCGACAAGCATACAAAAAAAACACTGACAGTTACGGTCAGTGTTTTTGACTCACCCTGAAAATTTTTTGAAGTAACTGATATACAGCATGAAACCTTAGTAAATGGTACTCACAAAGCTTATGACTGAGACAATTTGCCGGTGAATCAGCTCGCTCATCTGAAATCCGTAACACATCGAGAGAAAAGACATAGCGGTAAGGCGCTCATCCTGTCTAGCGATCACTTTTTTCTTCTGCAGGCGTTCAAAATATTCAACCAGCAAGGAGTGCAGCTTCACTGGCGGATTATCCAAAAACCCCGCGTCAAATTTTTTTGAAGTCGCAGCTGACGTCTTTGCCGGTATTTCGCCGTATCGCGGCATCAGTTGGACCAATGCCGGGTTCATCAACAAGGGTGAAGGGCTGGTGTATGACACGTTTTTCGATTTGTTCCATGCACGGGAAATGCGGGAGGCTTATAAGGAAGTAAGCAACGGCGGCTCTCCCGCATATGTAGTGAACTCGCACTATAACAGTGATCATGCCTGGGGAAACAAAGTGTTTGAAGATGCTTGCATTATTATGCACAAGGAAGCCTCCAGAGAGCGTCTCACCGAGAATATCAGCTGGATGGACAACGTCATCAGAAGAGGGAACTCTCAATTGGGTTAAAGTGCTTGATCGCATTATTGATGAAATTAACCCGAGATCGTTGTTCCAGGACATGGCGCCATCTGCGGCCTGGACTTCGTGAAGGAGCAGAGGGACTACCTCCTGAACCTGATGTCTCCAACTTGTAAAAGTTACGGAAAATCGAGCTCATCATCGATGACACGGAATATCTCCCTGCTCCGCGCCGGATACCGGGCATCCAGCTTCTCCCACTGCCGTTTCGGTAAAATCAAAAATTCATGCGTATCGGAAAAATATGAGGCCTCAAACAGCCGGATTTCGTATTTGTCCCGGACCAGCTCCTGAAAGCCGCGAATCGTGATGTAGCGGTCTTGTCCGGTAAAGGTAAGCGCAATCGAATGCAGTTGTCCATTGTAGGTAACGTCCAGTCCTTTGTCCGTTGATGTCACCTCAACCGTTTCATCTGGAAGCCGTTTACCGAACAACCGGACGATCTCCTCATCCTCTTCTCGCCAATCTACAATGACGCTGTATGCACAAGTAAATTGCTCAAGCTGTTGCCCATCTCCTTCGAATAGCAATGTCAGTTCGCTGTCGCTTGGCATCTTCATCCTAGTATCCTCCCTGTGTTCATTCATTTATATACTATATAGATAGAGAATAACCTTGTTGATCAGGACCAAACCAGATGTTCTACAACTTGGTAGAATCTTATTGTAAGATTGCCGGTCGTCTCATCTGTTGTTTTGAACAAGCATACTGTTAAAAAGCCAGCGAAAGTTCCATCTGAAATACTGGGGCAGATGCCAATCCTCATACCCTTTTAATACACCTTGCTCCAGCCAGTAAGACTCTGATTGCCCGCTTGTTACAGCTCCAGCAACATAAGCGATCATTTTCTCCAAAAAGTGTATGACATCTGTGATGCGATCTGAATTAGAGATATCTCCGTGCCCCGGAACGACAGTGTCGATCTTGAGATCTTGCTGCATGCGTTTAAGGATGCGTATCCAGGCATACGGATTACCGTAGGGAATAACCGGAATGGTCTTAGCCGATACCAAATCACCTGCAATCAAAGTCCGCTCCTCTGGAACGTACACCACGGCATCACTTAAAGAATGACCGCCTCCGTAAGACAACACTTCGATGGTTCGCTTTGTTCCCCGAATCACGAGTTTATCATCAAAGGTTATCTTGGGGATCACCCTGCGCAGGGAAGGGATCGTATCATACAGCGCACGCTGCACGGAAAGATCATAGCCGATTTCAGTGAGCATATGAGGATCTCTTTCCTGTGAACGCATGTGATCTAGACTAGTTATTAACCTGCGAATGTTTTGTTGCATGGCATCAATATTCACTTCACCCATATCAGCAAGCAAATCTCTTGTCCACACAGTAGATATCAATTCGCTGCTCATAAATTCCTGATTGCCGTTGACATGATCTCCATGGAAATGTGTATTCACTACATATTTGACCGGTTTGTTCGTTAATTGTTCGGCAGTAATACGTAACAAAGCAGCAGAATGCGGCAGATTGGTGGTATCCACTACCACGGTTAAATCTCCAAGATCAATAATGGCTGCATTCCCCAGAGAGCCGCTGCCTGGAACCGAAATAGCCCCCCAGACACCCTCCGAAGCTTGTTGAATCGTGAAATATTCGTTGTTCATTGTGACACCCCTTTAGTGTTTGTTCCTACATTCGAATGAGTAACATTAACTTACAAGTTAGAGTCAACTGGAAGTCAAGAGCTTATTCAGTACAAGGCTGGGGCGAATGTACACATTGGCTTTGAGCTAACTAAAGGCTGTATAATATCTTTCAATATCAGCTTTCATAAAGGAGGAACAGAAATCCGATGCTCACCATCAGTCAAGTGTCAGAACAAACAGGACTAACTCCGTATACCATTCGTTATTATGAAAAAATCGGCGTACTACATGAACCCATGCGTAGCAATGGAGGGGCACGTGTCTACCAAGAAAGCGAGGTTTCCTACATTCAATGTCTAAATAAACTTAAAAAATTGGGTTTATCGCTTGAGGAGATTACGGAATTTACTCGTGAGGGCTGTGTCATGGATAAAATTCAACAAGGGGAGAAACCTTCTACTTATAGTCCTACTTTAAAAAAGCGGATTGAAATCCTTGAGCAGCATCTGATGGAACTGGAATCCAAGCGACAAGAAATTGATTACATGATTTCTCTAGCCGAAGAGAAACTCACCCTATACCAGGAACTTACGAAAGAAGACATAGTAAATACTAGATAATCACCAGTACAAATAAACCCGCAGAAGCCCGTTTACGCATCGTTCCGACCGGAGTGTGGCTACCCTGCTCCTATCGTCGATATGCTGTAAATATAGGCTCCTGCGAGCTTGTCTTCGAATGACCGTCTTTCAACCTGCCTACACAATCTCTTTATTATAATGTCCTCTTGTGTCGGTTTCCGGATTAAAGACCGCATTACTCATTGAGCCGTTTAATTTGCCTGAGGCCATATGAATGACTTGCACAACCTGCTCTTTAGATTCAACGGTGAAGTTTAACCGGAGCGCCTCGATTCCTTTGAGGTCTGGCAGCTCATCTAGCAGATTAAGCGTCTTCCCGTTAAGAATAGTCGCTGTACAATCCTCATGGGAAAGGATAGGGAACGTTCCTTGTTCATCTTTTAACTCATAGCTTTTCGTTCTGCACACTCTGCATTGATTCATTTTTCGCATCGGACAATATTTGGTGAACATCAACGGAGACCTGCCATATACGATCATTTCCAGCGCAGGATTGCCGTCATTTTCTTCAACATAGGCATTCAATAAATCATCCATTTGGCTCTTATTCATTTCATAAGATAAAGTGACTCGCTTGGCACCTAATTTATATAGTTCATAGCAGCTAGTAGCATTAATAACATTTAGAGAATAGTCCGTAACGAACGGGTTGGTTCCTCGGTAGTGATGAATTCCGCCATATCCTCCGATCAGCAGCTGCCCTTCTTTTTCCTGATAATCATTCTGATTTCTTCTAACCACATTGTCAAAATAGATTTCCGTAATTCCACAGCTCACGCAAGCATCATACTGTTCCTGATTCGTTACAGAGGCCGTAAGGTATGGTGTTACAGGGTCGAAGCTTATTTTTTCTTTGGCAGACACAGTCTTGGTTCTTTTCTTCTGGCTGTTGAGCTTCAAGTCATATAAGCCCAGTACAATTTCTCTTCTTGCTGCATTTAACAGTTTGGCTGGAATAAACGCATTACCTTCCTCATAATCGACCTGATGAAGCTCGAATATCGTATCGTTTAATCTGGAGAATTGTTTAATGACCTGGTCCTTGGTGGTTGGGTTATTAATGGCTTCGCCTAATATTTCCTCACTTTCATAGGAATAATTAAAGCCTAAGCCCTCCGCCTTTATAACAAGCTTTGAATCTGGATATGCATATACGCTAAGATCTAGGTTGAACCGCTTAAATTCTTTTTCCAGTGACGCTTCTAATTCTTTATGGTAGAAATAATCCTTCGTTTTATAGACTATATCTCCCGCAGACATCTTTTCTTTGACTTTGATATAGCAGACATCATCTGCTGTGTTGATTAAGTCGCCGTCTTTGTTGTATAGCTTGGCAACCGTTAAATTAACATCTTCATTGTTATGGCTTATTCGGATGGTATCATTTTGATTTAAAGTACGTGTAAGTGTGATTTCATACCTGTCCTTCTCAATCCTGCTAATGGTTCCAATCTCATATCCAAAGTGATTAGGTCTTGAGATGTTTGTAATATTCCTCCGGTCCTCGTGGAACAAATATCCTTTAGTAAAGGTCCGATTGAATGTCTTCTTCAGATTTTCTTTATCTGCTTCGGTGATTTTATGATCTAAAGCCCTGCGATATTTGGATACCACATTAGCCACATACGTAGGCACTTTCATTCGGCCTTCTATTTTTAAAGAATCGATTTCTTTTAGATCATGAATGTAATCGATGGTGTTCAAGTCCTTAGTGGATAAAATATAGCTTTTGCCTAAAGATGTACCTGTTGTCTGATCCATCAGATCGTATTCCTTACGGCATGAACCCACACATCTTCCGCGATTTGCGCACCGAAAGCCGCTTAGTCCTGACATTAGACAGTTTCCCGAATAAGATACACATAACGCACCGTGAACGAAAATCTCTAAAGGGATGTCAGCTACTCTTTTGATTTCTTTTACTGTTTCAATCTTAACCTCACGGGACAGTACAACTCTCTTAGCACCAAGTTCTTTAAACAATAAAGTTCCGTCTACATCGTCTATTCCCATTTGAGTGGAACAATGTGCTTCCATATCATGAAAGTTTTTAACGATATAATCGAAAGCCGTCAGGTCCTGGACGATAATACCATCCACACCGATTTCATTTAATTCGCGGATCTGCTGTTTCATCTCTTCCACTTCGTTTTCGAATACGATGGTATTCATGGCGACATAGATTTTAACGTCCCTCAGATGCGCATACGTAACAGCCTCTTGTAACGATTCCACATCAAAATTAGATGAGTAGGCGCGTGCCCCAAATTTTTGCATGCCCAAGTATACTGCATCACAACCATTAGATATTGCAGCTTTTAAAGCTTCCATATTTCCTGCTGGCGCTAATAATTCAGTCATAAATGATCCTTACCTCCTACTTCAATAACCGCTCAAATTCAGCACCATTAATCATAAAATATGAACTACACTTAAGCTGCGGCAAAAAGCACAAGCCAATGGTTTGCAGCTTGTTACGGATATATGGAGCGGAATCGGGATGGCCATATGATCGCTCTCTACAATAGTTACGGTGTAGGATAAATCTCAGTAAGCTTCGCTTTTTTCAACTTCTCCATGAGTGTATCTACGGCCTTCATTACCTCTTCTGGCTGATGGTGCGGAATCATATGCGCCGCTGTGGGCAGTACCTTAAGCTCAGCATGAGGTAGTGCGCGGTTAAGCTTAAAGCTACATAAGGCATAGACCTCGTCCTCGTAATCCGCCGGAACGGGCTCCGGCGCAAAGGTGGCCTTCATTATGCTCCGCACCATGATTTTGCCCACCAAGGGGAACAAAATGTTCATCATCACATGTCCCACAACAGGCATCATCACCAACCGGGAGAGGGGATCTCCCTTTTCAGCCGGATACCCTTCCTTATACATCCCGCCCGCCACCGTGACCACCCCTGCCACTTGATCGGGATATAAGGACGCATACGTCAACACCAATAGCGCGCTCCAGGAATGGCCGACCAGAACCGGCTTCTCCACACCCATCTCCTTAAAAACCAGATGGAGCCATTGTGCCTGATCCATAAGGGTAAACGGAGCCTTCCCGCTCTGCGGGCGCTGACTATAGCCGTATCCGGGGCGGTCCAAAGCCAGCGTGCGGTATCCTTTGGATGTCCCAAGCTTCATTACCTTACCAAAGTCATCACCGCGAAGGACACCCCCATGCAAGAAAACAATCGGCTTCCCTTCACCTTCATCCAGATAATGCACTGGAAGGCCATTGACCCTGACAAACTTCCCCGCCGGGGGGAACCGGCTCTCCCTTTTCTTGTAGCTATAACGGTTGTATAGATATACAACAAGTAACATCACCAACGCGATGATAACGATCATTGTCCTCACGCATAGTCCTGCAAACTTAGGCAAGCATTGCAGGGTATTTTAAAGATGGTTGCTGTATCCCAAGTAAATCATATATTCTCTTGCTTTAATGCATCAATAATATTCTCCTTTTTTATTTTAGCTCCGGAATAAACAACCGCAGAGCTGACAATGACAAATACACACACAATGACAGACAGAACGCTCATCCAGGGCAGGGTGAACCCATAGCTGAATTTGTTCGCAAATGCTTTATAGATCAGAACCATCAAGGCGAAACTGAGAGGAAGCCCATACAAGAGCGACTTGACCCCATAATAAACACTCTCATAGTTCAGCATTTTGGCAAACCCCTTTGGCGTCGCGCCTACGGATTTCAGCATCGCAAATTCCCGTTTGCGAAGAGCCAGCCCTGTTGAGATCGTATTAAAGATGTTCGCAACGGAAATCACAGAGATTAATACGATAAATCCGTAAGAAAAGACGTTCATCAGCAGAATCTGTTGTTCTTCTCTTATTCTGTATTGATATGCATTGTAGACATTCAGATGGGTCTCATTCATCGCTTCAATTTCCTGCTGCGTTTTCACCGGTTCCGTGCTCTTCAAATGGAAGTACATCGAAGCGTTAGCCAGCTCCTCGCCGTCTGCCAGCCGCTTCATGACGCGTTCCGACACGATCATATTTAACCCGCCTACGCCTAACGGGCTGATCCCCATCGGTGCCTTATCCGTCAATGCGGCAATTATCACTTGATTTGTCTTCGCTTCTTCCCCGCTCGCTTTAAAAAAACTCGTTAGCTCGATAGGTTGTCCGATATTCGCATATATGGACTTCGTCTGAATATATTTCCCCGTATCTATATCTTTGTAATGAATCGTATCCATCACGATTGCGGCGGGATGATCCAGATCCGTAAGCTGTTCGTAATCTGCGTGAGCCGCTCTGGCATAGGCTTGCAGGCTCGAATCATTCAGTGCATAGAGCTTAATTTCGTAAGGGTATTTCCCGTCTTGCAGCATACTCCTATCCTGCTTAACCTTCTCCTGCAATTCGTCGGCGATGCTTGCTGCATCGACCCAAGCGTTCCTGACTAACTCATGACTGACGCTGTATTCCGTGACGCCATCCAGAGATACAAGCGATTGCATCAACCGGTCATCTAGTCTTTCGCCATTACTGGACGACACTTCAATATCGTAATTGATGCCTTCCAGCGACAATGCCAGAGATTGTGTCAGGCCAGCCGTGAAAAACGATATCGTCAAAAACAAAACGATGCTGATGACAAGCGAAAAAAGAATAACATGATGTCTTCGTTTGTTCCTTTTTAAGTTTTTCAGCCCGATTTCGGCTTCGATTCCGAAGAGCTTACGAATGATCTTCGACGTCTTCACTGCTTTGGCCGTAAGCTTTACCTCAGTGGTTTGGCGAATCGCGTCCATGGGAGATACCCTGGATGCTTTAACCGCCGGGAGATACGCCGAAACGAAAATCGTCAGCATCGAAACAAGACAAGTCATCAAGAGCAATAACGGCGTGACGATCAGCCTCAGCTTTTCACTGGTCCATAATGCCCCTTCAATCATTGTGTTCATGAACGAAAAGGTGATTCCGATTCCGGCAAGACCGCATAAGATGCCAATAGGAATGCTGATCAAACCAATGACGATCCCTTCAAAAAATACGGAATTTCGCTTCTGCCTTTTCGTCGCCCCCACGCTCGCGAGCATCCCTAAATAGCGGGAACGTTCCGAGACGGATATCGCAAAGGCGTTATAGATGAGTCCAACCGAGCCAATGATAATGGTCCCCATAAGGATTGCCGATAATGAGAACATCATGCTGGATGAGGCTCCGCTGCTGGACAAGCCATAATAATGAAGCAAATCGTTATTATATTGGACAGTGTTAATTTGGTTTTTCTCAGCCAGCTTCTCCGCATGTGCGAACAAGAACGGATTGACCTGCTTCAAGACCACCGACGCATCGACCCGATCCTCTCCCCCGATGATTTGATCATCGACATAGCTAATGATCGTATAAGCCGGGGCCCAAGCCGTTTCCGACACCGGACGTTTAATGAAACCTACCACCGTATAATCCCTAATTACGCTATGCTGTAATGTCTCGGTCAATGTGCCGTCTTTCCTGCGCAGCGGTGCCGTCTGATCCAGGGGATGATCGCCCCCTTGTTCGAATCGGTCGCCGACGTGAAGCGTTAGACGGTCGCCGATTTCGTACTTCACTTTGCCATCTGTTGCAACTGACTCGGAGATCACAACCTCCTTATCCGTGTGCGGAAGACGTCCCTTGCTTATTTCAATCTGAAATTGTGTGAACCCTTGCACATCATATTCCTTAATGAACAAGTACGGCTTATTGGAATTTTGTCCCCCTTCTAATGGGGCATACCCAAGGTCTCTTGTGATTGCAACCGTTTTGGTTGCATCATCGCCCTGTATCGCCGCAAGCTGTTTCTTGGTTATATCCTGATACTGAATATGCCACTCCCCTGTATCTGAGATCGTTTGTCTAATCATTAAATCCGCAAAGGAAAAAATAAGCGTAATAACAGCGGTCATCATGGATACCGAAATAATTACGCCAAAAATAGTCACAAGTGTTCGTCTCTTGTTCTGCTTCAGATGCCGGATGGTTAATGTATTGACAATATTCATCGCCTGATCACCTCGTTTTTGGCAATCCTCCCATCTTCAATCGAAATGATTCTATCGGCTTGCAGGGCAATCCGTTCGTCATGCGTGATTACGATCAGTGTCTGATGATACGTCTTATTCAGCATTTTCAATAAAACGATGATCTCGCTGCTATTCCTGCTGTCCAGATTTCCGGTGGGTTCGTCGGCCAGCATGATCGCAGGATTGCCGATGATCGCCCTGCCAATCGAGACACGCTGCTGCTGTCCACCGGATAGCTGATTCGGCAGATGATTTAATCGATGCTGCAAATTCAGCGTATTCACAAGATCAGCCAATTGCTTTTGATCTACCTTTTGTTGATCCAGCAAGAGCGGCAGCGTAATATTCTCTTCCACCGTCAGGACGGGAATCAGATTGAAAAACTGGTAGATCAGCCCGATTTGCCTGCGTCTGAAGATGGCCAGCTGCGTTTCGTCCAAAGTATACATATCCGTATCCTGAACATACACTTTCCCGCCAGTCGGTCGATCCACACCGCCCAGCATATGAAGGAGTGTCGATTTGCCCGATCCGGAAGGTCCGATAATTGCGACGAATTCACCTTTTTGGACCGAAAAGGAAACATCATCAAGCGCCTTCACCGCCGATTCGCCCGTGCCGTATATTTTGGACAAATTTTCAATGGTTAAAATCTCCATTCCCATCCCTCCTTCCCCAGATGCTCAATTCCAGGAATATACCATCTCTCTATATCCAACATCCCACAGGGTTTCATTCCCCTCAATGGTTATCTTAAGCTCATTAGCCCGGGTGAGATGAAGAATCCTATTATCCGGCTCATGGAGCTGATCTTCTGCAGATACAGACAGGAGCTCATTCCCGTCAACGGTAACCTTAAGGCTGCCCTGAAAATCCTTATGATCAGGAATTCCATAATTCAAGCTAAGATACAGCTCTCCCTTATTGCCTAGCGAATACGTATATGTTTCCTTCTTTTTACCTTCGGTGCCATACACATTATACTTGGGTGTCACGTCTTGACCGCCAATCTTAAGACTGTCCTGTTTGGTTCCCGTAATTCGATTTCCGGTGCTATCTTTCCAGTCGTTGATCGCTACAAAAGGGGCCAACTCTTTGGTGAACACTTGATCAACTACTCCGAAGACCCCCCACACGCCGAGCATTAATACAGCACCGGCAATTCCCGTAGCAGTGATATTTCTCCAGTAGTTTTTTGTACGGAAGCCAATCTTGTAGCCCCCGAATCCAATAGCAGCGCCCACTGAGTTCGTTATGACGTCGTTCATGTCAAAGCTGCCGAGGAATGTTAGGGCCTGGATGGTCTCCACCACAAGAATGGACAGGATAAACCCTGTCATGAAGCGAACAAAGCTGGTGCGGTATAACAACGGAAACAGTATGCCAAAAGGTATGAAGGCTGCAATATTTCCAATACCCACCAAGTCCATCAGTGTCGGATGTAGAAGATCGGAAAGACCCGGCACCCTAAAAAAATCGTCCGGCAAAAAAATAAAGGTGTACTGACTGGTTTGATCTACAGTATCCGCTCTGCCGAAAGCAAAAAACATAAAATAAAGAATAATCAGGGTGTAGCCTATCGTGATAAAAAAAGTAATCTTGCGCTGCTGCTTCATTTGCATTTGCATGGTTGTACCTCCATCGTTCATCTGATGAATATCATTTTATCTGTCTAAAATGACTTTACAGTGACTTTGGAGGTGACAGTTCAGTCACTTACGGAGTGCTGTTAAATGACATGCTTATAAAATTTGATCCGAAACTCTGTACCGGTCCCGCTGTCGCTCGTTACATCAATCACGCCATTCTGGCTTGCAATGATGCTGTGAGCCATCGCAAGCCCTATACCGATGCTTCCTTCATTAGCATTCTTTCCTTTATAAAAACGTTTGAATATATAAGGCAAATCCTCTTTCGGAATGCCCCCTCCGTTGTCAGCAATAACGATTTCCGTAAATAGCATGTTGTCGGAAAATGTGATGGTAATCGCACCGCCCTCAGGTGTATGCTCCACTCCATTCTTCAAAATATTGATAACCGCTTCAGCAGTCCAATGGAAATCGCCGTCAAAAGAGACGTTATCATCCCCTATGATGGAAACGGTCTGGCCCTTAATATCCATCGGAATCATAACCGGCTCCAGTGCCTTTTGGATTAGGGTTTTCATGTGTATTCGATCTTTTTTGAACGGGATAGTTCCCGCATCCATTTTCGCTAGCTTTAATAAGGAAGAAACAAGCCAATCGATCCGTTCAAGCTGAATGCGGATATGATGGGTGAACTCCGTTCTTTTGAGTGGAGGCAGATCAGGGGCGCTTAACAGATCTGCCATGACTGTCATAGAGGTGATCGGTGTTTTGAGTTGATGTGAAATATCGGAGATGGCATCGGTCAGTTGAAGCTTATCCTGCTGCAATAACGAACGATGCTCGGAGAGCATGCGTGTCACCTTGTAAATATCATTCTTTAAGATGCTAAGCTCACCTTCTTGATTATCGCGAGGGTCAAGGGAGGCCTGGCCGCTGCTAATCTCCCGCAAATAGACGGACAGCTTCTCTAGCTCGTAATATCTCCGTTTTGTGAATAATACAGCGGTGCCGGTAAGCAGCAGGGATACAATAATAACCAGGGCTGCGGCGGCAGACGAAATGAAAGCAGCAATGACGATCGCCGATAAGCTGATCGAGCCCATGACGAGCAATAACATTAGATTTTCCCGATTGCGCAGCATCTAATCACCAACCTTATAGCCTAAACCGCGTACCGTTTTGATCAGAGCCGGCTGCTCCGGATTATCCTCCAGCTTTTCCCTTAGCCTTTTGATATAGACCGTTAACGTGTTGTCATTCACGAAGTCGCCGGCCACGTCCCAGATTTGCTCCAAGAGCTGATTCCTGGTGAGGACCTGTCCAACATGGTTGCCAAAGATCAGCAATAAGCGGTATTCCAGGGCGGTTAGCGAAATTTCGGCACCGTTTTTATATACTTTGCCTTCCAGTGTATGGATGCGCACATTGTCAATGTCGATGACCGCTCCGGCGTGGGACAGCTTCTGGTATCTCCGCAAGACGGATTTGATCCTGGAGAGAAGCTCGCGAACCCGAAATGGTTTGGTAATGTAATCATCGGCTCCCATATCGAGCCCCATCACGACATTGACCTCATCATCAATCACCGTTAAGAAAATGACCGGAATATCCCGCCGTTCCTTCACCATCTTACATAATTCATAGCCAGTTCCGTCTGGAAGCTGTAAATCGAACAGGCACAAAGTGAACTGATCGATGTCTTCGGCGAGCATCTTTCGGGCTGAAGCGGCATTATGGCAGAGAACAGTCCAATAACCCTCTTGCTGCAGTGAATATTCCAGTCCCGACGCGATCGTCTTATCATCTTCAACTAATAATATTTTCATCTGAAGGTCATCCTTATGATTGATTTTAGAACATTTAATGAATTCCACGGATTCGTTTCTTTATAGTGATAAATGCCGTCATATCCTCCGATTAGCAGCTGCCCTTCTTGCTCATTATAATCATTCTGATTTCTTCTAACCACATTCTCAAAATAGATTTCCTTAATTCCACAGCAATGATCCAATTAGTCTATAATAGTTAGGTAAAGGAATGAGGATTAAATGATAAAATCATTTTTAATGTTAGGTCAATCTAATATGGCAGGCCGTGGATTCTTGCATGAAGTCGACCCTATATATAATGAAAAAATCAAAATGCTGCGGAATGGACAGTGGCAGATGATGACAGAGCCGATTAATTATGACCGTCCGGTCTCCGGTGTAAGCCTGGCGGCGTCTTTCGCCGATGCCTGGTCGAACGCCAATCCTAATGAAGAAATTGGTTTGATTCCTTGTGCAGAAGGCGGCAGTTCTTTGAATGATTGGCATCCGGAGGGCATCCTTTTTCAGCATGCTTTGTCCGAAGCCCGCTTCGCCTTGCGGTCCAGTCAAATCTCCGGAATTCTTTGGCACCAGGGTGAGAGCGACAGTTATCATTCGCTGCATGAAACTTATTACGAGAAATTAACCCTGATCATCGAGACCCTAAGAAACGAATTGAAGCTTGATGAGGTGCCGTTGATCATTGGCGGACTTGGTGATTTCCTTGGGAAGACTGGTTTTGGACAGCAAGCAACAGAGTATAGACAGATCAATGAACAATTGCAGCGCTTCGCTAACGAACAGCCAAATTGTTATTTTGTAACAGCGGCAGAGTTAACCGCGAATCCTGATGGAATTCATATAAACGCGGTATCGCAGCGCAAATTCGGCTACCGCTATTTCGAAGCTTTTTCGAACAAGTGTCATGTCTTGGAGCCCCTCCGGGGAGAGGAGCAATCGCTGAAAGTGGAGCGCGACTATTCGAAAACAGAACAGATCTACCTTCATAGCATGGATTTGGCTTTGGGTAAAATTACTTACGCCGAATTCGAGGCGCAGATGGTGAAGGTTATGCAGCCCTGATCCCTTTCGCTTAAAGGGTCTATCGGCGAAAACAAAGGGCGGCCTGGAAGGCCGCCACTGTTGTTTATACTATGAATAGATAGGCTTGATTCATAATGATTCTTTATAGTAATTCCTTCAGTACATTTTTAGCTACACGTACCTTACAACTGAATAATATTCACTTCAAGCGATTCTGCAATCTTATGTGAATTCAATAAAGAAACGTTCTTCTCCCCACGTTCAATCTGCCCTATGTATGAAAAATGAATATTTCCTTATCCATCACCTTATTCACCTCTCCATGTCCAAAGTGCAGACAAGTTCCGCTCAAAATAAGATAGTCTAATGTACCTTTCCAGCGTTACCATAGTCTATAACTTCCAAAAAATGATATGATTTTTATATTCTATACCGGCATCTTTATTATAAACAGAGGTGAAGTGAGAATATGTTCATACCAAAAGAAGTAGTACATACCAGAAACCATAAGTATTGGGCGCTAACTAACCATGTAATTAAAGCTAAGAACCAAATTTCTTGTTCCGCTGCCGCTACATTTATCATCCATAATGACACTATTGTTAATGAAAGCTACTTTGGTTCATATGAGTATAATTCAAAGATACAATCTGTAATGCCCTCAACCCGGTTTAATGTTGCTTCAGTTAGAAAGTCATACATTGGCTTTGCGATCAGCTTGGCCTTATACCAAAATAAGCTTTCAAGCATTGATGATTATATTTCAGATTACTTAGATGATTTAAACCTAGCTGCTGTACAAGGGGTTAGAATAAGACATTTATTAACACATACTCATGGACTCAAAAATAATCAAGAAAAACTTTTCCAGCCGGGAACGAATTGGAATTATAACAATGTAGGGATCAATATGCTTATTAGATTAATACGGAAGTTATTTGAAGCGCCTCTGTCAGAGGTCATGCAACAATATGTTTTCAAACCATGCAATTTCATTGAGACAGGTTGGTGTAAGAATAGAGATGACAATTTAGTCTGGTTAAATGAAGAATATGCTGATGACCAAGGGGGGGAAGCCAATCTTTTTGTAAGTGCCCGTGAATTGGCCTTTTGGGGTTATCTTCACCTGAACCGTGGACTCGTCAATGGACAACAAATTGTTCCAAAAGAGGTTATAGAACAAGCTACAACTAATCAGAGCCCAGCAAATCTTGAAGATACATTGCTTAGGAATGGCTTCGCTTGGTGGATTCAGGATAAGCCTAGAGCTATTTCTGAAATAGGAAACACACTCCCACCAGGGTCCTACCAAATGCTAGGACTAACTGGCTGTGCCTGTTTGGTTATTCCTGAACATCGGCTAGTCGCGGTTAGAATGTACAATCAAGTAGGTCCAAATCCACCAGGTTACGACTACTTGGAGGATATTAAAGCATTTGGAGACAAAGTCTTGTCGTGTACTTTGAACTAATTATTAATTTCTCTGTTGCTTTGGCACTACTTATGATACGGTTCCCGCGCTGTCTGTAACGGCAAGTTTTAGGGCCATCCTTGGCGGGATGACCCATTTCATGCTTTTTATTTGACGAAAAATAATACAGTTCCAAAATGATTCGTAAACCTCTTATAATCGGTAACCTCCCGCAACACGATAATGGTCGGGTACGAATTAACCTTGCGTTGGATCAGTCCAGCCAATATCTCCTTCTGTTCGGTACAGTAAAACTTCCCTTGATGATACTCAATGATAAGAGGCGGTAGAGCGGAATGATCTTCGGTTACATTCACATGGGAGTTACCGATATCGAATTCATCCCTTTGAATAAGACGTAATGGAAACTTTACGACCCCAAAATAGATTCGGTCTTCAACTGCATTTTCTGTATGGACAGATGCGTTTTTAGAAAGCTGCCAGTAGCAGTACATCCACTCTTCAAGTATCCCGCCATTCGCATATTCCACAGCCGACTCAATAGTCGGGGCATATGCTGCGTAGTCAGCCTGTTTCTTCGAGTAAAGGATTTTTTTAATTGAATCCAAAGATAAGAAGTATTCGTCAGCAAGCTCCGACACGGTACGTCCATGGGCGTACTTGTTGCGAATCATACGATTTCTTCTCTGCAACTGCTCCCGGTAACCGGAGGCTGCACCCCAAGCTTTCTTTTCCTCTCCAGCGGGGATGTAAATAAGTTTACCTGAGGCGTACTTTTGAACTTCTCTCAATAGTTCCTCTGGAAGGATGTCACTGCCATTCTCATATTTCATGTTATCACCGTCTACAAAGCGTAAATTCGATCTTTTAGTTCGCCGATAGATTTCATCATACTTGTACACGATTCTGTATCGTCGATCGATGCGTGCCAGCGCAATCCATCTATCCCTTTATAATACGCCATACATAAGAACCTTTCCTTGAAGTCGGGAATGATGATTTTCCGATTCTTGCAGTACTCCATGAGAAGCTCCGGTATTCGCAGATAAGGCTTGTTTAAATCCATGATTGCAAAATCGATCAGGCAGTCTCCAATGCCAGAGTAGCTCCAGTCGGGAAACCCCACCGTGGTTTTCCCATCCGTAATCATGTTGGTGAAAAACGTAAAGTTATTTACTAAATAACGTCTGCCCTCGCAATAAGGAATTCGAGCCTCCATCTCTTTGTAGTACTGATCAAAGAAATCTCGTTGCAAAACCGTCGTTCCGAACATCTCCCTCCAATTATACCAATACCCTTCTTTGTCCTCAGCAAACGTATCGATCAGAAAATCTCTACCACTCTCATATTCCGGTGTGCCATCCTCGTTGAACCGTCCGTAGCCCCCTATTCCCGATATGTCAGACGTATGAATTTCAAATAGACTGTCAAATATCAGCTCGTGACAATCCTTGAATTGTTCGGGGCTTAATTGATCGGCCACGAACCCATTCGGGGTCATGTTGACCTTATCGGATAGCATGGATCGCAAAAAATCATCTTTACTCATCTTCTCATCTCCTTAACTTGACTCACAATTCACTGCCATCAGGTGCGCATCTGATATGTAAAATCATAGCATTGGATAGATTTAGGGAATAGGCAATCAATGGCTTAAAGAGACTTTACACAGGCTAAAAAACTTGCCTCTACTTATTACATGTACTGAAGGCCGCCGAAGTAAATCGGCAGCCTTTGCAATTATGCATTCAGCTTCAGTTCTGCTTGCTCCTAAAATACTCTGCTGTTTCATGAATTTCATCATTTTCTGAGAATAATCCTCGATCAATAAATACTTTTAATAATTCTGGAGCTACCTCTCGTGTCACTTCTAGTAATCTAATGTATTGCCATTCGTCCGCCCAATCAATACTTCTATTAACAACTTCAGGATAGTATTGTGTCAACCACTTGAGTGGTATTTTCTTAATAGCATCTCTTGCTAAAGTAATTACAGTTATGTTCTGACTCTCGCAAGCATAATTAACAAGAACCCCCAGCACGTTCATTCCAATTTCAATTGGCATTTGGTCGAGGGTTTTTAGACTTTTATAGGCATCCGGGAGTACTTTGTTAAGCGCTTTGCGTAACTGTAACTCGTAGGGATCAACTAATTGGCTGTCCATTATTATTCACCTCCGTAATCCACTGGTAAGGCCTTGAACTGACAATAATTCTTTAATGTATGTACTTCATTGCCATTGTGTAATCCATTGCCTGATTGTCTTGACTAGTCATAAATTTTTCGCCGTCACTTATGGTACGGTTCTCCGCGCTGTCTGTAACGGCAAGTTTTGCATCCGAGATTACATTCTTTGCTGCGTCGATGGCATCATGACGTTCAAGAAATACCGAACATTTTAAACTGATTCGTTTAACCATGTTTCCGTTACCACCTTTGATGTTATTTTAGAATGTTTTTCTCCAAGTGTATATGAACCCAAAAAAGATAATACTCCGTAAAAGTACTTTATTTAAAACCCTCCATTATTTTGTAATTCCAAAAAGCTCGCAAAAGTCCGTTTGCTCCATCTTCGCTGCTACGCGTGACCCCGCCTCAACCCAAGTCCTTCAAGGCTCCGTTCCAAGCCTGCTGCGGGATTTTCCGATAAACTTGCCCCTACTTATGATACGGTTCACCGGAATGTTCCTTAAACTAAGATACCTCTACCGGAAATTGTCTACACTCTCATGCAGAAAGGCTTCCAGCTTACGCGGCTCTCTGCCGAGCAGGCGACTCACCGTGTCATTTGGACGTTCTGGAACCACCATAGACATGGATTGAATCTCCACAACATGGTTCGCAAGCCAAGGAGGCATATTCCCGTGTTCAATAAGATTACGGAGTAGTTCTTCGGGTTCCATATTGATGTAACTTATTGGCCGATTGAGCAAGGCGGATAGTCGTTCCGCGATCTGAGGATAGCTGAAAAGCTCTGCACCCGTAAGCGTATATATTTGGCCTGAGACCTCAGGGTTAGTTAGAGCTTCTGCGGCAACATCTGCGATATCACGGCAGTCAATGAAGTTACACGGAGAATTGCCCATGGAGCCGAAGAAAACATTTTGAGTTGTAATCGTTGGTGCAAAGCGCATTAGATTTTGCATGAATGCATATGGGCGCAACACGGTGGAGGTAAGACCTGATTCCCTTAGCACTTTCTCAATTTCTTGATGCCAGCCCGCCACTGCTACTGGAGAGCTCTGCTCAAAGGCAGGGCTGGATATTTTCACGATGTGTTTGATTCCAGATTCGCCTGCAATCTGAATGATTGAAGTTTCCAATTCGATTTGTCTTGGACTGTTGGACATAGCGAGGAAGAGCTGGCTGGCACCTGTAAAGGCGCGGCGCAGCGATTCGAGGTCAGCAGCATCTGCCAATACGACCTCGATAGCCCACGCCCCCTTTTCTCCGATCTGCTTACGCAACTTCTCTGGCTCTCTGCTCAGAGCCCTGACGGGCACGCCAAGATCAGCCAAACGTTCCACCAGCGCACTGCCTATCGTACCTGTTGCTCCCATAATAACTATCATTTTTTTCTTCTCCTTTTGGATGTCAAATGGGTTGTGGCGGCAAGACGCCACCGCCATGTCACTATCGTGCTGGCTATGAATCCAGACAACGGGAAATCGATCCATATGCGATCGACCCAGGCCAAGTGATGGTCCGGCACCATAAGTTCTAGTACACCATTTGTCACCCATGCCGCGCATAGGCCAAACAAGGACCCGGCTATTGCGAACCCTCCTACCACAACCAAGCGAGGTGCACCTGTGACCCATTGCATATGGCCCACTCGGCTGCGCAACAAAAGGCCAATCATCAAGGCCATCAAGGCCGATGCACCGCCGATTGTGGTTAATGCTCCGATTTGAAGCCCCCTATCAGCAGTAACCAATCCCCCAATACCTGCCATGATGGCAGGAGCAGCATAGGCCATTACAACTTCACGCCATAGTGCAAAGGGCTTTTTCCTGGAGCCCACAGTCTTGATACCGTAAGCATCATCTGTTGGATTCGGGTATTTCATCTGGTTCATTTCGTTGCCCCTTCTTTCTTCGAGATCAATCCATTTGAGTGCTTTCAGTGAGATATAATTAGGAGCCTAACTATATAGGAGTAAAAATAGGCTAGCATGACTAGCCCATTCTACTCAATACTGATGTTTCACTTTGGTTTCGAGCCTGGTTCGTCCGTAAGTGCAGAGATGCCTTGTGTAACCCGGCCTAGCAAGTCGAGGAATACGGTGCGCTCGTCTATACTGAGTAAGCCCACCGTGGCCTCCAGCCAAGCGAAATGCTCAGGAGCCATTTCACGTAGCTTCTTCGCTCCTTCTTCCGTCAAAATAACCGATCTCTGGCGGCCATCCTTTGAGCTTAACCGCCTAGATACTAGGCCATCTCGTTCAAGAATGTCGATCAGACCAGTCACTGTAGCACGTGTAACGCCTAGATGCTCTGCTAATTGCGAAGGCAGCTCTTCTCCTTCGTAATCCTCGAGATCTGCCAATACACGATATCGACCTGTTGATAAGCCGAATCTGGAGAAATGAATCTCCGAGGCCTGACCAAGCTGGGCTCCCGCTGCCATTAGCCTAGATGCGACGAGTATAGCCTGTGCGTCTATGTCTAGGTTATAGCGATCAATCTGACGCTGGGATTGTACAAGGGAGGGAATAACCTCCATGTCATTTATTTTTCTATTGTTCTTCATAAATATAGTATGGCACCTAATTACTTTTGTGTCAACCAGCTATCTTTCATTTGAACCGGCTTGAAGAGGAGATGCTCCCGCATGTCCCCACTTCAGGCCGTCCTGCCGCTATGCCCTACTTAATATATTCCTGGCTGACCAGCAGCGAGTTGATTACTTCTGTCGGTATTACAAATTGAACAGGTCCCATAAATCCCGGAGCAATATCATATTCGTTAAAGGAAATAACCAATTTCCCGTCTGCATTAATGTAGAAGCTCTGAGTCTTCGAAATGCTATCGAATCCACGTGTCGGATAATCCTCACTTTCGCCCTTTATCCAATAATGCTTATTATCTGGGTCCGCCTTCATTTGCTCGTACATTTGCTCTTTGATATTTTCGCTGATAACAGATACATAACTTCCATCCTTGAAGAGACTTGGCAAGGTGAGCAGCACTTGATTTTTTTTGTCAACCGTGTCGTATTTCATCGTTTCATACCCGGATGCCGCCGTTTGCACGACCCAGCGCCGAATAGAGAGAAGCTGATCCGTATCGGTGACAACCTCATACCCGCTGTCTACTCCCATATTGGGTCTGCCCTTGTCCTTCAACTGGTCAATCTCGGCCATGAATTCCTTGTACAGCTTTTGGTCCTCCGCAATATACTTCTCGTTCAACATGTCTTGCAACTTCTTATCGGGCATATTCGTAATTGCTGGAACCTTCACATCTGCATGGTAGCCGTCTCCCTCCGCTGTATATTCCGTGAAGGTTACCAGCTTCACCAATGCACCGACAGCCGGCAGCTCTGACACGGATTGTGCAAACGTCGGGCTTATATTCACCCCAGACACGAACAGAGCAATCGCGGCTGCCGCCGAGCCAAGGAACCATTTGATGCTGCGTTTGCGCTGCGGGGCAGGCCGCAGCGATTGTGTGACGAGCGTATCCAATTCAGTGGGGATTTGTACATTCATATAATCTTGCTTGAGCTTTTCCATTTTTTTGTCCATACTAATAGGTCTCCTCTTGCTTCATATTGATGCGAAGAATTTTCAGTGCTTGATATAACCGGGATTTAACTGTGCTTAACGGTATATTGAGAACGAGAGCCACATCCTCCAGCTTCATATCCTCGAAGAACCTCAAAATAATGACTTCCCGATACATCATAGGCAGCTCCTCTAAGGTCTCTGACAGATGCAAATCCTGAATCACATCATGATCATTCACTCCCTGCTGCTCCAGCACCTCATCAGCAACGGGAAGGAGCTTTTTTTCTCTCCGTAAATAATCGAGCGCCGTATTGACCACGATGCGGTAAAACCAGCTCTTCATGGATTCTGGCTTTGTCAGCGAATCGCTCTTGGTCAGCGCCTTCTGTATCGCATCCTGTACCACATCCATGGCGTTCTGCGGATGCTTTACATAGCTGTAAGCCAATCGGTACACATTCTCCTTGTAATCCCTCATAAATTCTGTCAATATCTTGTGAAATAGCTTGCTATTCATCAATAGGCCTCTCTTCCTTCTTTACTGCGCGCGCATTTCTTTATTTACCGCCTTTCATTATGCAAGACGAATCAGACCGTGAAAAAGTTTGAAGCCATAATTTTCTGCGAATTGCGAAATGCCATAGCCGATGTCGTCAACCATATTTTCAAAGTGAGGATGCAAGAGGTTTGGGGTGAGGGTACAACGTCCTGCGCGTCAGACTCTAAGGAATTCGGTGCATGGGGATCAGAACCTCATGACGGAATGGCACATCCGTACCGAGGCCGTGGCGTGATGATTTACTGGCTAGAGGTGTATTCAAAACTCGCCATTACTGAAGCACAAAACGAGTACAATGAGGTGATCAACAAATTTCCAATATAACCTATACGTTTGCACGTGGTGACAGCGATGCTGGTATTACCCCATTTAATAATGCAGGATTCAATCATATATTATATTTTTTCCTTCTTCAGTCAGTTTTTTCAAAGATGTAAGCATATGATTTATTTCCTCATCGGAATGTCTTTCCCATGAACTTAATTCCGCTACTATTTTCAGAGGCGATTTAGACCTATATGAACGTGTTGGGTTTCCTGGAAATCTTTTATCTGTTAAGTTTGGATCATTCTCGAAATCACCTACTGGTTCTACAATATAAATTCTCTCTTTTGAATTAGATTTTGCTAATTCAGCACCCCATTTAGCAGCGTCTAAGGTTGCAGTAAAATATATATGATTAGATTTTTTATTCTGATAATTGGATACATACAATGGTTCAAGCAAGTCTCCTATCTTCAATGCTGCTTTAGTCCCATGAAAGAACGGACCGGGATCTAAGATGTTTTTTTTGTCATTCATATAGGCACACCCCTTTTTGTTTTAGACTTTCGTTTAAGAGTATACGGCTATAGGGGGGCAAAAAGTAGTCTATAAAATAATTCCAAACCCAGTTAACTACTGCAAAAAGCACAAACCAATGGCTTGCGCTTTTGTTTCTAACGATCTTTTTTGCCCTGAGAGGCTTGCTTCATAATTATTCTTTATAATAATTCCTTCAGTACATTTTTAGCCACACGTAATTTCTCATCATTGGCCTCACGGAGCATGCCTACAATATCCTGAATATCACGCTCTGCTGCGGTAACCATGAACTCTTCACCCTGGTACGCAAATAACTGAATAATACTCACTTCAAGCGATTCTGCAATCTTATGTAAATTCAATAAAGAAACGTTCTTCTCCCCACGTTCGATCTGCCCTATGTATGAAAAATGAAATCCGCCCTTCTCCCCAAGCGCCTCTTGTGACAGTGCCTGCTCTTTCCGAAGAGCACGTATCCGAGCTCCTACCTGCTTCAATATTTCCTTATCCATCACCGTATTCACCTCTCCATGTCCAAAGTGTAGACAAGTTTCCTATACAAGTCTAGCCCGTTATCACATGAAATTAGCTCATATTATGAAATGCTGATACATACCGACTATCACCCTGGACTTGAGATTGTGGTGTTTGTGGGTGAACTGAATTATCTCGTTAAAGGAGAAGGTAAGGAGTTGGAGATGATAAAGGACGAGGATATGGAGAGAGTGATGAGACGGGCGGGTGAGGTTTTGGAGGAGTTGTGTTGGAGGGTAGGGATGTAGAGAGAGGTAATCATAGCGAGGAAAATACCTTTTAGCGCTATTGTGAATTTACTTTCCATAAATCAAGAAGAGCCAGACCAGTCACATGTCTGACTCTAACTTTCCGCTTACTACTACTTATGATACGGTTCACCGCGCTGTCTGTAACGGCAAGTTGAGGATCATCCTTTGCAGAATGGTATTCATGATGAATTTAAGTCAATTTCGGCATGCTTGATGTCACGTTCTCAAGGTTTTGTAAGGGCTATTCTAAAACCAAGATCATCTATCTTGAGATCGGGCATGCTTTTCCTTCTGCTGGTAGAACCACAGTTGTTCTCAACTTCAGCCCAGCTACCTCCACGGAAGACTCTATAGTTCCCATATCGTTCAGTATCATATAGATCCCAGCACCATTCCCAAACGTTCCCAATCATATCAAAAAGTCCCCATGGATTAGGACGCAGTTGTCCTACTTGATGAACGGAACCATTGGAGTTTTCTTGATACCATGCAATTTGATCAATGCTTGCATATCGGTATCCCGTAGTTCCCGCTTTGCACGCATATTGCCATTCAGCGTCTGACAGTAATCGAAAGCCATTTGCTGTCTTGTTATATTTCGTGTTCTCACTTTCATTTGTGAATGTGTAGCATTCCGTCCTTCCAAGCATTCTGGACAATTCATTACAAAAGACAAGCGAATCCATCCACGAAACTTCCGTAATTGGAAGGTTATTTACATTCGGTTCCACTTCTTCTTCATACATGACAAAATGATACAACTGCTGGGTTACCGGATACTTCATTACATAGAAAGGTTCAATCGTTTCAGTCCATGTAATAGCTTTTTTATTACTTCCAGGGTCTGATAACGTGTAGTCAGAGCTAAACCATTTATTTGTGTTAATATAATCGCGTAACTCAATGGTCTGAAATGTACCCGCCAAAAACTTGCCCCTACTTATGATATGGTTCACCGTAACATTTATAGAGCGAAATTTTAAGGGCACCTAATTGATTGACCTTATCCACTAGTCGCTATTAAGGCGTTGGTTCCCCCGGTCCCTAATAAGATAGATCTCTTTTCTCATAGCTATAATGGCTCTTACTATGCATGACTTTTTTGACAAACAGCCATACTAACTTGTATAGAGAATGAACATCCAAGAGGAGATTACTGATGACTGAACAACAATGGCTGATACCAGCAACGCAGAGATTGGGCTTCAAGCTGGACAAAGGGCAGATCGTCCGAGTGACCGATGTGGAGGGAGAGCAGGTTGCTGATTTTACTGCCTATAATGCCTCTCGCCCCAATGAGCGGATTGATCCCGGCGTAACGATAGATGCTCTCGGGAAGATAAATGTAATGTCAGGAGACATCCTCTATTCCAATCAATATAGACCCTTACTTACAATTATGAAGGACACCGTGGGCCGCCATGATTTCATTAATTCTGCCTGCCGTCCCGAGATGTATGAGGTGTTATATAACAGAAAAGATCACGCCAGCTGCTACAACAACCTAAATGAAGCCCTGAAAGAGTTTGGTCTGCCCGCTCCCGATCAGCATTATCCATTCAATCTTTTTATGAATACCGTCATTGAGCCTTCCGGAAAAGTTAGCGTGGAGCGTCCGCTATCTAAAGCAGGTGATTACATTGAATTGCGGGCTGAGATGGACCTTATTATTGCTATATCTGCTTGCCCCTGCTCCGAAAGTGCTTGCAACGGTTACAAATGTACCCCTATTGCGGTGAAGATCCTTTAGAATCCATTAAGCTCGTCTTCTATCTGGCCCACTTTTTGAATAGAATGACTTGTACAAGATACTTCTCATTCAAGGAGCGATGTCCATGAATAGCTTTTTAACCTATATAGTGCTAGGGATTTCTTTATCTGCACCTATGGGCCCCATCAATGTAGCCCAGCTCGATCGGGGAGCGCGGATGGGATTCTTGCAATCCTGGGTGATCGGACTGGGCGCCATGTGTGCAGATTTAGTATACATGCTGCTCATCTACTTTGGGCTAGCGCACTTCCTTAATACCCCATTCATGAAAACCTTCCTGTGGACTTTCGGCAGCTTTGTTCTTCTTTATACCGGGATTGACACCTTAAAAAACATGAATACCGCTTCCCAAACCGCCTTGCGCGGTGAACAGACAAGCATCAGCGCCTTTCATTCTGGATTTCTGATGGCACTGATGAACCCCCTCAGCATTTTGTTCTGGTTAGGTATTTACGGCTCAATTCTGGCCAAAAGCATGGAGAATCAACAGTTCGATCAAGTGCTGTGGAATAGCATTGGTATTTTTGTTGGCATCTTATTCTGGGATCTGGTAATGGCAATGATATCCAGTTTATTCCATCAGTTTACCGGCCCTGCTGTACTTCGATTCATTTCCCTTGCGGCTGGCATTTGCTTGCTTAGCTTTGGTCTGTATTTCGGATATCAGGCATTTATACAATTGTTCGCCTAATAAGTTCACCTGGCAAGAGTGTTTCTATGCTTTCACCCATCCCCCTTCTAGCGCATAGGATGTTTTGTGCGTAACGAGGAGGGTGTTTTAGGGTGGTCTATTTGAAAACAAAGCAATGGCTGGATGAACATATGTCCGAGATACCGGACTGGCAACAGGATGCTTTTCGCCAATTTACAGCTATGATTGCAGATCCCGAAGGGAAATATCCCTGTATTCCGGGAAGGCAGGGTTTTTTGTCTAATCATTTACGTTTTGGATTTGCAACTGATCCACGAAACGAAGCGTCAACTTTGGAAGTCGCCGATTTCCTTCGCCAATATGGCGAGTGCTCGCGGGATACCGGCAAATATGCTTCACTTGTTCTCTTTTTCGAAACTCCGGAAGATTTAGCAGAGGGCCGCTCCATTGAGGACAATGAAGCTTTGTTCTGGTCCGTCCTGAGCCGCGTCAGCGCGGTAGATACAGTACCTTGGCCGGATCAGATTTCTACAGACCCCTCGAACCATTCCTGGGAGTTCTGCTTTGATGGGCAACCATATTTCGCCTTTTGTGCAACCCCGGCACATCAGTTGCGGAGAAGCCGCCATACTCCTTATTTTGTGATTGCCTTTCAGCCTCGATGGGTATTCGAAGATATTAATGATTCTACTGCATTTGGCCGCAATATGAAGAAGCTAATCCGCAAGAAGCTCGCCGACTACGATAGTATTCCCGCGCATCCTTCCCTTAAATGGTATGGGCAGGAGAACAATTTGGAATGGAAGCAATATTTTCTACGCGATGACGAAAGTGCACCCTCTAAATGTCCCTTTACGTATATGAAGAACAAGTTCAAAGGACTAGGAACCAAATTCCACTCTTGAAAGCTTAAAAAAGCTGTCCGCGCTTCTTCCCGTGATGCTGCTTAAACCAAGTGATCAACATAATAATACCGACGAGCAGAAGGCTAGACCAGAAGCCGGGACGACCGCTTTTCTCTAAGAGTACACCTGCCACGGCAGCAATAATCAGCACCATAGCGATACTCGATCTGATCCATCCCCCCATCTTCGGCTTCAATAACTTAAGGTACGAAGCTAAGATGAATAGCCAAGTGTACAAAATAACTAATCCTGCCGCTGTGGTGATATGCTCGAATATTTGCTTCGGCAGCAGTACGCCTAGCACAATCGTCACGCACAGGCCCAGCGTATTAATGCCAAGTGCGTAGATCGGCAGTTTTCTTTTCCCTTTGGTCACCGCTAGCCAGGAAGGAGCATCTTTATCCTCAGCCAAGGCTATCAGCATAGTTGAGACCGCGTACAATGATGCAACGAGGATTGAGAATCCGGCCACTATCATTACTCCATTTAGCACATACACAAGGATGGGTAGGCCCATCGCTACAAGTGCAGCAATTATTGAGCTTTGGGCAGGAGTTACTTTCTCAGGACTGACGAATAGCAGCGCAAGCCCTATAGACAATACATATAGTATGGTCACCCCTAACAGCATAAATCTTCCTGCTTTTGGAGCTTCTTTCGGATTACGTAGATCCGCCGCCATAAAGCCCATCACCTCAATGCCTCCAAAAGCATAGAACGCATAGAGTAGCCCTTTCCAGGCCCCTATCCATCCTTTATTCAGCCATGCTTCCAGGCTGTAAACCGTAACCCAGTTTCCCTTCCCCCTCACAAGTGCGGCCACGGCGACCCCTATGAACGTCAGCACAGCTGCGATTTTGATCATGGCAAATAAATTTTCCGCTTTATTAATCCCTCTGCTACCTAGAAGAATAACCAGCAGCCCCAGCACTGTATAGAATACGGTGAAACTCCAAAGTGGCCAACTGGGAAACCATAACCGCGAGAACAGTCCCAAGGCAGTCAATGAACTCCCGATTATTAGAATCTCTGAACACCAATAGATCCAGCCCATACTGAAGCCGGCCCAGCTACCAAAAGCATCTTTGGCATAACTGCGGAAAGATCCCTTTTGAGGATTCTGCATCGTCATTTGACCCAAGGCTTCATAAACGAATAAAGCTGCTATAGCGGCTAACACAAAATTAACCAACACCAATAATCCGCTTTTTCGGATAGCGATGCTGGAACCAAGAAAGAAACCGGTGCCAATCGTGCAGCCAACACCAAATAAAGTTAACTGCCACCAGGGTAATTTACCTGTTGGAGTACCCAAAATCTATAATCCCTCCCTCTGCTTCTGCTGTTACTATGTGCTTCGCAGTGTTATTCTATTCCGCAATAGAACGATGGGAAAGTCTGTGCTGCAAATGATGGGTGCGACAGCGCAACTTAAAAGGGTACAAATCTCTCAGAACGTAAGTCTCGGAATGCGTGAGCGTAGTAAACAGGGTAAGTTCGTGGAATCTTGAAAAACTATAACTACATTGGAAAAATTCAATACTACGAATGGCCCTCAAAAAAAGCTTGTAACCGGAACCCATGAAGCGATCATAACAGAAGAGTTATGGAAGCAAGTTCAGCACTAGTTCAAAGGCTAGAATCGCCAAACTAGAGGAGGCGCAAGACGCTCCTGCACTTAATCGTTTGAAAGATAACTAATCCTTAGACAGTTCCTTCAAATTTCGAGCTATTTTCTCTATCATCGAATTAAAAATAACGTCATGGTGATACTGAACATACTTCTCCCCCAACAGGTGTTTGGTCAAAAGCAATTTTGATTTGTGAAGAGGGTTCTCATAAACATTCTTAATTCGGATGGTGTTTCCTTCCACCAGAATATCCCCGAGGGTCATATCTTTAATATCCCCAGTGTTATAGGCTGCCCCTAAATTTCGCCCTACTTATGATACGGTTCCCCCCGATTGATCTTCACCGCCCGGTAAACCTGCTCCACCAGCACCAGCCGCATGAGCTGGTGGGGCAGCGTCATGCGGCCGAAGCTCATGCGCTGCTGGGCGCGGCGCATGACGTCATCGGAGAGGCCGTGGCTGCCTCCGATGACGAAGACGACATGGCTCGTCCCGTAGGTACCGAGCCGGTCGATCTCGGCGGCAAGCTCCTCGGAGCTCCAGAGCTTGCCGTCGATCGCGAGCGCAATGACATGCGCCTCGCTCTTAATCTGCGCGAGGATGCGCTCGCCCTCGCGCTGCTTCACCTGAATAACCTCTGCGTCGCTGAGGTTATCAGGGGCCTTCTCATCCGCTACCTCAATCATCTGGAACTTGAGGTAGGGCGTTAACCGCTTGGCATATTCCGCGATGCCGAGCGTCAGATACTTTTCCTTCAATTTGCCTACGCTTATCAGTTGAATTAACATAATTCCTCCATCGGTCTGATCTGGTCATGTCCCTGTATTTTATCACATCCCTGCCCATAACATGCCCTGCTAAGAAGACATTCCCCGCACACCCTGTACCGCCAAAAGAAGAGCCACCCTTCACGGATGGCCCTAAGACACTTCGGATAATCTGCAACCCCTGCAATTATTGGTTAGACAAATCAACAACTAACTGCTGTGTAATCTTACGGTCTTTCATATTGGTGAAATCCAGGCGAAGCGACTGCGGTTTATTCAAGAAGAAATAGCTCTCTGACACGATTTTCATCTCATGGTCTGCATAGGTATAGACAGAAGCTCCCTCTTGCGATTTATAATCACCGGTTCCGTTCTTGACCAATAGCGATGGATTATATTCCATATAGAAGGTCTCCATAAACTCTCTGTTTTTAAACAAAGCTTCGTCTGAGGATAGTGTTGTTACCGTCGTGAACGGTGTCAATTCCAGCTTCACTTTGATCTTATGCCCTGCCACATCAATGGTTTCCTCCGGCATCAGTGTCCGTGTCTCCTGCTTCCAGACCTTGGGATTGATATCAAAGGCCACCTTCAGCACAGGGCTATACTTCACGTTGGACTTGATTGCATCATACTTCTTCAGCAGTTCAGGACTGTAGCTGAACGATGAGGTCTGGTCCGGGTTGTCCGCATGGGCCTTTTCGGTGGCAGCGAGCATTTCAGCATCCAGTGCCTTTAGCTGGTTCAGCTCAATGGCGGTTAATGTGCCTAGCTGAAACTCAGCAGCTACTTTTTTGGGAGGCGTGGTCAATGGACTGCTTAACGGGATTTTAGCAATTCCATATAGAATATGATCTTTCTTTGCCGGACTTGCGCCTATGACTAGAGCATCATTGAATTTCTTGCCACTGATGACCTTGCCAGTAACCGCATCGGACAATTGGAGACTATGACCCTTTGGCGGCATGAACACGAATGCTCTCTTACTGTCGGCTTGGGCTGTAAAAAGGATGATCAGCTCATATTTGTCTGCGATAAAACCGTTTACCGTCAACTGGTAACCGTCTTTTTTGACGACTGTGTTCAGCGGCTGCACCATATTGTGTTTAATGGCATACTCAACCTGTCGATAACCCTGAATCTCGGGATTTACAAAGGGGGCAAGCGCTGCTGACGGTTTCGCCGCGGTTGCCGAGGCGGCCAAAGCTTGACCTGTCACGGCAAAAGGGCTAAGCACCAGCGCTGCGGTTGTCATGACTGCGACGATGGCGGTAGATAGCCGGTTCCTGGAGGACCGCCGTTTATTTGGCGCTGACCCTTGCTTTTGTTCCTGTTTAGGCTGCATCTGCGCCGTATGTGAGATCTCCAGTTCATTCCGCTTCATACTAATCATTGTTGCACTCTCCTTCAATACAAGTTGGTTGTTTCATCCGGATCAGCTCTGATCCTGTCCGGGGACATCAAAGGTCATCTGGTATGCATGCTCAAGATCCTTCATTCCAGTAGGTTTCGCCGGACTCTTCATGAAATCCAGCCGCAGAGATTGCAGCTTATCCAACAAATAATAGCTTTCTGTAACCATCTTCATTTCATAGTCTGTAAACGTAATTGGTGAAGTGCCTGGCTGCTGCCTATAGTCTCCCGTTCCAGTCTTGCTCCACCACAGGAATGGAGAACCGTACTTCTCATGGAATGATTTCATAAATTCCTTATTCTTAAACAAAGGTTCATCTGAATAAAAAGTGGCTATGGTTGTTAAGGGTGTCAATTGTAATTTCACTCTGATCTTGTGTCCGCCTACATCAAGTGTCTCCTTTGATTGGATCGTATATTTCTCTTGCTTCCAGTAGTCTGCGCTCACATCGAAGGTGGTCTGAAGTGTCGGGGACTCCTGTATCTTGGTTCCGCTTGCTGCCACTGAGCGCAACCGGAATTCAACCTTGATCTTTGAGGGCACGTCCGTCAAAGGAGTATCGAATGGAAGTCTGGCTACCGCATCTTTAATATGCTGCTCCGGGCTGCTGCTGCTGACCAGCGCGTGGGTCCGGCCGTTAATCACCTTGCCAGTAATACCATCCGTAATGATGCATTCTACGAAATGAGGATCGTCAGAGAATAGTGACCTACCGCCGTCCACTCTCGCAGTATAGAAGAGAATCAATTGATTCTTGTCTGCCATGAAGCCTGTCACAGTGACCTGGTAACCGTCTTGCTCAATCTCCACATTCATCGGCACCAGAAGATTATGCCTGATGACATACTCCGTCTGTTGTACATCTATGCTCGTTAACGGCACCAGTGTCTCCCCTTGCTCCGTTGCCGTTTCTACGCGTTCCCCCGCAGCAACTCCTTCTGCATGCATGCCAGCGGAATTGGCCTCAGGTTCCGTGGCAGCAGAGTCACCAGGCTCCCTAGAGGCACCCGTAAGCGTCACGATGCTAAGCAGGGCGACCAGAATTACAGCTGCTGCGGAGACGCGGTAGGAGCCTTTTTTGAAAGATTGAATCATACTGATTCTTCTTCTAATCTGTTGCCGCTGCTGCGGGTTAGAGAAATAAAGATGCCCCCTCCGCTCCCGGACTCGTGAGAAGCGCTTCAGGAACTCTACCAGAGTAAGCCCGTAATCCATTGCCTCCTCTTCTCCCAATACCTCCAGCACATAGGCGTCGCACGCAACCTCCCGATCGATCTTCATCCGCCGGATCGCCAGCCACATCAGGGGATTGAACCAATGTATCGTTGCGGCTAGGCTCCCTAGCAGGTTCCACAGCATATCCCTCCGCTTGTAGTGGGCAAGCTCATGCGCGAGGATGTGCCGCAGCCGGGAAACATCCAGTTCCCGCAGAGCTTGCTCCGGGACAAAGATCCATGGACGCATTAATCCTGACAGATATGGGTTGTTAGCCGAACCTCCGGTATAGATAGGTATCGCTCTCCTGATTCCAAACTGGCGTCTGGTGGCAAGAACCACCTGTAGAATCTCCGGGGCATTCACCCGTCTAAGCCGTCTGCGTTCGCGGTGTATCCGCCGGATGTACAGGAGTCCATTCAACATCATAAGCATGACGCCCAGCAGCCAGATCCCTGTGCCTATCTTCATCCAGAGCGGATAGTCTGCGGCTTGCGCAGAGCTGCGGTTATCCGTTGCCGTTCCATCCTCCTGCCGGGCTGTGTCTGTCTGCCCCTGTACATTCAGAGCGGTGTTATTAGCCGGATATGTAACCTGATCTCCCCCTCCCGGAGGAAGCTCCTGATACTCACCCTTAGAAGCTCCGGTGTCCGGCCCCTTGTCCAGGATAGTTGTTAACAAATGCTTACTATTGCCGAGAATATGCAACATGCTGACAGGGCTGTCCGGTACGGCAGGCAATAACAGCCGGGCGATAACAAGCAGCCACAGGAGGTAACGCACCCGGGCGTTGATGAATCGCCGCAGAACATATTGAATGAACAACACAGCCAGAATCACCATGCTTGCCGCCAGTGTCTGTTCTGCGATACCGGCAAACCATCCGTAGACCATGTTCATTCCTGCTTACCTGAGTTGCCGCTGGTACCCTGCGACTTCTTCTCCTTGAGCAGCTGTTCGAGTTGTTCAATCTCCTGCTTGGACAGCTCAACATCCTCCAGGAAGCTGGTCACCATTAACTGGGTGGCCCCGCCGAATACGCGCTTCAGGAAGGAGCGGCTCTCGGCCCGGACACACTCATTCTCTGACACCAGCGGATAATAGAGATAGCTCCGGCCGGATTTCTCATATGCTATCGCGTTCTTCTTAAGCAGCCGGGTGACGAAGGTGCGCACCGTCTGCTCGCTCCATTCCACAGATGCAGGCAGGAGCCGGGTGATTTGTTCCGAGGTCAGCGGATGATGCTCCCAGATAATCTTCATAATTTCCCATTCAGCTTCCGAAATCTTCGGCGTTATACTCATCATAACAGCTCCATTCCATCGCGGCGGCATTCAATATACAAGTGTAGATTCAAGGATAACCGGCACTTATTGGTTAGACAAATCCACAACCACCTGCTGGGATACTGTCTTCTTCATCACATTCATGAAGTCTATACGAATCGATTTCGGTTGATTCAGCTGAAAATAGCTTACCATCATAATTTTCATCTCATTATCCGTATAGAAATTTTCAGTTCTTTCCTGATGTGATGTATACTTGCCGTTTCCACTCTCCACCATGAGGGCCGGGAAATAGTCCGCATTGAATGTCTTCAGAAATTCTTTGTCTTTAAACAAGCCTTCATCGGAAGATAACGTTACTATTGTAGTTAATGGTGTCAATTCCAGGTTAATCTTAATCTTATGCCCCGCTACATCAAGCGTTTCTTCCGGCGACAGCATTTGGCTCTTCTGCTCCCAGACCTTAGGGTTGATCTCAAAAGCAACCTTCAACGGCGGACTCTTCTTGATCTTCCCCTTCAACGCATCATATTTCTTCTGCAGCGCTGGACTGGTCTTGAAGCTTGTGGTTTTAGGATTAGCGGCAAAGGCCTTTTGGGCCTCCGCAGACATCTGCGCCTCCACCGCCTCTAGCTGCTTCAGTTCACTGCTCAATAGTGAGGTTAGCACAAACTCGCCAGCTACCTTTTTAGGAGCCGTGGTTAACGGGGTCGTTAGCCGGATGACAGCCGCTCCGTGCATGATGTTATTTTGCTTAGCCGGGCTTACGCCCTGAACAATCGCATCATTCATCTTCCTGCCGCTGATGACCTTCCCGGTGACGGCGTCTGTCAATTGCAGGTAATGCCATTGCGGACCCGAATCCGTGAATGCCCGCTTGCTGTCGGTTTGCGCTGTAAAAAGAATGATCAGCTCATATTTGTCGGCAATTAAGCCCTTCAACGTCAACTGATAGCCATCTTTTTTGACGACTGTATTCAGGGGCTGCACCAGATTATGCTTGATGGCGTATTCGATCTGCTCATAATTCTGAATCTTCGGGTTCACAAAGGGGGCTAGCGCTGTCGTCTGATTCTCCGCTGATGCTGAGGCGGTTAAAGCTTGTCCTGTCACGGCAAAAGGGCTAAGCACCAGTGCTGCGGCTGTCATGACTGCGACGATGGCGGTAGATATCCGGGTTCTGGAGGACTGCCGTTTATCTGGCGCTGACCCTTGCTTCGGCCCCTGTCTAGGCAGCGTGTGCGCCGCATGTGAGTTTTCCATTTCGTTCCGCTTCATTCTACTCATGGTTACACTCTCCTTCAATATAAGTTGGCAGTTTATCCGAATTCAGCTTTGATTCAGCCCAGTAGTATCAAAAGTCATTTGATATGAACTCTCAGGCTCTGTCGTTCCCATCAGTACTGGTGCCTTCTTGACGAAATCGAGCCGTAGAGATTGCGGTTTATCCATCAAGAAATAGGTCTCTGCAAGCATCTTCATCTCATAATCTGTATACGTAATAGATGTGCTGCGTGTTTGCTGCGTATAGTCTCCCGTTTCTGTCTTGCTCCACCACAGCATTGGAGAACCATACTTCTCATTGAAAGCTTTTTTGAATTCAGTGTTTTTAAAAACCGGTTCATCGGAATAAAAAGTGACTATCGTTGTGAGCGGTGTCAATTGTAATTTCACTCTGATCTTGTGTCCGCCTGCATCAAGTGTCTCCTTCGACTGGATCGTATATTTCTCTTGCTTCCAGTAGCTTGCGCTCACATCGAAGGTGGTCTGAAGTATCGGGGACTCCTGTAACTTGGTTTCGCCTGCTGCCTGTGAGCGCAACCGGAATTCGACCTTGATCTTTGAGGGCGGGTCTGTCAAAGGCGTATCGAACCGGAGTCTGGCAGCCACATTTTCAACATTCTTCTCCGGGCGGTTAGTAATGGTCATCGGGTGAGTCCGTCCATTAATCACCTTACCCGTCACCCCATCCGTAATGATGCATTCTACGAAACGAGGATCATCGGAGAATAGTGCCCTGCCGCCGTCCACCTTCGCAGTATAGAAGATAACCAATTGATTCTCGTCTGCCATGAAGCCCGTCACGTTGACCTGGTAACCGTCTTTAGCAACCTTTACATTCATCGGTTTGAACAGATGATGGCGGCTCACATACTGCTGCACATCCAGATTCAATAGTGGCACCTCGGTCTCCCCTTGCTCCATTCCCGGTTCTGCACGTTCCTCTCCCGGGACACTTTCAGCAAGCGTGCCAGCGGGATTGGCCTTAGTACCCGTGGCAGCAGATTTAACAGGCTCCCTAGAGGCACCCGTAAGCGTCACGATGCTAAGCAGGGCGACCAGAATTACAGCTGCTGCGGAGACGCGGTAGGAGCCTTTTTTGAAGGATTGAATCATACTGATTCTTCTCCTGATCTGTTGCCGCTGCTGCGGGTTAGAGAAATAAAGATGCCCCCTCCGCTCCCGGACTCGTGAGAAGCGCTTCAGGAACTCTACCAGAGTAAGTCCGTAATCGATAGCTTCCTCTTCACCCAATACCTCCAGCGCATAGGCGTCGCAGGCGACCTCCCTGTCAATCTTCATGCGCCGGATAGCCAGCCACACTAGGGGATTGAACCAGTGTATCGTTGCGGCTATGCTCCCTAACAGGTTCCACAGCATATCCAGCCGTTTGTAATGGGCAAGCTCATGCGCGAGGATGTGCCGCAGCCGGGAAGCATCCAGTTCCCGCAGAGCTTGCTCCGGAACAAAGATCCATGGACGCAGGAGTCCTGACAGATATGGGTTGTTAGCTGAACCTCCGGTATAGATAGGTATCGCTCTCCTGATTCCAAACTGGCGTCTGGTAGCAAGAACCACCTTAAGAATCTCTGGGGCACTCACCCGTCTAAGCCGTCTGCGTTCACGGTGCATCCGCCGGATATACAGGAGTCCATTCAACAGCATAAACGCAGCGCCCAGTAACCAGATCACGGTGCCTATCTTCATCCAGAGCGGGTAGCCTGCGGCTTGCGCAGAGCTGCGGTTAACGGCTGCCGATTCATCGTTCTGTTCGATTGGGCCTGTCTGCGCCACTTCATTCAAGACGGTGCTATTTGCCGGATATGTAGTCTTAGCTCCCTCTCCCGGCGGAAGCTCCTGATACTCCCCCTTAGAGGCCCCAGTGTCCGGCCCCTTTTCCAGGATAGTTGTTAAGAGATGCTTACTATTGCCGAGAATATGCAACATGCTGACAGGGCTGTCCGGTACGGCAGGCAATAATAGCCGGGCGATAACAAGCAGCCACAGGAGGTAACGAACCCGGGCGTTGATGAATCGCCGCAGAACATATTGAATGAACAACACAGCCAGAATCACCATGCTTGCCGCCAGTGTCTGTTCTGCGATACCGGCAAACCATCCGTAGACCATATTCATTCCTGCTTACCTGAGTTGCCGCTGGTACCCTGCGACTTCTTCTCCCTCAGCAGCTGTTCGAGTTGTTCAATCTCCTGCTTGGACAGCTCGACATCCTCCAGGAAGCTGGTCACCATTAACTGGGTAGCCCCGCCAAATACGCGCTTCAGGAAGGAGCGGCTCTCGGCCCGGACACACTCATTCTCTGACACCAGCGGATAATAGAGATAGCTCCGGCCGGATTTCTCATACGCTATCGCGTTCTTCTTAAGCAGCCGGGTGACGAAGGTGCGCACCGTCTGCTCGCTCCATTCCACAGATGCAGGCAGGAGCCGGGTGATTTGTTCCGAGGTCAGCGGATGATGCTCCCAGATAATCTTCATAATTTCCCATTCAGCTTCCGAAATCTTCGGCGTTGTACTCATCATAACAGCTCCATTCTGTGGCGGCGGCATTCAATCTACAAGTGTAAATACAAGCTCTGTTCTATACATTACACTTGTAGATTTAATTTGTCAAATATGCCCTTATTGTCCCGCATTGTGATGAATGCACGCAAAACGACACCCAAAGTGGCTAAGTGACTGTAACCATAGCAAAAAGCACAAGCCAGCGGCTTGTACTTCCTGCTTTCTATCCATAAGAACTGACCTACTCCTGTCACTCACTTGCAGCTAACAACCCTGCCGCTTACACCCCCGCAATCAAAGCCTTAACCGAGCTGTCGCTCTGCAGCGCGCGGATGATTACAGCTACCGCTTCGGCACGGGTAGCCTGACTCTTTGGCGCGAACGCTGAAGCAGAGATGCCCTTCACCAGATTGGCCGAAGCAGCCTGGCGGATGGCGTCAGCCGCCCAGTAGCTGCTGCTGACATCCTTGAAGCTTACCGGAGTGCCGGTCTGGAGCACGCCGAGATCAAGCACACTGCCAATGATTGTGACCATCTCAGCGCGGGTAATGGTCGCGCCCGGCTTGAAGCTGCCGTCCGAGTAGCCGGTTACGATGCCTTTGTCTGCCAAGACACCGATATAGCCTGCCGCCCAATTGGAGGCTGTATCTCCAAATTTAGAGGCCGCCGATGTAGTGCCTAGCCCGAAGGAACGGGCGATCATCGCCGAGAATTCGGCTCTGGTCACCGGCGCATCCGGCCGGAAGGAGCCGTCTGCATAGCCGCTGATGATCTGCAGCTTCACGGCTGTAGCGATGGTGCTGCTGCCCCAGTGGCCTGCGGTATCCTTGAAGCTGATGCTCTGATTCTTCGTGGCTGCAATAGCTTCAGTCACGGTCTTGTACACCGCTTCTCTGCTGACCACTCCGGATTGGAACGGATCAACTCCGCTCTGTGGCTGTTTCTCCGGTTCAGCAGGAGTAGTGCTGCCATTCCCTGGAGTGGTGCCAGTGGTCCCTGGTACTGTTCCGGTATTTCCAGCCGGAGTACCCGGCGTTCCGCCGCCAGTTCCACCGCCGGAACCAGGATTCCCGCCGCTTGTCGTATCTGTAATACTAAGCGCAATCTGATCGCTCAGGTAGACGACCTGGGCGTTATATTTGCTTGGCAATCCTTCAACCTGCACGGAAGTAAACTGCCCGCTGCGCTGATTGACGCCATGTGTAATGAGCGGAATCAGGCCGCTGCCTGGAACGTAGCTGTTCGCGAAGTTCACCTTCAGCTTCCCGTCAGCCTTCACCTCACCCTTAATCTCAAGGACATCGTCTGCTCCGGTAAGGCTCAGTACAAGCGTACCTTCGGAGGCCTGGGTGAAGCTGCCGCCAATCACTATTTTACCGTAGACGTTCTCAACTACAGAGCCGCCGGTATTCGTCACATTCCCTTTGCCGAAGGCTGTTGCCGAGTCGCCTTCCAGGACACCTGCGTTCACCTCAGTACCGCCGGAGTACGTATTGTTGCCCGCCAGCTTCAGCGTGCCTGTACCCTCCTTGGTCAGTCCGCCCGTCCCGGAGATATCATTCCGCCAGCGGTCTGCGGCATGGAAGCCGCCCTTTGCAGCGTCCATCGCTACCGTTACATGCTCAGCGAATGCACCGTACCCGTCAGCAGCGGCGAACAGGTTCAATCGTCCCCAGCCTTCTGGATCATCCAACAGCGGATAACCGGAAGGGAGTGCCGTTGTTACGAGAACTGCTCTCCGCTGATCTGCACTCAGGTAAGGCAGGCGGGTCTCCAGTAAGACCTCCGCTCCCTTAGGAGCAACGGCAGGCTCAGTCGTGGAGTGAATCTGCGGGAAGCCATAGGTTAGCCGCTGGGTGTACTGGGCCTTATTCTTCGCATAATCCGTGAACCGGTCTTCTGCGGTACCCGTCTGTGTAAGCAGCACTTCATGAGCCTGAGTATAGGCCGCCTGCTTCAATGCCGCATTATCGGGGTCATTCAGCGCTCCTGCTGCGAAGGCCATGGCCGTCACCCGTCCGCCCATAACATCCAGCGGCGAGTGCATCCCGGCGACGACCCGGTTGTTGCCCATCTCCGAGGCCCGGGCCATCAGCTCCTGGAAGCGCTCAGGTACAGAATACGCCAGAGCTAGGGCTGCCAGATAGGAAGCGTTGGTATGTCCGCTCGGGAAGCCGCCGTCTGTGGCAGGCGTACTGCTTCTCGCCGGCACCAGCGTCGGCACAATGACGGAGGTATCCTTCCAGCGGAAAGGACGCATGTAGCTGTAGAAATTCTTGGCCTGACTCGTTGAAGCATAATTGCCGCGGACAATCCCGATCAGGTCCACCATTTTGCCCAAGCTGGAATTGGAATCGCCTGCCTTGTTACTGTCATTGCCGTCACTATATTTCACGGAAGTGGCATCATCAGGGATGCTGTTAATGGTCGTGAAGGTTCCTGACATCGAACGGTACACCTCAGACAACGGTCCAAGGCCGTCAGCCGCTCCATAGGTCTGGTTCCGCCGGTCATCGTAATACGCAGCCTCCTCCTCTGCCGGAGTACGGGTCTTAGACAGATCCGCCACATATTGAATGTTGTAATTCAGTACATCGGGATTCTTCATCTTCCCGGTATCCCAGGTGGCGCCCGGTGTCCAGAGATCCAGGAAGCCGGAGAGAACACCGATCGAGGGGTTGGAATACACCGCCGTATTCACAGGTGTGTTATTCTTATAAGTATCTACGAAATGTCCCCATGCCGGGGCAGCCGGCAGCACGGTTAATGAATGATCCGTGGCCGCCTCTGCAGGATGTAGCGCGATAGAATTCGTGAGGAGTACCAGACCTGCCGTAACAGACAACAGCTTTCTTTTCAACTTCAAGTTCAATGTGTCAGCCCCTATCTTGTTATTTTGATTGCCTGAATCGGACTCAATATAGCACCTGCCTCCACCGCCGCTCAATAACACAATTTCGCAATTCTATGATTTTGGGAACAATTCAGCTTTTTTCCGGCCATTTTACATGGATTTAACATGAATCCCGAACAGATTGGTGAGGGGCTAGTGTATAATCCGCCTGGGAGGAGAATACATCTTGCGAAAATGGAACTCTGCCTTTGCCGCCCTTGCCGCTTCATACATCTCTGTTGTGTTAGTCATTGTCCTCTTGCTCTGCTCTGCCTTCTATCTGTATTTCTCGAACCATTATAAGGAAGAGCTTCAGGGCCGCAACCGGCTCATCCTTGACAATACCGCCCGTACCCTTGAAGCTTCCGTGCTTCAGCGGGTCCAGCAGATCTATCTGGAAGTCTCTCTGAACCAGCGGGCTGCGCTCCGTATGCTGCCAGATGCTTCACTTCCAGCGAATCTCAGCAAGGTAAGCAGTCTCCAGGAGTCGCTGAACATGCAGGTATCCAATCATTCGGACCTGATTCAAGCCGTACATCTGTATGCTCCCAGGCAGCACCTCCTGCTGTCCTCGCTGTATGGGCTGAAATTCCGTGCGGACCAGCAGGCGGGTGCCGACTACTGGATGGATTGGGTGAATGGCATGAACCTTAATTCCCGTAACAGCCTCTGGACGGAGGCCCGGTTCGTGCCGGACGATATCGTCTCCAGCATCCCCGGCGGCAGCGGCAGCCAGCTGATCACCTATGTGCACAGCTATCCGTTCCAGTCCCCTGGGGCAGCCAGTGAGCTGCTGATTGCCATTGACCTGAAGGAGAGTGCACTGCGCGCCATTCTGCAGAATATGATGCCTGCCCGCTATCAGAGCAGCTTCATTGCTACGCCCTCCGGCGGGATTGTGGCCGGCTCGAATCCGGATGCTGCAGCTCAGGCCGACACCTATGCGGCCAGTATCTCGAATGCGCTAGCCTCTCCTGAGACATCCGGGAACATGAGCCAGGAAATTGGAGGCAGCACCTACGTCATTTCCTATCAGGACCTGCCGACCACCGGGTGGAAGCTCTTCAGTGCGGCTCCGGCGAACCTTTTCTATGAGAAATGGCTCGTTGTCCAGAGGGTCATCCTCTCCCTGTGTCTGCTTGCTCTATTGGTAGGAATCTGTCTGTCCGGCATTCTGGCCAAATTGAATTACAGTCCGCTTAAGCGGCTGCTTCGCACTATTAAGGATCTCTACGGCCCGGGGCCTGAGGTGCCAGGAGTGCGGGGACAAGCCCTTAACGAATTCGGAATTATTGATTCCGCCTTTAACCGTCTGAACGACAAAGTGACCACACTGGAGGGAGCGCTTGAGGCCAGCAGTCCGCATATCCGGCAGAACATGATCCTGAATCTCCTTCAGGACAGCCCTGCGCAAGGCAGCGTAACCGTAGATCCGCGATTCCTGGGACTCTCTCCGGACCACCGTCATTACTGCTGCCTGCTCCTCAACACCCGTGGAGCCTACGCCCGCATGAGTCTAAGCGGCTTGCAGGCAGCCATGAGCGGGATGACCGGGACGCTTGAGGCGATCCGGCTTCACGGAAGCCGAATTCTGGCCGAGGAGCTGCCGGACAAGCAGACGGTTGTCATTATCAGCGCGCGCGAAGCCTCCGGGACGCTGCTCGAACAGCTCTCGGACCGGATTACAGCAGCGGCGGAGCAGCAGTTCCAGCTGAATATTCAGCTCTCGCAGGGCTGCTGGGTGGATGCCATCAGCCTTCTTCACACCAGCTACGCTGAAGCGCAGACCTTAATGAAATATGCTTATTTTCTGCCGGAGAGCAGGATCTTGAAGGACCGGGAGCTGCTGAAGAGGGAGCAGAGTCTTGACGAGATTCCGCAGCCTGTACTGATGAGATTCAAGGACAAGCTGCAGAACCGGCAGCTGGATGAGACTCTGGCCGCGCTGGAGCAGCTGATAGCCGTCATGCGGGAAGGCAGCTACCCGGCGGATTATTGCCACTTCGTGCTGGCGAACACCGTATTTATGTACTCGGATTATCTGAAAAGCATCCGCTACACCCCTTCCGCACACGGGCCTCTGGATCTGTATAACGAATATATTGCCCTGCCGGATATCCGGCATTTGCAGGAGTGGTTCGCCGCTTCCATCGGCATCTTCATTATGGAGACGCAGAAGCGGAACAGTGACCGCGCACTCTCGACCATTGAAGCGGCCAAGGCCTATATCGGGGAGCATCTGTCCGGGGATCTATCGCTGGATGCCGTATCCGCCAAGGTCTTCATCAGTCCCAAGTATCTAAGTAAGCTGTTCAAGGAAGAGCTGGGGATCACCTACACCGATTATATTACCGGCATACGGATGGAAGAGGCCCGGCGGCTGATTGAGAACAACAACATGTCGATCGAACAGATTGCCGGTACGGTCGGTTATGGAACGACTCCGTACTTCATCAAGCGCTTCAAGGAGATCTACGGCTGTACGCCGGGGAATTATCTGCGAACCGTGAATACACTGCCGCCGCAGGCGGAGATTAGCATGGGATAAGGAGGGTGCCTTATGTATATGTATAAAAGATTAATGCTCTTGCCCCTCCTGGGGCTGATCTGCGGCTGCAGCGGGCAGCCAGCTTCCCTCTCGTCTGCGCCTGGACAAGAGCTGCTGGATCCATCCGTTTCCGCTTCTGATTCTGCTGATTCTGTTCTTCCCGCTGCCTCTGCCCCGAAGCTCAAAATCTCCTGGACCATGCATCAGAATCTGCCGGTTGCGGAGGATGCAGTAATCGTGCGGGAGCTGGAGCAGAAGTTCAAAGTAGATCTGGAATTCTGGAATCTGCCGAATAACAAATATGAATCCCTGCTCGACCAGAGGCTGGTGCAAGGCAGCATTCCCGACCTGTTCCGGGTCCGGCAGACCCAGGATCTGCTGAAGTACCAGCAGCAGGGCGTGCTCGCCCCTATTCCTGAGGAACTGCTGAACACCTACGCTCCCAATATCCTTAAGGCTATCCGCGAGAATGCACCCGCCTATCAGCAATATGGCCGCATTAACGGGGCCTATTACGGCATTCCGGTCATTAATCCTACCAATATCTATCGGGTCCCCGTGGTCTACCGGCAGGATTGGCTGGACAAGCTCGGCCTTAAGGTGCCGGACACCTTGGCCGATTTCGAGAAATTCATCTATGCGGCTACGAACGAAGACCCGGACGGCAACGGGATCCGGGACACCTACGGCTTGTCGCAGGAGGGCATGAATGTGGTCTTCGGCGCATTCGGACAGATGGTCTTCACGGATCAGCTCTACTTCAGCCGGAAGGATCAGGGGCTGGTCATTGGCGCTCTGGAGCCGGACATGCAGGAAGCGCTGCGTTATCTCCGTAAATGGTACCGGGACGGGGTCATCGATCCCGAGTTCATCACCGGGGAGAATAGCGGAGGCTACAAGCATCTGTCACATGCCTTCATTAACGGACGGATTGGCATGACCTCCATGGGCAATTATTATCACTGGACACAGGCAGGGGATTATACGGACTGGAGACTGGATGACCAGAAGGCAGCGAGGCTGGTTCCGGTAGAAGCAACGTTTAACGTCAAGGAGTTAACCGCCAAGCATCCGCTGGCCAAGATCGCTTTCGGGCGGCCCTTCAGCGGTCCGGACGGCAGACGCGGCTCCAAAGCCTACGATATGCTGATGAGCTTCACCGCCATTGGCGCGGATGCCGCCCAGGAGCCGGGCAAGCTGGAGAAAATCCTCCAGCTGCTGGACTACGTCAGCGCAAATCCTGACCCCGATGAAGCGGCATCTCTGCAGTACGGTATTCAGGGGACACACTGGGACTGGGCCGGAACGGACAAGAAGGATATCATCCTGCTGCCGCCGTATAACCATAAGTTCAGCTACCAGAATACGATCGGTGCGGGAATCGGCATGACCCTGCCCATCCTTCCTGCCGGCCGGAGCGAGCAGTGGGCGGCAACCCTGGGGCTGGATCACGACGGCATCTATAATGCCTTGGAGGTGGCTACGCCCTCTCTGATCAGGAACAGCGCTGGATTAATTAACCTAAGAGACCAGGCGTATATTGCCTTCATCACCGGGGAGCGTCCGCTGGAGGAATTCGGAGAGTTCGTGGAGGAGTTCCTGGCGGCGGGCGGAGCGGAGGTACTGGCGGAAGCAAATGAGTCCTATAAGAAGCTTGATCCATAACATAATCTTCCTACCGGGGTGAATAGAATTACCTTCGCGCGAGCACAATGTATGCTGTTTTTCACATACATTCGGGCCATGCGCCTGCGAGTCAGCACAATGTATGCTGTTTTCCACATACATTCGGGCCATACGCCTGCACGTGAGCACTTTGTATGCTGTTTTCCACATACATTCGGGCCATGCGCCTGCGCGTGAGCACTTTGTATGCTGTTTTCCATATACATTCGGGCCATGCGCCTGCGAGTCAGCACAATGTATGCTGTTTTTCACATACATTCTTCCTTTAACTGGTGAAATCAGATACACTCCTGCTCCTCCCGGCGATCCGTCAGCCACATTCAGCAACTAAGTCACTCGACGAATCATTCTAAATAGAAGGATAATGTATAGCGTGCAGCATATAAATTCTATATTTGAACAAAAAGGTGAGCAAGAGGCGAGACCATAGTCTCCTCTATTGCTCACCGAGATGCTTACCGTTATTGTACAGCGTTCCCGGGCAGCTCCCTGTGCCGGTTCCGCGGATGCTCCGCAAGCATGGAATCGAGCAAGCCCCGAACCGCAGGGTGGGAGGACTGCAGGAACTGCTCCTTATTGTCGTTATATTCCACGAGCCTGCCCTGATCCATGACAGCCAGTGCGTCTGAGATCATACAGGCGGCCTTAATATCATGGGTGATGAACAGATAGGACAGGCCGAACGCAGACCGCAGCTCCCCCAGCAGCCGCAAAATTTTCGCCCCATTAATCATATCCAGACTACTAACCGCCTCGTCCAATACGATGAGCTTCGGCTTCAGCGCAATCGCCCTGGCGATATTGATCCGCTGCAGCTGTCCTCCGCTGAACTGGTAGGGCTGCTTCTGCATGTCCGCCGCACTTAGTCCAACACACTCCAGCAGCTCGCCTACCGCCCGCTTCTGCTCCTGAACGCTCAAGGACTCGTAATTGGACAGCGGCTCACCAATAATCTGCTCTGCTGTCATCCGGGGGTTCACGGCAGAATAACAATCCTGGAAGACCACCTGCAGATCGCGGCGGATGGTCCTGCGCGCCTGCGGGCTCAGCTTATACAGATCCTGTCCCTGAATCAGCACCTGGCCCTCGCGGGGCGGCTCCAGCCCGAGAATAACCCGGCCCAGTGTGCTTTTACCGGCTCCGCTTGATCCCAGCAGCCCCAGGCAGGTTCCCTCCTCTATATGAAGAGACACGCCGGACAGCACATTATCCTGCTTCTCCGAACGCCTCCACCGGCGGGATGCAGCATAGGTATGGGTAACTTCCCTGACCTCAAGCATGTATTCTGCCGCTATTCCAGTCATAGCTGGCCCCCTAACTGCGGACTAAGCTGAAGCAGCGGCCTTGCTGCTAGCAGCTCCCGGGTGTATTCATGCCGGGGATGATCGAATAATTCGAATACATCGGCGGTCTCAACAATCCGCCCGTGGTGCATAACCGCAACTTCATCAGCCAGCTCCGCAATGACGCCGAGATCATGGGAGATCAGTAGAATAGCGGTCCCATGCTCCTGCCGCATCCGGTCCAGCTGCCGCAGCACCTGGAGCTGATTGGTCACATCCAGAGCCGTAGTAGGCTCATCCGCAATGATCACGGAGGGCTTCAGGCACAGGGTGAGCGCCAGCATCACCCGCTGGAGCATCCCGCCGCTCAGCTCATACGGATACTTTTGCAGCAGCGCTGCGGGATCGGGCAGATTCACATCGGCCAGGGAGCGGATCGCGCAGGCTCTGGCTTCTTTTTTTCCCAGCTTCACATGTGTACGGATCGACTCCACGAATTGCACGCCGATGGTATACACCGGAGAGAAGGCTGTCATCGGATTCTGCATAATCAGCGCAAGACTACTGCCGCGAAGCCTGCGCATGTCCCTCTCCGGGAGTCCGTTCAGCTCACGGGTATGCAGCCGGATACTGCCTTCGATCACACTCGTCTGCCGGTCCAGCATCTGGAGGAGCGCCAGCGATGTAACGGTTTTTCCGCTGCCGCTGCCTCCCACAAGACCCAGCACACGCCCCGGCTTCAGCTCCAGGTTAACATCCTCTATGAGGGGCAGAACTCCTGCCGCTGTCTCCACAGATACCTTCAGATCCTTCACCTGCAGCACAACTTCCGCTTGTTCCATGATTCGCTCATACCTTCTTTCAGGAGCCTCGTTTGATCCCGTACCGTTCAGACAGCGCCTCGCCCAGCAGATTAAACGAAGCTACAACCATAATAATCATCAGGCCCGGATAGAGCATCAGCTCGGGATGATTGCGGATGAAGGATTTCCCTTCGTTCAGCATCGCCCCCCATTCCGGTGTAGGCGCCTGGACGCCCAGGCCCAGGAAGGACATCGCGGAGATATCCATAATCGCCCAGCCCATCTCAAGCGTCCCAATCACCACAATCGATGGCAGAATATTGGGAATAAGATGCCTGCTCATGATCTGCCAGGGGGAAGAGCCGCTGATCCGCGCTGCCGTAATGAAATTCCGCTCCTTCAGGCTGACAATCATATTCCGGAACATCCGGGCGAAGTACACCCACTGCACCAGCATCAGAGCAATAACCAATTGAGACAGGCCCGGCCCCAGAATCCCGATCAGACCGAAGACCAGAATCATACTGGGAAAAGACATAATGCCATCGCACAACCGCATCAGCACAGCATCCAACCACCCGCCGATGTACCCCGAAACCACTCCTGCGAGCAGTCCCACCCCTAAGGAAGCGGCAAAAATAAGTGCAGCAAAGCCCAGTGAGATCCGTGTTCCATACAGCAGCCTGGATAGATTGTCCCGGCCCAGCTGATCTGTGCCCAGGAGATATTCCCACGAGGGCGGACTGAGCTTCGCTGCCAGGTTCACCCGTATCGGGTCATGCGGTGAGATCCACGGGGCCAACAGGCCGGCAAGACCAAACAGGATCAGCAGGCTGCCGCAGATCATGATCACTCTCTTGCCTTTGAAACGGCTGCTTAAGTTATTCATCCTTGGCTGGCCCTCCCTTTACGCGCAATTCGCGGGTCCAGGAACAGCTGGAGCAGATCGGCTATCAGATTGCTCCCGGCAATCACACAGACCGAGAGCATGACATAGCATTGAATCACCGGAATGTCACGGTTAATGATCGCTTCAATGAAGTACCGGCCGAAGCCCGGCCAGGAGAATACCTGCTCTACGATAATCGCCCCTGTCAGCAGCTTCCCCAGATTGATGCCCAGTCCTGTAATAAGCGGCGCTATGGCAATTCTCAGCACGTATTTATACAGAATCACCCGTTCCTTAATCCCTCTTGCCCGGGCATACCGGACATAAGCCTCCTTCAGCTCCTCCAGGACGGTCGTCCGCAGCAGGCGCGCGTAGATGGCAATCAGCCAGAGTGCCAGGGTAATAGACGGAAGAATCAGGTGCTGCACAGACCCTCTGCCCTCCACAGGCAGCCATTCCAGCTTGACCGAGATGAAGAACATCAGCAGATAGCCGATCCAGAAGACCGGAACACAGGCACCGATATAAGCGAATACCCGGATCACATGATCTATCAGCCGGTTTTTGTAAATCGCCGCCAGCACCCCAAGCGGGATGCTGACCAACAGCGCCAGCACGATACTGGCGGACGCAAGCTGAAGCGTTGCGGGCAGCTTCTGGGCAACCTCTCCCCATACGGGCATATTGGACAGGTAGGAATGGCCGAAATCCAGCCGGAGCAGCCGGCCCATCGATTGAACATATTGCGCCAGCAGCGGCTGGTCCAGCCCGAATTCATGCCGCTTGGCGGCCAGCACTTCCTCATCCGGCTGGATATGGGCCGCGGCCAGATAGGCCTCGGCCGGGTCCACCGGCCCCACCCGGATCATCACGAACATCAGCAATGAGGAGAACAGAATGATGGGGATGATCGCCAGCACTCTTTTTCCGATATATACGCCCACTTAGAACCCTCCTGAACGGCTGCTACTTCTTCTTGGTGCCATGAAGAGGATATTCATCCCGGTTGGACGGGAACTTGAATTCGGTCACATTGTCCCGGTACACCGCCATCTGCTTGATGTAGGAGATTGGAAGGATCGAAGACTGCTCCTGCAGCGTAGTGAGCACAGAGCCGAACAGCCCGGTACGAGCTTTGTCATCTGTGGTAGCCATACCTTCCTTAATCTTCTGGTCAATCTCAGCCTTCATCGGCAAGGCCGCCAGAGTATCCGAGACCCCGTAGCCCGGCTGTACCACGGCAGTCATGAAGGAATGCGGGTCATACGGCGCACCAAACGTCGAATAGAAATTCATATCGAACTCATTGGCCTTTCTGCGCTGGATGTAGACGGTCAGCTCGACGCCGGTGATTCTCAGATTCACACCGATCCCCGCCCATTCAGCTTGCAGAGTCTCCGCCATGGACTTCATCGTCAGATCGGCCTTGTCATACATCAGCTCCAGCTCCAGCGCCTGTCCATCCTTCTCCCGCACGCTTGATCCCGAAGGCAGCTTCCAGCCCGCTTCATCCAGCAGCGCATTCGCCTGCTCCACATCATATTTCACCGGGCTCACCTTGATATCGGCATAAGGCAGATTCGGGGGCAGAATATTATCCGCCTTCTCCTCCAGCCCCAGCGTCACCCCTTCGACCATCGCTTGCTTGTTGAAGCCCATGCTAAGTGCCTGACGGACCTTAAGATCAGCCAGCTTCGGGTTCATGGTATTCAGCACCAGATTGCGGGTTGCGATCGGCTCAGACAGCTTAGTGACGTACTTTCCGGTGCTCTCAAGCTCCTTGTAGGCATCATAGCTGATGAGACCTTCGCCGTAGATCAGGTCCAGATCCCCTTTTTCAAAAGACAGCACACGGGTCTCCGCATCCGGGATCACCTTCACCACCACCTTGTCCACCTTCGGCTTCTCGCCCCAATAGTAAGGATTCGGGGTAAAGGTTGCCGATTCATCCTTCTTATACTCGCTTAACACCCAAGGTCCGGTTCCAATCGGGCTACGAATACCCTTGGACGTATCGCCATCCTCGGGGAAGCCCGCCTCGCCAAGGAAGCGTACCGGCCGCACCACCGCAAGATCGTACAGTGCCGGATAATACGACTCTGTCAGCGTGAGCCGGAACGTAGTGTCATCCAGCGCCTCTGTCTTCTCAATCAGCGGAATCATGCCCAGCCACGTGTGCAGCTTCTTATTATGTAAGACCGCATCCATATTCTTCTTCACCAGCTGTGCGGTAAAAGCCGTTCCGTCCGAGAACTTGACGTTGCTGCGGATCTTGAACGTGTATACTTTGCCATCCTGCGACAGCGTCCAGGATTCGGCCAGAGCCGGAACAAGCTTCCCGTCCTGATAACTGACAAGCGGCTCATAGATCATAGACTGGGCTAACAGCTGGGACGGATTATATAAATGCGGATTCATCGGTCCAATATCCCGGGGCCACGCCATTGTAATAGTCTTCGTAGCTTGCGCGCCTCCGGCAGCCGATGATTTCTCCGTAGTATTCGATGAACAGCCTGCAGCGACCATGGATATAACCAATAATACGAGCAGGCCTTGCAGCAGCCTCTTACCTTTAGATGCGAACATAGCGTTGACTTCCTCTTTTCTAATCGAGAATGATTATCATTACAATTTAAAATATTACTGCACCCGTCACAATTCTGTCAATGGTAACGGTTGTATGCTCTGTACATACAAGTGGAAACGGCTTTGCCGTCCTTTTAAAGGACGGTACCGTTTCGGCGAGAAATAGAAGGATAATGTATAGCGTGAAACATATACATTCTTATATTTTCAAAAAACCACCCCAGAATCTGGAGTGGCGATGATGTCATACGGTATATGATTGTTTATCCCTGCTCTTGCCCTTCCTCTTCCGGCTCCCCGAATCCCTCATCCGGCCCGGGTCTGACGTAAGCCTGCAATACGGAATCCAGCAGCCCGGGGAACCGCTCGTCGAGATCTTCCGTCCGCAGGGACAGAATACGCTGGGTACCCTGCACCCGGGTATGAATGACTCCCGCTTCGCGCAGCGTCCGGGCATGGTGGGTCAGCGTGGACTTGGCAATCGGCACCTTGAAGCTGTTGCAGGACTGCGGGCCGTGGTTACAGATCTCCGACACTACATATAGACGGATCGGGTCGCTAAGCGCATAGAGCACCGAGGCGAGCTGAATGTCCTTGCGGTCCGGATGATGGAGCTGCTTCATGAATAAGACTCCTTCAAAGGATATAATAGCACTTCTTTTCACGATGATTTCCTAATTGCATTTTACATTAGCGCATGCTATATTTCAATAGTTCGTAAGTAATCGAACAATACAATAAAAGAATGAAGGAGTGGCTTTCTCATGACCTCATCACCTGCTTCTGAGGGCGATCAAGAGCATTCAATGGCTGCTCCGCAAGCGGCTCTTCCACGGGAAGGACTGTTAACTCTGCTATTCAGCGTTGCTGTCGTCCTCGTTATTATGAACACAGCGATGTTCAATCTGGCCCTGCCTGATGTAACCGAGACCTTCGGCATCACCGCAGCGTCCGCCTCCTGGATTGTAACCGGGTATTCCATCATGTTCTCTATTGCCTCCATCACATACAGCCGGCTCTCGGACTTCCTGCCGATCCGCCGGCTGCTGGTTATCGGGCTGCTCACCTTAGGGCTTGCTGCTGTGGCCGGATTCTTCAGCACCAGCTTCATTTTCCTGCTGATTGTGCGTATTCTGCAAGCCTCGGGGGCAGGCGCCGTGATGTCGCTGTCCCTTGTCCTGTTCACCCGCTACATTCCGCAGGCCCGGCGCGGCAAAGCCATGGCGACGATTATGTCGGCCGTCTCCCTGGGACTGGGTCTGGGTCCGGTAGCCGGCGGCTCCATTGTGGAATACCTCGGCTGGACCTGGCTGTTCGCAGTCACTGCAGCCATTCTGCTGCTGGTGCCACTGTTCCTGATCCTGCTGCCCAAGGAAGTTCCGGCTCGCGGCTCATTCGACGTTCTGGGCGGGATCTTCCTCGGCGTGGGTACCACCGGTCTGCTCCTGTTCCTGACCAGCGGACTGTGGATCGCGCTGATCGCCGGCATCGCCGCGATTGCCTTATTTGTAGGGCGTATCCGCACGACCCCTGATCCATTCGTGCTGCCAGCGCTGTTCAGCAACCGGCCATATCTGGTACTGGCGCTGATCGGGGTTGCCTCCTACCTGTGCAGCTTCGCTACCCTGTTCCTGCTGCCGCAGATTCTGACTCACCGCTTCGGCTTCAGCGCCAGCCATGCCGGGCTTGTCATCTTCCCGGGCTCACTGCTGGCCATCTTCGTCTCCCGCCTGGTCGGACGGATGATTGACCGCTACGGCAACACCGGAATTCTGCGCTTCGCACCACTGCTAGTTCTGGCCGCCACCGTATTGTTCGCCCTATTCGCCGGACAATCCTGGATCGCCGTTATGCTCGTCTATATGATTATGAGCCTGTCCTTCACTGTACTGTCGAGCAGTGTGTCGAATGAAATCTCGCGTATCCTGCCTGCTTCGCAGATCGGCTCCGGGATGGGGCTTTTCCAGCTGCTGCAGTTCTTCAGCGGTGCCTTCAGCGTAGCGATGGCCGCCAGCGCTCTGGAATGGCAGCGCGGTCTGCCGCTTCAAGCCGCTTACTCCAACATCTACTGGGGCTTGTCGGTTGCGGCAATCGTGGCGATTGGCTCCGCCTTCATCTACCTGCGGGGGAGTGGGCGCGGACCGCTGTCCGAGATGGCGAAAGCCGCAGACTGCTAGATCCGCAACTGCACCATTCGCGCATACGCCCGCACGCCAAAACACCCTGCAGCCTTCACGGCTACAGGGTGTTTCTTATTCCAGCCGTCCTCAGACGACCAGATATTCCGCATTTCGTTCACATTCCGCACATTTCGCCGGCGGGTCCCAGTCCGAGAACTCCGTCTCCTTCAGATCGACTACATCTGGTGCATCCTCGTACTCGTCCACAAATTTGTCGATGGCCAGCTCTACGTGTTCCTTACAGACTACATACATTCAATCAAGCATCCCTTTCTGTGCCGCTGCGGCGTAGACTTATACTACTGTTCTACCACACTTCCCTGCAAAAAGGAACCTCACGCAGCGCAAAATACACTCTTATTCCCGCCCCGCAAACTTCCGGACATCCCCGGCAATGAATCCGAGCGCCTCCTGCCAGAAATCCAGGGAATGCACATCAATATCCATCAGCTTCGCAGCGTCTGCGATGCTCCGGGTACTGGTCGCTGAGAGGAACTGTTCATAACGGCTCACGAATGCCTGCCCCTGCTTTTGGTACTGGGCATACAGCCCCTTGGAGAACAGCAGCCCGAAGGAATACGGGAAGTTCAGGAACTCATTGCCTGCCATATAATACCCGGCCTTGCTAATCCACTGGTAAGGGTGAATGGACCCGGGCAGCACACTATCCCCGTAAGCGGCAGCCATCGACTCCAGCATCAGTGCGTTCAGTTCCTCTAATGGGAGGGGACCGGATAACCGGCGGGCATAGAGCGCGCTCTCGAAGCAGTACCTGGCATAGAAATCGACAATATAATACCCCGCATCCGAGAGACTACGTTCCAGGATCGCATCCGCTTCCTCCGCAGGCAGCGAGTTCAGGAGTTCAACATGAATCAGACTCTCGCAAAAAATCGACGCCGTCTCCGCAATCGGCACCGGATAATCCATGTTGACCATCGTATGTCCCGCGAGGCGGCTGCTATGGTATGCATGCCCAATCTCGTGAGCCAGCACACTCACATCTATATATTGACCGTGGAAGCTTGTTATGATCCGGCTCTCTCCAATCGGGACGATATCGACACACATCCCGAAATTGCCTTTCCCGCTGCGCGGCTCGGCATCAATCCAGCGCTCCCCGAACACCTTGCGGGCGAACCCGCCCAGCTCGGGGCTGAATCTGCTGAACCCCTTGATAATCATCGCCTGGGCCTCAGCATAGGTGACGCGGATTGAAGACTCCGTGCCAATGGGCGCAAAAACATCCCAGAACGGCAGCTGTCCCCCCGAATGCCCCAGCCGCCCAGCCTTCTCGGCATAATACTCCCGGAAGACCGGCAGGCTCTCCCGGATGGCCTGAAGCATCACCTCCAGCGTCTCCTCATCCATCCGCGCTGCTTCCAGCACCTTATGCAGCGGGGAAGCATAGCCCCTCAGCTCATAGATGGCTGCCGCCTCACCGGAGACAGCATTGATACAGGCGGCACTCTGCTCCGCTACGCTGCGGCAAGCCTCATGCTCTGCTTCAGCCGCCGCCCGCCGTACCGCAGGATCGGGGTCGTAGACCAGATTCCGCAGCTCCGCCAGTGTCACACTGCGGGTCACTCCGGCCAGCTCCAGATCGGTCCGCAGTGTAGACAGCGTCTGCATGTACAGCCGCTCCCACGCTTTGGAGCCGGTGTTCTGCATCCGGGCAATCACCGCTTCGCCTTCTGCGCTGAGCATATGCTGCGATTTCCCCTGTAATCCGCGCAGATAGAAGCTATGCTGCTCCAGATAAGCGCTGAAACGGAGACTCCGCTCCAATTCATCCGCGCTTACCCCTGCCAGCCATTTGCTGAAGCGGACCAGAGCTTCCCCCGCCCCGCTGGTCACTTCTTCCAGCTCGTCCATCAGATTGACGGCTTCCTCACACTGGCTGTCCGCACTGAATCGCAGCTCCGCGTAGCTGAACAGACGCAAATATAGCTGTTGATACGCATTATATTGTTTAAGGAACTCTTCCATCAGTTCTGCAGGAGCCTGCCCGCTAACGGGCTGCGAGGCCGACCATGTATTCAGCTCCCCGGCAAGGCTCTCCACCTGCCTGCGGTCCTGCTGAAATCCCTCCGACTCGAACGAGGGATAGATCCGGTCCAGATTCCATGTTAATTCGCATGTTGTTGATTCCATTGATTAATCTCTCCTTATTTATAATCGCAGGAGCCCTCCGTTATCACATGCTTCCACCCCGTTCTAATTGATCCTGTAAGGATCATCCATTTCAGTATACCTTAATTCCTGAACTTGTCTCATCCACAGCCAGGCACCTTTTTCCGATTACACCCGGCCCTAGCACCCAGCACTTTCGCCCAATGTGATCGGTTTTCCGATTACATCCCGCCCGAACCACCCAGCACTCGCCCAATGTGATCGGTTTTCCGATTATATCCCGCCCGAACACCCAGCACTTCGCCCAATGTGATCGGTTTTCCGATTACATCCCGCCCGCACACCCCAGCACTCGCCCAATGTGATCGGTTTTTCGATTACATCCCGCCCGAACCACCCAGCACTTCGCCCAATGTGATCGGTTTTCCGATTACATCCCGCCCGAACACCCAGCACTCGCCCAATGTGGTCGGTTTTTCGATTACATTGGGCCCACGTGCAAAAAAAGCTCTTCCTGCCCCCAGCGGGACAGGAAGAGCTTTTCCGTTGTACTCACACACTTATCTCTGCTCTAATCCTAGCCTCTACACACCATCTGCCCCATTCAGATATTGACCCGGCCGGTCCAGCTCATATAGCCTGCGGTAGCGGGATTCCCGCTCCATCAGCTCGGCATGGGTGCCGCGCATCTCCACTTGGCCGTTCTCCATGAAGATGACCTCGTCCATCTGCTCGGCGCCCACCAGATGATGCGTGACCCAGATCAGCGTCTTGCCGGCCATTGCCTCGAACATCGTGGCCAGCAGCTCGCGCTCCGTGCGCGGGTCGAGGCCAACGGTTGGCTCATCCAGCACAACCACCGGCGTATTCTGCAGCAGAATACGGGCCAAGGCCATCCGCTGGCGCTCTCCGCCGGAGAAGCGCTGCCCCGCCTCGCGTACCGGAGTGTCATAGCCCTCCGGCAGCGAAGAAAACAGCGTATCCAGCTTCGCCAGGGCTGCCGCCTGCTGGACCGCTGCCTCCGAAGCCCCCGGGTCCCCGAGCCGGATATTGTTCGCCACCGTGGTGTCGAACAGATGCGGGCTCTGGTTCAGCACCGCGATGAGCTGCGGAATCCGCTCACCGTAAGCCGCAGCATCGATACCGTTAATCGTCACGGAGCCGATGGTGGGCGCAATCACGCCCTGCACCAGCTTGAGCAGTGTCGATTTACCCGCTCCGCTGCGGCCGATCACTGCAACCTTCCGCCCCTGCGGCAGCGCAAGGTCCAATTGCTGAACAGAGAAGTCCTCACCTGCCGCATAGCGGTAGCCCGCCGACTTCAGTTCAATCTGAACCTGTCCGCCGGCCTTAGCCGCCTGCAGCGCAGCGGCAGCCTGAGCTTCCGCTCCGGCACTCCCAGCAGCAGTTCCCGCGCTAAGCGGGGTATCTCCCGCTGCGGCTTTCACGCCCTCCAGCCGCTCCAGTGAATTCCGGTATTGCGGAATTTTCTCCACAGCCTCGGACACGGGCAGGAAGGCATCTGCCACCGGGAAGACCACCAGCACGAACGCCGCAATCAGCGTTCCGGCAATCGCCCCTTCAGCATACTGTCCAGCCGCCCAGTATAACAAAGACAACACGGCCAAGCCGACAACCGCCTGCCCGATGAACATACGCAGCCGTGCCCAGCGCCGCAGCGAACCGTCTATGCGGGCAACCGCCTGCTCGTCCGCTTCGTACGTATCGACGAATTGGCTCTGCCGCCCGCTGATGACCCAGTCACTTAAGCCCAGCACAGCATCGGTCAGCTTTTGATACAGCCGGTTCCGCTCCTGCTTCACCTGACGCTGACGCTTCTGGGTCAACAAGAGGGAGATCAGCGGTAATACGACTACCAGCACCAGCATATAGAGTCCCATAAGCAGAGCAAAGGCCACATCGAACGTCCCGAGCGCAATCATTGCCGCTGCATAGATCAATAGCGCGATAATGCTCGGAAAGACCGTACGCAGATACACATTCTGTAAATATTCGATATCATCGGCAAGCATACCGAGAATATCCCCGGTACGGAAGCGCGTGGATAAGAACAGTGCCTGCGGCTCCAGCATATGGTACAGCCGGACCCGCATCTTCGACAGAATGCGCAGAATCGTGTCATGTCCCACCAGCCGTTCCACATAGTGGATGACAGCCCGGCTGGTCCCGAAGGTACGCACACCAACAATAGGGACATAGATCATCAGTATATTTTCCGGCGGAATCGAGGCCTTCGAGATCAGGAAGCCGGAGGTGTACATCAGCGAAGACGCTGAGAAGATCGTCAACGCGCCCAGCAAGATAATTAACACGAACCGCCAGAAGTAGGCAGAGTAATAGGGAGCAAACCATCCTTCACGTTTCAATGGATTCCCTCCAATTGACTTTGAATAAGCTCATAATAAGCACCCCTCCGCGCAGTCAGCTCGTCGTGTGTGCCTATTTCAGCCACCCGTCCCTGCTGCATAACGACAATCAGATCCATGTCGATCATCCAATGCAGGCGGTGTGTAGCCAGGAATACCAGCTTGCCTTCGAACAGGGGCAGCATCGTCTCCTTCAGCTCATATTCCGTCTCAATGTCCAGATGGGCCGTCGGCTCATCCAGCAGCATGATGGGGCGGCTGCTCAGCAGCGCGCGGGCCAGAGCCACTCGCTGCTCCTGTCCGCCGCTGAGCGAACGGCCGCCGCCGCCGATCATTTCGTTCAATCCCTCCGGCAGCGAGGACACCAGCTTCGATAAACCTGCCGACTCCAGCGCGGCAGCTACCGCTTCCTGCGAAGCCTCAGGATAATAGAACCGGACATTATCAGCCAGAGTGCCGCTGAAGATATACGGGCGCTGCGGAATATAAGCCGTCTGCTTCCGCCACCCCTCATCGGTCAGCGCACTGACCAGGCTTCCATTGATCGTAAGGCTTCCGGAGGTTGGATGAAGGAAGCCGCCCAGAATATCTACAAGCGTAGACTTGCCTGCCCCGCTCTCCCCGATAATACCGATTCTGGCATATCCCCTGAAGTCGAGATTCACCCCTTCGAGCGAGGATACACCGTCAGCTTCATATTGTACGCCCACCGCATGAAGCCGAAGTTCACTATCATTGTTCCACGTGAAAACGCCTCCCGGCAGCTCTCCTCCATCGCCCTTCACCGCTCCCTGCCCACCCGGCTCCAGCAGCTTCGCCTGGACCGTCTCACGGTCAATGATGCTCTTCATCGCTTCTCCGGCTTCCTTGCCGTCCAGTGTGGCATGGAAATCTGCACCCACCAGCCGCACCGGCAGGAAATATTCCGGCGCGAGAATCAGGATCGTCAGTCCGGTAACCAGCGTCATCTGCTCATTAACCAGACGCAGACCGAGACTTACCGCTACCGAAGCGACAGACAGCATGGTGAAGAAGTCCAGTGCGAACGATGACAGGAAGGCGACTCGCAGCGTACGCATGGTTGCTGAACGGTAGCGGTCACTGACCTTAGCAATACTCTCACTGTGGCTGCGGCTGCGTCCAAGATATTTCAGCGTCTCCAGACCGCGCAGCGAATCCACGAAGTGATTCGATAAGGTACGGTAGGACTTCAGCTGACGGTCCATCTGCTTGCGGGCCGTCATCCCGATCAGGATCATGAATACAATAATGATCGGCATCGTTAAGGTAAGAATAACACCGCTGGACGTATCCAGGGTGAATACATAGATAAGCAGCAGAGCGGGTGTTACCGCCATACCGACCATCCGCGGAATAATCAGCTCCAGGTATGTGCGGAACTTCGTTACTCCTTCAAGCACTAATGTGACCATATTTCCGGTTCCCCGGTCGCCAGCCAGCCGTGGTCCCAGCTGGAACAGCTTATCCATCATCTGTCTCCGCATGCTGCTGCCGGTTGCTTCCGCGAAGCGATACGCCGCCCGGCTCATCAGCATAGCGCAGGCATGACGCACAAGAAACGCAAGAAGGAACAAGAGCGCTCTAGCCCCTTGTTCCTTCAGCGGTTCTCCCGCAAACAGCGCAGAGACAGCTTCTGCCAGCGACTTCGCCAGCAGAAGAATGGAGAAGCTTTGCACCAGGGTCAGGAAGCCAACCAGCAGAAAGACAGGCTTAACTCCTTTGTACCCAAGCAAATTTTTATCCATTAGTATTCAAGATGCTCCTTCTCATGAACCCGTTTGTGGAAGATGAAATAACTCCAGATTTGATAGCCCAGCACGAACGGCAGCAGGGTCAGCGCTACAATCGTCATCACCTTCAGCGAATATTGGCCGGAGGCCGCATTCGTAATCGTCAGGTTGAACGCCTGATCCAGCGAGCTGATCATAACCCGCGGGAACAGTCCGATGAAGATCGATGCAACAGACAGCGCCATCACAGCACCAGTCATCCCGAAGGCATAGCCATCCTTCTTCTTAGTCATGAAATATCCGGCCAGCAGATAAGCAGCTACAGCGAGAACGACTACAATCCACAGCAGCGTTCCGCGTTTATCGAAGATATCCGTCATAGTATATGTCATCACAACGAAGGCTACCAAGAGCGCCGCCAGTGGAATCAGCAGCTTCTGGGCCAGCTTACGCGCCCGTTCCTGCAGATCTCCAAGCGTGCGGAGCGTAGTGAACATCAGCCCGTGCACCAGACACAGCAGGACAACCGTAATCCCTGCAACCACCGTATACGCATTGACGATATCGAAGAATCCGGCATACATCTGCATATCCTTGTCGATCGGCAAGCCCTTGATGAAGCTGGCGAATACCACGGCGAGCAGGAACGGCGGCAGGAAGCTTCCGAAGAAGATGCAGACATCCCAGGTTTTCTGCCACGCCTTGGAATCGCGCTTGCCTCTGAATTCGAAGGCGACACCACGGGCGATTAACGCCAGCAGAGCAAATACAAACGGAATATAGAAGCCGCTGAACAGCGTAGCATACCAATGCGGGAAGGCCGCGAACATGGCACCGGCACCCGTAATCAGCCATACCTCATTCGCATCCCAGAACGGCCCGATCGAATTGATCAGTATCCGTCGCTCCGTATCATTCTTGGCCAGAATCTGCGTCTCCATCCCTACACCGAAGTCGAAGCCTTCCAGGAAGAAGAACCCGACGAACAGCACCGCAATCAGCAGAAACCATAATTCATTAAGTGACATGGGTTAGCCCTCCTTGTTATACGGATCGTGGGATTCACCGTGTTCGTTATCCATAGCATAAGGACCTTTTTTGATCACTTTGACGAACAGGCCGACTAGCACTGCACCCAATATGGCATAGATCGCGGTAAAAGAAATCACCGAGAACAGCACCTGTCCGCTGGTAATATTAGGTGATACACTGTCTTCTGTAGTCATAAGTCCGAATACAGTCCATGGCTGACGCCCGATCTCTGTCATAATCCAGCCGGCCGTGTTGGCAATCGGCGGAAGCAGCAGTCCCCAGAACATGAAGCGCATGAACCAGGTATTGGGTCTGTCCATCTTTTTACGCCACATGAGGTAGATCGCGTATACCCCAAACAGTATCATCAGCGAGCCTGCAGCCACCATGATCCGGAAGCTCCAGAAGGTTGTTTTGACCGGTGGAATATAATCTCCTGGCCCATAGGCCACTTCATACTCCTGCTGCAGCTCCAGCATCCCCTTCACTTCACCGGAGAATTTACTGTAGGACAGGAAGCTCAGCAGATACGGAACCTGAACTTCATTGCTGTTGGTCTGGTTCTTCACATCGATATTGGCAAACACCGTCCAAGGTGCCGGGTCGCCGCTCTCGCCCCACAGCGCTTCGGATGCGGCCATCTTCATTGGCTGTGTCTCTACCAGATATTGAGCCTGTGCATGTCCTGCAACCGCAACGCCGAAGGAAGAGATAACCCCTACAATGGCTGCAATCTCGAATGATTTTCGGAAAAAGGCAACGTCCTGCTTCTTAAGCAATTTGTATGCACTGATCCCTGTTACCAGGAAGGCGCCTGTAGCGTAAGCGGCAAGGACTGTATGCGGAAATTCCACCAGCAGCTGGCCGTTTGTAATCAGTGCGAAGATGTCGTTCATCTCAGCACGGCCATTGTTAATCTGGAAGCCGACCGGATGCTGCATGAACGAGTTAGCCAGCAGAATCCAGAATGCCGACAGCATCGTTCCGAAGGCGACCAGCCAGATGGATAACAGATGAATCCGCTTGGATACCTTATCCCAGCCGAAGATCCAGATTCCGATGAACGTGGACTCCAGGAAGAAGGCCAACAAGGCTTCAATCGCAAGCGGAGCCCCGAACACATCACCGACGAAGCGCGAATAATCCGACCAGTTCATCCCGAACTGGAACTCCTGCAAGATCCCTGTTACTACACCTACTGCGAAGTTAATCAGGAATAGCTTCCCCCAGAATTGCGCCATTCTTTTGTACTCTTCATTGCCCTTTCTTACGTACATGGTCTCCATAATGGCAATTATGAGCGCAAGTCCGATCGATACTGGCACAAAGAAATAATGAAAAATTGTCGTCGACGCAAATTGTATACGCGACAGCAGTACTGTATCCATATTTCTCCCCTTCCTTCTCCCCATTTCGTTATGTCTATTTTGTCAAATTCCCATCACTCAAAGTGTGATAATTATCACATTATACGCCCCGTTTAGGCATAAAAAACAATAAATTTGTGACAAATATCACAATTTTGCATTTAAAAGCAAAAAAAATAAGACGGTTTCACCGTCTTGAAGGTGTCCTGCATATATAGTTGTCTTGACTCATAAAGGTATTGGTCTAGGTAATGGAAATACCTTTCTTAAGCGATTTGAGATCGCCATTTGAATTAAGCAATTGCGGCAGCATCTTCATGCTACGAACCATTGGGGAATGACAGAGACGGCAGGAAGGCGCATGTTCAAATGCGAAATTATCCCTCATCCATCCATTGCAATCCTCATTGGTACAGGCCCAAATTGCGGTATTTTCTTCCGGTACTTCCTCCAAAGGCTTTTTCCGGTAGTTCATTGCCGTTCCTCCCTTCCTTTATGTTGCAAGCAAGTGATGATAAAAAAAGACCGTCCCAACTTTCACAAGCGGGGACGGTACCTTCTATTAATTACAGTTTTACAACGTTTTCGGCTTGTGGTCCGCGGTTGCCTTGAACAACGTTGAATTCAACGCGTTGGCCTTCGTCCAAAGTTTTGAAGCCGTCGCCAGTGATTGCGCTGAAGTGAACGAATACGTCGCTTCCGCCTTCAACTTCGATGAAACCGAATCCTTTTTCTGCGTTGAACCATTTAACTGTACCTGTTTGCATGTGTGTTACCTCCACAAATTTAAATTAATATGTTCTTTTTATCTTCAGACAAAGAAAAAATTCACACATTGAGAAAGGTTGTAGCTTTGGTTGACAGCCCTTTTCAATGCGAGAATAAGGTATCAATGTAAGAACAATTTCATGTTACCACACCTTAATAACAAAGGCAAGCTGTTCTATCCTAATTCCTCCGTTTTTTCCCTTATAAGGACTACTTCCCAATGTAAGGGCTACCAGTCATAATAAATTGTAATATTTATACCCATTGCTACCAATTACCCCATTTATTTATTCTTGAAACAGCCCCGCCCTCTTCTTTTTTTCCTGAAAAGGACGGCTTGAACTGTTTCCGTAATCGTGACTGCCTCATTATTATATACGGCCATTTCCAATTTTATTCCTCTGGCTTCTCAAGAAGCTGGACTGTGGTCTGCTTCACTTCACCATTGCGGTAGAAGGTAATCTTCAGCTTATCACCGATCTTGGTATGATCGTACAGATATTTGCGCAGCGACAGCGTGGAGGTAATCGGCTTATCGTTGAACTTGGTAATCACATCGTTAAGCTGCAGACCCGCTTCCTTCGCCGGTCCCACAGCATCCAGAACCACAACCCCATCGGTTACTAGCGACGGAAGATTGAGCTCCTTACGCTGGTCATCGGCCAGCGGTACATAAGGATTATTCAGATCCACTGAATAGACGCCCAGGTATGACCGGGCTATCCGGCCTTTGGAGGTAAGCTCATTGGCTGTATCCACCACATGATTGGAGGGAATCGCAAAGCCCAGTCCCTCTACCCCCGTATCAGAGATCTTCATCGTATTGATCCCAATCACCTTGCCGTCCAGATCCACTAGTGCGCCCCCGCTGTTGCCCTCGTTAATGGCCGCATCCGTCTGGATCACTTCCTGCTCCCAATCGTACACGCCGTCCTGGTTCAGTGACACCGGTATCGTCCGCTCTGTGTAGCTGACAATGCCGGAAGTCAGTGTATCTCCAAGCCCCAGCGGGTTGCCGATGGCAATGACAGTCTCACCCAGACGCAGCTTGGAAGAATCCCCGATCTCAGCAATCCGGTCGATTCCCTTGCCGTCAATGGAGAGCACAGCAATATCGCTCACCTTGTCGGCACCTACCAGCTCCGCCTTGTGTGTCACGCCGTCTACTGTAACCACTTCCAGCTTGCCGGCACCCTCAATGACATGATTATTCGTGATGATAAATGCCTTATTGTCATCCTTTTTATAGATAACTCCCGAGCCTAGCGCAGATTCATCGAGAATATTAAGTTCCTTATTGTCTTGTTTATGATTAATGATGCTCACTACCGCAGGGCGGATATGTGCAGCAGCCTGAATAATCCGGTCATACGGATCTGCGCTGCTCGCAGCCACCTTATCAATAACCACCGGAGCCTGGGCTCTCTCAGCGGCGAACTGTCCCGTTACCAGACTGAACAGCAGCACAGCCGCTACAGCACTGCAGACAGAGCTGATCAGCGAGATCTGCCAGGTTGCCAGCGACCGCTTCGATTTGCGGACAGCCCACTTGCCGTCAGCATATCCGCCGGTTGATTTAGATTTGCCGCTTTTGCGCCGTGACACCTTGGTTGAATAGAAATCATCATCAAATAATCCCATGTTACACTCTCTCCCCTCTATTGCCACCGCATTCACGACCTGAACGCCAAGCAACCACGCCCGAGCTTAACCGCTATATCTCTTAGACTTCACGAAGTACTAAAAGGTTTCACTTGATTTATTCACCACATTCCAGTGGGTTCTAAGCGCAAGGGATGTCTATTATTCTAATAAGCTACTAAAAAGTTTAACAGCTTGTATCCGGAATATTTTGCAACTTAAAAGACTACAATAGGATTAGAACGCTCTATATGATTGTATCACAGGCAGCCGCGCTGCCCACATGTTTTCTATGTTAAATAAATGTAAATTATTCACAGCTTCAATACTATCCATTTCACAAGGAGGGCCGAACTATGGAGTCTTTTTCAACAAGTAAAGATCTGGTGCAATTCATTGGCAAGCTGGGGGACCTTAAGGATGAACATTATCAGCTGATTCTTGTCCAGCATGCAATGATTGAGCTGTTAATTGATAAAGGGCTATTCTCCCGTCAGGAGCTGGAGCACAAGATTACCGAGGTTGACCGTCTTATGACTGGCTCACCTTATCCCATGGCGTAGGCCGGTCATAGTAGGTGTCGCAGAGCCTGAACTCACTGTCTTTGTAAAAGCAGCCCCGGTCCTCCATCGCCCCGCGCACGGACATCTTCGCCAGATCCATCATATTATGGTCTCTGCTCAGATGTGCCAGATAGGCGCGCTTGGTCCGCCCGCTCAGAATCTCGCTGAGCGCTGCGCCTGCCGCCTCATTGGACAGATGCCCCAGATCGCCGAGAATCCGCCGCTTCGTATTCCAGGGATAACGCCCCATCCGCAGCATTTCGATATCATGATTCGACTCCAGCACCAGTACATCGGCATCCGATATGGCCGTTCTCACCTTGTCGCTGACATACCCGAGGTCTGTCGCAACACACAGCTTCTCCTTGCCGTCATAGAAATTGTAAGCTACCGGCTCTGCGGCATCGTGGGAGATGGCGAAGGATTCCACCCGCATACTGCCGAAATCCCGGTGCTGCCCGGTCTCCATAATGACCCGGTTATGCTCCTCAATCTTGCCAATCCCCTTCTCAATCGCTCCCCAGGTGTTCGAATTCGCATAGATCGGAAGATTATACTTGCGGGCCATCGCGCCCAGCCCCTTAATATGATCCGAATGCTCGTGGGTCACAAGAATTCCGTCCAGCTCCGCTCCCGTCAGTTCGCGCATGGCCAGCAGCTCGTCAATCCGCTTCGCGCTCAGACCCGCGTCGATCATAAGTGTGGTCTCGCCGTTACGCACCACTGTCACATTCCCGGTAGAACCGCTGGACAGTACTGTAAATGAAATCCCCATATCTCTCCTGCTCCTTCTACTCTGTTGTCTTCGGACTGATAATGTCCGCACTGATCGCATCCATATAATAAGCGCTGCCGTCCTCCAGCATGAACCGCCACATCGGCGAAGCCACCTGGCTCTCGGAGTTGAACAGCTCGCCATAATAGCCCAGCTCAATCTCCTTCACTGCAGAACCCGCAGGAAAATACTTCTCGATCAGACTGCTAAGCGCCTGCGAAGCCGGGAGCACCTTCTGCAGATCCTCGCTCCGGCTTGCTGCGATCTCAATCTTCGGCCAGCGGTAGGCCACAATCTTCTGGTCACTGTTAATCAGCTCCAGCCGCACTCTGAACAGAGACCACTTGTTATCCACCAGCGGATGGAGGACGAACTTACCGACCTCACTCTCCTGTGAATCGAACCGGTAATTGGCAATGTCGGGAATCTGGCTCTTCAGCAGATTGCTAAGCTCCGAGAACGAGGAGTACATCAGCTTGCTGTCGATCGGCTCCTTAAGCTTCACAGGCAGTTCATTCTGCTCTTCGGCCGAATAACGGTACGTGATATCAGGCAGCTGCGGAGTGGCAGCCGGAATCGGGCACAGCAGCCGGATGTTCTTCTCCTCCATCACCGCCTGAGTCTCTGCGGACAGGGAAGTGAAGTCAAGTCCCGCACTGACCTGATCGCGCACATCGATCCATAGCTGATAGCACAGCAGCAGATTCAGCACCAGAAAGGCATATATCAATACACTCTTGGCCCTTCCCCAGTCCATAACGTCCCTCCTCAAATCGGTATTCTGTCCGCTTGGCTTAACTCCGCCCTAATTCAATGTAAGCTCACTGCCATCGCTAAGCGTAACCCGCCAGACGGGATGAAGCTGCAGCTTCTCCCCGGCCAGCGCAGGCATATAGGCAGGCGTAAGCTCAATGATCCGCAAGGAGCTGCCGATCTGCGCCAGCCGCTGCTTCAGCAGTTCGCCGCCGGGCAGCTCGACAATGGTCTTCTCAGACTTGTCCTCATTCGTATACATCAGGGAGCGCTCATAGGAAGAGACCGTTCCCTGCTGGAGCTCCAGATGAATTACGCCATACTGAAGCTGCGGATTGCTCATGATCGGATAGGAGCCGGACGGATAAGCGCCATAATATTGTTGAAAAGAAACCTTGCGGTCCTGCCGGCCCTCCTCCGTAGCAGCCAGCCTGTAGGTTCCGTTCCAGCCGCCATGGTTATTGACGAATTCCACCGCCTCCAGCGCATCCTTTGCCGGTGTGCTGTCGCCATCCGGCAGTGCAGCCGGGTCGCTATAACTCATCCAGTTCTGCTCCTGGTCCACCTGCAGGCTGCGTTTGCTGTCCGTGTAAATTTTGGAACCGTCCTTCTCAGGAATGTATCTTGTATTGCCTGCATCGAAGAACAAATTGCTTTGCATTTGCTCAATGGTATACATACCCGCAGGCATCACGACTTTAACCAGCGGAACATCCGCCTCAGGGACATAATACTCACCGTTCACGGCTGTATACAGAGTCAGATTCTTGCCGAAGTCCACATGCTGCTGCACATCCTGAACCGTAAGATCGGCCTTGGCCGCCTCGTACACAATATCCCCGCGTGTGCTGAAGAAGATGACATGGGCTTTGGAGTCATTTTTGATATTGTAGATCCAGATCCGGTCAATGCTCTCCCCCTCGAACAGCGAATCCGGCGAGATCTGCATGACCCGCTGCAGCAGCGTTACCGGAATGCCTGCCCCGAACGACAGCTCAATGCCCGGATTCTCGCTGCGGATCTTGTCCCAGTCGAAATCCTGTACGGACCGCCGCTGGAAGCTCTCGAAGCTGCGGCCCTTCAGGCGGTTCATAATCAGATTATAGAAGGTGGAGCTGGGGTAGAACAGCGTATGCTTGTCCCCGCCCATATGAATAATCATTTTATCGGGGTAGAGCAGGTTCTCCACCTTTTCCTTCAGTCCCATATTATCCGTCTTCACATATAGGGTCTTCGACAACACCGCCGAGTCGCTGCCCGGCAGCCTGTAGATCAGGTAATAGCTCTCCACGAGACTTCCGAGTATAAGCAGGACCAGCATCCATGACTTGATTCTCTCCTTCACGCCTCACTCCCCCTTTGCTTCATCAAAGGCAGTGTGAACGTGACCAGCGAGCCCTCATTCAGCTCCGACTGCAGGGAGATGGAGCCGCCGTGGGCTTTGACAATTTCCCGGGCAATGGACAGCCCCAGACCTGTTCCGCCCATGTTCCGCGAGCGTGCCTTATCCACCCGGTAGAAGCGTTCAAAGATCCGCTCAATATCCTTCTTCGGAATCCCTATACCAGAGTCACGGACAGACACGGCCAGCATGCCGTCCTCGTTCTTATGCGCCTCCAGCTGGATCGTCCCGCCTTCCGGCGTATACTTGAGGGCATTGGAGACCAGATTGCCCAGCACCTGATCAATCTGGTCGCGGTCCAGCCAGGCTGTAGCGACATCCTTACGCACCCTGGTGCTGATGTGAATCCGCTTCTGGCGGATCTGGAAGGAGAAGCGGTCCGCCACATCCTCCAGCATCTCGGTGATATCCGTCTGCTGAATGCGCAGGCTGGATTCCTTAGAATCAAGCCGCGACAGATGCAGCAGATCCGTAACCAGCCGGATCATGCGCTCCGTCTCATTGCGGATAACGCCGACGAACCGCACGGCAAGCTGCGGATCTTCAAGTGCGCCGTCATCCAGCGCCTCCGCATAGCTCTTGATCGTCGTAAGCGGCGTCCGCAGTTCATGCGACACGTTCGCCACGAACTCCCGGCGGGACTCCTCCAGATTCTCCTGCTCCGTAACATCCTGCAGCACCGCAATCGTCCCGGCGATCCGTCCGCCTTCGCGGCGGTGAATCGGGGTGAAGGTCACCCGCACAATATTGGGGTCCTCTCCGACCATGGGAGACAGATGGAGCATGGCCGACTGGGGAACGCCCTGAGTTACCGAGACAGACTGCTCAGGCTCCAGGCCCAGCAGCCCGCCAAGCGAGGCTCCTGCCGGAAGCGGTCCTTCCGCGCCCAGCATCAGGGCAGCGCGCGTATTCATCAGAATCACCGCGCCGCTCTCGTCTGTGGCTACGACACCGTCACTCATATTGGCGAGAATGGACGACAGCTTCTCCTTCTCCTCTTCGTTCTGCAGCAGCGCCTCGCGCAGCCGGTCCGTCATATAGTTGAAGGCCTGGCTCAGCTGGCCAATCTCATCATTGCCGAACACAGGAACCTTCCGGTTGAAGCGCCCTTCGGCCACAGCCGTGGCATGCTTGGTCATCTCCTTAATCGGATGTGTGATCGTATGGGCCAGAATGACACCCAGTACGGCCGTCAACGCCAGCGCCAGCAGCAGCCCCGAGAGGAACACACTGTTAATCCGGCTCATGGTGGCATATAAGTCTTTCATATCGGCAGCTATATAGATGGCGCCTACCACCTTATCACCGGAAATTACCGGCTTCGCTACTACCTTCTTGCGCACATTATCATCAGCGATGATATATTCCTCATTATCGCTGATCCCCTGCAAGGCGCGGCTGACCACGGTCTGCGTGTTCCGCTGGCCGACATAGTCATTCTGTGAAGGGATCGAGGTGGTAATAATCTTGCCGCTCGCATCCAGCACCTGAATTTCTGCACCATTGATATACAGATTATTCACCATGCCGCGCAGGCTCTCCACCGCCGACTCCTCATCGGCTGTTCCTGTCTCACTGCCGAGTTTGTCAGCGGTGAGGATCGAGAGCATCTCGGCCCGGGCCTTCAGATCCTTGGTGAAGTTATCCGTCAGCGAGTTCTTCATCGAGCTGACAAAGTATACGCCAATCAGCTGCATCGCAATCAGAATCAGCAGCACATAGATTACGATAAGCCTGGCCTGAATCGTCCGGAAAAAGGACAGTGCCTTCATTACAACCCTCCGTTTTTGGGGCTATGCATCAAATAACCGAGTCCGCGCCGGGTATGAATATACTCCGGCTTACTGGGATTCTCCTCAATTTTTTCTCTGAGCCGGCGGATGGTCACATCCACCGTCCGCACATCGCCGAAATATTCGAAGCCCCACACAGCCTGCAGCAGATGCTCCCGGGTCATTACCTTGCCCGCATGGCGGATCATGTAATAGAGCAGCTCATATTCACGATGTGTCAGATCCAGCGGCTCACTATCCTTGTAGACCATGTACATATCCGTATCAATGAATAATCCGAAATGATAGACCCCCTGCTTGCTCTCCACTGTCTCACTCGGCGCTTCCGACGGGGACGGCTTATGCTGGCGCCGCATTTGGGCCTTAACCCTGGCCAGCAGCTCACGGGTACTGAACGGCTTAGTCACATAATCATCCGCACCAAGCTCCAGACCCAGCACTTTATCAATCTCCCCATCCTTGGCGGTAAGCATAATGATAGGAATATCCAGATGGGCAGAGCGCACCTCACGGCAGACATCCATTCCGTCCTTGCCGGGCAGCATGAGATCCAGCAGCATCAGATCGGGACGCTTGGACAGAGCCAGCTCCACTGCACTGTTGCCGTCGAAGGCGCAGATGACCTCGTAGCCCTCTTTTTCCAGATTGAATTTCAATATATCAGCAATAGGTTGTTCGTCATCCACTACAAGAATCGTTCCCATTTGCATATGCTCAGCTTCACCTTTCTAACGATACTCGAAACCCTGATTCCTTTATTTTAACATACCTGCCTTAGCGTCACATCTATATAAGATGCCAGTTCAAAGAGAAATAAAAACCGCCCGAAATGATCCGGACGGCAGAGAAGAATTATAGAATGGTGGTCTAGCTCTTATCCATTACTTCAGGTATTTCATTGGATTGATGGCCGTCCCGTTCTTGCGGATCTCGAAATGCAGATGCGTCCCCGTGGAGCGGCCGGTGTTGCCCATAATTCCGATGGGGCTGCCCTGTCCCAGCTTCTGTCCGGTAGAGACCGAAATACTGCTTAAATGCCCATAGTACGTAACGTATCCGTTGTTATGGTTAACGATCACCACATTGCCGTACCCGTTCTGCACACCAGCGAAGCTGACCGTCCCAGCGTCCGCAGCCTTGATCGTGCGGTTGCCCGATACCAGATCGACTCCCTTGTGTGTGCGTCCCCAACGCTCGCCGTAGCTGCTGGAGATCATCGCTCCGCTAACCGGCCAGGCGAACATTCCTGTTCCTTCACCTACAACCTTGGTGCCGGAATAGACCACTTCAGGCAGAGAAGCCTTCACTACGCTCTGGCCCAGCCACTCCTCCTGAACCACCTGTCCGTTCTCTTTGGTCAGCCTGTACTTCATCGTTTTGAGCCCGGTTTGTCCGGGGCGGACTACCTTCCGCTTGCCTGCCGGCAGCTGGTCACTCTTGCGGATAATAACCTCAGGCTCCGTGACCACCTCTTCAGTTACCTGTTCTACGGTCACTACCGTTAGGTCAGGCTGTGGCACCGTTAGCTGCAATTCATCCCCAATCTGCAGACTAAGCTCCTTCACCTCGGGATTATTGCGGAAAATCTCCGCCTGAGTGATATTGAACCGGGAAGCAATAGCGGAGACTGTGTCGCCTTCTTGAACCGCATAGCGCAGCGGCGCCTCCCTGCCTTCGGTCAGCACCTTCACTGCCTCTTCTACACTAAGCACCTTATTGGGATCTGCCTTCACCGGAACAATGTTAACTTCCTCCCGGATCTTGACTGACTCCACCTGATCATTGGCGGCTGAACCAGCCGCTCCCGCCTTGGCCGCTGTCTTCTTCAGCTTCGCACCCGGAGCTGCCGCCTTCTGCGGAGCGTAATGCGACTTAACGGCCTGAAGCACCGCCGCCGCCGTCTCCTGATCCTTCACAATCCCGAGTGGTTCCCCATCCACAGCCAGTTGTACGCCTACGGCATAAGCCTTGAGCATACCATCCAGCTTGTCCAGTGTAGCCTCGCTGTTAATTTCCGGCTTGTAAGCCCGCTGGGCCTCGGTCGTAATACCGTCGGTCTGTAGTACCATCACAGATTCAGGATACTTGAGCTGATATTCCCGTCTCTTCTCCTCGAACAGCTTGTTCAAATCCGCCTCCTGGTTCAGCGCTCCAATCTCCTCACCGTTCACCAGCACTTTGTAATAGGTTACTGTATTCGCTGCTACCTGCTTCTTCTGTGCCCCCACCAGGAAGGTGGTCAGCAGAACCAGACCGGCAGAAGCCAGTATCCATGAACGCCGGCGGCGGGATTTCATCTCCGGCTGAAAGACACGGGATTCACCCGAAGTCATTGCATCCTTACCTTGTTCACCTGCTGCACCAGATCCTGCGGATGCTTCTGCACGGTTCCGCAGGTTCCCCATCCGGCGTATAAACTTAAATCCTTTCATGAAACTCTCCCTTTCGGCTGTAAAAACAAGAATGTATATGCTTCGCGCATCCGATTTGCATGAGTACGAATATGACTGTATGACGCATACGAAAAAGGTTACAAAATATTAACCCTTATTAGTCCTTTTTTACTGTACCATAGCCTGAAGAAAAATTTCAACTTTGCTCCCATAGCAAAACCCGCCAATTTCGCGGGTTTATTCCCAAAATATGCGTTTTAAACGGCGAAATCTTGTCCAAAAAATGACAATTTTAATTCTGATTCGTCCCTCCGCTATCTGGTGTAAGCATTTTCATCAGCGCCTTATATTCATCCTCATCTACGTACTTCGCAATGATACCCTGCAGTTCCGTTACTTCGCTCTCTGTCAAGCCGCCCTCCAGGGCAGCAGAGATCTTGATCATCTCCTCCTGGGGAAGCTTATTCATCAGAATATTGAAGATATTGGATTTCGCATTAGCAGGCAGGTTCTCCTTTAGATCATTCATAGCCTCCGGCGTCATCACCAGATTCTGGTCCAGCCCCTGCTCACTCTGTTCTTCTCCCGAAGCGGCTTGTCCCATCACAGGCAGTGCATTATCGGGCACCGTCTCGTCTACCGATTTCTCTTGAAGATTCCCGGCTTTTCCGCCACTGCTGTCCTTCTTCTCTACCTCCGTCTTGCTTGAATCAGCCTCCTTATTGGAGTTTTTAGTCTCGCTTGAGGCCGCTTTGGAATTCTCCTTGGGAGCAGCCCCGCTGCCGCCCATACCGGTCAGACTCTTCACAAAGCCGCCGATTCCCGGCCCCGGCCCGTCCAGCTTGATATCGAAGCTGGCCAGCACCGACTGGATATACGTATTCACCACATAGGCCGTTGTCAGCATGGACAGGCCGCTCGCCAGCACCACAATCAGGCAGATGCTCAGCGCACGCTTCACTATTTTCACCAACATCACTCCCTTACACCCTGCTCTATTCAACCTCAGAAGAATCGGTTCGCTATGATCCCATTCTCACAGTATTGACTAGAACAACGTCCGGGAAACGTCCCCGAAGCACATTAAAGCTGATTAACCTGCTAAAAAAACATCAGAACATACAGAAACAGGAGCCTCACCGAGGCCCCTGCTCCTATACATATCTATTTAGTTCTGCTTCAGTCTAGATATAGATTGGCAGTACTTGATTAGTCTGTTCACGGTTGCGGCCCACAGAGAAGATCGAGATCGGAATCCCCGTCAGTTCCGATACACGTTCCACGTATTTGCGTGTGTTGGCCGGCAGATCCTCCAGCGTCTTCGCCCCAGTGATGTCCTCACTCCAGCCTGGAAGCTCCTCGTAGACCGCTTCACACTCTGCCAGCATTTTCAGGCTTGCCGGGTAATGTGTGATAATATCTCCACGGTACTTGTAGCCGGTGCAGATCTTCACAGTCTCAAGACCGCTCAGGACATCCAGCGAGTTCAGCGACAGGCCGGTGATTCCGCTGACGCGGCGGGCGTGACGCACAACCACACTGTCGAACCAGCCCACTCGGCGGGCGCGTCCGGTTACGGTTCCGTACTCATGCCCGGTCTCGCGAATATAATCACCGGTAGCATCGTTCAGCTCTGTAGGGAACGGGCCGTCTCCAACGCGGGTAGTATAAGACTTCGCCACACCGATAACCTGCTTGATCTTGGACGGGCCCACGCCCGAACCGATGCAGACGCCGCCAGCCGAAGGATTCGATGAAGTAACGAACGGATAAGTTCCCTGGTCGATATCGAGCATCACGCCCTGCGCACCTTCGAACAGCACCCGGGAATCCGCATCAATCGCATCATTCAGTACCACCGAAGTATCGGTTACATAGCCGCGCAGCACTTCTGCATACTCCAGATATTTGGTCAGAATCTCTTCCACATTCAGCGGCTCAGCGCCGTATACCTGAGTGATCACCTGATTCTTCTCTTCCATCAATGGACGAAGTCTCAGCTCGAATTCCTCAGCGTCCATCAGATCGGCAATCCGGATGCCGTTACGGGCAGCCTTATCCATGTAGCACGGGCCGATCCCCTTGCGTGTTGTACCGATTTTGTTCGGGCCTTTGCGGTCTTCCTCAAGCGCATCCAGCACCATATGATAAGGCATAATGACATGCGCACGATCGCTGATTACCAGGTTCTTCGTATCGAAGCCATTGTCATGAATATAATTAATTTCTTGGATCAGCGCTTCCGGGTTAATGACCATTCCGTTGCCGATAACACAAGTCTTCTCTTTATAAAATACACCAGATGGAATCAAGCTCAGCTTGAACTTCTTTCCGTCAATCAGAATCGTGTGACCGGCATTGTTACCCCCTTGATACCGGGCGACCACATCTGCACTTTCCGCCAGAAAATCCGTGATCTTGCCTTTGCCTTCGTCTCCCCATTGTGTTCCCACGACGACTACCGTTGACATGTACATTCCTCCGTAGGTGCTAGCAAGCACCATTATTTTTCCGCTTATCATAGGGGCTCTGTACGCGCTTCATCTTGTACGCAGCCCTCCGGACACCAGGCGGGCAGGCCGCCAAAGCACAATAATCAGTGTAACAGCGGCACTTTTTAAAGTCAAATAAAAACGAACGATCACAGACTGAAATGTGCAATCGTTCGTGTATTGTGCGAAGTTTGCCTAACCTGCAAATGGTTCTGCATGCGCCCGCTCGTAGTTGACGAACTTGTTGAAGTTCTTGAGGAACACAAGCTCCACCGTCCCTACCGGACCGTTACGCTGCTTGGCAATAATAATTTCGATAATGTTCTTCTTCTCGGTATCCTGATTGTAATAATCATCACGGTACAGGAACGCTACGATATCGGCATCCTGCTCGATCGAGCCTGATTCACGAAGGTCACTCATCATCGGCCGTTTGTCCTGGCGCTGCTCCACACCGCGGCTGAGCTGGGACAAGGCAATAACCGGAACGTCAAGCTCACGGGCGATCTGCTTCAGAGTACGGGAGATTTCCGATACCTCCTGCTGGCGGTTCTCGCCGGCCTTGCCCCGGCCCTGGATCAGCTGCAGGTAGTCGATGACAATCATTCCGAGTCCCTTTTCCTTCTTGAGCCGGCGGCATTTCGCCCGGATATCGGTAACTGTGATGCCCGGAGTGTCGTCGATGTAGATTTCGGACTCGGACAGCGACTGGATGCCCATCGTGAGCTTGGACCAGTCATCATCGCTCTTGAAATCACCGGTCCGCATAATATTGGCGTCCAGATTGGCCTCTGCGCAGATCATACGCTGAACCAGCTGGGGCGCCGACATTTCCAGACTGAAGATGGCTACCGTCTCCTTCGCCCGCACCGCCACATTCTGCGCGATATTCAGAGCGAAGGCCGTCTTCCCGACGGAAGGACGGGCCGCCACAATAATCAAGTCATTGCGCTGAAAGCCGTTCGTCATATGGTCCAGGTCAACGAACCCGGTTGGAATCCCCGAGGTTCCGCCTTTATTCTGATGGAGCAGCTCGACCCGGTCGAATACCTGCATGAGCACATCGCGGATGGCAATGAACCCGCTGCCGCTGCGGCGGTTCGAGATCTCCAGGATTCGCCGCTCGGCGTCACTCAGCATAATGCCTACGTCTTCGCCGCCGGTATAGCCTTCGCTGACAATCTGCGTGGCTGTGCGGATCAGCCGCCGCAGCATCGCCTTCTCTTCAATAATCTGGGCGTAATAATCGACGTTGGCCGCAGTCGGCACCGCATGCGCCAGCTTCGCCAGATAGCTGACACCGCCGATATCCTCAAGCTCCCCTTTATCCTGGAGCCGGGATGTCAATGTAATCAGGTCAATCGGCTGGCTCTCTTCTCCGAGCTGCACCATCGCCTCAAATATCATCTGATGCGGTTTGTCGTAGAAGTCTTCGGTATTCACCCGCTCCATCGCGGTAATTAGCGCCTCATCCGACAGTAGAACTGCACCCAGTACGGCCTGTTCTGCCTCCAGATTCTGCGGGGGAACCCGATCGAAAAAGAGATCTCCACCCATCCTACTCCTCCGTTACCTGAACCGTGAGGTTAGCCTTTACTTCAGTATGCAGCTTAACTGTTGCCTGGAACGTGCCTACATGGCGGATCGAATCGCTCAGCTCAATTTTGCGCTTGTCGATGACGATGCCCTGAGTAGCTGCCAGTGTCTCGCCGATCTGCTTGCTGGTAATAGCGCCGAAGAGACGGCCGCCTTCGCCTGCTTTGGCCTTTAGAGTCAGGGTCAGCTCATCCAGCTTCTTGCCCAGCTGTACCGCTTCCTCCTTCTCCTGGTCCTTGCGGCGCTGTTCGGCTGCCGCCTGGTTCTCCAGTGTCTTCACATTACCGTCTGTAGCCGGACGAACCAGCCCGCGCGGCAGCAGGAAATTGGCTGCATAGCCCTCCGACACCTCTTTAACCTGCCCCTTCTTGCCTTGACCTTTAACATCCTTCAAGAATATGACCTTCATTCAAATAACCCCTCTTTCGCTTCAATTTCGGCCAGCACTGCGAGCAGTCTGGCTTCCGCTTCTTTGGTTGTTCCTTCAAGCTGTACAGCCGCGTTGGACAGATGTCCGCCGCCGCCCAGCTTCTCCATGACTACCTGCACATTCATCCGACCCAGAGAACGGGCGCTGATGCCGATCAGGCCGTCAGGACGTTCACTGATGACGAAGGATGCCACCACATTCGTCATCCCAAGCAGCGTATCCGCCGTCTGGGCGATCAGCAGCTGCGGAATCTTCATCCCGGGCTGTGTGACCACCAGTGCGATCTGGTCATACACCATACGCGCATGCTTGATGATCTCCGCCTTCGAGATATACTCCTGCAGATCCTCCTTCAGCATACGCTGAATGAGAATCGTATCCGCCCCGACCCGGCGCAGGAACCCGGCCGCTTCGAAGGTCCGCGAGCCTGTATGCAGCGCGAAATGCTTCGTATCGACCGTGATCCCGGCCAGTAGCATCGTGGCCTCCAGCGGGCTGAGCTTAATCTTGTCATGAATGTACTGCAGCAGCTCCGTCACCAGCTCACAGGTCGATGACGCATACGGCTCCAGATACACGAGCACAGCGTCATTGATGAACTCCTCACCCCGGCGGTGATGGTCAACCACCACAATCCGGCTGGCAACCTGCACCAGCCTCGGCTCCATAGTCATGGAAGCCTTGTGTGTATCCACAACAATGAGCAGCGTATGCTCCGTCATCATCTGGAGAGCCTGCTCTGGCGTGATGAAGGTCTTGTAGAGCGCCTCATCCTTGCGGATCTCCTCCATCATCCGGGTAATCGAAGGATTCGGCGTCTCCATCACAATGCTGGCTTCCACATTGTACATCTGTGCCGCCTTAAGCAGGCCAATCGCCGCCCCCACCGCGTCAATATCCGGTATCCGGTGCCCCATAATCAGCACCCGGTCGCTCTCCTGCATCAGATCCCGCAGGGCGTGGGCGATCACCCGCGCCCGGACGCGGGTGCGTTTCTCGGCGGCATTGGTCTTGCCGCCGTAGAAGGAGAGCCGCTGGCCCGCCTTCACAGCGGCCTGGTCCCCGCCTCTGCCGAGCGCCATGTCCAGACTCGACTGGGCAAGCGCTCCCAGCTCACTGGCCGATTCCGAGCCGTAGGCAAGGCCTATGCTCAGCGTCATCGGCACCTTGAGGTCTGCCGTCATCTCACGGACCTCATCCAGCACCACGAACCTGCTCTCCTCCAGGGCCTGAAGGCTGCGGTGATTCAACAGCATCAGGTACCGCTCGGAAGACAAACGGCGCAGATATACCTCGAATTGCTTACTCCACTCGGTAATCTCACTGGCAACCTTGGCGATTAGCGAAGTACGCTGCTGATCATCCATCCCCTGGGCGGCCTCATCCAGATTATCCATCATGACAATTCCAATCGCCAGCTTCTCTTCCTCATACCGCTCACGCAGCACCACAAGCTCGGTAATATCGAATAAATACAGCAGCCGTTCGCTTGGAATCACCACGACCTCATAATAACGGTCATCCACTGTAAGTTCATGGCGCTGCTCCTTCAATACCCCTTCCTTAACCGGTTCCCGCTTGGACGGCAGGTTCTGCAGAGAAGCCATAACCTCAGGCATCAGCTCCTGCATATCTTCACCCACAAGAGACTTGCGGGAGAAGATCTGGCCGGCATTCCGGTTATGCCATTCCACCGCCCGGTCCTCACTGTACAGGATAATTCCGAGCGGAAGCATGCTTACAGCCTCTCCCTCCACCCGCTTGATGCGGAAGGACAGGCCGTTGATATAATCTACAAGGTTGCGGCGGAACGACAGCTCGGCCTGCAGCATGGTGAAACACAATGTGCCGGCCAGGAAGAGGCTGGCAACACCGAGGACCCAGTTATAGATACTCACTACTATAATCAGGACCAGCAGCAGTAAGAACGCCCACACGGTATGATAGCCGTGCCAGCGTCTTTGCAGAAATTTTGGCATGAGCCCTCACCCTATCGTTTCGATTTCTTCACAAGCTCCCGCAGCGGAAACGCCAGGTCCACCACACCAATAATCCAGAATCCCGGCAGAGCAATAACAGGGATTGCCAGCAGAAGAGCGATGATCTTGCTCCACTTCCGTTCATGCACCAGGAAGAAGAGGAAGCCGATGGTCTGAATCTTGAACGCAATCTGCAGCAGCGGCAGCAGATTGGCCGAGACCATTAGCATGAAGCCGCTGTCGGCACCGCCGAACAGCAGGCTGATTACGACGCCAAGCAGATAATACCAGATGAACGCTCTGGCCAGTCTCCATTCCCGCGCCGGCTTCAGCTTGGGCACCGCATATTCCATACTGTTCAGTATAGGGCGGACAATGGAATGGGTAATGACCGCAATCACGAACGCACTGAGGATCAGCGTCATCGGTATCGCCTGGATCGTCAGCCAGCTCATCTGGCCAATCTGATCGGAGGAGAGGGCGATCTCGGACAGCAGCGGATTGCTTGCCCCCATACTTGCCAGCCAGTCTGCATAGGTCTTCAGAACATCATAGACATAGTCGTACAAGTTGAACTTAAGGAACGTCGTACTGATCAGCAGGATCAGCAGGAATTCAGCTAGTATAGCGACCATACCGGCAATCAGTGTAGAAATCGCTGAAGCACGCTTCTTGTACCATCGTCCCATCACAAGGGCCGGGATTAAGAAATAAGCCGCAATCAGGATATACATCGGGGTAATCAGGCCCACAATCAGCAGAACCGGTAACAGATGCAGAATGAACTGCTTGGTGTTAAGGGTCGTAAAGAGCACTATGGCCGGAATAATCATAAAGAATGTTGTAATAAGCAAAAGCGGGGTTGACAGGGATAACAGCAGCAACAGATAAGCTACGCTCCAAGCCACAGATGTCCAGCGAAATTTCAACAGTATTCACCTCTTACGCATATGTTCTTCTAATGCAGATATATCCTGGTACCATTCTTCCAGCTGATGGCCCTCCTGCCTGTGCTTTCTCAGCTTCTCCAGCAGTAAATCATCCAGCTCGCGATAAGGGATACCGAGTCTGCGCCCCAAGATGTACGAGCTCATAATCAGGCTGGCCAGACTGTCGCCGACACGCGTGGTACTGCCTTCCCACAGCGCTTTGAACAACCTTGAGACTTGATCAATAACTTCCGTCTTTAACCACTCAATTACCTTGGCGCGTTTGGCCACATCCAGATCCTTCGGCACATTGGGCACTGTCTCTCTACCTCCGGCAAAAAGCATTATTCTCCATTATAGCATAAAAATTTCCGAGCCACACGGACGCCTGCCGCCCCTGAATACCGCCTTCCATCTTTCAAAAAAGGCCCGCATTCCGCTTCGCCGGAAATACAGGCCTTGGTACCTTATAACGATTCGAGCGATTGCCGTGAGACAAATTTCTCGCAGTATTCAATAATCTGGCTCCGGCGTACAATGCCGATGAACCGCTTCATGTCGTCGACCACCGGTACAAAGTTCTGGACCTTGGCCAAATTAATCAGATCTTCCATATCCGCATCAATCGAAACCGCCAGATTGTTCATCCGCAGCGGGACATCCTTAAGCAGAAATTTGGAAGCATTCTCAAAGGTGACCGCGCCGCCCGACTCCTTCATATACCAGAGCAAATCACCTTCTGTAACCGTTCCCGCATATTCTCCGTTGCGGTTCAGGATCGGCACTGCTGTATAGCGGTGAAACTCCATCCGTTCCAGGGTCTGCCGCAGCGTCGAATCCATGGTAACACATGCGACCTCCTGCTTCGGAAGTAAAAAAAACGCAATGTTCATCTCTTAATCCTCCTCAAAGAATTCCGAAGGAATGCTACTTTACCTTCCTTGCACTAAAGCCCACCGTAGTTATACGTCTGCCCTCAGCAATAAGTTCCATTCCATTATAGCATGAAGACAGTAAACAGCAGCCATTAACCTTGAGGGAATGGCTGCTGTTTTTATAACGGGTCAAGAAAATCGGTTCTGATCCTTATTGTACTGCAGGTGTAGCCGAAGGCTCAAGCGCATTGCCGGCCTTGCCTGGCTCAATCAGCTGGTCAACCGGTGTGCTGGGGTTCATCCAGTTGTCGATCAGCGCCTTGGCTTTATTCAGATCCTCTTCGTTCACTATATCGTAGTAGACCCCATCCATCCGTTTGCCTTCCCCCATCACCGTGAAGCTGGAGATATCCATGTCCTTGCCGCCCATGAACTTCTTGGCGAGACTGATGATCATCGAGGGCTGAATATCCGTTTTGAAATTGTCGCCCATGATATCCAGCAGCTCAGGAATATTGCCGATCTGGCTGATCGATAACATTTTATTCGCTACGACATCAATAAAGACCTGTTGACGTTTGGTCCGGTTGAAGTCGCTATCCTCACGGTAGCGGGTATAGTTAAGTGCCTCTTCGCCGCTATAGTTCGACTTATTGGCCTTAATGGTGAATTTCTCATGGTCTTTGCCTTTGTTGACAATATCCTTCTTGATCGGGAGCGGCACACCGCCAATGGCATCGACAGCATCCTTCAGCCCCTGAAAGTTGATGGTGGCATAATATTGAATATCATGGCCGAGGAGCGCTTCCAGTGTGTCCTTGGACATTTGCTGCCCGCCGAACGCATACGCATGTGTAATTTTATCCTTCTTATTGTCCTTGTATCCGATAATTTCTGTGTAGGTATCCCGGGGAACGGAGATCAGCAGAATTTTATAATCCTCCGGCCGGATCACCGCATACATCATGGTATCTGAGCGTGCGGTTTCATTCTTCCGCTGATCTGTACCAAGAAGCATCAGAGAGAACGGATCGCTTTTGAGTGCCACCGGTTCAGCCTTAACGGAAGTCGGTGTCTTGCTGGTGTTATTCTCCAGAGGCACATAGGATTCCTTAGCCAGCTTATCTTCTACTTGATCTGACAGAAAGAGGTCGAAAGCCAGCACAGCAAGCGGCTTCTGGAACAGAAACCCTCCGGCTGCAATCACCAGTACCAGAATGAGCGCAATGTATCTTTTCTTTATTTTTTTAAGCTTATTCATCATTTTTGATTCCTTCTTTATGGTGGAATGTACATATTATGAACGTAATCTATTTACAATGGCCGCCTGGGCTTCCAAGGCAGTCATGAGTGGGCTGTTCTAGCTACTGTACGCCGCCCTGCTTCAGATGGTATTATTCCCCCCTTTCCGGGATTCGGGTCGTTCTAATTGTAGAATAAACCTGGAAAACGGCTTTGACACATAAACAATATTTCTATTGTAATCACTTCACCACTAAAAAGAAACAACAAATAACGACAACTTTGACACTTAGGCCGCTTATATTCCATAAAGTATATGACGCAGCAAACGGCGTTTTGATTCTTTTTCAGCCAAAAAAAATAAAAAAAGACAGTCTGTTCAGCCACTTAACACAGCAGATCAGACCGTCCTCTTAGCCTATTCAGTATCCTTAATCCACCAGCTCTGCGGATTGATGATATTGCTTAAAGCGTTCATTGTTACCCCTTGCAGGCGCTTATTCACCGCAGTAATATCCGAGCGTTCAGCGAAAAAGATCATTGGAACCTCATCATTGATCAGCTTCTGCCATTCATAATAGATTTCCTTCCGGAAGTCCTTATCATACGCCTTCAGGCTGACCCCTTCCCGGATCAGGTCCTCACTGCGCTTCGACGTCCACCGGGGGTAATTCCACGAATCGGCAGCGCGCCATAAGCCCGAAGGATCAGGGTCGCTGGCCAGTCCCCACACGCCGTTGAACAGCTCCACTGCCGGATCATCCGACTCCACCGCTTCATAAAAGGTATTCAGCTCCTTCAGGCTTCCTCCGCTGAGCCGCACATCCAGCCCGACATCACGCCAATTCTGGAGAATGGCTGCCGTCCGGGCCTCAGCTGTCTTGCTGCCGCTCATCGCATCATAGTGAATAACGAGCTTCTTGCCGCTGGGATCTTCGCGGAGTCCATCCCCGTCCATATCCAGATACCCGGCCTCATCCAGCAGCTGCCCAGCCTTTTCCGGAGAATAGGGATAGGTGTCGATCTCCTCATCCGCGATCTTGGCCCAGCTGGAGCTGGGGATAGGTGTCTCGATAAGCGTCCCAAGGCCATAGGAATATTTATCTAGAATCCCTTGCCGGTCAAGTGCATAATACATTGCCTTACGCAGGCGTTTATCCTTGAACTTGGGATTATCCATGACCACCTGACCGTCTGTCTCATCCCAGTGTCCAAACTTGAACCCGATATATTCAAACGACATTCCTGGTGTGACCCTAATCTCTACATTATCCAATTGCCCTGCGGCCTCATAGGCATCACGCGGCAAAGCCGCCATATCGACAGTTCCTGCTTCAAGCAGAGCGGTAATATCCTTGCTGTCGATCGCCTTATAAGTAATCCCGTCCAGAAGCGCTCTGCCCTTGTAATAATTATCGAACCGTTTCATTTCCACCGTCTGGCCCGGCACAATGCTGGTTACCATGAACGGACCCGTGCCAATTGGCTGCTTGCGCACCTGATCGCTGTCCGGCATGTCCTTAACAGCCACTCCCTCGAAGTACCGCTTGTTCATCGGGTAGGCCCACAGATTATCAATCATGTTCACCCGTGCTGAATTCATTGTAATGCGCAGCGTATACGGGTCCATCACCTTAAGCCCTGTAATTTCCTTCGCCTGGCCCTGGTGGTAAGCTTCTGCGCCCTTGATCATCTCAACGCTATAGTATCTGGAACCCGTATACTCCGGGCTGGCGATAGTCTCCAGAGCAAACTTCCAATCCTCCACGGTCAGCTCATCCCCGTTATGCCAGCGGACCCCGGGCTTAATGGTGAATGTGAACACCGTATGATCTTCGGACTCCTGCCAGCTGGCGATATTAGGAGCAGTGGACAAATCATCCTTCACAGTGAACATGGCCTCAGTGGTGAACTCCAGCACATTGGAATCATCTTCTCCTTCGAAGAATGCCGGTTCAAAAATCCCTTGAAAAGCGGACGGGTAGCCGAAGGTCACAGTCCCGCCTGTAATGGGTTCATCGGCTGTTTGGCTAAGGCGCGCCACAACATTCTTGACGGCCGGGCTTGGCCCGCTGCATGCCGACAATGCCACCAAGAGCGCAAGCGGTAGCATCAGTCTGCCGATGAGTCGGTTTGACATATATTTCTTCCCTCCCGGGTTGGATCACACAGTAATGTAAGCGGTTTCTACACTAGATTTTACTGTAATGCCTATTATGCAGATTATGGACAATTAATTATTCCACATTATAGAGGATATACAATATTCACTGTAAAGTGAAGTGTTTAATTTATTTCGGGGCAGCCAAGAACCCTTCCGATGTTGAAAAAAGCCTGCCCTGACGGGCAGACTTCAGCTACAGCAGCGCCTTAATTTTCCTCTCCCGGGTGGATGATGCTAAGGCCCTCCACATGCTTTTTCCGCATCAGCTTACGCTTCTTCCGGGTCTCCTTGCTCTCAAAAATAATATCAAAATCATAATCCTCCGGATACAGCTCTTCCTTGGACAGATAAGGCTTCAGCCGCTTATGGTTAATGCTCAGCTTCTGCTTCTGAATCATCACTCCGACCCTCCCCCGGCTGTCCTTCTTCTCATAGACAATTCCAGTGCGCCCCAGAGAGCTGACATAGACAGCATCCCCTACCGCAAATTCAGGTACTACAGTATGCGCCTCGTGTGATGCAACGCTTCCCAGCTTTCCTTCAGCCGCTCTATCCGCTTTTGCAGCTATCTCAGCCTCCGCTGCTTCTTTAGCCCTCTGAGCAGCTTTGATAGTGTCCTTCCACGGGCTGTGGCCGCCTCTGTGTCCCTGCTGCTCTGTCACAAGCTGTTTGGCCCGCTCGATAACGGAATGGACAATACCCAGCTTCTCGGCGATCTGCAGCGCGTAGCTCTCGCCAGCTTCGCCAATCGTTAGCTTATACAGCGGCTGCAGCGTGTTCTGATCGAACTCCATCCGTGCATTCTCGAAGCCTGCCGTTGCCGCCGCGAAGGCCTTCAGCTCATTGAAGTGGGTCGTTACCACGATATTAGCCCCCTTACGGTTCAGCTCCTCCAGAATCGCGATGGACAGCGCGAACCCTTCACCAGGGTCTGTGCCGGCAGCCAGCTCATCAATCAGCAGCAGCACGCCTCTGCCGGCATCATAGAGCATTCCTTCAATACTCTTCATCTGTGCCGAGAAGGTGCTCAGGGACTGTGTCAGGCTCTGTCCGTCTCCGATAACGCTCATTACATTGGTGAAGACCGCGAAGTCACTGCCGGGATCAACCGGTACCAGCAAGCCGGACTGTGCCATTAATACGAGCAGGCCCAGGGTTTTGAGCACCACCGTCTTGCCGCCTGTATTCGGCCCGGTCACGATCAGCGATTTATACCCCTGACCCAGCTCCAGACTGACCGGCACCATATCCTTCAGCAGGGGGTGACGGCCTCCATTCATCCTCACATACCCGCGTTCGTTCAGAGCAACCGGCCCCGCATCCATTACCCGGGCAACCTTCCCTTTGGCGAAAATAAAGTCATACATGCCCGTCACCTCAATATTAAGCCGGATAGCGGCCTGCTCCTGCTCTATCAGCCCTGTCAGCATACTCAGGATTATTCCTTCCTCGCGGGCCTCGTCAGCAGTCAGGAGCTCGATCTCTCCCTGTAACGAGGCCACCTCATCCGGCTCCACGAATACCGTCTGCCCGCTGGTGGACTGATCCAGCACCGAGCCCTTAATTTGCTTGTGATACTCCCGTTTCACCGGAATGACATACCGCCCGCCGCGCATACTGACCAGACTTTCCTGTAAAATGGATTTGTGGCGGTTCATGATACTCTCCAGCTTCCGGTGCAGGCGCTCCTTGGCGACTGCCAGCCGTTTGCGGACCCGTTCCAGTCCTTTGCTGGCGTGGTCATCAATGACGCCCAGCCGGATACACCGTTCTATCTCGTCCCGAACCCCATTCAGCTCCTGAAGGGATGCCCCGTAAGCGGCGATGCGCGGCGCTATCTGCTCCTTGGCGGCCATGTATTTCCTGAGCTGTCCGCAGCTGTTCAGAAACAGCGAGACTGCAGTGAAATCCTGCTCATTATACATATACCCGGTCCCGAGCAGCGACAGCACCCATTCAATTCCCTCCAGCGAGGGAATCGGTACACTGGCTCCACGTTCCAGCAGCTCTTTCGCTTCTTGCGCCTCCTCAAGCGCCCGGTGTATCGCCGGCAGGTAGATCATCGGCTGAAGCTCACGGACAATCCTTCTTCCCTCATAAGATACCGCATGACGCAGCAATTCCTGCTTAATCGTCTCATATTCCAATGTGTGCAGACTTTGCAGATTCAAGCTGAATTCCTCCTTGTATACAAGTATATTTCTTATCCCAATCCACTGCGCATAACGCAAAAATGAGGGCAAAGAACCGCCACCACGGCAGTCTTCGCCCTCTTATTGCTGCTGCTTCTCTTTGGCCTCAGGGTCCCGACTCCGTCGGGAGGACACCTGAAAACAGAAAAAACCGTGCTGCAAGAGCACGGTTAATCACAAAGAGAACAATAGCCGGATCAAGAGGCCATCATGACGCTTCGCGTGTGTTCTTAACTAAATCATTCATTCCAGCAGTCCGCGGTCTACTCAGTCAGAGATGTCACCAGGACAGACTCCAACAAGACATGCCTCTGGCAAAATCAGAGCATGCGGCGGCTAACAGCCGGAACGATATGAAATTGCTTAGTTAAGAACGCTCACCAACATCAAAATTTCCCCTTTAGTTATAGGATACCTGTAATTTACTACAGATGGAATCCGTTTGTCAATTATGGGTTATCCCATACAAAAAGCAGCCGGCTCAGCCGGCTGCTTCATAAAACGTCCTATTCTGTTGTGTAAGGCAGCAGCGCGATTTGACGCGAGCGCTTTACAGCAATAGTCAGAGCGCGTTGGTATTTTGCACTTGTACCAGTTACACGACGCGGCAAGATCTTTCCGCGTTCGCTGATGAACTTCTTAAGAAGCTCAGTGTCTTTATAATCAATGTGAGTAATCTTGTTCACAGTGAAATAGCACACTTTTTTACGCTTGTTGCGTCCACCACGACGTGCCGGTCTTTTGTCGTTGTCCGCACCTTCTCTTGGTTTGAAAGCCATGTTCAGTTCAGTCCTTCCTTATTAAAATGGCAAATCATCGTCCGATATATCGATCGGTTTTCCATCGCCCGAAAAAGGATCTTGGGTATTGTTGTTACGCGAGAAATTATTGTTGCTTCCATTTCCGCGAGCACTGTTCCCGCCGTTACCGCCGCCACCGAAGGCTGGCTCTTCAGGCATACTTCCGCCACTTGCTGCATTTCCGCCTTCACGGCTCTGCGCGGATTCCAGGAAACGGACATTATCGGCAATAACTTCAGTAACGTATACACGTTTGCCTTCGTTATTCTCGTAATTCCGTACTTGAATGCGTCCTTCCACGGCTGCCAGTCTTCCTTTGCGCAAATAATTGGCACAGGTCTCAGCCAGCTGTCTCCAGGTTACTACCGGGATAAAGTCCGCTTCGCGTTCACCGTTCTGGCCCGTAAAGTTACGGTCTACGGCAAGCGTAAACTGTGTTACGGCAACACCAGCAGGAGTATAACGAAGTTCCGGGTCACGGGTCAACCGACCGATCAGAATGATACGGTTCAACAATTAGGTCCCCTCCTTAATAGCGCGATTCGTTACAAAGCTTGTCAATATCTTAGGCAACGTCGTTCGTAATGAGATAACGAATTACTTCGTCAGAAATCTTCATGATACGCTCAAGCTCAGTAACTACTGCAGGTTCTGCATTGAAGTTAACCAAAACAAAAACGCCATCACGATGTTTCTTGATCTCATACGCAAGACGGCGTTTACCTTGCACATCGTGCTTTGTAATTTCTCCGCCGTTGGAGATGATGCCTTGGAATTTTTCGACTGCTGCTTGAACGGCTTCTTGTTCAATGTCAGGACGAATAATGTACATGACTTCATATTTGCGCATAATTTTCACCTCCTTATGGTCTGCGGCCCCTGATCAGGTCAGGAGCAAGGAACGAGCACAAACATAGACTCGCACCAAATCAATATACCAAACCCAGCAGAGGATTGCAAGTTTTATTAATACGTACCAGATGCTGGACCATAGTAAAAATTGTTGGCGGATTCCGTAAGAACCTCTGAGTAATCCCTCATCGTCAAGGCCACAATATAACCGCTTCATCATTCGATAACAGGAGGTTATTTACCAATGGGCGAACAGACGGAGTATGAAAAAGGCGACAAAGCCCCCAACCCGGGCGTTTACACCGAGGTAGGCGAAGCGCGGAGCTTCCACACGGAGATTCAGAATCCAAAGCGGATTACAATGGAGAAAGGCGACACCTTCCCGGAGACCAGCAACCAGAACCGCAAGTGGAAAAAAGTCGAGAAGGCCCGTGTCCATTAATTTCAGCAGCCAGGTATAAAACCTTGAACGCTGCGCATACTAGACCCAGGCAGTACAAAAGAGAGGTGTGGTTCCGTTGAACGTCGCAGACGAACACGATCACAGGGATTCTGAATTCAGCAGCTATCGTAGCCGGGGAGAGTGAAGCTGGCTCTGTAAAAAGGAGTAACAGCTTTAGTATTACCCAATCACAGTAGTAGCTATAGACAGAGATTTCCGAACGTCATTGATGTACTGCCTCTGGAAGAGAGACCTGCGAAGGTCTCTCTTTTTGCGTGCTATCTATCCGGACTTCACGATGAAGTATGCAGCAAGTGGAAACGGCTTTGCCGTCCTTTTACAGGACGGTACCGTTTCAGCGAGAAATAGAAGGATAATTAATCGTGTGCAACATATAAAATTCTTATATTTGCACAAAAAAGCCCCCGTATCAGAACGGAGGTCTCATAAATTAAGAATATAATTGCTGAAGTGGCGGAGAGGGTGGGATTCGAACCCACGCACGCTGTGACACGCCTAACTGATTTCGAGTCAGCCCCCTTGGGCCTCTTGGGTACCTCTCCGCAGCAAGAATTATCATATCATGCCAATCGCACAATTGCAAGCGTTATTCATTGGCGTTTCGCTGCCTGCACCGGCTTAATTATTCTCCGCTCCACTATCCGCTGAATGCAGGACCTTCTTCAGATTCTTCTCGAATTTGGCGCGGGGAATGAGGACACTGTGCTGACAGCCGGTGCACTTAATCCGGATATCCATCCCCATACGGATAATCTCCATCTCGTTCGTTCCGCAGGGATGCTGCTTCTTCATCTGCACTATATCACCCAGCCCGAAAACCTTGCGTTCCATTACTCTTCCCCCTCCTCTGCCTCTTGCGCAGCTGCCACCTGCCTTCTAGGGCTGGCCTCCTGCTCCTCACGGGCTCTGCGGGCTTCCTCTGGGCGCTCCTGCTCACGAGCCGCCTTAGCCTCTCTTTCCTCCCTCTCCGCCTGCTCACGCGCCTCCTGCTCGGCCTTAGCAGCCTCCAGGGCGCTCTGCTTCTCCAGAGCATGCTTGATATCATTCTGAATCTGCCGCTCGGCAGCGTCTCTGGCATTAGGCAGGCAATTCGCCGCTATGCGGATGACATACTCCGAGGTGCTCATCGACTGGATTCCCAGAATATTAGGGTAGGCAATGACACTGGAGCTGCGTTCCTCGATGCCCTGAAGCGCCTCGCCGATCAGTGCCAAGGTGGCTTCGAGCCCGCGTTCGATTTTAACCGGAACATCTACTACAGCCAGTGCATTCGCCAGCGAATAATTCGTCACATTCACAATCGTGCCGTTAGGAATGATGTGTACCTCGCCCGTTGCACTTAACAGTCTGGTCGTCCTCAGGCCAATCATCTCTACCGTCCCCTTATAGGTTCCGCTCTGGATCACATCACCGACTGCAAACTGGTCCTCAAAAATAATAAAGAAGCCCGTAATCACATCTTTGACCAAACTTTGTGCGCCGAACCCTATAGCCAGCCCGACTACCCCTGCTCCGGCGAGCAGCGGCTTCAGATCGAAGTTGAACTCCGACAGAACCAGCAGAATCATGGTGAAGTTACAGAAGAAGGTAACCACATTCTTCATCAGTCCGCCGACCGTGGAGAAACGCCGGTTATTCGCTAACATCCTCCCCCTCGTCTCCCGCTCAAGAGACCGGTCAATCACATTGGAGACCACTTTGATAATCACCCGGGTCAGAATGAAAATTAAGAGAATTCTGATTCCCGAAAACAGGACCGTGGCCCACATATCCGCATTGGTGAACCAGTCCCATAATTTATCTTTGAAGTGGACGGCATCATTAACAACACCTTCAACGCCGTCGGCCGCCAGTAAGCTGTTAATCATCGAACCCCTCCTTCTCCGTTATTTCCACATACCCTGCACCCTCAACGGCCTTGGCGAAGATCCCCCGGATCTCTACGTTCTGCTCTTCGACCAGGACCCTTACCTCATCCAGCGCACTCCGAGAGAATTGGATCGACATCGCACAGCCGGCGGTGATCTCCTTGGGCGTAGGGAAGATATCGATTTCAATCTCCGCATATTCAAGCAGCATCTCGGCGCGCAGCGCCTGCTGGGTCGAATCAAACGCTAGCAGCAGTTCCTCCTCCACACTCCACGCCTCCTCTGGGCTATTGGTCCTATCTATTGCCGCCATAGTATAAAAAACCACTTCCATCCATATACTAGGATCATCAGAACACGCTCCCGCGGACGTAAGCCTTGCGTAATCAGCAGCCTGGCAGCCTGACTGCTTTTTTAGCTGATTTTCCCGTGAATTTCAGTCGCCGCCCCAGAAAGGACGATTATATGAATTTCTCTTCCAAAGCTCCACCGCTGCAAGAACCATCCTGTTTAAAAATATCACATGCCGACCCCAATATCTATTCTGCCATTACCCACCGTCTGCTGTTCCACTTTTCGCGCACCCGTCCGGATACGCCCATTGTCATTATCTGCGTGGGCACGGACCGCTCGACCGGCGATTCTCTTGGCCCCCTGGTCGGCACGACACTGGCCCGCTTTCACAGCCCGCTGTTCCATCTCTACGGAACGCTGGAGGAGCCGGTACATGCCATTAACCTGGAAGAGACAGTTAGCCTTGTGTACCAAAAGCATGCCAACCCGTTCATCATCGCCATTGACGCCTGTCTCGGCCAGTCCACCAGCGTCGGCTGCATTCAGGTGGTTGAAGGTCCGCTGCGTCCTGGCGCAGGGGTCAACAAGCAGCTTCCCCCCGTTGGCGATATCCATTTGACCGGCATCGTTAATGTGGGAGGATTCATGGAATATTTCGTATTGCAGAACACCAGATTAAGCCTGGTGATGCGCTTGTCGGATATTATTTCATCCAGCCTCTACTCTGCCTTGAAGCAGTGGAACCTGCATGCTAGATCTGCTGCAACGCGAGAGCAATAACTTCCTTCTCCTCCGGTGACAGAGCATACGGGGTCTCTCCCTGTTCAATCGGCTTAGCATAGATATATGAGTTCTCGCGGTTGTGCAGACTGCTCAGCACAATCCCGCTGTGGTTGTCATCCAGAATGGCAAGCGAGAAACTCAGGTCATTACCGCGTTCTCCAAAAGCATTATAGCGCTTCATAGCCACCTTCGACTTCATGCCACGCATTTTGGTATGTGCCGCTTCAAGCAGCGTCTTCTGCTCCAACTGGACCTCCTCCAGCATATCCCCCTGATTCTTCAGGTTGACCAGCAGATTCTCCAGATCCTCTATGCCATTCCCGCCCATCATGGCTTCGTACCGGCTCCGCATTCTGCGAAGCCTGGCACCCTGGACGATCATCATAATGGCCATCAGTATGATTACCCCGGCAAAGCCCATGATGAACGCCGATAAATACTCGTTTATGATTTCATTTAACTCCGACATGTTGAATCATCCTTTATACAAAAATAAGAATTCCCACGCTGTAACGACACCGACCTGTATAATCCACCTGAATCCTTATCCACTTATTAGCTTGAACGCGATACGCCGTACATTTCGTCCATGGCTAATAGCAGCCGCTGAACATCCGCTTCCGTGGAACTCACTCCCACACTCGCCCTTACCGCTCCGCTAGCCAGAGTGTCCGCTGCTTGATGGGCCAGCGGTGTACAGTGCATTCCTGCCCGTACAGCAATCTGGTATTCGCGGTCCAGCCGGTGGGCAATATGCGCCGACTCCTGCCCCTCTACGACAAAAGCCACAATTCCGCTGCGCGGAGCGCCCGGTGCCGGGCCCAGAATCCGCATGCCCGGAATAGCAGCCAAGCCCTCCATCAACAGCTGTGTCAACTTCCATTCCTGCATATGAATCTGTTCCACTCCCAGCGCCTTAACCGCCTTCACGCCAGCCAGCAGACCGGCTATTCCAACGGCATTCTGTGTCCCTGCCTCATAACGGTCCGGGCGAACACTTGGCTGCTCGCTGTTCTCCGACTGACTGCCAGTCCCTCCATGCATCAGCGGTTCCAGATCCAGCCCAGGAGAGATATACAGCCCCCCGGTTCCTTGCGGACCGAGCAGCCCTTTATGTCCCGGAAATGCCAGCAGATCAATGTTCATAGCCGCCACATCAATATTAAGCGCCCCTGCACTTTGAGCGGCATCTACCAGGAACACAGCCCCATGCGATTTCACTATGTCACCGATATCCCCAATAGGCAGAATACTTCCCAGCAGATTGGAACTGTGATTGCAGATCACCATCCGGGTGTTTGGACGCAGAGAACGCTGAAGCTCGTGAAGACTGATTTGGCCCTCGCGGTCCGCCTGTATATAATCCACTTCAATCCCGATGCTCCGGCGCAAATACTCCAAGGGTCTGCGCACTGAGTTATGCTCCGTCATCGTTGAAACGACATGATCCCCTGGTTGAAGTGTACCCTTAATAGCCATATTTAGCCCCATAGTTGTGTTATGGGTGAACGCGATATCCTGAGCATTCGCTATACCAAACAACTCCGCCAGCAGCATTCGTGCACGAACTAATACCCGCCCCGTCCCGATAGCCAGTGAGTGGTTGCCCCGCCCGGCATTGGCCCCTGACTGTTCCAAGGCCTCCACCATAGCTGCAGCCACCTCCGGCGGCTTGGGCCACGAAGTAGCTGCGTGATCGAGATATACCAGCCTCTCCATCTTCCACCCTCCCTCTTTTCGATTTAAAAAACATACCCCTCCATATCCGTATTAAGGATATCTCAGGATATGTCTTCGGTACAAATATCCAAATCAGTTCCCCAGCAGCTCCAGCAATCTTTCCAGGTCCTGGGCACTGTAATAGTTTAATTCGATTTTCCCTTTTTCCTTGCCTTGTTTAATTTTGACTGTTGTCTTGAATCGCTCCCGTAATACTTCCTCTACATTATCAATATAAGGATCACGTTTCACAACCTTGGCCTTAATTCCATTAGCTGGTTTGCGGTCGAGATTCTTCACTACCTCTTCCAGTTCTCTAACACTCCACTGAAGCTCCACACACTGAGCAGCCAATTGCTTGATGACCTCCGGATCTTTCAGAGCCACAATTGCCCGGGCATGCCCCATCGAAATTGTTCCACGTGAAACATAATCCTTCACTTCTTCTGGTAAGCTAAGCAGCCGCAAAAAGTTGGCGATATGCGATCTGGACTTTCCGACTTTAAGAGAAAGCTCTTCCTGAGTTAGTGAGAATTGATCCATCAGTCCTTGATAAGCAACCGCTATTTCCATTGCGTTAAGATTCTCACGCTGCAGGTTCTCGATCAGGGCAATCTCCATCACCTGCTGATCACTGAGGCTGCGGACCACTGCCGGAATTGTAGCTTTGCCGCAATATTGCGAGGCCCTGAATCTGCGTTCCCCGGCAATAATCTCATACCCTTTCAAAACACTGCGAACAATGATCGGCTGGATCACACCATGCTGTCTTATGGATTCTGCAAGCTCCTGAATGGCCTCTTCATTGAAATCCTTGCGCGGCTGATAAGGATTGGCTCTAAGCTGCGTCAACGGAATCTCTACTACCTTATCGTCTTCATTGATCGACAGAGAAGGTATTAATGCATCCAAGCCTTTCCCCAAACGCTTACTCATAAGAGATCACTTCCTTTGCCAACTCTAAATATACTTCCGCTCCCTTGGAACGGGAATCGTAGGTAATAATTGACTGTCCATGTGAAGGGGCTTCGCTTAGGCGTACATTACGCGGGATAATCGTTCTGTATACCTTTTCCTGGAAATATTTTTTCACTTCTTCGATAACCTGAATCCCGAGGTTCGTCCGGGCATCCAGCATCGTGAGCAATACTCCCTCTATTTTGAGATGCGGATTAAGATTCTTCTGAACCAGTCTTACCGTGTTGAGCAGCTGGCTTAATCCTTCAAGCGCATAATATTCGCATTGTATAGGGATAATCACTGAGTCAGCAGCCGTTAGAGAGTTAATGGTAAGAATCCCTAATGATGGCGGGCAATCTATGATGATGTAATCATAATTCGCCTTCACTGCATTCAGTGCCTTCTTCAGCTTCAGTTCCCGCGATATCGTAGAGACCAGCTCGATCTCTGCTCCTGCCAGCTGAATGGTTGCCGGAATAATATGAAGGCCCTCAATCCGGGTCTCCTGTATTGTATCCTGCGGATTCACTTCATTAATAAGAATATCGTAAATGCAATTCTCTACATCCGCTTTGTTGACGCCAACGCCGCTCGTAGTGTTGCCTTGCGGATCAATATCAACAAGCAGCACTCTCTTCCCCAGAGTAGCCATGCTGGCACCCAGGTTCACAGAGGTTGTTGTTTTACCTACCCCGCCTTTTTGATTTGCTATGGCAATAATCTTGGACACTTATTTCACCTCGAATTGTTTAGAAAGAATCATCTTGTAGTTCTTAGCTGTTAACGGCATAATAATCTGGATCTACGGCATCACGTTTGCGGAGATGTAGACAAACAAGTGGAAACGGCATTGCCGTCCTTTTAAAGGACGGTACCGTTTCGGCGAGAAATAGAAGGATAATTTATAGCGACATATAAATTCTTATATTTGCAAATAGACAACAACTTATCCTTAGAGTGTATATGTGATAACGTTCAGAGCTAGTCATAGAAAAGGCGGCCAACACCTCAGGGCCGCCTTCAGCTTTTTGTTGCCATTATCGTTTTGGAATTTGGATCACAATCTCATAATGATCTCCGCGGTCATTCTCGGAGGTCTTAATCTCCATTCCTGAGCCGGTCACCATGTCTATAGATTGACGAATTGTATTAAGAGCGAGACGGACATCTTTGGTATAGGAGGTCCGTTTTGATTTTTTGGTCTGGGTAACGGCCTTGTAGAAGGCGATACGTGCTTCTGTTTGTTTTACATTCAATTCCTTGGAAATAACCTCAGCCAGAACCTTAAGCTGCATCTCCTCAGTGTCCAGCGACAAGAGCGAGCGTGCATGACGCTCGGTGATTTTTCTTTCCATTAAAGCAGTTTTGACCTGTTCAGGCAAATTCAGCAAGCGGATTTTGTTGGCAATGGTGGATTGGCTTTTGCCAAGCCGCTGAGCCAGACTCTCCTGGGTCAATTGATGCAAGTCAATCAGCTTCTGATACGCGATCGCCTCTTCAATAGAGGTTAAGCCCTCACGCTGCAAGTTCTCTATCAGTGCGATCGATGCAGCCTGTGAATCATTGAATTCGCGGACAAGCGCCGGAATGGTGTCCATGCCCAGCTTTTTAACTGCCCGCCAGCGTCTTTCGCCTGCAATAATCTCATACTGGGAATCACGCATACGCACAACGATCGGCTGGATCACGCCATGAGTTTTGATAGTCTGACACAACTCGTCGATCTTCTCATCATCGAAAATCGTCCGTGGCTGATACGGACTGCTGATGACCTCATGAACCGGGATTTGTTTGATCTCTTCTCCGCTGCTCCGCTCGGTAAATCCAAAAAGCTTGGTGAATTGTTCTTTCATTCCGTTCATAACCACCTAATTTCGTTATAGTACGATCCTCTTAACCTTTCATGCGAAAAGCTTATCGTACAGCGTAAGAAAAGTATCCCTAAGTCATTCTGAGCCACTTCTCTTAAAAGACGGCCTGGCATTCATTCTGATCTTATCTATTAAAAGTCTTACTATATTATTCTATCACTTTTCTGCTAATAATCCTATTCTCCATAATGACCTATTTTTCCTGCAAACCAGCCTGAACAGACCCTGCTTTCCAAAAAAAAGACCAAGCTCATCAAAGATGAGCTTGATCCAGTATAACAGAAGACTGTCAATTGTTGTTTCACGTGAAACAATTAGATGAGCGGCGACTTCGCAGGTACGCCGGGCTTGCGCGGATACTTGGACGGTGTGGCCCCAGTCTTACGTACAAGAATGATATGCCGGGAAGATTCTTCCACCGGCAGACTGAAGGATTCTACCTTGTGCAGTTCAGCACGCAGCTCCTTGAAGCTGCGCTTGGCTTCTTGCAGTTCCTCCGTCGGATCGCTCCCCTTCATGGCAGCGAAGATACCGTCCTTGCGGGTGAATGGCAGACAGAATTCATTCAGAAGCGATAAGCGGGCCACCGCACGGGCAGTAACTACATCATAAGCATCCCGGTGAACAAACTGTCTGGAGACATCCTCTGCCCGGCCGTGAATGAGCTGTACACCCTTCAATCCCAGGGTATTACAGACATGCTGCAGGAAGGTGATCCGTTTGCTAAGTGAATCCACAATCGTCAGCTTAAGATCAGGGAAGCAGATTTTCAGCGGAATTCCAGGGAACCCTGCCCCCGAACCAATATCAGCAAGACTCTTCGTCTCCTGCATATTCACATAGAAGGCTAAAGATAAAGAATCATAGAAGTGCTTGGTATATACCTGGCTCCGCTCCGTGATCCCGGTTAGATTCATCTTCTCATTCCAGGAGACCAGCTCCTGATAATAGAGTTCGAATTGTTCAAGCTGCTTCATTGAGAGTTCCAGCCCATGCTCCTTGAGCAGGTCGGTGAACTCAGCTACCGTTGTATCCATAGATTATCCTTTCGCCGCTGTTACACGGTTGTAGTGCTCCAGATAGACCAGCAGAATCGAGATATCTGCCGGGGTAACGCCTCCGATACGTGAAGCCTGCCCAATGGAGATTGGAGCGATTTTGGTCAGCTTTTGCCGGGCCTCCATGGCCAGTCCATGAATCTCATTATAGTTGATGTCGTCAGGAATCTTCTTCTTCTCCATCTTCTGAAGCTTCTCCACATGCAGGAGCTGTTTCTCAATATAGCCGGCATACTTAATCTGAATCTCCACCTGCTCCTTCATCTCTTCATCCAGCTCTTCTGGAGAAGGAGAGATCAGATCCACAAAGCTGTAGGCCAGCTCAGGGCGGCGCATTAAGGTCAGCAGATTGCTTCCGTCAACAATCGGTGCAGATCCATAACTGGCTAGAGCTTCATTCACTTGAACCGGCTTAATCTTCGTCTCCTGCAGACGGATAATCTCACGGTCGACCCGGCCCTTCTTATCAAGGAAGGCTTCATAGCGCTGCTCTGTAATCAGCCCAATGTCATAGCCGATTGGTGTCAGGCGGAGATCTGCATTATCATGACGGAGTAGCAGCCGGTATTCCGCACGGGAAGTCAGCAGGCGATAAGGCTCATTCGTTCCCTTAGTGACCAGATCATCGATCAGAACGCCAATATAGCCCTGCGAACGATCCAGCACCACTGGCTCTTTCTCCTGCACTTTACGCGCTGCATTGATACCGGCAATAACCCCCTGCCCTGCCGCTTCTTCATAACCGGAGGTCCCGTTGATTTGTCCCGCAGTGAATAGTCCCGGCAGACGTTTGGTTTCCAGAGACGGCCAGAGCTGCGTCGGAACCATGGCATCATATTCAATGGCATAGCCGTTGCGCATCATCTCTACCTTCTCCATTCCGGGAATAGACCGCAGAACCGCCAGCTGCACATCCTCAGGAAGGCTTGTCGACAGACCCTGTACATAGTATTCCGATGTGTTTTTACCTTCCGGCTCCAGGAAGATCTGATGCTGTGATTTATCACTGAACCGGACAACCTTATCTTCAATGGAAGGGCAATAACGCGGACCCGTTCCTTCAATAATACCCGTGAACATAGGGGCCCGGTGCAGATTGTCATTAATGATCTGGTGAGTAAACGGGGAGGTGTAGGTCAGCCAGCAAGGCAACTGTTCATTATCCGAGGATTTGGTTTCAAAAGAGAAGAATTTCAGCTTCTCATCGCCCGGCTGGATTTCTGTCTTGGAGAAATCAATCGAATCCTTGTGGACACGCGGCGGCGTTCCGGTCTTGAAGCGGACCAAATCGAACCCCAGTTCGCGCAGATTCTCGGACAGGCGTACAGACGGCTGCTGATTATTTGGTCCGCTCTCATATGTCAGCTCACCCATGATCACTTTGCCGCGCAGGTAGGTTCCCGTTGTCAAAATAACGGTCTTGCTGTGATACACCGTCCCTGTCTTCGTCACCACTCCGGCGCAGCGTCCGTCTTCGACGATCAGCTCCTCCACCATCCCCTGGCGCAGTGTCAGGTTAGGAGTCTTTTCCATCGTTTCTTTCATCGCGTGCTGATAGAGGAACTTGTCTGCCTGTGCCCGCAAAGCGTGAACAGCAGGCCCCTTGCCTGTATTAAGCATTCTCAGCTGGATGAATGTCTTGTCTATATTGCGGCCCATTTCTCCGCCGAGTGCATCAATTTCACGCACCACATGGCCCTTGGCGGGTCCGCCAATCGATGGATTACATGGCATGAAGGCCACCATATCCAGGTTAATTGTGATCATCAGTGTGCGGCAGCCCATCCGTGCAGCAGCCAGAGCTGCTTCGCAGCCGGCATGACCGGCGCCGATGACGATAACATCATAGCTGCCTCCATCATAATTCATAAACGGTTCCTCCTTCTTATTTGCCCAAGCAGAATTGCGAGAAGATCTGGTCCAGCAGCGAATCCGCCGCCGTATCTCCAATAATCTCTCCAAGCTGCTCCCAGGCCAGACGTACATCAATCTGTATCATATCTATAGGAATCAGCATCTCCGCTGCTTCATAGGCATCCTGTAATGATTTATGCGCCTTCTTAAGCAAGGCTATATGCCTTACATTGCTTACATAAGTCAGATCGCCAGATTCCAGCTTGCCTCCGAAGAACAGTGCGGAGATCGCCTCTTCCAGTCTATCGAGTCCTTCCTCTTCCAGCACCGACATCGGTACAATACTCGCTTCAGCGAAAAAGGAGCGCAGCTTCCCCGTGTCCAGACGGGACGGTAAGTCCATTTTATTCATGATGACCAGCGCTTGTCTACCGTGGATTTGTTCCATCAGTGCCAGTTCATCCTCATGAAGCTCCTCATTGGCATTCAGCACCAGCAGAATCAGATCCGCATCGCTGAAAGCCGCCTTCGAGCGCTCCACACCGATTCTCTCCACCACATCCATCGTCTCACGGATACCGGCAGTATCCAGCAGCTTCAGCGGGATATTATTAATCGTTACATACTCTTCTATCACATCACGCGTTGTTCCCGGAATGTCGGTCACAATCGCCTTGTTGTCGCGGGCAAGCGCGTTCAGCAGTGAGGACTTCCCGACATTGGGCCTGCCCACAATAGCTGTCGTAATCCCTTCGCGCAGAATCTTTCCTTCATTGGCGGTTCGAAGCAGCTTATCTATGCCTTGCATAACCTCTTGACTCTTATCCTTGATGAAATCGGCAGTTAAGGATTCCACATCATGCTCGGGGTAATCAATATTCACTTCTATATGGGCCAGTGTCTCAATTAGCGTGTGCCGAAGCTCATGAATACGTGCGGATAACGAGCCGCTAACCTGCTTGAGGGCAACCGAGAAGGCCCGGTCCGACTTGGAGCGAATCAGATCAATTACGGCCTCGGCCTGCGAGAGATCAATCCGTCCGCCCAAAAAGGCACGCTTTGTGAACTCTCCCGGCTCGGCCAGCCGGATGTCCTGCTGCAGCAGCAGATCCATTACTCTTCTTACAGAGATTACACCGCCATGGGCGCTGATCTCCACCACATCCTCCGTGGTAAAGGAGCGTGGTCCCTTCATGACGGTTACCAGTACCTCTTCCAGCTGTTCCCCGTCCTGCAGACTTACGATATGTCCATAATGCACCGTATGAGAATCAGCTTCCGTAAGGGGGATACGGCTTTTGAACAAAGGGGCCACTTGGGGGATTGCCTGCGGTCCGCTAACCCGGATGATGGCAATACCGCCCTCGCCCAAGGTTGTCGATACAGCGGCAATAGTATCACTAAGCATGTTTGTAATTCACCTCTGGTTTTGGTCTCTTCAAAAAAACAATGACTCCTCGCATAGGTCAAGGAGTCATTGCGGCATATGGTTCTACTTCAAAGTTATAACGACGCGGCGGTTCGGCTCTTCACCCTTGCTGAGGGTGTTCACCTGCTTGTGATCCTGTAATCTGGAATGGATAATCTTGCGTTCCTGCGGGGACATGGGCTCAAGGACCACCTCTTTGCGGGTCCTCACCACACGCCCGGCCAGACGGTCAGCCAGCTCCTCCAGTGTCTTCTTGCGGCGCTCCCGGAAATTCTCCGCATCCAGCACGAGCCGGATGAAGCTGTCAGAATACCGGTTGGCCACAATATTAGCCAAATACTGCAAAGCATCGAGAGTTTGTCCTCTTCTGCCAATCAGCAGCCCAAGCTCCGGACCGGAAATTTGCAGAACAGTTGATTCCTTGGCATGAACGATTTCAACTTCCACCTCAAGCCCCATGCTCTTGGCGACATCTACAATGAAATGAACGGCCTGACCGTATGCTTCTTCTACCGGGTGTCCGGAATCCTGGCGCGTTACACCGCTGATCGCCTCTGTATTGCTCTCTCTTGTTGTCTGCTGAGACAGTAGCGGAGCACTCGCCGCTGATGCCGGTGCGGCTTCCGGGATTAAGGTCAATTCCACCTTGGCCCCCTTCGCACCGATCAATCCAAGGAATCCTTTTGACGGCTGTTCAAGTACGTTGACCGTTACCCGGTCTTTGTGAACTCCAAGCTGATTAAGTCCCCGTTCTACAGCTTCTTCAATGGTTTTCCCTGTCGCGACGACTTTGCTCATTTTGACTTTTTGACCCCCTTCTTCCCATTGCTTCCGTTTCCTTTAGCAGCAGGAGTTACATCTTTGCGGGCGTTAGAGTTGCTGTTCTTGCTTTTCGTCAGGTTAACATCCTTGGCCTTGCTGTTGCCTGCACTTACCGTAGCATTGGCAGCAACAAGTGCTGCTTTGTGCTTATCATTGTTGCGGTACAGGAAGTAGTTCTGGACAATGGTGTAAATATTGCTGTATACCCAGTACAGAGGCAGAGCAGCCGGGAAGTTATAGGACATGATGAAGATCAGAACCGGATAGACCATCATCATGAACTGCATTGGACCCTGCTGTTGGACCGGGTTCATCTTGGTCATCATGCGGGTCTGAATGAAGGTGGTTGCGGCAGCGAGAACCGGCAGAATGAACAGGTGGTCGGGCTTGCCAAGCTGCAGCCACAAGAAGTCATGCAATCTGAGATCCGGGTTGTAGTAGATGGAATTGTATAGGGCAATAAAGATTGGCATTTGCACGATCAGCGGCAGACAGCCCGCCATTGGATTAACCTTGTTCTCCTGGAACAGCCGCATCGTTTCCTGCTGTACCTTTTCGGGCTCATCTTTATATTTCTTCTTAATCTTCTCAAGTTCCGGCTGAATCGCCTGCATGGCGCGCGAGCTCTTCACCTGCTTAATCGTAAGCGGGAGAATCAGCGTACGGACAATAATCACCATCACGAGAACGGCAAAGCCGTATTGGCCGTTGAACCACTTGGCGAAAGTATCCAGGGCTAAGGCGAAATAATAGACAACATTACTCTGCCAGAAGCCTCCATTTTTCAAATCCTCCGTAGTGTGCGTCACTGTTGTCGCAGACGGAGAGCATCCCGACAGAACAGCGATCATTAGAACCATTAACCCGAGGAGAAGAAACATTTTTCCTCGCTTAGTCTTCATTAGAGACACTTCAAAACCCCTCTCATAAACATTCCATTGCACCGTAAATCATAACATAATTATGGATACAAATAAACAAGCCCTCTTCAGGCTCTTTTACTTGCGTAAAGCCTTGAGCAGCTTGGCTTTGCGCAGCACATGCAGCACGCTTTTCTCCAGCTCGGAGTAATCCTTGGAGAGCGCTCCTTTTCTGACAATGAAAACGATATCCAGATTGCCGGCAATTTCCGCCTCGTGGTGACGGACAATCTCCTTGACCAGCCTTCTCATCCGGTTGCGGACTACGGCATTCCCGACCTTCTTGCTGACGGATATGCCCACCCGGAATCGTTCCACTTCTCTTCTGGGGAACCAATACACCACATACTGATGATTCGCAAATGACTTCCCATGGCGGTATACGCGGCTGAAGTCGGCACGGTTTCGTAATCGTAAACTTTTGTGCACGGAAATCTCCTATTCAAATACCGGAATTGCTCCAGGCTCCGGAATTTCATCTTCTAATTAGTATTGTCATTCAAGGGAGACCATAAACAGTTACTGCGCCGGCCCTGGAGATCCCCTGCCAACAAACATAGACAGCTTGTGGAAACTACAATCTAGTGAAATTGAATTCTTATATCTTTAAAAAAAGCCCCGCAGTAGCGTTAACATCCCCTGCAGAGCCTATCGTTTATTGTTGCAGCAGCAGAAGTAATGCGTGGGTTTCTGCTCAATGAGCATCATCCCATTCTGCGCTATATATAGAAGAGAAATAAAAACAGCTGATGCATTCTGCAAATAAAGCGTAAAAAAGGACCACAGCAGTGGTCCCAAAGTGGCCTATCTTACGCACTCAAAACTTTTCTGCCTTTCAAGCGGCGGGCTGCCAGCACTTTGCGGCCGTTTTTCGTGCTCATTCTTTTGCGGAAACCATGCACCTTTTTGCGTTTGCTCACATTTGGTCTGAACGTCGGTCTCATGTATTGCACCTCCCTTACAGGAACATAATTACTGTCATATAAGCAGAAACGGACTAAGCCGTCCTTAAAGTAGGGACAGTATCTACAAGTATTATCAATTTAATTTGGAGACATATCCTCACAGAAAACACCTTTATATATTTAAACACATAAATGCGCCAAAAGTCAACCATGTCTCTTTCTCCCTCTTTTTCCGGCTGCTCCACTTGTGCCCCCGTTTTTTGGGACCAGCCGGAATCCGGAATCTTATCCCCAGCGTGTCCCGCCTCTTCACTAATCCTAACCCTAACCGCTTATCCACAAAGGAACACATCCAAAATAATAATCCACAGGCTTGTCCAGTTATCCACCTGTGATTAATTCCGGGCGGATTTTGCTCACAGGTGAGCACAACCTGTGTATAAAAAAATTGGCGCAATCGCGGAAATTGTCGAACGGTAAACAAATTATCAACAATATGTAGTGGTGTGCCTAAAAATTATACACAAGTGATTGAATTTGTGGATAAAATGGCGTCGCTCATTGAAAAATAAGGGGCGTTTTGCTATGATAGTATTACTTTTGAATGTGAATAGATTTGTTTGTTCAATAAATTATCAACAAGCTGTGGATAAAGTTGTGAACAATTCAAATTTATCCATATTTTTTTGTCTCTTGAAGTTGCATACTGGGGATAAGATTAATCACCAACCCATTTTCTTCGACATTTCCACTTCATGGCTGATGCCACATTTGGAAGATTTAAAGGAGTGACAGTCTGTGGACAGCCATACTTCCGAATTATGGCAGCAAATATTATCGATTATTCAAACCAAACTAAGCAAGCCGAGCTTCGATACCTGGTTCAAGGCCACTAAGGCCACGACATTCAATTCCCAGGCTCTTATCATCTCGGCGCCTACAACCTTTGCCGTAGAATGGCTGGAAAGTCGCTATACCAAACTGGTAGGAGCAACGGTATATGAAGTTACCGGACAGCAGGTGGAAGTCAAATTTGTCATTGAGGAGAACAAGCCCTCTGAGCCTGTGGTTCAGCAAAGTGCGCCTACTCCCGTTGTTTCGCGCGAAGAGGCACAGACTCATTTGCTCAATCCCAAATACACCTTCGACACATTCGTGATCGGCTCAGGCAACCGTTTTGCGCATGCAGCCTCCCTTGCTGTAGCCGAAGCGCCGGCCAAAGCCTATAACCCTCTGTTTCTGTATGGAGGCGTAGGTCTCGGAAAAACTCACCTTATGCATGCGATCGGCCATTATGTGCTGGAGCATAACCCCAACAACAAGGTGATTTACATCTCCTCCGAGAAGTTCACGAATGAATTCATCAACTCCATCCGTGATAACCGCGGCGAAAGCTTCCGCAACAAGTACCGCAATGTTGACATTTTGCTGATTGACGACATCCAATTCCTGGCCGGCAAGGAGTCCACGCAGGAGGAATTTTTCCATACGTTCAATGCTCTTCACGAAGAACGCAAGCAAATTATCATCTCTAGCGACCGGCCTCCCAAGGAAATTCCTACTCTAGAAGAACGGCTGCGTTCCCGGTTCGAATGGGGACTGATCACAGATATCCAGCCCCCCGATCTTGAGACGCGGATTGCCATTCTACGCAAGAAGGCCAAGGCGGAGAACCTGGATATCCCGAACGAAGCCATGATGTACATTGCCAACCAGATCGACACGAATATCCGGGAGCTTGAAGGCGCGCTGATCCGCGTAGTGGCTTATTCTTCCCTGACGAACCAGGATGTGACGACACATCTGGCAGCCGAAGCGCTGAAGGATATCATCCCTTCGAGCCGTCCGAAGATGATTACCATTAACGATATTCAGCAAAAAGTCGGTGAATACTACAATTTGCGCATGGAGGACTTCAAAGCGCGGAAACGCACGAAGGCTGTGGCTTTTCCAAGGCAGATTGCCATGTATCTCTCCCGCGAGCTGACGGATTATTCGCTTCCTAAGATCGGCGAGGCCTTCGGAGGACGCGACCATACGACCGTTATCCATGCCCATGAGAAGATTACGCAGCAATTAAAGGTGGACCAGGAGCTCTATAAAGTGGTAAATAATCTTTCGGAGAAAATTAAAAATCCTTCCTAAGAGGAACAAAGAGCCTATACACAATCTATACACATGTGGGTAGGCTTAATTTTATGCTGTTTAGCCACTTATCCACATAAACGGAGCCCCTACTACTAATACTATTAAATAACTATAATAATTCATCTTCTAAGAGCAGGTTTCAAAGAGCATTTACGTACACCCATTTCCCAATTTTTCAGCTAGGAGTGAAATCATGAAAATCAGCATTCTCAAAAACGAGCTTAACGAATCCATCGGCCATGTCTCCAAGGCAATCTCCAGCAGAACAACTATCCCTATTCTGACCGGTATTAAGTTTGAGGTTAGCCATCAGGGCGTTACACTGACTGCAAGTGATACGGATATTTCCATTCAGTCCTTCATCCCTGCCGAGAATGACAGCCAGACGATCGTCAAGGTAGAGCAGCCGGGCAGCGTAGTGCTTCCCGCCAAATTTTTCGTAGAGATTATCAAGAAGCTTCCCTCCAAAGAAATTCACATGGAAGTCAAGGAAGGCTTCCAGACCTACATCTCCTCCGGCTCTACGGAGATTCAGATTGTGGGCCTCGATCCTGAAGAATTCCCTGTTCTGCCAAGCATTGAAGAGAATGAAACCATCTCCATGCCCGGTGATTTGCTGAAGAATATGATCAAGCAGACTGCCTTCTCCATCTCCACCCAAGAGACCACACCGATCCTGACAGGCATTCTGTGGAATCTGGCCGACAATGAATTCAAGTTCACGGCTACCGACCGCCACCGGCTCGCAACCAGAGCTGCACACCTGGAAGGCACAGAGAATATCCAGTTCGCGAATATTGTCATTGCCGGCAAAACGCTGAACGAGCTGAGCAAAATTATCCCTGATCAGAATATGCTGGTGGATATTGTCGTCGCCGATAACCAGGTGCTGTTCAAAATCGACAAAGTGCTGTTCTATTCGCGGATTCTGGATGGCATTTATCCGGATACTTCTAGAATTATTCCAACCACCTACAAAACAGAACTAACTTTGGACACAAAAAAATTAAGCGAATCGATTGACCGTGCTTATTTGCTGTCCCGCGAAGAGAAAACGAACATCGTCCGGATGCAGACCCTGGAAAACGGTGATGTGGAGATCTCTTCCAGCTCCTCCGAGCTGGGGAAGGTCCGTGAAGAGCTGGAAGTTATCGATTTCAAAGGCGAGCCGCTGCGCATCTCCTTCAACTCCAAATATATGCTCGATGTGCTGAAGGTGGTGGAGAGTGAGCAGCTCGTGATCGCCTTCACCGGCATGATGAGCCCGATTATTCTCAGACCGCTCGATGAGAGCCGCAGCCTGTATGTGATTCTGCCGTACCGGACAACTAATTAACGCCCTGTTCATGAACATGTGGATAAGTGGCTGAGAGGATCAAAAACATGAAAAAAATAGTTATCCACAGTGGATATATTAAGCTCGACCAGTTCCTAAAGCTCTCCGATTGTGTATCCACAGGGGGGATGGCTAAGGCACTGCTGCAGGAAGGGCATGTGCAGGTGAACGGTGAGGTGGAAGAACGGCGTGGCCGGAAGCTCTACCCGGGTGATACAATCGAGGTACAGGATAACGGCGTCTTTGAAGTTGAGGGCGGCGGCGTCAAGGAGGAGTAACCCTAAGGAGGAACAGGCTCTTGTTTGTCAAAAATATCGGACTGCAGGATTACCGCAACTATGGGCTGCTGCGTCTTGAGCATCTGGGCGATGTGAATCTCATTCTCGGACAGAACGCCCAGGGCAAAACCAATCTCATGGAGGCTTTGTTTGTCCTTGCGATGACCAAAAGCCACCGGACCTCCAAGGACAAGGAGCTGATCTCCTTCGATGCCCCGGCGGGCTCCGCACAGATTGTTGCTGAAGTAGAGCGCAAATACGGGGATCTTAAGCTGGAGCTGACCCTGTCCCCGCAGGGCAAGAAGGCCAGAATTAACGGACTGGAGCAACGGCGGCTCAGTGAATTCGTAGGCTCGCTGAACGTTGTAATGTTTGCTCCGGAGGATCTGGAGATTGTTAAAGGCACCCCGGGCATCCGGCGCCGGTTCCTTGACATGGAGATTGGCCAGGTTCAGCCGAGCTACCTGTTTCATCTGCAGCAGTACCAGAAAATCCTCCTCCAGCGGGGCAATTTGCTGAAGCAGTTATGGGGCAAGGAGGCTGGCGGCCGGGAGCTTCTGGACATCTGGGATGCCCAACTTGTAGAACATGGTGTTAAAATCGTCAAAAAAAGGAAACAATTCATAAAGAAGCTGCAGATATGGGCAGAAAGCATTCACCGGGGCATCACAAACGGCGGAGAAGAGCTCAAGCTGCTCTATGTCCCCTCGTTTGGTGAGCGTGAAGAGGAAGATGAAGCTGTCTTATTGGACAAATTTATGTTAAAGTTATCACAAACAAGAGATCAGGAAATCAGGCGCGGCATGACGCTGACGGGTCCCCATCGGGATGACCTGTCCTTTTTTATCAACGGAAGAGAAGCTCAGGTCTACGGTTCCCAAGGGCAGCAACGTACGGCAGCTTTATCGCTCAAGCTGGCGGAAATTGAACTGATCCATGAGGAGATCGGAGAATACCCTGTGCTGCTTCTTGATGATGTTTTGTCCGAACTTGATCCCTATCGTCAGACCCAGCTTATCGAAACCTTTCAGAGCAAGGTGCAGACCTTCATCACTGCCACCGGTGTTGAGGGACTGAATGCTGATAAACTAAAGGGTGCAATCCTGTATCATGTTCATGGCGGCAAAGTGGGGTTATAAAGAGCGGAGGAAGACCATGTATATTCATTTGGGCGGAGAAAAAATTATTCGATCCTCAGAGCTGATTGCTATATTTGATATATCGATTGAGAAGTCCTCCAAGGTATCGAAGCAGTTTATGACTCATTCCCAGCAGGATAAGAAGCTGGAACGCATTGGTGAAGAGGAAGCGAAGTCTATTGTCGTGACCAGGAATACTGTCTACTACTCCCCGATCTCCTCCTCCACTCTCAAAAAAAGAGCCAAGATCTTGTTAGAAATATAGGTTTCGTAAGTTACAAGAGATAATCTGAAAGAAGTAGGTGAAGGCATGTCAATGAATCAACCGACATATGATGAGAGCCAGATTCAGGTACTGGAAGGGCTGGAAGCAGTTCGGAAACGTCCCGGCATGTACATTGGCTCCACCAGCTCAAAAGGTCTGCATCATTTGGTCTGGGAAGTTGTCGATAATAGTATCGATGAGGCGCTGGCAGGTTTTTGCGACCGGATTCAAGTCATAATTACTGAGAATAACAGTGTGACTGTTATTGACAACGGGCGGGGAATTCCTGTCGGTGAGAACGTCAAGCTGAAGAAGTCCACGCTTGAAGTGGTCATGACTGTCCTGCATGCAGGCGGTAAGTTCGGCGGCGGGGGCTACAAGGTGTCCGGCGGTCTTCACGGCGTGGGGATCTCTGTGGTTAACGCTTTGTCCGAGAAGGTAGTAGTGACCGTCAAGCGTGACGGGCATGTCTATCAGCAGGAGTACAACCGCGGCGTGCCGCAATATGACATCAGAGTGATCGGGGATACAGAGGAGACGGGGACCACCACCACCTTCCACCCGGACCCGGATATTTTTACCGAAACCACTACTTTTGAATACTCCACGCTCCTTACCCGTATCCGAGAGCTGGCCTTCCTGAACAAGGGCATTGAGCTGTCACTGCTGGATGAACGGACCGGAGTCAACAATACGTTCAAGTATGAAGGCGGTATTGTGGAGTATGTGAAATACCTTAACGAGAAAAAAGAAGCTCTTCATGAGGAACCGATCTACGTGGAAGGCTCACGGGATATGATCGCGGTTGAAGTAGCTCTCCAATATAACGATTCATATACAGAGAATATCTATTCATTCGCCAACAATATCAATACCCACGAGGGCGGAACGCATGAATCCGGCTTCAAGAGCGCTTTGACACGGATCATTAATGATTACGCACGCAAGGCTGGCGTGATCAAGGATAGCAGCCAGAATCTGACCGGCGATGATGTCCGTGAAGGTCTGACGGCGATTATTTCCGTCAAAATCCCTGAGCCGCAGTTCGAAGGCCAAACCAAGACCAAACTCGGCAACAGTGAAGTCCGCGGGATTGTAGAATCACTGTTCGGCGAGAAGCTGCAGGAGTTCCTGGAAGAGAACCCTGCCGTCTCACGCAAGGTGCTGGAGAAGTCATTGCAGGCTTCCCGTGCCCGGGAAGCGGCCAAAAAGGCCCGTGAGCTGACCCGCCGCAAAAGTGCGCTTGAAGTCAGCGCCCTGCCGGGTAAGCTGGCGGACTGCTCCTCCAAGGATGCGTCGATCAGTGAGCTGTACATCGTCGAAGGTGACTCGGCGGGCGGATCAGCCAAGCAAGGCCGGGACCGTCATTTTCAGGCGATCCTGCCGCTGCGCGGTAAGATTCTGAACGTCGAGAAGGCCCGGCTGGACCGGATCTTGTCCAATGCGGAAATCCGGGCGATTATCACCGCACTCGGAACCGGGATTAGCGATGATTTCGACCTCTCGAAGGCGCGTTACCACAAGGTTGTCATTATGACGGATGCGGACGTCGACGGCGCCCATATCCGAACACTGCTGCTGACCTTCTTCTACCGCTACATGCGGAAGATTGTTGACGCAGGGTATATCTATATCGCCCAGCCGCCGCTCTTCAAGATCGAGCGCAACAAGGTTGTGCGCTATGCACAGACCGAGAAGGAGCGCGATGAGATCATTGCTGCCTTCGGTGAGAACGTGAAGGTTAATGTTCAGCGCTACAAAGGTCTGGGTGAGATGAACGCCGCTCAGCTGTGGGACACGACGATGGACCCTGAGAGCCGCACCATGCTACAGGTGACCATTGAGGATGCCATGCTGGCGGACAGCATCTTTGATACCCTGATGGGTGACAATGTCGAACCGCGCCGTGAATTCATTCAGGAGCATGCGCAATCGGTTAAGAACCTGGATATTTAAGCCGCACATAGCGAACCTCCGGATTATCCCTTGCGGATGAAGCCGGAGGTTTTTTAGTAATACAGAGGGGTATATAGCCTGCCGTTTGAATACATAGAGCTAGAAGTTCGATATTCGCTTGCGGCGGCTGGTTACGGACTTCCGGTTAGGCTTCAACCGCCCATAGGCCACAGCGTAACGGTGGATTTTACGGTAAATTGCTTTGTTCGGGAACAATTTGAAGACAATGATGGAGGGTAAGGTGTTTACTTCAAGCAGCCATAGATCGTGATGCTGGTCGATGGCGACATCAAGCCCCAGCTCCTTAAGGCCTGGATAAGCCGTTTCGAGTTGCGCGCCGATTCGGACGCCCAGCGATTTGAGCTGCTGGGTAGTTGCGGACATTTCGTCAGAGGTCATATGCTCCTTGAACAGGGTATCTACCGGAAAAACACTGCCCCCGCTGTGATAATTCGTGATCACCTTCTGCGGTGCGGCGACCCGGCCAAGCATGCCTGTAGTCTCCCAGCTGCCCTGGGGATTCTTCTGGGTAAGCACCCGGAGGTCGAAGGGACGGTCCTGATGCTGCAGCAGATCAATGCCCTGCTGGACCAGATAGCTGCGGTCTTTAATCCGGGGTACCAGTGCGGCATGAAGCTCTTCAGGGCTATTAAAGACCTCGGCGTCCTTCGCATACCTGAGAATATACATCAGCTTCGGCTCTGCCGGTACTTCTGCTTCAATGCCTGCAGCTGCTGTCTCCGGTTCACGGGTCTCCGGCTGATGCCCGCTGGGACTTAAGTGTACAACCCTCTGCTCGGCTCTCATCACTCCGCTGCCATAGGTGCCGCGGTCGGGCTTTATATATACCGTGCCATACAGATGCAGCATTTCTTTCAGATCCTCCAGGCCGTATTTGCGCGTTTCCGGAATATAGACCGAGAGCTGACGGTTTTGCAGAATGACTTTCGTTTTTGCCCATTTGCTGGACACGCGTTGAATCTTCATGTTCTGCCTCCGTTTCTTTACGCATAGCGAATTTTCAGGACAAGCCAACAAAAAAATGTTATAATATAAGGATATGAGATTATGCTTTTTGGGACGAAAACAGGGGCATGAAGCCAATTCTCTTGTCTCTACAGTCTATGTACTGAAGACAGCAGCGGAGAGGGCGTATACCCTTATCCGTACTAAAAGAAAATCAATATAGACGATAACAGGCTATCATGTTTAATTGTGCTGGTTTTGTGAAAGTAATATAATATAGGGTAGCGGTTTTTAACTGAAGGAGGTCCACCAACTCATGGCTGAACAAAATAACCCGCAAGTCAAAGATCGGGACATTGGCGTGGAAATGCGCGAATCCTTTATGGATTACGCAATGAGCATCATTGTAAGCCGGGCTTTGCCGGATGTGCGGGATGGACTTAAGCCTGTTCACCGACGCATTTTGTTTGCGATGTCGGAACTTGGTATGTCCTCGGATAAGCCACATAAGAAGTCAGCGAGAATCGTCGGTGAGGTTATCGGTAAGTATCACCCACACGGTGACTCAGCAGTCTATGAAACAATGGTACGTATGGCACAGGACTTCTCCATGCGCTATATGCTTGTAGACGGTCATGGTAACTTCGGTTCCATAGACGGAGACATGGCGGCTGCAATGCGTTATACAGAAGCACGTTTGTCCAAAATTGCCGGAGAAATGCTACGTGACCTGAACAAGGAGACCGTTGACTTCGCGCCCAACTATGACGGTGAAGAGAACGAGCCTGTAGTCTTGCCGGCGCGTTATCCCAATCTGCTGGTCAATGGTGTAGGCGGGATTGCGGTGGGGATGGCAACCAACATTCCTCCGCATAACCTCGGTGAGGTTATTGACGGTGTGCAGGCGATGATTAAGAATCCTGATATTACGCCTATGGAGCTTATGGAATATATTCAAGGCCCGGATTTCCCGACGGCCGGATATATTCTGGGCCGTGAAGGCATCCGTCAGGCCTACCGCACTGGACGCGGATCGGTTACCATGCGTGCCAAAGCGGTCATTGAAGAGAATAACGGCAAGGCCCGGATTATTGTGCATGAGCTTCCTTACCAGGTCAACAAAGCCCGGCTCGTGGAGAAGATTGCGGAGCTGGTGCGTGAGAAGCGCATCGAGGGCATAACGGATCTGCGTGATGAGTCTGACCGTAACGGAATGCGCGTAGTGGTTGAAATGAGACGGGATGTGAATCCGAGTGTTGTACTCAACAATCTCTACAAGCATACTTCTATGCAGTCCACCTTCGGGATCAACATGCTGGCTATTGTCAACAATGAACCGAAGATTCTGAATCTGCGCGATGTGCTGTATCACTATCTGCAGCATCAGATCGAAGTCATCCGCCGCCGGACGATCTTCGACCTTAAGAAGGCCGAAGCACGGGCGCATATTCTGGAAGGTCTGCGTATTGCCCTGGATCATCTGGATGAGGTCATTGCCCTGATCCGCGCCTCACGCACTACCGACATTGCCCGGGAAGGTCTGATGGAGACCTTCAGTCTAAGCGTAGAGCAGGCCCAGGCGATCCTCGATATGAGGATGCAGCGCCTGACCGGTCTGGAACGCGAGAAGATCGAGAACGAATATAACGAGCTTTTGGCCAAAATTGCCGAATACCGTGAGATTCTGGCCAATGAGCATCTTGTGCTGGATATTATCAGCAATGAGCTGCAGGAGATCCGCGATAAGTACTCCGATGACCGCCGTACAGAAATTACGGTTGGGGAAGAAAGCATCCTTGACGAGGATCTGATTCCGCGTGAAGAGGTTGTTATCACGATTACCCACACCGGTTACATCAAACGTCTTCCGGTCAACACCTACCGCAGCCAGAAGCGTGGCGGACGCGGTGTCATCGGGATGGACACCAAGGACCAGGACTTTGTGGAGCATCTCTTCGTGAGCAACTCCCATAACTACCTGATGTTCTTCACGGATAAGGGTAAGGTGTACCGGATTAAGGCCTATGAGATTCCGGAGCTTGGACGCACTGCCCGGGGAACGCCGATCATCAACCTGATTCAAATTGAGCAGGGTGAGAAGATCAGCGCGGTCATCCAGGTAGAGGAAGCGGACAGTGACAAGTACCTGTTCTTCGCTACCCGCGAGGGAATTGTGAAGAAGACGCCTCTGGAAGATTACAACAACATCCGTAAGGGTGGTTTGATTGCAATCAATCTCCGTGAGGAGGATTCACTGATTGAGGTGAAGCTGACAGACGGTGAGCAGAATCTGATTATCGGTACTGCACGCGGAATGTCGATTACCTTCTCGGAGAATGATGTGCGTTCCATGGGCCGCAGCGCTACCGGGGTTAAGGGAATCACGCTTGATTCCAATGACCATGTTATTGGCATGGACTGCGTAGACCAGGAGCTTGAGGTGCTGATCGTAACCACCAAGGGCTATGGTAAGCGGACACCTGCTGCTGACTACCGGTCCCAGACCCGCGGCGGTAAAGGCATCAAGACCATTAACCTTACGGATAAGAACGGACCGGTTGTCGGGCTGAAGGTCGTCAAGCAGGACGAGGACCTGATGATTATTACGACCAGCGGTACCCTGATCCGTACCAGCATGGACGGAATATCCACCATGGGCCGTTATGCGCAGGGCGTTAAGCTGATTAATATCCGTGAGGATGATGCTGTAGCTACACTGTGCAGAGCGGACAAAGAGGATGAAGAGCTGTCTGAGCATGAGGATGGAGAAGACATTCAAGGAGTTCCTGTAGAAGACGAAGGCGAAATTGAAGCTAGCCAGCCTGAAGCGGATGCCGTGAACGAAGACGATAGCCTCGAATAAGGATTGCAGGAGAGTATGGGTTTCTGATGTATAGAAATCCATGCTCTTTTTTTATACTCTATTAACTGATGAACGGGGAATTCTCTATCTAGCCGCTTCCCGGGTTCCATACTATAATTAGAGCATCATAGGTGTCACCGACATAAAGGGGCTTGGGCTAATGCCAAACATATCCGTTGGAGAGATTAAAGCGGGTTCAAAGATTATAAAGGATGTAATTACTCCTTTAGGAGGAGTATTGTTCGGCAAGGGCAAAATCATTCTCCCCCGGGATATTGAGATTTTGCAGGCTTTTTTGATCGGACAGGTTGAGATTGAAGGGGCACAAGGGGAAGACAAATCGGCAGAGAGCGCTAAACCGGCAGTGAAGCAGCAAGCGGCTAAGGCGGGTGCTCTGATTAATGAGTCGGTGCTGGCCAAGAGTAATTCTCCGCTTCACGATGAGTATGAGAAAATGCTGGTGCTTATCAAGCAAAGCTACCGTGCAGCGGCCGCAGCGGCTCTTCCGATCTTCGAACTGCGGAGTCAACTGGAGCTGCTGATTACCCATTTGAAGGATTACCATGTCTTAAAGTTTGCGCCGCGTGTGCTGATTGACCAGGAATATAACTATCATAATGCGGTCTTGTCTGCCCTGACCTCCTATCGAATTGCCCAGTGGTGCGGATATCCGCAGAAGGACTGGATGCAGGCTGCTTTTGCCGGCTTGCTGCACGATATAGGTAACATTAAGGTAGACGAAGCGCTGCTGCAGAAGCCAACCCCTCTAAGCGGTGCAGAGATTGACGAAGTACGCAGGCACACTACATACGGTTATCAGTTGCTGCGCAATGTTACAGCCATTAACGAAGGGGTTAGACTCGCCGCCTTGCAGCACCATGAGAAGATAGACGGTTCAGGGTATCCACTTAGGCTGGATGGCAGCCAGATTCATTTCTACGCCAAGATTGTGGCAGTCGCCGATATCTTCCATGCCATGACGCTGGGAAAAGCCTACAGAAAGGCACAGTCGCCTTATCTGGTATTGGAGCAGCTGCAGAAGGAGAGCTTCGGGAAGCTCGATCCGGTAATCGTACAGACCTTCATTCAAAAGACGACAGACCTATATAACGGTACACGGATACGGCTCAGCGATGGGCGTCACGGGGAAATCATCTTTACCGATCGTAACAACCCGACAAGACCCATGGTTCAGGTTGAAGGAAATATCGTTAATCTGATCAATGAACGGGAGCTTCATATTCAAGAAATTATTGCTTAAGCACGCGGACAGAGGAGTAGAGCTATGCTAACTTGCTTGCCGGGTTAGGGCCGGTTAGGGGAAGCGTAGCTTTAGATAATGATTTAGAAATAATGCTTGCATTGAATCTCTATACGTGATATATTCTATTTCTGGCCGCGAAACATCAACGCCTGGCTCGAACAAGAAGTTGAAAAAAAGAGCTTGCATTGATCGGTTGGATGTGATATATTATAAGAGTTGCTGGTGACGACAACATCGTCGCTAATAACGAGCTTGATCTTTGAAAACTGAACAACGAGTGAGTATCGGAGATCGCTTCGGCGAGATCCAAAATTAGAGAATGTAACCATTCTCGTCAGATGTTTCAAAATGAGCAATCGCTCTTTCTAAATACCAATTTGGAGAGTTTGATCCTGGCTCAGGACGAACGCTGGCGGCATGCCTAATACATGCAAGTCGAGCGGAGTTTGAAAGGAAGCTTGCTTCCTTTCAAACTTAGCGGCGGACGGGTGAGTAACACGTAGGCAACCTGCCCTCAAGCCTGGGATAACTACCGGAAACGGTAGCTAATACCGGATAATTTCTTTTTTCTCCTGAGAGAAGAATGAAAGGCGGAGCAATCTGCTGCTTGGGGATGGGCCTGCGGCGCATTAGCTAGTTGGTGGGGTAACGGCCCACCAAGGCGACGATGCGTAGCCGACCTGAGAGGGTGAACGGCCACACTGGGACTGAGACACGGCCCAGACTCCTACGGGAGGCAGCAGTAGGGAATCTTCCGCAATGGGCGCAAGCCTGACGGAGCAATGCCGCGTGAGTGATGAAGGTTTTCGGATCGTAAAGCTCTGTTGCCAGGGAAGAACGTCCGGTAGAGTAACTGCTGCCGGAGTGACGGTACCTGAGAAGAAAGCCCCGGCTAACTACGTGCCAGCAGCCGCGGTAATACGTAGGGGGCAAGCGTTGTCCGGAATTATTGGGCGTAAAGCGCGCGCAGGCGGTTATTTAAGTCTGGTGTTTAAACCTTGGGCTCAACCTGAGGTCGCACTGGAAACTGGGTGACTTGAGTACAGAAGAGGAAAGTGGAATTCCACGTGTAGCGGTGAAATGCGTAGATATGTGGAGGAACACCAGTGGCGAAGGCGACTTTCTGGGCTGTAACTGACGCTGAGGCGCGAAAGCGTGGGGAGCAAACAGGATTAGATACCCTGGTAGTCCACGCCGTAAACGATGAGTGCTAGGTGTTAGGGGTTTCGATACCCTTGGTGCCGAAGTTAACACAGTAAGCACTCCGCCTGGGGAGTACGGTCGCAAGACTGAAACTCAAAGGAATTGACGGGGACCCGCACAAGCAGTGGAGTATGTGGTTTAATTCGAAGCAACGCGAAGAACCTTACCAGGTCTTGACATCCAACTAACGAAGCAGAGATGCATCAGGTGCCCTTCGGGGAAAGTTGAGACAGGTGGTGCATGGTTGTCGTCAGCTCGTGTCGTGAGATGTTGGGTTAAGTCCCGCAACGAGCGCAACCCTTGACTTTAGTTGCCAGCAGGTTGAGCTGGGCACTCTAGAGTGACTGCCGGTGACAAACCGGAGGAAGGTGGGGATGACGTCAAATCATCATGCCCCTTATGACCTGGGCTACACACGTACTACAATGGCCGGTACAACGGGAAGCGAAGCCGCGAGGTGGAGCCAATCCCAGCAAAGCCGGTCTCAGTTCGGATTGCAGGCTGCAACTCGCCTGCATGAAGTCGGAATTGCTAGTAATCGCGGATCAGCATGCCGCGGTGAATACGTTCCCGGGTCTTGTACACACCGCCCGTCACACCACGAGAGTTTACAACACCCGAAGTCGGTGGGGTAACCCGCAAGGGAGCCAGCCGCCGAAGGTGGGGTAGATGATTGGGGTGAAGTCGTAACAAGGTAGCCGTATCGGAAGGTGCGGCTGGATCACCTCCTTTCTATGGAGAATCGTCTTCTGCAATGAAGACATTCAAATCTTAAATCTAGCCGGTCGGCTAGTTACTCACTCGTTGGTCAGTTTTGAGAGTTTAAGCTCTCAAGTAAGAAACTTGATCCTTGAAAACTGGATACCGAAACGAATTTGCGTTTTAGAACATTCCTTTAAGCTGAACTTGTGTAAACAAGTTTTGAATTAATGGCGATGCAACGATGATCTGGATGGAAATACAGGCGTTGAAGAAATTCATTGTCCGATATTTTCCTAAAGGAAAAATCGAGGTTAAGCTACTAAGAGCACACGGAGGATGCCTAGGCGCCAGGAGCCGACGAAGGACGTGGCGAACAACGAAACTGCCTCGGGGAGCTGTAAGCAAGCTTTGATCCGGGGGTGTCCGAATGGGGAAACCCAGCTGTGGTAATTCGCAGTTACTCGTATCTGAATACATAGGATACGCAGAGGCAGACCAGGGGAACTGAAACATCTAAGTACCCTGAGGAAGAGAAAACAATAGTGATTCCGTCAGTAGCGGCGAGCGAACGCGGAACAGCCTAAACCAAGGGGCTTGCCTCTTGGGGTTGTGGGACGTCTCACATGGAGTTACAAAGGAATATGGTAGGTGAAGAGGTCTGGAAAGGCCCGCGATAGAGGTAAAAGCCCTGTAGCCTAAACTGTGTTCTCTCCGAGACGGATCCCGAGTAGTGCGGGGCACGTGAAACCCCGTATGAATCCAGCAGGACCATCTGCTAAGGCTAAATACTACCTGGCGACCGATAGTGAAACAGTACCGTGAGGGAAAGGTGAAAAGCACCCCGGAAGGGGAGTGAAATAGAACCTGAAACCGTGTGCTTACAAAAAGTCAGAGCCCTCTTTATGGGTGATGGCGTGCCTTTTGTAGAATGAACCGGCGAGTTACGTTTAACATGCAAGGTTAAGGTGAGAAGCCGGAGCCGCAGCGAAAGCGAGTCTGAATAGGGCGACTGAGTATGTGGACGTAGACCCGAAACCGTGTGATCTACCCCTGTCCAGGGTGAAGGTGCGGTAACACGCACTGGAGGCCCGAACCCACGCATGTTGAAAAATGCGGGGATGAGGTGGGGGTAGCGGAGAAATTCCAATCGAACTCGGAGATAGCTGGTTCTCCCCGAAATAGCTTTAGGGCTAGCCTCGGTGAATGGAGTGGTGGAGGTAGAGCACTGATTGGGTGCGGGGCCCGCAAGGGTTACCAAGCTCAGTCAAACTCCGAATGCCATTTACTTCTTGCCGGGAGTCAGACAGTGAGTGCTAAGATCCATTGTCAAAAGGGAAACAGCCCAGACCATCAGCTAAGGTCCCCAAGTGTGTGTTAAGTGGGAAAGGATGTGGAGTTGCACAGACAACCAGGATGTTGGCTTAGAAGCAGCCATCATTGAAAGAGTGCGTAATAGCTCACTGGTCGAGTGACTCTGCGCCGAAAATGTAACGGGGCTAAACACACCACCGAAGCTATGGCTAGATGCTTTGCATCTGGGGTAGGGGAGCGTTGTATATACGTTGAAGGTGTACCGTAAGGAGCGCTGGAGAGTATACAAGTGAGAATGCCGGTATGAGTAACGAAAAGATCAGTGAGAATCTGATCCGCCGAAAGCCCAAGGTTTCCTGAGGAAGGCTCGTCCGCTCAGGGTAAGTCGGGACCTAAGGCGAGGCCGACAGGCGTAGTCGAAGGACAACAGTTTGAAATTACTGTACCACCGTAATCCGCTATGAGCGATGGGGTGACGCAGGAGGGTAGTGACGCGGACTGATGGATGTCCGTCTAAGCAGTGAGGCTGGTGTGTAGGCAAATCCGCACATCGTAAGGCTGGGCTGTGATGGGGAGCGAAAATTACAGTAGCGAAGGTCATGATCTCACACTGCCAAGAAAAGCCTCTAGCCAGGAGAAGGTGCCCGTACCGCAAACCGACACAGGTAGGCGAGAAGAGAATTCTAAGGCGCGCGGAAGAACTCTCGTTAAGGAACTCGGCAAAATGACCCCGTAACTTCGGGAGAAGGGGTGCCTCGGTAGGGTGAATAGCCCGAGGGGGCCGCAGTGAAAAGGCCCAAGCGACTGTTTAGCAAAAACACAGGTCTGTGCGAAGCCGTAAGGCGAAGTATACGGGCTGACGCCTGCCCGGTGCTGGAAGGTTAAGGGGAGCGGTTAGGGGTTAAACCCGAAGCTGTGAACCGAAGCCCCAGTAAACGGCGGCCGTAACTATAACGGTCCTAAGGTAGCGAAATTCCTTGTCAGGTAAATTCTGACCCGCACGAATGGCGTAACGACTTGGGCGCTGTCTCAACGAGAGATCCGGTGAAATTTTAATACCTGTGAAGATGCAGGTTACCCGCGACAAGACGGAAAGACCCCATGGAGCTTTACTGCAGCTTGATATTGAATTTGGGTACGATCTGTACAGGATAGGTGGGAGCCGTGGAGGCAGGAGCGCAAGCTTCTGCGGAGGCGCCGTTGGGATACCACCCTGATCGTATCTAGGTTCTAACCTAGTGCCCTCATCGGGTACGGGGACCGTGTCAGGCGGGCAGTTTGACTGGGGCGGTCGCCTCCTAAAGAGTAACGGAGGCGTTCAAAGGTTCCCTCAGAATGGTTGGAAATCATTCGCAGAGTGCAAAGGCATAAGGGAGCTTGACTGCGAGACCTACAAGTCGAGCAGGGACGAAAGTCGGACTTAGTGATCCGGTGGTACCGCATGGAAGGGCCATCGCTCAACGGATAAAAGCTACCCTGGGGATAACAGGCTTATCTCCCCCAAGAGTCCACATCGACGGGGAGGTTTGGCACCTCGATGTCGGCTCATCGCATCCTGGGGCTGAAGTAGGTCCCAAGGGTTGGGCTGTTCGCCCATTAAAGCGGTACGCGAGCTGGGTTCAGAACGTCGTGAGACAGTTCGGTCCCTATCTGTCGTGGGCGCAGGAAATTTGAGAGGAGCTGTCCTTAGTACGAGAGGACCGGGATGGACGTACCGCTGGTGCATCAGTTGTTCCGCCAGGAGCATGGCTGAGTAGCTACGTACGGACGGGATAAGCGCTGAAAGCATCTAAGCGTGAAGCCCCCCTCAAGATGAGATTTCCCAACATGTAAGACCCCTTGAAGACGACGAGGTAGATAGGTTGGAGGTGGAAGTGCAGCAATGCATGGAGCTGACCAATACTAATCGGTCGAGGGCTTATCCAAACTTTTAACACGCAGATTCGTTTCGGATTCAGTTTTCAGGAATCAAATTCCTGAAGCATTTACGCTGTAAATGCCCGTTTGGTGGCGATAGCGGAGGGGTTCCACACGTACCCATCCCGAACACGACCGTTAAGCCCTCCAGCGCCGATGGTACTTGGACCGAAGGGTCCTGGGAGAGTAGGACGTTGCCAAGCACACATGAGCCATTGTCGAATTGTCGACAATGGCTTTTTTGTATACCCGCATATATAAAAAGCGGGAAGGGGTGCGGTATTTTAATATAAAAACGCTTACAAACGAGTGACATTTTTGTTACCGACGAGGCGATGGTTCCAAGTATAATGGAAAAGTGCAATAAATAAGCAAAAGCCTTAATACGAATGAACTACGTATAAATTCTATCTTGGAATTTTCTTGCGTCTTTAGATGCATGGTAGAGGTAAGGAGGATTTAAGGTATGAAGCGAACTCAACCTTTGTGGATATTAGTTATTCTTTGTATAGTCGGAGTAATGCTGGCGGGTTGCGGAACGAAGGAGCCGGCTTGGGATACTTTTAACGGTGCACTTAATGAGGAAGACTTCCCCGTTCCCAAAGAGGCAAGCTCCCCCGACAGAACAACTACAAACGTAGCCATGGACTATGTACGGTACTCCTTGCCGGGGTTGAAGGAGAAGAAAGGCGTGCCGGAGCCTTATCTTGCAGCCATTAAAGCTTGGGGCTGGGAAGAGCAGGAACAGAAAGCAGACGATTCCGGGAGCTCCCGTGTTTTTCAGAAAGAAGGACTTATTGTACATCTGACCGTGCATGATGACTATTTCATCGTGATGATTCCGAAGGAAAAGAAGGTCACGACCAAAGGCTTGAAGAACAGATAAAAAATCGCCGTCCGGTTATGGATGGCGATTTTTTTGAAAGATAAGAATTTATATGTTTTGGGGTCCCCGCAAAGTACCTGAGTCATCACCTACGCTAAAGGGGGCTGTCCCAAAAGCCATGAAATGGCTGCTTGGGATAGCTCTTTATTTTGTAGTCGGATCAACGTGAGCACTTGGGTGGACGCTGCGCGAACGGACCGTTGTTCCAATCGCTGTGGTCTCCAGATTTTTTTCATTCCCCTTAGCGGTGAAAATCCGGAGACCAAGGCGACCGCTGCCGCTTTTACACAATCGTTCCGTCCTCTCCGCTGTTTAAGTGGGAAAAGTTTCTTCAAATCTTTCTAAAATCACAAAAAGAAACCTCTCTTTTGTTAAAATGGAGTTACCACACAACCATTTCAAAGGAGAGGTTTCTTTGTACATTCAATATACCATGGACCAACTTTGCTTGCCAATGGATCTGGAAGAAGATATCCCGGGAAATCACCTCGTTCGCGTCGTGAATGCCGCCGTCAATCGGCTGGACAACGCCATTTTTGACGCGGCCTATCCCGGCGGCGGCCGTGACAGCTACCATCCTAAAATGCTCACCAAAGTCATCATCTACGCTTACACTCAGCGAATCTATTCGTCTCGCCAAATCGCCAAAGCGGTCCGGGAGAACATTCCCTTCATGTGGCTGGCCGGACGGCAGCGACCCGACTTCCGCACGCTGAATCGCTTCCGTTCCCAGCGGATGAGAAATGTCCTCGAAACGGTATTTACCGCCGTGCTTCAGTTTCTGGCTGACGAAAAATACGTGTCTCTGGAGCATTATTTTGTGGACGGAACTAAGATCGAGGCGAATGCCAATCGCTACACCTTTGTCTGGAGCAAAGCGGTCAGCAAACACAAAGCGAAACTGCAAGATAAGGTGCAGGCCCTATTCGCTGACATTGAAGCAGCCGAAGAGCAGGAAGAACAAGAGAATCAGGGCAAAGATCTGGCTGAACTCAGCACGGGTTCGGAAATGGACAGTGAGAAACTCGAACAAGCCGTGCAAAAGCTTGAAGCTCAGCTTGCCGAAAAACCGAAAGACAAGCCCCTAAACAAGACGGTTCGGTCGTTGCGTAAGGATTTGCTCCCTCGACTGCAGAAGTACGAACAATATCAAAAGCTGCTTGGGGACCGGAACAGTTTCAGCAAGACCGATCCCGAGGCAACGTTTATGCGGATGAAAGAAGATCACATGCGAAATGGCCAACTGAAGCCAGGTTACAATCTACAGATCGGGACCGAAAACCAATTTATTTTAACCTACAGTCTCCATCAAAGACCGGGTGACACCCGCTGTTTAGAACCACATCTGGAAAAAACAAAGCAATTCCTCGGGAAACTTCCAAAGACGGTCATTGCAGATGCCGGCTATGGAAGTGAAGAAAACTACGCCTATCTGGAAAAGAGCGAGCTACAGGCCGTCGTGAAATACAGCACCTACCACAAAGAAAAGAGCAAAGCCTGGAAAGCCCAGGTCGGAAAAATCGAGAACTGGACCTACGACGGATCCGAGGATCGCTGGACGTGTTTAGCTGGACACCCGCTGTATTTCCAACGAGAGAGCAAGGAAACCACAGAGAGTGGATACGAAATTAAGAAGCGTCATTACCAAAGTCAAAGCTGCGGAGGTTGTCCGTTAAAAGAAAACTGCACGAAGGGAAGCGGAAACCGGGAAATCGCAGTCAGTTTGGAGCGGCTTAGATACCAGAAACAGGCGAAAGAAATCCTCCAAAGCGAGGAAGGCTATCTATTGGCCGTACGTCGAATGACGGAGCCGGAAAGTGTATTTGGACAATTAAAGAATAACCGGGGCTTCCGGCGCTTTCTGCTTCGCGGCATGGAAAAAGTGACGCTAGAGGTCGGTTGGCTTTCGCTTGCTCACAACCTGCTGAAGCAAGCAGCGAATGACCAGAAACGCAAGGGAGCGATCCTCCAATAACGGAGAATCGCTCCCTTTCTTACAAATTAATCTTTTAAGAAGGCATGGGATTTTTCCCCACCAGTAGAGTATCTACTTTTGGGACAGCCCCTTATTTTGCGTGCATGCTTGGCCGCTTAAATACAGCGCTATGTATATCTGGTTGGGATTACTGGGCGTAATAAGAGGCGTCTGCCGCATTGAACTTGAGCATCCCGTCTTTGCCTACACTTGTTAACCGCAGCAGCGCATACAGACGGGGTAGCAGCAGCCACAGGTGGCATACCGCAAGCGAAACCGTGAAGGCTGGCGGAGCCCAGACGATGAAGAGTGCGGCTATACAAAGACCGATCCAGAGGTTATGCAGCTGTACGGTACGGAAGATGCCGTAATTGATATATTGATCGGGCATGTAACCGGGCCAGGGCAGGCGCAGGGATAATCTCCAGCGCTTGGCGATAGGGTGTCCGCTAATCAGCAGCACAGAGCGTGAGATGACATACTGAATCCACAGCATGACAGGTCCGGCTATAATCATGAACAGAACACTAAGCCAGGAGAGAAAGACACTTTCGAGCACAAGGCATATAAAGGGCAGGGTGATATAGACCCGCAGCAGGAATGCTGTAATAGTAATTTTTTTGATAAGCTTGTATTGATAGAATGTAGCGGCACCTTTGGTGTTTGGTTCCATACCTGGAATTCGGACCTCCTCGCAAGTTCTCTTGTTATTATTATCGGCCTGCTCCTGCGTTTTATTAAACAACGGGCTCAGATTCACCGAATGGGCAGCGGGCGAATATATATATTTTAGGCTATGAAGGATTAGGAAAAAACTATGAAAAGGTTTAAAATGATAGAAGGTGTACCATACTGTTCTTAAAAGAGTCAAGGTGGGATGAAAATGGAACAGCAAACCGGGCAGGCCTGCATTATCTGTGGGCAAGAAAAGGAAGAAGGCATTGTGATTGTCTCGCACTTCATCTGTGAGGACTGTGAGAGTGAGATGGTGCGTACGGAGGCTGAGGATGTGAAGTACAACTTTTTCATTAACCGGATGAAGAAGATCAATCTGCGTATGCATGCTTAGTGTACGAATTGCAGGACCTGTAACAAGCAACATATAAAGAGCGGGCGGTGAATCTGTGTCGCGTTGGCTGCAAATACAAGGTTCCTCTTAACGGCTTCTCCGCCCTGACCGGGTGAGGGGAGCCGTTTTATTGCGTGCAATCCTTTGCGGAAGTGATAGGCGTTTGGGTGCATTTGCGTTAAAATAGAAGGTAACCCCCAGGGGAGGAAGAATCTATGGACAAGCTACAGCCTGGCAGGGCACCTGTATACGAAATGCTGGAACAATATAGACATAAGGGTAATATATCTTATCATGTGCCGGGTCACAAGAACGGGGAGGCTTACCGGAGTACTGTCAGTGCAGAGAGTGCGGGGTATCTCACGGAAGTGATGCGTTACGATGTGACGGAGATTACGGGAACGGATGACCTTCATCATCCGGAAGGGGTAATAAGGGAAGCACAGGAGCTGGCAGCCGATTGTTACGGCGCGGAGGAGAGTTATATGCTGGTGTGCGGAAGCACCGCGGGTAATCTGGCTCTGATCCTGACGGTCTGTTCTGAGCCCGGAAGTTTGCTTATTCTGCAGCGCAACGTCCACAAGTCCGTGATCCATGGACTGATGCTGGCGGGAGCGCGTGCAGTCTTCCTAGAGCCGCAGATCGACCCGGGCAGCGGCCTTGCGGTGGCTCCGTCTGCTGAGACGGTGCAGGCGGCGCTGGCCGCATACCCGGAGGCTGCCGGGGTCCTAGTCACCATGCCGAATTACTACGGCATGGGCAGTGACCTAGCGCCCCTCGCGCAGGCCTGTCACGCTTGCTGCGTGCCGCTGCTGGTGGATGAGGCGCACGGGGCGCATTACGGGCAGCACCCCGCGCTTCCGGCGGGGGCGCTTGCCCAGGGCGCGGACGGCGTGGTGCAGTCCACGCATAAGATGCTGACGGCGCTGACGATGGGCGCCATGCTGCATGTGCAAGGGCCATGGCTTGACCGCGCGCTGCTGCGGCAGCGCCTGGCCATGGTGCAGAGCTCCAGCCCATCCTACCCCGTGATGGCTTCGCTCGATTTGGCCCGGCGCCTGCTGCACAGCCAGGGCGCCGGTGCCTTCACGGCGGGGCTCGCCGCCGTGGATGTCCTGCGGCGCGGCCTGGCGGCGCTGCCGCGCTTCAGGCTGCTGCAGCCGGCGCAGCCGCAGCAGCCTGTCTGCGGCGAGGCCGGCGCCGCAGGAGTGAAGCCGCCGCTGCGCGGGGCGGCGTACGTGACCCAGGACCCCTTCAAGGCGGTCATTTATGACGCCGCGGGGGTCCTGGGGGGCTTCGAGCTGCAGCGCAGGCTCGAAGAGAGGGGAATCGTGCCGGAGATGAGCGACGACCGGCACGTGGTCCTGGCCTTCAGCCTCGGCTCGAAGGCTGAAGAGGCAGCGGAGCTGCTGACAGCGCTGCAGGACATTGCAGCGCAGACCTCCTTGGCAGCGCAGCAGACAGGCGGGAGCGCAGCTTCCTCAGACCTTGAACCTACCGCTGGCCTTGATCCTGTCGCTGGTCTAGATCTTACCGATGGACCCAGCCAGTCTACTTACTCAGACACTGCCGCAGCTCCCGCTCCCCAAGGCGGAGAATCCTTCTCCAGCGCACGGACCGCAGCCCAGGCAGCGTCATATAATAGCAGAGAAGGGGAATTAACCTTCTCCGGTCATATTTCCACGTGGAACAATTTCGACATTCCGGCAGTATCGGCTCCGGTCGCGTTCTCTATCCGGCCGGTGGCTGCCGGGGAGACAGAGAGTGTAGAGCTTGAGGCAAGCGCGGGCAGGATTGCGGCGGAGATGGTTATTCCCTATCCTCCAGGCATCCCGCTCTTATATCCCGGAGAGAGCATTACAGCGTCTGTCTGTGACAGGCTGATCCGTCTGAGAATAGGCGGGGCGAAATTTCAGGCCTGTGCTGATCCGGCCTTACAGCATATTATGGTATACAACATTCAGAAGGGCGGAGAAGCATAAGTGAAGCGAGAAGGATTCTTCATTACACTGGAGGGAGGCGACGGCTCCGGCAAAACAACCGTACTCGGCAGGGTGGCAGCTTATCTGCAGAACCATTCCATGCCCTATTTAATCACCCGCGAACCGGGAGGGATTGAGATTGCCGAGAAGATCCGCTCTATTATCCTCGACCCGGCGCATACGGCTATGGATGCCCGGACAGAGGCACTCCTGTATGCGGCGGCAAGAAGCCAGCATCTGGCGGAGGTGGTCGAGCCTGCCTTGCAGGAGGGAATTACCGTGCTCTGCGACCGTTTTGTAGACAGCAGTCTGGTCTATCAAGGGTACGCCAGAGGGCTGGGCATCGAAGAGGTGAGGGGGATTAACCGGTTTGCGACTGGCGGGAGAATGCCTGATCTTACCTTTTACCTGGATGTAGATCCTGAGGTGGGCCTGTCCCGGATAGCGGCCAATCAGAACCGGGAAGTGAACCGGCTGGATCTGGAGAGCCTGGAGTTTCATCAGAAGGTGCGGGCGGGCTATGAACTGGTAACCAGCTCTGATCCGCAACGGATTGTGGTGCTTGATGCGGGTCGTCCCATCCATATGGTGGAGCAGGATATAGTACGTGTACTGAAGGACAGGATATTAAAGGATTTCTAAGGTGTTTTGTCAAATAAACAATAGAGGTATAATGATTGAACAGGGCTTCTCCGCAGATTGAATCGATGTTGTGCGGAAAGCCTGTGAACATAACTAATTAGGAGGGGATACGAAGATGAATTTGATCATTGCAATTATCCAGGATAAAGACAGCAACCGGCTATCCAGTGAACTGGTGAAGGCGAACTTCCGTGCCACCAAGCTGGCCAGTACAGGCGGATTTCTCCGTGCGGGTAACACTACCTTTTTGATTGGGGTAGATGATATTCAGGTAGACGCTGTACTCAGTGTAATCCGTAACAGCTGCAAAGTACGCGAGCAACTGGTCACTCCGGTCACGCCGATGAGCGGCACGACAGATTCCTATTTGCCGCTTCCTGTTGAAGTGCAGGTGGGCGGAGCTACCGTATTCGTACTTCCCGTCGATCGTTTCGAGCATTATTGAGCATAATGAAGATCAACCCGGGCTACAGGCCCTTAAAAAGCGAAATGCTGACCACGGAGGCTGAGAGGCGCCCGGTCCAGCAAAAAAACTTCAACGATGTATTTCAACAGCAAAGCCAGCAGAAAACTATAGATGAGTTGAACCGTCAGATCAAAGATATCCAGCTGCAAGGCGACCGGCTCTCCAAATCCATGACTGTGCGCGAGCTATCTATCTACCGGAACCTGATCAAACGGTTTCTGGAGGAGACGGCCCGCCGCGGAGTGATCCTGAAGGACACCAAAGGCTGGGACCGGCGGGGCCGCGGCAAACGCTATAAGCTGCTCGAAGAGGTTGATGCCGCTCTGCTGAATATGGCGGATGATCTGCTGGACAGCGAGCAGGGCCGGATTGATCTCCTGGGACGGGTTGGAGAGATCCGCGGGCTGCTGATTAACCTTTCTTTCTGACAACTTGGAGGAATATATGTCTTTTCATGAACTATTAGGCCAGGAGGACGCCAAGCGGCTGCTTCAGAATGCCTTACGCAAGGATGCTGTCAGCCATGCCTATCTGTTCACGGGTCCGGCAGGCAGCGGGCAGGTGAAGATGGCTTTGACGTTCGCCCAGGCGATATTTTGTACCGCCAGCAAAGATGATGCCTGCGGAGAGTGCCTGGAATGCCGCAAGGTGGAGCATGGCAATCATCCTGATTTAACGCTGCTGCGCCCCGATGGGGCGAGCATTAAGATCGATCAGATTCGTGAACTTCAGCGTGTTTTTTCCTACCGCTCGGAAGGAATTAACCCGAAGGTTTATATTATAGAAGGAGCGGACAAAATGACGGTGCAAGCCGCGAATAGTCTGCTGAAATTCCTGGAGGAGCCGCCGGCCCCTGCGGTAGGCATTCTGATCTCCGATAACAGCAGTTCCCTGCTCCCGACGATCCAGTCCAGAACCCAGCGCATTCCGTTTAGCCCGCTCCATCCGGATATTATGCTTCAGGCGCTGTCCGGTGAAGGGGTTCCGGTGCCGCTGGCACGGTGCGCGGTGTCGCTGACTGCCGGTCTTGACGGCTGCAGGGAACTTTTGGCACAGAATTGGTTTGCAGAAATGAGAAATCTAGTGTTACAATTAGCGAAGGAGTCTCTGGGCAAGGGCAGCACTGCGGTAGCAACCGCGGGTTCGAAGCTGTTCAAGACCGGACTTGGTGAACATTTGGACACTCTATTCAGCATGTTCCACTTATGGTTCAAAGATATGCTCTACTTCCTGTACCGAAAGCACGAAAGTATCGTTTTCATAGATCAGTTAGACTTTATTTCGAGGGCTGCCCGTCAGAGGAGTACGCAGCAGTGGGTGGCTTATATGGAATATGCGGCGGAGAGCAAGCGGAAGCTGCGTTCCAATGCCAATGCCCAGCTGTGTCTGGAGCAGTTTTTAATCCGGCTGGAAAGCTAGAGGCTCGGGTTATTTATAATAGATCCTCCGGGATATAATCCTCAGCACCTGGAAAGACCGGGTATAGCGGACGAGGAAGGACAAGCATGGATCATCAGGGAAGCAGTCTTGCTTAAGGGTTCCTTTACCGTCAAACAAGGGGGTTAATTTTTGTACAGCGTAGTAGGTGTCCGCTTCAAAAAAGCGGGTAAAATATATTATTTCGATCCGCTTGATTTCCCGATTGAACGCGATCAATGCGTGATTGTCGAGACTGCAAGAGGGGTCGAATACGGTAAGGTTGTCGTTGGCAAAAAAGAGGTGCAGGAAGCTGACGTTGTACTGCCGCTCAAGAAAGTCATGCGCATTGCCGGTGAAACCGACGCGCGCGTGGTGGAAGAGAACAAGGGTGCAGCGAAGGATGCTTTTACCACCTGTTTAAATAAAATCCGCGATCATGGCCTCAAAATGAAGCTGGTGGATGTGGAGTTTACGTTTGACCGCAACAAGATTATTTTCTACTTTACGGCCGAGGGCCGCGTGGATTTCCGCGAGCTGGTGAAGGACCTGGCCAGTATTTTCCGTACCCGCATTGAGCTCCGGCAGATTGGTGTGCGGGATGAAGCCAAGATGCTGGGCGGATTAGGCCCATGCGGACGGGTGCTCTGCTGCTCCTCCTGGCTTGGTGATTTCGAGCCGGTGTCCATCAAGATGGCGAAGGATCAGAATTTGTCGCTTAACCCGACCAAGATCTCGGGATTATGCGGACGGCTGATGTGTTGTCTGAAGTTTGAGCATGATAATTATGAGAGCACGAAGGAAGAAATGCCGGCTGTAGGCAAAATGGTCGTTACTTCACTGGGTGACGGCAAGGTAGTCGGTATCAATGCCGGCAGCCGCACGGTTCATGTGCAGCTGTTTGAAGTGGGCAAAGTTAAAGAACTTCCAATGGATGATGTTGTCGTCAAGTAAACCATTATAAGGTTACTTTCGGGGTGGAAACTTGGAGAAGAAAAATATATTTGCACACATGCAGGAGATGGAAGCGCAGATGGATGAAATGCGCACCACTCTGGGCGATTGGAAGCAGACGGTCAAAGAGCTGATGGAAGCGAATCAGAAGCTGAGTCTGGAGAACGAGCAACTTCGTATCATATTGAAAAGGGAAGCGCCTGTAGATAAGGCCGCACTGTCTGCGGAGGCGGAGGCTATACTTGCTGCCGAAGGGAAAGAGGAGGTTGTCGGGGAAGGCTATGATAATCTGGCCCGGCTGTATCACGAAGGCTTCCACATCTGCAATGTCTACTTTGGGCATTTGCGGACGGAAGGCGATTGTCTGTTCTGCCTTTCTTTTCTTAATAAATGAGGATATCCAGCCGTAGGAGATTGTCGCCTACGGTTTTTTTGAATGTAAGGCTATTCTTCCGAAGCATACGCTCAACAAAAACTTTTAGGAGATTACATTACAATGACCCATTCAATGAACAATACACCTGTACCCTTACATGAAGCTGAACGGGTCGATGACCTGCTCACCCATGATCTGAGAATTATCCAGAGTGACGAAGTGTTCAGCTTCTCGATGGATGCCGTACTGCTGGCACGGTTCGCCAGTGTACCGCCGCGCGGACGGGTGCTTGACCTGTGTACGGGTAACGGAGTAATTCCTATGCTCCTGACTACACGGACGAAGGCTTCTATTGAAGGAATCGAGATTCAGCCCCGTCTGGCAGACATGGCCCGGCGCAGTGTATCGCTTAACGGTCTGGAGGAGCGGGTACAGATTCATGAGGGCGATTTGCGGGAGCTTCATCTTACAGCGGGCTATGGCGTATACGATGCGATCACGGTGAATCCCCCTTATATGCCGCTGAACGGGAGCGATCTGAAGCTGAATTCCCATCAGGCGATGGCCCGCCATGAAATCGGTTGTACCCTGGAGGAGGTCATTCAGGCCTGTGTCCGGCTGGTCCGTACCGGAGGCAAAGTCAGCATGGTGCATAAGCCGCAGCGCCTCGTGGATATTATCAGTCTGATGCGGAAGCACCGGCTGGAACCGAAGCTGATCCGCTTTGTACATCCCCGCGCCCATCTGGAAGCGAATATGGTTCTGATCGAGGCCGCGCGTGACGGGAAGCCGGAGGTGCGTTTACAACCGCCTTTAATCGTATATAATGAGGACAATCAATATTGCCCCGAGATTATGGATATTTATTACGGAAACAAAGAGGATACGAGCCAATGACCATACAATGCCAAAGCAGCTTTCAAAATAACCATGACGGAGCGAAGCCCGAAGGATGCGGATGCCTGTATCTGGTGGCTACGCCGATCGGCAATCTGGAGGATATGACTTACCGGGCAGTACGCACGCTGAAGGAATGCGATATTATCGCTGCTGAGGATACGAGGCAGACGCGTAAGCTGCTGAGCCATTTTGAAATTACACCGTCCATGCTGTTCAGTTACCATGAGCATAACAAGGCCGCCAGTGGACCGGAGCTGCTACGCTATATAATAGAAGGTAAAAATCTGGCACTCGTCAGCGATGCCGGTCTGCCGGCGATATCCGACCCTGGTGCCGATCTGGTAGCTCTGGCTGTCAGCCATCAGATTCCGGTGATTCCGGTGCCTGGAGCGAATGCCGCCTTGTCGGCTTTGATTGCCTCAGGGCTGCCTACCGCCAGCTTCACGTTCGTCGGCTTCCTGCCTAGAGAGCGCAAGGACATAAGGGCCGTTCTGGCACCTCTGCGCTCTGCCCAAGGGACACTGCTCTTCTATGAGTCGCCGCACCGAGTTGCCAAGACACTTGTTCATTTGCAGGAGGCCTTCGGCAACCGCCGGATCACACTGGCCCGTGAACTGACCAAGCGGTATGAGGAGTTCCTGCGCGGATCGATTGAGGAGTGCCTGGCCTGGCTGGAGGAGCATCCCCCGCTTGGCGAATACGTAATTGTGCTTGAGGGAGAGAGCAAGGAGGAGGCCGAGCTGGCCGAGTCTTCCTGGTGGCGTCAGCTTAGTACCGGGGAGCATGTAGCCCACTATGAGGCTTCAGGTTTAACACGTAAGGATGCGATGAAAAAGGCAGCGTCTGACCGCGGCTTGTCCAAGCGCGATATTTATAATGAACTCCTGGAGCGGAGTTAGAACACTGTTGTGCTGAAGTTATTCGAATTCCAGTAAAAACCTAAAAATGGGTTTAATCATCTGAGCACCCAATGAAATAAATGTATTTCATACACTTATATGGATTGTATTATTCCTTTTATTAGTTATAGTTGTAGTTTATACATTTATATGTATAGGAAAAGCCAGTAACCCTCCAGCACCAAAGCCGCTAGTGACTCTACAGGTAAGCGTATCCCGCAGGGAGAGCGATCTGCTCATCCATGGCACGGGAGCACCCGGCGCAGCCGTCATAGGCACCTGACTATGGCGAAACCCTTCACATGGCAAGGCCTGAGGGATCACCGCAGGGAGTCCGAAAAGGGCCGGTCCACCGCCGAACCCCGCTTCCTTCCGCGTCCGCTGCAGAGATCCGCCAAGCTTCCGGGTGTCCAGAGGGCCGGGGCCCTTGGGGCCCTCCCTGTAGGGAGGGTAAGAATCAGAGGTTTAAGAAGTAGATGTGAGGTTTAGGAAGCAGACAAGGTAGGAAAAAGGGGCATCCGGGGAAAGTCCCCGAAAATAGCGCAAAAAAATACCTCCCGCGCGAACGGGAGGCCAAGGAGATATAAAAAGGTTAGAATTAACAATTGGATTAGTTCCTATTATACCCTATTTATTTTAGTTTGTCACAGGGGTAGGGATAGCCGAAATGCATTCATGACAAACAATTTTACCTTTGAAGTAAGTTACATTCTCAGCATTGCCGCAGAAAATGCAAGCAGGCTCGTATTTCTTAAGCATGATCCGCTCACCGTCCACGTAAATTTCGAGCGCATCTTTTTCTCCAATGCCCAGGGTGCGACGCAATTCAATTGGAATAACGACCCGTCCAAGCTCATCTACCTTACGTACAATTCCTGTTGATTTCATCATTACAATCGTTGCTCCTCTCAATGTTCAAAAGCGTCATTATTCGACATTCTTCACTGTTTTATGATATTTATAATACCAACCATTCCCAAAACAGTCAACCTTTTTTCAGGCTAATTTTAAGAAATCTTTTGAGACCACATTTATTCCGCGTTTGATCGGGCAAATCACTCTTAAAAAGCTTATGAAGATGTTTGTCGATTTGGCAGTATATGAATCGCTAATATTCGACAAATAGCGACAATATATTATATAAAACAAGAAAAGGAGATGATTTCATGAAGCAACCGCTGTCAGAAGAGAAGGTATTTAAGGACCCGGTTCACAACTACATCCACGTACAGGATACTATTATCTGGAGATTGATCAACACTAGGGAATTTCAGCGTCTGCGGCGCATCCGGCAGCTGGGCACCTCCTATTTGACCTTTCACGGGGCGGAACACAGCCGGTTCTCCCATTCTCTGGGGGTATATGAGATTACGCGGAGGATTATTTCCCAGTTTGAACGGAGCGGCTATAAGGACTGGATGCCGGAGGAGAGACTGCTTACCCTGTGTGCGGCACTGCTGCATGATTTGGGGCATGGCCCATTCTCCCATTCTATAGAAGAAGCTTTCGAAATGGATCATGAAGACTGGACCTGCCGTATCATTCTGGAGGATACAGAGATTACGGCTATTCTGCGTGATGTGGCTGAAGATTTCCCCGGTAAAGTAGCCTCGGTCATCTCCAAAACCTATGAGCATGAAATTGTTGTCAATTTGGTGTCGGGACCGCTGGATGCTGACCGGATGGATTATCTGCTCCGGGATGCATATTATACTGGGGTGAATTATGGAACCATCGACATCGACCGGATTCTGCGGATGCTGCGTCCTTATGACGGCCGGGTGGTTGTGAAGGAATCGGGGATGCATGCGATTGAGGATTACCTGATGTCACGCTACCAGATGTACTGGCAGGTCTATTTCCACCCGGTAACCCGCAGCTCTGAGATTATTCTCAGGCAGATTCTCCGCCGGGCCAAGGAGCTGGTGCAGCAGCAGCATGCCTTCCGCTTCATGATCGAGCCCTTAAGTGATCTGTTCAGCGGAGAGGTAACGGTAGGGCAGTACCTGCTGCTGGATGAAGCCTTGATGCAGACTGCCTTCATGCAGTGGACGCTGGAGGAGGATGACATTCTGAGCGACTTGTGCAGCCGGTTTATCCATCGTAAACTGTATAAATATGTGGAGATGGAGCATTTGGATTCTGACACGATTGACGAAATTCGCCGCAGCTTCGCCGGTGCGGGACTCCGGCCCGATTATGATCTGGAAATTGATTATCCCACCGATCTTCCCTATGATGTGTTCCGTCCGGGAGACGGCTTTGACAGCAAGCAGATCCTGCTTCTGGACAAGCATGACCGGCTGAGGGAAATCTCCGAGGTCTCGGATATTGTTCGCTCTATCAGTGGTATTCACCGCGGCAGATACCATCTGTATTTTCCGCAGGACAGACTGCAGAAAGCCCTTCCACAGCTGCCGCCGTCCATCGCAGAGATTTTTGCCAAATAAGCAGATCAAGCTTGGAATTATAGATACAATAACAGGCCGAAAGGATGTAATGTAATGCAGTTATTCGACACCCATACCCATCTGGATGCTCCACAATTCGACGAAGACCGCGAAGAGGTCATTGCCAGGGCGCTGGAAGCCGGCGTCAGCAAGATGATCAACATCGGTTTTAACCGGGATACGATACCGACTACCATGCAGCTTGCCGAGAAATATGATTATATTTATGCAGCCGTTGGCTGGCATCCCCAGGATGCCATCACGATGAAGGACGGAGACCTGGAATGGATCGCCTCCTTATGCGCTCATCCCAAGGTGGTTGCCATCGGCGAGATTGGACTTGATTACTACTGGGATACCTCTCCTAAGGATGTGCAGCATGAAGTATTCCGCAAGCAGATCGGGCTGGCCCGAGAGCTGAAGATGCCGATCTGTATTCATAACCGTGATGCTCATGAAGATGTGATCCGCATACTCCGTGAGGAGAAGGCGGGCGAGGTTGGCGGCGTAATGCACTCCTTCTCCGGGAGCTGGGAAAGTGCCAAGATGTGTCTTGATTTGGGCTTCCATCTTTCTTTTGGAGGACCGATTACGTTCAAGAATGCCCGGGTGCCCAAAGAGGTGCTTGCCCAGACTCCGCTGGACCGGCTGCTGATCGAAACTGACTCCCCATATCTGACTCCGCACCCCTTCCGGGGCAAGCGAAATGAGACCGCTCATGTGAGGCTGGTAGCGGAGGCGGCCGCGGCAATAAAAGGGATTGAATTACAGGAATTGGCGGAAATTACGTATGCGAACGCACTGGAACGATTTGGGATACTCTGAAAACAGGAGTAAAAGCGGCGAAAAATGAAGTATAGCGGATATATTAAACTTTTATGACGGAAAAACGGCCGATTATTACAATATTTTAATCATTTTTTTACGTAAACGTGGTTGAATCGTCCTTTACAACATGTATCAAAACAGGATATCATCTTTTCAGTGCAGTGAGCTGTTGTAACTGTGACAGTCACTAATTTCATGGATCGTCTCGCTGAGTCTCCGTATGGAGAACGGGGGAACCAATAATGCGCTGCCGCATGAACGTACAAGAGTACTGGCACAGAATTGCCGCAGGCATTATTTGATTTCTTTACGTGGTCTTTGGGGTGAATTTGAGGGCAACCGCCGTGAGCGGGTGACCTGAGATAGGGCGTCTCTCTTATGTCCGAACCCGACAGCTAACCCCGTAAGCGCAAGTAAGAGAGGAAACCTCGTGCATAAGCATTCCGACGTATTCGACACCGGGAAGCCACGAAAGAGTCCTCTATGAGCTCTTTTTAGGCTTCTTTTGTTTTGAATAATGAGAATGCTCCCGGCATACTGTTATATAACAGATCTCCGGAGTAACTATGCCGAGCAGGCGATCCATGAGCAGGAAACGCTGAAGCAAGTGCGGGCGTATCCTGTTGCAAACTCAAACCTAGTTTCGTCAGAAGTGATACAGTCACCTTGAACTAACTTGGACGACGGGGCTATGTAAGGAGGATGGAGAGAGTGGGCGTATTCCAACCAGAGGTATCCCATGATTCGCAATCATCCAGCAGGTCTTTCGCATTACGGTTGAAGCAAGTGAATCCCCGCGTAGTTTTACTTGCCGGTGTGGCATCGATTGTTATCGCACTGTTAATACTGCTGTACGTACACGGTCAGAGCAAAAAAGAAATTACCCTAGTAATAGACGGACAGGTACAGACACTGGAGACGCGGGAAACGCTGTTCAGTGATGTGCTGGCTAAGGAACAGATTTCGCTGCAGGCGCATGATGAATTATCTATTGGCCTTAGTGATGAAATAAAAGACGGCGACCGTATCGTGATTAACACTGCGCAGAAGTTCGCTCTTACCGTAGACGGAAAGACCGAGACGTTATTTACGACCGAGGATACCATTGGTCAGGCCATCGACAAGCTGGGCTACAGCCTGGAAGGCTTAGACAAGATTTACCCTTCGCTAGAAACCGCAGTATCTGCAGACATGGAAATCAAAATTGTCCGGATTAAAAAGCATGTGGTTCAACGGACAACTAATTTGCCTTTCCGGGTCATTAAGACAGCAGACCCCTCATTGACCAAGGGAACCGTAAGAGTGGCACAGGCAGGTAAGCCTGGCGTAATGGTCCAGCACATCGAGAAGATCTATCAAGATGGCGAGCTGGCATCCATGCGCATGATCGGCAAGGAAGTACAGACGGTTACCAAGGACAAAATCATTGCCATTGGAACCAAGCCGCTTCCTAAGCCCGTCGTAGTTACTGCCAAAGTTTCCATACCTGTAACAACCTCCAAGTCATCTAAAGCCAGCGCAAAGGCCAGCAATGTTACCAGTAAGGCTGGTGTGGATTTCGAGTACAAAAGAATGATCAAAAACGTATCCATGACTGCGTATTCGTCTCAGGAACCGGGTATTGGAACACGTACTGCCTCCGGCACACGCGTAACGGAAGGCCGCACTATAGCTGTAGATCCTAGTGTTATACCGATTGGCTGGTGGGTGTACATTGAAGGATTAGGGTTTCGCCGAGCAGAGGATACCGGCGGTGCCATCAAAGGCAACAAGGTGGATGTCTATTACGATTCACTGAGCCATGCCCGTAATTTCGGCCGCAAGTCGCGCACACTCTATGTGATCGGACCTGTGAAGCCGGAGCTGAACTAAACGTAAAGTCTTTTGCAAATTAGCGGTTAATACGATATAGTGAGGGAAGCACTTACGAAATTTTAGAGAGCTGCCGCTCATCACTTATACATTCTTTAGCCAAAAAGAAGGGGAGCGAATCCTCTTCTTTTTGCGTTCTGGAGTAAGGAGTAAAAATATTTATGATTAAAGAGCTAATTGTGGTTGAAGGGAAAAGTGATACCGTTGCCGTTAAGCGGGCGGTTGAGGCCGATACGATTGAAACCGGGGGTTCGGCAGTGGATAACAGGGTCATTGCCAAGATCAAGCTGGCCATGGAGCGCCGGGGTGTAATCATTCTTACCGACCCGGATCATGCCGGAGAGCGAATCCGCAAAATCGTCGCGGCCAAGGTGCCGGGCTGCAAGCATGCCTTCATCCCGGAGAAGGATGCAACCCGCAAAGGAGATATCGGAATAGAGAATGCTTCGCCTGAGGCTATCCGCCATGCGCTGGAGCATGTACATACCTCCTTCGAGGGGGCGCCGCCCATCATTGGGCTGGATGAGCTTATGGCCGCAGGGCTGATGGTGCATCCCCGGGCGGCTGAGCGCAGAATGCAGCTTGGCAATCTGCTCGGTATCGGTTATTGCAATGGCAAGCAACTGTACAAACGTCTGGCGATGTTCGGCATTACCCGCGAAGAATTCGCGCAGGCCCTCGCCCAAATTGATCAGGGAGGCATTACTTCATGAGCGGTATCGAGAATATCTCGTCCCCAACAAGAACCAAAGCGATAATTCAGCGTTACGGATTCTCCTTCAAAAAAAGCCTGGGCCAGAACTTTCTGATCGATCAGAATATTCTGGACAAAATTGTGGATGCCGCCGGTCTGGACAGCACAGCCGGTGCGCTTGAGATTGGGCCGGGGATCGGAGCACTGACGGAACGGCTGGCGTTGACGGCCGGGGCCGTCACTGCGGTAGAGATTGACCGCAGGCTGATCCCGATTCTTAGGGATGTCCTGTCGCCATATCCCCATGTAAAGATCCGTAATGACGATGTGCTGAAGGTGAATCTGCAGGAGCTGTTCGCTGAGGATTTCACGGGGAGGGACCGGGTTAGTGTCGTAGCTAACCTGCCGTATTATGTGACTACACCCATCCTCATGAAGCTGCTGGAGGAGAAGCTGCCGCTGGATAATATCGTGGTCATGATCCAGAAGGAGGTTGCCGAGCGTATGGCGGCGTCTCCGGGCGGCAAGGAGTATGGCAGCCTGAGTATTGCCGTCCAGTATTACAGCGAGCCTGAGCTGGTCTGTATGGTGCCGCGTACGGTGTTCATCCCGCAGCCTAACGTGGAATCGGCTGTGATCCGGCTGAAGGTCAGAGAACGCCCTCCGGTGGAGGTAGCGGACGAGAAGCATTTCTTTGGTGTGGTACAGGCGTCCTTTACCCAGCGGCGCAAGACGATTGCCAATAATCTTAAGGCCCGCTACTTCCCGGAAGAAGGGCGGGAGCGCCTGGAGGCGCTGCTCTCCGAAGCCGGCATTGAACCCTCGCGGCGCGGCGAGACGCTTAGCATTGAAGAGTATGCGCGGCTCAGTGCGGTTCTTCTGGCTGCAGGCATCGCATAGAATACAGAAAACCCTCCCGGCGGATGAACCAACCGGGGCCTTTGCCCATAACATGGGGTAGAGGTGGTGTTGTAATGAATCTAGGAGACTTGGTCATTCGTAAATCCTATGGCGGCGATGTGACCTTCCGGGTAGACAATATATTGCAGAATAGAGCAGTCATTAAAGGCACGGAGTTCCGTCTGCTGGCGGATTCCCCGCTGGAGGATCTGGTGCAGGTGCCTCCTACACGGGTTACCGAGCGGGGAGCGCGTGCGCAGATCAAGGCAACAGAATCTCTAACCTGGTTGCGTAAAGACCGGCAGGTGCAGAGCCAGCGAAGCGGAGAGAGCGTGTCGGGGTCCACGGGAACCTGGGGCCAATCTCCGAAGGAAGCGGCTTATTTTGAAGTGCCGGGTAAGGTCCTGCATTTGGATGGTGATGCACTCTATCTGAAGAAGAGCCTGAGTCTCTACGAGCAGCTGCGCATACCGGCGGAGGGACATCATGTCAACGAATCCAAAATGGCGGAGACGCTGTACCGTCTGCTGCCCCGTGTGCGTCCCGATATCGTAGTGATTACCGGCCATGATGGAGTACTTAAGCAACAGCAGAATTATGATCTGTACAGTCTGAGCAGCTATAAGAATTCACAGAATTTTGTGGCAGCCATCCGGGTGGCCCGTGAATATGAGCGGAATTTCGATGCTTTGACGATCGTAGCCGGAGCCTGCCAGTCGCACTTCGAGGCTCTCCTGGGCAATGGTGCCAACTTCGCCAGCTCCCCGGGCAGAATACTCATTCATGCCCTGGACCCGGTGTATATCGCGGCCAAGGCCTCTTTTACCTCTATCCGGGATACGGTGAACTTAAGCGATGTACTGAGTCATACAATCAGCGGCAATCAGGGGATGGGCGGAATAGAGACGCGGGGCAGCTTCCGGATCGGAATGCCTCAGCTGCAGAACCTGGCTACGCTGAAGGTAGCGCCTTCGGTGCTGTAACCGGGCAAGTGATAACTGAACAGTCGGAAGGAATAGGGTAAGCATTCGTGCTTATCCTATTTTGCTGCCACGGAAGCCGCTTATGACACAAGATGGGTCAGGGAGCAGCCAGTCATTATTACTGATAACAAGGTGCTTAAGTCAGGAATTTCCCCGTCTAAAAAAATTCCGTTGACAACTTTTTTCTCATCATCTATAATTATTTATTTAATTTGACAAGTGGTTATAGAAGTTGTATAATGGACAAGGAAAGAGGTGGTCGTCAGGTAATGGCTAATAACGCGCTGTTAGAAATTAAACGCAGTCTTGAAGCTCACGTCGGTCATAAGATCACGTTGCGGGCTAACGGTGGCCGTCGGAAGACCGTTGAACGCACCGGTGTCCTGGAAGAAACGTACCCTTCTGTATTTATTGTCAAACTCGATCAGGAGCAGCAGACCTTCAAGCGTGTCTCCTATAGCTATGCCGATATACTTACTGAATCTGTGGAAATCACAGTTACCGAAGACGATGGGCAGATGCGGATTATGTATATCAAAGCTTAGCGTCATGACAGTCTCCCTGCGGGGGGGCTGTTTTTTGATAGAATTTTTATGTTTTGGGGTCCCCGCAAAGTACCTGAGTCATCACCTACGCTAAAGCCCCACTTTGTGGGGTTATTTTGCATGTAGGGACTCTTCCTGAATTATGCTGCATGACACTGGCCTCCCGGCTGCATACTACATAGGCAGTACGTTCATCATAGAGCAGCATACAAGGGAGGCATTCGTAATGAGCCGCAGAAGACGAAGCATGATGTCGGAGGAATTGAAGACGGAGCTGGCCAAGGAGCTTGGGTTCTACGAAACGGTTGAGCAGGAGGGCTGGGGCGGAATCCGGGCAGTCGATGCCGGGAATATGGTGAAACGGGCGATTCAGCTGGCAGAGCAGGCTGCTGCGCGGAAATTGTAAGCGGCTATAGCGGTGTCATGCCGCACCGGGTATCGCCTGCGGGCGGTACCTTTTCTGCTTCATAGAACCGGATGTATATTTAATGGACTTCACTGTCAGTTTCTCATATAATATGTTAAGTTGTTTTGTACGGGAAAAGCTGAGGGTGGGTGAACGCCTTGAAAATGTATGAGAAGGCACCGGCAAAAATTAATCTGATGCTGGATGTGCTGCATAAGCGGGCTGATGGATTTCATGAAGTGGAAATGATAATGACAATGGTCGATCTGGCGGACCGTCTGGAGCTGTCGGAGCTGAAGCGGGATTCGATTATTATCTCAAGCCAGGCCGGATATATTCCGCTGGATGAGAAGAATCTGGCCTTCCAGGCGGCAAGGCTGATCAAGGACCGGTATAACGTCAGAAGCGGAGTACATATCCATCTGGACAAAAGAATTCCGGTCGCTGCCGGCCTCGCCGGCGGCAGCAGCGATGCCGCGGCTACGCTGCGCGGCCTGAACCGGCTCTGGCGCCTAGGCATCCCGGTGCAGGAGCTGCAGGAGCTGGGCGCTGAGCTGGGCTCAGACGTCCCGTTCTGCGTCACAGGAGGCACTGCCCTGGCTACGGGCAGGGGCGAACGGCTGACCCCAATCGCGAATCCTCCGCAAATGTGGGTCATCCTGGCGAAGCCGCCGATCAATGTATCGACGGCTGAGGTATACGGACGCGTGCGCGCCGGCAACATAGCGGTGCATCCGTCCGCGCTCCGCATGCAGCAGGCTCTGGAGGCCGGTGACTTCTCAGCCGTCTGTGAGGGCCTTGGCAACGTGCTGGAGGATGTGACTCTGAAGCTGCACCCTGAGGTGCAGCAGCTCAAGGAAGCGATGCTGAAGCTGGGGGCGGACGGCGTGCTGATGTCGGGGAGCGGTCCGACCGTATTTGGCCTTGTCTCCAGGCACTCCAAGGTGGCGAGAATCTATAACGGGCTGCGCGGATTCTGCAAGGAAGTCTATGCAGTGCGTTCGCTGAGCTAAGCGGAGCGGGACCATCCTCTGATAACGGAGGCAAAGCGGTTTCCGCTTGTGCAAATCCGTACAATAATGATATTATTCATAGTAATATTCGGTTTTGTATAAAGTGAATTTAAGAATCGAGCATGCATTATTCTTAAATTCAGCTTATAAGGCGAGGAGCATTCCGTGAAAAAACTTAAACGAAGCCAACGGTTAGTTGACATGACCCAATTTTTACTGGAGAAGCCGCATGATCTGCTGCCTCTGTCCACTTTTGCAGAGCGGTACGGTGCGGCGAAGTCATCGGTCAGCGAGGACCTGGCTATTATAAAAGAGGTATTTGAAGGCGAAGGAATGGGCGAGCTGCAGACACTGGCCGGGGCAGCGGGCGGAGTGCGTTATATTCCGCGCATGCCTATGGATATGGCGCTTGCCTTCGTGAACCGTCTGTGCGGGCAGCTTGAGCAGAGCGACCGGATACTGCCCGGCGGTTATCTGTATATGTCGGATCTGCTCGGCCTCCCGTCCCTGATGGAGCAGGCCGGCAAGATCATTGCCACCGCCTTCTACGGCGTGGAGATTGATGTCGTCATGACGGTGGAGACCAAGGGGATTCCGCTGGCGTACGCAACGGCTGCGCAGCTGGGGCTGCCGGTCGTGCTGGTCCGCCGTGACCATCAGGTAACGGAGGGCTCGGCTGTAAGCATCAACTATGTATCGGGCTCCCATAAGAGCATCCATACGATGTCCCTGTCCAGACGGGCACTGCGCGAGAAATCCCGGGTGCTGATTGTCGATGACTTCATGAAGGCGGGTGGCACCGTACGCGGAATGGTCGATCTGTTGGGTGAGTTCAATGCAGAGGTCGCAGGTGTGGGCGTACTCGTAGAGTCCGGCGACGTGGAGAATGAAGAACGCCTGCTGCATGACTACGTGTCGCTGGTGAAGCTGACAGAGGTGGACTCCAAGGTGCGGCGTATTTCGGCGTTTCCGGGCAACTATTTCTCCTCCTGAACGAGGGATACTGCCGGTTCTGAAAAGACGGGCATAATGTCGAAACTATGAGGATTCTTAAGATAACTGCACGAAATCTGTCGAAATCGACGATTCTGCAAAAATAATCTTCTTAATCAGGCATTATTTGGAATGAAAAAGAAGGAATTCGCTTTGCTGTGTGGAATTATACACCAAGTCTCTGATGGAAAAAGGTGGTGAACACACACATGCAAATTACGGATGTCAGACTCCGCCGCGTCAACTCTGAGGGGAGAATGAAAGCAATCGCATCCATTACAATCGATAACGAGTTTGTTGTTCATGACATTCGCGTCATCGACGGGAATAACGGGATGTTTGTTGCAATGCCCAGCAAGCGTACACCTGACGGAGAATTCCGCGATATCGCACACCCGATTTCTTCGGGAACGCGCGAGAAGATTCAATCTGCGGTTCTGGCCGAGTACGAACGTGCCGCTACGGAAGAAGAGGAAGTAATTGAAGAGGGAGCTTAAGCGGTGAACCGCTGACTCTCTGGGAGTTGCTGCCTCCCCAGGGCGGCAATAGGCCATACCGTTTTATATGTTTCGGGGTCCCCGCAGAGTACCTGGGTCAGCCTCGGAGCCAAAGCCCTACATTGTGGGGGGATTTTATTGGGGTTCGAAGAAAAGGGAACCATGCCTGCATGGTTCTCTTTTCTTTTTGCCCGGAATGAGATATATTCAGTAGTGAGTTCAAGAAGTGGGAGGTTGGCATTCTTGAAAAGAATGGCTGTTGTACTTGCTGCAGGCCAAGGCAAGCGCATGAAATCTAAATTATACAAGGTACTGCACCCTGTCTGCGGTAAACCGATGGTAGGGCACGTGCTTGATACAGTGAAGGCGACCGGATGCCAGCATAATGTAGTTGTTGTAGGCCACGGCGCCGAGAAGGTTAAGGCATACTTAGGCGAGAATGCCGAATATGTGCTGCAGGATGTCCAGCTTGGAACCGGCCATGCCGTCAAGCAGGCCAAGGATCTTCTGGGCAGCGAAGAAGGAACCACCATTGTCATCTGCGGAGATACGCCGCTTGTCATGAGCGAGACACTCGAAGGCATGATGGCGCTGCATGAAGCGCAGAATGCTGCTGCAACGGTCCTTACTGCTGTTATGGAGCAGCCTGCCGGATATGGACGGATTATCCGCGGCGAAGACGGCGGAGTGCTGAAGATTGTGGAACAGAAGGATTGCACAGAGAGTGAAGCTGCGGTTAACGAGATTAATACAGGGACGTATTGTTTTGATAACGCGAAGCTCTTTGCTGCTCTCGAGAAGGTTACGAATACCAACAACCAGCAGGAATATTATTTGACGGATGTTATCGGTATACTCCGGGCGCAGGGCGATATCGTTCTGGGCTATCAGGCCCATGATGCAGCAGAGTCCATTGGTGTGAATGACCGACTGGCGTTGTCTGAAGCCGAAGGCTATATGCGTCAGCGCATCAACCGGGGGCATATGCTCGGCGGAGTCACTATCATCGATCCGGCTTCAACCTACATCGGAGCAGATGTTGTCATTGGAGCAGATACTGTGCTGTATCCGGGCACGGTACTCAAGGGCAAGACAGTGATCGGCGAAGATTGTGTGATTGGTCCGGCAAGTGAAATTGAAGACTGCGTGATTATGGACGGAGCGGCTGTGAAGCATTCCGTGCTGAATCAGGCTCAGGTCGGCACACGGGCTTCCGTTGGGCCTTTTGCGTATTTACGTCCCGGAACCGTTCTGGGTGAGGGTGTTAAGGTCGGCGACTTCGTAGAGATCAAGAATGCTACAATCGGCGACGGCTCCAAGGTATCTCATTTAAGCTATGTCGGTGATGCTGAGGTCGGTAAGAATGTCAATATCGGCTGCGGCGCGATCACCGTTAATTATGACGGCTATAATAAGTTCAGAACCGAGATTGGCGATGATGCCTTTATCGGCAGCAACGTGAACCTTGTGGCTCCGGTTACAGTGGGCAAGGGCGCATTCATTGTCGCCGGTTCCACGATTACGCGTCCGGTTTCGGAGAACGATCTGGCGATTGCCAGAGCAAGGCAGGAGAATAAGCCGGGATATGCAGAGAAGATCCGCTCCCGGGCCAAGGCGAAGAAAGACCAGCATAGTCCATCGTAAAGCGTGTAAGCAGAAAGCAGCTGTAGGCTTAGAGCGCCGGACGGACTTCTTGCACATCCGCGCCGGTGCTTTGGCCAGTTAAATTCCGTCACGGAGGGTTTATATTTTATGACTTATTGTGATTCCAAACTCAAGATTTTCACCTGCAACTCCAATCCTAAGCTGGCCAGCCAGATTGCTGATTATATCGGCATTCCGATGGGCGAGTCCCATACGACAAGCTTCAGTGATGGAGAGATTCAGGTTAAGCTGTCGGAGAGTGTCCGGGGCTGTCATGTCTATATCGTACAGTCCACCTGCGGACCGGTGAACGACAATCTGATGGAGCTTCTGGTGATGGTAGATGCGCTTAAGCGTGCCTCCGCGAAGAGCATCAATGTCGTGATTCCTTACTACGGGTATGCCCGTCAAGACCGTAAGGCCCGTTCCCGTGATCCGATTACGGCCAAGCTGGTAGCGAACCTGATTGAGAAGGCGGGTGCACATCGCGTCATTACTATGGACCTTCATGCGATGCAGATTCAAGGCTTCTTCGACATTCCAGTGGATCATCTGCTGGGTGTTCCGATTCTGGCTCAATATTTCCGTTCGAAGCAAATTCAGAACCCGGTGGTCGTCTCTCCTGACCATGGGGGCGTGGTGCGTGCCAGAAAGCTGGCTGACTTCCTTAACGCTCCGCTGGCGATTATCGACAAGCGCCGTCCTGAACCGAACGTCAGTGAGGTTATGAACATTATCGGTAATATTGAAGGCAAAACGGCGATCCTGATCGATGATATCATCGATACGGCAGGAACGATCGTTCTTGGAGCCAATGCTCTGATGGAAGGCGGCGTGAAAGAAGTCTACGCCTGCTGTACGCATCCTGTATTATCCGGTCCGGCGCATGAACGTCTGGAAAACTCTCCGATCAAAGAAATTATCGTGACGGATACCATTCCAATTCGCAGCAGCAACCCGACCTCCAAGCTCAAGGTACTGTCCGTAGCCCCGCTTATGGGCGAAGCTATCATTCGCGTGCATGAAGAGCTGTCGATCAGTAAGCTGTTCGAAATCGAATAGGCCGCAGGCAGATCAGCAGAAAAAGGGTTACACCTTTCGTCAAGCGGAAGGTGTAACCCTTATCGGCGTGATACAGCGGCAGGGACTAAAGGCTCGTATAAGCTTCAATATCCCGGACGGGAGATGAAGGTGAAGAGGCTGCGGTTGTACAGCGTACCCTGCAGCTCTACGAAGCCTTCGTCCACCGCTGTAATCACACCGATGTCTACGTGCGCGTTCCCCCTATAGACTTCAACAGGCACAGCATATTGAATATGGTACTGGAAATGGCGCTGCAGTGTTAAGATATCGCCCTGATGTGGCATGTTCATCACCTGTCTCCGGAGTATAAACTTATTGTACCAAAAACGGAACTCTTCTGCTGAGAGTACCGGGTGGAAAGGAAAAACCTTAAATATGAAATGGATTGTTGGACTCGGGAATCCCGGAACGCAATACGCGAAGACCAAGCATAATGTCGGCTTCATGGCCCTCGATGAGCTTGCGTCCAGACACGGAATTGCCTTTAACCAGAATAAATGCAAATCGGTAATCGGTGAAGGGATGATCGGCGGTGTGAAGACGGTGCTGATCAAGCCGATGACCTTCATGAATCTGTCCGGGGAAGCTGTACGGGCTTATATGGATTATTATAAGGTCCAGCTGGAAGATATGATTGTGGTGTATGATGACCTGGATACGGAGCTGGGTAAGATCAGGCTGCGATATCAAGGCAGTGCCGGCGGGCACAATGGCATCAAGTCCATCATTCAGCATACGGGCACCCAGAGCTTCAACCGGGTGCGGATGGGCATATCCCGTCCGGAGCCGGGCTTTGCTATAGTTGACTACGTACTATCTACCTTCGCCAAGAAGGATGGAGCAAGGCTTGAGAGCATGATAAGTGATACTTGCGATGCTGTGGAATTCAGCCTGCAGCATACCTTTGAACAGACCATGGCCAAATTTAACGGATGAAATACAAGGCATAGGGTTCAGGACCCTGCGGCTAAAGCCCTCCCGGGCGGGGCATACTGAAGGTATATACTACCTTCAGGAGGCATATAGATGGCAATACACTATGTATGCAGGCACTGCCGGACGTTCTTGGGAAGCATTGGCAGAAGCGATATTACAGAGATGCAGCTGGGGCTGCAATCCTTGACCCCTGCGGAGCGCAGAGATATAATAGCGTATGATTCAGAAGGCGAGATTACGGTGAAGGTGACCTGCGATTACTGCAAGCAGGCGCTGGATAACAACCCCGAGCTCAGCCTGCTGGCCAGTCCGCTTCAGTAAGGTGGAAGCGCCTGTCTCTATCGTCATCCGCAAGCCTTGGCCTTATCCGCTGAGGCTTGTTTTCGATTCTAATTATAATAGGTGACAGCGGCATTGCCGCTGTCAGCCTGTTTAGTAAGAGAGGTGCACCTGTTGTTACAAGGTCTTATAGAAGATTTTTCCAAGGATACTGATTTCCAGTCTGTCACCCGTGGCATCGCAGCAGGGATGAAGGAACAGCTTATCTCCGGTCTGTCCGGCTCGGCCAGACAAATCATGCTGGCTGCCCTGCATGAGGAGACGCAGCGTCCGCTCTTGGTTGTGACCCATAATATGTTCTCAGCCCAGAAGATGGCTGATGATTTGCAGGAAGCGCTTTCCCCGGAGCGGGTGCTGCTCTATCCGGCCAATGAGCTGGTGGCGGCTGAGGCCGCTGTCTCAAGCCCGGAGACGCTGGCTCAGCGGATTGATGTACTGACGCGCTGCTCCCAGGGCTTCCGGGGAATTGTAGTTGTTCCCTACTCCGGCGTTCGGAGGCTGCTCCCCGCTCCGCATGTCATGGCTGAAGCCCAGCTTACGGTTTCGCAGGACGGAACCTTGCCACTGGATGACTTCCTCATGTCCATGATTGAGATGGGCTATGAGCGGGTGGAGCGGGTAGAGAACCGCGGTGAGCTTAGTGTACGCGGCGGTATTATCGACTTCTATCCCATGACCTCTCCACTGGCTTACCGGGTGGAGCTGTTTGATGATGAAGTAGACTCCATCCGTACCTTCGACCCTATGGATCAGCGCTCCATCGATAAGGTCCGCAGTGTGAAGATTACACCGGCCAAGGAGATTATATTCGATCAGCTCCGTCAGGATGCGGCTTCTACCGCTGCGTCCGCAATGCTGGAGCGGCAGCTTGAGAAGATGAGTGACCGTCAGGCCAAGCTGCGTCTGCGTGAGGAGATGGGCCGGGAGCTGGAGATGCTGCGGCAGGGTACCTATTTCCCGGAAGTCTATAAATATATCAGTCTGCTCTACCCTGAACGTATTCATCTGTATGATTATATGGCTCAGGATACTTTGCTTGTCCTGGATGAGCCGGCCAGACTTCTGGAGACCGCCAAGCAGCTGGAGCGGGATGAGTCGGAATGGAATCTGCACTTGCTGCAGAACGGCAAGACGCTGCCTGAGCTGCAGCTCTCTGTCGACAGCGAGGTTATTATGTACCAGCGTCCGTTCCAGAGCCTGTTTATGTCGATATTTCTGCGTCAGGTTCCACATATTCAGCCACAGAATATCTTAGGCTTCATCAGCCGCGGAATGCAGGACTTCCATGGCCAGATGAATGTGCTGAAGTCCGAGATGGAGCGTTGGCACAAGTCCGGCGTGAAGGTGATCATGCTGGCGAATGGCGAGGAGCGGATGGAGCGTATCCGCCGGGTACTGGATGACTATGGCATTGAGGAACCGACGATCCTGCAGGGCAACCTGGGCTCCGGCTTCGAGCTTCCTTCGATTCATCTCGCAGTGATCACTGAGGGTGAGATGTTCTCGCAGAAGCAGCGTAAGGCGCGGAAGGTCTCGAAGGGCATTGATAATGCCGAACGGATTAAGAGCTATACCGAGCTGAAGATCGGGGATTATGTGGTTCACCAGAATCACGGGATCGGTAAATATATGGGCATCGGGACGCTTGAGGTTAGCGGTATTCACCGCGACTATATGCACATCCTCTATGCAGGAGGCGACAAGCTCTCTGTTCCGATTGAACAGATTGACCTGATTCAGAAATATGTCGGCTCGGAAGATAAGGAGCCGAAGGTCTATAAGCTGGGCGGCAATGAATGGACCCGGGTTACCAGCAAGGTACGGAGCTCGGTTCAGGATATCGCCGATGATCTGATCAAGCTGTACGCAGAGCGCCAGAGCGCGCTTGGCTATGGCTTCGAGAAGGATACGCAGGAGCAGCGCGAATTCGAAGAGATGTTCCCTTATGAGGAGACACGTGACCAGCTGCGGGCGATCGAAGAGATCAAGAAGGATATGGAGCAGAACCGTCCGATGGACCGGCTGCTCTGCGGCGATGTAGGCTATGGCAAGACAGAGGTGGCGATCCGGGCTGCTTTTAAATCTGCTATAGAGGGCAAGCAGGTGGCTGTGCTCGTGCCGACGACGATTCTGGCGCAGCAGCACTACGAGACCTTCCGTGAGCGCTTCGCCAATTATCCGCTGAATATTCAGGTATTGAGCCGGTTCCGCAGCCGCAAGGAGCAGAATGAGACGATCAAGGGAGTACGCCAGGGGACAGTGGATGTTATTATCGGCACACACCGGCTGCTGTCACAGGATCTGGTCTTCAAGGACCTCGGCCTTCTGATTGTCGATGAAGAGCAGCGTTTCGGCGTGACCCACAAGGAGAAGCTGAAGCGGCTGAAGACCAATGTCGATGTATTGACTCTGACAGCTACACCGATTCCCCGCACGCTGCATATGTCGATGCTCGGGGTGCGTGACTTGTCAGTTATTGAGACACCACCGGAGAACCGCTTTCCCGTACAGACGTATGTGGTGGAGCATAGCCAGACACTGACCCGGGAAGCAGTGGAGCGCGAGCTGGCCCGTGGCGGGCAGGTCTACTATCTGTACAACCGTGTACAGGGGATTCAGGAAATGGCGGCGCAGATCTCCATGCTGGTGCCGGAGGCAAGAGTGGGTATCGGGCATGGCCAGATGTCGGAATCGGAGCTTGAGAAGACGATTCTCGACTTCCTGGACGGAGAGTATGATGTGCTGGTCAGCACCAGTATTATAGAGACCGGTGTCGATATTCCTAATGTAAACACACTGATTGTTCATGATGCTGACAAAATGGGCCTGTCCCAGCTCTATCAGCTGCGCGGACGCGTCGGCCGTTCCAACCGGATTGCTTATGCCTACTTCACCTACCAGCGCGATAAAGTGCTGACAGAGGTGGCTGAGAAGCGCCTGCAGTCCATCAAGGAATTCACTGAGCTCGGGTCAGGCTTCAAAATTGCTATGCGCGATCTCTCCATCCGGGGAGCAGGCAATCTGCTGGGGGCGGAGCAGCACGGCTTCATTGCCTCGGTCGGCTTCGACCTGTATTCGCAAATGCTGGCGGAGGAAATCCGCAAACGCAAGGTGAGTGTGCTTGGCGAGGAGGATACTTCGCTGAAGCAGGGGAATACGGTCATTGATTTGTCGATTGACGCGTATCTTCCTTCCGAGTATATTTACGACAGTATCCAAAAAATAGAAATCTATAAAAAGGTTGCTGCTGTGGCTTCCTTCGAAGATGCCTCCGAGCTTGAGGATGAGCTGCTGGACCGGTTCGGCGAATTGCCGGAAGCCGTTATTAATCTGCTCTCTGTGGCCCGGTTGAAGGTGTACGGCAAGCTGTACGGCATGGAATCCATGGTCCGGCGCGGGGATGATGCCCTGCTTAATTTCCACGAGGGCAGCCTGGGGGCGTTTGATACGGCAAAGCTCGCCAAAGTTGGTAATAGCTTCGAAAGGCGTGTACAATTTGATAAGGATGCCAAGGCAACGATCCGGATCAAAGCGAAGGATTTAGGTGACAAGGAGCTGCTGGATGTGCTGGAGCAATTCCTCGCGGCAGCCAAACAGTCTTTAAAATCGAAGGGAGAATTACACAATGTCGTTAAATAAAAAATCCTGGAAGGTACTGGTGGTCTCGCTGACCGCAGCCCTGTCCTTCTCCATGCTTGCTGCCTGCAGCAATAAAAGTGATGATACTGCGGTAGCAACGTATAAGGGCGGCACCATTACCCAGAAGGAATTCAATCTGGATACCCGCGTAATGAAATTCCTGTCCCCCGAGCAGGCGCAGTATCTGGAGATTGATATGTTCAAGGAGTCCATCCTGAAGCAGGAGGTCGCGTTCGAATACTTGGCGGACAAGGCCACGGATGAAGCGAAGAAGGCTGCGGAGAAAGAAGTCGATACTCAGATCGGCTCTATCAAGACTGCGCTGGGCGATAAGTACAAGAGCACGCTGAAGGAACAGGATCTGAGCGAGTCGGACCTGCGTTCCTATATGCAGCGCGTACTTACCGTATATCAGGACATGCTGCTGAAATTAACGGACGAGCAGGTCAAGACCCATTATGAAGCCACCAAGGCTGATTATAGTGTGGCTACTCTGCGCCATGTCCTGGTTGGCCTGACCGATAGCGCCGGCAAAGAGCGGACGGATGCCGATGCGCTGAAGCGCGCCCAGGAAGTGAAGGCGAAGCTGGATGGCGGGGCGGACTTTGCAGCCGTGGCCAAGGAATACTCGGATGATACCAGCACGAAGGAAACCGGCGGTGAATACAAGGACAAGGCACTGGTAGATTATGTAGCAGAGTTCAAGGCTGCGGCCCACTCTCTTCCGCTGAATACGATCAGTGAGCCGGTCAAGACTACCTACGGATATCACATTATCAAGGTGGAAGCCCGCAAGGACACCACCTTTGATACGCTGACTGCCGACCAGCTGAAGGCTGTGAAGAACTCTGCCGCTTCTGCCAGCCTGGAGACCTTCCTGGAGAAGGAACTGGATAGTCTGGAGATTAAAATCAATCTGCCGAAGAGCTCTGCTGCTGCAGGCAGCGCGGGAGCCACAGCTACACCGGCTCCGGCTGCGGGCAGTGACACGCCAGCCGCTACAGATACACCGGCTGCTACAGAAGCCGCTAAATAAATTTAGGCTGGACAAGCCGCCTGATGCGCCATGCATCCGGGCGGTTTTTTTTGCCACAATAGAACAAAATGGGGAAAATACTGCGGCGGTATAGAAATGACTATTTGTGATCATAACTGGAATGATGCCGGGCCGGGGCGTTCTCATTCTCCATGAACAATTATATGCGGGCTGAGGGATGTATAAGGAACTGGGAAGAGATGAATACTATGGTCAGATATTACGATAAATCACCGGGATTAACCATTCCCATAATGGACAGTAGTTGGACCATACTTCTTAAGGAAAGCGGGGCAACATTTGAAATGAAAGCTACTGGTATTGTAAGACGTATTGATGACCTCGGACGAGTTGTTATCCCCAAAGAGATCAGACGCACCTTACGGATTCGTGAGGGCGATCCTCTGGAAATTTTTGTTGACCGCGATGGTGAGGTTATATTGAAAAAATATTCACCGATTGGTGAATTGGGCGATTTCGCCAAGGAATATGCAGAGTCGCTGTATGAAGGAACAGGGCATATTACCATGATTACGGACCGGGACACGTTCATCGCGCTCGCCGGCGGCTCCAAGAAGGATTATCTGGAGAAGCAAGTGGGTGTGCTGCTGGAAAAGGTAATGGAAAGCCGTAAAACGATGCTTGAGAATAATGCAGGCAGCTATGACATCAGCAAGGACCACACGGAGCTGTTATCCACGTATGTGGCAGCGCCTATTATCTCCGGAGGAGATCCCATCGGCTGCGTAGTGCTGCTGAATAAGGATGATTCGGTCAAGATGGCCCAGATGGAAGTGAAAATGGCGGAGACAGCCGCAGCCTTCCTGGGCAAGCAAATGGAGCAGTAATCAGCTGGTGCTGGAGAGTCCCGCTTTTCCTTAGGTTATTATGACCGTAGGGAATGGCGGGTTTTTGCTGTGAATCGGCAAGCTAAGGAATAGACGCATGGTCATTTACACTTCTACCCTTAGATAAGTTATAATATAGAAATTCATTTGCTTAGGTTAAAGCAAGCTCTATATTATGGCAGTTATGGCTGTAGAAGCAGGTAAACGATGACATCCAATTCGCAAGGCTCGAAGCTGCTGCAGGGCGCTTTTATTCTTAGCGCGGCAGCTATTTTCTCGAAACTGATCGGTACGCTCCAGAAGATACCGCTGCAGAATCTGGGCGGTGACGCCGCGTTCGGTATCTACAATACGGTCTATCCGCTGTATACCATTCTGGTTACTGTGGCGATGCTCGGGCTGCCTGCCGCCATCTCGCGGTTCGTGGCCGAGGCTTCGGCGGCACAGGACGCGCAGAAGGGGCGGCGGGTCCTGCTGCTATCCGCCGGAATTACAGCGGCCAGCGGCCTGGTGCTCGGCATTCTGGTCTACGCCGGGGCTCCGCTCATTGCGGTATGGGTCGGCAGCTCCCATATTGTCCCGGCGCTGCGCAGCAGCGCCTGGGGGCTGGCGGTGGTGCCGCTGATGGCTGCGCTGCGCGGCTACTTCCAGGGACTGCATAATATGATGCCGACCGCCGTGTCGCAGGTGGTCGAGCAGTCGGTACGCGTGGCGGTCATGATCGCGCTTCTGCTGTATCTGACGGGCGCTGGCGCAGATGCGGCAGGAATTGCTGCCGGTGCGATGCTGGGTCCAGCCGGGGGCGGGATCGCCGGTCTCGGCGTGATGCTGCTGTATTGGCGCAGCCACCGCCGGGGCTTGCAGGACAGGCTGCCTCAAGCTCCGCTTCAGAACAGAACAGCATCGGCCGTACGAAGGGATAAGCAGGGCATTCCTGCCCGCGAGCTGTTAGCCTATGGCCTCCCGGTGATGCTTGGTGCGCTGGCTGTTCCGTTAATCGGACTGGTCGATGTCTTCACAGTTCCCCGTCTGCTGGCGGGGAGCGGGAGCAGCGAGACGGCGGCGATGGCCCAGTTCGGCATCTATAACCGCGGGCTGCCGCTCGTGCAGATCGTAACGATGCTGGCGACCTCGCTCTCGGTCGTCTTCATCCCGGCACTGGCCGAAGCGAAGTACCAGCGGGATGAGGCCTTGATCCGCACGCGCATCACGCTGTCGCTGCGCTGGTTCTGGCTCCTCGGGCTGGCCGCCTCCGTAGGCCTGGCCGTGCTTGCAGAGCCGGTGAACACGGCTCTGTACGGGGACGCCGCCGGCAGCGGCGCGATGACCTGGCTGGCCTTCACCGCCGCGGGCGGCACGGTCAGCATCATCTCCGCCGCGCTGCTGCAAGGCCTGGGCGCCGTGCGCGCGCCGGCGCTGACCCTGCTGGCCGCCGCTGCGCTTAAGGCGGCCCTCAACCTGCTGCTCGTCCCGCAGCAGGGCATTACCGGTGCGGCCATCGCTGGCGTGGCCGCACATCTCTTCGCAGCAGCGCTGAACGTGCTGCTGCTCTACCGGCAGGGACATCTGCGGCTGCGCGCCGCAGATGTCCTGCTGAAGCCCGCGGCGCTGCTCGCGGGCCTGGGGCTGGCCGCCGCGGCTGTGAGCCACGGCGCAGCCAGGGCGGCAGACGCCGCCGGCTTCGGCGGCGGGCGGACCGTGGCCCTGGCGCAGAGCCTGCTCGGCGTGCTCGCAGGCTGCGCCGTCTTCGCACTCGGCGCAGTGGCGCTGCGGCTGCTCAGCGAGAGCGAGCTGCGCCAGCTTCCGGGCTTCGGCCCGCGCTTAGCGGACAAGCTGAAGAAGCTGCGCCTGTTCCCATAAGGCGCAGCTCAATAGATACATAGCGCAGCCGCCTTTCGCGAATAGCAGCAGGCGGCTGCCTGGAAGGAGTAGACTGGCATGAGCGCAACATTAACGATCGTCGGCCTGGGCTCCGGGAACCCGGACCGGCTGACGCTGGGCATTATCAAGAAGCTGAAGGCGGCCTCGGCCGTATACGTGCGGACCGCAGAGCATCCTGTCATGGCTGCACTGGCGGAGATGGAGATAGCCTGGGAGTCCTTCGACGGGCTGTATGAGTCGCTGTCGTCCTTCCCTGAGGTCTATGAAGCCATTACGGCAACGCTGATCGAGAAGGCTGCGGCCGCTCCGCAGGGCACGGAGATCGTCTATGCCGTGCCGGGGCATCCCATGGTGGCCGAATCCGCCGTCTCCCTGCTGCGCAGGCGCTGCCCGGAGGCGGGCATTGAGCTGAATATCCTCGGCGGCGAGAGCTTCCTGGATGAAGCGTTTGTCCGACTGGGCTTTGATCCGATTGAAGGCTTCCAGCTGCTGGATGCCTCCGGTATCCGCAGCTCCCAGCTTCACCCGGAGCTGCACACCCTGATCGGGCAGGTCTATGACAGCTTCACCGCGTCTGAGACCAAGCTTTGCCTGATGGAGCTGTACCCGCCCGAGTATGAGGTCATTGCCGCACATGCGCTTGGCGTGGAGGGCGAGGAGCAGATTCTCCGGGTGCCGCTGTACGAGCTGGACCGGCAGGACGGCTATGGTAACCTGTCGCTGGTGTATGTTCCGGCGAACCGTGCGGATGAAGCGCGTAACCGCACCTTTGCCCGGCTGCATGAGATTGTCGATATTCTGCGGAGCCCCGAGGGCTGTCCTTGGGACCGTGAGCAGACGCATGAATCCTTGCGCAAAAATCTGATCGAAGAGACCTATGAGGTGCTGGAGACGATTGACGAGGATGATCCGGACCATATGAGGGAAGAGCTGGGCGACCTGCTGCTCCAGATTATGCTGCACTCCCAGATGGAAGAGGAGCTGGGAACCTTCAGTGTCTACGATGTCATTGAGGGGCTGAATGAGAAGCTGCTGTTCCGCCACCCGCATGTCTTCGGCGATCAGGCGGCGGGCAATGCCGAGGAGGCGCTGCAGAACTGGGAAGGGATGAAGGCCGAGGAGAAGCGGCGCAAAGGCGTGAAGCCCGAAGCCCTGTCCGCACTCAGCGGGGTTCCGAGGGATCTGCCGGCTCTGATGAAGGCGTATAAGCTGCAGAAGAAGGCGTCCCGCGTCGGCTTCGACTGGGATAACACCAGTGATGTGCTGGCCAAGATCCGCGAGGAGGTTGACGAGCTTCAGGAAGCGATTGAGACGGGACAGTCCGCCGGGGAGCAGATGCTGGAGCTGGGCGACCTGCTGTTCGCAGCCACCAATGTGGCCCGCTTCATCGGAGCCGATCCGGAAGAAGCGCTGACCCGCACCAACCGCAAGTTCGTAGCCCGCTTCGAGTATATTGAGCAGCGTCTGCGGGATCGGGGGGTCCGGCTGGAGGACAGCCCGCTGGAAGAGATGGAGGCCCTCTGGCAGGAAGCCAAGGCAGAAGAGCGGAAGCAATAGATTTTAGAATTATAGTCTTCGGCGTATATCCCGCGCGTTTCACGGCAATGCTGTGACTATTGGCGCGAATCTCTGATTTAAAATGCATTGAGAGGTTTATAATGTTATAGTGCTATAACCCCCATATCCTACGCAAGATGTTACTTTTTCAAAAAAAACGGCGGATCGTGGCAGGAATTGAGGGCGGAATCCAGAATATCATAAAGACGAAATGACGATTTGCCGTGATTTTCCGGTAAACCTGATTTTCATTTATTTTTTGTATCCTAGGAGGAACTTCAAATTATGAACAAGACAGATCTGGTAAACAACATTTCCGAGAAAAGCGGACTATCCAAAAAAGACGTAGAAACCGTACTTAACGGAATGCTGGGCGAAATTACAGAAGCTCTCGCAAGCGGAGATAAAGTACAGCTGATCGGCTTCGGTACTTTTGAAACGCGCAAACGTTCCGGCCGCACCGGCCGTAACCCGCAATCGGGCACACCTATCGAAATTCCTGAATCCACAGTGCCGGCCTTCAAGGCAGGCAACAAGCTCAAAGAAGCCGTTAACTAATGCGTCTGGACAAGTTCCTGAAGGTCTCCCGTCTGATCAAGCGCCGCACCGTGGCCAAGGATGTGTCCGAACAGGGCCGGGTGTTGATCAATGGACGGGAGTCCAAACCGAGCAGCACGGTGAAGATCGGTGACGAGATTACCGTGCAGTTCGGCCAAAAGCTTGTGACGGTCAAAGTGGAAAAGCTGGTGGAAACCACCCGCAAGGACGAGGCCGCCGGAATGTATACCCTGCTCCGTGAAGAGCCGGTTGCCAAAAGCACGGGACTCGACTGGTAGCAAATGATTGCAGCATAAGGTTAAGAGGTATTCCTGAAGCCGGAAGACGGCGGAGCGGGATGCCTCTTTTTTAAAAGATAAGAATTTATATGTTTTGGGGTCCCCGCAAAGTACCTGAGTCATCATCTAAGCTAAAGCCCCACTTTGTGGGGTTATTTTGTTGTTTTCACCTGTTCTATACCCTGTCCTTCCTTCATAGATTAGAACCAAGAAGGAGGGGTACATGCTATGATGGAGCCAACTAAAGTCAACAAACAGCATGATCTGCACATGCGCAGCCGTAAGCAGATTGAGCTGACAGGTGTGCAGAATGTGGAGAGCTTTGACAACGAGGAGTTTCTGCTAAGTACAGAGCTCGGCCAATTGACCATTCGGGGGACTCATTTACATATCAAGAATTTAAGTCTGGAGAATGGAATGCTGTCCCTTGAAGGCAATGTTCATTCCCTGATTTATCTGGACCCCGGGGCGCAAGGCAAAAATAAAGGGATTCTCCGCAAGCTGTTTAAATGAATCCCTCCGTTCAATGGATCACCCTGCTCTATATGATTCTGTCCGGCATTGCCATGGGACTGGCCTATGACAGCTACCGGGTGCTGTCGCAGAAGCTGAGATTTCCCAATTGGCTGAATGCGCTGCTGGATTTGCTGTATTGGATAGGAGCTGCCCTGCTGGTCTTTCGCATGCTTTATGCCGGAAACCAGGGACAATTGAGGTTTTATGTCGTTCTTGGCCTCTTTCTAGGTGTATGGATCTATTTTTTGATCTTCAGTATTACAGTGCAGCGTTTTGTGGTAAGGTTAATTCAGTCAGTTCAGTATGTATGCAGGATGCTATGGCGGTTCATTACCATAGTCATCGGAGGTCCGATTCTCTGGCTGTGGCGCCTGGTTAAGGGAATAGTACTGCTGCTCGGCCGGGTCCTTCTTTATATTTTTAAGCTGCTGCTGCGTCTAACCAAGCCAATCTGGGTACTTCCTGTAAGGTGGGCCTCTCCGTATGCATCCCGGTTCGTTCATAGCGCCCGGATCGTGAGGATCACCGAGTGGATATCAGGGTGGCGGAAGCGCTGACCTTGAACCCTGGAACTGGAGGTAAGCTGAATGAACAGATTCTCTGCGGAAGAGAAGAATACGAATCAGAGTGCTTCGGCCGCAGGCGCGAAGAGAAGAAAGTTTATATGGATTCTTGTGATGGCTGTTTTCTTCGGCTGGGCCGGATTCACTTTCTTTGCCCAGAGCGCAGTAATCGCCGACAAGAGCGAACAGCTCGCCCGTAAGAAAGAGAACAGTGAGAGTGTAACAGCCACGATGAATCAATTGAAATATGAGGTCTCGCGGCTGAATGACGATGAGTATATCGGACAATTAGCGCGTAAATGGTACAATATGTATCCTGCAGGGGAATCTCCTATCCGTACCGAGCAATCCGGGCAATAAAAGCAGGCGAAAAGAGGCTTACGCTGTGTTGCCTTGCTTTGCTCTTTACTGTATAATCAAATCACCGCAGACAGGATGGACATTATATTCGTCTGTATATTTTTAAGGGAGGATCATTTTATTCTATGGCAATTGAAGTGGGCACCAAGTTAGAGGGCAAGGTGACAGGCATCACGCATTTCGGAGCATTTGTGGATCTGTCAGGAGGTGTCACAGGTCTCGTTCACATCTCGGAGATCGCCGATAACTACGTCAAGGATGTCAACGATCATTTGAAGATTGCGGATGTAGTAACCGTTAAGGTGATCAATGTTGACAAGGACGGCAAGATCGGACTTTCCATTAAGCAAGCCGTTGATAAGCCGGCATCGGAAGTACGTCCCCCCAGAGCTCCAAGACCTGAACGTCCAAGCGGTGGAGACCGTTTCGGCGGTGGTGGCGGCAGTGGCGGAGGCGGCGGTGGATTCAATCGTGAACGGGGTGGGCGTCCATTCAAGCCTGCAGCCGGTAAACCTTCATTCGAGGATAAAATGTCACGCTTCCTGAAAGACAGCGAAGAACGGATATCTTCGATCAAGAAGAACACAGAAGGAAAGCGCGGCGGCCGTGGAGCCAAGCGCGTATAATCTGAGTCTTGCACATCATAAATAACCGCAGGGGCGTTGCGCCCTTCGCGGTTTTTTTGTTGCGTCCGGCTATTTTTGTCGGGCTTTGAACAAATTGCCGACAGCATCTATGCCATTCTCACATAACTCTAGGGCAATCGCTGACGAATGTCCGCGCGGCCACTACCTGCAACCGGCAGTCTGACTGCGGCAGTCCGCAGCCGATCTTTTACCCCGTATGGGATTGGGAGGCTTTTCCACAGAATGTCGGGACAGGCTTTTTTGTCGGAAATTTTTTACAGATTGCTCTCCGTTTCTGACAAACTTTCTTAAGACCCCGCTATATAATGAGAACCATAAAATTCATAAACGGGTGGTGCAGGGAATGAGTAAAAGCAATGTGGTGAATTTGCCGGAGTGGACAAGAGCAGGAAGCAAAGACAAAAATCAGAAAGAAGCCTTAGGTACGCGCTTGAAGGCGTGGGGCACCAAGCTGCCGGTTATCCAGTTCATCGCGGTCAAGAAGTGGGTGCTGCTGCTTAGCCTTATGGGCTTTTTGCTGGGACGGGCTATGATCCTGGATGAGCTTACCCCGTTTGCTGCTGCTTATTTCGCCGTCATTGTATTTATGCGCAGGGATTCCATGCTGCCTGTGGCCGCAGCCATCGTGCTCGGCAGTCTCTTCACCCCGTTTCCGGGTGCCATCGTGGTTGCGGCAGAGCTGATTATTTTTTATCTGATCTACAAAGGGCTGGAGAACTTCCAGCGGGTGGATCTGTCTTATGCCCCTCTGATGGTGTTCGTAGCTTCGTTTATGGTGGGACTGTTCCAGGTCGTTATCGGTCCCTCGCTCACGTGGTATCCGCTGATGATGGCGGCCATTGATGCCATACTTGGATTCGTGCTGACGCTTGTATTCCTGCAGGCGCTTCCTTTATTCACCTATAAGCAGAAAAGCAGGGCACTCCGCAATGAGGAGGTACTCTGTCTGATCATCTTGCTGGCTTCCGTCATGACCGGCCTTGTCGGCTGGACCATTAACGGTCTATCGCTGGAGCATGTTTTATCGCGGTTTCTGATTCTGATCTTTGCCCTGGCCGGAGGAGCGCCGCTTGGTGCTGCGGTTGGTGTAGTGACCGGACTAATTCTCAGTCTGGCCGATATCGGAGCCATCTATCAAATGAGCCTGCTGGCCTTTTCCGGGATGCTGGCAGGCATGATGCAGTCCGGACGCAAAGGGGCGGTCTCCATCGGGATGCTGCTGGGATCAACGATTCTATCCGTATACTTCATGGGACCGGGCGATGTCATGAATTCTACCTGGGAGACCTGTGCAGCTGTAGTATTGTTTCTTCTAACACCTAAGGGGATGATTACTGCCATTGCCAAATATGTACCAGGCACAGCCGATCACAGCCGTTCCCAGCATGAATATGCCCGGAGGGTCCGGGATATTACAGCAGACCGGGTGACCCAGTTCTCGCAGGTATTCCAGCAGCTCTCCAGCAGCTTCGGGCAGATTCCCCGGGCCGCAGAGGCGGGCAAAAGCGACCGTGAGATGGAGGACTTTATGAATACGGTAACAGAGGGAGCCTGCGCCGGATGCATCCGGCGGACCCACTGCTGGGATGCCAAGTTCTATCAGACCTACAGGTATATGACGGACATGATGACCACGGTCGAGGAGTGCCCGGACATTACCGCTGCCCAGCTGCCGCCGGAGTGGAGCCGGATCTGCGGCAGGACGGGGGAGGTTCTTGAGGTGATGAAGGGCCAATATGAGCTATACCAGCATGATATGCGCTGGAAGCGGCAAATATACGACAGCCGCCAATTTGTGGCCGAGCAATTATCCGGCGTATCGCAGGTCATGGAGGACCTGGCGAAGGAGATTAAGCGGGAAGGGCAGGCGATGTACCGGCAGGAGAGCCAGATCCGGGAGGCGCTGGAGAAGCTGGGCCTCTCCATTCACAGCATTGAGATTCTGAGTCTCGATCCCGGCCGGGTAGAGATTGAAGTCGTGCATGCCTACACCCGGGGCTTCGATGAATGCCGCAAAATGATCGCCCCGCTGCTCTCAGATATTCTGGAGGAGAATATCGCAGTGGTCAGTGAGACCGCCGTCCATCCCCGCGAGGGCCTGTCGATGGTGACCTTTGGCTCGGCGAAGGCTTACGAGATAAGCTCCGGCGTAGCTGCCGCCGCAATGGGAGGCGATATGCTGTCGGGAGACAGCTTCAGTACGGTGGAGCTGGGTAACGGCACCTTTGCCGTCTCCATCAGTGACGGAATGGGCAACGGGGAGCGGGCCCGGATGGAGAGCAGCGCTGCGTTATCTATGCTAGAGAAGCTGCTGCAATCGGGAATGGATGAGAAGCTGGCGGTGAAATCCGTTAACTCCATTCTGCTGCTGCGCTCCCCGGATGAATTCTATGCGACAGTAGATATGGCGCTGATCGACCAGTATTCGGCTCAGACCATCTTCATGAAGATTGCTTCCGCTCCGAGCTTCATCCGGCGGGGCAGCGAGGTGATCCCCGTGACGGCCAGCAATCTGCCGATCGGCATCATCAAAGATATCGAGGTGGATCTGGTCACCATGCAGCTTCGCCCCGGTGATATCCTCATTATGATGACCGATGGTATTTATGATGCGCCCGGTTATGCCGTTAATAAGGAGATATGGATGAAACGTCTGATTCAGGAGCTGGAGGGTGATGACCCGCAGGATATGGCGGACGAGCTGCTGGATAAGGTAATCCGCTATCAGGGCAATGAGGTCCATGATGATATGACCATCGTAGTCAGCCGTGTGGATCATTACCACCCGGAATGGTCCAGCCTGCATATGCCCGGCGTGGGCCGGATGGAGCGTCCGCGTACGGTTAGCTAACGCAGTAAGCCATTGACCTGACAACTAATTAGTCTATTTGGATGAGTAAGCTGAAAATGTTGTACGAAATGCAGCCTGACGCTGAAGATACCTGGGTGTTGGAGTGGATTGCTGCATGAATTGCAAGATTTTTTACACTAATCTGCTTCAAGGAGGAGGATTCCTGCCTTTTGTGCAACAATTTCGTTATTTGAGTGGATTGATGGAAGGAATGTTGCATTTAAGGCAGGATTATTGGATTTGAGCGAGCCGAGAGCAAAGTCAGTGCTGAAAATCCGGGTCTTGTCTTTAAACTATTCGGCGAGTGCATTCCAGTCACTCGCCAGCCCCTGCTCCTCTCCTTTTCAACCGCTGCTGGTTAGCGGATGAAAGTTGAGGTTGACGGTTTATCGTAAAATAAACGGAACGGAGAGAATTTTGGAGCCGTAGAAGCGAAGCGTTCGCCTTTGTCTTCCGATTTCAACCGCGAGCTGCGGTACAAAAAATCAAGAAATCGGAAGACAACAGCGATCGAAGGCCCAAAATTCTCGCAGAGACTCTTTTTTACGAGCTCATTCAGATCTAATCTTTAAGCGTTAAGCGGCGTTTGAAATCTCTCAACCTTGGCAATGCTAGTAACTAGACAAGGAAGGGAGGAACGGTCATGAAACAAATTCTGCTGATCACGGACGGTTGTTCGAATGTGGGGGAGAGTCCGGTGCTGGCGGCAGCACACGCCCGTCAGGAGGGCATCACGGTCAATGTTGTAGGGGTCGTAGATTATGGAACCATCGGTGAGCTGGGCAGCCGGGAGATTGCCGATATTGCCAAGGCAGGGGGCGGGATCAGCCGGATCGTGGGAACCCCGCAGCTGGCCCAGACCATTCAGATGATGACACGCAAGACGGTGGTTCAGACCATTCAGCAGGCGGTTAATAAAGAGGTGCAAAAAATTCTCGGCGACGGCTCACTGGCGGAGCTGCCTCCGCAGCAGCGTTCACAGGTGGTTACCGTGGTCGATGAGCTGACCGAGACCTCGCCGCTACGCATAGCGCTTTTAATTGATGCAAGCGCCAGTATGAAGCCGAAGCTTGGCGCGGTGGAGGATGCCATCCGTGATCTGGCGCTCAGTCTGGAGGCCCGGGAAGGGCGCAGCGAGATTGCCGTGTTCCATTTTCCCGGACGCTCCGGCAGTGAGGATGCCATGCTGGATATCGACTGGACCCGGAATGTGTCCGAGGTCCGCTCCCTCTTTTCCAGATTGAAGATGCGGGGGGCTACGCCGACCGGGCCAGCTATTTTCAAGGTGCTGGAACATTACCGTTATGATAAACTGGAAGAACATCGTAATTATCTTCCAGGGGAAGATGACGGGGCAAGAGAAGGGATGATTGATGGGTATGTCGTCTAATCCATCCTATCCGGCAGGCACAGTAATTACCGGCAAATGGCGGGGGAACCGTTATGTCGTGGAGCGTGTACTGGGGAAGGGGGCAAACGGAACCGTATATCTGGTGCAGCGGGAAGGCCGACGGGAGCGGTATGCGCTCAAGATCGGATACGATACGCTGGAGCTGCAGTCTGAGATTAACGTGCTGACCTCTCTGCAGTCCTGCCGAAAGCGCAGCGAGCACCGGGCCCGCAAGGAATCGCCGCTGTCCTCCTATCTGCTGGAATCGGATGATTTCAAGGACCGGGACCATACGCCCTTTTATGTAATGCGTTATGTGGAAGGAAGGCCGCTGCACCATTTCCTGTCCAGGAACGGTGCCTCCTGGCTGGGGCTGGTCGGAATGACGATTCTGGAGAAGCTACAGACGCTGCATGAGTGCGGCTTCGTGTTCGGGGATTTGAAGCCGGAGAATGTCATGGTATCCAGCTACGGGGAAGCCGAGCTGATTGATTACGGAGGGGCAAGCCCCATCGGACGGAGCGTGAAGCAGTTCACAGAATGGCATGACCGCGGATTCTGGAATGCCGGCAGCCGGACAGGCGACCAGAGCTATGACCTGTTTGCTTTTGCCGTCCTGTGCCTGCGTCTGCTTAATGAAGAAGGGCTGAAGTCTGCCGCCCAGCAGCTGCCGCAGACAAGGAGCGTAGAGGAGCTGATGAAGCTGGCCCGGGAGCTGCCGGATAAGAAGCTGTCCTCCTGGCTATGCCTCGCGCTTAAAGGCGGTTTCCCCGGTTCCGCGCAGGCAGCAGAGATCTGGAGAAGCCACATCTACAGAGGACGGAAGAGCGGACACGAGACGATGGCGACTCCGCGCTGGCTCAAAAATGCGTTCGCGCTGTCTTTATTTCTACTGGCATTCACGCTATACTGGGTTTTCCGTTTCTGAGATCTGATATCGTACATAATCAACAAGATGCTGACCGCCGGAGCAGGCGGTGTAAGGGATGGCAGGAAAGGAAGCCCCTATGGAGCACAGGAAGGAACTGGTGGAATCCGTAATGGAGGCTGCGGCTGAATATGAGCTGTGGGCGCCGCATGACACCATTGTAGTCGCAGTTTCCGGAGGGCCGGACTCTGTGGCTCTTTTGCGTATTCTGCATGAGATCTCCCTGACCCGGATGCCGCTGACGCTGATCTGCGCCCATGTCAATCACGGCTTCAGAGCCGAATCGGTTGAGGAAGCAGAGCTGGTCCGGGACCTCGCGGCCGAGCTGGGCATTCCCTTCGAGCTGGGCGAATTCGATATTCCGTCCATTATTAAGGAGAGCGGGCTTGGCCCGGAAGGGGCTGCACGGGAGAAGCGTTACCAGTTCCTGATTGCTACCGCACACCGTTACCGGGCGCGCTCGGTAGCGCTGGCCCATCATGCAGACGATCAGGCCGAGACGGTGCTTATGCGGCTGCTGCGGGGGAGCGGGCCTTCGGGCCTTGCAGGCATGCGCTGGAAACGGACCGAAAAAAAGGTGGAACTCATCCGCCCCTTCCTGCGTATTAACAAAACGGCTCTTGTCGGCTTTTGCCTAGAAGAGGGCTTAGCTTATGCGGAGGATGCGACCAACCTCCTGACGCAGTACAAGCGGAATGCAGTCAGGCTGGAGCTGCTCCCTATGCTGGAGCAGCATAATCCGAGAGTGAGACAATCGCTTCTGCAGCTGGCTGAAATTGCCTCGGCGGAAGATGAATATATGGAGGCGAATGCGGCAAAATGCTTTGATGAGCTGGTTTTCACCGAGCATGGAAAATACACCTTGAAAAGAGCTGCCTTTGCGGCCATACCCTCCGCTTTACAACGGCGTTTGATTAAACTAATATTAAATTATCTGTCGGCGGATTCATCATTCATGGATTTTTCCAAGATTGAAGCAGTACGCCGGGGAACGCTGCAGGAATACCCTACCGTCTGGACGCTGGATATGGGTGGCGGTTATGTCTGCGTGCGGCAATATGATACCATTGTGTTCTCGTCCAAGCCCTTGACCCGGCAGGTAAGCTATACATACCTGCTGTCTTTGACTCATCCCCGGATTAAGCTGATGGAGATAGGAAAGGTTATGACGATGAGGGGGCTTGCGGGGGAAGTTTTTTCTGCACAGGAGGAGGATTACGGGAAGAACTCGGCTTGGTTTGACGGGGACGATCTTGTCCTGCCGCTCACCATTCGTTCCCGGTTGCCTGGAGATACCATAAGGGTTATGGGATTAAACGGAAGCAAAAAGGTAAAAGATATTTACATTGATGATAAAATACCTTCTTCCGAACGGCCTGCAATTCCCCTCGTATGTGATGCACTTGGCAATATCGTCTGGATTCCGGGCGTAAGGCGCTCGGTGCATGCCGCAGTTGGGCGGCACACGGCCTCAGTTCTGCTCCTTACCCTGGAAGACATGGAACAGGGTGAAGAATCGTAATGGCCGAAGTAAGTCTTTCATAAGTATATCTTAGGAGGTTCGCAAGTTGCAGAATGATATTCAGGAAATCTTGATCAGCGAAGAAGAAATTCAACAAAGAATCAGGGAGCTTGGCGCCCAGCTGAGCAAGGAATATGCAGACCGCACACCTTTAGTGATTTGTGTACTCAAAGGTGCGTTTATTTTTATGGCGGATCTGGTTAAAGTGATTACAGTACCCGTTGAAATGGACTTCATGGCGGTATCCAGCTATGGCGGTACAACCAAATCATCCGGCGTAGTCAAAATCATCAAGGATTTGGACACATCGGTTGAAGGCCGTGATGTTCTGATTGTCGAGGATATTATCGACAGTGGCCTTACACTCAGCTATCTGATTGACATGCTGCAGGGGCGCAATGCCGCTTCTGTCAATGTAGTCACTCTGTTCGACAAGCCCTCGGGCCGTGCCGTGAATCTTGAAGCCCAGTATACCGGCTTTGTGATTCCTGATGCATTCCTTGTAGGCTATGGACTGGACTATGCCGAGCTGTACCGGAACCTCCCTTATGTCGGTGTACTGAAGCCTGAGATTTACACCAAATGAACTACCCGACAGCCTTAGATCTACGGATCACTTTTCTGGATTTCCTGACAATTTGAGGAGTCCGGTCAGGCTATGGTACAATAACTTGAGCGTTGCGAGAGGAGGTAGGGGATGAATCGGTTCATCCGGAATTCTGGTTTTTATTTGATTTTATTTTTAGTCGTGGTGGGCATAGTCCAGTTTGTAAGCAATGGAAATGAATCCGCCGATCTCCCTAGATATGATGAGTTGCGGCAGGAGATCTCGAACAATAATGTGAAGAGCATGACGGTTCAGTTTGAGGGGAATGCATTTCTGGTTACTGGCGAATATAAAGAGCTGCCACCCGAGGCTAAATCGAAGAATTTCTCCACTTATGTTCCTCCTACAGACGAGGCCCTTAACGAGCTTGTGGCTGCCAGCGATAAGAACGGCATAGAACTTAGCCAAAAGAAAATGGAAGGTGACAGCATCTGGCTGACATTCCTCTCTTCCATGATTCCACTGGTCATCATGTTCATCCTGTTCTTCTTCCTGTTCAATAATGCACAGGGCGGCGGCGGCAAGGTGATGAACTTCGGCAAGAGCAAGGCCCGGTTATATAATGAAGAGAAGAAGAAGATCAGCTTCGAGGATGTTGCAGGAGCTGACGAAGAGAAGCAAGAGCTGGTTGAGGTTGTTGAATTCCTCAAGGACCCCCGCAAATTCGCAGCGGTAGGTGCCCGGATTCCGAAGGGGGTACTCCTTGTAGGTCCTCCGGGAACAGGTAAAACCTTGCTGGCCCGTGCAGTTGCAGGGGAAGCAGGCGTTCCGTTCTTCAGCATCTCCGGTTCCGACTTCGTGGAAATGTTCGTCGGTGTCGGCGCATCCCGCGTACGTGACTTGTTCGAGAACGCGAAGAAGAACGCTCCTTGTATTATCTTTATCGATGAGATCGATGCTGTGGGACGTCAGCGCGGCGCAGGACTTGGCGGCGGACATGACGAACGGGAACAGACCCTTAACCAATTGCTCGTTGAAATGGACGGCTTTGGCGGCAACGAAGGCATTATCATTGTCGCGGCTACCAACCGCGCAGATATTCTTGACCCGGCGCTGCTCCGTCCGGGCCGTTTCGACCGTCAAATTACGGTTGACCGCCCAGATGTGAAGGGCCGTGAAGCTGTACTGAAGGTTCACTCCCGCAACAAACCGCTGACCAAGGATGTAAGACTTGACGTTATCGCCAAGCGTACTACCGGCTTCACCGGTGCCGATCTGGAGAACCTGCTCAACGAAGCGGCATTGCTTGCTGCACGCCGTAACCGCAAGGACATTACGATGCGTGAAGTGGATGAAGCGATTGACCGTGTCATCGTCGGTACCGAGAAGCGCAGCCGCGTCATCAGTGACCGCGAGAAGCGGATTGTCGCATATCACGAAGCAGGCCATACCATTGCCGGGTACTTCCTTGAGCATGCTGATGTGGTTCACAAGGTTACCATTATCCCGCGTGGCCGTGCCGGCGGATATGTTATTATGCTTCCTAAGGAAGACCGGATGATCGTAACCAAGCAAGAACTTCTGGATAAGGTTACCGGATTGCTTGGTGGACGCGTTGCTGAAGAAATGTTCATTGGCGAAATCGGCACAGGCGCTTATAGTGACTTCCAGCAGGCTACGCGCATTGTGCGTGCGATGATTATGGAATATGGAATGAGCGATAAGCTTGGGCCCTTGCAGTTCGGTGCAACCCAAGGCCAAGTCTTCCTGGGCCGGGATATCGGACATGAACAGAATTACAGTGACTCCATTGCTTATGAGATTGATCAGGAAATGCAGAACCTTATCCGCAGCAGCTATGAGCGCTGCAGAGAGCTGCTGACCAAGCATTCCAAGGAAATGCACCTGATTGCCAACACCCTGCTTGAGAAGGAAACGCTGGAGCTTGATCAGATCACAGAATTGATTGAGCAAGGCTACCTGAGCGAGGATGGCAAGCCAGAAGAAGGCGACGCCATTACCAATGAAGCGGGCGAGCCGATTATTGATTCCATCGGTGATGTGCGTGTCCGGATTCAAGGCAAAACTGGCGAGGAATCCCCATTAGACCTGTCCAAGGATATTCCAAACAAGCCGGACCCTGAAGAGGGCAACGGACCGGATGACGGGAATAAGGGCGGCGGAAGCCTGGTCTAAGCTGTACCGCAGCAAATTGTGTAATCTAGTCCGGAGAACCACTGGTTCTCCGGACTTTTCTTTTGAATACAGGCATGCACAGGTTTCACACGGCAACTTGTCCTCCGGTTTCTCTCTGAAACAGAGCACCCGCTTGGATTGACAGGGGGTGGAACGTTGTGTACATTAGTGAATAAATATTAAATTTATCATTTATAAGAAATGTACTGGCGGCAAGCCATGATGACATAAGGGGGAGACTGACCGTGGAAGCTCTGGCGCTTGAGCGCAAGCAGGAACAGAATCGTGAACTTCGTGTGCGCCTCGAACAGCTTAAGAAGGAACGGAATGCTATTATTCTGGCTCATTATTATCAGCGTGATGAAATTCAGGAAGTCGCCGATTTCCGGGGAGACTCGTTTTTGCTGGCCCAGAAGGCAGCGGAGACAGAGGCAGATGTAATCGTATTCTGCGGCGTTCATTTCATGGGGGAAAGTGCCAAGATTCTGGCGCCGAACAAGACGGTCCTGATTCCTGACGAACGTGCAGGTTGCCCGATGGCTGACATGGTCAATGTGGATGGGCTGCGCAAGCTGAAGGCTCAGCATCCGGGTGCGAAGGTAGTAACCTACATCAATTCCTCTGCAGAGATCAAGGCGGAGACAGATATTTGCTGCACCTCAGCGAATGCGGTGAAGGTGATCGAATCACTCGATGCTGAAGAAATCATCTGGGTGCCCGATAAGAATCTGGGTCAATATGTGCAGGATCAGACCGGCAAGAAGCTGATTATCTGGGAGGGCTATTGCAATACTCATGACATGCTTACCGTCAAGGATGTCATGGAGATGAGAGCCAAATACCCGGAAGCTGAATTTGTTGTACACCCCGAATGCCGCCCGGAAGTCGTGGCAATGGGGGACTATGTGGGCAGCACTACCTCAATTCTGGAGTATTGCCGGAAATCGGACCGCCGGCAGTTTATTGTGGGAACTGAGGATGGAACCGGGTATCAGCTAAGGCTGGATAGCCCGGATAAGGAGTTTCATTTTGCTACCAAATTCCTGGTATGTCCTAATATGAAGGTAAATAATTTGAAAAAGCTGGTCAAATGCCTGGAGACGATGAAGCCGCAGATCTATGTACCGCCTGCAGTCGCCGACAAAGCCAGAACATCCCTAGAGCGCATGCTACAAGTCCGGTAGCATGCGCTACTCTTTCGTTGAAACAGGTGAAAAGCGGTCATGATTCCACAATATTTGGTTGATTTTGATCTTCAGGGACTTCCTGTAGTTAAGACAGACTGCCTGGTCATTGGTTCCGGTATTGCCGGGTTATTCACAGCGATCAAGGCCAGCGAAGACCGGAAGGTTATTATGATTACGAAGAAGACCGTAATGGAGAGCAACACACGGTATGCCCAGGGCGGAATTGCGGCCGTCATTTCGGAGGATGATTCGCCGGCGTATCACCGTCAGGATACCCTGATGGCCGGCGCGGGACTGAACTCCTCTGCGGCTGTGGATGTGCTGGTCAATGAAGGACCCGAAGGCGTCCGCGAACTGATCCGGCTTGGCACTATTTTCGATAAGGAGAATGGTGTACTGGCCTTAACCCAGGAGGGGGCACATAGCCACCGCCGTATTTTACATGCAAATGGGGATGCTACAGGATATGAGATTGTCCGCGCACTCGCTGAACAGGCTGCCCGGCATGAGAATATTGAGACCTGGGATGACCATTATGTCGTTGACCTGATTACGGAGGACGGAGAGTGTCTGGGAGCGCTTGTACAGCGGCCTGACGGCGGGCGGTTATTCCTGCAGGCAGATGCAACAATCCTATGCTCCGGCGGAGCAGGACAGCTATACCGTTACACGACCAATCCTGAGGTGGCCACCGGAGACGGGGTAGCCATTGCCTATCGTGCCGGTGCCCATATCCGGGATATGGAGTTCATTCAGTTTCATCCGACCGCACTCAGCTATCCTGGCGCTCCGCGCTTCCTGATCTCGGAGGCTGTGCGGGGAGAAGGCGCTGTGCTGCGGAACATTAACGGTGAGCGGTTCATGGAACGTTATCATGAGCTGCAGGAGCTGGCCCCGCGGGATATTGTTGCCCGTGCCATTGTAAGCGAGATGGAATTGACCAAATCCACCTTTGTCTATCTGGATATTACGCATGAACCGGCGGATATGGTTAAACACCGCTTCCCGACCATTTATGCAACCTGCATGAGCTACGGGCTGGATATTACAAGTGACTGGATTCCGGTGGCTCCTGCTGCGCATTATATGATGGGGGGCGTGAAGACCGACCTGAGCGGAGAGAGCACGGTTGCCCGCCTGTTTGCCTGCGGTGAGGTATCATCTACTGGTGTGCAGGGTGCCAACCGGCTGGCCAGCAACTCCTTGTCGGAAGCTGTTGTGTTCGGCCGCCGGATCATTGAACGAATCCGCCAGCTGCCGCCGCTTCACCGGGATAACCTACCCTCAGCCTATCATCAGGCAAGGGTAGAAGCTCCTGCACAGGCTATTGTTGAACGGCGGTTGAAGCTTCAAAAGGCTATGGTGCGGTACGCCGGACTGCGGCGGAACCGGGAAATGCTGAACAAAGGCCTGGATGAGATAAAGCGCCAGCTGCCGATTTTTAAGACCAAACTGACAACACGGGAAGAATACGAGTTCGCCAATATGCTTACATGCTGTCTGCTGATCACTGAATCGGCCCTGGCACGGGAGGAGAGCCGCGGTGCGCATTATCGTGAGGATTATCCGCTGCGCAGTGACGCACAGTGGCAGAAGCATCTGCTCCAGATTCGCGAACTTGGAATAGTGGAGGAATTAAGTGATGATGTTTAACGGATACAATGAAGATCTGCTTAAGGCTATTAAGGGCTGGCTGCAGGAGGATGTCGGCTCGGGGGATATTACTACCCGTACTACCATTCCAGCCGGGCATGAGTCCAAGGGAATCATCCATGCCAAGGAAGACGGGATTATTTGTGGAATCCCCGTGGCTGAGCTGGTATTCGAGGTTGTTGATCCTGGGCTCGTATTCACGGCGCTGGTCCAGGAAGGACAAGCGGTCTCCAAGGGCACTGTGATTGCTGAGGTAGAAGGCAGCACTCATGCCATCCTGACGGGTGAACGGCTTGCCCTCAACTTGATGCAGCGTTTATCCGGTGTGGCCTCGCGCACGGCTTCTTTTGTTGAGAAGCTTCAAGGGCTGCCGACCCGCCTGGTGGATACCCGCAAGACCACACCGGGTCACCGGATGCTGGAGAAATATGCAGTTCGCATTGGCGGCGGAGCCAACCACCGTTACGGTCTGTATGATGCGGTAATGATTAAGGACAATCATATCAAGGGGGCCGGCGGCATCCGTCAGGCAGTAGGACGTGCCCGTGCCAATATCCCGCACACCATGACCATTGAAGTAGAGACGGAGAGTCTGGAGCAGGTAGAGGAAGCGCTGGCGGCCGGAGCTGATATTATTATGCTCGATAACATGTCTCCTGAGCAGATGGCTGAAGCCGTGAGAAGAATCCGGACCAAGGCGAAGCATGTCACCATTGAGGCATCGGGCAATGTATCTCTGGAGACGGTCCGGGGCATTGCTGAATCGGGTGTGGATGTGATTTCGGTAGGACGGCTGACGTATTCCTTCGCGAGTCTCGATATCAGCCTGGATCTGAATGGCAAGAAGGAGGGAGCCCTCTGATGATACTTGTCGTCGATATCGGCAATACGAACATCGTACTGGGCGTCTACCGGGGCAGTGAGCTGCTGCACCATTTCCGGCTGAGCACTGCCCGCGGGTCCACTGTCGATGAATATGGTGTGATGATTCATAATCTGTTCAGCATGTCGAATCTCTCGTTCAGGGATGTCGAGGGGGTCATCATCTCCTCGGTTGTTCCGCCGCTCGTGCAGGTTATCGTAGAGATGTGTGTCAAATTCATCGGCAAGGACCCGCTCCTTGTGGGGCCTGGTATCAAAACCGGGCTTAATCTGCGTTATGAGAACCCGCGCGAAGTGGGGGCGGACCGGATTGTGAACGCGGTTGCGGCGATTGAGCAGTATAAATGTCCGCTTGTCGTCGTTGATTTCGGCACGGCAACCACCTTCGACTGCATTGATGCCGGGGCCAACTATCTGGGCGGTGCTATCGTGCCGGGTCTGGGCATTTCCACGGAGGCCCTCTATCTGCGGGCATCCAAGCTGCCCCGGATTGAGCTGGAGAAGCCCAAGAAGGTAATCGGGCGCAATACCGTACATGCGATGCAGGCGGGAATCATTTTTGGCTATGCCGGTCAGGTTGAGGGTATCGTCAGACGCATCAAGCAGGAGATGAACGCTCCCGTTCTCAAGGTTATTGCTACCGGAGGGCTGGCCTCACTGATTGCCAGTGAGACAGAATGTATCGATGAGGTTAATCCGATGCTGACGCTTGAAGGATTGCGCATTATTTACAACCGTAACAAATAATCATAAAGATGAACCTATACAGAAGAGAGAGATAGGAGGAGTATGCACCCAATGGATAATAAGAAGGACCGGCTGGTCCGGGGGACGGCGATGAACGGAAAAGTCAGAGCGTTCGCTGTCCGTACCACAGAGCTTGTCGATGAATTGCGGCGCAGACATGATACGTATCCGACGGCTACGGCAGCGCTTGGACGTACGGTTACTGCCGCAGCTATAATGGGGGCCATGCTCAAGGGGCAGGAGAAGCTTGCGATTATGGTCAAAGGAAACGGTCCGCTCGGGCAGATTACGGCTGAATCCAATGCCCTGGGAGAAGTTCGCGGCTATGTGCACAATCCGCATGTTCATCTGCCAAGCAACAGCATGGGCAAGCTGGATGTTGCAGGGGCGGTAGGCACGGAAGGCTTCATTGATGTCAGCAAGGATCTGGGGATGAAGGAGCCGTACCGCGGCAGTGTGCCTATCGTTTCAGGAGAGCTGGGTGAGGATTTCACCTATTATTTTGCCCTCTCGGAGCAAACGCCTGCTGCTGTAGGACTTGGAGTGCTGGTGGAGACCGATAATTCAGTCAGAGTTGCCGGAGGCTTTATTATTCAGCTGCTGCCCGGCCTGACCGATGAGGAGATTACCGAGGTTGAGCAAGCGGTTGGAGCCATGCCTTCGGTTACGTCCGTGCTGGATCAGGGGCTTGAGCCTGAGGAAATGCTGCGGCTGCTGCTGCCGGATGCTGTGATCCTGGATGAGCTGGAGGTCCGATTTGTATGTCAGTGCTCACGGGAACGGATTGAGCAGACTCTGGTTAGTCTGGGTGAGCACGAGCTGGAACGGCTGATCGAAGAAGATGATACGGCAGAAGTCGTCTGCCATTATTGCAATGAGAGCTATGTATTTAACAAGGATGAACTGCAGGTAATCCTCGATCAAGCGAAGTCATAGGGCTATGAAATGGTGACAAGACAGGAGCGCGCGCTGCGCAATGCCGTTATATTACTTGCCGTGGCAACGCTGGTGCTGGGAGGGCTATTATTCTGGAGCCTGCGTGCCATGGCACTGCTGAAGGCAGAGACGGCTGAAGGAGAAGCCTCGGATGTCGCTGCTGCCGGAGGACAGCCGGTCACGGAACAGGAATGGATAGAGGAGCTTCAGAAGAAGCACGGGGAAGAAGTGCTGCTGAGCATGCTGAATCATATCGTGGTGGGCAAGGAAGCCGCAGCTCTGGGAATTATGGTCACGGATGATGAGATTGAACGGGAACTGAAGCGGGGAATGTCCGGTTACAGCTCGGAGGAGCAATATTATCAGCAGATGCAGTCTGAGCTTGGACTATCCCGTCAGGAGCTGCGTGAGGAGACGGCATACCGGCTGACGCTCCAGGCCATAGCAACGGCCGGCATTGCGGTCAGTGATGCGGAAATTGATGATTATCTGAAGCAAAATAGCGAGAGATTCATGCCCCGCAAGCAAATGCAGCTCTCTATCATCCAGACCTCCACCTATAACGAGGCCAGTACAGTGATGGACCGCCTGGAGCGGGGTGAGGATTTTGCAGAGCTGGCCCGTGAGGTCTCGATCGACGAAGAGAGCCGCCAGCATGGCGGCAGTATCGGAACGGTCGAGGAGAAGGACCCGTTCTGGCCTGAGGAGTTGCTGGAGACAGCAATCGGGCTGGAGAATGGCGATATCGCAGGACCGCTGCAGGTTGACGGGGGGTATGCTGTGATCCGTCTGGAGAAGCTGATTGATCCTGTGAAGCCGGATCAGGAGGAACTGCGGCGGATGATCGGCCAGCAGCTGAGACTGGAGCAGGCAGCGCCCTTGCAGCAGGTAGAGCGTGAATTACGGGCCAAATATGATACAGCAATATATATTGACAACAGCCTGCAAGATTGATAATATGAAATTAAATATAAAACCTACTGATTTAGTCGGAAATATTAAGCGGTACAATTACAACTGTTAGTTACCCAGGCATTGTGAACCGGGAGCTACGGTAATATATGCTGATAGCATCTGTCATAAGTTCCGCACCCTAATTCATTTATCATTCCAAGGAGGTTTTTACTCATGGCTAAAGTCGTCAACAGTGTAACAGATTTGATCGGTGGCACACCGCTCGTCCGCCTGAACCGGATTGTTCCGGAAGGCTCGGCAGAGATCTTCCTGAAGCTGGAATACCAGAATCCAGGCTCCAGTGTGAAAGACCGTATTGCCATCAGCATCGTAGAAGAGGCTGAGAAAGAGGGCCTGCTGAAGCCGGGTGGCACGATTGTAGAAGCGACCAGCGGTAATACAGGGATCGGCCTGGCGCTTGTGGCAGCTGCCAAAGGCTACAAGGCTATTATTGTTATGCCGGAAACGATGAGCCTTGAACGCCGCAACCTGCTGCGCGCTTACGGCGCTGAGCTCGTATTGACTCCGGGATCGGAAGGAATGAACGGTGCGGTCAAGAAGGCCGAGCAGATTCTGAGCGAGAATCCGGATTATTTCCTTGCGGAGCAGTTCAAGAACAAGGCTAACGTGAAGATCCATCGCGAGACCACTGGACCGGAGATCGTTGAAGCGATCGAATCCGTAGGCGGCCCGCTGGATGCATTCATTGCCGGTGTCGGCACAGGCGGAACGATCAGCGGTGCGGGTGAAGTGCTGAAGAGTCAATATCCGGGCGTGAAGATCTATGCGGTAGAACCTGCGGCTTCACCGATTCTGGCTGGAGGTAAACCGGGCCCGCACAAGATTCAGGGTATCGGCGCTAACTTCGTGCCAGAAATTCTGAACCAGAATATCTATGATGAGATTATTCATGTTGAGAATGATGAAGCGTTCGAAACTGCCCGCCGCGTAGCCAAGGAAGAAGGCGTGCTGTCCGGTATTTCCTCCGGGGCGGCTGTATTTGCTGCACTGAAGGTAGCGAAGGAACTTGGCGCAGGCAAGAAAATTGTTGTCATCATCCCAAGCAACGGCGAACGTTACCTGAGCACTCCGCTCTATAACTTTGAAGTATAATTGCTGAGAATTCAGCTCTTACGAAGAGCCTGCCCTATCCGCTTTCACAGGGATACCGCAGGCTCTTTTTTCGGATAATAAGCATTTATAAGAATTGCGGGCTTTTCAAAGTAACCCTATGTACAGTATACTGACAGGCAATAAACTATCGATGAGACGGGAGAATGGTTGTGGAGATCTTAACGGCTTGGCAGGACTGGGAGCAGTGGGCAGAGGCAGATGAGGCCTGGAGCGTCCTTCCCCTGATCCTGAGGAAACGGCAGGACAACCAAGGCTTGCCCCGCAGCTGGAAGCAGGCCTGGGAACAGGCTTCCCCCTATTCGGTTGTCCTGGAGAGCGGCAAGGGCGGGCGCTACACCTATCTTGGCCTGAGCCCTGTCTCGATCATCGAAGGCCGGGGAGCCGTTGCGGAGAGCTATACTCCCGGAGCCAAGGCTTCGGGGCATATAGAGTCTGCCGTAACGGAAGGCCAGCCGCTGCAAGTGCTGCAGGCATGGATGAGGGAATATACGTCTCCCCGCCTGCCGGTTGACGCTCTGCCGCCGTTCACCGGCGGCTGTATCGGATTTCTTGGCTATGATGTGGCCCGTTCCCTGGAGAAGCTGCCGTCGCTTGCCAGGAACAACCCTGAGTTTCCGGATTATCTGTTCATGAGACTGGAAGAAGTGTGGATCTACGATGAGCAGGAGCAGCAGCTCTACTGTGCAGTTCATATCCCTGTGCCGGATACTGTATCCAGCGGTAACCTGGATGGGCTAAGGAGTCTGTATGAGGCTGCTGTGCACCGTGCGGAGCGCATGCTGGAGCAGTGGAGCCTTCTCTACGCACCGGCAGAGCCGGAAGAAGCAGCCGCTGCAAGGTACGCCGGGCTTACCCGCAGGGTGGAGGGCGAGGCCGAGATCACCGGCGAGTGGCCCGGCATGAGCTCGGATTTCTCTGCCGCACCCTTCCAGCAGGCTGTGCTGAAGGTCCAGGAATACATCCGTGCCGGAGATGTATTCCAAGTGAACCTCTCGCTGCGCCAGCAGGCGCAGCTCAAGTCTACACCCGAGGACGTCTACGAATGGCTCCGTAGACTCAACCCGTCCCCGTACATGGGGCTGCTCCGCACGCCCGGCTTCGCGCTCTCCAGCGCATCGCCGGAGCTGCTCGTCAAGCTGCACGGGGACAAGGTCAGCGCCCGCCCCATTGCCGGCACCCGGCGGCGGGGCCACACTCCCGCGGAGGACGCCGCCATGGAGGCGGAGCTGCGCGGGAGCGAGAAGGAGATCGCCGAGCATATTATGCTTGTCGATCTGGAGCGCAGCGACATCGGCCGTGTCGCCGCCTACGGAACGGTCAGCGTGCCGGAGCTGCTGACCGTAGAGCGATACTCGCATGTCATGCATCTCGTCTCGCAGGTTGAGGGGATCATCGCACCCGGCAGGGATGCGTATGATGTCATTGCCGCCTTGTTCCCCGGCGGCACCATCACGGGCGCGCCCAAGGTGCGCACGATGGAGATCATCGAAGAGCTGGAGCCGGTCCGCCGGGGACCCTATACGGGATCTATGGGCTGGATTGACTATAACGGCAATATGGAATTAAATATAATCATACGTACGCTGGCCGTGAAGGACGGAATCGGCTACATTCAGACAGGTGCGGGGATTGTGATCGATTCAGACCCTTACCGGGAGTACCGGGAATGCCACAACAAAGCCAAAGCGGTAGTCAAAGCCATTCTCTGCAGTGAACGTGAGCAGGAAGAGCGGGCTGCCCTCGGCACCGAAGGAGGAAGCTTCTAATGATCTTGGTCATCGATAATTATGATTCCTTTACGTATAACCTGGTGCAGTATCTGGGTGAGCTGGGGGAAGAGGTTAAGGTAGCGCGCAACGATGAGATCAGCATTGAGGAGATAGAAGCATTAGCCCCGGATCATATTCTGATCTCTCCGGGACCCTGCACACCGAATGAGGCAGGCATCAGCCTTGCGCTGCTGCAGCATTTCAAAGGCATCATCCCCATATTCGGCGTATGTCTCGGACACCAGGCGATCGGACAGGCTTTTGGCGGTAATGTCATCCGTGCAGAACGTCTGATGCATGGCAAAACCTCACCGATCCACCATAACGGTACCTCCGTATTTGAGGGGCTGGAGTCTCCTTTCACAGCGACACGCTATCATTCACTGATCGTGGAACGTGAGAGTCTGCCGGATTGCCTGGAGATTACCGCCGAGACCGCTGAAGGCGAGATTATGGCCTTGCGGCATAAGGAATACCCGATTGAAGGGGTACAGTTCCATCCCGAGTCGATCATTACGAACCACGGGCATACGATGCTGCGTAATTTCCTGAAACGGAGAGCCGGAGAACCGGCATGAAATATATAGGACTTAACAACAAAGCAGTCGACGCCAAAGACGCCGTGGTCTCCGCTCTGGATCACGGCTTTTTGTACGGCATGGGTCTGTTCGAGACCTTCCGCACCTATGGGGGGCAGCCGTTCCTGCTGGAGCGTCATCTGAGCAGAATGGCAGCGGGTTGCCGTCAGCTGGGCATTCCCTTCGAGCCGGATGTGCAGGGGCTGCGGGAATGGATTCAGCTTGTAATGGACAGGAATGAGCTTAGTGAGGCGTATATCCGCTACACCGTTACGGCGGGTGAGGATATTCTGGGTCTGCCATCCGCAGCCTATAAGCAGCCTAATCAGCTGCTCTATATCAAAGCCCTGCCGGTCACGCCAACCAGCCTTTATACGGAAGGCAAAGAACTTCAGCTCCTGAACCACAGACGCAATACCCCGGAGGGCCCGGTAAGACTCAAATCGCTGCACTATATGAACAACATTCTGGCAAAACGTGAATTGGCCGGTTATCCGTCCGCAGAGCGAGGAGCCGAGGGACTGATGCTGACCGCACAGGGCGAGGTCGCCGAAGGGATTGTGAGTAATATTTTTTTTATCTCCAATAAGCAGCTCTATACCCCCGATGCCGACACCGGGATTCTTCCGGGAATTACCCGGGAAATGGTGCTTGAGCTGGCAGCGTCCAGCCTTCAGCCTGAACAAGGCTTTTACCGCTGTGAACAGCTTGCGGCTGCGGATGAAATCTTCCTCACCAATTCCGTGCAGGAGATCGTACCGGTGAGCACCTTGTGGAATGGGGACCGGAGGGTAACCATAGGCAGCGGGCGTTGTGGAGAGCAAACGGCTGCACTTATGAGGCTGTACAGAGAAAGGACGAAAATGCTGATATGAAGCCGATGATCTATGAGCGGACTTACCGCTGCGGAAACAGCGAGCTGAAATTGGGCAAGCGCACGCTAATTATGGGCATACTCAATGTGACGCCGGACTCTTTTTCGGATGGGGGCCTGTGGACAGAGCGGGATAGAGCGGTAGAGCATGCGTTGCAAATGGCGGCAGAGGGTGCCGATATTATCGATATAGGCGGAGAATCCACGCGTCCGGGTCACCAGCCGGTGAGTGCTGAGGAGGAATTAGCCCGTGTACTTCCTGTCATTGAGCGCATCCATCAGGCCGCCCCGCATCTCCCCCTCTCTATAGACACCTACAAGGCGGAAGTCGCCCGCCAGGCGATTCAGGCCGGTGCGCATATCATCAATGATGTATGGGGAGCCAAGGCCGATCCGCAGATGGCGGCAGTTGCTGCGCAGGCAGACTGTCCAATCATTCTGATGCATAACCGCCATGACCGAGATTATAACGATTTGATCGGCGATATGACGGATGACCTGAGCGAGAGCATTCACCTGGCGCTGGCAGCCGGAGTGAAGCCGGACAATATTATTTTGGACCCGGGAATCGGCTTCGCCAAGGACTATGCAGAGAATCTTCAGGTCATGACCGGCCTCGGCGCACTGACGAAGCTGGGATATCCGGTGCTGCTGGCCACTTCGCGCAAAAAATTCATTCGTACCGCCCTAGGTCTGCCCGCAGATGATGTACTGGAGGGGACCGCAGCTACTGTCGCCTTCGGGATTGCCCAGGGCTGTCAGCTTGTGCGGGTTCATGATATTGCGGTAATGAAACGTACCGTAGAGATGTGTGACGCCATGTTATATGCAGGGTCACCTGTGTTCTGCGTATAGACTATATTCTTCAAGAGAAGGCAGGTACCCTTAATGGATAAAATGAAGCTGCACCGCATGGAGTACTACGGTTACCACGGAGTGTTCGAAGAGGAGCGGAAGCTCGGCCAGCGTTATTATATCGACCTTGAGCTGGAGCTTGATTTGCAGGGAGCAGGGCTCAGCGATGATCTGGAGCAGACTGTGAATTATGCTGAAGTTCATGTTTTGGTCAAAAAAATTGTCGAAACCCAGTCCTTCAAGCTGATAGAAGCTTTGGCGGAACATATTGCATCCGGGTTACTGGACACTTATACTGTTATCAATGCAGTAACGGTCCAGGTGACCAAGCCGCATCCTCCTTTTGATATTCATTTTCAGGGAGTCACTGTAGAATTGCGCCGGACGAGAAAGTGAGACAGACTGATGAACATACCTTCCACCTCTGAGGCATCAGAGGCTTATATTGCTTTAGGGGCTAACCTGGGTGACCGTCAAGGCACCTTGAGAGAAGCCCTGCACCGGCTGGCGCATCACGACAAGATTGAAGTTATCCGCACCTCCCGGGTCTACGAGACGGAGCCTGTCGGATATCTCGATCAGCCTCAGTTTCTTAACATGGCGGCTGTTCTGCGCACCACACTGGCACCGGAGGAGCTGCTTCATGTGATGTTGGACACGGAGACCCAGTTAGGCCGGGTCCGGGATGTGCGGTATGGACCGAGAACGGTAGATTTGGATTTGCTGTGGGTAGAGGGGCTGACCCTGGACACGCCGGATCTGACGCTGCCTCATCCGAGGATGCTGGAGCGGGCGTTTGTCCTTCTGCCGCTCAGCGATATCTTATCGCAGAACGAAGAGTCTTCCGGATTCCGCAGATTAATTACAACAGCGCTGCAAGACATAGACGGAAAGGCAGGAATTCGCCTGTGGACAACAAACGTATGGGAATGCGGGTCAGAGCGTTCCGGAAGCTGAAGGGCTACACGCAGCAGGAACTGGCGGATTCTGTCGGAATATCACTTGCTGTGCTTGGCGCAGTGGAGCGGGGAAACAGACGTTTGGAAGATCAAATTTTAAATAAAATTGCGGATTTTCTGGAAGTGACAGTAGAGGAATTGGCCCATCCGGCACCATGAGAACGGGCTGAACGTTACAAATTAAGGTAGGGAAGTGATTGGGCCATGCTGAAGATTGGTGATATTGAATTGAAGAATCAGGTCGTGCTGGCGCCTATGGCTGGCGTATGTAACCCGGCATTTCGTCTGATTGCCAAGGAATTCGGGACTGGCCTGGTCTGTGCGGAGATGGTTAGCGGCAAAGCGATTGTACATGGCAACCAGCGTACGCGTGAGATGCTGTTTGTTGATGAGCGTGAGAAACCGCTGAGCCTGCAGATTTTTGGCGGGGACCGGGAATCACTGGTGGATGCGGCGAGAATTGTCGATAAAGAGACGAATGCCGATATCATCGACATCAATATGGGCTGCCCGGTGCCGAAGGTGACGAAATGCGATGCCGGAGCGCGCTGGCTGCTGAATCCGGACAAAATATACGAGATGGTATCCGCAGTAGTGGAGGCCGTGGACAAACCGGTCACCGTGAAGATGCGGATTGGCTGGGACAGCGAGCATATCTTCGTTGAAGAGAATGCACGTGCGGTAGAACGGGCCGGCGGAGCGGCGGTCAGCGTACATGGGCGGACCCGCGAGCAGCTCTATACGGGACGCGCCGACTGGAATTATATCCGTATGGCTAAAGAGGCAGTATCGATCCCGGTAATCGGCAATGGCGATGTGAATACGCCGGAGGATGCGCGGGCGATGCTGGACCAGACTGGCTGTGACGGTGTAATGATCGGGCGTGGCGCACTGGGCAATCCGTGGATGCTGTACCGGACGATTCAATATTTGGATACCGGTGTTCTGATGCCTGAGCCTGGCGCTGAAGAGAAGATTAAGGTAGCCATTCTTCATATGGACCGCCTGATTGCTCTTAAGGGTGAAGCGGTGGCTGTCCGCGAGATGCGCAAGCATCTGGCCTGGTATTTGAAGGGCTTTAAGGCGGCGGCCCGTGTGAAGGACGTTATTATGGAAGAAACGAAACGTGACGAGATGGTGCGGATTTTGAATGATTTTGTCGGTCAGCTTAAGCAGGATGAGGAGCAGAACAGCGCGGATAGCGAGCTTTTTGCCGTATGAGCCTCACATATTCCTGGGACTAAGCCCCGTTCCTGTGTGCTTTATTGATTATTGCTAAACATTATATGGGGCGTCATTGACATTTTGTAGCGGTTCCAATATAATTTCACAGTATAAAATCGCCGTTACAGCAGGAGCAATGGTGAAGGAGGGTTCTGATCCCTCCGGATTCGCATATAGTATGGTGTTTTCAATAAATGTATACGACAGGAGAATCGGTTAAGATGAGCGATAAAGAAGTCATCCTTACACCGGACGGACTTAAGCGTCTGGAAGAAGAACTGGAGTTCCTCAAATCCGTTAAACGCCGCGAAGTAGCGGAACGTATCAAAGTGGCCATCGGCTACGGAGATATCAGTGAGAACTCGGAATATGAAGACGCGAAGAATGAACAGGCCTTCATTGAAGGACGGGTTCTTACTTTGGAGAAGATGCTCCGCAATGCCCGTATTATTAATAGTGATGAGATCGTGACAGATGTGGTAAGCATCGGAGTAACGGTGAACGTTGAAGATATGGAGTATGGCGACATTATGGAGTACACCATCGTGGGTACTGCCGAATCCGATCCGCTGAACAACAAAATCTCCAATGAGAGCCCTGTAGGCAGAGCGATCATCGGCAAGAAGATTGGTACGATTGTGGATGTTAGTGTCCCTGCAGGCGTCATTCAATATAAAATTCTTGATATCAAAATGAAGTAAGACGGTTCCGAAAGCTTCCTTAGGGAAGCTTTTTTCAAAGTTACAGCCAGCCGTAAAATATGGGTGAACACATACAGCTTATATTTTGTAACGGAACGGACTGTCCTCTAGATCGGGGCGGAGCCGTTTCTTCTTTTGTATAGTGAGTAAGAGAGGATGAAGAACATGACGGAAGAAATCAACAACGTCGAAGCTACAGAGAATGAATTAAGTGAATTGCTGCAGATCCGCCGGGGCAAGCTGGACGAGCTCCGCGCACTCGGGATCGACCCGTTTGGCAAGAAATATGAGCGTACCGCTGCTGCAGGCGATCTTCTGGCCAAATACGACGGGCTAACCAAGGAAGAGCTGGACGAGCTGGCGCTGGAGGTTAGTGTGGCCGGACGCATTATGGCGAAACGGGTCATGGGCAAGGCAAGCTTTTCTCACATCCAGGACCTTAGCGGCAAAATCCAGATCTATGTGCGCCAGGACAGTATCCCTGAGTCGCAATATGCAGCCTTCACGATCCTTGATCTTGGCGATATCGTCGGTATCCGGGGAACCCTGTTCAAGACAAAGACCGGCGAAACCTCTATTAAAGTGGATAACCTTGAGGTGCTGTCCAAGTCCTTGCTTCCGCTTCCCGAGAAGTATCATGGTCTGAAGGATGTAGAACTCCGCTATCGTCAGCGTTATGTGGACCTGATCATTAACCCTGAGGTACAGCAGACCTTCATCATGCGTTCACGGATTATCCAGTCGATGCGCCGTTATCTGGACTCGCTGGGCTATTTAGAGGTGGAGACTCCGACCCTGCATGCCATCGCTGGCGGAGCAGCGGCCCGTCCGTTTATTACCCACCACAACACGCTGGATATGCAGCTGTATATGCGGATTGCCATCGAATTGCACCTGAAGCGCCTAATCGTCGGCGGTCTGGAGAAAGTCTATGAGATTGGCCGTGTATACCGTAATGAGGGTATTTCAACACGCCATAATCCGGAATTCACAATGATCGAGCTGTATGAAGCGTATGCGGATTACAAGGACATTATGCATCTGACAGAGAGCCTGATCGCTCATATTGCCAGCGAGGTGCTGGGCTCCCAGATAATTAATTATCAAGGACAGGAAGTGGATCTGTCTCCAGGCTGGCGCCGCGTTACTATGGTGGATGCCGTTAAGGAAGTAACCGGAGTAGACTTCGGTGTTCAGATGACGGATGAAGAAGCACAGGCTCTGGCTAAGGAACACCGGGTACCGGTAGAGAAGCATATGACCTTCGGACATATCCTGAATGCGTTCTTCGAGCAGTTTGTGGAAGAGACGCTGATTCAGCCGACATTCGTAATGGGACATCCTGTAGAGATCTCACCGCTTGCCAAAAAGAATGAAGAGGACCCGCGCTTCACCGACCGGTTCGAGCTGTTCATTGTGGCCCGCGAGCATGCCAATGCGTTCAGCGAGCTGAATGATCCGATTGACCAGCGTCAGCGCTTCGAAGCACAGATTCACGAGAAAGAGCAGGGCAATGATGAAGCCCATGAGATGGATGATGATTTCATCCGTGCTCTGGAGTACGGCATGCCGCCAACAGGCGGACTGGGTATCGGTGTAGACCGTCTGATCATGCTGCTGACCAACTCAGCATCTATCCGTGACGTGCTGTTGTTCCCTCATATGCGTAATAAAGACTGAGGATTTCTCTGATTCCAGACCCGGATAACCAAGGGAGCTGCTCAGGCAGTTCTCTTGGCATCGGGGATTGAATAATCTGGTTAAATGATTTAGAAATAATGCTTGCATTGAATCTCTATACGTGATATATTCTATTTCTGGCCGCGAAACATCAACGCCTGGCTCGAACAAGAAGTTGAAAAAAAGAGCTTGCATTGATCGGTTGGATGTGATATATTATAAGAGTTGCTGGTGACGATAACATCGCTGCTAACAACGAGCTTGATCTTTGAAAACTGAACAACGAGTGAGTATCGGAGATCGCTTCGGCGAGATCCAAAATTAGAGAATGTAACCATTCTCGTCAGATGTTTCAAAATGAGCAATCGCTCTTTCTAAATACCAATTTGGAGAGTTTGATCCTGGCTCAGGACGAACGCTGGCGGCATGCCTAATACATGCAAGTCGAGCGGAGTTTGAAAGGAAGCTTGCTTCCTTTCAGACTTAGCGGCGGACGGGTGAGTAACACGTAGGCAACCTGCCCTCAAGCCTGGGATAACTACCGGAAACGGTAGCTAATACCGGATAATTTCTTTTTTCTCCTGAGAGAAGAATGAAAGGCGGAGCAATCTGCTGCTTGGGGATGGGCCTGCGGCGCATTAGCTAGTTGGTGGGGTAACGGCCCACCAAGGCGACGATGCGTAGCCGACCTGAGAGGGTGAACGGCCACACTGGGACTGAGACACGGCCCAGACTCCTACGGGAGGCAGCAGTAGGGAATCTTCCGCAATGGGCGCAAGCCTGACGGAGCAATGCCGCGTGAGTGATGAAGGTTTTCGGATCGTAAAGCTCTGTTGCCAGGGAAGAACGTCCGGTAGAGTAACTGCTACCGGAGTGACGGTACCTGAGAAGAAAGCCCCGGCTAACTACGTGCCAGCAGCCGCGGTAATACGTAGGGGGCAAGCGTTGTCCGGAATTATTGGGCGTAAAGCGCGCGCAGGCGGTTATTTAAGTCTGGTGTTTAAACCTTGGGCTCAACCTGAGGTCGCACTGGAAACTGGGTGACTTGAGTACAGAAGAGGAAAGTGGAATTCCACGTGTAGCGGTGAAATGCGTAGATATGTGGAGGAACACCAGTGGCGAAGGCGACTTTCTGGGCTGTAACTGACGCTGAGGCGCGAAAGCGTGGGGAGCAAACAGGATTAGATACCCTGGTAGTCCACGCCGTAAACGATGAGTGCTAGGTGTTAGGGGTTTCGATACCCTTGGTGCCGAAGTTAACACAGTAAGCACTCCGCCTGGGGAGTACGGTCGCAAGACTGAAACTCAAAGGAATTGACGGGGACCCGCACAAGCAGTGGAGTATGTGGTTTAATTCGAAGCAACGCGAAGAACCTTACCAGGTCTTGACATCCAACTAACGAAGCAGAGATGCATCAGGTGCCCTTCGGGGAAAGTTGAGACAGGTGGTGCATGGTTGTCGTCAGCTCGTGTCGTGAGATGTTGGGTTAAGTCCCGCAACGAGCGCAACCCTTGACTTTAGTTGCCAGCAGGTTGAGCTGGGCACTCTAGAGTGACTGCCGGTGACAAACCGGAGGAAGGTGGGGATGACGTCAAATCATCATGCCCCTTATGACCTGGGCTACACACGTACTACAATGGCCGGTACAACGGGAAGCGAAGCCGCGAGGTGGAGCCAATCCCAGCAAAGCCGGTCTCAGTTCGGATTGCAGGCTGCAACTCGCCTGCATGAAGTCGGAATTGCTAGTAATCGCGGATCAGCATGCCGCGGTGAATACGTTCCCGGGTCTTGTACACACCGCCCGTCACACCACGAGAGTTTACAACACCCGAAGTCGGTGGGGTAACCCGCAAGGGAGCCAGCCGCCGAAGGTGGGGTAGATGATTGGGGTGAAGTCGTAACAAGGTAGCCGTATCGGAAGGTGCGGCTGGATCACCTCCTTTCTATGGAGAATCGTCTTCTGCAATGAAGACATTCAAATCTTAAATCTAGCCGGTCGGCTAGTTACTCACTCGTTGGTCAGTTTTGAGAGTTTAAGCTCTCAAGTAAGAAACTTGATCCTTGAAAACTGGATACCGAAACGAATTTGCGTTTTAGAACATCTTTTAGCTGAAACTTGTGTAAGCAAGTGGAAATAGTTATTAGTTGCTACAAAGTGAAGGTTTTGGATTGTGCAAACAAGCCAAATGCCGGAACGTTGGTTAAGCTACTAAGAGCACACGGAGGATGCCTAGGCGCCAGGAGCCGACGAAGGACGTGGCGAACAACGAAACTGCCTCGGGGAGCTGTAAGCAAGCTTTGATCCGGGGGTGTCCGAATGGGGAAACCCAGCTGTGGTAATTCGCAGTTACTCGTATCTGAATACATAGGATACGCAGAGGCAGACCAGGGGAACTGAAACATCTAAGTACCCTGAGGAAGAGAAAACAATAGTGATTCCGTCAGTAGCGGCGAGCGAACGCGGAACAGCCTAAACCAAGGGGCTTGCCTCTTGGGGTTGTGGGACGTCTCACATGGAGTTACAAAGGAATATGGTAGGCGAAGAGGTCTGGAAAGGCCCGCGATAGAGGTAAAAGCCCTGTAGCCTAAACTGTGTTCTCTCCGAGACGGATCCCGAGTAGTGCGGGGCACGTGAAACCCCGTATGAATCCAGCAGGACCATCTGCTAAGGCTAAATACTACCTGGCGACCGATAGTGAAACAGTACCGTGAGGGAAAGGTGAAAAGCACCCCGGAAGGGGAGTGAAATAGAACCTGAAACCGTGTGCTTACAAAAAGTCAGAGCCCTATTAATGGGTGATGGCGTGCCTTTTGTAGAATGAACCGGCGAGTTACGTTTAACATGCAAGGTTAAGGTGAGAAGCCGGAGCCGCAGCGAAAGCGAGTCTGAATAGGGCGACTAAGTATGTGGACGTAGACCCGAAACCGTGTGATCTACCCCTGTCCAGGGTGAAGGTGCGGTAACACGCACTGGAGGCCCGAACCCACGCATGTTGAAAAATGCGGGGATGAGGTGGGGGTAGCGGAGAAATTCCAATCGAACTCGGAGATAGCTGGTTCTCCCCGAAATAGCTTTAGGGCTAGCCTCGGTGAATGGAGTGGTGGAGGTAGAGCACTGATTGGGTGCGGGGCCCGCAAGGGTTACCAAGCTCAGTCAAACTCCGAATGCCATTTACTTCTTGCCGGGAGTCAGACAGTGAGTGCTAAGATCCATTGTCAAAAGGGAAACAGCCCAGACCATCAGCTAAGGTCCCCAAGTGTGTGTTAAGTGGGAAAGGATGTGGAGTTGCACAGACAACCAGGATGTTGGCTTAGAAGCAGCCATCATTGAAAGAGTGCGTAATAGCTCACTGGTCGAGTGACTCTGCGCCGAAAATGTAACGGGGCTAAACACACCACCGAAGCTATGGCTAGATGCTTTGCATCTGGGGTAGGGGAGCGTTGTATATACGTTGAAGGTGTACCGTAAGGAGCGCTGGAGAGTATACAAGTGAGAATGCCGGTATGAGTAACGAAAAGATCAGTGAGAATCTGATCCGCCGAAAGCCCAAGGTTTCCTGAGGAAGGCTCGTCCGCTCAGGGTAAGTCGGGACCTAAGGCGAGGCCGACAGGCGTAGTCGAAGGACAACAGTTTGAAATTACTGTACCACCGTAATCCGCTATGAGCGATGGGGTGACGCAGGAGGGTAGTGACGCGGACTGATGGATGTCCGTCTAAGCAGTGAGGCTGGTGTGTAGGCAAATCCGCACATCGTAAGGCTGGGCTGTGATGGGGAGCGAAAATTACAGTAGCGAAGGTCATGATCTCACACTGCCAAGAAAAGCCTCTAGCCAGGAGAAGGTGCCCGTACCGCAAACCGACACAGGTAGGCGAGAAGAGAATTCTAAGGCGCGCGGAAGAACTCTCGTTAAGGAACTCGGCAAAATGACCCCGTAACTTCGGGAGAAGGGGTGCCTCGGTAGGGTGAATAGCCCGAGGGGGCCGCAGTGAAAAGGCCCAAGCGACTGTTTAGCAAAAACACAGGTCTGTGCGAAGCCGTAAGGCGAAGTATACGGGCTGACGCCTGCCCGGTGCTGGAAGGTTAAGGGGAGCGGTTAGGGGTTAAACCCGAAGCTGTGAACCGAAGCCCCAGTAAACGGCGGCCGTAACTATAACGGTCCTAAGGTAGCGAAATTCCTTGTCAGGTAAATTCTGACCCGCACGAATGGCGTAACGACTTGGGCGCTGTCTCAACGAGAGATCCGGTGAAATTTTAATACCTGTGAAGATGCAGGTTACCCGCGACAAGACGGAAAGACCCCATGGAGCTTTACTGCAGCTTGATATTGAATTTGGGTACGATCTGTACAGGATAGGTGGGAGCCGTGGAGGCAGGAGCGCAAGCTTCTGCGGAGGCGCCGTTGGGATACCACCCTGATCGTATCTAGGTTCTAACCTAGTGCCCTTAGCGGGTACGGGGACCGTGTCAGGCGGGCAGTTTGACTGGGGCGGTCGCCTCCTAAAGAGTAACGGAGGCGTTCAAAGGTTCCCTCAGAATGGTTGGAAATCATTCGCAGAGTGCAAAGGCATAAGGGAGCTTGACTGCGAGACCTACAAGTCGAGCAGGGACGAAAGTCGGACTTAGTGATCCGGTGGTACCGCATGGAAGGGCCATCGCTCAACGGATAAAAGCTACCCTGGGGATAACAGGCTTATCTCCCCCAAGAGTCCACATCGACGGGGAGGTTTGGCACCTCGATGTCGGCTCATCGCATCCTGGGGCTGAAGTAGGTCCCAAGGGTTGGGCTGTTCGCCCATTAAAGCGGTACGCGAGCTGGGTTCAGAACGTCGTGAGACAGTTCGGTCCCTATCTGTCGTGGGCGCAGGAAATTTGAGAGGAGCTGTCCTTAGTACGAGAGGACCGGGATGGACGTACCGCTGGTGCATCAGTTGTTCCGCCAGGAGCATGGCTGAGTAGCTACGTACGGACGGGATAAGCGCTGAAAGCATCTAAGCGTGAAGCCCCCCTCAAGATGAGATTTCCCAACATGTAAGACCCCTTGAAGACGACGAGGTAGATAGGTTGGAGGTGGAAGTGCAGCAATGCATGGAGCTGACCAATACTAATCGGTCGAGGGCTTATCCAAAAAATAATTCGCAGATTCGTTTCGGATTCAGTTTTCAGGCGATCAAGCCTGGCAGGATGTTAAACCGATGGTTTGATATTTTCTGTAGCGATTTCGAGAAGCGTAGGCTTCGAAAAATCATGTTTGGTGGCGATAGCGGAGGGGTTCCACACGTACCCATCCCGAACACGACCGTTAAGCCCTCCAGCGCCGATGGTACTTGGACCGAAGGGTCCTGGGAGAGTAGGACGTTGCCAAGCACACAAGACCACTGTTGATTCTCAGACAGTGGTCTTTTTGTATATACGATGATGCCGCCGAAATTTGTTCTATTGTCCACTGGAGACGGACTTTAGTCCAAGAATTCGCTTACCGGAGGGCGGATTGCCTAATCCCTTCACAGAGCGGTGTAATATTCTTGACAGGCCAAATGCCCTTTGCTAAGATGGACAATAATATATTTTTGGACAAGCCTCTCAAACCTTAACAAAAGACACAATTATGTATAACTCCCAGGCCTCTACTGCTGTCTATCGGGTATGGACTTGACGCAGGAGTTTCTTTATTCATAAGTTGGCGGGCGGGTAGAGAAAAGAATTTAGAGGAGGAATGACCCAGGTGTGGGAAGATAAGTTTGGTAAAGAGGGATTCACTTTTGATGATGTGCTGCTGGTTCCGCGTAAATCCGAGGTATTGCCTAAGGAAGTGGACTTAACCACTGTACTCAGCAAGAATGTGAAGCTGAATATCCCTTTGATGAGTGCAGGTATGGACACAGTCACAGAAGCCGCTATGGCGATTGCTATCGCCCGTGAGGGCGGGATCGGCATCATTCATAAGAATATGTCCGTGGAGCAGCAGGCAGAAGAGGTGGACCGTGTGAAGCGCTCAGAGAGCGGGGTTATTACCAATCCATTCTCACTTACGCCGGATCACTGGGTATCCGATGCTGAAGTTCTGATGGGCAAATACCGCATTTCGGGTGTGCCTATCGTAGATGAAGAGGGCAAGCTTGTCGGTATTCTGACGAACCGCGACTTGCGTTTCATCCATGATTTCAATATTCAGATCAAAGAAGTGATGACTCATGAGAATCTCGTTACAGCTGCTGTAGGAACCACTCTTCAGGAAGCGAAAGGCATTCTGCAGCGCCACAAGATTGAGAAGCTGCCGCTGGTAGACGAGCATAATATTCTCAAAGGTCTCATTACTATTAAAGATATAGAGAAAGCTATCCAGTTCCCCAACGGTGCCAAGGATGCTCACGGACGTCTGCTGGTTGGAGCGGCAATCGGGATCTCCAAGGACACGCTGGAACGGACTGAAGCACTGGTAAAAGCCGGTGTGGACCTGATTACCGTGGATTCCGCACATGGCCATCACATCAATATTATCGATGCAGTGCGTAAGCTGCGCGAGACTTATCCTGACCTAACCATCGTAGCCGGTAATGTGGCTACAGGCGAAGCTACCCGGGAATTGATTGAAGCAGGAGCCTCTGTAATCAAGGTGGGTATTGGTCCAGGCTCTATCTGTACTACCCGCGTAATTGCCGGTATAGGCGTTCCGCAGGTTACCGCGATCTACGATTGTGCGACAGTAGCCCGTGAATACGGCATTCCGGTGATTGCAGACGGAGGAATTAAGTACTCCGGAGAGATTACCAAGGCCATCGCTGCCGGTGCTGCTGCAGTCATGATGGGAAGCCTGTTCGCCGGTACGGAAGAGAGCCCGGGAGAGTCGGAAATCTACCAGGGACGTAAGTACAAGGTATACCGCGGCATGGGCAGCATGAGCGCCATGAAGCAGGGCAGTAAAGACCGTTATTTCCAGGATGATGATAAGAAGCTGGTACCGGAAGGCATTGAGGGCAGAGTCGCTTTTAAAGGGCCATTGTCTGACACGGTTCACCAATTGATCGGCGGACTGCGCTCCGGTATGGGCTATTGCGGAACTAAGACGTTAGAAGAGCTGCGCAATGATACCTCGTTCATCCGTATCACTGGGGCAGGCCTGCGTGAGAGTCATCCCCATGATGTCCAGATCACCAAGGAAGCCCCGAACTATTCTCTATAAACCGGAGAGAATCACTTATTTTGCCGACAGACGGGACGAATTCGTCCTGTCTGTCTTTTTTTGCAGATACCCCTGTGTTAGAATAGAACAAGCACTGATTTGAGGATTAAAGGAGAGTTAATCATTGAAGGCCAAGCGAAAACTTAGCAGTAAGCAAATTGTGATTAAGACAGCGACAGTAGGTCTGCTTTTAAATATGTTGGCATTTCCTGCGGCTTCTGCGATGGCAGAGGCAGTAAATAAACCGGCTACAACCGAGGCTGGAACCAAGGCGGCAGCTACCCCTGCCAAGACGGCAGTAGCCAAGATTCCAAGCGTGGAATCTCTCGGACTGAAGCTGAAATCGGCAGTATTGATTGAGCCTACAACGGGTGAGGTTCTGCTCTCGCTTAATGCGGATCAGCCTATGCCTCCGGCGAGTATGACGAAGATGATGACAGAATACCTTGTAACTGAAGCGGTGAATAGCGGCAAGATTTCCTGGGATCAAAAGGTCATTATACAGGAGAATGCGTCCAAGCAGATCGGGTCTCGGATTTTTCTGGCAGCGGGCGATGAACATACGGTTAAAGAACTCTACATAGCGATGGCGGTAGGCTCTGCCAATGATGCTACAGTTGCTTTGGCTGAACTGGTAGCTGGCTCGGAGCAGCAGTTTGTGACCCAGATGAATGAGACCGCACAGAAGATGGGCATGAAGACGGCTTATTTCATTAATTCCACCGGTCTGGACCGGAAGGACATGCCTACTAAATACCGGCCTGAAGAGGACCGTGAGACGGTAATGTCTGCGATGGATGCAGCGATTCTGGCCAAATATATTGTCACCGATCATCCGGAGTTTACAGATTTTACGACAATTCAATCGTATAAATTCCGCGAGCGTGATTCGAAGCCGATGATTAACTACAACTGGATGCTGGAAGCCAACAAGAATATCCCCAATTTCAAGGCATACGCTTATCCGGGCCTGGACGGACTGAAGACAGGACATACCACTAACGCCGGTAATTGCTTCACGGGTACTGCGGTGCGTGACGGCATGCGTCTAATCAGCGTAGTTATGGGAGCGGACTCTGAGGCCCACCGTTTCACCGAAACGAAGAAGGTGCTGGATTTTGGCTTCAATAATTTCGAGATTAAGCAGGTAGTTGCGCCTAAGGCTGTGATTGCCGGCACTGAGACTGTGCCTGTGCTGAAGGGCAAGAATAAAGAGGTATCCGTAGTAACGGATGCTGGTGTAACGTTCATGGTCCCTAAGGGTACTGTATCGCCGCAGATCAAGACCACTGTGGTCACGAATGATCCGGCTACGCTGGTCGCACCGATTGCCGGAGCCAGTAAGGTAGGTAAGGTCACGTACTCCTATAAGATTGAAGGAATGAATCAGACGCAAGAGAAGACAGTGAACCTGATTACTGCCGAGGAAGCGGAGAAGGCGGGCTGGTTCAAGCTGCTGCTGAGAGCCATAGGTGATTTTTTCGGTGATCTGTTCAAAGGAATTAAAAATCTGTTCTAACCTTAACAGGTGCACAGGTACTAGCTTCACGACAAAATCCCAGTAAATAGGTTGTATATATTACAGCCTTGCGGTAAAATAACATGTTAGATTAGGTTAGATCTAACGGGAGGCGTAGATATGGAAACAGGAACATCGCGAGTCAAAAGAGGCATGGCAGAAATGCAAAAGGGCGGCGTCATTATGGACGTCATGAATGCAGAGCAGGCGAAAATTGCTGAGGCCGCAGGCGCAGTAGCCGTAATGGCCCTGGAGCGTGTACCTTCTGATATCCGCGCTGCGGGTGGTGTCGCACGTATGGCCGATCCTACTATTGTAGAAGAGGTTATTAAGGTAGTGAGTATCCCTGTAATGGCTAAAGCGCGGATCGGTCACTATGTGGAAGCCAAGGTTCTAGAATCTCTGGGTGTAGACTATCTCGATGAGAGTGAAGTGCTAACTCCTGCCGATGAAGTGTTCCATATCAACAAACGCGAATTCACGGTTCCTTTTGTATGCGGAGCCAAGGATCTTGGGGAAGCGCTGCGCCGGATTAGCGAAGGGGCCTCCATGATCCGCACCAAGGGTGAGCCGGGAACCGGCAACATCGTGGAAGCTGTCCGCCATATGCGCCATATCAACAGCCAGATCCGCAAGGTGACCGGCCTCTCGCTTGATGAGCTATATCATGAAGCTAAGACGCTGGGTGTTCCGTATGAGCTGCTGCTGGAGGTTCACGAGCTGGGCAAGCTGCCTGTCGTTAATTTCGCTGCCGGTGGTGTAGCTACGCCTGCCGATGCCGCGCTCATGATGCATCTGGGTGCTGACGGGGTGTTTGTCGGCTCCGGGATTTTCAAATCGGACAATCCTGAGAAGTTCGCCCGTGCCATCGTCGAAGCGACAACCCACTTCACGGACTACAAGCTGATTGCTGAAGTATCCAAGAATCTGGGCGCTCCGATGAAGGGGATTGATATCGCCACGTTGTCCCCGGCTGAACGCATGTCGGAACGCGGCCGATAATAGAGAGAAGGCTTCCGGATGAGAATTGGAGTGTTAGCGCTTCAAGGCGCTGTTACAGAGCATATTGTCAGTATTGAGAAGACCGGCGCGCAGGGCCTGCCTATTAAGCGTGTAGAGGAGTTAGACGGGGTAGATGGTCTGATCATTCCCGGCGGTGAGAGTACAACGATTGGCAAATTGATGCGCAAATATGGCTTTATTGAGGCTGTTCGTGAGTTCGCGGGTCAAGGGAAGCCTATTTTCGGCACATGCGCCGGGATGATCGTGCTGGCGAAGCGGATTGCCGGAGACGAGGCCGGTCATCTGGAGCTGATGGATATTACCGTGGCAAGGAATGCCTTTGGCCGCCAGCGGGAAAGCTTTGAATGTGATCTCGAGGTTAAGGGGATTGCTGAGCCTGTGCGGGCGGTATTTATCCGCGCTCCGCTTATTGACGAGGTGGGGCCTGATGTCGAGGTGCTTACCCTCTATAAGGATGAGATTGTAACCGCTCGCCAGGGCAATTTGCTGGCCTGCTCTTTTCACCCGGAATTGACTGATGATTACAGGCTGCATCAATATTTTGCCGACATGGTAGAGGACCGTATTGCAGCCAATCTATAGAACCGCATATAAGGACACTTTGACTCTTTCAAAGCTGCAAACAAAACAGCATTTTGAAAGAGTTTGGGCTGTTTTCAGGAGGGAAACTTTGTGTTAGATGTTAAAGTATTGCGCAGCGATTATGCAAGAGTAGAAGAGGCACTGAATAAAAGAGGAAAGTCGCTGGATTTGATTGCCGGCTTCCCGGCGCTGGATCAGCGCCGCCGTGAGCTGCTTCAGGAAACGGAAGGGCTCAAGAACCGCCGAAACACTGTGTCCGGAGACGTAGCCAAGAAGAAGAAGAACGGGGAACCGGCTGATGATCTGATCGCAGAAATGCGTACGGTGTCGGACCGGATCAAAGAACTGGATGATGAAGTGCGCGAGCTTGAGGCCAAAATTGACGAGTTGACGATGAGCATCCCGAATATTCCGCATGAATCGGTACCGGTAGGTACCTCCGAGGCGGACAATGTCGAAGTGCGCCGCTGGTCAGAGCCCAAAGAGCTTGGTTTCACTCCGAAATCCCACTGGGAGCTGGCGCAGCAGCTGGATATCATTGATTTTGAGGCAGCGGCGAAGGTTACGGGTTCCCGGTTTGCCTTCTATAAAGGACTGGGTGCCAGACTGGAACGTGCCCTGATCAATTTCATGATGGACCTGCACAGCGGGGAACATAACTATGAAGAGATGCTGCCGCCTTATATTGTTAATAAGGACAGCCTCTATGGAACGGGACAGCTGCCGAAATTCGAAGAGGATCTGTTCAAGCTGCGGGATACAGAGTATTATCTGATTCCTACGGCGGAAGTGCCTGTGACGAACTATTACCGTGAAGAGATTATGACGGCTGGCGATCTGCCGAAGTATCATGTGGCCTATAGCTCTTGCTTCCGCTCGGAAGCCGGTTCTGCCGGACGCGATACCCGTGGTCTGATCCGTCAGCATCAGTTCAACAAGGTGGAGCTGGTGAAGCTGGCCAGCCCGGAGAGCTCCTATGAGGAGCTGGAGAAGATGACAGCCGATGCTGAGCGCGTCCTGCAGCTTCTGGGACTGCCCTACCGCGTCCTGTTGCTCTGTACGGCGGATATGGGCTTCACCTCTGCCAAGACGTATGACCTTGAGGTGTGGCTGCCTGAGAGCGGCATGTACCGCGAGATCTCCTCATGCTCCAACACCGAGGACTTCCAGGCGCGCCGGGCCAACATCCGTTACCGCAAGGAGCCGAAGGCGAAGCCTGAATTCGTGCATACGCTGAATGGCTCCGCCCTGGCTGTAGGGCGTACAGTAGCAGCTATTCTGGAGAATTACCAGCAGGAGGACGGAAGTGTGCTGATTCCGGAATGCCTGCAGCCGTATATGCGTAATGTGAAATCCATTTCTGCAAAAACAACTCAATAATAATAGTTGCATATTATTTGCGGGGCGTGGTATAATTCCTATTGCATGTGAAATTTCAGTGCATTGGAGAGGTACCGAAGCGGTCATAACGGGGCGGTCTTGAAAACCGTTAGGGTGCAAGCCCACATGGGTTCGAATCCCATCCTCTCCGCCATTCCTTTACATCTAAATAAGTGCAGATAGAAGCCGTTCTCTCAGGAGGACGGTTTTTTTGTTTGAAATATAAGAATTTATATGTCTCACGCTATAAATTATCCTTCTATTTCTCGCCGAAACGGTACCGTCCTTGTAAAGGACGGCAATGCCGTTTCCACTTGCCAAGGCCTCTTTTTCACAGAAGCGGTTCCAACGGGAATAAAAAGCCGTCTTTCTCCGCAATGTATTAGAGAAGGAGGCTGATAATAAAGATGGACCGACAATTGCAAGTAGATCAGCAGAGTCTGGTGTCTGCCTGGCAGGAGAGGCTGCCGGAACTGATGGAGAGTGGGGACAGCTTCAGTGTGCAGGGGGATGCGGCGAACCAGAACAGTCTGCTCATCCATTTCAATGCAGCGGGACGGCAGGGGTATTCTCTGGATTTCCGCTGCACCTATGTGGATAGCCGCGAGGTTGCTGTAGATTTGCTTGACGCCGAACAGGCCGGGGTACACGCGGATGAGCAGTTAGATGCTGTTCAGCTGTTGGCACAGCAGTATACGAGACAGATTCATGAGTGCGCACAGGCCCTTCAGGGCTTAACTAATCCATAGGAGGTAATCGAAGTGAGCAAACCCAAGAGCATGCCTGTACCCGGCGTACAGCAGGACAATCAGGAGCCCCGCAAGGAGCATCATTCATCGGGTCCTGAGCCGTTGTCTGGGTCTAAAAAGGTGAAGCAGGCCAACCATGTGGACCACAATAATCCTCAGGGCTGATAGGCTAATGGAACGAAATTACTGAGAAATGTTTCTCATAATTGCCAAATGGTTTATCATTAGGGAGGGGAAAAAGTTTTTTACATGGGAGAGGAGAAAAATAATGAACAAAAAGTGGGGGTTATCCGCTGCCGCGTTACTGTTAACTGCTGCAGTAATTCTGCCGGGATGTGCAAAGAAAGAGGAGCCGAAGGAGGCTCTGACTTCAGCTGCAGCCAAAGCTACAGCTATGACATCTTACGAAATGAAGAGTAAGGTGGTCATTAACGATCTGACGATAGACACCGGTACTAATGAGGCTGACGCTTCGACGGGTCAGATTCTAAGCATGCTTAAGAATGCAGAGCTTACGATTGATGGAGTCTATCAGGCTGAGCCGATGCAGACAGAGCTTACAACGGTTCTGAATCTGAAGGGGGATATGGCTATGTCCTTCACGGTTCCGATGGTTATGTCCGGACAGAAGCTGTACGTCAAAGTGCCTTCGATTCCGTTCCTGCCGATTCCTGAGACGATTGTCAATAAATTCGTAGAGGTGGATCTGAAGAAGCTGGCCGAAGAGCAGGGAACAGAATTCAATCCTGCGCAGATGGATGCACAGAAAGTGCAGAAGCTGTCGAATGAAGTGATGAATACGCTGCTGGGCGAGTACGATGAAGCGAAATACTTCAACAATATCAAACCTAAGGATGCCGGCCTGCCTGAAGGCGTGGATGCCAAGCAGGTGGTTCAATTCAAGGTAACCAATGATAATGTCAAAGAGGCGCTTACGATCCTCGTGAACAACGCATTGCCTAAGATCATGGATATTCTGAGTAAGGATGAATATAAAGATCTGCTGCAGGTTGACTCTGCTGACCTGGCCAAAGCCAAGGAAGAGCTGCAATCCAGCGAAGCACGTGCCGAGTTTGATAAGAGCCTGGCCGATCTGAATAAGTATCTTACCATTAACCAGTTCCACCTGAATACAGCGGTTAATAAAGATGACTATCCGGTATACCAGGATATGCTGATGGACATCAAGGTTAATGATCCTGACAAGGGTGAGAACGTTACCTTATCCATGAATGCAAGCAACCAGTACAGCAAGATCAATGAGAAGCAGACCTTCAAGATTGGCATTCCGCAAGGCGATGATGTCATCACTCTGGAAGAGCTGCAGCAACAGTTCGGAAGCACAGGTACGGGTACTTATTAATACCATAGTTCCGCACGCCAAAAACCCGTATGAGCAAATTTCGCTCATACGGGTTTTTGTGTGGACATATGAAGGTTAAGGGGATTTCTGTCCCTCTGGCAGGAATTCCTCAGCCAGAATGGCGTAGGTGCGGTGATCCTGCCATTCGCCGTTGATCCGGATGAAACGGCGCGCGAGTCCTTCGGCCTGGAAGCCGTTCTTTTCCAGCACTCTGCGTGAACCGGTATTATGGGGCAGGATGGCAGCCTGCACCCGGTGAAGCCCCAGAGAGCGGAAGGCATACCCGAGGATCAGGTGTACGGCGGCACTGGTATAGCCTTGCCCCTGCTGCTCATGATCGATCATATAGCCGATATCGCAGAATTGTCCGACTCCCCGCACTACATTGGAGATCGTAATCTGGCCGATCAGCTCGCCGCTGAGCAGATAAATCCCGAACATATACGCGCTGTCCTGCTGCGCATCCAGGATACGCTGGTTAATCAGCTGCCGCTGGCTCTCCAGGGTGAAGTAGTCTTCACTGCGCAGGGGCTCAAATTGCTGGTGTGCGGTTCGGTTACGCAGACGGAGGCTAAGCAGCTCTTCGGCATCCGTAAGCTCCAGCAGCGAGAGATAGATCCCCTGTGCATTGTTATACAGCTTGTACGACATCTGGCATTCTCCTTATGAGCATAATATAAGTGTTAATGGGCGTTCTAGAGCTTCGCAGGCCGCTTCCGCAGCTTGCGGAAGAAGGAGGTCAGAAGCTCCGCGCATTCCTCCTGCAGCACGCCCTGGATGACCTCTGTACGGTGATTAAAGCGAGATTCCTCCAGCAGGTTCATCAAGGTCCCTGCACAGCCAGCTTTGGGGTCTGGAGTGCCATACACGGTGAGTGGCACCCTGGACTGCACCATCGCTCCTGCACACATAGGACAAGGCTCCAGGGTAACATAGAGCTGGCAATCGAGCAAACGCCAGGAGCCCAGGGCTGTACTGGCTTCCCGGATCGCTACCATCTCCGCATGGGCAGTGGAGTCAAGCGTCGTCTCACGCAGATTATATCCGCGGCCTATAATTTGGCCTTCGTGGACGACCACGGCACCAATCGGCACTTCGCCCAAGGCCTCGGCCTTGCGGGCTTCTCCTATCGCTTCTGTCATCCAATGTTCATGAATGGCCCGCTCCTCCGCCGGCAGTTCTTCAAGCCTGGTATTCAAATGCATCTTCCCTTCTTCTATGCCCATTGTACAACGAACAAATATTCGTTCTTAACAAATTGTGGACAACTCTGTGGATAACGGCCGACTTATACACAAAATTGTGCACATCGCGATTTGGCAAAATGTTTATATGTGCATAACCTGTGGATGGTTTCTTACCTATTGTAGTGAAACTGCCCCGATAATTCAATATCTGCCAGCACCCGGCTGTGGGGAAAGGCCTTTTCAAATGGGAGGGCAAAAGGTATGATTATGTTGAATGCCCGCTAGGATTTACCAGCGGATAAGAGGTGAACAATACGCTTGTCCATAAAAACGAAATTATCAGCGATTATATTTGGCTCGGTGCTCTTAATCTTGATGCTTAATCTTTCGCTCAATCTTTATGCTGCCCGGAATAATCTGCGGAATGAGAGTGTAAGCAACATGAAGATCACTGCGAAGCAGGTTGCCGTATCGGTGGAGCAGAGCGGCTACAGCTCGAATTACGTGCAGGATAAAATTGCCCAGAACCTGCGCTTGACCGCCATTCTGGCGTCCTATGAGCTGGACCCGGATATCAGGAATATTACCAATCAACAATTGAAGGCGCTATCCACCAAGCTGGGGGTGTCGAATATCTCGCTGCTGGTGAAGACTGCGGATGATATTATCGTAGCCAAATCTTCAGATCCTGCAGAGATTGGACTTTCGACCAGAGGCATGGGATTTTGGTATGTGGCTTTTCTGGAGCTGTTTGCAGGCCAGCGGGTGTCTGTCGATCAGGGGCAATCCCTGGAGAATTTCTGGTCCGGGCCGTTTGAATATTCAACCTCCAATCCGGAGTACATTGATAAATGGGGTTATTATTATGACGGGGCCCGCAATTATATCATAGATCCGTTCGTCCGGAGCACAGCGGTAAGCGATTATGTCAAAATTATGAGTCCCGATGAGATCATCCAGGAATCCAAAGCTGTAAATCCCGGAATTCTGGAGATTACGGGAATCAATCCGAAGACCTTCGGGGCCTCAAGCATGCTGCCTGATGGTACAGATCCCAAGAACACGAAGCTGCGGAACCGCCCTATTCAGTACGGAACCTATTCCTACGGCAATATTGCAGAGGACAAGGCGGCAATCCGTGAAGCATTGAACAAGGGCGAGCCGGTAACGCTGGATACGAAGGCATTGGGTAAAAGAGTGCTCAAAAGCTTCATTCCGATTGAGCGGCCGGGAGCCGCAGATTATGTGATCAGTGTAGTCATGGACTACCAGGCGATCTCCTCAGTCATCCGCGAGCAGCTGTTCAATAATATCACCACCTCGGTACTGCTGCTTATTATCTTTCTCTTGGCGAGTTATGTCCTGGCCGGTGTTGTTACACGCCCGATTCAGGATATACTGGCTAAGGTCAATGATGTGGCCAAGGGCAAGTTCGAGCCCCCGCTTAATGTATCCAGCCGCGATGAGCTTGGACAGCTGGCCCAGCGCATCAATGCGATGACCTCACATCTGCTGCAGCACACGAACCGGCTGGGGCAGACACTGGAGGAGAACCGTGCGGTTAAGGAGCATCTGGAGTCGGTCATTAACGGCACTTCGGATGCCATCCACACGGTGGATATGGAAGGGCGGATCATCAGTACGAACAGAGCGTTCGAGGATCTCTATGGATGGGGCGCTGCGGATGCTCTGGTCAAGCCGCCTTATCTGGTTCCGGCCACTGTGCAGCAGCAGGAGAGTATACGATTGCAGCAGCTTAAGGACGGGGCATCTCTGCCGCCTGTGGAGACCGTCAGGCTGAAGCGTGACGGTTCCCTGGTAGAGGTCAGCGTCAGCAGCTCGGTTATCCGGGATGAAGAGGGCCAGCCGCAGTCGGTTGTCCATGTATCCCGTGACATGACCGAGCGCAACCGGATCGAGGAGCTGCTCAGACGCTCGGAGAAGCTGACTACAGTCGGCCAGCTTGCCGCAGGCGTTGCCCATGAGATCCGCAATCCCTTGACCACCCTGCGGGGCTTCCTGCAGCTTCAGCAGGAGAAGAAGGTTCTCGTTCCGCTGCATATTGATCTGATGCTCTCGGAGCTGGACCGGATCAATATGATTGTCAGTGAGTTCCTGATTCTGGCGAAGCCGCAGGCTGTTCATTTCCAACAAAGGGATCTGCGGCATATTGTCGGCGATGTCATCTCCCTGCTGGACAGTCAGGCCCACCTGTTCGGCATTGAATTCACCACACATTTCTCGGGAGTACCCGCCATGGTGCACTGTGAGGAGAATCAGCTGAAGCAGGTATTTATCAATGTAATCAAAAATGCGATCGAAGCGATGCTGGACGGGGGAACGATTACCGTGGAGCAGCAGGAGCAGGATGATTCTGTGGTTGTTGTGATCACGGATGAGGGCGGAGGCGTCCCTGAGGACATGCTGCCCAAGCTGGGAGAGCCGTTCTTTACGAACAAAGAGTCCGGAACCGGTCTCGGCTTGATGGTCAGCCAGCGGATTATTCAGGCCCATAAGGGCAGCCTGGAGATAAGAAGCGAGTATGGCCGGGGGGCACAGGTAATTATCAAGCTGCCTGAAGCTAAGGAGCCAGTACCTCCGGCCGTTATGAATATAGAACGGAGTGAAGACGAACATGAGAATCAATAAATTCATCAGTGAGACAGGCTATTGTTCACGCCGTGAAGCAGACAAGCTGGTCGAGGGAGGGCGGGTCACCATCAACGGTGAGCCCGCTATGCTGGGCAGCCAAGCCGAGGCCGGGGATACCGTACTGATTGACGGCCAGCCGCTTCAGACGGGCAGCAGGATCGTGTATATCGCGCTTCATAAGCCGGTTGGCATTACCTCTACTACAGAAGCGCATATTCAAGGCAATATTGTCGATTTCATAGGGCATGAGGAACGGATTTTCCCGATCGGGCGGCTCGACAAGGATTCAGAGGGATTGATTCTGCTGACCAATGACGGTGACATTGTTAACAAAATATTACGCTCAGAAGGCAGGCATGAGAAGGAATATGTGGTCACTGTAGATCGACCCGTCACGCCTTCTTTTCTGACCGGTATGTCCACCGGCGTGAAAATTCTGGGCAGCAAGACACTTCCCTGTGAAATTACGCGTATTAGTGAACGGGTATTCCGTATCGTGCTGACTGAGGGCAAGAACCGGCAAATTCGCCGCATGTGCAGCGCCTTCGGTTATGAAGTCCGGCGGCTGCAGCGCATCCGGGTAATGAATATCCGACTTGGCGCACTGAAGACCGGAGAATGGCGGGAGCTGTCCCAGGAAGAGAAGCAGGAGCTGGGGGCTATGCTGAACTATCAGCTGCAATAAGATTATAATGCCCATACCTATAATAAGAGCTGCTCCGATAGACCCTGGTAGGGCCGTTCGAAGCAGCTCTTATTTGTTTCATTATTATTCAGGGAGCTGTTACATTAGAGACATCCGTTGTCTCCGCAGCAGCGTCCTTATATTTACGCAGGATGGATACTTCTACCCGGCGGTTCTTGGCCCGCCCGGCAGCCGTAGCATTGGTAGCGATGGGGTGGTATTCGCCAGAGCCGGTCGGGCTGAACTTCGTCGGGTCCAGGTTGGGATTGAGCAGCAGAATCTTCATGAACTCCAGGGCGCGATCTACGCTAAGATCCCAGTTCGAGGAGTACGTGCTGTTGGAGATCGGAACATTATCGGTATGCCCCTGCACCAATACTTCATAATCAGGAAATTGCTGCAGCATGTTAGAGATCGACTTGGCCAACTGGCGGGATTCGTCCTTCACTATAGCCTGTCCCGAAGCGAACAGGGCATTGTCACTAATCGTGATCATCAGCTGGGACTGATTCAGCTTCGTGCTAAGCAAGTCGGTCATCCCGTTGTTCTTGATGTACTGGTCGAACTGCTTCTTCAGCTTCTCCAGATCCTCCTGCTCCTTGGCACGGAGCTTGGACAGATCGGAGGTGCCGGTGTTCTTGGCAATCACACTGTTCATCTTATCCTGCTTGCCCTGGTCCAGCTGGGAGCTGGTTGGGGAATCCGACCGGTACTCCAGGACGCCGCCGCCGCCGCTGAGCGCTGAATTGAAGGCTTCAGCCATTTGCTGGAACTTCACGGCGTCCGTAGCGCTCATGGCGTACATAACCAGGAACAGAGCAACAAGCAGGGTCATCAGATCAGAATAGGGAAGCAGCCAGGATTCATCGGCATGCTCTTCATGTTCCTCATGCCTAGTCTTTTTGCTCACTGGAAGCCCCCTCCTTCTCGCTAAGCTTGGCACGCTCGGACGGAGTCAGGAAGACAGACAGCTTCTGGTTAATGGCAATGGTAGACACCCCGGACTGAATGGAGAGCAGACCCTCGACCATCATCAGGCGGACTTCAATCTCGCGTTTGGATATCCGCTTCAGCTTGTTCGCCATAGGGTGCCACATGACATAACCGGTGAATATCCCGAGCAGGGTTGCAATGAAGGCACCGGCAATCGCGTGGGCCAGGACGTCCATGTTACTCATATCACCCAAGGCGGCGATCAGCCCGATAACAGCCCCGAGTACCCCTAGTGTAGGGGCATACATCCCGGCCTGGGAGAAGATCAAGGCTCCGGCTTTATGTCTGTCTTCAGTGGCATGAATATCTTCCATTAATACATCACGGACGAACTCCTGATCATTGCCGTCAATAATCATCCGCATGCCGTTTCGGAGGAAGTTATCTTCAATTTCATCGACATTGGACTCCAGAGCGAGCAGCCCTTCGCGGCGGGTAATGGATGCCCATTCCATGAACATGGTAATCAGTTCGGGCTTACCGACCATCTTTTTCTTCGTAAACAGGATCTTCAACAGCTTAGGGAAATTCTTGACTTCCGACATCGGAAAGGCCATGAAGATGGAGGCAGCCGTGCCAAGAAAAATAATGACATAGGCAGCGGGGTTGTTCAAGCTTGCAAGTGGAGCATGCTTGAGTATCATCCCCCAGATTACTGCGATCAGACCAAACACCAGGCCTAGAATTGTTGAGATTTCCATTTATGCACCTCGTCCATGAGAATTAAGAAGTGATCGACTAACCGCGTAATTCGTCCTTGAACCGCGGGAGAACACTCTGTTCGTAACCAAATCACGTATATTCTTCTTTATCGACATCATTCCCTTTTTTGTGAAGTGATTTTTTCGGCTATAATAGATAAGGTAGGTTATTATTCATCAGCGAAGAAAACGGAGTGATTGATGTGGGAGTTAAGCATGGCAGGGATTACGGTGAAATTCTGGTTGAACTGACAGGAGCCGTTGGACGGATTGCAGACGGGTACATTTTTTTTGAAATGGAGCCTGAAGAGTGGACGAATCTGCCGGAGGAATCGAGGCAGGAGGTCTGGGAGGCGCTTGCGGAAGACCTGTTCTACGCGCTGGGCAACGAGCCGGTCATTCAGGTGGGCAGCGGAGTTGTGATGTACGATAAAGAAACACACCGCATTAATATTCTGCTGGGCGATGAGGATCTGGCTTCAGTCGTTCTTGTATAAAGCAGGGGAAAAATGCGGCAGCGGGTTTGTCCCGGGCATCCGGCCATGTTAAAATTGGAAGTGGAGTACTAATTGCTGGGATGTCAGAATACATTTAATCAAAAATCTTTGGCCTGGCACATCCCTTGGACTTTCAGAAGCTGAGGGATGTTTTATTTGAAGGAAAGAGCAGGCTCAAGAAACCGTTAACTTAGCAAGGGAGGAAACGAATTGCAATTAACTGAGGAACAACTGCAGGAGCAGATCGGCAAGCTTGAGGGCTGGAAGCTGGAGAGGGATAGGCTGGTGCGCAAATATATGTTCAGTGAATATATGAAGGGAATTGCCTTTGTGGATGAGGTAGCGACAATTTCGGAGGCCTTTGACCATCACCCGCATATCACCATTGATTACAAGACGGTTGTTCTGCGGCTGGCTGCAGATGTGGAGAAGCTTGATCTCCGCCAGGCGCATGAATTTAATGAGGCATTCGAGAAGACCCGCTAGAGGACAAGGCCCCTATGGAGACAACAGGAATATCTAATTAATAGAAATGCCCGTGCAAGGATCGTTCGTTATCCTCGTCACGGGCATTATACATTTAGAATGAGGAGCAAGGTGTGAGTACAGGTTGCGGATTATTTCTTCTCGGCCAGCCATAGGGCTACATTCGCAATCTCTTCAGGGGCCAGCCTGTCTTTGAAGGGAGGCATCTGTCCGCGGCCCTTGGTGACTATGCTGTAGATCTGAGCTGCGTCATGCGAAGCGCCTTCCTGCTGCAGGCTGGGTCCCGCCCCGCCCTGAAGCTGGTCTCCGTGGCAGGAGATACAATTGGCCTTTACTGTGGCTTCTGCGCCCGCAGCGTCCAGCACAACCTCCGGCATGGTCGGCTTGTTCTGCTCCGCCACCTCGGATTTACCGGGTAGGGTAAACATTAAGATTACTGCAAAGGCACAGGCGGCAAAAAACAAACCGCTCATGATCCATTTCTGCATCTGCATCCGTCCCTCCATGTAAGCTGCTGTCTCCATTATAGCGGATGGTGAAGCGTTATCATAGTATGTGTGTCAAAAAAATGAACACAAATGATCCATTTTTTGCAAATCCCTCTTGTCTCCGGTGCTATTCCTCATAGACCATGCAATAAAAAGGCTTATTGCCGGTCGGAGTGCGGCGTTCATAGGTATCCGTTATAGTGAACCCGCATTTCTGGTAGGCGCGGATGGCGCGCTGGTTCCAGGTCAGCACCTCCAGGTCGATCTCACATTCCGGGTAACGCGACCGTGCTGCCTGCACAATAGCCTTCATGAACAGATGCCCCATTCCATGACCGCACAGATCGGGCCGCATTCCGACTCCAAGCCGGACTACCCCCTCCATCGGAAAGAGCTGGGCGAAGCCGCACAGATCCCCCTCTCCATTCACAACCGACACATATTGCTCGCTGCGCAGCTGCGGGTCTCCGAACTCCACGCCCAGCGCCTGCATCTGCTCCCAGGACATCCAGCCGTAAATATTATACGGAGGCTTGTAGCTCCACTCACAGATCTCAGCGGCATGCTGCGGCTCCATAGGCACCACATAAAAGGTTAGCGGGGAGCTAATCATTAGGGGAGGCCTCCTTCCAAGGGACATAAATTCATTTCTTCTATTAATTATATACAAAAACAGCCAGTTTCGACGCAATTTCCTTACGGAAATGCAGGAACTTGACAAACGGCAAAATATATTTTCCGAAAGCGCAGAATCAGTGTTTTACAAATATAGAGACGGGTAAGTAATTTTATAGACAAAAAAAGCCCTTCTCCAAGATTTCGGCAAAAATCTCGGAAGAGAGCGTTAGGTTACAAAGGATTATTGTACATCATCGTTGTCTTGGGAATCCGAAGCTACAGTCTTGTAGGCATCTGTACTCATGATTCGCTTGGCGCCAACGTAGCGGTTGACGTAATAGCTGTCACTCAGCGAACTGATGGTTACACCACGTGAGGAAGAGGCATGGGCGAATTCGCCGTCACCAACATAAATACCAACATGGGATATGCCCTTACCGCTTGTATTGAAGAATACAAGGTCGCCCGGTCTCATCTCGTCACGGGACACGGCAGTGCCCATCTGATATTGGGAGCCGGATTGATGGGGCAGGTTAATGCCGATCTTATCAAAAACATACATTGTAAATCCGGAGCAATCAAACCCGTTAGTTGATGTACCGCCGGACACGTATTTGGTTCCGATGGCTTTGTCGATCACTTTATCCATTTTGGAATCCGCGAAAGCGCTTCCTGCTCCGATGGTGAAGATAATGGACAAGCTTAGTACTGCGGCTGCTAGCTTCTTCTTCAAAAGTAAATACCCCTTCCAATGCCTACGAGGTTAGCTTAAGGGTTCGGTTGAAGGTCCCCTATGACCCCTCTTAGAATAGGAGGTCAATTCACCCAAAGTGGTTCCCCCGTTTCCCTAATTCATTAGGGAACTCGGCACGACTGTTGATTAGGATTAGCGGTTCATTCAATACATGACAAAACCTTTGTTAAAAGCGATTCAATAATTACAAAAATGTTACTAAAAGATCACTGCGATAATTGTAACAAAGACTAAGGCGCTTGGCAATCACTTATAACATATTAATGCATCTTTTTTGCTGTTTTTTAGAGTTATAGCCCTTTCGAAAGACTCATATCTATGCGCAGGGGTTAATTTATATGATAATTTCTTTATTTTTGCAAGAAAATGCTGTTTCAAGGCTGCGAATTCGGTGTAAAAGGTAGAATAAGGAAAAGGAAAAACCCGGAAATGATTACGGCAATAATCATCCCGGGCTCGTATAAGTTACATTTAGTTGTTAGAGGCTGAAATATTCGGGGTATGCTTCAAGGGTTCAATCGTAAGCGACAGCTTGGTAGGCTGTTGTGCTCATTACTCGTTTGGCGCCAACGTAGCGGTTGGCCCAGTAGGACTGGCTCATCGAACTGATGGTTACACCACGTGAACTCGAGGACTGTGCGAACTTCCCGTTTCCAACATAAATACCGACATGGGACACTCCGTTACCCAGGGTATTGAAGAACACGAGATCACCGGAACGCAGATTGCTCTTGGATACACTTGTTCCAACTTTGAACTGTGCTTTGGAGGTACGGGGCAAGGTAAGCCCGACATTCTTGAACACATACTTGGTAAATCCGGAACAGTCGAAGCCGCTGGTGGTTGTGCCCCCGGTTTTATACGACGTTCCAATGGTTTTTGAAATCACAGTATCCATTTTGGAATCTGCGAAGGCACTGCCCGCTCCGAGTGTGAATACCATCACAAGACCCAGCGCTGCTGCGGTGCATTTTTTCTTGAAATTCTGACTAATCAAAAGATGTACTCCTTCCAGGGCCTGCGAGGTTAGCTTAAGGATTCGGTAGAAGGTTCCCCTATGACCCCTCTAAAGCGAGATCAATTCACCCAAAATATGGTTCCCCCACTTCCCGGTGCAGGGAATTCGGCGTTTTATGCACCAGAACAGTGACTTATCGGTATTGCTTAAATTGCAAGAGTTACGGAATATTTTGCTTGAAAGATTACAACTTTGTTACTACTGGTACAGCCATCATTGTATCAGAGGATTTCCCCTTTTGCAAATGCTTTTGTCCTCTGTTCAAGCAAAAAAGAGTCCTGCTCCCGGATAGAGGGGCTGTGACTCTCTTTAGTATGCCGCTTCAGCAGCTTATTATTGTGGAAATGATTTACTGGACCAGAGGTGGTACTGGGCAGCGATTCCCCACATATCGAACAGCGTGGAGGGCAGCGGAGCTGCCTGGCGGAGCATAAGGGCCGGCAATCCGGGATAGAACAGAGCAGAGGCGCTGCAGAGCAGAATTACGGCCAGGCTTCCCGCCCCCAGAACGATGGATATACCGATCGAAGGCATCAGCATCTTCAGGCAGATCAGCAGTGAGGAGAACATGCCGGTACCGGCGGTATAGCCGAATTGCATATAGAGCAGAAGCTTGCGGACAAGGAAGAGATAGAGCAGCCAGCCCAGCACATAAGGCACCAGCTTCAGCAGAAGCTGGACATCGAGAACGCCGCTGAGCAGATGACGGTACATACGCGGAAGCAGCCAATAGAGCGGCAGGAGGGTTAGCGCCCATTCGATGAGGCTGAACACCAGCACCGGCAGCCCATATTTTCTCATTCCGGGAAAAAAGAACAGTCCCCGCGCTCCGTCGCGCTCCTGGTGAAGCTCGTGCAGCAGCCCTGCACGGATAAAGGGAGTCACCAGCAGCCTTAGCACTGTCAGCGCAAGCAGCATCCACAGCCAGTGCTGGACGGCGGAGTCGGTGCGCAGCGCGGTCTGCCCCTCGATATAATACAGCAGCCTGCCTATTCCGCTGCCGCCGGCATTCGCATCCGGGTAGCGGAGCAGGACGGGGACAACCGCGCTTTTAATGAATTTGTACAGGAAATATCCCCAGAACAGCCGGTAGATAAATAGCAGAATCAATATATAGAATTGCTCTTTCATGCTGATCCAACCGCGGGCAATTGAACTTTTCACCATTCCTTCACCTCACCAGACAAGAGTTCCGAGCAGGGTTTCAAGCAGAGTTGATGCACTAAGCGTCCAGCGGGAGAGTGTACGCGGCTCAAGCTCCGCCATTCTGAAATTATTAAGATGCCTGCTCTCCAGCAGAATGGAATGCCCCGGATCGATCTCTGCGGAGACCAGCGGCGCTTTATACGCTAACTCAAAGGAAGTAGCCTTACCCTCGCCATTCCAGTATTGCTGTACCGTGTACCCGTCTACGAAGGTGAATTTCACGGGAACATCGGGGTACAGGCTGCCCTTATTGCTTACATCAACCACAGCGCTATAGCGGCTCCCCCCGCCGTCACTGTTGTCCCGTCTGACGGTGAGCCTGATATCGTCAACTGCGAAGTCGGGTGCCCCCCCGCTATAGACATACCGCTCAAAATACGTCTGCCAGGATTGCTTGGTCACTTTCTCCACAACCTTCTGGAAGTCGGCGGTGGTCGGATGCTGGAAGCGGTATTTGCGGGCATAGGCGGCGAGGATGGCGTCCATATTCTTGGTCCCGGCGATGCGTTCGATATCCTTCAGCACCAGCTTGCCCCGGATGTATACATTGCGCGTGTAGGCGTCATCACCGGTGTATTTCCAGGTCTCCAGCTTAAGCGGCTGTGAAGAGGAGACCAGGCTGGACTGCAGCGGGAGGCTTGAGACCACACCGTATTCCTGTTCCATCAGCCGGTCTTCGGCATAAGAGGTGAAGCTCTCATCCAGCCAGGCTTCTTCGAATTCATTGCTGGCCACCAGACCGTAGAAATATTGGTGCCCGATCTCATGGATGATCGTGCGCTCCAGGGAGGTGCCCGGTGAAGTGTCCGTGGCGCCGAAGGCGGTAATCAGGGTCGGATACTCCATGCCTCCGGCCCCGTTGCCGGACTCCGGCGGGACAACAATCGATAAGGTAGAGTAGGGATAAGGGCCGTACCACTTGCTGAATGCCATCAGTGCAGCCTCAGCCGCCTGAAAGTAACGCTCCTGGAGATGCTTATGCAGCGGGTCCAGATAGAGCTTAATCTTCACCCCGGGCACCTGCGGCGCGGAGAAGGCCTTCTCGGCAACCACGAAATCAGGCGATGCCGCCCAGGCGAAGTCGTGGACGTCATCTGCATAGAACTGATAGATCTTGCGCCCCTTCACCACCTTGGCGTCTCTCACCGGGAACCCGGTTGCGGCGACCTTATACTCGGGCGGGACAGAAATCGATACATTGTAAATTCCAAAATCACTGTAGAATTCGGAGTTGCCGTGGTATTGATGCAGGTTCCAGCCTTCTTCCTTGAGTCCTCTTCTGCCGGCAGGCTCATAGACGCTAAGCTTCGGAAACCACTGGCCGGCCATCACGAAGTCGCCAGCGGTTCCCATCCGGGCGAAAATTTTCGGCAGCTTGACTTCGAATTTAAGCCTTACCGTAACGCTCTCGCCGCCGTTCACCGGCTGCGGCAGATGGACCTTGAGCAGTGTTCTGTCATTGACATTGCCGTCGTCCGGCTGCACATATTGGGTGCGCTGCATCAGCGAAATGCCCTCGGAGGTCCGCAAATCTGTCAGGGTAATGCTCCCGTAACCCCCAGCAGGCATGGTGTCACCGCGAAGCGTGCCCCCGGACTCCTTCATGAAGGTGGTGCTGGCGGATGAGAATGCATTGGGATACAGATGAAAGTAGAGCTCCTGGACCGGCTTTGCGCCCGGATGGGTCCAGGTCAGCGTCTCGGAGGCGACCAGGGTCTCCTTATCAGGCAGGAGCTCCACATCCATGTGATATTCAACCACGCGCTGGCTTAAAGCCTCTGTCTCCGATGTGTAGATCGTATCTGAAAGATCGGACTGCACGGGCTGCTGCCGGGGGATAATGGCGGGGGACTTGGCCTCTTTTGGAACAGAGGCAGTCCATACGGCAGGGCTATGCCCTGACAGAAACCATATTCCGCCTCCAAGCAAGGTGAGGACAGCCAGGACTGCGAAGATGAGGGTATACCTTAATGAATGTGGCTTCATACTATGATTCCTCCCGTGACAAGCATCTACGGGATGTATATGTTTGCAATCGCCGCATTATTAGCTAAAATTAAATAATTAGTGAATGGAAAGGATGTGCACATGTGGATAACGTACAACCGGAGGGCAAAAAACAAATTGCCTTGAATATTGTGAACGCCAGAGCCAAGCATAAAGGCTTCGGTGCAGGCTCGATTGATCTGAACAATGTATCGCCTGTCATTATTGATCAGGGCATCGCCGTTATTGATATAGGTGCCATGCATGCCAAGAGCAAAGTGGAGAAGGGAATTAAATTCTCTATGAACCGTGAGGATGTTCCGGCGGGAAGACAGGTTTGGGTCGTATGGGTCGCCGTTGACCGTACCCCGGAGGGACAGTTCTACGGCGGAATTACCGCCTGTGAGATGTGGATTGACACCGAAGCGCGGCGCGGCTGGAAGATTCTTGCGGATCATGTAAATAAGCTGGATGCGGCCTTGAAGCGCAAGCTTATTCTGGATGGACTTGGAAGTGCTGAGCGGGCAGCGCTGAAATCCCTGCTGATGGCCCATAATGAAGAGTGGTGGGCCGCTTCGCCTGAGGAGCTGAAAGCTGCGCTATCGGAATAGAAGATCAGGTTATATGCTTCGCCCAAAAATTAAGGCTTGGCCCCAACGGGGCCAAGCCTTATCTGATGTCTAAGCAGGGATGAATGGATAACGGTTACTGCGGATCTGTTCTGCCGGGAGTGTTCAGCTTGCGCTTGAGTTGGCTGACTCTGGCTTGGCTGATGCCGAGAACCTCGGCAAGCTCCTTCTGGTTGGCATAGGGATGATCTTCGATCGCTTTCATAAGACGCAGACTCATTTCTTCGGTCTTGCTTCTCCGTCCCCCGCGGGCTGGCTCGGGATGCTCTTCTGCTGAACTAGGGGAGGCATGGATGGGTTCTGATCCGCGGTCGGGGTCACTAAGCTCCTTCAGACAGGTGTTGCAAATGAACTGATCCTTATAGTAGGTCACATGATCAAGACTTCTGCAAAAGGTGCATTCTGTGGAGGTGTACTTTCGGAGGACGATGATATCCTCATCCAGTATAAAAAATTCGATAGGATCCCCAATGTCAATATTACGTGTCATGCGGATTTCTACGGGAACCACAATTCTTCCGAGACTGTCTAAGCTTCGGATCATGCCTGTATCTTTCATCCCATGTCCCTCATTTACATCTTTATATTTTTTGTAGATATATATGATTATAGCAGTAATTGTAAGTTTAGAGAACGGGGGAAGCGTATACAAATAGGGGGATTTATTGTCATTTTATAGGAGTGTTTATCATTTTTTGGCGCCTAAGGGTGCGGAGATCAAAATATAGAAGAAAAACCTCTCCGCCTGGAAAGTTCCAAGGGAGAGGCTGATTAGGGTTCTCTTATTAATACCCAATATACCACAGCCGAAACAGCGGTATAGGCCTTTAGACCAGCCTGTAGGGCTGTGCCTGCGGATCGCTGACCGAGACATAAGGATTGTTCTTCAGATAGAAGCGCCAGGGGCGCCCGGCATACTCTTCCGCATAAGGAATATTGATGCGCGGGGCCTCGACAATATCCAGGGACTCCGGGTCATCCCCCTGCTCGATGCTCAGCGGGCCTTCCGGCAGATCGAACCTGGTATTGTTAAGACTCTTGTCAATCCGCAGCGCCCGGCACAGCTTGCCCGGCCCGCCCGAGAGGTCCGAGGGCTTCCTCACGGCAACTCCTCTATATGCCGCCATAAGCTCGGCATCCCTCTCCGTAAGCGGCTCTACTGCCCGGATCAGAACGGCATGCGGCTCGTCCTGAGCGGCAGTTACGACATTCAGGCAATGGTACATGCCGTAGATCAGGTATACATACACTGCGCCTCCGGCGCTGAACATGACCTCCGTCCTGGCGGTCCGGCGGCTGCCATACGCATGGCTGCCCTTATCCTCGGCACCTCCGTAGCTCTCTGTCTCCACAATGCGGCAGCGGATGTTCCCGTCTTCCGTGCGGCGGACCAGATGCTGGCCAAGAAGGCGCGGCGCTGCTTCAACTGCTGCGAGCTTGTAGAGCTCAGGCTGCAACAGCTGTGGCGCGTCCGGCTCAAGGCCAGCGGAGTGATTCGGCTTCATGAATGGATGGCACACCTTCCTGCGGCGGAGTTAGGCGGGCGTACGCCTCTGCCGGTCTCCCCATCGTAACGCAGACAGCGGGGAGCGGCAATCCCAGGTTAGTTCATCCACCAGCGCTTGATATTATTCCAAAGGGAATGCTCTTCCTTGACCGGATCGGCAGGGCCGGAAGGATCGGAGCTTCCGGAAGCACCGGGTTCACCGGAGCTATGCTGGTCACAATATGCGGTAGGCTCTGTGCCGCTGATGAAGGTCTCCAGCTTTTTCTCCAGACAGTCTGCTGTAGCCAGCATGCCGGACAGCGGATCGATATATACGCTGACCACGCCATCGGGAATGGGAAAAATCTTCGGCGGCACATTCTCCAGTGCTTTTTCCGTGAATCCGGCGAAGATCGGTGCTGCCCGCCTGCCGTCGGTGGTCGCAATATCGCGGCCCTTATCGTATCCGACCCAGACGGCGGTTGAGAGCTCAGGCGTGAAGCCTACCATCCATCCGTCGGTATCTGTAGTGCCGGTCTTGCCGGCAACCGGACGCTTGATCATCGAGGCCACCCGGTTCCCGGTGCCTCCGCTCTCAAAGACCCCCTCCATCAGCCGGGTTAACACGTAAGCCGCTGCCGGCTCAACCACGGGCTGACCCTCTGGCTGAGGAGCTTCATATAGAAGATGTCCGCCCGCATCCGTGATCTTCAGGACCGCAGTGACCGGCTGCTTCACTCCGCCATTCGCAATCACTGCGAAGGCTGCGGCCATCTCCAGCGGGCTGACAGGCGAGGTTCCAAGCGCCAGAGAAGGAACGCTCTGCAGCGGGCTGTTAATCCCCATTGCGGCCGCCATGGCGGCGACCTTATCTGCCCCGATCTTCATAATAGTATTCACTGCATAGATATTGTCGGACGCAGCAATGGCCTGCCGCATATTAATCTCTCCCAGATATTTATCCCCGAAATTCCGGGGCTGGTACGTCTTGCGGTTGTTATCATAATGGAACAGCGTCGGCTGGCTGTTGAAGACGGACAAGCCGGTCATTTCTTTGGTCGACAGCGCCGCCAAATACATAATCGGCTTAAAGGAAGAGCCGGGCTGGCGCGTCTTTGCCAGCGCATGGTTGAAGGAGCTGGTCCGGTAATTTGTGCCCCCGACCATAGCCTTCACATAGCCGGTGCGGGGATCAACGGAGACCAGGGCCGTCTCCAGCTCGCTGCTGTGGTCCATGCCTTGATCCACAGCCGCTTCCGCAGCCTGCTGCATATCCGGGTCAAGCGTTGTATAGACATTCAGCCCGCCCCGGTCCAGCTCGTCACTGCTGATATGCAGGCTGTCGATCACCAGACTGCGCACATAATCGCGGAAATAGGGTGCAGCCACCGTGGTATCCTTTTGACCCTGCGGGCTCAGCTTCAGCTGCTCCTTAGCGGCCTCCTGTGCCTGCGACTCGGTAATATCCCCCGTATCAACCATGGCGGCCAGGATAATGCCTTGACGCTTCAAGGCGCTGTCCAGATGATTATAAGGAGAATAATAGGTGGGTCCCTTGGGCACTCCGGCCAGCAGGGCGCTCTCTGCCAGATCCAGATCTGCGGCAGCTTTGCCGAAATACATCCGGGCCGCAGCCTCGATTCCGTAAGCGCCGTGTCCGTAGTAGATTTCATTTAAATACATATTCAGGATTTCGTCCTTAGAATATTTCATTTCCAGCTGCAGAGTATATAGCGCTTCCTTGGCCTTGCGGGTCCAGGTCTTCTCATGGGTCAGGTACAGATTGCGGGCGAGCTGCTGGGTTAAGGTGCTGGCCCCTTGCGTGCGTCTGCCCGCCTCCAGATTGGCGAGTACCGCTCTCCCCATGCCTTTCAGATCAAAGCCGATATGATTATAGAATTTCCGGTCCTCCACAGCCAGCGTGGCCTTGATGAGCAGCGGGGAGATCCGGTTAAGCTCAACAGGCTCGCGGCTGCGGCCGTCTGTGGTGAAGGTGGTCATCACATTGCCCCTGGCGTCAAGCAGTCTGGAGCGGACATCATCCCCGAGCGGGGGGAGCGGCTTCTGATATAGGTATCCAAGCAGAGCGCCGGCTGCCAGCAGGAACAGCAGGGCGGAGACGGCCAGCAGCCGAAAGAGCAGGCGGAAGCGGCGTTTGCGGACTTTGGGTGTGGCAGAATCGCGCGTCATGGTATCAGGCTCCTTCGAATTCAAGCAGTAACACAGGCTGGCCCCATGAGGGCTGCCGCGGCTTGTATTCCTCATTATGGGAAAGGATGAGAGGAGATATTCACCATTGGCAGAGAAAGCGGAACTTGCCCGACCCGGCGGGGAACTTGGGAGTGTCCTTTAAAAGGACGGCAAAGCCGTTTCTACTTGTGAACGGTTATGGTAAAATTTTAGATACTTATGAAAATGCATGTAACTATCATGCCCGGGAGGACTGCCGCCATGGCTTTTCGCGTATCTGCTGTACAATATCATCTGCACACCATCTCTTCCTTCGGGGAGTTTGCTGCCGAGTGTGAGCACTATATCAAGACGGCCGGAGAGTACGGCGCCGAATTTATCCTCTTCCCTGAATTTCTTACGACACAGCTGATGTCGATCGGAGGCGAGGACGGGGAGGCGCTGGGGATAGAGGATCTGCCGCAGTTCACAGACCGTTACCTGGAGATGTTCTCCGGGTACGCGGGGAAGTATGCGGTACATATTATTGGGGGGACCCATGTGCTGCGGCGCGGCGGCAAGCTGTATAATGTAGCCCATCTTTTTTACCCGGATGGAAGAATTGCCGAACAGGCCAAGCTGCATATTACCCCTGCTGAGGTAGAGGGCTGGAATATGGGGGCCGGTGAGGAGCTTCAGGTATTCCAGACAGACCATGGAACCATTGCCATGCTGACCTGCTATGACATTGAATTCCCTGAGATTGTGCGCATGGCCCGGGCCAAGGGAGCAGATGTGATCTTCTGCCCGTCCTGCACGGATGACCGCCACGGCTTCCACCGGGTAAGGTATACAAGCCACGCCCGGGCTATCGAGAATCAAGTCTACGTGGTGCTGACCGGCACCGTAGGCTCACTGCCTACGGTTGATCTGATGCGGGCCAACTTCGGCCAGGCGGCGGTTATCACACCCAATGACATTCCGTTCCCTCCGCAGGGTCTGCTGGCCGAGGGGGAGATCAACAATGATATGATCATCACCGCCGATCTGGATCTGGAGCTGCTGTACCGCGTCCGGGAACACGGGTCTGTAACCACGTGGCGTGACCGCCGCACCGATCTGTACACCGACTGGACGTAAGGGGGAGACTAACGGATGTATTATAAGAAGTTCTACGCTCTGGACGGCAAGACGCCGGTGCCTGCGGTGATCCGTTCCTATACGGAAGCTGACTTCACCGAGCTGATCACGATTCAGTCCGAGGCGTTCCCGCCGCCTTATCCTGCGGAGCTGTGGTGGAACCGGGAGCAGCTGCTGAATCACGTGACACTTTTTCCGGAAGGGGCCTTATGTGTAGAGGTGGCCGGGGAGCTGGCCGGATCGGTTACCGGATTCCTGATGAATTTTGACCCGGAGGCGCAGGCGCATCATCATACGTGGTCAGAGGTTACGGCAGACGGTTATCTCACTACGCATCAGCCGGGCGGGAACACGCTGTATATCGCGGATTTGTGTGTCCGTCCCGGGTACCGCAAGCTGGGTCTGGGCAAGGAGCTGGTCCAGTCGTTATACCATGTGGTCGTGCAGCAGAAGCTGGAGCGGCTGCTGGGAGCGGGCCGGATGCCGGGCTATCACCGGGTGGCCGGGCAGATGACAGCGGAAGAGTATCTGGCCGGGGTTATCGCCGGAAGCTGGTCTGATCCGGTGATTACTTTTCTGCTGCGGTGCGGCCGGTCTCCGGTTCGTGTGGTCGCGGGTTATCTGGAGGACGAGGAATCAGGGAATTACGCAGCGCTGATGGAATGGCGGAATCCTTTTCAATAAATGAATACAGCCTATCACTTGGAGGAGATCCCTTGACTATGGATTATAGAAGAATTACAGATATTGCCGACCCGTTGTTCAGAGAGGTGCATCAGCTGCTGTCGGATGTATTTCCGCCCGAGGAAGTGCTGGAGTACAGCTTGTGGAAGGAGCCGCTTGCCGATCCGGGAATACGCGTGTTCGCTGCGGTGCATGAAGGGAAGGTTGTAGGCACTACGGAATACCGTTACTATGCCGACTGGAATGTAGCGATGACCGATTTCACCATCATTGGCCGGGAAGGGCTGGGCATTGGCCGTTTTCTGGCGCGTCAACGCTTGAAGGACCTGGAGAAGCTGGCGGCTGAGAATCACACGGAGCTGCTGGGGATGTTCGCTGAGATCTATGATCCGTACCGTGTGGGATATGATTTTGGCGGAATTAAGCCGATGGACCCGTACGTCCGCCGTGAAGTTCTGTCGCATTTGGGCTATAAAAGAATAGATATTCCCTATGTCCACCCTTCCTGGCAGGGAGATGGCGAGGCCGTGTCCGGTCTGGACCTCTGCTTCATGCCCGGAGATGAGGAGCTGGAGAGCCTCGCGGCGCCGCTGGTGGCCGATTTCCTGACCCGTTATTACGCCGTGCTGGAGGGCAAGCCGGAAGCCTGGACATCGATGATCTGCCAGCTTCGCGGCAGGGAGAGTGTGGCATTATTGCCGCTGTGAGGGCCAGGGCAGATGAAAAAGCGATTGAAATGCCCTCCTGATCTGGATATAGTGTACAATGGGAAAGCGAATATGACCTCTATGATTACAAGTACGAATAAGCGGGGAACATGTGATGACTGAAGGACCGCAAGGCAAATACGGCGTTTCGGTAACGCTGGAGAGTGTGCAGGGCACAGAGCGCAGTGTGGTACATGCTGCAGGAGAGGCTATTGCCAAGGGGCAGTCGCTGTACATCATTTATGAAGAGCAGCAGACCGCACCCGAAGGCGCAGCAGTTGTGGTACGCAACACACTGAAGATTTCAGAGGGCAGAATCAAGCTGATCCGCCATGGCGCTGTCCAGTCGGAGCAGTCCTTTGAGCCGGGGCAACCGCTGCCCGGATTCTACCGCTCGCCTTATACACAGTTCAATCTCACCACAGACACGAAGACACTGGACATCAAGCGCGAAGGAAGATCGCTTGCCGTTTCATGGGAATATGATCTCTACGTATACGGGGAAATATCAGGACAGTTCGCTATAAGTTTGAATATACAGGAGGAACCACAATCATGACACAATCTTTAAATCCGCTCCAGCTTGCCCATGAACGGGTGAAGGAGGCCATCGCCGATGCGGTAGTAGCCGCAGGTCTGGTGTCCCGCGAAGAGCTGCCGGCCATTGTGCTGGAAGTGCCGAAGGACAAGGCCCATGGAGATATGGCTACGAATGCTGCGATGCAGCTGACCAAGATCGCTAAGCGTAACCCCCGGCAGATCGCCGAGGCGATTATAGAGCATCTGGATACGGGCCGCGCTTCTATTGAGAAGGCGGAGATTGCTGGACCGGGCTTCATTAACTTCACTTTGTCCAAAAGCTATCTCTACCCCGTGATCGCACTTGTGGCCGAGCAGGGTGACGGTTATGGCCGTGTGAACATAGGCCAGGGCAAGCGTGTAGAAATGGAGTTCGTCAGCGCGAACCCTACCGGCAGCCTTCATCTGGGACATGCCCGCGGCGCTGCGGTCGGTGATGCCCTGTGCAACGTGCTGGATTATGCCGGCTACAACGTGACCCGGGAATACTACATTAATGATGCCGGCAACCAGGTCGCCAATCTGTGCAAATCCATCGAGACCCGTTATCTGCAGGAGCTGGGCCAGCCGGCCGAGATGCCGGAGGACGGTTATCATGGAGAGGATATCAAGGGCTTCGCCAAGGAGCTGGTGGCGGAGAAGGGCGATTCTCTGCTGGCTATGACACCGGGCGACCGGGCAGCATTCTTCCGTACCTACGGGCTTGCCAAGGAGCTGGACAAAATCAAACGCGACCTCAGCCGGTTCCGGGTTAACTTCGATATCTGGTTCAGTGAAACCTCCCTCTATGAGAACGGAGAAGTGCTGCGTTCACTGGATGAGCTCCGCGAGCGCGGAGAAGTCTATGAGAAGGAAGGTGCCACCTGGCTTGCGACCACCAAATACGGCGATGATAAAGACCGCGTGCTGATCAAGAACGATGGCACGTATACGTACCTCACACCGGATATCGCTTATCACAGCGACAAATACGGCCGCGGCTACGATACGATGATCAACATCTGGGGAGCTGACCACCACGGCTACATTCCACGGATGAAGGCGGCCATGGCGGCGCTCGGCAATGATCCCGAGAAGCTCGTGGTGCTGATCGCCCAGATGGTCAGCCTGTTCCAGGACGGCGAGAAGGTCAAGATGTCCAAGCGTACCGGCAAAGCCGTTACGATGGAAGACCTGATGGAGGAAGTCGGAATCGACGCGATCCGTTACTTCTTCACCATGCGCAGCATGGATTCGCATCTGGACTTTGACATGGATCTGGCGATTTCGACATCCAATGAGAACCCTGTATTCTATGTACAGTACGCACATGCGCGGATTTGCAGCATATTCCGCCAAGCGGAGGAGCAGGGGATTGTAGTGCCGGATGCAGCCCAGATTGATTACAGCAAGCTGACTGCCGTACATGAATATGATCTGCTCCGCAAAATCGGTGAACTGCCTGCAGAGATTACCATTGCCGCCGAAGGCTATGCGCCGCACCGCCTGGTCCGTTATGTATACGACCTGGCTTCGCTGTTCCACAGCTACTACAAGGCAGAGCGCGTAATCACTGAGGATGCTGCTCAGACGGTAGCCCGCCTTGCCCTGCTGGGCGCTGCACGGACGGCCATTGCCAATGTCCTGCGGCTGGTTGGTGTTACCGCACCGGACCGGATGTAACTATACTTGGAAAGCGCCGCTCCTATTTTCTGAGGGGCGGCGCTTTTTGGTCTTGTCATGCCGCTGTACCTTACGCCTTTGCCGCCGCAGCGGCCTTCGCCCCGCTGCTGCTTCCGCCGCCAGCGGAGCTGCCACCGGCTCCGCTGCCGCCAGCTCCGCTGCTGGCACTGCCGCTGCCGCGCCGGGCCCGGATGCCTACGCGCAGCAGCCGCAGCGCATCGACCGCGCCGCCGCCCAGCGATGCGCGGCGCTGGCCCTTACGCAGCCGCACCGGCGAGGCGGTGCGGCGCAAGAGCAGCTTCAGCTCGCGGGGCGACAGCCCCGGCCGCAGCGCGAGCAGCAGGGCCGCGGCACCGGTGACATGCGAGGTCGCCATAGAGGTGCCGCTCATTTCCTTGTACCCCTCCCGCAGCCAGCAGGAGGGGATGCCCTCGCCCGGACCGTACACATCGATGTACGGTCCGCGGTTGCTGAAGGCCGCGACGCGCTGCCTTCTGTCAAGAGCGCCAACGGCAATCGTCTCCGGATAGCGCGCGGGGTAATCCCCGCCGCGCTTGCCGTCGTTGCCGGAGGAAGCGATGATGGCAATCCCGGCCCGGTAGGCCTTGATCACCACATCATGCAGAGCCTTGCTCCGGTTCCTCATCCCGAAGCTCATGTTAATGATATCGATTTTGTTCTGTACGCACCAATCGATGCCAAGGACAATATCCGACACATAAGCGGAGCCGTTGTGGTCGAAGGCCTTGACCGGATAGAGCAGCGCCCGGGGGGCTACGCCCATCATGTTGCGCGCACCCCCGGCCGCCGCCAGGGTGCCGGCAATATGCGTACCGTGGCCGTTGTCATCCAGCGGCATCATGCCGCGGTTCAGCAGGTTGACCCCGGAGGCCAGAGAATGCCGGAGATCGGGGTGGCGGAAATCGACGCCCGTATCGATGACGCCGATCTTCACATGGACGCCGGTCGATCTGGACCAGGCCTGCGGAGCACGGATGGCCCTGATCCCCCAGGGCATCAGGGCGGAACCGCTTTTGTCCGCCAGGGGCGAGTGAACCTTAATCCGGTGGTCTTCTTCTATACTGAGGGAATCCGCATAACGGTCCATCAGCCGCTCTGCTCCGGCGGCGGGCACGAAAAAAGCCCGGATCAGCGTAGAGACCTGAACCTGCCGCAGGCCAGGCTTTTTACTCTTCAGAGATTTCCACTGCGACAAGGCGCCGGCATACATGCGGGGGTCGTTGAAGGTCACAATGTGCCGTGGTGCACTTTTGGAGGCAGCCTTCATTTCTTCAAGCAGCATCTGCCAAAATCCGTAATAATCCATAGGTTACGCCGTCCCCTCCTCGGTGCCGTGCTGCCATATTGTATGAAAGGGGGATGGCGTCCGAATGGGAACTTGCCCTTTTTTAACGAAATAGGCTGCCCATCGTGTCAAAAGGCTGGAGTTTACATAAAATAAACAGAGGGAACCGCGAGGCGCCCTGCAACATCCCGTAAGGAGCCGATCCTTGGCGTGGATACAGTCATGCGCGGAGGGGTAACCCCTCCGCCTTTTTGGAATGAAAAGCCCGTCCATGCTCATCCCATTTATTGCCCTGTCCAGGTGGACAAGCCTTCTTCATGCGGAAGCACCGCCAATCCTGTTTCCCTGATCTTGCTGCAATAGACTTGCAATTTACCCGCAAATAGGTTTTACTTAGTTTTGTTAATGGATATCATGAATGAAGCATGATTGAATGTGAACAATGCGTGAGAGGAAGTGTCCTTTAGTGAGTACGCCACTCAATTTAAAGCTGGACCCTGAGAAAGTAAAAGAAATGCCGATGGTAGACCTGGCCTTCCTGGTGCTTAAGGCAGCCAATACGCCTTACTACTACCGTGATCTGATGGTGGAGGTTGCCAAGCTGCGCGGGTTGACCGATCAAGAGAGCCAAGATACGATCGCCCAGCTATATACCGAGATTAATATTGACGGACGTTTTGCCTGTGTCGGAACCAACCTGTGGGGGTTGAAGCGCTGGTACCCGCTCGAACGCTCCGATGACCCTGTCGGCAACACCAAGCGTGTGCGGATTATCAACGACGAAGACGACGATCTGGAAGATGACGACTTCACCGATGAAGAAGAGAATTATGCTGCCGAGGAAGAGGATTTCGATGCGATTGACGAAGATCGTGACGACCTCTATTCCGACGACGACAGCGAAGAGGAAGTTGACGAAGATGTGGTCATCGATGAAGACGACATTGACGAAGACGAATCGGATGATGAAGATTCCGAAGACGGCGAAGAAGACGATGCCGACGATGAGGACGAGGAAGATAAATTTTAGAACAGTCTTTGCAGCGCGAAATTCCTCCCTTGACAGGGGCGGGACGCTCAGAGTAAACTATTGCATGGGCTTATAATGAAAGTTAATATTGTTATCTAAAATAAAAAGTGCCCCGGGTCTACGGGTGTCACTTTTTTGTTTTTTTACAAGATAAGAAGGAATAGGCTTCGCTTCATTTGTATGCCAAGAAGCTGCGGTTTTCCGCGATTTCCAGTCTGCCGGCCTTGAATTTTGGCGGGTGGAAGCAACTTTCGGGTTCTCCGGTTGGATGATGGAAAAAAGGGATACGATAAGGGGCAAGCGTCCCCTGAATTTCTGGACTTTATTTAGGAGGGTTTTACAGTGACAAAGTATATTTTCGTAACGGGTGGCGTTGTGTCTTCCCTTGGCAAAGGCATTACCGCTGCTTCGCTGGGCAGACTGCTCAAGAACAGAGGGCTCAAGGTAACGATCCAGAAATTCGATCCTTACATTAACGTGGACCCGGGAACAATGAGTCCTTATCAGCACGGGGAAGTATTCGTGACCGATGACGGCGCGGAGACCGACCTCGACCTTGGGCATTACGAGCGGTTTATTGACATTAACCTGTCCAAGAACAGCAACGTAACCACAGGCAAAATCTATTCCTCGGTCATCAGCAAAGAACGCCGCGGGGAATACTTAGGGGGAACCGTACAGGTTATCCCGCATATTACGAACGAAATCAAGGAACGCGTCTTCCGTGCAGGCCGTGAGACCGGCTCCGATGTAGTCATTACCGAAATCGGCGGCACCGTGGGCGACATCGAGAGTCTGCCGTTCATGGAAGCCATCCGTCAGATCAAGAGCGACATCGGCCGGGAGAATGTCATGTACATTCACGTAACCCTGATTCCTTATATCAAAGCAGCCGGAGAAGTGAAAACAAAGCCGACCCAGCACAGTGTCAAGGAGCTGCGCAGCATCGGGATTCAGCCCAATGTGATCGTATGCCGTACGGAATATCCGCTCACCGACGATATGAAAGCCAAGCTGGCTCTGTTCTGTGATATTGATGCGAACGCCGTTGTGGAATGCCGCGATGCCTCGACGCTCTATGAAGTGCCGCTGAATCTGCGCGACGAAGGTCTGGATGAGATTGTCGTCAATCATTTGAAGCTGACCACTCCTGCACCGGATATGCGCGAATGGGAGAGCATGCTGGAGCGGATTCAGAAGCTGGAGCGTACCGTTGAGATTGCCATCGTCGGCAAGTATGTGGCGCTGCACGATGCTTACCTGAGCGTGGTTGAATCCTTGTCCCATGCCGGATTTGCCTCCAATGCCGAAGTGAAGCTCCGGTGGGTCGATGCAGAACTGGTGACGGATGAGAATGTGGATGAGCTGCTGGGCGGCATCGGGGGCATTCTGGTTCCAGGCGGCTTCGGTGACCGGGGAATCGAAGGCAAGATCTCGGCCATCCGCTATGCGCGGGAGCAGTCCATTCCGTTCTTCGGCATTTGCCTGGGAATGCAGGTGTCTGTCATCGAGTACGGCCGTTCCATGCTGGGACTGGCAGGAGCGAACAGCTCCGAGATCGATCCTGCGACTCCGCATCCGCTGATTGACCTTCTGCCAGAGCAGAAGGATATCGAAGATATGGGCGGCACGATGCGCCTCGGCCTGTATCCTTGCAAGCTTTTGCCGGATTCCCTGGCTATGTCCTGCTATGACGATGAACTGGTCTACGAACGTCACCGTCACCGGTATGAATTCAATAATGCTTACCGTGATGAGATGGAGAAGGCAGGTCTGGTTATTTCGGGAACCTCGCCTGACGGACGTCTGGTGGAGATTGTGGAGCTGCCGGGTCATCCGTGGTTCCTGTCCGTGCAGTTCCATCCGGAATTCACTTCCCGTCCGAATCGTCCGCAGCCGCTGTTCCGTGAATTTGTCAAAGCCTCGCTTACACATTCCGAGCAAATGTAACTATAGAATGAATAGGCCAGACAGGCCTGTGGGAGCTCCCGGTACGGGGGCTTTCTTTTTGACAAAACATCCTTTGCATAATAGCTCCCGGAATGCAAGGGGACTGTATTCCCGCTTTTTCACCGGAATTCCTCCTTTATATGGCATAGATTTACGCATTTTAGCCAATTAGCAGGATTTTGGCTGCAAAGCACGAATAATAGGTTTCGTATAGACTAAGTTGAAGCGGGGCCGTTAGCTGTTGAGAGGGCGCGGTATGGACAATCTGCCTTAAACTCTGGGAGGGTAACGTATGGAAAAGAAAAAAGTGTTAATCGTCGACGATCAGAATGGAATCCGGATTCTTCTCATGGAAGTATTCAATAGTGAAGGTTATGCCACCTTTCAGGCAGCTAACGGGAAATTGGCGCTGGACATTGTCAGGAACGAATCGCCGGATATGGTTTTGCTGGATATGAAAATTCCGGGGATGGACGGACTCGAGATTCTCAAGCATCTGAAGGAGCTTAATCCGGCGATCAAGGTCATTATGATGACGGCCTACGGAGAGCTGGACATGATTAAGGAAGCGACCAAACTGGGAGCCCTGATGCATTTTACCAAGCCGTTTGATATCGATGAGATGCGTGTTGCCGTCAATATGCACCTGCACAACAAATCAGTAGATCAATGCAGCTAGCTTAGAAATTTATAGTTTGGGGACATCCTGTTATGGATACGCTAAAATGAGGAAATGGTCCGCCGGCAAAGGGTTGGCTGAATATCGTCCCACCGGGACATTTTTTTGTGTATCCTATTTAGTATTTAACACAGGATGTGCTATAATAGGCCTGTATGTGATGTCGGCTTATATAAGCAACCCAATATTTTAGGAGGATTGAAACCATGCCATTAGTATCTATGACAGACATGTTGACCAAAGCACTTGAAGGAAAATATGCAGTTGGCCAGTTCAACATCAATAACCTGGAGTGGACGCAAGCGATTCTTGGTGCAGCAGAAGAAGAGAAGTCACCGGTAATCCTTGGCGTATCCGAAGGCGCAGCTCGTCACATGGGCGGCTTTTACACAGTAGTTAAGATGGTTGAAGGTCTTATTCATGACATGAAAATCACCGTTCCTGTAGCCATCCACTTGGACCACGGTTCAAGCTTTGACAAATGTAAAGAAGCCATCGATGCCGGATTTACTTCCGTAATGATCGACGGCTCCCACCACCCGATTGATCATAACATTGAGATGACCAAGAAGGTTGTTGACTATGCTCACGCTAAAGGTGTTTCTGTAGAAGCAGAAGTTGGTACTGTAGGCGGACAGGAAGATGACGTTATCGGCGGCATCCAATACGCTGACCTTAACGAATGCGTACGCATTGTTAAAGAAACAGGCATTGACACTCTGGCTCCTGCACTGGGTTCCGTACACGGTCCTTACCTGGGCGAACCAAACCTTGGATTCAAGGAAATGGAAGAAATCCGCGATGCAGTTAACCTTCCGCTTGTACTTCACGGCGGTACTGGAATCCCGGTACATGACATTCAGAAATCCATCTCCCTGGGTACTTCCAAGATCAACGTTAACACTGAGAACCAAATCGCGTTCGCTAAGGTTGTCCGCGAAGTTCTTGCTGCTAAGCCGGATGCTTACGATCCGCGTACATTCATCGCACCGGGCCGCGATGCTATCAAGCAGACTGTTATCGGCAAAATCCGCGAATTCGGATCCAGCAACAAAGCCTAATTACCCTGCCGCATAACGTTTTTCCGCACAAGCTATTTCGTTTTCCTCAGAAACGGGTGCCGTCCTTCAGGTAAGGGCGGCGCAGCCGTTTCTTCTTCTAATCACCAATCACAAGCAGTCCTTATGTCACCTTAAGCCACAACTGGTATTGCCACAACAAGCTGCAATACACGTAGGGGGAACCAGATAAATTTATGGAAAAATTAATGATTGGCGGCGGACGTCCGCTAGAGGGCGTTGTTACCATCAGCGGAGCAAAGAATAGCGCCATTGCGCTTATTCCTGCAGCCATTTTGGCGGAGTCTGAAGTTGTGCTGGATAATTTGCCTGCGCTTAGTGATGTTGCCGTTTACTCCGAGATTCTGGAGGAGCTTGGCGCGAGCGTGTCATGGACAGGCAGCCAAATGAGAATTAATCCCTCCCGTATCGTATCCATTCCCATGCCTAACGGACCGGTGAAAAAGCTCCGGGCCTCTTATTATATGATGGGCGCACTTTTGGGCCGGTTTAAGGAAGCGACCATTGGATTACCCGGCGGCTGTAATTTTGAGCCCCGTCCGATTGACCAGCATATCAAAGGCTTTGAGGCGCTTGGTGCGACTGTTACCAATGACCATGGCTCGATTCACCTGTATGCCAAAGAACTGCGCGGTGCCAAGATCTATCTGGATGTATCCAGTGTCGGCGCCACTATTAACATTATGCTCGCGGCCTCCCGTGCCAAAGGCTCAACAATTATTGAAAATGCGGCTAAAGAGCCTGAGATTATAGATGTAGCTACCCTGCTCAACTCCATGGGCGCTGTTATTAAGGGCGCCGGTACCGAAACAATCCGGATTGAAGGCGTAGACGAAATGCACGGTTGCCGCCATTCGATTATTCCTGACCGTATTCAGGCTGGAACTTACATGATTGCCGCAGCGGCTACGCGGGGCAATGTCTTAATTGATAACGTGATTCCCAAGCATCTGGAGGCGCTCACTGCCAAGCTGCTGGAAATGGGAGTTGACATAGAAGAACTGGATGAGAGTATCCGGGTGATCGGCAAGGCCAAGTACCAGCACGCGGATGTCAAGGCGCTGATCTATCCCGGTTTCGCGACCGATCTGCAATCTCCAATGACGAGCATGCTGACTCAGGCTGAAGGCGTTAGCGTCCTGAGCGATTTCGTCTACAGTAACCGGTTCAAGCATGTTCCTGAATTGGTCCGCATGGGCGCTAAGATTCGTGTAGAGGGACGTTCCGCTATCATTGAAGGCGGCCGGCTCAATGCAGCCAAGGTGAAGGCTGCCGACCTCCGTGCAGGCGCAGCGCTGGTGATTGCCGGTCTTACTGTTGAAGAAGGTATCACCGAAGTGACAGGTGTAGAGTATATTGACCGCGGTTATGACAACCTCGTAAGTAATCTTCGCAGTCTGGGAGCCGATGTCTGGCGCGAGAACGAATAATGAGAATACCCGGATTGGCAAGGGCAGAAATTGGCTGCTTCAATGCATATCTCTTTCCAATTCGGGTAATCCTATCCTAATAAGCATTTTCATAGACTCATAGTTTAGAACTCATCATACACAAATTGAATAGGTGGTTATAGCACATGGATCTTCAAATTTCCGATCTGGAAGAAATGAAGCTTACCGATCTGTATAAGCTCGCCAAGAAATACCAGATTCCTTATTACGGAACGCTTAAGAAGCGGGAGTTAATCTTCGCTATTCTTAGAGCACAGGCAGAGCAGAGCGGTCTAATGTTTATGGAAGGCGTGCTTGAGATTCTGCCGGAAGGCTATGGCTTCCTTCGGCCGATTAACTACTTGCCGAGTGCGGAGGATATCTATATCTCTGCATCGCAGATCCGCAAGTTCGACCTTAGAAGCGGTGACCTGGTCTCCGGGAAATGCCGGACGCCGAAGGAGAACGAACGCTATTTCGGACTCTTGCAGGTGAATGCCGTCAACGGCGAGAACCCGGCAACTGCAGCTGAACGGTTACATTTTCCGGCGCTTACGCCGCTTTATCCGCAAGATAAGCTGCCGCTCGAAACATCCCCAACTCATTTATCGACCCGTATCATGGATTTGCTTGCTCCTGTAGGTCTGGGGCAGCGCGGTTTGATTGTAGCACCTCCCAAAGCAGGGAAGACGCTCCTCCTCAAAGAAATTGCCAACAGTATCTCTACGAACAATCCCGAGATTGCACTGTTTGTTCTGCTGATCGATGAACGTCCCGAGGAAGTAACGGATATGCAGCGTTCGGTAAAAGGTGAGGTAGTGGCTTCGACATTTGACGAGCTGCCGGAGAATCATATTAAAGTGGCAGAGCTTGTACTTCAGCGCGCGCTGCGTCTGGTAGAGCACAAGAAGGATGTCGTTATTCTGCTGGATAGCATTACCCGTCTTGCCCGTGCCTACAATCTCGTAGTTCCGCCATCCGGCCGGACACTTAGCGGAGGGATTGATCCTGCCGCGTTCCATCGGCCTAAGCGTTTCTTCGGTTCTGCACGTAACGTGGAGGAGGGCGGCAGCTTAACTATTCTTGCCACCGCACTGATTGATACCGGCTCACGGATGGATGATATTATTTATGAGGAATTCAAGGGTACAGGGAACATGGAGCTCCATCTGGACCGCAAGCTGGCTGAACGCCGGATCTTCCCGGCTATTGATATCCGCCGTTCGGGTACGCGCCGTGAAGAAGTATTGCTTAGCAAGGAAGAGCTGGATACCATCTGGTCAATCCGTAAAAATATGAATGAATCCTATGACTTCGTAGAAGGATTCCTGAAGAAGCTGCGTGACAGCAAGACGAATGCGGAGTTCCTGGCCTCCTTCGATGTAGCCGGGGGCAAGGATTCCTCGTCAGCAAGCGGTACGGCCAGCAAAGGCGGCACCTCGAACAGTGGCTCGTCCGCCCGCCGCACCACGCGTCCCAAGGCGCCTACTGTGCCGACTACCTGAGAATAGATAACAAGAGGAGAATAACATGTATTTGGTATATGCCGACGAACAAGGAAATGTATATGATCATCCCGAGCTGTATGCCCTGGCCCGCAGTGGCGATATGATCGTTGAGATACTGGAGGAAGAGCTGGTTCCGCTGCCTGAGGGGGCCACGCTGGTCGGGCTCCCGAGCACCCGGGCGATTGGGATGAATCCGGAGACCGGTGAGATGCTGCCCCTGCCGGCAGGTTCGCAGGCTGTCGGAGCCTTGCTGCCGCAGGGATACACCCGTCTGTGCCTTCCCGGTTACGTCAAGATAGACAAGACCTACAAGCTTCCGCTCTTCGGATATTCCGCTGTAGTATGGAAGGACGGCGGATTCTATGTGGCGGCTGATCTTACGGATGATCCGGAGCAGTGGAACCCGCTTAACTGCGACCGGGACGATGTGAGGACTGGTGTGGGCGAACTGACTGCCAAATACCCGGAGAACCGTCTGTATAATCACTTGTCTAATTGCGCGCTGGAATATGAATGCTTAACCTCGTCCAATACCTTCCTCGGCCGCTGGGAAGGCGCTGTTCCGGTCTCATACTCCTGCAACGCCGGCTGCTTCGGTTGTATCTCTGAACAGCCCGATGACAGCGGGTTTGTGTCCCCGCAGACACGGATGAGCTTCCGTCCGGCAGTGAACGAAGTATCGCAAGTGATGCTGGAGCACCTGAAGACGCCGGAATCCATTGTCAGCTTTGGACAGGGCTGTGAAGGTGAGCCTTCTACGCAGGCGAAGCTGATTATTGAATCTATCCGTGAAGTCCGGTCCATTACGGATATGGGCTATATCAATATCAACACCAATGCCGGCTTAAGCGATCATATCCGCGGCATTGTCGATGCCGGTCTTGATCTGATGCGGGTTAGTACCATCAGCGCGCTGGATGACCATTATAACGCCTATTACAAGCCTCGCGGGTATACGCTGGCTAACGTGGAGAAGTCGCTGAAGTACGCTGCCTCACAAGGCGTATACACCTCCATTAACTATTTGATTTTCCCGGGGGTTACAGACCGTGAGGAAGAGATTGAAGCGATGGTGGAGTTCGTCAGACGTACAGATCTTAAGCTCATTCAGATGCGTAATCTCAATATTGACCCGGAGAGCTATCTGGAGCTTATTCCCCCTGCACGGGGCGAGATCCTTGGTATGAAGACCATGCTTGAGATCTTCCGTGAGGAGCTCCCGGAGGTTGTGATTGGTTCCTTCACCCATGTCCCCCCTGCTGAGCTGGCCCGTGCCAAGCAGCGCAGAGTGCAGCTTTAGGCTTTAGGTTTTTTAAGAATTGCTGGCCTATTGCAGAGCCTGGGCTTCACATGCTAGAATGTAGCTTGCGTAATCATATAACTCTAGGCCCGCATGAGGCTTAGGGCGTGAGAGGTGAGATTTCATATGCAAACAACCATTCAACCCAAGTACAATGTAACGAAGGTAACCTGCGCTTGCGGCAACACGTTTGAAGCCGGCTCGACAGTACAGGAGCTTCGCGTCGAAATTTGCTCAAGCTGTCACCCGTTCTTCACCGGCAAGCAGAAGTTCCTGGATGCCGGCGGACGTGTGGACAGATTCAAGAAGAAATACGGTGTCTAATATTGCATAGTTGATTTTTGCCTGTCCGTAAGCTATACTTATCTTCGCCGTGCTAGACGGGGAGGTAGCGGTGCCCTGTAACTCGCAATCCGCTGTAGCGAGGTTGAATTCCTGTTAGAGGTGCTGTCGATGTGAGGCCTTGGTTCCTATGGGCTGTGTTGACGGTTGGGTCCTCCGCAATGAGTGCTTGTGAACCTGGTCAGGTCCGGAAGGAAGCAGCCATAAGCGAGTTTGCTCTTGTGCCGGAGGGTGGCCTAGCCCGAGCAGTTTTGTAGGGTTACCGCTTGGATCGCAGCCATCAATAACAGGTGCACGGTTTAAATAAGGATGATGATAGCGTCTTTGCTACAAGCAAAGATGCTTTTTGTTTTTCTAGTATCCTAGGTAATGAGATATTATTTCCGTTCTGGCTAATATCCTTACCTTTCGGATGGTGAGCCGCTTCTGCTTGGTCAAAGACTTGGGAATATAGTATAATAAATTAGCGACAAATGCCGGAAAGCGGCAGCCTGAGAGAGGGTAATGCATAGTGGAACATATCGCGCTGTACCGTGCCTGGCGGCCGCAGTCGTTTCAAGATATGGTAGGGCAGCAGCATATTATCCAGACGCTGCAGAATGCGATCCGTGAACAACGGGTTTCGCATGCCTATCTGTTCAGCGGACCGCGGGGAACCGGTAAGACGAGTGCGGCCAAGGTATTGGCCAAGGCAGTCAATTGCGAGCGGGGCCCGGGTCCTGAGCCCTGCAATGAGTGTCCGTCCTGCCTGCGGATTACGGCAGGCAACATCATGGACGTTCAGGAGATTGATGCGGCATCCAACCGGGGCGTTGAAGAGATTCGCGATCTGCGGGATAAGGTGAAATATGCACCTACCGAAGTACGCCGTAAAGTGTATATTATTGATGAAGTGCATATGCTGACAACAGAGGCATTTAATGCTCTGCTGAAGACGCTCGAAGAGCCTCCGCAGCATGTGATGTTTATACTGGCGACTACCGAGCCGCACAAGCTGCCGGCTACGATTATCTCGCGTTGCCAGCGGTTTGACTTCCGCCGGGTCTCACTGGAGGAACAGACGGGCCGCCTGACCGAGATTTGCCAGAAGGAAGGCATTACAGCAGATGCAGATGCGCTCCAGTATATCGCCCGCCTGTCTGACGGGGGAATGCGGGATGCGCTCAGCATCCTGGATCAGATCTCATCCTTTACAGATGGGAATGTGACCTATCAGCAGGTGCTGGGAATGACCGGGGGCATCCCCTCCGAGCAGTTCGCGCGTCTGGCGAATGCTATTCTTGAGAGTGACATGGGGCAGCTGCTGGAGCTTGTGGAGCAGATGATGCATGAGGGTAAGAGCGCAGATAAGTGCCTGGAGAATCTTCTGTATTATTTCCGCGATTTACTGATGATCAAGATGGTGCCTGGAGCGGATCAGCTAACGGACCGCGTGCTGAATCCGGCAGATTTCCGCGATATGGCTAAGGCCTTTACCCGCGACCGCTTATTCCTGATTGTGGAGACGCTGAGCCGTTATCTGGGGGAGATGAAGTATGCTACACATCCGCAGACCATATTCGAGGTATCGCTGATGAAGCTGTGCAGCGGTCCGCAGGATGCTACTGCTCCTTCTGTAGGCGATCCGGCAGTGAATGCAGCCGCACCTGCAGCTGCGAATGGTTCTCCGCAGGTACAGTCCGGTGAGCTGGATCAGCTCAGAGCGCAGATTGCCGCGCTGGAGAAGAAGCTGGAGCAGGCTATTCAAGCTGGCGGGGTTACCGGCGGCGGGCGTGAGCAGGCAGCGCAGCGCACTGCCCCGCCAAGCGCTCCGCGCGTATCCTCGGCCTCTAAGCTTCCCCCGCAGCTGGATAAGTTTATTGCGGGTAAGGACAGTCCTGATTTTAGCGCGGTCTATAAGCAGTGGAGTCTTGTTCTTCAGGGTGTGAAGGAAGAGAAGGTCACGGTACATGCGTGGTTTGTGGACGGTGAGCCGGTGGCGGTGATGGAAGATGCCGTGCTGGTTGCTTTTAAGAATACCATTCACCGGGATACTACCGAGAAGCCTGCGAACCGGCAGGTCATCGAGAACGTAATGAACGCCAAGCTGGGTAAGCCATTCCGGCTGGTAACTATGATGATGCGTGACTGGAATGAAGCTGCGACGAAATCCGCGGCTTCGGCCGGAACAGAGGAGCTGCGTCTGGAGCATGAGCACGAGAGCGGCGAAGGCAAGTCCGAACCATGGATTGATGAGGCGATCCAGCTCTTTGGAGAAGACCTTGTTGTCATAAAAGAATAAGGATTCAGCTATCAGCGCGAAGATGCGCATCCCAAAGGAGAGATGATCTATGAATAATATGAACCAAATGATGAAGCAGGTTAAAAAAATGCAGGAGCAGATGCTCAAAGCCCAGGAAGAGCTGGGCAGTAAGACGATTGAAGGTTCTTCCGGCGGCGGCGTGGTTACCGTTCAGGTGAACGGACACAAGAAATTGCTGTCCATTCAGATCAAACCGGAGGTTGTAGATCCGGAGGATATCGAAATGCTGCAGGATCTGGTGATCACTGCTGTTAATGATGCTCTTACCCAGGCAGAAGAGTTGGCGAACAACGATATGGGTAAATTCACAGGCGGAATGAAGATTCCTGGCTTGTTCTAGGCTTACTCCACTCCCTGCCAAAGGAGAACCGATACTTTGTATTATCCAGAACCGCTAGCCAAGCTAATAGAAGCTTTTACACGTTTGCCCGGGATTGGCCCGAAGACAGCTGCCCGGCTGGCCTTTCATGTACTGAACATGAAGGAGGACGAGGTGATTGATTTCGCCAAAGCCCTAGTCAGCGTCAAACGTAATCTTCATTATTGCTCGGTCTGCTGCAACATAACGGATACCGACCCGTGCCGGATCTGCCAGGACAAAACCCGCGATGCTTCGGTAATCTGTGTGGTTCAGGACTCGAAGGATCTGGTGGCTATCGAACGCACCAAGGAATTTGACGGCTATTATCATGTGCTCCAGGGTGCAATCTCGCCGATGGAAGGCATAGGGCCGGATGATATCAGGCTGAAGGAGCTGCTGACCAGACTCAGCGATGAGCGGGTGAAGGAGCTGATTATGGCTACCAACCCCAACATTGAAGGGGAAGCCACCGCCATGTATATCTCGCGTCTTGTCCGTCCCTTTGAGATCAAGATCACCAGGATAGCCCATGGCTTGCCTGTAGGCGGCGATCTTGAGTATGCAGACGAGGTAACCCTGTCGAAGGCGCTGGAAGGCCGTCGTGAGCTGTTCTGAGTGCTTTGCAGTTGTATTATAAGTGTAGGGAGCCCTCGGGCTCCTTTTTTATTTCCCGGAGAGCCGCTGATATTCTGCTAAAAGTTCTACTAAGCCCCTTCTCCCGGTTCTAAGTTTGTCCCTATTCCGATATGTATGAGATTAACGGGTGTGAATCACCGGTTGCATCTGCAGTTATTCATATATCTTAGGAGGGATTGCAATGGGTTGGTGGAGTACCAAGTGGCTGAGCGGGAATACGGATAAGGAAAAGGCAGTGCAGACGGAAGAGGAATGGGGGACAGTATACCAGGAGGTACGTAAAGCGCAGTCTGAATGGGAGCGGGCTTACCTGATGTTTGATGAGGCTCTGGGCCAGGATCAGATTGACTATGCAATCTATATCCTGGAGGCGGCTGAGCGTAAATATCAGATACACCTTAAGGATGCCAAGCGGCTGGGGCTTAACCGGAGCCAGCTGCAAGTATGAACAGACTGAGTCAGCGAGGAGGAGAACAATGCTAAGAACTGTTGCAATGGGTGTGCTGATTATATCTGCAGCGCTGCTGGTCCTGATTGTATTCAGGAAAAGACTGGGCTGGGCTTGGTTGAGTGTATTTGGAACCCATCTTATATTGGCGGCGCTCGGGATTTATATCGTTAATTTCTCAGGAGTTGTAAGCGATCTGCACATTCCGCTTAACCCTACAACCATAGGTGCTGTAACCATTCTTGGGCTGCCGGGAGTGGCGTTGTTATTGGGATTAAAATTAACTTTGTTTTAGAGGTTGACGAAGGCTCCTGATTCATGATACATTAAGTCTCGGCCCTTTGGACAGGAGATCTTCGGATCACTTGCTGGAAGCTAAAGCGAAAAAAGAAATTAAAAAAACGCTTGACTAAAACAAGGGTGCTGTGATATATTATAAAGGTCGCTGCTGAGACAAACATCAACGACAAAAGATGAGATATTGATCTTTGAAAACTGAACAACGAGTGAGTGGGAAATCACTTCGGTGAGATCCAAATTAGAGAATATAACAATTCTCGTCAGATGTTTCAAAATGAGCAATCGCTCTTTCTAAATACCAATTTGGAGAGTTTGATCCTGGCTCAGGACGAACGCTGGCGGCATGCCTAATACATGCAAGTCGAGCGGAGTTTGAAAGGAAGCTTGCTTGCTTTCAAACTTAGCGGCGGACGGGTGAGTAACACGTAGGCAACCTGCCCTCAAGCCTGGGATAACTACCGGAAACGGTAGCTAATACCGGATAATTTCTTTTTTCTCCTGAGAGAAGAATGAAAGGCGGAGCAATCTGCTGCTTGGGGATGGGCCTGCGGCGCATTAGCTAGTTGGTGGGGTAACGGCCCACCAAGGCGACGATGCGTAGCCGACCTGAGAGGGTGAACGGCCACACTGGGACTGAGACACGGCCCAGACTCCTACGGGAGGCAGCAGTAGGGAATCTTCCGCAATGGGCGCAAGCCTGACGGAGCAATGCCGCGTGAGTGATGAAGGTTTTCGGATCGTAAAGCTCTGTTGCCAGGGAAGAACGTCCGGTAGAGTAACTGCTACCGGAGTGACGGTACCTGAGAAGAAAGCCCCGGCTAACTACGTGCCAGCAGCCGCGGTAATACGTAGGGGGCAAGCGTTGTCCGGAATTATTGGGCGTAAAGCGCGCGCAGGCGGTTATTTAAGTCTGGTGTTTAAACCTTGGGCTCAACCTGAGGTCGCACTGGAAACTGGGTGACTTGAGTACAGAAGAGGAAAGTGGAATTCCACGTGTAGCGGTGAAATGCGTAGATATGTGGAGGAACACCAGTGGCGAAGGCGACTTTCTGGGCTGTAACTGACGCTGAGGCGCGAAAGCGTGGGGAGCAAACAGGATTAGATACCCTGGTAGTCCACGCCGTAAACGATGAGTGCTAGGTGTTAGGGGTTTCGATACCCTTGGTGCCGAAGTTAACACAGTAAGCACTCCGCCTGGGGAGTACGGTCGCAAGACTGAAACTCAAAGGAATTGACGGGGACCCGCACAAGCAGTGGAGTATGTGGTTTAATTCGAAGCAACGCGAAGAACCTTACCAGGTCTTGACATCCAACTAACGAAGCAGAGATGCATCAGGTGCCCTTCGGGGAAAGTTGAGACAGGTGGTGCATGGTTGTCGTCAGCTCGTGTCGTGAGATGTTGGGTTAAGTCCCGCAACGAGCGCAACCCTTGACTTTAGTTGCCAGCAGGTTGAGCTGGGCACTCTAGAGTGACTGCCGGTGACAAACCGGAGGAAGGTGGGGATGACGTCAAATCATCATGCCCCTTATGACCTGGGCTACACACGTACTACAATGGCCGGTACAACGGGAAGCGAAGCCGCGAGGTGGAGCCAATCCCAGCAAAGCCGGTCTCAGTTCGGATTGCAGGCTGCAACTCGCCTGCATGAAGTCGGAATTGCTAGTAATCGCGGATCAGCATGCCGCGGTGAATACGTTCCCGGGTCTTGTACACACCGCCCGTCACACCACGAGAGTTTACAACACCCGAAGTCGGTGGGGTAACCCGCAAGGGAGCCAGCCGCCGAAGGTGGGGTAGATGATTGGGGTGAAGTCGTAACAAGGTAGCCGTATCGGAAGGTGCGGCTGGATCACCTCCTTTCTATGGAGAATCGTCTTCTGCAATGAAGACATTCAAATCGGAAGCTTAGCTTCCACAATAGAACCTTCGGGTTCGGACACTCACTCGTGTTCAGTTTTGAAAGAGCAAGTCTCTTTCGTATGCGTTTGGTGGCGATAGCGGAGGGGTTCCACACGTACCCATCCCGAACACGACCGTTAAGCCCTCCAGCGCCGATGGTACTTGGACCGAAGGGTCCTGGGAGAGTAGGACGCCGCCAAGCGAACAATCAATTCATTGATTGCTTCACTACTGTAAGTTTTGTTATATGGGCTTTTAGCTCAGTTGGTTAGAGCGCACCTCTGATAAGGGTGAGGTCGGTGGTTCGAGTCCACCAAGGCCCACCATATAACAATCTGAAATTGAATAGCAAGTACCGGGGTCCCCGAAAAGTAATCGGAATTAACCTCGAAGCTACATCTCGCTTTTTGGGGTGATTATATGGGGCCATAGCTCAGCTGGGAGAGCGCCTGCCTTGCAAGCAGGAGGTCAGCGGTTCGATCCCGCTTGGCTCCACCAAAACTTCTTTACAACAGTATATGCACATCGTCTGTTATTCCGAACATCACAGTCGTGTTTGTTTCATAATAACAGCAACTTGATCCTTGAAAACTGGATACCGAAACGAATTTGCGTTTTAGAACATTCCTTTAAGCTGAACTTGTGTAAACAAGTTTTGAATTAATGGCGATGCTAAGCGATTTTCCTAACGGAAAACGCATTGGTTAAGCTACTAAGAGCACACGGAGGATGCCTAGGCGCCAGGAGCCGACGAAGGACGTGGCGAACAACGAAACTGCCTCGGGGAGCTGTAAGCAAGCTTTGATCCGGGGGTGTCCGAATGGGGAAACCCAGCTGTGGTAATTCGCAGTTACTCGTATCTGAATACATAGGATACGCAGAGGCAGACCAGGGGAACTGAAACATCTAAGTACCCTGAGGAAGAGAAAACAATAGTGATTCCGTCAGTAGCGGCGAGCGAACGCGGAACAGCCTAAACCAAGGGGCTTGCCTCTTGGGGTTGTGGGACGTCTCACATGGAGTTACAAAGGAATATGGTAGGCGAAGAGGTCTGGAAAGGCCCGCGATAGAGGTAAAAGCCCTGTAGCCCAAACTGTGTTCTCTCCGAGACGGATCCCGAGTAGTGCGGGGCACGTGAAACCCCGTATGAATCCAGCAGGACCATCTGCTAAGGCTAAATACTACCTGGCGACCGATAGTGAAACAGTACCGTGAGGGAAAGGTGAAAAGCACCCCGGAAGGGGAGTGAAATAGAACCTGAAACCGTGTGCTTACAAAAAGTCAGAGCCCTCTTTATGGGTGATGGCGTGCCTTTTGTAGAATGAACCGGCGAGTTACGTTTAACATGCAAGGTTAAGGTGAGAAGCCGGAGCCGCAGCGAAAGCGAGTCTGAATAGGGCGACTGAGTATGTGGACGTAGACCCGAAACCGTGTGATCTACCCCTGTCCAGGGTGAAGGTGCGGTAACACGCACTGGAGGCCCGAACCCACGCATGTTGAAAAATGCGGGGATGAGGTGGGGGTAGCGGAGAAATTCCAATCGAACTCGGAGATAGCTGGTTCTCCCCGAAATAGCTTTAGGGCTAGCCTCGGTGAATGGAGTGGTGGAGGTAGAGCACTGATTGGGTGCGGGGCCCGCAAGGGTTACCAAGCTCAGTCAAACTCCGAATGCCATTTACTTCTTGCCGGGAGTCAGACAGTGAGTGCTAAGATCCATTGTCAAAAGGGAAACAGCCCAGACCATCAGCTAAGGTCCCCAAGTGTGTGTTAAGTGGGAAAGGATGTGGAGTTGCACAGACAACCAGGATGTTGGCTTAGAAGCAGCCACCATTGAAAGAGTGCGTAATAGCTCACTGGTCGAGTGACTCTGCGCCGAAAATGTAACGGGGCTAAACACACCACCGAAGCTATGGCTAGATGCTTTGCATCTGGGGTAGGGGAGCGTTGTATATACGTTGAAGGTGTACCGTAAGGAGCGCTGGAGAGTATACAAGTGAGAATGCCGGTATGAGTAACGAAAAGATCAGTGAGAATCTGATCCGCCGAAAGCCCAAGGTTTCCTGAGGAAGGCTCGTCCGCTCAGGGTAAGTCGGGACCTAAGGCGAGGCCGACAGGCGTAGTCGAAGGACAACAGTTTGAAATTACTGTACCACCGTAATCCGCTATGAGCGATGGGGTGACGCAGGAGGGTAGTGACGCGGACTGATGGATGTCCGTCTAAGCAGTGAGGCTGGTGTGTAGGCAAATCCGCACATCATTAAGGCTGGGCTGTGATGGGGAGCGAAAATTATAGTAGCGAAGGTCATGATCTCACACTGCCAAGAAAAGCCTCTAGTCAGGAGAAGGTGCCCGTACCGCAAACCGACACAGGTAGGCGAGAAGAGAATTCTAAGGCGCGCGGAAGAACTCTCGTTAAGGAACTCGGCAAAATGACCCCGTAACTTCGGGAGAAGGGGTGCCTCGGTAGGGTGAATAGCCCGAGGGGGCCGCAGTGAAAAGGCCCAAGCGACTGTTTAGCAAAAACACAGGTCTGTGCGAAGCCGTAAGGCGAAGTATACGGGCTGACGCCTGCCCGGTGCTGGAAGGTTAAGGGGAGCGGTTAGGACTTAGTCCGAAGCTGTGAACCGAAGCCCCAGTAAACGGCGGCCGTAACTATAACGGTCCTAAGGTAGCGAAATTCCTTGTCAGGTAAATTCTGACCCGCACGAATGGCGTAACGACTTGGGCGCTGTCTCAACGAGAGATCCGGTGAAATTTTAATACCTGTGAAGATGCAGGTTACCCGCGACAAGACGGAAAGACCCCATGGAGCTTTACTGCAGCTTGATATTGAATTTGGGTACGATCTGTACAGGATAGGTGGGAGCCGGTGAGAGCGGAGCGCAAGCTTCGCTGGAGGCGCCGTTGGGATACCACCCTGATCGTATCTAGGTTCTAACCTAGTGCCCTTAGCGGGTACGGGGACCGTGTCAGGCGGGCAGTTTGACTGGGGCGGTCGCCTCCTAAAGAGTAACGGAGGCGTTCAAAGGTTCCCTCAGAATGGTTGGAAATCATTCGCAGAGTGCAAAGGCATAAGGGAGCTTGACTGCGAGACCTACAAGTCGAGCAGGGACGAAAGTCGGACTTAGTGATCCGGTGGTACCGCATGGAAGGGCCATCGCTCAACGGATAAAAGCTACCCTGGGGATAACAGGCTTATCTCCCCCAAGAGTCCACATCGACGGGGAGGTTTGGCACCTCGATGTCGGCTCATCGCATCCTGGGGCTGAAGTAGGTCCCAAGGGTTGGGCTGTTCGCCCATTAAAGCGGTACGCGAGCTGGGTTCAGAACGTCGTGAGACAGTTCGGTCCCTATCTGTCGTGGGCGCAGGAAATTTGAGAGGAGCTGTCCTTAGTACGAGAGGACCGGGATGGACGTACCGCTGGTGCATCAGTTGTTCCGCCAGGAGCATGGCTGAGTAGCTACGTACGGACGGGATAAGCGCTGAAAGCATCTAAGCGTGAAGCCCCCCTCAAGATGAGATTTCCCAACATGTAAGACCCCTTGAAGACGACGAGGTAGATAGGTTGGAGGTGGAAGTGCAGCAATGCATGGAGCTGACCAATACTAATCGGTCGAGGGCTTATCCAAACTTTTAACACGCAGATTCGTTTCGGATTCAGTTTTCAGGAATCAATTTCCTGTGCGGATTTACATGGCTACCATTAATTTGGAGAGATACCCAAGTGGCTATAAGGGGACCCTCTGCTAAGGGGTTAGACTGCGTAAGCGGTGCGAGGGTTCGAATCCCTCTCTCTCCGCCATTATAAATCCAATACTTGTAGTGTGGCGGCGTAGCTCAGCTGGCTAGAGCGTACGGTTCATACCCGTGAGGTCGGGGGTTCGATCCCCTCTGCCGCTACCATACATACCCGGAGGCTTAGCTCAGCTGGGAGAGCATCTGCCTTACAAGCAGAGGGTCGGGGGTTCGAACCCCTCAGCCTCCACCATTTTTATGTTCGAATTGTATCGCCTTACACCGTGCCGGTGTAGCTCAACTGGTAGAGCAACTGACTTGTAATCAGTAGGTTGGGGGTTCAAGTCCTCTCGCCGGCACCATTTTTAAGAGCAAATTGTGGAACCGTGGTGTAGTTGGCCTAACATGCCTGCCTGTCACGCAGGAGATCGCGGGTTCGAATCCCGTCGGTTCCGCCATTTTCAATGGCATAAGGGATGAGAATTCCCTGGGTTCGTTGAAGCATAGGCATCGTAAGGAATACTTCGCAATCTCTTAACGGAGTGAAGAGTATCCCGTCGGTTCCGCCATTTTTTTGTTTTTAGGTTTTTTTTATGGCTCGGTAGCTCAGTCGGTAGAGCAAAGGACTGAAAATCCTTGTGTCGGGGGTTCGATTCCCTCCCGCGCCACCATCATGGAGGCTTAGCGAAGTGGCCAAACGCATCAGACTGTAAATCTGCTCACGTACGTGTTCGGTGGTTCGAATCCATCAGCCTCCATCCCTTTTTAGGAGCCATTAGCTCAGTTGGTAGAGCACCTGACTTTTAATCAGGGTGTCGAAGGTTCGAGTCCTTCATGGCTCATCTTAAGTCAAACGGTCATCACTTTAGGGTGGTGGCCTTTTTTGTATTTTGATACATGATACAAGTATGCCGGTAAGCGCAAATTCCGCATTTTACAGCAAAATATGATAAAATAAGCGAAAAAAGCAAAAGTGGTGGAGAATGGTGATGATGGATAGTGAGGGTTTGCGTCAAAAATTGGAGCAACTCACCGGAAAGAGGACCGGAATCAAGCAGCTGGGGAGACAGCATTCCGCTTCACTTTTTGGCATAGGTACGGATAAGGATCAGGAACTGCCGGTCATTCATGAGGGTTATCTCTGGATTCCCCTCTATGAGAATGATGGCCGTGTTACAGCAGTGTGGGTGGAGACAGAGGGGCTGTCGCCGCTGGAGCTGGAGCTGGTGAATTATGCCGGACGCAATTTTGCGGTAGCGCTGAAGGCAACCGGGTTCAAGGAAGAAGGGGAGATGGAGGCGCGGCAGCTTAGCGGCTGGCTGAATGCCCAACTGGAGCAGGAGAAGGACGATGCGGAGATCCCGGATGAAATCTCGCTGAAGGGCCGGCTGTTCGGAGATATGATTCCGTTCATGCTGGTAAGCGAGAATGTTCATAATCCGCAGATGACGTATCGCTCCTTAATGAAGCTGCTGCGCAGTTATTTCGAGAATGATGTATTGCTGGTTCCCCTGCAGGATAAGGAATGGTTAATTTTAGCCCGTAAGGAACTCCTCACAGGCGGAGATGATAAAGAGGATGAGGAAGAGAGTGCTGAGGATTTGCTGTCACAGACTTCTATGGGGCTGCATGAACTGATTGCCAGCGAGTGGGTTGGCGTCTTCCATCTGGCGGTCTCTCCAGCCATTATCCCGGTTAAAGGTCTGACAGGAGCAGTCGCCTTGCTGCGGGAGACCATTATTCTTGGCCGTATCTTCCAGGTAGGGGATTATATTCATCTGCCGTGGGAGCTGCACATGGAGCGGCTGGTTAACAGTATTCCGGATGACCGGCGGAGACAGCTGCTGGGCCAGATCGGTGATTACACGGCGGTACTGGCGGATAAGGAAATGCTGCTGACGCTGGAGAGTTTTTTTGAAATGGACTGCAATGTCAGTGAAACCGCCAAGAAGCTGTACATTCACCGCAACACGCTGCTCTACAGGCTGGACAAGATCAAACAGGAGACGGGGGCCGATGTCCGCAGCTTTGGGGATGCCGCTATTGTGAAGCTTGCCATGTTATTGTATAAAGTGACGAAAAGAAAATAGGTTTTTTGTGAACCTTGCAAATAGCCATGAGGCCGGCTCTGGGGTAAGATAAGTGTACAAGAAAGCGTTTGATTTTCTAATCCAATACTAGACTCGAGGGGGAAATACAATGGCAGGCGTACGTTTAGAGCATATTTTCAAAAAATACCCGGGTTCCGATAAAGCAACAGTAATCGATATCAATCTTGATATTAAAGATAAGGAATTCCTCGTACTGGTTGGTCCTTCCGGTTGCGGTAAATCCACAACCCTGCGTATGATCGCTGGTCTGGAAGAAATCTCTGAAGGTAAAATGTACATTGGTGACCGTGTAGTGAATGACGTTGCTCCTAAAGACCGTGATATCGCGATGGTATTCCAATCCTACGCCTTGTACCCGCACATGAGTGTATATCAGAACATGGCTTTCGGTCTGAAATTGCGCAAAGTGAAGAAAGAAGAAATCGACAAGAAAGTGCGCGAAGCAGCGAAAATCCTGGATATCGAGCACTTGCTGGAACGCAAACCTAAGGCACTGTCCGGTGGTCAACGTCAACGTGTCGCACTAGGCCGCGCAATCGTCCGTGATCCACAAGTCTTCTTGATGGATGAGCCTCTTTCCAACTTGGATGCTAAACTTCGTGGTCAAATGCGTGCTGAAATCACTAAGCTGGTGAAACGCCTTGAAACTACTTGTATCTATGTAACGCATGACCAGACAGAAGCAATGACGATGGGTGACCGTATCGTAGTTATGTACGATGGTATCATCCAGCAGGCAGCTTCCCCTGAAGAACTGTACAATGAGCCTACGAACCTGTTCGTAGCCGGATTTATCGGTTCCCCTACCATGAACTTTATCAACGGTACTCTTTCCGAAGTGAACGGCGCTGTCCGTTTCCGTGCAGAGAACCTTGATGTTGAAGTTCCAGGCGGCAAAGCTACAATCCTGCGTAACAAAGGCTTCATCGGTAAAGATGTAATCATGGGCGTTCGTCCAGAAGACATTCATGAAGAGCCAGTGTTCCTGGAAGCTTCTCCCAACACAATCTTCACTTCGATGGTTGATGTTACGGAAAACCTTGGTCATGAAATGCTCCTCTACTTGAGCGGTCTTGGCAATAACACTGTAATTGCGCGTGTAGATGGACGTTCCACTACCCGTGAAGGCAGCAAGCCTAGATTGGCCATCGACATGAACAAAGTCCACATCTTCGACAAAGAATCCGAACTTAACGTTCTGCTGGGATAAGATCTCTGCAGGGTAAACATAGTTTATAATGAAGAAAGCCGCCTGGTTAGGCGGCTTTTTCTTGTAATGATCATGGTGGAATGGAACGATAACCGCTGGGGTTAAGATTGCATTCACTGGCATAATCCATTAAGATAGCAGGAGAATTACCTGTAGCTGGAATGGATAAAGATGTAACCGGTATGCGGGGAAGCGGCATAAGCCGCGGGTGACGAAAGGACGGACATATATGGCTAAGAAGGTAAAAGTATCGGAATTGGTGCAGCATTTTCAATTAGAGGTAGTATCCGGACATGAAGGTCTGAAGAGACCGATCACAGTGGATGATTTGAACCGTCCCGGGCTGGAAATGGCCGGTTATTTCGAATATTATCCGGAAGAACGTGTGCAGCTATTAGGCAAAACAGAGCTGGCTTTCTTCTCTATGCTCTCAGAGGAAGAACGGAAAAGCCGGGTACGCGGAATCTGTAACGACAATACCCCTTGTATTGTCATTACTCGTGCGCTGGATGTACCCCAGGAGCTTGTAGACATCAGCAACGAGAAGGGACTTCCCGTGCTTCGCAGCTCGATGGCGACCACGATTTTCTCAAGCAGACTGACCAGCTTCCTTGAGGGCAGACTGGCACCGACAGCAACAATTCACGGTGTTCTCTGTGATGTATATGGGGTAGGGATGCTGATTACAGGCACCAGCGGCATTGGTAAAAGTGAAACGGCACTGGAACTCGTTAAACGCGGTCATCGCCTGATTGCCGATGATGCGGTGGAGATCCGTCAGACCTCGGATAATCAGCTTCATGGTACCGCACCGGAATTAATCCGTCACCTGCTGGAGATCCGCGGTGTCGGGATTATTAATGTGATGACGCTCTTTGGGGCAGGCGCTATCCGTAATCACAAGCGGATTACTCTGGTGGTCAGACTGGAAGCCTGGCAGCAGGACAAGCAGTATGACCGACTGGGACTGGATGAGGAGACGACACGGATTATTGATACCGATGTGCCGCTGGTTACCATCCCTGTCCGTCCGGGACGTAACCTCGCTGTCATTATCGAGGTGGCTGCGATGAATTACCGGCTCAAGCAAATGGGCTTTAATGCCGCGCTACAATTTACGAATAAACTTACCGCCACCATCTCAGAAGATATGGATGATCTGGATTAGGAGTGTGAGAGCATGTTTTATTCACTAGCGATTGACCCGATTGTCTTCTCGATTGGTTCTCTGCCGGTTCACTGGTATGGCCTGATTCTGGGTCTTGGTGCGCTTACCGGGCTCTTCCTATGTATTCAAGAAGGCAAACGGTACGGCATTTCGCAGGAGTTCTTCATGGATATGCTGCTGCTGGGCTTGCCATCGGCCATTATTGCTGCGCGGATTTATTTTGTAGCGTTCAAATGGGAGGATTATAAGGACAACCTGCTGGATGTCTTCAAGGTCTGGAACGGCGGTATTGCAATATACGGTGCGCTGATCGGAGCAGTTGTCTGCGGAGTGATCTATTTCCGCTATAAAGGCTACTCGGCTTGGCGGCTCATTGATATTTGTGCACCGGGACTGTTGGCTGGTCAGATGATCGGACGCTGGGGGAACTTCGTGAACCAGGAAGCTTACGGCGGCGTGGTGGAGGAGTCGTTCCTGCGCGACAAGCTGCATCTGCCGGATTTCATTGTGAATCAAATGTACATAGGGGATGCCTTCCATCACCCGGCCTTCCTGTATGAGTCACTCTGGTGCCTGCTCGGGATCCTGCTGCTGTTCGTTCTGCGACGTCAGAAATTTGTGCGTGCCGGAGAGATCTTCGTATCCTATTTAATTTGGTACTCCATCGGCCGCTTCTTCATTGAAGCGTTGCGGACGGACAGCCTTGCCTTCAATGGCAGCAGCGGAGCGGCCTCATTCATTAATGCGCTATGGAGCCCGATGAAGTGGCTGGGCTTCGAGCAGGGGTATCTTGACCCGGCGTATGGCAATATTCGTGTCTCGCAATTATTGTCGCTGCTGATTATTATTGCGGCAATCGCCTTGATCATTATCCGGCGCGTAAGCGTCCGGCCGCTGCCTTACTACTCAGACCCGATCATCAGTACCAAACCGGCAGCGGCAGATGCGGTAGTTCCAGAGAGTGCTGTGAATACGCCTCAGAAGCCTTCTCAGCCAGTTCAGCCGGTGGAAGATCCCTCTAAAGATAAGGAAACAAAGGAGTAATACAATCAATGATAGAATGCGTGTTATTTGATCTGGACGGAACGATTGTGAATACGAATGAGCTGATCATCAATTCGTTCATGCATGCGCTGAAGGAGAATAACCTGCCGGCGCTGACCCGGGAACAGATCATTCCCTTGATGGGAACTACACTTCAGCAGCAGCTAGGCGCATTCTCCGGCCTGGAGCCGAAGGATATAGGTGTGCTGGAACGGTCCTACCGTTCGTACAACAATGCGCATCATGATGAGCTGGTCCAAGCTTTTCCCCATGTGAATGAGACGATGGAGGAGCTGCAGCGCCGGGGAATCAAGCTTGGGATTGTGACCACGAAGATCCGGCCTAACACATTGAAGTCACTGGAAATGTTCGATCTGTTGAAATATATGGAGACGATTGTTACGGTGAATGATGTGACTCATCCGAAGCCGCATCCGGAGCCGGTGCTCACGGCAGTGGCCAATCTGGGTGTTGATCCAGCCAAGACACTGATGGTTGGCGACAGTGCTGTCGATATTCAGTCTGCGAAGGCAGCAGGGGTTCGTGTAGCCGCTGTGGCCTGGTCGCTTAAGGGTGAGGCTGTGCTGCGCACCTATGAACCGGATTACATCATCCAGGAGATGAAGGATTTGTACTCTATTGTGGAGCAGGAGACTATGCAGCCGTGAGAAAGATAACCCGTTATCCCATGGAGGGGCATAATTCGCTCTGGCATATTTACCGCACGGTCAGCCCGTGGAAGGGTGTGCGCAATTTTATTTTTATCCAGATTGCCCGCTATTGCCCGATTCTGCCGCTCAAGAACTGGATTTACCGCCGGGTACTCGGGATGAAGGTAGGCAAGCATACTGCGTTTGGACTTATGGCGATGGTGGATGTTTTTTTTCCGGAGAAGATCTCTATTGGGGAGAACACGGTTATCGGCTATAACACTACGATCCTGGCTCATGAGTATCTCATCAAGGAGTATCGGCTGGGTGAAGTTATGATCGGCGAGAATGTAATGATTGGGGCTAACACGACTATTCTCCCTGGGGTTACGATTGGGGATGGGGCTACGGTTGCGGCGGGATCGGTGGTTCACAAAGATGTTGCTGCCGGTTCGTTCGTCGGGGGGAATCCGCTCCGCGAGCTGCGTAAACAGGAGGAATCATAATGGCTCAAAAGGAAAGAATTCCACAGCTTGATATTTTTCGGGCAATCGCTATTTTTGCGGTGATCGCCATCCATGCCACTTCACGCACGTTGGCTGAGACACTGGGCACTTCCATGTTCCCTCCGTTTCTGTTTATTAACAAGTTCAGCCAGTTTGCGGTGCCTTCCTTTATATTCTTAAGCGGGTTCGTCCTGTTCTACAATTATATTGACCGTCCGCTGGGCGGGAAGGTACTGGCCAAATTCTACAGCCGCAGACTGATCTATATTATTGTGCCTTATCTTGTGTTTACGGTGCTGTATTTTGGACTGAAAATGACGGCCGGTCATACCTGGGGGATGCCTCTTCAGGAGATGGGCGGGAAGTTCTTCAAGTATCTATGGACGGGTACGGCGTATACACATCTCTACTATATCATCATCATTATCCAGTTCTATCTGCTGTTCCCGTTGATACTCTGGTGTCTGCAAAAAGTCCGGCATCTCGCGGCATGGGCACCGGTGATCGGGCTTGCTCTACAGTGGGGCTTCGTGCTGCTTAACAAATATATGGTGAACCATGGGTATTGGCAGCTGTCCAAGGGTAGTCTGGCCATTACGTATTTCTCGTATTTCCTGTTAGGTGCGGCGATTGCGATCTACTACAGCTCCTTGAAAAAGTGGCTGGTTCCCTCCCGCGAAGGCTGGCGTTCCGGTAAAGGGACAAGCTGGGTGGTACTATGGCTCTTATGGGCGGCTGCCGGAGCTTACCATGTGGTCTTGTGGTATAACAACTATACGAAGAAAACAGTAATCAATAGTCTATGGTACGAAGGGTTCTCGAACCTGCATGCCTTGCTCTCTTGTCTGGTATTGTTCCAGCTGTCCTTCCTGCTGTACGGGGCAGGACGCAGCGTGCTGAGCAGACTGCTGCTCTCGGCCGGGGCATGCTCCTTCGGTATCTATCTGCTCCATCCGCTGTTGCTGTTCATGTACCGGAAGCTGCCGTTCCACGGCGGATCGCTGGCCTATACGGCGGCAATAGCGGGCGGCTGGCTGGTGGCCCTCCTGGGCTCCTGGCTAGTGGTTGCTCTTGCCTTCCGTTATGTGAAGCCGGCCTGGATGGTGTTCGGCTCTGCACCGCAGAAGCCTGCAGCAGCGCCAAAGGCGACAGTGTAGACTTAGGCTAAGTTCATATATTGAAAGCGCCGGCTGGCCGCATCTGCGGCTGTCCGGCGCTTTGCTGTAAGCAGGCGGTTCTGGAAAACACGTTAGCCGGGCTGTTCTCCCGCCTGCTCGCGCTGGAAGTCGGCGATAGCCTGATACTGATCCTCCAGACTGCGGGATACCGAGATGAAGATGGGCAGCAGCTGTTTGTAGGCTTTGGCGTGGGCAGTAACAGGCTCATGCCGGTGAGTGGAGCCAATCATGCTGAAGACAGCATCCAAGGAATCGATCCGCCGGATGGCGTATAATCCCAGTACAACAGCGCCGAGGCAAGAGCTCTCGAAGCTCTCAGGGACGACTACCTCCTGATCGAAAATATCCGCCATCATCTGCCGCCATAGCGCCGAGCGGGCGAAGCCGCCGGTAGCCAGGATTCTAACGGGCTCACCGATACATTCCTCCATGGCCAGCAATACGGTGTACATATTGAAGATGACACCTTCCAGCACCGCACGGATCATATGCTCCTTACGGTGATTCATGCTTAACCCGAAGAAGGAGCCGCGGGCATCAGGATTCCACAGCGGTGCGCGTTCTCCGGTCAGATACGGATGGAAGAGCAGTCCGTTGCTGCCGGGCGGCACCTGCTCGGCGATCCGGGTTAATACTTCGTAGGGATCAATGCCCAGGCGCTTCGCCGTCTCTACTTCAGAAGCAGCGAACTCATCACGCACCCAGCGGAAGAGCATCCCCCCGTTATTCACGGGGCCGCCAATCACCCAATGCTTGTCTGTCAGGGCGTAGCAGAAGATCCGTCCTTTGGGGTCGGTCAGCGGATGGTCAACTACAGTACGGATGGCACCGCTTGTGCCTATCGTTGCAGCGATTACCCCCGGCTCCATTGCCCCTACGCCCAGGTTGGACAGAACGCCGTCACTGGCGCCTACTACAAACGGAGTGTCCGTGAGCAGACCGAGCTTTCCGGTAAGCTCCGGAAGCAGGCCCTGCAGGATATGGGTGGTCGGGACCGGACGGGATAGCCGCTCTGGAGTAACACCGGCAATCCGGAGCGCCTCCTCGTCCCAGTCGAGCTTCTCCAGATTGAACATGCCGGTGGCAGAGGCGATGGAATGGTCAATCACATATTCTCCGAACAACCGGAAGAAAATATATTCTTTGATGGAGATGAACTTGTAGGTCTGCCGGAACAGCTCGGGCTGCTCCTCGCCCAGCCACATCAGCTTGGTGATTGGAGACATAGGGTGTATAGGCGTTCCTGTCCGCAGGTACAGCTCATGTCCATTCAATTCATCCTTCAACCGCCGGGCATAGCGGCTGCTCCGGTTATCAGCCCAGGTGATACAGGCGGTCAGCGGCTTACCCGCAGGATCTACAGCGATGACGCTATGCATAGCGGAGCTGAACGAGACCAGCAGAATGGATTCAGGTGTTGCAAGGCTCTCCTGCATGACCGATGCTATGGTATGAATTACGGCTTCCAGAATCTGCTCCGGGTCTTGTTCTGCAACAGAGGGGGAGGGCTGATGCAGCGGATAGCCCTGATTGCTCTGAGCGACAATTGTTCCGTTCTCCTCAAAGAGGACAGCCTTCGTGCTGGTGGTTCCAATATCAACGCCAATCATATAGGATGTACTCAAGCCGTCAGTCCTTCTTTCTGCTTCTGAATTAGGTACCGGGAATACTTAATGGAGGAAATAAAGTACAATCATATTAACTTATTATATTCGCCGCTTATCCCGGTGGCAAAAGGAACTCTGGAATTCAAGCGAATTGTTGACGCAAAAGGATGGTCCGTGATACGATATTGCCACTACTTTACTTTGCTACCACTTTACCATGATAAAGCATTTGATGATACCCTTTAACATATCCGATGAGGTGAACAATGAAGATGGCCAAACCAAAGGGATTTGAAAAGCCTGCCGGCGTAAGAGATTATCTCCCGCGTGCGGTAACGAAGCTGCGCAAGATCGAGAAGGATGTACTTCACTGTATGAGCCGCTGGGGCTACCGGCAGATGATTACGCCTACTCTTGAATATTACGATACGGTCGGTGTAGCCAGCTCTACATCTGATCAGAAGCTGTATAAATTGCTGAACAACCGTGGGCAGGCGCTGGTGCTGCGTTCAGAAATGACGGCACCTGTAGCCCGTGTGGTCTCCTCTCTATTGAAGGATGAGCCGCTGCCGCTGCGTTTGTCCTACCATGCCAACGTCTTCCGGGCCATTGAAGAAGAGGCCGGGCGGGAGGCAGAATTCTTTCAGACCGGTGTAGAGCTTGTCGGTGATGATTCGCCGGAGGCTGACGCGGAGGTAGTCGCGCTAGCAATTGCTTCACTGCAGGCGGCGGGCGTAAAGTCTTTTAAAATAGCAATTGGACATGTGGGCTTCCTCGACGGTCTCTTCCAGGAGGCGGTATCCGGCCTGCCCCAGGCTCAGGAGGAGCTGAAGAGCCATCTGCTCAGCCGCGATTATGTAGCCTTCCGCCAGACGCTGCGGCGTCTTGAGCTGTCTGCTGCCCAGAAGCAGGAGCTGGACGGACTGCTGCGGCTGCGCGGCGGGAAGGAGATCTGCGGTCAGGCGCTGGAGCTGAGCAACCATCCGGTGGCGCGCGCGTCGATCGAGCATCTGTGCAAGGTCTGGGAGGTGCTGGTTGCTTACGGTGTCTCGGAGCATGTGCTGATTGATCTGACGATGATCGGTGATTTCTCTTACTATACAGGCATGACCTTCGAGGGATATGCTTCCGAGCTGGGCTTCCCGGTATGCAGCGGCGGCCGGTATGACAACCTGCTGCAGCAATTCGGGCGTCCGATTCCCTCCACCGGCTTCTCCCTGAAGACCAACCGTATTCTGGATGGAGTCTCCGGGCTGCTGGAAGAGGAAGAGCTGCCGATTCTGGTCCAGTACGATGCACTGCGGCGCCAGGAGGGTCTGGCCGAGGCTGCGAGGCTGCGCTCGGAAGGGCATGCTGTGGTTACACGGCTGGCAACAGGCCCGGAGGAGCTGAAGACCGTGAAGCGGCTGGATGCAGATACTATTCAGGCAGAGGGCGAGCTGTACGGCGAGATCTACACGTTCGTGTCGTTTGTCAGCGAGCATGGGTGAGCGGAGCTGCTGCAGGTGGTTTTGAAATGATGAGTACACACGAAACGGGGGCGGGTATTGATGGCACAGATTCTTAAGGTAGCCATGCCGAAAGGCCGGATTTACAATAAAGCGGCAGAGCTGTTCCGCCAGGCGGGACTGCCGATTCCTCCGGACGGAGAAGAGTCGCGCAAGCTGGTGATTTCCTTGCCGGAGGCCGGAATGGAGTTCATTCTGGCCAAGCCGGTGGATGTGCCCACTTATGTAGAGTATGGAGTGGCGGATATCGGTATTGTCGGCAAGGATGTGTTGCTGGAGGAGAGCCGCGATGTGTACGAACTGCTGGATCTCGGGATCGCCCGCTGCCGGATGTCGATTATCGGTCTTCCGAACTGGCAGCCGGGCATTCAGCAGCGGGTAGCTACCAAGTACCCGAACGTGGCTTCGCGGTATTTCCGTGAGCAAGGCCAGCAGGTGGAGGTTGTGAAGCTGAACGGCTCCATCGAGCTGGCACCGCTGATCGGGCTGGCTGACCGGATTGTGGATATGGTAGAGACCGGCCAGACGCTGAAGGATAACGGTCTGGTGGAGATGACGAGCATCTTCGAGATCACCAGCCGCCTGGTGGCGAACCGGGTAAGCTACCGGATGAAGAATGAGGAGATTCAGCAGCTGTGCGACCGGCTGCAGGCTGTTATTGCAGAACCGGGGTTGCAGGTAAAATAATATAAGCAAAACTATAAGCTCAAGGGGGAAGCGGCGGTGAAGATCCAGTCCAGTAAGGAATTTAAACTGCAGCGTGAGGTGGAATACGGCACGCCGGAGCAGAACAAGGCCGTACGTGAAATCGTGGCCGATATCAAGCGGGAAGGCGACGCGGCGCTGCTCCGTTATACGGAGCGCTTCGACGGCGCTGTACTGACGCCAGCGCAGCTGCGCGTAACGCCGGAGGAGCTTGAGGCCGCCTACGGCCGGGTAGAGGAGTCCTTCGTGACGGCGATTCGCGCAGCAGCCGTGAATATCCGTGCGTTCCATGCGCGGCAGAAACGCAATTCCTGGATGGATCTGCAGCCGGACGGTACGATCCTCGGCCAGATCATCCGCCCGCTGAAGCGCGTGGGCGTCTATGTTCCCGGCGGCAAGGCGGCCTACCCGTCCTCGGTGCTGATGAACGTGATACCGGCACAGATCGCCGGGGTGCCGGAGATCGTGATGGTGACACCGCCTTCGACGGGCGGCTCTGAAGGTATTGATCCTTATATTCTCGTGGCCGCCGCTGAAGCGGGCGTACACGAGATCTACCGCGTAGGCGGCGCGCAGGCCATCGCCGCCCTCGCCTTCGGCACGGAATCGATCGTGCCGGTCGACAAGATCTGCGGGCCAGGGAACATCTACGTGGCCCTGGCCAAGCGCGAGGTCTACGGCGCTGTCGACATCGACAGCATCGCCGGACCGAGCGAGATCGTCGTGCTCGCCGACGATACCGCTGAGGCCGCCTACATCGCGGCCGACCTGCTCTCGCAGGCCGAGCACGACGAGATGGCGTCGGCGATCCTCGTGACGCCGTCGCAGCGTCTCGCGGAGGCGGTGGCTGCCGAGGTTGAGCGGCAGCTGCAGGCATTGCCGCGCGAGCAAATCGCGCGGGCCTCGGTCGAGAACTACGGCGCGATTATCGTCGTAGACTCGCTTGAGGAGGGCATCTCCGTGGTGAACCGGCTCGCGCCGGAGCATCTGGAGATTGTGGTGAACGACCCGATGGGGCTGACCGGCGCAATTGAGAACGCCGGTGCGATCTTCCTCGGGCCGTACAGCTCGGAGCCGGTCGGCGACTACTTTGCCGGACCGAACCATATTATACCGACGAATGGCACAGCACGGTTCTCCTCGCCTGTAGATGTGGATGACTTCATCAAGAAGTCCAGTCTGATCTATTACAGCAAGGAAGCGCTGCTGCGCGACGGGGCGGCGATTATGGAGCTTGCCCGGCGTGAAGGACTGGAAGGCCATGCACGCGCGATAGAAATCCGGCTTACGAACGAAGCGAAAGGTGGAGACGGAAATGGAGAACAATAATAACGAAGTGGCGCTGCGTAAGGCCGGACTTAGCCGTACAACCAATGAAACGGACATCAAGCTAACCTTTGCCGTGGACGGCAGCGGGGTCTCCGAACTGGAGACCGATGTACCGTTTCTGAATCATATGCTGGATCTGTTCACGCAGCATGGACAGTTTGACCTGAGTGTGCAGGCTCGGGGCGATATCGATATCGACGATCACCACACGGTGGAGGATATCGGCATCTGTCTGGGACAGGCACTGCGGGAAGCGCTTGGCGACAAAAAAGGCATCAAGCGTTACGCAAGTGTCTTTGTCCCAATGGATGAGGCACTGGCTCAGGTAGTCATTGATGTCAGCAACCGGCCGCACTTTGAATACCGGGCGGAGTATCCTTCCCAGCAGGTGGGCAGCTTCTCAACAGAGCTGGTTCAAGAATTCCTCTGGAAATTCGCGCTGGAAGCCAGAATTACACTGCATGTCATCGTGCACTACGGGTTCAACACCCACCACATGATTGAAGCGGTATTCAAGGCGCTGGGACGGGCACTGGACGAAGCGACTATCGTAGATCCCCGGGTGAAGGGCGTGCCTTCAACGAAGGGAGTGCTATAGGATGGCCGTTGCAATCGTCGATTACGGCATGGGCAACCTGCACAGTGTCAGCAAGGCCGTAGAGCGGCTGGGGTATACGAGTCTTGTAACCTCGGATGCCGCCGAGATCCTGGCGGCAGACAGTGTCATTCTGCCGGGAGTCGGTGCCTTTGGCGATGCGATGGAGCACTTACGGGAGAGCGGAATGGATGATGTCGTCCGGGCCGCAGCGTCAGCGGGCCAGCCGGTGCTGGGCATCTGCCTCGGAATGCAGCTGCTGTTCAGCAGCAGCGAGGAGCATGGCGAGCATAAGGGGCTGGGGCTTCTGCCCGGCGCAGTGGTGCGCTTCGCCCCCCGGGACGGCTACAAGGTGCCGCATATGGGCTGGAACAAGCTGAGCTTCCGCCAGCCGGAGAGTCCTCTGCTGGCCGGCCTGACGGAGGGGCATGTGTACTTCGTGCACTCCTATCATGCACTCGCGGCAGACAGCGATCTGCTGGCTGTCACAGACTACGGATATCCGGTAACGGCTATCGTGGGGCGCGATAATGTCTACGGCATGCAGTTCCACCCGGAGAAGAGCGGAGAGCTTGGCATGAAGCTGCTGGGTAATTTCCTGCAGCTCCGGGGACAGCAGGCTTAGCTGTCTGAATCACTAAATTGCAATGAAAGCGGGGAGTATTCATGTCTTCTTTTATCCTATATCCGGCGATTGATATCCGGGACGGCAAGTGTGTCCGGCTGCAGCAGGGTGATTATGCCCAAGAGACGATCTATAACGACAGTCCGGTAGAGGTGGCTAAGTCATGGGAAGAGCAAGGCGGGCAGTATATCCATCTTGTGGATCTGGACGGAGCCAAAGCAGGCTGCCCTGTGAATGATTCCATCATTGGGGCCATTGCTAAGCATGCGAATGTTCCTGTACAGGTAGGCGGCGGTCTCCGTACCCTTGCCGATGTTGAGAAGCTGCTGGGCCTCGGCGTCGGCCGGGTGATTATCGGAACGGCGGCTATCAATGATCAGGCTTTTACAGAAGCAGTTCTTGCCAAATACGGCGACAAGGTAGCTATCGGCATCGATGCCCGCAACGGCTATGTGGCTACGCACGGCTGGCTTAACACCTCGGAGGTTCGCGCTGAAGACCTGGCCAGGGAGCTGGCCGCCAAAGGTGCCGAGACCTTCATTTATACCGATATCTCCCGCGACGGGATGATGCAGGGACCGAACGTGGAAGGCATTCTGTCTATGGCCAAGGCAAGCGGCCGCAGCGTAATCGCTTCCGGCGGCGTGACCAGCCTTAATGATCTGCAGCGCCTGAACGTACATAGCGGCAGCGGAATCGGCGGGGCGATTGTGGGCAAGGCGCTGTATACCGGCAATATTAATCTGGGTGAAGCGCTGCAGACCCTGGGCCAATCCTCCGGATTGCGGTAAGTCTATACTAAGGAGGGGTCTTGGCATGTTGGCGAAACGGATTATTCCTTGTCTGGATGTGAAGGACGGGCGTGTGGTAAAAGGCGTGAATTTTGTGAATCTTCGCGATGCCGGAGATCCGGTGGAGCTTGCGGCGCTGTACGACCGCGAGGGCGCGGATGAGCTGGTATTCCTCGATATTTCCGCTTCTGTGGAAGGCAGGGCGACCATGATTGAAGTGGTGCGGCAGACGGCGGGTGAGATTGCCATTCCCTTCACGGTGGGCGGTGGTATCTCGACACCTGATGATATGAAGCGGATTCTGCGTGCCGGAGCGGACAAAATCGGCATCAACACAGCTGCTGTAAATAACCCTCAGCTGATTCTGGAAGGGGCCCGTCACTTCGGCTCCCAGTGCATTGTTGTGGCGATGGATGCCAAATATAATGAGACTTGGGGCGAATGGGAAGTGTATACGCACGGCGGACGTACGCCCACGGGTATCCGTGCCTTGAACTGGGCCAAGGAAGCTGAACGGCTGGGGGCCGGCGAGATTCTGCTTACAAGTATGGACGCGGATGGGACCAAGGACGGCTTCGACCTGAAGCTGACGGCGGCGGTCAGCGACCTGCTGAGTATTCCTGTCATTGCTTCCGGCGGGGCCGGGAGAATTGAGCATTTCTATGATGTATTTACGGAAGGCCGGGCAGATGCCGGACTTGCGGCAACCATTTTTCACTATAAAGAGATTGCTATTCATGATCTGAAGGCTGATCTGAAGCAAAGAGGAGTAGAGATCCGATGAGCGAGGACAAGAAAGAAATCGTACTAAGCCAGCAAGAGGCAGTGTCCGGCATCCGCTGGAATGAATCCGGCCTGCTGCCTGCTGTCATTCAGGATGCGCGCACCCTGGAGGTATTAATGTTCGCCTATATGAATCCTGAGTCGCTGCAGCGCTCCCTTGCGAGCGGCCAGACATGGTTCTGGAGCCGTTCACGCAGCGAGCTGTGGCATAAGGGGGGGACGTCCGGCAATACGCAGGCGATCACTTCGATCCATTACGATTGTGACAGCGATACGCTGCTGGTGAAGGTAGTGCCGGAGGGACCGGCCTGCCATACCGGGGAGAACAGCTGCTTCTTCCGCGAGATTCCGCTCGATTCACCGGCAACCGTAACTGGCACTGCGGGGGCTGCTGTGAATGCTGCTGAAGCAGAGAGCGGGCGGTTTGCGGTACTCGGTGAGCTGGAGCGTGTGATTGCCGAGCGTGAGGTGAATCGTCCTGAGGGGGCCTATACGACCTATCTGTTCGACAAGGGCGTGGACAAGATCCTGAAGAAGGTCGGCGAGGAAGCCTCCGAGACGATCATTGCCGCCAAAAACAAAGATAATGCCGAACTGCGCCTGGAGGTCAGCGATCTGATCTATCACCTGCTGGTGCTGCTGCAGGAGCGCAAGCTTCCGCTGGATGAGATTCTGGAAGAGCTGAGCGCCCGCCATGAACGGCCTCGCCGCGATTAGGAGGAACTTTCAGCATGCACATCGATTATCATACCCATCATGAACGCTGCGGCCATGCGGTAGGGAAGCTGGAGGAGTATGTGCAGCGGGGCATCGCTCTGGGTCTTGAGCAGCTCGGGCTGTCGGATCATCTGCCGCTGATCCATGTCGACCCGGACCACTACTATCCTGAGATGGCTATGCCTCTTGCGGAGCTTCCGCGATATGTGGAGGAATGCCTTACGCTGAAGGAGCGCTACCGGGGCACGATTGAGCTGCGGGTCGGGCTGGAGGCGGATTATATTGAGGGATATGAGGAACAGATCCGCGAGCTTTTGGCACCCTATCCGTGGGATTATCTGATTGGCTCGGTGCATTTCCTGGGAGAATGGGACATTACCGACCACCGGCAGACCCATGGCTGGGAAGGCCAGGATGTAATGGCGGTATACCGCCGCTATTATGATGCTGTACAGAAGTCGGCGTTATCAGGATTATATGATATTATAGGACATATGGACGTCATCAAAAGGTTCGGTTACGGACCCCGGACGCCGGAGGACCTGGCGGAGGCTAAGAAGCTTGAGCTGGATACGCTGAAGGTCATTGCCCGCAGCGGCATCTCGATGGAGCTGAACGCTTCCGGGCTGACCAAGCCGTGCGCCGAGATGTTCCCGGCAGAGCATGTGCTTGTTCAGGCGCTTGAGCTGGGCATTCCGCTCACGGTTGGCTCTGATGCGCATGATCCCATGAAGCTGGGAGACGGCTTAACAGAGGCCCGGGACATGCTCTGGCGCACCGGCTTCCGCGAACTGGCCGTCTTTGAAGGACGCCGCCGTACATCTGTTCCGTTCAACGTATAAATTTATAATCCCAGGAGGGTACTATGCATCATCAATTACGGATTTTTTCCGGTTCGTCGAATCCGAAGCTTGCCGCTGATATTGCGGAGCGCCTTGGTGCGCCGCTTGGCCAGATTAAGCTGACCCGTTTCAAAAGCGGCGAGATTTATGTGCATTATGAAGAGAGCATCCGGAACTGCGACGTATTTTTGGTGCAATCCCTGGCTCATCCGATTAACGAGCTTTTTGTAGAGCTGCTGGTCATGATTGATGCCGCCAAGCGCGCATCGGCCAGAACGGTGAACATTATCGTTCCCTATTACGGGTACGCCCGGCAGGAGCGTAAGTCCGCACCACGTGAGCCGATCTCGGCCAAAATGGTCGCCGATGTGCTGACCACCGCCGGTGCAACGCGCGTAATTACGATTGATCTGCATGCCGCAGCCATACAGGGATTCTTCAATATTCCGGTCGATCATCTGACGGCGCTTGATCTGATTAGCGGTTATCTGAAGGTGAAGGGGCTTACCGATCTGGTCGTGGTCTCCCCGGATGCGGGACGAGCGTCCATGGCGGAGAAGCTGGCCAGCCGGCTGGATTCGCCGTTCGCCATCATGATTAAGAAGCGTCCGGCGCATAATGAATCGGTGATTACGCATGTCATTGGTGATGTGGAAGGCAGGACGCCAATCATTATAGAGGATCTTATAGATACCGGAACCACGATCGTCAATGTGGTGGAGGGCCTGAAGGAGCGGGGCGCCCGGAACAGTATCGTCTGTGCTACGCACGGACTGTTCTCCGGGGATGCGCTTGAGCGGATGGATCATCCCAATATCGACGAGATTGTCATTACCGATTCGATTGCCCTGCCGGACGAGCATTCCAGCAGATTCGCAGTGCTCTCGGTAGCTCCCATGCTGGCTGAGGCCACGCGTATTATCATCGAGGGCGGTTCCATAGATAAGCTGTTCAGAGACGCGGGGATTTAACTCCCGCGTCTTTTTTTGAGCTTTTCCCTCCCGTTAGCTCTCTCTCTGAGACTTGAGAATCTCGTTGCCACATGTGGTATACTGTGTGAAGAAGACAGCCGAGACCATAAATGGAAACGAACAGGTAAGGCTAGGGAAGCTGAAACAAGGGAGGTGCCTTGCTTCCATGATAGAGAGAACTTCAGAGAATGCCGCGGAGCACAGTAATGTCATTCCGGTCACTCTGGATGCCAATTTTTTCTTTGAAAGAGCCGTTCGGTCGCTGGACCGCTTTCAATATGATAAGGCATTAAGAAATTTTCGCAAAGCTGTTGAATATGAGCCGGATAATCCGGTGAATCATTGCAATATGGCGGGTATATTATCTGAGATGGGCAATTATACCGCATCTAACGAGATTCTTATCCATGTTCTGGAGAAAATCGACCCCGCTATGACAGAATGCCATTTCTACATGGCTAATAACTTCGCTAATATGGAAAGCTTTGAAGAGGCGGAGCGTTCGCTGGTCACTTACTTGGAAGAGGATGCTAACGGCGAGTTCATGACCGAATCCGAAGAACTGATGGAGCTGCTGCAATATGAGCTGAACCGGCCTGCTCCGCTGGTGCGTATCCGCAGCCGTGAGGGAGTCGTAGAGCATGACCGGGCGCGTAGTCTGCTGGAGGAGGGTAAGTTCCCTCAGGCTGTAGAGCTGCTGGAGGAGATCACTGCGGGTACCCCGGATTTTTTGGCTGCGCATAATAATCTGGCATTAGCTCATTTCTATATGGGCCGGTTCGCCAAGGCGAAGGAATGTCTGAATGAGGTGCTGAAGCAAGACCCCGGCAATCTGCATGCTCTGTGCAATATGGCCATCTTCCTGCAGTATGCAGGAGATAAGGAACAGCTTGAAACGCTGCTCGGTATGCTTGAAGCAACGGTGCCGTTCCATCAGGAGCATGTATTCAAAATGGCTACAACCATGGGTATCCTGGGCCGGCACGCTGCCGCTTACAGCCATTTCCGCCGTCTGCTGAAGGATGAGGAGGTCGCCGGAGATGCCGGGCTGTATCATTACTGTGCGGCCGCGGCAAGCAATAGCGGAAAACATGATGAGGCGCTGCGCTGCTGGAGACAGGCAGCCAAGCTGGACCCTGCTTCCGCTGTCCCGGCGTTCTTCCTGTCCCAGCTCCAGCAGGCCCGGGCAGAAGGACAGCCTATGCCTGCTGTCAGCTATAACTATCAGCTGCCCTTCCAGGAGCAGCTGAAGCAGTGGAAGGGCAATACGGGCAGATTCACTGAAGAAGTGCGGAATAATCCGCTGCTGCGCGCCTCGTTCTTCTGGGCGCTGCGCTACGGCGATTCCGCTACGAAGCTTCAGGTGACCGAGGCTCTCCGCTGGATTGAGGACGAGGAGATGTCCGAGGTACTGCGCGGAGTTCTGGAGCAGGAGCCGCTGCAGGAGGACCGCCTGCAGGAGGCGGTATTGTTCAGCCTTCAGCGGCTGATCGGGGAGAACCTGAATGAAGCCGGCGGCTCGCCCGGCGAAGAGCAGGAGCCTGCGGCTGCTCCCGGACCCAAGGGGATGCTGCCCGGAACCGGCGGCTTATCGCCGTCCACTACCCGTATTTGAAGCAATTGCTGTTGTAAGAACACCTACTTGTAAGGAGGCCAATGTAATGTACAAAACGATTGTAATCGGAACAGGCCCGGCCGGGCTGACTGCCGCGATTTATCTGGCGCGTGCGAACCTGAGCCCGCTGGTCATTGAAGGCTTACAGCCGGGGGGACAACTGACAACGACGACAGAAGTGGAGAACTTTCCAGGCTTCCCTGAAGGGATTCTGGGTCCGGACCTGATGGACAATATGCGCAAGCAGGCGGAACGCTTCGGCGCTGAATTCAAGAATGGCTGGGTGGAGTCGGTGGACTTCTCACAGCGTCCTTTCAAGGTAACAGTGGACGGAATGGGTGTACTGGAAGCGGAGTCGGTTATTATTTCAACCGGGGCCTCTGCAAGATATCTGGGCATTCCGGGCGAGCAGGAGAATGTGGGACGCGGGGTCAGCACCTGTGCGACCTGTGACGGCTTCTTTTTCCGTAATAAAAAGATTGTCGTCGTCGGCGGCGGAGACTCCGCTATGGAGGAAGCCAGCTTCCTGACCCGCTTTGCGTCCAGCGTAACGCTGGTTCACCGCCGTCCCGAGCTGCGGGCCTCGAAGATCATGCAGGACCGGGCGCGTGACAACAGCAAGGTAACCTGGGCCTTGAACCGCACACCGGTTGAAGTAACGGTAGGAGAGACCGGAGTGAAGGGCCTTACGGTGCTTAATAATGAGACAGGTCTGACAGAGCTGGTAGAAGCAGACGGTGTGTTCGTAGCGATTGGACACACACCGAACACAGCCTTCTTAGGCGGCCAGATTAACACCGATGCCAACGGTTATATCGTGGTGAACCCGGGTACCACCGAGACCAACATCCCGGGTGTATTCGCCTGCGGCGATGTACAGGATACACGTTACCGTCAAGCGATATCGGCAGCGGGAACCGGCTGTATGGCCGCTATGGATGCCGAGAAGTTCCTGGAAGGCACGATGGTGCACGACTGGAGCGAATCGCTGGATAAATAACGGGTTTACAAGAATTACCCATACAGGTAAAATGTATTTAATTAGATAAGATACCCACTAGGGGAGCCTGAATAGGCTGAGACGGGAAAATTGAATTTCCGGACCCTTGAACCTGATCTGGATCATACCAGCGTAGGAAAGTGGAGTCGGACCTTTTTTGAATACAGTCTTATTTGACTGTTCCTTTAATAAAGCCGCTCCAGGTGGAGCGGCTTTTTGACTTGCAGGAATCTATAGATTCTTCGGCTCAGTCTGCTGCGTGACATCTTATCTGATTGACTCACAGAGTGAAGAGGAGGAGATTGGAATGTCAGAAATGATGAAGAACGAAGAGGTGGATCTTTCCGGATTCCCCGCAAGCCGTAAAGTGTATGTGGAGGGCTCACGCCCGGATATCCGGGTTCCGATGCGGGAGATCAGCCTCAGCAGAACCGAAGGCGTTGCCGGGGAAGAGGAAAATGCTCCGCTGTGTGTCTATGACACAAGCGGTATGTACACGGATGCCGCGGAGGAGATGGACATTCGGAGGGGACTGCCGCCGCACCGTTCAAGCTGGATCGCGGAGCGTGGCGATTCGGAGGAGTACACCGGAAGAGCCGTCCGGCCGGAGGATAACGGAATCCGCAGAGAAGGGGCTGCCGCAGAAGCTTATCCAGGACTGTGCAGGAATCCCCGGCGGGCCTATGTAGGCGGCAATGTGACTCAGCTGCATTATGCAAGGCAAGGGATCATCACACCGGAAATGGAGTATATTGCGATCCGAGAGAATACCCGGAAAGAGTTCGTAAGGGATGAGGTGGCTGCGGGCCGTGCTATTATTCCGGCCAATATCAATCACCCGGAGAGTGAGCCGATGATTATCGGCCGTAACTTCCTGGTGAAGATCAATGCCAACATCGGAAATTCGGCGGTCACTTCTTCTATTGAAGAGGAGGTGGAGAAGATGCGGTGGGCGACCCGCTGGGGGGCTGATACCATCATGGATCTCTCCACCGGCTCTAAGATCCATACCACCCGGGAATGGATTATCCGCAATTCTCCTGTGCCGGTCGGGACAGTGCCCATATACCAGGCGCTGGAGAAGGTGAACGGTATAGCCGAGGACTTAACCTGGGAGCTTTATCGCGACACGCTGATTGAGCAGGCTGAGCAGGGGGTGGATTACTTCACCATTCATGCCGGGGTGCTGCGGCGCTATATTCCGCTCACTGCCCGGAGAATGACCGGCATCGTATCCCGGGGCGGATCGATTATGGCTGCCTGGTGCCTGGCTCATCAGCAGGAGAACTTCCTGTACACACACTTCGAAGATATATGTGAGATCATGAAGACGTATGATGTGGCCTTCTCACTGGGGGATGGCCTGCGTCCCGGCTCTATCGCCGATGCCAATGATGAAGCTCAGTTCGCCGAGCTGGAGACGCTGGGAGAGCTGACTGCGCTTGCCTGGAAGCACGATGTTCAGGTTATGGTAGAAGGTCCGGGCCATGTGCCAATGCACAAGATCAAGGAGAATATGGACAAGCAGCTTGAGATTTGCCACGAAGCTCCTTTCTATACCCTCGGTCCGCTAACTACGGATATTGCACCCGGCTATGATCACATCACGTCGGCCATCGGGGCAGCGATAATCGGGGGGCTTGGAACGGCAATGCTGTGTTACGTTACACCTAAGGAGCATTTAGGCCTGCCTGACAAGAATGATGTGCGCGAAGGAGTCATTACCTACAAAATCGCTGCACATGCCGCAGACCTCGCCAAGGGACATCCGGGTGCGCAGGACCGGGACAACGCGTTGTCCAAGGCGCGGTTCGAGTTCCGCTGGCGCGACCAGTTTCATCTCTCCCTGGACCCGGAAAGGGCGCAGGCGTATCATGATGAGACCCTGCCTGCGGAGGGGGCAAAGCAGGCGCATTTCTGCTCGATGTGCGGCCCTAAATTCTGCAGCATGCGGATTTCGCATGATATCCGGAATTCCCATAGATGGAGCCAATCACTGTAACTTAGCTGCATGACCTAATCTATATGTAGGTACGTTGTTCATGGCCGAGAGGCCGTGAATACAGCGGAAACGTATTATTCTAAGGCTATCCCCCAAGCTGAATGGCTGGCGGGGATAGTCTTTTTGTAGTTAGTGATTACAATCACAATTCACCCCTGTACCCTATGCTAAGCTGGTGTTGAGAAGAATTCTCATTAGTGAGGTGTGCAAAAGGATGAGCAAAGCGTTGAAGCTGGATGAATCGGTCTTTGAACTGGTAACCAGGCACCTGGAAGTGGTGGAGATCATGGTGGAGCTGGGATTCCGTGATATTGCGAAGCCTGGAATGCTGCAGACTGCAGGAAGATTGATGACCCTGTCCAAAGGAATGAAATTAAAGAAAATAGAGCTGGAAACCGTTCGGCTGGCCTTTCAGCAGCATGGTTTCGAGATTATAGAATAGAAGGAGAGATTGCGATGAGCGAACTGATTAATAACCGCGAGGTCGATATTCCGGAACAGACACGCCGCCAGGCTATGCTGAGAGAGATCATCAAGGAGCTGCATGCGGGCAAAAGCGTGGAGGAGGTTAAGGCGCGATTTGAAGAGGCGGTAGGCGATGTTACGGTGGAGGAAATCTCCGCCATGGAGCACTCCCTGATGACCGAGGAAGGCATTCCGGTAGAGGAAGTACAGCGCCTCTGCTCTGTGCATACGGCAATTTTCAAAGGCTCGATTGAACAGATTCACCGTTCATCTAAGCCCGAGGAGCAGCCCGGTCATCCCGTGCATACGTTCAAGCTGGAGAACCGCGAGATCGAGCGTCTGGTCAACTTCCGGCTGGAGCTGCATGCAGATAAGTTCAAGAAGAACGCCACCGAGGAGATTATTTTCAAGCTGCTGGAGGACCTGAGTCTGCTGCTGGATCTCGACAAGCACTACAGCCGCAAGGAGAATCTGCTCTTCCCCTACCTGGAGAAGTACGGCATATACGGTCCTACGAAGGTAATGTGGGGAGTGGATGACGGAATCCGCAATATGATCAAGGAAGCCAAGAAGGCGCTTAGCGCCTATAACGGGGACAGCGGGCAGATTACAGCCGCACTGGAGGAGATCATTAAGGAAGTCAATGAGATGATCTTCAAAGAAGAGAATATTCTGCTCCCGATGGCGCTGGATAAGCTGACTGAGGATGAGTGGGTCCGGATCGCCCGCGAAAGCGATGAAATCGGCTTCTGCCTGACTGCGCCCGATCAGGAATGGATACCGGAGCGTGCAGCGGAGCCTGAGGGTGCTGATGTTCCGGCGGAAGAAGGGGAAGGCCTGTCCCCGCAGGGCTTCATCCGGTTTGAGACCGGACTGCTGTCGCTCCACCAGCTCGAGACGCTGATGAATCATCTGCCGGTGGATCTGACCTTTATCGACGAGAACGATGTCGTCCGCTACTTCTCGCATGGCAAGGAACGGATCTTCGCCCGGACGAAGGCCGTTATCGGCCGCACCGTACAGAACTGCCATCCGCCGCAAAGTGTGCATGTTGTTGAGAAGCTGCTGGCTGATTTCAAAGCCGGAGTGAAGGATGCCGAGGATTTCTGGATTAACATCAAGGATAAATTCATCTATATCCGTTATTTCGCCGTGCGGGATGCAGAAGGCCGTTATATGGGGACGCTGGAATTCACCCAGAATATCGCACCGATCCGTGCCCTTGAGGGCCAGAAGCGGATTTTGTCCGAATAGCATTAAGGTATCTGGCACCCTACAATAGAAGAGAATGAACGGACTTTCTTGCCTGCCTGGTGAGAAAGTCTTTTTGTTAACAAATAAGAACTGAAGTCCATTGCCCCGGGTGTATCGCCTTTCCTTGACCGCAGGGGAGGGTTCTATTATAGTGGGTACGTAGGATTAACTATTTTAGCATAGAAAAAGGTGGCTTGTAACATGTCTGAACATATCTACGTTGGCGTGGATTTAGGTGGTACCACGATTAAGGTTGGAATCTGTAATGCCGAGGGAAGCCTGCTGCACACTTACGAAGGTCCGACAGGGACTGCGGATGGCGTCGATGCTGTCATCGATAATATCGAGAAGTATGTACGCCAGATTGTGGAGGACTCTCCGTACTCCTGGGACCAGCTGGCTGGTGTCGGTGCGGGACTGGCCGGATTTACGAATATTCGTGAAGGTATCATCATCCTTGCGCCCAACATAGGATTTAGAGATGTGCCGATCCGCTCCATTCTGGAGGGTCGCCTGAACAAGCCAGTCAAAATAGACAATGATGCCAACGTGGCTGCACTGGGCGAAGCCTGGAGCGGTGCAGGGCGCGGCATAGAGAATTGTGTCTGCTATACGCTCGGTACGGGTGTCGGCGGCGGTATTATCATTAATGGTAAGGTGTATCAGGGATTTGCCGGTCTGGCCGGTGAGCTTGGACATATCTCCGTGGTGCCCGATCTGGAAGCGATCCAGTGCGGCTGCGGGAACATGGGCTGTTTGGAAACCGTTTCCTCAGCGACAGGCATTATCCGTATGGCGAACGATGCTGTAGCACGCGGGGACCGGACCTCCTTGTCCACCGTTGAAAAAATCGCTGCGAAGGAAGTATTCGATGCCGCCAAGGCAGGCGATGAAGCTGCGCTGCGGATTGTGAACCGGGCGGCCTTCTACCTGGGCAAATCAATGGCTTCCGTTGCAGCGGTTCTGAACCCTGAAGTATTCATCGTCGGCGGCGGAGTCTCCAAGGCAGGCGATATTCTGTTCGATGAAGTCCGTCGGGTATTCGCCAAGCTGGCGCCTGCCCCTCTGCAGACCGGTGTTACGATTGTACCTGCAGCGCTTGGCAATGACGCCGGTATTATTGGTGCGGCAGGCCTGCTGCTGCGTTCTTAAAAGACCGGAATTATTCATATACTAATCATAGGGAGGGATGCTGTAATGACCGACCTCGAGCAAACCCTGCCCGCCCATGCCACCCTGATTATCATTACAGGCATGTCGGGTGCGGGCAAGACGATTGCCGTGCAGAGCCTGGAGGATCTGGGGTTCTTCTGCGTGGATAATCTTCCGCCTGTGCTAATCCCGAAATTCGCTGAGCTGATTGAGCAGTCCAAGGGTAAAATCGCCAAGGTGGCGCTGGTCATCGACCTTCGGGGGCGGGAATTCTTCACCGCCCTGTCGGAGTCTCTGGCCTACATCAAGGACGAGTCAACGATCGGGTGTGAGATCCTTTTCCTGGACGCCACAGATTCAGTGCTTGTACAGCGTTACAAGGAGAGCCGGAGGCATCATCCGCTTGCTCCGAAGGGCATGCCGCTGGACGGCATCCGCATGGAGCGCCAGATGCTGGAGGAGCTGAAGAATTCAGCTACCCTGTGTCTGGATACCAGCAGCATGAAGCCGGTTCAGCTCAAAGAAAAAATAGTGTCACGCTTCTCCCACCTCGGGAAAAGCACCCTCTCGGTTAACATTACTTCGTTTGGATTCAAGTATGGGATTCCGATTGATGCTGACCTGGTATTCGACGTCCGCTTCCTGCCTAATCCGCATTATGTGGATCAGCTGCGGCCCAAGACAGGCCAAGACAACGAGGTGTACGACTACGTAATGAAATGGCCTGAAACGCAAGAATTCCTGACCAAGCTGCTAGATATGCTTCAATTCCTTATTCCGCAATACCGCAAGGAAGGTAAATCCCAGATTATTATCGGCATCGGCTGTACGGGCGGCAAACACCGTTCGGTAGCCATCGCCGAATACCTGGGCAAAATGCTGGGGGTTAGCGAGACGGAAGCGGTGGCAGTCAGCCATCGGGACTCCGAACGCGACCGGCATTGATGAGAGAAGGGATGAATAGTGGCTGAAGAACAAGGACAGCGTCCAAAGATCGTCGTGATGGGTGGCGGGACCGGACTCTCGGTGATGCTCCGGGGGCTGAAGGAGAAGCCGCTGGATATCACGGCGATCGTAACTGTCGCAGATGACGGGGGAAGCTCCGGGATTCTGCGCAGTGAGCTGCAGATGCCGCCGCCCGGGGATATCCGCAACGTACTTACGGCTATGGCTGACGTTGAGCCTCTGATGGCACAGATTATGAAGTACCGCTTCAGCAGCGGAGAAGGCTTAGCCGGGCATAGCCTGGGCAATCTGATTCTGGCTGCACTGACTGACATCTCGGGGGACTTCGTTACAGCAGTCCGGGAGCTTAGCCGGCTGTTCGCCGTTCGCGGCCGTGTGCTGCCTGCGGCCGGAGAGGCGGTAATCCTGCACGCCGAGATGGCGGATGGAACGCTGATTACCGGTGAATCCAAAATCCCGGAGGCGGGAGGCGTCATCAAGCGCGTATTTCTGGAGCCGGTGGATGTTGAGCCGCTGCCGGAGGCGCTGGAGGCTATCCGCAACGCAGATGCTATTCTGCTCGGTCCGGGCAGTCTGTATACCAGCATTCTGCCGAATCTGCTGGTGCCGAAGCTGGCAGAAGCCGTGGTAGCTTCCGAGGCCATTAAGATTTTTGTATGCAATGTAATGACCCAGCCGGGTGAGACGGATAATTACACGGTTAATGACCATCTACAGGCCGTATATGACCATATCGGGCTGCATCTGTTCGATTATGTGATCGTCAATGACGGGGAGATCCCGGAGCAGGTGCAGATCAAATACGCCGAGAAGGGTGCCCGTCCGGTACAGCTTGACCGTGAGGCCGTGGACGGCAACGGGTATAAGGTGATTGCTGACAAGCTGGTATTATTTAAAACCTATTTGCGGCATGATACAGATAAGCTCAGTCACCATATTTTCCAGCTGGTGAAGGATTGGATTGACAGAAAGAGTTAAATGAAAGAGGTGAGCCCCTTGTCTTTTGCGGCCCTTACCAAAAAAGAGCTGACGATGGTCGAGAGCCAGCCCTGCTGCGAGAAAGCGGAAATGTCAGCGCTGATCCGAATGAATGGTTCGGTGCAGCTTTCGAGCAAAAAGGTGGTTCTCGACATTTCGACGGAGAACGCCGCGATTGCAAGGCGGGTATATTCTTTGCTTAAGAAATATTACCAGGTCCATATCGAGCTGCTCGTGCGTAAAAAAATGCGTTTGAAGAAGAATAACGTCTATATTGTAAGAATCCCGAACCAGGTCCAGGAGATCCTGAAGGATCTGCGGATTGTCTCTGAGGGTTTTATTTTCACAGACGGGATTGATGAGGAGATTGTCGGCAAGAACTGCTGCAAGCGTGCCTATCTGCGCGGGGCCTTCATGGCCGGCGGTTCGGTCAATAACCCGGAGGGCTCTTCGTACCACTTGGAAATCGCTTCCATGTATGAGGAGCACTGCAAGGCGCTCGTTGAGCTAGCTGGTGAATTTCACCTGAATGCCCGCTGTATAGAACGCAAAAAAGGCTTCATCCTATACATCAAGGAAGGCGAGAAGATCATCGAGTTCCTCAGTCTGATCGGCGCTCATCAGGCGCTGTTCAAATTCGAGGATGTGCGGATCATGCGCGATATGCGCAACTCGGTCAACCGGATTGTGAACTGCGAAACGGCCAATCTGAACAAGACGATCAGTGCGGCGGTACGCCAGATTGAGAACATCAAGCTGCTGCAGCGCGAGGTGGGTCTGGAAAGTCTGCCGGATAAGCTGCGGGAGGTTGCCGAGATCAGACTGGCGCACCCGGATATTAACCTCAAGGAAGTCGGGGATATGCTGGGCGGGACGGTCAGTAAATCGGGTGTGAACCACCGTTTGCGCAAAATTGATGAGCTGGCGGACAAGGTCCGCGGCGGCTGATTATTTTTTTTCTAGTGCGGTATGCGTTATAATGATATAATATTATAAAATTAATGTGAAATTTTTGGGCAGATCTCAAATAGGGGGTAAGCGTTTCATGACAAAGCACCCGGTAGTTGTTCGGTTGAAGACGGGGCTCCATGCTCGGCCGGCAGCATTGTTTGTGCAAGAAGCTAATAAGTTTTCGTCGGAGATTTTCGTGGAAAAAGACGATAAAAAAGTGAACGCCAAGAGTATCATGGGCATTATGAGCCTTGCGATCAGTTCCGGTACGGAGATTCATATCAGCGCAGACGGTGCAGACGCGGAACAGGCTGTAACCGCTTTGACCAGTCTGGTAAGCAAGGAAGAGCTCGAGAATCAATAAATGCTACATGGTCTAACCAAAAGCCCTTAGGGGCTTTTTTTCATATCAGCTTTAGAGGATAAGGAGAGGTATGCGGATGCAGATTCAAGACGGTGAAGTATCATTAGTTGAGCCTGCTGAGGCGCTCAGAGAGCCGTATTTAGCCTTTTATGAGGAGTGGAAGGCCAGCGGGGAGCCGTTTGTACCCTGGGTAACAGAGATGGACCCCGCTGACTTTGACGGTATGATTCAGGCTCTTCACGGGTATGCCCGTGGTACAGATATACCGGACGGCTGGGTGAGCAGCTCAACCTTCTGGCTGGTGACCACGGACAAACGGGTAGTGGGGGCTGTGAACATCAGGCACCGGCTGACCGAAAGGTTGCTCCATTCTGGCGGGCATATCGGTTATGGCATCGTCCCTTCTGCACGCAGACAAGGCTATGCCAGTGAGCTTCTGAAGCAGGCGCTCCTGAAGGCCGGTGAACTGGGTATCGAGCAGGCACTCGTAGTCTGTGACTCCGTCAACACCGCATCGGAACGGACAATCCGCAGGAATGGCGGTATCGAGGATAGCGAATATATAGAGGAGGACGGAAATGTCATCCGCCGGTTCTGGATCGGGACGGGGAACAAATAAAAAATAAATATCGTACATCGCTCATGCAACTTTTACCATGCTGTCCCGTCTAGAGGGTAATAACACTTAAACGAATCGAAAGGGGATGGCAAGCATGAGAAAATGGGGTAAATCGATTGGATCAGTTCTGCTGGCAGCTAGCTTGATGATTGGAGGAATGGGGTTGAGCGGAGTGCTAAAGGGTCCTGAAAAGGCTTACGCCGACGAAGTACAGAAGAATGTGGTGAACGTGGTAGGCAAAGGCGAGCTGTCGATCAAACCGGATATTGCGTATCTCTCCATCGGCGTAACGACAACTGCCGAAACCGCGCAGGAAGCACAGAAGGGCACAGCCGCGAAGGTCTCCAAGCTGACCGCTTTGTTCAAGACCACTTGGGGCATTGCAGACAAAGACATTCAGAGCACCCAGTTCAACGTACAGCCTAACTACACTTACAGCGAGAAGGACGGCCAGAAGGTAAAAGGCTATAACGCCCAGCACACGCTAGAGGTCTCTTACCGGGATCTGACCAAGGTTGGACAATTGCTGGACGCTGCCTCTGCGGCTGGAGCGAACAACATCGGCAATGTGCGGTTTGCGATCGAAGATCCGTCCGCCTTTGAAGCACAGGCTATTGAGAAGGCTATGCAGAATGCAGATGTCAAAGCTGCGGCCATCGCCAAAGCAGCCAAACGCGGACTGGGTCAGGTAGTCACTGTCATTCAGAGCGATGACGGGAATCATCCGGTGGTCTATGCTGAAGCAGCCTCTTTACAAAAGATGTCCATGGATAACAATGCCGGCAGCTCCGTTGAGCCCGGGCAGGTTAAGGTCACTACCCAATTGAGTGTAACGTATGAATTGAAATAAAACGTTTCGTAAGAGGCGCTTGCTCTGCTGTTATAGCGGGGCAGGCGCTTTTTATAATCATATAAATGTATATATATGCACACAGCCGCTATCTAAAGCTCTCAATTTGTTTAAATTGAGGTGACAGGATCTTTAGATAATCACGGCAAACCTTAAGAAACTGTAAAGCGGATTGTAACATCCCCCGCTAGTTCTTTTACTATAATAGGAACAGTGATACGGAAGAACACACATCATGACTAATCATACCACCAGGTGGAAGGGGAAATAACAATGAATTCGAACTCTAAGAAATACATCAGCAAATGGGGTGCAGGAATGCTCGCCGCAGGAATCCTGCTGGGAGGAACAGGAATAATTCATGCAGGCATCACTGAGGCCGCTCCGGCAGCCGCTCAGGTCAAAGCCAAATCCTCATCTGTAGTGCTGAAGGTTAACGGGAAAAGTACAGCCCAGACGGGCCTGCTTCAGGAAGGAAAGGTATGGGTGCCGGTAACCTTCCTGCGCGATGCGCTGGGGATGCCGCTCTCTTATGATAAAGCGGGGAAGACGTACACCATCGGGACAGGAACTGCTCAGACAAGGCTGACGATCAATGATTATGGCATTTCTGTTATGGTGAACAATTATTATGTCGGTGAAGGCAAGCAACTGAATAACCGGCTGTATGTTTCGTCTGAGCTGCTTAGCGATTACTTGGGCTACAAAGTAGACGGGAGCGCAGCAGCAGGACGGCTGAATGTTATGAAGAAAGTGCAGAATGCGGTAACCATCAAAACAGTGAGCTATGTGAAGGATCATAAGGATGCGCCTATCCGGCTGGATTATCCGCAGGTCAGCGGCCTGGCAAGTGCAGAAGCAGAGAAGGCAATCAATGATACGATTAAGCAGACCGTTCTGAACTATGCGAAGGATGCTGAAGATCAAATCTCCAAGCGGTCGAAGGATGACCGGCCCTATGAATTCGAAGGCGGTTATGTGGTCACGTATAACCAGGATGGCGTGCTCAGCCTAATCACCAATCAATACGGGTATACCGGCGGTGCCCATGGGATGACTTACCGCAATGCGTTCACCTTCTCGCTCAAAGACGGGAAACGTCTGTTGCTGGGCGATCTGTTCGGTGCCAACCCTAATTACAAGAAACAGCTCAATGCCAAGCTGGCCACCGAGATCAAAGCTAACGGAGGATATCTGGGCGGGTTCAATGGACTGAATACCGAGAAGTACTTCTATCTGAAAGATGGCAAAGCGGTGCTCTTCTTCCAGTTATACGAATACACGGCATATGCCGAGGGCTTCCCGGAATTCACCTTCAGCTTCAAGGAACTCCTGCCGGATGGAAGCAGTCCGTTCGCGGCGCTGAAATAATAAAATAATTATCCAGATGCCCTTGCATCTCCTCCGGGAGACGCAGGGGCATTCTTCATGCACAACCCTTCATCCACGGCCTAATCAGCCTGCCCTGCCGTTACCACTTCACCCGGATAGTCATAAGCTATAGAAGGCAAGCAGCTTATAACGGGGAGGGGAAGGTTATGGTCTATGCTTATACAGCGATCGGGGATTCACTTACAACCGGCTTCGGGGCGCTGCCCGGGAACGGCTTCGTCCCCGTCTACCGCCGGATGGCGGAAGGGAGGCTGGGTACACCAGTGGTGCCGGCGAATCTTGGCGTCAACGGTCTGACCACCGGGGGGCTGAAGCAACGGCTGAGGAGCTCGAATGTCTACCGGGCGGCGGTGAAGGATGCGCAGATCATTACGCTGTCCATTGGCGGCAACGACTTGATTAAGGCAGCCCGGGCAGCCGGGCCCCGGCCCGGTGAATTCCAGGGCTTACTGCAGCAGGCGCTTAGGGACTGCAAGCGTAACTACAGCGACATCATGGGCAGCCTGACACAGCTCAAAGCAGGTTCCCGCAGCCCCTACATCATCCGGATGGTAGGCCTGTATAATCCCTACCCTCAGGTGAATGAAGCAACAGAGTGGGTGCGCGAGTTCAACCGCTATGCAGCAGGCTACAGCAGCAATAACGTAGGGTTTGCTTCGGTATACCATGAATTTGCCGGTAATGAGCGGGGGCTGCTGTTCCTGGACCATATTCACCCGAACGGCAGAGGCTACCGCGTAATTGCAGGCAAGCTGGATGCCCTTGGGTACGGGAGCTTAAGGTAGGCAGCAATGGCTGGGCATAAGAAAGAGGCTGTAACGGGACCGGACCGGTCTGTTACAGCCTCTTTGTGTATTCATTGGAGCAGGTACTTATACGCCTGTTGGCAGAGTCTTCTCAATTACCTTGTCCACGATACCGTATTCAGCAGCGTCTGCAGCGCTCATGAAGTAGTCGCGGTCAGTATCCTTCTCGATCTTCTCCAGCGGCTGGCCTGTACGCTCGGACAAGATGCGGTTCAGCTTCTCACGCAGCTTGATGATGCGGCGGGCGCGGATCTCGATATCCGAAGCCTGCCCCTGAGCACCGCCTAGCGGCTGGTGAATCATGATTTCGCTGTTCGGCAGGGCGAAGCGCTTGCCCTTGGCGCCGGCATTCAGCAGGAACGCTCCCATGGAAGCGGCCATACCTACACAGATAGTGGATACATCCGGCTTAATGTATTGCATTGTATCGAAGATGGCCATACCCGCTGTGATGGAACCGCCTGGGCTGTTCACATACAGGTGAATATCCTTATCCGGGTCCTCGGCAGCCAGGAAGAGCATTTGTGCGATGATGGAATTGGCAACCACGTCATTAACCTCCGTTCCAAGGAAAATGATGCGGTCCTTCAGCAGGCGGGAATAGATGTCATAAGCGCGCTCACCGCGGTTGCTCTGTTCTACTACCATAGGAATATAACTCACGTGGAAAACCTCCTTGAAATTGGTGCTTCGAATGGGTTCATTTTTTACTGTTACCGTATTAACCACATGATAAACAAATTCAAACAAAAAGTCAAAGAAAGTCAAACTTACTTTCAAAAAAAAGAGCCCTCAAGCGGCTCATTGGTTAAATATAATATAATCGGAACTAAATTATGTACAAGCTTGAAAAAAATGGCGCGCCCGCCAAGAATCGAACTTGGATCTCAGGCTTCGGAGGCCTACGTCATATCCATTGGACCACGGGCGCAACAGAAATTATTATAATATACTTCTCGGATAAAAGCAATGCGTATTAGGCATCCTGCGCAAAAATAGTTTTCTCTGCCTCCATTAATAGAGCCGGAGATGCACCTCCTGCCAGCGGCCTTCCGGACAAGCCCATGTATAAGATGAAAGCGGGCTGAGAATTATAGTCTCGGAACACTTGCACTTGGCGTCAGTTTTGGGTAGAATATGGGTGGGACTTAAAAAGTTAACCCGGGACATTTTGAGACCACGAACAAGGGATAAGAGAAAGACGAAGTTGCAGGAGTGAAAGCATGCGTAATCTATTGGAAATCCAAAAGCAGCTTCTGCCTGATCTCATGGAAACCCTTAAGAGACGGTATACGATTCTACATCAGATCATGCTGTCCGATATTATTGGGCGCAGGACGTTAGCCGCATCGCTTGATATGACCGAGCGGGTGCTGCGCGCCGAGACGGATCTTCTGAAATCGCAGGGGCTCATTGAGATCGAGAGCGTCGGTATGCGCATTAGCGATGCCGGTCGCAGACTGCTTGACCTGCTGGAGCCGGTCGCCAAGAGCCTATTCGGCCTGGATGATCTGGAAGAGAAAATTCGTACAACGTACGGTCTCACCAAAGTAATTGTGGTACCTGGCGATTGTGAGACATCGCCGTTCACCAAGCGTGAGCTGGGGCGCGCAGGCTCCAAGGCACTGCTCAGCGTACTGCGGAGTGACGATACGATTGCCGTCACAGGCGGATCAACGCTAGCCGAGATGGCCGATCAGTTGACCCCGCCGCTATCCCTTTCCTATAAGAACGCCTGGGTTGTTCCGGCGCGTGGAGGACTGGGAGAGAGCATGGAGATACAGGCCAACACCATTGCTTCAACCATGGCCAAACGGATTGGCGCCAATTACCGTCTGCTGCATGTGCCCGATCTGCTTAGCGGAGACGCATATGAGTCGCTTGCGCAGGACTCCAATATTGGAGAGATTGTACAAATTATCCGCAGATCGCGTATTATTGTACATGGAATAGGCGACGCCATTGAAATGACCCACCGCCGCAAGCTGGACTCCGGGACGATCTCAGAGATTCAGAGCGAGGGAGCCGTAGCCGAGTCCTTCGGATACTATTTCAATGAGAATGGCGAAGTGGTTCATACGATGCGGACCATGGGGCTGCGCCTGGAAGACATTATCCGTACGGAAGTCGTTATCGGTATTGCCGGTGGCAAACGCAAGGCGAAGGCCATTCATGCGATGCTGCGGTTTGGTCAAGAGGATATTCTCGTGATCGACGAGGCGGCGGCTGTTGAAATCGGCAAGGAAATCGACACACAGCTACAAAAGGCCCTATAGATTCCATTAAATGGGGCGCGCGCAAAGGGTTTATGCATTATACTTAACATTGTTGTCTTGACGAGCCTCACGGCCTGTCTTGAATAAATAAAACGAACTCTAGGAGGAACTATTCAATGAGTGTAAAAGTTGGTATTAACGGTTTTGGACGTATTGGACGCCTTGCATTCCGCCGTATTCAAAATGTAGAAGGTATCGAAGTGGTAGCAATCAATGACTTGACTGACGCTAAGATGCTTGCTCATTTGCTTAAATATGATACAACTCAAGGTAAATTCCAGGGAGACGTTGAAGTTCATGACGGATTCTTCAAAGTAAACGGTAAAGATGTTAAGGTTCTGGCGAACCGTAACCCTGAAGAGCTTCCTTGGGGAGAGCTTGGCGTTGATATCGTTCTGGAATGTACTGGTTTCTTCACAACTAAAGAAGCCGCTGAGAAGCACCTTAAAGGCGGAGCTAAGAAAGTAGTTATTTCCGCTCCAGCTACAGGCGATATGAAAACTGTTGTGTACAACGTTAACGATGACATCCTTGACGGTTCCGAAACAGTAATCTCCGGCGCATCTTGCACAACGAACTGCCTGGCTCCAATGGCCAAAGTCCTGAACGACAAGTTCGGTATCATCGAAGGCCTGATGACAACGATCCACGCTTACACAGGTGACCAGAACACTCTTGATGCTCCACACGCAAAAGGCGACTTCAGACGCGCCCGCGCTGCTGCTGAGAACATCATCCCTAACACTACCGGTGCTGCTAAAGCCATCGGCCTGGTTATTCCAGAACTGAAGGGCAAGCTTGACGGTGCAGCACAACGTGTGCCTGTAGCTACAGGTTCCCTGACTGAGCTGGTTACTGTTCTGGATAAGAGCGTAACTGTTGAAGAAATCAATGCAGCCATGAAGGAAGCTTCTGACCCAGAAACTTACGGCTACACTGAAGACGAAATCGTATCTTCCGACATCAAGGGTATGACTTTCGGTTCCCTGTTCGATGCAACTCAGACTAAAGTACTGACTGTTGGCGACAAACAGCTGGTTAAAACTGTTGCTTGGTATGACAATGAAATGTCCTACACTGCACAGCTGGTTCGTACTTTGGAGAAATTCGCTAAGCTTGCTAAATAAGACCGATTTCATATAAGAAGTACAATAGAGCGGAAACAAGGAAAGTCTGTTTCCGCTCTTTCTAAATGAACTGGATTCGCGTGAAATGGCTTTGTGAAGGAACCAATTTTGGGTGTGGAGGAAATGTTAATCATGAACAAAAAAAGTGTCCGTGATGTAGAAGTAAAAGGCAAACGCGTATTCGTGCGTGTAGATTTCAATGTGCCAGTGGAAGACGGCAAGATCACTGATGATACCCGTATCCGCGAAACCCTTCCAACAATTAAATACCTGATTGAGAACGGTGCAAAGGTCATTCTGGCCAGCCATATGGGCCGTCCTAAAGGCGAATTCGTCGATTCCATGCGGTTGACTTCCGCTGCAGTCCGTTTGTCTGAATTGCTCGGCAAACCGGTAGCCAAGGCTGATGAGGCCATTGGCGAAGCTGTAAAAGCGAAAATCGCTGAACTGAACGATGGCGATGTGCTTGTGCTTGAGAATGTCCGTTTCTACAAAGGCGAAGAGAAGAATGATCCTGAACTGGCTAAGCAGTTCGCTGAACTGGCTGACCTGTTCGTTAATGACGCATTCGGCGCAGCTCACCGTGCCCATGCTTCGACAGAAGGAATCGCTCACTTCCTGCCGGCAGTATCCGGTCTTCTGATGGAGAAGGAATTGTCCGTTCTCGGCAAGGCGCTTTCTAACCCGGAACGTCCTTTCACTGCCATCATCGGCGGTTCCAAGGTGAAAGACAAGATTGACGTTATCGACAACCTGCTGAATCTGGCTGACAATGTACTGATTGGCGGCGGCCTCTCTTACACGTTCACCAAGGCTCAAGGCTTCGAAATCGGTAAATCCCTGGTAGACAACGACAAGATTGATGCAGCGCTTGGATTCATCGAGAAGGCCAAGAAGCTGGGCAAGAACTTCGTGCTTCCGGTTGACGTTGTAGTCGCTGACAAGTTCGGTGCAGATGCCAACACCAAGATTGTAGATGCAACCGAGATCCCTGCAGATTGGGAAGGTCTGGACATCGGTCCTAAGACCCGTGAAATCTATGCCGATATTATCAAAAACTCCAAGCTGGTTGTATGGAATGGACCGATGGGCGTATTTGAAATCGACATCTTCGCTGAAGGTACCAAGGCTGTGGCTCAAGCTTGTGCTACTACCGAAGGCTACACTGTTATTGGCGGCGGCGATTCCGCTGCGGCTGCTGAGAAATTCCACCTCGCAGACCAGATGGATCACATCTCCACTGGCGGCGGCGCATCGCTCGAGTTCATGGAAGGTAAGGCTCTTCCAGGTGTAGAAGCACTGAACGACAAGTAATACCGAAGAGGGAGGCAATACATCACTATGAGTAGAACACCTATTATTGCAGGCAACTGGAAAATGTTCAAAACCGTTCCGGAAGCCGAAGGCTTCATCGCTGAAATCAAAGGCCAGGCGGAAGTGGCAGGCGTAGAGACTGTAATCTGCGCGCCATTCACGAACCTGCCTGCACTGGTTGCAGCGGTACAAGGCACTACCATCAAAATTGGTGCACAGAACCTGCACTTCGAAGATAACGGCGCTTATACAGGTGAGATCAGCGGCGTAATGCTGAAGGATCTTGGTGTAGAGTACGTTATTATCGGCCACTCCGAACGCCGTGCTTATTTCGGTGAAACGGACGAAATCGTCAACAAGAAGATGCATGCGGCCTTCCGTCACGGCATTACTCCAATTGTCTGCGTAGGCGAAAAGCTGGAAGAGCGCGAAGCTGATCAGACTAAGGACGTATGCAAGGTGCAGACTGAAGCGGCATTTGCCGGTCTTAGCGCAGAGCAGGCAGCAAGCGTAGTTATCGCTTATGAGCCGATCTGGGCGATTGGTACAGGTAAATCCTCCACTTCCCAGGATGCTAACGAAGTTATTGCTTATATCCGTACCCTTGTTAAAGGCCTGTACGATGAAGCAACGGCTAATGCAGTCCGTATCCAATACGGCGGCAGTGTGAAGCCTGAGAATGTAACGGAGTACATGAGTCAAAGCGACATCGACGGCGCTCTCGTCGGCGGTGCCAGCCTGCAGCCTGCTTCCTTCGTTTCACTCGTTGAGGGGGCGAAGTAAGAATGTCAGCTCCAAGACCTGTAGCACTGATTATCATGGACGGCTTCGGACTGCGGAACACGGATGAAGGCAACGCTGTTGCCCAAGCCAACAAGCCGAACTACGACCGTTACCTGAAGCAATATCCGAATACTACGCTTACCGCTTGCGGTGAAGCTGTAGGTCTGCCGGAAGGCCAAATGGGTAACTCTGAAGTAGGGCACCTTAACATTGGTGCCGGCCGGATTGTATATCAAGACCTGACCCGTATCGACAAGTCGATCCGTGATGGAGAATTTTTCGATAACGAAACGCTGGTGGCTGCCGTAAGAAGCGCTAAGTCAACCGGCAAAAAGCTTCACCTCTATGCACTGGTATCCGATGGCGGCGTACACAGCCACATCAATCACCTGTTCGCCATGCTCGATCTGGCCAAAAAAGAAGATCTGCATGAAGTCTATATTCATGCCTTCATGGATGGCCGTGACGTACCACCCGACAGTGGACAGAAGTTCATTCAGGATCTGGTCGCCAAGATTGAAGAGGTTGGCGTAGGTACGATTGCTACGGTATCCGGACGCTACTTCGCGATGGACCGTGACAAGCGCTGGGAACGTGTAGAGAAGGCTTACCGTGCAATGGTATATGGGGAAGGCCCTAAATATACCGATGCCCTTCAGGCCATCACTGCATCCTACCAGAATTCTGTGTTCGATGAATTCGTGGAGCCAAGTGTAATTGTAGACAGCCAGAACAACCCGGTTGCGACCGTGGAGAGCGGCGATTCCGTCATTTTCCTTAATTTCCGTCCTGACCGTGCCATCCAGCTGTCGCAAGTATTCACCAATTCCGATTTCCGCGGCTTCGACCGTGGTCCGAAGTTCCCGGAGAACCTGCATTTCGTATGTCTGACTACCTTCAGTGAGACAGTTCAAGGCTTCGTGGCTTACTCCCCGAAGAATCTGGACAACACGCTCGGTGAAGTGCTGGTTCAGCAGAACAAGAAGCAGCTGCGTATTGCAGAGACCGAGAAGTATCCGCATGTGACCTTCTTCTTCAGCGGCGGACGCGATGAGGAGCTTCCGGGCGAGACCCGTATCCTGATCAACTCGCCGAAGGTGGCAACCTATGATATGAAGCCAGAGATGAGCGCTTACGAAGTGGCGGCGGCCTGCGTAGCGGAGATCGAGGCGGACAGACAGGATGCCATTATCCTGAACTTTGCTAACCCTGATATGGTAGGACACTCCGGCATGCTGGAGCCTACAATCAAGGCAGTCGAAGTAACGGACGAATGCGTAGGCAAGGTTGTGGATGCTGTAGTTGCTAAGGGCGGCGTTGCTATTATCATTGCCGACCACGGAAATGCTGATATGGTATTCGATGAGAACGGACGTCCGTTCACAGCCCATACCACCAACCCGGTACCGTTCATCGTTACCACTGAAGATGTAGTTCTGCGCGAAGCTGGTATTCTCGCAGATGTGGCACCGACAATCTTAGATCTGATGGGACTTCCGCAGCCTGCGGAAATGACCGGACAATCCATGATTGCCAGCCGTAAATAAGCAAGACACCCTGTTTGTGTAAACCCAAAAACATTGTATAAAAGGAGATTAAACTTACATGACTATTATTTCTGATGTGTATGCACGCGAAGTCCTTGACTCCCGTGGTAACCCTACTGTAGAGGTTGACGTATATCTGGAGTCCGGCGCAAAAGGCCGCGCTATCGTTCCTTCCGGCGCTTCCACTGGCGCTCATGAAGCTGTAGAGCTTCGTGACGGCGACAAATCCCGTTACATGGGTAAAGGCGTTCTGAAAGCTGTTGAGAACGTAAATGAAATTATCGCTCCAGAAGTAATCGGTATGGACGCTCTTGACCAAGTGGGCATCGACAAGCTGATGATCACTCTGGACGGAACTCCGAACAAAGGCAAGCTGGGCGCTAACGCAATCCTGGCTGTATCCATGGCTGTAGCTCGCGCTGCTGCAACTGCTCTGGACATTCCTTTGTATGTATACCTGGGCGGATTCAACGCCAAGACTCTTCCAGTGCCAATGATGAACATCATCAACGGTGGTGAGCATGCCGATAACAACATCGACGTTCAAGAGTTCATGGTTCTTCCAGTAGGCGCTCCAAGCTTCAAGGAAGCACTTCGTACTGGTGCAGAAATCTTCCACAACCTGAAATCCGTACTGCAATCCAAAGGCCTGAACACAGCAGTTGGCGACGAAGGCGGCTTCGCACCGAACCTGGGTTCCAATGAAGAAGCGATCACTACAATCATCGAAGCGATCGAAAAAGCCGGTTACAAACCAGGCGTTGACGTATTCCTTGGTATGGACGTTGCTTCCACTGAGTTCTACAAAGACGGTAAATACACACTTGCAGGCGAAGGTAAATCTTACACTTCCGCTGAGTATGTTGACCTGCTGGCTTCATGGGTTGAGAAGTACCCAATCATCACTATCGAAGATGGTATGTCCGAAGATGACTGGGATGGCTGGAAATTGCTGACTGAAAAATTGGGCGATAAAGTCCAATTGGTTGGTGACGACTTGTTCGTTACGAACACTGAGCGTCTGGCAACAGGTATCGAAAAGGGTATCGGTAACTCCATCCTGGTTAAGGTTAACCAGATTGGTACACTGACTGAAACCTTCGATGCGATCGAAATGGCTAAACGCGCTGGTTACACAGCTGTAATCTCCCACCGTTCCGGTGAGTCCGAAGACAGCACTATCGCTGACATCGCTGTAGCTACCAACGCAGGCCAGATCAAGACGGGTGCTCCTTCCCGTACAGACCGTGTGGCTAAATACAACCAACTCCTTCGCATCGAAGATGAGCTGGGCGAATTGGCTCAATACAACGGCCTGAAATCCTTCTACAACCTCAAAAGATAATTTCTTTTGAATCTATAGATACAATGAGCCTGCCGGTTTCCGGCAGGCTTTTTTGATGTTGATATCCGCGATAGAGGGACAACATGAGATTTTCATAGTGTGATAGGGCGGGAATGCCGTCTGGAAGGTTGTATTCATTCTGTGGCTATGATAAAATAAAAATGCTGTTTATGAAACGGAAATTCTAATTTAGCATAGATAGTGATGCTTGGACGTAGGAGGTGGAAGTGAATGGATATCTTTTTGAAAGTGGTGCTTCTGATTTTTGCCGTAGGTCTGATTGCGGTCGTTCTTCTGCAAAAAGGGAAAAGTGCAGGTCTTTCCGGTGCCATCTCCGGCGGTGCTGAGCATCTCTTCGGTAAAACAAAGGCGCGCGGTATGGAGCTTGTGCTGCAGCGTGTAACAGTTGGCCTGGCGGCCGGATTCTTCATCATGTCAATTGTTGTTGCCATTGTTGTTGAATAGTATGCCTAAAGTAAACCTTCGCTCTGTTCTGAAATGGAATAGGCGGAGGTTTTTTTGTATGCAGATTTAATATTGTGAACATCATAACAGGGATGCCCGGGATTAAATTCGTGTATACTAGGGTATGAAGTATAGAGAGGTAAATTTTACTTGAAATGATTAGGTGTGCAATAGGACAAGGCATACATATATGCCAGCGGCATAGGAATGCTGCGGAGCGGAGAAGAGAAGGTGACGAACATGATAACACAGGAAATTTTACTTGATTTCATGCGGGAGACCGCTTATAAACCACTAACTTATGAAGAACTGGTGAGCCATTTCTCCACTGAGGATAGTGCTGAATTCAAGGCCTTTGAGGCCTTACTGATTGACCTGGAAAAGGACGGCCGGATCATATTAACCCGGGGTAGCCGTTATGGTGTGCCTGAGCGGATGGATTTGCTGCGCGGACGGCTGCAGGTTCATGCCAAGGGCTTTGCTTTTCTGATTCCCGATAACCGGGAGCACCCGGATGTGTATATCCACGCGAACGATCTGAAGGGTGCTATGAACGGCGATATCGTCTTGATCCGTATTACCTCTAAGAGCCCGTCCGGCGGGCGAATGGAAGGCGAAGTGGAACGGATTCTGATCAGAGGTGTGTCGCAGACGGTGGGTGTCTTCCAGAGCCTGGAGACCTACGGCTTCGTGCTGCCTGATGATAAGCGGATTAACCGGGATATTTTCATCCCAAGGGAGTCTTTCAAGGGTGCGGTTGACGGGGAAAAGGTGGTTGTCCGCATTGTGAGCTATCCGGAGGGCCGTGCTGCGGCTGAGGGTGAGATCATTGAGATCCTTGGCCATAAGGATGATCCGGGCGTGGATATTCTGTCGGTAATCCGTAAGCATCAGCTTCCGGAGGCTTTTCCGGCTGAGGTGATGACGGAAGCGGAGCAGGCTCCGGATTCGATCACTGATGAAGAGATTATCGAGCAGGGGCGGCGTGATCTGCGCGGGCTCAATATCGTAACGATTGACGGCGCAGATGCCAAGGATCTGGATGATGCGGTCAACGTTGAGCGTCTGGAGAATGGCCATTATAAGCTGGGCGTTCATATTGCTGATGTAGGCTATTATGTGCGTGAAGGCTCTGAGCTGGACAAGGAAGCCTATGACCGCGGATGCAGTGTGTACCTGGTGGACCGTGTCATTCCGATGCTTCCGCACCGGCTGTCGAACGGTATCTGCAGCTTGAATCCGCAGGTTGACCGTCTGACGATGTCCTGTGAAATGGAATTCGACGAGCAGATGAAGGTCGTGAACCACGATGTCTTCACCAGTGTCATCCGTACGAAGGAGAGAATGACCTACTCTGATGTGCGGAAGATTGTCGAGGATGAAGATCCTGAGCTGCTGGAGCGTTATGCTCCGCTGATCGGGGATTTCCGCCTGATGAAGGAGCTGGCGATGAAGCTGCGGGGTGCCCGGATGCGGCGCGGGGCGGTGGATTTCGATTTTGAGGAGAGCAAGATTATTGTAGATGAGGCCGGTAAGGCTATCGATATTGTAAAACGTGAACGCTCTGTGGCGGAGCAGATTATTGAAGAATTCATGCTGGTTGCTAATGAGACGGTGGCGGAGCACTTCCACTGGCTGAAGGTTCCGTTCCTGTACCGGATTCATGAGGACCCGGACCCGGAGAAGCTGCAGAACTTCATGGCTTTTGCGGCTAACTTCGGCTACCACGTGAAGGGCCGGGGGAATTCGGTTCACCCGCGTGCCCTGCAGGATCTGCTGGAGCAGATTCAGGGAACGAAGGAGCAGACGGTAATCAGCACGATGATGCTGCGCTCCATGAAGCAGGCGAAGTATGATGCCGAGAGCACCGGGCACTTCGGGCTGGCAGCGGAGTTCTATTCCCACTTCACCTCACCGATCCGCCGTTATCCCGATCTGGTCATCCACCGTGTGATGCGTGAGGTGCTTGAGAATGGCGGAGCGCTGAGCGAGAAGCGCCACGAATATCTGGCCTCCCGGATGCCGGATATTGCCCAGCAGTCCTCGGAACGTGAGCGAGTGGCTGTTGAAGCCGAGCGCGATACCGAGCAACTGAAGAAAGCAGAGTTCATGCAGGACAAGGTTGGCGAGGAATTCGACGCCATGATCAGCAGCGTGACCAGCTTCGGGATGTTCATTGAGCTGGACAATACGGTCGAAGGTCTCATTCGCCTCAGTGCGCTGACAGACGACTACTACCACTTCGATGAAGCTCATATGGCGCTGATCGGCGAGCGTACCTCCAAGGTCTTCCGCATCGGCGATGAAGTGAAAATCCGGGTTGCCAAGGTTAACATGGATGACCACACCATCGACTTCGAGCTGGTTGATATGAAGCCGCGGGCGGCCGGAGACCACCGGAGCTATGGCGGCAAAGGCGGCCGTCCGGGCGCAGGTGGCTTCAGCAAGCCCGCCGGTAAGGCTGGAGGCGGCAAGGGCCGTGGCGGTAAAGGAAAGCCCGGCAGCGCTGCTGCCGGAGGCAAGAGTGGTGTTGCCAAGGGCAAGAACGGCGCGATCTTCGGTGCTGGCGGTAAGGGGAAGAGCGGCGGCGCAGGTGCCGCTGGTAAGAGCAAGAACGCTTCTCCCGCTGGCGGCGGTGAAGCGGCTGGTGGCTTCGGCGCCGCTGCGGCAGGCGCCGGGAACGGGCCTCGCGAGGGCGGAGCGGCGGCGTGGGACATCGCCGGCGCAGCAGGCAGCGGCCGCAAGCGCGGCCGCGGGCCGGAAGCGGCAGCGCGGCGCGGGCTTGCCGCCGCAGGCGCAGCGGGCGGCGGCAAGGCGGACCGCCGGGGCGAAGCCGGCGGGGCTGGCGCTCCGCGCGAGGGCGGCAGAGGCCGCGGCGCGGAGGCCGGTGGCGGTGCCGGGGGACGCGGCATCGCTTTCGGCTTCGGCTCGGGCAAGGGCGGCTACGGCGCGCCGGGCGGTGGCGGGTCTGAGCAGGCGGGCGGTGAGCTGCGCGGCGTAGACGCGAGCACACGGTTCAGCCGCCGCGAGGACCTGGGGGCCGAAGGGCGCGGCGCAGCGCCGGAGGGCAAGGGCCGCCGCAAGAAGAAGGGCGGCGTGTTCATTAGCCCCTCCGTGACGCCAGGCAGCGGGGAATCCGCAGGCCAGGCCGGTGCTGACACTGGCGAGAAGAGCGGGCGCCGTAAGCGTAAGAAGAAACCTAAGGCGTAGGCTGAATGATATGAGGCACTGTTCCTTTAGGGGGACAGTGCCCTTTTAATAAGGAATTGGCATCATAAGACCGGAGAATAGGGCGATCCTTCCTTGCGCTGGAAGCTTCGCTTTTGATACAATATAGACCTGGTGTCCGTGAAGGAATTGCCGGGAATTCGATTCAAGGAGTGACGCTCATGGGTAAAAAAGCAGACGGGAAAGTGCTCGCCCAGAACAAAAAAGCTTCCCATGACTATTTTATTGAGGACACCTACGAAGCGGGTTTGGTTCTTACAGGAACAGAGATCAAATCGCTGCGTAATGGCCGCGCTAACATAGGGGATGCGTTCGCTACGATCCGCAATGGCGAGATTCATATCCACAACATGCATATCAGTCCTTTTGAACAGGGAAACCGCGCCAATCCTACCGACCCTACGCGCACACGTAAGCTGCTTATGCATAAGGAGCAGATACACAAGCTGCTGGGCTCGTCCAAACGGGATGGCTTCACCATTGTGCCGCTTAAGATTTATGTGCGTAATGGCTACGCCAAGCTGCTGATAGGTCTGGGTAAAGGGAAGAAGGAATACGACAAACGGGATTCCGCCGCGAAGCGGGACGCACAGCGTGATATCCAGCGTGTGCTGCGTGACAAGCAGAAGGTCGCCAGATAGACGGACTACTGCACCTGCGCGAAGTGGTTCCAGATTCAACCTTCAATTCCTTTAACCCACGTGTTAAAGTGTTGATAAATGTGCTATACTGGGTAAGTAGATTTTTTGCTTCTGAACAGCCATCTTAAGTCAGATCGCTGTGTACCGGATCAGCATTTGTGCTTGTGACTGATCCGTTCATCCGAAGCGCCCTTTCTAATGAGGGGCCGTTCTTGGATTCGACGGGGATAGTTCGAGCATGAGTAGCGAGTAGTGGGGACGCGTCCGCTTCATCAACGCTAAAGCCTATTAAACGGCAAACAACAAAACAACTACGCTTTCGCAGCCTAAGAAACTGTGTGCGTGCTTCTACTCTGCATCGTCCATGTGACAGGGCTAGGGGCTAACAAATAGTGGAATACGCTGTCTCATCTCCGCCTGGGGTGAGCTGAAGAAGATAATCAGGCTGACCCGAAGGGGACCCGGTTACGGGGGGCTTCTAGGGTGACATCAAAACTGTAACTACACTCGTAGAAGCTTATGTGCCGTTATCTTCGGACAGGGGTTCGACTCCCCTCGGCTCCATATGGAGTATCAGTGAAAGACACCTTAATAGGTGTCTTTTTTCGTTATAGGTATTTTCCTTCTAAGCCCATTTCAAATGAAAAATGTTATAATAAATATTAAAGAATGGAGCTGATGCCGATGGAATTACTCGACCCGCGTGTGGATTTTGTGTTCAAACGGATATTTGGCAGCGAGAATAATAAGGATGTGCTGCTGGCGTTTCTTAACCGCATTTTTACAGAGGCTGGCGAGCCGCCGCTGACCGAGATCATTCTAATGAATCCCTATACGGACAAAGACGATCCACTCGACAAACAATCCATCTTTGATGTTTATGCCAAGACTTCTGAAGGTAAACTAATTGATATAGAGATGCAGTTATTTAATAAATACGACATAGAGAAAAGAACACTCTTTTACTGGAGTAAACGATATGCCAGCCAACTCAGTGAAGGTGAGAAGTATCTAGAGTTGAAAAAATGCGTGACGATCAACATTTTGAATTATTCGTTCTTGAAGAATGACCAGTACCATAACATATTTCATCTGCGGGAAGACCGGACAGGGATATCCTTAATCGAAGATATTGAAGTTCATTTCCTGGAGCTGCCGAAGCTGGATGATCATAATGTTCCTTCTGAAGGCGGACTAATTAATTGGCTGTTGTTCCTGAAAGGTGCCGATATATCACAATGGGAGGTGCTGAAGATGAATGAGCCGGGTTTGGAAAAGGCAATGGATACTCTGCAATATTTGAGTCAGGATTCAGAGGCCAGACGGTTGTATGAGGCCAGACAGAAGTATTTACATGATGAAGCTTCTATGCTGGGAAGTGCAGAACTAGCAGGTATAAAGAAAGTGGCTAAAAATATGCTTGCCATGAATCTGGACATAAAGACGATTGTAAAAGCTACTGGATTATCAGAGCAAGAGATCAATGCTTTGAGAAAGTAAAAAATGTGGGAGCATCCAATGTGAGGGTGCTCTTTTTTTGTTACTAATGATGCCTTCCTTTATTAGGGGTGACGATTAATTCATTCGGGGGATTGCGGGAATTTCAAAAGTGGAATATTATTTACTTATGATTAATGTATTGGCTTACTAATTAATGTTTATATTAATTTAATTGGAGTGGATGTATTATGTATCCCCATCATCAAGCTGCCATTGATGCCATCACCAACAAGCTTAAAGCCAGACCCGACGTACAAGGGATCATCATCGGAGGTTCCGTGGCGCATGGCTTTGCGGGCGAAACCTCTGATATCGACATTATGATCGTTCTTTCTGAAGAGGATTACCAGAAAGCTTGTTCCATCCATAATCTTGGGTATTTTGAAACGGAATCCTGTTCTTATGAAGGCGGTTACGTGGACGGGAAGGTTGTATCCGCTTCCTACATCAAGCAAGTGGCCGAATCCGGCAGCGATCCTGCTAAGTTCGCATTCCAGGATGCGTTCGTCACGTATTCCAATATTGAGGGGTTGGAACAGTTGGTCCAAGACGCTCCCCGATATCCGGTGGAGAAAAAGGCAGAGAACATGCAGAAGTTCTATGCACAATTCGAAACCTGGAAATGGTATTATTACGAAGGACTGAAACGCAACAATCGTTTATTAATCGACTACTGTTTGACCCACTATGCCTTTTTCGCAGGTAGGCTGATTTTGGTACACAACGAAACGCTGTTCCCTTCTTATAAGTGGTTCTTAAAGGTTCTGGAAGGGGTAGAAAAGAAGCCGGAGAATTTGTTGGCGGACATCCATCGGGTACTGGAAGAACGAACGCCGGAAGCCGTTGAGAATCTGTACGAGAGTATTGTGGAATTTAATAACTGGTATCAGGCAGAGCATCATTGGACGGTTCAGTTCATGATGGATAGCCAGCTGAACTGGATGGACGGACCGGTTCCGGTTCTCGATTTATAAACTGTTCCGCTAACGGAGTAAAGCAGAAGACACCTCGTCAGGTGTCTTTTTTCATTACTGTGGATGTATTAATTTCCTAGTACATAAGAAGCCGTCTCCCCTGGATGGCTAATAGGAAAATGATGACCATAGGGAACAACATCAATCTTACCAAGCTGTACTGGAGCAGAATAGCGCCGATCTTGATCTCCCCAAATAATATGAAGATTAGACCCCGGTACTTTGGTGAAATCCCCCTGATAGTTTTTCGATAGGAAACGGTTGAGCAGAAGAGTGGTATTTAAAATTCTAGGCGAAGTAAAGCTGCTGCGTACTTTGGCAATATAATGTTTCGGAATGCTCTCTGTGGTTTCAAACAGACCATGACCTATTAAATAACGTTCTAATGAATTAGCCGTTGCTAATTTCAATGCCCACTTGTTCATAATTTGAGGAGCATGAAACGACTTAGGATTTTTTCTCTCAACAGGTGGCTGAAGTAAAGTAATCGTATTCTTCGTATCCAGGTACTCTCGCGCTAACGCTTCCAGCAGAATAACCGCTCCGAAGGAATGGCCAATCCAATGTGCGCCATGAGCAGCTTTTCCTGATAACTCCTTCACTACATTCAAATAGAGATCCAGAAGATTCTTTTCCCGCTTAAAAGGGGAACGTCCTAAACCTGGAAGATCCGGAATCCATACGGGTTGACCCGTTTGTTCATGAAGCTCTAGTCCTAAAGGAAATAAATCGGCTCCATCACTCAACAAACCATGGAATAAAATAAATGGCCTGCCCTCGCCTGGTATTTGATAAATCACAGTATTTCCGGTTAAGGTTCGTTCAAATGAATGATGATGCTGGTCATTTGGGTACATCAGGCGATAATCCAAATCTGCGACTACGGCCGGGAAAAAATTCATAACACTCGTCTTAGTAAACCAATCTGCTCCCATGACTTTTTTCGGTAAATCATTTGAAAACTTTCGATTTGTAATAAAGTTCAGTCCATCCGATGGAATTTGTGTGATTTTACTGAGCCCGCTGTTCATAAGTGCTTTCATGAAGCGAAGGGGCACAGAGATTGTAGGTGCGGCCATATTCATACTTTCTGACATCACGCCTAATAATTCAGATATATCCGGGTCCAGCGGTTGGTCTGGAACAAGGGTATAGGTTTGAATTGACGATGTCTCCAGCTTAACAACCTGAACAATAAACTTGGCCAGCGCATCGTTTGAAATAAGCGGTAATTTATACCCCTTGCCTCCAGGAATAACTGGCATCAGCCCTCTGCGCATACTCTCCACAAGCAAGCCTAAGCCGGCTACCTGCTCCGTACTCCCTGTTGTGCTGCTGCCGACTACGGTTGGCGGATTAATCACAGAGAGCGGATAGCCTACTGCGGATGCCTGCTGGCGAATATACAGATCTGCTAAAAACTTTGTTCTTTCATAAGGGTTTTTTATTTTCAAATAGTTGTGCCCTTCTTGAAACACATCAATCGCAACCTTGCTGTTATGATCATCAAAAGGGGTCATATATCCAACGATATGAATAAATTGCTGCAACCCCTTCAATTGGTGGATACATTTAGCGAATTCATTGATATGCTTAGCGCCGTTTAAAAATACAGAGGTTGCTTCCTGCGTTGTCGCTTGAATATCCATTTGTCCGCCTGCGTGAATAATAACATCCGTGCGTAGAACCCTCTCTTTATCTTCATCACTTAGACCTAAATCCGGTTTCGTCAAATCACCTTCAATAAAGTACAGGGCTGCCCCGTTTAAAATACCTTTTTCCTGAAAGACACGTGTTGCTTTACTTTTCGACCTCACTAGTAGAAAAATCATAACCTCCTCTTTAAGAAGCTCCTCCACAAGTTGCCTCCCGATAAAACCTGTTCCACCTGTTAAAAATATGGTTCTCATATCATCCGCGCTCCTTTTTAGTACTGAATGGTACTAATTTTGTGTAAAAAAAATGCTTCTTATCGAAGCAAGTTGAAAAAGTGGCTGGCTGTTCTCGTGATCACCGTTGCATCCTTCAATGTCTCTGCAAGAAACAGCGCTCCTTCCAGATTCGTTATAAAAAGTGCCGCTACCTCGTCAATATGAATCGTATCTCTAAACTCGCCTTTTTCTGCTCCTTGCTTAAGTAATAGAGAGATTTTCATTTGTAATCCTGTAAAAAAGAGACCTATTTTTTCTTTGATGTGCGTAGCTTGTGCCGGAGTTTGAATATAAAGGGTAATAAACGGACAGCTCCCCTTATAGTCTCTTGACTGAACTCCCTCCGTTAAATGCTTTAAAAACATCTGGACACGATCTTCAACGGATAACTGGTTTTGAGAAAGGATTTGATCTATTGCCCGCTCATACGTTTCAATCCAATAATCAACGACCCCTGCTAACAATTCTTCCTTATCCGCGAAGTGATAATACACATTAGATTTGGACACTTTGCTTACACGTACTAATTCATCCATGCTGGTATAAGCAAATCCCTTTTCTAAAAATAAGGCTGCCGCGACTTCAAGCACACGTTTTTGGTTCATTATTTTTGCCTTTGTCATGAGTAGAACTATACAGTACTAAACTGAGCGTTGCAAGTATTTTTATTTTTGCATAACACCTAACAATCCTCTATAATTGTAGGCTACTATGCACCCAGTCAGGAGGAAATGATGAATTTTATACAAGAGCACCTAGCAGGATATGGAATGAGCGAGCAGATGGTTGTGTATCTCTCGAACATCATTATGGTTTTATGTATTGCTTTACTCTCTATAGTGGCTAATCTTGTTGCCAAAAAAATCGTACTGAAGATCATCATCTATATCATTCATAACAACCGGTATACGTGGGATAATATCTTTTTGGAGAAAAAAGTATTTCACAAGCTGTCGCATCTCGCTCCGGCCTTTATCATTTATTACGCCGCGCCTATTTTTCCGCTGTATCAGTCTTTCATTGTAAAGTTCGCCTTAGCTTATATGATTATTGTAACGATCACGGTGTTTAATGCCCTGCTTGATGCCATCGATGCTATTTATCGTACGTATGAAGTGTCCAAGATGAGGCCGATCAGAGGCTACATTCAGGTTGCGAAGATTATACTGTATATTATTGGTGCGATTGTGGTGATTTCTAACCTCATGGGTCAGAATCCGCTGATTCTGCTTAGTGGACTGGGCGCGTTATCCGCTGTTCTGATGCTAGTGTTCAAAGATTCGATATTGGGCCTCGTGGCAGGTATTCAATTATCTTCTAACGATATGGTTCGTGTAGGCGACTGGATTGAAATGCCTAAATATAATGCCGACGGCAATGTAATTGATATTACGCTGAATACGGTAAAGGTGATGAATTTCGATAAAACCATTACCATGATTCCGAGCTATGCCCTGATCTCAGACTCTTTTAAAAATTGGCGGGGGATGGAAGCCTCCGGGGGCAGAAGGATTAAACGAAGTGTCTGTATTGATACAAGCAGCATATGTTTCTGTACCAAAGAAATGATTGAGGAGTTCCAAAAGGTTCACTATCTTAGCGATTATGTCCTGACCAGATTAGATGAAATTAACGCCTATAATATGGAACATCATATCAATATGGAGAGCAAAGTGAATGGAAGACAGCTAACGAATATCGGTGTATTTCGGGAATATGTACAAGAATATCTGCGCAATCATCCCAAAATTCATAAGGATATGACGCTCATTGTCAGGCAGTTAGCACCAGGAGACAGCGGACTGCCTTTAGAAATTTATGCGTTCAGCAATGAGACTACCTGGGGTGTGTATGAGTCCGTCCAGTCGGATATCTTTGATCACATTTTTGCGATTATCCCTCTGTTTGGACTTCGCGTTTTCCAGAACCCGACGGGCCAGGATATTGTTAATTTAAAAGAAAGTAGGGAGTATTCGGCGGGATATTGAGGTGTGATTAGATGGAATCAAAAAAGGCCCTTTGGGGTCTTTTTTTATGTGAAATTATATTGATTGCAGTTGTTTATATGGTGTTACCTATACTCATAATATTAATAATGGCATAGTCTTGGATGAACTTATCATAAATAGTTAGCGATAATCATAAATTAATAATTAGTGATATTGATAAATCACAAAGTTAGCGTTAGAATGGGGGAATAAAGGAGGATGAATCTTATGAGTAAAGCTCTTTTCGATCTTACCCAGCAACAAATCAATATAGGCTATAAAGAACAGAATGAAGGGATTCTTGAAAAGGAGACTGAATTTCTCTTCAATATGATTTATAAAACGTTCTTGGTTGCTTTTTCAGATAAGGTTGCTGCGATTAAAATGGATATGCAGACTTTGAGTCTAACGCCCAGCTATCTCTTTTCTGAAGAACATAAAGGCAATTTAATTAAATGGCTTAGTCGCTTTTCGAAAATGGAATTACCCTCATCTGATTTGAATTTTGGGAAACTCAAAATAGATTTTGAACATTGGTATATGCAGCTAGGCGGAGAAAAGATTGAATTTGTTTTTGTGGAACACTATCTTATGACACCATCTGAAGCAGCTGCTGCTTTAAATATTTCTACGGTCACTTTGCAAAAATATATTAAACAAGGACTAGACTGTGTTGATACGGAAAAGCATCGTAAAATCCCAAAGTATGCCATAGAGCTTCTTAAAGATCCCATATATGGTATACGTATGCAGATCCTAGCGCAGGAAAAGAAAAAGGGTAAGCAGTCAAAAGAGGAGCGAGCTAAGGAAATTGCTCTAGAACTGATGGATCTTCAACTAAAATTTAAAGGTAAAACGTTTAAGGAAGCATTTGCAGACTACAATGGTGATGAAATGGATGATCCAACGGATTACCATCGGTGGTTAGACCTCGAAGAGGAATTAGCTGAAATTATGAAGCTCAGCGGAGGTGCAAATGACGCAAAGTAAGATTGAGCAATTAGCTCTCAAAAAACTCTTACCCGCGAATCTTTTTAGTATTACAGCTCAATTCGGTCATTTGCTTGAGACTTATCCTAATGTTCCAGGGAATTCAGGTATCTATGGTAATTACACGAGAAATACAAATAAGTTAGATGTGCTTTTTCCTTTAAAAGAACATCCTGTACACGGCATTACTGGTTTACATGCGCTAGAATCATACGACGATGCTGGTTATGTCCGAAGATACACTTATAGCTGGAAAATTATCATTCCTAAGATGGGCGTCAGTCTGCATCATATATCAGCTTGGGGGAATGATCCTCATGATTCACCAGATACGCCTGAAGAGTTCAAGGTGATAACCGAACCTCATCACCATCATCACATTCCTGGTAATCGAAGGCACAGAAAAGAGAATTGGGATGTGCATACTCTGGAAGAAGCGTTTAATTTTGTAGAGCCTTATATAGTTAATGGTATCGAATATAAAGGCGATAATTAGCGAGACCGTGCTTTAGCGGTCTTTTTGTCTTAAAGGTTGCCGATACATCACACTGGGAGGTGCTGAAGATGAATGAACCGGGATTAGTAAAGGTGATGAGTACTTTGCAGTATTTGAGTCATGATTCTGAGGCAAAACGGTTGTATGAAGCCAGACAGAGGTATCTGCATGATGAGGCGTCCATGCTGAGTAGTGCGAAAATGGCAGGTGTAAAAAAAGGGAAAATAGAAGTTGCACGAAATTTGTTAGCTATGGCGATGGATCATGCGTCTGTCGCTAAACTAACTGCTCTAAGTGAGGATGAAATCCGTACTATAAAGTTGTTATAGTATACCTTGAAAGCCCTAGAGAGGAGTGCTCCAGTGCCGAAGCTAAGAAAAACAACACTCAAAAAGCATCTGAACCAATTTACGAAGGAAGAGCTTGTTGAAGAAATGATGAATCTGGTGAAGCAGCAACCGATGCTTGAGGAATATTACATATCATTGTTAACTCCAAATGAGAAAGAGATTCTGAATAAATACAAGAAAATCATTGAGAAGCAATTTGGCGACAGAGGAGAGGTTCTGCGCTACCCCGTTATTAAGAAGGCGATTAAGGACTTCAGTAAGGTATCCGCCAACAAGGAGCAGATTGCTGAAATTATGGTGTTCACGGTGGAGTGCGGGGTGGACTTCACCCGGGCTTACGGAGACATCGATGAGCGGTTCTATCTGACGGTGTCCAGTATTTATAGACAAGCGTTGGAATACATTATGAAGAATGATTTGGAGGAAAAATTTGTAGACCGTTGCAGAAGGTTGATGGAACGTAGTCATGATATTGGCTGGGGCTTTGGAGATGCCATGGTCGAATTCTATTATGACTATTTAGGGCACATGGAGGAAGAAGAGGAAGAGAATTAGCCTATACGTGCGAGGCCGGAGGCTGGGCAACCTTGTCCGAATAAAGAATAAAGGAGCCTCCCTGTAGTGTATAATAAAGCAAATTAAAGCCCCTATCCCTGGATCGGAATGGACAGGAAGCTGAGGAGGAATCGTTGTGGCCAGTATCAGACAGAGAATTGTCCCGCATCTATGGTATGACAAGGAGGCGGCAGAAGCCGCCCGCTTTTACGCTACTGTGTTCCCGGAATCCAAGGTAACGAGTGTGACCACCATTCAGGATACGCCGTCCGGCGATGCGGATCAGGTCTCTTTTGAGGTCTGGGGGCAGCCGTTCATGGCGATCAGCGGAGGTCCTTATTTCAAGCTGAATCCGTCGGTGTCTTTCTTTGTAAATTTTGATCCCTCACGGGAAAAGGATGCAGCAGAGAGATTAGATGAGGTGTGGGATAAGTTAGCGGAAGGCGGCACCGCCTTGATGCCGCTTGGCAAGTATCCGTTCAGTGAGCGGTACGGCTGGATTCAGGACAAGTATGGGGTGTCCTGGCAGCTGATTCTAACGAATCCGGCAGGGGAGGAGCGGCCTGCAATTATTCCTTCCTTGTTGTTCGTAGGGGATCAGTGCGGGAAGGCGGAGGAGGCGATGTCCTTCTACTTATCCGTATTCAAGGATTCGCGGCAAGGTCTTCTTACCCGCTACCCGGCAGGCTCTGCGCCGGATCAGGAAGGAACGATTATGTTCGCAGACTTCATGCTGGAGAATCTGTGGTTCACGGTCATGGACAGTGCGCATAATCATCAGTTCAGCTTCAATGAAGCCGTCTCCTTCATGGTGTCCTGCGATTCTCAGGAAGAGATTGACTACTACTGGGACAAGCTGTCCGCAGTTCCTGAAGCCGAGCAATGCGGCTGGCTGAAGGATGCCTTCGGCATTTCCTGGCAGATTATTCCTGCGGAGATGAATGAGATGATGAAGAAGGGCACACCGGAGCAGCTGGCGCGTGTGACGAAGGCTTTTCTGCAGATGAAGAAGTTCGAGCTTGCGGAGCTGCGTAAGGCCTATAAGGGAGAATAAAAGCGGCAACTTGCTGGAATACCAACACAAGCGATAAGGACCTAATCCTTATCGCTTCTTTGCGCGCAAATATAAGAATGTATAGGTTTCACTTGCCTCACACCTTCCCCCCGCCATCCCCCGCCCGGTACTTCTTGCGGTACTGGGCCGGGGTCATGCCGTACACCTTTTTGAAGCTGGAATAGAAGGTGTTCAGGGACGAGAAGCCGAAATGCTGCACGATGGGCTCGATCGGCGAGTCGGAGGCAATGAGCTCCTGGCAGATGAACGTCAGCCGCTTCTCGGATATTTTGTCGGTGATGGACTGGGTGGTCTCTGCTTTGTACAGACTGCGGAAATAATTGACGGACAAGCCCAGGTGATCGGCCAGCATGGTGGCAGACAGATTCGGGTCGGTGAGATGACTCTCGATGAACTGGTCCACCTGTCCGATCAGGGCGATATTCTTGGATTGGCTGCGGGCGGCCGCAATGTCTTCGAGTGTTCGGGTAATCAAGGCCTCCATCCACGGCATGACGTTATCCATTGTTTCCTGCCGAATGATCTGTTTCTCGATGGACGTTAGTCCCCACGAGCTGGGCAGCGGCTGGGAGGAATGCTCCTGGATGAGCCGGCGGATGTCCATGAACAAGGTAATCAGAGACATTTTACATTCAAAATAAGGAAGTTCCCGCAGCTTCACAACCGCTGAGCGTAAGACCTCCAGAATGACGGCGGCGTCCCCCTTGAGTATGGCCTGGGCGATCTGCCGCTCCTGACTCACAGGCAAATGATATAATTCCCCGGGTGCAGCGGGCAGCCATTCCTTCACAATGAGCGACCGGTGTCCGAACCGGAACCGCTCCTGCGTCAGATCATACGTCTCCAGATACACCTCATGCATGTCGGTTAAGCCAGGCAACGTCCGGCCCCAGGCAATGGTAGCTCCTACGGACAAATACTGCTGGATTAACTGCCCTGCCACTTGCAGCTCCTTCGCGAATTCCTCTGACAAGGGAGCCGATAAGACTACAGCCACGTGGTCGTCCCCCATATCTACCGTCTGCAGCTTGTGCCTGGACGATTGCAGCGACTCCTGAATGATATTGGACATCGCGAACCGGAGCAGGCGCCGGTCCTTCTCCGGGTACACTCCCGAGAATTCCGCGAAGTGGTCGATCCGGAAGATGGCTACGGACAACTCATCGCTTGGCAGATCAATCCCCCATTCTAAGAATTGAGCGCGGATCTCCGTTGCCGAATGGTACGTCTCCCCGAGGAAATCCCTTAAGAACCGCTCTCTGCCCAGAAATTTATTATGCCGCCATTGCTCGGTAAGCTCGTGAATCTGATTATGCTGCGAGGTAAAAACGCTCGATAAGTATTCGAGTTCATTGGCGTTCGCCTCAAGGCCGGGCTTCTCCGCCTGATGCTGCCGCATGACCCGGCTGATCAGCTCCTGAATGGGTGAGTACACCCGTTTGGAGATTAGAATGATCACCGCCAGGGAGGCCGCGAACAAGACAAGGAACAGGATCAGACTGGTGTCGCGCAGGACCGTGATTTTATTCAGAATGGCGGACTTCGGGATCATCTCAATGAAGGTCCAATCCTGGATACCCTTAACGGAGGAGTCGGCATAGACCACTAGCTTCTCCCCCTGATCCTGTGGCTGAAATAGCTTCCAGCCGCTGGCTCCCTTCATTCCGTGGCTTCTGAGCTCGGCAATCTGCTGCGGATTCATGGGCGTGCTGCTAAAAATCGTCTCGTCCCGGTCATTCAGCACGGTGATCGACCGGCTGGCGAAGTTTGAATTATTCTGCAGCAGGGTCATGAGATTATCCGTATCTACATTCATGACGAATGCGGAGATGGAGCTGCCTTTTTCATAAAATCTGACAATAGTCATCACTTCTTTGGGGGTGTTCCCGGTAAGAGGGAGAGACAAGGTTCGCGGAATGAGCACGCTGTGGTTCGCTGTTGCCGGGTCGCGTAAGCGCTTAATAATATCCTGATCGTAAAAAGCGGCGGTATCATTTAACCCAAGTCTGGAGTCAATGACCGTATTCGTATAATCGTTAATGAGGTAGACCGAATCAATGGAGGGGTTGGCGTTCTTAATGTCCGTCAATTGGCTCCATACCTCATAGGTCTCGAAATCGCTGTAATGGTCCGAAAGGGCATACACCTTAAGCGCGCTGTCATTACTGGAGGAGAAGCTGAAATCAAGCGCCCATTCCATCAGCCTTGATGTATTCCGGGCCCCGTTCACGAGGAGGGACTCTGAATGATCGCCGATTTCCTCCAGCAGTGTCTTGGAAGATTGCCCATAGAGCAGGACGAAGGATACCCCTAATACCAGAACGTTCGCACTGACAAAATAAAAAATAAGCTTCATGTAGGTAGGGTGCCGCTTCAGCGAGGCGAAGAACGGTTGTCTGAATTTCATGGCTCTGGAACCTCCGTAATCATAACTGTCCGGCTCATTATAAGTAGATTTATTATAGCACACCGGGTATTTTCGTCTGCCGAATCGTTTGTTTTCGGAAGAGTGTTGTTTTTGGGAAGGCGGTAAATCTGCACTTGCGGGAAGAATTGGTGTTTCTCGGAATTGCTCAGGGCGCAAGGGCTTGATAAGGTGACGGCATAGATAACGGGACGCTCCTTAAGCGATTACCGGTCTTGAGGAAGGGGGGATGTACAAATGAACTACCAGCTTAATGCAGGTAAACGTTCAAAATGGAGGCATATCACGCAGAATCCTTTTCTGTATGTGATGGCTGTACCGGGGCTGTTGTTTTTTCTCGTGTTCAGCTATTTTCCTATATACGGGATTATGATTGCCTTCAAAGATTATGATTTTGCCAAGGGGATCACGGGGAGTGACTGGGTAGGGTTTAGAAATTTCGATTACTTTTTTACATCAGATGACTTCTGGACGATTCTGCGGAACACACTGCTGCTCAACGTGCTGTTTATTGTGTTCACGACAGTGGCGGCCGTCCTGATTGCGCTCATGTTCAATGAGATCCGCAATAAGTATTTCAAACGAATCTCGCAGTCGCTTATTTTCCTTCCATACTTCATGTCCTGGATTGTAATCGGGATGATTGTGCAGTCCTTGTTCGGCGGGGAAGAACCAATGATTAATACCTGGCTGATGAATCTCGGGATGGAGCCGGTCAATTGGATGTTTGAGTCCAGTCTTTGGCCAGCTATTCTGACCGTGATTCGCGTGTGGCAGGGTGCCGGTTATCTCTCGATTATTTTCCTGGCCGCCATTACGGGCATATCGGAGGATCTGTATGAGGCGGCCCGGATCGACGGAGCTTCTAAACTGCAGATTGTGACGCGCATTACGCTGCCGCTGCTGGTTCCGACGATTATGATCATGACGCTGCTGGCCGTGGGCAAAATTTTCAACGGGGACTTTGCAATGATCTATGCCATCATTGGCGACAACTCCATGCTGTATCCGACGACCGACGTCATTGACACCTTTGTCTTCCGCTCGATGCGGCAGCTGCATGATTTCGGCATGTCTTCGGCCGTAGGCCTGTTCCAGTCCATTATGGGTCTGATCTTCGTCATTGCCGCCAACTGGGTAACCCGCAGGGTATCCAAAGAATCTGCTTTATTCTAGGAGAGGTACTATGATACAGAAACAAAGCGCTGCGGACCGTACCTTTACGGGATTCGCCCATACGTTCATTTTGCTGTTCACTCTATTTTGTCTGTTTCCTTTTCTGCTGATGATTGCCGGCTCGTTTACGGATGAGGAAGAGCTGATCGCACACGGCTATACCTTATTTCCGTCTAAATTATCGCTGGCCGCATATAAGGCGGTTTTGCAATCCGATGTACTTTTTAACGGCTATGGAGTCACCATATTCATCACGGTTGTCGGGGCCTTAAGCGCCCTGTGCATTTCCGCCATGCTCGGCTATTCACTGGCGAATAAACGGAATGTTCTGCAAACGCCCTTTCTGTTTTTTTGCTACTTGCCTATGCTCTTCTCGGGAGGGATCATTCCGTTCTATATTGTAGTCAGCCAGTGGCTGCATTTGCAGAATACGATCTGGGTGCTCATCCTGACGATGTTATGCCAGCCATTCCTCGTCTTCCTGCTCGTCAGCTTCTTCCGCACCATACCTGAGGAGCTGGAGGAAGCCGCCAGGATCGACGGAGCGAATGAGATGAGAGTGTTCTTCCAGATTATGATTCCGATCTCGAAGCCAATTCTGGCTTCTGTCGGCCTCTTCTATGCGCTGAGCTTCTGGAATGACTGGTTCATGGGACTGATGTTCATCGATAATGAGAAGTTATTCCCGCTGCAATTAATCCTGCGCCGGATGGTCTCCAATATGGAAGCGGCCAGGAATCTGATCCCTTCCGGTGCTGCGATTTCGGTCACTCCACCGACGTACGGGGTGCGGATGGCGACGACGGTACTGACCATCGGCCCGATTGTGCTGCTGTATCCGATGCTTCAGAAATATTTTGTCAAAGGTCTAACGGTTGGTGCTGTCAAAGGGTAAGCTATTCAGATTGTCCATAGATACAGGAGGGTAACGAGATGAGGTTGAAAAAATGGTTTGGCACGGCAACAACAGCGGTATTGGTATCATCACTGGTGCTGGCAGGCTGCGGGGGAAATGCGAAGAATGAAGGCAATACGGCGAATTCTGCGAATTCCCCGTCCAGTTCAGAGGGGGCAGCGCCTGCTGCCAAAGAAGTAGTTACGCTGAAGGCTTATTTCCCGGGAGATAAACCTGCGGGGTTCGATACTGTGCTGCAGGCAGTCAACGACAAGCTGAAAAAGGATAATATCGGAGCAGCGCTGAATATCAACTTCATGCCTTGGACCGATTACGGGAATGCGGTATCCGTGAAGATGTCTGCCGGGGAGGAGTTCGATATGTATCTGGATGCCCCTTGGTTATCCATGAACCAGATGATCGAGAGTAAATCGTTGACGGAGCTGGATGCGGCAGTGGCTGCACGGCCTGAGCTGAAGGCGTCCATTCCGGAGGAAATGTGGGAGTATAACAAATTCGGCGGCAAAATTATGGGGATTCCGCTCGGCACCACCCAAGGCCAGCTGTATGGCGTACTGATCCGTAAGGATTTACGCGAGAAATACGGGCTTCCTGAGCTGAAGACCCTCGATGATCTGGAGAAATTCCTGTATGCAGTCAAGGAAAATGAGAAAGACATCAAGCCTTTTGTCATTAATGGAATTAAGGCGGATAAGCTGCCATTCATCCTGAGCAACTCTGCGAATCTGGCGCAGGATGAAGTGCTGGAGATTGGGGTCAACATGTTCTCGTATTCGATCAAGGATAAGAAGGTTATTGGCCAGTGGGCCAGCCCGACGATTGCGGATGCCTATGAACGTGTCACCAAATATTATAAGGATGGAATTATCTCCAAAAATATTGCCCAGGAGCAAAATGCCGAGACGCTGTTCAAGCAAGGTAAATATGCGGCGACCTACTATGCAGCCGATGGGGTCGAAGGGCTGAAATATTCGGAAATGCTGAAGGACGGCAGCGACAAGCTGGAGATTTTCATACCGAACGGGGAGCAGGCTAAGCCTTATACGGCTTATCAGCAATGGAACTTCCTCTGTATCCCGACGACCTCCAAGCATTCCGATGTCACTATGGATGTAGTGAACTGGCTGTCGATTAAGGAGAACCATGATCTGATGGAATACGGCATTCAAGGGAAGGATTGGGAGCCTGTCGGCGATTCAAGCTATAAGGCGCTGTCCGGCTATACCTTCCCTGGTTATGTGCTGACCTGGCGGCCGACGCTGAATCGTACACCTGACACCATGATGCAAGATGACAAGAAGTGGTTCGACTTCTCGACCAAGACATCCAATTTCACGCTGAGTCCAATCGCAGGCTTCAACTTCAACGCTGAGAAGGTAAAGACAGAATATGCCAAAATCACGCCGCTGCACGATTCGATCTTCCTGCCGCTAAGCCAAGGCCTGATCCCTGCGGCAGAAGGAAAGAAAACGATGGAGGATAAAATGGCCAGTCTCGGCGGGCAAAAAGTGATCGATGAAATTCAGGCACAGATTGACGCCGTCACCGCAGGGAAATAACCGTACTTCACACACAGAAAGAGGTCACTCCAATGAAAATAACACGCAGCGCGCATAATCCGCTGATTGAAGCCGTGGATGTTGTCCCCTCCCGTCCCGATTTCCAGGTGCTGGGTGCGTTCAATGCAGGCGTTGCGCAGCTACAGGATGAGACGATCCTCTTACTGCGCGTGGCCGAAGCGCCAATATCGGACCGGGCGGACGAGGTGCTCGTTCCCCGGCTGAATGAAGCAGGGACGGAGGTGCAGGTAGAACGATACGACAAGAACGATCCGGCTTATGATTTCTCCGACTCGCGCTTCGTCGCCAAGGACGGGCAGACGGTGATGCTCACCTCGTTATCCCATCTCCGGGTAGCGCGAAGCCAAGATGGCGTTCATTTCGAGGTTGAGCCGCAGCCGGCCCTGTTCCCGGAGCATCCCTTGGAAGCATGGGGGATCGAAGACCCGCGTGTGACCCAGATTGGGGACACCTATTACATCACTTACAGCGCAGCCTCCGCGCGCGGTGTCGGTGTCGGGCTGGCGGAGACCAGCGACTTCCGGATCTTCAAGCGGCGCGGGATGATGCTGCCTCCCGAGAATAAGGATGTTATGATTTTCCCTGAGAAAATTGGCGGCAAGTACTACGCTCTGCATCGTCCGGTACCGAAGTCCTTCGGCGCGCCCGAGATGTGGATCGCGGAATCGCCCGATCTCGACCACTGGGGGAACCACCGCTTCCTGATGGGACTCGGTGAACAGGGCTGGGACTCGGCCCGCATGGGCGGCGGGGCAGTTCCGATCCGTACCCCGCAGGGCTGGCTGGCGCTGTACCATGGCGCGGACAGCAGCCACCGCTATTGTATGGGGGCGGTACTCCTTGATCTGGAGGACCCGTCCCGGGTCATTGCAAGATCGCGTGTCCCCGTATTGGAGCCGGAAGCTCCCTATGAGGTGAACGGATTCTTCGGCAAGGTCGTGTTCTCCTGCGGCGCACTGCTGCTGGACCAGACAGTCCGCATGTATTACGGCGCGGCGGACGAAGTGATGGCTGTGGCGGACATCCCGCTCCAGGATATATTAGATACTCTTGTGTAAGAGGAAGAAGGCAGTGCGAAGCTGCCTTCTCTAATTCCTATATAGATTGAACTTGAAAACATACAGAAAGGGAAAAGTGGCGGAGGGGAATTTTGGAACTGTAGGAGCGAAAGCGTCCGCCTTTGTCTCCGGATTTCTACCGCTAGAAGCGGTTCAAAATCAAGAAATCTGGGGACAACAGCGGCCGGAGGACCAAACATTCTCTGGAGCCACGGCTATCCCATAGCAAAAAATTACAAGTACATTCTATATAGTTTAGAAAGCGCTAACAAACATCTGCTGGATAAGCAAAGGAGAGTGTACATGACTGGCAACATGCAAAGCAGGATCAAGAGATGGATCTGTCTCGTTATGGTTGGTTTGATGATCTCGACCCTCGGGTTCCAATATCCTGTATCGGCGGCGGATAGCTCGTCGCAGGAGCTGGCTGAAATGAAGTTGATGAAGCAGCGGGCGGTGGATTTCTATATCTCCAAAGACATCATCAATGACGGAACGAACGGCCGGGTCGAATGGACCTTCAAATCACAGGCCGGGACCTACTTATCTAGTCAAAAGGCGAATGGAAGCTGGGGCGATGTAGATTATACCAGTACGGCTTCCAGTGCCAACGGGCGTGCGTGGTCGCCTTACCTTGCGCTGGACCGGATGCAATCGATGGCTCAGGCTTTTGCAGACCCGAAGGGGCCTTACTATCACAATGAAGCTATGTTAGCCGGGATTCAGAAAGCGCTGGATCACTGGTTCACGGTCAAGCCGACCTCCACCAATTGGTGGGAGACCGGCATCGGCAAGCAACTGCGGCTTAGCAAAATCGCGCTGCTGTGTGAAGGCTATCTGACTGCGGAGCAGGCTGCGAGTATTATCGATACGTTAGACAAAGAGCCCAACACTATCGATGGAGCCAACTCGTCCTGGTATAACCAGAATTATATGATCCGCGGCTTATTGCTGGAGGATGCCCAGAATGTCCGTAGCGCTGTAGAGGCGTTTAACGTGCTCTCGGCAGTGACGGTGACGCTAACGGGAATCCAGTCTGACATGTCCTTTTTCATGCATGGGAAGACGAATTATACCACGGGCTACGGAAGAAGCTTCGCGAGAGATATGTCCTTCTGGGCTTATGTCGTCTCGGGCACAAGCTTCGCTTACAGCCAGGCGGCGATTGACTCGTTGTCCTCTTATGTGCTGGATGGAACCAGGTATCTGGTCAGAGGCGATGTTGCCGATCTCGGCATGGGAATGAACGGACCGGAGTGGCCGGATTATGAGAGCTCCGCGCTGACCTTCTATGAAGATCCGCTGGAGTGGATGCAGGCGGCTAACCCGAAGCGGGCGGATGAGTTCGCTGTTTTCCTGAATAACATCCGGGGTATTGGCACGGTCTCGGGCAATGGACTGGATGCGAACAATATGACGCAATGGCAGACCCTGGTCTCCTCTCATATGCGCAAGGATTATGGAATCACGGTCAAGATGTCGTCCAGTACGGTCAAGGGCGGCGAAATGAGAACCATTAACCCAAGCGGATACAACCTGCTCTACTGGACCCCGCAAGGCGCCACGGCTATCCAGAGAACCGGGGATGAGTACAGAACCGTGTACCCGCTGATGGACTGGAATCATGTTCCGGGAACAACAGCTCCCTACGTTTTCACGAAGGAGAATAACTTCAACAACCCAAAGACCTTTGTAGGCGGCGTAACCAATGAGCGCTACGGAGCCACGGCGTTTGATTTCAACAAGCTGAGTACCAGCGGGAAAAAGGGCTACTTTTTCTTCGATGATGAGATGGTAGCGCTGGGCGCAGGCATCACTTCAACGAATGCTGCTCCAGTCCATACCACGCTGAATCAGAGTCTGGCTGTCGGTGATGTGCTGGTAGACGGCAAAGCCGTTGCAGACGGAACGTCACAGGTGAACGGACGCTGGGCGTATAACGATCAGACCGGGTATGTTTTCCCGGATAATACGGATTTCCAAGTCAAGAAGGAGACAAAGACCGGGAAATGGGCCGATGTGGTTACCGGCAGCTCCACGGAGCCGATCACGAAGCCGGTGTTCTCGATGTGGCTGGATCATGGCGTGAAGCCGGTCAATGCCTCCTATCAATACATCGTATTGCCAGGTAAAAGCCCTGAAGAGGTTGGCAGCTACGCGGAAGCAAGCCCGATTAGTATTCTCGCGAATACCCCGTCCGTGCAAGCGGTCCGGCACCGTTCGCTTGGCATTGCGGAGTTGCTGTTCTATCAGCCGGGTACGGTGACGCTAAGAGAAGGACTGACTGTCACCGTAGATAAACCGTCGATGGTGATCGTTGATGAATCCGCGGACCCTGTCCGCATCTCGGTAGCGAATCCCGAAACGCCGGGGATTACCGTTAATGTAACGCTGAACCGGAACGGGGACCAGACTACAACCACGTACAGACTCGGTAAAGATACGTTTACCGGCCGGAGTGAGACGCTAAGCGAGGGAGCTTCTATCGACGATAGAGGGTATGATCTCGCTTACAGTAAAGGAGCGGCTGCTTCCTCCAGCGTAGGCAAGCAATTTGCTTCCAATGCTAACGATCTCTACAGAACCTCCAGCTGGAGTTCTAACGCTTCGGACGATGAATGGATTTACGTTGATCTGCAGGATCAATATATGATTAATAAGGTTAGACTGCATTGGGAGCAGGCATACGGCAAAGGCTATAAAATTCAAGTATCCGATGATGCGGCCACCTGGAAGGACGTTTATGCGACCTCGATGGGAGATGGGGGAATCGATGACATTTCGTTCGGTAAAACCAGTGCCAGATTCGTCCGCATGCAGGGCGTTCAGCAGGGAACCGGAGAGGGCTACTCGCTTGCTGAATTTAACGTGTATGAAGCGGTTGTCCCCAACCTTGCGGAAGGCCAGACTGCGATTGCAAGCTCGTCCAAAGCCGCCGATGTATCAGTGGGGAATGCGGTAGACGGCTCATTGACGACCCGCTGGGGGTCCAACTATGCCGATCCGCAGTGGATTTATGTCGATCTTGGCTCCATTCAGCCGATTGCTAAGGTCATGCTGCACTGGGAAAGCTCGTATGGGAAGGAATACCGGATTGAAGTCTCCGATACAATGGAGGACTGGAAGACAGTATATAGTACGTCCAGTGGAGACGGGGATATCGATGAGATCTCCGTAGGTCAAGTGAATGCCAGATATGTCCGGATGTACGGAACTCAGAGAGCAAGCAAATACGGATACTCGCTCTGGGAATTCAAAGTGTTCGGACCAGAGACTGAAGCCCGCGTCCCCGCCCGGGTTGAGCTTGCGGCAGCGCCATCTTCGGTGGTGCCTGGAGGCAAAGTATCCGTTACGGGGGCCGTCTACGCTGACGGTGATCTTCCGTTGTCCGGTGTAGACGTTGAACTCATAGCAGCCGATGGCAGCCTTGAACCTGCTAAAGTAACTACAGATGTGTACGGCAAGTTCAGTACGATCTATACTGCAGCATCGGTTCCCGGTAAGGTATCCATCTCAGCCGTACTGCCGGCAAGTCCATCCGTGACAGGGGCGGTTACCGTATCCGTTGAAGAAGAGGCTGTGCCTGTATCCGCCCGGATTGAACTGCAGGCCACACCGTCCTCCGTATCCGCTGGAGGCAAAGTGTCCGTTACGGGAACCGTCTATGACGGTGAAGATCTTCCGTTAGCCGGTGCTGCGGTTAGTCTCATGGCAGCCTCGGGTAGTTTCGAGCCTGCACTTGCCGTAACGGATGAGAACGGAAGGTTCAGTACGGTGTTTACGGCACCATCCGCAGCCGGGGATATCGCAATTACGGCTGTACTGACCGGCAATCCTTCCGTGACGAATACGGTTGCCGTTTCGGTTAGTAAGGCGATACCGGTACCTGCTCTTATTGAACTACAGGCAGCACCGTCTGCTGTGAAGACCGGAGATGAAGTATCCATCACAGGAATCGTCTCGGGTAGTGACAATCTTCCGGTCTCCGGCGTAGAGGTTGCACTCGCGGCTTCCTCGGGCAGCCTTGAGCCGGCTCATGCTGTAACGGACGCCAATGGCCGGTTCAGCACGGTCCTTACAGCACCGTCCACACCTGGAGAAGTGACGATTACGGCGGTGCTCAGCGCGTATCCGTCCATTACGGGCAGAATTAATGTTTCGGTAAACGAGCGTTCGAGCGGCGGAAATGGCGGTGATCCAGGAGGCGAAGCGCCAGTGACTCCGTCAGTACCAGTCCCGCCAGTTATTGTTGGAACGCCTAGTAAGCCGGACGAGAGTCCGCAAACCCCGGCTACTCCTCCGGTGGCTGGTCCATCCCTCACCGATATTGCGGGCCATTGGGCCGAAGCCAGTATCCTTGAAGCTGTTAAGCAAGGCATCATTACAGGTTATCCGAACAGCTCGTTCCAGCCTAACCGTAACGTGACCCGTGCCGAATTCACGGTGATGCTGGCGAAGGCGCTGAAGCTTCAGAACACAGAAGCAGCGTTGTCCTTCAAGGACAGTGACCGAATCGGTTCGTGGGCCAAGACAGCCGTTGCTCAGGCAGTAGCCCTGGGAATCATTCAGGGCGATAACAACAGCAACTTCCGCCCGGATGCGCCTATGACCAGAGCGGAAATGGCCGTTATGCTGGCTAGAGCGTTGCATCTCGCTCCTGTTGCCCGCTCCGCAGGATTCACGGATGACCGCGACATCCCCGCCTGGGCGGTTGGAGCGGCGGCCGAGATGAAGAAGTCAGGACTGATGCAAGGCAAAGGCAACAACAGCTTCTTCCCGAAAGCTGCCGCAACGCGGGCAGAGACCGTTACGGTTCTGTTGCGGATGCTGGAAGCTAAGTAAGTATAGCCAACCTTTCATCGTTATACGTTAGAACACAGCAAAGCAGCGATTCTCCTGTTAATAGGGAATCGCTGTTTTGTATTTTTGGGCATGTAAACGGCTATGATCATAAGGAGATCAATGACAACCAGTACACTTATGCTATAATTTAATAAAGTGTTTTTGTGCTTAGAGAAAATTGGATAAAGGATGCATTGACCAACCATGTATGAGAATCAGACTTCTATGCACCACAAGCTCTTTATTATCGGCGCAGGTGCTGCCGGACTAATGGCCGCTGTTACTGCGAGTGATATGGGGATCGATACTGCCATTCTGGAGAGTAACGACCGGATTGGCAAGAAGATCTTAATGACCGGCGATGGCCGCTGCAACATTACGAATGAATCCACTGTGACAGATACGGATGAAGCAGCCGCATTATCGCGCAAGTATCACAGTAATCAACCCGAATTTCCGCTTGCGGTAGTGCAGCAATATGGCGTCGGCCAGACGATTGATTTTTTCTCCTTTCTTGGGCTTCCGCTGACAAGACTCAAGGGGGGCTTGATGTATCCGATGTCGCTGCAGGCAGCGGCGGTACTTGATATTTTCCAGCTGGCGCTAGAGGATCGGAATGTTCCCGTATACCTTAAGAATAAAGTGGTGGATGTTACTGCTTCGGCAGATCATCCTCGCTTTACGATAAAATGCCTAACCGAGACAGAGGAAGAGGTTGTGTATACTAGCGACTATCTGCTTCTGTCTACGGGTGGCAACACCGGTCCAAATGCAGGCAAAGAACCTCCGGGTTATACCCTTGCCGAACGTCTGGGGCACACCCTGATTGAGCCTTTTCCGGCCATTGTGCAATTGAAGCTGCAATATCCGAATATGAGGGCACTGTCCAGTATCAAATCTCAGGGACAAGCTCATATCATTGTAAAGGGTAAAGTCATCGGCAGTGAACAGGGTGAGATGGCCTTCACAGACTATGGGATTACCGGTCCGCCCATCCTCCAGCTAAGCAGGAAGGCTGCGTATCATTTGGCAAGAGGAGAACAGGTGAAATTGTCGGTGGATCTGACGCCGGGCCGCACAGAGGAAGAGTTAGTTGATTTTTTAGAAAAGCTCTGGGAGACCTTTGGGCACCGGACCGTGGCGGATTCCCTCGTGGGTATCTTCAACAAGAAGCTTGTTACGGTCCTGCTTAAGGAGACGGGCTTAGATCAACAGCCACAGCTTCTTTGCCAGAATCTGCCGCAGAAAACTAAAGAGAACTTTTATAGGCTCTTGAAGCGTTGGGAATTTAAAGTGACGGATACCAATGGCTTTACGAATGCGCAGGTGACAGCCGGCGGCATTGATACGTCGGAGCTCACCCGGGGAACGCTGGAATCCAAGCTGGTGCCCGGGCTGTATCTGGCGGGCGAGGTAATGGATGTGGACGGAGATTTCGGCGGCTATAACCTGCAATGGGCCTGGAGTTCCGGATATGTGGCCGCCATGGCGATAGCTAAGTCCATTCAATAAATTTATTAGGAAAAGGGATGCATCAATTAACATGTATAAGGATCAGACTTCTAGGCACCACGAGCTGTTCATTATCGGTGGGGGTGCTGCAGGTCTAATGGCTGCAGTTACAGCGAGGGATCAAGGTATTGATACAGCCATTATTGAAAGCAATGACCGGCTCGGGAAGAAAATAATAACGACAGGTAACGGGCGTTGCAACATTACGAACCAATCCACCGCCACTGGTACAGATGAAGCAGCTGCTTTATCAGTGAAGTATCATAGCAATCAGGCAGGATTCCCAATACATGTACTGCGGCAATTCGGTGTCCGCCAGACGATCGAATTTTTCTCCTCGCTCGGGCTTCCTTTTATGAGCTTGGAGAATGGCCGGATGTATCCGATGTCGCTGCAGGCGGCTTCGGTGCCGGGGGTGTTTAAGCTGGCCCTGGAGGACCGGAATGTCCCCGTATATTATAAACATAAAGTATTGGATGTGACCGCTTCGGCGGGACATCCGCGGTTCGCGATAACCTGCCAGACCGAGACAGAGGAACAGGTTGTGTATACCAGCGACTACCTTTTTCTATGTACCGGCGGCCTTACCGCTCCCAAAACAGGAACAGACGGTTCCGGTTATACACTTGTCCAGCGTCTGGGACACACCATGATCCACCCGGTGCCAGGCATTGTGCAATTGAAGCTGGATTATCCGTATTTAAAGGAACTGTCGGGCATCAAATTTGAGGGAGAGGCCCATGTGATCGTGAACAATGAGGTTATCCGCACGGAGTCCGGGGAGATTCTTTTTACAGACTATGGGATCTCGGGCCCGCCCATCCTTCAGTTAAGCAGAAAGGCTGCGTATAATCTCGGTATAGGAGAATCCGTGACCCTGTCGGTTGATTTGATGCCGGAGCGCACGGAGGAAGAGTTAATTGATTTTCTGGAGATCCACTGGGGGATCTTCGGACACCGGACCGTTGCCGATTCCTTCGTGGGCATCGTCAGCAAGAAGCTGATTCCCGTGCTGCTGAAGGAGGCTGGAATTGATCAACAGCTGCATCTGCTGTGTCAGGATCTATCCTGGAAAACCAAGAAAATATTCTATAAACTATTGAAGCGTTGGGAATTTAAAATCACCGATACCAACAGCTTCACGAACGCACAGACCACAGCCGGTGGCATCGATACGACGGAGCTAGTCGAAGGAACGCTCGAATCTAAGCTGGTGCCGGGGCTCTATTTGGCCGGTGAGGTGATGGATGTGGACGGCGATTGCGGCGGCTATAACCTGCAATGGGCCTGGAGCTCCGGATATGTCGCCGCGATGGCGCTTGCGGACCGGCGTGCCCACACCATGTAAGGGTTAGAGGGGCGCTGACAATACAGTACTAATGAAGACATCTTTAGGGGTGTCTTTTTTTGGATTTTCAGACTCCAAAAGATCGCATGGTAAAGGTGAGAATAGAAAGCAAACCAGAATTTAAAATTAATGGCTCCCTAATTCTTCATATGTCCATGCAAATCATTGAGATTGCCATGGAGTATGGCTTTGAATCACAAGAAACCTACAGTCGTGCTTTTATGAAGCAGTTCGGAATTACACTGGGCAGTTACGGGTCTTCAAGCGAGGGTAAATCTAGGCTCCGGCACAGTAAGTCTGGTAAAATTCTATCTGTAGTCAAGTGAATTATTTAACCATAAGGATTGTGCTATAATATTATAAAATGAATTCAAAATCCGAGCGAGGTGCTGTCCTGATGCTGCCCCAAAGAGAAGAATTGAAACGGTTATTAAAAAAGGCTAATCGGCATGCGGTCGCAGAGGCCAAAAAGGCTGGAGCCTCCATCTATTATATAAAAGACGGTAAAAGGATACGTGAAGATGCCACTGGGCAAAAATTTGAGATTACTTACGATGTAGCTGGAAATCGGACTGAGCTTGTTAGTCATGATTGAGACGGAATCTGTAATGACAGTTTTTGCTGGCACTAATGGAGCCGGGAAAAGCACAATCAGTTTTCAGATGAAGGATTATGTTGGAACCATTATTGATCCTGACCAGATTGCCAAAAGAATTAACCCGGAAGATCCCAGAAGTGCAGAGCATATTGACCGGGTAGCTTCAAGAGTGGAACAGGGAGGACACTGGATTGCTGAAGAAGATATCCGCTACAGATATGGCCAATCTTTGAGTAATCTTAAGCCTGCTTTGGAGATTTCTGATGAAGTCACCATAATCGATAACACCGGTGAACCTGAAGTTGTGGCGGAAATTAAACGCTCACAGATTAGCTTTTGCCGAGATGAGATTCCTGTGTGGGCTAAGGGAGCTTTAGAATCATACACTCATTGAGATCGCCTTCTTAGGGTGGTCTTTTTATTTTGGCAGATGTTTTATCTGAAAAAAGTATTCCACTAGCTGTTACATCTCGTGCAATCAGAAAGACCATCTGGGAATATGTTCTTTTCCATATCATTCTGCTAAAATGTACATATGTTATAACTTTTATTACTATTACAAGTTATAACTTAATGTAGAGAGATCATACTATAGGAGGAAAGAATAAAATGAATGGTGTGATCAAAGTGACGAAGGAGCAATCGAAGGTGACCCGTTATTCCCGAAAGATTGGGCGAATGGGGAATAGCTTGGGCGTGAGCTTGCCAAAAGCTCTGGCGGATAAATTGAATATCTCGCAGGGAGATGAAATCGAGTTTATTGAAAATGAACGTGGAGAAGTGGTGTTCAGGAAAAGCCGCGCGGCTCTGTTGAATGAACAGATCCGGCCTGAGGTGCTGGAGGCGTTCTTCGATGTGTTTGAAGAGGATCAGGGCATTCTTGAAGATCTAAGGGATCGTTGATATGGATACCTTTCTTACCAAGGAAGAGGTTATTACCGCACACCACTTCATGATGAAAAGAATGAATGACGCAGATCAGGCAGGAGTGAAGGATCACGGCCTGCTGGAATCTGCGGTACATAGACCGCAACAAAGTATTTTTGGCGAGGATGCTTATCCCTCTATATTTGATAAGGCAGCCGCATTGCTGGAATCGCTGGTCAAAAACCATTGCTTTCATAATGGCAATAAACGTACAGCCTATCTGGTCACGAAATCATTTTTGATTCTGAACGGGTACCATCTAAGAATGCAGCGGGGGTTTGCAGTAGAATTTGTTGTAGACATTGCCAAAGGCGTACATTCATTAGAAATGATCTCTAATATTTTGACAAAATATTCTGAGGAACAATAGAGGTAAGGTGTCCCAATGGCTGATGAATATATCTGGGTTATTTTTGTTGCTGAGCAGACTAGCGGATTTCCTGACTTTTATCCAATTGGAACATTTACAGTACACGACAGGGCTGTCGAAGAAATAGACAAGCTGCCTAAGGATAAGAACTATCAGCTTCTAAGGCTGCCGATTAACCGGATGTTTCCGTATTACCATAAGAAGAGCGGAGAGCTGGTTGGAATGGATGTGATCCATCATGAGCATTTTCATTTCAAAGATTTAAATGAATAAGTTCGACTAAGCCAAGGAGGCCTCTTTAGATGAGCAGAGAAGCTGAACAGCCATTGAACGATGGCCCTATAATCCGCAAAGAAAAGGTTATTGCTTCAAAAATGATCCGTATCTATTGCAAGAAAAAACATCATAAGAAGGAGCTCTGTGAGGAATGCCGGAATTTAAATGAGTATGTCATGAAAAGACTCTCCCGCTGCAAATTCGGTGAAGAGAAAACCGCTTGTGCGAAGTGTCCGATTCATTGTTATACACCCGTCTACCGCCAGAAAATCAAGGGAGTTATGCGTTTCTCGGGACCCTGGATGTTGTTGTATCATCCGTTAGAGTCCATAAAGCATATCCCCATACCGGAGAATTTAAAAAGACCGCTGTCCCGATAGTCGGCAGCCACCTCCCACGGTTGCCGGGCGAATGGCGCTACATCATCTCCTGTAGTTTGTGGTCCAGGAAAATAAAAAACCCAACTCTGCTAACGAAGCGGAGAAGGGTCTTTTCAGGATATAGTCAGCTCCACTAAAGAAGCGGAGAAGACTGTATCCATCCGTATTATTTCTGTGTATTCATGATATTATGTATGTGTGCGAAAGTCAAGTTATACGTTATCATTTTGGTTATTTAGGATGTGTACAATGATCTATAATATCTATTTCGATGAAGCAAATAAAATTGACCAGCCGGGAAAAGCAAATTCATATTACGGTGCGTATGGTGGTAGTGAGCAGACCATGTCTGAAATAGGACATTCGGTACAACGTATATATGATGAGCTTGGAACTAAGAGCGAGCTCCATTTCAGGGAATACAATCATGATCAGTATTTAAAGAAATATTTTAAGGCTCTTCATTATATTATCAATCAGGATGTTAATATTAATATTCTGATTGTTAGCAACACAGAAGCGCATAGTATAGCTAGACAACTAAACCTGACAATGAAGGAGCTACGGAACCTTTTTTATATCAAAATTCCCGAGAGGCTGTTCTACGGGGTAACGCGGCACTTGCAGGGTCAGGTGGATGTTAACATAAAAATTGATCGCAACGATGAATACGACGCTCTTGGACTTCCTACAAAAATTAAAGAACAAATGAACGCTCATTCAGTTTATCGGAGCAAAAAGTACAAAATTTCATCGGTTAAGTCAGAAGAGTCCCATGAGTCCATTCCCCTGCAAATCATTGATACATTCATGGGAATTGTAGTGTTTTTGATGGAAAAAAGCTACATGGCAGATTCAAACACAACTCTGATAAAGAGTGATTTAGTGTATCGTTTTTTATCAGAAGGTGATAATATCGAGCGATTTATAAAGCAGATTAAGCTCTATTCATGGAACGGCAATGAGAACTTGTCTGAATTGTCTGTAGGTAATTACGTATCTCAATTTATGGTACACAAAACTCGTTATGATGTTTCAGAAATAGCCAAGCTTCAGGCGGTTATGTTAAGGAACCCTAATCTATCTGCAATGGAATATCGTAAGCTAATGGAGTATCCTAACACGTTAGCACGTATGTTGTTGGGGTATAAGGATGAAGTTGAGGGTAGGGGAAGGAATTACTCATTAAAATAGCAGCGTTGAGCATGCCAAGGAACAGGTATGAAGGTATGTCCTGCTCCCTGGCTCTTCATTGGCTACACGGATTAAACCTTCCCCTGCCCCAACCACTCCCGCTTCAAAATCGCAAACTGCTGGGTATTCTCGTACTTCGGCGTTCCGTCTTCGTTCGTGGTGAAGGAGATGAATTCCATGAAGCAGCCCTCCCGGCGCATGCCCAGCTTCTCGCAGAGCTTCTGCGATCTGAAGTTGTCGTCCTCGACGTAGGCGTAGATGCGTCTGGCTTCCTGCTCCAGGAAAAGGTAGCGCAGCAGCGCGCGGGCGCTTTCGCTGGCATAGCCGACGCCCTCGTAGGCCGGGTTGAAGTGCCAGCCTACGCTATAGGTATCGGGCTCCTCTTTCATGCAGAACAAATCGCCAATAATCGCCCCGGTCTCCTTCAGAGTGACGGCCAGATGGGAGTCGTCCTGACTTCGTTCAATTGCGGTGGCGATGGCTTCTTCTAACGTGGAGAGGCGTTCGCTCAGGAAGCAGTTCACCCGCGGATTCGTTAAGTACTCCAGCATCCCCGGTGCATCCGTCTCCCGGAAGTTTCTGATGATTAATCGGTCGGTAGTGAATTTTTGCATGATGATCCTCCCTAAATGAAGTGAGCGTGTTATTTACCGGCAAACGGATGTGGACGGAATACGTGTCCCCATTGCTTGTGAATGTGATTTCGCCCTTATGCTGGCTGATGATTTTGTGGCAGGTCTTGAGGCCGATCCCGGTGCTATGGACCTCATGGGCCTCCGTTTGTATAACATTCGTGATATCTATCAACAGCCAGCGGTCTTCAATCCTATACGCAATCGTGACGGGAGCAGACGTATCGGCATACTTCGTAATGTTGGAGAAAAGGTTGTCAAATACCCGCCTGAAGGAGATTAGGTGAAGATCCACGCGGAAAGGGACAGGGGACGGCTCCCAGGCTACCTGGAAGCCGTGATTCTCCAGCAACATCGACTGCTCATCGATTAACTGATCCATGAGCTGAATCCCATCGTAGGACTCGAACTCCAAGTCATTCTCCTCTGTGTTGTACACGGTGAAATATTCGAATAGTTTGTCGGACAGATGCTTGATCTGATAGGCTTTTTCCCTGCTGTTATGAATGTATTTCGCTAACGCTTCCTGATCCTGATATTTCTTGTATTCGATGATGTCCAGGTAGCCGACCAATGCGGTGAGCGGTGTCCGCAGATCGTGGGACATGGCGGTGACCAGCTCGCTGTTGGCCAATCTGGCCTGCTCCTCGCTCTCCAGGCGCTCGATGAACGATTTTCTCATCTCATTAATGCTCTGGGCCAGAGACGATAGCTCATCCTTCCCCTTCAGTGTAATCGGATAATCCAGATTCCCGCCCTCCAGAATTTTAATTTCCTTCTCCAGCACGCCAATGTAAGAGGTCTTCTTGTTGATGAAGAACAGGACCAGGACGATGAAGAATAAGAACGACAGAATCACACCCAGAATCGTAATGAGGTTGTAGTACTTGTATTCAAAAAAATACTCCATATAGACCTTCGCAGTCGTATCCGCAAAGGTAACCGTAGAATATTGGGATTTGCTGAAAATGCTAGGGTCCGGTAGAAACCTTGTATTCTCGGTCTTGATGGTGTACCCGTCTGTAGAGTAGAGAAATTGGTTGTCCTTATAGAGATAGAGATTTACGTACTTGGTTTTCCTGACCCATTCAGCTATTTTTGCGTCATCCTTAAGCGCAAGATGCTGCCCAGAGATATATTCCTGGAGTGCCGGAAGGGCTTGCTCTTCTTGCTTGTTGATGAACGAGCTTCTGGTCCGGTAATGCTCCAGCAGATCTTCGCCTGTGGACTGCAGCAGCAGGAACAGCATGGCAGAGGCTATGAAAGAACCGATCAGGCACAGGATTAATTTCAGTTTCAGCCTGCTCCACCGCAGCTTGTTATTCAATCCGGTACCCCTTTCCCCAGACGGTTTTGATGAACTTGGGATTCTGCGGGTCCTTCTCCAGCTTCATCCGCAGGTTGCGGATATGAACCATTACCGTATTGTTGCAACTGTAGAAGTAAGGCTCGCCCCACACACTCTCATACAGATTCTGTGCCGAGAAAATTTTATTGCGGTTAATGGACATCAGCGCCAGCAGCTTGTACTCAATTTCGGTTAGGGTCAGCTCCTTCCCGTTCATCATTACCTCGTTGACAGCAGGATTAATGCTTAGCCCGTTGAAGGTAATCACATCTGAGGGGGCGGAGGTATCCTCCTTGCCTTTGTAGACATAATACCGCCTAAGTAAGGCTTTCACCCGCGACACCAGTTCGGTGTAGGAGAAGGGCTTGGACAGGTAGTCGTCACTTCCGGCCGAGAAGGCCAAGGTTTTGTCAGAATCCTGGGTCTTAGCCGTCAAAAATAAGATAGGCGCGCTGGTCAGCTCACGAATCTCCACGCAGGCCTTAATTCCCGACTTCCGGGGCATCATGATATCCAGGATAATCAGGTCGATGGTATCGTCTACTTTAAGCACAGCGTCTTCACCGTCAACAGCCTCTATAACATGATAGTGCTCGCTCTCCAGCAGCACCCGGACAATCTCCCGGATCTCGTGGTTGTCGTCGGCTATAAGTATGGTCTTGGCAGCATTCATCATTCATCCCCCTCCCTTCCTGAGCGCTCACTGTGCTTCCATTATAGATTGTAGGTAGCTCTTAAACCACAGGCGGCCAGGCGACTTAAGAATTCTTAAGGAAGTTCATGCCCGGATCTTAAGAATATTCACCTAAGCTGGTACTATCATAAGCCAGTGAAGAGGGGGATTCGTAAATGGATTGGTTATTACAAAAAAATCGGGTCAGCAAGGTTCTCATCGCCTCTGCGGGCCTTGTGACAATTATAGTATTCATCAGATACCTGCCGGAGCTCCTGCGCCTGACGATGTCGCTGGACGGCTTCCGCGATTATATCCTCTCTACGGGGAAGTTAGGGCCGGTTATGCTGGTGCTCTTCCAGATTCTCCAGACGGTAATCGCCCCGATACCGGGGGAGGTCGTTCAAATTGCCGGGGGATACATCTATGGCACCACGTTAGGGGCGGTCTTCGTGACCGGGGGAATGCTGCTGGGGGCGATGATCGCCTTTTACTTCACCAGATTCCTGGGCGGGTCTTTCATTGATAGCTTGCTGCAGAGGGAGAAGTTCAAGTGGATGAGAGGAATGATGGATAATAACAAATTCTCGGTTTTCCTGTTCATTATCTTTATCATTCCCGGACTTCCCAAGGATATGTTCATCTATGCAGCGGGTTTGACGACGATGAAGCCCCTAAGATTCTTTATGATCCTGCTCATCGCCAGATTTCCGTGGCTGCTGGCCTCCGTAAGCATTGGGGCTAATATCTACCACAAGAATTATGGACCCACCATCGTCATCTCCGCTATCTCCGTCCTGGCCTTTATCTTCGGATTAATCTATAAGGACAAGCTAATTGACAAATTATCATCCTTCAAAGGTGGCAAAAGCGGGCTGTAGCCGCAACATGCAGGAATGATGTCTGTAAGTTGGACATAGAGTGGTACTACAGGAGGCGTTGCATATGTTAATTCAGCTTAGTGTTGCTTTGGCTGCGGTTGCTTTTGTCTGTCTGGTTGCATTTGTCATCCTTACGCTGCGCAAGGGAATGACCACACTCGGCGAGACTAACAGGACGCTGGGCGAGGTGAGGAATGCGATTCATGGATTAACGGGAGAGGCGACTCAGCTCATTCACACGGCGAATCAGGTCACCCGGGATGTGAAGGGGAAGATCAAGACCATCGATCCGATCTTTGAATCGGCACACAATGTAGGGGAAGTTATTCAGACGGTGACCGAGACCTTCAAGAAGAACGCTACCGACATCGGCCAGAGCTTGAACCCAGAGCCGGAGAAGGCTGCGGTCAAAAGTAAAAGCGGCCAGATCCGCGTCAATACGAAGTTTCAGTGAGCTTTCCATTATTGATGAAGAAGCGTCAGTTCAAGGCACCCCGGACGGGTGTCTTTTTGTATGCAGGTATCATTTCGCTGCAAAATAATCATTTTCTCATAATAGCGCATAATCGGAGGTGATATGAGCAAATGATTGTTTCAGCACTAATTCGGCTTCTGCTATGCTCGGGGTATCCGACAGGTTTATTTCCGTCTACTTCAAGGGTTCGGATCACCCGGTACAAGAGGAGGGCAGACACCGAAATTCCACAGGTTATTGCAAGCGGTTACAACTGTATTCTGCAACAAATTTAAATCGGGAGGCAAATCAATGAATAGAATCGTTGCGAAGGTAACCAGTATAGGATTGTTGTTTTCTCTTGGACTCACTCTGTTATTCAGCGGGTGGGGGACTGCAGTAGTACATGCTGCGGGGCTTACGGTAACAGGCAGTGGAGGCGGAAATGAAGCTGCCTACGTGGAGTGGTCACCTGTCAGTAATGCATCGGGATATAAGGTATTCATCAAAGCGGCAAGCGCCGCAGATTCCCAGTATCAGCAGCTTCATAATGAACTGATCCGCAAATATGCCTCTTATTGGAGAGCAGATGCCGTAGGCCTTGCGGCCGGAAGCTATGTTATGAAGGTGGAAGCCGTGCTGTCAGGCGGGGGAACGGCAAGTGCAGTGACGGGTACGCTGGCCGCCGCGCCGTATGACCGGTCCGGGTTTGCTTTTTCAGCCCAATCTCCATATGGTACAGGCTCCGGCGCTTATACTGACAATGGAACGCTGAAGAGCGGGGCGCAGGTGCTGTATGTCACCTCTCAGAATGCACAGACTGTAACGCTTCCCGTAGTGGTCAGCAGCTCGGGTACGGTGCAGACGGGGGTAGGTCTTGGCGGCATTCTTACTCTTCGGCAAAAAGGCTATGATACCACCCCGCTTGCCATCCGGTTCATCGGACAAGTGAAGGCTGCTGATCTGAGCGGACAGTTGAACAGCAGCGGGTATCTTGAGCTCAAAGGCAAAACCAATTATACGGAAATGAACATTACCCTCGAAGGAATAGGGAAAGATGCGACTGCCTACGGCTGGGGAATGCTGCTCAGGTATACCGGAAATGTAGAGGTAAGGAACCTGGGCGTGATGTTATTCCCGGATGACGGCATTTCCATGGATACAGGCAACGCGAATGTGTGGGTGCATAATAACGATATTTTCTATGGATCAGCGGGGAGTGATGCGGACCAGGCCAAGGGCGACGGTTCCACCGACCTCAAGAAGGGCTCCACCTATATCACCATTTCGTACAACCATTACTTCGATTCCGGCAAAGCAGCTCTGGTCGGACTTAGCGAGTCTGCAGAATTCTTCGTGACCTTCCATCATAACTGGTTCGACCACTCCGACTCCCGTCACCCGCGGATCAGAGTGGCTTCGGTGCATGTGTATAATAACTTCTATGATGGCGTCTCAAAATACGGTGTCGGCGTAACTACCGGCGCTTCGGCCTTCGTGGAAGGAAATGTGTTCAGGAATACCAAGAACCCGATGCTAAGCTCCCTGCAAGGCACAGATGCTCTGGGCGAAGGCACGTTCTCCGGGGAGAACGGCGGGATGATCAAAGCCTTCAATAACAGTATCACGGGTGCGGCAAGTCTGATCTATGCGAACTCGAATACCGGAACAGCTCCGGCAAACGCAGCTTCACACGATGCTTACCTGGCCTCATCGAGAAGCGAAGCCGTTCCCGGCTCGTACAAAGCACTTGTCGGCGGAACAGCATACAACAACTTCGATACGCTGGTCGATACAGGTGTCAGCGTAGCAGCTGTCGATAACGTAAGCGTAGTACAACAGAAAGTTACAGCGGGAGCCGGACGCCAAGGGGGCGGCGATTTCAGTTGGACGTTCAACAACTCCGTGGACGACGCATCCTATGCCCTCAATGCGCCGTTAATGTCTGCCATCCGCAGCTATACCTCGGGGCTGGTATCTGTGGGAGGCAATTCCGGCCCCGTAGGACCGACCCCGGCTCCATCGGCGACGCCAGTGCCGACAGTGACTCCAGTGCCAACAGCGACGCCTGCCCCGGGAGCGGCGGTGCACAATTTCACCGTATCTGGTACGTCGAGCAGCTTCTTCACCATTCAAGGCAATCTCTCCACCAGCAAGGGAACGGTCACCTATAACGGACTGACCTTAACGCAATGCCTGAAGATCGAGAGCGCCACCAGTATACAGTTCAACGCAGCCCAAGCCTCGACGCTAACACTGGTCTTCAACTCTGAGGGGACCAAGATTAAGGTGGATGGGACAAGCTATCCCATAACGAACGGCGTGGCCACTATCTCCCTTGCGGCGGGCGCGCATACGATTACGAAGGATAGTACTGCTAATTTGTATTATTTGGTGGTGGAATAATATAACTCCTAACTCCATTATCGCTTGGTCATGGCGTCACTGGAAGTGATGGATTGTGTCATGATTCATGAACTGTACCATATTCACCGCATGAATCATGACCGTTCTTTCTGGCGGCGTATTGGTAGTATAGTGCTGGATCAGGAATAAGATACTTGAACACCGTATTGTGTGAAAAAGTGAGTGACTGCATCCATGTCCATGCGGTGATCGAACAAGTGCTCAGGATAATAAATGCCTGGAGCCATCGGCTCATCCGTAGACATCATCAGCAGTAAATTTTCGGCCTGCACCGCAGCGCCAAGCGCAGTCATATGGGTCTGACCGAGTGGATCGGAGACAGTCATCCTGCGTTCCACTACGTTACGCTTCGCATCCATGCCTTTCAATAGAATCACCAGGTGATGAGCGCTCCCGGTTCCCGGATTGTACAATAATTTCCGTCTGAAAGGCTTGAATCGATCCCCACTAATCATCTTCCATATTCCGGTTTTGACCAGTCCTGCGAGTGCATAAGTGGAAACCTTATGATCGAAGGAGATGCGAAAGCTGGCAGAATCGATATAATGGGTACGAGGCAAGGTGACATGATCAGGAGTATCCAGTCTGTAACAGTGCGTCGCGTATCCATTTGGAAACTGTATTTTAACCGGGTCAGTCATGGGATAGACAAGCCGGCTCGTATTGGATTGAGTGATATGAAAAGGAATGCTCATCCGGTCCATGAAGGCTGCTGAATCCGGGCCGGCCTTATCCCGCAGGGAGTATAAGGCATGGATGTTAACTTCAACGTTCTGAAGCGATTTCGAGAGCATCATTGCAAACAGGGAGGCCGTTCCCGCCATCCATCCGGAAGAGAGAATCACGGGGGCATGAAGCTCTTCCTGATCTATTGTGCGGATCGCTTGCTGAAAAACTTCTGTCCAGCGTGTGACATCAATGAGTGGAATTTTTCTTCGTACTGCTGCTACCAGTAGTCGGTCTTCCAGATCGTTCACCGCATTAATGATTAAAGTTATATTTTCTCCTGCGTGAATCAGCGGATCGACTGCCTGGGTATCAACAACAACCGTGTGCACCCGGTCCGATGGGAAAGGAGCTGCTTTGCCAGCAGAACGACCGCCAAGCACTAACTCCAGATCAGGGTGCCTGTCATGCAAAATGCGGGCAATCTGTACCCCTACAGCACCATAGCCTCCAGCGATGAGAACCTTTTTTCTATTCATTTGTTAACCTCCGTTTATAGGTTTATGTACTTATATGTTTAAACTATTGAACATAATAGTGTGAAGAAAAGGAATGCGGTTCACCAGCGCGGCGTGCGCTAGCTCTGACATTCCACTTCTACGAGATGAACGAGCTGTTTGAGCAATTCAATAGCATCGTTGAACTCCAGTTTGTAATACATCTCAGTCCCTTTTTTCTGAACCGACAGCAGCCCGGATTGGCGCAATATTTTCAGGTGATGAGAGACTGTAGGGCGTGACATGGGAACATGCTCTGCAATCTGTGATACGTTCATGCTGTCTCGGTCAATGAGCAGCGATATGATTCGCTGGCGAACGGGATCTCCCAGACCTTGAAGATAAGGGCTTAGATTCTCGAAAATATCAATGACTTGTTGATTACCTATCGGCTCGCTCATGGCTCACTCCGTTATAATGTTTAATTGTTTAAACGTATTATAGCCTTACATGCCACCTAAATCAAATTTAATATTCATGCCATATGAAAATAGCTGTTCCGCTTGTACAATAATCTTCATATCAATCGTTCTCTTTACTATCAACCAAATCAATAATCTCCCGTATATCCTGAATATTTAAAGCCTCTGCAATTCTAATGATATGGCTAAAATTAATACTTTCTCGTTTTCCATTGGCCAGTTCGCTTAATGCAGCATGGCGGACATGCGATAGTCTAGACAACTCCCGCATCGAAATCTTATGCTTTTTAGCTAAATCAGCTATGTTTACCACTATTCTTTTTCCCATAGTAATCCCTCACTCATCCTGAATATTTTATTGACTTTACGTATAAGCGTATCGTATAATTGCCTTGTATTCGGTACGCTTATGCGTAAAATGAGCATTTTCAGTTCGAATTTTTTTTGTATATTAGAAAGGAGGCCCCAATGCCGAATATTCTTGAATCGCTATATCATGGCAGTTTATTCCCCGGTGAAGATATGATCTCCAAAGACCCTCATTACCGCCCGCTTAACAAGCAGATTACTGAATCTCTTGAGGCTTGGAGACAGAAACTGTCCTCGGGCGAGTTCGAGGAACTGGAGTCTTTATTGGAACTGTATTCCAAAGTGCAGGGAATGGATATGACGGCTGCATTTGTGTCCGGGTTCAAGGCCGGAACGATGATGATGATTGAAGTGCTGGCCGATGAGCACCATGTTTAAATGATAACGACCTATCGAAAGACCTCACTCTTCCATCTCCCCATACCTTCCCACCGCCATCTCCGCAGACTTCAGCATACGCTGCTTCAGCTGCTCGCCCTGGGTGATCTTCACGCGCAGACCCAGGAAGCGGATGCGGGAGAGCAGGAACTCGCTGTCGTCCCTCATGTAGTGGACGGTGATGTGGTAGATCCCCGTAGCTTCATCGAAGGCCACTGACTTATCGAAGCAGGAGAAGGTGGACAAGATCCGCGACAGCTCGGCATTGTAGACGGGAATGACCTGAATGCAGGCGGATTCCCTCAGACCGTCTAGGAGTCGGGCGATACGTGCCTTGAGGCCATCTATCCGGTGGGCGGGGATGGGAGAGGAATCGGCAGACACAATGTTCCGCAGCTTCGTGGACATGAGTGAGCGCTGCCGGGTGCTGTACCACTGTAAGTACCACTCCCGCTTATACATATTGTACTCCAGCTTGTGGGGGAAGCCGGATGGGTCGGTTCGTTCCCCGCCATGCTTGATCGCATACGTGAGCTGAATTCCCTGATTCTGCATGATGATGCGGCGCAGGGGGCGGAGCAGCGGATGATAGACCTGACGCTCCTTGCTGCGGGCCTTCTCGATGATAATCTCTCCTACTTCAATAGAAGCTTCGGCTTCCAGCAGGGAATTCATTTTACGTAAGGTTTCGGTTGAAAAAGCTTCAGCCGCCGCCGGATGCCCCAGCATCGTCTTCAGCCAGGAGCGCTCCTGTGAGGTTAACGCCAGGGAGCCGGTCTCTTCCAGGCGGGAGATGATCTGGAAGTTGAATATTTTCTCAAAGGGATTCATAGTAGCTCTTAATCTCCTTCCATTCCTCCATGAACTGCTTGCGCAGCCAGCGGGGCTCCAGAATCTCGCAGCTGGAGCCGAAGCTCCGCAGCCACGGCTTGATCTCAAAGATCTCATTCACCGTAATCTCGTACAGGAAGGTCGTATCGGACTCCTCCGTAATGGTTCCCCACTGCCCCTGCGCCTCGACCCGCTCCCGGATGAAGTTGGCGCCGGACCGGCTGGGGTTATAGAATCGGACGGCGACCTTCACCGCACGGTTGGTATCTGTTACCCAGCTATACTCCAACTGAGCCTCTAATTGCTGAAGTCTCTGCGCAAACTCCTCTTCTTCTACAGGCTCGCCCTCTTCAACCTGGGTCAGGCCGTCCATCCGTAATTTCTTAATCCCGGTCCGGCTGTGATAGCCGATCAGATACCAGCGCCCATACTGATGATCGTAGACGACACGCAGCGGAAGCAGACTGTCCGTAATCCCTGCCGATTCCCGCTCGAAGAGGGGATTGGTGTTCTGGGAGGTGTAGTTCATGCCTTTTTTGGGCGACAGATAGAGGAATTTGATTCTCCGCCGCTGCTGGATCGCCCCGTGGATCGTATAGAGATGAGCCTCATCCAGAATCCGTGAATGGTAATGATATTTGTACCGGTGGGTCTCCGTGGCTTCGGGGAGAATGTCCCTTATCCGCAGTGCCTTCTTCAAGGTGTCACGCAGGAGGTAACCCTGGACAGAAGGAATCTGCGTATTGGCAATGACATCTACATAATCGAACAGGTCGAGCAGCTCGTCATCCGTAAGCTGGTCCAGCAGTTCGTTGGCTGCCTTGTACCGGTAGGGACGCTTCTCATTCACCCTTACAATCACGCCGACCTCCTCCAGGTATTTCAGGTCTCCCCGGATGGTCTTCTCGTCCGGCAGCGGTGAATCGGCGGGCATCTGGTCACAACAGCCGTCATGCAGTTCCTTGGCCGTCAGTTCTTCGCTCTGAAGTGCGGTTAACAGCAGCGTCAGCCGGATGCTCTCCGTCTCCTTCAGCGATTTCGCCCGGAACAGGAACAGGAGCAGCGGATCGGCCGATTCATAGTAATTGTAGCGGAGCCATTCAGATAGCTCGGTGCCCTGTTCTGTAGTCAGATCCTGCTGCAGGACGGTCACCATCTCCTTGAGATTGCGCAGCGTTTTGTCATAGGTATGTACGGAAATGCCGAGCCGCTCGGCGAATTGCTGCCTGCTGTAAGCTCCCCCGGCTAGTGACAGCATACGGAGAAACTGGATTTCTTTATCGAAGCTTTCCTTGGCCATATGTATACCTCCAGCCTGTAGCGCATTCATGAGTTGTAATAGTTAATACCTCTATTAAGCACCAGAGTTGCATGAAATGGAAGATTTTTGTCTGCCGCCATACTTTCACCCTGTTCCTCCTTGGCAAAATGAGGGAAGATAAGGCCAGCGAAGCCGACTTGGAACGGAGGGATGGCATGAACCCTATCAATACACTCATTCATGAGCAATTGAAGCAGATTGAACAAGAGGAGCAAGTGACGATCCTCTATGCCTGTGAGTCCGGCAGCCGTGCGTGGGGATTCCCCTCACAGGACAGCGATTATGATGTGCGGTTCATTTATCTGCATAAGCCGGAGTGGTATTTATCGATCTTTGACCAGCGGGATGTCATAGAGCGTCCCATTAACAATATGCTGGATATTAGCGGCTGGGATCTGCGCAAAGCGCTGAAGCTGTTCCGTAAATCCAACCCGCCGCTGCTGGAGTGGCTGCAATCTCCAATACAGTATGCTGAGAAATTCAGTGTAGCGGAGCAGCTTAGGGGGATCTCACCGTATACCTTTTCGCCGAAATCCTGTATGTACCATTACTTGAACATGGCCAAGGGCAACTACCGGGATTACCTTCAAGGGGCGCAGGTCAAGAGCAAAAAGTATTTCTACGTGCTGCGACCGGTGCTGGCCTGTGAGTGGATTCACCGGTACGGGGAGATGCCGCCGATGGCATTCGAAGTGCTGGTAGACCGGCTGATTCCAAGGGACGGGGAGTTGTGGCAGGCTGTGCAGCAATTGCTGGCCCGGAAGAAGTCGGGAGAGGAGCTGGACCTGGAGCCGCGGCTGAGTGCGATTAACGAGTATCTGGAGGAGCAGCTGCAAGAGCTGGAGAAGACAGCGACGGCATACCTGAGTGCTAAGACGGACAATAGGGACGGGCAGCTTGATGCCTTGTTCCGGGAGGCCTTGCAGGAAGTGTGGGGGTTGAATTTAAATTTAAACTAAAAGTGAAAAGGATCGAAGGGGAATTTTGGAACTGTAGGAGCGATAGCGACCGCCTTTATGGTTGGATTTCTACCGCCATTGGCGGTCTAAATCAGGAAATCCAACCATAACAGCGGCCGGAAGTCCAAAACTTCACCGAAGTGACGACTAAGCTTTAAGTTAGGTTTTGCTGATAATGAACGACCGACAGGAGGAAGACAATCATGGCTATTGTACAACTGAGATCAACGAACCCGCAGCTGAGCTTCATCATCCGCAAGAATCCGCAGAGCGGCATGCAGCTTCGCCCGGTCCGCCAGGGTATCGCTTACGGCTGGTATTCGGATGAGGCTACTTATAATGTGTATTTCAAGGATGCTGACAATGAGGTCTCCTATAAAAAGAACGAAGGCGAGAGCTTCGAGTACCTCAATGTCTCCCGCTATAACACCCCGTTATTCCCGCTGAATGCGGTGAATGAGTTCTTCTCTACCCCGTTCAAGGCGCGGGATGAGCGGGATGCGGAGGGGTATGAGCACTCTTTTACCATCCAGATGATTCATGTGGAGCGGCTGCACTACATCCGGTTCTTCGAGCAGCATCTGAAGGATTACACGTTCAACCTGGAGCATCAGGCACATAAGAGCTATTCCCTGACCATTACTACGCACAAAAGCATATACCACCTCCTGCATGTGGTCAGTGTGCTGTCCTTATTCTTATCGATCTTCGGGGATGAGTATATCGATATTTCGGACCGGATTCTGGACAAATATATCCGCAGTCTGAACGTGATGGACGTCCCCTTCTATATCCGCAGCCTGTTCGCCCGGAATCTCCTGAAGACCCGGGAGCAGTTCAAGCGGTACAAGGTGGCGGTTGAGCAAACGGAGCTGTATCCGATCGGTCTGGAGTATGGCAGCACAGCGATGCAGCGGCGAACGTTCATCTCAGGTGTGCTTCCGTTTGATAAGCCCATTCTGGATATCGGCTGCGGGGAAGGCTTCTACGCCATTCCGTATGCCGGGAAGATCGAGGGCGCTTATTATGCGGTGGACATCAACGAGGAGCTGCTGGAGGTCGTGAACCGGAAGGCAAAGGCCAAGGAGCTCGATAACATCGTAACCTTCCGCTCGCTGGAGCATTTCCTGGAGCTGTACAACGGAGAGCAGGTGGATGTCATTCTGACTGAGGTTGTGGAGCATATGAGTGAGACGGAAGCGGCAGCGCTAATCCGGCAGATCATCCGCCATATTGATTTCGGGCAGCTGATTGTGACTACGCCGAATGCCGATTTCAATCCTTACTATGAGCTGGAGGGCTTCCGGCATGAGGATCACAAGTGGGAAAAGGGTCAGGCGGCGTTCGAAGAGTGGCTGACTGCCACACTTCAAGGGCTGGGCGTAGAAGCCGAGTTCTCGCTCGTGGGTGACCGGGTAGGCGACATTCGTACTTCGCAGAGCGCGATTGTGCGCAGACAGGAGGGTTAGACCATGGACATTCAGACGAAGGTACACACGATATTCATGCTGGTGGGAGCGACGGAGTGCGGGAAGTCTACTTTTGCCAAAGAAGTGCTGATCCCCCAGCTCAGGCTTGCGGACAGCGCTACAGGTCTGCGTACGAATGTGCAGTACCTCTCCTCAGACCTGATCCGTCAGGAGCTCTTGGGCTACGATTACGATAAATACGACCAGGTCATGCTGGAGGCCAGCTCGCATACGTTCGCGCTGTTGTTTGAGCGGCTGAAGCGGGTCACCTCCTGGCCGATTAATGCGGAGTTTGTCATTATGGATACGATAGGTCTCGCCGAGGATTACCGCAGCAAGGTGCGGGCGATTGCCCAGGAGAACCAGTATAATCTGGAGGTCATTCTGTTCGATTACCGTAAGCGGGAGGATTATTATGCCTCGGAGCGCTCGAAGAAGCTGATCTCGGGCCACCTGAACCGGCTGCGCCGCGAAGTGCTGCCAGTGCTGTCCCGTGAGGGCTACCACAGTATTCATAAGGTGCGGGCGAAGGATTTTCTGCTGGAAGGTCTGGAAGGTACTGATGATTCGGGGGAAAAGCGGCCGAACCCGGATTACCGGGTGCACATTCAGGACTGGGAGGCGTATGCCGCTGCGGTGCTTCCGCAGGAGCAGGAATACATTGTGGTCGGGGACGTACACGAGTGTGTTCAAGAGCTGCAAGGGCTGCTGCGCAGCTACGGCTACCGGATTGAAGAAGGGAAGCTAAGCGCTACGGATAAGCTGAAGAATACACGGATCATCCTGGCGGGCGACTGGATCGATAAGGGCAAGCAGACCCGGGAGATCATCGAGTTCTTGTATAGCAATCGGGAGCATTTCTTGTTCGTAATAGGTAACCATGAGAATTTCATCTACAAGTACCTGCGGGGGGAGATCAAGGGGACTGAGCCGGAGCTGCTGAGAACCTATTTCGATTCCAATCAGGTATTACAGGAAGATGAGGAGCTGTTCCGTCAATTCTCCGTGCTGGTGGAGAGTGCGAAGCCTTTTTACCGTTATATAGGGATGCGGGGGCCATCCTTCTATGTGACCCACGCTCCTTGCCGCAACAAATACATCGGGAAGCTGGATGCGTATTCGCAGCGCCATCAGCGCAACTTCCGGCTGGACCGTGAGTCTGCGTACGAGCAGCAGCTCGACTTCCTGAAGGAGGAGGCGGAGGGGAACCATCCGTTCCATCTATTCGGACATATTGCCGCCAAGCAGACGTTCCGCATCAAGAACAAGCTTCATCTCGACACAGGAGCCGTGCATGGGAACGGGCTAACTTCTGTCCATATAACCTTCAAGCCGTTCTACAAAAGCCATAGATCCCGGCAGCAGCTATTGCCGGAAGAATTGCCGGTTCTCTTCCGCGAAGTGAGCACGGTCTCTATGGAGGAGCTGAATGCGGAATCCATGCGCAGACTGCACTATTCCTCGCAGAATAAGGTTAACTTCATCTCCGGGACGATGTCGCCAGCGGATAAGGATGAAGTAGCAGGCGAGCTGGAGTCACTGCGCAAGGGTCTGGATTATTTTGCCGGACGCGGGGTGTCTGAGGTGGTCCTTCAGCCTAAATATATGGGATCGCGCTGCACGGTGTATCTGTACCGGGACGTAGAGCATTGCTACGCGGTTAGCCGCAACGGTTATAAGGTCAAGGCTGTCGATCTAACGCCGGTCTATGAAGGGCTGCTGGACCGGTTCGGAACGTATATGGCGGAGCAGGGCATCCGTGTGCTGCTGCTGGACGGGGAGCTGCTGCCCTGGAAGGCGCTAGGGGAAGGGCTGATTGAACGCCAGTTCCAGCCCATTGGGCGGGCGCTGGAGAACGAGCTTGCGTTCCTGAGGCAGCACGGGTTCGAGGAATCGCTCGGTGAGCTGATCCAGGCGTATGAAGCCAGCGGGTTCGAGCAGGACCAGCATCATCTGACCAAAGAAGCGCTGAACACCAGCTACGGCGCTCACGTATACCAGACGTATAAGCATGTCCGAGGCATCCGGGATGCCTATGTGGGGCTTGACCAGCGGGACGAGGCGTACCGGGTGTATAAGCAGCAGCTGGAGCTGTATGCTGGGGATGCGGAGCTTGCGTATAAGCCGTTTGCCATCCTGAAGGAAGTGCTGGAGAGCGGGGAGGAACGGCTGCCTGAGGGAGTAACCTCGGAGCAGTACCGCTTCCTGAATGACGATGAGATCCTGGTGCTGGATCTGCAGGAACCGGAGGCTTACAGCCAGGCCGAGGAGTATTTCGCCTCTATTACAGTTGAGCGGAAGATGGAGGGCATCGTCATCAAGCCGGAGCGCGAGCAGCCGGGAGTGGTCCCTTACCTGAAGGTCCGTAATCCAGGGTACCTGTCCATTATCTACGGCTATGATTACCGGTTCCCGCACAAATATGCCAAGCTGATGAAGCAGAAGAACATCGTGCCCAAGCTGCGGATGTCTCTTGCCGAGTACCGATTGGGTAAGCAGCTGCTAGAGATTAAGCTGGAGGAGATTTCGGCTGACAACAGCACTTACAAGCAGATTGCCGCGAACCTGTTGTTCGAGGTGACGAAGGAGAAGGAGATCGATCCGAGGTTATAAAAGAATTCAGGTAGACTGCCGGGAAGCTTCCGGCAGTCTTGTTCGTGCGTCCGGCTGGCTGTCGGCAGCGCTCTGATGAAACAAAACGCCAGATTCCTGCAAGAAAACGCAGATTGATGGTCAAGACGCTTTTAGGATAATAATATGGGTGTTGAGAGGAGGCAGTGCCAGTTGGAGATTAGATTTGAAGCAGACAGCGGGATGGACCGGGGATTGGCCAAGGTCGTTACGCATCCGGCAGAACAGGAACAATGGAAACGCCTTGAGGCTGCCCTTCAGGCGGCAGAGAAGCGGATCACCGTCATCAATGCCCGCAATAACCGCCAGGTCACTCTGGAAGCGGGCAAGGTTGCAGTCATAGAGGCGGAGGGCCGGATGTGCAGTGTGCGGCTCATTACCGGAGAGATGTACCTGCTGAACACGAGGCTGAAGTTTGCGCTGGATGCGCTGGATGCGCCCGGGTTCATCAAGATCAACAACCAGACCATCATCAATACCCGCTATATCAAAGAATTCTCGGCAACCGCTAATGCGCGGGTGGAAGTCCTGCTGACGAATGATAGTTCTTATACGGTCAGCCGCTACTATATCAATCATTTCAGGAGGAGTTATCATGGCTAATCAGCTCAAGCAAGCATTCTTTCAGGTATTTACCCTTACTTCACTCTGGGTCACGCTGCTGTTAACGGTGTTCTTCAGGGATCAGCCAGTGGAGATGCTGTATCTGTGGCGTCTGGCGGGCATCGCCGCCATCGCTGCTGTGCTATTCGGCGTCATGTACAATGTGCTGTGGAATCACTTCACTCTGAAGCCGCTGTGGAATATTCTTATTGGATCGATTCTCAGTATTGCAGGCGGAATGGGCATGGTGTGGTTGTTCTCTGTCGAGATGTTCGATTCCATCAGTGCCTGGTGGCCTGGAATGCTGCTGTTATCCGTGATCCTGCATACGGTTGCGTTCTACTTCTATGCCAGAGCGAACAGCAAGAAGTCGGCAGAAGAGCTGAATAAGATTTTGAAGTAGCATGATGCGTGATGCCAAAAGAAGGAGAGCGCCCGCCAGGGCTGCTCTCCTTCTTCGTATATACACTATGCCGTTCCTTGGACCGGCTTGAAGCTAGCCCATCACAACCAGCACATCGTTCTCTGCCGCCATCCGGGACACAGGAATCAGGTTGCCCTGGATTTCTTCGCCATTGATCACGATGCGGGAGACGCCCTTCTGGACGCCGTGCTTGTTCTCCACCTGGATGTTCAGCTTCTTCCCGCGGAACTCGCGCACCATGGAGAAGTCGGTCCAATCCGAAGGGACACACGGATCCAGACGGAGGCCGTCCTTCTGCGGCTGAACGCCCATAATGCCCTCTGCCAGTGAGACCATGACGGTGGAGGCCGTGCCGGTCAACCAGTGGACATGGGCCCGGCCCTGGTACGGGCTGTCTTTGGACTCTACAAACTGGCCATGGACGTACGGCTCCAGCTTGCGGACCTCCGCATGGTCGTTCATGGTAGCAGGGCTGCAGTTCAGGAAATACTCGAACGCGCGTTCACCGTTACCAATCATCGTCTCTGCCAGAATGAGCCAGCCCTGCGGTTGACTGAAGATGCCGCCGTTCTCCTTTGTTGAGGCATTGAACAGCGCCATCAGTGCTACCGGCAAGCCATATTTGCGGAACGGCGGGTAGAACAGCATCGTGCCGTAGTCGGTCCGCAGATTGTCATAGACCTTGTCCATGGCGAGTTTGGCCTGTTCCGGGCGGGCCGCGCCGCTGAGCACCGACCAGCTCTGCGGATTGAGCCAGATCCGGCCCTCATCGTTCTCCCACGAGCCGATGGTATAGTTGTCCTCGGTGAAGCCGCGGACGAACTGGTCGTTCTCCCAGGCATACTTCTGGATATTACCGTCCAGCTCCTCCAGCAGACCTTGCGCCCATGCGGCATCCTCCGGCTTGTTCTTGTTCTCCGCGATGCCCATGAAAACCTTGAAGCCCATGTACAGCTGGAAGGCCACGAACAGTGATTCACCCTTGGCGCCAAGCCGCAGGCAATCGTTCCAGTCCGCATGAAGTCCAACCGGCATGCCGTGGGCACCCATCCGGTCGAGACTGAATTGAAGCGCCTGCCGCAGATGCTCATACACCGTTGCTTCGCCTTGATCTGAATAAGGAATGACCTCATCCGTGAAGTCCCAGTTCCCGCTCTCATTCAGGTACTTGATAACCGTCGGGAACAGCCACAGGGCATCGTCGGCCCGGTAGTGGGGATGTCCCGTCTCCCGCACATATTCAGGGTCGTCCGGTGTTCCTTCATGACCCGGATTATGGTCGAATTTCACCAACGGCAGCCCCCCGCCATTGGACACCTGGGCAGAGATCATCAGCCGCAGGCGTTCAAGAGCCATCTCATGGTCCAGATGGATAATGCCCTGGATGTCCTGCACCGTATCCCGGTAGCCGAGCCCGTTGCGCAATCCGGAGTACTGGAAGGAGGCAGCCCGCGACCAGATGAAGGTAATGAAGCACTGGTAAGCATTCCACGTGTTGATCATATGGTTCAGATTGCTGCTTGGGGTCTGCACCTGGAAGCGGTTAAGCTTGCTGTGCCAGAAGGTCTTCAGCTCTTCAAGCTCCCGGTCTACCACGGACAAATCCTGGTAGTGGCTAAGAATGCCGGAGGCTCCCTCTTCATCATATTGTCCCAGCAGGAAGGCGACTTCCTTCTCTTCCCCCGGCTGCAGCTCCACATTGAGCTGCAGGGCACCGCAGGCATTGGCATTATAGTTCAGCGAGTTTGAGCATTGACCGTTCTCCACGGAGAGCGGATTCCCGTAGCTGCGGTAATCTCCAAGGAACGTATCGCGGTCCCCGTCATAACCGGCCACCTCTGCTCCGGCCGCGCCGAAGAATCTCCAGGTTTGCTCTCCCGCGATGTTTTCATTGATGACTTGAAGAATTTTATCATGCTTGTAGTAGGTCCGGGAAATAAACAACGTGTATTGCAGGTTCACGGTATCTTGCTCATAGTTGTTGTCATTGGTGAATTCGGCGAAGCCGAAGAGGGCCAGCTTGCGAGCCGCAGTGCCGTCATTGCGGATCTTCATGCGCCATACTTCATAGGTCTTGTTCAGCGGTACGTAGTATAAGGACTCGGTATGAATGTTGTCATAATCTGAGACGATGTTCGTGTAACCGGTTCCATGATGGCAGACGGACTTGTATTGCTCCAGATCCTTTCCTACCGGCTGCCAGGAGCCGGACCAATAATCCCCGTTCTCCAGGTCTTTGACATAAATGTAGCGCCCAGGTTCGTCCTTGGAGTTGAAGTGATAGCGGATATGCCGTCCGTTGGCCCCGGATTTCACGAAGCTGTAGCCCCCGGCGTTACCAGAGATAATCGCACCGTATTCCGGCGAACCGAGATAGTTGGCCCAAGGAGCAGGCGTATTCGGCTTCGTAATCAGGTACTCTTTGTTCTTGTCGTCAAAATGACCGTATTGCATAACCATTCCTCCTCATGATAGATGGCAGGCAGGTCTGTGAACGCGCGTTCATAAATGACCGAAGAATCCCGCCCAATTCCATTATAAGACAGTTGTGGTCTGACAATATAGCCTATATTTGAGAAAACAACAAACAGTAGAGTCTTTTTATAGCAGTTTCCTATATTTGAATGGGCACGTGGCCTTGTTAAGATCAAAAGGAAGGTCTATGTGAGTGCAGCCGGATGGCTGGAGGTATAAGGAGGAGTGCACGATGAGTGTAAAGCAATGGTCTGAAGATACGATATCCTACGATTTAAATGGTGAATGGACTATCCGGAGAGCAGAGCCCGAGGAGTGGGGAGTATATTGCTCCGTCTATTATAACATGGAGTATAACGGTTTTTTTAGAGAGGAAAGCTATGCGAATCCGCGCAGGAATGCCTTTTGGATATACAAGGGGGAGAGTAGAATCGGCGGAGTTCGGATGTCACCGAATGTGATCTACCATCTCTTTGTAATCCCTCCGTTTAACGATTCATTCGGAATATTGAAGCAGCTTAAAAAGTTGTTGATTCAGTGGTCTGACCGGAAGGAACCGATACGGACCTATGAGGTTCTGCCGGATCAGGTTCACCTATACGCGCGGGCAGGCTTCTGGCCGGATGAATTCAGATGCCGCTGGATGCAGCGGCCTACAGAACTATTCCAAGTGGACTGGGAGGATGATCTGCGGATTGAAAGTCCCGAAGTAGAGGAGAATGAGGCCGGGGACAAGCGGTTTATTCTCACAGAAGAGATTGCCCGTTGTGACTTCGAGAGCTTTAGAGAGGGCTTGGATGCAACCCGGCGGAAGCAAACGGTTATGAAAGATTTCCTGCCTACTGATCCTAGTTACTCTAATGAAAAATTAACACAGGCCTCCACGCTGGTATTCGATAAGGCGACGGGACAGCTCATTGCCAATTGCCGGCTGTGTCTCCAGGATGATGTGGCCGCAGTCTATAGCATTGGCGTTAATCCGGCCTATCGTGGGAGAAGACTGGCTACACGTATGCTGCAAAGAGCCCTTACCACTCTGAAGGGGACTTATCCGCTGCTGAGATTGTATGTAATGGAGGGAAATGATGCGGAATCTGTGTACTATAATCTTGGGTTTAAGCCCGGGGTGCAGGAGGTTCAGAAGATGGTTATCCCGGTGAATTAACGAAATAAGCGATCCGCAAGATCAGCGAAGGCACCCTTAGGGGTGTCTTTTTTACTTTTCAAATGAACCGCAACACAAGGTTGGGAGGAAATTCGTAATTACGCAATGATCTTTGTCACAAAAAAGGGGATTTGTAGAGTTAATGTAGAGGACTGTCGGATAGTATTAGAAACTAAGAGATTATTATACACAACCTGTCGGTATCCGTATCGCACGATTTGGTGAACGCCTGCAAAGGAAGGGAGGATTTTACAGGTAATAGGCAAGCGGTCTATGAACAATAGGAAGTGTCGGCTGATCCCATAAAAGTCCCTTTAGATGAGGAGAACAAAAAAAAGATGACAACATCGAAGAAATGGAATAAAAGAGGTTCCCGTGCTCTGGCAGCCTCGTTGTCGATTGCGCTGGTTGCTGCCAACTTTGCGCTGGCCGGACCCGTGGCTCATGCGGCTGTAGCGGAGAATGATGGTTCGGAACAAATTTTTACTTCAGAGAAGTACCGGAGTTTCACCAAGGATTCCGGCGCAGTAAAATTAACATTCCCTGAGCTCTCTATCACCGCAGAAGCGGGTGAAATGATGTCAGGGGCTACGGTTGTCATTAACGGATATAAGTCAGGTGACAAGATTACATTCGTAACGGCCGGTACAGGAATTACAGCTACCTCCGGCGGGAACAACGGGGTATATATATTAAAAGGTGAGGCTTCGACCGAAGTTTATCAGAATGTACTGGAGAACGCCGAATTTACAATGACATCGCCAGGAGAGCGCAGTCTGACTTTCGGTCTTGGTCCTGTCCCGGCCTTTAATAAAAATGGCCATTTCTATGAGTATGTGGGAGAAGAAAACAGTATCACGTGGCCGAAAGCCAAGGCAGATGCCGAGAAGAAGAGTTATTATGGTCGCCAAGGGTATCTTGTGACGATTACCGACCCGGATGAGAACGCTTTTATTGCTGAAAAGGCGCAGGGGATTGGCTGGATTGGCGGGAAAGACATAGCCCGGACGGAAGATGCGAACGGTAGAGCCAACACGCGGGTCTTCACCTTGCAAAGCAACAAATATAACGGCTACGGCGATTGGCGCTGGGTGACCGGACCGGAAGGAAAGTTGGAGTACGAAGGCAAATCGGGCCTTCCCTTCTATAAAGGTTATGCCGCTCAAGGCGGCTTGAATGATTCCGCCAAGGTGACGGATGACACATATGGTCTTGGCAGTAACCATATCATGCACAATAACTGGGATGCTGGGGAGCCAAATGACGCCACGTTCGAACATGTAGTGCATATCTTTGCAAACGGTAAATGGAATGATTATCCAACTAGCGGTCAGGTGGTAAAAGCCTACCTTGTTGAATACGGCGGCATGCCAGGCGATTCCAACACCAGCATTAACACAACCATAACACTGGTGGATAAAACACCGCTGAAAACGGATGCCGGTGAAGCGCAGGGAATTCTCGACCTCGCTCCGCAGGTCTATACGAAGCAGTCTCTGGCCGTTCTTAAAAAGGCAGTAGATGATGCCAACGCTGTTCTTGAAGATGAACATGCTTCTCCTGAAGAGGTTGAGGCTGCCCGCAAGAGCGTGGCGGATGCGGTTGAGGGACTGGTGAAGCAGCCGCCTGTGGCTGACAGTGCGAGCTATACAGCCGGAAGAAACGATCAGGTATCCATAAAGTTTGACAAACCGGTCAAATTCAATGGAAACGATGCGGACCCTACAGACGACTTCAGAGTGACATTGGACGGAAAACTGGTTGATGTTACGAATGCTGTAGTATCGTCCGAAGATCCTAGTGTCATTATTCTGACTCTGGCCAGCCCGCTGGTTAATGACCCTGTGGTTAGAATCGAATACGATGACGCACAATCGGCAATCGAGGCTCAGACACCGGGGAAAGAGCCCGTTTCAGACTTTACCCTGATCGCGAATGGTCCATTCGGTGACTCTTTGCAGATCCAAGAACCTGCAAATGGAACCGAGGTATATGGAGCAGACTTCCCACTCCCGGTAAGCGGACAAGCTGCGCTGGACTCGGTAGTTACGGCTGCTGTCTATAATGTAGACGCCCATCCCGATGCCTATCTGTTTGACCTTGAGGTGGGAATTACTGTCACCGATAATGTCTACAAATGGGATACCAAGCTGCCGGGTCCGCTGGCACCAGGCTCCTACCATGTGGCGGTGACTTCGACTAAGACATTCGGCGATGAAGTAAGAACAGAAACGAAGCTGGTGCCGTTCACGGTACCGCAGCTGGAATTGACCCATGTGGCGGTAAACGAAGGCCAGCCGGATCACGCGGTACTGACTTTCAACCAACCTGTTGGTTCTGCGTTGACCGATGCTGACTTCACCGGGCTTACCGTCGATGGACGGAAAGTGATTGCTGTGAAGTCCGTACAGGGCGATAAAGTAGAAGTCGTTCTGGAGGAAGCGCTCGGTCCAGATGATGCGCTGATCGTAGGGTACGATCCCGCTGCCGGTAATGTTACGGCTGAAGGCAACGTTCTAAACGAATTGAAGCCGATCCAGGCCGGGGAGCAGTCAGGCATCACGAAGAATAACAATGTGATTCCGCTTCAGCTCGTTGCTGCTTATCCCGAAGCGGGGCAGCTCAAGCTGGTGTTTAATAAGCCGATCAACGATCTGACCGATCTGGCCGGATTCACTTACGGCGGCGTGCCGCTTCAGGCACCTTTTGAGATTAACGGCAATGAACTTATCGTTTCAATTCCCGCAGATCATAACGGCGGCATGCTCAGCTACGATCCGGAGCTTGGCAATGTAACGGAGAACGGCAACAAGAATAACCCGCTTACAGGATTGCAGCCGGGCATTGACCTAGGCGGGGATAGCAAATATATCGCAGACGGCGGCAAGCTGCCGGAGAACGGTCTGGGATTAACGGCAGGGGATAAGCCGGTATCGCTGAGTCCAGCCTTCCAGCCGGATGTACCAAGCGGCTATCAGGCGACCGTGCCTAATGAGACGGGTTCTATTGCGCTGAATCTTGCTCCGGCAGGAGACAACGATACGCTGCGCAAGGTTAGCTTGAACGGTGTAGAGGTTCCTGACGGAGACTGGAGCAAGCTGCCGCTTCAGGAAGGGCTGAACATCATCCAGGTAGATATTGTGGATGCGAAGCGTCCGGGCGTTAAGCTGGGGCAATACCAGATTCAGGTTATCCGCGCAAGCGGGAAGCTCGTATCGCTTGATCCTTCGAGCGGCACACTGCAGCCTGAGTTCAAGCCTGAAACTGCAAGCTATGATGTATCCGTAGCGAACAGTGTATATGAAATGTCATTCAAGCCGGTTACACTTGATCCGGGTGCGGTGGTAACACTCAGCATTGCCGGTGAAGCTCCGGTAGAGATTACGAACGGTCAATGGAGCAAAGCGCTCCCTCTAAAAGTAGGCAAGAATGAAGTTCTGGTTACCGTCAAGGATTCTGCTGGAAAAACGAACACTTATACGATAATCGTTACCAGACAAGAGCCTGTATCTTCAGGCGGAGGCGGAGGTTCCGCTCCGGCTCCAGCAGCTCCTGAAACATCCAAGACCGAAGTGATTCAGGTGGATGTGGCCATCGGCGGAGCCAATGCGGCTGGCATCACGAAAGTGCCGGTACAGCGTACCACTCAAAGCAATGGCATGATCACTGATCTGGTCCGCTTCACCAAGGATAAGGCTGAAGAAGCGGTGAAGATGGCGAAAGAGACGGGACAAAGTATTGCCCGTGTAGTCATCCCGGATGCGGCGGACAATGTCAGCGAAGTGAATGTCCAGATTCCGGCGGAAACCGCCAAATTGCTGAAAGAGAACGGCATTGTACTGGAAATCTATACGGAGAACGCAATTGTGCGTGTTCCGAATGAATCGCTGGAAGGCATCGGACAAGACTTCTATTTCCGGCTGGTGCCGGTGAGAAGTGCAACAGAGCGGAGTGAAATCGAGAAGAGAGCCACGCTTGAAGCTGTGGTCCGCGAAGTGGCCAAGGACAACAAAATCGAAGTGGTCGCCAGACCGATGACCATTGAGACGAACCTGTCCAGCAGGGCGGTAACCCTGATCCTGCCGCTAAGAGATGTGAAGCTGCCTGCGAATGAAGCGGCACGTAATGCATTCCTCGCACAGCTCGGTATTTTCATTGAACATACCGACGGCACGAAAGAGGTTGTCAAAGGCAAAGCGGTTACCTATAAAGAGGGACTGCTTGGACTGGAATTCTCGGTAAACAAATTCAGTACCTTTACGATTATTAACTTCAATAATCAGTCGCCTGCTACACATGTATCCTATATCGTTGGCTTCCCGGATGGTCAATTCAAGCCGGACGAACGGGTAACGCGCTCGCAGATGGCGCTCATGATTGCCCGGAATCTGGGCTATGATGCTAGTGCGGCTGTAGGTACTTCTCCCTTCCCGGATGTGGCTGTCCGCCATTATGCGGCAGCAGCCATTGCCTTTGTGAATGCACAGGGCGTGATGAAGGGGGATCCGGCCGGGAAATTCCGGGGCAATGCACCGATTACGAGAGCAGAGATGGCCGCTGCTGCTGCCAACTACCTGAAGCTTGCCGTACCGGCTGACGGAAAATCGGGCTTCAGCGATACCACTGGACATTGGGCTCAGGCGGTAATTGAAGCCAACGTGTCGGCAGGCCTGCTTAAGGGCTATCCGGACGGCAGCTTCAAGCCGAATGCTTATCTGACCCGTGCGGAAGCAGTAGTCATTGTTAATCAGATGTTTGACCGCGGCCCGCTCCATGGAGCAGATGCGGTGAAATTCCCGGATGTCTCCAAGAATCATTGGGCCTACCTGGACATCCAGGAGGCTGTCATCGACCATCAGTACCGGATCGACAGTGAACAGAAGGAACAACGGGTTACAGAATAAATGGATAGGGGTTGGAGGAGAGATCATTTCTCCTCCAGCCCCTAAATCATTAAATTTAAAGTATAATGGTTATAAAACCGTACCGATTTCCAGTTGCGAAGGAGATCCGAATGAGAGCAATCCTGATTGACGATGAAGAATTGGCACTAAAGGCTTTGGAACGCCAATTGCATGCGCTTGGGTGTTTTGAGATTATCGGCAAATATACCGATCCGCTGCAAGGGCAGCAAAAGGTAGAGGAGACCGAGACCGATATTGTGTTTCTCGATATTCATTTACCGGAGCTGAGCGGGATTGAGCTGGCGGAAAGGCTGCTGGAACGGAGACCCGATCTGCAGGTTGTATTCGTAACGGCATATGATAAGTATGCGATCAAGGCTTTTGAGCTGAATGCTCTGGATTATTTGCTTAAGCCGATTCATACGGACCGTCTGAAGCTTACAGTTCGGAGATTGAACGCTCAGCAGAAGCCTGGCCTGGCAGCCCGGGCAGCGTCAGCGCAGACAAGCTGGAGAATGCTGATGCTCGATGCCTTCCGGATCTACGAAGGGAGTCAGGAGCTTCCGTCACTGCAATGGAGAACGGCGAAGGCGCAGGAAATCTTCTTTTACCTACTGCATCATCGCGGCAAAGTGGTCAGTAAAGCTACCCTGATTGAATTGCTGTGGGCTGATTTTGATCCGAACAGGGCCTATCCGCAGTTATATACGGCTGTGTATCATATCCGCAAGATGCTGGAGCCCTTCAGCAGAGAACGGATTCTCCTGCAAAATACGGCGGACGGCTATCTGCTCAAGCTGAATGGCATCTGCCTGGACGTTGATGAGTTTGACCGCTTTATCCAAGCGGGGTTAGAGCTCTCGAATGACACCCTGCCCGAATACGAACGAATCCTGAAGCTGTTCAAGAGCGAATATCTGGAGGGGTACGATTATGTGTGGGCGGAGCTTGAACGGCAGAGATTCCAGCTGCAGTGGATTCGGCTGAAGCTGAATCTGGTCCGCTGGTATATGGGGAATGCAGAATATGAACAGGCCTTCAAGCATATTGAACAGGTCTGCACCCGCTATCCGTTAGAGGAGCAAGCGCAATTATTGTACATGCAAATATCGGATAGAATGGGCTTTCATTTTCTGGTGCAAAGACAGTATGTATTGCTGGAAACGGTCATGGAAGCAGAGGTTGCGGAGAAACCGAGCCGGGAGATTGTCAAATGGTATAGGGATTGGGACAACAAGCGTCAGAAAGGGTGAATCCGTGGATTCATCCTTTTTGCCCTATCTAAATTATGATATATTTAATCTTGAATATTTCGTTCTGCAAAGTTCCGGCGAAGGAGAACCCCATGACCCAATTTGTCTACAAGCAGATTATTGCTGACCTCAAAACAAAGATCTTTGCCGGGCAGTACGCCGATATGAAGCTGCCGGATGAGCGCAGTCTCAGCGAGGCGTATCAGGTTAGCCGCAGTACCATTAAGCGTGCGCTGATGAAGATGGAGAGCTCGGGCATTATTTTCAAGAAACGCGGCTCCGGCACCTTCATCAATCCGTTATACATAAAGAACGATTCGATCTTCAATTACGAAGGCTCTAATCTGGGGGTGTCGGATAACTTCCAGATGCACGGCAAGAAGCCGGAGATCAAGGTGCTAAGCTTCGAGGTCATCCGGCCCACGGAGGAGATTCAGCGGGATTTGTTCCTGATGCCCCATGATTTCGTGTATAAGATCGTGCGTCTGCGCCTGTTTGAAGGTGCGCCGTTCATGATTGAGACGGGATATATTCCGATTAAAATTGTGCAAAATCTCGACCAGACGATTATCGAGGGATCGATTTTTCATTATCTGGAGGAATCGCGCAATCTGGCGGTGACCAAATCCTTTTTGTCTATTTTTGCCGGGCCTTCACTGCTGAATGATCAGGAGCTGCTCCATCTTAAGGAGAATGAACCCGTAGGGATTATGGAGGGGATCTTCTTCCTGGATAACGGCACGCCGTTTGAGTTCTCGCATATGCGCTTCCATTATGAGTATCTGAAGTTTAACACGTTTGTATCTGTGCATTAACGGATGGACGGTGTAAATAGCATAACTGAGGTATAGCAGGCCGGGAGGAATCCCGGTCTTTTTAGCGTTTTTTAGTATAACAAATTAATCCATAATTATAAAAATAAACATCTTTTTGTGCGTGATTTGCAGAGGAATTCATACTATGTTCAAAATTTCACAATATTGGACCGTATTAATTTCTAAAAAGATTGAATTTCTGAAATGCCGATGTATGATGTAAATGTAGAAGTGATACATTCAATTTACAAAGAAAAATTTAGGGAGTGGAAGACATGGGATTAACAATCGAACAGGTGGATTATTCCTCGAAAACGTATCTGGCAAAGCTTGACGCTTACTGGCGTGCAACGAACTACATCTCCGTAGGCCAGCTTTATTTGAAGGATAATCCGTTGTTAAGAGAACCGCTGAAGGATGCAGACGTCAAAGTGAAGCCGATCGGACACTGGGGCACGATCCCTGGGCAGAACTTTATCTATGCGCATCTGAACCGCGTTATCACTAAATATGATCTCAACATGTTCTATATTGAAGGCCCGGGCCATGGCGGTCAGGTGATGGTATCGAACTCTTATCTTGACGGAACCTACACCGAAATCTACCCGCAGATCACTCAGGACATCTCTGGTCTGAAAAAGCTGTTCAAGCAGTTCTCCTTCCCTGGCGGTGTTGCCTCCCATGCAGCTCCTGAAACACCCGGATCGATTCATGAAGGCGGCGAGCTGGGTTACTCCCTATCGCACAGCGTGGGTTCGATTCTGGATAACCCTGACCTGATCTCAGCAGTCGTTGTAGGTGACGGCGAAGCAGAGACCGGTCCTCTGGCCGCTTCCTGGCTGTCCAACCGGTTCATCAACCCGATTACAGACGGTGCTGTATTACCGATTCTGCATTTGAACGGCTTCAAGATCAGCAACCCGACGATTCTGTCACGGATGAGCAGAGAAGAATTGACCGCCTATTTTGCCGGCAACGGCTGGGAAGCCTTCTTCGTAGAAGGCGAGAACCCGGATCTGATGCACCCGGAAATGGCGAAGGTGCTGGATACAATCGTAGAGAGAATTGCCGCCATTCAGAAGAATGCCCGTGAAAATAACGATACTGCCCGTCCGGTATGGCCGATGCTGGTCTTCCGCTCCCCTAAAGGCTGGACTGGTCCGAAATCGTGGGATGGCGTGCCGAACGAAGGCTCCTTCCGTGCCCACCAGGTGCCGATTCCGGTCGATCAGAAGAACATGAAGCATGCTCCGGCATTGCTTGAATGGCTGAACAGCTACAGACCTGAGGAACTGTTCGATGAGAATGGCCGTTTGAACGCAGATCTGGCTGAAATTCTGCCAACCGGCGACAGACGTATGGGCATGAACCCGGTAACCAATGCCGGCAAACTGATCAAAGACCTGCACAAGCCGAATTTCCGCAACTATACTCTCGATAATTCCGCTCCAGGCCAAGTGATTGCACAGGATATGGCGGTGCTGGGCAAATACCTGAAAGAGGTTGTTACGCTCAACGAAGAGAACCGCAACTTCAGAATCTTCGGACCGGATGAGACCATGTCTAACCGTTTGGGACCGGTATTCGAAGTGACCAAGCGTCAATGGATGGATGCCATTCAGGAACCGCAGGATGAATTCCTCGCTCCATACGGCCGTGTCATTGACTCCCAGCTGTCGGAGCATCAGGCAGAAGGAATTCTGGAAGGTTATGTACTGACCGGCCGCCACGGATTCTTCGCCAGCTATGAAGCGTTCCTGCGCGTGGTCGATTCGATGATCACCCAGCACTTCAAGTGGCTGCGCAAGGCTACAGATCAGACCTGGAGAGAAGACATTCCTTCCCTGAACGTGATCGCCACATCGACAGTGTTCCAGCAGGACCATAACGGTTATACCCACCAGGATCCGGGTCTGCTCGGCCATCTGGCTGACAAGAAGCCTGAATTCATCCGTGAGTATCTGCCGTCCGATGCGAACAGCTTGCTGGCTGTGTTCGACAAGATCCTGAATGACCGCCAGAAGATCAACCTGATCGTATCCTCCAAGCATCCGCGTCCGCAATGGTTCTCGGCTGACGAAGCTCAGGAGCTGGTGGACAAAGGCCTTAAGATCATTGACTGGGCCAGCACCGACAAAGGCGGAGAGCCGGATCTCGTTATCGCTTCTTCGGGTACCGAACCAACTATGGAAGCCTTGGCTGCCATCTCGATCCTGCATGAGAAGCTGCCTGAGCTGAAGATCCGCTACATCAACGTGGTCGACCTGCTGAAGCTCAGAAGTCAGAAGCTTGATCCGCGCGGCTTGTCTGACGATGAGTTTGATCAATTTTTCACAAAAGATAAACCGGTCATCTTCGCCTTCCACGGCTATGAAGGCCTGATCAAAGACCTGTTCTTCGACCGCCACAACCATAATCTGCATGTGCACGGCTACCGTGAGAATGGCGATATCACTACACCGTTCGATATGCGTGTCCTCAACCAGATGGACCGCTTCGATCTTACGAAGGAAGCTGTGCTGAGCCTGCCGGAAGCAAGCAAATACCAGGCCATCGCTGACGAGATGGACGCCATGGTGCAGAAGCATCACGCGTACATCCGTGAAGAAGGCATCGACCTTCCAGAGGTTGAGAGCTGGGTATGGAAGGCTTTGAACTAAGCTCTAGATGATCGTGTTATTTCATTAATAATATAGTAGGCTTCAATTAAGGAGCGCTCCGGTAGTCATGTTGATGGCTGCGGAGCGCTTTTTGTCCAATGATTGGAGCTGGATTATGGTCTCCGGGACCTCCGGCTGCAATACCTTCTTCCGCTGCGCCGCGGTGCGTACAGGGGCACCATTACTCCCATTCATCTCCAACATGTGCTTCCAGTAGTGCTTCGGCATCTTCGAGGAACGCAGCCGGTCATTGCGGCGCTCCTTGATGCCGATGGCATGATAGAAGCCAGTCCATAAGCGGCGGTACGCTTCCTCCGTCTCATCGGGTTCGGGCGGGGTCCAACCGTTTAGAGGCACGATGGCCACACGCCCGGGCTCATGAATCAGCGCAGCCCCATGGGTCTGGTCGTAGATCATGAAGCTCTCCTCCTGGAACCGGTCGCAGAAATGCTCCCGGATCACAGGCAGCACATAACCCTGAGGCTCAATCACTGCGGCCATGACCGGGCCGTATACGGAGAAGCGAACGAAGCCCGTATACAGATGCGCTTCATGCCGCAGCTGCTGGACAGCCTTCATCAGCGTGTTAACGGTGTCATCCGCCAGCATATTCATCACCTTGCGGCCATGCTGGAAGCCGAGATACAGGAAGTTCAGCAGCAGCATCTCCTTATCGGGGGCGCAGCTCCAGAAGCCCAGACGCACCAGCTCCTCGGCTTCGCGGCTGATCCGAAGCGGCAGGGACTTCAGTACTCGTGCGGCCTTGTCTTTGTCGGTCTCAATCCATTTCGCTTCCAGCAGCAGGCCTATTTCCCCGCCTTCAGCATGAATCGCCAGCGGTTTCTCCTTCCAGGCATAGCTCTCAAATACACAGCACAGCAGACCCTCGAAGCTTCCGTCATAGGTGTACGCCAGTGCGGACGGCTTGAACATCAGGCCTTCGCTCCTTTCTTGAGCAGGTCCCAACCATCTGCTGCCGGAAGGGCCGACAGGTTAAAGTCGTCGAACAGCGTGAGCTGCTCCACCTGCGGCTGCTGGAGAGCGAGCTGCTCCCCGGACATGAGCGAGCGAAGCAGGGTATGCTCGCTGACCTTCAGCCCTTCCAGCGGTTTGTCCTTGCAGGTGATGAAGAACTGGGCACGCTTGAGGACTACTCCCAGCTTCTTCAGCGCATGGAAATCGAGCGATCCGGCCCGTCTGGCCTTCACGATCCGCTGTGCACTTCTTACGCCGATGCCGGGTACACGCAGCAGCATTTCGTAAGGGGCGCGGTTGATCTCAACGGGGAACTGCTCCCGGTGGTTAACGGCCCAGCTGCATTTGGGGTCCAGCAGCGGGTTGAAGTTCGGCACGGCCTCATCCAATAATTCATTCGCCTTGAAGCCGTAGAAGCGCAGGAGCCAATCGGCTTGATAGAGCCGGTGTTCCCGCAGCAGCGGCGGTTTGGTGTCTAGTGCGGGCAGGAGGGAATCCTCCACCACCGGGGTGTAGGCGGAGAAGAAGACGCGCTTGAGCGAGTATTTACGGTATAGGCCTTCCGTCAGATTAAGGATTTGGTAATCCGTATCAGGCGTTGCCCCCACAATCATCTGGGTACTCTGTCCAGCCGGAGCGAAGCGGGGAGCATGGTTATACTTGACGATATCGGAGCGGTTCTCCTTGATCCGGCTGGTAATCAGCCCCATCGGCTTCAGGATGGATACCTTGCTTTTATCAGGTGCGAGCCGTCCGAGGCTCTCCTGCGAGGGCAGCTCGATGTTGACGCTCATGCGGTCGGCAAGCAGACCAAGTCTGGACAGGAGGGCTTCGTCTGCTCCGGGGATGGCTTTTACATGAATATAACCGTTGAAATGATAGACATTGCGCAGCAGCTCAAGTGCAGCAATTAACTGCTCTGTAGTGTAGTCCGGATTGCGCATAATGCCTGAGCTAAGAAATAGTCCTTCTATATAATTACGGCGGTAGAATTGCATGGTGATATCTGCGATCTCTTCGGGGGTGAAGGCCGCCCGGCGAATGGGGTTAGATTTGCGGTTGATGCAATAGGCACAATCATATACACAACCGTTGGTCATAAGCACCTTCAGCAGCGAGATACAGCGCCCGTCCGCCGCGAAGCTGTGACAGATGCCCATCGGAGAGGTGTTGCCGAGCGCCCCGGCCTGGCCCTTGCGGTCGGAACCGCTTGAAGTGCACGCCACATCATATTTGGCGGAAGCGGTCAGAATCTCTAGTTTCTCCATTACATCCACGGTCTCAATCCCCCTCATATGTGAGCATTATATACCGAACGTATGTTCTTGTCAAAAGTATCTCCCCCTTCTTGGCCGACTGTAAAATGTATGCGCATTCCTTCTTGTGCTATAATAGAAACTGATGGTTCATGGAATGAGGAATCATACGGTTATTGAAATTCGGGTTAGGAGTGTTGCTGAAGTGAGAGGATATAACATATGGCGGCCCATCATGCTGATTGCGGTTGCGCTGCTGACAAGACAGTTAGTGACAAGTGTGTGCCTGATGTTCGGCATGTCGCAGGAATCGGCAGGCAGTGTAGCCATGCTGGGCATGATCGTTGCTGCTCTTATTATGTACAACCGCATGATGAAGGGCCGCCGCCGCAGATAAAATAAACAGAAGATCCGGCCGTATCTCTTCAGGCGGAGCGGATTGCATAGGAACAGGCTTGAAAGACGCCCGCACAGGTGTCTTTTTATTTTAGAACTGTCTTTTTACTAAAAAAATTTATGCAGACAGGTGCGCATCCCGGCGATCCGGCAAGCGGTGCTTGAATAATCTGGCTGGAGCTTATATTCTTAGAAGGATATGCTATATGAAGGACCATAGAGATTCAAGGTAACGTATATTCCCTGCAGGGAGGGCGTTATCTATAGAATCAACCCACAGCATGGGAAATGAACATACAGGAGGAAACCAATTGAGTACACAGAACATTGGAGTGCCGTTAGAGGGTTTTGCAGAATTTAGCCGGACGGTAGCCGCAGAGGGTGCGGTACTGCTTAAGAATGAGGGACAGGTGCTTCCGCTGGGTGACAGTGAGAGCGTCGCTGTTTTTGGCAGAATACAGGTGAATTATTACCGCAGCGGTACAGGATCGGGCGGTAGCGTTCACGTTGCATATACGACGAATCTGCTGGATGGACTGCGCAGCAAGAAGAACATTAGCGTGAATGAAGAGCTGGCTGCTGCCTACGAGGCCTGGATCGGGCTTAACCCGTTCGATGACGGCGGCAAGGTATGGGCTGCGGAGCCGTGGAACCAGAAGGAAATGCCACTTACGGACGAGCTGGTGAAACAGGCAAGAAGCCAGTCAGCCAAAGCGGTTGTGGTCATTGGACGTACGGCGGGCGAGGATCAGGATAATGCCGATACTGCAGGCAGCTACCGGCTGACGGAAGATGAGAAGGCGATGCTTGTCTCGGTTACGGCTCATTTTGAACAGACGATTGTGGTGCTGAACGTATCCAACATTATGGATATGAGCTGGGTAAATGACGCCGCTTATGTGAACCCTATCTCTGCAGTGATCTATTCCTGGCATGGCGGCATGGAGGGCGGCCACGCGATCGCCGATGTTCTGGCCGGAGAGGTTACGCCAAGCGGCAAGCTGACGGATACGATCGCCTACTCTATTGAAGACTACCCGTCCACCAAGAACTACGGCAATGAGTTCAAGAATCTGTACGAGGAAGATATCTATGTGGGCTACCGTTATTTCGAGACCTTCTGTCCCGATAAGGTTCAGTATGAATTCGGCTACGGGATCTCTTACACGACCTTCAAGCTGGAGCCGGAGGAAGCGAAGCTGGTGAACCAGGCGGGCGAGCCGCAGATTGAAATCGGCGTCACCGTAACGAATACGGGAGCCGTATATGCCGGTAAAGAAGTAGTGCAGGTGTATGTTGAAGCGCCGCAAGGACTGCTGGGTCAACCGGCCAAAGCGCTGGCAGCCTTCGCTAAGACTAAGCTGCTGGAGCCTGGTGAGTCTCAGCGCCTTACTGTAAGCTTCCCGCTCCATTCCATGGCTTCCTATGATGACGCCGGAGTGACCGGGCACGCTTCCGCTTATGTGCTGGAAGCCGGAACCTACCGCTTCTATGCAGGAACCAGCGTCAAAGCGGTATCAGCAGTGCTTCTGGATGGACAAGAAGGCTATGTGCTGGATGAGCTTAAGGTCGTGGAACAGCTGCAAGAGGCTATGGCGCCTACCGAGAGCTTCATGCGGATGAAGCCGGGTGCCCGCAAGGCAGACGGTTCGTATGAGCTGGTCTCCTCCGAGGTGCCGACGCGTAAGGTGGATCTGGCGGAGCGGATTGAACGTAATCTGCCGCAGCAGCTTCCGCAGACTGGCAATCAGGGATATACCCTGAGAGATGTCCATGACGGAAAAGTTAGCATGAGCACCTTCATTGCCCAGCTAAGCGACCAGGATCTGGCGGCGATTGTCCGGGGCGAAGGCATGAGCAGCCCGCTGGTCACTCCGGGTACGGCATCGGCGTTCGGGGGCGTGAGCGACAGTCTGTTCAGCTATGGCATTCCGGTTGCAGCTACAGCGGACGGCCCTTCCGGCATCCGTATGGACAGTGGGGCTAAGGCAACACAGGTATCGATTGGAACCCTGCTGGCCGCTACATGGAATGCGGAGCTGGTGGAAGAACTGTATGTTATGGAAGGCCAGGAATTATTGCGCAACCAGGTGGATGCGCTGCTGGGACCGGGGCTGAATATCCGTCGCAGCCCACTCAACGGGCGTAACTTCGAATATTTCTCCGAAGATCCGCTGATCTCGGGGATCTTCGCTGCCGCATGCACACGCGGAATTATGAAGGGCGGCTCTAATGCGACGCTGAAGCATTTTGCCTGCAACAACCAGGAGAAGCACCGCAGTAAGGTCGATGCTGTCGTATCGGAACGCGCGCTTCGTGAGATCTACCTGAAGGGCTTCGAAATCGCAGTCAAGCAGGGCGGAGCCAATTCGATCATGACCTCCTACAATCCGGTGAACGGGCATTGGGCGGCTTCGAATTATGACCTCAACACCACGCTGCTTCGCGGCGAATGGGGCTTCCAGGGGATCGTCATGACCGACTGGTGGGCGATCATGAACGATGTGGCGAACGGAGGACCGGCAGACCGTAAGAATACGAACTGGATGGTCCGCGCCCAGAACGATCTGTACATGGTCGTTAGTAACTATGGGGCAGAGGTTAACGCTTACGATGACAATACGATCGCATCTCTGGAGAATGGTACGCTTACCCGCGGGGAGCTTCAGCGCTCAGCGATCAACATCTGTGAGTTCATCATGAAGGCGCCGGTTTTCTCCAGAAAGCACGAGATTATTGAAGCGGTCGATACGTTCAAGGCTGATCCGGCTATCGGGGCTGAGCAGGCGCAGGTGCTGAGCGAGAACGCACAGGTAACGCCTGCTGTGTCCGGGCCGACTTACATTCAGGCTGACGAGGCGGGGCAGTACCGCATTATTGTCAGCATCATGTCTCCTGAGCCTGAGCTTGCGCAGAGCGCCTGCAACCTGACCCTGAACGGACAAGCGGTAACCACCATTCAGACGAACGGAACGGAGGGCCGGTGGATCAGACAGAAGCTGGTCAAGGTTGAACTGGAAGCCGGACGGTATGAGCTGAAGCTGGACTTCGTCAAGCCCGGCCTGCAGATTGAATGGATTGAATTCAAGCGGGTATAACATCAGGATCATTGATAGCATGAGCAGCAAGGCACCCTCCGGGGTGTCTTTTTTTTGCAAATACAAGAATTTACATGCTAAGGGGTTGTCCTGATATCCGCCTGATTCCGCATACCCGCAGGGCCGCCGAATAAAATAGAGATAAAACGGCTACTATGAAGGGATGGCAGGAACGTATGCAAATACATGTAGTGCAGCCGGGCCAGACGCTGTATGGCATTGCGCAGGCCTACGGAGTAAGCACTGATACGATAACTGAGGCGAATCAGCTCTCTGCGCCGGGAAGCCTGGTGGCAGGGCAGGCGCTGGTAATCCCGATTGCCGGGCAGTATTATTGGGTGCAGCCGGGCGACAGCTTCTACAGCATCGCCAAGCGGTTCGGCCTGAAGGCAAGCGAGCTGGCGGAGGTGAACGGGCTGACGCTGAATCAGCCGTTACAGGTCGGACTCCGTCTGTACCTTCCACCTGGACCGAGGCGGCAGGCGGAAGTGAACGCGTATGTGGAGCCCCGAGGGGAGAGTGTCTCCCAGCCGCTGCAGAATGCTGCGCGTGAGGCTGCTCCTGAGCTGACGTATCTCGCACCGTTCAGCTTCCGGATCAAGCGGGACGGAACACTGGTCCCGCCGCCTCTGGATGGCCTTGCCTCCATTGCTGCAGAGCATCAGGTGACGCTGATGATGGTCGTGACGAATCTGGAGGATGCCCAGTTCAGCTCGGAGCTCGGGCGCATTATTCTTAATGATCAGGAGGTTCAGGACCGGCTGCTTGAGAACATCATCGCGGAAGCGAAGCGGCTGAACTTCCGGGATATCCACTTTGATCTGGAGTTTCTCCGGCCGGAGGACCGTGAAGCGTACAATTCTTTTCTGCGGAAAGCGGCAGAGGTCGTTCATAAGGAGGGCTTCCTGCTGTCCACCGCCCTTGCCCCCAAGACCAGCGCGTCACAGGTTGGGGCCTGGTATACGGCGCATGACTATAAGGTCCACGGCGAGGTGGCTGACTTCGTCATTATTATGACGTATGAATGGGGCTATAGCGGGGGGCCGGCGATGCCTGTCTCGCCAATCGGGCCTGTCCGTCAGGTGCTGACCTATGCAGCAAGCGAGATGCCCGCCGGTAAAATCATGATGGGCCAGAATCTGTACGGTTATGATTGGACGCTGCCTTTTGTAGCAGGGGGGCAATATGCGAAAGCGCTCAGTCCGCAGGCGGCCATTGATCTGGCAAGGAACCGGAATGCAGCCATTCAATATGACTATAGAGCCCAGGCGCCGCATTTCAATTACACCGATGACGAGGGGCGGCAGCATAAGGTATGGTTTGAGGATGCCCGCTCGATTCAGGCCAAGTTCGATTTGATCAAGGAGCTCAGGCTGCGGGGCATTAGCTACTGGAAGCTGGGCCTGCCTTTTCCGCAGAATTGGCTGCTGCTTACGGATAACTTCAAGGTGGTAAAAAAATAGACCGGAGACCCTGCTGCCAGCGGCGAGTAAGAAGCTCTACACCAAAACGGATGTGCCCATGCGAAATAGCGGCACATCCGTTTTTTTGAAAATATAAGTGTTAGCCCATTAAGCCCTTGAGCCCGCCCAGAAAAGGCCGGATTGACTTGATCATATTGTAGCCCATCTTCATCACCGGCATGGCCTTCTGCACCATTCCGAACATGCCCATGAACCGTCCGAGACCCCCGCCGATACCGGCCGCCCCGCCTCCCCCGCCCATCAGCGAGCCGAGTAGAGGCATGAAGCCGGACACCTCTGCTCTGCGCGCAGCTGAAGAGGATTTCCGTTTCGAGGGTGGCCCCTTACGCGTGCTGGGTCTGGACAGAATCACTGCCTCCTGGTTCAGGTCTGTAATCCACCCTACATAGGAACGCCCATTATGCAAAGTGATGCAGACCGGCTGGCCCTTCAGCTGCTGTGCCCGCTTGCGGAGCTTTGTTGAATTTGCCATTCGTCATTCACCTCACTGTTCTATATACTCTATTTTACTCAGAACCTGGGGGGCGGCTTGTGCGGGTATGGAGTTCTAGGGATTATTTTTGAACAACCCGGGGCTGTCTTTGGGGGCGGATGTTCTAAAAATATACAAATTGTGAATTCAGGTTAATTGTAGTGAAATATTTTACAGTGAAAAAAAGGGAAACGGATATACATGTAGAATTACCCTGAAGTACTGGGTTTGGCGTGAAAAATCATGACTTTAGTCCCGGTTCTAATTCTATTGGGGAGTGACCTAATCTCTTGGCTATCCATCGTTCATTCAGAAATACTTGCTTCATCGTCTTATTATTTATTCTTCTACCATTTACACAGAGTTACGCCGATGCTGGACAAATGGCAGACATCAAAGGACACTGGGCGGAATCCGATATTCAGCAGTGGCTGGATCAGGGACTCATTACCGGCTATCCCGATCATACTTTCCGGCCGGGGGCTGAAGTATCGAGAGGTGAGTTCGTAGCGCTAGTGAACAGAGCGTTTAAGTATTCGGATACGAAGGCTATCAGCTTCAAGGATCTGAAGCCGGCGAATTTTGCGTACATAGAAGTGCAGAAAGCTACCGCTCAAGGATATATTAGCGGATTCAGCGACAATACTTTCCGTCCTGATAAGTCAATCACAAGACAGGAAACTGCTGTTATCATCTCTAGAATACTAGGCTTTGACAGTAAAGGGGGAACGGCTGCAGTCTCTGCACAGGACGCGAATCTTATCTCTGCCTGGAGCAAACCTGCCATAGGGTATCTATTGGATCAGGGGATCATGAGCAAGAATGCGGATGGAACCTTCCAACCGCAGCGCAATATGACCCGTGCCGAGACCGTAGTGGTCATCAAGAAGGCGCTGGCTCTGAGTACAGTGGTCTATGATCAGGCAGGTACGTTTGGAGATTCTGCAGTAAGCACAGTACAGCATAATGTGAGAATTACAGCTTCCAATGTCACGCTCCGCAATATGCATATCCGTGGTGACCTCGTCATTGCTAAAGAGGTGGCAGATGGGGACGCCAACCTTGAACAAGTTCAAGTAGACGGTGTAACACGTATTGAAGGTGGAGGCAGCAACAGTATTCATATCCGGAACAGCAAACTAAACACGGTATCTGTGAATAGGCTGAATCATGCGGTGAGAGTTGTAGCCGAGGGTACAAGCGTTGTGCAGGACGTACAGATTCTATCCAGCGCGGTTATTGAAGAGAAGGATCTTACCGGCGATGGTTTTGTGAATGTAACCGTGCTTCCTGAGGCCCAGACATCTTCATCAGAGCGCACAGTGGTGCTTGCCGGAGACTTTAAGAAGGTTTCTGTAGGCGGCAGCCTCAAAGAGTTCAATGTTCGCTCAGGCAGCGTAGCTAATTTGCTCATCCAAGAGAATCTATTGATTCCTACTCTGAATTTCAGCAAGAATGTTGTTGTCGAAAAGCTGGAAATGAAGAGTAAGCTGACAATCTCCGGCGAGGGCCAAGTCAAAGGCATTGTATTGTCGGAAGGCGTACCGGACCCTAAGCTGCCAAAAGAACAAACACCTGCTGCACCTGCAACTGGCGGTGGCGGCGGGTCCTCTGACCCTGGAGCGGGCGGCGGCAGCGGCGGTGGATCTCCTGATCCAGGTACAGGCGGGGGGAACGGGTCTAATCCTGTACCGGCGCTGGCTGTAACCGGAATTACCGCAGCAAACGGTATGGTAGAAGTCCAATTCAACCGGAACCTGGACAGCATACCGGATGCTGCTGATTTCGCCATTCTCGAACAGGTTAATCATGGCGAGTTTCATAAGGTTGATGTAACTTTGGTTACGCTGCTTGACAATAAAGCAACAGTTCAGCTTACAATTCCTTCGATAGCGAATAGTGAGGCTGAGCAGCTGGCGGTATACTCCGTGTCTTATAAGGGTGGAAGCCCTGTATTATCTGGAGCGATTACTGTGCCTAAGGCTAATGTGACTGTGAGTGGGCGTTTGTTTATTCAGCCTTATACGGAGAATAAGCTAGTTCCCGCCTACAATTTGCCTCTTTTCTTATCGGGAGCTAAGGGGACTTATACAGCTATTGTTGCGAAGGACGGAGAATTTTCTTTTGAGAATGTGTTGCCGGGTAATTACATTATAATAATACCTTTCTCGGGCGAAAGGTATTATACGCAAGAATTTTCAGTAGAAGCAGGCAAAGATTTGGTTCTGCCGGATCTCATGGTTATAGAGAAAATGCCCGAAGCTAAGGTTGAACAAATTACTTATACAGATATTCCTTATATTAGCGGAAGTATTATGAATTTGCATGATAATTTCAGTGTTAAGGTTGAGCTTGAGAATGGGGAGAGGTTGAACACCCTGCCTGGTAAATACTATATGTTCTTTAGCATTAATCTGTATGACTCTAATCCAGACTTGCAACTGAAGGCTAATGATAAATTATTTGTGACTTTATACGCCGATCATGGCTGGACTAGCCAGCGATTTGAGGTGAAAGTAGTCGAACGTCCGCAGACTAAGGCGCCTGTAGTGACCAGCGTGGTGTACGAGGATACCAATAGGATTAAAGGTACTATAGAAGATCCATCTGCTGAGATTACAATAACCCGTGAAGATGGAACGATTGTTGGGAAATCTAGCAGCTATGGCAATATTTTTGACATCTTCTTGTGGAATACCGCACCCTTACCTGCGGGTGAGAAGCTGAAGGTCTATGCTCAGGCGCAAGGCAAAAGAAAGAGTGAGCCTTCCTCCATTACTGTTAAAGCACCTACTGCTGTAACGGCAACACCGGTTGTAACTCAAATAGTCTACGAGAATGATTGGGTCGTTTATGGCACGGCTGAAGGAGAATCCACTATTGTTGTTAAGCGTGCGGACGGAACCATCCTTGGAGAGGGAAAGACCTTCGGGCAGGAACACAGCGGGAAATATGCAGTCTCAATAGATCCGCGCCCTGCTGTAGGGGATATTATTTATGTAACTGCCAAAGGCTATGAGAAACTTATTAGCGAGCCTGTCGCGGTTGTAGTAGCCAGTAGACCAGTTACACCTACCCCTACAGTGGTTGGTGTGGTTTATAGTGATGATACGATGATAGAAGTTTCGGTTCCTTTTCTATCGAATGCACAGTTCTATCTGAAAGATAAAAATGGCTCTGTAATTGGAGAAGTTTATACGTTCGGTGGGAGAGGATATTTCTGGTATATTAAACTTACTCCTAACACACAATATCAAATAACAGCAGTCGGTCCACTAATGAAGGAGAGCGAACCTTTCATCTTCACAGTGATAGACCGGACCAAAGAGACCGAATAATGAAGCAATTATCGTAAAAAGTCAAAAGGACACCTGCGGGTGTCCTTTTTGATAGACGTTTAATACAGTGCAACTCAAGTCATATCTACACTCTAGGCCTCTGCTAAGATCAGTAATGAAAGGAGGAGAACAGCAATGTACGAATGGAATGAGATGGTACAGCGCATGATTGACTGGGTGGAGGAGGATCTTGCAGTTTCGCCTACGCTCTTGGAGATGTCGAGACATTTAGGGTATTCTCCGTATTACTGCACCAGGCAATTTCATGCGCTGACCGGGATGACGCTGCGGGATTATGTCTGGCAGCGCCGAATTGGCCGGGCGGCACTGGAGCTTAGGGACACGGATGCGCGCATTCTGGATATCGCCGTGAAGTTCGGCTTTTCCTCCCAGGAGGCGTTCACGCGGGCTTTTATCAGAGCCTTCAAGCTCACTCCACATGCCTACCGCCAGGATCCAAAGCCGATTCCGCTGGCTATTCGTGCCGAGGTGTTCTCTCCTTATCATTATCTGATCAGGGAGCGGGATAGAATGAGACAGGTGCATTTGCAGGAAGCAGAGATTAGGCTTGAGTTCATACCGGCGCATAAGTTTATCGGCATCCGTGACATCGATTCCAGTAATTACGGCGGGTTCTGGGAGAATGGGCATGACTGTGATGAGGTCTCCGGAACCCTTGAGAGCATGTCGCATCATACGCTCTCCGGCCAACTGGGCCAGACGGCAGGCTGGTTCTATCAGGAGGGGCGCAAAGGCTATCTGTATGGTATCCTTGTCGCCGCTGATTACGACGGGGCGGTTCCGGAGGGCATGGAATGCCGGGATATCCCGGAATCGGAGTACCTGGTCTTTTTTCATCCGCCCTTTGATTACTTGCAGGATAATGGGCAGGTGATGCGTATCGTTGAGGAAGTGGCTTGGAATTATGATCCTGCGGTTATGGGCTATGTGTGGGATGAAGAGGAGAAGCAGGATTATCAGCGGCATTTCCCGGAGGGTTACGGCTATGCGGTGCTGCGGCCGGTCCGTAAATTAGACTAACTTCAGACAGCAGGCTGGCTTAAGCAAAAGCGTTCGGCGCTTCTGCTTAAGCTGCTGCATGTTATACAACAACGCTCCCTTAGGCGAGGCTCAGCACCGTTTGTGCAAGAGTATCTCCCTGATGCTCCAGCGAAGCAACCTTCGCCAGCAGCTCTGCCTGCTGCTCACGCTGCCGGCCCGTCCAACTGGCTCTGGGGGCAGCGCCGGCTGTTCGAAGTATGGCCGGGTCAGACATCTCCTTATAGTATTTATCCAGCAGGGCAGCCATTTCCCCATAGATTTCCGTCATCGCGGCCAAGGCAGCTTGTTGTTGCGGGTCATGCACCAGCGGCAGAGAGTCGCGTAAGTAGGAGGCGGCGCAGCGGCGGGCATCTGCCAGAGCCATTATGCAGAAGTGATTGACCGATAACCTGCGGCTGAAGGCTACTTCATCCGCTGCGTCGTACCAAGGGTGGTCCAGTAGTCCCTCTCTCCATAGCTCCAGCGCCTTGAAGCCTGATGCATAAGAGCTGCTGTTGGACAGGGTCTCAGCCTGCATAGATTCCAGCTTAACGCGGAGCGACGCATACAGATTCTCCAGCGCAGACGGAGCCTCCGCCTGATCGCCAAGACGAATCAACCGGTAAGGCCATTGATCCACATGGAGATACCCTTGGCTTACCCTCATATGAGCCTGGAACTCAGGATCAGCTTCAAGCTCACTGAAGGTCTCATCGTCAAAGTAACTGCGGCACAGCAGCACATCACCCTCCGCCAGATATCCTGTAATGACTCCCCACTCCGGCGCTACTCTGAGGTTAATGGCAAGGGGCAGTCTGCCTTGGCGGATATCCTCCAGAATCGCCAGCTTCTCGGCTGTGCGCTGCTGCGGCTCTAACCGGTTGGCCCGGTGGGCACTAAGTCCATAAGCCTTGCAGGCGGGGATGGAGTAGTCATAGACGACAAGGGCATCCGCAGCGCTGTAGTCCCATACCGGTTCAAAAGCCACTCTCCAGCAGGCTCCCGAATAGCCCATCACCTGCTCATAGGTGGTCTCTATGCCTCTGGCTGAAAGAGAGAGGGCCATGGCTCCTGCCCAGGAGCAATCCTGACCCCGTCCGAAGCCCAGCCGCGGAATTTCTTCCATAATGCACTGATCCCGGGAGGAGCGGGTCTGATAGAGATGGCTGCGGTCCCGGCTGTAATGAATCTGTTCGCCTTCCGCGCAGCTTACCGCATGAATGCCTTCTGTATTCAGGTAGACCAGCAGCAGGTAGTCCTGACCCCCACAGTCGATCAGACTGGGAAACAGCTCATGTGTGGCGGTGAACTGAGTCCAGCGGAAATGCTCGTAATGCTTCATTTTGGCCGCGACGCTGCGGTGTGCCTGTTCATTCCCATAATGCGCAGCCATAATCTGCAGCTCATTACTGCTGGAGACATGCCCGTTCGAGTGGATATCTATCGTAAGCAGCTGGTCCTTCAGCACAAAGGTCGAATATATGCCGTCAGGGGTCTCATAGGTAACAAGCAACAGCTTCAGGCGGCCGTCATTCCATGAGTGGGGAAAGAGGTGCTCCCCGGGGATTAGGCTTAAGCGGTCTGAAGCTACGAACTGGTTCACAAGCTGGGTTACATCCAGCTCCTGCTGTCCATCTGTATAGATTGCAGAGAGCACCACAAGCTCCTGGGGCAGCAGGATGCTGTCAATCGAGTGGTTCAATGCGGCGGATAGCAGGGGAAGGGTGGCTGTCTCCGGCAGAGACTTGCCAGTCTCCCATTTGGATACCGCCTGTGCACTGACATGGAGCAGTTCCGCTAATTGTTCCTGGGACAAGCCTTTTATTTTGCGGAGGGTAGCAATCCGTTTGCCAACTTTGTCGCTTACGATCATACTCAGTACAACTCCTATAATGGATTCCGACGTCGTAAGTCTATTATAATCTCCGTTCTCGAAATAACCCATATACTGGAGTAGGGCACGCGGTATAACAAAATCAACCGTAAGTTGAGGCAAGCTGTGACGCACCAGCTAACCCCCTCTCAATGTGGCTGTGTCCCTCTTTAACCATGATTAATAAAAAAGACTTGTTCTTTTGAAGAATTCATGATATATTACTTCTTGCGTTGCATTGAATGTTTTCTTTGCGGTCATGGCGGAATTGGCAGACGCGCTGGCTTCAGGTGCCAGTGGTAGCAATATCGTGGAGGTTCGAGTCCTCTTGACCGCATAATGGTTTTAACCGTGATGCAAGCGAAGGCCCTTCTTAAATGAAGGGTCTTTTTTTTGCTGCAAATAGAATATATGCTAAAAACCGAATACAATGCGCACGTGCTGAGGTGAACGGGCCAGATGTATTCGGAAAACCGAACACAATATGCTCTCGCCAAAGCGAGCGGGTCGGATGAGTGCGGAAAAACCGAATACAGCCCCCCTTTCACCACGTACCCGTGATCAAAGGGGGGCTTTTGCATGATCGTACAGGATTCATCGCTGCTGTGAGGCCACGCGCTAGACTACCCCTGCCAGATGTCAGCAATCCGCACCGGCTGGCCGGTCTTCATGGAGCGGTTGGCGGCAATGCCGGTCATAATCGACATCGCGCCATCCTTGTGCGAAGCTGCGCGGTTGAAGCGGTCCTCCTGCTTTTTATCAAAAATATCGCTCAGCAGCACCGGATCGCCGCCGCCATGTCCACCGCTGCTGCTCTCGAACTCCACGCGGTAAGGCTCCTTAAAGTGCGGATAGATCATGATGCTGACGCCTTCCAGCGCGCCTTCGTTTTCTTTTTTGCCGCCGGAATTGACGTAAGACTGCTCGGTAATCCGCACCTCCATCCGGCCCTGTGTCCCGTTGAACACGATGATGAAGCCCTCCCACGGCATATATGCGTTAAGCGAATAGTTCATGACGGTCTTGTTCTTGTACTTGACCATGACATTCATGGTGTCCTCAATGCTTATATTGTCCCCGAATACACTCTGGTCGCGCTGGTACCCGTCCTCGTGTTCGGCGTCCAGGTACATGCTCTTCAGGTGTTCGTTACGGTCCAGGTGAAGCGCGAACGGGTCGTTCTCGGCAGCCTTGCTGCCGTAGGCACGCTGATAGAACTCGGTGATGCCCCGTTTCTCGGCATTCTCTCTCCCGTAGAAGCGCAGATCGCCCATGGCGAAAACCGTGTCCGGCTGCGACCCCAGCCAGAAGTTCATCAGGTCGAAGTGATGCGTCGATTTATGCACCAGCAGGCCGCCGCTGTTCCGCTTGTCGCGGTGCCATCTGCGGAAATAGTCCGCTCCATGCTGGGTATTGAGCAGCCATTCGAAGTTCACGGACAGAATTTCGCCCAGCACGCCGTCCATAATGACCTCACGAATCTTCGTGTTATGCGGCGCATAGCGGTAGTTGAAGGTGACCCGCAGATTCTTGCCGGTGCGCTCAATCGCATCGAAGATCTCCCGGCATTTCTCCTCGTCAATCGTCATCGGCTTCTCGGAAATGACATCACACCCCAGCTCCATCGCGCGGATGATATACTTGTGATGCGTCCGGTCAATCGTAGTCACCAGCACGAAGTCGGGCCGGGTCTCGGTGATCATCCGGTCGAAGTCTTCAGCCTTGTACGTAGGAACTTCATGATAATCGTATTTGCCTGTAAGCATATGATTGGCGAAATTCATCCGCGTCTGATTGACATCGCAGAAGGCCACCAGCTCGGAGGTTTCGTTGTAAGCGGTAACAAGAGCGCCATAGAAAAATTCAGCCCGGCCGCCTGTGCCGACAAGTGCATATTTCTTTTTGGACAAGGGGATCACTCCATTTACTTGGATTTGATTCTATTTTATAGTATAGAAAATGCAGAAAGTAAACGGTATTTAGTCATTTTTGCTCAAAAGTGTGCTTATCTTATCCTTTCAGGGGGCTTGGTGCAGGGTGGAACCTATTTTTCAGATTGAGCAGCTGAGGCGCATCGGGCATTTTAATATGGACACCGACCATTTCCATGATTTCTACGAAATATATTATCTGCTATCCGGGGAGCGGCACTATTATATCCGTAACGGAAGGTATGCGCTGGAAGCCGGAGACCTTGTGTTTATTAACAAAAATCACCTGCACCGCACAACCGGCGGAAGTCATCTTCCGCATGAGCGGGTGCTGATCAGCTTTGACGATGCCTATCTGGAGCCCGTGGCACCCGGGGCAGACTGGATGAATGTGTTCGAAGGGGAGAGCTTCCTGCTGCGGCCTACGGCGCATGAACAGGGACTCATCACAGACCTGCTCCAGGCGATGCAGGAGGAACAGAAGGAGGGGCTGCGCTGGAGCACTGAATATACAAGGATGCTGCTGCTGCAACTGCTGATTACGCTGGAGCGGATAAGGAGGGCGAAGCCCGCCCTGGTCTCACCGGAGCAGAGCGAGGGGCAACGCCGGGTATACAGCATCATCGAATACCTGGACAACCATTACAGCGAGCGGCTGAGCCTTGGGGGGATTGCCGAGCGGTTCTTCATCAGCGCTACGTATCTGTGCCGGATTTTCAAGCAGACGACAGGCTTCACCATCACTGAGTACCTGAACTATGTCCGCATCCGTGAGGCGAAGGTACTGCTCACGCAGACGAAGTGGCCGGTCACCCGGGTGGCGGCGGAGACGGGATTTGAGAGCATTGCGCATTTCGGAAGGGTGTTCAAGGCAATTACAGGACGTTCACCCTTGCAGTACCGCAAGCAGCACCGGGGGTGACGATTACGGCTCGCATCGGCCATCCGCTATTTCATTCGACAATAGCTGTTGGGATGTTACATATCTTTCTATCTTTTGACACAGAGTCTGTCTTATAATAATGAAGGTTGAAATACAAATATTGGGGTGTCCTATGACAATGAAGTCAGGCGGTCTCTGGCTCGTTGCTGCTATGCTAGCGGTAACCGTAACCGGCTGTTCTTCGGGCAGTGCAGGCGCTGGCAGAGATCGCACGGAGAAGCTGAAGGCAGAGATTAGTGAGCTGAAGAAGGAGAACAAGTTTTTAAAGGAAGAGAATGAAGCGCTGAAGAGGGACCTTGTTGTGAGGCCTGTGACAGCGAAAGAGGAAGGCGGTACGGCCGAACTTCTAAGTACCGGGGACAGCCCGGCAGCCGCTGATTCCGGCGATGAACACAAGCGGATCGTAAAAGGCACGCCGCTCACGATCGATGGAACGGGTGAGTATACCATTACCAAGACCTCATTTGGAAAGAAGGTTAATCCATCGAATCCGGGGTCATATTACACCTACTATGAAGCCAAGGAACCGGGCACAACCTATCTGGCGATCACTTTGAAGGTGAAAAATCTCGCAGGTCAAGCCATCAATGCGGGTGGAGTAGCGGAGGTGGAGGTTACATACGATAACAAATATGAATATAGTACCTTCGCGACGATGGAGAAGAACGGCGGTGAAGATTTCACCTATACCAATATCTCGACGATTGGACCGCTGAAGTATGGAACTCTGGTGTTCATGGCCGAGGTTCCTGATGAAGTGAAGTCGAGTGGCAAGACGCTATATGCGGATTTCGAGATTGAGGGCGAAACCTACCGTTATACCATAAAGAAATAAGAGAAGAGCCTGTACGGCCGCAGTGTGAACTGTGGTTAGCAGGCTCTTTATTGATGTTAAGGGATTAGTCCTGAGCGAAAAAGGCCGGCAGATACTCCCTGTTCGCTTCCAGCATCTCATCCAGCATGACGATCGCTACTTCCACGGAAGGGACGAGCGGGTGATGGGCCAGCGCCTGGATCGCCAGGCTGCGGTCGCCGGTCACGGCAGCATCGATGGCGAGCTGCTCATAGGTCTTCACGGCATGAATCAGTCCCTTGGCCATCGGCGGAATCTTCGTCAGCGGCAGCGGGAGGGGGCCGGTCTTCGTAACGACACAGTTCACCTCGATGCTGGCATCGTCCGGCAGGAAGTCCAGAATGCCCCGGTTCGCCACATTCAGCGTCTGAATATCGTTGGTGCCGTTGTAGAGAGAACGCATCAGGTTCACGGCTGCTTCCGAATAAAAGGCTCCGCCGCGTTGCTCCAGCTGCTTCGGCTTCTCATCCAGCGCAAGGTCGCTATAGATGGCGAACAGCTCCTCCTCCACACGCTTGACGACTTCGGCGCGGTTTCCGCCTTGCGCTGCGGCTTCCTGCTGCTCTGCGAGCATCGCATCGGTCATGTAGAAGTACTTGAGATAATACGAAGGCAAGGCATGCAGCGATTGCAGGAACTCGGGGTTCCATTCGCGGGCCGGAACATTCTTTGCACTGTAACCCGCGGTATCCTCAAGCATCTCCTGCAGCTTATCTTCACCCTCCACATCAATCCGGGTAATCCAGTGCAGGTGGTTCAGGCCGACGAACTCGGCATAGATCCGGTCCGGGGCAGCGTCGTATTTGGCCGATACCTGCTTGATCAGGCCGATCGGGGCATTACAGAGACCGATGCTCTTCACCTTGGAGTACCGCAGGACCGCCTCGGTGACCATACCTGCGGGATTGGTGAAGTTGAGCAGCCAGGCGTCCGGTGCCAGCTCCTCGATATCCCGGCAGATGCCGAGAATGACCGGGATGGTGCGCAGCGCCTTCAGCATGCCGCCGGGACCGGTCGTCTCTTGGCCGATCACGCCGTATTTCAGCGGGATCGCCTCGTCACGGGCACGGGCATCCAGCATACCGACACGGATCTGCGTGCTGACGAAGTCCGCACCGGCAATGGCCTCGCGGCGGTCGGTGGTGAGATGGACCTCGATCGGCAGGCCGGACTTCTCCACCATACGCTTCGCCAGAGCGTCCACGATGTTCAGCTTGTGCAGGCCAGCCTCAATATCTACGAGCCACAGCTCCCGGACCGGAAGCTCCTTATGATGCAGGATGAAGCCTTCTACCAGTTCGGGGGTATAGGAAGACCCTCCGCCGATGACGGCAATCTTAAGACCTTGGTTCGCTGTCACAATAAATCACTCCTGTCTGGTGGTAGTGGGAATAAGCTCGAACTCCCTGTAAGCACGCATCGTCTCATACATACCCTGGCTGACGGTGATTCCGTCACTCTCCAGCGCCGACCAGAGAGCGCCGACCACAGGCTCGGTGGAGAGGGTGACCACTGCCCCGCCCCCGCCTGGTGCCGCTTCATGCACAGCCTGCTCAATCGGCCCGCGAATCCAGCCCCGGTCGCCTCGGGTCAGCACGCTCCCGGCCAGGACCACATCAAATTCATCGTTCTCCATACCGAGCCGATGAATGACGGCCGCCGCAGCCTTGCCCAGTTCCACGCCTTGGCGGTTTAGGATCGCCAGAGCGGCAGCATCGCCCTCAGCCGCAGCCGGGAAAAGCAGGCGGGCCGCATCCAGCGGCACCTGCTTCCCGTGATCCAGGAAGTCATCGTACATGTCTTCCACCCGCTCATAGCCGAGCAGCTTCAGGAGCGGCACCGTCAGCAGCGTGGGCGCTTCGCGACCGTCCCAGGCCCGGATGACTGTGCGGAACACCTCGATATTCAGCGCACCGCCGCCGCCGAAATCGCCGTACATATAATCGAACCCGCCGCACTGGAAGTGGCGGCCCTGCGGATTACGGCCCGCCGCATTGGTGCCGGTGCCGCAGATCAGGGCCACCCCGTAGGGGCGGTCCGTCCCCGCCCGCAGGCCGATCATCGTATCGCCGCTGATCGTGTACTGTGTGAATCCGATGCGGCGGATCATCGGATGAAGAATATTATAGTCCGTCTGGCGGTCAGCACCGGCAAGCCCCAGATAGGCTTGCCGAAGCTGATCCAGCCGGAGCCCGGCTTCGGCCAGCGCCATGGAAGCCGCTTCGCGGATGTTATTCTCCGCCTGCGTCACGCTGGTCTGGTGATTGCCGTTGCCGCTCCGGCCTTTGCCGAGGATGCGGCCTTGTTCATCGCATATGAGGGCGTAGGTTTTGCTGCCTCCCCCATCGATCCCCAAGTAGTAAGCCAATGTTTGTACCTCCTAAAGTGTAATCTTCGTCGATTCCCGCACGATCAGCTCCGGATCGATCCGGATAGCGGAGCCGCGCTTCATCTCCCCGCTGATCCGGCGCAGCAGCATGTCGGCGGCGGCGACGCCAATCTTATCCGCCGGCTGGCGTACAGTGGTCAGATGCGGGTGGAGCCGGGAGGCGATATAGTGGTCGTCGTAGCCGACTACAGCAACCTCCTCCGGCACCTTTACGCCTGCCTCCATCAGGGCATTGATCACCCCGAGGGCGATATTGTCATCTCCGGCGAATACCGCCCCCGGCAGCTTACCCTCTGCGAGCCAGCGCTGCGCCGTGTCGTAGCCCATGGTGATCTCAAATTCACCGTGTACGATCTCGAACGGGGCGAGGCCCTGCTCCTGCAGCGCTTGCAGGAAGCCCGCGCGCCGCTCCCGCGTACTGCGGAACATCTCCTGCCCGCAGAGATGGGCGATGGAGGTATACCCCAGCTCCAGCAGGTGGCTGGCTGCGGCATACCCGCCTTTGAAGTTGTCGATGGTGATCGAGTAGCTGTCATTCTCCGGCAGCTGGTTGTCGATCAGCACATAGGGAATGCCCCGCCGCTTCAGCTCGACAATATAATTGTCCTCTTTGATCGGGGAGAGCAGGATAAGTCCGTCCACCCGGTCTTCCTGGATCAGGTAGTGGCTCTCGCCAGAGCCAATGCCATCATATACGGAGATCGCCAGATAATATCCGTGCAGGGCCAGCGTCTCATTCAGCTCCTTGACCACAGCATCGAAGAAGGAATCCTGCAGGGTCGTTACGATCAGGCCGATGATGCCGGTCTTGCCGCTGGCCAGACTGCGGGCTGCTGCATTCGGGCGGTAATCCAGCTCCTTGATCGCGTCGAGCACCTTCTGGCGGTTGTTCTCCCGTACAGACGTTGCTCCGTTTAATACCCGCGATACGGTGACCACGGACAGCCCTGATTTTTTGGCTACATCAAAAATACTTACTTTCATCTCAAGCGCTCCTTGCGGCAGATTGTCCGGTGCTTTTATTCTATCTTCAGTATACAGGCCGCACCGGGGTTTCGCTAAACATATAACCATCGCCGGGCCGCTACCTCTTGATGATCTCCGTAACCTTCTTCTGAATCACCGGCATCACCTCTTCCAGGGTCTTGTGACCCGTCTCGACCGGCTGCAGCTCATTGATGAACATGTCGTTGATCTGCGAGTAGTTAGTGATCAGATGGTTGTAGGATTCATAACCGTATTTGACTGCGCCTTCGTAGACCTTCTTCACATCCTCCGGATCAATGCCGTCAAAATGCTTGTAATACACCTCAGCCGCTTCCGTATTGACTGGCGGATTGCCGCCGCTCAGCTCGATGGACTTCTCCTGGATTTCAGTGGTCATCAGGTATTTGATCCATTCAAAAGCCTCCTTCGGATGCTTCGAGTCCTTCAGAATCAGCAGCGGATCAACGAACAGCGTGCTGCGCACCTTGTCGTTGCCTCCCCATGGCACAGCAGCTACGCCAATTTTGAACGGGAAGTCGTTAGCCCCGGCGAGGTTCCAGGAGCCGCCGATCGACATGCCAATCTTGCCTGCGACGAACGGGTCGCCGTTCTGTCCGGCTACGCTTTTACTCCACTCGGAAGTCGGGGACACCTTCTCCTTAAACACAAGGTCGAACAGCTTCTGGTAAGCGGCAATGACCTCGGGTGAATCGAAATGCGTCTCGGAAGGAACACCGCCGTTGGTCCAGGTATCTTCAGAGTAAGGCTCTGCTCCGAAGTACAGCGGCCGCATATCCCGCTCCGCCCAGGTGAAGTCTACACCGTACTGTGTTTTGGCGATATCGTCCGAGACAAGTGTCATCTTCTTGGCATCCTCCACCATGCGGTCAAACGTCCAGCTCTTATCTTCATAATCACTTGGCGGGTAGGAGACGCCCGCAGCATTGAACATATCCTTGTTGTAGAGCATCAGGGTGACGTACATATTGACCGGTATGCCGTAGGTATGACCGTTTACGGTATAGATTTTCATCAGATTCTCTGGGATATGATAATCCTCGGCTTTGAATCCGTCTTCCTGAATAAGGTCCGTCAGATCAAGCAGCATGTCTTTGTTATAATACTCGGCAAACCCGCCATATCCGTAATGGCTCGTCACATCCGGGGAATTGCCGCCGGCAATCAGTGTCTGCAGCTTGCTGTCGAACTGCTCATAGGGGGCCTTCTCCACCTTGACCTTGATGTTCGGATGCTCCTTCTCGAATTCCGGGATCAGCTTCTCGATAAAAGTCCGGTCCTCGGAATCAATGGTATAGTGGGATATCGTCACTTGCTCCCCCGAACCGCCGGTATTCCCGGCTCCGCTGTCTCCAGCCGCCACATTGCCTGCCGATTTGCCGCCGCCGCAGCCCGCCAGGACTGCCGCCCCTGTCAGGGCTGTTGCCAGCAGCAACGCATACCTCTTACTCTTCATGTTACGTTTCATTGTCCAATCCCTCCTGAATTTTCCATGTGTTGTAACCCGGGATATCTTTGCTGCCTTACTTGATGCCCGTCAGTACGATGCCTTCGACGAACTGCTTCTGGGCGATGGCAAACAGGGTGACGATTGGAACCATAGCCAGGACGGAGGCGACCATCAGCAGATGCCACGGCGGAATGCGGAAGCGCGATGAGGTGAGGGAGGCCATCCCCACGGGAAGCGTGAATTTGTCCGACGAGCTGAGATAGAGCACAGGGGTCAAGAGATCATTCCAGCTGTAGATAAAAGCAAAGATCGCAACCGTCGCCAGCGCCGGCGCAGACAGCGGCAGCGCGATGGTCCGCCACATCCTCAGCTCGCCGCAGCCGTCAATGCGTCCGGCATCGAACAATTCCTCAGGCAGCGTGGAGAAGAATTGCCGCAGCAGGAAGATGTTATACGCCGAGCCGAAGAAGGCAGGCACAATCAGCGGGAGGAAGGTGTCGATCCACTGCATTTTGGAGAACAATACGAACTGCGGAATCATAATGGCCGGATAAGGCAGCATCATCGTGCTCAGCAGCAGGATGAACCAGAAGTTGTTGCCGCGCCCCCGGTACCTGGCGAACCCGTAAGCAACCAGCGCCGAAGAGAGCAGGGTGCCGAATACGGAGAAGCCGGCGATAATCAGGCTGTTCTTGTACAATGTGCCGAACTGGAGAGTCTCAAAAATATCGACATAATTGCGTAAGGCCCAGCTCTCCGGCAGAAACGTCGGCGGGAACTTCAGCATCTCCCGTTTCGACTTCAGCGAGGTGGAGACCATGAAGAACAGCGGCAGCAGCATGAGAAACGTTGTGACTAGGAGCGCGGTGAAGCTGGCAATCTTAACGGGCTTGATTCTCCGGCGGAGCCGGGGGGACGGGTCAAGCGGGCGGGTGGCCTTAACAGTGCTCATCGGCTGCTGCCTCCTTCATAATGGACATAACGGCGAGACAGCCTCATAATGACCGCCGTGAACAGCATGACGACAATCAGCAGGACCCAAGCAAGCGCGGAGGAGTATCCGGCGCGGTATTCCTTGAAGGCACTGGTATACAGATTGTAGACGTAGAACCAGGTAGAGTAATTGGGTCCGCCCTGCGTCATGACGAAGGCTTGCGTGAACACCTGGAAGGAGTCGATCAGCCCCATAATCAGTTGGAACAGCAGGACAGGCGAGATCATCGGCAGCGTAATATTCAGGAAAATGCGGAAGCGCCCTGCCCCATCCAGATTGGCAGCTTCGATCAGGCTGGCTGGGACTCCTTGCAGACCAGCGAGGAAGAGGATCATGCCAGAGCCCGCTGTCCAAAGGGACATGATAATTAGGGCATACAGCGCTGTATCGGGATTCATCAGCCAGGCCGGGCCGTGAATGCCGAACCAGGAGAGCATATAATTGAAGAGGCCGATCTGCGGATTGAAGATCCAGTACCAGAGGAGCGACATGGCCACACCGGAGACCATACTCGGGAAATACATCGCTGTGCGGAAGAAGCCTCGCCAGGGGATGGTCTGATGCAGCAGCAGGGCGAACCCCAGGCCCAGCAGCAATTGTACCGGCACGCTGATGAAGGTATATCTTAGGGTGACCTTCACGGAGCGCCAGAACAGTTCATTGTGGAACATCTCCGTGTAGTTGGCGAGGCCGATGAATCTGGGCGGATGAATGATGTCATAGTCGGTGAAGCTGTAATACAGCGATGACAGGATCGGGTACAGGGCGAAGATCAGGAAGCCGACCAGCCACGGGGAAATGAACAGATACATGTAGAACGTCTGCCGCCGGCTCTCACTCTTAATCACGGACACACCAGCCTTTCTCCTTTTAAAGTTTAAGCGCTTTAACTTTAGCGGTAAATAAAAATCGAAATATGCCATAATAAGTAGGTAAAACAAAATCATAAGTTAAACCGCTTTAACTTTAATGCTATCTGTTTCCCTAATCATAGTGGATGAAACGGAAATAATCAACCCTTTATTTAGGGGATAAAGCGCTATCAGTCAGAAAATATAACAAATGAATGAATTAGTTTGCTGAAAATGATGAAAATTCTAGTGTGAACAAGAATTTTGTGTCATGTTATGTGACTTATGAGCGCGATTTCTGAAGCAGCTCACCTGCGGGCGACAGATTTGCATACACAAAGTGTCTGTCAGTCAACGTGCTAGCCCAAGCATACAATGGGCCCGGCAGCCCTCGAGCTGCCCGATGTAATCGGTTTTCCGATTACAATCGTCCCGGTAGCCCTCGCGCTGCCCGATGTAATCGGTTTTCCGATTAAAATCAGCCTGGCAGCCCGCACGCCGCCCAATATAATCGGTTTTCCGATTACAATCAGCCTGGTAGCCCGCACGCCGCCCAATATAATCGGTTTTCCGATTACAATCAGCCCGGTAGCCCGCACGCCGCCCAATGTAATCGGTTTTCCGATTACAATCAGCCCGGTAGCCCTCGCGCCGCCTGATGTAATCGGTTTTCCGCCTACATTATACTTTCCGTAGCAGCAAACAACCGCCCGGCATTGCCGGACGGCCCTTGCACCCTATCAGCCGGTGCGGCTTAATTCAGTTCCACTGGTGATCGCCGGACAGATACTTCTCGGTCAGTACCGACAGCAGTTCGATTCCGACTTGATTCTGTCCGCCTTCCGGGATGATCAGGTCCGCGTATTTCTTGGAGGGCTCGATGAAGGCCTCGTGCATCGGCTTCACCGTGGTCAGGTATTGCGTATGGATCGAACGGATGGTCCGCCCGCGTTCCTCGATATCCCGCAGCACCCGGCGCAGGATACGCACATCGGGATCGGTGTCCACGAACACCTTGATGTTGAGCTGCTCGCGCAGCTTCTCATCGGACAGCACATGCAGTCCTTCCAGAATGACGATATTATTCGGGGCAAGCTCCACAGTCTTCTCGGTTGAACGGGCATGAACCGTGAAGTCATACACGGGAGCGAAGGCGGCTTGTCCCGCTTTGAGACAATCCAGATGCTCGATCAGCAGTTCCGTGTCAAAGGCCAGCGGGTGGTCATAGTTAATTGCACCGCGTTCAGCCATGCTGAGGTAAGAATGGTCTTTATAGTAGTTATCCTGGGATATGAATGTTACTTTGTCAGAGCCAAGACGGTCAATCACGGAGCGCGCTACCGTTGTCTTGCCGGAGCCGGTCCCGCCGGCGATACCAATAATAAGCATGGTGAATTTATAAACCTCCCTAAGCAATTGCCTTTGCAATTCCAATATTGTAGCACAGCGGTCAACTTATTTCACCTTGCTGGAGAGGAATATCATGTGAACATTCTAATAATTCGGTTATTTTGTAGAGGAATGATATAATTTCAAGGATTCATACAGATCGGGTGCTACGAAGAAGGGGGCTAGGATAATAAAATGAACGAGGAGAATGCTTTAATGGAGGCGTTCGGCAGGACGCATGTGCAGCTTGCTGGCCATGGCGGACGGGACGCAGCTGTACTCAAGAAGGCGCTGGCCAGTGTAGAGGACGGCCTCGCTGCGGACATGTACGGAACAGGGACGGTGATTGAGGAGTTCCAGGCAGAGATGGCGGAGACGCTGGGCAAAGAATGCAGCGTGTTCTTCCCCAGCGGCACGATGGCCCAGCAGATTGCCCTGCGTATCTGGAGTGACCGGGAGGGCAGCCCAAAGGTCGCTTATCATCCGCTATGCCACCTGGAGATTCATGAGCAGGACGGCCTGAAGGAGCTGCATCATCTGGAGCCGCTGCTGCTGGGCAGTGCCGACCGCCTGATTACCCTGGAGGATGTGAAGAGAATGGGACCGGGGATCGCCTGTCTGCTGCTGGAGCTGCCGCAGCGGGAGATCGGCGGACAGCTGCCGGAGTATGCCGAGCTGGAAGCGATCTCGGCCTATTGCCGGGAGCAGGGAATCAGGCTCCATCTGGACGGGGCAAGGCTGTTCGAAGTGCTGCCTTACTATGGGAAGACCGCAGCGGAAGTCAGCGCGCTGTTCGATAGCGTGTATGTCTCCCTGTACAAGGGCATCGGCGGGATTGCCGGAGCGATCTTAGCCGGGAGCCGGGAGTTCACGGAGACCTCGAAGATCTGGAAGCGCCGTCACGGGGGCGACCTGATCAGTCTCTATCCCTATATTGTCCCGGCCCGGTATTATTACCGGCAGAGAATCGGCAGGATGTCAGAATACTATGAGCAGGCCAAGGAGCTGGCAGCCTTATTCAACAGCTGCCATAAGGTATCCACGCTGCCGGAGGTTCCGGTCTCGAATATGTTCCACATTCATTTCGCGCTGCCTCTGGAGCAGCTTGCCCCTGTATTGATTGGGATCTATAACGAGACCGGCATTGGCCTGACACCACGGCTCAAGCCAACCGGCGAGGCTTCCTGCTATTATGAGATCAATATCGGCGATCATTATGGCGAAGCGGACCAGACGGCCCTTAGTAGCATGTTCCGGCTGCTGGATGAGCAGCTGAAGCAGCTCTGATCAGCAAGCTTGCCAAGTTAAGCAAAGAAGCCTCTGCGGATCTTGTCCGCAAAGGCTTCTTCTCTTAGGCACAGCATGGAGCAGCGCCTAAGCGCGGTATGCCAGTCAGCCCCGCCTCACGTAGAGTCCTAGGCCTGACTCCGCAGAGCTATTTTTCTAACCGGTCCGGCCACCATCTGCTTCTCAGCCCCGTTCAGTCCGAACAGCCACATGGTAAGCACATAGATGAGGGAGTACAGGATGACATACATGCCCAGATACACGTAAGAAGTGATGCTCACGAAGCTAAGCAGGAACCCGCACACACCGGACAGCAGCACCACCGGAATGAAGACGCGGATGATCTGCAGCCAGAAGTGAAGAATATCAAACTTCAATTTATATTTGTAGTACACATTATTCAGGCATACATTGATGATCATCCCGATGGCCGTAGCAATGGCGCAGCCTGTAATCCCCCAGATCCGGATGAACCAGAAGGTTAAGGCCACCTTCAGAATTGCAACTGAGAAGTAGATAAAGGCCTTCACCCTGTGCATATTCATCGCTTCCAGCATGGTGGCGAACAGCGATTGCACAATCGACGTGATCTGGGGAATGATGATGATCAGCGCAACCGTGTACGCATATTTGTAATCCTGGCCGAGCCAGATCAGAATGAAGCTCTGTCCGAATAGCACGAAGCCCGAGACGATGTAGCCTACGATCAGCGCCTGGATTCTGCCTATTTTGACCAGCTCCAGCATTAGGGCCGCCTGATCTGCCCCCTTGACGATCATCTTGGTGAGCTTCGGCAGATAGAAGCTGGCCAGCACATTGGAGAAGTTGAGAATATACGTGTTGAGTTGGGCGGCGATGGCGAAAATAGCGATGGGCGTAGCCCCGAGGAACATCCCGATGATCAGCGGATCAGCATTCGTATAGATCTGGAAGGCAATCGAGGATAATAAGATATACGACGAATAGCTGAAGATTTCCTTGAACAGCTTGGTGTCGAAGCCGTGGAACCGGACCCTCAGATTCAGCTTGGTGCGGCAAAAGACCACGTTGATCACGCCGATTGCCAGGTTCAGTACAAGCGCAACGGTGACCATTCCTGTCGATCTGAAGTCGAACAGCAGGACCAGCACCATCATGGCCGGAGACAGGACCACGCGGATCAGATTGATGATTTTGAGATAGACGAACCGTTCATAGGCCGTAATGATCGAACTGAAGATATTCAGCGGGAACGAGACAGCCACATTGATGGCGGCAATGATAAATATCGTCTTCAGAATGGCCAGCTCAGCTGCATCGAGGCTGCTGAAGATCGCATCGAAATTAAACACCAGAATCACACTGGCAAGTAAGGAGAGGAGTCCGATGGCTGAGAACAGCAGCAGGAACATTCCGTTGATATTGCGCTGGCCTGCGGAGTCATTCTCAGAGATGTATTTCGCATTGAAGCGGATGACCGCGCTGCCGAAGCCCAGATCCAGCAGGACGATATAGGCGATGATGGAGTTCACCAGCGCGAATAATCCATATTCGGATTTCCCCAGGGTCGACACAATGAACGGCGTCGAGCCCAGGGAGATAATAACGCCTAGGAATACCGAAGCATAGGTTATGATTGCAGCAAGTTTTATATTTGTTTTCAAGGGTGGGATCGCTTCCTCGCTACAGAGAGTGTCTTGTGCTTATCTTAAGCGGTAACGATAGACGAAGCAGGTTCTTCAGCGCTGCTATTCGACATGGCTTCAATAATTTGGTTGTAATGCTGGACCGAGAATTCATTATTGTAACGGGGACTCTGGATCGTCTTCAGTTCTTCCAGCAATGCCGGGATTTGCTTCACATCATTCGTGAATTTCACATAGCCCAGATGCTTGATCCATTCGTAGCTGCCTACGACCTTATAATTGTAATTCCCCAGCGCAATACAAGGTGTGGACGTAATCGCCGCAAAAATCATCCCGTGCAGCCGGTCCGTAATCACAACCTCGGCCTCCTTGAACTGATTCCATAAGGTGTTCAGCTCGTGATCCCGGTCTTCCAGGGAGACAGGGCGGAGAATGCAGGTATCCGTGAAGGTGGTGGTGCTGTAGTGCTTGGAGGTGTACTCCTGGATGACCTTTTTATCCTGCTCGCTGAAAATACTCTCCTTATCGGCTCTAATGCACAGAAGGGCACCGTGGCGCTCCTTGGGAGGATCAGTGATATCCAGGGACATGACAATGTCCGGCGTTAACAGCACTGCGTTGTTTCTGAAACCTGCTTTCATAATTTCGTACGACGTTTTCTCTCTGGCGACCAGAGTGAGGTCCTTATGGGAACCGTAGAGGTCCTGTGTTTTCTTGAACTCCGCGCGGCCCAGCTCGGTATCACCGAAGTAGATGGTCTGCGGGAAGACGATGATTTTGTTATTTGGGAATTCGGAGATAATCTTGCGGCGTACCTCTTCTTCGCGGAAATACTCGATTCCGAAGTTGCCCCCGCCCTGAAGCACGAAGATATCCTCCGGCGAACAGAACTCCTCCAGGCACTTCATGTTATGCATCAGCCGGTTGGCGACAATCTCAATCAGGGTATAGTCGGGAAAAGCTTTTCGCAAAAAATTCATCTGCGCATAAGTGATGGCGTGATCGCCCAGATTGTCATGCTCGGGGGAGCCGACGACGTAAATGGCTTTCGTCTTGTCTTTATATGCATTCCGGTAGCTCAGATAGCCCTTATAATATTGATAGACGGGAATATTGCTTACATAATTGCGGAAAGACAGCGGCAGAATTTTCTCAAGGGCTTGGCTCATATCATATTACTTCCCTTCAAACGGAGTTTGGAATAATACAGCATTTTGTATACCGTGGAGCTGGTCATAATCAGCAGGGCAGCGGTCTTCATCTCTCGGCGGATAATTCGGTTGCGCAGGATCGCGGAGGTATGCTTGCTCAGGAACCCGCCCAGCTCGGCCAGATATTCCTTGTTAACTGCAGTCTCGCCGGTAATCAGCTGGAAGTTGCACAGCTCAATGCCTTCCGTTACCGTCCGGGATAACGAGATTTCTTTGGCGATCGGATAGTTTTTATCCTGAATCGTCTCGTAGATCTCCAGCGCCGCGCAATAGCGGTCGTAATATTTCCGGTTGTTCATCGCTCCGGTGATGCTGTCGCTTCGCTTCAGATACAGGTATTTGGGGGAGTCCAGCGAGACGGTCTTGTTCGCCTGGAGGAATAATTTATAGGTGGTAAAAATGTCCTCGAAATATCGGCCGACCGGATATCTCACCTGGCTGAACAGCTCGGCCTTATACAGCTTATCCCAGGCAAGGTTCTGGATCTCGGTATCCTCCAGCAGCTTGTCAAAGGCATGCGCATTATCGTATACACGCACCTGGTGCGTGAAGGACTTTTCCAGCTTGACATCATCCTGTACCTCGCAATGACCGCATACAGCGATATCTGCATTATGGGCGGTGATGAGTCCGTGCAGGGCTTCATACATGTCCGGTTCTATCCAGTCATCGCTGTCGACGAACCCGATATACCGGCCCTTTGCCACATCAATACCATAGTTCCGGGCATCGGACAATCCGCCGTTCTGCTTATGAATAACTACGACACGGGGGTCCAGCTCCTTGTAATACTCGCATATCTCGCCGCACTTATCGGGTGATCCGTCATTGACCAGAATCAATTCAAAGCTGCGGAAGGTCTGCGCCAATATCGAATCCACACACTTCCTCAGGTACAGTTCCACGTTGTAGATAGGCACAATAATACTTATCTCTGGCTTCACTCGAGCAGTCACTTCCTTTCCCGGTTCTGATTCGGGTCTACGCGTCACTTGATTTGTGAATATCTTACTATCCGGGTCAAAAGGTTGTATATACTACTAAAGTGTACTTATCACTTGAGGAGGGCCGTGAACTGCCTGACGAGAAGCCGCTGTTCCACAGCAAAAAGACCGCAGCACCACGGGGGGACTGCGGCCTTCGCCTGTTGAAATTTAGTTAAACGTAATCGCCAGCGCGCTGGTAAACTGGCCGCCCGGCGGCAGGGAGATGACGTTCTGCTTCTCCCGGAAATCGCCGGTGAAGCCTTCGATATCGGCCACACCATGCCAAGGCTCGATACACACGAATGGTGCATTCTTCGGCTGCCAGATGCCGAGATCGGGGAAATTGGTGAAGGCGACCGTTACGCTCTTGTCAGACTGTCTGCTTTTCAGGGCAACCGATTTGGACTGGACATTGCGGAAGACCAAGGCGTCATGCGCGAACATGCCGTGGTTCAGCGGCAGCTTGTTGTCCCCGTCGAGCATAGTCTCGCTCTGGCCTGGAGTAATCAAGCCATTCTCATTCAGGAATAAGCGCTCCAGGCGCTCCGGCTGCTCAAATTCAAGATAATAGTCGGTGAAGCTGCCTTCCCCGCCGACCGGGCAGTTGAATGCCGGATGGGTGCCGAGCTGGAAGAACATCTCCTCTTCTCCGGGATTCTCCACCCGGTAGCCGATGTCCAGCGTGCTGCCGTTCAGCGTATAGGTGAGATACAGATGGAACGGATACGGGTAGCTGGCCAGCGTATCTTCGCTGTGGGAGAGCCGGTAGATCGCCTGCGTCTCGCTTGCCTCCACCAGCGTGAATTCGCTGCGTCTGGCGAAGCCGTGCCGGGCCAGCGGATACGCCTGCCCGTCTACCCGGACCGCTTCGCCTGCGGCTCCCCCGATCATCGGGAACAGCACCGGGGAACGGCCTGTCCAATAGGTGGCGTCTCCGTTCCACATATATTCAGTGTCTGTATCCGTTCTTTTGAAGCTGACCAGCTCAGCACCGAGTGAACTGATCTCGGCCACGGCCAGGCCGCTGCGTAAAATAGTGTTCATGCTTTTACCCCTCTCGCCCTGCAATATGTAATCCTGATGTCTCATATTCTAACAGACTTCCCCGCAGGTGCCAGCAAATAACGGAAATTCTCCAGCCTATAATTTTTACAGTATGTACAATGACAAACATGTGGAATTCGTTAACATATAAGGATAGCAATCATTCCATATCAGCGGAAACGGGGGAATAAGCCGATGCAGGTGAAGCAACTATTGGTGAACGGTGGGCGGCTGAAGAATACGATTGAAGCTTTTGCCGATTTCGGGCGGACAGATCATAACGGAGTTACCCGGCTGTCGCTGTCGGAGCAGGATGTGCGGGTGCGCGGCTATTTCACCGCCTGCTGCGAAGAGCTGGGCATGAGCGTGAAGGTGGATGATATGGGCAATATGTATGCCACTCTGGCTGGCAGTGAAGAGGGGCTGCCCATCGTGATCGGCTCACATCTGGATACTGTGAAGAAGGGCGGCAGATTCGACGGTGTGCTGGGGGTGATTGCCGGCCTTGAGGTGGTGAGAACCCTGGTAGATCACGGGATTAAGCCCCGGCTGCCTGTCACGGTGATGAACTTCACCAATGAGGAGGGGGCGCGCTTCGAGCCGTCCATGATGGCTTCTGGGGTCTTGTCCGGCAAGTTCGATAAGGCGGCTATGCTGGAGAAGAAGGACCCGGAGGGGATCACCTTCGGAGATGCGCTCCAGGCCAGTGGCTATGCCGGGGAGGCGGAGAACCGGATCAGGGAAGCGGCCGCTTATCTGGAGCTGCATATTGAGCAAGGCCCCGTGCTGGAGAAGGAGAACGTTAAGATCGGTCTGGTTGACTGTGTTGTGGGCATGGTCTGCTATGAGATTGAAGTGACCGGGGAGTCGGATCATGCCGGGACTACGCCGATGGATATGCGCCGGGATGCGCTGTTTGCCGCTACGGATATTATTACGGAGCTGCGCCGCAAGCTGGCGGTGCTGGACCCTGAGCTGGTCTACACGATGGGTCGGATGAACGTTCTGCCTAATATTCATACCGTCATTCCGAACAAGGTGATCTTCACCGTGGAAGCGAGACATAAGGACATGGATGTGGTCCGTGAAGTTGAGGCGATTATTCACGGTCTGCCGGAGGAGCTGCTGGGATGCAGCGTATCGAAGACGAAGCTTTGGGGCCGCGACACGGTATGGTTCGATTCGGGGATCTGTGCGCTGGTGGAGCAGGCTGCGCAGAAGCTGGGCTATAGCAGCCGGAAGCTGGCCAGCGGCGCAGGGCATGATGCCCAGTTCGTGGCCGGGTTCCTGCCGTCGGCGATGATTTTCGTCCCAAGTGTGAACGGGAAAAGCCATTGCGAGGAAGAGCTCACCTCCTATGAGGATTGTGAAATGGGTGTGAATGTGGTGCTGGAGACGGTGCTGTCGGCGCTTTCCCGTGCCTGAGCGGCGGGTACTAAGCTTAGTTAGATAGTAATATTGGTATATGGATATGCTTAAAGGAGGAATGCAATTTTCCCTCCTTTAAAATTCGCAATTTATAAAGATTACGAACCAAACTAACTTTTTATTATGCTCATTTTGCGTGAATAGGTAAATTGAAATCCAATCTATCAAACTTCCTCAAAATATCCAAATTGGAGGTGATATTATGAGTACCCCAATAATAATTTCCGATGGCTTGTTCAGTGACACACCATCGTTTGCCGTCCGGATGCGGGTTATTCTGTTCATATGTGTTTAATTCTTCCTCAGGTGCTATTCGAATCTCATTTGTATTATGCAGTGTGTCTATAATCGTATCCAGATTTATATCTGCAACATGTTTAAGTTCTGGATAGTGGTCGCTTTTTGGCGAACCCATAAAGTACACGGGCAATGGTAACCAAAACGGCCATGTTGCAGGGTCAAAGGATTTCATTTCCAACGATACCGGGTCATAATCGGGGACGCCGTTGAGTAGGATTTGACCACACAGCTTGTACTTGTCTTTTAAAGTCACTGCTTTGTGGTAGATATCACTGTTTTCGTCTGCATATTTAAGTATAAAGTCTGAAAGTCTCTTTGTTACTCCAATATCAGCTTCCGTGGCTTTCTTTGGGTCGAAATGAAACCATGGCAAATGTGCGAAATCATTGTTGCTCGGGATTCCTTGCATCCCCACCCAGCCGTCATCCAACAAATATGTACCGGAATCAAGGTATTTGAGGATACCCCTAATAATTGTATCTTTTATACTGCTAATAGAATCATCTGCCGTGTCCAGATAATCCAACGCTATACATATTGTATAGGGAGAAGAATTAGGGTTCCAATTGTTGCACTCGATGTTGTAACCAAAACCGCCATCCTCATTTTGGTAACTGGACAGAACTGAAAGGAATTCCTCGCAGCTCCCTTTTTCAAATAAATACTTCCACTTTGTAAATTCAAGCGGTCTGGCATTACGGTGAATCAGTTTTCTTAATCTCAAAAACTCATCAAGTGATATTTTTTTCAAAATATTTACCTCCCGTATTGTTACAAAACTTTATATGGTATTATTATACATTTTTTTCATCGGAAGTTGTCGATCGCTGACTAGTTTTCTGTTTGGTAGAGAATATCCTTCACTGTAATCAGCCCATGCCCTGGTGGAGCCGTCACAGTATCTCTGATGCGTGCCGCCGCGAATGGTGTAGGAACAAAGCAGGTTCGGATTATTGTGCTTTTTAAAGGCGGGGGCTTTCGGGGGGTTAGTATGAGCGGCCCGTTCTATAGATCCCAGCTATGTGGGATGGCGGTTCCGGACGATATCCCTAATAATGAACCTTATTCGTTATTGGGGATGACTGTGCCGTTACGGTCATTATACCGATGACCACACCGGAGGGGATGAAATGAAGAACCATATATCCAATGCAGCCAACCCATGGGAGCAGGCAGACGGAGATCAGTACGTACAGAATATCAGCCGCAAAATCCCCGGATACACGCTGCAATATGACCTGATGGATACGCTGCTAACAGCGCGGCTGGACAATCAGGAGAAGCCCAGGCTACTGATCGTTGGAGCAGGCGGGGGCCAGGAGATTCTGAAGCTGGGCCTAAGCCATCCGGCCTGGAGGTTCAGCGGCCTGGACACCTCACAGAGTATGCTTCAGGCTGCCAAGCAGCGGCTGGAGGCTGCGGGTCAACCGGGTCTGCTGGATAGAGTGCGGCTGCATCATACGGAGATTAGTACCTGGAGCTGTACTAGAGCATACGATGCCGCAACCTGTATGCTGGTGCTTCATTTCGTGCAGGGGAGGGAGAGTAAGCTGGCGCTCCTTCGCAGCATTGCCGCGCGGCTTCGGCCAGGCGCGCCGCTGTGCCTGTCCGCCATCTGCGGGGTGCCGGGTACTCCTGCATGGGAGCTTCAGATGGCAGGCTGGCGGCTGCATATGCTGGGGAACGGGATCGCAGAGGAACAGTGGCAGACCTTCGAGCAATCGTTCGGCGTAATCTCTCATCCGCTCCATGCTGAAGAGATAGAGGAGTTGCTGAAGGAGGCCGGGTTAACTGCCGTATCCCGATTCTTCGGCGCTTATCTGATTGACGGCTGGGTGGCGGTGAAGGCGGAGGAACAATAGCAACTGCATTTTGTACAATGGAATGCTGTAAAAAAGGCTTCCAAATATGATCTATTGTATTCCGTACAGTTGAATGTTGAAAAAAGGCCATTTTTCACCCAAAACTCAACATTCCACTGTATGAAATACAATAGAACATCATTTTACGATCAGCTATGCGTTTTCTATTGCACGAAATACAGCTAAACAGAGATTCGGCGGCACATCCGGGGGTTTAGTTGTACAGATTACAATTAAGCCCACCCCGGAGCCTTAATCCGGCATGATCGGGCACGCCAACCCCGCCCCGTCATCCCTTCACCGCCGAGCTGGCTACTCCTTCAATAATGTATTTCTGGCCGAGCAGGAAGACGAGAATCATCGGGATGATACCGGCCGTTGCGGCGGCCATCATGCCGTTGTAATCGACATTGTTCTCCAGGATGAAGTTCTGCAGCCCGAGCGGAACGGTGAACAGATCCTGGTCAATCAGGAAGACGAGCGCGTTCTCATAATCGTTCCAGTGCCAGGAGAAGTCGATAATCGCCAGGGTCGCCAGCGAGGGCTTGGCCATCGGCAGGATGATCCGCGAGAAGATGCGGAAATGGCCGGCACCGTCGATGAAGGCGGCCTCCGAGATTTCATGGGGCACGGAGAGGAAGAACTGCCGCATCATGAATACGCCAAAGATGGTGAACATGCCGGGCAGGATCAGTGCCCAGTGGGTGTTATAGATGCCCGCCCAGTCGAACATGATGAACTTGGGCACGAACAGGACCTGCGGAGGAACCATCATCATGGACAGATAGATCAGGAACATCGTGTTGCGCCCCTTGAATTCAATTCTGGCAAAACCATACGCCGCCAAGGCAGACAGGGAGACCGCGCCGATGGTACTGAGCACAGCGACTTTAAGGGAATTCAGATAATAAGGCACGAAGCTGCCCTGGCCGGACCAGACTTTGATATGATGGCTCCAGTTGAAGTGATCCGGAATCCACTGGATCGGATAGCGGAATACCTCTGCCGGGGTTTTGAAGGAGGTGCTGATCATCCAGAGGAAGGGCACAATCATGACGATGCTGAAGAACAGCATGATCAGGGTGGTGATGCTTTTGGTAACGATGGCTTTATTCATATTCTCAGCTCCTTAGTAGTGAACCCAGCGTTTCTGGCCCAGCCATTGAACCACGGTGAAGATCAGAATGATCAGGAACAGGGCCCAGGAGACCGCTGATGCATAGCCCATCTCGTAATAGCGGAAGGCATTCTGATAGATGAACAAGGATAATACGGTGGTGCTGTTCCCGGGGCCGCCCTGTGTGATCGCCTGGATGATGCCGAACTGCTTGATCGACATGATCAGTCCGGTAATCAGCAGCAGAAAAGTAGTGGGACTCACCAGCGGCCACAGAATGCTGCGGACCGTCTGCCACGTGCGGGCACCGTCGATAGTGGCTGCCTCCAGCAGCTCGCCGGACACCTCCTGCAAAGCGGCGAGGTAGATAATCATGTTATAGCCGAGCATGAACCAGATCCAGATGATATCAATCGCATACATGGACGTATCCATCGTGGACAGCCAGCCGGGAGGATTCTCGATGCCCAGGGAGCGGAGAATGCCATTGATCGGTCCGTTATTCGGGTGGAATAGCAGCATCCAGACGAAGGCTACGGCTACGCCGCTGGTAATGTAGGGCATGAAGTACAAGGCGCGCAGCAGCTTTTTGAGATACACGGAACGGTTCAGGATGACAGCCACCAGGAACGCCAGCCCAATGGATACAGGAACAGAGAGCAGGAACAGCAGCGTGTTCTTAATGGCAATATAGAAGACCTCATCCCCCAGCATCCGCCGGATATTGGCTAGCCCGATGAACTTGGTATGGGGACTCATAAACTTGTAGTCTGTAAACATGAGATAGAACGAATACATAGCCGGTATGATAAAAAATAGTATCACGCCAATCATATTGGGCCCGATAAACAGATAGCCCAGCAGCTGCTGGCGTCTCATCCAGGTTGCCTTCACAATAGCCCCACTCCTTTAGGTCTTAATAAGTACATTACAAGCATAGCAAGCGTTCCCGTGAGGGTTAAGGAACAAAACCACCCACTTCATGGCACAGAAATATACAATTACGCAGGCGCTCCGGTCTTAGATATGTTCTATCCATGTTCCGGCCAGCAAGAATAGCGGCATTCCCGGAAGGAATGCCGCTGGAGCAATACTATGATCGTTATCTGAAAAGCAGGCTATAAGCTCAAGCGATCCGGCTTCTCCCGCTGCTGATGCCGGTATTGGCTGGGCGTCTGCGCGGTCAGGCGCTTGAAGATCTTGATGAAGTAGTTGTCGCTCACGAAGCCGACCCGGTTACCGATCTCATAGACCGGCAAGTCGGAATCGGTCAGTAGCCGGATCGCCTGGTCTACCCGTACACGGTGCAGATAGTGGATCAGGGTATGGCCCGTTTTCTTTTTGAACAGGGTGCTGACATAATTCTCGGCCATCATGACATACTGGGACATCGACTTCACCGTAATATCCTCATCGTAGTGTTCGTGCAGATAGTGCAGGATCTTCTGAATCTCCGGGTGGCTCGTAATCTCCTCATGGGCCGGCGGGGGCGGGGGAGACTCCTTAGGCATATCCGGCTCTGCCTTGCGGTTCTTCTCCAGCTCGCCGCTGATCTTGCGCAGTGTGTCCCGGAGTGAATTCACGCTCATCGACAGCTTCAGAATATAATTGGATGCCCCATATTCCATGGCCAGCCGCACATTCTCGAAATCATTCATGCAGGTCAGCATGACGAAGCGGGAATCAAATCCTTCCTCACGGGTTCTGCGCAGCAGCTCGACGCCATCCATCTCCGGCATGACGATATCCGAAATCACCAGATCGGGCTTATTCTCCCGGATCATCTCCAGCGCTTCTGCCCCGTTGCCCGCTTCTCCGCTGACCGTGAAGCCAAGCTCCTCCCAGGCGATAATCTCGCGCACACTTTCTCGTACGAACACCTCGTCCTCCACCAGCAGTACCTTCCACATGTGTAATCCCTCCCGTAGTTATGTGCCTTAAGCCGGATGTTCGTTGCCGTAAGGCGTGGACATTAGCAGCGGCAGCGTCAAGCGCACCGTAACGCCTTCACTGGTTGAGAGAACCTCAAGCTGACCCTCTTCCCGGAACAACAGCCGCAGCCGCTCCTGGATATTACTCAGTCCGATGCCCGGACGCTTGCGCGGAGCCTTGGGGCCGCTGCCCTGCTCCATGCCTACGCCGTTGTCCCGGATCTCGACAATCAGCCTGTGCTCTTCGCGGAGGACGTTCAGCTCAATCAGGCCGTGGCCGGGCAGTCTGCTGATTCCGTGAATGATGGCGTTCTCCACCAGCGGCTGAAGGCTGAGCTTCGGCACCAGAGCATACAGAATGTCCTCGTCATACGTGAACGTACAGTCGAATTTGTGCGCGTACCGGACCTGCTGAATATGGACATAGGCCTCAACCAGCTCGATTTCATCTTTTAGATGGATCAGATCCTTATCGGTGTTCAGACTGGCCTCCAGCAGCTTGCCGAGCGACAGAGTCATGTTCGTAATATCCTCGTTATGCTCACGGATGGCGATCCATTTGATCGTATTCAGCGTGTTCAGCAGGAAGTGGGGATTCGTCTGGGCCAGCAGCATCTGAAAATGCACCGCCTTCTTCTGGCGCTCCTCCGCCTTCAGCTTCTGGATCAGCAGGTGGGTGTCGTCAAGCATTGTATTGAAGGTCCGGGTCAGCTCAAGGATCTCGCCGCTGAATTTGTGCTCCGGCAGGCGGATCTTCAGGCTTTTCTGCACCGCCGCCTTCATCTTGTTCTGCAGATGGGACAAGGGCCGCGTAATGGTCGTAGCAATCACGAAGGTCATCATCAGGAAGATGCTCGTCAGCACCAGGAACGTAAGGAAGTACTGCTGCTTCAGCCCCTCGATCTCCACGAACAGCACAGACAGCGGAATCCGGTTGACGATATACCAGTCCAGCGACTCCACATAGATATAATTAATCAGGGCGTTCGAGTCCTTGTCGATAAAATACTGCTGTCCCGGCTGCCCGGCGAAGCCCGCCTTCACCTTCTCAGATAGCTGGCTGCCCGGAACCGATTGGGAGATATCCTCGCCCGAGCGGGTGATCAGGAAATACTGCTGCTCCAGATCGGACTGCTTGTGGATGGAGCGCAGCCAGTACGTATAATCAATGCTGATCCGGGCCATGCCATACGGCTGGTTCCGGGCATCCTCCAGATACGCGTATAAGGATAGAAGATAGGCGCTGGTAGAGACATCACGCAGCACGTAGTTAGTATCATTAGGCACCCAGTGATAAGAGCTGTTGTTCATCTGCCCCCGGTCGAACCCGGGATTTGCCCGCAGATCCGAATAGACCAGAGAATCCTTGGGTGGATAAGAGGTGTATGCGCTTTCAGATAAGTCCAGAATCATGAAGTAGACCGAAGGATTGTACAGGAAGAAGCTATTGTTCAGGTTCTTGAAAATATTCTCCATCAGCCGCTTATTTTCCAGCTCATTACGCTGTCCGGGATGGAGCAGCACGGACTTCACGGTATCATCCTGCTTCAGGAACAGCAGCGTCTTGAAGGCAATGCTGATCTGGTCTTCCAGCGTGCGGTACATCTGCTCCAGCTGATAGTGGCTCTGCTGGCTGATTTTCTTCTGGACCAGCGTCTCAATGCGCTGATAGTTATAGATATTCAGCGCGCCGAACGGCAGCAGAATCAGACAGACAAAGGCGGTGAACAGGCGGTATTTCAACTTCTGGGGAACCAGCATACGCAGCAGCTGTGACACAGGGAAGCACCTCCAAGCCTGACTGAACCTGCCCGTTCCGGGTCGGTTGATATGCTAGATTATAGCATACTCCCTCCGCCGGATTGGCGATATTTCAAATTGCATGGATTTGTTCCAGCGGACAGGGGAGGATGGCGGAAATGCATAGTTTTGTTCTATCCGGGCTGCTTGACAGCGGGACAAGAAAGACGGAGCGGATGGTTATCCGCCCCGCCTTGTCAAGGGAGCTTTTGGAGTATGGAGGGGTATTTCCTGGCCCCAATCATTGTGCCCGCCGCTACTATTCCTCCTACTGTGGACCGACGGACTCAGATGCTCCTATTTGGCGAAAAAGTCAACTTTATGCTTGCAGGTGGACTCAGAAGCCTTTATATCACTTCAGGTAGCCGGAAATGAAGAGGGAAATTGTAATTAAGCGCATCTGAGTCCGTGTAGCCTCCAGAATAGCCGAATTTGCCCTAATAAGTGCATTCCAGTCCGCAAGAACACGGCTGGAGCTTGCGCGTTCATTCAAGGCTTAGCCTGTTCCTGATAGGGCAAGACAAAAGAAAGAGAGGCGCCATGATTCCCATGGCAAGCCTCCTGTATGATGCACGATACTTCTCTATTTCTTCGCTATCTCCGCTGTCTCCACCCAAGCCGCTACTTCTTCTGCTTCAAATACTCATTATGCCGGGCTGCCATGGCCTGCACGGTCTGGTCAAGCGACTGTGAGCCGAGGAAATACTTCTCGTACTCCTGTGAACGCAGGTCCATTACCTCTTGCGGCAGGCTGCGGACATAGGTTGGCGTCTTATTGTCGAACATGACGTACATCAGGGAGTCCAGATCGTAGGAGTCACTTTTGTCGCCGATGAGGCTCTTGAGCGCATCCTCCTGCTTGGCATCCTTGGAGGCCGGGAGTCTTCCACCCGTTGCCATGGGGGACATGCCGCCATCGGAATACCACTTCAGGAACTCCCAGGCCGCTTCCTGCTTCTTGGACTTGGCGTTAATGGAGATGTAATCGCCGAGGCCCCCGCGGGTCACGTAATCACTGGCGGATTCAGCAAGTCGGGGTACCGGAGCGAAAGCGATTTTGAAATCACGCGGGAAGTCGGTGAAGTTATTCGAGCTGCGCAGCAGCCACGCCCCGATATTGAGCATCGGCACCTCTCCGCTGAGGAACACCTGCTCCACCGGCATCTTGGAAGTCAACTGCTCGCCAAGCGGCGGTGTGGTCTTATCGTCCTGCATCATCCCGTTCAGCGTCTCCAGCCATTGTCTGACCAGCGGATGATCGAGATTGGAGGTGCCGTCCGGCTTAGTGTAGCCCTCCTGGGACAGCACGGAGTCGATGGGGTCCACGAAGGGCTCCATATTTTGAATAAAACCGTACGAATTGCCGCTCTTCAGCTTCTTCGCATACTCGCGCAGCTCATTCCAGGTCCATTCCTTCGGAACCGGCAGGCCTGCCTTATCGAGGGCGTCTTTGTTCAGGGCGATGAAGAACGGGCTCTTGGTTGTCGGAACGCCGTAGAACTTGCCGTCAATCTTCCAGCTCGCAGTGTCCGCGCCCATCTTCTCTTCAATGTTGTAATCGGTGAAGCCGCTGAGGTCCAGGGCCAGTCCCGATTCCACCCGCTTGGCGGCATGGGAGATTGTATAGTTCACGAACAAATCCACATCCTGGCCGGTAATCATCGCCGTATCCAGCTTCAGATTGCCGTCGTCGTCATTGACATAGCGTACATACTCCACCTGAATATCGGGGTGCTCCTTGTTCCAGTTGTCCACCACCTGCTGCGGACCGGATTCCGGGGGGACACCGCCCCACATTTTGAGCGTTACCGGTGTATTCTTACCTGTGGCAGAGCTTCCATTGTCCGCTGAAGATGAATTGCTGCTGTTCCCGCAGCCTGCGGCCAGGCCCATGATCAGAACGAGCGAAGTGATTCCGGCGATAACACGGCTCTTGTTCAAAAGCGACAACCTCCCTGTGTGTGTACTGTATAAGCTTGCAATTCAAGAATAGCAGATGGCCGGAAGCGTCAGAAGGAACAAAAAACAGGAGAATATGGAACATAACTTTATAATATCTCCCCGGATTAGGGCTAGGGCGGCAATAGTGCAGGGAAACGTTCTATTCCGGGAGCAGCTGGTGCGGCGTTTCAAGTCCATTGTGTAAAAACACAATCATGTCAGATCATGTTTTTCTTTTTACCCAAAATGCAGCTCCGGCCTGTATGTTATGATTCTTCACATAAGAGAACCCTAACTGACAGGAGCGATGAAAGATGATTATTGGCGTACCGAAAGAAATCAAAAACAATGAAAACCGCGTAGCGATTACCCCTGCGGGTGTGGTAAGTCTAAGCGCAGAAGGCCATAAGGTGCTTGTTGAAGCCGGAGCGGGTGCGGGCAGCGGATTCCTGGACGAAGAGTACGCCGCAGCGGGTGCAGAATTGGTTGCAGAAGCTGCCGCAGTGTGGGCTGCCGCTGAAATGGTAATGAAGGTAAAAGAACCGCTGGCCAGCGAATACGGCTACTTCCGTCCAGGGCTTATCCTCTTCACTTATCTGCATCTGGCTCCAGAGCCAGCTCTGGCTGCCGCCCTTAAGGACAAAGGCGTATTCGCCATCGGCTACGAGACGGTAGTGGATGGACGTACGTTGCCGCTGCTCACACCCATGAGCGAAGTAGCCGGGCGCATGGCTGTACAGCTCGGTGCACAGTTCCTGCAAAAGAACTACGGCGGACAGGGTATCCTGCTCTCCGGGGTTCCAGGCGTAAGCCGCGGTAAGGTCAGCATTATCGGCGGCGGTGTGGTCGGCACCAACGCAGCTAAGATGGCCATCGGCCTTGGCGCTGAGGTAACTATTATTGACCTGAGCGCAGACCGGCTCCGCCAGCTTGACGATATTTTCGGCGCACAGATCAGCACCCTGATCTCCAATCCGTACAACATCGCCAAGGCTGTTGCCGAAGCAGACCTGTTGGTAGGGGCAGTGCTTATTCCGGGAGCGAAGGCGCCTAAACTGGTAACGGAAGCAATGGTGCAGACGATGAAGCCAGGTTCCGTCATTGTCGATGTGGCGATTGACCAGGGCGGGATTGTGGAGACGATTGACCGGGTGACCACGCACGATAACCCTGTCTTTGAGAAGCATGGGGTTCTGCACTATTCCGTAGCCAATATGCCGGGCGCAGTCGCCAAAACCTCGACCATCGCTCTAACCAACGTCACCGTTCCATACGCCCTGCAAATTGCCAACAAAGGCGTATTCCAGGCCATTGAAGATAATGCAGGTCTGAAGAGCGGCGTCAACGTAGCCAACGGCAAAATCACCTGCCAGGCCGTAGCCGAGGCGCTTGGAGAAGAGTACTTCACGGTTGAAGCTGCTGTAGAGCAGGAGTTCACGCTGATCTAATCTATACAGAGAGAAGTCGGCTAGAGGGGGATCGCAATAGAAAAAAACAGGGGATAGAAAAGTACGCAGGAAAGAGTACGTCTACGCCTATTACAGTCCGGTGAGAGATCGCCGGGCTTTTTTGTGGTGAGCGGGCCGGATGTAATCGAAAAACCGATCACAATGGGCACGTCGAGGGTGAGTGGGCCGGATGTAATCGAAAAACCGATCACAATGGGCACGTCGAGGGTGAGCGGGCCGGATGTAATCGAAAAACCGATTACAATTGGTCAGCAGGAGGCGTGTGGGCTGGATGTAATCGAAAAACCGATTACAACGGGCACGTCGAGGGTGAGCGGGCCGGATGTATGCGAAAAACCGAATACAATTGGTCTGCGGGAGGCATGCGGGCCGAATGTATGCGAAAAACCGGATACAATCGGTCAGCGGAAGGCATGCGGGCTAGATGGACGCGAAATGCTGGCGCGAATGCAGGTATGCCGGATACTTCATTCATGTGAGGTTTTGCACCGCACCAGTTTGCTTTTGACGCAAATTCTTCATGATATGTCAGGTTTTCTACTGAAATCTGTTTTATTCCTATAGGCAACCGCCAGGCAGCGTACTATAATGTAATCACTTATTCTGCTATTCTTCAGGTTGAGGTGGGAACATTGGCACAATCAGAGCCATCATTTGACCGTTTTTTTGACAGTATGGAATCCCTGGCGGATACGCTCAGCGAATCGCTCCAGTCCCAGGTTACGATTGAGGACAGCAATCATCATGTGATCGGGTACAGCTCCCATCAGACGGAGAGTGATCCGGCGCGGATCTCGACCATCATTGGCAAAAAGGTGCCCAGCACGGTCATTATCGGCCTGCGCAAAAAGGGAGTTATGCATGAGCTGGAGAGCAGCACTCATCCGATCCGCATCCCTGCGGTAATGGAGGTCGGGCTTGGCCCGCGGCTGGCCATGTGCATCAAGCACCAGCAGGAGATTCTGGGCTATATCTGGGTGGTAGACCGGGGGAATCTCACCGCAGGGCAGGCGGAGGAACTTGTGGAGAAGGCTGCCGGGATTGCCGGGCGGTATCTGCTGAAGCAGCGCGGATGGAAGACAAAGCAGGAGAAGGCCTTGGAGGATTTCTTCTGGAAGCTGCTGACCTCGCATTATGACAGCGAAGCGCATATCCGCCAGGAGGCGGAGGCCGGATCGGTGCTGCTGCCGGAGAACTATTACATCGGGGTGCTGGAGATCAGCAGGCCGGTGGATGAGCATTTTTTGCAGAAATTCCGCAGGGTGATGGATACCTATGCCGGGCAGCGGCTGCTTTTTCAGACCGCCGAGCAGAACCGGCTAATTATTCTTTTCTCCTTTATGTTTCCGGTAGTGGAAGGGACGGGGCGGCTGTCTTCGTTCCTGCACAAGCTGCTCGGGGAGCTGGGTCAGAGTGAAGGCGGCAAGCTTACGGCAGGCTGCAGTCCTGAATACCGCGAATATACCTCGGCCGCCGAAGCGTACCGCGAAGCGCTCCAGATTCTGGAGATGAAGAAGCTGCTGCCTTATCATACGCGTGAACTGCTGCTCTATGAAGAGATCGGGTTCTGGGCATACCTTCCGGCTATTCTGGAACAGAAACGGAGCCGCCCCCGCCGGAGCCCGCTGCTCTATCCTTTGAAGGAGCATGACCGTGAGCATAAGAGCGATTTGCTGAGAACCCTCGCTGTATACCTGTCGCTGGACGGCAATCTGAAGGCAGCGGCCGCTTTTCTGCATATTCATACCAATACCTTAATGTACCGTCTGAACCGGATCGCCGAGATTACAGGCCGGAGCCTCAAGGAGACCGATTACCGCACCTCCATCTACCTGGATCTTCTGACCGAGGAGACCGCGCAGGTAAATCTATGGTTCCAGGAGGCTGCCGGGTCCAAAGAGTAGCTAATGTTTTCGGGCGATCCGAAACGCATTATTAGCCTGTTCAAAGCCGATCTGAGGATAGAACGATAGAGCTTCCTCGGAAGACAGCAGCACGATGGACACCTGATCTCCTAATGTCTCCTGAAGCAGCTGCACCAGGTCTTTGCCTATATTCTGCTTCTGATACTCCTTAATGACGGCCAGATCCGACAGATAACAGCAGTAACAATAGTCGGTGATGGCCCGTGCTAAGCCTACTACACGCTCACCGTCCCAGCAGCTAATGATGATATCGGCCTGATCAATCATTTTCTCCATACGGTCTAAATCGTTATGAGGCCGCATAAGCCCCGATAATCTAAACACCTCGGCCATTTGTTCAGGCAGCAGCTGTTCATTGACCTTGAATTCTAATGCCATAATGACTCTCCTTTTAGATTCATTTTTATTATTCTAAGCTATAAATGAGCACAATTGGATAAAGAATATTCTTGCATCGTCTATAACAAATAGTTCATTTGATGGGGTTGTGAACGGAAGTTAAGTGGTATTAACTTTTCTGAATAATACTGAATGAATATAGAGAGTCTGCCTTTAAACTGGGTAGGCTTTTATGTTGAGAAGACTTACGGGTATATCCAACACTGTATCCGGGTAGATGGTACCAAAAAGAAAGAAAGTATTGACATGAATTTAACTTAAATCGTAAATAATGTTAATATTATGTCATTCATGATTTCATTTGCTCTGATATAATTTCTGCTAAGGCAGACGAAAGGAGATTTGTTATACAACAGTGAAGGTACATGGTGAACAAAAAAAGATCGAACAGATTTTAATCCATACGCGGATTAATTCAATTAGTATAGCGAGTAAATATGCGGAAACATTAATTTATAGTAGGAGTGTGAGATATGAAAAAAACAATATTGGCTTGTATGATGATTATGTTGATGTTAGCATCGGCTTGTGGAAATGTTGAAAAGGCATCAAATCCCAATACTTCTAGTGAGCCTAAACCTGAAACTCAGGAGGCTATTATTCCTGAAAACAAATCCGATTGTTTTAATGCAGAAAATATAAACTTGGATAGTGAAACAGAACAATATTTCTATGGAACCTGGAGAGTTGAGAAGCTTTTAGGATTTGCAAATTCATATAATGATGCTTCTGAATATCCAACAGGGCAAAAATTTATTGGAGATGAAATTATCATCAATAAAGACTTTTTTTCATCCAAAGGACTTAAAAACTACAGTGATTATCAATATGAGCTAAAAAATCCATTATATCAGATTACAGCGACATGCAATAACTCTGACGCTTTTTATAGATTATATAAAATAGACATCCCGGACTTAAAGATAAATGATGTATTAAAAGTAATGGATATAAGTGACCCTTCTACAAAACTTAGAATACCTGTAAGTGTAACTTTTTTTGTTATTAATAACGATAGGCTTATCTTGTTATCTGAGGCAACTATTTTTGAGCTTAAAAAAATTACTGATTAAATGAATTAAGGTTATGTAATAAGCCAAGAAAGGTCAGCCTCTTTAGGCTGACCTTTCTTGTTTATGCCGTAAAACGATTAAACTATAGTGTGTATACTGGATATTTGTGAGTATACTGTCTGCCTTTACAGAATAAAGTTGCTTCTTCATTTCTTCGTCTTTGTAAACTTCTATCATATGAAAATGCTTTGCTGACCAATTTCGAACAATTATTAAGCTCATTTGTTGAAATTGGGCCATAAAAAGATGGATATATTTGCTCATATTTAAGCATAGCTTGTACATCAGCGGTTGCTAGCACCCCAGAACCTCCATTAAAAGTGAGCGAAACAAGGGCATCAAACTGATTTTGCGAAAGTGTATGGCCATTAGGAAGTGACAATTTATTTACTGCTGCTACAGCCTTAGCAGTATCCTCAGTGAAAAAAGTATTTGCCTTAGACTGAGAAATTGGTGAAGTATAACCTAGATTCAAAGAGCTTGATAGAGCATCAGCTTGTGCTTGGGTTAGAAGAGAATCCTTTGGATTACCTGTTGTATTTTTAGTATATGTTTTATTCCTTGTTATCAGATGTCCCCAACCAACTGTTGGATACCCAACAGGATCTCCATAAAATTTCAAGGAAAATCCCTCATGCGATTTGATAAGGTCTGCTCCGCCAGTGCCTAGATTTGCCATAATAATCACTCCTGAAATTATTTTTAGTAGAAGAACAATAGGGAGGAATCAAAGCCAGAGCACCATTCCCAAGTTTTCTGCAATGCCGTATTGCCTTCACATTATATAAAGAGAAATGAGTCTCTTTATTTACAACCACTCTCCTAATTCTATTTCAATTCACTAATATCAAAAGTTTGTATAACCTCAATCATTTTGACATAGAGTTCCTGTTTTAAATCATCCTGATAATCGGCGGGTACTTGCCGTAAGGAGGCTTTGATTTTTGGTGTAAAAGACTCCAGGATGTGCAATGTCGCCTCCGAATCCTTGTCTCGTTGTGCTTGTACTAATAATTGAGCAAACATGCAATCACTTCTTTACATTTTTTTGTATTTCATTTTTCAGACTATTAATAGCTTCACTTAAATCAGATATTTTCTTTTCGAAACGGATTAGCAAATACAGGGTTATTCCAATAGGGAAGCCTAAATTAGCAACTAGTGTGGCGATATCAATCTCGGGCATCCTTATCATCCCTCCGTTAGTAACCGGCGCAATTTTTCTAAGGCTTTTAATCGGTGTTTGGAGATGTTTTGTTGGGTGTAACCCAATTTTCGGGCTATCTCCTCGTCCTTAAGGTTGTAGACATAGGCTAGTGATAGAATCTCTTGTTGTTGGGATGAAAGGGTCTCATAAGCTTGAAATAGTGCATAGTCAGTGATGTGATCTCTGAGATTTGCATGTATAACTTCTGGATCATAGATAGTTAATAGGACAGATTCCATATTGTCATCGTTGTCTAGTGTTAGGGGAAACCGAGTGTCCTTCATTCTTCTTTTTTTGTCATAATTGATAGAGTTGTAATAGATGAGATTGGCCATGTACGAAATAAAACGGCGATTTAAACTATCATCCGGTTTCATTGTCTACCCCCCTTCCTCTTGAAGAGTTCATTCCTACACAATAAAGAGAGATTAGATTACTTTTTTACAACCATTTTCCAAATAATAAGAACAAATGTTCCTATATTTTAACACTGTAAATACTAGAGTCAATGTAAATTCCCCTTTATAGACGCGTGGCAAAAAAAATTAATGTTCTGGTTGTAATCCATCTGTGTAAATTACCTTATATAGTGAGGGCATCTGTTCTGAGCCTATCTGCTAACTAGAGGGAGCGTGACATCAATGAAGAAAGTGCTATATGTACCATTGGATGATCGGCCTGTTAATTTGGATGATGTGATTGTGCAGGGGAGATCGGCGGGCATTGATGTGATCACACCGGATGTAACGGATCTTAAGAATCGCCTGGATTCGCAAAAGACAGCATCAGGCACAACCCTGCTGACCACCTCCTCACCGGCCTACGGAGATACCGCCAAGATCCGGCAATGGATTCTGGATCATGCGGCGTCCGTGGACGGTTTTATTCTCTCGGCGGACATGCTTGCCTACGGGGGGCTGATTGGCAGCCGTCGCCTGCGTACGGATGCAGGAGGTGCTTATCCGGCTTACGATGCTGCAATTACAGACTTGCTGGATGTCATCCGTGAAGTGAAGCAAGCTTACCCGGACAAGCCGGTGTATGTAATGGATACGATTATGAGGCTGGCCACCACCTCTTTTGCGGAAGGGCTGGACCTCGCGGCCTATACGGAGTCCCGCAACTTCATGCTTCAGCCGCGCAGGAGCTTGACGCAGTTCGAAGATATTCTCAGTGGATATAACCTGTCACCGACTGGCGACTATGGCAGTACGGCTACTTTTGATAAAGAGCAGTATTACAATACCAGAGCGCATAAGTTCAAGACGAACCGCTATATTCTGGAGGTGCTGGCGCAGGAAGGCTCTATTGATTTCCTTGCAGTCGGTGTGGATGATGCCAATACCCAGGGCGTGCAGATTAACGAGATTCACTATATGGAAGCAGGTATTAATGAATGGCTGGGCGGGACTCAGGGTCAAAATCCGGACCGGGCCGTCATTCTCCCGGATGCAGACGGACTGGGACAGTCCTTACTGGCGCGGATGGCGAATCAGCTCTACCGGAACGGGGCTACCACCAGGTATACCGTTGAATATTTCGGACCGCATGGCTCTACCCTTACGAGTCCGTATGAATATATGGATGTGCATCAGAACATCCTGCGCCATCTGGATATTGTAGGGGGTGAGGCGGTAGGCGATGCCCGTGAGGTGGAGATTATCGCGATTACTGCTGCGGATCAGGTGCTGGCTGCGGTTAACCGTATCGAAGATAACGATTCCCGCCTCGTCCCTTCGGTAGTGATTGACTGTGTCGGCGCAGGTGCAGCAGATGCAAGTATAACTGAGGCTCTACTGGGCAGCAGGCATACTGGCGCGCTATTAGGATATAGCGGCTGGAATACGCCGGGGAACAAAATCGGCCTCGCACTGGGCATGGCCCAGGCCCGGTATGCTTATATCGTTACAGAGACCGATGCGGCGGCGCTGGACCTTGCGGTTAACGCTCACGGCTCGCTGCTGTTCAAGCGCTTCCTGAAGGATTACTTCTACAAAAGGCTGGCGATTGGCGAAATCCGGACGTACTCCAGAGCCCATTCGCTCTATGAGAATGTTGCAACGTTTACAGATCAGAACATGTTGTTGTTCAATAGCCCGGAGGATTACGCTCATCTCGAGGCCCTGCTGAGAGAGCGGATGCAGACACACACGGCCACGCTTGCCGGGACGGGCGCCTTCCTGACCGGCAGTGCTGAACCGGCGTGCAGTATCCGGCAGATTAACGGGGGCAGTTGGGTCTTCTCCGAATACGCCAGTGCAGTCCTTCCATATGATGATCCCGATTATATTTGGGGCCGTGCCTTTGAGATTACTTTGAATCCTCATGTCACGTTAGAATAATAGGTGTTTCTGACCGGCAGCTCTCCGTGGATAGATTACGGGGGGCTGTTTACGCACCAATAGGAGGCCCGACACGTACAATAACCTATATTTCATGGCAAGAAGACGAAAGGGGGAAGCAGAATGGGGTATGGATACGCGGCTCCGGCAGATCCGGCATTTGAGAGCAGAATGCGGGGGGAGATTATTGCGGCAGCCCGGGCAATGAATGTAGGGGGGACAGATTTCTCGACCTTCGAGAATTCCCGCTGCAATCCGAGGTACTGGACCCGTACAGGAGGCGGTGGATTTGAGCTGAATTCAAATGTCACTCCTTCGGCGGCGATTAATGATATTTTTGTGAATGGACAGCTGTATGCCTTTGAATGTGCTATGGCGATGGTGATGATTCTCTATAGAGCGACCATCAACATGATCGGAGAGGCGGCCTTCAACCGTAATTTCACCGGCCTGTACCTGTGGGACTGGAACTATGACAGCAATCTGAAGCTGATTACCACGTTCAACAGGAATGAGCTGCAGCCGGGCGATGTGGTCTATTTCAAGAATCCCGACCATGATCCGGCTAAGCCGGAATGGCAGGGGGAGAACGCAATTATGTTGTCCAGGGACAGTTACTACGGACACGGGCTCGGGATTAAGAATGCCACTCAGATGATAACCTCGCTCAACAGGGAGCGGGTGCCGGGCAGCCGGACCTCTGCCTATCTGGCGGATGAGGGGCTTCACCCGGATTTTGCCTATATTGCTTCTCTTGGTAACGCACGACTGAGCCCGCCGGTCTCCGCCAAAGTGAATGTAAGAACGGCCATCTTCTCCAGAATAGGTACGAAATCCTATATTGTCCGCTAGAGCGGCAGCGGTCTAATCCTTGGCCGAACGGAACTTGAGCGGGTGCAGGCCGGTGGTTTTTTTGAAAACAGTACTGAAATAATGGGGATTCTCATAGCCGACCCGTTCTGAGATCTCCATGACCTTCAGGTCCGTGGTCAGCAGCAGCTCCTTCGCCTTGCCTATGCGGATCTGAGTGATATAGTCGGTAATGGTTCTTCCAGTCTCCTTCTTGAACAGCAGGCTGATGTAGTTAGGTGTCAGAAACACCTCCTCGGCAATCCTGGACACGGACAGCTCCGAGGTGTATCCCTCCTGAACGATGGTGCGGATGCTGCTGACGATCCGGCTGTTCCTGGAGGTGTTCTTGCCTGCTACATAAGCGCTTAAGTCATGCAGGAGCGACAGCATATACGCCTTAAGGCCGGTGATCGTGGTCTGCTGGTACAGCTTATCCATAATGCTAATCCGATCGCTTAGCACCTGCCCGATATCCTCATCTATCTCATACAGGGCTCTGGCGGAGGTGAAAATCATCTCTGCGCAGATACTCTGCACGTATTCAATTCTATGCTTGGGCCCGGCCAGTCCATTGAACAGCTGCTCCAGCAGCCGGGTGACGGTGTCTGTATGTCCTGCCTTCAATTCATTCATCAGCCGGGCCTGGAGTTTATAGATAAAGGTGCTCTGCAGCTTCTCCGTGTCGGGCTGGATATCGTTAATGTAGAGGACGGAGGCAGGCCCGGTATAGAATTTGTACACCAGCGCGGCCAGCGCATCCTTATAGGAATCCTCAAGCTGGCCCGCCAGCGGACAGGCCCGCCCGATGCCGACGGAGGCATCCAGCCGCAGATACTTCTGAATATTAGCGATGATGTGTTCGCAGGTCCCGGAGATGGAGTGGGACGGAGGTGTCTGCGGGGTGCAGATCACCATAATGAATTCGTTCTCGCTGGCTACGAAGCTGATGGCGCAGGGGTGGCTGTCCAGGCTCTCCTGAATGATATTTTGGATAGAAAAATAAAGCAGCTGCTTGTGCTCCTCCGAGTATTTATCCACCGCGCTCCGGTATTCATCCAGTTGGAGTACACAGACGCTGAGAAGCGTCCCCTGCTGGAAGGGCAGGTCGAAATACTGTATCTTCTGCCAGATCTCCTCCTCCCTGCGGTAGAGGCCGGTGATCAGATTCTGGAGGAATTTCTCCCGCAGCAGCGGCATACTGTCTTGAAGCTGCTGCTTAAGCTGCTCCAGATCCAGCTGCTGCTCGCGTTCCTCTGTCAGCTTGGCCACCGCCTGGCGGAAGACACTGCGGATCTCGGGCAGCTTGACAGGCTTCAGAATATATCCCTCGGCGTTCACCTTCAGCGCCTCCCGGGCGTAGGAGAAGTCCTGGGCGCCGCTGATAATAATAATCCGGGCCCTGCAGCCTGCCTCCCGCAGCTTCTCTGCTAACTCAAGCCCCCCCATTAGCGGCATCATAATGTCGGTGAACAGGATGTCCGGCTGGAGCTTCAGGCATAATTCGTAGGCCTCCAGCCCGTCCGAGGCTTCCCCGATAATCTCAATCCCGAACTCTTCCTGCCAATCGAACACACGGATTAGACTGCTGCGGATAAACGGTTCGTCATCCGCTATGATCATCGTTAACATCTTCATTCACCTCATTCCAAGTAGTGACCACCGGGAACCGGATGACAGCCAGCAGACCGCAGCCGTCTTCGGTATTGTCGTAATAACGGATGCCGTAGGACTCTCCAAAAAACTGCCGGATTCGCATATGCACATTGCGGATGCCGTAAGACTGGCTGCCCGGCTGCGGGTCTGTCAGCAGCTGGTTCAGCCGTGCGGGATCGGCGCCTATTCCATCGTCGAATACGGAGATGCTAAGCAGCTCCTGCGTCTGCTCTACCCGGATACGGATCGTGCCGGTGCCCCGCCGCTGCTGAATCCCGTGAATCAGGGCATTCTCCACCAGAGGCTGGAGACTGAGCTTCACCACCAGACATTCCTCTGCCAGCGCCCGGTCCGTCTCCTCCAGTTCATAGTGAAGCCGGTCCTGGAAGCGGAACTGCTGAATCTGCAGATAGCTCTCGACCTGCCGCAGCTCATCGCGGAGCGGGATGATATTGCGGCCCTTGCTCAGGCTGTACCGGAAGAAATCCGAGAGTGAGGTGACCATGCTGCTGATCTCAGGAATATCGTGGTTAATGGCAATCCAGTTAATGGAGTCCAGGGTATTGTAGAGAAAATGCGGATTGATCTGGGCCTGGAGCATTTGCAGCTCGGCTTCCTTTTTGCGCAGCTCGGTGACGTAGAGCTTGTCGATCAGCGCCTTAATCTGCTGGAGCAGCTTGTTGTAGCGGTTAAATAAATAGGAGAATTCGTCCTTGCGCCGGTAACGGATGGGGATATTGAAGTTCCCGCTCTCGGCATGCGACATTGACTGGATGAACTTGCGGATCGGAGCGGAGATATTCTCGGAGAGCAGCAGGGCCATCAGAAAGGAGATGAGCATGCAGATGACAATTACGACATACATCACCCGGCGGAAGGAGACCAGCTCCCCATTCAGCTCACGGACAGGCGAGAAGGACAGGATGGTCCAGCCGGTATTCTCCAGCGTCTTGTACGAGACGAGCATCTCCTCGCTGCCGATAGAGTGGCGGAAGGAATGCAGAGCGGATGAGTGGTCTGAAGAGAGAGGGTTGCTGGTACTGTCAGCAGGGCCTATAGTCAAGCTAAGCTTGCTGTAATAATCCTGAGCGGCGATATTCTGGCCGATGAGTGACGGCTCGGGGCTGATGGCGATCGTTCCGGCCCTGTCTGCGATATAGACCTTGCTGCCGGGGGTAGGCTTATAATGCTCCAGCAGCGTGCCGAATTCGGCTACCGGGATATCAAGGGTGAGAAGTCCGACATAGGGCAGCTGTGCATGCCGGATACCGAACAGGCGCTTCGCGAATTTGAGGGTGAATCTGGAATCCAGTGAGCTAAGGCCCACCACGGCAAAATCGGCTTTGGCCGGAATGCTTAAATACCAGGGCTTCAAGGTAATAAGATCGATATTGAATACACGCCGTGAGAAATTATATTGGGTATATTCCGGCCGGTTCAGCATATAGAGCATAGGGACGAAGCTGTTGCCGGAGGTCCCGTTCGCGGGGAAATCCTCAAGGATTTTGCTAAGGGCGGCCAGCTCATTAATGATTCCGGTGCTGTCTGCGGGCCGGTTGGAGGAGATGAGGTCCGCGAATTCAGAATTCAGGTACAACGCGGTCATGGATTGATTGGCGGCTTCGAACCGCCGGGCCAGATTATCCTGAACCAGATTGAAGTTATTCTCAATCGATGTATTCATATTCCGGGTAATGATCCCGGCGGATTTGTTATAGATGGTGACCGAGATGATCGTGGTCGGGAGAAGAACGAGGAAGAGAAAGTAGAGGATCAGACGGCTGCGGATGCTGAAGTTATACAGGAAGAGAGCCTTCGACAACGAATCGTAATATTTCTTCATCGGAGTCCTCCTTCAGTAAGTCAATAACTGGTATACATTGTAAAACGCGTGAAGTCAGGATGTCAACGCAGGAGGTGCGGTGTGAAAAGGTTACTGTTCTATCTTATCGCCATCTTAGGGTGCGGGCTGGCTATCTACACTTTTGTCTATGACCGCCCGCTGCTGCCGGACCTCACTCCAGGCGAGAAGGCCCTACCGGCGGCGCAGACCACCCGGGTGAGGGTCGCCCTGTCTGACTGGACGGAGAACCTGGAAGTGAAGAATGCCATCAGCCATTATAATAAAACGAATCCCGATCAGATTGAGATCGTAGTGATGAACCTTGCTACAGACGCCTACGACGATACCTTAAATATGCTGATGACCTCCGGGCAGGGGCCGGATGTGTTCAGTGTCGATAACGCCTGGCTGGCCACTTACGTCAACAAGGGGTATCTTGCTAATCTGTCTGCTGATCTGGATGCCGGATGGCTGTTGCGTTTTCCGGTATGGGCCAGGAAGTACGCGTTCGGCCCGTTGTTCAAGGGCGGAATCTACTTCATGCCCTCCAGTATTGATACCGTGCGTCTGATCTATAATAAGCAATTGTTCCGGACCGCCGGACTTGACCCGGAGCAGCCTCCGCTTACCTTTGCCGCACTGGAGCAGGCGGCCCTGCAGATCAGCCAGGCCGGAGCGCCGGTGAACAAATACGGCTTCGCGTTACCCGCCGGGGATAGCCGGGCCAGTCTCCAGGCCGGACTGGAGCTATCGAATACCTACAGCGGTTATTATCTCTATGATTACCGGTCGGGCCGTTATGACCTGAGTGTGTATGCCCCCTGGCTGCGAATGGTGCGGGAGATGAAGCAGCAGGGCAGTCTCTACCCGGGGGAGACTCTGCTGAAGCTGAGCAGCGCGCTCCGGCAGTTCGCGGACGGCAATATCGGTATGATGTATGTTACCAGCAAAGATTATGTCAAGCTGCAGGAGTATATGCCTAAGGATGACTGGGGAGTGGCGCTCCCTCCGGCGGCGGACCTGTCACGGCGCGGGGCCGGGGCCTTGATGATGGTCCCCCACGCTCCGCTGGTGGTGAACAGTGCGGCGCAGAGCCGGGAGGCTGCGGTGAAGGTCTGGACTTTTCTTCAATCGAAGGAGTTCCTGGGCATGCTGTATCAGCAGGCGCTCGCCCTCCCGGTGACAGACGGGATTATGGATAAGCCGGGCGCTTCACGCGGGCTGCGCCACTTCAGGGAATTCTATCCCACCGCAGCAGAATCGATCTATCCGCTCTCCCCGCAGATCATGGACCAGTATGATCCGAATACGGTATCCATGGAGCCGCGTTATTCAGGCGACCGTCCAAGAATGCAGCTGTATCTGCGGATCATCGCGGGGGACATTCCGCTGGACCAGGGACTGGGCAGCGAGAGTGAGCGGCTGAATCAGATGCTGGACATTGCAGCTACCGGGTATTCTTTTCGGCGTGAGGAATATATCTATCCGCAGTTCGATCCCCGCGCCCCGTTATTGGGGGAGAGCCTGCAAAACCGTTCAAGCAGCGGACGGGAATAGAATAGGCTTATATTCAGGGACCTTTCCCGGCCATTGCGGCTGAGTAAGGTTCTCTTTGTGTTGTCTCCTATTTATATGGGATGCCTGCCGGAATCTAGCTCTACTGCACACACCGTGCCGGAATCGCAGAATATTACTATATTGATCCATCTTTCTGCTGCTAGCTTCTATGTAGTCAAAAGATAGATTAAGCGAGGAAAGGAGAATCTATCAGGACAATACAAATCTGTCGTTAAAGGAGACTGGGTAATGACTCTACTATCCACAGGACCACTGGAAAATAATGCAGTAGGAGGGGTAAGACCCACCACACAGGTTACGGTCAGAATTGATAACCGCAGCAGCATTTCAGCTTATACAGTATTGATACAAGGCTATTACATGCAGGGGGGCGTTAGAAATCTGTATGTCAGCCAAACGCTGGATGTGGCTGCCAACGAAGCGATAACAAACACTTATTATGCGGATCTGGACGCTTTTGAATTTCTGTTTGTCACTTCGGCTACTGTGGATGACCCGGTTCAGATCTCCGTATGGGGCAAGAGCAGCACCGGCCAGCTCGTCACCGCCCACCGGGTGGTCTCGGCTGAACTGCTGGGCGATACTGGTGTAACGGGGGCCACTGGGGCGACTGGAGCGACCGGTGTGACGGGCCCGACTGGCGCAACTGGCGCAGGAGTGACGGGGGCGACTGGAGCAGGGGTGACCGGTGCGACCGGCGTGATGGGCCCGACAGGTGTAACTGGCGCAGGAGTGACGGGGGCGACTGGAGCGACCGGGGCAGGAGTGACCGGAGCGACCGGCGTGACGGGCCCGACAGGCGCAACGGTAGTAGGAGTGACCGGAGCGACCGGGGCAACGGGAGTAGGAGTGACCGGTGCAACGGGGGCGACTGGAGCGACCGGGGCAGGAGTGACCGGAGCGACCGGCGTGACGGGCCCGACAGGCGCAACGGGCGCGGGAGTGACTGGAGCGACCGGGGCAGGAGTGACCGGTGCGACCGGTGCGACCGGCGTGACGGGCCCGACAGGTGCAACTGGCGCAGGAGTGACGGGGGTGACCGGGGCAACGGGCGCAGGAGTGACCGGAGCGACCGGGGCAACGGGAGTAGGTGTGACCGGAGCGACCGGGGCAACGGGAGTAGGAGTGACCGGAGCGACCGGAGCAACGGGCGTAGGAGTGACTGGAGCGACCGGGGCGACTGGAGCAGGAGTGACCGGAGCGACCGGCGTGACGGGCCCGACAGGCGCAACTGGCACAGGAGTGACGGGGGCGACTGGAGCAGGGGTGACCGGAGCGACCGGAGCAACGGGCGTAGGAGTAACGGGGGCGACCGGGGCGACAGGTACAACGGGCGTAGGAGTAACGGGGGCGACCGGGGCAACGGGCGTAGGAGTGACCGGAGCGACCGGAGCAACAGGCGTAGGAGTGACCGGAGCGACCGGAGCAACGGGCGTAGGAGTGACCGGAGCGACTGGAGCAACAGGAGTGGGAGTGACTGGGGCGACCGGAGCAACGGGCGTAGGAGTGACTGGCGCGACAGGAGCAACGGGCGCGGGAGTAACGGGAGTGACCGGAGCGACCGGAGCAACAGGAGTGGGAGTGACCGGAGCGACCGGAGCAACAGGAGTGGGAGTGACCGGGGCGACCGGAGCAACGGGCGTAGGAGTGACCGGAGCGACCGGAGCAACGGGCGTAGGAGTGACCGGAGCGACTGGAGCAACAGGAGTGGGAGTGACCGGAGCGACTGGAGCAACAGGAGTGGGAGTGACCGGGGCGACCGGAGCAACGGGCGTAGGCGTGACTGGCGCGACAGGAGCAACGGGCGCGGGAGTAACGGGAGTGACCGGAGCGACCGGAGCAACAGGCGTGGGAGTGACCGGGGCGACCGGGGCAACGGGAGTAGGAGTGACCGGAGCGACCGGAGCAACGGGAGTAGGTGTGACCGGGGCGACCGGGGCAACGGGCGTAGGAGTGACCGGAGCGACCGGAGCAACGGGCGTAGGAGTGACCGGAGCGACTGGAGCAACAGGAGTGGGAGTGACCGGGGCGACTGGAGCAACGGGCGTGGGAGTGACGGGTGCGACCGGGGCAACCGGCCCGAATTTGGCAACGGAAGGGTTCTCCGCATTCCTGCCGACGTTCTCGGTCTCGACCAGTACTCAGCTTACCGGCTGGACTGTGACTTCGCCTTACTATGACAGTGCGACATTTAATGAGACCACGGGCAACTATACTATACCGGTATCCGGCAGATATTCGTTTGAGGCGACCATTAACTACAGCACTACGGCTGCAATCACGGTTGCGTTGGGAGCAGGGATAGATCCGGCTTTTGTAGTGCAAAGAACATCCCCGACAGTGACAAATCTGGTAACCGGATTGTTCCCGCTGCTGAATGTTAACGTTGCGCTTGTGTTGTCCCTCCGCACGATTTTGGGCAACGGAACGGTAACCTTGACGGGTGAATTTGAATTAACGGCAGGCGATGTGATCGGACTGTTCTATGTAGCAGACGGATTAACTATTCCGCTTGATCTTGGCGGCTCCTCGTCAGGCACTGTATGGTCTGTCCACAGACTGACTTAACCCCGGCAGGCAGACCAGTCCTGTAAGCTCAGCCAAAAGAGCGTTCCACAGCGGTCATCGTGGAGCGCTTTTTTGCATTTTGTCCCTTCGGCTTCACTGCCTTCCGGCAAATGGGTTCTGGTACGGAAAGCAGTTGGATTTTCACCACTTACTCATGGACAGAAGCCTTCTTGTAGGGAAACAGTTGGAGAAACAGCACTTAAAATTCAGCAAATATAGCAGAGTAGGGGAAATACGCAAAATTAAATGACGTTTATCCAACTAAAACCTGAAAATAAGATGGCGTAAAGTAAGTTGTGTACCAAGATTTGGAGCCTAGTCAGGCACCAAAAAAGTAGGGTATCCTCGGGATTGCGAAACCACCAAGGAGGAACCCTACCAATGAATATTTTACCCGAAAGTTCTCTGAATAATCTATTTGAAAAACTTGTTAAAGATTTTGTGAAAGACAACATGGAACGCCTGTTGCGCGCCGAAATCCAGGGGTTTATGGAGAGTGAAGAAGCCGGCGCCAGCAATAGTCGCAATGGCTACTATACGCGAGACTTACACACGAAATATGGCCATATCGAGGATCTTCAGGTGCCCCGGGACCGCCAAAGCCTTTTCCAGACGCAGATGTTTGAGCCGTACCAGCGGCGGGACGGATGGTTAGAAGAGGCCGTCATCCAAATGTATAAATCGGGCATGGGTACGCGGGATGTGGCCCGGTTCATTGAAAGTATGTTTGGCAGCCACTACTCCCCCACCACGGTCAGCAATATTACGGCTACAGTGCTGGACGATATCCACCAGTGGCAAAAGCGGCCACTGAGCAAACGGTACTCTGTGATCTATTTAGATGGGCTGTACGTGAAGCTGAAACGGGGCACGGTTCGTGGTGAAGTGGTCTACTTTGCGATGGGAATTGACGAGGAGGGACAGCGTCAAATTCTCGGGTTCTACGTGGGTGGCCAAGAGAGTTCGAATGGCTGGCGGGAGGTACTCAAAGACCTGTACGACCGCGGAGCGCAGGAAGTCCTGCTGGGTGTGTTTGACGGACTGCCGGGGCTGGATGCGGCGTTTAAAGAGACCTATCCTCAGGCGGATGTACAGCATTGCGTAGTGCACAAAGTGCGGGCCACGTTCCATAAAATCCGGTTGGAGCACAAAACCGATGTCATGGAGGCGTTGAAAACCATATATACGGCACCGGATGAAGTGGTAGCCCGGGCTAACTTTGATACGGTCAAAGCGAAGTGGAACAAGCTGTATCCGAAGGAAATGAGGTCCTGGGAGGAACAGTTATCCACACTCCTGACGTTCTACAACTATCCGCTGTCGATCCGTAAAGCGATCTACACGTCGAACCCCATCGAGCGGATGAACAAGGAAATCCGCAAGCGTCTGAAACCGATGAACAGTCTGACAAACATGGATGCCGCAGAGAAAATCGTGTACCTGGAGATGCTGGAATACAATGAACGTCATGCAGGGCGGGTCGCCCAAGGCTTTGGAGTGGATGCCGTTAAAAAGAAGCTAAAAGTGCTATTCGAAACACGCTACCCCTCTTTGCCCACACCGGAAGAGGCGTAACAGAGAAATCCAGTTTCTGGGGGTCGGGGTTCCCCCTTCCCCCAGAAACACTACATCCCAACCCGTAACCCGGGGGAGGCACTTCTACTCTTTTACACAAACTTCTTGACGCTACCGAAAATAATCCAAAATATTCATATTAAAATACGTTTATCCAATTAATTTACCTCAAGCCAGAGCGAGAAAGGGCGCGCTGTCCACCTCATAGCAGAGTGAGAAGGGGCGCGCGGCCACCTTATGCCAGAGTCAGAGCGAGAGAGGTGTGATGTCCGATCTCTGCGACTGCCATTTCTTGCTGCCCTTACTTGCCCGGAAGAAGTGAGCCCTTCCAAACTCTGTAGGATTTTGAACTTTTATTATAGATGGACTTATTTAGCATGGAGCCGCCTGCGGGTACACTTAAGTCAGGGAAGAGAGGGACTGCTGAAGGAACACAGGAGGCGGAAGACAATGGTTATGAAGACGAAAAAGAGACACGGGCTGAAGCATCTGCTGAAGCATAAGGTGCTGCTGCTGATGCTGCTGCCGGGCGTAGTATTTTTGCTGATCAACAACTATCTGCCGATGTTCGGAATTGTGATTGCGTTCAAGAATATCAATTATGTGGACGGGATTCTAGGCAGTCCGTGGGTGGGGCTGGATAACTTCAAATTCCTGTTCGCCACCTCGGATGCCTGGATTATCACGCGCAATACGGTGCTCTACAACTTCGTGTTCATTGTGCTCAATCTGGTTTTTGCCGTATCCATTGCGGTTGCCCTGAATGAGCTGAGGAACAAGCTGGCCGCCAAATTCTATCAGAGCATCATGTTCTTCCCCTACTTCCTGTCGATGGTGGTGGTGAGCTATCTGGTGTTCGCTTTTCTGAATGTTGAATACGGTTTCATCAATAAAGGAGTCTTCGCCCTGTTCGGGCTGGATGAGCTGAACTGGTATTCCGAGCCGAAGTATTGGCCGTTCATCCTGCCGCTAATTAACCTCTGGAAAGGGGTGGGCTATGGCTGTGTCATCTATCTGGCGGCGATTATCGGTATTGACAACGAGTACTATGAAGCGGCCCTGATCGACGGAGCCAGCAAGTGGAAGCAGATCCTGCATATCACGATTCCGCTCATCCGGCCGGTCATTATTATTACAACGATTCTGGCGATCGGGGGCATCTTCCGCTCTGACTTCGGGCTGTTCTACCAGACCACACTGAACTCCGGGGCGCTGTACCCGACTACACTGGTCATCGACACCTACGTCTATAACGCGCTGATTAATATGGGTAACCTGGGGATGTCCGCAGCGGCCGGATTATACCAATCGGTGGTCGGCTTTTTCCTGGTCCTCGGCTCGAACTGGATCGTGCGTAAGGTTGACAAGGATCAGGCGGTTTTCTAGCTAAAAGTCTGGCAGCGCACGTACCCTGTAGAAGGAGTGGAAATCCGTGGCTAATAACGAAATATCCCGCTTCACTAACGTTCTCCTCCATATTATTTTTATCATCCTGTCCCTGGCCTGCCTGCTGCCGATTGTACTGGTCTTCATGATCTCCATTACCGATTACGATTACATCGTCCGCAATGGCTATCAGTTCATTCCGGAGAAGCTCAGCCTGGAGGCTTACGCCTATATATTCAAGGATTACAGCGTGGTGCTGCGGGCGTACGGCATTTCCTTCTTCGTCACCATCACTGGAACGCTGGTCAGCGTGTTCATCTCTTCCCTGTATGCGTATCCGATTTCGCGGGCGGATTTCCGGTACCGGGGGGTGTTCGCTTTCCTGATCTTTTTCACCATGCTGTTCGGCGGCGGGCTGGTACCGTGGTATATGGTCTACACCCAGGTGCTCGACCTCAAGAACTCCATCTGGGCGCTGGTCGTGCCGATGCTGCTGTCCCCGTTCAATGTGCTGATTATGAAGACGTACTTCCAGATGAGCGTGCCGCCTGCGCTGATTGAAGCCTCTACGATTGACGGAGCGGGGGAGCTAAGGACGTTCTTCCGGATTGTTTTCCCGCTGTCTCTGCCGGTCTTCGCGACCATTGGGCTGTTCAATACCCTGCATTACTGGAACGACTGGTTTAACAGCATGATTTTCATTACCGACACAGACCTCTATTCCCTCCAATATCTCATGTACAAAATGATCTCCCAGGCAGACTACCTGAGCCGCAATGGGGCACTTATTCAAGGCTCGGCCACCGAGCTGGCCAAATTGCCGGGGGAAACGATCCGTATGGCGATGGCGCTGATCGGCATCGGGCCGATTGTGCTGGCCTATCCGTTCTTCCAGCGGTATTTTATCAAAGGACTGACGCTCGGCTCTATCAAAGGCTAACCTCGGAACCTACCGATTAGCATATATTTGTTCCATCAAGGGGAGGAAAAAGTATGGCAGGTAAAAAAGTCACAGGTCTGCTGCTGTCATTTGTGCTTATGGCGGGGTTCACCCTGGCCGGATGCTCCGGCAATAACAACAATACGGCTGCGCCTACAGAGAAAACGGGAGAGAGTACCACAGCTCCGGCAGCAACGAAGGAAGCTACAGCAACGGAAGCGCCCGGGACCAAAGCGCCGGATGCGCTTGAGCCGGTGGAGCTGTCCCTGTATCTGCCCGGCGGGCCGGATAAGGATGTGGCGTCCGTAGAGCAGGAGATCAACGCCTACCTGAAGGATAAAATCAACGCCACCCTCAAGATCAACCAGCTAAGCTGGGATAAACCGGCCGACAAGGTCAATCTGATGATCCAGTCCGGCGAGGTGTTCGATATGGTCTATACCTGGAACTTCATGACCAACGCCGCGAAGGGGGCGTATCTGCCGCTGGAGGAGCTGCTGGACACCTATGCCAAGGAGACGAAGGCACAGATTAATCCCGCTTACCTGCAGGCAGCCACCGTCAACGGACATTTGTATGCGGTTCCAACCGAGAAGGAGCTGGGGCAGTCGGTCGGGTTCGCTTTTGACAAGGCGATTGTGGATAAATACGGCTTCGATGTGAACAGCCTCCAGAAGCTGGAGGATATTGAGCCGATGCTGAAGACGATTAAGGAGAAGGAGCCGGCCCTCTCTCCGCTGTTCATGAACCATACCGACAGTCTGCACTGGTTCACCGCCTATCCTGACAGCGAGGATCTGGACGGCAGCAATGATATCCCGACCCTGCTTGATTACAAGACCATGAAGGTGTTCAACGAATACGACACGCCAGCCATGACGCAGCGTCTGAAGCTGATCCGCAGCTGGTATGAAGCGGGCTATATCAACAAGAACGGAGCTACAGACAAGACCGAGCTGAAGGATGCGGTCAAAAGCGGCAAAGCCTGGTTCGTCTACGGTAACATGAATCCGACCTCCACCAATGACTGGACCCGGCTCGCCGAGAAGCCGATGATCATCAAGACGCTGCTGCCTGTTCAGGTCAGCACCAAGAGTCTGCAGGGCTCCATGCTCGCCATCTCCAGAACCTCGAAGAACCCCGAGCGGGCCATGATGTTCATGAACCTGATTCACACCGATCCGGTGCTCTACAACCTGCTGACCTTCGGCATTGAGGGCAAGCACTACAAGAAGCTGGAGAACAATACCCTGGAGTTCATTGCGGACAGCGGCTACAACTCCGTATCCTCCTGGATGATCGGCAACGTGCTGCTGAACTACCTGAATAAGGATGAAGATCCGAAGCGTGTGCAGCTTTATACGGACTGGAATAAGAATTCGAATATTTCACCAGTCATCGGGTTTGTGTTCGATTCGACCAAGGTGCAGTCGCAGATCGGGGCACTGATCAACATCACGAAGCAGTATAAGAACACCCTGTTCTCCGGGGAAAAGGACCCTGAGCCGGTCCTGAAGGAGATGAACAGCAAGCTGAAGGCCGCAGGCCTGGACGCTGTGATTACGGAAATTCAGAGTCAGCTCGACGCTTTTCTGGCCGCCAAATAAGCAGTAGAGGCCATAGCACGCCCGTTACCCTGCCGCAAGCAGCCGAAGCGCCCGCCTGCGGCAGTACCGGGTATTCTCTTTCGCTAATCCAGCCTTTGGGGAGCCCCTATCTGATCAAGAGAGGGTGTTATTATGCGAATTCAGAGAATCACAGGTAAATTGCTCATTGCAGCTCTGGTATGGATGTCCGCCTCATTGCCCGGAGTACAGATCAGCTCCGCCGAAATGCCGCCTGCACAGGCGGTTATTGAAGACAGCGAATCCGCTGCGGTGTTCCCGCCTCCGGGGTCTGCGGCTGAACCGTTACATGAGAGTACACTCAGTGCAGCCAGTACAGTCACAGAGGATACCTACCAGCCGTCTCCGCTGCTCTGGCAGGTGGGCGAGCAGGATAACAGCTCCGCAGAATTTACAGTGTATCAGGATGTGTACAGTGAGAATATCACCCTCCCCGTCAATTCCCTGAACTGGAATACAATCTCCCGCGGTATGAAGCTGGACCGCAACGGCACGATGACGCTTACCTTCAATCTAACAGAAGTCCCCCTCTATGGTACAGAATTCAGCTTCAAGGTACTGGATGCAAGCACCGCAATTCCGCAGCTGGCCGTATTCACCAATGGCAGCTTCAGCGGGCTGATTCAGATTACCGGGCTGAACGACGGAGAGACCCCCCTAACGAACACATGGAAAGAAACCTATAGACTCTACATTCCCTCAGAACAGCTGAAGACCGGCAGCAACGAGCTGAAGCTGACCGTGGACCGCGGGCTATACGCTGATCCGCAGTCGCCAGGATATGACGGTGACAAGTATCTGTGGTTCGAATGGGATTATCTCAGGCTGGAATCATTGACTGAGCCGGCTGCCGAGCCTATCCACGGACGGTATGTCCACCTGGGAAGCACGATTGCCGCCTCGACCTTCCGCTACGACGAGCATGCGATCCGCCATCTGGCCCCGATGGCCAAGTGGCTGGGCATTGCCTACAGCGGCAACTGGATGCGTACCTCCTTCTGGTCCGATACCAGCGCAGGCTGGGACCCGCAGGGCCGCAAGTACCTGGAGACGCTGCGCGACCTCAATCTTGCGCCCATGGTTAATATCATCGGCGGCAACTGGAAGACTAACAGCGAGCTGGCGGCAGGGACGATCAGCTCTGCGCTGAGGAGCTATTATAGCGGATTTGTCAGCAAATTCGGGGATCTGTACCAGTATGCCGAGACAGGTAATGAGCCGGGACTGTTCGGCTGGGCACAGAAGGCGGTGCTGGCGCTTCATGAAATGATGGACGAAGAGAGGCAGACGAACAGCCAGCCTTACTTGAAAATTGTTGCTCCCGGCTGGGCCTACTGGCCGTATAACGGCACCCCTGACGGCTGGGAACGGGATGCTGCCCAGCGTGCGCCGATTGAAGCGCTGTCGGATGTGACCAACGGACACAGCTATGGCGGGACCGGCGTCCAGCCGTTGCCGGGCGGAAGCCTGTATGAGAATCTGCGGGTGTATAGTGCTTCAGAGGAAGGCTTCGGCAAAGAGATGGCCATGAGCGAGACCGGCAGCAACGACAATCATTCCGACAATACGAAATACGGGACGTATGCTTACAGGTTTGCTTCTGCTTTTGACCGGGAGCTGCGGGGGAATATCGGGTATGCCGACCATATTATGCAGCATGCCGCCTTCTTCAATGACGGGACGGAGTTTGGCCTGTTCGATTCAGCGATCAACTGGAACACACACCGCTATGAGGATACAGCGGCGGTACCGGCTAATATAAATGAATCCGGGGAGACCCGGCTGAAGACGTTCCGCAGACTGGCTGCCGCTTACGCCACCCATGGAAGTCCGCTGGACTACGAGGTGCTGAATGCAGCCGAACTGACCGGGCTGAAGGCGTATTTCCGCGCAGTGGATACCTCAGCGCTGGGCACTACAGCCATCGGGGCTTCGTCCGGTAAAATCCTGCTGAACTTCGTCAACTTTGAGACGTCGCCGGTGACGATGCAGGTGAAGGTTAAGATGTCGTCCAGCGGAGCGTATGCCGGGGAACGGTTCGGTCCGGGGGAGACGTACGCCGCTGCCTACTCCCGGGTGGAGCTTGCGGCAGATCCGTACATTACACTTACAGTTGCGCTGGATGCGGGGGAGACGGTCCAGTATATTCTGGATGAGCAGGAGACCGCCGCGCCATCCGCACCGGGAAGTCCATCAGCAGCAGCCGTAAGCCATGAGCAAATCCGGCTGACCTGGACGGCTTCCACAGACAACGCTGCTGTCGTCAGCTATAACGTCTACCGTGACGGCGGAGCGGCTCCGGTGATCAATATTCCGGGACGGCTGACCTTCTGGAGTGACTATACCGTAGCGCCCCAGACCACTTACAGCTACACGGTGCAGGCCGTGGATGACTCCGGCAATGTATCGCCTCTTAGCACAGCCGTATCAGCGACTACACCGGTCATGCCGATTACACCGCATGCCGCAGGAGATCCGGCCAAGTTCGAGGCCGAAGCTACCGCCTTTGCCCTGCCGCTGAAGACCGGCAATAACAGCAGCGCCTCGGGCGGCAAGGTCGTGGAGCAGACGCATAGCGGAGGCTTAACGATCCAAGGCTTCCATTCCGTGAACGGAGGCAGCTATACTTTAACAATTGTATACGCTTCCAATGAGGAATCGAAGAAAAACATCCTCGTGAACGGCGTGAAGCAGTCCACAGTAACCCTACCATCTACGGGAAGCTGGACCGCGAATCTCACCGCACGGCAGTATGGGATTACCCTCCAGCCGGGCTATAACATGATCAGCTTTACCTCCGCCGGGAAGGGGGCAAATCTCGATTATTTCAAGCTGGAGGAAGGGCTGTATGTTCCGCTCTCCCACTGGTATCCGGCCGCACATGATCATCCTTACATTGACTATGCCGGATTCACCCCTGCGCCCAATGGAGTCTCCCATGTGACCTATGAGGAGGATGCCACAGCCGCCTTCAGCTTCAATGGCATTGGCGTCCGCTGGAGATCGGACATCAAGAGCGATATGGGCAGTGCGGATGTCTACGTCGATGGCGAGTATAAGGAGACTATAGTCATTCCGCAGGCAGGGCTGGAAGGCGATCATAAAATTGTCTACGAGCTGACAGGCCTAGCATATGGGCTGCACCGGATCGAGATTGCAGGCAACGGCGGAAAGGTGATGGTCAGCGGGCTGGAGTACGAGAGCTACGAGTCTGTGTTGCCCGTACCGGGACCGGATCTGACGGTGACGGATATCGGCTGGCATATTGTGAACAGCGACGGCAGCCCTTCCGCGCACAGCACACCGCAGCTGGGCGACTCCCTGATCTTCTGGGCCAAAGTGAAGAACATCGGCGTCCGCCCCACACCGCTGAATGCCTCGACCGGACTCGGACAGATTACCGGCGGCGCCTTCTCGGTCAACGGCGGGGTGGTCTCGTGGACGGACACGAATACCAGTGTGATTCAGCCGGGTGAGGAGATTACCTTGACGGCTAATGCCAGTGCGCAGGGAACCCCCCGGTGGACGGTGCCGACGATCGGCGAGTTTACGGTCAGCTTTTTTGTGAATGATATCTGGCGTTATGCGGAGATGAACAAGGAGAATAACAAGCGGGGGCAGACGCTGCAGATCAGCCTGCCCTGACGGGCTAATCAGCCGCCGGGCATTCCACGCAGGCAATTTGTAGAATATTGAACTTATATTATAGCTGGCTGTATGTAGAGCAGCTTCGCGATCCGGTACACTGGACTGGAAGAGAACCTGCCGGGAGGAGTAGGAATGATGGAGAAGGCGTTAAGCAAGGAAGAACAGGAGTGGGTGGAGGCTACGCTTGAAGCGATGAGCCTTCGCGAGCTGATTGGGCAGACGATGCAAGACCATGCAGGCAGACTGCCGTTCAAGGGAGATGATGAAGCGGGTCTCCGCAGGTATCTGGAGCAGTATCCGGTGGGCAGCTTCTTCATCGGCGGGGAGGTTATTCAGAAGGCCGCAGGCAAAGCGGAGGATTACCGGGACTGGGCGGGGATGCTGCAGGGCATCAGCAGGTTCCCGCTGCTGTTCTCCGGTGATCTGGAATTCGGGGCAGGCTCAGCCGTGAGAAGTCTCACGGCCTTCCCGCCGCTCCTTGCGCTTGCCGCCGCCGACGATGAAGACCTGGCTTACGAATACGGCAAATATACCGCGCTGGAAGGGCGGGCAGCCGGGTTCACCTGGGCGCTGGCCCCGGGCACCGACCTGCTGCTGAACTGGATGAATCCCGTTATTACGACCCGTTGTCTCGGCGATGAGGCCGGGCGGGCGGCGCGTCTGTCTGCCGCTGTCATGCGGGGCATGCAGGAGCATGGTCTTGCGGCCTGCGCCAAGCATTTTCCCGGTGACGGGGTCGATTACAGGGATCAGCATATCATTACTACGGTGAACAGCTTATCGGAAGAGGAATGGTTCTCCACTTACGGGCAGGTGGCCGGGGAGATGATCAGCCAGGGGGTCATGTCCTATATGACCGGACATATTGCCCTTCCCTGGATCGAAGACGGGGCAGGCGGCGCTGGATCGAAGCCGATTCCGGCAACCGTCTCGGAGCGGATTACCACAGGATTGCTGCGGGAGCAGCTGGGCTTCGATGGAGTGGTGCTGTCAGATGCGCTCGATATGGGCGGATTTTTATCCTGGGGAGACTACACGCAGCGCATCATAGACTGCTTCAATTGCGGTACGGATGTGCTGCTCTGGCCGGGGGTGCGGTACTTCGCGGTGATGGAGCAGGCGGTGGAGGACGGACGCGTCAGCCGGGAACGGCTGAAGGCCAGTGTCCGGCGGATTCTGGAGCTGAAGGCGCGGCTTGGCGTGCATGCTGCCCGTGCCGGGGGAGCGGATGGTAGGGCGCTGCCGCTGCTGGACGATAAGCTGCTGCCCGGGCTGGACCGGCAGGTCAGACAATTCAGCCGCGAGCTGGCCGGGCGCTGCATTACCCTGGTGCGCAACCGCACCGGCCAGCTGCCGCTGAATCCGCAGACGGTCCGGCGGGTGCTGGTCATCATGCTGAACAAGGTGACGGAGGGGCGCAGATATGAGCGGATGAATCTTTTTGTGGAGCAGCTTAAGGACAGGGGGCTGGAGGTCGATATTCTGGATGAATTCGAGCCGCTGACGACACTGCGGCAATGGGAGCAGTCGGGGGTCCGCTGGGATGCCGCCTTCGCCCCCTATTTCCTTCCGCTGCACGGAATGATGAATACCGCCCGTCCAGTGGGTGAAGCGGCCAAAGCCATCTGGGCCATGCAGCATGCAGAGACAGTCCGGCCGATCGGTATTTCCTTCGCTACGCCGTATCTGCTGCAGGACATTCCCTTCTTAGATACCCTGGTGAATGCGTATTCTTTGCATGAAGATACGGTAGAGCTGACGGTTAAGGCACTGTTCGGAGAGATTCCGTTCCAGGGAAGCTCTCCGGTGAAGGCGGAGATTCAAGCGGGCGATTACGGTTCGGGGAGGCTTCAGACGTCTTGAGTGCGAAACAGGAATCAGAGGCAAAACGGGCAGCGGGCAGGAAGCGGGAACTGGAGGCGAAGCTGCGCAAGATCTTTGAATATATGCGTCTTGAAAGGCACCAAGGGAATTGGGGAATGGATATAGACCATTGGGACTGGGTGCCCGGCGTGGGCGTAATCTCATTACTGGAATATGGTACGGCGACTGATAAAGAAGAGGTGACGGACTACCTGCTGCACTGGGTGAGCCGGAATAAGCAGAAGGCCGAGGGGGTTCGGGTTATCAATTCCCTGGCTCCCTACGCGCTCTTTCCTGAGCTGTACCGGCTGACCGGGGACCCATGGTTTCTCAGCCGGGCGCAGGAGGTTGCCGCATGGATGCTCGATACTGCCCCCCGGACCCGGGAAGGGGCACTGGAGCATACGGTGACAGAGGCGGTGGAATTCCCGGAACAGGTATGGGCCGATACGGTATATATGGCCGTGCTGTTCCTGGCCCGGCTTGCCGGCCTGACCGGAGACCGGGAGCTTGCCGCCGCCGCCGTGCAGCAGACGCTGCTACATCTTCGTCTGCTCCAGGACCGGGGGACGGGTCTGCTGTTCCATGGCTGGAACAGCCGGGCAGGCAGCCATATGTCGGCAGCCCGCTGGGCCCGGGCCAATGCCTGGGTGCTGCTTGCTGTCCCGGAGATTGTGGCCGGGACCGGAACCCTGACTGCCGTTCCGCAGGAACTCTACAGCCGCTACCGCAGGCTTGCTTCTGCCCTGCGGCAGGCGCAGGGGGCCGGCGGCTTGTGGCATACGGTGCTCGATCAGCCAGATTATTACGAGGAGACCTCGGCCAGCGCAGGGATTGCCTGCGGCTTCCTGAAGGCGGTGAAGAGCGGACTGCTGGAGGATGCCTATCTGGAGAGCGCGGAGGCGGCTCTTATGGCGATTCTTCCGCTCATCAGCGAAGATGGCGAGGTGCAGGGGGTTTCGGGAGGCACTCCGGTCATGCCGTCGATAACGGCCTATAACACCATTGAGAGATATCCGGCACTGTACGGGCAAGGACTGGTGATGCAGCTGCTGACAGAGGCTCTGAATCTGGGGCAGATGCATCAGGAACACTCTGAGCAATCGGAGGAGACGGGTTCATTAGATGATGAAGGAAGGAAGGCAGGAGGATGACCGTGAAGGATAACGCAGAAGCTGCGGGTGAAGGGCTGGATCAGCGGCAACGGCTGATTCATAAGATGGCGGGGCTGGAATCCCGCTATGACTCGGACATTTGCATGCTGCGCTCCCCGTTCAGTAGCCCGGGGTATCATACGACGCTGAAGCAGGCGGAGTTCATCCACTCCACCAGAGACTCGCTCAGCTATGCGCTTGGACTGCTCGACACGGAGCTGGCCTGTTATGAAGAGCGGGCATTCGATATTATCCGGCAGGTCATTTCCTTGCAGGATACGGACCCGGCGCATGATACCTTCGGCATTTGGTCCTGGTTCTATGAGGAGCCGCTGGACCAGATGGCTCCGCCGGACTGGAATTGGGCGGACTTCTGCGGCAGCCGACTGGTGCAGGCCCTTTCGCGCCACGGCCACCGTTTCCCGCACGATCTGCGGGAAGCAGCTGTCTTGTCCATAGAGTGTGCCTGCGAAGCCATTATCCGGCGCAATGTCGGACCGGATTATACCAATATTGCGATTATTGGCGCGTTCGTGACCAGAATTGCCGGGGAGAAGCTGGGGCGTAAGGATTATGCGGACTATGGGCTGGAGCGGCTCAGGAGGCTGCATGCTCATACCCTGAAGCATGGGGCTTTTCAGGAATATAACAGCCCGGTCTACACCTACATTGCCATTCTGGAGCTGTCGAAGCTTCAGTCCGAGACCTCGGACAGCAGGGTTAAGGCATGGACCAGAGAGCTGCTAGAGCTGACCTGGAGGACCGTGTCCGGGTATTATCACCCTGCCACGGCCCAGTGGTCCGGCCCGCATTCCCGCTGTTACGGAGTGCTGCTGGAGGACCAGAGCAAGGCGTTTCTGCAACTGGCGACAGGAGGAGCCGTGATGTTCTTCCCATGGGAGGAGCTGCCCTACGAAGAGGAATGGTATATGAGCGGCATCCAATGCCCCCCTGCCTATCTGGAGGGCTTCAAGGTTCCTGAGACGAAGGAGGTAAGGCAACGCTTGGAAGGGGAGGGGGAAGGGCAGGAGCAGGAGAAAGGGAAAGAGCGGAAGCGGGAGCGGGGGCAGGAGCAGGAGCAAAAATGGGGCCAGAAACGGGAGCAGGAGCATGGTCAGGGTCAGGACCGGGAACAGGACCGTGATCAGGAACGGGAGCAAGAGAGGGAGCAGGGGCAAGGTCAGGGTCAGTGTCAGGTGCAAGGTCGGGATCAGGAGCAAGGTCAGGGTCAGGTGCAAAATCAGAATCAGGGGTATGACGGCAAGTGGGCGGTTACTTATATGACTCCGCAGTGGAGCATGGGCTCCTTCACCTATAGTGATCTGTGGAACCAAAGACGGCCGCTGCTGATCTATGCCAATAATAACGGACAGCCCTCATATCTCCGGCTCCGCTGCCTGCATGACGGCTATGACTACTGCTCCGCACGCTTCCAATCGCTGCAGGAAGCAGGCCATGTGCTGTTCGGGATCGATTTCATAACGGATGGCGGGGATACCCATCCGAATCTGGACCGGACCGGCGGTGTGATTGCGGCTTCGGACCTGCGGCTGCGGCTGGAGGTTGGCGGCGCTCTGGAGGGAGTTACAGCCGCATTAACAGAAGAAGGTACGGTTATCACCATTGCAGGGACGGAGTTTGGCCTGACAACCTGGTTCGCGGCATTCAGCGGGCAAGCGGATGCAGGCAACCGATTGGTGTGGGAACTTCATAAGGCAGACGGCCGGATGAATATCGATATGATTCTCTACGCCGGTCCGCGCAGGATGCTGGACTTCACCTCTATGCAGCAGGCTGCGCTGGTGTTCTCTCTGGCGGCTGGGGAGGAAGGGAGATTGAACTCTGCCCTGCTTCTGGAGCTGACGGATGAGGGCGGCCTGCGGGTTAGCAGTGGAAGCGAGCACGAAGGGGGCAGAGTGCAGGGAGTTGCAGGAGGGAAGGCGGCGGGAGCGAATAAAGTCAACGAATGGAATGAAGTGAATGAAGCGAATGAAAATGATGAAACGAATGCTGCGAAGGGAGAGCGGGGTGTAAGAGTCGTGAACAGCATGAACAGCATGAATAGCGTGAATAGCATGAAAAGTATGAAGGGAGGTTTCGTACTTAGCCTGCGGCCCGCTCCGGGAGAGTAGCTGACATCACCGCTCAAAGGCTGAATGTATGCGAAATACCGAACACAATTTGCTGGTACAACGGCCGATGACCAAATATATGTGAAAAACCGAATACAATAGACCAGTGCACCGCACTTGGACCAAATTATGCGGAAATCCGAATACAATCGGTGCTGCTGCGATGAGGGTTGGGCCCCATGCTCTGCAGCCCGTAACATTGTAGAGATCCTGCAAAATGTGCAGCAATATTGCCCAGCATCGTTCACTCGCAGGGTAATTTGATCCTATAACCTCATGGACAACACAAGGAGCTGGCCCCGTAATGCGGGGACCAGCTCCTGTGACATTCAGCGATTTTATTGTGGCAGCTCTACAAAGTCATCTCTGAACCGCTCGTAATCGGCGGCCCGGCATTCCAGCTTCAGGCGTGTGCCCTGCTCTTCGTAGCTGACGGACTGCACATCGGCATGTTCGTTGAAGTAGGAGACAATGCTGCCCCGGTCGAAGGGGACCAGGATCTCACACTGTACATAGTCGGTGAAGATGCGGCTGCGGATCAGAGTGACCAGCTCGGCGATCCCGCGGTTTTTCTTAGCAGACAGGGTTACAGAGTTCTCCTCCACCTGCGGGTAAGGCTCCTCCCTCAGATCGGCCTTGTTGTAGGCGTACAGGGTAGGGATTCCGTCAGCACCCAACGCCTTCAGGGTCTCATTCGTTACAGCCATATGCTGCTCATGCTGCGGATCGGCAATATCGACGACATGAATCAGCAGATCCGCTTCCGTTACCTCCTCCAGGGTCGAGCGGAACGCCTTCACCAGATGATGAGGCAGCTGGCTGACGAAGCCTACGGTGTCGGTTAACAGGAAGGTCTTGTGATCGGGCAGCACAATGCTGCGCACTGAGGTCTCAAGCGTCGCGAACAGCATATCCTTGGCGAGCACGCCTTTGCCCGAACCGGGATGATAGGTCTCCACCAGGGTGTTCATTAAGCTGGACTTGCCGGTGTTGGTGTAGCCGACCAGACAGACCACAGGCACCTCATTCTTATGCCGCTGCTTACGCTGGATCTGGCGCCTTGCGACCTGCGTCTGCAGCTCTAACTGAAGCGCCGAGATCCGCTCTTCAATCCGTCTGCGGTCCAGCTCCAGCTTCGTTTCCCCAGCTCCCCGGTTCTTCAAGCCGGCCCCGCCGCCCTGTCTGCCGAGAGATTCGCGCAGTCCGCTCAGGCCGGGGAGCATATATTGCAGCTGTGCGACCTCTACTTGGAGCTGAGCCTCCTTGGTCTTCGCCCGCGAGGCGAAGATATTCAGAATCAGAATGGTCCGGTCAATAACCTGGCGGTCCAGGGCGGACTCCAGATTGCGGATCTGGGAAGGGGACAGCTCATCGTTGAAAATAACGATCGGTGCTTCATGCTGCTCCATCAGCAGCGCCAGCTCCTGGATTTTGCCGGTTCCGATGTAATGCGAGGGGTTCACCCGGCTGGATTTCTGGCTAAGCTCAGCCACGACCTCAATCTCGCAGGCGGCTGCCAGATTGCGCAGCTCCTCCATCGAATAAGCGAAGTTCGTGTTGTTCTGCAGCTGCATGCCGACGATAACCGCTTTCTGTAGTATGGGTTCCATATATAGATCAACCTCCATAGTGTAATTTGAGCATCAAAAAAGCACAGGCAGTCTGCCTGTGCTAACAGTAGTTGGAGGAACAACAGAATAAAGTCTGGTATAGCCCGCTGCGCGGGAGCAGCTATACGGCCATGCTTGCCATAGACACCATGAAGGTTCAAGCGGCAAGGGCAAGGGCCCCGGCAACTTAAAAAGATATAGAGCTAATCCTCCCGGTAAACACAGATTCTGGCGGAGCGGATACAGGCCTTATTGGGCACAGTGTACCGGTTCCGGGAATCAGTGTACGGGTTGCGGATTAACAGGTGTATGCTATGGGTTACGTGTTATGGACAGACTTATCCTGAGTCCTCTGCACAAGGCAGAGCTTTCGCGCTATGGGAAATAATTAGCCGCGCAAAGTGCGAATCCGGATATAGTCTATCACACGCAACCCTCCGTTCTAAAAAAGTTACATTGATTTTAGCACAGTGTCTGTGAATTGACAACTGCCATGGCCTGTAAACAGACCAGAAACTTCCAATTTCATCTGCATATCCTATTGAATACAGCTCTAACGGAGGGTGATAATTATGCCTATACTGACAACCAATATGTTAACAAAGAACCCTACCCCGGGAGCAGGACACATCAGTCAGGCAGTAGTGAAGGTAGTAAACAATGGGATTGCCCAGGGAACGGTCTATTTGACTGGTTACAACAACGATGTAAGTCCCTCAACGCTGTTCGCGCAGGAGTTGTTCGAGTCGAACTATCGGGAGGTTGTGACCAAAACGTATAATATTACGCAGAATTTTTTCCAATTCAATATCTCCTACTCCCAGGAGCAGGTACGGGTGCGGATCTTCCTTGTGGACAGCAGCGGGCTCTGGAGTCCCGTTACCCTGCAGCCCATGGCGCTTAGCCGGATTACCTCAGAGTTTCGTAACAATATCCCCGTAACGAGCAGCGACACCGCAGCCATCAGCTTCCGCAGAAGCACCACGATCGCCGTTCCTGAAGCAGTGGCCGCCGAGATCGTTCCAGACGGGCTGGAGATTCTGGCCTCCACCCCTATCCGCTATAAGGTGATAGCCGGGGGGACTGTGAATGGAGCTTTTGTGAATTACCCTACGCCGACTACGGCTATCCCTGTCACTGAAACAGCGCTGCTGGTGAACTATACCTGTACAGCAGTCACCGGCGGACGGGTGCTGACGCAAGGCATCGGCTCCGGCATATCCGGAGCATACCAGAATGTGGCGGTGAATCTGCTGAATCAGCGGCTCGCCTACGATCTTCAGCAAGTGCCGGTCACGCTGGTGGTCAGCTCGCTTGCCGGGGAGGACAATGTGGCGGCCACCTTCAGAATGTCTGAGCAATGGTGAAGGCTGAAGGGTGAAGGTCCAGTAATGCCACGCTGGCTGACTGGTAACAGACCGAAGACAGACCTGTTGCAGATAAAAGATAGCCGAAGCAGGGGGATCTCCACAGCGGCGGGTTATCCCACCCATTCCCGGCGCAGCGTGAACAGATCCTTCAGCGCGTCTGTGGACAGCTCGGTGATCCAGCCCTCGGAGCCGGAGATGACGTTGTCGCTGAGCTGCTGCTTGCTCTCCAGCATCTCGTCAATCTTCTCCTCCAGCGTGCCGAGCGAGATGAACTTATGCACCTGTACATCCCGGGTCTGGCCCATGCGGTAGGCGCGGTCCGTAGCCTGATTCTCCACCGCCGGATTCCACCAGCGGTCGAAATGGAACACATGGTTGGCGGCCGTCAGGTTGAGGCCGACTCCGCCCGCTTTGAGCGAGAGGATGAATACATTCGGCTGATCGGACGGCTGTGCTCCGGCGGCTGCATCTGCAGCGGCTTCGCCCGCAGGCAGCGGGGGAGCCTGGAACCGCTCAATCATGCGGTCGCGCGTGCTCTTCGGCGTGCTGCCGTTCAGGTACAGCACCGGTTCCTGAAGCTCCTGCTGAAGTACGGCCTGGAGCATTTTACCCATGCCTACATACTGGGTGAAGATCAGGCAGCGCTCGTTCTCCTCGCGCAGCTCGCGCACCATCGCGAGCAGCCGTTCCAGCTTGGCGGAGCGTTCGATCAAGGAGGTGGTGTCCAGAGCGCTGCCGTCTTCCGGCTCAGGCAGTGCCTCCTTGGTCAGCAGCATCGGATGGTCACAGAGCTGCTTCAGGCTGGTCAAGGCGGCGAGAATGGCCCCCTTGCGTTCGATACCCTCCAGCTTCTGCATCCGTTCAAGCAGGCTGTTCACGTTCTGATCGTAGAGTGCGGCCTGCTCGGCCGTCAGGTTAATGTAGGTCTTCATCTCATTTTTATCCGGGAGATCAAGCTGGATCGCCGGGTCCTTCTTCTTGCGGCGCAGCATGAACGGCTTGACCAGCCGCTGCAAATCAGCGGTCCGCTCGGCATTGCGCTCCTTCTCAATAGCATTTGCGAACCGGTCCTGGAACCCTTTCGGGCTGCCCAGATAACCAGGTGTAATGAAATCGTAAATCGACCACAGCTCGGACAGCCTGTTCTCAATCGGCGTACCAGTCAGGGCGATCCGGTGCAAGGCCGGGAAGCTGCGTACGGCGGCGGACTGCTTCGTTCCGGCGTTCTTGATATTCTGTGCTTCGTCCAGGCACACGGTTGCCCAAGTGAACTGCTTCAGCAGCTCCTGGTCCAGTGCAGCGGTAGCGTAAGAGGTAAGCACAACATCTGCCTGCGAAGCTGCGCCGTAGAAATATCCGGCATCCAGCCGCCGGCTTCCATAGTGAAGCATCACGTTCAGGGAAGGCGCGAAGCGCTGCAGCTCCTTCTGCCAGTTGCCCAGCACGGAGGTCGGACAGATAATCAGCGAAGGCCAGCCGGCCGGCTCGGTCTGCCGCCGGGCCACGGGGGCGCCGGAAGCTGCGGCTTCCTCCTCCTGCTCCTTCAGATGGAGCAGGTAGGAGATCAGCTGCACCGTCTTGCCAAGCCCCATGTCATCGGCCAGGCAAGCGCCCAGCCCGAAGCGGCGGAGGAAGACCAGCCAGGCGAAGCCCTCATGCTGGTAGCTTCGAAGCTCGGCATGCAGACCGGCCGGCACCTCCGGCTTCGGCCACTGGCTGCGCTGCCCAAGCTGGCCGATCAGCTTCAAGAGGTGCTCGTTCAGTTCGACCTCCAGCCGGACGCGGACCGCTTCTTCCTCGGCACGCTGCGCTTCCGCTTCCTCCGAATCGCCGTCTGCACCTTCGTTCAGCAGCTGCAGCTGCAGCACATCCTGGAAGGACAAGCCGCGCGACTTGTCCATCCCGGCCATGGCCCGCTGAATCTGCGCCAGCAGCGCAGGGTCCAGCGGAATCCACTTGCCGCGGAACTGGACGAGGCGTTCCCCGCGCGCTACGAGGTCGGCGAACTCCGCCTCGGTCAGGTCGGCGTCGCCGATGGAGATGCGCCAGTCGAAATCGACGAGCGCATCCAGGCCGAACAGCGACTGCCCGCGGCTGCCCTCAGCCGTGCCGGAGCTGATCTTCGCGCGCAGGCGCGGCTTCCTGCGGCTGGCGGCTTCCCACCACGCCGGCAGCAGCACCTGCCAGCCCGCCTCCAGCAGAGCGCGGCTGTCGGCCGTAAGGAACCGCCACGCGACCTCGTCGCCGAGCGGTTCTGCCAGCACATCGGCGCCGCGCCCGATGTGCTCCGGAAGGCTGTCACGCAGCCGTGACAGCCACCCGCCCGCGCGCTCGTGGACATGCGCTGTCCACGCTGCGGGCCAAGTGCCATGCGGCTCGCCGTCCCCGGTGAGCCGCAGCGGCACAAGCGCGGACACGTCGCGCTTGTCCTGGAGGAGCAGCTGGAGCCGCCAGTGCGGCAGCTCATCGTCAGGCTCAAGCAGCTGCAGCACCGGCCGGAACGGCGCGGTGTCTGCCTTCCAGCCGATGGACATCAGCCAGCTGTCCTCGTCCATACCGGCTGCGCTTCTCCCGCCTGCGCTGAACAGCAGCGGGAATTCACTGCGCAGATCACCGGCCTGCGCCTCGGTGCTGTAGTGCCGCTGGAAGACCGCCGCCGAGAAGGCGGCCTGCAGCCCTTCGGCGAACCCGCTGCGCTCCTGAAGACGATGCAGCGCGGCCGCATCGTCCCAGTCTGCCTCGGCGGCTTCCGCAAGCGCCTGCTCCGTCCAGGCCCAGCGGAGCTGGCCTTCACGGTAGGCTGCGAAGCTCGGGGCATACTGACGGGCCTCCAGCATTCCGGCCAGCAGCGGGGCCAGCCGGGTCAGCAGCTGGGCATCGCCCTGCCAGCTCCAGCCGACATGCCGGAGCAGCCGCAGGTCCGCAAAGAACGGCAGGACCTGCTCGGCAGGCAGCACCACCAGCTCGACCTCATCGGCCTTCGAGGTGCTGAGCTCCGTACCGTAGAAGGATTCCTCATGCCAGGCGAACAGCTTCTGCTTGAGCTGGACACCGGGCATATAATCATCCCGGTCATCCACACCGTAGATCAGCGCATCGCCATACTGGGTAAGGGCGAGCTGGACGGTAATATTGCGCATCTGTATATTCATGGAATCAGTTTTCCTTTCCGCAGCTCCTCCTGGAGGGCGCGCAGGCGGCTGTGTCTATCTGTGAATCCGTCCAGGAACACTTCCCAGCGTGCTTCACGTTTTAGTTTTTTGTACAGCTTGGCGAGCCGCTTCAGCAGCTTCACGGCCGCTTTGTAGCTGTGCCGGTTCTTCTCCAGCACGAAGCGCTCCACCGCCTGATGATAGAACGGCAGGAGCAGCTCCGGCGCATTCTTCTCAATCGGCTGCAGGTCGCTCACCCGGAAGTCGGAAGGCTGATGGCCGGAGGAGATCTGCATATCCATCCATTCCTGCCATTTGCCGTAGGCAAGCAGCTGGGCTTCATAGATCTCGCGGGACAGCGGCAGCATACCGGACAGCGTATCCCACATCTGCGGCTCCGCTTCGGGCAGGCGGCGCACCGCCTCATCCCAGTAGCCCGCATAATCCAGCAGATTGTACATTCGGCTGTTCAGCAGCGGGCCGAGCGCGGCCAGCCACAGGGCCAGGCGTCTCCACTGGCCGGCTTCGGCCAGCGGAGGCAGGAAGCTCATCAGCTCCTCCGGGTGCAGCCCGGGCCGTTCGGACGCTGTGTGCAGCTTCTCTATAGCCGCAGCATCCTCATGAAGCAGAGCGTACATCCGGCTCTCGGCCAGCAGCAGGGCGTGGCGGGGAGCAGCGGCGCTTAGCCCTTCTCCGGCTTGTTGCAGCTCCTTCAGCTCTTTGGTGTACAGCTCCGGTCCGCTTAGATTCGGGGTAATCCAGTTGATCCACAGCAGGCTGTAACAAGCAGAGAAATAAGGCTGTTCTCTGGCGCGGTCGCGGGCCTCCGTCAGCATCTCGCTCCGCAGATAGGCAATCGTATCGTAGACTCTCGGCCACTCCTCAGGGGCCTCTGCCAGCGGCAGCGCCCGCTGCATCAGGTCTGTAATATGCTTTTGCAGCTCGGAAATCGCAATAGAAGTGTAGTAGCCCACAGAATAACCAAGGGAGGAGAGGTTGGCCGAGAGCGGCTGTCCGCCAGGCCGGATCAGGCTCTCCAGCACACAGAGATGAGCATGGAGCTTGAACAGCATGGCGGCAGCGGGAGGCAGCTTGGGCTGGCCCCCTGTGATGGCGGCGAGCGCCCGGTCGGCATACTGCGGGTTGCGCACCGTATGAGCAAGCGGCTCCACCAGCAGCGCCATGTATTCTCGCCACTGCTGCACCGTAGCCTCAGGAATCAGGGCGGCCAGCTTCTTCAGTTGTTCCCCGCGCCGTCCCGGAACAGCGGATGCCGGAGCAGAATGAAGCTTGGGCTGGTCAATCAGCGCCTTGGCGTTCGCGATGGAATGCACAGGCCGCTCCTGTTCCTCGGCGTATTGCATCAGCACAGCCGCCATATGCTTGCACATCCCGGATACAGGGCAATCGCAATGGCTCTCCTGCAGATCGTCCAGGTCAATGGAGACCGCATAATCCTCCCGCCCTTCGACCAGCGCCATGATTCTGTACGGCGTGACCATTCTGAAGGCCTGCACGCGCTGCTGCTTATAATATTGAAATCCCCGTTTCAGGGTCAGATCATCGAAAGAATGGGCAACCTCCGAGATGAGCTTATCCCACCCGGCAGCATCCATGATATAGTTTGACTGCATCGCTATCGTTCTCCTGTAGCAGATTGGGTGAATCCATCGTTCCATTATATCATTATTGTATAGCGTATCCCGGAAAAGTCTGAAATCCTGGCAGGTATGATATGCCCCATATTGAAAAATTAGGGGAACATGCTAATCTGAAATCTAAACCTATGAGCAACCGCTGGAAGGATGAAGCTTAAGCAATGCTGCGATTTAAAATGAAATACCTGCTGCACAACAAACAGAACCGTCTAATCCTGATGCTGACAGCCGGGGTATCCCTTCTGATTACTATGATTGGTCTATTCTCCTATAGAGAGTACCGTAATGCACTGGACACCGAGCTGAATACACCGAATATTGAACTGCTGCAGATTAATGTAGATGTTACGAACCGGGCCTTCCGGGAATCCGACAACAAGGCAGTGGATCTGTCCTTCCATCCCGCTGTACTGAGCTATATCGATGCGTCTGAGGCGGATAACCGAGGCAGAGCCGCAACGGCGCAGGAATACCTTAAGGCGCTGGCGACAGAGCCGGATGTACACGCGATCAGCGTGGTCAAATTCAAGGACCGGTCTGTGCTCTCCAGCCGCTACGGCTATGTTCCATCCTGGGGGGAGGCGCCTGAGCATGAGTGGGAGTCCTGGATCGGGGGAATGAAGGAGAAGCCGCTTTTGATCAAAAGAAGGCTGTATACCGGCCCCGGTTCCCGCCCCGGTGATACTGAGCTGTTATCGCTCGCCCGGCCGGTGGTGGTGAACGGCGAAGTGGCCGGTGCCGTGCTGATTGATCTGGATTACGATACGCTGTTCTCCAAAATGTACACCCATCTCTCCAGCTACCAGCTCGTCTATAACCTGGAAGGAGAGCTGATCTACCCCAAGCTGAATCTTCCGTTCCCGCAGGCGGAGCTGGGAAAGGTGCTGGAGGACATCGATGTCAGTCCCTTTGCTCATGTCACTATCGGAGGCCAGGCCTACATGGCGAATCAGACCTTCTCCAATGTGACCGGCTGGCGCCTGCTCTCGCTCGTACCCATGGAGCAGCTGCTCAAAAATGTGAAGATTGCGCGGAATATGATGCTGATGCTGTCACTGATCTCCATCGCCGTAGGTCTCGCTGCCATGTATTATTACAATTTTGCCGCCTTCCGGCCGCTCAAACGGATTAACAAGCTGCTGCTTCCTGAGCAGAAGGCAGCCGGGCAGGGCGGACTGTACGATCTGGAGCCGGTCATCGGCAAGCTGGTCGGTGATTTCCGCAGTAAATCGCTGGTGGCGGACTGGAGTCTCCCGGAGCTGCGCTCCAAATTCCTGCAGGACCTGATCACGCGGAGTATCGGCACACAGGAGACACAGACCCGGTTTGAGCACTACTTTACCGGTTGGAAGGAAGGTCCGTTCGAGCTGCTGGTCTTATCCATAGACCGGCATACCGAGTGGTCCGCGGGCTTTAAGGAAGAGGATCAAATGCTGCTCAAATACGCGATGATTAATATGGCCTATGAAATCTGCGAAGCTTCCTGGCGGACCGTGGTCGCTGCACCGCAGCAGGACAGTCTCGTCATCCTGTTACAGGCGGCAGGCGGAGAGGAGCAGGAGCTGTATGCAGATGCCCGGCGGCTGGCGGCTGCCATGCTCGATGTGCTGAAGATTGCGGTGTCCGTTGGCATCGGTGAACAAGCGGGCTCAATTACCCATATCGCCCAGTCCTACTTAGAGGCGCAGACTGCGCTCTCCTACCGGTTATATGAAGGGTATTCCCATGTACGGGTCTATTCCCGCGCAGAGAACAAATATGAAGAGAGCAGCGGGGCAGCAGATGAGCTATGGAAGCAGGAAATGCTGAACGCCCTGAGAGCATCTGATGCCGCCGCTGCACAGGATTGGATCCGCAGAGGGATTGCCGAGACCCGCAAGCGGGGAATTCAGCCGCAAAAAGTATTCCGCTCGCTAAATGACCTGCTGGAGGAGATTCTGCATATGGCGGCTGCCGGGGGATACCCGGTGCCTGCGGAGCTGGCTGACTACACCTGGCATCAGGTGACAACGATGGAGCTTAATGAGATTGAGCAGATGCTGTGCAGCATAGCGGTTCAGCTATCGGACGCCTTCGGGGCGCACCGGCAATCGAAGGAGTTCCTGCTGGTTCAGAATCTTATAGAGTATATGAAGGAGAATCTGCAATTCAATATCGGGCTGTCTGATATCGCCTCCCATGTGAACATGGGGGTATCCTCGGTGAGCACCATCTTCAAGGAAGAGACCGGAACTACCGTCTATGACTATCTGACCAACTTGAGAATCAATAGAGCCTGCGAGCTGCTGCAGGACAGCAGTCTGAGAATTGCCGACATTGCCCAGCAGGTGGGTTATCAGAATGAGAACAGCTTCATCCGGGTCTTCCGCAAGATTAAATCGACCACACCCGGCAAGTTCAGGGAGAGCAGCAAATCTTCCAAGGAGTATGCAGATCGGCCAAAACCGCGCCATTCCGGCGTTTCTGAGGATTCGGAATAAGATTATGCGATTGAAGGAATACCCCCGGTTGCGATAAAGTTCTATTTGAGAAAACTTTCACATCCTTCATGGCAGGCTGCTGATACTCAAAGAAAACGGGGGTGAGGGCACGGGCGCAAGGCTAGGCATCAAGCATCTGCAGGCTGCCCGATTACTTCTATATTAGAGAAGAGGGATGGATTTGAAACGATCGACTCAAATAGGACTCTGGACAGCGGCTGTAGCAGCTCTGGTCCTGTTGATGCTTAGAATCGGGATTCCTGGGGGAGGCGGCCCGGGCCGGGAGACTGCCGGCACAGATTATCCCGGACGGCCAATCACACTGCTTGTGCCCTACGCCGCAGGAGGAGGAACGGACGCCACCGCGCGAGCGCTCGCCACCGCGACAGAGAAGGTGCTGGGCCAGCCGGTAATTGTGGTTAACCGCACCGGCGGCGGAGGCTCCGTAGGACTGATGGAAGGCGCGAATGCCAAGGGAGACGGCTATACCGTTACTTTTTTGCCGGCCGAGCTGACCATTCTTCCGCATCTGGGATTATTGCCGATTACCTATGAGAGATTCAAACCGATCGCTCAGACGAATTTTGATCCTTCCGCCATCACCGTAAGACAGGACGCGCCATGGCAGGACGTCAATGAATTTCTCGACTTTGCGAAAGCGCATCCAGAGGAATTGAAAATGGGAAACGCAGGAACGGGGAGCATTTGGCACTTGGCCGCCGTAACGTTGGAGCGGGAGACCGGTGTGAAGTTCGCGCATATTCCCTTTGAAGGTGCAGGGCCGGCCGTCTCCGCCTTAATGGACGGATTCGTGGATGCGGTACCAGTCAGTCCCGCCGAGGTGAAGAAGTATGTGGATGAAGGGAAGCTGCGGATATTGGCAGTCAATGCCGATAAGCGCTCAGAGGCGCTGCCGGATGTGCCGACCCTGGAAGAGCAGACCGGCATTCATGTGAACTTCACGGGAACATGGAGGGGACTGGCTGTACCGAAGGATACGCCGGATGCGATTGCGGAGGTATTGGCAGGGGCATTTATCAAAGGGACCGAAGACAGGGAATTCCGCGAATATATGAATTCGAACGGGCTGGGGCTGCTGGTGAAGGACGGCAAAGCCTTTGCGAAGCAGCTCAAGGAGAGCGATGATCTGTTCGCCGCCATGATTCCGGAGCTTGGACTAAGCCGCAAGTAGAACATACACACTCATCACGAGTAAGAAGGGTAGGGTAATCATATGAAAATCAAAAAGACACTGGATCGGATTCCCGGCGGAATGATGCTCATTCCACTGTTTCTGGGAGCGATCATTCACACTGCTTTTCCTGATGCGGGCGAATATTTCGGAGGGTTCACCAAAGGCCTGATGACCGGCACCGTACCGATTCTGGCCGTGTGGTTCTTCTGTATGGGAGCCGCGATCGATGTCAGAGCTACCGGAACCGTATTGCGTAAATCCGGTACGCTGGTATTGACCAAGATCGCCGTGGCCTGGGTTGTTGCCCTGATCGCTATCCAGTTCCTGCCCGAGGGTGGGGTGCAAACCGGCTTCTTCGCCGGACTGTCGGTCCTCGCCATCATCTCCGCTATGGATATGACCAACGGCGGGCTGTACGCTTCCATTATGCAGCAGTATGGGACCAAGGAAGAGTCCGGTGCCTTCGTGCTGATGTCACTCGAATCCGGGCCGCTCGTAACCATGCTCATTCTGGGCAGCACCGGTGTGGCTGTATTTGAACCGCATCTCTTCGTTGGCGCTGTCCTGCCGTTCCTCGTCGGGTTCATCTTGGGGAACCTGGATCATGATCTGCGCGCCTACTTCGGCCGAGCTACTCAGACGCTCATTCCCTTCTTCGGCTTCGCTCTGGGCAGCTCGATCGACCTTGGCGTAATCGTTGACACTGGCCTGCTCGGTATTCTGCTTGGTATTGTCGTTATCATTATTACCGGTATCCCGCTGATTCTGGCTGACAAGTTCATTGGCCGCGGCAACGGAACTGCAGGACTGGCCGCTTCCAGTACCGCAGGTGCTGCGGTCGCCAACCCTATGCTGGTAGCGAACATGAAGCCCGAATTCCTGCCGGCCGCCCAGTCCGCTACAGCGCTGGTAGCCGCATCCGTGATCGTTACCTCCATTCTCGTCCCGGTCATCACAGCTTACTATTCCGACTACATGAAGAAAAAGAACCCTCCGGCCGCAGAGGGACTTATAGATGCTAATGCTCAGAAGGCAGCGGGTTAAACATCGGATAACAACGTAATTAATTCATGTTAAGAGCGATTAAGTTCTATGTTAATTAGAACCTCCGGACAGCGTTAGGGCTGCTCCGGGGGCTTTTTTTGAATCATCTGAATGAAGAGTAAATGAAATGTATATAAAAAAACCGAATACGATGTATTACGGCGAAGAGGGAGAGGGTCCCATGCTCCGCAGACCGTACATTGTAGGGAAATCCAGGTAGAGAAATCCTGCAAGAAGTGCAGCAATACTGCCCCATAGAAGCGCCAGAAGCTGAAATCCTGCATAAAATGCAACAAAGCCAGCGCTAACTTGCTTTAAACACCGGAATTCCTGCAAATGATGCAACAATGTACCGTAGCACGTAACATTCTTAGAAGAATCCTGCAAAATGTGCAACAATGTGATCCATACATGCGATCGGTGAGAGAAAACGCTTAGAATGGGCAAGCGAAAACCGGAGCAAATAATTACATAATATTGATTTTATAGAAACAAATACGCTTGAGTGGCGTCTAAGATAGAAATCTATCATCCATGGGGAGATTAAAAATGAAAAAACTATTGAAAATTGGCCTATCAGGATTAGCCTTGACCCTAGTGTTTAGTGCAGGAGCCTTTGCCGCAACAGTAGCTCCCAAAATAATCGTAAATGGTAATCAAGTGAAAACTCAGACGCAGCCTAAGATTATTAATGGTACCGTATATGTCCCGATCCGGGCCGTTGCAGAAGGATTTGACGCCAGTATTCAGTGGGACAATAAAAGTAAGATTGTGTATGTGGATTCTGATCCGAATTTCGGACTGGAAGGCAGCAGCGTAGCTTATGTAGGGAACCGGAATTTGGCATACAGATGGATTATGGCGTATGACGAACGGGATCATCAGGAAGTGCTCGATACAGTTACGCCTGATTTCAAGACGGACCTCTATAACGAGAGCTTCCCGGCGGGAACGTATAATATGGCAACCATTATTGATATGAAGCCTGTCGCAAGTACAGACAGCACCTTAACCGTGCGGATTGTCCAGAGAGTGACTGCAGAAGATGAGTACAAGGTGAAGGTGGAGCGGTGGAATTTTATTTTTGGGCAGGGGAAAATCAAGTCCGTGAAAAGGGTACCGGACACTGCGAAATATCTGGACCGGTACACCCTTTTCCCAGGCGCTAACTTTGGCATATAAGTTCCTTACTCCGGGATGGCCCGGATCAGCTCCGTATAAGAGAGGCCGGGAAATTTAAATGTTGTTACAGTCCCGTCGCTAAGCGTGCGATAACCGCTATATACACCGTTGTTGTAGCTAAAAGAATCCTGAAACAGATCGGAAATATACGCTGGCTGCACACCGCCGAATGTAGTAGCAGGATAACCGGGGATATCTGCCTCCGAAGCCTGCCATATGGCTGTGGCTGTTGTGCCTGCAATCTCAACCACTGTGGTTATTTCTCCATTGCTGTAGGCATAACGGGTGGCGTCCTTTGAGGCAAAGGCATACGAGTAGTAATGGGATTGATCACTTTGTACACTTGTACCGGGTTTAAAAGCGTAGCGCACCGGCAACGAAATGGCCGCCAGGCGGGCCTGCTTAAGATCTGCTGAATGGATAGCCTGGGCATCAGGAGTGAAATTCTTGGATTGAATGAAGATGATCTCCCTTATCTTTTCATAGTACACACTGTATCCAAATGCCTCACTGACAAACTTTGCGGGAACCATGATTCGCCCGTTGTAATTATTGGCTTCACTATCCATCTGTACAGGCTCGCCATTCTTATAAGCAATCGATTGCCCCTGAGTCATTTCAAAGTGGTCATTAGAGGAATTCGTGATCGTGACCGTATGGCGGGTAGCGTCCCATGAATATTGGAGCCCCAGGGAAGCAAGCGTGCGGATGGGAATCATCGTTCGGCCAGACTGTATAAAAGGACTTCTATCAGCAGAGATAAAAGCACCATTGATGTTCACCTGTATAGGTCTTGTGGTTGGCTGGGCGGGGCTGGAAGCAGGGGCTGCCAGAATAACGTTGGGAAGCATAAGCATTAACAGCATAATGCAACAGGCAGGAAGCCACCTTTTTAATGAAGACATATACCAATCATTCCCTTCCAGTAATTTGTATATATTGATTATAACGTGAGTATTGAGAGGTTAACAATCCGTTACCCTGGCCCTCAAAAAAGCCCTCCAGATGCCTTTATGGCTGGTAGAGGGCTTATAGGGAATGTTGTATTTTATTTCTTTACCACAGGAATCCATACCTCGCAAATACATTCATCGTGCTCATCATTCGTCCAGAAGTATTTCTCAATGCAAGGCCCTTCTACCTGCTCAAAGCCTGACGACGGGAACCATTCCGAATAGATCCGCCGCCACACATTCTTAATCTCCGACCCCAGCTCCGGGTCATTTGGTACTTTATCCAGACAATCGAATACAGCATAGGTCTGGTCGGGTATAGTCAGATTCACCAGATCTTCCGGCACCTTCTGTCCTTCCGGCAGTTCCATTCCCATCAGATACCGCTTGGTCCCATCCTCACGGAAGTCATAATAATAGCCAAAAAGCAGCGAGCCCGCAGGTCTACCGGCAATTTCGTTAATCCGGTCATGCGTCCCATCGTTCCAGATTTTCTCTACGAACGCAGGGATTTCAGTATAAGCATCCTGGTGGATAATAACCTCCTGCCCCATGACGCCGTAGCCCTTCTCTTCAACCATCCTGTAGTTCATTTCGCTTTCTCCTTTGATCTGAATTTGAAAGGAGAGGCGGGAGAACGATTTGAGCTTCACGTTCTTTTTCTTCGCCATATTGGGCGTCACTCCATGCACCCGCTGAAACGCTCGGGCGAAGGCTTCAGGCGTCTCGTACCCGTATTTCAGCGCAATGTCGATTACCTTGCCGTCTGTTCCCGCCAACTCTTCCGCCGCCAGTGTGAGCCTCCGGTTACGTACATATTCGGTAACAGTGAACCCTGTCAAGGCATGGAACATCCGCTGAAAATGGTACTTCGAGGTCATCGCCGCTCCGGCAATATCCTCGACGCCGATGGCGTTATGCAGATTCTGCTCTACGTAATCAATCGCCTGCTGAAGCAGCCGTATCGTCTCCATTCCCTCACCTTCCTTTCATGATTCATTGTAGAGAAGCGGGCAGGGAGGGGCCTGACCGGGAATGCTTTGAGTTGTCCGGATTTTTTATCATATATTCTATTCGATGCGTTTCCTGAAAACCAAGGCTGTTATACAAATGTATGGCTTCATTCCCAACGACGCAGGATAGGGTAACGCTTGTATAGCCGCGCCGGTGGATCTCATTGCACAAGTACTTCACGAAGGTTCGTCCGATCCCGCGTCCCTGAAGGTCAGAACGTACACTAACACTGCTGATTTCATTCCCGTGGATGTGGCTGTAAGCCGCAATTTCCCCGTCAAGCTCATAGACCAGCCTGTCCTGTGCATCCGCTGCCCAGGCTGTTCGTCTGCCTTCATTAGGCTCTGCAGGCACAGAATCGGGGAAGCAGCCAACGCGCATCCGCATTTCATGAAAAGCAGTAGCATACAGCGAATGGGCAGCCACAAAGTCCTCATCTCTATACAACCTTGCAGAGGATGTCTCCTGAGGAAAAGAACCCCCGGTTCGTTCCATATAAATAAGTGAATAGTACGGAGCATAGCCCAGGCTGCGGGCAAACGCAAGAGAAGAGGATACCCCGGACCGGACAGCAGTACTGATCTTACGGGTTCCGCCTGCCTGTAATTGAGCTTCTGCCATCTGCATCAATGCCCTGCCAATGCCTTGTCTGCGATACTGTAGGGCGACAAATACATTTAAATGAGACTGGGGTACGGACGCTTCCATTTGGACTAACGCAAGAAGCGTCTCATCCACATAAGCGGCACTAAACAGTTCGGGCTCCTCTTCCAGCACCTGCAGGAGGTCAGGACCAGTGTACGCGTCCAGGCTTAATAGTTTTGCGGCTGCGAGAGAATCCTTCTTGCTTAGGCGTTCGCAGCGGATGTCTGATCGTTTCATTGGGTTTTGTGTCCTCCCCTGACTTTAATTCAAGCAGTCAATAATAGCATTAACAGATGCTGTTTTTCCACTTGCTTCCGCACATTGATTGGAAACCGGGCAGGTAAGATACATTTTTCCAACTGTTTGTTGAAGAGTAGGGGCAACAAGGCCTCGTTAGTTCGCTTGGCGAGAATAACCCTCTGCCTCACTGTCGTAATCTTGCTTTCCTATTGCAATAGGCTGCATATATCAAAACGAATCGTTTATACTGGCGGTAAGAGGTGATGGGGATGGACCCGCAATTGTTCGAGCGTATCTATGAAACGGTGGTACGGCGTGAGCCGACCTATGACGGGATCTACTATACGGCGGTGCTGACGACCCATATTGTCTGCCGTCCGTCCTGCCGGGCGAGAACGCCGAAGGCAGCGAATGTTGTATTCTATGGCTCCTTGCAGGAGGCGATTTCGGCAGGCTTCCGTCCCTGTAAAAGATGCCGCCCCGAGGAAGGCGGCACCCTCCGGCCTGATGCGGTACTGGCGGCGCAGGCGGATGCCATAATGGACGGGCGGTTCGGCAGCAAGCTGACCCTGAAGTCGATGGCTGAAGAGCTGAAGGTTAGCCCGTTCCACCTGCAGCGCACCTATAAGCGGGTAACCGGCCAGTCACCTGCTGCCAGATTGGACATGCTGCGCATGGAAGAAGCCCGCAGGCTGCTGACGGAGACAGCGGCGGAGATGGGTGAAATCGGCCGGGCTGTGGGGTTCCGTACGCCCTCTCATTTTGCCGCCTGGTTCGTGAAGAAGACGGGGCTGTCCCCTACAGAGTACCGTAGCAAGCATAACGAAGGAGGAAACCAACATGAACCCAAGCCCAAGCCGGAATAACAGCCGGAGTACAGATACTATCACGATTTATCATCATACCCTGAACCTCGGGAACGGGGAGTGGACCCTGTGGGCTAGCGATAAAGGCCTGATCCGCGTATCCTTCCCGCAGGACGAAGGGCAATTACCCGCCTCCTGGTTGAAAATGTATGCGCCTGCCCATGAGCTCATGGAGGATGCCGGGAGATTTGAGCAGCTTGGGGTGATCACGCTGCTGGAGCGGTATTTTGCCGGAGAGCCGGTGGATTTCAGCAATGTGGAGCTGGATCTGTGGGGCACCCCGTTTCAACAGGAGGTGTGGCGGGGGCTGCTTACCATCCCGCATGGGGAGACGGCCAGCTACAAGCAATTGGCTGAGCGGATTGGCAGACCGCTGGCGGTTCGTGCTGTCGGTGCGGCCAACGGGCAGAATCCGGTGCCTGTCATTGTACCTTGCCACCGGGTTATCGGTGCGAACGGCACCTTAACCGGCTTCCGGGGCGGACTCCAGATGAAGCAGGAGCTGCTCCAGCTGGAGGGAATTCTCAATGTAAAGGCGGCTGGTCATGAACGATTTGCTTTTTGAGCTGCCGCTGCCGGAAGACTTCGACCTGGGGGCCTGTCTGGAGTACATGAACCGCTCGCCGCTGGAATGCCTGTTCCGCACGGATAAAGCAGGCGTCAGCCGGATGTTCAGGATAGAGGGTGGCCCGCTGCTGGTGCGGCTCAGTGTGTCCGAGAATCACAAGCTGAGTGTAACCCGGCTGCATGGGGCGATTCCCGGTGCGCTGGAGCATGAGGTGCTGGCCCGCTACATTGTGGAGTGGTTTGATCTGGACCGGGACCTTGCCCCGTTCTACAGGCTGGCGGCAGCGGACCCGCTGCTCGGGCCGCTGGCCAGCGAGCACCGGGGGCTGCGGATCATCGGCATCCCGGATCTGTTCGAGGCGTTATGCTGGGCGATTCTGGGCCAGCAGGTGAATCTGGCTTTTGCCTACAGGCTGAAGCAGCGGCTGACAGCTGAATACGGGGAAGCGCTGGAATGGGAAGGGCAGACCTACTACCGTTTCCCTGGACCAGAGGTATTCACAGAGGTGCAGGTAGAAGAATTATGCGCCTTGCAGCTAACCCGCAGCAAAGCACAGACGGTGCTTACCGTGGCCTCGCTGATCACAAGCGGGGAGCTAAGCCGGGAGGAGCTGCTGGCGCTACCGTCCCCGGCTGCCGCCGAGCAGCGGCTGCTGCAGATCCGCGGGATCGGCCCGTGGACCTCGCAATATGTGCGGATGCGCTGCCTGCGCGATGCGTCCTCTTATCCGGTCGGCGATGTCGGCCTGCAGAACGTGATCAAGCATCTGACCGGCATGGACCGCAAGCCGACGCCAGCGGAGCTGCTCGACCTGGCCCAGCCTTGGCAAGGCTGGGAAGCATACGCCACCTTTTACTTGTGGCGGGCGTTATATTAGAACAAAGCACGGTCCCCTTAAGTATGGCGGGACTGTGCTTTGTTTGCGTTGTTGCGGCTGATGCCCAATGCGGATGTGGCCGAAAAACCGACCACAATTGGACTGTGCAATGGCTACCGGGCCGAATGTAATCGAAAAACCGATTACATTAGACGCCGCAATGGCTGCCGGGCCGAATGTAATCGAAAAACCGATTAAATTAGACGCCGCAATGGCTGCCGGGCCGAATGTAATCGAAAAACCGATTACATTGGACGCCGCAATGGCTGCCGGGCCGAATGTAATCGAAAAACCGATTACATTGGACGCCGCGATGGCTACCGGACCGAATGTAATCGAAAAACCGATTACATTGGACGCCGCGCGAAGATACATAGGTCTGCGGAGCATATCGCATTTGCCGAAATGCCCATCGGCCCGAGGTTACCTCAGCCTCCCCAGCCTCACCGCCCCTTCATCGTGAAAATCTGGAAGCAGACGCCGAACTTGTCGGTCACCATGCCGTAAGCGGGACTGTAGTAGGCTGGGGCCAGCTCGATATCGACGGTGCCGCCAGCCTTCAGCGAGGTGAATAGCTGCTGTGCTTCGGCCTCGGTCTCCACCGTGAGACAGATGTTGATGCTGTTGCCCCGGCTGCGCGGCATACCCGGCTCATAATCAGCCACAAAAAACTTCGTCTCTCCCGCCAGCAGCACCGCATGGGCAATCTGCGCCTTCTCCTGCTCCGTCATCGGGGCGTCCGGATTCTGCGGGCCTTCGCCCATTGTTTGCTTGAAGAGGACCACAGCGCCAAGCGCCTCCTGATAAAAAGCTATCGCCTCCCGGGCAGATCCGTCCACCAGAATATAAGGGTTCATTTGCAGTTTCATGTCTTGTTCGCTCCTTGGAAGGTATATTTGCCTGTACTAACCGGCTATGGTTATAGTGTAGACTGTAATAGTGACAGGTCTTGTCATAGTTAAAATAATAAATGGAGTGAACCCTGTGTCGAAATCCAAAAGGCTGCTGGACCTCATGATGACCGTCAACCGCAAGCGTAAATTCACCGTCAGGGAGCTGGCTGACGAATTCCAAGTTTCTTCACGCACAATCCTCAGGGATTTGCAGGAGCTGGGGGAGCTGGGCGTACCGCTCTATTCCGAAGTGGGGCCGCATGGAGGGTATCAGGTTCTGAGCGAGAGAATCCTGCCGCCGATTGCGTTCACGGAGGAAGAGGCGGTGGCGATATTTTTTGCCAGCCATGCCCTGCGCCATTATAAATATCTTCCCTTCAAGGAAGAATCCTTATCCGCCTTGTACAAATTCTATAATTACATGTCTGGCGATGTCCGTGACCGGATTGATGAGATGAAGAACAGGATTGATTTCCTGACCCCGGCGCGGCAGGCGGAATTCCCTTATCTGCCCCAACTGCTGGAGGCGGCTACCGGGCAAAAAGTGCTGCTGATCGATTATGAGTCGAAGGGCCGGCGGCAGCAAAGGTGGATTCAGCCCGTCGGCATCTATGCCAGTAACGGCCTGTGGTATTGTCCGGCGTATTGCTTCCTGCGGGGCGGCATCCGTACTTTCCGCTGCGACCGGATTCAGTCTGCCGGGTATGATGAAGCGGGACCGACCGCGCTTGATCTGCGTCATATCCACTTGGACAATACGGAGCATTACGGCAGCCCGCCGCAGGAGCAGGCCGAACAAAGCCTTATCCGGCTGTACGTGGAGCTGGGGAATGAAGGGGTCCAGGCCTGCGAAGGGGAGGTGTGGTCCCCGCAGCTGCTGCATATCCGTGCAGACGGCACAGGCTGGCTGGAGGGAGAGATTCCGGGAAGCGATCTGGGCTTCTTCGCGCGGTTTGTGATTGGCCTGTGCAGCGAGGCTACCGTGCAGGAGCCGCTGGAGCTGGTGGCCGAGGTGAAGCGGATGCTTGCGGACATGCTGGAGAAGTATAGTTGATTCAAAACCTATATTGATTGAACTTGAAGCATAAATTAAGGGAGGAGTGGCGGAAGGGAATTTTGGAACTGGAGGAGCGTTAGCGTCCGCCTTTGTCTGCGGATTTCCACCGCGAACAGCGGTATGAAAATTCAAGAAATCTGCAGACAACAGCGGCTGGAAGTCCAAATATTTTCTGGAGCCACGCCTCTCCCAAAATAACAAAATTAGTAGTTCAGTTCTTATAGCCCAGCCATATCCCCGCCAATCTGCGGATGCCCTCATCGATCAGCTCCTCGGCGATTCCGCCGAAGCCCAGGATGAATTCGGGTTCGTCATAATCCGGCTTGGCCCACCACGTATAGGACATGGGGGTAACGCGGATGCCTTCAGCTTCCGCTGCGGCAGCAAGCTCCCTGGCGCTGGTGCTAAATCCGGCTTTAACCCTAGCGCTGCCTTCTGCGGGCGGCTTAAGGGCCAGCAGCAGATGAAATCCGGCATCCGTTCCGCTGAGCACTGCGGCATCGCCGAAATGCTGCCTGACCGAACGCAGCAGCAGGTCATGCTTACGCTGGTAGAGCAGGCGCATCCGGCGCAGGTGCTTCTCGAAATGACCCCGCTCCATGAAATAATGCAGCGCAATCTGGTGAAGCCGTGAGGCTGAATGCTCCAGGTACAGCTCGCTTCTCAGGCTGTGATAGTCTGGCAGCAGCTCCTCCGGCAGCACCATATAGTGAATACACAACGAAGGGGTTACCGACTGGGCGAAGCTGCACATATAGATGACCGGACTGCCCTCAGCAAGCCCTTGCAGCGCGGGGATCGGCCGCCCGTGATAACGGAACTCCCCGTCATAATCATCCTCGATGATATAGCCGCCGGTGGACCGGGCCCACTCCAGCAAGGCAAGACGTTTGGTGATGGGCATGGTCATCCCCCGGGGAAACTGGTGGGACGGCGAGATGTACACAGCATCTGCCCCGCTGCTGTACAGCTTGTCTATTTGCAATCCATCCTCCTCCAGCGGAATGGGCAGGATGCTATATCCGCTGCGCCAGAATGCCGCAGGCAGCAGGTGGTACCCCGGATCTTCGATACCCAGCCCGCTCACCCGTCCTTTCAGCAGCAGACACAGCAAAGAACACAGCGTATACTGGTCACCGCCGACTACAATCTGCTTCTCCGTGCAGCGCAGCCCGCGGAATTGCCGCAGATGGGCGGCGATGCTCTCGCGGAGGGCCGGCTCCCCCTGGGGATCGCCGTACTGGAGCAGGTCTGGATTCGCGAGCTGCTCCTGGTAGAGGCTGCGCCATATTTTGTGCGGGAACAGGGAGAAATCATTGCGCGACATATGGAAATCATACGCGTAGTGCCGTGAATCACGGGGCGTGATCGGGCGGGGGGCCGGACTGGGCCGTTCCCCGGCGGCAGCAGGGCTGCCTTCCCGGTGAACGGGCAGAATATAGTAGCCGCTGCGCGGCTTGCTGGCGATGAAGCCCTCTGCCAGAAGCTGCTGGTATGCAAGCTCCACCGGAGTGGCGCTGATTCCGCATAACGCCGCGAGGCGGCGGATAGAGGGCAGGCGCGTCCCGCTCTGGAGGGTGCCGCCCAGGATTGCTTTTGCCAGATAATTATAGAGCTGTATGTAGTACGGGACCTCGCTGTGTTCATTCAGATCAGGGACAAGCAGCATCCTTCACCTTCAATCTGTCCTTTGAAATTAGACGTTTTTGTATATTTTATAGTATGCAGATCTGCATTACCATAAGAGCTATAACATCAGGTGGGAGATGACGGGAATGAACAGGCATTCAGAACTTGTAACAGGGGATAAGGTATATCTGCGCCCGCTTAACGGGGAAGACGCCGAAATGTATTACCATATGTTCTATGGCACGGAAGTCCGCAGACTTACAGGAACGAAGAAGCATATCACCAAAGAGCGGATTGAGCAGTATATCGCCCATAAGTCCGGGGATGACAGTACGGTGCTGCTGCTGATCGCGCTGAAGGAGAACGACGAGGTTATCGGCGACATCGCGATTCAGGACATCGATGGGGATAACCGGAATGCCAATCTGCGGATCGCCATCGGGGACGAGCGGCATCAGGGACAAGGTTATGGGCGTGAAGCGCTGCTGCTTATGCTGGATTATGGCTTCGGCATTCTGAATCTGCATAGGATTGAGCTGGAGGTCTACAGTTATAATGCCCGTGCTGCGCATGTCTATGAGTCCATCGGGTTCGTGCAGGAGGGAGTGCGGCGTCAGACGCTGTTCTATAACCATGAGTATCATGATGTGATAATGATGGGCATGCTGGAGAGTGAATACCGGGAGCGTTATTTGAAGTAGAGCAGGAAGGTCAAATAAGGTCAAATCCTTAATAATGTTAAAATTTATTATAAAAAAAGAGCCGAAACGCCGGATTTTCCCGGTTTTTCGGCTTATACCGGTTTTGTTTTCTCCGGGGGTGCAGGCTATAATAAAGCCATAGGTCAGACAAAGTCAAAGTCTTAGCAAGACCGAATTCAAAAAATCAAAAGTCAAATGAGAGGAGAATGAAAGATGTTTGATTTGGTTCCTTTTGGTAAACGCAGAGATGATGCTTTTGGTGTGCTGGCGAAGTCGCTGAACGAAGTGTTTAATGATGATTTTTTCGCACCGCTGACAAGTAACGCGCTGTCTTTCCGGACCGACATCCGTGAGCGTGAAGGGGCATATCTGATCGAGGCCGAGCTTCCGGGCTTCCGCAAAGAAGAAATCGACATTGATTATTCCAGCCCTTACTTGACGATCAAGGCGGTTCGCACAGAAGAGAGCAATGAGGAGAACAAGGACCATCAGATGGTGCGCCGCGAACGGCGGTATGGTGAATATGTACGCCGGTTCTATGTCCAGGATATTGACGATGCGGGCATCCGCGCTTCTCTGAGAGACGGTGTGCTGAGCCTGGAGGTGCCGAAGCGGCAGAAGCCGCAGGGAAAACGGATCGAAATTCAGGATGGCGGCAGCGATGCTTCGGACCGGAAAGAGCTTCAGTAAGCGGAAGGGCAGCCTGAAGAGGCAGATGGACCTCCAAGTCCGGCTGAAGCTGCCGCTTCCGCAGGAGCTCCGGGTTTAGCGGCTGTAGCCGCTGGCCTATCCGGTTCACCGGGCGGCAACAGGATTTTACCGGGCTTTTCATATAGCACTTCATATTAGACGCATTGTAGTGGGGGTTCCGGCTATAATGCGTCTTTTCCCGGAGGAAGGCAGAAGGTTCCCATTACACGAAAGGAGGAGGTTCCGGTGGCGGCAAATTATTATGAGCGTCTTGGGGTAGACAAGAAGGCCTCGAAGCAGGAGATCAAGAAGGCCTATCAGAAGCTGGCCAAAAAATGGCATCCCGATGTCAACAAGGCCCCGGAGGCAGAGGCGAAATTCAAGGAAGCAGCCGAGGCATATGAGGTGCTGGGCGATGAAGACAAGCGCAAAATCTATGATGAGGAGCTCCGCTATGGAGCCGCAGAAGGCTCGCGGGGTCAGCGCAGCCATGGATCAGCCTCCTCCGCGTCATGGGAATCGCCGTTTGGCGCGGGCTGGAGCAGCGGAGCCGCTTCTTCCGGCGGTATACCGGAAGAGGATCTGTTCGGGATGTTCTTCGGCAGCCGGGGCGCGGCTGACCGTACCGGCTTCTTCTCGGGCAGCAGTGGTGCCCGTCCAGGCGGAAGCCCGTGGGGAGATGAGTTCAGTACGATGCAGGCCCAGCTTGAGATTACGCTGGAGCAGGCCTACAAAGGCGGCAATATAAGCGTTCAGGCGGCAGGCAAGGACCTGAACGTACAGATTCCGGCACGCTCGGCGGAAGGGACGCTCATCCGGGTACCCGGCGGCGGAAGCGGAGCGGGGCAGGGCGGCGATCTGCTGATCTCGCTGCATCTCCTGCCTCATGAGATCTATGAGCCGGACGGCGGGGATCTGCTCGGCACGGTTGAGATCGCTCCTTGGCAGGCTGTGCTTGGCGGGGAAGCCAAGGTAGCGCTGCCGGATGGCAGCAGCGTGAAGCTGAAGATCCCTGCCGGAATAGCCAGCGGCGGAACGCTGCGCCTCTCCGGCAAGGGGCTGAGACGTCCGGACGGAACGAATGGTGACATCCTGTTCCGGATGGAGATGGTCATTCCGGCCGGAACGACCGAGGCAGAGAAGAAGCTGTACCGTCAGCTGGCGGAGTCCGGCAGCTTCCAAGCCGGCGCGAAACGGCGTACCACAGGCGGAGCGCAGCGGCGAAGAGCGGCAACACGGTAAAGAACATTTAAGTTCAGCATATATAACAGCCGGGCATCCGGTTGATTAACCTATACCTATACATTAGAAAGGCGATGATTTTATGGATTTCAATAAGCTTACCCAGAAGCTGCAGGAAGCGGTAGCAGAGGCGCAGTCGCTGGCGTCTTCCGGCGGGCATCAGGAGATTGACAATCTTCATCTGCTGAAAGCCTTACTTCAGCAGAATGAGGGCCTGCTGCCCCGGCTGCTGCAGAAGATGAACGTTCCCGCAGCCGAGCTGCTGCAGGGAACCGAGGCGCTGCTTCAGCGCAAACCCAGCGTAAGCGGGAGCGGAGCGGGCACCATGCGGCGCTAGGCATCGCCCGCGCTGATTGCCATGCTGGAACAGGCGGAGCAGGAAGCAGCCAAGATGCAGGACGAATTCGTCGCGGTGGAGCATGCCGTCCTGGCGATGGTCTCGGATGCGAGCAGCGGGAACCGCGAGCTGCGCGGGCTGTTCACCAGCCGGGGCGTTACCCGGGAGAAGCTGCTTGGAGTGTTAGCGGAGATTCGCGGACACCAGCGGGTGACCAGCCGGGAGCCGGAGGCCACCTATGAGGTGCTGGAGAAGTACGGCCGCGATCTCGTGGCTGAGGTGCGGGCCGGCAAGATCGATCCGGTCATCGGGCGCGATGCCGAGATTCGCCGGGTGATCCGCATCCTCTCCCGCAAGACCAAGAATAACCCTGTCCTGATCGGGGAGCCGGGTGTCGGCAAGACTGCGATTGTCGAAGGGCTGGCCCACCGGATTGTCCGCCGGGATGTGCCGGAGGGACTGAAGGACAAGACGATTTTCTCGCTGGATATGAGTGCGCTAATTGCCGGTGCGAAATACCGGGGGGAATTCGAGGAGCGGCTGCAGGCGGTGCTGAAGGAGATCCGCGAGAGTGACGGGCGGATTATTCTGTTCATTGACGAGCTGCATACGATTGTCGGTGCGGGCAAGACGGAGGGGGCTATGGATGCGGGCAACATGCTGAAGCCGATGCTGGCCCGGGGTGAGCTGCACTGTATCGGGGCGACCACGCTGGATGAGTACCGCAAATATATCGAGAAGGACCCGGCGCTCGAACGCCGCTTCCAGCAGGTGCTGGTCAGCGAGCCGGATGTCGAGGATACCATTTCGATTCTGCGCGGCTTGAAGGAACGCTTCGAGGTGCATCACGGGGTCAAAATCTATGACAGCGCTCTGGTAGCAGCCGGTGTGCTGTCTAACCGTTATATCACGGACCGTTTCCTGCCGGATAAGGCGATTGACCTGGTCGATGAAGCCTGCGCAATGATCCGCACGGAGATTGACTCCATGCCCGGTGAGATGGATGAGGTAACCCGCCGCCTGATGCAGATGGAGATTGAAGAAGCCGCGCTCAAAAAAGAAACCGACGACGCCAGCGCGCGCCGCCTGGAGAACCTCCAGCGGGAGCTGGCTGACCTCAAGGAGAAGCATCTGGGGATGACGGCCCGCTGGGAGAAGGAGAAATCGGCCATTCAGGGCATCCGCGACCTGAAGAAGCGGCTGGAGCAGGCCCGCAAGGATCTGGTCGATGCGCAGGAGATCTATGATCTCAACAAATCGGCTGAATTAAGCTATGGCATTATTCCTGATCTGGAGCGGCAGCTTAAGGCGGCAGAGGAAACGGCGCAGCAGGACCAGGAGACCCGGCTGCTGCGTGAAGCCGTGACGGAGGAGGAAATCGCCGATATTGTCTCACGCTGGACGGGAGTTCCCGTAAGCAGACTGGTGGAAGGCGAACGGGATAAGCTGTTGCGGCTGGAGGAGACGCTGCATGAGCGGGTAGTCGGGCAGGATGAGGCGGTCCGGCTGGTAGCCGATGCCGTTCTTCGGGCAAGAGCCGGCATCAAGGACCCGAACCGTCCGATCGGCTCGTTCCTGTTCCTCGGGCCGACCGGGGTCGGGAAGACGGAGCTGGCCAAAGCGCTGGCGGTCTCGCTGTTCGACCGCGAGGACGGCATGATCCGTATCGATATGTCGGAGTATATGGAGAAGCATAGTGTCTCCCGTCTCGTGGGTGCTCCTCCGGGATATGTCGGCTATGAAGAAGGCGGCCAGCTGACCGAAGCGGTGCGCCGCCAGCCATATACCGTGGTGCTGCTGGATGAGGTAGAGAAGGCTCACCCGGATGTGTTCAACATTCTGCTACAGCTGCTGGATGACGGGCGGCTGACCGATTCGCAGGGCCGGATGGTCGACTTCAAGAACACGATCATCATCATGACCTCCAATATTGGCTCACCGCATCTGATTCAGGGCACGGATGACAACGGCGAGCTGACTGAAGCGGTGAAGGACCGGGTCATGAAGGAACTGAGCGGGCATTTCCGTCCAGAGTTCCTGAACCGGGTGGATGATATTGTAATGTTCAAGCCGCTGACACTGGGCGAGACCCAGAGAATTGTGGTTAAGCTGGTCGATGGCCTGCGTCTGCGCCTCTCAGAGCGGAATATCGGTCTTAAGCTGAGTGACCAGGCGGTCCGCTTCATTGCCGAGGAAGGCTTCGATTCCGTCTATGGTGCCAGACCGCTGAAGCGGTTCATCCAGCGCAGTCTGGAGACCCGGGTAGCGCGCGCGCTGATCGCCGGAGAAGCGGAGGAAGGCTCAGTGATGACGGTGGACGAAGCGGACGGCGAGCTGACTGTTGCAATAGCGAAATCAGAGTCTGCGAAGACAGTAGGATCGATGTGAAATGTAATGGGCCCCGGCGCCTCGCCTAAGGAGGCAGCGGCAATCTACAAAGCATCCATAAAAAAGCGTTCTGCCTTATTGAGGCGGGAGCGCTTTTTTTACTGTTTAGGAAATTATGATTTTCTTCTGTTGTGGATAAGATGTGCGCAGGTCATCTCGTTCGCCCACAGGGTGATTTTGTTCAAATATAAGAATTTATATGTTGCACACGATAAATTATCCTTCTATTTCTCGCTGAAACGGTACCGTCCTCGTATTTGCCTGCTATGGATTCAAATAAAGGAGTGGGAATTTAATAGGTCTTTGGTATGGTCCAACCAGCATCCGAATTGAGACTATGCGACGATTTTTTGTAAATATGTGGTTGGAATGTTGTCATGGCGGGAGCTGCCGGGTAATAGAAATGATTAGAACTTTCGAATATGGCTGGATTTGCAGCAGAAGCCAAGGAAACGGAGGGAGAGATCATGGCGGCACAGACGGTATCCGGTATCAGCCCGTTACAGGCCACTACAGCTTACGGCAGCACACAGAGCGATGTCAGTTCTCTGGAGAAGCAGCGCAACCGGCTGCTGATGGAGCTGGACAAGGTGAATGCGGCGCAGGGCGGAGAGATGCAGACTCCTTATCGCCGGGAGCAGCTGCAGCGGCAAATACGGCAGCTGGAGGCCCATCTGGTGCAGAAAAGCGGGAGTACCGCTTCGGCTTCATTTGTACCTGCTCCCCCGCTTCAGGATCATACTCCGCCCTGGCGGACTGAGGGAAAGGGAGGCCTTAAGGGCATCGGTCTGACCGATCCCCGGACAGCGACGGTAGACGCAGAAGGCCATTTCGACGCGTTGATTTAGATAAGGGAGTAGTGAACCCAATCCTTCCCTTTGACCGCGTTCATGTTTTCAAAGAAGCTTTGAGCGCGTTTGTTGTTAGTAGAAGTAATCCAAGTCATCTTGGCATTATCCAAAATCTAAAGGATTCTCACTATATTGTTAGAAACGGCCGGATAGTGTTCGAATATTTGCAGATCATGGAATGGGAGCGGAATTAATCCGCTGTGATGAGCCTCATTTAGAAACCGTTCGTTATTTTCTGTACTGGAAAAAACCCCGTTCGGCCGATTGCTTAGCAAATTATCGCACCAGTAGCATTCATCGCCGGTGATTATATAGTTGGTATGAACCGATTCAAAGTAAACCACCGATGAACCAGGGCTATGCCCGCCGATTACCTTGAATCTGAACTGGTTGTCGTAAATATATTCGTTGTCTACGGTGACAACCGGGCCTTGAAGCAGCTTCTCCTTGATGGCCGGCGAGCACTGCTGTAGCGCAGTTTCATAGTCGGTTTTTGAAATAATGATTTCAGGTTTATCAAACAAGTCAAGATTCTCAATATGGTCAAAGTGACTATGCGTAATGATGACTGTATCTACGGAGCTTAGATTGCCAATGATGCCTCTTAACTCGTCTGCTACGTCTGTTAGTGTAATTCCCCATTGCTGTGCCACATTCTCATCGCGAAAGCCTGTATCGATAAAGATTGTTTTATTATTATACTTGGCAATATAAAATGACCACGCAATCTGGACTAACTCCTCCGAATGATGCATATCGCGGTATACGTTGCTTAAGCGAAATGAAGATTCACCAAATTTTACGGCGTAGAGTTCCATGGATAGGTTCAACCCCTTCTTGTGGCATCCGAGTTATACAATGTACGATTCAATATTTAATGAGTTTACCCCATTTCGCCGTGCCCGGTCTAGAGTGTCGATGGAAGCCTCGATAATGATGCGGATATCTGTGCCGGTTCCGAACGGTCCGACCAGACCTCCGATGTAACATCCCATGGGCCTCAAGCTGCGAACTCTCCGATCTTCAACGCATGAACACCCTTTCATAAGTTATTCCGGCCGGAACTTCTTATAGTAACCATAAACCTTACCCTAGCAGGAAGGTCAATACCTAGGTTGCAGCCGGCATGAATGCCGGTCTTGCCTGATAGATTAGCTATTCCCAATGAATGACAAGCGGGCAGCGCCACGTTAGGTCGGCGTTTGCCCGCTTGTTCATGTGCTATCCCCCGCCTGTATGAAGTTAAGAATCTCCGTCACAATATGTGAAATGGCATCCTCCCGCGGGAGGAGGATGCATTGACTGACTATTTCGATGTCCTCCTGAAATAGCTCGATAATCTGGAGCATGGCCTCCGGCTGTTTCTGGCGGACACCTGTCAGAAGGTCTGCGAATTCGCTGTCTGTGATAGCTGCTGGAGCATTTTTTGCTTCCATTTGTTAACCCCCTGTTGACTCATATGCAGCTGTGCCGCAACCTCAGCCTCTGTCATTTCCTGCAGATAAATCTTTTGCAGAATCACCTTTCCTTTGGCTGGAAGGGTATCTAATAGCTGCTCAACGGACAACCGGTTAATCATCTCCTCCGCTTCATCCCGCTGAGCCGGGCGGATATCCATGAAGGTACATTCATGCCGGCGGGTTCGCTTGCTGCGGTATTGTAAGCGCCAGCCGATTCGATAGATTTCCTGCCGGTAACGCTGTATCATTTGCTGTTCCATTGCCGTTAAGCCTCCTCTTCTATATATCTTTCTAATAATAGGGAAATATTAGGATGTATTTTACAACCAAAATACGAACTTATGTTCTGTTATTTTAGCATATTTGCCTGCGGACCTATAGTGATATATTTCCTGAAGCTTATTTGCAAAAAAAGAAGAAGCTCCGATAAGGAGCTTCTTCCTCTCTTCTTATGACTTAGCCCTCCGCCTTATTCGCTCCACCTCACCAGCCGGGGCTTCGGGTCAAGGATAGACTGATACTGCTCCTTCCAGCCGTACTCGGCATCCGGGTCCAGCAGCTTATAACGCAAATACTTCTCCAGCCTGAATTCCGGCTTCGACCAGCCAAGATGCTTCAGGCGCAGGTTGCTTAACTGATGGGGCAGCTCGAAGATATTCTCCGGCAGCCGCCCGCAGTGCTGCGGCAGATCATTCCAGGTATAGGTGAAGTCTTCCCGGTAACGGAGCAGGAACGGGCGGTAGCTCTGGTGGGCCTGCCAGTACATATCCTCGCGGTAACTTCCCTCATCCCAGAAGTCGTAGAGCCGGAAACAGAATAAGTCGCAATCTGCTGTCCGCAGCAGGGAGTCTACTTCCTCTGGAAAACATGACTCGAACAGCTCATCTCCATCCAGATTAAGAATCCACTCGGGATGGGTCGCAACCACCGCCTCCCACTGCTGCTTGCGCAGCTCCGATTCATTATGGAAGCGGGAGACAGGATTCTGTATCAGGTGGAGCGGAATCCCCTCAAGAGCCTCCCGGCAGATATCGGCTGTATCATCTGTGCTTGCGTCGTCGATAATGACGGCCTCATCGATATACTTGCGGTGCTCCTCGAGCACCTGGCGCAGGAATCTGGTGCCTTCATTCTTGACGATCATCGTGAGGGTCAGCTTGGGCCGGCGGGAAGCAGGGATTGGCGGAGTGACGGGGGACGCTGCATAAGCGGCTTGAGGCTTCTGCAGACCTGCTCCTCCTTCCCTGCCTGTGCTGGCTCCTCCTGCCGGATGCTCCTTCACCGCTCCGCTTCCTTCTGCCGTCTCGCCTGCGTCAGTAGGCAGAGGCTCCTTGGACAAGCGCTGCCGGGCTTCGGCTTCGGTCCACAGCACATCCCACTGCGCTGCTGCCTCTTGTATTCTTTTGTCAGCAGGGGACGGAGCCGTCTCTGCCTGGCCTGGCAGATCAGTGTCGCTGTCTTCAACGGTCGGCGCTTCATCTGAGCCGTCAGGCTCTGCTTCACTCCTGGCCCCGGCTGCTCCTGAATGACTGCCAGCTTCATCCTTCGCCTCTACTATAGAAGCTGCTTCCGCGCCCGAGGTGTGCCGGATGAACTCCGCGACCAGATCCAGATCACTGTCTCTGTAGAGGTGCAGCGCAGGGAAGTGGGTATCCACGAAGAGCGGAAAGCCGAGGGCCGCTGCACGGATGCAGAAATGACGGTCCTCTCCCCAGTAGGAGATATTACGGACCCGGTCGTAGCTGATCCCGGAGCTGAGGGCTGAGCTGCTGATCAGCGTGCAGGCGCCAAGTCCGCCAACCTCATAGATTCCAGGCTGCTGCATCTTCAGCAAAAAAGCATGGAAACGGCTCTGAATCTCCGCCGGAGAGAGCTGCTCCCCCGGATGAATCTCCCACTGGTTGTATTCGTCATGCATCCATACCTGCGGCTGCAGCATTGTATTCGGCTGCCACTGTGTCCAGAAAATCTCGGAGATAATATCCTTGCCTGTACCGATCAGATGCAGCAGCGTATCCGGGTGCAGAATGAGGTCCGAATCAATCAGGAACAGGTAGTCATAGCCGAAGGCCTCCGCCCGCCGGATCATCAGATTCTTGAATCTGGCCACCTTCCAGACCAGATTGGAATGCCAGACATGCGTATGCTCATCTCGGATATAGTCATCATGGTAGCCGGAGGATTGCAGGAAGACGGATCTGCCGTTCCGGGCGAACTGCTGCAGCAGCTGGCTTGCGGCTTCATCCGGGTTATCGTCAATCAGATAGAAATCAAGATCGATATCCTTCAGGTTCAGACGCAGCAGAGAGTTCAGGAATTGCTCCAGGATCGCCGGTTTTTGATGAATCGGGCTGCCCAGCAGCACCCGGGTTCTATTCGGATTCATAGCAGCCACTCCAGAATAAGGTCAACATGATAGAACATCCCCTTGGATTCGCAAATAGTTGATATAAATTATATGTATTCGATATTTTTAGAGAAGTACCGGACTTTCCCCATTTTCCCGAAATAATCACCTGCATGTATAGAAGAGAGCCGTATTGCCGTTTGCCCTGAGCTATTGTACAATACCGCTAATATATATAATCCCCGGAAGAGGGCTGGCAGGAGTGAGAGGATGGACAAGCCAACGTTAAAAGTACAGCAATTGATCAATGTCCTCCTGGCGATGAATCCGCGCGCTGAGGTGTTCCTGCATATGGAGGGCGGAGAGCTTAGGCCGCTCGTGGACGAGGATATCGAGGAGATTTATGCGCCGCTGCATGCTGCCAAGACGGCCGTCTATATCGGTGTACCGGCAGACACTGCAGCCCGTGTAGAGGAGGCGCCATGAAGCAGGCTCTGATCCGTCTGGAGCAGGGACCGGAGGTTCGGCTGGAGCTGTTCGATCAGGAAGCGCCGGGAACCGTAGCCAATTTTGAAAAGCTTGCGAACAGCGGCTTTTACAACGGTCTGGCCTTTCAGCGTGTGGTTCGCGGCTTTGTTGCCCAGGGCGGCTGCCCGGAGCGCAACGGCAGAGGCGGCACAGATCCCATTCCCTGTGAGACGAAGGGGAATCCCCATAAGCATGTGCGCGGGGCGCTGTCTATGGCGCATTTTGGACCAGGCACGGGGTCCTGCCAGTTTTTTATCTGTTATGATACGTTCGATTATCTGGATGGCTGGCATACGGTATTCGGCAGGGTTACGGAAGGAATGGAGCATGTCGATGCCCTGCGGCGCGGAGCGGTCATGCAGGAGGTCCGCGTCTGGTAAAGCCCATGGTAAATTCATACATTGTAATTCCTAGTATTCCGATATATAATGACTCAACAACGAGTGGGAATGCTCATAGACATGGAGGAAGAGACAATGCGTAAAGGGATAACAGGGGTTGCTATTCTACTATTATTAACACTGATGATCAGTGCATGCTCCAATGGGAATAACGCTTCATCTACCAATGGCGCACAGACACCGGCTGCATCACAAGAGCCTGCTGCCGGCGAACCGAAGGATGGAGGCAGTCTGATTATAGGGGTCGCTTCCGATCCGGTAGTGCTGAATCCGAACTATGCGGGTGACCGTGTCAGCCTGACCATTGACCAGGCCCTGTATGCTCCGCTGTTCCAGGTGAACAACGGCAAGAAGACCTTCTACCTGGCAGACAGCCTGACACCGTCAAGCGATAATCTGACGTATACATTGAAGCTTAAGGATGGATTGAACTGGCATGATGGAGAGAAGCTGACGGCGGATGATGTGGTATTCACCATCGACAGCATTCTGGATGAGAAGCAGAACAGCTTCCTGCGTGCCAACTTCCTGATTGGCGATAAAGCGATTAAGGCTGTTAAGGTCGATGACCTGACTGTGGAGTTCAAGCTGCCGCAGGTCAGCCCGGCTTTTGAAGCCACGCTGGTACAGGTATTCCCGATTCCGAAGCACATTTACGAGAATGAGACCAACATTGAGAAGAGCACGAAGAACGCTTCTCCTGTCGGCTCCGGTCCCTTTAAATTCAAGGAATACAAGGCTGGCGAGTATCTGACGCTGGAACGCTTCGACAACTACTTCGGGGGCAAGCCGCATCTGGATTCGGTCACTTACCGGATTGCCAAGGATACCAATGCTGCGAATCTGGCTCTGCAGAACGGCGAGATTAATGTACAGTATCTAGACCCGAAGGATGTTCCTACGATTCAAGCGACGAATAATTTTGAGATTCTCCCGTATAGCGAAGGCCGCCTCGCTTATCTGATGTTCAATGCGAACAGCGATACCGGTGCCCTCGCCAAAAAAGAAGTCCGGCAAGCCCTGTCTTTGGCCCTCAGCCGCGACGAGCTGATTCAGACGGCGTACACTTCCAGCGAATATGCTGATCCGGCAAAGTCCTTCCTGACTCCGGATGCACTGTACTTCACGAACGATGTCCCTACCTTTGACAATGATGCTGCCAAGGCGAAGGAACTGCTGGCCACTGCCGGTGAGAGCAACCTGAAGCTCCGGTATATCGTACAGAGCGGTAACAAGGCGCAGGAAGCCATCTCGCTGTATGTGCAGCAGAAGCTGAAGGCAATCGGCGTAGAGGTTGAATTGCAGAACATGGATTCCTCGGCCTGGGTGCAGAAATTCATTGATCTGAAGGCGACCGACTATGAACTGGCTCTGACCGGCTATATCATGGGGTATGATCCGGATGCGTACCGTATCCTGTTCACTACGGACAGCTCGTCCAACTACTCGCATTATTCCAACAGTGAAGTCGATAAGCTGATGAATGACGGTGCAGGCGAAGCAGATCCGGCTAAGCGTGCAGAGATCTACAAGAAAGCGCAGGAACTGGTAGCCGAGGATGCACCGATCTATCCTATCGCCTATACCAAGACCGTGGTAGCAGTATCGAAGAACTATGGCGGTATTGATGAGGCTGTCCTGAAGCCGGTCGTCATCTTCGAAGACCTGTCCAAGATTTACAAGAAATAATTCGCCTCACAAAATAAGCAAGGCAAAAAAATAAGCTGGTTCCCCCAGCTTATTTTTGCCTGTTAAGAGCTGGGAGAAGCTGCGTATGAGACAACTCATCGTCCGAAGGTTGCTGCAAACATTGCCGATGCTGTTTTTTGTATCGGTGGTCTGTTTTACCATGATTAAGCTGGCTCCGGGAGATCCGGTGCTGTCTTTCGTGACGCCCAATATGCACGCTGATGATATTGAGCGCATCCGTCATAATCTGGGGCTGGATAAGCCTGCTTATATCCAATATTTCATCTGGATCAAAGAGATGGTCCAGGGCAATTTCGGGTACTCGCTGGTCAATCACCAGCCTGTGCTGGATCAGATTCTGGACCGCCTCCCCGCAACTGCGGGTCTGATGGGCAGCGCCATTGCCCTGGCCGTCCTTCTGGCCATTCCGCTGGGCCTCGTGGCCGGTGCGAACCGCAACCGCTGGGTAGACAAGCTAATCAATTTTATCGCTTATATCGGCATCTCCATCCCCTTATTCTGGCTGGCGATCCTGCTGATGTATCTGTTCGCGATCAAGCTGCACCTGCTTCCAAGCATGGGGATGCGCACCATTGGTGTGGAATCGCCGCTTGATGTGCTGAAGCACGGGATATTGCCGTGTACGGTGCTGGCCTTCAGTTTCCTGTCCGGGTATGTGCGCTATATCCGCTCCAGCACGATCGGACAGCTTAAGGAGGAGTATGTGCAGATCCAGTACGCTTTTGGCTCGAAGAAATCCACCATCCTGTTCCGGCATGTGCTGAAGCATGTACTGCTACCCGTGATCACGCTGATCGGTATGTCGATGGGAGATCTGGTGGCCGGGGCGATTGTTACGGAAACGGTGTTCTCTTGGCCGGGGATCGGCTCCCTGGGGATGACGGCGGTGAAGGGGATGGATTATCCTGTCATTATGGGGATTACCCTGTTCTCTTCCTTAATGCTGATCTTCGGTAATCTGGTGGCAGATATTCTCTACAGCGTTGTCGATCCAAGAATCAAACTGAAGGGGTGACCTCATGAATCGCAGTAAATGGAAAAATCTGCAGTCCGAGCTGTTTACGAACGGTCTGGGTGTCGCTGCTCTTGTTATATTGATGGTGTTTACACTGGGGGCGGTCTTTGCCTTCCTGTCCGGTCATGATCCGAATGCCATGGATGCCATGGCCCGCCTGACGAAGCCCGGCGCCGCGCATCTGTTCGGCACCGATGATTATGGCCGCGACTATCTGTCCAGAGCCTTATACGGAGGCCGGGTTTCGCTGCTGGTCGGATTCTCCTCCATGATCGTAGCAACCTTTGTGGGCGTGCTGGTTGGGGTGATTAGCGGATATTTCGGCGGCTGGATCGATAATCTGCTGATGCGGATGCTGGATATTATCATGTCGATCCCGTCCTTCCTGATCCTGCTGCTGCTCAGCGTCTATCTGAAGCCGAGCATCGGCAATCTGATCATTATTATTGCTCTCTTGATGTGGATGAATGTGGCACGTGTCGTCCGCGCGGAGACCCTGACGATCAAGGAACGGGAGTACGTGTTATATGCCAAAGCCTCGGGACAGAGTGCCTTCGGCATGATCTGGCGGCATATCCTTCCGGGGCTGGTCCCGGTGATTATTGTAGGGGCGACGAATAATATTGCCTCGGCCATTATGATGGAATCGTCGCTGAGCTTCCTCGGCTTCGGGGTACAGCCGCCGAATGCCACGTGGGGAAGTATGCTGAACAGCGCACAGGGGTATATTGCCCAGGCGCCTTATCTGGCGCTGTTCCCCGGGCTGATGATCCTGTTTACGGTGCTGAGCTTTAATGTGCTGGGAGATATTTTGCGGGTCGGCTTTGAACCTAAGCTGATCCGAAGATAGGAGGGCTTAACATCATGACTGAACGGCTGCTGACTGTTGAGAATTTACAGGTTTCCTTCGCTACCCGGGACGGCGAGAATCAGGCCGTCCGTGGCGTTAGCTTCCATATTGATGCGGGTGAGACCGTAGGCATTGTCGGGGAATCCGGCAGCGGCAAAAGCGTTACAGCCAAGGCGGTCATGTCACTGATCACACCGCCGGGGCATATGACTGCCGGGAAGCTGGAATTCCGCGGCAAGAGCCTGAAGGGGCTTACGGAGAAGCAGTGGCGGTCCTTGCGGGGCAACCGGATTGCGATGGTCTTCCAGGACCCGATGACCTCGCTGAATCCGGTCAAGCGAATCGGCCAGCAATTGACAGAGGTTATCCGCAGACACCGCGGACTGGATAAAGCGGCGGCGTATACCGAAGCCGCGGAGCTTCTCCGCCAGGTCGGCATCCGTGATCCGGAGCAGCGGCTGAAGCAATATCCCCATGAATTCAGCGGAGGGATGCGCCAGCGGGTGATGATCGCGATGGCGCTCTCCTGCCGCCCGGAGCTGCTGATTGCCGATGAGCCTACCACCGCGCTGGATGCGACCATCCAGGCGCAGATCCTCGATCTGTTCAAAGAGCTGAAGGAACGGGGAGATACAGCTGTTGCGCTTATTACTCATGATCTGGGAGTGGTAGCCCAGGTCTGCACGCGCGTCATTGTCATGTATGGCGGACTGGTGATGGAGGAGGGGACGGTGCAGGATATCTTCTACCGGCCTCAGCATCCGTATACGCAGGGCTTGCTGCGTTCCATACCGAAGCGCGGCGGCGGTGAACGTGAGCGGCTGATTCCGATCGAGGGCACACCGCCCGATCTGCTGAATCCCCCGCCCGGCTGCCCGTTCATGGACCGTTGTCCGCATGCCTTCGCCCGCTGCAGTGAACGTCCTCCGGTAGTCGAGTTTGCACCGGGGCACCGCTCGATGTGCTGGCTGACCGAAGGTACAGAAGAGAAGACAGCAGTTACAGCGGGGAGGGATTTCACTTGAGTGAGCGCAAGGTGCTTGTGGAGGTTAGCAATCTGAAGAAGCATTTCCCGAAGGGCAAGGATTTGCGCGGACGGGATAAGGGCGTACTTAAGGCCGTAGACGGGGTCAGCTTCCAGATTCGTCAGGGCGAGACCTTCGGTCTGGTCGGTGAATCCGGGAGCGGCAAGTCCACGGTCGGGCGCTGTCTGCTCCGTCTGTACGATTATACAGACGGTGAGGTGTTCTACGACGGGAAGCCGCTTGGCAAGCTGGGCGAGAAAGGGCTGAAGCCCTTCCGCAGGCGAATTCAGTCAATCTTTCAGGACCCGTATTCCTCGCTTAATCCAAGCCTGAATGTACTGGAGCTGATCAGTGAGCCGATGCGGATTCACGGTCTCTATCTGGGCGAAGAGCGCAAGGATGCGGTGGCAGAGCTGCTGGAGAAGGTGGGACTGAAGCGGGAACATCTGTACCGCTTCCCTCATGAATTCAGCGGCGGGCAACGCCAGCGGATCTCCATTGCACGGGCGCTGTCGGTCCGGCCCGAGTTCGTCGTCTGCGATGAGCCCATCTCTGCGCTGGATGTCTCTGTCCAGGCCCAGGTCGTTAATATGCTGGAGGATCTGCAAGCCGAGTTCGGACTGACCTATCTGTTCATCGCCCATGATCTGTCGATGGTCCGCCATATTGCTGACCGGATCGGCGTGATGTACGGCGGCCGGCTGGTGGAGGTGGCTCCAAGCGATGAGCTGTACGATAATCCGCTCCACCCCTACACCAGAGCCCTGCTGTCCTCCATTCTGGAGACAGATCCGATGAAGGCCAGCCGCAGAATCCAGCTGGAGGCTTACCCGGCTACGCGCGGGACAGAGGAAGCCGCTGCACTGCGGGAAGTGAGTCCCGGACATTATGTGGCCGGGGAATATGCAGACTAATATTATGAACGAATCTTAGGAGATACACATCTGTGAATCAAGGAGGAGATACAATGACAATACCGACTAGCAAGGTCAAATTATCACAATGGGATGCCCTTCTGCTGGAATCGCTGCGCGCGCTGTCCGGATCTGACGAAGAGCTGCTGCGCAGAGTCAGTGAAGGGGATCTGCCGGCCGATGAGAGTAAATACGAGTTCGATTACGGACAGTTATCTGTCCTTGCAGAGGAACAGCCGGAGGGATTCCGCCGGGCCGTTCTGGAAGGCTACCAGATTAAATACAATACCATCCGCGGCATCCGCAGCTGGATCGAGGTTGCACTCGGTATTGAAGCGAAGCTGGAGCTGGAAGAGGGGCAGGAAGCGGTGGAAGCGGAATTAACGGAGGCTGAATGCGAACGGCTGGAGGATGTGTTGTCTTACGGCTGGGCGGTCACTGGCGGGCCTGCTGGAGACGGCAGTACCGGAACGTACCGGATTGAGCCGATTCAGCGCTAGCATCTGATAAGGGAAAGCCAAAGACAGCCGCTCCAGGAATGGGAGCGGCTGTCTACATTTACATATTCAACTGAATTCTGCGCGTGCTTAGTACGCCTTCCAGTCCGGTAGGGTCGGTACTGACCTTGCGGGCCACGAAGGCTTCGGCCCGCTCCGAGGTGCGCAGGCGTAGCGGCTTGGTCTCAAGCTGTACCAGCTCCCACATCACATCCGCAACAGAGTCTGCCGTCTGCGGCTCCACATTGCGCTCCAGGAAGGCCGCTCTATAAGCATCCAGAATTGGCTTGTACTCGTCTTCCAGAACGCCGCCGGTGCTGGCGACATGCCCCATGACGGTTGAATTGAACTCCGTAGCAATCGCTCCTGGCTCCAGCAGGGTGATATCGATATTGAACTGCGGCTTATAATAGGTGGCCAGACTCTCCAGCAGCCCTTCCACTGCGAATTTGCTGGCGCAGTAGACCTCGTTCATCGGTTGCCCGACCAGTCCGCCGACACTGGAGGTAGCCACAATATGGGCGTAGCCAGTCTTTTGCAGCAGCGGCAGTGCAGCCCGGATCGTATGCATGACCCCGTACACGTTGGTATTGAAGACATCCTCGATCTCAGGGAACGGTGCCTGTCCAAGCGCTCTCAGATATCCGAATCCGGCATTACAGAATAATAGATCCAGCTTGCCTTGCTCCGCTTCTATCCGGTCTATAACCTGCTGAATACTCTCCGGCTGTGTCACCTCCAGCTCTACGAACTGCAGACCCTCCACATTCTGGTACAGCTCCTGTTCACGCTTCAGATGGCGGGTTCCGGCATAGACCGTCCAGCCCTCATGGGCGAACTTCAGTGCAGTGGCAAGGCCGATGCCGGAGGATGCTCCGGTGATACAGATTACTTTGTTCATACCAGCTTTCGCCTCCATTAGTTTGAATTCATTGATTTGGAATATTGAAAAAGGTATATATGTTCCAGTTTTGCCCACATTATAGCATATAGCAATAGAGCTTCCTGTAAATCGACATAAAGTTCGTGGTTTCGCGGGAATTGGGCGATGCCAAAGTTGCTATATTTGTTTTCAGTACGGTACACTATAATAAAAATCTTATCTGCCAGCGAATGGAGAGGAACAAGGGAACAATGGAAGTATTCAAGCGTTATGTCGCCAATTTAACAGTCCGGCGCTTCTTGATTCTGGGATTGATTGGACTGCTGCTGTACAGTATCAGGGATATGCTGAATCTGGTGCTGCTGACCTTTCTGATCGCTTATGTGATGAACAGCTTTCAGGTGCTATTGAGCAAGCGGATCGGCAAATTCGTGAAGGTGAACAGCAAGGTCATCATCATTATACTGTATGTGGCGCTGATCAGCATGATCGTCATGGCACTCGTCAAATATATGCCCAAGGTATTCTCACAGATCAAGCAATTAACCACTTTTCTCGGCACGCTGACCTCCGATGATATTCCGCAGAATGAAATTATGCAGTACTTGTTCCGAAAGGTCAGGGAGCTCAATTATCAGAGTTATTTGAATCAAGGGATCGAATATGTCTTCAAAATCAGTAACTGGGGCACCACCTTCGTCCTGTCCACGATTCTAAGCCTTGTCTTCATTCTAGAGAAGAACCGGATCGTCAGCTTCACCTCCCGCCTGAGAGACAGCAAGATCTCCTGGTTCTATGTGGAGCTGGAGTATTTCGGCAGAAAATTCATCTCCTCCTTCGGCAAGGTCATTGAAGCACAGATTCTGATTGCGCTGTTCAATACTTTGTTTACCGTGGTCGGGCTGTGGGTGCTTGGTTTCTTTTTCGAGCCATTCCCGTATCTGTTCGCCCTCTCCATTATGATCTTCATGCTCAGCTTGATTCCGGTCGTCGGCTTTGTCATTTCGCTGATTCCGCTGTGCATTATCGGTTATAACACGGGTGGATTGATGCTGACGATCAACATTCTGGTGATGATTGCCCTGTTACATGTCATAGAGGGCTACTTCCTCAACCCGAAGCTGATGTCCTCCAAAATGAACCTGCCGATGTTCTACACTCTGGTAGTGCTGTTGTTCTCCGAGCATTATATCGGGGTATGGGGACTGATTCTCGGGATTCCAATCTTCGTCTTTTTCCTGGATATTCTGGATATCAGCCGGGATAATAAGCCTTCGCTGGAATGACGCAGTCAATGATATAATGCTTAGTACACTAGGGGGATATTCAGCCTGCTCAAGGTTCGGGTATCTCCTTTTTTATAGAATTTATATGTTTTGGGGTCCCCGCAAAGTACCTGAGTCATCATCGAAGCTAAAGCCCCACTTGGTGGGGTTACCTTAGGAGGAATAACCGGATGATCAGATATCCCGTATTAGAAGCAGAAGCCGTTATTGGTGTAACTGCACCCTCATCAGGAGTAGGAGAGGAGCTTCGTGAACTGCTTGAGCTGGCTGTAGAACGGCTGCAAAAAAGAGGGTACGGCGTAGTCTGCGGACCCACAGCATGGACACAGGAAAAGGCTAAATCGGCTCCGGCTGCTGTACGTGCCGCTGAATTCAACGCGATGATGGCCGATGAGTCCATCGGACTCGTCGTGCCTCCCTGGGGCGGGGAGCTGCTGATCGAGATGCTGGAGCAGGTGGATTTCAGCAAGATGAAGTGTAAATGGATTCTCGGGTATTCCGATATCAGTGTGCTGCTGCTGGCTGTCACGCTGAAGACGGGGATTGCCACTGCCCATGGCACGAACTTCATTGATCTCCGGGGAGAAGAGACAGACCCGACAACCGCCATGTGGGACAAGGTATTGTCTACGCCAAGCGGCGGCTCTGTATTTCAGCAATCCTCACAGCAATACCAGCTGGAATGGGGAGGAGGCGAGCCGTCGCCCCATGTGTTCAACCTTACAGAAGCCACTAGCTGGAAGACGGTGGGCAATCAGGCCCTCGCCATGCAGGGCCGCCTGCTGGGCGGCTGCATTGACGTTATCCGTCATCTGATCGGCACGCCGTATGGAGATGTGCGGCATTTCCAGCAGCACTATATCCATAATGAGCCTATTCTGTGGTACTTAGAGAACTGTGAGCTGTCCGTGACCGACCTGCGCCGCTCCCTGGTGCAGATGAAGCTGGCGGGCTGGTTCGAGCATTGCAGCGGACTTATGTTCGGCCGGAGCGCGGCTAACTTGGACGGGTACACCGTAGAGGATGTCTACCAGGAGCTGGCCGATGAGCTGGGCCTGCCGGTCGCATACGATATCGACTGCGGGCACCTGCCTCCCCAGGTTACTTTGGTGAACGGGGCTTTTGCAGAGGTAGAGGTTGGGGCAGGCAAGGGAACGGTGACGCAGTACTTCCGGGATTAGAGAAATAGTCTATGGAGTCGCGTGATCGCTAAGTTAGGCCAGCCTGACAAACTAGCTTCAGGAGGTAATCTATGAGCGTTATTCATCACTTTATAGACAGGCTTAAGTTGAACGTTTCGAACATAGAGGGTGTGCCAGATTCGTTTAGTTCCGAGGTATATAAGCTTACGCTTGCCGGCGGAGAGAACGTCTATGTGAAAGTTCCGTTTAACAAGGACAAGCTGGTCCGTGAATTTAAGATCCTTGAAGCATTGAAAGGTGTGATTCCTGTTCCTGAGGTGCTAGATATTTGGTACGGGGATGACACTATGACAGGAGCATTGCTTCTTTCAGCAATTCAGGGGACGCCTTGTACGGGGGAGCTGGACGAGCAGCTTTCTTATCAAATAGGCATGTATCTTGCAATGCTCCATGAGGTTACAACTCCGGGATATGGCTACCATGTAGCCAGCGGCTTTAAGGATCTGGACCCGAATGACTGGCGAATATATATCCGGAGTAATTTTGAGAAATGGGAAGAGCCATGTAAGGAGATACTCGATCCAACATTGGTTGAGAAATGTATGCTTCACTTTGATGAGCTGTTCTCTGCTCTGCCTGATCCTGACGGCCCCTGCATGGTCCACATGGATTATAGACCGGGCAATATATTGGTGAACGGGAACCGGGTTGCCGGCATTATTGATTTCGAGAGTGCCCGCGGCGGTTCGTCGGAGGTGGATTTTACGAAGGTCAACCGGTATCTGTGGGAGGTCGATTCAGGAACTAAGAGGCCATTCATGGAAGGTTATCAATCAATCCGGCCTATACTGGATCTGGAAAGAGTCCTGCCGTTATATGATCTATACGATGCGTTCGCCTCCATTGTGTGGTGCCATAACCGGGGTGTGGACAAGAATCAAGCATTCCTTCAGGAGAATGTGAACACGTTAAGGACCTTGGTTGGATATTAGGATGTTGCTCGTGCTGACGCTAATTTCCACTTTTCTCATACCATAATCAAACCTCTCTTAAACAGGTATATTCGTCATATATAATGTGAATTTATGTCGAATTTAGTTGAAAAAAAGTGCTGGGATTATTCAAGGAATGCTCTACGCAGGCTTGGCATCCTGTATAATTTATGAATATACAGACAGCCATAGCTGCTGATTCCTGAGCAGTGAATTCCTCACGAAAGAGAGTAATGACTATGAAATCCATCGCCTGGGTGACTGACAGCACCAGCACCATTGATTCTGAATTCGCTATGAATAACCATGTGTATATCGTCCCCCTCCGTCTAATTGTTAATAATGAATGTTATAGAGAAAATATAGATATTAACGCCGATCAGTTCTATGACAAAATGCGTCAGCATGACAAGGTAGGCAGCTCCCAGCCGCCGATTGGCGAGTTCGTGGAATTATACGAGCGTCTGAAGGAAGAGTATGACGAGATTATTGCGATCCACTGTTCCTCCGAGCTTAGCGGAACCTTCAACACCTCGATGCAGGCGGCAGACATTGCTGGAGTCAACGTAATTGGTATCGATTCCAAAGTAGGCGCGTACCCGATCCGTGAGATGCTTCTGCGCGGTATTCACTGGCAGCAGGCAGGCTGCTCTGCACAGGAGATCAAGAACAGAATTGATAATATAATCGAGGAAATGTCCTTCTATATTATCCCTGCCAGCCTGAGCCAGCTGCACCGAAGCGGACGGCTCTCCGGCTCTCAGTTCCTGCTGGGCCAGCTGATGCGGATTCATCTGCTTCTGCGGTTCGATGAGGGCAAAATTGTCGTTGTTGATAAAATCCGCACCTTCAAGAAGACGAAGCAAAAGCTGCTGGAGACCATCCAGGAGGAAATCGGCCGTTTCCAGGATGTATGTATTATGCACGCCAATAACAGAGAAGAGGCACTGAGCCTGGAGTGGGCCATTAAGGCCATGTCCCCTTCGGTGCGTACAGAAATAATGACCTTTGTCCCGGTGGTAGGTGCTCATATGGGCGAGGGGACACTGGCGCTGTCTTGGATTAACCGTACGGCCTTGAATAGTATTGATGCTGAGGATGAAGTGCTGGAGTCTGTGCTCTAGAAAAGGAGCGGAACGATGTTCTTATATCATTACTATGATGCAGCTGTGGGTCCGTTTGTTAGCCTATCTGATTTGCCGGGCGATCAGGCGAGGGCCGTGCTGGAGACGATTAAGCAGACCAAGCCCAAGGCCCAGAGCGCCCAAAGACATGATAAGTATGTGGAATATCGGCGGAACTGCGAGAGCATCATCCGGGCGGAATTTATACGTAAGGGCGGTGTGGTCCAGCGGTCCTCCCCGCATTATATGGTAGTTGAACACAGTCCGTGGCTAAGCACATGGTTCGAGAATGGCGCATCGCTCAAGATTCCGATTGAGGAATTTGATGTGAACACGATTTCTTTTACCTATGGGGACTCCATGCCCACCTTCAGCCCGCTGATTAACGATGGCAAAGAGTACAGGCACACTCTGTATACCTATCCCGAGATTGTGAGCATCATTGACAAGTACGGGTTACCGCAGCATTGGAACAATGACGGAAAATACGGCCCCGAGCGGTACGTCGAAGCGCATGTCTGGAGCGATGGGGCGGTTGGCCGATATCTTGGTGAGCGGAGCTTATTCAATCCACTTTAATCGTAATTTAGGCTATCAAGCTTATGCTTGATGGTCTTTTTTTAAATTTTCTTCCTCTAATATTCCAATTTATACAATTTCCTAGTATCAATATACATAGTAAATTTACATAGTCCTATTGTAGAATCAAGAAGTTGTCGAATTATGGAGCGATATTCCATCCTTGGAACTCTGTAGGGCGATGGTTTTTTGATTTTTTTATAAAGAAAGAGGGGGAAGAAATTTTGTTATTCCAAGCAGTACGTCGTAAACTCAGTCTGGTGATTGTAATTGCCCTGCTAATAAGCAGCCTTACGCCACATCTGGTGTTCGGGGAGTCCGCGCAATTGAAAGATATCGCAGGCTCTTATGCTCAGAAGGAGATTCAATCCTTAACTGAAGCAGGAATCATCTCGGGGTATGAAGATAACACCTTCAAACCGAATAAGGCTATGTCGCGCGCCGAACTGGCGAAAATCATAGTCCTGTCGTTAGGCTTGGAAGTAAGTGGTGATCAGGCTGCACCATTCAAAGACGTTGCCGCCACCAGCTGGTATCGTGGCTATGTAGGAGCATTGGTGAAGGCAGGTATCACAGAGGGGACATCGGCGAGCACGTTCAGTCCTAATTCGAGTGTAACCCGGGAAGAGCTGGTTGTATTTTTCATCCGGGCCTTTGAATTAGATGAAACGGCGAAGAAGCTGCCGCTTGGCAGTAAGCTGTCGGATATGTCTGAGGTGTCTGAATGGGCAAAAGCTCAAGTATCCCTTGCCTTCAACAATGGGTTCATCAACGGGGTAGAGGGCATTGACGGCACGCTGAAATTCAAACCTAAAGAGCGCGCAGAGCGCCAGGCTCTGGCTCGTCTCGCATATGAGTTCAAGACGAATAAGGCACTATATGTTGAGAAGTCCAAGCAGCTCCTTGCTGAAGAGACGAATAATGGTAAGACTCCGGTGGTTACTCCGGCTCCTACAGCGACACAAGCTGTCCGTGATACGTCTGTGAGCGCTCCGGCAGCCCCGGGTCCAGGAACGCCAGCATCGGCAACGCCTGCACCCACAACACCGGCACCAGCGGAGCCGACTCCAGCACCAGCAACACCGGCACCAGCGGAGCCAACTCCAGCACCAGCAACACCGGCACCAGTGGAGCCAACTCCAGTACCGGCCAATGCTCTCCAGATTGTAGTGAAGGGGGAGAGTACAGATGCTATTTATGCAGAAGAGTCCACTGAAGTTATTTTCCGTACAACGCTTAATGCGGCAGAGACAGCAACTGCAAGTGTCTATCAGGTAGATGACAGCGGCAAAGTGATGTCACAGATCACTCTGATGTACGATGATGGTCAAGAAATTCATGGAGACAGCCTTGCGGCTGACGGACTCTATAGCGGCAAAGCAGCATTAACTGAAAATACAGAGGGCTACATAAATCTGCAGGCCTTTGTTGGAGAGGTGCCTAGCAGTGCAGTCTTTAAACTGTCTGTACTGAAGCATCTTACAGATGAACAGCTTGCACAAACAGAAATGATTGAAAATAATACACAGAGTAAGCTTGATCAACTGGCTGCTTCTACAAGTAATTTGCAACAGGCAAAGGAAGAAACAGTGGCTTGGCTTCAAACCCAGGACGAAGTAGAGCATGCAGGAATATCGGGTGAAGGAGGAAGCATCTGGTATTTGCTGGACAACGGGATTCTAGGCGGAATATCCTCGGCCCCTGAGAATACAAAAGGATTAAACAACACTGTAGAAGAGGCTGCGTCCAATAATGCATTGACGGCGCTCACGCAAGATGTGGAACAAACCGTAGCCACCATAGGAAGCCAGCAGGTTGCTGTGGTCTCTCCATTCTCCGGCACACTTCCATCTTCGACGGTGTATGACGCTGTATATCAAAGCTTCGAGCAGTCGAATTACCCCTTCCTTGTGGAGAGAGTAAAGGACAGCGCAGCGGGCGTTAACTTCTTCAAAGGACTTAATCAGTATGGTGTTGTGGTCTTAGATTCCCATGGGGATACGTACTATGATGAGATCGTGCTCCAGACATTCCATGATAAATACGGTGTTGATTTCAAATATGCGGGGCCGCAAGTCATGTTCCTGACTGGAGAGAAGGCAACCGCAGAGAACAACAAGACCTATGAACTGGATCTGAAAAAGGGAAGATTGGCTATCATATCGGGTTATTATGCGATTACGCCTTCTTTCATTACACGGTACAATGATATGCTTCCCGGCACTATTGTATATAACGGCAGCTGCCGCAGCGCATACAACGATTCCATGTCGGATGCGTTCATCAACAATGGCGCCAGCACTTATTATGGTTACACCGATTATGTAAAGCTTGCTTATGATCAGGTCATTGCTCCATCCGTATTCAATGCCTTGAATAATGAGAATATGACAACCGGACAAGCTTTTGAGGCAGCAGTGGCTGCTCATGGAGCCGATGACGGGTTGGCAGCATTCGTTATGAAGGGAAGCAGCATCGGTACGAAGACCGAAGGGATCATCAACGGAACCTTTGAGAACGGAAAATGGACCGGCTGGAATGGAAACGGAGATGTCCGGGTCATCTCAAAGCTGGGGCCGCTTAAGCCTACAGAGGGTAACTACATGGCGATTATCAGTACTGGCCTTGGGTTTGAAAACAATGATAAGGGAGGATATGACTACAATTCCGATAGTTATATCGAGCAGAGCTTCATTGTCCCGGCGGGAGCCACAACCTTGTCGTTCGATTACAATTTCATTTCTGAGGAGCCAAAGGAATATGTTGGAACCAAATACAACGATACATTTAGAGCAACAGTAACTTCTAGTGTATACATCAATCCAGCTTCCCTCGTCACCTCACACTTGAATGGCGGACCTACGGTGACGTCCAGTGTCTACGGACAGGAATCTGTGATTGTTGGTAAGGAATCGATTAATGAGTCCACAGCCTATTGGATTGATGAGAACAAAGTAGACGTTAATTTCTACGGCGGGGATGATACGGCCTACATGACGAATTGGAAGCACGTCCAATTTGATGTGAGCCAATTTGCCGGCAAGGGCTCCATTGTCCTCCGATTCCATGTATGGGATCAAGGTGACAGCGTCTTTGACACGGCAGTATTGATCGATAATGTAATATTGAAATAACCGTAAACGGCTGGATCAGGGGAACCTGACCAGCCGTTTTTTAATGGGATGAGCATTCAAGACTACTACATAGCCTTTTGCAACCTAGAGTTGCAGAATAAATTCAGAATACTCTACTTACGCTCGATTTCGATATCAGCTCCTCTATGCTACTATTGGCTGTGTTGAGTGAAAGTAGAATGGAGGTGTCGTCACGTTGATAGATAATAACAAAGCCGGGCAGAATATATTGAACTTAAGGAAGGGGTTAGCCCTGACCCAAACAGAGCTGTCCAGCTTAGTTGGCGTAAGCCATCAGGCGGTTTCTAAGTGGGAGCAGGGAGACTGCCTGCCTGATATCGGGGTGTTGCTGAAGCTTGGACAGGTCTTCGGGAAGTCGGTAGAAGAGCTTCTGTTAGGGGATAATGTTAGCAGCGATTCAGCTTCTGAGAAAATTGTAAGCCCTCCCATCGAACTGCCGGATGAGGTCTGGACTGCGGCCTTGGATCGTATCCAAGGCCGCATCTCACCACCCAGCTTCAACACCTGGTTCAAGGGCACGAAGGGGAAACAGCTGGGGGAGACTTACTGCGTCTACAGTCCGAGCCGTTTTGCTTCAGAATGGTTATATCACCGTTATTCCAATTTGATTGTACCGATTCTCGAAGATATTACAGGCACATCCAGCCTTAAGGTTGAGTTCTGCTCTATGGGAGCGTGGGACATTAACCGTAAGGATTAGGTTTCTGCCCGGTAGGTTTTGCCAAGACGATGACCCATACCAAAATAATGGCGGAAATTGTAGAGGAGTGGACTCCATTTCAGAGGATCGATATGATTGTCATCGATAATAATTAGCTGCAAGGAATGAAGCTACCACTCCATAAAATTCTCTTCGATCAGCGCAGCAAACGATTCTGCGATCACCTCGTAATCCCCGTTATCATGGTCGATGAGCAGCACGCGGCCCTCGGGGTCAAGCAGGATCGGGTTGCCCGAGCCGTCCATGGAAAAGACTGCACTTCGTGCAAGCAGCCCGCTCATAGGGGTATCCTTGTAATCCTCGCGGAAGGACAACGTTAACTCGATCACACTCTCCCGCCCGATGGAGGAACCGTTGCTGAAGGCGTGTACGGATAGTCCGGCATAGGCGCCGCCAAAGCTTCGGATGAATTGAACATATCCTGATCCAGCGACAGACCCAGTTGCTTCTCTGCCTCAGCGATTTGTTCCTCTGTTGCCGGTGTACCAAGCAGACTCTGATTTCCTTCTTTGGTTAAAAAAAGCTGCAAACGTTCCATTAGCGCATCATTCATAGCTATTCCTCCACTTCTAAGAGTATCTATTAATCATAACAAGAGCGGGACTTAGGTCAATAGTGCTCTTTGAATGATCTGAATGTGTTGCTGCGAAGGCATATGAGCCGGATATAAAAAAAGCTGTCCCATACGCAGTAAGTCTGCTAAAGGGACAGCTTTTTAAATACTTTCAGCCCTATTTAGTTGTCGCTGCGCCCATTCACTCAGCCAAACGAGGTTTCGACACTCTGCGCGACAATCTCCCTGAGCTCGGCCTTCTGTACGTTGAACTGCTGCGGGGTGATGCTGCCGCTGGCGAGTCTGGCTTCGAGCTGCTGGGTCAGCTGCTTGACTTGCAGGTTAATGACCTGAGTCACGTTGCCGCCATTCTCTTCTGCAATGTTACGCAGGGATTTGCCGTCATACAAGGCGTCGTATAGCTCTTCGTCAGAGGTAGGGTTCAGGTTCAGGGCATCCAGCAGCTCATCGGTATCGGCCACATCAGAGGTGGACCATTTGGCGACAGGAAGGGTATGTAAAGCCGGCTTACCCCAGGCCGTTCCTCCGAACGACATAGCTACGATCATTGTTCCTACAATCATTACACGCTTAATATTCATATGTTTTATATTCATGTGTATCATCCTCTTTTCGTGGTTGGTTATATCGGTCAAGGTTCATCATTTACGGCGGCTAGTGAACTTCAGCTAAGTACAGTTTACTGGGCAATACTGAAATGAAGCTTAAGTCTTCTTAAAGATAACCTAAACTTTGCTTGGCTCCTGCCGGTTCCTTGCTCCGGCTTCTTCATCTGCGTTATTCTTGAAGGGCATTACCGAACCGAACAAGCGAGAGCGGAAGGATGAACCGTCTATGAAAAAAATACTGGTCGTCGATGACGAACCGGCCATAGTAAGTGCGATTGCCTACGCGCTGCGGCGTGAAGGCTATGAGGTCGATACTGCCGGTGACGGTGAGGAAGCGCTAAGCAAGGCGAATACCTTCCGTCCGAATGTGCTGGTGCTGGATGTAATGATGCCGAAGCTAAGCGGTTATGATGTCTGCCGCAAGCTGGAGGACCGGGATGATATTGGAATCATCCTGCTGACTGTCAAGAATGATATTGTTGATAAAATTGTCGGTCTGGAGCTGGGCGCAGACGATTATATGACCAAGCCCTTCGAGATCCGCGAGCTGCTGGCCCGGGTGAAGGCGCTGCTGCGCCGGCTGGAGAAGAATACGGCTGAGATCCGCAGTGAGCTGATCGAATACGGCCTCTTGCAGGTTCACCCGGACCGGCGCAGCGCCGAGCTTGGCGGGGAGCCGCTGGAGCTGACCCCGAAGGAATTCGATCTGCTGCATCTGCTGCTCTCGCACCCGCAGCGGGTGTATATGCGCGAGGAGCTGCTGGAGCAGGTCTGGGATATGGACTATGCCGGAGGAACGCGCACCGTGGATATTCATATCCAGCGGCTGCGCAAAAAGCTGGGCGAGCCCTACCAGAATATCCTGCAAACCGTCTACGGTGTAGGCTATAAGGCAGTGCCTGCGGGGAGCTACTCATGAGAATCAGCATTAAGCTGAAGTTCAGCCTGTTCCTGGCGGTGCTGCTGATTCTGGCCGTCGGCGTGCTGAGCTACTTCGTCCTGCGCGGCGTGGAGCGCAATGAGCAGGGCCAGACGGAGCACAATCTGGCCCAGCACGTCAACACGGTCAATCTGCGCGTGAAGCAGACATACTATACCGGTGCGCGCCTTACGCCGCAGGTCTTCATGCAGCAGCGCGGCAAGGCGCTGGCTGCCGAGCTGGCCGGATTCACCGGCCTGGAGGTGACCCTGTACGACAGCCAGGGCCAGCAGGCGGGCACCTCGGCGCAAGGCGAGCCTGGGCCGGGCAAGCCGGATCTCAGCACAGCGCTGGACTACGCGCTGAATAACAAGGTCGCCTACCAGAGTGAAGGCGACAGGCTGTTCTACCTGGCCCCGCTGCAGGGGCCGGAGGGGCAGATGGGCGTGGTGCAGCTGCAGTACTCCCTGGAGGGTGCCCGCAGCTTCCAGCAGACGCTGCTGAATCTGTTCCTTACCACAGGCGGCGCGGTGCTGGTATTCAGCTTCATCCTCGGGTATCTGTACTTCAACCGTGCGGCTGCTGCTATCGGGCGGCTGAAGAAGGCGGCGGAGGATATCCGCGGTGCCGACTATATCACAGCTCCGCCGGTGCGGCGCAAGGATGAGCTGGGGGAGCTGGCCGAGGGCATCTACTTCATGAGCCGGGAGATCGAGCGCAGCATTGCCGCCAAGGATGAAGAACGGCGCAAGCTCCAGCTGGCCGTGGAGAAGCTTCAGGCGCTGGAGCAGCAGCAGAAGCAGTACATCGGGAACATCAGCCATGAATTCAAGACGCCGCTGACCTCGATTAAGGCATATGTCGATCTGCTGAATATGTATGATGATGACCCCAAGCTGCTGCATGATGCCAAGCTGAGTATTGCCAAGGAAACGGAGCGACTGTACGAGATGGTGGAGAAGGTGCTGCAATTGACGGCGCTGGAGAAGTATGATTTTGAATCCCAGGCAGAGCTGCTGGAGGTTGAGAGTACCCTGCGTGATATCTGCGGACGGATGAAAGGCAAGGCGGAGCGCTACGGCCTTACCGTCACGCTTGACGCCCAGCCCGCGCATATCTGGATCGATAGAGAAAGCTTCATGCATATCTTTATCAATCTGCTGGACAATGCGATCAAATATAATGTCCCGCAGGGGAGTATTCATCTGCACAGCGAGGTCAGGGAGCAACGGGTATGGATCACCGTGCAGGATTCCGGCATCGGCATTCCGGAGGCGTCGCGGGAGAAGATCTTCGAAGCGTTCTATACGGTCAATCGTGACCGTTCCAGAGCCTCGGGCGGCACAGGGCTTGGTCTCTCGCTGGTCCGTAATCTGGTGGAGAAGCAGGGCGGCACCATTGTCTTGCTGGAAGGCTCAGGCGAAGGGGCAGCGTTTGAGCTGTCTTTTCCGCTAATGACCTGAAGGGACGATGTTTACAATTTGGATATATTGGAGATACGGTTTGGAAATAAGCGTCCGGTATGCTGAAGAGGCAACATGAGCGATGAGCTGGAGGGAAGCCTGAATGAATCATAAGAGCCATAGAGCCTGGGGCAAGATCTGGAGCATTCTGCTCTGCGGAGCTGTTCTGCTATCGGTTACTGCCTGTAGTACTGAGAGCACAGATACACGTGAGGTTATAGAGAAGGCAGGCCGCAAAATTACAGTCCTCGATAATATCAGCGAACCGGTCTACACAAAGCTGAAGCTTGCGGGCATACAGAAGGTGGAGGGGGTGCGGGGGACGGATTTTGCCGGTGAGGATGTAATGGTAGTGACCAAGGAGAACCGCAGTCTTCCCCCGCAGGTGATTGAAGGACAGGAGCGGTATCCGCTGAATCTCTATCTGCATACCCTGTCCACAGGTGAGGAAGCTCCGCTTCAGACGGGAGAGCTGAATTACGGCGCGCCGCAGTTGTCTCCGGATAAGACGCATGTTTTCTACAAGGAGCTGTATGACCCCACAGGATTCGGCTATATTATGGATCTGTCCGGGGGTGCACCGGTGAAGGTAAGCGATGCAGAGTTTCGGGTGGAGGAAGGAAAGTGGGCGGATGACGCGCATGTGATTTTTCCTGATATGGAAGGCAATATTCTAAGTGCAGATGTGACCGGCAAGCAGGAGACGATCGTGAAGACGGGCATCCCGTATGTGCATGAGGTGGTTCAGACCGGCAGCCGGATTCTCTATGTTACAGGTGAAGACAGCCAGCTTAGCGCCTATGACATAGCGACGAAGCAGACCAAGGTGCTGCGAAAGAATGTGATCTGGGCGGTTCCTTCTCCGGACGGAAGTCAGATGGCGATTGTCGAGCGTATCGGACGCGGAGAGATGACTCTGAAGCTCTGTGACAGCGAAGGCAATGAGCAGTCTAAGCTAGCTTCAGGGCAGCAGATCTTCGGCACCAGCTGGTCGCCGGACGGCAAGCTGCTGGCTTATGCAGTGACGGCGGCCGGTCCAACGGATGACCAGCAGGACCTGTTCATTACCGAGGTGGAGACCGGAGAGCAGACACCTGTGCTGAATGATTTTCATCTGGCTGATCCTCTTCACTGGAGTCCGTCCGGCAAGAAGCTGCTGGCTACAGCTACGGTGCTTAAGGATAATATCTATCAATTTCTGACCTATGTGGTTAGCCTGTCGTAGCTTTCTTATTCGCCAAAAGGTAAAGGCCGCTGGAATGGCGGAATCGACTGACGGGATTCATGGTATAATGGGGGAATGTGCAAGCAGGATGAACAGGAAGGAGCAGTACCCCCAATGGAAGTAACCGCACAGGAAGTAGCGGAGTGGATGGTGAAGGAGATTAAGTTCACAGGGACGTTATACCAGACCGCTGCGATTGAATATGTGAAGGCGAATTTCGGTGAGGAATTTGTATTCGTGAATGAGAATGGCAATGCCTCGTTATCCAAGGAAGTGAAGAAGGCCTTCCGCAAGCTGCATGGCGGCCGGATTGCCTGGGACCGCGACGGATTCCTCTGGGCCTGGACCTGAGGCTGGACGAGTAGGATACCCATAAGAACATAACAAAGGGAGCATTGCTGTAATAGCAGTGCTCCCTTATGTTATACTCCTGCTCTTAATACAACATTAGTAGCATCCCCTATACATATTCCAGCATGCCCTTGTCCTTGAGCAGATCCACAATGTCTTTGACGGACTGCGCCTTGTCCTTAGGGCAGATCATGAGGGCGTCCCCCGTGTCGGCGATGATGAAGCCGTCAACGCCGATGGTGGTAATCAGACGCCCGTTGCCATAGATAATGGAATTGCGGGTGTCGATGCCGACATGATTGGCCTTGATAATGTTGCCTTCATCATCAGGCGGGAAGATGGCCCCGAGTGCGTCCCAGCTGCCGATATCATTCCAGCCGAACTGGCCGGACAGCACCACTACCTCATCAGAGCGTTCAAGTATGCCATAGTCAATGGAGATATTCTGCAGCAGCGGATAGATCCGGTTAAGGGTCTCCTGCTCCTGATCTGTACCGAGTGCATCGCGGATCGGCAGCATGGTATTGTACAGCCGCGGCAGGTAGCGCTTGAAGTTATCGATAATGACCGAAGTCTTCCAGATGAAGATCCCGCTGTTCCAGAGATAATTGCCGGAGGCCAGATACCCCTGTGCCTTCTTGAAATCCGGCTTCTCCACGAATTCAGCTACATCGTATACGGCAACCGGCTTGACTGCGATCGGCTCCTGGTCATAAGCGATGTAGCCGTAGCCGGTGGACGGGAAGGTCGGCTTAATCCCGATCGTGACAATGGCGTCACTCTCCATCGCGACGGTGCAGGCTTCGTCCAGCGTAAGCCGGAACTGCGGCTCATCGGTAATGTAGTGATCGGAAGGCAGGACAACCATTAGGGAATCCCCTTCACTCATCTGCTGGATGGAGAAGGCGGCGAACAGGATGCTTGCTGAAGTATTCCGGGCCACAGGCTCGATCAGAATATTGCTTTTCTGAACACTACTGTGCATAATGCTCTCCAGCAGGACCGCCTGGGTGCGGTTCGTTACAATAACGGTATTCTCCTGCGGGATGATGCCCTTGAAGCGTTCGATGGTATCGTTCAGCATAATATCGTTGCCGCTGATGTTCAGCAGCTGCTTGGGGATTTCCTGTCTGGACAGCGGCCAGAAGCGGGTGCCGCCACCGCCTGCAAGTATGGTTGCGTATTTATCCATGATGAGTCACCAGATGGGCAATCGAGAAGGATATAATGCTCTCCGATCCCTGATTGAGGTTCAGCCCTGAGCTGTGAATGCCGTCGTAGCAAGCCCCGGACTGGGGGTCAATCAGGGAGATCTGCAAGGAATTATTCCCTGTATACCAGGCGTAGCACAGGTCAGCCCGCTGCAGATAAGCCGGGTCCTTCAGCACAACGGCCGCTTCCTCGCAGGCCAGCAGCATTTCGCAGGCTTCGATGGGCTGTTCATCATATAACGCAGGGCTGCCGCCGCGCAGCAGCCAGCCGTGGCTGCCAATGGGCTTGTAATAGCCTTCCGGCGCGAAGGTCCGGGAGATCAGGAAATCGAGGCTTTCCTTAGCCGTGATTCTCAGCGCCGGATTGCCGGAAATCTTGTAAGCCTTAAGCAGCGCCCAAGGCAGCATCGAGTTACCATACGTAAGACTGTCTTCATACCAGTTCCAGCCTTCGCCCTTGGTGAGATTGTATTGGTCATTCAGCCGGACGGCAACAGATTCAATAAGTTCTGTGATGAAGGCTTCAGGCAGGAAGGCACGTTCTTCTTCTGTACTTGGTATATGCGGATAAGGGAAGGAGTAGGTGAGTGCTCCTGGAGTCCCGGGTAAATAGCTGAGTCCGATCACGGCATAGGCCAGAGCCCGGGGCGACCGCAGGCCTGCGACATGCGGCAGCGCCTGGTTGATTAAATAACGGCAGGTATTCAGCAGATTATCAGGCAATATGGAGGAATAGGAGAGTACGAAGCCCAACGCCCAGAGGGTACGCCCCTGGCAATCCTCAGAGCCCCGTTCTTCCAGGAAGGAACGGTTATAGTCCATGAAGTTCCGGAAGTTGCCTTCTTCAGTCTGTGCATGGTGGACGAAAGAGAGGTACGTATGGATCAGGTCGAGGGAGGCGTTGTCCTGATTTTTTTTGTACATCAGAACGGCTGCAATTAAAGCCCGCGCATTATCATCGGTAGTGTAGCCTTTGGCACGGTCGGGAACCCCGAATTTCGTATGCTGAAAAATCCCTGTATCATCGGTAATCCGGCGCATATAGTCCGGCTTGAACTGTAACACCGCTGGCGCCTGCATCAGATCACACTCCGGTCAGCCGGTGTGGCAAGGCCTATAATGTCCTGGAAGATGGCGGCATAGGTCTTCGCAACCTCACTCCACATCATTGTACTGCCGAGTTCCTGTGTACGCTGTTCCATATCCCGGACTTTGGCCGGACTGTCCAGCAGCTCCAGAATACAGGCCTCCAGGGAAGCCGAATCGCGGAATGCTGCCAGCAGTCCTCTGCCTCCCGCCAGCATCTCTTCGGCATAGCGGTAAGGGGTGGAGATAATCACTCTGCCATAGCCGACTCCATAAGCGAGCGTTCCGCTGACGGCCTGTTCCTTGCCCAGATAAGGAGTCATATATATATCCGACATCACCAGGGACTCAATGACCTCTTCCTGGGTCAGCAGCTTGTCGACGAACAGCACATTATTGACCAGGTCTAATTCATGCACCAGATCGGTCAGCTTTTGCCGGTAGACTTCACCGGTCTCCTGCTTAACGACCGGATGCGTCTTGCCCCAGATGATATAGAGCGCGTCAGGATGCTGCTTCACTACGCCGCTCATAGCCTCAATCGCATATTCAATGCCCTTGCCGGGACTCAGGAAGCCGAAGGTCGAGAGGATTTTGCGTTCGCCGAACTTGTATTGAAGCTTCAGCTCTGCACGGGTGGAGGTCTGGACAAAAGGAACGCCGTGATGAATGAATGCTATTTTGGCGGCGTTAATATGATAGACAGAGATTAGATCCTCTACTGTGGATTGGGCCATGGTCACTACCTTGACGCTTCCTTCGGCGAGCCGGGTGATAATCTCATGCTGCTTGGGGGTAGGCTTGGTTAAGACAGTATGGAAGATAACCACGTAAGGAATCTGAAGCTCTTCTGTGAACTGCAGCAGATATTCGCCGCTCTCTCCGCCGTAGATGCCGAATTCATGCTGAATGACTAGCAGATCGGTATCTGACTGGTTGATGTCCCTGGCTGATTCTATATAATCAGATAGCTGATGTTGGTTAATTTCCCGCATGACCTGATCCGTGTAACGGTAGTTCCCGTTGTTATTCATGGCGATGATGCGCGGTTTGTTGAAGCCCTGAAGCTTCGTGAATTCATCCAGCAGATCCTGGGTGAAGGTGGCAATTCCGCATTCTCTAGGCAGGCTGGTGGACAGGAAAACAATGTTTTTATTGCGGTTGCTGTGGTTCATAATAGAAAGCCTCCCTATTGATTATCGAACTTTTGGGGACAAAAAAAGAAAATAAAGAGGACTTTATTTTCCGGGGATGAGTGGTATAAAGTTTTGTTTCTGCAAATAATTTCCTGCCCAAACTATAACATGACCATTTAATCTTGTCAATTTATTGACTCCCTTGAAATCACCGGATATAGTGATGTAGGAGGTGTATGGATGCCAGTCATACGCAGTAAATTGAGTGAGGTTATGGATAAGCATGACCCGAAATTATCGATTCGCAAGCTAGCGAAGGACATTAATTACCATTTCGATTCCGTCCGGCGGATGTACAAAGACGAGATGGTGCAGTATCCCCGGGATCTGCTGCTGAAGCTGTGTACGTATTTCAATATTCAGCCTGGGGAATTGATCCGGATGGAATCGGATGAGAACGATTGGGCAATAGATAAGGCAAATGAATATGAGGAGGAAGGCAATGACAAGGAGCCCGGCGAAGACAGCAACCTGTAATGAACTGCTGGATACCTTTTATGCCAATCTCCGTACCGTGCACGTGGAGAAGCTGGTCTTCTCCGGTGTGGGCGGGCGTGATGTCTACAATATAACGGCTCCGTTCCTGCATGACGGGGAGGAAGTGATCTTGGGAAGAGTTGAGGAACGGGATAGCGAGTTCTCTCAAGTCTTCTTTTTTACATCCGGCGCAGATGGGGTATGGGTTCCCCGTGCGCATACCCATACCTATAATCTGCAGGACCCGTGCGTAACCCGCGTTAAGGGAGAATTGATTGTCGGCGGAGTTGAGGTGATTACGGCTGGGGATAATCCGCCCAAGATAGTCTCCTGGGTTACCCAGTTCTACCGGGGATACCGGATCGACTCGCTTCATCACTTCGCCTCCGGTCCGGCAATGATGAAGGATATCCGGCTGATTGAGCTTCAGGATGGCAGAATCGGTGTACTGACCAGACCGCAGGGAGAGCGGGGCGGCAGAGGACAAATTGGCTTCACCATTATTGATTCACTGGAGGAGCTGCATGAACAGACCTTCCTGGAGGCGGAGATTCTGCAGCATCAGTTCGTGCCGGAAGAGTGGGGCGGAGCCAATGAAGCCCATCTGCTGCGCAATGGCCATATAGGTGTGCTGGGGCATATTGCCTGCTTCGACCGTCTGGGGAAGAAGCATTACTACTCTATGGCCTTCTCGCTTAATCCGGACACTTTGGAGACTACCCCTATTAAAATCATCGCAGCCAGAAGCGACTTCCCGATCGGTCCGGGCAAACGTCCTGATCTGCAGGATGTCATCTTCAGCGGCGGACTGGTACGCGGAGCGGGCGGCCGGGCGGTATTGTCTGTAGGCGTCAGCGATGCGGAAGCCTATAGAATCGAGATCCCTGATCCTTTTGCCGAATATGAAGTCTGATTGCTGCAGGTTTGACTAGATTCTATGGTCATGTTACACTTGAGGTGACAAGAATTTATGGTCGAAGAGAGCGGGAACCAAGCAATGAGTAAATTTATTCAACTAAGCAATCGTACGTCTGACACGAAGTCCAACCTGAATGTGGCAAGAAAGCAGGGCCGCATCCCGGCTGTACTGTACGGAATTGGTAAAGATACTCTTAGTCTTGAAGTGAACGAGAAGGAACTGCTGGAAGTGCTGAGAACGAATCCGCGGGCGATCCTGCAAGGGAAATTGACCGACGGTACAACCGTTCCGGTAGTGGTTCAGAACATCCAGAAGCAATCCATGTCCGGTAAAGTGCTGCATATTGATTTCCAGCATGTGAACATGAGCATCAGCATGGACAGCAAGGTGACCATTCATTTTGCAGGCGAAGCTGTTGGCGTCAAAGAAGGCGGCGTACTGCAGGTGGAAATCTATGAAGTAGAAGTCCGCTGTATGCCGGGCGATCTGCCTACTTCCATGGAAGTGGATATCAGCGGCCTTGCCATCGGCGACCAATTGCTGGTGTCGGATCTGGTTTTCCAGGATGGCATTGAAGTGCTGACCGATCCAAGTACGGTCATGATTCAGATCAAGACTGTACATGAAGAAGTTGAAGAACCGGTAGTAGTTACTCCGGCTTAAATACAGAATAACGCATATAGCCCCTTCGGGCAGAACGTACTTGGAGACTCATGAGGTCATGATTCCGGTTACGTTTGCTGGAAGGGGTTATTTGTTGTTCCGGGAATAGGAATGAGGTCAGCAGGCGGTTATTTCAGCGCCCCTTCTGTCAGGCCGGCAACGATATAGCGGTGGAAGAAGAGGTATACGACAATCATTGGGAGCGTAATAATCGAGAGTGCTGAGAACAGCAGCTTATAGTCGGTCATATACCGGCTGGAGAAGGCCAGCAGACCAACCGGTATCGTCTTCAGTGCATCATTCTGGATGTACAGCATGGCCAGCAGCAGCTCATTCCATGCATTCAGCGCTGAGAAGATCCCGACGGTGGCCATGTTCGGAATAAGCAGTGGAAGGATAATCCTGCTGTACATCCGCCAGTTGCCGCAGCCGTCTATCCGGGCAGCCTCCAGCAGCTCTTTCGGGATAGAATCCAAGTATGCCTTGAGCAGGAATATGGCCAGCGGAAGGCCGGTTCCAATGTAAGGGAGGATTAAGCCCATATAGGAATCCTTCAAATTCAGCTGCTCAAAAATATAGCTCTGGGCAATGAAAAAGGATTGCAGCGGCATAAACAGTCCGAATACGAACATCAGCATCAGGAAGCTGCTGCCGCGGAAGCGGAGCTTGCTGAAGGCGAAGGCTGCGAGGCTCGCGAAGAGCAGGATGCCCGCAACGGTGGCCGAGGTTACAATTACACTGTTGCCGGCGTAGGTGCTCATATTGCCGACGGTCCAGGCTTTGGACCAGTTCTGGAGATTGATCTGTTCCGGCAGTGCGAATGGAGCGGAGAAGATCTCCCGGTTCTCACGGAAGGAGGAGAGAATAAGCCAGAGAATCGGGTAGAAATAGAAGCAGGAAATGAAGATCATGAACAGATAATACAGAATATGCGAGAACGCTCTGCGGCTGGCCGCTTCCCCGCCGCTGTAAGCGTCTTTCTTGAGATCCAGGGCTGTGGTCGTCAAGCGGTACACCTCACTTTCGTATAATGTCAGAGTTTACATGTATCGGGGTCCCCGCAAAGTACCTGAGTCATCACCCGAAGCCTCTTTCAGAGGACTGCGAAGCCGTTTCTTCCTAATACTCAAGTATACTGGAGTCTTTCTTATTCAGTCTGCCGGCCACAAGCCCGATCACTGCGATCACAATTGTCATGATGACGGCAAGTGCGGAGCCGTAGCCGATGCTCATATGGGTGAAGACTACTTTGACCAGGTAGGTCGTAACGATTTCGGTTGAATTATACGGTCCGCCATTGGTCATTACATAGAACAGATCGAAGGACTGGAAGCCGGTAAGTACACACAGCATGATGCCTGTCTCCACCAGATTACGGATCATGGGCACCTTGATTTTGAAGAAGATCTGTCCTTCCCCTGCGCCGTCCAGATAGGCCGATTCATAGACTTCTCTAGAGATGCGCTGGATTCCGGAATAAAAGATGGTCATATAGAAGCCTGCGTAGACCCAGCCGGATACGATGCAGATGGCATAAAGCGCGGTATCGGGGTTGCCCAGCCAGACACGGGTCCAGCTCTCCAGGCCGATCTTCTCCAGCAGGATATTGATGAGGCCAAAGTCGGAATTATAGACGAATTTCCATAAGTAGGAGACGACTATCATCGGCAGCATGACGGGCACGAAGAAGGCGAGCCGGAAGAGTCCGCTTCCCTTGCGGCCCATCGTGATCAAGCCTGCGAGCCCGAGTCCGGCAATGACTTCAACAAAGACAGTGGCGACAATATAGATAAGCGTGTGTCCGTAGGAGTTCATGTAGACACGGTCCTGAAAAGCCCGGATGTAGTTGTCGAAGCCGGTGAATTTCATAGTGCCGATCCCATTCCAATCGTAGAAGCTGAATACGAAGGTCATAAGGACGGGGACAAGTACAACAAAGCCAAACAGCAGGAGGGCTGGAGATATGAACAGGTAGGGAGAGAATTTATTGCTTCGGCCGGACATGGGTCCACCTCCAATTCAAGGTATAAGGGGGGATGCGTAATCTTCGATTTCCGGATGAAGCCGCCTTACGGACGTACTCATCGTTACTTCAGAGGGGCGATGGTTGTCTCGAGCTCAGCCAGAGCCTCTTCAGGTGATTTGGCGCCACCGATAACCTCGGAGGTGGCCATATTGAGCGCGTTGGCGACCTCGATGGAATAGCCGGTATCGGGCGGCGACACAAGTGCCGGAGCATTCTCCATCAAATCGTTCAATTCCAGCGAGAGCGGAAGCATGGTCTCCTTGTCGATCCCGTCTTTGGTAATCGGTACAGCCCCGGCATCGGACAGCTTCTTGGAGGATTCGGGGGAGCTGTAGAGCTTCATGAATTCAATGGCCTCGTCGATCAGCCTGGAGTTTTTATTGACCACCATTCCGTTCAACACGCCGATTACACTCTCCTGATTGCCCTTGCCGTCCGGTATGGCCGGAGTATTGAAGTAGCCAAGCTCAAGTTCCGGCGTCTCTTCGACTGCGGTTGGAGCCAGCCAGCTGCCGATCGGATGCATGGCACCGCTGCCGTTCAGGAACAGCATGTCCGCCTCACTGTCGCTTGCGGCGGTTACATTTTCGTTAATATAGCCTTTATCCCAGAGCTCCTGCACGTAACCGTAGGCTTTGACAAAATCAGGTGAATTGAACGGCTGCTTCAGCTGCATAGCCTCACTGTAGGCGTCTTCGCCCACAACCCGGGAGATGATATGGGCGACCCAGTTGCCTGCCGTCCACAGATCGGAGTTGCCGATCACGAGCGGGGTGATGCCTGCCTGCTTGATGGTCTCGCATACCTTAAGGAATTCCTCCCAGGTAGCTGGCGGCTGAAGACCCAGATCATTGAATACCGCTTTATTGTAAAAGATTACGTTCGTCACATCGCCCGCAGTTGGAATCATATACGTCTTGCCGTCGATTACCATACCATTGAAGGTACCCTCCGCGAACATATCCTTCAGTCCTGAGCTTTGGAGCTGCTCTGTAATATCCGCCGCATAACCGTCCGCTACTCTTGTCTGCAGGCGCTGCCCCGCCCATTCAAAGTACAGGTCAGGAGCGTTCTTGCCGCTTAGCAGATTTGGCAATCCGATCGTCTGATAGGTGTCATCGTCCTGATAGCTGAATTCCACCTTAATCCCCTGATGCTGCGCTTCAAACTCTTTGCCGATCGTTTCCCAGACCTTAATCAATCCTTCGCCGGGCGAACCCATAGCAATACGGAGTGTTTCCGGTTTTGCACCGGAGCCTCCGTTATTGGCCGGGCTGTTATTAGAAGCTTCAGAAGAGCAGCCCGTTAAGGCGGTAACCAGCATCGTTGAGATCATTGCAATCATCCGTTTGTTCATTCGTTAATCGCTCCTTTGATTGGTATTGGCAAATAAGTTGACGCGACTACGCTCTTTATCCTTAGTCCCTACTCTCCCCTACGCGTTCACACTCCTAAATGTAATGTTATATGACTCATCTGAGTGAGGTGTTTCTGATTTTTGTGTGTGATTGATTGAGCAACGAATATTTGTAGTAACAATATTGCTTTCATTATTCATGATAGCAAGAAGCCTGTCAATTGTTTTTTCATGCAAAAAGACATATAAAAATCATTTTATCCAGAAAGTCAGCAGTAATTATTTTTGACCAATGGATTATTGTAAGCGCAAACAACATTGATTTTACATGGAAATTTACGATGTTATGGGAGTTTGTGGAAAAGGGAGGAAGAATATCTCTCTATTTAATAAATGTATTGACAATTTGTTATGATTAAAAATAGAATGTGGGTAAATGTTACTACAATAACATTGATAATATGACATGGAGGTGACATTAAGAAACCTGCCAATTTGAAAAGATTACCTGAAAAGGATGTCACCCCTGGAGATTATGCAGCACATGCTTCCGAAACAGTTGTGTACGAAGTTATCAGCTGAAGTACCGCTTAACAAAACCTTGAGGAGGAGTGCATATGAAGTTCAAATGGAAGCAGACGCTTGGAGTATTCGCCGTAGTGTCATCCGTGGCGTTTACGGGCATGCCCGCAGCATCTGCAGAAGTAGCGGAGAAGATTCCTGCATGGGCCGCAGAGGAAATAGCCTCGTGGAAAGAGATGGGGCTGCTCAAAGGCAATCAGGAAGGTCTCGTTCTGCCGAATGACGGAATCAGAAAAACAGAATTCGTCGCCCTGATTAACCGGATCTTTCATTTCAGTGAGGAGAGCGGCCAGAGCTTTACCGACGTCCCTAAGACGGCATGGTACGCCTCTGACATCAGCAAAGCGGTTGCTGCCGGTGCCCTTATTGGTAACGGCGAAGGCAGGATCAATCCGCTGGAGGTCCTGACCCGTGAGCAGGCGGCGCTGATTCTCAGCAGAGTATTTAATGTTGCAGCCTCCGGGAATTCCTTCGTCCCGTTTACCGATGATGCTCAACTTGCCGGCTGGTCCAAGGAAGCGGTCTATGCTATGAAGGAAGCTGGTTATGTGGCGGGCACACCGCAAGGCGCGTTCCAGCCCAAGAAGGCACTGACGCGGGCCGAGGCCGTGAAGATGATGAATAACACCATGGGCCTCTTGGTTGCCGACGGCGGAGATCATTCGGGAACCTCCGGAAGCAACCTGATTGTTAACACAGCTGGAGGCACGCTATCGGATCTGAACTTCTCAGGGAATGTATATATTACTCCCGGCGTTGGCGAAGGTAATCTGAGTTTCATCAATGCTAAGATTGGAGGCACCGTCTACATAAACGGCGGCGGTGTGAACAGTATTACGCTGACAGACAGTCAGGTAGGCAGCATAGTTATCAGCAAACCCGCTTCTCCTGTAAGAGTTATTCTGAAGGGGAAGATAACTGCCGGGAAGATGGATGTAACCTCGGCTGCAAGGATCGTTAATGAATCCGGCCAGGCGATAAGTACCGTTAACCTGCTTACGCGGGCTTCCGATGCTGTCTCTGTATCAGGGGATGTTAATGAATTGAATGTAGCTGCACCGGCAAGCTTCACGCTGGAGGGCGGCCAGATTGGAAGCTTCAACGTCTCGTCCAAAGCAGGCGGCTCAGCGATTAAGCTGAATAAAGGCGGGGTTGTCAAGAAAATGACCTTGAACAGCGCAGCAACTATAACCGGTGAAGGAATAATCGCAGAAGCGGTGGTCAATGGAGAAGGCGTGTCTTTCTCTGTCAAGCCGGACAAGCTGACGATGAATGCTGCGAAGGTGCGCATAGGCGGACAAGACTTTGATGCTTCAGGTCATCTGATCACTTCGGCGGCCGGCCATTCGGGAGGAACCGGTTCAAGCGGCGGCACGGGAAGCCAGGCCCCTACTCCAACTCCGGCTCCAACCTCAAGCCCGGGTACAGGGGGTCCAACGCCAACCCCGACACCAGTGCCGACACCGACACCAACAACGAAACCGACGCCGACACCAACTCCAACGCCGACGCCAACCCCAACACCTGAGCCCAAAGCTCCGGAGCTGTATACCTATGCCGAAGCCTTAAGCTCCTTCAGCTCCACAGGAGCAGAAGGATTGGCCAAGCAATACCTGACCTTCCTCCAGGACCCTTCATACACGCCTTCGATAGCGAACAAGGATGTGACCATGCCGAACCTTGTGAATGCAATAACCTTTGTAAATTATGAATTTAATATCAAACCTTCCATATTCGCTTCGATGCGGGGGATTAACACCTCTGTATTGGACAAAACCCGGACTTATTTGTGGATCGGAACAGACAGCGGAGTCACCAAAATCAATCTCGTCACGAATGAAATGATAAGTTATTCCGCACAAGGCAAGCAATTGTACGATGATAAGGTGCTTCTGCTTTTACCGGATGAAAGTACGGGGGTACTGGTTATTACACAAACCGGCGTATCGCATATCTACCAATAAGGAAAGGGGAGCTTACCATGTACATGATGAAAAGAAATGGCGTGAAGATCACGGGTGCACTGCTTGCCTTAACGCTGTTCGTACTGCCGGCAGCGCCCGTGCTTGCGGAGAAGCTGCCGGGTGCGGGCTACTCTCCTGTTCAGCTGGAGGCTGTGCAGACCAAGGAAATGACCTATTACAAAGCCGGATCTGCCTCCATACCGGTTACCCTTGAATGGGTCACCGATGCTGCAGCACTCAAATTCCTGCCGATGTCGGTAACCGGGGATGTAACCAGCGTTGTGCTGGACGGGGGCGTCTACTGGATTGGAACGGAGACCGGCCTGCAGCGGGTTGATTTCGGCGCAAGCGATACCAAGGATATTGTTCAGTATATGGCCGGACCAAGGTATCTGTATGGCGGAGACGATCATGTGACGGGACTTGTCAGTGACGGGCAGAACGGCATTTGGGTCCGGACAGCGAGCGGTGTCACGCATATCGCGATGCCGGAGAAGACGCTGCATGACAAATCGTTTATCTATGAGGATCTGGTGAAGTCGATTCTGGACCGGCGCGGCATGGTTCATGGCGCAGGCTTTACATTTACGGAGACGGACAGCAAGCTGGATGCGGTCAATTACAACTCTAAGACCGGAGTATTCACCTCCACACCTACCACCAGTGATAATGACGGTCTATGGACAGCGATGTATGCAATGGGAGAAATATTCCGCTATAAAGCACTGCAGGAGCAGTACGGAGCCAGCCCGGCTTCCGGGGAGCAGGCGGAAATTGCTGATGCAAGAGCGGCGGCGCTTAGAGCGACCAAGGCCGTTCTGCTGCTCGATTATGTCTCCGGACGCGGAAACGGATTTCCGGCACGCTCCTATATGCTGACCAGCGAAGCGAGTGCGGCTACAGTGGGCAATTCAGTGTACGGCTACCAATCTCAGAACGGCTTCTGGTTCCAGAACTTTGTCGGGCCGGACATGATTAACCCGAATGGAATCATTCCAAGCATGCAGCGTAACGACGGGGTGGAGCCTATCGGCTATTCCATGGTGAGGGTAACCAAAGACGCTGAGAACAAAAAAGGCTCCACGCTGTTCCCGAGCGGAGGTACCGATGTGCTCAATTACAATGGGCTTGGGCTTAGTCAAGCTGCCATTGACGAGCTGAACCTGACGCGTCCTGAAGGCCAGAAGCTGGGGATTGATATCAAGACACGGGTTGGAACTACCGTAACCGGCGCAGTATATCAGGTGCTGCCTGTCATTACGGCTGCCACTAACAACAATGACGCGAAGGAAGATAAGACAACGGGCATCAATAATAAGCCGCTGTTTCAGCTGACAGCTCCCGTCTATGAGCAGATTCCGGAATTCTTCAATGATTTGTTCCCGGATAGCGCAATTGTGGACGGCCATATCGACATGAACCAGATTGTGTATAAGGCAGATACTTCTGCAGATGAAGTGGATGGCCATTATGCCATGTTCTATACAGCTTATAAATATCTGGTCGGTGACAGCACCGATCCTGAACTTCTTGAGCTGAAATCCCTCATTGAAGAAACGACGCACCGCATGACAGAGCTGATTTTGAAGGACGACCATTATTATATTGAGGATGCCACCGGCAAATCAACACAGTGGTCCAGATGGTTCGCCAAATACTTCAACGACAGCCTTGGCGTTATGGAGCAGCAGGTACAGTGGCAGTCCAAGATCGGCGTTGACGAAAAAGGGGATGATGCGCTGTCCTACGGTTACGAAGATGGCCCGCTCAACGCACTGCAAGTCATGGCTGCGCTGAAATCAGCAAGCTATATTGTCGCAGCGAGCTATCCGGCTGATTCGGCCAAGTATGAGCTGGCGTATGAGCAGGCTTTTGCAGGCAGCTACAGCAAGGAAGAGCCGTATATCAACGGTAAGGGCTATATGGCCATGGCACAGGACTATATTGAGCGCAGACTGGTGCGTCAGGCTACCAATGCTTACAGCGAGAACGACAACCAGCCGGTAACTATGGATAATGCAGGCGATGGCACAAACACCAATGCGACGCTTCATAATGACTGGACCCAATATATCAATTACTCGGATGAAGAGCTGGGCTGGTTCCCGGTATTCATACTTGTTACGCTTGAGAAGGATGCAGGCAGACATGCGCAGATTGTAGCCGCCTATGATCAATGGTACTCCAATGAGGTGCGGGAGGAGAATCCGTTCTACACCTTCCTCTACCAGCTTGCGCATCCGGACAAAACCGATGTCGATCTGCAGTCGGCGGTCCGCTTCCTGTACCGTTTCCCTGAATTCCAGATTGAATTCCCGGTACAGTGGGACCGTCAGGATGTGCTGTATATTGAACCGGGTGACCGCGATGATTATAAACAGACGAACTACGCACTGGCTCCGGATGAGCGGCGCATTATTAAGCATAACTCGAATCCGTTTGAAAATGACAGCCAGACTACCGGTGCCAATCCGGGGTATAACTATCATTCAGGCGGCATTGAGGCTGGTTCGGTATTCACACTGCCCTACTGGCTGGGGCGCTATTTTGAGATCATCAAAGAGTAACAGGGCTTACTGAACTGAAGTTAAAGGAGCCGGAGCGCCCCATGCAGGGGTGCTCCGTATGCTCTCTGCGCTGACGATCGTCCGGCCTTCCTTCATCCAAACTGTCTCTCGATAGTATAGCTGGGGAAATCGCCCCGGAATACGCCGAAGCTGTATTCCAGCGGGGAACCGTCGGCCAAATACGTAAAAGTTCTCACTTGCAGGCAAGGGGAGCCTTCTTTGACACCAAGCAGCCTGCTGGCTGTTTTGTCCGCGAGTACAGGCTTCAGCTGCTCCACAGAGCGGTGGGCCTTCAGGTTATACTCTGACTCAAGGAAGGAGAAGAGCGAGCCGTCCTTATAATCATTGATGAGCCCCGGAGCAAGATCCCAGGCAATATAAGTGGTCTCATATAGAAGTGGTTCATTATCGGCATAGCGGAGCCGCAATAGCTGGTTTACCGGTGCTTTCAACGGAATATTGAGGAATTCATTGAGCGGGATTTCCGCAGGTGTCACTTTGGCTTCAATAATTGTACTGGTCGGCTCTTTGCCGCTCATCAGCACATCTTCAGTGAAGCTTCGTTTCTGGTTAAGCTGGAGCTCCTTCCGTTTGACAAAGGTGCCCTTGCCCTGATGCCGCTCCAGAATATCCTGAACCTCAAGCTCGCTGAGCGCGAGGCGGATGGTGGTCCGGCTGGCGGAGAACATCTCGCATAACGCGGCTTCGGTGGGAAGCTTCTCTCCGACAGCATAGAAGCCGGATTGGATCTGTTTGAGCAGTTGTTCTTTAATATTGAAATATAATGTATTATTTGTTCTCTTTGTCATTACAAGTTTCCTCCGATGCCAATTTGTTATATTATATCACGGAAAAAGAGCAGGAGAAACCATATGGAAATGACGGGGTTTTGAATCCATAATGTGTGCACCCTTTGCCGGGTATAGAGATTCACAAATCATTTGAGTGATTAGAAAATCCAATGAGGAGAAAAAAGGTTAAAAAAGGACATGTATTTGTAGGAACAATAAATAGAATTGTTATTATAAATATCTAACCGGGGCAATAATAAAGCATTTCAAGAGAGACGGAGGAAATCACAAATGAAGAAGAAACACTTGAAAATCGCAGTCATCGGAGGAGGTTCCTCCTATACGCCGGAGCTTGTTGAAGGGCTGATCCGGTATCATGATGAATTTCCGGTTGCTGAGCTGTATCTGGCAGATATCGAGGCAGGGGCGGACAAGCTGAGAATCATAGGGGAGCTGGCGCAGCGTATGATTGATGCAAGCGGCAAGCCTATCAGGCTGCATACGACACTGGACCGGCGCGAAGCGATTCGCGGTGCGGATTTTGTCGCTACGCAGATCCGTGTCGGCATGCTGGATGCACGCTCCAGAGATGAGAAGATCCCGCTGGCCCACCATTTAATCGGCCAGGAGACGACGGGCGCGGGCGGGTTCGCCAAGGCGCTTCGCACCATTCCGGTCATTCTGGATATTTGCCGGGATATCGAGGAGCTGGCTCCGGGTGCGTTCATGATTAACTTCACCAACCCGGCCGGTATCATTACGGAAGCCGTCTCGAAGCATTCCCGGGTCAAGTCTGTGGGGCTATGCAATCTTCCTATAAGCACGAAGATGCAGATCGCTGAGCTGTACGGGGTTCAGCAATCGGAAATGTTCATTGAGATTGTCGGGATCAATCACCTCAACTGGACGACCCGGGTGCTGATTGAAGGGGAGGACATGACGGAGGACTTTCTCAATAAGCTGTCGGGAGCCAAGGGGCCTTCGATGGCCAACATCCCCGATCTGGAGTGGGATTCGGAGTTCATTCAGTCCGTAGGTGCACTTCCCTGCCCGTATCACCGTTACTACTATATGAAGGAAGAGATGTACCGGGAGATCTCTGAGCATTACCAGGAGAGTGGCAAGACACGTGCCGATGATGTGAAGGAAGTGGAAGCTGAGCTGTTCGAGATCTATAAGCAGCCTGAAGTGAACAGTAAGCCGGCTCAATTGGAGAAACGCGGCGGTGCCTACTATTCGGAAGCGGCGGTTCAATTGATGAAGTCTATCTATAATGATACCGGCGATATTCAGACCGTCAATGTGCGTAATCAGGGGGTTATTCCGGATCTTCCGGGTGATGTCTCCATTGAGATCAACTGTGTCATCAAATCCGATGGGCCGCATGCGCTTGCACCAAGCCAGCCCCTTCCCCCGCAGATCCGAGGTCTGCTGCAGGTAGTGAAGGCTTACGAGGAGTTGACCATAGATGCTGCAGTAAGAGGAGATTATGCCTCTGCACTGCAGGCCCTGACGATCCATCCGCTGGTGGGCGACGAGCGGATCGCCAAGGAAGTACTGGCCGACATTCTGGAGCAGAATGCCGAGTACCTGCCCCAATTCCAGGTGCGGGCAAGATAAACCCGGGAATAACGGCATCAGCCCCTTTCTGCAGCGCCGATTAGCTGCTGAAAGGGGCTGATGTTATGCATGGCAGCCGTGCGTCCTGTTATACCGGGACCTCCCGGGTGCTTGGTTCCATCGGGGAGCTGCAGAGCGGACACGGCTTCGAGGTCAGGTGATCCTCTGCGCCGCCCGCCTTCTTCCGGGTCCAGCCCGGACAGGCTTTGCCGGTGCACTGCCAGACCGGAACAGTATGTGTTCTCACTGCGGCTGAACCGTGTGTGCCGCTGCGTGTTACATGCGTTCTGCCCGGGCTGCTGGCTCCGGCGGCTGGAGCCGGTGCCTGTGGGCGCGCCGCCGAACGGAAGGCCGCGAGCATGAAGCGCGAGACCTCCGCTTTCTTGCCCCGATGCCTTGCAGGCGAACTGATGAACAGCTCCTCCCTGGCCCGGGTAACGGCCACGTAGGCGAGCCGGCACTCTTCCTCCAATGCGGCAATGCCCGCTTCGGCTGCGGCTTTTGCAGCAGCCGCGCTGATCACCTTGACCGAGGCCTTCGCTGGCTTGCGGTCCTTCGCACGGTCCTCCTCCAGAGCGGAGCTATGCGGCAGAATTCCCTCTGATGCTCCGATCAGGAAGACTACGGGGAACTCCAGTCCCTTGGATTTGTGGATGGTCATCAGCGCCACCCGGTTGCCTTGCTCCTTCAGCCCCGGCTGCCGGTTCTGCTCGTTACGCTCCGTTACGTTGTCGATGAATTCGAGGAACAGCGGAATTGTAGCGAAGCGCTCCGCCGAGGACTCCAGCTCATCCAGCATTTCCTTCAGCGTCTCCCGGTGCAGCGTAGCCTGATGGCGCTCGCTGCCTTCGATGAAATAATCATAGAATACAGTGCGGATCTGGCGGATCGCCTGCACGGGCGTCAGCTCGCGCAGGCCGCGGATCAGGTCCAACCGTTCGCGCAGCTTGACGCCCTTGAAATCCTCCATGCCCGGCATGGAGAGCAGATGAATCAACGGGCCCTGCTTCGCCTGTACCGCCTCCATGCGCCGGATATGCTCCATTCCCTTGTCCCGGTTCATGTAGAGTGTCGGCAGAATATTCTCCATGGCAGCGAAGTCGCGGCGGTTCACCGACAGGCGAAGGTGATCCAGTACTGGAGAGATTAGCCAATGCTCATAGAGCAGCTGGCCTTCGCCGTAATCAATATAAGGAATATCGCGCAGCAGCAGCAGCTCCAGCACCGCCCGGTTGCTGCTTGTGGCGCGGTACAACAGGGCGAAATCACGGTATTCCCGGGCCCCGCTCTGCGTTTCACGCTCAATATGCTCCACGATTTGTCCAGCCTCGTCATCTGCTGTCTGCGGACGCAGGTAACGGGGCGGCAGGCCGCTGCTGCGGGCTGCCTGCAACGTCTTGGCGCGGCGCCGCGAATTATGGCGGATAATGCCGTTGCCCAGTCCGATGATCGCCGGACCGGACCGGTAGTTGATATCCAGCGTGATCACCTTGGCCTGCGGATACAGCTTCTCGAACTCCAGGATGAACTCGCTGCGGGCACCGTTGAAGGAGTAGATCGTCTGGTCATCGTCGCCGACCACCATCAGGTTATCCTGCGGAGCAGCAACCATCTTCACCAGCTCATATTGCAGCGCATTCGTATCCTGGAACTCATCAACCATCACATATTGATACTGCTGCTGCAGTTCCCGCAGCAGCGCCGGCTGTTCCCGGAGCATCTGGTAGGCGAGCAGCAGGACATCGTCGAAATCGATTTTGAAGTGATCGGTCTTCCACTGCTCGTATAGAGCCAGGATGGCCTTCATCTCCTTCTCTGCCTCGGTAGTCTCCGGCAGCTGCCCGGGCAAGCCCATATTCATCTTGCAGGCGGAGAGCAGGCTGAGCAGATTCTCCGGCGGATAGGCATCCTTCGGCAGTCCCAGCTCGCGCATAATCTGCTTCAGCAGAATATGCTGGCGGCGGGTCTCGCTGAAAATATCCTGCCGCAGTCCCTGCCGCCGCAGGAAATAAAGAAAGAACGAGTGGAATGTACGCGCCTGCAGGCGCGCGGCATCCCCCTCGTTCACCCCCGGCAGCAGGGCAATCCGCTCGCGCATCTCTGCTGCTGCCTTGCTGGAGAAGGTCAGCAGCAGCAGGCGTCCGGGAGCGATGCCGCGCACAGACAGCAAATACCCGGCTCTGCAGATCAGCACCGAGGTTTTGCCGGAGCCGGCTCCAGCCAGTGTCAGCAGCGGCCCGAGATGATGGCGTACCGCCGAGACCTGCGGCGGATTGAGCAGAATGCCGCCTGCCTCCAGCCGCCTGAAATAAGCGGCATCGCTGTCCCCCGGCTGTACCGTCTCCCGGCTTGTCCGGGCTGAGGCTACCTTCGCCTGGGGGATATTCTCACCGCTGGCTCCCAGCGGGATATTATGAAATAAGAGCTTGTTCATTATGTTCACCTTCGTTTGTTTCTGAATGCGTAATCAGTCATGCGGTTTTGGCCAGTATACACTATACCATTCCGCACTCTATTCTGCACGAGGCTATCTCCCGGATGCATTCAGCTTGGCCAGAAAAGAATTCACCTTGCGCTCGTACAGCCGGGGCTGGTCCTCCTTGATCTCCTCCAGCAGGAAGGCCAGGCACTGCCGGATTCTTGGCGGCATACGGACGGCGATCTCGGCGTAATCCTTGCGGTAGCGGTCGTCCTGGAGAATTCTTTGATTCAGCACAATCGCCCAGTTGCGGGCGTGCTCCAGCATCTCCGGCAGCGACTCCAGCAGCTGGGTCAGATACATCTCCATCTGGACACTCTCTACAAAATGAACAAGGCTGAACATCACCTCTTCCTGCTCCGTATCATCGTCGAATACTTTGAAGATCTGGTGAATGACGGCATCCTCTGTATCACCGGCCAGACCCTCCAGTGCCTGATCGAACTGCTCGCATTCCAGCTCGGTGCGCAGCAGCCGGTTCTCATATAACCGGGCAATCCCGGGGTATAGGTGGTTCATAGAGTAATTCCTCCCAGCAGAAAATAACGCCATTTATCATAAAGTCCACTTTTTGACAGATAATACTAATATATTGAACAAAGGACTAGCTGATTATAACAGATAGACAAATAGAAGTGAGGTATGGAGGGATATCATGTTTATTCCGGTGCTTATGGAATTAACCAATGCCGAACGGTTGACGCTCATTCTATATTTAGCAGTCAACCTGGGCGCCATCTCATTATTATGCTTTCGGCGCTCGGGAACCGACCGCCGCTAGCGGAAACAGCCTTCATTTGAAGGCTGTTTTGCTGTTCAGAAGATGCCGCAGTCCCGCCGCTACACCATTCTCCGTATGGCTCAACGTAATGAAGTCGGCGGTCTGTTTCAGCACGGGGGCGGCATTCTCCATGGCAATCTTGTACCCCGCCATCTCGAACATAGGCAGATCATTGTAGCTGTCGCCCATCACCGCCACTTGCTCCGCAGGAATCCCGTAATGGGCTGCGAGCATGCTTACACCGGTGCCCTTATTCGCTTCCTTATGGTTGATCTCGATATTGTTGACATGCGATGCGGTAATAATCAGCCCGGGAATGGCAGCGAACCGCACAGAGGCTTCCTTCAGCAGCTCACGGTTCAGCGAGAAGACCAGGGTCTTATAGATCAGATTCTCTTCCTTGCTCCAGACGTCCTCCATCTTCTCCACGTAGGTTACCGCTGCCTGCTGGAACTGCTGGTCTACCATTGCCTGGAGCAGCCAGGCCAATTCCTCGGGTACCTCAGTATCCTTAAGAGTAGCCAGCTTCTCCAGTTGTACCCGCTTGTCCAGCTCTACATATACGTTATCCTCAGTGTACACCTCGTAATACAATTCAGGAATTTCATTCATCCAGCGCAGTGCGGGGATAATATCCTTTTTATTCAGCGGAGTGCTTGCCGCCACCGTCCGGTCAGCCAGCGTGATCACAGCACCGTTAAGACTCACCACAGGGCACTCCAGATCAGCCAGCCGCAGCTGCCGTTCAGCATCCATGTAGGCCCGGCCCGTAGCGATAATCACGATATGCCCCAGGCGCTGTGCTTGAAGAATAGCTTCTTTGTTCTCGTTGCTGATTTCACCCTCCGCATTGAGCAGTGTTCCGTCCATATCCAGTGCAATAAGCATGTGATTGATCTCCTGTTCTATCTGTTTATTGTAGGTTCCCCTTCAAGGGCGCGCAGGCTTTGCCTGTATTTTATCATTATTTACTCGGAAACTTAAAATTAAAGTGTTCATCTATAGTATTACAGAACAGCTTCCCTGCTGCATGCAGCGTGACGGATTTTCAGAAAAGAGTGCTCCCGTGGTACAATGTAAGGCAGACCTGTAACCTGACAGCCTGGTTCGTCTTCTGCATGTGCAAGGGACGATGACCGGGATGCAAGCGGCATGGGGTCGCTATGTAAGGGGGAAAAGATACTGATGAAATCCAGAAATTTAGCTACGATCTCTCTGGCTATTATGGCCTGCGGCTTTCTGTTCATCTTGTTTCTGCCGGAGAATCTGGCAGTTATTCTGCTGAGAGGCGGCTTCGAGGCAGGTCTGGTCGGAGGAATCGCCGACTGGTTTGCTGTGACGGCGCTGTTTCGTCACCCGCTGGGCCTTAGAATTCCGCATACCTCGCTGCTGCTGAAGAACCGGGATAAGCTGATCCAGTCCCTGATTTCTGCGATGGAGAATGAACTGCTGAACAAGGAGAGCATTGAGAACAAGCTGCGCACATTCAATATAGTCTCGCTTGGAGCTGGCGTACTGACCCGGTTCTTCTCCAGAAAGAAAGCGCGGCAGGAAGTGCTGGAGCAGCTGAAGGGCTTCGTGCTGCGGCTTCCGGTAGAGCAGGCTGTTCCGTATATTCAATCGGCAGCAGCAAGCTATCTGCGTGAAGCTAAGCTCGGAGTCGCAGCAGATACCATAGCAACCAGCCTGATGAATGAGGGCAAGGATATTGCAGCTCTTGATTTTGCGCTGGAGGGGATCTCCGCCTGGAGCGGACGCCCGGAGACGCGGGCCATGCTGGGCAAGATCGCCAGTGAGAAGCTGGCCGAGGTTAAGCTTGGCGGACTGAAGGGAATGGCCTTCCAGGCCTTCGTCGGGTTCGTGGATGCTGATATGCTAGGGGAAATGCTCCAGGGTATGGTACAGTCTACGATCCGTGACTTTAAGGAAGAGGATAGCCCCTACCGGGAGGAAGTCATCCGGGAGATCCGGGTGGCTCTGTTCCAGCTGCTGAGCGATGAAGAACGGATTGCCTCACTGAAGAATTGGGCGCTGAATGAGCTTCAAGGGGAAGCCGCTGCCGCATTTGTACTACAGCAGCTGCAAGGGCTGCGCGGCAAGGCGGTTACGCTGCTGGAAGAGGACCGGGGCCGGGGCGGGCGCAGGCTGTTCTCGCTGTATGCCGCGCTGGTCCGGCGGGTTAGCCAGGAGAAGGAATGGATTCAGACATCAGAGGACCGGATTCGTGGTACACTGATCTCCTTCGTGGAAGCTAATCATTACCGGATCGGGCAACTGGTCAAGGAGAACCTCGATCAGATGGACGATGCCGCTCTGGTGAATATGCTGGAGGAGAAGGTCGGCAAGGATCTGCAGTGGATTCGTGTCAACGGTGCCGTCTGCGGATTTGTGGTCGGGCTGGGACTTACCGTGATCCAGCTGATCTGATCATCGCAAGACCAGGAATTCATAAAGGCAGCAAGGCAGTCCCCGGTCGTCCGTGAATACGGAGAGCGGGGGATGCTTTGCTGCCTCTTTCATAGACGCTCTATAGCTGGTTCTTGCCGTTGCTGATGGTGAAGACCTCCTGTACAGGCAGGACAAAGATTTTGCCGTCGCCGAAGGAGCCATGCTCACCGGTTCTTGCCGTACGCATAATAATGCTGATCACGTCATCCTTGTCTTCATCCTGGATGACGATCATCAGCAGCTTCTTGGAGATTTGGTTGTAATGGTTGGTTCCGACCTGAATGCCCTTTTGCTTGCCGCGCCCGAGCAGATCCATCTTGCTGATGGAGGGGAAGCCGGCCAGCAGCAATTCGGCCATTACTTCATCCGCTTTCTCAGGTCTTACGATAGCTTTGATCATTAACATAACGATGCACCCTTTCTACAGCGAATAATAGGTTGTAGGGGGTTGCCAATATCTCGGTGGCTTACTGTATAGTGCATTTGTTTAATGGCAACGCTTACACGTGTAGTATATTATTAACTCCGGCTGCATCCTGCGAGAAGGATCACAAAATCCGTATTACACATTGTCGTATCCTGACTGGACTTACAGTTCGGCGCTGTCCGCCCGCCAGGAAAGTATTTCAAGGTAAAGTGTTATGCCCCTTCGTTAACCGGAGGAGCCTTCTAGAAGGATGCTTCCTCTGGTTAACGTGAAGGAACCAGCTTCAGATAAATGTTCTCCAGCAGTTCTGCGGTATGCTGCCATTCATACATCTGCAGCGCATCGCTCCTTCCTTGCAGTCCGATCCTTGCGGCAAGGTCCGGATTGCGTCCGATCTGCAGCATACGGCTGGCAAAAGCAGCAGGGTTCCTGTACTGCTTCACCAGATAGCCGTTACGGCCCGAATCGATAATCTCCCGGATTCCGCCGTTGCTGGAGGCGATCACCGGCAGCCCCGAGGCCATCGCCTCCACATTCACCAGCCCGAAGGCTTCATGCTGCTGGGAGGGGCAGATGAAGCAGTCGGCAGCCTGATACATACTGTGGATATCCTCATGGGGAATATTGCCGAGAAATGACACCTGTACGCCCAGCCGCCGGGCAAGAGCTCTCAGCTGCCGGAGATACGGCGGCTTCCCTTTGCCCGCGATCAGCAGCCGTGCGGGCATATGCCGGTTCAGGCGGTGCATGGCCCGGAGCAGCACAGGCACTCCCTTGCGCGGAATGACCCGGCCTACGAACAGGACCGTGAAGCCGGGGCCAAGACCATGCAGCGTGCGCAGGCGCGCCTTCTCCTGCGCATATGCAGGAGTGAAGCGCGACAGGTCTGCTCCCAGAGGAACCACGCGAAGCTTGCTGCGGATGCCGGGGAACCTCCGGATAAGCCGCTGCTCCAGGGAGCTGCTGTTGGCCGTGACGGCATCGGCCAGAGCCAGGCAACGGGCGATGCCGGGCTCCTGCGGCACGAATGTGAGAGAATGAAGGAATATCATCACCGGAGTGCCGGGGGACTGCCGCTTCACAGCCGCCGCCAGCCGCGGCCGGTTGTCGATCTGAATAAGATCGAACGGCTCTGAGGCTTCCAGGAATGTAAGAACGGACCTGCGGTACCGGGAAGGGGTGCCTGAGGGCAGCCGGATGAACTGGACCTGCTCGAGCTCATCCGTGTCAGGAAGACCGGCGGCTCTGCGGCTCACAATGGTTACCTTGTGTCTCTTGGTCAGCCTGCGCGCGATATTCCAGATGCAAATCTCCACAGAGCCGTCCCCGGGAACCGTGAACTGCTCCGGTGCAATCATGCAGATGTGCATTGTGGCTGCTCCTCCCGCTGCATAGTAGATAGGGTTCTTAACCTAACATATGCGTTCAGGCGTGCAGAAGTCACAGGAGCAAGCAGGGAACGGCCGTCTGCGGTCTAGTTGCCTGTCTGTCTAAGAGTAGCTGCAATGACTCCGGCAATCGTCTGCTCATAATCCAGGATCTTCAGCTTCCCCGCCGCGATCTGCTTGTACCCGGCGACCATAGAAGATAAGGATTGTCCGGCCAGAGCCGGATTCTGCTTGCGGATAGCCGCTTTGAAGTCACTCCAATCTGCCGTTAGCCGCTTGTTTAGGGCAGAGACTGCGCTTTTCTGTGATTTGATTAAGCTTTGCGGTCTGTCAATGCCCGCCAGGGTCTTACGGGCAGCGGCCATCCGGCGGGTACGGGTATCCTTGGCGGCCTTGAGCAGCGCTTCCTTGTCGCGGATCTCCTGGCGGGCAATCTGGACCAGCAGCTTCATGGCTTCCGACTGGGCCTTCAGGACGGAGTTCAGCGTCTTGTCCTTCAGTCCCTTGAGCAGGGAGATCCGCTTGTTCAGCGCGCTGTATTGATCGAACAGCGGCTGATAACGCTGCTTGGCACTGCTGACGGCGGCGCTCAGCTTGGTGATGGAGGCCTGGTCCATATTCTTGATGGACTCCCGGACTGCATTCAACGCCTCTGTATTCTGATCATGGAGCGTCCTGATCTGCACCTCCCGGCTGTCATACCCAGCAGACAGGGTGGTCAGCTCTGTGAACTGGCTCTTCATCCGGGCGCGGGCAGTGCTGTCCGCCTTCGCAGCAGTCAGGTCAAAGGAAGCCTGAACCGATGAGGTTATCACCGTCGCCGCTGCCGAAGCCGGACCGGCCGGGAAGCTTAGGGCAAGGGCAATCAAGAGGGACAGCAGCAGACACCTTGGCTTATACAGATTGTTCATTAACATTCCTCCGCTTGTCTCCATGTCCCGGAACACAAAGAAAGCACCCGCAGTAAAGGCCAACAGGCCTCTATTACGGGTGCTTCCGGCGTAATGAGTCACGAAGATAGTTTTGCTTTTTATTATAGATATAATATCTTATTTATGTCAATATTATCAATTTTAACTTATGCGAATCAAGGGGGAGGACCTTCATTTCATTCCGTGACGGTCTTATCGTATACTGTGAAGGAAGAACGTCAAGTAAAGCACAACAGAGGGTCAGCAGAAGCGCCAGCCCCAAGATGAAGGAGGCCTTAGGTGATGGATAACCTGGCTAGGAATAACAGCATTCTCGATCAAGCCTTCCAGTTATCTCCGGTGGGGATGGCTGTATTGTCTCCGGAAGGAGGCAGATGGATGAAGATTAATCCTGCTTTTTGCAATATGCTGGGCTGCACTGAGCCTGAATTTCTCTCAGGGACTCTATCGGGGGCCGGCCGGGACCTGCAGGAAGAATTCTCTATTCAGCGAATCGGGACAGAGCTTGCACAGCGGCAGGGACAGCCTCTCCAGGTGGAGCAGCGGTTCTCCGGCAGTGACGGGAAGCCGTTCTGGCTCGCCCTGACCTTCATTCCGGCCCAAGAGGAGCCTTCCGGCCGGACCGTTATTGTATATGCACAGGATGTAACAGACCGCAAAATTGCTGACCAGCTGACCGTAGACAGCCGCGATCTGTATAATTTATTCATAAAAGACGATCAGAGCATGATCTCCTTCTCCCTGCCCGACGGGACGATAACCTTCATATCGCCGTCCTCCTATTCCCAGATCGGATACCATCCGGAGGAGATCGTCGGCAGGAACCGCGCAGAATTCTATCACCTGGAGGATGTTGAAGCAATCAACAGCTCCGGCAGCCTGCTGAAGAACAATATCTCCAGTCGCCGCCTGCGCCATAAGGAGGGCCATTATCTATGGTTCGAGACATCCTTCCATGTGGTCCGCGGCGATAAGGGTGAAATCACACGGATTATGGGGATTGGCCGTAACGTCACCCGGCGCAAGCACAGCGAGGAGGCCCTTGCGTCCGCGCAGCGGGTGGCGCGAATAGGCTCATGGGGCTGGGATCTGGTGAAGGGCAGAATCACGTTCTCCGACGAACTGCGGCGTATTCTGCAATATAGTGTGGAGACAGGCCAAGTGAATCAGGAGGCCTTCCTGGCACTGGTCCATCCGGAAGATGTCCGGATTCTGCAGGAGGCCGTAGAACGGGCTATGGGACTAGGGGAGCCGGGGAATACGGCTTACCGGATGATTTTGCCGGATGGGGAGGTCCTGATGGTGCATGTCCAGTGGGATGTCATCCTGGGACCGGAGGGCCAGCCAGCCCAGCTGTTCGGCATGATGCAGGATATTACGGAGCGTATGCATATGGAGGAGCAGCTGCGGGAGAGTGAACGGAATTTCCGGCTGATGTCGGAGAACTCCCTCGACCTGATCTCGCGCCATGCGATTAAGGACAGTATCTTCCTGTATTGCTCACCGGCCAGCCGTTCGCTGCTCGGTTATGAGCCTGAGGAGATGATCGGCACCAGTGCCTACGATTACCTGCATCCTGATGATCTGGAGATGATTCTGAATCAGATGGCGGAGAGCGTAGATTCGGGATTGATTCCGCCGGCCTCCTACCGCTACCGCCACAAGAACGGTACCTATGTCTGGTTTGAAACGAACAGCCGGTATATTTTTGACGCGCAGGGCCGGAAGACAGAGATTATTGCCGTAGGCCGTGACATTACTGAACGCAAGCAATTCGAATCGAAGCTGCAGGAGAGTGAGCAACGCTACAAATCCCTGTTCGAGTATAATCCTGCGGCGGTATATTCCATGAATCTGCAGGGGGATTATCTGACGGCGAATGCCAATCTGGAGAAGCTGAGCGGCTACTCGCTGGAGGAGCTGCTGGGGAATTATTTTGGACCGCTGGTGGCTGAGAAGGATATCCAGAAGACGCTGCATCATTTCACCCTGGCCAGCCAGGGGGAGCCGCAGAGCTATGATCTGACGCTGATTCACAAAGACGGGCATCCGGTGGAGATCAATACGATTAATATTCCAATAGTTGTGGATCATCAGGTGGTTGGAGTATATGGGATCTCCCGCGATATTACGGATCATATCAGGTACACGGAGCAGATTGAGAAGCTGAGCAATGATTATACCCTGATTCTCAATGCCGTGTCCGAAGGAATATTTGGTCTGGACAACGAGGGGCGGGTCACCTTTATTAATCCTGCGGGGGCGCATATGCTGGGCTTCGAATGTGATGAGATTACCGGGCATCCTTACCTGGACCCCATCCAGCAGACCGCGCTTGACGGCAACCATTACCGGCCGGAGGAGTCTCCGCTGATGCGGGCAGTCCGGGCAGGAGAAGCTCATCAGAGCCTGGATGCGGTGCTGTGGCGCAAGGACGGCTCCAGCTTCCTGGCCGAGTACCAGGTAACCCCACTGTTCGACAAGGGTGAGCGCAAGGGAGCGGTTGTTGTCTTCCGTGACATTACCGGGGAGAAGGAGATTATCAGAGCCAAGGAGCTGGCGGAGAAGGCGGACCAGGCCAAATCGGAATTTCTCGCCATCATGAGCCATGAGCTGCGTACACCGATGAACGGAATTATGGGCATGACCGATCTGCTAAGTGAGACGGAATTGACGGAAGAACAGTGGGGGTATGCCCAGATTATCAGCGAGAGCAGTGCATCCCTGCTATATATTCTTAATGAAATTCTGGATTTCAGCAAAATCGAAGCTGGTAAAATGACGCTTACCCACGAGCCGGTAAGTCTGGTGGAATTACTCGACAATATCACGGAGCTGTTCATGCCGAAGGCCCGTGAAAAGAATATTGAGCTGTCCTGCCGCATGGCTGCGGATGTGCCGGAGCTGATCATGGGAGATGCGGCCCGGCTGCGCCAGGTGCTGGTGAATCTCGTCAGCAATGCCGTGAAATTCACCGAGACGGGACAGGTCTCCATTCTGCTCAGCAGAGAATATAGCAGGGAGCGCAAGAAGCTGACGCTCAAATTCAGCGTGGCCGATACAGGGATAGGAATCCCTTCTGAGAAGCAGCCGCTGTTGTTCCAGTCCTTCTCGCAGCTGCACCCGTCCATTAACCGCAAGTATGGGGGAACCGGACTGGGGCTGGCCATCTGCAAAAAGCTGGTGGAGCTGATGGGCGGTGCCATCACTGTGGATAGCGTAGTCGGGGAAGGTTCGAATTTCTATTTCATCCTGCCTGTAGATATGGAGCTGGGTCTGGAGCATTTCAGCAATAAGGTATCCCTATGAGCCGGAGGCCTTCTGGTGAGCGATTGAAGGCGAAGGCGTATACACAGTGGGAGACAGGCGTAGCCTCGCCTTCCTCAGCCTGCGGGCCGGCGACCATGGCTGCCCTCCTGGAATATTGGCATTCGCATAAGGGCCGGACGTTTATTCCGGGTATCCGTCATTTTGATTCCATGGCCGCGCACATCAATTACATCTACACCCATCATGGCGGGACGCCCTGGGGCATGAGCGCACGCAGCTTTGTCAGAGGCCTCCGGGCGTACATCGGCGCAGCCCTGCCGCCTTTAAGTCACCGCTCCGACCTGATTAAGGTATCCGTGTTCAATGATATCGGGCGCTACCGGGCCGAGATTGATGCCGGGCGTCCGGTTGCGCTCAAATTCGACAAGTGGTTTAGCCTCCGCTGGCGGGGCAGATATGCGTATGACTATCATTGGGTGCTGGGAATCGGCTATGAGGATGAGGAGGACGGCTCCTGCAAGCTGGTTGTCCATGACAACGGGGTGCAGCATCCGGGCGGCGGCTATACACCGGGCAGAGAACGGCAGTTCTCCTATTCAGCCAATAAAAAAATACTTACGATGGTGTCGCTCGACCTGCCGGAATAATAATCCTCCTATTCTCGCTGAAACGGTCCCGTCCTTTAAAGGGACGGCCAAGCCGTTTCCACTTGCAAAGTGTGATTCAAACGTTTGCACAAAGTTGGCGGTTAGGATAAAATTTCAAATAGAGAAAAGAGGAATTGTATAAATCCCAGGAGCCCTGCCGTATATTTAGTTAAGGGTAAAGGAGGCGGTATGCCTTGTCAGTACAGAAGGAAATGAAGGAACCGATTGATTACGGGGACCCTGCAGCTACCAGCGGAATCTCCGTCTTCGACCGGAGTTTCGATGAGCTGTTCAGCTATGACGGAGAGGATCTTGGCCTAACCTATTCGGCGTCCGGCTCCGCGTTCTGTCTGTGGGCCCCGACGGCCCAGGAAGCGGAGCTGGTGCTCTATCCATCCTGGAAGGATGCTGCGCAACGGCAGATACCCATGGTACGAGACGTCCGGGGAACCTGGAGACTCAGCGTTCCGGGTGATCTGGACGGAATGTTCTACACCTACAAGGTGCGTATCGGTGATCTATGGAACGAAGCGGTGGACCCGTATGCCCGCGCAGTCGGGGTGAACGGGGACAGAGGGGTTATACTGGATCTGCGCAAGACCGATCCCGTGCGCTGGACGCAGGATAAGCCGCCGCTGGAGGACCCGGTGGATGCGGTGATCTATGAGCTTCACCTGCGTGACTTATCGGTTCATCCTGCCAGCGGGATTAAGCATACAGGGCAATACCTCGGCCTTGCAGAAGCCGGAACCCGGGGTCCCGAGGGCATTGCCACCGGCCTTGATCATATTGCCAGTCTGGGTGTTACCCATGTGCAGCTGCTGCCTATCTATGATTATGCGACAGAGAGCGTAGATGAGACCCGCCTGGATGAGCCGCATTATAATTGGGGATATGATCCCAAGAACTACAATGCTCCTGAAGGTTCCTATGCGTCAGATCCGTATGTTCCGGGCCTGCGTATCCGGGAGCTGAAGACGATGATCCAGGCGCTTCATGACCGCGGTCTGCGTGTCATCATGGATGTGGTCTACAATCATGTCTATGACGGCTTCCGTGTTAATTTCACCAAGCTGGTCCCTGGCTATTATCTGCGGTATAAGCAGGACGGGCGGTTGTCGAACGGCTCCGGCTGCGGGAACGACACTGCTTCTGAGCGCAAGATGATGTCCCGTTTCATCGTAGAGTCCGTGTTGTACTGGGCTAAGGAGTACCATATTGACGGCTTCCGCTTCGATCTGATGGGACTGCATGATACAGGGACCATGAACGAGATCCGCCGCCGTCTGGATGAGCTGGACCCCTCTCTGATCACCATTGGCGAAGGCTGGGTGATGGACACGGAGCTGCCAGAGGACCTTCGGGCCAACCAGCGCCAGGCCAATGAGATGCCGGGCATCGGGCATTTTAATGACGGCTTCCGCGATGCGGTCAAAGGAAATATATTTCTGCATGACCAGAAGGGCTTCATCAGCGGCGGATTCGGCTTCGAGCGCAATGTGAAGGCAGGCATTGCCGGAGCGATCTACTACGGGCCCGGCCTTGGGCAATACGCCCAGGAGCCGCAGCAGAGTGTGAACTTCGTGGAGTGCCATGACAATCATACACTGTGGGATAAGCTGGTCTTGTCTACGGCAGGAGCAGAAGACAGGCAGCGCCGCGCCATGCACCATCTGGCCTCAGCCATCGTGCTGACGAGTCAGGGGATTCCATTCATTCATGCCGGACAGGAATTCCTAAGAACGAAGGGCGGGGTGGAGAACAGCTATAAATCGCCAGTGGAAGTGAACTGGCTGGACTGGGAACGCTGCGCGGAACATGCCGAATCTGTGGAGTACATGAAGCGGCTGATCGCGCTGCGCGCGGCTCACCCCGCCTTCCGTCTGCGTACCGCAGAGGAGATCCGTGACCATCTGATCTTCGAGGAGGCACCGGCGCAGGCGGTGGCCTTCACCCTCCGCGATCATGCCGGAGGAGATTCGGCGGAGCATCTGTACGTTCTGTACAATGCCAACCCGGATGGTGCAGCCCTGAGGCTACCTGAGCTGGGCAAATGGAATGTGGTGTTCGGCGGGGAGCAGATCAGCGGACTGGCGGGCGGCATTTTAACTGCTGCAGGAATTGGAATGATTGTACTCGCTGTGAACTAATGGATTGGTACCGCGATTATAAGTCGCGCAGAAGCAGGCTGCCAGGGCAGTCTGTTTTTTGCTGTGGCGGAATTCTGCTTAATGTATGCGGAAAACCGAACACAATGTGCTGATGGGGGGGCGTGTGGCCAAATGTATGTGGAAAACCGAACACAATGTGACAGCATGAAGGTGAGCGGGCCGGATGTATGCGAAAAACCGAACACAATAGGCGGCCGCGGGGGTATGTGGCCAAATGTATGCGGAAAACCGAACACAATAAGCTGATGCGACAGTGTATAAGCCTGTTGTCAGCCTACTTTTAATAAAATATAAAATTCCACTAAACACTACTTCATCTGTCGTAGTAATTATGCTACAATGAACCTAATTACTACGACAGATGAAGTATAGGAGGCAGGCAATTGATCAGCAGTGATGTGATTAGGGGATACAATGACACGATGATCCTCTACATGCTTCTGGACGGGGAGTCTTACGGCTATGAGATTTCCAAGAATATACGGAAGCTATCCGATGAGAAATACATTATGAAGGAAACCACGCTCTATTCGGCATTCACCCGGCTGGAGAAGAACGGTTATATTGATTCCTTTTATCTGGATGAGACGTTTGGCAAAAGGCGTACCTACTACCGCATCACTCCCCAGGGTCTTGCCTACTACCGTGCCAAATGCGAGGAATGGCAGATTACGCAAGAAGTTATCAACAAATTCATAAAGGAGCTGTGAGGAACTTGGATACCATCATTGGATACTTGAACAATATGTTCGCATCTCTGCCCAGAACGGAACAGATGGTGATGCTGAAGCAGGAGCTGCTGGGCAACATGGAAGAGAAATACTATGAACTGAAGCATGAAGGGAAGTCGGAGAATGAGGCGGTGGGTATCGTGATTTCCGAGTTCGGCAACATTGATGAGCTGGTCAGTGAGCTGGGGCTTGGAGAGGATCGTAAGGAGGAAGGATTACGGCTGCCCATGCTGGATGAGCTTGCTGTAGAAGAATTCATTGCTGCCAAAAGAAAATCCGGCCTGCTCGTAGGCTGGGGCGTAGGGTTGATTATGTTAGGTGCTGCCCTGCTTATCCTTTTCTCGGGTCTTGGGGAGAACGGGGTCATGGGAAATGTATTCTCTGAAGATGCTATGAGCATGATCGGACTGATCCCCCTGTTACTGCTGCTCGGTCCGGCTATCGCATTATTTATCTACAGCGGCACGAAGATGGAGAAATACAAATACATGGAGTCGGGTTTCAGTCTGCCGTATCCGCTGGAGGCATATATTGAGCAGAGACAGTCCGCTTTTGCTGCCACGTATACGTTGTCGCTTATCATGGGTGTCTGTTTATGCGTACTTTCGCCGATCGCTATCTTTGTATCTTCCGCGTTTGGAGATGAATACAGTTCCTACGGGGTAGCCGTTCTATTGATTATAGTGGCTGTAGCCGTTTTCCTCTTCGTGTATTACGGGAATATCCGGGGGGCTTATCAGATACTGCTGAAGACCGGCGATTTCAGTGAGGAGAAGCAGGAGGAGAAGAAGGAGGAGGACCGGATTGTCGGTGCGGTTGCCGCTATTATCTGGCCGCTGGTTACCTGTGTTTTTCTGGTCAGCGGTTTCGTGTTTGACCAGTGGGAGATCAACTGGATCGTCTTCCCGTTAACGGGCATTCTGTTCGGGGTGTTCAGCTCGGTCTACAATATGTTCAAGAAAAAAGATGCTGCCTGAGTCTGCTGTACATTATTTACCACACAACGTTAATAAAAAAGGTGACATTGCTCATGTTCCCTCCCTGCGGATAGATGGTAATATGAAGGCATTTATTCCCCTTATGATAACCGTGCAAGAGCCTGTACCGGGGTGATTTGAAGCCCCGTTATAGCCGCTTGCTTCGCTGCTTTACAGTGACAGAATAACGGACGGTGACAGAAGAGCGTATTTCTTTTTGGAGCCGGGTGTGGGCATGAATGCCGTCTATTATCTTTCGGCGGCCAATCAGAGAGACTCGGAGGATGACAGGGATGGGCAAAACAACCGGATTTATAGAATATCAGCGGCGGACGCCTGCTGAATGTGAGCCAATGGAGCGGATTAAGAACTGGAATGAATTCTCGGTTCCGATGGAGGAAGAACAACTGCGTGAGCAGGGTGCCCGCTGTATGGATTGCGGAACACCGTTCTGTCATGTGGGGCGTATGTTGTCAGGGATGGCCAGCGGCTGTCCGCTGCATAATCTGATTCCAGAGTGGAATGACATGGTATACCGCGGCAACTGGCAGGTCGCGCTGAAGCGCCTGCACAAGACGAATAATTTCCCCGAATTTACGGGACGCGTCTGCCCTGCGCCATGTGAAGGCGCTTGTACGGTAGGGAAGAACGGCGATTCGGTAACGATTAAATCAATCGAGAAAGCGATTGTAGATAGAGGGTTTGCTGAAGGCTGGATCGTTCCTGAGCCGCCGCTTACCCGTACAGGCAAGAAGGTCGCCGTTGTCGGCTCCGGCCCTGCCGGGCTGGCCTGCGCCGCCCAGCTGAATAAGGCGGGACACAGTGTAACGGTCTATGAGCGGGCTGACCGGATCGGCGGTCTGCTGACCTATGGCATTCCGAACATGAAGCTGGATAAAAAGAAGGTGCAACGCCGGGTGGATCTGCTGGCAGCGGAAGGCGTTACCTTCGTCACCCGGACTGAGATTGGCAGAGATATTGCAGCAGCTCAGTTACAGGAGGAGCATGATGCGGTCGTCCTCTGCGGCGGCTCTACCAAGGCGCGTGACCTGCCGCTGGAGGGCCGGGAGCTGCGTGGTATCCATCAGGCGATGGAGTTCCTGACACTGAACACCAAGAGCCTGCTGGATTCCGGGCTGGAGGACGGAGAGTATCTGTCAGCGGCGGGCAAGGATGTGGTCGTTATCGGTGGCGGAGATACGGGGACAGACTGTGTAGCCACTTCGATCCGCCACGGCTGCCGCAGCGTGATCCAGCTGGAGATTATGCCGCAGTCGCCATTAACCCGCCAGCCGGGCAATCCTTGGCCGGAATGGCCGAAGGTGCTGAAGGTGGACTACGGACAGCAGGAGGCAGCTTCTCTATATGAAGAAGATCCGCGCCGCTATCTGGTGAATACCAAGCGCTTCGTCGGCGATGCAAGCGGACATGTACAGGAGCTGCACACGGTGCGTATTGAATGGAAGCGCACGGAGGACGGACGGATGGCACCAGTCGAAGTGCCGGGCAGCGAAGAGATCATTCAGGCGCAGCTGGTGCTGCTGGCTCTGGGCTTCACCGGACCAGAGGAGACAGTGCTTGGAGAGCTTGGCGTGGAGCGCGATGAGCGTTCCAACGTTAAGGCAGAGTTCGGCGCGCAGGCAACGAATGTGGAGGGAGTCTTCACGGCAGGTGACATGCGGCGCGGCCAGAGTCTGGTGGTGTGGGCGATTAACGAGGGCCGCCAGGCCGCCCGCGAGGTAGACCGCTTCCTGATGGGCTCGTCCAATCTGCCTTAAGGCGACTGATTAAGTAACTAATTTTCTAATTTTATATTGCGGAGGCTGTGATGCGACCGATTGTTGCATATATTGCAGTTTTGGTGCATGAATACATGGGAGTTTAGGTGAAATGTTGCACAAATTGCAGGAAATCGTCCCGCAAATCAGCTTGAAGGGGCAGGAATCCTGCTTTTTGTGCAACAATAGCTGATTCGTACGGGAATGGTGAGCGGAAAGTTGCATTTTGGGCAGGATATATGGACAGAGAGGAAGCGTACGAATGAAGCTGATGTTTATTTCCGATATTCACGGATCACTGTACTGGCTGGAGCAGGCGCTGGCGAAGGCGGAGGAGGAGCAGCCGCACACGCTGGTTATTCTGGGGGATTTCCTGTATCACGGACCGAGGAATCCGCTGCCGGAGGGGTATAATCCGCAGGGGGTCGCCGACAGACTGAATGCTTATAGCGAATCGGGCAAATCGCTGGCGGCGGTGAGAGGTAACTGTGATGCCGAGGTGGATCAGATGCTGCTGCACTTCCCGATGATGGGCGACTATGTACTTATTTTGCATGAAGGCCGCAAAATCTACGCCACGCACGGGCATGGCTTCAGCATCGACCACTTACCGGCGCTGTCCCCGCAGGATATATTCATTCAGGGGCATACACATCTGCCGGTGGCAGAGGTGAAGGACGGCATTACCCTGCTCAACCCCGGATCGATCGCGCTACCCAAGGAGAACAACCCGAACTCCTACGGCGTTTTGGAGAACGGTGAGTTCAGCATTAAGGATTTTGAGGGCAATATAATCAAGCGCATCGCTCTGTAAAATCGATTCATCCCCGAGGTTCTCTGATTGTAGTCCCGCAATCTCTCTGATTAGAGTCTCACAGTTTTTCTGATTACAGTACCGCAGATTATTATGCTTCTATGGCATTCCCTCTGGATATTTCCAGAGGGATTATTGCTGCGCAGCAATTGAGCCTGCCGGCATATTCATGTATGATGGGTGAGGAGCTTGCGGGTAGATCCCCGGCTTCAAAAACTAAACAGCAGAGGTAACTAAATGATGCATCCACGTGATTTACACTATACAATGCCTGCCGAATGGGCCAAGCATGAACGGACATTCATTTCCTGGCCGGTGAAGGACTCTATGGTACACCCTGATAATCATGAAGCGGTTAGTAGGGGCTATGCCGAGATTATCCGGGCGATTGCCGAATTCGAGCCGGTGACGGTTATCGTCAATCCAGAGGAGCTGGATCAGGTAGAGAAATTGGCGCTCGGCGGGAATGTAACACTGCTCCCCATCCGGCACAACGATGCCTGGTTGCGGGACAACGGACCGACCTTCCTCACGGGTCCTGACGGGAAGCTGGCCGGGGTCAACTGGAAATTCAATGCCTGGGGCGGCAAATACTCGCCTTGGGATCTTGATGATGAGGTAGCTCCGCAGATTCTGAAGCACCTGGAGGTCAATGCGTTCGATGCTCCGCTGGTGATGGAGGGCGGCTCGATTCATACGGACGGTGAAGGCACGCTGCTGACCACCGAGGAATGCCTGCTCAACACCAACCGCAATCCGGGCTTAAGCCGCGAGGAGATTGCTGCATATGTCAAGCAATATACCGGGACCGAGTCCATCATCTGGCTGAAGCGCGGCCTCAGCGGGGATGAGACGGACGGGCATGTCGATAACATTGCCTGCTTCGCGGCCCCGGGCAAGGTGATTATCCAGGTCTGCGAGGACCCGCAGGATGAGAACTATGCGATTACGCAGGAGAATCTGCGCATCCTGGAGCAGACGGTTGATGCCAAAGGCCGGAAGCTGGAGATTGTCCGCATTCAGCAGCCGCCCCGCGTAGACTTCGAGGGCAGCCGCCTGACGCTGAGTTATCTGAACTTTTATTTTGTGAACGGCGGCATTATTCTGCCGGTCTTCGGCGGTACGGCGGCTGAGACGGACAAGCTGGCTGAAGAGACGCTGGCCGGATTGTTCCCAGACCGCCGCATTCGGACCGTGAACGGAATGGCCGTGATCGGCGAAGGCGGGAACGTGCATTGCACCACCCAGCAGATGCCTGCGGTGGCTGGAGCTTAACGAAAAGCGAAAAGAAGCGGAGGGGAAATTTGGAACTGTAGGAGCGTTAGCGATCGCCTGAAAGCTTTCCGTAGGAAAGCTCGCTTCGGAAGCATCAGCTGTCACCGGATTTCAACCGCGAAGAGCGGATTAAATCAAGAAATCTGGGGACGGGCAGCGACCGGAAGTCCAAATGTTCACCGCAGCGACGACCAGCTTTGAGTTCTAAGTGTTATAAGTTCAACCAAGGAGGAACAACCATGAGACAAGTAAAAGTAGCCGCGACGCAAATGAGCTGTTCCGGCGACATTGATGAGAATATCCGCAAGGCGGAGACACTGGTAAGAGAGGCAGCCGCCCAGGGTGCGCAGATTATTCTGCTGCAGGAGCTCTTCGAGACGCCGTATTTCTGCCAGAAGGAGAAGTCGGATTACTACGCCTATGCTACAGAGCTTGAGCAGAACAAGGCGGTGAACCACTTCAAGGCTATCGCCAAGGAGCTTGCGGTGGTGCTGCCGATCAGCTTTTATGAGAAGAAGAATTATGCGCGGTACAACTCGCTGGCGGTCATTGATGCGGACGGAACCGTGATGGGCAAATACCGCAAGAGCCATATTCCTGACGGTCCGGGCTATGAAGAGAAATTCTACTTCAACCCGGGCGATACCGGCTTCAAGGTGTGGAATACCCGCTATGCCAAAATCGGAGTCGGCGTATGTTGGGACCAATGGTACCCGGAAGCTGCCCGGGTGATGAGCCTGATGGGTGCGGAGATTCTGTTCTACCCTACAGCGATCGGCTCAGAGCCGCAGGACGGGTCAATCGATTCCAAGGATCACTGGCAGACCTGCATGCTGGGTCATGCTGCCGCTAACCTGATTCCTGTCGTGGCCTCCAACCGGATCGGGAAGGAGACTGACGAGGATTCCAGCATTGATTTCTACGGCTCGTCGTTCATCGCTGGTCCGCAGGGCAACAAGATTGTCGAAGCCGGACGGGATGAGCAGACGGTGCTGGTCAGCGAATTTGATCTGGATGCCCTTGAGGTCGGCCGGATTGAATGGGGGATCTTCCGTGACCGCCGTCCGGAGCTGTACCGGATGATTGCTTCCTATGATGGCGATCTGACCTTCTAACTTATGCGCTAATATGTATAGACCACTCATTAAGCAGCCAGAATGCTGCCGGAGCTCTCTCCGGGGCATTCTGGCTGCTTTTTTGCATGAGATGTTACAATATATCGATAATAATGTCATATTACATTACACAAAAGGATAAAGTTAATTGTCATCACTACTTTAATCTGATAAAATCTCCTTAAGTTATTTTACAAATAAGTAGGGGGATTGGAGAATGGGAATCCGAAAAAAATGGGCGATGTCAGGTATGGTGGCACTCCTGGTCTTGGCAATGGCGGGTTGTAGCTCTGGTAATGATGCGAAAGGCGGCAGTGCGGACGGGAAAAGCCTCAAAATCGCTACCGATGCGAGCTATGCACCAATGGAGTATATGGATACCGATACGATCAAGGGCTTTGACATTGATTTCATTAAGGCCGTGATGGCGGAGGCCGGCATTGATTACACGGTCACCAACACAGGCTGGGATACCATGCTGACCAGTGTGAAGCAGGGCACTGAATATCAGGCGGGTGTATCCTCGGTATCAATTACAGATGAGCGCAAGGAAACCTATGACTACTCTATCCCTTATTTCGAATCTACGAACATGATCATGGTGAAGGAAGGCAGCGACATCAAATCCGCCCTGGACCTGAAGGGGAAGAAGGTTGCGGTTCAGGCAGCCACCACAGCGGATGAGCTGATGAGCGGCATTATGGGCGTTGACAACGGCAATCTGAAGCGGTTCGACAGCAATGCGGTAGCGCTGATGGAGCTGAACGGCGGCGGAGCGGATGCGGTGGTCGCGGATATCGCCATCGTGAACGAATACATCAAGAACAATCCGAAGGAGAAGCTGACAGGCATTATCGACAAGGAGAATTTCGGCTCCGAGTACTACGGCATTCTGTATCCTAAGGGCAGTGAATGGAAGGCGAAGCTGGACCCGGCGATCAAGAAGGTCATCGAGAACGGCAAATATGCGGAGATCTACAAGGAATGGTTCGGCGAAGAGCCGGACACGGCGGCGCTTATGAACGCGAAGTAGCCTAAGAACCGGCAACAACTAAGCATGCGTAATGATTGCTATTGCGCGTGCTTCTTTTTTTGAGCAAGCCACAAGCAGAAGAGAAGGGAAGAATTCTATGGATTTCAGATTCGACATCATCATTCATTATTTACCGGTTCTGCTAAAAGGGACCCTGTTCACCATCGGCGTATCGCTGGTCTCCATTCTGTGCGGTTCCCTGCTAGGACTGGTGATCGGCTTCGGCAAAATGGCGCCCAGATGGTATTTCCGCTGGCCGTTTCACGCGTATATTAACCTCTTCCGGGGTACGCCGCTCTATGTGCAGATTCTGATCGTCCACTTCGGGCTGATCCCGTTGTTCTACGGCAAAACCTACGCGCTGATGAGCGCATTTGTGGCGCTGTCGCTCAATTCCGCTGCCTATTCTGCGGAGATCTTCCGCGCCGGTATCCAGTCCATCGACCCCGGTCAGCGGGAAGCGGCCCTATCCCTTGGAATGACCCGGCAGCAGGCGATGCGCTTCATTATTCTGCCCCAGGCCATCAAACGGATGGTTCCCGCCTTCGGGAATGAATTCATCGTACTTGTTAAGGATTCCTCGCTGCTGGCGCTGATTGCCGCCCCTGAGATTATGTACTGGAGCAATACCATGAAAGGCCAATACCTGCGGATCTGGGAGCCTTATCTGACCGCTGCACTGATCTATTTCATCCTGACCTACTCCCTCAGCAAGCTGCTTAATTATATCGAACGGAAGGTGTAACCCCTATGGAACCGGTTATTTCAGTCAAGCATCTGCACAAATCATTCGGTGCCCATCAGGTACTGACGGATATCAGCGTCGACATTCACAGCCGGGAGGTTGTGGTCGTCATCGGGCCTTCGGGCTCGGGCAAATCGACCTTTCTGCGCTGCCTTAATCTGCTGGAGCAGCCGCAAAAGGGCAATATTATCATTGAAGGCACTTCCTTGATGGCCAAGAGCACAAGGATTAACGATATCCGTACTGAGGTGGGGATGGTTTTTCAGCAGTTCAATCTGTTTCCGCACCGCACAGTGATCGAGAACATCATGCTGGCCCCGATGAAGGTGCGGAAATGGACGGAGGATCAAGCGAGGCAGAAGGCTGTGGAGCTGCTGCAGAAGGTGGGCCTCAGTGAGAAGGCGGAGATGTATCCTGCCTCGCTCTCCGGCGGTCAGGCCCAGCGGGTGGCGATTGCCCGGGCGCTGGCGATGGAGCCGAAGATCATGCTGTTCGACGAGCCGACCTCGGCCCTGGACCCCGAGATGGTGGGCGAGGTGCTGGCCGTAATGAAGGAGCTGGCCCTTGAGGGGATGACTATGGTTGTGGTGACCCATGAGATGGGCTTCGCCCGTGAAGTGGGGGACCGGGTGCTTTTTATGGAGCAAGGGGCCATAGTCGAACAGGGTGCGCCGGAGCAGTTGTTTGGCAGCCCGTCGCATGAGCGTACACGGGAGTTTCTGTCCAAGGTGCTGTAAGAATCGCCCAAAGTAGAATATTGTTATTTAATCGGTTATATTAGAAGAGTAAGAAATAGGCAATAAGTCCAAGCGTGAATAGCTGCCCAGGGTGGCGGGGAGGAGGCTCGGAGATATCTTTTTTTAAAGTATAAGGATGACAGCGGTTCTGCATAATGATTTATCCTTATATTTCCGGCAGAAAAGGATAGGGTGCTTAATAAGACGGCATAGGCTTTCTGCTGGTCATAATTCCATAATGATAGAAGGAGAATACGATGAGCACATTCAAGAATTGGCTGAATACCACCAAAAACGGACTGACGGATCAAGTGAAGAAATTTAAAAATAAAGACTTTATGAACGCGGTGGTGGCGGGCTGCGCGCTGGTCGCTGCTGCTGACGGCAAGATTGAGGAAGCTGAGAAGAACAAGATGGCGGGATATATGAATCTCAGCAATGAACTCAAGGTATTTGACATGAGGGACGTCATTGCCCAGTTCAATTACTATGTAAGCAACTTCGAATTCTCGCCGGAGATCGGTAAGCAGGAAGCGCTGAAGGCTATCGGGAAGTTCAACGGCAAACCGGAGGTTGGACGCTTAATCGTGGGCGTATGCTCGGCGATTGGTGCAGCAGACGGTGACTTCGACGAGCATGAGAAGGCAGTTGTGCGGAATATCTGCAGCGTACTGGGACTCAGCCCAAGCGAATTCAGCCTGTAATTACAGGCTGGATTTCATTTGCTAATTACTGAAACTTTAGGCGATTCATCGCCGTATCACTGATGTAACACCCGCAAGCACACTTCTATCTGGAAACGGAGGTACTTCAAGTTGGCTGGAATTAATCTGGTAAAAGGTCAGAAGATCGATTTAACCAAAGGCAATGCCGGACTGTCTAACGTAATCGTAGGACTGGGCTGGGACCCTGCCGAACCGGCAAGAGGATTCTTTGGGGTTAAAAAACAGGCGAATGTTGACTGCGATGCTTCAGCGTTGCTGCTGAATGAGAACGGCAAGCTGACGAACAAGCTGAACCTTGTCTGCTTTCACAACAAACAGAATGCGAATAACTCTGTAGTCCACTCGGGGGATAATCTGACGGGTGAGGGCGACGGGGACGACGAACAGATCATGGTGAATCTGAAGCAGATTCCTGCCGATGTCCATAAGGTCCTTGTTGTAGTTAACATCTACGATGCGGTGAACCGCAAGCAGGATTTCGGAATGATCAAATCTGCGTATATCCGCATTATTAATGCGGCAGGGAATGCAGAATTGGTTAAGTTTAATCTGACAGAGAATTATACAGGCTTCACGGCACTGATCTGCGGCGAGCTGTACCGTCATGGCGAAGAGTGGAAATTCGCAGCCATCGGTGAAGCGGCCCACGCCGCGCATATCAATCAGCTGGCAGAACGCTATATCTAAATCCAATTTGAGAAAAGAGGGCTCTATTCATGGCTATTAACTTATCCAAGGGACAAAAAATTGATTTAACCAAAACGAATCCAGGCTTGTCCAAAATTACAGTCGGCCTAGGATGGGATACGAATAAATACGACGGCGGTAAGGACTTTGACCTTGACGTTTCCGTGTTCCTGACGAATGCCAGCGGTAAAGTAGATAAAGAAACCAACTTCATCTTCTTCAACAACAAGCAGAACGAGAACGCTTCTGTCGTACACACCGGCGATAACCGTACCGGGGAAGGCGACGGAGACGATGAGCAGGTTCAAGTCGATTTGCTTAATGTTCCTGCAGATGTGGACAAGATTGCCTTCACCATTACCATCTATGAAGCAGAATCCAGAAGCCAGAACTTCGGACAGGTCTCCCGTTCTTATGTGCGTATCGTCAACGATGCGAACAGTGAAGAGCTGATCCGCTTTGACCTGGGTGAAGATTTCTCCGTTGAAACAGGCGTAGTTGTAGGTGAATTGTACCGTAACGGCGCAGAATGGAAATTCAACGCGATTGGCAGCGGCTACAAGGACGGTCTGGCCGGCTTGACCCGTGATTACGGCCTGCAATAAGGCTCTGACATTACGGGAATTAAATCTGTAAGGAAAGAGGGTTTTTGACAGTGACGATCAGTCTTTCCAAAGGACAGCGGATTGATCTTACCAAGACTAATCCGGGTCTGACCAAGGTAGTTGTAGGACTGGGCTGGGATACAAACAAGTACAGCGGCGGCAAGGATTTCGACCTTGATGCATCAGCATTCCTGCTGCATGAGGACGGCAAAGCCAAAAGCGAAAATGACTTTGTATTCTATAACAACCCGAGCGGCGGTACAGGCTCTGTAACCCATACAGGGGACAATCGCACAGGTGAAGGCGACGGGGATGATGAGCAGATCGTCGTAGACTTCAGTCTGGTGCCTGCCAATATTCAGCGGATCGGGATTACGGTCACGATCTATGATTATGAGGCCCGGGCACAGAACTTCGGACAAGTCTCCAACGCTTTCGTCCGCGTAGTGGATGCATCCAGTGACCGTGAGATTCTGCGGTTCGATCTGGGCGAGGATTTCTCCACCGAGACGGCTGTGGTCTTCTGTGAATTCTACCGCCAGGGGGCGGACTGGAAATTCCAGGCGATCGGCAGCGGCTTCGCCGGCGGACTAAGTGCATTATGCAAAAACTACGGGCTGGACGCGCAATAAGAGCTTCAAAGGCGGGATCATCATCGATCCTGCCCTTTTTATACACAAAATCTGATAAGTTGCGCTCTTATCCATGTATAAAGGTGGCGTAAGAATGAATACAGAAGTAGTCAAAGGACAGAAAGCAGACCTGACCAAAGGGAACCCGGGGCTCCGCAGCATTACGGTTGAGATCGGGTGGAAAGCTCCGTCTTCCATGGATATTGATGCTTCCGCATTCCTGCTTGGAGCTGGCGGTAAAGTCGGCAGTGACGACGATCTGATCTTTTACAATAACCCGTCTACTCCATATATCACTTATAAGGATGTGCCGGGTACGGCTTCGGGCGGACTGAAGCAGTTCGAGGTCTCGCTGGAGCGGATTCCGGCAAACATAGTGAAGATTGCCTTCACGCTTACTCTGTATGACGGAGAAAACCGCAAGCAGATGTTCGGACAAATGAGTGAAGCGGAGTGCCGGATCGTGAATCAGGCGACAGGTGCGCAGCTTCTGCGGTGTAACCTTGGAAATCAGTTCTCTGTGGAAACGGCTGTTGTAGTTGGAGAATTATATAGACATGGTGAAGAATGGAAATACAGTGCGATTGTTGCGGGCTTCTCGGGCGGGCTTAAGGCGCTCTGCGGCAACTATGGCATAGAAGTAGAGGACGAGCCTGCACCGGCACCGAAGCCGCCTGAACAGACGCCTCCGCCGGGACGCCCGCCGCTTCAAGTGCCGCCGCCCCGCGCAGAGTCATCCAGACCGAATATTGTGATTCCGCCACCGCCGGCACCGGCACCCCCTAAGCAGGAGGCTGCTCCCGCACCGGCGCTGAATCTCAATCTGAAGAAGATTGAGCTTAAGAAGAAGGGCGATTCGATTAACCTGAAGAAATCCGCCTCCGGTCTGGGTGAGCTGCTCATTAACCTGAACTGGAACCAGAAGCAGGGCGGAGGGCTGTTCAGCCGTAACAAGGGCGGGGTAGATCTCGACTTGGCCTGTCTGTATGAGCTGAAGAATGGCAGCAAAGGCGTGGTGCAGGCACTGGGCAATGCGTTCGGCAACCTCCAGCAGCCGCCGTACATCATGCTCGATGGAGATGATCGGACCGGCTCCGTAACATCTGGCGAGAATCTGCGTATAAACGGAAGTAAGGTCGCCCAGATTGAACGGATTCTGGTGTTTGCCTTTATTTACAAAGGAGTTACCAACTGGTCTGAGGCGGATGGAGTGGTTACCCTGAAGCAGGATGGAGGACCGGATATTATCGTTAATCTGGACGAGCATAACAACCGTAAAGGCATGTGCGCCATCGCGCTGATCCGGAATGTGGATAACGAGACCTTCAGTATTGAACGGCTCGTGCAATATTTCAGCGGTCACCGGGAGATGGATGAGGCTTATGGCTGGGGGCTTCGCTGGGTAGCGGGAAGCAAATAATTTGATATTACCGGAGGCGCAAGTGGAATGGACTGGTTCAGTGATTTTTTTAGGAGTATCGGTGAGAATTACGGGCATTTCTTCTCATGGAGTGATATTGCAGGAACGCTCTCCGACCCTGTCAGCTGGGGGATAATCGGAAGCTTGATTCTGCTGGAGGGTCTGCTGTCCGCTGATAACGCGCTTGTACTGGCGGTCATGGTTAAGCACCTGCCGAAGGAACAGCAGCGTAAGGCGTTGTTCTACGGTATTATCGGTGCTTATGTATTCAGATTCCTGGCGATTGGGCTGGGGACCTATCTCGTCAAATTCACGCTGGTGAAGGTGCTTGGAGCCTTGTATCTCTTCTACATTGCTTACAAAGGGTTGTTCAAGGGCAGCGGAGAAGAGGGAGAGATTAAGAATAAAGGCGCCTCCTTCTGGAAGACGGTACTCCTCGTTGAATTAATGGATATTGCCTTCAGTATTGATAGCGTGGTAGCCGCATTTGGTCTTAGCAGTGAAGTATGGGTACTCTTCCTGGGCGGTATTCTCGGCGTGCTGATGATGCGCGGAGTGGCACAGGTGTTCCTCAAGCTGATTGCCAGATATCCTGAATTGGAACAGACAGCATTCCTGCTTATTGCACTGATTGCCGGTAAAATGCTTGCCGGAGCCTTCGGCTATGAATTGCCGCATGTAATTTTCTTCGGTATTCTAATTGCGGTGTTTGCAGGTACTATCGTGTACAGCGCAAGCAAACGCAAGAAGGCTGAGAACCACAAGGCCTGATGGTTGTGCGTGCTGCTTCATCTCTTTATCCTTTATAGCTGTGCAGGAAGGCGCGGGGTTCACGGGAAGGGTGGACTCCGGCACGCCTTTCGGGTAATCGTAACAGGTTTATAGCATGGCCTTTGCTTGGGTTCTAAGCAAGCCGGATACCGTCCCCGAGAGGACGGCATAGCTGGTTCTGCTCGCAGCCAAAGGCCATTTGGATTGTGCTGGCACAACATTAAGGGGGAAGGGCCTTGAGATATTTCGATTACCTCACACAAGAACAGGAAGCCTCATTATTCCATGTTCCGCCGGTTTCATTTGATCATACTACCCGTAAGGATTTACTGGCTTATGCCGTCGGAGCAGCCCTTTATATGCCGGCCACCCGTGCCAGTGTTGCCGAAGATATTATTAAGCTGAGAGCCTCGGGGCTTATCACGGTAATCATAGATTTGGAGGATGCCATCGGGGACGGTGAAGTGGATTATGCCGAAGAATCCATCGTCAGGCATCTGGCATTTCTGTCCGCTTATGCGGAGAATGAGCCGGACCAGCGCGGCAGTCTTCCGCTGCTGTTCATCCGCGTACGTAACCCTGCACAGCTGCGGGATCTGATCTTTCGGCTGGGATCATTAATCACCATGCTGACCGGCTTCGTCTTCCCCAAATTCTCCGTAGAGAACGGTACGGATTATTTCGAGGCCATTGCCGATTACAATGACACACGCAGCTATTCCGCTCCGGTGCTGTACGGGATGCCGATTCTGGAGAATGCACCGATCATCTACCGGGAGAGCCGGATGGATACTTTGCTTGGGGTCCGCGATCTGCTGGGGCAATACCGCGAGTATGTACTGAATGTCCGGATTGGAGCGACGGACTTCTCCAGTCTGTTCGGACTGCGGCGCAGCCCGGATATCAGTATTTATGACCTGACGCCGATCCGTGACTGCATGTCGGATATTATTAACGTCTTTGGCCGTGTGGAGGAAGGATACGTCATCTCTGGGCCTGTGTGGGAGTATTTTGCCAGCAAAGGACACCGGGTCCTCCGCCCGCAGCTGCGGGAGACGCCCTTCGAGGATACTTATGGCAAGCATGGCCGCGAGATGCGCAACAGCTTCATTTCAAGCTCGATGGACGGACTGATCCGGGAAGTAATTCTGGACAAGGAGAACGGTATTGTGGGCAAAACCATTATCCACCCCTCCCACCTCAGACCCGTGCAGGCGATGTATACCGTAATGCATGAAGAGTATGTGGATGCCTTAAGTATTGTAGACAGCAACGATGGCAGCCGCGGCGTGTTCAAGAGTGAATACTATAACAAAATGAATGAAATCAAGCCTCATTTGAACTGGGCCAGACGAATTTTATTACGATCTCAAATATACGGGGTGTTACATGAACAACAGCATTTTGTCGGATTACTACCCGAGAACGAATACACACACGTTTAATATCGTCGAGAATCTGCGGGTTACGGTAACAGAAACCTCGAATCCTTTTCATATGCCTGTGGATTCCTTGTTCTCCATGGCTGCACGAATCAATAAGAAGCGCTCCTTCCTGTTCGTCAGCAAAGTGCTTGGCAAGCATATTCCCGTAGGGCCCTATACCCCGCTGCTTAGCGGAGCGGCACTCGCCTTGCTCCTGTATCTGGAGATGAGCGCGGATACCGCTGACCGGGAGATGATGGAACCGCTGATGAACCAGGCCGTTCATGGCCTGATCCATCCTGAGTATGCGGAAGAAGCTTATCATGCGCTGCTTGCTGCGCGCCTGGCTCTGCCTGAGCCGGTTCTGTTTATCGGGTTCGCCGAAACCGCTACCGCCCTGGGCCACAGCATGTATAATGCATTCGCCGGCGGTGCGTCCTATATTCATACCACGCGTGAGCTGATTCCTGAGCTGGAATCGGTGGTGACCTTTGAAGAGGAGCATTCCCACGCCGTAGATCATCTCTGCTATGCCCTGAATGCCGGGCTGTTATCGGGGACAGAGCCGATTGTATTAGTGGATGACGAGATTACGACCGGTAATACGGCGATTAATACGATCCGGGACATCCAGTCCAAATTTCCGCGCAGGGAGTATGTAGTGGCTTCTCTCTTGGACTGGCGGAGTGAAGCTAATATCCAGGCGTACCGTGATCTGGAGCTGGAGCTGGGGATACGCATACAAGCTCTATCCCTGCTGCAAGGAAGCATCAAGGTTGAGGGGGTTCCGCTGCTGCAGCCTGCAGCCGGTAACGGAGCCGCTGCTACCACAGGCGCAGAGCTTGTAACTACTTATGCATTCGACGGCTTAGAGCGGCTTCCGGTAACCTCGGCGGATGGGCAGGGCGTTATCAATCCATCGCCTTATCTGAAGCACAGCGGCCGCTTCGGCCTGGAGTCTGCGGATAATGCGCGGATAGATGCAGGTGTAAGCCGCGTGGCCAGGCAGCTCCGAGGGCTGCGGGAAGGCGGACGTACCCTGGTGTTGGGCGTAGGCGAGTTCATGTATCTGCCGATGCGGATCGCTGCAGAGATGGGAGAGGGCGTGCTGTACCAGTCCTCAACCCGCAGTCCGATCCATCCCGAGCGGCGTGCGGATTACGGCGTGCACAGCGCCGCAGCCTATCCGTCCGCAGGCGACACGGAGATCACGAATTTCATCTATAATGTGGACCCCGGCCAGTATGACGATATCTTCGTCCTGCTGGAACGCGAGGTGCCCCGGCAGCGGATTGCACCGATGACGGATATTTTACAGAGGCTGGCGGGCAATAAGGTACATCTTGTTGTGCTCAGCCCAGAACCAGATACGGGAGGCTCAGGGCTATGAAGGGAATAGATATCGAAGCCATTCACAATAGAACAATATCCCCTCCGGTGGCACTGGGCAGCTATCCTGCTTCCGACGTTACCTTCCTGCTCAAGGATCTAAGCAATGTATCCCTGGAGCGGGGAACAGCCGAGCGGGAGGAAGCGATCCAGTCCGGCGTGCATTATTCGGAGATGCTTCCGGTGGAGTACCAGCCGACAGAGCAGTATATCGAATTGTTTCATGAGACGCTGCAGCAGACTGCGAAGAAGGTTGCGCTGGCTGTAGCTGTGGTGTCCGAGATGATTGTTGCCCGGCGGGGAACGGCGAATACCGTGCTGGTCTCCCTGGCGAGAGCGGGCACTCCGATCGGGGTATTGATCAAACGTTATATTCTTGAGAAATATGGAGCAGATCTTCCGCATTACAGCATCTCGATTATCCGCGGCAAGGGGATTGATGAGAATGCGGTGCTCTATATGCTGCAGCAGCATGGAAGGGATGCCGAACTGCAATTCATCGATGGCTGGACCGGTAAGGGGGCCATCCGGCAGGTGCTGATAGAGGCCTGTGAGAGTATGCATAAGAAATATGGCATTACGCTAAATGATGATCTGGCGGTACTTGCTGATCCCGGGCACTGCTCGGGAACCTACGGCACCCGGGAGGATTATCTGATTCCAAGCGCCTGCCTGAACTCCACGGTATCCGGCCTGATGAGCCGTACGGTGCTCCGTGATGATCTGATCGGGCCAGAGGAATTCCACGGGGCCAAATTCTACAAGGAATGGCTGGACAGTGATCTGTCCAACGTATTCGTTGAAGCGATTACCCCATATTTCGCTGAAGTAGCGGCAGGGGCCCTTGCTCAGGCTACGGAGATGCTGGAGCATCCACCGGAGATTACCTGGCAGGGGCTGGCCGATATCCGCAGTATTCAGGATACCTTCGGCATCGATAATATCAATCTGGTGAAGCCTGGGGTGGGGGAGACAACACGTGTGCTGCTGCGGAGAGTGCCCTGGAGAATCCTCGTTGACAGGCTGGACAATCCCAACCTGCGGCATATTCTGTTGCTGGCTGAGGACCGGGGCGTGCCGGTAGAGGTCTATCCCGGGCTGACCTACTCCTGCTGCGGAATCATCAAGCCGCTGAAAGGGGAGAGTGAATGATCTACGCCAGCGATCTGGACCGCACGCTGATCTACTCTCTTAGTGCGATAGGCGTTCCTGAGGATACCCCCGGTCTGGTTCCGGCAGAGGTCGTTGACGGCAGGACGGTATCGTATATCTCACAGCAGGCTCTGGCTACACTGATAGAACTGGTTGCGAAAATTGTCTTCATGCCGGTGACTACACGTACGATTGCCCAGTACCGGCGGATTAACCTGTTCCAGGAGACGGTCATTCCGGATTATGCTATCACCAGCAATGGCGGCAATATTCTTGTGAACGGGATAGTGGACCAGGATTGGCGGACGGCTGTCGGCAGAGCGGTGGAACGCGGCTCCGCTGCGGCGGAAGAAGCCGAAAGCATCGTGCGTGCTGTTGTTCAGGAAGAATGGATCATTAGCCGGCGGTATTGCGATGAGCTGTTCTTTACGTTCGTGGTTCACCGGGATTCGCTGCCGCTTGAGGAGATTGCCCGGATGTCTCAACGGCTGGGCGAGCTTGGCTGGAGAGTATCCCTGCAGGGGCGCAAGCTCTATATCGTGCCGGAGGCGGTGAACAAAAGCGATGCCATTCTTCATGTCCGCCGCACCGTGCATTCGGAGCCGATGGTCGCTTCAGGCGATTCCCTTCTGGACAAGAGCCTGCTCGCCGCCGCCGATTATGCCATAGCTCCCTGCCACGGAGAAATATTTGCCGAGCAGCAGGCGGGTTTAGTACACTTAGAGTATCCGTTTACTAAGCGGCCGGGGGTATTTGCCGCGGATGAGATTATGCAGTATGTTCACAGGATCTATACACATTCGACAGCATTGGGAGTTGGACCGCCACCATGAAAAAGGTAAATATATATTTCAACCGCTGGTTCTCTGTTGCCTATCACTATATGAATCTCATCCGGAGCAACGAAGACGGGATTCCGGTGCAAATCTTCGCCACCCACCCGGATATCCACCATATGTCGCTGCAAGGCGCGGATGTAGCCGGAACCGAGCCGGCGCTCGAAGGCATTGAATACGTGCAGTTCTGTGTTGATTTTTGCCGCCGGAACGAGATTGATATCTTCATCCCCCGGCTGCATATGCTCGATATCGCGCTGCATGCCTCGCTGTTCGATGAGATCGGGACGAAGGTGCTGGTCTGCCGTGATCTGGATCTGCTGGAGATGATCATGGACAAAGGCAAGTTCTATGAGAGCGTGAAGACCACCGGGATTATGACAATTCCTGATTATCATGTGGTTAGTAATGCGCAGCAGTTCAGGGAAGCTTATGAAGATCTCGCAGCCAAAGGACACAAGGTCTGCTTCAAGCCTACCGAGACGGAGGGCGGACTCGGATTCCGGATTATAGATAATGACCGCAGTCCCGTGGAGGAGCTGTTCGGCCACGTAACTCCGCTGATCTCCTTCGAGGAAGCTTACCGTATCCTTGATGAAGCCGGGAGCTTCCCTAACCTGATGGTGATGGAGCTGCTGGAGGGATATGAATATAGTATTGATTGCTTGTCGGATGAGAAGGGCAGGCTGCTGGCCGCAGTTCCCCGCCGGAAGGCAGGCGGCCGCCTGCGGTTGATGGAGTATATCCCGGAGCTTGCGGGGGTGGCCCGCAGGGTGGCTGAGACGTACCGGATTCCGTTCAATTTCAATATCCAGATGAAATACAGCGGTGGCGTCCCCAAGCTGCTGGAGATTAACCCGCGGATGTCTGGCGGCCTGCATATCTCCTGTCTGTCCGGAATTAACTTCCCATATCTGGCTGTCAAAAGCGCGCTCGGCGGCGAGGTTCTGCCTGCATCGTTCGAGCATAATGTCCTGGCCAGCCATGTCGAGCAGCCGCTGATCATGAGAATAAACGGAGAATCCGTCATTACGGATTCCGTGAATTGAGCGTGTAGCATTCACGCTCATAAGAGGTGAGAAGGAATGCAAGCTAAATTCAAAGTACTGGCGTATGCCGGTGCCGGTTATGTTGTAGCCGTACTGACCAGCGGCTTCCTGCCTGAGCTGGTCTCGCTGCTGCTCCCGGTAATCGGGGCAGCACTTGCGGTGCCGGAGCTCAGGCGCACCAGAGTGAATCTTCCGGTAGAGGTGATTCCTGCCGGACAGGAGCCGAAGGTGATTCCGGCGGCATCGTCCGCCGCGCCGCAGGCTTCGTCTGCTGCCGCTGCCTCTCCTGCTGCTGCGGGACAGGCCTCCCCGGCCCATTCGGGTGCCGGACACAGGGAGGACATACAGATCGGAGCGGAGTTCGCTCCGGTGGTGGAGTATCTGGGCATCCTGGAGGATATGATCATCTCCGAAGGGCAGAAGGATACGCTGGACAATGAGATTGTCGAGAAGTCGCTGGCGCTGTTCGCCAGGCTGCAGCGCGTCATTCCGCTGCTGCAGGAGCTGGGCAACGGCGAGATTAACCATACCGTCCGCAGGCTGGTGCTGAAGGACCTTAATGGAGTAATCAATCCGTTCCTGCGCCTGGGGGGCGAAGCCAAGACAAGAAACCGGAGAATGCTGCTGAACGGTCTGCGTGATGTCGATGCCAAAATTTCCGATATTGCGTCGACAATCGAGCACAAAGACCTGATGGAACTTCAGACCAAGGCGGAACTGATTCATCAGCGCTACAGCAGTTCCGAATTATAGGAGGAGGATAGCCATGTCCACGCAGTTAATTGAGCTTAGAAAAGAAGATGAGCAGAAGGTAGTCCAGGAGGCTTCCCAGTTAATTGAGCAGGTAGCCAAGACTGACACGGTGGCACTGGATTCCCTGATGGACGATATCGGGAAGCTTGGGGTGAAGACGCAGGAGAAGGCAGGCCAGACGCTGAAGCTGCTGGACCGCCCCGTCAATGACCTGATGAGCGGCAAGCGGGTGGAAGTGCCCAATATGATTATGAAGCTGCGGGGTGAGTGCGAGACCCTTCAGCAGAGCAAGAATGTCAGCTTCTTCGGCAAAATGCTGCGCAAAAGCCCGCTTAAAAATTATGTATACAAATATCAGTCGGTCCGCACCAACATTGATGCCATTATCACCGGTCTGCGTGACGGCCGGGATACGCTGGAAGAGAGTATCGTTAACATGCGCCAGTTGAAGCGCACCTCCATGGAGGAGATCTATAACCTCCAGACCAAGATCGCCTTCGGCAATAAGCTGAAGGAGCTGTTCGAGGTGGAGATCGCCAAGCCCGAGAATGAATTCCGCAAAGCGTATCTGGAGCGGGGGCTGCGCAAGGTCATGGTGCGGATTCAGTCGATGACCGAGATGATTCTGCTCTACAATCAGGCGATTGCGGCAACGGATATCATCAATGACAATAATGACAAGCTGATCGATTCCGTAAACAACGCGATCGATAAGACCTCTAATCTGATCACCGTCTCGGCGATGATTGCCATGTCCCTGGCCGATCAGGAGAATGTCATCAATGCGGTCGAAGCCACCAACAAGACCATCGAGGACCAGTTCAAGGAGAATGCACGGCTGCTGCGCACGACGACCGAGAAGACAACGGAGCTGCTCTCCAAGCCGTCCATGTCGCTGGAAGCCGTGAATCAGGCTATTGGCGACTTGCTCAGCGCCCTGGATACCTCAGAGCAGTCCAACCGGCGGATCATCGAGAGCTGTCAGGATTATACGTCCAAAATGACCACCATCAACACCCAGCTGAACAACCGGCTCGGGCTGAATGAGGGTTCACAGCCGCAGGCGTTGAAGCAGGCGGAGAACGGCCTGAGCAGCTTTTTGAACTAAGAGTTTGATTCTGGGCCGGTAAAATAACTTGAATAATGCACCAAGCCTGCTGATATGGATTCGGCGGGCTTTTTTGTTGTGCACTCATTCATATTGTCTTCGCCCCCCACATACGTTGTCACTAAGGCGACCTGTGGAGAAAGAGGGGATAAGCGGGATGATTCTGGGATGCTTGATCGTGGTGCTTATCGTCGTAGCCAGCAGTGAGAAGGCGGAGGCGATTGCCAGCCTGAATGATCGGGAGGATAACAGCCTGTAACAAGGGTGCGGGGAGTGTGCGGATTCATAAATTATTGATGCTCTGTGATTCAAGCAATTTCCAGTGGTTTATTGGGTATAATAGCTGGAGGCTGTACATCAGTCTTCCGGCACCACTGAAAATATAAAGTGAATACGGAGGGTCAAATGGAGAACGAGGCACTGCTGCAGGTAGAGAAGCTTGCACTTAAGAAACAGAAGATCTTCCGGCAAAGCGTATGGCGGTACATTGCCAGGGCCATGCTCGCCAGCATGTTTATCGGATTCGGCGTGATCGTAGCCTTTAAGACCGGCAACTTCTTCTATATGGAACAATCGCCGATGACCTATCCGATGGCTGCGATCACCTTCGGCGCAGCCATCATCCTGATTTCCTACGGTGGAGGAGATTTATTTACCGGGGACACTTTTTATTACACCTATGCGGCACTGAGGCGCAAGCTGGCATGGACTGAGGTTGTGCGGATGTGGGTCGTCAGCTATCTGGGCAACATTCTTGGGGCTACGGCGTTTGCGCTGCTTATTTTTCTGACCGGATTGTTCTATGATTCCTCTGTCAACGGGTTCCTGCTGAATGTGGTGGCCCATAAGATGGAAGCACCGGCGATGCAGCTGTTCTTCCGGGCGATTCTCTGTAACTGGCTCGTCTGTCTGGCCTTCTTCGTCCCGATGTCAATGAAGAACGACGGTGCCAAAATGTTCGCCATGGTCCTGTTCGTGTTCTGCTTCTTCATCTCGGGGTACGAGCATAGTATTGCCAACATGTGTACCTTCGCGATTGCTCTCGTCCTGGACCACCCTGGTACGATCTCCTGGGGAGGCGTGGTGCATAATCTCGTCCCGGTCACATTAGGCAATCTGATCGGTGGCGGCGTGCTAATGGGCGTGATGTATTACTATGTGAACAAGCCGTTTCTGGAGGATGAGTCTCACTGAACGGCAATAACATGACACAACAGCGATTCTCCGGTTACCGGGGGATCGCTGTTGTGCGTCCGCAGCTCGGAATTAGGGAACTGGGGGATATTATAGTGAGCTGTCAGATATGTTCCAGTATAAGGGGCATACTCGGCAGCAGGGAGAGCTGGAGCGCTACCCTAGCAGCTTCAGCTCCTGGGCCTGGGCGATAGCTTTGGTGCGGCGGTTGACCTTGAGCTTGGCAAAAATATTCTTGACATGCACTTTAACGGTACTTATGGCGATGATCAGCTGGTCGGCAATTTCTTTGTTCGATAATCCTGCTGCCAGCAAGGTAAGAACCTCCAATTCACGCTCTGTGAGCGGTTCATCCAGCAGGGCAGGCAGGGGCAGCAGCGCCTCGGTCTGCTCTATTTGTGAACCCGGAGTCTCGCCCGAACTCTGCAGCACACACATAAGCAGGGCGCGGGAGGCCAGTGCCAGCAGAACCGCCTTATGTTCATCCGCGAAGATGCCGCTGGTCAGCTTGTTCTCCAGGTAGAGGACGCCAAGCATCATACCGTGTACCGTTACGGGAATACACAAGGCAGAACCGGGCCGGTGGTAGGCCATGTAGGGGTTATGAATCAACCAGCTGTCGCTTCCGCCGGTATAATGCACCTCCTCCTGTGTACGGTACACATACCGAATAATCCCTTCCGGCAAAAGAATGCTGTCTGTCATTTCGGCAGGTGACGAGACCGCAGGGTTCTCAGAATCCGCATAGGTTTGAATGTACAGGGTATCCTGATTGCCTGTCAGCAGTGAGCCTTTGCTTGCCCCGGCATATTTCATCAGCGTACTCATCATCTCTCTGAGCACAGTGTCTATATCCAGCGGATTTGTGATGGCCTGGGAGGTTTGAAGGATTGCAGCCAAATCCATCGGTTCCACAGCATGCGCCTCTTTCTGGACTGAATGTAAGGGTTCCGCGCTCTGACGGGGATTTCCCTGGCTAATGGCTGTCGATGCAGGGACAGGTGCCGGATCGACTGCAGCCTGCCATTGGAGGCGCAGCTCTTCTATCTGGGACACCTTGATCAGCACCTCCCAGTCGCTGTAGCCCCCGGCAGCCGTCTCTAAATAGAACAACGCCGTGGTGCTTTTGCCGCAACTCCAGTAATATCTGGCAGCCAGTTCACCGGTAAGAGCGGTGATCTGCACCTCCTCATATTCCCTGGCCTCGCGGATCGCACGGTCATACATCTCCTCAGCTCTTGGAAGCTGCCCGGATACCCGGGCGAATTCGGCTTGCAGCAGATCATATCTGGACTGGAAATTGACCGGACTGGCCAATGACCATTGTCTGAAGCGGCGCAGAATGCGCCGCAGACGGCGGTGTTCAGGTGCAGATTTGCGCCAGTGTACAGGCATGGACATCAGAGAGAGAGCTTCGTACATCAAGCATTCAGGCAAATGGGGCAAATGGGTGGCATACGCCTCATGTACACGAGCCTTCCTCGCCCACTGTAGCGCCTGATCGTAACGGCCCAGCAGCCAGCATAGCTGCGTTTTGTAGGTACAGTATTGAAATAAAGTGGTGGACGAGGTCTCTTCCCTACGGATTTCCTCCAAAAACAGCTCTTCCCTGAAGCCAGCTCCGCTGAAGGAATCGGGTTCAGCCGACCGGCCTTGCAGTGCCAGAATCCATTGCTGGAACAGCTGAATGTTCTTCTTCACGAACTCGTCTTTGGTGGTATCAAGCACTACGGCATACTCGGCCAGTGTCCGCGCGAATTCCCCCAGCGGTGCTCTTGAGTACAAGGCGTTGATATGCGCGCCTATGGCATAGCTGGCAAACACATAATCCCCCGCATCCAGGCCATGGCGCAGCGCTTTCGCCAGATAGGCCTCCCCTTCACGTGAATTTCCGGCAAATTGGCACAGAACGCCGCCAAATACGGTGTAGGTCTTGCTTTTAATGGAAGGAATATTATAACGATCCGAGAGCTCCAGCCCTACCTCGCCGATATTATAACCTTTGCGGGCTTTGCCCGGTGTATTGCCCAGAATCATACCATATGCCGAGTAGACGGCTGCAGAAGCAGGCGTGTTCCCGTATGTGAGCGAGAGCTGGATGGCACGGCACACCAACAGGAAATACACCTTCTTGTTGGTGAAAAAGGTTGAAGGCACCACGGCAAAAAGCAGATTCATAGCAGCAATCCGTTCAGGGTCCGACATTTCCTTCAAATGCGCGAGGCGGTCATACCGGCCGTTCAGCAGGAGCTCAAGCTTCATACTCTCCATCAACAGCATGACTTTGCCGGGCCGGGGAGAGATCATAATGCGATGCTCCCGCAGACTGCTGAGTCCAAGCGCAGTGCCTTCCAGATATCTGCCCTGGTTGATGTACTGCATGATCCGGATTAACTGAATCCGGCTGCGTTCAACCGGATTGCGGGCATGCTGCAGCAGAGCATCAAGCTCCAGTTCGGATTGTCTGATATTTCCGCATAAATATTCGCATTCTGCTTTATGTATATACAATTCGAAACAAAGGTCGAACTCGTTCTCCCAATCCTTTGCCGGCAGCAGCTCCAGTCCTTGGGCGAAATACTCCAGCGCGATGTCGTAAGCGGAGGAGGTTTTGGCCCTTATTCCCGCCTCCAGATTGAGGCGCACCAGCTGCAAGATCTCTCGCGGGTCTGTTATTCCCGCCGAGCCCAGGTTCAGCTGATTGACTGCATCAAAGGCATGCGCTATCCAGGCGCCGTCTCTTTCAAGCAGGAACCTGCCAATCCTGAGATGGAGGTTATGCCTTGCCTCATCGTCTATTCTGCTATAGATCAGCTTCTGAATATTGTCGTGGGCAAACCGGAATTGGCCGTCGCCGCACGAAATCATCATGCCTTCGGCTTCAAGGATCGACCAGGCGTCGCTGCGCTCAGAGTGGGTCTGCCCGGCGATATGCACAATATCCTGCGCTTGAAGCACACTTCCGATACAGGCGGCAATGGCGAGCAACTGCCGCGCATCCTCTGGGAGACGGTGCAGTCTATGCTCCAGCAGATCCTTGACGGCATAGCTGGGAGTCTGCTCTATAATCTGTCCCAGATTCCATTGCCAGCGACGCTGCTCGGGACTGTAGCGCAGAATGCTGTCATCTTGAAGCCGGCGGAGGATTTGCTTGAAATGAAATGGATTGCCTCCTGAAGAGGGATACAACAGTTCGGTCAAAGCAAGTGCTGTATCGGCCGGACTGTTCAAGGCTTCCATCACAATCGGATTCATCTGCGCAAGGCTCAGCGGAGCCAGATGAAGGTGATGAACAAGTGCCTGATCGGTGACCGTGCCATCCGGTTCATATCCTGGGAGCCTGCCAAGGTCCGTCTCGTTATGCCGGTAGGCACAGACGAACATCAGATACTGGCATTCCGGATCACACAACAATTCATGGATCAGCTGAAGCGAAGAGTCATTCGCCCATTGCAGATCATCAATAAACAGAACGAGCGGATGCTCGCTGGAAGCCAGGGCCTGCACAAACTTGCGGAAGACATAGATAAACCGTTTCTTGGATTCACTGGCCGGCAGTGTCTCGGCCTCCGGCAAGTCCCCCAATATCCGTGCAGCTTCCGGTATCATCGCAGTAATGATGTGGGCACTTGAGCCCAAGGCATTCCGCAGCCGCTCCGCCCAGAATTCGGACGTGTCCCTGCGCTCTCCCAGCAGATGCCGCAGAAGTCCGCGAAAGGCCTGGATAATCGGGTGATAGGGACTTTGACTGGAGATTTGCTCGAACTTACCGGTGATATAAAAGAACTGCCGGGCATGCTGCTGGTTCTGGAACATTTGCTCCATCAGGCTGGTTTTGCCGATTCCGGCTTCTCCGGATATGTACACCATTTCCGTGGAGCCGAGACAAGCGGAATAGAAGGCTTGCGTCAGAGTAGCAAGCTCATGCGTTCTCCCGTGATAACGTGTTTGTGTAAGGATTCTGTCCTGGACTAGTCCAAGGGTATCCAGGTCCGAGATCAGCACATGAGTACTCGGATAGCGCTTATCCGGATTCTTGCTGAGCAGCTTCATGATGATGGATTCCAGCCCCTCAGGCAGATCGGCTCTTGTATGTGCAAGGGGGGGAGGACTTTGGGCCAAGTGCATATATACCCATTCGAGTGAATCTTCAGCCTGAAAAGGAAGTCTGCCTGCAAGCATTTCATAGAAAATAATCCCTAACGAATAGAGGTCACTGCGCTCGTCTATCGTTCTGTGCATCCTGCCGGTGTTCTCCGGTGAGCAATAAGGCAGACCTGCTGCAGGGAGGCTGTAGCCGGGAGGATGGATATACCCTTCTGGCGAGCGGGACACGGCAGAGCCGGAAGCTGTTATTTCAACCGTTTGCTCATCGGAGTATACAACAATATGTTCCGGCCGCAGATCAAGATGGAGAAGCTGCTCCTGATGCAGCTTCCCGGCCTCGGCGGCAATAGCCCGGGCCAGGTGCAGAAACAGCTCCGGCTCCAGGCAGGGCTGCCCGTTCATCAATGCCCTGAGCGTAATCCCTTGAGTATACTGAACTTCTTCCATTTTATTAACACCCCTACTGTATGCGTACTGGTGATTTCTATCCTATATTCTAGAGGATACTCCTTTATAGGTATAGAGAATTTCAAGCATTTGCTCTATCTTGAAATTGAAGAAATATAGGTCTGCGGCTTACTAGACGGCGAAACAGGTTCTTCTTGTTCGCTGCATCAAACTTAAGGAGGTAGGGGGATACATTAAATGGAGAACGCACTCATCGCTTTTGTAAGTATATTAATCCTCGGAATCGTCGTCTTTGTCAAGATCTGGTGGGAAGGTACCGGAACGAGTCTACGGTTCACCAAATGGTATTTTGGCTTTTTTACTTTGGTGGCCGCAGGGGTTGGAATGTACACGTATTTCGTGAGCTAATGAGTTCATCGCATAATGCAGGAATACAAATGGGGGATTGAGATGAAAGTCTGGAACAGAGGGAAACGGTGGATGGCTATCCTTCTGACCGTAGTGATGGTTGCGGGAGGAGTGCCATATAGAGAGGCTAGCGCTGAAAGTACAGCGGTCCTGGATCAAGAGCAGAGTGCAACAACCGGAAACATCTGGGTGAATTCTGATAATTCTAGGTACCAGACCTTTACACCGGCAATAACAGGGAACCTTAGCAGGATCGCGCTCAACATCTTTGACAGCAGAGGCGCACTTGGATCCATTAATGTAAAAATTTATAAGGAAGGAGATCTTTCTACACCCTTGGCGACAGGGCGACTCGTGACTGACAGTGCATCGGGTTGGACGGCTATTGACTTCTCTGCAGCAGATCCTTATTTGCAAAAGGATAAAATGTATCGGATGGTAGTAACCACGGATGTCGGAGGTTTAGAAGCTGGCATTGGGTGGTATTCAAGCAGCGGCAATCCATATCCCCGGGGATCCTCCCCGGCAACTAATTATGATTTTTCGTTCCGGACATACATGGTTGCGGATTATTCGGTATCTCCGGGCAACAGTCAGATTTTCAGTACGCATTCCAGTCTTGTAGCCGACGGCAGCAGCCAGACGATGGTAACGGTGAGGCTGTGGGATGCGCAGGGCAACGCGCTGACCAGCGGCGGAGCGGCGGTAACAATCAGCGCGACGGCGGGAACGGTTGGCGTGGTGACGGACAACCGGGACGGTACGTATAGCGCGAAGCTAACGGCGCCGACGAGCGCAGGCAGCGGGGTGGTGAGCGCGAGCGTAAATGGCGCGGCGCTAACAACAAGTGTAACGGTAGCATTCGTACCGGGAGAACCATTCCTTGCGAAGAGCACGATAGAGGTAGCGGACACAGTACTGACCGCCGACGGCAGCAGCCAGACGACGGTGACGGTGAAGCTGCGGGACGCGCAGGGTAATCTGCTGACGCAAGGCTATGAGGTAGTAGGTTTCGACACGACGAAGGGAAGTATTAGTGGGCCGAGGAACAATCAGGACGGCACGTATTACGCGATATTGACGGCGCCGACGAGTGTAGGCAGCGGGGTGATAAGTGCCAAAGTGCTTGGGAGACCGATACTCTTGAAGGTGGATGTACAGTTTGTACCTGGGCTTGCATCCCCGGCGAAAAGCACGCTGGAGGTGACGGACACTGCGTTGACCGCCGACGGCAGTAGCCAGACGACGGTGACAGTGAAGCTGCGGGACGCGCAGGGTAACGCGCTGACGAGCGGCGGAGCGGCGGTAGCGATTAGCGCGACGTCGGGGACGGTTGGCGCAGTGACGGACAACCAGGACGGCACGTATAGCGCGAAGCTAACGGCGCCGACGAGTGCAGGTAGCGGGGTGGTGAGCGCGAGCGTAAATGGCGCGGCGCTAACGACAAGTGTAACGGTAGCGTTCGTGCCGGGAGCGCCGTCCGCAGCGAAGAGCACGCTGGAGGTGGCGGACACCGCGTTGACCGCCGACGGGAGCAGCCAGACGACGGTGATGGTGAAGCTGCGGGACGCGCAGGGCAACGCGCTGACGAGCGGCGGAGCGGCGGTAGCGATCAGCGCTACAAAGGGAACGGTGGGTCCGGTGACGGACAACCAGGACGGCACGTTTAGCGCGAAGCTAACAGCGCCGGCGAGCGTAGGCAGCACTGTAGTGAGTGCCACGGTGGAAGGTGTTCAGTTAACGACAAGTGCAACAGTAATGTTCGTGCCGGGCGCAGCCTCCGCAGCGAAGAGCACACTGGAAGTGACGGACACCAGGCTGACTGCCGACGGCAGCAGCCAGACGACGGTGACGATGAAGCTGCGGGACGCGCAGGGCAACGCGCTGACGAGCGGCGGCGCGGCGGTAGCGATTAGCGCGACAGCGGGAACGGTGGGTCCCGTGACGGATAACCGGGGCGGCACGTATAGCGCGACCTTGACGGCGCCGGCAAGCACAGGCAGCGGGGTGGTGAGCGCGAGCGTAAATGGCGTTGCGTTAACGACAAGTGCAACGGTAGTGTTCGTACCGGGCGTAGCCTCCGCAGCGAAGAGCACGCTTGAGGTAGCGGACACTGTATTGACCGCTGACGGCAGCAGCCAGACGACGGTGACAGTGAAGCTTCGGGACGCGCAGGGTAATGCGCTGACGAGCGGCGGCGCGGCGGTAGCGATTAGCGCGACAGCGGGAACGGTGGGTCCCGTGACGGACAACCAGGACGGCACGTATAGCGCGAAGCTAACAGCGCCGGCGAGCGTGGGCAGTGCAGTGGTGAGCGCGAGCGTAGCTGGCGCAGAACTGCCCAAAAGTGCAACAGTAACGTTCGTGCCGGGCGCAGCCTCCGCAGCGAAGAGCACGCTGGAGGTGGCGGACACCACGCTAACCGCCGATGGCAGCAGCCAGACGACGGTGACAGTGAAGCTGCGGGACGCGCAGGGCAACGCGCTGAGGAGCGGCGGAGCAGCAGTAGCGGTTAGCGCGACGTCGGGAACGGTTGGTCCCGTGACGGACAACCAGGACGGCACGTATAGCGCGAAGCTGACGGCGCCGGCAAGCGTGGGCAGTGCAGTGGTGAGCGCGAGCGTAGCTGGCGCAGAACTGCCCAAAAGTGCAACAGTAGCGTTCGTACCGGGCGCAGCCTCCGCAGCGAAGAGCACACTGGAAGTGACGGACACCACGCTGACTGCCGACGGCAGCAGCCAGACGACGGTGACGATGAAGCTGCGGGACGCGCAGGGCAACGCGCTGAGGAGCGGCGGAGCAGCAGTAGCGGTTAGCGCGACGTCGGGAACGGTTGGTCCCGTGACGGACAACCAGGACGGCACGTATAGCGCGAAGCTGACGGCTCCAACGGTAATAGGAGGCGCGTTGATTAGCGCCAGTGCCGGGGGGACCATGCTTGACGCTACAGCTTCCGTCCAGTTCATATCCGGTGAGTTCAGTATGCTTCACTCTACAGTTACCGCCAGTGATCTGGTGGTACGGGCAGACGGACAGAGCTCAGCTGAGATCATCGTGCGATTGCAGGATGACTATGAACACCCGATTGCCGGGAAGCAGCTCATGCTTGAGGCGAACAGCGGGCAGTCTGTGATTCAGAATGTATATGGCACGACGGATGCCGAGGGCCTTACTGCTTTTTCAGTAAGTAACACAGCCGCCGAGAAGGTTACTTATATGGTCAAAGAAGAAGCTAGTGGCCTGGCGCTGCTTCAGACGGTGAGCATCAGCTTTACGTATGATCAGCCGCCGCGCATTATACTGGAGGCTGACCCTCCTAGCGCAACTTACGGAAGTGTAAAAGTTACCGTATCAGCGTCTGTGTATGGTGAGTTCAACCAAATCTCTGCGGTGAAGTGGGCCGCAGGCAGTAGAGATATCGCCTATTTCGCTGCAGCAGGTACAGAGATCACTGATCATTTTGCCGTGCAAGAGAATGGAGTTTATTCCGTATACGTGGCAGACGTGGCGGGGAACGCGAATGTCAGCAATATTGAGATCAGCAACATTGTCCCTCTGAGCAGTAACGCAGACTTAATAGCCTGGGAGCTCACAGGTTTGGGAGGGCAAGTCGGATTTGATTTTAAGCCGGGGGTAGCAAACTATACGGTAAAAGCAGATCACGCTGTATATGCATTGAAGATGCGGATTACTGCTGCAGAGGAGCTGTCGGCCCTTCAAGTAAACGGATCGCAGATCAGCCCTAACTTGACCACCGGGGAATACCCGCTTGCAATCGGTGAGAACCGGTTTGAGGTAACAGTCACAGCGCAAGACTATACTATCCGCACATACATCCTGACTGTGATTCGTTCAGCTGCGCCAGCAGAGCCGGCTGTCGATTCAGGCACAAACCATTCGTCATCGCCTGCGGTTACTCCAAGTCAGCCGCCGCAGAACCGTTCAATAATGATTCGGATTAATGATAAAGGGGTATCTGGAATGGCTTCATTTGAAATGAGTGCGGACAAAATAAAGGCGATTGCTGTACGGATAGATACAGGCTCACTCAAGAACGTTCTGGATTCGCTGTCCCTTAAGCCGGAGGAGGCTCTTACGATTGCCATTGAAGAAGAGGCGGACAAGCTGACGCTTCGGCTACCGGGCAGTGCGATTTCGTTCATGGACAAGCAGGTAGGGGCAATTACACTGAAGACCCGGAACGGGCAGTACCGTTTGCCTTTGGCTGAAATCGTACATCAGCTGCCGGACTTCACAGACGAGACTGAGGTTCAAATTACAATCGAGCGCGGGGACAGTGAAGCGCTTGCCGGATTGAAGGAAGCGGCCGATCAGGGCGGGTTCCAGCTGGTTGCGGCCCCGATATATTTCGAAGTGCATGTGGTGCGTCAGGGGGTCAGGCAAGAAATTTCCAGCTTCAACCATTACGTGGAACGGGTCATCTACTTGCCCAAGGATGTCCTGGCAGCATCCACTGTCATGGTCTGGGATCAAAAGCTGGGTGCGCGTCCGGTATCTACAGCATTCGTCGAAGTGGACGGGCGGCGGGCGGCGGTGATTCACAGCCTTACGAACAGCGCGTATATACTGGTCGCTAAGACACCGGCATTTATAGATTTGGAGGGTCACTGGGCTGCAAAAGAAATCAGCAACATGAACAGCAGAATGATCGTTCAGGGGATAGACGGAACAAGATTCGCCCCCGAGGCGGCGATTACGCGGGCCGAGCTTGCTGCACTGCTTGCCAGAGCGCTGGGTCTGCCGGAAGCCGAAGGTCATCTGGGTTTCCGCGATGTAGCAGAGTCCGGCTGGTACAGCGGAGCCGTAGAATCTGTCCAGGCATATGGAATTATGGATGGCTTCGCCGACGGGACCTTTAAACCGCATCAAGCGGTAACACGGCAAGAAGCGATCGTTACGATAATCCGGGCCTTGCAGATGACCAATGCGGCCTCGGTTACAGATTCTGCGGGGAAGACTGTCGATTTGTCAGTCTACGTGGACAGCGGTGAAATTGGGAGCTGGGCTGATGAGGCGATCCGTATAGCTATTGCAGGGGGACTAGTGCAAGGGTATGAAGACGAGCTTCGTCCAGGCAAGGCCTTAACCCGTGCAGAGACAGCTGTGTTATTGTACCGTATGCTGATTCATGCGCGGCTGATCAATGGCTGAGTCCTGTCTCATGGGGATACTTCAATTTCAAGAAGAATGATCATGAATAAAAGAAGACTTCAGCCATTAACCCTGGCTGAAGTCTTTTTGTTTGTGTCCGTGCCCCCTGCTACCACTTGGAGCCGCCGGAGCTTCGGCCGGATTTGCCGCCGCCAAACGAAGAGCCGCCGGAGGAACGTCCGCCGCCACCGCCGCCCCCCCAAGAAGAGCCGCCGGAAGAGCGTCCGCCACCGCCAAGCCCGCCGCCGAATCCTCCGCCTGGCGGGCCGGAATTGCGTCTACGGGCTTGTTCCCGGCGCTGCTGCTCCCGCAGCATGGCCATTCTGGCTGCGCGTTCGGCCTCTTCCTTCTGGCGGACGAGCCGGTTCGCTTCCTCTACGAAGGAAGCGATCTGCGAAGCATAGGAGCGTCCTGTCTCCTCCAGCTGATCCAGATCGTAGGGACCCGAGGCCAGACGCTGCTCCAGCTCGGTATACTCCGGCAGCAGGGACAGCTGGAAGCGGTTCTGCGAGGCAATTCCTCTGCTGTGCAGCAGATTGTAGGCGGCATCCACCCGGCTCTGCCCCTCCGTGAACAGCCTGTTCAGGCTGTTCAGGCGCTCCTCCAGAGCGTCCAGACTGCTGCTGATGCTACTCATGCTGTTTGCCGTCTCATCCTGCAAGGTAAGCAGCCGGTCCAGCCCGCTGCGGGCATTGTCATACTCTCCGCGTGCATCGCTGGTCCAGGTCTCGAGCTGCGGCACTTCTGCCGCGCCTTGCCGCAGTGCGCCGCCGGCCTCTTCCAGCAGCTTCTCCAGAGCGTCCAGGTGCTGCCGGGCGAACCGGTTTTTCGCCCCGGCAAGCCGGCTCTGCAATTCATTCCGCCGTTGGCTTAGTGTTGCCCATGTGCTGCGTACCGTCTCCAGATCCCTGAGGTTATTCTGCCGGATCATAGCCTGGCGTTCCGTCATAGCCACGGCTTCAGTCAGAAGGGCATCCATGTCAGCGCCAATCCGGCGCACTTCGTCCATATCGCCGCTGTGCAGCGGCGCTTCCATGGAACTGGCGGCAGCGGAGGCCTGGTCCAGGCTGTCGTAAGGCTTAACCTTCATATTGTGCAGAGAGTTCTGGTCGATCAGCCCGGTAATCCGGCTACGTGCAGCCGCAAGGACACCGGGGAAGGCTTTCAGCTTGTCGTCAAAGGTCCCCACATCCTGCACATCCTGCTCAATCTGCTGCTGCCGCTTCTTCGCTTGTGCAGTAATCTCCTGGGCAGCAATGGGGTCGAACAGCTCCAGTTGATCTGCCTTGGCCGTCTCTTCGGCCAGCTCCTGAAGATCTTGGGCAATCTCCTCCAGCGTATAGCCCGTCCCCAGGGCCGCTTGCTGCCGCTGCTCCTCAAGCTCCGGGGCAGCCTGCTTCAGCTCGGTGATCTGCTGCTTGACGTTCCGGTCGGCATCGCTGACGACTGCGATATTCTTCTCCTCTTCCTCCAGGGAGGCACGGAATTCCCCCTCTGTCTGCTGAAGCTGCTCTGCCGCCGCCTTAAGCGCAGACAAGCGGTAGAACGGCGGCAATGGGGCTTGCCCGGCGGTCTGCAATGCAGAGATTTCGACCAGCCGGGAGGTCAGACGCTTCGAGATGCCCTCGACCATCTCCCCGGTCTTGCCCTGCACAATCCCCTGGAAAGGCTGAAGGGACTCCAGGGCGCGGTTCGCCCGTACCAGCAGGTCAGCGAGCTGCTCACGCTGTGCGGATAGTCCCTTGCGGCGGCGCAGTCCGGTAATTAGTACATACAGCAGCAATACCAGCAGCGCGGCCAAGACAAGGCCGCCTGCGACCGGCAGGAGAGGGAATCTGCTGCCGCTACCGTTAGCGCCGGAGGCAGCTCCTGCGGTCCCTGCGGCAGCACCGCCTGCCGCACCGCTGCCGGTATTACTGCTCGGTCCGCTGCTGCCAATGGCTTGCAGCTGCTGTATCACAGAACGTATGCCTTCAGGGATATCTCCGATTTTGGCATAAGGATTAAAATATTTCTCCAGCACCTTGTTAATGGCTGCGCTGCCCTCAGCTCCGCCCTGTTGTCTGGACCAGGCATCGAGCGCATCCTGCAGCCCGGGGTTAATGAAGCTGATCTCAGTCAGCTGATCTTCATAAGCGATCAGGAGCAGAATGTCCCGGGACTTCAGCCCCCAGGTATCATATACATCCGCAGCATAACTGGACATGTCGCTCTCGGCTACCGAATCAACGGTTAAGACATGGAAGGTGTACCGGTCTGTAGTAGCAATCCGGGCAAGGCTCTCTGCTTCTTGGGCAGACAGCAGCCGGGCTTCATCCGTAATCACTCCCTGCTGTGCGGGAACATTCGCAGCATAGACCCCCGGAATCCATAGCAGGGATAATATCAGGACCAAGGCGAGGGTGAGGTTTTTTCTCAAGCTGACACACTCCGATCTATAGGCTATTGTTCATTGTAGTATGCTGATCATTATACTATATCATTACACATTCTAAGCCCCGTAGATGCAGGTACCCCGGAATTGGCGGAATAAACGTACAAAAACCGCACCCCGGTAAGGGATGCGGCTGTGTAAGAAGTAAGCTATATTCATCTATTTCTGTATGAAATGGGCTATCTGGTCTGTAGGCACAGGATATACTGCAACCGGGACTTGATTTCTTTCTGCCATTTCATATCTCCGACCTTCACAGCAAGATTGAGCAGGTCCAGGTAATCGTCAACCTGCAGGGCGGTCCGGGTAGTGGCTGCGTTCATGGGTGTTCAGTCTCCTTTTAGCTCAAATATAGAAAATAATGAATGTTGTACATCCAATAATGATAATCATTATCAACCGTTACTGTTATTATCCACACTTTAACCGCAAAAAGCAATACAAATCTAAAGTTTTTGATTAAATCTAAGATGATGCACTAAAGAGTTAAGGATATGAAACCGCAGGATGTGCACAATTTATCGGAAATGAGAAAAAAGGAGCAGGAACCCTACCATATTTTGTCGAATAAGCTTGTATACATAGTTATGCCGATCTTACTTGGGATAAAGGAGAATTGCGATGAAGCGGTGTAAATTGTTGCTTCTAATTAGCATTGTGCTCATGCTTGCACACCCCGCTGCCGCTTATGCCGAAAGACAGGAAATTAAGTACCAGGCAGAACTGGAGTATCCACCTTATAAGTACATACAGAATGGTTATCTGACGGGCTTCGATATTGACCTGACAAGTATGATCTTTGAGAAGAACGAATATCTTGTCCATTACAGCACCGGGAACTGGGAGCAGACGTACCGGCGGCTGAGTGAAGACGGGATTGATACTACCGGGCTAATGGCTGTCAGCGAGGAGAGGAAGCAGGACATTCTTTTCTCGAAACCCGTGTTAAAAAGCTATATTTCTGTCTATTCGCGTCAGGGACTCCAGGGTGAGGTGACGCTGGACACACTCCGTAAGTACAAGATCGGTGTTGGCAAAGGACAATATGCAGAGACCATCCTGCAGAACGAGGCGGGTATCCCGCCATCAGAATACATAGAATATGCAACCGTACCGGATGCGGTGGACGCTCTGCGTCAGGGGGAGATCGACCTGCTGTTCGAGAATCAGGGGGTTGTCGATTATCTGATTGTAGAACAGGGCTTAACCGGTAATATTATCCGCAAAATGAGCAATTTGTATCCGCAGGATGTGGCCTACGGCATCAGCAAGTCCAAACCGGAGCTGGTGTCCTACGTCAATGCAAGGCTAGAGCGTCTGGTAAGCTCCGGTGCCTTCGAAGAGCTGTACCAGCAGTATTTCTTCGTGCATTCCGACCATTATAATGAAAAGATGCGTAACCGGATTTTTACCGTATTCTCCATCGGGACCCTTCTGCTGGTATTCGGTGCCGTCCTGCTCCGGATGTATATCCGGCGGCTGCGCCGTACGATTCATTCCGAACAGGAATTCTTCAAGGACGTGATCGAGAATACCGGGGTGATTGTATGGGCTGTTCACGGGGACAAACGGAGCGTTCGCTTCAATAAATATGCCGAGAGAATGACCGGGTTGAAGGAGAAGGAGGTGCTGGGTGTAAGCATAGATGAGCTGCCCGGCCTCGAAGCCGGAGCCGCTGTGCTTAGAGATCTCCTTGCCAGAGCAGCAGCCCGGGATTATGTGACCAATGTCGAGCTGAGACTTCCGGGCCACTCTCCGGGTGCGCATTATTTCTCCGTCCGCACAGCCCTCATTAAGGGGATGGATGAGCAGGCGGAGGATATCTTCGTGCTGGTCGGCATCGATATCGATGAACGCAAGCAGAATGAGCTTAAGCTGCAGCTTAGCTACGAGGAGCTGGAGTCTACATATGAGGAGCTGGCGGCCACAGAGGTAGAGCTGCAGGATCAGTTCAATAAGCTGGGGGTCAGCGAACGGCGGTTCCGCCTGGCCTCGGAAGGCTCTGGTGCGTACATGTGGGAGCTGGACTGGGACAGCGGCTTCTACAAGCTCTCGGACCGGTGGTACGAGGTAATGGGATATACTGAGGCGGAGATCAACTCCTTCGAGGGAGGCGTGCTCAGCATTATTCACCCGGATGATCAGGAATCTGCGCGCAAGGCCAGGCAGGAGCATCTTACCGGATTGACCCCGATCTATGAAACCGAATACCGGATGAGAACAGGGCAGGGGGAGTACATCTGGTTCGAGGTGCGGGGCAAGGCAATCGTTGACCCGAAGGATCAGATCGTCCTGTTCCTCGGTTCCCTGATCGATATCAGCAAGCGCAAGCAGGCAGAATTCAAGCTGAATAACAGCTACCAGGAGCTGGAGGCGACTTATGAGCAGCTTACAGCGACCCAGCAGGAGATTGTAGGACAATATGATATGCTGCTGGAGAATCAGAAGAATATGCATCGCCTGGCGTATATGGATTCGCTCAGCAATCTTCCGAACCGGCTCAGTCTGCTGGAGACGATGGAGAGTTATTTCCGCCGGACGGGAGGCAGTGCGGCGCTGCTTTTCGTAGATATGGATAATTTCAAATACATCAATGACACGCTTGGACACAAGTCCGGTGATATTCTGATCCGCAAGGCCAGCGAACGGCTCCAGTCTGTAGTGCGTGAGGAGGATCTGCTGTCGCGGCTGGGCGGAGATGAATTTGTGATTTTCCTCAAGGATATTGAGAGCCGGGTGGATGTGCTTAATCTGGCCGAGGATATTATGCGTGCGTTCCGCAAGTCTTTTCTTATTGGTGAGAGCAATCTGTATGTGTCCTCCAGTATCGGGATCTCCTTCTACCCGGAAGACGGCGAGACGACGGAAGAGATTCTGAAGAACGCCGATGTAGCGATGTACCGGGCCAAGGAAGAGGGGAAAAGCACCTATGTCGTATATGATAAATCGATGCATACCGCCTTCAATGACCGGATGAATATTGAGAAGCATCTGCGCAGTGCAATGAATAATAACGAATTTGAGCTGCATTATCAGCCGCAGGTACAGATGGAGACCGGGCTGATCTCAGGCTTCGAGGCTCTGATCCGCTGGAACAGTCCGGTCCTCGGCTTTGTCTCCCCGCTCTCCTTCATCAAGATTGCCGAGGATTCCCGGCTGATTATCTATATCGGCGAATGGGTGCTGCGGGAGGCCTGCAAGTTCATGAACAGCATCCATCAGCGGACCGGCATTCCTTACAAAATATCGGTGAACATCTCCATCATTCAGCTCCTGCAGGATGATTTCGTAGAGATTGTGCTGGACAGTCTGGAGGAGAGCGGCCTTGTGGCATCCAGTCTGGAGCTTGAAATCACAGAGTCTATCTTCATGGAGTCGTTCGGGAGTACGGTCAGCAAGCTGGAGTTCCTGCAGTCCCGGGGGATACGAATTGCCCTGGATGATTTCGGGACGGGGTATTCCTCCCTTAGTTATCTGCAGCAGCTGCCGATCTCTACGCTCAAGATGGATAAAGTCTTCATTGATTCCTTGGCCGATAAGGCCTTTAGCGAATCTTTTGTGCAGACGATTATTATCCTGGGCCATAAGATGGGCCTGGATGTAGTAGCCGAGGGTGTGGAGGATGCCAGCCAATGGGCTTTCCTTAGAGAAGCTCATTGCGATAAAGTGCAGGGTTATCTGATCAGCCGGCCGGTGCCGCAGCGCCAGGTCATGGAGCTGCTCGTTCCGCAGAGACGGTATGGGGCGGAGGAGCTGGAATAGATATCAGAACAGGTTCAGATGACAAGCGGGTCCCCGGCATAGGTTGCTATGCACGGTGGACCCGCTTGTTTGGGATATAGGATGGAGAGCCTTACAGAATGACGATTCTGTTCTTACCGGTTTTCTTGGCCTCGTACAGGGCGTCGTCCGCCTGCTGAAAGATAGAGCTCTTGGACTCCCCGCCGTTATATTCATGCATTCCGATGCTCACGGTAACCGATTCATTGTCCATTTCGCTGATCGGAAGGCTTGCAATTCCTGCGAGGATATTCTCCATAATGCGGCCCGAATCCTCTAATGTCTTGGATGTCAGAATAATCACGAATTCCTCCCCGCCGTACCGCGCTGCGAAATCATCCGAGCCGATATGCCGGAGCATGACAGCGGCGACCTGCCGGAGAACGATGTCTCCGACCCAGTGCCCGTACCGGTCATTGACCTTTTTGAAATTGTCGATATCAATAACCGCCAGCTGCATCGGAAAAGGATTGCTCTGCTGATGGTCAATCAGCCAGCCCAGGTACTCATGAAAGGTCTTATGGTTGTACAGGTCGGTCAGCGGGTCGATCTTGGACAGCCGGTCCATAATAATATTCTGGATGCGCAGCTCTTGCTCTGACTTCAACGAATTCTCCAGCGAGCGCATAAGATCTTTGCCCCGTGCAATGACACCGAAGCCGGCCAGAGAGGTTCCGGCTAAGACCAGGGTGATAATGATGTTCTGGATGCGTAGCGTGTAATCGGTAATAGGGGTGTTCAGAAATAGTATGATGATGTAGATCAGGCAGATCACAGAGGAAGCCCTCAGATAATTCTCCTTCAGATAGATCATGGATACCAGCAGCGGAAGCAGCATAATCAGCGGCTTCACATGATATTCGGAACTAAGATTCAGGATGAACACGATACCGCACAGGTGGCTTCCAAGAATAATTGAGAATTCGGATAACAGCGGCTTGTATTTATGAACAGCCTCCAGAATCAGCAGCAGGGCGAACAGAATAGCATCTGGAATCCAGATATGCCTAATGAGATATGGCTTGTCGGACAACTCGGGCCGGTGGCCCCACATGGATAAGTAAACATATAGCTGGCTTGCCATATAAACAAAAAGCGCCATCCAAAAGGTATTGAGGAGGACGCGGTTCCAATACATTTGGCGAGGAGTAGGGGGCGGGATCTGCATAAGATGTTCCTCATTTCCAGTGGCTATGTACTTATATATTCGACAATGTTCTTGTTTCTCCTTCTAGGTCTTATGACTGGGAATAGGTCTGAAATAACGTTCGTGTTTGTGAGGTGTTTGTTAGGTTATCTGGGTACGCGATTCTGCATAATGCTATAAACACGAACTATTCATGCCATTCATCATTGACACATTCGGATTTATTCGGTAAAATTCCAATTGCCCCGTAATAACGGGTGAAGTTGTTCGTATATCCTCAATGATAAGGTTTGGGGGTTTCTACAGGGGACCGTAAATTCCTGGCTACGAATAGGGTGCATTTTGCATACCTATGAAGAGGCCGGGTTTTTTGTGTGCTGTTGTGTGCTGCTTGGTTAAGTGGACTAATATACTGCAGAGACGCTTTGCGGACCCTGTCAACCGCAGGCCGAAGCCGTTTCACCTTGGGAGGAACAGAGAAGATATGAGTAAATATGATGTAATTGTTGTTGGAGCCGGTCCGGCTGGAATATTCGCCTGTTATGAATTAACACTGAAGGCCCCTGAGCTGAAGGTGCTGCTGGTGGACAAGGGACATGATATCTACCGCCGCAACTGCCCGATCCTGGAGGAGAAAATCAAGCTCTGTCCGCCCGCCTCCGGCCGCAAGGAATTCGCCGGGTGTCTGCCGGCCTGCTCCATTACTGCGGGCTTCGGCGGCGCTGGTGCGTACAGTGACGGCAAATTCAACATTACCACCGAATTCGGCGGCTGGATGACGGATTATCTGCCTCCTTCCAAGGTGATGGAGCTGATTGAATATGTAGATGGAATCAACCTGGAGCACGGGGCAACCCCGGTCATTACCGATCCGACTACGGAGAGCATTCGCGGTATCGAGCAGCGGGGATATGCCGCTGGGCTGAAGCTGCTGCGGGCGCAGGTCCGCCACCTCGGAACCGAGCAGAACCTGGAGATTCTGAAATCGATCTATGAATATCTGCGGACACGCATTGATATGTTATACAAGACAGAAGTAGAAGATATCGTTACCGTCAAAGAGAACGGAACACACCGTATTACAGGCATTACGCTGAAGAACGGGGAGAGTCATGAAGCTGATCTGGTGATGATCGCTCCGGGACGGGACGGCTCGGCCTGGCTGACAGAGGTGCTGAAGAAGCGCAGGCTCAAAATGTACAATAACCAGGTCGATGTCGGGGTGCGTGTTGAGACCTCGGATGTGGTAATGCGGGAGATCAATGAGCATCTGTACGAGGGCAAATTCATCTTCAATACCTCCGTGGGTACACGCGTCCGTACCTTCTGCAGCAATCCTTCGGGACATGTGGTTGTGGAGAATCACAGTGGAGCGATGGCCGCAAACGGGCACTCCTATAAGGACCCAGCGCTGGGCTCGAGGAATACCAACTTTGCGCTGCTGGTCTCCCATACCTTCACCGAGCCGTTCGACAAGCCGAATGAATATGCCCGGGAGATCTGCAAGCGGGCGAATGATCTGTCCGGCGGCGGGGTCATTGTACAGAAGTACGGGGACATCCTGCGGGGCCGCCGTTCTACGGAGACCCGGATTAAGGAAGGGTTCCTGGAGCCGACGCTGAAGGAAGCGGTGCCCGGTGACCTGGGTCTGGTGCTGCCGTACATCACGATGAAGAGCCTGATTGAAATGGTGGAGGCCTTGGAAAAGGTAACCCCGGGCATCGCCTCCGAACATACGCTGTTCTATGGCGTGGAAGCGAAATTCTATTCCGCCCGTCCGAAGCTGACGGATGAGTTCGAGACCGAAATCTCCGGCCTCTACTGCGGCGGCGACGGGGCAGGCATTACCCGCGGATTGGCCCAGGCCGGAGCGGCTGGCGTGTGGATCGCCCGCGGCATGATGGCGAAGAAATAGTTTCCTTAATTTAACTCTGCTGATATAATGTTAGAATACATAACATGATAGAGTGGAGTGAACGTGCAGAATGGGAATTCGCCGGAGCAAGGCCGCTATCGTTATTATTTTGCTGCTAGGTGTGGGGTTGTATGGCTTATGGATGGAGATGTACTGGGTACATAAGGTTGTCTATCTGCTGCTGATGGTAGCGCTGGCCGGGTTTGCGCTGGATATGGGCCGGGACGGAGTGATTGGAGCCCGGCAATTGGCGGAATCACAGAGCAAGGTAGAGCTGCTGGGCAATGAAATTGTTGTCACCTCGGACCGGCTGCATGGTGCTCTGGAGGAGATTACCCGCCACACTGAAGGGCTTCAGCAGACAGCGGACTATTCGCATGCCTACGAGGTGGAGCTGCAGACCCGCAGCAATGAGGCGAAGGCCAATATTGAGGGGGCTTTTGCCAGGATGGGCGGAGTCGCAGCGGTTACCGGACAGATTGGAGAGCTGACCGTACGGCTGAGTACGGCGATGCAGGCAGCACGTACAGGGATGGCGGGGATGGTGGATTCCCTGAAGAATACAGATGAGGTCATGGAGGAATTGCAGGAGCAGAGCGGAGATATGCTGGGCAAATTCACCGTGTTAAGCGGACATATTGCTCTGGTGGAGGAGATGAACGCCCTGATTGTAAGCATCGGCAATGAGACCTCGCTGCTGGCGCTGAATGCCTCGATTGAAGCTGCGCGGGCCGGAGAAGCGGGCAGGGGATTCGCTGTGGTCGCAGGCCGGATCAGGCAGCTGGCCGATCAGAGCCGGGATTCCGTGGAGCGCTCAACGGCGGTGCTGCGGGATCTCAATCATGGCGTACGGCAGGTGCTGGAGTCGGTCACGAAGGAGCAGACAGCGGTTGCGCATGGAGTGAATGAAGTGGCGAAGGTGAAGCAGCGCCTCGGAGATATCTCGTCTCGGGTGGAGGAAGTTGGGGTCATAGTTACAGAGTCAGCGGCTGCGGCCGAGCGGCAGAGCAGGCTGATCGAAGAGGTGACCGGCGAGTTGAGCGGTGCAGTAGGAATTGTCAATGAGACCATTGCAGGCGTAGACCTGACGCTGGAGCAGGTAACCCGCCAGCGGACACAGATTGGGCAGCTTAATGAGATCAGCGCAAGCCTGCTGCTGGAATCTCAGACCCTGCAGCAGTCGGTGAACGGTATTGCCGGACGCGAAGTCATTGAACTGGGCCAACATACGGCGCGGCTTCAGGAAATGCAGGCGTTGCTTCAGGAGATAGCAGCCAAGCAGGAGATGTGTGCTGCGGATGCGGACGTCCATGGCAGAGTTCTTACAGCCTGTAAGAATAAGGTGCCGGATGTGCAGGCCATCTGGTCCAACCGGACGGATGGCACCTTCATCTACTCGGAGCCTGCGGCCGGGCTGCTGAATGCGAAGCGCCGGGACTGGTGGAACGGGGCGATGGCGGAAGGCCAGTACGTCTCCCAGCCGTATGTCTCGGCCATTACGAAGCGTTCCTGCATTACGCTCTCCAGAGCAATTACGAACGGGGATGGGGAGATTGTGGGTGTGGTGGGGATTGATCTGGCAGTCTAGAGGCATTGAACAGTAGACGCATACTGCGAAATAAGCATTGTGATATTGAGAATTAAAAAAGAAAGGCAACAGCCTTTCTTGGTGTAGAGCATGATGCCTATTATATTGCGGTCAATACTCTGGCGATTACGCCAATCACTATAAATACTACTCCAGTAGTTAGACCCATTAAAGCGTTGCTTTTCAATGCAGGGATATCACTAGTGTCTTTCGATCCACGATTAGCAAAACGTACTAGCTTTGATTCAGGTTTGACGTATTGGAATACTGAAATGGCAAGTAATAGTAAGCCCAAGACCATCATTGTCATTTTTGCACCTCATTCTAAATTGTTGGGAAGATAATTTTCACTCAGCAGCATAATTATAACATTTGCAGTTGAGTGGAGCAAAGGAAGCGCAATTGGCCTCAAAGCGCAGTACGAAGAAACGGCGCAGCAGTTATTTTGAGGGGCTGTTATAGCCCCTATAGATTACTTTCGTTTGTTACGGCCAATTAAGCCGCCCACTATCCAAAAGATCAAAATACCAACAAAGGCAAATACAATCCAAAAAGCTATACGCACAAGCTATCACTCCTTTAAAACAACCTTACGATAATAGTTAATTTTCCGCAATAGAAGGGCTTTTATACCCAGGGAGAGAACAGACAAAAAAAGAGTTGCTTTCGCAACTCTCTCCTGTTGATACAACAAAACACAGTAGCCATGCCAAGCAGCACTCCAATTATGACGTCAACCATTAGAGTCGGATGCGCGGATTGCTATAACCATTATCCCAACTTATAATGGACCGATAGCTTGTCCTATGGAGGCGTGAGTGTGCAATATAATCTGAGTATTCTGCTGCAATTGTTGGAGCGGGCAGCGCTGCTGCTGATGTGTCTGTTCGTCCTGAGCCGGGTGCCGCGGTTCAAGGAGATTTTTGCCAAAGGGGTGCATGCCCCTCAGGAGCTGGCGATTGTCACGGTTATCTTCAGCCTGTTCGCCATCTTCGGAACCTACAGCGGGATTAATGTGGAAGGGTCTCTGGTTAACGTGCGGATTATCGCCATCATCGCCGGAGGGATTCTGTTCGGTCCTTGGGTCGGGCTGATTACCGGGATCCTCTCGGGCGTGCACCGCTTCCTGATCGATATCGGCGGGGTCACCTCGCTCCCGTGTCTGATTACGAGCATTACAGCGGGTGTGGTATCCGGGATCATCTACCGGCGTACTTCGCCTGAACGCCGCTGGATCGCTGCCATTGCTGCCGGGATGGCCTGCGAGGCACTGACGATGCTGCTGATTTTGGTAATGGCTGATCCCCACTCGTTGGGGGTGGATATTGTGTCCAAGATTGCTTTTCCGATGATAATGGGGCAGATCTGTGCCGGGCTGATCGTTACGCTTGTGCAGAGTGTAGAAGGGGAGAAAGAACGGATTGCCGCGAAGCAGTCCAAGCTGGCGCTGGAGATTGCCAATAAGACGCTTCCGTATTTCCGCAGTATTACTCCCGAGTCGCTGCGTACAATCTGCGGAATTATCCAGGAAGATATCGGGGCGGATGCGGTGGCAATTACTGATACCAGAGTCATTCTGGCCTACGTGGGTGTCGGGGAAGAATATTATGCCGAAGCCAATGAGATCATCAGTGAGGAGACGAAGCAGACGCTGAGCAGCGGGGAGATTACCATCCGTGACGACGATACTGAATACATGAACCGTGACATCCGCTCGCTGATCATTATCCCGCTGAAGGAGAAGGGGGAGGTGACGGGATCACTCAAGATCTACTATACCCACGCGCATAAAATCACCTATTCCCTCCAGGCTATGGCGGTAGGGCTGTCACAGATCATCTCCACGCTGATGGAGGTGTCACGGGTTGAGGGGATCAAGGAGATGGCCAACAAGGCCGAGCTGAAGGCACTGCAGACCAGCATCAACCCCCATTTTCTGTTCAATGCGCTGAATGCGATTATCTCCTCGATCAGGATCGACCCGGACAAGGCGCGCGAGCTGATCGTCAATCTGTCGGGGTATATGCGGTATAATCTGGAGCTGACCGATGAGTCCATAGATATCCGGCGCGAGCTGCAGCAGGTGCAGCATTATGTGGAGATTGAGAAGGCCCGCTTTGGCAGCCGCCTGAGCGTTCTGTACGATATAGATGAGGTAGCGGTACGCATTCCGAGTCTGGTCATTCAGCCGCTGGTGGAGAATGCGATTATCCACGGGATTTTGAAGGGGAAAGGGAACGGAACGGTAGACATCTCGGTCAAAGACCACGGAGACAGCGTAAGGGTGCGAATTGCCGATACCGGAGCGGGGATCAGTGAAGAGACGATTGCGAAGGTCTACAGCGGAAGCATGGAGGGCAACAAAATCGGCCTCAACAACGTGCACCAGCGTATCAAGCTGATCTACGGTACAGGTCTGACCATCCGGCGGCTGGCTAAGGGGACGGAAATCTATTTTGATGTGATGAAGGAGCAGCGATGAGAGCGATCATTGTCGAGGATGAAGTGCTGGCAAGACAGGAGCTTACGTATCTGATTCAGACCCACAGCCGGATCAAGATTGCGGCGGAATTCGAGGACGGGCTGGATGCGCTGAAGTATCTGCAGACCGATACGGTGGATGTGATTTTCCTGGATATCAATATCCCTTCAATTGATGGGGTGCTGCTGGCCCATAATATCAGCCGGTTCGCGGTCAAGCCGTATATTGTGTTCATTACAGCCTATAAGGAGCATGCCGCCGAGGCGTTCGAGATTGAAGCGTTCGACTATATTCTGAAGCCTTACAGTGAGACGCGGATCAGAGCGATGCTGCAGAAGCTGGAGGGTGCCATCACGGCCAGAAGCCGCCAGGGGGAAGAGGGGCCGGTGAAGCTGGGCAGCGATAAGGTCAATCTGTGGAAAAATGAAAAGATTATCGTCGTCGATGCAGACGAAATCTATTATGCTTCGGCGCAGGAGAAAACAACGAGTGTGATCACCAAGGGGGAGGAATACAGCATGGCCCTCAGTATCAGTGAATTCCATACCCGCCTGCCGCAGGAGCAGTTCTTCCGCTGTCACCGCTCCTATCTCGTCAATCTGTCCAAAATCAAGGAAATCATCCCCTGGTTCAACAATACCTATCTGCTTAGGCTGCGTGATCTGAATGTGGAGGTTCCAGTCAGCCGCAGCAAGGTGAAGGAATTCAGGCAGATTATGCGTCTCTAACGGCAGTTCATTCCCCGTCAGTGTCATCTCATTCCGGATTTCTCTCAGAAGGAGCTCCTTTCGCTACAATGAAGAGGCAGAGTAAGCCTTGAAGCGACTTCAGAGAGAAAGAGGGAATTCTGATGATAACGGATACAGCCAGTAAACGGTGGCTAATCGTACTAGGTACAGTAATTATGCAAATGGGACTCGGCACCATCTACACCTGGAGCCTGTTCAATGCACATCTTGTCAGTACATTTGGTTTTGAGCTTAGCTCAGTTTCGATAACGTTCTCTATTACCAGCTTTGCCTTGGCCTTCGCCACACTGTTCGCAGGCAAGCTGCAGGACCGGTTCGGTCTCCGCAGACTGACCGCAGCTTCCGGCATACTGCTGGGGCTGGGGCTGATTCTAAGCTCGAAGGCCAGTTCCCTGCCGATGTTCTACCTGCTGGCTGGCGTAGTGGTCGGATATGCGGACGGAACGGCGTATATTACTTCGCTGTCCAACCTGATGAAGTGGTTCCCGAAGAATAAGGGACTGATCTCCGGGGTGTCCGTGGGTGCTTACGGAACGGGCAGTCTGATCTTCAAATACATCAACGGCGGCCTGATTGAATCGGCGGGGGTGTCGGATGCTTTTCTATACTGGGGCCTGATGGTCATGCTGATGATCCTCCTCGGCTCGCTGCTTATCCGAGAGGCTCCGGTGGCTGCACCTGCTGTAACTGCTGCGGGAAACCGGGCATCGTCCGCTTCCGGGGCGGCTCTGCTGCCCAAGGATTATACCGTGAAGGAAATGCTCCGCACGAAGGAAGCGTACCTGCTGTTCGTGATCTTCTTCACCGCCTGCATGAGCGGCCTCTATCTGATCGGTATCGTGAAGGATATCGGTGTGCAACTGGCGGGTATGGATGTTGCGACGGCGGCGAATGCGGTAGCGATGATCGCTATTTTTAATACGGCCGGACGCCTGATCCTCGGCGCATTATCCGACCGGGTAAGCCGGACCAAGCTGATTAGTATCACGCTGGCGGTAACGGCTGTGGCGATGTTTACCCTCAGCTATGCCACACTGAGCTATGGCCTGTTCTTCGCCTGTGTGGCGGCCATCGCCTTCTGCTTCGGCGGTAACATTACCGTCTTCCCGGCGATTGTCAGTGACTTTTTCGGCCTGAAGAATCACAGCAAGAACTACGGCATCATCTATCAGGGCTTCGGGATCGGCGCGCTGTCCGGTTCATTCATCGCCGCCTTCCTCGGCGGGTTCAAGCCCACGTTTAACATTATCGGACTGCTGTGTATTCTGGCTTGCATCCTGGCAGTTTCACTGAAGCCTCCGGTAGCCAGAGCAGCCAAAGCCAAGGGAATGAGCCTGAAGCCTTCACGGCATACGGCTTAACCATATATAGATTAATGTCGGCTTGAGAGAAACGTAAACAAAGAGTATTATACAGAAAAAGAACGGCAGACCAAGAGAATCGTTATGGAGAAGAGATGTCCTTAGTTCCGCTTGAGCGGAGGGGATGTCTCTTTTCTGTTGTGGGCAGGCACGGCCCGAACGGATGTCATGAGCTGGAGGGGCGCAGGGTTGTCTTACCCGAAGAGTTATAATAGGGTGGATGCTTGGACGAATTAGAGCGGGGAATCCTGTGACATGGAGGATTATTTATAGATTATTGTGCCGGAGAGGCACTTTTTGCAGGAGTCAGGTGTTATAGAGGTATTACAAGTAAGGAGGTGAGGGCAACGTTACAGGGACATATACCGGAGGGTCAGCAGGTAGAAGCAGTTATTATCAGGGTGCAGCAGGGAGAGCAGGAATGCTTCTCCTGGATTGTAGATGCTTATCAACAGCCGATATACCGGTACTGCTGCCGGATGCTGGGCAACACACAGGATGCCGAGGATGCGGTGCAGGATGTACTGGTCAAAGCCTATCAATCCATTAGGGGGTACAAGCCCGCAGTCAGCTTCTCGGCCTGGCTGTACCGGATTGCGGGCAATCATTGTTTGAATCTGTTGCGTCAACGAAGGCGTCAAGGGCAGTTCCTGCAGTTGTTCCGCCCTGCCGCTACAGTGGCCGGCCCTGAGCAGGAGCTGGATCAGCGTTTATATAGCCCGGCGCTTGAGAAGGCTATTGGCCGGCTGTCGCTGGAGGAGCGGAATCTGCTTGTTCTGCGGGTGTTCGAAGAACAGAGCTTCCCCGAGATCAGCGCCATTCTGAATATCAATCCCAATGCGCTGCACAAACGGATGGAGCGGATCAAACGTAAGGTGAGGGAAACGATGCAAGCGGAGGAGGGGATATCATGGAACGGACAAGAATCGGTAATGAGTACCAAGATATAAAAGCCGCAGCCATCGGCGTGGAAACGTTGCGTAAGGTTGAGATGACGGACAGGGTGATGGCCCGGGTTCGGGAATTGGGACCGCAGCGTAGTCCGCGCGGGATCAGGTTTGTTAGTAAAACGGCGGCATTCTCAGGGATGCTGGTCATGCTGCTGCTGGTTACAGTGACAGCTTACGCCGCCTCGGAGTATATTCAGATCCGGAATAAGGCGGGTGAGGTGAAGGTGCAGCATGTACCCAAAGATCCGCGTCCTGTAGAGCCGGCGCCGTATTACCAATATGCATCGAAGCTGATGGACTTTGCTAAACCCGGGGAACTGATTGCTTATTTCGTCAGAGGGGAGAAGCTCCCGGAAGGCGCGAAATCTGCACTGCAGTATACAATGAAGGAGCTGCGTCTGACCGATTATTCTGCGTTTCTTGAAGAGATGAAGAAATGGAAGATACCGGTGCTGCCCAAGGAAGCTGGAGGCTATGTGTTTGAGTCCGGCAGAATCACTCCGGGTTCCCCCTCAGAGAAGGAATATGACAACCATCCGCTGTACCGTCAAACCCTTGATGAGCTGATCGCCGAGGCGAGACAGGACACCAGCCGTAATCTGTTCATGAAGGCCATCCCGTGGAACAAGGTGTCGTTCTTTGACAGCATATACACCAAGCAAGGAGCGGTTATTAATATAGCAGTTTCCTTCTTGGGAGGGAGCAATATACAGGTGTATCAGGAGACGAACAACACGCCGGAAAAGCTTAAGGTAGAAGGAAGGGAGATTGTCTACAATCTGGTAAGCAGACCGGACCTGAAACCGGGCTTCAGCTACCATTACCTGAACTGGTACAATGAGCAGCAGGATGCTTACTACACGGTCTCCACTTACGGAGATAGGGAGTTGCCGAAGCAGAAGGTTCTCGACCTGGCAGGTGAATTGATCCGGGGCGGATTATAGAGAGGGTATTCATTCGGGAACCAATCTGTGTAGTCATACAACATTTTTGGATTTTGGTCATTTAAATGAGGCGGATGTTGTATTTTCTAGATGAATTTCATGGCACGAAGGAGAAGTCAGTTATACGAAAAGGCATCCGAAGAGCGTAGCCTACACGCTTCATCGGATGCCTTTTAAATCTTAAGGAAAGATTCGATTTGAAAAGTGATCAAGCCGCAGGCTTAGCCTTCGAGCAGCAGGGATTCCGGGTCCTCCAGCAATTCCTTGACTCTGACCAGGAAGCTGACCGCTTCTGATCCGTCCACGATCCGGTGATCGTAGGACAAGGCGATGTACATCATCGGACGGTTGGCCGTGCGCTCCTCATCCAGCGCGATGGGGCGCAGCTGGATCTTGTGCATGCCGAGAATGCCGACCTGCGGGGTGTTGAGGATCGGTGTGGACAGCAGGGAGCCGAACACTCCGCCGTTCGTGATCGTGAAGGTACCGCCCTGAAGCTCGGGCAGGCTGAGCGTATTGGCGCGCGCCTTGGAGGCCAGCTCGCCGATACGCCGCTCGATCTCTGGGAAGCTAAGCCGGTCGGCATCGCGGACGACTGGTACGACCAGGCCTTCCTTGGCAGCTACGGCAATGCCGATGTCGTAATATTTTTTCAGCAGGAGATCTTCTCCGTCGATCTCGGCGTTCAGCATCGGGTAAGCCTTGAGCGCGCCGATGACGGCCTTGGTGAAGAAGGACATGAAGCCGAGTCCGACCTCGTGCTTCTCCTTGAAGGCATCCTTGCGGCGCTTGCGGATGTCGAGAATGGCGGTCATGTCCACCTCGTTGAAGGTGGTCAGCATCGCGGCCGTCTGCTGCGCTTCGACCAGGCGGCTGGCAATCGTCAGCCGCCGCCGCGACATGCGCTTGCGCTCGGTGGCTTTGCCGTCCTCGGCGTGCGGCGCCTTGCCCGCTGCCTGCGGAGCGGGCTTTGCCGGCTCCGGCCGCACGGCCGCCGGAGCTGCTGGCGCAGCGGCCTGCGGCCCCGCTGCGCCATGACCATCCACATCGGCCTGACCGATCCGGCCGATTGGGTCGCGGGCACTGACCTCGCCGAGGTCGATGCCCCGCTCCCGCGCCAGCTTGCGCGCCCCCGGCGAAGCCAGGGCCGCAGTGCCTGCCGCCGCACCTTCGGCGGCGGCTGGAGCCGTTACCGCAGCGGCCGATTCAGCCGCTGCGGCACTTGCGGCAGCAGCAGGCGCGCTGCCGCTCTGCAGTGCATTATCTGCTGCAGGCTTGCCCCCGCTGGCAGCACCTGCCCCGGCGGCGCTGCCGATGATGCCGATGGCTTCGCCAACGGCAACGTTCTCGCCCGCCTGGCGCAGGATGGAGGAGATGACGCCGTCCTCCTCCGCACTGATCTCGAGATTGACCTTGTCGGTCTCAAGCTCGGCAAGCACATCTCCCTGGCCGACAGTGTCGCCTTCTTTAACCAGCCATTTGTAGATCGTTCCTTCGGAAATCGATTCGCCCAAATCGGGTACTTTTATCTCGGACACAGGCCGTACCTCCCCAAATATAGTGGTGTGCGTGATATCGGATGACCGCCTTGCTGTGCTCAGGAAGACGGTACAGGTGCTTGCACTGCAGCATTCAATTTCAGGGCTTCCCGGACAATGCGCCGCTGCTCGAAGCTGTGGACATCTGCGTAGCCGCTGGCCGGACTGGAACGGTCCGGACGGCCGATATACTGGACAGTGACCTTCTGCGGTGCGATGGCGCGCAGCCGGGATTCGGCATACGTCCACCCGCCCATATTCTTCGGTTCTTCCTGCACCCAGACGATCTCCTCCAGAGAGCTGAAGCTGCTAAGGTGAGCGCCAAGCTCGCGTTCCGGGAACGGATAGAGCTGTTCCATGCGCAAAATGTGCAGCCAGGAGAAGTCCTGTCCGCGCGTTGCCTCCAGCTCCGTCTGCAGGTCGATGGCCACCTTGCCGCTGCATACCACGAGGCGCTTCACGGCTTCCGGCTTACTGCCGAGCAGCGGCTCGGGAAGAACCGGCTGGAAGGTGCCCGAAGCGAGGTCCGCTCCGGCTGAGGTGCTGCGCGTGTTACGGATCAGGCTCTTCGGCGCCATGATCACCAGCGGCCGGGCATCCGGTTGTCCGCAGAGCGCGGCCTGACGGCGGAGCAGATGGAAATACTGCGCAGCGCTGGTCAGGTTGGCAACAGTCCAGTTCTCCTCGGCGGAGAGCTGAAGGAACCGTTCCATTCGGCCGCTGGAGTGCTCTGGTCCTTGGCCTTCATAGCCGTGAGGCAGCAGGATCGTCAAATTGCTGCGCTGCGTCCACTTGGCACGGCCGGCGGAAATGAACTGGTCGATAATAACCTGAGCGGCATTGGCGAAGTCGCCATATTGAGCCTCCCAGATGACGAAGGTCTCCGGTGCGAACACGTTATAACCATATTCGAAGCCGAGGACAGAGGCCTCGGACAGCGGACTGTTGTAGACGCCGAAGGAAGCGCCGGAATCACTCAGCTGATGCAGCGGAGAATAGAGTTCGCCGTTCTCGCTGTCATGCAGCACCAGATGGCGGTGGGCGAAGGTGCCGCGCTGTGAATCCTGTCCGCTGAGGCGGATCGGCGTGCCATCCTTCAGGATGGTAGCGAAGGCCAGTGTCTCTGCCAGCGCCCAGTCTACCCGCTCTCCGTCATTCAGCGCATCCTTGCGGCGCTGAAGAATCCGTTCCAGCTTCGGATAGACCTTGAAGCCTGCCGGTACGCGCAGCAGCTCGCGGTTAATCTCCTGCAGACCGGCCAGAGGGAAGGCTGTCGGACGCTGCTGGGGACTGCTGTTATCCAGCGCGACGGCGGTTTTGGACTCCGCATTCTTCTGCTTGCCTTCCTTCATCTGATCGAAGGCCTGCTGGAGGACGCTCTCCGCCTCGGCAATCATGTTCTTCAGATCATCGGCTGTGATTACCTTCTCGCGCTCCAGGCGTTCTGCATAAGCGCGGTACACAGTAGGGTGGTTCCGCACCTTGCCGTACACAATCGGCTGGGTCGTCTCGGGATCATCCATTTCATTATGTCCGTGGCGCCGGTAGCCGATCAGATCAATCAGGAAGTCCTTCTTGAACATATGGCGGTAAGCGCTGGCCAGACGGACTGCGGCAATACAGGCTTCCGGGTCATCGGCATTGACATGCACGACCGGAATCTCATACCCTTTGGCCAGGTCGCTGGCATAATGGGTGGAGCGGGAATCCTCGCTCTCTGTGGTGAAGCCGATCCGGTTATTGACGATAATATGCACGGTACCGCCATTCTGATAACCCTGCAATTTGCCGATATTAAGCGTCTCAGCGACAATACCTTCGCCAGGGAAGGCTGCATCGCCGTGCATCAGCACAGCCATAGCCTTGCTTGTGTTCAGCTTAGGCAGTCCCGGAGCGTTGCGTTCTTCCTGTGCGGCGCGTGTGAAGCCCTCGACTACAGGATTGACGAATTCAAGATGGCTCGGGTTATTGGCCAGCGTGATCCGGGTACGTACGGTCTCGCCTTCGCGGACGGCACGGTCAGCCCCGAGATGGTACTTCACATCACCGCTCCAGCCGTAGGTCACGCCCATGGAGCCTTCTGAAGGGAACAGCTCTTTGTTCGGCGAATGATGGAACTCTGAGAAAATAATATCATAAGGCTTGCCCAGAATATGGGCCAGCACATTAAGTCTTCCGCGGTGGGCCATACCCATCAGGATATGCTCTGCGCCGTCATGCGCGGCAGCCCGCACAATCTCATCCAGCATCGGCACAAGGGCATCATTGCCCTCCAGGCTGAAGCGCTTTTGGCCGACGAAGGTCTTGTGCAGGAAGGTCTCGAAATGCTCCACCTGAACCAGCCGCTTCAGCAGCTCTTTGCGTTCTGTATTATTCAGCGGAGCCGGGGAGGTCATCGATTCCGCCTGGCTGTTGAGCCAGCGCAGCTCGCGTTCATCATGCACATGCCCGAATTCATAAGCAATGGTCTGTGTATAGGCCTGGCGCATTCTGTGGACGGCATCCATCGCGGTATGCACATCCGCAGGGGCATTATCCCAAATCAGCGAAGCGGGCAGGGCATTAAGATCCTCGCGGGTAAGCTCGTAGGTCTCCAGCTCCAGCCATTTGGCCATCGGGTTCGTGCTGCGCTCCAGCGGGTCAATGTCTGCGGCCATATGGCCATATATTCGAATATTGGCGATCAGCTTCGAGGCCTTGACAGCCTTCTTGAGCCACTCGGCATCTGCTGATACGGCAGGCCTTGGTGCCCTCTCGGCATCGGGTGCCAGTGGAGGGGGGCCGGATACGGTGAAGAGATCGCGGTAATGCTGTTCAACAGAAGAGGGGTCCTTGACAAATTGCTCATATCTTTCTTGGATGTAGCCCAGGTTGGGGCCGTAGTATTTGCTCCATACTGTGTCGTTATAGGGCTCTTTGACTGCCATGAATAGGTCCTCCTAACGGATAAACTCCACGCGAGGCATCCAGTGTGCCACTTGGCGGAGCTGCAAATGTTTGCGGTTTCATTCTCACCTTATTGTGCTACTTTCCGGCGGGGTAATCAATTCATACTTTCGGTCAATCCGTTCGCAATTTGGCATGATTCATTACAGTATTCATACGGAACTATCATAAATAGAAAAAACACATATAACAGCCCGTTATACATACAAATGGGTAATTGTCTCTATACGATGTTGCGTGAAGCGGTAAGTCGGGGCGGATGGGGTTCCCTTTAGTATAATTAAACTATTAGCTAGTGTTTGAACTTGGAACTGGAAATATTTATACAAGCCGCTGGCAATTTCAGCTAAGTTTCCTCACATTTTTTCATAAAAAAATTCCAGAAAACGACACACTAATTGCATATGATCTTGTATAATGTTATTGCGGAGAACGGTTTCATCGATTCTTGCCAGATCCTTTCATGATGGAAAGGGTCCAGTAAAAGGTAAACCTGCCGAAAGACAGGGGCACAAAGTCTCGGATCTAAAGTAGAAATACTACAAAGTAGCAATACTACTATGATGGCCGGACTGCCTGGGGACGCGAAAATTCTAGGAGGAGATTTCTTGGATATGTCCAACCAGGGGAATGACGAGCTGCAGGCAGTAGATCTGGATTTAGAATGGGTGCACTTGCTGATGTCTGCCAAGCAGGCGGGGATCGCGGCGGAGGATATCCGCCGGTTTCTAAGTGAGAAGGCGCTCCAGGCGATGTAAGGGCGGTCATCATTGTTCGGATACATACAGAAAAGGCACAGCGTACCGGTACGCTGTGCCTTTTCTGTATGCCGCTTGAAAGGCTGCCTTCGCCGAAGGCGGCCTCCCTGCCGTGCGGAGTCTTCCCTGTGGCATATAATGCTCGTCTAGTTGTCCTTTTGTTCCATGCGCCATTTCTGGTAATCGAGGAATTCCTTGAATTCGCGTTTGCTTATACCGGAGGCCATGGCCTCCTGAACCAGCCGGAACCATTCCCCGTCCAGAGCCTGTTCTTCCGTCTCTGCCAGTCCGCCATACAACAGTGCATGAATGGATACCTGAAGCGCGTCAGCGATTTTTTCGATGAATTGAATGGAGGGGTTGGATTGAATGTTCCGTTCCACATTACTGAGGTATGATTTCGCCACATCAGCCTTATCGGCAAGCTCGGATAACGAATAGCCCTTCTCCAGCCGGAGTTTGTGGATGCGGCTTCCCATAGTATCTGACACGATTACAACGCCCTCCGTACTTTTTTTGGTGAAAAATAAGAAGTTATATGCTTCGCGATATACATTCTCCTTATCCTTCTCGTTGAAACGGTACCGCCCGTTCAAAGGCCGGCAAAGCCGTTTTCTCTTGTCAGTATAACAAAAATCCGCAAAACGGACAAAAATCTTGAACCCGGCAACGGGGAAAAAGAAACGGCATACCCGGCCCGGATGAGGGAGGATATGCCGTCTTGATGGATTGCTAAAACGCTGCCTTCCTAATAAAAGGACGGCAAAGCCATGTTCACTTGTATAGGCCGGCCCCTGATCTACTTGGCTTCTCCCACTCCTTGAAGAGCATCGAAGGTCCAGTTCAGCGCTAAGCCGTCACCCTGGAAAATGTTCTGATCGAGCGTGTTGTCTACGAATTCGAAGGCGATCTTGAAGGTCTTGGACCCGGCGGCGGCAATCCCTCCTGGCAGTACACCTGCTGCTACGAGATCGTAGCTGGGGGTGTTTTTCAGATCCTTCAGGGAGATCTCGGACAGCACATGACCGCTTAGTGAACCGCCGGTGTACGTATTATCCAGGAGCTTGACCTTGAAGTGGTCTCCGAGATCCTGGCCCGCGTTATCGCCCTTGGCATCGGTCACGGTGTAAGTGGTGGCAAGCTTGAGGAATTTGATATCCAGTGTGCCGTCATTGGACAAGGTGAAGGTGCGGACGGTGTAGTCTCCCGGCTTCAGATTCGTCAGTGCTACCGGAGTATTGAAGGAAGAGCCGAGCTTCAGCGTACCCGCTGCGAAGGTTGCCGTGCTGGTAGCTGTGGAGCTGAAGTAAGCGAAGGTGCCCCCGCCGATTAAAGACAAGCCCAGTGCTGCCGATGCTACGCCAAGACCCAATGTTTTTTTGATACCCATCATTTATTTCCTCCTCGAATGGTTTGTTTTTGTGGAATTATTTGAGCGTGCCTTTTTCCTGGTTGGCTTCGAAATTCAGAGTCAGTGCAAGCGTGTCGCCCTGATAATAGTTCTGCGGCTGGAGGGTCTCCTTGAAGGCGAACTGGATGGTCAGGTTATCCGAGGTACCGGCTTTGATGCCGGACTTCTCTCCGCCTAAGATCGCTCCGAGAATTCCCCGGGCCACCAGATCGGGACTCTCCTGCTCCAGATCGGCCAGCGAGATGACCAGGAGCGGCGATTCCTTCTTATCCTTGTTCACGAGGAAGGTCACAATAATATCATCCTTGAAATTATGGGAGCCGTTGTCTCCCTGGGCGTCTGTAATGGCCGATGAGGTGCGCAGTACCACTTTGGGAATATTGAGCGTCCCGTCATTTTTGAGCTTGAAGTCCCGTAAGACGGTATCGCCCGGCTTGAGATTGCTGAGATTAACAATGACGGAGGGATCAGATTGTAATGATAGGGTTCCGTTGTTAAAAGAAGCTGAGGAAGTAGAAGTGCTGCTGAAGTAAGCGAAGGTGCCTCCGCCGACCAGGGTTAAGCCTAATGCTGCCGATACAACGCCGAGACCTAATGTTTTTTTGACGTTCATTTGTTCATCCCTCTCTTTTGAGTCTGCTTTGTGCATAGCCGGTGCTTCCGGCAAGCTGTATTGTGGCTCCGCGTTTCGTAAACGGGAGAGAACAATTGATCATTGTACGAGGTCAGTCAGAGTATCCGGCCCGCCGCTGCTGGCTGCGGATGACGGGGCGTTCTTCTTTTCCAGTGCCGCAACGGCCTTCCAGGAAGAATACAGCGCGTAGAGAAGCAGGAGCAGTCCGGGAATAATCATCAGCACTACGCTTCCGGCTTTGGAGACTGCGAAGCTCATGGCATAGCCCACATAGGGGACGGTCACGCCGGTGTACTCACCGACCACATTCGTGGAACTGACGGCTGCGGTGTCGGCTGAATCATTATTGTCGCCCTTGGTGGTGTAGCTGGCTTCCCCCAGAGCACTGTTCAGCTCGGCATCGACCACGCGGTGGGTAATCAGAATGTTATCGGGATTCAGAAAAGTGATCACATCGCCCTTCTGGAACCGGGTCATGTCCCCGCCCGGCTTAATGGCCACAATGGAACCGGTCTGGATGCCGGGCTCCATGGAGCCGGATAATACCGTCTTGATCTGGTAGCCGAAGAAGGAGGGCTCGCCGCCGGAGGCTTTGGAGATGACAACGGCTGTGATTAGCACCAGGAACACTATAAGAATCAGAGTGGAAATTATCGTATTGACTATTTTTCGGATGCGCATCTTATTCGCCGCCTTTGCTGGGTTCAGATTGTGGAGCCGGTGTAACTGTAGGAGCAGGCTGCGCGCCGTCCATTACAGTGCCTGGAATTACGCTGCCGGGTAATGGATCTGGAGTTGCTTCCGGTAAAAGAAGCTCAGACGCCGGAGTGGCAGTGGGAATAGCTTCTGCTGCTGCTGAAGCTGTGGGGACTGGATTGTCCTCTACAGGCGCTGCGGGAGCAGGCTCCTCTGCCGGCTGGCTTTTGTCAGGAAGACTGGTTGCGGCCGGCTGGTTCTGTGCTTGTTCATGCTCCAGCTTCAGCGCTTCGTCAGCAGCCTTCTGCTTCTCTATGGCGAGCCGCTGGGCTTCCTCCGCTCTGGCTTTATCGGCCTTTTCAAGCGCCAGGCGTTCCTCTTCCTCTTGCTGTGCCTTCGCTTTGTCCTCAAGGGTTGTTTTGGCTTCAGCGATTTCTGTGAGCCGCTCCTGTAAGGTATGGATGGTGGAGAACAGGGTATCCTTGGACGCCGTTAATTCGGTATTCAACTGCTCATACGTGGCCAGCAGCGCGGGGGATACCTGCGAATCTGCTTGGTAGGCGCTGGTTACGAATGAGAGGATAGGCTCTTCAGCAGGGAAGCTGTAGTCATCCTGCCGGAGCAAGACGCGGTCCGGATTGCCGGTGGGCAAGGATCCGCCGATATCATGAATCGAGCCAAGATACTGCACAATTCCGCTTAACGTCTCTGCCAGCGATTCCGACAGAATCCCGCTTTGATGAAGGCTCTCTTGAATCTGGTCGAAGAACTGGGCATCACGGATTTCCAGACAGTTAGGATCGAGGTTCACCATATATCCTCCAAGCTTGTGCAGAATGGCCGCTGCATTGCCAATTTCCTGCAGAATGTGTTGCCAGACCGTCCTATTGAAGCTCAGCTGCTTCTCCAGCAGGTCGATCTCGCTGCCAGCTTGAGTGAGCTCGGACGAGAGTTCATCCGCAGCCTGATCCAGCTCTGCAAGCGACAGCTCTCCGGCAGCGACTGAGGTGTTATACACTCCGCTGATGCTATGGCTGCCAAGGGAAGCTTTCAGCTCTATGACGGTGTTTAGATGCCCGCTGAATTCCGACAACAACTGCTCAATCTGACCCGGGAAAACCGAACACAGCCCGATGGAGCTGATCTGTTCCTGGGAGGTGTTGAACTCTCCATAGGTGCTGCCGATCTGGCCTGAGGTGTACATCAGGAGCACAGATACGGCCATACCCGATTGCAGAATCCGCAGGCCGAGCTTCCTGGTTTTCCGTTTGCGCCGCTTGGCAGATCTGGGGTACATAGCTAAGCCCCCTCTCGAGTTGCTAATGAATAATTCGTTATATTCGTTCTTAATAAAGAACGATATCGTAAGCAAATCATACACCGCGCTGCTCAGAAAAGAAAAATGTTATTTTCAGCGTAATGTTCGCAATAAAGTACGAAATGTATTAGATATCTCTATTTATCTGCCGATATCGCTGTTTTTCACAAATGTTCTTTATAAAGAACGGTCGGCGGGCGTGGCTGGGAGGGTAGGGAGAGTAACTAGTGCACCTGAATGGGGCGAAAGTGGGCGATACGCGGAAATGAGGAGCACTAGTGCACCTGAATCTGCCGAAAGCAGAGGATACAAGGTGTTGGCCGCAACACAATCCGACGGTGAGGGATAGGCACCAGTTGGCTAAACGATGGGGTTTAGTGTAATCCACGGCAAAGAAGGTACTGTCCATAAAAGGATAGTACCCTCTCCGATGCACCTGTTCAATTTCAGTGTACCTGCCCAATAATCCGGATCTCCAGCAAACTACACCCTTAAGGAAGCTTCTCCCCGCGCGAGGTGACGTACAGCTCATACCATTCCTTGCGGGAGAGCTCTACCTGGTCTGCGTCTGCACAGGCGGCGATCCGCTGCGGATTCACGGTGCCGATGACGGGCTGGATGGCTGCGGGATGGGTCATCAGCCAAGCCAGCACGATAGCCTCGGACGTTGTGCCCTTCTCGTTAGCAAGTCTCTGTACCATGGCCGCTGTATTCACAACATTCTCCGGCTGGCCTTCAAGCGGCCGTCCGCTGAAGAGTCCCTGGGCCAGGGGGCCCCAGGCCTGAAGCTGGATGTTCCCGGCACGGCAATACTCCATGGTGCCCTCCGGGAATGTAATGTCCTTCCACGGGTCGCGGTTCACGCTGAGTACGGCGTCAACCCAGCTGATCCGGGACAGGCTCATATGCAGCTGGTTGACAATGAACGGCTCGTCGCAATAAGTCTGTAACAGCTGGATCTGGGCGGCGCTCATGTTGGAGACGCCGAAGTGGCGCACCTTGCCGGAGGCCTTGAGCTGATGGAGCGCTTCCGCCACTTCTTCAGGGTCCATTAACGGGTCGGGGCGGTGCAGCAGCAGAATATCAATATACTCTGTGCCCAGCCGTGCGAGAGTTCCATCGACGCTGGACAGAATGTGCTCCCTGGAGAGGTCGAAGCTATTGGAGATATCGCCTGGCTCCATCAGCTTGATGCCGCATTTCGACTGGAGCAGGATGTCCCCGCGCAGCCCCGGCCGCTCCTTGAAGATCTGCCCGAACACCTTCTCCGCCTTGCCCCGGGTGTAGATATCCGCATGATCAAAAAAATTAATACCTATAGACAGCGCCGCGTCCAGCGCCTCATGTCCCTGCTTCATATTCGCAGCGGTGACCGGTTCACGGTCCCAGCCGCCGCCCAGCCCCATGCAGCCCAGGGCGATACGGCTGGCGGGTATGCCGCGCCGGTTAAGGGGTAGCGCATTCAGCAATGTGATCCCTCCATCATATTCAGCTTGAGAATGCCCCGGTTAGGTTACCGGAAAAGCATACACCTTCAGAACCCGGTGTGGTATCTCTTGTCGCTGGAGGAACGGTGCTTCGTGGTCTCTTTATCCTTCTCTTCTTCCTTCTCAAGTGTCAGGTCCTCTACGGGTATCGGGTCCACATGCTGCTGGCTCTCATCTACATCGAACAGGCTGGGCTTGTCCGTAGGGTATTGCTCCGGGTGGTCACGCTCGTCTCTGATCGGCTTTTTGTCATCGCTCATAGCGGCTTCACTTCCCTTTCCAGAGTATCCGCCAGGCGGGGCCGGCACACCGCACGAATTGAAACTGTAGTACAGCCGGATGCCCAAGCCGCTCGCCAGCGGTTTGCTCCAAATATAAGAATTTATATGTTTCACACTATAACTTATCCTTCTATTTCCCGCTGAAACGGTACCGCCCTTTAAAAGGACAGTAAAGCCGTTTCCACTTGCTAATAAACACATACGGTCTTCGCTAAACAATTACATCGGCTATCTACTTCTTGTAGTCTGCGATAATCGGTCTGCCGATATCATTCATTTTGCGGACGGCTACATCCTCATACAGGCGCTTCAGCCATTTCAGCTCGGTCTGGCTATGCTCATATCTGCCGTACATCATATGCAGCACCGAGCGGGGCACAATGGAGATATGCTCCTCGTATACTTGATAGGCAAAATTCACCTGATGCTCCGCCTCCCGGATGCGCTCTTCCAGCAGCTTAGCCACCTTGCCCTGGTCGATATGACGGGCGAGGGCAAGGGCCATGTACAGCGGATGATACGGCGGATCACTTTTTTTAATCTGCTGGAGAATGAGCTGCTCCATCAATTCTTTGCCTTTATCCGTAATGCGGTAGATGGTCTTATCCGGCCGGTCGGGGCTGTGAATGATCTCCACCGCCTCGATATGGCCGCCTGCGGCCAGCTTGTCAACGGCATAATATAAGGAACCGGTCTGCAGCTTGATGACTTGATCCATGGAGCGTTCCTTCATGACAAGGGTGATCTCGTAGGGATGCATATCCCGCTCCAGCAGAATTCCCAGAATCAGCAGCTTCATCGGCATGGGCTTACCGCTGACCTTGATTTGCACCGTGCTGGCTGCCCTGCGGCAGCAGACGGTCCTTCGGCATCAGCAGGACGAAGACCACCGTAAGCACCGCCGGAACGATAGCCCACAAGAAGGTATGCGAGATCGACGAAGACAGTGAATTCGTAATCTTCTCCAGGACAGGCGGCGGAATCTGTGCTCTGGCCTCAGGCGTCAACGCGGAACGCGGGTCGCCGAAGGAAGCGGCCTGACCGCTGTCTCCGAAGGCTGTACTAAGCTCTGAGGCGAAGCTGTTACGCTGGATGATGCCGAAGATCGTTATCCCCAGCGTCATCCCGAGCGAGCGCATGAAGGTACTGGTGGACGTTGCCGATCCGCGCTGGCGCATGTCGAAATGCTGGATCGAAGACAGGCTGAGCACGGAGAAGGAGAAGCCGACTCCGAAGCCGGTCAGGGCCATGAAGGCATTAAGCGCCATCCGGGAGGTCTCCGGGGTCAAGGTGCTGAGGGAGTAGATCCCGCCTACGAAGCAGACTGCTGACAGCAGCATGATGTTGCGGAAGCTCGTTTTGGTGGTAAGCAGGCCGCCGGACTGGCTGCCGATTACGGTACCGATCATCATCGGCATCAGAATCAGGCCGGAGTTGGTGGCCGAGCCGCCGTATACCCCCTGGACGTAGATCGGGATATATACCGTGGCTACGATGAATGCCGAACCATAGAACAGCCCCAGGATACTGCTGGTTGCGAACAGGCGCTGGCGGAACATGGCGAAGGAGATGACTGGCTCTGCCGCGATTTTTTCAATGACAATGAAGGCGATTAGAAGCACGGCGAACGCAGCGAACAAGCCGAGAATGACCAGAGAATCCCAGGCATACTGGTTGCCGCCAAGCTCCAGGGCGAACATCAGGCAGATAATCCCTGCCACCAGAGTGAAAGCGCCGCCCCAGTCAATCCGCTGCTTGGAATGCGATATGGATTCCTTGTAGGAGGTCATAATAAGGAAGAACGAGACAATCCCGATGGGCAGGTTAATATAGAAAATCCAGTGCCAGCTCATATATTCGGTGATATAAGCACCAAGTAGAGGCCCAATCACACTGGAGATCCCGAAGACAGCGCCGAAGAGTCCGGTGAGCTTGCCTCTTTTCTCAGGCGGGAAGATGTCGAAGACAATCGTGAAGGCAATCGGCATCAGTGCACCGCCGCCAATCCCTTGAATCGCACGGTAAATACTGAGCTGGGTAATGCTCGCCGACGTTCCGCACAGGGCGGAGCCAATCAGGAACACGATAAGCCCGAAGATGAAAAACCGCTTGCGCCCGTACATATCGGACAATTTGCCGAAGATCGGGGTGCCGGCCATAACCATGACCATATAAGCAGAGGTGACCCAGACGATTTTATCCAGTCCTCCAAGATCGGACACAATCGTGCCCATAGCTGCGGCAACAATGGTATTATCCATGGCCGACATCAGAATGCCGAGCAGCAGTCCGATAATGACTAGCTTGAGATTACTTTCTTTGGTGTGCATGTTAAGCTCCTTTATGTTTAAAATTCAATGGAATTTCATTATATTCAAATTTGAATAGGGTGGCAATTGTTTTTTTCAAGAGGACAGACGGGTTGGGATCTGCTTGGGAACTTGCATGCGTGTACTTGGTATTCCTTATCGGCCGGTCCTTTATTCCAGCTGCAATAGGGCAAAATATCTGAAGGAGGGGCGGAGGGCGCTTGTCCGCTAAGGTCTTGACATACCCATGGGGGGTATATTATATTGGTACATAAGGAGGCTGATTCCTGTGTCTACAAATGAGAAGGACCCTGCCGGACAGGATTTCGCCGAAGCCTGCCATTCTTCTGCAGCATCCGGCGGCCGCAAGAGTCATCATTCCCCGGAATTCAAGAACGGGCTGACGACCCGGCTGAACCGGATTGAAGGGCAGATCCGCGGTGTGAAAGGCATGATTGAACGCGATACCTACTGCGATGATGTGCTGAATCAGCTGGCGGCGGTGCAGGCGGCCCTGAACAGTGTCGGCAAGCTGCTGCTTGAAGGCCATATGAAGAGCTGTATTATCGAACGGATCGAAGCCGGTGAGCATGAGGTGATTGATGAGCTGCTGGTCACGGTGAACAAGCTGATGAAATAAAGATGGGGCCTGGAGAGTTTGAATGTCTAAATTCAATGATGAGGACCGTAACTGCGGTGAATTTAGAACTTTCGGCCGCTGTTGTCCACAGATTTCATGATTGATACCGCCGTAGCGGTAGAAATCCGTGGACAAAGGCGGTCGCTGGCGCTCCTGCAGTTTCAAAATTCCCCTCCGTTACTATCATCTATTGTTATTTTCTCAAGATCAAACTCTTCAGGCATATGAGGAGCCGAAAGACCAAGCATTCGCTTACAATTAAGCAAATGCTAAATAACATTGGGAGGTTATTCAAATGTCGAATGTAACACTGAATGTTGAAGGAATGTCCTGCGGTCATTGTGTAAGTGCTGTAGAGAAGGCTGTTAGCGGCGTAGGCGCTGCGGCGAAGGTGGATCTGCCGGCGAAGACGGTGGCGGTTGAATTCGATGAGAATACGGTAAGCCTGGATAAGATCAAGGCTGCTATTGAAGATCAGGGCTACGACGTAGTGTAAGCTAAAGGTTGTAATATAAGGGCTTGGAGCAGGGAACCCTGGGGTACAGGGCCGGGCGCCAATGCCTTTTCTTTTCAAAATAAATATACCCCTTGGGGGTATATGGAGGTGCATGAGGATGGAAAAGAGTGCAGAGTCCGCCCCGCAGCAACAGGCAACGCTGCAAATTACCGGCATGACCTGCTCTGCTTGTGCGACGCGGATCGAGAAGGGTTTGTCCCGCATGGAGGGGGTATCCCGGGCGAATGTCAATCTGGCGCTGGAGCAGGCTACAGTGGGCTTCGATCCGGCAGTTGCAGATGTGGCGCAAATGGAGGAGAAGATCCGCTCTCTGGGCTATGATACGCTGAAGGAGTCGGCGGATTTCGATATTACCGGCATGACCTGTGCTGCCTGCTCGGCTCGTATTGAGAAGGTGCTGGGACGGATGCCGGGGATTGCGGCCGTGAATGTGAACCTGGCGCTGGAGACTGCGCATGTGGAATATTCGCCGGGCAATGTCAGTACAGCCGAGATTATGGATAAGGTGAGCAGCATCGGCTATAAGGCGGCGCTTAAGCAGGACCGGAAGGATATCGCGGAGCAGCGCAGTGAAGAGATTACACGCAAGCGGAATAAGTGGATGCTCTCCGCGTTGTTGTCCCTACCGCTGCTCTGGGCCATGGCCGGCCACTTCTCGTTCACAACCTGGATTTGGACGCCGGAGCTATTCATGAATCCCTGGTTCCAGCTTGTGCTGGCGACCCCGGTTCAGTTCGTGATCGGCTGGCAGTTCTATGTCAGCGCCTATAAGGCGCTGAAGAACGGCAGTGCCAACATGGATGTGCTGGTGGTGCTGGGCACCTCGGCGGCGTATTTTTACAGCTTGTACCTGACGATTGATTCGCTGAAAATGAGCGGGATGCACCACACCGTGGAGCTATACTTCGAGACCAGTGCGGTTCTGATCACGTTAATTCTCGTAGGCAAGTGGTTCGAGGCGCTGGCGAAGGGGCGTTCATCGGATGCGATCCGCAGCCTGATGGGGCTGCAGGCCAAGACTGCGCTGGTGCTGCGGGACGGTGCAGAGCTGAGTATTCCCGTCGAGGATGTAGTGATCGGCGATATTGTGCTGGTGAAGCCCGGCACGAAGGTGCCTGTAGACGGTGAAGTCGTGGAGGGGCTGTCCTCCGTCGATGAATCTATGCTCACCGGCGAGAGTATCCCGGTAGAGAAGAAGCCGGGGGATTCCGTTATCGGAGCCACGCTGAACAAGAACGGAATGCTGCGGGTCAAAGCCCGCAAGGTCGGCCGCGATACGGCGCTGGCACAGATCATCAGAGTCGTGGAAGAAGCGCAGGGCTCGAAGGCGCCGATCCAGCGGATTGCCGATGTCATCTCCGGGATCTTCGTGCCGATTGTGGTCGGTATTGCTGCCGTAACCTTCGGGGTCTGGTATATCTGGGGAGCGCCGGGGCAGTTCGCGGAGGCCCTGGAGAAAGCGATCGCCGTGCTTGTCATCGCCTGTCCATGCGCACTGGGACTTGCGACACCAACCTCGATTATGGCCGGGTCCGGCCGGGCTGCCGAGTTCGGCATCCTGTTCAAGGGCGGGGAGCATCTGGAAGCCGCGCAGGGCGTGAAGGTAGTGGTCGTGGATAAGACGGGAACGGTGACTAACGGTAAGCCGGTGCTGACCGATATTATAGCGACTGCCGGAAATGAGACACAAGGCAGGGTGCTTGCCGAGAATCGTCTGCTGTCGATTACAGCAGCTGCGGAGAAGCTCTCGGAGCATCCGCTGGCGGAGGCCATAGTGGCTGGTGCACAGGGCAGAGGAATCGACCTGCCGCCTGCGGGCCAGTTCGAGGCGGTACCGGGGCGCGGGGTGTCGGCGGTAGTGGACGGCCAGAAGGTAAGCGTAGGCACACGGCGGATGATGGTGGAGAACGGGCTGGATATCGGGCCGTGGACAGGGATCATGACCAGGCTGGAGCAGGAAGGCAAAACAGCGATGCTGGTAGCCGTGGAGGATGCGGTAGCGGGAGTGATTGCCGTGGCTGACACGATCAAGGAGACCTCCCGCGAAGCGGTAGCCCGGCTGCATGCCATGGGTATCGAGGTTGTCATGATTACTGGAGACAACAAGATTACGGCCCAGGCAATTGCAGATCAGGCGGGTATCCGCACGGTTCTGGCGGAGGTGCTGCCTGAGGGCAAGGCGGAAGAGATCCGCAGGCTCCAGAGCGGCGGGGTCAAGGTGGCTATGGTCGGCGACGGCATCAACGATGCTCCTGCGCTGGCGACTGCGGATACGGGCATGGCGATCGGCACCGGCACGGATGTGGCGATGGAGGCGGCGGATATTACGCTGATGCGCGGCGATCTGATGAGTATCCCAGATGCGATCCTGATGAGCCGCAAGACCATGCGCAATATCAAGCAGAATCTGTTCTGGGCGCTGGCCTACAATACGATCGGAATCCCGATTGCGGCACTGGGCTTCCTGGCACCCTGGCTGGCCGGAGCCGCGATGGCCTTCAGCTCGGTGTCGGTTGTACTGAACGCGCTGCGGCTACAGCGCGTCAAGCTATAAGGGGCCAAGACGTCTGTCTGCAGACGGTCCGGTCCGGACAATTGCGGAAACCAAAGAACCGCCGGGTTTAATCCTGCGGTTCTTTGTGTTTTTAGGCGGAGTGGGGAATTGAGGAAGTGGGGAATTTACCGGTTGGATAACTTTCTATGGAGTATAGAGCAGAGCTGGAGTGTAGAACGGAGCTCTCTGAAGCACAAACTTTGGTCTTGTATCAGGATTCCGAACGAAGCCACCAATAGTCCGTTTTATGAAATCAAAAGTACGCTGCATGGGCCAATCAAAGGGATAAATCCCTCTGATTCCATGAAAAGTTAGCTGCACAAGCTAATCAAAGGGATAAATCCCTCTGATTCCACCAAATGTTAGAAGCACGAGCTAATCAAAGGGATAAATCCCTCTGATTCCATGAAAAGTTAGCTGCACGAGCAAATCAAGTGGATAAATCCCTCTGATTCTCGCGAATGGGGTGCTGGCGGGAGGAATCAGGAGCAGAAGTGCACTTGAATCCGGAATGCCATCTAGCCCGGTCCAGTCAGCCCCGCTTATTCCGGTCCTTGCTGACCCGGAGAGCCTCCCTTGCTGCGGCCAAGCAGGTTCGTGCCAATGACCCCGGCGATGATCAGGAAGGATCCGATCCAGTGATAGACCGTGATCTGCTCACCCAGGAAGACCGCTCCAGCTGCAATGGATACGATGGTGGACAGATTAGTGAAGACGCTCATGAGTGAGGCCTCGATTTTGGATAAAATATAGGTTGAAGTCAGGGTTGTGACCAGCGAGGCGATCACCCCCAGATATACGGCGGACAGGACAAACGTTGCACTTCCCAGCGGATTCAGGAACTCCCCGAGCGTCCCGCTGACTGTATGTCCGGTAAGCGAGATGATTAGGAAGGTGGCGAAGCCGACCCCCATCATCAGGTAGCTGAGCTCAGCGGGGCTGAAGTGGCTGGAGAGGGAGCGGGCCAGTACACTGTACCCGGCAAAAGCTAGACAAGTCATAAACAGCAGCACAATCCCGGTCATATTGGACAGCTGAATGCCGCTTCCCTTCATGACGAAGATGAAAACCACGCCGAATACCGAGAGGAAGATGCACAGCTTTTGCAGCAGGGTGGTCTTCTCCTTCAGGACAACCCCGGCGATGATCATCGTCACCACCGGAGTGAACGAATAGAGGATGCCTCCCTCGGCTGAGGTGGCGCGCTGAAGTCCGAAGACCTGCAGGGTGAAGAAGCCGAGCGGATACATCGCGGCGAGCAGCAGGGCCCGGCCAATCGGCTTGCCCCGGTAGGACACCTTGACCCAGCCGAGGGCGACCGGAACCGACATGACGGCAAAAGAGGCAGCGAACCGGAAGGTCAGCGTGTCGAGCGGCCCGGCGTGAACCAGAGCTACTTTGGTGAACAGGAAGGAGAAGCCGATAATGACCGCATTGAGTACGGCGAAGCTATAGGCCAGCTTGAGTCCTTGTTTGTGCATGGGTACATCTCCTTGTAGGTTAGTGAAGATTGGATGCTGTAAACATTCGATCTATTACTTTAAAATTAAAGGAAAAGGCGTACACCAACAATACAAGGTTTCCTTAACTGTACCGGTACAGCTTGCAGCGATCCCTATATAATAAGGGAAGAATAATAGGATAAAATACAAGGCATAGCATGGTAATGACGGCGAACGGAGGCGGGCGATGAACAAGTATCATCAGGTGATTACAGAGCTTGAGCGGCAGATGAAGGAAGGGCAGTACCGCCCCGGGGATAAGCTACCGTCTGTGCGCAGTGCTTCAGAAATCTACGGCTGCAGTGTCAGTACCATTCTGAAGGCTTACGGGGAGCTGGAGCGGACGCATACGATCTACTCTATTCCGCAGAGCGGTTATTACATGGTGGACAAGAGTGAGGATTCGGCAGCGGCGGGGAGCGAAGGGACGGTTGATTTTGCTTCGGCTTCGCCGGATCTGAACGTGTTTCCGTACCTGGACTTCCAGCATTGCCTCAATAAAGCGATTGACCAGTACAAATACCATCTGTTCACCTATGGCGATGCGCTGGGGCTGGAGACACTGCGCCGCACCCTGGTGTCGCATCTGGCCGAGTATCAGGTGTTCGCCAAGGCGGAGTCGATCCTGATTACCTCCGGGATACAGCAGGCGCTGGAGATACTGGCCAGAATGCCTTTTCCCAGCGGCAGGACGGAGATTCTGGTGGAACAGCCGGGGTACGATATTTTTTTGCGGTATTTGGAGGCTGAGGGGCTGCCGGTGAGCGGAATCGGGCGTTCGGCCGCGGGCATTAACCTGCAGGAGCTGGAGGAGCGGTTCGCGAGCGGGCGATTCAAATTTTTTTATACGATGCCCAGATATCACAATCCGCTCGGGACAACCTACAGCACAGAGGAACGCAAGGCCATTGCCGGCTTGGCAGCCAAATACGATGTCTACATCGCCGAGGATGATTATATGGCGGATCTGGGGATTGGACGGCGTTATGACCCGATCTATGCGTATGACCAGACCTCCCATGTCATTTATCTCAAAAGCTTCTCCAAAATCATCTTCCCGGGCCTTAGGCTCGGTGCGGTAGTGGTACCGCAGCCGCTGCTGGAGACCTTCCGCTCCTATAAAGGCTACACCGATACCTCGCTGCTGTCGCAGGCTGCGCTTGAGGTATACATCAAGAACGGGATGTACGGGCATCACAGGCACAAGATCAAAGCTATGTACGCCAAAAAAATCCGCGCGGTATACGTTGCGCTTGGGCGGCATAATACGGACGGCTTCATCGAAGCCTCTGCGGACAGCTCCGGCATCTATATCCAGTTCAAGCTGCCGCTCACCGTCAACCTGGAGCGTCTGGTCAAGCGCCTGGCCGGGCGGCAGATCCGCGTGGTGCCGGGGAACGGCTTCTATCTGCCGGGTTACCAGACCCGGGACAAATTCCTGCGCATCAGTATTTCCCGGGCGGGGCTTACGCAGATTGATGAGGGAATCCTGGCGATTGTCCAGGAGGTGAAGCGGGGGAACGGGTGGTAAAGGAAGAGGAATGGGAGGAAGAGGAGGAAGATGAGGAAGATGAGGAAAAGGAAAGCCACGCTTGTTGTCTGAGCCGCGAAATGGGATCATAATAGGCTTATATTAGGAGTTAAGAAAGGCGGGACGATAATGAAACCCACGAATGAAACCCTTGAGTTGTTGAACCGTCATACCTCTGTCCGCCAGTACCAGGACAAGCCGGTCAGTGACGAACTGCTGGCAGCAGTGATTGGAGCGGGGCAGATGGCTTCGACCTCCAGCAATGTCCAGGCGTACACGGTTATTGCTGTAACTGAGCCTGCGCTTAAAGAGCAGCTATCCGTTTTGTCCGGTAATCAGGCCTACATCAAGCAGTGCCCGGTCTTTCTGGTCTGGTGTGCGGACATGTACCGGCTGCGGGAAGCGTCGGCTCCGCATTTGCAGGGGAAGCCGTCCTACGAGGACACGGCTGAGAATCTGATTGTAGCGACTGTCGATGTGGCGCTGGCCGCGCAGAATGCGGCGGTTGCCGCTGAATCGCTGGGCCTCGGCATTGTCTATATCGGCGGCATCCGCAATGAGATCGCCGCGGTATCTGAGCTCCTCGGCCTGCCGGAGCTGGTCTATCCGGTCTTCGGCATGTGCCTCGGGTATCCGGCCGCCGTGAACGGTATCCGCCCGCGCCTGCCGCAGGCGGCGGTGCTGCATCATAACGGCTACAATGCCGAAGCCGCAGTGGAACAGGCCCGCGTGTACGACGCGATCTCCAGCGACTATATGCGCGAGCGTACCGGCGGCCAGAACGCAGCCTCCTGGTCGGAGATGATGGCCGGCCGGCTAGCTCAGCCTGCCCGGCTGCACATGAAGGAATTCCTGCTTAGCAAGGGATTTATGCAGCGGTAGAATTGGAAAGGTCTTCTCCGGAGTTAGCGGGGGAGGCCTTTTTTTGATTGGAGGCGAGTGGACTTGTGTATGCGAAAAACTGAACACAGTAGGCTAGCGCGAAGGTACGTAGGCTCAATACGCCACAGCCAGTAACAAATATTGGGATTTACTGCATGAAATGCAACAATGCTGCCCAATAGAAGCGACCTATGCAGAAATCCTGCACGAAATGCAACAATGTCAGAGCTAACCTGCTCAAAACGCCAAAATTCCTGCAAATCATGCAACATTGCACCGCAGCCAGTAACATGTCTGGAGAAATCCTGCAAAAACTGCAACAATGTTGCTACATACAAGCGGTTGGTGAGAGTGAAAACCATCAAAATTGGCCAGAGATAGGCAGAACGCCGCCAAGATGTGCTACTGCGAGTGAGCAGGGCGAATGTATGTGGAAAACAACACACAATGTGCAACTGCGAGGGTGAGCGGGGTAAATGTATGCCGAAAACAACATACAATGTGCAACTGCAAGGGTGAGCGGGGCGAATGTATGTGGAAAACAACACACAATGTGCAACTGCGAGGGTGAGCGGGGCGAATGTATGTTGAAAACAACATACAATGTGCAACTGCGGGGGGATCGGGGCAAATGTATGCGTAAAACCGAATGCAGTGGGTTCGAGTGGAGGTGAGGGAGCCGAAGCGAGCGGAATACTATTCTCCCATTTGATTATTTTGCGCGTATTGCAAAATTGCATTAAAAGAAATATTGCGTGTTGCGCAAAAATATGGAAAGTGCTAAAATCTGGTAAGAGGTTGGATTTCGCTGGACGCCAACACCCGGGCCCGGAATCGCGCCGTAGCCTAATTCCCTCTTCCGCTTCGCGGCTGTTTCTGCTGTGGATGATCTTGAAAGGATAGATTGGAGAAGGAGGAGAATGGTATGGTACAGGTAGACGGGCAAGAGACAAAGGTGGCTGCACGATTGACGCACAAGGTATTCTTCGAGCGCGATGATATTGAATTCACGTTCCAGTGGCTGCTGTCGTTCGTACACTGCGGCGGTGTGTCACAGGGTGAAGTATTCAAGCTTGCACGGAACATCGATCCCAGCTCTTTGACCAGCTGGAAGACTGAATTCGAGAAGGAAGCCGTTAAAATCGAGGCAACAGCAGAGCGCTGCCTGAAGAAAGGGCATCTGATCAGCGCCGGTGAGGCATTCATTCGTGCCCATTCGTATTACAGGGCAGCCTTCTATGGAGCTTTTCCCGGCGAACCGGATTTCGCACGGTACCACGGCAAAAGTGTGGAATGCTTCCGCAAGGCGCTTGATGCGAAGTCTGAGCAGATTCCCCATGAGTGGGTCGAGGTGGAATACAAGGGGTATAAGTTCCCGGGCTGCTTCCTGAAGGCGGAGCACGGGAATGCGCCTAAGCCAACGATTATTTTCCATAACGGCGGGGAGACGCACAAGGAAGATACCTATTTTCTCGGAGGGCAAGCGGCTATTGACCGGGGATACAACGCGCTGATCGTAGACCTTCCTTATGATGTATGTGTCAGATTCTATGAGCCTGAGGCGACAGCACGGAACTTCCCGCGCGAGGAGCTGCATAATGTCTACAGAGCCACCACGGATTTCGTCCTGGCCCGTCCGGATGTGGACCCTGAGCGGCTGGTGGTCAGCGGCATGAGCTATGGCGGGGCCAAGACGATGGTGCATGCCAGCTGTGACGACCGCTTCGCAGCGGCAGTGCCCAACTCACCGGTGTACTCCATGGCGTCCTTCATTGAACGCGGTATGCCTTCGTTCCTGCGGGGCAGCGCGGAGGAAGCGGTAGAAGCGAGCAAAAAGATGCCATATACCGGGCAGGTCCTGTTCGCCGGATCGGCTTGGTCGCACGGCTTCGATAGTATTGCCGAGTGGTATCATGTAGCCAGGGAAGCGATCGAAGTGGACCCGAAGGATGTCAAATGTCCCTTGCTCTCCATGTTTTCGGAAGCGGAGCATCCTGAGATGCAGCGGCAGGCGGTAGACACTTACGAGAAGGCCCCCAATGAGAAGAACGCGATCTTCAAGGGGACGGAAGAGGATGGTGCGGACCTGCACTGCCAGCTGAACAATCTGCCGCTCAGCTACCAGGTGATGTTTGACTGGCTGGATGAGGTGCTCGATTATAACATTCAGCTTCCAGCGGCGCAGTAAACAATTCCGCAGAATAATACCAGGGTCTGTAGTGCTGAAATTTTCAGCACCGCAGGCCTTTGATTACATATAGAATTGACTACATACAGGAATGGAGACATAGACGGACATGACGACTGAGAAACCGGGCTTGAGAGAACGCAAGAAGGAAGAGACCAGGCGGACGCTAAGTGATGTAGCCTGCAGACTTGCCATGGAGAAAGGGGCCAGCCAGGTCCGGGTGGAGGATATTGCCGCAGCCGCGAATGTCTCCATGCGGACGTTCAATAACTATTTTGCTTCCAAAGAGGCTGCAATGGTCGGCAATGCTTATCAGCGTTCCGAGCGGATAGCGGCTGCCCTTGCCGGCCGTCCATCCGGTGAACCACTGCAGGAATCGATCCGGGCTGCTGTGCTTGAGGGATTCGCCGAAACAACAGACCGGCAGTGGTATGCACGCATCGTCCTTCTCCGTGATGATCCGGCATTGTTCGGCGCGACACGGAAGGTGGAGATCGAGATTGAGCGGGAGCTCGCCAGGGTGATCGCGGAACGTACACACAAGGATGTAAAGTTCGACCTGTACCCGGACTTATTGGCTGCGCTGCTCATGGCAGCGATACGCACAGCGGTCTTCCATTGGGTAAGCGCCCCTCCCGGAGGGGAGACGCTGAACGATATGCTGGAGCAGGCGCTCCAAAGGCTGAGGTTTGAGTAATAGGCACACGGAGGCGCTCTTGCTACGATAACGGAATCGTGGACAGGAGTGCTTTATTTAAATATAAACTTATATGTTTCACATGATAAATTATCCTTCTATTTCTCGCTGAAACGGTACCGTCCTTAAAAGGACGGCAAAGCCGTTTCTACTTGTTGCCCGGGTGACAGTTGTCACTTTGAATCGGTGACAGTCCATACTGATGCTCCTCTCCGGTCTCCGGTACTATAGCAATATAGCCAAGAAGGCAGAAGGACACGGAGGGATACACGATGGAACATGTCATTGAAATGAAAAATGTCAGCCGCAGCTTCCAGGAGAAGCAAGCGGTGAAGCAGGTGAGCTTCAGCATTAGCCGCGGCTCGATCACAGCGGTGCTTGGCCCTAACGGAGCCGGCAAAACCACCACACTGGCGATGCTTCTGGGCTTGCTTGAGCCCTCGGAGGGCAGCGTGAAGGTGTTCGGTCTTAAGCCGGCAGACGTCAGGGTGAAGCAGCGGACCGGAGCCATGCTCCAGGAGGTCAGTGTCATGGACCGGCTCAAGGTCCGGGAGCTTCTGGCCCTGATCCGCAGCTATTATCCGCAGCCGATGGAGATGGAGGTGCTGCTTCAGGCGACGGGGCTGGGGGAGGCGGATCTGAACCGCTATGCGGAGAAGCTCTCCGGCGGGCAGAAGCGCAGCCTTAGCTTCGCGCTGGCGCTGGCGGGCAACCCGGATCTGCTGTTTTTTGACGAGCCGACGGTGGGGTTGGATACGACAGCGCGGCGGCATTTCTGGGAGAGGGTGCGGGGACTGGCCGATCAGGGCAAGACGATTCTGTTCAGCACCCACTATCTGCAGGAGGCGGAGGATATCGCGGACCGGATTCTGCTGTTCAACCGGGGAGTGCTGGCGGCGGACGGAAGCCCGGACGAGATTAAGGCGAGACTGGTCAAGAAGTCGCTGTCCTTCCTGGCGTCCGGCGACCCGGCGCTGCTGCGCAATCAATTGCTGGAGCTGCCAGCCGTGGAAGGCTGCTACGAGAAGGATGGACGGCTGCATGTGTCGACAGGGAATACGGATGAGGCGCTGCGGGCTATTTTCGTGAACGGGCTGGCCGTGCAGGATGTACGGATCGACCAGGGGAAGCTGGATGAAGCGTTCGAGCAATTGACCCTGAATCAAGAGGAGGCGGCAGTATGATGAACCCTATGATAGCCCAGTGCAAGGCAGAGCTGCTGCGGATTATCCGCAATCCCTATTATGTATTCTGGTCGCTGCTCATGCCGATTATGTTCTACTTCATCTTCACCCGGGTGGTGAATACGGGGACGGACGATACGAAGCAGTGGCAGGCGCATTATCTGATGTCGATGGCGGCCTTCAGCGTGATGGGCTCGGCGATTATGACCCTCGGCGTCCGGCTGGTACAGGAGCAGACGCAGGGCTGGAATACGTTTATCCGCATTACTCCGCTGCCGTCCACGGTATATTTTTTCGGCAAAATGTTCGGTCAGAGCATCATGCATCTGTTCTCGGTTCTGTGTATTTTCGCAGCCGGGTACCTGATTAACGGGGTATCGCTGACAGCAGCGCAGTGGCTGCTTAGCGGACTGTGGCTGCTTGCGGGCTCTCTGCCTTTTCTGGCGCTGGGTACGATTATCGGGTCCATGAAGCGGGTGGATACGGCCAGCGGGGTGAGCAATGTGCTCTATATGGGGCTGGCGGTGGCCGGGGGCATGTGGATGCCTCTGGAGATTATGCCTAAGCTGATGCAGAAGATCGGACACTGGCTGCCGTCCTACAATTATGGAGGTGGAGCCTGGGCGATTGTAGCGGGAGATTCCCCGTCGTGGAAGGCCGTACTGCTGCTGCTCGGTTACCTGGCTGTATTTATGTTATTATCGGTCTATATAAGGCGAAAACAGGAAGCGGTGTAATCCATGGTGGCACGTAAGCAGTTCCGGATATTTCCGAAAAGATTCGGCTTCTTCCCCTATATCTGGCTGTTCTATCTGGTGTTCCCGGTGCTGAATCTCGATGGCTACAGCGGCTATAAGCTGATGTGGGGAGTGGCGCTGCTCCTGCTGTTCCTGGTGATTTACCGCCAGCTCTACTGGGCGGAAGAGAGAACGTATACGGCCTGGCTGGGGCTGCAGATGCTGATTATTGTCGTGCTAACCGTAGTCTATAGCCCCTACAACATGTATATGGGCTTCTTCACCAGCAACTTTATCGGTTGGTATACCGACTTGCGCCGGTTCAGACGGGCCTTGGCCATATTCACAGCTATGCTGATCGCGTTGGCTCTGCTGTCCCTGGATCAAATGTACAGCACGGGGGGATTGCTGTTCATGGTGCCCTTTGCGCTGATGATGCTGATTACTCCCTTCGGTATCCGCTCCATGAACCGGCGGAGGATGCTGGAGAAGGAGCTGGATCAGGCCAATGAGGTGATTAGAGAGATGATCAAGCGCGAGGAACGGATGCGCATCGCGCGTGATCTGCATGATACGATGGGACACACGTTGTCGCTGATTACGCTGAAAAGCCAGCTTGTTGAAAAGCTGGTTGTCAAAAATCCCGAGCGGGCGCAGGCGGAAGCCCGTGAGATCCAGCGGACCTCGCGGGCCGCGTTGCGCCAGGTGCGGGAGCTGGTCTCAGAGATGCGAGCGGTCTCAGTCGCTGAAGAGCTGGTCGAGGCGGCGGAGATGCTGCGCAGCGCGGAGATCGCGCTTGAGGTAGAGGGAGATGCAGCACTGCCGGGCGTATCCGATCTGACGCAGAGTATTCTCAGCCTCTGTATCAAGGAGGGAATCACCAATATCGTCAAGCATAGCCGTGCGGACCAGTGCCGGATCAGCATCGTAATGACACCCGGCGAGGTACAGATTACGCTGGAGGATAACGGCATAGGGGTAGATGCCTGCGGCTCGGAGAGCACGGATCGCCGGGACGGCAATGGCATGAAGGGAATGGGCGAGCGGCTGGCCCTGATTGACGGTTCACTGACGCTTGCCCAGAGACCCGGAGGGGGAACCCTGCTGACGGTGGTCACACCACGAGTAGTTAAGGATGGAAAGGATGGGGAAACAGCATGATCAGCATCGTAATTGCCGAGGATCAGCGGCTGCTGCGCGGCGCAATGGCGTCGCTGCTCGATCTGGAGGAGGATATTGAGGTGGCGGGCGAAGCCGGGGACGGGGCGGAGGCGCTGGCCCTGATCGAACGTGTCCAGCCGGATGTGTGTCTGATGGATATTGAGATGCCGCTGATGAGCGGCCTGGAGGTGGCGGAGATACTGAAATCGCGGGGCTGCGCCACCAAGATTATTATCCTGACCACCTTCGCCCGTCCCGGCTATTTCGAGCGCGGAGTGAAGGCCGGAATTCAGGGCTATCTGCTGAAGGATGAGCCGGTGGATAAGCTGGCGGATGCCATCCGCCGCGTGATGGGCGGGGGCCGCGAGGTCTCCCCCGAGCTGGTCTTTGGCAGCCTGCGCGAAGAGAACCCGCTCTCGGACCGGGAGCGGGAGATTCTGAAGCTGGCCGCCGCGGGCCGGAGTGCCGGAGAGATCGCCGCGGCGCTCCACCTCTCCTATGGCACGGTCCGCAACTACATCTCGGAGATCCTCAGCAAGCTTGCGGTCAAGACCCGGATCGAAGCCGTACGGCTGGCGGAGGACAAGGGCTGGATGTAGGGCGGGCGGGTAAGTGAAGGTAAGTGAGGGTAGTGCCATGAGTGCAAGTAGTGTAGTGAGTGCAGTGAGTGAAGTAGTGCAACAAGTGCCGGTGAGTATACTGGGTGCGAGATGTATATGTGGATGATGGATGGTCAGATGGGTGTGCGGATGTGCGGGTTTGAGTAGTGGCGGGGCCTAAGGGGTACCAGTACATGCGGTATACTTAATTGCACTCCATACAACTAAATCGTCTGATAGATCATTAATGATCCCTATAGCTGCATTTCGTACAACTAACCTGCTTTTTATAGCTTGATATCACTCATTCGGGCAGATTTAGTTGTACAGACTACAGTTATAGGAGACGAGCGATCCTTTTTACTGTTTTTAATTGCACAGACTACAACTACACGGGTGAAGTGGTTCGCAACTTACATTACACCACCTGAGTTTGTTCTAGCCCATTGTATTTTCTACAACAGATGCTCCCTAAATATGCCGCGAATTTGAATCTAATGCACTTCGTACAGCAGAAATCTGCGAAAGTGGTGTTTTGGGGCAAACAAACAAAAATCTGCTGTATAAAATACAGCAGAAGTGAATTTCGCCTGGAATATTGCAGATTCTATTGCAGTAAATACAATCAGGTAGAGTTGTGCCGCTACAGACAAGGCAGTGCCGAGTCACGAGGACTGTTGTTACCATAGCAAGGGGCGCAACCGTTACAGCTAAGTCACCAGCGCAGCACCCCCTCTTAGCTCTGGCTCTTCGCCTGCTCCTCGCGCATCCACTCTGAGAGCTGGCGCCGCATCCGGAGGAACTCCGGCGAATCGGCGATCTCTTCGCGGCGCGGGCGCGGGAACGGGACCTCCACGGTGTGGAGGACGGAGCCGGGACGCCCCGAGAAGACGTAGATGCGGGTGGAGAGCAGCAGCGCCTCTTCAATGTTATGGGTGATGAACAGCACGGAACGGCGGTTCTCCTCCCACAGCTCCAGCAGCCAGCGCTGCATCTGCTCGCGGGTCAGCGCGTCGAGCGCGCTGAACGGCTCATCGAGCAGCATCAGCTCCTGCGGTGCGAGCATGGCCCGCAGGAAGGCGGCCCGCTGCTGCATGCCGCCGGAGAGCATGTGCGGGTAGGCCCGCTCGAAGCCGCCGAGGCCGATCTTCGCCAGCCAGTGGCGCGCAGCCTCGCGCGCCTCCCGCTGCGGGGCGCCTTGCAGCTCGCCGCCAAGCAGGACGTTATCCAGTGTGCTGCGCCACGGGAACAGTGCGGGCTGCTGCGGCATATAGCTGATCTTGCCGCGCTGCCCGGTCACCGGGATGCCGTTCATGCGGACGGTTCCGGTATCCGGCAGCGTAAGGCCGCCGATAATATGGAACAGCGTGCTTTTGCCGCAGCCGGACGGGCCGACAATGGAGACGAATTCCTGCGGCTCCACGGTCAGGGACACCTGATTCAGCACCTGTGTCTCCCGGCGGCGGTGCTTGAACGACTTGCTGATGCCGCTGACTTCGAGCGCAGGCGGCACACTCCGAGTACCCAGGCGTCCGTCTCCGTCCGCCTTCTCCAGTTCAATCCTCGTAAGCTCAGACACTTCGCGTAACCTCCTTCAGTTGATTATAAGTACTTCCGTGTTGGGATATCCTTCCTTGGGCATTAAGCTTCCTTGCGCGGCTTCCAGCGCACCAGCCATCTCTCCAGCAGGGCAATGAGCGCGAATAATACGAGACTCAGCAGCACGATAATAGCGATGGCCACGAACATCCGGTCCGCACGGTAAGAGGACTTCTGCAGCAGCATATAGTAGCCGATCCCTTTGTCGGCGCCGATCCATTCGGCCACCACTGCGCCCATCACCGCATAAGTGGCGGAGATTTTGAGCCCGGAGAACAGGGAGGGCAGCGAGCCGGGAAGCTCCAGCTTGGTGAAGATCTGCCACTTGCCTGCACCGGCCATCTTCATATAATTCAGCATTACCCGGTCGCTTTGCGTCAGCCCGCCCATGGTCGCAACAGCCACAGGGAAGAAGCAGACGAGGGTGATCAGGATGATTTTGGGCAGCAGGCCGAACCCGAACCAGATAATCAGCAGCGGGGCAAGCGCAATGGAGGGCACATTCTGGCTGAGGATCAGCAGCGGATAGAGCGCTCGCTTGACCCAGGGCAGCAGATGCAGCAGCAAGGCGGTGAGCAGGCCGATGCCTGTGCCGACCGGGAAGCCGATCAGGGTCAGCCGCAGCGTGGCGGCGGTGTGCTCCCAAATCCCGGAGGCGTTGTTCTTCGTCTCACGCGCGATATCCGCGGGGCTGGGCAGCTGGTAAGCCGGGATGTCGAACAGCATGACTGATAGCTGCCATATCCCGACAAAAAAGAGGACCGCCACAAAGGGCGGCCACACTAGCTTCCAGGTGCTTCTCACGGCCGGTATTTCTCCGTCAGCTTATCCATGCTGATGCCGCCCGGATTATGGGCGATCTTGATTTGTGAGATGACACTAGGACTGCCGGAAGCGATCAGCGCCTCATGCATATCACGCACAATATCCAGCAGCTCGGACAGCTCGCCTTCCATCGTGGTCTCCAGTGGATTCACCTGATGCTTCACGCCTGACTTTTGAATGACCTCTATAGCCTTGTCCACGTAAGGGATGGAATCCTCGTTGTTCGGTGTCTTGGGAATTACCTGAATGCTGAGCAGTGTGTTAGCCATGATGAATCCTTCCTCTCCAAGTTAAGTATAAGATTCCCGCCATGCGGGTTCATTATGATTCCGGCAAAAATTCATTCGTAAACGTACTCTCCGCATCCAGCGGCTTATCCAGCAGCTTCAGGCCGTACATCCAGTCGGCGTAATTCTTCCAGATCTCAAGCTTCTGCTCACCCCAGCGCGGGGCGTCGTCCTTGTATTTCGGGCTAAGCCATTTCTGGCTGGCCAGCACCAGCTTGGGGTCCAGATCAGGTACAGCATCGGACAAGACCGTCGCGGCTTCTTCCGGGTGGTCGATGGCGTACTGATAGCCTTTTGACGTAGCCTTAAGGAAGGCCTTCACCACTTCAGGATGCTCGGCGATCTCCTTCTCGCTGGTGGTCAGCACCGGTGTGTAGTAATCAAGCTGCGGCGCATAATCCTTAAGATACAGCATATCCAGCGGCTCCCCGCGCAGCTCGGCTTCCACCCCGGTCCAGGCATAGAAGATCCAGGCGAAGTCAATATCCCGCTTCACGGCTGTGAAAAAGTCCGCTTCGCCGATATTCACCAGCTTCACCTTGGAGACATCCCCGCCTTCGGGGTCCATAATGGCTTTCATGGCAGCCTGCTCCGCAGGGGAGCCCCAGCCTCCGTACGTTTTGCCTTCAAAATCCTTCGGCGTCTTAATATTGCGGTCCTTCGGAGCCGCGAAGCCCGAGGTATTATGCTGAATGATTGCAGCAATCGATACCAGCGGCACATCCTGCAGACGGGCCAGGGTCAGCGCCTCCTGGGCACTGATGCCGAACTGGGCTTCGCCGGAAGTGACCATTGTATCCGACCCGGCAGCGCCAGGCTGTACAATCTGGACGTCAAGACCTTCCTCCGCGTAATAGCCCAGCTCTTTGGCTGCATACAGGCCGGTATGATTCGTGTTCGGCGTCCAGTCCAGGGCAATCTTGACCGGCGTCAGCGTCTTGGCATCCGTGGGTGCGGCTGCGGTTGCATCAGGTGCAGCCGTGCTGTTACCGGCAGCAGGTGCGCTGGCCCCCGCATTGCCGCTGTTGTTCCCGCCGCCACATCCCGCGACCGCGAGAACCAGCATGGAGCTGATCAGCAGCATTCCTGTTTTTTTGACTCCCATTTCTCTTTTTCTCTCCTTCCAGCAACCCCTGGTCTTCAGAGCTTACAGAAACCCTATTCCTGTACATACTTAGAATCAAAAAAGCGTCCCGAAGATCGGGACGCCAGTGACTTGCGTGAGGGGATTCAGCTTCAGTACCGCTCAAGGCACTGTGTTGAATGAAGATTCCTACGCTGGCATTATCCAGATCAGGTGTAAGGGTCAGTATCTTGTGGGATACAATCTCAGCCGGCCAATTCCAGCACCCCTGGTTCTATAAAGTTCACGGGTATTGCTATGTTCTTACGGTGTATTATAGACGGCAGCTTCGACATTGTCCACCCTCCATATCCTAATCCCCCAGTTTGAGCGGCAGAGTCCAGGGACCTTTCAATACAAACACGGGCCTGGACAATTTAATACGCAGCATGTCCGCGTCAGGCTTTGCATTCAGATGAAGAGCCTTCATGAAAGGCGGAGTTCCTTCACTCTCCTTATAGCTAAAGAAATAAGGTTCCTTAGAGCCAGCATAGCTAATAGTGAAATGGGTAAGCGACTTTACCATCGCCGGGTCAAATTTCAAGTCCACGTCTACAGTGACCTGGGTCTCACTGCTTCGCGTGATACGGGTGAAATCTACCGGACAGCCGGCGATCTCAGCAGTAATCTCCAGTGTTCTGCTCTCTCCAACAGTGGGCAGCGGCAGGGTAAGTTCCTGGGAGGCGGCTTTCTGATCGGATACCTGCATGTAGGGAATAACCACCGTATAAGCGTCCTCCCCGGCCTCCTTCTGTTCACGGAACAAGAGCTCGGAAGGGTAGCCTATAGAGAATTTAGAATACTCAATAGGGACATCCGCTCCTGCTGCATCCTTGACAGATGTGCCGCTCCAGAAGCTTAGCGGCTCCAGTCTATAAGAAGACGCAGCGGATGCCGTCCGCATGAGCGCCGAAACCAACTCAACACGGACAAACCTGTCATCCAGACGTACCGGAAAAGCTGAAATCCGCACATCCTGCTGAATATCGCTGACCCCGAGCTGCTGCAGGTCATCGGCGGTCTCCGGCGACCCAAGGACCAGCGGGCCGAGGACCATGCCATTGATATACAAGGTAACCGCTCCTTCAGCCTGTAAAGTGAAATCAGGGGGAAGAAGAGCGCTATAACTTGCATCCCAGTCTCCGGAGAAAGTGCGCGAATTGAACGTGAAGGTGTAGCGGCTTCCTCCGATATCTGCTTGAAATTCATTAATAATGGGAATATTTTGCCCCCGCAGATTAATGGTTGCTCGGTTCTCTTGCACAAGTATAGCATTGACGGTCAGCTCACCCTTGCCTACAGCAGCGGTGAAGGGCTTCTTCAGCACATATAGCGGACTGTTCGGGCTATTCTCCAGCACGGTGTGGAGGCCGGGCAAGAAGCTGAAGACTTGCTTTAGACCTGCCTGGACGCTGGGCGAAGTGACCACCAGTCCTGCTGCAATAAGGAGGGCTGCAGCAACTCTGGTAAATGCCTGCCTGCGGCTCTTGCGGACGGGAGGCAGACGCTGCTCTGCGGGAGTGGTCTCAATCAGGGATAAGGTGCGCATTCTGATCCGCTGCAAGGCTTCAAGCTCCTCTTCCGATGGAGCAGCTAAACGCGGCTCAGCGGACACTGTGTTCAAGGCAAGCTCAGCTTCACTGAACTCCAGCGCATCGAGTTGATCGAATAGCTCACTTTCATCGGTGTTCAACTCTTTCTTCATGGCCTAAGTCCCCCTCTCCTTCTTGATCTGTCTGCTGCATAGCTTGCTTCAGGATGATCCGGCACCGGTACAGCCGGTTCTCCACAGCTTTTTTACTTAAACCAAAAGCCGCAGCCAGTTCATCCAGACTCTCATACAGATAATACCGGCGCAGAAGCAGGCTGCGGTCCGGTTCATGCAGCTGCCCGATATGGCGGAGCAATTCCCCCGCTGACTCGCGCTGAAGAATCTCCTGTTCGGTGTTATTTCCACTCTGTATATCCAGCGCTGTTTCCTCAATCCTCCCGCCGAGTTCAGACTGCAATTTGCGTCTTAGATCCAGTGCCTTATATTTGGCGAGCAAGAATATCCATGTGCGGAACGAGGCGCGTACCGGGTCATAACGTTCAATGTTGTTCCAGGCAGCCAGAAACACATCGCTGACACATTCTTCAGCATCCTCTGCCCGCCCGCAGCCGCCCAGAATGCGTTTGACCAGCCTAAGCACATCCGTTCCGTAGTAATCCATAACATCGGCAAGTGCCTGCTTATCTCCTCTGCTGAACCTGCCGGGCCAGGAGAGGCTGTCATAGTCTTTAGGTGTCATATGAACCTCCGGTAGTTCTTTCCATCCTTCAGGTGGAAGCATAGTGCTGATTATGTCTAACTACTGGTTACTACGCTGGATGACAGACGAATCACTCACAAGATCTCTGAATGAGTACCAAAAAAAGCGATACTCCCCTGGCGGAAGCATCGCTGTTATTTTGCTTATCCTATTCGGATGTGTCTTAATCCCTCGTATAATGCCGCTTCTTGCGGCGGCTGCGGATGCCGTTCCAGATCTCTCTCAGCGTTAAGCCGACACTGACGGTGATCCCCGAGAAGGTCAGGAACAGAGCCAGATACTCGAACGCGGAGTACTCCAGCATTTTGCTCCAGTCGATCTGGCCCTTCAGATCCTCGATGACCTGATTCATCCCGTATATCCCGCTGATGACCGTGAATACCGTGAGCACCATCAGGAGCGTATCCCGCCGTTTGGCCTGGAATTTGTCCTGGTACTGGAACAGGTCATTCAGGGTCATTTTCACCTCATCGAACAGGGCATCATTGCCATACACCTTACGCAGCTGAAAAAAAATCTCCCGCCCCTGCGACTGCGAAATCAGCTCCAGGAAGTAGAATTTGGCCGAGAATTTGTTGATCAGGAAGATCAGATTCTCGATCTCGTCGTTGTCGTGGTTGATGCGCAGCCGGGAGTGGAGGTTGGCGAGCTTCAGCAGCACGATTTTATGAAAAATACTCAGCAGCATTCCGTAATAATATTCGCCGTACATCTGGCTGATCAGGTTGGCGGCAATCTCCGGCTCAGCCCGGCTCACGCAGCAGAAGGTCTGCTCATTGGTCATATAGTAGGTGTCCGGCCCCCAGCGGCTATAGCAATGCTCCCGGGTGTACTGCTTGATATAGTCTGGATCACTTGCACTCATGTAGGGGCTGCCGTCGATGGTCAGACCATCCACCTGAGAGGCACGGTAGAGCATTTCGACACTGATCTCTTCCTCATCCTCAGGGAGATTAACGCCGTAGAAGGCCTGCACCAGCATCCGTTCATCGACGAAGAAGGGCAGGGTCTCGAAATAATTGCCATTCGTCTCCGCAGGATCGAGATACGGCTCCAGCCCGGCTGCCAGATGCCTGAACACGAAGTCCTCCACCCGGGCAAAAGACTTCTTATGACAATGGATGAAGGTATGCTCATCCTGAACACTCACATCCTCCAGGTTGCGGAACCGGTCGGCGAATTCCAGCACCATGCTGAAGGGGAGATTCTCCTCCTCAATAGCCACTCTTACCGTCAGGAAGCCCAGCTCGAACGGGCAGAGGAACACATCGGTTGACAGCACGCGGAAGGGAACCGTCCGGAAGGGCATTTTCAGCCCGCACAGCAGATCGTTCACCCGGGAAAAGCGGCGGAAGGAATCCCTGTCCTTCTCACGCGGAAACAAGACATGAGCGGCAAACGGAAGATAGCTGCGCTCCATTGTCTCATGGGATACACAGTGATTCTCTCCGTAATAGGCCTGCTCCAGTTCTTTGTTCTCCAGAAAAAAACGCGTAAATCCATCCTCCTGAAGACTCTCAATCAGCTCTTGATCGACTTCCGCCTTCATCGAAAAGGGGAAAATGAATTGCAGCAAGGCGGTATGCAGAGTGGGCTCGGAATGCGGTATAGCCATGGGTGGGTTCCATCCTTATTCGCAGAATACGGACCTTGTAGCTTCAATTACCCAATTCTCCAGGCGGTTACGCTCAGCACGAATAACAGCGCGGCAAAAGCGGCCAAAAGTCCTGAGGTCTGGGCGATCTGCAGATGATCCATGGACCAGCCGGTCAGCAGCGGCAGCACTGCGCCGCCAATTCCGCCGGAGGCGATCATAATGCTGGGCGTGGATTCTTCCGCGCCGGGCAGCAGCTTGCTGGAGAAGACCAGCGCGATCGAGAAGATGCCGGACATGAACAGGCCAAGCAGCAGGATGATCGCAAAGGCGGCAAGCCGGTGACCGGCGAACGGGAAAATAACGAGCAGCAGCAAAGCGGCAAAGCAGCTGACGAGCACATAGATGCGGTAGGAAATCTTCTCGGCGATGACACCGGCGAACAGTCTGCCCGCCGACATGGCCAGCCAGAAGAAGGTCACCGTGAGTGCAGCCGCGGCCTCGCTCATGCCCAGCTTCGCAATGAAGATCGCCGGCATGAAATTCACCAGGCTCATCTCAGTGCCTACATAGAGAAAGAAGAACAGAATGAACAAGCCCAGCACGACCCATTGCTTGCCCTTGTAGGGCAAGGACAACCGTCTGGTGGTTCCCGCTTCCGCTGCCGCAGCGCGGTCAGGGCGGGCAGGCCGCTCATTCAGCGCGCTGTCCAGCGGGCCGAATCTGCTCTTCGCCCAGAAGAGCAGCGAGAGGAGGGAGAAGGCGGCAACGATCAGGAAGGCCAGCCTCCACTGCCCTGCGGCAATCAGCGGACTGGCCGCCAGCGGCATGAGCAGCGCCCCGACACCGAACAGCACCTCCAGCCGGCTCATGGCAACCGCCGTTCCTTCGGTGACTGCGGCTATAATAATCGTGCCGATGACGGCTTCGATCATCCCGAAGCCGAACCCTGCGGCTACGGCAATTACGTACATCCAGCCCCAGGGCGGGAGGAAGGCGTAGGTAATCTCGGCGCTGAACAGCAGGCCGGTGGCAATCAGAATGCCGCCGCGCTTGCCGAACCGCCGGTTCAGCAGCGGCGAGACCAGTACGCCGGCCAGGAAGCCCGCGAACTGGCTGAAGATCAGCTCGCCCCCTGCACTGTAGCTGCGGTCATAATGCTGGAGCAGCACTGGAAGAATGGAGCCCAGGACGACATGGGCGAGGCCGATTACGAAATAGGAGAGACAGCCGATCCAGATTAGTTTTTTCAAGAATAAGACTCCTTATGAATCAATTTATGAACAGATGGCGGGATTCAGAATGAACGGGAAGGGTACACTATATTAGGCACAGGTTAATCATAAATCCAAACCGTGGACGTGAATATATAAACTTATATTCACATGAATTTGAAGGGAGCTGTGACGTCAATGGATAACAAAGAGCTGGAGAAAACAATCATACAGGTGCTGGACGATAACAGGTTCGGTTCCTTCGGCACGATTGAGGCCGGTAACAAGCCTAAGGTGCGTTACATGGCGATATTTCATGACGGACTGTCCATCTATCTGGCAACTAACCGCAAGACTCATAAGGTAGAAGAGCTTCAGGATAATCCGAATGCTAGTCTCTTGCTTGGCTATGAACAGGGCGGCGGTAAGGATGTACTGGAGATTGAAGCTACAGTTGCTGTGACGAAGGATGATAGCTTGCGCTCTAAGGTATGGAATGAATCCCTGGAGAAATGGTTCAAGGGACCGGATGATCCCGATTATGTCATTCTTGAGCTGTCCCCTTCGCGGATTGAATATATGGGCAAGAACGGTGAGCACGGGGTATGGCAGTCTTAAGCGGTTGTCTCCGGTAAAAGGATGGCAGTGGCCGGTAACGGATAAGTTCCGCCTAAGCCTAAGTACTATATAGTCCGGCAATCCGGGCCTCTTAGGAACCTTCATGGTTCATAGGGGGCCCTTTCTGCTGCTGCTTTTCGGATTGTGCCGGAGGAATCATGATATAATGACCTCAGGTTATCGACATCATGAGGCGGAGGGGATTGCCATGAACTGTGTTGATTGTGCTGACATCGACCCGATTGAGGATCAAGGGGAGCTGAAGCTCCGCCCCTGCTCTGATCCGCTGGCTGCTGCCATCCGGAATGCCGGTTATGAAGTATTTCAGACAAGCAAGACCTGTATCATTCCATATCATAGTAAGGAAGAGCTGTTGAAGCTTATAGAAATGCTTGTGGCGGCTAAGGACATAGCGGACTCCTTATCCGTATGCGTTAAGAGCAAAGGTGCTCCTGCGGCTCCGGACCGGTGGCTGACCTTCGATCAGCTGAAGGTCCGCTTCGCTAACGAGAATCTGGTGTCCATCATTATGAGCCATGATTTTTGCAGCCACATGCAGCCGATTGTGAATTTCAGCGAGGAGATTGTCGGCTTTGAATTTCTGCTGCGCCCGCTGCCCCAGGGCAGTTATTTTCAGCCCTATGAGCTGTTTGAGATTGCCCGGCGGACAGGATTTCATTCCTTCCTTGACCGGGCCGCCCGGATCTCGGCGATCGAGACCGGCAGTAAGCTGCTGCCTAAGGGCATCAAGCGGTTCATTAACTTCCTGCCCTCTTCTATTTATAATCCCAAGTATTGTCTGACCCATACCTTCGAGGCGATCCGGAGGCTGGACCAGGACCCGGAGGATTATGTATTTGAAGTTGTGGAGACCGAGCAGATCAGCGATATTGCCCATCTGCGCGCCATCTTCGCTGAATACCGCCAGCAGGGGATGCGCGTTGCGCTGGATGATGTCGGCGCGGGCTACTCCACGCTAGAGCTGATGTCCCTCCTTCAGCCGGATTATGTCAAGGTTGACCGTAGTCTGATCAGCTTCTGTGACCGGGATGAGGGGAAGCAGCGGATGCTTAGGGAGATTATCTCCAGGGCCGGAGAATTCGGTGCAAGCCTGCTGGCCGAAGGCATTGAACGCCGTGAGGAATTCCTGATCTGCCGTGATCTCGGTATGGACTTGGGACAAGGCTATCTGTTCGGGCTGCCGGAGGATAAGCCGCCGGGAAGGTTCGGAATTACGGCCTGAACAGCAAGTATGATTCTCCCCGGATACCGGCAGACCTCAAGACTGCCGGTATCCGGGGATTTGTTTTGCCAGTTGAAGAAAGAAAGGACGGAGAACAACGTGAGTGTAACCCTATTGTACGTAGAAGATGACCGGGAGATCGGCAGTGTCGTAGCTGCAGATCTGCGGGAACGGGAATATGCTGTGCGCTGGCTGGAGAGCGGAGACGGGGCGCTTGAAGCTGCAGAGGGCTGCCAGCTTGCGATTCTGGATGTGATGCTGCCGGGGCTGGACGGCTTCACCGTCGGCCAGCGGCTGAAGCGGGCTTATCCGGAGCTGCCAGTTCTGATGCTCTCGGCGCGCACCTCCATTGACGATAAGCTTCAGGGGCTGGACTTCGCGGATGATTATCTGACCAAGCCGTTTCATCCCGATGAGCTGGCGGCGAGAATCGAGGTTCTGCTGAGAAGAAGCGGCGCTGCCGCGCCCGCTCAGTTGACCCTTAAGCATCTGGTTGTCATACCGGGGAGCAGTGTGGTCACTGAAGCTGCGACCGGACGGGAAATTATGCTTACCGGTAAGCAGTTTCAGATCTTCTCTTATCTGCTGCGGCATCTGGGCCAGATTCTGACCAAGGAGCAGATCTATGAGGCGGTCTGGGGGGAGAGCTATATCGAAGGCGACAAGACGCTGATGGTACATATCCGTTATCTGCGCGAGAAGCTGGAGCTTGATCCGGCCGCGCCGGAGATTATTGAGACGGTCCGGGGGATCGGCTACCGGGTGAGAGGGTGAAAGGGGCAGGGAGTTTCCAGTTGCTGCACCGTTCGCTGCTTTTTCGTTATCTGCTGATTATTGTAGCTGCACTGCTGTTCGTGCCGGTTGTTATTCCGCTGACGATTGCCGTATACAGCATCTTCGCGGGGGCTACTCATACAAGTCCACCCAAGGAGTATGAACAGTATTCCAGTATAGATAAGCTGGAGATTCTGTGGCATGAGGAAGCGCGCAAGCTTCTTGGTGAACCCCCGGCGGATATTACCAAGCGGCTGTCGGCCTTAAGCGAAGCCTATCCGCTGTCGAGAATATTCTGGGTCGATCCTGCGGGCACAACACAGCTGGTGACAGAGCCTTCAGGACCGCCGCTGCTCTTGACGGGAGAGGCTCCGGCTGTTCCCTCCCAGTGGAGCGCAGCTGAAGCGGTATCCTTCATGAAGGACAGTGCGGCGCTGAAGCCGCTGGCGATTGTCGCTTTTATAGGAGACCGGGCAGAGGCCGCAGAGGGCTTCATGGTCATGCAGATTCCTGAGGATATTACGGAAAGCAAATATGCGGCAGGACTGGATAAATGGTATACGATTGCCATGCTGGTGTTCTTCCTGCTGTTCATCACCAGCTCCTGGTTCTTCTTCATCATGATCCGCAGAAGACTGCTGCGGCTGCAGACCGCTATGGTGTTCACCGGGCAGGAGGGCTTGCCGCAGATTGTTCCGCCGGGGAAGCCGGATGAGATCGGGCGTCTGGAGGAAGCATTCAATACCATGGTGACAGAGCTTAAGGCAGGCCGTGCCAGAGAGGCGGAAGAAGAGGCGCTGCGCAAGCGGCTGGTGGCCGATCTGTCGCATGATCTGCGGACTCCGCTGACCGTCATTCGCAGCCACCTCCATGTACTGGGCAAGGAGCCGTTGTCACCGCACGGCCAGTCCTCCCTTGAGCTGATGGATCAGCGGATTGAGAGCCTTGGCATCCTAATTGAGAACCTGCTGTCCTACAATCTGCTGAACAGCGGACGCATTGCGCTGCACCCGGAACGCCGGGATGTGCTGAGACTGGTGCGGGAGAGCGCCGCCGCCTGGTATCCGGTGTGGGAGAAGGAGGGGTACCAGATCGAGATTGATCTGGAGGGAGCGCCGCTGTACTGGGAGATCGATGACAGCTGGTTCCGCAGAGTGCTGGATAATCTGTTCCAGAACATTCTGCGTCATGCGCGCAGCGGATTATATGTTGGAATACTTACGGAGATCCGTGAGGGCAACCGGGTGATTATCATCTCCGATCACGGCGGCGGCCTTGCGCAAAGCACGGACTCCGCAGGAGCCGGCCTGGGCCTGTCGATTGTCGATCTGCTGCTGAAACGGATGGACCTGGAATGGAGCATGGAGAACACGGCGAAGGGGACCGAGGTTGTGATCTGGAAGCCGGGCGTTTCTACAATTTAAACTAAATTTAAACTTGCTGCTTCCGTGCTTTTAACCTTGGGGCGTTATGCTGTTACCGAGGTGAAGAGAATGAAGGATACAGTGATAGAGACAAGAAATCTGCTTAAGGAATACCGCGGCCGTGCGGCAGTGAAGAACCTGAATCTCAATATTACAAAAGGGGAAATATACGGCTTCCTCGGACCGAACGGTGCCGGCAAGACAACAACCATCCGCATGCTGCTCGGCCTGATCAAGCCGACCTCCGGCAGCATTGAAATCTTCGGCAAGGAGCTGCGTGCGAACCGGATGCAGATTCTGCGCAAGGTAGGCTCGCTGGTGGAATCGCCGTCCTACTACGGGCATCTGAGTGCATGGGACAACCTGGAGGCGATCCGCCGCATTCTGGGTGTGCCCAAGGTGCGTATTGCCGAGGTGCTGGAGATCGTATCGCTTACCGGGGAGGAGACGCGGCCAGTCAAGGGCTTCTCGCTGGGCATGAAGCAGCGGCTGGGGATTGCGGCAGCCCTGCTGGGCAGCCCGGAGCTGCTGATTCTCGATGAGCCGACCAACGGACTGGACCCGTCAGGCATACAGGAGATCCGCTCCCTGATTAAGCGGCTGCCTGGAGAGCAGGGCATTACGGTGCTGGTATCCAGCCATCTGCTGAGCGAGATTGAGCAAATGGCCGGTACGGTCGGCATTATCCGCGAGGGGCAGATGGTCTATCAGGATACCATTGCCCATCTCCAGCAGCAGGCGGCCGGCCATCTGCGTCTGGCTTTATCCGAGCCGGAGACTGCGCTGATGACGGCGGTGCGGCGCGGCTGCGGCGGCGAGCTGCAGGATGGTCGGCTGGTCCTGCCCCGGATGAGTGATGCGAGAGTATCGCTGCTGGTCAAAGAGCTGGTCGAGGAGGGTCACGCAATCTACAGGGTGGAGGAGCACAGGCAATCTCTGGAGGAATTCTTCCTGCAGGTGGTTGGGGGAGGGGAGCTATGATGTGGCGTGCGCTGTCGGCGGACTGGCTTAAGATCCGCGGCAAAGGCATTTGGTTCCTCGCCTTCCTCGGCCCGCTGGGTCTTATCGCCATGCAGGGGCTGAATTTCGGCCTCCGCTATGACTATCTTCGCGGGCAGTACCGGGAGGACCTGTGGGGTGGCCTGCTCAGTGAGATCATCCCCTTCGTACCGATTGCTCTCTATCTTGGAGGCACACTGATCTGCTCTCTGATTGCGAATGTCGAGCATCAGACCAGCGCCTGGAAGCAGCTTCTGGCGCTGCCTGTCTCCCGTACGGCTGTGTTCATGGCGAAGCTGCTGCTCTGCCTGCTGTTGCTTGTCGTGTCCTGCCTGCTGCTGTCGGCGGGAACCGTCATTCTCGGACTGCTGCTCGGATTCGGCGCTCAGCCGATACCGCTTGCAGATGTCCTGCGGATGGGCTTCGCCGCTTATGCTGCGGCCATGCCTGTCATTGCACTCCAGCTGTGGCTGTCTCTATCCAGCCGGAACCAGACCCTTCCGGTATCGGTGGGATTGACCTTGTCGCTGGTCAGCCCGTTCGGTGTGTACTTCACGGAATGGTTCCCGCTCTCCTGGCCGGTCTTAGCCTGGAGTGATCCGCGTCCTTGGCTGTTCAGCGGAGCCGGCCTGTTGCTTGGACTCCTGGTAATCCTGCCTGGAGCCATACATTTCGCGCGAAAGGATGTGGACTGAATATGCGGACTTTTCTGCGAATAATGTCTGCGGAGTGTATGAAGATAGCCGGATTCCGCACCTGGCTGTTAATTCTGCTCAGTCCGCTGATCTCCCTGCCGATAGGCGCGCTTTCGGACATGCAAGAGGATAGGGTGATAACCTGGCAGGTTCTGCTGAGCACAATGTCAGCGGTACATGCGCTGCTGTTTCTTCCGGTACTCTCTGGACTCTTCGCCGCTTTAATCTGCCGCAATGAGCATAGTGACGGCGGCTGGAAGCAGCTCCTGGCGCTTCCGGTTACACGGACCTCCGTCTATTTTGCCAAATATGCATTAATTGTAGCGCTGCTGGGTGCGGTTCAGCTGCTGTTTCTTGCAGGGGTTCTGGGAGTGGGATGGTATCGGGGTGCAGAAGGGGGAGTTCCCTGGGGGCTGCTGCTGAACAGCCTGTTCGGAGGCTGGTTTGCCTGCCTGCCGCTGGCTGCACTGCAACTGGCGATATCTCAAGGCTGGAGCAGCTTCGGCGCCCCGCTTGCGCTGAATGTCTGCTTCACCATTCCCAATATACTGATTGCCAACTCCTCCACCTACGGTCCTTATTATCCATGGGTACAGCCGGTGCTGGCCATGTCCCCCTTCGGCGAAGAACGGTTCGGCGCCTTCAACCTGCCGCTGGAGAGCCTGATGATTGTCGTGGCGGGGAGCCTGCTTCTGTTCCTGGGTGCTGGCTTGATAGCCTTTTGGCGTAAGGCGGTATAAGGTTAGCAGGTATCGGAATGCGGCTGGCGGGAAATGTTAAAACTAATCCTATGTTAGGGTTCACGAATTATTTACGTAGGTGATTATGGTAGGTTCGAAGCGAACCCGAACGAAACTGATCATACTAGCTGATCTCGCTGATGGATAGGCTATACATCGCCGCATGTTTAAGTGAATTCCCTCCCGTATTTTCTTCTCAATGGACATTGGACGCCATTTTTTCTATAATTAATCGTAGAAGATACTATTAAGCGCCGGTGACACCGGATGAGCATATGGAGGAGGGCGGGAGCATGGAACCAGCGGCACTTGAAGAATGCGACAACACCTGTAATGGTTCCGAACTGGAACCGGAATCTATGGCCTTGATTCTGCCGGACCGTGAGATCACAGATAAGATGGCAGAAATGTTCAAGGCACTGGGTGATCCGACAAGAGTTCGGCTGATCTACGCGTTATCCCAGCAGGAGCTATGTGTGCATGACTTGTCCTCCATACTGGATATGGGACAGTCGGCAGTCTCCCATCAGCTCCGCTATTTGCGCAATCTGCGGATTGTGAAGCGACGCAAGGAAGGCAAGACCGTATATTATTCGCTGAATGATGCGCATGTGGAGCAGATCTTCCTGCAGACCCATGAGCATATCCGGCATGAATAGATTGTTATGATAGCAAAGGGGCTGTCCCCAAGTCAGGTAACGGCTTGGGGCAGCCCCTTTTATATTATGATGTGCGATAAACCAAATATATATGGAAAACAGCATACAATCGGTCGTTGTGAGGGCAAGTGGTTCGAATATATATGGAAAACAGCATGCAATTGGTCGTTGTGAGGGCAAGTGGTTCGAATATATGTGGAAAACAGCATACAATTGGTCGTTGTGAGGGCAAGTGGCCGAATGTATGTGGAAAACAGCATACATTCAGCAGGCATACAGAATCGTTAGATTTTCCTCGGACTCTCTCATTCTCCCTTACCCGCTTACCACCTCTTCCTCAGACCGGAAGGTGACCGTGCTTCACAGCAGAATTCTCAATTTGCAGTGTGGAGTGCTCGATGCCGAAATTCTCTTCCACCATTTTAAGTGCCTGCTGCAGCACCTGCTCCGTATTTACCCCGTCCCTGATCAGCAGATGACCGCTGAGCGCATCCATGCCGGAGGTGATGGTCCAGATATGCAGGTCATGCACATCCTGAACTCCTTCAATTTGAAGTAGCGCCTTTTCGACCTCTTCGGCATTCACGCTAAGCGGAGTTCCTTCCATAAGGATATGGAAGGCCTGCTTGATGACGCCCCAGGCGCTGCGCAGGATGAGCAGGGCGACCAGCACACTGATGATAGGGTCTGCAACATACCAGGAGAACAGGTTCATAATCAGTCCAGCCGCCAGCGCGCCGACGGAGCCGAGAGCATCGCTGATTACATGCAGGTAAGCGCTGCGGATATTGATATTGTCTTTAGCCCCGCTTTTGCGCATCAGTGACCAGGCGCTGACGAGATTGGCCAGCAGTCCGACACTGGCAATCAGCATCATCGTTCCGCTGGCTACCGCCGGAGGGGCGGAGAAGCGCTGGAAAGCTTCATACATAATGAATCCGGAGATTACAAACAGGGTCACCCCGTTGAACAAAGCCGCCATAATCTCAAACCGGTGGAAGCCGTAGGAGTTCTTGGAGGATGCCGGTTTCACCGCGATAATCATGGCCACAAGGCTAAGGGCAAGGGAGGCGGTATCGCTGAGCATATGCCCCGAGTCGGACAAGAGAGCCAGGCTCCCGGTGAACAGGCCGCCGAAGAATTCAAGGAACATAATACCGCCGGTGATAATTAAGGCGATCAGCAGGCCTTTCTTATTATCCGGTGCGTGGGAATGCGCATGTGAATGGGAGTGGGAATGCGAATGCCCGCCAGCGTGCGAATGAGCATGTGAATCGGTTTTGGAATTGTTCATTAGGTAGGACTCCTTTTCAATTAACATATGAATGATTGCTCATATGTTAATATTATGGCCAGCTCAGACAAATTACAAGCTTTTTTATATAGATGAAGAATAGTTTGTCCAAAATAACTCCATCGGCATCCAGATTCTTCACAGTACATAATTAGCCACAATCTGTGGGCTGAATGCATTGACACTGCATGATTCAGGGGAATATAATAGGTGTAAGTTAACATATGAACAAATACTCATATATAGGAACGATCAAGGGAGATGAGTCATTTGAGTACGGTAGAAGACAATGTGAAGCGCAAGTGGGTCCTGGATGGGCTGGACTGCGCGAACTGCGCTATGAAGATCGAGAATAAGGTCAAGAAGATTGAAGGCGTGTCCTCCTGCTCCGTCAACTTCGCGACGAAGACCATGACACTGGAGACAACAGCTGCTGCTGCGGATGAGATCGCGAAGCAGGCTGAGCATACGGTAACCAAGCTGGAGCCGCATGTGAAGCCGCGTGCGGTTCCAGCTTCACGGGCGGTCAAGAAGCCGTTGTCTGCGGAGGGGGCAGCTCAGGTACGCGGCGTAGCGGTTCAAGGACAGGGTCATGTTCATACCCACGGCGAACCGCACGGTCATGAGCATGCCCATGGAGAAGGGCAACAGCATTCACATGCTGCTGAGCATAACCACAGCCAGGAGGAATCACATGGCCACGGACACAGCCATGAGCATGGGGAGGGCGATACGCGCCGCATCCTGATGCGGCTGGGCGGTGGTGCCATTCTTGCTGCGGCCGGGATGTTCCTGCCGGTCAGCGGGATCACCGAGCTGCTGATCTTCCTGGCAGCCTATCTGATTGTCGGCGGAGAGGTCGTCCTCGCCGCTGCCCGGAATATTGTAAGGGGCCAGGTGTTCGATGAGAACTTCCTGATGGCCCTTGCGACCATCGGCGCCTTCGCCATCGGCGAATATCCCGAAGGCGTTGCGGTTATGCTCTTCTATCAGGTAGGGGAGCTGTTCCAGGGAATGGCGGTGAACCGTTCACGCCGTTCGATCACAGCGCTGATGGATATCCGGCCGGAGTTTGCCTATCTGAAGGAAGGCAGTAATCTGCGTAAGGTGTCCCCTGAAGAGGTTAGAGTAGGAGACAGCATCGTAGTTAAGCCCGGCGAGAAGGTGCCGCTGGACGGGATTATTCTGGAGGGCAGCGCGATGATGGATACCTCGGCGCTGACCGGAGAATCGGTTCCCCGCTCCACTCAGCCGGGAAGCCAGGTGCTGAGCGGATTCATTAACCGCAATGGCGTGATTACCATTGAAGTGACCAAGGACTTCGGTGAATCGGCAGTCTCGCAGATTCTGGAGCTGGTCCAGAATGCTACGAATAACAAAGCAAAGACAGAGAACTTCATCACCAAATTCGCCCGTGCCTATACGCCGGTCGTAGTTATAACAGCGCTGCTGCTGGCAGTGGTTCCGCCGCTGATTCTGAGCGGAGCCACCTTCTCGGACTGGATCTACCGTGCACTGGTCTTCCTCGTTATTTCTTGTCCTTGTGCGCTTGTCGTGTCGATTCCCCTCGGGTTCTTCGGCGGGATCGGTGCCGCGTCGAAGAACGGGATTCTGGTGAAGGGCAGCAACTATCTGGAAGCCTTGAATGATGTGAAGATCGTTGTGTTCGATAAGACAGGAACCTTGACCAAAGGCCAGTTCACCGTGACCGGCAATGTTCCGGCAGAAGGCTTCACCGAGCAGGAGCTGCTGCGGGTAGCGGCGTATGCGGAGAGCCACTCCAGCCACCCGATTGCGGAATCCATCCGTGCAGCCTATGGCGAAGCTATTCCGGGTGAAGCCATTAAAGGCTATAACGAAATTTCCGGCCACGGCATCGCCGTTACCGTGGAGGGGAAGGCAGTGCTGGCCGGGAATGCGCGGCTGATGGAGCGTGAAGGGATTGCCAGCGTAACTCCGCAGGAGTACGGGACGATCGTTCATATTGCTGTAGATAAGCGCTACGCAGGCTATCTCGTCATTGCAGATGAAGTGAAGGACGATTCGCTTAAGGCCATTCAGGCTCTGAATGCACTGGGAATCCACAAGACGGTTATGCTGACTGGTGACGCTGCCCCTGTAGCCGAGTCTGTCGGCAGACAGCTGGGCATTCAGGAGATTCATGCTGAGCTGCTGCCGGGAGATAAGGTCGCGGCGATTGAACAGCTGGAGCGGGAAAAGGGACCGAAGGAGAAGATCATTTTTGTCGGGGACGGGATTAATGATACTCCGGTGCTGGCCAGAGCGGATGTCGGGATTGCCATGGGCGGACTTGGCTCGGATGCGGCCATTGAGGCAGCGGATATTGTAATCATGACGGATGAGCCTTCCAAAATTGCTTCCGCCATCGGGATCGCCAAACGGACGCGGACCATTGTCTGGCAGAACATTGCTTTTGCGCTGGGAGTCAAAGCGGTCTTCCTGCTGCTGGGAGCGTTCGGAATTGCCACGATGTGGGAGGCCGTATTCTCAGATGTCGGAGTTACTGTACTCGCTGTACTGAACAGCATGCGCGCCTTACAGCCGCCGAAATCGGTATAATCGTGTAAGATGAATCCATAATGAAATAATTATGAAAAGTATAAGCCTTAATGATCCTAATTTTTGGGTCTTAAGGCTTATTTTTATTGTATGTATTATGTTTTTTGTCTATTTATGCCGATATATCAATATATATATTTACAGCATATGGAAGACCAGAATGGGTTTCTAGGGGGATTTTGCGGTGAATGAGGGAAGTGTACGGTCAAAAATGAAAATGAATGCAAAGAATGGAAAATCATTATCGCTGCAAAGCAAGTATTCGCTTGTTATTTTGGCAATTGCTATTGTACCTCTGCTCGGCGTCACGATTTTTTTCATGCAGTACTTCGGGGGTGTAACCAGAGACGACAGTGAGGAGCTGGCCCAGAATATTCTGGAGATGAACACTACACGTATCGTAGAGTGGCTGAATACGCGGACATCTGCGGTCCAGGAGCTGATTGCGCAGCATCCTGAATTCGATACCTCAAGACCCGATACTATTTTTCCTGTGGTCAAGGTACTCGAAGAGAGCGATACTCAGTCCGAAGGCTACAGCGTCATTAACAAGCAGGGCATTCTGGCCAATTCCCTTAAGCTTACGGCAGATGTAGGCCAATCGGCATATTTCCTGCAGGCCAAGAAGAGTCTTGCCCCGGCGGTAGCGGAGATGTCTTATCTGGAGCAGCTCAGTAAATATATTATCCCGGTATTCGTTCCCGTAGTGGACAAGGACAAGCAGTTTGGCGGCGGCATCGCCTTCTCGGTGACACCGGACATTCTGATGGAGATGGGCAAAAACATCCACGTGGGCGATACCGGCTACGGATACGTGATCTCGGGCAAGGGAGATTATTACGCCTACTCCGAGACCGAGCGGATCGGCAAGAATATCAAGGATTACGCCAAGACAGCAGAGATGAAGCAGGCTGTAGAGCATATTCTCGGTAAGGAAGCAGGCTCGGAGGCCTACAAGGGAGAGGACGGCAAACAGGTGATTACCTATTTCCGTACCGTTCCGGGCACAGACTGGAAGCTGCTGATTACGGTTCCCAAAAGCGAGATTACCGCCAAAGTTACCTCAGCCCAGCGGATAACCACATTGTTCATTATAATCATCATTCTGGCGGTCATTGCCTTGGCCTTGTATCTGACCCGTCTGATTGTGAAGCCGATTGTGGCAATCTCCGGGGTGATGAAGAAAGTAGCGGACGGCTATCTCAGCGAACGGGTGACCGTGCGCTCGGGTGATGAGATCGGCCAGATGAGCCAGAGCATTAATGATATGATCGGATCATTGTCCGGCATTGTCGGCAAAATCGATGCTACCGTGGCGCAGGTTGCTGTCTCGGCAGAACGCGTGCTGAATTACGCCAGTCAGACCTCGAATACGTCGGCTGAGATTGAGATGGTCGTCCAGGAAGTGGCCCAGGGAATGGGCGAGCAGTTCAAGGGCTCGGAGCAGGCGGCCAGAGCTACGGAGGAGATGGCAATCGGGCTGCAGCGGATTGCGGAATCCTCGGTTAATGTGTCCGACCAGGCTGAGACGGTCAGCACCGAGGTCGAGAACGGCTACGTGGAGATTCAATCCACACTTAAGCAGATGACTGTAATCAGCGGCGCTGCGGAGGAGACCTCGGCTCTGATCAGTAATCTGAGCGGGCAATCCGAACAGATTGGCCAGATTGTTGATGTAATCTCCGAAATCTCCAATCAGACGGGGCTGTTATCGCTCAATGCGTCGATTGAAGCGGCCAGAGCAGGCGAGCACGGGCGCGGGTTCGGCGTGGTGGCGAATGAAGTGAAGAAGCTGGCGGAGCGCACGAACAGCGCCATTGTGAACATTGTGGAGCTGATCCGTCAGATTCAGGAATCCACCAGAGCGGCCGAGGTCTCTATGGAGAAGAGCATTGCTGAGATCGGAGACGGGATGGGTAAAATGCAGAATGTAGGCACCTCCTTCGACCATATCCGCTCGTCCATCCGTGAGGTATCGGTTCAGATCCAGGACGTCTCTGCCGTCAACGAGCAGATGTCCGCCGGGACAGAAGAGATTACGGCCTCCATTTCCGACATGCTGATTATTGCCAGAGATTCTGCCGAGAGCGCCGAGATGGTGGCGGAGGCTTCCACCGAGCAGCGGAATCTGATGGGCCAGGTTGTCACCTCAGCCCAATCCCTCAACCAGCTGATGAGCGAATTGCGCAGCGAGATCGAGAAGTTTCAATAATATCAGGTAAAATCATCGCAAACACCCCTCTGCCCCACAGGTTGCTGTGTGAGCAGAGGGGTGTTTGCGGTATAGGCTGTGCTGTTAAGCTTAGTGCTGCTCCTCCAGCGTGAGGCTATCAATTCCCGCACGGATGATACTGCAGGAGTCGGTGAATTTAGCCATCTCCGTATCGCTGAGGTTCAGCTCCAGCAATTCCTGAATACCGCTGCTGCTGATAATGGCCGGAACTCCGGCGCATACGCCGCTTTGTCCGTATTCCCCGTCCAGGATGGCGGAGACGGCGATGATTTTGTGCTCGTCATTCAGAATAGAGCGGGTGATATAAGCGAGGGCACTGCCGATTCCGAAGTGGGTCGAGCCCTTGCGCGTAAAAATCTCCCAGCCGGCATCCTTCGTCTTGCGGGCGATATCCATAAGGTCCAGGCTGCTGAAGCGCTCGCGGTGCTGCTCCATAATCTGCAAAATCGGCTTGCCGCCGATTGTCACATGGGACCAGGCCACGAACTGCGACTCTCCGTGCTCGCCAAGGGCGTAGCCGTTGACGCTGCGCGGATCAATCGTGAACACCTCCGACAGCAGTGTTTTCAGCCGGGAAGAGTCGATGGAGGTGCCTGTGCCGATTACCCGGTGCCGCGGCAGGCCGGAGATCTGCCAGACCATATAAGTTACAATATCTACAGGGTTCGCAGCGACGACGAAGATCCCATCGAAGCCGCCCGCCATAATCTCGGTGATGATCTCCCGGGTAATTACAGCGGCGGCATCCAGTACATCCAGCCGGGTCTGCCCCGGCTTGGGATTGGCGCCTGCCGTCAGAATGACGACATCCATCCCCGCACAGTCACTGGCGGTGCCGGCATAGACCTTGGTGCGTGTTCCGGTGAAGTCCATGCAGTGCGAGAGATCAAGCGCTTGTGCCATGGCGCGGTCGTAGGTGCGGTCGATCATCATGATCTCATCGCATATGGCTTGATTCACCATGGAATAGGCAACGCTTGAGCCGACCATGCCGGAGCCGACGATTGCCACTTTTCTCGATTTACTTTTCAATTGCCCAGTCCCCACTCTCTACAAGTATGGTACTATTCTAACTGATCTCATCGCAAGTTACCTGACATCGCACCGAAAATGCTCGCCGTACCCGTCCGTTATTTGGCCATAATTCACATGGAAGGTTAGAGTATCAGGGTTCTTATGAATTATAATATGCAGCTGATGGGCATTTGGGAAGACAGAAGGAAAGGGTGTTCCCGGCAGTCCTCCCTAAGGCTGCCGGGGACACCCCCTTGAACATAATCTATCTCCGCTTCACCCTAGACCCGGGGCTGCGGCATCTGCGGCTCGGCAGGCAGCATTCCGGTATAGTGCTTATACATGAACAGTCTCCAGTGGAGGATCATGCCGAAGGCCAGAATGAAGAATAATCCGCCGGATTGCGGAACAGAGACATACCGGTTGATGAATTCATGGAGCAGGGTGCGGACCAGCAGCAGTCCAAGCAGAATGAAGGCGAAGCTCTTGGAGCGCTGGGCATAGATCAGCCCTTCACGTTCTTCGAACCGCGTACTGCGGATTAGCGGATAGGCAAAAATAAACCAGCCGACCAGGAAAGCCGCTACCGCCCACCACCAGGGGAAGCGCACTTCCGGTACGACGAACATGGCGAAGCCGGTGGACATGCCAAGCGGCGGAATCCATATTTTGCGGATGGTTACCGGGCGGGCGCTGGCTTTCATGCGGATAAAAATCACCATCAGCGCCATGAATACAGCTCCCAGCGTGGAGCCCACATGCAGAAGTGAGGGGTTGATGTTACCCATAATTCACGTTCCTCCTCTGTGATATCGGTCACTATTTACTTCATTATAGCAGATAATGAACGGATTTCATTAATGATGCGCAGCCTGCCTCATGCGGGTGATCTGCCTGAAGCACACAGCAAACCCGCCAGAGTCTAACCCCGGCGGGTCTGCTTGCTAAGTATAGTACAGCAGCTTCGTTAAAGCATGCTGCCATAGAGCTTAAGAACGGCTACGTCCGCCAACCGAACGCAGAATCAGGCTTACGATAAAGATCAGAACCACAGCACCGATCAGTGAAGGGAAGACATAGTAGTCGCTGATCTTAGGTCCCCAGCTTCCCAGCAGCATGCCGCCGAGCCATGAACCGAGAATACCAGCGATAATGTTGCCGATAATTCCGCCTGGAATGTCTCTACCCATAATCAACCCGGCCAGCCAACCAATTACGCCACCAACAATCAACATCCATAGTAAACTCATTAACTCTCAGCTCCTTTTGTGTTTGTTGTCTTCGATGGTTAATATTAACCTTATGCACAGCGTTTAAACCAGTGTTAAATTTTGCCGGCACACATTTATTTAGTATTCCAGTCTGTCCAAAATTATGCTGTTTAACCCTGATAACGCAGTGGGTACATAAAGATGTTATAGTGAATTTATGGTTCACCCGCTGAGTGAGTATAGGGGTGTACAGGGTATATAAGCTTATATACTATACAATAAAGGAGCCGCTGCCATGCACCAGCCTAATGAAGTATTATTCTATATTGGAACGTACAACAGTGAGGAGAGAGAGGCCATACTGCTCGGTGCGCTGGATAAGGAGAGCGGAGAAATGAGGGTTATGGGCGGTACCCGGGGGATCCAGAACCCTTCCTATCTGGCGGTTAATGCGGCGCAGACGGTATTATATGCTGTGAGTGAGCAGGATGAGGGTGAGGTTCATGCCTACGCCATTGATCCCGGCAGCAAAGCGCTGCATCCGCTGGGCAGCAGAGCGACCGGGGGCGGCGCGCCCTGCTATGTCTCGGTGGCTCCGAAGGGAGACTACATAGCCGTGTCTAACTATACGGGAGGGAATGTCAATGTGTTCCCGCTGAAAGAGGACGGGTCATTACAGGAGATGTCCTCCCAGGTGAAGCATGAGGGCTCGGGAATCCGCAGCGACCGTCAGGATGCCCCCCATCCCCATTCCGTGATTCCGGACAAGACGGGGGATCATGTGCTGGTCTGTGATCTCGGTCTCGACCAGATCGTGTTCTATCGTGTGGAGGACGGGAAGCTGGTCACTCACCGGGAGGTAGAGCTTCCTCCAGGCTCAGGACCGCGCCATCTGGCGGTTCATCCTTCGCGGCAATGGATCTATCTGGTTAATGAACTGAACAATACGGTTACCCTGTTCGCCAATGATGAGCCTCAGGGCAATCTGAAGCTCCTGCAGAGTATCAGCAGTCTCCCGGAGCATTATACCGCCGGAAGTGATGATACGGCTGCAGATATCCATGTATCACCATGCGGACGCTACCTCTACGTATCCAACCGTGGGCATGACAGCATCGCACTGTTCCATATTGATAAGGCTACGGGTCTGCTGGAAGCGGAGGACTGGGTGACTTCCGGAGGACGGACACCGCGTAACTTCGCTCTGATCGGCGGCATGCTGCTCGCTGCTAACCAGAACAGCGGCAATATTGCCTCCTTCCGCATAGACAGTGAGACCGGACGGCTGATCCCTACCGGCAATGAGCTGGAAGTGCCGGCACCTGTCTGCCTTGTAGCCTTGGACTAACCTGGACAAGCATCTCTGTGCAGGAACAGCAAAGCCCCCTGTTAGCCGGAATAAGGCGACAGGGGGCAATTTGGGCTGTTGTTATTTTTTCTACAGATAAATAGAATGATGTCCGGTTAATTCACTCCTGTCAGCGGGTCCTCCCGCTCATAGAAGCCGATGTCGTCCAGCATAATCTTGTCTTCTGTCCCTTGCAGATAAAAGGTGATGTCTGTCAGGCTATCCGGATCAAGCTCGGGCTCTTCCTCAAGGAACAGCTCGAAGGGCAGCTTGTACGTCTGGTAGACGGCTTCCGAGAGGTTGCCGAATTTGCCGTCACTGATCCGCTCCTCCAGCCATGGACTAAGCGTAAACTCAGTCTGCGGCAGCGGCAGAATATCCATCACCTCGTCCAGGGGGATTCTTGCGGCGGTGTCGTTGCTGTCAGTCAGCTCCACCTCCACATCCGGGGAGAGCTCAGTTTCCGGCAGCGGTTCAGCATCGCCGTCCTGGTTAGGATCGGAGTTATGGTTCGCCAGGGAGAAGGTCAGTCCCTCTACGGCAGGAGATTCCGCAAGCGTCTGAGTCAGCGTGTCGCTAAGCCTAATGCTGTAAGCGGCCTCGGCATCCGTATGATCCTGATCAGGGCTGCTACTGCGCTCCAGCAGAATACCGTAAGAGGGCTTGTTGTTCCGTTCGCGGTCCTTCGCGGCCTCTTCGCTCCAGTGAAGCCCCGTAGTAGTAGAGACGGTCCCGCCTTGGACGGCGCCCCGGTTGCGGTCTTCATCATAGTCCGCCACCGTGATATAGGCCCCGCTCTGGAAGCGGTTATAGTAGGCGGTATCCGGCAGCCACCGGGCACCGCTGCGGTAATCGCGGAACAATTGCCGGTACTCGCTCCTCCCGTGCAGGGTGGTCTCCAGGAAGGCAGAGACATAGACCTTGGCGATTCTCCGCTGCTCTTCCCCGTCCATGATCCGGGAGCGCTTCAGGAACAGGCCGGTAGGCAGCGTCTGGTCATATAGCCCCCAGTCCGTATTGAACTGGCTGTGATTAGCGTCGGCAATATAGAGCGAGCTTTTGAAGCCAGGGGTATTGCCGGTGTAGGAAGAGCGCATATATTGACGGTCCCCGTAGAAATCATGTACATCGCCGTCACGGGCGCCCTGGAGTGTCAGATAGCTCACATCGGTTAGACGGGCCTGCTTGCTGTCGATCATTTTATCCGTAGGAGCCAGGGCAATGACTGAAGTAATATGGAACTGCTGAATAGCGTCCAGAACAGGATCGCTGCTGAACCAGAGCGGCGCATCCGCAGCCATGGCTGCGGCCTGCCCGCCGCGGCTGTGGCCAAGCAGTGCAACAGAGTCATAATCAACCTTCTGGTAAAAGGGGGTGCCAGGCTGCTCCGCGAAGCTGCCGATCTGCTGCAGATGCTTCAGAATCATCCAGGTCCGCGCCTTGAAGTCGTTGTCCGGAATACCCGACCAGGCCGAATAATTCAGGAAATTCTCATCCAGGGTGACCGCGATGAAGCCCCGGCTGGCCAGTAATTCACCAAGATAGGTATAGCCGTCCTCGGAGAAGTCCTCCATCATATGGTTGCCATGGACCATGAGCACCAGCGGATAAGGCCCATCCCCATCCGGCATCCACACTCTGGCATTCAGCGGGAGGGAAGCGGGATCGAACCCCCAGAACAGGGTCCGCAGCACGGGCCAGGAAGAGATATATTCAGTAGCATCCACGGAAGCAGAGGCTAGCAGGACATCCTTGCCATACGCCTTGCGCTGCAGATCCTTGCCGCTGCCATAGGTGAAGGTGTGGAACTCATAGACGCCCGGCTGGGCGGGATCGTCCGCCGTTACGGGAAGCACCTGTCCATCCGCCGCCAGACTCTGAAGCGAGGGTACAGGTACCGGGCTGCTTCCCGTCTCATAGCCATAGGCCAGTGCGAAGGGGGAGAGGAAGAGTGCCGCTGCCAGCAGACCACCGGTGAACATTCTCCGGGTCCGCAGCAGACCGGCCGCTAGTCCCCCTATCCCACAGACCAAGGCTGCGATACAGGCGATAACGGCTGCAGCTCCAAGCTCCAGATCGGAAAAATACAGAATCAGCAGTACAGCCCCATAGGTGCTGAGTAAAGAGCCTGCGAACAGATGCGGAAGCCGCAGTCCGGTTAAGGAGAGCAGCACAGCCAGTAGATTGCTGGACAGTGCCATAACAAGTGTTCCCGCACCGGCTGCCAGCATGATATCTGCTGCGCTCCCGAGGCCGGTAGGGATACCCATGACAGCTATAGTAAAAGCCAGAATACATAGAATCCAAGGACCGCTCAGCGCAGTCCTCCATAAAGTAGTATCATACCTGTACGTTTCCAGGATACGTCTGCCCAGTTCTCTGAGTACACGCCTGTGCAGCCGCGGTCCCTGCGGCGCGGGGCCATACTCCAAATCCATTCCCATGATTATTTCCCCCGGTGTAAGCGGCAATAATAGAAACTGCGCTGCCGTTTCTATTTATATGAATTCGCTCTATTTTCGCTCAATAAGATGTAGCAATGATATTACTTTGGGGCAACAATAACAAGTGGGTCTTACAGGAACGGAAGCCACTTCCTGTCCTGGGTCCATCGGTAACTGTCTTTCATTCAAAGTGAAAAAAAGGTTTGACAGCGCGGGAAGCGTTCAGTATTATATCTGTATAACCTACTAAATGGGTAGGAATAATCAAATAAGTTCTTACCGTACAGACGGAGGAACGCCTGCTTCAGGCTCGCAGATACGTGTCTACAAGACCGGTTTGACTTGCCGCAAGCGGGCTTTCCTGCGTCTATTGCTTGTTACAAGACTATTATGGGGGAGTGGACTAAGATGACAAAAGGGATCAAGAAGGGGCTTCTCGCCGGGGTTGCATTGATATTGACGGCAGGGCTTACGGCTTGCGGGAACAGCAATACGGGGAACAGTGCGGGTGCCGGAACAGCGGCCCCGGCCCCCACAGAAGCGGCTGCAAATTCTCCGGCCACAACGGAAGCTGCCCAGACACAGTCAAAGGAACCGGTCGAGCTGCTGAATGTATCTTACGATCCAACGCGTGAGCTGTATGAGAACTACAACAAGGCCTTCGCCGCCTACTGGGAGCAGGAGACCGGCCAGAAGGTAACAGTCAAGCAATCACATGGCGGATCGGGCAAGCAGAGCCGGGCGGTGCTGGATGGCCTGGAGGCGGATGTCGTTACGCTGGCGCTCGGGTATGACATTGATGCGCTTCAGGAGGCCGGCTTGATTGGCGCGGACTGGCAGAGTAAATATGAGCATAACAGCTCCCCGTATACCTCCACCATCGTCTTCCTGGTCCGCAAAGGCAACCCGAAAGGCATCAAGGATTGGCCGGATCTGCTGAAGGAGGGCGTAGAGGTCATCACTCCTAACCCCAAGACCTCCGGCGGTGCCCGCTGGAACTACCTGGCTGCCTGGGGCTATGCGCTGGACCACAATAATAATGATGAAGCCAAGGCGCAGGAATTCGTGCAAAAGCTGTTCAAGAATGTACCTGTCCTGGACACCGGCGCCCGCGGCTCGACCACTACCTTCGTGGAACGCGGCATCGGAGATGTGCTGATCGCCTGGGAGAATGAGGCGTATCTGTCCATCAAGGAGCTGGGTCCGGACAAATTCGAGATTGTGAATCCGTCAGAGAGTATTCTGGCTGAGCCGCCGGTTGCTGTGGTGGATAAGGTCGTCGATAAAAGAGGAACGCGCGAGGTAGCAGATGCCTATCTGAAATATCTCTACACCGAGGAAGGCCAGAAGATTGCTGCCGAGAACTATTACCGTCCGACACTGGATAGCGTAAAGGCCGAGTTCAAGGATCAATTCCCGGAGATCAAGCTGTTCACCCTGGCGGATAAATTCGGAACCTGGAAGGAGACGCAGGCGAAGCACTTCAATGACGGCGGAATTTTCGACAAAATCTACGTTCCGGGCAGCTGACAGCGGAGTTCGTGAACGATGATGCAGAAGCGGCAAGACCATACTGACAGGCGGAATTCCGCCAGAGGCTGATCGGCCATATGCCGAAGGCAGGAAAGGATGAATGGGCACATGAATGTCACGACCAAAGCTGCTGTAAGGACGGTGTCACGGCGCAAACTGCTGCCTGGGTTCGGGATTACGATGGGATTCAGCGTGCTGTATCTGAGTCTTGTGGTTCTGCTGCCGCTGTCCGCGCTGCTCTTTAATTCAACGGGGCTGAGCTGGGCGAAATTCTGGGATGTGGCTACGGATGCCCGCGTCCTGGCCTCCTACCGTGTCAGTCTGAGTACGGCGGGCGCTGCGGCCCTGATCAATGTTGGTCTGGGACTGCTGCTGGCCTGGGTGCTGGTGCGGTATGAATTCCCCGGCAAAAGAATCTTCGACGCCCTGATCGACCTGCCGTTCGCGCTCCCTACAGCCGTGGCGGGCGTATCGCTGACCGCCCTCTATTCCCAGAACGGCTGGATCGGCTCCCTGCTGACGCCGCTGGGCTTCAAGGTTGCCTTCACACCGCTGGGCATCACGCTGGCGCTGATGTTCATCGGCATTCCCTTTGTCGTCCGCACGGTACAGCCGGTGCTGGAGGACCTGGACAGAGACATGGAGGAGGCAGCCGCTACGCTGGGGGCAGGCCGCGGGCGGACCTTCCTGCGGATTGTCCTGCCGGAGCTGTTCCCTCCGCTGCTTACGGGCTTCGCCCTGGCGTTCGCCCGGGGCATCGGCGAGTACGGCTCTGTCGTGTTCATCTCCGGCAATATGCCGATGCGCACAGAGATCGCCCCGCTGCTGATCATGTCCAAGCTGGAGCAGTTCGATTACGCCGGAGCCACCGCTGTGGCCCTGATTCTGCTGCTGCTCTCCTTCCTGATGCTGCTGGTCATCAACAGCCTTCAGCACTGGGCGCGGAGGAGCTCGCGATAAGAGAGAACGGGTATGCTTCATAAAACTTAAGCGTATGCTTCCGAAGCGAGTTTTATTGCGAAGTTAATCGGGGAGCGTATGCTTCATAAAACTAAAGCGTATGCTTCCGAGGCGAGTTTTGTCTGGAGCGGATTCAGGATGCATATACCAACAAAACTTTTAGGAGGAATAAATATGGCCGGTACGGTTCCCCTGCATGTCCCCGGGCCGCGTACAGGCGCGTCATCGCCCTCTACCACAGAGTCCCAAGCGGTGAAATGGGTGCTCATCTCCCTGGCCGGACTGGTCCTGCTCTGGCTGATTGCGCTGCCGCTGATCATTGTCCTGGTGGAGTCGCTGAAGCGGGGGCTGGATGTCTACTGGGCCGCATTGACCGACCCGGACGCCGCCTCGGCGCTGAAGCTGACGCTGCTGGTCGCCGCCATTACGGTTCCGCTGAATACGGTCTTTGGGGTAACGGCGGCGTGGGCGGTAACCAAGTTCCGTTTTCGCGGCAAGGGTTTTCTGGTGACGCTGATCGATCTGCCTTTTGCCGTATCACCGGTGATTGGCGGGCTGATCTTCATTCTGGTGTTCGGCTCGCACGGCTGGTTCGGCCCCTGGTTAAGCGACCATGATATCAAAATCGTCTTCGCCCTGCCAGGCATCGTGCTGGCTACGCTGTTTATCACGTTCCCGTTCGTAGCCCGCGAGCTGATTCCGCTGATGGAGGAGCAGGGCACACAGGAGGAGGAGGCTGCGATTACGCTCGGTGCGCACGGGTGGCAGATCTTCTGGCGCGTAACGCTGCCGAATATCAAGTGGGGCCTGCTCTATGGCATTATTCTCTGTAATGCACGGGCCATGGGTGAGTTCGGGGCCGTCTCGGTGGTGTCCGGGCATATTCGCGGGGAGACGAATACGTTGCCGCTGCATGTCGAAATTTTGTACAACGAATATCAGTTCTCGGCATCCTTCGCGGTGGCTTCTCTGCTGCTCCTGCTGGCACTGGTGACGATGGTTGTAAAAAGCCTGCTTGTACGCAAAAATGCTCATTGACAGCTATTGGGTGCCGTGCTAAGTTAATTCATAGTATACAAGGTGGTAATAACGGAATTTAGGCAGAGTTATTCCCTAACCGGGAAAGGGAGGCTTGCGAATGGCTAAACCACTGAAGGTGGATGAGGTATGGCTTGCGCGGATAACGGAACTGCTCGACGATATGGAATTCGGCTCCTTGCACATCGTAGTGCATGAAGGCCAAATCGTACAGATGGAGCGCACGGAGCGCAAACGTTTCGAGAACAGCACAGCAAATTCACGTGGTAGTGGAGAGACCGGAAGCCGGCGGACCGATACCCGTGCAGGGGGACGAGGGTAATACAGAAAGACCTTCCATTGGGCAACCAATGGAAGGTCTTTCTTGTGGTATAGGAAATTATGATTTTCTTCTGTTGTGAATAAGTGGCGCGCAGGCTTGTGGCTCAAATGTATGCGGAAAACAGCATACATTGTGCTCACATGCAGACGCGTGGCCCGAATGTATGCGAAAAACAGCATACAGTTGCTGGCACGCAGGCATGTGGCCCGAATGTATGCGGAAAACAGTATACATGTCGGTTTCCCTGTAGGTTCCTCTCAGCATGGCTGCTGGAACTAATCGCTGGACTTCCTGCACAGCTCCTCCCACTCCTCAAAAGACAGCTTGCTTGTGATCGTCTTCAACCCCTGAGGGACTTCGATATGACACATCAGCTCCAGAGAGTTGCCGTCCGGATCATTGAAGTAAACCGAGGCATTGCCTTGATGGGGGCGGATAAAAGGCTCAACCGTGCTTCTGCTGCCGAAAGGAACCGGGTCAATCTGTAGGGAACGCAGCCAGGCGAGCGATTGCTTCAGGTCCTCATAAGTGACTTCGAAGGCAATATGCCTCAGGGAAGGGTGATAAGGGGTCTGAACCTCCGGCCCTTCCCATAATCCGATCCAGCTCCGCCCCTCTGTAATCCAGAAGAACGCGGTGTCCTCATCGCGCCAGGCGAATTTCAGTCCCAGCCTTTTATAGAATTCAATAGATGCTTCCAGATTAGAAACGGGTAAATGGGCTTCGTATAATCCTTTAATCATAGTTGGTAGTGTACTCCTTGTTCACTGATTAGTGTGTTGAATTTCAGTATCGTGGATTGCGCCGTGATCCGCTCAGCCCTTCTACGAGCAGAATAATTGCGGTAATGGCATGCATCACCCAGCCGACAAAAGGAATCAGGGCAACCACCGAGGTGACCACGCCCACTGCATTCCCGATAATCGGACCGCGCTCTCTCAGCAGAATGATTATGGCTACAGCATGCAGCAGAAAAGCGATTCCTAGCGGCGCCCAGGCATTTGCCACCACAAAGCTTCCCCCGATAATCGGCAGCGCCAGAAAAGCCTCATAAGCGAAAGTTCCCCATTTAAACAGTTTCCCTGTAGGAGACATAATTACTTCACCAACCTTCCAAAATAGTAGTGTTGCTTGTCTATCCACAGTTTACCCAAGGACACGGGGTAAGAATAACCTGCCCGTCTGCAGAGTGCAAGTGCTGTGTTTTGAGTTATTGTACGCCGGAGGAGGCGGGGCGTTTCAATTTTGAACAAATACATATATATTGGTATCAGTATAGCAGGCGGGTTATGCTTGCAGATTGCAGTAAATAGGAGGAGTAGCATGACAAATTCAGCACAGCCGGAGATCCGGCAGGAGTTGCCCTCAGTAGAGGATTATATCGCACTGCGGCAGGAAGCCGGGCTTAGTCCGATGAGCATAGAGGGGGCGGCAGCCGGACTGCCTAATTCTGCTTTTGCAGTTACTGTGTATGCGGGCGAGCTGCTGGTGGGAATGGGCAGGGTTATTGGGGATGGGGGATGTTTTTTTCAAGTGACGGATATAGCAGTGAAGCCTTCCTTTCAGGGACGGGGTCTCGGAAAAATCATCATGGGGGAAATCCGCGCATTCCTGGACAGTGTGCCGGAGAAGGCATATATCAGTCTCATTGCTGACGGGGAAGCGGCCAAGCTGTATGCCAAATACGGATTCGAGCCGGTAATGCCTGCTTCACAGGGAATGTTCCTGCGGCGATAAATCGTGTGAATTCGTGTAATGCTAAAGGATAGCAGATTAGGAAAGTGAGGCAGCGGGAGAATGGATATTGTAGTGTTTGGAGCATCGGGCAGGGTTGGAAGTGCCATCGTACAGGAAGCGTTAAAAAGAAAACATGAGGTCACGGCTGCGGTACGCAGACCTGAAGCCTTCAGCCTTCAGCATGAGCGGCTGCAGGTGACGGCTGCTGATCTGCTGGACCCGGCCTCGGTAACGGCAGCCGTGCGCGGACATGAGGAGGTAATCAGTGCTTTCGGTCCGGCGGCAGGGCATGAGAATGATCTGCTGCGGGTGGCGGATTCACTGCTGGAGGGGCTGCGGGCGGCTGGGCTTGAGCGTCTGATCATTGTCGGCGGAGCAGGCAGCCTCAAGACGGAATCGGGAGAATGGCTGATGGACACCGCCGGATTCCCGGAGGACTACCGCGCGCTGGCTTCGGCTCATGCTAATGCCTATGAGATCTATAGAGGGTCGGAGCTGGACTATACATATCTTAGTCCGCCTGCCGCTCTGGTAGACGGGCGCCGTACCGGCCAATTCCGCATCGGCCTTGACCGGCTGATTGTAGACGAAGACGGCCGGAGCAGCATCAGCATCCAGGATTTTGCCGTGGCGGTCATCGATGAGCTGGAGGAAGGCAATTTCAGCAGAGCCAGGTTTACTGTAGGATATTGATGGGGGGATACGCGGAGGCGGAAGGTGAAAAGGCAGAGGTAGAGTCGGCGGCAGGTTTAATCGCACTCTGTACAACTAAAACGCCTGATTTTCCGCTGATTATCCGTGTAGTTGCAGTCTGTACATTTAAAACGTCCTCTGTGCCGGGATTCTCCTCATTCGGGCAGATATAGTTGTACAAACTACAGTTAGAAGAGGAGGGCTTTGCTTTTGCGTGTTTTTAGGTGTATGGAATGCAACTATGGATGCAAGTATGCTTATCTGATCCTCAAGACTAAGCAGTTGGGATCATTACCTATCTAACATAGAAGTCCTCTTCGTAGCGGGGAGGGCTTTTTGTTGTTCTGGGGGCTTGTCGCTCGTTGGCCGCCATGAGCTACCTGGGTTATTTGCTTGCTGATACGGGACTTAGTACAATCGAAGCAACTATAAAGGAGGTCTGGACCAATGGATGTGGTGACAGCGGAGGAGATGCGGGCATTCGACCGCGACACGATCGAGCGGCTGGGCATCCCGGCCATCGCCCTGATGGAAAATGCCGGACGGGCTATTGCCGAGGAGGTCATCGCCCTGTGCCGCCGCCGGGCAAGCGTAGCTGGTGTGCCTGGTGGCAGGGCGTGGGGGGCTGGAGCGGGAGCGGTTGGAGTCGGAGCGAAGTGGAATGGAACGGGTACGGCTGGAGGTGGAGTGCGGAGTGATGAAGCGGGAGTGCTGGGTGACGAAGCACGGTGGAACGGGGCAGGTGTAGTTGGTGGTGAAGCCCGGCATGTTGGGGCAGGCACGGCTCGAGGTGGAGTGCAGGGTAGTGAAGCGGGAGTGCCAGTTAGCAAAGTACCTGGAGCGGGAGCGAGTGTTGATGGTGCACGGAGTGATGGGTTCGGCACGGCTGAAGGTGGAGTGTGGAGAAACGGAGCGGGAATATCAGGTGCTGGAGTGCGGTGGGAAGGAGCGGGAACGACAGGTGGCGGAATGATGCGGAACGGAGCGGCGGCAACTGGTGACGTAGTGGATGCGTCAAGCGGGCGCGGTACGCCAGGCTTCGGTGCTGACGCTGCGGGCTTCTCTGTCAGCGGAGATGCGGCACTGACGCTTCCCGGTGCCGGCGGAGAGCATTGGCTCGTCCTCGCCGGTAAGGGCAACAACGGCGGCGATGGCCTCGCCGCCGCCAGGCACCTGCGTGAGGCCGGCATCGCCGTCACGCTGGTGTACGCGGCCGCGCCGGAGTCGCTGGCCGGCGAAGCTGCACTGCAGCGTGATGCCGCTGCAGCTATGGGCATTCCTGCCGTAGTCTACGGCAGGGACGCCCTGGACCTTGCCGCATGCAGCGGCATCGTGGATGCGCTGCTCGGCACAGGCAGCGCGGGAGCCCCGCGCGGTGCCTATGCGGAGCTGATTGCCGCTGCGAACGCCAGCGGCAGAGCCATTGTGTCCGCGGACATCCCCAGCGGGCTGGATGCGGACACGGGGGAGACGCATGAGCCCTGCATTCATGCGTCAGTGACCGTCTGCCTCGCGTTTCTGAAGCGGGGGCTGCTGCAATATCCCGGCGCGCAGGCCGCCGGGCGGGTCGTGGTCCGCTCCATCGGCATACCCGCTGCCCTTTCCCGGGAGGGAGGCGTCCAGGTCAGCCTCCTGACGCCGGAAGTACTGACGGCGCGCCTGAAGGTCGACCTGGCGCGCCGCCGTTCGCCCGAGGGTCACAAGGGCACCTACGGGCATGTCCTGCTTGCAGCAGGAAGCCTGCGCATGAGCGGTGCAGGCCTGTTGTCTGCCCGCGCTGCACTGCGCGCAGGCTGTGGGCTGGTAACCTGGGCGCTGCCGGAGAAGCTGCTGCCCTATGTGATCGGTTCTGTACCGGAGCTGATGCTGGCTCCGGTCACCGGAGGTGACGGGGAGTGGAATGCGGGTACGGCCGCTGAAGTGCTGCGGCTGAGCACCAGCCGCGATTGTATAGCTATCGGCCCCGGCCTGGGCCGGTTCGAAGGAGACACGGAGTGGCTCCGCAGACTATGGGAGGAGATGGACGGTCCTATGGTTATCGATGCGGATGCGCTGAATATACTGGCCGATACCGGTTACCGGAGCTGGAGCCGCCGCCATCCGGTTATTCTGACCCCGCATCCGGGGGAGATGGCCCGTCTGGCGGGGATATCTACAGCGGAGGTGCAGCGGGACCGGATCGGAATAGCATTGTCCTACGCCGTTCAGCATGGGGTAATCCTTGTGCTCAAAGGAGCACATACCGTAATAGCAACGCCCGAAGGGCAGGCCTATATCAATATCACCGGGCATCCCGGTATGGGTACCGGCGGTGCGGGCGATGTGCTGACAGGCATCATCTCCGGTCTGCTGGCCCAGGGCCTGGAGGCGGATCAGGCCGCCGCGTTCGGAGTCTATCTACACGGGCTGGCTGGAGAACGTGCTGCCCGGAAGCGGGACCATCCTGCTGCCCTGATCGCCGGGGATATTATCGAGGCGCTGTAAATGTAAGCACCGGGTTTGATGTCTCCAACCAACAGCGCCAGCCCTCCGGCGATATTTTATTAACAGTTTCAAGCTCTTGCTCGCTCTGACACACGGGCTGCTTGGAGTTCAAAGTCTATGTTAGTCTGCTGTCTGCTTTAGCGGATAACAGGTGGATTTTGTCCACCTGCTGATGAGCGGATGAGTTCTGGCGGGACGTTAGTTGGATAGACGGCACTTAATTTAGCACATTTCACCCCAGGCGACAAAACTAACTTTATTAGTTGGAGCTTTTCCACTTGCCTGCCTGTAAACGGCAGAAACGGATGAAATAAGACACATTTCTCCAATTGTTTGCTTCGGGCATCCTATTGAGCGCGATGCACCGGACGATAAGAGTTAACGCAATGTGCCAGCGCGAGGGCATCGGGCCCAATGTAGTCGAAAAACCGATCATATTGGGCCTGATGGAGACGTGTGGTCCCAATGTAATCGAAAAACCGACCACATTGGCCGTGACGGAGACGTATGGTCCAAATATAGTCGAAAAACCGACCACATTGGGCCTGACGGAGGCGTGTGGTCCCAATGTAATCGAAAAACCGACCACATTGGGCGTGACGGAGACGTATGGTCCAAATATAGTCGAAAAACCGACCACATTGGGCCTGACGGAGGCGTGTGGTCCCAATGTATGCGGAAAACCGAACACAATGTGCCGTGAGAAGGGTTTGCGGTTTCCGAATACTGATCCCATCCAGCCCGGTATCCAGCCTTACCCGCCATTCCGGCCCTCCCTAATGCTCCGCCCCGCCTGAACCCGCCAGGTCAGAACAAGATCAGACAGACCAGCGGAATAAACAGAGCGAAGAAGGGAAGCAGAATCGGGAAGCGTTCGCCCGCGATCTGGGCGATGCGGAACAGCAGCAGGACTGCGAGTCCGGTAAGGCCGGAGACAAGGGAGTCGCCGCCCTGCTCTGCAGCGAGCCACAGGCCGGCGCCATAGCCGGCAATGGCGTACAGGGCCAGCGCCGGGCTGAGCGAGGTGCAGCGGAACATGCGCAGCAGCGCATCGGCCAGGATGGCAGCCGGTAGGCCGTAGGCGTAGATGGCATAAGGCACCGATACCGGCCAGCCGGACGGAATTCCGTTCTCATAGCCATGGATCAGCATGAACAGGGAGATCAGGATGAAGGTCAATCCGGCGGCCGACAGCTTGGTCAGAGCGTACATGCCCGCATTCAGGCGGACAGAAGGCAGGTTGAAATCCTTGTGTTGATTCATCGCTATACATCCTCTCGGGTTGGGAATGAACAAGGCCGGCGTGACCGGCTGAAGCCTGGACATGGATCAGCTGGTAATCATGTCTCCGCCGTTAACATGAATGCAGGTGCCTGTTACATAAGAAGCATCATCGCTGGCCAGGTAGACATAGGCTCCTGCCAGTTCGTAAGGCTGTGCCGCACGCTTGAACGGAGTCTCAGTACCGAAGAAGACACTGACCTCCTCCGCAGAGAAGCTGGCGGGAATCAGCGGCGTCATACCGGACCGGGAGACGATAGCGCCTTTGGTAGATGGCTTCCGTATATGGGTATGCATGCGCCCAGAAAAGCGTGCGGCGTGAAGTGGAGTCATAAACATAGAAATGGGGAGAATGCATGATATATAGAGCAATGACAGGGGACGATTACGAAGCGGCTTACCGGTTGTGGGAGAATACGGACGGAATGGGTCTCAGTGAAGCCGACTCACGTGAGCATATTATCCGTTATCTGGAGCGGAATCCGGGGATCAGCCAGGTATGCGTGAAGGAGGACGGTACCCTTATGGGCACAGCGATGTGCGGGCATGACGGACGCAGAGGCTATATGTATCATGTGGCTGTTGACAGCAGCAGCCGGGGAAGCGGTGCAGGTCGTGAGCTGGTGAGGCGTTGCCTCGCGGAACTGCGGGAAGCAGGCATCACTAAATGCCATCTCATGGTGATCGAAGATAATGCCCTTGGCCGCAGCTTCTGGACCGGTATCGGCTGGCAAGAGCGGGACGGGCTGTTGCTTTTCTCAAAATAAGAATGTATAGGTTTCACGTTATAAATTATCCTTCTACTTCCCTCACAATTCATGTAATAGTGTAGCTTTGGTGCGGACGCAGTATAATATATAGGTGCTGTACAATGAGCGGATGGACATCATTACATCATTCGCTGTACATGGCCGAATTCAGATAGCGGGAGACCAGAACTATGAGATTTAAAGATGTATTCTCAATTATAGGTCCGGCCATGGTCGGGCCTTCCAGTTCTCATACAGCGGGAGCCGCGCGGATCGGGCGGGCCGCAAGGCAGGTGCTTGGTGAGCTGCCGCGAGAGGCCGAGGTTACGTTCTTCGGTTCTTTTGCCGCGACTTATCAGGGACACGGGACAGACCGGGCGATCGCCGGGGGGCTGCTTGACTTCGCCACGGACGACCACCGGCTGCCGGATTCCATTGAGCTTGCGGCCAAAGCCGGGATGAGCATCTCCTTCGGTCAGGGGACGGGGCTGTTTCCCCATCCCAATACGGTCCGTCTGCGCCTTGCAGGCAGGGAGAGCGGGACGGAGATGACCCTTACCGGCACATCCATCGGCGGCGGCAATATTGAGATTGTAGATATTGACGGCTTCAGCGTGAAGCTGACCGGCATGTACCCGACGGTGCTGATTCAGCATATGGATTATCTGGGTGTGCTGGCCAGTGTTACGGATGTCATGCGGGAGGGCCAGTTCAATATCGGACATATGTCACTCGACCGGAAGAACCGCAGCGGGGCGGCCTTGACGGTGCTGGAGCTGGATGAGCCAGCCACGGCGGAGCTGCTGGAGAAGCTGCGGGCGCTTCCGGCAGTGAAAAGCGTCAAGGTAGTCGATTTGAACGGCAATACACAAGAACAGACACAGAAGGGGAAGGACATCACAACATGAATTTTCAAACACTCAGCCAGCTGGCTGTACTATGCGGGGAGCGGGAGCTTGGAATCGGTGCTCTGATGCTTGAGGAGCAGAGCGCCGAATCCGGCCGTTCCCAGGAGCAGGAATTCGCCACCATGCGCGAGTATTACGGGGTAATGAAGGAAGCGGTGCAGCGCGGCATGACCGAGGATACCACCTCACGCAGCGGCTTGACAGGCCTGGATGCCCAGCGGGTGGCCGCCTATAATGCAGCGGATGAGCCTTGTCTCGGGGGACCGGCAGGCCAGGCGATGGCGTATGCCCTTGCCGTCTCCGAAGTGAACGCCTCTATGGGCCGGATTATTGCCACACCGACTGCCGGCTCCTGCGGGATTATCCCCGGTGTGTTCCTGAGCTGTCAGGAGCGCTTCGGCTGGGACGATGATTATATGGTTTCCGGTCTGTTCGCGGCTGGAGCGATAGGGTATGTGATTGCTAATAATTCTTTTGTATCGGGTGCGGAAGGCGGCTGTCAGGCGGAGGTGGGTTCAGCGATCGGCATGGCGGCGGGAGCCTTGACCGAGATGCGCGGCGGGACTCCGGCACAGGCTGTACATGCAGTAGGTCTTGCGCTCAAAAATACACTGGGGCTGATCTGTGATCCGGTAGGCGGACTTGTGGAGATTCCATGCATTGTCCGCAACGGCTTCGGTGCCGTTACGGCGCTTGCAGCGGCGGATATGGCCCTGGCCGGCGTCCGCAGCGTGATTCCGTCCGATGAAGTGATTAAGGTCATGCTGGAGGTCGGCTCTGCGATGCCCGAGAAGCACCGGGAGACGGCCGGGGGCGGGCTGGCCCAGACCCCGACTGGCCGCCGGATTATGAAGGATCTGCGGAACCCGAAATAACCGCCCGGTCGCAGGCGCTCCGCAGTCTGCCGTTTATCAGAGCATACGGAAGCGTTCCAGGTGCTCCCATAAGCCCTCCTGCCGGAGAATCTCCGCCTGCTTCGGGCCCATGAGGTCGAAGTGGGGGAACGGCTGGCGGTTATGAATATACCGCGCCGGGAGACCGTGCTTCCTGCACCACTCTCGCAGGCGGGGCAGATCGCTGCAGCCCACCTTGGTGACTGTTGTGATCTCAGGGTAGCGTTTATCGATCCAGTAATGGGTCAGGAACGCAATCTCCCCTGCGGAGACGGCCTGTTTCCAGCGGATTAATTCCGCCCGGTTGATTCCAAAAGCCATGGTTGTTCATCCTTATCTGTAAGAGAAAGTAGACGATATATAACGCAAATATTAACGAAAGGAGAGTGTATTATGAACGGACAAGTAAGATCGGATATCCGCCCCGGCATTCAGGTAGACATCGTGCTGAAGCAGGATCAGGCAACCGGCAAGCTCACGCACGGCACAGTGAAAGACATCCTGACCAACTCGCCCCGCCATCCGCACGGGATCAAGGTGCGGCTCTCGGACGGCCAGGTTGGACGGGTCAAGAACATTACCGGCTCATGAATTGCTCCACCAACTGGTCGGCCTTCGTCTGATTGCATAGATTGCATGCACAGACGCAGTTATCCGGCGTAGTATGCCCGCCCTTGGCGCGGGGGAGCAAATGATCGATGGTATCCCCGTATTGACCGCAGAAATAACAGGTATAGTTGTCTCTCGTCAAAATATAGGCGCGGAAGTCCTTGTTGCTGTATAAGCGGCGGATCGTCCGCCGGTTCACGACGATGGCCGCATGCTCCTTGACCAGTGTCACGGCAAGCTCAAGGTCGATCTCCTGATGCCAGCGGCGGCCCTTATCACTGTGCCCGCGCATGAGAATCATGCCCTTGGCCGAAGGAATCAGGGCAGAGGCATCCTGCGGATCGGGCTTCGGCCCGCGCTGCTGCGGAAGGCTGCGCCCGGTCTCGGCGGCATGCCGGGGACGCGCCTTCCCCTTAAGGCCGGCCGCTCCCGCGCTGCCTCTAGCGTCCCGGGCACGTTCCGGCCGGGAGGCTGGACGGGGCTGGGCCATGGGCGGCTTTGCCTGCTCGGGCGCAGCTGCCCCGGAGATAGAGACCGGCCCCTTGTCCCGCTTGAGGGGGCCGGCCGGTCCGGCCTGGCGCTCCGGCAGGGCAGGCGCTATGCTTGAATGCACTGGCGGCAAGGAAGCTTCGGCCTCGCGGAGCTTGCGGCATTCCCGGCACGCGCCGCGCCGGGACATGCCTTTGGCGCGCTTGCCTGTGCGCCTGCGGAATTCAGCAAGCGGCTTAAGCTGATGGCAGTACGCGCATTTTTTGGATGGTGGTAGAGTTGTGGTCTCAGTCATAAGTGTACTTGGCAGAAGCAGCCCTTAAGCCGCAACCGTCCAATCCCTTCTGTATTGTGAATGATAAGTACATATACTTGCATGCATCCGTTGATGTCAGTAGTTGTCCTAATTGATACTAGTATAGCGTAAACCGCAGACATTCACACAGCAGGCACATCATGCAAATTTTCCGGAGTGTGATTTCTTTCCCGGCAATCTTGAGGAGAAATCTGTAAAATCTCAATAAAGCATAGGCGCTAACCAGAAATAGCCTTAATCCGTAGCCGGAAAATAGGTGCCTGAAATGAGGAATGAGGATGAACGCTGCTAAAAAAATGCCAGGTGCTGTTAGGGTGCTGTTGGTACTTCAAGGTTTTTTGAGCTTGGGGGCCATCGCAGGCGGGCTGGCGCTGCTAACTGATCCCAGCGGGGAATTGCTCGGCATGCCGGCTTCTGCAATGGTACGAATGCCCTTTCACAGCTTTGCCGTCCCTGGGCTGATGCTCCTGTTCGTATTCGGCGTGCTCCCGCTGCTCGTGCTGTACGGTCTCTGGAAGCAGCCGCAGTGGGCTTGGAGCTACGCCTTGACACCGTTCAAGGAGCGGCATGCGGCCTGGAGCTTTTCGCTCTATATCGGCTTCGGCCAGATTATCTGGATTATGGTGCAGACCTACATGTGGAACATGGTCAGCTTGATTCATGTTTTCTATATGTCACTGGGAATGCTGATTCAGATCTTGACGCTGCTGCCTGAGGTCCAAAGATATTTTATGCTGGACGGCCGTGCCGAAAGAAGTTAGAATGTCAGTGAACATAAAAGGGCTTTCATTGAGCTGCGGGAGTGAACCGGAAATGACCACGATATACGATATTGCCAAAAGGACCGGCTACTCACCAACCACAGTGTCCAAGGCGTTCAATAACTATTCCGATGTGCGGGAGAAGACGCGTGAGGAGATTCTGCGTACCGCCCGGGAGATGGGGTATCTTCCCAATGCGCATGCACGTACACTGACGACCAAGAAATCCTGGACCATCGGTGTGCTGTTTGTGGAGAATACGGGGGCGGGAATCCGCCATCCTTTTTTCAGCGCAGTGATTGAGAGCTTCAAGCAGGTTGCCGTAGCCAAGGGCTATGCCCTCATGTTCATCTCGAAGGATGTAGGCGGCAAGCAGAGCGGATATCTGGAGAACTGCCGGATTCGCGGCGTCGACGGGGTGGTAGTGTTCCTCTCTGATTATGATGACCCGTATTTCCGGGAGCTGCTGGAGAGTGATATTCCGACCGTGGTGCTCGATTTCGAGACGGAGCTGTCGCATACAGTCTGCTCGGATAACATGACGGGTGCGCTGCAGGCCGTGGAGTATCTGGTCAGTCTTGGACACCGCCGGATTGCCCATATCTCGGGAGGCGGGAACACCTATCCGGGACAGCAGCGGGAGCTGGGGTACAGAACGGCTATGAAGCAGCAGGACCTTGAGGTGCCGGATGAATATGTGGCCGAGGGAGCCTTCTACGCGCTGGAGAATGGTTATGGTGCAATGAAGCGTCTGCTGGCGTTGCCGCAGCGGCCGACGGCTGTTTTTGCTTCGGGTGACTTGCTGGCCCTGGGTGCGGTAATGGCGGCTAAGGATCAGGGGCTTGCGGTGCCGGAGGATGTCTCTGTGATGGGCTATGACGACATTGAGCTTGCCGGATACGTTACGCCTGCGCTGACCACTGTACGACAGAATACCGGAATGTTGGGGACCCGGGCGGCGGAGCTGCTGCTGGCATCTATGAACGGTCCAGGTACGGCACAGGAAGCACTTGTGCTGCCTGTGGAGATTATTGTGAGGGATTCCTGCGCACCGCCGCGCATGTGATGAAGGTGCGTACATTCAGGAATACCTTTTTTTTCAGCAAAATCGAAACCGGTTTCGATTTCTTTCGTCCCTGATTTCGCCTGGCAAAAATAATAAAGGAGTGATTGACATGACAACAGTACGAACCGTAGTCACCGCCAAAGATACAGGAGATCGCCTGAGTCGCAAGGATGGCATTCAGTTTAGCGCAGAGGGCACAGCGGCAAAAGCAGATATCGTGCTGCACCCGGAGCAGGCGTTCCAGACCATTATTGGTTTTGGCGGCGCATTCACAGAAGCAGCGGCGTATACCTTGTCCCGGATGAGTCCAGCGAAGCGTACAGAGGTCATCCGGCGGTACTTTGACCCGGTAGACGGGCTGAATTACAGTATGGGCCGTGTGCATATCCATAGCTGCGACTTCGCACTCGGTAATTATACGTATGTGGAGGATGGGGATACGGAGCTTAAGACCTTCGATATCTCGCGTGACCATAAGTGGGTTCTGCCGCTGATTAAGGATGCTATGGAGGTCCGGGGCGGACCGTTCACCATGCTGGCCTCCCCGTGGAGCCCGCCCGCCTGGATGAAGACGAACGGGGAGATGAACAACGGCGGCTCGCTGAAGCCGGAGTATGCGCCGGTCTGGGCGCGGTATTATACCAAATTCATCGAGGCCTACCGCAAGGAAGGCGTTCCGGTCTGGGCCGTCTCAGTGCAGAATGAGCCGGCAGCGGTGCAGACCTGGGATTCCTGTGTGTATAGTGCTGAGGAAGAGCGTGATTTTGTCAAAAACCATCTCGGCCCCGTGATGCACGAAGCCGGAATGGGCGATGTGAACATCGTGATCTGGGATCATAACCGCGACATTATGGTCGAGCGCGTGACCCCGATTCTGTCGGACCCGGAAGCTGCACAGTATGTCTGGGGGACCGGTATCCACTGGTACGGCGGCGAGGAGTTCGGGAATGTGGAGCAGGTGCATGAGCTTTTCCCGGATAAGCATGTGCTGTTCACCGAGGGCTGTCAGGAGGGCGGCGTGCGTCTTAAGGAATGGTTCACGGGCGAGCGCTACGGCCGCAATATGATCGGCGATCTGAATGCCTGGACCGAAGGCTACCTGGACTGGAATCTGGTGCTGGATGAGACGGGCGGGCCGAACCATGTGGGCAATCTCTGCGATGCTCCGGTGATCGCGGATACGGCTACTGACGAGGTCCACTACAACAGCTCGTATTACTACATCGGGCATTTCAGTAAATTCATCGCTCCGGGTGCGGTGCGGATCGGCCTGGATTCGGCAGCGGCAGATGTGCTGTCGGCAGCGTTCCGCAATCCAGACGGCAGTCTCGCTGTGGTGCTGATGAACGAAGGCGGGGAAGCACGTACGCTGACGCTGGGACTGGGCGCTGAGACCGCCGAATGTACGCTGCCTGCGCACTCTATCGCGACACATCTGATTAAGCAGGGGTAGGCCTGCATAGTGGAGCAAGGTTAGAGGGCGGGCGGCGGGCTCTGTGGAGTAGCTGGAAGAAGGATCGAGCGGTGGGGCTGTACAGTAGCTTGAAAGAGAAATGTGATCCGGCGGGAGCGTACTGGTGTAAGGGCATGGACGATTGATTCCGGGCGGCATCTGGGCGTCGACGATTGCATTTTGTACACTAGATTTCTGTATTCAGGCCTAAAATAGCGATCTATTGCACTATGTGCAGTAGAATCCTGCAGAAGCGGTCTTTTCGGGCAGCAAGCCGGGAATCTACTGTATGAAATACAACAGAAGGCTGGTCGGGAGCGTAATGAGACAAATTTTATTGTACAAAGTGCAATCACCCAGGCGGGTGGCTAATCTTCAAAGGGCTGTAGAGCGGTCATAAAGCGAAGGCACCCAGACTGGCAGCAGCCATTCAGGGGGCGCAATTACCCAAAAGTTATATCGCAAGGGAAAGTTCAGCCGACAACGTAGCTACTACGGCCCGGTAGCTGAAGCGGGCTGTAAGCATTCATTGATATTTTAGGAGGAGTAAATATGAGCCGTTATACTTTTGACTCAGGAAAATTTGTGATCGAGCAGTTCCATGAAGGCAAGCCGTTCGCCAGCTTCCTGCCAGGCCTTGCCGGACTGAAGGGGATACCGATGTGGACATTCTATGTGAACCGCGGCCAAGGGATTAGCAGCTTCGGCGTGCGGGACAAAAACTCGCCGATCATGGAGTTCTCGCCAGCCAATATTTCCTATAAGAATGTAACCTCGACCGGCTTCCGCACCTTCATCAAGCTGAAGGGGACAGCGGAGATCTATGAACCGTTCCAGTCAGCCCGCCCGGACCCGGCAGGCAAGCGGATCATGACCATTCTGCCGAACGGACTGACCATCGAGGAGTCGCATGCCGGACATGGACTGAAGACTACGGTCCACTACTTCAACCTTCCGGGTGATGATTATGCCGCGCTGGTCCGCCAGGTGGAGATTCAGAATATCGGCGGAGTTGAACTTGCGCTGGAACTGCTGGACGGTCTGCCGGAGGTGCTTCCGTTCGGAGTGGCGAACGGAGGCTATAAGGAGATGGGGAACCTTCTCCGCAGCTGGATGGATGTGTTCAACCTGGAGCACGGGATTCCGTTCTATAAGCTGCGCTCCGGCACGAATGACGATGCCGAAATCGGCAAGATCGAGAGCGGGCATTTCTATCTCTCCTCTACGGCGGAAGGAGAGCTGCTCCGCCCGCTGGTAGATTATGAAGTGATCTTTGGCGGGAATACGTCATTGACCTATCCCGACCGTTTCGCGGCGCTTCCGTTGGCCGAGCTGCTGGCACAGGCGCAGTATCCGGTCAACAAGGTGCCGTGTGGCTTCAGCGGCACAGCCCGGACACTGGCCCCGGGTGCTTCGCTGAAGCTGAACACCATCATCGGGCATGTGAATGATATTGCCCGGATTAATGAACGGACGGCGGAGCTGTGCCGTGAGGAGTATTTTGCCGTCAAGTCCCTTGAAGCTGCCGCGCTGACCGAGGAGTTAACTGCGGATATCGCCACCCGGACGTCCTCGCCGATCTTTGACGCGTATTGCCGCCAGTCCTATCTCGACAATTTCCTGCGCGGGGGATATCCGTTTATCTTTGACAATGGGGAAGAGGGCTTCGTGGTCCATCTCTACTCCCGCAAGCATGGCGATATGGAACGGGATTATAACTTCTTCTCGCTGGCCCCCGAATATTATTCGCAGGGGAACGGGAATTTCCGCGATATGAACCAGAACCGCCGCAACGACGTCTTTTTCCATCCCAAGGTGGGCAGCTTCAATATCAAAATGTTCTATAGCCTGATTCAGGCAGACGGCTACAACCCGCTCAGTGTGCAGGGCACCAGCTTCGAGATTCTGCCGGGTGCGGAAGAGCAGCTTAAGGAATGGTTGGCCGGGGCGCTTGCAGAGCAGCATGCGGGACTTACACAGCTCCTGGCCGGACGCTTCACCGCAGGCAGTCTGATTAACTATATTGCCGATCAGCAGATCGTGTTAACCCTAAGTGAGCAGGAATTCCTCAGCGGGGTGCTTGCGTTGTCGCAGCAGAACATTGAAGCCGCCTTCGGCGAGGGGTTCTGGTCTGATCACTGGACGTATAACCTGGACCTGGTGGAAGGCTATCTGGATATTTATCCTGAGCGCCTTGGAGAGCTGCTGTTCGGGGATGAGACGTATGCGTTCTACGACTCTCCGGCCTACGTCCTGCCGCGCAGCGAGAAGTACGTGATCAGCGGCGGCAAGGTGCGGCAGTTCGGAGCTCTGCTAGAGGATGAGGAGAAGCTGCATAAGCTGAAGCGCAAGGCATCCGGTACCGAGTGGCTGCGCACACAAGGCGGGCACGGGGAGATCTACCGGACCAGTCTATTTGTGAAAATGCTGTCGCTCGCCCTGAACAAATTCGCCACGCTTGATCCATATGGTATGGGTGTGGAGATGGAGGCGAACAAGCCGGGCTGGAACGATGCGATGAACGGACTGCCGGGCCTGATGGGCTCCGGCATGAGCGAGACACTGGAGCTGAAACGGATGCTGGTCTTCATGGCGGAGGCGCTGGAGAACAGTGCCGTGCTTCCTTCCACAGTGGCTCTTCCATCGGAGATTGCGGCGCTGCTCACACAGGTAGGCCAGGCTGTAACGGAAGTGCTGGACGGTTCGCTGGACCCATTCCTGTACTGGGACCGCGTAGCCTCGGCGCGTGAGGCTTACCGGGCGGATATTCGCTTCGGGATTACAGGCGAAATTACGGACTACTCTGTTGCCGAGATCCGCGAGTTGCTGGCCCGGTGGATCATCAAGGTGGATCAGGGGATTGCGCGTGCGGTAGACATGGGCGGCGGGCTGGTGCCAACCTATTTCCGTTTCGAGGCTACGCGCTTCCGGCCGGTCACGGATGCTGCCGGCGAGTCGGTCATCAGCGGCTATGGACTGCCGAAGGCAGTCGTAGAAGAATTCGAGGCTTCGGCGCTGCCGTATTTCCTGGAAGGCCCAACCCGCTGGCTTAAGACACTGGAGGATCAGCAGACCGCCAAGGCCATCTACAGCAAGGTGAAGCAGAGCGGGCTGTTCGATCCGGTTACCTCAATGTACCGCACTTCGGTATCGCTGGAGGAAGAGGGGCATGAGATCGGACGCATCCGGGCGTTCACCGCAGGCTGGCAGGAGCGGGAATCGAACTTCCTGCACATGTCCTATAAGTATCTGCTTGAGCTGCTGAAGGCCGGACTGTATGAAAAATTCTACAGCGAGCTGAGAACATCGCTGATTCCGTTCCTTGACCCGGAGGTCTATGGACGCAGTACGCTGGAGAATTCGTCGTTCATCTCCACGGGCGGTAACCCTGACCCGCATACACACGGACGGGGATTCGTGGCCCGCCTGAGCGGCTCTACGGCCGAGTTCCTGAGCATGTGGAGAACGATGATGGCTGGCAGCAGCCTGTTTGCTATCCGGGATGGCGAACTAACGCTGGCGCTGCATCCGGCCCTTCCCGGCTGGCTGTTCGACGAGCAGGGAGAGGTCTCCTTCAAGCTGCTGGGCAGCACGGAAGTGACGTATGTGAATCCGCGTCATGCGGATACCTTCGGCGACGGCAAGGCAGTTATTCAGCAGATGAAGCTGAAATTCCGCAGCGGTGAGGAACGCAGTGTATCCGGCGGCTTGCTGCGCGGCGCAGATGCCGTGGCCTTACGGCGCGGGGAGATTACCGCGATCCGTGCGGAGATGGAATAACGTAACGTAACGTAACGTGCGTAGATAATGGCGGAGAGGAGGTCCTTGGGGGCCTCCTTTCTAATTGTCTGGGGAGTATGATTACTTTTGATGTGAATAAGACAGTGCGGACCCAATGTAATCGAAAAACCGATCACCGACAATGGGCGGGCGGAGGGTGTGCGGATCAAATGTAATCGAAAAACCGATTACAATGGGCGGGCGGAGGGTGTGCGGACCCAATGTAATCGAAAAACCGATTACAATCGCAATAGGCTGGCGCAGACTCCAACTTAGACGCAAATTCACCAGTCCAAAAGTTAGTTTATAATACTAAGGTATACATCTGCTAACAGGATACAGCCTGAGGTGATATATCAGATTGGGTTAATCTAGCTTGGGTTGGAGTAGCTCGGTTTGAATTACCTTAGAGCAGAGCAGCCAAACAGGAGAGGAGCAGGATGAAGGAATGAGCGAGCTTAAGATCGGACTGATTGAGAAATACTCCATGATTATTCCCGCCGCGCAGCGGGAGACGTGGGAGGCTAAAGGCTGGACGGAAGAAAGTTCGTTCAGGGACTTCCACTATGAAGCGGAGGAAGGCGAGGCGATGATGACCGCCAGACCGATGACTATGAAAGAGGTGGACACGGACTCGCTGATGGGCAGCCGGGTTACCGGATTTCACCGCCATCTGGGAACCTATGGCATGGGAGGTCCCGGGTTCTTCGGACTGCTGCTGGAGAAGGAGAGCGTTCGGCAGTATCTTGTGTATGCCGTCTGGGCATCGGGCCAATATATTCTGCTGGACGGCAGAGTGATTGAATGCCACCTGAATTATAACAAGAGCCACCGGCCGTGGATATCCAGCTGGGCAGGGGAGCCTGACGAAGAGCAATGGGATGAGCTGACGGCAAAAATAACGGGGAGCGTGGTGTCCGCTGTCTGTCTGACCGATGAGGAGCTGCGGCTTGAGCTGACGCAGGAGGGTGCGCGATCCCAGCTTGTTTTCTACAAATACCATCAGGATCTGCCCCCGCTGGGAAACGGCCAGCCCCGCAAGCCTGCGTTTGAGGACGGCGTGATCGGTGACTATCTTGTTTTGTCGGAGGAGCATGCGGTTCTGCATGTGTAAGAGGCTCGGCTTGGGGAGCCCAGAAGAATACTCCAAGCCGAAATATGAGCCCCTAAATACGAAATATGAGGCCTTTTACCGTATACCTAAAACGCATACAATACTTACATAGAGATGAAAACGCTTCACATAAACAGATAGGTATCCTGGAGGTCCACACGATGGAGAACAAACGAAATACCAAGCAGGACCCGGTCATGGGTCCGCTCATTCCGGCGTCAATCGAAACCGGTTCAGGTCGGAAACATTCACTCTGGAGGAAATTTGTAGCCCAGCGGCATTTGCAGACGATGGCCCTGCTCGGCGTAGCCTGGATGATTGTATTCAACTACATTCCAATCTACGGCCTGATTATTTCCTTCAAGGAGTACAACATCGTCAAATCGATTGCCGAAGCCCCCTGGGTGGGCCTGCAGCATTTCAGGGAATTGTTCGACGACGACGAACTGCCCAATGTTATACGCAATACGCTGGGAATCAGTCTGATCAAGCTGATTATCGGATTCCCGCTGCCAATTATCTTCGCTTTATTTCTTAATGAGGTCCGTTCCCTCCGGTATAAGAAGGCGATTCAGACGATCTCTTATCTGCCGCATTTCCTCTCCTGGGTCGTGCTTGGCGGGATTCTGGCCACCTGGCTGGCTGACGTGGGGATTATCAATAGTATCCTGATGGCGCTGCACCTCATTGAACAGCCGATTACGTATCTGGCCGAGCCAAGCTACTTCTGGACCATTATCATTAGCTCCGACATCTGGAAAGAGCTGGGATGGTCAGCCATTATCTATCTGGCGGCGATCGCCGGTGTCTCTCCGGAGATGTATGAGGCGGCGACGATTGACGGAGCCGGGAGGTTCCAGAAAATGTGGTTCGTTACGCTGCCGTCCGTCCGGGGCACGATCAGCATTCTGTTCATTCTCGCGGTCAGCGGAGTGCTGAGCTCCAACTTCGACCAGATTCTGGTGCTGCGCAACTCGCTGAATGACAGTGCTTCTAACGTCATTGACTATTATATTTATCAGACAGGTATTGTCTCTAACCGCTTCTCCTACTCTGCGGCGGTCACTCTGGTTAAGGCGGTCATTGCACTGATTCTGCTGCTGATTGCTAACCAGGTATCCAAAAAAATCAACGACACGTCGCTGTTCTAGAACAAGGAGGATCTATCTATGTTTGCACTCAAACGCAGAACCAAAGGCGAAGTCATCTTCGACATCATCAATAATCTGGTCATGCTCTGCGTCTGCTTCCTGACGCTCTATCCGATCTGGTATGTGCTGGTCAACGCCTTCAATGACGGCAATGACGCCATGCTGGGCGGAATCTACTGGTGGCCGCGCATCATCACACTGAAGAACTTCGAGGCGGTCTTCGCAAGTCCGGGCATTATGCTGGCGATGGCCATTACCGTAGCCAAGACAGTAGTCGGTGTTGCCGTGCATGTATTCTTCACAGCAATGGTCGCGTATGCTCTATCCCGCAGGGATCTGGTGGGCGGCAAAATCTACATTCTGATCGGTACGGTCACCCTGTTCTTCAACGGCGGGCTAATCCCGACCTTCCTGCTGAACCGCGACCTGCATCTGCTGGATAACTTCCTGGTCTATATCATCCCGGTGATGTTCAGCTTCTTCGACCTCATTATCTTCATGACCTTCTTCCGGGAAATTCCGGATGGTCTGGATGAAGCGGCGCGGATTGACGGGGCCAACGACTGGTCGATTCTGCTGCGGATTGTGCTGCCGGTCTCCATGCCGGTCATTGCCACCATCGCGCTGTTCCACGGGGTTTATCAGTGGAATGATTATTTTACCGGCATTATCTACATCAACAACGTGGATCTGCAGCCGATTCAGACCTATCTGTTCCGGGTCGTGGCCCAGTCCAGCTCCAATACGATGATGACTGCTGTCCAGGGCAGCGCGGCCACAAGAACGGTCACCTCACAGTCGATTAAGCTGGCTACCATGGTCGTGACCACACTGCCGATCGTGTTCGTCTATCCGTTCCTTCAGCGTTATTTTGTCAAAGGCATGATGATTGGTTCGATCAAGGGCTAAGCATCTGCAAGCCACAGGTAACTCCTCCAACGCCCGGGTGTCTGAAGGGCTACGGGGTTGAGCTTATAAATATTATGATCTAGAAAAGGGGTAAACAAATGGGCATGAAACATAAGCCGAAGAAAACGGTCCTGCTGCTCTTGGGACTCATGATGGCCTTCTCTGTTACGGGCTGTGGCAGCAAGGATAACGCCGCGGGCGGAAACACGGGGAATAATAAGCCGGCGAACACGGAGGCTACAACGGCACCTGCAACAGATGCTGCAACACCGGCACCTGCGGCTTCGGCCGATGAACCGGGCTGGAAGAGCGATACTTCACCGATTACTTTTGACTGGTATCTGAACTTTGCCTGGTTCCCGAATAAATGGGGCGTAGATCCAACCTCTCAATATGTGACCAAGAAGACCGGCGTTAACCTTAACTTCATCGTGCCTGCAGGTAATGAGAACGAGAAGCTGAACACGCTGATGGCTTCCGGCAAGCTGCCGGACTTCATTACGCTCGGCTACTGGGAAGATGCGATCAAAAAAATGGTAGAAGGAGATCTTGTGCTTCCGCTGAACAAGCTGGCGGATGAATATGACCCTTACTTCTACAAGGTATCGGATAAGGATAAGCTGGGCTGGTATACTCAGCCGGACGGCAATGTCTACGGCTATCCGAACTCCTCGTCCTCCCCGGCCGATTATAAGCAATACGGCGATACCTACGTATCCAACCAGACCTTTGCGGTCCGCAAGGATATCTATGAAGCCATCGGCAGCCCGGATATGCGTACGCCTGAAGGCTTCCTCGCCGCGCTGAAGGCAGCGCAGGAGAAATTCCCTCAGGTGAACGGCCAGCCGCTGATTCCGCTCGGTCTGCATGAGTTCACCGAGAACGGCAACGACTCGCTGGAAGGCTACATTCAGAACTTCCTGAACATTCCTTGGGAAAAAGACGGCAAGGTCTATGACCGTGAGACAGATCCTGAGTATGTCCGCTGGATGAAGACTCTCCGCCAGGCGAACCAGGACGGACTCTTGGCGAAGGATATCTTCATTGATAAGCGTGCGCAAATGGAAGAAAAAATCGTACAGGGACGCTACTTCGCAATGCTCTATCAGCGTACAGACTTTGCTTCGCAGCTCGGTACAATTTTCCAGAAAAACCCTGATCAAGTGTACATTGCAGTAGACGGACCGGCCAACACCAAGATGGACCCGCCTGCACTGAACGGCCCTGGGATCTCCGGCTGGACGGTGACCCTGATCTCCAAGAATGTGAAGGATAAAGCGCGTGCGATTAAATTCCTCAGCTACCTGAACAGTGAAGAAGGTCAAAAGGATCTTTTCCTGGGCGAAAAAGGGGTCAGCTATGATACAATTGACGGCAAGGACCAATTCCTGCCTGAGGCGCTGAAGCTGATGAACACCGACCGCGGAGCCTTCGATAAGCAGTACGGTTCATCCTTCACCTTCTGGATGATGCAGAACACCAATATTACCGATCAATGGAAGCCGGAATCGGTAGAGCCTTACAAACAACTGGAAGACTGGACGAAGGGCAAATCGGTCAACACCTCCGAATTCCAATTGATTGACCCTACCGGCAACTCGCCGGAAGGCATTATCGCGACCAAGCTGAAACAGCTTCGCGGCAAAACCATGCCGAAGCTGCTGATGGCGGATTCCGATGCAGACTTCGATAAGATCTGGAGCGATTATCTCGCCAAGAAAGAAAAGGACGGCCAGGCGACCTTCGATGCCTACCGCCAGACGAAATATGAAGAGAACAAAAAGAAACTCGGAATGTAAGTTTTTAAATATAAGACCCATTGGCCCGCAGACTGCGGGCTTTTGGGCTATTTTCAAGAGGTGAGCATGCGCGAACGAACAGGGGCATTATGGAATTCCTTCCGCTATTGGTGGGGGCGGAGGTCACTGCAGAGCCGGCTGATTGCTGCATATATCTTCATTATTCTGGGACCCAGCCTGCTGGTGTCCCTCTATTCGTACAGAGCGATCAATAATACGTATAAACGTGATTCTATTGAGAAGAACAGCTATCTCCTCCAGATGGAGAAGCTGTATGTGCTCAACCAGATTGAAGCGATGGAACGGGTCGCCCAGATGGCTTCCTCGGATAAAGGGGTGGAGAGCTATCTGGTCAGCGAGGATGAGCCTTCGCTTGGAGAACTGATCGATTTCAATACAACTACCTTTGTGAGCTTGAGCCAGATGCAATTCAATAATCCGAATATTGAGCATCTGCGGCTGTTCTCCAGCAATAAGAATGTGCATGAGCTGTGGCCGGTTATTTTCAGTGAGGACCGGGTATCGATGGAACCGTGGTTTCAAAAAGCGCTGCAGATGGAGGGACAGCATTACTGGTCCTTTCAGAAGCGGGATCCCGACCTCATGAAGCGCTACGCAGGGGAAGTGGAGGCTGGTCCGGCCAAGGTGTCGCTGCTTAAAGAGAAAAGCATTCCTGCCGGGCATCATGTCGGGATGGTGCAGGTCGATATGCAGCTGAGCAAGTTCGCACCTAAGGCATTCACCTCTGTGCAGGACAATGAATCGCAGATGATGATCGCAGATGAGGAGCTGAACCTGTTCACCCGGACGGACCACTCCTTCTTGGAGGAGAATCCGGGACTCTCTGCGGCCGTTAAAGAACGGCTGGATGTCTACCGTAAGATGGGCGGATGGGAGATGGATTACGAGGAGAACGGGAATTCATTCCTGCTGATTCAAGCGCCGCTGGAGCAGATTAATGCTTCCCTGGTCACGGTGGTCTCCATGAAGGGATTAATGAAGGATATTTCGCGTACCCGCAACCTGATTATTGGGGCGAATATCGTTTTTATTTTCCTGGTAACGGTCATTGCCTATATCATGAACGCATTTATTCTGAAGAATCTCCGCCGCCTGACCGAGACGATGAAGAAGGTCCGCAGAGGTGAGCCTTACGGCAGCATCCGGGTCAACGGCGGCGGTGAGGTCGGGGAGCTGGCCCATCATTTCTCGAAGCTGCTGAATACGATCAATACGCTGGTGGCCCAGGCGGTCCATAAGCAGGCGCTCTCCAAGGAAGCGGAGCTGCGCACCCTGCATAATCAGATCGATGCCCACTTCCTCTATAATACGCTGGAGAATATCAAGATGCTGGCCGAAATCGAGAACCAGCGGACCATCTCGGATGCATTGACCCGGCTGGGCGGCATGATGCGTTATAATTTCAAGTGGAGCGGAGAATACGTCAAGCTGAGGGACGAGATCCGCCATATTGAGAATTATGTGGAGGTTATGAACATCAGGTTCGAGCATACCATCCGGTTAGAGCTGGATATTGACAGCGCTTATCTGGAAGTGGAGGTGCTTAAAATGTCGCTGCAGCCGATTGTCGAGAACAGTGTGAAGCATGCCTGGAACGCGGACGGAGTCGAGCTTAAGGACCGCGTGGTGCGGATTGATCTGACGGAGGTCGGGACGGAGATTCTAATTGTCGTGCGCGACAATGGTCTGGGACTGACGCCGGAGCGGCTGCTGGCGCTGCATGAGGCGATCTATGCGAAAGAGGAGCCTGGAGCGGACGCTTCCGGGATCAGCAGCGGAGGATATAAGGCGGGCGGCGTCGGACTGCGCAATGTGCACCAGCGGCTGCAGCTATTCTACGGTGAAGCCTACGGGCTGGAGGTACAGAGCGAAGCGGGAAAATGGACGGCCGTGTACATGTCACTGCCCAAAGTTCTATTGACGGGGGATAACAGCTATGACTAATCTGCTGATTGTGGATGATGAAAAAATGATCCGTTTAGGCCTGAAGGCGATGATTGAACGGGAATATCCGGCTGTCTACAGCATATCGATGGCGGGCAACGGCGCGGAAGCACTGGAGCTGTACAAACAGGAGCGGCAGGATGTGATTATCACCGATATCCGGATGCCGATCATGGACGGAATTACACTGCTGGCGCGGCTGTCTGCGGAAGCAGCGGCGGATGGGGCTCCGGCTGTCATTATACTCAGCGGTCATGATGATTTCGAATATGCCAAAAGCGCGATCCGCTACCGCGTCAAGGATTATCTGCTGAAGCCGATCCGCCGTGAGGAGCTGTTCGAGATTCTGGAGCGGATAGCCAAGGAAGGGGAAGAGCGGGAATTCAGCAGCCACAAGCAGCTGCAGGAAGCAGAGGGCTACCGCCGCGAGCTGCGGGCGGCCCGTCTACGCAGCCTCCTGATGCAGCAGGAGGGCGAGGTATCGTCTGCGCAGCAGGAGGAGCTTGCGGGGCTTGAAGTGCCTTTTACAGTAGGGGTGCTGAACTATTATCACAGTGACGGTACACGGATGAAGCCTGCAGAAGTGCAGGGGCTGCTGGAGCAGCTGGGCGGACCTCTAGAGCACAAATTCAAGGAGATTCTGACGGATGGAGACGGGAAGCTGGTGCTGGTCGGTGGCGGGGAGAGCTTCCTGGAGCTGGCCAAGAGGGCCGAGTCCAAGGAGCTTACGCGGCTGCTGCTCGGAATCAGCAGGGAGAGCCGCAGCGCCGAGCAGTTCCGCGCCTGTTATCTGGAGGCTTGCCGGGCGCTGCAATATACCTTCCTGTCGCCGCAGGCCAGCTTCGTGGACTATGCGGATATTCAGGCCGGACGGCTGAGCTTCCCGCTCCCGGAGGAGGAACTGCGGAAGCTGCTCAATATGCTCGGAACCGGGCGGGAGAAGGAGATCAAGGCGTTGCTTGGGGTTGTTTTTCAGACGGAGCATCTGCTGAGGCTGGATCTGAGCTACCTGGAGAATGTAGGGCGGAGTATGAATGAACGCGTACTGGATGAGGTGTTCCGTACACATGGCGAAGCTTCGGTGGAGGTGCTGAAGCTCTACCGCCAAGTGGGCAACCTGCATAATTTCCGCCATTTCCACGACTATTACCGTGCGCTGGAGCATCTGCTCCTGAGCGTTAACGATTATATTATGGGCATCAAATCCGCCCATACCGAGCATGCCGATATGGAGGAAGCGCTGGCGTATATCGAAGCGAATTATGCGCGTCCGCTGAACATGGCGATGGTCAGTAATTATGTGTCCCTGAACTATTCTTATTTCAGTGAGGCATTCAAGGCCTATACCGGGGAGAGCTTCGTGCTGTATCTCAAAAAAGTCCGCATCCGCCATGCCAAAGAGCTGCTGGCCGATAACCGGGTCAAGCTGGCCTCCGTCTCTGAGTCCGTCGGCTTCGAGAACAGCAAGCAGTTCGCACGGGTATTCAAGGAGCTGGAGGGTATCTCTCCCGGGGAATACCGGGCGAAGCTGTTGATGGGGCGTTATCCCGGCCAGGCTGAGGATAAGGAGTCTTAGGATTAGAGCAGCTGCAGGAGTGATAATGAGCGGGAGTTAAGGGCCGGGTGGCAAGACTGGCGGTTCTGGTCTATGATAGGATAGATGGAAGGTCTGGAGGTATTTGTATGGAAGAGATCCAAGGAACACTGATTACGGTAGATAGGCTTGCCGCCGATTTTCGGCAGCTGGGCGTGCAAGAAGGCATGACGCTGCTCCTGCACTCCTCCTTGAAATCACTCGGGCAGTGGGTGGCAGGCGGACCCGTTGCCGTGATCCTCGCGCTGGAGCAGGTGCTGGGCGAGGAAGGAACGCTGGTGATGCCGACGCAATCCTCAGATCTGACCGATCCGTCAGGCTGGAGCAGACCGCCGGTGCCGGAGGCCTGGTGGCCGGAGATCCGGGAGCATATGCCGGCGTACGACCCGGACCTGACGCCTATTCGCGGAATGGGGATTATTCCGGATTGCTTCCGCAAGCAGCGGGGTGTGCGGCGCAGTAGCCATCCGATTGATTCTTTTGCCGCCTGGGGGAAGCACCGGGATGTCATTATTGACAGCCATGGTCTGGAATATGCCTTCGGAGAGCGGTCGCCGCTGGCCCGGATCTATGAGCTGGGGGGAAGCGTGCTGCTGCTTGGCGTGGACCATGGGAACAACACCTCGCTGCATCTGGCGGAGCACCGGGCTGATTATGCAGGGAAGCAGGAGGTTATCGCAGGCGCTCCCATGCTGGTGGACGGTGCCCGGCAATGGGTGGAGTTCAGTGATTACAACTGGAATTCGGATGATTTCGCTCAGCTTGGCGCGGACTTTGACAAGGAGACCGGGCGGATTGCCAAGGGCTTCATTGCAGCATCTGCGGCGCAGCTGGTCCCGCAGCGGGAGATTGTCGATTATGGGGTGAAGTGGCTGGAGCGCAGCCGCAGGTAGATCCTGCGGGAGACGATGGGCACATGCTTGTGTCATAGCGGCCGGGATGATCTAATCTATCGATACATACTTGGGTAAAGGGGAATCGGAATTCATGACTACTACGGTGTATATTACAAGACACGGGCAGACGGAATGGAATGTGCAGAAGCGGATGCAGGGTCATCAGGATTCGCCGCTTACGCCGCTGGGTGTCCAGCAGGCGGAGTGGCTGGGCAAGGCTATGAAGGATGTCCATCTGGACGCGGTCTATGCCAGCTCCAGCCCCCGGGCGCTGCGGACGGCAGAGATTATCCGGGGCGGGCGGCAGATCCCGCTTACCGCTTATGATGAGTTCAAAGAGATTAACCTTGGCGTCTGGGAAGGCCGGGAGGCCGGTGAGCTGGAGGAGCAGTACCCGGAGCAGCACCAGCTATTCTGGGGGGACCCGGCGTTGTTCAGCATCCAGGGCGGCGAGACCTTCGCAGCAGTGCAGGAGCGTGCGCTCGGCAAGCTGCGTGAGCTCATAGACCTGCACGAAGGCGGCACGATCCTTATTGCCACCCATACGGTAGTAGTGAAGGTGTTGATGGCTTATTTTGAAGACCGGGCTATGGACAAGCTATGGGATCTGCCCTACATTCACCCTACCTGCCTATGCAGAATTGATATTACAGACGGCGTGCCGGAAATCGTGCTGCACGGAGATACGAGTCACTATGTAACCAGTGAGGGCGAGCTGGAGTCCTGAGTAGCAGTTACTGGATAGCAGCACAGCAGGTAGAGTTACGATAAACAGGCGATGCGCATGTGGCATCGCCTGTTTGGCGTGGGGCGGCGTAAGACGTACGCGGGAATTTTGCACGAAATGCAACACAGTCAGCTCCTTAAGGTCCATCTACATAGATGCATTGCCCGTCAGCGCAGCCTCCTGGCGTTGGCGGTCCCGCTGCTCCAGCACAGACAGGTCGCCGTCCAGCGCTTTCAGGCCGGGCAGGCGCAGGGCCACTCCGGCGTACAGCACCGGAAGAAGGCCTGCGGCAATCAAAAGCACAGGAACCCCGTACAGCTCAGCGACCGTACCGGCTGCCAAGGCGCCAATCGGCGACAGGCTCCCGCCAATCAGGAAGCGGACCGAATTCACCCGGCCCTGAAGCTGACCGGGTACGAGCCGCCCGTGCAGGGAGGAGCTTAGGGAACTGAAGAACGGCCCCATCAGTCCGGCGGCGAATACGGCGAACAAGGCGAAGGCATAGCTGGGGATGAAGCCCCACAGCATGGTGACGATGCCTGACAAGCCGAGGCTGCCCAGCATGACAGCGCGCCGCTGCTTAATCTCGCCCATGATGGAGATGACCCCGAGTCCGGTGAGATACCCAAGCGCAGAAGCTGTAGACAGCGTACCTACAGCCGCCGCATTGCGGTGCAGCACCTCGCGGACATAAGGGACCATCATCGTCCATATGGCTGTGGAGCTAAGATTGCTGACGGCAGCCATCATCATGATCGTCAGCATGGCGGGGAACCGCCGGTAGAATGAGAAGCCTTCGGCCACCTCCCGCAGATAGCCGGATCTGGAGGCGGCAGCGGCAGGCGGACCGGCGGGCTTGCCCATCCGGGGCAGCCACAGCAGCATGGCAATCGCAGCCATGTAACAGACGGCGTTGACCCCGAGTGCAGGCAAGGCGCCGCTGGCTGCGGTCAGGATACCGGCAAGCGCCGGTCCGAGCAGCACGGCAGCGCCCTTGCAGCCGTCAATGATGGCGAAGGCGCGCATCAGCTTGCCGGTTCCGGCGATTTCCGGGATGACGGCCATGGCTGTCGGCAGGAACAGCGCGGAGCAGGCTCCGCTCAGGCTGGCGGCCGCGAACAGCTGCCAGAGCTGGAGATGGCCGGCGAGGCCCATGCCGAGCGGAAGCAGGAGCGCCAGCAGCCGCAGCACGGCAAGGCAGGCCATGAACCGCACGCGGGGCAGCCGGTCAGATAGCGGCGAGCCGAGCAGGCGCAGCACTTGCTCGGGAATCATGGAGCTGAGCGCAAGCGCCCCCATCGCTACCTTGGAGCCAGTCAGGTCATAGACCAGCCACTCCATGGCCAGCAGCCCAAAGGCATCGCCGAAGGCGCTGAGTGAAACCGTGGATAACAATCCGTAATAGCTCCGTTTCTGCAACTTTCTCACCCCTTCAGGTAATCCTCAATTTGCCCAGGCAGATCTTCCAGCGCCTCCAGCCGCAGGCTGTAGGAGACACTTTTGCCGCTGGTGTGAACGATGACCAGACCTGCTGCGCGCAGCGCGATCAGGTGGTAGTGAATCGTGCTTTTGGACAGCTGGACCGCCTTCACAATCTCCGTGAAATTCATCTGGCTGCCGGTAAGCTGCCGGAGAATGAACAACCGGGTCTCATCCGATAACGCCCGGGTAAGCCGCAGCAGCGCGGCAGCGGGCCGTCCTTCTCCGGGGGGAAGCGCATCACAAGAGTAGCTGGTGAACACAAACTCATCATATTGAGAGGAGATGACCAGCGGACGGGCATGATACTGCGGAGTGATAATAACCTGCTTCAGCGTCTTAGACGGATAGAGCCGCATCCCTTCAGTAGCTGCCTCGTAGATGGCCATATCATTCGTGCCGTCCAGCATCGCTGCCCGTGCTTCGGCCTCCTGCCGCAGCCCTTCCATAATGGCCGGATCTATGCTGCTGAAATAGCTGTCATTCCACACCCGGATCACTTCAGCCGCAGCATCCCGCAGCCCGGCTAGATTCGCAGGCACACTCTGCCCGAACCGCCCGGCAATGTCGTAGAGCTCCCCCGGAGACAATTCTTCGAACCAATGCAGGAATGCCTCCGGCGTACGCTCTCCGGGACAGCTCCAGATGTAGGGGGAGAGACTGAAATTATCGGTGAGCTTCAGCACTTCCTTCATGCGCTGGAGCATGACAGGGGCGAACTGCGTCTGGACCTGGCGGACCCAGGAGGTCCCGGCATCCATAGCCGTATGATTTTGCTTGCCGATAAAGGCGTTCAGGCTGGTAATGCATTCATAGACAGGCGCGAAGTCCACAGTGACTTTATAATCCATAAGGAATTCCTGCTTTCTGGTGTAGTAGAGATAATTGTTCTATAAACATAGAACTTATATTTGTTTTATCATAAACGAACTTTTATGGTTTGGCAAATCTTATTATTCAAAAAAGGCGGTTCCCGCAGCGCATCATGCGCCTTGGGAACCGCCTTTACTGATTTAAACCTCGTATAACGCTGTAGCGTGCGTGCGTTAGTTAATGAATTGCAGTGACTTCAAGGTCTTCTCCAGCATCGTAGCCGCTTCCGCACGGGTAGCCAGCTTCGCCGGAGCGAACGCACCATCAGGGGTACCCTGGATGATGCCTGCTGAGGCGATCTCTGCTACCGCTGCTCTGGACCAGGCCGGGATGCTTGAGGCATCGCGGAATTTAGCCAGTACAGCCGAATCGGCCGTCAGGGTCTTGCCGGTGTATTTCATAGCTTTGGACAGGACGGCTGCCATCTCCTGCCGGGTAATCGGACTGCCCGGCTTGAAGCTGCCATCGGTATATCCGGTAATTAGACCTGCGGCAGCGGCTGTCTGTACAGCATCCGTGTACCATGCACCAGCACGGACATCACTGAAGGACGTTCCTGTTGCTGCCGGTGCAAGCCCCAGCGAGCGGGTGATCAAGGCTGCGAACTCTGCCCGTGTAATAGACTGCGCAGGTGAGAAGGCGGTATTGCTGGTGCCGGTAATCACCAGCTTCGAGGCCAGCAGCTCAATGGCCGATTGTGCCCAGTGTCCGGTAGTATCGCCGAAGGTCTTGGACGACTTCACCACAGTGTAATAGCTGTTGCTGTTGCGCTTGATCGTTACCTCTGTATGTCCGTCTGCCGGGCTTGCGAAGACAGAAGGCACGAAGGAAAGCTTGCCCGTGGCCGGGTCATAGGTGACCCCGGTTGCCTCCGAGGCATTCAGTGCGCCAGTGGCGGTAAGGGTCCGCTTCACATAGGTACTGCCGAAGCTGTTCAGCGGAACGCTGGTAGTGCCTGCCTGGGCAGTGGCACTGAATTCAATGACTGGGCCGGCTAATGTGACCGCATTGCCCTGTGCGGCAATGGCCTTGTTCAGACCGTCAAGTGCAGCAGCTCCGGCCTGAAGCAGCGAGACAGTGACCGTGAACTCCCCGGTGCCAAGTCTTGCAGCCAGTGCTGATCCGTTCACAACGCTCAGCGGCAGGGAGTAGGAGGCTCCGCCTGATGAGGTGAAGGTAAGCACGGTATTAGGGCGGGCAGCCGCCTGCTGAACCAGCACACTGCCTGGCAGGACAACCTGTGCGCCTCCTGCCGACGCTGTAAGCGGGATGATCAGCTCACTAGAACCGGCTGGCAGTGCGGCCAGCTTCGCTGTAAGCTCTGCTGCTGTAAGCGTGGTAACCTGCGGTGCTGCCGCGCTTGGAGTAGAGGTTACTGATGGCGTTGCCGTAGGAGTCACTCCTCCGGTGCCCCCTGGGCTTCCGCCTTCCGGTGCCGTGGTTGGAGCCGGAGTAGGCGTTACAGTCGGACTTGGGTTTGGAACGGCACCCTTGAGATCGGTGATCCGTCCTTCAACGCTTGAAGTTACCGGATTATGCTTCTTCAGATAGGCCAGCAGGACTTCGAAGTCGGGAAGACCCAGTTCATAATAACGTCCATCCGCCTTGGCTGAAGCCAGTGCGCGGTAGAAGTCCCCGCCGCCAGCCATGAAGGAGTTCGTGGACAGAATATAATAGCCTGCCGGATCAATTGGCTGGTAAGATCCGTCCGCCTGCTTGATCTCAACGGAGATGATGCGTTCCCCGGTCTGGGTCACCTGACCAGTCAATGAACTCACAATCTCTGGTTTTTTAGTCGAATCATACGTGTATTTCATCCCCGAGACATGGGCGAAACGTCCCTGGTCGGTTTCGAGGCCGCTGACTGCGTTCTCCAGAGAAGAGATGATCTCTGCGCCGGTAACCTTCAGGGCGACCAGGCTGTTATTGAACGGAAGAGTGGTCAACACTTCTCCCATAGTGATCTCGCCCTTGTCAATCGCCGCACGGATGCCTCCGCCATTCTGGATGGCCACGACGCCTTTGATCGTACCCAGCTCCTCCTTGGACACGAAGTTAGGCATCAGCTCGGTGACCTTCTCCGCAATACTGTCGGCGATCATATTACCTATCGGCGTCTCTTCCTTACGCACCACGCGCACGGATTTCCCGTCGATGTCGCGGTTCGTGTAGAGATCAACGTCTGAATATCCTACCTTCTCAGCCCGAACGGCGGAGAGCTTAGAATCGTATTCAGAAGCGAGCTTGGCTTTGGCCCCCGGATCTTCAGCGTATTTGGCTACATCCAGCAGCTTTCCGTTGTACGATACAATTTCACCGTTCTTGTCAAAGACAACATTCAGCTCACCCAGATTTTGGCCGTATTCTCCTGTCTGGACCACCAGCACAGGCTTACCTGTACCAACGTTGGTAACCGGCTCAGGAGGGTTGTCGATCTTGGTATGAGAATGACCGCCGACAATGATGTCAATGCCGTCGACAGCTGCAGCGAGATTCTTGTCTACGGTATACCCCAGATGGGTTACCGCGATAATCTTATTAACCCCTTTAGCTTCGAGCATCGCTACAGTGTTCTTAGCGCTCTCTATATGGTCCTTGAAGCTAATCTTATCCCCCGGAGAAGATAATCCGACCGTATCCTCAGTGGTCAGGCCGAAGACACCGACCTTCTCCCCGTAGACGTCTTTGATTACAGCCGGATAGATGTTCCCGTTATACGCGGTGTCACCTTCGCCGATGGTAACGATATCGTTGTGGTACCGGTCTGCAAGCTCACTGTTCTTAGAGGTAAAGTCAATGTTTGCGCTCGCGAACGGGAATTTTGCCGCTTCCACGAAATTTCTCAGGTATTCAGGATGATCCTTATTCTGATCAAATTCATGGTTGCCGAAGGTCATCGCGTCATAGCCGAGATCGTTCATGAAATCGACATCCGCCATGCCTTTAAACGTAGTGGAATAGAGTGTCCCTGAGAACACATCTCCTGCATCTAACAGTAGAGTATAGGGATTGCGTTCCTGCTTGATCGCCGTAGCACGCTTGGCAATGGTCTCCAGATGTCCATGCGTGTCATTCGTGTGCAGCACACGCAGAGCGAAGTTGGATAGGTCGAACTGAGCGACTACCGGATCATGGTCGGATGCCCGTCCACGCGATGCCGGGAAGTCTGCATTAAGATGGACAACGTCCACTTCTGCGGATTTCGCAATATTTTTATTCGCCAAAATATGATCCAGTACCTGTGAGTTTCCGTCATACGTATAAGTGTACTGTTCATTAAGCGGCAGCTTGTCAATCAGATTGTCCAGCTCATTGCCTTTGAGAATGTCTGCGGTCTTGGTGAATTGGAAATCATTCAAGTCGCCCATGGCAATAATATTCGCCGACGGGTTGGCTGCGAGCACATCCTTGACGAAGCCGTTCACGACGGCGGCAATCTTGTGACGCTGTGTCTCACTTGACAAAACCGGTGGCTGAACGTTCTCAAACGGGCCGTTGTCCCCCGACTTGGAATTGAAGTGATTGGCAATTACAATGACCTTCTTGCCTTTGAACTCGAATTGTGCCGCAAGCGGCTTGCGGGATTCTTTAAAGGCATCGTTCGCCGGGTCAATTCTTCCCGGATTGTAGGTGAGCTTGTCCGCAGCCGCATTGTAGCTGACCGCTTGCAGAGCGGAACCCTTCTGTCCGCTGATGCTGTCAGACAGCTTGACTCTTGCCGGATTGTAGAGGAATCCAACCCGGATGTTACCGCCGGGAGCACCGCCGTCTGCTTTATCCGATGGAGCAATATCAATATACTGGTACGCCGGGCCTCCGGCGGTCTGAATCGCTTCGATCAGCTCGGCGGCATTGGCTTCCACGATACCGTTGTCAGTCTCGCCGTTGCTGTCCTGCATTTCAACGACGCTGATAATATCCGGCTTCTGGAGATTTACAGCGATGGACTGAGCCAGCTTCTGAATCTTCGCGGCTCCTACGCCAGGGTAATAGTTCTCGATATTATACGAAGCCACCAGCAGCTTGTCCTCAGCTACAGCAATCGTAGAGGTCTCCTGTGTGAAGCTTCCTTGTGTAATGCCGGGCAGACTACCATTCGCCGGAATAACCTTGAAATTTCCATTGTTGTAGCCGATTACTCCGGTCACATCACCGTTGAATGTATCACCGGTACCAACCTCTTGGCCGGGATTGCCATAGGCGATCAGCAGCCGCTGCGGATTAAGGTTTTTGGCGCCTTTTAGAACAAGTCCGCCTGCCGGTGTAATAACATCGTCCATCGTATTGTCCACTCTCGTAGGAATGTTATATACGGTGGAGGTACCGCCGCCGCTTGTCCAATACGGACTGAGAATCGTAGGAGTCGGAAGTGTAACGAGCATCCCCTCAAGCGATTCATAGAAGTCCATAGCATCCTCATCGGGCTGGAATTCGGTTAGTTTATCATCGTCGATGACTGAGGACGGGATGATCCGCCCGCCTTTGCCCAGAACTACAGGCTCTGGAAGTTTTACGTTTTTGGCAACTGTCTTGATTGTACTGAGTGTAATTTGGGTGGAGGTCAGATTCTTGCTGCTGCCCTCATTGTACTCCGACACCATACCCGATACAGTCACATGATCTCCAATATCGGGCTTCAGGCTGGCATTCGTGCTGTATACGAATATGCCTTCAGAGGTATTGTCATTGCTATCCGGCTTAGGGTCCTGGATGAAAAATCCTTTATAATTGCCGTTCGCAAATGTATATCCATATTGGGTAACAATCCCCTCGACATCCGTAACGGTCTGGCCGGCATATTCAGAGGAATGGGATTCCCCTTGAATATCATGGATGCGCGGAGGCGCTGAAGCGGTATAACTGAACGTGAATACTTTGCTGGTCTGGCCCGGAATGGAAGCGATGGCCTTAATTATAGTATCCTTAGTAATCGTAACCGGAACGGTATACAACGTACTGGACTCGGTAGGTTCTGAGCCGTCGAGCGTATAATAGATAGCTGCTCCTTTTGTAGGACTGGATAGTGTTACAGAGCCTCCGCTAATGATTCGTCCGGCGCCGGGGCTGGCGGTCACAGAGAATAGCTCTTCTACCAGACTCTCGGCATTCAGCGGAATGACTTGATAGACATCATTAAACTGTTCAATAACACCGGTGATTCTATCAAAATGCTTTTCTGCGGTCAGTTGAGGCAGGTCAGAGTAAATTCTGAACGGCTGCTCTGCTTGAATGGCGGTGACATTCTTACCGTCTTTACTTTTGATCGTCACATTCTCAAGTGTGACAAGTTTAGCCTCATAAGCTTCACCACTTGTTGCTGTCAGTTCTGCGGCGGTGATTAACTGGGGAGCAGGAATACCGGCATCCGGAGTCACTACACTGTAGTTAAGCCCGGCGGACGGTTTAAGTTCCTGGAGGTTACTGTAGATATCCATAACACCTTGAATATTAACAATATCTCCTGCTTTGGCGAAGTCAGGGTACCCGTACAGCACAAGGCCTGCAGTGGCATCCTGAATGTACATTTTTGCGCCGTCGATGTGTGTAACCGTTCCTTCCGTCCAAACGTTCTGACCCTTAGGTGCCGGGCGGACAGAGGCAATATCCTGTTGTTTAAGGAGAGTGTAATCATAGCTCGATTCTGTGCTATAGACTGCATCGGATACAGCATAGGTTTTGATTGTCGTGGGTGCATTCAGTAGGATAGGGGTGCTGTATGGCTTGAATGCCGCTTCGGCGCCGTCTATGTAGACTGCGGCGTACACGGATGCGCCAACGGTTGACGTATTAAGGGAGATTTCAGTGCCTGCGGGCCAGGCATTGGCAGACGGAGTGGCAATAACCGGCGCTACAGTCTGACTGAGACCATAATGGCTATTGCGGGGATCAGGGGGCTGGACGGTGAAGTCCTTAGAGTTATTATCGGTATCGAAGGCACGGTTATCTGCAGGTGAAATGTCTGCGGTCTTGCGCACTGCGGCAAGGGTACTGCTTAGTGCGGCTGTAGCTCCGCTGCCTTCATAAGTAGTGGCAGTTCCGAAGCCAACCATATCAACACTTGCATTGGAGGCATCTACGAGGTCAATTTTGCCATTGGTAGCTCCAAGCTTTAATGTTCCTGTATAATCAGGGGCTGGCAATTCAACCGTACCTCCGGTACCAGCCGATTGCTGGATCAGAAAGTATCCCTTCGCGGCAATGGTTCCTGTTAATACTGAGATGTCGGATGTGTTACTTAGGTCACCAGTGGCACTGGCATAACGCACCTTCCATCCCTCAAGACTCACTGCTGTATCCGTAGGATTGTATAATTCAATGAAGTCATTTTTGTATTTAGCGCCGCCGTTGCCGCCGCCACCGTAGACTTGTGAGATTACAATATTACTGTTATCCGCTGTTGCCTGTGCACTTTGTCCAGCAGGCGTTAACAGTCCAAGCAGCATTAGCAGGGATAACCCTGCAGACAGCCATCTTCGCATCCTGTGAGAAATAACCATGATCCTAAACCCACTCCTCTCAAAACTATGATTGGCATTCCCCATTATTCTACCATTTAATTGTTAAATAAAGGGTCGCTTCATATAAATATATATTAAATTGAGACCAATTCAAAAGAATAATAGAGAAGTTTATTAGAAATGCATAAAAATAGTAGTAATGTTTAGTATAAAATCTATATAAATAGCCATTCCCCAATATATGGGGAATGGCTATTATCGATTATTAATAGAAAATCAATTATAGTCGTCGTTGTAGAGCCGGATATCAGCTGTGATTCACTCCCGGTTCAATCCGCTCCGCCCCGCCCATATAAGGCCGTAGTGCCTGCGGGATATAGATCGATCCGTCCTCCTGCTGGTGGTTCTCCAGCAGCGGAATCAGAATGCGCGGCGTGGCGACCGCTGTGTTGTTCAAGGTATGGCAGTATTGCAGCCGCCCGTCTTCATCACGGTAGCGGATGCCCGAGCGGCGGGCCTGGAAGTCGAGCAGATTGGAAGCCGAGTGGGTCTCCCCGTAAGCTTCTCTGCCCGGCATCCAGGTCTCGATGTCATACTGCTTATGGGTCTTCATCGCCATGTCTCCGCTACAGACGGCGACTACCCGGTAAGGCAGCTCCAGCAGCTGAAGAATATGCTCGGCATTGCCGAGAATCTCCTGGAGTATCTGCTCCGATTCTGCGGGATCATTCTTGCACATGACCACCTGCTCGATCTTCGAGAACTGGTGGACCCGGTACAGCCCGCGCACATCGCGGCCCGCCGAGCCCACCTCGCGGCGGAAGCAGGCCGACATCCCGGCCAGCCGCAGCGGCTGATCCAGCTCCAAAATCTCATCGCTGTACAGCGAGACCAGCGACACCTCCGAGGTCCCGGCCAGCCAGCGCTTCTCGCCTGTCAGCTCGTAGGTCTGGTCCCGGCCGCCGGGGAAGAAGCCGGTCCGCTCCAGCGCTTCCGGCCGGACGATCACGGGCACATCCATCGCGGTGAAGCCGCGCTGCATCAGCACATCCAGGGCCAGCCGCTGCACCGCAAGATGCAGCAGCAGCCCGGCCCCCTTCAGCACATAGCTGCGGGGCCCTCCGGCTTTGACGCCGCGCGGAAGGTCGATGATGTCGTGCAGCTCTCCAAGCCGGGCATGGTCCCGCGCGCGGAAGCCGAACACCGGCGGCGCGCCATGCCGCCGCAGCTCCACATTCGCGCTGTCATCCGGCCCGATCGGCGTATCCGCCGACACGGGATTCGGCGCGAGCAGCAGCAGCTCGCCGCAGCGCTGCTCCGCATCCAGAAGCTCCGCCTCCAGCAGAGTCAGCTGGCCGTTGATCACCCGCACCTGCTCCTTGGCCAGCTCGCCACCCGAAACGTCGCCCCCGCGCAGCAGGCGCTCGACCTCCTTCGTCAGCGCGTTGCGCTCCGCGCGCCGCTGCTCCGTCTCCCGGCGGGCCAGCCGCCGCCGGTCATCCCACTCCAGAAGTTCCTCCAGGGGGAACTTCAATCTTTTCCACTCGGCTGTCTTCCGTACAATGTCCTCATTCTCCCTGATCCAGTTCATATCCAACATCTGCATCCGCTCCTTAAGTGTGGGTAAAAAAACGCAAAAAACGCCCTCATCCATGGGACGAGGAGCGTCAGCTCGCGGTGCCACCCAGGTTGACCTCATTCGCGTATAGCAGCTAAGCAGCGCGGAATCAGGCCCTCTTTGGTCTTCGCGGTAACGGGCGAAACCCGGTAAACTTAGGGAACAGGAAGCTGCTCCGGTCGCAGACGCCTCGCGGTTGGATGCCGGTCGTTGGCCTGGTCGGGATATAGGTTTGCCGTTTATTATAACCAGAGCGGCAGCGGTTTGCAAGCATAAGAGGGGTTTGACAATATTCCTTGTACTCTGCTAGGATTATTACTAATTTAAAGTATTGATGCCCGGCGAAGCAGCCCGGTTTATCCTATTATGCGGACGGAAGAGGTGCGGAAATGGCCAAAATAGTCGTAATTAACGGAACACCCTCGCTGGTCTCACGGATCAATGCCGTGATTGAGTATGCAGAGAATGCCTTGCGGGAGCGCAGGTTTGAAGTGGAGCGGATCAATGTGGCGGAGCTGCCTGCGGAGGATCTGATCCATACCAAATTCGAGAGCGAAGCCATTGTCAAGGCGAATGGGCTCGTAGCGGAAGCTGATGCGGTAATCGTAGTCAGTCCGGTATATAAGGCTTCTTACACGGGAGTGCTGAAGACCTTCCTGGATCTGGTGCCGCAAAAAGGACTGGCCGGCAAAATCGTGCTCCCGCTCTTCATGGGTGGAAGTCTCGCTCATCTGCTGGCGATCGACTATGCACTGAAGCCGGTACTGTCTGTGCTGGGTGCCCGCTACATTCTTGGCGGCGTCTACGCCGTAGACTCGCAGGCGGTGCGTAACGACCAGGGCGTAGTTGAGCTGGCTGAAGAGCTGCGCTTACGCCTGAACAGTGTGCTGGAGGAGCTGGCGGAAGAGACGGAGCATAAGGCGGGGCGCAAGGCAGGGCAATAAGTCGTACCCGGTCCGAACCAATAAAAGGCACTAAACCACCCGGTAGCGGGAGTTTAGTGCCTTTGTTATTTTTATACCCCTTGAAAGCTCAGCTCCGGCTCCCACAGAATAACCCTATCTCCCGCCAGACTCACAGGAATATCAATGATCCGCTGGTTGCTGCTTCCCCGGTAAGAGAGGGTAAGGTCTTTGAGCGCTTCGACGAACCGTCCGTCGATCACGACCTGGCACAAGGCCAGCAGGTTCCATTCCGCTGAACCGGGGGAAGCCGTAAGCTCCTCGTACGTATAACCGGTATAGATCCAGATTGGGAAGTCCGGCAGTTCGGCGCGCAGCTCGTGAATGAAGTCTGCAGCCTCCTCAGCCGAGAAAAAAGGATCCCCGCCCGCCAGCGTCAAGCCGTCCAGCAGCGGATTGCCTGCAATCTCTTCTATGATCTCCCGCCGGCGCTCCGGGGTAAAAGCCTCCCCGTAGTTAAAGTTCCAGGTCTTCGGGTTGAAGCAGCCCGGGCAGCGGTGGCGGCAGCCGCTGATGAAGAGGACGGCCCGCAGGCCTTCCCCTTCATTGATCGACTCCGGGTAATAGCCGCAGATGTTCATAGATGCTTAACACGGTCCCGGACTTCGGCTTGCTTGGCGGCATTGAAGCGGGTCTGATAGTCACCGGTCAGATACCCGGTAACCCGGCGCAGACGGCGGATATGGGTGGTATCCTCATGGGCATTGCAGGTCGGGCAATTCGTGCCGATGACCCCTTCATAGCCGCAGCCGGAGCAGCGGTCAATCGGATGGTTAATGCTGAAGTAGCTGATATCCTGCTCCAGCGCATATTTAATGATTTTGACGAAGGCTGCAGGGTTGCTCCGGGCATTGCCGTTCAGCTCGACATAGGAGATCGCTCCGGCGTTGCAATATTCATGGAACGGGGCTTCCAGGCTGATCTTCTTGGCTGCGCTCAGTTCATGGTAGACCGGAATGTGGAACGAGTTCGTATAGTATTCACGGTCGGTTACCCCAGGGATAGAACCGAGCACCTTGCGGTCGATCTTGGTGAACTTGCCGGAGAGACCTTCGGCCGGTGTTGCGAACAAGGTGATGTTGAGGTTAAGCTCCTCGCTCTTGCGGTCGCAATATTCACGCATGTGGCGGACGATGGCTACAGCCTTGGCGTGAATCTCCATATCTTCGCCGTGGTGCTTGCCGTACATGGCCTTCATGCATTCTGCCATTCCAATGAAGCCTAGCGACAGACTGCCGTGCTTCAGCAGTTCGCCCACACTGTCATCAGGTGCAAGCTGCTCGCCGCCTTCCCAGACGCCTTCACGCATCATGAAATCGGAGGCTTTGGCCTTCTGGGAAGCCTGGATACGGAAGCGGTGTAGCAGGCCGTCCAGCGCAATATCCATATAGTGATTCAGGTCGTCGAAGAACCCTTCTTCATCAGCAGCGAGGCGTCGGCCGGTTATCGTGCCGTGGGCCAGTCCAAGACGCACCAGGTTGAGCGTGTTGAAGGACAGGTTGCCTTTGCCGGAGCAGTGGTTGCGTCCGAAGCGGTCGCCGAGCACACGGGTCCGGCAGCCCATCGTAGCGAACTCGGTATCCGGGTCAGCCGGATCGTAATACTGCATGTTCAGCGGAGCGTCCAGATTGGCGAAGTTCGGATACAATCTGCGCGCCGAGCACTCCGCTGCCTTCAGGAACAGCTCATAGTTGGGGTCCCCCGGCTGCTGGTTGATACCTTGCTTGCATTTGAAGATCTGAATCGGGAACACCGGCGTCTCCCCGCTGCCCAGTCCGTTCATCGTAGCCGTCAGCAGCGAGCTGATCACAAGCTGTCCCTCCGGGGAGGTACAGGTGCCGTAGTTGATGCTGGTAAAAGGAATCTGGCCGCCGGAGCGGCTGGACATCGTATTCAGGTTATGTACCATACTCTCTGCGGCCTGCAGGGTCTCACTTTGCGTCTCCTTCAGGGCAAAACGGAAGGCGCGCGGATACTGCTCAGCCAGATCGCTGCGGCTCATCGTAATCTCCCCAAGCTCAGACACCTCTGCATTCTCCTCGAAATACTCCAGACCTTTGCGGAAGAGCTTGGAGAAGGATTTGGTCACATAAGGGGCCAGATCATAATCCAGCTTGTTGGCGGATACGCCGCCGTACTGCGCATTCTGCTGCGACTGGAAAATAATCGCCACCAGCGACATCGCCGTCATAATCGAGTTGGGAGGCCGTACGCTGCCGTTGCCGGTGTTGAAGCCTTCACGGAGAAGCCGTTCGAACGGGATGAAGATGCAGTTGGTGGTTCCAATGGCGTATTGATCAAGGTCATGTACATAGACGACATTATCCAGGGTAGCCTGTACCAGCTGTGGCGGCATGGTGAAGTTGCGGGCGTACCATTTGGAGTATTCACTGCCGAACTTGCTCATTTTGCCGGAGAAGCTCTCCCCGTTCAGGTTGGCGTTCTCGCGCAGCAGATCCAGATCCCGGCTGTCGATAATATCCCGTCCCAAATGAATGACCTCTTCCAAAAGATCCTCCTGTGCAGCTTGTCCTTCGTTATAACGTTTCTCCAGCAGCGTCATTATATAACTCTCTCCTCTCGGGTATTGTAAGCGTTAAAAAAGCACCTCCGGCCGGGAAGGCCGGAAATGCCCGAATGCAGGATGCAAAGATCCGGGAAGCGGAAATTTGCCTGTGGTCTGGGTGGAATATACGAGCAGACAAGGGGCAAATAGCTTACGCCCGTTCTTGTATATTCCACAGAGCCGATACCTGAAAATAATCCCCGATCGTCCTCAGGTATCGGCAGCCTCTGGCCCGATTGACGGAAGGCTAACTCTGCTGTTGCAGGCCGCATACGGACACCTTCCCTGTTCCTCGCAGGAGTCTAAGCGGTGCCACCGAAACAGGCAGGTCTCCTGGCTTCCGGCAACTCCTCCGGCGCCTTCCCGGGGGGCTTATTCCGCCCCTTAGTGGCAATTAGCCGGAGAATGCGGCCCTGGGCATCGCGCCCTGGGAGCATCCGGTTACAGTGGCGGGACCGCAGCGGTTTTGCACCGCACTTCCCTATTAAGTCGCACCTCTATTACAAGGGGCGAAACGCCCGTTTCTACTATATTTTGTTGTTATCTATTAAAGCTACCGCAATATATTGTGTTTGTAAATGTTTTTTTGCAATCCCGCACGGGGAGCGGGTTCGGCGCTTTTACTCACAGCTGATCCACAGTTAGTCCACAGGTAATCCACAACTTTCCTATGAATCGCCCTTGAATTTTTCATAAAATCTCCGAAAATACGCCACAAAGAATCCATAAATAGAGTGCGTCTAATCCTGGTAATCATTTTGACGGATATTAATAGAATAGAGAGGGTGCAGGTGATTTGTAGCAAGCCTGGCGAAGCGTTACAATAAGAGGATAAGTTAGAGGCAGGCACATCAGATCATTAGGAGGCAGTTCACAATGGCAATTGGCGAAGTGACCGTTATTCCGATTGGGACAGGCAGCACCAGTCTCAGCAGCTATGTGGCCGAGATGCAGCGCGTGCTGGAGACGGTGGAGGGCATTACCTACGAGCTAACTTCTATGGGTACGATTATTGAGGGGCCGGTAGCGCGGATTCTGGCTGCGGTAGAAGCGCTGCACGAGTCGCCGTTCACCGCCGGGGCGCAGAGAGTCTCAACCTCGCTCAAGATCGATGACCGGCGCGACAAGATCTCGACCAGTCGCAGCAAGCTGGAATCCGTGGAGCGCAAGCTACAGGGAGAGTAGCGGGAATACAGTATCTAATCAGAAATGATAATAAGGAGCGGATTATTCATGGCAGAAGTAGCTCAGCAGATCGGAATTCAAATGTATACACTGCGTGACCAGACGGAACGCGATTTCCTCGGCACACTGGCCAAGGTGGCAGAGATGGGGTACCAGGCAGTGGAATTCGCCGGTTATTTCGGTGTATCTGCAGGGGAACTGCGCCGTAAGCTGGATGAACTTGGCCTGGCGGCCCCTTCGGCGCATGTAGGCCTGGACTTCAGCAGTCTGGATAAGATGGAACAGGCCTTAGCCAAAGAGATTGAATACGCGGTAGAGCTCGGACTGCAATATATAATCACCCCGTCGGCACCGCTTCCGCCGAATCCTTCCATAGAGGATGTAACGAGAATCATTCCATTCCTGGAGAAGGCTTCCGCGATGGTCCGGGCGGCGGGGATGCAGTACGGCTACCACAACCATGATTATGAATTCAAAGAGGTTGACGGCAAGGCGGTCATCGATATCTGGCTGGAGCAGATTCCTGCCGAGCATATGCTGGCTGAGTTTGATCTGGGATGGGTATACAGGGGTGGAGCCCGGCCCGTTGATTATGTGTCACGGTACGCCGGCCGTGTTCCGCTGGTTCACATTAAGGACTTCGGAGCAGACCATGAGGAGACCGATCTCGGGAAGGGAGAAGTCGATTTCCGGAGCGTCTTCGAGATAGCGGAGCAGAGCGGAATTTTCTATTATATTGTAGAGCAGGAGGCCTATGAGGTATCTTCCCTCGAAAGCGCTAAGCTCGCGCTGGATTATTTCCGCGGGCTGGGGCTGATGCAGTAGTGTTTAAGCCGATGCATATCAGGGGTAGGGTATCGGATATATCTAAGGGGTGTCCATAAAAATAATGAAGAGATATACGCTTTATTTAGATGAAATTCTCACAGGTGGTCATTTTGATCATTTTAGCTTAATGGGATTTGCAATTGGAGAAAGCGAATATGAAATGGATATTATCCCTTATGTCAATTCAATAAAGAATAAGTACTTTGGGGATGAAAAAGTCATAATTCACGAAATGGATATCAATAGACATAAATCCGCCACCCCATTTAGGGTCTTTCAAGATAATGATGTGCTTGAAAATTTCTGGGGTGATATTACTAGGATGTTCAAGCATTATAATCTCCCAGTGTTTGGAGTCAGCATTCATGAGAAGGATTGCCAAAGCTTATATACTAATGGACGTGATAAGTATTTCATTGCTCTTCAAATAATTATGGAGAATTTTGTTCACTATCTTGAAATGAACGATGGTAAAGGTTCAATTTATTTAGAATCAACTAATGCTGATCCAGATCAAAAAGATCAACAATTACAATATCATTTCCATTATCTTATGGCTCAAGGAACTCTTTTTTACAGTAATAAAACTGTACAAAAAAGGCTGAGTACAATAAATTTCGGCTATAAACCTGATAACATAATAGGATTGCAAATTGCAGACTTATTACCAAACACGTGGAATAGAAAGCTTTCCGGGAAACCACTTAGGACATATGGTTTACTTGATATGATTGAAAATCAAGCATACGATGGAGGCTGTAACAAAAAAGAACGGTTTGGCTTGAAAATAATTCCATAATGTACATTGACATGGATAATTGTTTGAGTTAAAATATTTCTTGTGGTGATAGCGTAAGCTCTCCCTGCATTCTCTACCTCATAAGAATTGCGAAAGCTCTTCTTTGTACAAAAAGACATGTATAATTAAAGCAAGTCGACGAATACTAATATAAATGATATCTAAGACTGCGAAAGCTCTCTAAGGTATCACGATTTAAGGGGACTGCGAAAGCTCTCTTCTTATTTAATGGAAGCGCCTTTTAAGGCGCTTCTTTTTGTTTTAACAAAATGTAATTATCATACGCACTACTGAAAAAGGGCTTGCGTTTTCCGCTGGAAGAGTTATAATATTTTTTGCTTGGCAGACGCAAACGTCTGTAAGCTGGTGTAGCTCAGGGGTAGAGCAACGCACTCGTAATGCGTAGGCCGGGGGTTCAATTCCCTTCACCAGCATTTTAATGAATTAAGCTTGACGCGGCCTTCCGGTTCTGGGGACCGCGTTTTTTTATTGTATAGGAAACTATAGTATCCTGCTGCTGTGGAAAAGGTGAGTGTAAAGTGAATGAACCCGTATACAATTGGCTGGTACAGCGGCATATGGACTAAATGTATGTGAAAAACAGCATACATTGTGCTCGCAAGTAGTCACACGGCCCGAATGTATGTGGAAAACAGCATACATTATGCTCGCAAGTAGGCGCATGGCCCGATGTATGTGAAAAACAGCATACATTGTGCTTGCAAGCAGGCACACGGCCCGAATGTATGTGGAAAACAGCATACATTGTGTTTGCGCGCAGGTAATCTCATTCACCCGCAGGGTGATTTTGTTCTTGGCCTTAAGCGTGATTATGACCGCATTCACTAACCGGCTTGGTGGCATCTCCCTGGCCGTTAGTACACCAGGATTGGGATTGGAAGGCCAGGAAGATAGCCACCCATCTGTGTTCATTCTCGAAATGAATAAGCACTCCGCCGTCTTGCCACGTGCCATTTTCTCTGGCGTACCCGCCCGCATTGCCTTGGTTCATATGAATATTATGGACGCCCTGCCCAGGGGAGAAGCCGAAGTACTTATCGGACTTATCCTCTTCGGGTCCCCAAGGCTCGCCGAATACGTACAGGGTTGCATCCTGTTCCTGTGCCTCCTTGAGATAAGAGGTGATTTTATCATAAAGATTGTTGCGGGGATCGCTGTTTTCGGGTTCATTCCGGTTCGTATTAGGCAGAGCTACCATCTTACTGGGAATCACCAGGTTTCCCCTGATATAATCAAGGGCAAGGCTCCGGTTATGCCTGGTGATCTTCGTGAAGCCGGATTCAAGCGCGAGCCAACGGGCCGTTTCTTCCGCTTTGAAATCTTCGCCCACATAATACAGCACCTGATTGGCAGTGTCTTCCGGTAAATGCTCGGCTTTATTGCTTGATCGGATGTTGATGGCCAATCTATACTTTTTGTGGTCATCGTCTTCAACGTCAACCAGCACCTGAATATGATTGTTTTTGTAACCTAGCTTATAGACATTATCCTCATTGGATAATTTGCATTTTAATACCCCGTACCCTTGATCTAATCCGTTACCCATAGTTCGTCAGTCCCCCTTCTTAGCTATTAATGTTTCCCATAGAAGGCCATAGTAATTCTGAGTAAAAAGGTGTTCATCAGAGGAGGCAAGCTACATTATGAAATGCCTGACCATACGCCAGCCGTGGGCCACGTTAATTGCGCTGGGAGAGAAACAAATCGAAACCCGGACCTGGCGGACCGCCCACCGGGGAGAGTTAGCCATTCATGCCGGGATGCAGGTGAATAAGGCGATCTGCCGGATGGAGCCGTATCAGTCGTTGCTGGCACGTTACGGTTACACTGCGGACAACCTGCCAACCGGCAAGATCATTGCAGTCAGCCGCATTGCGGATTGCTGTGAGGTGACGCCTGAGCTTGCGCAGCAAGGCTGGCCGGGCGGCAATGAATACGTATTCGGCAATTATGCCGAAGGAAGGTATGCCTGGATGCTGGAGGAGGTTGTTCCGCTGGTACATCCCATACCTGCTAAGGGACGTCTGGGTTTCTGGGAATATCCTGTTGTGGAAGAGGAATTGTGAATTTCTTGACGGCAATGTGAAGAAAAATTGCTCCAGATTGGCTGTCAGCTGGTATAATTGGGATATTCGGCGGGAAATCTTCCTATATATAAGGAGAGTTGTGCTCTGAGGCGGTCTACCGCTGGAGAGGGGCAGAAATGCCGGGAAGGAGCGTATGCATAATAGATGGGAAGCCTTCTAATTGCATGGCTTTGTATGCTTTGTTTGTTTCTTGCGTTCAGGGATCAGGTAAGCCGGAGAATCCTGTACCCGGTAGCTGTGGTGGTGATATGCGGCACATTGGGGTATTGGACGTTGTTAATGTAGCCGCATCCGGGTGATCATTTCATGCAGAAGTCTGCCGCTTGCGGCAGGCTTCTTTGTTATCGCTGCTCCATCTTCTCCATACCCAGATATCTGCGCATATGCAGAGTGGCCTGGGCGGCAATCACATCATCCAGCAGCAGCATCCGTTCGTGATAGCCCCTGCAGACAAATTTGGCTTCAATACCCGTCTCCAGCCGCTGCTGCTCATAGACCTTCAGACCACGGGCGCGCATTCCGGCACGGACCTCCCGCAGATCGGCAGAAGCGGCATGAGCGGCCGACTGGATTACCTCCAGATAAGGCGCAGGCGTGCGCAGCTCTGAGGCTATAGCAGAAGCATCGCGCTCGAAGGCGGATAGAATAAGCGGCAGCAAAATATAGGATTTGACCAGCAGGTTGTCCTGGCTCTCTGCTCTTTGCATCCTTCTCAACCCCTCGAAGAGAACGTATATTCGCATTGTAACTCATCCTTCAAAAAATAATCAATGGGTTTTATAAATTAACTCAAATAATGTGATATATTTCACAAAAAAATAAGATGAATTATTTTATATTAAAATTGAAATATTAAAGATTGAAAAATAAATCAGCTCAAAGGAGAATGGCAATGAGTCATGAAGGAAGCCTCCGCCGTGGTTTGGTATTCGGGATCATTCTAAGTGTTCCGCTCTGGGTATCGATGATTGGCTGGGTTCAGCTGTTCGGGTCTGCCTAGGCGACATTTTATTCAAAATATATGAAGTCTATTAGCAGGTGTCGTCCCTATGGGCGGCACTTTTTTTCGAGTTGAGGTGCCTGTAAATAGGTAAAATTGCATTGAACAGGAGCAGACAATGAGTAGGAGGGGCCTGAAGGCAATAAAATAGGACAAATGCATCAAAATTTAATAATATCAATTGATATTATTATAGTAAAGAGAGATAAACGGCTACAGCCAATCCTCTGATTTCTCGACTTTTTTCGTGAATAGCTAAAAAAGAGACTCGCCCCCGAACCCTTATGGTACAAGGGATCAATGAGCAACCGTCGCAAAAATAATTTCAAAAAATATACTGGGAACGGATTGACAACAGGGTGGGGGAGCGGATAAACTGAAATTAGTACAAAAGTAACAAATGTCATAGACTCAACAATGATCTTACATAAGCAAATCTCAATTGCATACCGAAATCATGTACAAACGCAAACCGTATCGAAAGAGCGGGACGCAAAGTCAGGAATCTACTGTCTCTAAAGTTGAGGCTAGGGTCGTCCGGCCGCCGTGAAGCTAACCCTTCGTGGCGGTCTTTTTGTTGTTATAGTCGCGTGACAGATTCATAGAATAGTAACTAGGAGGTGTGGACTATTGAAAAAAGGAGTACGTAAAACAGCCGCCATCATTATGGCGGGCCTATTGACCGTATCCAGTGCTTTTACTTGGGGGACGGATGTTAGAGCAGCTTCAGGGGTGCCGTATACGCCAACACCGGTTTTGGGGGTCGCAGGGAATTTTAATGCTTTTATCCTCGGGGACTTTAAACAAGCCAATGATCAGATTGAAGGCCGCCTGGCAGCGGCGGGGAACATTACCCTCTCCGGAGGTTACGGAGTAGCTAGGGCATACAGGGATGCTTCGCCGACGGATGTACTTGTGGCCGGTAAGAATTTTGTACATTCAGGCAGTGGAGAGATCTATGGAAATGTGGTATTTGGGGATAGCTTTACAGCCAATGAGCCTGGTGTCAACATCAAAGGCGGGAAGAAAAATGCCAGCCCGATTGATTTTGCAGCCGAGCAGGAGATTCTGATCTCCCGATCCACAGAGTATGGGGCCTTGGCTGACACGATTGAGATCGGCAATAACAATTATGGACAGCTCAAGATCAGTGCACCGGATCGTTTCAATGTAGTTCATTTGGATGCCTCGACACTGGCGAAGACCAACTATATCGAATTCAACATTGCCCAGAACGCTACGCTGATTATTAATATAAGCGGGTCTACAGTCAATGTGCCGAGCTTTTCAATGAATAACGGCAGAGCCAGTCAGGTATTGTTCAACTTTTACGAAGCTTCTGAGGTGAATATCGCTTATACCTCATTCTTCGGGACGATCCTCGCACCTAGAGCGGATGTTCATTATGCCGGAGCAGAGCTGTACGGGACTCTGATTGCAAAATCTTTTAGCGGCGGGGTTGAGATGCATCTTGGAATGTACGAGGGAGAGGGGCCGCCGCCGAGTCCGACGCCTACCGCAACGCCGACACCTAGTCCATCACCGACACCGACGGCTACACCAACACCAACGGTAACACCAACACCTACAGTGAAGCCGACACCGACGGTAACGCCTACACCTACAGTGAAACCAACACCGACGGTAACGCCTACACCTACAGTGAAGCCAACACCGACGGTAACGCCTACACCTACAGTGAAGCCAACACCGACGGTAACGCCGACTCCAACTGTGAAGCCAACACCGACCATAAAACCGTCACCTACACCTGTGTGCACTCCAACTCCAAAGCCAACACCGACTGTGAAGCCAACACCAACGCCGACCGTGAAGCCAACACCAACGCCGACCGTGAAGCCGACACCAACGCCGACCGTGAAGCCAACACCAACGCCAACGGTGAAGCCAACAGCGACACCAACAGCGGTGCCGACGCCAACACCAACGGCAGTACCGACACCAACGCCAACAGCGGTACCGACACCAACGCCAACGGCAGTACCGACACCGACGCCGACAGCAGAGCCAACACCAACGCCAACAGCGGTACCGACACCAACGCCAACAGCAGTACCGACACCAACGCCAACGGCAGTACCGACACCGACGCCAACAGCGGGACCGACACCAACGCCAACGGCAGAGCCGACACCAACACCAACGGCAGAGCCGACACCAACACCAACGGCAGAACCGACACCAACGCCGACAGCAGAACCGACACCAACGCCAACGGCGGTACCGACACCAACGCCAACGGTAGAACCGACACCAACACCAACGGCAGAGCCGACACCAACACCGACGGTAGAACCGACACCAACGCCAACGGCGGTACCGACACCAACACCGACGGTAGAGCCGACACCAACACCGACGGTAGAACCGACACCAACGCCAACAGCAGAGCCGACACCAACACCAACGGCAGAGCCAACACCAACACCGACGGTAGAACCGACAGCAACACCGACGGTAGAACCGACACCAACACCGACGGCAGAGCCAACACCAACACCGACGGTAGAACCGACACCAACGCCAACGGCGGTACCGACACCAACACCGACGGTAGAACCGACACCAACGCCGACGGTGGAGCCGACACCAACGCCAACGGCAGAGCCAACACCAACACCGACGGTAGAGCCAACACCAA